>NZ_CP197010.1:382500-5170000 GCF_051983905.1 Stenotrophomonas sp. STK17_22
TTGCAAACTCCGAATACCGAGACGGACTGTATGGGAGACACACGGCGGGTGCTAACGTCCGTCGTGAAAAGGGAAACAACCCAGACCCACAGCTAAGGTCCCAAATTTTGTGCTAAGTGGAAAACCATGTGGAAAGGCACAGACAGCCAGGAGGTTGGCTTAGAAGCAGCCACCCTTTAAAGAAAGCGTAATAGCTCACTGGTCGAGTCGGTCTGCGGGGAAGATTTAACGGGGCTAAGCACAGAACCGAAGCTTGGGGTGCATAACTTTGTTATGCGCGGTAGAGGAGCGTTCCGTAAGCCGTTGAAGGTGGATTGAGAAGTCTGCTGGAGGTATCGGAAGTGCGAATGCTGACATGAGTAACGATAATGCGGGTGAAAAACCCGCACGCCGAAAGCCCAAGGTTTCCTTGCGCAACGTTAATCGGCGCAGGGTGAGTCGGCCCCTAAGGCGAGGACGAAAGTCGTAGTCGATGGGAAGCAGGTTAATATTCCTGCACCTCGCGTAAGTGCGATGGAGGGACGGAGAAGGTTAGGTGTACCAGGCGTTGGTTGTCCTGGGGAAAGGCGGTAGGTTTGGATCTTTGGCAAATCCGGGATCCTCTAAGACCGAGCACCGAGACGAGCCTTTAAGGCGAAGTCACTGATACCACGCTTCCAGGAAAAGCTCCTAAGCTTCAGCTTACGCAGACCGTACCGTAAACCGACACAGGTGGGTAGGATGAGAATTCTCAGGCGCTTGAGAGAACTCGGGTGAAGGAACTAGGCAACATGGCACCGTAACTTCGGGAGAAGGTGCACCCTTTTTGGTGGCTCGTGCGAGCTATAGCTGAAGAGGGTCGCAGTAACCAGGCCGCTGCGACTGTTTATCAAAAACACAGCACTCTGCAAACACGAAAGTGGACGTATAGGGTGTGACGCCTGCCCGGTGCTGGAAGGTTAATTGATGGGGTCAGCCGCAAGGCGAAGCTCTTGATCGAAGCCCCAGTAAACGGCGGCCGTAACTATAACGGTCCTAAGGTAGCGAAATTCCTTGTCGGGTAAGTTCCGACCTGCACGAATGGCGTAACGACAGCGGCGCTGTCTCCACCCGAGACTCAGTGAAATTGAAATCGCTGTGAAGATGCAGCGTTCCCGTGGCAAGACGGAAAGACCCCGTGAACCTTTACTATAGCTTTACACTGAACGTTGAGTTCGTCTGTGTAGGATAGGTGGGAGGCTATGAAACTGTGGCGCTAGCTGCAGTGGAGCCATCCTTGAAATACCACCCTGTCGTGCTTGACGTTCTAACCTGGGCCCATTATCTGGGTCGGGGACCGTGTATGGTGGGTAGTTTGACTGGGGCGGTCTCCTCCTAAAGAGTAACGGAGGAGCTCGAAGGTACGCTCAGCGCGGTCGGACATCGCGCACTGTGTGCAAAGGCATAAGCGTGCTTGACTGCAAGATCGACGGATCAAGCAGGTAGGAAACTAGGACTTAGTGATCCGGTGGTTCTGTATGGAAGGGCCATCGCTCAACGGATAAAAGGTACTCCGGGGATAACAGGCTGATACCGCCCAAGAGTTCATATCGACGGCGGTGTTTGGCACCTCGATGTCGGCTCATCACATCCTGGGGCTGTAGTCGGTCCCAAGGGTATGGCTGTTCGCCATTTAAAGTGGTACGCGAGCTGGGTTCAGAACGTCGTGAGACAGTTCGGTCCCTATCTGCCATGGGCGTTGGAGATTTGAGAGGGGCTGCTCCTAGTACGAGAGGACCGGAGTGGACGAACCTCTGGTGTTCCGGTTGTCACGCCAGTGGCATTGCCGGGTAGCTATGTTCGGAAGCGATAACCGCTGAAAGCATCTAAGCGGGAAGCGCGCCTCAAGATGAGATCTCCCGGGGCACAAGCCCCCTGAAGGAACCATGTAGACTACGTGGTTGATAGGTCAGGTGTGTAAGTACAGCAATGTATTGAGCTAACTGATACTAATGATCCGAGAGGCTTGACCATATAACCTCAAGTTGCCTTGGCTTTACGACAACGTCGTAAGAGCATCCAAGTGCACGCTACGTCACAAGAACTACGAGAGGCAGGCGCCTTATCCAGTTGTATCGGATGGCGACGCTCCAACCGCCTCCCTGGTGAAATTAGCGCTGTGGAACCACCCGATCCCATCCCGAACTCGGAAGTGAAACGCAGCTGCGCCGATGGTAGTGTGGCTCAAGCCATGCGAGAGTAGGTCATCGCCAGGGTTTATACCCGAGAACCCCGCTGCATGCGCAGCGGGGTTTTTCTTATTAAGTGAAGGCACTGCATTTTCCGGGTACCTTCCGCCCCAAGGGCAAGATCGCGAAGCTGGCGCTGCAAGCGCTGCTGCAACCGTCTCCCTGGTGAAATTAGCGCTGTGGAACCACCCGATCCCATCCCGAACTCGGAAGTGAAACGCAGCTGCGCCGATGGTAGTGTGGCTCAAGCCATGCGAGAGTAGGTCATCGCCAGGGTTTACACCCAAAACCCCGCTGCTCGCGCAGCGGGGTTTTTCTTTGTGCGCGCGAAATGCGGGTAGTGCCGGCCGATGGCCGGCACTGCCGTGGCTGCACAGCGGCCGGTAGATCCACGCCATGCGTGGATGGCTGTCCCTGCGAAGAGCGGTGCCGCCCCCCGGCAGCAGGTCCAGACAGTGCGCGTCGCTGTGATTGCCGGCCAGCGGCCGGCACTACCGGTAGATCCACGCCATGCGTGGAGGCCCTCTGCGAGGAACCATGGCGCCAACCAAGGTTGGCAGCTACCAACAGCAGGCCCACACAGCGATCGTTTGCCGGCCAGCGGCCGGCACTACAAGTAGATCCACGCCATGCGTGGATGCTCTCTGCATGGAACCACGGCGCCAACCAAGGTTGGCATCTACAACTGCAGGGCGCGATCACACACAAAAAAGCGGCGCCCTTGCGGGCGCCGCCTTGGCTTGCTTCAGTACTCAGTCGAGCAAGCTCGACGTTACTTCGCCGCAGCCGGGGCCTTGTCCTTCATCATCGCGTCGCGGGCTGCCTTGAACGGGTTGCCTTCGTACCAGTTCGGCCAACGATCACCACCGGCCAGCTCCTTGCCGACACCGTACATCAGCTGCAGGTCTTCGACGGTGCCGTCCAGCTTCCAGGTGGCCGCATCGAACTCGTCCTTCGGGCCGTGGTAGCGGTTGGCGCCGTAGTCGGCTGCAGCCTTGCGGCCCGCGTCCACGCCACCCTCGCGCAGGTCTTCGCCGCCATCGGCGTACAGGGCCGGCACACCGGCCTTGGCGAAGTTGAAGTGATCGGAACGGAAGTAGAAGCCGCTCTGCACCGAGGTCTCACCGTGCAGGGTACGGTCCTGGGCCGCGGCCAGCGGCTTGAGGATGTCTTCCAGCTCCGAGCTGCCGAAGCCGGTGACGGTAACGTCCTTGGCACGGCCGGCCACCGACATCGCGTCGATGTTGATCACGCCGGCGATCTTGTCCAGCGGGAAGGTCGGATGGGCAACGTAGTACTTCGAACCCAGCAGGCCGGATTCTTCCAGGGTCACCGCCAGGAACACCACCGAACGTTCCGGCTTCGGCTCCTGGTGGGCCATTGCTTCGGCCACTTCGAGAATGCCGGCCACGCCGGTCGCGTTGTCGACCGCGCCGTTGTAGATGTTGTCGCCGGTCTCGCCCTCGTGCTTGCCCAGGTGATCCCAGTGCGCCATGTACAGCACGGCCTCGTCGGCACGCTTGCTGCCCGGCAGCACGCCCACCACGTTGCGCGACTGCTTCTGCGCGATCTGGCTCTTCAGATCGACTGCAGCGGTGGCCTTCAGCGGCACCGGCTTGAAGCCGCGCTTGCTGGCGTCCTTGTAGGCCTGCGCCAGGTCCAGGCCGGCACCGGCGAACAGCGCCTTGGCAGCGTCGGCACTCAGCCAGCCCTGCACCGGAATGCGGGCTTCCGGGTCATCCTTGGCCGGCAGGTCGTACTGCGGGCCTGCCCAGGAGTTCTTCACCACATCCCAGCCGTAGGAAGCGCCGGCGGTGTCGTGCACGATCAGCGCGGCAGCGGCGCCCTTTCGCGCAGCCTCCTCGAACTTGTAGGTCCAGCGCCCGTAATAGGTCATGCGCTTGCCGTCGAACAGCTTCGCGTCATCGACATGGAAGCCCGGGTCGTTGACAAACATGACGACCGTTTTGCCCTTCCAGTCCTGGCCGGCGTAGTCGTTCCACTTCTGCTCCGGCGCGTCGACGCCGTAGCCGACGAACACCAGGTCACTGGCATCGACCTTCACCTCGGCCTGGCCGGTACGGGTACCCACCACCATGTCGGTGCCGAACTTCAGCTCGGTGGTCTTGCCGCCCTGGGTGATCTTCAGCACGGTCGATTCGTCGGCCGTGGTCTCGGTCATCGGCACATCCTGGAACCAGCTGTCGCCGTTGCCGGGCTGCAGGCCGATGCGCTGCATCTGGTCGCGGATGTAGTTGACCGTCAGTTCCTCGCCCTTGCTGCCCGGGGCGCGGCCTTCGAATTCATCCGAAGCCAGCGTCTTGACCATCTCGGCGAAGTCGCCGGCGTTGATCTCCGGCGAGAACGCATGGGCCGCCGGCTTGGCAGTGGCGGTGTCGGTGGCCGGCGCGGGCGCCGGAGTGTCTTCGCCTTTGCAGGCACTGAGCGCGGCCGCAGCGGCCAGGCACAGGAGGAGTTTGCGGGGCATCGTCGATTCCTGGAAAACAAAGGGCGGCCGCACCACGTGTACGACCGGTAACAGCGAGTATCACCGAACCGATGGGCGCGGTGTGCTCAGTCCGCCGGAGCGGTTTCGGTGTCGAACGGGATCGGCTCGGCGCCGGTGACCGGGCCGATGCGGGCCGTGCGGTGCACGTACAGCACCACCTCGCGTTCGAACTGCAACGGGCCGTCCACCACGGCATTCGGACCGATGATCACGCGCGGCTTGCGGCTGGCGGTCAGCGAGACGCTGAAGTTCGGCTTGCGCACGTGCACACCGCCCTTGACCTGCGAACCGATGCCCACGGTGATGTCACCGTTGACGGTTTCCACGTCGTTGCCGACGCGGCTTTCGACCAGCCCGATGCCACCGTTCACGGTTTCAACGCCGCCTTCGATCTGGCTGCCGCGATCGCTGAAGATGCTGCCGTTGACGGTGCTGACGCTGCCGTGGGCGATCACTTCGCGGCCCAGGCGTACGCCGCCGTTGACCGTTTCGATCTTGCCGGTGCGCGCGCGATCGGCGACCTTGACCCCGCCGTTGACGGTGTCGATGCTGCCGGTCTCGACACCTTCGCCGACACGGATGCCGCCGTTGACGGTGTCCAGCTTGCCGTAGCGCTGGCCGGGTTCGGCGCTGATGCTGCCGTTGACCTTGCTGATGTTTTCCTGCGCTGCCACTGGCCCGGTGACCAGCAGTACGCCCAACAGCAGCGGAATGGAGAGAGCTTTCATGGGGACCTCGATGGATGTGCGGCTGGCAGGCCGCGTGCGGAGATGTCACCATTCCCCGGTACCCCCTGCAACTGCCTGAAGTCACTGGAAAGCCCTTGCGCAACAACGCCTTCCCATCACGCCGACATCACATCGCCGCTGCTCGCGGCGGGCGCTGCCTGCTGTTGGGGCTGGCCCTGGCACTGGCGTTGCCGCTGCCGGGTGCCGCGCAGACCACGCGCGAGACCGAGCGCAAGCTGCAGAAGCTGCGCAGTGAGCTGAAGGGCGTGGCGCAGGAGCGCCGGCAGATCGAAGGCCAGCGTGGCCAGGCCTCGCAGCAGCTGCGCGAGGCAGATGAGAAGGTGGCCCGCACCGGCCGTGCGCTTGCGCAGACCGAGACCGCGCTGCGCGAGCAGGGAAGGGCCCTGGCCGAGGCCGAACAACGCCGCAGCACGCTGCAGGTCAACCTCGCCCAGCAGCATCGCGAGCTGGCCGGCCTGCTGCGTGCGGCCTACCAGCTGGGCAACCACGCACCATTGAAGCTGCTGCTGTCGCAGGACACGGTGGCCGATGCCAATCGCGCCCTGGCCTACCACCGCTACCTGCAGCGTGAGCGGGCCCAGCGCATCACCACGCTGACCGCCGACCTGAAGGAACTGGAAGCGCTGCAGGCGCAGATTGCCGAGCGCAAGCAGAAGCTGCAGGGGGCGCAGCAGGACCAGAAGCAGCAGGCAGCGGCGCTGGAAGCCGACCGCCGCGATCGTGCAAAGACCGTGGCCTCGCTGGACGAGCGCTTCAAGGACCAGCGCGAGAAGGAACAGGCGCTGGGCCAGGACGCCAAGGCGCTGGAAACACTGCTGGCCAATCTGCGTGCGGCCGCCGCCCGTGCCGAGGCCGAGCGTCGCGCGGCTGCGCGCCGTGCGGCAGCGGAGAAGGCCGCTGCCGAACGTGCCGCACGCCAGGCCGCGGCACAGGGACGGCCGCCACCGCCCACCAAGGTTCCGCCGGCGGTGGCTTCCGCACCGGCGCCGAAGGTGGGGGGCCTGGGTTGGCCGTTGTCCGGCAACCTGCTGGCCCGCTACGGCGGCAAGCTGCCTGACGGGCGTACCAGCAGCGGCGTGCTGATCGGCGCACCGGCCGGCAGCACCGTCACCGCTGTGGCCGACGGTACCGTGGTGTTCTCCGACTGGATGACCGGCTACGGCATGATCCTGATCGTCGACCACGGCAATGGCTACATGAGCCTGTACGCCCACAACGACACCCTGCTCAAGGACGCCGGTGCACGGGTCAGCCGTGGCGATGCGGTGGCCAAGGTCGGCAACTCGGGGGGCCAAGGGGTCACCGCGCTGTACTTCGAGCTGCGTCGTGGCGGGCAACCGGTGAATCCGGACAGCTGGCTGCAGCGGCGCTGAATCCCGGCTCGCCATGAGCGGGCTGGATTCAACGGGAATTTAGCTGTGCTTCGCGCATAATCGGTGCATGTGCCTTGGGCACCATGCCACCGTCGACAGGAGTGATCCATGCGCGCAGCCCGTACCGCCACCCTCTTGCTGGCCCTGTTGCCAGCGCTGTCCTGGGCGCAGCAGACCGCGCCCGCCCCGAGCCAGGAAACCGGCGGGCAGGCAGCGAGCAGCGAGGAGGCGGTGACCTCGAAGGTGCCGCTGGAGGACATCCGCCGCTTCGTGGCCGTCTACAACGCAGTGCGGGCCGCCTACGTCGATCCGGTCGATGACAAGAAGCTGATGCAGGCAGCGGTGCGTGGCCTGCTGCTCGACCTCGACCCGCACAGCACCTACTTCAACAAGGAAGACGCGCAGGCCTTCGACGAACAGGCCAGCGGTGCCTACGAAGGCATCGGCGTTGAGCTGCAGCAGCAGCCAGACAACGCCAGCATGAAGGTGATCTCGCCGATCGACGACACGCCGGCGGCCAAGGCCGGCATCCTCGCCGGTGACCTGATCATCGCCATCGACGGCAAGCCGATCAGCGCGATCGATGCCAGCGAACCGCTGCGCGGCCCGGCCGGCAGCAAGGTGGTGCTGACCATCGTGCGCGAAGGCAAGCCCAAGCCGTTCGATGTCAGCCTCACCCGCCAGACCATCCGCGTGACCAGCGTGCGCAGCCGCCTGCTGGAACCGGGCTATGGCTACATCCGCCTGAGCACCTTCCAGGCCGACACCGGTTCGGACTTCCAGAAGCACGTGCAGCAGCTGCAGAAGCAGTCCGGTGGCCAGCTCAAGGGCCTGGTGCTGGACCTGCGCAGCAACCCGGGTGGCCTGCTGACCGCTGCCGTGCAGGTGGCCGACGACCTGCTCGACAAGGGCAACATCGTCAGTACCCGCGGTCGCATCAGCATCAGCGATGCACGTTTCGATGCAACGCCGGGCGACCTGCTGAAGGGCGCACCGGTGGTGGTGCTGGTCGACGCCGGTTCGGCCAGTGCCTCGGAAGTGCTGGCCGGCGCACTGCGCGACAACAAGCGCGCCCGCGTGGTTGGCAGCCGCACCTTCGGCAAGGGCTCGGTGCAGACCGTGCTGCCGCTGGACAACGGTGACTCGGTGAAGCTGACCACCGCGCGTTATTACACGCCCAGCGGCAAGTCGATCCAGGCCACGGGCATCGTGCCGGAGGTCGAACTGAAGCCGGCCGCTACGCCGGCCGAGGATGCACTGCCGGCCAGCCTGAGCGATTACAGCGAAGCGACCCTGCCGGGCCATCTGCGCGGTGACGACGAGGGCACCGAGGGCTATCACGCCGGTGCGGTACTGCCGGGCGATGGCCCGATCAACGACGCGCTGGCCGAGCTGAAGAACCCGGGTTCGGTGGCTGCACGCTTGAAGGCCGAAGCGACGAAAGTGGATGCGGCCAAGGCTGCGAAGGCCGCTGCCGCGAAGCCGGAGGCGAAGGTAGAAGCGAAGCCGGAAGCGAAGCCGGAAGCGAAGCCCATTCCGGTCCCGGCCAAGCCCTGAGGGTAGCGCCGGGCTGTGCCTGGCGGACACCCTGCTCATGCAGAAGGCGACGCGGCCGAGGCGTCGCCCGATAGAATCGGCCCATGGACGATTCGAACCTGGCGACTACGATCAGCCAACTCCTTGGCCGTGATCCGCTGCCACCTGACCGGGCCGCCACCCTGCTGGAATCCCTGGCGGTCCGCCATGGAATCGATCCGCGCTTTGTCTATTGGTGGGCAGGCAAAGCGACGTCTGATCAGACGATCCAATACGACAGCAGCGATGAAGGCCTTTCCTGCCTGGCTGAACTGCTGGCGGAAGTGAACGGTGAAATGTGCCTGGTAGCGTCAGATGAGCGCGCATTGCCGTGGCCGATCTGGACTCTGCAGGCAAGTGAACTGATTCCTTTGCTCGGCGAGTTGCCGTTCTTTGAGTACTTCGTGGTGCTGGATGACGGCGCTACGCTGCTGTTCGATACCCACCACAACACGTTGGTGGTCAGTCGCGAGTGACGCATTCGGCGTCATCGCGGACGGAGCAGATCCATATCGATGAAGGAGTCGAGCACGCTCGACGCCACGAACGAGCGGGTGCGCGTGGAGCCGGCCAGCGGCCGGCACTACCAGGGGTCAGAAGCCGTGGCGCTTGCGCAGGCGGCGGGCGATGGCCGCCCGCACGTAGACCCCGTACACCACGCCGAACACGAAGCCGCCGATGTGCGCCCACCAGGCGACCATGCCGAAGCTTGGGCCGATATGGGCGAACACCACCTGCAGGGCGGCCCAGACGCCGATCAGCAGGTAGGCCGGGGCGCGCACGAACTCCAGGAACAGGCCGAGCGGAATGACCACGCCCAGCCGGGCGCCCGGGAACAGGGCCAGATAGGCGCCGATCAGTGCGGACACCGCGCCGCTGGCACCGATGATGATCTGGTCCGGGCTGCCCATGGTGTAGATCGCTACCAGGTTGGACACCGCACCGCCGACCAGGAACAGCAGCAGCAGCCGCCACGGCCCCAGCACCCGCTCGGCGGGCAGGCCGAAGATCAGCAGGAACACCAGGTTGCCCAGCAGATGTGACCAGTCCGCGTGCAGGAACAGAGCCGTGAACAGCCGCAGCACGCTGCCGTCCTGCAGGGTCGCCCACCAGTCCAGCGGGTGGGTCAGGCCGGTGGACAGGGCGCCCCAGTCCAGCCAGAGGCTGCCCCGGGCGTCGTCCGGACGCGAGATCGACCACAGGAACGCCAGCCACAGTGCCGCAAACAGCACGGGCGTGGCCCAGCGCAGGGCCGCCTTCTTGCGCGACGGGAGGGAGACGAACATGGGCAATAGCCTAGCGTGCGGGCGCTTACGGCGGGGATTGTCCTGTTCAGCTTCTGGGACGAAAAAAGCGCCTGCGCTGTTATTGTTTCATTAACAGCTCTGGGTAATACTCGCATACGGCGTCGTATGTCGGGAGGGGAATCCGGCGCGCTCCGAAGGGCCCCAAGGCCTGCCGGGCGCAGGCGCACTCAGAGCACCATCACCGCTTACCGGAGAGAGAACTACGATGCAAACCGCTTCCACCATTGCCCGTCTGACCCTGCTGGCCGTCGGCGTTGCCGGTGCGCTGGCCGCCGCCGACGCCAACGCTGCTGCCTTCCAGCTGAAGGAAAACAGCGCCAAGGGCCTCGGCCGCGCGTTCGCCGGTTCCGGCAGCGCCGAAGGCGACGCCTCCATCATCGCCGTCAACCCGGCCGGCATGCGCCAGCTGGAAGGCACGATGGTCCAGGGCGACCTGAGCGCCATCAGCTTCAAGGCCGAGTTCAAGGGCCAGGGCCGCAATGCGGCAGGCCGCCCGCAGACCGGTGGTGACGGCGGCGACGCCGGCATGATCGCTCCGGTCCCGGCTGCGTACTTCCACATGCCGATCGGCGAGAAGGCCCACTTCGGTGTGTCGCTGACCGCACCGTTCGGCTTCAAGACCGAATACGACAACGGTTGGGTCGGTCGTTACAGCGGCCTGAAGACCGATCTGAAGGCCATCGACCTTGGCTTCGCCGCGTCGTATGACGTCAACCCGTACGTGTCGTTCGGCGCGTCGGTGTTCGTCGAGCACCTGACCATCGAGCTGAGCAACGCCGTCGACTACGGCAGCATCCTGGCCGGCGCCGGCGCTCCGGGCTTCGCCCCGGGCAGCGCGGATGGCACCCTGAAGATCGAGGGTGACAACAATGCCGTGGGCTGGACCGTCGGTGGCCTGTTCTCGATCGACGAGAACACCCACATCGGCCTGAGCTACCGTTCGAAGGTCGAGCACAAGATCACCGGTGGTGATGCGACCTTCAGCGGCGCCGACCGCGCACGTTCGCTGCTGACCAACTCGCCGCGTACCCGCGGCTGGTTCATGGACACCAGCGGCAAGGCCACGGTGACCATGCCGGCCTCGGCCACCCTGAGCGTGACCCACAAGGTCAACGACCGCTGGACCGTGATGGGCGACGTGACCCGTACCGCCTGGTCGACCGCCTTTGACAGCGTCACCGTCGACTACGCGTCGCCGCAGGCGGACTCGGTCCTGGAGTTCGGCTACCGTGACACCACCTTCGTGTCGCTGGGCGCCGACTACAAGCTGAGCGACACCGTCACCCTGCGCGGTGGTGTTGCACTGGACCAGACCCCGACCACCGACGCACACCGCGACGTGCGCGTGCCGGATACCAGCCGCAAGTGGCTGTCGCTGGGCGTGGGCTGGACCCCGTCGGCAAACACCGAGTACAACTTTGGCTACACCCACCTGTTCACCAGCGATCCGAACGTGAACGTGCGTGCCACCACTGCCAACCAGGGCAACTCGCTGTCGGGCAAGTACAAGGTCCGTGGCGACGTGCTGGCGGCTTCGTTCCAGTACAAGTTCTGATTCGGGCCTCGGCCTGACGCAGCACACGGAAGGCCCCGCGCAAGCGGGGCTTTCTTTTTCTGTGGCCACGGGCCATCCACGCGTGGTATGGATCTACTGAAGAGCGCAGCCAGCCACGGTGCGGATCCACGACAATAGCGCCATGAACCTGTCCGATCCGAACTTCCAGCTGGAGCTGGCTGCCAACATTGCCGTCGCCGGCTCGATCCTGCTGGCCGGCCGCAACAACGTGCACACCTGGTGGCTGGGCATCGTGGGCTGCACATTGTTCGCCGCCGTGTTCGAGCGTTCGCACCTGTACGCAGACATGGTGCTGCAGTTCTTCTTCATTGCCATCAGCGTGCTGGGCTGGTGGCAGTGGCTGCGTGGCGATCACGGTGCGCCGCTGCCGATTACCTCATTGCGACCGCGTGCATGGGCCTGGCTCGCGCCGCTGGCGGTGGTGGCCACGTTCGGCTACGGCTGGATGCTGACCCGCCTGACCAACGCCTACGCGCCCTACATCGATTCGGCGGTGCTGGTGCTGAGCGTGATCGCGCAGATCCTGATGATGCGGCGCAAGCTGGAATCGTGGTGGGTGTGGCTGTTGGTGAACACCGTGGCGGTGCCGCTGTACTACAGCCGTGGCCTGCACCTGACCTCGATCCTGTACGTGGGCTTCTGGATCAACGCGCTGGTGGCGTTGCGTCATTGGCGCGGCCTGATGCGGGTGTAGCGCCGAGCCCACGCTCGGCGCTACAGGAAAAAAGGCACAAAAAACCCCGCTTTCGCGGGGTTTTTCGTTCACCGCATGACGCAGGCGATCAGTCGCCCAGGGTCAGCAGCGAGGCGTTGCCACCGGCGGCGGTGGTATTCACCGTCACCGTCTTTTCGGTGGCAAAGCGCAGCAGGTAGTGCGGGCCGCCGGCCTTCGGGCCGGTGCCGGACAGGCCCTGGCCGCCGAACGGCTGCACGCCGACCACCGCACCGATCTGGTTGCGGTTGACGTAGACGTTGCCGACGTGGACGCCGTTGCTGATGCGGTCGACGGTCTCGTCAATACGCGAATGCACGCCCAGGGTCAGGCCGTAGCCGGTGGCGTTGATCTGGTCGATCACCGCGTCGAGCTGGTCGCCCTTCCAGCGGATCACGTGCAGGACCGGACCGAACACTTCCTTCTGCAGCTGGCCCAGGTCCTTCAGTTCGTACGCACGCGGGGCGAAGAAGGTGCCGTTGGCCGCTTCGGCGGACAGCTCGGCCGCAGCGATCAGGCGTGCTTCGCGGTCCATGCGCACGGCGTGATCCTGCAGGATCTGCAGCGCATCGGCGTCGATCACCGGACCGACGTCGGTGGACAGCAGGCCGGGGTTGCCGACCTTCAGTTCCTTCATCGCACCGGCCAGCATGGTCATCACCTTGTCGGCGATGTCGTCCTGCACGAACAGCACGCGCGCGGCCGAGCAGCGCTGGCCGGCTGAGGTGAAGGCCGAACCGATCGCGTCCTTGACCAGCTGTTCCGGCAGTGCCGAGGAGTCGGCGATGAAGGCGTTCTGGCCACCGGTCTCGGCAATCAGCACGCCGATGGCGGCATCACGCGCGGCCATCGCGCGGTTGATCGCACGGGCGGTGTCGGTGGAGCCGGTGAAGGCCACGCCGGCCACGCGCGGGTCGGCGGTCAGTGCGGCACCGACGGTGGCACCGTCGCCCGGCAGGAACTGCACCACCTCGGCCGGCACGCCGGCGTCGTGCAGCAGCTTCACCGCGTAGTAGCCGATCAGGTTGGTCTGCTCGGCCGGCTTGGCGATGACGCTGTTGCCGGCGGCCAGGGCGGCAGCGACCTGGCCCAGGAAGATCGCCAGCGGGAAGTTCCACGGGCTGATGCAGACGAACACGCCACGGCCGTGCAGTTGCAGCTCGTTGGACTCACCGGTCGGGCTCGGCAGCTTCTCGGCGTGGCTGAACTGCTCGCGCGCCTGCTTGGCGTAGTAGCGCAGGAAGTCCACCGCTTCGCGCACTTCGGCGATGCTGTCGGGCAGGCTCTTGCCGGCTTCCTTCACGCACAGCGCCATGAACTCCGGCATGCGCGCTTCCAGCTGGTCGGCGGCGTACTCGAGGATGGCGGCGCGGCTGGCGGCCGGGGTGCGGTTCCAGGCCGGCTGCGCGGCCACGGCGTTGGCCAGGGCCTTCTGCACGGTGGCGGCATCGGCGGCCAGCCACTGGCCGACCACTTCGCGGGTGTCGGCCGGGTTGGTCACCGGCAGCGCGGCGCCGGCCGGGTTCGCACCCGGCACCAGCGGGGCGGCCTGCCACGGCTTCACTGCAGCGTTGATCTGCTCGGCGAGGGCGCGCAGTTCGTTGTCGTTGGCGAGGTTGGCGCCCATGGAGTTCTTCCTGTCGTGGTTCTGGCTGCGCAGCAGGTCAACTGGCAGCGGGATCTTGGGATGCGGAATCGATTCGAACGAAGCGACCATCTCGACCGGATCGCGGATCAGGTCGGCGATCGGCACGCGTTCGTCGGTGATGCGGTTGACGAAGCTGGAGTTGGCGCCGTTTTCCAGCAGGCGGCGTACCAGGTACGGCAGCAGGTCTTCATGCGAACCGACCGGCGCATACACGCGGCAGGGCAGGTTCAAGCGGTCGGCCGGCACCACTTCGGCGTACAGGTCGTCGCCCATGCCGTGCAGCTTCTGGTGCTCGTACACGCCGCCATTGGCGATGCTGCGTACGGCCGCGATGGTGTGCGCGTTGTGCGTGGCGAACATCGGGTAGATCGCGTCGGCATGCGTGAACAGGCGCTTGGCGCAGGCCAGGTAGGAGACATCGGTGTTCTGCTTGCGGGTGAACACCGGGTAGCCCGGGTAGCCTTCGATCTGCGCGCGCTTGATCTCGGCGTCCCAGTAGGCGCCCTTGACCAGGCGCACCTGCAAGCGGCGACCGGCGCGGCGGGCCATGTCGGCCAGGTGGTCGATCGTGTACGGCGTGCGCTTCTGGTAGGCCTGCACGACCACGCCGAAGCCATCCCAGCCGGCCAGCGAGGCGTCGGAGAAGACCTGCTCGATGATGTCCAGCGACAGTTCCAGGCGGTCGGACTCTTCGGCGTCGACGGTGCAGCCGATGCCGTAGCTCTTGGCCAGTTGTGCCAGTTCCAGCACGCCCGGCACCAGGTCCTTCAGCACGCGCGCGCGCTTGGCGTGCTCGTAGCGCGGGTACAGCGCCGACAGTTTGATCGAGATGCCCGGCGCGTTGTTGACGTCGCCGTCCGGACGGCCGCCGCGTGCCTTGTGGTCGCCGCCGATGGCGTGGATCGCACGACGGTAGTCTTCCAGGTAGCGCAGCGCGTCCTTCATGGTCAGCGCGCCTTCGCCCAGCATGTCGAAGGAGTAGCGGTAGTTCGCGTTGTCGCCCTTGTGCGAGCGCGACAGCGCTTCGCTGATGGTGCGGCCCATGACGAACTGGTGGCCCATGATCTTCATCGCCTGGCGCACGGCCAGGCGCACCACCGGCTCACCGACGCGGCCGACCAGGCGCTTGAACGCGCTGGGCGCATCGGCACGGGTGGCGTCGTTCATCTGCACCAGCTTGCCAGTCAGCATCAGGCCCCAGGTGGAGGCGTTGACCAGCACCGAGTCGCTGCCGCCCAGGTGCTTTTCCCAGTCGGCATCGGCCAGCTTGTCGCGGATCAGCTTGTCGGCGGTGTCCTGGTCCGGAATGCGCAGCAGCGCCTCGGCCACGCACATCAGCAGCACGCCTTCCTCGCTGCCCAGGTCGTACTGGCGCATGAAGGCTTCGATCGCGCCCTGGTCCTTGGCACGCACGCGCACGCGGCCGACCAGGTCGGCGGCCAGCGCCTGCACCTTGGCCTGCTCTTCGGCGGGTAGGCGGGCCTGCGCCAGCAGCTCGCGCACGTGGCTGGCCTCGTCCTTCAACCAGCCATCGGTGATGGCCTGGCGGAACGGGTTGGGGGGCGCCGGCAGTTCCGGCGACAGCAGCGCGCCGGGACGCGGAGCGTCGTGGGCGGCAGGGGAGGAGGAAGGTGCGTTCATGCCGGTCCGGCCAGTGGAAAACTTGGCGATTTTAATCATTTTTGCGGGTTGCGGAAGTGCCCAACAGCCACCTTCGTGAAGCGCTGATAGCCCCTAGCTGCAGTGGATTCAGCGTGTTCAGCAAGCTTGGCAGGATTTGTGCTGAATTCGTCATTCGTGCCGCCGACCTCATGCTGTGTTGCAGCATGGTAAAAAGTGTGAATGCACCCTTGCTACCGGCGAGAGGGCGGGGCTACCATCGAGACGTTTCCCGCGGCAGGAACGCGGTTGCGACATGATCGAGGTGCTTCCAGCTCCGGATGGGTCAGGTACGCAGCTGCGGCTGCGTCCCCCACGGGCGCTCGATGCCCGGCAGTTCGTCCTGTTGTTCACCGTGTTGTCGGGTGCGATGTGGCTGGTGTCCGCCCTCGGGTGGTTGGCCGGCAATGCATTCGCCCCCCTGTTCGCGCTGCTGTACAGCCTGGTGCTGGCGGCGGCACTGCGTGCCTTGTGGCGCAGTGGTGAACGGCAGGAGGAGATCCGGGTAGTGCCGGCGTACGTGGAGGTCATCCCCGTACCCGGTGGATCGCCGGTGTTCCGGGCCCACCCCCACTGGGTGCGCCTGCTCACCGACGACGAGAGGGTCCGGCTGGCATCCAGCGGCCGGCAGGTGGAGGTGGGGAGTTTCCTCGCGCCGGCCGAACGTCAGACGCTCGCAGAGACACTTGAAAGCTTGCTCGCCGCCAGCGATGGCGGCAACCGACGACGCTAAGGGTCTAGGCAATGAAGCAAAGCAGCAGGTGGGGCACGAAGTGCGTTGCAGCGGTCGCCGCCATGGTGGCCGGGGGACTGATGCCGGCGTTGGCCTGGGCCCAGGCGGCCGATCCCAAGCCGTGGCAGCTGAACATGGGCAAGGGGGTGACCCAGACCTCGCGCCTGGCCTGGGAATCGAACAATCTCTCGTTGATCATCTGCACGGTGATCGGCGTCATCGTGTTCGGGGCGATGGCCTACGCCATCTTCAAGTTCCGCAAATCCAAGGGCGCGGTCGCCGCCACCTTCAGCCACAACACCAAGGCCGAGATCATCTGGACGGTGATCCCGGTGATCATCCTGATCGTGATGGCATGGCCGGCCACGGCCAACCTGATCAAGATGTACGACACCCGCGATGCCGAGATGACGGTGAAGGTCACCGGCTACCAGTGGATGTGGAAGTACGAGTATCTCGGCGAGAACGTCACCTTCACCAGCCGCCTGGACCGCGAGTCCGACCGCGTGCGGCAAAGTGGCATCGTGCCGACCCGCGAGACTCACCCGCATTACCTGCTGGATGTCGACAACCGCCTGGTGCTGCCGGTCGATACCAAGGTGCGTTTCGTCATCACCTCTGATGACGTGATCCACGCTTGGTGGGTGCCGGCGCTGGGCTGGAAGCAGGACGCCATCCCCGGTTTCATCAATGAAGCCTGGACCAGCATCGAGCAGCCCGGCGTCTACCGCGGCCAGTGCGCCGAGCTGTGCGGCAAGGACCATGGCTTCATGCCGATCGTGGTCGAGGCGGTGTCCAAGGAAGAGTTCAAGCAGTGGCTGGCGCAGCGCAAGCCGGCGCCGCCCGCCGAGCCGGCAACGCCGGCGGCACCTACCGAACCGGCGGCACCGACTGCACCGGCGAGCGAGGCACCGGCGAGCGAGGCACCGGCTGCGCCTGCTGCTGCAGAAGCGGGCAGCGCGCCTGCCACCGTGGCCAGCGGCGCGTGATGTAAAGCCCGCGGCCGTTCGCGGCCGTGGTGACAACCGATTCTGAGAGGTGTTTTGCAATGGCGCACTCGGCAGTTGGGCACGACGATCACCATCACCAGCAGAGTTTCTTCGAGCGTTGGTTCTTCTCGACCAACCACAAGGACATCGGCACGCTGTACCTGGGTTTCAGCTTCATCATGTTCATCATCGGTGCGGCGATGAGCGTGGTGATCCGCGCCGAGCTGGCGCAGCCGGGCCTGCAGTTCGTCAAGCCCGAGTTCTTCAACCAGATGACCACCGTGCATGCGCTGGTGATGATCTTTGGCGGCGTGATGCCGGCCTTCGTCGGCCTCGCCAACTGGATGATCCCGCTGCAGATCGGCGCGCCGGACATGGCGCTGCCGCGCATGAACAACTGGTCGTTCTGGCTGTTGCCGGTGGCCTTCAGCCTGCTGCTGCTGACCCTGTTCCTGCCCGGTGGTGCGCCGGCCGGCGGCTGGACGCTGTACCCGCCGCTGTCGCTGCAGGGCGGCTACAACGTCGCCTTCAGCGTGTTCGCCATCCACGTGGCCGGCATCAGCTCGATCATGGGCGCGATCAACATCATCGCCACTGTGCTGAACATGCGTGCGCCGGGCATCGACCTGCTGAAGATGCCGATCTTCTGCTGGGCCTGGCTGATCACCGCGTTCCTGCTGATCGCGGTGATGCCGGTGCTGGCCGGTGCGGTGACCATGCTGCTGACCGACAAGTTCTTCGGCACCAGCTTCTTCAACGCCGCCGGTGGCGGTGACCCGGTGATGTACCAGCACATCTTCTGGTTCTTCGGGCACCCCGAGGTCTACATCATGATCCTGCCCGCCTTTGGCGTGGTCAGCGAGATCATCCCGACCTTCAGTCGCAAGCCGCTGTTCGGCTACCAGGCGATGGTGTACGCCACCGCCGCGATCGCGTTCCTGTCGTTCATCGTCTGGGCCCACCACATGTTCACCGTGGGCATGCCGCTGGGTGGCGAGATCTACTTCATGTTCGCCACCATGCTGATCTCGATCCCGACCGGGGTGAAGGTGTTCAACTGGGTCAGCACCATGTGGCGTGGCTCGCTGACGTTCGAGGCACCGATGCTGTGGTCGGTGGCGTTCGTCATCCTGTTCACCATCGGTGGCTTCTCCGGCCTGATGCTGGCCATCGTGGCGGCTGACTTCCAGTACCACGACACCTACTTCGTGGTCGCGCACTTCCACTACGTGCTGGTGACCGGTGCGGTGTTCGCGCTGATCGCGGCGGTGTACTACTGGTGGCCGAAGTGGACCGGGCGGATGTACAGCGAGAAGTGGGCCAAGGTGCACTTCTGGTGGTCGATCGTGTTCGTCAACCTGCTGTTCTTCCCGCAGCACTTCCTCGGCCTGGCCGGCATGCCGCGCCGCATTCCCGATTACAGCGTGGCCTTCGCCGACTGGAACCTGATCAGCTCGATCGGCGCGTTCGGCATGTTCGTCACGCCGTTCATGATGGCCGCGATCCTGCTGTCCTCGCTGCGCAACGGCGAGAAGGCCGAGGCCCGATCGTGGGAAGGTGCGCGCGGCCTGGAATGGACGCTGCCGTCGCCGGCACCTGCGCATACGTTCACCACGCCGCCGACCATCCGCCCGGGGGATCTGGCGCATGACGACATCACGCATTGAGGTGGGGCATGCATAACGAAAGCCCGCTCCCGATCGGTAGAGTCGAACCATGCTCGACTGACGAAAAGCCGCCGAGCACGGCTCGGCTCTACAACAGCGAAGCGCAGCCGACCAGCGGTCGGCTCTACCAGGGTGGAAGCATCGAGCAGCAGCGCCAACGCGCCAGGCGCACCGCGCTCTGGGTCGGCGCCATCGCCGTGCTGGTCTACGTCGGCTTCATCCTCAGCGGGGTGATCGGCCGATGAGCGAGGCGCCGGCCACCACACCGTCACGCAGTGCGGGGCTGCCGCGCCTGATCGGCGTGGCGGTGGCGGTGTTCCTGCTCACGTTCTCGCTGGTGCCGCTGTACCGCATCGCCTGCGAAAAGGTATTCGGCGTGCGCCTGGAGCGCGGTCCCGGCAGCGAGGCCAGTACCGGCGCCGTGACCGGCAAGCGCACCGTGCGCGTGGAGTTCGATGGCGGCGTCAACTCGCGCCTGCCCTGGTCGTTCCATCCCGAACAGTTGACCATGGACGTGGTGCCGGGCGAGCTCAACGAGGCGCTGTACTTCGCCCGCAACGACAGCCAGCAGGCGGTGGTCGGCAGCGCGGTACCGTCGGTGGCGCCGGCGCGTGCGTCGGGCTTCTTCAGCAAGACCGAGTGCTTCTGTTTCACCGCGCAGACGCTGCAGGCCGGCGAGAAGCGCGACATGCCGGTGCGCTTCATCGTCGATCCGGACCTGCCGCCGGAGATCAAGACGATCACCTTGTCCTACACCTTCTACCGCAACGACGCGCTGTCCGATCGGCTGGCTCCGGCCGCCACCTCGGAAGGCGCGCACGCCGCACCCTGACCCGGATACCGACATGGCCCAGACACCGACCGATGCCAACGTGTACTTCGTCCCGGCCCAGAGCAAATGGCCGTTCGTGGGGTCCATCGCGATGATGGTGACCATGGTGGGCGTGGCCAGCTGGCTCAACGATGCCAGCTGGGGACGCTGGACGTTCTACATCGGCATCGCGATGCTAGTGCTGACCCTGTTCTGGTGGTTCAGCGACGTGGTGCGCGAATCGCAGGCCGGCAATTACAACCACCAGGTCGACGGATCATTCCGGATGGGAATGATCTGGTTCATCTTCTCCGAGGTGATGTTCTTCGGCGCCTTCTTCGGCGCACTGTTCTACACCCGCAACCTGGGCCTGTCGTGGCTCAGTGGCGAAGGCCGCGGTGTGATGACCAACGAGCTGCTCTGGCAGGGCTATTCCGCCGGATGGCCGACCAATGGCCCGGCGGCGATCGGTGGCACGTTCCAGACCATTCCGGCCTGGGGCCTGCCGCTGATCAACACGCTGATCCTGTTGACCTCCGGCGTGACCCTGACCATCGCCCATCACGCGCTGAAGGCGGGCAACCGTCGCCAGCTGCTGATCTGGCTGGGCCTGACCGTGGTGCTCGGCCTCGGCTTCCTGACCCTGCAGGCGGAGGAGTACATCCACGCCTACAAGGAACTGAACCTGACGCTCGGCTCGGGCATCTACGGTTCAACGTTCTTCATGCTGACCGGCTTCCACGGTGCGCACGTGCTGCTGGGCACGATCATGCTGATCGTGATGTGGCTGCGTTCGGCCAAGGGGCACTTCACCCGCGACAACCATTTCGGTTTCGAAGCCGCCGCGTGGTACTGGCACTTCGTCGACGTGGTGTGGTTGATGCTCTTCATGTTCGTCTACGTGCTTTGACCGCGCACGTATCGGTGGCCTCAGCCGCCGATGCCGTGCGGTTTTATCCAGCCCATGTAGATGCTCACGATCACCAGCAGGATCAACGCCACCGACACCGCGATGCGGCGGGTCAGTGCGTTGACCGTGCGCTTGGTCTGGCCGCGGTCGACCAGCAGGTAATACAGGCCGGCGCCCAGATTCCAGACGATGACGATCAGAAACGCGATTACCAGCAGGGTCTTCAGCGAATCACTCATGCGCGGCTCGAGGGCAGGGTGGATGCGCCTATCTGACCGCGTTTGCGCGGACTTGTCATGATGCGCCAGCACACGCGCGTGATCGGCTGGCTGTTGGCGGTGCTGGCGATGGCCGGTTTCAGCGCATTGGGGCTGTGGCAACTGCAGCGCATGCATGCCAAACAGGCAATGTTGGATGCGCAGGGTCCAGCTGTGGCGCAAGCGCTTCCGTTGTCGCAGGCCCTGGCGGCGCCCGGCGCCTTGCACGGCGTGGCCGACCACGGCCGCTTCCTGCCCGGCGTGGTGCTGCTGGACAACCAGACCCGGCATGGTCGCGCCGGGGTGAAGATCTATCGTCCGTTCCGCAGTGACGGAGGCAGCGTGCTGCTGGTCGACCTCGGCTGGCGCGCGCTGCCGCCGGATCGCACGCTGCCGGATGTGCCGGCGCCGCCTTCGCCGGTGGCGGTGCGTGGGTTATTGGCGCCGCCGCCGTCGGCGGGACTGGCACTGGGCCCGGCGTTCTCCGCTACCGATGAGGCCGGGCGTTGGCTGGCCAGCCGTTTGCCCGCCGAAGGCCTGGCGGCGGCGCTTGGCCTACCGGTATTGCCCGACCGCGTCCTGCGCCTGGACCCGGCACTGCCATTCGGCGACGAACGCGATCTGGACCTGCTGCCGAACACGCTGCCGCCGCAGCGTCACCTGGGCTACGCCGTGCAGTGGTTCGGCCTGGCCCTGACCGTGCTGGTGGTCGCGCTGGTGCTGGAGTGGCGCAGGAGACGTGCCGTGGCCCGGTAGTGCCGGCCGCTGGCCGGCATCCCCTCGGATTCCTGGATGCCGGCCAGCGGCCGGCACTACCGGGGCACCACACCCGCATCCCTTACCCAACCATGAGAAAATGCCCCGCATGAACACTGCTACGTCCCCGCAGGCGCGCGGCTCCGGCCGCCGGACCCTGGTGCTGCTGTTTGCCGTGTTCTTCGGTGCGATGGCACTGGCCGCCGTGCTGCGCTTCTCCGGCTGGCAACCGACCGGGCACCGCAATGCCGGCCAGCTGCTGAAGCCGCCGGTGGACCTGCGCCAGCAGGCGCCGACCCTGGCCAGCGGCCAGCCCTACGCCTGGAACCCCGAGGCCCGTACCTGGCGCCTGCTGGTGGCGCCGGCCGGTGCCTGCGACGCGCAGTGCGTCACTTTGTCGCAGGGACTGGGCAAGGTGTGGCAGCTGTTCGGCCATAACGCCGATAATGTCGAAATCCTGTGGCTGGGAACGCCACCGGCGTCGATCGCCTCGCTGCCCGCGCTGCGGCCGCTGGCTCCGTCGCCAGCACTGCGCGCGGCCCTGCCCGGCGTCGACGATCCGGCTGGCCTGCCGGTCTACGTGATCGATCCGAACGGCTTCGTGATCATGCGTCATGCCCCGGGCACCGACCTGGGTGGCCTGCGCAAGGACATGGCCACGTTGCTGAAACTGAAGTGAGTCCCGTTTGATGAGCCTTTCCGCGCGTCCGGCGCTGCACCGCAATTTCCACCGCCTGGCGTGGTTCGCCATGATCATGACCGCGAGCACGATCATGTTCGGCGCGTTCGTGCGCCTGTCCGATGCCGGCCTGAGCTGCCCGGACTGGCCGACCTGCTATGGCCAGGCCACCTGGCCGCAGCACGTGGAAGAGACCATCGGCCACCCGGCGGCGGAGATCCGCCCGCTGGAGACCCACAAGGCCTGGCGTGAGCAGGTGCACCGCTTCCTGGCTGGCGCGCTGGGCATCGAGATCCTGACCCTGGCCCTGTTGGCCACGCGCAAGCGGCGATTCGGAAGCACGGCGGTGGTGACCGCCTGCGTGCTGGTGGCCGCCGGCATACCGCTGTACATGATGGGCTGGCATGGCACGGCCAGCGTGCTGGCGTTGATCGGTGAGGCGATCCTGCTGATCGCCGCGCTGCGCTGGAGCAACATCGACCTGGCGCGCGCTGCATTGCTGACCCTGGCGGTGGTGATCTTCCAGGCCTTGCTGGGCATGTGGACGGTGACCCTGCTGCTCAAACCCATCGTAGTGATGGGCCATCTGCTCGGTGGCATGCTGATGTTCGGCCTGCTGGTGTGGATGGCCTGGCGCGCGACGCACATGCCGATCACGCTGGCCGAGGCGCCGAAGCTGAAGTGGCTGCTGCGCATCGGCGTGGCGGTGCTGGTCACCCAGATCGCGTTGGGGGGCTGGGTCAGCGCCAATTACGCGGCGCTGGCCTGCGGCGGTGGCAGCGCCTCGCTGGACAACTTCCCGCGCTGCGCCAACCAGTGGTGGCCGCAGCACAACTTCGTCGAAGGCTTCACCCTGTGGCGTGGCATCGGCGTGGATTACGAAGGCGGCGTGCTGGATGGCGCCTCGCGCATCGCCATCCAGATGGCACACCGCCTGTTCGCGGTGGTGGTGGCCCTCTACCTGCTGTGGCTGGGCGTGCGCCTGTTCCGGTTGCCGAGCATGCGTGGCTGGGCCAGCGCGTTGATCGCGCTGCTGGTGCTGCAGGTCACCCTCGGCATCCTCAATGTGAAGCTGGCGCTGCCGCTGGAAGTGGCGGTGGCCCACAACGGCGTGGCCGTTGCCCTGTTGTTCGTGCTGGTCAGCCTGCTGGCCCGCCTGCGTGCCCCGGACTGATTCCATGTTTTCCAATTACCGCCAGTACTGGGACCTGACCAAGCCCAAGGTCGTTGCCCTCATTGTCTTCACCGCCCTGGTCGGCATGGTCCTGGCCATCCCCGGCGTGCCCAGCTGGGAGCAGGTGCGCGCAGGCGTGCTCGGCTTCCTCGGTATCTGGCTGGCCGCTTCGGCCGCCGCGGCGATCAACCAGCTGCTGGATGCGCACATCGATGCGCAGATGGCGCGCACATCGTGGCGTCCGCTGGTGGTGGGCAAGGTCAAGCCGTGGCAGGTGCTGGTGTTCGCCGGCGTGCTGATCGTGTTGTCGATGGTCATCCTGGTGCTGTGGGTGAACCTGATCACCGCCGTGCTGACCTTCGCCTCGCTGATCGGCTACGCGGTGATCTACACCGTGTACCTCAAGCGTGCGACCTCGCAGAACATCGTCATCGGTGGCCTGGCCGGCGCGATGCCGCCGATGCTGGGCTGGGCTGCGGTGACCGGCATGCAGGGTTCGTCGGACTGGGCGTACTCGTCGCTGCTGGTGCTGATCATCTTCATCTGGACGCCGCCGCACTTCTGGGCGCTGGCGATCTTCCGCCGCGAGGATTACGCCAAGGCGGAAATTCCGATGCTGCCGGTGACCCACGGCGTGGTGCACACCCGCAAGCAGATCATGGTGTATTCGGTGGTGCTGGCGCTGGTCTGCCTGCTGCCGTACCTGGTGGGCATGAGCGGTGCGTTCTACCTGGGCGGCGCGATCGTGCTCAATGCGGTGTTCCTCTGGTACGCCTGGCGCATGCTCAATCCGCCGGACGAACTGTTCTCGATGAAGATGTTCTATTACTCCATCGTCTACCTGATGGCGCTGTTCGCCTTCCTGCTGGTGGACCACTGGATCCTGCCCTGGTTGTGAGGGGCTGCCCTTTGTAGAGTCGAGCCACGCTCGACTCAGGCCCGGTCTGATGGCGGGAGCATCCACGCACGGCGTGGATCTACTTGAACCGCGGTTGCTGCGTCGCCATTGCTGTTCCTGACCGCAAAGGAAAGGAAGGCGCAGGGATGCATTCGATCTTCCGTTGGACCACCGCGCTGCTGCTGGCGCTGGGTGTGGCCCTCACCGCGCATGCCGATGACACCGCCGCGCAGATCCGCCAGCATGCCGGTGAGCACCGCCTGCTGGTACTGGGCGAATTCCACGGCACCCGCGAGACCCCGTTGCTGGTACGCCAGCTGGTGGACGACTACAGCCGCAACGGCCCGGTCCTGCTGGCGCTGGAACTGCCACGCGCCGAGAACCCTGTGCTGCGCGACTATCTGGAATCCGATGGCGGGGCCAGGGCGCGCCGGCACCTGCACGGCCGCGCGTTCTGGACCGTGCGCGATGACCAGCATGATGGTCGCCGCAGCCGCGACATGCTGGCGATGATCGAAGGCCTCCGTGTGCTGAAGGCGCAGGGGCGCGTGATCGAAGTGGTTGGCTATGACGTCAATGCCAGCAGTGGCGGCAACCAGGCGCGCGATGACTTCATGGCAGCCGAATTGCGACGGCTCTATCGAGGGTTGCCAGACAATGCACGCATGCTGGTGCTGACGGGCAATGTCCACGCCATGCTGCGGCGGCCGGAAGGTATGCCGCCGGAAATGCAGAGGCAGCCGATGGCCTCCCAGCTGCGGGACCTGGATATCTACAGCGTGCGGTTGGGTGCGCTGCGTGGCCAGGCGTGGGCGTGCGCGGACCGTTGCATGGCGCGGCCACTTCCAGAGCAGGTGGCCACGGCGCCGCGGGTCGATGCCGATGCGAAACGGCCGTACGACCTGTGGGTGTGGATGCCGGAGTTGAGCGTCGGCACGCTGGTGGGCCCGTAACGGCAGGCAACCCATCCACGCATGGCGTTGATCTACTGGTGGTTCACGCCATCGGTGGGAGTAGAGCCACGCCATGCGTGGATGGGCTCTCACGGAACCCGGCGCAGCCAGTGTCGGGTTTCGCCCGGGAGGGCTGCAACTGCGCCCATCGACCAAGCCGTCGCGCTGTAGGGTTTTGCCGCGCTGTCAGCTTCCTGCACGCAAGGCGTCACAGATACCGACTGTTCCACCAGACCGGATCATCAACAGTAGATACACAGGTATTGCGGGATGACTCGCAATTCTGTGGAGCAATCAATGAGATGTCATGTTTCTCTGCCCATCGTTCTGTGTGCCGCGCTTACCAGCCTGGCTGGCAATGCGGCAGCAGAAATAAAAGCACTGAGTCGGGCCAACTGCATTGGATTCATCAACGAATCCGTGACCTATGAACGGCCCCAGTTTCGCAATTTTCAGGGGTCGGCCGTAACTAGGCACGTTCCCCTCGGGAACATTGAGCCGAAGCATGCTTTCGGTGCGCCTAACAATGGACTGTACTCCTGGCGATTTTACGCAGGCGATGGCAGTGATCCAGAACGAATGGTTGTTCACGGATATCACACATGGGTGCTGGGCGGACGCGTATTTACGCAACCCATGAGTGCGGTCGATTGCCAGCTTTCGGAGTGGTGAGCATCATGAAGATTCTTTGCTTTATCGCATTCTCGCTGGCCATGTCGATGTCAGCTCAAGCATCCCAGAATGAACCTGCTCCCGATGCGGTAGGGAGCTGGCTACACCAACGCGCCATGCAGGCTGCAATGCAGGAGGCCTCGGCAATGGGAAGATCGTCCGCCAGCGTGGGCAGCTACCAGATGGTGAAACTGGCAGACCTTGATGCCCCCCGAGAAGTGAAGCAGCAGCTTCGCGATGACATCGAACGATCCAACGGTGTCGTGCGGGTTGCAGCAGGGAGCATCCCAACGCAGGCCGAAATGCTGGCTGCCGTGCCGCGGACTCACCGCTCAACTCCAGAACTACGCCAGCGCCTGCCGCAGCCCCCCAGCAGGCTGGAAAGCAGCCTGCTGGGCGCAGCCGAGATGATTGGCATGGAGCCCAGTGGTGCGTTGGAGGGTGGAAAGTCCTCGGGCTTGAGCCGTTTCTACCGGCTGGAGGGTGTCGGCATCGTGGAGTTCAGCGAGAACAACTTCCTCGCTGCGGGCATGCAGATCGAGGTCATCGCGGAGGCGCAGAACACCGTGGTGGACGGCAAGCCCGCTCACCTCGGGAAGGTTGTGGATAGTGTCGGCCGTACTCGGGTTGAGCTTGTCTGGACGGGAGACAGCAAGACCTACAGTCTGACCGTCACGGGCGAGCCGGGCAGCGACGTGGAGCGCAACGCCCGAGTGCTGCACGACATCGCCGCGGCCATCGTGGATTAGCGGCGGCGTATGCGTCATCCACGCATGGCGTGGATCTACTGCGGGTTCACGCCATCCGCGGTTTGGTAGATCCACGCCGCGCGTGGATGGGCTCTCTACAAAAACCCGCGCGCCCAATCAGGGCGCGCGCTTCGCATACCGTTGCGCGATCACACCGCAGACGATCAGCTGGATCTGGTGGTAGATCATCACCGGCAGCACGATCGCGCCGAGGCTTCCACCGGCGAACAGCACCTTGGCGATCGGCACGCCGGTGGCCAGGCTCTTCTTCGAGCCGCAGAAGACGATGGCGATCTCGTCCTCGCGATTGAAGCGCAGGCGACGCGCGATGAAGGTGATCAGCGGCATCGCGATGCCCAGCAGCACGGCGGCCACGACCGCCACGGCCAGCAGCGAGAGCAGCGGCGTTTTGCTCCACAGACCCTCGGTGACGGCTTCGCCGAACGCCGAATACACCACCAGCAGGATCGTGCCCTGGTCGGTATAGCGCAGCAGCGCGCGCTGCTTCTCCACCCAGCCGGCGATCCACGGCCGCAGCAGGTGGCCGGCCACGAAGGGCACCAGCAGCTGCAGCATGATGCCGCCGATCGCATGCAGCGGGTCGTGCACGCCGCCGGAGGTACCGGCCAGTGCGGTCAGCAGCAGCGGGGTCAGGAACACGCCGAGGATGCTCGACAGCGAGGCGCTGCACACCGCAGCGGGTACGTTGCCGCGTGCCATCGAGGTGAACGCGATGGACGACTGCACGGTGGAGGGCAGGGTGCACAGGAACAGCACGCCCAGGTACAGCTCCGGCGTCAGCAGCCAGCCCGACAGAGGCTTGAACATCAGCCCCAGCAGCGGGAACAGGATGAAGGTGCAGGCCAGGATGGTCAGGTGCAGCCGCCAGTGCAGCATGCCGCCGATGATCGACTCGCGCGGCAGGCGCGCGCCATGCAGGAAGAACAGCGCGGCGATGGCGACGGTGGTGACATCGTCGAGCACGATGGCGGCGGCGCCCTTCATCGGCAGCAGCGAGGCCAGGCCGACGGTGCACAGCAGGGCGAGGGTGAAGTTGTCCGGTCGCAGGCGCGACCACCAGCGGGTCATGGTGGGCAGAGTCCTTGGTGCGGAGGGTTCAGGGCGAGGTGACCGGCGTGGCCAGGCGCTGGCGGGTGGCGGCTTCCAGCGACTTCAGGCCAGCACGCTGGCCCAGCTGAAGGGCCTGTTCGGGGCTGGCATGTTCGTAGCGTGCATTGACCAGGCCGAGCACGGCACCGGCGCGGTTGCCGGACGCACAGTGCAGCAGCACCGGCCCCTGGCTCTGCTGCAGGGCCTGGTGCACGGCACGGATGTTGGCCGCATCCAGGCCGTCGGCACCGGCCACCGGAATGCGTACGTAGCGCAGGCCCAGTGATTCGGCTACGCGGGTTTCATCAAAACCCCGGTCCTCGTCGGGCTGGCGCAGGTCGATCACGGTGCGCACGCCCTGTGCGGCCAAGGCCTGCAGCTGTGCGGCGCTGGGCTGGCCGCCGGCGTACAGGCCGGGGCGGACTTCGTTGAGGGGCGCGTCTTCGGCCAGGGCCGTCAGCGGCAGGCAGAGCGACAACAACAGCAGGCAGGTCAGGCGCAGCAGCATGGTCCTCTCCGTGAAAACGTTCTGCCGCTACAGGCGCAGTCCGGCGCGCGCCTTCAGCAGCTCGCGCAGTTCGTACTTGTCAGTATCGTCCAGGCCCTGCTGGCGCTGCTTTGCCAACAACTCCTCCAGACGTTGCACCAGCAGCTGTTTCTCCAGCTGGGCCACGGCGTCGTGCAGTTCCTGGGTCCAGCTGGCCTCGGTGCCAGGCAGTGTCTGCGCAGCCAGCGTGTGCAGTGATGCCTGTTCCTCGCGCCCGTCGAAGTGCTCCAGCAGGGCGCCGGTGCTGATGTCCGGGCGCTGTTCGACCAGTCCCAGCAGCTCCAGCAGCAGTTCCACGCCGGGCAGGCGCAGGCCCTGGAAGTGATGCTTGCCGCCCAGCGTCAGCGCCAGCGACGGCTGCTGCAGCAGCACGGCGATCGCGCCGCGCACCAGACTGCGCTTGGCCACGGGCTGGATCGTCCGCTGCGGCTGCCGTTGCGGCATCGGCGCGCGCGTGACCTGGGCAGTACCGCCCAGGCCGGTCAGCTGCGCCAGCTGCTGCTTCATCAGGTCGCCGAAGGCACCGTCGGGAATCTGCGCCAGCATCGGCTTGGCCCGCTCGGCCAGGCGTGCCTTGCCATCGAGCGTGCCCAGATTGATCTCGCGGGTCAGTTCGTCGAAGAAGAACTGCGACAGCGGCGTGGCCTGCTTCAGGCGCTCGTTGAACGCCTCGGCGCCTTCCTTGCGCACGATGGTGTCCGGGTCTTCGCCATCGGGCAGGAACAGGAAGAAGGCCTGGCGGCCATCCTTCATGCGCGGCAGCACCGACTCCAGCGCCTTCCAGCCGGCGCGGCGGCCGGCGGCGTCGCCGTCGAAGCAGAAGAACACATCCGGTGCGTTGCGGAACAGCAGCTCCGCATGGTCCGGCGTGGTCGCGGTGCCCAGTGTTGCCACCGCCTGGGTGACCCCGAACTGGAACAGCGAGACCACGTCCATGTAGCCCTCGACCACGATCAGCCGCTCGATCTTCTGGTTGGCCTGGCGCACCTGCCACAGGCCGTACAGTTCGCGGCCCTTGTGGAACAGCGCGGTCTCGGGCGAGTTGAGGTACTTGGGGCCGTCGTCCTTCTCGAACACGCGGCCGCCGAAGGCGATGACCCGGCCGCGGCGGTCGAAGATCGGGAACATCACCCGGTCGCGGAACTTGTCGTAGACGTGACCGCGATCGTTCTTGGAGAACAGGCCGGCGCGGTCGAGCAGCTTCATCCGCCGCTCGTCCTTGCCCAACGCATCGCGCAGGCCGCTGTAGCCATCCGGCGCGTAGCCGATCTGGAAGCGCGCGCGGTTCTCTTCATCCACGCCGCGGCCATCCAGGTAGCTGCGGGCCTTGTCGCTGCCCTGCAGGTTGCTCTGGAAAAACTTCGTGGC
Organism: Stenotrophomonas sp. STK17_22; assembly: GCF_051983905.1. NCBI lineage: Bacteria > Pseudomonadati > Pseudomonadota > Gammaproteobacteria > Lysobacterales > Lysobacteraceae > Stenotrophomonas > Stenotrophomonas sp. STK17_22. Next base: position 412,089 of record NZ_CP197010.1, read on the forward strand.
CGCCTCAAGCGCCGAGTACAGCTCGCGGCTGTCGTCCTGCTGCTGGGGGCTGCGCGGGTTCTCGCTGCGCGGCACTTCCATGCCGGCGCGCTTGGCCAGTTCATCCACCGCGTCGAGGAACTCGAGGCGGTCGTAGTTCATCAGGAAGCTGATCGCGGTGCCGTGCGCGCCACAACCGAAGCAGTGATAGAACTGCTTGGTGGGCGAGACCGTGAACGACGCCGAGCGCTCGTCATGGAACGGGCAGCGGGCGGCGTACTCCTTGCCCTGGCGCTTCAACGGCACGCGGCTGCCCACCACCTCGACGATGTCGGTGCGGGCCAGCAGATCGTCGATGAAAGCGTCGGGGATACGGGCCATGGGCAACAGGGCAGGGCGCGGTACAGGACCACGCGACGGAACCGGGGGCGGTTGCCCTAGTTTACCCCCTGTCGGGCACCTGGCTGGCGGTGGCCGGATCGATGCCGGCGGCGGCCAGGTGATGGCGCGCGCGCAGGCGCTCATCGATCACCGCGGTCATCAGCGCGCCAACGAAGAACACGACGGTCGCGTAATAGATCCAGACCAGTGAGATCACCAGCGCGCCCATCGAGCCGTAGGCACTGCCGGGGGCCACGGTGGCGATGTAGACGCCGATGCCGTAGCGGCCCAGTGCGAACAGTGCCGAGGTGATGACGCCGCCGATGAAGGCCTGGCGCCACGCCACGCGACGGTCGGGCAGGTAGTGGTACATGAAGGCGAAGCCGACTGCGTAAAGCAGCAGGCTGGTGACGTACCCCAGCGCGGGCAGGATCGAAGGCAGTTGCGCGAAGGCCACCTGCAGCACCGTGGTGGCGGTCATCGACAGGATCAGCAGGAAGCCCAGCGCCAGCACGACGCCGAACGAGAACACGCGCTTGCGCAGCCAGGCCTTGAGGCCTTCCAGGCGCTCGCCGCTGGTGCGGAAGATCAGGTTCAGTGCGTTCTGCAGCTGGGCGAACACGGCGGTGGCGCCGACGAACAGCAGCAGCGTGCTCCACACACCCGCCAGCGAGCCGACATCCGGCTGGTTGTCGGCGTTCCTCAGAACGGTTTCGGCCACGGTAGCCGCGCTGCTGCCGGCCACCGAGCTGATCTGGTCGATCAGTGCTTGCTGGGCCGGTGGGTACAGCGAGGCGGTCAGCCACAGCAGCAGCACCAGCAACGGCGCCATCGACAGCAGCGCGTAGAAGGAGACGGAAGCTGCTTGGGTCAGCACGTCGACGTCGATGAAGCGCTTGGCCACCGCCATCGGGAAGCTGTCCTGCAGGCGCTTGATGTACTTGTGCAGTGACACGTGAACGTTGGGCTCGGGTTCAACCATGTGTGCGGTTGTAGCAGGCGAGCGACGAAGGTGCGGTGAAGCGAGTGCATCAATGGGGTCAGAGCCCTTCCGCGTCGCGGAAGGGATCCGACCCCAAGTGCTGGATTACGCCAGCTGCTGCTTGACCAGCTTGGACACCAGGCCCATGTCGGCCTGGCCGGCGAGCTTGGGCTTCAGTGCGCCCATCAGCTTGCCCATGTCGGCCGGGCCGGAGGCGCCGGTTTCGGCGATGGCGGCCTGGATGGCGGCCACGATCTCGGCTTCGCCCATCTTGGCCGGCAGGTAGGCTTCGATGACCACGATCTCGGCGCGCTCGATCTCGGCCAGGTCCTCGCGGTTGGCGGCCTCGTACTGGCTGACCGAGTCCTTGCGCTGCTTGACCATCTTGTCGAGCACGGCGATCACGGCGGTGTCATCCAGTTCGATGCGCTCGTCCACTTCACGCTGCTTGATGGCGGCGTTGATCAGGCGGATCACGCCCAGCTTGTGCTTCTCGCCCGCCTTCATGGCGGCCTTCATGTCTTCGGTGAGCTGCTGCTTCATGCTCATGAGGAACCTCGTGGTGGTAGGTGGGGCGGGGCGGATGCCCGAACCCGGAAACGCAAAAAGCCGGCGACGCTCGCGCGTGCCGGCTTCGGCTCCATCGCGACAGGCAAGCCCGCCGCAATGAAGATGCGTCCGATCAGTACAGGCGCTGACGCTTGGTGACGTCGCGCGACGAGCGGCGCAGCTGACGCTTCACAGCAGCGGCGGCCTTGCGCTTGCGCTCCTGGGTCGGCTTTTCGTAGAACTCGCGCTTGCGGGTTTCGGCCAGCACACCGGCCTTTTCGCAAGTGCGCTTGAAGCGGCGAAGAGCAAACTCGAAGGGCTCGTTCTCGCGGACTTTGACGCTGGGCATGGAATCTCCGGGACACAGTAGAACCGGGTCACGCCCGGCGAGCCGCACATTATAGCGGCGAATAGACAAACTGCAAGCGGCCAACCCTGAATACGGGCCGGCGGTTCGAAAGCAGTGAGATCTGCACGTCCCCCGAGGGGGCGGCAGGGGCGTCATAATAGCAGGCATGCGAGTCCTTGGCATCGAATCTTCCTGTGATGAGACCGGCGTGGCGGTGTATGACACCGACCTGGCCGGCAGCGCGGCCCTGCGCGCCCATGCGGTCTACAGCCAGATCGCCCTGCACGCCGAATACGGTGGTGTGGTGCCCGAACTGGCCAGCCGCGACCACGTCCGCAAGCTGCTGCCGCTGGTGCGCCAGACCCTGGCCGACGCCGGTCTGGGTGTAGGTGATATCGACGGCGTGGCCTATACGGCCGGTCCCGGTCTGGTCGGCGCACTGCTGGTCGGCGCGGGCGTGGCGCGGTCGCTGGCCTGGGCGCTGGAGGTGCCGGCGGTGGGCGTACACCATATGGAAGGCCACCTGCTGGCCCCGCTGATGGAGGACGACCCGCCGGAAGCGCCGTTCGTGGCGCTGCTGGTGTCCGGTGGCCATACCCAGCTGGTGGCGGTGGACGCGATCGGCCAGTACCGCCTGCTGGGCGAGACCCTGGACGACGCGGCCGGCGAGGCCTTCGACAAGACCGCCAAGCTGATGGGCCTGCCGTACCCGGGTGGCCCGCAGCTGGCCAGGCTGGCCGAGCAGGGCACGCCGGGCGTGTACCGCTTCGCGCGACCGATGACCGACCGCCCGGGGCTGGATTTCAGCTTCTCCGGCCTGAAGACCCAGGTCCTGATGGCCTGGCGCGACAGTGACCAGAGCGAGCAGACCCGTGCCGACATCGCCCGGGGCTTTGAGGACGCGGTGGTCGAGACCCTGTCGATCAAGTGCGAACGCGCGCTGGAAGCGGCCGGCACCAACGTGATCGTGGTGGCTGGAGGTGTTGGCGCCAACAAGCGCCTGCGCGCACGCCTGCAGCAGATGGCCGAGCGTCTCGGCGGCCGTGCCTGCTTCCCGCGGCCGGCGTTGTGCACCGACAACGGCGCGATGATCGCCTTCGCCGGCGCGCTGCGGCTGCAGGCCGGCCAGTACAGCCCGCCGAAGGTGGATGTGACCCCGCGCTGGGACATGGCGACCCTGCCGGCGGTCTGAGCCCCCCGGCCGCGCGAACCGCTCGATCGGCGTTTGTAGAGTCGAGCTTGCTCGACTGGGCGCAATGACGGACACAGAGCAGTCGAGCAAGCTCGACTCTACAGGCAGGCCTCCGTAGCGCCGGGCCACGCCCGGCTACACATTACGGACGCCCTGCCAATGGCGACGCCGCCAACACCGTTGTCGCCCGCTCATGGCGCTGCAGCCAGCCCAGCGTATGCGGGCAGCGGGCGTGGATCAGCCGCCCGATCGCCGCCAGGTCGGCACCGATGTCGCGTTCCAGGATGGGTTCGTGGTGCGCGATGCGGTTGCGCAGGTGGCGAATGCGTCCGATGTCAGAGTGGATGGCTTTTCTGATGACGCTGGGATGAGCTGAGGGTGCATGCCGCAGAACTCCATTGAGTGCGGGTATCCATAGCGTGTCGTCGAAGCGACAGGTGAAAAGCTGCTGCCAGAACACCATCGGCAGCTTGGCGACGATTTCGGGTGTATCGGTCGTGCGGCCAGCAACCTGTTCCAGTGCTGCACGTGCGGAAGTACAGGACGAGGTTGGCAGCCTGCGTCGGAAGGCATCATTCCAGGGCCAACGCGGGCCATGCTGCCGGGCGAGCACGGTAGCAGCGGCGTTACGGGTGACCACTTCGCACAGATGGACCGGCATCATCAGTGCACCGCACATCCGCATGTTCCAGAGGTACAGGGATTCGGCCGTGACGTCGGGGCTGCAGGTCGATGCGATTCTCTCGTAAGTAGACAGACGCTCCGCTGACAACGCGCGCCGCAGTACATCGTGTGGAGCCATCGTCATGTGCGGTGGTGAAGGAGGGATCGATGTTCGCGAGAGTGGGCGGCGGCCACCATCAGGGAACGTCGTTGTCTGCGCGGCTGATTCTCTGCGTTTGACCTCGGACGACTACCTGATCTGCCCTGTCGGAATTGGCCTTGACCGGTGATCTCGTCTTTACCTAATCTGCGTGCCTGCGCCACCGGGACCCGCGGCTGTTCAACAGCTCCCCCCGGGGACAAACGGTAGTACCAAAGGGCCCTGCTAGCGGGGTCCTTTGTCTTTTCTGGAGCCGCGCCCCTGCCGGCCACTCACCGCCCGTTCCGGGCAGGCTCACCGTCGTGCCGTTACCATGGCCCCCTGTATTCGGGCTGGTTAAGCGCAATGGACAAGGTTTTCATCGAGGGGCTGACGATCGACGCCCTGATCGGTATCTACGATTGGGAACGACGGATCCGCCAGGACCTGGTGTTCGACCTGGAGATGGGCTTCGACAACCGTCGTCCGGCGGCCTCCGACGACATCGCCCACACCCTGAACTACAAGGCGGTCAGCAAGCGCCTGGAGCAGTTCGTGCGCGAGTCGGAATTCGGCCTGGTCGAAACCCTGGCCGAGCGCTGCGCACAGATCGTGCTGGACGAATTCGACGTGAAGTGGCTGCGCCTGAAACTGAGCAAGCCGGGCGCGGTGCGTGGCGCGCGCGCGGTGGGCGTGATCATCGAGCGCTCGCGGGACTGATCCGGTAGTGCCGGCCGCTGGCCGGCACCCCCAACAACAACGACAACGCAAGGAGACAACTGATGGTGGACGCGGTGGTGGCGGTACAGTGGCTGGAAAAGCTGCAGAACACACTGGAACCCTATCCCGGCGCCTACCTGGCGTTGATGATCTCGGCGCTGCTGATCGCTGCGGGCTTGGCCAACTGGGTTACCAAGCGCATCCTGGTGCGTGGCCTGCGGCGCCTGCTGCAGCGCCTGCCAGGTGCCGAGTCCGGGCGCGGCAGCCATCTGATGCGGGTCATCTCGCGCCTGTCCAACGTGGTGCCCAGCCAGGTGATCGCCTCGGGCATCACCCTCATTCCCGACCTGCCACCCGGCCTGGTCAACGTCATCATCAAGCTGTGCATCGTATGGGCCGTGCTGACGGTGTCGATGGCGTTCTCGCATGCGCTGGACGCGGCCAACAGCCTGTACGAACGCAAGCCCGATGCGCGCAACAAGCCGATCAAGGGCTACCTGCAGGTGGTCAAGATCGTGGTGTTCGTGGCCGCCGGCCTGTCCATCATCGCCACGCTGCTGGGGGTGAAACTGGGGCCGTTGGTGACCGGCCTGGGGGCGGCCACGGCGGTGCTGATGCTGATTTTCCAGGACACCATCCTGTCGCTGGTGGCCAGCGTGCAGATCAGTGGCGATGGCCGTGTGCGCATCGGCGACTGGATCGAAATGCCCAGCCAGAACGCCGACGGTGACGTCATCGATATCGCGCTGCACACCGTCACCGTGCAGAACTTCGATAAGACCATCACCACCATTCCGACCAAGAAGCTGGTGACCGAGTCGTTCAAGAACTGGCGCGGCATGCAGGAGGCCGGTGGCCGCCGCATCAAGCGCGCGCTGTACCTGGACCAGCACAGCGTCGGCTTCCTGGACGAAGGCGACTTGGCCTTCCTCGGCCAGTTCGCGCTGCTGCGTGATTACCTGCAGGAGAAGGAGCAGGAGCTTGGCCAGTGGAACGGGCGCCTGCGCGAGCAGGGCGTGGCCGAGGTCAACAGCCGCCGGGTGACCAACCTGGGTACCTTCCGGGCCTATGTGGAGCGTTACCTGCGCAGCCACCCGGGCATCCATACCGACATGACCCTGCTGGTACGCCAGCTGCAGCCGACCACCGAAGGCCTGCCGCTGGAGCTGTACTGCTTCACCCGCAGCACCGCCTGGGGCGAGTACGAGGCGGTGCAGTCGGACATCTTCGACCACCTGCTGGCGATCCTGCCGGCCTTCGGCCTGCGGGTATTCCAGGCCTCCAGCGACGCCATGTTGATGGCCGGGCAGCGCCAGCTGGCCGGCTCGGAGTAAGCTGCGGTGCCCCCGGCGGGGCCATACGGACCCCGCTGGTGGCTGAAACTGAATGAACAAACCCCTCGCCAAATCGCCCGGGATCGCTAGAATGCCGGGCTTGTAAACGTTTTCATCAAGGACTGCCGGTGGCCTCCGATCGCATCGAATCCCTCATTGCCCAGATGACCGTCGAGGAAAAGGTCGGCCAGCTGGGTGTCTTCGCGGACATGGTCCGCCCGTTCGCCCCGGACGTGAACCCGGAAGCCAACGTGCGCAATGCCGACCAGGTGCTGCAGCAGGTGCGCGAGGGCAAGGTCGGCTCGCTGTTCAATGGTGTGGGCGCCGAACTGGGCCGCCGGATCCAGCAGGTCGCCACCGAAGAGAGCCGCCTGGGCATCCCCGTGATCCTGGCGGCCGACGTCATCCACGGCATGCGTACCGTGTTCCCGATTCCGCTGGGCGAGGCCGCCAGCTTCGAGCCGGAGTTGGCCGAGCGCACCGCGCGCGCCACCGCCATCGAAGCGACGGCCGCTGGCCTGCACTGGACCTATGCGCCGGCCGTGGACATCGCCCGCGACCAGCGCTGGGGCCGTGGCGCCGAAGGTGCCGGTGAGGACGTGGTGCTGGGGTGTGCGTTCGCCGCCGCCCGCGTGCGTGGCTTCCAGGGCAGCGACCTGCGCGCCGCCGATTCGCTGCTGGCCACGCCGAAGCACTTCGCCGCCTACGGCGCGGTGATGGCGGGCATGGAATACAACATGGTGGACATCTCGCCGCAGACCCTGCGTGACGTGCATCTGCCGCCGTTCAAGGCCGCCTTCGATGCGGGCGCGATCACCGTGATGTCCTCGTTCAACGACATCAACGGCGTGCCGGCCAGTGCCAATGCCGAACTGCTGACCGACATCCTGCGCGGTGAGTGGAAGTTCCCGGGCGTGGTGATCTCCGACTACACCGCCGACATGGAACTGGTCGCGCACGGCTATGCCGCCGATGACCGTGATGCCACTGCCAAGGCGTTCACCGCCGGCCTGGACCTGAGCATGCAGAGCGGCTTCTACGCCGAACACCTGCCGGGCCTGGTCGAGAGCGGCGAAGTGCCAATGGCGGTGCTGGATGAAGGCGTGCGCCGCATCCTGTGGCTGAAGGAAACCATCGGCCTGTTCGACGACCCGTACCGTTCGCTGGACCCGGCGCGCGAAGCGGATACCTCGCACATTGCCGCACATGACGCACTGTCGCGCGATGCCGCGCGCCGTTCGATCGTGCTGCTGAACAACCGTGACAACGTACTGCCGCTGCAGAAGACCGGGCAGAAGATCGCGCTGATCGGCCCGTTCGTGCAGGACCGCGAGAACATTGAAGGCTGCTGGACGCTGTTCGGCGACAAGCAGCGTTACGTGGATCTGGAAACCGGCGTGCGCGCCGCCATCGGCGATGAAGCGCTGCTGGAGATCGTGCCGGGCTGCGAACTGGAAACTGCCATTCCGGGCGGCACCGAAGCCGCCGTGGCGGCCGCGCTGCGCGCCGACGTGGTGGTGCTGGCGCTGGGCGAACCGCAGCGCTACAGCGGTGAAGCGCAGTCGCGCGTGGAGATCACCCTGCCGCCGGCACAGCAGGCACTGGCCGAGGCGGTGGCGATGACCGGCAAGCCGCTGGTGGTGCTGCTGCGCAACGGCCGCGCGCTGGCACTGCAGGGCGCGGTGCGCAACGCGCACGCGGTGGCGGTCACCTGGTACCTGGGCACGCAGACCGGCCATGCCGTGGCTGATGTGCTGTTCGGCGACTACAGCCCGTCCGGCCGCCTGCCGGTCAGCTTCCCGCAGGTGTCCGGCCAGCAGCCGTACTTCTACAACCACCCGCGCACCGGCCGCCCGGAACTGCCGACCATGTCGGAGTTCAAGGCTCGCTGGCGCGAGATCCCGAATGAGCCGCTGTACCCGTTCGGCCACGGCATCGGTTACACCACCTTCGCCTACGGCGTGCCGCAGCTGAGTGCGGCGCAGCTCGGCTGGGACGACACCCTGACCATCACCACCACGCTGACCAACAGCGGCGACATGGCCGGCGAGGAAGTGGTGCAGCTGTACATCCACGACCGCGTGGCCAGCCGCGTGCGTCCGGTGCGTGAACTGAAGGACTTCCGCAAGGTGGCACTGCAGCCGGGCGAGTCGGCCGAAGTGGTATTCACCCTGACCCGCGAGCAGCTGGCGTTCACCGGCCGCGACGGCGTGCTGCGTGCCGAGCCGGGCCAGTTCGACCTGTGGGTCTGCGCCTCGTCGGCAGCAGGCGAAGCCGTGCAGTTCGAGCTGCTGAAGGCCTGATCGAAGAAAAAGGGGACGGAGGGGATTAAGTCGTTTGTGCCACTAACGACTTAATCCCCTCCGTCCCCTTTTTGTTGTCCTCACCGCGGCGGCGCTACCATCGGTGTTCTTGAACCGATGGATGTCCGCGCATGCGCACGATCGCTGTGTTGATTCCCGCCCTGTTGCTGGCGGCCTGTTCGCAGCCGGCACCGCCGGCCGAGCCTGCGGTGGACGCACCGCCGCCGATGGAGGCCAGTGCTGCGGCAACGCCTGCGGCACCTGCCGCTGAATCCGCTGCTTCGGCACCGACCGCGCCCGCAGCGGAAGCGACTACCGAAGACGCACGTGCGCGTATCGAGACCCTGCTCGGTGATGCCGCGCAGTACGAGAAGGTGTTCAACGCGTTCAAGACCGCGGTGGTCGGCGGTGATCGCGCTGCGGTGGTGGAGGAAGTGCGCTTCCCGCTGAATATCGCTAACGGAAGGAAGATCACCGGCCCCGGTGAGTTCCAGCGCAACTACGAGAAGATCATCACCCCGGCGGTGGTCAAGGCGGTGTCCGAACAGGACTTCGGCAAGGTCTTCGTCAACCAGCAGGGCGTGATGATCGGCGATGGCCAGGTGTGGTTGAACGGGCAGTGCCTGGACCAGGCCTGCACGAAGACCGAGGTGAAGGTCATCACCATCCAATGAACGCAGACGGCCCCGCGTGCGGGGCCGTTGCGGGAAAACGTGCCGGCCAGCGGCCGGCACTACCATCCTGTCAGGTTTTCGGGGTGAGCTTCAGCAGGCGCGCCTTGTTGCCATCTTCCAGCAGCCACAGGGCGCCATCCGGGCCCTGTTCCACTTCGCGGATGCGCTCGCCCATGTTGAAGCGTTCGGCTTCGCGCGCGCTGTCACCATCGAAGGCCACGCGCACCAGCGAGGTGGAGGACAGGCCACCGATGAAGCCGCTGCCCTTCCACTGCGGGAACAGGGTGCCGCTGTAGATCACGAAGCCGGCCGGCGAGATGACTGGCGTCCAGGTCACCTTCGGGGCGGCGAACTCCGGGCGGGTATCGTGGTCGGGAATCGGGCGGCCGTCGTAGTGGTTGCCGTTGGAGACGATCGGGTAGCCATAGTTGGCGCCGCGCACGATCAGGTTCAGCTCGTCGCCGCCGGCCGGGCCCATCTCGTGGGCCCACAGCTTGCCGTTGGCATCGAAGGCCATGCCGAGGATGTTGCGGTGGCCCAGTGACCACACCTGCGCGGCCACGCCGCCCTGCGAGGCGAACGGGTTGTCGGCGGGCAGGCTGCCATCATCGTTGAGGCGGATGATCTTGCCGAGGTTGCCGCCCATGTCCTGTGCCGGATCGAACTTCTGGCGCTCGCTGGAGCTGATCCACAGCTTGCCGTCCGGGCCGAAAGCAAGGCGATGGCCGTAGTGACCTTCACCACTCACCTTCGGGCTCTGTCGCCAGATCACCTTCAGGTCCTTCAGTTGGCCGGCACCGTTGGCATCCAGCGCCAGCGTGGCACGGGCCACGGCAGCGCCGCGGGTGTCCAGCGTGCCTTCCTCGGCATAGCTGAGATAGACCACGTGGTTGCTCGCGAATTGCGGGTGCAGGATCACGTCACCGAAGCCGCCCTGGCCGCCGTAAGCGACCTTCGGAACGCCGGTGATCTCGTGTTTCTGGCCACTGGCCAGGTCCAGGTGCTGCAGCTTTCCGCGCTTTTCGGTGACCAGCAGGCTGCCATCGGGCAGGAAGGTCATTGCCCACGGCTGGTCGAAACGACTGATTTCGGATGCGGTGAACGGTCGCTGGTCGGCAGTGGTGGAGGCTGCGGACGCTGCGGTCTGGGCCCCGTTGGCGGCCGGGTCGGCGGCATTGCAGGCGGAGGTGGCAAGGATCGGCACCAGGCCGAGGGCGAGCAGCAGGGGCGTGCGGGTCATGGGTATCTCCAGTGCGGGGATGCGGATGGCCGGGCTGTCCCTTGTATACCACTGGCGTCGTGAGCGTCGTGGCCCGAAGGTCCTGCGACCCCTGTGCGAGCGCGGCGGGATCGTCTAGGGTGGGCACGCCCGGGCAAAGCGTGCCCGTCTGCCTGCCAAGGATCTGCAATGAACACTGCCATGCCCCACAAGCCCTCCACCGCCTTCATCGCCGCCTCATGGGTGGCCCTGCTGCTGGGTGCGGCGGCCTACCTGATCGGTCTGTTCAACGCCACGATGGCGCTCAACGAAAAGGGCTACTACCTGACCCTGCTGCTGTTCGGCCTGTTCGCGGCGGTGTCGCTGCAGAAGAGCGTGCGTGACCGTGTCGAGGGAATCCCGGTGAGTGGCCTGTATTACGCGCTGTGCTGGTTCGCATTGCTGTCTGCGCTGTTGTTGCTGCTGGTTGGCCTGTGGAACGCCACCCTGGTGCTGAGCGAGAAGGGCTTCTACGGCATGGCCTTCGCGCTGTCGCTGTTCGGTGCGGTGGCGGTGCAGAAGAACACCCGCGACCTGATCGCCGCCGGTGGCGGTGAGAGCAAGCGCAGCACGGCCGTGCCGCCGCTGCCGGAACAGGAGTGATGCAGCAACGGTAGCGCCGGGCCATGCCCGGCGTTGCCGCATATCGGATCCGTCAGGGGCCGCGTGCCAGGCGCGGTTCCACCTGCCGCGCTTCCTCCCAGCCACGGCGAACGGCACTGCGTGCCTGCGCCCACTCCAGCCGGCTCTTGCCTCGTTCACTGGCCCAGCGTGATTCCAGCTCGCGTTCCACTTCCTCGTAGGCGCGGATCACGTCCTGCGCACGTGCGGCGTGGCCGATGCGGTAGGCCGGCTCGTAGTCCTCGAAGAACAGCTGGTCGTCGTAGTACGGCTCGGCCGTGTAGCGTTCGCGCCAGTAGTTACTGACCGCATCGCGCGGTGTGCTGTCGTCCGGTACGCGGCCGGGAATCTGGTACTCGGTCATGGAAGGCTCCGTTGTGGACGAAGCCTGATCATGCCTGCGTGGCGGTTAACGGCCCGGTCCGGCAGCGTGATCACCAGATCAATCCGCCGGGCATGGCCCGGCGCTATCGGTCATCCGGCGTCGGCATCTTTTCGCGGCAGTTTGTAGATCACTGCACCAATGGCGAACGCCACCAGCGCGGCGGCGATGTTCTGCCAGCTGGCACTGGCGAACAGCGCAACGCACAGCAGCAGCGCCAGCACCGGAATAAGCGGGCCGCCCGGCAGCTTCAATGCACCGGGGCGGTCGGCATAGCGCTTGGCCAGTACCAGCACTGCCGCGGCGGTACCGATGTAGGCGAACAGGCGCGTGGTCATCGACAGCAGCGCCAGCTGCACGAACGAACCCGACAGGGCCAGGCCGAGTGCGATCAGACCCTGGCACAGGATCGACGCGGCCGGCGTGTAAAAGCGCGGATGCACCTGGGCCAGGATCTTCGGGCCGTAGCCATCGCGGGCCAGCGCGAACAGGAAGCGCGGGCCCATCATCATCGTGTTGCTGTTGGTGCCGAGGATGGAGATGGTCGCGCCGATGGTCAGGATCAGCGCCAGTGCCTCGCCACCGAAGCCGGCGGCGGCATCGGCCAGCGGCGTGGCCGAGCTGGCCAGGCCGGCCAGCGTGCCCTGCGCCACCACCTGCACCGCGCCGTAGATGACGGTGACGGTGATGATCATGGTGATCAGGGCGAATGGAATATCGCGGCGCGGATTACGGTACTCGCCGGCGGCCGCCGGAATGTTCTCGAAGCCGGCGTAGGCGTACAGCAGCAGCAAGGCGGCTTCGCCCATGCGCTGCAGGTCATGCGGGTCCGGGCGCTGGCCGGAGAAGGCCAGTTGCGGATCGATGTAGAACGCACCGATGGCCACGAACAGCAGCAGCGGCAGCATCTTGCCGATCACCAGCACCACGCCGGTGCGCGCGGCCGAGCGCACGCCGATGATGTTGACGCCGGTGAGGAAGCCCAGCGACACCACGATCACCGCGATGCGGCCCATGCCGGCGCCGGCCCACGGCCAGAAGCGCGCGACCGCATCGGCCAGTGCATTGCTCAATGCGGCCGCCGAGCTGATGCGGGTCAACCAGATCATCCAGCCGATCTCGAACCCGGCGAATCGCCCGAACGCCTCACGGGCATACAGGTAGCTGCCACCGGGTTCATCGAAGTAGCTGGCGGCCTGCGCGTAGCACAGCACCAGCAGGGCAACGACGATGCCGGCGGCGACCACGCCCCACAGGCTGAAGGGGCCGAGCAGGGCGACGGTGGCGGCCGGCAGCAGGTAGATGCCGCTGCCGATCACATCGTTGATCGACAGGCCGACGATCTGCCAGCGGCTGACCGCGCGCTGCAGCTGCGGTTCGTCCTGCGCGCTCAACGGGCGTCTCCGCTCAGTGCGGGCAGCTGCCACTGTGCCTGCAGGCGCTTGTACTCGGCGCGCGGCAGCAGCACGAAGCGCGGCATATCCTGCGGGCGCAACCAGTCCAGCAGCGCCTGCATGCGTGGCTGCGGCATGGCGGTGCAGCCAGCCGTGGCCTCACCGGGCGCGCGCCACAGATGGGCGAAGATGCAGCTGCCCTTGCCGGGCTGGTTGTCCGGGTTATGGGCAATCACGAAGCCTTCCTGGTAGCGCACGTCGCCCTGGTTGTGAAGGTCCAGCCGCATCGGCTCGGTGGAGCCCTTGACCGCGGCGCTGCCGACCTTCTTTTCATCCACGATGCGGTTGTAGAACGGAGAGCCGGACACATCCATGCAGTAGCTGCTTTCAAGCATGGGCTGGTAGGCCATCGCGGTGCCGGGGCGGGTGATGGCATAGCCGAAGGCGCTGCCGAGCGCGAACACGCCGGCCGGGCTGCGGCCATCGCCTTCCTGCTTCTGCGGGCCGTCGGCCTGTGCCGGATGCAGGCCCAGGCCCCAGGCGCTGCCGGTACGGCCGAGCGCCACCGGGAACGCCTGTCCATGCGCGTGCCAGCCCTTGCCATCGCGCACATAGGCCTGCAGCTGGCCCTCGGTGCTGTCCCAGCCATCGCTGGTGACCACGATCAGCTGGCGCGCACCATCCAGCGGCGCCGCGTATACGGACACCGCTGCAGCAAGCAGCAGCGCAGCGGTAGCGAGGCGGACCAGCGATTTCATCAACGTGCGCTCCGGTCAGGAATCCAGCAGGTGGTCGATCCGCTCCAGGTTCACCGCGAGCTGCTGCTGGCGATCCGGATTGGCGTGGCAGAGCAGCACGAACAGGAAATCGAGCAGCGCGTGCATGGCGCTACGGTACAGCAGCTGCGCGACCTGCGGCGTGCGGTCGTGCGCACACACCACCAGTGTTGCATCAGCATGCGCGCGCAGCGGGTTGGCGGTGTGGCGGGTGATGGAAATCACCTTGCCACCCATGTCCTGGAACTGGCGCGACAGCTGCGAAAGCTGGGGCAGGTTGCCGAACTCGGAGAACACCAGCAGCGCATCGCCGGGGCGCGCGGCCGACAGGTTGGCCAGCATCAGGATCGGGTCGGTATGCGGCACCACCAGCAGGCCGAGCAGCGACAATCGCATGGCGAACTCACGCGCGTACAGGCCGTCGTCACCCAGGCCGTACACGAACAGCTTCGGCGCGCCGTCGATCAGCTGCACGATGCGCTCGATTTCCCCGCGTGGATTGGCCTGGCGGGTTTCCTCCTCGGCCTGTGCCTTGCTGCGGCGCAGGGCCTCGCCGAGGCGCAGGTAGTCGTCACCGCTGTCCGGTTCGCTGGGCGCCTGTTGTGGATCGGCACCGGCGCGAGCCACATCCTGGCCGATCGAGTACTTCAGGTCCGGGTAGCCCTTGAAGCCGAGCTTCTGGCTGAACTTCACCACGCTGGACTGGCTGATGCCCAGCGCGCTGGCCAGCTGTTGGGACGAGTAGTCGCGCAGCAGGTGTGCGTTGTCGAGAATGAAGTCGGCGATGCGACGCTCGATGGCCGACATCTGCCCGCGCTCGGAACGGATCTTCAGCAGGGGCGGCATGCGGGGAGTCCGGGCATGTGTAGGCGCATTGCGGTTGGTCGCGTAGAGCGTGTCATGGAGTGGGTCGGGCGGGTGGGGTTTGCAGGGGACGCCGTGAATCCGTCCATGGAGGCTTGGCCGCGCTTGCTCGTTTGCGCTGTCCTGCGCAAACGGCAAGACCGGGGTTGGGCGTCCTGCCCAACCCGCCCGAGGCATGCCTCGGGCCCATGGCGCGGACACCCCTGCAAACCCCACCCGCCCGACCTCGGACACATCGCGCGCGTGCCAGCCGCGAAGGGGTTACGGGGTAGGGCAGAAGCAAGAGAAGGTGCATCCACGCGTGGCATGGATTTACTGGGTGCAGCTGTTGCTTTGGACGTTGAGTCCGCCTTGTAGCGAGCCGAGCACCGCAGGTCCTGCGAGGGCGAAGAGGCGCGGGTGTCTGAGCGCAGCGAGTTCCGCGCCGTCCCTTGACGGACCGAGGAGCGCAGGGCACCGACGTGCGCAGCACGTCGGCTCGCGGCTGGCGGAGCGTTTCTTTTGGTTACTTTTCTTTCCGCAGAAAGAAAAGTAACGCCCGACCAGGCATCAGATAAGCACGGCCCTTGTAGAGTCGAGCCATGCTCGACTGCGCGGGTCACCCCAGCATCTCCAGCCCGCGCACTTCGGTGATGCCCAGCCCCGGCACGTCGCTGATGCTGATCTCCGATTCGTTGAAGTGCACGCCGCCACTGACCGGGTCGAACTGGCCCAGCGAGGGGCCGTCGAGGTCGACCTTGGTGATCACATCGCTCTTGGCCACCGCGAGGTGCACGGCCGCAGCCACGCTGATGCTGGATTCGATCATGCAGCCGATCATGCACGGCACGCCGTAGATGCCGGCGATGTCGGCAATGCGGATCGCGTTGGACAGGCCGCCGGTCTTCATCAGCTTGATGTTGATGATGTCGGCCGCGCGCTGCTGGATCAGGTCCATCACCTGGCTCGGGCTGAACACGCTTTCGTCGGCCATCACCGGCGTGTTGACGCGGTCGGTCACGTACTTCAGGCCACTGATGTCGGCGGCCTTCACCGGCTGCTCCAGCAGCTCGAGCACCACGCCCGCTTCCTCCAGCGTGCGCATGGCATGCACCGCCTGCTTGGCCGTCCAGCCCTGGTTGGCGTCCAGCCGAAGCAGGGCGCGGCCTTCCACGGCGGCGTGGATCGCCTTGACCCGTTCGATGTCCAGACCGATGTCCTTGCCGACCTTGATTTTCAGCGACTCGAAGCCGCGCTCGATCGCCGACAGCGAATCGGCCACCATCTTGTCGATGTAGTCCACGCTGATGGTGATGTCGGTGGTGATCACCGGGTCGCCGCCACCCAGCATCTGGTACAGCGGCGCGCCATGCAGCTGTGCCCACAGGTCGTACAGCGCGATCTCCACCGCCGCCTTGGCGCTGGTGTTGCGCTCCATCGCGGTCTGCACCAGACCGCACAGGCGATTGAGGTTGGCCACGTCCTGGCCGATCAGGCGCGGCGCGATGAAGTGACGGATCGCCTCGATGATCGAGCCGTGGGTATCACCGGTGATCACCGCGGTGGCCGGCGCTTCGCCGTAGCCGGTGTGGCCGGTGTCGGTGCGGATCAGCACCACTACGTCTTCCACGGTTTCCACCGTGCGCAGGGCGGTCTTGAACGGTGTTTTCAGCGGCACGCGCAGCATGCCCAGTTCGATGGCAGTGATCTTCATTCAGGGGGTCTTGGCACGCAGGCGTTGGATGTTGGTGATGCGGTCGATGTAGCGGACGCTGTCGCTGGCCATCATCGGCTCAAGCGGGGTGACCGAAACACCATTGAGGTGGGCCTGCACACGCTTGCCGTCAGCACCGAACCAGCTGCCGCCCGCCGTATCGTGGATCACCCAGGTGCGGCCGTCGACGTGGCCGATGGCCATCATCACGTGGCCGGGGATGTAGACCAGGTCACCCACCTGCAGGTCGGTGACGGCGCGGTCGCGCACGGCCTTGCCGTCCTTGCCGGTGAATGGCACGCGGTCCAGCGCCGGGCTGACCGCCTGCGCGCTGGTATTGCGCGGCAGCAGCACGCCGAAGCTGCGGTAGATCTCGGAAACGAAACCGCTGCAGTCGCGGGTGTCGTAGTCGTGGCCCCAACCGTAGCGCTCGCCGAGGAACTTGAAGGCCTGCTGCAGCAGCAGGCGTGGGGTCAGCGGCAGATAGTCGGCGGCGGTGTCCTGCGAGCGCGGCAACAGCGCTGGTACCAGCTTCAATCGACCATCGGCCTCGCGTACCGGCAGCTGCACCACCCACGACGCATGTGCCTGCTGGCCGTTCACCGGCTCTGACGCCGGCCAGTCGGCCAGCACCGGCAAGCGCACGCCCATGTCCAGCTGCAGGCGCGAGACGCGCGGTTCTTCCGGGGTGTAGGCGGTCTGTGCGGTGGCGCCGGTGACGATCCGGTACGGTCCCTTCGCGCCGTAGCCGAGCACGGTGGCTTTGTCGCCGCTGGCGATGGCATCGGCCTCGATCCATGCGCTGTAGCGCTCGCTGTGCACGAACAGCCAGCGGCCGTCGGCGCTACGATGGACCACGGCGACCTTGTCGCCGGGGAACAGCGCCGATTCCTGGAAGCGATCGATGTCGATGTCACCGACGCTGCTGAAGACGCGCTCGCGGGTGGGGAAGGTGCGCAGTGCAGCGCGCTTCACCACCAGCCCGTATTGCGGTGTCGTCTGCGCGGGAATGGACTGTAGGCCCAGATTGGCTTCGGTCGCGCTGCGCAGTGCCGGCGCAACGGCCTGGCCCTTGTCGTTGTACAGAGTGCGGGTGGGCCAGCTCGACAGCGAGGTGATGCTGGCGCGCACCGCCGCCGCATCAAGCTGCTCGGGCAGTGCGGCGATGTCCTGGATGTGGCTGTCCTGTGACCGCATCCGTGCGTTCTGTGCCTCGATCTGGCTGCGGTCCAGGATCGGCACGTCTGCGTTGTCCAGGCGCGCGGTCCAGTACTGCGGGGTGAGGTAGGCCTCGTGCAGGCCGATCACATAGGGCAGCGGCGCGCCCGGGTCGGGCGGCGGGGCCGCCTGTGCAAAGGCCGGTGCGGCCAGCAGGCACAGGGCCAGGGTCAAGCGGCGTGGCCAATGCCGATGCCGTTCGCGGGAAGCCAGGATCATGCGCTGCACACCCTCCTCGAATGCCTGTTGGAATATTTATTCCTTTTGGCATCGAAAGCAAGAATAAATTATTGACCGGCATCCCGGCCCGTGTTACACAGCCGTTACCACCCGCGCTGGGGAAGTGTCGCTGTGGATCCTGCCGTTCGCAAACCACGTCTGCCTGCCACTGCCGGCCTGTGTGCCGCGCTGCTGCTGTGGGCGTGGTCGGCGGGAGCGGAGCCGCCACCCTCGGCCATCCAGTTTGCGCGGGTCGTGCAGATGATCGACGCGGGACGGTTCTCCGAAGCCGGCAGCGAACTGAACACCTGGTCGGCTGCGGACGCGGCGGAGCCTGGCGTCAGTTTCGACGACATCGCGTTCCAGGAAGAGCGCATGCGCCGCATCCGCCTGGATTTTTCCCTCGACGAAGCCGCCGCCAAGTCTGCCGTGCGCCGCTGGATTCCCGACCTGACCGACGAGGAATTCGCACGCTGGGACCAGCTTGGACTGATCGAACACCTCGACATCGATGGCACGCGCTGGTACTTCAAGCGCGCACCGTTGAACCTGTTCCTGCTCAGCGACGAGGCACGTGCGCGCCGCCGCGCGGATGCACCGATGCCGGCGCCGGGCCCAAACGAGGTGCTCAACGCGCACCACGCACGCGTGCTTGCCGCAGCGGAACAAAGTGGCCAGGCGTCGGTACTGCCGCAGCGCATTGAATTCACCCAGTCGCTCACGGTGAAAGCCGATGCGGTGCCGGCCGGCGAGACCGTACGCGCCTGGATTCCGTACCCGCGCGAGATACCCGGCCAGCAGGAGCAGGTGCAGTGGCTGGGCAGCACCCCGGGCAAGGCGCGCGTGGCACCAGCCAGCACCCTGCAGCGTACCGCCTATCTGGAAGCCAAAGCGGTGGCCGGGCAGCCGACCCGCTTCGAGGTCCGCTATGCGGTCACGATCCTGGCCCGGCATACCGCGATCGATCCGGCCAAGGTGCAGCCGACACCGGCCGATCCGGCACTGAAACCCTACCTGGCCGAGCAGCTGCCGCACGTGCGCTTCACGCCGGCGCTGAAGCTGTTCTCCGACCAGGTGCTGCAGGGGGAAACCCGCCCGTATGAAGTGGTGCGCAAGCTGTTTGCTGCCGTGGATCGCATTCCATGGGCCGGTGCGCGCGAATACTCCACGATCAGCAACATCAGCGATTACGCGCTGCATGCCGGGCATGCCGACTGTGGGCAGCAGACCCTGCTGTTGATCGCGCTGCTGCGCCTGAACGGCATTCCCGCACGCTGGCAGTCGGGCATGGTGTTCTCCGACGATGGCAGTGGTTACAACAACCTGCATGACTGGGGGCAGGTCTACCTGGCGCCGTATGGATGGCTGCCGATGGACGTGACCACCGGCGCACTGGCCAGCGACGTGCCGGCCCTGCGCGATTTCTACCTGGGTGGCCTCGACGGCTACCGCATCGCCTTCAACGACGATTTCGGCCAGGCCCTGGTGCCGGCCAAGCAGCACTTCCGCTCGGAAACGGTCGACTCGCAGCGCGGCGAGGCCGAGTGGGCTGGCGGCAACCTGTACTTCGACCAATGGAACTACGACTTCCAGTGGCGGGTACTGCCAGCCAGGCAACGCTAGCGCGACACATCGCACTCCACACCATTCAATTCTTGCAGGAGAGAGCAGGGGATGAAGGCTTACAGCATCAAGCGGGCGGCGTTGTGCGTCGCCCTTGGGGCGTGTCTGGGCGTGATGCTGCCCGGCACCGCAATGGCGCAGAACGTGAGCGGCGCGGTGGCGGGCCGCGCCACCGCCGGTGATCAGGTGACCGTGGTCAGCAACAGCACGGGCCTGACCCGCTCTGTCACGGTCGGTGCCGATGGCAGCTATCGCCTGGGCCAGCTACCGGTGGGCGACTACCAGTTGCAGCTCAGCCGTGATGGCCAGAAGCTGGGTGATCAGGTTGCTGTCAGCGTCGCGATCGGCGGCACCACCACGGTCAATCTGGCAAGCGGCGGCGGCGTCACCAATCTCGATGCACTGCAGGTGGTCGGCACACGCGTGGTCAATCGCGTGGATGTCTATTCCACCGAAACATCCTTCAACATCAATCGACAGGAAATCTCGCGCCTTCCTGTGGCGCAGGACCTGTCTGCGGTCGCACTGATGGCGCCTGGCGTGGTCGGCGGCAACTCGTCGTTTGGTGGCTTGTCCTTCGCCGGCTCGTCGGTGGCTGAAAATGCCGTCTTCATCAATGGCCTGAATGTCACCGACATGTACACCCGTCGCGGCTTCAGTACCGCGCCGTTCGCCTTCTTCAAGGAGTTTCAGGTCAAGACCGGCGGATACTCGGTCGAGTTCGGCCGCTCCACCGGTGGCGTGATCAATGCGGTGACCCGTTCGGGCAGCAACGAGTTCGAAGGCGGCGTGGAAGTCACCGCTGAACCCAGTGCATGGCGCTCCAGCGGCGGCGACCACTTCCATCGTGATGGAACCCCGCATTCGTATGGCAGCCGCGACAACAACTCGTTCCTGAAGACCAACGTGTGGGGCTCCGGTCCGATCATCAAGGACAAGCTGTTCCTGTTCGCGATGTATGAAGACCGCAGTGACAAAGGGCACAACACCTCGTCCGATGGCAGTACCTGGTTCAAGAATGATTCCGGCAACGGTTTCTGGGGCACCAAGCTGGACTGGAACATCAACGACAACCACAGCCTGGCACTGCTGGCGTTCTCCGACGAAGGTGACGTCACCAACGCCTCGTATGGCTACAACTGGAACGCAGACCAGCTCGGTGCATGGGGCGGTGATTCGGTCACCGAGACGGGTGGTCGCAACTGGTCGGCCACCTATACCGGCCACTTCGGCCAGAACTTCACCGCCCGCGCCATGGTCGGCCAGAACAACCAGCGTGCGTTCACCAATTCGTCGCTGGATCAGGCGTGCAGCCCGGTGTTCACCGACAGCACCTACGGCCCGCGCCTGGGCAAGCTGCAGGGCCTGCGCGCAGGCTGCCACCCCACCGGCACGGCAGTGGCCGAGCGTGACGATACCCGTGACGTGGCGCGACTGGACTTCGAATGGCAGCTGGGTGATCACCTGCTACGCTTCGGTGTCGACCGTGAGCTGATGACCACAAAGCAGTCCACCCGCTACCCCGGTCCGACCGAGTTGAGCTACACGGCCTACGTAGCGCGACCTGGCGACGAAGTCTGGGACGGTGCCAATGCCTACGTGCCAGCAGGCGTTACCGAAATGCTGCGTGCGCGCAACCGCAAGTCGGGAGGCACGTTCGAGACTGAAGCCAATGCCTTCTACGTGGAAGACATCTGGAACATCACTCCGAACCTGATGCTCAACCTCGGCGTGCGCTGGGACCGTTTCGAAAACCGCACCGCCGCCGGCAAGGCGTTCATCAAGATGGACGACCTGGTCGCGCCGCGTGTGGGCTTCTCGTGGGACATGCGCGGTGATGGCAGCACCAAGCTCTTCGGCAACGCCGGCCGCTACTACCTGCCGGTTACCAACAACATCAACGTGAACTTCGCCGGTGGTCTCACCGACGAATACAGCTATTACGTGCTCAATGGCTGGGAACAGAAGACCTCGCCGACAGGCTCGCCGTACATGGCACCGATCGTCGGCCAGCAGATCGGGCCGACCGACACCCGCATGAACACCGGCGGTGCCGACCTGCGCCAGAGCGTGGACCGCGATCTCAAGGCGGTCTACCAGGACGAGTACATCCTGGGCTTCCAGAACATGATCAACCAGGCGTGGTCCTGGGGCGTCAACGCCACCTACCGGCGCATGACCCGCGCTCTGGATGACATCCGCATCAACTACACCCCGTGCGGCCCGACCCCCAGCACGCTGTGGCCGATCGCCAACCCGGGCGAGAGCCTGACGATCTGGGGCGACAAGAGCATCGGTTGCGCCAACGAAGGCTGGATCACCATCGACACCGCCAACAGCGGCTATCGAAAGGGCGGCAGTGGCGAGGTGATCGGTTACTCCAAGCCCAAGCGTACCTACAAGGCGCTGGAGTTCCAGATCGACCGTGCATGGGACGAGAAGTGGATGTTCAACGCGTCCTACCTGTGGTCGAAGAGTGAAGGCAACTTCGAAGGACCAGTGAACTCCGATACCAACTACGGTGATACCGGCATGGTCCAGTTCTGGGACCACCCCGCCACCAACGAGCGCTACGGCGTACTGTTCAACGACTTCCGCCACCAGTTCAAGCTGCGAGCTGCGTACGCACTGAACAAGCAATGGTCCTTCGGCACCACGTTGCAGGTGCAGTCCGGTGGCCCGATCACTGCGTATGGCGTGATGTGGCCAAACGACTCCATCGCCGGTGGCAGTACCTCCAGTGAAGGTAGTGGCGGTGGCACCGGTTGGCTGTGCGTGGCCAACTGCTCCGGCCCATACAACCAGCGACAGTTCGAGTACAGTCCGCGCGGCGCGTTCGGTCGCCTGCCATGGACGTGGACCATGGGCGCCAATGTGACGTGGCGTTTGCCGGTGGAAGGCATCGACCTCAGCGCACGGCTGTCGGTCTACAACCTGTTCAACAATCAGAAGACCATCAACGTGCACCAGCGCTATGAAGCGCAGCCCGGCCAGTACCGCGAGGCGACGTTCGCCACCGGGACGCGCTGGCAGGCTCCGCGCTATACACAGTTGGTGGTGACCTGGAATTTCTGAGGCTGCATCCCGTGCCGTCCGTGTGGGCGGCGCGGGCATTGGAAGGGAAGCGTGCATGCATCATCTGCTGATCCTCGCAGCGGCACTGGCCGCACCCTCCGCTTCGGCGGTCGATACCGCATCCATCGATGCCGATGTCGCCGCCGTGGTCCAGCATAAGCACCTGCCCGGGCTGGCCA
This sequence comes from Stenotrophomonas sp. STK17_22, assembly GCF_051983905.1. Taxonomy (NCBI): domain Bacteria; kingdom Pseudomonadati; phylum Pseudomonadota; class Gammaproteobacteria; order Lysobacterales; family Lysobacteraceae; genus Stenotrophomonas; species Stenotrophomonas sp. STK17_22. The sequence continues at coordinate 434,656 of NZ_CP197010.1, forward strand.
TGGCGGTGGTCGAGAATGGGCACGTGGTCTATCGCCATGCCGAGGGCGCGCGCGGTGATGGCGGCCGCATCGACGAGGACACGCTGTTCAAGATCGCCTCCAACAGCAAGGCGATGACCGCCGCGTTGCTGGCGCGGCTGGTGCAGCAGGGCAAGCTGCGCTGGGATGACCCGGTGCGGCGGCACCTGCCGGGCTTCCGCATGCATGACGCATGGGTGGGCCAGCAGATGCAGGTGCGCGACCTGCTGATCCACAACAGCGGTCTCGGTCTGGGCGCCGGTGATCTGATGCTGTGGCCGGAGCCGAACACGTTCACCCGCGCCGACATCATTGCCGGACTGGCGCACTTGAAGCCGGTCAGCAGCTTCCGCAGCCACTATGCCTACGACAACCTGATGTATGTGGTGGCCGGCGAAGTGGCCGCTGCGGCCGGTGGCAAATCGTACGACCAGTTGATGCGCGAGCAGGTGTTTGAACCACTCGGTATGACGCGCTGCCAGGTGGGGGCCTGGTCGGTGAAGCGCGTAGGCAACGTCGCGCAGCCACATGCCTGGCGTCGTGATCGCAATGAGGTGGTGAACGCTGACGGTGCCATCAGCCCGGACCTGCCTTCCATGGCTGCCGGAGGCATCCGCTGTTCGCTGCGCGACATGACGCGCTGGATGCAGGTACTGCTTGATCCTGCCGTGGTGCAGGATTGGTTGGATAGTGAACAGCGCCGCACGTTGTGGACATTACACGTGCCGATGCCGCTGGGTGAGCGCCAGCGGCGCTGGGACAACGCGCATTTCTACGGCTACGGCTATGGCTGGCGCGTGTCTGACATGGATGGGCAGTGGAAGGTGGCACACACCGGCACGCTGTCAGGGATGTACTCGTCGCTGGCGCTGCTGCCCGACCGCAAGGTGGGTGTGGTGATGCTGATCAATGGCGAAGGCGAGGATGCGCGTACCGCGTTGATGCAGGCCGCGCTGAAGCGCTTCACCGCAGCGGACGATGCGCGGCCTGCGATGGAGTACCTGGCCGAATTGAAGGCAGACCAGGCAACGCGGGCGGCGACCGGCCATTCGCGGCCGTCCACCGTTGCGGCGCAGGAGACGAGCCGCACGGATCTGCCGCACTGGCAGGGCCGTTACCGCGATCCGTGGCTGGGCCCGGCCTCACTGTGCCCGGGCGCGGACGGCCTGCGCTTCAGCGTGGACAAGTCGCCCCGGCTGCAGGCCACGGTGCTGCAGTTGCAGGGGCGTTGGCTGCTGCGCTGGGATACGCTGGGCGAAGACGCACAGGCCTGGCTGCAGCCCGGTGACGGTGCGCCGCCCACACTGGACCTGCGTGCCATCGACCCGGACATCGACTTCAGCTATGACTTCCAGGACCTGCATTTCACTCGTACTGGCGACTGCCCTGGCAGCGAGCGCCAGCGCCGCTGAGCCGCCGCGTGTTTCGCCGGCCACCGATGCCGCCAGCGCCGGATTCGTGGAGATCCGCACGTTGTCGCCAGGCATCGAGATGGACATCCGCTACGCCGGCGCCAACAACTTCACCGGCGCGCGCGTGCCGGGTTACGAGGGGCCGTCCTGTTACCTGCTGGCGCCGGTGGCGAAGGCACTGGCACAGGTGGAACAGGACCTGCGCGCGGATGGCTTTGGCCTGCGCCTCTACGACTGCTACCGGCCGGTGCGCTCGGTGCAGGCCTTCATGGCCTGGGTGAACGATCCGCGCGAGCGCTCGCGCAAGGCTCTGCAGTACCCGGATCTGGACAAGCCACGGCTGCTGGCCGACGGCTACATCGCCGAGCGCTCCGGCCATAGCCGCGGTGCCACGGTGGATCTGGGGCTGCTGGATTGCGGCAGTGGTGCATGTACGCCGTTGGACATGGGCACCGACTTCGATTTCTTCGGGCCACGCGCGCATACGCAGACGAGCGGGCTGAGTGCTGCGCAGCAGGCGAATCGCAAGCAGCTGGTGCAGGCGATGGCACGCCGTGGTTTCGTCAACTATCCGCAGGAGTGGTGGCACTACACCCTGCAGCCCGAACCGGACCCGGGCACCGCATACGACGTCCCCGTGCGGTAGGGACATCGGCGGAGGGGCGCTGCTGTTGGTAGGTGTCGACCTTGGTCGACACGGTAGATCCACGCCATGCGTGGACGCCTTTCGTTCAATCATCGGAGTATTCGATTTCGATGGGGATTCATCCACGCATGGCGTGGATCTACCGGGGCTAACGGATTGGGTCCGAGGCAGATCCCTTACACTGGCCGCCTCTTCATCCCTGCCCACCCGATGAACCTTCCCCTGCACTTCGGCCTGCTCGGTACCCTCGAAGCGGGCGCCATTGCCCTGCTGGTCGGGCTGCTGGTGTACTTCCTGTGGTCGCAGCTGTGCCGGCTCCTGCACTGGACGGTTGGCCACGCGATCGGCTGGTCCTGCGTCATCGCCGTGATCATCTCCGCCGGCATCGATGCCTGGAAGCTGTTCTACATGGGCATCGTGCGTCTGGAGTCGCCCCTGTATGCGCGCCTTTTCCTCGCCACCATCCACGATCCGAACGAACTCGGCAGCCGCGTGGTGCTGGAAATCGCCGGCGCGCTCGCCGGTGTTGCCCTCGGCTGGGTGGTGTTCAGTTCGCGGTCATCGGCTCAGAACGTCGACTGACGCAGGTTTTTTGTTCGCTGCCGGTTAAATCAGGCAGCGCTGAATGCGCAGCTTATGAGCCACTCACTTCGTGCTAACCACCGCGCTAAAGCATGCGCGTAGGCGAGTGGTTAATCGTGCGTGTTGACGCCGGTCGCGGGGCAAAATCGATTCAGAAACGCGGTGGCAGGGTAGGTGCCGTGCGGAGACAACACGCCGCGCAACACCACCCAATTGGTAGGAGACACCCCTGATGACTATTCGCAACCGCAAGCCCCTGATCGCCCTGATCGTCGCCGCCGGCAGCGTGCTGGCCATTCCGGCGATGGCCCAGTCGGCCAAGCAGCAGGCCGCGCAGGCACAGAACGAGGCCGCGCAGGCGCAGCAGTCGGCGGCACAGGCAGGGCAGGCGGCTGACCAGGCGACCAACGCGGCCGCAGCGGCTTCGGCACAGGCCAATGGCGGTGGCCAGACCTGGGCCAGCATCGATACCGATGGCAACGGCACCATCAGCAAGACCGAGGCGCAGGTGAACGCAGGCCTGGCCCAGGTGTTCGACCAGGCCGATACCAACAAGGACGGCGAGCTGAGCGCCGACGAGTACAAGGCCTACGTGGCCGCCCAGCAGGCCGGTGCAGGTGCCGGCGCGGCGCAGGGCCGCTGATCCACGCCTGATTCGGGAAGACCGGTGCATGGGGACCCGGGCGGCTGCGGCCGCCCGGGTTTTTATCGTCACCAGCACCCCTGTATCCTTGTGCGATGAACACCCCCACGCCTGCGCCGTCGCGCGCCATCGGCCTGGTCGGTTTTGACGGTGACGATACGCTGTGGAAGAGCGAGGACTACTACCGCAAGGCCGAGCAGGATTATCTTGACCTGCTGTCGCGCTACGTCGACGTGCATGACACGCAGACCGCGCGCCACCTGCTGGAAGTGCAGCAGCGCCACCTGGGCACCTTCGGTTACGGCGTGAAGAGCATGACGCTGTCGATGATCGAAGCGGCCATCGACATCACCGGCCAGCGCATCGAGGCCAAGGACATCCAGCGCATCCTGGACATCGGCCACGACACCCTGCGCCACCCGGTCGAGCTGATCGACGGCGTGCGTGAAGCAGTCGCTGCGATCGCCGAAGATTATCCAGTGGTGCTGATCACCAAGGGCGACCTGTTCCACCAGGAAGCGAAGATCAAGGTCGCCAACCTGGCCGAGCTGTTCCCGCGCATCGAGATCGTCTCCGAGAAGGACCCGGAGACCTACGCCCGCGTGCTGGCCGAATTCGACCTGCCGATGCAGCGCTTCGTGATGGTCGGCAACTCGCTGCGCTCGGACATCGAGCCGGTGGTGACCTTGGGTGGCTGGGGCGTGCATACCCCGTACGCGGTGACCTGGGCCCACGAGACCCAGCACGGCGTGGCCGACGACGAACCGCGCATGGTCACTGCCGATACCGCCCATGATTGGCCGGCCGCACTGGCCGCGATCGAGGCCAAGGCCTCGGCGGCGGCCTGACAGGACCCGGCGGCTGCGGCAGAATCGTGGCATGAACGTCCGACTGCGCGCGCTGTTGTTGTCCCTGCTGCTGGTGCCGGCCATCGTGCTGGCCCAGCAGACCGCCAAGCGTTCGGCGGCCTACACGGTGGAAACCGGTGACCGCTGGGTCGATGCCCAGCTGCAGGACATCAACCACTACGCCGAACGCTACCCCGACGCCTTCCTCGACGAAGTGTCGCGCTATGCCGAGGTGCCGCGCGGTTACATCAGCGCGCTGTTCACCACCCATGGCTGGCAGGCCGGGGATATCTACTTCGCCTGCTTCTGGGCCAAGGCCAGCGGCCAGACCTGTCGCGACAGCGTGCGCGCCTTCAGCCAGGACCCGGAGGGCGGCTGGGAGGCGGTGGTGAAGCGCATGCCGGCCAAGCCGGACAACCTGCATTACCGCGCCGTGCGCCATGCCATCGTGGCCAGCTACCAGCACTGGGACCGGCCGATCACCCTGGATGCCACCCTGAGGCGCCAGCTCAAGCGGTAGTGCCGGCCACTGGCCGGCAACTGCATCCTTCCAGGCATCCGGAGGTTGCCGGCCAGCGGCCGGCACTACCGATTTCCTTCATGTTGCTCTGCATATCGCCGCGGCCCCGCGCTCCGGCGACAATACGGGTTCGAGCTGTTCCCCGTTCCCGTAATCGAGTGACTGATGAGCGCCTCTTTCGTTTCGCCTGATATGATCCGCCGCCTGTTCGCGCAGGCCATGTCCCGCATGTACCGCACCGAAGTGCCGCTGTACGGCACGCTGGTGGAACTGGTGGAGCGGATCAACGCGCAGGTGCTTGACCAGGACCCTGCGCTGGCCGCACAGCTGCAGCGCAACGACGAGCGTGCGCGCCTGGATGAAGAGCGCCACGGCGCGATCCGCGTTGGTACCGTGCAGGAACTGGCCACGCTGCGCCGCCTGTTCGCGGTGATGGGCATGTACCCGGTCGGCTACTACGACCTGTCGGTGGCCGGCGTGCCGGTGCACTCCACCGCGTTCCGCCCGCTCACCGGCGCCGCGCTGGCGCAGAACCCGTTCCGCGTGTTCACCTCGCTGCTGCGCCTGGAGCTGATCGAAGACGAAGCGCTGCGTGCCGAATCGGCAAAGATCCTTGCACGTCGCCGCATCTTCACCGAGGGCGCGCTGGCGCTGATCGAGCAGGCCGAGCGTGACGGCGGGCTCTCGCAGGCCGATGCCGAGCGCTTCGTCGAGGAAGCACTGGAAACCTTCCGCTGGCATGGCGATGCCACGGTCGACCTGCCGACCTACCACGCGCTGCACAACGCGCATCGCCTGGTGGCCGACGTGGTCAGCTTCCGTGGCCCGCACATCAACCATCTGACCCCGCGTACGCTGGATATCGACGCGGCGCAGGCGGCGATGATCGAGCATGGCATGGCCGCCAAGGCGGTGATCGAAGGTCCGCCGCGCCGTGCCTGCCCGATCCTGTTGCGGCAGACCAGCTTCAAGGCACTGGAAGAAGCCGTGCATTTCCCGGACAGCGAGGGTGGCGATGCCGGCACCCACACCGCGCGCTTCGGCGAGATCGAACAGCGGGGCCTTGCGCTTACCCCGAAGGGCCGCGCGCTGTACGACCAGCTGCTGTCGCAGGCCCGCGATGCCGGTGGCGAAGGCAGCACCGGCGGCGACTACGGCCAGCGCCTGCAGGCGGTGTTCGCCAGCTTCCCGGATGACCATGACACGCTGCGCCAGGAAGGACTGGGCTATTACCGCTACCAGCTGACCGACGCTGGCCGCGCCGCGCCGGAGCGCGTGGCCGATCTGCCCGCCGAAGTGCTGGTGGCCGCCGGCCTGGCCACGGCCGACCCGATCGTCTATGAGGATTTCCTGCCGGTCAGTGCGGCGGGCATCTTCCAGTCGAACCTGGGCGGCGAAGAACAGCGTGCGTATGCCGCACACGCCAACCGCGAGGCCTTCGAGCAGGCGCTGGGCGTGGCGGTGAATGACGAGTTCGAGATCTACGAGCGGCTGCAGGCTGAGTCGCTGGCGGCGCTGCGCACCGCGTGAAGGTAGAGCCGGCCGCTGGCCGGCTGTTCTGGGGAGCCGGCCAGCGGCCGGCTCTACCAGAGTCTCCGGATCTCAGCTCTTCATCGTGCCGGTATCCAGCCAACGCTGGTGCCACGACAACGCTTCCGGCAGCAGATGCGGGGTGTGCTTGCCGTAGCTCTCGCGGCTGGCACGGTCGAAGTAGTCCTGCAGCTGCGGGCGGAAATCCGGGTGCGCGCAGTTGTCGATCAGCACCTGCGCACGCTTGCGCGGGGTCAGGCCACGCAGGTCGGCCAGGCCCTGTTCGGTGACGATCACCGACACGTCGTGTTCGGTGTGGTCCACGTGGCTGGCCATCGGCACGATCGCCGAGATGGTGCCGTTCTTCGCGGTGGACGGGCTCAGGAACGCCGACAGGAAACCGTTGCGGGCAAAGTCACCGGAACCGCCGATGCCGTTCATGATCCGCGTGCCCATCACGTGCGTCGAATTGACGTTGCCGTAGATGTCCACCTCGATCATGCCGTTCATGCCGATGCAGCCGAGGCGGCGCACCAGTTCCGGATGGTTGGAGATCTCCTGCGTGCGCATGATGATGCGCTCGCGGTAGAAATCGATGTTCTCCTTGAACGTCTCGTTGGCCTGCGGGCTCAGCGCGAAGCCGGTGCACGAGGCATAGCTCAGCACGCCGTCACGCAGCAGGTCGAGCATGCCGTCCTGGATCACTTCGGTGAACGCGGCCAGGTCGCGGAAGCCGCTCTTGGCCAGGCCGGCCAGCACCGCGTTCGGAATATTGCCCACGCCCGACTGCAGCGGCAGCAGGTTCGGCGGCAGGCGGCCCTTCTTCACTTCGTGCTGCAGGAACTCGATCAGGTGCGAAGCGATCTGCTCGCTGGTCGCATCGATCGGGCTGAACGGGCTGTTGCGGTCCGGGCCGTTGGTGCGCACCACGGCCACGATCTTGTCCGGGTCGCAGCGCAGCGCGGTGTCGCCGATGCGGTCGTTGGCGTTCACCAGCGGAATCGGCTTGCGGTGCGGCGGCAGCGCGGTGCCGTAGTAGATGTCATGCATGCCGTCGACGCCGGCCGGCTGCCATTCGTTGACCTCGACGATCACCTTCTTGGCCAGGTCCAGCCAGGTCTTGTTGTTGCCGACCGAGGTGGAGGGCACCAGCGAACCGTCTTCGCGGATGGCCGAGACTTCGATCACGGCGGTATCGATCTCGCCATAGAAACCGAACCACACGTGCTGGGCCACGTGGCTGAGGTGGATGTCGATGTAATCCAGCTTGCCCTCGTTGATGCGGTTGCGCGCATCCGGGTCGCTCTGGAACGGCATGCGCATGGCGATGCCATCGGCCTTGGCCAGCGCGCCATCGAGTTCCGGCGCTGTGGAGGCGCCAGTCATCAGGCTGATCTGGAAGGGCTGGCCCTGGGCATGCACCGCTTCGATGCGGCGGGCCAGTTCGACGGGAACGGCCTTGGGATACCCGGAGCCGGTAAAGCCGCTCATGGCCACGGTTTCACCGGGCTGGATCAGCGCGGCTGCGGCCTCTGCGGAGACCACGCGGTCACGAAGACGCGCGTTGGCGATGCGATCAACAGACATGACGACACGTGTTGCTTGGGGGAATTCCGATTATCGGCCATCCTCATCCGTACGGGGGGTTCTACCTTCGTGGAATGGCTTTTCCCGCAGGGGTCACCCAAACCCGCCGGTTTTGTTTTGCAGTGCAGCGTGCAAAGTGCTTTCGCAGCCCGCACGATGGACCTGCATCCCGACGTGGGGGAGGGAGCAGAGCCCGCTGGCAGTTCGCTGCAAGCGGGCTTTTTTATTGCCTGTCGTCCAGTATGAATACGCGGTCTCCATTATCGGTAGTGCCGGCCGCTGGCCGGCAACCCCAGTAACCTTCGGCAGGATCATCGGATCTGCCGGCCAGCGGCCGGCACTACCGGGTCATCGGATTCGCTGGGCAGCGGCCGGCGTTAACGGGTCGATACAATCAGCCCATGACCCTCGCCCCCGCTGACGTGCCCGCCTCCCTGCAGCCTCTTGTCGACCGCGCTCTGGCGCGCCTGGCCCAGGTCCTGCCCGAGCACATCCCGGCCAACCTGCTGCCGCTGCTGACCCGGCTGGCGGTGGCCAGCGACTTCGCGCTGGACACCCTGGTGCGGCAACCGGCCTTGCTGGCACAGCTGGCCGCGCCCGGCTGCCCGCCGATCCCAGCGCCGGTGCTCGATCCGCTGCAGCCCAGCGACTGGCCGGCGCAGATCCGGCGCTGGCGTACCGCGATGTCCACACGGCTGATCTGGCGTGACCTGACCGGTCTGGACGACGTGGCGCAGACTCTGGCCGGTGCCACCGCTTTGGCCGAAGACTGCCTGCGGCTGGCGCTGGACGCCCTGCAGCAGGAATTCGCCCAGCGTCACGGCGTCATCGCCGATGAACACGGCATCCCGCAGCAGCTGGTGGTGTTCGGCCTTGGCAAGCTGGGCGGTGGCGAGCTCAACTTCAGTTCCGATGTGGATCTGGTCTACGCCTATCCGCAGGGAGGTGAATCCGATGGACCGCGTCCGTTGGCGGCGGAAGAATATTTCGCCCGTCTCGGCCAGCGCCTGGCCAAGCTGCTGGATGAAACCACCGTCGATGGCTTCAGCCACCGCGTCGACCTGCGCCTGCGTCCGTTCGGCAGCGCCGGCCGCGTTGCACTCTCGTTCGCGGGGATGGACCAGTATTTCCAGCGCGAGGGCCGTGATTGGGAGCGCTATGCCTGGCTGAAGGCGCGCGCGGTGGCCGGCGATATCGAGGCCGGTGAGGCGTGGCTGCAGACCCTGCGCCCGTTCGTGTACCGCCGCTACCTGGATTTCACCGCGCTAGACGGCCTGCGCGAAATGAAGGCGGCCATCACCGCTGAAGTCGCACGCCGCGAACTGCACGACGACATCAAGCGCGGTGCCGGTGGCATCCGCGAGATCGAATTCCTGTGCCAGGCGCTGCAGCTGATCCGCGGTGGTCGCGAACCGGCATTGCGCGAGCGTCGGCTGCTGGTGGCGCTGGACGCACTGGTGGCCGCCGGGCAGATCGCGCCCGAGGATGGCAGCGCGCTGCGCGAGGCGTACCTGTTCCTGCGGCGCCTGGAGAACCGCCTGCAGATGCTGCGTGACGCGCAGACCCATGTGTTGCCCAGTGATGCGCTCGACCGCGAACGCATCGCCGTGGGTCTGGGCTATCCGGATTGGGAGGTGCTGCGCGCGGCGCTGGCCGAACAGCAGCAGCGCGTCAGTACTGAATTCGCCGCGCTGCTGGCACCGCGCAAGGGCCAGGCCGCGCCCGATGCACTGGCCAACTACTGGCGCAGCCTGCCCGAAGGCAGCAACGCACCGCTGCTGGCCGAAGCCGGTTTCCTCGATGCCAACGGCGCCGACCAGTCGCTACGCGATTTCGCCCAGGGCACCGGCGTGAAGTCGTTGTCCGATGCCGCGCGTGCGCGGCTGGATCGCGTGCTGCCCGCGCTGCTGCATGCGGCCACGCGTTCGCCGCAGCCGGATGCCGCGCTCAAGCGCGTGCTCGGCCTGTTGCAGGCGGTGCTGCGCCGGACCAGCTATCTCGCCTTGCTGGACGAACAGCCCAGCGCACTGGCGCGGTTGGTGGACGTGCTGGCGCGCAGCGCGCTGCTGGCCGAGCGGTTGGCGGCGTATCCGCTGCTGCTGGACGAACTGCTGGACGTGCGCGTATCCGGGCCGATGCCGGATGCGGCTGGCATGCTGGCCGAGTGCCAGCAGGTGCTGCCGGTGGAAGATCCGGAATCCGCGCTGCGCTGGCTCAATGAAACGCGGCTGGCACTGAGTTTCCGCATGGCGATGGCCACGCTGGATGGCCGCCAGGGTGCGGTGGACAGCACGCGGCAACTGGCCGAGCTGGCGCAGGCCGTGGTGGTCACCGTGTTGGCGATGGCCGAAGCGGACATGCATGCCGCACACGGCGAGATTCCCGGCGGGCGTTTCGCGATCATCGGCTATGGCAGCCTCGGTGGGCTTGAACTGGGCTTCGGTTCCGATCTGGACCTGGTGTTCCTGCACGACAACCCGGCCGGGGTGGATGCCAGCAATGGCGCGCGTCCGCTGGAGCCGGGGCGCTGGTATGCACGCCTGGCGCAGAAGGTGATGGCGCTGCTCGGTGCGGTGACCGCCGCCGGGCGCCTGTACGACATCGACGTGCGCCTGCGCCCGGATGGTGGCAAGGGTTCGCTGGTGTCTTCGTTGGCCAGTTACACCGAATACCAGCGCGAACGTGCGTGGACCTGGGAGCACCAGGCGCTGGTGCGCGCGCGTGGCGTGGCCGGCGATGCCAGCCTGTTGGCCGACTTCGAGCAGGTGCGTGCGCAGACGCTTGGGCGTGAGCGCGACACGGGTGTGCTGTACGCGGACGTGCTGAAGATGCGCGGCCGCATGCGCACCGAACTGGACCGCAGCGATGCCGCGCGACTGGACCTGAAGCAGGGTGCTGGCGGCGTGGTGGACCTGGAGTTCCTGCTGCAGACCGGTGTGCTGGCGCGCAGTGCGCAGCATGCGGCGCTGCTGCAGCCGCGCGATACGCCGTCGTTGATCGATGCGTTGGCCGTTGCCGGTTTCCTGCCGGAAGACACGGCGCAGGCATTGCATGGAGCACATGCCACGCTGCTGGACGTGGGCCTGGCCTGCACGCTGGATCGGCGCCCGCGGTTGGCGCCGACCACGCCCGCGATTGAAGAGGCATGTGCCGCGATTACCGCCGCGTGCATCGCCGCGGAGCTGCCGTTCGCCTGAGTGGGTGCAAATGCTGCAACAACTTTGGGTGGGTACCGACCGTTGGTCGGCACAATCTGTCGGCAGCGATGAGTTCTGCTGGGCGTGCCGACCAACGGTCGGCACCCACCGGATCATTGGCCGGCGATGACCCGCTGTTGGTAGATGCCAACCTTGGTTGGCATGAATGCAAAGCGCCAACCAAGGTTGGCAGCTACCAGATCAATGGCTCGGCGATGGTCGCCGTTGGTAGGTGCCGACCGTTGGTCGGCACAATCTGTCGGCAACGATGAGTTCTGCAGGGCGTGCCGACCAACGGTCGGCACCCACCGGATCAATGGCCGGCGATGACCTGCTGTTGGTAGCTGCCAACCTTGGTTGGCATGAATGCAAAGCGCCAACCAAGGTTGGCAGCTACCCAATCAATGGCTCGGCGATGGTCGCTGTTGGTAGGTGCCGACCGTTGGTCGGCACAATCTGTCGGCAGCGATGGGTTCTGCAGGGCGTGCCGACCAACGGTCGGCACCCACCGGATCATTGGCCGGCGATGACCCGCTGTTGGTAGATGCCAACCTTGGTTGGCATGAATGCAAAGCGCCAACCAAGGTTGGCGACTACCGGATCAATGGCCCGGCGATGACCCGCCGGATCAATGATCTGAGCGTTGGCCTGCTGTTGGTAGGTGCCAACCTTGGTTGGCACAATCCGTCAGCGTTCATGACCCCGGCAACAGCGTGCCAACCAAGGTTGGCACCTACCAGAGCAACGGCGGTCAGCTGGTGGTGCGCAGCGGCGCCATCTTCCACAACAGTGCGCGGAACGGGGCCAGCAGGCAGACGCCGATCGCCAGCTTCACCGCCAGGTCGCCGGCAGCCCAGCTCACCCACGGCAGGGTCGAACCGGCAAACGCGATCGACCAGAAAATGGTGGTATCCACCGTCGCGCTGCAGGTGGTGGCCACCATCGGTGCGCGCCACCAGCTGCCACGCCGCAGGCGGTCGAACACGGTGATGTCCAGCAGCTGGGCCACGATGAAGGCCGAGCACGAGGCAATGGCGATGCGCGGGGTGGCCACCCAGATCGAAAGCAGCACCGCCACCGCGAAACCGATCCACGCCACGCGCCGGGCCGGGCCCGGGCCGAAGCGGCGGTTGATCAGGTTGCTGACCAGGAACGCGACCGGGTAACTGAAAGCACCCCAGGTCAGCCAATCGTTGATCGGGTACTGCACCAGTACGTTGGACAGCAGCACCACCGCGCCCATGGCCAGCACCGCCAGCACCAGGGCGCGGGCGGTCAACGGGGCAAACACAGGGGCAGGACGCACGGACATGGCGAGCCAGGGGGACAAAGGGGATCGCCCATTATCCGCCCGGCCCGCGGCAATGCCAAAACCGGCCGTTCAGCTTTACAGCGTTTCGCTCATCACATCGCCGGCGGCATAGGCGGTCGGCACATAGGCCAGCGCCTGGCCCTGCGCGCTCTTCACGGTCCAGCCGGCACCCGCGTCGGTCGGGTCGAAGCGCACCTGCTGGCCGACGACGAAACCGGCAATCGGGTCATCACCTGCAGCCGCCGGCCATTGCAGCGTTGCGGTCTGGTCGGCCTTGCCGGGCACCTGCAGGTGCACCTGGCGATCACCGGCTGGCGTGGTGGCGACCTGCTTCACTTCCATCGGTGGCAGCGGCACCGCCGGCGTGCGTGCGGCGACCTTGCCGTTGCGCTCGCTGGCCTTGAACGGGGCCTTGGACAGTTCGGCCAGTCCCATCGACGTGGCCAACGGAATCGACAGCACGATCAGCGACGTGACCAGCACGCTGGTCTGGCCGCTGTTCAACTGCGGCGCGGCGCCGGCATGGACGGTGGGCACCACCAGCGCCGAAAGCAGCAGGGCAGTGGCGGGAACGCGCAGGCAACGGAACATGGAGACCTCCTGGTCAGGGTGGGGACGGCGGCTCAGCGCCGGGTATCGAAGATGTCGCGCGGGCCGGTGGCCTCGGGCAGGTATTCCAGCGGGCGGCCCTGGTTGTCCTTCAGCTGCCAGCCCTGGTCGGCGCCGGTCGGTTCGAAGTTCACGGTCTGGCCCACGGTGAACTGCACGGCGGGATCGCCGATGCCGCGCGGGTACTGCATCGATGCGGTGTTCTGCGGATCGTTGGCATCGCGCAGCAGCACTTCGCGGCGGCCATCCACGGTGGTGGCGATCGCGCTCACCTGCATCTGCGGCAGCTTGATCTGCTGCGGGCGGGCCAGCGGCTGGCCAGCGTCGGCGGCATCCTGGGCTTCCTTCGCCGCCGCCGCGCGGGCCGACGTCACCATCTGCGTGGACATCTCCAGGCTCGGTCCCTGCGGGCCCGGGTCGTGGATGATCACGATGCGGCGCTCTGCATGAGCGGCCGTGGACCAGGCCAGGCTTGCGGCGATCAGCATCGGCATCAGGACGGCGGGCAGGGTACGCATGTCGTTCTCCTTGCTGGATTCAGGGCGTGGCGGCGGCAGCACCGGCTACCGGCACGTGAGGGATCACCAGTTCCTGCTGCAGCTGGCTGCGCTGGTGCAGGAAATCGAACACCGATTCCACCGTCACCACCGAATAGTTGCCGGAGATGCGTTCGCCGGCCGGATGGTCAGTGGTGGTGGCGTTGGCCACGAACAGGCGCGCACCCACGCGCTTGCCGAGGCCGATATGCAGCACGCTGGGCTGGTACTTCTGCTGGCGCAGCCACTGCTGTGCCTGTTCGCGCTTGACGATGGCCGGCGCGCCTTCGGTCTGCGCCATCGCCGCGGCCAGCACTTCCAGCACCCACTGGTTGGAGTTCTGGTAGTCGGTGGCAAACGGGTAGGCAACCACGTTGTATTTGGTTTCGTGCAGCGCCTTCGGCTGGATCGACGGCGACACCAGCATCGCTTTCAACGCGGCACGCAGCGGCGCCGAGGGCACGCCGATGCGCAGGTCGGTATGGCCGCCGCTCTCGCCGACGAAGTTGCCCAGCCCTTCGAGGTACAGCTGCGAGCTGTCGGTCTTGCAGCGGTTGAGCAGGTGAATCGCGCGCCAGCGGCCATTGTCCTCACGCACCAGGAAGGCCAGGTGGCTGTGGCGCAGGCCGTAGCGGCTCAGGTCCTGGCCACCGCGCGCGGCTACCACCACGTCCACATCGGGCAGCGCGTCCAGGCGCTCAGCGGTGGTCCAGGCCACGTCCAGCATCGCCGCCTGCGCGGCCACGCTCGGGTAGCGCTCGCGGCATTCGGTGCTGTTGGCCCAGGCCGGTGCGGTCGCCAGCAGGCTGGTGATCAGCAGCGCGGCGCGCGGCAGGTGGGAGAAACGATCCATGTCGATACCTTCAACGGCGGGCAGGCCCGCGCGCCGATCATACGCTGCTCAGCGCAGGGGACGATCCACGCCCTTGCGCTGGAGCTCCTTGTCGCAGGCATCGCTGATCGGGGCCACCGGCAGCGGTGGGCGCTGGCCCTTCGGATCGCGCAGCGCCGGTTGTTCGCGGTACGCGTCCAACTGCTGCTGGCATTGATACGAAATCGGATCCAGCTCGGTGGGCGTGGTGGAGCAGGCAGCGAGCAGGGCCAGGGGCAGCAGGAGCAAGGTACGCATGAAGACGTTCAGAGTGATGGGGGAAGCTGGACTCTAACCGCGGTACCGGATCGAAATGTTCAGAAAACGCTGGGCACCCGGCATTACCGTGATGCCAGGTGCCCAGGATTGCCGGCCAGCGGCCGGCACTACCCCGCTGCCAGGCGCTGTTTCACTTCTGCCGCCACCCGCGCGGTCTCGCGCAGCGGCTCGATACGGTCGTACTGCCAGTCCAGCCAGTGCGCCTGCAATCGCCCGCGCTCGCGCAGCTGCTGCTGGAAGCGCGCCAAGCGGCCCTGCGCAGTCTCGGCCAGCGCCACCATCACCGGCATGCGCGTGGCGCAGGCCTCAGAGAGCAGGTTCACCGAATCGGGCGAGACCACCACGCGGTTGGCCCAGCCGAGCAGGCCGCCATAGGGATTGGTGCCGTCGCCACCATCGCCCCAGATCACGTGCGGCAGGTCGGAGAATTTCGCGCGCAGGATCTCGGCCAATGCCGGTGGCGTGCGCCGCGAAGTCGTGGCCAGCAGGCTGCCGCCCTCAGCGCGGATCTGATCGGCCAGCGCCTGGAACACGCCCACCATCGCGGTCTCGTCCCAGGGTGCCAGCGGCGTCGGCCCGCCCACCAGCAGCGCGGTGCGCGGGCCAGGCAGGGTACTGAAGCCAGCGAACGCGGCGCGGCCCCAGGCCAGCCAGTCGTCATCCACCGGGTTGAGGCTGCCGAGCAGGGTCAGCACGTTGCTGCCACGCAGGGCATCGTGTTCGGGCACCACCACCATGTCCCAGTGGCGGGCATTGATGCGCGGGTCGAGGATCTGCACCACCTGGCTGCCACGTGCGCGCAGCACGCGCAGTGCGCCGGCGGCCTGACGGCCACAGCCGATCGCCAGCGGCGGTGCGTCCGCGGCCAGCGTCGCGAATGCCTCGCCATAGCCGTTCACATCACCGGGCAGCCGCCGCGGCGACAGCCAGCGCCAGGGTGCGCGGGGCTGCAGGACCAGCGGCCGATGGGTGCCCTGGCGCAGCGCAGAGGCCAGCGCGACCGCCTGGCGGACATTGCCCGCACGGCCGTCCGTGACCGTCCAGGGCGCGCTCGATCGTTTCACCTGTGGCATTAATTCGTTTCAGCCCTGCTGGGTGTTGCAACAGTCGCGACACTCTACACTGCGGCTCGTCGTTTCGCCCCGCGCCGCCCGCGGGCACTGACTTCCCTTAGCCGCCCTGGAGATCCACCGATGTCCCACGCGCTCGACGCTGCTGCCCTCGACCAGCTGTTCCGTACTGCCCGCACCCAGAACGCTTTCCTCGACAAGCCGGTCCCGGCCAGCCTGCTGCAGGAACTGTATGACCTGGTGAAGTGGGGCCCGACCGCCGCCAACACCACGCCGGCCCGTTTCGTCTTCGTCACCTCGAAGGAAGCCAAGGCCAAGCTGGCCCCGGCCCTGTCCGAAGGCAACCACGACAAGACCATGGCCGCCCCGGTCACCGTCATCATCGGCTTCGACCTGGACTTCCACGAGAAGCTGCCGTACCTGTTCCCGCACACCGATGCCAAGGCCTGGTTCGACGGCCCGCAGGAAGGCCGCCACGAAGCCGCCATCCGCAACGGCAGCCTGCAGGGCGCCTACCTGATCCTGGCCGCACGCGCGCTGGGCCTGGATGCCGGCCCGATGTCGGGCTTCGATGCAGCCAAGGTGGATGAAGCCTTCTTCGCCGGCACCTCCATCAAGTCGAATTTCCTGGTCAACCTGGGTTACGGTGACTCGGCGGGCCTGTTCCCGCGTCTGCCGCGCCTGTCGTTCGACGAAGCGGCGCGCATCGCGTAAGTCGCTGTATCGGTTTCGGGCCTGCCGTCCCGTGGCAGGCTCTTGCTGCACCGTGTACCCACCCTACGATCCGGAGAGTTCCTCAGATGAGCGCCACCCGTAAACTGCTGCTGCCGCTGGCCCTGACCCTGGCCATCGCCGCCTGCTCCAAGCCGGCCGACACCGCTGCCCCGGCTGCTGACGCTGCCGCCCCGGCCACCACCGAACAGGCCGCCACCCCGGCTGCCGATGCCGCTGCCGCCGCGCCGGCCGCCGAAGCGATCCAGATCGCCTCGGGCACCTACAAGCTGGACCCGACCCACACCGACGTGCTGGCCCAGTGGAGCCACTTTGGCTTCTCCAACCCCAGCGCGCACTTCGGCAACGTCGAAGGCACCCTGGTGTACGACGCCGCCGACGTGACCAAGTCCACCGTGGAAGTGAAGCTGCCGCTGAGCGGCCTGAACAGCTTCACCGCCAAGTTCGACGAGCACCTGAAGAGCGCCGACTTCTTCGACGCCTCCAAGTTCGCCGATGCCACCTTCAAGAGCACCAAGGTGGAAGCCGCTGGCACCAACAAGCTGACCGTCACCGGTGACCTGACCATCAAGGGCATCACCAAGCCGGTCACCCTGGACGTGACCGTCAACGGCGGCGGCGAGCATCCGATGGCCAAGGTTCCGGCCGCCGGCTTCGATGCCACCACCACCCTGAAGCGCAGCGATTTCGGCGTCGGCGCGTATGCCCCGAACGTCAGCGATGAAGTGAAGATCCGCATCACCACCGAAGCCACCGGCGAAAAGCCGGCCGCTTGATGCACCCCGCTCACTCGTCGTGAGAAGGCAGAAGGCCCGCTGAAAAGCGGGCCTTCTTTTTTGGGCGTGGGGGACGCCTTGGTTGGCCACTACCGGTTCATGCAGGGTCGGAGAGTGCTTTGGTAGGTGCCAACCTTGGTTGGCGCACGAGCACTTCGCGGGCCAACCAAGGTTGGCCACTACCGGTTCGTGCAGGGCCGGAGAGTGCTTTGGTAGGTGCCAACCTTGGTTGGCACACGAGCATTTCGCAGGCCAACCAAGGTTGGCCACTACCGGTTCATGCAGGGCCGGAGAGTGCTTTGGTAGATGCCAACCTTGGTTGGCGCACGAGCACTTCGCGGGCCAACCAAGGTTGGCCACTACCGGTTCATGCAGGGCCGGAGAGTGCTTTGGTAGGTGCCAACCTTGGTTGGCGCACGAGCACTTCGCGGGCCAACCAAGGTTGGCCACTACCGGTTCATGCAGGGCCGGAGAGTGCTTTGGTAGGTGCCAACCTTGGTTGGCACACGAGCATTTCGCAGGCCAACCAAGGTTGGCCACTACCGGGTACGCGCGTTCAGCGCAGCGCGCCCAACCATGCCACGCACGCTTCGCTCGGGCTTTGCTTGGCCTTCACCGCCAGCCCGCTCACCCGAACGAAGGTCTGCGCTGCCTGCGCCACCACCTGGCGTGCGATCAGCGCGGCCTGCTTGGTCGCGGCCTGCTGCTTGCGCAGCTGCACGATGTTGATCGAAGGCCGGCCCACCGGCGCGTACTTCTGGTCGCGGCGCAGCACATCGGCCACCTGCGCCACTTCGAATTCGGCCTGCAGGTAGCGGTGTTGTGCTTCCACCAGCTCACGCAGCGGTACGCGCAGGGCAGCGGTGTCGGCGAAGGCGGCCAGTGCCGCGTCGCAGGCGGCGTCATCGGCGAAGCGGGTACGCAGCGCATCCACGCTGGCCAGGGTCAGTTTGGCCATGTGGCCCTCGTTGCTGCAGGAAAGGAGCGCGATTGTCGCATTGCTTGGCGGGTCGTGCCGGCCGCTGGCCGGCAATTGCATGGGAGTGTGCGGACCAACGGTCCGCACCCACCAGTCGATGGCGGTCCGCACCCACCGGAGGCGGAGAGCAGCCGAGCATGGGCTCGGCTCTACAATGGCCCGCTGTACCACCCACGGAAGGAAGATCCATGCAGGACGCGCAGTACTGGTTGAACGAATTCTGGACGGGCCTGAGCGTGCTCGATCTGCTGGGCGGCAGCGTGCTCGGTACGCTGCTTGGCCTGGTGCTGGGCATCTTTGCCTGGCGCTGGCTGCACCGCCGGGGTTGGTTGCAGCGGCGCAAGCGCTGGCATCACTGGCTGCTGGCCAGCTACGTGGTGCTGCTGCCACTGGCCACCGCCTTCTTCGGCCTGCAGCTGGGCTTTACTGCTGGCGCGCACCGCGCGCTGTTCAAGCAGCTCGATCATTTCCAGCCGCACCTGCAGACCCTGGTGGAAGGCTGGAGCGAAGGCTTCACCGATTCGCTGGACGACCCGCGCATGCGCGAGGCATTGCGCAGCCAGGGCACGGTGGGGGATGTGGCCGATACCATCGCTTCGGCCTACCTCAGCGAACATCCGTTGCCCGGTCTTGATCGTCTTGGCAACGGCCCGTTGGCGCGCGGCACCGGTTGGGTGATCGGCAAAGTGCGCGAAGGCCTGCTGCGCGGCATGGTGGAAGACACGCTGGTGGACAAGGCCGGCACGATTGGGCTGGAACCCAAGGTGGTACGCGAGGTACTGACCATGCACGTTGATGAGCTGCTGCACACCCGTGGCGTGCTGCGGCTGGTGAAAGCGCAGATCAACGGCATGATGCCCGGTGTGTACTTCGGGCTGCTGTTGCCGTTGCTGATCATCGCGCTGCTGGTGGCGCTGGAGATCTGGGCCGCGCAGCGGTTCGGGTGGAAGCGGCAGGTGGCATCCAACGTGGTAGTGCCGGCCGCTGGCCGGCAACTGCAGGTTCCTGCCGAAGGTTCATGAGGTTGCCGGCCAGCGGCCGGCACTACCTGTTGCAGGGCGTGCGGACCAACGGTCCGCACCCACCAAGCAGGGGCCGCACCCACCGGCTGCCCGGTCAATCGCCGTCGGTTTCGTCCGGGTGGGCCTTCCAGTAGCCGGTGGAACGGATCCAGTCGCGCGGCACGCCCAGGTGGCCTTCGATGAACTTGCGCATCATCCGGGCGCGGCGCGATTCGGTGGCGATCCAGTAGAAGACATCGCCGTCCGGTGCCTCGAAGTCGGTCAGCATGTCTTCCAGCAGCGTGCTGCTGGCCGCGGCGAAGCCATTGCGCTCCAGCCAGTGGATACGCACGTTCTCGTACTGCGGCAGGTCCTGGCGTTCGGCTTCATCGCTCACTTCGATGAAGGCCTGCACCTCGGCATCCTCCGGCAGCACGTCCAGCCAGCGGGCGATGGCCGGCAGCGCGGTTTCATCGCCGATCAGCACATAGGCGTCGTAGCTGTCGGCCACCACGAACGAGCCGCGCGGGCCGCCGATCACCAGCGTGTCGCCAGCCTTGGCCTGCTCGGCCCACGGCCCGGCAATGCCCTGGTCGTGCAGCACGAAGTCGATGGCCAGCTCGCCGGTTTCGTGGTCCCACCAGCGCGGCGTGTAGTCGCGGGCCGGTGAGGGCTCCTTGCCGGCCGGATAGCTGCGGCCTTCGGCAGTGACCACCGGCAGCACCATCTCGCCGCTGGCATTGGGGAAGAACAGCTTGATGTGGTCGTCGGCGCCGGGCGAATCGAAACCGGCCAGCTCGGCGCCGCCCAGCACGATGCGGCGCATGTGCGGGGTGACCTCTTCGGTGCGCAGCACGGTCAGTTCACGGAAGCGCACATCCAGGCGCAGGCGCGTGTTGTTGTGTTCGGTCATGGGGTTACCTGTAAAGGTGTCGCGCGGGGGCGCGCGGCGTAGGGGCGACCTGGCTGGATTCAGTCTGGCTGGGTCGTAGAAAAGGATTGGCTCTCGCTACCGGCCGTACCGTTGAGCAGCGCGGACGCCCGCGTCAGCAGCGCCGCTACTTCTTCTGCCTCGCCCTCGGCCCAGCGGCCGTGGTGATGCACCAGCGCCCGCTTGAACTCGCGCAGGGCGCCGGCCAGCGGCGGCGGCAGCGAGGCCTTGGTGATCTCGCGGGCACGGTCGAAGGCACGTCGCTGCGCCAGGCGCACCTGGGTGCGCTGCACCTTCAGCTCGAACTCGCCGGCGGTGGTGATGCGGAAGATCCGCTTGCCGTCCACTTCCTCGGCCTCGATCCAGCCGGCCTGCTCGAAGCTGGCCAGCAGCGGGTACATGGTGCCGGCGCTGGGCGTGTAGGCCTGCATGAACTGGTTGCTGATCAGCTGCATCAGCTCGTAGCCGTGGCGCGGCTGCTCGCCGATCAGGGCCAGCACCAGCAGGCGCAGGTCGCCGCGGCTGAGCACCCGCGGCTGGCCGTTGCGGCGTGGCACTTCCGGATTGGTGGAACGGGCTCTGGGAGAAGCGGTACGGCTCATTTCGATATATCGGTAAACGAGTGTGCAAACGATATATCGATATATCGAAGACGACAATCATCGATCCGGCCACAAGCAGGTCAGTTTTGGGCCACGGCCGGCCCCGCGCACAGCAAAAGGGGCGCCCCTTGCGAGGCGCCCCGGAAACACTGTGGAAGGGAGTGAGGCAGGGCCAGACGGCGGACCGAAGCGGGCGAGGCCAACACTCGAGGCCTACCCTGAGGGCAGGGCGGGGGGCGATCCAGAGGCAGGTGCGACACGTTGTCGTCCGTTCAGCGCCAGCACGCGGAGCCGATACAGGTGGGCATGGCGCTGCCCTACAACCGTCATCGGCAGCGGTAACACTGCGTCCTGCACATGGGCGCAGCGGCCCGCAAGCGACAGCCCGCGCAGCCAACAAGGCCCGCCGCAGGGCCTTCAGCGGGCCCGGCAAGCCCCTTGCGGACACTGGCCGGTTGCATCCATACGCCTGCGTAGCCAAGTGACGAAAGCCCTTGGTGCGCTACACTTTGCGGTCTAGAAATCTATACAACAGTCGCGCGCGTGCGTGCGGTTATGGGAGCGCTAATGAACTGGTTGAACGAGGTGCTGAACAACGACCCGAATCCTGTGGAAACCCAGGAGTGGATCGAGTCGTTGAAGGCCGTTATTGATGTCGAGGGCTCCGAGCGCGCGCATCAGCTGCTGGAAGGCATGGTGGAACTGACCCGTCGTTCGGGCGCCTACCTGCCGTTCTCTCCCACCACCGAGTACGTCAACACCATCGAGCCGCAGCTCGAGGCCAAGAGCCCGGGCAATGCCGAGCTGGAATGGCGCATCCGTTCGATCATCCGCTGGAACGCGATGGCCACCGTGGTCCGCGCCAACCGCAAGCCGGGTGACCTGGGCGGCCACATCGCCTCGTTCGCCTCCGGCGCCACCCTGTACGACGTGGGCTTCAACCACTTCTGGCGCGCCCCGAGCGAAAACCACCCGGGCGACCTGCTGTTCATCCAGGGCCACAGCGCCCCGGGCATCTACGCGCGTTCCTTCCTGGAAGGCCGCATCAGCGAAGAGCAGCTGGACAAGTTCCGCATGGAAGTGGACGGCGGTGGCCTGTCCTCCTACCCGCACCCGTGGCTGATGCCGGAATACTGGCAGACCCCGACCGTGTCGATGGGCCTGGGCCCGCTGGCCGCCATCTACCAGGCGCAGTTCATGCGCTACCTGGAAAACCGTGGCCTGATCGAGAAGTCCGACCGCAAGGTGTGGTGCTTCATCGGCGACGGCGAGAGCGACGAGCCGGAAACCCTGGGTGCCATCGCCCTGGCCGGCCGTGAAGGCCTGGACAACCTGATCTTCGTGGTGAACTGCAACCTGCAGCGCCTGGACGGCCCGGTGCGCGGCAACGGCAAGATCATCCAGGAACTGGAAGGCGTGTTCCGTGGCGGCGGCTGGAACGTGATCAAGCTGCTGTGGGGCGGTTACTGGGATGCCCTGCTGGCCAAGGACAGCGACGGCGTCCTGAAGAAGCTGATGATGGAAACCGTCGACGGCGAATACCAGAACTGCAAGGCCTTCGGCGGCGCATATACCCGCGAGCATTTCTTCGGCAAGTACCCGGAAACCGCTGCGATGGTCGCCGGCCTGTCCGACGACGACATCTGGCGCCTGAACCGTGGTGGCCACGACCCGCACAAGGTGTACGCCGCCTACCACCAGGCCGTGAACACCAAAGGCATGCCGACCGTCATCCTGGCCAAGACCGTGAAGGGCTACGGCATGGGCAGCGCCGGTGAGGCACTGAACCCGACCCACCAGACCAAGAAGCTGGACGACGAAGCGGTGCGCCACTTCCGCGACCGCTTCAACATTCCGGTGACCGACGCGCAGCTGGCCGACGGCCAGGTGCCGTTCTACCACCCGGGCCCGGATTCGCCGGAAGTGCAGTACCTGCAGGAACGCCGTGCCGCACTGGGCGGTTACCTGCCGCAGCGCCGCCGCAAGGCCGACAAGACCTTCGTGGCACCGAAGCTGGAAGCCTACGAGCGCCTGCTGAAGAGCAGCGGCGAGCGCAGCTACTCCACCACCATGGCCTTCGTGCAGAGCCTGAACATCACCTTGCGTGACAAGGAACTGGGCCCGCACATCGTGCCGATCGTGGCCGACGAAGCCCGTACCTTCGGTATGGAAGGCCTGTTCCGCCAGATCGGCATCTACGCGCCGTTCGGCCAGAAGTACAAGCCGGTGGACGCGGACCAGCTGATGTTCTACCGCGAAGACCAGAGCGGCCAGGTGCTGCAGCAGGGCATCAGCGAGCCGGGTGCGATCAGCTCGTGGATGGCCGCCGGTACCAGCTACTCGGTCAGCAACGTGCCGATGCTGCCGTTCTACATCTACTACTCGATGTTCGGCTTCCAGCGCGTGGGCGACATCGCCTGGCAGGCGGCGGACATGCGTACCCGCGGCTTCCTGCTGGGAGGCACCGCTGGCCGCACTACGCTGAACGGTGAAGGCCTGCAGCACGAAGATGGCTTCAGCCATCTGGTGGCCGGTGGCATCCCGAACGTGCGCAGCTACGACCCGACCTTCGGCTTCGAAGTGACCGTGGTTCTGCAGCACGGCACCAAGCGCATGATGGAAGACCAGGTGGACGAGTATTACTACGTCACCCTGATGAACGAGAACTACACCCACCCGGAAATGCCGGAAGGCGCGGCCGAAGGCATCGTCAAGGGCATGTACCTGCTGACCGACGCCGGCAAGCCGAAGAAGGGCGAGCTGCGCGTGCAGCTGCTGGGCTCGGGCACCATCCTGCGCGAAGCCATTGCTGCCGCCGAGCTGCTGGACAAGGACTTCGGCGTGACCGCCGATATCTGGAGCTGCCCGAGCTTCAACGAACTGCGTCGCGATGGTTTCGACGTGGAGCGTGCCAACCGCCTGCATCCGGAAGGTGAGCAGCGCAAGGCCTACGTGACCGAGCTGCTGGAAGGCCGCCAGGGCCCGGCGATTGCCGCCACCGACTACGTGCGTGCGTATGCGGACCAGATCCGCGCGTTCGTGCCGATGTCGTACACCGTGCTGGGTACCGATGGGTTTGGTCGTTCGGATACCCGTGCGAACCTGCGCCGGTTCTTTGAAGTGGACCGGTACTACATCGCCCATGCCGCGATTGCGGCGCTGGCGAAGGAAGGGAAGATGACCGCGAAGGATGTGGCCCGGGCGATCAAGCAGTACAAGATTGATCCGGAGAAGGCTAATCCTGTTGGGGTTTGAAGCCGGCCAGTGTGGACCGCTCCGGTAGTGAGGGAAGAAGGCGGCTATTAAGCCGCCTTCTTTTTGAGACGCGTGCCTCACTCGTAAGGATGAATATTTTGGGCGATATACAGGGAATGTGAATGTCAGCCATTAAAGTGCGCAAAGCCTCATCAAAGTATGGGACTCTCCGTGGGCTTGTTGGGAGTATCAAGGAGCGGGCATATGGGGTCGACCAGAGTGTTCGCACTTTCCGTGCAGTTCGCGGTCTAAGAGATGTGCATGGGAAGGCGAGAGAAACTCTATCCCCATTATCCTATAGTGCTTACTTCGACTACATAAATTCGTTCGCTGCCGAGATGCTTCGGCTGGTTCCCTTAAAAGGCTATTCAAATGTTGCAGCTCTCGTGGAAATGCCGGAGCTCTCTCTCGCCGATGAAGTGCTTTGGAACATTGCGAGAATAAAGGCTGCGGCAGGTGAAATCTCCAAGACGATTCAGATGAATCAAGAGCTTGGAGAGATTGTTTGGGCGGGAGCGAGAGGGGCGCTAGAAAAGGCACAAGAGATTTCGGACGAGTTCGGGGAGTCAATATTTCTTATTGAAAAAAGGATATTCCTCCATCAGCAAGCTGGCGGTCTTGAGGCACAGAAAAAGTACGTAGCGACTGTCAAGCGGGCGCTGCAAGGGGGGGTTGCCCCATTCTTGTCTCATCATTTCAGTGTGCGCAATGAGCCGTCTACGTCAGTTGCAAGATTCACTGCAGATGTAAAGAAGCGATGTGAGAAGATAAAGGACAGGGAGCTTGCAGTTTATCTTGAATACAAGCTTACCAAGCAGTGGCCTTCAGATGAGGCTGAAATTGCGAGCGTACTTAGAGTTGAGCAGAACAACGCTAGCATTGATGTTTATGAAACATTTGTATGTCTGTTGAGCGCAGTTCGCTCAGGACGGCTGCAGGTTGGCATTGATGTCGACGCGATCGTACATGAGTTGAGCTGCATTGAGGATCGCAGACTCAGTACGTCAGCATCCTCTTTAGGGCTGAGCGGCAAGACTATGGATTCGCTGGTGTCAGGTCACTACCGCCAAGCCATGAAGGAATGTCTAGGGCGTCAATGCCTGAATATAGAGGACATTATCACTGCATCCATCTGTCGAGCGCAGGCTGCTCAAGGCCATGGTTGTGAGAGGGAAGCGCGTTCTTTGAGAAACCAGGTCGTCAGCAGATTTGCCGAGGCATTGCTGGCAACTGAGCGATCGGTTGCTGCAAAGGCCGATCTGAGAAAGCTACATTTGAACTGGTATGATGGTTATCTTGTAAGTGCAAGTACCAGGCTCGCAGCGACAGATATATTCGATTCAGTTGCCATGCAAGTTGCAGCGCGAAGTGTACCTGGCTGCGTTCAGAGCACACGCCTTCTATCGCAGCTGTCGGAGCATGGGGACTTAGTTAGATTGATTAATGATATCTCGGTTTCCCCGCGACCAAGTGACGGAGTGGCCCTGAGCTCAGATGCTCGAGCAATTGCTCTGGGAGCGCAGCATTCCGTCGCCCGTGATCTGCCAAGGGTTCTTGTCGAGCTAACTCCCCTTGTACACTCCGATGTTGGGTTCATGAGTCATTTCGCAACGCTCATGGCATTGGAAGCTGCTGCGAAAAACCGAAATGTATCTGCATTCTTGGAGGTGCTTTCAGATGGGGTTGTTCGACTGGGAGCGGTAGCTCTCTCACCAAACGCACTGGCGTTCTCCGCTCAGTTGAGGTGGAAGGATATACGGTCATGCTCCTCTGATATCCGACTATCCATCGCCGCCCACTACCTAAACAAAAGGAATGCCGGGAAATACTGGAGCACATGCTTGCGCTTCGCGATCGACGATTTCCTGAAGATCCATTCCATTGAGCGACCCTCGCAGATTGATGTGGCGGTACACGGAATAAATGCAGTTAGGGAAGGTCTGATCAAAGCGCTCTGATACTTGGATTTCAGCGTCAAGGCGCCAAGTCGACCTCGATATGATCGATTTTGCGCCGTTTCTGACGCTTTTCGACGGGTTTCCCCGTCCAACAGACGGATTTACCCCGTCGGCAGCAACAGACGTCGCCGCGCCATCCACAGATTCGACAGCGCGAACAGCGTCAGCACCTGCGCCGTGTTCTTCGCCAAGCCGCGGTAGCGCACCTTGGTGTAGCCGAACTGGCGCTTCACCACCCGGAACGGGTGCTCCACCTTCGCCCGCAGGCTGGCCTTGAAGTGCTCCCAGCGCTCGGCGTACTTGCGCTCGCGCTTGTTCTTCAGCGCTCGCAACTTCGAGGGCTTCTCCGCGATCCAGAACGCAGCCTCCACGTCTTGCAGCTCCTCGCGCTTGTCCGCGCCGGTGTAGCCGCTGTCGCCGCAGATCGTATCTTCCTTGCCGTGCAGCAGCTTGTGCACCTGCGTCACGTCATTCACGTTCGCCGCTGTGCACTCCACGTGATGCACCAGGCCCGATTCCTCGTCCACGCCAATGTGCGCCTTCATCCCGAAGTGCCACTGGTTGCCCTTCTTCGTCTGGTGCATCTCCGGGTCGCGCTTGCCGTCCCTGTTCTTGGTAGAGCTCGGTGCCGCAATGATCGTGGCATCGACGATCGTGCCGGCCTTCAAGCTCTGGCCCTTGCGCGCCAGGTGCGCGTTCACGCGCTCCAGGAGCTGCGGCGCCAGATCATGCGTCTCCAGCAGCCGGCGGAAGTTGAGGATCGTGGTCTCGTCCGGAATGTTGTCCAGCCCGCTCAGGCGGGCAAAGCGGCGCATCACCGGCATCTCGTACAGCGCCTCTTCCATGCCCGGGTCGCTCAGCGCGTACCACTGCTGCAGAAAGTGGATGCGCAGCATCGTCGCCAGCGCGTACGGTTGCCGGCCACGCTGGCCCATCTTCGGGTAGTGCGGTGCGATCAGCGCCAGCAATACGTTCCACGGCACCACCTGCTCCATCTCCGCCAGGAAGATCTCGCGTCGCGTCTTCTTCCGCTTGCCCGTGTGTTCCGCGTCCCCGAAGCTCAGCTGCATCGTCGTCATCCGTCGAACCTTGCGCTATTGTCGCCGAGGAATTGTTCAGAGCATCCTTAGGCACTTCTGGCGGGAGGTCTGCGAGGAGCATGTGGTAGACATGATTTACTCCATAGACGGGGTGAAGTCTCTTCGAAAGGAGATGAGAGAGATACTTTCTGTGCTGCGAGAGATTGATGTCGAGCACAAGGAGTTCTATGACTCTGAGATTGTATCAATCACTCATCTGTTGATGATTGAGGATGGTCGGCGCATAGTTGATCAAAGTCGAATATATGTAGACGAGGCGGCGCTCCGACAGCTTCTTCGTGAGGAGTTGACAGAGCCATTCAGTCGATATCGCGCACTAGCTCCCGTTTCCGTGGAAGACACGAGAGAGTTTGATGAGGTTCTGAGGCGGGTTGCTAAGGGAGATTCTGGCGCTGGAGATCTTGCGTTTCCTAAGAGTGAGGCGGACCAGCTCTTGGTTGAAATGATAAATCTGAGCTGCAACAGATTTCTTTTCGATGCTAAACATGGCCTTGATAGCTATCTCAGTAAGCGTATCCGCCACGGCTCTATCGTCGGGCATTTGCGGGGTGCGATCGAGCAGCACGAAATGATTTTCCAGGCTTTGGGTAGCGGGTTACCCTACGTCGAGCCGGACGATTGGCGGGATAGCTACGTTAGAGTTCCATACATCGAACAGCTTGAGGTCGTCAGAGCGATGTGTGACTTCAGTGAAAAAATCGATGCAGAACTTCTCTATGCAAAGAACAACGTTGTTCAGATTCGTACTGCTGAGAAAGTAAGTGGACTTCTTGGTATTAATCTCGGTGCGGGGGAGTATCATACAATCAGGTCGTTTGTACGGCGGGATCTCTCTTTCGATGGGTTCCTGGATTCAATGTTTGCGGCATTCTGGGGGTTGCTCAACCCGTCATTGAGTGCGGTTCGTAGGCACCTCCGGGAACGCACTGCTGAATCGATATCTAGGGAGTTCTCTAGGGTCAGAGCTACCGTAGTCGCGAAGCGACAAAAATATCCTGAGTTGTCCTTGCTGCTCAGTAAGCTGGATCAAGCCTGTCGGGATGTGTTGGGAGAAGTTGAGTCGGTGGCACAATGGTTTGAAAAGTCTGGGCTTGATGCCGCCCATATGAGATGCAAACTGGCGGATGCATTCGCAATTGGTATAGAGTCGTCGAAGGCCACTTACAAGAATTCAAACCTTAACCTCTCTGAGTCTACAGTCCCAGACTTCGATATAACCGCAGCGGACATTCCCGTGCTGGCTGACGTGCTTCTGGTTATATTTGGAAATATTCACACCAAGTCTGAAGTTCAGGACGGAGCGATTGTTAGCCTACATTGCTCCGTCAATGATGCAGAAGGGACGCTTAGGATCGTCGTAAAAAATGAAGTTGCAGTTGGTGTGCGCGATCGAAACCAGTTTCGTGTTTCTGAGATACTGAATGAAGTTAAGTCTGGGCGAATTGAACAGGGTCTTAGGCGCGAGGGCGAATCCGGCTTTAAGAAGTTGGCTGCCATCGCGAGCCAATCCGCGAAGGGTTACTTGGATTTTGGTTTCTCATCTGCAACGGATTTTTTTGTTGATATGAAGCTGTCCTTGATTCTTCAAGAGGGAGGTTGCTGTGAAGAGTAGAGGCTTCTCGATACTCCTGGCTGAGGATGAGGCACATAAGTCGAAGAATGTCCGTGATCTTTTTGCATCCCATTATCCTGAGGCGATTATCACTGAGGCCGCATCTGTCAGATCAGCCATCGCGCGTCTTGGTCGAGAGAGTTTTGATTTGATCTTGCTAGATATGTCGTTGCCAACATTCGATGTGGCGGCTGGAGAAGGGGGCGGCAGGCCGCAAGGCGCTGGGGGGGTGGAAATTCTTAATGAGTTCGAGCGGCTCAGTTATTCGCCGCTCGTAATTGTTGTAACTCAATACGCAGATTTTTCAATCGATGGAAAATGGTATCTTCTGTCAGAGTTGGAGTGTGAGTTGCGCGAAGAGCATGGGGATGTCTTCCTTGGGCTTGTGGAATTTGATAACGCCAATTTGGATTGGAAGAGGGCGTTGATTAGCTTGATGGATCAATTTATTGCGAGGGTGTCGATTTGAGAATTCTTGTTGTTGAGGATACACAAGCCAAGTTGAAGCGGATCGTTGCCGTTCTCATGGAGACAGGAATTCCTCGGGATCATATCGAGGTGGCAGTATGTTCATACTCTGCACGCCAGTTTCTACGAAATAACTACTACGATCTGCTGCTTCTTGATGTGCTTATCCCTTTCCGTCAAGAAGATGATCCAGATGCCCAGGTCTGCGTTGACCTGCTTGAGGATATTTCTGAGGGTGGTGAGTACAAAAGGCCGGGAAACATTGTTGGGCTCACTGCGTACGATGAAGGCATTGCTGACGCTGTCGATACCTTTAATGAGATGCTGTGGAATGTAATTAAGGTCTCTGAGGCCGACAATGGGTGGGTGGAGAGAGTCAAAAATTGTGTTAACTACCTCCGCTCTGCGCGCAAAGAAGACGCTACGAGAACATCTAAGGCAGAGGTTCTCGTAATATGCGCGCTTCGTAGTCCTGAGTTGGAGGCCGTGAAGAAGCTTCCCTGGAACTGGGAGGCGGAGACCCCGTTCGATGATGTTTCGTTCATCTCAAAGGGCGTCGTAAGTACGGCGAAAGGTAATGTTAGGGTCATTGCTGCCGCTGCTCCGAGAATGGGTATGGTGGCGTCAGCTGTGCTGGCGAGCAAACTGATCGCGGATGTTGTTCCAGATATTTGCGCGATGCCAGGCATTAGTGCTGGATTCTCTGGAAGGGTGGAGTTGGGCGATGTGGTTTTCGCAGATCCGGTTTGGGACTATCAGGCCGGGAAGCGTATCGTGGATGGCAACGGTGAGCCTGGTTTTGAGATGGCACCTCATCAAATTCAGTCTTCGCCGGAACTGAGGGCGCTGATTGAGCAGTTGTCGGAAGATAAGGAGATTCTGAGATCGATTAGAGATGCTTGGCAAAATCCGCCGCGAAATGATCTTAGAATTCGAATTGGTCCCGTTGCGTCTGGCTCAGCTGTGGTAGCAGATAGGGCTTTTGCGAAAGAGGTCTCACACCAACAGCGCGCCGCTTTAGGGCTAGAAATGGAGCTTTACGGCGTCTCATCCGCGTGCGCAATGGCGACATCTCCTCGTCCAAAATTTGTAGGATTAAAGGCAGTATGTGATTTTGCAGACGCGGATAAGAATGATGGACTTCAGTCATACTCTGCCTACACAAGTGCTGCCGTTCTTGATCATCTTGTTCGCAAATATTTCGATATCTGTTAATGGCGTGACGAATATGCCAACTGGAACTATGTGTTTTGGGAGGTTCGATGCCCTTGCCTACAGTAGCGGGGGCGGCGCCAAGACAGCAGCTTCGAAAACAGGTCGCGTCACTACCAGGAAAGGACGAGGGTTGATGCAATCTTTGCAATAGCGCCTGACATGCTCTTCAAACTTTCTGTATCGGTGGACGGCGCCTATCAAAGACAACGTCTTCGGTGAAACTCAAAGAAACCGAGCTGCTTCTGGGAGAAGTCTCTATATCGAAGTGATGCATCCAACTTCAGGCCAAGCCGAACTTGCACGTCAGAAGGTAGGCAGCTCGAAATCAGCAGGCGACCGGCCGACGAGAAGCTAATCCAGCCGCGATCAAAGAGCAGGTCCGCATGCGGGGCCAGCAGAAGACCGTTCTCGTCATCAACGCGCTCGCTATGAGTGCTATCCGCCCACGGTTTGATATGACTCGCGCGAAGGAACCTTTTGCCCATCATCTGAAACACTACGAGCGTCTTGCCATCCTTGGCGTGCTCGCCAATTGCTCGGTTGCCCGCCACATACTTCATGTCTCCGACTTGACCCTCGCCGAAGTAATGAAAGACTTCGTCGTCGTTCCAGAAGTCATGGTAGCCATGAGACACGCCAGCCTCGCCAGTGAACGCGATGACTAGCGGATGCTCCTTGGGTGTTGAAATGCCGCCTTGCCGTTGCCCGCCAAATACACCGTGGATGTGCTTTTGACGGTTGTAGAGCGCGTCCACCTCGAAAGGGAGTTCCTTCCTGGATCCCTGTCCCAGAAGCTAGGTGCCCAGGATTCTGGCCAGAACCAGGTTCCTTGTGTCATTGGCTGACGGGTTTGGCTGCCAGGACAGGGTGCAGATGGGGGCTATTGGGACGCAGACCTAGGGCAGCCGTTCTCAGGTGGGCTCAAGTTCCTCCTGCGTCCCTCGGTTGAGCCCCATCTATCTTTCCAGCGCTGTAGCTCTATTGCATAGCTTGCAACCGTGGATATGGTGACTATCAGAATTCTTGGCCCAGAGTTGTCCACGAACACAATGGCATCGTCACGTAGGCTCAGATCAAAGAAGTGTGCACCTGGATCATGCTTTCCGATGGTGATGCCTTGGCAAGCCAACTCCTCGGCAAAGCTCTCGGCGTCGGCCCGAAACAGGGCAAACTCCGAGTCGGTGAGCCTTGGGTAGTTCTCAAGACTCATTGTGGTGGCTGGCGCGTACGCTCCGCCAATGATCAATCCTAGTAACGCTGCCGCAGTCAGGGCAAGTAAAGTCTGGCTCGGCATAGTGAGGCCAGTGTTGGAGGCTAAGGGGCTCAGACAGCGGCGCATGCTTAGGGCCGTGCATGCAATCCGGCGCGTTGCACTCGATGTGCGTAGCAAAGCACGCTCTATTCCCGAACCTGCAACCGCTCAATAGCCTGCGCAGTCAACGCCACACACGCCATCTTCAATCCTTCCATCACCCGATCCCCCACGTACTCCTCGGGCGCACCATTCTGCCGAGTCCGCTCCGCAGCCAGCATCAGCTCCGCCACCACGCGCAGCCCCGCCAGCGCGCAATCCGCATCCGCCAGCTGAAGACAGCGCCCAGGCAGTTGATGCCGTTCCGGCCAAGGCTGACCGTCTGCAGCCACACCGCTACCAATGCGGCGCAGTGTGGCGACGAAGGTGTTGGGATCGGGGGATGGTTCGCGCTCGGCGTCGGCGTTCTCCGGATCGTACTGCGCGTGCAGGGAACGGAAGTCCGATGTGGTCATGGCAATGCTCCGTACAGGACAGATAGCAGCGCCACCAGATAAAGGCGGCGGACGATGCGTGGTTCGAAAGCCGGACAGTAACCATGCCGGTGGGTCCGAAGACCCCCACGCACCGCCCGCCATGGAACGCGAACGGATTGCCAGCCGGCGTCACACAAGGTGACGCCGGCTGACAAGCGCAAAACACAAGGTTACTGAGCGGGCTTTCGAACCCCGCGCCACCCTTTTCCGGTGGCACGCCAAGAGATACCCGTGCAGCAACCAAATGCCAAGAAACCACAGGACTGATGATTGCCAGTCCTGACGCTTTCGGCATTGTCGCACACGGTGTTAAGCCAGCAAGCGATTGCGCCGCAACGCTCTTGAAGAGCTTGGCGCTATTGGCCCCAAGCGCAGGAGCGCCCGCAGCCAGGGCGATGGCCTAGGGCCAATCGCGACAGATTGGAGCAGCGGTTCAGCCGGGCGGCGCCTCGGCCGTGGGCACGAAGGTCAGACGGACCCGTACCCGCGCATGCCGCGCGACGCACTCAACCACGACCGGATCAAAGCGCCACTGGTCCACTGCGGTAAAGGCCGCTCGATCGAGCTCCCGCAGTCCGCTGGACCGCGCCACCATCACGTTGGAAACGTGGCCCAGCTCATCCAATTGAGCAACCAGCAGCACCGCCATGGGAGCCTGCAGGAAGGTATCGGGCGGCGTGGCGAGGGCCGTTGAATACACAAGGGCAGGTGCCTGCTGCAGCTTGAGGGTGGGGTTGTCGCCGGCCTCTACAAACACTTCAGTGGAAACCTGCGGGTCCGCCGCCATGGCCATGGCAGCTGTGGCCATGGCAGCATCAGAACGAGGTTCAGTGCCAGGGCGGTGTTCAAACGGGGCATACGTGGTTTCCATTCCGGTGCGCTATCAGCATCGCGGCCATCCCCCGGCTGGCTCCCGCCTGGACCGGCTGGCCGCGCCCAGGCCGACGTCGTAGTGGCGGGTGATAGCGCGTGGGTAGAACCTTCCAGCCGCCCGGCGAGGATCGTGGGCATGATCATCCCCTTGGGGGTGGGGGATGGCGTGGAGCGTGCATGGCTGGGGCGGGTCCCAGCCATGCGCTCAGTCCCTAAACCGCGTTGCCGGGCCTGCCGAAATCTCTGGCCGTGCCGTGGTTCAGATGTGGATCATCGGGTAGGCGACTTCACCCAGGTCGGGCGCGTCGTCCCTCATCATCAGATGCAGGATTGCCGGTACCAGTTGGCCCAGGATGGCGGCGCCATCTCGCAACTGCTCACGATTGGCATGGCTGTCCCACGTGGCCCCGCCATGTACCAGCTGGTTGCGCAGTACGTACAGCCGGTCAAGCACGATGGAGAGCACGACTTCAGTACGCCGCTCAACTACGGCCTGCAGCGCCGAGCGCTGGTCCTTGGCAAAGCGCTCTGCCCACTGGTCGCTGCTGTCATGTTCCCGCAGTGCCTTCCAGAAGCGTGCATAGACAAAGCGATTCCCGATAAGGGTTCGGATAGGCCCGGGAAACTGTTTGAACAGGATGTCCTGCAGGCTTCCTTGCTTGTCATGCCTCAGCAAAGCATCGAAGAACTTGCGCAGTTGTTCGCGCTCGGCATTCTCGAATCCGAACTCCTGGGCATAGGCTGCGTTCAGCGCAATCCACAGAAACAGGAATCGCGCGTCCGTATCCTCGTCTTCCTGTTCGGCGCGGTTGAGCCAGCTGATGGCGCGGTGTAGGCGCACGCGCGTCGAGTCCGGTTGTGCATCGCGAATCTGACGATGCACTTCCTTCAGAGCAGTCAAATCCATTTTTCCCCCCTGTAAGATTTGCCATTATGCATGGCACCTCCGGCTGGGAAACTACTCCGAACGTCGCGCACTCCGCCAAGCCTCGGGTAATCCCTGCCAAAGCGCATCCAGAGTGGCTGCGCTGCCGCACGCCAGCGCAGTGGAGCGGCACTCGGGGCAGGCGCGGAACCAGGTCAGTCCCTCGATACGCGCATCCCCGGACGAAGGCAATGTCCGCTTCCAGCCGCAGTCTCGGCAATGGTAGGTCGACTTTTGCGCCAGTCCCCACATGCTCTGCCGAGCCTCAGTCATCTGCGCCGACAAGCTGCTGATCCGTCAGCCAGCGGCCCAGCCCATACAGCGCGAAACCGTAAACCACCGTGGCACCGATAATCTTGAACATGCAGTCCCTCCTCCTGGGTAGTAGCGGGGCGTCCAATGCCCCTGTTCCGATCCTTCGGCGTCCATTCTGCAGAGGGGTGCGACAACCTGTGTCGCGTCACCCGGGCCGATACTCGGCGCTCCCGGGATCGTGGCGGCGCGATTGGATTTCAGACCATTCCTAAAGACATCGCGCGCGAGTTGGCGATAGATTCTGCTGCAGAGCGATCCACCACGAGGCGCCCCGTGCAGGCATGCGTCGCTGCCCGCCGAGCGCCGTGCCATTGGCATCCGTAGCCGGCCGCTATCGGCTTGCGTTTGGATTACTTGAGCCTCCATCGGAACACACATCGTTCCACATCCGCACCCGCAGATGGCCCTGTGTCTGCTGTGAAAGCGTGATCGGATTCAAGATAATCACGAGACCAAGGGAAGGAACCCGTTGTTGGCCGAAGTGGCTTCTTGCGACATCAGATGTCGCAGCTTTCGGTTGAATCGGCTCATCCCCTGCTGGGATGTCGTGGAAACATACAAAGGACTGGCAACATGGACACCGATAACCGCTCCTCGCTGGCGCGCCAGTGGCGTCTGCTGCAGCTGCTGCAGCCTGCTCCGCACTACCGCACCGTGAAGGAGCTCGCCCAGACCTTGGCGGCGGAGAGCTACAAGGGGGGTACTCGAACCATCGAGCGGGATCTGAACGCCCTGTCGCTGCAGTTCCCCATCGAGAGCAATGATCTTCAGAAACCCTATGGTTGGGCATGGATGCGCGGCGCGGCCGCCTTCAGCATGCCGGGCATGTCCGTCTCACAGGCGGTGGTGCTGCTCACCGCGCAGCGCAACCTGCAGGGACTGTTGCCAGCCAATCACTGGCCTGCACTGACGCCGTTCTTTGACCAGGCAGAGAAGACGCTGGCGGCGGTCCGCACGACGCGTTCCACGCGGCGCTGGCACGAGAAGGTCGCCGTCGTGCCAGCCAGCCAGTCCCTGCTGCCGGCTGCGGTGGACACCGACGTGGCGGTCAACGTGCACCAGGCGCTTTTCAACGAGAAGCAGCTGCGCTTGTACTACGTGGCCCGTGGCCGTAGCGATGCCAGTGAGTACGTCTTCCATCCCTACGGGATGATCCAGCGTGGAACGTCCAGTTACCTGGCTGGACGGATTGATGGGCGCACGGAGACCACTACGCTGTCG
The DNA here is from genome assembly GCF_051983905.1 of Stenotrophomonas sp. STK17_22. NCBI lineage: Bacteria > Pseudomonadati > Pseudomonadota > Gammaproteobacteria > Lysobacterales > Lysobacteraceae > Stenotrophomonas > Stenotrophomonas sp. STK17_22. The sequence goes on from NZ_CP197010.1 coordinate 470,067, forward strand.
CTGCACCGGGTACAGCGTGCAGAAATGCTCGACGCCGACACCGAAGGTGCTGAGTCCTTCGAACTCGGAAACTATGCGAGCCGGGTTGCCGCTGGCTTCGAGAGCAAGGGACCTCTGTCCGTTGAGCTGGAGCTTGATGAAGCCCTGGCCCAGCACCTGGCGGAGACACCGCTCTCCCGTGATCAGAAGCTGGACGTCGGGGACGGTCTTGTTCCCCGTCTGCGGGCCACCGTCGATGACTCCGCCCAACTGCGCTGGTGGCTGCTCGGCCTGGGCGCATCGGTACGCGTTCTGGCTCCCGCAGCACTGGCCGACGATATCGCCGCTCGCCACCGAAGCGCCGCACAGCGTTACTGACGTGTGGGTGCGACGCCGGATGTCGCACGCCCGCAACACAATCTTTCCGCGCTACTCCTTCGACCTACACGCCACACAGGGGAAACAGATGTTCGCTGTTAAGAATCAATGCCTTGGTCTGTTGGACCGGATTACGACGCTGGCTGACAGCGCAGCGATCGAACTGCCTGAAAACCACTCGCTCGCCGAAGAAATGCAGCGGGCCGAACTGTTGGTACCGATCATCGGTGCGTTCAGTGCAGGAAAGAGCTCGCTGATCAACACCTTCCTGGGCGCGGACATCCTCCCGGTCGGTATCACCCCGGAGACTGAGCTGGCCACCGAGTTGCGCTTCAGCCGGGATCCCCACGTTCTGGCGCACCGTGCCGATGGTGGCAGTGATCGGCTCGCCGTGGAGGACTTGCTGTCCATCAAGCCGCGGGCCTCGTCGTACACGCACCTGGAACTGCATCTGGACGACCCGCGCCTGGAAGCGCTGTATCCACAGGTTCTCGTGGACATGCCCGGCTTCGGCTCCTCGCTGGACAGCCACAACAAGGCCATCGCCCATTATCTGCCGCGTGGCGCGCACTTCATCGTGGCCGTGAGCGTGCCCGACGGTACTCTGGCCGAGTCGACGCTGCGCCAGCTTGAAACCATGCAGACCTATGAGGCTGGATTCTCGATCCTGCTGAGCAAGGCGAACCTGCGTTCGGCCGAAGAAGTGGATGCCGTGGAAGTGGCTGTACGGGAGCAGCTTGAGCTGCGCCTGGGCGTTGCGCCGGCCATGGCACGCGACGACCGCAAGCAGGGCAATGGACTGGCCAGTCTGCTGCCCAAGATCAGTGCAAGTGATCTGTGGATCGGCCGCTTCCTGCCGCGAATCTCGCGCCAGCTTGCCCACGCTCGTGCCCAGGTGAAAATGGCACGCAAGGCGTTGGATCAGAGCGATGCGGATATTGATCGCAGCGTACGTCAGCTGAATGATGCCCTGGATGATCTGAACGCCCAGCGCGACGCCCTCGTCGCCAAGCTGGGCCGTAGCCGCCTGAGCCAGGTGGTCGAACAGTGCGTTGAGGAAGTAGGCCAGGCCCTTCGCGAGGCCTCCAGTGAGCTGCAGGCGGCCGCTGCCGGTGGCAACAACCCGCGGTTTGCGCAGGTCGTCAGCGATATTTCCCGCCAGCGCTTGAGTCGTGTGGTCAAGGAACGCATGGAAGGGCTGAGCCAGCAGGCGATTGGTGATCTGGCCAAATCCCTGTCTCAGCGCGAGGTGGATGAGGTTGGCAGTGTCGGCGGACCGGACTGGACGCAGCAGATGCAGACGCGCGTGCAGGAGACGCTGACCCAGACCGGTCAAGCGCTCGAGCGCTGGCAGGGCAACCTGCAGAAGGCGCGTGAAGACGAGAAGCTGCTGCGTCCTTATGCCGGTGATGACGAGAATGATCGGGAGAAGACCCAGAGAGCCCGAGTCGCCTTCCGCAGTATCACCACCGTTCTGGCGGTCACCACCAGCGTCGTGGCTCCGGCGATCGAGCTGGTCGTGATCTTCCTGCCGGAGATCCTCGGGTTTGTGTCGCGCAAGCTCCGCGAGGAGGAGCTGCGCAAGACCATCGACAACCAGGTTATTCCGTCGGTGCAGCGCGAGTTCCGGACCAAGCTGCCCGAGCTGCTGCAGGCACAGGTTGATGGCCTGATCGAGCAGGCCGTGCATGAGTTCAAGACGGCCATCGAGGAAAAACGGCAGCTGCTGGAAAGTGTTGTGGCCGAGCAGAGCAGTCCTGCCCGCGCGGCACGCGTGAAAGCACTTGACGCAGCGGAAGCTGGTCTGACCTCCGTTGCGAACGAAGTCGTCGCGCTGGAGTCCGCCCGATGAGTGCTGAAGTGATCCTGGACCGTCAGCAGAAGTTGATCACGTGGCTTGCAGCACACGCCGACATTCTCAATGGCGCCGTCGGGGCTTCGTCGCAGTGGGAGATCGACACGATCGATAGCCTGAAGGAAGCGTTGTTGCGACTGGACGACGAAAATCGCCTGATGGACATTGGCATTGTCGGCCGGGTCAAGGCCGGCAAATCGACGCTGCTCAACGCGCTGGTTTTCAACGGGGAGTCAGTACTGCCGCAGGCGGCGACGCCGATGACCGCAGCACTGACCACGCTGACCTACGGCGACCGGTTCAAGGCGACCGCGCGCTTCTACTCCGAGGCGGATCTTGCCAACATCGAGCAGGCCGCTGCTGCGTACAGCGACCTGCTTGAGAAGTCGCTGATCGAAGAGCTGCGACGCACGGAAGGGCGTGCGGGCCTGGACCCTGAGCGCCGCAGGGAGCTGGCCGAGCGGGGTGCCCGACGGGCACTGGCCACCCAGCAGCCGTCCTTGCAGGCCTCGCACGAGCAGTGGGAGAAGATCACAGCATCCGGCCTTTCGTTGGCCCGCCTGAAGGAGGACAAGCCGCTGGAGGCTGACGACGTACAGGGCCTGGCGGCGCTGCTGGCGGACTACGTTGCCGCGGAAGGTCGCTACATGCCTGTAACCAAGAGCGTCGACATCGAGATGCCGGTGGAGGCGCTGCGCGGGCTGCGCATCATCGATACGCCGGGGCTGAATGACCCGGTTGCATCGCGCGAGGCACGCACCCATGATCTCTTGAAGTGCTGCGATGTGGTGTTTGTCGTCAGCCCGGCAGCGCAGTTCATGAGTCAGGAAGATCTGGACGTGATGGCGCGGATCACCGCTGCCGAGGGCATCCGCGAACTGGTGCTGGTTGCCAGCCAGGTGGACAACACGCTGCATGGTTCGGAAATGCAGGCACAGCTGCATGCTTCGCTGACCGGTCTGCGGCGGGAGCTTGCGGGCCATGCGGGCAAGGTGCTGGATAAGCTGAAGCTCTCCAACCCCGAGGTTGGCGATGTATTCCAGAGCCTGGTGGACAAGGGTGAGGATGCGATCATCCACAGTTCCGGCATGTGCCATTCGATGTCCGTCGAGTTCGACAGCGTGGCGGATTGGCAAGGTGGCCGCCTGACGGCATGGCAGAACCTCAAGGAAACCTACCCGGACTACTTCAGGGATGACAATCCAGGGCTGTCACGCACCAATCTCGATCAGTTGGCCAACATGGCCGGTCTGCATGAGGTGGTGGAACAGACCCGTTTAGCGAAAGCGCGCGTGCTGGCCGCTCGGCGCCAGGACCTGCTGGATGCCAAGGAGCGGAAGCAGGTCGAGCTGCTGCGTGAGCTGCGCAGACAGTTGTCTTTGCGCAGAGGGGAGATTGGTGAGGCCGGGCTGACGGAGCTGAAGAAGAACAAGCGAGGGCTGGAACGTCGCAAATTCAACCTTACGGTGGCTCTGGATGATGAGCTCATGGGTATCAAGACTGGTTTCGTGAATGGCCTCAGGAAGGCCATGAAGGAGGTCATCGATGGCGCCTACGACGCTGCCGATTCGGGGGTGAGCAGGACGGTAGGTACCGAGAAAACCACCCGCCGCACTGAGTCTCCTGGCGCCTTCAATTGGGTGGCAAGAAAACTCTGGGATGGCGGCTACCGGGAGTATGAGGAGAACAACCGCACCGTCCTGCCTGCTGCTGTGAAGTCCGCCGTATCGGCATTTGCTAGTGGGCTGCGAACAGATCTTGACAGCAGAGCGACTGAGTTGCAGGCCAAATTTGGCAAGCGGCTGTTTGCAGAACTGCTCCAGACGGCGCGACGGCAGTTGGACGATGAGCTGGACATCGAGGCGGTTTATTCATCGCTGAAGAGCATCGTCAATGGCGTGGAGTTTCCTCCGGTTTCGCTTCGGGCACCGGTGCTGAAGGCATCCACCATGAAGCTGAAGGGTAGCGAGGCCGATACGTTCCTCGAGCAGGCGCAGCACGCCATTGAGACACTGCGAGAAACGGCTGAGGCTGCGGTCTACGAGTATGTTGAGACAGTAAAGAGGGCAATTCCAAAGTCTGTTGCAGATGACTTCATTGGGCACATTCAAGCTCAGTTCGATGCACTGCAGGCGCTGATGGAAGACGCTGAAAAGACGCGGGCGACACTGACCATGATGGATGCGGAGCTGGAGGCAATGCAGTGAGTGGTGACAATGGCAGGCCGTTGTTCGAAGGCACCAGCGCGCAGCACCTTACCTACCTCGCCGGGTGGAAGCCGTGGGGCCGTCGGCCCCACGTGACCGCCATCCAGGAGCAGATGGATGCAGCCAGCCAGCGTTGGATCTCCATCGTGGAGGACCATCGACGGCTCAACATCACGGCGGAGCAACGCGCGCTTGCCTTGGCAGAGCGGGAAGCTGAACTGAAACACGCATCCGGGGCTCTGGCAGAGCGCGAGACCGAACTTGAACGCGCATCGGAGGCTCTGGCGGAGCGGGGAACTGAGCTGAAGAGTGTGTCCGAGGCCCTGGCCGAGAGTGAGACCACCCGTAGTCGCGAGCGTGACGATGCGCAGACCCGCGAGCAGGCACTGGCTGGCGAACTCGATGCCCAGAGGCAGGTCTCGCAGGAGCTGCAGAAGGAGCTTCAGGAAGCGGGCAGGCGCGAACTGGACCTGAGCCAGCGCTACGGCGCCGAGAAGATGGCCCGGGCGCAACTGACGACGAGCCTGGTGGATGCCCAGGACCGCCTTAAGGTGCAGTCCATGCAGCATGCTGCAACCCAGGCTGCGCTTGAAAGCGAGCAGGAGCAGAGCCGTCAGTTGGGTGGCGACCTGGATCTTCTGCAGGCCGAACATGCCGCAACGCAGATCCGCTTTGCGCTCGTTTCGCGCCTGCTTGCTGTGCCGCCGCCGCGAAATGAGGGAATCGAAGCCTTCCAGAAGCTGCTCGATGATGACTACATGCGCTTTGCTAGTGCCGAGGCGTCCCTCGCTGACGAAGCGAAGGCGCTGAGGCTGTTGCAGTCCATCCAGCAGGAGCTGCACCTGATGGCGGCCAATCCGGACATCTTCCGCCGCACGGTCGTGGGGGTGGTCGGTGGCTTCAGCAGCGGAAAGTCGGCCTTCATCAATAGCTTCCTCGGCAAGGATTTCAAGCTGCTCTCCAGCGTCACGCCGGCAACCGTCATCCCCAGCTACGTGTATCCCGCGCAGCAGACGCAGATCCAGGCGTATTCGTTCAATGGCGGCTGCATTGATCTGGATGCCGGGTTCTACCAGGAAATGTCCCGTGCGTTTGTCGAGAAGTTCAGCTTTGACCTCAAGCGGATCATGCCCTTGGTAAGCGTCGGTACCAGCATGGACACCGAGCGCACCGGCAACATCTGTCTGATGGATACCCCCGGCTACAACCCGGGTACCGAGGGTAGTTTCAGTCAGAGCGATCGCGCGGTAGCCGTGTCTCACTCGCGGAAGTCGGATGTGCTCTTCTGGGTCATCGGAATTGACGCCAACGGTACGACTCCGGATTCGGATATCGAATTCCTGAAGGAGATTGGTTTCGAGGGACGCCCTGTCTACGTGGTTCTGAACAAGGCCGATCTGCGATCAGCTGATCAGATTGAAGAGATCCTGGGGCAGATCGAGGACGAAATCGAGCTGAATGGAATCACGGTTGAGGGCATCAGTGTTTACTCCTCAAAGTACGGCAAGGAGTACGAATTCCGTGGAAAATCCATGCAGGACTTCCTGCGTGAACGTCCCAAGGGTCGTCTGCCGATGGAGCATGTCGAGGATCGGATCAACGAGGTGTTCGAGCTTTATCGCAGTGCCATCACCGAATCCATCGCGACGGCGAAGGCCTGCCGCTCGGCCGCGCGTGCGCTTGCATTGGACCTGATGCAGGGAGATGTCCAGGATGCGGCAACCATGCGTTCGGCAACCCAGAACGTGGAGACCATCAACGCGGCGATGAACCTCGACGCCCTGTCCAGACTTCTTGTCGATGCGGACCAGATCAATGCCGCTTTCCTCGATGCAGCAAGACGGGTGCTCACGCCCGCTTGATGCGGGTGTGGCCTGGCATGACCTGTCTTTGCCTGAATGTCGCTATGGCTTGGGGCCTGCCTTCCGCCAGGCCTCAGGCAGACCATTCCAAAGGTGGTCGAGGGTGCGGGTGGGGCGGCCAGAGACGGCGGGTGACCTGCACTGCGGGCAATGGGAGAAGTGCGTCAGCCCCGGCAGACGCACATCCCCCGCTGGCGGGGTGATACGAAGCCAACCGCAGGCTGGGCAGTGATAGGTCCAACGTTGTGTACGTCCCCACATGGGCGGCTTGCCTCCGTATGAATGGCGGGGGCATCCCTGCCCATGGTGCGTCCTGCTGGTCCATCCTCTTTGAGGGCGCGACAGCCAGTGACGCATTGATCGGAAGAATGGCTGGCCGGCACATGCAAGAGCAATCGAGCAGCACAGATACAAGCGTCACCCACACCAGAAACAGGAACAGGGGAAAGTGATGAACCAGCAGACCCAATGCACGCGCCATGTATCGCGCCGCGCATCCACGCGCGCACGCGCCTGCGGGAGGATTTGAGATGCCTTCCAGCCTGACATGGCTCGACCATGACGCTGCGGCACAGGCACGCAGCGCTACGCTGCTGGCTCTTCTGGACCAGCCCGGCACCCGCGACGAGCTCGGATTTGGCGGTATCCGCGATGCGTTGTCCGACCAGCTGTTCCCCGGCACCTCCGTCATCCAGACGCGGCTGCGATACATGCTTCTGCTGCCGAGGATGTTCATGGGCCTGGAGGCTTCTTCGGTACGCCCCAGGGATTATGCAGAGCGTGCGCGGCAGGATGAGCTGAAGCTAAATGATTGCCTGGCGGCGGAGGACGGGGCGTTCGGTCGTGATTCCGGCCACACGCTCAAGCGCCTTGCCAGCTCCGTCTACTGGGCGGGCATGCGCTCCTGGGGCATCTTCGCGCGATCGGGCTCCCAGCAGGACTACTTCTCGGCCATCGAGCAGATTCGCAGGGAGCGCAGCTGGAAGCAGCAACGCGACGACGGGATGGAGGACGCTGAGCTGATTGCACAGACCTGGCATCCCTCACTGGAGAAGCTCGTACCGGTGGCCGCACTGGAAGAGGGATCGCTGTCCCTGACCGCGGACGAGGCGGAGTTCATCCGCGAGCAATGGAAGGTTCATCACCCGCAGACCCTGCTGGTGTGGCTGGCGCAGGACAAGGGGCGATTGGGCGACTGTGCCGACGCCGGGTTCCCATGGCTGCATCCACAGATCCGCCAGGCTCCGCAGCCGCTGCGTGAGCTCGTGGAACACGCGCGTCAGTTCTCCCGTCTCGCCAACGGTGCGTCGCTGGTCTACAACCTTGCCCTGGCGGAGGCGTCTTCCAACGATGAACGTCGTGAGGAGTACGGCCAGGAACTGAAGACCTGGATCGACGGCGTTCCGGCTTCGCAGCTGGGCGAATGGGACATGGTGCGGTTCTGGGAGCAGGTGGAACGGGTGGGGCGTCCGATTCATCCGCGCACCCGCGAGTTCGTGAGCAGCTGGCTTGCGCTGGTCAAGGCCGGCCAGGCCGACAGCCCGCAATCACGCAGTCTCGTGCGTGAGCGGGAGCGCTCGCTGAAAGGCAATCTCTCGCGCTTCAATCCTGAAAACCTCGATCGCTGGAGCGGTGCGTCCGGCCTCGGAATCCTCAATTACCGGTGGGGCATCACGCGCCGTCACCTTGCCGACCTCCTGCACGGCCTGGAGGCCGCATGATCCATCCATCTGCACGCAGTACTCTGACCGAGGCCTTGCAGCCCCCCAGCGGCTACCGGTTTGATGCCGGCGTCGCCACTACGTACAGCCTGTCGCTGGGCGCGTTGCTGGGATTGCCTGCACATTTCGCCTTGCTCGGCGACCACGACAACAGCGCCGAAGAAGATCCTTTGCGCCTCGTGGAAGGGCTGCGCCGGGCAAGCCGCAGGCTTGCGGTGTTCTGCGAACGGGGACGGATGGAAGCACCGCCAGCAGGCAGCGCATTGGCGGTGCTGGCTGAGGGCATGGTGCATGAGGTCTGCGCCCCACACGGCGGCGCCTTCCACCCGAAGATCTGGGCGCTGCGCTATGTGGCCATCGATGCGGCCGCCGAACCTGCCACCGTCGTACGTCTGCTGGTGCTGACCCGCAATCTGACCTGGGACCGCTGTTGGGACGTGAGCCTGCGCCTGGATGGTGTGCCGGGAAAGGCCAAGGAGGCCAGCAACAAGCCGCTGGCGGACTTCCTGCGCTGGCTGCCGCTGAATACCGAAGGGGCGTCGCCGGACCTGGAGCGGCAGGCGATGATCGTATCGTTGGCGAAGGACATCGAGCGCGCTGACTGGGAAAAGCCTCCGGGCTTCACCCAGCTGGCGTTCCACGTGCTGGGTACTGCAAAGCGGGCAGTGCCGTGGAGTCCGCTCGAGGGCGGTGGCAAGGCCCAGGATGTGTTGATCGTCTCTCCCTTCGTACGCGCTGGCGCGCTGCAGACGCTGCGCGAGCACTGCAACGGCGACTTCATGCTGGTGAGTCGCGCCGATGAGCTGGATAGGCTTCCGGCCGGCGCCTGCCTGGCCGATGACAGTGCCTACGTGTTGAAGCCTGACACGCTGCTCTCCGAAGGCGAAGAGGCTGGACAGGCCGATACGCTGCAGGGCCTGCACGCCAAGGTGGCCGTGTTCCAGCGCGGCCAACGGGTGCACGTTGCAGTCGGTTCGGCCAATTACACCAACGCGGTTGTGCAGAACGGCAGCAACGTTGAAGTGGTTGCGGAGCTGAGCGGTCCGGTGAGCAGGATTCCCGCGCCGAGGCAGTGGCTTGACGAGCATCTCCAGCCCTTGCTGGACACGTACACGCCCGGTGAGGGCGAAGATGCGGAGGGCGCAGAGCGTCGCCAGCTGCAGGACCAGCTGGAGGCCATCCGTCGCCAGATTGCAGCTGCCGCCTGGACGCTGCACTGCGAAACCCATCCGGTCTCGGGATGGAACCTCGCGCTTTCGTGCCCGGGCCTTCCGCTTGACGGTGCCACGCTGCACGCGTGGCCGTTGGCGGTGGTTTCCGAGCGGGCCCGTGCTGTACAGGCGGGTCAGGTTGATCTGGGAACCTTTGCCGGCCATGAGGTGAGTTCGCTGGTTGGCTTCCAGGTCACGCCCAACAGTACCCGCGCCGAGGAGCTGGCCGTCCCGCCGTTGCGCTTCGCGCTGGAAGTTTCACTGGAAGGCGCTCCAGACGACCGCGCGGACGCGCTGGTGGCACAACTCCTGGGTAACCGCGCGGCGTTCCTGCGCTATCTCGCGCTGCTGCTGGATGATCCCCAGGCCGCAGGCTGTGGAGCGCGCAATCGATCCGAAGGCAGCGGCGGCGGCAGCAGGGATGCGAGTGGCCTCATGGCGAACTACCCGCTGTTTGAACAGCTGCTGCGGATCTATTCCCGCGAGCCTGAACGACTTGAAGCGATTGATCGCATGGTGAAGCGGTTGAAGGACAAGCAGTTCGATGGGCAGCCCTGTCTGCCCGATGATTTCCTGGCCCTCTGGGAAGTTGTGGGAAACGCTATTGGCAAGGAGGCTGCGTAATGAACAGGAATACAGATCTTTCGGATCCGACCCCCGTTCTTGAGCGGCTGAAGGGCTTCCAGCGTAGGACGGTGAACTATGCGTTCCGACGCATGTACGAAGATCACGATCCGGCACTGCGTTTCCTGGTCGCCGATGAGGTGGGGCTGGGCAAGACGCAGGTGGCCAAAGGTCTGATCGCGCGCGTGGTTGCCCATAAGGCAGCCAGCAAAGAGCGCATGGACATCATCTACATCTGCTCCAATGCTTCCATCGCATCGCAGAACCTGGAGCGTCTTCGGCTTCGTTCGACCAAAGCGGTTCGCGCTACCCGGTTGACCCTGCTGCCGCTGGCGCTTGCCGATGGCGGTCTGGAAGGCGACGGTGTGAACTTCATCAGTTTCACACCAGGTACTTCGTTTGAAACAACCAGCCGTGGAGGACTGGCCCGCGAGCGCGTGCTCATCCATCGCATGCTGCAGGGCGTATCCAGGCTCAATGCCAACGGCTTGGCCTGGGTGCTGCGTGGCGGTCTGGGAGATGGCTGGCGGCAGCATTTTGAGCACGAGGACGGCGTGGATGAACCGGATGAGGCCATCACCCGTACGTTTGTCAAGTCGTTGGACAAGAAGCGATTGAGACAGCTTGTCGAAGTCTGTGACAGGCACGCCGGTCGGCGGACGCGTGCACTGGACAGTGACGAGCGCGCCGAAGCCCTCGAGCTGACGTCCTGGCTGCGCACCACGCTGGCGCACTGTTGCCTGAAGGCACTGAAGCCTGATCTGGTGGTGCTGGATGAGTTCCAGCGCTTCCGCGAGCTTCTTGCCGTGCAGGATCCTGACTCCGATGACGAGGCTGCCCCGGCATCTTCTGCTGCAAAGCTGGCGCAGGAGTTGTTCGACCATGAGAACAAGCCTCGCGTGCTCCTGCTTTCGGCCACGCCCTACAAGATGTTCGTCGCCCAGCAGGAGCAGGAGGATCACTACCGCGACTTCCTGGCAACGGCGTCATTCCTGTTCAATGATCCGGAAGAGGTGACCGCGCTCCGCGCTGACCTCGCCGCATTCCGTGCATCGCTGGTGGGCGTGGGGGCATCGCAGGATGATGCACGTGTGCTCAAGGGTGCAATCGAGAGTCGGCTCAAGAAGGTGATGTGCCGGACCGAGCGCGTGGGTGTAACCCGGGGCCGCGATGCGATGGTGAGGGATGTCCCGCTTCCGTTGTCGCTGACATCGGAGGACCTGGCGGACTACGCCTGCGTGGATGCGCTTGCAAGAGCGGCGGGGACGAATGATGTCATGGAGTTCTGGCGCTCCAGTCCCTACCTGCTGAACTTCATGCGTGAGGACGGATACACCTTCAAGCGCCGCATGATGGATCGACAGGGCAAGGCGGCTCTGGGGCGGGCGTTGTCCCAGCATCCGCAGTACAGGACGCTGGATCAGGATGCGCTGCAGCGGTACAGCCCGTTGGTGGCGGCAAACCCGAGAATGGACGTGCTGGCCAAGGATATGGAGGACCAGGGCAGCTGGCGCTTGTTGTGGGTTCCTCCTTCCATGCCTTACTGGGCAGGAGAGGGTGCGTACGCGCAGGTATCCCATTTCAGCAAGACGCTGGTGTTCTCAAGCTGGAACATGGTTCCTGATGCGATTGCCGGCCTTCTTTCCTACCATGCCGAGCAATTGGCCATGGCGGGGCATGCGCTCCAGCCCGGATACGACGCGCCTGGCAAGAGCCTGAGTGCTCGCTTGCGCTTCAACAGCGGCAAGAGCGGGCATGAGGACATGAACGCGCTCACTCTGCTGGTTCCTTCCCTCGCGCTGGCCACAATGGTCGATCCCTTGGCGATGTCGGTCGCTGCAGGTGGCTCGCTGCACTTGGCAGATGCCAGGCGTGAGGCTGCCGGTCGGATCAGGGAGAGGATGGAGTCGCTTGACCTGCCAGCGTCCAGGCACTCGGGGCCGCCTGACGTGCGCTGGTACTGGTTGACGCTGCTTCTGCTTGAGCGTGCGCATGTCCAATCGCATGTGGACCCGTGCTGGGGTTCGGAGGACCTGACGATTGGTGCGGGTGAGGATGAGGAAGACGGTGGCGCCAGCGTTTCAGGGCAGGGGTTCTCCCGTCATGTGGCTTACTGGCGACAGGTATGGGGGCGCGGTTTTGACGAGCCCTCTCTGCAGACGCTTGGGCCACGTCCCGACGACATTGCCGAGGTACTGGCTGATCTCGCATTGGCGGCACCAGGTGTGTGCGCTTTGCGTGCATTGCTGCGCCTGCTGCCGGGAGACAATGAGGCCGACCTTCGCCAGGCCGCCATAAAAATTGCGGACGTGTTCCGCCGACAGCTGAATATGCCCGAAGCGGTCGCCATCATCACTCACGAGGAAGGTGGGGTGTATTGGCGGCGGGCGGTGGCCTACTGCGCAGAAGGCAATTTGCAGGCTTTGCTTGATGAGTACCTGCATCTGCTGCACGAGCAGAACGCAGCGGACGAGAAATCTACCCATGCTCAGGCCATCGCGAAGGGCGTGAGTGATGCGGGCCACGTGCGCGCAAGCCAGCTTCACCCTGAGGGTGTGAAGCTGTTGGATGGAAAGCTCGTGCGCGACGATGCGCTGTCATTGCGTTGCCGGTATGCGATGCGCTACGGAAATGCCACCGAGGACGACAAGGTGGTTGCCCGCAAGGACGCGTTGCAGCATGCATTCAACTCGCCCTTCCGTCCCTTCGTGCTCGCATCCACTTCGGTGGGGCAGGAAGGGCTGGACTTCCATTCCTGGTGCCACTCAATCGTTCACTGGAACCTGCCTGGCAATCCGGTGGATCTTGAGCAGCGGGAGGGGCGCGTTCATCGCTACAAAGGACTGGCCGTCCGCCGAAACGTTGCGCGGCTGGCAGGGTTCGTGGCCGACCAGGCCGCCGGTGACCCATGGGCGGGACTATTCACCAATGCAGAGTTGCCTCACAAGGACACGCCATTGGCGGGCTTGATTCCCTACTGGATCTGCGAGGCACCGGGCGGTGTGGCGGTCGAGCGAAAGGTGTTCCATTTTCCTCTGAGCCAGGACAAGCATCGCTTTGATCGGCTGAAGAGCAGCCTGGCGCTGTATCGCATGGTCTTTGCACAGCCGCGCCAGCAGGATCTTCTGGGGCACCTGCAAGCGCGTGCGGAAGGCGGCGAGGATGTGCAGGCATTGCTGGATACCTGGCGGATCGAACTGCTGCCGGACTGACCGGGTCGGCCGGGCAGGGCGCATGCGCTGCCCCCTGCCTGGCCCACGGAAGGCTCACGCCATCCGCATCCCCTCCCGCTGCACCTGCTGCGCGCTTTCCACATCCTGCGTCTGACGCTGCGCCAGTGCGTCCAGCTGCCGGTAGCTCTGCTCGGCCGGCGCCTGCACGGCCTGTTCGGCGGAGATGGCCACCCGCAGGTGGGCCGGATCATCCAGCGCGCCCTGCACCAGGAACAGGTTCTGCCCCGCACCCCCAGGGCCGTTGGCCTTGCCGAGCATCACGTGGTCCACCTGGCTGAGGTTGTTCTCTTTGGCCAGCACCGCCAGGCGCGCGGTCACGCCATCAGGGTTGTTGCCCAGTACCAGGCCGTGCTCGGCCTGCAGGCTGGCCACCTGGCCGCGGATCTGCTGGTACACCGGATCGTTGGCGTGGTCGGGGCGGTTGGCGGCCAGCTGCGTTTCGCGGCCATCGCGCTCCAGCGGCTCGTTCATCACCACCTTGGGCGTTTCAAGGCGGGTGCGGTAACTGTCCTCGGGGTGGAAGTGCGTGGCCTTCTCCGCGCGCTCCAGGCGCACGGCACGGGCGTCGTCCAGCGAGGCGATGATCCTCGGGTTGTGCTCACGCAGTGGGATGCTGCCTGGCACCTGCAGGTACCAGGCCTGCTCCTTTTCCGAATACATGTGGTACGAACTGCGCGAGCCGATGACATTGGGATCGCTGCTGGGCAGTGCCTCAGCCATGAGCGAGCCTTCGTACAGGCCCAGCCGGCCGACATAGCCGGTGGCGCTCCAGAAGGGCATGGCCAGGTACGCGCTGCCCAGCGTGTTGGCCGCGCGCTGGGTACCACCGACATCGTTGTTGAGCATCTCCTTCCAGACTTCCTCGGCCTTGCCCTCTCCGCGTTCCTTGCGGGTGGCTTCCAGCAGCACACGCGGGGTCCAGCAGTTGGGGTCGAGGTGGTGGCGCTTGAAGGCTTCATCGTGCGCCTGCTGCACATCGCGGCCGGGCAGATTCAGGGCCAGATCGGGGCGCTTGGCCTCCATCCAGTGCTCGCGGCGTTCCAGGTCGCGGTGCAGCAGGGTCTGGCCGAAGGCCTCCCATTCGCGCTCGGTCAGGTTGCGGTTCTGCAGGGCCGGGTTGCGGTCGTGCTGGTCACGGGCCTGCGACTGCGCGTAGGCGTTGGCGACCTGGCCCGGCAGGTTGTCGTTGCGCACCACGCCCAGGGCCAGCAGACCGTAGCCATCGGAATGTTCCTTGTGCGCCAGGTAGCTCCAGTAGCGCTCGCGGTTTCCGCTGTCTGCGTATTCCCTGAGGATCTCCAGATCCTTGCGGGTCAATTCACCCATGTGTCGTTCCTCCTGAACCCTGGTCGGTTACCGCAGCTTGTAGCGGGCCAGCAGGACGCGCGTGGCGTCCTCCACGGCCTTCCAGTCCTTGAGCAGCACGCGCGGGTAGATCGCGCGCACCGATAGCCCATCCTGCGGGTCGGTGAAGGTATGCGTGCAGGTGGCCACCGGCACATCGGGGTCATCCACCAGCGTGGTGCCCTGCACGGTCAGCCCCTCGCGCCCATCCTGCGGCGGATTGCAGGTGATGAAGGTGGCCAGCGCGCCCTGTGTGTCGCGGGCGATGTACCACTCCTGGTCGGTTTCGGGCGTGCGCACCGGCGGCGCGCCGCGCTGCGCGGCATACGCCTCGGAAAACCGCGTCATGCGGGCTTCGTCGATGACGTACGGGGTGAGCCCGAAGTGCGGCGTACCGGCGTTGCGCAGGTCCAGCCGGCGGCGCGGGTCGTCACGGTTGATCGAGCCGTCCTCGGTGGTCGCTTCGGTGCTGGTCTTGCGCGGCAGCAGCTCGGCGATGGGGAGGGCGTCGATGTAATCCAGCGACAGGCTGATGGCGCGGTGGTGGTCGGACATGCTGCGCGAGGCGCGCGTGCCCGGCGGTGCCGCCTGCAGGTCGGGCCACAGGAGGGTGAGGCCGATGCCGCCGCCCACCGCCGGACCCATCTGGTCGTCGTACAGGTTGGCGGGGAAGGCGTAGCGGTGTGGGCCCAGCGTGGCTTCCACGGGGGCGGTGGTATAGGTGTAGCCGTCCACGGTGTGGGACTGTGCGGTGTCGGTCATGGGGGTCTCCCGGTGCTCCGGTTCCTTGGAGGGGGCCTTGCTGCAGGCCGTGCTGCTTGCCAAGGCGATGGCCAGGGCCAACCAGCGGCCCGGCGGTGGCAGGTTCATGCGGCCGTTCCTTGAGGTGTACGAGGCACTATAGGACAGGTTCTGCGGCGTATTCCACAGAGCCGGTCACGCTCCATATCTGCATCCGGTGCCTCAGCGTTCGCTGGTTCACACATTCAGCATGCCTCCACTACGGGCCCCGGGCTCCTCCACCTGCCTCCCATCCCACCTATGCCATCATCCAGCCAGGACCGCAGCACCCATCAAGGCTGAACAGGCATGGAGCAGGCAACACGCTACACGGCAACGCTTTATCTGGCCGCCCCCGGCACCCTGCTTAAGAGTGGAGGCATCTCCCCGCGCGGCCACATGTACCTGCAGGTGGCGGCAGGCGACGTGGCCCACAGCTACGGCTTCGCACCGCCGCGCCAGGCGCCGGGTGAAGCCCCCACGGGTGCGCAGTACGCGCAGGTGCGCCACGACGATGCCGATGAGCATCTGGACCCGTACTACAGCCGCACTCTGGAAATCACTGAGGAGCATTACGGCTGCCTGCGTGATTTCGCCGAGGAACCGGCCGAGTTCGAATTCGATGTGGATCGCCCGGCCACCATCAACCGCTGCAGCGATTTCGTCTGGGCCGCGCTGCACTACGCTGGCCTGCATCCGCTGCCGGCGCCGCTGGACGGCGGCAGCAATCTGGGCGAGTTCGCGGTGCTGTTCAACCTGCCGGAAATCCAGTGCATTGCCGCGCCGTTCCCGGGTAGCGATCTGAATGCCGAAACCCACCATGCGATGCCCGAGCGCGAGGCCGAACACCATCGCCAGGGCGACCGCGCCAGCGATGAGCCGCCGCCGACGCCGATTGAAGTGGCCGGCACGCTGCTGGACCCCTCGCATCCGGACCATCGCCTGTTCGCGCAGCTGATCCAGAAAGTGGCCGAGCTGGATGCCGCGCATGGCCGCCCGTTCGATGCCGCCAGCCAGCGCATCAGCGCCAGCCTGCTGGTGCTGGCCAAGCAGAACAATCTCTCGCGCGTGGACCACGTGCTGCTCAGCCAGCCGACCCAAAGCAGCCATGCCGCCGAGAGCATCTTCATCGTGCAGGGCGATCGCAACGACCCGGGGCACCGCCGCGCCAGCATCGCTACAGAAGTGGCGGCCAAGACCGATGTGGCCGATTCGCTGCGGTTGAAGGAGCAATAGTCCGCGCCAACGGTTGCTTGCTCGGCTGTACGAGCTGTGTCATCAACGCCCGATTAGCAGGCGAATCGCAGTTGGGATTCGATTGGCTTGCTCGTAGTCGCGGCCCAACTGTTGATGCAGCTCGAATACTGCCCACTCCGCATTCTGCAAGCGGACGATATCCTCGAATGGCGGTGCACTTGATTGTGTCGTCAGCAGAAGGTGTTCGTTCACGCCGGCATCCAGCAAAGTCTTCGTCATCAGGATGTCCGTATACAGCGAGCCCTTGGCTTCGCCAATATGAACGCTGAAGATTTGCTTGGTTCCCTCCATCGTCTTCACAGCCCTGTCGCGATTGGTCAAGACCTGCAGGAGTGCTGAGTTCAGTTCCTGAAGGCGCATCTTGGAATCATTTGGGTCTGAGGATCCAAATCCGTCCAGATGTTGGACGTAGTTACTGATGTCGTCGAGTATGCCCTTCCAAACGTAAGTGTGCTCAGGGTCGAAGTATCTTTGCCTCGCTCTTGCTGCGTCGGCCGCCAGATGATTGATGCCTGTAACGTGATCAATCGTAAGCTGCTGCTCGCCAATGAAGGGGAGGTTGTGCTCGGCGCGTGTCTTCTGCATTCGTTCTGCCAGTTCATTGCTGTAGTCGCGTATTTCCTTCAGCGACGTCTGACCCGTTTCACTAGAGACCAAGGGCGTATATATCGTCAATGATGACCACGCCACGTAGCTGATTGCAGCAGCCAGCAATAGCCAAGCGTAGATTTTTGCGCGTGTCCTGATTTCCAATTTTGCTCCGAAACGTGGATTGCCCACTGTGGCAATCGGCGAGTTGGCCAAGTTCTTTAGGCCGTACATCTTCGGGGAGCGGAGATGCCAACGAGCGGTTTCTCGTCCTCACACTGTGGCCGAGACCGATTGGCGCATCGCCAATTGAGAACTGCTACCATTCCCCCGCTACCCAGCCAGCCCACCCCGCGCAGACAGATGCAGGTCGGGCCGTCGTAGAACGGCCCAGCGAGCCAGGACACCCTCCCGTGCCCATTCAAGGACGCTCGCATGTTCCGTAATCCTCTCTTCCGCTCGGCCGCCCTGGCCGTTGCCGTTTCGCTCAGCCTTGGCGTGCCCTCCGCGTTCGCCGACAACGCACCCGCCGCCAGTGCCACCGCCGCCGTGCAGCGCCAGGCGGTGGCCAAGGGCCTGTACGAGCTGGCCTACAGCCCGAAGCAGAATGCCGTGTTCGTGGCCTCGTCCGGTGGTTTTGGCGATGACGCCGGCCCGGCCCAGGTGCTGCGCCTGAACCCGGCCACGCTGGCCGTGGAAACCCGCATCCCGCTGGAGCGCAAAGCGTTCGGCGTGGTGCTGGATGACGCCCACAACCGCCTGTACGTGGGCAACACCGTGGACCTGTCGGTGACCGTGGTCGACACCGCGCAGAACAAGGCCGTCGGCACCATCCAGCTGATGGAGAAGAAGACCGGCAAGGACGGCAAGGCTGCTTACACCCACGACCTGCGCGAACTGGTGGTCGACAGCGCGGCCAACCGCCTGTACGTGACCGGCCACAGCAGCCAGCCGGACGTGAGCAGCGTGCTGTTCGTGATCGATACCACCACGCTGAAGGTGATCAACACCATCGACGGCCTGGGCAATGCCAAGGCACCGGGCCTGGCGCTGGATGCGGCCAACAAGCGCGTCTACACCAGCAACCTGCTGGCCGATCTGGTGGTGGTGGGCACCGATTCGAACAAGGTGGTGGCACAGCACAAGATCGCCGCCGAGCAGCCGATGAACATCGCGCTGGACCCGGCCGGCAAGCGCCTGTTCGTGACCGACCAGGGCTCGGAATTCCTGCGTGGCTACCAGGCCAAGAGCAGCGGCCTGGTCAGCAAGCATCCGGGCCAGCGCGTGCTGGTGCTCGACCGCAGCACTGGCAAGGAACTGGCCAGCATCCCGACCGACGCCGGCCCGCTGGGCATCCTGCTGGATGCACCGCGCAAGCGCCTGTACGTGACCAACCGCGAAGCCGGTACGGTGACGGCCTACAACAGTGACAGCTACCAGAAGGTGGCCACCTACACGGTGCCGACCCACCCGAACAGTCTGGCGCTGGATGCGAAGAACAACGTGCTGTACGTGAGCATCAAGAACGGCGAGAAGGATGACAAGGGCGCCGACGAGAGCGTGGCGCGGATTCAGCTGTAAGGCTGTTCGGCAGCGTGAGAGGGAAGGGCAGGGCGATGCGTCCTGCCCTTCTTCATTTTCACCTGAACGGCGCAGTCCGATGCCCTGGAATCCAGCTGGCATCACGTTGTGGCTTACGCACCTGGTGTAGATTTTCAGAAGACGCTACAGACGAGGTCCATGGATGACACTTCGGAATTACCTGTTGAGGACGGCCAGCGCTGCATGCTTGGTTCTGCTGGCGGCCTGCCAACCCGCCGCGGCCCCCGCACCCCAAACCCGCGCGGCCACAGCTCAGGAGAACGTCGTGCCGATCATCCGACCGTTCCCGGTCACCGCCATGCATGAACCGATGGTGGTCGATTTTGAACTGACACCGCCCGGCCCGAACGCTGCCCCCACGTTGCTGATCGGCCTTCGCGTGAAAGGCGAGGATGACGCACAGGCAGCGCAGGCTGCCGAACGCCTCGTGCGCGAGGGACTGCCGGCTGAAGTGCTGCTTGAACGTGTCGAGCAGGTTGGTACTGAGCCGGTGCCGCTGACCCGTCGCCAGTTCAATGGTTTTGAACCTTCTGAAATGGTGGCTGTCGGCTCGGATGGGCATGTGCCCGGCGTAGTACCCGACAGTGCTGACGACGCGTCCCTGGTGGCTGCCGGTCTGATTGGGCCGGACGGGCACTATCGCACCGTGACCTTTGCCTGGGCCGAGCAGGTGAAACCCGGTCACTACCGCCTGCGCCTTCGCCTGCTGTCACCGGCCGCGGGGCTGGAGGCTGTTCCGTCTGAACTGCAGTTGGCTTACACACACCGCGCCAAGTAGGAGTACGTCATGGATGATCGCTATATTGTTTCCATCTACGTTGCCGCACCCGGAACACCGTTGCGGGCCGGTGGAACGTCCATGGCCGGGCATGTGTACTACACGGTCTCCGATGGAAAGACGAGCCACAGCCTGGGATTCGCGCCGGAAGAGCATGGCGCCCGAAGTGGCCCGGGCAAGGTGTACACCAATGATGCAGATCAGTATCAGAAGCCGATCTACCGACGTGATATGGAGATCTCCAAGGAGCAGTACGACAAGCTGCTGGCGTTTGGAAACGCCCCTGCGAAGCATGGCTTTGAGATGAACTACAACGGCGCCAGCAACAGCTGCATCGACTTCACCTGGGGCGCGTTGAATCACGCGGGCCTGCATCGTCATAACATCTTGGGCATGGAGCGGAAGGGCTTCGAGGGCAACCTCAAGCCGCTGGACAACGTGGATGCGATCCGTAGCATCCGCGCGCCATTTCCGGACAGCGAGCTGAACAGGGAAGTGCGCAACCCGATGCCGGAGCGCACGCTTATGCAGCGCCTGATCAGCGAGCAGCATCTTCCGCAGAAAGACAGGGAGCTGCTGGAGTCCATTCGCAGCAAGGTGGCGGAGGTGGACCAGCAGCATGGCCGAGTCTACGACGATGCAAGCGAGCGTATCTCTGCGAGTCTGCTCGCGTTGGCGAAGGAAAAGGGTATCGAGCGGGTGGATTACGTGGCGCTGAGCCAGGCCACTGCAGATGCAGGGGCAGGCCAGCGGATCTTCCTTATCGAGGGCGATCCAGCGAACCCGGCGCATACGCGGGCATCCATGGAGACCGCAACGGCCGCGCAAGCACCCGTGGAGCAATCGTTCGCCAAGGTGGAGCAGCTGGAGCAGGACCAGAAGGCGCAGGCGCTTGCGGTAGGTCAGGAGCCTCAACTGGCCGTGCAGGAGCAGAGCATGATGCGGATGAGCTGACGCTCACCCCATCCGCGGAGTGGGATTCTGCATTTCCTGCGCTTGCGGCTCGACCTGCTGTTGCGCCGTCAACCCCAACGCCTGCATCGACTGCTCCACCGGCATCTGCGCCGCCACAGCGGTCGGCATCATTGCCCGCAGATGCGCAGGATTGGTCGGGTCGCCCTGCACCACGAAGATGTTGTGCCCGGCCGGATGCTGGGCCGTCGCATTGCTGACCAGCACATGGTCGACCTGCTGCAGGCCCTGCTCGCGGGCGAGTACAGTCAGGCTGGCGGCCAGGCGCTCGCTGGTCTGGTCGAACGGACGGCCATGCTGGGCGTCCAGTGCGGCCACGCCCTGGCGGATCTGCTGGTTGAGGCCGTAGTCGGGGTGGTTGGGGGTGATCTCTGGCATGGCGATCGAACGGTAGCGATGGGTCGTGGTGGGCCCGGTCAGTATAGATCCGGCCCGTGAAGCGCGCCCGAGGGGTCAGTCCGCCGGCCGATGGTCGTAGCTGATCACCCGTTCGGCCAGCCAACGCCCGTCCACGCGGCGCCAGACCTGGATGAAGCGGGCCTGGCCCACCCAGCGCTCCACGCCGTCCTTGCCGCGTTCATGGAAGCGGTGGTCGCCGATTTCCAGCGCCCGCTCGTCGCGCAAGGGGAACACCTGCAGCGAAGGTTCCACCAGCTCACGGCGCAGGCTCCAGCCGCCCTCGCGCGCATTGCTGCACATGTTGGCCACGCTGCGGCGGAAGTCCTCGCGGTTGCTGGCTGACTTGCCGTCCTTGTCATGGAAGAACTCCATGTCTTCGGTGGTCATCGCGGCGGCCCTGTCGGCATCGCAGGCCTCGAAGGCCACAGCAAACAGCTGGGTATCGGCCTGGCGGATCTGTTGGCGCAGGTCATCGGCGGGCGACGGTGCGGCAGCGAGACCGGCAGCAAGCAGGGGCAAGGTAAGCAGCAGCATGGCGAAACTCCCGGGGATGGTTCATGCAGGCTCGCATGGCGTTTGGGCCGCTGCAGCCGGCTTCCGATGAAACGGCCCTTCTACGGAGTGAATGCCCGCATTGACGGCCCGGCTCCGGCGGCGTCGCCTGTGCAGGCGATGTCATGGCGATCGGCGATTCCGTCACGGTCGCGATAGGGGCCGGCCAATAGCCTGAAAGCCTCCCCTTCCACAGGAGCTCCCATGCCTGCTTCCCGCATCCGCCTGCACGTTGAAGACACCGGTGGTGACGGCCGCCCGATCATTCTGATCCACGGCTGGCCGCTGTCTGCCGATGCCTGGAAACAACAGGTGTCGATCCTGCGCGATGCGCAGCATCGGGTGATCAGTTACGACCGGCGCGGCTTCGGCCGTTCCGACAAGCCGGCCGAGGGCTATGACTACGACACGCTGGCAGCGGACCTGGCCGGGGTGATCGAGGAGCGTGACCTGCACGACGTCAGCCTGGTCGGCTTCTCGATGGGCGGCGGTGAGGTGGCGCGCTATGTGAGCAATCATGGGCAGGACCGTCTGCACAGCGTGGTGTTTGCAGCGGCGGTGCCGCCGTATCTGCTGCGCAGTGATGACAACCCGGATGGCCCGCTCACCCAGGAAAAGGCCGATGAAATGCGCAGCGGTCTTGAGAAGGATCGTGAGGCGTTCTTCGATGGCTTCACCCGCGATTTCTTCAGCGCCAACGGCCAGTTGATGGTGACCGAAGAGACGCGTCAGGCGGCGATCGCGCTGTGCCATCAATCCGACCAGGTGGCGGCGCTGGGCTGCATGAAGGCGTTTGCCACTACCGATTTCCGCGATGACCTGAAGAAGATCACGGTGCCGACCTTGATCCTGCACGGTGACAGTGACGCCATCGTGCCGTTCGAGGGCTCCGGCCAGCGCACCCATGAGGCGATTGCGGGCAGCGAGGTGGTGATCCTGGAAGGCGCGCCGCATGGCTGCAACACCAGTCATGCGGATCACTTCAATCTGGCGCTGTTGAACTTTCTGAAGCAGTAAGCTGCGCCCATGCGTGAACCGAAGACGCCCCCGTGGAAGAAGCCCAATCCCAAGGGCCAGACGTCGCAGCCGTTGTCGCCTGCGCAGAAGGAGGCAGCCCGGCAGCGCGCGGAAGAGAACGGGCGGCGTTATCCCAATCTGGTGGACAACATGTGGGCCGCGAAGCTGCCGCGCGGATCGTGATCTGTAGAATCGAGCCATGCTCGACTCCGCTCTGCATCCATCCATGCATGGCGTGGATCTACTGCAACAGCAGCCGAGCATGGGCTCGACTCTACAGGTCGACCAGGGGCTTCCAGCCGGGTTCCAGCCAGGGTGAGATCTCGCGCTGGCGGACGGTGATTGCCTCCGTCGGCAGCCCCGCCAAGCGCGCAAGCTCTGCACGCAGCAGCTCGGCATCCACCGGCACTGCCGTAGCCACCTGCAGGCGATCCCCCTGATGCCTCACCTGTACCGGTAGCATGGCGTGCGCATCATGCTCGCCGCCGGTGCGTCCGATCAGGTAGCGCATCGTTACCGGCCGCGACAGTTGCGCCAGTGCTGGCTGCCACGCCTGCAGTACGAGGGGCTGCCCGGCAGCGGGAACATGTACTTCAGCAATCGTAGCCGGGTAGCCGGTGATGCTCTCGACCATGACCTGGAAGCGCGCGCCATCCGGCACGACCAGCACGGTGGCGATCAACGTGAAGAGCGAAACGAACACCGCTGCGAGGTTCCAGCTGCGCGGCGCGGAGGCCGGGCGAGTTGCGGTACGCAGACCTGGCTTTCGCCGCAGCTTGCGCGCGTAGATGCGCCGGTCCTTCCTGCGCGGGCTGCTGCTGTGCTCGGGCAGGTTCAAGGGAACCCGTGGAAGGCGCGCCACGCGGGCCTTGATCAGGCGCGACAGCAGCATCCAGGCGATCACGAACGCCAGCAGCGGAAGCAGCGTTCGCACCCACAGATACAGCGTGACCATCCACAACACCTCTACATACGACCATCCATGCTCATCCACATCCTACCGGGACCGCGCGCCGGTTGTCGTATCCGCCAGCCGACAAGCACAGGGCGCTTGGTTAGGATGGTCCTTTGTTGTCATGGATGAACCGATGGTCTCTGCTGCTACCCGCTTCTGTCGTATCTGTGGTCCTGGCCCGATCCTGCTGGCACTGCAGGTGGTGGCGCTGCTGGCGGTAGCCCTTGCAGTCGGCTTCTTCCACTACCGTGTGGGACTGCTGCTGGAGCCGGTGGATGATGCATGCGGTGGGCCCGACCCTGTCGCGCGCATGCAGGTGGCCGAACAACTGCTGGCGCGGTCCACTGCGCTTGCACCGTGGCAACCCTTGCAGTGGATTCCGATGGCGGGCGTGGTACTGGCGCTGCTGGGCGCGATGTCGATCAGCGTCTACCGGCTGGGCCGCCTGTCGGAACGCCTGCGACGTGCCAACTGGGGGCTGATGGCGCTGCACGCCGCGATCCTGGCGCTGGCCCTCAGGGCATTGCACCTGTACGACCTGGCATGGACTGGCGTGGCCAAGCTGTCCCCAGCGGCGTGCCTGGTGGAGCTGGGCGAGCAGGGCCGGTTGCCGCTGGCACAGGCGCAGCAGGTGGTGTTCGAGATCCTCACCCATGAGCATGCACCGCTGCTGCGCAATCCCGATGATCTTGCCCTGGTGCTGGTCGCGTTGATGCTGATGGCGATGGCTGCGGGATTCATGCTGTGGCGGGCGATCGTGCGCGAACGTCAGGTGCAGTCGCCCGGCCTATAGCGGGTGTGGGACCGGCCGCGCGTCCGCAATCGCGCTAGAGTCAGCACTTCACCCCTGCAAGGATGTGCTGATGCGTTGGTTGCTGCGTGCGGTGCCATTGCTGCTGTGTTCGTTGGCGGTACACGCCGCCGAGGTGGATCGCCGGATCGCGATGACCATCGACGACCTGCCGTGGGCGCGGGTGGACGAGATCGTTCCGCCGGACCTGCAATCGCGGCACGAAGCGCTGATGGCCCAGCTTCGCCAGGCGGGGGTGCCGGTGGTCGGCTTCGTCAACGAGAACAAGCTTGAGATCAACGGACACGTGCAGCCCGCGCGGGTGCAGATGCTGCGCGACTGGCTGGACGCCGGGCATGTGCTGGGCAACCACACCTATTCGCACATGGATCTGAACGCCAGGGGGGGGCCTGCGTTCCAGCAGGATTTTCTGCGTGGTGAAACGGTGCTGCGGCCGCTGCTGGCCGAGCGCGGACTGAAACCGCAGTGGATGCGCCATCCCTATCTGCGTGCCGGACGCACACCGGAAGAACGCGCGGAGATGGACGTGTTCTTCAAGCAGCATGGCTACCGCGTGGCGCCGGTGACGGTCGACAACGGTGAGTGGGTGTGGGCCTTCGCCTATGCCAACGTGATGAACGAGCAGCCTGATTCCCCGGCGCGCGAGGCGATGCTGGCGCAGCTGCGCAAGGGCTATGTGCCCTACATGCTGAACAAGCTGGACTACTACGAGAAGCAGTCGCAGGCGCTGCTGGGCTACGCGCTGCCGCAGGTGTGGCTGATGCATGCCAACGAACTCAATGCAGCCACCTTCGCCGAACTGGTGGCGGCGACGAAGCGGCGCGGCTATCGCTTCATTTCACTGGATGAGGCGATGCGCGATCCTGCTTACGGGCGTGGCGCCGAGGGCTACAGCGGTCGCTATGGCCCGAGCTGGCTGCACCGCTGGGCGATGGCCGAGAAGAAGCCGAAAGACTTCTACGCCGGTGAACCGGAAGTGCCGAAGTGGGTGATGAAGCTGGCGAAGGTTGACTCGGAATGAAGCTCAGCGCTTGACGGCCAGCACGCCGTCCAGCGCCAGCTCGGCCTTGAAACCGGCCTTTTCCAGGCGCTTGGCCACTTCGCGCGGCACGTCGCGGCCGCTGGTCAGCTTGTTCGGCGCGCCGGTGTAGTGGAACAGGCGCCCTCCCTTGCGGATGACGCGGGCGAGGTGGTCGTAGAACACCTGCGAGTACAACTCGCCGGCGATGCCAAAGCGCGGCGGGTCGTGCAGGATCGCGTCGACACTGTTGCTTGCCACCTGCTCGATCTGCTGCGAGACATCGCCGTGGCTGAACTGCAGACGGCTCCCGGCGGCGGCCGAGTCCGGATCCGGCGACCACGGGTTGAGCGTGCGCAGCCACATCACATCGGCGTTCTTCTCGAACGAGCGGATCTGGCCGACACCGGCCTCCAGCGCGCAGGCGGCGAAGTAGCCCAGGCCGCCGCAGGTATCGAGGATGACCTTGCCGGCCGGGGCGACCAGCTCGACCTTGCGGCGCGCATCCTCGAACGGTGACAGCTTGGAGGTCGGCAGCATCTTGATGCCGTCGATCTCGAAGGTCGGTGCGCCCCATTCGGTGGGCACCAGTTTGATCAGCGAACCGCTGTAGCGCGAGATCGGTGCGAAGTCCTCGCCGTCCCAGTAGTACAGCGTGCGGTCCTTCAACTTGCCCGGCCACGGGTAGCGCTGGCCACGGAAGTAGAAGCCGTCGGCGTTCAGGGCCACGCTGTCCTGGCTCAGGCCCAGGTCGAGCGAGCCCTGCCATTCAGCAGCGCCCTTGTCATGGGCACGGCGCAGGGTGTCAGCGCTGTCGCGGGTCAGCAGGGGGCCGGTGTAATGAGGCACGGCGGGTACCGGGGCGGTTCGGGGGAGGGCATGGTACCGCAGCTGTTGCCGGGGCCACGTGTGGCTGCTGTTGCGCTAGATCCACGCCACGCGTGGGTGCCGGCATGGCGGAGCCGAGCGTGGGCTCGGCGCTACCGCTGGCTGGTGCAGCTGTAGCCGTGTGTGGTTCCTTCCCCTGAAATCACGCCGACGCCACGCGACGGCTGCATGCCTACTCGCGCGCACGACTGACGGTGGACCTCCTGGGTTTCCGGTGGCTGCCGATCAAAGTCGTAGCGCAGGCTGCCGTCTTCCTGCAGCAGCCAATGCACGGTAACGCGCTCGTGGCGACCATCGCCGAGATCCCAGTCCAGGGTGCGCAATATCAGTGTCTGGCCGTCGGGCAGTTCCCGGACTTCGTCATAGGCACCCTGGGTCTTCGGCGCGCTTAACGCAAGCAGCAGAAACAGCAGCATTGGCATCGCTCCTCAAAGAAGACAGGATGTGCTCATATTGCCCTGAGCCGCCATCAGAATCATTGCGTCTTACGGGCACTTGACCGCGTATACGGGCCCAGCCCCGATCAGCATCAGCGCCATGTAGTCACTATCACTGGCCTTGCCCTTCAGCGTCGCGCCCTTGTTGAAGTGGAAGATGCCGAAGCCACCGGCCATGCGGATCAACGCGCTGTCGATCTGCTCGGCGTCATCGCGGAAGTAGCGGCTGATCTCGCTGCGGGTGGCTTTGTGCAGGGCGTTGGGTTCGCGCTGCCACTGGTCACCGCGGCTGAAGGAGACGAAGTACTGGCCGCCTTCCTTGTCGATGCGGAAATCGGCCGGTTTGCGCGCGCCGGTGGCGAAGCAGCCCTGCAACGGGTCGGCGCTGAAAGGAAGCCCGGCATCACCACTGCAGGCGGTGAGCAGCAGGAGGGCACCGGGCAGCAGCAGGCGGAGCGTGCGCATGGGATGTCCCGACGGGGCAGGTGCGGCTAGTGTAGGCAGTGCACGGGCGTGGTCCGTACAGAAATTCGGCAAGGACACAGGGGTTTTCGGATGGCGAAGGACAAGGCACCGTGGTGCGGCGTGGCCAGTTGGCTGGGGATCGTGGTGGGCTGGGGCGCGGGCAGCCTCGCTGCGCAGGCGGCGGTGGCCGCAGGCGGCAATGGCATGGCTGCGGGATTGGGCGTGGGGGTGCTGGGCGCGGCGCTGGTGGGCTGCGGTCTGGCGGTGGCTTCGCGCGTGCGCGGCGAGCGCTGGCCGTGGATCGGCATCGGTGGTGCAGTGCTGAGCGCGCTGCCGCTGCTGATGTACCTGCTGCGGATGATGTTGAAGCTGTAGTTGTAGAGTCGAGCCATGCTTGTATGTTCCTCCCGGCTCCTACGAGGTATGTAGGAGCCAGGGTGGAGGGACCGTCAAGCATGCATCTGCGGATACTAGCCGACAGACGAGTCGAGCGATCCCCATCCCGCACACGAACGTCGATAAAGGATCGTACGGCCCCCAAAGGGGATCGTCGATGTAGGCAAGCTAACGTCGGTGCGGTACCACCCCAGCCCCTTAAAGATAGCTGGGAGCCGTACAAATGTCTGATTCTCTCGATATTGGCGTGGACGTGGACTCCAAGGAGTTCGTACCGGCAGTGGCCGACCGCAAGGCCGGCGACAGGATCGCCAACACCCGGGCCGGCATAGCCCAGTGGCTCAACACCTTGCCCCAGCGATGCCGGATTGGCATGGAGGCGACGGGGCGATACTACGAGTTGTTGGCTCGGATGGCTGGCCAGGCAGGCCACGTTGTCTATGTGATCAATCCACGTCTGATCAAGCACTACGGCCGGGCGACGGGCTCGCGTGGCAAGACGGACGCCATGGACGCCGAAGCGATCGCCCGGTACGTGAAGAAGGAGAACGATCGCCTGCGTGAATACGTACCGCGTACCGATGAGCAGCAGCAGATGCACGATTTGCTGCGCAAGCGGCAGACGCTGGTAAAGACACGCGCGCGCCTGGAGCAATCCTTCGGGGTAAGCAAAAGTGCCCCCGGGGAGCTGTCAGATCTGTTCTGCGCTCTGGCTGGGACGCTGTCCGAGCTGGAAAGCGAACTGCAGCGCTTGGGTCGCGATGGAGAGCATGGCACGCTCTACAAGCGCCTGTTGACCATCCCTGGTATCGGCCCCGCCGTCGCCGCTCACCTGATCTACTACATGACGCGCTGGCCGTTGGCCAACGCCAACGCGTGGATCGCCTGCACGGGCCTGGATCCCCGGCCCAACGAGTCTGGCGGCAGAACGGGACGGCGTCGGCTGTCCAAACAGGGCGCGCCAGTGCTGCGCCAGATGCTCTACATGGCCGCCATGGGGCTCAAGCGGTGTCGCCAGGGGCAACCGCTCTACGACGAGCTGTCAAAACGCGGTCACCCCAGCACCGCCGTCTTCAACATCCTGGCCAGAAAGCTGGCCAGGATCGCCTGGGGTGTCTTCAAAAGCGGCCGGGACTTCGATCCGGCCATGCTGAAGGTGGGTCAAGCCTGCTTCCAGCAGGCTTGACCACGAACATAGGATCTCGACTTGTGGGCAACGCAGCCAGGCATGGCCTGGCTCTACTGGTCAGCGGCGGCCGGAGCATGCCATGCCGGCCAGCGGCCGGCACTACCGGATGCGGGTCAGGCGCTGCGGTGAATCT
Source organism: Stenotrophomonas sp. STK17_22 (assembly GCF_051983905.1). Taxonomy (NCBI): domain Bacteria; kingdom Pseudomonadati; phylum Pseudomonadota; class Gammaproteobacteria; order Lysobacterales; family Lysobacteraceae; genus Stenotrophomonas; species Stenotrophomonas sp. STK17_22. The sequence continues at coordinate 498,718 of NZ_CP197010.1, forward strand.
CCACCGTCACGTGCACCAGCTCCTCATGAATCGCCAGCGCGTTGCGCACGGTATCGGCATCCAGACTGACGTCGCTGGTGACCACGCTGGCGCTGACCGCGTACTTGCCGCGACCCACCTGCCAGACGTGTAGGTCGGCCAGGCGTGCCGGCCACGGGCCCTGTTCGATCACTTCGCGTACTTCGGCCACCACAGGTGCATCCATCTGCGCGTCGAGCAGGATGCGGCCGCTATCGCGCAGCAGGCCGATCGCCCAGACCGTCACCAGCACGGCGCCGACCAGGCCCATCACCGGGTCCAGCCAGGTCAGGCCCAGCAGCTTGCCGCCAAGCAGGGCGACGATGGCCAGCACCGAGGTGGCGGCGTCGGCCAGCACGTGCACGTAGGCCGAGCGCAGGTTGAGGTCGTGACCGTGCGCATGGCTGTGATCGTGGTCGTGCCCGTGATGATGGTCATGCCCATGCCCATGATGGTGATGCGCGTGGCCCGGGCTGTCGTGCAGCCACCAGGCGCAGAGCAGATTCACGCCCAGGCCCAACGCTGCAATGGCGATGGCTTCGTCGTAATGGATCGGTGCCGGCACCCACAGCCGTTCCAGCGATTGCACGGCCATCAGCGCGGCGACGCCAAGCAGTGCGATGGCGCTGGTGTAGCCGGCCAGGATCTCGATCTTCCACGTACCGAAGGCAAAGCGCGGATCGTGCGCGTAGCGGCGCGCGCAGCGGTAGGCGAACACCGAGAGGCCCAGCGCCAGCGCGTGCGAACTCATGTGCCAGCCGTCGGCGAGCACGGCCATGGAGTTGAACCACCAGCCGCCGACGATCTCCACCAACATCATGCTGACGGTGAGCCACAGGGCGCGGCGGGTATTGCGTTCAGCCAGCGGGTTGCCGTCGTCGAAGCGGTGTTCGTGGCGACGGGCGGCGGCGAGGGCGTCCAAGTGCATGGCGGCGGGAGCTGGAGTGGATACCCCCATAGGGTATATGATCCCGCCATGGCCCATGTACATAAGAATCGAAAGCAGCTGCGGACCCGGGTACGCCGTATCGCGGGTCAGGTGGCGGCGTTGGAGCAGGCGCTGGACAAGCCCGAGGGGGAAGCGGGGGACTGCGCGGGCGTGCTGGTGCAGGTCGCCGCGGTGCGCGGTGCCGCCCACAGCCTGCTGATGGAGTTGCTGCACGAGCATCTGCAGGAACACGTAGTGGGTGCCGATGACCCGCAGCAGCGGGCGGACGAGGCTGCGGTGCTGGTGGAGCTGCTGCGCCGCTACGGCAAATAGCAGGGGTAGTGCCGGCCGCTGGCCGGCAACTGCAGGTTGCGTCCGAAGCTCATGCAGTTGCCGGCCAGCGGCCGGCACTACCCGTGGCGTCCGAAGCTCATGCGGTTGCCGGCCGGCGGCCGGCACTACCCGTGCCGGTGCCGCGCGTTCCAGATATGCGTGGCGGCCAGCAGCAGGCTGCCAGTGACCGTCATCGGCGTTTCCCAGTCATGTGAGGGCAAGGCCAGCGCGCCGGCCAGCAGCAGGCCGAGCCCGGCGCCGGCGGTGGCCCAGGCCAGCACGGGCAGTGGGTGACGGCGCTCGGCCCGCCACAGCGCGTAGCCGGTCAGTGGCAGGGCGATGGCCACGAACAGCAGGTGGACCCATTCCGCTTCGGCCCAGGTGCCGAACAGCGGCAGCGCGGCGGCAAGCAGGGGCAACGCCAAGCAGTGCAGCAGGCACAGGCTGGACAGGGCGACCGCGCCGGCATCGAGCAGGGCGGCAGAAGGCGACTTCATCAGGGGAGGTTCCTTGCGCGGCAACTGTTATACAGTAACATTTCCGTTCCGCAGCCAACCCGCTCCGACATGAACACTGTTTCCCGCGCCGACCGTCGCCTTCCGGTCACCGTGCTGTCCGGCTTCCTTGGGGCCGGCAAGACCACCCTGCTCAACCAGATCCTGCGCAACCGAGAGGGCCTGCGCGTGGCAGTCATCGTCAACGACATGAGTGAGGTCAACATCGATGCGCAGCTGGTGCGCGAAGGTGGCGCCGAGCTGCGCCGCACCGAAGAGACGCTGGTGGAGTTCAGCAACGGCTGCATCTGCTGCACCCTGCGCGACGACCTGCTGCAGGAAGTGCAGCGCCTGGCCGAGGCCGGCCGCTATGACTATCTGTTGATCGAATCGACGGGCATCGGTGAACCGATGCCGGTGGCGGCCACGTTCGCGGTGCGCGACGAGCACGGCTTCAGCCTGAGTGATATCGCGCGGCTGGACACGATGGTGACGGTGGTCGACGGCAGCGCGTTCCTTGCCGACTTCGGTTCGACCCTGCGCCTGGCCGAGCGCGGCCAGCAGGCCGGGCCGGACGATGATCGCGGTGTGGTCGACCTGCTGTGCGAGCAGGTGGAGTTCGCCGACGTGATCGTGGTCAGCAAGATCGACCAAGTGGATGACGAAGTGTTGCAGGACACGCTGGCGGTACTGCGTGGCTTGAACCGGGATGCGAAGCTGCTGCTGTCCAGCTTCGGTGATGTGCCGTTGGCCGAGCTGCTGGATACCGGCCGCTTCGACATGGAGCGTGCGCAACGCGCGCCGGGTTGGGTGAAGGAGCTGCGTGGCGAGCACACACCGGAAACCGAAGAGTACGGCATCGGCAGCTTCGTCTACCGTTCGCGGCGTCCGTTCCACCCCGCGCGATTCGCCCGCGCGCTGCAGTCCGGCATGCCCGGCGTGATCCGCAGCAAGGGCTGGTTCTGGCTGGCCAACCGCATGGATTGGGTAGGCGAGTTGAACACCGTGGGCGCCGCGACGCGGACGCAGGCGGCGGGTTTCTGGTATGCCGCGCGCGACCGCGTGCGTGCCGGCCTGGAAGACACCGCACCGTTGTTGCCGCCGACACCGCTGCCCTACAGCGACCTTGGCTGGGCGCGGCAGCAGGCCGATTGCTGGAGCGCACCGTTGCCGGGGCTGGAAGAGTTTCCGGATGCAGCCGCGCACACGGCGATGCAGCGGCTGTGGCACCCGTTGTGGGGTGATCGCCGCCAGGAGCTGGTGGTGATTGGTGTGCACATGGATGAGCGTGCGGTGCGCGCGGAGCTGGATGCGTGCCTGCTCAATGACCAGGAGCTGCGGGCGGGGCCGCTGCTGTGGCAGCAGATGCCACAGGCGTTCCCGGTGTGGAAGCGCTGACGGTGCATTGAGGTTTCCTGGGCTGCCGGCCAGCGGCCGGCACTACCCCGGGTCGATACGCCATGCGTGGATCTACAAGGCGTCATGCCACTGCCAGCCCTCGGTGCTCACGTGCAGCACCTGGGTCGGCCGCAACGCCTGCAGCAGGTGCCGGTCGTGGCTGACCATCACCAGTGCGCCCGGCCATGCCGCAAGCAGTTCTTCCAGCGCCTGTAATGCACTGAGGTCCAGTGCATTGCCGGGCTCGTCCAGCAGCAACAGTTGGGGCGCGGGATCGGCGTAGAGCACACTGGCCAGTGTGCCCTTCACCCGTTCGCCATCGCTGAGGCTGCGGGCGGGGCGCTGGATGCGTTGTGCGTCCAGACCCAACAGGGCCAGGCGCGTGCGCAGCTCCCCGGGGTCGGCACTCGGGTTGGCGGCCTGCACGCTGTCGAGGATGCTGCATTCGCCGGACAGCCCCAGCAGCTGCTGGTCGAGCAGAGCCAGTGGCGCATGCCGTTGCACGATGCCGCTGCGCGCCGGCAGCTGGCCGGCCAGCACACGCAGCAGGGTTGATTTTCCACTGCCGTTGTCACCGACCACGGCGATGCGCTGCCCTCGACGGATCTCCAGCTGCAATGGTGCGCTGCAGCCATGTGGCAGGACCAGATCCTGTACCTGCAGCAGGCGTGCGCTGCCACGCTCGCCATCGGTGGCAAACAGCGCCAGTTCCGGTGCCGCATGAACCGCCGACGCCGCTGCGCGCAGCTGCTCTGCACTGGCCTGCAGGCGTTCGGCCTGCACCTGCTGCGCGCGGCCGTGGCTGGCCTCGGCGCGCTGCTTCTGCCGGCCGAGCAGGATGGGGGCCTGGTTGGCCTGCTTCGCATCACGGTTGCCACGTGCCTGGCGTTGCTGCTGGCGTTCGTGTTGTTCGCGCGCGCTGCGTTGCTGTTGCCGGTGCTGCGCACGCGCATGGTCAAGCTGGGCGGTGGCGGCTTCACGTTCGGCGGCGCGTGTGTCGGCGTAGTGCTGCCATGCGCCGCCATAGCGATGCAGGCCACGCCCATCGAGTTCGACAATCTGCTGCATGCGGCCCAGCAGTTCGCGATCATGACTGATCACCAGCAGGCCACCGCGCCACTGCTGCAACTGTTCGTACAGCTGTTGGCGATGGCGTGCGTCGAGGTGGTTACTGGGTTCGTCCAGGATCAGCCAGTCGGCACCGCTGGCCCAGGCGCCGGACAGCGCCACCTGCATGGCCTGGCCGCCACTGAGGCGCGCGGCCGGCTGGGCGGGATCGAGGTCGTCGGGAAGCTGCAGCGCACGCCATTGCTGCTGCAGGCGTTCGCGCAGGTCCCAGCGCTCGCCTAGGCAGGTGAAGTCGGCCTCATCGACGCTGCCGGCTTCGATGCGTTGCAGTGCGGCCAGTTCCGCGCCGACGCCGGCCAGTTCACCGACCGTGCCGGCGGGTGGATAACCGGGTGTCGGCAACAGGAACACGCGGCCACTGCCACGCACCTGGCCACTATCGGGCGACAGACGCCCGGCCAGTAGGCGTGCGAGCACGCTTTTGCCAGCGCCATTGGCACCGACCAGGCCGGTGGCGACCGGTTCGAAGGAAAACGTCAGATCGGAAAACAGCGGGCGGCCGTCGGCCAATCGATACGACACGCGATCGAGCGTGAGGGAATGCGGGGTCATGCGACCTCCATGGATGCCGGGTTCTCCCCTGCGCGCAGGGGCGGGAAGAGTCAGGCCGTCTGTTGCGAAGACGGCGGCATCAATGGCGCATTGGTCGCGAGCCTCTGGGAGGGATGAGGGGAGATTATACCGCCCGCAGGGCATGCGAATTGTAGAGTCGAGCTTGCTCGACTGCTTTTGAGGAGCAGTCGAGCAAGCTCGACTCTACGTGGCACGGCCATCGAGCGCGGATCTACCGGCCTACGGCACGGTTTCCAGGCGCGCGCTGACGAAGTCGATGAATACCCGCAGCTTCGGAAGCACGTGGCGGCCGGAGGGCCACAGCAGGTGGAAGATGCCGCAGGAGTGCACATGCTCGTCGAGCACGGTCAGCAGCCGGCCGTCGGCCAGTGCATCGCGCACCGAGTGCACCGGCACGAAGGCCAGGCCGATATCGCGCAATGCAAGCGCCACCCGCGCTTCGATGGTATTGGCCACCATGTGTACCGGCAGTTCCTGCGGTGTTTCATGGTCGGGCCAGTGGATCGGCCACAGTTCCAGCTTGCCGGTGCTGGGGAAGCGATAGTGCAGCAGCGTGTGCTGCATCAGATCGGCCGGCGTGCGCGGCGTGCCGCGCCGCTGCAGGTACGCCGGCGAGGCGACGATGCGGCGTGGGAACACGCCCAGGCGTCGGGCGTTCATGCGCGAGTCGCTGGGCTCGCCGACGCGCAGCACGGCATCGAAACCCTCCTCGATGACATCGACCAGGCGGTCGCAGAAATCGAGGTCGAGGCGGATGTCCGGATACGCGGTCATGAACTCGGCCATCAGCGGCAGGGTGAGATCGCCCACCAGCGGCAGGCTGATGCGCAGCGTGCCACTCGGTGCGGCATGCGGTTGCGCCAGCTCGGTGCGTGCGGCATCGCGTTCGTCGAGGATGCGCCGGCAGCGTGCCAGGAACAGCTGGCCCTCGGCGGTGAGGGTGATGCTGCGCGTGCTGCGGTGGAACAGGCGCACGCCCAGTGCCTGTTCCAGCCGGGCAACGCATTTGCCCGCGGCCGAGGCCGAGATGCCCTGCAGGCGCCCGGTCTCGACGAAGCTGCGGGTGTCGGCCGCGTGCACGAAGGTCTGCAGATTGGCGAGGTTGTCCAGGACTGACATGGGCGTGCGGGCAATGAAAGCGGCAGGGTAGGTCGGCGCGGCTGTAGCGGACGGCTCCGCCATCGCAACACTGTGGTGCGAAGTGGTGTGGAGCCCGTTGCGGCCTTGCAGTTCCGGCCATCATGCCGATTGCGGACTGCAGGGTCCATGATGCCCGGAGCCGCAACCGGCTTTTTGCACGAGGGCGTGGTGCCTAACGTGGCGGGCCTCTCCCCACGGATCACCGCGATGAACGCTGTTCCTTCCCTTGCACCTGCGCCGACGCTGCCGTCGGTGCAGCGGCTGCTGCAGCAGGTCCACCCACAGCGCCTGGTCGGTACGGTAGTGCTGGTGCGCGAGCACGGTGTGCTGCGCCACGCCAGCGCGACCGGGCTGGCCGATCGCGAGTCGGCCACGCCGATGCTGCGCGACCAGTTGTTCCGGCTGGCATCGGTCAGCAAGCCGCTGTTGACCACGGTGATCCTGCGCCTGGTAGCCGAAGGCGTGCTGGACCTGGATGCGCCGGTACAGCGCTGGCTGCCGGACTTCCGCCCGGCGCTGGCCGATGGCAGCACGCCGCCGATCAGCCTGCGCCAACTGCTCAGCCATAGCAGCGGGCTGGGTTACCGCTTCCTCGAAGCCGATGCGGATGGCCCGTACGCACAGGCCGGCGTCAGCGATGGCATGGATGCGAATCCGCTGACGCTGACCGACAACGTGCATCGCATCGCGCAGGCGCCGCTGCTGTTCGCGCCGGGCAGCCAATGGTTGTACTCGTTGGGCGTGGACGTCGCGGGCGCCGTGGCTGAAGCCGCGACTGGTGAAACGCTGCAGGCATTGTTCGCACGCCTGTTGGCCACGCCGCTGGGCCTGCGCGATACCGCGTTTGCCATCGACGATGCCGCACGGCTGGCCACGCCCTATGTCACCGACGCGCCGCAGCCGCATCGCCTGCAGGAAGGCGAGGTGGTCGCTCCATTCGAGGGTACCGTCGGCATCGAGTACAGCCTCGCCCGTGCTACCGATGCCAGCCGTTTCCCTTCGGCCGGTGCTGGACTGATTGGCAGCGCCGACGAGGTGATGGCGGTGTTGGAGGCCCTGCGCGATGTGCAAGCTTCGAATCTGTTGCCGCCCGCGCTGGTGGCGGCGATGGCCACCCCGCAGGTGGGCGAGCAGGGGCCGCCGGAACCGGCCGGCTGGGGCTTCGGGCTGGGCTTTGCGGTGCTGCGCGATGCCGCCGCCAGTGGCACGCCACAGAGCGAAGGCACCTGGCGCTGGGGCGGTGCCTACGGCCATAGCTGGTTTGTCGATCCTGCGCGTGGGCTGAGCGTGGTGGCGCTGACCAACACCCTGTACGAAGGCATGGACGGTGCCTTCGTTGATGAGCTGCGTGACGCGGTCTACGCCGATCTGGAGGCTGCGCGATGAGCGGCCATGCCATTGATGCGGCGAGTCCTGCCGGCGAAGCTACACGCCTGCCGTGGGCCGGCCTGCTGGCGCTTGCAGGTGGCGGCTTCATCACCCTGCTGACCGAAACCCTGCCGGCCGGTGTACTGCGGCCGATGGGCGAGAGCCTGGGCGTGAGTGATGCGGCGGTGGGCCAGCTGGTCAGCGTGTACGCGCTGGGATCGGTGATGGCCGCACTGCCGATGACCGCGTTGACCCAGCGCCTGCCGCGACGCCCCTTGTTGCTGGCCGCCATTGCCGGCTTCGTGGTGGTCAACACGCTGACCGCCGTGAGCAGCAGCTATCCGCTGATCCTGGCCGCGCGTTTCCTGGCCGGTGTGAGTGGTGGCCTGCTGTGGTCGCTGGTGGCCGGCTACGCGGCGCGCATGGTGGTGCCGTCGCTGCAGGGCCGGGCAATTGCGGTGGCGATGGTTGGATCGCCGTTGGCGCTGTCGCTGGGCGTACCGGCGGGCACGTTGCTGGGCCAGCAGATCGGCTGGCGCTGGGCGTTCGCGTTGATGAGCGTGCTGGGGGTCGGCCTGCTGGCGTACGCGCGCTGGGCATTGCCGGCGTTACCGGCGGCCGCGGCCGGTCAGCGCACGTCGTTGGGTACGGTGTGGCGCATGCCCGGCGTGCGCAGCGCGTTGGCGGTGATGGTGCTGTACGTGCTGGCGCACAACGTGCTGTACACCTACATCGAACCGCTGGCGGTGGAGGCCGGCGCCGGCCCGTGGCTGGACCGCCTGCTGCTGGCCTTCGGCGTGGCTGCCATCGTTGGTATCGGCATTGCCGGTTGGGGCGTGGACCGTCATCTGCGCACGCTGGTGTGGGCGGCCGTGATCGGTTTCATTCTTCCGGTGTTGGCCCTGCTGTTGTGGCCAGGACAGGCCACACCGCTGCTGCTGGCAACGATCCTGTGGGGCGTGGCGTTCGGGTCGGTTGCGACCCTGTTCCAGACCGCGCTCGCACGCCGTGCCGGTGCTGCTGCCGACCTGGCGCAGTCGATGCTGGTGACCGGCTGGAACCTGGCGATTGCCGCCGGTGGCGTAGCAGGCGGTGTGCTGTTGCAGGTCAGCGGCCCGAGCCAGCTGGGCTGGTTGCCGTTGCTGTTGCTGGCGGTGAGCGCGGCGTGGCTGTTGGCACGGCCGAAGGCCTGGGCGTAGGCGCAGACCAGACGTTACCGAGGTGCCGGCCAGCGGCCGGCACTACCGTGGTCCACGCCATCCACGCATGGCGTGGATCTGCCGAGCGCAGCGACCCGCGTTTGCTTTTGCTTTTGCTTTCTTCTGTTGATTCCGTGGTGGGACGCCGCCGCAATGTGTCCGTGGCCGGGTGGATGGGTTGCGCAGGGGCGTGAGCCGCATGGATGCGGCGACCGAGCTTACATGGACGTACTTGCAGCGCCCCCTGCGCGACCCATCCACCCGGCCCCAACTGATGGATCCACTGTACGCGACTCACCACGAGGGGCTCCGCCGTTGGCCGTCCTACTCGATCCCCTCACGCTCGATCGGCACGCTGCGCGGATTCTGCATGTGCTCCCGCGCCGCGCCATAGCGCTGCTGCCGCTTGTGATGGAACACCACGAACTCATCCCGCGGCAGCGGCCGCGAGAACAGCCAACCCTGCGCGAACTCGACCTTCCGGGTATGCAGATACGCCAGCTGTGCCTCGGTCTCCACGCCCTCGGCCACCACCCACAGGCCCAGCTCCTTGGCCATGTCGATGATGTGCGGGGTTACCGGGCTGGTGGCGCTCTCGGTGTCGATCGCATCGATGAATGATTTGTCGATCTTCAACGCGTCCAGTGGCAGCTGTTCCAGGTACTGCAGGCTGGAGAAGCCGACGCCGAAATCGTCAATGGCCACGCTGTGCCCGGCCCGACGCGCCTGCGCCAGCATCGTGCGGGCGCGGTCCAGATCCAGGAAGCCGCGCTCGGTGGCCTCCATCCAGATCTGCTGCGGCAGGATGCCGCTGCCGGCCATGTGCTTGGAGATCATCTTCAGCGCACGGCCGCTGCTGATATCTTCGGCGGCCAGGTTGATCGCGATGTGCGCGCTGCGGTCGGCCACCAGCAGTTCACGCATGTCGCGCACCACGTTCTCGATCACCAGATCGGTGACCGCGCCGATCATGCCGGCCTCTTCGGCCAGCGGAATGAACAGGTCCGGCCGCACCTGGGTGCCATCCGGGCGCTGCCAGCGCACCAGCGCTTCGGCGCCGACGCAGATGCCGGTATCCAGCTCGATGATCGGCTGGTAGTGCAGGTACAGCTCGCGGCGGCGGATCGCTGTGGCCAGCTCGCCGCGCAGGGACAGGCGGCGACGCGACAGCCAGATCACCAGGCCGGCACCGGCAGCGGCCAGCAGAACGCCGATCGGCACGAACAGCCACGCCTGCTGGCGGAAGGTCGCGGCAAGCGCGGTACGCGGCATGGTCGCGATCGCCAACCACTCTTCGTTGCGGGCGGTGGCATACAGGGTGTGGTGGTCCAGGCCTTCATCGGGGGCGCGCAGCAGGGTCTCCAGCAATGCCGGATCCATGCCGTCCTGCCTGGCCAGGAGACGCCCATCGGGGCTGGCCAGGGCAAGGCGCACGTTCGGGTCGGCGATGACATCGACGAAGCGGCGCGGATCGACCAGCACGTCGTAGTTGCCGTACAGGAACGACAGGACCTGGCGCCGTCCGCTGGCCTCGGGGCGCACATCCACGGCGATGCCGGCGCCATCACTGGTGACGTGGTCGGCCTTGGGCTGGTTGACGTCGGACAGGAACGGCCCCCACGACGTACAGCGCAGCTTGCCACCCTCGAAGTAGCCCATCTGGTCGACCGACGGCGAGGTCATCACCAGTGTCTGCATGCGCCGGATATGCTCGGGCCCGCAGGCGTCGTGGGCGCCGACCTCGGCCGACTGCAGTGCCGCCAGCGCTTCCTGGTAGGACTGGTCGGCGCGGCGCAGCGCGCGACCGGCGATGTCGCGCAGCCGCTGCTGCTCGACGCTGACTGCACGGTCCCAGGTGGCATAGGCCATCACCGCGATCGGCACGGCCGCGGCCAGCAGCGCCAGCGCGGTGCCACCAATGATCACGCGCAGCCGACTCAAGGCCGGAGCTCCAGCGGGGCGGGCAGGGCAGGGCACATGGTCGGGCCGATCCTTGGGCAGGTGCGGCTATCTGAGCATGACGCCGGGCCGGGCGGAATGGGACGAATCCGGTATTCGGTCACAATGTGATGAAAGCGACCATGATTGACGCAATCGGGCCGTCCAGCGCTGGCGCTCCGGGCCGGGGAGGACTAACGTCGAACGCTTCGCCCGCCCCAATGCACGCCCATGACCGAGCCCGCAACGCCCCCCGAGCACCTGCGCCGCAGCCTGTCCAACCGCCACCTGCAGCTGATCGCCATCGGCGGTGCCATCGGCACCGGCCTGTTCATGGGCTCGGGCAAGACCATCAGCCTGGCCGGCCCGTCCATCGTCTTCGTCTACCTGATCATCGGCGCGATGCTGTTCTTCGTGATGCGCGCGATGGGCGAGCTGCTGCTGTCCAACCTGCAGTACAAATCCTTCATCGATTTCTCCACCGATCTGCTCGGTCCCTGGGCCGGCTTCTTCTGTGGATGGACGTACTGGTTCTGCTGGATCGTCACCGCCATCGCCGACGTGATCGCGATTGCCGCCTACGCGCAGTTCTGGTTCCCTGGGCTGGATGCCTGGATACCGGCACTGGCCTGCGTGCTGCTGTTGCTGGCACTGAACCTGGTGACGGTGAAGCTGTTCGGCGAGATGGAATTCTGGTTCGCGCTGATCAAGATCGTGGCGATCTGTGCACTGATCATCACCGGCGCCGGGCTGGTGGCGTGGGGCTTCACCTCGCCCAGTGGCCACACCGCGTCGTTGTCGAACCTGTGGAATGACGGCGGCATGTTCCCGATGGGCCTGGTCGGCTTCTTCGCCGGTTTCCAGATCGCGGTGTTCGCTTTCGTCGGCATCGAGCTGGTGGGTACCACCGCCGCTGAAACCGCAGACCCCGAGCGCAACCTGCCCAAGGCGATCAACTCGATCCCGGTGCGCATCATCATCTTCTACGTGCTGGCGCTGATCGCGATCATGGCGGTCACCCCGTGGCGCCAGGTGGTGCCGGACAAGAGCCCGTTCGTGCAGCTGTTCGTGCTGGCCGGCATTCCTGCCGCGGCAAGCCTGATCAACTTCGTGGTGCTGACCTCGGCCACGTCCTCGGCCAACAGCGGCATCTTCTCCACCAGCCGCATGCTGTACGGTCTGGCCGAAGAGGGCCACGCACCGCGCGGGTTGTCGAAGTTGTCGCGCGCCGCAGTGCCCGCCCGTGGCCTGCTGTTCTCGTGCCTGTGCCTGCTGGGCGGCACGTTGCTGATCTACCTGATCCCGAACCTGGTGACCGCCTTCACCCTGGTGACGACGCTGGCCACCGTGCTCTTCATCTTCGTCTGGTCGCTGATCCTGGTGGCCTACATGGCCTACCGCCGCCGCTACCCGGAACGCCACGCCGCCTCGATCTTCAAGATGCCCGGCGGCGTCGCCATGTGCTGGGCCTGCCTGGTGTTCTTCGCCGCCGTGCTGGTGCTGCTGAGCCTGCAGGCCGACACCCGCCAGGCGCTGGTCGCCAGCCCGGTGTGGTTCGTGCTGTTGGGCGTGGGGTATTGGGTGCGGCGGAGGACCGCGAAGTAATCCAGCATTTGCGTTCCATCGATTGATCCAGAGATCTCTCTGGAGTGGGGTCAGAGACCGTTGCGCAGCAACGGGATCCGACCCCCGCAGGAAATCGGCCGTTGCCGTTGCTGTTGAGGTTGCCGGCCAGCGGCCGGCACTACCACGGGTGCAGGGCGCAGCCCTGCCGACCCCCATTCACCCAGCATTAGCGGGCGCGGCCGGATGATCCGGCCGCCATGTTCCGTCGCCCTCTCCTGCTTGCGCTGTTGCTGCTGCCCAGCCTGTGGCCCGGGCTGGCCGCCGCGCGCACCGTCTACCGCTGCGTGCAGGGCAACACCGTCAGCCTGGCCACCGCGCCGGAACCCGGTTCACGCTGCACCCCGAAGGAAATCGACGACAACGCCATCCAGACCCCGAATCTGTGGGGCAACATGGGCGTGTTCAGCGGCGTGCTGTACGAGCGCGAGCAGGATGGCGCGCTGGTCTACTCCACCCGCAACCTGCCCGGCTCGCGGGTGTTCCTGAAGTTCACCATGGCCACGCCGGCGGGTGAACCTGCCCACGAAGGCCTGGGCAAGGTGGGCAAGCCGCAGCTGGCGCAGCATGCCAAACAGTTCAAGGCCGCCGCCAAGGCCACCGGCGTGGATGACGCGTGGCTGCGCGCGATCGCCCATGCCGAAAGCAACTTCGATGCACTGGCGGTGTCCAGCAAGGGCGCACAGGGCGTGATGCAGTTGATGCCGGACACCGCGCAGGAGTACGGGGTGAATGATCCGTTCTCGCCGCAGCAGTCGATCGATGGCGGCGCCCGCTACATGCGCGCGTTGCTGCGTCGCTACAACGGTGATCGGCCGCTGGCAGCGGCCGCCTACAACGCCGGCATCGGCGCGGTCACCCGCTACAAGGGCGTGCCGCCCTATGCCGAAACCCTGGCCTACGTGGACAAGGTGATGGCCCTGTACGCACGCTACCGCGAGGCGATGGGCATCCGTACCGAGGTGCCGGCGCGCTAGGCGGGTGGTGCTGCACGCACGTGGTTCTACATGGGAGCTTGCTCAGCGCGAGGTGGAGGTGCTGACCAGTTCGTAGCGTTCGATGCGGCCCAGGCGGGCAACCTCGGCCTGCACGTCGGCGCGCTGCTTCAGCGCACGCCAGGCCGCATCGATCTTCACGTCACCGGGCAGCGACGGATAGGTGCGCATGTCCTGCAGGCTGGCCAGCGTTTCACCGCGTTCAACGGGTGAGCGCAACTGTTCGATCAGCACGGCAGCTGCGCCGTCGAGATTGCCCTCGTCCAGCAGCATTTCGCGCTGGAACAGGCGCGCGTCATCGCCCTGGGCCAGGATCGCTGCACGCGCGGCCTGTTCGGCCTTGGCATCGCCACGTTCACGGGCGGCAACGAACTGCAGCAGTGCCTGGGCCGCCTTGCCGTAACCGGCCAGGCCCGGTATGTCATTCACTGCCGTGGCGGCATCCTGCATGCGGCCCAGCGAACTGAACACGAAGCCGACGTTGAACTGGTGCTCGGCACCATCGGGGCCCAGTGCACCGATGCGTGCGGCCAGCTTGGCTGCCGCCAGCGCATCCTCGTTGCGACCCAGCCGGCGCAGCGCCGTAAGCCGGCTGTTGAGCAGCCATGCCACCCATTCGGCTTCCGCTGCCGAAGGCGCCTCGCCTTCGGCGGCCGCAGCGGCCATGCCATCGGTCAGCGCCAGCACTTCCTCGTTGCGGTCCAGCATCAGCAGCGTGCTGCTGAACTCGGCCATGCGCGCGTCCAGCGCCCGGTCGAGCAGGCCGGAAACCCGCAGTTCGTCGAGGTGCTTCTGTGCAGCCTGCACGGGATCAAAGCGCGGGTTGGCGCGGTCGACATAGGGATCGAAGCGCTTGTCACTGCGCAGCCGGATGATTTCGGCGGGCGCGGAGATGCGGGCCAGGGTCGCGGGGATGGCCTCGCCACGGCCGTTGTCGGCCTGCAGCGTGGCCAGTGCCAGCCACAGTCCGGTGGGTTCCAGGCCGCCGCTCTTCCAGCCGTTGTCGAACAGTGCCTGCAGCAGTTCCATGCGCTGCTGCGGCTGGTCCCGCAGGCGGAACTGCAGGTAGTTGATCGCGTGGTGGTCCACCGGCAACGGCGCTTCGGCATGCTTCAGCGCCTGCACCAGGTGCTTGGTGGCAGGCGCCGGTTGGTTCTCGGACAGTTCCACCGAGACCAGGGTCAGCAGGATCTGCGCATCGTCCGGCAGTGCCTCCTGCGCGCGCTGCAGATAGCGGCGAGCCTGGTCCGGCTTCTTCTGCACCATCGCGGTCCAGCCGGCCACCTGCGCGGCGCGGCCGCGATGTTCAGCATCGAAGTCATCCAGCATCGGATCTTCCATCAGCCGTTCCATCGCGATCAGTGCGCCCAGCGTGTTGCCACTGCGTGACTGCTGGATCGCCTCATCCCATCGCGTGGCATAGGCCTGGTGCATCGCATCGGCGGTGACTGACGGCTTCTGTGGTGCCACCGAGATCGAGGCGGAGGCCGGCGTGCTGGCCAGTGCGGCCACCAGCAGGGCGGCGAGGGGGAAGATGCGGGGCATGGAGGATCTCCATCCGTGGGAAGAGCATTGAACCCGCTGTAGCCAGGGAGAACAAGCGCAACGCATGGAACTCTGGTATCCGGCAGTACGTTTGGCCGTGGCGGATCCTGCGTTCAGCGTCTATTGTCAGTGCCTCTTCAGACAGCAGGCAGGCAGCACAGCACGATGGCACGGTGGCAATGGATGGCGGCAGGCGTAGCGTTGGCGACCGTAGTGGCACTGGCCGCGACCTGGTGGGAGACGCCGCTGCATACGCCGGCTGAACCGGCAGGCCCGGTTCCAACGCCGCTGGCGTGGACCGCGCAGATCGAGCCGCTGGCCGGCGATGGCCACCCGGGTGACCGCGATGGCGCGTCCGCGCAGGCGCGTTTCGCCGATCCGTACGCGTTGCTGCGCAGTGCCGATGGCAGCGTCTATTTCACCGATGCCGGTGACAACAACCGGATCCGTCGCCGCCTTCCCGATGGCCGCGTTGAAACGGTGGCCGGGCAGGGCGAGGGGCGTATCGATGGCCCGGCACTGCAGGCCAGTTTCAATACGCCCTCGGGCATCGCCGCCGACGCGCAGGGCAACCTGTATGTGGCCGACACCGGCAACCACGCGATCCGCCGTATCGGCACCGATGGCCAGGTGACCACGCTGGCCGGTGGCGAACAGGGCTACGCCGATGGCCCTGCCGCGCAGGCGCGCTTCGATGCACCGATGGGCATCGCGGTGGACGCGCAGGGCCAGGTCTATGTGGCCGACACCTTCAACGACCGCATCAGGGTGATCGGTACCGACGGCAACGTGCGTACCCTGGCTGGCGGCGAGCGCCCGGGGCTGGCCGATGGCCTGGCGGGTGATGCACGCTTCGATACACCGGTGGCACTGGCCTTCGATGCGCACGGCGCGCTGCTGGTGGCCGACCTGTTCAACAACGCGGTGCGTCGGGTCGGTGCCGACGGCATGGTCAGCACGCTGCTGGGCGATGGCGGCGTGATCAATGGGCCGCTGTCGCTGGCCACCACGCACGACGGCGTGCTTTACGTGGGTGACCTTGATGGCCGCATCGTGCAGGTAACACCGCAGGGCCACCAGATCGCGCTGGTGGGCAACGGCCGCCTGCCACGCCTGGCCCGCCCCAGTGGGTTGGCGATGGATGCCGATGGCAGCGTGCTGGTCGCCGATTCCGCCAGCTATCGCCTGCACCGCCTGCGCCCGCTGCCGGTGGGTGACCTGCCGGCACCGGCGCTGGTCGGGCCCGCTGCCGATGCAGCGTTGCCGGACACCGGTGGGCGCTGGCCATTGGCACCCCAGGATGGCTGGCATGAAGTGGTCGGCACGCTGGGCGAGGTGCGCGGCAACTTCAAGGGCGAGAGCCGCCACCACCTGCACGGCGGTTTCGATGTGCGCGGCGATGTCGGCCAGACCGTGCTGGCGATCGCCGATGGCAAGATCAGCAGCCCGGTAGCGGCGTGGAGCCTGGGTGGGCAGGCGGAGGGCCTGGCCGTGGACCGTCTCAAGTACATCCACATGCGGGTCGGCCGCACCCCGCGCGACCAGCCGTTCGATGCGCGCTGGCAGGCGCTGTACGACGAACAGGGCAAGCTGGAGCGGATGCGCGTGCGTCGTGGCATGCGCATCCACGTCGGTGATCGCCTGGGCAGCATCAACAACCAGGCGCACGTGCATCTGGCGGTGGGTACCGGCGGTTTCGAAACCAACGCGGTGGCGCTGGGCTTCCACAACTACGCCGACCACTTCGCACCGCGCATCACCGATGTGGCCCTGCTGGACGACAACGACCAGCCGATGACCGCAGGCAGCGACGGCGTGGTGATGGTGGCGCGGCAGGGACGTGGCGTGCAGATCGTGGTCGAGGCCTGGGACCAGGTCGACAACAACCTGCCGCGGCGCCGGCTGGGCATGTACCAGGTGGGTTACCAGATCCTCGATGCCGGCGGACAGCCGCTGCAGGGCTACGAACAGCCACGCTGGAACATCGTGTTCAACCGCATGCCGCCGCAGAACGAAGCGGTGCGCGTGGCCTACGCGCCGGACAGCGGCATCACCGTGCATGGCAGCGCGGTGACCCGTTTCCGCTACCTGGCCACCAACACCGTGCGTGACGGCCTGATGGAAACCGGGCGCTGGCAGCCGGCGGCATTGCCACCGGGCGAGTACACCGTGCGCGCCAGCGTGCGCGACTACAGCGGCAACGAAGGCGTGGGTCCGCGCGAGATCAGGGTACGGCTGCTGCCATAGCCGCAGCCGGGGCGCCGCAGCGTTCGCGCTCGGCGTCCATGTCTTCCAGCGGCCGCACCTCGATGCTGCCGAAGCGTGCCCACGGGAAATCGCGGGCGATGCGCATGGCTTCGTCGCGGTCGCGGGCGACGATCAGGTTGAAGCCGGCCAGCAGTTCGCGGGTTTCCGCGAACGGGCCATCCAATACACGGCTGTGGCCATCACGCACGCGCAGGGTCTGCGCGGTGTCAACCGGCTGCAGCTTCTGCGCGGCCAGCAGCGTGCCTTCCGCCTGCAGTCTGTCGGCGTGGGCGAGGCAGTCGCGCATCAGCGCGTTGAATTCTTCGGTGGGCAGGGCCTGCAGCAGGGCAGGCTCGATGTAGATCAGAAGCAGGTACTGCTGCATGGGACGGTCCTGGCGGGGGCGAGGTGTCCATGATGGCGCAGGTTTGCCTGCCAGCATGCTGCAGCGCGAAAAGCCGCCTGCGGCGGGCGATCGGCGAACGGCGGAGCCCCTCCGTGGTGGGGTGGGTTGGTTGCTGAAAGCTCGGGTTCTTGGATTTGGCCGGGTGGGGAGGCAGGGCAGGGGGCGCTGCAAGTACGTCCATGTAAGCTCGGTCGCCGCATCCATGCGGCTCACGCCCCTGCCCTGCCTCCCCACCCGGCCTTGGACAGATCTCTGCGGCTGACCCACCACGGGAGATCAACAACAAGAGCAAAAGCGGGTCGCTCCGCTCGCAAAGCCGAGGTCGCCAGCCACCCGCTGTTGCTGTTGCTTCTGCCTTTTTTCTTGATCTTCCCGTGGTGGTTCGGCCACCGGAATCTGTCTGGGGCCGGGCGGGTGGGGTTGGCGGGGTATCCGCGGCATGGATGCCGCGGCTAAGCCCCCATGGACGGGTTTACGGCGTCCCCGCCAATCCCACCCGCCCGGCCCACCCACAGGAAACCAGCTTTCAGCGACCAGCCCACCCCACCACGGAGGGGCTCCGCCGTTCGCCGACGCCCGCCGAAGGCGCGCTTTCCACGGAAGAAATAATTTTCAAAAGACGTGTCGATTCCCAGCCCCCTGGTTCGTTGTACCCAGTGAAGGGCACGCACCACGCGTCCCCACGGGAGACCGCAATGAAAGTGATGGTGATCGTGAAGGCCAACGCCGACTCCGAAGCCGGCCGCATGCCCAGTGAACAGGAACTGTCCGAAATGGGCGCCTTCAACGAACAACTCGTGGCCGCCGGCATCATGCTGGCCGGTGAAGGCCTGCATGCCACCCAGCGCGGACGTCGCATTCATTTCGGCAGTGGCGCGCCCAAGGTCGAGGCCGGTCCGTTTGGCCCTGCGGGCGAGCAGATCGCCGGCTTCTGGCTGTGGGACGTGCGCTCGCTGGACGAGGCCGTTGAATGGGCCAGCCGCGCGCCGTTCAACAGTGGTGGCACGCTGGAGCTGCGCCCGCTGATCTCCGCCGAAGACTTCGGTGAAGCCTTCACCTCCGAATTACAGCAGCAGGAACAGCGTCTGCGTGCACAGCTGGAAGGTTGACCCGATTCATTTCCCCCGCCGGGCATGGCCCGGCGCTACCCCCCTGAAACCCACGACGGAGTATTGCCATGAAACTGATTCCTTTCCTCGGCTTCAGCGGCCAGGCCCATGAGGCGATGGCGTTCTACGCCAAGGCACTCGGTGGCCAGGTCACCTCGGAAATGAAATACCGCGACATGCCGCCCTCCGATGGCTCGCCGGGCTGCAACGAGATGCCGCCGGAAACCCTGGACCACGTCGCGCACAGCCAGCTGGAAATCGGTAGCGCCATCGTGATGGCGGCCGACGGTCCCGGCGGTGGCGAGGGTGGCTCGACCACCATCAATGTCGACGTCGACAGCATCGAAGAAGCCGAACGCGTGTTCGCCGCGCTGGCCGACGGTGGCCAGGTGCAGATGCCGATCGCCGAAACGTTCTGGGCGCACCGCTGGGGCATGTTGATCGACCGCTACGGCAAGCCGTGGATGGTCAACTGCATGAAGCAGCCCTGATCCCTCTTCTTTTCATCCACAAGGAGCTTCACCGATGAATGCACCGCAACCGCAGATGATCTTCGTCAATCTTCCGGTGAAGGACCTGGAGAAATCCAAGGCCTTCTTCACCGCGCTGGGCTACAGCTTCAATCCAACTTACACCAACGATGACGCGGCAGGCATGGTCATCAGCGAGAGCATCTACGTGATGCTGCTGACCCAACCTTTTTTCCAGCAGTTCACCAACAAGCCGATTGCCGATGCGCACACCCACACGGAAGTGATCAACGCACTCTCGGCACCCAGTCGCAAGGCAGTTGACGAGTTGGTGGACAAGGCACTGGCCGCCGGCGGCAGCGAACCGCAGCCGGCGCGCGACCTGGGCTTCATGTACCAGCGCGGCTTCCAGGATCTGGATGGCCATCTCTGGGAAATCGCACACATGGACGGCGAACCGGGCTGACGGCCGCCGCAGGGAGAATCCTCATGGCTTACGTGGATGCTTACGTGCTGCCGTGCCCCCAGGACAAGGTGGCGGCCTACCGCCGCCTTGCCCGCAAGGCCGGTGCGGTGTGGAAGGACCATGGCGCGCTGCAGTACATGGAATGCGTGGCCGACGATGTGGAACCGGGAAAGAGCACGTCGTTTCCGCGTGCGGTCAAGGCCAAACCTGGCGAAACGGTGATCGTCGCCTTCGTGGTGTTCCGTTCGCGCGCGGCGCGCGACCGTATCAACGCGAAAGTGATGGTGGACCCGCGGTTGGCGTCGCTGGGCCCGAAGGACATGCCGTTCGACACCAAACGCATGTTCTGGGGCGGCTTCAAGCCGATTGTTGAAGCGTGAGCTGCGGCGCTTGTGCGGGCCGGGCGTGCGTGCTGTGATCGGCGCATGCTCGAGCCCGCACTGACGCAGCGTCTGGAAACCCTCTGGCGGATGGAGTCGCCGGTGTTGATCGCGCGCCTGGCGCGGCTGCTCGGGGGCGATGTCGGCCGCGCCGAGGAGCTGGCCCAGGACACCTGGCTGGCCGCGCTGGAGCGCTGGCCGGAGCAGGGCATCCCGGACAACCCCGGAGCCTGGCTGATGACCACTGCGCGCAACCGTGCCATTGATGTACTGCGCCAGCACCAGCGGGTGGCGCAGCAGCATGCGCAGTGGGGCGAGGAACTGCATCCGGCGCCGCTGCCGGCGCCCGACGACAGTCAAGCGCTGGAAGATGATCTGGGTGACGACCTGCTGCGGCTGATGTTCGTGGCCTGCCATCCGGTGCTGCCGGCCGATGCACGGGTGGCATTGACCCTGCGCCTGCTCGGTGGCCTGACCACTGTCGAGATCGCGCGCGCGTTCCTGCAGCCCGAGCCGACCATCGCCCAGCGCATCGTGCGCGCCAAGCGCACCTTGGCGCAGAAGCAGGTGCCCTACGAGGTCCCGCGTGCTGACGCGATGCCCGAGCGGCTCACTTCGGTGCTGGAGGCGATCTACCTGGTGTTCAACGAAGGCTATGCGGCCAGTGCCGGTGATGACTGGATGCGTCCGGCGCTGTGCGAGGAGGCATTGCGGCTCGCGCGCATCCTGGCGCACCGGCTGCCGGTGCCGCCGGTGCTGGGCCTGCTGGCGCTGATGGAGCTGCAGGCCTCGCGTGCCGCGGCACGGACCGATGCGCAGGGCGTGCCGGTACTGCTGGACCAGCAGAACCGCGCGCGCTGGGACTGGCTGCAGATTGAACGCGGGCAGCAGGTGCTGGCGCGCGCGCTGGCCGCCGGTGGCGCTGATGATCCCTATGTACTGCAGGCGCGTATCGCAGCGTGCCATGCAGCGGCGCGCCGCCCCGAGGATACCGACTGGCCGCGCATCGCAGCGCTCTATACGCAGCTGCTGCAGGTGCAGCCCTCGCCGGTTGTTGCATTGAACCGGGTCGTGGCGGTGCTGCGCAGTGACGGTGCCTTCGCGGCGTGGGCGCAGCTGCAGCCGTTGCTGGTGGACGCGCGACTGCGCGAGTACGCGCCGCTGCAGGTGGTGCGCGGGGAGTTACTACAGGCGCTGGGGCGCGACCTGGACGCACGTCACGCTTTTGCGGAAGCCGCCAGACTCAGCCAGAACCAGGCAGAGCGGGGCCTGCTGCGGCAACGGGCCGGCCTGCCTCCCACGGAGTGACCTCGACGAAGGCAGCACTTGTCGGCGGGCCCGCGAGCCGTTATGTTTCGCGCCCAGCGGACGCGTCAGCGTCCACTTTCCATGCGTATTGACCGAGGAGCGGTTGGATGTATTCAAGGACGAAGAGCGCATCGCGCGCTTTTGCGCGCCTGCTTGCCTGTGCCCTGTGCCTGGCCGTATGGCCGATGGCCGTGCAGGCGGCAGACAAATCACAGCAGGCCTATTGGGCCGGTTTTGCCTATACCGCTGATGCCGCTGCCGTGCAGGCGACCACGCCGCATGCGCACGCCGTGCTGGAAAAGCGTGGCTTGATCCCGCTCAACCAGACCCTGGGGCAGGGGCTCAAGCGTCGCCCGCCGGCCAATCTGGAACTGATCGACCAGCCGGTGGCGATGCTCGACGGCACCACCAGTGCGACAGTGCTGGCCGCGGCACTGGACCGCGAACTGGTCTCGGTCGAGCCGATCGGCGACCAGTACAAGGTGCTGGTGGAAGTGGCGCTGCAGGCGCTGTTCTTCGATTTCCGCGAGCGCCAGGTGATCGCGTCCTATCCGCTCACCCTGCAGCGCATCGATGTGCAGGATTACCGCCCCGACAACGACGATATCGATGCGATCGTCGCCGATCTGCTGTACGGCAACGCTGCGACCAGCCTGTCGCAGGTACTGGCCGCCAGCCTCGCCCAGGCCAAGCTGCCCGATGCCGCCGTGCGTCGCCTGCAGGTCGGTGGCGTAACCCTGTCCGACGCGGTCCGCGCCAAGCTGCCCGACCCGAAGTGGGAAGCCCCGCTGCGCGCCACGCTGGCCCATGAGCTGTCCAAGACGCTGTCGTCCAATACCGGCGTCGGCCTGCTGCCGCCGGCCTCGGGCCAGGCGATCGGTGGTGCGATGGCGGCGCGCTTTGCCGACGGCAAGGTCTACCAGCTGAAGATTCCCGAGCCGGACTACGTCATCAACCTGCAGGTGGATGCGCTGAAGAACGGCGTGATCGAAGAAACGCCGGCGATGAAGACGATGCTGTTCGGCGCGTTCTTCACCGCCAAGGTGACCGAGCCGTTCTCCGGCAAGGTCTATTTCGAACAGCCGCTGCGCAAGGGTGCCACCAAGGTGGTGCCGGTCACGCAGTGGCAGGTCGACCAGTGGTCGGCCAGCTACGAAACCCTGCTGGCCGGCTTCGACGCCTTCGCCGGCGCCGCCGCCAAGCGCGCCGATTCGCGCGGCTGGCTGGACGAACAGAAGCCGGGCGGCCGCCCGTTGCAGCAGCAGACCCAAGCCCTCCAGGAGTTGATCAAGTCATGTCGTTGATGCGTACCATCCTGCTCATCCTCATCGCCCTGGTGGTGGCCTCCCCGGTCGCTGCACAGACCGCCAGTTCACGCGGTACCGGTTCGGCCAGCTACGGCCTGCGCCTGAGTGCCGACACCCGCGCCCAGGCCCTGAACAAGGCCAAGGTCAATGCACTGGAGGCGTACATCGCCGAAACCGGTGCGGCCAAGCTGCGCCTGTTCGAAGCACGTCGCTCCGAGTTCATCGGCGAGATCGACCGCTACGTGCTCAGCGCCGTGCAGCTGTCGGACATTGAAGACAAGAAGGCCAAGACCTACACCGTCACCGTCCGCGCCGAGATCAACACCACACTGCTGCAGACCAAGCTGGATGCCGGCTCGGCCGTGGCCGGTGCCACCGCCGCGCAGCGCTCGCTGCTGACCTTCCTGTTCATGGCGCGCTCGCAGGACACCGTGCAGTCGTTCCAGGACAAGGAATACCGTCGCGTCGACGCCAGCAGCAGCTACAGCGAGAACACCCGTGAAGGCGACAGCTTCCGCGGCAACTCGGTCAGCACCAACGGCAGCATCAACCAGAATGGTTCGATGTCGGTCACCAGCGGTGGCAGCACCACCCAGCGCAGCGACAACATCAGCTGGAAGGTGGCCAACGCCGCCGAAGTGAACACCGCGATGACCGGCGCCTTCAGCGCCGCCGGCTACGAAGTGGTTGAAGCCGAATACGTGGAAGGCGAGTCGCGCGGTCTGCTCAGCATCGAGCGTATCCGCAAGGACTTCAGCACCGGCAACGACCTGGCCCCGGCCACCCTGCGTGATACCGCCAACGGCATCCGTGCGGCCAACATCCCGTACATCGCCGTCGGCACCCTCGACGTCGGCATGCGCGACCGCGACCCGGCCAGCGGCAACACCCGCGTGTTCGTCACGGTCACCGGCAAGGTGCTGGACGTGACCGGTCGCTTCCCGCGCACCGTGTCGTCGGTGGGCCCGGTGCAGTTCTCCGGTACCGGCCCGAACGAAACCGTCGCCCGTACCAACGCGCTGCAGCTGGCGGCTGAAAAGGCTGCCCAGCAGATGATCAACGAACTGAACGTCAAGGCAGTTCGTTGATCCGCCACCCCGGTGGGTGCCGAGCTCGCTCGGCATCGCCCGGGGTTACCGATTTCCCACGTGCCGCTTCGCGGCCGTCTCTCCCAAAAGGACACTCACATGATCCGCAATACCGCTCTTGTCGTGGCCATCGCGGCCGCCACCCTGTCGATGCCGGCCCACGCTGGCCTGGGCAAGCTGAAGGACCTGGCTGGCGCCGCTACCGGCACCTCCAGCAGCAGCGCCTCCAGCGCCGCCGCTCCGGACGAAGCCGCGCAGGAAGCGCTGGTGCGTCGTTTCGTCAGCTCGCAGTCGCACTCGCTGCAGGCCCAGACCTCGTTTGCCCGCGCCTTCGGCCTGGCCGAGCAGGTGCAGCTGCTGGAAGCCGAGCGCCAGGCGCTGTCGTCGGGTTCGGTCAGCGTCGATGCGATGAAGAAGTCGGTGTCGGTCAGTGAAGCTGCGCAGGCGGCGATCAACGAGCGCCAGGCCGCACAGCCGGAACTGAACGCTGAATCCAAGCAGCACTACGCCGAAGGCCTGGTCTCGCTGCTGTCCTCGGCGGCCGAAGCACAGAAGCTGGGCGGCGAAGCCAGCAACTTCACCGCCGGCATGAAGAACCTGGGCGCGACCCAGCTGGCCACCGTCGGCCGCAAGCTGGCAGCAGGTGCATGGGTGGCCAAGGAATCGCCGGGCTTCATCCAGGGCCTGTACGGTTCGACCAAGTCGGCCGTGACCTTCGCCAAGAAGAGCAAGGTGAAGGTGCCGTCCAACGCCGATTCGATGCTCGACACGCTCTGATCCGAGGCGAATCTCCATGCGTATGACCTACCGTTTGATCGGCCTGGGCCTGGCTGCCACGCTGCTTGCAGCCTGTGGCAAGCAGGACACCCCGGCCGCCGCGCCCGCCAAGGACAAGGCAACCAGTGCACTGGCCAGCAATGCGCCAGTGGAAGCAGCGCCCCTGCGTGGCACGCCGGATTTCGGCGGCATCACCCAGGTCGCGCGCGAAGCCGACGGCATTGGCAGCACCCCGGAACTGGCGGTGCTGGCGGCATTGCAGTCGGCGGTGGCGCAGGTCAACGGCGTACGCGTGGCCAGTCAGATGCAGAGCCTGCGTGCAGGCCTGCATGTGGATGTGGATGACGAACACGTCGGCGATATCCGCGCCGACGCGTTCACCCAGCAGATGATCGCCGGCTCGCAGGGCGCGGTGCTGGGCTATGAAATCCTGTCGCAGGATGAAGTGCGGCAGCTGGACGAGGAAACCATCGCCCGCGTGCGCGCCAGCGACGAAGGCTGGAGCTTCAAGGGCTCGGCGTCGGCCAGTGCCTCCGGCGAAGCATCGGCCAAGAGCGGTTCGGCCTCGGCCAGCGTCAGGGAAAGCTACGACGAGAAGGTCAACGTCGATGCCAAGCGTGGCGCCAGTTCGTTCGATTCCGACGTGACCCATCGCAGCATGCGCAGCTACTGGAAGGTGCGCGTGCGCGCACAGATTGCCCAGTACCGCGCGCCGGACGAGCAGGGCAAGCCGAAGATCGTGGTTGCCCTGCCGCGCACCAAGGCCGGCAGCTACGCCGTCGGAGACGGCCGCGTGGATGCCGATGAAGTGGCCGATGCGATCCGCGCACGGCTGTCCGACACGCTGACCCAGACCCAGCGCTTCATCGTGCTGGACCGCGAATTCGGCGACGAACTGCAGGCCGAGATCGATCACATCAACAGTGGCAACGTGCGCCTGCAGGACACCGCACGCGTGGGCCAGCAGCTGGCGACCGACCTGATCCTGATCCCGACCATCGAACGTTTCGAGTACCCGCGCAGCGTGCGCAACCTGCGCATGTCCGACCGCCAGGTGACCTCGTACTCCGGTGGCGGCCGCATTACCCTGCGCCTGATCAACGCCACCACCGGCCAGGTGGTGATGTCCGACAGCTTCGATCACCAGCTGGCCTCGACCGGCCCGAGCACCCTGCCGCGCGTGGTCAATGGCCGCAACATGGCCGCGGCGATGATGGAATCGCTGTCCGGCCAGATCGGCACCGCCATCGTCACCACGCTGTTCCCGGTGTCGGTGGTTTCGGTGGACGGAGACCAGGTGGTGCTGAGCCAGGGCGGTGACACCGTGCAGGCCGGCCAGCGCTGGCAGGCCGTGCGCCTGGGCGAAGAACTGAAGGACCCGCAGACCGGTCGCTCGCTGGGCCGCAGCGAACACCCGTGCTGCACCATCCGCATCGACCGCGTGGCTGCACAGACCTCGTACGGCACCATCGAAGACGGCGTCGACGCCATGCGCGGCGGCTTCCGTCCGGGCCAGATTGAATTGCGCCAGAAGCTGGGCAGCAAGCCGGCTGCTGCCGCTGCTGGCGCAACGGCCTCGGCTGCACCGGCTGCCGCCGCGCGCCCGGCGGCCAAGCCGAAGCCCAAGCCCGCTGCCGCCCCGGCCGAAGACCCGAACTGGTAACAGGCTCAAGCAACACACCGATGGGGTCAGAGACCGTTCCCGCTGGGAAAGGGAACTGACCCCTTCTTGTTTCCGTCCGTGTCGACCAAGGTCGACACCTACCAGCAGCGGTGTGTCGACCAAGGTCGACACCTACCAGCAGCGGTGTGTCGACCAAGGTCGACACCTACCAGCAGCGGTGTGTCGACCAAGGTCGACACCTACCAACAGCGGCGTGCCGACCAAGGTCGACACCTACCAACAGCGGCGTGTCGACCAAGGTCGACACCTACCAACAGCGGTGTGTCGACCAAGGTCGACACCCACCAACAGCAGCGGGAACCTGTCGAAGGCGGGGTGGGTCCGGTTGCGGGGGTGTAAGCGCCATGGATGGCGCGCCCAAGCCTCCAGGGACGGATTCACGGCGTCCCCCGCAACCGGACCTACCCCGCCTACCCTCAGGAACCCAGCTTTTGCTGTTGCTTCGGCCGTTGCCGTTGTTTCTGCGGGTGCAGGGCGCAGCCCTGCCGAACCCCTTACACTCCAGAAGGATTTCCCTGCTGGAGAGAGCAATGAAACGAGTAGTACTGGGCGTGCTGGCCCTTTCGGTGTCGAGCGCACTGATGGCGGCCACCCCGAAATTCGATGGCGTGCGGATCTCCGCCGACGTCAAGGAACTGGCCTCCGACGCCTACGAAGGCCGCTCCCCGGCCACCGCCGGCGAAGAGAAGACCATCGCCTTCCTCAGCAAGCAGTTCGCCGACGCCGGCCTGCAGCCGGGCGGCGACCTCAAGGACGGCAAGCGCCTGTGGACCCAGGCGGTGCCGCTGCGCAAGGGCGACATCGTCGGCGCACCGCAGCTGGCGCTGCACCAGGGCGGCAAGACCGTTGCGCTGGAACAGGGCAAGCAGATCGCCGTGCGCGCTGCCATGAACGGCGCCAGCAACGTCGACATCAGCAAGGCCCCGCTGGTGTTCCTCGGCTACGGCGTGAAGGCCCCGGAGCGCAACTGGGATGACTTCAAGGGCGTGGACCTGAAGGGCAAGATCGCCGTCGTGCTGATCAACGACCCGGACTTCGAGACCGGCCAGGGTGATTTCGACGGCAAGGGCATGACCTACTACGGCCGTTGGACCTACAAGTACGAAGAAGGCGCCCGCCAGGGGGCGCTGGGCGTGCTGATCGTGCACGAGACCGCACCGGCGTCGTACGGCTGGGCCACCGTGGCCGGTTCCAACACCAACACCATGTTCGACGTGGTGCGCGACAACCCGGCCGACAGCCACCCGCTGCTGGAAGGCTGGATCCAGCGCGACCTGGCCGTGGAGCTGTTCCGCTCGGCCGGGCAGGACTTCGAGGCGCTGAAGAAGAAGGCGCAGCAGCGCGACTTCACCCCGGTGCCGCTGACCGGCGCCAGCCTGGACGCGAAGTACGCGGTGAAGACCGAAGTGATCACCTCGCACAACGTGGCCGCACGCCTGGAGGGCAGCAGCCACCCGGACGAGACCATCGTCTACAGCGCGCACTGGGATCACATCGGCGTGGGCGAGCCCGACGCACGTGGCGACCGGATCTTCAATGGCGCTCTGGACAACGCCAGTGGCACCGCATCGCTGATCGAACTGGCCCGTGGCTTCGCCAAGGCCAAGCGCCCGCAGCGTTCGCTGCTGTTCCTGGCGGTCACCGCCGAGGAAAAGGGCCTGCTGGGTTCGGAGTACTACGCCACCCATCCGCTGTATCCGCTGGAAAAGACCGTGGCGGTGATCAACATGGATGGCATGGCGCCGTTCGGGCCGTCGCGTGATTTCGGCATCTACGGTGCCGCGCGCTTCGAGCTGCTGGACCAGCTGAAGGACGTGGCCAAGGGCTGGGATATCCGCTACACGCCGGACCCGAAGCCGGAAGCGGGCCTGTTCTTCCGCTCCGATCACTTCCCGTTCGCCAAGCGTGGCGTGCCGGCGCTGTCCTGGTCGGCCGGCCAGGACTGGGTGGACGGTGGCGTGGCCGCAGGCAAGAAGGCCTCCGAGGACTACACCGCCAAGCGCTACCACCAGCAGGGCGACGAGTGGCAGCCGGACTGGGTGTTCGCCGGTGCCGCCCGCGACCTGGAGGTGCTGTACACGCTGGGCAACCAGCTGGCCAACTCGCGCAGCTGGCCAAACTGGAGCAAGGACGAATCGTTCCGCGCCGTGCGTGACGCCAGCGCCGACCAGCGCAAGTAAGGGAATGCGCCGGGTTCGCCCGGCGCCTCCCGGGTAGTGCCGGCCGCTGGCCGGCAACCTTGTGATGCTTGTGGAGGTCATGGGGAGCCGGCCAGCGGCCGGCTCTACCAGAATGGCTTCCATCCCCGCTTTCCGGCCCTTCGTCGCAACCCGCTTGTTTGCCCGGCGGGCCGCCCTATGCTCGGCTCACCCCCTTCCTCCAAGGCGCCGCCGTGTTCGCCAGCCTCTCTCTCCTGCTTCGTCACCTGCTGGCCTGGGCTGCGGCGCTGTTCGTCGCCGGCATGGTCTGGAGCGGCATCTTCAGCGGCATGAACGATGGCCCCGGCTGGATCTTCGGCCTGCTGGCGATGTTTCTGATGATTTCCGCGCTGGGCAGCGCGATTACCCATGTACGCCGCGTCTGGCTGGTCGCCGGCCGGCTGGATTCGACCACGCTCTCCGGCCGCCAGCGCCGCCAGGTGGAACTGCCGATGGATGCCGGCCAGGCATTCTCGGTGGTGGAAGCGGCCATCGCTGAACTGCCGCGCGTTGAAGACGTGGAAAGTTCGGCCGGCAGCCTGCAGGTGCGGGCCTACGTGCGCCGCGTGGATGCCTGGAACGGCCGCCAGCCATCGCGCTGGAACCTGCCGGCACGGCTGGCGATCAAGCGCAACAGCGTGCTGGCGACGGTCACGCCGGGGCAGGGCACCAGTACCGTCACCCTGTTGTTTGAGCCGGATGCCGGCTGGTGGGCCGACCTGCTGGCACTGGATGAGGGCAGCAACTTCGAGAACGCCGAAGCGGTCACCCGCGCGATCAGCCGCCGTGTTGCCGACCAGCGTCGCGACGAGCAGGCCGCGGCCGAGCAGACCCAGGTGGAAAAGGAGCTGTCGGTGGCCCGGTTGAACCTGCTGCACGCGCAGGTGGAACCGCACTTCCTCTACAACACGCTGGCCAACGCGCAGGTGCTGACCCGCACCGACCCGGCACGTGCTGACCAGATGCTGGGCCACCTGATCCAGTACCTGCGCAGCTCGTTGCCACAGGTGGACGAATCGCTGTCCACGCTGGGCGTGGAGCTGGAGCGCACCCGTGCCTACCTGGAGATCCTGCGTATCCGCATGGGCGCACGGCTGGGGGTGGAGGTGCAGGTACCGAACGAACTGCACGGCGTGCAGCTGCCGGCGATGGCGCTGCAGACGCTGGTGGAGAACGCGATCAAGCATGGCCTGGAACCGAAGCCCGGCGGTGGCACGATCTGGATCCTGGCGCGTGGCTTCGATGACCATGTAACGGTGACGGTGGCCGACGATGGCCTCGGCTTCGGCCAGGGCACCAGCGGTACCGGCATCGGCCTGAAGAACCTGCGCGAGCGCCTGCGCCTGACCTGCGGCGAACAGGCCGGCGTGGCGATCGTCGCCAACTTCCCCAGCGGCGTGGCCGCGACCATGACCCTGCCGCAGTCGAGCAAGGAGCGCAGCCATGCCGCTTGAGGCGCTCATTGCCGAAGACGAGGAACTGCTGCGGCAGTCGCTGGTCGAGCAGCTGGGCCGGTTGTGGCCGGACCTGAAGCTGGTGGCCGAGTGCGAGGATGGCGCCAGTGCGCTGGAACAGCTGGCCGAGAAACAGCCGGACATCGCCTTCCTCGATATCCGCATGCCCGGCATCAGTGGCATTGAAGTGGCCCGTTCGCTGTCCGAACTGAGCCCGCGCACCCAGGTGGTGTTCGTTACCGCCTACGACCAGTACGCCATCGACGCGTTCGAGCAGGGTGCGATGGACTACCTGCTGAAGCCGGTCAGCGATGAGCGCCTGCTGGCCACGCGCGAACGCATCCTGTCGCGGCTGCCATCAACGCGCCAGGACGATGCCGTACTCGAACGCCTGCTTCAGCGCCTGGGGCCGTCGCAGAGGGCGGCAGAGCGCCCGCCCTTGGCCTGGATCACCGCCAGCAACGGCCGCGAGACGCAGCTGATCATGCTGGAAGACGTGGCCTATTTCCGTGCTGACAACAAGTACACCACCGTGATGACCGCGGCCGGTGAGAGCCTGCTGCGCACACCGTTGCGCGAGCTGCTGGAAGTGCTCGATCCGCAGCACTTCCGCCAGATCCATCGCTCGACCATCGTCAACATGAAGGCGGTGGCAGCGGTCAGCCGCGACGATACCGGGCGCGGGGTGCTGCGCCTGCGTGGGCGTACGGAGACGCTGGTGGTCAGCCAACCCTTCATGAGCCTGTTCCGCGGCATGTAGCCGCACCCTGGAGGCACCATGCGCCTGTTCCTGTTTGCCTGCGTTGCTGCGCTGTCGTTGGCCGGCTGCGAGAAGTCCAGCGAAACCTCGATCACCCGTACCAATGCCAACGGCGTGGACACGCTGTACAGCAAACGCACCGTGGTCGATGGCGAGGCGCGGTTCCAGTGCATCGCCAGCAGCAGTGGCCACTGCCACTACGTGGTGCTGGACCCTGCATGCAGCAGCGGGGCCGCGTGTGCCACGCCGCCGTTGCGTCGGTTCGCGGTGGCGGTGGGAAAGACCGAGGCGATGCGTGACCTGCCCAGGGGCTTCCACCAATGCGTCAGCCAGGACCCGATAGAACAATGCCACCGTGAGTGATCACGGTGGCATTGTGGGTCCCCCCGCTTCCCTGAAGGGTCAGTAGGCAGGTTGCAGTGTCAGGTCGTGGTGGTGCTCGTTCTCACCCACATGGTTCAGGCGGCCGACCAGTTCTGAGTGCTGCTTCATGCGCCCGATCTCGGTCATGATGCGGATGTCCTCATGGCGCAGCTCGCGCTTGGCGGTGACGGCCTGCTTGTAGTCCAGCACTTCCGGGTAGTGCTCGGCCAGGTCCAGTGCCTCGGCCACGTTCTCGACGCTGTCGGCCTTGGAGCTGATGCGGGCGCGGCTGTTGAAGGCCTTCATCCAACGCTCGAAACCGGCGGTGCGGTCGAACATGTTGGCCATGAACCAGATCACGAACAGGATCGAGATCCATGAGCCGAACACCACGACCACGCGGGTGAAGGTGATGTGGTAATCGTCGCGCCACAGGTAGTTGGTGATCAGCCCGAGGATCAGCAGCGAGGCCGCCTGCCAGCCGACGATCGAGGCGATCAGCCATTGGCACTTAGCCTGGGCCAGCACAGCCACTTCATCGCGGATCTGCTGCTCGCTGAGGCTGCGCCAGTGCGCGACCTGTTTTTCGAACGGGCTGCTGTAGAGCTCGTTGTCGCGAAGCAGTAGTCCCAAACCCTTGAACAAAGCAATCATGGCTGGCTCCTTGTGGAACGTGCGTCGATCAGCGTTGGACGGTGTGGCGGGTTCAGTTCTAGCACTTCCAGCGAGCCGTGCAATGGGCGCAATGCCTAGCGGCGTAAGGGTTTTGTCTGAATGGGTGAATGTTGTTGCACTGCAACATCATGGTCGCAGCCTGCGACAGGATGTCGCAGGGTGAAACGTGCTGCGGCTGCACATGAAACCGTGGCTGAGCGCGGAGACTCGCCGTCGGCGTCGTGATCGCCCAGAATCGGGGCCGACCGCGCAACCTGCGGCCGCTCTTCCGCCTTTCCTGGACCTGTGATGCCGGCTCTGCTGCAGCGACTTTCCCGCCCCGTCACCGCGCCTATCCGGCGCTGGGTGCTGGAGGCCTTCCCGCGTGGCCAGAGCGGCATCGATTACGACCACCCGCTGGGAGACCCGGGCTGGTTCGGCCCGGACAGCGTCACCTGGCGGCTGCATGCGGAATTCCCGTCGATGCTGGCCGGTGGCCTGTGTGCGCTGATGCTGCAGACCCTGCACCCGCGCGCGCTGGCCGGCGTCTACGACCACTCCAATTTCCGCCAGGACCTGGTGGGACGCCTGCGTCGCACCACCGCCTTCGTTGCCGGCACCAGCTATGCGCCCAGCGGCGAGGTGGAGGCGCTGGTGGCCAAGGTACGCCGCATCCATGCGCAGATCCGGGGCCAGACCGCGCAGGGGGAGCCCTATGCGGCGGACGATCCGCAGCTGCTGACGTGGGTGCACGTGACCGAGGCGTTTGGCTTCCTGCAAGGCTTCCGCCGCTACGGGCGCGAGGTGCCGGCGCACATCGCCGATCGCTACTACGACGAGTACCGCTGCGTGGCCGAGGCACTGGGTGCGGTGGATGTGCCACGCAGTGAAGCCGAAGTGGCCGCGTACTTCTGCGCGCGGCAGCCGGAACTGCGCGTCGACGAACGCTCGCGCGAAGTGCTGGAGGTGTTGTCCGGCGTGCGCCTGCCGGTACCGGTGCCGGGTCTGTCGCGCGAAGTGTTTCTGGGGGCCGGTGCCGCGCTGCTGCCGGACTGGGCCGAAGGCATGCTCGAGCGCAATGGCCGCCAACGGGCGCAGGCGGCCGCGTCGGCGAAGCTGATGCAGGGCATGGCGCCGCTGTTCCGCCGCGCGCTACCCGATGGCCTGGCCAGCCGCGCCTGCACGCGCATGGGCGTGCCGGTGGCGGTGTTGCGCGGGTGGCCCACCGTTCCCAGGTAGGTGCCAACCTTGGTTGGCACGCGTTTCGCGCGGTGCCGCAGAAGCGCCAACCAAGGTTGGCCTCTACCAGAGCGGATTCCGCAGTAGCTGGATCTACTGACACCTTGGTTCTGGTAGCTGCCGACCTTGGTCGGCACGCATTTCGCGCGGTGCCGAAGAAGCGCCAACCAAGGTTGGCCTCTACCAGAGCGGATTCCGCAGTAGATCCACGCCATGCGCGGATGGGCTTCACCCGGCCGACTTCAACCCACGCAACAGCATCTCCAGCGCCGCCGTCGCCTGCCGCAGGCGCGCGTCGCCATCCTCGCCCTCGGCGATCCAGAACGCGGCCTCGGCCAGGCTGCCGTAGATCAGCGACGCCAGCGCCTGCGCGTCCACCGGCGCCACCACGCCCTGCGCCACCAGATGTTCGATCAGGTGCTGCATCGAGTGCACGCAGTGGCGCTGCGATTCCGGTGAGGCACCACCCAGTACCGCGCGCGCATCGCGCAGCACAATGCGCTGGATCTCCGGCTCCAGTGCCATCTCCAGATAGGCGCGGCAACGCTGCACGAAGCCGTCCCAGGCATCATCCGCGCCATCGCTGATCGCCTGCAGACGCAGGTCGGTCTCGGCATCGAGCTGGGCGACGACAGCCGCCAGCAGACCCCTCTTGTCGCCGAAGTGGTGGTACAGCGCGCCGCGGGTCAGCCCGGCCTGGGCGGTCAGGTCGTCCATCGAGGTGGCGGCATAGCCATGCGCGCTGAACACCCGGCGGGCGGTGGCCAGCAGGGTGGCGCGGGTTTCTTCCATCTCGGCGCGGGTGCGACGAACCATCCGGAGCTCCTTACATACACAGTGCATGATTATTTACATACGGTGCGTATGAATGTAGCCTCTTATTCATACACTCTGTATGTATTGTCGTGGCGCCCAGTGCGCCAGGCAAGTCGCTGCCCTGGAGAACCTGATGGCCACCCCCTATCGCGACCTGTTCGCGGCCCCCGGCACCGCCGGCCTCGCCCTGGCCGGGCTGCTGGCACGCCTTCCTCTACCGATGACCGGTATCGGCATCATCACCCTGCTGTCCCAGCTGCGCGGCAGCTATGCACTGGCCGGTGCGGTGTCGGCCACCTTCGTGCTGACCTACGCGTTGCTGTCGCCGCAGGTATCGCGCTGGGTCGACCGGCGCGGGCAGGGCAGGGTGCTGCCGTGGGCCACCGCGGCCAGTGCGGCCGGGTTGCTGTTGCTGCTTGCGTGCACGCTGCTGGCCGCGCCGGACTGGACGCTGTTCATTGCGGCGATGCTGGCCGGTTGCATGCCCAGTGTGTCGGCGATGGTGCGCGCGCGCTGGACCGCGATCCATCGCGGGCGCCCGCAACTGCAGACCGCCTACTCGCTGGAGACGGTGTTCGACGAGGTCACCTTCATCGCCGGGCCACCGTTGTCAGTCGGATTGTCGGTAGCGGTATGGCCACAGGCCGGCGTGCTGGCTGCAGCCCTTCTGCTGGTGATCGGAGTGACCGCACTGTTCCTGCAGCGTGGTACCGAACCACCGCTGCAGCGCTGCGAAGGCGCAACACCCTCGCGCTCGCTGCTGCGGCAAGCGGAGATCCGCCTGCTGGCGTTGCTGATGCTGGCGATGGGTGTGATTGTCGGTACCGTCGACATCACCAGCGTGGCCTTCGCCGAACAGCGCGGGCAGCCACTGGCTGCCAGTTGGGTGCTGTCGGCCTATGCGCTGGGCAGCTGCGCGGCGGGCCTGCTGTTTGGTGCACTGAAGCTGCAGATCCCGTTGCCGCGCCTGTTGCTGACCGCAGCAGCGGCCACTGCATTGGCCACGCTACCGCTGCTGTGGGTCGGCAGCCTGCCTGCCCTGGCCGTTGCCGTGCTGCTGGCCGGGGTGTTCTTCGCGCCGACGATGATCGTGGCGATGTCGCTGGTCGAACAGTACGTGCCCGAATCGCGCCTGACCGAAGGCATGACCTGGTTGCTGGCCGGATTGAACATCGGCGTGGCGCTGGGCGCGGCACTGTCCGGGCAGGGTGTCGATGCGGGGGGCGTGCGCAGCGGTTTTGCTGTTGCGCTGGTGGCAGGCGGTGGCGTGCTGCTGTTCGCCGTGCTCGCGCACCGTGCACTGCGCCCGTCTGCCTCGACCACATCCCCTGAAGGAATCGTCCCGTGAGCGCTTCATCGCCTGCGCACGCCGCGCCTGTGCCTCGTCATCCGTGGTGGGCGGTTTCCGCCGTCGGCCTCGCCACGTTCTCGGTGGTCACCACCGAAATGTTGCCGGTCGGCCTGCTGACCCCGATCGCCGAAGATCTCGGCGCGTCCACCGGCACAGCCGGCCTCATGATCTCGCTGCCGGCCCTGCTGGCGGCAGTGTTCGCACCGCTGGTGGTGATCGCAGCCGGTGGCATCGATCGCCGTCGCATCCTGTGCGCGCTGCTTGCGCTCCTGCTGGTCGCCAACCTCGCGTCGGCGCTGGCACCGGGCATCGGCTGGCTGTTGGCCGCACGGGTGCTGGTGGGGTTCTGCATGGGCGGCATCTGGGCCATCGCCGGCGGTCTGGCTGCGCGTCTGGTGCCGGCTGACCGCATCGGCCTGGCTACCTCGATCATCTTCGGCGGCGTGGCCGCAGCGTCGGTGCTGGGCGTTCCGTTGGGCGCGCTGATCGGGGATGCATTGGGTTGGCGCAGCGCCTTTGCGGCGATGGCGTTGTTCAGTGCGGCGGTGATGCTGCTGCATCTGCGGGTGGTTCCCGCGTTACCTGTAAGTACATCGGCGCAGCCGCGGCAGTTCGTACAGCAGCTTGGCCAGCGCGACCTGCGGCGTGGGCTGTGGCTGACCGTGCTGCTGGTGTCCGGGCACTTCATCGCCTTCACCTACGTGCGGCCGCTGCTGACGTCCGTCTCGGGCGTGGAGGCGTCGTGGATCGGTGCACTGCTGTTTGCCTACGGCCTGGCCGGCATCGCCGGCAACTTCATCGCCGGGCCGCTGGCAGCACGCCATCCGCGCGGTACGTTGCTGGCGATCGCATCGGGCCTGCTGCTGACGCCGCTGCTGTTGCTGTGGGTGGGGGGCACGCCGAGCGGTGGCATTGCGGTGCTGCTGCTATGGGGCCTGGCCTATGGCGGCGTATCGGTGGGCCTGATGAGCTGGATGATGAAAGCGGTGCCGCAGGCCGTGGAGATCGCCACCGCCCTGTATGTAGGCGTGTTCAACATCGGTATCGCACTTGGCGCGTGGGGCGGGGGACGGCTGCTGGATGGTGTCGGGCCGTACGCCACGCTTTGGGCTGCTGCGGTGTTGGCTGCGAGCGCTCTGCTGATGGTTGCCACCACCCGCAGGTAGATCCACGCCATGCGTGGATTCCTGCTCCGTGCCAACCAAGGTTGGCACCCACCAGAGCGGGGCATTTGCCAACCAAGGTTGGCAGCTACCAGAGCGGGGCATTTGCCGACCAAGGTTGGCACCCACCAGAGCGGGGCATTTGCCAACCAAGGTTGGCAGCTACCAGAGCGGGGCATTTGCCGACCAAGGTTGGCACCCACCAGAGCGGGGCATTTGCCAACCAAGGTTGGCAGCTACCAGAGCGGGGCATGTGCCGACCAGGGTTGGCACCCACCAGAGCGGGGCATTTGCCAACCAGGGTTGGCAGCTACCGGGAAATGAAACAGGCGCCTTTCGGCGCCCGTTCCGGTTACATCACCACACCTTGACCCGCTTGTCCGGGGCCAGGTACAGCTTCTGGCCTTCCTTCACTTCGAACGCCGGGTACCAGGCGTCGATGTTGCGCACGGTGAGTGCGCGGAACTGGCCCGGTGCATGCACATCGGTCAGCAGCGAGTTGCGCAGCGCCTGCTCGCGGCTCTTGCTGCGCCACGCCTGGGCGAAGCCGAGGAAGAAGCGCTGGTCGGGGGTGAAGCCTTCCAGGGTCTGCCCCGGCTTGCCCTGCAGCGACAGCTGGTAGGCATCGTAGGCGGTACCCAGGCCAGCCACGTCGGCGATGTTCTCGCCCAGGGTCAGCTTGCCGTTCACATGCACGCCCGGGAACGGCTCGTAGCTGCTGAACTGTGCGGCCAGCGCATCACCAGCGGCGTTGAACTGCTTCAGGTCTTCAGCGGTCCAC
Organism: Stenotrophomonas sp. STK17_22; assembly: GCF_051983905.1. Classification (NCBI taxonomy): domain Bacteria; kingdom Pseudomonadati; phylum Pseudomonadota; class Gammaproteobacteria; order Lysobacterales; family Lysobacteraceae; genus Stenotrophomonas; species Stenotrophomonas sp. STK17_22. The sequence goes on from NZ_CP197010.1 coordinate 535,419, forward strand.
CAGTTGTGCAGCTTGCCGGTCTCGTCGAACAGCGCACCGGCGTTGTCGAAGCCGTGGCTGATCTCGTGGCCGATCACTGCGCCGATGGCGCCGTAGTTCACCGCGTCGTCGGCAGCACCGTCGAAGAACGGCGGCTGCAGGATCGCGGCCGGGAACACCAGGCGGTTCTCCAGCGGCACGTTCATCGCGTTGATGGTCTGCGGCAGCATCGCCCACTCGCTGTGGTCGACCGCCTTGCCCAGCTTGGCGATGTTGCGCTGGTACTCGAACAGTTCGGCGCGCTGCGCATTGCCCAGCGCGTCATCACGGCGGATCTCCAGGCCGGTGTAATCACGCCACTTTTCGGGGTAGCCCATGCCCACGGTCAGGCCGGCCACCTTGGCCTTGGCGCTGGCCTTGGTCTGCGGCGACATCCACGCGAGCGCGTCGATGCGCTTGGCGAAGGCGGCGATGATGTTCTTCGCCATCTCGTCCGCGCGTTCCTTGGTCTTGGCGTCGAAGTGCTTCTCGACGTAACGCTTGCCGATCGCTTCGCCGATGGCATGGTTGGCGTCGTCCACTGCACGCTTCCAGCGGTCGCTCTGCTGCGGCGTGCCGCTCAGCGTGGTGCCGTGGAAGGCGAAGCGGGCATCAGCGAATTTCTTCGGCAGGTAGGCAGCGGCGCGGTCCAGCGCGTGGAAGGCCAGGTAATCCTTCCAGACATCCAGCGGCTCGGTGGCGACCAGCTTGGACAGGCCGGCCACGGCCTTGGGCTGCCAGACGATGAAGTCCTGCTGCTTGCCCAGCGCGGCCGCGTCGAGGAAGGCGTTCCAGTCCATGCCCGGCGCCTTGGCATTGAAGTCGGCCTGGGTCCAGGGATTGGCGCCCTTGGTCACATCATTGGTTTCTTCCTGGGTGGCGTGCGCCTGCGCGATCTTCGTCTCCAGCGCGAGGATGCGCTGCGCCTTGCCCGCCGGATCGGCGACACCGGCCAGCTGCAGCATCTGTGCGATGTAGGCCTGGTACTGCTTGCGCAGCTCGGCCATGCGGCCGCCGCCCAGGTAGAAGTCACGGTCGGGCATGCCCAGGCCGCCCTGCACCAGGTAGGGCGCGTTGCGGTCCGGCTGCAGCAGGTCCACCGACACCCACAGGCCGAACAGGCGGTCGGTGTAGAAGTTGGTCGCATTGAGCAGGTCGACGTCGGCACGCACGTCGCCGCCCAGGGCACGGGCCAGCCCGGCCTTGTCGGCGATCGCATCGATGGCCTTCAGCTGCGGCTGCACCGGCGCGATGCCGTGCTGCTCGATGCCGGCTTCGTCCATGTAGGCGGCGTAGTAGTCGCCGATCAGCTTGTCGTCACCGCTGGCCTGGGTGTTGCCGGCGGCGCCTTCGAGAATGGCGCGGGTGTCGGCCAGGGTTTTCTCGGCGATGACGTTGAAGCTGCCGAAGCGCGAGCGGTCGGCCGGGATCTCGGTGTTCTTCACCCAGGTGCCGTTGGCGAAGCCGAAGAAATCATCGCCGGCGTTGATGCTGCGGTCCATGCCGCTGGCATCGAAGCCGAAGCTGCCCAGCATCGGCTTGGCGGCCGCAGGTGCGGCATCGGCAGGCGCGGCGGTGCCGGCAGCCGGATCGGCCGGGCGGTCGCAGGCGGCCAGGGACAGGCTGGCAACGATGGCCAGTGCCAGGGTGGGACGGCGCAGCTTGGACATGGACTTCTCTTGCAGCGGAAAACCCCAAGTCTAATCCGCTCCGCCCCGGCTGGCCCTCCCGTAGTGCCGCCCGCCCTGTGCGGGATCTGGCTGAACGCGCGGAAGCGATCTTCACGCCGTCACCGGTGTGGTGCATGCTGGCCTCAGGAGCCCTGCGCGGACACGGGGAGGTGGCCATGCGGGGGCGGGTCAGGCGTCAAGAATGGCGTCCGCCGGCCGTTGAGGTCGGGGATGTGGAGGATTCGTTCGCGCATGAAGCCAGCCGACTGCACAAGGAAGACCAACCGATGCCCGCGCTGAAACGGGCGTTGGCCCGGCCGCTGCGCGCCATTACCTGGGGCGGGGTGTTGCTGGGCATTCTGCTGGTGGCCGGGTTGACCACCATGCTGGCCAACGACCATCACCGCCGGCTGGAGGCCGCACAGCGCCAGAGCCGTGCACTGGCGGTGGGCAGCGAGCGCCTGCTGGCGCTGGAGCTGCGCAACCTGGAGCGGGCGATGTCCGGCATCGCCGCCGATGCCGTTGAAGTGTTCCGCAGCGTGCCCGCGCAGGCGCCGGCGCTGCTTGATGCCTCCATCGGCGGCGTGCTGCGCCGGCATGCCGAGCTGCACAGCATCGTGGTGCTGGACAGCTATGGCCGCGCCCTGACGGCCGGCAAAGGTGACCTGAACCTGCCGCTGTGGACCGATCCGCAGCGCCGCGGCCTGGGCAGTTCGCTGTACATCGGCCCGCCGCTGCGCGCCAGCGACGGTGGCTGGGTGGTGCCGCTGGCGCTGCCGATGGCCGGTGACCGCTGGTTGCTGGCGCGGCTGCGCTGCGGCGAACTGCAGCGCATCATCGGCGGCCTCGATGTTGGCCCGAACGGGCTGGTGTCGATCAGCGATGCGGAAGGCTACATGCTGGCCCGCGTACCGGACCCGCACGGCACGGTCGGCCGACGCTACGATCTCGCGCATCGCGACCTGCTCGGCAAGCAGGCCGTGGTCGAGCTGGGCAGCCTGCCGGGCGCGGTCGATGGTGTGCAGCGCATCATCACCATCAGCACGCTGGAGCGCAGCCCGCTGGCGGTGCAGGTCGGGTTGGCCGATGAGGACGTGCTGGCGCCATGGTGGCCCTACCTGCAGGCGTCAGTAGCAATCGTGCTGGCCTACGTCGGGGTGCTGCTGGTCCTGCTGTACGCGGTGCGCCGCAGCACCCGCCGCCAGCAGTCGATGGCGGAGGAACTGAAGACCGGGCATGCCGAACTGCGCCTGGCCCACCAGGTTGGGCGCGTCTGCACCTGGTACGTGGACGAGGATGCCGCACTGTTGCGCTGGTCACCGCTGGCGCGTGAGATCTTCGGCGTGCAGACCGATGCGCTGCCGGTGGCCGATTTCTTCGCGCGCGTGCATCGTGATGATGCAGCGCGCCTGCAGCAGGCCTTCGACCAGGCCTTCGCCGGTGGCGCGGTGCTCGACCAGGTGTTCCGCCTGGTGCTGCCCGGAGGCGCAGTGCGCTGGGTGGGCGCACGCGGGCAGCGGGTGGAGGTGGCCGACAGCGAGCGCCGCATGATCGGTGCCCTGACCGACCTGAGCGAACGCTACCAGGCCCGCGAGCAGATGAGCGAAGTGGAACGCCGCTTCCGCCTGTTGTTCGACCGCAATCCAGCGCCGTTCTGGGTGTTCGATCCGGATACGCTGCGCTTCATCGAGGTCAACGATGCCGCCGTGCGCCAGTATGGCTACAGCCGCGAGGAATTCCTGGCGATGAGCATCCTCGACATCCGCCCGCGCGAAGGCTGGGACGAGGTGAAGGGTGCGATCGCCAAGGCCCGTGTCGGCGAGCTGCAGGATGCCACCGTGCGCCTGCACCGGCGCAAGGACGGCAGTGTGTTCGAAGTGCGCGCACACCTGTCCAAGCTCGATTTCGATGGCCAGCCCGCCTGCCTGGTGCTGGCCGAGGATGTGAGCGAGCGGCTGGCTTACGAGCGCGACCTGGCCTACCAGGCGCGGCACAACCCGGCCACCGGCCTGCTCAACGTGCGTGCGTTGACCGAACAGCTGGACGAACAGCAGGAGGGCTACACCATCGCCTTCGTGCAGTTGCGAGGACTGCAGCTGGTGGCCGACACGCTGGGCCGCGAGATCGGCGATGCGGTGCTGCAGTCGATGGCGACCCGGCTCGGTGGCCTGGGCGCGCGCTGCGGCACGCTGGCATTCCAGCCGGCGGAGGACTTCGTGTTCGCCATCGGTGCCGAGCACGATACCCAGCGCGTGCTGGACGACCTGCTGCAGATCGTGTCGGCGCCGATGCGCGGCAAGGATTCGCTGCACCAGTTCGAGCCGCGCATCGGCGTGGCCGTGCACATTGCCGGCGACGGCCACAGCGCCGAGCAGGTGATCGGCATGGCCGCACAGGCCGCGCATGCCGCGCGCGCCGAAGGCAACGTGGTGGTCTGGTTCGACGCGGCGGTGACCACGCGGTTGGCCGACCGCCTGCGCCTGGCCGGACGCATCCACGCCGCCATCGACAACGAGTTCCAGCTGTATTTCCAGCCGATCCGGCACGCCAGCGATGGCAGCCCGGCCGCGCTGGAGGCTCTGCTGCGCTGGCCGCAGGCCGATGGCAGCTTCATCCCGCCCAACGAGTTCATCCAGCTGTGTGAGGACACCGGGCTGATCCTGGCACTGGGGCGCTGGGTGATCCGTGCGGCGGCGAAGGCGCAGCGCCGGCTGGTCGAGGCCGGTTGGGGCGAGCTGCCGATCGCGGTCAATGTATCGGCGGTGCAGTTCTTCAACAGCGATCTGGTGGCCGAGTTCACCCGCGCGCAGCAGGAGTTCGGCCTGGCCCGCGGCGCGCTGCACGTGGAGCTGACCGAGAGCAGCCTGATGCGCAAGCCGGCGCAGGCGATGCAGACCATGCAACGCCTGCACGAGCAGGGCATCAGCGTGTCGCTGGATGATTTCGGTACCGGCTATTCCAGCATGTCCTACCTGCAGCACCTGCCATTGGACATCCTGAAGATCGACCGCAGCTTCGTCGCCGACGTGGAAACCAATCCGCGCAATGCCTCGATCTGCCGCGCGCTGCTGTCGCTGGGCCACAGCATGGGCCTGACCATCATCGCCGAGGGCGTGGAAACGCCGGGGCAGCTGGACTGGCTGGCTGCGCACGGCTGCGACCAGGTGCAGGGTTACCTGCTCGGGCGGCCGGCGCCGCTGGAACGGATCATCGAGGCGCTGGATGAGGTTGCCGCCTAAGTGGTAGTGCCGGCCGCTGGCCGGCATTCGCCCAGGACCGGGATGTGTCTGATTGCCGGCCAGCGGCCGGCACTACCGGCAAGCGCCAGATTCGGCTACACCCCGGCCTCCACCAGATGGTCGATGAAACTGCGCACCTTCGGTGCCAGATGGCTGCGGCTGGTATAGACCGCGAAGATGCCGATCGGCGAGGCCTCCCATTCGGGCAGGATGCGCACCAGGCGGCCATCGGCCAGCGCGTCTTCCAGCAGGAAATCGGGCTGCAGGATCACGCCCATACCGGCGATCGCCGCTTCGCGCAGCACGTCGCCGTTGTTGGCGTGCAGCAGGCTGCTTACCGCCACCTTCACTTCGCCGCCCGGTCCCTGTAGCGGCCAATGGTCGCCAGCGGCCCAGTAGCTGTAGCTCAGGCAGGCGTGGGCCTGCAGCTCCTGCGGCGTCTGTGGCGTACCGCGTGCGGCCAGGTAGGCCGGCGCGGCGCACAGGCTCACCCGCGATTCGCCCAGACGTCGCGCGATCAACGTCGGCCCCGGCTCGCGGGTGATGCGGATGGCGACGTCGTAGCCTTCCTCGACCATGTCCACCAGCCGGTCGGACAGGGCCAGGTCCAGTTCCACCTGCGGGAAGCGTTCGCGGTAGCTGGCCAGCAGCGGGCCGAGGCGGGCGATGCCCCAACTGACCGGTGCGTTGATGCGCAGCGTGCCGGAGGGCTCCAGCGCCTGCGCGCCGATGCTGGCCTCCAGCGCGTCGAACTCGGCCAGCAGGCGCACGCACTGGGCGTAGTAGGCGGCACCGGCACTGGTCGGGCTGACCCGGCGCGTGGTGCGGTGGAGCAGGCGGGTGGACAGGCGCTTTTCCAGCGCGGCGACCTGGCGGGTGACGCCGGCAGTGGACATATCCAGGGCCTGGGCGGCGGCACTGAAGCCGTTGCGCTCGACCACCGCCACGAACACGCGCATCGCCTCGAGGGTGTCCATTGTTGCGCCTTTTGAAATAAATACGGTCAATCCATCGTATTTATTGGTCCACGAAGGCGCAATAACCTGTGCCTACTCCCTTCAAGGTGTTTCCCCATGCACACCACGACCGCTCCTGTTTCGCCGCTGGCCCCGTACGGCGCCACCCTGCTGCGCCTGGCCCTGGGCGTGCTGTTCCTGGTCCATGCGCTGATCAAGCTGCTGGTATTCACCCCGGCCGGCACGGCGGCGTTCTTCGAGTCGCTGGGCCTGCCCGGCGTGCTCGGCTACCTCACCATCGGCGTCGAGCTGGTGATCACCGTCGCGCTCCTGCTGGGCATCTACGCACGCTGGGTGGGCCTTGTCGGTGTGCCGCTGCTGCTGGGCACCATCGTCACCGTGCACGGCGCCAACGGCTTCGGTTTCGCCAATGCCGGCGGCGGCTGGGAATACCCGGCGTTCTGGGCACTGGCGCTGGTAGTGCTGTTCCTGGTCGGCGATGGCAAGTGGACCCTGCGTTCGCGCTGATCGCCGCCTGACCCTGCAACTGGAGAATTCCATGTCCCGCCTGCCTTCGCTGTACATCTCGCATGGTTCGCCGATGACCGCCCTGCATCCGGGCCAGGTTGGCGTGCGCCTGGCCGAGCTGGCGCGCGACCTGCCGACGCCGCGCGCCATCGTGATGGCCTCGGCGCACTGGCTGGGCCGGCAGCCGCTGGTCGGCGCGCATCCGCAGCCACCGACCATCCATGACTTCGGCGGCTTCCCGCGCGCGCTGTTTGAACTGCAGTACCCGGCGCCGGGCGATCCGGCGCTGGCCGAAGAGGTGGCCGGCCGCATCGCCGCCGCTGGCCTGCCGGTGGCACTCGACCCGCAGCGTGGCCTCGACCACGGTGCCTGGGTGCCGCTGCGGCTGCTGCGCCCGCAGGCCGACATCCCGGTGGTGCCGCTGTCGATCCAGCCGATGCTCGGCCCCGAGCACCAGTTCGCGCTCGGCCGCGCGCTGGCGCCGCTGCGCGAGCAGGGCGTGCTGCTGGTCGGCTCGGGCAGCATCACCCACAACCTGCACGACTGGGGCGACTACCAGGACGGCAAGGAAGCGCCGTACGTGCGGCCCTTCATCGAGTGGGTGGAGCAGCGCCTGGCCGCCGACGACCGCCAGGCCCTGCTCGATTACCGTCGGCAGGCGCCGTTCGCCGAACGTGCGCACCCGACCGACGAGCACCTGCTGCCGCTGTTCTTCGCGATGGGCGCGGCCGGCGAGGGCGGCTTCGGTGCACGCCGCATCGACGCCGGTATCGATGCCGGCTTCCTCGCCATGGATCTGTACCGCTTCGACGGGGCATGAGCCGGGGCTGACGCGCGGCGGCCCCGGCCGTCGCGGTCATGGCCGCATGTGGTAGTTTTTTCCGGGTTTCCGGCGCTGGCTTGCGAGCCTCCCCGCGCGCCGCTTCCTGGAAGAAGCATGCATACCATTGAAGTCGTCCTGGCGATGCTGGTGGCCGTTGTCGCCAGCGGCTACCTGGTTCGTGTCCTGCCGTTCTCGTTGCCGCTGCCGCTGGTGCAGATCGGCCTGGGTGCGGTCATCGCCGGCGTGTTCAACCGCGGCCACGCGCTGGAGCCGGAGGTGTTCTTCCTGCTGTTCCTGCCGCCGCTGCTGTTCCTGGATGGCTGGCGCATTCCCAAACAGGGCCTGTTCCGCGACAAGGGCGCGATCCTCGAGCTGGCGTTCGGCCTGGTGGTGTTCACCGTCATCGGCGCCGGCTTCCTCATCCACTGGCTGATTCCAGTGATGCCGCTGGCGGTGTGCTTCGCGCTGGCGGCCATCGTGTCGCCGACCGACCCGGTGGCGGTCGGGGCCATCGCTTCCAAGGCGCCGATTCCCAAGCGCCTGATGCACATCCTTGAGGGCGAGTCGCTGCTGAACGATGCCTCGGGCCTGGTCTGCTTCCGCTTCGCGGTGGCGGCAGTGATGACCGGCACCTTCTCGCTGGCCACCGCCTCGCTGACCTTCGTGTGGGTGGCGGTGGCCGGCCTTGCTGTGGGAGTGGCAGTGACGCTGGGTGTGTCCACCTTCCAGCGCTGGCTGTGGCGCCGCTTCGGCGAAGAGCCTGGCGCGGCGATGCTGGTCAACCTGCTGATTCCGTTCGCGGCCTACCTGCTGGCCGAAGAGATCCATGCCTCGGGCATCCTCGCCGCGGTCGCTGCCGGTATCGCGATGAGCTATGTCGAGCTGACCGGCCGTGTCTCCGGCAGCATGCGCGTGCAGCGTGCCGGGGTCTGGAACATGCTGCAGTTCAGCTTCAACGGCATCATGTTCGTGCTGCTGGGCGAGCAGCTGCCGGGCATCGTCGAACGCGCCACCACCACCATGAACGAGACCGGCCACCAGAGTGCGTGGTGGCTGCTGGTGTATGTGGTGGTGATCAATCTGGCACTGGTCGTGCTGCGCCTGCTGTGGGTGTGGCTGTCGCTGCGCTGGAACCTGCTGCGCGCGCGTCGTCGCGGCCTGGAGCGGGGCGAGGCGCCGAACTGGCGCATCGTGGTGGCGACCTCGGTGGCCGGCGTGCGCGGTGCGATCACCCTGGCCGGCGTGTTGACCCTGCCGCTGTTCCTGCCCGACGGCAGTGCGTTCCCGGCGCGTGACCTGGTGATCTTCCTGGCCGCGTCGGTGATCCTGTTCTCGCTGCTGGGCGCCAGCATCGCGCTGCCGCGGCTGTTGAAAGGCCTGCAGCTGCCGTCCGATTCGGGTGAGCGCAAGGAAGAGGATCTGGCGCGCCGGCTGTCGTCGAAGGCGGCGCTGGCCGGGGTCGAGCGCATGCGCCAGCAGATGGTGATGAACCAGAACACCGAGAACGTGCAGCTGTACAACGACGCCGCCTCGCGGGTCAGCCTGCTGTACCAGCGCCACCTGGAGAAGGACAGCGACGGGCCCGACGTGGACCCGGAGAAGGTGCGGCGCATGGAACTGGGCTACCGCCAGCTGCGCAGTGCCGGCCTCAATGCCGAGCGCGAGGAGCTGTTCCGGCTGACCCGGCGCGGGGTGATCTCCGATGAGATCTCGCGGCGCCTGATCCGCAACCTGGACCTGCTGGAATCGCGCAAGCGCGAGTGACCCTGCCCCGAAGCGTAGAGTCGAGCTTGCTCGACTGCTCTTTCGCAAAGCAGTCGAGCAAGCTCGACTCTACCGATCCCACGGCGCGGGTTATTCCGGCTTCTGGTCCAGGAAATACGCCTCGACCTTGCCCTTGACCTTGATGGTCATCGGGTTGCCGCGGCGGTCGCGGGCCTTGCCGGCCTGCACGCGGATCCAGCCTTCGCTGACCGAGTATTCCTCGACGTTGTCGCGCTCGACGTCGTTGAAACGCACGCCAACGCCGCGCTCCAGCGCCTGCGCATCATGGAAGGGGCTGGCCGGGTTGATCGCCAGGTGGTCGGGAGGGGTATCGCTCATCGCTTCATTCACAGTGACGGCCACCAAGGCCGGCTTCAGCGGCACAGGATAAACCGTAGAATGCCGGCCTGCCCCAGAGGAAGTTCCGCCATGCCCGACAACAGCGACTATTTCGACTTCGAGGAAGACATCCACGACTTCGACGAAGACGGCTTCGAGGCGCGGGTCTGGAACCTGCTGGTACTGATCAACCCGGGCGACGAAGAGCTGGCCCTGCAGCAGTTCAACCGCTGGCGCGAGCACCTGGCCGAGGACGGGCAGCCGCTGGAAGCGGACAGCGACTGGCTGCCAGCGCTGTTCACGGCCATTGCCTGGCAGTCCGGTTTCGAGGTGGAACGAGATGACCTGGAATCGCTGCAGTCGGCGGTGAACGAGCTGTCGGCGCGCTTCAACCTGCAGCTGGACTGGGGCGGCGACCTGGACGACGAGGACTTCGCCGAAGACCTGGACGGCGTGCAGCTGATGTCCACCGCATTCGACCGCCTGCGCGAGCACAATTACACGCTGTGGAGCGTGGATGCCGGCAGCGACGGCTTCACCGGCGTGATGGCGCTGACCCGCGACGACGACGCGATGCTGGCGCTGTGCTCGCTGCTGAACGTGGAAATCCGGCTGGGCAGCGACCCGTTCTGAGATTGATCGGTAGCGCCGGGCCATGCCCGGCGCTCCCATCTACGGCCGGTACTGCGCCCTGGCGTTGGCGATCACCGCTTTGACCAGCGCGCGGTCGGTGTGCCTTGAGATCGCCCGCGCACCGAGCGCGATCGCCTGTGCGCGCAGCTCGGAAGTGACATCGTAGTGGGCACCGCTGGCCTTGTTCTGGAAGGCCCGCGGGGGAATGCCGAGCTGCGCCGCCATCGCGTGCAGCTCGGCCAGGGTGTCGGCCATCAGGTGCGCCCAGCGCTGTCCGCGCCAGGGATGCACCGCGTCATCGACGTAGACTGTCACCGCCGCGGCCGGTTCAGGCCTGCGGCTTGCTGTCGCTGTCAGCGGCCGGAGTGGCCTCGGCAGCGGCTTCTTCGGCCACGTCGCCCTCGGCGGCTTCGCCTTCCTCGCCTTCAGCAGCGTCGACGCCTTCGAACTCGGCAACCAGCTTGTCCAGGTACTCGTCGGCGGTCTGCTCGGATTCGGCCGCCAGGGTGTCCAGCAGCTTCTGCAGCAGTTCGGAGTACTCCAGGTTGACCTTGCGGCCTTCCTTCTCCTGCACGTTGGCCAGGTGCTTGAGCATGGCCAGCATCGGCACCGGGTTCTCGGCGTTGCCCATGGTCTGGCCGCCGATGGCCAGCAGCCACTCACGGCCCTGCAGGCCGATGGCCGCGACCACCTGGCCGTCTTCGTTGGTCAGCACGGCATGGTTCTGCACCTGCTGCTGCGCGTTCAGGCGCAGGAACGGGCGCTTGGCCTGCTGCTTCTTGCGCTTGTCGCGCTTGGCCTTGGAGTTCTGGGACATGGGGTGGGGTCACCTGGAAACGGAAAGACCACCATTGTAGCGGGTGCGCCGGGTCATGCCCCTGGTGGGTGCGGACCTTGGTCCGCACGCTTTTCCCGGATGTGCGGACCAAGGTCCGCACCTACCGTTTACTTTGCCGGACCCTGCGCGGCCTGCACGTCCGGGTCGGCGGCGGGGGCCGACAGCCCCACCTGCGGGCCGGCACCGGCCAGGGCGGCTGCTTCGGCGGCCTGGGTCATCACCACGATGCTGATGCGGCGGTTGATCGGATTCTGCGGGTCGGCCTTGTCGAACAGCACCGACGAAGACAGGCCGACCACGCGGGTGATCTTGCTGTCCTCCAGGCCGCCGTCCACCAGTGCGCGCCGTGCGGCGTTGGCACGATCGGCGCTCAGTTCCCAGTTGCCGTAGCCGCGCGCGGCCGAATAGGCGGTGATGTCGGTGTGGCCGGTCAGGCTGATCCGGTTCGGCACGTGGTTCAGGTAGTTGGCCAACTCGTGCAGGATCTGCTGCGTGTACGGCTTCAGCGTGGCGCTGCCGAGGTCGAACATCGGCCGGTTCTGCTTGTCCACGATCTGGATGCGCAGGCCTTCCGGGGTCAGATCCAGCAGCAGCTGGTCCTTGAACGGCTCCAGCGCCTGGCTCTTGCTGATCGCCTCCTGCAGTTCCTTCATCAGCGCTTCCAGCTGCTGCTTGTCGCGCTGCTGCTGGTCCACCGGCTGCGGCACCGCTTCCTTCTGGTTCTGGAAGGGATCGTTGCTGCTGCCCCGCGAGATGTCGGTGGCACCACCGAGCTTGATCATCGAGGTGCTGGCGCCACCCGGGCCGGCCATGCCGGGCGCCGGCGTGGCGTTCTGCCCGCTCAGCGGGCTGGGGTTGCGGAAGTACTCGGAAATGGCCGCACGGTCGTTCTTGTTGGTGGTGGCCATCAGCCACAGCACCAGGAAGAACGCCATCATCGCGGTCACGAAGTCGGCATACGCCACCTTCCACGAACCGCCATGATGGGCGGCGTGGCCGGCCTTCTTGACCCGACGGACGATGACGGTGGGCTTGGTCTCGGCCATGGCTTACTTGACCGTCTTCAGGTGCTGCTCGAAATCGGAGAAGGCCGGGCGCACGTTCGACGGCAGCGTCTTGCGGGCGAATTCCAGCGCGATCTTCGGGTTGTAGCCACGCAGGCAGGCCAGCAGCGCGGTCTTCACCGATTCGTAGATGCGGCTGTCCTGCTCGGCGCGCGCTTCCATCGCTGCCGCCATCGGGCCGACGAAACCGTAGCCCAGCAGGATGCCCAGGAAGGTACCGACCAGCGCGCCGGCCACATGGCCGCCGACCTCGACGATATCCCCGCCGATCGAACCCATGGTGATGACGATGCCGAGCACCGCCGCGACGATGCCGAAACCGGGCAGTCCGTCGGCGACCTTGGTCAGCACCTGCGACGGCGCCATGGCCTCGGCGTGGTGCTTTTCCAGCTCCAGTTCCAGCAGCGGCTCCAGCTCGTGTGGCTCGATGTTGCTGCCGATCATCAGGCGCAGGCAGTCGGTGATGAAGTCGATCAGGTGGTGGTCGGCCTGCACCTTGGGGTAGTTGCCGAACAGCGCGCTTTCGGCCGGGCGCTCGACGTGGTCTTCCAGCGCCATGAAGCCTTCGCGGCGGGCCTTGTTGAGCAGTTCATAGAGCAGGCTGAGGACATCGATGTAGTCCTGCTGCTTGTAGCGCGGGCCCTTGAACACGCCGACCATGGCCTGCAGGGTCTGCTTGACCGTCTTGGCCGGGGTGCCGACCAGGAAGGCGCCGAGCGCGGCGCCACCGATGATGACCAGCTCGTAGGGCTGCCAGAGGGCACCCAGGCGGCCGTGGGCACCGAGATAGCCCCCGATCACGCTGACGATGACGACCAGGAATCCAACGATGATGAGCATGGGGCGACGCAAGGAGAGGGGATATCTCCTTGTCGGCCCGTCGCCCGGTTTTCTGAAGAGGGAATTCTGTGAAATCGGTCAGCGGGGTGTTTCAGCCCGCCACGCCGCTTTCGGCGCCGCCACGCTGCAACGGGTCGGGCCAGGGCTCGCCATTGCCGGTGAACAAAAGTGAGACGGAGTTCAGGCAGTGGCGCTCGTAGGTGGGCGGCGGGCCGTCCGGGAATACGTGGCCCAGATGGCTGCCACAGCGCGCACAGGTGATCTCGGTGCGGACCATGCCGTGGCTGGTATCGCGGATTTCGCGCACGTGTGCCGGGTCGAACGGGGCGAAGAAGCTCGGCCAACCGGTGCCGGAATCGAACTTGGTGCTGGAGCGGAACAGCGGCAGTGCGCACAGCCGGCAGCAGTAGACGCCCTCGCGCTTGTTGTCGAGGAACACGCCGCAGAACGGCGCCTCGGTACCGTGCTGCAGCAGCACGCGGCGCTCTTCACTGCTGAGGCCGGCGATCAGCGCCTCGGTCTGGGTGGCGGTGGGGGGCGTCAGGTCGAAGGCAGTCATGGCGGCGCTCCGTGGGGGTTGATGGCCTGGGGATGGCGGAAAACGTGGGGGTGCCGGCGCGCGCTTGCAAGTGTGATGGCCGTTCATGGCCGGCACACAGGTGCAGGCGCAAGGTAAATGTGATCCACGCCGGAGCGTGACATGAAACCGACCCTTTCCCTGCTGTTGATGGCCCTGTTGCCCCTGGTCGCGCAGGCCCAGGTACCGACGTCGTCGAGCCCGACCGCCACCCGCAGTGCCACCACCGTGGCACCGCAGCCGGTGATGCCGCCGCCGCAGGCCGCTCGCCCGCAGCCGCAGGTCCTGCCGTCGCCGCAGCCGGCGCAGCCGATCAGGTCCACCGGTCCCGCCCAGATCGCGCCCACCCCGGCGCCGAAGCCGGCCGACAAGGTGTACGACCGCAATGGCCGCATCGTCCCCGGGGTACGCCCGGCCGGTCCGAACCGCGTGTTCGATTCGCGTACCGGCCGCTATTACGACAGCGTGCCGGCCGGCGATGGCCAGCAGATCAAGCGCTGATCTCGGGTGCCAAACGAGGTTGGCGGCTACCGCACGCTGTCCGGCCTGAACGCACGAAAACAACCCGCTGCAGATCACTGCTTTTTCGCCTGCGATTAACCGTTCCGGGACCAACGTGACCGTGCGCCGGCATTGCGCCGCCGCATGTCCTTCGTCCACTGGATCGCGATCATGAAAAACCAGCAGAACCGTCATCCCGGCAAGGAACCGCAGGGCCGCAACCCGCAGCAACAACAGCAGCAACAGCAACAGCAACAGCAACAGCAGCAGATGGAGCCGCAGCAGCCGCACAAGGGTGGCAAGCAGCAGGAACAGCGCTCGCAGAAGCATCCGCAGCAGCGCTGACGGACCCGGGGGTCAGAGCCCGCTGCACGGGATCTGGCCCCACTACCGTTCCGGACTCAATCCGGAATCGGCAGGCTCAGCGTTTCCTTCACTTCTTCCATCACGATGTAGCTCTTCGACTCACGCACATGCGGCAGTGTCAGCAGGGTGCTGCCGAGCAGCTTGCGGTAGGAGGCCATCTCGCTGATCCGCGCCTTCAGCAGGTAATCGAAGTCGCCCGAGACCAGATGGCACTCCAGCACGTTGGGCAGCTTCAGGGCGGCGCGCCGGAACTCCTCGAAGATGTCACCGGACTTGTAGGCCAGGCTGATCTCCACGAATACCAGCAGGCTGGCCTTCACCGCCGCCGGGTCCAAGTGGGCGTGGTAGCCGGTGATCACCCCCTCGCGCTCGAGCCGGCGCACGCGCTCGGTACACGGGGTGGTGGACAGGCCGACCCGCTCGCCCAGTTCGGTGAAGGAGATACGGCCCTCGGCCTGCAGGATGCGCAGGATCTTGCGATCGATCTTGTCCAGTTCGCGGGTACGGGTGGCCATGGCCGTCAACCTTGGGGAATGAATTGCAGGGGAACATCCTGCCGGTTGATCGCAAATCAGGCAAATCAACTGGGAATGGCTGTCTATACTTCCCCAATTATGGTCCCGGCACGCTCCAGTGCAGGGAATGATCGGGTTGGAGAAGTCCCATGCGAGTCCTAGTTCTCGGCAGCGGCGTGATCGGCACCACCAGTGCCTGGTACCTGCGACAGGCCGGGTTTGAAGTCACGGTCATCGACCGCCAACCCGGCCCGGCGCTGGAAACCAGCTTTGCCAATGCCGGCCAGCTGTCGTTCGGCTACACCTCGCCGTGGGCCGCCCCGGGCGTGCCGAAGAAGGCCATCGGTTGGCTGTTCGAGAAGCATGCGCCGCTGGCGATCAAGCCGGGCATGGACCTGGCCCAGTACCGCTGGCTGTGGCAGATGCTGCGCAACTGCACCCACGAGCGCTACGCGATCAACAAGGCGCGCATGGTGCGCATGTCCGAGTACAGCCGCGACTGCCTGAACGAGCTGCGCGCGCAGATCGGCATCGAGTTCGAAGGCCGCGACCTGGGCACCACCCAGCTGTTCCGCACCCAGCAGCAGCTGGATGCCTCGGCGCAGGACATCGAGATCCTGGCCCAGTACGGCGTGCCGTACGAGGTACTGGACCGCGCCGGCATCATCCAGGCCGAACCGGCCTTGGCCCATGTCGATGGCTTGGTCGGCGCGCTGCGCCTGCCACGTGACCAGACCGGCGACTGCCAGCTGTTCACCCGCCGCCTGGCGCAGATGTGCGTGGATGCCGGTGTCGAGTTCCGTTTCGACCAGGACATCACCGGCCTGGAATTCGATGGCGACCGCATCACCGGCGTACGCATCGACGGCAAGCTGGAAACCGCCGACCGCTTCGTGGTCGCGCTCGGCAGCTACTCGCCGGCGCTGGTCGCATCGTTGGGCATGCGCCTGCCGGTGTATCCGCTGAAGGGTTACTCGCTGACCTTGCCGATCACCGACCCGGCGATGGCGCCGACCTCGACCATCCTCGATGAGAGCTACAAGGTGGCGGTGACCCGTTTTGACGACCGCATCCGCGTCGGTGGCATGGCCGAAGTGGCCGGCTTCGACCTGTCGCTGTCGCAGCGCCGTCGCGAGACCCTGGAGCTGGTGGTCAGCGATCTCTACCCGAAGGGCGGTGACCTGTCGCGCGCGCAGTTCTGGACCGGCCTGCGCCCGGCCACGCCGGACGGTACGCCGGTGATCGGCGCCACGCCGTTCCGCAACCTGTACCTCAACACTGGGCACGGCACGCTGGGCTGGACCATGGCGTGCGGCTCGGGCCGCTACCTGGCCGACCTGATGAGCGCGCGCCAGCCGCAGATCAGCACCGAAGGCCTGGATATTTTCCGCTACGGCCAGTACGGTCACGCGCCGCAACAAGAGAACCGCACATGCGTCCTGCCCGCGCGCTGATCGATCTGGGCGCCCTGCGCAGCAACTACCGGCTCGCCCGTGAACTGGGCGGTGGCAAGGCCCTGGCGATCATCAAGGCCGATGCCTATGGCCACGGCGCAGTGCGCTGTGCGCAGGCACTGGAAGGCGAGGCCGATGGTTTCGGCGTGGCCACCATCGAAGAGGCGCTGGAACTGCGCCAGGCCGGCATCCGTGCGCCGATCCTGCTGCTGGAAGGCATCTTCGAGCCCAGCGACATGGCGCTGGTGGCCGAACACGATTTCTGGTTCGCGGTGGGCTCGCCGTGGCAGCTGGAAGCCCTGGTCGCGTTCGACAGCCCGCGCCCGCTGACGGTGTGGCTGAAGCTGGACAGCGGCATGCATCGCCTCGGCCTGGACGTGGACAGCTTCCGCGCGGCGCATGCACGCCTGTTGGCGCTGCCGCAGGTCGAACGCATCGTGCTGATGACCCACCTGGCGCGTGCCGACGAACTGGACAGCGAACGCACCCACGAGCAGGCGGCGACGTTCGCGCGGGCCATCGACGGCCTCGATGGCGAGACCAGCGTGTGCAACTCGCCGGCGCTGCTGGGCTGGCCAGATGTACGCAGCGACTGGGTGCGCCCGGGCCTGATGCTGTACGGCGCCAATCCGCTGCCTGACAACACCGCGCTGACCGAGCGCCTGCGCCCGGTGATGACGATGCAGTCGAAGGTGATCGCCGAACGCTGGATCGAGGCCGGTGAGCCGGTGGGCTATGGCGCGCGCTTCGTGGCCAAGGCACGCACCCGCGTGGGCGTGGTCGCGCTCGGCTATGCCGACGGTTATCCGCAGTTTGCCCCGAATGGCACCCCGGCGCTGATCGATGGTCAGCCCGGTGCCCTGATCGGGCGCGTGTCCATGGACATGCTGACCGTGGACCTGACCGCGCACGCGCAGGCCGGCATCGGCAGTGTGGTGGAACTGTGGGGCAGTGCACCGACGCTGTCCGAACTGGCGCCGCGCTGCGGCGTGAGTGCGTACCAGCTGCCCTGCGCGGTCAAGCGCGTGGCGAAGGTCTATCAGGACTGACCGAACGCTGGCCGTGCACGGCTCTGGTAGCGGCCGACCTTGGTCGGCGCTGTGAATGCGTGTCGACCAAGGTCCACACCTACCGGTAGGGACCGGTCGGCGCGCACGGCTCTGGTAGCGGCCGACCTTGGTCGGCGCTCTGAATGCGTGTCGACCAAGGTCGACACCTACCGGTAGGGACTGGTCGGCGTGCTCGGCACTGGTAGCGGCCGACCTTGGTCGGCGCTTTGAATGCGTGTCGACCAAGGTCGACACCTACCGGTGAGTCGCGCCGCCCGGGATCATCGCGCGGCGGTGGCCTGGCTGGCCAGCTGCCGCTTCACCCAGTCATCGATCAGGCGCTTCTCGTAGCGCAGCGGATCACTGTCGCTCTTCAGCCCCAGGTTGTGCAGGTAGCCGGTATCGCTGAGGCGCACATCGCCCTCGCTGACGATACGGCCGCTGGCGTCCTTCAACGTGTACTGCAGGCTGATCCGCGGCGGGTAGATGTCACGCATGATCCGGATGTCGCGGCCACGCGGGCCATGCCACGGCTCGTAGTCACCGGCGCGCTTGATGTCGACCAGGGTCACATCGAGGGTCTGCCCAGGCTGCAGCGGCTTGGCGGCGGTGGTCTGCAGGTAGCGTGCCAGCTGCTGTACCCAGTCGCCACGCTCGGCCTCGAAGCGGTTGGTGCTCTGGCGGATCTCGGTGAATTTGGCCGGGTCCTCCCATTTCACGCTGACCGGGCCATCGGCCTGCAACGCACGTGGCGCGTCCGCATCGGTCACGGTGCGCGGTGCAGCGGCGGCGCCGCCCGCCACCAGGGCGCCTGCCAGCAGGGCAATCGCGAGTGAGCGTTTCATGACGGTCTCCTGCGTCCCCGCGATGGGGACGATGTTGATCACAGATCGAGTGTGATCCTGCGGCCGGGGCGCCGCAATGGCAGATTGCGTCATGCGCAAGAGTGGTTGCCGCCAATTCATCGTCGTCAACCATGACTGACGGCGCTTGACGCTGTGAATACGCCCTTTGGAAGATGCTGTGCCTCCAACCCGGCCTGCACTGACGCCCTTGTCCACACTGCCGCCCCTCGTGGAGCGCCCACCGATGATGGTGCCGGCGCCCGAACCCGACCTGCATCATGGCGTGCTTGAGCGCATCAACGCCGGTTTCTGCGTGATCCAGGTGCTGTTCGAGGGCGATCGTGCGGTCGACTATCGTTTCATCGAGGTCAACGACGCATTCGAGCGCCACACCGGCCTGAAGGATGCGCGTGGCCAGCGCATGACGGCGCTGGAACCGGGCCACGAGGAAGACTGGTTCCGCATCTACGGCGAAGTTGCCCGCAGTGGCCGGCCGGCACAGTTCGAGATGGAAGCGCGTGCGCTGGGCCGCTCGTTCGCGGTGGATGCGGTGCGCGTGGGCCGCCCGGGTGAGGACAAGGTCGGCATCCTGTTCTTCGACATCACCGCGCGCAAGCAGATGGAAGTGGAGCTGGGCGAAAGCGAAGCCCGCTTCAGTGCGCTGGCCGATGGCCTGCCGATGCCGGTGTGGGTGCTCGACGAGCGCGGCCATGCCCGTTTCGTCAACAGCGCTTTCAGTGAGTTCTTCGGCGGCGACGAGACGCGCGTGCCGGAAGATGTCTGGCGTGGCCTGGTGCACCCGGACGATGCGTCGGTGTTCGAGTACGAACTGCAGGAAGCGCTGAAGGCGCAGCGGTCGATGCATGCGCTGGTGCGGGCCCGACGCGCCGATGGCGACTGGCGTTGGTTGGAGATGAACGCGCGTCCGCGCTTCTCGCGGATGGGCCGCTTCATCGGCCTGGCCGGCAGCAGCCCGGACGTGACCGAACGCCGCGAGATCGAACTGGCCCGCGAGGAGCTGCTGCAGTCCGAGCGTGCCGCGCGCAGCGCAGCCGAGAACATGGCGCGGCTGAAGGACGAGTTCCTGGCCACGCTGTCGCATGAACTGCGTACGCCACTGACCACCATCCTCGGTTGGAGCGAACTGCTGCTGCAGCGCGTGGACAACACCAGCCCGCTGTACAAGGGCCTGAACGTGATCGCCAACAGCGCCGGTGCGCAGAAGCGGCTGATCTCGGACATGCTCGACCTCAGCAGCATGCTGCTGGGCAAGGTGCAGCTGGAGGTGGAGATACTGGATCTGCGCGACCTGCTGGGCGAAGCCATCGGCGCGCAGGAGCTGGTCGCCGAAGGCAAGGCGCTGGACGTGAGCCTGCAGCTGCCGGAGCAGCCCAGCCTGGTGCTGGGCGATGCCACCCGCCTGCAGCAGGTGTTGTGGAACCTGCTGTCGAATGCGATCAAGTTCACCCCGGCCGAAGGCCGCATCGATCTGCAGCTGCAGGCCGACGGCAACCACTGGGTGATCACCGTGCGCGACACCGGCGACGGCATCGCGCCCGAATTCCTCAATCATCTGTTCAGCCGCTTCCGCCAGGCCGATGGCACCACCACCCGACGGCATGGCGGCCTCGGCCTGGGTCTGGCAATCGTGCAGCAGCTGGTCGAACTGCATGGCGGTACCGTCGCCGCCGCCAGCGAGGGCCATGGCCACGGCGCCACCTTCACCGTGCGCCTGCCGCAGCACATTCCCGATGCCGAACGGCGGCCGCTGCGCGAAGTGATCAGCGGACCGATCCTGGAGCCGGTGATCGTCGAGCCGTATCCGCTGCGTGGCATGCACGTGCTGGCGGTGGAAGACCAGCCGGAAGTGCTGGAGTACCTGCGGCGCATGCTGGAAGAGCAGGGCGCAAGCGTGTCGGCAGCCAGCTCGGCCGGTGAAGCGCTGGCGCTGCTGGCCGATACCGGGCACCTGCAGTACCACGTGATGCTGACCGACATCGGCATGCCGGGCATGGATGGCTATGGCCTGGTGCGCACGCTGCGCGAGGACATGGGCGTGGATGCGATGACCCTGCCGGCGGTTGCCGTGACCGCGCTGGCACGTGCCGATGACCGGCGCCGAGCGCTGGCGTCGGGCTTCCAGGAACACGTGGCCAAGCCGTACTCGGTGGCACAGCTGGTGGCTGCGGTACGCAAAGTGCAGGTGCCACGCGCGGACAGCGCGCTGCACTGAGCATTCACGGCCGATCGGCGACCCTGCACGCAGGAGGTCGCCGATGTCCCGTACAGCTCCCCGCATCCACACCGATCCGGCGCAGATCGCGCGCCTGGAAGCCCTGCTGCCGCAGCTGGAAGGCGAAACGCAGGTGGAACTGACCCTGCACGATGGTCGCCGACTGCTCGGCACCGTCGCCGTGAAACCGACGGTGCAGCAATACCGCAACGAGGCCGGCGACGAAGGCAGCAACGGCCAGCTGCGCCTGGATGACTACGACACGCCGGTGCAGCAGCACCATGTGTGGCTGGATGAGATCGCCAGCATCCGCAGGTTGCCGCCCAGGGTCTGACGGCAACCTGCCAACCCCATCCACGCATGGCGTGGATCTACTGGAAAGGGCCACGCATGGATGTGCGTGACCTCGTCATCGGCCAGGCCTCATGCCGTCCACGCACAGCGTGGATTTTCCAGAGGTTGCAGTAGAGCCACGCCATGCGTGGCTGTTGGGATCAATGCTCGAACAACGTAGGCGTCGCCTCGAACCGGCGCGCATAGGCGCGTTCTTCCGCCACCCTCGCCACCTCGTCGTCGGCCAGGTCCGGTGCGCCGTACACCGCATAGGCCACGCTTCCGTCGGCACCATGGCCGACCTGGTGCAGCCGGTAGCGCGAGTGGCCACCGCCGGTGTCCTCGGGGTAATGCACGGGCGGATGGCTGCCTTCCAGGTCCATTTCACTGTTGTCGACCACGCCACCGACGAACAAGGCTCGCATGCAGGTTCTCCTGGGTTTCCGGGGGAGCCTCTACCCTGAACGTTTCAATGTTGCTGGCAGATCAAGGCCCCGTTCGGGTTTCGCAAAGCGGCCGCCGGGGCCGGCCCGGCCAAGCCGGTACAATGGACGGCCCTCACGCTTGAAGTACCCGCGCCGATGGCCTCCAGCGACGACGCCCCCCTGCAGACCCTGTTCCTGCCGTTCTCCCAAGGCGCCCTGCGCTGGCCGGAGGGCCCGGTGGCCTTCCTGCGTGCCCGCGACGGCTGGCCGCTGCGCGAAGTGGCCGGCAACCGCGAAGTGCATTGCGAGCAGAGCTTTGCCCCGTTCGCGCAGCCGCTGCAGCAGGCCGCCGGCTGGACCGTCAGCGGCCAGCTGGATGATGTGGCCGGCAAGGGCCGCTACCCGCTGGTGCTGGTGCTGCCGCCGCGCCAGCGCGAGGAGGCCCGTGCCCTGTTCGCGCGCGCGCTGGCGCTGGTCGCCGACGGCGGCCGCATCGTCGCCTGCCAGTCCAACAACGAAGGTGCACGTTCGGGCGAGGGTGACCTCAAGCAACTGACCGGCCTCGGCGGCAGCCTGACCAAGAACCACTGTCGCGTGTACTGGACCGCCCCGATGCAGGGCCAGCACGACGCCGACCTGGCCAAGCGCTGGTCGGCACTGGATGCGGTGCGGCCGATCGTCGGCGGCCGTTTCCTCAGCCGCCCGGGCGTGTTCGCCTGGGATCGCATCGACCCGGCGTCGGCGCTGTTGGCCGAGCACCTGCCGGCCGACCTGGCCGGGCGTGCCGCCGACCTCGGCGCGGGCTATGGCTACCTGTCGCGCGAGCTGCTGGAACGCTGCCCGAAGATCACCGCGCTGGATCTGTACGAAGCCGAGCAGCGTGCGTTGGCCCTGGCCGAACTGAACCTGGCGCCGCCGCCGCGCGCGCTGCCGCTGCGCTTCCTGTGGCAGGACGTCACCGCGGGTATCGAACCGGGCTACGACGTCATCATCAGCAACCCGCCGTTCCACACGCCGTCGCGCGCCGATCGCCCGGACATCGGCCAGCGCTTCATCGCCGTGGCCGCGCAGGCGCTGCGCCCGGGCGGACGCCTGTACGTGGTGGCCAACCGCCACCTGCCGTACGAGTACACGCTCAACGAGAGCTTTGGCGCGGTGCGCGTGATCGCCGAGCGTGATGGCTTCAAGCTGGTGGAAGCGGTGAAGGGGAAGGGCAAGTGAAGCTGGTCAAGCTCATCGCCAACCTGGGCTATGGCAGCCGCAAGCAGGTGCAGTGGATGTTCCGCGAAGGCCGCGTCACCGACGCCGACGGCGAGGTGCTGTATGCCGACGACCAGGTGCCGCACGAGGCGATCCGGGTCGACGGCGAGCCGCTGGACCCGCCGGTGGGGCTGTCGATCGCGCTGCACAAGCCGGCCGGCTACACCTGTTCGACCAAGGACACCGGCCGCTTGATCTACGACCTGCTGCCGCCGCGCTTCCGTGACCGCGATCCGGTGCTGTCCACCGTGGGCCGCCTCGACCGCGAGACCAGCGGCCTGCTGCTGCTGACCGAGGATGGTGGCCTGCTGCACCGGATCATCTCGCCGAAGTCGAAGCTGCCCAAGGTCTACGAAGTGGAACTGAGCGACGACCTGCGCGGCGACGAAGTGGCGTTGTTCGCCA
The DNA here is from genome assembly GCF_051983905.1 of Stenotrophomonas sp. STK17_22. Taxonomy (NCBI): domain Bacteria; kingdom Pseudomonadati; phylum Pseudomonadota; class Gammaproteobacteria; order Lysobacterales; family Lysobacteraceae; genus Stenotrophomonas; species Stenotrophomonas sp. STK17_22. The sequence continues at coordinate 558,094 of NZ_CP197010.1, forward strand.
GCGGTACGCTGATGCTGGAGTCCGAGAAGACCCCCCTGCTGCCGGCTGAACTGGAAGTGCTGGATGCGCGTCGCGCACGCCTGGTACTGCATGAAGGCCGCTACCATCAGGTACGCCGCATGTTCGCCGCCACCGGCAACCACGTGCAGACCCTGCACCGCAGCCGCGTCGGCGGGCTGGACCTGCAGGGACTGGACGAGGGGCAATGGCGGCAGCTCACCTCCACCGATCTGGATACGCTGTTCGCTCCATGACCACCATCGCTGCGCTGCCGTTCCTGCCCGACGCCGTCATCTTTGACATGGACGGCCTGATGATCGACAGCGAGCGGGTCTCGCTGGCCTGCTGGAGCGAGGCCGCCGACGAGTTCGGACTGGGCCTGGACGAGGCGGTGTTCCTGCGCATGGTCGGCCTCGGTGACCGTGACACGCACGCGCTGCTGCGTGCGCAGGGCATCGAGGACAGCGTGATCGAAGCGGTGGCCGCACGCTGCCATGAGCTGTACGAAGCACGCACACAGACCGGCCTGCCGCTGCGTCCGGGCATTCTGGAGCTGCTGGAGCTGCTGAAAGCGCACGCGGTACCGCGCGCGGTGGCAACCACCACGCGGCAGCCGCGGGCCAACCGCAAGCTGGCCGCTGCCGGCCTGCTGCCGTATTTCGATGCCGTGATCACCAGTGGTGATGTGGCGCGGCCGAAGCCGGCGCCGGATATCTACCTGCTGGCCGCGCAGCGGCTGGGCCAGGTGCCCGAGCGCTGCCTGGCGCTGGAAGACTCACCGGCCGGCACGCGTGCAGCGCTGGCTGCCGGCATGACCGTGATCCAGGTGCCGGACCTGGTGCATCCGGATGAAGAGCTGCGCGCACTGGGTCACCGCATCGTCGGCTCGCTGGTGGACGCGCACGCGCTGCTGCTGCCGCTGCTGCCGAGGTAACGGTGGGCGCCGACCGTGGGTCGGCACACCCAATGCCCCGGCAGGTGCCAACCTTGGTTGGCACGCCCAAACGCCCTGGTAGGTGCCGACTTTGGTTGGCACGCCCAAACGCCCCGGTAGGTGCCAACCTTGGTTGGCACGCTTTTCAATGCAGTCGAGCAAGCTCGACTCTACGGGTGCCGACCGTTGGTCGGCACACCTGCCCCATCACACCCGCCCGAACACCAGTGCAGCGTTGGTGCCACCGAAGCCAAAGCTGTTGGACATCACCGTATCCAGCTTCTGCTCGCGGCTCTCGCGCAGGATCGGGAAGCTTTCCACCTTCGGGTCCAGTTCGCCGATGTTGGCCGAACCGGCAACGAAGCCATCGCGCATCATCAGCAGGCAGTAGATCGCCTCATGCACGCTGGCCGCACCCAGCGAATGGCCGGACAGCGCCTTGGTCGAGGACAGCGGTGGCACCGCATCGCCGAACACTTCGCGGATCGCGTTGAGCTCGGTGACGTCGCCCAGCGGCGTGGAAGTGCCGTGGGTGTTGAGATAGTCCAGCGGACGATCGACGTCCTGCAGCGCCATCTTCATGCAGCGCACCGCGCCTTCACCGGACGGCGCGACCATGTCGGCGCCATCGGACGTCACGCCATAGCCGATCAGCTCGGCATGGATGTGCGCACCGCGCGCAACCGCGTGGTCGTAGTCCTCCAGCACCAGCATGCCGCCGCCACCGGCGATGACGAAGCCGTCGCGGTCCTTGTCGTATGGACGCGAGGCGCTGGCCGGGGTCTCGTTGAAGCTGGTCGACAGCGCACCCATCGCATCGAACATCACGCTCATCGACCAGTGCAGGTCTTCACCGCCACCGGCGAACATGATGTCCTGCGCGCCATGGCGGATCATGTCCGCGGCGGCGCCGATGCAGTGCGCCGAGGTCGCGCAGGCGGCCGACAGCGAGTAGCTGACACCCTTGATCTGGTAGGCCGTGGCCAGGCAGGCCGAGACCGTCGAGCACATCGTGCGCGGCACCATGTACGGGCCGACCTTGCGCACACCGCGTTCGCGCAGCAGGTCGACTGCGCCGATCTGCCATTCGCTGGAGCCGCCGCCGGAACCGGCGATCAGGCCGGTGCGCAGGTTGCTGACCTGCTCGGGGCTGAGCCCGGCATCGGCGATCGCATCGCGCATGGACAGGTAGGCGAAGGCCGCCGCATCGCTCATGAAGCGCTTCTGCTTGCGGTCGATCAGCGCCTCCAGGTCGAGGTCGACGCGACCGCCTACCTGGCTGCGCAGGCCCGCTTCGGCGTGGTCGGCCAGGGCGGTGATGCCCGAGCGCCCTTCGCGCAGCGCAGCCGAAACGGTATCCAGATCATTGCCGAGGCAGGACGTGATGCCCATGCCGGTGATGACGACGCGACGCATCAGAAGCTCCCGGTTTCAGTGAACAGGCCGACGCGCAGGTCGCGCGCGCTGTAGATTTCGCGGTCATCCACGTACATGCGGGCGTCCGACTGGGCCATCACCAGCTTGCGGTTGATGACACGGCTGATGTCGATCTCGTAGCGCACCAGTTTGGCCTCCGGCAGTACCTGGCCGGTGAACTTCACCTCGCCGCAGCCCAGTGCGCGGCCCTTGCCGGGGGCGCCCAGCCAGGTCAGGAAGAAGCCGGTCAGCTGCCACATGGCATCCAGGCCGAGGCAGCCGGGCATCACCGGGTCGCCGGTGAAGTGGCAGCCGAAGAACCACAGGTCCGGGCGGATATCCAGTTCGGCGCGTACCATGCCCTTGCCATGCGGTCCGCCGTCCTCGCGGATGTCGGTGATGCGGTCGAACATCAGCATCGGATCGTTGGGCAAACGGCCGGCGGCGGTGCCGAACAGTTCACCGCGTGCGCTGGCCAGCAGCTGTTCGCGGTTGAACGCGTGGAGACGGGTCATGAAGCACAATCCTGGAAGCGGGGAAACAGGGAAACAAGCGCTCGAGGATGCCCGTGGAAACTGCGCCGATCAAACATTTCAACCGTACGCAACCGTAGTGTTTTCAAGGGAATACGCGCATCCTGTTGATGTGCAACGACCATACTTCGGCGTGTGGCCCACCCGGCCCGGCCCCGCCTTTCCCACCTGACATGACCCGACTGCGCAAGATCATCCACGTTGACATGGACGCGTTCTACGCGTCGGTGGAGCAGCGCGACGATCCGTCACTGCGCGGCAAGCCGGTGGTCGTGGCATGGCGGGGTGCCCGCTCGGTGGTGTGTGCGGCGTCCTACGAGGCGCGCGTGTTCGGCGTGCGTTCGGCGATGCCCGCCGTGCGTGCCGAGCGCCTGTGCCCGGACGCGATCTTCGTGCCGCCGGACTTCGCGCGTTACAAGGCGGTGTCACAGCAGGTACGCGCGATCTTCCTGCGCCATACCGACCTGGTCGAGCCGCTGTCGCTGGACGAGGCCTATCTGGACGTGACCGAGCCGAAGAGTGGCATTGAACTGGCCACCGACATCGCCCGCACCATCCGCGCGCAGATCCGCGAGGAAACGAACCTGACTGCTTCAGCCGGGATCGCGCCGAACAAGTTCCTGGCCAAGATCGCCTCGGACTGGCGCAAGCCCGACGGCCAGTTCGTGATTCCACCGCAGCGGGTGGACGCCTTCCTGCTGCCACTGCCGGTGAACCGCGTGCCCGGCGTCGGCAAGGTGATGGAAGGCAAGCTGGCCGCGCGCGGCATCGTCACCTGCGGCGACCTGCGGCAGTGGGCACTGATCGACCTGGAAGAGGCGTTCGGCAGTTTCGGCCGCAGCCTGTACAACCGCGCACGCGGCATCGACGAGCGGCCGGTGGAGCCGGACCAACAGGTGCAGTCGATTTCCTCCGAAGACACCTTCGCCGAAGACCTGCCGTTGGAAGACCTGGGGGAGGCGATCGTGCAGTTGGCAGAGAAAACCTGGAATGCCACGCGCAAGACCGAACGCGTCGGCCACACCGTGGTGCTGAAACTGAAGACCGCGCAGTTCCGCATCCTCACCCGCAGCTTCACCCCGGAGCGCCCGCCGGAATCGATGGAAGAACTGCGCGACATCGCCCTGGCCCTGCGCGCCCGCGTCGACCTGCCGGCGGAGACCCGCTACCGGCTGGTGGGTGTCGGACTCGGTGGCTTCCGCGAAAAGGAGCCGGTGGTGCAGGGGGAACTGTTCGAGCACGGGCCGAACGAGTCCCCACGTAGCTGATCTTCGTGTCGACCAAGGTCGACACCTACCAAGAGCAGGTCATGCCATCCAGACAGGTTGCGGAGACATGCCATCCAGGCAGATCGCAGAGAACTGTCGAAGGCGGGGTGGGTCCGGTTGCGGGGGCGTGAGCGCCATGGATGGCGCGACCGAGCCTCCATGGACGGATTCACGGCGTCCCCCGCAACCGGACCCACCTCGCCATCCCACGGATAGCCAGCTGTTGCTTCGGCTGTTGCCGTTGCATTGAGCAGGTGCAGGGCGCAGCCCTGCAAAAGAAAACTCCCTACCTCATGGCCACTGCATCTCGCCCTTGGCCACCTTCGCACTCAGCTCCAGCGACTCCACGCCCGCCAGCTTCGGGTACCGCGCCTGCATTGCTTTCACCAGCGCCGCACTGTCCTTCGCCTTTGCCGCCTCAACATCGAACGCGCGGATGTAGTCCGAGGTGAAGCGCAGCGCACTGGCATCCAACGCCGCACCCGGCGCGTAATGCCCCGGCACCACCACCTTCGGCTTCAGTGCCTGCAGCCGCTGCAGGGTCTGCAGCCAGTCGGTGTGCGACTTCGGCGTCTGCGTGTCGGCCATCCACACGTGTTCACCGGCCACCACCGGAATGCCACCGACGATCGCGCGCAGCGACGGCACCCACAGCACCGTGCGGTCCGGCGTGGGTCCATCCAGGCCGATCAGCGGCAGGCGCTGGCCTTCCAGTTGCAGGGCATCGCCGTCCAGCACCTGCGGCACCACGATGCGCGCCGGCACGTCGGCGCCCATCTTCGGTCCCCAGTAGGCCAGCTTGCCGGCCTGGGTCTGCTGGATGTGGGCGACGGTCTGCGCAGTGGCGACGACGCGCGCCTGCGGGAACGCGTCCTGCAGCGTGGCCAGGCCGAAGTAGTAGTCCGGATCGCCGTGGCTGATGTAGATGGTGGTCAGCTGCTTGCCGCTGGTGCGGATCAGCTCGACCAGCTTGCGCGCGTCGCTGGCACCAAACTGCGCATTGACCAGGATCGCGTCGTGGCGGCCTTCGATCAGCACCGAGGACACCGAGAACATCGCCTGCGGGCCGGGATGGAAGGTCTGCAGGTGCAGCTGGGATTTCGTGGCCGTGGCCGGCGCCGCGGCGGCCGGCGCGGCGAGCAGTGGCGCACTGGTGAAGCTGGCGGCCAGGGCGAGGGGGAGCAGCAGGGCAGCGGTACGCATGGGGCATTCCTTGTGGCGGACGGCGAGCCGGGCGTGGGCCTGGCTCACAGGTGGGTAGCGCCGGGCCATGCCCGGCGGCCTGGCATCAGTACGCCGCAGTGATGATCTGCTTCGGGTACTGGTGCGCTTCCAGCTCGGCGACGAACGCCGCGCCGTAGTCGGCGTAGCTGATGCGGCTGTGGCCGCTGGCATCAGCCAGGAAGGCCTTGGGCTGTACGCGGTACTGGCCGCGCTCTTCGCCCGGGCCGATTTCGGCGGCCGGCGAGAAGAAGGTCCAGTCCAGGTCATCCACCGCCTGCAGGCGGTTGAACGCCTCACGGTGGGCCAGTGCGTACGGCTTGTAGGCCTCCGGGAAGGTGGGGGTATCGACCAGCTGCACGCCGGGTGCGACTTCGAGGCTGCCGGCGCCACCGACCACCACCAGGCGGGGCACGCCGGCCTTGCGTGCGGCGGCGGCCAGCTGCGCGGCGACCTCGCCGACGCGGCCGATGTCATCGCCCGGGCGCGGGCCGTAGGCACTGGCCAGCACGTCGTGGCCGGTGATGGCGGCAACCAGCGCGTCCTGGTCATCCAGCGAGGCGATCACCGGATGGGCACCGGCCAGCTCGGCCGGGAGGTCCTGCGCGCTGCGTACGATGACAGTGAGTTCGTGGCCGCGGGCCAGCGCGTGGCGGGCGATCTGGCGGCCGATGTTGCCGGTGGAACCAACGAGGGCGATCTTCATGGCAGGACTCCGTGGGGCGGTGTGGGGTGGGAATGGGGCCACTCTAGGCTGCTGCAGTTGATCGAAAAACAGCGTATAACGCGCTTGTTTGTTGCATGGATCGAGCATATGGACCGATTGACCGCCATGACCGTCTTCGTCGAGGTGGCCGAGCGCGGCAGCCTCACCGCCGCCGCCGAGGTGCTGGACATGTCGCGGGCGATGGTCAGCCGCTACCTGGCCGAGGTCGAGGGCTGGCTGGGCGCACGGCTGCTGCACCGGACCACGCGCCGGGTCAGCCTGACCGGTCCTGGAGAGGCGGCACTGGCGCGCTTCCGGCAGATGCTGGCGATCGGTGAAGAACTGCAGGGCGAACTGGCCAGCGATGATCCCGAGCCGCATGGCACGTTGCGGGTGACCGCCAGCGTCTCGTTCGGGCAGAGCCATCTGGCACGGGCGGTGGCTGGCTTCGTCGCGCGCCATCCGGCGGCGCGCATCGAGCTGCTGCTGGTCGACCGCACGGTGAACCTGGTGGAAGAGCGCGTGGATCTGGCGGTGCGCATCGCCCGCCAGATCGACCCGAGCCTGATCGCGCGGCGGCTGGCCACCTGCCGTTCGGTGCTGTGCGCGACGCCGTCCTACCTGCAGGCGCGTGGCACACCGACCGCTCCCGAGCACCTGGCCGCGCACAACTGCCTGACCCACCACTACGTCGGCAAGAGCCTGTGGCAGCTGCACCGCGACGGTCGTTCGCTGTCGGTGGCGGTGGGTGGCAACATCAGCGCCAACGAGGCCTCGCTGCTGCTGGAGGCGGTGCGCGCCGGTGCCGGCATCGCCATGCTGCCGACCTACCAGGTGGCGCCGCTGCTGCGCAGTGGCGAGCTGATCGAACTGCTGCCCGAATTCAGCCTGGACGAACTCGGCATTCATGCCGTGTACGCGTCACGGCGCCAGCAGCCCGCTATCATGCGGCGATTCCTGGATTTCCTGGGCGAGTGTTTCGCCAGCCCGGCCTTCCAGGATCTGGATTGGCGCCCACCGGGCAAGGAGAACACATGAACCATGGACAGGCCTTGATCGACCACAACCGTGCTGCCTGGGACCGCCAGGCCAGCGAAGTGCGCGAATGGTCGCGCCCGGTGGAAAGTTCAACGATTGCCGCCGCGCGCGAAGGCCGCTGGCAGGTGCACCTGACGCCCCGCGCGTTGCCACTGGACTGGATGGGTGATGTGCGCGGCCGTCGCATCCTGTGCCTGGCCTCAGGCGGTGGCCAGCAGGCACCGGTGCTGGCCGCTGCGGGCGCTGACGTCACCGTGTTCGATCTCTCCGACGGGCAGCTGGAACAGGACCGCAGGGTCGCCGCGCGCGATGGCCTGCAGCTGCGCACCGTGCAGGGCGACATGCGCGATCTGCACGTGTTTGCCAACGACAGTTTCGATGTGGTGTTCCACCCGATCTCGAACCTGTACGTGCCTGATGTGCGCCCGGTGTGGACCGAATGCCGCCGCGTGCTGGCACGCGATGGCATGCTGATGGCCAGCTTCTACAACCCGGTGCTGTTCGTCGGCGCGCGCGATCCGCAGCTGGATGCACAGGGCCTGATCCGGCCACAGTACGCCATTCCCTATTCGGACCTGGAAGACCTGGCGCCGGCCGAGCGCGAGGCGAAGCTGGCACGGGGTGACGCGCTGACCTTCGGCCACAGCCTGACCGAACTGATCGGTGGGCAGCTCGATGCCGGCTTCATCATCGATCGCTTCATGGAAGACTGGCAGCCGCAGCCGCGATTCCTGATCGATCGCTATCTGCCCACCTTCCTGGCGACCCGCGCGCGCCGGATCGGCTGAGGCGGATCGGCGCAAAAACCTGCGGCGTACAATGGACGGCCCCACGTCATGCAGGTGCCGTCCCTTGTCGTATCCCTATCCGCTGGTCGTGTTCGACCTTGATGGCACGCTGGTCGACAGCGCAGCTGATATCGCCGAAGCACTGAACCGCACGCTGGAGGACATCGGTGTGGCACGCGTGCCGGAAACCACGGTGCTCGGTTGGATCGGCGACGGTGTGCGCCGCCTGGTCGAACAGGCCGTGCATGCGGCCGGCCGCGAGGTGGACCTGGCCGAAGTGATGCCGGTGTTCATGGTGCACTACCGTGAGTGCCTGCTGCGCAGCCCGCGTCTGTTCGATGGCGTGGCTGAAGCACTGGCGCAACTGCGTGCGCGCAACGTGCCGCTGGCGATCTGCACCAACAAGCCCGAAGCGCTGGTGCCACCGCTGCTGCAGCATCTGGGCATCGGTGATGCGTTCGCGCTGGTGCTGGGGGGCGACTCCCTGCCGCAGCGCAAGCCCAGTGGTGAACCGCTGCGGCATATCGCCGCGCACTTCGGGCTGCCTGTAGAGGCGTGCCTGATGGTCGGTGATTCGTTGACCGACTACCGTGCCGCCGAAGATGCAGGCATGCCGATCGCGCTGGTGCGTTACGGCTATCCGCGCGGCCTGGACCTGGCCACCGCGCATGCGGTGGCGGTGATCGACGACCTGCGTGAACTGCCGGGGTTGCAGGGCTGGTGCAACGGATAACGCCGGTCGCCGGGCGGTAACCGGGCCGACGCAATGGGTAGTGCCGGCCGCTGGCCGGCAACCCGCGATGCGCTGTCGAAGGTCATGATGTTGCCGGCCGGCGGCCGGCACTACCATGACCGTCGCGGTCACTTCGGCTGGTAACGCACGCTCAGCTGGTACTCGCGGCCCGGCTGGTTGAACCACGCCACGGTTTCATACGTGCGGTCGAATACGTTGGCGGCGCGCGCCAGCAGCGACCACGACGGCGTCAGCGCGTACTCGGCGCGCAGGTCCAGCGTGCCGTAGCCACCGACCTTCACCGCGTTGGCCGCATCGTCATAGCGCTTGCCCGCACCCTGCACGGTCAGGCCGGCGCGGAAATCGCCGAAGCGGCGGTCGACGTCCAGGCGCGCGGTCTGCTGCGCACGGCGCGGCAGCCAGTTGTCGAACTGGGTGCTGCCATGGGTGCGGTTGCGCGGGTCGGTGTAGCTCAGCTGCGCGTTGATGTCGAAACCGGCCAACAGCACGCCACCGGTCAGCTCGGCACCGCGGATGCGCGCCTTCTCCACCTGCTGCATCTTCATCGTGGACGCATCGTAGGTGATCAGGTCATCGATGCGGGTCTCGTACACATCCAGGCCCCAATGCCAGCCCTGGCCCTGCTGCGAAACACCGAGATTGGCGCTCTTGGACTTCTCCGGGTTCAACGTCGGCACCCCGCTCCACGGGTCGTACAGGTCGCTGAAGGTCGGCGCCTTGAACGCAGTGCCGTAGCTGGCATTGACGCGCAGGCCGTGCTCCAGTTCCATCGCCCAGCCCACGCTGCCGGTGGCATGGTTGCCGAACTGCTGGTTGTCGTCGTTGCGTGCGCTGGCCTGCAGCTGGTGGCGGCCGAAGCGGCCCTGATACTGCACGAACACGCCGGTGTTGCGACGGCTGTCGACGAGGTAGCCCGCGCTGCTGCCATCCAGGTTGTCTTCGCTCCAGTCCACGCCGGTGCTCAACAGCTGGCCTTCGGCCAAGGTGAAGTCACCCTGCAGCGAGGCGCTGTCGCGGTGGGTCTGCGCGCTGCCGCGTGCGCCGAAGTCGCCGAAGTTGTCCGACTCGTTGTCACTGCGGCCGACGTTGGCTGTGAAAGCCAGGCGTTCAGACGGGGTGTAGCGCACCTTGCCGGCCAGCACCTGCTGGCGGGTCTCCGAGTAGTTGTAGTAGCCGTCGTAGTGGTTCTTGCCGTCGGCGCGCAGTGCGCTGCCTTCCACGGTCCACTGGTCGTTGAAGCTGTAGCCGCCGCGCAGGCTCTTGGACAGGTTGCGGTAGCCGTCGCGGTCGTGCTCGTCGGCAAAGCAGCCCGCGGTGAACACCGAGGCGGAGCCGCGGCAGGCATCGATGCCGTCGGAATGCTGGTAGGCGATGTCGGCGCCGAACCAGCCGCGTTCGGTGCCACCGCCGATGCCGCCGCTGGCTTCGCGCAGGCCGTTGCTGCCACCGCCGAGCTGGAAGTGCGGAGCGAAATCGCCCTGGTTGCGGCGGGTGAAGATCTGGATCACGCCACCAATGGCGTCGGCACCGTACAGGCTGGACTGCGGGCCGCGCACGATTTCCACGCGCTCGATCTGCGCCAGCGGCAGGTCCTGGTACATGGCCAGGCCGAGGTCGGCACTGTTGATGCGCACACCATCCACCAGCACCACGGTGTGGCCCGAGTTGGTGCCGCGCAGGAACAGCGAGCTCTGCTTGCCGAGGCCGCCGGAGTTGGTCAGGTTGATGCCGGCGCGGCCGCGCAGCAGCTCCTGCAGCGAGGTGGCCTGGCTGGATTCGATCTGCGCGCGGTCGATCACCTGGGCCGGCGCGATGCTGTCCTGCAGGGCGATCGGGGTGCGGGTGGCGGTGACCAGGATCTGGTCGAGCGCGGTGGTGTCATCGGCGGCCTGGGCCAGCGCGGGCAGGGCGGCCAGCACGGCCAGGGACAGCATTCGGGACTGCAGCTTCATGGGGGACTCCAGGTGCCACGCACGCCCGCGTGGCGAAGGGGAGGAGCCGCGAAGGCAGGCATGCGCCGACGCCGCAGCGCAGGCTGCGGTCATCCAGCGCCATGCCCACCGCATCGCGACCTGAGGCTTCCTGGCCGGTCTCCGGGCTTGCCGCCGGGTGGCGCGAGGCCACCGTCCAGGCGCCTTCCCATGCCTGCGGCACAGTGGCGTTGTTGCCTGGAACTGACGTGCTTACCGTTGCGGGGGCAGCGCCGGCCTGGCGTGGAATCACGCGTCACCGGCTTCCCGTTTCAACCTGCCGGCCGTGGCCGCAGGTCACCTGGAAGTGCGCGCAGTCTACGGCATCGCAGGCGGCCCGTAGCGTCGAGCGTGCTCGACTGCCTTTGCTGTGCCCTTAGAATGGTCCCTCGATCCCGTGGTGCCGTTGCCGATGTCCGCCCGTTTTCCGCTGTTCCCGCGTTGCCTGTACAGGACGCACGCATGATCCTCGACCTGGTCCGCCATGCCGGCAACGGTCGCGATGAGTTCCTCGATGGCCGCAGCGATCCACCGCAGCTGGCCCGCCTGCCGCAGGAACTGGTCGACGCCTACGCTGCGCAGCCCTGGGAGCGGGTGATCAGTTCGCCGCGGCTGCGCTCGCTGCACACGGCGATGGCCCTGGCCACGCCGCGCGGGCTGGACGTGGAAGCGGACGAGGAATGGGAAGAGCTGGATTTCGGCGATTGGGACGGGCAGTCGCTGTTCGACCTGCCGGAGGACGCATTGGCGGCCTTCCATGCCGACCCGCATGCATTCCCGCCGCCGAACGGCGAAAGCTGGGGCCACTTCGAGCGGCGCATCGCGCGCGCGCTGGATCGCCTGCTTGATGATGACGATCCGGTGCCGACGCTGGTGGTCAGCCACGGCGGCCCGCTGCGCATGGTGCTGTCGCAGGTCTGCGGCCTGCCGATGTCGCTGTGCTGGGCCCTGCGTATTGACCACGGCACACGCCTGCGGGTGTGGCTGGAGCGCGGCGAGGTCGGGCTGGTGGGCGAACTGCAGGAGCTGCAGCAGCCCTGACCGCACTCGCCGGGCATGACCCGGCGCTACCGATCCCGCATCGCAGTGGTGGTGCCGGCCGCTGGCCGGCATCCCCAGGAACGCGGAGGCCTCAATCCTCGTCCGCGCGCTCGGCCACGCTGTCCTCAGCGTCGTCGTCAGCATCGAAGCGCTGCTCATGCACCGGGCCCGAAGCGGGGCCGGCCGCCTTCAGCGGATGCGCAGCGATGCGCGCTTCGTAATCCTGCACCAGTGCCTCACGCTGCGGCTCGCTCAGTTCCTGCCAATGGCAGTCCAGCAGCGCGCCTTCCAGTGAATAGAGCAGGTTCAGGCTGGGCTTGAAGCCGGCGCGCTTGACCTTGACGAAGGCGCCGACCGCGCCGATCGCAACCAGATCCTCGCGGCTGCGCAGGCCGACCTGACGCAGCCACGCCGCACTCTTCGGGCCGATGTTGCGCAGCTTCGGTGCGCTCATCCCAGCGCCTCGACGAACACGCGGGCGATGGCTTCCAGGCCAGCCTGGTCGTCGGCATCGAAGCGGCCGACTTTCGGGCTGTCGATGTCGAACACGCCGATCAGTTCATCGCCGCGCAGCAACGGCACCACCAGTTCCGAGCGCGAGGCCGAATCGCAGGCGATGTGGCCGGGGAAGGCATCGACGTCCTCCACGCGCTGGGTCACGCGCTGGCTGGCGGCGGCACCGCACACGCCCTTGTCCAGCGGGATGCGCACGCAGGCCGGCAGGCCCTGGAATGGCCCGACCACCAGTTCCTTGCCGTCGTACAGGTAGAAGCCCACCCAGTTCAGGTCGGGCAGAGCGTGATAGACCAGCGCGGAGAGGTTGGCCGCGTTGGCGATGCGGTCGGACTCGGCGTAGACCAGGCCGCGGGCCTGTTCCAGCAGCTGGGCGTATTGTTCCGGCTTGCTGCCGGTGAGCGAGGCATTGGCGAACATGCCCGCAGTCTAGCAAGCGCGCCGGGCCGGCGATAATGCAGGCTCTGTTGCCCCGCTGGAGCTTATCGATGCCGTTGCCCGCCACGCTGCCGCCTGCCCTGTTCGTCACCGGCACCGATACCGAGATCGGCAAGACCGCGGCCAGCACCGCGCTGCTGCATGCACTGCGCCGGCGCGGCCTGCGCGCGGTTGGCATGAAGCCGGTGGCCAGCGGCAGCGAAGACCTGGGGCAGGGCCTGCGCAACGAGGACGCGCTGGCGCTGCAGGCGGCCAGTTGGCCGGTGCCGGTCTATGCCGACCTGAATCCGTACGCGCTGCGGCAACCGCTGGCGCCGGAGCTGGCCGCTGCCGAGGATGGCGTGCAGGTGGAACTGGCGCCGATCGTGGCAGCGTTCGCGCGCCTGCGTGCTCAGGCCGATGTCGTGGTGGTGGAGGGCGTTGGCGGTTGGCTGGCGCCGGTCTCGGCCACGCTCGACCAGCTCGACCTGGTGCGTGCATTGCATCTGCCGGTAGTACTTGTGGTCGGCATGCGGCTGGGCTGCGTCAACCACGCACGGCTGACTGCGCAGTCGCTGCAGGCCAGCGGCGTGGAGTGCCTGGGCTGGATCGGCAACCACATCGACCCGGTGATGCAGCGCCAGGATGAGAACATCGCGACGTTGCAGCAGCGCCTGCCGATGCCGTGCTGGGGGCGGCTGCCGTATCTGCCGGGAGAGGATGGCGAAGCGCTGTCGGCGTACCTGCTCGAGTGATCCTGGGTAGTGCCGGCCGCTGGCCGGCAACTGCATCCACCCGGCGATCCCGAGGTTGCCGGCCAGCGACCGGCGTTACCGTGCCGCAGCCGCCAGCTCCTTCGCGATCGCACCCAGCCGCTCCACCGCACCGATGAAGCGCGCATCCAAGGTCTGGCAGCACGACAGCCGCAGGCATTGGCGGTAGCGTGCGCCGCGCGAGTACACGCGGCGCTGGGCGCGCACGTGCTTGAGTGATCCTGGGTAGTGCCGGCCGCTGGCCGGCAACTGCATCCACCCGGCGATCCCGAGGTTGCCGGCCAGCGGCCGGCACTACCGTGTTGCAGCTGCCAGCTCCTTCGCGATCGCACCGAGCCGCTCCACCGCGCCGATGAAGCGCGCATCCAGCATCTGGCAGCACGACAGCCGCAGGCAGTGGCGATAGCGCGCGCCGCGCGAGTACACGCGGCGCTGGGCGTGCACCTGCTTGAGTGATCCTAGGTAGTGCCGGCCGCTGGCCGGCAACTGCATCCACCTGGCGATCCCGAGGTTGCCGGCCAGCGGCCGGCGTTACCGTGCTGCAGCCGCCAGCTCCCGCGCGATCGCACCCAGCCGCTCCACCGCACCGATGAAGCGCGCATCCAAGGTCTGGCAGCACGACAGCCGCAGGCAGTGGCGGTAACGCGCACCACGCGAATACACCTGGCCGGGCATGAACACGATGTCCTCTACCAGCGCACGTTCGAACAGCTCACGCGTATCCACGCCCGGCAGTTCGAGCCACAGCAGGAAGCCGCCTTGCGGCTCGGTGGCACGGGTGCCGGCCGGGAAGTGTTCGGCCACCAGCTGGCGCAGCCGTCCCACCTGTTCGCGGTACAGCCGGCGCATGCGGTGCAGGTGATGCTCGTAGCTTCCGGCTTCCAGATACGCCGCCACCGCATCGCCGAGCAGTTGAGGCTCGCCACCGGTGGACTGGAATTTCAGCAGCGCGATGCGCTCGGCGAAGCGGCCGCCATCCAGCCAGCCGATACGGTAATCCGGTGCCAGTGTCTTGGAGAACCCACCGACCACCATCACCCAGCCATCGCGATCGAAGGCCTTCAGCAAGGGCGCCGGCGGTTCGCAGAACTGCAGCTCGGCATACACCGCATCTTCGATCAGCGGTAGCTGGCGCGCGTTGACCAGTTCGGCCAGGCGTTGCTTGGCGGGTGTCGGCATGGTACAGCCCAGCGGATTGTGTACGGTCGGCATCACCACCAGTGCGGCCAGCGACGTGTGCTCCAGCATCGCTTCCAGTGCATCGACATCCAGGCCGTGCTGCGGGTGGGTGGGCAGCTCGATGGCCTGCAGGCCGAGGTTGGCCAGCAACGGGTACAGGTTGAAGTAGGACGGCGCCTCGATGCCCACCGCATCACCGGGCTGGGTGACCGCGCGCAGTGCCAGCTGCAGGGCCTCCATCGCGCCGTGGGTCAGCAGCAGCCGCTCGCTATGGGTGTGCAGGCCCATGCGTGGACCGCGACGCACGATCTGCGCCAGCAGCCTGGGGGAGCCGTTCGGGCGCGCGTAGGATTCCACTGTCTGCTGGCCGTGCCGCAGCACCTGCGCGGTATGCCGGGCCAGCTGCGCGCCCGGATAGAACTGGCGCCCGCGCGGACCGGCGAAGGCCAGGTCGATCACTCCGGAGCGACGTTGTGCCTCCAGCACGCGCGCCATCAGCACCTGCTGCAGTGGTGCGGTGGGTGCGGACGGGGTATCACGCAGCGAACGCTCTGGCACCGACAATCGCGGCGCCACCTCGAAGCCGGCCTTTGGCCGCGGAATGACCAGGCCGGCGTCCTCCAGCTGGCGATAGGCCGCGATCACCGTGTTCAGGCTGAGCCTTCGCTGCAGGGCCATCTGCCGCAGTGAAGGCAGGCGGCTGCCGACCGGGAGACGTCCGCCGTGGATGGCTTCGGCCAGTTCATCGGACAGCCGTTGGTAGCGGGGTGGGATCATCGCGCTCTGGTTATCTGTATCCATCGAACTTCCCGCCATCTGGTTCTGTACCCATGATGATGGCGAGCCTAGCATGTCGTTGTCGGACGGGCCTGATCGGGGCACGGCCGATACTTCCCAAGCGCACGGCTGGATGGCCGTGCGTCTTTTTTTGGAGGTGGTACCGGCCGCTGGCCGGCGATCCCCAGATCCGCAGGAGCCGGCCAGCGGTCGGCACTACCCGGGTCGTTACCGCATCGGCACCAGTGCCGCGTCGCGCCGGTACAGCGCCGGGAACTGCTTGCCCAGTGCAGCCAGCTTCGGTGCGTCGTAGTAGCGGATGTAGGCCGCCTGCGGGTAGTTGGTCATGTAGTTCTGGTGGTAGCTCTCGGCCGGGTAGAAGTGCTGGCCGCTGACCAGCTGGGTGACGATCGGTGCGCGGTAGCTGCCGGCCTGGCCGAGCTGGGCGATGTAGGCGCGGCTGGCCGCCTGCTGGCGTGCGTCATCACTGAAGATCGCCGAGCGGTACTGGCTGCCGTGGTCCGGCCCCTGTCGATTGAGCTGGGTCGGATCGTGCACCACCGAGAAGAACACCTGCATCAGCTGGCCATAGCTGACCTGGCGCGGGTCGTAGTCGATCTTCACCGCCTCGGCATGACCGGTCTGGCCACCGCTGACGCGCTCATAGCGCGCATTGGCCGCGCTGCCACCGATGTAGCCGGACACCGCATTGCTCACGCCTTTGACGTGCTGGAACACGCCCTGCACGCCCCAGAAGCAACCGCCGGCGAACACCACGCTGGCATGGGTGGCGTCATCGCGGAACGCGGCGTCGCCGCTGGGCGCCGGTAGTGCCTTGGCCTGCGCGCTGGCTTCCAGCGGTGCCGCGACTGCGCCGTGGTCGACCAGCAGCACGCCAGCGATCAATGCAGTAGCTACCAAGCCGGCGACACCGGCGGCGATACCTTGTTCAAAAGAGAGTTTCATCGTGTGCTCCCGTTTCAACCGAAGGTGAAGGCATAGGCCTGCACGCCCGCATCGAGGAATTCGATCTCGAAGCGATGCGGGCCGACCGCGCCGCGCTGGCGCACCAGCTGGTACAAGCGGTGTTCGTTGACCACGCCGCTGCCATCGGCGCCGACATCGCTGCCGGCATCGGCGATGGGCAGCGGCTTGCCATCCAGCCAGACGCGGAAGCGCACTGGCTTGCCGTCCTCGCTCGGTGCCAGCACCAAGTGCAGGTCGCGCGCATGGAACTGGAATGCAATGCGGCCACCGGCCTGCTGCAGCTGCGCAGCTTCGTCGGTAACGGTCCAGCGCCCCGACAGTCCCCACCGGTTCAACGCCAGGGTGGCCGGCAGGTTGTAGTCGAACGCGGTGTCGCTGCGCTGCCCGCCGGGCGAGGCGAACTGCTCGGCGCGGGCGTGGCCCAGGTAGGTTTCCGGCGAACGCAGGTTGCCCATGTCGGCCTGCACGGCCACGCCCTTCAGGTCGGCGGCAGCGGGATCGGCCGGTGGTGGCAGGTTGGTCTGCCCGGCTTCGGTCAGCAGGCGACGGATCATCTGTTCCGAGCGCGCATACTTGCCCTCGCCGAACTGATGGCCGCGGATGTTGCCCTGCGCGTCGACGAAGTACTGTGCCGGCCAGTAGCGGTTGTTGAAGGCGCGCCAGATCGTGTACTGGTTGTCGAGCGCCACCGGGTACTCGACCTTCAGCTGCTGCACCGCCTTCATCACGTTGCGTGGGTCACGCTCGAACGCGAACTCCGGCGTGTGTACGCCGACCACCACCAGACCGTGGTCGCGGTAGCGGCGCTCCCATTCGTGCACGAACGGCATCGCGCGCAGGCAGTTGATGCAGGAGTACGTCCAGAAATCGACCAGCACCACCTTGCCGCGCAGCTGCTGTGCACTCAGCGGCGGGCTGTTGAGCCAGCCGGTGGCACCATCCAGCGCGGGCAGGGCGCCTTCCACCGGCAGCGGTGCATCGGCACCTGCATTGGCGCCGGCCATCATCATCATCGGCGGTGCCGCCGGCTGCGCGCCGGGCACTGCGTCCAGCAGGCTTTGCTCGATGCGCGCGGTGCTGACCGTGGACAGGCGGGTCAGCAGGCCGGTATCCCAGCCGAGGCCGATCGCCACGACGGCCAGCAGCGCGGCTACACCCAGCACCTTGCGCAGGACATCGCCGAGGCCGAGCCGCGCCTGCAGCGCACGGAACACGCGGCCGCCGACCCACACCGCCAGCGCCAGCGCGGTGATCGCACCCGATGCATAGGCAAGCAGCAGGGTGCTGGTACCGACGCTGGCGCCATGCAGGGCAGCACCGGTCAGCACCAGGCCGAGGATCGGCCCGGCGCACGGTGCCCACAGCAGGCCGGTGGCGATGCCGATCAACAGCGAGGTCCATGCGCCGCCATGCCCAGCAGCATCAGCGGCATCGGCACGCGCGCTCAGGCGTGCACCCACACGCTGGAACGGCGCCAGCAGATGGTCGGCCAGCCGCGGCCAGAGCAGGGCGACCGCGAACAACGCCATCAGCAGCAGGGCGATCCAGCGTCCAACCTGGTTGGCCTGCGCCACCCATTGGCTGCCCACCGCAGCCAGGCTGGCGACCACGGTGAAGGTGAGCGCCATGCCCAGCAGCAACGGCAGCGTGCTGCGCAGGAACGGGCGATCGGCACGCGCGAACACGAACGGCAGCACCGGCAGGATGCAGGGACTGAGCAGGGTCAGCGCGCCCCCCAGATAGGCAAGCAGCAACAGCAGCATCGTCAGGCTCCGGAAGCAGGGGAAGAACCGACCGGCACCCGCCAGCCGTCGGCAGTGCCATCAGTGGCACCGGGAACGAACACCATCGCCGCACCGTTCATGCAGTAGCGCAGCCCGGTCGGGCGTGGCCCATCGTTGAACACATGGCCGAGATGGCCGCCGCAGCGGCGGCAATGCACCTCCACCCGCAGCATCCCGAAGGTGACGTCGCGGTCTTCGCCGATGGCGTTGTGCAGCGGTGCCCAGAAGCTGGGCCAGCCGGTGCCGCTCTCGAACTTGGTGGACGAGGAGAACAGCGGCAGTGCACAGCCGGCGCAGGCGAAGGTGCCCTGCCGATGTTCCTTGTTGAGCGGGCTGCTGTACGGGCGCTCGGTGGCCTGCTGGCGCAGCACCGCGTACTGCGCCGGGGTCAGCTGCTGGCGCCACTGAGCATCGCTGCGCATGACCTCGAACTGTCGCGACGGACGCGCTTCGGCGGCGGCCGGGGCGGCGCGGCTGCAGGCCCCCAGGCCGAGCAGGCCGGCGGCGGTGGCAACACCGCCCAGGCCGAGTAGATGGCGGCGGGAGAGGGACATGGCGGACTCCGGGAAGGGGCGACGGGGCCATGCTGCGCCCGCCCGGGTCAACGAATCCTCACGCAGGATTCAATTTTTCGTGAGGTATCGGCGGCCGTCCCGCGCCACAATGCAGCCAGCTTCCCCACTGGCTCCGAGCTGCCGATGTCGACCAAACGCGTGCTGATCGTCGAAGACGATGCCCACATCGCTGACCTGCTGCGCATGCACCTGGGCGATGAAGGCTATGACGTGGCCCACGCCGCCAGCGGTGACGGTGGCCTGCGCCTGCTGGAACAGGACGGCCCATGGGATGCGCTGGTGCTGGACGTGATGCTGCCCGGTGTCGACGGCCTGCAGGTGTGCCAGCGTGCACGCGCGATGGCGCGCTACGTGCCGATCATTATCATCAGCGCGCGCGGCAGTGAGACCCAGCGCATTGTCGGCCTGGAGCTGGGCGCGGACGACTACCTGGCAAAACCCTTCTCGATGCCGGAACTGGTGGCACGGGTGCGCGCCCTGCTGCGCCGCGCCGAGGCGATGGCACAGAGCGCACGCATCGATGCGGGCGCGATCGAGCTGGGCGGGCTGCAGCTGGATCCGGTCGCGCGCACCGCTTCGGTGGATGGCAATGCGCTGGAACTGACCCCGCGCGAGTTCGACCTGCTGCTGTTCTTCGCCCGCCACCCGGACCAGGTGTTCGCACGCATGGAACTGCTCAACCAGGTCTGGGGTTACCAGCACGATGGTTACGAGCATACGGTCAATACCCACATCAACCGCCTGCGCAGCAAGATCGAGCCGGACCCGGCCAACCCGCGGCGGCTGCTGACGGTGTGGGGCCGCGGCTACAAGCTGGTCGACCCGGCCGGGGCGGCGGCATGATCAAGCCCAATCTGTGGCAGAAGCTGGCGGCGGTGATCGCCGCGCTGATGCTGATGTGCTGCATGGCGTTGCTGGCACTGCAGATGCGCGCCAACACCCGCCATGAGCAGGAAGTGGTGCAGCGGCTGTCGCTGGGCCTGGCCGAACACATCGCCCAACGCAGCGAACTGATGGACACCAGCGGCATGCGCGATGCTGCGGTGCGTGCGCTGTTCGGCCAGCTGATGGCGGTCAATCCCAGCGTCGAGGTCTACCTGCTGGACGACCAAGGCCGCATTCTCGGCCACGACGCGCCCAGCGGCCATCTGGTGCGCAACAAGGTGGACGTGGCACCGCTACGCCGCCTGCTGTCGGGTGCGCCACTGCCGATCCTCGGCGATGACCCGCGCAGCGCCGATGGCCGCAAGGTGTTCAGTGCTGCACCGTTGATCGTGCAGGGCCGCCAGGCCGGTTATGTGTACGTGGTGCTGGTGGGCGAACACCGGCAGATGCTGGCCGACGACCTCGCGGCCGGCAGCCAGTGGAACACCACATGGTGGTCGGTGATGCTGGTCGGAAGCCTCGGCCTGCTGGCCGGGCTGGTGGCGTTCTACTGGGTGACGCGTCCGCTGCGGCGGCTGACCCGGCGCATCCAAGCCTTCGATATCGATGCGCCGACACCGTTGCCGCCGCCCGAACCGCTGCGCCCGGGCGAGCGCGACGAGCTGGTAATTCTCGAACATGCACATGCGCAGATGGCGCAGCGGCTGGGGGAGCAGTGGCAGCAGCTGCGCCAGCAGGACCTGCAGCGGCGCGAGCTGGTTGCCAACATCTCGCACGACCTGCGTACGCCGTTGTCGTCGCTGCATGGCTACCTGGAAACGCTGGCGCTGAAGGACGCCACGCTGTCACCGGACGAGCGCCGCCGCTACCTCGGTATCGCGCTGGCACAGAGCGCCAAGGTTGGCCGGCTGGCGCGCGCGCTGTTCGAGCTGGCGCGGCTGGAGCACGGTGAAGTGCGTCTGGAGTGGGAAGTGTTCGCGCTGCCGGAGCTGCTGCAGGACGTACTGCAGAAGTTCGAGCTGGCCGCGCAGGCGCGCAACCAGCGCCTGCACGCGGAATTTCCGCCCGGCCTGCCGCTGGTACGTGCCGACCTGGGCCTGGTCGAGCGGGTGCTGACCAACCTGCTCGACAATGCATTGCGGCACGCGCCGGAAGGTGGGCGGATCGAAGTGTGCCTGCGTGCGACCGCGGACAGCATCGAGGTGAGCGTGGCCGATGATGGTCCCGGTGTGGCAGCGGCGCTGCGCGCACAGTTGTTCCAGGCGCCGGCCGCACTGGGCGCACGGCGTGGCGAGAACGGTGGCCTCGGCCTGTTGATCGTGCAGCGTATCGTGCAGCTGCATGGCCGCCGCATCGAACTGCGCGACAGTGAGCGTGGCGCGCTGTTCGTGTTCGCGTTGCCGCGCGCGGAGCCGGCGGCCTAGCAGGCCGCCTCGCTCACCACGGCACCGCCGCTTTCCAGAGGCAGGTGCAGGCGGATGCAGGCACCGCCCAGTTCGGAGTCGGTCACTTCAACGTGGCCGCCATGCTTGTCGGCCACCACCTGCACCAGTGCCAGGCCGAGACCGAAACCGGGGCTGCCCGGGTCCAGCCGCACATAGGGTTGCAGCACCTGGCCGCGCAGTTCGGGCGCAATGCCGGGGCCGTCGTCCTCCACCTGCAGGCACAGCCAGCCATCGTTGACCGTGCTGGCGATGCGGATCTGCCGCCGCGCATAGCGCAAGGCATTGCCGAGCAGATTGCGCAGCGCCAGTTCCAGCATATGCCGGTTGACGTTGACCAGGCCTGCTGGCGACAGCGCCTGCTGTACCGGCAGCGGCAGCGGTGCGAACTGGGCCACCACGCCACGGACCAGCGCGGCCAGCTGCAGGCGCTGGCGGGTCAGCTGATGGCAGCGGCCCAGCGCGGCGTACTCGACGCCGGCATCGGTGAGGTGCTGCAGGCGATCGACGTCGGTGCGCAGGCCACCCAGCGCATCGCGTTGTATCTCGTCCAGCGCGGTGTCCTCCAGGTCGGCCAGGCCGAAGCGCATCCGCGCCAACGGCGTGCGGACTTCGTGCGCCACCGCCTGCGCCAGCACGCGCTGGCTTTCCAGCAGCTGCTGCAGCTGCTCGGCCATGTGGTTGAAGGCATTGGCCAGCGGCCGCACCAGCGCGGTGCCGGCGCGCGGCGCACGCGTGTCCAGCTGACCATCGCGCATCTGCCGGGCGGCCTGGGCCAGCTGCGAGACGTCGCGCCACAGGCGGTAGACCATCACGTACATCGGCAGCGCCACGGCCACCATCAGGATCAGCAGCAGGATCGCCACGCCGGACACTTCGCTGTCCTGCCAGCCTTCCTCAGGCAACGCTTCATCCAGTGGCCCCAGCATCACGGCATAGTTGCTGTCGCCGATCCGCTGCAGGCTGCGCATGTGTTCCAGGTCGATCTGCACACGGCCGTTGTTGAACGGCGGTCGCTGGCTGGCCGACAGCGCCTTCTCCGCCTCGGCCAGCGGCACCATTCGCAGGGCATAGGCGAAGTCGGCGTCGAGCCCTCGTGCCAGCGCCGGCCACTGGTCACGTGGTGTTTCCGCGAAGCGTTGCTGCAGCAGCGCATGGGTGCCACGCATCTCGGCCAGCAGGCTGGCTTCGGTGCGGTCTTCCAGCAGCGCATCCCAGGCCCACAGGCCCAGCACGATCAGCAGCAGGTGGGCGACCAGGAAGCCGATGCCGTAGCGCAGGAAGTGGAAGGCGTGGCCGCGCATCGCCGAGTGCGTGCGCTTCATCCCCATGCCGAGCGGCTGAACAGGTAGCCGCGTCCACGGACGGTCTTGATCCGCTCCGGTTGTTCAGGGTTGTCGCCCAGCTTGCGGCGCAGGCGCGAGATGCGCGCATCGATCGAACGGTCCAGGCCGTCAAAGGCGATGCCACGCAGGCCGCGCAGCAGCGCATCGCGGTCCAGGATCTGGCCGGCGTTGCTGGCCAGCAGGAACAGCAGGTCGAACTCGGCCGTGGTCAGCTCCAGCAGGCCGCCCTGCAGGTGCACGTTGCGGGTGGACGGGTCGATGTTCAGCTCGCCGAAGCGCAGGCTGCCGTCGCGCGGTTCGACCCGGCGGTGGCGGCGCAGATGGGCACGCAGGCGGGCGAGCAGCACCCGCGGTTCGATGGGTTTACCGATGTAATCGTCGGCCCCCAGCTCCAGTCCCAGCACCTGGTCAATGTTGTCGGTGCGGGCGGTCAGCACACAGATGATGCCGTCATAGTGGGGCCGGATCTGCCGACACACTTCGAAACCATCCTGGTCGGGCAGGCCGACATCGAGCAGGACCAGGGCCGGCTTCTCGGCCAGGATCCGGGCCACCGCGCGCTCGCCACTGCGCTCATGGGCCACCTGGTAGCCATGCCGCCGCAGATAGTCGCTGACCATCGTACCCAGGCGGGCATCGTCTTCAACCAGTACGATATCCAGCATTTTCAAGGCCTCCGTGGGCGCAAACGTACCGCCACGGCACGAGCGCGGCGATGCTATCCCAGCCTGCGGGCCGCCCGGGTCCCGGGGGCGGGCGCCATTCAGCCGGGGTTGCTGGCGCTCGGGCCGGGCCTCAGGCCTGGCAACAACTTGGCGCCCAGCATAGCTTGTTGCCGTTACAAAACGTTACCTTCGTGATACGTCTGGTGACCATCGCTGACAGCAAAGCGACTGACGCGGGGCAGGTGGGGCGCCGAGCATGGAGTCTCCTCCGCTCCGCGTGCCGTTCCCATGTCGCTCGCCGCCCCCTGCCTGCTGAACCCGTCCCGCCGCTGCCGCTACGGAGGTGCCCGATGAGCGGCGTGGTCGGGGCCTGGTTGCCGCCCGCCGAGGACGAACACCTGCTGCAGCAGCTGGCGCCGATGCTGCGCGCCCTGCAGCAGCGTGGCCGGGGCCGCATCGGTTACTGGACCGACGCCGAGGCCGGTCTGGCGCTGGGTCACTGCCGGGCGCCGACCGACACTCCGCTGCAGCCACTGAGCTCGGACTGTGGCCGTTACGTGCTGTGCCTGGACGGCCGCCTGTACAACCGCGCCGACCTGCAGGCGCAGCTGCGCGAGCTGCCACGCAGCTGCAGTGACGCCCGGCTGCTGCTGCAGGCGATCGTTGAATGGGGCGTAGAGCGGGCGCTGTCGCGTATCGAAGGCGCGTTCGGTTTCAGTGTTTGGGACCGCGAATCGCGTGAGTTGTGGCTGGCGCGTGATCCGGTTGGCGAGCGGCCGCTGTATTACGGCTGGTTCCAGGGCCAGTTCCTGTTCGCCTCGGAAATGAAGGCGCTGCAGGCCTTCGCCGGTTTCGCGCCGAGCATCGACCAGGATGCGCTGAGCCTGCTGCTGCGCCACGACTATGTGCCGGCGCCGCACACCATCTACCGGGGCATCCACAAGCTGGTGGCCGGCGCGGTGCTGCGCGTCGATCTGGATGACCACGCTGCCGGCGGTTCCAGCCAGGCGGCGGAAGGGGGCGCGCGCTACTGGTGCGCACGCGATGCGATGCAGAGTGCGCTGCAGGAACCCCTGCAGCCGGCGCCGAGCCTGGAACAGGCCACCGACCAGCTGGAAGTGGTGTTGCAGAAGGCGATCGCGGCACGCATGCATTCGCCGCTGGCCTGCGGTGCGTTCCTGTCCGGCGGCACCGACTCGTCGCTGGTGACCGCGATGATGCAGGCGCAGTCGACGCTGCCGATCGAGGCCTGGACGGTCGGCTTCGACGATCCCGGCCACGACGAAAGCGATTGGGCCTCGCAGGTCGCTCGCCACCTGGGTGTGCAGCACCATCTGCACCGGATGGATGCGCGCCAGGGCCTGGACCTGCTGCAGCGCCTGCCGCAGGTCTGGTGCGAACCGTTCGCCGATGCCTCGCAGCTGCCGACCCTGCTGGCCAGTGAACTGCTGGGCGCGCGCAAGCCGGTGGCGCTGACCGGCGACGGTGGCGATGAACTGTTCTTCGGTCATCCCAGCTATGGCCGGGCGCTGCGCAATGCACGCCTCTGTGGTGGCTTGCCGGACTGGGTGCGTGATCTGGCGCGGCGCAGTGGCAACCGCATGAACGTCGAGCGTGGCCGCCTCGGCGGCTGGCGTGCGCTGGTGGCCGAGGTTGCCGCCAACGATGTGGAAGGGCATTACCTGCAACGTGTCACCCGCTGGCGGCAGCCGGCGCAGGTGGTGCTGGGCGCACGTGAGCCGATGACGATCTTCCAGCAGCAGGACTCTGCGCTGCCGGCCGAGGCGCGCATCCAGCTGTTGGATTTCCGCATGGATCTGGCCGAGGGCATCCTCGCCAAGGTCGACCGTGCCGGCATGGCGGCGGGCGTGGAGACGCGTGCGCCGCTGCTGGACATGGAGGTGGTGCGTCTGGCCTGGCGCCTGCCGCAGCACCTGAAGTACCACGATGGTGAGCACAAGCGGATCCTCAAGCACCTGCTGGCGCGCTACCTGCCGGAACCGCTGGTGTACCGTCCCAAGCGCGGCTTCGGCCCGCCGATGGCGCGTTGGCTGGCGGGCCCGCTGCGCGATTGGGCGGAGGCGCTGCTGGATCCGCAGCTGCTGCGCAACCAGGGCTGCTTCGATGTGGCACGCGTGCGCGGTATCTGGGAGGCGTTCCTGCGTGGCGAGCGCAAGTGGCACACGCACCTGTGGAACGTGCTGATGTTCCAGGCGTGGCACCAGCATTGGCACGGTGGTCGCGGGCGCTGAGCCGTTTCTGCATTGCGTGCAGCGGATTGAATCAGCGTGGCGCGGGGCGGAGGCCCTTGCGTACGAATGTCCTCCGGCGCCTAGTTGAAAGGCGCCACGAGCGCTGCGCTTTACCTGCCGTAAGCCGAGCCTCGTCGGGGCGGGCAGGGGTCTGGGCAAAGTAAAGGAGGAGGTGACGGCCAACGGCCGGCGCCGGGGGACATTTGCCCAGGCCCCTGCCTGCCCCGGCGGGGCCCCTCAGCTCGCAGGGAATCCAGGCGAAGAAGCGCTCTTCAATCCAAACGCCAGGTAAAAAAAGACCCGGCAGAGGGAGGGATCTGCCGGGTCCGGATTGCGTGGGGGGAGGGACCCACGCAATGAGCGTTGCGTCGCGTCAGTGGTTGTTCGCGTCCGCCGTTGATTCGTTGTAGCCCTGCACCAGTTCGGACCAGGCCTTGCTGGCCTGCAGGCCGAGACCAACCACGTCCTGCTGGGCCTGGCCCAGCCGCTGCAGGTTGTCCTGCCACAGCTGCGCACCCTTGGAGAGCGTCCCGGCCGCATCCTCGCCGCGGGCCAGTTCACCCAGCCAGCCGCCGGTCGCGGTCAGGTTGCGCTCCATCACCTTCAGCTGCACGCCGAACATGCTTTCCGCGTTCTCCAACGCCAACCGGTTCGCACGCGTTGCCGCGGCGGCGAGCTGGCGGGTGGCATCACTGAAGCGATCGCTGAAGGCGGCGGCCATGGGGCATCAGGGAGTGGCTTGATGCAATGCAGCATACGCCCTTGATGCGGCAATGCAACAAAAATAACAAAGGCGCCCGAGGCGCCTTTGAAACACCTTTCAGATCAATGGGTTGATCAGGCAGTGGGGCCACGGTAGCGGCACCCCGACGTGCAGGTTTCGTGCACGGTGATCTCGCTCAGCGCCGGCAGGCTCGGCTTGAGCTCGTTCCAGATCCACACCGCCAGGTTCTCGCTGGTCGGGTTCTCCAGGCCGGGGATGTCATTGAGGTAGTGATGGTCCAGGCGGTCGTAGATCGGCTGGAAGGCCGCCTTCACGTCGCCGAAATCCATGATCCAGCCGGTCTGCGCGCCAGGCTCGCCCTCGACCTTCAGTTCCACCCGGAACGAGTGGCCGTGCAGGCGCGCGCACTTGTGCCCCGGCGGCACGTTGGGGAGGCGGTGCGCCGCCTCGAGCATGAAGACTTTGAAGATTTCCATGACGCGATTGTACGCCGCAGATGGCCGGCCAGCCTGAGCGGATGTTGGACTTTCGTGAAGCAACTCTTTCCATCCGGATGAAGAGATGATAGTTTCTCTTATATCCGTATGAAGAGATGTTATTGGCCGGACCCCGGCCAAGCATGGACTACTGCGGAACTTCGTCGCCCTTACCACCTCCCCCACATCGTCATGCCCAAGCACACCCTGCTCGTGGCGGCCCTGGCCGTCGCTCTGGCCGCGCCTTTGTCCGCCGCCGCCGAAACCTCCGCCGACGCCAGTGGCGAAGCCAGCACCCTGGCTGCCGTGCGCGTCACCGGTTCCAACATCAAGCGCACCGATACCGAGGCCTCCAACCCGGTGCAGGTGATCGGCCGCCAGCAGCTGGAACAGACCGGCAAGGCCACCGTGGCCGATGTGCTGCGCTCGATCTCGGCGAACACCGGCAACGCCAGCAACGAAACCACCAACAACGGCTGGGCCTCCGGCTCGGCCGGCATCGGCCTGCGTGGCCTGTCGCAGAAGAACACGCTGGTGCTGCTCAATGGCCGTCGCCTGGCCAACTACGGCTTCCCGGCCGGTGGCCTGTCCGACACCTTTGTCGATCTCAACGCGCTTCCGCTGGTCGCGGTCGAACGCATCGAAGTGCTCAAGGATGGCGCCTCGGCGGTCTACGGCTCCGACGCCGTGGCCGGTGTGGTCAACATCATCACCCGGCAGAACTTCGAAGGCGCCGAGATCGGCGGCAGCTTCGGCGGCGCCGACCAGGGCGGCCTGCACGAGCAGAACCTGAAGTTCGTCGGCGGCCTCGGTGATCTCGATACCGATGGCTACAACATCCTCTTCAGCCTGCAGGGCTACAACCGCGAGCGCCTGGACCAGGACGAACGCAACCTGACCAAGAGCGGCATCTACACCGACAAGCCCGGTGGCCGCTGGAACGGCTGGTCGGCCAAGGGCGCGCGCTATCTGGTCAACGGTGTGTCGGTGCCGATGCTCGATGCCAGCGGCAACTGCCCGGCCGGTACTACCCGCGTCGCCAGCGCACCGATCGACGGCCTGGCCGGTGATACCTGCGGCTTCAACCAGGCGCCGTTCACCACGCTGATTCCCTCGACCAAGCGCTACCAGGCCTATGCCAACGGTACCTTCCGCCTGAACGACAACGTCGAAGCCTTCGGCGAAGTGCTGTACAGCCAGATCAAGAGCACCGCGTGGTTCGGCAGCAGCCCGTTCTTCACCCTGGAGAGCGGCCGCTTCGCACTGAACGCGGACAGTGGCCTGGCCGAGCCGGTGTCGTCGCTGCTGCCGGCCAACAATCCGTACAACCCGTACGGCCGTGCGATCCCGATCGAATACACCTTCTTCGACCTGGGCGGCACGCTCAAGACCAACCGCTCCACCGCTTACCGCGGCGTGTTCGGCCTGCGTGGCACCACCGCGAAGTGGGACTGGGAAGTGGCCGCGTTCGGCGCGCGCAGCAGCGAGCGTGAGAGTGTCTCTGGCGGTTTCGCCAACCGCTGGGCGCTGGCCGATGCGCTGGCAACGGGCAGCTACAACCTGCTGAACCCGGCCGCCACCCCGCAGTCGGTGCGCGACTCGATCAACATCGCCACGCTGCGTCCGGCCGAGTCCAAGCTGCAGGGCATCGATGCGAAGATTTCCGGCAGCCTGGGCCATACCTGGGCCGGCGAGATCGGCTTCGCCGCCGGTGCCGAGTGGCGCCGCGAGAAGCTCGATTCCAACAACCCGTGGCAGATCGACGCAGGCCTGCAGGTGCGCCCGGCCATCGCCGAAGTGCACGGCAAGCGCCAGGTCAGTGCGGCCTACGCCGAAGTGAACGTGCCGCTGGCATCGACGCTGGAGCTGTCCGCTGCCGCGCGCGCCGATCACTACGATGATTTCGGCGATGCGTTCTCGCCGAAGATCGGCCTGCGCTGGCAGCCGCTCGACTTCCTGCTGGTGCGTGCCTCGGCCTCGAAGGGCTTCCGTGCGCCGTCGCTGTCGGAGAACTCCAACAGCACCAGCATCGCCTACGGCAGCGTGGTCGATCCGCGTGACCCGGACGTGCCGGGCTCGCGTCAGAACCCCACCTTCTTCACCGTCGGCAACAACGAACTGAAGCCCGAGCGCACCAAGAGCGTGAACTTCGGCGTGGTGCTGTCGCCGTGGGCCAACACCAACCTGAGCGTGGACTACTACCGCATCCAGCTGGACAACCTGGTCGGCACCAACAACACCCAGACCCTGGTCAACGACAACGTGGCCGGCGCCGTGCAGCGCGATGAGCGCGGCAAGCTGCAGGCGGTCTACAACCGCTACCAGAACCTGAGCGAGCTGAAGACCTCGGGCATCGACGTCGAGCTGCGCCAGCGCATCCCGACCGCTGCGCTGGGTGACTTCACCGTGTCCTCGGCCTACACCCACGTGCGCGACTACCGTCGCCCGACCGTGGTCGGCGGCCCACTGGTGGACTACGCCGGCAGCAACCTGGGCGCAACCCTGCCCAAGGACAAGGCCACCACCACGCTGGACTGGAAGTACGGCGACTTCAACGCAGCCGTGACCTGGTACTACACCAGCAGCTACCGCCAGGAAGCCAGTACCGCCGCCAAGGCCGTGCAGCAGCGTGTCGGCAGCTACAGCCAGTACGACCTGTACCTGGCTTACACCGGCATCGACAAGCTGACCGTGTACGCCAAGGTGCAGAACCTGGCCGACAAGACGCCGCCGTACGACGCCTCGTTCCCGGGCATCCGCGCGCCGTACGACTTCAGCCAGTACGACCTGCGTGGCCGCTACTTCACGCTGGGCTTCGATTACCGCTTCTGATCCATCCGCCGCGGCCGGTCACCTGAAGGGACCGGCCGCGCGACTGTCTGCCGTTGTGTTCCAGGGGAGTCATCGTGTCCTTGCATCGCCGTGCCGTTCTTCCGTTGCTGCTTGCCGCCGCCACCGCACTGTCCTCGCCGCAGCCGGCGCAGGCACAGAGCGCGTACTTCTTCCCGCAGGTGACCGACGCAGCGGCGTTCGATGCAGCGGTGCCCACGCCGGAGCAGTTCCTCGGCTACCCGATCGGCAGCCGTTACACCCGGCACGACCAGCTGGTGGCGTACTTCCAGGAACTTGCGAAACGCTCGGACAAGATCAGCGTGCGCGAGATCGGCCGCAGCTATGAAGGTCGCCCGCTGCTGATCGCCACCGTCACTGCTGCAGGCAACCACGCGCGGCTGGAACAGATCCGCCAGCAGCACGCGACCCTGGCCGATCCGGCGCAGCCGCGCAGCGCCGCCGGTGACAGCCCGGTGGTGGTGTGGCTGGGCTACAGCGTGCATGGCAACGAGACCTCCAGTGCCGAAGCGGCGATGCTGACGGCGTACTACCTGGTGGCCAACCGCAGCGCCGAAACCCAGCAGTGGCTGCAGCAGGCGGTGGTGCTGTTCGACCCGGCGC
Organism: Stenotrophomonas sp. STK17_22; assembly: GCF_051983905.1. Classification (NCBI taxonomy): domain Bacteria; kingdom Pseudomonadati; phylum Pseudomonadota; class Gammaproteobacteria; order Lysobacterales; family Lysobacteraceae; genus Stenotrophomonas; species Stenotrophomonas sp. STK17_22. The sequence goes on from NZ_CP197010.1 coordinate 588,011, forward strand.
AGAACCCGGATGGCCGTGATCGTGCCGCCAACTGGCACAACGCCTGGGCCTCTGATCCGGCCTCGGCCGACCCGGCCGACAAGGAACACGTTGAGCCGTTCCCGCAGGGCCGCACCAACCACTACTTCACCGATCTCAACCGCGACTGGCTGGCCCTGACCCAGCAGGACTCGCGGCCGAAGGTGGAGGTGTTCCACCAGTGGTACCCGAACGTGCAGATTGATTTCCACGAGATGGGCAAGGACAGCACCTATTACTTCGAACCGTCGCCGAAGAGCATGCACAGCCCGCTGATTCCAGCGGCGTCGTATGAATTCAACAAGACCCTGGCCAAGTACCACGCGCAGGCGTTGGATGCGCTGGGCTCGCTGTACTACACCGGCGAGAACTTCGACAACTTCTCGCCGGTGTACGGCTCGACCTATCCTGATTTCCACGGTGCCGTCGGCGTTACCGTCGAGCAGGCCAGCTCGCGCGGCCGCGTGCAGGAATCGGTGAACGGCCTGCTGACCTTCCCGTTCACCATCCGCAACCAGGTGGCTACCGGGCTGGGCACGGTGCGCGGCGCGGTAGCCGAGCGCAGCGGCCTGTTCGACCTGCAGAAGCAGTTCTTCCAGAGCGCGTTGAAGCAGGCCGCACAGCAGCCGGTGAAGAGCTTCGTATTCGGCGATGCGCATGACCCCGCATTGACCCGTCGTTTGCTGGAACTGTTGCTGCTGCATCGCATCGAGGTGCGCGCGCTGGAACGTGACGTCAGTGTCGATGGCCAGCGCTTCGATGCCGGCAGCGCCTACGTGGTGCCGGTGCAGCAGGCGCAGTTCCGCCTGGTGCATTCGATCTTTGCCGAGACGCCGCCGATCAAGGGCGATGTGTTCTACGGCAGCACCAGCTACGCGATTGCACCGGCCTACGGTGTGGCCTTCGCCGGTAGCCGCAGCCGCATCGACGGCGGCGCACGCGTGGCGGCGCTGCCGGCGGAGCAGAGCACCCTGCTGGGCGGCCAGGCAGGATTCGCCTACGCGATCGACTGGCGCGACTACAATGCCGGGCGCGCGCTGGCCGCGCTGCAGGGCAAGGGCGTGAATGCACGCGCGGCATTCCAGCCGTTCACCACCGCGACCACGCAGGGCGAGGTCAACTTCGCCGCCGGCAGCCTGGTGATTCCGGTGGCCGGGCAATCACTGCAGGGCACGGCGTTGCTTGAAGCCGTGACGTCTGCCGCGCGTGCTGCCGGTGTGCAGGTGCACGCGCTGTCCAGCGGCCGCAGCCGTAAGGGCATCGACCTCGGCAGTGATGGCGTCAAAGCGCTGCGCAAACCTGCGGTTGCGCTGGTGATGGGCGAGGGCGTGGCCGCCACCGAGATCGGCTCGGCCTGGTTCCTGTTGGACCAGCAGCTGCGGTTGCCCGCCAGCAAGCTGGATCCGCAGCAGCTGGGCAAAGCACCGCTGGATCGTTACACCACCATCGTGCTGTCCGGTGGAACCTACACAGGCATCGATGCCACGGCGGTGGCTGCACTGAAGCGCTGGGTGCAGGCCGGTGGTTCACTGGTTACCTATGGCAGTGCCTCGAAGTGGGCGATCGAACAGAAGCTCGCCGACGGCGAGAAGCTTGGCAAGGAAGAAGAGACCGCGGACGAGAGCCGCCGTGCGTTCGGCGACCAGCGCGACATCGCCGCGATCGAGCGGGTCAGCGGCAACATCCTCAGTGCCGACGTGGATACCAGCCATCCGCTGGCGTTTGGCGTGCCACGCCGGCAGCTGGCGATCAACAAGGAAAACACGGTGACGCTGCAGCCAAGCGCTAACCCGTTCTCGACGGTGGTACGCATCGACACGCCGCCGCGGGTGAATGGCTATCTGTCCGAGCGCAATCGCACGCGGGTGGCGGGCAGCGCGTGGCTGCTGGTGTCGGCGCAGGGGCAGGGCAACGTGGTGCTGTTCGCCGATGATCCGGCGCATCGCAAGTACTGGCACGGGACGGATCGACTGCTGATCAACGCGATCTTCTTCGGGAATCTGGTGAATCCGAGTAAAGCGCGGGGTTGAGGCTTTGCGCGCCTCGATTGATGCGTGTGGGGGGGAGGCCGGGCGGGCTGCGCAGGACACGCTGTAAATACGTCCATGTAAGCTCGATCGGCGCATCCATGCGCCTCACGGTCCTGCGCAGCCCGCCCGGCCTCCCCTCGACAGTTTCCTGCGGGCGCGGACGCATCGAACCCCAAGGCGGGAGCAAGGGCGAAAGCAAAAGCAGAACCAGGAATTGCGACTTCGGCTTTTGCCTTTGAATTTGAATTTGAATTTGATCTTTCTTCTCCCGGCTACCCGGCGGGAGAAGAAGGTGCAGGCAATGCTTGAAGCGGATGGGCATGGGGGCAGCGCAGAACCGTTGGCGCCATGGATGGCGCCATCGAGCTTACATGGACGTATTTACAGCGTGTTCTGCGCTGCCCCCATGCCCATCCGCCCTCGGTACTGCCACCGCGTGCTTTATCACCCGGTAGCCCGCAACAAAAAAAGGACGGCGCGTCAGCGCCGTCCCTCGATAGCCCCCGCGCAGCGGGAAGCACCCTCCATGTCAGCTGCGATCAGCCGGCGCGACCGCCGCCGTTGCCACCCTGGCCGCGGCCACGGCCGCCACCATTGCCGCCACCGCCACGACGCTGGCCCTGACCGGCGCCTGCACGCTGCTGGCCATTGCCACCGCCCTCGCGACGGCCACCACCGGCCTTCTTCGGGCCCGCATGCGCATGGCGCGGCGCATCGCCGTGCGGACGGCGTGCGTGGCTCTTGCGCGGTGCGCGCTCGCCGGTATCGTGCTCGGCCTTGCCCGGCGCACTGTTGCCCCAGCGGATCGGCGTCTGCAGCTCGAAGCCCGGCACATCGCGGATGTCCATGTCGCGGCCCAGCAGGCGCACGATCGCGCGCAGCAGCTTCACTTCATCCTGCGCCACCAGCGAGATCGCCTGGCCGGTCGCGCCGTTGCGGCCGGTGCGGCCGATGCGGTGCACGTAATCTTCGGCCACCATCGGCAGGTCGAAGTTGATCACCTTCGGCAGCTCGTTGATGTCGATGCCGCGCGCGGCGATATCGGTGGCCACCAGCACGGTCACGCGGCCGGCCTTGAAGTCGCCCAGCGCACGCAGGCGCTGGCCCTGGCTCTTGTTGCCGTGGATCGCCGCGGTCTTGATGCCCGACTTTTCCAGGAACGTGGCCAGCTTGTCGCTGCCGTGCTTGGTGCGGGCGAACACCAGGGTCTGCTCGCGGCTGTCCTGCGCCAGCAGGTGCAGCAGCAGGTCGCGCTTGCGGCCGGCATCGACCGGGTGCACGCGATGGGTGATGGTTTCGGCGACGGTGTTCTTCGGCGTGACCTGGATCTGTTCCGGGTTGCGCATGAACTCCAGCGCCAGCTGGCGGATGTTGTCCTCGAAGGTGGCCGAGAACAGCAGGGTCTGGCGGTTCTGCTTCGGCAGCTTGGCCAGGATGCGCTTGATCGACGGCAGGAAGCCCATGTCGAGCATGCGGTCGGCTTCGTCCAGCACCAGCAGTTCAATGCCGGACAGGTCGATGCTGCGACGCTCGAGGTGGTCGATCAGGCGGCCCGGGCAGGCCACCAGCAGGTCCACGCCACGGCGCAGGATGTCCAGCTGGTTGCCCATGCCGACGCCGCCGTAGATGCAGGCGCTGGGGATGCGCAGGTACTTGCTGTAGCCGCGCAGGCTGTCATGCACCTGGGTGGCCAGCTCGCGGGTCGGGGCCAGGATCAGCGCGCGCGGCTTGCGCGGGCCGCTGCGCACTTCCTGCGAGGCGGTGCCCAGGTGCTGCAGCAGCGGCAGGCCGAAGGCGGCGGTCTTGCCGGTGCCGGTCTGAGCGCCGGCCAGCAGGTCGCGACCGGCCAGCGCCAGCGGGATCGCCTGCTGCTGGATCGGGGTCGGGTTTTCGTAGCCCTGCTCGGCGAGCGCACGCAGCAGGAAGGGCGCCAGGCCCAGCGATTCAAAAGACATTGAGATTGCTCCAAGTACAAGAAACGCCTGTCCGAACGGACAGACGGGGGCAGATCAAACTGATCGGCTGACTCGGAGCGTTCCCGTGAACCGCGCTGCGAGAATTGGGTGCAGCCGGCACGGAGCGCAGGCTGGAATGCGTGACGAACGGCGTCGGAGTGGGGGCGGGCGAAGAGGGCGGACCCTGGTCGCCGGCGGTCCCGGAGGGAAACGGACGGCCGCTGCAGACCCTGCAAGTCTAAACGATGTTTGAGACTTCACGCAAAAAGGCCTGTTCAGGTAGGGGGCTCTCTGCAGGGCTGCGCCCTGCACCCGCAGAGGCCGAAGCAACGTCAACGTCAACGTCAAAAGCCGGTTTCCTGAGGGATGCGGGGTGGGTCCGGTTGCGGGGGGCGCTGCAAGTCCCCCTCCGGGGCCCGGCCCAGCCGCTGGCGGCTGTGCGTTCGGGCGCTTGCGAAGCAATGCTTCGCAAGCAAAGCGCCCTCACCCATGTAAGCTCGGTCGCCGCATCCATGCGGCTCACGCCCCCGCAACCGGACCCACCCCGCCTTCGAGAGTTTTCCGCGATCTGTCGAATCTCATTCGATCAATTTCGATATCTGACGGATTTCGACGATGAATGATGTGGATGTTCGATCCGTCATCGGGAAATTGTCAGGGGTGGGACGGTGTGGGTGGGCAGGACCGTTGGCGCCATGGATGGCGCCATCGAGCCACCAGGGACGGGTTTACGGCGTGTCCTGCCCACCCACACCGTCCCGCCCAGCTCACAGACAACCCAGAGCCGGCTGTTGCTGTTGACGTTGCCCTGGCTTGAAGCAGGTGCAGGGTGCAACCCTGCCGAACCCCCCACTACGGTAGGGTGGGCCGATGCCGCGCTGCAGCTTGGCGTCGACGCAGATTTGATTACACTTGAAACTTGTTTGCCCACGACTCCGGACACCCACCCATGAAGCTTGGTTCTTTGAAGGAAGGCGGCCGCGACGGCACCCTGATCGTCGTCTCGCGTGACCTGCGCCACGGCGTGCGCGCCACCGGCATTGCCGCCACCCTGCAGCAGGCCCTGGAGGACTGGAGCCACATCGCGCCGCGCCTGAACGCCCTGTACGAATCGCTCAACGCGGGCGACGCCGATGGCGTGTTCGACCTGGACCCGCAGGCGCTGGCCGCGCCGATGCCGCGTGCCTATGAGTTCGTCGATGGCAGCGCCTACCTGCCGCATGTCGAGCGCGTGCGCCGCGCCCGTGGCGCCGAGGTGCCGGAGAGCTTCTACACCGACCCGCTGATGTACCAGGCGACCAGCGCCGGTTTCTACGGTCCGCGCGACGCGGTCAAGGTGGTCAGCGAGGACTATGGCATCGACCTGGAAGCAGAGATCGTGGTGATCACCGACGACGTGCCGATGGCCGCCACCCCGGAACAGGCCGCAGGCCATATCCAGCTGGTCGGCCTGGTCAACGATGTCTCGCTGCGCAACCTGATTCCGGGCGAGCTGGCCAAGGGCTTCGGCTTCCTGCAGTCCAAGCCGCGCTCGGCGCTGTCGCCGGTGTTCGTCACCCCCGACGAGCTGGGCGCCGCGTGGCAGGACAGCAAGGTGCACCTGCCGCTGCTGACCCACATCAACGGCCAGTGGTTCGGCGCGCCGGAAGCCGGCGTGGACATGCAGTTCAACTTCGCCCAGCTGGTCGCGCATGCGGCCAAGACCCGTCCGCTCAGCGCCGGCACCATTGTTGGCTCGGGCACCATCGCCAACGAAGACACCAGCAAGGGTGCCTCGTGCTTCGCCGAGCAGCGCGTGGTGGAGACCCTGCGCGACGGCAAGCCGAGCACGCCGTTCATGTCCTTCGGCGACGTGGTCCGCATCGAGATGCTCGATGCCGCCGGCAACAGCATCTTCGGTGCGATCGAGCAGCGCATCGAACAGGCGACCAGGCCCTGAGCAGAGAGGCGGCGATGGAGATCCCGGTCGACGACGGCATCGTGCTGTACACCTACTGGCGATCCAGCGCCGCCTACCGCGTGCGCATCGGTCTGGAGCTGAAGGGCCTGGCCTGGGAAGCCCGGCCGGTGCACCTGGTACGCGATGGTGGCGAGCAGCACCTTGACGCCTATCGCGCGCTCAATCCGCAGCAGCTGGTGCCAACCCTGCTGCATGACGGGCATGCACTGACCCAGTCGCTGGCGATCCTGGAGTATCTGGACGAGCGCTTCCCGCAGGTGCCGCTGCTGCCGGCCGATGCCGCCGGCCGTGCGCGGGTGCGTGCGCTGGCCCAGCTGGTGGCCTGCGATATCCACCCGATCAACAACCTGCGGGTGATGCAGTACCTGGAGCGCACCCTGCAGCTGCCGGCCGACGCCCGCACGCAGTGGACCCTGCACTGGATCGCCGAGAGTTTCACTGCGATGGAAGCGATGCTGGCCAACAGCAGCGCGACGGGCACCTTCTGCCACGGTGACCGTCCCGGCCTGGCCGATATCTGCCTGCTGCCGCAGCTGTACAACGCGCATCGCTTCGGCCTGGACCTGACGCCGTACCCGACCCTGCGCCGCATCGAAGCGGCGTGCCAGGCAGTGGACGCCTTCGACCGCGCACGCCCGGAAAACCAGCCCGACGCCGCCTGAAAGTAGAGGGGACGGAGGGGATTAAGTCGTTTGTGCACTTACGACTTAATTCCCTCCGTCCCCTTTTTGTTGCAATCGGGCCAGATCATCGCGGAACAGCCGATAGGCATCCTCGCGGCGCGCATCGTCGGTCTGCCGCAATACCCATGCCGGGTGCACCGTGGCATAGCCGCGGGTGCCGTCCTCGAGGGTGTGCCAGCGTCCGCGGTCACGTGACAGGTCGAAATCACGGCCGAATACCGAGGCTGCCGCGGTTGCGCCGAGGCACACGATCACCTGGGGCCGCACGCGCGCGATCTCGCCCATCAGCCAGGGGCGGCAGGCCTGGATGTGCCGGCTTTCCGGTCGTTTGTGCAGCCGTACCTTGCCGCGCCGTTCATGATGGAAGTGCTTCACCGCGTTGGTGAGGTACAGCGTCGCGCGATCGATTCCCAGTTCGGTCAGCGCACGGTCCAGTAGCTGACCGGCAGGACCCATGAACGGCTGTCCGCGCAGATCCTCGGTGTCGCCAGGTTGTTCCCCGATCAGCATCATGCGGGCGTCTGCAGGCCCCTGCCCGAACACGGTCTGCGTGGACTGCTCCCACAGCGGGCACTGGCGGCAGGTGCTGGCCTGTCCGCGCAGATTCTCCAGACTGCTGGCATCCGCTGCTGGCATCGCAACACCTGCACGCAGGGGGATCCTGCGCTGCGGCGCCTGCGCGGGACGGTCATGCATTTCCTGCACGCGGTCGGCCGCATCGCGCACCAGGCGTGGCAGCAGCTGGGCCTCCGGCAGGTGGCGCCAGTACTTTGCCGGCATCTCCTGCATCATCATCCGTGTATTGAGTCGCGCCGGATTGAAGATGTTGGCGTAGTAGGTCTGCCACAGTGATTCGCGCGCATCCTCGGCCGGGGCATCCTCGCGCCGTGCGCCGGGGCCGAAGGCAAGCGCCTGCCCATCCCATGCGACGCTGCGCGAAGGCGTGAGGATCGCCCAGCGCATGCCGGTGAAGCGGCGCGCGAAGAAGGGCGCGACCCGGTCGACAATGTGGTGCTGTGGCTCAAACCAGGCGATGAACGCATCAGGCTGGCCAGGCACCTCGCGGAAGCGCACGAATGCCTTCATCTTGTGCGTGTCACGGCGGACGGCCTGGGCGAGCGCCGTTGCGCGCAGGACATCGGCGTCGGCGGGGTTGCTCAGCACCGAACGCTCGCCATGGACGATGCGCCACAGCAGGCGATACAGCAAGGCCAGTCGCTGGGGGTCGCGATGGCACAGGCAGGTGGCCGCCAGTTCCAGGAAATCGCGGGGCACGTTGGGTGCACTGGCATCAGCCAGCATCGGCGCCCGCTGCACGGCCGGCGCATCCAGCAACGACGTTTCGCTCCCTTCCAGCCAGTCCAGCTGAGGCGGGGCCACGCCTCGCAGCAACGCTTCGCGCGCAGCGTCGCGCCAGGCCTGCAGCGACCACTGCGGGTCCACCCGCAGCGACCAGCGCTGCGCGTCAGGCGGCGGGCGGTGCATCAAACAGCGATCCCTGACGAGGCGGTGGGGCCAACTGCGCGCGCAGCGCCGCCGGATCGTCCAGCGATTTGCGTGGATGGTGGTCAGCCAGCTGCACAAACGGAAGCAGTTTGCTCATCGGTGCCTTCAGGCGTGCTACATCGGCAACCCGCAGGCGACCGTGGCGGCGTGCCATCAGCACCCGTTTCACGTTGCGCACGCCCAGCCCGGGTACGCGAAGCAGCATTTCCTTCGGCGCGCGGTTGAGATCCACGGGAAAGCGCTCGGGGTGACGGATCGCCCAAGCCATTTTCGGGTCGATGTCCAGGTCGAGCATGCCGTCCTGGGTGGTATCGGTAATCTCATCCACGCCGTAACCGTAGAAGCGCAGCAACCAGTCGGCCTGGTAGAGGCGATGTTCGCGCTGCAGCGGAGGCGGTTGCAGTGGCAGCTGCCGGCTGGCGTCCGGAATCGGGCTGAACGCGGAGTAGTACACCCGGCGCATCCGATAGTTGCCGTACAGCGCATCGGCGCTGGCCAGGATCTGTTGGTCGTTGGCCCCGTCCGCGCCGACGATCATCTGCGTGCTCTGCCCGGCGGGTGCGAAACGGGGAGGGTGTGGACTGCGGCTGGCCCTCGGCGCCACCGCTGCGGGGGCTTTGCGCGCCTCCTTGGCTTCCTCGATGCGCCAGCGTAGTTCGCCCATCGCGCCGCGTATCGAATGCACCGTCTTCTCCGGCGCCAAGGCGCTCAGGCCGGCTTCGGTCGGCAGTTCCACGTTGATGGACAGGCGGTCGGCATAGCGCCCGGCACTGGCCAGCAGTTCCGGCGAGGCCTCGGGAATGGTCTTGAGGTGGATGTAGCCGGCGTAGCGGTGTTCTTCGCGCAGCTGCCGGGCCACTTCCACCATCTGTTCCATGGTGTAGTCCGCATTGCGGATGATGCCGCTGGACAGGAACAGCCCCTCGATGTAGTTGCGCTTGTAGAAGTCCAGGGTGAGTGCGACCACCTCGTCCACGCTGAAACGTGCACGGGCTACGTTGCTGGAGACCCGGTTCACGCAGTAGGCGCAGTCGTAGACGCAGAAGTTGGTCAGCAGGATCTTCAGCAATGAAACGCAGCGGCCATCGGGTGTATAGCTGTGGCAGATGCCCATACCCTCGGTGCTGCCGATGCCGCCACTGGCGCGCGAATCGCGCTTGCCCGAGCCGCTGGAGGCGCAGGAGGCGTCGTATTTGGCGGCATCGGCCAGGATGGCCAGCTTGCGGATGGTTTCCATTGAGGAAACCTACGGATGAGGGGTCTCATTGGATGAGACCGCCCCTGAATTCTTCAGAAAAAGGGGACGGTGGGGATTAAGTCGTAAATGCACTTACGACTTAATCCCCACCGTCCCCTTTTTCGTGCGGTCAGAACCCGTGAGTGATGCTTGGCTGCCCGGCCGAGAAATCCGCATACGGGTCGTGCTCGCCGCTGCTGCCTTCGGACAGGCGGAACTTCAGGGCCAGGCCATCGCGCGAGTCGGCCGCGCGCAGCGCTTCCTCCTGCTCGATGATGCCGGCCTTGGCCAGACGGAACAGGCACTGGTCGAAACTCTCCATGCCTTCCTCCAGCGAGCCTTCCATCGCCGCCTTGATCTCGTGCACCTGGCCGCGACGCAGCAGGTCACGGATCATCGGCGTGTTGATCAGCACCTCGGTGGCCGGCAGGCGACGGCCCTCCTTGTTCTTCACCAGGCGCTGGCTGATCACCGCACGCAGGTTCAGCGCCAGGTTCATCAGCACGTTCTTGTGCGCGCTTTCCGGGAAGAAGTTGAGGATGCGCTCGATGGTCTGGTCGGCGTTGTTGGAGTGCAGGGTGGCCAGGCACAGGTGGCCGGTTTCGGCGAAGGCGATCGCTGCCTCCATCGTTTCCGCATCCAGGATCTCGCCGATCAGGATCACGTCCGGCGCTTCACGCATCGCGTTCTTCAGCGCGTTGTGGAAGGCATGGGTGTCCAGCCCGACCTCGCGCTGGTTGACGATCGACATCTTGTGCTTGTGCAGGTACTCGATCGGGTCCTCGATGGTGAGGATGTGACCAGTGGTGGTGCTGTTGCGGTGGTCGATCATCGACGCCAGCGAGGTGGACTTGCCGGAACCGGTGGACCCCACCACCAGCACCAGCCCGCGCGGGGTCATGATGACGTCCTTCAGTACCTGCGGCAGGTTCAGCTCCTCGATGCTCGGGATGCGGCTGCGGATGGCGCGGATGACCATGCCCACTTCGCCCCGCTGCTTGAACACGTTGACGCGGAAGCGCCCGGCATCGGGCAGGGCGATGGCCATGTTGAGCTCCAGCTCGCGCTCGAACTGCGGCACCTGGCCTTCGTCCATCAGCGAGTAGGCGATCTTCTTGACCATGCCCGGCGGCAGGCCGGTGTTGCCCAGCGGATAAAGCTTCCCCTCGATCTTGATGTAGACCGGTGCTCCGGTGGTCAGGAACATGTCCGAAGCGTTCTTTTCGGTCATCAGCTTCAGGAAGTAGCCGATATCCATTGCGAATTTTCCCCAACGAAACGGCCGACGCCCGTTGCAAGCACGGTGTCGGCTTGACGACAATGGCCGTGAACCGACAACCGGTACGGCCTCCCCAATGAAACGACTTAGCTTCGCACGAATGCGCCATGGCCTGTATGTGATGGCGTTTGCATTCGCACTGTCTGCCCCCGCCTGGGCGCAGGACGGCGCACTGGAACTGGCCCAGGCCCGGCAGGCGGTCGACAAGGCCACCCAGGCCGACGCCGACCAGTACGCCCCGGACCTGATCGGGCTGGCCCGGCAGGGGCTGGAACAGGCCCAGCGTGCTGCCGGCGACCGCCGTGAGCGCAAGAACGCCCCGGCGATCGCCCTGCGCGCCGCTGCCGATGCCGACCTGGCCCGCGCCCGCAGCGAGGAAGCCACCGTCACCGCGCAGCTGCAACTGCGCCGCAACGAGGTCAACCAGCTGCAACGCCAGCTGTCGACCGGGGAGGACCGCCGGTGAAGCCGATGACTGCCGCAACCCTGGCTGCCCTGCTGACGCTGCCGACCCTGGCCCTGGCCGCCGACAACCCGATGGTGGCGCAGCTGAGCCAGCGTCTGATGGCCATCCAGGCCAATCCCGACACGGCTGAGCTGGGCGCCTTCGAGCGCATGCAGGCCCAGCAGGCCATCGCCACCCTGGACAAGGCCAAGCGCCGCGACCAGGAGCTGGCCACCTACCTGGCCGAGCGCCGGGTGGAGATTGCCGAGACTGCCGTGCGTGCCGCATTGGCCGCGCGTGAGGTCGATCGCCTCGAGCGCACCCGCAGTGATCTGCTGATCGAGGCCAGCCGCCGCGATGCCGCCCGTGCCCGCCAGGAGGCCGAGCAGCTGCGCATGCAGGCGCAGATGCAGGCCGAGGAGGCTGAGCGCCTGCGCCAGGCCGCCGAGGCCGAGACCCTGGCCCGCCAGGATGCCGAGAATGCCCTGACCAGCGTGGCCGGCAAGCAGCAGCAGCGCCTCAGCGCCGCCCAGCAGAACGCCGCCAAGCTGGCCCGCGAGGAAGCCGAGCTGGTATCCGGGCAGAAGCTGCCGGGTTCGAAGTTCGATGGCCGTGGCGAAGTCTTCACCTTCAATGGTGACGCATTTGCCGCTGGCGCCGCCAGCCTGTCCGGTGGGGCCCGCAACCAGACCAAGGCACTGGCCGAGTACCTGAACATCGGCAAGAAGGGCCGCCTGCGCATCGAGGCCTATGACAGCGCCAACGGGGTCGGTCAGAAGCGTGCCGAGGCCCTGCGCGATGCCCTGGTCGCGGCGGGTGTCGCGAGCAACCGGATCCAGCTCAGCGGCAAGAAGGCGGCGTCCACCCGGGGACGCTCGGCCGAGGTCATCATCGCCCCGTAATTGCTTGATATTGTTTGTTTTTCGTTGCAATGAGCATTCAGCCTGAACCCCGCCCCGGCGGGGTTCGGTCTTTTTGCCGCAGGGGTCTTGTACCCCGCCTTGAGCAGGCGTAGGGTCAATCGTCCGGGACGCAATGCCGCGGACCGGACGATGGGAGGGCCGGGCCGATGCAAACAGGGCGCGAACCGCAGCAGATCGACGTGCGCAGGCCAGTGCCGCAGGTCGTTGCAGGCGTCCAGGTGGCCATCGACCGGCGCTCCTCCATGAACAACGCCCCGTGCCTTGCGGCCGGGGCGTTCGTGTATCTGTCGAAGGAGGTCCATCATGTTTGAAGATCAGCCCCAGAGCGAGATCGACGCCCGTCGCGCGCGTGATCCGGAGTTCAGGGCACTCCATGACCAGCACCGCAAGTTGAACAAGAAGTGCATGGACGCGGAGTTGGGTGTACTCCCGATCGATGATGTCACCCTGGGTCGCATGAAGCGCGAGAAGCTGCTGGCCAAGCAACGACTTCTGCGAATGTACGAAACACCGCTCCCAATGACGTCCCCCACGCTTTGACGCACCCCGTCACGCCCGGAACGGCGTGACCCGGCCATCGATGGCCCCGCCGGGCGCTCCTGCCCCGGCATCGCGGCACCGCCGATGAGGCGGCCGCGCCAAGGCACCACAGGCCGTGGTGCCTTGGCCTGCAGGCACAGCTCATCGATGCGGGCGGTACCGGTCTCCTCGTCGATCCGGGGCTGTCCGCATCTCTTTTTACGGTGGACGGGCTGCGGCCCTGCCGACCTGACTTTCATCGCCATCCGTCGGATAATCATCGGTCCGGCCCTGTGCGGCGCGAACCGAAAGTCCTCCGAATGCCCATCCATTCTTCCGTCCTCGAACTCATCGGCCAGACCCCGATCGTCAAGGCCCAGCGCCTGGACACCGGCGTCTGCGAGCTCTACCTGAAGCTGGAGAGCGCCAACCCGGGCGGATCGATCAAGGATCGCATCGGCCTGTCGATGATCGAGGCGGCGGAAAAGCGCGGCGACCTGAAGCCCGGTGCCACCCTGGTCGAGGGCACGGCTGGCAACACCGGCCTGGGCCTGGCGCTGGTGGCCCAGCAGAAGGGCTATAAGCTCATTCTGGTCGTTCCCGACAAGATGAGCCGGGAAAAGATCTTCAATCTGAAGGCGATGGGCGCCGAAGTGCGCCTGACCCGCTCTGACGTGGCCAAGGGCCATCCGGAGTACTACCAGGACCTGGCCAAGACCATCGCCGAGCAGACCCCGGGCGCCTACTTCATCAACCAGTTCGGCAACCCGGACAATCCGGCCGCGCATGAATTCGGTACCGGCCCGGAAATCCTCGAGCAGATGGGCGGCGACCTTGACGCCATCGTGTTCGGCTGCGGCAGCTCCGGCACCATGACCGGCCTGTCGCGTGCCTTCGCCAAGCTGTCGCCGAAGACCGAACTGGTGCTGGCCGATCCGGTCGGTTCGATCCTGGCCGAGTACATCAACGACGGCAATCTGAACGACAAATCGGGCAGCTGGCTGGTGGAAGGCATCGGCGAGGACTTCCTGCCGTCGATCTCCGATTTCAGCCGCGTCAAGAAGGCTTATGCCATCAGCGATGCCGAGAGCTTCCACACCGCACGCGAACTGCTGGGCAAGGAAGGCATCCTGGGTGGTTCGTCCACCGGCACCCTGCTGGCCGCCGGCCTGAAGTACTGCAAGGAGCAGACCACGCCGAAGAAGGTGCTGGTGCTGGTGCCGGATACCGGCAACAAGTACCTGTCGAAGATGTACAACGACTACTGGATGCTGGACAACGGTTTCCTGCAGCGCCCGCAGCACGGCGACCTGCGCGACCTGATCCTGCGCCCTTACGGCCAGCGCGACACCGTGGTGATCGGTCCGAACGACCTGCTGACCACTGCCTACCAGCGCATGAAGCTGTACGACGTGTCGCAGCTGCCGGTGATGGACGGCGAGCAGCTGGTCGGCATCGTCGACGAAAGCGACGTGCTGCTGCACGTGTATGGCGATGAGGCACGCTTCCGCGACACCGTCGCCACCGCGATGGTCAGCAAGCTGGACCGGCTGGACGTGAAGTCGCCGATCGAGGCGCTGCTGCCGGTGTTCGACCGCGGCCAGGTGGCGATCGTGATGGACGGCGACGCCTTCCTGGGCCTGATCACCCGTATCGACCTGCTGAACTATCTGCGCCGTCGCGTGCAGTAAGCCGCTGATCGCCGACGTTCACCGCTGAATCCTGGTTTATCCGCGTCAAAGGTCGTTAAGGCCGCGCTGGTAGACTTCCGCACCTTCGATGGCGCCGTGCGTCGGCGCCCCTCAGGAAAGAACATGTCCAACGCAACTTCCCAGGATCGCGCCCTGGCCCTGGCTACCCTGGCCATCCACGGTGGCCAGTCGCCCGACCCCAGCACCGGCGCGGTGATGCCGCCGATCTACGCCACCTCGACCTACGCCCAGTCCAGCCCGGGCGAGCATCAGGGCTTCGAGTACTCGCGTACCCACAACCCGACCCGCTTCGCCTATGAGCGTTGCGTGGCGTCGCTGGAAGGCGGCACCCGTGGCTTCGCCTTCGCTTCGGGCATGGCGGCCAGCTCGACCGTGATCGAGCTGCTGGACGCCGGCAGCCATGTGGTGGCAATGGACGATATCTACGGCGGCAGCTTCCGTCTGTTCGAGCGCGTGCGTCGCCGCACCGCCGGGCTGGATTTCAGCTTCGTCGACCTGACCGATCTGGCCGCGTTCGAGGCCTCCATCACGCCGAAGACGAAGATGGTGTGGATCGAGACCCCGACCAACCCGATGCTGAAGATCGTCGACATCGCCGCGGTCGCTGCCATCGTCAAGCGCCATGGCCTGATCGTCGTCGTCGACAACACCTTCGCCTCGCCGATGCTGCAGCGCCCGCTGGAGCTGGGCGCTGACTTGGTCCTGCATTCGGCCACCAAGTATCTCAATGGCCACTCGGACATGGTCGGCGGCATGGTCGTGGTCGGCGACAACGCCGAACTGGCCGAGCAGATGGCCTTCCTGCAGAACTCGGTGGGTGGCGTGCAGGGCCCGTTCGACAGCTTCCTGGCCCTGCGTGGCCTGAAGACCCTGCCGCTGCGCATGAAGGCGCACTGCGCCAATGCGCTGGCCCTGGCACAGTGGCTGGAGAAGCACCCGGCCGTGGAAAAAGTGATCTACCCGGGCCTGGCCTCGCACCCGCAGCATGAGCTGGCCGGCAAGCAGATGGCCGGTTACGGCGGCATCGTTTCGATCGTGCTCAAGGGCGGTTTCGAGGCGGCCAAGCGCTTCTGCGAGAAGACCGAACTGTTCACTCTGGCCGAGTCGCTGGGCGGCGTGGAAAGCCTGGTCAACCACCCGGCGGTGATGACGCATGCCTCGATTCCGGTCGCGCGGCGGGAGCAGCTGGGCATCAGCGACGCGCTGGTAAGGCTGAGCGTGGGTGTGGAGGAGTTGGGGGATCTGCAGGTGGATCTGGAACGGGCGTTGGGCGGGAACGCGGCGACCTGAGCCTGCCTACGCCACCCCATGGGAATCAGACTGCCAACTGGAATACACGCGTCATGAATGCGATAACACCTGCTGCCATGCTCCGGTCACTCTGGAGCAATCGCGGCATCATCTGGCTGCTCGGGAAACGCGACGTCCAGAACAAGTACAAGGGATCGTTCGGCGGCTTGTTATGGACACTGATCAATCCGCTGTTGATGCTGCTCATCTACACCTTCGTCTTTGCAGTGATCTTCAAGGCCCGCTGGCATGGCCAGGTAGGGGACAGTCGGGCCCAGTTCGCGCTCGTGATGTTCGTCGGCGTCATCATCCATGGCTTCTTCGCCGAGATGGTGAATCGTGCGCCGGGCATGATCTTCGAGAACACGAATTACGTTACGAAGGTCGTCTTCCCGCTTGAAGCGCTGCCGGTGATCAGCCTCGGCTCCGCGCTGTTCCATACGCTGGCAAGCGCCTTGGTGCTGCTGGTGGGCCTGTTGATCTGCAATGGCGGCCTCCATTGGCATGCGCTGTTGTTCCCCGTGGTGTTGGCGCCATTGCTGGTGATGGCTGTGGGGATAACTTGGATACTCGCCGCGCTGGGCGTGTTCATCCGAGACCTGAAGCAGACCACCACGTTCGTCACCACTGCAATGCTCTTCCTGTCGCCGGTGTTCTATCCGCAATCGGCGTGGCCAGAGAAATACCAGAAACTCTTCCTGCTCAACCCGCTTACCTTCATCATGGAGCAATCGCGCCAAGTGCTGGTGTGGGGCAAGCTCCCTGATTTCGTCGGCCTGGCGGCATACCTGTCGATCGCGCTGCTCGTTGCTTTCGCAGGGTTCGCCGTGTTCCAGAAGATGCGCAAGGGGTTTGCCGATGTCATGTGAAAATCCGGGCCAGCCCGAACTCGCCATCGAAGTGACCGGGTTGGGCAAGTATTACGAGATCTACGCCGATCCCAAGGACCGGCTCAAGCAGTTCGTCCTGCCGGTGCTTGATCGGGCGCTGGGTGGCGAACCGAAGCAGTACCACCGTGAGTTCTGGGCACTGAGGGACGTTTCCTTCAAGGTCCGTCGCGGCGAGACCGTTGGAATCATCGGACGCAATGGCTCCGGAAAGTCGACGCTCCTGCAGCTTGTCTGCGGCACGCTGACGCCGTCCAGCGGACAGGTGAGCACCACGGGCCGCATCGCCGCGTTGCTGGAGCTGGGTTCGGGCTTCAATCCGGAGTTCACCGGTCGCGAGAACATCATGTTGAGCGGAGCGCTGTTCGGGCTGACGGCCCAGCAGATGGAGGAACGCTACGACGACATCGTGGCCTTCTCCGGCATCCCGGATTTCATCGACCAACCGGTTAAAACTTACTCCAGCGGCATGGTCGTGCGGCTTGCGTTTTCCGTGATCGCCCACGTCGACGCCGATATCCTGGTCGTGGATGAGGCGCTCTCGGTGGGAGATGCCTACTTCACGCAGAAGTGCATGCGTTTCCTGCGCTCTTTCATGAAGCGAGGGACGCTGCTCTTCTGCAGCCACGACATGGGGGCCATCATCAACCTGTGCGAGCGCGCAATCTGGCTCGACAAGGGTGTCATGCGCATGAACGGCGCGCCCAAGGAACTGTCGCAGGAGTACCTGGCGTCGCTGTTCGAACCGGAGGATGGCAGCATGGCAGAGACTGCTCTGGTCGAAGGCGGTGGAGGCGAAGTCGAAGTCGAAGACACGTCCGCGGATGGCCAGCCTTCCCCGTTGGAGTTGACCGCGGAACCCGCCTATGTGGATATGAGACAGACGCTCATCGATGCGTCGATGCTCCGGAACGACATCGAGGTCTTCCAGTTCGACGAGAACCGTGCTTCGTTCGGGACGGGCGCTGCGCGCATCACCGCGGTGCATCTACTGGATGCGCAGGGCCAGAAGGTGAACTGGGCGATAGGCGGGCAGGACGTCAAGCTTCGGATCATCGCGCGCGCCAACGAACAGATCAGCCGGCCCATCGTGGGGTTCGTCGTGAAGGACAAGCTGGGGCAGATAATCTTTGCCGACAACACATACCTGGCGCACCGCGACCGTGCCATCGTGGTTCCGCGCAACGGCGAGGTCGTGGCGACGTTTGATTTCAGATTTCCGGTACTTCCAGCGGGCGAATACAGCATTTCCCCAGCCATCGCCGAGGGCACCCAGGCCGACCATGTCCAGCACGAGTGGGTGCACGATGCGCTGATCCTCCACGTGCAGTCCAGCGCCGTCTGCCTGGGGCTATTTGGTGTGCCAATGCGAACTATTGAACTGGAGGCAACGTCGTGAGCCATGATCGTTCCCAGGTGCCTGACGGCGAGATGAGCTTCACCGGCGAACGGTTTCTGCCGGGCGTTAGCGGCGAAATCGAGATGGAGCACTACCACCGCTACCAGCTCGCATCGCGCATTGTCGCCGGCAAGGATGTTCTGGATATCGCCTGCGGCGAAGGATATGGATCTGCCCTCCTGTCGATCGGTGCGGCGCGTGTCACCGGCGTGGACATCGATGCCGTGGCGGTGGCGCATGCGGCAGCGACCTATCCGCGCGAGGGGTTGGAGTTCAAGCTCGGCTCGTGCGCCGCCATCCCGGTGCCCGATGCGAGCGTGGATGTGGTGGTCAGCTTCGAGACCATCGAGCACCACAACCAGCACCAGGAGATGATGGCGGAGATCGTGAGAGTGCTGCGTCCTGGTGGCGTGCTCATGATGTCCAGCCCGGATCGCTACGAGTACTCCGATCGTCCTGGTTTCCGCAATGAGTTCCACGTCAAGGAGCTCTACAGGCAGGAACTGGAGGCGCTGGTGGGGGATTACTTCCCCAACTACCGACTGCTCGGGCAGCGCACCACGATGGCCTCCATGATCGGCCGCGTTGCCGATGGCGGTGGCGCGGCCGAGCCGGTAGCGCCAGGAATCCATTACTGGACCGAGAGCGAAGGGCTGGAGAGCGTCCGCTCGGGCAGCATGCCGCGCGAGCCGGTCTATTTCATCGTACTGGCGTCCGCCGGAGCCTTGCCCAGCTTGCCGGACTCCGTGTTTGAAGTTCCCGGCTATTTTGAATCGCGCGTGCAGCAGGTCGCGGACGATTACCGGCGGGAGATATCACGTATTGGCCAAGAGCGCGACGGTATGCTGCGCGACAAGGATGTGGCGTGGGAAGCGCGGGTCGAGCAGGTGGCTGCCGATTACCGGTCCGAGATAAGCCGCATAGCGGCCGAGCGTGACCAAGCGCTGGCCGACAAGGACGCTGCCTGGGAGGCAGAGCTCAGGAAAGTCGCTCGGGAGTATGAGGATGCCCGTGGTGCTGGTACCGCAGGCGGCGACAGCGCGGGGCCGACGGCCCGCATGGAAGCCGCGCCGGCGACGGTGCCGGCAGGGCATGGTGCTGGGTCGCTGGCGATCGATTCCGACGATGGTGCTGGCGCGGGAGGCGCGGGCGATTGGACCGGCATGTTGCCCTTGGTCAGTCTGATCGTAGTCAACTACAACGGCATGCGTTATCTCCAGCCCTTGTTGGCGAGCCTTGGCGCCTTGAACTATCCGCGCTATGAGGTCGTCATGGTG
The DNA here is from genome assembly GCF_051983905.1 of Stenotrophomonas sp. STK17_22. Taxonomy (NCBI): domain Bacteria; kingdom Pseudomonadati; phylum Pseudomonadota; class Gammaproteobacteria; order Lysobacterales; family Lysobacteraceae; genus Stenotrophomonas; species Stenotrophomonas sp. STK17_22. The sequence continues at coordinate 607,131 of NZ_CP197010.1, forward strand.
GACAATGCCTCGTCTGACGGCTCGGTGGACTTCGTCCGCTCCGCCTTCCCGTGGGTAAGGATCGTGGAGTCGGGAGGCAACCTTGGATTCGCAGGAGGCAACAACCTTGGGATGCAAGTGGCTCGTGGCGACCTGATCGGCCTGATCAACAACGACACCGTCGTTGATCCCGATTGGTTGTCGGCGCTTGTCCGGGCACTGATGGACGAGCCGGATGTCACGGCGGCGGGTTCAAAGATCCTGTTCTTCCGGCGATACGTCGAGCTGACGATAGAAAGCCTGCCGTTCCAGCCCAGTGCGGGGGGCCAGTCCAGCGATACGCGCGAGCTTGGGATGCTTGTTGACGAAGCCAGTGGTTTTGTCGAAAGTGGCTACAAGAAGCCTTTGTACGGGGAGGGCTTCTGGGGCAGGGAACAGCACGGAGACCGGAGCGTGCGCTGGACGAGCGGGCGGGGCACGATCCGCCTGCCGCTACCGCCGGATCCGGTTGATGGACGGTATGTTCTTGAGTTGGATGTCTCCGGGACGAATGCCGCAGCGGGCCGTGAATTCACGGTGAGCCTCGCGGGTACGGTGCTGGGCACGGGTGTTCTTGCAGCGGATTATGCAAAGCATGTGTTTACTTGCCCGGCCGCCCTGCTCGATGGCGCTGCCTGTGACGTCATCAATAACGCTGGCACGCTGCTCGATGGCAATGGCGAGGCGGGTGACCGTGGAATCTACGAGGACGACCGTGGTCAGTATGATGAGCCGGAGGACATGCAGGCCCTTTGTGGCGCCGCCATGCTCATGCGCCGCTCTGCTCTGGTACAGGCGGGGCTCTTTGATTCGAACTTTTTCATGTACTACGAGGACACCGACCTGAGCTGGCGCCTGCGCAAGGGCGGGGGGCGCCTGCGTTACGTGCCGGCCAGCGTCGTACGCCATGTGCATACGGGATCCAGCGTCGAATGGTCGCCAGTCTTTGTTTTCCACGTCTCCAGGAATCATGTGCTGATCAAGATCAAACATGCCCCGGCCGCCGTCGCGGGCCGGGCCTACGGAAGGGAAGTACTGAGATGCCTGCGCTCTGCAGTCGCGGCAGCGCGTCGCGGCTTCACTGACAAGCGCCTGAACGCGGAGTTCGGGCTGCGTCTGCGCATCCAGCGTGACCTGTTCAAGCTGCTTCCAGTCGTACTGCGGCAACGTTGGGGCGGCCTGCCGTCCTGCAAGGATCGCATCGGGGCCGTCCCCGCATGAAAGTAGGCATCTATAATCGTTACTGGGCCACGATGGGCGGCGGTGAAAAACACGTCGGCACGATCGCGGAGATCCTGCTGGCCGAAGGCCACCAGGTGGACCTGATCCGCGTCGGCCCCGTCGACGAAGCAGAGTTCAGTAGCAGGATGAACCTCAACTTGGCGGGGGCACACTGGGTCGAGTGGCCCGGCTCCTCCTGCAGCGAGCTCGCGCCACGCTCGGCCGGGTACGATGTATTCATCAATTCCACTTACTGCTCTTCGATGGTCCCGCAGGCCAGAAAATCGCTGTACCTGGCATTCTTTCCCCATGAACTCATCGAGGCCGCGCCGCTTCCCAGGCTTTTTCAGCGTGCGGCGGGAAGATTTGATCGTACCGGACACCCTTGGCTTTCGCGTATGTCGAGTTTGGCGCAGCGCACGCTGCGTCGTGGCGTGGCGTCCAGTCGGCGCCCGTTCATCGACAGTTACGAAGATCCGATGGCGAACTCTGAATTCACGGCAGCGTGGATTCGCAAGCGCTGGGCGCGTGATGCCGTGGTGCTTCCTCCGCCAATCGACGTGGAGCGCTTCGGCTCGGTGGACCTGTCGAACAAGAAGAAGGTCATTCTGAGTGTCGGCCGCTTCTTCTCCGGCGGCCACAACAAAAAGCATATCGAGATGATCACTGCTTTCCGGCAAATGCACGACAAGGGCCTCGTGCCGGAGGGTTGGGAGTACCATCTCGCCGGCAGCGTCCATGCGGAAAGCGAGGAGCATCGCCGCTACTTCCAGAAGGTCAACGCACTGGCGGAGGGCTATCCGATCCGTATTCTCGGAAACCTTGGATCACGGGAGCTGCTGCAGGAGTATGCGGAGGCATCTATCTTCTGGCATGGTGCGGGCTGGGGGGAGCGTGGTGACCAGGAGCCCGAGAAACTGGAACACTTCGGAATGACCGCCTGCGAAGCGATGGCCGCCGGCGTCGTACCCATCGTGCAGCCGTTGGGCGGGCCACGCGAGGTCGTCACCGACGGCGTCGATGGCTATTACTTCAGTGACGCCAGGGAACTCCAGGAGCGCACCCTTTCCTTGATGAAGCTCTATGGGACGCCCGAACTGGCGCAGTGGGCCGCCCGCGCACGTGCCAGCGTCCAGAAGTATTCGCAGGCGAATTTCCGGGCCGTCTTCATCAAATTCTTCAACACGATCGCTTGATCACAGATTTAGGGCAGGCATATGGCACGAGTACTGGTTACAGGTGGTGCGGGATTCCTTGGGTCGCACTTGTGCGATCGATTGGTCGAACGGGGCGACGAAGTCCTGTGCGTCGATAATTTCTACACGGGCTCCAAGCGGAACGTCGAGTCCCTGCTCTCGAACTCGCGCTTCGAGATGATGCGTCACGACGTGACCTTCCCGTTGTATGTCGAGGTGGACCGGATCTACAACCTGGCATGCCCGGCAAGCCCCGTGCACTACCAGCACGATCCGGTGCAGACGACGAAGACCAGCGTCCACGGCGCGATCAACATGTTGGGGCTTGCCAAGCGGACGCGTGCACGCATCCTGCAGGCCAGCACCAGCGAGGTCTACGGTGATCCGGAGATCCATCCGCAGGTGGAGGATTACTGGGGCAAGGTGAATCCGATCGGCATACGCAGCTGCTACGACGAAGGAAAGCGCTGTGCCGAAACTCTGTTCTTCGACTACTGGCGCCAGCACCAGCTGGAAATCAAGGTGATGCGTATCTTCAACACCTACGGCCCCCGCATGCATCCAGAAGATGGCCGGGTGGTCAGCAACTTCATCGTGCAGGCACTGCGCGGGGATGACATCACGATCTATGGCGATGGGCAGCAGACGCGCAGCTTCTGCTATGTCGACGATCTCATCAGCGGCATGATCAGCCTGATGGACAGCCCCGCAGAGCTGACCGGGCCGGTCAACATCGGCAATCCGGGCGAGTACAGCATGCTGGAACTGGCCGAAACGGTCATCCGGCTGGTGGGCGGCCACTCCAAGCTCGTGTTCAAGCCCCTGCCCTCGGACGATCCCCGCCAGCGCCAGCCGGACATCTCGATGGCACGGGCGGCGCTTGGCTGGGAGCCTCGCGTGAGCCTGGAGGACGGCCTGAAGGAGACCATCGCCTACTTCCGCAAGCGCTTGCAGGAATGACGGATATGAAAAGCTCGTCGCTGGTCGTCGTGATGCCTGTTTACGAAGATGTCGAGGCTTCGTCCATGTTGTTCAGGGCTTTGGCACGGGACCAGGGCAATGATGTCTACATCGTCGCAGTCGACGATGGCTCCGTGCGGCAGCCGGTGGACGCCGCCGCGATCGCCGCTGCGGGTCTCGATGGCGTGGTCCTGAAGCTGCGGCGTAATGTCGGGCATCAGAAAGCCATCGCGATCGGGATCGGCTACGTATCCGAACACTTCGTCGATAGGCAGCGCGTGGTCGTCATGGACTCGGACGGCGAAGATACGCCGCGCAGCATCAGCGAGCTCCTGGAGGCGTTGGAGTCCCCCGACGTCGATATCGTCGTGGCCTCGCGCAAGAGCCGGGTGGAAACCTTGAAGTTCCGTGCGTTCTACGTCGTGTACAAGTGGTTGTTCGCGATGCTCAGCGGCCGGCGCATCAGCTTCGGCAACTTCATGGCGGCCAAGCTGCATGCGATCAAGCGCCTGGCGGTGATGCAGGAGCTTTGGGTGCACGTTGCGGCCTGCGTGCTGACATCCAAGTTGCGGGTGGCATCGGTAGCTGTCGACCGTGGCCCGCGCTACGCCGGCAAGAGCAAGATGAACTTCGTTGGGCTGGCACTGCACGGTTTTCGCGCGCTGATGGTGTTTGCCGAGGATGTGCTGGTACGCGTGGGCATCGCCTGCACCGCGATCGCCGGATTGTCAGTGCTTGGCACTGTCCTTGCACTCGGGCTCAAGGCGGTCGGATTCGCTACACCGGGTTGGTTCTCGCTGGTGACCGGCATCCTGTTGCTGGTGTTCCTGCAGACCGGTGCGCTGACGCTGATCATCCTGATGCTCTCCGGAACGCTGCGCAATGGCGGCATTCTTGAAGTCGGTGGCTACAGGGCGTTCATCGCCGAGATCCTGCATGCGCGCACTGAGTGAGCGCATGCTGGCCAGCGAGGTCGTCCGCTATGGGATCAACGGTTTGCTGGCGACCGCGCTGCACTTCATGGTCCTCTACTGCGCGCTGGAAGTATGGGGCTTTCGATCAGCGGGACTTGCCAATGGCGCCGCAGCCTGCGTGGGCATTGCCGCGTCGTTCCTGGGCAGCCGTTACTTCGTCTTCCGCGCCTCCTCGGGCAGTTTCGTCGGCCAGGGTGTCCGGTTCGTAGCGCTTTACGCCGTCATCGCGCTCCTCCATGCACTCGTGCTCTACCTGTGGTCCGATCGAGCGGGCTGGGATTACCGTCTGGGCTTCCTCGTGGCGACTTGCGTGCAGGTGGCCTGTAGTTTTCTTGCAAACAAGTTGGTGGTCTTCAAATGAACAAGCTGGTCAAAGCGTTGCTCCTGACGTTGGCGTACGTCGTTACACTGATTGTCGTCTACATCGTGCACATGCGCTGGTTCAAGGTCGATGTCGTCCTGTACGCCAGTATTTTCGACGGCTTCCTGGCGGCTCTCATCGTCGGCGTGGCGGCACGAGGGGTGGGCGCGCTTTCCGGGTTCTCGGTGCTGGAGAAAGTCCAGCTGATCACGATCTGGCTGTTGGGCGGCTACCTGTTCGCCATATCCGTCCCGACTGTGATTGATCGATCATTGTCCTTCTATATTCTGGAGAAGATCCAACAACGCGGAGGCGGTATCCGTGAGGATGGTTTCGCACGCGTGTTCACTGATGAGTACCTCCCGGAGCACCATTTGGTGGAGGTGCGGCTGACGGAGCAGGAACAGTCGGGCACCATCGCCATCCACGATGGTTGCGTGCGGCTCACGCCCCGTGGCCAGGCTTTGGCAACCGCCAGCCGTTTCTATCGACAGAACTTCCTTCCACGCCAACGTCTGCTGATGGGCCAGTACACGGATGCACTGACCGATCCGTTCCGCTCCAGCAAGCAGGTGACCGACTATGAGTGCCAGTAAGAGCGCAGGCCGCTGGCGCAACGACCTGTTCGCTGCCTCGGTCTTCCTGCTCGTCGGGGTCGTGTTCTACCAACTCAAGGCGAACGCATATTTCACGGCGGTCCCCGGCGATCTTATCGACGCCCGTTTCAACTCGGTGGTCCTTGAGCATGTCTACCTTTGGTTGACCGGCGCCACGCCCGATGTGTGGAGCCCGGGCTTCTTCTACCCGGTGGCCAACGTACTGGCCCTGAGCGACAACCATTTCGGCTCAATCCTTCCTTATGCGGCCTTCCGCTGGTGGGGGCTGGATCGCTCGGAGGCATTGTCGGCCTGGCTAATGCTGGGGGGCGTACTCAACTACGCATGCGCCTACGTCGCCGCCCGTAGTTTGGGGCTGCGTCCTTCCGGCGCGGGAGCGGCGGCATTCGTATTTGCGTTTTCCCTTCCCGTTCTGGCACAGCAGGCGCATGCGCAGTTCGCATTCCGGATGTTCGTCCCTCTGCTGTTCCTAACCTTCTCCCGATGGCTGCAGCACGGCCGCCCCTCATCCCTGGCCTGGAGCTCCCTGCTGTTCGCTGCCCAAGTCTACTGTGCCATTTACACGGGTGTCTTCGCGGCCTACCTACTGCTGGCGATGACGGCCGCTTGGTTGCTGTTGGGGCGTGGCCGAACCCTAGCAGCGCAAGTCCGGGCCAGTTTCGGCAGGAACGAGTTGGGGCGCACGTTGGCCAGCCTTGCCGTCGTGCTCGCGTCTGCCATCGCAGTACTCGCCCTGCTGCGCAGCTATCACGCGGTAACTGAGGTACAGGGGTTCGTCAGGCCGCGCGACGAAATCCTGGGGATGTTGCCGCGGGTGTGGAGCTACCTGATCGCGGACTTCTCACCGCTGACGCGGTTCATCGGCGGCTCGATTGGTGACATCTCGATGCGCCACGAGCACCAGCTCTTCCTGGGCCTGGGCGTCCTGCTGTTCGCCGTCGTGGGGCTGCTCCTCGCCCTGCGGCGCATCGCCGATGCAGAACTGGGCATGCTGGCCGGCTTGGCCACGCTGGTGCTGGTGATCTGCACGCTCAACGTCAGCAATGTGTCGCTCTATCGTGTCTTCCTGCATCTTCCCGGCATTGATTCCATCCGTGCCGTTACACGCGTGATGCTCGTCATGGTGATGCCGATAGGCCTGCTTGCCGGCATCGGATTCCAGCGTGTCCTGCTGCTGGCCTCGCGTCGCGGTACCTGGACGGGCGCCCTGGCCTGTGTGGTTGCCTTTGTGTTGCTGACTGCCGAGTCCGTGACCTTCCAGGCTGGCCATGCGACCTTTGCCCAATGGCAACAACGGCAGGTAGCGTTCGCTGCCCGCGTTCCCGCTTCTGCACGGCAGGGTGACGTCCTATTCGCCGACAGGTCGGCCGAGGCCCCGTATCTTGACGACCTAGATGCCATGATTTACGCGCAGGACCACGGGATGTTCTCCGTGAACGGCTATTCGGGTTACGTGCCGAAGGGCGCGGGCGTGTCGGGCCCCTGTGAGTCGCCCGAAGGGTTTGCGCGCGCGTTCGGCGCCGTCAACGGCCTCGCTGCTCCTGCCATCGAAGCGCTTAGCCACCGCCTAGTACTAGTGCCGCTCGGGGACTGCTCCGGTGGCCGCATGAGCAGGATGTCCGGGCGAGTGGCGTCCGGTGTTGCAGAACACCTGCGCTTGGACATCACTGGCACCACGATCCAGCCGGGTCAGGTTGCGTTCACGCTCACGTTGGCCAATGGCTCGGATGGCGTCCTCTCGACCCGCGAGGTCCTGGGGCGCGACGTGCTGCTGTCGTGGCGGTTCATCCCCGACGGTCGCGACGAACGAGCCGTCGACTGGGATGCACGCCAAGCGCTGGTGTTGGAGTTGGCGCCCGGTGACCAGGCGGAGCTGCACGTCAAGGCGCCCGTCGCATCGGGGAGCTACACCCTGGAGGCGTCGCTGGTCCAAGAGACGATGTTCTGGTTCCACGATGAAGGCATGCGGATCCCGTCAGTCCACGTCGAAGTTCCTTGAATCCATTCTCCCCACAGAAGACACACGGATGAAGATCGCAATTGCAGGTACCGGGTACGTAGGCCTATCCAACGGCGTGTTGCTTGCGCGGAAACATGAGGTTGTCGCTGTCGACATCATGCCCGCTAAGGTAGAAGCGCTCAATGCGCGCAGGTCTCCCATCGCGGACGCCGAGCTGGAACAGGCATTGGCACACGACGCGCTGGATTTCCGCGCGACGCTCGAGCCCCGGGAGGCTTACGAAGGCGCGTCGTTCGTCATCATCGCCACGCCCACCGACTACGACCCCGACACCAATTACTTCAATACCCGTTCGATCGAGTCGGTCATCGCTGACGTGCTGGCCATTAATCCATCGGCCACGATGGTGATCAAGTCCACTATCCCGGTCGGCTACGTGCTCAAGGCACGTGAGAAGTTCGGCGTGGACAACATCATCTTCTCGCCGGAGTTTCTGCGCGAGGGCCGCGCGCTGTACGACAACCTGCACCCGTCCCGCATCATCGTGGGCGAGCGTTCGCCCCGGGCCGAGGCGTTTGCACGCCTGCTCCAAGAGGGCGCCATCAAGCAGGACGTGCCCGTCCTGTTTACTGAACCGACCGAAGCCGAGGCCATCAAGCTCTTCGCCAATACTTACCTTGCCATGCGCGTGTCCTACTTCAACGAGCTGGATAGCTACGCGTTGACGCATGGGCTGGACTCGCGGCAGATCATCGAAGGCATCAGCTTCGATCCACGCATCGGCGGGCACTACAATAATCCATCCTTCGGATACGGTGGCTATTGCCTGCCCAAGGACACCCGGCAGCTTTTGGCCAACTACCAGAGCGTCCCTCAGACGTTGATCCGGGCCATCGTCGATTCGAACACTACGCGGAAGGACTTCATCGCGGCCGATATCCTGCGGCGCAATCCCCAGGTGGTGGGTATCTATCGCCTGATCATGAAGGCCGGTTCGGACAACTTCCGCTCATCCAGCATTCAAGGGATCATGAAGCGCTTGAAGGCTAAGGGCGTTGAGGTGATCGTGCACGAGCCGGAACTTCATGAAGACGCGTTCTTCCGCTCGCGGGTGGTAAACGACCTGGAATCCTTCAAGCAGCAAGCGGACCTGATCATCAGCAACCGGATGGCCGACGCCCTGCTGGATGTGAAGGACAAGGTGTATACCCGCGATCTTTTCGGCGACAACTGAAAAATGATCGAACAAGGCAGGCCGGTGACAGACCGGCCTGCCTTGTTGCTTCAGGCCAGCGCCTCTTCCAGCTCCGGCAGGATCGCAAACAGATCCCCCACAAGGCCGATATCGGCAATCTCGAAGATCGGCGCGTCGCCGTCCTTGTTGATCGCGACAATGGTGCCGGCATCCTTGATGCCGGTCAGGTGCTGGATCGCACCACTGATGCCAACGGCCACGTACAGTTCCGGCGCGATGATCTTGCCGGTCTGGCCGACCTGCAGGTCGCTGGGCACGTAGCCGGCATCGACCGCCGCACGCGAGGCACCGACGGCAGCACCGAGCTTGTCGGCCAGCTGGAAGATGACCTTGAAGTTCTCTTCCGAACCGACGCCACGGCCACCCGAAACCACGCGCTTGGCGCTCTGCAGGTCCGGACGGTCGCTGGCACCGGCGGCCAGGCCGACGAAGCGGGTATGGGTCGGCAGGGCAGCGTCGACGCTGGCTGCTTCAACGGCGGCATTGCCACCTTGGGCGGCTTCCGGCCACGAGGCGGCACGCACGGTGGCGACCACGATCTGGTCGGCCGGGGCTTCCACGGTGATGATCGCGTTGCCGGCGTAGATCGGGCGCTTGAAGGTGTGGCTGCCTTCAACGCTCATCAGGTCGGAGACCTGGTTGACGCCGAGCAGGGCGGCCACGCACGGCATCAGGTCCTTGCCGAAGGTGGTCGACGGGCCGAATACGTGGGTGTAGCCCTTGGCCAGCTGTGCGATCTGCGGCGCCAGCACCTGGGCGATGGCCTGCGCGTTGGCCGCGTTGGCGACGGTCAGGACCTTGGCGACCCCAGCGATCTTCGCGGCTTCAGCGGCGACAGCGGCCGGATCGGCGGCCAGCACCAGCACGTCGATGCTGGCACCGCTGATGGCGGCGGCGGCGCTGACGGTCTTGGCGGTGGCGGCATTGAGCTTGCCGTCGTGGTGCTCGGCGATGACGAGAATCCTGCTCATTACAGCAACCCCTTCTGCTTGAGTGCGGCAACCAGTTCGGCCGCGTCCTTGACCATCACACCCTTGCTGCGCTTGGACGGCGCGGCGTACTGGGTGGTCTTGAAGGTGTCGGCGGCTTCAACGCCGAGGTCGGCCAGCTGCAGGGTCTCCAGCGGCTTGGCCTTGGCCTTCATGATGTCCGGCAGCTTGATGAAGCGCGGCTCGTTCAGGCGCAGATCGGTGGTGACCACGGCCGGCAGATCCACTTCCAGCGTTTCCAGGCCGGCGTCGACTTCACGGGTCACCGTGGCCTTGCCATCGGCAATTTCGAGCTTGCTGGCGAAGGTCGCCTGCGGGCGGCCCCACAGCGTGGCCAGCATCTGGCCGGTCTGGTTGGCGTCGTCGTCGATGGCCTGCTTGCCGAGGATCACCAGATCTGGCTGCTCCTTTTCGATCAGCTTGAGCAGGGTGCGCGACGCGGTCAGCGGCTGGATCGCCTGGTCGGTGACGACGTGGATGGCACGGTTGGCGCCCATGGCCAGGCCGTTGCGCAGGTGCGCCTGGGCGTCGGCCGGGGCGATGGTGGCAACCACGACTTCGCTGGCGATGCCCTTGTCGCGCAGGCGCAGGGCTTCTTCCAGAGCGATTTCATCGAAGGGGTTGGGGGACAGCTTGACGCCGTCGGTGACCACGCCGGAACCGTCCGGCTTGACCTGAATGCGGACGTTGTAGTCCACCACGCGCTTGTACGCGACGAGGATTTTCATCTGGTACGGGGTCCTTCAATAACGGAGAGAACGTCCGGTCCTGGAGCAGCAACCGGTTCGGGGGTGGGACCCCGATTCTAGCTGGCTTGGGGTGACCATGCGAATGCGTATGGTGGGAGCTCCGGCTGTTGCGATGCAGCAATGCAGTCGGCCTGAGTTCACTTGTGTGATCGCGTGTTACCGGAGGCCCGTTGTATCCTTCAACGTTGCATTGTCGTGGCCATGAAGGCCCCGTCCCACGAATCTCGATCAGGAGAACAGGTAGTGCCCACATGGCTTGTCACCGGCGGCGCCGGATTCATTGGCGGTAACTTCGTTCTCGAGGCCGTCGCGCGCGGCGTCAAGGTCATCAACCTCGATGTGCTGACCTACGCCGGCAACCTGAAGACCCTGTCCAGCCTTGATGGCAACCCGAACCACCTGTTCGTGCAGGGCGACATCGGCGACCGTGATCTGGTCGCCCGCCTGCTGGCCGAGCATCAGCCGGACGCGGTCGTGAACTTTGCAGCTGAAAGCCACGTTGACCGCTCCATCGATGGTCCCAGCGCCTTCATCCAGACCAATGTTGTGGGCACCCTGGGCCTGCTGGAAGCGGTCCGCGACTACTGGAAGGCGCTGCCGGCCGAACAGGGCGCGGCGTTCCGTTTCCTGCACGTGTCCACCGACGAGGTGTACGGCACGCTGGGTGAGACCGGCAAATTCAGTGAAACGACCCAGTACGCGCCCAATTCGCCGTACTCGGCGTCCAAGGCTGCGTCGGATCACTTGGTACGTGCGTTCCACCACACCTATGGGCTGCCGGTGCTGACCACCAATTGTTCGAACAATTACGGCCCCTACCACTTCCCCGAGAAGCTGATCCCGCTGGTGATCGCCAAGGCGCTGGCCGGCGAGCCGCTGCCGGTGTACGGCGATGGCAAGCAGGTGCGCGACTGGCTGTTCGTGTCCGACCACTGCGAGGCGATCCGCACCGTGCTGGCCAAAGGCCAGGTCGGCGAGACCTACAACGTCGGCGGCAACTCGGAAAAGCAGAACATCGAAGTGGTGCAGGCCATCTGCGCGCTGCTCGATGCGCGCCGCCCGCGTGAGGATGGCCTGCCGCGCAGCAGCCAGATCACCTACGTCACCGACCGCCCGGGCCATGACCGCCGTTACGCAATCGATGCGTCGAAGCTGAAGAACGACCTGGGCTGGGAACCGGCCTACACCTTCGAGCAGGGCATCGCCTTCACCGTCGACTGGTACCTGGACAACCAGAACTGGGTCAACGGCGTGCTCGACGGCAGCTACCGCCTGCAGCGCATCGGCACTGCAGCCTGAACCCAGGAGACACCATGACCCAGCGCAAGGGCATCATCCTCGCCGGTGGTTCCGGCACCCGCCTTTATCCGATCACCAAGGGCGTCAGCAAGCAGCTGTTGCCGGTGTACGACAAGCCGATGATCTACTACCCGCTCAGCGTGTTGATGCTGGCGGGCATCCGCGAAGTGTTGATCATCAATACCCCGCACGAACAGGCGCTGTTCCAGCAGTTGCTGGGCGACGGCTCTCAGTGGGGCATGGACATCCAGTATGCGGTGCAGCCGAGTCCGGATGGCCTGGCCCAGGCCTACCTGATCGGCCGCGACTTCGTGGCCGGCAAGCCGAGCTGCCTGGTGCTGGGTGACAACATCTTCCACGGTCACGGTTTGCGCGAAGTATTGAAGCGCGCCGATGAGCGCGTGGATGGTTCGACCGTGTTCGGCTACTGGGTAAATGATCCGGAGCGCTACGGCGTGGCCGAGTTCGACACGAGCGGCAAGGTCATCGATCTGGTGGAGAAGCCGGAAAATCCCCGCTCGAACTATGCGGTGACTGGCCTGTACTTCTATGACGGCAAGGCCAGCGATTACGCGGAGGAACTGAAGCCGTCGCCGCGCGGCGAGCTGGAGATCACGGATCTCAACAAGCGCTACCTGGAGGAAGGCAATCTTCACCTGGAAGCGCTCGGCCGTGGCTATGCCTGGCTGGATACCGGCACCCATCAGTCGCTGCTGGAGGCATCCAACTTCATCGAGACCATCCAGACCCGCCAGGGCCTGCAGGTGTGCTGCCCGGAAGAAATCGCGTTCGGTCAGGGCTGGATCAATGCCGAGCAGCTGGAGGCGCTGGCTGCGCCGCTGATCAAGAATGGCTACGGCCAGTACCTGCATAAACTCGCGCTGCGTGGAGTCGTTCCGTGAAAGTGATTGAAACCAAGCTTCCCGGCTGCAAGATCATCGAGCCGGCCGTGTTTGGCGATGCGCGTGGCTATTTTTTCGAAACCTGGAATGCCGAGCGCTTCGCTGCACTGGGCCTGCCGGACCGTTTCGTGCAGAGCAACGTATCGACGTCCGCACAGGGCGTGCTGCGTGGCCTGCATTACCAGTGGCCGCGCCCACAGGGCAAGCTGGTCAGCGTGCTGGAGGGCGAGGTCTATGACGTGGCCGTGGACATCCGTCGTGGCTCGCCGACCTTCGGCCAGTGGGAAGCGGTGGTGCTGAGTGCGGAAAACAGGAAGCAGTTCTGGATTCCGGAAGGCTTCGCGCACGGGTTTGCCGTGCTGTCCGAACGTGCGCTGTTCAGCTACCTGTGCACCGATGTCTACGTCAAGGAGGCGGATGCGGGTATCCGCTGGAACGATGCTGATATCGCGGTGGACTGGCCGGTCAGCGCACCGACCTTGTCGGCCAAGGACGAGAACGCGCCGTTCCTGAAGGACATTGCCGAAGACCGCCTGCCGGTCTACATCCCGTGACGGTGCTGGTGTTCGGCGGCAATGGCCAGGTCGGCCAGGAGCTGCTGCGCGCGCTGGCGCCGCTGGGCAAGGTGGTCGCAACGACCCGCAGCGGGCAACTGCCCGACGGAAGTGGCTGCGAAACCGCCGATTTCGGCCAGCCCGACAGCCTGCCGGCATTGCTGGATCGCCTGCAGCCATCGGTGGTGGTCAACGCGGCCGCCTATACGGCGGTTGATCGTGCCGAGCAGGATGCCGAGGCCGCCTTCGTCGCCAATGCGCAGACGCCGGGCATGATCGCGCGCTGGTGTGCGGCGCACGGCGTGCCGTTCGTGCATTACTCCACCGACTACGTGTTCGATGGACAGGGCAGCGCGCCCTACCGCGAAGACGAGCCGACCGCGCCATTGGGCGTGTACGGCACCAGCAAGCGCGATGGCGAGGATGCGGTTCGCGCGGCCGGCGGTCGTCATCTGATCTTCCGCACGGCGTGGGTGTATGCCTCGCATGGCGCCAATTTCCTGCGCACGATGCTGCGGGTGGGCGCCGAGCGCGACCAGTTGCGTGTGGTGGCCGATCAGATCGGCACGCCGACACCGGCCGCGTTGATTGCCGATGTCACCGTGCAGGCGCTGCAGCATCCGCGCGCGCTGTCGGGAACGTGGCACCTGACGGCGTCGGGGCAGACCAGCTGGCATGGCTTTGCCGAAGCGATTTTCGCTGAAGCGCTGGCGACGGGCGTGCTGGCCAAGGTGCCGTCGGTTGAAGCCATCCCCAGTTCCGAATACCCGACCCCGGCCAAGCGCCCGGCCTGGTCGGTGCTGGACAACCGCAAGCTGCAGCAGGATTTCGGCATCGTGCTGCCGAACTGGCAGGACGGCCTGAAGCGGGTGATGGCGGAGATTGCCTGACCCGGCAGGCGAAGTGCCGACCAACGGTCGGCACCCGCCGCAGGTCGTCGGATCAACTACGCCCGTACGTGTCCTCGAAACGCACGATGTCGTCTTCACCGAGGTAACTGCCGGACTGCACCTCGATCAGCTCCAGCGGCAGCTTGCCCGGGTTGCGCAGGCGATGGGTCACGCCCAGCGGGATGTACGTGCTCTGGTTCTCGCTGAGCAGGATCACCTCGTCGCCGCGGGTCACCTCGGCGGTGCCGCTGACCACGATCCAGTGCTCGGCGCGATGGTGATGCATCTGCAGGCTGAGCGTACCGCCGGGCTTGACGGTGATGCGCTTGACCTGGAAACGCTCGCCGTTGTCGATCGAATCGTAGGCGCCCCACGGGCGGTAGACCTTGCGATGCCAGGTGGCCTCGCTGCGACCGTCGGCCTTCAGCTGCGCCACCACGGTCTTGACCTCCTGCATGCGGTCGGCCTTGCCGACCAGCACCGCGTCGTCGGTCTCGACCACGATCACGTCATCCAGACCGACCAGTGCCACCAGGCGCTGTGCATAGGCATAGGTGTTGCGGCAGTCGATCGCGATCACGTCACCCTGATGCGCATTGCCATCGCCATCCTGATGCGAGACATCGCGCAGGGCTGTCCACGAGCCGACATCGTTCCAGCCGGCGTCCAGCGGAATCACCACGGCGTCTGCGGTTTTTTCCATCACGGCATAGTCGATGGAATCGGAGGGAACGGTTGCGAACGCCTCCTTGTCGAGACGGGTGAAATCCGAATCGCGACGGGCCTGCTGCCAGGCCTGGCGGCTGCCGGCCATCATGTCGGGCTGGAAGCGCTCCAGTTCCTGCAGGTAGCGCGAGGCCTTGATCAGGAACATGCCGCTGTTCCAGTAATACTGACCGCTGCTGACGTAACCGGTGGCGGTCTCAAGGTCGGGCTTTTCGACAAAGCGCTCGACCGCACGCAGGCCCTGCCCAGTGGCGGCCTTGATATAGCCGTAGCCGGTTTCCGGACCGGTCGGCACGATACCGAAGGTCACCAGCTTGCCGGACTCGGCAGCGCTGGCTGCAGCCTGCACGACTGCACGGAATGCAGCCTCATCGGTGATTACATGGTCCGAGGGCAGCACCAGCAGCAGCGCATCGGCGCCGTCGCGGGTGGCCTCCAGGGCTGCGACCGCAATCGCCGGCGCCGTATTGCGGCCAACCGGTTCCAGGATGATGGCAGCCGGCTCGGCGCCGACCTGCTGCAGTTGCTCGGCAGCGACGAAGCGGTGCTCTTCGTTGGCGATCACCAACGGGCCGTGGGTGGCGATGGGCGCGACGCGCTGCCAGGTGGCCTGCAGCATCGTCAGTTCGCCTGCCAGCGGCAGGAACTGCTTCGGATACGCCTCGCGCGACAGTGGCCACAGGCGGGTGCCGGAACCACCGGACAGGATGACGGGCTGGATGTTGCTCATGGTCTTCCTTGATTACTGCTGGAGGAGATGGGAGATTTCGTCGGTGCGCGCCTGCATCAGCGCTGCGTCGCCGCGGGCTTCAACGTTCAGGCGCAGCAGCGGCTCGGTGTTGGAACTGCGCAGGTTGAAGCGCCAGTCGCCGAAATCGGCGCTGATGCCATCGGTATGGTCCAGCGCGGGCGACCGCGCGGCGAAGTGCTCCATCACGCGGGCCACGGCGGCCTTGGCATCGGCCACCTTGAAGTTGATCTCGCCGCTGCAGGGATAGGCCGCCATGCGGTCTTCGACCCAGTCGGCCAGCGAGCGGCCGCTCTCGGAGATCAGCTGCGCGATCAGCAGCCACGGGATCATGCCGGAGTCGGCATAGGCGAATTCGCGGAAGTAGTGGTGTGCGCTCATCTCGCCGCCGTACACCGCATCTTCGGCGCGCATCTTTTCCTTGATGAAAGCGTGGCCGCTCTTGCACAGCACCGGCACGCCACCTGCCTGTTCAACCATTTCCACGGTGTTCCAGACCAGCCGCGGGTCATGCACGATCTTGCCACCGGGATTGCGTGCCAGGATGGCCTTGGCCAGCAGGCCGACCAGATAGTAGCCCTCGATGAAGCGGCCGGTATGGTCGAAGAAGAAGCAGCGGTCAAAGTCACCGTCCCAGGCAATGCCGAAGTCGGCGCCGTGTTCGCGCACCGCATTGGCGGTGGCGGCGCGGTTTTCCGGCAGCAGCGGGTTGGGAATGCCGTTGGGGAAGTTGCCATCGGGTTCGTGACAGATGCGGATGAACTCGAACGGCAGGTGCGGTGCCAGCAGGTCGACGATGGCGCCCGCACCACCGTTGCCGGCATTGACCACCAGCTTCAGCGGCTTGAGCTTGGCGGCGTCGACGTAGCTCAGCAGATGCTGGATATAGGCGCTCTTGTCATGCTGGGCGGTCTGCCCGGCGCGTGGCGGCTGGGCCTCGGACGTATCGACGGCGACCGCATCGGAGATCGCGAACAGGCCGGTATCGGAGCTGATCGGGCGGGCGTTCTCCTTGACCAGCTTCATCCCGTTGTAGTCCATCGGGTTGTGGCTGGCGGTCACCATCACACCGCCGGCTGCGCCGAGGTGATCGGTCTGGAAGTAGACCTCTTCGGTACCGCACAGACCGATGTCGATCACCTCACGACCGGTACCACCCAGGCCTGCGGCCAGTGCATCCTGCAGCGCCGGGCTGGTCAGGCGCACATCGTGGCCGAGGACCACCGGGCCGGGAGCGAGCTGCGCAGCCAGGGCGACGCCGATGCGGCGCGCCAGGTCTTCGTTCAGTTCTTCCGGCACGCGGCCGCGGATATCGTAGGCCTTGAAGGCGGGCAGGGGCATCGATCAGATCCTTTGTGAGCTCAGCGCTCAATTGTAGCCCCAGTCCCGTATGGGAATCGTTTCCATCGGAGAACGCCACCTGACTGGCGCCACGGATCAGGCCTGCGGCGATCGTCGGCCTGGCCGGCCGGTGCGCTTGGCCGGCAGGCCCGGCAACGGCGCCAGCAGCGCCTGGACGTCTTCCTCACTGAAGCGTGGACCCGTGCTGCCGCCGCCTTCCAGAATCGATTCCGCCAGAAGGGCCTTGCGTTCCTGCAGCTCGGCAATCCGTTCTTCGATGCTGCCTGCGGCGATCAGCCGGTAGACGAACACCGGCTGCTGCTGGCCGATGCGATGGGCGCGGTCACTGGCCTGGTTTTCGGCCGCCGGGTTCCACCAGGGATCGAAGTGGATGACGGTGTCTGCAGCAGTCAGGTTCAACCCGACGCCACCGGCCTTCAGGCTGATCAGGAACACGGGTACCTCGCCCTGCATGAAACGCTGCACCGGCGTGGCCCGGTCCTGGGTGTCGCCGGTCAGCGTCACATAGGCCAGCCCGAGCTCCTCCAGCGCCTGCCCGATCCGCGCCAGCATGCCGGTGAACTGTGAGAACACCAGGATCCGCCGGCCTTCCTCGACCATCGACGGCAGCATGTCGCGCAGCAGCTCCAGTTTGGCCGAGCCGGCATTGCGTGCAGGGGCGTCGCCCGGCAGCAGGCGCGGATCGCAGCAGACCTGGCGCAGCTTCAGCAAGGCATCCAGCACCACGATATGGCTGCGCGCCAACCCGCTGCCGCTGATGGCCTCGCGCACCTGCTTTTCCATCGCAGCACGCACGGTTTCATAGAGATCACGCTGGCCACCCTCCATCTCCACCGCGCGGGTAATGAGGGTCTTGGGCGGAAGCTCTGACGCGACCTGGTCCTTGCGACGGCGCAGGATGAAGGGACGCAGACGCTGCGCCAGCAACGTGGCGCGGCGGTGGTCGCTGCCGCGTTCGATCGGATGGCGCCAATGCTGGTTGAACTGTTTCTCGCTGCCGAGCAGGCCGGGCAGCAGGAAATCGAACTGCGTCCACAGTTCGCCCAGATGGTTTTCCAGCGGCGTACCGGTCAGGCACAGGCGATGACGCGCCTGCAGCGTGCGCAGCGTGACGGCCGCACGCGATTTCGGATTCTTCACCTGCTGGGCCTCGTCGAGGATCAGCAGATGGTAGGCATGTGCCTGCAGCGCCTGCTCGTCACGCCACAGCAGGGGATACGTGGTCAGTACAAGATCGTGCTCGGGGATCGCCTCGAACAGTGCTTCACGTGCCGGTCCGTGCAGGGTCAGTACGCGCAGGCCCGGAGTGAAGCGTGCCGCTTCGCTCTGCCAGTTGTGCAGCAGCGAGGTCGGCACCACCAGCAGCGCCGGCTGGTCCAGGCGGCCACTTTCCTTTTCGACCAGCAGATGCGCCAGTGTCTGCAGGGTCTTGCCCAGCCCCATGTCATCGGCCAGCACCCCGCCCAGCCCCTGCTGGCGCAGGTACTGCAGCCACGACAGGCCCTCCAGCTGGTAGGGACGCAGCGTTGCCACCAGCCCCGCCGGTGGCGGCACTTCGCCCAGTGCGGGTGCCTGCATCAGCCGCTGCACCAGCGCCTGGGTATCCTTGCGGCCCCGGAACTGCAGGCGCGCCGTGTCCTGCAGTGCCTGCAGGCGGCCACGGTCAAGCGCTGACAAGCGCAGCGGCGCGCCACGCTGGGCGAACAGGTCCGCCAACAGGGCCATGATCGGCTTCAGTCGCGCGGCCCGCAGTGCCAGGCGGGTGTTGTCGCCTGCCATCAACAGGACGTTCTCGTCGTCGCCGATGGCGTCCAGCTGGCCACGCATCCAGCGGGGATCGGACTGCAGCACCTGCTGCAGCAGCGGAACCATCGATACGTTGCGGCCTTCCACCTGGATGTCCAGACCCAGGTTGAACCAGCCCGCATCCGTCGGGTCCGCCTGGATGTCCAGGTCGATCTCATCCACCCGGGTGATGCGATGGCGGAAATCGTCGTCCGTCTCCACCTTCCAGCCCAAGGCTTCCAGGCGCGGCACGTCATCCAGCAGGAACCGTGTCCAGTCATGGGTGCGCAGCTGGAACTGCGGGCCAGCGCCGTCCAATGGCGCCCGCGGGTCCGTGTCGCGATACAGTCCCACCGTGCGCAGCTGGGCCTCGCGCCGTGATTCCTCAGCCAGGTCACGGGGCAGCAGGGCGAGCTGGCCCTCCGGATCGAGTGCGAACAGGCTCGGATCATCCAGGAACCGCACGTGCTCGTCGTACTCGAAGGCCACGGTCGCGATATCGGCCCATTGCGACGGGTCGCGGCGACCGAGCCATGCCGGCCGGAACTCAATCGTATGCAGGCGCAGCACGGGGATCATCGCGCTGATCTGCAGGGTAGGCAGCGTGTCGCTTGCACCGGGGCGCGGCAGGGCAGGGTCGATCTGTTGCAGCATCTGTGCGACCACCGCTTCTTCGTTGGGTAACAGATTGGGCAGGCTCAGGAAGGCGTCGGCGTCCTCGGCCCTGACATCCAGCAGCAGCGGACCGACCTCGCCGGTGACCGGGTCCAGATAGCACGCACTCCGGCCCAGGACCACGCCTCTGGCGCCGCCCTCCACGCTCAACGCGGGTTCCAGCAGCGTTGCGCCCTGCGTCATGCCAACGGTCCAGCCCAGTTCGCCGCGGCGTGGAGCTCCTGACCGGGCCGGCACGTCGCCGTGCGTACCGCAGGAGACCCAGCCATGGCCGCTGGAGACGATCAACTGCAGGGTGGCCGCGAAGTCGATCCATTCGTCCTTCGTCGCGGGCTGCCGCTGGGTGCGTAGCTGGATCATCACCGCCAGATCAGTCGGCGTGAGATAGGCCGGAGGATCCAGCAGCAGGTCCGCAGTGATATCCATCCACTTGCCCGTGCTGATCGCACCATCGGTCCCGTACTTGACGCGCCGGACCAGCACGGCGGGGTGGTGGTTGTAGGTGGACAGTTCGAAGATGACACCGTTTCGGCGTGGCTGGGCCGGCCGGATCCGCGCGCTCTGCCAACGCGAAAGCTCTGCCAGCAGTTCAGGACGCGGCGGTTGCGTCAGGTCCTGTTCGGTCAGGGGGCTCTCGTCGTCCATGGCAAGCGAATCCAGCATGTACGAGACCAGCACCGCCGCCACATGCTTGCAGGTGCGGCCGACGGGGCAGGAACAGGCACTCTGCAGGCGGCTGCGCGCGGTGCGCGTACTGGCCGTCAGATCGATCTCCACGTAGTAGGGATGCCTGGCCGAACCCTGTACCTCGGCCGTCAGCAGGCCATCGCGGAGTTGCCGGTTGCGCACGCCACCCAGGCACTGCTCGCTTTTCTGCAGTGTCCATTCGTCGATCCAGCGGAACAGGTCTTCGTCTGTGAAGGTCGGCGTCATCGTAGATCGAGGGGCGTAGGCGCTGAAGCACCCTTCTGCGTGGAATCGCCCATTCTACCCAATGCCCGCCTGGTCCTCCGTCAATGCTGCGGCGCATCCAGGCCCTTCGCCGCCCTCCAGCTAGAATGCGGTCATCCTCAACGTGCAGGGTAGTACAGCAATGCAGCAATCGACTTCCACCGGCAAGCGCGGCAAGCGCTTCGCCAGTGCGGCGGAGGCCCTGCAAGGGGTGGTCGCCGATGGCCAGACGCTGGCCGTGGGCGGCTTCGGCCTGTGTGGCATTCCCGAGGCCCTGATCGCCGCGCTGCGTGACAGTGGCGCCAAGGGCCTGACCGTGATCTCCAACAATGCCGGCGTCGATGGTTTCGGCCTGGGCCAGCTGCTGGAAACCCGCCAGATCAAGAAGATGATTTCGTCCTACGTGGGCGAGAACAAGGAATTCGAGCGCCAGTTTCTGGCCGGCGAGCTGGAGCTGGAATTCAACCCGCAGGGCACCCTGGCCGAGCGCCTGCGTGCCGGTGGCGCGGGCATCCCGGCGTTCTTCACTGCCACTGGCTACGGCACGGTGGTGGCCGAGGGCAAGGAAACCCGCGAGTTCGACGGCAAGCACTACGTGATGGAGACCGCGCTGCGTGCCGACGTGGCGCTGGTCAAGGCGTGGAAGGCCGACGAGGCTGGCAATCTGGTGTTCCGCAAGACCGCACGCAACTTCAACCCGGCCTGCGCGATGGCCGGCAAGGTCTGCATCGTGGAAGTTGAAGAGGTGGTGCCGGTCGGCACGATCGATCCCGACCAGGTGCACCTGCCGGGCATCTACGTGCACCGTATCGTGCACAACCCGCATCCTGAAAAGCGTATCGAACAGCGCACCATCCGCGCGGAGGGCAACTGACATGGCGTGGACCCGCGATGAGATGGCGGCACGCGCCGCCCGCGAACTGACCGATGGTGCCTACGTGAACCTGGGCATCGGCCTGCCGACCCTGGTTGCCAACCACATCCCCGAAGGCGTGGATGTGTGGCTGCAGTCGGAAAACGGCCTGCTCGGTATCGGCCCGTTCCCGACCGATGCCGAAGTCGATGCCGACCTGATCAACGCCGGCAAGCAGACCGTGACCGCACGTGCCGGTGCCAGCTACTTCGGCAGCCACGACAGCTTTGCGATGATCCGCGGCGGCCATGTCAACCTGGCCATCCTCGGCGCCATGCAGGTCACCGACAAGGGTGACCTGGCCAACTGGATGGTGCCCGGCAAGATGGTCAAGGGCATGGGCGGCGCGATGGACCTGGTGGCCGGCGTGCAGCGCGTGGTGGTGCTGATGGAGCACACCGCCAAGAACGGCGAGCAGAAGATCCTGCCCGAATGCACGTTGCCGCTGACCGGTGTGGGCGTGGTCGACCGCATCATCACCGATCTGGCCGTGTTCGACGTGACTGACAAGGGCCTGCTGCTGGTGGAAGCCGCGCCGGGTGTCAGCGATGACGAGTTGAAGGAAAAGACGGGCGTGGCGTTCGTTCGCGGTTGAAGGTCTGGGGCGGCCCGGCTCAGGGACGCCCCATTCTCAGGTAGCGCCATGCTTTTCCCTCACGACCTGCCCGATGCCGATGTCCAGCACCTGCCGGGCTGGCTGGCCGCGACCGATGCAGACCGGCTCCTGTCCGTGCTGCAGGCCGAAGTCCTCTGGGAAGTCCACCGCATCCGCATGTTCGGCAACTGGGTGGATTCGCCGCGGCTGAGCTGCTGGATCGGCGATCCGCAGGCGCGCTACCGCTATTCCGGGGCTGAATTCGTGCCGCACCCCTGGCCACCCGCGTTGCAGGCCATGCGTGATCGCCTGCAGGTGGAGGGCCTCGGCCGCTTCAACAGCGTGCTGCTGAACCGCTATCGCGGCGGCGGTGATTACATGGGCTGGCACAGCGATGACGAGCCGGAACTGGGGCCGGCCCCGGTGATTGCTTCGCTGAGCCTGGGCGCGGCGCGGCGCTTCCTGCTGCGCCGGCGCGATGACCCGGCGCGGAAGGCCGAGTATCTGCTCGGCCATGGCGATCTGCTGGTGATGGCCGGTCAGACCCAACAGTTCTATCAGCACGCGCTGCCGAAGATGGCACGCGTGCAGGGGGAGCGGATCAACCTGACGTTCCGCTGGATCACGCCGCGCTGATCGATCAGCGCGCGACGGTCGGCTGGTCGGCCTGTCCGCTGGTCAGCGTCCAGCCCACCACGTCCTGCGCCAGCTGCTGCAGGCCACGTTCGAAGGCGGCGGTGACGGCAGGAACATCGGTGCTGCCGACCGGCTGCGCCTGGCGGAAGGTGCGGTCGGCGACCACGCGCTGGTCGGCGACGTGGATCAGCTTGGCGTTGACCTCGATCACCACCGTCGGCGTGGCCTGTCCCTGGTAGTCCGATTCGAAGCGGCGCACGTCGGTGGACAGCTTGTAGTCGGCGCGGATGCCGGCGGTGCTGCGCGCCACGCCGCGGATGCGGCCGGAATCCTCGAAGCCGCGCAGCAGGGTGTCCTCGATCATGTCGGTGGCCGGCTGCGCCCAGCTGGCGCCCTTGTAGATCTCCAGCTGCGACGGCGTCGGCCGCACGTTGATGCGCGGGCTGTCGACCATGCGCGCGGCGCTGGGTTTGGCCAGTACCAGCTGCCAGCTGGCCTGTGGCCACGCCGGGTCCGCCTTGACCTGCACGGACGGCGAGTACAGCGTCACTGCGGTTTTCTCGCTGCTGCCAAGGATGGAGCAGCCGCCCAGCAGGGTGACCATCGAAGCGGCCAGCAGCAGGCGCGGAAGGGTGGTCGGGCTCATTTGGGTTCGAACTCCTTCGGTGCGTCGCGGCCCAGCAGGTAGCGCGCGGGGTTGTTCTCGAGGCGGTCGCTGACCCGGCGCAGGTCGCGGATCAGGCCGCGCAGTTCGGTCAGCGTCGGGCCGAGCTGGCCGAGGCCATCGTTGGCGAAGCTGTTGATGGCAGCGCGGTTCTCGCCAAGGATCGAATCGGCGTTGCCTGCGGCCGAATCAAGCTTGGCCAGAGTGCCGTCGAGCTTGTCGATGATGCCCGGCAGCTGCTGCACCAGGTTCTTGTCCAGGCGCTCGATGGTGCCGTTGGTGGTCTTCAGCGTGGTGTCCAGGCTGCGGGCGGCGTCGCGCGCGCTGAGCAGCAGCGCCTGCGTGCCCTGGTCACGGTCGGCCAGACCACCGCTGATGGTTTCCAGGTTGGCCAGTGTCGCGTTGATCGAAGCCACGTTGCGGTCGCTGAGAATCTGGTCCATGCGCTCGACGATGCGGTTGGCGACGTCGGTGATGTTCTGCAGCGCGGAGGGCGTGGTCGGGATGATCGGCGCCGGGTCCTTGTTGACCGTGGTCAGCGCCGGCGACTGCGGCGTGCCACCGCTGAGCTGGATGATCGACGGGCCGGTCAGGCTGGTGATCGCCAGCTTGGCGCGGGTATCGGTCTTGACCGGCGTGTTGGAGTTCAGGCGGATGCGCGCGACCACCTGGCGCGGGTCGTCCGGTACCAGGTTCAGTTCGGTGATCGAGCCCACCGCGATGCCGTTGTACTGCACCGGGCTGCCCACCGACAGCCCGGTCACCGCTTCGCGGAACACCACGCGGTATTCCTGCCAGGTGCGGTCGGAAGAGTACTTGGCGGCCCACAGGCCGAAGGCCAGCAGGGCCAGGCCGGTGATCAGGGTGAACGCGCCGATCAGCACGTAGTTGGCTTTGGTTTCCATGGCTCAGGCACTCTCGATCTGTTCGCCACGCGCGGCGCGCGCGCGGGGTCCGTGGAAGTATTCCTGGATCCACGGATGATCCAGTTTCTCGATGTCAGGCAAGGGTGCGTTGGCCACCACCCTGCGGTCGGCGATCACCGCGACCCGGTCGCAGATCGCGTACAGCGTGTCCAGGTCGTGGGTGATCAGGAACACGGTCAGCCCCAGCGCTTCCTGCAGGGTCTTGATCAGGCGGTCGAATGCAGCCGCACCGATCGGGTCGAGGCCTGCGGTCGGTTCGTCCAGGAACAGCAGCGGCGGATCCAGCGCCAGCGCTCGGGCCAGGCCGGCGCGCTTGCGCATGCCACCGGACAACTGCGAGGGCAGCTTGTTGATCGCATCGGCGGGCAGGCCGGCCAGCTTCACCTTCAGCAGCGCCAGCTCGTAGTGCCAGCGCTCGGGCAGTTCGCGATGGTGCTCCTTCAGTGGCACCTGCACGTTCTCGCCCACGGTCAGCGAGGAGAACAGGGCGCCGTCCTGGAACAGCACGCCGGTGTTGCGCTCGATGTGCAGGCGGCTCTCAGCATCGTCGGCACGCGCGTCGCGGCCGAGCACTTGGATCTGCCCGGCATCGGGCACGCGCAGGCCGAGGATCGAACGCATCAGCACCGATTTGCCGGTACCCGAACCACCCACCACGCCCAGGATCTCGCCGCGGCGCACGTCCAGGTCCAGGTCCTCATGCACGGTCTGGCTGCCGAAACGGTTGACCAGCCCGCGCACGCGGATGGCCAGCTCGTGGCCGTTGTCGTCCTGCATGGGAACTTCTTCGGGGGTCGGATGCGTGCTCATGTCACCAGTCCATGTGCATGAACCACAACGCCGCGAAGGCGTCGATGATGATCACCAGCGAGATGGTCTGCACCACGCTGGAGGTGGTGCGTTCGCCGACCGACTGCGCCGTGCCTTCGACCTTCAGGCCTTCCAGGCAGCCGATCAGGCCGATCACCAGCGCGAACACCGGCGCCTTCGACAGGCCGACCAGCATGTGGCGCACTTCCATCGTCTCGTGCATGCGTGCGATGTACATCTGCGGCGGAATATCCAGGTCGAACGCACCCACCGTGATGCCGCCGGCCAGGCCGGCGACCATGGCGATGAAGGTCAGCAGGGGCAGGGTGACCAGCAGGGCCAGCAGCCGTGGCAGCACCAGCAGGTCGATCGGGTCCAGGCCCAGAGTGCGCATCGCATCGATTTCCTCGCGCGCCTTCATCGCACCGATCTGCGCGGTGAAGGCGCTGGCGGTGCGGCCGGCCAGCACGATCGCGGTCAGCAGTACCGCGAATTCGCGCAGGAAGGCAATGTTGACCAGTTCGACCACATAGATCTCGGCGCCGAAGTCGCGCAGGATGGTCGAGCCGAGGAAGGCGATCACCGCGCCAACCAGGTAGGACAGCAGTGCCACCAGCGGTACCGCATCCAGCCCGACCTGCTCCATCTGGTGCACGGTGGCGGTCAGGCGGAAACGGCGGGGTTCCTTGACCAGGCGCGCGGCCTTGACCAGGTTCTCGCCGAGGAAACTACACAGCGCCTTGATGTTGTGGCCGGTGGCATGGACGCTGACACCCAGCCGTTCCAGTGCAGCCAGCACGCCGAAGTCGCGCTTGGGCTTGGGCCGGTCGTCGGCCACTTCCTCGATGGTGCACACCAGCGCCTGGTGGTCCGGGCGGAACTTCAGTGCGTCCTCGCCGAGGTCGGCACGGTGGGCTACGCGCAGCACCTGCAGCACGCCGGCCGAATCCATCTTCTCGATGGCGGTGGCATCGATGCCGGTCAGCGTGTCGGGAACGCCGCGCAGGACTTCGGCCGCGGCCAGCGCGGTCTTCAAGGTCCAGGTGCCGGACAGGCGGATCACGCCCGGGTCATGGGCATCCTGTTCGAGCTGGGGGGCGTGGTTCGGGGTCACTTGGGCCATTCGGGTCGCAGCATAACCGTTCTGTATTGGGCATCGCGTCGAACTCGGATGAATTTCTCCGGTAAGGCCCAGCCTAGGTAATACTACGGCGCATGTCCGCAGACGCTCACACGATCCCCACGCCCCAGGCCACCTACGCGCAGCGCGTGGCCTTCGTTTCCGAGATCGCCGGACGCCTGCACAGCTACGGCACAACGGCCCAGCGCCTGGAAACGGCAGTGGTGGCACTGGCCCGCCAGCTCGATCTGGATTGTGAACCGTGGTCGAATCCCACCGGTATCATCCTCAGCTTCAGCGACCCTGCGCAGGCGATCGGCTCCAGTGACATCACCCGCGTGATCCGCCTGGCCCCCGGCGAGAACGACCTGCACAAGCTCAGCGTGGCCGATCATATCGCCGAGGAAGTGGCCAACGGGCGGATGAGCATCGCCCAGGGCCACACCGCGCTGCGCCAGCTGGACAAGGATCCGGGCCGGCGCGGCAAGCTGCGCACCATCCTTTCGTTCACCCTCGGCGCGGCCGGCGTGGCCGGCATGTGGAAGCTGCCGTGGCTGGACATTGCCACCGCCGGTGTCATCGGCCTGATGATCGGCCTGCTCGGCATGGTCACCGACCGTCGCCCGGCCACCCGCGAAGCCGCCGAGGCACTGGCTGCGCTGCTGGCCGGCCTGGTCGCCACCCTGGTGGCGTCCTTCATCGGCGCGCTCAACCTCAACACGGTGATCATCGCCTCGCTGGTGGTGCTGCTGCCCGGCATGTCGCTGACGAATGCGGTCAATGAGCTGGCCAGCCAGCACTGGGTGTCGGGTACCGCGCGCTTTGCCGGTGCGCTGACCACCATCATGAAGCTCAGCGTCGGCGCGATGATCGCGGTGACCCTGGCCGATGTGCTCGGCCTCGATCCGGTGATCCGCGCCACGCGGCCGCAGGGGCCGTGGGTGGAGTGGGGCTCACTGCTGACCGCGGCGTTTGCCTTCGCGATGCTGTTCAAGGCCAACCGCCGCGATTATCCGTGGGTGATCGCGGCCTCGGTCGCTGGTTATGCGATC
Source organism: Stenotrophomonas sp. STK17_22 (assembly GCF_051983905.1). Classification (NCBI taxonomy): domain Bacteria; kingdom Pseudomonadati; phylum Pseudomonadota; class Gammaproteobacteria; order Lysobacterales; family Lysobacteraceae; genus Stenotrophomonas; species Stenotrophomonas sp. STK17_22. Next base: position 634,039 of record NZ_CP197010.1, read on the forward strand.
TCCAAGTTCGGTGGCCACGCCTGGGGAGCGCCGGCTGGCATCTTCCTGTCGGCGATGCTGCTGACCGCCGGTGGCAATCTGTTCGGCCGCCTCGTCGGCCGCCCGGGCGCAATCATCCGCCTGCCCGGCATCATCATGATGGTGCCCGGCAGCACCAGCCTGCGCGGCGTGCTGACCCTGGTCCAGCAGCAGGACGTGGGCGCCGGCCAGAGCGTGTTCCTCACCGTGCTCAACGTGGTGATGGCGCTGGTCGCTGGCCTGCTGTTCGGCAACCTGCTGATGCCGGCCCGCAAAACCCTGTAATCGCCCTCTGGGCTGCTTCCTGTGGGTGTGGACCGTTGGTCCACACACCTTTCCTTTCCGGGGAATGAAAAAACGCCGGCTTTCGCCGGCGTTTTTCATTGCATCCCGATCCGGCCTCAGGCCTTCTTGATCAGGAAATCTTCCGGCTTCTTGTTGCCCTTGGCGGTCAGCTCGGCCATCCAGCGCGGCTGCTTGCCACGGCCGGTCCAGGTTTCCTTCGGATTGGCCGGGTTGCGGTACTTCGGCGCAACCTTGCCCAGCTTGCGGCCAGCGGTCTTCGACGGTGCCTTGGCAACCTTGGCCACCTTGCGCGCGCGCGGGGCCGGGGCGTCGCCGAACAGTTCCTCGATGGTGTAACCCTCGGTCTTGGCCAGCTTGGTCAGCTGTGCCCGGACCTTGGTGATCGGCCGGCGCTTGGCGACGATGGTCTGCTGTTTCTTGGCGGTGCGGATCAGGGCGCCCAGCTCGCGTGCCGACAGGCCGGTCAGGTCAATGCTCATTTACGGTTACTCCGGAAACTAATAAGTGGACGGGACGAGCCAGTCCCTGGCGTCGCGGGACAGAATAAAGATGAATTAATCGCAGCACAAATGCAGACCGGTCATGGCCTGGCAGCATCCCGGCTGCATTGCGTCGATTTTGACCGGATTATGTCCGCTGCAATATTGCTCAAATGGGCGTCAGGCAAAAAAAGACCGGGGCATGCCCCGGTCTTTTCCTGATCAACCCTGCAGGCGCTGAAGCAGGGTGGCCTTGTCCAGGCTTTCCGCTTCGCTGGCGCGGCGCGAACGGTACTCGTAGGTGCCGGCGGCCAGGCCACGTTCGCTGACCACCACGCGGTGCGGGATGCCGATCAGTTCCATGTCGGCGAACATCGCGCCCGGGCGCAGGCCACGGTCGTCGAGTGCCGCGTCCAGGCCCGCATCGCGCAGCTCCTGCAGCAGGTTGGCCGCGGCGTCGGCCACGGCGGCGTCGCCCTTCGGATTGATCACGCATACCACCACCTGCCACGGCGCCATCGCGTCCGGCCAGATGATGCCGGCATCGTCATGGTTCTGTTCGATCGCGGCAGCCACCACGCGCGAGATACCGATGCCATAGCAGCCCATCGCCATCACCGCGGCCTTGCCGTTCTCGTCCAGAACGGTGGCATCCAGCGCTTCGGCATACTTGCGGCCGAGCTGGAACACGTGGCCGACTTCGATGCCACGGGCGATCTTCAGTTCACCACCGTCCAGCGCGCGGTCACCGGCACGCACGTTGCGGATGTCGGCCACTTCCGGTTCCGGCAGGTCGCGGCCCCAGTTGACGCCAGCCAGGTGGAAACCGGCTTCGTTGGCGCCGACGACGAAGTCGGACATCGCCGCCACTTCGCGATCGGCCACCACGCGGATGGCCTTGGCCGGGGCGACCGGGCCGAGGAAGCCCGGCACGCTGCCCAGGTGCTCGGCGATTTCCGCCTCACTGGCGAAGCGCTGTTCGTCCAGGCCGGCAACCTTGGCCAGCTTGATCTCGTTGACCTCATGGTCGCCGCGTACCAGCAGCAGCACGAACTGCTGTGCCTTGCCTTCGCCGGCGATCAGCGCCACCGATTTCACCGTGCGCTGCAGGTCGATGCCGAGCAGCGCCGCGACATCCTCGCAGGTCTTCTGGGTGGGGGTATCGACCTTGCGCATGGCTTCGCTGGCGGCCGCACGCGGTGCCGGATCGGCAGCGATCGCCGCTTCCATGTTGGCCGCGTAGTCCGAACCGGTGGAGAACACCAGCGCGTCTTCGCCGGAATCGGCGATGACGTGGAATTCCTGAGAGGCATCACCGCCGATCGCGCCGGAGTCGGCCTGCACCATGCGGAAATCCAGGCCGAGGCGGGTGAAGATACGGCTGTAGGCCGACTTCATGTTCTCGTACTCGCGCACCAGGCACTCATCGTGCAGGTGGAACGAATAGGCGTCCTTCATCAGGAACTCGCGCGAACGCATCACGCCGAAGCGCGGACGGATCTCGTCGCGGAACTTGGTCTGCACCTGGTAGAAGTTGACCGGCAGCTGCTTGTAGCTGGACAGCTCGCTGCGCGCGAAGTCGCAGGCGGCTTCTTCGGCGGTCGGGCTGTAGCAGAACACCTGGTCCTTGCGGTCCTTGATCTTCAGCAGCTGCGGGCCGAACTTCTGCCAGCGCCCGGTCTGCTCCCACAGTTCCTTCGGCTGGATGGTCGGGATCTGGAATTCCACGGCACCGGCGCGGTCCATTTCCTCGCGCACGATGCGCTCGACCTTGCGCAGCACGCGCAGGCCCAGCGGCGACCAGGTGTACAGGCCCGATGCCAGCTTGCGGATCATGCCCGCGCGCAGCATCAGCCGGTGGCTGGTCAGCTCGGCGTCGCTGGGGGTTTCCTTGGTGGTGTGCAGGTGGAACTGGGAGAGGCGCATCGTCGGCTTCGGATAACGGCAGAGACGCCTATTCTGCCAGCCCGGCCGGGGGGAGGGGTATCGGCAGGGCTGCGCCCTGCACCCGCCTCAAGCAACGTCAACTGCAACTGCAACTGCAACAGCGGGCTTCCCGTGGGATGGCGGGGGGGGCGGTTGCGGGGGACGCCGTAAATACGTCCCTGTGGCTCGGTCGCGCCATCCATGGCGCTCACGCCCTCGCAACCGGACCCACCCCGCCTTCGACAGTTTTCCGCGATCTGTCGCCCTTTTGTAGGGCCGAGCCATGCTCGGCTGCTGTTCGATCAATTCTCGAACTATTCGATTTCCATGGAGATTCATCCACGCATGGCGTGGATCTACTGACCACCGGGAATCTGTCGGGGGTGGGGCGGTGTCGGATTGCGGGGTGTCAGCCGCATGGATGCGGCTGCCAAGCCTACAGGGACGTACTTGCGGCGTCCCCGCACTCCGACACCGCCCCGCCATTCCACGGAATGCCCGCTTTTGACGTTGCCCTTGCTACCGCCTCTGTCGGTGCAGGGCTGCAAGCCCTGCCGATAACCCTCACTCCGCCGGGCAGTAGGCCTTGATGGCGGCTTCAGCCAATCCCTTCTGCGCGCTGCGCTGCTCCGGAGCCAACGGGGTATCGGCCTTGCCATCACCATCGGTGTCCTGCATCACCTGGCCGCCGCCCTCCAGCAGGGCCAGGTTGGCGCGGGCGGTGCTGCACTGCTCGGGCACCGGCGCGGCCGGGGTCTCGGCGCTGGCCGCCGCCTGGGGACTGCGCGCCTGCGCCCGGGTCTCGAACTTCCTGCCCGCCGGCGGGGTCTCCGAATACTGGGTCACGCCATTGGCGTCCTTCCATTTATAGACCGGGCCGGCCACGGCGTTGGCACTGGCCAACAACAGCAGGCATCCAAGGCAGGACAGGGCACGCATGGCAAACTCCACGGAATGGGCGTAGAACGCCGATTGCAGCATTGGCGCCGAGCACTGGCAAGTCGATTAAACTGGATTCCATGGACCCGATCACACCGCCGCCGCGTTCGCGCACGATTTACCTGCTGCCCAACCTGTTCACCACCGCCGGCCTGTTTGCCGGCTTCTACGCGATCATCGCCGCGGCCAACGGGGACTTCGTCAACGCCAGCATCGCCGTGTTCGTGGCGGCGGTGATGGATGGCCTGGATGGGCGCGTGGCGCGCCTGACCGGCACCAGCAGCGAATTCGGCGTGCAGTACGACTCGCTGGCCGACCTGGTCAGCTTCGGCATGGCCCCGGCGCTGGTGATGTACCACTGGTCGCTGTCGTGGCTGAAGTTCGACGACCCGCTGCTGGGTCGCGTCGGCTGGGCCGTGGCCTTCCTGTATGCCGCCTGCGCGGCGCTGCGCCTGGCCCGCTTCAATACCCAGGTAGCGGTGGTCGACAAGCGCTGGTTCGTCGGCCTTGCCAGCCCGGCCGCGGCCGGCCTGATGATGTCCTTCGTCTGGGCGTTCGCCGATGGCAACCTGGGCTGGGACGGCAACCAGCTGCGCTACGTGGCGCTGGCGGTGACGATCATCGCGGCGCTGCTGATGGTCAGCCGCATCCGCTTCTGGAGCTTCAAGGGCGGCGGCGCCAAGGGCACCCGCTCCGACCGCGTGCCGTTCCTGGTACTGGCCCTGGTGCCAGTGGCGATCGCCATTGCGGTCATCGACCTGCCGCGCGTGCTGTTCGCGGTGGGCATCCTGTACGCCTTGTCGGGCCCGGTGATGTGGGCCGTGCAGCGCCTGAGCAAGAAGCCCGAGGCCGCGTGAGCGAGGACCTGCCCGTGCTGTGGTCACCGGCCCAGCAGGCCTGGCTGCAGGCCATGGGCTACACCGTCTATCACGACGGCCAGCTGGCCGCCGAGCTGGATGCCGCGCTGCAGCTGAGCGTGGCCGAAGCCGAGGCGGCTGCCACACCAGCGGCGGAGCAGGCGCGGGCGTCGACCGCACCCGCGCGCGAACCTCTGGCTGCGGCCGCACCGGTTTCCCGCCAGGAACGCCCGGCGCCAGCGCGTCGCGAGACCCCGATCAGCGCACCGGACACCGCGCCCGCGGCTGCCCGGCCGCTGCCTGGCGGCAATGCCCGGCAGCCGGTGGTGCGCCTGCCGGATCGCCTGCAGATCGCCTTGCTGCGCGCGTCCGGCTGCAATCCCAATGATCCGGCCACGCAGGCGCTGATGGACAGCTGGCCGCTGGACCAGCTGCGTCAGGACCCGGCCGCCAAGCGCGCGCTGTGGCCGCAGCTGCGCGCCCTGCGCAAGCGGGGCGCGCCATGAGTGCGGTCAGCCAGCCCGGTCCGGTCAGCCTGCGCGCGCTGCGCGAGAGCGACCTCAACGCGGTGATGGCGATTGAAGTACGCGGCTATCCGTTTCCCTGGACCCGCGGCATCTTCGTCGACTGTCTGCGTGCGGGCTATCCGGGCCTGGCCATGGAGCGCGATGGCCAGTTGATCGGCTATGGCGTACTCAGCATCGCGGCCGACGAAGCCCATGTGCTGAACGTCTGCATCGACCCGCTGACGCAGTCGCGTGGGCTCGGGCGCCAGCTGCTGCGCGCGCTGGTACAGCTGGCCGGCGACCGGGGTGCGCAGCGTGTGTTCCTGGAAGTGCGTCCGTCCAACACACCCGCGCTGGCCTTGTACCACAGAGAAGGCTTCAACGAGATCGGTCGCCGCCCGCGTTACTACCCGGCCGCACAGGGCCGCGAAGACGCGGTGGTGATGGCGATCGAACTGGTCGACGGCGACCTGCAGGCGATGCCGCCGCTGTAACGGAGAAGGGGGGCCGGCCAGCGGCCGGCACTACCGATGGATCTCCGCTGTCATCGACACATCACCTACCGTGGTAGGTGCCAGCCTTGGTTGGCACGCTTTCCTCACGCCAGCCGCAGTGCCAACACACCCCCGACGATCAACGCCGCCGCCAGCCAGCGCGCGCGCGGAATCCGTTCGCGCAGCAGGAACACCGAGATCAGCAACGCGAACAGGATCGACGATTCGCGCAACGCCGAGACCATCGCCACCGGCGCCTGGGTCATTGCCCACAACGCCATCGCATACGAGGTGGTGGTGCCGACGCCACCGGCCAGCCCCAGCGGCCAGTGCTGCCGCGCATAGTCCAGCACCGCGCCGCGGCGCGTGTACAGCGCCCACAGTGGCAGTGGAATGCCCGACAGCAGGAACAGCCACAACGTATAGCTGAGTGCGCTGCCGGACTGACGCGCGCCCTGCGCATCGACCAGCGTGTAGGTGGCGATCATCGCCGCGGTCAGCAGCGGCAGGCGCAGCTGACCGCCACGCGCGCCCAGCGCCATGCACAGGATGCCGGTGCTGACCAGCACCACGCCCAGCCACGCCGCAGGCGGCAGCTGCTCACCGAGCAGAGTGCCCGCCAGCGCGACCAGGATCGGCGCGCTGCCACGCATCAGCGGGTAGGCCAGGCTCATGTCGACCTGCTGGTAACAGCGTGCGACCAGGCCGTAGTAGGTCACCTGCAGCAGCACCGACGCGCCCAGCCACGGCCAGCTGTGCGCGGCGGGAAATGGCAGGAAGGGCAGGCCGGCAGCCGACAGCAGCGCGGCACTGCCGGTCACCAGTACGGTGCCGAGGAACTTGTCCGGCCCGCGCTTGACGATTGCGTTCCAGCTGGCATGCAGCGCGGCAGCGGCGAGAACCAGCAGGAAGATGGAAAGCGGCATCCAGCGATGATGCCATGCGCGGGAAATGTAGAGTCGAGCCATGCTCGACTGCTGTCATGAGTCGAGCACGGCTCGACTCTACAAAAGGAAACGCCGGGCAGTACCCGGCGTTTCCCTGCACTTACAGCTTCGCGCGCTGCTCGCGCAGGCCGGCCAGCTGGGTGTTCCAGTCGACCAAGCGCACGCGTTCCTGCTCGACCACCGCCGGGGGCACCTTGTCGGTGAACTTGGCGAGCTTGGTTTCGCTCTTCTCCTGCTCGCCTTCCACGCGCTTGATCTCCTTGTCCAGGCGCGCACGCTCGGCGTCGAGATCAACCAGGCCTTCCAGCGGCACCAGCAGCTTCAGCTCACCGACAATCGCGGCGGCAGCCGGCGGTGCACTTTCGCCTTCAGCCAGCCACTGGATGCTGTCCAGCTTGAGCAGGAACGACAGCGAGGCGCTGAAACGTTCGATGCGCACGCGGTCCTGCTCCAGACCGGCCTGCAGGCGCAGCGGCACCAGCTTGGACGGGGCCACGTTCAGCTCACTGCGCACGCGGCGCACGGCACTGATCACGGCCTTCAGCCATTCCACGTCGGCCTCGGCCTGGGCGAAATCGCCTTCGAACTCGGCGGCGGTCGGGTACGGACGCAGCGACAGCGTGGTTTCGGCCAAGCCCAGGCGCGGGGCCAGTTGCTGCCACAGCTGTTCGGTGATGAACGGCGTGAGCGGGTGCAGCAGGCGCAGCAGCGCTTCCAGCACGTACAGCAGAGTGTGGCGGGTGCTTTCGGCGTCGGCGGCATCGGCACCATTCAGTGCCGGCTTGCTCAGCTCCAGGAACCAGTCGCAGAACTCGTTCCAGGCGAACTCGTACAGGCACTGCGCCAGCAGGTCGAAGCGGTAGTTGGCGTAGTGGCCCTGCGCCTCGGTGGACACCGCCGCCAGGCGCGCAAGGATCCAGCGCTCGGCATCGGTGCGCGGCGTCGGCACGCCGGTGAACGTTGCACCCTCGGTGTTCATCAGGGTGAAGCGGCTGGCGTTCCACAGCTTGTTGCAGAAGTTCTTGTAGCCCTCGGCGCGGTTCATGTCGAACTTGATGTCGCGGCCGTGGGTGGCCAGCGCGGCGATGGTGAAGCGCAGCGCATCGGCACCGTGGGCAGCAATGCCGTCCGGGAATTCCTTGCGGGTGGCCTTCTCGATCTTCTCCACCATCTTCGGCTGCATCAGGCCGCCGGTGCGCTTGGCGACCAGATCGTCGATGGTGATGCCGTCGATGATGTCCAGCGGATCGAGCACGTTGCCCTTGCTCTTGGACATCTTCTGGCCCTGGCCGTCGCGGATCAGGCCGGTGAAGTAGACGTCCTTGAACGGGATCTTCCCGACCAGGTTGTCGGTGGCCATGATCATGCGCGCCACCCAGAAGAAGATGATGTCGAAGCCAGTGATCAGCACCGACGACGGCAGGTAGCGGTCGAAGCCGCGCTCGGCCATGGCCTGCTCGTTGGGCCAGCCCAGGGTGGAGAACGGCCATAGCTGCGAGGAGAACCAGGTCTCCAGCACGTCGCTTTCCTGGTTCAGCACCACGTCGCTGCCCAGGTTGTGCTTCGCCCGCACTTCCTCTTCGCTGCGACCGACGTAGCAGCTGCCGGTGGCTTCGTCGAACCACGCCGGAATGCGGTGGCCCCACCACAGCTGGCGGCTGATGCACCAGTCCTGGATGTTGTTCATCCAGTGGCGGTAGGTGTTGATCCAGTTCGGCGGCACGAAGGAAATGCTTCCATCCTCGACCAGTTCCAGGCCGCGCTTGGCCAGGTCGTCCATCTTCACGAACCACTGGTCGGTCAGGTACGGCTCGATCACCTGGCCGGTACGGTCGCCGCGCGGCACCTGCAGCTTGTGCGCCTTGGTCTCGACCAGGATGCCCAGGTCTTCCAGCTCGGCCAGCACGGCCTTGCGCGCGGCGTAGCGGTCCAGACCCTGGAAACGCTCCGGCGCGTTCTCGTTCAGCGCCGCCACCGGGGTGAACAGGTTGATCATCGGCAGGCTGTGGCGCACGCCCACTTCATAGTCGTTGAAATCGTGCGCCGGGGTGACCTTGACCACGCCGGTGCCGAAGGCACGGTCCACGTAGTCGTCGGCGATCACCGGGACGCGGCGGCCGGTCAGCGGCAGCACCACGCTCTTGCCGATCAGATGTGCATAGCGCTCGTCTTCCGGGTGCACCATCACCGCGGTATCGCCCAGCAGGGTTTCCGGGCGGGTGGTGGCGACGACCAGGTAGTCGCGGGTTTCGCGCAGGGTTTCCACGCCGTCGGCATCGCGCTCGACGTGTTCGTAGCTCAGGCCCTCATCCAGCGTGTAGGCGATCGACCACAGGAAGCCGTCTTCCTCGGCGCTCTCCACCTCCAGGTCGGAAATGGCGGTCTTCAGCACCGGGTCCCAGTTGACCAGGCGCTGGCCGCGGTAGATCAGGCCCTGCTCGTACCAGCGCACGAAGGCCTCGTTGACCGCCGCCGACGGCTGCGGGTCCATGGTGAAGGTGCTGCGCGACCAGTCGGCGGAGGTGCCGAGGCGGCGCATCTGGCGTTCGATGGTGTCGCCGGACTGCTGCTTCCACTCCCAGACCTTGCCGATGAAGCCTTCGCGGCCCAGCGAATCGCGGGTCTCGCCCTTGCCTTCCAGCGCCAGGTTGCGGCTGACCACCATTTCGGTGGCGATGCCGGCATGATCGGTACCGACCTGCCACAGCGTGTCGTAGCCACGCATGCGGTGGTAGCGCACCAGCGCGTCCATCAGGGTCTGCTGGAAGGCGTGGCCCATGTGCAGGGTGCCGGTCACGTTCGGCGGCGGCAGCAGGATGGTGTAAGGCTCGCCCGTGCCGGACGGCTTGAAGTGGCCGGCCTTCTCCCAGGCCTCGTAGAGGTCGGTCTCGAAGGACTTCGGGTCGTAACTGGAGGCGAGTTGGGTCATGCGGGGGAACCGGTAATCAAGGCGGAAGGGAGATCAGCGCGGCCCGAGGGCGCGCCGGATCTTCTGGTCGGTGTGGTACTGGCTGACCGCGTAGGCGGCCCAGATGGCGGCGGGCAGCCAGCCGATCAGGGTGATCTGCAGGATCAGGCAGACAATGCCGGCAAACGGCCGGCCGATGGTGAAGAAGGACAGCCAGGGAAGAATCAGGGCGATCAACAGGCGCATCAAGGGGTCCTCGCTGGACTTACATGTCGTGCTTGTTCAGGTCGTAACCGGCGGTCTTGTACTGGCGCCAGCGTTCGCGCAGCGGTTCGCGCGCTTCCGGGTCGGCCGGAACCACTTCCAGCACGCGCTCGCACTCGCCCAGCCAGGGTTCATCGCGCAGGTTGATCACCAGCGGGCGCGCCGGTGCCTCGGTGCCCGGCACGGCGATCAGCACCAGGGCTTCTTCCTCGTCCATGTCCTCGCCGGCGATCTGGTGCGGGATGTAGGCATCGTTGTCGAACGCCCACAGCAGTTCGTCCAGCTCCTCGGCCTGGGCCTGGTCGCGGGCCAGCACCAGGGTGAACAACCCGGCGTCGTTGGCCTTGCGCGCCAGCTCGCAGACCAGGCGCAACGGCTCGGTCAGGAAGCGGGGCTTGGCGATCAGGTAGAAGTCGGCGCGGGGCATGGCAGGGTCCGGGTCAGGCAGGGGCCCGGCAGTGCCGGGCGAGGCCCTGGCCGGCGGGCGCCGGCCAGGGTCGGGTACGGCATCAGGCGCGGGCGGCCTGGTCCAGCAGCCACTGGCTCAGCAGGCCGACCGGGCGGCCGGTGGCCATGCCACGCTTGCCTTCATCGCTGGCCACGCCGGCGATGTCCAGGTGGGCCCAGCGCTGGCCTTCGGCGAAGCGCGACAGGAAGCAGCCAGCGGTGATCGCGCCGGCCCAGCGGCCGCCGATGTTGTAGACGTCGGCGAAGGTCGAATCCAGCATCGGCTGGTACTCGTCCCACAGCGGCAGGCGCCAGGCGCGGTCGAACACCTGCTCGCCGGCGGCCAGCAGCTCGTTGGCCAGGTCGTCGTGCTTGCTCATCAGGCCGGCGGTCTGGTGGCCGAGGGCGACCATGCAGGCACCGGTCAGGGTGGCGACGTCGACCAGCGCGGCCGGCTCGAAGCGCTGCGCGTAGGTCAGCGCGTCGCACAGGATCAGGCGGCCTTCGGCGTCGGTGTTGCCCACTTCGATGGTCTTGCCCGACATCGAGGTGATCACGTCGGACGGGCGGTAGGCGTTGCCATCGATGGCGTTTTCCACCGCCGGCACCACCACCACCAGGTTCAGCGGCAGCTTGGCCTTGACCGCAGCGACGAAGGTGCCGATGACGTTGGCGCCACCGCACATGTCGTACTTCATCTCTTCGATGCCGCCCTGGGTCTTCAGGTTGACGCCACCGGTATCGAAGGTGATGCCCTTGCCGACCAGCACGTACGGCTTGGCGTCGCCGCCATTGTTCCACTTCAGTACGACCAGGCGCGGGCGGTTGGCCGAACCACGGGCCACGGCCAGCAGCGAGCCCATGCCCAGCGCTTCCATCTGGTGCTCGTCGAGGATCTCGGCTTCGGCACCGTCGTGCTCGCCGGCGAACTTCACGCCGACCTCGGCCAGATGGGCCGGGGTGCAGTAGTTCGGCGGCAGGTTGCCCAGCTCGCGGGCGAACTCGACACCGGCGGCGATGGCCTGGCCCTGGGCCAGGGCCTGCGCGTCGTCACCGGCGATGGCCAGCTGGGCCAGGCCGGCGTCGTCGGCCTTCTTCTTGCCCAGGGTGGCGGTGTAGCGGTACGCGGCATGATCGGCGGCGATCACCGCCTGGCGGATCGCCCAAGCCGCGTCGCGGTCCTTCACCGCCACTTCGGACAGGGTGAACAGTGCGCTGCGGGCAGCACCGGCCTTCAGCGCGCGCACGGCGTCGCCGACGGCCTTCAGGTACTGCGGCACGCCGAAACGGGCGACTTCGCCGAGGCCGACCACCAGCACGCGCGGGGCGGTCACGCCCGGCAGGTCATGCAGCAGGGTGGTGGCGCCGGTCTTGCCGGACAGGTCGCCGCGCTGGGCCAGGGCGGCCAGGCGGCCACCGCTGGCGGCGTCCAGGGTCTGTGCGGCCGGGGTCAGGGTATGGTCGGCATACGCGCCAACCACCAGGCAATCGACGGTGGCGGCGGCCGGAGCAACGTGGTTCAGGGTGAATTCGAGGGCCATTGAGCAGATTCCATTGGCGAGTCCGTACAATCGCAGGCCGTTTACGCCCAGACAGTAGACTGGGCGGCACCGCGAACGAACCCCAGAGTTTAAACCACCGCCCCATGCTGAAGCTCGACCGATACCTGCTGGGCGATTTCGTCCAGAGTTTCCTGGCTACCCTGATCGTCCTGCTGGTGGTCAGCGTGGGCGGCGTGCTGGTGGACATCCTCGGCAACATCGCCGACGGGCGCCTGCCGGCCAAGCTGCTGTTCTCGCAGCTGGGCCTGCAGTTCATCGCCTACCTGCCGCTGATCCTGCCGCTGGCGCTGATGCTGGGCCTGCTGCTGGCCATCGCGCGCCTGTACCGCGACTCGGAAATGGCAGTGATCACCGCCATTGGTGTCGGCCCCAAGCGACTGCTGCGGCCACTGCTGATGCTGGTGGTGCCGGTGGTGGCCCTGGTGGGCGCCTGCTCGCTGTGGCTGGGCCCGTGGGCCGGCCGGGTGGCCGAGCAGATGATCATCGAGGCCAACCGCAGCGTGCTGATGGCCGGTCTGGAGCCGGGCCGCTTCACCCCCCTGCCCAACGGCGGCGTGGTCTACCTGTCCTCGATCTCGCCCGATGGCACCCAGCTGGGCAAGGTGTTCCTGCAGCGCCAGAAGGATGACCGCCTGGAGGTGGTGTCGGCCAATGGCGGCCGCATGTTCTTCGAAGGTACCCGCCAGCGCTTCCTGGAGCTGGATGACGGCCACCAGGTGGAAGGGCCGGTGGCCGGTGGCCTGGACTACCGCCTGGCGACCTTCGCCCGCAATGACGTGGCCCTGCCCGATGGCGCGCAGACCCGCACCGAGGATGACCCGGAACTGATGCCGACCCTGCAGCTGATCGGCGATGAGCGTCCGCAGGCGCAGGCGCAGCTGCACCGCCGCCTGGCGCCGCCGCTGATCGCGCTGGCGTTCGCCCTGCTGACCGTGCCGCTGGGCCGCAGCTCGCCGCGCCAGCAGCGCTACGGCCGCATGATGCTGGCGCTGATGGCCTACATGGTCGGTACCAATCTGATGTTCATCGGCAGCGGCTGGATCGCCAACGGCAAGATCCCCCCAGCGCTCGGCCTGTGGTGGTTGACCCTGCCGTTGCTGGCGCTGGCAATCTGGATGTATGCACGTGATGGCCGCCTGGGCCGCCCGAAGGGAGCCCGCGCATGAGGCTGCGCCCGATGCGTTTCGACCTGTACCTGGGCCGGTCGGTGTTCACCACGGTGCTGCTGACCTGGGCCGTGCTGGTCGGCCTGGACGTGGTGATGGCGTTCTCCGGCGAGTTCAAGGACATCGGCAAGAATGGCTACACGCTGGGCCATGCCGCCGCCTGGGTGCTGTACACGGTGCCACGCCGCGCCTACACCATGTTCCCCACCGCCGCGGTGATCGGTGCACTGATGGGCCTGGGCCAGCTGGCGGCGACCTCGGAGCTGACCGCGCTGCGAGCGCTGGGCCTGTCGCGCAAGCGCCTGAGCGTTTCGGTGGCGATCGCGCTGTCGCTGCTGACCGCGGTGATGGTGTTCAGCGCGGAGACCCTGGGCCCCTGGGGCCAGGACCGCGCCGATGCGTTGAAGTCCAGCGCCAAGTGGGGGCGGGATATCGCCACCAGCCGCTACTCGGGCCTGTGGGCACGCGAGGGCGATACCTTCCTCAACGCGCAGAGCGGCGAGGAGCAGCTGGTCGGCGACAAGGGCACGCGCCTGATCCTGCGAGACGTGCGCCTGTACCGCATCGCCGAGAACGGGGGCATCGCCTCATTGACCCATGCCGACACCGCCGAGCATGACAAGGATGGCTGGGTGCTGACAGGGGTACGTCGCGATACCTTCGGCGAGCGCTCGGCGACCCGCCAGGAAATCGCGCGCGAACCGTGGAATTCGAAGCTGGATGCGGCCGCATTGGCCACCGGCATCGCCAAGCCGCGCAACCTCAGCCTCGCCGAACTGAGCACCAGCATCACCTACCGGCAGCGCAACGGGCTGGACGCGCGTGACTTCGAGGACGTGTACTGGAGCCGCTGGTTCTACCCGTTGAACGTGCTGGCGCTGTGCCTGGCGGCGGTGCCGTTCGCGTTCGGCTCGCTGCGCAGCGGCGGCATGGGCAAGCGCCTGTTCCTGGGCATCCTGTTCGCGCTGGGCTTCTGGCTGCTGCAGCTGTTCTTCGGGCGCATGGCCGGCGCGCTGAAGTTCGATTACCGCATTGCCTATGCGCTGCCACCGATCGTGATGCTGGCAGTGTCCGGATTGCTGTTCCGGCGCAAATCAGGTTGATTCCCAGGGAGCCGGGCAAGGCCCGGCTGTTTCCGTTTCACTTCAAGGACGAACATGAGCTTCCAACGCTTTCTGCCGTACATCGCGGCCGTGCTGCTTTCTGCCGGCTGCAGCCGGTCCACCGTCGACTTCGAGATCGACAACCCGACGGATGCACCGCTGACCTTGTCGGTCGACCAGCAGGTGCATACCCTGCCGCCGCACACCTCCATGCCCCTGGTCCTGGAGCCGGGCCAGTACCGGCTGCAGAGCGAGAAGATCGGCAGCGTACGCATGGTTGTCTACGCCGACGGGATCGGCGGGCTGATCAACCCGGCCATGGCCGAGTACGTGATCGTCACCGAGCAGTACGTCACCAGCAAAACCAATACCGGCAACCTGGCGTCGAAGATCGAACTGAACGATGTGGAGATCGAGGGTCCCTACGTGAAGGCGACCGGCTTCTTCATTCCGCGCCGTTGGGACGCAGGACTGAAGGGCGAACTGCCTGACACGGTGGTCTCCAGCAGCCCGGATACCTCGTCCGACTACCGGACCAAGCTCTACAACGTGCCTGGCTTCTTCGAATACCTGGATGCCGGGGACGAGCTGAAGGAGGCTTTCGGGCCGGATGGCTACCGGCCGCCGGCAGCATCGGTGGCTTTCACTGCCGCCCAGCTGCCGCCGCTTCCGGCGGCCTATGAGGCCCAGGGCAAACCGATGCGCGAGCTGTACGCGCAGTACCTTGCCGCAACCGATGCAGGCGAGCAGAAGCGCCTGAAGAAGGCCAGCCTGAAACTGTGGCAGGAGTTCGTGAAGACCCGTGCGCAGTTGAGCGGACAGTCGCCGGCGGCTGACGATGTGCAGGCCAATGCGTTTGCGTCCGCCTTTTTCGACCTCTGGACGCAGCCGGCGGTGATCCTGCCGGATCCGGCACCTGCTGGCTGATCGCTGCGTTGATCGTGTGGAGCCGAGCCCATGCTCGGCTCTACACGTGGTGCATCACCGCTTCGGCATGCGCATCAGGCGGGTGCCGCTGGCGCGGTCGTGCCAGGTCAGGCGGTCGCGGTCGACCCATGCCCACCAGAACCCCAGTCCACCCAGCAGCAGCGACAGTGAGCCCACCGCGAAGCGCAGCCACAGTTGGCCGCGCCGCAGCGGCGTGCCATCGCTCGATTGCAGTTTCAGCCGCCACGGTCGCATGCCCAGCGTCTGTCCGCCACGGCGCCAGCTGGCCGTGGCGTACCACCCCGTGATTCCCCAGCACACCGCCCACAGCAGCCATTGCCAGGCACTGAACGGTGCGATGTTCTCGCGCTGCGCGTGGCCGCTGAAGGTGTAGGCGAGGGTGAACAGCGTGCCGGCCAGCATCCACAGCGCCAGCACCGGCAGTGCGTCGTAGACCATCGCCAGCACGCGCCAGGCCAACAAGGCACGTGGGCGGGGCATTTCGGTAGCGGCCGCAGGGGCCGTGTCGGTGGCGGGGCGGGACATGCGCCGAGCATACGCAAAGCTGGCCGCGTCCGCAGTGGCCCTCGTATCCTGCACCCATGGCCCTTGTTTCCACCCCCGCCGAACGCCGCCAGCTGGTGCAGCAACTGCCCGAGCTGCGCGCCGACGACAGCGCGCGCATCCAGCGCTTCCTCGATGCGATCTGGGCCGAGAACGGCCTGGCCCGCGCCACCCTCGACAGCTACCGGCGCGACCTGGAAGGGCTGGCGCGCTGGATGGATGGACGCGACGGTGGCCTGGCCGGCATCGAGCGCCCGGGGTTGTTCGATTACCTGGCCTGGCGCACCCGGCATGGCTGGTCACCGCGCAGCAATGCGCGCCTGCTGTCGGCGCTGCGCGCGTTCTTCGCCGATGGCGTGCGCCGTGGTGAACGCAGCGAGGACCCCAGTGCCCTGCTGGACCCGCCGAAGCTGCCGCGGCTGTTGCCGAAGGCGTTGGCCGAAAGCCAGATCGACGCACTGCTGGCGGCGCCGGACATCGACAGTCCGCTGGGCCTGCGCGACCGTGCCATGCTGGAGCTGATGTATGCGGCCGGCCTGCGCGTGAGCGAGCTGGTGCTGCTACCGGCCACGGCAGTCAACCTGCGCCAGGGCGTGCTGAGGGTCACGGGCAAGGGCAGCAAGGAGCGGCTGGTGCCGCTGGGCGAGGAATCGCAGCACTGGCTGGAGCGCTATCTGCAGGCGTCGCGCCCGCAGCTGGTCGGCAAGGGCAAGGTGCAGGCGCTGGCCGATGGGCAGACCCCATTGTTTGTCGAGCCGACGCTGCATGCGCTGACCCGCCAGGCGTTCTGGCATCTGGTCAAGCGCCACGCGCAGGTGGCCGGTATCGATCCGGTGCGGATCAGCCCGCATGGCCTGCGCCACAGCTTCGCCACGCATCTGCTCAACCGCGGCGCCGACCTGCGCGCGCTGCAGATGCTGCTCGGCCACAGCTCGCTGTCGACCACCCAGATCTACACCCTGGTGGCCCGCGAACACCTGCAGAAGCTGCACGCGCGCCACCATCCGCGCGGCTGAGCAGCGGCCTGAACCCCGGCCTCGGACGGTGGGCGGTGTCGCGGCCCGGTAGCGGCGGCTGTGTCAGAATCCGGGGTCTTCTTCTGTCGCGGACCGCTCCATGCTCCGATTTGCCATCGCCGCCGTGTTCGGTGCGCTCAGCCTGACCGCCTGCGCCCAGCCGGCTCCGCCGGCCGCCAAGGCACCCGCCGCGGCCGCGGCCAAGGCCGTCCCGGCCGCCAACGCTTCGGCCGACCAGGCCGTACGCGCCGTGCTGACCGCCCTGAATCCCGGCTTCCAGGTGGACTACATCGGCGCTGCGCCGTTCCCCGGCTTCCGCGAGGTCGTGGTCTCCGGCCAGTTGCTGTACGTGTCCGACGATGGCCGCTACCTGTTCCAGTCGCAGCCCTACGACACGCGTGCCAAGGGCCCGGCCAACAGCGAAGGCCTGCTCGGCTACCGCCGCGATCTGCTGGCCAAGGCCAACCACGGCGACCGCATCGTATTCGCTGCGCCCAACGCCAAGTACACCATCAGCGTGTTCACCGACATCGAGTGCGGCTACTGCCGCAAGCTGCATCAGGACATCGCGGAGCTCAACCGCAACGGCATCTCGGTCGAGTACCTGGCATTCCCGCGCATGGGCCTGGGCAGCAAGGACTACACCGACATGATTTCGGTCTGGTGTGCAGCGGATCGCCGCCAGGCCCTGACCAACGCCAAGCGCGGTGGCAGTGTGCCGGCCAAGAACTGCACCAACCCGGTGGCGATGCAGTACGCGCTGGGCCAGCAGTTGGGCGTGAACGGCACGCCGGCGATCTTCGCGCCGGATGGCACCCAGCTGGGCGGTTACCTGCCGCCGGCGCAGCTGCGTGCGGCGCTGGAAAAGCTGTCGGCCAAGCGCTGATCGCCGCCGACCTCTACAGGTGGGAGGCCGGGGATGCGTGCCGCATCCCCGGCTTTTTTCTTACTTCAGGCCATCACTGACCGCCTTGGTCAGCGTGCCCTGTGCATCGTCACCACTGAACTCCCAGACGAACGCGCCGCCCAGGCCCTGGGTCTTCACGTAACCCATCTTGCGGGTGATGTTGGCCGGGGTGTCGAAGCTCCACAGCGTGCTGCCGTTGTAGATCCAGGTGGCACCGGCGGTGTTGTCGGTGTAGCTCGGCCACGCCAGGTTCTTCAGCACCTTCCAGTCCTCGATGCCGGCTTCATACGTGCCCGGGGCAGCGCCGGTCGCGGTCTGGTACAGGCCGTTGTTGGCGTTGGCCACACCGGTCCAGCCACGCCCGTAGTAGCCGATGCCCAGGTTGAGCTTGGCGGCAGGCACGCCACGGCTGATGAAGGCCTCGATGGCGTCGTTGCTGTTGTAGAGCTTCTGGTCGCCGGTGGACGGATCATTCGGCGAATCGAACAGCGCCGACTGGTGATTGGTCTTCGCATCCCACGCGCCGTGGAAGTCGTAGGTCATCACGTTGATGTAGTCCAGGTACGGGTGGTACGCGGCCGGATCGGTGACGCGGATCTTGTCGATGCCGGCACCCACCGCCACCGTCAGCAGCAGGCCCGGACGCACCGCATCGAGCTGGCGGCGGAACTCGGCCATCAGCGCGGTGAAGTTGGCGTTGTCCTCCGGCTTGCCGCATTCGATGCCACACGCCACCGGGTATTCCCAGTCGACGTCGATGCCGTCGAACACACCCAGTGCGGCACCGGCGCCACCGGCACCGTCGGTCACCGGCAGGTTGCCCTTGATGTAGGCGTCGATGCACGAGGCGACGAAGGCCTGGCGGTTTTCCGGGCGCGCCGCGCTGGAGAAACCACGCGACCAGGTCCAGCCACCCAGCGAGATCAGCACCTTCATGCCCGGGTACTTGGCCTTGAGCTGCTTGAGCTGGTTCCAGTTGCCACGCAACGGCTGGTCCCAAGTATCGGCACTGCCGCTGACGCTCTCGGCGGCACTGAAGGCCTTGGTGTAGTCGGCGAAGGCATCGCCACCGGCACCGCTGTTCGGATCCGACGGCTGGGTGATGCCCACTTCGCAACGGTTGTTGCGCACGTTGCCGAACGCGTAGTTGATGTGGGTCAGGCGTGCGGCCGAGCCACTGCTGTCGATGTTCTTGACCCGGTAATTGCGGCCGTAGATGCCCCACTGGGTGAAGTAACCGATCACCCGCTTGCCGGTGGTGCCGCCGTCGCCGGCCAGCGTAGTGGCGCTGATCTCGGTGCCCTGGGCCGAGGCGTTGCCGGCGTTGTCGCGGGCACGAACCCGGTAGCGGTAGGTGGTGGAGGCAGTCAGCCCGCCATCGATGTAGCTGGCGCTGGACGGTGAACCGACCAGGCTGCCGTTGCGGTACACGTCGTAGCCGGCCACGCCGCTGCCACCGGTGTTGTCGGTGGACGGGCTCCAGCTGAGCGCGATGCTGTTGGCGGTGCGGGTGCCGACCGCCAGCCCGCCCGGCACGCTCGGTGCGGTGGTATCGCCACCGGCGGCATTGACGGTGATGGTGATGGTCGCGGTGCTGGTGGTGGCGTTGTTGTTGTCGGTCGCGACTGCACGCAGGGTGTGGCTGCCGGCGCTGGCATTGGCCCAGCTGGCCGCGTACGGCGCACTGGTGGCCACGCCCAGCGTGCTGCCATCGCGGAAGAACTCGACCTTGGCGACGCTGCCGTCCGGATCACTGGCGTTGGCGGTCACGTTGACCGTGCTGCCGGCGCTGAAGGTGGCGCCGTTGGCCGGCGAGGTCAGGCTGACCACCGGCGGCTGGTTGCTGCCGCTGCCATCGCAGGCACCGAGGTTGGTGTAGTAGGGCGCACCGGCCGGATGGTCCGGCGGCGCGTTCCAGATGTCCTGGTTCGCCCGATAGAGGACGCCTCCTTTCTGCAGGGTATCGCCGGCCCGGTAGATCTTGGCCTGGTCCCACTGGGCCACGCCGGCACAGCTGGCGGCCTGCGCCAGGCCGGGCAGGGCGGCGGTACCGGCGGCCAGGGCAAGCAGCCAGGCCAGGCGGCGGGGACGACAGCTTCGGGTCGAACGTTCGGCACTGCGCACAATCGGGTCGTACATGGGTAAGTCTCCGATCAAAGGGCGCGCGGGCCCCGATGGCGCCGCGCGTGACGCAGGTCCGGGCGTCGCCCGGGAAGGCGACGGAGGGGGCGGACGGAGGTACCTGGGAGGCCGGGGAGAGAGTCCGGCACCAGGTAGGGACAACGTTGTCATCAATCGTGTGGTCAATCCGTGAGCGAGTGCATGGTTCGGGGATTTGGCGGAGAGCGGCGCTGGTGCGCGGTCGGCGGCCATCGGCGGAGCCCCCTCGTGGCTGGGGCTTTCCGCGAACAGCGGATTTCTGGGGGGTGGCCGTGCGGGTGGGCTGCGCAGGGGACGCCGTGAATCCATCCCTGGAGGCTCGGGCGCGCCATCCATGGCGCTTACGCCCCTGCGCAGCCCACCCGCCCGGCCACGGACAGGTTCCTGCGCGGCCAGCCACGGAAGACAGAACAAAAAATCAAAAGCAGAAGCCGATCGCTTCGCTCTTCAATGCCTGACTTCTGAGATTTCCCTGGTTGCCGGCCAGCGGCCGGCATTACCGGGGAGCATCCACGCATGGCGTGGATCTACTGCAGATCTCGGAAATCTGTCGAAGGCGGGGTGGGTCCGGTTGCGGGGGCGTGAGCCGCATGGATGCGGCGATCGAGCCTCCATGGACGGATTCACGGCGTCCCCCGCAACCGGACCCACCCCGCCATCCCACGGGAACCCCGCTTTTGCTTTGGCAGTTGCCGTTGCCTTGGCCTCGGCGGGTGCCGGGCGCCGCCCGGCCAAAGCCCTTCCCCCGCTTCCGGTACAATGTCGGGCCCGTTTCCCAACTACGGTTCCCCGGACATGATGGTCCTCGAGGGCGCGCCCGCCCTGTCGCCGTTCCGCCGCGAACGTCTTGAATCCCGCCTGCAGTCCATCGCTCCCTCCCTGCGTATCAGCGGTGCCTGGCACGTCTACTTCGTGCAGCCCGAAGGCAGCGCCGCCCCCGACCTGACCACCCTGTGCCGCATCCTCGAAGCCGCGCCGCAGGCCGAGGCCGTGGCCGACGGCGCGGTCAGCCGCATCGTGGTGCCGCGCCTGGGCACGCTGTCGCCGTGGTCGAGCAAGGCCACCGAACTGGTCCGTGGTGCCGGGCAGCCGGTCAGCCGGGTCGAGCGTGGCCTGCGCATCGACGTGCAGGGGTGGCCGGCCGATGCCGCCGCCCAGCAGGCGCTGGTCAAGGCGCTGCACGACCCGATGACGCAGTCGGTGCTGGAGACCGTGGAACAGGGCCAGGCGCTGTTCTCGGCGCCGGCCCGCGGTGAACTGGAACGCGTGCCGGTGGACCAGCTGGAGGCTGCCAACCAGCGCCTCGGCCTGGCCATGGCCCAGGACGAGATCGACTACCTGCGCGAACGCTTCACCGCGCTCGGCCGCGCGCCGTCCGACGTCGAGCTGATGATGTTCGCGCAGGCCAACTCCGAGCACTGCCGGCACAAGATCTTCAACGCCAGCTGGACCATCGACGGCCAGGAGCAGGACCGCTCGCTGTTCCGGATGATCAAGAACACCCACCAGCAGACCCCGCAGCACACGCTCAGCGCGTACAGCGACAACGCCGCGGTGATCGAAGGCCATCCGGCGTCGCGTTACCGCCCGGATCCGGCCAGCGGCGAATACCGCCGCGAGCCGCAGGTGCCCAGCGCGTTCCAGATCAAGGTGGAAACGCATAACCATCCGACCGCGATCGCGCCGTTCCCGGGTGCCTCGACCGGCAACGGTGGCGAGATCCGCGACGAAGGCGCGACCGGCCGCGGCGGCAAGCCGAAGGCGGGCCTGTCCGGGTTCTCGGTCTCGCACCTGCGCATTCCGGAGCTGCCGCAGCCGTGGGAAGCGCCGCGCGCGCTGAACCCGCGCATGGCACCGGCGCTGGAAATCATGACCGACGGCCCGCTTGGCGGCGCTGCGTTCAACAACGAGTTCGGCCGCCCGAACCTGCTCGGCTACTTCCGCAGCTTCGAGCTGCCGGAAGGCGCCGATCTGGTGCGCGCGTACGACAAGCCGATCATGCTGGCCGGTGGCCTCGGCGCGATCGACCGCGTGCAGGTCGACAAGATCCAGCTGCAGGCCGGTGATGCGGTCATTGTGCTCGGCGGTCCGGCGATGCTGATCGGCCTGGGCGGCGGTGCCGCCAGTTCGGTGGCCTCCGGCGAGAGCGCCGAGGACCTGGACTTCGCCAGCGTGCAGCGCGACAACCCGGAAATGGAACGCCGCTGCCAGGAGGTCATCGACCGCTGCGTGGCGATGGGCGCCAACAACCCGATCAAATTCTTCCACGACGTTGGTGCCGGTGGCCTGTCCAATGCCATCCCCGAACTGCTGCACGACTCCAAGGTCGGCGGTGTCATCGACCTGGGCAAGGTGCCCACCGATGATCCGTCGCTGTCGCCGATGCAGCTGTGGTGCAACGAGTCGCAGGAACGCTACGTGCTGGGCGTGGCCCAGGAGCGCCTGGCCGAGTTCGCCGCACTGTGTGCCCGCGAGCGCTGCCCGTTCGCCGCGGTTGGCGTGGCGACTGCCGAGGAACACCTGGTGGTGGCCTACGGTGCGGTGCCGGGCCACACCCCGGCCGATGCGCCGATCGACCTGCCGATGGATGTGCTGTTCGGCAAGCCGCCGAAGATGCACCGCGACACCGCGCATCCGTCGGCCCCGCGCTGGCCGGCGCTGAAGACCGGCGGCCTGGACCTGCAGGAAGCCGGCCTTCGCGTGCTCGCGCACCCGACGGTGGCGTCAAAGAATTTCCTGGTCACCATCGGTGACCGCAGCGTCGGTGGCCTGACCGCACGCGAACAGATGGTCGGCCCGTGGCAGCTGCCGGTGGCCGACGTGGCGATCACCCTGGCCGACTTCGAAGGCGTGTCCGGTGAAGCGATGTCGATCGGCGAGCGCACCCCGCTGGCCCTGCTCGACGCCGCTGCTTCGGCACGCATGGCGGTGGGCGAAGCGTTGACCAACCTGTGCGCGGCCCCGGTCGATGCGCTGGATGAGATCAAGCTGTCGGCGAACTGGATGGCCGCGGCCGGCCACCCGGGCGAAGACGCGCTGCTGTACGACGCAGTGAAGGCGGTGGGCATGGAACTGTGCCCGCAGCTGGACATCAGCATCCCGGTGGGCAAGGACTCGCTGTCGATGCAGGCGCAGTGGCACGACCAGGGCGAAGCGCACAAGAGCGTGTCGCCGGTGTCACTGGTGATCTCGGCGTTTGCGCCGGTGGCCGACGTGCGCCAGCAGCTGACGCCGCTGCTCGACCGCGACGTGGAAAGCGAGCTGTGGCTGATCGGCCTGGGCGCCGGCAAGCAGCGCCTGGGCGGTTCGATCCTGGCCCAGGTGCATGCCGACCACGGCGAACTGCCGGCTTTCGCCGGTGCCGCTCCGGACCTGGACGACCCGCAGCGCCTGCGTGGCTTCTTCGAACTGATCCGCGATGCGCGCCAGTCCGGGCTGCTGCTGGCCTACCACGACCGCAGCGACGGCGGTGCCTTCGCTGCGCTGTGCGAAATGGCCTTCACCTCGCGCCTGGGCCTGGACATCACCCTCGATGCCTGGGGCGATGATCCGTTCCGCAGCCTGTTCAATGAAGAACTGGGTGCGGTGGTGCAGATCGCGCGCGAAGACCGTGCTGCGTTCGCCGATCTGGTCGAACGCCACGCACTGACCGAATGCGCACAGCGCATCGCCAAGCCGACCACCGCGCCGGTGGTGCGCGTGTCGCTGGGCGGCGAGAACCTGGCCGAGTGGCGCTGGGACGCGCTGTTCGACGCCTGGTGGTCGGTCACCCACGCGATGCAGAAGCGCCGCGACAACCCGGCCAACGCCGACGCCGAGCGCGAGATTGCGCGTTCCTTCACGGCGCCGGGCCTGAAGCCCAAGCTCAGCTTCGACCTCAACGAAGACGTGGCGGCGCCGTTCATCAGCACCGGTGCGCGCCCGCGCGTGGCCGTGCTGCGCGAGCAGGGCGTGAACGGCCAGATTGAAATGGCCAACGCCTTCGAACGTGCCGGCTTCCGCGCGTTCGACGTGCATATGAGCGACCTGATCGAAGGCCGCGTGGCCCTGCAGGACTTCACCGGCCTGGTCGCCTGTGGTGGCTTCAGCTACGGCGACGTGCTCGGTGCCGGCCGTGGCTGGGCCACCTCGATCCTGGAGCGCAGTGCGCTGCGTGATGCCTTCGCCGCATTCTTCGCGCGCGAGGACAGCTTCGCGCTGGGCGTGTGCAATGGCTGCCAGATGATGAGCCAGCTGAAGGGCATCATTCCGGGGGCCGAGCACTGGCCGCAGTTCCGCCGCAACGCCAGCGAGCAGTTCGAAGCCCGTACCGCGCTGCTGGAGGTGGTGGAATCGCCGTCGATCCTGCTGCGTGGCATGGCCGGATCACGCCTGCAGGTGGCGGTGGCGCATGGTGAAGGCCAGGCGGTGTTCGACAACGCCGTTGACCAGGCCGCCGCACGCGTCTCGCTGCGCTACATCGACGGCAATGGCAACGTCGCCAGCCAGTACCCGCTGAACCCGAACGGTTCGCCGGACGGCATCACCGGCCTGACCAGCAGTGACGGCCGCGTCACCATCATGATGCCGCACCCGGAACGCACCCCGCGCGCGCTCAACCTGAGCTGGGCTCCGACCGAGTGGCAGGGTGACTCGCCGTGGATGCGCATGTTCCGCAACGCGCGGGTGTGGTGCGGCTGATCGCACTGCATCGCGCAGGCCTCAATGCCATCGCGTATGGAAAAACCCGCCGTTGATCGGCGGGTTTTTCTTTGCGCGCTTGAAACTCCAGTCGCGACCGCTAGTTACATGCATTTTCATGCGTCGAGGAATCGTCACGCATGTATAACAAAATACTTTCATAAACACGTGAAATAGTGATGTGCTTCACGGCAATAGGATTTGCTGTGTCAAAGTCTTGACGATCTGCAAAGTTGCCGTTAACACTTGAGCCCCGTTTCAGAATCATTCATTTCGCAGTAACCGCTTGGCGCACGCGCTCGGTTTTCTGTCGCTGCGCGCCGTTCGGCAATACCCCGCAGTAAATCACGCGAATAAACGCCCCCAGGGGACGTTGGGCCGGAAAGCCCAGCGGTGGCGTTGCTTTGCCCAAAACCAGTCCAATCAGGAGCCGTACCGATGAATCGGATTTATCGCAAGGTCTGGAACAAAGCATTGGGTCAGTTGGTGGTGGCCTCGGAACTGGCCTCCTCCGACAGCGGCGGCGGGGTCGTCGACCAGCGCCGCGATGCGACACAGGCCACGCCCGCACTGTTGGCAGTGGCACTGGGCCTGGCAATGGGGTTGGGCATGAGCGGCAGCGCCGCAGCACAGTCGGTGCAGATCGGCGGCAGCGCCACCTGCGTTGCATTCAGCGGCAAGCTGCTCGAAAAGTGCCTGATCGAAGGCTCGGCCACGGCCAAGGGCAGCAACGCGGTGGCGATCGGCAGCAACAGCAATGCCAGTGCCGCCAACAGCGTTGCGCTGGGCGCTGGCTCCAAGGCCACGCGGGCCAACACCGTGTCCGTCGGCGATGCCGGCAAGGAACGGCAGATCGCCAACGTTGCGGCGGGCACCCAGGCGACCGATGCGGTGAACAAGGCGCAGTTGGACGCGCAGGCGCGCGCCACCCAGGCTGCGCTGGCCGACGTTGCCGCAGATGGCAACCGCTATTTCAAGGCCGATGGCGCAGGCGATGACAGCGACGCGGCGAAGATCGACGGGCAGGGCGCAGTCGCGGCCGGTGCCGGCGCGCAGTCGCTGGCCAATGCCACCACTGCCATCGGTACCCAGGCCATTGCCGCGGGCCTGGGCGCAAGCGCGTTCGGCCAGGGCGCCTTGGCAATCGGCGATGCCAGCGTGGTGGTCGGGCAGAGCGCTGCGGCCTTCGGTCTTGGCGACACCGCGGTTGGCGCAAGCGCGACCGCCGCCAGCGAGAACGGCGCGGCCACCGCACTGGGTGCGCTGTCCGAAGCGACTGCCGATGGCGCCACGGCTGTGGGCGGCGGTGCCGTGGCGATGGGCCCGGGCAGCACCGCATTGGGCCGCGGCGCTACCGCCGCCAACGAAGCGTCGATTGCGGTGGGTGCATTCAGCACCGCCGTTGGTGAATACAGCACCGCGCTGGGCTCGAATTCCGCTGCGGTTGCCACCGGCAGCGTGGCGCTCGGCGCGGGCTCGCTGGCCGACCGCGTCGATACCGTGTCCGTTGGTGCCGCCGAATACGGGCTGACCCGGCAGATCACCAGCGTGGCCGCAGGCACCGAAGACAACGATGCAGTCAATGTCGGTCAGCTGAAGGACGTCGCCGCCGTGGCCGATTCCACCGCCAAGCGCTTCCAGGCCAATGGCAGCAGCAACAGCGATGCCGGTGCACTGGCCGAGGGCGACGAGGCGCTGGCGGCCGGCGAGGCCGCCAATGCCATCGGCAACGGCACCACTGCAGTCGGTGCCGGCGCCACCGCCGTCGCGCAGAACGCCACTGCCGTTGGCAACAACGCGCTGGCCTCGGGCCAGAACAGTGCCGCGTTCGGCAACAACGCGCAGGCCAACGGTCCGGGCAGCGTTGCCGTGGGTGGCGCTGCGGTGGATGCCGACGGCAACCCGCTGATCACCAGCGGCGGCGTGCCGGTGGAAACCGGCGCAACCAGCGCAGGCGTCGGCGGCACTGCGGTCGGCGCCAGTGCCGAAGCCAGTGGTTTTGCGGCGTCGTCCTACGGCGTCGGCGCCTATGCGGCCGGTGCGCAGGCGTCGGCCTTCGGCGCCGTGGCCAATGCCATCGGCGATTATTCCACCGCGCTGGGTACGCAGAGCAACGCGACGGGCACCAGCAGCGTCGCCATCGGTGGTCCGGCTGACCTGATCCCCGGCCTGGGCTTCTTCGTGCAGACCCAGGCCAGTGGCGAAGCCGCCACCGCCGTCGGTGCCGGTGCCATCGCCAGTGGCGACCGTGCCGTGGCCAACGGCAGCCTCAGCGAAGCCTCCGGCGCCGAAGCGACCGCGGTCGGCTACTTCGCCTATGCACCGGGCGAGAACGCCAGTGCCCTCGGCGCGCAGACCTGGGCGAGCGGTGCGCAGAGCACGGCCGTGGGTTACTACGCCACCGCACGCGGCGCGAACAGTGTGGCACTCGGCGCGAATTCCGAAGCGGTGCGCGCCAACAGCGTGGCCGTCGGCAGCGCCGGCAACGAGCGGCAGATCACCAGTGTTGCTGCAGGCAGCGAAGCCACCGATGCGGTGAACAAAGCCCAGCTCGACGCCGTGGCCAGCACTGCCGACACCACCGCGCGTTTCTTCCAGGCACAGCCGGAGGCGGGCAGTGATGCTGGCGCACTGGCTGATGGCGAAGGCTCCATCGCTGTGGGTTCGTCGAGCAATGCGATCGGCGCAGGTGCCATTGCACATGGTGCTGCCGCGTCGGCCATCGGCGATGACAGCGTGGCCGTGGGCCGCAACAGCGCGGCCACCGGTAATGGCGGTGTCGCCATCGGTGGCCTCGGCCAGGCCTACGACGAGTTCAACCAGCCGATCATCGGTGCCGATGGCACGGCGCAGCAGGTGGGCACCACCGCTGTTGCCGATGCCACCGCAGTCGGCAGCGGCGCGCAGGCCACCGGGGCTGCCAGCAGCGCCTTCGGCAACGCGGCCAAGGCCAGTGGTGACAACAGCTTCGCCGCAGGCGGCAAGTCGCGCGCCACCGGCAGCTATGCGGTTGCGGTCGGCGACAGCGCATTCGCCAGCAGCGATGACAGCACTGCAGTAGGCGGTTACAGCTGGGCGACTGCCAGTGGCGCAGCAGCATTCGGTTCGGGTGCATGGGCCACTGCCACCAATGCCTCGGCGTTCGGCAACGCGGCCTGGGCCAGTGGCAGCGGCGCAACGTCCATCGGTTACAACAGCTGGGCCAACGGCGCCAGCTCCACAGCGGTCGGCCGTGGTGCCTTCGGCTATGGCGACAACAGCGTGGCGCTGGGCTTCCAGGCGCTGGGCAACAGCATCAACAGCATCGCCATCGGCACCAACACGGTAGCCGGTGGTGAAAGCGCGATCGCGCTGGGTGCGGGCAGCAATGCCAGCGCCAGCAATACGGTCGCGCTGGGTGCCGGTTCGGTCGCCAACCGAGCGCGCACGGTGTCGGTGGGCAGCGCCGGCAACGAACGCCAGGTCACCAACGTCGCCGCCGGCACCCAGGCCACCGATGCGGTGAACAAGGCGCAGCTGGATGCGGTGGCGACCACGGCCACCACCACCAGCCGCTTCTTCCAGGCCAGCGGCAACGGTGATGACGTAGCCGGTGCGCTGGTGGAAGGTGACAACGCACTGGCGGCCGGTGATGCCGCCAACGCCATCGGCAATGGCGCCACCGCACTGGGTAGCGGCGCCAACGCGCTGGCCAGCAACGCACAGGCGCTGGGCTTCAATGCGTTGGCGACCGCAGCCAACGCCAGCGCTGTTGGTGCCAACGCACAGGCCACGGGCGAGTACGCCACCGCGCATGGCGCGGAAAGCGAAGCCAGCGGCGAGCAGAGCGCGGCGTTCGGTGCGGCCAGCATCGCCAGCGGCGCCGGTAGCACTGCCAATGGCGTGCTGTCCGAAGCGTCCGGCGAAGAGGCCGTGGCCGTGGGCTACTTCAGCAATGCCAGTGGTGACGCGGCCACCGCTGTCGGTAGCGAGAGCGTAGCCAGTGGTACGGCGTCGGCGGCCTTCGGTATCGGTGCCGAAGCCAGCGGCGGTTACAGCACCGCCATCGGTGGCTACGCGCAGGCCTCGGCGTTCAATGCCACCGCGTTCGGCAACTTCGCCAACGCCTCCGGCTCCAACAGCGTGGCAGTGGGTGGCGACTCGGAAGCGTCCGGCGCCTACAGCACCGCCACCGGCCAGGGCAGCCTGGCCACCGGCACCAACAGTGTCGCCGTTGGCGGCTCGCTGTTCGGTCTGCTGGCCACCGAGGCATCGGGCAACTACTCCACTGCGGTGGGTGGTGGCGCCTGGTCGGGGGGCATCAACAGCACCGCACTGGGCAACGCCGCCGAATCGCGTGGTGCCAACAGCGTGGCGCTGGGTGCGGACTCGATTGCCGACCGTGACAACACCGTATCGGTGGGCGGCGGTGGCAATACCCGCCAGATCACCAATGTGGCCGACGGCATCCAGGGCAATGATGCGGTCAACAGGAATCAGCTCGATGCCGTAGCCGCGGCAGCGGAAAAGACCAGCCGGCAGTTCCAGGCCAGTGGCAATGCCGATGGCGAAACCGGGGCGCTGGTCGAGGGTGACAACGCGCTGGCGGCCGGTGACGCGGCCAATGCGATCGGCAACGGTGCCACCGCGCTTGGCAGTGGTGCCAATGCGCTGGCCGCCAACGCCACCGCCGTGGGCATCGATGCGCTGGCCACCGGTAGCAACGCGGCTGCCCTGGGCAGCACGGCACAGGCCACCGGCGAAGACAGCCTGGCGCTCGGTACCGGCGCCAGCGCCAGTGAACTGGGCGCCACAGCCACCGGTGCGCGTGCGCAGGCCAGTGGTGCGTACAGCACCGCCAGCGGCGCCGAAGCCAATGCCAGCGGCACCCAGGCATTGGCCAGCGGCTTCCGCAGCGCCGCGTCCGCCGATGGCACTACCGCTGTCGGCGGTTATGCCGAAGCCAGCGGTCGGCTCGGCACGGCACTGGGCTACGGTTCGGCGGCCAGTGGCGCCAACACCACGGCGGTCGGCTTCGGTGCCGCCGCCGCCGGTACCGGTGCAGTAGCGGTCGGTCAGTCCAGCGAAGCCAGTGGCGAAGAAAGCGTGGCGATCGGTGGCAGCACCTTCTTCGGCCTGATCCCGTCGCGTGCCAGTGGCACCGGTGCCGCGGCATTCGGTGCGGGCGCGTGGGCCACCGAAGACTACGCCACGGCGATCGGCTGGAATTCGTGGGCGGCGGGCAGCAGCGCCACCGCGCTGGGTGCCAACGCCACCGCCAATGGCAACAACAGCGTCGCGCTCGGCGCCGGATCCAAGGCCGACCGTGACAACACTGTGGCCGTCGGCAAGGCGGGCGGTGAGCGCCAGGTCACCCATGTCGCAGGCGGTACCGAAGCCACCGATGCGGTGAACAAAGGCCAGTTGGATGCAGTCGCCAGCGTCGCCGACAAGACCAGCCGGCAGTTCCAGGCCAGCGGCAATGCCGATGGCGAGGCCGGTGCCCTGGTGGACGGTGACAACGCACTGGCCGCCGGCAACGCGGCCAACGCCATCGGCAACGGCGCCACCGCGCTGGGCAGTGGTGCCAATGCCATGGCCGGCAATGCCACGGCCGTGGGCTTCGATGCGCTCGCCACCGGCAACAATGCGGCGGCGCTCGGCAACGCGGCGCAGGCTGCTGGTGTCGACAGCGTAGCCGTGGGCAGTGGCGCCAGCGCCAGCGAACTCGGCGCCAGTGCTACCGGCGCCGGCGCCCAGGCCAAGGGCGCTTACAGCACTGCCAGCGGCGCGCAGGCCACGGCCAGCGGCACCCAGTCGCAGGCCAGTGGTTTCCGCGCCAATGCTTCGGCCGACGGCGCTTCGGCGCTGGGCAGCTATGCCGAAGCCAGTGGTCGCCTTGGCACTGCAGTGGGTTACGGCAGCAAGGCCACCGGCGCCAATGCCACTGCGGTGGGTGTCAGTGCCAACGCGTCGGCGGCCGGCAGCATCGCACTGGGCGCAGGCTCGGTGGCCGACCGTGCCAACACCGTGTCGGTGGGCAGCAGCACCAGTGATCGTCAGATCACCCGCGTCGCCGCCGGTACCGAGCGCACCGATGCGGTCAATCGCGGCCAGCTTGATGCGGTCGCCGCAACCGCTGATGGCACGGCGCGTTACGTCAAGGCCACCGGCGCAGGTATCGCCAGCGCCAGCGGCAGTGATGCCGCCGCGATCGGTTCGGCGGCCAGCGCCAGCGGCGCACGCAGCAATGCACTGGGTGCCAATGCGATGGCGATCGGCAATGGTGCACTTGCGCTGGGTACCAGCGCCGGCGCATCCGGTGCCAACTCGGTGGCACTGGGCGCAGGTTCGCGTGCGCTCGATGCCAACGTGGTGTCGGTCGGCGGTGGCAACGGCACCGAGGGTCCGGCCACGCGCCGCATCGTCAATGTGGCCGATGGCCGCATCGCCGCCGGCAGCAGCGATGCCATCACCGGCTCCCAGCTCAACGTCACCAACCAGCGGGTGGGTGCGGTGGAAACGCGCGTGGGCGATTTCGATTCGCGCATCGCCACCGTGGAAACCACCGCGGCCAGCGCGGTCGGCTACGACGACGCCAGCCGTGACCGCCTGACCCTGTCCGGCTTCCAGGGCACCACCATCGACAACGTCGGTGCCGGCAGCATCGCTGCGGGCAGTCGCCAGGCGATCAACGG
Source organism: Stenotrophomonas sp. STK17_22 (assembly GCF_051983905.1). Classification (NCBI taxonomy): domain Bacteria; kingdom Pseudomonadati; phylum Pseudomonadota; class Gammaproteobacteria; order Lysobacterales; family Lysobacteraceae; genus Stenotrophomonas; species Stenotrophomonas sp. STK17_22. The sequence continues at coordinate 664,892 of NZ_CP197010.1, forward strand.
CGGCCAGCTGTTCCAGTCGCTCAGCGATGCCGCCAGCTTCCTCGGCGGTGGTGCCAGCGTCGGCATGCAGGGGGTGTTCGTGGCCCCGAACTACGTGATCCAGGGCGCCACCTACAGCAACGTCGGCGATGCGCTCGGCGCGCTGGACCGCAAGGTCAGCGAGATCGACCGCAGAACCGCCGGTGGCTCGCGTGCCGGGACTGCCAACCTGCGCGCGATGAGTGCCTCGCTGGATGAGAGCCCGCTGGCAAGCACCGCTGATGCACCTGCAACGGCCGACGCGGCACCGGCCAGCACCGCGCGTGTGCAGGGCACGCCGACCGCTGCTGCCGCCGGTGCCGGGATTCCGGTTGGCACTCCCGCGACGGGCTTCAATGCCGTCGCCATGGGCGAGGGCGCCGTCGCCAGTGGCGCTTCGTCCACGGCCATCGGCCAGGGCGCCAATGCCACTGCGGCAAATGCCGTGGCGCTGGGCCAGGGCTCGGTTGCCGATCGTGCCAACACGGTCTCGGTGGGCAGTGAAGGCAACGAGCGCCAGGTCACCAATGTGGCGGCGGGTACCACGGCCACCGATGCGGTCAACAAGGGCCAGCTCGACCGTGGCATGGCCACGGCCAACAGCTACACCGACAGCCGCGTCCAGGCCGTCGCCGACAGCTTCGATGTGTTCAAGGGCGAGATCGACGGACGCCTGCGCCACATGGATCGCCGCATCGACCGCCAGGGTGCGATGAGCGCGGCGATGCTCAACATGGCCACCAGTGCCGCCGGTATCCGCACCCAGAACCGGGTCGGCGTCGGCATTGGTTTCCAGGGCGGCGAGTCGGCGTTGTCGCTGGGCTACCAGCGTGCGATCAGCGATCGCGCCACGGTGACCTTCGGCGGTGCTTTCAGCAGCGACGACAGCTCGGTTGGCGTCGGTGCCGGCTTCGGCTGGTAAGCCACTCCATCGCGCCGGCGGCCACCCACGCCGGCGCAGCACCTGCAGTGAGGGCCTGGGGGGAGGTCACGGCAATCCCGGCTGGGCCGGCCGGGAGTCGTCAAGGAATGATGGCCGCAGTGTTGGTTCGATCCATGACCCAGAAGAGGAATTCGACGTGATCAAGAAGCAGAACCTTCGCATCAATGTGCTTGCCGCCGCCGTGCTGTCGATGACGGCCGTCGGTGCCGTCCACGCCGCCGGCCTGCCGACCCGCGAACCGGTGCGCCAGGCCAGCACCGCCCAGCCGGGCACCGAGCGCATCATCGTCAAGTACCGGGCCGGCGCTGCCGCCGCCACCGACCGCTCGGCGAAGCTGTCCACCGTGCAGTCGGCGCTGACCCGGGCCAGCCTGTCCGGCGGTACCTCACGTGCCAGTACCCTCGGCCCGCAGGTGGTACGCAAGCTCGCTACCGGTGCGGACCTGATCCGCGTGCAGGGCCGCCTGGCCCCGGCCGAACTGCAGCGTGTGCTGAAGGAACTGCAGGCCGACCCGTCGGTGCAGTACGCCGAAGCCGACGTGAAGCTGCGCCGCACCGAACTGCGTGCCGGCAACGTACAGCCGGCGCTGGTGCCGAACGATCCCTTCTACCAGCAGAACCAGTGGCATCTGCACAATGCGGTCGGCGGCATCAACGCACCGGCGGCATGGGATGTCTCGCAGGGTGAGGGCATCGTGGTGGCGGTGATCGATACCGGCATCCTGCCGCAGCATCCGGACCTGGTCGGCAACCTGCTGGAGGGTTACGACTTCATCAGCGATGCGGAGACCTCGCGGCGCCCGACCAACGATCGTGTGCCGGGTGCGCAGGACTACGGTGACTGGGTCGAGAACGACAACGAGTGCTATGACGGCTCGCTGGCCGAGGACAGTTCCTGGCACGGCACCCACGTCGCTGGCACCGTGGCCGAGCAGACCAACAACGGCGTCGGCATGGCCGGTGTCGCCTACAAGGCCAAGGTGCTGCCGGTACGTGTGCTGGGCAAGTGCGGCGGCTACCTGTCCGACATCGCCGACGCGGTGGTCTGGGCATCGGGTGGCACGGTGACCGGCATCCCGGCCAACACCAACCCGGCCGAGATCATCAACATGAGCCTGGGCGGCAGCGGTACCTGCGGCAGCACCTACCAGGACGCCATCAACGGCGCGATCTCGCGTGGCACCACGGTGGTGGTCGCGGCGGGCAATGAAGCCGACAACGCATCCAAGTACCGTCCGGCCAGCTGCGAAGGCGTGGTGACCGTGGGTGCCACGCGCATCACCGGCGGCATCACCTACTACTCCAACTACGGCACCCGCGTGGACCTGTCCGGTCCGGGTGGCGGCGGCAGTGTCGACGGCAACCCGGGTGGCTACATCTGGCAGACCGGCTCCAATGCGGCGACCACGCCGGAATCGGGCACGCCGGGCTACATGGGCATGGGCGGTACCTCGATGGCCTCGCCGCATGTGGCCGCCGTTGCTGCACTGGTGCAGAGCGCACTGATCGCCAAGGGCAAGGATCCGCTGACCCCGGCCGCGATGCGTACCCTGCTGAAGGAAACCGCACGTCCGTTCCCGGTCGCCATCCCGGCAGCCACGCCGATCGGTACCGGCATCCTCGATGCCAAGGCCGCGCTGGCCAAGGCACTGGAAGAACCGTGCACCGAGAACTGCGGGCCGGTGGCCACGCCGCTGACCAACAAGGCCGCCGTCGGTGGCCTGTCCGGTGCGGCCGGCAGCAGCAAGCTCTACAGCTTCGAAGCGGCTGCCGGCAAGCAGTTCAGCGTGATCACCTACGGTGGCACCGGCAACGTTTCGGTCTACGTGGCTGAAGGCCGTGAGCCCAGTGCCAGCGACAACGACGCCAAGTCGACCCGTCCGGGCACCTCCGAGACGGTGCGGGTGACCAAGCCGGTGGCGGCCACCTACTACATCAAGGTGGTGGGTGAAGCGGCCTACAACGGGGTGAGCATTCTCGCCACGCAGTAAGCTTGAACTGTCGTAGTTGAATGGCCGAAGCCCGTCATCCCATGTGACGGGCTTCGTCTTTTTACGAAAGGTGGCGCAGGGGCGGCGGAAATCATGGCTTAACTGTTAAAGTCGAGCCGATTGACAGGAGAGTCATGTGAACGCGCTTGCTGCTACCGCCGCTGCCGACGACGCTGAAGGCCGCATCCTGGATGCGCTGCTGGCGCGCGGCCGGCTGAAGGAAGGCGATCTGGCACGTGCGCGGCCGCTGCACGCAGAGGCCGGCGGCAGCCTGCTGGGCCTGCTGGTGCGGCTGGGGCTGGTCTCCGAGCGTGACCAGGCCCAGGCCAGCGCCGAAGTGCTGGGGCTGCCGCTGCTGGAAGGCAAACAGCTGCCGGAAGCACCGCCACAAGGGCTGGCGGAAGGCTTGCCGTTGTCGCTGCGCTTCCTCAAGCAGTTCCATGTCTGCCCGCTGGCGCTGGATGAACAGGGGGTCCGGCTGTGGCTGGCCGATGCCCATGATCCTTATCCGCAGCAGGCCGTGCAGCTGGCACTGGGTGTACCGGTGACACCGGTGCTGGGCATGCGCGCAGAAATTGATGACCTGGTCGAACGCTGGTTCGGCCAGGGCCGCAGCGCGATGGGCGCGATCGTCGAAACCGCCGATGGCGAGGGCGGTGCGGTCGATGACATCGAGCATCTGCGTGACCTCGCCTCGGAAGCGCCGGTGATCCGCCTGGTCAACCTGGTGATCCAGCGTGCAGTGGAGCTGCGCGCTTCGGACATCCATGTCGAACCGTTCGAAAGCCGGTTGAAGGTGCGTTACCGCGTCGATGGCGTGCTGGTGGAAGGCGAAAGCCCGCCGGCCAACCTCACTGCTGCGGTGATCAGCCGCATCAAGATCATGGCCCGGCTCAACATCGCCGAGCGCCGCCTGCCGCAGGACGGCCGCATCATGCTGCGCGTGCAGGGCAAGGAGCTGGACCTGCGCGTGAGCACGGTGCCGACCGCGCACGGCGAAAGCGTGGTGATGCGATTGCTGGACCGCGAAACGGTGGTGTTCGATTTCCATCGTCTCGGTTTCACTGACGCCTTCCTGCCGCAGTTCCGCAAGGTGCTGGAACAGCCGCACGGCATCCTGCTGGTGACCGGCCCGACCGGTTCAGGCAAGACCACCACGCTGTACACCGCGCTGAGCCAGCTGAACACTGCCGACGTCAAGATCATCACGGTCGAAGACCCGGTGGAATACCAGATCGAAGGCATCAACCAGATCCAGGCCAAGCCGCAGATCGGCCTGGACTTCGCCAACGCCCTGCGCAGCATCGTGCGCCAGGACCCGGACATCATCATGATCGGCGAAATGCGCGACCTGGAAACCGCGCGCATCGCGATCCAGTCGGCGCTGACCGGCCACCTGGTGCTGTCCACCCTGCATACCAACAACGCAGCCGGCGGCATCACCCGCCTGCTCGACATGGGCGTGGAAGACTACCTGCTTACCTCCACCATCAACGGCATCCTGGCCCAGCGCCTGGTGCGTCGGCTGGAGCCGACCCATGCCGAGCGCTATGAAGCCTCGCCGGAGGAGATCGAACGCTTCGAGCTGCGCCGCCTGCAGCCGGAAGGACCGATCCACCTGTACCGCCCGAAGCCCTCCGCGCTGGCGCCGACCGGTTACCTCGGCCGGACCACCATCATGGAATTCCTGGTGATGAACGACGCGCTGCGGCGCGCGGTGATGCGCCGCGACGGCATGGGCGAGATCGAACGCATTGCCCGCGAAGCCGGTATGCGCACGATGTACGAAGATGGTCTGTCCAAGGCCCTCAGTGGTCAGACGACCATCGAGGAAGTGCTGCGTGTCACCGAGGAAAGCTGATGCGCGCAGGACGCCGGGGCTGACATGCCGACCTACCGTTACAAGGCACTGAATCCGCACGGCGAGATCTTCGACGGGCAGATGGAAGCGGCAAGCGAGGCCGAGCTGGTCGCGCGCCTGCAGGACCAGGGCCATCTGCCGATGGAGACCCAGCTGGCCGATGGCGGTGCGATCGGTGGCAGTACCTGGCGCAACCTGTTCCGCCAACGGCCGCTGCAGGGTGCGGCATTGCTGCAGTTCACCCAGCAGCTGGCGACACTGCTCGGTGCAGGCCAGCCGCTGGATCGCGCGCTGTCGATCCTGCTCGGGTTGCCCGAAGACGAACGCTCGCGCCGCGCGATCACCGACATCCGCGATGTGGTGCGCGGTGGCGCGCCGCTGTCGACCGCACTGGAGCGCCAGCATGGGTTGTTCTCGCGCCTGTACGTGAACATGGTGCGGGCCGGTGAAGCCGGCGGCAGCCTGCACGAAACCCTGCAGCGCCTGGCCGACTACCTCGAACGCAGCCGCGCGTTGCAGGGCAAGGTGATCAACGCGCTGGTGTACCCGGCCATCCTGCTGGTGGTGGTGGGTGGCGCGCTGCTGTTCCTGCTCGGCTACGTGGTGCCGCAGTTCGCGCAGATGTACGAAAGCCTGGATGTGGCGCTGCCGTGGTTCACCAACGCGGTGCTGCAGCTGGGCCTGTTCGTGCGCGACTGGTGGGTGTTGCTGCTGGTGGTGCCAGGGATACTTGCGCTGTTCTTCGAACGCAAGGCGCGGCAACCGGCCTTCCGGCTGGCGCTGGATGGCTGGCTGCTGCAGCGTCGCGGCATCGGCCGCCTGCTCGGCGAACTGGAAACCGCGCGGCTGGCCCGCACGCTGGGCACCCTGCTGCGCAATGGCGTGCCGTTGCTGGGTGCCTTGGGCATCGCCCGCAACGTGCTGGGCAACCGCGCGCTGGCCGCCGATGTGGAAGCCGCCGCGGATGAAGTGAAGAACGGTACCGGCCTGTCGCTGGCGCTGTCGCGCGGCAAGCGTTTCCCGCGCCTGGCGCTGCAGATGATCCAGGTCGGCGAGGAATCCGGTGCACTCGATACCATGCTGCTGAAAGCCGCCGATACCTTCGAACAGGACAGCGCCCGGCGCATCGACCGCCTGCTGGCGGCGATGGTGCCGGCGATCACCCTGGTGCTGGCCTCGGTGGTCGGTGCGGTGATCGTTGCCGTGCTGGTACCGCTGTACGACCTGACCAATGCCATCGGTTGACGATGGATCCCTACGCAACCCCGACACTCCGCAACTGAAAGGACCGACCATGATTGCTTCCCGTCGACCGATCCGCCTTTCCTTCACCGCCGCGCGCAACCAGTCGGGCATGAGCCTGCTGGAAATCATCATCGTCATCGTGCTGATCGGTGCGGTGCTGACCCTGGTCGCCAGCCGCGTGCTGGGCGGCGCCGATCGCGGCAAGGCCAACATCGCCAAGGCGCAGGTGCAGACCGTTGCGTCCAAGGTCGACAATTACCAGATCGATACCGGCAAGCTGCCCGGCTCGCTCAACGATCTGGTGACCGCACCGGCGGGTGTCGGTGGCTGGCTGGGGCCGTATGCCAAGCCGGCTGACCTGAACGACCCGTGGGGCCACGCGCTGGAGTACCGTGCGCCGGGCGAAGGCCAGCCGTACGAGCTGATCAGCCTCGGCAAGGATGGCAAGGCCGGCGGCAGCAGCGTCGATGCCGACATCCGCTACCAGCCGTAATCCTGCATGACGTATTTCCTGCCGCGCCGGCTGCCTCGCCCGCGCCTGCACGGCAGGCGCGCAGCAGGCCTGTCGCTGCTGGAAATGCTGCTGGTGATCGCGCTGATCGCAGCGATCGGCCTGATTACCGCCGCCGGCCTGTCGCGCGGCTTCGCCGGCATGCAGCTGCGCAGCGCCGGCAAGGACATCGCCAACCAGCTGCGGGTAGTACGCGCGCAGGCGATCGCCCGCGGCGAGCCGCAGCGCTTTGTCATCGAACCGGCAAAGCGGCGCTGGGAAGGCGCCAACCAGCGCCATGGTGACGTGCCGGCACAGCTGCAGGTGCAGTTCGAAGGCGCCGCGCAGCTGGCCACCGCGCCAGGGCAGGGCGTGATCGAGTTCCATCCCGATGGTGGCTCCAGCGGTGGCCGCATCCGGCTGCAGCGTGACGATGCCGAATGGCGCATCGACGTGGGCTGGCTGACCGGTGAGGTCCGCTCCGGCCCCTGGCGGGCACAATGAAGCGGCACATTCGCGGCTTTACCTTGCTGGAAGTGATCATCGCCTTTGCCCTGCTCGGGCTGGCGCTGACCCTGCTGCTGGGCAGTCTGTCCGGTGGTGCCAGGCAGGTGCGCGAGGCCGAGCTGCGCACGCGCGCGATACTGCATGCGCAGTCGCTGCTGGCCGAAACCGGTGTCGCCACGCCACTGCAGGTGGGTAGCCAGCAGGGCGACTGGGAACAGGGACGCTACCACTGGGAGCTGCAGGTGCAGCCGTGGGTGGAGCCACGTGCCGGCAACGCCGTGCAGTCACAGTCGGCCGGTGCCCCCTGGCTGGCCGAACTGCAGCTGCAGGTGCGTTGGGGCGACAGCGAACGCGAGCAGCTGCGCTGGCGCAGCCTGCGCCTGCTGCCGCCGGACCTGGAGAGCGCGCGATGAAGCGCCGCGCCGCGGGTTTCACGCTGGTTGAAGTGATGCTGGCCACGGTGCTGCTGGCCGGTGGCCTGGCGCTGGCGTTCGCCAGCGTCCGCTCGGCAATGGCGGTCAGTCAGCGTGGCGAGCAGATCGCGGCCGAGAGTGAGCGCATGCGCGCGGTGCAGGCGCTGTTGCGGCGGCAGCTGGCCGGTGCGCTGCGCGCGCCGCTGGAAGTACCCGATCCCACCCGCGAACCGATCTTCTTCCAGGGCGAAGAGCAGCGCATGTTGTTCGCCGCCGATCTGCCGGGCTACCTCGGCCGCGGCGGACCCTACCTGCACGCGCTGCAGGTGGACGGCCGCGATGGCCAGCAGCGCTTGCTGCTGGACCTGGTGCTGCTGCAGGAAGGCGAGCGCATCGCCGAGAACCCGCCGCGCCCGCCGGAAGTGCTGGTGGAAAACCTGAAGTCGGTACAACTTCGCTATCGCGGCATCGATGCCAGTACCGGCCAGGTGAGCGACTGGATGCCGCGCTGGGACGATACCCGCCGCCTGCCGATGCTGGTGGAGATCAAGATCGTCCCGGCCAGGGGCGCGCCCTGGCCGACGCTGGTGGTGGCGCCGCGCAACGGTGGCAGCGGAGGCGCGCGATGAACCGGCAACACGGTGCGGCACTGGTACTGGTGCTGTGGTTGATCGCATTGATGACCGCGCTGGTCGGTGCGTTCGCGCTGAGCGCACGGGTCGAGCATCTGCAGCAGCGGGTGCTGGATGACGATGCACGCGGCCAGGAACGGGCGCGCGCCGGCCTGGAGTACGCGCTGCTGCGCCTGTCCGCCGATCCGCTGCGGGCGCCCTGGCGCGCTGATGGCCGAACCTACCGCTGGCAGTTCGATGACGCCAGCATCGAGATCAAGGTGCTGGACGAGAACGGCAAGATCAACCTGAACCTGGTCGACGTGACCTTGCTGACCGCGTTCCTCAAGGCGCTCGGCGAAGACGAAGGGGCAGCCCGGCAGCTGGCCGGTGCCATTGTCGACTGGCGTGATGAAGACAGCCTGCTGCAGCCGGGCGGCGGTGCCGAAGCCCCGGACTATGCGGCGGCGGGGTTGCCGTATGGCCCACGCAACAAGCGTTTCGAGACGCTCGGTGAACTGCAGCGGGTACTGGGCATGCGCGGCCCGCTGTACAAGGCCATGCTGCCGCACCTGACCCTGTACAGCCGCCAGGCACGCCCGGATCCCCAGTTCGCCAGCGCGCCGGTGCTGACCGCACTGGGCCTGGATGCGGATACCGTGCTGGCGCAGCGCGCACAGCAGGAGCGTGACGCAGATACCGCTGGCGGTGCGACAACGCTTGCCAGCAGCAGCGGCACCTATAGTATCGAGTCTCGTGCAACCGACGGCAGTGGACGCCGGTCGGTGTTGCAGGCAGTGGTACGCAATGGCTCGGGCGGGGTTCCCGGGCGGTCCTACACAGTGCTTCGCTGGGAGCAGGGAATGACAGCAAGATGACGGCATGGCAGGACAGTGTGCGGCAGGTGCAGGGCCGGATCGGCCCTGGCGCCGGCCGTTTCCTGCGCTGGTGGCGGCAATCGCTGCTGGCCTGGGTGCCGGCACGTTGGCAGTGGGCACTGGGCTGGGCACAGGCGCGCCTGCTGCTGCAGCGCCAGGGTGAGCAGCTGCAGGTCTGGCGAGAGGCCGGAGAACGCCGCGAAGCAGTTGCCAGCGTGCCATGGCCGCTGTCGCCGGCCGAACTGGACCGCGTGCTGGAACCGCGACTGCGCAGCCTGCCGCGGGTGTGGCTGCTGCCGGCCAGCGAGGTACTGCGTCGTCATCTGCGCCTACCTGCGGCTGCGGCCGACCGGCTGCGCGCCGTGGTCGGTTTCGAGATCGACCGCCAGACGCCGTTCGAATCCAGCCAGGTCAGCTATGACGTGCGTGAACTCGGGGGCGCCGCCGAGGGCCAGCTGCAGGTCGAACTGATCGCCTGGCCACTGCGCCAGCTTGAGGCGTGGCGGGCCAGCGTAGGCGAATGGGCCGATGCACTGGCCGGTGTCGATGCCATCGACACCGAGGGTGAATCCCTGCAGGTGAATCTGCTGCCACCGGGGCAGCGCCAGCTGCGGGCAGACCCGACGCGGCGCTGGAATGTGCTGCTGGCCGTGGCCGCGCTGGTGATGCTGGTGCTGGCGGCCCTGCAGCTGCTCGACAACCGCCGCGCCGCCGCCGACGAACTGCGTGCGCAGGTCGAGCGCAGTGCACGCAGTGCGCGTGGTGTCGCCAGCGAACGCGCGCAGCTGCAGGCGCTGATCGATGGTGCCGCATTCCTGGAAAAGCAGCGCAGCCAGCGCGCCGGAACGGTGGAAATCTGGAATGAACTGACCCGGCGCCTGCCGGAGGGCACTTACCTGGAAAAGCTGGCCATCGAGAACAACAACCTGCAGCTGATCGGCCTGAGCCGCGAGGCCTCGCAGCTGGTGCAGCTGCTGCAGGACGCACCGCAGTGGCGCAAGGTCAACCTGACCGGCGTACTGCAGGCCGATGGCGCAGCCAGTGGCCGTGACCGCTTCACCATGACCGCCGAACTGCAGCCGTTGCCGGCTGCGGCCCCGACACGGGAGGCGGCCGATGCCGATGCCAAGCGCACGCCGTGACCGCTGGCTGGCACTGGCGCTGCTGCTGGCAGTGCTGGGTCTGGCGTACCTGCTGCTGGTGCACCCCTGGTTCACCCAGCCACTGCGCGAAATCGACGCCGACGTGGCTGCCCTGCGCGAGCGCGAGCAGCGCGTGCAGGCGCAGCTGCAGCAGCAGCCGCAGATCGAACAGCGCCTGCGCGCCACCCGCGAGGCACTGCAGCAGCGGCCGGGCTTCCTGCGCGAAGCCACCGCCGAAGCTGCGGCCGCTGCGCTGGGCGCGAAGCTGCAGGATGCGGTGGCGATGGCCAGCCCGGGCAACCGCAGCTGCACCATCAGCAACCGCACGCCACTGACCGACAACCGCCGTGACGCCGAATTCGTGCGCGTGGCCATGCAGGTGCGCCTGCGTTGCGGTGTGGCCGAACTGGCCACGGTGCTGCACAGCCTGGAAACCGGCAGCCCGCGCCTGTTCGTCGACAACCTCAACCTGATCGCGCAGCGCTTCCAGCAGTCGCCCAACGAGTCCGGGCTCGGCCTGGACGTGTCGTTCGAACTGGCCGGTTACCTGCTGCCCGGTGCTGCGGCCGATGGCGCTGCGCCGGCACCTGCAGCCGAACCGGGCGCGGCGCCGCAACCGCCTTCGGCCACACCTGCACCGGCCGCCGCACCGGCTGCGCCGGAAGAAGGGCAGGAGGTGGCCGATGAAGCTTGAGCAGATCAGCCTTCGCACCGGCTTCCTGCTGGCACTGGCCGGCTGGGCGGCAGCGGTCTGGCTGGCCACCGGCTTCGGTCTGGGCAGCCAGCTGCCAGGTGCGGACGGTGATGCCGATGCGGTGCCTTCGTTGCCGGTGCTGCCGCCGTTGGTTGCAGAACGCATGGCCAGTGCCGACAGCTACAGCGCGATCGGCGAGCGACCGCTGTTCGCCGAGGACCGCAGGCCGAAGCCCTACCTGCTCGGCGGCAGCGAGCCCGCCGCCAGCGCCGCGCTGCGCCTGACCGGCGTGCTGCTGACCGGCGACTTCGGCATGGCCACCTTCACCACCGAACAGAACCGCTCGCTGCGCCTGCGCCTCAACGGTGAAGCCGTCGACGGCTGGCAGCTGGTCGCACTGCAGCCGCGCCAGGCCACCGTGATCGGCCCCGGTGGCAACCAGGTGCTGGAACTGGCGGTATTCAACGGGCAGGGGGGGGAACCGCCGACCGTGCTGCGCGGCGCCAACGGTGCGCCACCGGCCGGTGCGATCGTTGTGCCGCCCCCGGCAGGCGCTCCGCCGGCACCGCCGCCGGCTGCGGCAACCGCATCGCCGTCGCCTGCTGGCAGTGCGCCGGCATCCTCGGCTGCGGCGGCCGCCACACCGCCTGCCAACAACAACGGCCCCAGCGAAGCGCAGATGCAGGCCATTCGCGAACGCATCCAGGCCCGTCGCCGCCAGCTGCAGCAACAACAACAGCAGCAACAACCGTCGCCGCCCCCGGGCGATGGCACCAACCGATAGAGTGAATGCATGAGCCTGCGTTTCCTTCCCTGGTCCTTTGCCCTCGCGCTGCTGGTCGGCTGCAGCACCGTGTCCGCACCGCATGTGCAGCGCAAGGGCAATCTGTCGCCCACTGCCGAGGCCGGCCAGGCGGCCGAAGTCGCCGCTGATGCTGCCCGTGACGCCCAGGGCGCTCCGCAGGCGGTGATCCGCCGTGGCACCGGCACCATGATCAACCGCGAAGCAGCACGCGCACCGGCTCCGGCACTGCATGGCGCCAGCACCGGTGAAGCAACCTTCAATTTCGAAGGCGAATCGGTGCATGCGGTGGTCAAGGCCATCCTCGGTGACATGCTGGGCCAGAACTACGTGATCGCACCGGGGGTGCAGGGCACAGTCACCCTGGCCACGCCCAAGCCGGTGTCGCCGGCGCAGGCGTTGAACCTGCTGGAGATGGTGCTGGGCTGGAACAATGCCCGCATGGTCTACAGCGGCGGCCGCTACAACATCGTCGCCGCCGATCAGGCATTGGCCGGCACCGTCGCACCGAGTACGGCGCCGGCGGCCAGCGCACGCGGTTTCGAGGTGCGGGTGATCCCGCTGCAGTTCATCTCCGCAACTGAAATGAAGAAGGTGCTGGAGCCGTACGCGCGCCCCAACGCCATCGTCAACGTCGACAGCGGCCGCAACGTGATCACCCTGGGCGGTACCCGCGCCGAGCTGGAAAACTACATGCGCACTGTCGAGATCTTCGACGTCGACTGGCTGTCGGGCATGTCGGTGGGCGTGTTCCCGATCCAGTCGGGGAAGGCCGAGCAGGTGGCCGCCGATCTGGAGAAGGTGTTCGGCGAGGAGAGCAAGACGCCCAGCGCCGGCATGTTCCGCTTCCTGCCGCTGGAAAACGCCAACGCGGTGCTGGTGATCACCCCGCAGGTGCGTTACCTGGACCAGATCCAGCAGTGGCTGGACCGCATCGATACCGCCGGTGGCAGCGCCCGCCTGTTCTCCTATGAGCTGCGCTACATCAAGGCGCGGGATCTGGCCGAACGCCTCAGTGAAGCCTTCGCCAGCAGCGGCAATCGCGGCGGCTCCAGCCCGGCCTCGCTGGCACCGGGTGCAATGCCGTCGCAGCTGGGCAGCGACGGTGAGCGTGGCATGGACAGCAACAACAGCAGCAATTTCGGTTCGACGCCGGGCAGTGGCTCCAGTGGCACCGGCAACGGCAGCATGAACCTGCCGCAGCGCCAGTCCGGCAACGTCAGCGTCAGCCTGGAAGTGGAAGGCGATCGCGTGGGCGTGTCGGCGGTGGAGGAAACCAACACCCTGCTGGTGCGCTCGACCCCGCAGGCCTGGCGCTCGATCCGCGAAGTGATCGAGAAGCTGGACGTGATGCCGCTGCAGGTGCATATCGAAGCGCAGGTGGCCGAGGTCGCACTGGAGGGTGACCTGAAGTACGGCGTGAACTGGTTCTTCGACAACGCGGTGGCCGGGCGCGCGCTGACCGGCGCATTGGCCGGCGTGACCCTGCCGGCCGCCGCCGGCGGCTCCTGGAGCAGCTTTGCCGGTGCCGCGACCGGTGGCGAAGGCCTTGGCTGGGCGTTCACCGGCCACAATGGCGCGGCGGTGGTCAGCGCGCTGGACAAGGTCACCGATGTGCGCCTGCTGCAGACCCCCTCGGTGTTCGTGCGCAACAACGCCGAGGCCACGCTCAACGTGGGTGACAAGGTGCCGATCAACACCACCACGGTGAACACCGGTATCGGCGCCGGCACCTACAGTTCGGTGCAGTACATCGACACCGGCGTGATCCTGAAGGTGCGGCCGCGCGTGACCCGTGATGGCACCGTGTTCCTCGACATCGTGCAGGAAGTGAGCAGTGCCTCCAACGTGCCGGACAATTGCAATCCGACGGAGCGCAACTGCAACCCGCGTATTTCCACCAAGAAGCTGTCGACCGAAGCGGCGGTGCAGAGCGGGGACACCATCATGCTGGCCGGCCTGATCACCGACACGGGCACCGATGGCAGCAGCGGCATCCCCGGCCTGAGCCGGATTCCGGTGGTGGGCGCACTGTTCGGGCAGAAGAGCCGCACCAGCCGCCGTTCGGAGGTGATCGTGCTGCTGACGCCGAGCATCGTGCGCAACGGGCAGGAGGCACGCACCCTGACCGACGAGTACAGCCAGCGCTTCCGCGCGATGGAACCGCTGAACCAGCCGCGCGCAAAGAAGTAAGGGGTTACGGCCGGGCTGCGCCCGGCACCCGCAGAGGCCAGAGCTGGAGCAACAGCAACAGCAACAGCAACAGCAACAGCAACAGCGGGTTTCTGGGGGATGGCGGGGCGGTGTGGGTTGTCAGGACACGCCGTAAACCCTTCCATGGGGGCTCGATGGCGCCATCCATGGCGCCAACGGTCCTGCCAACCCACACCGCCCCGCCTCTGACAGATTCCCGCGGCTGTTGGTAGGTGTCGACCTTGGTCGACACGCTGGATCCACGCCATGCGTGGATGCTTTTCGATTCCAATTCGAAATATTCGATTCCGATGGAGATTCATCCACGCATGGCGTGGATCTACTGCAGATCGCAGAGATCTGTCGAAGGCGGGGTGGGTCCGGTTGTGGGGGCGTGAGCCGCATGGGCCCGAGGCATGCCTCGGGCGGGTTGAGCAGGACGCCCAACCCCGGTCTTGCCGTGTGCGCAGGACTGCGCACACGAGCAAGCGGCGACCGAGCTTACATGGGTGAGGGCGCTTTGCTTGCGAAGCATTGCTTCGCAAGCGCCCGAACGCACAGCCGCCAGCGGCTGGGCCGGGCCCCGGAGGGGGACTTGCAGCGGCCCCCGCAACCGGACCCACCCCGCCATCCCCCAGGAACCCAGCTTTTGCTCCGGCTGTTGCTTCGGCTCTGGCTCTGGCCTCTGCAGGCGCCGGGTGCAACCCGGCCGATACCCTCCCAGTGCTAGGCTGTGGCTACCGACAACCACGGAGGCGGGATGGGGGCGATCGTGTTGTTGCCGCTGTGCGTGGACGATGCCGCGCTCGACCGCTGCCTGGCCGCGCTGGATGCCGGCACCGCGCCGGGAACCGCGGTCTGGCTGGCCGATGACGCGCAGACCGGCCCGCGTGCGCAGGCGGTGGTGGAGCATTGGTTGGCGCATACGCCGTTGCAGGCCGAATACACCCGCCGCGCGCGGCCGTTGGGCGAGGTCGCCCATCTGGATGAGATGCTGCGCGCCTGCGAGGGCATGGACGTGGCGGTGCTGGCGCCGGACAGCGTGCCCGCGCCGGGCTGGCTGCAGCAGCTGCAGGATGCCTTCGCCCGCGACGCCGCCATCGCCACCGCAACCCCGTGGTGCAATGCCGGCGAAACCGCTGCATGGCCGCGGCTGGGCGAGATCAATCCGGAACCGGAGGACCCGGCGCTGCTGGCACACACCTGTGCCACGCTGCCGGTGCTGCATCCGGAGCTGCCCTCGGCGGTCACCCACGCGGTACTGGTGCGCGGCAACGCGCGTCGCCGCGCCGGCGGCCTGGACGTGGACAGCTACGCCGGCTGGAACGCGGCACTGGTGGACCTGAGCCTGCGCATGGCTGGCCTGGGATGGCGCAACGTGCTGTGCGAGACCGCCTTCGTCAGCCGGGAAGGGGAGGCGGTCAGCCGTGATGGCGATCTCGAGGCCCTGGCCGCGCGCTGGCCGGGGTGGGTGCCACGGTTGGCTGACTTCCTCATGCACGATCCGCTGCATGGCCTGCGTGCCGATCTGCAGCAGCGCATGCGGCAGGCGATAATGCCGAAGGAACAGGGTGACCTGTTCGTCTCGTCTTCCGCGCCGGAGCCTCCTGCTTGAATGTTGCCATTGCCGCCATCGTCGTCACCTACCAGAGCGGCAGCACCATCGACGCCTGCCTCTCGCGTCTGCGCCAGGCGCAGGACGTGGCCGAGATCCGGGTGATCGACAATGGCTCGATGGATGGCACGCTGGATATCGTGCAGCGCCATGCCAGCCACGACCCGCGCGTGCGTCTCGTCGGCAATCCGGACAATCCCGGCTTTGCCGCCGCCAACAACCAGGGCGTGGCCGATTCGCACAGTCCATGGCTGGCCTTCATCAACCCGGACCTGATGGTTGAACCGGAGACGTTGGCCGCACTGCGCAGCCGCGCGGAAGGACTGGGCGACTGCCTGCTCGGTGTCGAGCAGGTGGACGAGCAGGGCCATGCCGACGAAGCCGTGCGCCGCCGCGACCCGGATTTCCTGATGATGCTGCGCTCGCCGGGCAAGGGCTCGAAGCTGGCGGTGCCGCGTGACCCGCAGCAGGCGCTGCAGCGGGTGCCGGCGCTGTCCGGTGCGCTGCTGATGATGCCGCGTGCATTGTTCAACTGCATCGGAGGTTGGGACGCCGGCTATCGTCTGCATGCCGAAGACCTGGACCTGTGCCGGCGTGCACGCGAAGCCGGAGCAGTGGTGGCGATCGCCAATGACCTGCAGGTCACCCACGTTCGTGGCGTCTCCAGCCGCTCGCGGCCGTTCTTCGTTGAATGGCACAAGCACAAGGGCCTGTGGCGCTATTTCCAGAAGTTCGAGGCCAGGCAGCGTTCGCTGCCGGTGCGGGTAGCGGTGTGGGGCGCGATCTGGGCGCACGCGCTGATGCTGGTGCCGAAGCTGCTGCGCAAGGCGCTGTAGCGCCGCAAGAGCATCCACGCATGGCGTGGATCTACCAATGTTGTTTCCCGTGAGCTGAGTGTGGCCGCAGGCACCCCGGTTCACCCTGCCGGGCGCATAATCCGCCCCATGCCTATCATCCAGTCCCTGCTCGACACCGACCTGTACAAGTTCACCATGATGCAGGCGGTGCTCCACCAGCACCCCGGCGCCCAGGTGCAGTACCGGTTCAAGTGCCGCACGCCCGGCATCGACCTGGCCCATTACATCGACCAGATCGACGAAGAGATCGACCACCTGTGCAGCCTGCGTTTCAGCGACGCGGAGCTGGACTACATGCGTGGCCTGCGCTTCGTGAAGCCGGACTTCGCCGATTTCCTCGGCCTGTTCCACCTCGACCGCAAGTACATCCAGCTGCGCGCGTCGAAGACCGTGCCCGGCGAGATCGAACTGGACATCACCGGGCCCTGGCTGCACACCATTCTGTTCGAAGTGCCGCTGCTGGCGATCATCAACGAAGTCTGGTTCCGCAACACCACCACCGCCGACTTCGCCGAGGGCGAGCGCCGCCTGCAGGCCAAGGCCGCGCTGCTGCGTGATACCCCCGGCTTCGAGCAGTGCCGCATCGCCGACTACGGCAGCCGCCGCCGCTACTCGCGCGACTGGCATGCCCGCCTGCTGCCGTTGCTGCGCGACGCCCTCGGGCCGCAGCTGGTCGGCACCAGCAACGTGCATTTCGCCCGCCTGTACGGCATGACCCCGCACGGCACCATGGCCCATGAGTACCTGCAGGCGTTCCAGGCGCTGGGCCCGCGCCTGCGCGATTCGCAGGTGGCGGCACTGGAGTCGTGGGCACGCGAGTATCGCGGCGACCTCGGCATCGCGCTGTCCGACGTGGTCGGCCTGGATGCGTTCCTGCGCGACTTCGACATGTACTTCTGCAAGCTGTTCGACGGCGTCCGCCATGACTCCGGCGATCCGTTCGACTGGGGCGACCGCATGCTGGCGCACTTCCAGCAGCGCCGGGTGGATGCACGCAGCAAGGTGCTGGTGTTCAGCGATGGGCTCGACATCGCCAAGGTGATGCGCCTGTACGACTACTTCCGTGGTCGCTGCCAGGTCGCCTTCGGCGTCGGCACCCACCTGACCAATGATCTGGGGCCAACGCCGCTCAACATCGTCATCAAGATGGTCCGCTGCAACGGCCAGCCGGTGGCCAAGCTCAGCGATTCGCCGGGCAAGAGCATGTGCGACGACCCGGGCTACCTGGCCTATCTGCGCCAGGTCTTCGAGCTGCCGCCGGCGTAAACACGCCGGCTTACAGGTAGTCGACCACCACCAGGTAGGCGCCCTGCAGCGGCTGCTGCTTCGAAGCCTGCACGCTGTAACGCTCGGAGAAGGCGATATCGCCGGCGCGCATCGCGCTGGCCGACACCGACAGCTTCTGGCCCTGGCGCTTGCCGTCGCGCAGCGTCGCGGCCTGGCCATCGGCCAGCGCCGTCACGGCCACCGTCGAGCCCTTGGCCGAGGGCGGGCAGGCGGCCAGGCTCAGCTCACCCTGGGACAGGTTCGTCGTGCAGCCCGGCTCGGCGATACGGCCGCTGAAACGGATGCTGCCGCTGCTGGCCTGGGCCAGCGCACTGACGGACATCAGGGCCACACACAGCAGAATGGAGTTCCTCATGACACGTTCTCTGGTTCGGTGTGTCCTAGTTAGCGACAGGTTCGATCCGTCTTTAATAGGACAAATCCGAATCTGCTAGGGCCATCACCAAGAAAGAGTGATGCGCATCAAATAAGGCGATTTCCACCTGAAAAAAGCCTGTTTTCGCGCATGCCGAACGCGCCACGGGAAGCGTCATGCAGGGTCGTTTGTGACCTGATCGCCTTGCCGTCAAATCCCCTACGCCCGCCGGGCTCTCATTCCGCCTACCACGTCACATTTGAGGCGTCAATGAATTGGCGTTCAGAAAAATAATGAGACTTTCATCACAGTTGTGCCTATACTTGCGTCACGGATTCAGGGGAAGGTATGTCCGAGTCCGGCCACAGGTGAGACGCAAGGATGGGTCTTGATAGCCCGGCAGTGCTCCTTGCTTCCTCCTCTACTTCTCATCTCTTCAGTAGGGTTAGGTAAAAGCGAATGCACAAGATCAATATCATCGCCGCTCTGATGCTGGCCGCCGCTCCGCTGGCCGCCAACGCCGCCGACGGCACCATCACCTTCAACGGCAAGGTGACCGACAAGACCTGCACCATCTCGACCCCGGGCGGCAAGGACTTCGCCGTCAACCTGCCGACCGTGTCCAAGAACACCCTGGCCACCGCCGGTGCCGTTGCGGGCCGTACCCCGTTCGCCATCAACCTGAGCAAGTGCAGCGCCGGCAACGTCGCCACCTACTTCGAGCCGGGTTCCACTGTTGACTTCAACAGCGGCCGCCTGGTCAATCAGGCTTCGGCCAACGCTGCCACCAACGTGCAGCTGCAGCTGCTGGGCTCGAACAACACGTTCCTGCCGATCAAGGCGGCTGGCCTCGGTCTGGCCCAGGAGAACTCGCAGTGGGTCACCGTCGGCACCGACGGCTCGGCCAATCTGAACTATTACGCTGAGTACTACGCCACTAACGCCGCCACCCCGGGCGACGTCACCAGCAGCGTCAAGTACACGATCATCTACAACTGATCGTAGTCGTACCCGCGCTGGCCGGCGTACGCGCCGGCCAGTGCATCGCGGCCCCTGGCCACATACCTCGAGCGTAGTACTTCCGATGAAAGCATTCTTTCCCCGGGCGCTGCTGCTGGCAGCGTTCACGCTGCCCTTCTGCCAGAACGCTCTGGCCGGCGTGGTGGTCAATGGCACGCGAGTGATCTATCCGGCGCAGGCGCGCGAAGTCACCGTGCAGGTCGACAACGTGGGCGATTCGCCGGCGCTGGTGCAGGCCTGGATCGACAGCGGCGACGCCAACCAGACCGCTGATACCAGCGATGCCCCGTTCGTGCTGACGCCGCCGATCGCGCGCGTCGAGCCGGGCCGCAGCCAGGCGCTGCGACTGATCTTCTCCGGCGCGCAGCTGCCGACCGACCGTGAGTCGGTGTTCTGGCTCAATGTGCTGGATGTTCCGCCGTCCCCGGACAACGCCGACAGCGGCGAACAGAATTACCTGCAGGTCGCGTTCCGTTCGCGCCTGAAGCTTTTCTACCGGCCGCAGGGCCTGAAGGGCGTCGCCAACGACGCGCCCGCAGCGCTGCGCTGGACCCGCACGGGCGACCGTCTGCGGGTGGAAAACCCGAGCCCCTTCCACGTCACTCTGGCCGAAGTACATGCCGTGACCGGCAGCAGTGAAAAGGCCGTCGAGGACAAGGGCGCGATGGTCGCGCCCAAGCAGAGCCTGGAGTTCGCCGCACCGGCGGGCACCGACCAGGTCCGCTTCATCACCATCAACGACTACGGCGGCCGGGTGGAACACACCATCCGCCTCGGCAGCACCGGGGGCTGAACGCGCCGCGCCGGCCTTGGGCCTGCGCATCCCGCCACCGCCGCTGTGCGGCGAATTGAAGGAATGTCAGTGTGATCGGAAACAGATTGACATTGTCGATCCATCAGGCGCTTTGCCTGTTGGTTGCTGGCGTGGCCTGCCCAGGATGGGCGCTGGCTGCCCCGGCCAATCTCGGCGAACAGGCGCTGATGGCGCAGAGTGGTGCGGCCAATGCGCGTGCACCGGAATCGGCCCAGTTCAACTCCAGCTTCCTGTCTGGCCAGGCCAAGCAGGTCGATCTGGCGGCCTTCAGCAACGGCAACCCGATGGTGGCCGGCAACTACCGTGTCGACGTCTACGTCAACGGTGCCTGGCAGGGCCGTCGCGATCTGCAGTTCAAGGCCGATGCGCAGGGCCGTGTCGACGCCTGCCTGCCGCTGCCGATGCTGGAAGAAATGGGCGTGGACAGCGAAGCCGTGCTGCTGCAGCAGGATCCGTCCGTGCCGACCGACAAGACCAGCTGCGTGCCGGTTCAGCAGCGCATGGCCAATGCCTATGGTGTCTATGACAGCGGCAACCTGCGCTACGACCTGAGCATCCCGCAGGTGTTCCTGCGTCGTGAGGCACGCGGCTACGTCAACCCGGCGCTGTGGGACCGCGGCATCAATGCCGGCTTCGTCGGCTACAGCTTCAATGCCATCGACAGCGACAGCCGTGTCGAAGGTGGCCAGCGCAACCGCAGTGCCTACCTCGGCCTCAACGCCGGCATGAACCTGGGTGGCTGGCAGTTCCGCCACGATTCGAACCTGACCTGGTCCGAGGGCGATGGCCGCCATTGGCAGAGCATCGCCACCTATGCGCAGCGCGGCATCCCGCAGGTGCGCGGCATGCTTACCATCGGTGAGGCCTACACCACCGGTGAACTGTTCGACTCGATCGGTTACCGCGGTGCCAGCCTGGCCAGCGACGACCGCATGCTGCCCGATTCGCTGCGCGGTTACGCGCCGGTCGTGCGCGGCATCGCCGAGACCAACGCACGCATCGAAGTGCGCCAGAACGAGCAGCTGATCTACTCCTCCACCGTGTCGCCGGGCAGCTTCGTCATCGACGACCTGTACCCGACCGGCTACGGCGGCGACCTGGAAGTGAGCGTGATCGAGGCCGATGGCCGCCGCCGCGAATTCAAGGTGCCGTTCGGTTCGGTGCCGCAGATGCTGCGCGAAGGCGTGTCGCGTTACTCGCTGACCGCCGGCCAGGTGCGCAACAAGCTGCTGGCCGATGAGCCGTGGCTGGTGCAGGGCACCTACCAGCGCGGTATCGGCAACCAGCTGACGCTGTATGGCGGCAGTGCACTGAGCGACGGCTACCTGTCGCTGCTGTACGGCGTCGGCCTGTCCACGCCGGTTGGCGCGTTCGCCGCCGACGTCACCCATGCACGTACGACGTTCGACCACTACGGCAACCACACCGGTGCCAGCGTGCGCTTGAGCTACAGCAACATGATCGGCGAGACCGGGACCAATCTGACCCTGGCCGCCTACCGCTATTCGACCGAAGGCTTCTACAGCCTGCAGGACGCGCTGTATGGCCGTGATTCGGACAAGCGCGGCATCGATCCGACCACACGTGGCCGTCAGCGCAGCCAGTTCCAGGTAACGCTGAACCAGCCGCTGGGCCGTCGTGGCGGCGCGCTGTACGTGACCGGTTCGGTGCGTGACTTCTACGACCGTTCCGGCACCTCCAAGCAGTACCAGGTCGGCTACAACAACGCCTGGCGTTCGGTGAACTACGGTTTCTCGGCGCTGCGCACCGAAGAGGGCGTACTCGGTCGCTCGGATACCCAGTACCTGCTGTCGATGAGTGTGCCGCTGGGCCGTGGTACCCACCCTGTGTCATTCAGTGCTGATCTTGGCGTGCGCGACCGCGGGGGCTACGACAACAGCCGCGTTGGCATCACCGGTTCGGCCGGTGTCGACAACAACTTCAGCTATGGCGCGGCCCTGTCCGATTCCCGCGAGGGCAGCACCACCGCGATCGGCAACGTCGAATACCGCAGCCGTTATTCCGCATTGAACGCCAGCTACAGCCACTCGCGTGACTTCCGCCAGGCGTCGGTGGGTGCCAATGGCAGCGTGGTCGTGCATCCGGGCGGTTTCACCTTCACCCCGCAGCGTGGCGACACCATGGTGCTGGTCGAAGCACCGGGCGCGCGCGATGCGATCGTCAGCAACGCCCCGGGCCTGCGCGTCGACGGCCGCGGCTACGCGGTGGTCCCGTACGTGTCGCCGTACCGCCTCAACACCGTCACCCTCGACCCGCAGGGCATGGCTCACGACGTCGAGCTGGAAAGCACCAGCCAGTCGATCGCGCCGTTCGCCGGTGCCATCAGCTACCTGCGCTTCGATACCCGCAAGGGCAACGCGCTGCTGATCCAGGTGCGCAACACCGATGGCCGCACCATGCCGTTCGGTGCGCAGGTCAAGGACGAGCAGGGCCAGCCGGTGGGCATGGTCAGCCAGGGCGGCCGCCTGTACGTGCGCAGTGACAAGAACCAGGGCAGCCTGCTGGTGGAGTGGGGCGCCGGCGCCGACCAGCGCTGCACGGTCGATTACCAGGTTCCGGCGGGCGCCGATGCGTCCAAGACCGGCTTCATCCCGCTGGAGGCAGCATGCCGATGATTTCTTCCCGTGGCCGCAAGGCGCTGAGTGCCCTTGCATTGCTGGGCGGCGTGCTGCTGGCCCAGCAAGCCAGCGCCGCGTGCAGCCTGAACTCTTCGTGGTTCACCGCACAGGACGTCACCATGGACATGGGCCAGATCGTGATCCTGCCCAGCACGCCGGTCGGCGGCGTGATCAAGGAGATCAGTGAATCGATCACTCAGCGTGATAGCGTGGCCAGCTGTGATTGGAGTGGCGGCTACTCGCGCGGCGAGTATGTCAACGCGGCGCAGCAGCGCCCGGTGCCCGGTTTTGCCAATACCTATGAAACCGATGTCCCTGGCGTTGGCATCAAGCTATTCCGCGATTCAGGGGCGATCCAGGCCTACTATCCGCACAGCATTCCATTCAACGGTGGGGCGAGGATCAATCTCAATGGCGGTCGATTCCGTATCCAGCTGATCAAGACAGCCGCGCAGACCGGTTCCGGCGTGATCGCGCCGAACGGTCGTTTCACTACATACTATTTTGATGGTGATGGCAGCCGTCGCCCGGTGTTGACCTCCACCTTCAAGGGCTCGGGCACCACCGTGGTCAGCCCGACCTGCGAAGTGCAGGCGGGCAGTCGCAACATTGCCGTCGATTTCGGCAGCGTGCCCAACACCACGTTCACCGGTGTCGGTTCCAAGGCTGTAGATCGCGATTTCGAGATCCGCCTGAACTGCCAGGGCAGCAACGTTGCTGCCTACCAGAGCAAGATCGGCATCCGCCTCGACGCCGACCAGGACAGCTCGAACATGCCGGGCGTGCTGAAGCTCAGCGCGGCCACCAACAGTGCCACCCGCATCGGCATCCAGATGGTCCAGCGTGATGGCAGCACCGAGCGCGAAGTGCGTTTCGGCCAGACCGTCAACGTCGGTACCACCGTGCCGGGTACCAGTGTCATGGCGCTGCCGCTGCGTGCCCGCTATGTGCAGACCCAGGCCGGCACTGTGGGTGCAGGTGTCGCAAACGGCCAGGCCACCTTCACCATCCAGTACGAGTAAGGCGGCCGCAGGCCGCGCCACTGCTGCGTTCCACCGCAACGTCGCCCGTTCCACGGGCGGCGTTGACTGCGTCTTGATCTTCCAACGATGAAGATCAATGCCACGACGCGCGTACCATCATTCGAATGTGATGTACGTCGCGATTTTGGAGTTTCCTCATGAGGTGACCGTCTCCTGCCTGCGGGTGTTGGACGGGAACGCCGAAAGGATCCAGACGTGGCTACAGCTCCTGGCATTCCCTCGCGCCGGCCTTTCGGAGCGCTGCGATGAAGGTCCTGTCGGTGTTCGGCACGCGACCGGAAGCGATCAAGATGGGGCCGCTGGTAAGGGCCTTGGCGGAGGCTGCGGACATCGAATCGGTGGTCTGCATCACCGGCCAGCACCGGGCGATGCTGGACCAGGTGATGTCGCTGTTCGCGATCACCGCCGACCATGACCTCGATGTCATGGTGCCTAACCAGACCCTCAATGGCCTGTGTTCCAAGCTGTTCGAACGGCTTGACGCGCTCTACACGCAGGTTCGCCCGGACCGGGTACTGGTGCACGGCGATACCACCACGGCGATGACCGCCGCACTGGCCGCGTTCCACCACCGCATTCCGATCGGTCACGTCGAGGCCGGCCTGCGCACCGGCGACATCAACCGGCCGTGGCCGGAGGAAATGAACCGGCGGGTGATCGATGTGGTCGGCCACCAGCTGTACGCGCCCACGCCCAGCTCGCGCGCCAACCTGGCCGGTGAACACCTGGGCGGGCAGATCCTGGTCACCGGCAATACCGTCATCGATGCCCTGCAGCAGACCGTAGAGCGGCTGGATGCCGACCCGGCGCTGCGTGCGCGGGCTGACGAACCCTTCCACATGCTTGACCCCGATCGTCGCCTGCTGCTGGTCACCGGCCATCGCCGCGAGAGCTTCGGCCAGGGCTTCGAGGACATCTGCCGTGCGCTGGCTGAGCTGGCGCGGCGGCCGGACCTGCAGGTGCTGTACCCGGTGCACCTCAACCCGAACGTGCAGGGACCGGTCAACGCCCACCTCGGCCATCTCGACAACGTGCACCTGGTGCCACCGCAGGATTACCTGCGCTTCGTGCGCCTGATGCAGCGTGCGGACGTCATCCTCACCGACTCCGGTGGCGTGCAGGAAGAAGCGCCTGCGCTGGCCAAGCCAGTGCTGGTCATGCGCGACGTCACCGAACGCCCGGAGGCGGTCGAGGCCGGAGTGGTGACGCTGGTCGGCACCACGCCCTCGCGCATCGTCGAGGGGGTCAATGCGGCACTGGCCCAGCCACCGCAGCCGACCCGCTTCGATCCTGATGCCAGCCCCTACGGGGACGGCCGCGCCAGCGCCCGCATCGTCGCTGCCCTGCGCGGCACGCCGCTTCCCGAATTCTCGCCCGGTCTCCGCAGCGGCGGTGCCGCCCACCCCCATCCGCATGAAGTGACGCCATGACCCAGACCGGCCGCTCTGCCCTGTTTGTTTCCGCCGCCGCGTTCGTCCTGTCGGGCGTGGTCGGCACTGCCCATGCCGCCGACAACGTCGCCGGCCAGTTCGCCGAATGGAGCGGCGACAGCACGGTGAACCGGCAGATGACCCTGCGCGAACTTGGTTTCCGCCAACCGCTGGTGCTGAGCGGGCAGGAGAGCCAGCGCGAGGTCTACCTGCCGGTGCCGGCCGGCGTCGCCACCCGCGATGCGCAGCTGCAGCTGGATGGGCGTTATGTGCGCGGTCACGCCGGGCGCACCTCGGGCCTGTGGTCGGTCGATGGCGATCCGATCGCCGCGCGCTCGATTACCGACGCGCAGGGCGACGCCAGCCAGCTGCTGGCCATCGATGGCGAACCTCGCCAGAACGGCTTCGTGCGGGTCGGCGTCGGCTGGTGGTCGATCGTCTCCGACTACCAATGTGCCGACCAGAGCGCGCCGGCCAACGTGTTGCGGCTGTCGCCGGACTCGCGTTTCAGCTACCGCTTCGATGGCCGGGCCGTGGACACCGTGGCCAAGGCCTGGGGCGCGCTGCCACCGCAGGTGCGCCTGCTGGTGGATGGCAAGGCGCTGCAGGCGCCCGCCTACGACGCCGCCTGGCGCGTCGGTACCGCGTTGCAGGGCGGTGGCAAGCAGGTGCAGGTGGTGGCGCTACCCAAGGTCGGTGACAGTGTCGACCTGACCGGCATCAGCATCCCGGCCAGCCTGCAGGGCGTGCCGGCCTACGCTGCGCTGGCGACGGGCGAGCGTGCGCATGTGATCAAGGATCTGGCCGAAGTTGGCGCGCTGCTGTCGCTGCGTGACAGCGGGCCCTTGGCCGCTGACGTGATGATCGGCAGTGATGCGCTGCGGGCCGGCGTACGCGCGGCACTGGACGCGCTGGCCGTACAGGTTGCGGCTACGGGTGCCGATGCGGGCGCTGCCTTCGCCGCGTGGCGCGGTACCGATATGGGTGGCCTGGAAAAGCCCACGGCCAACGCATCGGTCAGCGTGGTCGCCGTTGCTGGCCGTCCGACGCTGGTGGTCGACCCGGCGGCGGCGGGCAAGGTCGCCGGGTTGTTCGCCGAACAGTGGCGCAGCTACGCGTTGGGCCGCAGCCTGCAGGTCAGCGCGGCGGGAACACCGAAGCTGGACGGAGACCAGGTGCTGCTGAGCCGGCTCGGCAACATCGCCGGCACGATGGATGTGGTCACCCGCGCGGACCGCAGTGCCACCTTCGACCTCGGCGTGCTGTCGGCCGATGGGCGCCTGCCCGAGGAAGTGGTGATCGATGTCTCGGCGGCGCCCAACGCCGCCGGGCAGGGCGCGGTGGCCACGATCCATTTCAACGATTACCTGCTGGGCGGCAAGGTGCTGTCGGCCAATGGCCAGCCGCAACGGCTGGTGGCCAAGGTGCCGGCCTACGCGCTGTCGGCGCGCAACGAGATCCGCGTCAGCTTCCTGCGCCAGCCGGCACGACCTTATTGCCACGATCCGGCCACCGCCTATCCGGTCTCGATCCTGCCCAGCAGCCACCTGACCCTGGCCAAGCGGTCGCTGGGCAGTGATTTCGTCGGCGCCAGCAGTCAGCTGTCGCGCGGCAACCAGGTGTTCGTGCCGGCCACGTGGCTGCAGGATGCACCGGCATCGCTGCGCAAGGTGATTGCGGTGGCCAGTGCAGTGGGTGCCTCGCCGGAGGCGTCGGAACTGAAGGTGGTCGATGCCGGTGCGGCGGTCAGCCCGGGCGTACCGTGGCTGGCATTCGGTGTGGCGCCATCGGGTGTCGATGTGGCCGGCCTGAAGGACGGTCATCTGCTGATCGGCGGGAAGCCGCAGCCGCTGCTGGATGTCAGCGGCCTGGACCGCGCCGCGGTGGTGCAGGTCGGCACCTCCGGCGGCCAGCTCGGCGTGCTGTACAGCGACCTGGGCGCACAGGCACCGTCATTCGGCGCACCGTTCCGGCTGCTGCGCGGTGATCTCGCCGTGCTCGACGGCAGTGATGCCGTGCGCGAGTTCGACCGCCAGGATCCTTACGGGAGTCGCGTTGCCCAGGATGGCAATCCGCAATCGAAGTGGGAACGGTACATGATCTGGTTGCTGCTGCTGGTCGGCGTGATCGTGTTCGCGCTGCTGGCCGCCCGCGTCACCCAGGTGCGCCGCCGCAAGTCCGCCAACACAGGGCACTGATCCACCGTGGACGGTCTGTTCTGGAACATCCAGCTGGCCAACTACTACGCTGCCCTGGAAACCACGGCGGCGGCGGTGGCCGTGCTGATCCTGATCTCCAGCCTCGATGACCTGTTCATCGATGTCTGGTACTGGGTGCGCGAGAGCTGGCGGGCGCTCACCATCAAGCGTCGCGCGGCGTACCGGCCACTGAGCCAGGAAGACCTGCTGCAGCGGCCGCAACAGCCGCTGGCGATCATGGTGCCGGCGTGGATGGATTACGACGTCATCGCGCAGATGGTGGAGAACATGATCAACGTGCTCGACTACCGCGAGTACGTGGTGTTCGTCGGCACCTATCCCAACGACCAGCAGACCATCGACGAAGTGGAGCGCATGCGCCGCCGCTACAAGCGCCTGCGCCGCGTGGAAGTGCCGCATGACGGGCCGACCAGCAAGGCCGACTGCCTGAACTGGCTGATCCTGGCCATCTTCGATTACGAGAAACGCCACGACATCGAGTTCGCCGGGGTGATCCTGCACGACAGCGAGGACGTGCTGCACCCGATGGAACTGCGCTTCTACAACTACCTGCTGCCGCGCAAGGACATGATCCAGTTGCCGGTCACCTCGCTGGACCGCGAGTGGTACGAACTGGTGGCCGGCGTCTACATGGACGAGTTCGCCGAATGGCATGCCAAGGATCTGGTGGTGCGCGAAAGTGTTTCCGGCATGGTGCCGTCGGCGGGCGTCGGTACCTGCTTCTCGCGGCGCGCGCTGCTGGCGCTGAGCGCGCAGACCGACAACCAGCCCTTCAACACCGACAGCCTCACCGAGGACTACGACGTCGGTGCGCGGCTGGCGGCGATGGGCATGCAGTCGATCTTCGCGCGCTTCCCGGTGCAGTTCCGCGTGCGCCGCCCGTCCTGGTTCGGTTGGGGACCGGTGCGCGAGCGCACCCAGCAGATGGCGCTGTGCGTGCGCGAGTACTTCCCCGACAACTTCCGCGCGTCGTACCGGCAGAAGGCGCGGTGGGTGCTGGGCATCGGGCTGCAGAGCTGGGAGTCGCTGGGCTGGCGCGGCTCGCTGGCCACCAAGTACCTGCTGGCGCGCGACCGCAAGGGCATCATCACCTCGTTCGTCAGCATCATCGCCTACCTCATCTTCCTGCAGCTGCTGCTGTTCTGGCTGCTGAAAATGACCGGGCTGTGGACGATGCAGTTTCCCAGCGTGTTCCAGGCCGGTACCTGGCAGATGAACGTGGCGCTGCTGACCACGGCGGCGCTGGCGACCCGCGTCGTGCAGCGCTTCTACTTCGTCAACCGGCTGTATGGCTGGGAACACGCGCTGATGTCGATCCCGCGCATGGTGGTCGGCAACATGATCAATTTCATGGCCACCGCACGCGCGTGGAAGGTGTTCCTGGCCTACCTGCTGTTCGGCAAGCGCATGGTCTGGGACAAGACCATGCACGACTTCCCGGATGCGGCGCAGCTGGTGCAGACCCGCAAGCAGCTCGGTGAGCTGTTGACCACCTGGCAGGCGGTGGAACCCGAACGCCTGCAGCAGGCGCTGGATCAGCAGCAGGCAGGGCGCCAGCAGCCGCTGGGTCGCATCCTGCTCACCCAGGGCTGGCTGGATGATGAAACGCTGGCCGAGGCGATCGCCTTCCAGGGCGACCTGCCACGCGCGGTCATCGACGTGGACTACCTGCGCGCCTGCCAGTTCCCGGTCAGTGCCGATGCATGTGTGCAATGGCGCATGCTGCCGCTGCCACCGCGCCAGCAAGGCACCCTGCGGCTGGCCGTGGCCAGCCCATTGCCCGAAGAGGCGTTGGCACTGCTGAAGCAGGAAACCCGCAGTGAGCACGTCGAACAGAGCATCGCCCGCGAAAGCGAAATCAACGCGGGCCTGCGCCTGATCGGTGGCGACCGGCAGTGGCACCTGGACAACGTGCCGCTGCTGGGCGACCTGCTGGTGGAGATGCGCCTGATCGACCACGCGCGCTTCGAGATCGCACTGGATGACTACATGCCGCAGCGCGACGGCCGCATCGGCGATTACCTGGTCAAGCAGGGCATCACCACCGAGGAGGCCGTGGCCCAGGCCATGCAGGAGCAGCGTCGACGTGCGGCCGCGCTGCAGTCACCGCCTCCCGGAGCCTTGCCGGCATGAAGACCACGCTGCTGTCCACCGTCATTGCCGTCGCGTTGGCCACGGCCAGCGTATCGGTACAGGCCCAGGCCGATGCGCAGCTGCCATTGTCTGGAGCTGCCTACCGTATCGCCGAACAGGCGTTTGCCGCCTATGAGCGTGGTGACTACCGAGCGGCGTACCAGCAGTCCACTGAAGCGATCCGGCTGCGCCCGGATGTGGTGCGGCTGCGCCTGCTGCAGATCTATGCGCTGCAGAAGCTCGGGCGTGGCGCAGAAGCGCAGCAGCAGGCGCGGCGTGCGCTGGATGCGGGGTTGAAGGATCCCGCCTTGCCGGCGCTGGCGGCTGCCACCGCTGCACGTAGCGCGGCAACCGGAGGCGAAGGTGCGCGCACGACATCCCCATCGCGTCCGGTCGGCAGCGCCGCAGACCGCAGCAGGCAGCAGGCCTACGCGCTGGCCACCGAGGCGTACGCGGCCTATGACGCCGGGCGGATGGGAGAGGCGGCCAGCAAGGCCGAGCAGGCGTTCCGGCAGCAGCCGAAACAGAGCGCATGGGCCCTGCTGTGGGTGGCGGCACTGGAGGCACAGCAACAGCCCGAACAGGCCGACGCCGCCATCGGCACCGCGCTGCAGCTGGGGGCACCCAACGTCGAGGAACTGCGCGCGCGCCGCGTGGCACTGGGTCGCCAACGCGCCCTGCTGCAGGCCCAGCAGGCCTATCAATCGCTGTCCGCAGGCGAGGATGCCGCCGCCATTGAGCAGGCACACGCTGCCGTGGAACTGGCCCCCGACGTGGCTTCATACCGGCTGCTATTGATCACCGCGCAGCTGCAGGGCGATCAGCTGGCCGACGCTGAGCACAGTGCTGATCAGGCATTGCAGGTAGATGCCAACGACCTCAATGCACGGGTCATGCGCGGTTACCTGCGCCAGCGCCAGGGCAGCACGTTGCGGGCCAATGAAGATTTCGACGCCGCGCTTGCCACGCCGGGATCAACCGCGCAGCAGCGCAACGTGCGCCTGCTCGCGGTGGATGCGGCACTGGCTGCCGGCGATCGGGTGCGTGCGGCTGCACTGCTGGCACCGTTGCAGGCGCCAGTGCCAGCAGATGAGAGAGACGCACGGGCACAGCTGCTGTTGCAGCAGGGCATCGAGCAGCGCGCCAAGGCGATTCGCTCCAGTCGCGCGCTTCCCCGCATCAGCGCCGAGGCCTACCCGGCACCGGTCCAGCACTGCCAGTCCGGCGACACAGGCAATGTCTGCGAGCTGATGCCGGCCGACCTGCAGGGGGATGGCGGTGCCGCACAGCGCGCCTACGCTGCCTATGCGCGGCGGGACTACGCTGACGCCATCGATGAGGGACGGCAGGCCGTGCAGCACGCACCGGACGACGCGAACCTGCAAGGCCTGCTGACCACCACGCTGGCAGCGGGCAACCGTGCCCAGCAGGACGAAGCGCGGCGGCGGCTGGATACGGCGCTGGCACAGCACCCTGATGACGCAGGAGCACTGATGCAGCGCGGCTACCTCAACCAGAAGGCCAGGGATCCGGCACAGGCACTGGCCGACTTCCGTGCCGCCGAGGCCACCGGCAAGGCGCCGAAGAGCGTGGTGCTGGACCAGGCGTACGCGAGTGCGGCCAACGGCGATCATCCACAGGCGGTGACGCTGCTGCGTAGCGCCATTGATCGCGCCGACGTCGGTGAGCTGCCGCTGGATGAGCATCAGCGCTACAACGTGCGCAATGCCATCGCCAACTATTCACGCGAGTGGGGCGTGGTCGCCTCGGCGGGTTTCCGGGGTGCGCG
Organism: Stenotrophomonas sp. STK17_22; assembly: GCF_051983905.1. Lineage (NCBI taxonomy): Bacteria > Pseudomonadati > Pseudomonadota > Gammaproteobacteria > Lysobacterales > Lysobacteraceae > Stenotrophomonas > Stenotrophomonas sp. STK17_22. The sequence continues at coordinate 695,880 of NZ_CP197010.1, forward strand.
CCAGGCCGCAACCAATGTCGGCGGTGCGGCGATCAGCACGCCGGGCGATTCGGTGTTCAGCACGCTGGAGGCGTTCTGGCGGCCACCAGCGTTCAATGACCAGCATGGCACGCTGGAGCTCTACGCACGCCTGCTCAATACGCTGTACGACGAAGGCGGCACCTATGAATCGATCCGTGCGGTGGATCCGTGCACCGGCGAATCAACGCCGGATGCGCGTGCACGCGCCGAGCGCCTCAGTCATTCGCGCTCGACCACCGGCTGGCCGTCCACCATCGCCTCTTTCGGCCTGCGCTACGCCTTTGGCCAGACCGGTTTGAGCGCCGGCATCGAGCGCCGCCAGTTCCTGGGCAGTGCCACCCGCCAGGGCGAGGTCTACCCCGCATCGGCAGCGGTGCAGTGCCGCCTGCAGCTGGCCCTGAACCGGCCACTGGAAGCCAGCACGCTGGCGCGCTACCGCTTGGCCAGCGGTTCCGGTGGATGGATGTCCTACCTGACCTACGGCTATTACCACGGCACTGATCTGCGCACCGATGTGAACCAGTGGTGGATGGTCAGTGGCTATGCGCAGGGGGGATATACCTGGGACGACAACGGTGCCACCTTCACCCTCGACGCGCTCGATGCCAACGGCACGCCGGTGCGGCGCCTTGGCGAGGCCAATGGCCGCCTGCATCGCGAACAGTGGTTCGCTGCCGGTGAACTGCGTGCCGGGCGCAGCTTCCGTTTCGGTGCCGGGCAGACGCACTGGGTGGTGACACCCTATGTCGTGGTTGGCGCCGATTGGCTGGACCAGCGCTCGCGCGTGCGTGACATCCGTTATCCGCCGTTCCCGGCGCAGTCGTTCGCGCTCAACGATACGCAGCGCAGCTGGTCACTTGGCGCAGGGCCAGGCGTGGGCGTGCGTTACTGGTTCCGGGAGGACCACTACAACACGCCGCGTTCCTACCTGGACCTGACCGTGCAGTACCGCATCGCGATCGGCGGTGGTGATACGCAGCGTGCCAAGGGCCTGTTCGCCACCGCCATCCTCTACTACTGAGGAAGGCCCCAGCGTCGCCGCAGCGCTGCGGCCTGCGGTGTGTCCTGGGTCAGCCATGGCTCCAATGCATAGACCAGCACGTGCTGTGCGCCGCTGTCGCGTGCCCATGCCAACTGCCGCTGGATGCGTGCGGCATCGGCCGTTTCGCCCTTGAATCCGCTGCCGTCGGCGGGGCCGCCGGGCAGTTCGCGGAACAGTTCAACGATCGCATCGAAACCGATGCCGTTGGCATGGAGATGATCGAGCAGCGGTTGCAGCTGCTGCACGTTGCCGGCGCCGGCCACCCCCACGCCGTCCTGCACCATTGGCCGCAGCGCGGTCTGTGCCAACACCGCCTGCCACAGCGTGACCAAGTTGCCATCGGTCTGCAGGCGGCTGAAGTAGCAGGACATCGCGCAGTCGCCACCGCGTGCGCTGGCGGCCTGCACCAGCCCGTGCAGCCACTGCGCCAGCCATTGCTGGCGGGCCGGATCGGCCCAGTGGTACTGCTCCAGCTCGTAGGGCAGGTACCAGCCCCCGAAGGCCGGCTGCTGCGCCCAGGGTGCCTGTGCCAACCAGCTGCGTGCGTGCGCCAGGCTCTCGGCCAGGAAGGCCTGCAGCGTTGCGTCGTCTGCGCCGATGGCCTGCCACCAGCGCTGCTGGAAGGGCAGGCCGACGCGGATGCGGATGTCGTTCTCGCTGGCAGCGGTGAACAGCTGCTGCAGGCTGCCGTCGGGCAATGACCAGTCGCCGTCACTGCCACCGACGATGCCGGTCCATTGCAGCACCAGCTGCCTGCAGCCCAGCGTACGTGCAAGCTTCAAGGATCGCTGCCAGTCGGCCAGGCCCCACTGCAGGTGGCTGCGCCAGGGCTGCAGGAAGGTGCCATCCACCTGCACCGGCAGCGAGCAGCCGGGCAGGGTGGCGAGCGTACCGGCCAATGGCGCCAGCACTGCCGCACGCAGCAGCCGGCGGCGCAACGGCGAGGACGGATCAGCAGGAAGGACTGGCGGTGGCATGCCCGCATCATCCCAAAGCACCGTGCGCGGCAGGTGAACCAGCGCCCGGTAGCGCCGGCCGCTGGCCGAAGCGTGCTCCGGTAGTGCCGGCCGCTGGCCGGCATCACCTACCGCTTATTCCAACGCGTAGCGCAGGGTGAACAGCACCGCCACCAGCCACACCGCCGGATGCACTTCGCGCCAGCGGCCGGTACCGGCCTTCAGCGCGGCATAGGCGATGAAGCCGAACGCCAGGCCATTGGCGATGGAGTAGGTGAACGGCATCGCCAGCGCACACAGTGCCGCCGGCACCGATTCGGTCAGGTCGCTCCAGTCCACTTCCACCAGCTCACGCAGCATCAGCCCGGCCACGAACAGCAACGCCGGTGCGGTGGCATAGCTGGGCACCATCGCCGCCAGCGGCGAGAACAGCAGCGCGGCCAGGAACAGTGCCGATACCACCAGTGCTGTCAGGCCGGTACGGCCACCTACCTGCACGCCCGAGGCGCTTTCGGCAAACGCGGTGGTACTGCTGGTACCGAGCATCGAGCCGGCCACGATCGCGGTGCTGTCGGCCAGCAGCGCACGGCCGAAGCGCTTCTGCGCGCCTGGAAGTTTCAGCAGGCCGGCGCGACCGACCACGCCGTACAGCGTGCCGGTGGCATCGAACACTTCCACCAGCACGAACACCAGCACCACCTGCAGCAGCACCGCGATCGGCGCACCGCCGTCATGGTGCAGCAGGCCCGGCAGGTCCAGCTGCAGGAAGGTGGGTGCCAGGCTCGGCGGCAGCGAGACCAGACCCTGGTACTGCACGTCGCCCAATGCCCAACCAGCGCCGGTCACGGCCAGGATGCCGATCAGGATCGCGCCACGGATGCGGCGCGCTTCCAGTACCGCGATCAGCAGAAAGCCGGCCAGCGCCAGCAGCGGCGGCGCCGTGTTCAACGGGCCCAGCGCCACCAGCGTGTCTTCATTGCCGACGATCACGCCGGACTTCTGCAGCGCGATGATCGCCAGGAACAGGCCGATGCCGGCCACGATGGCCGAGCGCAGCGACGAAGGAATGCCCGACACCAGCCATGCACGCACACCGGTCAGCGACAGCACCAGGAACACCAGGCCGGAGATGAACACCGCGCCCAGTGCCTGCTGCCACGGCAGGCCGGCAGCGCCGACCACGGTGAAGGCGAAGAACGCGTTCAGGCCCATGCCGGGCGCCATGCCGACCGGGAAGTTGGCGGCCAGCGCCATCACCGCCGAACCCAGTGCAGCAGCCAGGCAGGTGGCCACGAACACCGCGCCCGCATCCATGCCGGTGGTGCCAAGGATCTCGGGATTGACGAAGACGATGTAGGACATCGTCAGGAAGGTGGTGACACCGGCCAGCAGCTCGGTGCGCACGGTGGTGCCGTGCTGCTGCAGCTGGAACAGGCGCTCGAACAGGGACATGGGGCTTCTCGCGAAGGTGTCGCCAGCAAGCGGGCGACCCACAGAAGGAGAAAGGCCGCGCGAGCGCGGCCTTTCCTGTTGCCTTACTTCAGCGCCTTGAAGCGCAGGCGCTTCGGCGCAGCGTCGTCGCCCATGCGGCGGCGCTTGTCTTCTTCGTACTCGCGGTAGTTGCCCTGGAAGAACTCCACGTGCGAGTCGCCTTCGAACGCCAGGATGTGGGTCGCGATGCGATCCAGGAACCAGCGGTCATGCGAAATGACGAAGGTGTTGCCCGGGAACTCCAGCAGCGCATCTTCCAGCGCACGCAGGGTTTCGATGTCCAGATCGTTGGACGGTTCGTCGAGCAGCAGCACGTTGCCACCCTGCAGCAGGGTCTTGGCCATGTGCAGGCGGCCACGCTCACCACCGGACAGCGAACCAACCATCTTCTGCTGGTCCTGGCCCTTGAAGTTGAAGCGGCCGATGTAGGCGCGCGACTGGATCTCGATGCCGTTGATGTTGAGGATGTCCAGGCCGCCAGCGATTTCCTGGAAGACGTTGTGGTTGCCTTCCAGCGCGTCGCGGCTCTGGTCCACGTAGGACAGCTTCACGGTCGGGCCGACCACGATCTCGCCGGTATCCGGCTTTTCCTGGCCGGTGATCATCTTGAACAGGGTCGACTTACCGGCACCGTTCGGGCCGATGATGCCGACGATGGCGCCGGCCGGCACCAGGAAGCTCAGGTTGTCGAACAGCAGGCGGTCGCCGAACTTCTTGGAGACGTTCTTGAACTCCATCACCGCATTGCCCAGGCGCTCGCCCGGCGGAATGAAGATTTCATTGGTCTCGTTGCGCTTCTGGTAATCGACCGACTGCAGCTCTTCCAGGCGGGCCAGACGGGCCTTGCCCTTGGTGCGGCCGCCCTTGGCGTTCTGGCGCGACCACTCCAGTTCCTTCTGGATCGCCTTCTGGCGAGCCTTTTCCTGGTTGTCTTCCTGCTTCAGGCGCTCATCCTTCTGGGTCAGCCAGTCGGTGTAGTTGCCCTTCCACGGAATGCCGCGGCCGCGGTCCAGTTCCAGGATCCACTCGGCGGCGTTGTCCAGGAAGTAGCGATCGTGGGTGACCGCCACCACGGTGCCGGTGTAGCGCGCCAGGAACTGTTCCAGCCATTCCACCGACTCGGCGTCGAGGTGGTTGGTCGGTTCGTCGAGCAGTAGCATGTCCGGCTTCTGCAGCAGCAGGCGGCACAGCGCCACGCGGCGCTTTTCACCACCGGACAGCTTGCCGACCACGGCATCCCACGGCGGCAGGCGCAGCGCATCGGCGGCCACGTCCAGCTGGTTCTCCAGGGTGTGCGCGTCGCCAGCGGCCAGGATCGCCTCCAGGCGCTCCTGTTCCTTGGCCAGCGCGTCGAAGTCGGCGCCTTCCTCGGCGTAGGCCAGGTACACCGCGTCCAGCGCGGCCTGGGCCTGCAGCACTTCGCCCACGCCTTCCTCGACCGCTTCACGCACGGTCTTGGTCGGGTCCAGTTCCGGTTCCTGCGCCAGGTAGCCGACCTTGATGCCCGGCTGCGGGCGGGCTTCGCCCTCGAAATCGGTGTCCACGCCGGCCATGATCTTCAGCACGGTGGACTTGCCGGCGCCGTTCAGGCCCAGCAGGCCGATCTTCGCGCCCGGGAAGAAGGACAGCGAGATGTCCTTGATGATCTGCCGCTTGGGCGGGACCACCTTGGACACGCGGTTCATGGTGTAGATGTATTGCGAGGACATGCGGTCTCCGTAGGCGCGGCCCTGCGCCCGACCCGTCACGGGAACATCCCGTTGCGGCAGCGGGCACAGACTGAAATGGAATACCGCCAATTATAGCCGGAACCGGTTCCGGGCCGCGCCCGGGCAGGGGCGCCGGGCTGGCCGCGGCCTGAATACCCGGTCACAGTCCTGTAGCGGGAAGCGTTTCCAGCCGGAAACGGTTCAGATCGGGTGCGCAATATGGGCTCACCACCCACCCGAGCAGAGGTCTGACATGCGCATCAATCGAGTAATGGCCGGCGCCGTGGCCCCGGCCTTCGCCGACAACGACCACCGCCGCGACCACGACCGCCGCGAGTGGCGCGAGGACCGCCGCGAATGGCGCCAGGACCGTCGTGACTGGGAACGCGACCGCCGCGAGGCCCGGCGCGACTACCGCCAGGATCGCCGCGAGTGGCACCGCGACCATGACCGCTACTACCGCCCGGCACCGCCGCGTGTGGTGTACCGCCCGGCCTATGGCCCGGGCTACGGCTGGAAGGTCGGCCATCGCTACCGCGACTACTACCGTGGCCCGGTCTATGTGGTGAACGACTACCCGCGCTATCACCTGCGTCGCCCGCCATATGGCCACCACTGGATCCGCGATGACCGCGGCAACATGCTGCTGGTGGCCATCGCCACCGGTGTGATCGCCCAGTACGTGCTCAGCAGCCGCTGAGGATCGCAGTCGGGGTCGGATCCCTTTGCAGCGCAAAGGGCTCTGCCCCCGCAACGCCACTCGAAACCATACGGGGCCGGATTCCTTCGGGGATGCCGGCCCCGTCCGTTTCGGCCCCGGCAGGCCCGGTGCGGGGCTACAATCGGGGGCTGAGCCGTACCCCCTTTTCCCTGCCTGCTGGAGTACCCGATGTTCCCGCGTGACGTCCGCATCGAATCCTACGATCCCGAACTGGCCAAGGCCATCGCCGCTGAAACCCAGCGCCAGGAAGACCACGTCGAGCTGATCGCCAGCGAGAACTACACCAGCCCGGCGGTGATGGAAGCGCAGGGCAGCCAGCTGACCAACAAGTACGCCGAAGGCTACCCGGGCAAGCGCTACTACGGTGGCTGCGAATACGTGGACATCGCCGAGCAGCTGGCGATCGACCGCTTGAAGCAGCTGTTCGGCGCCGACTACGCCAACGTGCAGCCGCACAGCGGCTCGCAGGCCAACCAGGCCGTGTACTTCGCCCTGCTGCAGCCGGGTGACACCATCCTCGGCATGAGCCTGGCCCACGGCGGCCACCTCACCCACGGTGCCAAGGTCAACGCCTCGGGCAAGCTGTTCAACGCCGTGCAGTATGGTGTGAACGACCAGGGCCTGATCGATTACGACGAAGTCGAGCGCCTGGCCCTGGAGCACAAGCCGAAGATGGTCGTGGCCGGCTTCTCGGCCTACTCGCAGGTGATCGACTGGGCGCGCTTCCGCGCCATCGCCGACAAGGTCGGTGCCTACCTGTTCGTCGACATGGCCCACGTCGCCGGCCTGGTTGCTGCTGGCGTCTATCCCAGCCCGCTGGAACACGCGCACGTGGTCACCTCGACCACCCACAAGACCCTGCGCGGCCCGCGTGGCGGCATCATCGTCGCCAAGGGCGCCGACGAAGACCTGGTCAAGAAGCTGCAGTCGATCGTGTTCCCGGGCATCCAGGGCGGTCCGCTGATGCACGTCATCGCCGGCAAGGCCGTGGCCTTCAAGGAAGCGCTGGAACCGGGCTTCAAGGCCTACCAGCAGCAGGTGGTGAAGAACGCCCAGGCGATGGCCAACACGCTGATCGCGCGCGGCTACAAGATCGTCTCCGGCGGCACCCAGAACCACCTGATGCTGGTCGACATGATCGGCAAGGACGTGTCCGGCAAGGACGCGGAAGCCGCGCTGGGCAAGGCCCACATCACCGTCAACAAGAACTCGGTGCCGAACGATCCGCGTTCGCCGTTCGTGACCTCGGGCCTGCGCCTGGGCACCCCGGCGGTGACCACCCGTGGTTACGTCGAACAGGATTGCGTGGACCTGGCCAACTGGATCGCCGACGTGCTCGACGCACCGAACGATGACGCCGTCATCGCCCGCGTGCGCGACGCCGTCAGCGCGCAGTGCCGCAAGTACCCGGTCTACGGCTGATCGCAGCAGGGGTCGGATCCCTTCCCGCCGGGAAGGGCTCCGACCCCGAAGCCCGGATCGAAGCAGGGGTCGGATCCCTTCCCGCAGGGAAGGGCTCTGACCCCGGTATCGGAGCAACCGCGCATGGATGAGCGCCACCTCAAGTACCTCTACGCCGCGCTGGCGGTGCTGTTCGGCCTGCCCAGCCTGGCGATGGGCGGCGCGGCGGCGACGATGCTGTTGCTGATGGGGCTGGGCCAGTTTGGTCATGGCACGCTGGTCTCGGTAACGGTGATGCCGCTGTGGGGCCTGGCCGGCATTGCCGGCTGCCTGGCCTGGTTGTGGCTGAGCGCGGGTTTTCTGTTGCAGGGGCGTGCCGGGCTGCACGTGCACCGCCTCTGGTGGTGGATGCTGCTGGCGGGCGGTCTCGCCGCCTTGCCCCCGCTGGGGCTGGCGCTGTGGTGGGGCATCGCCGTGCACGGCGAAGGCCTCGGCTTGTTGCTGCTGGGCCCGTCGATGCTGGTGCCGGCTGCGATGCTGGTGTGGATCAAACGCTGCGGATGATGCGGCCCAGGGAAGGAAACCGAACGCATGGATGAGCGTCTGCACAAACGCTGGATGGCCATTGCCGGCCTATTGGTGGGCCTGCCCACGGTGGCCGCCGGAGGCACGGGTGCCGTGCTGGGTCTGATGGTCGTATGGGATGGCAAGTACCTGACCGGTGACGAGTACAGGATCCTGCTGCTGTGGTCGTCGGCCGGGATCATCGGCCTGCTGTCGTGGTTGTGGCTGAGCGGCCTGTTCCTGTGGCGCGGTGTTACCGGCCTGCGCCAATCGCCGGTTGTCGCCTGGATAGGCCTGGCGCTGGGAAGCCTGGCCGCGCTGGGCGTGGTCGCCGCCACGCTGTACTTCACCTTCAAGCGCGGGGAGATCTCGACCCTGGCCTTCTTCGGGTTCGGCCCGCCGCTGTTGGTGATGGCAGGGCATCTGGCGTGGCTGCGTTGGGCGCGCGCGGCCTCGGCGCCGCCGGCACCCGGTTGAACGCGCAGCGCTGACCGCGCTGGCGGTTCTGTTCGGCCGAAATGCAGGCACTTCCGCGCAGACAGCATTTGCTGCGGGGCCCTTTCTCAGGTACCTTTGCGACGCTGCCATGACCGTGGCAATAGGTACTTTCCTGAGCCAGGCGTTCCATGCACTGCCCCTTCTGCCAACATGCCGATACCCGGGTCATCGACTCGCGCGTCTCCGAAGACGGCGCGACGATCCGTCGTCGGCGTGAATGCGAAGCCTGTGGCGAGCGCTTCAGCACCATGGAAACGGTGGAGTTGAAACTGCCCGCCATCGTCAAGAGCGATGGCACCCGTGAAGCATTCGACCAGCGGAAGGTCCGCGCTGGCTTCGACCGCGCGCTGCAGAAGCGTGCGGTGGCCGAAGACAAGATCGAAGCGGCGGTACGCGCCGTGGTCCATCAGCTGCGCATCAGCGGTGAGCGCGAAGTACCCTCGATCAAGGTCGGCGAGTTCGTCATGAACGAACTGCGCAAGCTCGACCATGTCGGCTATGTGCGCTTCGCGTCGGTCTACCGCAGCTTCGAGGACGTGGCCGATTTCCGCGAGGAGATCGAGAAGCTGGAGCGCGACCTGCCATCCAGTACCGAACAGCTGCAGCTGCTGGGCGACGTGATCGCCCTGACCAAGAAGAAGAAGGGCTGACGCCCCGGTAGATGCCAACCTTGGTTGGCACAGATATCTGCTTCGGTGGGTGCCAACCTTGGTTGGCACAGTGGCGCCCATCCACGCATGGCGTGGATCTACACCGCCACCAACGGCGCTACCATGGCCGCATGACCGCCCCGTTCTCCGTTCTCGACCACCTGCACATGGCCAACGCACTGCGTCTGGCCGAGCGTGCCGCCTACACCACCCGCCCCAACCCGATGGTCGGCTGCGTGATCGCCCACGGCGAACGCGTGGTCGGGCAGGGCTGGCACCAGCGTGCCGGTGGACCGCACGCCGAAGTGTTCGCGCTGCGCGAGGCAGGAAGCGAGGCGCGCGGTGCCACCGCCTACGTCACCCTGGAGCCTTGTGCGCACTACGGGCGCACACCGCCGTGTGCGCTGGCCTTGATCGAAGCGGGTGTGTCGCGCGTCGTTGCCGCGATGCGCGATCCGTTCCCGAAGGTCGATGGGGGTGGCTTCGATCTGCTGCGCAATGCCGGCATCGAAGTCGCTGAAGGGCTGATGGCGACGCAGGCACGTGAGCTCAACAAGGGCTTCCTGTCGCGTGTGGAGCGCAACCGGCCGTGGCTGCGGGTGAAGCTGGCGGTCAGCCTCGACGGTCGCACCGCGATGGCCGATGGTAGCTCCAAGTGGATCACCGGCCCGGCCGCGCGCGAAGACGTGCAGCACTGGCGCGCGCGCGCAGGTGCGATCCTGACCGGCGCCGAAACCGTGCTGGCCGACGATCCGATGCTGACCGTGCGCCTGGCGGACACCGAAGTGATGCCGCCACTGCGCGTGGTGCTCGATTCGCGCCTGCGTTCGCTCGAATGCAGCCGCGTGCGCGAGGGCGGGGCACCGACGCTGTACCTGCACGATGCTGCAGTGAGTGCACCGGATGCGGCCGATGCCGAATTCGCCAGCGTGCCCAGTGTTGACGGCCGTCTCGATCTTGGCGCGGTGTTGGCACTGCTGGCCGAACGCGGCATCAACGAGGTGCATACCGAAGCCGGCGCGACGCTGGCCGGTGCCTTGCTGCACGGCGGCTGGGTGGACGAACTGCTGCTGTATCAGGCGCCCACGCTGCTGGGCGATACCGGTCGCCCGCTGCTGGCTGGCCTCGGCATCGATGCCATGGACCAGCAGCGCCGCCTGCGCGTGGTTGACCAGCGTCAGGTCGGTGAGGACATCAGGCTGCTGCTGCGCCCGTGAGGGAATGACGCGAAGCAGGGGCGATGCCCTTGTCGTCAGGCTTCCTCGTCGTCTTCTTCGCCGACGGGGCACTGGCCCTTCCACTGCTGCTTCCACAGCCCATGCAGGTTGCGGCAGTACGCGCCCAGTGCCTCGCCCGGCAGTTTCCTCGCCTTCAATCGCAGCTGGTGACGGGTAAAACCGTCGTCGTACTCATGCGGCAATACCAGCACTGCGCACTGATCGTGATACATCAGGAACGCGTGGCAGTCGTCGTCTTCGCTCATCCACGCATCCAGCTGCCTGTCGCTCAGCAGGGTTGACTCGAAGGCAACCGCTGGGATGACCGAGAAGGTCGTAATCCTGGACTTGGGAGCTTTGGCTTGCCCGCACGCCACAAGCGCCAGCAGCGTCAGCAACATGACCATGGTCGACGTCGTGCGGTGTTTCATGCGGTTGCCCCGATGGAAGAGGGCAACAGCATTGACCATGCAGGCCACGCAGGGCCATGCAACGGTTCTGAAAGTGCGGCCGCCCTCGTCGTCGGCGACAATGAGCCGAGCGTGGGCTCGGCTCTACACGAGGCTCACGCGCACTCGTCGGTCCACATCATCTCGGCGATCGGGCGCAGTGCCTTGCACTCCTGCGTCATCTCATCGGCCGACTGCACCTGTGCCTTGGCCTTCAGCTCCTCGGCCATGGCGTCCACGCCGCTGATCTGGTCCGGTGCGACCTTCGCCACGCAGGCACGATGCTGCTGCAGCAACAGGTCGCAGCCCGGTACGCCGGTCACCTTCGGCGCGTTGGCCGCCTGCGCGTCCTGCATCCAGTCCTCGAACGGTGCCAGCGCACCGGCCACGGTGCCCACCAGGTCATCGAAGTTGCCGCTGTACCAGTAGCCGTTGTCCTTGGCCGGGTACAGGGTGAAGGTGCCGATGACCGGCACGCGCGCGCCACTCTGCAGCGCTTGGGTGTAGGCATCGGTGAACTGCTTGCGCGAGGCCGGGCTGGCATCGGATGCGAGGCTGGCGGCGAACAGCGGGCGCACCTTGCCCAGGTCGGGCAGCTGGCAGCTGAAGGTGATCCGTGCCAGCTTCTGGTCTTCAACGTATTCGTTGTCTTCGATCACGCTCTTGGTCGCGCGGCACTTCGAATCACGCAGCGCCTTGGCATACAGCGCTTCGGTGGCCGCAGCGTCGACCTTGGCGCCGGTGCTGGCGAGGACGGTCTGCCAGGGTTCGGCCAGCGCCTTGGCCAGCGCACCCGGGTTCGGGGTCACGGCGTCCTGGCCTTCGAATGCCGGTTTCAGTGCGTCGTTGAGCGTGCGCGTGGCGGCCGCGTCGTCTTCCAGCAGGGTGCGTGCATACAGGTCGAACGCCTGTTCGGGCGACAGCGTGGCCGGGGCGGCCGTGGCGATCAGCGGGGCGCACAGCAGCATGCTGGCCAGCAGAGTACGGGTGGGGGTCTTCATGACGGTGTTTTCCTGTTCCAGAGGCGCGCAAGCCTAGCGCATCTGCGTGGGCTTTCGATGGCGCTATGGGGTCACGTGGTCGTGTATGCCGGCCAAAAAAACGGGCCCCTTGCGGGGCCCGTTCGATCGCACCACGAGAAGCGATCGCTGGATCAGAAGCTGGCGCGGACGCCGGCCGAGTACTGGGTGACGTCGCGGTAGCCGGAGATCTCGCCCACCAGACCCCAGGTCCTGGTGAAGTTGATCTGGCCACCGATGGTGCCGACCCAGGTGCCCTTGTAGTTGTTGCCGCCGTCCATGTAACCGGCCTTGGCCCAGGCTTCGGTCATGCGCGACGGCTTGCCGCGGATGCCCATGGTGGCGCGGGCCAGGTTGGTGTGGTCCTTGTAGCGGTCGCTGTAGCCGTCATAACGATCGGTCAGCTCGGCGTTCTGGCGCACCCAGGCGATGTCGGCGGTGAAGTCGACGCGGTCGGTCCACGGCATGTGGTAGCCGATGCCCAGCTCCGGCTGATTCAGTTCAACCTTCAGCGAACCGTCGCTGTAGTGATAGGTCTTGCTGGTGCGCGACCAGCCACCGAACACGTAGACCTGTTCGGCGATGGCCACGGAGCCACGCAGGTAGCCGCCGTCGACCTTCGGGTCGTCCAGTGCGTTGTCGTCAACCTTGACCTGCGTCCAACCGCCTTCAACGTAGGTGTAGCTCAGGGCGTCGGCCGAAGCCGAGAGCGGGGCGGCGGCCAGCAGGGCGGCCACGATCAGCATCTTGCGCATGGGAATTCCTGTGAATTTCAGTCCTTTGGCGGGCATGCCCAGCGGGCTGCCCGTGGCGACCTCATGTCGTCCGGGGCAGAATTTTAATGAAAGTTTTACAAATTGCGAGCGACGGCCGTCACAGCTGTGGCATCCGACCCCGTTCAGCACGGGCTGGTACACTAGCCACGCCGGTTCGCCGGTACACAAACGTCTTCAGGGCGGGGTGCAATTCCCCACCGGCGGTAGGTGCGCAAGCACGAGCCCGCGAGCGCCCCGGCCCACGGCCGGGGGTCAGCAGATCCGGTCCAATGCCGGAGCCGACGGTCATAGTCCGGATGAAAGAAGACGGTGCCACAGGGCTCATGCCCTGCGTGCGCCTGTTTGCCTTGCGGCGTTTTTCGCTCACTTTTCGCGGAGAACGTTACTTGTTTACTGGAATCATCGAAGGCGTCGGCCGTCTGGCCGCACGCGAATCCATCGGCGGCGATGTCCGCTTCACCTTCAATGTCGGGACTCTGCCGTTCGACAACGTGCAGATGGGCGAGAGCATTGCCATCAACGGCGTCTGCCTCACCGTCATCGCATTCGACGCCAGCAGCTTCCAGGCCGATGCCTCCACCGAGACCCTGGGCCTGACCACGCTGGGCCAGCTGGGCGAGGGTGCGGTCATCAACCTGGAACGCGCCATGCGCCCGACCGACCGCCTCGGCGGCCATCTGGTCAGCGGCCACGTCGACGGCCTCGGCCGGGTGCTGTCCATCCACGAAGACGCGCGTGCCCAGCGTTGGCGTTTCGCAGCGCCGGCCTCGCTGCGCCGCTACATCGCCAAGAAGGGCTCGATCTGCGTGGACGGCGTCAGCCTCACCGTCAACGAAGTGGACGATGAAGGTTTTGAAGTCGCCCTGATCCCGCACACGGTGGCCAACACCGCCTTCTCCGCCGCAGGCGTGGGCAGCGCGGTCAATCTTGAAATCGATCTGGTCGCCCGCTACGTCGAACGCCTGATCAGCGTGCCGGCCAACGGCCAGCACCCGCATGGAGATGCAGCATGAATTTCGCCCCGATTCCGGAAATCCTGGAAGACATCCGCCTGGGCCGCATGGTCGTCATCGTCGATGACGAAGACCGCGAGAACGAAGGCGACCTGATCATGGCCGCCGAGCTGGTCAAGGCCAGCGACATCAACTTCATGGTCACCCATGGCCGTGGCCTGGTGTGCCTGCCGCTGAACCGCACCCGCGCCGCCGATCTCGGCCTGGCGCCGATGGTGCAGGCCAATACCGCGCAGTTCCAGACCAATTTCACGGTCAGCATCGAGGCCGCCGAGGGCGTCACCACCGGCATCTCGGCGCATGACCGCGCGCACACCATCCGTACCGCGGTGAAGCCCAACGCCAAGCCGTCGGACCTGCACCAGCCGGGCCACATCTTCCCGCTGATCGCTCAGCCGGGCGGCGTGCTGACCCGCGCCGGCCACACCGAGGCGGCCGTGGACATGGCCATGCTGGCCGGGCTGGAACCGGCCGGCGTGCTGGTGGAGATCCTGAACCCGGATGGCAGCATGGCACGCCGCCCGGAACTGGAAGTGTTCGCCCGCGAGCACGGTCTGAAGATGGGCTCCATCGCCGACCTGATCGCCTACCGCCTGGCCACCGAAAAGACCGTCGAGCGTGTGGACGAGCGCGAGATCGAGACCGAGTTCGGCCCGTTCAAGCTGGTCACCTACCGCGATCGCATCGCCCACGACGTGCATTTCGCCCTGGTGCGCGGCACCCCGGATGCCGAAACGCCGACCCTGGTGCGCGTGCAGGTGGAAAACCCGCTGGCCGACCTGCTGCACTGGCGCCGTGATGACTTCGGCGTGGCTGCCACCGATGCCCTGCGCGCGATCGATGCCGAAGGCGCCGGCGTGATGGTGGTGCTGTCGGCCCCGCGCGACGGCGAGGCCCTGCTGGCCCGCCTGCGGCAGCAGCCGGCGCCGGTGGTACCGGGCAAGGACAAGGACGTGAGCCAGTGGCGCCGCAATGGTGCTGGCGCACAGATCCTGTCCGACCTGGGCCTGGGCAAGCTGCGCGTACTGGGCACCCCGCGCCGCCAGATCGGCCTGGCCGGCTACGGCCTGGAAGTGGTGGAGACGGTGACCCTGTAATGGGTAGTGCCGGCCGCTGGCCGGCAACCGCAGTCCCCGTGATTGCCGGCCAGCGGCCGGCACTACCGGTGGGTGGCGACCGTTGGTCGGCACGCCCCGGGCCCCCATCGGCCACGGCCGGGGCCCATCCACGCTAGAATTACCCCCTTATCGAGTCCCCCAAGCCGCATATGAGCCACTTCGAAGGCGATCTTCGCACTCCCGAATCGGCGCGCTTCGCCATCCTGGCCAGCCGCTGGAACGCCCGCATCACCGACACGCTGGTCGCTGGCGCCCGCCAGAGCCTGGCTGGCAACGGCATCACCGAAGCCAACATCGACGTGATCCGCGTGCCGGGTGCCTGGGAACTGCCGCTGGTGGCCGCGCGCCTGGCCGCCGCCCACGAACACGCCGCCATCCTTACCCTGGGCTGCGTGATCCGTGGCGATACCCGCCACTACGAGCACGTGGCCGATCGCTGCGCCGAAGGCCTGATGCGCGTGCAGCTGGACTTCGGCGTGCCGGTGCTGAACGGCGTGCTGGCGGTGGAACGCGTTGAAGACGCCGAGGCCCGCGCAGGCGGCAGCCACGGCAACAAGGGCGAGGAAGTCGCACTCGCCGCATTGGAAATGGTCAATCTTCTGGAGCAGCTGCCATGAACAAGAACACCCAGGGCAAGCCCTCCGGTAAACCCGTCCGCCGTGATGGCGTCGATCCGGTGCTGCGCTCGCGCGCGCGCCGTCGTGCTGTGCAGGCCGTCTACGCCTGGCAGATCTCCGGCGGCAACGCCCAGTCGCTGATCGCCCAGTTCGCCCACGAGCAGGCCCGCGAAATCGCCGACCTGGCGTACTTCGAAGCACTGCTGCACGGCGTGCTCGACAACCGCCGCGACATCGACGAAGCGCTCGGCCCGTACCTGGACCGTGGCATCGAAGAAGTGGACGCGATCGAACGCGCGGTGCTGCGCCTGGCGGCGTACGAGCTGCGCTACCGCTTGGACGTGCCGTACCGCGTGGTGATCAACGAAGCCATCGAATCGGCCAAGCGCTTCGGTTCCGAGCATGGCCATACCTACGTCAACGGCGTGCTGGATCGTGCCGCCGTGGAATGGCGCAAGGTCGAATCGGGTCACTGACCCACCTGTGGTAGTGCCGGCCGCTGGCCGGCAGCTGCAGGGATCCTGAGGTTGCCGGCCAGCGGCCGGCACTACCGCCCACCGCGCACCGCGCGGCACGTACAACAGCGGGAACGCCCCATGTCCCTGGCCGAATTCGCCCTCATTGACCGCATCCGCGCCCGTACCCTCGAGCGCGACGACATCCTGCTCGGCATCGGCGACGACGCTGCGCTGCTGCAGCCGCGTGCCAATGAGCAACTGGTGGTCACTGCCGACACGCTCAACAGCGGCGTGCACTTCCCGGTGGAAACCCCGGCCTTCGATATCGGCTGGAAGACCCTGGCGGTCAACCTGTCGGACCTGGCCGCGATGGGCGCGCGCCCGGCGTGGTGCACGCTGGCGTTGTCGCTGCCGGAAGCCTCCGAAGACTGGATCGATGCGTTCGCCGATGGCTTTTTCGCCCTGGCCGATCAGCACGACATCGCGTTGATCGGCGGTGACACCACGCGTGGTCCGTTGTCGCTGTCGGTGACCGCGATGGGCCAGGTGGGACGTGGCCAGGCGCTGCGTCGCGACCGCGCGCAGGTGGGCGATGACATCTGGGTGAGCGGCACGCTCGGCGATGCCGCCGGTGCGCTGCGCCTGTGGCAGCAAGCTGCGCTGAGCATCGCCACCGCCACGCTGCTGGCCGACTACGAAAGCCTGCGCCTGCGTCTGCTGCGGCCGACTCCGCGTGTGACCCTGGGCCTGCGCCTGCGTGCGTTCGCACACGCGGCGGTGGATGTGTCCGATGGCCTGCTGGCCGATCTGGGTCACATCACCACGCGCAGCAACGTGGCCGCACATGTCGATGCCGATTCGTTGCCGATCTCCCACGCGCTGCGTGAGCTGCTCGGCCGCGATGGCGCGCGCGACTGCGCTCTGCGCGGTGGCGACGACTACGAACTGTGCTTCACCGCCGCCGCCGACCAGCGCGACGCGCTGCACTACCTGGCCGAATCGCTGGACGTGCCGCTCACCCGCATCGGTCGCATTGCCGAAGGGCAGGGCGTGCACGTGGATGGCGAAGCCGCCGACGGCGGATACCAGCACTTCGTCTGATTGATGACGCCGGGCATGGCCCGGCGCTGCCACGCGACTGAAACCGCCGGGCATGACCGGGTGCTGCCGTATCGGTGCGCGGTTGCTGGATGACATCGACGCTGCAGAGCCGAGCCTACGCTCGGCTCACGCGCGAAGCGCGGCTTTCATCGCGATGTGCCCCATGGCAGCCGAGCATGGGCTCGGCTCTGCAGATGTCGCTAAGCTGCCTGCAACTGCACATCCAGTACTCAGTCAGCCTGCGGCTGCCTGCCGCGACGCTGCTGCAGGCAGGACTCACACGTGACCGTTGCCAGCGACCGCGCATCGTTGACCGCGGCCAGGGCCTGCTCCAGGATCGGCGCGAGGTCATGTGGCAGGCGCGCAGCGGCTTCGCCAAGAGTGGTGATGACATGGGGATAGAGAGGCTTGTACATCTCGGCATCCTTGTTCGCAGGGCGTGGGCGCTGTTGCTTCGACCCAACCCGTTCGGCGGTTGCCAACGGCTCACAGAGATGCCGATGGTGCTGTCACTGCAGGCTCGCTGGACCAGGCAGCTGGCGCTCACGACGGGTGTGGGTCAGAGCTGTGTGGTGCTGTTGGCGATATGTTCCTGGCAAAGGAGCAGTTTTCCCATGCAACAAGTTGCAAAGCACACTGGACACCGGATGGAGCTTCAGTTGACGGCTGGCAGCGTGAAGGTCCGTAGCGGGTACAGTGCGACGCCTCCAGCTGGGGAGGGCTCCTGCGGGTCGTCGTCAACACATTGGCAGTGGCACTACACCGGCGGCAGCACCTTGCCGGGGTTGAGGATGCCGTCCGGGTCCAGCGCGGCCTTGATCGCTCGCATCGTCGTCAGCGTTTCTGCGGTGAAGGCCTTCGCCATGAAATCTCGCTTGGCCAGGCCAATGCCGTGTTCTCCCGACAGCGTGCCGCCCAACGCCAGCGTCAGCTCGAAGATCTTTGGCAGCGCGGCATGGGCGCGCGCGTTCTCGTCGGCATCGTCCGGGTGGTACAGGATGTTGACGTGCAGGTTGCCGTTGCCGGCATGGCCAAAGGTGACGATGGTCAGCGCGTAGTCGCGTGCCAATGCCTGCACGCCGGCCACCAGTTCCGGAATGCGCGATACCGGTACCACCACGTCTTCGTTGATCTTGCCCGGGGCAACGCTGCGCAGCGCCGGCGACAGCGCCTTGCGTGCGGCCCATAGCTGGTCACGCGCGCGGCCTTCCATCGCGACGTCCAGCTCGATCATGCCGTCGCCTTCGGCAGCGCTGGCCAGTGCCTGCAGCAGGTAGGGCAGGGTGTCGTGGTCACCATCGGCTTCGACCAGCAGCATCGCACCGGCCTCCGGCACGTCGGCACCATTCAGCCGCAGCAGCTCCAGGCTGCGTGCGTCCATGAATTCCAGGCGCGTGGGCACCACCGGTTGCGACATCAATCGCGATACGGCGGCCGCGGCGGCATCGGCATCGCGGTACAGCACGCGCAGGCCGGCCTGGCTGACCGGCAGCGGGGTCAGTTTCAGCGTGGCTTCCACGATCAATGCCAGCGTGCCTTCGCTGCCTACCAGCAGATGCGTGAGGTCATAGCCGGTGGCGTCCTTGGTGTAGGCACCGCCGCAGCGGATCACGTCGCCGGTGCCGGTAACGGCAACCAGGCCCAGCACGTTGTCGCGGCTGGTGCCGTACTTCACCGCGCGCGGGCCACCGGCGTTGCAGGCCAGGTTGCCGCCGATGCTGCAGATCTCGGCGCTGGATGGATCCGGCGCCCAGAACAGGCCATGCGGGGCCAGCGCCTGCTGCAGGGCGCCGTTGAGTACGCCCGGTTGCACCACCGCGCAACGGTCACCGGCGCGGATCTCGACGATGCGGTCCATGCGGGTGAACGACAGCACGATACTGCCGGGCAGCGGCACCGCCGCGCCGGTGGTGCCGGTACCAGCGCCACGTGCGACCAGGGCCACGCCATGCGCACGGCAGGCCCGCACCAAAGCCTGCACCTGTTCGATGTCGGCTGGCAGCGCCACCGCCGCCGGGCGCTGGTGACGCCATGAGTTGTCCTGCGCGTTCGCCTCCAGCGCGCCGTCATCCATGCGCCAGCCCTCCGCGCCCAGCAGGGCGGACAGTTCGGCAACCAGGGCAGCAGGCAGGGCAGGACTCATGACGGATCTCGTGGGGCAACGGGAGCGGGTTGGATCAGTTTCCAGGCAACAACGGCGCCGGCTAGTGGCAGCCACACCCAGCGCAGTTCCGACATTACGGTGGCGAGGCCACGCGCGCTGAAGAACTGTGGCGCGAACGGAGAAACGCGGATGGGTCGCCACGGCGCGAAGAAGCGCTGCTCACTCCATGGCCAGGCCAGGGCGACACCGAGGCCGCCGGAGGTCATCGCATCCAGCAGCGGGTGGCTGGCGGCGCAGACGAAGACGAACACCGCCGCTTGTAGGGTCGATGCCATCGTTGGCCCTGCCTTGGCAGGTGCCAACCTTGGTTGGCACGAAACCGCCGACCAAGGTCGGCCACTACCAGAGCGTGCCATTGCCTCTTCGGTAGGTGCCAACCTTGGTTGGCACCGAAGCGCCGACCAAGGTCGGCGACTACCGGAGTTGCGGGGCGCCGACCAAGGCCGGCGGCTACCGAAGAACGCCAACACCGCGGCCAACGCCGCCAGCACGAACGCAAACAGCAACGAATGGCTGGCACCACGATGTCCGAACGCATCGGCGTAGGGAATATGCAGTGCAAAGGCCAGCACGTCGGCATCGGGCAGCATCGCAGCGATCACACCGGCCGCCAGCAGGCGCGGTGGGATGCGGCCACGGTCAGCGGCGCACCAGAGCGCCAACGGCACAGCGGCATGGGTGATGATCGAAGGCATCAGTCACGCACCGTGGTCGTGCCGGCCAGGCTGCGCTCTGGTAGGTGCCAACCATGGTTGGCACAGAGGCGCCGACCAAGTTCGGCCTCTACCAGAGCGGACGTTAACCATCAGCAGTCATCCAGCCGGAACGCATCACGCAGCCACCGCAGCTGCGGCGGTTCACCACTGGCTTCAACCACATCGAAACGGCAGGGCGCATTGGCCAGTGCCGGGTTGTCCTGCAGGTACAGCTGCGCGGCATGCGCCAGGCGCCGGCATTTGCGCGCATCCACCGAAGCGGCGCCGCCACCGAAATCGGAGCGCGCGCGATAGCGCACTTCCACGAACACCACGGTACCGGCGTCATCCATCACCAGGTCCAGTTCACCGCCGCGATAACGCACGTTGCGCGCACGCGGCAGCAGCCCGGCCTGTTGCAGGTGCTGCTCGGCGGCGGCTTCCACCGCCGAGCCACGTTGGCTGCGCTCAGCGACCACCGACGATCGGCATCGGCCGGCCGCCATTGAAGGTGGACCATGCCGGCTGGCGCAGGATGTTGCCGTTGCTGTCCAGGAACAGGGTGCCGGTGGCACCGTCCAGGCCGCCCTCGTTGGACAGCTTGTCCAGATAGGCGGTGATCTTCCAGGCATCGGCACCGAAAGCGAACAGGCGGCCAGCGGCGCCGCGAGCGCTGGGCAGCGCGCTGGCCACCTGGCTGGCCGACGGCAGGCCGGACACGCTGCGCACATTCCAGGCTTCGTTCGGGTAGACGATGCCGTCCAGCGCCACGTCTTCTTCCACCTTGCCGCTGCCGACGGTCAGCTGCGAGGTGCCGACGCGGGTCGCGCCACCGGCACCGGCCAGCGCAAGCTGCGGCGCCAGCAGTCGGGCCTGCGGGGCGCGCACGGCGAGGAACACGGCATCGACCTGACCGGCATTGCGCACCTGCGCGCCGACATCGCCGACGGCTTCGCTGACATTGACCGTGGCCACCACCTGGCCGCCGCGCTGTGCGAAGCGCTGGGCAAAGGCGGCGGCGGAACGGCGGCCGGTGTCGTCGTTGCTGCTGATCACCAGCGCGCGGTTGCGCTCGCGGCCACGCAGGTACTCGGCGGCGACGATGCCGTCGTCTTCCGGTGCCAGCGAGAAACCAGCGCTGCCGGCCGGCGGTGCATCCTTGCCGCGGTTCAGGGCCAGCACCGGTACCTGTAGCTGCTGGCGGCCGTACACGGCGTCCACTCCGTCGCGGCCCAGCGGGCCGACCACGAAGTCGGCACCGGAGGCGACGGCCTTGTCGTAGGCGGCGAGGGCACCAGCCGGGGTGCCAGCGGTGTCGAAGAAATTGATGTCCGGGCGGCGACGGCTTTCACCGTAGTAGGCGCTCAACAGGCCGTCGCGCACCGGCTGCGCGGCGGTGGCCAGGCGGCCGCTGAGCGGCAGCAGCACGGCCAGCTTGGCCGGCGGTCGGTAGCCGTCGCTCATCGCCGGCGGACGCTTGCTGGTATCAAACTGGGCCGCGCCATCGCGGTCGAACGGGCGCGGCAGCGGCAGGCCGCGCGCGATCAGCGCACGGCCGGCGAAGTTGTACAGAGGATCGTTGGCCGGCAGGGCAGCGGCACGGCTGCGCAAAGTGGCGTCGTCGAGGGTACCGAGCAGGCCGGAGATGGCGGCCTGGTTCTCGCTGCGCGCACTGCCGGTCAGGCTGGCATGGGCGCGTGCACGTTCGGTGGCGGCGCCGAAGGCATCGCCGGTGCCCTGCAGCGCGTTGGCGCGGGCCAGATACCAGCGCGTACGCAGCGCCGGCAGCACGTTGTCGCCGTGGTCCTTCAGCAGGGCCAGGGCCTGCGCCGGCTGCTTGTCGGCCAGTGCCAGCTCGGCGCCGGTCAGCTGGTAGCGCTGCAGGCTGGCGCCGGACAGCTGGCGGGCGGTGAGCTGGCCCAGCAGGCTGCGCGCGCGCGCACTGTCACCGGCCAGGTGCCAGGCCCAGGCCGCGTCGGCCAGCGCATTGCTGCGAGCGCCGCCGCGCAGGGTGGCGGCCAGGCCTTCCAGCTGCAGCGCGGCGTCGCGGGGCTTGCCCTGTTCGATCAGCGCCAGCGCCTGGCTCTGGGCCGGCGAATCGGGCGTGCTGGTCAGGCTGGTGGTGGCGCAACCGGCCAGCAGCATCAGCGACAGCGACAGGGCGGAGATCCGTGCGGCGGGCTTGTTCATGATCGGGTCCATGCGATGAGGGCAGCGGCCTTGGCCGGGTACACGCTACGATTCTACCCTTGCCCCGTGAGTACCGCTGAAATGAGTGTGCCAACCCTGTACGTCGTCGCCACCCCGATCGGCAACCTGGCCGATCTGAGCCCGCGCGCGCAGGAGGTGCTGCGGTCGGTGGCGGCCATCTGTGCTGAAGACACCCGCCGCAGTGGCCAGCTGCTGTCCCATTTCGGCATCCAGCAGCCGTTGGTGGCCCTGCACGAACACAATGAAGAGGCCCTGGCCCAGCGCCTGGTCTCGCGCCTGCAGGCCGGTGAATCGCTGGCGCTGGTCAGTGATGCCGGCACCCCGCTGGTCAGTGACCCCGGTTTCCGCCTGGTGCGTGCTGCGCGCGCGGCGGGCATCAAGGTCAGCCCGATTCCCGGCGCCTGTGCCGCCATCGCTGCGCTGAGCGTGGCCGGCCTGCCCAGCGACCGTTTCAGTTTCGAGGGTTTCCTGCCGGCCAAGGCCAGCGGCCGCCGCGACCGCCTGCAGGCGCTGGCCGGTGAAGTACGCACCATGGTGTTCTACGAATCCTCGCACCGCATCGCCGAATCGCTGGCCGACATGGCGGCGATCTTCGGCGGTGAGCGCCCGGCGGTGTTGGCCCGCGAGCTGACCAAGCTGTTCGAGACCGTGCTTGATGGTGACCTGGCCGGCCTGCTGGCGAAGGTGGAAGCTGACGAGAACCAGCGCAAGGGCGAGTTCGTGGTGATGGTGCAGGGTGCTGGCGACGATGAGGAAGCGCAGCTGGCGCATGGCCGCCGTGTCTACGCCAAATTGAGCGAGCATCTGCCGCCGTCGACCGCCGCCAAGCTGGCTGCCGAGCTGACCGGCGCACCGCGCAAGGCGTTGTACGGGAGTTGATGGATCGTGCGGACCAAGGTCCGCACCCACCAGAGCGGAATCCGCACCCACCAGAGCAGCGGAATCGGTAGATCCACGCCATGCGTGGATGAACGGGCCGCGCCGGGGTCTGCACCCACCCGGGCGGACCGATAGCGCCAGGCCTTGCGACGTCAGGACTGTACGGGTGTGTCGAGGGTGTCCAGATAGTTGGCAATCTCGGCAATCACCGAAGAGAGGTCCGGCGCGATCAGGCGATTCCTGCGCAGGAAGGCGCGCCACTGGGTCTGCTTCTGGGTATCTGCGGCGAATGACTGAGTCAGTCCGTAGGGCAGGGGCGTTGGCGCCGGGGTCCTTCGTCGATCAAACGTCGCGCCAATGGCCGCAACAAGGTGCGGGCGATCCATGGCGTCTTCGCGGATCAGTGCCAGCAAGTCGAAGAAGTCCTTCATCCTGCTGTTAGCGATGCCCAGTGCCGCTATAGCCTCGAGCTTTTCGGCAAACACGGTTTCGCGTGGATAGACGCGCAGGCAGGCTGGAGGGAATCCTTCCAGAATCACCGGATAGGTGATTTCCGGCGGCGGGGTGATCACCGCGTCGCCAAACCCGACGTCCCACTGCACATGGCAGCGTGCCCGGCCCAGATGTGCGATCAGGCGCATGCGCAGCCCCTCGTACGTGGCTTCTTCACGTATGGCCTCGATGACGATGCTGCCTGGATCGAAGCGCAGGCCGTCGTCCCCGGGCATTCCACAGAGCGAAAGTGCGATATGTAGCAGGCGATCGGGCTCAGCGCTGCCGGATCCCAGGAAATCGGCATCCCGTGTAGGGCGGTGCGGCGCGTCGAACCACACTGCGAACAGCATGGCACCCTTCAGCAGGAACTGGTTGCGGTATCGAGAAGCGGAGAGCCGGTAGAGCAGGCGCTCAACGGCGAACCTGTCCAGCACGAACTGAAAGTCCTCACCCTGCTTGCGTGCGAGATCGAGCAGCCGTTGCCGGATGGAAGCAACGCGGTGGGGAGGTGTTGGAGAGGGGATCAAGCCAGGGCATCGAGGTACGGTCTCATCAGTCTGGCAACGCGGCAGATCCGCGCATACTCCATCAACGCATCCGGCGTGGTTGCACGGCTGTGAAGCGCGTCACGCAGGGCTTCAAGTGCGACATCAAGCCCTACGAGATTGCGGAACTTGAAGCAATCGACGACGGTTTTGGCTACGTTGCTGACGTATATGAGACGTCCGCCTACGCGACGTTCTTCCAGCCCCGCATTGAGGGTCGTTGCCGACATGCGGACCACACGGAGGGGCGGCCAGTCGATCCGCGGAACGCGGTCGCTGTTGCCGATGGAGACCCAGCGTTCGAATGGTGCCTGAGTGGTCAGGCCATGCAGGCGCAGGGCACTCAACAGGCATAGACGGGGGTGTGGCAGGCGTTCTGCAATGATCCGCAGTCCATCATCGGTGTCGTCGCTCTTTCTTTCCGCCAACGCGTAGACGCCACGGGACAGCCGGATGAGTGCGCCTGCCTCGACCAGGCGGGTCAGTTGGGCGCGGGCGATCCCGGCAGTCACCAGTTCGCGGGCGCGCAGGGTGCCTGCGCGTCGCAATAGCTTTCGTGCCTTGGCCTCGGCGTTTCCCATGACGGCATTGTTCCATAACGTCGGGTGTTTTGAATATCGACCGACAAAAAGGAACATCGTTGGCTGCGGCGAGTGACGAGTAAATGGTGCGGACCAAGGTCCGCACCCACCAGAGCGGAATCCGCACCCACCAGAGCAGCGGAATCGGTAGATCCACGCCATGCGTGGATGGATGAACCGGATGCCGCGATCAGCACGGCAGGAAGGGCGTTCGTAGGCTAGAATGTGCGTTGGCGGAGCCGGCCAGACAGTCGCGTCATCCCTTCGGGGATGCCGAGGAAAGTCCGGGCTCCATAGGGCAAGGTGCCAGGTAACGCCTGGGCGGCGCAAGCCGACGGAAAGTGCAACAGAAAGATACCGCCTACGTCTTCTTCGGAAGGCCGGTAAGGGTGAAATGGTGCGGTAAGAGCGCACCGCGAGTCTGGCAACAGACCGGCACGGCAAACCCCACCTGGAGCAAGACCAAATAGGGATCCTTTGGCGCGGCCCGCGTTGGATCCGGGTAGGTTGCTTGAGCGTTGCGGTGACGTAACGCCTAGAGGAATGACTGTCCACGACAGAACCCGGCTTATCGGCCGGCTCCGCCTCTTTCTTCCATATGCGTGAACCGCGCATCGGTAGTGCCGGCCGCTGGCCGGCAGCTTCACGATGCCTGCAGGGCGGACAGAGTGCCGGCCAGCGGCCGGCACTACCTCGACGTCGCGCGTTCGTCAGCCCGGCGTACGGTACTGCCCTGCGGAAATGAACTGCGAGAAGCGCTCGCACCACACCACCACCGTGGTGTAGTCGTCGACGTTGACGTCATCGGGTACATCGACCAGGAAACGGTTGAAGGTCTTCACCTCGCCGATGCGCCGGGCCTGCGCCTTGATCTTCAGGAAGTCCGCTTTGTTGTCGACGAAATCGCGGACCAGGTAGACCTTGTAGTCCGGTCCCGGTCCCATCTTCCCGTCGAAGGCCACCTGGCGTGCGCTGACGCTGACCTTGCCTTCCGCCCAGTGCACCGCGTCGCTGCCCTTGAGGTCGCGGCGGAACGTGGTGTGATGGGTGGCGTCGTTCATGGCGGCCTGCACCTGTGCTGCGGGCGGATCATCAGGAGCGATCAGGATCGGCAGGAAGTAGACGCCCAGGCCGAAGCCGAGGCCGAGAGTGAGCAGATGGGTGGCGAGCAGGATGAGGGTGCGGCGCATGGGGCCTCCATGTGGATGTGGATCGCGCGGCATGGTGCCGGGCATGACCACCTTGGGAGGTTGCGGGCGGCATTTATAGACACAGTGCCAAGCGCAAAAAGGGCACAGTGGGGTGGCTGCGGCAACGCAGGCCCTGTGGCGCGGGCGGAAAGGCGCTGCGTCCGGAAGCTGAATGACGTTGGCAGCCTTGGATCGCAGTGACGGGTAGTGCCGGCCGCTGGCCGGCAGCGGCGTGGCCTGCCCGAAGATCCGGAGGTTGCCGGCCAGCGGCCGGCACTACCCTGCTGGAAAGAGATTCCGGCCAACGGTAGGCAATACCCCTGCTGGAGAGAGATTCCGGCCAGCGGCCGGCACGACCCGGTCAGAAAATGACGTGACTCTGTCCGTTGGCTGCGCCCTGTGGGCCAAAGCGGCGCTCGTGGATCTGGCCGTGGCCGTCGGCGTCGATCAGCAGCACGGTGCTGGCGCGGGTGCCGTAGTCGTCGCCGCGGATGAAGGCGGGGCTCAGCCAGCGCTCGCGTTCCAGGCCGATGCCGGTGTCGGGCAGGTCGCTGTCGGCGGGGCGATGTTCGTCGGCCAGGGCGGCCCAGAGCGGGGTCAGGTCCGGGGTCAGATCCTTTTCGCTTTGCGAAAGGGATCTGACCCGGTCTTCCTGCAGCCAGGCTTCAAGGGCCGCCATCAGCCGCCGGGTCTTCGGCCAGGGCGCGTCCAGCGCACCGTTGGACATGCCATGCACGCCCGGGCCCAGGCTCTGCCGCTCGGCGGGGTGGTTGCCCAGGAACTCCAGGCTGTGGCCGTCGGCCAGCAACAGGTTGAACGGCGCGTAGGCGCCGGCCACCGTTGCCAACCGGTCGATATGCACGGCGGCCGGGTCGCGGCCGCGCAGGAAGTCGGCCACCAGCGCGCCCCGTGAAGGGCCGGTCTGGGCGGCCAGCGGATCACGCACATTGGTGACCACTGCCATCCGGCCTACGGCACCGACGCCCGCCCAGCCGCCGCCGGAGCGCAGGTCGCGCCCCCCGATGACGGAGGTCTCATCTTGCCAGGCGGCCAGCGCCGCCGTCGGGCGGGCGTGGAACTCATCACGGTTGCCGGTCATCACCAGCCGCCAGCGCGGGTGGTGCATCCAGCCAAGAGCGAGCAGGCACATGGCCTCATTGTGCACGGTTTGCGCAGTCTGGCGCCGCTTCCGGCCCGTTTTGGATGAATGCGCGGCCGATGTTTCACGCGCTGTCCACAGCCCTGAACTTCCGTTCAATCTCAAAAATTGAGACGGATCAGCAACTTGTGGATAAGCCTTGAACAATTCTCTAAAGGTTGTTGCAAGCCATTGATGTGGCTGGCGATTTCCCCGCTGAAAAGTTGTTGACAACCCTTCGGCCGCTGCTAAGGTGGGCATCAGAGGGAAATCCGGGTGTTTTGTGGGTTTTCGTGGTTCAATGTTTCACCGGGCGAAGGATAGGTGCACGCGTCGTGTTCCAGGGCGAGACGGCCATCACAGTTGACGATAAAGGGCGCATGGCGGTTCCCACCGCTTACCGCGACCTCGTCGCGCGCGCCAGCAACAACCGTCTCGTGCTGACCTACAACCCGTTCGAAGCCGGCTGCCTGTGGCTGTATGCAGAGTCGGAATGGGAGCGGGTCCGCGACGACGTGATGTCCAAGCCCAACACCCAGCGCGTCGTGCGCCTGTTGCAGCAGAAGCTGGTCGGCTCGGCCGCCCATCTTGAGCTGGACGGCAACGGTCGCATCAGCATCCCCGCCAGCCACCGCGGTGCGGTGGGCATTGAGAAGAAGGCGGTATTGCTCGGTATGGGCGACAAGTTCGAATTGTGGAGCGAGCAGGCGCATCGGGCCCTGATCCAGCAGACATTGTCTGACGAGGATCTGGGTGATGGGTTGCTCGACCTGAAGTTGTGAGCCGGGGTGCCCGGATGCGCCCAGAAGCGCAGGCCGGTCACCTTCCGGTGTCGCAGTCGCCGGCGGTGCACCTGCCGGTCCTGTACACCCAGGTCCTTGAAGGCCTGAGGGTGATCGAAAACGGACGTTATCTGGATGGCACGTTCGGTCGTGGCGGTCATGCACGTGGCGTGCTCACCCAGCTCGGTCCCGAGGGGCGCCTGCTGGTCATGGACAAGGATCCGGAAGCCATCGCCGTAGCCGAGCGCGATTTCGCGCCGGACCCGCGCGTGTCCATCTTCCGTGGCAGCTTCGCCCAGCTGCTGCAGTGGGATGCGACGGCTGAAGGCCTGGACGGCGTGCTGTTCGACCTGGGCGTGTCGTCGCCGCAGCTGGACGTGGCCGAGCGTGGCTTCAGCTTCGGCAAGGACGGCCCGCTGGACATGCGCATGGACCCGGACAGCGGTGAAAGCGCCGCGCAGTGGATCAACCGCGTCGAAGATCGCGAGATTGCCGACGTGCTGTGGACCTACGGCGAAGAGCGTCAGAGCCGCCGTATCGCCCGTGCCATCGTGGCCCGCCGCGAGAAACAGCCGTTCTCCCGCACCGCCGAACTGGCTGAGCTGATCGCCTCGGTGATGCCGCGCGGCAAGGACAAGATCCACCCGGCCACGCGCAGCTTCCAGGCCATCCGCATCCACATCAACCGCGAGCTGGCCGATCTGGAAGCCGGGCTCGATGCGGCCGTGGAACGGCTCAAGCCCGGCGGCCGCCTGGCGATCATCAGCTTCCACTCGCTGGAAGATCGAATCGTCAAGCAGTACATGAACCGCCTGGCCAAGGCGCCGCCGGCCAACCGCCGCCTGCCCGAGGCGGAGGTGTTCGTGCCGACCCTGGATCTGATCGGTGGCGCCATCAAGGCCACCGACGAAGAACTGGCGGCCAACCCGCGTGCCCGCAGCGCCGTGCTGCGCGTGGCCCAGAAGCGGGAGGCCGATGCATGAGCCGGCTGCTGCTGATCATCCTGTTGGCCTCGACCGTGGCCTCGGCGATCGGCGTCGTGTTCGTGCGTCACCGTCACCGGCAGACGTTCATCGAGCTGTCGCGCGCTGAGCGCAAGCGCGATGACATCAATCTGGAATTCGGCCGCCTGCAGCTGGAACAGGCCACCCTGGCCGAAGCCAACCGTGTGGATCGCATCGCCCGCGAGAAGCTCGGCATGAAGTTCCCCGAGGCCGCCGACATCGTGGTGGTGCGCCCATGAGCAAGACCGGCCGCAACCGCCCGCGCAACGCCTTCAACCTGCGCCAGCGCCTGCGTTGGGTTGCCCTGGCGCTCGGCCTGTGCTCGGTGTCGCTGGTCGGCCGCGCGGCCTACGTGCAGATCATCAACAGCGATTTCTACCAGCGCCAGGGCGAAGCCCGCTACCTGCGCGAGCTGCCGATCAAGACCTCGCGCGGCATGATCACCGACCGCAACGGCGAGCCGCTGGCGGTGTCGACCCCGGTCGCTTCGATCTGGGTCAACCCGCAGGACCTGCTGCGTTCGCCCGAGCGGATTCCTGAGCTGGCTCAGGCGGTCGGCATGTCGGTGGATGAGCTGAGCAGCCGCCTGTCGCAGAAGTCGGACAAGGAATTCATGTACCTGCGCCGCCGGATCAATCCGGACGAGGCAGAGAAGGTGGTCGCGCTGAAGATTCCGGGCGTGGCCGCGCAGCGCGAGTTCCGCCGCTTCTACCCGCAGGGTGAGGCGATGGCGCACGTGCTGGGCTTCACCAACATCGACGACCGCGGCCAGGAAGGCCTGGAGCTGGCGTTCGACGAATGGCTGCGCGGCAAGGCCGGTGCCAAGCGGGTGATCCGCAACCGCAAGGGCGAGACCGTCGAAAGCGATCTGCTGCGCGCCGCCGAACCGGGCAAGGACCTGACCCTCAGCATCGACCGCCGCATCCAGTACCTGGCGTTCAAGGAACTGCGCAACGCGCTGGTGGCCAACAAGGCGGCCGGCGGTTCGATGGTGATCATGGACGTGACCACCGGCGAGATCCTGGCCATGGTCAACCTGCCGACCTACAACCCGAATTCGCTGACCGGCGCGCTGCCCGATGCGCGCCGTAACCGTGCAGTGACCGACCTGGTCGAGCCGGGTTCGACGATGAAGCCGTTGACCATTGCCACTGCGCTGCAGGCCGGTGCGGTGACCAAGGACACCATCATCGATACCAACCCGGGTTACATGACCCTGGGCCGCTTCACCATCCGCGACGTGCCGCGCAACAACGGCGTGCTGAACGTGACCGGCGTGATCACCCGCAGTTCGAACGTGGGCGCGGCCAAGGTCGCGGCAAAGATGCCGGACCAGGTGTTCTACGACGGCGTGCGCCGCTTCGGCTACGGCTCGGTGCCGCACAGCGGTTTCCCGGGTGAATCCGGCGGCGTCGTGCTGCGCCCGGCGCGCTGGTCAGGCACCACCAAGACCACCATGTCCTACGGCTACGGCCTGAACGTCACCCCTCTGCAGATCGCTACTGCCTATTCGGCGTTGGCCAATGGTGGCAGGTTGATCGCGCCGACCTTCGTCAAGGGCCAGCGCAACGAAGGCCAGCAGATCATCGACGAGAACGTCGCCAAGCAGGTGGTGGCGATGATGGAAACCGTGGTCACCCAGGGCGGCGCCAAGCAGGCGGCGGTGCTGGGCTACCGCGTGGCCGGCAAGACCGGTACCGCGCGCAAGGCCGGCCCCGGCGGTTACGAGCGCGGCCATTACAACGCGCTGTTCGCTGGCGTGGTGCCGGCCACCAATCCGCGCTTCGCCACCGTCATCGTCATCAACGACCCGCAGGCCGGCAAGTTCTATGGCGGCCTGGTGTCGGCGCCGGTCTACCACAACGTGATGGAAGGCACCCTGCGCCTGATGGACGTGCCGCTGGACGACCTGCAGTCGTGGCTGGCCGCACAGCAGTCCGGCAAGGTCGGCCATTCGGCCTCGATCCTGCCCGCGCCGCCGGCCGAGGCCGCGCTGCCGGTGGATGCCGCCGCTGAATTCGACGCTGCGCTGCCCAGCGCGCAAGCCCAGACGCCGCCCGCTACGGGAGGCACGCAATGAGTCCTTCGATGTTGCTTTCGCAGTTGCTTCCGGATGTGGCCCTGGCGGGCCACGATCCCGTTTTGACCGGCCTGGTGCTGGACAGCCGCGCCGTGCGCCCCGGCAATGCCTTCGTCGCCATCGCCGGTTTCGGCGCGCATGGCCTGGGCTTTGTCGAGCAGGCCCGTGCGGCCGGCGCTGGCGCCATCCTGTTCGAACCGCCGGCACCGGTCGAACTGCCGGCACCGGCCGATGCGATTGCGGTGCCGGGCCTGCGCGCGCGCATGGGTGCGATGGCCGACCAGTTCCATGGCGCACCGTCGCGGGCGATGGCGATGGTGGGCGTGACCGGCACCAACGGCAAGACCTCCACCGTGCAGCTGCTGGCCCAGGCCTGGCACCTGCTCGGAACGCCCAGTGGCAGTATCGGCACGTTGGGCGCCGGACTTTACGGTGCAGTTGAGCCGACCGGCTTCACTACGCCGCTGGTGCTGCAGATGCATGCGTTGCTGGCGCAGCTGCGTGATGCCGGTGCGCGCGCGGTGGCGATGGAAGTCAGCTCGCATGCGCTGGACCAGGGCCGCGTGGATGCGGTGCACTACGACGTGGCGGTATTCACCAACCTCACCCGCGATCATCTGGACTACCACGGCGACATGGCCAGCTACGGCGCGGCCAAGGCACGGCTGTTCCATCGCCCGGGACTGAAGGCCGCGGTGATCAATCTTGACGACGCGTTCGGTCGCCAGCTGTTCGCCGGCCTCCCGGCGGGCGTGCAACCGATCGGCCTGAGCTCGCGCGGTGCCACCGATGCCAGCGTGCGCGCCGAGGCGCTGCAGCTGGACGGCCGTGGCATTGCCTTCGAACTGGTCATCGACGGCCAGCGCGCGGCGGTGCAGTCGCCGCTGCTGGGCCGCTTCAACGTGGACAACCTGCTGGCCGTGGCCGGCACCCTGCACGCGCAGGGTCAGCCGCTGCCGCGCATTGCCGAGGTGTTGTCGGCGCTGCAGCCGATCCGTGGCCGCATGAACCGCCTGGGCGGCGAAGACGGCCTGCCGACCGTGGTGGTCGATTACGCACATACCCCGGACGCACTGGAACAGGCGCTGGACAGCCTGCACGGCCACCTGCAGGGCACGCTGTTCTGCGTGTTCGGCTGCGGTGGCGAGCGTGATACCGGCAAGCGCCCGCAGATGGCTGCGATCGCCGAGCGCCTGGCCAACCAGGTCATCGTTACCGACGACAACCCGCGTGGCGAAGACGGCGACGTGATCGTGGCCGACATCCTGGCCGGCTTCCAGAACGCCGATGCCGTGACCGTGCAGCGCAGCCGCGCGCGTGCGATCGGCCTGGCGGTGAAGCGTGCCGGTGCCGGCGACATCATCCTGATCGCTGGCAAGGGCCACGAGCCGTACCAGGAGGTGAATGGCGTGCGCCATGACTTCGACGACACCGAAGTGGCCGCCGCTGCGTTGGCAGCCAAGGCCGGTGTGCTCAGCGCGCAGGCCGGGGAGGGCATCGCATGAAGCGCACTCTGCTTTCGCTGATCGCACACTGGGCCGGCGGCGAGATCCACGGCGACGACGTGGCCATCGATGCGGTCAGCAATGACACCCGCAGCCTCGGCCCGGGCAGCCTGTATGTGGCGCTGCGCGGCGAGCGTTTCGATGGCCATGACTTTGCCGCCGACGCGCAGGCGCGCGGTGCCAGCGCGCTGCTGGTCGAGCGCCTGCTGCCGATCGAACTGCCGCAGGTGCTGGTGGCCGACAGCGAACTGGCGCTGGCGAAGATCGCCACCGGCATGCAGCGCGACCGCGATACCGAGGTGTTCGCGATCACCGGCAGCAACGGCAAGACCAGCGTGAAGAGCCTGCTGCTGTCGATCCTGCAGCAGGTGGCCCGTCATGCGCACAAGGTGGTCTACGCCAACCCGGGCAACCGCAACAACGAGATCGGCCTGCCGCTGGCAGTGATCGATGCCCCGGAAGATGCCGACTACGCTGTCTACGAGATGGGCGCGGGCAAGCCGGGTGACATCGCCTACCTGACCGACATCGCCCGCCCGCGCTATGCGCTGGTCAACAACATCGCCCCGGCGCACCTGGAACGCATGGGCAGCCTGCTCGGCGTGGCAGTGACCAAGGGCGCGATCTATGCCGCGCTGCCGGCCGATGGCGTGGCGGTGATCAACGTCGACGATGCCTACGGCCGCTGGTTCGAACAGCACTTCGTCGGCACCCCGCCGCGCTGCCGCGTACTGCGCTATGGCCTGGAGCACACCGCGGACATCACCGCGCGCGACATCCGCGCCGGCGCGCAGGGCAGCCAGTTCACCCTGGTCGCACCGGGCGGCGAAGCCCGCGTGGTGCTGGGCCTGCCGGGTCGCCACAACGTCAGCAATGCGCTGGCCGCTGCCAGCCTGGCGCTGGCCGCCGGTGTCGATCTGGCGCTGATCGCGGCCGGCCTGGCCGAAGCACAGCCGGTACCGGGCCGCCAGATCGCCCATCAGCTGCGCAACGGCGCGGTGCTGGTGGACGACAGCTACAACGCCAACCCCGGTTCGCTGGCCGCGGCCATCGACGCCCTGGCCGCCGCGCCGGAAGAGGGTTGGCTGGTGCTGGGCGACATGCGCGAGCTGGGTCCGGACGCCGAAGCGCTGCACGCGCAGGCAGGGCTCCGCGCGCGCGCTGCTGGCCTCAAGCGCCTGTATGCGCTGGGCCCGCTCAGCGCCGCTGCCGCCACCGCCTTCGGTGAAGGCGGCCGTCATTTCGCCACCCATGACGCGCTGTCGCAGGCGCTGAAGGACGAGCTGCACGCCGGCGTGCGCTGCCTGGTCAAGGGTTCCCGTGGCAGCGCCATGGACACGATTGTCAAAGCGCTGCTGGCGCAAGGAGAGGAATCCCCGCATGTTGTATGAACTGGCTCGATGGTTGCAGCAGTTGGAGAGCCTGTTCGGGCTGTTCAACTACCAGACGTTCCGCGCCATCCTTGCCGCGCTGACGGCCCTGTTCCTGTCGCTGTGGCTCGGCCCGGCGATGATCCGCAAGCTTGCCCAGTTCAAGGGCGGCCAGCCGATCCGCAAGGACGGTCCGCAGACCCATTTCTCCAAGGCCGGTACGCCGACCATGGGCGGTTCGCTGATCCTGCTCACCATCACCCTGTCGGTGCTGATGTGGGCCGACCTGCGCAACCGCTACGTGTGGCTGGTGCTGGCGGTGATGCTGTGCTTCGGCGCCATCGGCTGGTATGACGACTGGATCAAGATCGTCCGCCGCGACCCGAACGGCCTGAAGTCGCGCTGGAAGTACCTGCTGCAGTCGATCTTCGGCCTGGCCGCGGGCCTGTTCCTGTTCTACACGGCCGACGTGCCGGCGGCGCTGACCTTCTACATCCCGATGTTCAAGTCGATCGCGCTGCCGCTGGCCGGCATCGGATTCGTGGCCATCGCCTACTTCTGGATCGTCGGCTTCTCCAACGCGGTGAACCTCACCGACGGCCTGGACGGCCTGGCGATCATGCCGACCGTGCTGGTGGCCTGCGCACTGGGCGTGTTCGCCTACGCCTCGGGCAACGTGGTGTTTGCCAACTACCTGCAGATCCCGCAGATCCCGGGCGCCGGCGAGCTGGTCATCATCTGCGCGGCCATCGCCGGTGCGGGCCTGGGGTTCCTGTGGTTCAACACCTATCCGGCCATGGTGTTCATGGGCGACATCGGCGCGCTGGCGCTGGGTGCGGTGCTGGGTACGATCGCAGTGATCACCCGCCAGGAGCTGGTGCTGGTGATCATGGGCGGCGTGTTCGTCATCGAAACGCTGTCGGTGATGATCCAGGTCGCCTCGTTCAAGCTGACCGGCAAGCGCGTGTTCCGCATGGCACCGATCCACCATCACTTCGAACTGAAGGGCTGGCCGGAGCCGCGCGTGATCGTGCGCTTCTGGATCATCTCGGTCGTGCTCGTGCTGATCGGCCTGGCCACGTTGAAGGTGCGCTGAGATGAACGACCTGTCCCGCCAGGCAACACGCCTTGAGGCCATCGAAGGCAGCTACGACAAGTGGCTGCTGGGCGCGATCATCGCGCTCACGGGCATCGGCGTGGTGATGGTGGCGTCCAGCTCGATCGCTCTGATGAGCAGCCCGTTCTACTACCTCAACCGCCACCTGATCTTCCTGGCGGTGGGTATCGTGCTGGCGGTCGTAGCCGCCCGCACTGAACTGAAGTCCATCGAGCAGTACAACCAGATGCTGCTGCTGGGCTGCTTCGTGCTGCTGCTGGCGGTGTTCGCACCGGGCCTGGGCAGCACGGTCAACGGCGCACGCCGCTGGATCAATCTGGGCATCTCCAAGTTCCAGACGGTGGAAGCGGTGAAGGTGCTCTATATCGTCTGGCTGTCCAGCTACCTGGTGCGCTTCCGCGACGAGGTCAACGCGACCTGGCCGGCGATGCTCAAGCCACTGGGCGTGGCCGGTGCGCTGGTGCTGTTGCTGCTGCTGCAGCCGGACTTCGGTTCCTCGACCCTGCTGCTGGCGATCACCGCCGGCATGCTGGTGCTGGGCGGTGTGAACATGCCGCGCATGTCGATGCCGGTGATCATCGGCCTGGTCGGCATGAGCGCGCTGGCGATCATCGAGCCGTACCGCATGCGCCGCATTACCTCCTTCCTCGACCCGTGGGCCGACCAGCAGGGCGACGGCTACCAGCTGTCCAACGCGCTGATGGCCGTGGGCCGCGGCGAGTGGACCGGCGTTGGCCTGGGCAACTCGGTGCAGAAGCTGTACTACCTGCCGGAAGCACATACCGACTTCATCTTCTCGGTCACCGCGGAGGAGTTCGGCTTCCTCGGCACCTGCGTGATCGTGGCCCTGTACGCGCTGCTGGTCGGCCGCACGTTCTGGCTGGGCATGCGCTGCGTGGAAATGAAGCGCCACTTCTCCGGCTACATCGCCTTCGGCATCGGCCTGTGGATCAGCATGCAGACCTTCGTTTCGATCGGCGTGAATCTGGGTATCCTGCCGACCAAGGGTCTGACCCTGCCGCTGATCTCCTCCGGCGGTTCGTCGGTGCTGATGACCTGCGTGGCGATGGGCCTGCTGTTGCGCGTCTCCTATGAGCTCAAGCGCGCCGAGCGTCGCCAGGCCGTGCGCATCGGCGGTGGCGACGAGGCCGTGGCCGATGCACCCGTGGACGCGCCGGCCGCACCGGCTGCGGCCAGCGTGCCGATGAGCGCCGAGCCGACGGCTGCCGCTGCAGCGAACGCCGCACGCGGTACCAGCCGCCTGCAGTCGCGCATCGAACCGACCTTCGGGAGGCTGTCATGAGCGCAGCCACCGATAACGTGCGCCCGGTGATGATCCTGGCCGGTGGCACCGGCGGTCACATCTTCCCCGGCCTGGCCGTGGCCCGCGTGCTGCGCGCGCGCGGCGTACCGGTCACCTGGATGGGCGCCGATGGTGCGATGGAAACCCGCCTGGTGCCGCAGCACGACATTCCGATCGACACGCTGGCCATCACCGGCCTGCGCGGCAAAGGCAAGCTGGCCCTGCTGGGCGCGCCGTGGCGGCTGATGCGCGCGCTGCGTGCCGCCGGCATGATCATCCGCAAGCGCCAGCCGCGTGCGGTGGTCGCCTTCGGTGGTTTCGCGTCCGGCCCGGGGGGCATGGCCACACGCCTGCACGGCCTGCCGCTGCTGGTGCACGAACAGAATCGCGCTCCCGGCATGACCAATCGCATCCTGTCGCGCTATGCGCGCCGGCTGCTGACCGGCTTCCCGGGCACCTTCGCCAAGGGCGAAGAGTTCGTCGGCAACCCGGTACGTGCGGAGATCGCCGCCATCGCACCGCCGGAACAGCGTTTCGCTGACCGCCAGGGTCCGCTGCGCGTGCTGGTGGTCGGTGGCAGCCAGGGCGCGCGTGCGCTCAACACCGGCGTGCCGCAGGCGATTGCTGCGCTGGGCACGAGTGTGCCGGTGCAGGTTCGCCACCAGAGCGGCGAAAAGCTGCATGCCGAAGCGGTCGAGGCATATGCCAAGGCCGGCGTGCAGGCTGAAATCACGCCGTTCATCGCCGACATGGCCGAGGCCTTTGCCTGGGCCGATCTGGTGGTGTGCCGTGCGGGCGCTTCGACGCTGGCCGAGCTGTGTGCGGTGGGTGTCGGCAGCGTGCTGGTGCCTTTCCCCGCTGCCGTCGACGATCACCAGACCCGCAATGCGGAGTACCTGGTCGAACGCGGCGCGGCGGTTTTGCTGAAGCAGGACGGAACGCTGGCCGACGGCATTGCCGCACTGCTGCGCGATCTGTCCGAAAATCCCGCCCGCCGCATGCAGATGGCGCAAGCCGCGCGTGCCCTGGCCAAGGTCGATGCCGCCGAGCGCATCGCCGATATCATTCTTGAGGAAGCTGTATGAAGAAGGCATGCCACCGCGCCTGCCCTGCGCGAGGCCGCGCATGATCCGTCGCCTGCACGACACCAACGACCTGGTGCGCGCGTTCCCGCGCGTGCATTTCGTCGGCATCGGCGGCACCGGCATGAGCGGTATCGCCGAAGTGATGCTGACGCTGGGCTATGAGGTGTCCGGCTCGGACAACGCCGACAACGTGGCGACCCGTCGCCTGGCCAGCCTGGGTGCGCGCATCATGCGCGGCCACTCCGCAGCCAACGTGCTGGGCACCGACTGCGTGGTGGTCTCCAGCGCCATCCGCGAAGACAACCCGGAACTGATGGAAGCGCGCAGCCAGCGTATTCCGATCATGCCGCGTGCGGCGATGCTGGCCGAGCTGATGCGCTTCCGCCGCGGCATCGCTGTGGCCGGTACCCATGGCAAGACCACCACCACCAGCCTCACCGCTGCAGTGCTGAGCGAAGGCGGGCTCGACCCGACGTTCGTGATCGGTGGCCAGCTGCTGGCTGCCGGCGCCAACGCCAAGCTGGGCGGTGGACAGTGGCTGGTGGCCGAGGCCGACGAAAGCGATGGCAGCTTCCTGCGCCTGAACCCGCTGATGTCGATCATCACCAACATTGACGCCGATCACCTGGAGAACTACGGCAACGACTTTGCCCGCGTGCAGGCGGCGTTCGCCGAGTTCCTGCAGCGCCTGCCGTTCTACGGCCTGGCGGTGCTGTGCATCGACGATCCAGAAGTCGCGGCTCTGGCTGCCAAGACCCCGCGCCACGTGATGAGCTACGGCATGAGCCCGCAGGCCGACGTGCGCGCCGAGAACGTGGTGCAGGAAGGCTCGCGCATGCGCTTCACCCTGCGCCTGCCGCAGGGCACCAGCCAGGAAGTGGTGCTGGCGCTGCCGGGCAAGCACAACGTACTCAACGCGCTGGCCGCCGCTGCGGTGGGCTGGCAGCTGGGCGTGGCACCGGACGCGATCGCGCGCGCACTGGAAGGCTTCGCCGGTGTCGGCCGTCGCTTCAACGATCTGGGCGAAGTGACCACCGCCAGCGGCGCCAAGGTCCGCATCATCGACGACTACGGTCATCACCCGAGCGAGCTGGAAGCGGTGTTTGCCGCCGCCCGTGGTGGCTGGGCCGACAAGCGCCTGGTGGTGGCCTTCCAGCCGCACCGCTACAGCCGTACCCGCGACCAGTTCGACAAGTTCGCCGCGGTGCTGTCCAGCGTCGATGCACTGGTGCTGAG
Source organism: Stenotrophomonas sp. STK17_22 (assembly GCF_051983905.1). NCBI lineage: Bacteria > Pseudomonadati > Pseudomonadota > Gammaproteobacteria > Lysobacterales > Lysobacteraceae > Stenotrophomonas > Stenotrophomonas sp. STK17_22. The sequence continues at coordinate 734,081 of NZ_CP197010.1, forward strand.
CGAGGTCTACCCGGCCGGCGAGGAACCGATTGCTGGTGCCGATTCGCATGCGTTGGCCCGCGCCATCCGTGCGCGTGGCCGCAGCGAGCCGGTGGTGGTGGGCAAGGCCGCCGAGCTGGCCAGCGTGCTGCCGGACGTGCTGCAGGACGGTGACCTGCTGCTGATGATGGGTGCCGGCGACATCGGTGCCGTGGCCACCCATATTGCGGTGGAAGGCTTCAAGGGGGAGGGCGAGGCGTGAGCGCGCTGACCTTCCCGCCGCTGCGCGTGACCGACCCGGCCGTGTTCGGCCGCGTCGCCGTGCTGCTCGGCGGCAGCTCCAGCGAACGCGAGGTGTCGCTGGACTCCGGCCGCAACGTACTGGAAGCGCTGCAGTCGCGCGGCGTCGATGCGTTCGCGGTGGATGGCATTCCGGCGCTGGCCAAGGCGCTCGCCGCCGGTGGCATCGATCGCGTGTTCAACATCCTGCATGGCCACAACGGTGGCGGTGAGGACGGCATCGTGCAGGGCCTGATGGACGCCTTCGGCGTGCCGTACACCGGCTCGAACGTGCTGGGCTCGGCGCTGAGCATGGACAAGATCCGCACCAAGCAGGTGTGGCTGTCGCTGGGCCTGCCCACCCCGCAGTACCGGAAGGTGGACGCGACCACGGTGCATGCACTGGCAGCCGAACTGGGCCTGCCGGTAGTGGTGAAGCCGGCCAATGAAGGCTCCAGCGTGGGTATCAGCCGGGTCACCGATGACGCGGGCCTCGATGAAGCCGTGGCGCTGGCCGCGCGCTACGACGGCCAGCTGCTGATGGAACAGATGGTGGTGGGCGACGAGCTGACCGTGGCCATCCTCGGCGATGTCGCACTGCCGTCGATCCGCATCGTGCCCAAGGGCCAGTGGTACGACTACAACGCCAAGTACATCGCCGAGGACACCCAGTACCTGTGCCCAGGCCTGGATGGTGACGACGAAGAGGAAATCCGCCGCATCGCGCTGGCCGCGTTCCGTGCCGCCGGCTGCCGTGGCTGGGGCCGCGTGGACGTGATGCGTGACCGCAGCAGCGGTCGCTTCTTCCTGCTGGAAGTGAATACCGCGCCGGGCATGACCAGCCATTCGCTGGTGCCCAAGGCCGCAGGCCAGGCCGGCATCAGCTTCGAAGAGCTGGTGTGGCGCGTGCTGGAACAGACCCTGGAGGCCTCGCACGCATGAACGCGGTGCTGCGCATCTTCGTCTGGCTGTTGGCGCTGTCGGTGGTTGCACTGCCGGTGGTGGCCGTGGTCAATGGCTGGGTCGGCGCCGAGCGCTGGCCGCTGGCGAAGCTGCGCGTGCATGGTGAGTTCAAGCGGGTGCCGGCCGAGCAGTTGCAGCAGGTGCTGCTGCCGTACGCGCATGCGGGCTTCTTCGCGGTCAAGCTGCAGGACGCGCAGGACGCCCTGGAGCAGCTGCCGTGGGTGGAAAGCGCGCAGGTGCGCAAGCAGTGGCCGGACGTGCTGGAAGTGACCCTGGTCGAGCACAAGCCGTTCGCGCGCTGGGGCAACGACCGCCTGGTTTCCGAGCAGGGCAAGTTGTTCCCCACGCCGAAGAAGCTGGCCGATCTGGCGCTGCCCGAACTGGACGGCCCCGACAGCCAGACCGAAGAAGTGATGAAGCTGTACAGCGACTCGCGTGCATTGTTCGCACCGGCCGGCGTCGACGTGCGCCGGGTGACGATGGATGCGCGCGGCAGCTGGTCGCTGGTGCTGAGCAACGGTACCGAAGTGGTGGTCGGCCGCGACGACGCGCGCTCGCGCATGCAGCGCTTCGTCAAGGTGCTGCCGCAGCTCAACCGTCAGGACGCGCCGATCGAGCGCGCCGATCTCCGTTACACCAATGGTTTCACGCTGAGCTGGGGTACCCCGGCCACGCCGGCGAAAACGCCGGCGACCCCAGCCAGCAGGACGCAGGAAAGGACATGAATCGCAAGGGTGACAAATCGCTGATCGTTGGGCTGGACATCGGCACCTCCAAGGTGGTGGCGCTGGTGGGCGAGTACTCGCCGGGCAACCCGATCGAAGTGATCGGCATCGGCTCGCACGAGTCGCGCGGGCTCAAGCGTGGCGTGGTGGTGGACATCGAATCGACCGTGCAGTCGATCCAGCGCGCGGTGGAAGAAGCCGAGCTGATGGCCGGCTGCGAGATCCGCTCGGTGTATGCCTCGATCTCCGGCAACCACGTGCAGTGCAAGAATTCGCCCGGCATCGTGCCGATCCGCGACGGCGAAGTGACCTGGGGCGACCTGGATCGCGTGCTCGATGCGGCCAAGGCCGTGGCGATTCCGGCCGACCAGAAGATCCTGCACGCGATCCCGCGCGAGTACGTCCTGGACGATTCGCAGGAAGGCATCCGCAACCCGGTCGGCATGACCGGCGTGCGCCTGGAAGTGCATGCCCACCTGGTGGTGTGCGCGCAGTCGGCTGCGGCCAACATCAGCAAGTGCGTCCAGCGCTGCGGCCTGCAGGTGGACGACCTGGTGCTGTCCTCGCTGGCCTCCAGCGTGGCGGTGCTGACCGCTGACGAGCGCGAGCTGGGCGTGGTGCTGGTCGACATGGGCGCCGGCACCACCGATATCGCGGTGTTCGTGCAGGGCGCGATCTGCCACACGGCTTCGCTGCCGATCGCCGGCGACCACGTCACCAATGACATCGCGCACATGCTGCGCACGCCGACCCCGGAAGCCGAGCAGATCAAGGTGCGCTATGCCTGCGCCCTGGCCCAGCTGGCCACCGCCGAGGAAAGCATCCAGGTGCCGTCGGTGGGCGACCGCCCGCCGCGCCGCATGCCGCGCCATTCGCTGGCGCAGGCCGTGCAGGGCCGCTACGAGGAAATCTTCGAGATGGTGCAGGCCGAACTGCGCCGCTCCGGCTTCGAGGAACTGGTACGCGCCGGCATGGTGCTGACCGGTGGCGCTTCGAAGATGGAAGGCGTGGTCGAACTGGCCGAGGAAATGCTGCAGATGCCGGTTCGCGTGGGCATCCCGCAGCACGTCACCGGCCTGGGCGAAGTGGTGGGCAACCCGGTGCATGCCACCGGCGTGGGCCTGCTGCTGATGGGCAGCCAGATCGAGCACCCGCGGCGGCCGTCGCTGCCGACCGGGCGCGCTGGAAGCATGTTCAAGAAACTCAAGACCTGGTTCCGCGGCGAGTTCTGACGCGGAACCCGTAACACCGGGCATCGCCCGGGCGCAGCACCCGCAGTACCCGTAGCACAACGCAACACCGGCAACACACAACCCACACAGCCGCAACGTCGGCATGCAGCAGGACGGCAGGACGCCCGAATGCCCATGCCAGCCAAAGCGGATACAACGAGGACACGGACATGGCGCATTTTGAACTGATCGAAAAGATGGCACCCAATGCGGTGATCAAGGTGGTTGGCGTGGGCGGCGGCGGCGGCAATGCCGTGGCGCACATGGTCAACTCGGCGGTGGACGGCGTGGAATTCATCACCGCCAACACCGACTCGCAGGCCATCAAGAATTGCGGTGCCAAGCTGCAGCTGCAGCTGGGTACCAACGTGACCAAGGGCCTGGGCGCAGGCGCGAACCCGGAAGTCGGCCGTCAGGCCGCGCTGGAAGACCGTGAGCGCATCATGGACGCCCTGCAGGGTGCGGACATGGTGTTCATCACCGCCGGCATGGGCGGTGGTACCGGCACCGGCGCTGCGCCGGTGGTGGCACAGCTGGCCAAGGAAATGGGCATCCTGACCGTGGCCGTGGTCACCAAGCCGTTCCCGTTCGAAGGCCGTCGCCGCATGCAGGTGGCGCTGAAGGGCATCGAGGAACTGAGCCAGCACTGCGACTCGCTGATCACCATCCCGAACGAGAAGCTGATCACCGTGCTGGGTCGCAACGCGACCATGATCCAGGCCTTCCGTGCCGCCAACGACGTGCTGCAGGGCGCCGTGCAGGGCATCGCCGACCTGATCGTGCGTCCGGGCCTGATCAACGTCGACTTCGCCGACGTGCGCACCGTCATGTCCGAAATGGGCCTGGCGATGATGGGTACCGGCACCGCCCGTGGCGATGACCGCGCCCAGGCCGCCGCCGAAGCCGCGATCCAGAACCCGCTGCTGGACGATGTGAACCTGGCCGGTGCCAACGGCATCCTGGTCAACATCACCGCCGGCGCCGACTTCACCATGGCCGAGTTCGACGAAATCGGCCGCACCATCGATGGCTTCGCTTCCGAAGACGCCACCGTGGTGGTCGGTACCGTGCTGGATCCGGACATGCAGGACGAAGTGCGCGTGACCGTGGTCGCTACCGGCCTGAACCGCGTGTCGGCCAGCAAGACCCAGCGTCCGGGCGAGCGTGCGCCGATCAAGCTGGTCCGCAATGCCACCACCGGCCAGCCGGAATTCGGTGACTTCGACAACGGCGGCGACGCCGTGTCCAAGGCCGTGGGCGGCATGGGTCTGGGCCTGCGTCGCGCCAGCAGCGATACCGCGGCAGCCTCCGCTCCCTCGGCCCCGGCCGCTTCGGCCCCGGCGGCGGCGGAACTGCCGAACGACTACCTGGACATCCCGGCGTTCCTGCGCCGCCAGGCGGACTAAGCGGGGCACCCGGGGCTTGTCCTCCCCGGGTTGCGCCACCATGTCCTGAAAACGCGGGCGCCGGGCCAGGATGGGTCCGGCTGCCCTGCTTCACGCGCGTCCCCACGGCGTGCCGGTGCGTCCTGCCTGCAGCCTTCACTGGCGTTTCAGCCAGGGTAGGGGAGGGCGCGTGTTAATCTAATGTGTCACTTCCGGCCCATCCCCCATGATCCAGCAACGCACCCTCAAGAACACGATCCGCGCCACCGGCGTTGGCCTGCACAGCGGTGACAAGGTCTACATGACCCTGCGCCCGGCACCGGTCAACCATGGGATCGTGTTCCGTCGCGTGGACCTGGACCCGGTGGTGGAAGTGCCGGCCAAGGCCGAACTGGTCACCGAAGTGACCCTGTGCACCGGCCTGACCTGCAACGACGCCAAGATCCAGACCGTCGAACACCTGATGTCGGCGCTGGCCGGCCTGGGTGTGGACAACATCATCGTCGAACTGTCCTCGGCCGAGCTGCCGATCATGGACGGTTCGGCCGGCCCGTTCGTGTTCCTGCTGCAGTCGGCAGGCATCGTGGAACAGGATGCGCCCAAGCGCTTCATCCGCGTGCTGAAGACCGTGGAAGTGACCGAGGGCGACAAGGTGGCCCGCTTCAGCCCGTACGAGGGCTACAAGCTGGGCTTCACCATCCAGTTCGATCACCCGATGATCCCGGCCAAGCAGTCGCGCCAGGAAATCGAGTTCTCGACGCTGGCCTACACCAAGGAAATCTCCCGCGCGCGCACCTTCGGTTTCATGCGCGACCTGGAATACATGCGCGAGCGCAACCTGGGCCTGGGCGGTTCGATGGACAACGCCATCGTGCTGGACGAGTTCCGCGTGCTCAACGAAGACGGCCTGCGCTACGCCGACGAATTCGTGCGCCACAAGATCCTCGACGCGATCGGCGACCTCTATCTGGCCGGTGGCCAGGTGCTGGGTGCCTACGAAGGCTTCAAGTCCGGTCACGCCCTCAACAACAAGCTGGTGCGGGCGCTGATGGCCGACGCCACCGCCTGGGAATGGGTCAGCTTCGACTCGCCGGCCACCCCGGACCCGGTGGAATATGCCACTCCGGCCTACGCCTGATTCCTGTAGATCGTTGAATTGAAAGACAAAAGCGCCGCCTTCCAGGGCGGCGTTGTCGTTTCAGGCGTGTCCGGCGCATTCAGCATGCTTGACGCGCGTCAAGGCCGGTTCGAGGTCACGGTTTTGTGAACCTGTTGGATCGGAAGCCTGAATTTAACGTAGTTTTAACAACAATCTAACGACAGGCCCCCGGATGGCAGCTAGGATGCGACCCGGCCCCCGAAATGTTTCACGCCGTGGTGACACGCGCGACGGGGAGCGGAGCCGGATGCTCCGTTGTCGTCAGGACCGCTTCTTCGGCTTCGAAGGAACGTCCTGCAGGCAAGCCAAGGCGTCGCGTAGCCCTTTGTGCGTGGCGGCTGAAACTGCGTGGGGTCCATTCCGGTTGTCGAGCGCTGGGGAGCGCGTGGGAGTGGGAGACGCAGTCTTGATGGTCACCCTGGTGGCCTTCAGCCCGATGGAACGGGCCGCGTCGAGCAACTGGGCTTCGGCAAGCCGCAACTTGGCATGCCAGACCGGGGACTCGACGAGAAAAACGAGGTGTTCCCCGTCCACATTGGCCAGCCGGCAACGGCTGCGCAGAGGTGGCGGCAACTGGGGGCGCAACTGACGGTCCAGCGCGTCAAGCCACAAGGCACGCCGCAGCGGGTTCCCGCTTTTGTCCGCCATCACCGCATCCAGCGCCGGCTTCGGCACTGACGCGGGGCGAACGCTGGATTTCGGCTCAGACATGAAAACTCACTGATGGCATTCAAAAAGATCGTAATCAAAACGCGTGAAGGACAGGCCAAAGCGTCGCCGATCGCGCGTTTGCGGTTCTATTTCGAGGACCGCCCCCGCGCCCTGCTGGGCAGCGTGCTCGGGGTAGGCTGCATTATCGGCCTTGCCGGCGGCATTGGCGCCAGCGCGCTGAATGATTCCCGCCTGCAGGCCAAGGTCGAGCGCCAGGATGCAGAGCTGGCCAAGATCAAGCGCGATGCGCAGACCCAGGTCAACGCGCTGGCGGCCCGCCTCGGCGAGCTGCAGGCCCAGGCCACCCGCCTCAACGCCCTCGGCGAACGGCTGACCCAGATGGGCAAGCTGGAAGACGGCGAGTTCGACTTCAACGAGACCCCCGGTCTCGGTGACGGCGACGCCGGCGGCCCGACCAGCGACATCCCGGTCAAGGACGTCAACGCCGACTTACAGGTGCTGGAGCAGCGCTTCGCTGCTTCAGGCCGCCAGCTGTCGGTGATGGAATCGCTGATGTTCGACCACCAGCTGCAGCAGAACGCCGTGCCGTCGCGCATGCCGATCCGCAACAGCTACGTGACCTCCGGTTTCGGCACCCGTGCCGACCCGTTCGGCCGCGGTGCCGCCACCCACAAGGGCATGGACTTCCACGCCAGGGTCGGTGACCCGGTGATGGCCGTGGCCGAAGGCGTGGTCAGCTTCTCCGGCGTGAAGGGCGGCTACGGCAACGTGGTCGACGTCGACCACGGTAACGGCTACGTCACCCGCTACGCGCACAATTCGCGCCTGGTGGTGAAGGTCGGCGACCTGGTCCGTGCCGGGCAGGAAGTGGCCAAGGCCGGTTCCACCGGTCGTTCGACCGGCGCCCACGTGCACTTCGAAGTGTGGGAAAACGGCAACGTGGTCAACCCGCGCAAGTTCCTCGGCGACGGCGGCAACACGCCGGTCGGCCGCGTCAGCCGCGGCTGATGCCCCATTGGGGTGCCGGCTGCCGTCGGCACTACCGCCCCCGGAGTACGGGGGCAGCGCCGTAGGCGCGGGGGTGTGGAGGCGAGGTAAGTGGGGCCCACGGTTCGCGCAGCGAAGCGTGGGAGCGCCAGCGCGCATGCGCTGACGCGTACCCGGCCAGCGGCCGGCACTACCGGGAGTGTTCGGATGCCATTGCCGCCAAAGGGTTGAAACCCCTTGCGGCCGTCCCAAGCTACAATGGGTGTTGCCATCGACAGGGCGCCAGGCGCCCTGTTTCGTTTGCGGCGGACGGATCCCAAGGGGGAGGCCGGGCGTCGTGTCCATCCAACCCGGTTCCTTCAATGATCAACAGCCTGCTTACCCGCGTATTTGGCAGTCGTAACGAACGACAGCTGCGCCAGCTCAACCGCATCGTCGCCAAGATCAATGCGCTGGAGCCGGAGATCGAGAAGCTTTCCGACGAGCAGCTTCAGGCCAAGACGCCGGAGTTCAAGCAGCGCATCGCCGACGGTGAAGCCTTGGACAAGGTGCTGCCGGAAGCGTTCGCGGTCTGCCGCGAAGCCGGTCGCCGCGTGCTGGGCATGCGCCACTACGACGTGCAGCTGATCGGCGGCATGGTGCTTCACCTGGGCAAGATCGCAGAAATGCGCACCGGTGAAGGCAAGACCCTGGTGGCGACCCTGCCGGTGTACCTCAACGCGCTGGAAGGCAAGGGCGTGCACGTGGTCACCGTGAACGACTACCTGGCCCGCCGCGACGCCGCGCAGATGGGCAAGCTGTACAACTGGCTGGGCCTGAGCGTGGGCGTGGTGTACCCGGGCATGCCGCACAGCGACAAGCGCGAAGCCTACGCCTCGGACATCACCTACGGCACCAACAACGAATTCGGCTTCGACTACCTGCGCGACAACATGGCGCTGTCCAAGGCCGACCGCTACCAGCGCGGCCTGCACTACGCCATCGTCGACGAAGTCGACTCCATCCTGATCGACGAAGCGCGTACCCCGCTGATCATCTCCGGCCCGGCCGACGATTCCCCGGAGCTGTACATCCGCGTCAACCGCGTCGTGCCGAACCTGGTCAAGCAGGAAGCGGAAGACGGCGAAGGCGACTTCTGGGTCGATGAGAAGGGCAAGCAGGTGCACCTGTCCGAAGCGGGCATGGAGCACGCCGAGCAGCTGCTGGTCGAGGCCGGCATCCTCGACGGCGAGACCGAAGGCCTGTACGCGCCGCAGAACCTGACCGTGGTCCACCACCTGAACGCCGCGCTGCGCGCGCACGCGATCTACCAGCGTGACGTGGATTACATCGTGCGCGATGGCGAAGTGGTCATCGTCGATGAGTTCACCGGCCGCACCCTGTCCGGCCGCCGCTGGTCCGATGGCCTGCACCAGGCGGTGGAAGCGAAGGAAGGCGTGCCGGTCCAGCGCGAGAACCAGACGCTGGCGAGCATCACCTTCCAGAACCTGTTCCGCATGTACAAGAAGCTGTCCGGCATGACCGGTACGGCTGATACCGAAGCCTTCGAGTTCCAGAGCATCTACGGCCTCGAAGTGGTGGTGATCCCGACCAACCGCCCGACCATCCGCAAGGACAGCCCGGACCAGGTATTCCTGAACCGCAAGGGCAAGTTCAATGCGGTGCTGGCCGACATCGAAGAGTGCGCCAAGCGCGGCCAGCCGGTGCTGGTGGGTACCACCTCGATCGAAACCTCGGAAATGCTGTCCGAGCACCTGCGCAAGGCGGGCGTGAAGCACGAAGTGCTCAACGCCAAGCAGCATGACCGCGAAGCGACCATCGTCGCCAATGCCGGCCGTCCGGCGGCCGTGACCATCGCCACCAACATGGCCGGCCGCGGTACCGACATCGTGCTGGGCGGTTCGCTGGAAGCGGAGATCCACGAGCTGGGCGAAGGCGCGACCGACGAACAGAAGGCCGCGGTCAAGGCCGATTGGCAGAAGCGCCACGAGGCCGTCAAGGCTGCCGGCGGCCTGCACATCGTCGGTACCGAGCGCCATGAATCGCGCCGTATCGACAACCAGCTGCGCGGCCGTTCGGGCCGCCAGGGTGACCCGGGTTCGTCCCGCTTCTACCTGTCGCTGGAAGACAACCTGATGCGCATCTTCGCCTCCGACTGGGTGCAGAAGGCCATGCGCATGATGGGCATGAAGGAAGACGACGTCATCGAGGACCGCCTGGTCAGCCGCCAGATCGAGAAGGCGCAGCGCAAGGTCGAGGCCCACAACTTCGACATCCGCAAGAACCTGCTGGACTTCGATGACGTCAACAACGACCAGCGCAAGGTGATCTACGCCCAGCGCGACGAGCTGCTGGACGCCGAGTCGGTGAAGGACAACGTCGACGGCATCCGCGACGACGTGATCTTCGACGTGGTGGCCCGCTTCGTGCCGCCGAACTCGATCGACGAGCAGTGGGACCTGCGTGGCCTGGAAGCAACCCTGGAGTCGGACTTCGGCCTGCAGATGTCGCTGACCGATCTGGTCAAGTCGCACGAAGAGCTGGACGCCGAAGCCATCGCCGCCAAGGTGCAGGAGCGCGTCAACCAGCACTTCGCCGAGAAGGAAGCCGGTGTCGGTGAGGAAACCATGCGTGCGCTGGAGAAGCACGTGATGCTGACCGTGCTGGACCAGAGCTGGAAGGAGCACCTGGCGCGCATGGACTACCTGCGCCAGGGCATCTACCTGCGTGGTTACGCGCAGAAGCAGCCGAAGCAGGAGTACAAGAAGGAAGCCTTCGAGCTGTTCTCGGACATGCTGGAGAACGTCAAGCGCGAAGTGGTGACCCTGCTGTCGCGCGTGCGCATCCGCAGCGACGAGGAAGTGCAGGCGCTGGAAGCAGCCGAACGCCAGCAGGCCGAAGCGCGCCTGAGCCAGTCGCAGTTCCAGCACCAGGACGTGGGCGGCTACAGTGCCGACGAGGAAGCCGCGCAGGTGCAGGCTGCCCAGCAGGGCATTGCACAGGCGCAGCGCGATGAGCCGAAGATCGGCCGCAACGATCCATGCCCGTGCGGCAGTGGCAAGAAGTACAAGCACTGCCACGGCCAGCTGAGCTGACCCCGAAGAGCCCCGCGAAAGCGGGGCTCTTTTTTCATGGCGGCTGTTTCGTGGGGCTGATCCGGCCCGATCCGAGATTGCGCGGGCCGCCCTGTTCTGGGCATGCTTCCCCCATGGCTCCCCCCACCCGATCGATCCACGTCGTGGCCGCCGTCATCACCGACGCCCGTGGCCGCGTGCTGCTCAACCGTCGTACCGAGAACCGCGACATGGCCGGCCTGTGGGAGTTCCCCGGCGGCAAGCGCGAATCCGGCGAGACCTCCGAGCAGGCGTTGGTTCGCGAGCTGCGCGAGGAACTGGGCATCGAAGCCGATGTCGGCGAATGGCTGATGGATGTGCCGCAGCGCTACCCGGACAAGCACCTGACCCTGGAAGTGCGCCACGTGCGCAGCTGGAAGGGGACGCCACGTGGCCGCGAGGGCCAGGCCATTACCTGGGTGGCGCCGGATAAACTTGGTCGCTATTCGATGCCACCGGCCGATCTGCCGGTGGTGGCCGCGCTGCGCCAACCCGACAGCTACCTGATCACCCCGGCGCCGGCCGATGACGCCGACGGCGTGCAGCACTGGCATGAGCAGCTGCAGCGTGTGGTGGCGGCGGGCCAGCAGCGCATCCAGCTGCGGTTGCCGACGGCACATCCGGAGCGCCAGGCGATGGTCGAACAGGCCGTGCGCGCACATCGTCGCAGCGGGGTGCAGTGGCTGCTCAACCGCGATATCGAACGCGCGCGCGTACTGGGCGTTGGGGTGCACCTGGGCAGCGAGCAGCTGCTGGAGCTGTCGCAGCGTCCGCTGCCCGAAGGCCAGCTGGTGGCCGCGTCCTGCCATGACCTGCAGCAGCTGCAGGCCGCACAGCGGTTGGGCTGCGACTTCGCCGTGCTGGGCCCGGTGCAGGCCACGGCCAGCCATCCCGATGCCGTGCCGCTGGGCTGGAACGCGTTCGCCGAGCTGCGCGCGCAGGTGTCACTGCCGATCTATGCGCTGGGCGGCATGGGCCGCGGTCACATCGCCGAAGCGCGTCGCCATGGTGGGCAGGGCATCGCCGCCATCCGCGCGCTGTGGCCGGAGTGAGCCGGCATGCGGGGTCAGATCCCTGCGCAGCAGGGCTCTGACCCCGCCCGATCACAACGTGATCCAGAAACACCCGTACTGGCGCCGCAACCCCAGCACCGTCGACGCGCGCGACGCGCTGCCGGGCAACGTCTGCTCCAGGCGCAGGCCGATGGGTTGCCGCGCCACAGAGGCCACAGGGTCGGATCCCAACACGGCAGGGCTCTGATCCTCATCCTGCGATTGCTGCAGCGCCTGTGACGGATACACCGGCACCACGTCCACCAGGGGCCGCCGCGCCAAGGATTCCAGCTGGCCGAGGATGCGCTGCGCGCCCGCATCGGAAACCGCGCCCCACAGATACAGTGAGGACAGCCGATTCACATCGTTGCTGACGATGCCGATGCGCAGCGCGTCCACCAGTTCACTCAGCCGCCGCGGGCAGCGTGCCCCCAAGGTGTCGCGCTGCAGGGTATTGCCGGCGGGCGCAGGCGGTGGCAACCGCGACCGCGCGCCCAGGCTGTCGCAGGGCCGGTCGGTGTAGACGCTTTGGCCCTGGGCATCGGTGCAGCGGTTCAGGCGCGTGGACTGTGCGTGGGCGACGCTCGACAGCACGCACAGCGGCAGCAGCAACAGCAACAGCAGGAAGGAAAGCCGGATCATCCTCGCAGGGTAGCGCCGATCACGCTTGCGCGCCGTGCTTTCAGCCCTGCAGCAGCTTCAGCACCGAAGTGGTCGGCTTGGCCAGGTTCAAGGTGTAGAAGTGCAGGCCGGGTGCGCCGCCTTCGATCAGGCGCTGGCACAGCTTGGCCACCACTTCAGTGCCGAATGCACGCACCGACTCTGCATCATCGCCATAAGCCTGCATCTTGCGGCTGATCCAGCGCGGGATCTCCGCACCGCACTGTTCGGAGAAGCGGCGCAGCTGGCTGAAGTTGGCGATCGGCATGATGCCGGGCGTGATCGGTACCTGCACGCCCAGCCGCCGCACTTCGTCGACGAAATGGAAGTAGGCATCAGGGTTGAAGAAGTACTGGGTGATCGCCGCATCGGCACCGGCGTCGATCTTGGCCTTGAAATGCTTCAGGTCGGCCAGTGCGTCGGAAGCCTGCGGGTGCGTTTCGGGGTACGCGCCCACTTCGATATGGAACGCATCGCCGTGCTCGGCGCGGATGAAGTCGATCAGTTCGGCGGCATAGCGCATGTCACCGGGGAAACCCATGCCCGACGGCAGATCGCCGCGCAGCGCGACCAGGCGGCGGCAGCCGATGGCGCGATACAGCTTGAGCAGCTCGCGGATTTCCTGACGGGTGCCGCCGACGCAGGACAGATGCGGTGCGGCATCGAAGCCATGGTGCTGGTTGAGATGGCGCACGGTCTCGGAGGTATAGCTCAGGGTCGAGCCACCGGCGCCGAAGGTACACGACACGTACTCGGGACCGTAGTCCTTCAGCCTGGCCGCGGCGCGGTCCAGCTGGCTGCGCTGTTCGTCGGTCTTGGGCGGATAGAACTCGAAGCTGATGGCGGTCATGGCACGGGCGGCAGCGGCGGGTGCGGATTAGTATATCGCTTCATCAAGATGGATGTTGTCAATTTATGCGGACGTACATCGTCAGCCGCCTGCGACCGTTCGCCCCGGCGATCGGCCGCTGCTCCGAAATCGCCCTCCGGGTGCCGTGGCCGGCGGCACGCTGAGCCCATTCCGGGACCACCCACCTGACGAAGGAGCAGACGATGAAGATCTTCCTGGCACTCTGGTATGCAATGAAGGCCCTGGCCCGGCTGGCGATGATCGGCATGGCGATGGCCGTGCTCGGCTCCGGCTCGGCGCACGCCGCCAGCGCCCCGGCGGCGGGCAAGGTGCAGGTCGAGGTGGTCGGCAAGGGCCGTCCGCTGCTGATGATCCCCGGCCTGAACAGCAGCGCCGAGGTCTGGCGCGAGACCTGCCTGGCGCTGAAGGACGTGCAGTGCCATCTGGTGCAGCTGCCGGGCTTTGCCGGCGCTGCGCCAGCCGACCCGCGCCCGGCCGAATTCCTGCCGGCCATGCGCGGGCAGCTGCTTGCCTACCTGCATGACCAACAGCTGGGCCCGGTGGTGGTGATCGGCCACAGTCTTGGCGGCCTGCTGGGGCTGCAGGTGGCGCAGGCCGAGCCGAAGGCAGTCAGTGCGCTGGCGGTGGTCGACGCATTGCCGTTCCTGCCGGCGGCGCGTGACCCGAACGCCACCGCAGACAGCGTGCGGCCAATGGCTGACCAGCTGCGCAAGGGCATGCTCGCCGCCGATGCCGCGCAGTGGCAGGCGCAGCTGAAGGCCGGCCTGCCGGGCATGACCCGCGATCCGCAGCGGCAGGCCGAGCTGGGGCGCTGGGGCGAAGCCAGCGACCGCCAGACCACCGCTGACGCCATGCATGCGGTGATGACCACCGACCTGCGTGACAGCATCGCCTCGATCACCGCACCGACGCTGGTGCTGGGCAGCTGGGCCGGCTACCAGCCGATGGGCGGCACCGAGGACAGCACGCGCGCGGTGTTCCAGGCGCAGTACGCGAAACTGCGGGGCGTGCAGATCGCGATGAGCGCGCAGGGTTTCCACTTCCTGATGTGGGATGATCCGCGCTGGCTGCGCGGTCAGGTGCAGGCCTTCCTCGACCACCACCACTGAGTTTCAACACGCCTGGAAATGGACATGCCGGATTCCTCCTCGACGGTACGCTTCTGGCTGCTCAATGCGCTGGTGTGGGCGCTCTATGGCGTTGCCGGAATCGGCCTGCGCCAGACCTATTTCAGCGATGCCGGAAGCGCGGGCGTGTTGATCACGCTGGGCCTGGCGTTGGCCCTGTTCGGGTGCAGCGGTGCCATCCGTGCGCTGGCGCTGCGCGCCGACTGGTGGGCGCGCGGTACGGCCGGGCTGTTGCTGCGGCTGGCGCTGTCGGTGGCATTGGGCGCGGCAGTGGCGCAGCTGCTGGTGAACATCGCGCTGCACTCGGCGCTGGCCTGGAACTGGGTGAGCCTGGGGCGGCAGACGGCCGACTTCAGCCCCAAGGCGCTGCTGCTCTACTGGTACACCACTGCGGTGATGCTGGCCCTGTGGGCAGCGCTTTGGGCAAGCCTGCACAGCCTGCGCCGGATACGCGGGGCGGAACTGGCCCGCCTGCGCGCCGAAGCCGAGCGCAGTGCGCTGGAACGCGATGCGCTGCGTGCGCGGCTCAACCCGCACTTCATGTTCAATGCGCTGAACAACCTGCGTGCGCTGATCCTGGAAGATCCTGAGCGTGCGCGCGACATGGTCACCCGCCTGTCGCGCACGCTGCGCCAGGCGCTGGCGCACAACCGCAGCGAGCAGGTCACGCTGGCCGAGGAACTGGCGGTGGTCGACGACTATCTGGCCATCGAGGCCATCCACTTCGAGCAGCGCCTGCAGGTGCGGCAGCAGATCGATGCCGATGCCATGCAGGCGCAGCTGCCTGCGATGGCTTTGCAGCTGCTGGTGGAGAACGCGATCAAGCACGGCATCGCCAGCCGCCCCGGCGGCGGCGAGGTGCAGATCCGTGCCACGCTGGACAATGACGTGCTGCGCCTGCAGGTGGACAATCCGCTGGGCAGCGCCAACGAGCCCACCCCTGGGCATGGCGTCGGCCTGGCCTACCTGCGTGCGCAGCTCGGTACGCAAGGTCGTTTCACCCTGCAGCCGGTCGGCGACCGCATGCAGGCCCTGCTGGAGATTCCGCAATGAGTGGCGTGCTGCGCGTATTGATCGTTGATGATGCGCGGCTGGCGCGGCAGGAGCTGCGCACGCTGTTGTCGGCGCTGCCGTGGGTGCAGTGCGTGGGCGAAGCCGACGATGTGCCTGCCGCACGCGAGGCGATCGCCACACTGGCGCCGGACCTGGTGCTGCTGGATGTGCAGATGCCGTCCGGCAGTGGCTTCGATGTGCTGGACGGGCTGGAGGCGGTGCCGGCGGTGGTGTTCGTTACCGCCTATGACACCTACGCGGTGCGCGCGTTCCAGGCCAACGCGCTGGACTATCTGGTGAAGCCGGTCGAGGCACCGCGCTTGCTGGAAGCGTTGCAGCGGGCGCGCCAGCGCGAGGTGGTGGCGGGCGAAACGCCGGAGCCGCGCAGCACGCTGGGCGCTCAGGACCAGGTGTTCGTGCGCGAGGGCGAACGCTGCTGGTTCGTCGCGGTCTCGGAGATCCGCCGGCTGGTGGTGGATGGCAACTACACGCGGCTGTGGTTCCGCGACCAGAACGCGTTGCTGACCCGCAGCCTGAGTGCGCTGGAGGCACGCCTGCCGCCGGATCTGTTCTTCCGTGCCAACCGCAACACGCTGGTCAACCTGCGCCGTATCCGAGGCGTGACGCCCAGCATCGCTGATGGTTATGACCTGGCACTGGACGACGGCAGCGAGGTGGAGGTGTCGCGCCGGCAGGCGCGTGAACTGCGCGAGCGGATGGCGTTGTAGTTGCCGCTACAGCTCGGCACTGACCGGGCTGGTGATGAAGCCCCACAGCAGGCGCGCCATCACCGCCGGTGAACGTGCCTGCGCGCGGGTGTAGGCGAGCAGTGCATCCAGCCGCGAGCGGTCGTAGAGGTGCCCGGCCAGCAGCACCGCGTGCACACGACGGGTGTTGGCGGTGTCCTGCAGCGGGTTGCCGTCGAGCAATACCAGGTCGGCGGCTTTGCCGACCTCGACACTGCCATGCGATGCCTGCAGCTCCAGATGACGCGCCGCGTGCAGCGTTGCCGCGCGCAGCACGTCGGCCTGGCTCAGGCCTGCCTGGCGCAGCCACTGCAGTTCCTCGTGATAGCGGAAGCCACCCAGCCCGGTATCGGTGCCGACCAGCACGGTGACGCCGGCACGATGCGCGGCACCGGTGAGGGCCAGTCCATGCTCGAAGTACGCCTTCAACGCGTCTTCGCCGCGCAGGCCAGGATAGCGTTCGGTGGTGGCCGTCAGATCATCGCGCCATGCCCAGCGCGAAAGTGGATCGAGATAGGCCAGACGTGGATCGTTGATGAAGGCGGGGTCGCGCGCACGCGCATCCTCTTCGCGGGTGACATGGGTGGGTACGAACGCGGCACCGCTGGCCTGCATCACACCGAACGCCTCGTTGCAGAGCGCGGGCTGGTAGCCGCCGACCATGCGTTCGGCCAGCGCGGTTGGATCCTCACTGTCGAGCGTGCCACCGCGCCACGCCGCCGCGTTGTCGAAGCAGTGGCGTACGAACAGATGGGCATGCTCGAAGCTGCGCTGGCCCGCCCGCACCGCGGCGTCCAGAGGCACGGCCTTGGGCAGGTGGCCGATCAACGGACGGCGCAGCTGCTGCGCCTCGGTGGCCAGCCGCTGGTAGGTGTCCGCACGCAGCTGGTTGTAGACCTTCAACGCGTCGACACCGCGCGCGCTGTACGTGCGTGCACGCTCGGCGGCGGCCTCCGGCGCGAGTGATGGATCCTCGAAGTAGAAACTGGCGATCTGCACGAAGCGCGGTGCAACCTGCTGCCCGGCAATGGCCTGTGCGGTCCAGCGGCGCTTGTCGGCCACGCAGGCGATCAGCGGATCGGTGGCCTGCGGGCAGTCCATCATGTCGCGGGTGCCGGTGATGCCGTTGGCCAGCATCAGCGGGAACTGCAGCTGCGGCGACAACTGCAGTGCATGGGTGTGCATGTCCCAGAAACCGGGCAGCAGCCAGCGGCCACCGGCATCGAGCACCGGCAACGCGGTGTCCCGTGGAGCTTCGCCAATGGAAGTGATCGTGCCGTTGCGCACTGTCACTGTGGTGGGTTCGCTGACCTGGCCGCGCGCGACGTCCACCACCCGCGCGTTGACGATCATGCGGCTGTTGCCCGGCTCGGGCAACGGCGGTGCCGACAGCGGCCAGAGCAGGGCGGCGGTGAACAGCAATGGCGGCGCCAGCAGGAGGACGGCCAGGGCGATCGGCCATCGCCGACGGCGGGCGGAACGGGGCAAGGCGTGTGCTGCATCCATGAGCCGGCGATCCTTGCATTGGGTCGCCCGCAGAGTGCTGCAAGCCGGACGCGGGCGCCAGTGACCATCGGCATCCGGCCCTGCCTGCCTCCGGGGCGGTTACCCTGTGCGGTGGAACTCCTGACCACGCCCTGCTATGTCCATCGTCCTCACCGATTTCGCCCGTCCCCGCCTGTTCCCGCGCGTGCCGCGCGGCAACACCATCCAGGACTGTACTGCCGAGCAGTTCGAGGCACACCTCAATGCGCACGCGCCGTTGAAGGTGCTCGATGGCTACGCCCCGTTCTGCAAGCTGTTCGTCTACGAGAACTGGACCAGCACGCGTTGCCTGACGGTGCCGGTCACCGACGCCAACCGCCACCAGCTGCGCAGCGGCTATGAGGCGCGCAACCGTGAGGAACTGCCGGTGCTGGTGCGCTGGTTCGAGGGCGTGGAATCACCGCGCGCGAACTACCTGGTGGTAATCCTGTACAGCGCCGGGCAGCTGGCGAAGGAGGGTTCACCGATCGAAGCCGACTGGGGCATCGTCGGTTGCATCTATACCTCCGAGCCCGAGGAAGTGCCGATGGCACCAATCACCATGATGCGCAATGCACTGGGCGTGGAGGAGGGCGGTTCCGGTGTGCCGCTGGATCGCGAGGCTTACCAGCGCTCCGTCGCGTTCTGGGAGAACAACGCCAACTGGCGGCCGTGAGCCCACGCTGCGGCCGGACAGTCGGCATGTGAACAGGGAGGATTGCAGCGGGGCGCTACCATGGCAGTGAATCAACGCAGGGAGCACAGGGATGGATGTTCGCAGTTGGATGCCGTTTGCATGGGTCGCCGCAGGTCTGCTGGCCGCAAGTGAAGGCTCGGCAGCAAAGTACGATGCAGGCGCCGCCTGTGGTGCCCTGTCCGACGTGACGCCGATCCGTGATGCCGGCGTGGGTTCACTGCAGGCGCAGGCAACGTTGGGGCGCTGCACGTTCCATGTGGAAGCGGATGACGCTGCAGCGCTTTCGCGTCAGCAGTCGTTGCTGCAGAGCGTGTCTGCGATCGCCTGTGGTGCGCCAGCCACCACCCGGCCTTCGCAAGGGGCTGCAGGCTTCGACCTGCAGATGCCTGCACGTTGCCCACTCTCTTCCAGCACGCCGTTGATTGCCCGGGAAGGAGGCTGGCACCAGCGGCGACTTTCGTCGGTCCCGACGTATCCTGCGGCCGCCATGCGCGAGGCCCAGCAGGGAGGTGTCGAGCTGATGCTGCTGCTGGATGCGCAGGGCAAGACCCAGGCGATCATCCTGTCCCGATCCAGCGGCTACCCGCTGCTCGATGCGGCGGCGCTCAAGCACGCGCGTGACTGGCGCTACGAGCGTGAAGCGGCAGGCAAGGCACCAAGCATGAGCCTGATACGCGGCACGGTCACGTTCAAGCTCAACTAAGGCGTCTGCAGGGCGGGCTCGGGCTTCCACTCCCACCAGGTGTAGTGGTATTCGCGCTCGGTCGCGCTCCATTGCTGCGCGCAGCAGGTGCACGTCAGCCGGTAGCATTCGCCCCAGCCGTCCTCCGCTTCGCCCCGTGCACGCAGCTGCACGTGACCTTGTTCCAGCAGCGGCTCGGGACTGAAGAACACATAGGATGGGTAGAGCGCGCACAGGCAGCCTTCGCGTGCCTGCCAGTAGCGCAGCCGTTGCAGGGCCGCCTTGAGGTGCGCCTGGTTGCTGATCAGCATGCCGCCAAGGGCGATGCCTTGGCAGCTGCGTTCGATCGTATCCACATGCGCGACCAGCGCGTCCAACGATGAGGCGCTGAACAGCCGAGCGACCGTACGCGCGGCATCGGTGATGCGCGTTGCATCGCGCGACAACAGGTCCTGCAGCAGCACGTCGGCCTGTGCTTCGTCGAGCCGGGGTATCGGTGCTGCAGACCACGGCCAGCGCATCAGCGTGACTTGCCGATGGCGGCGTAGTGGCCGGCCGTCAATCGCAGCAGGTCGGTCGGCGCCAGTTCCACCTCGAGGCCGCGGCGACCGGCGCTGACATGCAGCGCGGGCAATGCCTGCGCGCTGGCGTCCAGGAAGGTGCGCAGGCGCTTCTTCTGCCCGAGTGGGCTGATGCCACCGACCAGGTAACCGGTCGCGCGCTGCGCGGCATCGGCCGCGGCCATTTCGCACTTCTTGCAGCCGGCTGCTTCGGCCAGCGCCTTCAGGTCCAGCTGGCCGGCCACCGGCACGATCGCCACCAGCAGCTCGTGGGTTTCGGTGCTGGCCAGCAGGGTCTTGAACACCTGGGCCGGGTCGAGGCCGAGCTTGTCGACGGCTTCGCCCCCATACGATTCGGCGTGGGCGTCGTGCACGTAGCTGCGCACGGTGTGGGCGATCTTCTCGCGCTTGAGCAGGTTGATGGCCGGGGTCATGGGGGCATCGTAGCGCGGGGCAGGGGTGTTGCCTTGACCGAGGCTACTGCACCATCAGACCTATTCGGTCCTGCGGCCAAAAGGATTTAGCTTCGTCAAATCAGCGAAGTATCTGCTATGACTGCGCTGAAGGTCTGTCATGTCCTTAGCTTCCAGTATGACGACCTCGTGTCCGTCGTCGTGCCCAATTAGGCTGATCTCAATTGCGAGCTTTTCGCGTGATGCAGAAGGTCTGTCCACAAACTCACTTAGCCTGAGGACTGATCTGGAGCGCCGATTGTAGTGAACAAGGTAATACATATTTAGATTCCCTTAAGCAGCTTGCTAGCAAGTAGCTTGCTAACGTGGCTCATGGCGCTTTCATATCTCTTCTTGGCGCTAGATTTATCGTCGCGAAGCTTCTTCCAAGTGTCTTTGGAGACGCCAGAACGCTTCGCTTGCACCACGCTAACGTGCGTCAGTGCATACTGCTCGTTGCGATCCTCGGCCACTCTGAATGCTTCTGAGAGATCAATGAGGTGGCGCTGCAATTCCGGAGGCCCCCCTCCGTATTTGACTTCCTGACCATGGAGATCGGCGACCTTCTCTGAGATGCTTGCCCAGAAATTCTGAATGAGCGTTCTGATTTGAATTTCGACAACGCGGCCATCATGTCGAACAAGTGCGTGTATAGCTCTGTAACCGTTACTTGGGCGTGTAGTGCGATCAATGAATTTAATGTCAGGAAACCACTGTCTGAGAGAGTCGGCAATCTCCCTCTGCTCCATTGTCGTAGTGGCGACGACGCGGCAACCCGCAATATCTTGAATTTGAGCAAGTCTGCTGCTGCTTCGTCTCAATTTTTCAATGATCGAAATTGTTGATTTGAAGCGCCCGGTGACCGAAAGAAGCAGCTTATCTTTCAGGATTCGAACTACGTGGTTGTATGCGGGTACGAATTCTGAACGATATGCTTCTAGCTCGGTGAGCGTATTGGCATCGTCATTACCATTCTTCAGCTGCTCGCCGAGTCGTGTAACACTGCTGTTGCTCAACAATGTTGTGTCCCTCAAACCGACGGGGCGGTAAGGCCCCGTCGGATAGATAAAAACGATCAGTAGCGGTAGTGGTCCGGCTTGAACGGGCCTTCCACCGGCACGCCGATGTAGTCGGCCTGTTCCTGGCTCAGGGTGGTCAGCTTCACGCCGATCTTTTCCAGGTGCAGGCGGGCCACTTCTTCGTCCAGCTTCTTCGGCAGCAGGTAGACCTTCTTCTCGTAGCTGTCCTTGTTCGCCCACAGGTCGATCTGTGCCAGGGTCTGGTTGGCGAAGCTGTTGGACATCACGAAGCTCGGGTGGCCGGTGGCGCAGCCCAGGTTCACCAGGCGGCCTTCGGCCAGCAGGAAGATCGCGTTGCCGTTCGGGAAGATGTACTTGTCCACCTGCGGCTTGATGTTGACGTGCTTGATGCCGGCGAACGACACCAGCGCATCGACCTGGATCTCGTTGTCGAAGTGGCCGATGTTGCAGACGATGGCCTGGTCCTTCATCGCGCTCAGGTGCTCGATGCGGATGATGTCCTTGTTGCCGGTGGTGGTAACGTACAGGTCGGCACGGCCCAGGGTCGATTCGATGGTGTTGACTTCATAGCCTTCCATCGCCGCCTGCAGGGCGCAGATCGGGTCGATCTCGGTGACGATGACGCGCGCGCCGTAGGCACGCAGCGAGGCCGCGCAGCCCTTGCCGACGTCGCCGTAGCCGCAGACCACGGCCACCTTGCCGGCCAGCATCACGTCCATCGCGCGCTTCAGGCCATCGGCCAGCGACTCGCGGCAGCCGTACAGGTTGTCGAACTTGCTCTTGGTGACCGAGTCGTTGACGTTGATCGCCGGGATCAGCAGGGTGCCGGCCTGGGCCAGCTGGTACAGGCGGTGCACGCCGGTGGTGGTCTCTTCGGAGACGCCCTTCCAGTCCTTGACCACGCGGCCCCAGTAACCCGGGCGCTCCTTGGCGACGCGCTTGAGCAGGTTCTTGATGACCTGTTCTTCGTGCGAGGCAGAGGCGGTGTTGACCCAGTCGCTGCCGTTTTCCAGCTCGTAGCCCTTGTGGATCAGCAGGGTCACGTCACCGCCGTCGTCGACCACCAGCTCCGGGCCGGTCAGGGTGCCGTCGGCCAGGGTGAAGGTCAGCGCGTCCAGGGTGCAGTCCCAGTATTCTTCCAGGGTCTCGCCCTTCCAGGCGAACACCGGGGTGCCGGTGGCGGCAATGGCGGCAGCGGCGTGGTCCTGGGTCGAGAAGATGTTGCACGAGGCCCAGCGCACGTCGGCACCGATGTCCTTCAGGGTCTCGATCAGCACCGCGGTCTGGATGGTCATGTGCAGCGAGCCGGTCACGCGCACGCCCTTCAGCGGCAGCTCGGCCTGGTACTTGCGGCGGATCGACATCAGGCCCGGCATTTCGTGCTCGGCGATGTCCAGTTCCTTGCGGCCCCAGTCGGCCAGCGTGATGTCGCGGATCTTGTAATCACCTTCGGTGGAGAAGGTCTTGGCAACAGCGTTCATTCGTGTGCTCCGGTTGTGGGCGAGCGGGTGCTCGCATCTAGCCGGGCGCCGTTGTTACAAAGCCACCTTACCGAGCCTGGCCGGGCCTCATGGGATCCGGTCGCAGCGCCCCTCGGCAGGGGAGAACCCCCATTATATCGCGGCCCCGGCGTGACATCCGGATGACCCAACCATCGGCAGGTGGGATCACGTGCACGGCCTGTTAAGGTCGGTGTTTTCACGCATCACACAGGTGGAACGATGAGCATGCACGCGCGCCGCACACGGCGCTGGACCGGCCTGGTCCTGTCGATGGGACTGCTGGCGGTGGCTCCGCTGGCCTGGGCCGCGTCCCCGCAGCCCGCCCAGGTACAGGCCCAGGGCGTCAACGGCTACGAACTGCCGTCGGCGGCGCTGCAGGCGGTGGTGGACGCGCCGCGCGCGCCCTCGCTGTACCTGTCGCCACGCCGCGATGTCGCCGCGATGATGCAGATGCCGTCGCTGCCGTCGATCCAGGTGGTGGCGCAGCCGGAACTGAAGCTGGCCGGCCTGCGCATCAACCCGCGCACCTTCTCCGACAGCCGCTTCAGCTTCGGCGAGAAGCTGTGGCTGATGAACGTGGCCGACGGCAAGGAACGGCAGATCAGCGGCCTGCCGGCCACGCTGTCGATCGCCAGCGTGATGTGGTCGCCGGACCAGAAGTGGCTGGCCTTCAACCAGGTCGACGCCGCCAGCGGCGCCAATGAACTGTGGCTGGTGGATGTGGCCGGCGGCAGCGCCCGTCGTCTGGTCGCCGGCCTGAACACGGTGATCGGCAGTGGCTACCAGTGGCTGCCGGACAGCCGCGGCCTGGTGGTGTTCACCCGTCCGGCCAACCTTGGTGCGGCCCCGGCCGCCGACGGCATTCCGACCGGCCCGGCCGTGCAGCAGACCAGCCAGGGCGGCGGCGTGGTGTCGATCCGTACCTACCAGGACCTGCTGAAGAACGAGGCCGACGCGCGCCAGTTCGATTACTACGCCACCACCCAGCCGATGGAAGTCAGCCTGGATGGCAACACCCGCGCGATCGGCGCAGCTGGCATCTTCATGGGCTTTGCGGTGTCGCCGGATGGCCGCTTCGTGCTGCGCCAGCCGGTGCAGCGGCCGTATTCCTACGTGGTGCCGGTGAGCAGTTTCCCGCGCCGCATTGAAGTGATCGACCGTGCCAGCGGCAAGCTGGTGCACACCGTGGCCGTGCGTCCGCTGGTGGAAGGTTTGCCGACCGGCAACGACGCTGAAGTGACCGGCGTGCGCGATATCAGCTGGCGTGGTGATGCCGATGCCACGCTGGTCTGGGCCGAAGCCCAGGACGGCGGCGACCCGAACAGGGAGGCCAAGGTGCGCGATGCGGTGCTGATGCAGGCTGCGCCGTTCGACAAGCCGCCGGTCACGTTGGCCCAGCTCGGCAGCCGTCTGGTGGGCATCAACTGGGGCCGTGGCGACCTGGCCCTGCTGACCGAGTCGTGGTGGAAGACGCGCAAGACCAGGACCTGGCTGATCGCCCCGGACAATGCCGGAGCCGAGCCGCGCCTGCTGTGGGATCGCGACGGGCAGGACCGCTATTCCGATCCGGGCCGGCCGCTGTTGTCCAGCGACGACCGCGGGCGCTCGCTGCTGCAGACCAGCGCCGATGGCAGCAGCCTGTATCTGGCCGGTGCCGGTGCATCGCCGGAAGGCGATCGTCCGTTCGTGGACCGCTTCGACGTTGCCACGGGCAAGGCCACCCGCCTGTTCCACTCGCAGGCGCCGAGCTATGCGCTGCCGGTGGCGTTGCTGGACAACCAGGCCAGCTCGCTGCTGCTGAGCCGCGAGAGCCCGGATGAGCCGGCCAACTTCTACGTGCAGTCGCTGGCCGATGCCGGTGCTGCACCGCGTGCGCTGACTCACTTCGCGCATCCGCTGCCGCAGTTGAAGGGCGTGCAGAAGGAGCAGATCCGCTACAAGCGCAAGGATGGCGTCGACCTGACCGCGACCCTGCTGCTGCCGCCGGGCTACGACCCGAAGCGCGACGGCCCGCGGCCGCTGCTGATGTGGGCCTACCCGGGCGAGTTCAAGAGTGCGGCTGCGGCCAGCCAGGTGACCGATTCGCCGTACCGCTTCAATTCGGTCAGCTACTGGGGCCCGCAGGCGTTCCTGGCCAAGGGGTATGTGGTGCTGGCCAGCCCGTCGATGCCGATCATCGGCGAGGGCGACAAGGAGCCGAACGACACCTACATCGAACAGTTGGTGGCCAACGCGCAGGCAGCCGTGGATGAAGTGGTGCGCCGTGGCGTGACCGATCGCGATCACATCGCCATTGGTGGCCATTCCTACGGTGCGTTCATGACCGCCAACCTGCTGGCGCATACGCGCCTGTTCAAGGCGGGCATCGCGCGCAGCGGCGCCTACAACCGCACGCTTACGCCGTTCGGCTTCCAGGCCGAGGAGCGCAACTACTGGCAGGCGCAGGACGTCTACCAGAAGATGGCGCCGTTCAACTACGCCGACAGGATCAAGGATCCGATCCTCTTCATCCACGGCGTGGACGACAACAACTCCGGCACGTTCCCGATGCAGAGCGAGCGCATGTTCGCCGCAGTGAAGGGCCTGGGTGGTACCGCGCGCCTGGTGATGCTGCCGAACGAATCGCATGCCTACCGTGCACGCGAGTCGATCATGACCATGCTGGCCGAAAGCGAGCGCTGGCTGGAACAGACCATCGGCCCGGCCGAGCAGGGCAAGGCGAAGAAGAAGCGCTGACGTGACCCGGTAGTGCCGGCCGCTGGCCGGCAACCTCATGGACCTACGCGACCTGAGGTTGCCGGCCAGCGGCCGGCACTACCAGATGAAACCATTTTTGCAACGCAGCACGATGCCCGTTCTGGGATAGGCTTGGGGTCTGGATCCGATGACCGAGGCCTGTGCGTCGCCGATGAACGAGTACCGCAGCAGCATCGAGTTTGCTTCCCCCGATCTTCCGCTTCGCGATGATGTGCGCCGGCTCGGCGCGCTGGTTGGCGACCTGCTGGTTGAACAGGTCTCCGCCGCCTTCCTCGACGATGTGGAAGACGTGCGCACCCGCGCCATCGCCCGCCGCGAGAACCAGGCGCCGTTGTCGGAGCTGGCCGATGGCCTGGCCGGGCGCACGCCGCAGCAGGCCGAAACCATGGTGCGGGCCTTCAGCACCTACTTCCAGGTGGTCAACATCGCCGAGCGCGTGCATCGCATCCGCCGTCGCCGTGACTACCAGCGCGCCGGTACCGCAGGGGCGCAGCCCGATGGCCTGCAGGATGCACTGCAGCACCTGAAGGCGCAGGGTGTGGGCCTGGACGAGCTGGCGCAGTGGCTGCCACGCATCGACATTGAACCGGTGTTCACCGCACACCCGACCGAAGCGGTACGCCGCGCGCTGCTGGAAAAAGAGCAGTTGATGGTGGCCAGCCTGGTCGACAACCTCGACGGCCAGCGCACCCCGGGTGAGGCCGCCGCCGATGCCGCGCGCTTCCGCATGGCGCTCACCGCGTCGTGGCAGACCACCGATTCCTCACCGGTGCGGCCCACCGTGGATGACGAGCGCGAGCACGTCGGCTTCTATCTGGTGCAGGTGCTGTACCGGGTGATTCCGGTGCTGTACGAATCGCTGCAGCAGGCGTTGCGCGATACCTATGGCGAAGAACTGCCGCTGCCGCGCCTGCTGCGTTTCGGTACCTGGGTGGGCGGCGACATGGACGGCAACCCGAACGTGGATGCCCATACCATCCGCAATACGCTGGATGCGCAGCGGCAGGCGGTACTGGGCCGTTACCAGAAGGAACTGCTGCAGCTGGCCAGCCTGCTCAGCCAGTCCACCGAGCGGGTGGGCGTAAGCGATGCACTGCAGGCGCGCGTGGCGCAGTACCACCAGTTGCTGCCGCAGGTGCAGTCGCGCCCGCGCCATGCCGACATGCCCTACCGCCTGCTCAATGACCGCATGCGTGCACGCCTGCAGGCCACGCTGGATGACGGCGAAGGCGCCTACGCCGGCCCTGATGAACTGATCGAGGACCTGCAGTTGATCCTCGACAGCCTGCGCGCCAACCGCGGCGAACATGCCGGTGGCTTCGCCGTACAGCGCCTGCTGTGGCGGGTGAAGACCTTCGGCTTCCACCTGGCACGGTTGGACGTGCGCCAGGAATCGAGCGTGCATGCGCGCGCGCTGGCCACCGTGCTGGGCGGCGACGCAGCGTGGGACAGTCTCGATACCGTGGGGCGTGCGCGTCTGCTGGCGCCGCATGCCAGTGGTGACGCGCCGTTGCCGAAGGGCGACGACGAAGGCAACCAGCGTCTGGATGCGGTATTTGCGGCGTTGGCCGATGCGCGTGTGCGCCATGGTGGCGATGCGCTGGGCAGCTACATCATCTCGATGGCACACGACCGCAGTGACGTGCTGGCCGTGCTTGCGCTGGCACGCCGTGGCGGCCTGGTGGAAGCGGGCGGGGCGGTGCCGCTGGATATTGCGCCATTGTTCGAAACCGTGGACGACCTCAAGCGTGGCACCGCGACCCTGCGCGACCTGCTGGCCGACCCGGTGTACCGTGCGCATCTGCGTGCACGCGATGACGTGCAGATGGTGATGCTGGGGTACTCGGACAGCAGCAAGGACGGAGGCATCGCTGCCTCACGCTGGGGCCTGCAACGTGCACAGGTGGAACTGATGGAAGTGGCGGCCGAGGCGGGCATCCGCCTGACCTTCTTCCATGGCCGTGGCGGTTCGATCAGCCGTGGTGGTGGCAAGACCACGCATGCGGTCGACGCCTCGCCGCGCGGGAGCATCGATGGCCGCCTGCGGGTGACCGAGCAGGGCGAGGTGATCCACCGCAAGTACGGCATCCGTGCATTGGCCCTGCGCTCGCTGGAACAGGCCACGGGTGCGGTGCTGCGCGCCAGCCTGCGCCCGCGTGCAGCGGAGCCGCGCGAGGATGACTGGCGGCCGGTGATGGATGTGGTCGCCGGCTCCAGCAGCGAGGTCTACCGCACCTTCGTCGGCCAGTCTGGCTTCATGGACTACTTCCGCACGGCCACGCCGATCGACGTGATCGAGCGGATGACGCTGGGTTCGCGTCCGTCGCGCCGGCTCGGTCAGGACGCAGCACTGGGCAACCTGCGTGCGATTCCGTGGGTGTTCGCCTGGAGCCAGGCGCGTGCCGTCATTCCCGGCTGGTATGGCGTGGGCAGCGGACTGCAGGCGGCGGTCGATGCTGGTCACGAGCAGACCCTGCGCGAGATGGCACGTGACTGGCCGTTCTTCCGTACCTTCCTGGACGACATCGCGATGGTGCTGTCCAAGGGGGATATCACCATTGCCGAGCAGTTCTCGCTGTTGTCGGGCGACCTGCACGGGCGCTTCTTCCCGCAGGTACAGCGCGAACTGGAACTGACCCGGCACTGGCTGCTGGCGCTGATGGACCAGCAGACGCTGCTCGACCACGATGCGCGGCTGTCGCTGTCGATCCGTCTGCGCAATCCCTATGTCGATCCGATCAGCGTGCTGCAGGTGGATCTGCTGCAGCGTTGGCGCGAAAGCGGGCGCGAGGATGACGAGCTGCTGCGCGCGCTGGTGGCCTGCGTGAACGGTGTTTCGCAGGGTGTGCAGAACACCGGGTGAAATGCATCCGCCGGGCGTGGCCCGGCGAATTCGAAATGGTAGTGCCGGCCGCTGGCCGGCAACCTCATGATGTCTGGCAGCACGCGCGAGGTTGCCGGCCAGCGGCCGGCGCTACCTCACTCTTCCGGCGACGGCGGGTTCGACGCCAGCAGTTCCAGATGGCGCTGCTCCATTTCCTGGCGCAGTTGGCGGCGGATCAATGCGGCTGCCTGGCGGCGCTTCTCGTCCGACGTGACCGGCTGCAACGACGGCACCGGCGTCGGCCGGCCTTCCTCGTCCACGGCCACCATGGTGAAGAAACAGCTGTTGGCGTGGCGCACGCTGCGCTTGAGGATGTCCTCGGCCACCACCTTGATGCCGATCTCCATCGACGAGGTGCCGGTGTAATTCACCGAGGCCAGGAAGGTGACCAGCTCGCCCACCGCGATGGGCTGGCGGAACATCACCTGGTCCACCGACAGGGTGACCACGTAGCTGCCGGCGTAACGGCTGGCGCAGGCGTAGGCGACCTGGTCGAGCAGGCGCAGGATGGCGCCGCCGTGGACCTTGCCGGAGAAATTGGCCATCTCCGGCGACATCAGCACGGTCATGGACAGCTGGTGGGTTTTGAGTTCGGTCGACATGGGGCGATTGTATCGGCAACCGGTAGTGCCGGCCGCTGGCCGGCAACCACGCGATTGTTTCCGGAGGCCATGAAAAAGCCGGCCAGCGGCCGGCTCTACCAGAAGCAGAAGGGCCGCGTGAGCGGCCCTTCGTGTTTCTTACTTCAGCTTCGCATCGGCGCGCAGGGCGGCAGCGCGGTCGGTCTTCTCCCAGGAGAAGGCCGTGGCGTTGACGGTCTCGCCTTCGCCGTTGAGGTAGCTGAACTCCTTCGGCTTGCGGCCGAAGTGGCCATAGGCCGCAGTCTGCTGGTACATCGGGTGCACCAGGTCCAGCATCTTGATGATGCCGTACGGGCGCAGGTCGAAGTGCTTGCGGATCAGCTTCTCGATCTTGTCGTCGCTGATCTTGCCGGTGCCGAAGGTGGTGACCGAGATCGAGGTCGGCTCAGCCACGCCGATGGCGTAGGAGACCTGCACTTCGCAACGGTCGGCCAGGCCGGCGGCAACCACGTTCTTGGCCACGTAGCGGGCCGCGTAGGCTGCCGAACGGTCGACCTTGGACGGGTCCTTGCCGGAGAAGGCGCCACCACCGTGACGGGCCCAGCCGCCGTAGGTATCGACGATGATCTTGCGGCCAGTCAGGCCGCAGTCGCCCACCGGGCCGCCGATCTCGAACTTGCCGGTCGGGTTGATGTGGAACTTGGTGCCCTTGTGCAGCCACTTGGCCGGCAGCACCGGCTTGATGATCTCTTCGCGGACGGCCTCGATGAGGTCCTTCTGCTTGATGCCCGGGGCGTGCTGGGTCGACAGGACCACGGCGTCGATGGCCGAGACCACGCCGTTTTCATAGCGCAGGGTGACCTGGCTCTTGGCGTCCGGGCGCAGCCACGACAGCGGCGAGTTCTTCTTCTTGCGGATCTTGGCCTGCTGCTCGACCAGGCGGTGCGACAGGTGGATCGCGGCCGGCATGTAGCTGTCGGTCTCGTTGGTGGCATAGCCGAACATCAGGCCCTGGTCGCCAGCGCCCATTTCTTCCGGCTTCTTGCGATCCACGCCCTGGGCGATGTGCGGCGACTGCTTGCCGATCAGGTTCAGCACGCCACAGGTGGCGCCGTCGAAGCCGACGTCGGAGCTGTCATAGCCGATGTCCGTGATGACCTTGCGGGTCAGCGCTTCCAGGTCGATCCAGGCGCTGGTGGTGATCTCACCGGCCACAATGGCAACACCGGTCTTGACCATGGTCTCGCAGGCCACGCGGGCGCGCTGGTCCTGGGTCAGGATCGCGTCCAGCACCGCATCGGAGATCTGGTCGGCAACCTTGTCCGGATGGCCTTCGGAGACCGACTCGGAGGTGAAGAGATAGCTGGACATCAGGCGTAATATCCCTTGATTCGGATGGAAAGATGGGCGCGAATGATACACGGGGTGCGCCGCCTGTGCATTGTGAACCTGTACCGGTTGCCGGTGGTTAAGCCCGCGTAGCCCCGGCAGGGGCCGTCCGGCCGGGATTGGGGCTCAGCCTCGAGGTCCAGTGTTCCACCAGCGTGACAACGCAGCGGGCGGCTACCGGCCCCGACTGCGCGGGCCACAACGCCCGGCAGCGGCTGTGCGGCCGTCATCGTTCTGCCCAAAAACCGCCATCTGGCTGCCGCCTGCCGGGCGCAGGCTGTCGGCCAATCCGGCCGCCGGGCATGAGTGGATCCGCCATGCAGGAACTTGAACAGCGTCTCCAGCAACGCTTCCCCGATTGGTTCCATGGCCGCCGGGGCCAACTGGCGCGACCACTGCTGCGCAGCGTCGGTCGCTGGTCGCGGCTGGACCAGATCGAAGCCTTCCTGCAGCGCAGCTCAGGCCTGCGTGGCTTCGGCTTCGTCGCCGCCGGCCTGGAGTTCATCGACGGCCAGTACCAGGTGGATCCGGCCGCGCTGGCCAGGATCCCGGCCACCGGCCGCCTGCTGATCGTCGCCAACCATCCCTCCGGGGCACTGGATGCCCTCGCTCTGCTGGACGCGGTCGGCCGCATCCGCCGTGACGTGCGGATCGTGGCCAACGACCTGTTGGGGGCAATCGCGCCACTGCAGGACCTGCTGCTGCCGGTACGCATCCTCGGTGGCAAGGCCCAGCGTGGCAGCCTGCATGCCGTCGAAGAGGCGCTGGCCGCCGAGCAGTGCGTGATCGTGTTCCCGGCCGGCGAGGTCTCGCGGCTGTCGCTGCGCGGCATCCGTGATGGTCGCTGGCAGCGCGGTTTCGTCCGCTTTGCCCGTGCCGCTGGCGCGCCGGTGCTGCCGGTGCGTGTGGAGGCGCGCAACTCGGCGCTGTTCTACGGCGCCTCGACCCTGTTCAAGCCGGCGGGCACCGCGCTGCTGGCGCGCGAGATGTTCACCCGTCGTGGCCGTCCGCTGCGGCTGCGCATCGGTGAGCCGATGCAGCTGGGCAAGGGCGGCGACCCGGGCGCACAGCTGCTGGCGGTGCGCCGCGCGCTGTATGCGCTGGGCCGTAATGGGGCCGCGGGCGATGCAGCTGCTGTAGCAGGCCCCGAGCCGCTGGCGTCCCCGGTGCCGCCTTCACAGGTGGCCGCAGGCATCGCCGCGGCGACCCAGCTGGGCCAGACCGCCGACGGCAAGCAGATCCTGCTGGCGACCTGTACCGCCGATTCGCCGCTGCTGCTGGAGCTGGGGCGTCTGCGCGAGCTGACCTTCCGCCAGGTAGGCGAGGGCACCGGGCGCAGCCGCGATCTGGACGATTACGATCCGCGGTACGAACACATCGTGATCTGGGACGCGGCCGCGCAGCGCATCGCCGGCGCCTACCGGATCATGCGTGGTGCCCACGCGCTGGCCCGGCACGGCCTGTCCGGGCTCTACAGCGCGTCGCTGTTCCGCTATTCCGACGACGCCATCACCCACATCGCCGAAGGCCTGGAACTGGGCCGCAGCTTCGTGGTGCCTGATTACTGGGGCAGCCGCAGCCTGGACTACCTGTGGCAGGGCATCGGTGCCTACCTGCAGTGCCGGCCCGGCATCCGCTACCTGTTCGGCGCCGTGTCGATCAGCGCAGCGCTGCCACGCGATGCACGCGAGCAGCTGGTGGCGTACTACCAGCGCTACTACAGCGGTACCGCCGGCCTGGCCGAATCGAACCGCCCGTTCCAGTACTTCGCCGCGCCGCCAAGTTTCGGCGAGCTGGATGCAGGTGCCGCGTTCGATGTGCTCAAGGCCAACCTGGCCGCACTCGGCACCGGCGTGCCGACGCTGTATCGCCAGTACACCGATCTGTGCGAACCCGGTGGCGCCCGTTTCCTTGCCTTCGGTGTCGACCCGGACTTCAGTGATTCGATCGACGGCCTGATTGAAGTGGACCTGTGCGCGATCAGGCCGAACAAGCGCAAACGCTACCTGCGCGACGCGGGGGCGCCGGCATGAGCGCGCTGGCGAACCTGTCGCCGCACCGGCGCGCAGTGTTCGTCTCCGACGTGCACCTGGGGTCACGTCATTGCCATGCCACCGAGCTGGCGCGGTTCCTCTCGCAGCTGCGCTGCGAACGGTTGTACCTGGTGGGCGACATCATCGACCTGTGGTGGATGGCGCATCGCCGCGCCAACTGGCGCCAGTCGCATAGCGAAGTCATCCAGGCCCTGCACGCGCTGCGCCGTGCCGGGACCGAGATCGTCTACATCCCCGGCAACCATGACGCGTCACTGCGCCACGTGTGCGGGCTGATGCTCCCAGCGATGCAGGTGCGCCGCCGCGCCATCCATGTGACCGCCGATGGCCGTCGCCTGCTCGTTGCGCATGGGGACGAGTACGACGGCGTGACCCACTTCGGTGGCCTGCAGGAAAAGTTCGGTGACTGGCTGTACTACCGCATCCTGACCGGCAACCAGGCGTTGAATGCGGTGCGGCGGCTGCTGGGGATGCGCTACTGGTCGCTGTCGGAGTTCCTGAAGAAGCGCAGCGGTGCGGCCGAACGCTACATCGAACGCTTCGTGCAGGCCGGGCTGGACGACGTGCGGCGGCGCGGACTGGATGGCATCGTCTGTGGCCACATCCACCGCGCCGCGCTGATCGAGCGCGATGGCCTGGTCTATGCCAACGACGGCGACTGGGTGGAGAGCCTGACCGCGCTGGCCGAAGACCATGATGGCGCGCTGCGCCTGCTTGACCACAATGGCCAGACCCTGGTGGAACTGCCGGGCGCGCGCATCAAGCAAGCGGCTTGACCCACTCTTGTAGAGTCGAGCCATGCTCGACTGCTCTTCTCAGACTGCCCCGCGTACAGCAGTCGAGCATGGCTTGTATGTTCCTCCCGGCTCCTACGCGGTATGTAGGAGCCAGGGTGGAGGGACCGTCAAGCATGCATCTGCGGATACTAGCCGACAGACGAGTCGAGCGATCCCCATCCCGCACACGAACGTCGATAAAGGATCGTACGGCCCCCAAAGGGGATCGTCGATGTAGGCAAGCTAACGTCGGTGCGGTACCACCCCAGCCCCTTAAAGATAGCTGGGAGCCGTACAAATGTCTGATTCTCTCGATATTGGCGTGGACGTGGACTCCAAGGAGTTCGTACCGGCAGTGGCCGACCGCAAGGCCGGCGACAGGATCGCCAACACCCGGGCCGGCATAGCCCAGTGGCTCAACACCTTGCCCCAGCGATGCCGGATTGGCATGGAGGCGACGGGGCGGTACTACGAGTTGTTGGCTCGGATGGCTGGCCAGGCAGGCCACGTTGTCTATGTGATCAATCCACGTCTGATCAAGCACTACGGCCGGGCGACGGGCTCGCGTGGCAAGACGGACGCCATGGACGCCGAAGCGATCGCCCGGTACGTGAAGAAGGAGAACGATCGCCTGCGTGAATACGTACCGCGTACCGATGAGCAGCAGCAGATGCACGATTTGCTGCGCAAGCGGCAGACGCTGGTAAAGACACGCGCGCGCCTGGAGCAATCCTTCGGGGTAAGCAAAAGTGCCCCCGGGGAGCTGTCAGATCTGTTCTGCGCTCTGGCTGGGACGCTGTCCGAGCTGGAAAGCGAACTGCAGCGCTTGGGTCGCGATGGAGAGCATGGCGCGCTCTACAAGCGCCTGTTGACCATCCCTGGTATCGGCCCTGCCGTCGCCGCTCACCTGATTTACTACATGACGCGCTGGCCGTTGGCCAACGCCAACGCGTGGATCGCCTGCACGGGCCTGGATCCCCGGCCTAACGAGTCTGGCGGCAGAACGGGACGGCGTCGGCTGTCCAAACAGGGCGCGCCAGTGCTGCGCCAGATGCTCTACATGGCCGCAATGGGGCTCAAGCGGTGTCGCCAGGGGCAACCGCTCTACGACGAGCTGTCAAAACGCGGTCACCCCAGCACCGCCGTCTTCAACATCCTGGCCAGAAAGCTGGCCAGGATCGCCTGGGGTGTCTTCAAAAGCGGCCGGGACTTCGATCCGGCCATGCTGAAGGTGGGTCAAGCCTGCTTCCAGCAGGCTTGACCACGAACATAGGATCTCGACTCTACAAAAGAGCGCGAGCGGCTGTGCCATCAAGACGGCACGCCCGCAAGCCGCTAGCATCGGCCCATGGATTCCCTGACCCAGATCGTGCTCGGCGGCGCCGTCGCTGCTGCCATCGCCCCGCCCGGACATCGCCGTGCGGCCCTGCTGGCCGGTGCCGCGCTCGGCACCCTGCCGGACCTCGACGCCCTGTGGCTCGGCTTCACTGCCGCCGACCCGGTGGCGAACATGATCGAGCACCGCAGCTTCAGCCACTCGCTGCTGGTGCTGCCTTGGGTGGCGGCACTGATCTGGTGGTTGTTCAAGCGCTTCGGCAATGGCCGCGTCGCCCAGTCACCGGTGCGCTGGTTCTGGGCGATCCAGCTGGCGCTGGTCACCCATCCCATGCTGGATGCGTTCACCGTCTACGGCACCCAGCTGTGGTGGCCGCTGCGCCCACACCCGACCATGGGTTCCAGTGTCTTCATCATCGATCTCGGCTACACGGTATGGCTGCTGCTGGGCTGCGTGCTGGCCTGGTTTGGTCGCGCCCGCCCCTGGGCTGGCAAGGTGCTGGGTGTGGCGTTGCTGGTCAGCAGTGCCTACCTGGGTTGGGGCCTGATCGCCAAGGCGCAGGTCGACCGTGCTGCCCAGCAGAGCCTGGCGGCGATGGGCCTGGGCGATGCGCCGCGCTTCTCGGTGCCGATGCCGTTCAACACCCTGCTGTGGCGCGTGGTGGCAATGACGCCGAACGGCTACGTGGTGGGCGACCGCTCGCTGGTGGCCGACCACGGGCCGATGCGGTTCGAAGGCCACGCATCCAACGTGCAGGCCTTGCGCGAAGCGCAGGCCATCCCGGCGGTGCAGCAGCTGACGTGGTTCAATCGTGGCTTCATGCGTGCGCAGGTGGTGGACGGCCGGCTGGTGCTGAGCGACCTGCGTATGGGGCTGGAACCGGACTACACCTTCAACTTCGCGGTGGCCGAGCAGGCTGATGGGCAGTGGCGGGCGATCACGCCCGAGCAGGTGCGGGTGGATTACAGCAGCCCGGCTGCACGCGCCGACGTCGGACGCCGGTTGGCCGCGATGTGGCAGCGGATCTGGCATCAGCCGGCAGCACAGCCGGGTGCGGTCGACCACAGCGCCGTGCATTGATCCGTAGATCCACGCCATGCGTGGATGGCGCGGACATCGGCGATGGCAGCCACGCATGGCGTGGCTCTACTGCCTCCATCGGCGGTGCAGTGTCGCATCCGTAGATCCACGCCATGCGTGGATGGCGGGGTGCATCGGCCAAGGCAGCCACGCATGACGTGGCTCCACCGAATCAATACACCGTGGCGCGGCCCTGCACGAACGAATAGAAGAACACCGCGTTCGGATCGTTCTGCACCAGGCGGAACTCGCGACGCATGCCTTCCACGGTTTCCTCGTCCACCGATCCGGCCTGCAACAGCTGGTCGGCAGCCGACAGCAGCAGTTGTTCCCAGAACGCGATCATCGTCTTGCGACGGGCCGGTTCGCGGTTGTCCAGGTGGATGGTCTTGATCTCGGTGTGCACGTCGCGGAAGCCGCCGGCTAGCAGCAGGTTGCCCAGCTTGGCGCCGACGAACGGATCTCCCCCGTGGTCGTACTGGAAATCGTTGAAGGCCATCCAGTAGCGCCAGATATGCGGCGAATACGGGTCGAGCAGG
Source organism: Stenotrophomonas sp. STK17_22 (assembly GCF_051983905.1). Taxonomy (NCBI): domain Bacteria; kingdom Pseudomonadati; phylum Pseudomonadota; class Gammaproteobacteria; order Lysobacterales; family Lysobacteraceae; genus Stenotrophomonas; species Stenotrophomonas sp. STK17_22. The sequence continues at coordinate 769,937 of NZ_CP197010.1, forward strand.
AACGAGGCATTCATCACCTCGGTGATGTAGACCGGCGAACCCGGGGCCAGCACGCGGCGCACTTCGCTCAATACGCGTGCTGGTGACGGCACGTGCTCCAGCACCCAGCACAGGAACGCCGCGTCGAAGCTGCGTGCTTCGAACGGCAGCTCGCCGGCGTCGGCCTGCTGCAGGGTGTAGCGGTCGCTGCACCACGGTGTGCGCGCCAGGTTCTCGCGCGCGGTGGCCAGCTGTGTTTCGCTCAGGTCCACGCCGGTCACGTGCAGATCGGGGAAGCGGCGCAGCAGGATTTCGGTCTGCGCGCCGACGCCGCTGCCGACTTCCAGCAGGCGACGCGCGCCGCTGTAGTCGATCTGGCCGAAGATGCTCGATTCCAGCAGCCGTGCCTGGGTCATCAGGCGCTGCTGCTCGGTGCCGGAGAATCCGTGCAGGTAGGTCGGGGAGGAAATCGGCGGGGTCATGGGGGCGGGCTCTTGTAGCGTCGAGCGTGATCAATGGAAGGGGCGCGTAGAGTCGAGCGTGCTCGACTGTTCAGAAAGCCAGTCGAGCACGCTCGACTCTACGGTGTGGAGCAGTCGAGCAAGCTCGACTCTACGGATCAAGGCAGTCGGGCGGGTTACGAGGGGCTGGCGCGCTCAGGCTGCCGAAGACAACGCCGGTTCCCCGGCAATCAGGCGGTCGAAGTACTCGGTCGTCAATGCGATCTGGCTGGCCGGATCTTCGGCACGGTTGACCACCGCGCGGAAGGCGGCATTCTCCGGTCGATCCTTGGCGTACCAGCCCAGGTGCTTGCGCGCGATGCGCACGCCCTGCGGCTCGCCATAAAACGCATGCAGTGCATGCAGGTGGCCGAGCAGGATGTCGCGCACTTCTGCCAGTGACGGCGGCGGCAGTTCCTCGCCGGTGGCCAGGTAATGCGCCACCTCGCGGAAGATCCATGGCCGGCCCTGTGCCGAGCGGCCGATCATCACTGCATCCACGCCGGTTTCCTTCAGGACGTAGGCGGCCTTCTGCGGCGAATCGATATCGCCGTTGGCGATCACCGGAATGCGCAGTGCGGCCTTGATCTCGCCGATCGTGGCGTACTCGGCCTGGCCGGTGTAGTGCTGGTCGCGGGTGCGGCCGTGCACCGCCAGTGCGGCGATACCGCTGTTCTCTGCGATGCGCGCGATCACCGGACCATTGCGATGGTCGCAGTCCCAACCGGTACGGATCTTCAGCGTGACCGGCACGTCCACCGCGTTGACCACGGCTTCGAGGATGCGCGCCACCAGCTGTTCGTCGCGCATCAGTGCCGAACCGGCCCAGGCGTTGCACACCTTCTTGGCCGGGCAGCCCATGTTGATGTCGATGATCTGCGCGCCGTGGTCCACGTTGTAGCGGGCGGCTTCGGCCAACTGCTGCGGCTCGGTGCCGGCGATCTGCACGCTGATCGGTGCCGGCTCGCCGTCATGGTCCATGCGATGGATCGACTTGCGCGTGGTCCAGAAGCGCGGGTCGCTGATGGTCATTTCCGAGGCGGCCAGTCCCGCGCCCAGCCGTTTGCACAGCAGGCGGAAAGGCTTGTCGGTGACGCCGGCCATGGGCGCCAGCACGACGTTGGGGGCAATGGTGTACGGGCCGATCTGCATGCGCCCATTGTAGGGCGCGGGCGGCGGTACGGCCGTGTCGGGCGCGGTCCGGTTCAGGCCGATCCGCACCCAGCTCATGCCGTACCGGCATCAACAGATGCTTGACGGTTGCTTCCGCCGCCCCCAAGGGCGGGCGATGGTAGGCGGCTACCCCAGGCTCTGCCAGGCCTGGCGGGTCCCCAGCGCGAAGGCCAGCCCCAGGCTGAGGCAGGCCAGTGAACTGAGTACCCAGAAGTGCCGGCCGTTGTAGCCGGGCCGGAGCAGCGCCAGCCCGAAGCCCATCGCCGCGCGCACCAGCAACAGCAGGGCGATGCCCGACAGCACCGGACGGCTGGCCGGCAGCGGCGAATGCCAGCCTGCGGCTGCCAGCGCGTACAGCGTCCAGGCCACCAGCACGGCAGTAATGCCGGCGGTCATCAGTGGTGGCCACCAATGCCCCGCCTGTGCCAGCCGGACCATGCGCTGGCCAGCGCCGAACCACCGGTACCAGGGTGCCCCAAAGGCAATGCAGCCGATATGCAGCAAGGCTGCGATGGCACTGCCGGCGGCGGCAACCAGCAACCAGGGGAATCCGTCCATGTCCTGCCCGTGCAGAGAAGCTGCGCGGATGTTCGGCGAGGGGCGGGGTGAGGGCAATGCGGCAGGCGGTCGCAGAGCTGGACAATGGGCAAAAGAAAGGCCCGGATGCCAGCGCACCCGGGCCTTCCCATCCACGCATGGCGTGGATCTACTTCACTTCCACGTCGGCCGGGGTGAAGCGCGGCATTGCCGCAGCAGCGCCTTCCTTCTCGGTCGAACGACCGGCGAACTGGTTGGCGAAGCGCACGTGGCGGGCGAACGGGGCGTCGGCCACCTGCGCCAGCGACGCGGCCAGCGCACCGTTGAAGGCGTCACCGGCACCGGTGGTGTCGATCGCCTGCACCTGTTCGGCACCCACGCGGTAGTACGGCTGGGTATCGCCGCGCAGGTTCTCGTCGGCATGCGACACGAATACACCCACCGAACCCAGGGTCACCACCACGGTACCGTTGCCGACCAGCTTGCGGCACAGCGCATGCAGGCTGGCACCATCCAGCGCGGCGACGTCGTTGGCATCCACGCGCTCACCGACATGGCGGCCGAGCAGGGCTGCGAACTCGGTCTCGTTCGGGGTGATCACATCGGCCAGCTTGAGCAGGCCGATGGTCGAAGGGGCGTCGGCCGGTGCGGTGTTGAGCACGGTGGTGACGCCGGCCTCGCGGGCCGTGGCCAGCGCCGCTTCGATGGTCTGCACCGGCGATTCCAGCTGCACCAGCACCACCTTGGCGCCGGTCAGCAGGGCCTGCTGCTGTTGCAGGAAGTCGGTGCTCAGCGCGGCGTTGGCACCCGGTCCGATCACGATGGTGTTGCGGCCACGGGCATCGACGTAGATGCCGGCGGTGCCGGTCGGCTCGCTGCTGGCCTCGGCGATCAGCGCGAATCCATCCTGCGCGGCCAGCTCACGGGCGGTGGCACCACCGGCGTCGTCGCCCAGCGCGCATACGAAGTGCGTGTCGGCACCGGCGCGGCAGGCCGCCACGGCCTGGTTGAAGCCCTTGCCACCGGGGCCGGTGCTGTAACGGCCGGCAATGGTCGCACCCGGTGCCGGCAGCGACTCGCACCGCCACACGTGATCGACATTGAAGGAACCGACGACAACGACACTGCTGCTCATAGGGAATCTTTTCTCAACCAAGGGTTCAACTGAAGTGCGTCAGCACGCCGGCGATGGTCGCCGTCATGAAGGTGGCAATGGTACCGCCCAACACCGCGCGCAGGCCGAACTTGGCCAGATCGTGGCGACGTTCCGGGGCCAGGCCGCCGATGCCGCCGATCTGGATCGCGATCGAGCTGAAGTTGGCGAAGCCGCACAGCGCGTAGGTGGCGATCAGGCGACCTTCCTCGGACAGGCTCACGCCGGCGATCTGACCGTTCACGATCTGCGACAGCTCGGTGTAGGCCACGAACTCGTTGATCACGACCTTCTGGCCGATCAGCGAACCGACGGTGGTGGCATCGGCCCACGGGGTGCCGATCACCCAGGCGATCGGGGCCAGCACGTAACCGAAGATGGTCGACAGGTTGGTCGGCTTGCCGATGGCAGCGGCCAGGCCGGTCACATCGCCGATCCAGGTCAGCGGGGCGTTCAGCAGCGCGATCAGGGCGATGAAGGCCAGCAGCATCGCACCGATGTTCAGCGCCAGCTTCAGGCCGTCACCGGCGCCGGCTGCGGCCGCGTCGATGATGTTGCTGGAGGTCTTCTCGACTTCCATCTTCACCGTGCCGCGGGTCAGCGGGGTGCCGGTTTCCGGAATCAGCAGCTTGGCCACGACCAGCGTGGCCGGCGCGGCCATGATGCTGGCCGCCAGCAAGTGCTTGGCGTAGAAGGCCTGCTGCGCCGGATCGCCACCGCCGAGCATGCCCACGTAGGCCGCCAGCACGCCGCCGGCGATGTGCGCCATGCCGCCGATCATCATGGTCAGCAGCTCGGACTGGGTCATCCTGGCGATGTACGGGCGCACGGTCAGCGGCGCCTCGGTCTGGCCGATGAAGACGCTGGCGCAGACGCTGGTGGTTTCCGCACCCGACACGCGCATCACCTTGGTGATCGACCAGGCCATCACGCGCACGATGCCCTGCATGATGTTGAGGTGGTACATCACCCCCATCAGCGCAGAGAAGAAGATGATGGTCGGCAACACCTGGAAGGCGAAGATGAAGCCGTAGTTCTTGGTGTCCATCAACGAGCCGAAGATGAAGCCCGAGCCCTCGTTGACGTAGCTGAGGATCTTGACGAAGCCCTTGCCCAGCGCGTCGAACACGTCGCGCCCGCCCGGCACCAGGATCACCAGCGCCGCAAAGGCGATCTGCAGGGTGATACCGGTGGCAACCAGCTTCCAGTCAACCGCGCGCTTGTTATTGGAAAACAACCAGGTGATGCCGATCAGCACCGCCAACCCGAACAGGCCGAAGCCGATCCTGCCCAAACCTTCGACCATGTGAGTGACTCCCCTAGGGCGTCGCGAAAAACGGGAAGCCTAGTGCAGGGCAGGGGCCGGGGCAAGAAAAAGCAGCGTGCGCGCGGCCAACGGTACCGATCAGGCCAGCAACGGCAAGGGCTTGCGGCTGGCGGCGGCGGGTAGAATGGGGTTCGATCCCGGCCCGGATGCGGGCCCGCAGCAGGAGATTCGCATGCAATACCGTCGCCTGGGCTCCACCGGCCTGCCGATTTCCGCCTTGTCCTTCGGCGCCTGGGTGACCTTCGGCGACCAGGTCCCGCGCGATGAGGCCCGCAACCTGGTGGCCGCCGCCTGGGATCATGGCGTCAACTTCTTCGACAACGCCGAGGGTTATGCCAACGGCCGTGCCGAACAGGTCATGGGCGACGTGATCACCGACCTGCGCCTGCCGCGCGACGGTTTCTGCGTGTCCAGCAAGGTGTTCTTCGGCAGTGCCAAGGACCCGCGGCCGACCCAGCGCGGCTTGTCGCGCAAGCACGTGACCGACGCCTGCCATGCCGCGCTCAAGCGCCTGAGGGTGGACTACCTGGACCTTTATTACTGCCACCGCCCGGATCCGGACGCGCCGATCGCCGAGACCGTGCACGCCATGGATACCCTGGTACGGCAGGGCAAGATCCTCTACTGGGGCACCTCGGAGTGGTCGGCGGCGCAGATCCAGCAGGCGCTGGACATCGCCGAGGCGCGCAACCTGCAGGGCCCGTCGATGGAGCAGCCGCAGTACAACCTGTTACACCGCGAGCGGGTCGAGGTCGAGTACGCGCCGCTGTATGCGGGTGCCGGCCTGGGCACCACCATCTTCTCGCCGCTCGCCTCGGGCCTGCTCACTGGCAAGTACGACCAGGGCATCCCGGCCGATGCGCGGCTGGGGCGGGAAGGCATGGAGTGGTTGCAGGGCCTGGTGCTGGGGGCCGACGCCGGGGCCCGCCTGGGCCAGGTGCGGCGCTTCAGCGAGGTGGCACGCGCGCTCGGCCATGCCCCGGCCACGCTGGCCATCGCCTGGTGCCTGCGCAACCCGAACGTTTCCAGCGTGATCCTCGGCGCAAGCCGGGTCAGCCAGCTGCTGCAGAACCTGCAGGCACTGGACGTGCTGGAGCAGGTCGACGCGGCCGGCTGGGCCCAGGTCGAAGCCGTCTTCGCCTGACAACCCTTTGGAGAGTCGAGCCACGCTCGACTCCAGGTTGGTCGGGCCTTTGTAGAGTCGAGCCATGCTCGACTCCGCACGTAGCGCGGGCATTTCCAGGCGACGGCGCGAGAGCAGTCGAGCGTGGCTCGACTCTACAAAAGCCGTGTGCCCCCACCTTTCAATATATGAAATCTATCGAATTTCAGAATTCGATCATTAATCTCATCAATCAAATTGAGAATGGTTGTTGATTGTCAACTGAGAATCATTATCATTTAACTCGTCCCTCGCACGAGTCCAGATGCTCATGAATGCTCAACCTGTACTGCTGCGCCCCGAAACGCTGACCCTCCGCGATCGACCGGTCCGCGTCGTTCCGCCGGAAGAGGTCATCGACAGCGAAGCCCTGCTCAAGGGCCGTCGTGAAATCCTGATCCAGCACGGCGACCGCTTCTATCGCCTGCGGCACACCAGCAACGACAAGCTGATCCTGACCAAGTAATCGCGGCCTGGTCGCCCGCCTCCCTCCCTCCTGCCGGCAGCGCCGACAGGGTGGGCGACCCGTCCGCTCCCGCTCTCTCCCCCTCGGTCTACCGCGTGCACCTTCCGGGTGTGCCGGTAACCGGGGGTTCCCCTGCCTGACCGAACGAACCCGATGACCCGCCATACCGCCCTGTGTCTTGCTGTCTGGATGGCGTTGCCGCTGTCCGCCCACGCTGCTGCCACCGCCGCCCCTGATGCGCGCGAATTCGATCGGGTGCAGGTCACCGCCACCCGCACCGAGCGGGCCGTGAGTGACGTGGCGGCCACCGTGGACGTCATCGACCGCGAGCAGATGGACCGGCACCTGGTGCAGGACATCAAGGATCTGGTGCGCTACGAGCCGGGCCTGTCGGTCACCCGCAGCGCGACCCGCTTCGGCCTGGATGGTTTCCGCATCCGTGGCCTGGACGGCAACCGTGTGCGCATCCAGACCGATGGCATCGTCATGCCGACCCGGTTCGACATCGGTTCGTTCGCCAGTTCCAACCGCAACTTCACCGACCTCGATACGCTCAAGCGCGTGGAGATCGTGCGCGGCCCGGCCAGCTCGCTGTACGGCTCCGATGCACTGGGCGGCGTGGTGGCGTTCGTCACCAAGGACCCGGCCGACTACCTCAAGGACGGCAAGAACAGCTACTTCGGCCTGAAGTTCGGCTACGACGGTGAGTGGAAGGGCCTGCTCGGCGGTGCCACCGCCGCCTTTGGTGGCGACCACTGGAGCGGCCTGGTCAACGTCAACCACCACCAAGGCCAGGAAACGGACAGCAAGGGCACGGTGCGCAGCGACAACGACACCCGTACGGCGTCCAATCCGCAGGACCGCGACGGCCGCAGCCTGCTCAGCAAGCTGGTCTACGCACCGAGCGAAGACCAGCGCTTCCGCCTGACCGTGGAAGGCAACGAAGACACCACCGATACCAATGTGTTGTCGGCGATTGCCAGCGTTGCACCGCGCCCCGGCGCGATGGCTGCGGCTACTGGCATGAAGTCCCACGACACGCAGAAGCGTACCCGCGTGTCCTTTGCCCACGAAATGGATGCGCTGGACCAGCCGTTCGCCGACAGCCTGCATTGGCAGGTGTATGCGCAGAACAGCGAAACGCGGCAGCAGACCGACGAGACCCGCACCGACGGCAGCCGCCGTCACCGCGTGTTCTCCTTCGACCAGCATGCCTTTGGCCTGCAGGCGCAGTTCAACAAGGCGTTCAGCACCGGCAGCGTCGAGCACGCATTGACCTACGGCTTCGAAGGCACCCGTACCGAGATCCGCCAGAAGCGCGACGGCTACCAGGTCAACCGTGCCGGTGTGGTCAGCAACACCGTTACCCCCGACACCTTCCCGGTGCGTGACTTCCCGATCAGCAAGACCACCGAGTTGGGCCTGTACGCGCAGGATGAAATGCGCCTGGCCGACGGCAAGCTGTCGCTGGTGCCGGGCGTGCGCGTGGACCGTTACGAGCTGAAGCCGGAAGTGGACAGCATCTTCGCCGAAGACAACCCGACCACGGCCGTGGCGCAGCTGAAGAAGACCAGCGTGTCGCCGAAGCTGGGCATGGTCTGGCGCTTCACCGACCAGTGGTCGCTGTTCGCCGGCTATGCGCGTGGCTTCCGTTCGCCGCCGTACAACGACGTCAACATCGGCCTGACCAACGTGGCCTTCGGCTACACCGCCATCGCCAACCCGGACCTGAAGCCGGAAACCAGCGACGGCTACGAGCTTGGCCTGCGCTTCATCGCGCCGGCGGCGTACGTCAGCGTCAGTGGCTACTACAACGACTACAAGGATTTCATCGAGTCCAACGTCGATACCGGCCGCAACGCACAGGGTTTGACCGTGTTCCAGTCGCAGAACATCGCCGACGCGCGCATCTATGGTGCGGAAATGAAGGCCGGCATCGAATTCGGTGAGCTCAGTCCGGCGCTGAAGGGCTGGGCGCTGCGCAGTGCGTTGGCCTGGTCGCGTGGTGACAACCGGACCGATGACGAACCGCTGGCCTCGGTCGATCCGTTGCGTGGCACGCTGGGCCTGATGTACGACACCGATACATGGGGAGTCGAACTGGCCGGCACCTTCGTGCAGCGCAAGAAGCGCCTGCCGCCGCCTGCTGCGCAGACCAATCCGAACGCACCGGCGCCGTTCGTCTACCAGCCGGCCGGCTACGGCGTGCTGGACCTGATGGCGCACTGGAACTTCGCACCGGGTGCGACCTTCAATGTCGGCGTGTTCAACCTGGCCGACAAGCGCTACATCGAATGGTCGTCCATCACGCCGAGCCTGATCACCAATCGCGCACTGAGCGATCGTTTCAGCAGCCCGGGCCGCACCTTCTCCGCCAGCCTTGCCGTTTCCTGGTGACCTCATGAGCCGAGCACTGTCCGCACGCAGGAATGACTCCATCGCCGCGCCGCACAGCGCGGCCTGGCCGACCCCGGCACAGCTGGCCACGCTCGGCACCGTGCTGTGCCTGTACCACGCCGACGGCAACGAGCTGGGCGGCTGGCGCCAGGCCGTACGCGTGCATGCCTGCCAGGGCGTGGACAGCGAAGGCCTGCGCGAAAGCCTGTGCTTCCTCGATGGCCGCGGCCGCTGCGTGTGGCGCCTGTACCTGCTGCCGGACAGCGACTTCCTGGCCTGGGACCGGCTGGTGGCTGCGCTGCCGCCGGGGCCCGAGCACGACAGCGATGGCAGCGTCGGCGAACGCCTGTGGCGGCGCCTGGCCGGTCATCTGGGTGGCCAGCGCTGGCGCCTGTGCGCGCTGCGCCTGCATGCCGCCGACGATGGCCGCACGCTGGCCGCCAGTCTGTCGACCCTGTCCTCGCTGGGCGCAGCCACCGCGCGCCGCATTGCACGGCTGGAAGGTGCCGAAGGCGAGCTGGCAATCGACGATTGCTGCTGTGCCGATGCCGCGCGGCGTCCGGCGCCGCGAATTCCCGGCGACCTGCCGCTGATCCGCCTGTGACCCACTCCTGATGGAACGCCTGTCGGCCACGGACGGCCTCTCAACGCATCTGCAACCCCGAAGGAAGACCCCGATGAAGCTCCAGACAGCCAGCGCCCTGCTTGTGCTCGCCGCCAGCGGCGTGGCCAGCGCGCAGCCCTCCGATATCGCCCGTGACCACGACAGCATCCTTGCCATGCAGGGTGAGTACACCGTGGACTTCGCCTTCGACGAGACCGTGCTGCTGAAGCCGGGCTACGAGCGCGCGCCGGCGATGCGCAGCGGCGGCAGCGAAGTGGTCATCGTGGTCGAAGACACGCCGAAGCGCATCGTGCTGCAGCACCTGCTGCTGGACGAGAAGAGCGGCCACATCACCAAGCACTGGCGCCAGGACTGGGTGTACGAAGCACCGAACCGTTTCGAGTTCAGTGCCGACCAGACCTGGAAGGTGCGCAGCATTCCGGCGGCGGTGAACCAGGGCGCCTGGACCCAGTGCGTATACGAAGTGAGCGACGCACCGCGCTATTGCGGCACCGGCACCTGGACCTACACCAACAACGTGCCGAGCTGGACCAGCGACCTGAGCTGGCGTCCGCTGCCGCGCCGCGAGTACACCAAGCGCAGTGACTACAACGCGCTGGCCGTGATCAACCGCCACACGCTGACCCCGAACGGCTGGACCCACGAGCAGTTCAACACCAAGGTGCAGCGCAACGCCGATGGCAGCCAGGTGGAGACCGCCCGCGAGTTCGGCTTCAACGACTACGTGAAGACCACCGAGGTCGACTTCACCCCGGCGCGCAACTACTGGAAGGCCACCGCCGGATACTGGGCCAAGGTGCGCCAGCGCTGGGATGGCTTCCTCGGCCAGGCCCCGGGGGTGCACCTGAAGACCAAGATCGACGGCATGGCGATGATCATCCCGATGTTCACCCAGGCCGAAGAGATCCAGGCCGGCAAGAAGGTGAAGGACAAGCAGATCGACGACGTGTTCGCCAAGTACGTGGAAAAGGCCCAGTAAGTCGAGCCCTGCTCGACTCATGGCGCAGATCCTCTGGTCAGGTGCAGCGCCGCGTATCCGCTTCTGGTAGGTGCCGAGCTTGCTCGGCACGCTCTTCGCCGGCGATTGCACGTGGCATCCATGCTCGGGGTCGCGTTACATGGCGCCTGATGCGTATCGCTTTGACGTAATTCGCCACATTCTCTCGAAACCTCCGCTCGGAGGTTGGGTGTGCGATAGGGTGGCTGCCCACGCCGCCCTTGATCATCCCACCGATGAAGCTCTCCGACCTCTGTAGTCAACTGTTGTCCGGCGAAGCCTGTGACGACATCGACAGTTTCCATCTCGAAATCGACGACTTCGAGGAGGTGGAACTTGTCTCGCGCTTGAGTCGGATTGATGGAGTGCTGGAGCGCCTTGGGCCTCGATGGACCTCGGCCTATCTGCTCAGTCTCTGCAGTCACGTGCTTTCAACAGTCCGCATTTCCGGTCGTGCACGTGATTCAGCCGATGCGAAGATGTTCCTCGCATTGAGCTTCACCGACTTCGAGCTGCACGCGCAAGAGGGCATCCTGCTTCCAAGCGTCTTCTATTATCCAGGCCCCGAAGGGGTTGCGTTCGGGAGCCACCGTCGGCACGAATCCGACAGGGCGGCTTCGGCTGAAATCGACATCGTGCGCTCCGTGTTCGAAGATGCTGGCATGCTCGCTGGATTTCGCTTCTGCGAGAGCCGCACTGATGGTCCTCCAGGTCACGACGTGGTTCGTGTCCTTGCGATTCCATTGCTCGAAAATGAGGTTCGCTGATGCTCGTGGAAGAGCGCCAGTTGTTCGAAACGTACCTGTCCGATCCGCAGTTCATGATCGTCTCGAACAGCATTTCCTCGACGCGTTCACGGCCGGCATCCAGACGGCCAATCTGCGTGCTGAAGACTTCCGCAGCCCGCATTACAACGTGTTCTTCGTCGATGGTACGAAAGACCGCGAAGCCAACCCCATTTTCTCCGCCAAGCATCTGATCAGCGGCAACATCGTCCGTATCGTCATTTTCGAAAGCCCTCCGGACTACACCGAAGTCCACAACCGGGTAGGGGATGACAATGCCAAGGACGAGCTCTGCGTGTTCACAGCGCTTTCGGGAATGCAGCGTGCGATGGATACGACCGTGGCTTGGGCAAAGCAGCAGGCGTTGTGAGCCGCATCCACGCATGGCGTGGATCTACCAACCCCTGCTTCCGGTAGGTGCCGAGCTTGCTTGGTAGGCTCTTCGCCGGTGATCGCACACCGCATCCACGCGTGATGTGGATGTGCCGTGCCGGATATCTGCTCCTGGTAGGTGCCGAGCTTGCTCGGCACGCTCTCCATCGGTGATCGCACGCTGCATCCACGCCATGCGTGGATGCGGTGCACTCAAGACGCCTTCTCGCCCAAGGTGGTCAGGTCCAGCCCGGCGTCCTGGAACGCACGCAAGGTGGCCTGCAGGCTGGCCTCGTCATCGCGGGTGCGGACGCCCATGACAGCTTGGTGGCAACGCACTCGATCCGTGCTGCAGGCGCTACGGTCCGGCAGCAGCAGCGCGGTCTGTGCGACGAGGATCGCCATGTGCGCCACTTCCTTTCTCGGCTTCGGTTGGCCCCGGTAGAACCGGTCGAACTCAGCACGCAGGTCGGCCACCACGCCGGCATCGCTGCGCGTGCGTGACACGCTGGCCGGAACCAGATAGGTCGGGTGGCCCTCGAGGAAGGCTTGCGCTTCATCAGCCAGCACCGTTTCCAGCACGAAGGCCTGCACCGCGTCAGGAACATAGCCCTCCGCCGCGCGGGCGCCTGCGGGTAGCACCGCGGTGAGCAGCGGGGAACTGGCCAGAAGGATGCGCAGACAGAGGCTGTATTTCATCTTCATTCCTTGAACCTCGGGAGCGCGGGAGCAACGTTCCGCGCTTCCGGACGATCTGATCGGGTGGGGCGCGCAGCATAGCGCCCCCCCGAGCGTGTCACGATCGCGTCAGGCTTCGCGCAGGGCCAGTGCCGGTGGCGTATGCAGGATCGCGCGCGTACCCCACCAGCCTGCCAGCAGGCTCAAGCCGATGCCGACCACGCCGCCGATCAGCAGGCCCGGCCACGGCGGCAGCAACGGCAGTTCGAACACCTTCTGCGAGACCGCCACGCCGATCGCAGCGGCCGCGCCCACCGCCAGCAACGCGGCCAGCGTGCCCAGCGTACCGAATTCCACCAGCACCGCGCCACGCAGCTGGCGACGGGTCGCGCCCAGCGTGCGCAGCACCGCGCTGTCGTAGCGCCGTTCGCCCGCCGTGGCCTGCAGCGCGGCCAGCAGTACCAGCACGCCGGCCAGCAGACTGAACACCATCACCAGCTGCACCGCCTGTGCCACCCGTTCCATCACATCGCGCACCTGCGAGATCACCGCATCCACGTCCAGCAACGACAGGTTCGGCTGCGCGCGTACCAGCTCGCCCAGTCCGGCGGCCTTGCCGGCCGGTAGATGGAATGCCGACAGCAGGTTGTGTGGCGTATCGCCCACCGCATTCGGGTTCAGCAGCACGAAGAAGTTCGGACGGAAAGTGTTCCAGTCGGCCTTGCGCACGCTGGTGACAGTGAACTCGCGTTCCTGCTCGCCCACCGCAATGGTGATGCGGTCGCCGGGATGCACGCCGTAGCGCTTGGCCCAGCCGATTTCCACCGAGGCTTCGGCGGCGGTGCTGTCTGCCTTCCAGAAGGTGCCGTTGACCAGTGTGTTGGCCGGCGGGAAGCTGCTGCGCCAGCTGAAGTTCAACGGCCGGTTCTCGTCGTCGTCATCGCGCTGGCCTTCGCCCTGTGCCGGCTGCCCGTTCTGCTCAGGCGAGCGGTCCACGCGCAGCGGCGGCTTGCCGTTGATCGCGATCAGGCGGCCAGTGGCCATCGGTTCGATGCTGGCGTCGTTGGCGCCCAGTCCACGCAGTGCGGCCAGCACGCTGTCGCGCTGTTCGGGCTGGATGTTGATCAGGAAGTAGTTCGGCGTATCCGCGGGCAGTCGCTCGCGCCACTGCTGCAGCAGGCCGGGGCCGGTCACCGCCAGCAGCAACAGCGCGCACAGCGACAGCGACAGCCCCACCAGCTGCATCACCGCCAGCATCCGGCGCCGGGTCAGCGCGGCCAGTCCCAGCCGCCAGTGGCCATGCAGGCGGTGCTGCAGGCCGCGCAGCAGCTGCAGCAGCACGAAGCCGACCACGCCGGCCGCCACCGCCAGCGCGGCCAACCCGCCCAGCACCCACAGCGCCAGCTTGAGATCACCGGTGACCTGCACCGCCAGCAGCAGGCTGGCCGCCAGGGCAGCCACGTAGGCCAGCAGCGAGGCCGGCGGCAGGGCGGCGAAGGAACGGTTGAGCACCCGCATCGGCGGCACCCCGCGCAGGCGCAGCAGCGGCGGCAGGCCGAAGCCGAACAGCAGCAACAGCCCGATGCCGGCACCGGTCAGCGCAGGCATTGCCTCGGGCAGCGGCAGGCGCTGCGGCACCAGGCTGCCCAGCACCTGCACCAGGCCTTCCTGCGCCGCCATGCCCAGGCCGATGCCGAGTGCGCAGGCCGGCACCGCCAGCATCAGCAGCTGCAGTGCCAGACCGGACAGGATGTCGCGCTGGCGCGCGCCCAGGCAGCGCAGGATCGCCACCTGGTCGATGCGGCGCAGGGCGAAGCGGTTCGCCGCCAGCGCCGTGGCAACACCGGCCAGCAATACCGCCAGCAGCGCGCTGAGGCCGAGGAAGCGCCCGGCCAGGTCGAACGCCTGGCGCACGCCACGCTGGGTGTCGTCCACACTCAGCAGGCGCAGGCCCTTCACCTGCGGCAGCAGCCATTGCCGAAGTGCCGCGATCGGTTCTGCTGCTCCGGCGAACATCAGCCGGTAGTTGATGCGGCTACCCGGACCGAGCAGGCCGGTGCCTTCCACATCGGCGCGGTTGACCAGCAGGGTGGGGGAAAGCGTAAGCAGGTCGCCGCCGGTATCCGGCTCGGCCTCGATGATGCCGGCGATGCGCAGCGTGCCAGCGCCGAATTCAAGGTCGTCACCGGCCTTCAGTCCCAGCCCCTGGAGAAGGCGTGGGTCGGCATAGGCCTGGCCTTTGGCCGGCATGCCGGCGTTGTCGATCAGGGCGCCCCCGGGCGTGGCCCGCACCCGCAGCGTGCCACGCAGCGGATAGCCCGCCTGCACCGCCTTGATGCTGGCCATCTGGCTGGCATCACCGTTGAAGAGCACGCTGCCGAAGCTGGCGATACGGGTGTAGGCCAGTCCGCGCCGCTGCGCCTCGTCGGCGAACGCCTGCGGCGGGTCATCGCGCCCGGCGATGCCGAGGTCGCCGCCTAGCATTTCCGCTGCGCTGCCGGTCAGTGCCAGGTTGACCCGGTTCACCAGCGTGCCGACTGCGGTCATCACCGCCACGCCCAGCACCAGCGCGGCGAACACGGTCAGCAGGTCGCCGGCCAGCGCCTCGCGGCGCAGCGCGCGCCACGCGTGTTGCAGCAGGTTCATGCCTGCGCCCCACGCTCGACCGGCAGCAGGCGGCCGTCGTCGATGCGGTGGATGTACTGGCAACGCTGGGCCAGGCGCAGGTCGTGAGTGACCAGCACCAGGGTGGTGCCGCTGCCGGCGTTGAGTTCGAACAGCAGGTCGCTGATGTGCTGGCCGGTGGCGTGGTCCAGCGAGCCGGTCGGTTCGTCGGCGAACAGAATGCGCGGGCGGGTGACGAAGGCACGTGCCAGTGCCACGCGCTGCTGCTCGCCGCCCGACAACTGGCGCGGATAGTGGCGGGCGCGATGGGCCAGGCCGACCTGGGCCAGCACTTCTTCGACCCGCGCCCGGTCTTCGCGCCCGGCCAGTTCCAGCGGCAGCGCGACATTCTCGGCGGCGGTCAGTGCCGGCAGCAGATGGAAGCTCTGGAACACGAAGCCGACTTCACGCGCGCGCAGCTGGGCGCGGGCCTCCTCGTCCAGCGCCGCCAGGTCCTGGCCGGCCAGCGCGATGCGGCCGCGGCTGGGCAGGTCCAGCCCGGCCAGCAGGCCGAGCAGGGTGGTCTTGCCGGAACCGGAGGCGCCGACGATGGCCGCGCTGGTCCCTTCATGGACGGTCAGGGTGATGTTGTCCAGTATGTGGACTTCACCCTCCGGGCCCTGCACGGATTTGCCGACCCGGTCGACGGCGATGGCAACGGACGCGCTGCGGGGGGACAGGCTGTCGATGAGGAGACTCCAATGCGCAAGACGGGATGGAGCCGGCGAGCCGGCGTGATGATGGTGCTGCTGCTAGGGTTCCTGCTGCTGCCCGGGCTGGCGTGTGCCAAAGGTCCGGCTGGCACCGTGCTGGTGCTCGGCGACAGCCTCAGTGCTGCCCACAATATCCCTGCCGACGCCGGCTGGGTGAGCCTGCTGCAGCAGCGGGTCACGCAGCAGTCGAAAACGCCGGCGCGCATCGTCAACGCCAGCATGAGCGGGGAGACCACCGCTGGCGCGCTGACCCGCCTGCCCGGCCTGCTGGCGAAGGAAAAGCCGACCGTGGTGGTGATTGCCCTCGGCGGCAATGACGCACTGCGCGGGCTGACCCCGGCGCAGGTGCAGGGCAACCTGGAAAAGATGGTGCAGGCCAGCCAGAAGGCCGGTGCCAAGGTGCTGCTGCTGGGCATCGACGTGCCGCCCAATTACGGGCCAGCCTATCGCCAGCGCCTTGCGGCGGCCTACAAGGCGCTGGCCACGCAGTACAAGTTGCCGCTGCTGCCCTTCCTGCTGGAGGGCGTGGCCCTGCAGCCGGGCATGATGCAGGCCGACGGCCTGCACCCGACCGCACAGGCGCAGCCGAAGGTGCTGGACAACGTCTGGCCGCTGCTCAGACCGCTGCTCTGAACCGTTTGTTTACCTCTTGACGGAACTTCACATCGCGTCCACCGTCGATCCGGCATGTTTCACAAAGCTGAAGTTAGAGGGAATCACATGCGTCAGACGAAGGAGACCTCCGGCTTGGTGCTGGTGGTCGAAGACAACCGCAACATCTCCGAGATGATCGGGGAATACCTGGAAGGTCGCGGCTTCGAAGTCGACTATGCACAGGACGGCCTGGATGGCTACCGCCTTGCGGCGGAGAACAGCTATGACGTCGTGGTGCTCGACTTGATGTTGCCGCGCCTGGATGGCATCGAAGTGTGCCGTCGCCTGCGCAACGATGCGCGCAAGTCCACCCCGGTGCTGATGCTCACGGCACGCGACACGCTGGACGACAAGCTCACCGGCCTCGGTTTCGGCGCCGATGACTACCTGACCAAGCCGTTCGCGATCCAGGAGCTGGAAGCCCGCCTGCGCGCGCTGATCCGCCGCGAGCGTCGCCAGGTCGGTTCGGAAGTGCTGAAGGTCGCCGACCTGGTGCTCGATCCGGTCAGCATGCGTGCCACCCGTGCCGGTACCGAGCTGCAGCTGTCGCCGATCGGCCTGCGCCTGCTGACCATCCTGATGCGCGAATCGCCGCGCGTGGTCACCCGCCAGGAGATCGAACGCGAGATCTGGGGCAACGGCCTGCCGGATTCGGACACCCTGCGCAGCCACCTGTACAACCTGCGCAAGATCATCGACAAGCCGTTCGACCGTCCGCTGCTGCATACCGTGCAGAGTGCCGGCTACCGCATTGCCGACATCGCCCAGCCGATGGCCTGAGCAGGCCCGCGCCGGTGCAGCCGCAGGCCGGGCCGGGCTGCGGCCAGGCACAAGGGCAGGGGATGACCGTCCGGCAGTGCCGCCGGTCATCGCCCGTGCATCCCAACGGCGCGGTGCGCTGCCTATAATCGCAGCGCTCTGACCGGGACCCCGCAATGCCGCACGGCCTGCCGCGCAAGATCCGTATCGCTTTCATCCTGCAGGCAGTGCTGGCCAGCCTGGGCATCCTGCTCGGTGCGTGGCTGGTTTCGCTGGTGATCAAGCACAGCCTGGTCGGCGCCGCCCTGCGCGAGGAGGCGGCGTACTTCTGGACGCTGCACGAGGCCTCGCCGGTGCAGCCGCCACCCAACACCCAGAACATCCGTGGCTACCTGCTGGAAAGCGGGCAGTCGGCCCTGTCGTTGCCGGCCAATCTGCGCAACCTGGAGCCCGGCTTCCACGAACTGCCCAAGGACGACCAGCTGGTGCTGGTCGATGTGCGCCCGGCCGGCCGCCTCTACCTGGTATTCCTGCGTTCGCGTGCGGAGATGCTGGCGTTCTGGTTCGGCATCGTGCCGGTGCTGCTGACCCTGCTGGCGGTGTATGGCGCCAGTTGGGTCACCTATCGTGCGTCCAAGCGCCTGGTATCGCCGGTGAACTGGCTGGCGCGGCGCGTCTCGCGCTGGGACCCGGGCCACCCGGAGGCGGCCGACCTGGAGCCGAACAAGCTGCCGGCGGACATGCAGGGCGAGACCCGCCAGCTGGCGGCCGCACTGCATTCGCTGGCCAACCGGGTCAGCGCGCACGTGGCGCGCGAGCGCAATTTCACCCGCGATGCCAGCCATGAACTGCGCACACCGCTGACCGTCATCCGCGTGGCCAGCGACATGGCGCTGGGCGATGACAGCCTGGAGCCGCGCCTGCGCCGCAGCCTGCAGCGCATCCAGCGTGCCGGCCGTGACATGGAGGCGGTGATCGATGCCTTCCTGATCCTGGCCCGCGAGGCCGACGTCGAACCCCAGGTCGAGCTGTTCGACGTCAATGACATCGTCCGCTACGAAGTGGACAACGCCAACGAACTGCTGGGTACGCGCCCGGTGTCGGTGCATCTGCACAGCGATGGCCCGGTGCAGCTGCATGCGCCGCCGCGGGTGCTGCAGGTGGTGGTCAGCAACCTGGTGCGCAACGCGTGCAGTTACACCGATGAGGGGCGCATCGACGTGCATGTGCACAACGATCGGGTTGTGGTGCGCGATACCGGTATCGGCATGTCGGCCGACGCACTGTCGCGGGCCTTCGAGCCGTTCTACCGCGCCGAGCCGAGCCGCCCGCAGGGCACCGGCCTGGGCCTGTCGATCGTGCGCCGGCTGTGCGATCGCTTTGGCTGGAAGGTCAGCCTGGCCAGCGAGCCGGGTCAGGGCACCGAGGCCACGGTGATCTTCCGGTAGAGGGCTTTTGCCGGGCTGCGCCCGGCACCCGCCGAGGCGACATCAACATCAAAAGCGGGCATTCCGTGAAATGGCGGGGCGGTGTGGGTTTGCAGGACACGCCGTAAACCCGTCCATGGGGGCTCGATGGCGCCATCCATGGCGCCAACGGTCCTGCAAACCCACACCGCCCCGCCTTCGACAGTTTCCCGCGATCCGCAGTAGATCCACGCCATGCGTGGATGGGGTTGCTCAGTTGCACTTCACCTTCGGCGCCAGCGCCTTGGTCCAGATCGCATAGCCGGCCGGGGTCATGTGCAGCATGTCCTCGCGGAACAGCGACGCATCCGGCTGGCCGTCGGCGCCCAGCATCGGCGTGTAGACGTCGGTGAAGCCGGTATTGGGCAGCTTGGCCAGCGCGGCCTTGATCAGCGTGTTGGCCTCGTTGATCGCCGGCAGCAGGTGCGCGCGCGACGGGCTTGGCTTGATCGACAGGTACTCCACCTTCGTCTTCGGCAGGTCGCGATGCACGCGCTGCACGAAGGCAACCACATCGTCGCGCACCTGCACGGCGCTGCGGCCGCTGTTGAGGTCGTTGTCGCCGGCGTAGAAGAACACCTTGCATGGCGCATACGGCACCACGATGCGGCCGGCGTACCAGGTGCTGTCGCGGACTTCCGAGCCGCCGAAGCCGCGGTTGAACACCGGCTGGCCGGGGAAGTCGGTGGCCAGGCTCTCCCAGAAGCGAATCGAGGAGCTGCCGATGAACTCGATGCCACCACGCGGCGGCGGGCTGGCCTGGTCGGCGCTGGCGAAGTGGGCCATGTCGCCGGCCCAGGCCACGTTGGAGACCTGCTCGGGCACGCGCGGCGGCTTGGCCGGGCTCAGCGCCTGGGCCAGGGGGGCGGCGGTCAGCAGGCCCAGCATCAGCAGGCAGGTACGGCGACGGGACATCAGGCGCTCCAGCAGGGAAGGGGAAAGCCATCATAGAAGCTGGGGCGGGCCGGGGCTTGCCCCTGGCAGTCCATTCACCGGGCCGGTGCCGGGATGCGGCTGGCGGCCTTGTGGCAAAATGGCGGCCATCTGCCTATCCCTGTGCACCCATGATTCCCTGCCGTGCGTCTGAGCGGTCGCTGCGCCGCGCCCCTGTTGCTGGATGTTCCACCCGTGGCTGATCAGTTCGGCCATCTGCCCCGCGGCCCGCGCCGCATCTTCCAGGCCGCGCGCTGGTCCTGGCAGGGCCTGCGCGCCGCCTGGCTGCATGAGTCCTCGTTCCGGCTGGAGGTCTACCTGCTGATCCTGCTGACCCCGGTCGCGGTCTGGTTGGGCCAGACCCCGGTCGAGCGTGCGCTGCTGATCGGCTCGATGCTGCTGGTGCTGGCGATGGAACTGGCCAACTCGGCCATCGAGGCGGTGATCGAACGTTACGGCAGCGAGATCCACGAGCTGGCCGGCCGCGCCAAGGACATGGGTTCGGCGGCAGTGTTCGTGCTGATGATGAACGTGCTTCTGTGCTGGGCGCTGGTCGTGGTCCCGCATGCAATGGCCGGCAATTACGGCTGATCCCCATTCCCCCACTGCCCTGAAGAGTTTCCATGTCCTTTGAGTTCCTCGCCGACCCCAATGCCTGGGTGACCCTGTTCACCCTGAGCGCACTGGAAATCGTGCTCGGCATCGACAACCTGGTGTTCATTTCCATCGCGGTCAGCAAGCTGCCGGAAGAGCGTCGCCCGTTCGCGCGCAAGCTCGGCATCGCCGTGGCCTGCATCACCCGCA
Organism: Stenotrophomonas sp. STK17_22; assembly: GCF_051983905.1. NCBI lineage: Bacteria > Pseudomonadati > Pseudomonadota > Gammaproteobacteria > Lysobacterales > Lysobacteraceae > Stenotrophomonas > Stenotrophomonas sp. STK17_22. The sequence goes on from NZ_CP197010.1 coordinate 790,081, forward strand.
TCGCCCTGCTGGTGTCGCTGGCCTATCTGGCGCACATGTCCGCCAACCTGTTCACCGTGGCTGGTATGGGCATCTCCATCCGCGACCTGGTGCTGATCGTCGGTGGCCTGTTCCTGATCATCAAGGGCTACATGGAGATCAAGGAGCTGATCACCGGTGGCGAAGACGAGAACCCGGCCACCAGCAAGGCCTCGGGTGTATTCGGCATGGTCATCCTGCAGATCGCCATCATCGACATCGTGTTCTCGCTGGACTCGGTGATCACCGCCGTCGGCATCGCCGATCACATCCCGGTGATGGTCGCCGCCATCCTGCTGTCGGTGCTGGTGATGCTGCTGGCCGCCAACCCGCTGGGCCGCTTCATCGACGCAAACCCGACCGTGAAGATGCTGGCACTGGCCTTCATCCTGCTGATCGGTGCGGTGCTGATCCTGGATGGCCTGGACGTGCACGTGCCCAAGCCCTACATCTATGCGGCCATGGGTTTCTCGGTGCTGGTGGAATGGCTGAACCTGCTGATGCGCCGCCGCGCACGCGATCACCACGTGCCGGGTGCTGGCGACTGGTAAGCAGATCACAGGCAAATGTGTGTCCCAGAACCCCCGGCCAGCGCCGGGGGTTCTGCGTTATGGGACCCATTGGGCTCGCCGGGCCATGCCCGGCGGGGAGGTTCCCGCCAGCTGTGAATTGGGGTCAACAGTGTTTTCCCGGGGCGAGGCTTAATCCGGGCCGACAAAGCGCGCAGGCTACGCGCTCTTTTCCAGGACCTGCCCCACGCAGGATGACCCCATGAACTCCAGAGCCGCCTTGTTGGCCCTTGCCGTCGGCGCCTTCGCCATCGGCACCACTGAATTCGCGCCGATGGGCCTGCTGCCTGTCATTGCCGACGGCGTCGGCGTGAACATTCCAACCGCCGGCATGCTGATCACCGCCTATGCCGTGGGCGTGATGCTGGGCGCGCCGGTGATGACCCTGCTGATGGGACGGTTTGGCAAGCGCACCGCGCTGATGCTGCTGATGTCGATCTTCGTGGTCGGCAACCTGCTCTCGGCACTGGCCCCGAACTACGGCCTGCTGTTGCTGTCGCGTCTGGTCACCAGCCTCAATCACGGTGCCTTCTTCGGCATCGGTGCGGTGGTTGCCGCCAGCCTGGTGCCGAAGGACAAGCAGGCTGCCGCCGTGGCCACCATGTTCATGGGCCTGACCATCGCCAACATCGGCGGTGTGCCGTTGGCCACCTGGGTGGGCCAGCAGCTCGGCTGGCGCCTGTCCTTCGCCGGTACTGCGGTGCTGGGCCTGGTCGCGATCACCGCGCTCGGCCTCGCACTGCCGGCATCCGCGCCGGGGCCGCGCCCGGACGTGCGCCGCGAACTGAGAGCGATCCTGCAGCCGCAGGTGCTGCTGGCGATGGCTACCACCGTGCTTGGCGCCGGCGCGATGTTCACCCTCTACACCTACGTGGCGCCGGTGCTGACCGAGCTGACCGGTGCCTCCAACGCCTTCATCGCGATGTCGCTGGCGCTGATCGGCATCGGCTTCACCTTCGGCAACGGCATCGGCGGGCGCATGGCCGACTGGTCGCTGGATGGCGCCACCCGCATCCTGCTGGCGGTCCTGGCCGTGTTGATGTTCGTGCTGCCGCTGGCCTTCATGAATCACGCCACGGCGGCGCTGGGCGTGCTGCTGTTCGGCGCGGCGACTTTCGCCATCGTGCCGCCGTTGCAGATCCGAGTGATGCAGGCGGCCAGCGAGGCGCCGGGACTGGCGTCGTCGATCAACGTCGGTGCGTTCAACCTGGGCAATGCCGTGGGTGCGGCGCTGGGCGGTGCGGTGATCAGTTCGGGCCTGGGCTACGCCGCGATTCCGGTGGCCGGTGGCCTGCTGGCGGCCTCGGGGTTGCTGCTGGCATGGCTGGGGCGTCCGCGCACTGCGGTGGCCGAGGCTTGCTGAGGAGTGTTGGATTCCGGCAGGGCTTGCAGCCCTGCACCCGCCGAATCAACGTCAACGTCAACGGCAAAAGCCTGCATTCCGTGGGTTGGCGGGGTGGGTCCGGTTGAGGGGGACGCTGCAAGTACGTCCATGTAAGCTCGGTCGCCGCATCCATGCGGCTCACGCCCCCTCAACCGGACCCACCCCGCCTTCGACAGATTCCCGCGGTCTGTCGGAACGTCGTTCTGCTTTGGCAGGTGTCGACCTTGGTCGACACGAATGCCTGAAGAACCGGCTTTTGCTTTTGCTTTTGCTTTTTTCTGATCTTTCCCGCGGTGGCAGGAAATTGTCCCTGGTCGGGAGGGTGGGTTGGCTGGGGGCGTGAGCCGCATGGATGCGGCGATCGAGCTTACATGGACGTACTTGCAGCGCCCCCCAGCCAACCCACCCTCCCGGCCAACCACAGAGAGCCCGCCAACCACCGCGGAGGGGGCGGCGCCCGATGGCCGGTCTTTCACCCGAACCATGGCATGCTCGGCGCCAAGCCCACCCGGAACCTCCGCCATGCGCCTGTTCACCCGTGTCCTGCCCCTGATGCTGTTGGCCTCCCTGCTCTCCGGCTGCGGCTACAACGCCATCCAGCAGAAGGATGAAGCGGTCAAGGCCAGCTGGTCGGAGGTCATCAACCAGTACAAGCGCCGCGCCGACCTGGTGCCCAACCTGGTGCAGACCGTGAAGGGCTTCGCCAGCCAGGAAGAGCGCGTGCTGACCGAAGTCACCAACGCCCGTTCGCGCGTCGGCCAGATCAACGTCAACGCCGACGACGAAGCCTCGCTCAAGCAGTTCCAGCAGGCCCAGGGCGAACTTGGCAGCGCGCTGTCGCGGCTGCTGGTGGTCACCGAGAACTATCCGGAACTGAAGTCCAACCAGAACTTCCGCGACCTGCAGGCGCAGCTGGAAGGTACCGAGAACCGGGTCACCGTCGCCCGCGGCCGCTACATCCAGCAGGTGCAGGACTACAACACCTACATCCGCTCGTTCCCGCAGGTGATCACCGCCAAGATCTTCGGTTACAAGACCAAGCCGAACTTCACGGTGGACAACGAAGCGCAGATCTCCAACGCGCCGGCGGTCGATTTCGGCAACGCGCCGCAGCAGCAGCCGGCACCGCAGCCGGGTCACTGACCCATGCGCCTGGCCACTGCGCTGCTGGCCCTGCTGCTGTGGCTGCCGCTGGCGTCGCAGGCGCAGCAGCTGGCGCCGATTCCGGCGCTGGATTCGCCGGTGGTCGATACCACCGGCACGCTGGACACCACGCAGAAACAGGCACTGGTGCAGCAGGCGGCTGACCTGCAGCAGCGCAAGGGCAGCCAGCTGCAGGTGCTGGTGGTGCCCAGCACCCAGCCGGAGGACATCGCGCAGTACACCACGCGGGTCTTCGACCAGTGGCAGATCGGCCGCAAGGGCGTGGATGACGGGGTGCTGCTGGTGGTGGCCAAGGACGACCGGCGCGTGCGCATCGAGCCGGGCTACGGTCTGGAAGGCGCCATTCCCGATGCCATCGCCAACCGGGTCATCCAGGAATACCTGGTGCCGCGCTTCCGCAGCGGCGACTACGCCGGTGGCATCACCGACGCCACGGCGGTGCTGGTCAAGCTGATCGACGGCGAAACGCTGCCGGCACCGGTCAGCGGCCATCGCGGGCGTGAGCCCAGCAGTGGTGGCGATACCTGGTTCCTAGCGCTGTTCATCGGTGTGTTCGCCGGCAGCATCCTGCGCGGCGTGTTCTCGCGCGTGCCGCGCCCGCTGCGCGGCCTGCTCGGCGGTGCCGGTGCGGCGCTGGCGGCGTTCCTGTTCACGTCCACGCTGCTGGCCAGTGGCCTGGCAGGCGTCGTAGGGCTGATCGTGGCCATGCTCTCCGGCCATCCGGGCCGCTTTGCCGGTGGCGGCGGCTGGGGCGGTGGCAGCTGGGGCGGCGGAGGCGGCTTCGGTGGGGGCGGTGGATTTGGTGGTGGTGGCGGCTGGGGTGGCGGTGGTGGCCGCTCCGGTGGTGGCGGTGCTTCGGGGGGCTGGTGATGATCCAACGTCTATGTCGGCACGTGTTTTCGCCGTCGGTACGGCGCGCGTTCCCGCCCGCCACATTGCAGGCGATCACCGAGGCCATCGCGGCCGGTGAGCAGCGCCACGGTGGGCAGGTGATGTTCGCGGTGGAAGCGGACCTGCCGCTGGGGGCGCTGTGGCACAGGGTGACCCCGCGCCAGGCCGCCGAGCATGCCTTTGCCCGCCTGCGCACCTGGGATACCACCCACAACAACGGTGTACTGATCTACCTGCTGCTGGCTGACCACGCCATCGAGATCGTCGCCGACCGGGGTCTGCAGGGCCGGGTCAGTCCGGCGCAGTGGCAGCGGGTCTGCACCCACCTGCGCGAGGGCCTGCGTGGTTCCCATCCGGTGGAAGCGCTGCAGGATGCCATCGACGAGGTCTCCAGCCTGATCGAAGGGCACTTTCCGGCCTCGACGCGGTCGAACGATGACGCGTTGCCGAACTCGCCCCAGTTCCTTGGTTGAGCCGGGGCGGCACTGGCCCGAGAATAGGCGTTCAACCGCAAGGCACCTTCCATGATCTATTTCCACGACATCGACCCCATCGCCCTCTCGCTGGGGCCGATCAAGGTGCACTGGTACGGCATCATGTACCTGCTCGGCTTCACTGCGGCCTGGCTGCTGGGCCGCAAGCGCATCGCTGACGGGCGCCTGCCGGGTGTCGATGCCAACGGCTTCTCCGACCTGCTGTTCTACGCCATGCTCGGCGTGGTGCTGGGCGGGCGCATCGGCTACATGCTGTTCTACGCGCTGGGCGATTTCCTGCACAACCCGCTGCTGCTGTTCAAGGTGTGGGATGGCGGCATGAGTTTCCACGGCGGCCTGCTGGGCGTGATTGCCGCCTGCTGGTGGTGGTCGCGCAAGCACAAGCTGCACTTCTTCGACACCATGGACTTCATGGCGCCGCTGGTGCCGCTGGGCCTGGGCTTCGGCCGTATCGGCAATTTCATCGGTGCCGAGCTGTGGGGCAAGTACACCGACGGTAGCTGGGGCGTGGTGTTCCCGTCCGGCTTGCCGGCCCCGCTGAACCAGCTGGACCATGCGACGCTGCAGGCGCAGTTCGCCACCGGCGCGCTGAATCAGTTCGCACGCCATCCCTCCCAGCTATATGAAGCGTTGCTGGAAGGGCTGGTGATGTTCGTGGTGCTGTGGACGGTGTCGGCCAAGCCGCGTCATCGCTACCTGGTCGGTGGCCTGTTCGCGCTGATGTACGGCCTGTTCCGCTTCGCGGTGGAGTTTGTGCGCATGCCCGACAACGGCGTCTACGTGGCCTTCGACTGGCTGACCCGTGGCCAGATCCTCAGCCTGCCGCTGATCGCCTTCGGCCTGGTGCTGCTGGTGATGTCGCGCCGCGCGCCGGTACTGCAGCCGCAGCCGCTGGTAGCTGCCGAGGGCAAGGCATGAAGGCTTACCTGGACCTGCTCTCGCACGTGCTCGAACACGGCGCCGAGAAGAGCGATCGCACCGGCACCGGCACCCGCAGCGTGTTCGGCTGGCAGATGCGCTTCGACCTCAACGAAGGCTTCCCGCTGGTCACCACCAAGAAACTGCACCTGCGCTCGATCATCCACGAGCTGCTGTGGTTCCTGAAGGGCGACACCAACATCGGCTACCTGAAGGACAACCAGGTGCGGATCTGGGACGAGTGGGCCGACGAGAACGGCGACCTCGGCCCGGTCTACGGCAAGCAGTGGCGTAGCTGGGCTACCGCCGATGGCGGTGAGATCGACCAGATGCAATGGCTGGTGGACGAGATCAAGCGCAACCCCGACTCGCGCCGGCTGGTGGTCAGCGCCTGGAACGTGGGCGAGCTCTCGCAGATGGCGCTGATGCCGTGCCACAACCTGTTCCAGTTCTACGTGGTGGACGGCAAGCTCAGCTGCCAGCTGTACCAGCGCAGCGGCGACATCTTCCTCGGCGTGCCGTTCAACATTGCCAGCTACGCGTTGCTGACCCACATGGTGGCGCAGGCCACCGGCCTGGGCGTGGGTGACTTCGTGCACACGTTGGGCGATGCGCACCTGTATTCGAACCACTTCGAGCAGGCGCGCGAGCAGCTGTCGCGTGAACCGCGCGCGCTGCCGACGCTGTGGTTGAACCCGGAGGTGACCGACCTGTTCGGCTTCCAGTTCGACGACATCCGCATCGACGGCTACGATCCGCACCCGGTCATCAAGGCGCCGGTGGCGGTATGAGTACCCGCCTGATTTCCAGCGGCCTGCTGGCGCTGTGCGGCATGCTGCCGCTGGCCATGGTGCAGGCCGGACCGGCCGATGCGCTGTCGTTGGCCAGGCAGGTCAACGAGCAGATCGTGCACAAGCACATGCGCGAGGAAGTGCAGGCGTTCGCCGGGGCATTCAACGGCAGCACGATGATGCCCCAGGATGTTCCGGAAGGGTGCCGGGCGCAGATGCATGAGGCGGTAACCGGGATGTACACGGCGATGACCGAGCATCTGAAGGCCGGTATCGAGGATCCGGTCTATCAGCGCACGCTCGAGCAGCAGCTGGCCAACGTCTATTCCAGCGACCAGTTGAAGGCATTTCTGGCACGTCGTGCCAGCACCGACACCGCTGCGCTGTCGGCAGACATCCTGTCAGGACCGGGCCTGAAGGATATCGAAAAGGCGCAGAAGCAGAAGATCCTCGGTGGCCTGGATGAGCGGTCCACGTCCAACCCTGCGCTGGCTGCGGCGTTGCAGGCTGCCAGTGCCGCGAACGCTGCCTGCGAACGCCTGCAGATCGACGCCAGCTGAGGAGGTGGCAGCAATGAAGCTCTCGATGATTGTGGCACTGGACCGCAACCGTGGCATCGGCCAGGGCAATGCCATGCCCTGGCACCTGCCGGATGATTTCAAGCACTTCAAGGCGCTCACCCTGGGCAAGCCGATCCTGATGGGGCGCAAGACGGCCGAGTCGATCGGCCGCGTGCTGCCGGGGCGGACCAACCTAGTGCTGACCCGCAGCGGCCAGGTGCCGTTCGAGGGCATGCGCGCGGTGGCGTCGCTGGACGAGGCGAAGGCGATTGCCGAAGGCGAGGGCGCCAGCGAGCTATGCATCATCGGCGGCGGCGAGATCTTCCACCAGCTGCTGGACCAGGTCAGTGACCTGTACCTGACCTGGGTGGATGCCGAAGTCCCCGCCGATACCCATTTCCCCGAAGTGGACGTGCAGGACTGGCGGGAAGTGAGCAGCGAGCCGCATCCGGCCGACGAACGTCACGCGTACGCGTTCCGCTTCGTGCACTACGTGCGCCGTTGACCGCCGCCCATCTGTAGAGCCGAGCCATGCTCGGCTGCTGTTGCCGGACACATCCCGTAGCCGAGCATGGCTCGGCTCTACAGGATTGCCTACGGCATCCGGTAATGCCCGATGATGGCGTGCCGGAACAGCAGGTTCTCTTCGCGGGTGCCGCGCGCGATGTTGTGCAGCACCAGCGGCGTGCCATCGGCCAGCTGCCGGTCGGAGACGATGCCCACGTGCAGCAGGCCGTTGCCGTTGAGCTTCCAGGCAACGATGTCACCGGCCGCATAGTCGGTGGCGAGGGCGGTGATCGGTTGCTGCCAGCCCTGCCGTTCGAACCAGCGCATCAGGTTCGGTACACGACGATGATCGATGTTGCGGTCCGGCCGTGACAGGCCCCAGATCGCCGGATAGGCACTGAAGTTGCCGCGCATGTCTTCATGCACGCGTGCCTGCAGGTCCAGGCCCTGGCTGCGCAGGGCGCGCACCACCACATCGGTGCACACGCCGCGATCCAGTGGCACGTCGCCGCCGGGATAGGCCAGCACTTGATAGGCAGGGTCGTAGCGGGTGGTGACGCCGATCTGCGCGCGCGCCGCAGCCACCAGTGGCGGCGAAGGCGCCTGTGGTGGCGTCGGTGTGCGTTCAGCGCTGTCCGCAGCCGTGGGAGCAGTCGGCGAGCCGGGCTGGCAGCCGCTGGCCAGGGCCAGCGTCAGCAGCAGCACCGTCCATGGTGCCCAGCCGTGCCGCGTCATGCCTGCGGCGGGGTGCTGTTGTTGTTGGGACCGCCGGAGCCACCACCACCACCACGGCGACGACGACGGCGCGGGCCGCGGTTGCCCGGGTTGGCGGCCGGAGCATTGCCGCCGCCCTGTTCCTTGCCCTGCGCCGGTGCAGCCGGGCGCTCGCGCGCCGGGCGCGCTGGCGGGCGGGCGTTGGGCACGGGTGCCGGTACATCGCGGCCTGGCACCTGCACCACGCGCAGTTCATCGGTATCGAGCTGGATCGCGGTCAGCTTGCCGCCCCAGACCGCGCCGGTGTCGATGGCGTGCACGCCCTGGGTGATGGTCAGGCCCAGCGCCGACCAGTGGCCGCAGACCACCTTGAGGTCACGCTCGACCCGGCCCGGCACTTCGAACCAGGGATACAGCCCCTGTTCCTGGGTGCCCGGCGTGCCCTTGTCCTCGATGCCGATGCGCCCGCGCGGGGTGCAGTAGCGCATGCGGGTGAGCACGTTGATGATCGCGCGCGAGCGGTCGTAGCCGGACAGGTTCGGTGCCCAGCTCGGCTTGTCGCCGTACATGTTGCGGAACAGCTTGCGGTAGCCGGCGCCGTGCAGCTGCACCTCGACTTCGGCCGCATGCTTCTCGGCCATCTGCGTGGTCCACTTCGGCGCCAGGCCGGCGTGCACCATCATCCAGCCCAGCTCGCGGTCCACGTGCACCAGCTTCTGCAGGCGCAGCCAGTCCAGCAGTTCGTCGCGGTCCTCGGCCTGCACGATGCGCAGCAGGTCCGGGTTGACCTTGCGCTGTTCCTCTTCGGTGCGCGCACCGACGGCCAGCAGCGAAAGGTCATGGTTGCCCAGCACCACCACGCTGTGCTCGCGCAGCGAATGCACCAGCCGCAGCGTTTCCAGTGACTGGCCACCGCGGTTGACCAGGTCGCCGCAGAACCACAGGGTGTCCTGCGCCGGGTCGAAACGGATCTTCTCCAGCAGTCGCTGGGTGACGTCATAGCAGCCCTGCAGGTCGCCGATCGCCCACACACTCATCGTTCGGCCTCCGTGTCAGTGCAGGGTACGCGGGATGGCCAGCACGAAAGGTGCGACCGGCGCGGCAAATTCGGTGCCGTCGTCGGCGACCATGTCGTAGTGGCCCTGCATGGTCCCGTGATCGGTCCCCAGCATGACACCGGACGTGTAATGGAAGTCTTCACCGGGACGCAGGCGCGGCTGCTCGCCGATCACCCCGTCACCATCGACGTGCTCGACGCGGCCGTTGGCATCGGTGATGCGCCAGTGGCGTGCGACCAGGCGCGCGGCAACACGCCCCTGGTTGTGGATGCGGATCGTGTAGGCGAACGCATAGCGCCCGTCTTCCGGCGCGGATTGATCGTCGAGGAAGCGCGGTGCGACTTCGACGGAGATGGCATAAACGTCAGCGTCTTCCATACCGGCAGTGTAATCAGGAGGCATTGGCCAAAGCGATGAATTCGGCCACGTCCAGCTGTTCGGCGCGGGCATCGGGACGCACGCCGGCGGCAACGAACTGTTCGGCGGACACCACGTTGTTCAGGGCGTTGCGCAGGGTCTTGCGGCGCTGCCCGAAGGCGGCCTTGACCACCTCGGCGAAACGCTTGTGGTCGTGGATGTTGATCGTGGCCGGGTCACGCGGCACCAGCCGCACCACGGCCGAATCGACCTTCGGCGGCGGCCGGAACGCGCCCGGCGGCACCACGAACAGCGAGGTCACCTGGCAGTAGGCCTGCAGCATCACGCTGAGCCGGCCGTACACCTTGCTGCCGGGGCCGGCGGCCATGCGGTCGACCACTTCCTTCTGCAGCATGAAGTGCATGTCGCGGATCACCGCCGCATGTTCCAGTGCATGGAACAGGATCGGCGAGGAGATGTTGTAGGGCAGGTTGCCGACCAGGCGGATCGACTGGCCGGCAGCCAGCTCGGTGAAGTCCACGCGCAGCACGTCGCGGTGGACGATGGTCAGCTCGCCCAGCGGCTCGGCGGCGGCGGTCAGTGGCGCGATCAGGTCGCGGTCGAACTCGATCACCGTCAGTTTCGGATGCACGCGCAGCAGCGGCAGGGTGATCGCGCCCTGGCCCGGGCCGATCTCGACCAGGCGGTCACCGTCTTTCGGGTTGACCGCCATCACGATCTTGTCGATGTAGTGGCGGTCGGCCAGGAAATGCTGGCCAAGCTGCTTCTTGGCCGGGGCGGTGAACACCGGGCCGGAGGGGGAATGCGGGGAATTCATGCGCTCAGTGTACGTTGCCGCGCAAGCTGCGCACACAACGTCGTTGCCGCCTGCAGGCTGGAAGGATCGGCAATGCCGAGGCCGGCAAGGTCCAGCGCGGTGCCATGGTCCACCGCCACGCGCGGGTAGGGCAGGCCCAGGGTCAGGTTCACCGCCTGCTCGAAGCCCGAATACTTCAGCACCGGCAGGCCCTGGTCGTGGTACATCGCCAGCACGCTGTCGAAGCCTGCCAGCTTGGCCGGCAGGAAGGCGGTATCGGCCGGCAGCGGCCCGATCAGGTCCATGCCCTCCGCGCGCAGGCGCTGCAGCAGCGGGATGACCAGGTCCAGTTCCTCGCGGCCCAGATGACCGTCTTCACCGGCATGCGGGTTCAGGCCGAGCACGGCGATGCGTGGCGCGGGCAGGCCGAATTCGCGGCGCAGCGCAGCGTGCACGGTGCGCAGGGTGTGTTCCAGGCCGGGCGCGGTGATCGCGTCGGCCACCTCGCGCAGTGGCAGGTGGGTGGTGGCCAGGGCCACGCGCACGATGTGGTTGGCCAGCATCATCACCACCTTCACCCCGGCCTGGTCGGCCAGCAGTTCGGTGGTGCCGCTGTAGGCGATGCCGCCTTCGTTGATGACCGCCTTGTGCACCGGGCCGGTGACTACGCCGTGCAGTTCGCCGGACAGGCACGCCTGGCCGGCACCGAGCAGGGCGCCGATGACGGCGCCGGCGTTGGCCGGATTGGCCTGGCCGAAGTGGCTGGGCACGGTATTGGCTACCACGCGCACACGCAGATCGCCGGGGACGCGTGCTTCGGCGTCCTCGGGCAACAGCTGCAGGGGCAGGTTCAGCGCGGCCGCGGCCGCGCGCAGGGTATCCGGGTCGGCGAAGGCCAGCAGCCGGCAATCTTCACGCGGCTGCTGGACGAGGCGGACACACAGCTCCGGGCCGATCCCGGCGGGCTCGCCCGGTACCAGAGCGAGCTCGGGGCGCATCGGTCAGGACTGCGGCGGCGTGGCGGTGTTTTCCGCGCGGTCGCCGCTGCGGAAGCTGACGTAGGCTTCGCCACGCAGTTCCTGCAGGAAGCGGTTGTACTCGTCTTCCAGCTTGCGGCGGCCGATGGTCTCGCGGACCTGGGCACGCTGGTTGTCAGTGGTCACGTCGGTCTGGCGGGTGCCCACGCGCTGCACGATGTGCCAGCCGGCATCGGTGCGGAACGGCTGGCTGACGCCACCGTCCTGGATGCCGGACACCTGCTGGCCGAACGCCGGACCGAACGCGTCGGCCGGGAACCAGCCCAGATCGCCGCCCTGGCCCTTGCTGTTGTTGTCCTCGGAGGACTCCTTGGCCACGGTCTCGAAGTCCGCGCCACCGGCGATGCGGGCACGCAGGGTATCGATCTTGGCCTTGGCGGCAGCGTCGGTCTGGTGATCGTCCACGCGCACCAGGATGTGGCGGCCGTGGTACTCGGTGACCGTGTGCTCGCCACCGCTGGCGGCGCTGGCATCACGCACTTCCACCAGCTTCAGCAGCTGGAAGCCGCTGGGGCCGCGGATCGGGCCGACCACTTCGCCGGGCTTCATCTTTTCCATCATCTGCGCGAAGGCCTGCGGGATTTCGTCCAGGCTGCGCCAGCCCAGGTCGCCGCCTTCCAGCGCGTTGGGGCTGTCCGAATAACGCACGGCGGCGGCGTTGAAGTCCAGCTCACCCTTGTCCAGCAGGGCCTTCACGCCTTCGGCCTTCTTCTGGCCGGTGGCGATCTGGTCGGCGTTGGAGCCGTCGGGCAGGGCGATCAGGATGTGCGCCAGGTGGTACTGGTTGCCAACCGTGGCCTGCTGCTTCAGGGCGGCGTCGACTTCGCCCTCGCTGACGCTGATGCGGCTCTGCGCGAAGCTCTGGCGCAGGCGCTGCACGGTGATTTCATCGCGCACTGAAGCGCGGAAATCGTTGAAGTCGATGCCGTCGTGGGCCAGGCGCTGGCGCAGTGCATCCAGGTTCGAGCCGTTCTGCTGAGCGATGGCATTCATCGCCTGGTTCAGCTCCTGGTCGCTGACGCGGATGCCGCTGCCCTGTGCGCGGGCCACCTGCAGCTTGACCAGCACCAGGCGCTCGAGCACCTGGCGGCTGAGTACGTCTTCCGGCGGCAGCTGGTTTTCACGGCCGGCGTACTGCGCCTTGATGTTGGCGATCGCACGCTGGAGCTCGCTCTGCAGGATCACGTCCTCGTCGACGACGGCGGCGATGCGGTCCAACGGCTGCGCCTCCTGCGCGAGCACCTGCAGGGGGGCGGACACGCTGGACACCGCCAGCAGGGAGGCGAGAAGAACGGGGAAGCGCTTGGTCATGGGATCTGATTCGGATCGTAGTCATCCCGGGTCGCCCCGGTGTTGCTGGGCGGCACGAGATAGAGGTCGTCGCGGTTGTAGCCGAGGATAGCACGGCGCAGCGTACGGTCCGTGTCCTGGCCGATGGAGCTGAGGCCCTTGAGGACGAACTCCAGCTGGATGGAATTGTTCATGTCGCCTTCGCGGTTGCGCACGTAGCGGCGGGCCACTGCACGCACGGCCAGGCAGCAGCTGTCCCACTGCACGCCGGCGATGATCTCCAGCGGTTCCTTGTCCTGCAGCGAGTAGTAATACCGGCCCACCAGGCTCCAGCGCGCATTCAGCGGGTACAGGAACGACAGGTCGGCCTGCTCCAGCAGGGTCCGGTCATGCTTGTTGGCGGTTGCCGGGGCGCCGGCATTGATGCGGTAGCGGTAGCTGAGGTTGATCACGCCATCGTTGGGCATCAGATAACGGGCGCGGACGCTGGCCAGATCCTCGCGCTTGTACTTCGGGTCCCACTGGTAGGTGGCGCCCAGGGTCCAGCGGTCGTTGATCATGTAGTTGCCGTCGGCGATCCACGCCGACTTGCCCTTCTCCACCGGCGCGCCGCCCGGCGTGGTGCTCACCCGCGATTCGTCGAAGTACTGGATCTGGCCGATCGCGGCCGAGAAGCGTTCCTTGCCGGTGGTCTGGTCGATGAAGCGGGTGCCCAGTGCCAGGGTCAGCTGGTTGGCATCGTTCTGGCGGTCGGCGCCGGTATAGCGCGAGTCGCGGAACAGCTGGCCCCAGCTGAAGGTGAAGTCACGGGTGTCGAAGATCGGCAGCTCGTCCTGGTTGCGGTAGGGGGTGCGCAGGTAGAACAGGCGCGGCTCCAGGGTCTGCAGGAATGACTTGCCTCCGATCGACGTCTCGCGATCGAAGAACAGGCCGGCATCAAGGCTGCCGATCGGCAGGCTGCGGCTGGGCGAGGTATTGCCGCGCAGCTGTTCCGGAGTGGCCGTGGCCGGGTCGATGCCCTGCGAGCGCAGGATCTGGGCCTGGATGCCCCTTACCCCATCCACTAGACCACGGTCCAGTTGATAGGCGGTGTAGCGGTAGGCCAGGGTAGGGGTCACATACCAAGCTGCGCCACTGATCGGGAACGACACATACGGCTTCACGTCCAGTCGCGAACCGCCGCTGACACCGACGCCGTCGGTCCACTGCACTCCATTACGGGTGTACTGCAGATCCTCGCCGGCGCCGACGGCATTCTTGAAGTTGATGTCGTCATGCGTGAAGCGCACCGCTTCGGTGTAGATGCCGGTTTCCAGCCACGGCAGCACCGGCTTGTTCCAGTTGAAGAACAGGCGTGGCTCGCGGTTGTAGGGCAGGGCGCGCTCGTCGAGGGTGTAGTCGGTCAGCTGCCAGCGGTCGGCCATGATGCCGGCCGTCCAGTTCTGGCCGGTGCCGTACAGGCCGATGGTGCTCTGCAGGTTGGAGGCGGTCACCCCCACCAGGCGGTTGGCGAAGTCCTCGACATAGCGTTCGTCGCTCACCCAGGCCAGGTTGGCGCGGGCCTGCCAGTGGCTGTTCACGTTGTGGTAGCCGTCGAACATCACCCGGCCGCGGTCGCGGTCGCGCAGCTTGTCGTTGGGCATGTAGCTGGTCAGCACCTCGCCACGGCCGCCGTTGTAGAGGTAGCGGAACTCGTTGTCGAGCAGCAGGCCGCGCCGGCTCATGTAGCGCGGGGTCAGGGTATCGTCGTAGTTCGGCGCCAGGTTGAAATAGATCGGCTGCGCATAATCGAAGCCATTGCGCCCGGACATGCCCAGCTGCGGGAACAGCAGGCCGGTCTTGCGGCGGTCATCGATCGGGAACTTGAAGTAGGGCGCCCACAGCACCGGCACCTTGCCGATCCGCAGCACGGCGTTGCGGGCCGTGCCGAAGCCTTCGTCGTTGTCCACTTCGATCTGCGGCGCCGACAGCTTCCACACCGGCTGCGACGGGTCGCAGGTGGTGTAGGTGGAGCGGTGCATCTGGCCGACCGCGCCCTGCAGGTCGACCGACTCGGCATCACCGTTGCCCCGGCGCGATACCAGCTGGTACTTGATGTCGGAGATCTTGTGGGTGTCGCTTTCCTGGTTGCCTTCGGCGCGCTTGGCGACCATCCGGATCGACCCGTCCTGGTAGCGGACATTGCCGTCGGCGATGTAGTTGCCGGTCTCGGTGTCGAAGCTGAGCTTGTCGGTACCGACGAACTGGTCACCCCGGCGCAGCGCCACGTTGCCCTCGTACTGCGGCACCGTGGTGGTGCCCAGCAGCTGGTCGCCTTCGATGTCGGTCGGCTGGTTCTCGCGGGCGGCTGCGGCAGCAGCCTTGTCCTGGGCCGGGACCGGGGTGGGGGCGTCGGTGAACGCGGGAATGACGTCGGTGGCCGGGCACAGGCCCCAGTTGAGCGGCTTATCATCGGCCATCGCCGGCAGGCTGATGGCGATGCTCAGAGGCAGGGGAAGCAGGCGGAGGGCTCGGCGCACGCGGTTCGGATTCGGGCGAAAACGGACGGTAGCTTGCCCCATCCCTTGCATAGGGGCAATGAAGGGCGCCGGAGCCTGCCGGTTCGGGTTCATCCGGCGGAGGCACCCGCAGAGGGGGTGATCAGGGCCTGGACATGGGCCATGCTGCACTCGGCCAGGGCCTGCAGGTCGTAGCCGCCCTCCAGCATCGAGACCACCCGGCCGGCGGCGTGACGGCGTGCCAGCGCATGCAGTTCACGGGTGATCCAGGCGAAATCGTCGGTCTCCAGCATCAGATCGGCCTGCGGGTCGCGCAGGTGGGCGTCGAAGCCGGCGGAGATCAGCAGCAGCTGCGGACGGAAGTCGTCGATGGCTGGCAGCATCTCGTCGGCCCAGACGTTGCGGAAGCGGAAGCCGCCGCTGCCCGGTGGCAACAGGATGTTCATCAGGTTGCCGGCACCGCGGTCGCGGCGCAGGCCGGAATTGGGGAACAGCCCGGCCTGGTGGGTGCTGTAGTAGGAGACCCGGGCATCGTGCTGGAAGATGTCCTGGGTGCCATTGCCGTGGTGGACGTCGAAATCGACCACCGCGATCCGCTCCAGGCCATGGCGGTCACGGGCATAGGCGGCAGCGATGGCGATGTTGTTCAGCAGGCAGAAGCCCATCGCCGTGCTGCTGGTGGCGTGGTGGCCCGGCGGGCGTACCGCGCAGAAGGCCAGCGGGTCCTCGCCCAGCATTACCGCATCGACCGCGGCCACACCGGCACCGGCGGCGTGCACGGCGGCGCTGGCCGAACCTGGCGAGGTCCAGGTGTCCATGTCCAGCTGGCGCAGCGGCGCGGTCTGCGGCTGCAGCACGAAGTCGAGCAGGGCGCTGTCGTGGACCCGGGTCAGTTCGCCGAACTTGGCCGGCGGCGCCTCGCGCCAGTCCAGCTGATCAGGGAAGGCGGCGTGCAGTGCGTCGAGTACGTACTGCAGGCGCTGCGGGCACTCCGGATGGCCGGGGCCGGGGTCATGCAGCAGGCAGGACGGGTGGGTATAGACCAGCATCGTGCCGACTCAGCGCTGGCGCTGCTGTGGCTGCCACAGCGCTTCGCCGTGGCCATCGGCTCGGGCCAGCACCCGGGCCAGCACGAACAGCAGGTCCGACAGCCGGTTGAGGTACTGCAGCGCCTCGCTGCGCACAGCCTCGTGGCGGGCCAGGGTGACCGTTTCGCGCTCGGCGCGGCGGACAATGGTGCGGGCCAGATGGCAGCGCGCGGCGGCTTCGCCGCCGGCCGGCAGGATGAATTCCTTCAGCATCGGCAGGTCGGCGTTGTAATGGTCCAGCTGCTGTTCCAGGGCCGAGACGTCGGCGGCGTGGATCGCGGCATGGCCGGGAATGCACAGCTCGGCGCCCAGGTCGAACAACTGGTGCTGCAGATGCACCACCAGCGCGCGCACATCCTCGGGCAGGGGCGCGGCCAACAGCAGGCCGAGCGCGGCATTGGCCTCGTCGACGGTGCCGTAGGACGCCACGCGGGCGTCATCCTTGGCTACGCGCTGGCCGTCGCCAAGGCCGGTACTGCCGTCGTCGCCGGTGCGGGTGTAGATGCGCGAGAGGCGATGACCCATGGCGCGGCTCAGTGGCGGATGTCGCGGCGGGCCTGCTGGAGCTTCAGCACCTGCTCCACGGCCAGCTGCAGGGCGGCGGCCAGCGCCACATAGATCGCCGTGGTGCGAAGGTAGGGCCCGAACCACTGCGCGTAGTTCTGTGCCCAGCCGGCCAGGGTCGGCTCGGCCACGTTGCGGCTGCTCCAGTAGAAACCGCCCTGTGCCAGCAGGTGGCAGACCGCCACCGAAGCGACCAGCAGCAGTGCGCCCTTGGCCAGTACCGGCCAGCGCGCGCTCTGGTAGTTGCGGCCCAGCAGCATGCCGCCGGCCCACAAAGAGAAGTAGGCCGGCAGCAGCAGCCAGTAGCCCGGCGACACGCAGTAGTGCTGCCAGAAATCCAGACCGCTGCTGCGGATCACGATCCAGTCCACCAGCACCGCGAACACCATCAGCAGCGGGAACGCCCAGCGCGTCCAGCGCGCCAGGTAGAAGCCACCGATGAAGAACACGGCCCAGGAGGCATCCGGAATGGCCGCGAAGTGATTGACCCGGGTCGCCGCCAGCAGCAGTACGAGTACGGACAGGACGAAGGCGCGGTTGGCGGTATCGGACATGGTGGGGCCCGGAGCGGATTCAGGTTTCATTCTAGCCCGCCGCGCAGGTTGGCGCAGGTGCCGCCCGTTCGGCGTACAGTCGGGGCGAGCGCGTATCATGAACACATGAGTGAACGACATGACGTGCTGATTGTCGGTGGTGGCCTGGTCGGTGCCAGCCTGGCCATCGCCCTGGACCGGCTGGGCCGCGACGTGGGCCTGCTTGAGGCCAGCCCGGCCGGCGAGCTGCCTGCGGTGTTCGACCAGCGCAATCTCAGTTTCGCCGCTGCCACCGTCAATGCGCTGACCGCGCTGGGGGTGATGCAGAAGCTGGCGATGGCACCGGGCCCGATCCGGCGCATCCATGTCAGTCGTGCCGGCGATTTCGGCCGTGTGCAGCTCGAAGCGGCCGATTACGACCGGCCGTGGTTCGGCCAGGTGGTGGTCGCGCGCGATTTCGGCCAGGCGCTGGAAGCGCGCCTGCAGGAACTGCCGCGCCTGCGCCGTTACCGGCCGATGCGGTTCCTGGGGCTGGGTGAGGTGGTCGATGGTTACCGCCAGGTACGGGTGGCTGACGAGGCTGGCGAACGCGTGCTGCTGGCACGGTTGGTGGTGGGGGCCGATGGCACCACCAGCGGCGTGCGTGGCGCGCTGGGCATCGAAGTCGACCGCCATGATTTCCAGCAGACCCTGTTCGTGGCCCGCGTGCGCAGCCAGCGCGCGCCGGATGGCACCGCCTGGGAACGCTTCACCGATACCGGCCCAACCGCCCTGCTGCCGCGTGGCGATCGTCACTTCGGCACCGTGCACGGGGTAGCGCGCGACCAGGCCGATGCGGTGATGGCGTTGGACGATGCGGCCTGGCTGCAACGCCTGCAGAGCGCGATCGGCTGGCGTGCCGGCCGCCTGCTCGAGTCCGGCCCGCGCAGCGCCTACCCGCTCATCCAGGTGCTGGCGCGCGCGCTGGCCGGTGAGCGCACGGTGCTGCTCGGCAATGCCGCGCAGACCATCCATCCGCTGGGCGCACAGGGCTTCAACCTGGGCCTTCGCGATGCGCTGACCCTGGCCGAACTGCTGGAGGATGCGCATGAGGATGCCGGCAGCGATGCGCTGCTGAAGGCCTACGTCGCGCGGCGCGAGGAAGATCGCCGGCAGACGGTGGCGTTCTCCGGTGGGCTGGCACGATTGACCAGCAACCCGGCACCGCTGATGCGGCCGCTGCGCAGCCTCGGCCTGGTGGCCGCACAGCGCGAGTCGGTGCAGTCGATGCTGGTCGGTGGTGCGATGGGCTTCCGTGGTGACGTGCCGCGCCTGTGCCGCGGAGAAGCCGCATGAGCCGGCGCACGCGTCTTGATGTGGCCATCGTTGGTGGTGGCGTGGTCGGTGCCGCGTGTGCGCTGGCGCTGGCCGATGCCGGCCTGTCGGTTGCGCTGGTGGAAGGCCGCGAACCGGCACCGTGGCAGGCCGCACAGCCGGACCTGCGCGTGTTCGCCTTCGCCGCTGACAACGTGCAGCTGTTGAACCGCCTGGGTGTGTGGCCGGCGATCGCGCAGGCCCGCGCCTGGCCTTACCGGCGCATGCAGGTGTGGGATGCGGCCGGTGGCGAGGATCTGCTGTTCGACGCCGATCGCTTCGGCCGTCGTGAGCTGGGCTACATCGTCGAGAACGGCCTGCTGCAGGATCGTCTGTGGGCGGCGCTGCCGGCGGCGGGCGTGCAGCTGCACTGCCCAGCACGGGTGGAAGCGCTGGAACAGGATGAAGACGGCGTGCGCCTGCGGCTGGATGACGGGCGCCGCCTGGAAGCGGCACTGGCGGTGGCCGCCGACGGTGCCGAGTCAACCCTGCGCCAGCTGGCCGGGATCGAGGTTGAAAAGCATGACTACCACCAGCGTGGCGTGGTGGCCTATGTGGACAGCGATCTTCCCAACCAGGCCACGGCCTGGCAGCGCTTCCTGCCGACCGGGCCGCTGGCGCTGCTGCCGGTGGCCGAGCGTCGCAGTTCGATCGTCTGGACCCTGCCCGAGGATGAAGCGGCTCGCGTGCTGGCCCTGGACGAGGACGCCTTCAACCGCGAACTGACCCGTGCCTTCGCTGCGCGCCTGGGCGAACTGCGATTGGCGTCACCGCGTGCGGCCTTCCCGCTGCGTCGCCAGCTGGCCCGTCACTACGTGGCTGGCCGCGTGCTGGCGCTGGGTGATGCTGCGCATGTGGTGCATCCGCTGGCCGGGCAGGGCGTGAACCTGGGCCTGCGCGATGTCGCCGCCCTGCAGCAGTGGCTGGCGCCGTCGGCCGAACGCCGCGGCCAGCCGCGGCTGTCGCCGCAGCGCCTGCAGCGCTGGGCACGCGAACGGCGCAGCGACAACCACATCGCCGCCTACAGTTTCGATGCGATCAACCGCCTGTTCTCCAACGACGAAATGCACCTGACCCTGGCCCGTGGACGCGCGCTGGGCTGCGTCGGCAAATGGCCGCCGCTGGTGCAGGCGTTCTGGAAGCGCGCCGCCGGGGTCTGACCGGAATACAGGTCGCTCTGGCAGGTGCCAACGCCGCTCTGGTAGGTGCCAACCTTGGTTGGCACAAGGCTGGAAATACCCTCGCCTCATCTGGGCCCAGGATGCCTGATGGATGTGCCAACCAAGGTTGGCACCTACCAGAAGCGGGCTCCGCTACCGCCGTTGAT
Organism: Stenotrophomonas sp. STK17_22; assembly: GCF_051983905.1. Lineage (NCBI taxonomy): Bacteria > Pseudomonadati > Pseudomonadota > Gammaproteobacteria > Lysobacterales > Lysobacteraceae > Stenotrophomonas > Stenotrophomonas sp. STK17_22. Next base: position 810,013 of record NZ_CP197010.1, read on the forward strand.
CCAGTAGATCCACGCCATGCGTGGATGAAGATCGCGCCGGTGGATCAATCAACCAGCCAACCAGCCAGGTCGGCACGATCCAGCTTGCCGCGACGCTTCACGTCCAACGCATTGAACTCATCGGCCAGCGCCGGATTGGCCTGCGCTTCCTCGCGGCTGATGAAGCCATCACCGTTCACATCCAGCGCGGCGAAGTGGATGCGGTACTGGCCGACCACGCTGCTCGGTTCCAGCGAACGCACGGTCACCTGTGCCTCGCCGGCCGGCCGTGCAATCTCGACGCTGCCGGTGACCTGGCCGGCGCCCAGTGGCTGCTGGCGGATGGCGCCGCCGGTCGGGCCCAGCGGCTGGACCTGCGCCGGCATGGACGGCAGCTGCTGTGCAAGGGCCGTTGCAGTTGCCAGCAGGGCGATCAGTATCGGAATCGAGCGGTATCGCATGGTCCCATTCCTCGGTAGCGCCGGGCCACGCCCGGCGGGCACGACGGCCTCAGCGCAGCGGCGACGCCAGCACGGTGATCTCTTCACGATCGTGATAGAGCTGCTTGGCGCGGACCACCAGCGGCTTGCAGGCCTGCTCCTGGAACAGGTCCAGGCACAAGCGGGTTTCGTCCCAGCGCTTCTTCATCGGCAGTTTCAGGTTGAAGATCGCGTGCCTGCACCAGCCTTCGCGGAACCAGGTGGCCATGCGTTCGGCCACGCGCCGCGGCTGCTCGACCATGTCGCAGACCATCCAGTCCAGCGGCTGTTCCGGGAGCCAGTGGAAGCCATCGGCACGCAGGTGCTCGACCAGGCCGGTGTCCAGCACGTGCTGGCGCAGTGGGCCGTTGTCGATGCTCAGCACGTGCATGTGCTGGCGGGTCAGCACCCAGGTCCAGCCGCCGGGTGCGGCACCCAGGTCAGCCGCGCGCATGCCGGGCCTGGCCAGCGCTTCGCGTTCTTCCGGCGCCAGCAGGGTCAGCAGGGCTTCGTCCAGCTTCAGTGCCGAACGCGACGGCGCTTCGGGCAGCAGCTTCAGGCGCGGAATGCCCAGTGCCCACGGTGCGCTGTCGGCCGGGTCGGCTACGCAGACGAAGGCGTGGGTGCCGTCGACGAACACCACGTGCAGGCGCGGCAGACGGTCGTTCGGCTTGTCGGTGAGCTTGCCGGCCTTGCGCAGCGCCGGGCGCAGCGCATTGCCGAAGGCACGGGCCAGCCCGGACAGCGGCTTGCCGGCGTCCGAATCGGGATGTTCCACCCACAGGTCGCCGAAGCGCGGCGCATCGGCCAGCACCTCCAGCATCGGGGTGATGCGGTCGGCTGGGTCCAGCTGCGGCAGCTCGGCCAGCACCACCAGCTTCTGCCGCGCGAAGATCAGCTCGCGCCAGCGCAGGCGCGGTGCCAGGGCGGCGGCTTCGTCGCACATGAACAGCACGTAGCCATCATTGCGCTGGGTGCGCGCATAACCGGCGAAACCGGCTTCACCGGCGCGGAACTGCAGTTCGCCGGCCAGCTCGGGCTCGAAGCCCTGCCGGCACAGGCACAGCAGGCCGATGCCGGCCTCAGTAACGGGCGCCATCGCTTTCCCCATAGGCACGCAGCACGCTGCGCGCGGCGTCGCGGTTCAGGCCCTGCACCACTTCGATGCCGCGCTTGTTGAGTTCACCCACCCAGTCGGCCGGCAGCGGGCCTTCATCGAACGGGGTCAGCTCTTCGACGTCGGCCGAGTTGGCACCGATCAGCAGGCGGTCGATGCCGGCCCACACGGTGGCGCCGTAGCACTGGCAGCACGGCTGCGAACTGGTGGCCAGGGTGACCGGCGACAGCACTGCGTTCAGGCGCGGGGTCTGCAGGCGCTGCTGGGCCAGCATGTAGGCCATGTTCTCGGCGTGCGCCAGCGAGGTCGCGTGCGGCATCACCCGGTTCACGCCGGCGGCGATGACCTTGTCATCCGGGCCGAACACCACTGCACCGAACGGGCCGCCACTGGCGTGCTCGACGTTCAGCCGCGACAGCTCGATCGCCAGCGCGACCTTGGCCTCATCGCCCGGATATCGACGATCCAGGTCGATCTGGTCGTGGATCCAGGCGGGAAGGGTCAGGTGGACTTGCGCGTACAGCATCGCGGGGGTGCCTCGTAATGGGATGGAAGAAGGTGCGGTTGCTTGGGAAACCGGCGCGCAGTGTAGCCGCACCGGCCTGTATCGGGTGTGGCGGTGGGTCAGCCCGGCGAGCCGGTGCGGATCACTACGTACTGCTTGCGGAACTCCAGCCCGGCCTGCGGCCAGCTGGCCGCGTAGGCGCGCAGCAGGGGCAGGGCGGCGGCGAAGTCGTGGCCGTTGACCCGGCAGTCGGCTTCGCACAGGCCGTCGGCATCGCGCGAGGCGAACAGGCGGATGGCGAGGAACTGGCGGGCTTTCAGCAGCTCATCGAAGGCCTCCATGCTGCGGGTGAACAGGCAGCAGGGGCAGGAACCGTGGTCGTCCTCGCTGCAGGTGGAGGCATCCACCTCCTGTGCGCGGTAGTGCGCCAGCGGCCCCAGCACTACGGTGCGCTGGTGTTCCTCGCCGTCATCGCCGGCCGGATAGGTCAGGCCCATCATCGGCAGGCCCTGCGCGTCTTCGGCGCCGATCGCGGTCTGCAGCGTGGCCAGGTCCACCCGCACCCAGGCCTGGAAGCCGGACAGCAGCGATGCCTGCTCATCGGCACCGTTGGCGTGCTGGTACTCGAACAGGCCATCGGCGAACAGCACCGGATGCTGGCTCTCGATGACGGTGGAGGTCTGCCAGCCGCCGTTGTCGCGCGCGTGCGCGGCCATCGCATGCGGGGTCAGGTGCAGGCCGCTGTCCAGCAGCAGCGCGTCGCCGTCGACGTGGCTGGCGATGCCGGCCTCCTGCAGGACCTGCTGCAGCAGCGGGAGGAGGGCGGTGGAGGTCGTGGTCATGTCAGGCCTGTGGATGGGGTGGAACATCCAGGCAAGGCCTGGGGATCTAGCGGTCGAGCGCGTCAAGTTCGGCGCGATATCGCTGCGCGTCGGACTGCTGCTGCGGATCGTTGCCGTGGTCGCGCAGCCAGGTTTCCAACTCGCGGCGATAGTCCGCGCGGAAATCGGCGTTGCCGGGGCTGAAATGCAGCTTGCGTGCCGCCACTTCCACCCGCTCGCGCGCGCTGGCACGGGCCTGGGCGATGCCGTGCGGGGATTCGTTGGTGAGGATGACGAAGTTGCGCGGGAAACCCGGCGTGTACTTGACCACGAACGGCTGGTCGGGCGCCGGGATGCGGATCGCGTTCTCCAGCGGCCACAGCGAGGCGGTGTTGGTGTGGAACACCACCTCCACGTCGCGGCCCTCGGCGGTGCGCAGCACCCCTTCGTAGCGCCAGATGTACTGCTCGTTCATCGTCGAACTGGTGCGCTCGGACTTCACGATCACCGCTTCACCACGCTCGCCCACCACGTTGAGGAAGGCGGCGTTGAGGAAGTGGCCGAGGAAGATGTTGAGCATCGCCAGCGGGAACACCACGATGGCGTAGCCCGGAAAACGCCGCCACCACGAGACCAGCCCGGCCAGCACCATCGCCGAAAAGAACGTCAGCAGCGGATGCTGCGAGATGAACCAGAACAGGACGGAAAGGGCGGTGATCATCGTCGGAGTCATGCGGGCGCCGTGCTGGCGCCCGCGCAGGTCCTCAGGCCGACCAGGTGTCGCGCAGGGTCACGCTGCGGTTGAACACCGGCTTGGCTTCGGTGTGGTCGCGGCGGTCGGCCACGAAGTAGCCGGTGCGTTCGAACTGGAACGACTGCTCCGGGGCAGCGCTGGCCGCGGCCGGCTCGACATAGCCGGTGACGGTGCGGCGCGATTCCGGATTGAGGTAATCACGATAGGTCTTGCCTTCCGATTCGTCGTCGGGGTTCGGCACCGAGAACAGGCGGTCGTACAGGCGGATCTCGGCCGGCACGCCATGTACGGCGCTGACCCAGTGGATGGTGCCCTTGACCTTGCGGTTGGCGCCTTCCATGCCCGGACGCGATTCCGGATCCAGCCAGCCACGCAGCTCGGTGATGGTGCCGTCGGCATCCTTGATCACTTCATCGCAGCGGATGATGCCGGCACCGCGCAGGCGCACTTCGCCACCCGGGACCAAGCGCTTCCAGCCCTTCGGCGGCACTTCGGCGAAGTCCTCGCGGTCGATCCACACTTCGCGTGCGAACGGCACTTCGCGGCTGCCGAAGCTCTCGTCCTTCGGGTGGTTGCTGAAGGTGAGCTGCTCTACGTGGCCTTCCGGCAGGTTGGTCAGCACCAGCTTGACCGGGTCGACCACCGCCATGCGGCGCGGCGCGGCGCTGTCCAGGTCTTCGCGCAGCGCGCCTTCCAGCACGCTGAAGTCGATCAGCGAATTCTGCTTGCTGATGCCCACGCGCTCGGCGAACAGGCGCATCGCGGCCGGGGTGTAGCCACGGCGACGCAGGCCCTGCAGGGTCGGCATGCGCGGGTCTTCCCAGCCGTCCACCAGCTGCTCGGTAACCAGCGCCATCAGCTTGCGCTTGCTCATCACCGTGTAATTGATGTTCAGGCGCGAGAACTCGATCTGGCGCGGCTTGGCGGCTTCGCGCGGCAGGCCGGCGTCGACCAGCGGCTGGGTCAGCGTGTCGTCATGGGCGAAATCGACGTTGTCCACGCACCAGTCGTACAGCGGGCGGTGGTCTTCGAATTCCAGCGTGCACAGCGAGTGGGTGATGCCCTCGATCGAGTCGCCCAGCGCGTGCGCGAAGTCGTACATCGGGTAGATCGGCCACGCGTTGCCGGTGTTCTGGTGCTCGACGTGCTTGATGCGGTACAGCGCCGGATCGCGCAGGTTGATGTTGCCGCTGGCCATGTCGATCTTGGCGCGCAGGGTGCGCGCGCCATCCGGGAATTCACCGGCGCGCATGCGGCGGAACAGGTCGAGGTTTTCCTCGACGCTGCGGTCGCGCCACGGCGACGGGCGGCCCGGCTCGGTCAGGGTGCCGCGGTAGGCGCGCACTTCCTCGGCCGACAGGTCGCAGACATAGGCCTTGCCCTGTTCGATCAGCTTTTCGGCGGCCAGGTAATAGGTCTGGAAGTAGTCAGAAGCATGGCGCAGTTCGTTCCAGCTGAAGCCCAGCCAGCGCACGTCGTCCTGGATCGCGGCCACGTATTCCGGGTCTTCCTTGGCCGGGTTGGTGTCATCGAAGCGCAGGTTGCACACGCCGCTGAACTCGCCGGCGATGCCGAAGTTCAGGCAGATCGACTTGGCATGGCCGATGTGCAGGTAGCCGTTCGGTTCCGGCGGGAAACGGGTCTTGATCGCCTGGTGCTTTCCGCTGGCCAGGTCCTCGCGCACGATCTGGCGGATGAAATCGCGCTTTTCGTGGCTGTCGGCGGGGGTCTCGGGGCTGGCGGGGGTGTGCTCGGACATGAGTCGGCGAAAAGAAAGGCAGAAAGATCGCCAGTCTAACGCGTACGGGGCAGGGCTGCCCGGTAGGGTGTGGGGATGCCGGCCAGCGGCCGGCACTACCCAACTGCACGGCGATCCACATTCCGCCGGCCCGCTGCCGGCGCTACCGGAAAGTGGATGGGTAGTGCCGGCCGCTGGCCGGCAGAACGGTCATGCGCCGTCACCACCACCATTCAGCCCCCGGGCGTATGCTGGAACCCTGTCCCACGGAGCTGCCGCATGCACATCGTGTACAAGGCCGACAACCTGTTCGACGCCCACCTGGTCAAGCACGCGCTGGAGGATGCCGGCATCCCGGCCTTCGTGTTCGGCGAGTCGTTGCTGGGCGGCATGGGCGAGCTGCCACTGTTCGGCGTGCTGCGGGTGGGCATCCCTGGTGCGGCACGGCCGCAGGCCGAGGACATCGTGGCGGCGCTGGACTTGGGCCACGCGCCGGACGCCCCCATTTCCGATGCAGACGACATAGCCGGCCTTCCGGCGTAGGAGCGCATCATGTTGGGAATTGGCCAGGGCATCCTCGGCATCGGCGCCTTCAAGCAGCGCCTGCCGCGCCCGGAAGAAGCACTGCCGGGGCGTGACCAACCGCTGCCGCTGCACAGCAACCAGCACTTCGTGAACAGCCATCCGCTGAAGGACCGTTTCGCCGGCCTGCAGCAGATCCGCTTCGCGCTGGGCTGCTTCTGGGGCGCCGAGCGCAAGTTCTGGACCGAACCGGGCGTGTACAGCACCTCGGTGGGCTACGCCGGCGGCATCACCCCGAACCCGACCTATGAAGAGGTGTGCTCGGGCCTGACCGGCCACACCGAAGTGGTGCAGGTGGTGTTCGACCCGGCGGTGGTGAGCCTGGAGCGGCTGCTGCAGCTGTTCTGGGAAAGCCACGACCCGACCCAGGGCATGCGCCAGGGCAACGACACCGGCACCCAGTACCGTTCGGCGATCCACGCCACCGACGAGGCGCAGTACGCCGCCGCGCTGGCCAGCCGCGAGGCCTACCAGGCGCAGCTGGCCGCAGCCGGCTACGGGCCGATCACCACCGAGATCGTGTACCCGGCACCGGCGTACTACTACGCCGAGGACTATCACCAGCAGTACCTGGCGAAGAACCCGAACGGTTACTGCGGCATCGGCGGCACCGGGGTGAGCTGCCCGATCGGATTGGATGTGGAGGCGCCGCGCTGACGCGCGGTGGTCCGCCTGCGGCGGGCAACGTCAAAATCAACGTCAACAGCCAAAGCGGCTCTGGGTTGTTGTGAGTTTGGCGGGACGGGTACAGATGGCGGGACACGCCGTAAACCCGTCCATGGGGGCTCGGCCACGGCATCCATGCCGTGGACGGTCCCGCCATCTGCACCCGTCCCGCCTTCGACAGTTTCCCGGTGACGGGGGGCAAGAGCATTGGGTTACTGACGAACTGAAGGAAAACAAAAAGGACGCGGCGTTCGCCGCGTCCTTTTTGTTTGATCCTGCAGTGCTTTCTGTAGAGCGGAGCCATGCTCCGCTCCGAGCAAGCGAAGCGCGCGACCCGCTTTGCTCTTCTTTCTTTCATCCGTGGCGCGCGGCCACCGGAAACTGTCAGAGGGCGGGCGGGTTGGGTTCGCGGGAGTGTCCGCGGCATGGATGCCGCGGCCAAGCCTCCAGGGACGGATTCACGGCGTCTCCCGCGAACCCAACCCGCCCGACCCAGCGCGGCTTTTGCTTTAGCAGTCAGTCGAGCAAGCTCGACTCTACAAATCGATCCGCCACGAGGGGCTCAGCCGTTGGCCGAAATCCTCACAGTTCCGAACGAATGCGCTCGCGCAGCGCCTGCAGATCCTTGGCAAACGCATCGATACCGGTCGCCAGCTTCTCGGTCGCCATCGGATCGGCCGCCAGATCCGATGCGAACTTCGCCGCATCGATCGGCGTCACCGCCACGCCATCCGCCGCACCGGCCACCAGCTTGCGCGGCAGCTCGCCGTGGTCGGCGTCCAGCTTCTCCAGCAGGTCCGGCGAAATCGTCAGGCGGTCGCAGCCGGCCAGCGCTTCGATCTGCGCGGTCGAACGGAACGAGGCGCCCATCACCACCGTCGGCGAACCGCGGCGCTTGAATTCGGCATACACGCCGCGCACGAACTTCACGCCCGGGTCTTCATCGATGTTGGCCGGGGTCTGGCCGTTGGCCACGTACCAGTCCAGGATGCGGCCGACGAACGGCGAGATCAGGAACGCGCCGGCTTCGCTGCAGGCCAGCGCCTGGGTCGGGTTGAAGATCAGGGTCAGGTTGCAGTCGATGCCTTCGGCCTGCAGGATGCGCGCGGCTTCCACGCCTTCCCAGGTCGCGGCGATCTTGATCAGGATCTTCTCGCGCGGCACGCCGGCATCGGCGTACATCTGGATGAACTGGCGGGCCTTGGCTACGGTGGCAGCGGTGTCGTGGGCCTGGTCGGCATCCACTTCGGTGGACACGCGGCCCGGCACCAGCGTGCTCAGCAGCGCGCCGACGCCGATGGTCAGGCGGTCGGCCACGGCGTGCACCACGGCTTCGCGGTCGCCACTCTGCTGGCGGCCCCAGGCCAGTTCGCGTTCGATCAGCTCGGCGTAGACCGGCAGGTCCAGCGCCTTCTTCACCAGGGTCGGGTTGGTGGTGCAGTCCACCGGCTGCAGGCGCTTGATCGCCTCGTAGTCACCGGTATCGGCAACGACCACGGACAGTTCGCGCAGCTGGGACAGTTTGGACGGGGTACTCATTACGGCTCCTGGTGCAGGGGGATCGAATCGCGCGCGGTGCGCAGCGGTAATCAGGGGCGGTCGTTGTGGACCGCGGTCACGCGCAGGCGCAGCTTGCGGCCGCCGGGCGCGTTCCAGTCGATGCTCTGGCCGATCGAAAGGCCGAGCAGGGCACTGCCGACCGGGGCCAGCACGGAAACCTTGCCTTCATCGACGTTGGCTTCGCGGGGGAAGACCAGGGTCAGGACGTGCTTCTCGCCCGACACTTCATCTTCGCACTCCACGCGCGAATGCATCATGACGATGCCTTCGGGAATCTGGTCCGGTGCCAGCACGGTGGCACGGTTGAGTTCTTCAGCAAGCGCGAGCGCGGCAGGCGTCTGGCTCAGCGCAGGGGATTCGAGCATGGCGTCCAGGCGGTCCATGTCGAAGGTGGAAACGGTGATCGACGGCGGCAGGCCGCTGGCGGTACTCATGGTGAAGCTCCTTGGTTGAAAGCCATGCAAAAGGCGGCACCTGCTGGCGCCGCCTGTCTGTATTGTGGGGACAAATGCGACCGGAATCGACTCCTGCCGATTCCAGGCCGGTGCTGCGGGGGTTCAGCCGTTCAGCGCGGGGCCGGGCAGGGCGGTCGTGTCGCCGGCGGCGTTGACCGCTTCCAGGGTGAACAGCGCCTGCGGCAGGCGCTTGAACTGATCGGCCAGCTCCATCAGGAAGTCGTTCATGGCCGAGCTGCGGCGCCAGATCATCGCGATGCGGCGGCTGGGGCGTCCTTCGCCGGTGAAGTCGAGCAGGCGGATGTTGTTCGAGCGCGGCACCGGCGGCTGCACCGACAGGCTTGGCAGCAGGGTGATGCCGACGTCGGCGGCGACCATCTGCCGCAGGGTTTCCAGGCTGGTGGCGCGGAACTCGGACTTCTCGTTGGCACCGAACAGGCGGCAGACTTCCAGTGCCTGGTCGCGCAGGCAATGGCCATCTTCCAGCAGCAGCAGCTTCTGCGTGGCCAGCTCCTGCACGTCCAGGTGTTCGCGACGGGCCAGCGGGTGGCGCCCGGATACGGCCAGCAGGAAGGGTTCCTCGAACAGGAACTCGGCATGCAGCTGGTCGTCGATCACCGGCAGGGCCAGCAGTGCAGCGTCGAGCTTGCCTTCGCGCAGGCGGTCCAGCAGCACATCGCTCTTTTCCTCGACCAGCAGCAGTTCCAGCTCCGGGAAGCGATCGCGGATGCGCGGAATCACATGCGGCAGCAGGTACGGGCCCAGGGTCGGGAAGATCCCCAGGCGCACCGTACCGGCTTCCGGATCGCGACTGCGACGTGCCGCTTCCTTCAGCTGTTCCACTTCGGACACGATCACCCGTGCCCGTGCTGCTGCTTCCTGGCCGGCCGGGGTCAGCATCACCTTGCGCGGTGCACGTTCCACCAGCGGCAGGCCCAGCTCTTCTTCCAGCTTGCGGATCTGCGTGGACAGCGTCGGCTGGCTGACGAAGCAGGAGGCGGCAGCCCGGCCGAAATGCTTGTGGTCGGCCAGGGCTACCAGGTACTTCAGATCACGTAGGTTCATCCTTACACCCCAGGGGTAACGGACCGGCTGACGGCATGGTTACCCGACAGGCAGACAATGTTCCCGGTGATCTGGGAACGATGGATCAGGCAGCTTCAGCAACAGCACCACTGCTGCTGCTCACCGACGAGCGGATCAGGTGGTCGAACGCGCTCAGTGCGGCGGTCGAACCGGCGCCCATGGCGATGATGATCTGCTTGTAGGGTACCGTCGTGCAATCGCCAGCAGCGAACACGCCCGGCAGGTTGGTCTGGCCGCGGTCATCGATGACGACCTCGCCACGCGGCGACAGCGCCACGGTGTCCTTCAGCCACTCGGTGTTGGGCAGCAGGCCGATCTGCACGAAGATGCCTTCCAGCTCGACGCGGTGGGCGTCGCCGCCGACACGGTCCTTGTAGACCAGGCCGGTGACACGGCTGCCGTCGCCCAGCACTTCGGTGGTCTGTGCGCTGGTCAGCACGGTGACGTTGGCCAGGCTGCGCAGTTTCTTCTGCAGCACTTCGTCGGCGCGCAGGCTGGAATCGAACTCCAGCAGGGTTACATGCGACACGATGCCGGCCAGATCGATGGCCGCTTCCACGCCGGAGTTGCCGCCGCCGATCACCGCCACGCGCTTGCCCTTGAACAGCGGACCATCGCAGTGCGGGCAGTAGGCCACGCCCTTGTTGCGGTACTGGTCTTCGCCCGGCACGTTCATCTGGCGCCAGCGTGCGCCGGTGGACAGGATCACCGAACGCGACTTCAGCACCGCGCCGTTCTCCAGCTGCACCTGCACCAGGCCGTCTTCACCGGCCGGCACCAGCGCACTGGCGCGCTGCAGGTTCATGATGTCCACCTCGTACTCGCGCACGTGCTGTTCCAGCGCCGTGGCCAGCTTCGGGCCCTCGGTCTCCTTCACCGAGATGAAGTTCTCGATCGCCATGGTGTCCAGCACCTGGCCACCGAAACGCTCGGCGGCGATGCCGGTGCGGATGCCCTTGCGCGCGGCGTAGATCGCCGCTGCTGCGCCGGCCGGGCCACCGCCCACCACCAGCACGTCGAAGGCGTCCTTGGCGGCGATCTTCTCGGCATCGCGCTTGCTGGCATTGGTGTCCAGCTTGGCGACGATCTGCTCGAGGGTCATGCGACCCTGGTCGAAGACTTCACCGTTGAGGTACACGGTCGGCACCGACATGATCTCGCGCTTCTCGACTTCGTCCTGGAACAGGGCACCGTCGATGGCCACGTGCTGGATGCGCGGGTTGAGTACCGCGGCCAGGTTCAGCGCCTGCACCACGTCCGGGCAGTTCTGGCAGGACAGCGAGAAGTAGGTTTCGAACCTGTATTCACCTTCCAGGTTCTGCACCTGCTCGATCAGCTCGGCGGTGGCCTTGGACGGGTGGCCGCCGACCTGCAGCAGCGCCAGCACCAGCGAGGTGAACTCGTGGCCCATCGGCAGGCCGGCGAAGGTCAGGTGGATATCCTGGCCCGGGGTGCCCAGGTCGAAGGACGGCACACGGCCCTGGCCATCGCGCAGCACCTGCAGCGAGATCTTGTCCGACAGGCTGTCCAGGGTCTGCAGCAGTTCCAGCATTTCCTGCGACTTGGCGCCGTCGTCGGCGTGCGCGGTGATCTGGATCGGGCGGGTCACGCGCTCCAGATAGGTCTTCAGCTGCGACTGCAGGTTGGCGTCCAACATCGGGTCATCTCCTGGCTTCAGGCAAACAGGGGGCGTGGCACCGCTGTAGAAGGTAGCGGACCAGCAGGGGGTAGGGGTGAACCCAAGACAGCGACCGTGGAAGGGGCTGGCTGGCCAAGGCGGGCGAGCGTTGGCTGTCTTGGGTTCACCCCCACGCCGGCGGGGGGACCGGCACGGGGATGAAAGGCGCGCCGTGGCGTGGGGCCACGGCAGGCCGGTACTGCTTTAGATCTTGCCGACCAGGTCCAGCGACGGGGTCAGGGTCTTCTCGCCTTCCTTCCACTTGGCCGGGCACACCTGGTTCGGGTTGGCGGCGGTGAACTGGGCAGCCTTCAGCTTGCGCAGGGTTTCGGAGACGTCACGGGCGATCTCGTTGGAGTGGATCTCCAGGGTCTTGATCACGCCTTCCGGGTTGATGATGAAGGTGCCGCGCAGGGCCAGGCCTTCTTCCGGAATGTGCACGCCGAAGGCGTTGGTCAGCTGGTGGGTCGGGTCGCCGACCAGCGGGAACTGGGCCTTGCCGACGGCCGGCGAGGTTTCGTGCCACACCTTGTGCGAGAAGTGGGTGTCGGTGGTGACAATATAGACCTCGGCGCCGGCCTTCTTGAACTCGGCGTAATGGTCAGCGGCGTCTTCGATCTCGGTCGGGCAGTTGAAGGTGAAGGCGGCCGGCATGAAGATCAGGACGGACCACTGGCCCTTCAGGCTGGCGTCGGAAACCTTGATGAACTCGCCATTGTGGTAAGCGTTGGCTTCGAACGGCTGGATCTGGGTGTTGATCAGGGACATCGTTTTTCCTCTGGTGAAGGGGAGTGGGTGAATCGACAGGAGCTAGGTTACCGACTCGCTGGCGATAAGAACAATCCATTGATTGCATCTATTTGATAGATGGAATCTATCATTTGGTCATGAGCAGGCACTGAACCTTGCCGCTCCCATCCTGCAACTGGCTGTGTGACAAGGGAAATCTTCCGGAACGGCTGAATAGGGCCAATAGTCCCTCCTTATCCCCTCGGGCAGAACCTGAACGGATTGCAGCCTTTTGTAGAGTCGAGCCATGCTCGACTGCGGACCTGTGGATGTGTAGCTCGACTGCGCCAGAAGCAGCCGAGCATGGGCTCCGCTCTACAATTGCGGCATGTTTTCCCAAACCGAACCCTCCCTGCGCCAGATCGTGGCCGAGGCCAGTGCCCGCCTCGGCGGCGTCGAGGCCCGCCACGAGGCCGAACTGCTGCTGCTGCATGTGCTGGAGCGCCCGCGCAGCTGGCTGTTCGCGCATGCCACCGATCCGCTGGCCGCCGCCGACCTGGCCGCCTTCGAAGCGTTGCTGGCCCGCCGCGTGGCCGGTGAGCCGGTGGCCTACCTGACCGGCCGCCGCGGTTTCTGGACGCTGGACCTGGAGGTCGACCCGGCCACGCTGATCCCGCGTCCGGAAACCGAGCTGCTGGTCGAGCTGGCGCTGGAGCGGCTGCCGCCAGACCAATCGCTGCAGCTGGCCGACCTCGGCACTGGCACCGGCGCGATCGCCTTGGCGCTGGCCAGCGAACGGCCCCAAGCGCAGGTGCTGGCCACCGATGCCAGCCCGGGCGCGCTGGCCGTGGCCGCGCGCAATGCTGCGCGCCATGAACTGCGCAACGTCCGCTTCGCCGAGGGCGGGCAGGACTGGTATGCGCCGCTGCAGGGCGCGCGGTTCGACCTGATCGCCAGCAACCCGCCGTACATCGCCAGCGACGATCCGCACCTGGCCCAGGGCGACCTGCGCTTCGAACCGGCCACCGCGCTGGCCTCCGGCGTGGACGGGCTGGATGACATCCGCCGCATCGTCGACGGTGGCCAGGCCCACCTGCTGCCCGGCGGTTGGCTGCTGATCGAGCACGGTTGGGACCAGGGCGTGGCGATCCGCGCGCTATTCGACGCGGCGGGTTTTGCGGAAGTGCAGACCGTGCAGGATCTGGAGCAGCGCGACCGCATCACCCTGGGCCGGCGTCCGGCCTAGAATGGAGGTTCTCCTGCCCCGGCAGGGCATCACCCTGGAGCTGCAAGCATGCGTACGCTGTACCCCGCCATCACCCCCTACGACGTCGGCACCCTGAAGGTCGACGACCGCCACACGCTGTACTTCGAACAGTGCGGCAACCCGGACGGCAAGCCGGTGGTGATGCTGCACGGTGGCCCGGGCGGCGGCTGCAGCGACAAGATGCGCCAGTTCCACGACCCGTCCAAGTACCGCATCATCCTGTTCGACCAGCGCGGTGCCGGCCGTTCCACCCCGCACGCGGACCTGGTGGACAACACCACCTGGGACCTCGTCGCCGATATCGAGAAGCTGCGCGAGCACCTGAAGGTGGATCGCTGGCAGGTGTTCGGCGGCAGCTGGGGGTCGACCCTGGCGCTGGCCTATGCCGAGACCCACCCGCAGCGCGTGACCGAACTGGTCCTGCGCGGCATCTTCATGCTGCGTCGCTGGGAGCTGGAATGGTTCTACCAGGAAGGCGCCAACCGCCTGTTCCCGGATGCGTGGGAGCATTACCTCAAGCCGATTCCTTCGGTGGAGCGTCATGACCTGATCTCGGCCTTCCACCGCCGCCTGACCAGCGACGACGAAACCACCCGCCTGGAAGCGGCCAAGGCGTGGGCGGTGTGGGAAGGCGCGACCAGCTTCCTGCACGTCGATGATGACTTCATCAACAGCCACGAAGACCCGCACTTCGCGCTGGCCTTTGCCCGCATCGAGAACCACTACTTCGTCAACGGCGGCTTCTTCGAAGTGGAAGACCAGCTGCTGCGCGACGCACACCGCATCGCTGACATTCCCGGCGTGATCGTGCACGGCCGCTACGACGTGGTCTGCCCGCTGGCCAACGCCTGGGACCTGACCAAGGTGTGGCCGAAGGCGAAGCTGGAAATCACGCCGGCGTCGGGTCACTCGGCGTTCGAAGCCGAGAACGTGGACGCGCTGGTGCGCGCCACCGACAGTTTTGCTTGAGGCAAAACTATCCACGCATTCCACCTTATCCCCGCGCCTGTCGGCGCGCCCCCTTGAACAACAAGGGGGCTCTGCTCCAGACCGGGTTCGGTGCACTGATCAGTAGAGCCAGGCCACGCCTGGCTGCGGTAGTGCCGGCCGCTGGCCGGCAAACCTGAGACGGTTGGATTCCTGGAGGCGCCGGCCAGCGGCCGGCGCTACCACTCCCCAGCCAGCAACGCGTCGGCCAGTACCTGCAGCTTCGGCGAGCATTGCCGCGAGGGCGGATAGATCAGTGACAGTGCACGGCTGCGGCCTTCAAACGGCTGCAGCACGCGCTGCAGGCGGCCATCGGCCAACGCATCGGCCACGGCGAAATCCATCACCTGCACGATGCCGATACCGGCGATGGCCGCTTCCACCAGCGGATCGCCGCTGTCGAACACCATCCGCGTCGGCGGCGTGAACTCGCGCAGTTGCCCGTCCTGCAGGAACTGCCAGTCCACCAGCCGGCCACTGCGCAGGTTGCGCACCGCCAGGCAGGCATGGTCCTGCAGCGCGGCCACATCGTCCGGTGCGCCACAGCGGGCCAGATAGGCGGGGCTGGCCACCGTCACCCAGCGCAGCGGCCGCAATGGCCGCGCGACGATGCGCTGGTCGGCGATGACGCCGGTGCGCAGCGCGGCATCGAAGCCTTCCTCGACCAGATCGACCAGACGGTCGCTGAGCACCGCTTCCACCTGCAGCTGCGGATGCTGTTGCAGCAACGGCGCCAGCATCGGCACCAGCACCTTGCGCCCGAACATCGACGGCGCACTGATCTTCAACGTGCCCGAGGGCGTGCACGGGCGGTCGGCCAGTTGCCGTTCGGCATCGTCCAGGCCGGCCAGCAGTGGTGCCACCTGTTCCACGAACTGGCGGCCATCCGGGGTCAGCGCCACGTTGCGGGTGTTCCGCTGCAGCAGCTTCACCCCCAGCGACACTTCCAGCCGCCCGATCGCGCGCGACAGGCCGGATTGGCTCAGGCCGAGCTGGCCGGCGGCCACGGTGAAACTGCGGGCTTCGGCCACCTGCACCAGCATGCGCACCGCATTGAGGTCCATCGAGGCTCCATTCATGCCGAAAATCATGACAGATATGGTCGGGGAGGGGTTTATTGATTGGCTCGCATCAATGAGACTGCGCTCCCCCACCGCGCCAGACCGCCGATGCCTCCCCTCAAATACCCGCGCTGGGCGCTGACCCTGCTGGCCACCGCCCAGCTGATCATCGCCCTGGATGCCACCATCATCTTCGTTGCCCTGCATGACATGGGCCGCGCGCTGCAGATCAACGCGCAGCAGCTGCAATGGGTGGTCAGTGCCTACACCGTGGCCTTCGGCGGCAGCCTGCTGCTCGGCGGGCGCGCCGCCGACCTGATCGGCCGCCGCCGCTTCTACCGGCTGGGCATGCTGCTGTTCGCGCTGGCCTCGCTGCTCGGTGCGCTGGCGCCGAACGCCACGCTGTTGATCATCGCGCGCGCCGCACAAGGCGTCGGGGCGGCGCTGCTGTTCCCGGCCACGCTGGCGCTGATCAACACGCTGTACGCCGAAGGCCCGGTACGCAATCGTGCGCTGGCGATCTGGAGCATGGCCAGCGCGGTCGGCCTGGCGCTGGGCACGCTGCTCGGTGGCGTGCTGACCCAGGCGTTCGGCTGGCCGGCGGTGCTCGCGGTGATCGTGCCGCTGGCCACGGCGTGCGCGGTCGCGGCCGGTACATGGCTGCCGGCCGATGGTCCACGCGTGCAGGGCCGTTCCTTCGATCTGGCCGGTTGTCTCACTGTCACCGCTGGCGGCAGCCTGCTGGTCACCACCCTGGTGCAAGGGCCGGAGTGGGGCTGGACGGCGCCGGCTACGCTCATCTGCCTGCTGCTTTCAGCCGTATTGTTGACGGTGTTCGTACAGATCGAAAAGCGCAGCCGTGACCCGCTGATGCAGTTTTCGCTGTTGCGCCTGCCCGGCCTCCGCGCCGCGCTGGGTCTGACCTTCGCTTTCATGAGCAGCTATGGCGTGCAGTACTACTTCCTGGCGCTTTACTTCCAGGATGGCTATGGCTGGAGCCCGCTGCAGGCCGGTATGGCCTTCCTGCTGCCGACATTGGTGTGCACCTTCGGCATCCGGATTGCCGAACGCATGCTGCGGCGCCGTTCGCCACGGCAGGTGCTGGCCTGGGGCTTCGCCGCAGGTGCCGTCGGCATCGCCGCGGTTGCGTTGGCGATGCCGCATGGCGCCAGCTACTGGCCGCTGTTGCCGGGCATCGTGGTGCTCAGCATCGGCCAGGGCATGAGCTGGACGGCGATGTGGATCGTGGCCGGGCAGGGCGTGCCGGGTCCGCAGCAAGGCGTCGCGTCCGGCATGGCGGCCACCGCCCAGCAGATCGGCGGCGCCTTGGGATTGGCGGTACTGGTGATGGTCGCCAACGCTGCGCGCGGCACGCAGGCGGCAACCAGCCCTGATGCGTTGCAGGGCATGGTCAATGCACAGTACGGCGCCGCGCTGTTCGCCGCGCTCGGCGTGGTGATCGCGCTGGGCCTGCGCCCGGCGCCGGTAGACTCGGCAGCGACTGCCTGCCTGAGCACCGACGCATGATCGAACTGCTGGATCTGCAACAGACCCTGCATGCCTTCGCTGCCTGCAACGATGACGATGAGGTGTGGAACGCCTTCGGCTGGGTGATGGCCAGCGACGAGGACCTGCTGGCTGCGCGGTTGTGGTTGCCGTCATCCAGTGATGAAGCGCTGGATGACGACGGCGAGCGATCGGCCGCTTCGGCAGCGATGGGGCTGTTCCCGTATCTGGAACCGGCCATGTTTGCCGACGTGCTGGATGTGCAGAAGCGGCAACGCCCGCTGTCGTCGCTGCAGGACTACGCGCAGGCGCTGGCGTACTACACCGAGTACGACGCATTCCAGCAGGTCGAAGGTATCGACGAGGCCCTGGGCGAAGCGGGTGCTGAGGAACAAGCGGAGGCGCGCGAGGCAGGGCTGGGCGCAGGCATCTTCGCTTCCTTCGATCTGACGCTGAAGGCGTGCTCGGAGGGGCAGATCAAAGCCGCAGCGCAGCGCGTGGCGCGCCTGCTGGAGATGCCGGTGGGCGAGGCGTTGGCGCGCTGCCGTGCGTTGCCGCTGGTGCTGGGTGAGGCGCTGGATCGTCGCCGCGCGCAGGCGATCAAGGATGATCTCGAAGCGATCGGTGCGACCGTGCAGGTGCACGGGGTCAAGCCGTTCCCGTGGATGGATGCGCCCGTATTGCGGTAGTGCCGGCCGCTGGCCGGCAACCTCAGGTTCGTTGGATCATTGCAGTTGCCGGCCAGCGGCCGGCACTACCAAGCCTGGGTAAATCACCCGGCGGCCAGCAACTGCGGTTGCAACGCGCTGAAGATCCGCGCCAGCCGCTCCCAAGGATGACTTCGACGCCACCGGTGCGACCGTGCAGGTGCACGGGGTCAAGCCGTTCCCGTGGATGGATGCGCCCGTATTGCGGTAGTGCCGGCCGCTGGCCGGCAACCTCAGGTTCGTTGGATCATTGCAGTTGCCGGCCAGCGGCCGGCACTACCAAGCCTGGGTAAATCACCCGGCGGCCAGCAACTGCGGTTGCAGCGCGCTGAAGATCCGCGCCAGCCGCTGCGCCCATGCCAGCTGCCCGGCGGCATCGGCGATCAGGTCCTGGCGGATCTCCAGTTCCACGTGCACCAGCCCGCGGCCTTCGCCATGCACCGGCACCGCGTAGTCGCTGGTACTGCTGACCGAATACGGTTCGTTGTCGCCCACCACCAGGTCGCCTTCGTCGCGCAGTGCCTGCAGCAGTGCATGCGCAAAGCGCGTGTCCTGGTGGTACAGCACGCCGGCATGCCACGGCCGCTGCGCGCCGTTCATCGCCGGGGTGAAGCTGTGCATCATCACCAGCAGGGTGGGGCGACCGGCATCGCGGCGTGCGTCCAGTTCGGCGTCGATGCGTGCGTGGTACGGCGCGTGGATCGCATCGATGCGCTGTTGCCGCTGTGCCACTGACAGACCGGCATTGCCCGGGACCACGGTGTGGTCGCTCACTTCCGGAATCAGCGTGGGCGAGGCCAGTGGGCGGTTGCAGTCGATCAGCAGCCGCGAATAGGTCTGTTCGATCGCCCAGGCATCCAGCCGTTCGGCCAGCGCGCGGGTGGTGCCGGCAATGCCGATGTCCCAGCCGATGTGGCGGTCCAGTTCGACCTGTGGCAAGCCCAGGCCGGCGAGGGCACCCGGCACCTGTTGGCCGGCATGGTCGGCCAGCAGCAGGTACGGCGAAGCGCCCTGCGGCCGGTGAATCGCGTAGATTGCCGGATCATCGGCGCCGAGCAGCGCCGGCAGCGCATGCAGGTCGGCGTCAGCCACGCGGGCGCCCGTCCAGGTGGTGCTCGATCATCCACAGGCCGGCCCAGAGCTTGGCGTCCAGCTCGTAGCCTTCGCCCATCTTCTGCACCAGCCAGGCCGCGGCCTCACTGCGTGGAATCTCGTGCACGGTGATGTCCTCGCTGTCATCACCGCCACCTTCGCCGATCCGGCGCAGGCCGGTAGCGCGGACGAAGGCGATCTTCTCGCTGCTGGCGCCGGACGACGTCGGGCCGATCATCAGCACTTCGGCGTGATCGGCGGTCCAGCCGGTTTCTTCTTCCAGTTCGCGCACGGCCGAGACTTCAATCGATTCGCCGGCGTGGATGTCGCCGACCAGGCCGGCCGGCATCTCGATGGTGGGTGCCTGCAGCGGCACGCGGAACTGCTCGACGAACAGCACCTTGTCCTCAGGGGTGACGGCGATGATGATCGCGGCCAGGCCACCGGCGTGGGTACGTTCGCTGTATTCCCAGGTGCCGCGCACCAGCATGCGCTGGTACTTGCCTTCATAGACGACACGCGGGGCTTCGGTGTTGCGCTGGCTCATGCGGGCTCGCTGGAATTGGAAAAGGATGGAGTGGGAACGGGGTCGGCCACACCGGCGGCATCGAACAGCCGGCGGCGGGTCATCGGGCCGAAGCGCAGGGTCTGGCACAGGCCACCGAGCAGCTCCGGGTCGGCCGCCTGGCGCAGCAGACCGGGTTGGCTGCCTTCCAGCGGCGCGTCCAGCGCGATGGTGGTCAGCTGGCGCCAGAGCTGGGCGTGCTCGCGCTGTTCGCGCAGGCGCACCGCCATCTGTGCCGCGCCGCGCAGGCGCAGGAACGGCACTTCGTCCAGGCGTTCGTACAGCGCATCCATGCTGCCGAAGTGGGCCAGCAGCACGGCGGCGGACTTGCTGCCGACACCACTGACACCGGGAATGTTGTCCACCGCATCGCCGCACAGTGCCAGGTAATCGGCGATCTGGTGCGCGTGCACGCCGTGCCGCGCCTTCACTCCGGCTACGTCCCAACGCTGGTTGCGTGCGTAGTCCCACTGCTCGTCGTGATCCAGCAGCAGCTGCGACAGGTCCTTGTCGGCGGAGATGATCACCCCGCGGTGGCTGCCACGGTGCACGTGCAGGGCGCTGCCGATCAGGTCATCGGCTTCGAATTCGTGGTGGGCCAGCACCGCAAGGCCCAATGCCGCGCACAGCGCCTTGCAGTGTACGAACTGGCGCTTGAGCGCCTCCGGTGCCGGGTCGCGGTTGGCCTTGTAGGCCGGGTACAGGCGATGGCGGAAGCCGCTGTCGAGCGCTTCGTCGAAGGCGATGGCGATGTGCCGGGGGCGCTCGCGCTCCAGCAGGTCCAGCAGGAAGCGGGCGAAGCCGTGCACGGCGTTGGTCGGCCAGCCCTGCGCGTCCTGGAACTGGTCCGGCAGCGAGTGCCAGGCGCGGAACACGTAGATGCTGGCGTCGACCAGATACAGCGACGGCGGCGGAGCCGGCAGGCTCATGCCGGCGGCGTCCAGTCGCGCAGCAGGGCCGCCGGATCGGGGCGCTCGCGCTCAGGTACATCAGCCTTGGGTGTACCGATGTGGATGAAGCCGGCGATGCGTTCGCCTTCGACCAGGCCCAAGTGGGCCTGTACCGCCGGATCGAAGGCCATCCAGGCGGTCAGCCACTGCGCGCCGAAGCCCAGCGCCTGCGCGGCCTGCAGCAGGGCGAAGCAGACGCAGCCGGCGGTCATCAGCTGTTCCTGCTCGGGCACCTTCGGGTCCGGCCGCGGGCTGGCCACCACCACGATCACCAGCGGCGCATGGCTGAAACGCTGGCGGTCCTTCTCGAATACCGCCTCGCCCGCATGCGGGTCGCGCTGGCGGCTGCGCTCGGCCAGGAAGTCGCCCAGAGTGTGACGTGCATCGCCGGCGATCTTCAGGAAGCGGAACGGTACGCGCTTGCCGTGGTCGGGCACGCGCACGGCCGAGGCCAGCATGCGCTGCAGGGTGGCTGGATCCGGTCCGGGCTCGCCCAGTTGCCGCGAGGGCACCGAGCGGCGGGCATCCAGGGCAAGCAGGGCAGCGGGGTCGGGCATGGAGTCTGAACCGGTCATCACGGGTGTTTGATTATAGTCGGGGTGGTCAATGACGCCGTCTGTGTCGCGTCCCGCCCCTGAATATCAAACTGTGATGAACATCATGCCACTGGCGGGAAAGGGACGACCGCTTCCTCTCGCCTCGTGGGCCTCGCACGGCTTACGATATCTATCTTGCCGGGCCGCCGGTCATGAGGTTTGAAGTGAGGACTGTTTCACTGTCCGTGACGGGCTGGCCGGCCTACCATCGACGTACCGGCACATGGGGTGTGCCGGCCGTCGCGATGTCCATGCTGTCTGTCGTACCAGAGAAGGTGGGGAGCCTTCCCGAATGATGAGCGCGCCCACACCGATGGGATCGCCGGGCCGTGACCCGGTCCAGCTTCAGCGTGCCCGGGACATGGTCCTGCCGGCGCTGTGCCAGGCGTTCGGGGCCGCACTGGCGCGTTTCGACGATGCACTGTTCGACCGCGCCGGCAATGCTGGCTCGTCGCAGCTGCTGTTCCTGGATGCGATGCGCGAGCTGCGCCGTCGCCGTGAGGACATCGCCGCCGCCTTCGCCGGCCACCTGCAGCGGGCCTGGGATGCACTGGCCAGTGGCGAGCCGTTGTCGGCCGAAGCCACCCTGTCCGGGCCGGCCGAGGATGGCCTGAGCCTGCTGGCTGAACATGTACTGGAATCGCGGCTGGCGGTGCGCAATTTCGCCACCGTGCTGCTGCGTGACTTCAAGCCGGTGCTGGCGCGGCTGGACCGCCGCCTCGGCCGCCTGATCGGCGGCGCCGAGCTGGATGCCGATCACAACCCGGTCAGCCCCGAACATCTGGGCGTGGCCATCCATGAGGCCTTTGCCGGCTGCGAACTGGCGCCGGAAGTGCACCTGGTGCTGATCAAGCTGTGCGAGCGTGACCTGCGCGCGCCGGTGGGCCGCATCTACGAGAAGCTGGACGAGCAGCTGGCCGCCGCTGGCGTGATGTCGCAGATGGGGGCGCCGCGGCGTCCAATGTCTGCCGCGCCCGACCCGCGCATGGCGCCCGGGTCGGACGATCTGGTCGAGCCGCGCCACGCGGCGGGCTTCGAATCCGAATTCAGCGATGATGAACAGGCCGCGCCGGCCTGGGCACAGCGCTTCGCTGCGCGCTGGTCCGAGCGCCGTGGCCACATGCAGCAGCACCTCGGGAGCGAGGATGCCGGCAACGGCGAGGCGTATGCCGGCCAGCAGGGAATGCTGCTGGAGGCCCTGCATGAGCTGCTGCAGCAGACCCGTCACGTTCGCGAGGACGCCACCTCGGCAGCGCAGGTCGCGGTCGGCCAGCACCGCCCGTTGAGCCAGCGCGAGATGATGTCGGTGCTGTCGCTGCTGCAGGCCACGCCCAGCGCCACCCTGCGTGCGGCCATCGGCGAGGACGGCGAATCACTGGCGCAGCGGCTGAAGAGTGAAGTGCTGTCCAGCGCCACCCGTCTCGGCGTCGATCCTGGCCAGACCCGGCTGGACCCGCAGGACGAAGATGCGATCGATCTGGTCGGCATGCTGTTCGACGTGATGCTGGACGAACGCGAACTGGAAGGTCGCTCGCGCGAGCTGATCGGCCGCCTGGTGGTGCCCTTCGTCAAGGTGGCGATGCTCGACCGCCGCATGTTCGTGCAGAAGACCCACCCGGCCCGCAAGCTGCTCAACTCGCTGGCCGAAGCCTGCGAGGGCAATACCGGCGAAAGCCAGGCCGAGCGCATGCTGATGGCCAAGGTCGAGGAAATCATCGAGCGCCTGGTGGCCGAGTTCAACGAGAACCTGGCGATCTTCCTGACCCTGGAAGAAGAATTCCGCGAGTTCCTGGTGCAGCATCGCCGCCGCGTGGAGATCGCCGAGCGCCGCGCCGCCGAAACGCAGCGCGGCCAGGAGAAGCTGGAAATGGCCCGCAGCCGGGCGGGTGCCGAACTGGATCGCCGCATCGGCGATGCCACCCTGCCGCCGGCCATCGCTGAGTTCCTGCGCCAGCCATGGCAGCACCACCTGACCCTGGCGCTGCTGCGCGAGGGCGAGGAGGGCGCGTCGGTGGCCGAGGCACTGAGCCTGGCTGACGGCCTGCTGGAGGAAGTGGCCGAGGCCCGCCGCCAGATCGTCGGCAAGCCGTGGCTGCAGGCCTGGCAGCCGGTGCTGGCCAAGGTATTTGCCAGCGTCGGCGTGCACGGCGATGCCGCCACCGGTGCCATCGACGCCCTGCACGACACCCTGCAGGGCATTGCGGAATCGCGACCGGAACTGCAGCGCGCGCTGCCGGAGCTGCCGCAGGTTGCCTTGCCGGCGCCGCCGGTGGCTGAGTCGCCAGCGGTGGAGCTCGGCGGGCAGATCGACGCCGACGATTTCGACAACGCCGACGCCGACCGCTTCCGCCGCATGGAAATCGGCAACTGGCTGGACTTCGTCGACAAGGACGGCAAGGTGCAGGCCGGCAAGCTGTCCTGGGTCAGCCCGATTTCCTCGCGCCTGCTGTTCGTCAACCGCCGCGGCGTGCGCTTCTGCGTGGCCTCGCCGGAAGAACTGGCAGTGATGGTGCGGCTGGGCCGCCTGCGCGCCCACGTCGACGATGGCGCCTTCGACAGCGCGATGCAGGGTGTGATCGATCGGCTGGACCCGGGCAGCGCAACACTGCACTGAGCCGTGGCCGCCTGCTAGGATCGGGAAAACTCACCGATCAGCGGGGACCTGCATGGCCGTGGCGTTGCTGGGGATCAAGGAGACCGCGCCGGGCGAACGGCGCGTGGCGTTGACGCCGGAAACCGCGCGCAAGCTCGGTGCCTTGGGCATCACTGTCTGGTATGAGGCCGGCGCCGGTCTGGCGGCGGGATTTACCGATGCTGCCTATGACGACGCCGGTGCACGTGTGTTCGATGTAGGTCGCTGGGCCGAGATCGATATCCTGCTGTGCGTGCAGGCACCGCCGGTGGCGGTGCTGGAGCAGCTCAAGCCCACTGCCAGCGTGGTCGGCCTGCTGACCCCGGCCAGCGATCCGGCGCTTGCGGCATTGGCCGCTGGCGACCGCCTGCACCTGTTCCCACTGCAGCAGCTGCCGCGCACCACCCGCGCGCAGGCGATGGATGTACTCAGCTCGCAGGCCGGCATGGCCGGTTACAAGGCGGCACTGATCGCGGCCGAGCGTGCGCCGCGTTTCTTCCCGATGCTGACCACCGCCGCCGGTACCGTGCGCCCGGCCAAGGTGCTGGTGATCGGTGCCGGTGTGGCCGGTCTGCAGGCCATCGCCACCGCGCGTCGTCTCGGTGCACAGGTGGAAGGTTTCGACGTGCGCCCGGAAACCCGCGAGCAGATCCAGTCGCTGGGCGCGCGCTTCCTTGATCTTGGTGTGAGTGCAGCCGGTGAAGGCGGCTATGCGCGTGCGTTGACCGATGAGGAACGCGCCGAGCAGCAGCGCCGGCTGGCCGACCACCTGCGCAGCGTGGATGTGGTGATCTGCACGGCAGCGGTACCGGGGCGACCGGCGCCGACGATCGTGACTGCCGCGATGGTGGAAGGCATGGCCACCGGCAGCGTCATTGTCGATCTGGCGGCAGAGAGCGGCGGCAACTGCGCACTGACCCAGCCGGGGCAGTGCATCGAACATCAGGGCGTGACCATCGATGGCCCGCTTGGCCTGGCCAGCCGCGGCGCGACCCAGGCCAGCGAGATGTACGCGCGCAACCTGCTCAACTTCGTCGCCTTGTTCGTGCGCGAAGGGGAGCTCAGTTTCGACTGGGACGACGAGTTGCTGGCGAAGACACGCTGGCAGGCGTGAGCCGGTAGCGCCGGTTGCCTTCCCGGTAGATCCACGCCATGCGTGGAGGAACGGCCCAGCGTGCGGACCAGGGTCCGCACCCACCCTGCGGATGCCGGCGTTACCGCGGCTTCGCCGGCGGCGGGTTGTCGCGCACCCAGTCCTTGCGTTGTTCCGGCGTCATCTGCGACCAGCGCTCGCGCAGGGCGTCGCGCTGTTCCGGCGGCATGTTCCGCATCTGACCGAACAGGGCCCGGGCCTGCTCACGCTGTTCCGGGTTCATGTGCTCGAAGCGGCGCAGGCCACGGCGGGCCTTGTCGCGCTCCTCCGGGCTCATCGATTGCCAGCGCTGGCCATGCGAAAGCATGCGCTGGCGCTGGCCGGCATCGGCGCTGTTCCAGCGGTCGCGCAGCGGCGCCAGCAGGGATTCGCGCTGCGCTTCGCTGAGGTGTTCCCACGCCGGCAGCGGTGCGGCCGGCGCAGGGCGTGCGGCAGGGGCGGGCGCGGCGCTCTGCGCCAGGGCCGGGAAGGCCGGCAGCAGCAACAGGGTCATCAGCAGGGGCAGGGTGTGCAGTCGGGACATGATTCACTCCATCGCCAGGTCGGTATCGCCCAGCCACAGGTACAGATCGGGATTTTCGTCGTAGAGCGCGCTGTTGTCTTCCGCCGAGGCAAGCACAGGTGCCGGCGCAGGGCCCGTCAGGGTGCCGTGGCCGGTGAACTGCAGGCCGATACCCAGTGCCACCACCAGTGAACAGGCACTGGCCAGCCACCAGCGCCAGCGCCCGCGATGGGCGGCCGTGGCGCCGTGGCGAGCCTGGCGCAGCCGGGCCAGCGTTGCCGGCGACAGCGCGTGCAGCGACTGCGCGTGCAGGCTGCGCAGGGTGTCATCGGAAGGCAGGGAGCGGTTCACGGGTGGGTCTCCAGATAATCCTGCAGCGCCTGGCGGGCGCGTGCCAGATGGGTTTTTACCGCGCCTTCGCTGCAGCCCATGGCGCGGGCGGTGGTGGCCCCGTCCAGGTCCTGCAGCA
Source organism: Stenotrophomonas sp. STK17_22 (assembly GCF_051983905.1). Classification (NCBI taxonomy): domain Bacteria; kingdom Pseudomonadati; phylum Pseudomonadota; class Gammaproteobacteria; order Lysobacterales; family Lysobacteraceae; genus Stenotrophomonas; species Stenotrophomonas sp. STK17_22. The sequence goes on from NZ_CP197010.1 coordinate 835,649, forward strand.
CGCGCAGGGTGAAGGCCTCGCGCTGGCGGGCGGGCAGGCGGCGCAACGCGTCCACCAGCTGTTGGTACTGCTGGCGCTGTTCGTGCGCCTGTGCCGGGTCCGGGCCGGGGTCGGCCCAGTCGATCTCGCCGCCGTCGGCGTCCTGGTTGTCGCGCCAGAACGGCAGTCGGAAGCGGCGCCGGCGCTGCACGTCGATCACGCGCCGGCGCAGGATGCTCCAGAACAGCGGGGCCCATTCGGCAGCCGGCTTGTCGGCGTAGTCCAGCATGCGCAGCAGCGCGTCCTGCACCGCGTCCATGGCGTCTTCGCGCTGGCGCAGGCCGGCCTCGGCGAAGCGGAACGCGCGCGGGCCAACACTGGCCAGGAACGCCTCCAGCGACGCCGGCAGGGCATCGGTCTCGGCGCTCGGGGGGACGGGGCTGCTCACCAGCACAGGGTACGGTTCCTCGCTCGGGGTCACCATCGACAACGCGTGAGCGCGGCTTCGGTTGACGCCGGGCGCGCACCGGGTTCAGCCCATGGTTATGATGGGACGACGAAGACAGAGCAGGAGCGTTGCCGGTGAGTGACGGGTTCGTAGCGCTGTACATCTTCATGCTGGCAGCCATCGCCGGCCACGTGATCATTTCGCGGGTGCCGGTGATCCTGCATACCCCGCTGATGTCGGGCTCCAACTTCATCCACGGCATCGTGCTGATCGGTGCAATGGTGGTGCTGGGGCACGCGCAGACACCGCTGGAGAAAGCTCTGGGCTTCCTCGCCGTGGTGCTTGGTGCCGGCAACGCCGCCGGTGGCTACGTGGTCACCGCGCGCATGCTGGAAATGTTCAAGCCGAGCGCGCCCAAGGGCGGCAAGGACGAGCCGAAGGAGCCGCAGGCTTGAACATCAGCACCGTCGAACTGCTCGATTGGCTGGTCAAGGCCAGCTACCTCGTCGCCGCCACGCTGTTCCTGCTGGGCCTGCAGCGCATGGCCTCGCCACTGACCGCGCGCAGCGGCATCCGCTGGGCCGGGCTGGGCATGCTGCTGGCCACGGCGGCGACCTTCTTCCTTCCCGAACTGCACAACGTGCCGCTGATCCTGGTGGCGCTGCTGCTCGGCGCGGGCCTGGCCTGGTGGTCGGCCGGCAAGGTTGCCATCACCGACATGCCGCAGATGGTGGCGCTGTACAACGGCATGGGCGGTGGATCGGCGGCGGCGATCGGCGCGGTGGAGCTGCTGCGCTACGCCTTTCTTGCCAACCGCGATACCAGCCACTGGAGCGCGCAGGCGCTGGCCGACCTCGCCGCGCGCCAGCCGTCGGGCACGGTGCTGCTGCTGGCGGTGGTCGGCGCAGCGATCGGCGCGGTGTCGCTGTCCGGCTCGGTGATCGCCTGGGCCAAGCTGGATGGACGCCTGGACAAGCGCGTGACCTGGCCGGGCCAGCAGGTGATGAACCTGCTGGTGGCGCTGGCGGTGGTGGTACTGGCGATCATCGCCGCCAGCACGCTCAGCACCTGGGCGATCGTTGCCTTCTTCGTACTTGCGCTGGCGCTGGGCGTGCTGATGACGCTGCCGATCGGTGGCGCCGACATGCCGGTGGTGATCTCGCTGTACAACGCGTTCACCGGCCTGGCGGTGTCGTTCGAAGGTTACGTGCTGGGCAACGAAGCATTGATCATCGCCGGCATGATGGTCGGCGCGGCGGGCATCCTGCTGACCCGGCTGATGGCCAAGGCGATGAACCGGCCGATCCGCAACGTGCTGTTCTCCAACTTCGGCGGTGGTGCTGGTGGCGAAGCGCAGGCGATCAGCGGCTCGCAGAAGCCGATCGAAGCGGCTGACGTCGCCGCGATGATGGCCTTCGCCGAGCGCGTGGTGATCGTGCCTGGCTACGGCATGGCCGTGGCGCAGGCGCAGCACAAGATCTGGGAGCTGGCGCAGCGGCTGGGCCAGCGCGGGGTGAAGGTGAAGTTCGCGATCCACCCGGTGGCGGGGCGCATGCCGGGGCACATGAACGTGCTGCTGGCCGAGGCGGGTGTGCCCTACGACCTGATCGCGGACATGGACGACATCAACCCGGAATTTGCCAACACCGATGTGGTGCTGGTGATCGGCGCCAACGACGTGGTCAATCCGGTCGCACGAACCGATCCGGCCAGCCCGATCTACGGCATGCCTGTGCTGGACGTGGTCAATGCGCGCAACGTGGTGGTGATCAAGCGCGGCAAGGGCACGGGCTTCGCGGGCATCGAGAATGCGCTGTTCTACGCCGACAACACCCGCATGCTGTATGGCGATGGTGCGGAAGCGGCGGCCTCGCTGGTGAGCGAACTGAAGGCGCTCGACGGCGGGCATTGAGCGGCGGCTGCATCGGGTAGGTGCGGACCTTGGCCCGCACGCATTTGCCGGCCAGCGGCCGGCACTACCCCCATCCACGCATGGCGGCTGTGCCCGGTAGGTGCGGACCTTGGTCCGCACGTTTCTGCCGGCCAACGGCCGGCACTACCGAATCCCTGCGTGGTGGTTGCATCTGGTAGGTGCGGACCATGGTCCGCACGGTTCTGCCGGCCAGCGGCCGGCACTACCCCCATCCACGCATGGCGGCTGCGCCCGGTAGGTGCGGACCTTGGTCCGCACGCATTTGCCGGCCAGTGGCCGGCACTACCTGCCGGTGGGTCAGCGCGCCAGCCAGGCGCCCACGGCCAGGCCCAGGGCCAGCCACAGCCACTCCACCGCGCCATTGGCCAGGGTGATCAGGGTCCAGGCCAGGTGCGGGCCCATCCGCATCGTGGCGTCCCACAGGTCCAGCCCGATCGAGCCGCCCATCCAGGCGCTGGCGATGGTCCAGTTGGCCACGGCCGCCACCAGCAGGGTGCCCACCACGACCAGCACGATGCGCAGCCGGCCCGGGCCGAGCGTACCCATGCGCAGCATGAACACCAGTTCCAGGGCGGTCAGTACCGCCATCCAGCCGACCTGCCGGCCGGTCATCAGCGCCAGCACCATCCAGGCAAGGGGAGCAACAAGCAGACCCAGCAACAGCATGATGGGCCAGAGCCAGGTCACGGTCCTGGCACGCGCGGCATTGGAGGACATCGAAGCTCCCTGAAGATCACCCACAGGATACTGTGGTTTGCCGCAGTGCACCGGCGGCGGCAGGGCGGCTGGGCTAGAATGCCGTCTTGCGTGGCCTTGGCCACGGCCCCATATCGGTCCCCATGTATTCCCGTAGCAGCGAACCTGTCCACTTCGAACGCGATTGCGAGGCCGTGATGGTCCCGCAGGGCGACACCGTGACCCTGCCCGCCGGCAGCTATGGGTACATCACCCAGGCGCTGGGCGGCAGTTATTCGGTGTTCGTCGAGGGCAACCTGTTCCGCATCGCCGGCAAGGACGGCGACGCCATCGGCAAGGAGGCACCGGCACCGCTCGAGCTGCCGGCTGACGCCACCGATGAACAGGTGGAACAGCTGGTGTGGCAGCAGCTGCGCACCTGCTTTGATCCGGAAATTCCGGTGAACATCGTCGAACTGGGCCTGGTCTACGAGGTCGAGATCAAGCACCTGGACGAAGGCAAGCGCGAGATCGACGTGAAGATGACCCTGACCGCACCGGGCTGCGGCATGGGCGAGATCCTGGTCGACGACGTGCGCAGCAAGCTCGAAATGATTCCGACGGTGGCCGAGGCCGACGTCGACCTGGTGTTCGACCCGCCGTGGAACCAGCACATGATGTCCGAGGCGGCCCGGCTCGAGACCGGCATGCTTTGACCCACGGCCCGCAGTGGCGCGGGCCGGGCATTACCCGCAACCAGAACAGGAAATCTCCGGTGTCCCAGTCCATTCCCAGCTTCGCCGTCACCCGTTCGGACCACCCGCGCAGCGCTGAAGAGCGCGCCCAGATCCTGGAGAAGCCGGGTTTCGGCCTGCACTTCACCGACCACATGGTGGAAGTGCGCTGGGACAAGGACACCGGCTGGCACAACGCCAACGTGCGCGCCTATGGCCCGCTGCAGCTGGACCCGGCCGCGGCCGTGCTGCACTACGGCCAGGAAATCTTCGAGGGCATCAAGGCCTACCGCCATGCCGACGGTTCGATCTGGACCTTCCGCCCGGATGCCAACGGCCGTCGCCTGCAGCGTTCGGCGCAGCGCCTGGCGCTGCCGGAACTGCCGGTGGAGATCTTCGTCGAATCGCTGAAGCAGCTGATCGCCGTCGACAGCGCCTGGGTGCCGTCGGCCGATGAGTCGAGCCTGTACTTCCGTCCGTTCATGATCGGCGACGAAGCTTTCCTCGGCGTGCGCGGCGCGCACAAGGCCGGCTACTACGTGATCGCCAGCCCGGCCGGCCCGTACTTCGCCAAGGGCGTCGCCCCGGTGTCGATCTGGCTGTCGACCGAGTACGCACGTGCGGCCAAGGGTGGCACCGGTGCCGCCAAGTGCGGTGGCAACTACGCCGCCTCGCTGCTGCCGCAGCAGAAGGCACAGGCACAGGGCTGCTCGCAGGTGCTGTTCCTCGACCCGGTCGAGGGCAAGTACCTGGAAGAACTGGGTGGCATGAACGTGTTCCTGGTCTACAAGGACGGCACGCTGGTTACCCCGCAGCTGTCGGGCAGCATCCTCGAAGGCATCACCCGCGAGAGCATCCTGCAGCTGGCCCGCGACCGCGGCATGAAGGTCGAAGAGCGCAAGGTCAGCATCGACGAGTGGAAGGACGGCGTTGCCTCCGGCGAGATCACCGAAGTGTTCGCCTGCGGCACCGCGGCGGTGGTCACCCCGATCGGCCAGCTGAAGGGCGAAGGCTTCTCGGTGGGCGACATCAACGCACCGGCCGGCGAAGTGACCATGTCGCTGCGCAAGGAATTGACCGACATCCAGTACGGCCGCCTGCCGGACCGCCACAACTGGCTGGTCAAGCTGGGCTGATCGCCCGCGTTGAACCGGTAGCGCCGGGCCATGCCCGGCGGCTCTTCTTGAAAGCCCGTTCCAGTGACGGGCTTTCTGCGTTGTGGGCCCGCCCGTCGACGGCAGCAGACGGGCGATTGACGCAAATAGGTTTGCACTGCAAACTAAATTCAAGCGACCCCGATGGAGCGTGTCATGCAGCAGCCGTCCGTCATTGATCCTTCCTCGCGCCTGCAGGCGCTGACCCGTGAATATTCGCGGTACTCGCGAAGTGCCGGGGGCCTGTCGGCGATGGCAGGCGGCATTGCCTGCCTGGCCTCGTTCCTTGCCGGCGCGCTGCTGCCGACCACCCTGGCGCTGCGCATCGTGCTGATTGCCGTGCCGGTGCTGTGGATCGTCGGCAAGCAATGGCTGGCACGCCGTTACTACCAGCGGCTGGGACAGGTCGAGGAGCAGGTCACGCCGGTCGAGCGCAATTTCCAGCGCTTCTTCATTGCCTTCACCGCGCTGGTAAGCGTGCTGGTGATCGGCAGCGTGCTGACCCGGCTGGCGCCGATGGGCGAGCTGCCCTGGGACCTGCGCGCCATCGGTTACCTGGCCGTGGTAGCGCTGCTGCCCTGGGTGGTGTGGCGCTGGCTGCGTACACCGCTGGAGTTCATCGTGGGCGTGTTCCTGTTGTGCCAGGCCGCGCTGGCCTTCACCGGGCAAACGTATGGCTTCGGCCCGAGCACGGCGGTGTTCCCGCTGGCATCCATCGCACTGATCGTGGTCGGCTGGCGTGACCACCAGCGCTTCCACCGGCTGCAGGTAGAGATGCGCGCGTTCATGGCGGCGCGGACGAACGCCGAATGACCCAGCTGCCTGACTCCAGAGCGCTGCTCCAGCTCGACCGCTTGATCCACGAGCCGGCACGCCTGCTGATCCTGTCGATCCTGGCAGGTGCCGAATCCGCCGAGTTCGGTTTTGTCGAACATCTCAGCGGGTTGAGCAAGGGCAACCTGTCCAGCCATCTGAGCAAGCTGGAGGCTGCTGGACTGGTCGCCATCGACAAGTCGTTCCGCGGCAAGCGCCCGCTGACCACCCTGCAGTTGACGCCGATGGGCCGCACTGCCCTGGCCGAGTACCGCACACAGCTGGCGGCGATCGTTGCCGGCATTCCCGATCCGGATCGAAAGGACGCCTGACATGACATTGCTCCCGCGCCTGTTTGCAGTTCTGGTTGTTTCCTTCTCTGCCCTCATCGGCGCGGCTGCGGCTGCAGATCCGCGCCAACAGGGAGCTGCGCTGACCACGCAGTTCTACGAAGGGCACATCGACGCACTGTGGGAACGGATGACGCCGCAGATGCAGGCGGGGCTGCAGTCCCCGCAGAACCTGGTGGCGCTGCGCGAGCAGGTGCTGGCGGGCTGGGGCGCAGAAACCGAGCTGGTCAGTGAGAAGGTCGAGAAGGTTGATGGATTCGACACCTATCTGCGGCAGGCGCGCTTCGCCAGGAGCCCGGACCTGATCCAGGTGCTGTGGGCCATCGATGCCGACGGGCGGATTGGCGGCTTCTACATCCGCCCGCTACAGACCACGCCGCCGCAGGCCGCAGCGAGCGGGTTCCTCGACTACCAGACCCGCACACGGCTGCAACTGCCGTTCGACGATGAGTACTTCGTGTTCTGGGGCGGGCGTACCGTCGAACAGAACTACCATGCGGCCCATGCCGGCCAGCGCTTCGCGCTGGATCTGCTGGTGGTCCGCGATGGCCGGTCGCACCGTGGCGATGGCCTGCGCAACGATGATTACTACTGCTTCGGTCGCCCGATCCTCGCGCCCGCCGACGGCACGGTGGTGGAGGTGATCGAGGGTGTCGCCGACAACGTGCCGGGCCAGATGAATGCCGCCCAGCTCACCGGCAACCGCGTCATCCTCGACCACGGCAACGAGGAATACTCGGTGCTGGCGCACCTGCGCCAGGGCAGTGTGCGTGTGGCGCAGGGACAGGCTGTCCGCAGCGGCGCGCACCTCGGTGACTGTGGCAACAGCGGCAACTCCTCCGAGCCGCACCTGCACTACCAGCTGCAGGCCGGGCCCGTGTTCGGTGTCGGCGAAGCGCTCCCGGCACAGTTCTCCGGTTATGTGGCCGATGACCAGCCAGTTGCACGCGGCGAGCCGGTCAAAGGTCAGCGGATCCGGCCGGCGCGCCTCCCGCAGGCAAAGTAGTCAGCGCGTCCGACGCGATGGGCAGGCACGCCGCGGGCACGCTGCGCCGTCGTTGGTGTCAGCAGTGGACGCCGATGTCGGCAAAGTCATCGCAGGACACGTGATGACCCAGTCAGGTGCGTGCAGGGCAGGAGAAAGTTCCTTCACCTTCACAAACCCTCGACCCGAAAAGTCTCAGAACGAACATTTCATCTTGCTGAAAAGACGCTGAAAATCTTGTGGTGTCCGGTTTTGGTCATTAGCGTCATCTGCACGGCGGATCGTTAGGGGGATCCGCTGGCTCGCCGGACTTCGAACCTCGCCAACGCAAGCCAGCCCAGGGTTCGGGCCGGTGCTTCTGCCGATTCCGGCATTCACACCACAAGAAAGGGAAATACGATGTCCCAGGTAACGCAACCGCGTGTGCGTCGAGTGTGGGTGGTCCTTGGTGCGTCCGTTCTGTCATCGCTGCTGCTGGCCACGCCTGCGCTGGCCGGTGATGTCCAGCTCAGCGGCCTGCAGTCCGCACAGACCCACCAGCGTTTCATCGTGAAGTACCGCGACGGCAGCGCGCCGGTGGCCAACACCACCGCACTGGCCTCTTCGCTGAAGAGTGCCGCCGCCGGCCTGGCCAGCAGCCAGGGCCGCGCGCTGGGCCTGCAGCAGGTCCGCAAGCTGGCCGTCGGCCCGACCCTGGTCAAGACCGATCGTCCGCTCGACCAGGCCGAATCCGAGCAGCTGATGCGCAAGCTGGCCGCCGACCCGAACGTGGAATACGTTGAAGTCGACCAGATCATGCGTGCCACCCTGACCCCGAACGACACCCGCTTCAGCGAGCAATGGGGCTTCGGCACCTCCAATGCCGGCATCAACATCCGGCCGGCCTGGGACAAGGCCACCGGCACCGGTGTGGTCGTGGCGGTGATCGACACCGGCATCACCAACCACGCCGACCTCAATGCCAACATCCTGCCGGGCTACGACTTCATCAGTGATGCGGCGATGGCGCGCGACGGCAACGGCCGCGACAACAACCCGAACGATGAGGGCGACTGGTACGGCGACAACGAGTGCCAGGCGGGCTACCCGGGTTCGAACTCCAGCTGGCACGGTACCCACGTGGCCGGCACGGTAGCGGCGGTGACCAACAACAGCACCGGCGTGGCAGGTACTGCGTTCAACGCCAAGGTCGTGCCGGTGCGCGTGCTCGGCAAGTGCGGCGGTTACACCTCCGACATTGCCGACGCGATCGTGTGGGCGTCCGGCGGCAGCGTCAGCGGCGTGCCGGCCAATGCCAATCCGGCCGAGGTCATCAACCTCTCGCTGGGCGGCGGCGGCAGCTGCTCGACCACCTACCAGAACGCGATCAATGGCGCTGTCGGGCGTGGCACCACCGTGGTGGTCGCCGCCGGCAACAGCAACACCAACGTGTCCTCGTCGGTGCCGGCCAACTGCCCGAACGTGATCGCAGTGGCGGCCACCACCTCGGCCGGTGCACGTGCCAGCTTCTCCAACTATGGCAACGGCATCGATATCTCGGCACCGGGCCAGGGCATCCTGTCCACCCTCAACAGCGGCACCACCACCCCGGGCAGCGCCAGCTACGCTTCGTACAACGGCACCTCGATGGCAGCACCGCACGTGGCCGGCGTGGTCGCGCTGATGCAGTCCGTAGCCCCGAGCCCGCTGAGCCCGGCGCAGGTGGAGAGCATCATCAAGAGCACCGCACGTCCGCTGCCGGGCGCCTGCTCGGGCGGCTGCGGCGCAGGCATCATCGACGCCGACGCGGCCGTGGCTGCGGCGATCAACGGTGGCGGCCCGAACCCGGGTGGCAACGTGCTGCAGAACAACGTTCCGGTGACCGGCCTGGGCGCTGCCAGCGGCGCTTCGCTGAGTTACACCGTGAACGTTCCGGCCGGCAGCACCCAGCTGCGCGTGGCGATCAGTGGCGGCAGCGGTGATGCCGACCTGTACGTGCGCCAGGGCAGTGCCCCGACCGATACCGCCTACACCTGCCGCCCGTACCTGAGCGGCAACAGCGAGACCTGCACCATCAACAGTCCGGCTGCCGGCACGTGGTATGTGCGGGTGAAGGCCTACAGCACCTTCTCGGGCCTGACTCTCAACGCCCAGTACTGAGCCCAAGCCCCTCTCCATGGGCACGCCCCGGCTCCGGCCGGGGCGTTTTTGCATGGGGACGCGCGGTGATGCGAGCCGCCGCGTCGTGGTAGGTGCCGACCTTGGTCGGCACGCTGTTCCTCAGACCGATTCGAAGCGGTTCGCGGCGACGTTCTTGCGCACGTGCTGCGGGTCGAAAATCCGCCCGTTCATCGCGATGTACACGCCGCTCGGCAGCGACTGCACCGCACCGATCGCGCAGCCGATGTTGAACTCCGCATCCGAGCCGCGGAAACGCGCCGGGCTCAGCGCGCCGGTCATCACGATGGTCTTGTCCGCGATCGTCGCCAGCACCTTGCCGGTCTGCACCATCGAATCGGTGCCGTGGGTCACCAGCACGTGGCGGGTCGGCTGTGCGGCGATGGTGGCGCGGATCAGTTCGCGGTCCTCATCGTTGATGTGCAGCGAATCCTTGCGCAGGATCGGAATCACGTTGAAGCGGAACGTCACGCCCAGCTCGCGCAGGATCATGCCGATCTGGGGGTCGCCGATCTGGTAGTCCGACTTGTCGTCGAAGTAGATCTTGTCGATCGTGCCACCGGTGGTGACGACCAGGAGCTCTTCCATCATGTGCATGCGCGAAACCAGGACAGGTACAGCGGCGCGGGGCCAGGAACACAGATGATACGGCCCGGCGGCCGCAGCGTCAGCGTCGCTTGCCGAAGCGGGCGCGCAGCCCGGGGAGGCTGGCGCTGAAGATCACCAGCAGGGCCAGCGCGATCTCGATCAGCGCCAGCCAGCGTGTTTCCGGGTGGCTCCAGGCACTCATCACCCCGTGGCTGAACCAGCCCAGGGCCAGCACCGAGGCCCAGAAACCGGCCTTGCGCCAGCCCAGTCGCAGGGCAACGGCCAACGCCAGCGGCGGCGCGGTGAACACCAGCTGGGTGGCCAGCCAGTGTTTGTCATTGATGAACCAGCCGGCGAACAGCGCGGCCAGCCCCATCAGGGCCAGCAGCAGGACCGTGCGCGGCGCCGCGCTCATCGGGCCAACCGCTGTGCGATGTCGGCCACCCGGCGGCCCAGCGCGCGCGCCAGCACGGCTTCATCGTCGGTCGGCTGCGGGTCGTCGGCTGCACCGGCCACATGGCTGGCGCCATACGGCGTGCCGCCACTGGTGGTGTGGCTCAGCGCCGGCTCGGTGAACGGGATGCCGACGATCACGCAGCCATGGTGCAGCAGCGGCACCTGCATCGACAGCAGGGTCGATTCCTGGCCGCCATGCATCGAGGCGGTGGAGGTGAACACGGCGGCCGGCTTGCCGGAGAGGGTGCCGTTGACCCATTCGGCGCCCAGCCCGTCCAGGAAGTGCTTGACCGGCGCCGCCATGTTGCCGAAGCGGGTCGGGCTGCCGAGCAGCAGACCCTGGCATTCGACCAGGTCCTGCACGCTCACGTAGGGGGCACCATCGTCGGGGACCGGCGGCTGTGCGGTCTGGGTCACGGCGGCCACCGGCGGCACTGTGCGCAGGCGCGCGGTCATGCCCGGCACTTCGCCGATGCCCCGCGCGATCTGGCGCGCCAGCCGTGCCACTGAACCGCCCCGGCTGTAGTACAGCACCAGAATCTCGCCCATCGTGCCCGCTTCTCCTCGTCGTGTGGCCACCAGTATGGCTATCCTGCGAGCATTCCGCATCGGGTACCCTTTCGCCGATGGAACCTTTGGATACGCTCAACCTGTGGATGGAGCGCGCGCGGGATCGCGCACGGGCCATCAGTTTCGGCCGCTTCCTGTGGCATCGCTTCCTCGACGACCGCCTGTTCCAGGCGGCGGCGGCGCTCGCGTACACCACGGTGTTCGCGCTGGTGCCGCTGGCCATCGTGGTGTTCGGCGTGCTCTCGGCCTTCCCTGTCTTCGACCGCTGGAGCGACCAGCTCAGCGATTACGTCTTCTCCAACTTCGTGCCCAACGCCGCGCGTGCGGCCGAAGGCTACCTGCGGCAGTTCTCGGCCAGTGCCGGGCAGCTCACGGCTGCCGGCTTCATCGCACTGGTGGTCTCGTTGCTGATCACCCTCAACAGCGTTGAAGAGACCTTCAACCAGATCTGGCGGGTCGGCTCGACCCGGCCCAAGCTGACCCGCTTCCTGGTCTACTGGACCGTGCTGACCCTGGGCGCAATGCTCGCTGCCGCTTCGCTGGCGGTGTCGGCGCGGGTGTTCGCGATGCCACTGTTCGGCACCCAGGAGGGCCGCTGGCTGGCCGAGTTCGCGCTGCGGCTGGCGCCGATCCTGATCGAGTTCGTCTGCATCACGCTGATGTTCCGGGTGGTGCCGCACCACACCGTGAAATGGCGGCACGCGGTGCCCGGCGCGATTCTCGCGGCGGTCATCCTGGAACTGGTGAAATGGGGCATCGGCGCCTACCTGGGCAGCTTCCAGTCCTACCAGAAGCTCTACGGCACGGTCGCCTTCGTGCCGATCCTGCTGCTGTGGATCTACCTATGCTGGGTGGCGGTGCTGCTGGGCGCGTCGCTGTCCTCGTCGATGGCCGCCTTCCGCTACCAGCCGGTGGAACTGCGCCTGCCGCAGGGCTACGAGTTCTATGGCCTGCTGCGCCTGCTCGGCCGCTTCCACCATGCCCGAGCCAAGGGCAAGGGCCTGGCCGATGATGAAATCCTGCGGCTGGAGCCGATGCTGACCGATTCGCTGCTGCAGGACCTGGCCTGTAACCTGCAGGAGATCGGCCTGCTGCGCCGCGATGAACGTGGCGAATGGCTGCTCTCGCGCGACCTGGACCAGGTCAGCTTGGCCGATCTGTACGAATGTACCCAGTTGCGCATTCCGGTAGCCGAGCAGCATCTGCCATACCGCGACGACACACTGGGCCGTGCTGCGCTGGCGGCACTGGACGATCTGCGGCTGCCCCTGCGCGAACGCCTCAAGCGCAAGGTCAGCGATATCTACACCGATTCCGGAGACATGCCATGACCCGCAAGACCCCGTTGCTGCTGCTTCCGCTGGCCCTGCTGCTGGCGCTGTCGGCCTGCAAGCCGGCGCAGGAGCCGACCCCCGCCAGCAGCCAGCCGCCGGCACAGGCTCCGACGCCGACCACACCGGCACCGGTCGAAGAGACCCCGGCCGAGCGCACCACTGCCGAGTTCCCCACGCTGAGGATGAAGGCGGTGGATGGCAGCGACTACGACCTGGCGGCGCACCGCGGCAAGTGGGTGATCGTGAATTTCTGGGCGACCTGGTGTGCCCCGTGCCGCAAGGAGATGCCGGAGCTGTCGGCGCTGCATGCGATGCGCAGCAACATCGAGGTGGTTGGCCTGGCCTATGAGGATATTGAGGTGCCGGAGATGCAGTCGTTCCTGACCAAGCATCCGGTGACCTATCCGATCGTGATCGTGGACCCGTTCGATCCGCCGGCGGACTTCGCCACGCCGCGAGGCCTGCCGTTGACGCATCTGCTGGATCCGCAGGGCAAGCTGGCGCACACCTTCCTCGGCCCGGTGACGGCCGCCGACATCGAAAAGCAGATCGCTGCTGCCAAGTAATGGGGTTGGGCGGCAGGGCCTGCGGCCCTGCACCCGCGGTAGTGCCGGCCGCTGGCCGGCAACCCCAGCAACAGCAAAAGCAACAGCCCAAGCGGGGTTTCCTGTGGGTAGGCGGGGTGGGTCCGGTGGCGGGGGGCGCTGCAAGTACGTCCATGTAAGCTCGGTCGCCGCATCCATGCGGCTCACGCCCCCGCCACCGGACCCACCCCGCCTTCGACAGTTCTCCGCGATCTGTCGGAATGCATGGCCTGCTCTTGGTGGGTGTCGACCTTGGTCGACACGTAGATCCACGCCATGCGTGGATGCTCTTCGTTCAATTGTCGAAATAATCGATTTCAATGGAGATTCATCCACGCATGGCGTGGATCTACCTCCGTCACCGGAAATCCGTCGGGAATGGGGCGGTGTGGGTTGGCAGGACCGTTGGCGCCATGGATGGCGCCATCGAGCCCCCATGGATGGGTTTACGGCGTGTCCTGCCAACCCACACCACCCCAGCCAACAAGCAAAACTCCCAGAGCCGGCTGTTGTCGTTGCCTCTGCAGGTGCAGGGCCGCAGGCCCTGCCGACCCACCCTAATCCTCGACCGGGAAGTCCTCGATCGGCTTCAGCACATCATAGTGCTCGCGATGCAGCTTGCCCTTCAGCTTCGGCAGCTCCGGCAACGGTGCATCCACCCGCGTGTCCGGCAACCGGTCCAGCAGGTTGCGCACCAGCGTCAGCCGACCCAACCGCTGGTCGTTGAAATCCACCAGCGTCCACGGCGCCGCCTCGCGATGCGTCGCGCGCAGCATCGCCTCGCGGGCCTCGGTGTAGGCGCTGTACTTGCTGCGGGATTTCAGGTCCACCGGGGAGAGCTTCCAGCCCTTCAGCGGATCGAGGTGGCGCTCGGCGAAGCGTTTTTCCTGCTGTTCCTGATCCACGCACAGCCAGTACTTGAACAGCAGGATGCCGTCGTCCACCAGCAGTTGCTCGAATACCGGCGCCTGATGCAGGAACTGCTGGTACTCGGTTTCGCTGCAGTAGCCCATCACCCGCTCCACGCCGGCACGGTTGTACCAGCTGCGGTCCATCAGCACGATCTCGCCGGCGGCCGGAAGATGCGAGGCATAGCGCTGGAAATACCACTGGGTGGCTTCGCGGTCGGTGGGCCTGGGCAGTGCCACCACCCGGCATTGACGCGGGTTGAGGTGCTGGCTGATGGCCTGGATCGCGCCGCCTTTGCCTGCGGTATCACGGCCTTCGAACAGCACCAGCAGGCGTTGCCCGCTGTGCTGCACCCAGCGCGCCATCGCGGTCAGTTCCAGCTGCAGCGGCAGCAGCAGTTCGTCGTAGTCCTTGCGCTTGAGCTTGGCCATCATCACACCACGCGGGGAGGGAGCCCGAGCGTAGCGCAGGGATCGCTCAGGCGATGTCGAGGCCCTGCCAGCCATGCTCGCCGGCCAGTCGCTGCAGCAGCGCCGACAGGTCGCGGGCGAAGCTGGCCATGTCGAACAATCCACTGCGCTCGCGTGCCTGCGCCAGCTCGGCGTGCAACGCTGCCAGTGCTGCCGGGTCGTTGCCCAGCGCGCTGGCGGTGGCGATGAATGCCGCATCGTCGGCGACATTCATCCGTGCCAGCCCCAGATGGTGATTGAGGCTGCCGGCCACGCGCGCGGCGAAGGTGTCGCCGGGGCAGGTCAGCACCGGGCAGCCGGCCCATAGTGCGTCGGACGCGGTGGTGTGCGCGTTGTACGGATGCGTGTCGAGGAACAGGTCGGCCAGCGGATAGCGAGCCAGGTACTGCGGATGTGGCAGCTTGGCCATGAACACCAGGCGTGCCGGATCCAGGCCAGCGGCCTGTGCGGCGCTGCGCAGGCGCGCGTCGGCCTGGCCGGGACCGGACAGCAGCCACAGCACGCTGCCGGGCACCGCCTGCAGCACCGCGAAGGCGCGGCCCATGCTGCGTGGATTGAGCTTGTAGCTGTTGTTGAAGCAGCAGAACACCACGCCCTGTTCGGGCAGGCCGCACTCGGCCCGGGACGGTGCCAGTTCCAGCAAGCGGGTGTTGTCCGAGGGCTGGAACGCACGCGGCAGGCGCAGTACGCGCTCGCTGTAGTGGGGTTCCAGTGACGGCGGCAGAACGAAGCTGTCGCCGATCACCGCATCCATCCACGGCGCACCGGACGTGCCGGGATAGGCCAGCCAGTTCAACTGCAGCGGGGCAGGGCGCATCGCCAGCACTTCCGGCGTACCGCCGCCGCCCCAGCCGCGCAGGTCGAACAGCAGGTCGATGCCCTGTGCGCGGATGCGTGCAGCAGTGTCTGCATGGCGCAGCGCGGCCACATCATGCAGCTGCGTGGCCACCTGCAGGCGCTGGCGGATGCGGCTGCCGTCATCGTGGTTCAACGCGAACAGGTGCAGCTGCAACGCCGGGTCATGACGCAACTGCTCGAACAGGGCCACGGTCAACAATCCGGTGGGATGGGCGCCGAAACCATTGGAAAGGAAGCCGACCCGCAGCGGGCCCTGGGAACGCACCTTCACTGGCGGCAACGGCCGCACAGAAGCGGCAACGGCGGATGCACGGGCACGCGCGCAGGCCAACTGCTCGGCTGCGCTGGCATCTTCGCTGAGGAACGCGAACGGTTCGACCACGCCCTGCCCAGAGGCAAGTGCACCACGTACCTGTGCCGCCAGCACGTCCACGTCCTGCCAGTCGCACAGGCGACGCTGCCAGGCCAGGCGCTGGGCGGCGATATAGGGTTCGCCCGGCATCAGTGCATGCGCACGGCGATAGGCTGCCGCCGCGCCTTCGGCATCATCGGCATCTTCCAGCGCATGGCCCAGCCACAGGGCAATGCCCGGGTGCTGCGGGGCCAACGCCGAGGCCTGGCCGAGCAGTTTCGCCGCATCGGCATGCGCGCCGGCCATCCAGGCCACGCGGCCCAGCCGCGCCAGCGCTTCAGGGTGGTTCGGGCGCAGCTGCAGTGCACGGCGCGCGGCCTGCTCGCCGGCGGCTATGTCGCCGGCTTCCAGTTCCAGGTCCGCCAGCATCACCCAGGCGACGAAGTCGCCCGGCTGGCGTGCAATCGCCTGTTGCAGGTGCTGCCGCTGCTGCCAGGCCGACATGCGACTCAGCCCGCCGACAACTGGGCCAGGGCGTCGACCTGGTGCTCGTGGCTGAGCCGCTGCAGCAGCGGGTCGAGGTCGCCGGCCAGCACGTTGGGCAGGTCGTACAGGGTCAGGCCTTCCACGCGGTGGTCGGTGATCCGGCCCTGCGGGAAGTTGTAGGTGCGGATGCGTTGGCTGCGGTCACCGCTGCCCACCTGCAGGCGCCGCGACTCGGCCTGCGCCGCGTCCTGGCGCTGGCGCTCGGCATCGAGCAGCTGTGCCTTCAGGCGCTTCATCGCCTTGTCGCGGTTGGCGTGCTGGCTGCGCTCGGTCTGGCATTCCACCACCACGCCGGTCGGCACGTGGGTGATGCGGATGGCCGATTCGGTCTTGTTGACGTGCTGGCCGCCGGCACCGGACGAACGAAACGTATCCACCTTCAGGTCGGCCGGGTTGATGACGATGTCATCAACCTCATCGGCCTCGGGAATGATCGCCACGGTGGCCGCCGAGGTATGGATGCGGCCCTGCGATTCGGTGGCCGGCACGCGCTGCACGCGGTGCGTGCCCGATTCGAACTTCAGGCGCGAGAACGCGCCACGCCCGACCACGCGCGCCACCACTTCCTTGAAGCCGCCATGCTCGCCCGGGCTGTCCGATTCGATCTCGACCTTCCAGCCCTGGCGCTCGGCGTAGCGGGCGTACATGCGGAACAGGTCGCCAGCAAAGATCGCGGCCTCGTCGCCGCCGGTACCGGCGCGCACTTCCAGGAACAGGTTGCCTTCGTCACGCGGGTCGCGCGGCACCAGCAGCAGCGCCAGCTCCTGCTCCAGTTCCTGCAGGCGCGCCTGTGCAGCAGCGATTTCCTCATCGGCCAGCTCGCGCAGGTCCGGGTCGGCGCGCATGCCTTCGGCGGCGGCCAGATCGGCCTTGGCACGGGCTTCATCGGCCAGGGCGATGGCGATCGGTTCAAGTTGGGCGAATTCGCGCGAAAGGTCGCGGAAACGAGTGTTGTCGGCGACCACATCGGGTTCGGCGAGCAGGCGTTCCAGTTCTTCGCGGCGCTCGGCCAGCGCTTCCAGCTTACGGCGCAGGGTCGGCGTCATCGGGTCTCACGGGTGGGTGGCGGTAACCCGGCGTGGCCGGGAACAGGCGCTCGGCGGCGCGGGTCAGGTCGGCATCGCCACTCAGCGCGGCCGCACGCAGGGCGGCGGTCGGCGGATGCAGCAGGCGGTTGGTCAGGCCGTGGGCAAGCAGCTCCAGCACTTCGTCGGCCGGCTTGCCGTTGGCCAGTTGCTGGCGTGCGCGCTCCAGCAGCTCGGCACGGGTGGCTTCGCCGAACGCGCGCAGCTGTCGCAGCGGCGCCTGGTGGGCACTGGCCTGCTGGGTCTCGACGAAGCGCGACACCTGAAGGTCGATGATCGCTTCGGCCTCGGCGGCCGCTTCGCGGCGACCACGGCGGTTGTCTTCCACCGCGCGTTCGAGATCGTCCACGGTGTAGAGGAAGGCGTCGTTGAGCGTGCCGACCTCGGCCTCGATGTCGCGCGGTACGGCCAGGTCGAACAGCAGCATCGGCTTGTGCCGGCGCGCGCGCAGGGCCTTGGCCACCATTTCGCGATGGATCACCGGTTCGCGCGCAGCGGTGGCCGAGAACACCACGTCGGCCTCACCCAGGTGGCGGTCCAGTTCGGTCAGCGGCAGCGCCACGCCACCATGTCGGCTGGCCAGTTCCTGCGCGTGGGCGAGGGTGCGGTTGGCGATCAGCAGCCGGCGTACCTTGCCTTCGCTCAGGTGCCGTGCAGCCAGTTCGATGGTCTCGCCGGCACCGACCAGCAGTACGGTGGAATCGTCCAGCCGCGCGAACGCGTTCTGCGCCAGGCGCACCGCAGCCGACGCCACCGATACCGGGTTGGCGCCGACCTGGGTATCGGTGCGCGCACGCTTGGCCACCGAGAAGGTCTGCTGGAACAGGCGGTCCAGGCGTTGGCCGAGCAGGCCATGGTCGCGCGCGGTCGACCAGGCATCCTTCACCTGGCCGAGGATCTGCGGTTCACCCAGCACCATCGAGTCCAGCCCGGTGGCGACCCGGAACAGGTGGCGCACGGCCTCGGCGTCAGCGTGCTGGTACAGGTAGCCCTGCAGGTCGCCGGCCTGGGTGTGCAGCCACTGGTCCAGCGCCTGTGCCGAATCGGCCACGGCGTACAGCTCGGTGCGGTTGCAGGTGGACAGCAGCACCGCCTCGGCGATCTGCGGAGTATCGCGCAGCGAACCGAGCGCGCGCGGCAACGCCTCACCGGCGAAGGCCGCGCGCTCGCGCAGCTCCACCGGTGCGGTCTGGTGATTCAGTCCGAGCACCCACAGGGTCATTGTTCAGTTGCTTGCGATAAGCTGCTGGCCATTGGACGACATTTTAAGGCCCCGATGCCGACGATGCCCGCATTGATTCGCATCCCCAGTGTTCTGCTGCTGTCCCTGGCCTGCAGCCAGGCCCTGGCGGCGGTGCCGGCCAAGGCCCCCGTGCGGGCTGCGGCCACTGAGGAACTGGCGCTGGAACCGGTGATGGCCGGTGAGTTCGCCCTGCAGGCCGGCAAGCTGGCCGAGGCCGCGCGCTGGTACCTGCAGGCGGCCCAGCAGACCGACGGCGACGCCGGCCTGGCCGAGCGCGCGACCCGCATTTCCATGCTCGCCAACGATGATGCCAGCGCCGCCAAGGGCCTGGCCCTGTGGCAGCAGCGCGCCCCGCGTTCGTTGACCATGCGCAGTGCGGCCGGTGCACTGGCCATGCGCCAGGGCGATGTGAAGGCGGCCCGCACCGAACTGCAGGGCCTGCTGGCCGACCCCGACGAGCGCGGCTGGAAGTTCGCCCTGGCCGCACTGATCGGTGGCGGCCGTGATCCGGCGGTGCCCGCGCAGGTGCTGGGTGAGCTGGTCGACGCCAATGCCATTCCGCCGAAGATCGAAGCCTGGCAGGAGTTTGGCCGCCTTGCCCTGCGCATGGAAAAGCCCGAGCTGGCCCGGCGCATGATCGATGAAGTGGTCAAGCGCTTCCCGGAAGAGCCACGTGTGGCGCTGCTGCGTGCCAGCCAGCTGCAACAGGCGGGCGAGACCGGCAAGGCGTTGTCGCTGCTGCACGATGTGGAGCCGAAGACCCGCCAGGACCCGGAGCTGCGCAATGCGGTGGCCATTGCCTATGACAGTCTCGGCCAGCCGTCCGCCGCCGAGCGCGTGCTGGCGTTCGGCCCGCAGGACGTGCAGACCTGGGGCATGCGCGCCTCGCTGCTGGCCAAGCAGGGCGACAAGGCCGCGCTTTCCAATCTCTACAACGAACTGTCGCGGCAGGCGGCCAAGCCGGACCCGGCGCAGCGCCTGCTGCTGGGCAAGATCGCCGAGTACCTGAAGCGTTATCCCGAGGCGGTGCAGTGGTACCACAGCGTGCCCGGTGGCGATGAGCTGAGCGAAGCGCGCCTGCGCGCAGCCAATGCCCAGGCCCTGGCCGGGCGCCTGCCGCTGGCGCTGGAAGAAGTGCATGCGATCCAGTCCGATGCTGTGGTCGACGACGATGTGCGCCGCGACGCCTACCTGCTGGAAGCCGAACTGCGCCAGCGCGCCGACGACAGCGCCGGTGAACTGGATGCGCTGGCCCGCGGCCTGGCCGCTTACCCGGATGACAACGGCCTGCTGTACGCCCGTGCGCTCACCTGGGAACGCCGCGACGACATCCCGCGCGCCGAGGCGGATCTGCGCAAGATCCTGGTGACCGAGCCGGAGAACGTGCCGGCTTTGAACGCGCTGGGTTACACCCTGGCCGATCGCACCGGCCGCCTGCAGGAAGCACTGGAGCTGATCGACCGCGCCCGCGTGGCCGAACCGGACAACGCCGCCATCGTCGACAGCTACGGCTGGGTGCTGTATCGCCTGGGCCGCAAGGAAGAGGCACTGGTGCAGCTGCGCCGGGCCTGGACCCTGGCCAAGGACCCGGAGATCGCTTCGCACGTTGGCGAAGTGCTATGGGTGCTGGGCAAGCACGATGAGGCCCGTCATTTCTTCGAGGAAGCGGCCAGGCTCGACCCTGAAAACCGCGCGCTGCTGCGCGCCCGCGAGAAATTCAATCCATGAGTGTTTCCCTGATCCGGCCGCTGCTGTTGGCGGCCGCGACCCTGGCGGTCAGCGCCTGCACCAGCGTGGGCACGCAGAAGATCCCGGCGCCGGCGGTGGTCGAGATCGTTTCGGCCGAAGCGGCGCAGGCCGAGGCCGCACGCGTGGCCGCGCTGCAGGCACAGCCGGACTGGGCCTTCCAGGGCCGGGTCGCGGTCAGCAAGGGCAAGGACGGTGGCAGCGGTCGCATCGACTGGAAGCAGGAAGGGCGCCGTTATGTGGTCGAGCTGAGCGCGCCGGTGACCCGGCAGAGCTGGAAGCTGACCGGCGATACCCATTCCGAAGCTGGCCGCCTGGAAGGGCTGGCCGGCGGTCCGCGCGATGGCGAGGACGCCCAGCAGCTGCTGCTGGAGGCGACCGGCTGGGACATTCCGGTCAACCAGCTGCCGGAGTGGATCCGTGGCCTGGTGGTCGGCGACGCCGCTGGCCCGGAAAAGGTCGAGCGCGACGGTGAAGGCCGGCCGCGTCGCATGCAGCAGATGGGCTGGCAGGTGCAGTACCTGGACTGGTACCCGGCCGAGGCCGGGCACCAGGCGTTGCCGCGCCGGATCGAAGCCAGCAATGGCGACGCCAAGGTACGCCTGCTGGTGGACCAGTGGGGGCAGGGCGCGCCATGAGCGGGGCAGTCGACGACGCGGGCTGGTCCTGGTGGCCGGCCCCGGCCAAGCTGAACCTGTTCCTGCACATCACCGGCCGCCGCGCCGACGGTTATCACGAGCTGCAGACCGTGTTCCGGCTGCTGGACTGGGGCGACCGCATCGGCCTGCGCCTGCGTGAAGACGGCCAGGTGCGCCGGCAGGGCGAGGGGCTGGCTGGCGTGGCCGAGGCCGATGATCTGGCGGTGCGTGCCGCGCGATTGCTCAAAGAAGTGGCAAATGTCGCGCAAGGTGCTGACATCGTCGTTGAAAAGCATGTATCTGCCGGTGGTGGCTTCGGCGGCGGTTCGTCCGATGCCGCCACCGTGCTGGTGGTGCTGAACCGCCTGTGGCGGGCCGGTCTGGACGAGGACGCGCTTGCCGCGCTGGGCCTGCGCCTGGGGGCGGACGTGCCGGTGTTCGTGCGCGGGCGCAATGCCTGGGCCGAAGGGGTGGGCGAGCGCCTGCAGCCGATCGCGCTGGAACCGGCCTGGTATGTGGTGGTTGAACCGGGCGTTCATGTTCCCACCCCGGCCCTGTTCGCAGACCCGGATTTGACGCGCGACAGCCCAGTGGCGAAAATAGAGGACTTCGCTTCCGGAACCCTGGTCGGGAACGCGTTCGAACCGGTGCTGCGCCGCCGTGAGCCTGCCGTCGAGGCAGCGTTCGCCGCGTTGAGCGATATCGGCACGGCGCGGCTGACCGGTTCGGGAAGTGGTTGTTTCGTCGAGTTCGCATCGCAGTCTGCCGCAGAGCAGGGACGGTCGAAGTTGCCGAAGGAGTTGCGGGCAAGGGTGGCAGCGGGCGTTGCGCGTTCGCCACTGCTGGATGCACTCGAGCAACACTGATTTATCAATGCAGGGGCGTCGCCAAGAGGCCCAAGGCACCAGGTTTTGATCCTGGCATTCGTAGGTTCGAATCCTACCGCCCCTGCCAATAGCGGCTGTGTCCGCGCCTTCCAGCGCATCGCCCGCGCGGGACGTGGAAACAACCGCGGTGTTGTCAGCAGCAAGGGTCCATCGGGGTCCTTGCCGACTCCGGATCCCCGCCACTCGTCCCCGCCCGAGACAATCATGATGCAAGAGTCCCCGAACCTGCTGGTCTTTTCCGGCAACGCCAACAAACGTCTGGCGCAGAACATCTGCAAGGAACTGGGGGTTCGCCCGGGCAAGGCGCTGGTCTCGCACTTCTCCGATGGTGAAGTGCAGGTGGAGATCGAAGAGAACGTCCGCAAGCAGGACGTGTTCGTGATCCAGCCGACCTGCGCGCCGAGCGCGGAAAACCTGATGGAACTGCTGGTGCTGATCGACGCGCTCAAGCGCGCATCGGTGGCCAGCGTGACCGCCGTGGTGCCGTACTTCGGTTACTCGCGGCAGGATCGCCGCATGCGTTCCTCGCGCGTGCCGATCACCGCCAAGCTGGCGGCGAAGATGTTCAGCACCGCTGGCGCTGATCGCGTGCTGACCGTCGACCTGCACGCCGACCAGATCCAGGGCTTCTTCGATATTCCGGTGGACAACGTGTATGCGTCCCCGCTGCTGCTGGCCGACATCTGGCGTGCCTACGGCACCGAGAACCTGATTGTTGTCTCGCCGGACGTGGGCGGCGTGGTCCGCGCCCGTGCGGTGGCCAAGCGCCTGGATGACGCCGACCTGGCGATCATCGACAAGCGCCGCCCGCGCGCCAACGTCTCCACCGTGATGAACATCATCGGTGACGTCGAAGGCAAGACCTGCGTGATGGTCGATGACATCGTCGACACCGCCGGCACCCTGTGCGCCGCTGCTGCTGCCCTGAAGGCGCGCGGTGCGCTCAAGGTCGCCGCCTACTGCACCCACGCGGTGCTGTCGGGCCCGGCGGTGGACAACATCACCAATTCCCAGCTCGACGAGCTGGTGGTGACCGACACCATCCCGCTGAAGGACGCGGCGCGGGTGTGCAGCAAGATCCGCCAGCTGAGCGTGGCGGAAATGCTGGCCGAAACGATGCGCCGCATCGCCTTCGGCGAGTCGGTCAGCTCGCTGTACGTCGACTGAGTTCTTCGCCCCTGCCGGCAACGGCGGGGGCATACCCGGATGCTTCTGGTCGCGGAAGCATCTTCAACCGCCACGCCGCAGGGCGCGGCAACAACCTGAGTAGTCGAAAATGTCGAAGACCCATGAAATCAAGGTCACCAAGCGTGAACTGCAGCGTAAGGGTGCGAGCCGCCGCCTGCGTCACGCCGGTGTGATCCCGGCCATCGTGTACGGCGGCAACGCCGAGCCGGTCGCCATCAGCCTGGACCACAACGAAATCTGGCTGGCCCAGCAGAACGAGTGGTTCTATGCCTCGATCCTGGACCTGAACCTGGATGGCCAGGTGCAGAAGGTCCTGCTGCGTGACATGCAGCGCCACCCGTACAAGCAGCTGATCATGCACTTGGACTTCCAGCGCGTGAACGAGAACGAAGCCCTGACCGCTTCGGTCCCGCTGCACTTTGTCAACGAAGACACCTCGCCGGCCGGCAAGGCTGCCGACGTCGTGGTCACCCACGAACTGAAGGAAGTGACCATCACCTGCCTGCCGAAGGACCTGCCGGAGTCGATCGAAGTCGACCTGGGCGAGCTGAAGGCCGGTGACGTGGTGTACCTGTCCGACATCAAGCTGCCGAAGGGCGTGGAAATCCCGGCCCTGGCGCTGGGCAAGGACCACGACGACGCCATCGTCACCGCCAAGGCCGGCAAGGCCGACGCGGCTGACGAAGAAGCGGCTGCCGCCGAGTAATACCGCTACGGTGCCTGCCTCCGGGCAGGCACCGTATTGGAAGGAACCATGGCAGGACTGCGACTGATCGTCGGTCTGGGCAACCCCGGATCGGAACACGCCCGGACCCGGCACAATGCCGGGTTTCATTTCGTTGAGGCCCTGGCGGAAAAAGCCGGTGCACGATGGAATGTGGACAGCAAGCTGTTCGGTGAGACCGCCAAGGTCGAGATCGCCGGGCAGACGGTGTGGCTGCTCAAGCCCGCCACCTTCATGAACCTCAGCGGCAAGTCGGTCACCGCCGCACAGCGGTTCTGGAAGATCGAGCCGGAAGAAACCCTGCTGGCCCACGACGAACTGGACCTGGCGCCCGGCGTGGCGCGGCTGAAGTTCGACGGTGGCCACGGTGGCCAGAACGGCCTGCGCGACACCATCCGCCTGCTCGGCCACGGCAAGTTCCATCGCCTGCGCGTGGGTATCGGCCATCCTGGCCACAAGGACCGCGTGGTGGGTTGGGTGCTGGGACGCCCTTCCAAGGATGATGATGTACTGATTTCGCGCGCCATCGACGATGCCATCGACGTGCTGCCGCTGGCAGTGCAGGGCGACTTCAGCGAAGCGATGAAGCGGCTTCATACCCCGAAATAGCCCGCTTTCGGTAGGTGCCAACCTTGGTTGGCACACAATGATCGACACCGAGATGGATTGGCCAAGCAGCGCGCGCGCTGTTTCACCAATCACTTTCACCCCAGAGAGCTGTCACCCATGGGTATCAAATGCGGCATCGTCGGCCTGCCCAACGTCGGCAAGTCGACCCTGTTCAATGCGCTGACCAAGGCGGGTATCGCCGCGGCGAACTTCCCGTTCTGCACCATCGAACCGAACGTCGGCATCGTGCCGGTGCCGGACCCGCGCCTGAACGAGCTGGCGGGCATCATCAACCCGCAGAAGGTCATCCCGACTGCGGTCGAGTTCGTCGACATCGCCGGCCTGGTGGCCGGTGCTGCCAGCGGTGAAGGCCTGGGCAACAAGTTCCTGGCGCACATCCGCGAAGTCGACGCGATCACCCACGTGGTGCGCTGCTTCGAGCACGGCGACATCGTGCACGTGGCCGGCAAGGTCGATCCGATCTCGGACATCGAAACCATCGACACCGAGCTGGCGCTGGCTGACCTGGACAGTGTCGAGAAGGCGCTGAACCGTGCCGAGCGTGCGGCCAAGGGCGGCGACAAGGACGCAGCGGCGCGCAAGCCGGTGCTGGCCAAGCTGCAGGCTGCGCTGTCCGACGGCAAGGCCGGTCGCTCGGCGGGCCTGGACGAGGAAGAGAAGGCGCTGGTGCGCGATCTGTTCCTGCTGACCCTGAAGCCGTTGATGTACATCGCCAACGTGCTGGAAGACGGTTTCGACAACAACCCGCACCTGGAAGCCGTGCGTGCGCATGCCGCCGCCGAAGGCGCGCAGGTGGTGCCGGTGTCGGCCGCGATCGAAGAAGAGCTGTCCCAGCTCGATGACGAAGACCGCGATACCTTCCTGGCCGACCTGGGCCTGAGCGAGCCGGGCCTGAACCGCGTGATCAACGCGGCCTACAGCCTGCTCGGCCTGCAGACCTACTTCACCGCCGGCGTGAAGGAAGTCCGCGCGTGGACCGTGCGCAAGGGCGCCACCGCCCCGCAGGCCGCCGCGGTCATCCACACCGACTTCGAGAAGGGCTTCATCCGCGCCGAAACCATCGCGTATGACGACTTCATCAAGTACAAGGGCGAAGCCGGCGCCAAGGAAGCCGGTCGCCTGCGCCTGGAGGGCAAGGAATACCGCGTGCAGGAAGGCGACGTGCTGCACTTCCGCTTCAACGTCTGATCCAGCGGCATCGGATCGACCCAGGACGCCCCGCCTTGTGCGGGGCGTTCGCGTTTCCGGCGTCGGTTGCATGCGTGGACAAAAATTGATCATGCTCTGAAGCGCCTGCGGCACAGGGCTCGCAAGTACTTGTCCACACCAAACCCCCACCGCTTTCCACGCACGGTGTGGAAAACCCTGCGTATCGCTGCAGGGCCGAGCCCATGCTCGGCTGATGCCAGCCGGAGCCGAGCATGGGGGCGGTTCTACAGGGATTGCCCGGGCAGTGTGGATAAATTTTCGCCATGCTTCGAAACGCTTGCGTGGCAACACTCCCACTTACTTGTCCACACCTAGTTCCCATCGCTTTCCACGGCGCATGTGGAAAACCCGGATTCTGTCTGGACAAAAAATTGCCACCCTTCGAAACCATTGCAATGCGTGGCTCGCAGGGACTTGTCCACACCAAACCCCCACCGCTTTCCACGTGCGGTGTGGAAAACCCAGGGCGAGTGCGCGGCAACGAATGCCCACCAAGGTGGGCATCTACCGGGTGCGGTGTGCATGAACAACAAGGCCCGCCAATGGCGGGCCTTGTCGTCCACGTTCTGCAATGCGGCGTGCCTTACAGCGCGCTGCCACCGAACTTGTGGGTGTACTGCAGGTTGATGGTGCGGCCGACGCTGTCGAACCAGGACACGTCGTAGTACGGATACGCGGTGTACGTGGCGTCCTTCGGCGGCATCTTGTTGAACACGTTGACCACCGACAGCGACAGGCGCGAGTGGTCGTCGAAGCGGTACTGCAGCGACGCGTTGTGGCGGTAGGTTGCCTTGATGTACGGGCTGTCACCGCTGTCCCACTTGAATACCTGGTCGTAGCTGTCCGAGGTCGGCAGCTTGCCCAGGCGCGAACCATAGACCGTGGCCGACCACGCGTCCTTCTCCCAGGTCACGCTCAGGCTGGTCTTGGTACGCGGGATGTCGAAGTTGCTGTTGACCGCGAACTGGTCCTGGATCGGATCACCGGGGTAGCGCTGGAAATCGTGCTTCTTCACCCAGGTGTGGGTGCCGTTGAGGATGAAGTCGCCGATGCCGGTCTGCAGGCGGTAGCGCAGGCCAATGTCGATGCCGGAGGTCGATTCGCGGGCGACGTTGATCGGGGCGACACGCACGCCGTACAGGCGGCCATCACTGGTGCGGGTGATGCGGTCGAGCGCGTCCACGCAGGTCGGCGAGTTGATGTCGGCACTGCCGAGGCGGCAGTTCGCTTCGCTGGCCAGGATCGTGCGCACGTCCATGTCCTGCACCTGCTTGCGCATGTCGATGTCGAACCAGTCCACCGACAGGTCCAGGCCGATCGCCGGCGACCAGACGAAGCCGGCACTCCACGAGGTGCTGGTTTCCGGGTCGAGCTGGCGGTTGCCGGTGCGGCTGCGGATCAGGTTGTGCTCGTAGTCGGAACAGTCGGCGGCATCGTCGACGCGGCAGCTGTACAGGTCCACTGCGCTGGTCTCGTCGTTGCCCGGGCCGGCGAACACGTAGTGGAGGTCCGGCGCACGGAACGCGGTGCCGTACGAACCACGCACCAGCAGGGTGTCGATCGGGCGCCATTCCAGGCCACCGCTCCAGGTCGCCTTGCCGATGGTGTGGCCGGAATAGCGGTACTGGTCGTAGCGGCCGGCCACGCTCAGGTTGACCGTCTCGTGCAGCGGCATGCGCAGCTCCGCAGCGGTCGCCCAGCGGTTGCGCGAGCCCTTGCCGTCCGAATCCTTCCAGCTGTAGTAGTAGTACTGGGTCGCCAGCGGATCGGGATTGAGCGAGTACGCCTGCTGGCCCACTTCCACGGTCGCGGCGAAGCCGGCATCACCGCCCGGCAGGCCGAACAGCGCGGAATTGGTCAGCGTGAACGCAGCCGTCTCGGTGCGCGACTTCGGGGTGTAGGTGGTGCGCGCCGCGATCGAATCGTACTCGGCGCGGGTCAGCGGCCGGTACAGGCGCGACGGGTCGGCGTTGTAGATCGGGAAGCCGTCGTCGTCCACGCCCAGCTGTGGGCCCAGGAACAGGTCATTGGCTTTGGCGGCGATGATCTGTGCCCAGCTGATCCGCGACTGGTACTGCGAATGGCTCAGGGCCGCTTCGTAGTCCCAGTTGCCGGCCAGGTTGCCCTTGAAGCCGGTGGTCACGCTGAAGGTCTTCTGCGTGCTGCGCACCATTGCATTGCGCAGGCCACCCATCTCCTCGGGCGAGAACTGGCGCTGCCAGAACTCGATCTCGCCGGTGGCCTGGTTGTTGAAATAGCCCGACTCATCGCCGTTGGCGTCCATGCGGCCCCACTTGGTGACGTCGCGCATCAGCGACATCGTGTGGTAGCCCAGCTGCACATCGGCGAACCACTGCTGGCCGTTGTCGAAGTCGTAGCTCAGCGAGGCGTAGCCATTGGCGCCGCGGCGCTTGCTGAGGATGGTGCCGTAGCCGATCGAACTGTCGCTGCCGCAGTAGTAACCGTAGCGCGGGCGGTAGGCGCGGTAGGTGCTGCCCTGGTTCTGCCCGGCCAGCGCTTCGCAGGTGGCCGCGCCCGGATCCAGGTAGTCGTCGTTGTAGTCCGTGCGCAGGTAAGCGCGGCGTGCGATGCGTGAGCCCTCGGTGGGGCCGTCCTGGGTCGAATCCTGGATATCGCGCTCGTACGCCCACAGCGGGGTCTGCGACTGCAGTTCAACGCTGTACACGGCGTTGAAGTTGCCACGGCTGAAGCCACTGGCCAGGCTCATGTCGAACGACTCGCCACCGCCTTCGCTGGTGGTGCCCATGCGCATGTCGACGGTGGTGCCGTCGGCCTTCTTCTTCAGGATGAAGTTGACCACGCCGGCGATCGCGTCCGAACCGTAGATGGCCGAGGCACTGCCGGTCAGCACTTCGATGCGCTCGATCATGCCCAGCGGGATGTTGGAGACGTCGGTGAAGTTGCTGCGGCCCTTGAACGGCATCGGGAAGTCGGCGATGCGGCGGCCATTGACCAGCACCAGCGTGTGGTTCGGGCCCAGCCCGCGCAGGTCCACCTGCTGGGCGCCCGGCGAGAAGTCGGCGCCGCTGGACGACTGCTGGCTCTGCGTCTCACCGCCGTTCTGGGTCATCGAGCGCAGCACGTCGGGCACGCTGGTGAAGCCGCTGGAGCGGATCTGCTCGGCGCTGATCACCGTGATCGGGGCGGGGCCTTCCACCTGGGCGCGCGGAATGCGCGAACCGGTGACCTGCACCGCATCCAGTTGTTGAACCGAAGAGGAGGCCGGTGCCTGGGCCGCCGCGGAAGCAGCCACGCCCATCAACGCCAGCTGGATCGACCACGCCATCGCCTTTCTACGCATGAGGAATTCTCGGAAATGAAGCCGGCCCGCAGAGGAGGGGCCCTGTCCCCCATTCAGATTTCCGGAATGGGCGCGCGCATTTAACGCCTTTTTCATGCCCTTGACTACTGGGTCCCTATCTGGCAAAGAGTGAAAACGCTTGCAAGTCGATTTTGTTCAGGGAGATCAAGATGCGACGCCTCCATTGCACCCTGCGTGCCCCCTTCGCCTGGCTGGCGCTGCTGGTGTTGGACGTGCCGTTGGCCGCCCTTGCGCAGGACCTGCAGGGCCCGGGCTTCGCCTACTACGAAGCCGGGGATCTCGACGCACCCCGGCCCGGCCCGCGCGCGCCGGCCATGATGCTGATGGGCGGTGGCGAATGGGTGCCGGAGGCCTTTCACTGGTGGCTGAAGCAGGCCGGCAACGGCCGCGTGCTGATCCTGCGCGCTTCTGGCAGTGATGAACTGCAGGACCGCCTGTATCGCGAGATTGGCGGGACCACCGCAGTGCAGACGCTGGTCTTCGACAGCCGCCGCGGCGCCGACGATCCGGCCGTGCTGCGCGTGGTGGCTGCGGCCGATGCCATCTTCATTGCCGGTGGTGACCAGTCGCGCTACATCCGCTTCTGGAAGGGCACCGCGCTCAACCGCGCGCTCAATGCCCATGTGCGCGCCGGCAAGCCGATTGCCGGTACCAGCGCCGGGCTGGCCATCCTCGGTGGCTACGCCTACGGCGCGATGGACGGCGGCAGCATCACCTCCGCCGGTGCGCTGGCCGACCCGATGGGCAGTGCGGTGACCATGGACAGTGGCTTCCTGCAGATGCCCTACCTGCAGCGCGTGGTCACCGACACCCACTTCGACAAGCGCGATCGGCTCGGCCGCCTGATCGTGTTCGTGGCGCGCGCCGCGCAGGACAGTGGCGACCCCGACATCGTCGGCATCGGCGTCGACGAGGACACCGCCCTGTGCGTGGAGCCCGATGGCCAGGCGCAGGTCTACAGCGCCGACGGCGAAGGCAAGGTCTGGGTGGTCAGCCCCGGCCGCGATGCCGACCGTCTGGTCGAGGGCGAGCCGCTGCGCTTCCACGCGGTACCGGTAACGGTGGTCGCCAGCGGCAGCCGCATGCGCCTGGATGACTTCCAGGCCGACGCCGACTACCAGGCCGTGGCCGACGTCAGCGACGGCGAGATTGAGTTCACGCTTCGGTAGTGCCGGCCGCTGGCCGGCAACTCGCCTTCCCTGATGCGCCCCTTGCCGGCCAGCGGCCGGCACTACCCCGCAATCCATTCCCTCGTTCTGCTGGAGACGTACCCGATGAAACTGCGCCTGGCGCTGTCCGCACTGTTGTCCCTGCCCATGCTTCCCCAGGCCGCACCGGCGGCTTCACCGCTGCTGGTCATCCACGGCGGCGCCGGCGTCGAGCGCAAGGACCTGTCGCCGGCCGAGGAAAAGGCCGCACGTGACGCGCTGCGGGCGGCCCTGTTGAAGGGGCATGCGGAGCTGGCGGCGGGTCGCCCCGCGTTGGCTGCAGTCACCGCTGCGATCACCGTCCTGGAGGACGATCCCACCTTCAACGCCGGCAAGGGCGCGGTGTTCACCCATGACGGCCACAACGAGCTGGATGCCGCAGTGATGGACGGGGCCACCCAGGCTGCAGGCGCGGTGGCCGGCGTGCAGCGGGTGCGCAACCCGATCCTGCTGGCGCAGACCGTGATGCAGAAATCCAGGCACGTGATGATGGTGGGGCAGGGCGCCGAAGCCTTCGCGGTCGAGCAGGGGATGTCTTTGGTCGATCCCTCCTACTTCCGTACGGAGAAGCGTTGGCAGCAGCTGCAGCGTGCACTCAAAGAAGAGGCCAGTGGCCAGGCGCATGCCGACCTGGAGACTGCAAAGCACTTCGGGACCGTCGGTGCGGTCGCATTGGATGCGCAGGGGCACCTGGCCGCCGGTACCTCCACTGGTGGCATGACCAACAAGCGCTATGGCCGGGTGGGTGACTCGCCGATCATCGGTGCAGGCACCTGGGCCGATGCGCGCTGTGCGGTGTCCGGCACCGGCTGGGGCGAGTACTACATCCGCACCGCGGCCGCGCACGAGATCTGCGCACGCATGCGCTACCAGGGGCAGACGCCGGAACAGGCCGGCAAGGGCGTGATCAACGAGACGATTCCGCAGATGGGGGGTGACGGCGGTGCGATCGTGCTCGCTGCAGACGGAAAAATGGCCACGCCATTCAACACCCAGGGCATGTATCGGGGCTGGATCGGCGGCGACGGCGTCCCTCATGTCGCAATTTTCGCCAACGAGACCCTGCCGGTTCCCGGGCAATAACCTTGCGTATCAATGGGTTTGCGACAGCGTGTGAAAAAAATGGAAAAAAGCGTTGACAGCCCCCCGTCCCATCAGCAGAATAAGCGGCTCACCACCACACACCGCAACGCTTCGGCGGCAACGGAATGGGGTGGTAAGGAGGGATACCCAAGCGGCCAACGGGGGCAGACTGTAAATCTGCTGGCTTACGCCTTCGGTGGTTCGAATCCACCTCCCTCCACCAGTTTCACGTTGTGACATTCCCGGCGCGGGAGTAGTTCAATGGTAGAACCTCAGCCTTCCAAGCTGATGGTGCGGGTTCGATTCCCGTCTCCCGCTCCATTGAATGAACTTTGAATATTATCGAGTTCATGTCATAATGCAAAACTCGGCTCACGTAGCTCAGTCGGTAGAGCACTTCCTTGGTAAGGAAGAGGTCGAAGGTTCGATTCCTTTCGTGAGCACCATCTTAAGCATCACCTCTCAGACGAATTCGAGATAAGCAGCCATGGCCAAGGGTAAGTTCGAGCGCACCAAGCCGCACGTCAACGTCGGCACCATCGGTCACGTCGACCACGGCAAGACCACGCTGACCGCCGCACTGACCAAGATCGGTGCCGAGCGCTTCGGTGGCGAGTTCAAGGACTACTCCTCGATCGACGCCGCGCCGGAAGAAAAGGCGCGTGGCATCACGATCTCGACCGCGCACGTCGAATACGAATCCCCGATCCGTCACTACGCCCACGTTGACTGCCCGGGCCACGCTGACTACGTCAAGAACATGATCACCGGTGCCGCCCAGATGGACGGCGCGATCCTGGTGTGCTCGGCCGCTGACGGCCCGATGCCGCAGACCCGTGAGCACATCCTGCTGTCGCGCCAGGTCGGCGTGCCGTACATCGTCGTGTTCCTGAACAAGGCCGACATGGTGGACGACGCCGAGCTGCTCGAGCTGGTCGAGATGGAAGTGCGCGAGCTGCTGAGCAAGTACGAGTTCCCGGGCGACGACACCCCGATCATCGCCGGTTCGGCCCGTCTGGCGCTGGAAGGCGACCAGAGCGACATCGGCGTGCCGGCCATCCTGAAGCTGGTCGACGCGCTGGACAGCTGGATTCCGGAGCCGGAGCGCGCGATCGACAAGCCGTTCCTGATGCCGGTGGAGGACGTGTTCTCGATCTCGGGCCGCGGCACCGTGGTGACCGGTCGTATCGAGCGCGGCGTGATCAAGGTTGGCGACGAAATCGAAATCGTCGGCATCCGTCCGGTGCAGAAGACCACCGTGACCGGCGTTGAAATGTTCCGCAAGCTGCTGGACCAGGGTCAGGCAGGCGACAACGCTGGCCTGCTGCTGCGCGGCACCAAGCGTGACGACGTCGAGCGTGGCCAGGTGCTGGCCAAGCCGGGCACGATCAAGCCGCACACCAAGTTCGAAGGCGAAGTGTACGTCCTGTCGAAGGACGAGGGCGGCCGCCACACCCCGTTCTTCAACGGCTACCGTCCGCAGTTCTACTTCCGCACCACCGACATCACCGGCGCCGCCAAGCTGCCGGAAGGCGTCGAAATGGTGATGCCGGGTGACAACGTCAAGATGGAAGTCACCCTGATCAACCCGGTGGCCATGGACGAAGGTCTGCGCTTCGCCATCCGCGAAGGCGGCCGTACCGTCGGCGCCGGCGTGGTCTCGAAGATCATCGAGTAAGCCTGCAGTACCGGTGGTTGCATAGCGCCGCCGGTTACGCGAATGGCGGGCCGGGAACCTCGGTCCGCCTTCGCCGTCTAAGGGAAGGCAAGTTTCAATACGTACGCCAGTAGCTCAATTGGCAGAGCAGCGGTCTCCAAAACCGCAGGTTGGGGGTTCGAGTCCCTCCTGGCGTGCCATCTGCCCACCTTATCCAGCGGCCTGGGCCGCTAAAGCAGACACAGTCGGATGAATAGCAAGATCGAACACTCCAAGGACAGCTCCGCCAACGGCGGGGATATCGTCAAGTACGTCGCCGCATCGCTGCTGGTGCTGGCCGGTCTGTTCGTCTGGTTCTGGTTCTCCGCCGACTCCGGTCGCGCCACCCAGCTGGGTGCGTGGGCGGGTCAGCTGCGTGCGTTGGCGGTCGTGGTCGGTCTGGTTGGCGGTATCGGCGTGTTCATGCTGACCGGCAAGGGGCGCGACACCCGCGAATTCCTCTCCGAGTCGCGCTTCGAACTGCGCAAGGTGGTCTGGCCGACGCGCCAGGAAGCCATCCGCATGACCTGGGTCGTGATGGTGGTGGTGACCATTCTCAGTCTGTTGCTGGGTGGGTTCGATTACGTCATTCAGTGGCTGGTTCAGTTGTTCCTGAGCCGCTAAGGAGAATTGCATGAAGCGTTGGTACGTCGTTCACGCCTATTCGGGCTTCGAGAAGTCGGTGGCGCAGGCTCTGCGCGATCGCATCGTCCGTGACGGCATGGAAGAGCGCTTCGGCGATGTCCTGGTCCCGACCGAAGAAGTGGTCGAGATGCGCGCTGGCCAGAAGCGCCGCTCCGAGCGCAAGTTCTTCCCGGGTTACGTGCTGGTCCAGATCGAGACCCACGAAGAAGCCGGTATTCCGCGCATCGACAACGAAAGCTGGCACCTGGTCAAGGAAACCCCGCGCGTGATGGGCTTCATCGGCGGCACCGCCGACCGTCCGCTGCCGATCGCCGATTCCGAGGCTGAGGCCATCCTGAATCGCGTTCAGGAAGGTGTCGAGAAGCCGCGTCCGAAGGTGCTGTTCGAGCCGGGCCAGATGGTCCGCGTTACCGACGGCCCGTTCAACGATTTCAATGGCGTCGTCGAAGAAGTCAACTACGAGAAGAGCCGTCTGCGCGTCTCGGTGCTGATCTTCGGTCGTGCCACTCCGGTCGAACTCGAGTTCGGCCAGGTCGAAAAGGCCGTCTGACCTGCCCGTAGAGTCGAGCTTGCTCGACTTTGCTGATCAGTCGAGCAAGCTTGACTCTAGGGAACCAGGAGCCGGGCCTTGCCCGGTTTCGTCCGTTTATGTGCCGCTTCAGGCATGTGAAGAAAAAACCTGATATAGTGCGCGGCTCCCCGCTGGGAAGCCAGCAGGACGAGGCCGCCGCAAGGTGGCCTTCAGCATGATTTCAAAACGCGATGCCGGGACGCGTGATTCCCGGTCCGATGGGGAGCCTGTTGTCGAAAGGCGCTAGCACCCGGAGAGTACTCACATGGCAAAGAAAGTTGTCGGTTACATCAAGCTGCAGGTGAAGGCCGGTCAGGCCAACCCCTCGCCGCCGGTCGGTCCTGCGCTGGGTCAGCGCGGTCTGAACATCATGGAATTCTGCAAGGCGTTCAACGCTGCCACGCAGAAGCTCGAGCCGGGTCTGCCGGTTCCGGTGATCATCACGGCCTACTCGGACCGTACGTTCACCTTCATCACCAAGAGCACCCCGGCCACCACCCTGCTGAAGAAGGCCGCTGGCATCTCGTCGGGCTCCAAGCGCCCGAACACCGAGAAGGTCGGCAAGGTCACCCGTAAGCAGCTGGAAGAGATCGCCAAGGCGAAGGAACCGGATCTGACTGCCGCCGACCTGGACGCCGCCGTGCGTACCATCGCTGGCTCTGCCCGTTCCATGGGCCTCGTGGTGGAGGGTTAATAAGATGGCACAGACCAAGCGTGAGAAGGCCATCAAGGCCGCCGTCGTTCCGGGCAAGGCATACGCCTTCGAGGACGCGATCAACATCCTGAAGAGCGCCACCAAGGCCAAGTTCGTCGAGTCGATCGACGTCGCTGTGCGCCTGGGCGTCGATGCGAAGAAGTCCGACCAGCAGGTCCGTGGCTCCACCGTGCTGCCGGCCGGTACCGGCAAGTCGGTCCGCGTCGCCGTGTTCGCTCCGGCCGGTGCCAAGGCTGACGAAGCCCTGGCCGCTGGCGCCGAAGCCGTCGGTATGGATGATCTGGCCGAGAAGATGCAGGCCGGCGATCTGAACTACGACGTCGTCATCGCGACCCCGGACGCCATGCGCGTCGTCGGTAAGCTGGGCACCGTGCTGGGCCCGCGCGGCCTGATGCCGAACCCGAAGGTCGGCACCGTTTCCCCGAACCCGGGTGAAGCCGTGAAGAACGCCAAGTCGGGTCAGGTCCGTTACCGCACCGACAAGGCCGGCATCATCCACTGCACCATCGGCAAGGCCGACTTCGCCGAAGACGCGCTGAAGTCGAACCTGACCGCGCTGCTGCTGGACCTGATCAAGGCCAAGCCGGCCACCTCGAAGGGCACCTACCTGCAGAAGGTTTCGGTCAGCTCGACGATGGGCCCGGGCGTCACCGTCGACCAGTCGTCGCTGACCCTGAAGTAATTGTTTCAAGCGGTCACGGTACCTTCGGTGCCGTGACCGTGACATTTGAAGGCATCGCTGGCCGTACATCGCCCGCGGTAGCCGTCAAAGACCGCAGGCGCGGTCCTGGCAATACCGGCGACGGGCACGGAAGCTCGATCTGGCAAGGAGTCGCCGCCGGAGCAGTCATGAGCGCTTAATCGATTCCCCGGAATCACCCTGCGTAGATGGTGCCCTTCTGGAGTTTTTCTGGTTCACGCACGTCTGGGTTTCCCAGGTTGGCCCACTCCAGGTCTAGAACGGCCCACCCCCGGAACATCATCCCGATGTTCCCGGCGTCCAGGACGGATGCCGCACAGGACCGCACACGGCAGGAGCCGTAAGCGGAGTTCAATAGGAGGAGTGCAATGGCTCTCAATCTGTCCCAGAAGCAAGAAGTAGTCGCCGAGCTGGCAGACGTCGCCGCCAAGGCCCACTCCTTGATCGCAGCCGAATACGCTGGCACCACGGTCGCCCAGATGACCGCGATGCGCAAGCAGGCTCGTGAAACCGGTGTTTTCTTGAAGGTTGTCAAGAACACCCTGGCTTCGCGCGCCGTTGAAGGCACCGAGTTCGCAGTCGCCCAGGACCAGATGGTTGGTCCGCTGCTGTACGCGTTCTCGCTCGAGGAGCCCGGCGCTGCCGGTCGCCTGATCAAGGAAGCCGCCAAGGGCAACGACAAGCTGAAGGCTAAGGTCGTCGCCATCGGTGGTGAAGTGTTCCCGGCAAGCCACGTCGAAGTGCTGGCCTCGCTGCCGACCCGCGACCAGGCCCTGGCCATGCTGGCCCGCGTCCTGACCGAGCCGGTCACGATGTTTGCCCGCGCCATCAAGGCCGTTGGCGAGAAGCAGGGTGGTGGCGACGTCGCCGCCGACGCTGCCGAGCCGGCCGCCGAGACCGCCTGAGTTTCGACTTACCGTGGTTCCTGACGGAACCTCAACCCAGAAAATCATCCAAAGGTATTAATCATGTCCCTTACCAACGAACAGATCGTCGACGCCATCGCCGAGAAGTCCCTGATGGAAGTGATGGAGCTGGTCAAGGCCATCGAAGAGAAGTTCGGCGTCTCCGCCGCTGCTCCGGTTGCCGTGGCTGCTGCCGCTGGCCCGGCCGCTGCTGTTGAAGAGCAGACCGAGTTCACCGTCACCCTGAAGTCGGCCGGCGACAAGAAGGTCGAAGTCATCAAGGCCGTCCGCGCCATCACCGGCCTGGGCCTGAAGGAAGCGAAGGACCTGGCCGAAGCCGGTGGCGTCCTGAAGGAAGGCGCTTCGAAGGACGACGCCGAGAAGATGAAGAAGGACCTGGAAGCTGCTGGCGCGACTGTCGAAGTCAAGTAAGCAGTTACCTTGCATCGTCACCGATTCACGGCGATGCAGCCAAGGCTGGGGGCGTAAGCCCCCGGCCTTTGGTCGTTGTTGCAGTACCGGTAGGGTCGACTGTTGGTCGACTGTTTCAAAAGCAGAAAAAGCCCAACACGGGCTGCGGTCAGACCCCGGCAGGCCAGCGCAGAGCGCGGCAGCGGGGGAGTGGATGCAGACGAGTTGGCAGTTGGAAGTAGCGGGAGAAGGCGTGCTGGTGCCGGCAATACCAGCGACTTCCAACTGACAATTTCAAGTTCCCTTCGGATCGTGGGCGCACGATCCGCACAACAAGGTGGAAGACCTCATGACGTCCTATTCGTTCACCGAAAAAAAGCGTATCCGCAAGGATTTCGGCAAGCAGCGCTCGATTCTCGAAGTGCCGTTCCTGCTCGCCATCCAGGTGGATTCCTATCGTGAATTCCTGCAGGAAAACGTCGATCCGGCCAAGCGCACGGACCACGGCCTGCACGCTGCGCTGAAGTCGGTCTTCCCGATCGCCAGCTACAGCGGCAACGCTGCCCTGGAATACGTCGGCTACAAGCTGGGCGAACCGGTCTTCGACGAGCGTGAGTGCCGCCAGCGTGGCATGAGCTACGGCGCCCCGCTGCGCGTGACCGTGCGCCTGGTGATCTACGACCGTGAGTCGTCGACCAAGGCCATCAAGTACGTGAAGGAGCAGGAGGTCTATCTGGGCGAAATCCCGCTGATGACCGAGAACGGCACCTTCATCGTCAACGGCACCGAGCGCGTCATCGTCTCGCAGCTGCACCGTTCGCCGGGCGTGTTCTTCGACCACGACCGTGGCAAGACCCACAGCTCGGGCAAGCTGCTGTACAGCGCCCGCATCATTCCTTACCGCGGCTCCTGGCTGGACTTCGAGTTCGACCCGAAGGACGCGCTGTTCACCCGTATCGACCGCCGCCGCAAGCTGCCGGTGTCGATCCTGCTGCGCGCGCTCGGCTACAGCAACGAAGAGATGCTGGCCGAGTTCTTCGAGATCAACACCTTCCACATCAACCCGGATGAAGGCGTCCAGCTGGAGCTGGTGCCGGAGCGCCTGCGCGGCGAAACCCTGGGCTTCGACCTCGCCGACGGCGACAAGGTCATCGTGGAAGCCGGCAAGCGCATCACCGCGCGCCACATCAAGCAGCTGGAAGCCTCGGGCATCGCCGCTCTGGCCGTGCCGGACGACTACATCGTCGGCCGCATCCTGTCGCACGACGTGGTCGATGCTTCGACCGGCGAACTGCTGGCCCAGGCCAATGACGAGATCACCGACGAGCAGCTGCAGGCCTTCCGCAAGGCCGGTGTGGATGCCGTGGGCACCCTGTGGGTGAACGATCTGGATCGTGGCCCGTACCTGTCCAACACCCTGCGCATCGACCCGACCAAGACCCAGCTGGAAGCCCTGGTCGAGATCTACCGCATGATGCGTCCGGGCGAGCCGCCGACCAAGGACGCCGCGCAGAACCTGTTCCACAACCTGTTCTTCACCTTCGAGCGCTACGACCTGTCCGCGGTCGGCCGCATGAAGTTCAACCGTCGCGTGGGCCGCAAGGAAACCACCGGCGAAGCCGTGCTGTACGACCGCAAGTACTACGGTGAGCGCAACGACGAAGAGTCCAAGCGCCTGGTTGCCGCCCATGGCGACAGCTCCGACATCCTGGACGTGATCAAGGTCCTGACCGAGATCCGCAACGGTCGTGGCGTGGTCGATGACATCGATCACCTGGGCAACCGTCGCGTGCGTTCGGTCGGCGAAATGGCCGAGAACGTGTTCCGCGTGGGCCTGGTCCGCGTCGAGCGCGCGGTCAAAGAGCGCCTGTCGATGGCCGAGTCCGAAGGCCTGACCCCGCAGGAGCTGATCAACGCCAAGCCGGTTGCCGCTGCCATCAAGGAGTTCTTCGGCTCCTCGCAGCTGTCGCAGTTCATGGACCAGAACAACCCGCTGTCGGAAGTGACCCACAAGCGTCGCGTCTCGGCCCTCGGCCCGGGCGGTCTGACCCGTGAGCGCGCCGGCTTCGAAGTGCGCGACGTGCACCCGACCCATTACGGCCGCGTCTGCACCATCGAAACCCCGGAAGGCCCGAACATCGGCCTGATCAACTCGCTGGCCGTGTACGCCCGCACCAACCAGTACGGTTTCCTCGAGACTCCGTACCGCAAGGTCGTGGACGGCAAGGTCTATGACGAAGTCGAGTTCCTGTCGGCCATCGAAGAAAACGAGTACGTCATTGCGCAGGCCAACGCGCTGACCAATGCCGACAGCGTGCTGACCGAGCAGTTCGTTCCGTGCCGCTTCCAGGGTGAGTCGCTGCTGAAGCCGCCGGCGGAAGTCCACTTCATGGACGTCTCGCCGATGCAGACCGTGTCGATCGCGGCCGCGCTGGTTCCGTTCCTGGAGCACGATGACGCCAACCGCGCACTGATGGGCGCCAACATGCAGCGTCAGGCCGTGCCGACCCTGCGTGCGCAGAAGCCGCTGGTCGGTACCGGCATCGAGCGCGCCGTGGCGCGTGACTCCGGTGTGACCGTGAATGCCCGTCGTGGTGGCGAGATCGTGCAGATCGATGCCGCCCGTATCGTGGTCAAGGTCAACGAGGAAGAGATCGTTGGCGCCACCGACGCAGGCGTGGACATCTACAACCTGGTCAAGTACACCCGTTCGAACCAGAACACCTGCATCAACCAGCGTCCGCTGGTCCAGGTGGGTGACGTCATCGCCCGCGGCGACGTGCTGGCCGACGGTCCGTCCACCGACATCGGCGAACTGGCCCTGGGCCAGAACATGCTGATCGCGTTCATGCCGTGGAACGGCTACAACTTCGAAGACTCCATCCTGCTCTCCGAGCGTGTGGTGGAAGAGGATCGTTACACCACGATCCACATCGAAGAGCTGACCTGCGTCGCGCGTGACACCAAGCTGGGGCCGGAGGAAATCTCCGCCGACATCCCGAACGTCTCCGAGCAGGCGCTGAACCGCCTGGACGAGAGCGGCGTGGTGTACATCGGTGCGGAAGTCCGTGCCGGCGACATCCTGGTCGGCAAGGTCACGCCGAAGGGCGAAAGCCAGCTGACCCCGGAAGAAAAGCTGCTGCGCGCGATCTTCGGCGAGAAGGCTTCGGACGTGAAGGACAGCTCGCTGCGCGTTCCGCCGGGCATGGACGGTACCGTCATCGACGTGCAGGTCTTCACCCGCGACGGCATCGAGAAGGACAAGCGCGCCCGCCAGATCGAAGAGTCTGAAATCAAGCGCGTCAAGAAGGACTTCGACGACCAGTTCCGCATCCTGGAAGCCGCCATCTACATGCGTCTGCGTTCGCAGATCGTGGGCAAGGTGGTCAACGGTGGCGCTGGCCTGAAGAAGGGCGACGTGATCAGCGACGCCTTCCTGGACGGCCTGAAGAAGGCTGACTGGTTCGCCCTGCGCATGAAGGACGAGGACGCTTCGGAAGCCATCGAGCGCGCGCAGAAGCAGATCCAGGCGCACGAGAAGGAATTCGAGCGTCGCTTCGCCGACAAGCGCGGCAAGATCACCGCCGGTGACGACCTCGCCCCGGGCGTGCTGAAGATGGTCAAGGTGTTCCTGGCCGTGAAGCGCCGCATCCAGCCGGGCGACAAGATGGCAGGCCGCCACGGCAACAAGGGTGTGGTCTCCAACGTGGTGCCGGTCGAGGACATGCCGTACATGGCCTCGGGCGAAACCGTGGACATCGTGCTGAACCCGCTGGGCGTGCCGTCGCGTATGAACATCGGCCAGATCCTGGAAGTGCACCTGGGCTGGGCGGCCAAGGGCCTGGGCCGCAAGATCCAGGCGATGATGGAAGCCCAGGCGGCGGTTGCCGACCTGCGCAAGTTCCTGGACGACATCTACAACCACGACGACACCAACGTGGCCAACCGTGTCGACCTGTCGCAGTTCAGCGACGAGGAACTGCTGCGTCTGGCCCGTAACCTCACCGACGGCGTGCCGATGGCCACCCCGGTGTTCGACGGCGCCACCGAAGCGGAAATCAAGCGCATGCTGGAACTGGCCGACCTGCCGAGCAGTGGCCAGACCCAGCTGTACGACGGCCGCACCGGTGAAGCGTTCGATCGCCACACCACCGTGGGTTACATGCACTACCTGAAGCTGAACCACCTGGTCGACGACAAGATGCACGCCCGTTCGACCGGCCCGTACTCGCTCGTCACCCAGCAGCCGCTGGGCGGCAAGGCGCAGTTCGGCGGCCAGCGCTTCGGTGAAATGGAAGTCTGGGCGCTGGAAGCCTACGGCGCGGCCTACACCCTGCAGGAAATGCTGACGGTGAAGTCCGATGACGTGCAGGGCCGCAACCAGATGTACAAGAACATCGTCGACGGTGAGCACGAGATGGTCGCGGGCATGCCGGAATCCTTCAACGTGCTCGTGAAGGAAATCCGCTCGCTGGCCATCAACATGGAACTGGAAGACAACTGATCCATGCCGGCGCGGCGGTCAATGCCGCCGCGCCGCTGGCAGTGAACTGAAAGCCCATCGACACAGCATTCCTCCTTCTGGAGAACACCATGAAAGACCTGCTCAACCTCTTCAACCAGCAGCGCCAGACGCTGGACTTCGACGCGATCAAGATCGCGCTGGCTTCGCCGGACCTGATCCGTTCGTGGTCCTTCGGCGAAGTGAAGAAGCCGGAAACCATCAACTACCGTACCTTCAAGCCGGAACGCGACGGCCTGTTCTGCGCCGCCATCTTCGGCCCGGTGAAGGACTACGAGTGCCTGTGCGGCAAGTACAAGCGCATGAAGCACCGCGGCGTGGTCTGCGAAAAGTGCGGCACCGAAGTGACCCTGGCCAAGGTGCGTCGCGAGCGCATGGGCCACATCGACCTGGCTTCGCCGGTCGCGCACATCTGGTTCCTGAAGTCGCTGCCGTCGCGCATCGGCCTGATGCTGGACATGACCCTGCGCGACATCGAGCGCGTGCTGTACTTCGAAGCCTACGTGGTGACCGAGCCGGGCCTGACCGCCCTGGAGCGCCGCCAGCTGCTGACCGAAGAACAGTACCTGCAGGCCCGCCAGGAGCACGGTGACGACTTCGACGCCGCGATGGGCGCCGAGGCCGTGTACGAACTGCTGCGCACGATCGACCTGCAGTCGGAAATGACCCGCCTGCGCGAGGAAATCGCCGCTACCGGTTCGGAAACCAAGCTCAAGCGCCTCACCAAGCGCATCAAGCTGATCGAAGCCTTCCTGGAATCGGGCAACCGTCCGGAGTGGATGGTCATGACCGTGCTGCCGGTGCTGCCGCCGGACCTGCGTCCGCTGGTCCCGCTGGATGGCGGCCGCTTCGCGACCTCCGACCTGAACGACCTGTACCGCCGCGTCATCAACCGTAACAACCGCCTGCGCCGCCTGCTCGAACTGAGCGCGCCGGACATCATCGTGCGCAATGAAAAGCGCATGCTGCAGGAATCGGTCGATGCGCTGCTGGACAACGGCCGTCGTGGCCGTGCCATCACCGGCACCAACAAGCGCCCGCTGAAGTCGCTGGCCGACATGATCAAGGGCAAGCAGGGCCGCTTCCGCCAGAACCTGCTGGGCAAGCGCGTCGACTACTCCGGCCGCTCGGTCATCGTGGTCGGTCCGTACCTGCGCCTGCACCAGTGCGGCCTGCCGAAGAAGATGGCGCTTGAGCTGTTCAAGCCGTTCGTCTTCGCCAAGCTGCAGCGTCGTGGCCTGGCCACCACCATCAAGGCCGCCAAGAAGCTGGTCGAGCGCGAAGAAGCCGAAGTCTGGGACATCCTGGAAGAGGTCATCCGCGAGCATCCGGTGATGCTGAACCGTGCGCCGACCCTGCACCGTCTGGGTATCCAGGCGTTCGAGCCGGTGCTGATCGAAGGCAAGGCCATCCAGCTGCACCCGCTGGTCTGCACCGCGTTCAACGCCGACTTCGACGGTGACCAGATGGCCGTCCACGTGCCGCTCTCGCTGGAAGCCCAGCTGGAAGCGCGTGCGCTGATGATGTCGACCAACAACATCCTGTCGCCGGCCAACGGCGAGCCGATCATCGTGCCGTCGCAGGACGTCGTGCTGGGTCTGTACTACATGACCCGCTCGCTGGAGAACAAGAAGGGCGAGGGCATGGCCTTCGCCAACATCGCCGAAGTCAAGCGCGCCTACGACAACCGCGTGGTGGAACTGCACGCCAAGGTCAAGGTCCGCATCACCGAGGTGGTGACCGACGAAGATGGCAACAAGCAGAACAAGACCTCGATCGTGGACACCACGATCGGTCGCGCCCTGCTGGCTGAAATCCTGCCGGAAGGCCTGCCGTTCGCGCTGGCCAATGTCGAACTGACCAAGAAGAACATCAGCCGCCTGATCAACTCCAGCTACCGCCAGCTGGGCCTGAAGGACACGGTCGTGTTCGCCGACAAGCTGATGTACACCGGCTTCGCGTACGCGACCCGCGCCGGCGTCTCGATCGGCATCGACGACATGCTGATCCCGGACGAGAAGAAGGGCATCCTCACCGAGGCCGAAGCCGAAGTGCTGGAAATCCAGGAGCAGTACCAGTCGGGCCTGGTCACCGCCGGCGAGCGCTACAACAAGGTGGTCGACATCTGGTCGCGCACCAACGAGCGCATCGCCAAGGCGATGATGGACACCATCGGTACCGAGAAGGTGGTCAATGCCAAGGGTGAGACCATCGACCAGAAGTCGATGAACTCGCTGTACATCATGGCCGACTCCGGTGCGCGTGGTTCGCAGGCGCAGATCCGTCAGCTGGCCGGCATGCGTGGCCTGATGGCCCGCCCGGACGGCTCGATCATCGAGACGCCCATCAAGGCGAACTTCCGCGAAGGCCTGAACGTGCAGGAGTACTTCAACTCCACCCACGGTGCCCGTAAGGGTCTGGCCGATACCGCGCTGAAGACCGCGAACTCGGGTTACCTGACCCGTCGTCTGGTCGACGTGGCACAGGACGTGGTGATCACCGAGGTGGATTGCGGTACCACCGAAGGCCTGATCATGACCCCGATCGTGGAAGGCGGCGACGTGGTCGAGCCGCTGAAGGACCGCGTGCTGGGTCGCGTGGTTGCCGAGGACGTGTTCCTGCCGGGCAACGACGAAGATCCGATCGTCACCCGCAACACCCTGCTGGACGAAGCCTGGGTTGCCAAGCTGGAAGACGCCGGCGTGCAGACCATCAAGGTCCGCTCGACCATCTCCTGCGAATCGGCCTTCGGCGTCTGCTCGCGCTGCTACGGCCGCGACCTGGCCCGTGGCCACCTGGTCAACATCGGTGAAGCGGTCGGCGTCATCGCCGCCCAGTCCATCGGTGAGCCGGGTACCCAGCTGACCATGCGTACGTTCCACATCGGTGGTGCGGCGTCGCGAGCTGCTGCGGTCGACAACATCACCGTCAAGACCACCGGCTCGGTCAAGTTCAGCAACCTCAAGTCGGTCGAGCATGCCAACGGCTCGCTG
Organism: Stenotrophomonas sp. STK17_22; assembly: GCF_051983905.1. Taxonomy (NCBI): domain Bacteria; kingdom Pseudomonadati; phylum Pseudomonadota; class Gammaproteobacteria; order Lysobacterales; family Lysobacteraceae; genus Stenotrophomonas; species Stenotrophomonas sp. STK17_22. The sequence goes on from NZ_CP197010.1 coordinate 879,686, forward strand.
GTGGCAGTGTCGCGCTCGGGCGAAATCTCGGTGCTCGATGCCCACGGCCGTGAGCGTGAACGTTACAAGCTGCCGTACGGTGCGACCATCACGTCCAAGGACGGTGATGCGATCAAGGCTGGCCAGACCGTGGCCAACTGGGATCCGCATAACCACCCGATCGTGTCGGAAGTGGCCGGTTTCATCCGCTTCATCGACTTCGTCGACGGCATCACCGTCATCGAGAAGACCGACGAGCTGACCGGCCTGGCGTCGCGCGAAATCACCGATCCGAAGCGTCGTGGTACCCAGGCCAAGGACCTGCGCCCGATCGTGCGCATCGTCGACGCCAAGGGCAACGACCTGTCGATTCCGGGCACCGACCTGCCGGCGCAGTACCTGCTGCCGCCGCGCTCGATCGTCAACCTGCAGGACGGCGCTGCCGTCGGCGTGGGTGACGTGGTCGCCAAGATCCCGCAGGAAGCGTCGAAGACCCGCGACATCACCGGTGGTCTGCCGCGCGTGGCCGATCTGTTCGAAGCGCGCAAGCCGAAGGATCCGGCGGTGCTGGCCGAGCGTTCGGGCATCATCAGCTTCGGCAAGGACACCAAGGGCAAGCAGCGCCTGATCATCAAGGACACCGATGGTTCGGAGCACGAAGAGCTGATCCCGAAGTACCGCCAGGTCATCGTGTTCGAAGGCGAGCATGTCACCAAGGGTGAAACCATCGTGGACGGCGAGCCGAGCCCGCAGGACATCCTGCGCCTGCTGGGTGTCGAACCGCTGGCCGCCTACCTGGTGAAGGAAATCCAGGACGTGTATCGCCTGCAGGGCGTGAAGATCAACGACAAGCACATCGAGGTGATCACCCGCCAGATGCTGCGCAAGGTCGAGATCACCGACCAGGGCAGCAGCAAGTTCCTGAACGGCGAACAGGTGGAGCGCCAGCGCGTTATCGAGGAGAATGCCCGCCTTGCAGCCCGCAATGAGCTGCCGGCGCACTTCGATCCGGTCCTGCTGGGTATCACCAAGGCGTCGCTGGCGACCGAATCGTTCATCTCGGCCGCTTCGTTCCAGGAAACCACCCGCGTGCTGACCGAAGCGGCCGTCCGCGGCACCTCGGACAACCTGCGTGGCCTGAAGGAAAACGTCATCGTGGGTCGCCTGATTCCGGCCGGTACCGGCCTGGCGTACCACAGCAACCGCCGTCGCGGCGCTTCCGGCCTCACCGAGTCGGAAATGCAGACCCTTGCCGGCACCCCGGCCGCGGTCGAGGCACCGGTGGTTGAAGCCGAAGCTGAACAGGCGTCGGGCGAAGAATGAGGTATCCGGTCCGGCTGCAAGGCCGGACCACCCCGTCGGTCCATCGATGGGAGTGGGAAAGGGCAGGGAGATCGTCCGCGATCGACCCTGTCAATCTGAACGGGGTACATGGAGGCCCCCCAGTAACGTCCCGGGATCAGGGACGGGCTTGACAGGAGGCGTTTGACTGCTTTCCTGGCAGGTTGCTACAATCGTCTGTCTCAGCAGGCCAGAATTTCGGCCTGCTTTAACATTTCCGCATCTCTGGTCGGATTTTCCGGCCACCAATCAGAAGAACCTACTGATGGCGACGATCAACCAGCTGGTCCGCAAGCCGCGGCAAGCGACCACCTACAAGAGTGCCTCGCCGGCGCTCGACAAGTGCCCGCAGCGCCGTGGCGTCTGCACCCGTGTCTACACCACCACTCCGAAGAAGCCGAACTCGGCTCTGCGCAAGGTTGCCAAGGTCCGCCTGACCAACCAGGAAGAAGTGATTTCCTACATCGGTGGTGAAGGCCACAACCTGCAGGAGCACTCCGTGGTCCTGATCCGCGGCGGTCGCGTCAAGGACCTGCCGGGTGTGCGTTACCACACCGTTCGTGGCTCGCTCGACGCCGCCGGCGTTGCCAAGCGTCGCCAGGCCCGTTCCAAGTACGGCGCCAAGCGTCCGAAGGCATAAGGAGAGAGCACTATGTCGCGTAAGGGTAATACTCCGCAGCGTTCCGTCCTGCCCGATCCGAAGCACGGAAGCGAAACCATCGCCCGCTTCATCAACATGGTCATGCAGAGCGGCAAGAAGTCCGTCGCCGAAAAGATCGTGTACGGCGCCATGGACGTGATCACCGAGAAGAACAGCAGCGCCAACGCCATTGAACTGGTGCAGAAGGCTCTGGACAACGTCGCTCCGGCGGTCGAAGTCAAGTCGCGCCGCGTCGGTGGTGCCACCTACCAGGTGCCGGTCGAAGTGCGTTCGTCGCGCAAGATGGCCCTGGCCATGCGCTGGCTGATCGACTCCGCGCGCAAGCGTGGCGAGAACACCATGCCGAAGAAGCTGGCTGCTGAACTGATCGACGCCTCGGAAAACCGTGGCGGCGCCATCAAGAAGCGCGAAGAAACCCACCGCATGGCCGAAGCCAACAAGGCATTCGCCCACTACCGCTGGTGAGTTTGACGGCCTTGTAAAACAGGCAGGGCAGCACCACTTCGGTGCGTGCTGCCTCGCGGTCCCAGAAGGGCTGCGCCAATCCGAAGGCCGCCGAAAGGCGGCGTTCGGCCATCCGAAATCCAAGAAATCTGAGAGGCTCCCGTGGCCCGTTCCACTCCCATCGAGCGTTACCGTAACTTCGGCATCATGGCTCACATCGATGCCGGCAAGACCACCACGTCCGAGCGCATCCTGTTCTACACCGGCAAGAGCCACAAGATCGGTGAAGTGCATGACGGCGCCGCCACCATGGACTGGATGGAGCAGGAGCAGGAGCGTGGCATCACGATCCAGTCCGCTGCCACCACCGCGTTCTGGAAGGGCATGGACAAGTCCCTGCCGGAGCACCGCTTCAACATCATCGACACCCCCGGGCACGTCGACTTCACCATCGAAGTGGAGCGCTCGCTGCGCGTGCTCGACGGTGCCGTCTTCGTCCTGTGCGCCGTCGGTGGCGTGCAGCCGCAGTCGGAAACCGTGTGGCGCCAGGCCAACAAGTACCACGTGCCGCGCATCGCGTTCGTCAACAAGATGGACCGTACCGGTGCCAACTTCCAGAAGGTCGTCGGCCAGCTGAAGGCCAAGCTGGGCGCGGTTGCCGTGCCGATGCAGCTGCCGATCGGCGCTGAAGACAACTTCAAGGGCGTCGTCGACCTGCTGAAGATGAAGGCCATCCACTGGGATGAAGCTTCGCAGGGCATGAAGTTCGAATACGGCGACATCCCGGCCGAACTGCAGGGCCCGGCTGAAGAGGCTCGCCAGTTCATGGTCGAGACCGCTGCCGAAGCCAGCGAAGAGCTGATGGAAAAGTACCTGGGCGGCGAAGAGCTGGCCGAGGCTGAAATCATCAATGCCCTGCGTACCCGCACCCTGGCCACCGAGATCGTGCCGATGTACTGCGGCTCGGCCTTCAAGAACAAGGGCGTGCAGGCCATGCTGGATGGCGTGATCCAGCTGCTGCCGTCGCCGGTCGACGTGCCGGACGTGAAGGGCGTGGACGTTGACGACGACACCGTCGAAATGACCCGCAAGTCGGACGACAAGGCTCCGTTCTCGTCGCTGGCCTTCAAGATCATCACCGACCCGTTCGTCGGCGCGCTGACCTTCTTCCGTGTCTACTCGGGCACCCTGAACGGTGGCGACACCGTGCTGAACTCGGTGAAGGGCAAGAAGGAGCGCATCGGCCGCATCCTGCAGATGCACTCGAACAACCGCGAGGAAATCAAGGAAGTTCTGGCCGGTGACATCGCCGCTGCCGTGGGCCTGAAGGACACCACCACCGGTGACACCCTGTGCGCCGTGGACGCCCCGATCATCCTGGAGCGCATGACGTTCCCGGAGCCGGTGATCTCGATGGCCGTCGAGCCGAAGACCAAGTCGGACCAGGAAAAGATGGGCCTGGCCCTGGGCCGTCTGGCACAGGAAGATCCGTCGTTCCGCGTCAAGACCGACGAAGAATCCGGCCAGACCATCATCTCGGGCATGGGCGAGCTGCACCTGGACATCATCGTTGACCGCCTGAAGCGCGAGTTCAACGTTGAAGCCAACGTCGGCGCGCCGCAGGTGGCCTACCGCGAAACCATCACCCTGGCTGACGTCAAGTCGGACTACAAGCACGCCAAGCAGTCCGGTGGTAAGGGTCAGTACGGTCACGTCGTGATCGAACTGTCGCCGATCACTGCTGCCGACCGTGCCGATCCGAAGATCGCTCCGATGATCAAGGACGACTTCCTGTTCATCAACGACATCACCGGCGGCGTGATCCCGAAGGAATTCATCCCGTCGGTCGAGAAGGGCCTGCGCGAAACCATCACCAGCGGCCCGCTGGCTGGCTTCCCGGTCGTGGACGTCAAGGTGAAGCTGGTGTTCGGTTCGTACCACGACGTCGACTCCTCGGAAATGGCGTTCAAGCTGGCTTCGTCGATGGCCTTCAAGCAGGGCTTCGCCAAGGCCAAGCCGGTGCTGCTGGAGCCGATCATGAAGGTCGAGATCGTGACCCCGGAGGATTACCAGGGTGACGTGATGGGCGACGTCAGCCGTCGTCGCGGCGTGCTGCAGGGTTCCGACACCACCGGTGACGGTTCGGCCAGCATCATCAACGCGATGATCCCGCTGGGTGAAATGTTCGGCTACGCCACTGCACTGCGTTCGCAGACCCAGGGCCGCGCCACCTTCACCATGGAATTCGATCACTACGAGCCGGCTCCGACCAACATCGCCGAAGCCGTCATGAAGAAGGGCTGAGCCTCGCTCAGCCTCTCTTGAAACCACTTACGAACAATCAAGGTATAGAACAATGGCAAAGGGTAAGTTCGAACGCACCAAGCCGCACGTCAACGTCGGCACCATCGGTCACGTCGACCACGGCAAGACCACGCTGACCGCCGCACTGACCAAGATCGGTGCCGAGCGCTTCGGTGGCGAGTTCAAGGACTACTCCTCGATCGACGCCGCGCCGGAAGAAAAGGCGCGTGGCATCACGATCTCGACCGCGCACGTCGAATACGAATCCCCGATCCGTCACTACGCCCACGTTGACTGCCCGGGCCACGCTGACTACGTCAAGAACATGATCACCGGTGCCGCCCAGATGGACGGCGCGATCCTGGTGTGCTCGGCCGCTGACGGCCCGATGCCGCAGACCCGTGAGCACATCCTGCTGTCGCGCCAGGTCGGCGTGCCGTACATCGTCGTGTTCCTGAACAAGGCCGACATGGTGGACGACGCCGAGCTGCTCGAGCTGGTCGAGATGGAAGTGCGCGAGCTGCTGAGCAAGTACGAGTTCCCGGGCGACGACACCCCGATCATCGCCGGTTCGGCCCGTCTGGCGCTGGAAGGCGACCAGAGCGACATCGGCGTGCCGGCCATCCTGAAGCTGGTCGACGCGCTGGACAGCTGGATTCCGGAGCCGGAGCGTGCGATCGACAAGCCGTTCCTGATGCCGGTGGAAGACGTGTTCTCGATCTCGGGCCGCGGCACCGTGGTGACCGGTCGTATCGAGCGCGGCGTGATCAAGGTTGGCGACGAAATCGAAATCGTCGGCATCCGTCCGGTGCAGAAGACCACCGTGACCGGCGTTGAAATGTTCCGCAAGCTGCTGGACCAGGGTCAGGCAGGCGACAACGCTGGCCTGCTGCTGCGCGGCACCAAGCGTGACGACGTCGAGCGTGGCCAGGTGCTGGCCAAGCCGGGCACGATCAAGCCGCACACCAAGTTCGAAGGCGAAGTGTACGTCCTGTCGAAGGACGAGGGCGGCCGCCACACCCCGTTCTTCAACGGCTACCGTCCGCAGTTCTACTTCCGCACCACCGACATCACCGGCGCCGCCAAGCTGCCGGAGGGCGTCGAAATGGTGATGCCGGGTGACAACGTCAAGATGGAAGTCACCCTGATCAACCCGGTGGCCATGGACGAAGGTCTGCGCTTCGCCATCCGCGAAGGCGGCCGTACCGTCGGCGCCGGCGTGGTCTCGAAGATCATCGAGTAATCTGGTAGTATCAGCGCCCCGATGTTGCCTGGGTAGGGCATCGGGGCGTATCAAATGGGAAAGCAGGCATAGGATGTGCCTTGTGTTCCCCGGACCAGGAAGGGTCAATGCCATTCAGGCGGCGTCAACAGGCGACTGTTGACAGCTGCCTTGCGTGCCATTATGCTTCTACGTCTGGGCAGGCCGGGTAACTGGTCTGCCTACGTTTTTGAGGTCTATGGAGTGACCTTGGCGGCCTGCAGGACTGCGGGCCGTCCGTATTCAGGAATTTCATGGGACAAAGCAACCCAGAGGCTTTGTCTGTCGCTCTTTTAACGAAGGAACCTACCGCCATGGCGGACCAAAAGATCCGGATCCGGCTGAAAGCGTTCGATCATCGTCTGATCGACCGTTCGGCCAGCGAGATCGTTGAAACGGCAAAGCGGACCGGCGCGCAAGTGCGTGGCCCGATCCCGCTGCCGACCAAGATCGAGCGTTACACCGTTCTCGTTTCCCCGCACGTCGACAAGGACGCGCGTGACCAGTACGAGACCCGCACGCACAAGCGCGTGCTCGATATCGTTGACCCGAATGACAAGACCGTGGACGCGCTGATGAAGCTCGAACTGGCTGCCGGCGTCGACGTTCAGATCAAGCTGACCTGAGGACTACGACCATGACGAAGAAGTATTCGTTGGGCTTCGTGGGCCGCAAGGCTGGCATGAGCCGCGTGTTCACTGAAGATGGCCGCTCCATCCCGGTGACCCTGATCGAAGCAACCCCGAACCGCATCGCGCAGATCAAGACCGTCGAAACCGACGGCTACAGCGCCGTGCAGGTGACCGTCGGCGCGCGTCGCGCTGCCCTGGTCAACAAGCCGGAAGCCGGCCACTTCGCCAAGGCGAAGGTGGAAGCGGGTCGTGGCCTGTGGGAATTCCGCGTTGAAGACGCGCAGCTCGGCGATTTCGCCGTTGGCGGCGAAGTCAAGGCGGACATCTTCGAAGTCGGCCAGATCGTCGACGTCCAGGGTGTCACCAAGGGTAAGGGCTTCCAGGGCACCATCAAGCGCCACAACTTCCGTATGGGCGATGCAACCCACGGTAACTCGCTGTCGCATCGCGCGCCGGGTTCGCTGGGTCAGCGCCAGACCCCGGGTCGCGTTTTCCCGGGCAAGAAGATGTCGGGCCACATGGGCGCGGTGCAGCAGAGCACCCAGAACCTGGAAGTGGTCAAGGTCGACGTCGAGCGCGGTCTGATCGCCGTTCGCGGCGCCGTTCCGGGCGCGGCGGGTGGCGACGTGATCGTCCGTCCGGCGAGCAAGGCATAAGGAGAGATGACGATGGAACTCGTTATCACGGGTAGCAACAACAAGGTCTCGGTCTCCGACGCCGTGTTCGGTCGCGATTTCAGCGAAGATCTGGTCCACCAGGTCGTCGTTGCCTACCGCAACGCCGGTCGCGCCGGCACCAAGGCACAGAAGACTCGCTCCGAAGTGGCTGGTACCACCAAGAAGTCGAAGAAGCAGAAGGGCGGCGGCGCGCGTCATGGCGCACTGACGGCTCCGATCTTCGTCGGCGGCGGTGTCACCTTCGCGGCCAAGCCGCGCAGCTTCGAGCAGAAGGTCAATCGCAAGCAGTACCGTGCCGCCATGTGCGCGATCCTGTCCGAGCTGAACCGTCAGGGCCGTCTGACCATCGTGGAGTCCTTCGACGTCGAAGTGACCAACACGAAGGGTCTGATCGCCAAGCTGGCCGGCCTGGAAGTGGGCAAGCGCCCGCTGATCGTCACCGAAGAAGCGTCCGAGCACCTGTACCTGTCCGCCCGCAATCTGCCGTACGTGCAGGTGCGTGACGTCCAGGGTCTGGATCCGGTCTCGCTGGTGGGTGCCGACACGGTCGTCATCACCGCTGACGCGGTCAAGAAGGTCGAGGAGTGGCTGGCATGAACAGCAACGAAAAAAACTTCAGCGTGCTGCGTGCCCCGCGTGTCTCCGAAAAGACCGCGCGCCTGCAGGAACTCTCCAACCAGTATGTCTTCGAAGTTTCGAACGAAGCCACCAAGGCCGATGTAAAGGCCGCGGTTGAGCAGCTGTTCGACGTCAAGGTCGAAGCCGTCAACGTGGTCAACGTCAAGGGCAAGAACAAGTCCTTCCGTAACCGTGCTGGCCGCCGCGGCGATTGGCGCAAGGCGTACGTTCGCCTGGCCGATGGCCAGTCGATCGATGTAACGGCCAAGGCCTGAGGTACATCCCATGCCATTGATGAAATTCAAGCCCACTTCCCCCGGCCGCCGTTCGGCCGTGCGCGTGGTCACTCCCGACCTGCACAAGGGTGCTCCGCACGCTGCGCTGGTCGAGTCGCAGAGCCGCTCGGGTGGTCGTAACCACCATGGCCGCATCACCGTGCGTCACGTCGGTGGTGGTGCCAAGCAGCACTACCGCATCATCGACTTCAAGCGCAACAAGCTGGGCATCCCGGCGCGCGTGGAACGCATCGAATACGATCCGAACCGCACCGCGCACATCGCCCTGCTGTGCTACGTCGACGGTGAGCGTCGCTACATCATCGCCCCGAAGGGCCTGAAGGCTGGTGATCAGGTGATCGCTGGTTCGGATGCCCCGATCAAGGCTGGCAACACCCTGCCGCTGCGCAACATCCCGGTCGGCACCACCATCCACTGCATCGAACTGAAGCCGGGCAAGGGCGCTCAGATCGCTCGCGCCGCTGGTGCGGCCGTGCAGCTGGTGGCTCGCGAAGGCATCTACGCCACCCTGCGCCTGCGCTCGGGTGAAATGCGTAAGGTTCCGGTCGAGTGCTGCGCCACCATCGGCGAAGTCGGCAACGACGAGCACAGCCTGGAAAAGCTGGGCAAGGCCGGTGCCAAGCGTTGGCGCGGCGTCCGCCCGACCGTTCGTGGTGCTGCCATGAACCCGGTTGACCACCCGCACGGTGGTGGTGAGGCGAAGGCCGGCCAGGGTAACCCGCATCCGGTCACCCCGTGGGGTGTCCCGACCAAGGGTTACAAGACGCGCCATAACAAGCGCACTCAGCAGTTCATCGTCCGCGATCGTAGGGGCTAATCGACCATGGCACGTTCACTCAAGAAGGGCCCGTTCGTCGATCACCACCTCGTCAAGAAGGTGGAGGCCGCTGCGGGCAGCAAGAAGCCGATCAAGACCTGGTCGCGCCGTTCGATGATCCTGCCTGACATGGTAGGCGTCACCATTGCCGTGCATAACGGCAAGAACCACATCCCGGTTCTCGTCAACGAGAACATGGTCGGCCACAAGCTCGGCGAATTTGCCATCACCCGGACCTTCAAGGGTCACGGTGGTGACAAGAAGTCGGGCAAGTAAGGAGAGATGACAATGGAAGCGAAAGCCATCCTGCGCACTGCGCGCATCTCCCCGCAGAAGGCTCGTCTGGTCGCTGACCAGGTGCGCGGTCTGCCGGCCGAACGTGCGGTCAACCTGCTGAAGTTCTCGGACAAGAAGGCTGCCCACCTGATCAAGAAGGTGGTGGAGTCGGCAATTGCCAACGCCGAGAACAACCAGGGCGCCGACGTCGACGAGCTGAAGGTTCAGACCATCATGGTTGATGAAGGTCCGACCCTGAAGCGTTTCATGGCGCGGGCGAAAGGCCGCGGTACCCGCATCCTCAAGCGCACCAGCCACATCACTGTGGTTGTGGGCGCCGCCAAGTAAGCGGATAAGGAAAAGACCATGGGTCATAAAGTTCATCCGATTGGTATCCGCCTCGGCATTTCCAAGGACTGGAACTCCAAGTGGTACGCCAACAAGGCCGAGTTCGCTGGTTACCTGGCAGCCGACCTGAAAGTGCGCGAAATGCTGCGCAAGAAGCTGGCTCAGGCCGGCATCAGCAAGATCCTGATCGAGCGTCCGGCCAAGACCGCTCGCGTGACGATCCACACCGCCCGTCCGGGCGTGGTGATCGGCAAGCGCGGTGAGGACATCGAGAAGCTGCGCAAGGAAGTGAGCGAGATGATGGGCGTCCCGGCGCACATCAACGTCACCGAAGTGCGCAAGCCGGAACTGGACGCGCAGCTCGTTGCCGAGTCGATCGCCCAGCAGCTGGAGCGTCGCATCATGTTCCGCCGTGCAATGAAGCGCTCGGTCGGCAACGCGATGCGCCTGGGTGCCCTGGGCATCAAGGTCAACGTCGGTGGCCGCCTCAACGGTGCAGAAATCGCCCGTTCGGAGTGGTACCGCGAAGGCCGCGTGCCGCTGCACACCCTGCGTGCCGACATCGACTATGGCTTCGCTGAAGCCAAGACGACCTACGGCATCATCGGCATCAAGGTCTGGATCTACAAGGGCGAGGTCTTCGATTTCTCCCAGGTTGGCCAGGAAAAGCAGGACGACACCCCGTCGCGCAACGATCGTCACGATCGCGGCGACCGTGGTGACCGTCAGCGCCCGGCCCGTGAAGCGAGGTAACGACAATGTTGCAACCCAAGCGAACCAAGTACCGCAAGGTACACAAGGGCCGTAACGATGGCCTGAGCTGGAGCGCCAACGCTGTCAGCTTCGGCGAATACGGCCTGAAGGCAACCGCACACGGTCAGCTGACCGCGCGTCAGATCGAAGCGGCCCGCCGCTCGATCAGCCGCTACGTCAAGCGCGGCGGCAAGATGTGGATCCGCGTGTTCCCCGACAAGCCCATCACCAAGAAGCCCATCGAAGTCCGAATGGGTTCTGGTAAGGGCAACGTGGAATACTGGGTGGCCCAGATCCAGCCCGGCCGCATGATCTATGAAATCGAGGGTGTTTCCGAGGAAGTGGCTCGCGAGGCGTTCCGCCTGGCCGCCGCCAAGCTCTCGGTCACCACCACTTTCGTGACCCGTACGGTGCGCTGATGGATATCAAAACTCTCCGTGAAAAGTCGGCTGACGAACTCAAGGCCCACCTGATCGACCTGCGTAAGGAACAGTTCTCTGTCCGTATGCAGCAGGTCACCGGCCAGCTGCCGAAGACCCACGACATTCGCCGGGTCCGCCGCGAGATTGCTCGCGTCAAGACCCTGCTCGGCAGCACGAAGTAAGGATGGCCGCTATGAGCGACAATACTGAAAAGAAGACGCTGCGCACGGTCGAAGGCCGTGTCGTCAGCAACAAGATGGACAAGACGGTTACCGTCCTGGTTGAGCGTCAGGTCAAGCACGCGCTGTACGGCAAGTACATCAAGCGCTCGACGAAGCTGCACGCCCACGATGCCGACAACGCCTGCAAGGAAGGCGATGTCGTCCGCGTGACCGAGATTGCTCCGATGTCCAAGACCAAGAACTGGCGCGTGGTGGAAGTCATCACGCGCGCGGCTGAATAAGGAGCTGAATCATGATCCAGATGCAGAGCTACCTTGACGTCGCGGACAATTCGGGTGCCAAGCAGGTGATGTGCTTCAAGGTGCTGGGTGGTTCCAAGCGCCGTTACGCCGGCATCGGCGACATCATCAAGGTCACCGTGAAGGATGCGATTCCGCGCGGCAAGGTCAAGAAGGGTGAAGTGTATGACGCCGTCGTGGTGCGTACCCGCAAGGGTGTGCGTCGCGCCGACGGCTCGCTGATCCGCTTCGACGGCAACGCTGCCGTTCTGCTGAACAGCAAGCAGGAGCCGATCGGTACCCGTATCTTCGGGCCGGTGACCCGTGAACTTCGTTCGGAGAAGTTCATGAAGATCGTCTCGCTCGCTCCCGAAGTGCTGTGAGCGACAGGAGATAATCATGGCTAACCGTATCAAGAAGGGCGACCAGGTTGTCGTCAACGCTGGCAAGGACAAGGGCAAGCAGGGCGAAGTCGTCCGCGTCGACGGCGACCGTGTGGTCGTCGCCAACGTGAACATCGTCAAGCGCCACACCAAGCCGAACCCGCAGGCAGGTGTTGCCGGCGGCGTGGTCGAGCGCGAAGCTTCGATCCATATCTCCAACGTGAATGTTCTGAACCCGGCTTCGGGCAAGGGCGAACGCGTTGGCTTCAAGGTGCTGGAGGATGGACGCAAACTGCGTGTGTTCCGCTCCAGCGGTGAGGCGCTCGACGCCTGAGGAATGAGAAGATGAGTTCCCGTCTCGAAAAGTTCTACAAGGACGAAGTGGTGCCGGCGCTGATGAAGCAGTTCGGCTACACCAATCCGATGGAAGTGCCGAAGCTGGTCAAGGTCACCCTGAACATGGGTGTCGGCGAAGCGGCCACCAACAAGAAGATCCTGGAAAACGCCGTCGGCGACATGACCAAGATTTCCGGCCAGAAGCCGGTTGTCACCAAGTCGCGTGTGTCGGTTGCGTCGTTCAAGATCCGCGATGGTTGGCCGATCGGCTGCAAGACCACGCTGCGTCGCCACAAGATGTACGAGTTCCTGGATCGCCTGATCAACATCTCGCTGCCGCGCGTGCGCGACTTCCGTGGTGTTTCCGGTCGTTCCTTCGACGGCCGCGGCAACTTCAACATGGGTGTGAAGGAGCAGATCATCTTCCCGGAAATCGACTTCGACGCTGTCGACGCGATCCGCGGTATGGATATCGCCATCACCACCACTGCGAAGACCGACGCGGAAGCGAAGGCGCTGCTGGCAGCGTTCAAGTTCCCGTTCCGTAACTGATCTGTCGAGGAAACCGAAATGGCAAAGACCTCCATGGTCAACCGCGACATCAAGCGGGAAAAGCTGGCAAAGAAGTACGCTGAAAAGCGTGCAGCTCTGAAGAAGATCGTGTCCTCCGTGGACGCGACCTACGAAGAGAAGATCGACGCCGCAACCAAGCTGGCCAAGCTGCCGCGCGATTCGTCGCCGAGCCGCCAGCGCAACCGTTGCGAGCTGTCGGGTCGTCCGCGTGGCGTCTACAGCAAGTTCGGCCTGGGCCGTAACAAGCTGCGTGAAGCCACCATGCGTGGCGACGTCCCGGGTCTGCGCAAGGCCAGCTGGTAATCCCAGCCGGCCCTGCGATCAGGAGCCCCTTCGGGGGTTCCTGAACCGGGCAGGGGAGGCATTCAGCTTTCCCGACGCAAAAAAACCGAAGAGCCCGGCGCAAGCCGGGCTCTTTTGGCGTATACTCCCGCGTCTTGCCCTGTGCAGACGGGGTTGTAGGAGTGGGCTTCCGGCCCGCTGCAACAAGGGACCTGGCCCGTTTCCAGGAGACAACAGATTTTCGCGAAAGCGGATATCGGTGCACTCAAAGGTACTCATATGAGCATGACTGATCCCATCGCCGACCTGCTGGTCCGCATCAAGAATGCGGCCGCGGTTGGCAAGCAGACGGTGAAAGCCCCGTCGTCCAAGATCAAGGTTGCGATTGCCCAGGTCCTGAAGGACGAGGGTTACATCACCGACCTGCGCGTGACCCAGCTGGAAAACAACAAGTCCGAGCTGGAAATCGTGCTGAAGTATTTCGAAGGCAAGCCGGTCATCGCGACCCTGAAGCGCTTCTCGCGTTCGGGCCTGCGCCAGTACCGCGGCAAGAGCGAGCTGCCGAAGGTCATGAACGGCCTGGGTATCTCCATTATTTCCACCTCCAAGGGCATCATGACTGATGCGCAGGCGCGCCAGCTGGGCGTCGGCGGCGAAGTCCTGTGCTTCGTGGCCTAAGGCGAAAGGAGTAGAACTATGTCCCGCGTAGCCAAGAAGCCGATCGACCTGGGTAAGGTTGAACTGAACGTCCAGTCGGACAGCGTCACCGCCAAGGGCCCGAAGGGCACCCTGTCGCTGGCCAAGCCGGCCGGTATTGCCATCAACGTCGACAACGGCGTTGCCACCCTGAGCACCGAGAACGCCGACCTGGTCGCACTGACCGGTACCGTGCGTGCGATCCTGTCCAACATGGTCAAGGGCGTGTCCGAAGGCTTCGAGCGCAAGCTGGAGCTGGTCGGCGTGGGTTACCGCGCTGCCATGCAGGGCAAGGACCTGAGCCTGTCGCTGGGCTTCTCGCACCCGGTCGTGTTCGTGGCGCCGGAAGGCATCACCCTGTCGACCCCGACCCAGACCGAGATTCTGGTCCAGGGCGCTGACAAGCAGGTCGTCGGTGAAGTTGCCGCCAAGATCCGTGCGTTCCGCAAGCCGGAGCCGTACAAGGGCAAGGGCGTGAAGTACTCCGACGAAGTCATCATCCGTAAGGAAGCCAAGAAGGCATAAGCGCGAGTCCCTCGCAAGAGCCCGCACATCCCTGTGCGGACTTCTCAGGGAAAAGCTCTTCCTTCAGCTTTCAAGGAATAATCAAAATGAACAAGAACATCGCCCGCCTGCGTCGCGCCAAGTCGACCCGCGCCCACATCCGTGAGCTCGGCGTCGCCCGCCTGTCGGTGCTGCGCACCGGCCAGCACCTGTACGCCCAGGTCTTCACCGCCGACGGTTCCAAGGTGCTGGCTGCCGCCAACACCACCCAGACCGACGTCATGGAAGGCCTGAAGAACGGCAAGAACGCCGATGCCGCCGCCAAGGTTGGCCGCATCGTCGCCGAGCGCGCCAAGGCCGCCGGCGTCGAGAAGGTTGCCTTCGATCGTTCGGGCTACCGCTACCACGGCCGCATCAAGGCCCTGGCAGAAGCCGCCCGCGAAGCCGGCCTGCAGTTCTAAGGGACAAGGGCAGGGGGCCATTGGCCTCCTGCCTGCCTGCTCGCCAGCCTGAGTGAGGCTGGACGGCGCCGCTCTTCTGCAGCGGCCCACCGGAACGCCGCGTCACGCCACAACCATAAGCGGCTTCGAGCCGTACATACCCAAACAACCAAGGAATCAACATGGCAGAAGAGCGTCAGCAGCGGGGTCGCGATCGCGACCGTAACCGCGAAGAGAAGATCGACGACGGCATGATCGAAAAGCTGGTCGCGGTCAACCGCGTCAGCAAGACCGTCAAGGGTGGCCGCCAGTTCACCTTCACCGCCCTGACCGTTGTCGGCGACGGCGAAGGCAAGGTCGGTTTCGGTTATGGCAAGGCCCGCGAAGTGCCGGTCGCCATCCAGAAGTCGATGGAACAGGCCCGCAAGAACCTGGTCAGTGTTGACCTGAACAACGGCACCCTGTGGCACACCATCAAGGATGGTCACGGCGCAGCCCGCGTGTTCATGCAGCCGGCTTCGGAAGGTACCGGCGTCATCGCCGGCGGTGCCATGCGCGCCGTGCTGGAAGCGGTTGGCGTGAAGAACGTGCTGGCCAAGGCCACCGGTTCGCGCAACCCGATCAACCTGGTGCGTGCCACCGTGAAGGGCCTGTCTGCTGCGCAGTCGCCGGCCCGCATCGCGGCCAAGCGCGGCAAGAAGGTGGAGGAACTCAACCATGGCTAATGAGTCCAACAAGACTGTCAAGGTCCGCCTGGTGCGTGGCCTGCGTGGCACCCAGTCGCGTCACCGCCTGTCGGTGCGTGCCCTGGGCCTGAACAAGCTCAACGATGTGCGTGAACTGAAGGACAGCCCGCAGGTGCGCGGCCTGATCAACAAGGTTCAGTACCTCGTCCAGGTTGAGGAGTAATCGACCATGACTCTGCGTCTCAATGAACTGAGCCCGGCACCGGGCGCCCGCACCGAGCGTACCCGCGTCGGTCGCGGTATCGGCTCGGGCCTGGGCAAGACTGCCGGCCGCGGCCACAAGGGTTCGTTCGCCCGCAAGGGTGGCGGCAAGATCAAGGCTGGCTTCGAAGGCGGCCAGACCCCCATGCAGCGTCGTCTGCCGAAGATCGGCTTCCGTTCGCCGATCGCCAAGGACACCGCTGAAGTGCTGCTGTACGCGCTGGACAAGCTGCCGGCCGGTGAGATCGACTTCGCCGCCCTGCGTGCTGCCAAGCTGGTCCCGAGCACTGCAAAGAAGGCCAAGGTCGTCGTCAAGGGCGAAGTGACCAAGGCGTTCACCCTGAAGGGTATCGCTGCCACGGCGGGTGCCAAGGCTGCGATCGAAGCTGCCGGCGGCAGCGTAACGGAGTAAGAAAATCATGGCGCAAGCTGGCATCGGTAACCTCGCGGGCGGAATGGGCAAGTTCACTGAACTTCGCCAACGTTTGCTGTTCGTCGTCGGGGCTTTGATCGTCTATCGCATCGGCTGCTACGTGCCGGTGCCGGGCGTCAATCCCGATGCCATGCTTGCCATGATGCAACAGCAGGGCGGCGGCATCGTGGACATGTTCAACATGTTCTCGGGCGGCGCCCTGCACCGTTTCAGCATCTTCGCGCTGAACGTGATGCCGTACATTTCGGCATCGATCGTGATGCAGCTGGCCGTGCACATCTTCCCCGCCCTGAAGGCGATGCAGAAGGAAGGTGAGTCCGGCCGCCGCAAGATCACCCAGTATTCGCGCATCGGCGCCGTGCTGCTGGCAGTGGTGCAGGGCGGCTCGATCGCACTGGCCCTGCAGGGCCAGGTCTCGCCGTCGGGCGCTCCGGTCGTGTATGCGCCGGGCATGGGCTTCGTGCTCACCGCCGTGGTCGCGCTGACCGCCGGCACCATGTTCCTGATGTGGGTCGGTGAGCAGGTCACCGAACGCGGCATCGGCAACGGCGTGTCGCTGATCATCTTCGCCGGTATCGTCGCTGGCCTGCCGGGTGCGATCATCCACACCTTCGACGCCTACCGCGACGGCAACATCCAGTTCATCCAGCTGCTGCTGATCGCCATCGTCGTGCTCGCCTTCACCTTCTTCGTGGTGTTCGTCGAGCGTGGCCAGCGCCGGATCACGGTCAACTACGCGCGCCGCCAGGGCGGTCGCAACGCGTACATGAACCAGACCTCGTTCCTGCCGCTGAAGCTCAACATGGCCGGCGTCATCCCGGCGATCTTCGCCTCGAGCCTGCTGGCGTTCCCGGCCACCCTGGCCATGTGGTCCGGCCAGGCTGCCAACCAGAGCAGCTTCGGCCAGGTCCTGCAGAAGGTGGCCAATGCTCTCGGCCCGGGCGAGCCGCTGCACATGATCGTGTTCGCTGCGCTGATCACCGGTTTCGCGTTCTTCTATACCGCGCTGGTGTTCAACTCGCAGGAAACCGCCGACAACCTGAAGAAGTCGGGCGCGCTGATTCCGGGCATCCGTCCGGGCAAGGCCACCGCCGATTACATCGATGGCGTGCTGACCCGCCTGACCGCAGCCGGCTCGGCCTACCTGGTGATCGTCTGCCTGCTGCCGGAACTGATGCGCACGCAGCTGAACGCCTCGTTCTACTTCGGTGGTACTTCGCTGCTGATCGTGGTGGTGGTGGTGATGGACTTCATCGCCCAGGTGCAGGCGCACCTGATGTCCCACCAGTACGAGAGCCTGCTGAAGAAGGCCAACCTGAAGGGCGGCAACCGCGGCGGTTTTGCCCGCGGCTGATTGGCCTGTTATACTTTCGTCTTCCTGACGTGATGGTCCCTCCGCTTCGCGGACTCCGGCCACACAAACGAAGGGCGGTCCCCGCAGCGGTTCCGGGTGGGGGTGTGATGAGGTGGTCCCGCGCTGGAGTAGCGCGGGCGGCCCCGGGGGAAACCCCAGGTCCAACCCCATCCGGCGCCGGAGCCTGGGCACACTCCCCAGGCCGGGTTCATGAAACCAATGGTTTCACGGGCTTCCATGTAAACCGGAACCTTGTTAGTATCGCTAGTTCACTTTTTTGATCCATCCTGCCGGATTGGCGTGCCCGAGGCGCGCTGTCGGCCATCACTCAGCTGGAGAACCGCGTCATGGCGCGTATTGCAGGCGTCAACCTGCCAGCCCAGAAGCATGTCTGGGTCGGGTTGCAAAGCATTTACGGCATCGGCCGTACCCGTTCGAAGAAGGTCTGCGAAGTCGCAGGCGTTGCTTCGACCACCAAGATCCGCGATCTGTCGGAGCCGGAAATCGAGCGCCTGCGCGCCGAAGTCGGCAAGTACATCGTGGAAGGCGATCTGCGCCGTGAGATCGGCATCGCGATCAAGCGCCTGATGGACCTGGGCTGCTACCGCGGCCTGCGTCACCGCCGTGGCCTCCCGCTGCGTGGCCAGCGCACCCGTACCAACGCCCGCACCCGCAAGGGTCCGCGCAAGGCGATCAAGAAGTAAGGGACTGAGAAATGGCTAAGCCCGCTGCTAAGACCAAGAAGAAGATCAAGCGCGTCGTCACCGACGGCGTTGCCCACGTCCACGCTTCGTTCAACAACACCATCGTCACCATCACCGACCGCCAGGGCAACGCTCTGTCGTGGGCGACCTCCGGTGGCGCTGGCTTCCGCGGTTCGCGCAAGTCGACCCCGTTCGCTGCCCAGGTGGCGGCTGAAAAGGCCGGTCGTGCTGCGCTGGACTACGGCGTGAAGTCGCTGGAAGTCCGCATCAAGGGCCCGGGTCCGGGCCGTGAGTCGGCCGTGCGTTCGTTGAACAACGTCGGCTACAAGATCACCAACATCATCGACGTGACGCCTATCCCGCACAACGGGTGCCGTCCGCCGAAGAAGCGTCGCGTCTAAAGGGAGCGATAAGAAATGGCTCGTTATATCGGTCCTACCTGTAAGCTCGCCCGTCGCGAAGGCGCCGACCTGTCCCTGAAGAGCCCGGCGCGTGCGCTGGACTCGAAGTGCAAGCTGGAGCAGAAGCCCGGCCAGCACGGCGCCACTGCCCGCAAGGGCAAGCTGTCCGACTACGCCACCCAGCTGCGTGAAAAGCAGAAGGTCAAGCGTATCTACGGCCTGCTGGAGCGTCAGTTCCGCAACTACTACAAGAAGGCCTCGACCAAGAAGGGCAACACCGGCGAGAACCTGCTGCAGCTGCTGGAAACCCGCCTGGACAACGTCGTCTACCGCATGGGCTTCGCCGTGACCCGTCCGGCTGCCCGTCAGCTGGTGTCGCACCGCGGCGTCACCGTGAATGGCAAGTCGGTCAACCTGGCTTCGTACCAGGTCAAGGCTGGCGACGCCATCGCTCTGTCTGAAAAGGCTGCCAAGCAGCTGCGCGTCCAGGAAGCCCTGACCGTCGCCGCCCAGCATGACCTGAGCCCGTCGTGGGTTGAAGTGGATTCCGGGAAGTTCACCGGCATCTTCAAGGCTGTTCCGGATCGTTCGGATCTGCCTGCGGACATCAACGAAGCGCTGATCGTCGAGCTGTATTCGAAGTAATTCACATTGGAGAGCCCCCGGCGACGGCCGGGGGTTCACTAGGAGAACCCGCAACATGACGGTTACCGCCAACCAGGTTCTGCGTCCTCGCGGTCCGCAGATCGAACGCCTTACCGACACCCGTGCAAAGGTCGTTATCGAACCTTTGGAGCGGGGTTACGGGCATACGCTGGGTAATGCCCTGCGTCGCGTGCTGCTGTCGTCCATCCCGGGCTTCGCCATCACGGAAGTCGAAATCGACGGCGTGTTGCATGAGTACACCACGGTCGAAGGTCTGCAGGAGGACGTGCTCGAAGTCCTGCTGAACCTCAAGGACGTGGCCATCCGTATGCACTCCGGCGACAGCGCCACCCTGTCCCTGTCCAAGCAGGGCCCGGGCGTTGTCACCGCTGCCGACATCAAGGTCGACCACAATGTGGAGATCCTGAACGGCGAACACGTGATCTGCCACCTGACCAAGGATACGGCGATCAACATGCGTCTGAAGATCGAACGTGGTTTCGGCTACCAGCCGGCTGCCGCGCGTCGTCGTCCGGACGAAGAAACCCGTGCCATCGGCCGTCTGGTCCTGGATGCCTCGTTCTCGCCGGTCCGCCGCGTCGCCTATGCCGTGGAAGCGGCCCGCGTCGAACAGCGTACCGACCTGGACAAGCTGGTCATCGATATCGAGACCAACGGCACCATCGACGCCGAGGAAGCCGTGCGCACCGCCGCCGACATCCTCAGCGACCAGCTGTCGGTGTTCGGCGACTTCACCCACCGCGACCGCGGTGCAGCCAAGCCGGCGAACAACGGCGTGGATCCGGTGCTGCTGCGCCCGATCGACGATCTGGAGCTGACCGTGCGTTCGGCCAACTGCCTGAAGGCTGAAAGCATCTACTACATCGGCGATCTGATCCAGAAGACCGAAGTGGAGCTGCTGAAGACCCCGAACCTGGGCAAGAAGTCGCTCACCGAGATCAAGGAAGTGCTGGCTCAGCGCGGCCTGTCGCTCGGCATGAAGCTGGAGAACTGGCCGCCGGCCGGTGTCGCCAGCCACGGCATGCTGGGCTGATATCGGTAATGCCTGAAGGCTCCACCGTTCGCGGTGGGGCCTTCAACGCAACACACCATGCCATGACGAACCCCAGGTTCGCGCGGCAGGTCGCCCAGGACGGGTGGCCAGGACCAACCGCAGTCCGCGCAGCAACGCCAGGATGGCGACAACGATCCACACAGCCACATCATTAACCAAGGAATATCACCATGCGTCACCAGAAGTCTGGCCGTAAGTTCAGCCGCACCAGCGCCCACCGCGAAGCGATGTTCAAGAACATGGCCGCCTCGCTGTTCAAGCACGAGCTGATCAAGACCACCCTGCCGAAGGCCAAGGAACTGCGCCGCGTTGCCGAGCCGCTGATCACCCTGGCCAAGGTCGACTCCGTCGCCAACCGCCGTCTGGCCTTCGCCCGCCTGCGCGACAACGAAGCCGTGGGCAACCTGTTCACCATCCTGGGCCCGCGCTACGCGAACCGTCCGGGCGGCTACCTGCGCCTGCTGAAGTGCGGCTTCCGCGCTGGCGACAACGCGCCGATGGCCTACGTCGAGCTGGTTGACCGTCCGGTCGTGGCCGAGGAAGTGGCCGAGTAATCGGACCGCTCCAATGCGACACAGCAAAAGCCCGGCCTCTGCCGGGCTTTTGCGTTTCCAGGGCTCGGATCCCTTTCCGCAGGAAAGGGCTCTGACCCCGAGCGTGCAGCACCGCAGGCCAGAGCCCTTTGCATTCGCAAAGGGATCTGACCTGCACCGTTCCGACAGGCGTCACCTGTGGCGGTTCGAATGGCATGCACTCTCGGTTACGCTTGGCGCCTGATCCATTCGAGCGTTGACGATGAATCCACTGCGCTGGCCCTTCCGCGCCCAGTTCTTCCTGGGCTTCCTGATCTGCGCCGGCCTGCTGGGCTACGCGATCTTCCTGCAGCTGAAGATGGGCCTGGAGCCGTGCCCGCTGTGCATCTTCCAGCGGCTGGCGTTCGCCGCGCTGGGCCTGCTGTTCCTGATCGGTGCACTGCACGGGCCCTCCAACCGTCCTGGCCGGGCAACCTACGGCGTGCTCGCCTTCATTGCCGCCGCGGTCGGCGTAGGCATCGCTGCGCGCCACGTCTACGTGCAGATGCTGCCACCGGAGATGGGGGCGACCTGCGGCCCGCCGCTGAGCTTCCTGCGCGAGACCATGGGGCCGCTGGAAGTGTTCCGCACGGTGCTGACCGGTACCGGCAACTGCGGCAATATCGACTGGACGTTCCTGGGCCTGACCATGCCGATGTGGTCGGGCGTGTGGTTCGTGCTGCTGGCGTTCTGGGCGCTGGTGGTGTCGCTGGGCAAGGTCAAGCGCTGAAAGCGAAACGGGGTCGGGTCCCTTGGCATCGCAAAGGGCCCTGACCCCAATCGTTGACGCAGGGTAGTGCCGGCCGCTGGCCGGCACACCGTGAGGATGCCGGCCAGCGGCCGGCACTACCTCAGAAGTCCTGCTGCAGGCTCAGGTAGGCGCCACGGCGCGGCCCCCACTGCGGCGCGAACACGCCAACACCGCCGCCATCGCGCAGCTGGTAGCTGCGATCCAATGCGTTGATCACGGCCAGTTGCACGTGCAGCGGATGGCCGCTGTCGGCATTGAAATCGTGCCCGGCGCTGAGGTTCACCTGCAGGTACGACGGCAGCTCGCCGCCGTTGGGTACGCCCTCGATGTCCGAACGCAGGCCGCTACCGAACACGTAGTTGGCGCCGATCCGGTTGTGTCCGGCGAAGGCGTAGCTGAGACCACCCGATGACGTCAGCTTCTGGTCGTGGTCGAGGTGGATCCAGTGGTTGGCCACATAGGCCAGCGCTTCCGGGTCGAGGTTGTACTGGCTGGTGATGACGTCGGTACCGATGGCCTTGTTCAGCGCGGCGTTGAAGTAGGCGCTGAACGGACCGTTGCTGTAGTCGGCGCTGAACTCCAGGCCGCGGATGTGGCCACGGCGGTAGTTGAAGGTCGAATAGATGTAGGCAGCGCCGAACTGGCCTTCGTCCTGCAGGCGTGCGACGCGTCGGTCATACGCGTCCAGGCCCAGGGTCAGGTGCTCGCCCAGTTGCTGCGAGACGCCGATGTCGTAGTAGTCGCTGCGCTCGGCCAGCGGCGTGTTGTTGCCGCCGCTGGGCTGCTGGTTGGTGGTGCCGTCGTACAGCGCGATGTCGCTGCTGGCAATCAACTCGCTGGCCGGTGGCGTGAAGTAGCGCGAATAGCCGGCGTGCACGGTGGTGCTGTCGCTGGCATTCCAGACCACGCCCACGCGCGGGCTGAGCTGGCCTTCGGTGCGGCCGAAGGCCTTGTAGCGGTCGCCACGCAGGCCGTAGTTCACGGTCCAGTCGTCGCCGATCTTCCACTCGTCCTGTACGTACAGTGCCAGCGTACTGGCGTGGAACGCGCTGCGGTCGGGGATCAGCAGCGGTGTCGTGCCGGACTGCTGGCCGCCGTCATCAGCCGGGAACACCCAGCTGTTGCTGCTCGCCCGCGCGTTCTCGTAATTGCCGTACAGGCCATAGCGCAGCGTGTGGTCGTTGCCCAACGGCGTTGAGAAGTCGGCCTGCAGGGTGTTGGCGCGGTTGCTGCGCTGGACCTGCGAGGCGACGCCGCTGAACACCAGGTCGCCCACCACGTCCGGGTTGAACGCCACGTCGCTGTAGCGCTGTCCGGCCGATAGCTGGTACGCGGTGCTGCCCAGCGTGCCCTGCAGCACCAGCATGCCGAAGCGGGTGGTCTCGCGCTGGGTCTCATCCAGCTGGCTGGAGTCGAAGGTGGTGGTGTCCAGATATCCGAACTGTGGCGTCTGGCCCGGGTTGACTGGGATCTGGAAGCGGTTGTTGGCGAAACCGGCGAACACACTCACGCGGGTGTTGTTGTTGACCAGGTAGGTGAGGTCGGCGAAGGCCTTTCCCTGGTGAGTATCGTCGTGCAGCGGCTTGCGCGAGTTGGTGGGGTTCTCCAGGCCGACCTCATGCTGGTCGTAGTTGCCGGTCAGGAACCAGCTCCAGCGCCCCTGGTTGCCCCACCAGGAGGCGTTCGGATTGATCTTGCCGAACGAGCCGGTGGTCAGCCCCGCGCTGCCGCCATTGCCCAGCTCGGCACCGTTGCGGGTGGTGATGTCGACCACCGCTGCGGTGCGCTCGCCGAACTGCGCCGGCAGTGCGCCGTCCATCAGGCGGATGCTCTTGATGGTGCGCGCGTCCAGGGTCTGGCCGAAGCCGGAGATCGATTCGGGCAGCAGCACGCCGTTGATGCGGTACTGCAGGTTGGCGTGGTCGCCACGCACATGCACGCCGCCATAGGAGTCCTGGACCACGCCAGGGGCCTGCAGCAGTACCTGGCTGAGTGGCGCGGAGGCACCCAGCGGCTGCTTCTGGATGTCCTCGGCGGTGATCTGGTACTGGCTGCTGCCGATGTCCGGCGACAGCGTGTTGCGGGCCTGGTCGAGCTGGGCGTGGACGGTGACCGCATCCAGATCCTTGACGGACGAAGCGGGGGCGTCGGCTGCCGAGGCGAAGGCGGGCAGGCTGGCCAGGGCCAGGGCGAAGGTGATGCCGGTAGCGAGGGGCGAGGGCTTCATGGTGGGAGAGGTGGCGGCTGGATGTGGAAGGGGCCGGTCCATGACATTGAAGTGTTACTCCGTAACAAATCATGCGCCTGTCCCGAGCGGCTGACCATGCAGGATCTGGCCGCTGGCGTCGGCCTTTCTCTGCCGTTCAGGCGAACCGGTAGGCCGGACCGGCCCTTTGCGTCAGCGGCCGGCTCTGCGACCATGACCGCCCCCCATCCCGGAAGTCTGCAATGAGCCTGTCCGCCGTTCCGCCCGTGCCCGATCCCGCCGCGACCGCCGCCGGCGCTGCCTGGTCGCCGGAGAGCTGGCGGGGCAAGACCGCGCTGCAGATGCCGACCTATCCCGACCCGGTAGCCCTGGAGGCGGCCCTGCACGAGCTGAAGCGGCTGCCACCGCTGGTCACCTCATGGGAGATCCTGGCGCTGAAGCAGCAGCTGGCCGAGGCCCAGGAAGGCAAGCGCTTCCTGCTGCAGGGCGGCGACTGCGCCGAGAACTTCAGCGACTGCGAATCGGGCACCATCTCCAACCGGCTGAAGGTACTGTTGCAGATGAGCCTGGTGCTGGTGCACGGCCTGCGCCAGCCGGTGATCCGCGTGGGCCGCTTTGCCGGCCAGTACGCCAAGCCGCGTTCGGCCGATACCGAGACCCGCGACGGCGTGACCCTGCCGAGCTACCGCGGCGATGTGATCAACGCCCCCGCTTTCACTGAAGCAGCGCGTCTGCCGGACCCGAAGCGGATGCTGCAGGCCCACGCGCATTCGGCGATGACGATGAACTTCGTGCGTGCGCTGATCGACGGTGGTTTCGCCGACCTGCACCACCCCGAATACTGGAACCTGGAGTGGGTAAGCCACTCGCCGCTGGCGGCCGAGTACCAGAAGATGGTGGCCTCGATCGGCGATGCGGTGCACTTCATGGAGACCCTGGCCGGGGCCCGCGTGCACAACCTGAACCGCATCGACTTCTACACCTCGCATGAAGCACTGCTGCTGCCCTACGAGCAGGCGCTGACCCGCCAGGTGCCGCGCCAGCAGGGCTGGTTGAACCTGAGCACGCATTACCCGTGGATCGGCATGCGCACGGCTGCGCTCGATGGCGCGCACGTGGAATACCTGCGTGGCGTGCGCAATCCGATTGCGATCAAGGTCGGCCCGTCGGTGACGCCGGACCAGCTGCTGCGCCTGATCGATGTGCTCAACCCGCACGACGAACCGGGTCGACTGAGCTTCATCCACCGCATGGGTGCGGCGCAGATCGCCGAGAAGCTGCCGCCGCTGCTGGATGCCGTCAAGCGTGATGGCCGCCGCGTGCTGTGGGTGTGCGATGCGATGCATGGCAACACCGAAAGCACTGCCAATGGCTTCAAGACGCGTCGCTTCGACAACGTGCGTGGCGAAGTGGAGATGTCGTTTGATCTGCATGCGGCCGCGGGCACGCGCCTGGGTGGCGTGCACCTGGAGCTGACCGGCGAGGACGTGACCGAATGCACCGGTGGTGCGCGCGAACTGACCGAGCGTGACCTGGAGCGTGCGTATCGCTCAACGGTGGACCCGCGGTTGAATTACGAGCAGTCGCTGGAGATCGCGATGGCGATCGTGCGCAAGCAGGAACAAGTGCGGTAAGGGGGTTTCGGCAGGGCTTGCAGCCCTGCACCTGCTGCAGTCAACGTCAACGTCAACAGCGGGCATTCCGTGGGTTGGCGGGGTGGTGTCGGAGTGCGGGGACGCCGCAAGTACGTCCATGTAGGCTTGGCAGCCGCATCCATGCGGCTGACACCCCGCACTCCGACACCGCCCCGCCTCTGACAGATTCCGGCGGCTGTTGGTAGGTGTCGACCTTGGTCGACACGGTAATCCACGCCATGCGTGGATGAATCACTATGGAAATCGAATATTTCGATATCTGTGAGATTTGAGCCGAGCATGGCTCGGCTCTACAGAAATGCCGACAGATCGCAGAAGACTGTCGAAGGCGGGGTGGGTCCGGTTGCGGGGGCGTGAGCCGCATGGATGCGGCGACCGAGCTTACATGGGTGAGGGCGCTTTGCTTGCGAAGCACTGCTTCGCAAGCGCCCGAACGCACAGCCGCCGGCGGCTGGGCCGGGCCCCGGAGGGGGACTTGCAGCGTCCCCCGCAACCGGACCCGCCCCGCCACCCCACAGGAAACCCGCTTCTGCTTCGGCTGTTGCTGTTGCTGTTGCTTCGGCTCGCAGCAGGTGCAGGGCTGCAAGCCCTGCCGACCAACACCCTTCTTACGAACGACTGACGTGACACTCATGCGTCATGCGCGAGGCTGTCCGCTTGGCTGTTCGAGTGGAGGTGGCAACGGTGCACTGGCAAATCGCACAGGCCTACGCATGGCCGTTGGGATTGGCAGCAGTAGTGGGCGGTATCGGCGCGTGGCTGATCCTCTGGATCTACCATCGATTGAAAGGGCGTGATCGCCGGCGCGCACGCATCGGTCGCGTGCTCGGGTTGCCACTGGCCACCGCATGGCCGCTGCTGTTGTTGATCCCCGCATTGCAGGCCACGCCGCTGCAGGATCCAGTGCTGGGCAACCTGCAGCATGTGCTGCACATCGCGCTGACCGCGTGCTTCATCTGGTTGCTGGTACGCGCGGTGGCGGCGGGCGAGCGCGCGATCCTGCGCAGTCATCCCATCGATGTCGCCGACAATCTGGAAGCGCGCCGCATCCAGACCCAGACGCGGGTGCTCAGCCGCGTGCTGATGGGCGGCATCATCGTGCTCGGCGCATCGCTGGTGCTGTTGACCTTCCCGATGGTGCAGAAGATCGGCACCGCGCTGTTGGCATCGGCAGGCCTGATCGGCCTGGTGGCGGGTATCGCGGCCAAGCCGGTGTTCGGCAACCTGATCGCTGGCCTGCAGATTGCGGTGACGCAGCCGATCCGGCTGGATGACGTGGTGATCGTCGAGGGCGAGTGGGGCCGTATCGAGGAGATCGGCAGCAGCTACGTCGTGGTCCGTATCTGGGATGAGCGACGGATGGTGGTGCCGCTGACCTGGTTCATCGAAAACCCGTTCCAGAACTGGACGCGGCGTAGCGCCGACCTGCTCGGCACCGCGTTCCTGTGGTTGGACTACCGTGCGCCGATTGCCGCGATCCGCGCTGAGCTGGAACGCATCTGCCGTGGCGAAGCGCTGTGGGATGGCCGGGTCTGCGTGACCCAGGTGACCGAGACCAGCGAGCGTGCAATCCAGGTGCGCCTGCTGGTCAGCGCGCGCAGCTCGGGCGATGCCTTCGATCTGCGTTGCCTGGTGCGCGAGCGCATGCTCGATTTCCTCGCGAGCGAGCATCCGCAGTCGCTGCCGCAGGTGCGTGCGCGGCTGCAACACGAAGATGAGCTGGATATGCCGCGCGGTCCACGTGCACGCACCGCGGATGTGCGTTCGCCGGGTGCTGAAGATGGTGAGGCGGCGATCGTGCCGGTGGAGCCGGAACCCGGACGGTAGCGCCGGCCGCTGGCCGGCAACGCCGGATCTGCCGGCCAGCGGCCGGCACTACCGGATCACGGCTCGCCAGCGTCGATCAGTGCGTCGGTATCGAAGTGCGGTGGTCGCCGCGCGCGCGTGCGCTGCTCATAGGCGTAGGCCATCTCGATCAGCTTCGGCTCGCTCCAGGCGGTGCCCATGAACAGCAGACCGACCGGCAGACCATCGATCTGCCCCATCGGCACGGTGAGGCTGGGATAGCCGGCCACGGCGGCGGCGCTGTAGCTTTCACCGGGGAAGTCGTCGCCTTCGCTGCGGATCGGCCATGCCACGCCGGTGGTCGGCGCCACCAGCGCATCGAGCTGGTGGGCGGCGAGGGCAGCATCGATGCCTTCCGGGCCGGCCAGCCGGCGCGCATCGCTGCGGGCGCGGATATAGGCGGGGTCGGCCAGGCCGGCGGTGGCATCGGCCTCCACCAGCAGCTCCTGGCCGAACAGGCCCATTTCCTGCTTGCTGTGCGCCTGGTTGAAGGCGATCAGTTCGGCCAGGCTGCGCAATGGTGCGCGGTGGGTGCTGAAATAGCGCTCCAGCCCGGCCTTGAATTCGTACAGCAGCAGCGTGCGCTCGGCCTCGGCCCAGGCGCCCTGGTTGGGCAGCTCCACCGGCACCACCACGGCGCCGGCGCGGCGCAGCTCGGTCGCCGCCTGTTCGATCAGTGGCGGCATGCCACGGTACTTCAGCAGCGGTGTCTGCAGCAGGCCGATGCGCTTGCCGCGCAGGCCCTGCGGGTCCAGTCGCGCGGTGTAGTCGTAGACCGCACGGCCGGGCATGGTCGCGGTGGCCGGATCGGCATCGTCGCGGCCGGCGATCGCGGTCAGCACGGCGGCAGCGTCGGCGACGCTGCGTGCCATCGGCCCGGCAGTGTCCTGGCTGAAGGAGATCGGGATGATGCCGTCGCGGCTGACCAGGCCGACCGTCGGCTTCAGGCCGACCACGCCGTTGATCGCCGCCGGGCAGACGATGCTGCCGTCGGTTTCGGTGCCGATCGCCACGCTGGCCAGGTTGGCGGCCACGGCCACCGCGCTGCCGCTGCTGGAACCACACGGCGAATGGCTGATGCGATAGGGGTTGCGGGTCTGGCCGCCACGCGCGCTCCAGCCGGAGATCGAATCATTGCCGCGGAAGTTGGCCCATTCGCTGAGGTTGGTCTTGCCCAGCACCACCGCACCGGCGTCGCGCAGCCGGCGCACCAGGTAGGCATCGTCCGGACGGAAGCCCTGCAGGGCCAGCGAACCCGCACTGGTGGCCATCGGCGCGGCGTTGATGTTGTCCTTCAACAGCAGCGGGATGCCATGCAGCGGGCCGCGCAGGCGGCCGCCACGGCGTTCGCGGTCGCGCGCGGCGGCTTCCTTCAGGGCATCGGGGTTGAGCTCGATCACCGCGCGCAGGCGCGGCCCGGTGCGGTCCAGCGCGGCGATGCGCTGCAGGTAGGCCTGGGTCAGGGTGGTGCTGTCCAGTTCCCCGGCGGTCATCCGCGCCTGCAGGTCGGCAACATCGGTTTCGGCGTACGGGAACGGCACGTTGCGGCTCGCAGGTTCGGCCGCATGCGCGCTGGGCGTGGCCGGGCTGCAGCCAGCCGAAAGCAGCGCCGGCAGCGCGGCGAGCAGGCAGGTCAGCAGAGGCGGCAAGGACGGGCGCATGGGGCGGCTTGGTCGGCTCCAATCCCCAGTGTAGCCGGTGCTCAGCGGTGGCGCTTGCGCAGGTCGCGGGCGAGCACGTAGACCACGATCAGGTTGATCGCCAGGATCGTCCACGACGGCCAGCCGGGGTGGCGGATGATCGCGAAGATGTCGAAAGGCAGGTACAGGGCGGCGGTCAGGCAGCCCAGCCAGGAGGCCCAGGCCTTGGCCCGCCACAGGCCCCAGGCTTCGACCAGGTGCAGCAGGCCGTAGCCGATCATCCCCGCCGCGGCCAGGTGGACCGCGTCGGGGCTGATCATGTGCAGCAGCGAGGGCAGGGTGCCATGGTCCGGATCCAGGCTGAAACGCCGGATCAGGGCCATGATGCCGTGCCGTAGCGGCTGCGGTCCGAGCACTTCCAGCCCGGTGGCGGCCAACAGCGCCAGCATCGCCTTGCTCGCTTCGAGCAGGGCGATGACATGGAGACCCGGATGCCGGTGTGGATCCGGGTTGTAGCCGCTCAGGTTCACGGGGTGCTGGCTCAGCCGCCGCGCGAAGCCTTCTTGCGGTCGCTTTCGGTCAGGAACTTCTTGCGCAGACGGATCTCCTTCGGGGTGATCTCGACCAGCTCGTCGTCTTCGATGAAGTCCAGGGCCTGTTCCAGCGAGTACTTGATCGCCGGGGTCAGCTGGATCGCATCGTCCTTGCCCGAAGCGCGCATGTTGGTCAGCGGCTTGGTCTTGATCGCGTTGACGGTCAGGTCGTTGTCCTTGGAGTGGATGCCGACCAGCTGACCTTCATACACGTTGTCGCCTTCAGCAGCGAACAGCTTGCCGCGCTCCTGCAGCGGGCCCAGCGAGTAGGCCGGCGTGGTGCCCGGCGCATTGGCGATCATCACGCCGTTGATGCGCTTGGCGATCGCGCCCTGTTCCTTCGGACCGTAGTGGTCGAACACGTGGAACAGCAGGCCCGAACCCTGGGTCAGGGTCTTGAACTCGTTCTGGAAACCGATCAGACCACGGGCCGGGATCGAGTATTCCAGGCGCACGCGGCCCTTGCCGTCCGATTCCATGTTCTTCAGCTGGCCCTTGCGGGTGCCCAGCTTTTCCATCACGCCGCCCTGGTGGATTTCTTCGATGTCCACCACCAGCTGCTCGATCGGCTCCATCATCTGGCCGTCGATTTCCTTGATGATCACTTCCGGGCGCGACACGGCCAGCTCGTAGCCCTCGCGACGCATGTTCTCGATCAGCACCGACAGGTGCAGTTCGCCACGGCCGGAAACCAGGAACTTGTCGGCGTCTTCCAGCTGCTCGACCTTCAGCGCCACGTTGTGGACCTTTTCACGGTCCAGGCGGTCCTTGATCTGGCGGCTGGTCAGGAACTTGCCACCGGACAGGTCCTTGTTGCCGGCGAACGGCGAGTTGTTGACCTGGAAGGTCATCGAGATGGTCGGCTCGTCGACGGTCAGCGCCGGCAGCGCTTCCGGGAAGTCCGGTGCGCAGATGGTGTCGGAGATGGTCAGCTCCTGGATGCCGGAGATGGCCACGATGTCGCCGGCCTCGGCCGAATCCTGCTCGATGCGCTCCAGGCCCATGAAGCCCAGCACCTGCAGCACCTTGCCGTTGCGCTTCTTGCCTTCACGGTCGATGACCGCGACCTGCATGTTCTTCTTCAGGGTGCCGCGCTGGATGCGGCCGATGCCGATCACGCCCACGAAGTTGTTGTAGTCCAGCTGGCTGATGCGCATCTGGAACGGGCCTTCCGGGTCCACTTCCGGACGCGGCGCGTGCTGCATGATCGCTTCGTACAGCGGGGTCATGTCGCCATCGCGCACGGTGTCTTCCAGGCCGGCGTAGCCGTTCAGGCCCGAGGCGTAGACGATCGGGAAGTCCAGCTGCTCGTTGGTGGCGCCGAGCTTGTCGAACAGGTCGAAGACCTGGTCGATCACCCATTCCGGACGGGCGCCCGGACGGTCGACCTTGTTGACCACGACGATCGGCTTGAAGCCCATCGCGAAGGCCTTCTGGGTCACGAAGCGGGTCTGCGGCATCGGGCCGTCCATCGCATCGACCAGGATCAGCACGGTGTCGACCATCGACAGCACGCGCTCGACCTCACCACCGAAGTCGGCGTGGCCGGGGGTGTCGACGATGTTGATCCGGTTCTTGATGCCGGTCTTCTTGTCTTCCCAGGTGATGGCGGTGTTCTTGGCCAGGATGGTGATGCCGCGTTCCTTTTCCTGGTCGTTGCTGTCCATCACGCGCTCGGCGAGGACGGTGCGCTCGGACAGGGTGCCGGACTGCTTCAGCAGCTGGTCGACCAGGGTGGTCTTGCCATGGTCGACGTGGGCGACGATGGCGATGTTGCGAAGATTTTCGATGGACATACGAAAGGGGGCCAGTCGGCGCCGGATTTGGAAAAAGAAGTCCAACATTATACGTCGAACTTGACGATTCGCGAAAAGGTGGATTTCACACCCGTCATGGGGCCCATTCAGCTGGGGGCCGTGGCGCCGGTCGAGGCCGCCTGGCCTACACCGCGGGGCACCCCGTCCCGTGGCTGAAGCCCGGATCTGCGCCCATGGTCGAAGCCGCCGCCGCCACGAGGCAGGTGTAAACTAGGTGGCTAGACGCGTTCCCCATCTGCATCAAGGATCTTCATGTCCCTCATCGCCACTTTCGACACCACCCAGGGCCCGATCAAGGTCGAGCTGTTCGCCGACAAGGCGCCGCTGACCGTGGCCAACTTCGTGAACCTGGTCAAGCACGGTTTCTATGACGGCCTGATCTTCCACCGCGTGATCGCCGACTTCATGATCCAGGGCGGCTGCCCGCAGGGTCGTGGCACCGGCGGCCCGGGCTACAAGTTCGAAGACGAGAAGAATGGCGTGAAGCACGAGGTCGGCTCGCTGTCGATGGCCAACGCCGGCCCGAACACCAACGGCAGCCAGTTCTTCATCACCCACATCAAGACCGACTGGCTGGACGGCCGCCACACCGTCTTCGGCAAGGTCCTGGAAGGCCAGGCCATCGTTGATTCGGTCAAGCAGGGCGACGTGATCCATTCGATCACCCTGGAAGGCGACGTCGACGCCGTGCTGGCCGCCCAGGCCGAGCGCGTCGCGGAGTGGAACAAGCACCTCGCCGCCTGATCCCCCTTCGAAACGGCCACCCTCGGGTGGCCGTTTCCCTGTTCCCCGCCGCCCGCCAGGCCTGCGTGGCCACGCCCGCGGCGTCCCATCAAACGCTTGCAAGCAAGAGGAAACCCCCATGAAAGCACCCGTTCGTGTTGCCGTGACCGGCGCCGCCGGCCAGATCGGTTATGCCCTGCTGTTCCGCATCGCCTCCGGCGAAATGCTGGGCAAGGACCAGCCGGTCATCCTGCAGCTGCTGGAACTGCCGGTCGACAAGGCCCAGGCCGCCCTGAAGGGCGTGATGATGGAGCTGGAAGACTGCGCCTTCCCGCTGCTGGCCGGCATGGTCGGCACCGATGATGCCGAAGTCGCGTTCAAGGACGCCGACATCGCCCTGCTGGTCGGCGCGCGTCCGCGTGGCCCGGGCATGGAGCGCAAGGACCTGCTGCTGGAAAACGCCAAGATCTTCACCGCCCAGGGCGCGGCGCTGAACAAGGTCGCCAGCCGTGACGTGAAGGTGCTGGTGGTCGGTAACCCGGCCAACACCAACGCCTACATCGCGATGAAGTCGGCCCCGGACCTGAAGCCGGAGAACTTCACCGCCATGCTGCGCCTGGACCACAACCGCGCGCTGAGCCAGCTGTCGACCAAGCTCGGCAAGCCGGTCGGTGGCATGGAGAAGCTGGTCGTGTGGGGCAACCACAGCCCGACCATGTACCCGGACTACCGTTTCGCCACCGCCGATGGTGCGTCGATCGCCGATGCGATCAACGACCAGGAGTGGAACGCCAACACCTTCATCCCGACCGTCGGCAAGCGCGGCGCGGCGATCATCGAAGCCCGTGGCTCGTCCTCGGCTGCTTCGGCCGCCAACGCAGCCATCGACCACGTGCGTGACTGGGTGCTGGGCAGCAACGGCAAGTGGGTCACCATGGGCGTGCCGTCCGACGGTTCCTATGGCATTCCGGAAGGCGTGATCTTCGGTTTCGCGGTGACCACCGAGAACGGCAAGTACACCCTGGTCAAGGATCTGCCGATCGACGACTTCAGCCAGAAGTACATCGACAAGACCCTGGCCGAGCTGGAAGAAGAGCGCGCCGGCGTCGCCCACCTGCTGGGCTGATGCAGGCGGTACCGGCTCCGGCCGGTACGTCTTCCATCGAGGTAGGTGCCGGCCGTTGGCCGGTACGTGATCCAGAAGGTAGGTACCGACCGTTGGTCGGTACGCAGCAACGGGGAAGCTCAGGCTTCCCCGTTGCTGTTTGAGGAATACAGGAACTGATGATCCACCTGCATTACATCGACGACGCGCTGCTGGTGGCCGAGAAGCCGGCAGGCCTGCTGTCCGTGCCTGGCCGCAGCGCCGAGAACCAGGACTGCGTGGTCGCGCGCCTGCAGGCGCTGTACCCGGATGCATTGACCGTGCATCGCCTGGACCAGGTGACCTCCGGCCTGCTGCTGCATGCGCGCGGCAAGGACATGCAGGTGGCGTTGTCGATGCAGTTCGAGCAGCGCCAGGTTGGCAAGCGTTACGAAGCGATCGTGGAGGGGCTGCTTGAAGGCGATGCCGGCGAAGTGGACCTGCCGTTGATCGTGGACTGGCCGAACCGGCCGAAGCAGATGGTCGATCACGAACGCGGCAAACCGGCGCTGACACGTTGGCACGTAATGGCACGTGATGTTGAAGCGCAGCGCACCCGCGTGGCGTTGGAACCGATCACTGGCCGCAGCCATCAGCTGCGCCTGCACATGGCCAGTCTCGGCCATCCCATCGTTGGCGATGTGCTGTATGACGCCGCGCCGGCGCAGCGTGTGCATCTGCATGCGCGCAGCCTGCGGTTCACCCATCCGGTGACGGGCGAGGCGCTCGCGTTCGAGTCCGCGACTCCGTTCTAGGGGTTCGGCAGGGCTTGCAGCCCTGCACCTGCAGAATCAACGTCAACGTCAGAAGCGGGCTATCCGTGGGTTGGCGGGACGGTGTCGGAGTGCGGGGACGCCGCAAGTACGTCCCTGTAGGCTTGGCAGCCGCATCCATGCGGCTGACACCCCGCACTCCGACACCGTCCCACCTTCGACAGGTTCCCGCGGCTGTTGGTAGCTGCGGCTTTGTTCCGCGCGGCTGTTGGTAGGTGTCGACCTTGGTCGACACGATTTTCCTTTCAGATATCGATTGAATCATCCACGCATGGCGTGGATCTACCGTGTCGACCAAGGTCGACACCCACCAGAGCAGTCGACCAAGGTCGACATCTACCAGAGCAATACGCCGTTCCGACAGATCGCAGGAAACTGTCGAAGGCGGGGTGGGTCCGGTTGCGGGGGCGTGAGCCGCATGGACGCGGCGACCGAGCCTCCATGTACGGATTTACGGCGCCCCCCGCAACCGGACCCACCCCGCCATCCCTCAATGGCCCCGCTTTTGACGTTGACGTTGACGTTGATTCTGCAGGTGCAGGGCTGCAAGCCCTGCAGAACAGAACCCCACCCCCTACCAAGGTAGGGCGGCCCGCGCGCCAGCGCCGGACTATCCTCGAACCCATGACTTTGTCTGGGAGGGCTGCGTCATGAACTACGAGGAAACCTACCGTCGCTCGATCGACGAGCCGGAGGCCTTCTGGGGCGAGGAAGCCAAGCGCATCCATTGGCACAAACCGCCGCAGCAGGTGCTCGACTACAGCAACCCGCCGTTCCGGCGCTGGTTCGTCGGTGGTGAAACCAATCTCTGCTACAACGCCGTCGACCGCCACCTGGCCGAGCGCGCCGACCAGCTCGCGCTGGTCGCCATCTCCACCGAAACCAACAGCACCCGCGAAATCACCTATCGCCAGCTGTATCGCGAAGTGAACGACTTCGCCGCCGTGCTCAAGCACCTCGGCGTCGGTCACGGTGACCGCGTGGTGATCTACATGCCGAACATGGCCGAAGCCGTGTTCGCGATGCTGGCCTGCGCGCGCATCGGTGCGGTGCACTCGGTGGTGTTCGGTGGCTTCGCCGCGCACAACCTGGCGCTGCGCATCGACGATGCCAAGCCGAAGCTGCTGATCGCGGCAGATGCCGGCATGCGCGGTGGCAAGCTGATTCCGTACAAGCCGATGGTCGATGCAGCCTGCGCCGAAGCCACGTCGCCACCGCCGCACGTGCTGATCGTGTCGCGTGGGCTGGATGCCGCCGAACCACGCGTGCCGGGCCGCGATGTGGACTACGCCGAGCTGCGTGCGCAGATCGGTGAAGTCGACGTGCCGGTGCAGTGGCTGGAAGCGAGCGAGCCGAGCTATCTGCTGTATACCTCCGGCACCACCGGCAAGCCGAAGGGCGTGCAGCGCGATGTGGGGGGCTATGCGGTGGCGATGGCGCAGTCGATGGAAACGGTGTTCGACTGCAGGCCGGGCCAGGTGATGTTCTCCACCTCCGACGTCGGTTGGGCGGTCGGCCATTCCTACAACGTGTACGGCCCGCTGATCGGCGGCTGCACCTCGCTGCTCTACGAAGGGCTGCCGACCAACCCGGATCCGGGCATCTGGTGGGCGCTGTGCGAGCAGTACAACGTGCGCACGATGTTCTCGTCGCCCACCGCCATCCGCGTGCTGAAGAAGCACGACGCGGACTTCATCCATCGCCACGACCTGGGCGCGCTGAAGTACCTGTTCCTGGCCGGCGAGCCGCTGGACGAACCGACCGCGCACTGGATCAGCGAAGCGCTCGGCAAGCCGATCATCGACAATTACTGGCAGACCGAAACCGGCTGGCCGGCACTGACCCTGCTGCCGGGCCTGGAGATGAAGCCGGTGCGTTTCGGCTCGCCCGGGTTCCCCAATCTCGGCTACCGGATGAAGGTGATCGACGAGAACACCGGCGAGGAAGTGGCACCGGGGCAGAAGGGCGTGCTGGTGGTGTCGCCGCCGCTGCCGCCGGGCTGCATGAGCACGGTGTGGAACGACGACAGCCGTTTCCTGCAGAGCTACTTCAGCCACTTCAAGGAGCTGCTGTACAGCTCGCTGGACTGGGCGATCCGTGACGACGATGGCTACACCTTCATCCTCGGCCGTACCGACGATGTGATCAACGTGGCCGGGCACCGCCTGGGCACGCGCGAGATCGAGGAGGCCATTTCCAGTCATCCGCGCGTGGCCGAGGCGGCGGTGATCGGGGTCAAGGACGAACTGAAGGGGCAGGTGCCGCTGGTGTTCGTCACTCTCAAGCAGGGGCTCGATGGCGAGGATCCGGCGCCGGTGGTGGCCGAGATGATGGCGACGGTGACGACTTCGCTTGGTGCGGTCGCGCGCCCGGCGCACGTGCACGTGGTCAATGCCTTGCCCAAGACCCGCTCTGGCAAGCTGCTGCGGCGCTCGTTGCAGGCGCTGGCCGAGCAGCGCGACCCGGGTGACCTGTCGACGCTGGATGATCCCAGCGCGCTGGAGGAGATCCGCCGCGCGCTGGGACGCTGACCCGGTAGTGCCGGCCGCTGTCCGGCCCCCCCATCAATCCCGAGGTTGCCGGCCAGCGGCCGGCACTACCCGCAGCACTTGCGCTAAGCTCGGCCTGTCATCGACCTGCAATACACGGTGCGCGCCGGGGAAGGCGCGTGCCGTCCGGGGATGGCACACAGGGGAGCGTGCCCGCCAGGGCGCGCCGGCATTGCGCATCGAGGGAGGGGGAGGCAATGGCTTTGCTGCACGCCAAGACGGCTGCTGGCCGTCAGGAAATCGAAGACCGTGGTCGGCGTCTGCCGGCGGCACTGCGTTCGATCCTGCTGATGGTCGACGGCCATCGCGATGACACTGAATTGCGCGGCCTGTTCGAAGGCCTGCGGGCACCGCCGGATGCACTGGAGCAGTTGGCCGCGCTGGGCCTGATTGAAGTGATCGGCGGAAGTGTCGAAACCGCACCGACGCGCAGCATCAGCACCGGCCGTGAACAGGACCCGGCGCTGTACCAGCAGCTGTACGACGCGATGAGTGAGGCCGTGCGTCGGCATCTGGGCCTGAAGGGCTATTTCATGCAGTTGAAGATCGAACGCTGCACCGATGCGCTGGCACTGGAGCGCCTGTGCCCGGAACTGCTGGCGGCGGTGGGCAAGGCGCGTAGCCCGGCATTGGCGCAGCGCTGGTGGCAGGAGACCCAGGCGGCCGTGGTCAATGGTGGCGGCGAGGTCGTGCAGGCCTGAGCCACCGCGTAAAGTGATCGGTTCACTTCCCCACAAGGAGTCCCGCGTGCAGGACGACCACGACGACACCGATACCCCCGGCTGGGACGCGATCAA
Organism: Stenotrophomonas sp. STK17_22; assembly: GCF_051983905.1. Lineage (NCBI taxonomy): Bacteria > Pseudomonadati > Pseudomonadota > Gammaproteobacteria > Lysobacterales > Lysobacteraceae > Stenotrophomonas > Stenotrophomonas sp. STK17_22. The sequence goes on from NZ_CP197010.1 coordinate 916,813, forward strand.
TGCGGCGCTGGCGCCGCTGTATGCCGGGCAGGAACCGCGTCACTTCGGCACCGCGCTTCCGTACACGCTCGGTGGCCAGGATCCGCTCGATGGCATCAGCGTGTACTGGGCGGATGCGCCGGTACCGCATTGGCATTACATCACCTACGGCTTCTCCGAGCTGTACGCAAAGGAGAGCAGTGATGCCACCGCCAGTGGCTATGGTTTCGAGCTGACCTTCCGCCTCGCTGCCGACGCCGGTGAGAACGCCGGCAGCACGCCGCCGGTGTGGCCGATGAACCTGCTGCAGAACCTGGCGCGCTATGTGTTCGGCAGTGGCAACGTGTTCGAGGATGGCCACCACCTCAACGCCAACGGCCCGATCGCGTTGGAGACCAACACGCGCTTGTGCCATCTGGCCTTCGTCGCAGATCCGCAGTTGCCCGCACGCGACACCGCCAATGGCCACCTGCAGTTCCTGCAGCTGGTCGGGTTGACCGATGAGGAGATGGAAGCGGTCAAGCGCTGGTCGACGCGCGGCGTGCTGCAGGCGCTGCAACCGGCGATGCCGCTGTGGATCAGCGACCTGCATCGCGGCAACCTGCTGGAGGATCCGGCATTGGCTGCACAGGTGCAGACCGGCAGCGAGCGCGAGGGCTCCAGCACCGGCATGCTGTTCATCGAGACGCTGGACTGGCGCCAGGAGGCGGGCGTCACCACCCTGGTGCTCGGTGCGGGCCAGGTGGCCAGCGTGTGCGAGCTGCTGCCATTGCGCCTGCGCCACGGCAAATCACTGGAACTGGTCAGCCGCGAGCGGCAGTGGGAATTCATTCCGGCCGCGGGCGGTGAAACCAGCGAGGTATCGGCCGACAGCGCGCGCTGGGCACTGGACGAGACGGGTCTGGAAGCCTTGGCGGGCGTGCGTGCCGAGCGCGGCATCTACCCGGTGGCGGCGGCGCTGCGCATCGAAGTGGTGCCGACCTACCTGCGCGATGCCAAGGGCGAAGTGATCCGCCAGATCGGCTGAGCGTGGCGATTGCACCGATGGGGGCAGAGCCGTCTGCTGTGCAGACGGCTCCGACCCATGGTCTGGCTCAGGCCAGGCCTTCGGCCTTCAGCGCGGCCTGCACGCCGGCATCGGCATCCATGCGCGCCTTGTAGGCGGCCAGGTTGTCCAGGCCGGACAGGTCGACCTTGGTGCCGGCGGCCCAGCGCAGCGTGATGTAGAAGTACGGGTCGGCGAAGCTGCGGAAGCCGGCCAGCCACGGCTTGTCGGCCAGCTGCTTGTCGGCTGTCTCGAACAGGGCGCGCAGGCGCTTGTGCGCGGCGGCGCGGATCGCATCGAACTGGCTCTCGTCGGCAATGAACTTGCCCGGCGCGAACAGCGGCGAGAAGGCCGGATGCACATCGGAATTGACGAAGGCCAGCCAGCGGGTGGCTTCGGCGCGCTGGCGCGGGCTGCCGTCGCCGCCGAGGCCGGCCTGCGGGAAGCTGTCGGCGATATAGCCCATGATCGCGGCGTTCTGCAGCAGCACAAAGTCGCCGTCGACCAGTGCGGGGACGGCACCGGCCGGATTGATCTTGAGGAATTCCGGGCCCTTCAGGGTGTCCTTGTTCAGCAGTTCAACCTCGAACGGCTGGCCGGTCCACTGCAGGGCGATGTGGTCGGCGGTGGAACAGGCACCGGGCTTGCTGTACAGCTTCATGGGAACTCCAGGTGATGCGGGCGGGAAACGCCCACTATCCCAGAGCTTGCCAGCGGGCGGCAACGCTGCCGCCAGCACGGATCGTTACGACTGCCGCGGCTTGAGGTTCTGCACCTTATAGAAGGTGTGATCGCCGATGGTGGCCACCTGGTAGGCATTGCGCCAGTTCGGGCTGGCAATGGACAGCGCGGCGAAGTGGCTGGCACCGGGCACGATCTCGCGGCGCTCGCCGGCCGGCAGCGCCCAGTTGCGCTCGGCGTCGAAGGCCACGTTCATCGCCTCGCTCCAGGCCGCATCATTGCCCAGCTGGGTGCCGGGCGAGACGATGGTCGGTGCGAACTGCTTGCGCGCGGTGACCACCTGGCACATGGAGTCGCCCCACAGGCCACTGTCGAGGCGGCGCAGGGCGACCTCGGCGACGGCCTGCTGGCCACGCAGGGTCTGGTCGCGGGCTTCCAGGTAAACGGTGGTGCTCAAACACAATGAATCAGCGGCCGGCTGAGGCAACAACTGCGACAGCCAGAGAATCCAGGCCAGTTTCATATAACTCCTTGCTCCGTATGGGCCGCACGCTCCGGTTCCGGCCGCGGGGGCGACAGGAGGCGGGGTACGACTTGGCGTCATGGGGAGGCGGCCATCGGGGCCGCCCCGTGGGCAGCCCCAAAAGAAACGATCAGTACCGATCGAGGGGCTGCGCCGGCTCACCGGAAACTGGCTGGTGAGCGGAAAGATGGCGCAAGGTAGGGGGGGATAGCCGAACGCATCGTGAACCGCCCGGCTTGACATTCAGGTTCGGCAGGGGTGACGGAAATCACATTCCGCCCCCCATTCAGGCGCACATCAGAGCGCGGCGGCCACCCGGCTGCCCTGGTCGATGGCGCGCTTCGCATCCAGTTCGGCGGCCACATCGGCACCCCCGATCAGCTGCGCGTTGATGCCGGCGGCCTGCAGTTCGGCCTGCAATGCACGGTTCGGTTCCTGCCCGGCGCAGATCACCACGTGGTCGACCGGCAGCAGCTGTTCGCTGCCTTCCACGCGGATGCGCAGGCCCTCGTCGTCCACGCCCAGGTACTCGACGCCACCGAGCATGCGCACGCCCTTGGCCTTCAGTGTGGCGCGGTGAATCCAGCCAGTGGTCTTGCCCAGTCGCGCGCCGGGCTTGCCCGGGCTGCGCTGCAGCAGCCAGAGCCGACGCGGTGACGCCTCGACCTCGGGCCGGCCCAGCGAGCCGCGGGCCTCGAACGCGCTGTCCACGCCCCATTCGGCCATCCAGCGTTGCGGGTCGAGGGAGGGTGACTCACCTGCGTGGCTGAGGAACTCGCCGACATCGAAGCCGATGCCGCCGGCGCCGATGATCGCCGCATTGGTGCCCACTTCAACCCGGCCCAGCAGCACGTCCAGGTAGCTGACCACCTTGGCGTGGTCGGCGCCGGGGAAGTCGACCTTGCGCGGGGTGATGCCGGTGGCCAGCATCACCTCGTCGAAGCCGGCCAGGGTGGCGGCATCGGCGCGGGTGCCGAGGCGCAGCTGCACGCCGGTTTCGGCCAGCGTGTGGCGGAAGTAGCGCAGGGTCTCGTGGAACTCTTCCTTGCCGGGGATGCGCTTGGCCACGTTGAACTGGCCGCCGATCTCCTCGTTGGCATCGAACAGGGTGACCTGGTGGCCGCGCTGGGCAGCGACGGTGGCACACGCCAGGCCTGCCGGGCCAGCACCGACCACGGCAACTTTCTTCGGCGTGGCGGTGGGGCGATAGACCAGCTCGGTCTCGTGGGCGGCGCGCGGATTGACCAGGCAGCTGGCCAGCTTGTTCTCGAACACGTGGTCCAGGCAGGCCTGGTTGCAGGCGATGCAGGTGTTGATCGCCTCGGCGCGGCCGGCACGGGCCTTGTTCGGCCATTGCGGGTCGGCCAGCAGCGGGCGCGCCAGCGACACCATGTCGGCACCGCCGCTGGCGAGGATGCGCTCGGCGACGTCGGGCATGTTGATGCGGTTGGTCGCCACCAGCGGCACCTTCACATGCGGCTTGAGCTTGGCGGTGACCCCGGCGAAGGCGGCGCGCGGCACCGAGGTGGCAATGGTCGGAATACGGGCTTCGTGCCAGCCGATGCCGGAATTGATGATCGTCGCGCCGGCGGCCTCGATGGCCTGCGCCTGCTGCACGATCTCCTCCCAGTTGCTGCCGTCCTCCACCAGGTCCACCAGCGACAGGCGGTAGATGATGATGAAGTCCGGGCCACAGGCCTCGCGGATGCGGCGCACGATCTCGACCGCGAAGCGCATGCGCTGGTTCGCATCGCCGCCCCAGCGGTCGGTGCGCTTGTTGGTGCGCGGGGCGATGAACTCGTTGATGAGGTAGCCCTCCGAGCCCATCACTTCCACACCGTCGTAGCCAGCCTCGCGGGCCAGCTTCGCGCTGCGTGCGTAGTCGGCGATATGGCGCTCGACGCCACTGGCCGACAACGCGCGCGGGGTGAACGGGTTGATCGGGGCCTTCAGCTTCGACGGTGCCACCGACAAAGGGTGGTAGGCATAGCGGCCGGCATGCAGCAGCTGCAGGCAGATCTTCGCGCCGTGCTGGTGCGCGGCGGCGGTGAGCTGACGGTGCGGGCGTACTTCCCAGGGCCAGGACAGCTTGCCGCCGAACGGCTTCAGCCAGCCGACCACGTTCGGCGCGAAGCCGCCGGTGACGATCAGGCCGACACCGCCCTCGGCGCGTTCGGCGAAGTAGGCCGCCAGCCGCGGGAAGTCGCGGGCGCGATCCTCCAGGCCGGTGTGCATCGAGCCCATCAATACGCGGTTGCGCAGCTGGGTGAAGCCCAGGTCCAGCGGGGCGAACAGATGGGGGTAGGCGCTTTCGTTGGCTGGCGACATTGTCGATACGCTTGCGTACGGAAGCGCGAAGCGTGCCGCGAAACGGCGGCCGGGGCAAGGGCCGGCCTTTGGGTAGTGCCGGCCGCTGGCCGGGTACGCTCGGCACATGCGTGCTGTCGCTCCCGCAATTCGCTGCGCGAACCGCGGGCCCCACTTACCGGCCTCCACGCCCCCGCGCCTGCGGCGCTCCCCCCGAACTCCGGGGGGTAGTGCCGGCCGCTGGCCGGGTACGCTCGGCACATGCGTGCTGTCGCTCCCGCAATTCGCTGCGCGAACCGCGGGCCCCACTTACCGGCCTCTACGCCCCCGCGCCTGCGGCGCTGCCCCCGAACTCCGGGGGCGGTAGTGCCGGCCGCTGGCCGGCATCCCGATCAGCTCAGGGGGACTGCGGCTGCCGGCCAGCGGCCGGCACTACCGGGGTGCGACCGATCCCGAACCAGCCCAGCGTGACACCACACAGCGGGCCGATCAGCAGGGCGAAGGCGAGGGTGCCGAGGCCGACATTGCCGCCCAGCCACCAGCCCAGCAGCAATACGCTGCCTTCGATCAGGCTGCGCACCTTCCAGATCGGCCAGCCGGTGCGGGCATGCAGGCCGGTCATCAGGCCATCGCGGGGCCCGGGGCCGAGCTTGGCGCCGATGTACAGGCCGGTGGCCAGCGCGACCAGCAGCATGCCGGCGCAGAACATTGCCAGCTGCCAGCCAAGGCCGACGGCCGGCGGCAGCAGCCATAGCCCGAACTGCGCGGAGGGGCCGATCAGCATCACGTTGAGCACGGTCCCTACACCCGGCTTCTGCCGCAGCGGCCACCACAGCAGCAACACCAGTGCGCCGATGACATTGGTCGCCAGGCCGAACGACAGCGGCGTCTGCGCGGCGATGCCCTGTGACAGGACATCCCAGGGCGCCACGCCGATGGCCGCACGGATCATCAGCGAGGCGCCGAAGCCGTACAGGAACAGGCCGGTGATCAGTTGCAGCAGGCGCAAGGGCAGGGCGGTGGGCATGACGGTCTCGGGGGAGGGGAATCTGTTCCCACCGTAATCCCGATTCAGTCACTTCCATAGATACAGATGCCGATCAATCCGCCGGTACAGTGGCGTCGAGCGTGCTTGTATGTTCCTCCCGGCTCCTACGAGGTATGTAGGAGCCAGGGTGGAGGGACCGTCAAGCATGCATCTGCGGATACTAGCCGACAGACGAGTCGAGCGATCCCCATCCCGCACACGAACGTCGATAAAGGATCGTACGGCCCCCAAAGGGGATCGTCGATGTAGGCAAGCTAACGTCGGTGCGGTACCACCCCAGCCCCTTAAAGATAGCTGGGAGCCGTACAAATGTCTGATTCTCTCGATATTGGCGTGGACGTGGACTCCAAGGAGTTCGTACCGGCAGTGGCCGACCGCAAGGCCGGCGACAGGATCGCCAACACCCGGGCCGGCATAGCCCAGTGGCTCAACACCTTGCCCCAGCGATGCCGGATTGGCATGGAGGCGACGGGGCGATACTACGAGTTGTTGGCTCGGATGGCTGGCCAGGCAGGCCACGTTGTCTATGTGATCAATCCACGTCTGATCAAGCACTACGGCCGGGCGACGGGCTCGCGTGGCAAGACGGACGCCATGGACGCCGAAGCGATCGCCCGGTACGTGAAGAAGGAGAACGATCGCCTGCGTGAATACGTACCGCGTACCGATGAGCAGCAGCAGATGCACGATTTGCTGCGCAAGCGGCAGACGCTGGTAAAGACACGCGCGCGCCTGGAGCAATCCTTCGGGGTAAGCAAAAGTGCCCCCGGGGAGCTGTCAGATCTGTTCTGCGCTCTGGCTGGGACGCTGTCCGAGCTGGAAAGCGAACTGCAGCGCTTGGGTCGCGATGGAGAGCATGGCACGCTCTACAAGCGCCTGTTGACCATCCCTGGTATCGGCCCCGCCGTCGCCGCTCACCTGATCTACTACATGACGCGCTGGCCGTTGGCCAACGCCAACGCGTGGATCGCCTGCACGGGCCTGGATCCCCGGCCCAACGAGTCTGGCGGCAGAACGGGACGGCGTCGGCTGTCCAAACAGGGCGCGCCAGTGCTGCGCCAGATGCTCTACATGGCCGCCATGGGGCTCAAGCGGTGTCGCCAGGGGCAACCGCTCTACGACGAGCTGTCAAAACGCGGTCACCCCAGCACCGCCGTCTTCAACATCCTGGCCAGAAAGCTGGCCAGGATCGCCTGGGGTGTCTTCAAAAGCGGCCGGGACTTCGATCCGGCCATGCTGAAGGTGGGTCAAGCCTGCTTCCAGCAGGCTTGACCACGAACATAGGATCTCGACTGCTCCTGATGAATCAGTCGAGCACGCTCGGCGCTACGATCAGACCGCACGGCCGGGCATGGGCTCGGCTTTACAGCGGCGCTCCAGCCTGGCTCAGTCGCCCCAGCCTGCCAGCGCCAGCTTGCCCACCGTGCGTCCGCTGGCCAGGCGCTGATGCGCGATGTCCAGATTTGCCGCATTGATCGGGCCCAGGCTTTCACTGAGGGTGCCGCGCAGCTGGCCGGCATCGATCATGCTGGCCGTGCGGCTGAGGATGCGGTGCTGCTCGATGCAGTCGGCAGTGGCAAAGCGCGAGCGCGCGAACATGAACTCCCAGTGGATGCCGATGCACTTGGCTTTGTAGGGATCGCCGATGCGCAGCGGCCCACGCGGCTCGACGATCAGGCCCACATGTCCCTGCGGCGCCAGCAGCAGGCCCAGTTCGTCCCAGTAGTGATCGGTGTCGGCCAGGTTGAGTGCGACCTGCACCGTGTCGATGCCCAGCGCCTGCAGTTGGGCCTGAAGTGGTTGCCGGTGGTCGATCACGTGCCGGGCACCCATCTGCCGGCACCAGTCGGCCGAGGCCTCGCGCGACGCCGTGGCGATCACCTCGAAACCCGCATGGCGGGCCAGCTGGATTGCCATCGAGCCGACCCCGCCCGCACCGCCGATCACCAGCAGGTGCTGGCCGGCGTGGCGGCGATCGTCCAGCCGCAGCGGCATGCGCTCGAACAGCAGCTCCCAGGCGGTGAGCGTGGTCAGCGGCAGCGCTGCGGCTTCAGCGAAATCCAGCGTGGTTGGCTTGCGCGCGACCAGGCGTTCATCCACCCAGTGGTACTGCGCATTGCAGCCGGGGCGGGTGACATCGCCTGCGTAATAAACCTCGTCACCGGAGGCAAACAGGCTCGCCTCGTCGCCGATTGCCTCGACCACGCCGGCAGCGTCCCAACCCAGCACGCGGGGTGCCTGGAGCGTGGCCGGATCCGTGCTGGCGCGCTGCTTGCCATCGACGGGGTTGACTGAAACCGCCTCGACCCGGACCAGCAGGTCACGGCCCCGGGGAGGCAGCGGCGGAGGCAGGTGGATATCGCACAGGGCAGGGGCGGATTCACGACTCAGGGCGACGGCTTTCATCACGGCTCCGGCTGGGTTCGTGGCTCCATCATAAGGTTCCTCACGTTTCCGCAGACGCGCTGAACCGTTTGATGCAGCGCGCCGCGCAATATGTCGTTTTCCCCGCCTAAACCCCGTCAAACCCTTGCAGCGTGAGGGTCTTGCGGATTTTCATCATCCTGTATAGGGTTTCAACGTCGGACCGGCGGACGGTCGGGCGCAACACTTCACATGTTACGGGACTGTTAACATGGCCTTCACCCGCCTGAGCATAATGTTCGCGGCGGTGGCGTGCTGAATCGGCTGTCGTACATCGACGCACTTGTGCTGGCCCATGCCTCTACCGGTTTCATACCCCCGAAATAGGAGCTGTACTCAATGAACAAGAAGATCCTTACTGCCGCGCTGCTGGGCGGCCTGGCTTTTGCCCAGGCAGCTTCGGCGCAGGAGTTCGATGACCGCTGGTACCTGACCGGTTCGGCCGGCTTCAACTTCCAGGACAGCGACCGTCTGACCAATGACGCTCCGTTCGTGACCCTGGGCCTGGGCAAGTTCATCAGCCCGAACTGGTCGCTGGACGGTGAGCTGAACTATCAGAACCCGAACTTCGATTCGAACAAGGACCTGAACTGGTCGCAGTACGGCGTCTCGCTGGACCTGCGTCGCCACTTCATCAAGGAAGGCCGCGGCTGGAACCCGTACATCGTCGGTGGCCTGGGCTACCAGAAGTCGGAAGAAGAGTACCCGGCGCTGAATGCCAACGGTCCGCGCCAGCGTAAGGACGGCAACGTTGCCGCCAAGCTGGGCGTCGGCCTGCAGACCACCTTCGAAAAGCGCGTTGCTGTCCGCGCCGAAGTGGCTTACCGCGCTGACTTCGACGACCAGAGCGTTGCCGCTCCGAAGGAAGACTGGTTCGGTGACGTGCTGGCTTCGGTCGGCGTCGTGATCCCGCTGGGCCCGGCTCCGGTCGCGGCTGCTCCGGCTCCGGCTCCGGTTGCCCCGAGCTGCGCCGACCTGGATGACGACGGTGACGGCGTCAACAACTGCGACGACAAGTGCCCGAACTCGCAGCCGGGTCAGACCATCGGTCCGGACGGTTGCCCGGTTCCGGTCTCCATCGACCTGAAGGGCGTCAACTTCGACTTCGACAAGTCGAACCTGCGTCCGGACGCCGTGGCGATCCTGAGCGAAGCCACCGAGATCCTGAAGCGTTACCCGGATCTGCGCGTTGAAGTCGCCGGTCACACCGACTCGAAGGGTACCGACGCTTACAACCAGAAGCTGTCGGAGCGTCGTGCTACCGCCGTGTACAACTACCTGACCAAGAACGGCGTTGACGCCGGTCGCCTGGTCGGCCCGATCGGCTACGGCGAGAGCCGTCCGATTGCTCCGAACACCAACCCGGATGGTTCGGACAACCCGGAAGGTCGCGCCAAGAACCGTCGTACCGAGCTGAACGTCCAGAACTAAGTTCTGACGCTCTGCCAGTAGGACACAGCAGGACCCGGCTTCGGCCGGGTCTTGTTGTTTCTGCGGCCCGGAATCCGGTGCCTGCCGGTCCGGGGTAACCGTTCGTCGGGTTTTTGTCCGTAAAACCAATGGGTTGCCGTATTCATTGAAAGTGGCGCTTGAAAGCTGTCGCGGCATTGCTAAACTCGCCGCGTCACTTCCTTTTCTGGATGCCCTTCATGCTGCGCTCTGCATCGGCCGCCGTCCTGGCGCTGGCCCTGGTTCCCGCCGCCCACGCTGCGGTCGATTGCTCGGTCAACACCAGCGCCTCGCCGCTGCCGTTGCCGGCCACGACCATCGCGCCGGTGGCCGACGAGCTCTACATCCGTGGCAACCAGCTGGGCATGCCGGCCGGCGTGCTGAGCAGCAACTACGATCCGTCGCAGTCGCTGGACCAGGTGCTGCAGCGCCTGCGCATCGATGGCTGCCAGAACATCGCCAAGGCCATTCCGAGCGCCCCTGCAGTGAAGCCGAACGATCCGGCGGCCTACAAGCCGCAGACCGAATTCGACAACACGCCCTGGCGCTTCGACATGAGCCAGAACGGCAAGCGCATGACCGCCGAAGAGTTCGACGCCTGGATGAAGGCGCGTGGCGTGCGTGTGGTCAAGGCGCGTCCGGCTCCGGCCGCCATTCCGGCCCCGGCCGAAGCACCGGCTGAGACCAAGCCGGTCGACAAGAAGTAAGCACCGCGGGGAGCAGAGGCTTGCGCACGCGCCGCCCACCTGCCGCCCCCGCCGCCCGCTCCCACGCACCGCGTGGGCGTGCGACTCCCGCTGCCACAGCCGCCGGTGTCCGTCATGGTCTGGCGCGCGTGCTGTCCAAGGCCGGCGTGTGTTCGCGCAGCGAGGCCGCGCGCTGGATCGCCGATGGCCGCGTGCGCGTCTCCGGCCGCATCGTGCGGGATCCCGAATTCCCGATTGGGCAGCCGGCGCCGCCGATCGAGGTCGATGGCCAGCCGATGGGCGCGCCGCAGCGCCTGTACCTGATGCTCAACAAACCGCGTGGGGTGGTGACCACCGCGCAGGACGAACGTGGCCGCGACACCGTGTACCGCTGCTTCGATGGTGCCGGCCTGCCGTGGATCGCGCCGGTCGGGCGCCTGGACAAGGCCAGTGAAGGGTTGTTGCTGTTCAGCAACGATCCGCAGTGGGCCGCGCGCCTGACCGATCCAGAGACCGGCCCGCAGAAGACCTATCACGTGCAGGTGGATCGTCTGCCCGATGAGGACACCCTGGCCGCGCTGCGCGCCGGTGTCGAAGACGAGGGCGAGTTCCTCGTCGCCCAGGCTGTGCGCGTGCTGCGCAGCGGCGATAAGACCGCGTGGCTGGAGGTGGTCCTCGACGAGGGCCGCAACCGCCACATCCGCCGCCTGTTGGCGGCCTTCGACCTGCAGGTGCTGCGCCTGGTCCGGGTTGCGATCGGCGGGCTGCAGCTCGGCGATCTCGGCAAGGGCCAGTGGCGGGTGCTGGAGGTCAGTGACCAGCAGCGGCTGGGGGCCGCTGCACCGGGCTGATCATCGCCCGCGGCCGGCCGTTGCCGGCCACCGTTCCAGGCGTAGGGGGCGTCTGGCTGCTGAATTTCCCGAACGGAGCCTGCCATGTACCACCCGACCCTCAACCAAACCCTGCGCTGCGCAGGCCTGCTGCTGCCGATGGTGCTGCTGACCGCCTGTGGTGGCCACAAGAAGGTGGCCAAGGCGGAAATGCCGGCCGAGACCCCGGTGGTGGAAGTGAAGACCCCGGAGCTGGATGGTCGCGGCAGCTACCGCTTCCTGATGAGCAACGGCGACAAGAAGATGACCGCCGACGAGTTCGACGCCTGGATGAAGGCCAACGGCATCCGCGTTGCCAAGGGCAACGGCCAGGATGCTGCCGCCAAGCCGGTGGTGGTGGCCAGCAAGGACGAGCCGAAGGGCAAGAAGAAAAAGAAGTGATGCCGGGAAGGTGCCGACCTCGGTCGGCACGCCCTCACGCCTGGTAGGTGCCGACCTTGGTCGGCACGCTTTGGCCGGTGGGGATCAACCCTTGATCACGCCCAGCTCGACACCGATGCGGGTGAACGCATCGATTGCGCGGTCCAGATGCTCGCGACTGTGCGCGGCGCTGATCTGGGTGCGGATGCGCGCCTGGCCCTTGGGCACCACCGGGAAGAAGAAGCCGATCGCGTAGATGCCTTCTTCCAGCAGGCGCTCGGCGAACTTCTGCGCCAGCGGTGCGTCGTACAGCATCACCGGGCTGATCGGGTGTACGCCCGGCTTCACGTCGAAACCGGCGGCGACCATCTTTTCGCGGAAGTAGCGGGTGTTTTCCACCAGGGTGTCGCGCAGATCGTCAGCGGCGGCCAGCATCTCGAACGCTTTGATGCCGGCGGCCACCACATGCGGCGGCAGCGAGTTGGAGAACAGGTACGGGCGCGAACGCTGGCGAAGCAGCTCGATCACCTCGGCGCTGGCGCAGGTGAAGCCGCCCAGTGCACCACCCATGGCCTTGCCCAGGGTGCCGGTGATGATGTCGATCTTTTCCAGCACGCCCTTCACTTCGGCCGAGCCGCGGCCGGTGGCACCGAGGAAGCCGGTAGCGTGGCATTCGTCGATGTGCACCAGCGCGTTGTACTTCTTCGCCAGCGCGGTGATCTCGTCCAGCGGCGCAATGAAGCCGTCCATCGAGAACACGCCGTCGGTGGTGATCAGCTTGGTCTTGCAGCCGGCGGCGTCGGCGGCCTGCAGCTGGGCTTCCAGGTCGGCCATGTCGCAGTTGGCATAGCGGAAGCGCTTCGCCTTGCACAGGCGTACGCCATCAATGATCGAGGCGTGGTTCAGCGCATCGGAAATGATCGCGTCGTTCTCGCCGAGCAGCGGCTCGAACAGGCCGCCGTTGGCATCGAAGCAGGCCGCGTACAGGATGGTGTCCTGCTTGCCGAAGAAGTCGGCGATCTGCTTCTCCAGCTGCTTGTGCAGGTCCTGGGTGCCGCAGATGAAGCGCACCGAGGCCATGCCGAAGCCGTGGGTATCCAGCGCATCCTTGGCGGCCTGGATCAGGTCCGGATGGTCGGCCAGGCCCAGGTAGTTGTTGGCACAGAAGTTCAGCACCTTGCGGCCGTCCTCGAGGGTGATCTCGGCCGACTGCGGGCTGGTGATGATCCGCTCGGACTTGAACAGGCCCTGGGCGCGGATGGCGTCCAGTTCCTCGGCGTAGTGGCGGGTCAGGGCGGAGGAGGCGTCGGTCATGGCGTGGGCACGGCTCTGAACGGGGAAACCGCTGATTCTACCGGGCATCGCCGCTTGCCGACCGGCCCGGATGGGGCATCGCCACGGCCGGCACATGTTGCATCGCAATAGCAAACTGGTTAAAAATTCGTGAACCGGAGCTGTCCCGCTCCGGCCGCTACGCCCGCTCCCGCCTTCCACGCCACCGCCCCCACCGGAGACGCTCATGAAGCACGCCCGTGCCTGCCTCGCCATTGCCGCTGCCCTGACCCTGGCCGCCCCGTTCGCCGCCAGCGCCCAGGAAAACGAATCGCCGTACAGCTGGAACGTCACCGCTGTTTCCGATTACCTGTTCCGTGGTGTGTCGCAGACCGACGAGGATCCGACCCTGCAGGCCGGTTTCACCTACACCAGCCCGGTTGGCCTGTATGCCGGCGTGTGGGGTTCGGGCGTGGACTTCGGTGCAGGTGATCCGAAGACCGAGGTCGACTACCTGATCGGCTACGGCGTGGACGTCACCGAGCGCGTCAACGTCGACGTGCTGCTGAACCGCTACACCTACCTGAAGTCCAGCCACCAGAACTACAACGAGCTGATCACCACCACCACGCTGGATGACACCTACAAGCTGACGGTGGCCTACACCAACGATGTATGGAACAGCAGCACCGATGGCTGGTACTTCGGCCTGGGCGGCAGCTGGGGCCTGCCGAAGGACTTCACCCTGAATGCCAATGTCGGCCGCAGCACGTTTGAAGACGGCATCGCCAAGGATTACACCGACCGGAATGTCGGCGTTGAGCGCCAGTTCGGGATGGCCAAGGTCGGCCTGGGTTACTACGGCACCGACGGCAACGGCCGCGACAACTCCGGCAAGCTGGCCCACAGCCGCGTGATGCTGAGCGTGGCCATCGGCAAGTAACGCCGCAGGCGTTACCGGTAGTGCCGGCCGCTGGCCGGCAACGTCGGGATGGCAAAGAAAAAGGCGCCCATCGGGCGCCTTTTTCAATTTCAAGGTGTGCCGAGCAAGCTCGGCACCCACCCATCGCGCGCGGCGAAGGGTCAATTCCAGCTCAACACGACCTTGCCGGCCTTGCCTTCTTCCATCAGGTCGAAGCCCTTCTGGAAGTCGTCGATCGGCAGCTGGTGGGTCATCACCTTGCCGAGCGGGAAGCCGGACAGCACCAGCTGGGTCATCTTGTACCAGGTCTCGTACATCTTGCGGCCGTAGATGCCCTGCACGGTCAGGCCCTTGAAGATGATCTTGTCCCAGTCGCAGCCGGCGCCCTTGGGCATGATGCCGAGCATGGCGATCTTGCCGCCGTGGTACATGCAGTCGAGCATGTCGTTGAACGCGCGCGGGTTGCCGCTCATTTCCAGGCCCACGTCGAAGCCCTCCATGTGCAGTTCCTTCATCACGTCCTTCAGCGACTGGTTGGCCACGTTGACCACGCGGGTGGCACCCATGTCGGCGGCCAGCTTCAGGCGGAAGTCGTTGACGTCGGTCACCACCACGTTGCGTGCACCGATGTGCTTGCAGATGCCGGCGGCGATGATGCCGATCGGGCCGGCACCGGTGATCAGAACGTCTTCACCGATCACGTTGAACTCCAGCGCGCAATGCGCGGCGTTGCCGTACGGATCGAAGAACGCGGCCAGCTCGGACGGAATCTGGTCCGGGATCGGCCACAGGTTGCTGGCCGGCATCACCATGTACTCGGCGAAGGCGCCGTTGACGTTGACGCCGATGCCGACGGTGTTCGGGCACAGGTGCGGGCGGCCGCCACGGCAGTTGCGGCAGTGGCCGCAGACGATGTGGCCTTCGGCCGAGACGCGCTGGCCGATTTCATAGCCGGTCACGGCCGAGCCGAGTGCGGCGACGCGACCCACGAATTCGTGGCCGATGGTCAGGCCCGGCTTGATGGTGCGCTGGCTCCACTCGTCCCACAGGTAGATGTGCAGGTCGGTGCCGCAGATCGCGGTCTTCTCGAGCTTGATCAGGACCTCGTTCGGGCCCGGGGTCGGAACCGGAACTTCTTCCAGCCAGATGCCCTTGGCCGCTTCGCGCTTGACCAGGGCCTTCATCGTTTGCTGCGCCATCGGGGTGGAACTCATCAGGGGGAAAGCGCGGATTATAGGGTGCCGCGCGGATTTCCCATGTTGCGCTGCGGGTGCAGTGGCGGAACGAAAGGCGTGCGCCGGCGGGCGTTTCGAACGTGCTGCGAACAGCAGCGCCTCCCTGGTTCGGGGGAGGGTGACCACGCCCCCTCTGGACGATTTCCGTGTGCGCGGCCCACGTGCGCGTGGCAGAGCAAGAAGCAGGCCCATGACTTCCGGGGTTCGGGCCGGGGCAGGGCGGCGGGCTACAATCGAAGGTTCCACTACCAGGGGCCGCTCCATGCGCTCGAACCTGCTTGCATTCTCCATCGTCGCCAGCCTCGGGCTGGCCCAGGTCGCCCATGCCGCTGAAGGCATGTGGGTGCCGCAGCAGCTGCCGGAAATCGCCGGCCCGCTGCAGAAGGCCGGCCTGAAGCTGTCCCCGGAACAGCTGGCCAACCTGACCGGCGACCCGATGGGCGCCGTCGTTGCCCTCGGCGGCTGCACCGCCAGCTTCGTCTCGCCGCAGGGCCTGGTGGTCACCAATCACCACTGCGCTTATGGCGCCATCCAGCTGAATTCGACCGCGCAGAAGAACCTGATCAAGGACGGCTTCAACGCGCCGACCCTGAAGGACGAACTGAGCGCCGGCCCGAACGCCCGCGTGTTCGTGCTCGACCAGATCACCGACGTCACCACCCAGGCCAAGGCCGCCATCGCTGCCGCCGGCAACGACCCGCTGGCCCGCAGCCGCGCGCTGGACGCCTTCGACAAGGCCCAGGTCGCCGCCTGTGAGGCCGATGCCGGCTTCCGCTGCCGCCTGTACAGCTTCTCCGGCGGCAACACCTACCGCCTGTTCCGCAACATGGAAATCAAGGATGTGCGCCTGGTCTACGCGCCCCCGGGCAGCGTCGGCAAGTTCGGTGGCGACGTCGACAACTGGATGTGGCCGCGCCACACCGGCGACTTCTCGTTCTACCGCGCCTATGTGGGCAAGGACGGCAAGCCGGCCGCCTTCGCCGCCGACAACGTGCCGTACCAGCCCAAGCACTTCCTGAAGTTCGCCGACCAGCCGCTGGGCGCCGACGACTTCGTGATGGTGGCCGGCTACCCGGGCCGCACCAACCGCTATGCACTGGCCGGTGAGTTCAACGAAACCGCCAGCTTCACCTACCCGACCATCGCCAAGCACTACAACGCAGTGCTGAAAATGATCGCCGACGCCGGCAAGGCCGACGCCGACGTCAAGGTGAAGTACGCAGCGACCGCCGCCAGCATGAACAACGTGGCCAAGAACTACCTGGGCCAGCTGGAAGGCTTCAAGCGCATCGACGCCGCCGGCCAGAAGCAGGCTGAAGAAGCCGCCGTGCTGGCCTGGCTGAAGAAGCAGGGTGCTGCCGGCAAGCCGGCCCTGGCCGCCCACGCGCAGCTGCTCAAGCATCTGGATACCAGCAAGTCGACCCGCGAACGCGACCTGTTCGTCGGCCAGTTCAACAACACCTCGGCCGTTGGCGCAGCGATCACCCTGTACCGCCTGTCGATCGAGCGCAGCAAGCCGGATGCCGAGCGCGAAGCCGGTTACCAGGAACGCGACCTGACCACCATCGAAGGTGGCCTGAAGCAGATGGACCGTCGCTACGTGGCAAAGATGGACCAGCAGCTGCAGACCTACTGGCTGGACCAGTACGTGGCCCTGCCGGCCGCGCAGCGCGACAACGAAGTGCTGAACAAGTGGCTGGCCGGCAGCGATGCCGCTGCGGTCAAGTCGCTGGTGGGCAAGCTGTCGGGCACCGAGCTGGGCAGCCTGGACGCACGCCTGAAATGGTTCAAGGCCGACCGCGCCGCGTTTGAGGCCAGCAACGATCCGGCCATCCAGTACGCCGTGGCCGTCATGCCGGCGCTGCTGAAGCAGGAAGAGCAGAAGAAGATCCGCGAAGGCGAATCGCTGACCGCGCGCCCGCTGTACCTGCAGGCCGTGGCCGACTACAAGAAGAGCCAGGGTGAGTTCGTCTACCCGGACGCCAACCTGTCGCTGCGCATCACCTTCGGCAACGTCATGGGCTATGGCAAGGACGGCGTAAAGTACACCCCGTTCACCACCCTGGAAGGCGTGGCGGCGAAGGAAACCGGTGAGGATCCGTTCGATTCGCCGAAGGCGCTGCTTGATGCAGTCAAGGCCAAGCGTTACGGCGGCCTGGAAGACAAGCGCATTGGTTCGGTGCCGGTGAACTTCCTGTCCAACCTGGACATCACCGGTGGCAACTCGGGTTCGCCGGTGCTGGACGCCAACGGCAAGCTGGTCGGCCTGGCCTTCGATGGCAACTGGGAATCGGTCAGCTCCAACTGGGTGTTCGACCCGGTGATGACCCGCATGATCGCCGTCGACAGCCGCTACATGCAGTGGATCATGCAGGAAGTGGCGCCGGCGCCGCAGCTGCTGAAGGAACTGAACCTGGTCAAGTAAGGTTCGCGGTTCGGGGCTGTCCATCCACGCATGGCGTGGATCTACCGCCTGTACCGATGGTAGTGCCGGCCGCTGGCCGGCAACCTCGACCAGATAGTCGGAGTTTCCGAAACCCCGCGACCCACGTCGCGGGGTTTTTTCATGCCCGGCCCGGCCGGGTGCGCCGAACAGGTATCATCCCTGTTCCGCGTACTTCACAGGATGTGAACGAAACGCGGAAACCTCCTCCCCCCAGGACCCCTTGCACGCATGCGCATCCTGCTTGCCCGCCACGGCGAAACGCCGTGGAACGCCGAAGGCCGCTACCAGGGCCAGATCGATATTCCGCTTTCGCCGATCGGTGAAGCCCAGGCCCAGGCATTGGGTGCCCGCCTGGCCTCGGTGGACATCACCCGTGCCGTCGCCTCGCCGCTGTCGCGCGCGCAGCGCACCGCGCAGCTGGCGCTTGGCGCCGCGCGTGCCGACATGCTGCTGACCGAGCCGGAGCTGCAGGAAATCGCCCACGGTGAGTGGGAAGGCCTGCTCGCCAGCGAGATCAACGAAAAGGATCCGTCGCGCCTGCAGGCCTGGCGCGAGGAGCCCGATACCGTGCTGATGCCCGGTGGCGAATCGCTGCGGCTGGTGCTGGAACGCAGCTGGCGTGGTCTGGCCCGTGCCACCGAAGGCCTCGGCGAGCACGACACCCTGCTGGTGGTTGCGCACGATGCGGTCAACCGCGTGATCCTGTGCAAGGTGCTGGGCCTGCCGATTTCCCGCCTGTGGACCTTCCGCCAGGCACCGACCACGCTCAACCTGCTCGAAGGCGCCGACCTGGACAGCCTGGAAGTGGTGCGCCTGAACGACTGCGCCCACCACACGCCGTTCTTCGGCGAAGCCAAGCACCGCGCACTCTGACCCGCCACACCGAACCACCTGTACCTGCTGGAAGCACTGCCGTGACGAACACCCCGACCACCCTGGCCGATTGGCTGGATTACATTGAACGCCAGCACCCGGCGACCATCGACATGGGCCTGGAACGCGTGCGCGCTGTGGCCACGGCGATGGGTCTTGGCGCGCCGGCCGGGCGCACCATCGTGGTCGGTGGCACCAACGGCAAAGGCTCCACCGTGGCCTTCATCGAGGCCATCGGCCGTGCTGCCGGTTGGAAGGTGGGTGCCTACACCTCGCCGCACCTGCTGCGCTACAACGAGCGCGTGCGCATCGACGGGCAGGACGTGGACGATGCGGCGCTGGTTGCTGCGTTCAATGCCGTCGAAGCGGCACGCGGCGACACCACGCTGACCTATTTCGAGTACGGCACGCTCGCTGCTTTGCAGCTGTTCGCCGACGCCGGGCTGGACCTGGCGGTGCTGGAAGTGGGCCTG
This sequence comes from Stenotrophomonas sp. STK17_22, assembly GCF_051983905.1. Lineage (NCBI taxonomy): Bacteria > Pseudomonadati > Pseudomonadota > Gammaproteobacteria > Lysobacterales > Lysobacteraceae > Stenotrophomonas > Stenotrophomonas sp. STK17_22. The sequence continues at coordinate 935,426 of NZ_CP197010.1, forward strand.
GGCGGCCGCCTGGATGCGGTCAACATCGTCGACGCCGATGTATCGGTGATCACCACCGTGGACATCGACCATGCCGAGTGGCTGGGCGAGGACCGCGAAGCGATCGGCGCCGAGAAGGCCGGCATCATCCGTGGCTGGAAGCCGGTGATCCTGGGCGAGACCGATCCGCCGTCCAGCGTGCTGGCGCGTGCCTATCTGGTCGGTGCCAACGCGATCCGCGGCGGCAGCGATTACTTCTACGAGCCGATCGACGCCCAGCGCTGGCGCTGGCGCGACGTCGGCCTGCGCATGGAGCTGCCGACCCCGGCGCTGGCCGGCCCGATCCAGCTGGCCAATGCCGGTGCTGCCATCGCCGCCCTGCGCGCGCTGGACAAGCCGGTGCCGCGTGCGGCGTGGGCCGCGGGTATCGCAGCAGCGCGAATCTCCGGCCGCATGCAGGCATTCGAGCGCGACGGCGTGCAGATCCGCGTGGACGTGGGCCACAACCCACAGGCGGCGGGCCAGCTGGCGCGTGCGCTGAAGGCCGAAGTGTCAGCCGGCCGCACCCTGGCGGTGTACGCCGCGTTGCAGGACAAGGACGCGGCGGGTGTGGTGCAGGCCCTGCAGGACGTGGTGGGCGAGTGGACCCTGGCCGGGCTGGACGGTCCGCGTGGGCAGAGCGCCGCTCAGCTGCAGGCACGCTTGAGCGGTACGGTGGCGGCCAAGGCACCGCTGGCCGATAGCGTCGAACAGGCCCTGGCGCAGGTGCTGGCCCAGGCTGAGCGGGGTGACCGGGTGCTGGTGTTCGGCTCCTTCCATACCGCCGCTGCGGCCCTGCAGTGGCTGCAGGGCGACGCCTGATCCGCGTTCAGCCAACGCCGACGCCGGCCGGTCCGGCACCCGTATAATCGACGGCAATCTCCGGACAGTTGCCTGCCTCACGTGGATACGCCTCTGAAACAGCGTCTGATTGGTGCCATCGTGCTGGTGGCACTGGCCGTGATTTTCCTGCCGATGCTGGTCAAGGGACCCGCACCTGACAGCGGTGTCGCCAATGTGCCGATCGCCGCGCCGGATGCGCCGGCCGATGGCCAGTTCGAAACCCGTGAGCTGCCTCTGGTCGCCCCGGCCGGTGGTGCCACCGGCCTGCAGACCGGGCAGGCCAAGCCGCTGCAGGAGGCTGCCACGCCGGCTACGCCGCCGACCGTGGACACCTCGCCGGCAGTCGCCGCCGGCAACTATGCGGTCACCTTCGGTGCCTACGGCAGCAAGGCCGACGCCGATGCGGTGATCGCCTACCTGAAGCGCTCGCAGCTGCCGGGCTTCGCTGAAACGGCCACCATCAACGGCCGCCAGGCATGGCGCGTTCGCGTTGGACCTTACGCCGACCGTGCCCAGGCCGAAGCGGCCCGCCTGCAGGCGGTGAAGATCCGTGCGGATGTGAAGGCCGAAGTGATCACCCTGGACGCGGCGGCCGGCAGCAGTGCCCCGGTTGCGGCCACCCCGGCACCGGCTGCGCCGAGCGCCAGCACCCCGTCCGCAGCTGTTGCGCCCTCGGCCAGCGGCAACCCGGTCCGCAGCGAAAGCCTGCCGCCGAGCACGCCAACGGCGACCGCGCCGCCGGCCGCCAAGCCGGAACCGCCGAAGCCGGCGCCGAAGCCCGAACCGAAGCCGGAGGCCACCGCCAGCAAGCCGGCGACGGTGCCGACCACACCGGCAGCACAGGCTGCCAGCGGCGTCGGCTTTGCCGTGCAGCTGGGCGCGTTCGGTCAGGCCAACGATGCCAATGCCCTGCGCGACAAGGTTCGTGCCGCTGGTTTCAGCGCTTTCGTCGAGCAGGTGCGCACGGACAAGGGCACCCTGCATCGCGTCCGCGTCGGGCCGGTGGCCAACCGCGCTGACGCCGAGCAGCTGAAGGCGCAGGTCGCCGCCAAGGTCGGCGTGGCCGGCATGGTCCGACCGCACCCATGACCCACGCGCAGCCCCGTTGCCAGCGCCGCCGAAGGAGCGGGGCGCCATGATCGACGTGGTGCTGCTGATCGTGATCGCCGCCTCGACCCTGCTGGGGATGCTGCGCGGCTTCGTCGGAATCGTCATCGGCACCCTGTCGTGGCTGCTGGCCGCGTGGGCGGCCTTCGCCTTCGGCAATGATGCCGCCCATTGGTGGGCCGCTCCGGCGGCCCCCGGTGGCGAACACTTCGTCGGTGGCTACCTGGGGGTCGGCATCGGCGTGATGATCGTGGTCGCGGTCATCGGCATGGTCATCAAAGCCCTGGTCCACCGCAGCATGCTGACCAGCCTGGACCGCCTGCTGGGCGGGGTGCTGGGCGCGGTGCGAGGCGGCCTGATCGCCGCGGTCCTGCTGCTGCTGGGCAGCTTCACCCCGCTGACCGCCGAACCCTCCTGGCAGCGCTCGGCGGTGCGTCCGTTGCTGAACCCGACCGTGGCCTGGATGAACAGCAAACTGCCGCACTGGGAGGTTCCCGGGGCCGATCTGCTGCCCAAGGCCTTGCCGACCGACGCGCTGTCCCCATCTGCATTGATGGAGTTGGGCAAGAACGCAGGCGCCGGGTTGGGAAAGCCGGGCGCGGCAGGCGATAATGGCATCCTCAACCAGGTAGTGGCAGGCAGCGGATGGCTGCGGCCTGCGAAAGCGGAACAGGGCGATTCCTACGATCCGGCCGAAGTGCGCCCGGACGCTCCTGCACTGCCGGACAGTATCGAGCCGGGCGATCCGGCCAACGTCGACCGCGCGCGCGGCGACCACCGCGGCCAGGTACGGCCACCTTCCTTGTAACTGGGCACAGCCCAGCGGAGACCTCGCACCATGTGTGGCATCGTCGGAATCGTCGGCAACCAGAACGTCGCCGGGCAGTTGTATGACGGCTTGACCGTTCTCCAGCACCGTGGCCAGGATGCGGCGGGCATCGCCACCGCCAGCGGCAGCCGCCTGCGCGTGCAGAAGGCCACCGGCCTGGTCCGCGATGTGTTCGATGCCCGCACCATGTCCACCCTGGAAGGCAGCGTCGGCATCGCCCATGTGCGCTACCCGACCGCCGGTTCGGAAGGCATGGACGAGGCACAGCCGTTCTACGTCAATTCGCCGTACGGCATCGCGCTGGCCCACAACGGCAACCTGATCAACACCGAAGCGCTGCGCCAGCAGGTGTTCGAACAGGACCGCCGCAACGTCAACACCGATTCGGACAGCGAAGTGCTGCTGAACGTGTTCGCCTATGAACTGGAGCAGCAGCGCCAGCTCAGCCCGGAAGCCGCGATCCGCGCGGTGGCCGGCGTGCACCGCCGCTGCAAGGGCGGCTATGCGGTGGTCAGCGTGGTGCTCGGCCTGGGCCTGGTCGCCTTCCGCGACCCGCATGGCATCCGGCCGCTGGTACTGGGCAAGCGCAGCCACGCCGAAGGTGACGAGTACATCGTCGCCTCCGAGTCGGCCGCGCTGGACGTGCTGGGCTTCCAGCGCGTGCGCGACGTGCAGCCGGGCGAAGCGCTGGTGATCACCGCGCGTGGCGAGCTGTTCTCGGAGATCTGCGCCGAGCCGGCCGAGCACACCCCGTGCATCTTCGAATACGTGTACTTCGCGCGCCCGGATTCGATGATCGACAACGTCTCGGTACACAAGGCGCGCATGCGCATGGGCATCAAGCTGGGCGAGAAGATCCTGCGCCTGCGCCCGGACCACGACATCGACACCATCATCCCGATCCCGGATACCTCGCGCGATGCCGCGCTGGAGATCTCCAACGTGCTCGGGGTGAAGTACCGCGAAGGCTTCATCAAGAACCGCTACATCGGCCGCACCTTCATCATGCCGGGCCAGGGCGAACGCGTGAAGTCGGTGCGCCGCAAGCTCAACCCGATCCACCTGGAGTTCCGCAACCGCGTGGTGCTGCTGGTGGACGATTCGATCGTGCGCGGCACCACCAGCCAGCAGATCGTGCAGATGGCCCGTGATGCGGGCGCGCGCAAGGTCTACCTGGCCAGCGCGGCACCGCCGGTGCGCTACCCGAACATCTACGGCATCGACATGCCGGCGGCCGAAGAGCTGGTCGCGCACAACCGTACCGTGGAAGAGATCGAAGCCCACCTGGGCTGTGACTGGCTGATCTACCAGGACCTGGAAGACATGGAAGCGGCGGTGAGCGAGGGCAATCCGGCGCTGCGCAACTTCGATTCGTCCTGCTTCAACGGACACTACCCGACGGGTATCGAGCCGGGCTATTTCGAGCGCATCCAGCAACTGCGTTCGGACGACGCCAAGCACAAGCGCCGCGCCTGAGGTCCAGGCGTGGTCGATGTACCCGACGTTGGTGGCGACCTGCTGCGCGCTGCGCAGCAGTGCCTGGCCGAAGCCGACCCGCTGCGCAAGGTGGCGCTGACCCAGGCCTATGCCGCCGCGTTCCGTGCTGGCCGCCTGAAGGTGGCGGCCGATGCACCGCCGCCGGAGCCGATCCGCATGCCCGGCCGGCCGGCGCAGCTGGTGCTGGTGCATCCGCGTGAAGTGCCGCGGCGTGGACTGGGCGGTGTGGAAGGGCGTGCCGCCTTCATCCACGCCATCGCCCATATCGAACTCAACGCGATCGACCTGGCCTGGGATGCGGTATACCGCTTCCGTGGCCTGCCGCCGGCGTTTCATGCCGACTGGGTCAGCTGTGCCGACGACGAATCGCGGCACTTCATGCTGCTGCGCGAACGCCTGCAGGTGCATGGTCACGACTATGCCGATTTCCCAGCGCACAACGGCCTGTGGGAAATGTGCGAAAAGACCGCCCATGACGGCCTGGCACGCATGGCGCTGGTGCCGCGCGTGCTGGAAGCGCGCGGCCTGGACGTAACGCCCGGCATGATCGGGAAGCTGCGCAATGTCGGCGATGGCGAAACCGCCGATGTGCTGGAAGTGATCCTGCGCGAGGAAGTGGCGCACGTCGCTGCCGGTTCGCGCTGGTATCGCTGGTACTGCGACCGCGCCGCTGTCGAGCCGCGTGCGCGCTTCAAGGAACTGCTGGTGGAGTACGCCGGCGGCTACCTGCATGGGCCATTCAACATCGAAGCGCGCCTGCTGGCCGGGTTCGATGCGGATGAGTTGGCCAACCTGATTGAACAGGCCGGTTGAAGAAAAGGGGACGGAGGGGATTAAGTCGTTTGTGGCACAAACGACTTAATCCCCTCCGTCCCTTTTTTCATGCGTTCGGCAACACCACGCGCTTGCCATCCACCGTTGGCCGGTTGATGTAGAACAGGCCGGGACCCGGCCGGTACGGCAGTTCGCTGACGCCGGCATCGGCGGTGTAGGTCAGTGCGGTGTCGCCCAGTGCATCGAAGTTCCAGTGCGCCGACTGCATCAGGTAACGCCGTCGCAGCAGCGCCTCCTGTGTCTGCGTCAGCGGCTGTCCGGCCACCAGTCGGCGTGCAATCGGCTGCAGGGCGGACGGCAGCTCCCAGCCGGGAACTCCAGCGGCATTGGCGGTCCATTGCACGCCAGCATCGATGGCCTGCTGCTGCATCACCTGCAGTGCGATCAGCTGGTAACGCCAGTCGATGCGCCGACGCAGCACCACCGCGGCGGTCACATACAGCACCGGCGACAACAGCACGCTGCGGCTGCCGGCGCGACGCTGCTGCTGCCACTGGTGCCAGACATCCACCCAGATCTCCTTTTCACCCACGCCCAGCTGCTGCCGCCAGCGTTCGGCGTCGGCCTGCGTTTCGGCGTAGACCGTGGTGGCCCGCAGCAACGCCAGTGGAGGGACCTGGTAGTCGGCAACCGCGGGGCGGCGCAATTGTTGCCGGCGCGGGCGGCTGAGCAGCTTGGGACCTTCTTCCAGCTGGTTGTAGCCACCGCCGATATTCGCGTGTACGCCGGGTAGGGCGATCTCGGCAAACGGCGGTGCCACGCTGGTCAACGGATAGTGCTGGCGATGTTCATCGCGTGCAGTGAGCTGCACGACGCGACCGGCGATGCCGCTGTGCAGGGCCAGCTGCGGCCGCTCATCGGCGCGGCCACCATTGACTGCAACCACGGTGTCGAACAGTCCGATGAAGCGCAGCACCGGCGTGACGGCGGCGAAGTCCGCAGTGCAGGGCAGGCCGGCGCCCTGCAGTAGCTGGCGCCAGCGCGCGCTGTCCCAGGCCTGCAGCTGGTTTGCGATATCACGTGCCGCGGCAGCACCGCGCGAATAGCCGAACAGATCCAGCTGCACGCCACGCAGCGGTCGCTGCCAGCGCGCGGACAGCTCGGCCAGTGCCGCCGGCAGCAGCACCTGCAGCGCGCGCTGCACTTTCGCGCGAACGCCACTGGCACCGATGCCGAAGGCCAGTCCGATCAGGTCGTCATCGGCATCATCGCGGGTCCCCACGCCCTCGACATAGATCGACAGCGAAGGCGCGGCCATCGCATCGCGGCGGCTGTCCGGATACAGCTGCTGCAGGCGCGCGATGTTGGTCAGGCCGTTGTCGTAGCTGCTGGTCAGCCGGCTCTGGTAGGTCGAATCATCATCCGCGCGCAGCTGCGCCGGGCGTGGCTGCGGAACCTGTGGGCGACCGCGTGCCAGGTTGTGTGCGTTGTTGCGGGTGCCATCGAAGAACAGGCCGATCCGCAGCAAGCCGACATCTTCGTCCGTGTCCTGAGATGGTGCCATGTGCATTCCCCGTCGTGGCTGCGTCACGGTAGCGCGAAAGCGGTGTATTGGCGAAGTGTAGTGACGCTTTTGACCTTACTTAACGCAGATGCGGTCGATCACAGTTCCTGATTTTCATTCCCATCTTCTATTGAATTCACACGACCCGCGCAGGCCAGATGGCCAAACCCGGTAGACCCGGGCGTGCTGCATCAACGCTGTTCACATCATTCAAGGAGCGACGCAATGTTGTCCAGATCGATTGGCAAAGCGGCAGGTGGCCTGGTGTTGGGTTTGTCGGTGGCAGCGGCCGCGCATGCGGCACCGTTGTTCGAGCCGGTGACGGTCATCAGCCGCGCATCGGCAAACAGTGAGCCCGCGCTGGGCAAGCTGCTGGCCACCCCGTCCACCGCGACGGTACAGGAAGTGCGTGTCGACGCTGCTGCCACTGCGCAGCCGCAGCTGGAGTTCGAACTGCTTGGCCAGCGTGTGCAGGCGGTGCGCAGCAAGGTGGAAGCCCTGCCCGATGGCGGCAGCATCTGGTACGGCCAGTTGCGCTCGCCGTCCGATCGGCTGACTGCCGCCACTTCGAATGGCCAGGATGATCCTGGTAATTCAGTGATCCTGGTGCGTTCGGGCAACACCCTCACCGGTTCGATCCGCAAGGACGGCAAGCTGTATCGCCTGCGCCCACTGGGCAACCGCCATGTACTGGTGGAAGTGGATGAGTCGCGGATGCCGGCCGACCATCCGGCCGACTACAACCAGCTGCCGAAAATCCCGATGGGCAACAATGACCGCATCGGCATCGCGCAGGCCTCGTCCGGTACCCCGGCCACCATCCGCGTGCTGGTGGTGGCAACCAATGCAGCGGTAACGGCCTATGGCGGCAACATGCAGTCGCTGGTGCAGCTGGCGGTAGCCGAATCCAACCAGGGCTACGTCAACAGCAACGTGGGCATCACCCTGCAGCTGGCCGGCTATGAAACCACCAGCTACACCGAATCCGGCAACTTCACCACCGACCTGACCCGCTTCCGCAACACCAGCGACGGCTACATGGACAGCATCCACACCAGCCGCAACAACACTGCGGCCGATGTCGGCGTGCTGCTGATCAACAACACGAGCTACTGCGGGTTGGCCTCGGGCATCGGTTCGACGGCATCGACGGCGTTCGCGGCGGTGTACTGGGATTGCGCGACCGGCTATTACTCCTTCGCGCATGAGATCGGCCACCTGCAGAGTGCGCGGCACGATATCGCCAGTGATCCCAGCACGTCGCCCTATGCCTATGGGCACGGTTATCGCTACGAGCCGTCCTCCGGTTCGCGCTGGCGCACGATCATGGCTTATGACTGCTCGGCCGGCTGCCCGCGCCTGAACTACTGGTCCAACCCGAACATCAACTACAACGGCATCCCGATGGGCAATGCCAGCACCGCCGACAACCAGCGCGTGCTGGTCAATACCAAGGCCACCATCGCGGCCTTCCGCTGAGGCCAACCGCCGACCGAGGTCGGCGTCTACCTGGGTGCGTTCACCTGCCCTGGTAGATGCCAACCTTGGTTGGCACCCCGCGATCCATCATTCGCGCGCGAGCGTATCCAGCGACCAGCCGCCGGCATCCACGCGCAGCACCGATCCCTGTTCGTACCAGTCACCCAGCACGATGCGGTTGCAGGCGCGGCCACCGGCCTGCAGCGTGTGTACCGCCGGGCGATGGGTGTGGCCGTGGATCATGGTGTCCACGCCATGGCGCACGAAGGTGGCATCGACTTCGGCGGGTGACACGTCGGTTACCGACTCGAACTGCGCACGATCATCCTGCTTCATTTCCGACTGGCGGGCCTGGCTGGCGTCGCGTGCCTTCTGCGCGAAGGCGATGCGTGCGGCCAGCGGCTGCGACAGGAACTGCGCTTGGAAGACCGGGTCGCGCGTCTGTGCACGGAACTGCTGGTAGGGGATGTCGTCCGTGCACAGCAGGTCGCCGTGCTGCAGCAGCACCGGGCGGCCGTACAGCTCGATCACGCACGGGTCGGGCAGGATGCGCAGGCCGGCACGGCGCGCATAGTCTTCGCCGAGCAGGAAGTCGCGGTTGCCGCGGATGAAGTACACCGGTACGCCGCTGTCGGAAAGTACCTTCAGCGCGTCGGCCACCGCATCGGCAGCAGGCGAGGGCGTGTCGTCGCCGATCCAGGCTTCGAACAGGTCGCCGAGGATGTACAGCGCATCGGCGCCGGGCGCCTGCTCGCGCAGGAAGCGCAGGAACAGGTCGGTGATCTCCGGACGGCTGGGGTCCAGGTGCAGGTCGGAAATGAACAGCGTGGTCATGCAGGCATTCTAGGGCATCCACCGCCGGGCATGGCCCGGCGCTACCGAAGGGATCTGACCCCGGGGGCTACACCGGCAGCGGCAACCAGGCCAGGCTGGCCGATGCCAGCAGGATGGCAATGCCGGTGGCGGCCAGTACATCGGACGGGTAGTGCAGGCCAAGCACCACCCGCGACAGCGCGACGCCGAAGGTGAACGGCACCAGTAGCGGCGCCAGCCACGGGTAGTAGGCCAGCGCGACGATGGTGAACGACACCGCGTGCAGGGTGTGCCCGGAGGGGAAGCTGAACTCGTCCAGCGGCGCCACCCAGGCGCGGATGCGCAGATCGGCCGCATACGGGCGGGGACGCCGGGTCCAGCGCTTGAGGCTTTTGTAGAGCAGCAGTGCGGCCAGGCCGGTGGCGGCCATGTGCACCGATGCACGCAGTCCGTCGAAGCCGTCCAGCGCCACCAGCGCGCCCATCAGCACGTACCAGAACACGCCATCGCCGAGCCGGCTGATGACCGAGAACAGGCGACGCACGCGGCGACGCCGGCAGTAGTGGTTGGCCCGGCGGCAGAGCCGCGCCTCGCGGCCAGCCAGCAGCTCAAGCGGCGTGGTGCGCATGGCCGCTCCTCCGCGACTGGGCCAGCTCGGCCAGCAGGGCATCGAATTCGGCAACCACCTGCTGTGGATGCAGGCGCTTCATCGCACGCGCGGCGCTGCTGCCGAATTCGCGGCGCCGTGCATCATCGGCGGCCAGCTGCACCGCTGCCTCGATGAACTGCTCATCGTTTTCCACGGCCGCACCGTTCTCGCCATCACGCAGGTATTCGCGGGCGGCGCCATAGTCGAAGGCCACGGTGGCCACACCGCTGGCCATGCTTTCCAGAGTCACGTTGCCGAAGGTCTCGCTGCGGCTGGGGAACAGGAACAGGTCACCGCTGGCGAAATGCCGTGCCAGGGCTTCGCCGCGCTGGATGCCGCAGAAAATGAAATCGGGGTTTTCATGTGCCAGTTTTTCGCGGGCCGGACCATCACCCACCCAGACGAAGCGGGCTTTGGGCCGGATCTGCTGCAGGCGGCGGAAGGCTTTCACCGCCAGGCCAAGGTTTTTTTCCGCAGCGATGCGGCCGACATGGATCGCGACCAGGCCGTTGCCGTCCACGCCCCATTCCTCGCGCAGCGCCGGGTCGCGCCGGCCCGGATCGAACTGCTGGCTGTCGACCGCGCGTGCCAGCAGGCGCACGCGTTCGAAGCCCTGTTCACCGAGGAACTGCTGCAGCTCGCGGGTGGGCACCAGGGTTGCATCGGCCTGGTTGTGGAACCGGCGCATCCAGCGCATCGCGGCAGCCTGCAGCCAGGCCACGCCGTAGTCGGGCAGGTACTCGTCGAAGCGGGTATGGAAACCACTGGCGACCGGAATGCCAAGGCGGCGCGCGGTGCGCAGCGCCGACCAGCCCAGCGGGCCTTCGGTGGCGATGTAGACCGCATCGGGACGCTGCTGCTGCCAGTGGCGGTTGAGCCTGATCGGTGCAGGCAGGCCAAAGCGCAGGCCGGGGTAGCGCGGCAGTGCGGCGCCCGGCACCAGCAGCGTGCCCGGTGCCGAGTCCAGTGCTTCGCTGGTCTGGCGTGGCCGGATCAGGTCGATGTCATGGCCGGAATTGCGCAGTCCCTGCTCCAGGCCCTGCACGGTGAGGGCAACGCCGTTCACTTCCGGCGGGTAGGTCTCGGTGACGATGGCATAGCGCATGGCGGGCCTCCGGGTTTCCGGCATGCTCGGGCCTGGCGATGTAGCCGATATGACCGCTTTGCGACCACGGGATGACGGTGGTCAGGTCCCTGTACGAAACCACGGCCCCGAAGGGCCGTGGCGGTCGTGCAGATGGCGGGGTGGATCAGAAGCGCTGCTGGTATTTCATGTAGATGAAACGACCGATGTCGAAGCCACCGTAGTAGGAGAAGTTGGCGCTCGGCTGGCTGTACATGGCCGGTCCCTGGCGGCCGAACACATTGTTGGCACCGATCGAGACGGTCGCATCCCATGGCAGGTTGTAGCGCGCCTGCACGTCGTGGAAGGTGACCGATCCGCGACGGTTGTAGTCACGGCTGCCACTGAACCACGGCGCGCGCTGGCCCGGGTGCGAGCACTCACCCGGATACGTGGCTGCATCCAGGCAACGCTCCTTGACCGCGGAGAAATAGCGCAGGCCCCAGCTTAGGCCGAGGTTGCCACGCTCCCAGCCCAACGATGCGTTGGAGCGCACACGGAAGCCGATGCCGCCGTTGCTGGCGATGCCATTGCTGGGAATGGGCGGGGCATCCGCCTCGTTGGTGGTCCGTTCTTCCGCGGCGACCACATAGGTGGTCTTCCAGTCGGCGCTCAGCGTGCCCCAGGACGTTTCGATCTTGTGGCCGATCTCCAGGTCATAGCCTTCGGCCTGGCGGAACCCGCTGTTGCGGCTGCCATAGTTGAGCGTGTTGACGATGCCCAGTTCCGGGTCGCGGGTGAAACTGCCGCAGCGCTCGGCGATGCCCAGTTCGTAGCAGTCGCGGAGGATGTCGTTGGGATGGTCGGCGACGATGGTGTTGTCGATGCGGATCTTCCACCAGTCCAACGCAATGTTCAGTCCTTCGGCAAACGTCGGGCTCCAGACCAGGCCCAGCGTGCGGCTGGTCGAGGTTTCCGGCTTCAGGTCGGGATTGGAGCCGTTGGTGAAGGGCAGGGGCGTCTGCCCACTGCTGCCGGTGATCGGCTCGTTGCCCTGGCCGAGCTGGCGGTAGCTGTCCGCGTTGGGGATGTCGGCGGCGCAGCGTGCACGTACCTCCGGGCTGCTGGCGGCGGCGCCATAGACCGTATCGCAGGGGTCACGGAAGCCGGTGGTGAAGGTCTGCGAGCCGCCACCGTACAGATTCGAGATGGTCGGCGCACGGAAACCCTGTGCCCACGTGCCACGGACCAGCAGCTGGTCGATCGGCTTCCACGAGATGCCGAACTTGCTGTTGAGGGTTCCGCCGAAGGTGGTGTAGTCCGAGTAGCGCGTTGCCATGTCCAGGGTCAGCTGGCGTGCACCGGGGAGGTCGCTCAGCACCGGCACGCTCAGCTCCAGATAGGCCTCGTCGACACGGTAGCCACCGCCGGTGGGGCCCGCCGCCAGATTGGTGGTGGCGCCGGTCTGGGCCAGCGCATCGGGAATGAAGCGACCCTCCTCGCGGCGGCTCTCCACACCCAGGGCGAAGCCCAGTTCCCCGGCGGGCAGCGTGGCAAGGCCGCCACTGAGGCTGGCGAACAGGTTGCGGGTGGTGTTGCGGCCACGGGTGAGTTCCTCGGGGAACAGCCAGTCCTGCAGTTCGCCATTGCTGGTCAGGCCGTACGGGTCATCCTGGCCATACGGCACCAGTGGATTCCAGGGCTTGCAGCCGGCAATCGGTGCATCCGGTGTACCGCATTCCACCTTGCCGGTGGCCGGGTTGTAGAACGAAGGACCGGTGGAATCGGCAACGCGCTGCTTGTGCAGGTCGCCGGTGGCACGCTGCTCCAGCTCGCTGCGGTTGTACTGGTAGCCGGCTTCCCAATCGAAGTCGCGACCGGCGAAGCTGCCTTCAAACGCTGCAACACCCTGCCAGGTGGTCAGTTCGCTGGTGCTGACGCGTGGAATCTCCCAGGTGCGGCGGTTCCAGTGCACGTCGCTTGGGCGTTCATAGCCGTGGTGGCGGCCGAACGGATTGAACCAGCTGTCGGCGGACATCGGCGAGATGCCGGCCGCACCGGACTGGAACGGATAGCCGGCAATCTGGCGCGTGGTGGTGCGTCGGTTGTAGGCCAGCTGGGTGTTGAAGCGGATCTGGTCGTTCAGATCCATGCGTGCATCGACGAAGAGCGAATCGCGCTTGATCGGCGTCTGCACGTGCATCTGTTCATTGCTGTTGCTGACATCACCGGTGAACGGCGTGTTGTCACTGAGGTGGAAGCTGTCCGGCCCGCCCGGCTGGCTGCCGCGATCGAGCGAATAGCTGCAGCCACGGGCGCTGCTGCAGCCCGGGCCCTTGAAGCCGACGATGCGCCCCCACTGCCCGACCGTGGTCCAGCCATCGTCCGGATGACGATCGGTATAGGTGTAGGCGCTGAAGCCGCGGTCCTTCGCCCAAACGCCCTTTTCTTCGACATGCTCGGCGGCGACACTGATCGAAGCGCGGTCATTCGACCAGCCGGCAACCACGTCGTACTGGGTGCGGGCACCATCGCCTTCGCTGAACTGCCCGTGGTAGACGTTGGCGGTCACGCCCTGGACGTTGCGCCGGGTGATGATGTTGACCACGCCGGCCATCGCGTCGGAACCGTAGATGGCCGAGGCGCCGTCCTTCAGCACTTCCATGCGTTCCACGGCAGCGGCGGGAATGCTGGATATATCCTGGTAACCAGAAGTGGTCATGCCCAGGCGCTTGCCGTTGACCAGCACCAGGGTGCGCTGTGCACCGAGGCCGCGCATGTCCACGTAGCTGCCGCCTGCGGCCTCGCCCGCACTGAGCGGGCTGGCACGGCTCAAGGCCGGGCTGCCGGTTGCGGTCAGGTTCTGCAGGATGTCGGCAACGGAATTGAAGCCCTGCCGCTCGATGTCGGCGCGGCTGATGGTCAGCACCGGCTGCGCGGTTTCCAGGTCGACCTGGCGGATGCGCGAACCGGTGATCTCGATACGGTCCAGCGTGGTGGCTTCCGGTGCGTGCTGGGCGAATGCGGGGGCGGCCAGTGCGGTGGTGGCCGTCATCGCCAGTGCACGACGGATCGCCAACCCGAGCTCGGGAATACGGATGGTCATGGGTCTCTCTCTCAGTCTTCGAAGTCTTCGGAACACAGCCAAGCGGGGCTGCGTCAACTCCACCGCGGCGGTGGATGTTCGAACCTAGTGAAGATGGATGGGGAGACGTATGGGCAAGCGACGAAAGCGCTGCAGACGGCCGTGACGCTTCTGCACAAAGCGGAAGCAAATCAATCGATTGCTCCAACCTGTGGCATCGCGGCGGACGCAGCGCAGAGGACCGTGTCCCTGATTGAACGCATCACGGTCAATGTGGAAAGCGACAGTCTGCGCGGAGGCAGAAAAAAACCACGGCCCCGAAGGGCCGTGGTCGTCGAGCTTCAACAGCGCGGATGGATCAGAAGCGCTGCTGGTACTTCATGTACATGAAACGACCGATGTCGTAGCCACCGTAGTAGGAGAACGACGAGTTCGGCTTGCTGTACATCACCGGCGCTTCCTTGCCGAACACATTGTTCGCGCCCACCGAAACGGTGGCATCCCACGGCAGGTTGTAGCGGAACTGCACGTCGTGGAAGGTCACCGCACCGCGCTCGTTGTACGCGGTCGGCGACTTCAGCCACGGAGCCAGGAAGGTCGGATCGGAGCATTCGTCCGCATAACGCGAGGCGTTGAGGCAGCGCTCCTTCACACCGGAGTAGTAGCGTGCCGTCCAGCTGACGCCGAAGTCACCCACATCCCAGCCCAGCACCAGGTTCGAGCGCACGCGGAACGCAAGGCTGGTGGCGGTGCCGATGGTGTTGGCAACGCCGTTGATCGGCGTGATCGCTTCGCGGACATCGTTGGTGGAGCGGTAGACGTTCTTGCTGACGTAGGTGCTGGTCCAGCCTGCGCTCAGCTTGCCGTAGCTGGTGTCGACGCGGTAGCTGACATCCAGGTCGTAACCTTCGGTCTCGGCAAAGCCGGCATTGCGGTTGCCGAACTTCAGGCCGGTGACGATGCCGTTGGACGGGTCACGGCTGAAGCGGCTGCAGCGCGATTCGATGCCCTGCTCGTAGCAGTCCCTCAGGATCTGGTTCGGACTGTCACCGACGATGGTGTTGTCGATGCGGATCTTCCACCAGTCCAGCGCCACGTTGAGGTTGCTGAGGAAGGTCGGGCTCCACACCAGGCCCAGCGTCTTGCTGGTCGAGGTTTCCGGAACCAGCAGCGGGTTCGAACCGGACACGAACGGCGTCGGGGTCGCATCCTGCGCCGTGGTCACCGGGGCGTTGCCCTGCTTCAGCTGGCGGAAGTTGGCGGCATCGGCGATGTCACGTGCGCATCGCGCGCGGACTTCGGCACTCCCCTTGGCCGAGCCGAACACGGTGTCGCACGGATCGCTGAACTGCGCGAAGGTTTCCGAACCACCACCGTACAGGTCGTTGATGGTCGGGGCGCGGAAGCCTTCTGCCCAGGTACCACGGACCAGCAGCTGGTCGATCGGCTTCCACTTGAAGCCGAACTTGCTGTTGAGCGTGTTGCCGAAGGTGTTGTACTTGGAGTAACGGGTGGCGGCACTGAAGCTCAGCTCACGCGCACCGGGCAGGTCGGCCAGCACCGGCACGCTGAGCTCCAGGTAGGCTTCCTTCACGTTGTAGCTGCCACCGGTCGGGCCTGCGGCCAGGTTGGTGGTAGCTCCGGTCTGGGCCAGGGCATCGGGGGTGTAGCGGCCATCTTCCTTGCGGCTTTCCACGCCGAAAGCGAAGCCGAGGTCGCCGGCCGGCAGGGTCATGATGCTGCCGGACAGGTTGGCGAACGCGTTCTTGGTGGTGGTCCGGCCGGTGGTGTGCTCCGCCGGGAACAGCCAGGCCATCAGTTCTTCATTGCCGGTCAGTCCGTTCGGATCGTTCTTGCCGTAGGGCACCAGCGGGTTCCACGGCGTGCAGCCGCTGATCACCGCGCCCGGACGGCCACACATCACCTTGCCGGTGGCCGGATCCAGGAACGACGGACCCACGGCGTCACGCACGCGCTTCTTGTGCAGGTTGCCGGTGGCGGTAGCGGTCAGCTCGTTGCGGTTGTACTGGTAGCCCACGTCCCAGTCGAAGTAGCGCTGGCCGATCTCGAAGCTGCCATCCAGCGACACTACCGCACGGTAGGTCTTCAGTTCGCTGGTGCTCACACGCGGGATTTCCCAGGTGCGGCGGTTCCAGGCCACGTCGGTTGGCTTGGCATAGCCGTGCTGGTTGCCGAACGGATTGAAGTAGCTGTCCTTGGACATCAGGCCGGTGGCGGTCGGGTCGCCCGAGATGGACACCGAGCTGGACTGCAGGGGGTAGCCTGCAATCTGGCGCTCGGCCGAACGCTTGTTGTAGCCGAATTCGGTGCGCAGGTTGACCTGGTCGGTGATCTTGAAGCGACCGTCGAAGTACACCGAATCACGCTTGAGCGGATACATGACGTGCATCTGTTCGTTGGCGTTGCTGACGTCGCCGGTGAACGGGGTCGCATCGGTCAGGTGGTAGTTGGCCGGGTTGGTCGGGTCAGCACCACGGTTGAGCGAATAGCCGCAGCCGTCCTTAGTGTTGGTGCAGCCCGGGCCGCCCTTCAGGCCGGTGACCTGGCCCCACTGGCTCAGCGTGGTCCAGTTGGAGGCATCGTTCGGGTGGCGGTCGCTCACGCCGTACTTGCTGAACCAGCGGTCCTTGGCCCAGACGCTCTTTTCTTCGGAGTGCTCCAGTGCCAGGGTCAGCGACACGCGGTCATTGCTCCAGCCACCCACCACGTCGAAGCGATCGCGCGCGCCGTCACCTTCGCTGTACTGACCGTGGTAGACGTTGGCGGTCACGCCGTTGACGTTGGAACGGGTGATGATGTTGACCACGCCGGCCATCGCATCGGAACCGTAGATGGCCGACGCGCCATCCTTCAGCACTTCGATGCGCTCCACCGCCGACACCGGCAGCGAGGACACATCCTGCAGGCCCGAGGTGCTGATGCCCAAGCGCTTGCCGTTGACCAGCACCAGGGTGCGCTGCGCGCCCAGGTTGCGCATGTCGATGTAGGTGCCGCCGGTGTTTTCGCCCGAGCTCAGTGCGTTTGCACGGCTGATCGCCGGGCTGCCCATGGCGGTCACGTTCTGCAGGATGTCGGCCACCGAGCTGAAGCCCTGGCGCTCGATGTCCAACCGGCTCAGTGCCAGGACCGGCTGAGCGGTCTCCACGTCCACCTGGCGGATGCGCGAGCCAGTGATCTCGATGCGATCCAGGGTGGTCGGCGCGGCGGTGCTGCCACTCTGGGCGAACGCAGGCAGGGCGGCCAGCGTCGCAGTGGTTGCCAGGGCGTAGCGGATGGCCTGCCCCAGGGGGGTGGTACGTGAAGTCATGACGAGCTCTCTCTCTCAGGTCGTGCAGGGACGCCAAAAGGGGCGTCGAAGAAATCGGCCGCCCACAAGCGGACCGATGACCCGATAGTAGTCTCGTTGGTTAATGCTCTGTAAAGAGGTCGTGTCGATTTGTACCGGGCTTCATCGTCAGATTTCACGAAAGCTCAACAAAAGCAGTCGCTTAGCTGTAACGCTGAATGCGCTCCCCCGACTTGATCTGCTGCGTCGCAGCAGGTCAACCGGGGGCGCATGCGCGAACCGTAACGGTGTGTGACCTTCTTTCCCTCGCGGGAAAGCGTGAGCCTCAGGCTACGAAGGGCCGGAACTGGATGCCCAGCCCGGCGATGCCGTCGGTCTCGCCGATCAGATCGGCGCGCAGCAGTGGCCGGGCATCAATGAAGGCCTGCGGCACGATCAACGACAGGCGGTTGTCGTCGGCGGTCAGTTCCAACGCCGGCAGTGGATCGTCCTCATGGGCACGATTGAGCAGCACCGCCAGGCGCAGCAGGGCGGCCAGCCGGCGAGCGGTCAGCAGCAGGCGCTCGGGCAGGGCGTCGAAGGCGGTCTTGGTCACGCTGCGGCGATGGCTGCGCACCAGCGCGGCCAGCATCTGCTGTTCCTGCCGCGAGAAGCCGGCGATATCCGAGTGTTCCAGCACGTAACTGCCATGCACGTGGTAGCCGCTGTGCGCGATCATCAGGCCCAGCTCGTGCAGGCGCGCGGCCCAGCCGAGCATGCGCGCGTCGTCGGCATCGAGCCGCCAGCGTTCCTGCACCTGTTCCAGCAGTGACAGCGCGGTGTCCTGCACACGGTCGGCCTGCACGGTATCGATGCCGTAGCGCTGGCTGAGCGCGGACACCGATTCATCGCGCAGATCGTTCTCGCCAGCGCGGCCGACGATGTCGTAGAGGATGCCTTCGCGCATCGCGGCCTTGCTGACCAGCAGCTTCTGCAGGCCCAGTGCCTGGAAGGCGGCCTCCAGCACCAGGATGCCGCCGGCAATGATCGGGCGGCGGTCGCTGGACAGTCCCGGCAACTGGATGTCGTCGATCTTCTTGGCCTTCAGCAGTTCGTCGCGCAGTTGCGGCAGGGCCTCGGCGGTAATCGCGCCCTTGCTCAGCTTCATCGTCGCGCAGATCTCGCTGATCGCCTTGTGCGTGCCCGAAGAACCCAGCGCTTCCTGCCAGCCCAGCGCGCGGTACTTGCTGGCGAAGGGCTGGAACTCGCGACCGATCTCGGCCAGCGCGTCCTTCCAGCGCTTCTTGCTCAGCTTGCCGCCGGGGAAGAAACGCCGGGTGCTGGCAATGCAGCCGGCCTGCAGGCTTTCGCGCTCCAGGGTCTGCATGCCCATGCCGATGATGAACTCGGTGGAGCCGCCGCCGATGTCGATGACCAGCCGGCGCTGGCCGGGCTTGGGCGGTTGTGCATGGGCCACGCCCAGGTAGATCAGGCGCGCTTCTTCGCGGCCGCTGACCACTTCGATGGCGTGCCCGAGCGCGGTTTCGGCGGGAACCAGGAACGACTGCGGTGAACGCAGCTGGCGCACGGTGTTGGTGGCCAGTGCGCGCACCCGGTGCGGCGGTACATTGCGGATGCGCTGGCCGAAGCGGGCCAGGCATTCCAGCGCGCGCTGCCGGGCAGCGGAGGAGAGTCCCCCTTTGCCATCCAGGCCGTCGGCCATGCGCACCGTCTCGCGCAGGCGGTCGATTACCCGCAGCTGGCCGAGCGTGTAGCGCGCGATGACCATGTGGAAACTATTGGAGCCAAGGTCGATGGCGGCCAGCAGGTCGCCATCCTGCAATGCGGGCGGAGTCGTGGTGGTGTGCGGCATGGACGAATGTTAGCCGAAGGGGCGGTGTGCTCGTCACCGCGCGGCCTTCACATTTTGGAAGAGGGGAGTGCGGCAGGGCTGCGCCCTGCACCCGCAGAGGCCAGAGCAACAGCAACAGCAACAGCAACAGCAACAGCAACAGCGGGCTATCCGTGGGATGGCGGGGCGGGTCCGATGGCAGGGGACGCCGTGAACCCGTCCATGAAGTGACCCCCGGGAGTTGGACGCTAGATCCAACCCCGAGGGATACATGAACAAATACGACGCGCGTTTCAAACTGCAGGTCGCCAAAGAGGCCTGCAAGACCTCCACATCGGTCAAAGCCATTGCCCGTCGCCACGGCCTGGAGTTCTCCACGGTCAGGCGCTGGGTGGCGACCTATCGGCTGCATGGTTGGCGGGGATTTCATCGCCAGGCCCGGTCCTATGACCTCCCGTTCAAGCTGGCTGTCCTGGAGAAGATGAGCCAGGACGGCCTGTCCGGGCGCGAGGCCACCACCTACTTTCAAATTGGCGATGCCGGCGCGGTGGGGCGATGGCGGCGCCTGTATGCTCAAGGCGGTGCCCAAGCGTTGGCACCCCCTCCGCCGCCGCCCCGAAAGCCGATGAAGAAGACCCGTTCGTCCAAGCCGCCTGAAGATATGAGCCGCGATGAGCTGCTCAAGGAAGTCGCCTATCTGCGTGCGGAGACCGACTACCTAAAAAAACTCGATGCCTTGATCCGGGAAGAGCAGGCGGCGCAGGACGCAAAGCGCAAGCCGTCCAAGGATTGAGGCAGGTTCATACGCTGTCGCTTCTGCTCGAAGCAGCTGAGCTGTCACGCAGTACGTTCTATTACCAGAACCATGTCCTGGCCCATCCGGATCAGGATGAGGCAGCCCTGTGCGAGCGCATCCGTGCAATCTACGATCAAAGCCAAGGGCGCTATGGCTATCGCACGGTGACGCTGGAATTAGCCAATCAGGGCCATCGGACCAATCACAAGCGGGTTCAGCGCCTGATGGGGGAGATGGGGCTGAAATCGCGGGTGCGTGTGAAGCGCTACCAGGCCTTCAAGGGGGCGGCCAATGTTGTGGTTGGCAATGACCTCAATCGCCAGTTCCATGCAGAGCGGCCCAACCAGAAGTGGGTGACTGACGTGACCGAGTTCAAGGTGCAGGGTATGAAGCTGTACCTGTCGCCGATCATGGACCTCTACAACGGCGAAATCGTGGCTTATCAGATCAAGCGTCGGCCCGTATTTGATCTGGTGGGTCAAATGCTGGAGGAGGCCATCAAGAAGCTTTCCCCGGATGAGCGCCCCATGATCCACTCCGACCAGGGCTGGCAGTACCAGCATGAAAACTACCGGCACATGCTGGAAAAGCACTCGTTGAAGCAAAGCATGTCCCGGCGCGGCAACTGCCTGGACAATGCGGCGATGGAGAGCTTCTTTGGAACGCTGAAGTCGGAGTTCTTCTACCTGAACAGCTTTGACAGCCTCGAGAGTCTGGAGGCTGGGCTGGTGGAATACATCCAGTACTACAACGAAGAACGCATCAAACTGAAACTGAAAGGTCTGAGCCCGGTAAAGTACCGGGAGCAGGCCCAATCGGCCGCCTGACCCCGTCCAAGTCTCGGGGGTCACTTCACCATGGGGGCTTGGTCGCCGCATCCATGCGGCTCACACCCCTGCCACCGGACCCACCCCGCCTTCGACAGTTCTCTGCGATCTGCCGGGACGGCGTTCTGCGCGGCTGTTGGTGGGTGTCGACCTTGGTCGACACGGTAGATCCACGCCATGCGTGGATGAATCCAAACGTGCCGACCAAGGTCGACACCTACCGGGTCAGAGACCCTGCATCAGTGCCATCTGCGCAGAATGCGGTGCCTCGTCGTGGGCGGGCGCACGCTTGTGGTAGATGCCGTCGGCATCCAGTTCCCAGGCATTGAGGTTGTCGTCCAGGTAGTTCTGCAGGACCTCGCGGTAGACCCGCTTGGCCAGCTCCGGATCGAGGATCGGGAAGCAGGTCTCGACCCGGCGCAGCAGGTTGCGCTCCAGCCAGTCGGCGCTGGCGCAGTACATCTCCGGTGCGCCGTCGTTGCCGAACCAGTAGACGCGGCTGTGCTCCAGGAAGCGGCCGACGATCGAGCGCACGCGGATGTTGTCCGAGATGCCCGGCACACCCGGGCGCAGGGTGCAGGCGCCGCGGATGATCAGGTCGATCTGCACGCCGGCCTGCGAGGCGGCGTACAGCGCGCGCACCACCTGCGGTTCGTTCAGGGCGTTCATCTTGGCGATGATCCGCGCCGGGCGGCCTGCGGCGGCGATGCGCGTCTCGCGCTCGATGCGGCCGAGGATGCCGGTGTGCAGGGTGAAGGGCGACTGCAGCAGGCGCTTGAGCTTCATCTTCGAGGCCAGCCCGGACAGCTGCTGGAACAGCAGGTGCACATCGTTGCCGATGTCCGCATCGGCGGTAATCAGGCTGATGTCGGTGTACGCACGGGCGGTACCGCTGTGGTAGTTGCCGGTACCAAGGTGCACATAGCGGCGCAGCTTGCGGCCCTCGCGGCGCACGATCAGCAGCATCTTGGCGTGGGTCTTGTAGCCGACCACGCCATACACCACCTGCACGCCGGCCTCCTGCAGGCGATCAGCCAGGCCGAGGTTGGCTTCCTCGTCGAAGCGGGCGCGCAGTTCGACCACCACGGTCACGTCCTTGCCGTTGCGTGCGGCCTGGATCAGTGCATCGACAATCAGCGAATCCTTGCCGGTGCGGTACAGGGTCTGCTTGATCGCCAGCACGTTGGGATCGACCGCCGCCTGCCGGATCAGGTCCAGCACGGCGGTGAAGGCATCGAACGGGTGATGCAGCAGCAGGTCGTGGCGCGCCACTGTCTCGAAGATGCCGTCGCTGTCGCGCAGCGTGCGCGGGGTCATCGGCGGGTACTTCAGGTCTGGCTGTGCGATCAGGTCGTACAGCTGGATGATGCGGTTGAGGTTGACCGGGCCGTCGATGCGGTACACCGCGTTCTCGGTCAGGCCGAAGTTCTGCAGCAGGGTGCGCACGATGTCGCGCGGCATGTCCTGCGCGATTTCCAGGCGCACTGCCGGCCGGTAGCCGCGGTCGACCAGTTCGTCGCGCAGTGCCAGTGCCAGGTTCTCCACTTCCTCCTCGTCCACCACCAGCTCGGAATTGCGGGTGACGCGGAACTGGTAGGCACCCTGGACTTCCATGCCCGGGAACAGTTCATCGACGAACGTGGACAGCACCGAGGACAGGAACACGAAGTTCTGCGGACCGCCGAGTTTTTCCGGCAGCTGGATGATGCGCGGCAGCGAGCGCGGCGCACGCACGATGGCCAGGTGGCCGGCGCGGCCGAACGCGTCGGTGCCCTTCAGCACCACCACGATGTTCAGCGACTTGTTGAGGATCTTCGGGAACGGGTGCACCGGGTCCAGGCCCAGCGGCGACAGCACCGGCATGATCTCGTTGCGGAAGTACGCACGCAGCCAGCGCTTCTGGCGATCGGTCCAGGAATGGCGGCCGAGCACGCCGATGCCGGCCTCCATCAGCGCCGGGCGCAGCGTCTCGTTCCAGCAGCGGTACTGCTGGTCCACCAGTTCCGCGGCGCGGTCATGGATGGCGTTGAGGATGGCCTGCGGGCTCATCCCGTCCGGTGCCGGTGGCAGGCCGAATTCCTGCGCGTGGCGGACGGCGGCGGCGCGGATCTCGAAGAACTCGTCCAGGTTGGTGCAGGAGATGCACATGAAGCGCAGGCGCTCCAGCAGCGGCACCTGCGGATCCATCGCCTGCGCCAGCACTCGGAAGTTGAAGTCCAGCTGCGACAGTTCGCGGTTGATGTAGAGCGCCGGGTCGCGTAACGGATCGTTGTCCGGGCTCACGGGGAGGGGGAGGGATCCGAGGCTGCTCATGGCGTCATTCTTCGATGGAAGTCAGGGGGGCGGACTCGCGCGGGCGCACGTGGTCGGCATCGAAATGGCAGGAAAACACCGAGCCCTTGCCGACCTCGCTTTCAATCTCCAGCCGGGCGTGGTGCAGGCCGAGGATGTGCTTGACGATGGACAGGCCCAGGCCGGTACCACCGCTTTCGCGGGAGCGGCTGCTGGAGACACGGTAGAAACGTTCGGTCAGGCGTGGCAGGTGGGAAGCCGGGATGCCGTAACCGGAATCGCGCACTGCCAGCACCGCGCCATCGCCTTCGCGGCGGAACTCCACGGCGATGCGGCCACCGGCTGGCGTATAGCGCACCGCATTGGTGACCAGGTTGGAGAAGGCGCTATGCAGCTCCTTGGTGGAACCCTGCAGGTCGACGCCGGCCAGATCGTCGATGCTGATCTGGTGGCGGCCCTGGCTGTGCGCTTCGGCCTCGCGGCGTAGTGTGGCCAGCATCGGCTGCATCGCGACGGTCTCTTCCTCGCTGTGCTCCTGCGACTCCAGCCGCGACAGGGTCAGCAGGTCTTCCACCAGCTGGGCCATGCGCTGGCTCTGCTTGCGCATTTCTTCCAGCATCGGACCGGTGCCCGGGAAATCCTCCGGGTCCATCATGTCCAGGTAACCGTGGACCACGGTGAGCGGCGTGCGCAGTTCGTGTGAAACGTTGGCGACGAAGTCGCGGCGCACCTGTTCCAGGCGCAGCAGCTTGCTGACGTCGCGGGCGATCAGCAGCCAGTAGTCCGAAGAATACGGAATCAGTCGCAGGTTCAGGCGGATCGCAGGATCGACGGGTGAGGGCACGTCCAGGATCGGCTCGGCGTTGCGGCCGCCGGCCAGCCAGTGCGCCAGCGGCATCGGCTGCAGGCGTTCGACCAGCGCCTCGCCGAGGTCGCCCGGATGATGCAGGCCAAGCAGGGCGGTGGCCGCTTCGTTGAACCACTGCACGCGCTGGCTGTTGCGGTCCAGCACCACCACCGCATCGGGAAGTGCGGCGGCCGCAGCGCGATAGCTGCGCAGCATGTCCAGCAGGCGGCGCTTGCGCACGCGCATTTCCACCTGGTTGCGGTACAGCAGGCGGTCCAGCTCGTTCCAGACGCCGGTGCCTTCTTCGGCGGTATCCCAGCGCTGGCGCGCGGTCAGGCGCCGCAGCACGCTGCGCAGGCGCCAGTAATGCCATGCCAGCGTGGCCAGCGCGCCCAACGCGATGCACAACCACAGATGGCCCGTGAACCACCCCACCAGTCCGGCGAACAGCAGTACCGCGGCAACGGTGGCCAGGGTCTTCAACCAGGCAGAGCGGATGTGGCGGGGCATTGCGATCTCGTCGTTGAGGTGCGGCGGTTCACTGGGGTGAACCGAGGGTTATAGCAGAGTTGCCGGCGCCGGCACCCGCAGGTGCGTGGCGCCGGCACGACGAGACTCAGGTAGCAGTGGAGAAGCGGTAGCCGGCGCCGCGCACGGTCTGCACCATGTTTTCGGCATTGAACGGTTCCAGCGTCTTGCGCAGGCGGCGGATGTGCACGTCGATGGTGCGCTCCTCCACGTACACGCTGCCGCCCCACACATGGTCCAGCAGCTGGGCGCGGGTATAGACGCGCTCCGGGTGGGTCATGAAGAAGTGCAGTAGGCGGTATTCGGTCGGGCCGATCGGCACCGGCTGGTCGTTGGCGAACACGCGATGGGCGGCACCGTCGATGCGGATCGGGCCGACCGCCACGCTGCCGTCCTCGTCGTCCTCGCGGGCGCGGCGCATCACCGCACGGATGCGGGCCAGCAGCTCGCGCGCCGAGAACGGCTTGACCACATAGTCGTCGACGCCGGCTTCAAGGCCACCCACGCGGTCGTTCTCTTCGCCGCGGGCGGTCAGCATGATGATCGGCACTTCGCGGGTCAGGGTTTCCTTGCGCCAGCGCCGGGCCAGGTCCAGGCCGCTGGTGCCGGGCAGCATCCAGTCCAGCAGGATCAGGTCGGGGACGCGGTCGGCGATGGCGGTCTGGGCCTCACGGGCGTCGCCGGCGTGGACCGGTTCGTAATCGCCCTTGCGCAGGGCGAAGGCGACCATTTCACGGATCGCGGGCTCGTCATCGACGATCAGGATGCGTTTCTGCACGAGGACACCGTAGGGCTCGGTTACTGGAGTGGTGCCAGTAGACTACGGTTTGATGACATGTTTGTGACTACCTGGCCGGAACCGGTCGGGATTGCCATCGGCCGGTCATGCAGCGCTCAGCGGCGGTCCAGGTCCGGGTCCTGCACGCCCTGCCGGCGCAGCTCCAGCACGGTGGGGGTGATCGCTTCGATGCGCGCATCCACCCGTGCCCGGCCTACGTAGTCCAGCGCCGGATTGCGCTTGAGCGCCTGCAGCTGCATCAGCGACTGTTCCGGCCGGCCGCTGAGGAAGGCCGCCTCGGCGTAGGCCTCGCTGGCACGCACGCTGTCGCCGGCCAACTCGCTGGCGCGGGCGTACCGCTGCTGGAAGACCGGATCGTTACCGCTTTGCGACAGCAGGGGCCGCAGCATGGCCTGCGCGCGCTGGCCCGCCTCGCGGCTGCCCTGTTCGTTCAGGATCTCGGCATAGGTCAGCGCCACCGGACGGCTGTTGGGGTGCTGACGTAGCAACTGCTCGAAGCGGCTGTTGGCCTGGGCGGTCTGGCCTGCACGCGATTCGGCCTCGCCCAGCCCCAGCGCCAGCCACAGGTTGTCCGGGCGGGTCTGCAGCAGGCCTGCCAGGGTCTGCCGCGCCTGGCTGGCGCCGGCGCGACCGCTGCGCATCACCGCCAGCGCCTGGCCATAGCGCTGGGCATCGTTGAGGCCGTCCTTCTGACGCTTGGCCAGATCGGCATACTCGCGTTCCAGCTCGGGGGTGGAATCCGCGCTGAGCACGCGCAGGCGCTCGCGGGCCCAGTCGAAGTCGCCACTGGCGCCGCGGCTGAGCTGGCCCATCGGGATGCGCAGCACGCTGCTGGGCAGCAGCGGGTTGGTTCCGCGCAACAGGGGTTCGGCCAGGCTGGGATCGGCCGGGTCCACGCGCTCCCTGCGCTCGCCGCTGGGGGTGCTGGTGGTCAGCAGCACCGTGTCCTTCTTCATCTGGTCGGCGCGGGCCTTCGCTTCGCTGATGCGGGTGATGTTGACCGGATGGGTGCGCAGGAACTCGGGCACGCTGTAGCCACCCTCGTTGCCGCGCATCGCCGATGCCATCCGCTCGAAGAAGCCGGCCATGGCGTCCACGTCGTAACCGCTGCGCGACAGGGTGCGGATGCCGAGGCGATCGGCCTCGGATTCGTTGGAGCGGGTGTAGTTGATCTGGCGCTGCTGCATCAGGCCCATGCCCGAGCTGATCGCGGCCATGGTCGCGTTGCCGGACGACGTGCTGTTGCTGGCCTGTGCGGCCACCACCGCCGCCAGCATGCCGAGCAGGATCGGGATCTGGTCGCGCTGGGCACGCTCGACCCCGCGCAGCACGTGCTGCTGGGTGACGTGGGCGATTTCGTGCGACAGCACCGCCGCGACCTCGTCCTCGCGCTCGGCGGTCAGCACCAGGCCGGCATTGACCCCGATGTAGCCGCCCAGCGTGGCGAAGGCGTTGATCTGGCGGTCCTTCATCACGAAGAACGTGTAGGGCTGGCGAGGCTGGTCGCTGTTGGAGCCGAGCCGGGTGCCCATGGTCTGCAGCCAGTCGTTGACCAGCGGGTCATCCAGCAGGTAGCCGTAGTTGCGCAGCTCGCGCAGCATCATCGCGCCGTACTCGGCCTGGCGGGCCGGGGTCAGCAGCTCGCCGGCCGAGGAGCCGATGTCGGGCAGCTTCTCCTGGGCCTGGGCGAGCGGCATGGCCAGGGCCAGGGTGACGGCGGTAGTCAGCAGCAGGGCTCGCAAGCAGAAGGTCCTCGGGCAGGGCGCACCAAGCGTGGCAGGGTGGGGGGCAACCATTCGTTAATCCACAGTGTTGCGGCCGTGGCGTGGAAATTCCAGCGCACCGGTACCATATGTAGACCGTCGATCCATCGTGGAGTTTCCCGTGACAGCCCAGACCGCCGGCGGTGCCCCCGCCATCACCATCTATTCCACCGCCGTCTGCCCGTACTGCGTGGCCGCCAAGAACTTCCTGAAGAGCAAGGGCCAGCAGTGGACCGAGGTCCGCATCGACCTGGACCCGGTCGAGCGCGAGAAGATGATGGCACTGACCCGCCGTACCAGCGTGCCGCAGATCTTCGTCGGCGACGTCCACGTGGGCGGCTACGACGACATGATGGCCCTGCACCGTGAAGGCAAGCTCGAGCCGCTGCTGGCCGGGCAGGGCCAGGCATGAGCGCGGCCGACGACGGCAGCAAGGACCGCATCGCCGAGTTCATCGACTTCCGCAAGCGCATGAACGAGCGGATCCTGGGCGAGCCGAACCAGGTGGTGCGCCGCTTCTTCGCGCTGGACACGCAGACCTACCAGGCCGGCGCGCTGGATGTGAAGACCAAGGAACTGCTGGGCCTGGTGGCCTCGATGGTGCTGCGCTGCGACGACTGCATCAGCTACCACGTGGCCCAGTGCAAGGACGCCGGGGTGACCCGAGAAGAGTTCTTCGAGACCTTCTCGGTCGGCCTGGTGGTGGGCGGTTCCATCGTGATCCCGCACCTGCGCCGCGCGGTCGACTTCCTCGACCAGCTCGAAGGCGGCGCCGCCGCCCCGGAAGCGCACGCGCACTGAACCTGACGGGCGCCGGGAACCGGGGTCTGCGGCCCTCCCGGTAGTGCCGGCCGCTGGTCGGCATCCCGTGAACCCCACATGGCCGAGGTTGCCGGCCAGCGGCCGGCACTACCGGACGTGCGGGGCGCCTTCCCCGCGATCCATCAGCCCAGGAGCCCCCTTGTTGTTCAAGGGGGCGCGCCGGCAGGCGCGGGGATAAGGTGGGGTGCGCGGGCAATTCTGCCTGAGCCGGGCACTGGGACCATGGTCTATTTGGGACCTCGGCCCCGGCTCAGGCATAATTGCCGGTGAAACTTCCTTTGCGCCGGCGTTTCCGGGCACGTCCGGACGGCGTTTTTCCCCCTGTTCGGAACATCGATCAATGACGCAGAAAATTACGGTCATCCGCGGCGACGGCATTGGCCCGGAAATCATGGACGCTACCCTGTTCGTGCTCGACCAGCTCAAGACTGGCCTGGAGTACGAAGACGCCGACGCCGGCCTGGTGGCCCTGGAAAAGCACGGCGACCTGATGCCGGCGGTGACCCTGGAATCGATCGCGCGCAACAAGGTCGCGCTGAAGAGCCCGCTGACCACCCCGGTCGGTGGTGGCTTCACCTCGATCAACGTCAGCCTGCGCCGTCACTTCGACCTGTACGCCAATGTGCGTCCGGCCCACACCTTCCCGAACACCAAGTCGCGTTTCGACAACGTCGACCTGATCACCGTGCGTGAGAATACCGAAGGTGCCTACCTGGCCGAAGGCCAGGAAGTGTCGGCCGACGGCGAGACCGCCTTCTCCGGCACCCGCATCACCCGCAAGGGCTCCGAGCGCATCGTGCGCTACGCCTTCGAGCTGGCCAAGAGCACCGGCCGCAAGAAGGTCACCGCCGTACACAAGGCCAACATCATCAAGTCGACCTCGGGCCTGTTCCTGAATGTCGCCCGTGAAGTGGCTGCGCAGTACCCGGACATCGAATTCCAGGAAATGATCGTCGACAACTGCTGCATGCAGCTGGTGATGCGTCCGGAACAGTTCGACGTGATCGTCACCACCAACCTGTTCGGCGACATCATCTCCGACCTGTGCGCCGGCCTCGTCGGCGGCCTAGGCCTGGCCCCGGGTGCCAACATCGGCAAGGACGCGGCGATCTTCGAAGCCGTGCACGGCACCGCGCCGGACATCGCTGGCCAGGGCAAGGCCAATCCGTGCGCGCTGCTGCTGGCGGCCGCGCAGATGCTGGACCATGTCGGCCAGCCGGAAAATGCCGAGCGCCTGCGCAAGGCCATCGTGGCGACCATGGAAGCCAAGGATTCGCTGACCGGCGACCTGGGCGGCACCGGCACCACCATGAGCTTTGCCCAGGCCATCGCCAGCCGCCTGTAAGCGGCCGGCGTTCCTTGACGGAACCGCAGCGGGGCGCCTTCGGGCGCCTCGTTGCGTTGTGGGTCGGCTCGGTAGATCCACGCCATGCGTGGATGGCGGGGCTTTGGTCCGCAGCCACCATGGGGCGGCTCTACAGGGGATTGTCTGTGCGAAATTCGCACAGATCATGTGCTTTTAGATGGCTGGTTCGTGCGCCGTCCGCTTCGCATCCTGTGCCCACTTTTCACCGCACAGGAGCTTGAACATGAACCTCACCGCCTTTGGTCTGGCCAGCCTGATCGGCATGGCCACCGTTACCCCCGTCACCGCTGCCGAACCGCCCCATCCCACCATCCGCCACATGGCTGGCGCACCCGTTGTGGCTTCGCTGGATGCGGCGAAGACCGCCGTGCTGGTGATCGACTTCCAGAACGAATACTTCGACGGCAGCGCTGCGCCGGGCTTCGCCGGTGGCCGTATGGTCATCCCCGATGGCGTGGCCGCACTGCGGCAGGCGAAGCGGGTGGTCGAGTTCGCCGATGCCCACGGCATCCGCGTGATCCATGTGCAGCACGTGTTGCCGGCGGGTGCGCCGCTGTTCGCGCAGGGCAGCGTCAATGCCGCCTTCCATCGCGACCTGCAGCCGCGCAAGGGCGAGACCGTGGTGCAGAAGGACAACGTCAGCGTGTTCGCCGGTGACTCGGCCGCAGTGCTCGACCAGGTGCTGAAGGATGCCGGCATCGACACCCTGATCGTCACCGGCCTGCAGACCCATGCCTGCGTGGCCGGTGCCGCCCGCGATGCCGCAGCGGCACCGCGTGGCTACCGTGTCATCGTGTCGTCCGATGCAACTGCCAGCCGTGATCTGGATCTTGCCGGAGGCCAGCGCATCGGTCATCGCGCGCTGCATGACGCCTCGCTGGCGCAGATTGAAGACACCTTCGGCGACGTCCTGGGCACCGATGCAATCCTGGCCCTGCCGGTACGCAAGGCCGGCGACGGCGCTTGATAAGCTGACGGGGCCCGCACGCCGCGGGCCCCGCCACCTGGAGCTGCCCGCCGATGGACCATTTCGCCGCCCTGCGTGCGCTGCGCGCCATCGTCGATGCAGGCAGTTTCACCGCCGCCGCCGAACGCCTGGGGACCACCCACTCGGCGATGTCACGGCAACTGCGCCAGCTGGAAGAGCATCTGCAGGTTCGCTTGCTCGATCGCAACAGCCGCCGGCTGTCATTGACCGAGGCCGGGCGCGGCTACTACCGCGAGGCGGCAACGCTGCTGGACCGCCTGCAGGAGGCGGACGACCGTGCCCGCGCCGGGCAGGCGCAACCCAGTGGCAGCGTACGCATCAGTGTGCCGCAGGTCGTGGCCAGCCAGGAGTTGCCGCATTGGTTGCCGTCGTTCCTGCAGCGTTACCCGCACGTCTCGTTGGATCTGTCGGCCGATGATCAGCTGGTCGATGTGGTCGGTGGTGGGTTTGACCTGGCCCTGCGCATCGCGCATGCGTTGCCGGACAGCCAGCTGGTCGCACGTGAACTGGCCAGCTGCCCTCGCATCCTGGTGGCCGCGCCAGCCTACCTGGCGCGTCATGGCCTGCCGCGTCAGGCATCGGATCTCGCGCAGCACACGCTGCTGGGCTTCAGTCCCACGCCGTCAATGCCGCCCTGGCAGTTGCAGGGGCCGCGTGGTGCCAGTGCGAGCGTCGAGGCCGGGCAACGCCTGCGCGTGGATGCGACGCCAGCGTTGTACGCCGCCGCGCTGGTTGGCATGGGCATCAGCCTGTTTACTGCGCTGACCGTGCAGGAGGACCTGCGTGCCGGCCGCCTGATCCGTGTGCTGCCCGCCTGGCACGCCGGACAGCGGCGCTACTTCGCGCTGTATCCGCACGCGCGGGCGCTGGCGCCGAAGGTGCGTGCGCTGGTCGAGCACCTTGCGGCGCACTACGCTGCACAGGTGGGCGCGGCGGGGTAGTCGCGCGGCAGCAACCGAGGTGGTGATGGAGTCGGTGTATCTGCTGGTCGCGCTGGGCGCGATCGTCGCCGGATTCGTGCAGGGTCTGTCCGGCTTCGCCTTCGGCATGGTGGCGATGTCGTTCTGGGCGTGGGGACTGGAGCCGCGGCTGGCGGCGACGCTTTCGGTGTTTGGTGCGCTGGTCGGGCAGCTGGTCGCAGTGTTCATCGTGCGCCGCGGTTTCAACCTGCGCCTGCTGCTGCCGTTCGTGCTGGGTGGGCTGGCCGGCATTCCGCTGGGCGTGACGGTGCTGCCACGGCTGGACATGGACTGGTTCAAGGCGCTGCTGGGTGGCTTCCTGGTGCTGTGGTGCCCGGTGATGCTGATGGCGCGCTCGTTGCCTCCGGTCCGCGTCGGCGGCCGTATCGGTGATGCGATTGCTGGCATGGCCGGTGGCGTGCTCAGTGGCATCGGCGGCTTTGCCGGGCCGGTGCCGACGTTGTGGAGCACCCTGCGAGGCTTCGGCAAGGACGAGCAGCGCGCGGTCATCCAGAACTTCAACCTGGCGATGCTGGCGGTGACAATGGCCACCTATGTCGGCAGCGGCCTGGTGAGCCGGCAGATGTTGCCGTACTTCGCCATCGTGGCACCGGCCATGCTGGTGCCGACCCTGCTGGGCGCGCGGGTCTACATCGGCATCAGCGAGGCACGCTTCCGGCAGGTCGTGCTGGGCCTGCTGACCGCGTCAGGCATCGCGTTGCTGGCGTCGTCGCTGCCGGTACTGCTGGCGCGCTGAGGGAAGAACGAAAAGGGCGCCACGAAGGGCGCCCTTTGTCGTCTACGGCATGTTTCGGCTCAGCGCTGCTGGATCTTCGACAGCAGGCGCAGGAATTCAACATACAGCCAGACCAGGGTCACCATCAGGCCGAATGCGCCATACCACTCCATGTACTTCGGTGCACGCTGGGCGACACCGGTTTCGATGAAGTCGAAATCCAGCACCAGGTTCAGCGCGGCCACGACCACCACGAACAGGCTGAAAGCAATGCCCAGCCAGCCGGAGTCGTGGATCACCGGCACGTCGATGTTGAAGAAGCCCAGCACGAACGAGGCGAGGTAGAGCAGGGCGATGCCGCCAGTGGCGGCGACCACGCCCATCTTGAAGTTCTCGGTGGCCTTGATCAGGCCGCTGCGGTACGCGAACAGCAGCGCGAACAGGGTGCCAAAGGTCAGCAGCACCGCCTGGAACACGATGCCCGGGAACTTGGCGTTGAACACGGCCGAGATGGCGCCCAGGAACAGGCCTTCCACCAGCGCGTACATCGGTGCGGTGACCGGCGACCACTCCTTCTTGAACACGGTGATCAGCGCCAGCACCAGGCCGCCGATGGCGCCGCCCATGGCATACAGCTTGGCTCCGGCCATGACCTGGCCGTAGTCATCGATGGTCTGGTTCCAGGCGAAGGCGGCGGTCAGCACGGTCAACAGCAGCAGGAAGCCGGTCTTGTTGACGGTACCGTTGAGGGTCATGGCCTGGTCGGGGCTGGTCACCACCGAGCCACTGGCGAGGTCGAGGAAGGTGGACTCGGAAAGAGCCGGGTTGCCGCTGCGCATACGCGTTCTCCGTGCGAATGAAGGTCAGGACGGCCATCCGGCCGATGGGCGTGAGCATAGCCGATGACCGCTTTCGGCGTTGTGGCAGGCGCCGGATCTGCGCATCCTGCGTTGACAGTTCCCAATGCGCTTGGCGACAATGACCAGCTCCCCGGGCATGGCCCGAGGGGATTGCAAGACCGGGGTATAGCGCAGTCTGGTAGCGCGCCTGCTTTGGGAGCAGGATGTCGGGGGTTCGAATCCCTCTACCCCGACCAATCCCACATCACGTCGGATTGGACACCGTTCCGGTTCGGGCGCCCGTAGCTCAACTGGATAGAGCACCGGCCTTCTAAGCCGGCGGTTACAGGTTCGATTCCTGTCGGGCGCGCCATTGGAATCAATGGTTTAAGTGCTCACATCCGTGAACATTGG
The DNA here is from genome assembly GCF_051983905.1 of Stenotrophomonas sp. STK17_22. Classification (NCBI taxonomy): domain Bacteria; kingdom Pseudomonadati; phylum Pseudomonadota; class Gammaproteobacteria; order Lysobacterales; family Lysobacteraceae; genus Stenotrophomonas; species Stenotrophomonas sp. STK17_22. The sequence goes on from NZ_CP197010.1 coordinate 968,261, forward strand.
TTCCCATTCGATGGCTGCACGACCCTGGGTGGCGAGCATTCCACCTTCCTCTTTTCCGATGAAAGATGCCCTTTGTATGGGGTGCAGTCGCACGACGTGATGTCATTCCGGTTGCGGTTGACCGGCGTCTGACGTCGATCGGCTCACTCCGCAGGTGCTTGAGCAGCGCCGCCTGGGATGGGGCAATGCACCCGGCAACGAAAAAAGGCCAGCGCTATGCGCTGGCCTTTTTCAATGTCGCGATGGATGCACTCTGGTCGAGTGCACCCCGGATGGATCACATCTGTTCCAGTTCGCCCACTCGCACCTTGCCGCCACCGCCGCAGTTGCCGTGGCAGCCGCCGCTGATCGGGCCGCTGCCGCCGCCACCACCGCCGCCACCGCCGCCGCCACCACCACCGCCGCGGGAGTTGGGCGGGAGGACGGTCGAAATCACTTCGCCGGAGTCGAAACCTGCACCTCGCCACGTGTAGTTGACGCAGGAAATACCGTTACAGACGGTCAGGACATCGCCGGTCTGGACGCGCGTCTGGGCAGTCCAGACCGTGGTCCGGCCGTCATTGAGCTTCTGGACCTCTTGGGAAAGCTGCTGGTTGGTCACCGGATCGGGATACGGGGTTGTCAGCGTGCATCCGGCGGTGCAGTTGATGACGCCAGGAAGCTTTTTCGCTTGAAGGCTCCCGGCCGCCATGAACAGCAGCACGCCTGCAATGGCGGGAATGGAGTTTCTACCAAGCGAAGGGATAATCCCAATCAGTCTAGCTTTCACAATAGGTCCTTATCGTGGGATGCAACAGTTCTTGAAGATTTCGTTCGATGAAATGCGGGCTTTCTCTTTCTCTTGGCTGCTCAGGTTTTTCTCATGGTTGGCAATGTCATCGGTGGTGGCAAAACGTGGGTCCAGCCGGTTGAGGACGCGGGTGTACGCCAGGGCCGCAACGGGATCCGCAGGAACGATGCCGCCATAGGTGTAGGCCATCGCCATGTCGCTGATGACATTGACGTTCCCTTGTGATTCCAGTTCGCGCAGATATCCGGTGGCGGTGTCCTTCCACGCCTCGAGCGCCGCGGGATCACGGATTGCGTCATCAAGCGAACCGATGACTTTCTCCGGCGATCGCGAGTAGGCGCGCATCGCTTCCTGCGAGCCCATGGCGGCGGCCTTCGAAAGCCAATCGGCGTGATAGATGTCCTGATCCAGAGCCAGCGACTCACACTCTTTGAGGATTCGTTCCGACCGCTCCAGGAACCAGTTGCCGGCCCCGACCGTGGTGGCCGAATCCGCCAGCTTGTCAGCGCGATCCGAGATGAAGGTCTGGCATTGCTCGATGGTTCGATAGATTTCGTAGGTTGCCGTGGCATCTCCGGATTCGGAGCGCAGCATCAGTTGCTTGACGTGGGCAAGCGCGTCACCGGGAGGCCGGAACTCATTGCCTCTTACGATTTCGTAGGCCTTGGGGCCCACGGCCTTGTACGAGCCCGGCGGGATTTTGTTGTCCCGCTCAAGCCTTTGCGCGGCCGCCGCACCTGACGCCGGAAGCTGCCTTCCCTGGTCAGGCCGTTCATCGAGGCTGCCACTCTTCCCGGATTCCTCTGCCGTGGCATCCGCAGTTGCCTGCTGCCGGTAGCCGGACATTGCAACGGCTGCCACTGCCAGCACGGCTGCCAGCGCGACGAATCCGATTAGCCGCTTGCTCATCTATTGATCTCACCTTCATTGCAGGAATCGGCATGGTTGCAAACGCGCGCCCTGCGTTCCATGTCCTGCAGCTAACGTTGTATGAATGGATCTCCCCCATTCCTATTTGAGATTCATTCACGACTTGTTCACTAAGCGTTCATGCTCTCGGGGCGTGCCCGACGACGGGCGGGCTGTTCGCCAGCGCCTGACATCCGGTGCGTGCGGCACGCGCCTTCTCTAGCTCGGGATGGATGCAGATTCGAACGGCGTGGGTGAGGTGAAGCAGGTGCTGGTCGAAGTACATCGGCGGCGCAGGCGCCAACGGCGGCTTACCTTCTGCCGCGGTGCTGTCGCCTTGCGGGCGTTTGCTGGCCTGCTGATGGGGGGACGGCCGAACGCAACACGTCGTTCGACTTGATCGAAACGATGTCGCCGATGGACAGTTGCGACCGATGTTCTGGGCCGACGATGAGCGCTTGCACGCGCAGGGTGTGCAAGCGATTACCCGTCGAGTGCTTCCTGGCAGGACGCAGTCGCGCAACGTGATGTTTCAGTTGCTCGACGGAGCTGGCCAGCCACGCCTGCAGCTGCAGGTCACGCCGAAAGGGGAGGCCACGCTGTCATTCCTGGATGGGCATGCGGACATCGCGCGCGTGACCTCGGCGGAGCAGCATTGATCTCCTGTTCCGGCCCCTGCACATCAATGTGAAGAAGTGCTTGCAATTCCTTCGCGACTCCCGGAAAATGCCGGACTCGCTTCGGGGGACGGACTTCTGGTTCCACCCGCGAGCAAAGCATCAAGGTCCAGCGTCAGCCTCATCGGCGGTGGAGCGAAAGTTTCAGTGGTGGCTGTAGCTCAGTTGGTTAGAGTACCGGATTGTGATTCCGGTGGTCGGGGGTTCGAATCCCCTCAGCCACCCCACTGATTCAACCGCATCGGCGCAGCCGAAACGGTATTGCAATAAACAGAAGGCACGCTACAATGTGCGTCTGAGTTTCACGGGCCGTTAGCTCAGTTGGTAGAGCAGTTGACTCTTAATCAATAGGTCCAAGGTTCGAATCCTTGACGGCCCACCAAGACAGAAGCCACCTGGTATCCCAGGTGGCTTTTTTCTTATAAGTGTGACTCCCATCGTTCCGATGGCTCACAGGTTGCAGAGCCTCACCTGGCCGTGGATCTGCAACGCAGCGGGACCGCAGTGCTGGTTTCAACGATGTTGAAAAAAGTGCTTGCACCCACCGAGCGGATCGGGTCATAATTCGCGCCCCGATTTCGGGCTGTTAGCTCAGTTGGTAGAGCAGTTGACTCTTAATCAATAGGTCCAAGGTTCGAATCCTTGACAGCCCACCAGACGAAAGCCACTTGGTTCGCCAAGTGGCTTTTTTCTTGCCTGCACGCCGGGTTGGGCGTGCGGATGTCTGTGCGCTGGCTGGTGTGGAGCCCCCTTGAGTCAAGGGGGCGCGGCAAAGCCGCGGGGATGTGGGGGCTGATGAAGTGGGGCCCGCGGTTTGCCGCGCAAAGCGTGGGGCTGCGGCGCGAATGCGCGGCAGCTTCCCACTTGGTTCGCCAAGTGGCTTTTTTCTTGCCTGCACGCCGGGTTGCGCTTCATCCACGCATGGCGTGGATCTACTGAAACGGTGCATGGCGTAAATCTACTGAAGCGATGCTGAAATCAGGGGCATGCGCGTCATCAGTGTTTTCAATGCTGTGCGCTGCTTCTCACCGCATCGCGTCCCGCATCGCACCCAATGGATCTTCCGCGCCGATGGCGCATGCACGAAGGAAGATGTTGATGGCTGATATCAATCGATTGCACCGCACGCTGTGGGTTCCCTTCGCGTTGATGGCGCTGGCGGCCTGCGCGCCGGCCAATGATCCCGCGAAGACCGTTGAACGCGATGCGGGCACGGAGAGCACTCCGGCGCGCCCGGTGGGTGACGCCATGCAGATGCAGCCGGCTCAGCCTGCGGAAGCGGAGGTCCTGCCTGACGCGGTGGATGTGCAGCGCAATGCGGACGGTTCGGTGGATGTGCGCAAGGCCATGCCGGAGTCGGTGGCTCTGCGCCGTACCGATGACGGGGGCGTGGAGATCCGCAAGGGGGAGGCGCCCGCCGAACATGCAGGCATGGCACCGGCCCGCGCTGTGCCGCAGCAGTAAGCCGCAGTCGTCCTGGCGGGTGGTGCGCCCGCCGGGACGGCAGCGATGCAGGGGCCGCGCGCATCGCTGCAGATTCAGTTTTGTGCAGGCCTTCCGCTTCCAGCCCCCGCCTGCGACAATGAACGCCTGAGCCGGCCACGCGAAAGTGGCGGAATTGGTAGACGCCCTGGATTTAGGTTCCAGTGCCGCAAGGCGTGGGGGTTCGAGTCCCCCCTTTCGCACCAGTGCCGGCCTGTCCCCGCCCTGATCGGGCCATCTGCGCCCCCTTGACCGGCACGCGCTGGCAGTGCAGGCCGAATTGGGCGAAACTAAAGGGCTGCGGCAAGCAGGCGCGTCCCAGACGTCGTGTCCTTACAACCGTTTCATCCCAATCATCGAGCCGGGGGCGTGGGCCACCGGTGGCAGGAGTCAACATGCAAGCTTCGATCGAATCCACCGGCAACCTGGAACGCCGCCTGAGCTTCTCGCTGCCGGAAGAGCGTCTGCAGAGCCACATCGTCGGCCGCCTGGGCGAAATCGCCCGTACCACCCGCATCAAGGGTTTCCGTCCGGGCAAGGTGCCGGCCAAGGTGATCGAGCAGCGCTTCGGCGCGCAGGTCCGTGGCGAGGCGCTGGACGGCCTGCTGCGCGAAACCTTCGATGCCGCCGTGCGTGAGCACGACCTGCGCATCGTCGGCAGCCCGCGCATCGACAAGGGCGACGAGGGTGAATTCTCCTTCGTGGCCACCGTGGAAGTGGTGCCGGACTTCGGCGACATCGACGTCAGCAAGCTGACCGTCGTGCGCCACAGCGCCGAGATCACCGACGCCGACATCGACCAGATGATCGAGAACCTGCAGAACCAGCGTCGTACCTGGGCCCCGGTCAGCCGTGGCGCGCAGGACGGTGACCTGGTCGCGGTGGAAACCTGGTCGCAGGCCGGCGAAGAGCGCCTGCCGGCCGAGGGCACCGAGAAGGGTTCGATCGTGCTCGGCCAGGGCATGATGTTCGACACCATCGAAAAGGGCCTGGTCGGCCTGGCCAAGGGCGAAGAAAAGACCCTGGACGTCGAGTTCCCGGCTGACTGGCGCGTGCCGGTGCTGGCAGGCAAGACCGTGCAGGTGACCGTCAAGGTTGCCGAAGTGTCCGAGCCGGTTGTGCCGGCGGTCGACGAAGCCTTCATCAAGAGCTTCGGCGTGAAGGGCGGCGACGTCGAGCAGTTCCGCAGCGACATCCGCGCCAACCTGGAGCGCGAGCTGAAGGGCGCTCTGATGAACCGCCTGCGCCGCGAAGTGGGCGAGCAGCTGATCGCCGCCTATTCGTCGGTGGAAATGCCGCCGCGCCTGGTCGAGAACGAAGCCCGCGCCATGCTGGCCCAGCAGGTTGAGCAGATCCGCCGCAACGGCCAGAACGTCGGCGAGATCCCGGCCGATGCCCACGAAGGCTTCAAGGAAGCGGCCGCCAAGCGCGTGCTGGTCGGCCTGCTGGTCGGTGAAGTGGCCCGCATCAACGACCTGCGCCTGGAAGCCAAGCGCCTGAACGAAACGATGCGTCTGGTCGCTTCGACCTACGAAGAGCCGGAACAGGTCATTGAGATGTACCGCAACGACCCCCAGCTGATGTCTGGCCTGCAGAACCGTGTGATGGAAGAGCAGGTGATCGACTGGATCGCCGAGCGTGCCCAGCACACCGAAGAGAAGCTGTCGTTCCAGGACGCGATCCGCCAGTAAGCCCGGGCGGATCACCGGATGCCCCGCGCCTTTGCCGGCGCGGGGTTGTTGCCCCCCAAGATAGGTACCTCACGTAATGGACAACCGAACCAAAGCCCTGAACCTGGTTCCGATGGTGGTCGAGCAGACCAGCCGCGGCGAGCGTGCCTACGACATCTATTCGCGCCTGTTGAAGGAGCGCCTGATCTTCCTCGTGGGCCCGATCGACGATCACATGGCCAACGTGGTGGTGGCGCAGTTGCTGTTCCTGGAGTCGGAGAACCCGGAAAAGGACATCAACATCTACATCAACTCGCCGGGTGGCGTGGTCACCGCCGGCATGGCGATCTACGACACCATGCAGTACATCAAGCCGAATGTGAGCACCACCTGCATCGGCCAGGCCGCCTCGATGGGCGCCCTGCTGCTGGCCGCGGGCGAAGCCGGCAAGCGCTATGCGCTGCCGAACTCGCGCGTGATGATCCACCAGCCGCTGGGTGGCTACCAGGGCCAGGCCACCGACATCGACATCCACGCGCGTGAGATCCTGACCCTGCGTTCGCGCCTGAACGAGGTGCTGGCCAAGCACACCGGCCAGTCGCTGGAGACGATCGCCCGCGACACCGAGCGCGACAACTTCAAGAGCGCCTTCGAGGCGCAGGCCTATGGTCTGGTCGACCAGGTCCTGGAGCGTCGTCCGGACGAGTCGATCCAGGCCGGCTGACCGGCCATCACGGGGCCATGGAGGCCCCGTTCCTGCAGGGTCGGGCGGGACTGGTGTCCCCTCGGCCCTGTGCTATTCTCGAATCGAACCCCCGTTCAGCGGGTGGGGTAACTGGGTAAGCGAAGCATGAGCGAAGACCGCCAAGGTCGTTCCACGGACACCGGCAAGATCCTCTACTGCTCTTTCTGCGGCAAGAGCCAGCATGAAGTGCGCAAGCTGATTGCGGGTCCGAGCGTATTCATCTGCGATGAGTGCGTGGAGCTGTGCAACGACATCATCCGTGAGGAACTTGAGGAAAAGGCGCAGTCGGCGCGCAGTTCGCTGCCCAAGCCGCGCGAGATCCTCGAGGTCCTCGACCAGTACGTGATCGGCCAGAACCGCGCCAAGCGCACCCTGGCCGTGGCCGTGTACAACCACTACAAGCGCATCGAGAGCCGGCAGAAGAACGACGACGTCGAACTGGCGAAGTCGAACATCCTGCTGGTCGGTCCGACCGGTTCGGGCAAGACGCTGCTGGCCGAGACCCTGGCCCGCCTGCTCAACGTGCCGTTCACCATGGCCGACGCCACCACGCTGACCGAAGCCGGTTACGTGGGCGAGGACGTGGAGAACATCATCCAGAAGCTGCTGCAGAAGTGCGACTACGACGTCGAGAAGGCGCAGCAGGGCATCGTCTACATCGATGAAATCGACAAGATCTCGCGCAAGAGCGAGAACCCGTCGATCACCCGCGATGTGTCCGGCGAAGGCGTGCAGCAGGCCCTGCTGAAGCTGATCGAAGGCACCGTGGCCAGCGTTCCGCCGCAGGGCGGCCGCAAGCACCCGCAGCAGGAATTCCTGCAGGTGGACACCAAGAACATCCTGTTCATCTGCGGCGGCGCGTTCGCCGGGCTGGACAAGGTGATCCAGGCCCGTTCCACCGACGTCGGCAGCATCGGCTTCGGCGCCAAGGTGAAGAGCAGCGAGCGCAAGCAGGAAGTGGGCAAGGTGCTGGCCGAAGTCGAGCCGGAAGACCTGATCAAGTTCGGCCTGATCCCCGAGTTCGTCGGCCGCCTGCCGGTGGTGGCGACCCTGGAGGAGCTGGACGAGCCGGCCCTGATCAGGATCCTGACCGAGCCGAAGAACGCCATCACCAAGCAGTTCAAGAAGCTGTTCGAGATGGAGAACGTCGAGCTGGAGTTCCGTCCGGACGCGTTGTCGGCCATCGCCAGGAAGGCGCTCAAGCGCAAGACCGGTGCACGCGGCCTGCGCACCATCGTCGAATCGGTCCTGCTGGACACCATGTACGACCTGCCGTCGCAGGAAAACGTCAGCAAGGTGGTGGTGGACGAGTCGGTGATCGAGCACAAGTCCGAGCCGTACCTGATCTACCAGACCCCGGCGGCCCCTGAACAGAAGGCCGCAGGCGCCGAGTGATCCTTCCAGGTTGTTGATTGGAAAGGATTTTCAAGGAATGCCTTGCATCTGAAAGCCGATGGCCCCATAACGGGGCCATCGGCTTTTTTTGTCTCCGGAAGATGCCCTCCCGGAGGCGGTTTTCCCCTTCCCTGGAGCCCCCATGGCCCGTTCCCCAAGTGAAACCCTCGACCTGCCGGTCCTGCCGCTGCGCGACGTAGTGGTGTTCCCGCACATGGTCATCCCGCTGTTCGTCGGCCGTGACAAGTCCATGCACGCGCTCGAACAGGCAATGGAGGCGGACAAGCGCATCCTGCTGCTGGCGCAGAAGTCGGCCGAGACCGACGACCCGCATGCGGCCGACCTCTATCAGGTCGGTACGCTGGCGCAGGTGCTGCAGTTGCTGAAGCTGCCCGACGGCACCATCAAGGTGCTGGTCGAAGGCCTGTCGCGCGTGCAGGTCACCCACGTCGACGAGCGTAACGGTTCGCTGCACGGCCAGGCCGTGGAGATCGACGCCACCGACGAGCGCGAAGCACGCGAGGTGGAGGCGATCGCCCGCTCGCTGATGTCGCTGTTCGAGCAGTACGTGAAGACCAATCGCAAGCTGCCGCCGGAGCTGCTGCAGACGTTGTCGGGCATCGATGAGCCGGCCCGCCTGGCCGACACCATCGCTGCGCACATCAGCGTGCGCCTGGCCGACAAGCAGCGCCTGCTGGAAACGCTGGCCGTCGGTGACCGCCTGGAGATGCTGGTCGGCCTGGTCGATGGCGAGATCGACGTGCAGCAGATGGAAAAGCGCATCCGCGGCCGCGTGAAGTCGCAGATGGAGAAGAGCCAGCGCGAGTACTACCTCAACGAGCAGATGAAGGCCATCCAGAAGGAACTGGGTGGCCTGGACGATGCACCGGGCGAGCTGGAAGAGCTGGCCCGCAAGATCGCCGAAGCCGGCATGCCGAAGGCGGTTGAAGCCAAGGCACGCAATGAACTGAACAAGCTCAAGCAGATGTCGCCGATGTCGGCTGAAGCGGCCGTCGTGCGCAACTACCTGGAGTGGTTGCTGGGCGTGCCGTGGAAGAAGCGCAGCAAGGTGCGCAAGGACCTGAAGGCCGCACAGGACACCCTCGACGCCGACCACTACGGCCTGGAGAAGGTCAAGGAGCGCATCCTTGAATACCTGGCGGTGCAGTCGCGCGTGAAGCAGATGAAGGGCCCGATCCTGTGCCTGGTCGGGCCGCCGGGCGTGGGCAAGACCTCGCTCGGCCAGTCCATCGCCAAGGCTACCAACCGCAAGTTCGTGCGCATGTCGCTGGGCGGCGTTCGCGATGAAGCCGAGATCCGTGGCCACCGTCGTACCTACGTTGGTTCGATGCCGGGCCGCATCGTGCAGAACCTCAACAAGGTCGGCAGCAAGAACCCGCTGTTCGTGCTCGACGAGATCGACAAGATGTCGATGGACTTCCGTGGCGATCCGTCGTCGGCGCTGCTGGAAGTGCTCGACCCGGAGCAGAACAACGCGTTCAACGACCACTACCTGGAAGTGGACCTGGACCTGTCCGAAGTGATGTTCGTGGCCACCTCGAACTCGCTCAATATTCCCGGCCCGCTGCTGGACCGCATGGAAGTGATCCGCATCCCCGGCTACACCGAGGACGAGAAGCTCAACATCGCGACCCGCTACCTGGTGCCGAAGCAGATCAAGGCCAACGGCCTGCAGCCGGAAGAGCTGGAGATCGGCAGCGATGCGATCCAGGACATCGTGCGCTACTACACGCGCGAATCGGGCGTGCGCAACCTGGAACGCGAGATCGCCAAGATCTGCCGCAAGGTGGTGAAGGAGATCGCGCTGGCCGGTCCGCAGCCGGTGAAGGCGAAGAAGGGCGCGAAGAAGTCCAAGGCGCTGGTGAGCGTGTCCAGCAAGAACCTGGACAAGTACCTGGGTGTGCGTCGCTTCGATTTCGGCCGCGCCGAGGAAGAGAACGAGATCGGCCTGGTCACCGGCCTGGCGTGGACCGAAGTCGGTGGCGATCTGCTGCAGATCGAATCGACGCTGGTGCCGGGCAAGGGCCAGCTGATCCTGACCGGCCAGCTCGGCAACGTGATGAAGGAATCGGCGTCGGCGGCGTTGTCGGTGGTGCGTTCGCGCGCCGTGGGCTTTGGCATCGACAGCGACTTCCTGCAGAAGCACGACGTGCACCTGCACGTGCCCGATGGTGCCACGCCGAAGGACGGACCGAGTGCCGGTGCGGCAATGGTCACCTCGCTGGTGTCGATGCTGACCAAGGTGCCGGTGCGTGCCGACGTGGCGATGACCGGTGAGATCACCCTGCGTGGTCGTGTCACCGCCATCGGTGGCTTGAAGGAGAAACTGCTGGCCGCACTGCGCGGTGGTATCCGCACGGTCATCATTCCGGAAGAGAACCGCAAAGACCTTGCAGACATTCCGGCCAACGTCACCCGCGATCTGGAGATCGTGCCGGTGAAGTACATCGAAGAAGTCCTGGACCTGGCGCTGGAGCGCCCGCTGGCACCGAAGAAGGCGCGCAAGAGTGCGCAGCGTGTCACGGTGCGCAGCAAGGCCAAACCGAGTGGAAGCGCGCGCGTCAAGCATTGACGCGCGCCGTCCGATGGCCCGAAACCCGCGTCGTTGCTGGCTTTCCAGCTTGCGTGGGGGTAGGGCCACTGGTATAAAAGCAGCACTCGCGAATGAGTGATCGCTGTCAGCGATGACTGAATCGGCGAACCGTTTCCACATGGCGGCCGCATGCAGAAGGCGTGCGGTTGCTTCCCTGTCGAATAAGCGGAACCCACCGCCAAAGGAGTTGTAGAGAATGAACAAGACCGAATTGATCGATGCCGTTGCTGAAGCTGCCGACCTGACCAAGGCCGAGTCCAGCCGCGCTGTCGATGCCGTCGTTGCTGCCGTCACCAAGGCGCTGAAGGACGGCGATGCGGTCACCCTGGTTGGCTTCGGTACCTTCCAGGTCCGCGACCGTGCTGCCCGCACCGGCCGCAACCCGAAGACCGGCGACACCATCAAGATCGCTGCTTCGAAGAATCCGTCGTTCAAGGCTGGTAAGGCCCTGAAGGATGCTGTAAACTAAGCGGCTCGCTGGGGTGCTTAGCTCAGCGGTAGAGCGTCTCCTTTACACGGAGAGGGTCGGGGGTTCGAAACCCTCAGCACCCACCACAGCACCGCGGTAAAAGTTTGAGTGTGGAGCGGTAGTTCAGCTGGTTAGAATGCTGGCCTGTCACGCCGGAGGTCGCGGGTTCGAGTCCCGTCCGCTCCGCCATTCAACGAGGCCTCCGGCCAAAAGCTGGAGGCTTTGTTTTCTCCCCGGTCCAGGCCGGTGGGAAAACAGGAAATAGCAACAATGCGGAGCGGTAGTTCAGCTGGTTAGAATGCTGGCCTGTCACGCCGGAGGTCGCGGGTTCGAGTCCCGTCCGCTCCGCCACTACATCGAGGCCCCCGGCCTAAAGCTGGGGGCCTTGTCTTCTCACCGACAGGTTCGGAAGGAAGGCGAAAAGGTTTTTGCAAGAACGGAGCGGTAGTTCAGCTGGTTAGAATGCTGGCCTGTCACGCCGGAGGTCGCGGGTTCGAGTCCCGTCCGCTCCGCCATTGCAGAATTCTTAAGTCCCTGTGAAAAAACTTTGAAAAAAGTGTTCATCGGGCTGGGTTTCCAGGGAGTCTTCGGATATACTGGGCGCCTGTAAAGTTTCAGCGCGGAGCGGTAGTTCAGCTGGTTAGAATGCTGGCCTGTCACGCCGGAGGTCGCGGGTTCGAGTCCCGTCCGCTCCGCCAACTCTAAAAGCCCTCGGCGCAAGCCGGGGGCTTTTTCTTTGTGCCGTCGGAAGCGGTGCGCAGGCCACGCCGGTGCTGCTTTTGGTCCCTGCGACGAAGCGGGTTACACTGCCGGGCTCGCCAATCAGGCCTTGTGATTCCTCACCATGCTGCAGAAACTCCGCGACAAGACCTCAGGCTGGATCGTCACCGTGATCCTGGGGCTGCTGATGATTCCGTTCCTGTTCGTGATCGACAACAGCTACCTCGGTGGCGTTGGCGCACAGAACGTGGCCAAGGTTTCCGCGCCGCCGACTTGGTGGCGTTCGGCACCGTCGTGGTGGCCGGTGCGCATGCTGTGGCAGCATCATGAGATCAGCGCGCAGGATTTCCGCACCCGCTTCGAGCAGGAGCGCATGCGTGAGCGCCAGCAGCAGGGCGAGAATTTCGACCCGCGCGCGTTTGAAAGCACCGAAAACAAGCTGGCCGTGCTCGATCAGCTGATCGACGAACAGGTCGTGCGCCTGGTCGGCGAGCAGGCCGGTGTCGTGATCGGCGATGGCGCGGTGCGCGAGTACATCGCCACCATCCCGGCCTTCCTCGATTCGAACGGCAAGTTCAACGAGAACAACTACCGCCTGGCTCTGGCCGGTGGCAATCCGCCGCGCACGCCGACCCAGTTCCAGGAACTGGTGCGTGAGAGCCTGCAGCAGTCGGTGATTCCGTCGGGCCTGCAGAACTCGGGCTTCGTCACCCAGGCCGAGACCGAGCGCCTGCTGAAGCTGCTGGGTGAGACCCGCGACGTCGAACTGGCCGCGCTGCCGGAGGTTCCGGCCGATACCGCGCCGGTCACCGATGAGCAGATCAAGCAGTGGTACGACAGCCACGGCAAGGATTTCCGCCAGGCCGAAAGCGTGTCGCTGGAATACGTCGAGATCAATGGCGCCAACCTGCCGGCACCGACCGCGGCCGACGAAGCGACCCTGCGCAAGCGCTATGAGGACGAGAAGGCGAAGTTCACTTCGCCGGAACAGCGCCAGGCCGCGCACATCCTGATCACCGGTGACGGTGCCGAAGCCAAGGCGAACAAGATCGCCACCGAAGCCAAGGCGGCGGGTGCCGACTTCGCTGCACTGGCCAAGGCCAATTCGGAAGACCCGGGTTCGAAGGACCAGGGCGGTGATCTGGGCTGGGTCGAGCGTGGCGCGATGGTCAAGCCATTCGAAGACGCCCTGTTCGCCGCCAAGGCGGGTGACGTGATCGGCCCGGTCAAGACCGACTTCGGCTACCACATCATCAAGGTCGCCGCGGTGCGTGGCGGCGAAGGCAAGTCGTTCGAGGAAGTGCGTGACACGCTGGCCGCCGAGCAGCTGAAGGCCGACGGCGAGCGCGGCTTCAACGAGCTGGCCGGCCACCTGGTCGATGCCATCAACAAGAGCCCGAGTGATCTGGCTGCTGCGGCCAAGGAAGTGAACCTGCCGCTGCAGACGCTGGGCCCGATCACCCGTGCCACCGCCAGTGGCATCGCCGCTGACCCGGGCGTGCTGCGTGCCGCCTTCTCCGACGTGCTGGTGCAGGACGGGACCGCCAGCGACCCGATTGCGCTGGGCGGCGCGACCAACCACAGTGTGGTCATCCGCGTGGCCGCGCACACCCCGGAACAGGCAACGCCGCTGGACAAGGCGCGTGAACAGGTGATCGCCGCGATCCGCGCCGACCGCCAGCGCCAGGCCAGCGACAAGGCCGCCGACGCCGTGCTGGCCAAGCTGAAGGCCGGTGCCACCCTGCAGTCGCTGGCCGCCAGCGAGAAGCTGCAGTTGAGCCCGATGCCGGGCCTGCCGCGCAGCCAGCCGGTGCCGACCCCGGAAATCAACCGCGCGATCTTCAGTGCGCCGGTGCCGGCGGAAGGCAAGCCGAGCTACGGCAAGGTCGACGTCAACGGCCACGCGCTGCTGTTCGCAGTGAACAAGGTCAACCCGGGCGACATCAAGGAAGTGACCGCCGAGCAGCAGAAGCAGCTCAAGGATCAGCTGAGCCAGATCGACGGCATGGCCGCAGCCAAGGCCTACGTCGAGGCGATGCGCAGGAAGTTCGTGATCCAGACCACCGAAGAGAACCTGTAAGCCTCGCGGCGGGGCAGGATCGAAGAAGGCCCGGCAATGCCGGGCCTTTTTTTGTGCCTTCGCGTCGTCTGTGGCGCGCTTGAGCTTTGGTAGTGGTCGAGCTTGCTCGACCGCCTTTTGTAGAGTCGTGCAGATGCAGTCGAGCATCGCTCGACTCTACAAAGAGCAGATACAGCGGGGTTGGAGCGCGTCAGTCTTCCACGCGCAGCACTGCGCCGGGCTTCAGCACGCTGCTGCCACTCAGGCCGTTCAGCGACAGCAGGGCCTTTACCGGCATGCCGTAGCGGCGGGCGATGGTCCAGGCCGACTCGCCATCACGCACGGTGTGGCGGCGGCTGCGCGGGCGGTCGGCGATCGCGGCCACGGCCTTGGCCACCTGCGGCGTCGGCGTGGTCGTGGCAACCGGTGCGGTGCTGGCCACCAGCGTGGTCGCGGCTTCCGTCACCGTCGCATTGGCGGCCGAGACCGGGGCCAGGACCCGGGTGGTTCCCGAAGCGCGGTTGCCGGCGGCCAGGGCCGGGTTGAGGCGGGCGATCCTGGCGGGGTCCAGGGCGCGCTGTGCGGCCCACTGCTGGACGCTGGTGCCGGCTGGCAGGGTGTGGTCCTTCAACACCGGCACGGTGCGGTCCAGCGAGGCCATCACGCGAGGCTGGTCCTCCACGTCTTCCAGCACGCAGGCCAGGGCATGCAGCTTCTCGACATAGGCATGGGTAACCGGCGACAGCCCCGGCAGGGCTGCCGGCTTGGCGTTCTGCGCGTTCATGCCGGCCTTGCGCATGGACTGCAGCACCCGGTACTCGCCGGCGTTGTAGGCCATGGTGGCCAGGCGCCAGTCGCCGCCGAACATGCCATGTAGGGTCTTCAGGTAGCGCACCGCGGCCTGGGTGGAATCAACCGCCGACAGGCGGCCGTCGTAGCCGTTGGCCATGGGGACGCGGTGGTTGCGCGCCGTGGTGGCGATGAACTGCCACAGGCCGGTCGGGCCGCTGCCGTTGCGGGCATTGGGCCGATAGCCGCTTTCCACGAACGGGATCAGCGCGAATTCGGTGGGCAGGTTCGCCTTGCGCAGCTCTTCGACCACATAGCCGAACAGCACCAGCGCATCGTCATCCTGGTTGGCCAGGCGCGAGGGGGCGTGGGCGAACTGCTTCTGCCAGCGCGGGCTGGTAGCCTCGGCATCGCAGCTGGGCTCGGCCAGGCCGTCGCGGAAGCTGGTGAAGATCTCCTGGCCATTGCGCACCGAGGGCGCAGGCAGCGCGGACGGATCCAGCGGCAGCGCCGCAGCGGCGGTCAGGTTCTGGCTGATGCCGGCGCCCAGCGACTGTGCGCCCGCGGTTCCGGCCAGCCCCAAGGCAAGGCCCAGGGCCAGCGGCAGACTTCGGCGCATCATGCGCGGAAGCCGTCTTTCCAGTGCCGGAGACCGGCCATCACGTCGACGTCGTCCACGACGTCACGGCCCAGGTGTGCCGACACCGACGCACGGATCGGTGCAGCGTGCACACGCAGGAAGGGATTGCAGTCGAATTCGTTGGCCAGGGTTACCGGCAGGGTGGAACGGTCATCGCGGCGCATGGCCAAAGCCTCCTCTTGGCGCTGCCACAAGGCAGCGTTGGCGGGGTCGACATGCCGCGCGAAGACGGCATTTGACACGGTGTACTCATGAGCGCAACAAAGCAGCAGTTGCGCGGGCAGGGCACCCAGCTTGCGCATCGACGCCAGCAGCTGGGACGGCGTACCTTCGAACAGGCGTCCACAGCCCAGGCTGAACAACGAATCTCCGCTGAAAAGATGTTCAGCAGTGTGAAACGCGATGTGGCTGCGGGTATGCCCGGGCACGGATAGTACGTGGAACGTCTGGCCCAGTGCCTGAACGCGTTCACCTTCGCCGACCCGTTCGGTGGCCGTGGGGATGCGCTCTTCGACCGGCGCGATGACCCGTACACCGGGAAAGCGAGCCTGCAGTGCCGGCACGCCACCGATGTGGTCGTCGTGGTGATGGGTGAGCAGGATCGTGTCCACGCGCAGGCCCTGATCGGCCAGTGCGAGCACTGGCGCGGCATCGCCGGGGTCGACGACCACGGCAGCGCCCTCGTTGTCGATCAGCGTCCAGATGTAGTTATCCGCAAATGCGGGCAGGGCAGTCAGTCGCATAGAATTGGACCATGCCCGCGCTGCAGAGCACCCGTCAAGCGAGCCAGACCCCGTGGTTCGACAGCGAACCGGCGGAGGCCTTGCGTGTGCTGGAGCGGCAATTGCTGCTGCCGCAGCTGTCGGTGCTGCCGGCGCAGCCCTGGCTGTGGATCGCACCAAGTGCGGCCTGGCTGGACGATGCACAGTTGGGCGGACGCGGTCTGCGCCTGTTCCGGCAGGGGCAGGGCTATGACGGCGACACCCGTTGTGCGCTGCCGCTGCCGCTGGCCAATGAAAGCGTCAATGCGATCGTGCTGCAGCATGTCACTGCGGCCGACGCTGATCGGCTGCTCGACGAGTGCGAGCGCGTACTGATGCCGGGCGGCCATCTGTGGCTGAGCAGCCTCAATCCGTTCAGTCCGTATCGCACGCGATGGCGCCAGCATGGACTGGTGGTGCGCACGCCACAGCGGATCCGCCTGCTGCTCGGCCGTCATGGGCTGGAATGCGACGATATGCGTTACCTGGGCCCGCTCTGGCGCGGTGCGGGCAGCCGTCGTCCCGGAGGTTGGGCACCGCTGCGCGCGGCCTGCCTGTTCCATGCTGAAAAGCGCACGCTGGCCCTGCCTGGGCCGAAACCGCTGCCGGTGCGCTGGCACGGCACCGTAGCTACCTGATTCTGGAGTTGTATTGAAAACCATCGAAATCCACACCGACGGTTCCTGCCTTGGCAATCCCGGCCCCGGCGGCTGGGCTGCGCTGCTGCGCTACAAGGGCCACGAGCGCGAACTGAGCGGTGGCGAGGCGCACACCACCAACAACCGGATGGAGCTGATGGCGGCCATTTCCGGGCTGGAGTCGCTGACCGAGCCGTGCAACATCGTGCTCTATACCGATTCGCAGTATGTGCGGCAGGGTCTGACCCAGTGGATGCCGGGCTGGATCCGCAAGAACTGGAAGACCGCTGGCGGCGATCCGGTAAAGAACCGCGAGCTGTGGGAGCGCCTGCAGGCGGCCACGCTGCGGCATCAGATCGACTGGCGCTGGGTGAAGGGTCACTCCGGCGACCCGGACAATGAGCGGGTGGATACGCTGGCCCGCAACGCGGCGATCCAGATCCGCGACGCCAGCCCGGTAAACTGAGCCCATGCGTCAGATCATCCTCGATACCGAAACCACCGGCCTGGAGTGGAAGAAGGGCAACCGCATCGTCGAAATCGGCTGCGTGGAGCTGTTCAAGCGCCGCCCGACCGGCAACAACTATCACCAGTACATCAAGCCGGACTGCGAGTTCGAACAGGGCGCGCAGGAAGTCACCGGCCTGACCCTGGAGTTCCTCGATGACAAGCCGGACTTCGCGCAGATCGCCGACGAGTTCCTGGCCTTCATCGATGGCGCCGAGCTGATCATTCACAACGCGGCGTTCGACCTCGGCTTCCTCGACAACGAGTTGTCGCTGCTGGGGCCGCAGTACGGGAAGATCACCGACCGCTGCGCCGTGATCGATACCCTGGTGATGGCGCGTGAGCGCTTCCCGGGCCAGCGCAACTCGCTGGATGCGCTGTGCAAGCGGCTGGGCGTGGACAACTCGCACCGTGCGCTGCATGGCGGCCTGCTCGATGCGCAGATCCTGGGCGACGTCTATATCGCGCTGACCTCGGGCCAGGAAGAGATCGGATTCGGCCTGGGTGATGACGATGGTGGTGGCGCCGGTGCGGCGCTGCAGGCCTTCGATACCAGCAAGCTGCTGCCGCGCCCGCGCGTGGTGGCGACGCCGTCGGAGCAGGAAGCGCATGCCGCGCGGCTGGAGCGGCTGCGCAAGAAGGCCGGCCACGCATTGTGGGATGGCCCGAAGGTGGAAGAAGCCGCCAGCGCCTAATGCACCGGGGTAGTGCCGGCCGCTGGCCGGCATCTGCGTGATACGCGGTTTCCCGGTGAGCCGGCCAGCGGCCGGCACTACCGCATCCACGCATGGCGTGGATCTACGGGTTAATGGCAGCGCACCAGGATCACGCTGATGTTGTCGCGGCCGCCGCCATCGAGCGCGGCGGCGACCAGCGTGTCCACGCATTCCTGTGCGCTGGCATCCTCGAAGGCGAGGGTGCGCGCGATGCTGCGGTCGTCCACTTCCTCGGTCAGGCCGTCACTGCACAGCAGCAGCTGCATGCCCGGACGCAGTTCGCCGCTGGTGGTGGCCACGTTCAGATGCGCCGGATCGGTCACGCCCAGCGCCTGGGTGACCACGTTGCGGTGCGGATGCGCACGCGCCTGTTCGGCGGTCAGGTTGCCCTGCGCGACCAGCTCCTGCACCACGCTGTGGTCCTGGCTGAGCTGGGCCAGCTGTCCGTCGCGCCACAGGTAGGCACGGCTGTCGCCGACCCACGCCACTTCATAGCGGTTGCCCTGTACCCGTGCGGCGACCACGGTAGTGCCCATCGGCAACGTGTCGTTGCGCCGGCGCGAGGCGCGGATGATCTCTTCGTCGGCTGTGCGGATGGCCTGCGCCAGCGGTGCGCCGCGGCGGATCTCGCGCACGATGGTCTCGCGCGCCAGCGCGCTGGCCACTTCACCGCAGGCGTGCCCGCCCATGCCATCGGCCACCAGCCACAGGGCCAGCTCACTGTCACCGTAGTAGGTGTCCTCGTTGAGCTCGCGGCGCATGCCGGGGTGGGTGAGGTGTCCGAATTCGATCATGGGCGCTGGGGCGGGGTGTTGCTGGGGAGACAGGCATCATCGGGTGGCTGCGCGCATCCGGCAAGGCGTGCGCTCAGGAAATTTTCACTTCGTTGGCCGGAATGACTTGTCGTCGGCCTCACTTCCTCGTATGATGCGCGTCCCCGGTCCGCCGGGGACCACCCGGAGAGGTGGCAGAGTGGTTGAATGTACCTGACTCGAAATCAGGCAGGCGTTTATAGCGCCTCGGGGGTTCGAATCCCCCCCTCTCCGCCAGATTAAAGAAAAAGGGCTGCCGAAAGGCAGCCCTTTTTCTTTAATCTGGCGCGGGACGCGCCGCGCTCTGCGCGTCGCCCCACACGTTGCAGCGCAACCTGTGGGCCCCTCCCTTTGCCGGCCTCTCCCCGCCCCTGTCGGGGCAGGTGCATCAGTAGATCCACGCCATGCGTGGATGCTGTTCCTGCTGGCAGGCTCATCCACGCATGGCGTGGATCTGCCCATTCCATCGCGAGCTGCGGGTTAAACTGCCTGCATCACCTGTTGGAGCTTTCCCCATGACCGCTGAAATCCTCGTCCCCGTTTCTTTCGGCGAGCTGCTGGACAAGATCTCGATCCTGCAGATCAAGTCCGAGCGCATCAGTGACGAGGGCAAGCTGGCCAATGTGCGCAAAGAACTGTCGGCGCTGGAGCAGACCTGGATGGCACACCCGGCGGCGGTGAAGGACATCGCCAAGCTGCGTGCCGAGCTGAAGGCGGTCAACGAGCAGCTGTGGGACATCGAGGACGACATCCGCCTGAAAGAGAAGGCGCAGGCGTTCGACCAGGGTTTCATCGACCTGGCGCGCAGCGTCTACCTGCGCAATGACGAACGCGCGCGCATCAAGAAGGCGATCAACCTGGCGCTGGGTTCGGCGTACGTGGAAGAGAAGTCCTACCAGGATTACGCGCAGCGCGCGTAATCCGGGGCAGCCTGCTGCTCACCCCAGGTGGTCGGCGACGTAGCGTTCGAACGCAGCGATACCGTCTTCCACGGTGATCAGTTCCATCACATCGTCGAACTCGATCTTGGTGCCCCACTTCAGATCCGAGGCCTGCTTGGCCAGGTACTTGCGCGCGGCATCGTCGTAGCGGTCCACGCAGTAGCGGCGGTCGGAATAGGGACCGCTGCGGTTCGGGTTGCTGGCTGCATGCAGGCCCAGTACCTTGGCGCCCATCGCGTTGGCGATGTGCATCGGGCCCGAGTCCGGGGTCATCACCAGATTGGCGCGGGCAAGCAGCGCCGGCAGCTGCTTCAAGGTGTCCTTGCCGACCAGGTCAAGCGCCGGTGTGTGCAGCTGCGCCTGGATGGCATCGGCCATGCTGCGCTCCAGTTCGCTGCGGCCTCCGCACAGCACCACCTGCCAACCGCGCTGTGCGGCGTGGTTGGCCACGGCGGCGTAGCGGTCTGCATACCAGTTGCGGCGCACGTGGCTGGAACAGGGCGAGATCATCAACACCGGGCGGCCATCGTCCTGCCATTGCGCGGCAGCCCACTCATACGCGGACTGTGGCACCGCCAGGTCCCAGCTGACCTCGGTCTGGCGCAGGCCAAGGGGTTCACAGAAACTGCCGATGGCATCCAGCACATGGATGCCGGGGCGGTCGGGGATGCGTTCGTTGATGAAGAGACCATGCAGGTCCTTCGAGCGGCTGCGGTCATAGCCGATGCGACGCTCTGCGGGAATGAAGGCCGACAGCAGGTTGGCGCGGAACGCCACCTGCATCTGCAACAGCGCTTCGAAGCGCCCCGGCGGCAGCTGCCTGCGCAGTTCCTTGACCCCGGCCATGCCGCTCTTCTTGTCGTAGGCGTGGAAGGTGACACCGGGCAGGCCGTCGAGCAACTTGTGGCCGGCCTTGTCGATGATCCAGTGGATCGGCGTATCCGGGCGCGCAGCCTGCAGGGTGCGCACCAGGGGCACCACGTGGGTGACATCGCCAAGTGCGGACAGGCGCAGGAGGCACAAGGAGGAGGACGCTGATGCCATGTGTTGTTAGACTCAATGAAATGGTCGCATTCGACGCCAATGAAGCGCTGACGCCATGCCGCGAGGGTCGCGGCATCGGGGCCATTCTGTTCGACCGCGAGCGGCTGCGGCAAGCCGAGATCGGCCTGTTCTCGCCCCAGCACTGGGGCAGCAGGGCTCGGCCGGTGGGCGAGGGCGGTCGTGGCAGCGCCTGGTTCGTCGATGCGCCGTTCGGCGCCAGCGTGCTGCGCCACTACCTGCGCGGTGGCCTGGCGGCGAAGATCAGCCATGACCAGTACTTCTGGCGCGGCGCGGACCGGACGCGCAGCTTCGCCGAATTCCGGCTGATGCGCGCGCTGCGCGAGAAAAAGCTGCCGGTGCCCCGGCCACTGGCGGCGTTCTACATGCGCGAGGGCCTGCGCTACCGGGCTGCGATCCTGATGGAGCGGATCGAGGGTGTCCGTTCGCTGGCCGACCGCGCGCTGGTCGCGGGGCGGGGCGCACCGTGGGAGGAGACCGGGCGGCTGATTGCCCGCTTCCATCGTGCCGGCCTGGACCATGCCGACCTCAATGCGCACAACATCCTGTTCGACGGCAACGGCCACGGCTGGTTGATCGACTTCGACCGCGGGGTGATCCGCATCCCGGCGACCGCCTGGCGCGAACGCAATCTCAAGCGCCTGCTGCGCTCGCTGATCAAGCTGCGCGGCGAGCGCAGCATGGAAGACGTGCAGAAGGATTACGCGCGGCTGCGCCGCGCCTATGACATGGCCTGGAACCGGGGCACCTGATGGACTGGTCGTTGCGTTTCCTCGGCGTCGGCAATGCGTCGGCGGTCGAGCTGGGGTCGCCGATGTCGGTGATCGAACGGGACGGTCGGCCGTGGTTGACCATCGACTGTGGCGGCGAAGGACTGACCGCGTTCAAGGCGCACTACGGGCACATGCCGCAGGCGCTGTTCGTCACCCATGTGCACTTGGACCACGTGGCCGGCTTCGAGCGCCTGTTCGTGGACACCTTCTTCAATGCGCACCGGCGCGGCAAGGTGCGCCTGTACGTGCCCGCCACGGTGGTGCCGCTGCTGCACAAGCGCATCGGTGATTATCCGAATGTGCTGGCCGAGGGCGGTGCCAACTTCTGGGATGCGTTCCAGCTGGTCGTGGTGGGCGAGGCGTTCTGGCACGAGGGCGTGCGCCTGGAAGTGTTCCCGGTGCGCCACCACTGGCCGGAGACGGCCTATGGCCTGCGCCTGCAGGGTGCGCTGACCTGGAGTGGCGATACCCGGCCGATTCCGGAGATGCTGGCCCGCTTCGCCAACGACAATGAACTGATCGCGCACGACTGCGGCCTGCACGGCAACCCGTCGCACACCGGCGTGGACGACCTGGAGCGCGAGTACAGCGTCGAACTGCAGGCGCGGATGATGCTCTACCACTATGCGAGCGCGGCCGACGGCCAGGCGCTGGCCGCGCGGGGGCACCGTGTGGCGCAGCCGGGGCAGTGCGTGCCGCTGGCCAACCCCACTGCACCGCACGTGCTGGTGCAGGATCCGCCGTGAGCGGTGCTGGCCAGCCCGCCGACGCGGCGCTGGCTGCCGAGCTGGAGGCGCTGGAACGCGCGCTGCATGCGCCGCAGGTGCGGGGGGATCGCGAGTCCCTTGCAGCCCTGCTGGACGAGGATTTCAGCGAGATCGGCAGTTCCGGGCGATGCTACGGCCGTGATGCGGCGTTGCAGGAGATCCCGCTGGAGCGCGCTCAGGTGCTGATCGAATCGGAACAGTACGCGGTGTGGCTGTTGGCCGAGGATCTGGCCCAGGTGCGCTACCGCAGCCGCTATCACGTTGATGGCCAGGCCCAGGGCTGGGTGTTGCGCAGTTCGCTGTGGCGACGGCATGCGCAGGAATGGAGGGTGGTGTTTCACCAGGGCACGCCCGCGGCGGGGTAGTGGTGGGCGATGCCCGGTGAAGGGCGCCAGCCAAGGCTGGCATCTACCAGAGGCGGGGCGTCGCCGGAAAAGGCGGTGGCCCCGCCGGCTGACCTCGGCGCCCGCGTCGATCGATACCGTTGCTGCCTTCCGGCCCTGGCGGGATTTTCGACCTAGCGTCGCGAGGGGCCGACGGGGCCACCATAGAGACGTTGGCCGCCCAGTGGGCGGCCGGTTCACGGATCAGGGGAAGCAGCGCGCGATGCGCCGGAGACCACAGCCGGACTGCACATCGGCTGGCCGATGGCAGACGGCAACTATAGCGCAGGCAGGTACATCGACGCCAGCTTCGTGCACTGAATCGGCTGTAACCCGCGTCTGCCGGCAACGCCCCGCGCCGACCGGCGTTGCTAGAATGCCGGCCAGGAGGAACGACCTCCCCCACATCGGGAATCAATGACCAGGACGGCCTGGCCCTACCAAGAGGAGGGCTGTCATGGCCTGGATCTATCTGTTGTTCGCCGGCCTGCTGGAAATCGTCTGGGCCGTGTCCATGAAGCAGTCCGAAGGCTTCACCAAGCTCACCCCTACCGTGGTCACCATCATCGGCATGATCGCCAGCTTCTGGCTGCTGGCGGTGGCCATGCGCAGCCTGCCGCTGGGCACCGCCTACACGATCTGGACCGGCATCGGCGCGGTCGGTGCGTTCGTGGTCGGCATCGTCTTCCTCGGTGAGCAGGTCAGCCCGATGCGGATCGGTGCGGCGGTGCTGATCGTTTCCGGCCTGGTGCTGATGAAACTCTCGAGCAGCTGAATGCATTTAGTTGGGCGGAGAAAGGAATCTCCGCCTGCTGCAGGTATATGCATTTTCGGCAAAACCATTTTGTCCTCCCGTTTTATTTGACGTGCGTCATGAAAATAACGAGCGTGATTCACATGCCGCTGGCGCCATCGGCCGCACAGTGCCGCCATTCGTCATGCGAAATCGGGGGGTTTTCGCCTTGACGGACACGTTGACCTGCCTTTTCCAGGTGCGGTCGCGTGAAGATGTGAAGATTTTCAGAAGTTAATGACGCCAGGCCTTGTTCCCGTGTCGGGAGCCGGGGTGGGCCGCATTGTCTTCAAAAAACCTGCCTGCAGTGCCATCCGGTCTTTTCATGGAGATTTACCGATGAACCGCATTTACCGTCTGGTTTTCAATCGCGCCCTCGGCGTAATGCAGGTTGCTTCGGAGGTCACTCAGAATCCCGGCGGAAGCGCGGTCTGCGCAGGGCGGGTGCCGCGATTGCGGGCGCACCAGTTGGTGGTGGCATTGGCTGCCACGCTGGCCAGTGGTTCGGCCTTCGCAGCGTGCACTGGCACCACGACCGTCAACTGCGACAGCTCCACTAACATCAACAACTACGTCAACCCGACCAGCGGCCTGACGTTGAACATCGCCAATGGCGCGGTGTTCAGCGTGCCTCTGCTGTTGGGCGGCAATGCGGTGACGTTGAGCGGCAGCAACACCACGGTCAACAACGCCGGCACGATCGATCCGTTCCTGACCGGTGGTCTCAGCCTGGCCGCGGCCGGCCTGGTGGTCGGCAACAACACCGCCGGTGGCAGCGCGATCACGGTCAACAACCAGACTGGCGGCCAGATCAAGGGCATCTTCAACATCGGCACTTTGCTGGGTTTCGGCGGCCAGGCGGTCACCGCGCAGAATGCCGCAGGTGGGACCACCACGCTGGTCAATGATGGTTCGATTGGAATGTCGCTGCTGGGGATAGGGCAGCTTGCGGATGCGACGTCGGTGGTGACCTATGGCGGAGCACAGGCCAACGTGACCAACCGTGGCAGCATCACCGGTCGTGTCGGCCTGGGTGCTTCGACAGGCAATACGTTCACCAATTCGGGCACGATCTCGGGCAGTGTGCATCTGGGTGATTCCACCGGCGGCAATACTTTCACTGCCGTGGCGGGGTCCACCGTGGTTACCGGTGGCGGTAGCGCACCTGCAGGCCTGCTCGCCGGCGTAACCGGGGTCAAGGTCGCAGCGGCGGGCACGGTTGATGCAGGCATCGGCACCGGTGCCGCCAACAACACCCTGGTGCTGCAGGACAACGCCAGTAACAACGGGCCTGCGTCGAGCATCGGCTGGACCAACTACATCGGCTTCCAGAAGCTCACCGTCAACAGCGGCACCTGGAACCTGCAGGGGCCGTGGTCGGGCACGGGCGCGATCACCCTCGGTGGCGGCGTGGTGAACTTCAACAACAACGCCGCATTCGGTTCCGGCCTGTTTACCGTCACTGGCGGCTCGATCGCGGCCAGTGGTGCAGGCCTGTCGCTGGGCAACAATTTCACCCTCAATGGCGGGTTGAACCTGGGCGGTGCCCAAGGCTTCGGTTTGAGTGGCGTGCTATCCGGTACCGGTGGGCTGACGGTCAACAACACCGGCATTGTCACCCTGGGCGGCGCCAACCTGTTCAGCGGTGGCGTCAACCTCAATGCTGGCGGCCTGGTGCTCGGCAATGCCGGTGCGCTCGGCAGCGGCAGTCTGACCGTCGGTGGCAACGCTTCGCTGGATACCTCGGCCAACTTCAATCTGGGCAACAACCTCGTCATCAACGGTGGCGGCACGCTCAACCTGCTGGGCAGCAACGCGCTGGGCCTGAATGGTTCGATCTCCGGCGCTGGCGACCTGGTCAAGGCGGGTCCGGGTACCCTCACCTTGAATGGTACCAACCTGCTTACGGGCTCCTTCGCGGTCACCGGTGGTGCGCTGGCATTGGGCGCCGGTGGCAGTCTGTCGCCGACAAGTGCGATCTCGCTGAGCGCAGGTACCAACCTCGATCTCTCGGTTGCGGCCAGCCAGACCATCGGCTCACTCGCCGGATCCGGTGCGCTCAACCTTGGCGCGCGCAGCCTCACGTTGGGTGGCTTGAACACCAGCACCAGCTTCTCCGGCGTCATCGGCGGTGTCGGCGGCGCGCTGGTCAAGGTCGGTACGGGTACCCAGACCCTGTCGGGCGCCAATACCTTCACAGGTGGCGTCACGCTCAACGGCGGTGGCCTGCTGCTGGGCAATGCAGGCGCGCTGGGTACTGGAACACTTAGTGTTGGCGGCAACGTGTCTCTCGATGGCACCGGGGCGCTCGCTCTCACCAACGCGGTCAATCTGGGCGCGGGCAGCATCCTCAATCTGTCCGGGAACCAGGCATTGACCTTCAACGGCGTGATCGGTGGCTCCGGCAGCCTGGTCAAGAACGGCGCGGCCACCCTGACCCTCAACAACGCCAACACGTTTGGTGGAGGGCTGTCGCTCACGGCTGGAGGACTGGTGCTCGGCAACGGCGGTGCGCTGGGAACTGGCGCATTGAATGTCGGTGGCGCGGTGACGCTTGATGCCAGCTCGGCACTGACCGTGGGCAACGGCATCAACCTGGGGGTGGGTGGTTCGCTCAACGTGCTGGGCTCCAACGCGCTGACGCTGGGCGGCGTGATCGGTGGTACCGGCAGCCTGGTCAAGAACGGCGCCTCCACGCTCACGCTGGGTGGGGCCAACGCGTTCACCGGCGGTCTGAACGTGAACGCAGGAAAGGTGGCACTGGCCAGTGGCGGCAGTCTGGCGGCCACCGGGGCGGTGAGCCTGGCGGGGGCCGGCGCCGAACTGGACATCTCGCTCGGCGGCAACCAGACCATCGGTGCGCTGTCCGGTGCGGCAGGCAGCATCCTCTCGCTGGGCGGCAGCACGCTCACCTTCGGTGATGCCACCAACCAGGCATTCGGCGGCGTGATCGGCGGTACCGGTGGCCTGGTCAAGCAGGGAACGGGCACGCAGACGCTCAGCGGCGCCAATACCTTCAGTGGTGGCCTGAACCTGGCGGCCGGTGGCCTGTTGCTGGGCAACGGCAGTGCACTCGGTACCGGCGCGTTGACGGTCAGCGGCAATGGCACGCTCGACGCAACCGCAGCACTGAATCTGGGCAATGCCATCAACCTTGGCGCGGTGCTGACGCTGCCGGGTAGCCAGAACCTCACCCTGGGCGGCAACATCACCGGCACCGGCAGCCTGACCAAGAACGGTGCCTCGCTGCTGACCTTGAACGGCACCAATGCATTCAGCGGCGGCCTGAACCTCAATGCCGGCAGCCTGCTGCTGGGCAACAGCGGTGCACTCGGGACGGGCGCATTGAGCGTGGGTGGCAATGCATCGCTCGATGGCAGCACGGCGTTGAACCTGGTCAACAATGTCACTCTGGGCAGTGGGGCCGTGTTGTCGCTGCCGGGTTCGCAGGCGATCACGCTTGGCGGGGTGGTTTCCGGAGCCGGTGGCCTGGTCAAGAACGGCGCCAGCACGCTCACGCTCAACGGCGCCAACAACTTCGCCGGTGGGCTGACGCTCAACGGCGGTGGCCTGATGCTGGGCAACGCTGGCGCGCTGGGAACCGGGCTGCTTGCCGTGGGCGCGAACGCGACCCTGGGCAGTACGGTGGCATTGAACCTGGGCAATGCCATCGATCTCGATGCCGGTGCGCAGCTGAGCCTGACCAGCAATGAGAATGTTGCTCTGGGCGGACTGATCACTGGCACCGGTGGCCTGATCAAGACCGGCACTGGCGTGCTGTCGTTGAACAACAGCAACACCTTCAGTGGTGGTCTGGCGCTGAACGCGGGCGGTCTGTCGGTCGGCGCCAACGGTGCGTTGGGTACCGGTGCACTGAACATCGGCGGCAATGTTTCTCTGGATGCGAGTGCCCCGGTTTCGCTGGTCAATGCAGTGAACCTGGGCGCCAATACGCTGACCCTGCCGGGCAGCAGCAATCTCACTCTGAGCGGTGTGGTGAGTGGTACCGGTGGCCTGATCAAGGACGGCGCCTCGACGCTGACCTTGTCCGGTGCCAATACCTTCCTCGGTGGCGCCACGGTCAACGCAGGTACGCTGGCACTCGGCGCGGGTGGCAGTCTTGCCGCCATCGGTGCGGTGGACCTCGCCGGTGCCGGCGCGACGCTGGACATCTCCGCAGCGGGTGCCGGGCAGACCATTGGCGCGTTGAACGGCGTGGCAGGCGGCCATGTGGCATTGGGCACGCAGACCCTTACTTTCGGTGGCGCCAGCAATGGCAGCTTTGCCGGCGTCATCGATGGCAGCGGTGGGCTGATCAAGGTCGGTGCTGGCGTGCAGACGCTGTCCGGTGCCAATACCTTCAGTGGCGGTGTCGCGCTTGATGCCGGTGGCCTGATCCTCGGGAATTCGGGGGCGCTGGGCACGGGCACGCTGGGCATCGGCGGCAACGTCAGCCTGGACGGAACGACGGCACTGAACCTGGCCAACGCCGTGAACTTCGGTGGGGGTACGCAGCTGACGCTGGGCGGCAGCAGCGATCTCACCCTTGCAGGCGTGGTGGCCGGCAGCGGCAGCCTGATCAAGAACGGTGCAGGCCTGCTGACGCTCAACAACACCAATACCTTCGGTGGCGGCCTGACCTTGAACGGTGGTGGCCTGGTGGTCGGCGCGAACGGCGCACTCGGTTCCGGCACGCTGGCGGTGAATGCCAGCACCACGCTGGATGCGGGTGCTGCAGCGACGCTCGGCAATGCGGTCACGCTGGGCTCGGGTGTCGCACTGACATTGCCGGGTAGCAATGCGCTGACGCTGTCGGGTGTGATCGATGGCAACGGCAGCCTGATCAAGAACGGTGCCACCACGCTGACGCTGTCCGGTGCCAACACCTATACCGGCGGTACCACCATCAACGCCGGTACGCTGGCACTGGGAACAGGTGGCAGCCTTGCCGCGGCGGGTGATGTCACGCTGGGCGCAGGCGCTGGCTTCGATATCTCCGGTGCCGGCAGCAGCCAGACCATCGGCGCGCTCAACGGTGCGGGCGGAAGCACGCTGGCGCTGGGCGGAAACTCATTGACGTTCGGAACCGCCAGCAACGCTGCGTTCGATGGCGTGATCAGTGGCGGCGGCGGCCTGGTGAAAGTGGGTGCAGGCGTGCAGACATTGTCCGGTGCCAACACGTTTGGCGGCGGCGTGACGCTCAACGCAGGCGGGCTGGTGCTCGGCAATGACGCGGCGCTGGGCTCTGGCGCGCTTACCGTCGGCGGGGTCGCCACGCTGGACACCACCGGCCTGGCAGCACTGACCAACAACATCGCGCTCAACGCAGGCCTGACCGTACTGGGCACCAATGCGCTGACGCTCAACGGGGTGATTTCCGGTACCGGCAGCCTGACCAAGGATGGTGGCGCAACGCTGACCTTGAACGGTATCAACTCCTATACCGGTGGTACCAACATCAACGCCGGCACACTGGCGCTGGGTGCCGGTGCCAGCCTGGCGGCGAGCGGTACCGTGAACCTCGCCACCGGCGCGACGCTGGATCTGTCGGCCGGCAGTGGCACGCAGGTGTTCGGCACCCTGGTCGGCAACGGTACGGTCAACCTGGGCGCCAATTCGATCGAAGTCGGCGGGGCGACCAATGGCACCTTCAGTGGCTCTATCGCAGGTACGGGTGGCCTGACCAAGGTCGGTGCGGGCATCGAGACGCTGACCGGTGCCAACACCTACACCGGCGGCACCTTCATCAATGCCGGCACACTGGCGATCGGTCCGGGCGGCAGCCTGGCGGCCACCGGTGCAGTGACACTTACCGCAGCGGGAACCGGCTTCGACATCTCGACGTCCGGTGCCAGCCAGACCATTGGTTCGTTGGCCGGGGTGACCGGCTCCACGGTCACTCTGGGCGCGCAGTCGCTGATCCTCGGCGGCAACGGCAACAGCGTGTTCGACGGCGCGATTTCCGGCACCGGTGGCCTGGTCAAGAACGGCACCGGCATCCTCACGCTGGGCGGCGCCAACCTGTTCAACGGCGGCCTGGCGCTCAACGGCGGTGGCCTGGTGGTCGGCAACAGCGCCGCGCTCGGCAGCGGTGCGCTGACGGTGGGGGCCAGCGCTACGCTGGATGCTTCGACCGCGGCCAACCTGGCCAACAACATCACGCTGGCATCAGGTGCCAACCTCAACCTGCTGGGCAGCAATGCACTGACCCTGGGCGGCATGGTTTCCGGTACCGGTGGGCTGATCAAGAATGGTGCGGCCACCGTGACCTTGACCGGTGCGAACACCTACACCGGAGGCACCACCATCAACAGCGGCACGCTGGCGATCGGCGCCGGCGGCAGCCTGGCGTCGACCGGCGCGGTGAACCTGGCAGGTACCGGTACCCTCGATATCTCTGCGGGCAACCAGAGCATCGGTTCGCTGGCCGGCGTGGCCGGCAGCACGGTGGCACTCGGTGGCAGCGCGCTGACCCTGGGTGGCACGGTAGACAGCACGTTCAACGGTGCGATCACCGGCAATGGTGGCCTCGTCAAGAACGGCGCAGGCGTGCAGACCCTCAACGGCGCCAGCACCTTCAGTGGCGGTGTAACGCTCAATGCCGGTGGCCTGGTGGTCGGGAACAATGCTGCGCTGGGCACCGGGGCGGTAACGGTGGGTGGCAACGGTACGCTCGATTCGAACACTACGGTGACGTTGGCCAACAACTTCGTCCTCAACGCCGGGCTGACCGTGCTCGGCAGCAACAACCTCACCCTCAACGGCAGCCTGAGTGGCACCGGCTCGCTGACCAAGGAGGGCGCGGCAACGCTGACCTTGAACGGTGCCAATACCTATACCGGTGGCACCTTCATCAATGCCGGTACGTTGGCATTGGGCGCCGGCGCGAGCTTGAATGCCAGTGGCATCGTCAACCTGGCCAGTGGTGCGACCTTCGATCTGTCGGCGGGCAGCGGCACGCAGCAGTTCGGTACCCTGATCGGCAACGGCACGGTGAACCTGGGCGGCAACACCTTGACCATTGGTGGTCCCGTCAATGGCACGTTCAGTGGTTCGGTGGGGGGTACCGGTGGGCTGATCAAGGAAGGCACCGGCACCCAGACCCTGACCGGTGCCAATACCTTCACTGGTGGCACCACCATCAATGCGGGCACGCTGGCGATTGGCGCCGGAGGAAGTCTGGCAGCGAATGGCGCGGTGACACTGGCCAACGCCGGAACAGCGTTCGATATTTCTGCCGGTGGTGCGCAGAGCATCGGATCACTGGCGGGTGTTACCGGCAGTACGGTTGCGCTCGGCGGCAGCACGCTGACCCTCAATGGCGTAGGAAACACGACCTTCGCTGGTGACATTACCGGTACCGGTGGCCTGGTGAAGAATGGTGCAGGCATCCAGGGCCTGACCGGCAGCAATACCTTCAGCGGTGGCGTGGCACTCAACGCCGGTGGCCTTGCCTTGGGTAACAACAATGCACTGGGAACCGGCACGCTGACCGTGGGCGGCAATGCCAGCCTGGACGGCACCAGCGCGCTGACGCTGGCCAATACCGTGCAGCTGGCCAGTGGCACGCTGACCCTTGCCGGCAGCAACGCGCTGACCTTGAACGGCCCGATCAGCGGCGCTGGCGGCCTGCTCAAGGATGGCGCAGCAACGGTCACCCTGGGCGGTGCCAGCACCTACACCGGTAACACCACCATCAACAGCGGCACGCTGGCGGTGGCGGCCGGTGGCAGCCTGTCGGGTGCGAGCACGGTGAACCTGGCCGGTGCCGGTACGCTGGACATCAGTGCCGGTGGCAACCAGAGCATCGGAGGCCTGGCCGGCGTAACCGGATCCAGCGTGGTGCTGGGCGGTGCGACCCTGACCACCGGCGGCAACAACGGCAGCACCACCTTCGGCGGTGTGCTCAGTGGCACCGGTGGCCTGGTGCAGAGCGGCACCGGCACGCTGACCCTGAGCGGCGACAACGTCTATACCGGTGGCACCACCATCAACGGTGGCAGCACGCTGCAGCTCGGCAACGGTGGCAGCTCCGGTTCGGTGCTGGGCGACATCACCAACAACGGCAGCCTGGTCTACAACCTGGGCAGCACCGCAACCGTGGGCGGTGTGGTCAGCGGTAGCGGTGGCCTGACCCAGGCTGGCAGCGGAACGCTGGTGCTGACCGGCAACAACACCTATACCGGCGGTACCACCATCAATGCCGGCGGCACGTTGCAGGTGGGCAACGGTGGTGCGACTGGCGCGATCGTCGGCGACATCACCAACAACGGCGCGCTGGTGTCCAACGTGGCGGGCAACACCACGCTGGGCGGCACCATCAGCGGCAGCGGTGGCCTGACCCAGGCCGGCGCTGGCACGCTGACTCTGACCGGCAACAACACCTATACCGGCGGCACCACCATCAATGCCGGTGGCACGCTGCAGGTCGGCAATGGCGGTGCGACCGGTGCGATCACCGGTAATGTCGCCAACAACGGCAGCCTGGTGTTCGACGTGGCGGGCAACACCACGGTCGGCGGCGCGATCAGTGGCAGTGGTGGCCTGACCCAGGCCGGTGCCGGCGTGCTGACGCTGGTCGGCAACAACACCTACACCGGCGGCACCATCATCACTGCCGGTGGCACGCTGCAGGTGGGCAATGGTGGAGCGACCGGTTCGATCGCTGGCGACATCACCAACAATGGTTCGCTGATCTCCAACGTCGCGGGCAACACCCTGCTGGGCGGCACCATCAGTGGTACGGGTGGCCTGACCCAGGCGGGCAGTGGCTCGCTGGTGCTGACCGGCACCAACACCTACACCGGCGGTACCACCATCAATGCCGGCGGCACGCTGCAGCTGGGCAATGGTGGTGCGACCGGCTCGATCGTCGGCGACATCACCAACAACGGCACGCTTGTGTCCAACGTCGCGGGCAACACCACGCTGGGCGGCACCATCAGCGGCAGCGGTGGCCTGACCCAGGCCGGCAGTGGCACGCTGACCGTGACCGGCAACAACACCTACACCGGCCCGACCACCATCACTGCCGGTGGCACCCTGCAGGTGGGCAATGGCGGCGCGACCGGTGCGATTGGCGGCAGCGTCACCAACAACGGCAGCCTGATCTTCAACGTGGGTGGCAACACCACCGTCGGCGGCGCCATCAGCGGCAGCGGTGGCCTGACCCAGGCCGGCAGCGGCACGCTGATCCTGGGCGGCAACAACACCTATACCGGCGGCACCACCATCAACACCGGCGGCACGCTGCAGGTCGGCAACGGCGGCGCGAGCGGATCCATTGCCGGCAACGTCAGCAACAACGGCAGCCTGGTGTTCAACGTCGGTGGCAACACCACCGTTGGTGGCACCATCAGCGGCAGCGGTGGCCTGACCCAGGCCGGTGCTGGCACCATCACCCTGACCGGCAACAACACCTACACCGGCGGCACCACCATCAACGCCGGTGGCACCGTGCAGGTTGGCAATGGCGGCGCCAGTGGCTCGATCACCGGCAACATCACCAACAACGGTGGGCTGATCATCAACACCGGTGGCGGCACCACGCTGGGCGGCAGCATCAGCGGTGGCGGCAGCATCGTGCAGGCCGGTCCGGGGGGCCTGAACCTTGGCGGCGACAGCGGTGGTTTCAGCGGTACCGGCCAGGTCACCGGCGGTGGCCTGAATGTCACCGGCAACATCGGCGGCCAGTGGACCATCGGCAGCGGTACCACGCTGTCCGGCACCGGCACCATCGGGGGTACCGGTGGTGGCGTGACGGTATCCAGTGGCGGCGTGCTGTCGCCGGGTAATGGCCCAGGCAATGGCAGCGGTGCGGGCAATGGCACCGGCACGATCACGGTGGGTGGCAACCTGACCTTGTCGCCGGGCAGCACGCTGGGCATCGATCTGGGTGCCACCGGCAGCGACACGGTGCAGGTGGGTGGCAGTGCCAACGTGGGTGGCAGCAGCGTGCAGGTGAATACCATCTCGCCGAGCACCAGCTACCAGCAGGGCCAGCAGTACACCGTGGTCAATGCGGGCGGTGGCGTGAGCGGGCAGTTCGCTTCGGCGAAGACGCCGTCGGCCTTCCTGACCATCACCCCGGTCTACACGGCGAACACGGCCAATCTGCAGATCGATGTGGCGCAGACCGCAGCCTTCACCACGGCGGCGAAGACGCGCAACCAGTACAACACCGCCGCAGCGCTGGACAGCCTGCCGCAGAGTGGTCCGGCGCTGGGCCTGTACAACACGCTGCTGATGTATGACGCGGGTACCGCGCGCGCGGCCTTCGACCAGCTGTCCGGTGAAGTGCATGCGGCCAGCCGTGCGGTGCTGTTGTACGACAATTACCTGGAAGAGGGTATCCGCCAGCGTCTGGGCAGTGAGCTGCCGACCGTGCGCGGTGAGCGTGCCTCGGCCTGGCTGGCCGGCAGCGGCAAGGTGTTCAGGCAGGATGGTGATGGCAACGGCGACGACATCCGCTCCAACCGCAATGCGCTGATGGCCGGCGTGGACTGGCAGCTGGGCGAGCACGTGGTGCTGGGTGCAGCGGCCGGCAACGAACGGCTGGATACGCGCCTGTACGATCGCAGCTCGCGCGCCCGCCTGCGTGGCAACACCTTCGGCCTGTATGCGCAGGGTCAATGGAACAACGGCTTTGCGGTCGGTGGCAGCGTGTCGCGCGGCGACTACCGCACGCGCACCACGCGTGAGGTGCCGCTGCTGGGCCAGACCCTGTACAGCCGCCAGGACTCGGATGTGACCATCGCCCAGGTGGAGGGCAGCTGGACCTGGGCCCACGGCAGGACCCAGCTGCAGCCGTACGTGCAGTTCACCAAGCACTGGGTCGACAGTGATCGCGCGGTGGAGCAGGGCGGCACTGCTGCGCTGGCGCTGGAAGGCGGCAAGGACACGCTCAATGTCAGCACCGTGGGCGTGCGGGGCCGCTGGGACGTGGGCAGCGGCGAGCGCTTCCCGGCACAGCTGACGGTCGGCCTCGGCTGGCAGCATGCTTCGGGTGACACCGACGTGGCCAGCCGCAACCGCTTCGCGGTCGGCGGCAATGCGTTCGATGTGTACAGCGCGGTGATGGCACGCAACGCGCTGGTCAGCCAGCTGGGCGTGGCGGTTGGGCTCGGCCGAAACAGCCAGCTGTCGATGTTCGTGCAGGGCCAGCACGGCGACGGTCGCCGCGACGTCGGCGGGCAGATCAACCTGCGAGTGGGCTTCTGAGGGGAGCGGGCCAGCGGTAGAACCACGGCGGGCGTGGATGGGACCGGGGCGGGAGCGCTAGAGCTCCCGCTCCATTTCCACGGCGTCGATTCCGGCACCGTGGCCATCGCGCACCACACGTGTCACCTGGAAGCCGAGACCGGAATAGAAGCCTTGGGTGTGTTGGCTGGTACTGAGCGTGACGCGATTGATCGAGGGATCCACTTCGGCCTGGCGCAGGCGCGCCAGCGCCAGTTCGCGGCCCAGTCCATGCCGGTGCAGCGCGCGCTGCACCATGCCCCAGCAGAAACCGGCACTACCATCGCCGCGTCGCGACAGGCCGCCACAGGCCACGATGCGGTGGTCGCGCTCGATCACCTGGAAGGCGCAGTCCATGGCCTGCTCACGCAGGAAGCGTTCAAAGTCGCTGCGCTCTTCGGGCGCGAAGTAGGTTGGCACGTTGCTGTCGAAAATCGACAGGCAGGCGCTGGCATCTGCGGGTCGGTAGAGGCGGAGGTTCATGGGCCCACGATAGACGATCGTCAGTAGATCCACGCTACACGTGGATTCATGGGCCGGATGCCGTGCGTGTATCCCTCAGGCCGAGATTCCCGCCAGCACCGCATACATCACCACGAAGCTCACCAGGAACAGGTAGACGCCGCCGATGGCAAGGTAGCGCAACACGGTCAGCGCCTTGTTGCCGCCATACACGCGTTGCTGCATCCACAGCAGATAGACCGGGACCGCCAGCCACAGCAGGGCATACAGCCATTGGCTGGCGGCGGCGAAGGCGGGGGATGCGAGCGCGCTGCTGATGCCGGCGATGAGGAAGGTTGTCAGCAGCACCATCATCAGCCAGCAGTGGCTGTACAGCGCCACCACCAGATGTTCCAGATACCCCATCTGCCGTGGCACGTAGGCGATGCGCAGTACCAGCGCGAACACCGGCATCAGGAAGAACAGGGCACCGGGCAATGCGGTCAGGATCGCCTGCATGTACAGATCGGTCTTGCCCCCCATGCGCTGGATGTTGGCGTTGCCGTTGTGCAGGCGCTTGTTGAGCCAGTTGTTGGCGAACCGGGGCCAGCCGGCCACCACGATGGGGTTGGTGTCAGCGTCCCACGGTTTGCCGTTGACGGTGTGGTTGAAGAAGGTGCCGGGCTCGGTCGTGGCGACCTCCTTGCTGGTGCCGGTGAGCTCGGCTTTGCGCTGTGCGGCTGCCGCATTCACCGCCGCTCTGGCCATGGCGAAGCCGGCGTTGCCGGTAGCGGGTGAGTTGGCCTGCTGGCGATCGATCGTCGCGAGCTGTTTCGCGCGTGCGGCCTCGACCTGTTCAACGGTGTTGGACTTGGCATACAGCGAATCGCCTCCGCCCATGCGGATGTCGTCGACGTGCACGAACAGTTTGCCGATGAAGAACGTAAACAGGGTGAGGATGACGAACAGCCGCAAAGGCTGCACGTATCCGACCCGGCGGCCCTTGAGGTAGTTCTGCGTGATGCGGCCGGGAACCCAAAGATCGCGCAGCGTGCGGAAGATGCGCCCGTCCAGGTGCCAGAAGGATTCGAACACTTCTTCGATGGCATGGCCCACGTGCTTGAGCGGGTTGTGCGCCGATTGCCCGCAGCGATGGCAGTAGTGGCCCTGCAGGGCGGTGTTGCAGTTCTCGCAGTCGGCGTGAGCGCTGTCGGTCGAACTCATGGGCAATGGGCCAGGCGTCGGATGAAGGCGCCTACGATAGCGAATTTTCAGGTTTCGTTCAGCTTTGTTTTGGAGTGCCAACGAGCGTGCGTAAGGCGATCAAAAGCATCCACGCGTGGCGTGGATCTACTGATGGATCTGGAGGAACAAGCCCCTCTGTTGAGGGGCTGCCCCGACTGGGGCGGGGAGAGGCCGGCAAAGGGAGGGGCCCAAAGGTTGCGCAGCAACGTTTGGGGCGAAGCGCGCGCAGCGCACTTCGCGTCCCGCGCCAGATAACTGAAAAAGGCCGTCCCTGGGGGCAGCCTTTTTCAGTTATCTGGCGGAGAGAGGGACTGCTCGGGCGATGCCCAACGGGGCCCAGCCGATCTCAACCTTTGAAAATTTTAGCACGCGGTTCAGCAACTTAGCTACAGCTGCGTACCAATCGACCCCAACGACACTTAAAGGAAGCAAACATCAAATGGCATACTCGATGGCATACCGGAAACAGGGGGGCCGAGGAAGGACATGGGATTGATCACGGATGCAAAGGCTCGCAGCCTGAGCCCTGGCGGTCAGGCTGTCCCGCACGGAGGCATAACTGGCCTGACGCTGCATCCGTCGCCCTCACAGAAGGGGCAGGGTAAGTGGGTGCTGCGCTACGTCAGTCCTGCCACGGGCAAGCGACGCAACGCCGGCTTGGGTGCCTACCCCGAAGTTGGGATTGCTCTGGTGGGTAAACTGGCGCGAGAAATGCGCGAGCAGATCGCGAGTGGGCAGGATCCGTTGGAGGTTAAGGCGGCTGACCACGCTAAGCCGAAGACACCGACCTTTCAGGAAGCAGCGGAGCTACTCCACGCGGAACTAAAGCCCGGGTGGAAGAATCCCAAGCACGCACAGCAGTGGCTTAATACGCTGACTGAGTACGCGTTTCCACGGATTGGCTCCCTTCCCATCGACCAGTTGCAACCGCGGCACGTTGCGGATGTCCTCCGCCCCATCTGGCTCGACAAGGCAGAGACGGCAAGTCGCGTGAAGCAGCGGCTACACGCGGTAATGGCGTGGGGTTGGGCGCACGGATTTAACCAAGCCAACCCGGTCGATGTCGTAACACATCTGCTTCCGCTGCAGCCGGGAAAGTCTGTCCGGCAGGAGCATCAGCCAGCAATGCCCTGGGCGAAGCTTCCATCGTTCGTGAAAGCAGAACTTGCAGGAGCTGGCGAGTACGAAGTCACGCGAAATGCTTTGCTGTTCCTGATCCTGAATGCCAGTCGTTCCGGCGAGGTGCGCGGGATGACGTGGGCGGAAGTGAACCTTCGCGCGAAGCTGTGGACGATTCCTGCTGCTCGCATGAAGGCCAAACAGCCTCATCGAGTGCCATTGTCGGAACAGTCCGTCAAGCTGCTCAGGCGCCAGGAAGGCCATCACGACGAACTTGTCTTTCCCTCTGTGCAGGCTCGTTCGGTCATGTCGGACATGACGCTCACAGCCTTGTTGCGGAGAGCGAACGCACCGAGCGACACGCCTGGGCGTATTGCGACCGCCCACGGGTTCCGCTCGAGCTTCCGCGACTGGTGCAGCGAGCAAGGCTATGCCCGTGACCTGGCAGAGCGGGCGTTGGCGCATACGGTCAAGGACAAGGTCGAGGCCGCCTACCACCGCACAGATCTCTTGGAGCAACGTCGTCCGATGATGCAGGCCTGGGCCGACTTTGTTCACCCACCTGCAAAGAAGCCCAAGAAGGATGCCTCGCCGCATGACGCCTGAATCGCCAGCCATTCGAGTTCGGCCCTTAGGGATGCTCTGAACAATTCCTCGGCGACAATAGCGCAAGGTTCGACGGATGACGACGATGCAGCTGAGCTTCGGGGACGCGGAACACACGGGCAAGCGGAAGAAGACGCGACGCGAGATCTTCCTGGCGGAGATGGAGCAGGTGGTGCCGTGGAACGTATTGCTGGCGCTGATCGCACCGCACTACCCGAAGATGGGCCAGCGTGGCCGGCAACCGTACGCGCTGGCGACGATGCTGCGCATCCACTTTCTGCAGCAGTGGTACGCGCTGAGCGACCCGGGCATGGAAGAGGCGCTGTACGAGATGCCGGTGATGCGCCGCTTTGCCCGCCTGAGCGGGCTGGACAACATTCCGGACGAGACCACGATCCTCAACTTCCGCCGGCTGCTGGAGACGCATGATCTGGCGCCGCAGCTCCTGGAGCGCGTGAACGCGCACCTGGCGCGCAAGGGCCAGAGCTTGAAGGCCGGCACGATCGTCGATGCCACGATCATTGCGGCACCGAGCTCTACCAAGAACAGGGACGGCAAGCGCGACCCGGAGATGCACCAGACGAAGAAGGGCAACCAGTGGCACTTCGGGATGAAGGCGCACATTGGCGTGGACGAGGAATCGGGCCTGGTGCATCACGTGGAGTGCACAGCGGCGAACGTGAATGACGTGACGCAGGTGCACAAGCTGCTGCACGGCAAGGAAGATACGATCTGCGGCGACAGCGGCTACACCGGCGCGGACAAGCGCGAGGAGCTGCAAGACGTGGAGGCTGCGTTCTGGATCGCGGAGAAGCCCTCGAAGTTGCGAGCGCTGAAGAACAAGCGCGAGCGCAAGTACGCCGAGCGCTGGGAGCACTTCAAGGCCAGCCTGCGGGCGAAGGTGGAGCACCCGTTCCGGGTGGTGAAGCGCCAGTTCGGCTACACCAAGGTGCGCTACCGCGGCTTGGCGAAGAACACGGCGCAGGTGCTGACGCTGTTCGCGCTGTCGAATCTGTGGATGGCGCGGCGACGTCTGTTGCTGCCGACGGGGTAAATCCGTCTGTTGGACGGGGAAACCCGTCGAAAAGCGTCAGAAACGGCGCAAAATCGATCATATCGAGGTCGACTTGGCGCCTTGACGCTGAAATCCAAGTATCAGAGCGCTTTGATCAGACCTTCCTTAGCCAGCATGCTTGACGGGAACGACCCTGTTGAGTTCGTTCACAGGCTCCTTGAGGCTGGATACGACAGGTTCTACGTCAAGGTCCCGAAGGGATTTCGGGTCAGCCTTCTCTCTATTGACCCCTTTCCTCCTGGGTACCAGCTTCTGTGGCCCCAGAAGTCAACCCAAGGTCCCGTGCGGGCTGATGGCAATCAGGCCCAGATACGGTATTTGCAGCTCGATACATCGCAGTTGCGTGACGTTCTCGAATATCCCCCCATCGCATTGCACCAATTCAGTGCGGGAGGTCTGGAATCCGCGTTGACGCACGATGGCATTCCTTCAATCGATTTCAAGTATCGAAAGGGTTTGCTGGGTTTCCTCTTGCCCACCGAGCGGGCCATCGCCGACAAGGTGCCAACCGAGTTTGATGCCAGCTCGGGTGCTCCTGTGGTCGTGAAGACGTTGAATCGCATCAGAAGCCAGTATTCGTACATTCTTCACGGGGTCAGTTTCAAGGATGTTTTCGTTGAGGTGCCCGCACTTAGTGACGCCTTGGAAAGCACGCCGACTGCTAAGGATGTGCTTGTGCCAGCCTGTGGAGATGCGCCGGATGACCCCTATGGGCTGAAAGATTCGTCGTCATTGGTATACGAGATCCTCCGCAAAGCCTATCGAAATCGAGGGAGGGCGCGCAGTGAGATCGATGCGCCATCGCTTGCGGCAGAATTTCGAGAGTTGAATGCCGGCTACAAGAAGAATCCCAAGCCTTTCAACGACGGTCGGCATGAGTTCGCGGCGACGCTCGCCAACCCCGGCTACAACTATTCGTCCGAGGGCCTTGGGGAGATTGATCTTCCCGAAGAGGCCGTAGAGGTTCCGGCGGATACATTCCTCGATCAGGATTTCATCAATCACAAGCTCAGAAAACTCCTATATGCCGCCTGCCGTTGGAGTGGTGCTAAGGAACCAGGACTCGGCGGCGATCGGGAAAAATTGGTGGATCTCTTGGTTGGTCTTGGCTTCTTTGACCGGGAAGACAGTGATCAGGTGCAGTCGTTGGTTTACTTCATCACCGGTGAAAAGTACCGGCGCAACAAGCACAAGAGCGACTTTAGGCACATCCGCAGCGATCGAGGGTGACGCCAAGCCGGGGATGGGTAACGCGCACACCCGGTCATTTTCCATTTCGCCAAGACTTTGGGAGACGCGTGTGTGCCAGCAAGGGGATGAACAATCATGAGCACGCTGGCCGACCAGCTGAAGACATTGGGCTTACAGCCGACCGAGCGAGAGGTTGTGGACACTAGGAAGACCAATTCCAAGACCGGTGGTCGGCCGCTAGGATCTGGTAAGAAGCCACAATCTGATGAGGGAATGCTCTTCTTGAAGCTGCCACGCTTCGGAACTGTGGCCAGGCTCGACGAAGAACGGGGCTTCGGCTTCATCTCTGGTGGCGCGCGCGAGGACGTGTTCTTCCACTTCCGGGGATATCCGGGCCGGCTACCTGATGGACAGAAGCTCCCCCTGTGGGATCTCAGGTGCTCTTCCTCACGGGCAGCGACCCGCGGCGTCCACATGAGCCCAAGAAGGGTGCGGTCTCGTGGGCGCCCGTTGAAATCGCCTCAGCTTCGCTAGGGAATGCGCCCACAAGCCAGGCATCTACGGACGCTTTGCGGCGCAAGCGCTTGGGTGAGCTGCCGCGGGAAGCGTTGTGGGGCCTGTTCGAGACAGGGTGGTACGCGAAGCGATGGGATGGAAATGTGCCGGCCCCCACCGACTTGGAGGACGAGGTGCTGGGACAGGTCGTCTGCGAACGGCTGGCCGAGATGTCGCCGACAGATCTGGAAGCACATCAGGTCAGTCGCCGGCTGGTGAAGTCGCACTACCAGTTTGCTGCCAGCCTGTCGCCCGGTAGCCCCGCTTGCGCGTTCCCGAGGCTGCTGGAAGTGCTTGAGCCCACGCAGCTAGCCGTGCTGGGTGCGCCAGATGTCTCCTGGTTCCAAAGCGGAAGGCTACCTCCGGATGCCCGTTCCCGCCTTCTTGAGTGGCACCTGCTCAGCCGGGTCTTGTCGGAACCGCGTGGAAACTGGGAGACCTGCTTCCCCGGAGCGGAGGCCTCTGAGGTCGAGCTGGCAACGCGTTTCCTGGACTACGGCATCCCGCGGGATGCGTTCATCGATGCTTGGCTGGACAGGATCGTACGTAACGGGTTGCTGTCCGAAGTACAGGCTGAAGCGTGGACAGAGCGTAATCCCGATCTGGCGGTTTCGCTGTTTCATCGACTCCCAGCCGCGCGCCAAGATTCACTGCTGTCAGGGTGGCGGAAGAGTCCTGCAGGGCTGGGCAAGCAACTCCAGCAGGAACCATCACGTGCAAGGTCGCTGCTGACTGCTTCGTCACTGGCATTCGACCTGGAAACCGACGGTGAGCGCATCTGGGAAATCGGCTGCGCACGCAACGGACAGGCCAGCCTTCTTCACGACGAGCGTAGCGGGACCGACTTGGTTATGGCCATGGCCGACCTAGGACAGCGAGTCAACGCTGCGCCCTTGGTGGTAGGTCACAATGTCCTGGCATGGGACTGGCCGATTGTTGCCCGTCACATCGCGCCGGCGTCGGTGCCATTGATCTGGGACACGTTACTCATCGGGTACCTGCTGGAGCCTCAAGCGGCGTCGCACGCGCTGGGTGGACGGCATCATGCGAACCAGGATGCGCTTGACACATTGCAGGTGCTTAAGCGACAGCTAGAGCGCCTGCCTGCCGATGTTGCACGCAGAGTGTTGATTGGCGAGTTCACGGATTCTGCCCGGCTGCTGGATGTGGTCATTGAGGCTCTGCGGGACGTATCCGATTTTGCCCGCGACTCCCCGAGCTTCATGTCCGCGGAGGGAGCCTTGCCTGCGAAGCTGGTCGTCGTGCCCATGAGTAGGCTCCGAGAGGTCGACTGGGTTCCGGGTGTATCAGTGGTTTCGGCGGACCCCTGCGAGGCGGTGGCGGTCGAGTGGCGGGAAATTGACGTTGCCTTGCTTAAGAAGGCCCTGCCGGCCGACACCGCATCCGACCCGGCTGCCCGGGTCCTGACGGCTGTTGCGGAGCTGGCTGCCGCGCAGGGCATTGCGCTGCGACGGAACATGATTCCGGTCTGGCTGCTTGAACGTGACGCCCGTCTGCGGTCGGCGGTCGACATGGCGTGCGTAGTGCCGAAGGCCGATTCGGGCTGGCGTGTCGCGTCGTTGCCCGCCAGCGTTGAGTGGTGGGCCAGCAGGGATCCATCATCCTGCGTGGTGACCGGGCTCAGCGATGATGTCCTTGTGCTCGATCGACGGCAGGTTGCGCACAACGATGTTGCGCAGACGCTGGGTGAAATGCCCGCGGCGCCATTCATGCGCATCGGTGAAACCGGATCTGCACTGCGATGGTTGCTCATTGACCGTGCCGCACACGTGCTCGACTGCCGAGGAGGTCTGGCTACATTTACGACGTTCCCTGTCAGGGATGCGGCGATTGTTCAAGCCGGGTGCGCGCCGGCTCCAACACACCGTCCGCAGATTGCGAGGCGGCGCCTTCATGTGTTGCATCCCCGGGCCGAGGACCAGGGCAGCTATTGGGCCGAGGTGATTCGCACATTCAAGGAAGTCGCGACAGTTGGAACGGGAATTGTTCCGATTTTGCTGATTTCGAGTTCCCGAAGCAGTGTGCTGCGTGACCTGTTGGCGACTGGCTTGGCCGAGGTCGGGCTTGGCGAGGTGAAACCCGAGCATCGCAGCCAACGAGAACACATGTTGCGCGCCTCGAGTGGTGGCCTCGCGCTGGTCGACGTGCTCGACCAGTGGCCCGTCTGGCAAACGCTTGCCCAGACGGCGGGCGTGGTGCTGCAACCTGTGATTGAGGCGCTGCCGATCGAGGATTGGTATGCCTGTGCGGAGGCGCGCACTGCCACGCAGGTAAGTTGTGATTCTGACCAGGCGGCCAAGAAGGAAGGCGGAGCCACGGTCGTCAGTGCCGCGGCTCTGCTCGAAGCTGCGGCAGCCCTGGTGCGGGCGCGATTGCATGGATGGATGGGCGAGGTGGGGCTGTCAGCGTCGCAGCTTCCCGTCATCCTCATCGATCCGCGCGTAAGCGACATGGGGAAGGGGCTATCGAACCTTGTGGACGCCTTCCAGCTGGTCGAGACCCCCTTGCTGGTTGACCATGCGCAACGACTGGAGCTTGTGTTATCGCGATTCAAGCTGGTGCGCGAGGAGGCTCCTTCAGGCTTCGAGGCCATGGAGCGCTTTCTGGTCGCGAACTGGCAGCCTCGCAGCGGAGAGGCTGGAAATCGAGTCACGGGGTTCAAGCCGTCGCAGAAGATGGCGATGGAGGCCATCTGCGAACGCTCCGCTAACGTTCTCGTCTCCTTGCCGACGGGCGAGGGCAAGTCGGTGCTGTTTCAAGTTCCAGCGCTCTGCCGTGGCCTACGCAATAGACGGCTGACGTTGGTCATCTCGCCGTTGAAGGCATTGATGCGGGATCAGGTGGAGCGCCTGCGGGAGCAGGGTTTCTCCGAGTCAGTCGACTATCTCAGCGGTGATCGGCCACCCGGCGAGATCGCCGAGGTGATCCAGGGCGTGCTCGATCATCGGATCGTGCTGCTGTATGTCGCGCCAGAGCGAACCCGCAGTGGTGTTTTCCTAGATGTGCTTCACAAACGCATGCAGGCTGACAAAGGCTTGGAGCATGTGGTGGTGGATGAAACCCATTGCGTAAATCAGTGGGGGTACGAGTTCAGGCCGGACTACTTTCACGCGCTGAAGCTTTTGCTGCGCATGTGTCGTGCATTGGACTTGGGTGAGCCGACGCCGTTCCTGTTGCTGTCAGCAACCATCACCGCATCCGACAGGGCCCGTTTGCAGGCCGTCACGTCCGGAGATGCGGGATCTCCACTGCCGCTCTTGACAAGGCCGGACTCGTTCTCCAATCCATTGCGAACGCATATTGCAGTTGAGCCTCGCCGTGTGCGCGGCATGCTCAACGACCGGCGAAACTTCGACAAGGCGCTAGCGGAGCGTCTGCCTCACATCGAAGAAGCCGTGTCGGCGGCACGGCGCAACCGCGCGGCGACGGGCCAACGTAGTGCCGTCATAGTTTTTGTCTCCAGCCGTTACCATGCGGAGGTTGTGGCGCAGCGGCTTGCCCGGGCCACTAGTGGTCAGGTCGACTACTACCATGCGGGCTTAGATGCAGGCTCGCGGGAAGAGATCTACACGCGCTTTCTGGACGGTGACCTTGATGTCCTGGTGGCTACGAAGGCGTTTGGCATGGGGATGGATATTCCGGATATCCATTGGGTAGTGCACCTTGCACCGCCGGGATACCTCGAGGACTACCTGCAGGAGGTTGGCCGGATCGGACGAGGCGAACGGGAGCGCAAGAACGCGCGGCTTGAGAAGCTTTCCGCCACGCTGCTGTTCTCGGACCAGGACTTCGAGTCGATCCGTGGTTTGCGGGCGCGCGGTGCGCTGTCGCTTCCCATCATCAGGGACCTCTACGAGAAGGTCTGCGAGCACGCATATCGGGTGGATGGCCAGCAACTGGCGATCGTTCCCGCCGAAGGCTACAGCACGCCACAGAATCCAGCGAGGCAGAGCCCGGCTGCCAGGCGCGCGGCCGCTACGCGGGTCCGAATGGGGCTGTACTGGCTCGAACGTGCCGAACGGGTACGCCTGTGCGGTTCCTTGCCGGATCTCATTGAGGTGATTGCCTACCCGTCCTCGCTCGAGCGGATATCCCGGGAGGATGGCTTGGCTGCTGAAGTGGCCGACTTGATTCTTCAAACGGGGCCCGCGGACCCGTCGATCTCTGGTGCATCCGTTGCAGGCAACTCCGCTTTCGGTGCTTCTCCAGTCCCGGGAGGAGGGACTCTCGGCGGCATGATTGGCGCGCTCGGACGGCTGTTCTCCGGCTTATCCGATACGGTGGGAATGCAGTTCCATGGCTTGGC
Source organism: Stenotrophomonas sp. STK17_22 (assembly GCF_051983905.1). Classification (NCBI taxonomy): domain Bacteria; kingdom Pseudomonadati; phylum Pseudomonadota; class Gammaproteobacteria; order Lysobacterales; family Lysobacteraceae; genus Stenotrophomonas; species Stenotrophomonas sp. STK17_22. The sequence goes on from NZ_CP197010.1 coordinate 1,013,170, forward strand.
AGAACCTTCGCTGCGGTCGCTTCCAAGCCCACGCCCCGCACACGCGGGGTTGTCGAGCGGTGATGCCGCCGCTGCAAAGACGGTGATTCTCAATCTCTCCCAGATCAAGCTGCGCAGCAGTGCGCTCAGGTCGGTGGATGATGTGCTGGCAGTCTTGGGCGACCTCGAAAAGCGTGGGGCTGTATTGCTTCGTCGTGAGATCGACGTTGTCCCGCGTAAGCTCGCATCTGAGCCATCTACCAAGATCAGCGAGTTGTTCCAGTACGTCGATGGTGGCGTTGCCGAGCTCATACGCCGGCTCGCCAAGAAGGGGCGAATCGAGTTCAACCCGTTCGAGATGGTCGAGGACGTAGAGGGGCCGCGGGTCGGCGATGACAAGCGCCGGATGTACGAAAGATCGTTCATTAACGGGTTCAGAAGCTTGGCGCGCACATCCGGAGTCAAGCTTCGCCAACTGGTTCGGGCCGACGATAAAGTCATCTGGGAAGCAGTGCTTCCGCGATCTGCATGGTCAAAAGCAGATTCCAGGCGGCAACGTTTCCTGCAGGGGGCGAAGTCCTTGTTCGCGGCCGTCGCAAACCAGAGATCGATCCCCATCTCGAGACTTGTAGACCAGCTACGAGCCGGAAGCCGTGACGGCCGTTTCCGCGAATCCGACTTGAACAAGGTGGCCGGGTTGTTGTCAGCAATGAGCCTTGTCAGCATCTCGCCGGAACTGGTTCCGCTATCACATGTCGTAGCGGTGTCCGATGCCGACGGCAGGCTTGAGGATCAGGCGGATATCTGGGACGAGCTCAGGCAGGTCAATGAACTTGCGGAGGCACGAAATCTGGCAATGGAGGTGTTCGCAAACGTAAACACGAATGCCCACCCGGCCTTCATCGAAGGGTATTTCGATACCGTGGATGGCCCTGCGATCAGGCAGTTTCTCGATTCGCAACTGGGTGAAATCGTTAGCGAGGATCCAGACGGCCCCTCCACCTTGCTCCTGGAGATGCAGGAGAAACTACGTGCCACGAAAGCGGTTGAGTTCTTCGAAAGATTCAGAGTCTCGGAAGAATCAGCCCAATGGGAGGTGGCCAGGGCGCCGTTTGACCAGCACATCATGGTCAATGCGGGTCCGGGGGCAGGCAAGACTTTCGTCCTTGTAGGAAGAATCGCGCACCTGATCCGAGAGCAGAACGTCGATCCCTCGCAGATCATCGTGCTTGCGTTCAACCGCGCAGTCGTCTTTGAGATCCGGCGACGGATTCGCGAGTTGTTCAAGTCGCTGGGCTATGCAGCCTACGCGGGGCGCCTGCGGGTCTCGACTTTCCACTCTCTGGCCCTGCGGAGCCTGGCCAGAGAGGGGATTGAGATTACGAGAGACAGTGTGCAAACCCTGCTCTCTGACTTTGCCAATCGGCTGTCAAAGGATCCTTCGTTCGCCCAGAGGGTGGCCGGCGGCGCACGTTGTGTCCTGGTGGACGAATTCCAGGACGTGACGGATGACGTGTATCAGGTCATCAAGCATCTCCACTCCGGCAGTGGGTCTCGGGCAGGCGTCATGGTGATCGGTGATGATGACCAGGACATCCTGCGGTGGCAGCGGAAGAATGATGGCAGTGCTCACCAGTTCTCCGAGAAGTACTTTGATCAGTTCGCGCGGGATTTCGCGGGGGAAGGCTTTCAGGAGTTCCTGCTGGGCGTGAACTTCAGATCTGGCGAGAGCATTGTTGAACGCAGCCAGCTAATGATCGCCGGGTTCTTCGAGCGCACGAACCGTTCCCGGCGTCTGAAGACATCCCGGTTGAGATCGCGTAGGGGAGCCCCGGAAGGGACGTGCCAGGCGATCGAGTGGAGCGGTCGTACGTGGGGCGAGGCGATAGAAGGCGCCGCATCGCTGCTGACGGAGCTGGCCGGTCGCGAAGGCGAGTCGACCGCCGTGCTCTGTCGTTCGAATGCTGAGGTCGCTGAAGCGTACAGGCTGTTGAGCCAGGGGCTTCCGAAACTGAGGGTGCAGGGGGGCGCCAATCTGCGCGTAGCCGACCTGCGGCACGTGGCGGTCTGGTTGGACCATCTTCGGGAGGCGGCTGCCCAAGGCGATGCCGCACTTTCGGAGGATGTGCGACGCGAGATATTCAACAGGACGGTGCAAGCGGGAGGAGTTCCGGAATACTCCAGGCCTACGTCCCACGTCACGCTGGACGATCTGTGGGAGCTGTGCTGCCGCGAGCAATCATTTCCCCATCTTTCCTCGCTCGTCAAGTTTGTTGATGAATTGAGAATCGATGAGCTCGTGCGGTTGTTGGGGACGGTTGATGAAGCGTCAACGGCAGTAGTTTCGACACTGCACAAGGTGAAGGGGCTTGAGTTCGACAACGTAGTAATTCTGCCTTCAATGATTCAGTTTGGCGTGGCAGGGCGGGACCGACTGGGACCGGATCTCCTTGGGGATGCCGCGGAAGAGGCGCGGCTGCTGTATGTGGGGATGACCCGGGCGAAGAGGAATCTGACGTACTACCGCGGTGATCGCGAGAGGAGCTGGGGAAGGAAGGATCCTGTGCCCTATGACGGCCTGCGCACAGACGGCCAGGTGTTGATCGGTTCAATGGAGGATGTCTCGCTCGGTTGGGCCATGCAACGCAGCGCATTCAACCCAACTCCGGATGAGTGTCAGCGCTATATCGAGACTGAGGTCGCGATAGGTGATCCAATCGTGCTTGGCGGGAGGGGGGGCGGTGCGTTCAAGTCCTTCATGCATCGAGGGAGTTCAGGACAATTGACACAGGTCGGCTTTCTTGCGAAGCAACATGTGGTCGGCGGACCGAATGCTTCGCTGAAAGTCAGCGCGGTCCTGCGGTTCCGGCCGGACTCAATCGACGAGACGCTGGCAGACTGTGTTCGTGATCGTGGCTGGGGGTACGTTGTGCTTGTTTCGGGGCGCCTCCGCTGAGGTTCGCTAGATTCCTAGCAGCGTAACCACGGCTCCTGCGTGCTCCCCGGGGCGTGTCAAGAGAAAGGGCCGGCAAGCCGGCCCTTCGTCTGGAAGCAAGATTTGAGGTCACTTTTTCAGCAACTCTCGATCAATGGCTGAGGTGTCCAGGCCGCTGCTCCTGGGCGCGCCACGGCCGCTGTGGCCCTTCGGCATGATGCCCTTGCGCAGGTTGCGGATCCCCTTTCTGCTCGAAATGCCGGCGTCCTGCTCACCCTCCTGGGACTTCGGCGGGCTGGGCTTGAGCTGCGTGGTTTCCTTGCACAGGTATTCGATCGCCAGGCGCAAGCCGCGCAGCTTGTCTGCATCGGTCGGATGGATCAGGCCCAGGCAGTTGAAACGGTACTGATCCATCCGGGTGTAGCAGTTGAAATAGCTCGCCTTGGCCTTCTTGCCCGTCTCGCCGACATCCACCCCATCCTCATACTCTCCATCGCCGCAGCGGCGGACCCAGTCCTCCCCGATCATGCGGGTCAGATTGGCCGCATCACGGTGCTTGTGCCCGTCCAGGACGATGAGGACGTGGAAGTGGATGCCACGATCAATCCCGTCCTCGCGCTTGCTGATGTAGCCGAGGACGTCGGGAACGATTCGATTCTCGCGCAGGGCGCGCAGGAACCGCGCGTAATGGCCATCGGCTTCGCGGGTGTAGCCCCAGCCCTTGAACGCCGGGCGGAAGTAGAGATCAACCCGTAGGATCAGCAGCTGCGAACGACGCTGGAACTGGGCTGCCAGATACTCGCAGCAGCTGGTGATGTTCTTCTCTTCGTTGCGCTTGTAATTGTCGACTTCGTCCTTGTAGGCCTGGCTCCGGCATGACGCGCGGATGGAAGCGACCGCGTTCTCGAGAATCTCACGCGTCCGTGAATCACTTAGCACCGGATCGCCGTTACGGTTCGTGTGAGCCAAGAGCTCAGGCGACCACTGGTCGACGATCCGCAGGACAATGGTCAGGGGAGGATTGAAGCGGTGGTGCTTGTAGTACTCCGCACTGTCTGGGTTGTAGCCCTTGCATGCGTTGAAGAATGCCTTGCCGATCTTGGTCAGCTGATAGCGCGGCTGCCCCCTTCGATCGTGCGTAACTTCAACCGGCTGATCATCGCTCCGGGCGATGGCATCGACGAGTTTCTCTGCTCGGAGCAGCCAGTAGATGAAGTCGTGCTCCTGCCCGACATAGGTGTGCCCGTAGCGTTGACTGGTCTTACGTACGAAGAGGTGGTGGTCCTGCTCTGCCGAGGGCATGAGGGTAGCCTTGGACTCGGGGTCAATGGAAAGCTTGGACATCTGCTCCTTGAGCAGGTCACAGTCGAAGGCGATTGCCTGGGTGTACGAGGTGGACTGATTGATCTCATTCATGTGAATGCTTCTCTGCTATGTGCTGATTGATTAATTAATAGGATAGAAACCGTAATTCGAGCGGGATCGATGGCCCCGCTTCTCCCGGCTTTGAAAATAAAAACCCCAAGCTCCTTGGGGTTTTTGTGTGCTGACTCGCTACGTCGACTTAGTGAGCTCGTTACATGCGACGGGCACCCTCCATGCGGCTTTCCAGCCACTCGTCGATGACGTATTCGATCCAGCCCTTGGCAGAACTGCGCGAGCCGCCTGCACCCAACGGAACGGGCCGAGGGAACGTTTCGTCGTGCCAGCGGCTCGACGGGTTCAGGCGGTTATCGATGGTGCTCTCGGAGCACGAGAGCTTCTTCGCCAGGTCTTTCTTGCGGAGGACTCGCTTGGAGCGGGTTGACCGGGGCGCGATGCCCCCCGTATCGGTATTCGGCGAATGGGTCGTGTGGGTTGAACAGTCGTAGTTGAGGCTCATAACGCGATCTCGGTGCAGCGACAGGCCCTTTGCCTGCCTGCGACCACGATGCGCGTTTGCTGGGGCGATTAATAAGGAGCGGAAAACTGGGATCGGAAGGAAAAAAGTTGGGGAAAATTGATCGCCGCGCGGGCATCTCCGACCGACGCTTGTTGCCGAGCGCGGGATGAGGGGGCCAAAACCTGGGGAGGAACCAACGTGACGACCCAATCCGACCCAAGTGACTGTGGTTCCGCGCTGACGGCGCTGGACAGTCGTAGCCGAGCCAACACTAGGTTCGGGTTCTCGACCTCGCCGGTCCTGGCCGGCCGGATGACAGAACGGCGCAACGTCGGGGCCTTCTGGGCCGTAGCTTGCCCGCACAGCCTCGCTCTGCCCCGGGTGGTTTCGACTAAAAGCGGCTTTTCCGAAGGAGATACCCATGGCGGGGTCCCCCAACGAGTTTTAGGCAGTTTTCGGTCGGAGCATCGATGGCCATGCTGGTCAGCAGGATTGCTATTACATCGGCGTCCGTACTTGCAGGCCATGCGGCTCCTCGGTCAGGGGGGGGCGGATTCAACCGGCACGCGTGGTCAGCGTGAGAATTGCAGAAGAGTTGCTGCGGCGAAGGGGCGAGGCCTTCGGTTCCGTTGGCCTGTCTGAGGTACTTGTACGCGTCAGCGTTGTCGCGATTCAAAAATTTCTTAGACCCTTAATACCCACTTGAAGCGGGAGATCCTCGCTTCACGTCCGAGCGCTACGTTCCAAGCGCTTACGGCAAGGTCAGAGCCATGCGCGATGACACCAAGGAGACGATTGTTCAGCTTGTGACGCTGGTTGCGGTAGTTCTTGTGAGCCTGCTGGCCAAGCGCGACATTCGTTTTCCCTGAGCCAGTGTCCTGGCAGCAGAAGGCCCGCCTTTACCGGCGGGCCTTCTGCTTTTTGTGCCGTCAACCGAATGGAGTTCCCATGCATCTAGTTCAATCGATGGCCTACGCCGGCGAGAAGCCGTGGCATGGCCTAGGCAACAAGCTGGCACCCCGCCAGCCGATCGACGTTTGGAGGGAGCAGGCCGGGATGGACTGGGCGGTCGAAGAGTCCGAGGTGCGCTACATCACCGGCAGCAACAACGTTGGCCTCATCAATGCCTTCCCCGAGCAGAAGGTGCTTTACCGCTCGGACACCAAAGCGCCTTTGGCGGTTGTCAGTAAGCGTTTCAAGGTGGTGCAGCCGGGAGAGGTTCTGGAGTTCTACCGTGACCTGACAGCACACAGTGGCTTCGAGCTTGAGACTGCCGGCGTGCTCCGGGAAGGCCGCAAGTTCTGGGCACTGGCTAAGACCGGGCAAAGCACCGTTCTCAAGGGGCGCGACCGCGTGGACGGGTACCTGTTGCTGGCCACGGCGTGTGACGGAACGCTAGCTACCACCGCACAGTTCACATCGGTGCGCGTGGTCTGCAACAACACGTTGCGGATTGCGCTGGGTGGCGCCAGCGGTGCGATCAAGGTGCCGCATCGCAGCCATTTCGACGCGGACACGGTGAAACGGCAGCTGGGCATCACCGTCTCGGCCTGGGATGGTTTTGTCGCCCGGATGAAGGCGCTCGCCGAATGCCCGGTGGATCCAGACTCGGTGGAGGGCCTGTTGCGTCGCGTGCTGACCTACCCGGTTGCAGAGGGCAAGGCGACCGTGGTCAACGAGCAGGCATTGGCGAACGCTCGGGCTTTGTACGAGGGCTGCGGGCGCGGGGCGATGCTGGCTTCCAGCCGAGGCACCGCCTGGGGCCTGCTTAACAGCGTCACGGAGTTCGTGGACCACCACCGCCGCGCACGCAGCGACGACCACCGCCGCGACGCTGCATGGTTCGGGCAAGGTGCGCAAATCAAGCAGAAGGCCTGGGAAAGCGTCTTGGAACTGGTGTCCTGAGGTTGCAGTCCTTGACCAACACGTCATAACGCCCGGCCATCTGGCCGGGCGTTTTCATTTGGGAGATTGCACATGAAGAAGGAGAACGCGCTGCGCCTGGTCGATACGCGCACGCTGGACCGCGGGCAGTGGCTTGAGGTGCGCCGTGGCGGCATCGGCAGCTCCGATGCGGCCGCGGCCGTTGGTCTGAACCCTTACAAGAGCCAGCTGGAGCTGTGGCTGGAGAAGACCGGGCGGCAGCCGGCCAGCGACGAACAGCCTGGCATGGACGATCCGCGCTACTGGGGCACCTTGCTGGAGCCGTATGTGGCCGTGGCCTACCAGCAGAGGACGGGCCGCAAAGTTCGCAAACTCAACGCCGTCCTCCAGCATCCGACCCTTCCGTTCATGCTCGCCAACATCGACCGCGAGGTCGTGGGCGATCCGGACGTCCAGATCCTGGAGTGCAAGACCGCGGGGGAATTCGGGTCGCGCTTGTGGAAGGACGGGGTGCCCGAGTACGTCCAGCTGCAGGTCCAGCACCAGTTGGCAGTTACAGGCAAGCATGCCGCGGACGTGGCAGTTCTGCTCTGCGGCCAGGACCTGCAGGTCCACCGGATCGTCCGGGACGAGGACATCATCGCCCGGCTGGTGGTGCTGGAGGCCCGCTTCTGGGAGTGCGTCAAGACCGGCACACCTCCGGCCGCGGACGGTAGCGAGTCGGCCGCCCGGGCCCTGCGTCACCTGTATCCCGGTAATGACACCAATCTGGATTTCACGGGCGATGTGGCGCTCTGCCAGGTCTACGACGAGCTGGCCGGGCTGCGCTCCGAGCTCGACGCCCAGCAGCAACGGGCCGAAACGCTCAAGCAGGCAATCCAGCAGGCCATGGGCGATGCGTCCAAGGCGATCTTCGCCAATGGCTCGGTCACCTACCGACGGGCCAAGGACGGCACGTCGCTCGACGCCAAGCGGCTGACCGCCGAGCGCCCTGAGATCGCGGCCCAGTACTCGGTTGTGCGTCCCGGCGCGCGCCGGTTCGTTCTGGCCGTCCACACCGACACCCCCAACCAACCTTAGAGGGCGACACCATGTTGAAGGGACTTGTGATTACCCCGCCCGTAGTCGGGCGGATTTCCATCGGGCGCGTGGTCGAGCGCAACGGCAAGCGCCTGCCGGAGAAGGATGATCAGTTCACCCTGACCAGCCAGATCCAGAACCGGGACGGCTGGATCCTGCACCCCCTGGACGAGGTGCTGCGCCAGGCCGCAGGGGGCAAGCTACGCTCGATTCCCGTCCGGTTGATGTTCAACGACCCGAGCCTGAACCTCCGGGCCGACTACTCGTTGTTCGATCGCGCCACGGGGCGCCCGTTGTGCGTCGGTAATGGCGAGACCTGTCGTCGGACCACCCAGGAGGGGATCGCCTCGCTGCCGTGTCCGGGGCCGACCAGCTGCCCTTACGCGGCCGGCGACTGCAAGGCCTATGCGCGCCTCAACGTCCTGGTGGGCGATGCCGACGAGGACGCGCTGGGGAGCTTCGTGCTGCGGACGACCTCCTTCAACACGATCCGGACGCTGGCGGCACGGATGCAGTACTACAGCGCCGTCTCCGGTGGGCTGTTGGCGTGCATGCCGCTGGAGCTGAAGCTGCGTGGCAAGTCAACGACGATGAGCCACCGCGCCCCGATCTACTACGTGGATCTGGTGGTGCGCTCTGGCATGACGCTGGAACAGGCGATTGCTGACGCCCGCGAGCTGGACGCGCGGCGACGCGCCGCCGGGGTCGACCAGGGCGCGTTGGACGAGGCGGCCCGACGTGGATTCGCCAATGGGGCGTTCGAAGAGCTGGAGGAGGACGTGCCGGCCCTCGTGGAGGAGTTCTATCCCGATGCCGAGCAGGGCGAGCCTGGTCGGGGGCAGCCGGCCCCGCCGCCAGCCCTGCGCGCGCGCCTGCAGGAGAAGGTCGCCCGACTCGGGACCGGCTGACACGGCTTGGCACACCAGGTGCTGCGACCACAGGCGCCAACCCTTGACCACCACCGAAGGGCGCGCGAACGCCCTTTCGGCATACTGGAGATCACGAAATGACAGACGAACCGGTGCTGGGCCTCTACGTGCGCAGCAGTACCAAACACTATGCCCCCGCGGATGCCGAGGCCGTCTTGGCCGCGGCCAAGCGGATTGTCGACGGCAGGATGCAACGGGGCACCTGCTTCAGCGACCCCAAGATCGCCGCTGAGTTCTTCATGGCCAAGTTGGGCGGGGCAGAACGCGAAGTGTTCGCTGCAGTGATGCTGGATTCCCGGCATCGCCTGATCAGCTACACGGAGCTGTTCTACGGCTCTATAGACGGTGCCGAGGTGCATCCCCGGGAAGTCGTGAAACAGGCCCTGCGCCTAAACGCAGCCGCGGTCATCCTGGCTCACAACCATCCGTCAGGCGACCCGGAACCGTCTGCCACCGACCGGGCCGTTACGGCGAGGCTTAAGCACGCATTGACATTGGTGAATGTGCGAGTTCTTGACCACGTCATCGTGGGTGGGCGTCAGACGGTGAGCTTGGCAGAGAGGGGGTGGCTGTAGAGCTTGTTTCAGCTGCCTTCTACAAACAGCCGGCCGGCCGGCCAGCAAGCGATGTTAGGTAGGCGTCGGAAGGTGCCCGTGCTGAGAACCCCAGATGGACGCCACGGCGTCCATCCGGGGGGCACATTTTTTTTGGCTCCGCTCGGCACAGCGGGCGATGCCGTCGATTTCGCCCATGCCAGTTCGCTTCCTCTCATAACCCTGGGTGCTTGCGCCAGATCCGTTGGTTAAGATCTTCGTTGTCGCTGTATTCGCCGATCTCCCAGTCCTTGACGCGTAGATCGCCAGGGCCTCCTCAGTGATCCGGCCCTAGCCCAGTCGGGTCTCAGGCATATCGGAGCCGCCTCGGCTTATGGTTGTCAAAATGCGACATATGAGTGAGTTATAATGGATTCATGTACATACCGCTATCGCAGACCATAGACTGTCATAAATAGCTCCTACAAGCATTCGCTAACCGAACGAGCTAGCCAGGATGTCAAACGAAAAGCTTGCAGATCTCACCCAGCCACAGCGCGACCGGCTCGCGTTCGTGGAGCTGCGCGTGCGCTTCATTGGGGAGATGCGTCGCCAGGACTTGGTCACGCGATTTGGCATTCAGTCCGCGGCGGCATCCAGGGACTTGGCTCTGTACAAAGAGCTGGCTCCCGGCAACATCGACTACGACGCCAAGGGCAAGTCCTACGTGCTGGGGCCTAGCTTTCAGCCCGTCTTCGACTTCCCGCCAGAGCGGGTGCTCTCATGGCTGACTCAGGGCTTCGGTGATGGCGAGCCAATGCGGCTCAAGGCATGGGTCGCCAGTGAAAGTCCGTCCCGGCTCACCCATCCTGACTTGGACATCCTGGCGCATGTGACCCGGGCAATCCATCAGGAAGGCCCGCTGAGCATCGAGTACCACTCCATCTCAAGCGGTCGCACGGAGCGCGAGATCGTTCCGTTTGCGCTGATCGACAACGGCCTGCGCTGGCACGTTCGCGCCTTCGATCGCAAGTCCCAGGACTTCCGGGACTTCGTCATCACCCGGATCAAACGTCCCGTCATCCTCAAGGACCAGTCAGTGGCTCCCCATGAGATGAGCGATCAAGACATTCAGTGGACCCGGATCGTCGAACTGGAGCTGGTGCCCCATCCAGATCAGCCCCGGCCCGAAATCACGGAAATGGACTACGGCATGCAGGGTGGCGCGCTGCACATGAAGCTGCGGGCCGCCACGGCCGGCTACATCCTGCGCAAGTGGAGTGTGGACTGTTCCCCTGACCATAGTTTGCGCGGCCCGGAGTACCGGCTTTGGTTGAAGGACCATCTCGCCATCTACGGCGTGCGCAATGCAGTGCTGGCGCCGGGGTATGCATCACCGAGTGCAGAAACGTCGATTGCTGGCTGAGCGGAAACGACCATGAAGCTGATCCAAAACACCGGAACACAGCGCGTCATCGACTTGATGAGGCCTCACCTCAAGCACGGCAACCGACTCGACTGTGTAACGCCTTCTTTTTCGCTCTACGCCTTTTCAGAAATCCGGGAGGCGTTGTCCGCTCTGGATCGAGTTCAATTGATCGTGCCTCCTGATAACGAGGCACTTGAACTCTTGGGTACGGAGGGCGACCGCGCTGCGCGTAATCGTTTGCAGGCACGCTGGTTGGCCAATCAATGCGCGAAATGGATCATTGAGAAAGTGGAGCTTCGGCGGGCATCAAAAGGGGTGCCGCAGGGAGCTGCCGTTATGCGTGGGCCGGACGGGGCTCCTGCGCAAGTGATTCTGGGTTCTTTTGCCTTCAACACGTCTGGCCTTGGCCTGACGCCGGGCAACCCGCTGAACCTGATCCAGGCATCAGAAACGGCCGACGAAGCCGCGCAGCTCGCCCAATGGTTTGATCACCAGTGGTCAGGCTTGCATGGTGCTGATGCCACCGACTCCAAAGGCCCGCGCAACGAGAGCGAGTCCATCCTTGAAGCACTGCAGGCCCTGGGTGAGCACCGCGATCCCTTCACCATCTACACCTTGATGCTGCATCGCCTGTTTCAGGGCAGCGGCGACGAGATGGACGAGGAGCGCATCGTCAAGTCCGCCACCGGCATTCGCAATACCGTGGTGTGGAAGAAGCTCTTCAAGTTCCAGCGCGATGGTGTGGTGGGTGCCATCGACAAGCTGAACCGCTTTGGCGGCTGCATCATCGCCGACAGCGTGGGTCTGGGCAAAACCTTCGAAGCCCTGGCCATCATCAAGTATCACGAACTGCGCAACGACCGCGTGCTGGTGCTGGCGCCCAAACGCCTGCGCGACAACTGGACACTTTATAAGGCCAATGACAAGCGCAACATCCTTGCCGCTGATCGGTTCAACTACGACGTGCTCAACCACACCGACCTGTCGCGTGATGGCGGCCTGTCGGGCGACATCGACCTGTCTCATGTGAACTGGGGCAACTACGACTTGGTAGTGATCGACGAGTCGCACAACTTCCGCAACAAGGCCACGCACAAGGGCAAGGAATCGCGCTACGACCGCCTGATGCGACGCATCATCCGTGAAGGCGTCAAGACCCGCGTACTGATGCTCTCGGCCACGCCGGTCAACAACCGCTTGGCCGACCTGCGCAACCAGATTGCCTTTGCCACCGAAGGCGACGACACCGCCCTGTTGGAACACGGCATCGCCAGCATCGAGGCCACGACCCGCAAGGCGCAGGCGCAGTTCAACCGCTGGCTGGCGCTGGACGAAGCTGAAAAGACTCCCAGTCAGTTGGTGGAGATGCTGGGCTTTGACTACTTCACCCTGCTGGACCATCTCACCATTGCCCGCTCCAGGCGGCATGTGGAGAAGTACTACGGCACCAGCGAGACCGGCCGCTTCCCCGACCGACTGCCGCCCATCAACATCAAGGCCGACGTAGACCTTGCGGGCGAGTTCCGTGCCATCCGCGACATCAACCAGGAGATCCGTCGGCTCACCCTTGCCAGCTACGCGCCGCTGCGCTATGTGCTGCCCCACAAACAGGCGGCCTACGACGCCAAGTACAGCACCCAGGTGCGTGGCGGCGAAGGTTTCTTCCGCCAGGCGGATCGTGAAGAAAGCCTGATCCACCTGCTGCGTGTGAACGTGCTAAAACGCATGGAAAGCTGTGTTTCGTCCTTCACCCTGACCGTACAGCGCCAACTCAAGGATGTAGAGAACACCCTGACACGCATCGAATCCCATGCCGAAGCGCTGGAGGAAATCGACATTGCCGACGCCGATATCGACGACCCGGCATTCGAGACCTTGTTGGTCGGGCGCAAGGTCAAGGTGCTGCTGGGCGATGTGGATCTGATTCGCTGGAAGCAGGACCTGCTGGAAGACCGCAACCGCCTGGCGACCCTGCTGGCGGCAGCGCGCCAAGTGGATGCCGCTCGCGATGCCAAGCTGGCAGCCTTGCGCGACATGATTGCCCGCAAATGCGCCCAGCCCATCAACAGCCACGATGGCAAAGCCAACCGCAAGATCATCGTGTTCACCGCCTTCTCGGACACGGCGCACTACCTCTACGCCCAGCTCGCCCCCTGGGCCAGGGATACGCTGGGCATGCATGCGGCGGTCGTCACCGGCAGCGCCGGCATCCAGGTCACGTTGCCGGGCCTGCGCAAAAGCATGGGCAATGTGCTTTCGGCCTTCGCGCCGCGCGCCAAGGAGCGCCCGCAAGACATGGCGGGTGAAGGCGAGATCGACTTGCTGATCGCCACCGATTGCATCTCCGAAGGGCAGAATCTGCAAGACTGCGACTGGCTGATCAACTACGACATTCACTGGAACCCGGTGCGCATCATCCAACGCTTCGGGCGTATCGATCGCATCGGCTCGCCCAACCAGCGCATCCAGTTGGTGAACTTCTGGCCCAACATGGAGCTGGAGGAATACATCAACCTGGAACAGCGCGTCAGCGGCCGCATGGTGCTGCTCGATGTCTCGGCCACCGGCGAAGAGAACCTGATCGAGCAACAGTCCGGCAACGCCATGAACGACCTGGAGTACCGGCGCAAGCAACTGCTCAAGTTGCAGGACACGGTGATCGACATGGAAGACCTGTCGACTGGCGTGGCGATCACCGACCTCACCCTGACCGACTTCCGCATCGACCTGGCGCAGTTCCTGAAAGCACACCCTGGCAAGCTGGACACCCAGCCGCTGGGTGCTTATGCGGTCACCACCACGCTGGATGCCGACATTCCGCCCGGCGTGATCTTCTGCCTGCAAGCCTGCGGCCCGGCAGCAAAGTCCGCAACAACGTCCGACTACCCGCTGGCGCCGCACTACCTGGTGCATGTCGGCGATGACAGCACCGTGTTGCTGCCGTACCCGCAGGCCAAGCGCATCCTGGATCGCCTCAAGCGCCTGGCGCTCGGGCGCGAACGGCCAGATGACAGTGCCTGCGCACGTTTCGACAAGGCAACCAAAGGCAGCGAAGACATGCGCCACGCCCAGAAGCTGCTCGCTGCGGCGGTGGCCTCCATCGCCGGGAAGCAAGAGGAACGGGCCGTGGCCAGCCTTTTCACGCCCGGTGGCACGCACGCCATGAAAGGCGAGTTCGCCGGCAGCGGCGACTTTGAGGTGGTGGCATTCCTCGTTGTGTTGCCCGATCAGCCAAGTATTTGATTACAAGGACCAGCATGAGCTTTCGCACCGCCGAACCTGCATTGAAAGATGTCCTCGATGGAATTGCATCGGGGCAAATCCAGCTTCCTGACTTCCAACGCAGCTGGGTGTGGGACGACAACCATATTCGGTCGTTGATCGCGAGCCTCTCGCTCTCTTACCCAATTGGTGCTGTCATGTTTCTGGAAGCAGGCGGGGTGCCATTCAAACCCCGACTGTTTGCCGGTGTGAACCTGCAGCCTGCGCCTGCTCCAAAGACCCTGGTGCTTGATGGTCAGCAACGCCTGACCTCCATGTACCTGGCGCTGCGCAGCGGCCAGCCGGTGCCGACACGCACGGAGAAAGGCGCGGATATTCGTCGTCTTTATTTCCTCGACATGAGCAAATGCCTGGATGAATCGGCGGACCGTGAAGATGCCGTACTCTCGGTGCCAGAGACGCTGCAAGTCACGTCGGATTTCGGCCGAAAGGTCGATCTGGACGTCAGTACGCCAGACCAGCAGTACAGCCAGCGGCTCTTTCCCGTGGCATTGTTGTTCGACATCCAAGGGTTCATGGCCTGGGAAAGCGGCTTCAGCGCGCACCATCAGTTCGCAGCGGAAGCCATGCAGTTCATGCAGAGGTTCCGCAACGAAATCTGGCTGCGCTTCCAACAGTTCAAGGTGCCCGCCATCGAACTGACCCAGGATACGCCACGCGAAGCCGTGTGCCAGGTGTTCGAGAAGGTCAATACCGGCGGTGTCACGCTCACCGTTTTCGAGCTGATGACGGCCACCTTCGCAGCCGATGAATTCAATCTGCGTGACGACTGGGAGGCCCGGCGGGAGCGGCTGACCGCCAAGCACGATGTGCTTACGGCAGTAGATGGCACCAGCTTTCTCACCGCAGTCACGCTGCTGGCCAGTTATCAAAGGCACAAAGCGCTTGGCACATCCGTCAGTTGCAAGCGTGCCGACGTGCTGAAGTTGCCGCTGGCGGACTTCAAGGCACTGGAATCCAATTTGGAGAAAGGCTTTAAGCGGGCAGCCGAGTTGCTGGCAGAGGAAAAAATCTTCGACGACCGAAGCCTGCCGTATGCCACGCAGCTCGTTCCGTTGTCGGCCATCTGTGCGCATCTGGCAGACCGCACGACGCAACATGGCGTCAAGCAAAAGCTGCTGCGCTGGTACTGGAGCGGTGTTCTGGGCGAGCTGTACGGCGGTGCCAACGAAACCCGTTTCGGCATGGACATTCAGGATGTGGTCGCCTGGGTCGAAGGCGGTAGCGAACCGCGTACGGTGCGCGACGCCAACTTTGCGCCAACGCGCCTGCTGTCTCTGCAAAGCCGCCTCGCAGCCGCCTACAAGGGGCTGGCCGCCTTGCTCATGAAGCACGGCGGTCGGGATTTCGTCAGCGGTACGCCGATCGACCTCAATACCTACTTCAACAACGCCATCGACATCCACCATGTGTTCCCCCGTGCCTGGTGCGAAAAGCAGAAATTGCCCAAGGAGAAATGGAACAGCGTGGTCAACAAGGCCCCACTGGCTGCTGGCACCAATCGTTTCATCAGCGGGGATGCGCCCAGCGTGTACCTCGCCCGCATCCAGAAAGCCAAGCAGGTGGCCCCCGATAGCCTGGACGAGTTTCTGCTCTCACACGTGATTCCGGTGCCTGCGCTGCGCTCGGATGACTTCGATGCGTTTGTCCGCCAACGCGCCACTGCACTGTTGAAGCTGATCGAGCAGGCCATGGGCAAAGCCATTGCCGGGCGCGACAGCGAAGAAACGGTCAAAGCATTCGGAGCGGCACTGTCGCCATGAGCAGGTCGGATGTCGTCAGTGCCCTGTGTCTTCCCGATAGCGCGCGGGTGGATCAGCGCGTGCCCAAGAAGCTGTTGCTGGAGAACGCTGCGCCCACCGCGTCTGACAAGCGCTTGATCTCCGATGCGATTGAAGACATCCAGTGGCTGGCCGCCCTGAAGCCCAACACCATCGGCGTGCCCGAATACCGCGATACGCAGCGCGAATACCTGGAGGTCGCGGTGCTGGCCGCCACCTTGCGCGGAGCCATCAAGCCAGCCAGCCTTTCACGCCTTGCAGAACTGGTGCATCGGGCCGTGCCTTACCCGGTGCTGTTGCTGCTGGATGAAAAACGGGCTGACGGGCCAACACTGACCCTCTCGCTGGCGCATAAGCGCTGGGCGCAGAACGAGGCGGGCAAGATCGTGCTCGACGGTGACGTGGTGTCGGCCTCGCTGTTTCAAGCAGCCGATGGCACACCTGGAGTTGATGCGAAGGCTGCTTTCCACATCGAGCGGAATTTCATGCAGTCGCTTGCGATTGCGCGTCAGCCCCAGGCTTCGCTACATGCCCTCTATGAAGGTTGGATCGAATGCATGCAGGCCCTGCACGCAGCGCGAAGGACGGGAATCTATCAAACCGCTGCAACACCCGAACAGACCGCGGCGCGACGACAGGCATTGATCGATTGCCAGCGGCTGGAAGGCGAAATCAGTCGCCTGCGGGCCGAGGCGGCCAAAGAAAAACAACTGGCGCGCCAGGTGGAACTGAATCTGACGCTCAAGCGCATCCAGTCCGAACTGGCCGCTGCACAACAACAGCTTTGAAGATTGAACGAATGACGGAGAAGACCATGGAAAAACTCACGGCAGCCAGCCCAGAAGCCCAATCCGCCGACCTGGTGGCGGGCAATATCGAACAGCTCAAGGCGCTGTTCCCGGAACTGCTCACGGAAGGCAAAGACGGCGTGGCCGTGAATGTGGACGTGCTCAAGGCGCTGGTGGGCGATGCCACCGTCACCGATGCCGACGAGAAGTACGGCCTCAACTGGCATGGCAAACGCCGCGCCCGCCAACTGGCGCTCACGCCCAGCACGGGCACGCTGCGCCCCTGCCCGCAAGACAGCGTGGACTGGGATACTACCCAGAACTTGATGATCGAGGGCGACAACCTCGAAGTGCTGAAGCTGCTGCAGAAGAGCTATGCCGGCAAGGTCAAGCTGATCTACATCGACCCGCCGTACAACACCGGCAAGGATTTTGTGTATCCGGATAATTTTCAGGACAACATCAAAAACTATCTGGAATTGACCGGGCAAATTGAAGGCGGACAGAAGATTAGCAGCAATACCGAAGCCAGTGGGCGGTTTCACACTGATTGGCTGAACATGATGTATCCGAGGTTGAAATTGGCCCGAAACCTTTTGAAGGACAATGGGTTCATTTTCATCAGCATTGATGACGGTGAGGTGGAAAATCTACGTAGAGCGTGCGATGAAATTTTTGGCGAGGAGAACTTCGTTGCGCAGCTCGTGTGGAAGTCTCGGGTAAGTGAAGACACGCGCGCTAAAACGGGCGTTTCTACCGACCATGAGTACATCGTTTGCTACTCACGGGGCGATCAGGTGGCTCTTCGTGGATCTGAAAAAGATATAGATAAATTTTCGAATCCAGACAACGATCCTAGGGGGCCATGGCGAAGCGCTGACCTTACCGGGCTGGCCACGAAAGAGTCTCGGCCTAACCTTCATTACGATCTAATTGACCCCAAAACGGGAATCAATTACGGCTGTCCCCAAAAAGGGTGGCGCTACGAAAGATCGACAATGTCTCAGAAGATAGACGAAGGACGGATATTGTTTCCTTCGAATGGTGACGGGCGTCCTCGTCACAAGCTGTTCTTGAATGAGATGCGAAGTCTTTACAAGAACATGAGTTCCGTAATCACGGAATTCAGCACGGCAGATGGAACGAGAGACGTGAATGGTCTTCTGGGCTCAGGAGTGTTTTCCTTCCCCAAGCCAACCGGGCTGGTAGCTAGCATTATTGAACAAGCTACGGAAGCGGAAGAAATCATCTTAGATTTTTTTGCAGGTTCAGGAACCTTGGGGCATGCAACGTTGCTTCGAAATGCTGCTGACTCAAGCAATAGGCGATTCGTATTGGTACAACTTCCGGAGCCATTGGACCCGACGACCGCAGATCAAAAGGTGGCTTCGGACTTCTGCGATAAGCTCGGAAAACCCCGCACCATCGCTGAGCTAACCAAAGAGCGCCTGCGTCGGGCTGCCGCCAAGGTCAAAGCCGACAACCCGATGTCTGCTGGCGATACTGGCTTCCGCGTGTTCAAGCTCGACACGTCGAATATTCGTGCCTGGAACCCGAAACCGGATGATCTGGAAGCCTCGCTGTTCGACCATCAGGACCACCTGCTCGAAGGCCGCAGCGAGGCTGATGTGCTCTATGAGCTGCTGCTCAAGCTCGGCCTTGACCTGATCGTACCCATCGAAAAGCGAAGCATCGAAAGGCTTGATGTGCATGCCGTGGGCGGCGGCGTGCTGCTGGCTTGCCTGGCCGAAAAGATCACCCGTGAGCAGGTGGAGCCACTGGCCCAAGGCATCATCACCTGGCACAAGGAACTGGCACCCGCCGGCGATACCACTTGCGTGTTCCGCGACAGCGCCTTTGCCGACGACGTGGCCAAAACCAACCTCGCCGCCATTCTGGAGCAGCACGGCATCCAGAACGTGCGCAGCTTATAAGGGGGCTCGCCATGAAACTGCACTTCGAGCCCAACCTCGACTACCAGATGCAGGCCATAGAGGCCGTGTGCGATCTTTTCCGCGGTCAGGAGATTTGCCGCACCGAATTCACGGTGACCATGAAACTGCCCGATGGAGCGCAGATGTCACTGGGCGTGGCGCAGTCCGACCTTGGCGTTGGCAACCGCTTGACGCTGCTGGACGACGAACTGCTCAAGAACCTCGCGGACATTCAGTTGCGTGGTGGCCTGCCGCCTTCCGGCGCGCTGACGTCCGGCGACTTCACGGTGGAGATGGAGACCGGCACCGGCAAGACCTATGTGTACCTGCGCTCAATCTTCGAGCTGAACAAGCGCTATGGCTTTACCAAGTTCGTGATCGTGGTGCCGTCGGTAGCGATCAAGGAAGGCGTTTACAAAACCCTGCAAATCACCGAGGAGCACTTCAAGGGGATCTACGCGGGTGTGCCCTTCGATTACTTCCTGTACGACTCGGCCAAGCCCGGGCCGGTGCGCAACTTCGCCACCAGCGCCAACATCCAGATCATGGTGGTGACGGTGGGTGCTATCAACAAGAAGGATGTGAACAACCTCTACAAAGAGAGCGAGAAAACCGGCGGCGAGAAGCCCATCGACCTGATCAAGGCAACCCGGCCGATCATCATCGTGGATGAACCGCAAAGCGTGGACGGCGGCCTGGAAGGTCGTGGCAAGGAAGCACTGGACGCCATGAGCCCGCTCTGCACGCTGCGCTACTCCGCCACCCATGTGGACAAGCACCACATGGTGTTCCGCCTGGATGCCGTGGATGCGTACGAGCGCAAGCTGGTCAAGCAGATCGAGGTGGCATCGGCCACGGTTGAGGATGCGCACAACAAGCCTTTCGTGCGCCTGGTGAAGGTGGAAAACAAGCGCGGCCGCATCAGCGCCAAGATCGAGCTGGATAAACAAGCCGCCACTGGCGTGCAGCGGGTGGAGGTGACGGTCAGCGATGGCGACGACCTTCAGCAGAGCGCCGATGGCCGCGCGATCTATGCCGATTTTCGGGTGGGCGAGATCAATACGGCCAAGGGCGAAGAGTTCATGGAACTGCGCTACCCCGGCGGCGAAGTGTTCTTGCAGCCTGGCCAAGCCCACGGTGATGTGGATGCGCTGGCCGTGCAACGCGAGATGATCCGCCGCACGATCAAGGAGCACCTGGACAAGGAAAAGCACCTGCGCCCATTGGGGATCAAGGTGCTCAGCCTGTTCTTCATCGACGCGGTGGACAAGTACCGTCAGTACGATGCGGACGGCCAGCCGGTCAAGGGCGTGTATGCGCAGATGTTCGAGGAGGAATATCGCCGTGCCGCCAAGTTACCGGCCTACCAGAGCTTGTTTGCCGAGATCGATCTGGCGTCCGCCGCCGAAGAGGTGCACAACGGCTATTTCTCCATCGACAAGAAGGGCGGCTGGACCGACACCGCCGAGAACAATGCGGGTAACCGGGAGAACGCCGAGCGCGCCTACAACCTGATCATGAAGGAGAAGGAGAAGCTGCTGTCCTTCAGCACGCCGCTGAAGTTTATCTTCTCCCACTCCGCGCTCAAGGAAGGCTGGGACAACCCCAACGTGTTCCAGATTTGCACCTTACGCGACATTCAGACCGAGCGCGAGCGTCGCCAGACCATTGGTCGCGGCCTGCGCCTGTGCGTCAACCAGGATGGCGAGCGGGTGCGCGGCTTCGAGGTCAACACCCTGACAGTGGTGGCCACGGAAAACTACGAACAGTTTGCCGAAAACCTGCAAAAGGAAATCGAGAAAGACACGGGCATCCGCTTTGGCATCGTGGAGCCGCACCAATTTGCCGCCATTGCCGTGACCGGCGCTGATGGGCATGCCGCACCGCTAGGCATGGAGCAATCGAAGGCACTGTGGGAGCACCTGAAAGCCGCCGGCCATATCGATGTCAAGGGCAAGGTGCAGGATTCACTGAAAACGGCGCTGAAGAACGGCACCTTGGAGCTGCCAGCCGAGTTTGATGCACAGAAAGCCCAGATTTTCGAAGTGCTGCGCAAGGTGTCGGGCCGGCTCGACATCAAGAATGCCGATGAACGCAGGCAAGTGCCGCTGCGCAAGGGCAAAGATGGCAAGGCCGTTTATCTGAGTGACGAGTTCAAGACACTGTGGGACCGCATCAAGCACCAAACAACGTACCGCGTGCAGTTCGATAACGCCAAGCTGGTGAGGGATTGCATCGCAGCGTTGCAGAAGGCTCCGGTGATTGCCAAAGCGCGGCTGCAATGGCGCAAGGCCGACATCTCTATCGGCAAGGCCGGTGTCGCCGCGACGGAGAAAGCGGGCGCGGCGACCGTGGTGCTGGACGAGGCGGATATCGAGCTGCCGGATTTGCTGACCGACCTGCAGGACCGCACCCAGCTCACCCGGCGCACCATCGTCAGCATCCTGACGGGAAGCGGCCGCCTTGACGACTTCAAGCGCAATCCGCAGCAGTTCATCGAATTGACCGCCGAAACCATCAACCGTTGCAAGCGCTTGGCCCTGGTCGATGGCATCAAGTACCAGAAGCTCGGCGACCAGCATATCTATGCGCAGGAGCTGTTCGAGAAGGAAGAGCTCACCGGCTATCTCAAGAACATGCTGCTGGATACCCAGAAGTCAATCTATGAGCACGTGGTGTACGACTCGACCACCGAGCGGGACTTCGCCGATGGGCTGGAGAAGAACGACGCCATCAAGCTCTACGCCAAGCTTCCAGGCTGGTTCAAAGTGCCCACGCCGCTGGGTACCTACAACCCCGACTGGGCCGTGTTGGTGGAAGAAGACGGCACCCAGCACCTGTACTTTGTAGTGGAAACCAAGAGCAGCCTGTTCACCGATGACCTGCGCGACAAGGAAAGCGCCAAGATCGAATGCGGCAAGGCGCATTTCACTGCGCTGGGGGTTGGTGAGAACCCAGCCCGGTATGTAGTGGCGCGCTCGGTTGACGATCTTTTGACCGAGGCGGCAAAAGGATAGGTTCTGTCGCTGTCACGGAGAGAGACGACACAAAACACAAGGAGCAGAAGTCCGAAATGAAGATCCAATCCGTTCGCATCCGAAACTTTCGCACGTTGAAAGACGTGACGATTCCGTTCGATTCCGTCACGACCTTCATTGGGCCGAACGGTGCCGGCAAGTCGACGGTGCTTCGTGCGCTCGACTGGTTCTTCAACGGCAAACCTGGGGCGCTGACGGAGAAGGATTGCTCTTTTGGGGCGACTGACGAAGACATTGAGGTTCAGGTCACCTTTGCAGATCTCACCGAGAAGGATCGCGAGGCACTTGGCAAGTACGCACCGGAAGGAGTCGCCACGTTCACCGCATGGAAGCGCCGATCCCCTGATGGCGCCGATGTGCTCTCCGCCAATGCAAAGGGATTCCCGGCTTTCAATGCCATCAAGGCGGCAGGCGGTGCGACTGCGAAGAAAGAGCTGTATGCCACTCTCCGGCGCGAGCGACCGGAGCTTGATCTTCCTGCGGCGAATACTGGTCCAGCCGTTGATCAGGCAATGACAACTTGGGAGGCGGCTCACACTGATCAATTGCTCGATGCGCTCGAGGCTTTGCAAACCAATTTCTTCGGTTTCAATAGTGGCGGCAAGATGAGCGGGCTATTTGACTTCGTGTTGGTGACGGCTGACCTTCGGGCAAGTGAGGAGTCGATCGATGGCAAGGCAAGCATCATCGGCCGAATCCTGGAGCGCTCGATTGACCGAACTGCTGCTGATGAGGCGATCGCGGAAATCGTTGCGGAGTCACGGGCAAAGCAGCAACTGGTCTATGAGGAGAAGTTCAAGGGGCAGCTTGGAACCATCACGACGCAGCTCAACGAGGTTGTCACAACCTATGCGCCAGGCCGGGCAATCATGGTTTCTCCGGCTGAAGTGGAACTCAAGGCACCTCGCACGACGTTCGACGTGGCCGTGCTCGACGGCACCACCGAGACTGCGGTGGAGCGGCAGGGACACGGCTTTCAGCGCACGCTGCTGATTTCGGCTCTGCAACTCTTGGCGCAGTCGGGCGCAGCCTCGGCCGAGGGAGTCATCTGCCTGGCGATCGAGGAGCCAGAACTTTTCCAGCACCCGATCCAGGCGCAGACTTTTGCGAAGGTGCTCAGGTCGCTCGCCGAAGACGCTGGCAAGCGCATCCAGGTGACCTATGCGACGCATAGCCCCTACTTCCTGGAGGCTCGACATTTCCATCAAATCAGACGGCTGACGAGATCCGCTGACGAAGTCCCGGTGGTGACGGTCCACTTTGCCACGGTTGAGGATGTGAAGGCCAGGCTGAATAGAACAGTAGATGGTGATGTGGTCGATCGCAGGCTCGACCACAACGTGGCTGACCAGCTTGCGATAGCGCTCTTCGCGAATCGGGCATTTCTTGTGGAGGGGACAACCGAATCTGCTGTGTTCTACGGCATTGGGGATAGAACTTCCCCCGGTGCCCTTGAAGCAGCAGGAATTTCGATCGTTTCTGTGGGCAGCAAGGCATCGATACCACTCGCGCATGCGATTTTGAAATCTATTGGTGTGCCAGTCTACGCACTGTTTGATGCAGACGGTGGATTCGAAGCGCGGGCCAAAGCCAAGAACAAAAAGCAAGATGACATAGATCGTGAGCTCAACAATCACGCGGTAGAGAACCGCAGGTTAATGCGGTACTTCGGCTTGCCTGAAGAAGATTTTCCATCCGCCACCATTTCTGACGTCGCGGCCATATTTGATGACCACCTCGAATCATTCCTTTCGGAAAACTGGAGGGAGTGGATGGTCGCTTGCAGAAGTGTTGAGGATGCTGCCGGGATAAGTCTCTCTAAGAACCAGCTAGCTTATCGATCGGCAACGCTTCGGTCGGATGGGGTAGTGCCGGAAATGCTTATGCAGATATTGGCTAAGGTGAGGTGTACAGCCTAGTAAGAAGAATGCCCGGCGGCTGCCGGGCATTTTTTGTGTTCGATGTGTAACGATCATCGCCAGGTAATGTTGCGCGATCGAGAGAACATCTTCATGCAATTGATGAACGTGGTCTTGCCGCCGCATAGCTCGATCAGGCCACGTTGCTCCATCCGCAGAAGGGCAGCACGCAAGCGATTGCTTGGAAGGCCTAGCAACAGCCCTATGTGCTCCGTGGGAACCTCCTTGTAGTCGATAGAGAAGCGGTGGGCCGCCAGGTGTTCGATGACGGCCTCCACGTCGTCCTCTTGTTGGGGCAGAGGTGGTGGTGGGACGAACACCAGCTCATACTGGGTGGCGTGCCAGAAAACAAGATCCCAGGCACGCTCGAGACATGAGATCGATACGTAGTGGGTCTGGCTTTCCCAGACGTGGAAGACTGCAGCCAGGCGAGCGGTCAGGTTGAGCATCTTCGAGACGAAGTCGGCGATATGCGCGAGCTGTCCGAACTTGAGATTGTGAGTGATGCGGCACAGCTCGTCCCAGTAGCCCAGCGCGTCAGGTGCGAAGGCCAGTTCGATGGGGGCAATGCCGCCGGCCTCCTGGTTGTCCTGGTGCAGGTCGTAAAGCTCCTCGAGCACCTCGTGGAGATTCGAAAGAGCCTCGTCATCGTCACCCGCGGGTGCGTATCGATTGCCCATGGGCGACGGCTGGGCGACGCAGACGAGGAAACGCGCGAAGAAGCCGAGCCTGACGGCCTTGTGCTCGGTGTACTCATTGCGCTTGAACCGGGGGCGGAACGGCTCGATCGCAGCGGACTGCGCCAGCAAGCCGAATGTGCCACGTGGTTGGCTGGCATAGAGATGCTTCTTCTTCTCTCGCCGAAATTCCAGCGGCTTGCCGTCGATCAGATCAACCAGTTCCGACACGTGGCGCATCAAGCTGGAGCTCAGCAGCTTGTCACCTTCGTCGGTAAGGAAATCGACTGCTTCGTACTCGCCATCCAGCTGGTGAAGCAGGCTTTCCAGGTCAAGGTTGCTCGCGAGACGCGGCCGGTGTTTGGGGGCCGCCGTGGTCGTGCGGTGCAGCTCGGCCAGCGTCGCAAGAAGATCCTGCGCGGTCTCCTGCTTGCGCAGGCAGCGCGCGATCTCGGCCTTCAGGAGCTTGATATGGAACTTTTGCTCGGCCGACGCGGCGCTCGCTTCGGTCCGCGCGACCTCATACCGAGCGAAGCTGTCTCGAGCGTGGTCCTTGAGCGGCTGGATCATGCACTCGTGTACCGGGCTCTTACTTCCACCAACATCGGCGATACACAGCGTGTTGACGCCGATGGGAATGGGTGTCCAGTTGGGCGGTGACATTACGTAGAGAGGAGCAACCGCGGAGGACAACACCGACAGCATGTGCGTTCGGACCATGGCGGGGCAGGCTTCTGGGGTCTTGGCGCACACTGCCTTTGCAGCAGCTGCGGCCAGCGGCGGGAGCATGCCGAAGTTGTAGTCGGGTGCCTGAAAGGTCGTGAGCGGGGCAGGCATGTTCACGCCGCGGCCCCATCGAGACGGGCGCTGGGCGCGGCTGCGAGCGGGTGGGGGGATCCTTCGATCGATGCCGGGTCCTCCCCGTCATTGGTGGGCGGCTCCGGCTCGGCCTTTGCGAGCCGCCCGCGCAGCTCCTTGAGTTTCGCCGGATAGAACTTCTCCCGGAGCCCCAGGGAATTGATCAGGTCAATCAATTCCTTGTCGCTGATGCCGTCGGTCTTTGCTGACAGGATCATCGGCTTGATGAGCGTGAGGAGCCGTTCGGCGTCTTTCTTGTCTTTGAGTGCCTGGTACGCCGCGGTGAACTGCGCGGCCATTTCGTTAACCGTGCCGGGTGGCATGTGCTTGTCCTCGATCGGGACAGCCGGGGTGGCCGTCCTCAGGGGACATGCTGGGCAGGTACGAGGAAATTGAATAAGGAGCGGATTTCGGCAAGTGATCCAGAAACCACTCCGGAAATTCCTGGCGAGCGGGGCTGGCCATTGTCAGCAAAAGGTCGGTAAGGCGGCCGCGGCAGAGTCCGGTAGGCCAAGTGCATTAGGCTGGAGTCGCGCACGTTTCGCATGAAGGCAGTGGGTAGTGCAGCCGTCATGGGTTTCCGCGGCTTCCCGATGCACAGCGCGGCGCAAAGAGCCCCAACCACAGTCAACTTGCTGTGGCATACTGGATGGCATACCAGGTCGGGCAGAAAAGAAAAAAGCCCCTTAAAATCAGGGGCTTAGTTCGAATATCTGGCGGAGAGAGGGGGATTCGAACCCCCGAAGCGCGGTTTAGACGCTTACACACTTTCCAGGCGTGCTCCTTCAACCACTCGGACACCTCTCCGGATCCCTGCCATCGGCAAACGCCTCAGCAGGGGCGCAGATTCTAGCGGGCCGCGCGGCACTTCACAAGCACCCCGGTCAGGAACCTGCGAAGGACGTGCCGGAGGCGAGGGGGCTGGACAGGCATGGCACAATGGAACATCCGATGGAAAACGGTGGCCTGATGTCCTATCTCGTCCTTGCCCGCAAGTGGCGTCCGAAGCGTTTTGCCGAGCTGGTGGGCCAGGAACACGTGGTCCGTGCGCTCAGCAACGCGCTGGACAGCGGCCGGGTCCACCATGCGTTCCTGTTCACCGGTACCCGCGGCGTGGGCAAGACCACCATCGCGCGCATCTTCGCCAAGTCGCTGAACTGCGAGCAGGGCACCAGCGCAGACCCATGCGGCCAGTGCGCGGCCTGCCTGGACATCGACGCTGGCCGCTACATCGACCTGCTGGAAATCGACGCCGCGTCCAACACCGGTGTGGATGACGTGCGCGAGGTGATCGAGAACGCGCAGTACATGCCCTCGCGTGGCAAGTACAAGGTCTACCTGATCGACGAAGTGCACATGCTGTCCAAGGCGGCGTTCAACGCGCTGCTGAAGACGCTGGAAGAGCCGCCGGAGCACGTGAAGTTCCTGCTGGCCACCACCGACCCGCAGAAGCTGCCGGTCACCGTGCTCAGCCGCTGCCTGCAGTTCAACCTCAAGCGCCTGGACGAGGATCAGATCCAGGGCCAGATGACCCGCATCCTGGCGGCTGAGGAAATCGAGGCCGACGGCAGCGCCATCGTGCAGCTGGCCAAGGCCGCCGACGGCAGCCTGCGTGACGGCCTGTCGCTGCTGGACCAGGCGATCGCCTACGCCGGCGGCGCGCTGCGCGAGGACGTGGTGCGCACCATGCTGGGCACGGTCGACCGCACCCAGGTGGCAGCGATGCTCGATGCGCTGGCCGAAGGCGATGGTCCGCGCCTATTGCAGGTGGTGGCTGCGCTGGCGGAGTTCTCGCCGGACTGGAGCGGCGTACTGGAAGCGCTGGCCGAAGGCCTGCATCGCATCCAGGTGCAGCAGCTGGTACCGGGTGCCGCAGCGGCTGCCGAAGGCCTGGATGCGACGGTGTTCGCCGAACGCCTGCGTCCGGAAGTGGTGCAGCTCTGGTATCAGATGGCCTTGAACGGCCGTCGCGACCTGCCGCTGGCACCTAGCCCGCGCGCGGGCTTTGAAATGGCTGTGCTGCGCATGCTGGCGTTCCGCCCGGCCGCGGCGGTCCCGCCGGTGCCGAAGTCGGTGGATGGTGCAGGCAATGCGCCGGGTGGCAATACTGCCGGTGGTGGCAGCGGTACGGGTACCCACGAAGCGACGCCGGCGACTGCCGCCGCTTCGGCAAGCCCGGCCGTGGTGGCGCAGGTGGCCGCTCCGGTGCAGGCCGCGCCGCGCGAACCTGAACCCGAACCTGAGCCGGCCCCACGACCCGAACCGGACCCGACCCCGGAGCCCGAGCCGGTTCCGGTGGAAGAGCCGGTGTCACCGCCGCCGGTGAAGGCCGAAGCAGCGGCACCGGCATCCGTTGAAGCCGAAGCGGGCGACGACCCGCCGCCGTGGGCCACCGACGAAGCCGAGGCGCGTGACGAGGCGCTGGCGGCCGAGATGGCTGGGCCGGACGCTGCCATGGTGGCGCCCTGGCATGAACCGCCAGCTCCCGTCGCGGCTCCCAGCGAGCCTGCGCCGCCCGAGCGCCCGTTCCGCACTGAAGGCATTGCCATCCCGCCGGCCGAGCCGGCCCCGGCACGTGATGCCGTGCCGCAGGAAGGTGTGAGCGACCTGGCCAGCGCCGAGGACTGGCTCGATCTGGTCGCCAACAGTGGCCTGAGCGGCCCGTCGCGGCAGCTGGCCGCCAACGCTGCCTTCATCAGTTGCCAGCACGGGACCTTGAAACTGGGCCTTTCGCCCGGATTTGAATACCTGCGCTCGGAGCGCGCGCTGGCCGCCCTGGGCGAGATGCTGGAGAAGGCCCTCGGCCAGGCGCCGAAGATCGTGGTCGAGACCGTGGAAACCGAACACGTTCCGGCCGAGACCCTGCACCAGCGCGCCGACCGCCAGCGTAGTGAGCGGCAGCAGGTGGCAGAGGCCGTTTTCATGGACGACCCGGAAGTGCAGGTGCTGATCCAACAGCACGGTGCCCGGGTTGTTTCCGATTCCATCCGTTCTTTTGACGAGTAAGACACCATGCGCGGAAACATCGCCCAACTGATGCAGCAGGCCCAGAAGATGCAGGAAAACCTGCAGAAGGCCCAGGAAGAAATCGCCAAGATCGAAGTGACCGGCAGCGCCGGCGGCGGCATGGTCAGCGTGACCTTGACCGGTGCCAAGGAATGCCGCAAGGTGCGCATCGACCCGTCGCTGACCAGCGACCCGGAGATGCTGGAAGACCTGATCGCCGCCGCCTTCAATGATGCGTCGAACAAGATCGATGCCGAGTCGAAGTCGAAGATGGGGTCGGCCACCGCCGGCATGCAGCTGCCGCCGGGCATGAAGCTGCCGTTCTGATTTTCAGCGTGGCGTGGCACCCGTGTAACCGGGTGCCACGGATCCCGTAGAGTCGAGCTTGCTCGACTGCTCCAACCTTCAGCCGAGCATGGCTCGACTCTACAGACAGCTGTCGAGCGTGCTCGACGCCATGAAAGCATGCCGCCGTGTCCGCACCCCTGCTTGAACAATTGATCGACGCATTGCGGGTGCTGCCTGGCGTCGGCCAGAAGACTGCGCAGCGCATGGCCTATCACCTGCTCGAGCGCGAGCGCGAAGGTGGCCAGCGTCTGGCCGAGACACTGGCATTGGCGGTGGAGCGAATCGGCCACTGCGTGCAGTGCCGCGATTTCAGCGAAACCGAGCTGTGCCCGACCTGTGCCAACGGCAGCCGCGAGCGCAGCCAGCTGTGCGTGGTCGAATCGCCGGCCGACCGCCTGGCCATCGAGAACGCCACCGGCTTCCGCGGTGTCTACTTCGTGCTGCAGGGGCGGCTGTCGCCGCTCGATGGCATCGGCCCGCGCGAGCTGGGCCTGGAGCAATTGGAGCGACGGTTGGCCGAAGGCGAGGTGCAGGAGCTGATCATCGCCACCAGCGCCACTGTGGAGGGGGAGGCCACCGCGCATTACCTGGCGCAGCTGGCGCGCGCACGCAAGGTGCAGCCCAGCCGCCTGGCGCAGGGCCTGCCGCTGGGCGGCGAACTGGAATACGTCGATCGCGGCACGCTCTCGCACGCGTTCGGAACGCGCAGCGAATTCCGCGATTGAATGCCGGCCGGGCATCCCCCGGCGCGGCCGGCCTACAATGCGGATGACATCCCCGCCGAGGCCGACCATGAGCAACGAAACCCTCTTCAGCAAGATCATCCGTCGCGAGATCCCGGCCACCATCGTCTACGAGGATGACGAGGTGCTGGGCTTCAAGGACATCGCACCGCAGGCACCGGTGCACGTGCTGTTCATTCCGAAGAACGAGATCATTCCGACCCTGGATGACCTGCAGCCGTCGCAGGCGCACCTGATCGGCAAGCTGGCGCTGGCTGCCGCCGAGTACGCGCGCCGCGAGGGCTTTGCTCAGGACGGCTACCGCATCGTGATGAACTGCCGCGAGGACGCCGGGCAGACCGTGTTCCATATCCACATGCACCTGCTGGCCGGTGCGCCGCTGGGGCACTTCGGTACCCCGGGGCGTTGAAGCCCCTATCCACGCCTGGCGTGGATCTACCGTATCCCGACGAGGATGGAAAAAGCCGCCCGAGGGCGGCCTTTTCCGTCATGCCTGTGCGGTGACGATCACCACCAGCCCCAGCGACCATAGCCGCCCCAGTACGGGCCATACGGGCTCGGGCCCCACGGGCCATAGGGGTAGGGCACCACGTCGACCTGACGCTGTTCCGGCCACAGGTAGATCACATCGGCCGACAGCTTCGGCAGGCGGTAGTCGTATTCGCCGATGCGGGTGTTCTGGTAGCCGTCGATCTTGCCGATGAAGGTCACGTCACGACCGGCTTCGAACACCGCCGGGTCGTAGAAGCCGGCACGGCAGGCGATGAAACGACCGTCGCTGGCATCGGACGAAGTGGTGTTCGGGCGGCCACTGCCATTGAGCGGGCGCGAGATGATCTGGAAGCAGGTCTCGCCCTGGCCGGGCTTGGTTTCGATGATGCGACCGCCCCAACGGACCGGCGTGCCGACCTGCTGGGTAGCGACCGAATCGCGAGGGGAGACCAGGCTGAACTGTCCCTGCAGCGGCTTGGGGGCCGTGGCGCAGGCCGACAGGGCCAGCGTGGCCACGGCGGTGAGAAGGAACTTGGTGTTCATGGGGAGGCTCCGGAAGTCGGGCGATGCCTGCGCAGGTCCCGCAATAATGAAGCGAGGTCGGTGCAAGTTCCAGCGTAACGCGCATCAGCGAAACGCTGGCTGAGCGCGAGCAGGGCCGGGTCAGGACGCTGCCGGTGTACGCGCTGTGCCCAGTCCTGGGCGGTTTCGTGCGGTTCACGGGCCAGGCCGAGGCGGGCGTAGCGCCGTCCGAGCCGGTGCCAGGCGCGCAGCAGAGGGTCGCGTTCGCGCTCGCCACGGGCCAGCAGCCAGGCCATCCACGCCAGCGCCAGCAGTGCGGCCACCACGAAGCCAGCGACCAGCTGCCCGGGGCCCAGATCGTCCAGCCCGAACGGCTTGAGCAGCTGTTGCTGGCGGCGCGCATCGAACGACAGCACCAGGTCGTTCCAGCCGCGGCGCAGCCAGTCGCCCATCTGGCCCAGCTGCAGCCAACGCTGCTGCAGTGGCGTGTCCGTGCCGGCCTGCAGGCGGTCATCCAGTGTGTCCAGGATGCGTTCCGGTGCCACGGCTGCGGTCGGGTCGACCCGGACCCAGCCGCGCTGCGGCAGCCACACCTCGGCCCAGGCGTGGGCATCCATTCGCCGCACTACCCAGTAGTCGCCGATGCGGTTGCGGGTGCCGCCGGCGAAACCGGTCACCACCCGCGCCGGGACGCCGGCGTTGCGCATCAGCACCACGAAGGCCGAGCTGAAGTGTTCACAGAAGCCGGCCTTGTAGCCGAACAGGAACTCGTCGATCGGGTCGCGTCCCGCCGCAGGGGTGTCCAGCGTGTACGAGAAGTCGGTGGTGATCCACTGCAGCGCGCGGCGCACGATGGCCTCGTCATCGCTGCCAGCCTCCTGTCGCCATTGCTGCGCCAACGTGGCGGTGCGCGGGTTGAAGCCGGTCGGCAGCTGCAGCGTCGCGCGGCGCAGATAGGGCGACAGCGTGCTGTCGAAACGCAGGGGAGGGGCCGAATGCAACCGCCAGCGGCTGAGCGAGGCCAGCGGGCGTTCGCTGCTCAGGCTCATGTCCGCATCCAGCATGCTGCCTGCAGGCGCGCGGCTGGGCAGGTCCAGCGCCACCAGCTGGCGGCGGTCGGTCGGCTCGTAGTCGATCTGGTAATCCCAGCCCTGTGTACTTGCTTCAACCACCGCAGCAGGCCGCCGCGCGCTGGCGCGGTCGCGTGTCCAGCGCCGTCCATCGAAGGCTGTCAGTACAGGGCCGCGCCAGTAACGCTGCGCCGGCTCGGGTGGAGTGCCGAAGAACTGCACGCGCAGCGCCGGGCTGTCGTCGGCCATCAGGTCCAACCACTGGCCGGGCTCCATGCTGTCGGACAACCCCGGTGTACCCACGGCGCGCTCGGGAACACCCCACAGTGGTGTGGCCAGGCGCGGGAACAGCCAGAAGCAGGCCAATGCCAGCGGCAGGCCGATCGCCAACAGGCGGCCGACACCATGCAGCTGCCCGCGCAGTGGCAGGCGGCCGGCATGACCTTCATCCTGGGCCAGGCGTTGCAGCGCGATCAGTGCGCTGCCCCCGGCCAGCGCGGCCAGCGCGGTTGTCAGCGGCCCCTGGTCGAGCAGGAATGCTGCAAAGGGCGAGAACAGCGCGAAGCCGAGCAGGCTGCGGGCATCACGCAGGCTGCGCAGCTCGCTGGACTTGATCGCCAGCATCGCGGCCAGCAGTGCGCAACCGGTATCGCGCCCGGGGCGCACCATGCCCATCTGCCAGACGATGGCGCCGAGCATGCCCAGCACCAGCAGCAGGCGTACCGGCATCGGCAACACTGTCCGCCACGACAGGGCGGCGGTGATGATCGCCGCCAGCGCGATCACACCAGCCAGCAGTGGCGGCAGCTGCAGCAGCAACGGCAACAAGGCCAGCGCCGCGCTGGCCAGGGTCCAGTTGCGGGCATTGCGGTCGAGCAGGGCCGGGGTCTCAGTCATGCGGCATCAGCGCCAGCGCGCGCAGGCACAGGTGATGGTGGCTGGCGCCCTGACCGGGCCCGAACGGCGGGTGTGCAGGCAGCAGCAGGGTGTAGCGGCGGCCCTCGCGCTCTGCCACATCCACCCAGCGCGCCAATCGAGCGATGCGTGCTTCATGGCCCAACGGCGCCAATGCGCGCCAGTCGAGGATCACTTCGATGCCGACCGGCTTTTCGTACTCGCGCACCAGCAGGCTGTCGCGGCGAGCCGAGTGCTTCCAGGAAATGCTGCGCGGCGCATCGCCCGCCCGGTAGGGGCGCAGCTGGTGCAGTTCCTCGCCGCTGGCATGGGCGCGGGTGTGCAGCGGATCGCTGCGGCTCTCCGGCAGTGCAGGCGCCACGGCTTCGGCCAGCGGGTAGACCAGCAGCGGCTGTTCCGGCCACACCCACGACCACGCCCGCACCAGGCCCAGCGGCTGGGTGGTGGACAGTCGGATGCGCGGCAGTTCCAGCCAGCCACGGCGTTCGCTGGGAACGTCCAGTTCCACTTCGCCACGGCCGTGCGCAGGCAGCGAGGTCCAGGCGTTGCTGTCACCCAGCTGCAGATGAAGGCCGTGCCGCGCACGCGGGTCACGCAGTGAGAGGTCCACGCGCAGACGCAATGGTTGCCCGGCCGCTACCGGCTCGGCGGAGATCGCATCGATCTGCACGCCGGACAACTGGAGATGCGCGGCAATGGCACTGGCGATTGCTGCTGCCGCGAGCAGCAGGGCCAGCAGCAGCGCCGGGTTGTTGTTGTAGTTCAGTGCGCCCAGCAGCATGGCCGTCAGCAGGGTGGCAACGAACAGGCCGAAGCGGGTGGGCAGCACATAGATGCGATGGCGGTCCAGCCGCCTCGGCAAGGCTTCGGGCCTGCGTGGCCGAGCCAGCAGCTGCATGCGTGCCCAGCGTGTGGCCACGCTCAGTCCACCGCGACGGTCTGCAGGATCGCGCGCGCCAGTGCCGGACCCGAACTGGATTCGGCTTCCGCCACCAGTCGGTGACCGGCCACCGCCACGAACAGGGTCTGCACGTCTTCGGGCACCACATGGCCGCGGCCCAGCAGCAGTGCATGTGCCTTGGCCGCGCGCAGCAGCGCCAGGCCCGCACGTGGCGACAGGCCCACGCGCACACCGGCATGCTGGCGGCTGCGGGTCAGCAGCGCCTGCACATAGTCGATCAGCGCGTCGCTGGCATGCACCTGGTTCACTGCGTCGCGCAGCGCGCGCACCTGGGTGTCATCCAGTTTCGGTACGGCACGCGCGATCAGGTCGCGGCGATCGCTGCCGCGCAGCAGCTCGCGCTCGGCCTGCGCGCTGGGGTAACCCATCGCCAGTCGCAGCAGGAAGCGGTCCAGCTGCGAATCCGGCAGCGGGAACGTGCCGGACAGATCCACCGGGTTCTGCGTAGCGATCACGAAGAACGGGTCGGGCAGCGGATGCGTCTGTCCGTCCAGGGTGACCTGTTGCTCGGCCATCGCTTCCAGCAACGCGCTCTGCGTGCGCGGTGGTGCGCGGTTGATCTCGTCGGCCAGCAGTACGTGGGTGAACACCGGGCCGGGGTGGAACTGGAACTGACGGCTGCCGGCTTCATACACCGAGACGCCCAGCACATCGGCGGGCAACAGATCGGAGGTGAACTGCACGCGCTGGAAGCTGAGGCCGAGGCTGCTGGCCAGCGCATGCGCCAGCGTGGTCTTGCCCAGGCCGGGCAGATCTTCGATCAGCAGGTGACCGCCGGACAGCAATGCGACGAACGCCAGCCTGACTTCCGGCACCTTGCCCAGTACCAGTGCGTTCACCTGATCCTGTGCCTCCCGCAGGGCCTGACGCAATTGATCGGTTAGCATGCTGGGATTGGGGGACGAAGCTGGCATGATCGTCTCAGATCTGGAATCCACTCGATTATCCATAGAGCAATGCAAGGCGAACAGCGCGCACGGACGATATTTCTCTGGTTATGGACGCTGGTCACAGCGGCCAAGCTGATCGTTGCCGCGCGCTTGCCGCTGTTCGTCGACGAAGCGTTCTATTGGCAGGAAGGCCAGCATCTGGCCGCGGCCTATTCGGATCTGCCCGGGTTGACCGCCTGGCTGGCCCGCCTGGGCGTGGAGCTCGGCGGTCATCACGTGCTTGCGCTGCGCCTGCCGTTCCTGGCCATCGGTGCCCTGTTGCCGCTGCTGGTGGTGCGCACGGCCACGCGCTGGTTCGGCAATGTGGCGGGTTGGCAGGCGGGCAGCCTCACGCTGTTGATGCCGTTGTCGGCGACGCTGGGCCTGCTGGCGGTACCCGACGTGCCGATGGCGCTGGCGGCGGTGATCTGCCTGCACGCCGGTGCGCGCCTGCTGCACAACGTGGATGCCTCCTCGGCGATGAAGCTGGCGCTGGGCCTGCTGATCGGTGCGCTCAGCCACTACCGTTTCATCGGTGTCATCGGCGTCGGTTTCATCGCGCTGCTGGCATTGCCGCAGGGGCGGCGCATGCTGGCCGATCCGCGCGTATGGGTCGCACTGGCGGTGGGCGTGCTGGCATGGCTGCCACTGCTGGCGTGGAATGCGGACAACCACGATGCCGGTCTGAAATTCCAGGTGGTCGAGCGTCATCCCTGGGCCTTTGAATGGGGCGGGCTGTGGTTCCTGGTGATCCAGCCGATGCTGGTGACGCCGATCCTGTGCATGGCGATGTGGAAGGTGGCGCTGGCAGGAACCCGGAGCGGTGGCGGTGCGCGCGTGCAGTGGCGCTATTTCGGCCTGGTGGGCGGCGTATCCACGTTGGGCATTTTCGTGCTTGGCTTCTTCACTGACGTCGAGCGGATCAGTTTCCATTGGCCGCTGCCGGGCTACCTCGCACTGCTGGTGGCGGTGCCGGTAGTGCTCAACGGCTGGCCGCGCTGGCTGCGCCGCACCGGCTGGTGGCTGGCAGGCGCGGGCATGGCGCTGGCGTTCGGCTACTACCTGATGGCATCCACGCCGGCACTGCGCGAGCAGATGGCCGGCAGCAAGTACTACCCGCGCAATTTCGCTGGCTGGCAACCACTGGCCGTAGCGGTCCATGAAGAGCTGCGGCAGATGCCGGAAGGGACGCGCGTGCTGGCCGGCAACTTCAAGGTTGGCGCCGAGCTGGGCTTCCAGCTGGGCAATGGCAACATCGAGGTGCTGCCGCATCCGCTCAATGACAAGCATGGCCGCACCGCGCAGCTGGCACAGTGGGGCCTGCTGCATGAGGGCGAGCGCACGGCGCCGATGCTGCTGGTGCTGTCACCCAGTGACCAGCGCTATCGCGAACTGCTGGAGCGCTATCACGCCATCTGCGATCAGGTGGGGCCGATGCCTGCGCCACGCGTGGTCAGCAGTGATCACGGGTTCCAGCGATTCCTGTTGTTCCGCCTGCCGGTGCAGCGCGCGGAAGGGCCGTGCGTGACGCCGGCGATGGCGTGGCTGGATGCGCCGTCCAATGGCGAGAAGGTGTCCGGCACGTTCGCGATCAAGGGCTGGGCGTTCAAGGATGGCGTCGGCCTGGCACGCGTCGAAGTGCTGGTCGATGGCCGTTCCATCGGTGACGCCCGCTATGGGCGTGTGTTCGACGTGCGCCCCGTGTGGCCGGACAGCACCGATCCGCAGCACCCGGCGGTGGGCTTCGACGCATCGCTGGATACCACCACGCTGGCGCCGGGCAGGCATTGGCTGGGCCTGCGCCTGTATGGCCGCGATGGCAGCGTGGAGCAATGGCAGGAGCAGCCGTTCGAGGTCCGTTGAGGCTTCTGCTTTTGTAGGGTCGAGCCATGCTCGACTGCTTTTTCCGGGCCGCCTGCCATCTACAGCAGAAGCAGTCGGGCAGGGCTCGACGCTACAGTTCAGGGCACCGCGAAACCGGCCCTGCGCAGCAGTCCGCACACCGCGATCAACGGCAGGCCGACCAGCGCGGTCGGGTCGCGGTTGTCGATGGCGTCGAACAGGCTGATGCCCAGACCCTCGCATTTGAAGCTGCCGGCGCAGTCCAGTGGCTGCTCGGTGGTCACGTAGCGGGCGATCTCGTCCGGTTCCAGTGCGCGGAAGCAGACTTCGGTCAGATCGACGGCCGTGAATGATTCTCCATCACGGCTGAGACAGACGGCGGTGTGGAAGCGCACGGTCTGCCCGGACATCGCTGTCAGCTGCGCACAGGCGGCCTCGACCGTACCGGGTTTGCCCAGCGGCTGGCCGTTCAGGTCCGCGACCTGGTCCGAGCCGATTACCCAGGCGCCCGGATGGCGGGCAGCCACCTCGGCGGCCTTGGCCGCAGCCAGGCGCGTGGCCAGCGCCCGCGGCGCTTCGCCATTCAACGGGGTTTCATCCACTTCCGGGCGCGCGCAGTCGAAGGCAAGGCCCAATCGCTGCAGCAGCTCGCGGCGGTAGCGGGAGGTGGAGGCCAGGACCAGTGACATGCGAGAATACCGGGGCAGGGCGCGGCAGTCTGGCGTGTCCGCAGCGCCAGCGGCAAGTCCTGTATGGCGGGCATTTGACAGCCGCCGCCCCGATCCTTAGTATTCAGCGGCTTATGTCCGCGAACGTGCCCGAAACGCTGGATGCCTGGCGGATGGTTGTAGCGCGAAGGCGCTTCGACGGTCAGGTGTCCCTGGCTGAATTGACCCGCCTGCAGGGGTTGGTCGCAGATACCGACGGTGAGTGCAATTACTCGCTTGAATTCGGTCGCGACGACGTCTTGCGGGTATCCTATGTGGAACTGACCATCGACACCGCGTTGCCGCTGACGTGCCAGCGCAGCATGCAGCGATTCCTGTTGCCGGTGAAGGTGACCCAGAGGCTTGGCCTGATCCGCGACGAGGACGAGGAATCGTCCCTGCCGGAGGAGTACGAGGCGTTGCTGGTGCCGGAAGACGGCCAGCTGCGTCCGCTGGACCTGGTCGAGGACGAGTTGGTGCTGGCGGTGCCTGTGGTGCCGCTGTCGCCCGACGGTGAGGCAGTCGATCAGGACTGGGCACCGAGCGAAGAAGAAACAAAGCAGGCCAACCCGTTTGCGGCGTTGGCGGCATTGAAGAAACAATAGCAGCCGGTTGTCGTCGGCGGCTGCGGCGAAAGCGAAAAGTGTGCTGGGCGCTGGCGTCCTGTGCGACGAAACGACGAAGCAAAACGAACCGAGTTTGGAGCAATCCCATGGCTGTCCAGAAATCCCGTGTTACCCCGTCCCGCCGCGGCCAGCGCCGTTCGCATGACGCCCTGAGCGCCAAGCAGCTGTCGACCGACCCGACCACCGGCGAAGTGCATCTGCGTCACCACATCACTGCCGATGGTTTCTACCGCGGCAAGAAGGTCATCCAGACCAAGACCTCGGCCGTCGAAGAAGATTGATGTGCCGGGAAGGCCGCTGCCTCCGGGCAGCGGCCTTTGCCTTCTTTCCCGGGCGTGCCGGTGATCGGCGGCCCGCGCAACAGGAAACATGATGAGCAAGCGGATCTATTCGAGGATCGCGGGCACCGGTAGCTATTTGCCGGAGAAAGTCCTGACCAATGCCGACCTGGAAAAAATGGTCGAAACCTCGGATGAGTGGATCCAGTCGCGCACCGGAATTCGTGAACGGCACATCGCGGCCGAAGGCGAGACCACCAGCGACCTTGGCTACAACGCTGCCCTGCGCGCGCTTGAAGCCGCAGGCATCGATGCCTCGCAGCTCGACATGATCGTGGTCGGCACGACCACCCCTGACCTTATTTTCCCGTCCACCGCGTGCCTGATCCAGGCCAAGCTCGGTGTGGCCGGGTGCCCCGCCTTCGACGTCAATGCAGCCTGTTCCGGCTTCGTGTTCGCGCTGGGCGTGGCCGACAAATTCATCCGCTCCGGCGACTGCAAGCACGTGCTGGTGATCGGCACCGAAACGCTGACCCGCATGGTCGACTGGAACGATCGCACCACCTGCGTGCTGTTCGGCGATGGCGCCGGTGCTGTCGTGCTCAAGGCCGACGAAGACACCGGCATCCTCAGCACCCACCTGCATGCCGATGGCAGCAAGAAGGAACTGCTGTGGAACCCGGTTGGCGTCTCGAGTGGTTTCAAGGACGGCGCCAACGGTGGTGGCACCATCAACATGAAGGGCAACGACGTGTTCAAGTACGCCGTCAAGGCGCTGGACTCGGTCGTGGACGAGACCCTCGCCGCCAACGGCCTGGACAAGTCCGACCTGGATTGGCTGATTCCGCACCAGGCCAACCTGCGCATCATCGAAGCCACCGCCAAGCGCCTGGACATGTCGATGGACCAGGTCGTGGTCACCGTCGACAAGCACGGCAATACCTCGTCCGGCTCGGTGCCGCTGGCGCTGGACGCCGCCGTGCGCTCGGGCAAGGTCGAACGTGGCCAGCTGCTGCTGCTGGAAGCCTTCGGCGGCGGCTTCACGTGGGGTTCGGCTCTGCTGCGCTATTGATAGTGCAAGTTACGACAACGTGAAGCTTTGTCGTTGCGGCCCCTTTGGGGCCGTAACGCGTTTAAGGAGGACCTGTCATGGTTGAGCCCATCGTCATCGAAGGGCAACGTGCCTGGCTGAAGCAGTACGGCAAGGGAAGCCGCGCGCTGGCCCTTGGCCTGCTCAATTTTGTTGCCCGTCGTTTTCATCTGGATGCCCTGCGCCCGCCGCCGCACCGTGGCGGTGACGCCGCGCGCGAAACCGAAGCCCGTCGCCTTGCAGAACTGCAGGCGCAGGGCGTGAACGTGCCCGATGTGCTGGGTACCGGCCATGCTGCGCTGGTGATCGGCGACAACGGCAGTTCGTTCAATACCTGCCTGCGCGAAGCCGACGAGGCCGGTCGCGACCGCCTGGTGATGGCGGCCATGCTGGCCATTGCCGCAGCGCATGCGCGCGGCGCCTATTTCGGCCAGCCGTTGCCGCGCAATCTCACCTGGGATGGCGAGAAGGTCGGTTTCATCGACTTCGAGGAAGATCCGCTGGAAGTGATGGATCTGTCCGAAGCGCAGGCCCGCGACTGGCTGATGTTCGGCTATGGCGTGGCCAAGTACTACGCCGACCGCCCCGAGCACCTGCAGGCGATGATGGCCGAGGCGATGGGCGATGCGCAGGCGCCGGTGCGCGAGCACGTGCACGCGGTCACTGGCCGCCTGCGCAGCCTGGCCCGGGTCTGCATGAAGCTGGGCCGCTCGGCGCGCGCGCTGGCCCACTCCATCTTCATCGCCCATGGCGCCAGCACCGCTGGCGTGCTGGTGCTGGTGGGCCTGTGCGTGGATTTCCTCGCCGACGGCGATCTGGACGTCCTGCAGCTGTTCTGCTGACTGTGCGTCCGCCGGGCCATGCCCGGCGGCGTTCCGCGGCTGGCCCACCATACGCGTGCATACGCGCACGTACAGACGACACGGCATGTTCCCCCTTATCATGGCCCGCTTCGATTGCAACAAGCGGATGACCGCGTGACCGTATCCACCCTCGCTTTTGTCTTCCCCGGCCAGGGCTCGCAGTCTGTGGGCATGGTGGCCGAGCTGGCTGAACTGCACCCGCAGGTGCGTGAAGCCTTCACCGAGGCATCCGATGGTGCCGGCGTCGACCTGTGGGCGCTGTCCCAGGGTGGCCCGGAGGAAATGCTCAACCGCACCGAATACACCCAGCCGGCCCTGCTGGCCGCAAGCATCGGCGTGTGGCGCGCCTGGAACGCCGCGGGCGGTCCGCGCCCGTCGGTGCTGGCCGGTCACAGCCTGGGCGAGTACACCGCCCTGGTTGCCGCTGGCGCGCTGAGCCTGCATGACGGTGCGCACCTGGTGCGCCTGCGCGGCCAGCTGATGCAGGAAGCCGCACCGGCCGGCGTCGGTGCCATGGCCGCCGTGCTCGGCGCCGAAGACCAGCTGGTGCTGGA
This sequence comes from Stenotrophomonas sp. STK17_22, assembly GCF_051983905.1. Classification (NCBI taxonomy): domain Bacteria; kingdom Pseudomonadati; phylum Pseudomonadota; class Gammaproteobacteria; order Lysobacterales; family Lysobacteraceae; genus Stenotrophomonas; species Stenotrophomonas sp. STK17_22. The sequence continues at coordinate 1,053,044 of NZ_CP197010.1, forward strand.
CGTCTGCGCCGAAGCCGCAGGCAGCCAGGTGGTGGTGCCGGCCAACTTCAATTCGCCGGGCCAGATCGTGATCGGTGGCGACGCCGACGCGGTCGACCGTGCGCTGGCGCTGCTGGCCGAGAAGGGCGTGCGCAAGGCGGTCAAGCTGGCCGTGAGCGTGCCCTCGCACACCCCGTTGATGCGCGAAGCCGCCAACCGCCTGGCCGAAGTGATGGCCGGCCTGGCCTGGCAGGCGCCGCAGCTGCCGGTGGTGCAGAACGTCGACGCCAAGGTGCATGACGGCATTGACGCGATCCGTACCGCGCTGGTCCAGCAGCTGTACCAGCCGGTGCAGTGGACCGGGTGCGTGCAGGCGCTGGGTGGCCGTGGCGTCACCCGGATCGCCGAGTGCGGCCCGGGCAAGGTGCTGACCGGTCTGGTCAAGCGCATCGACAGGGCCATCGACGGCCGTTCGCTGGCCACGCCAGGCGACTTCGAAGCCGCCCGCGAGGCATGGTCGGCCTGATCCCCCTTATTCCTGCCGACCGTACCGGTGGCCGCTGCAAGCGGTACGGGTACGGCGGCCGTCCCAGCCTGAGGAAAACATCATGAGCAAGCCCCTGCAGGGTGAAATCGCACTGGTCACCGGCGCCAGCCGTGGCATTGGTGCCGCCATCGCCGATCTGCTGGCCGCCCAGGGCGCCACCGTCATCGGCACCGCCACCACTGAATCCGGCGCCGCCGCGATCGGTGAGCGCCTGGCCGCCCACGGTGGCCACGGCCGCGCGCTGAACGTCACCGACGCAGCTGCGCTGGACAGTGTGCTCGATGGCATCGCCAAGGAATTCGGCCCGATCTCGATCCTGGTGAACAATGCCGGCATCACCCGCGACAACCTGCTGATGCGCATGAAGGACGAGGACTGGGCGTCGATCATCGACACCAACCTGACCAGCGTGTTCCGCACCAGCAAGGCGGTGATGCGCGGCATGATGAAGGCGCGCAAGGGCCGCATCATCAACATCGCATCGGTGGTGGGCGTGACCGGCAATGCCGGCCAGGCCAACTACGCTGCCGCCAAGGCCGGCATCATCGGCTTCAGCAAGTCGCTGGCCAAGGAAATCGGTTCGCGCGGTGTCACCGTCAATGTTGTCGCACCCGGCTTCATCGACACCGACATGACCAAGGCGTTGCCGGAAGAAGCGCGTACCGCGCTGATCAACGACATCGCCCTCGAACGCCTGGGTTCGCCGGAAGACATCGCCCATGCGGTGGCCTTCCTGGCCGGCCCGGCTGCCGGTTACATCACCGGCGAAACCCTCCATGTGAACGGTGGCATGTACATGCCGTAAGCAAGGGGCGCAGGGATTGCGCCGCAAGTGGTTGATCTGCGGAGGTTTTTGCTGCGATGCAAGGCCGCGCCGGTTTCCACTACACTATCCCACGGCCATCGCCTTTGATGGCGACCACTTTTGAACCACAACTCCATCTGGAGCGAGATCCCATGAGCACCATCGAAGAACGCGTCAAGAAAATCGTCGTCGAACAGCTTGGCGTCAAGGAAGAAGAAGTCACCAACAGCGCATCGTTCGTCGATGACCTGGGCGCTGACTCGCTGGACACCGTCGAGCTGGTGATGGCCCTGGAAGAAGAATTCGAGTGCGAGATCCCGGACGAAGAAGCCGAGAAGATCAGCACCGTGCAGGCCGCCATCGACTACATCAAGGCCCACGTCAAGGCCTGATGTCAGACGGCAGTGCGCGCGCGGGCTCACGCTCGCCGCGCACCGCACCCCATGGGGCCGCTGTTGCGGCCCCGTGTGTTTGAGCATCACACCGAAGCAAACCGAGTTGCCCGTTGAAACCATCCGGGCCAGGAGAATCAGCAATGAAGCGTCGCGTCGTCGTAACCGGCCTGGGTATCGTCTCGCCGTTGGGCAATGATCTGGCCAGCAGCTGGGAAGGCATCACCCAGGGTCGTTCGGGCATCGGTCCGCTGACCAACGTTTCTGATGCCTATCTGGATCGGTTCACCACCAAGATTGCAGGTGAGGTCAAGGGATTCGACATCACCGCCGACAATGAACTGTTCGGCAAGTTCCGGGTCAGCGGCAAGGATGCCAAGAAGATGGACCCGTTCATCCATTACGGCCTCGGTGCCTCGTTCATGGCCCTGCACGACTCGGGCCTGGAAATCACCGACGCCAATGCCGAGCGCATCGGCGCCATCGTCGGCGCCGGCATCGGCGGCCTGCTCGGCATCGAAGAGCAGACCATCGAGTTCCATGAGGGCAAGAAGATCTCGCCCTTCTACGTGCCCAAGACCATCATCAACATGCTGCCGGGCCAGCTGAGCATCATCACCGGCCTGAAGGGCCCGTCGTTCTCGGCGGTGTCTGCGTGCGCGACCTCGAACCATTCGATCGGCACCGCCATGCGCATGATCCAGTACGGCGATGCCGACGTGATGGTGGTCGGTGGTGCCGAGCGTGGCTCGTCGCCGACCGCACTGGGCGGCTTCTGCGCGATGAAGGCCATGAGCACCCGCAACGACGCCCCGGAACAGGCCTCGCGCCCGTGGGACAAGGACCGTGACGGCTTCGTGCTGGGCGACGGCGCCGGCATCCTGATCCTGGAAGAGTACGAGCACGCCAAGGCACGTGGCGCGAAGATCTACTGCGAACTGGCCGGCTTCGGCGCCAGCTCCGACGCGTACCACATGACCGCACCGAGCGAGAACGGCGAAGGCGCCGCGCGCTGCATGGTCATGGCCATGAAGGACGCCGGCGTGACCCCGGAACAGGTGGGCTACCTCAACGCGCACGGCACCTCCACGCCGCTGGGCGACCTGGGCGAGACCATGGCGATGAAGACCGCCTTCGGCGACCACGCCTACAAGATGATGGTCAGCTCCACCAAGTCGATGACCGGCCACCTGCTCGGCGCTGCCGGTGGCGTGGAAGCGATCTTCTCGGTGATGGCGCTGCAGGACAACGTCATCCCGCCGACCATCAACCTGCAGCAGCCGGGCGAAGGCTGCGACCTGGACTACGTGCCCAATGAAGCACGCCAGGCCAAGGTCGACGTGGCGATGTCCAATGGCTTCGGCTTCGGCGGCACCAACGGCACGCTGATCTTCAAGCGCGTCTGACCGACGTTGTAGAGTCGAGATCCTATGTTCGTGGTCAAGCCTGCTGGAAGCAGGCTTGACCCACCTTCAGCATCGCCGGATCGAAGTCCCGGCCGCTTTTGAAGACACCCCAGGCGATCCTGGCCAGCTTTCTGGCCAGGATGTTGAAGACGGCGGTGCTGGGGTGACCGCGTTTTGACAGCTCGTCGTAGAGCGGTTGCCCCCGACGACACCGCTTGAGCCCCATGGCGGCCATGTAGAGCATCTGGCGCAGCACTGGCGCGCCCTGTTTGGACAGCCGACGCCGTCCCGTTCTGCCGCCAGACTCGTTAGGCCGGGGATCCAGGCCGGTGCAGGCGATCCACGCGTTGGCGTTGGCCAACGGCCAGCGCGTCATGTAGTAAATCAGGTGAGCGGCGACGGCGGGGCCGATACCAGGGATGGTCAACAGGCGCTTGTAGAGCGTGCCATGCTCTCCATCGCGACCCAAGCGCTGCAGTTCGCTTTCCAGCTCGGACAGCGTCCCAGCCAGAGCGCAGAACAGATCTGACAGCTCCCCGGGGGCACTTTTGCTTACCCCGAAGGATTGCTCCAGCCGCGCGCGTGTCTTTACCAGCGTCTGCCGCTTGCGCAGCAAATCGTGCATCTGCTGCTGCTCATCGGTACGCGGTACGTATTCACGCAGGCGATCGTTCTCCTTCTTCACGTACCGGGCGATCGCTTCGGCGTCCATGGCGTCCGTCTTGCCACGCGAGCCCGTCGCCCGGCCGTAGTGCTTGATCAGACGTGGATTGATCACATAGACAACGTGGCCTGCCTGGCCAGCCATCCGAGCCAACAACTCGTAGTACCGCCCCGTCGCCTCCATGCCAATCCGGCATCGCTGGGGCAAGGTGTTGAGCCACTGGGCTATGCCGGCCCGGGTGTTGGCGATCCTGTCGCCGGCCTTGCGGTCGGCCACTGCCGGTACGAACTCCTTGGAGTCCACGTCCACGCCAATATCGAGAGAATCAGACATTTGTACGGCTCCCAGCTATCTTTAAGGGGCTGGGGTGGTACCGCACCGACGTTAGCTTGCCTACATCGACGATCCCCTTTGGGGGCCGTACGATCCTTTATCGACGTTCGTGTGCGGGATGGGGATCGCTCGACTCGTCTGTCGGCTAGTATCCGCAGATGCATGCTTGACGGTCCCTCCACCCTGGCTCCTACATACCGCGTAGGAGCCGGGAGGAACATACAAGCTTGCTCGACTCCGCCCTTGTGTAGAGTCGAGCCATGCTCGACTGAACGTGCGTTACGCACGAGGAGGCCGCCGCAAGGCGGCTTCCGTGCATCTGAATCCCCGAACTGGCTGCCATGACCCACGCACCGCTGATCCACCCGCTGCCGCACCCGATCGATCTGCTGGCCCTGCAGCAGCACGACCCGTCGCGCTTCCCGCTGCTGATGGAATCCACCGCTTCGGGCACCGCCCAGGGCCGCTGGAGCCTGCTGCTGGCCGCGCAGGGCGATAGCCTGCGGCTGGATGCCGATGGCCAGGTGCGCGACCAGCACGACGCGGTACACGCCGGCAGCTTCCTGCAGGTGCTGGACCGCGCCTGGCAGCACGAACGCCTGCCGCATGACGGCAGCCACAGCCTGCCGTTCCGCGGCGGTTGGGCGTTGATGCTGGACTACGAAGTGGCCAGCCAGATAGAACCGGTGCTGCCGGCGCGCGCACGCGAGGACGGCCGCCCGACCGCGCTGGCGCTGCGCTGCCCGGCCGCGGTGCTGCACGACCACCACAACGAGGCCAGCTTCGTCATCGCCGAAGCCGGTGAGCAGGCGTTGCTGGATGCGCTGGTGGCACTGGCCTCGGCCGTGCTGCCCGAAGCCGGGCAGGGCTGGCAGCCGCCGCAGTCGGTGGGCGAGGATGCGCCGCAGCGCTTCACCGACGCCGTGCGCCGGGTGATCGAATACCTGCGTGCCGGCGATGTGTTCCAGGTGAACCTGTCGCGGCGCTGGGGCGCGCAGTTTGCCGCACCGGTCAGCCCGCAGGCGCTGTACGCGCAGCTGCGCCGTGCCAACCCGGCACCGTTCGCCGGCCTGTTCAGCGCGCACGGCCGCCATGTGGTCAGTTCCTCGCCGGAGCGGCTGGTGTCGGTGCATGCCGGCCACGCGCAGACCCGTCCGATTGCCGGCACGCGTCCGCGCTTCGAGGGGGACGATGATGCTGCGCGCATCCAGGAGCTGGTCGGTCACCCGAAGGAGCGTGCCGAGCACGTGATGCTGATCGACCTGGAGCGCAACGACCTGGGCCGCATCTGCCTGCCTGGTACCGTGGTGGTCGATGAGCTGATGACCGTGGAGAGCTACGCGCACGTGCATCACATCGTCAGCAACGTCAGCGGCCATCTGCGCCCGGAGGTCACCCCTGGCGAGGTGATCGCCGCCACCTTCCCCGGCGGCACCATCACCGGCTGCCCGAAGGTGCGCTGCATGCAGATCATCAGCGAGCTGGAGCAGGTGCCGCGTGGTGCCTACACCGGCGCGTTCGGCTGGCTGAACCGCGATGGCGACCTGGACCTGAACATCCTGATCCGCACCGCCGAAGTGGATGGCCACGAGGTGAGCTTCCGCACCGGCGCCGGCATCGTGGTCGACTCGGACCCGGACAAGGAACTGGACGAGACCCGCGCCAAGGCCCGCGGCCTGCTGCGCGCGCTCGGCCAGCAGGGATAGGCGTATTCCGGTAGTGCCGGCCGCTGGCCGGCAACCTCATGCACCCATGATCCGCGCGATTGCCGGCCAGCGGCCGGCACTACCGGTACCGGTGGGTGCCATTGTTCGGGTGGGTGCCGACCGTCGGTCGGCACAGGCGCATGCCCCCGGTCATGACCCCAATCCACCGGCACGGTATCCTGCACGACGGAATCGAGTTCAGAGGTAGTCCATGGCGGGAGCCAAGCGCGGGTGTCTGTTCGTGGTAACGCTGGTGGTGGTGCTGGCCGCCGTCGTGGCCGGCGCGGGCGCGTGGTTCTTCTACCAGCAGACCCGGTTCGCCGACGCCCCGATCACCCCGTCCGCCGAGAGCGTGGTCATCGCCAGTGGCGACGGCATGAACACGGTGCTGCGCAAGCTGCGCGACGCCGGCGTGGACGAGGGCCAGGACGCGCAGTGGCAGCTGCTGGCGCGCCAGCTCGATGCGGCCGGCAAGCTGAAGGTGGGTGAGTACGCGCTCAGCAGCGACCTGACCCCGCGTGATCTGCTGCTGCGCATGCGCGCCGGCAAGGTGCTGCAGCACCGCGTCACGATCATTGAGGGCTGGAACATCCGCCAGTTGCGTGCCGCGCTCAAGCGCGCTGAGCCGCTGCTGCACACCACCGACAACCTCGATGACGCCGCGTTGATGCAGCGCCTCGGCTTCGGTGGCCAGCATCCGGAAGGCCGCTTCCTGCCGGAGACCTACGTCTACCAGCGTGGCGACACCGATCTGGATGTGCTCAAGCGTGCTCACGCTGCAATGCAGGACGCACTGGATGAAGCCTGGGAAAGCCGTGCGCCGGACCTGCCGATCAACACGCCCTACGAACTGCTGACGATGGCCTCGATCATCGAGAAGGAAACCGCGCTGGCCAGCGAGCGTCCGCAGATTGCCGGCGTGTTCATGCGCCGCCTGAAGATCGGCATGCGCCTGCAGACCGACCCGACCGTGATCTACGGCATCGGTGCTGCGTATGACGGCAACATCCGCCGCCGCGACCTGACCACCGATACGCCCTACAACACCTATACCCGCGCCGGCCTGACCCCGACCCCGATCGCCATGCCCAGCCGCGATGCGCTGATGGCGGCCGCGCAACCCGCAGCGGGCGACGCGCTGTACTTCGTCGCCGTGGGCGATGGCAGTGGCGCGCACGTGTTCTCGCCCAGCCTGGACCAGCACAACGCCGCAGTGGCCCGCTACCTGCAGCAGCTGCGCCAGCAACGTACCAAGGAGACCCCGGCGCAATGAGTCCCGCGCTGCTTCGCCACCCGCGTTTCGTCAGCCTGGAAGGCGGCGAGGGCGCAGGCAAGACCACCGCCATCAATGCCATCCGTGACTGCCTGCGCAGCCACGGTCATGAGGTGGTACTGACCCGCGAGCCGGGCGGTACGCCGCTGGCCGAGCGCATCCGTGGCCTGGTGCTGAAACCCGATGCCGAGATCGCCGCCGAACCGCTCAGCGCCGAAGCCGAGCTGCTGCTGGTGTTCGCTGCACGCGCGCAGCATGTGCGCCAGGTGATCCAGCCGGCACTGCAGCGCGGCGCCTATGTGCTGAGCGATCGCTTCACCGATTCCAGCTATGCCTACCAGGGCGGTGGCCGCGGCCTCGACCCGCAGTGGATTGCCGATCTGGAACGACGCGCGGTGGGCCTGCTGCCGGGCCTGACCCTGCTGCTGGACGTGGACGTGGCAGTAGGCCGCGCACGCGCCAACGGGCGCGATCTGTGGCCGGACCGCATCGAAAGCGAACAGGATGATTTCTTCCAGCGCGTGCGCGAAGTGTTCCGCAGCCGCGCGCAGCAGGACCCGCAGCGCTTCGCGCTGATCGACGCCGGCCAGGTGCAGGCGCGTGTAGCGGCCGATGTGGTCGCGCAGGTCGAGCGCTGGCTGCAGGACGGGGAGGGCGCATGAGCACGTTCTCGCCGTGGCAGCAGCGCGCGTTCGACCAGACCGTGGCAGCGCTCGATGCCGACCGCCTTGGTCATGGCCTGCTGATCTGCGGCCCGGCCGGGCTGGGCAAGCGCGAGGTGGCACTGGCGCTGGCCGACCACGTGCTGGCGCGCGGTGATGCCGCGCATGCCACGCGCACGCGCCAGCTGATCGCCGCCGGCACCCATCCTGACCTGCAGCTGGTCAGCTTCATTCCGAACAAGAGCGGCGACAAGCTGCGTACCGAGATCGTCATCGAGCAGATGCGCGAGATCACCGACAAGCTGGCGCTGACCCCGCAGTACGGCGTGGCGCAGGTGGTGATCGTCGACCCCGCCGATGCGATCAACCGCTCGGCGGCCAACGCGCTGCTGAAGACGCTGGAAGAGCCGCAGCCCGGCCGCTACCTGTGGCTGATCAGCAGCGACCCGGCGCGCCTGCCGCAGACCATCCGCAGCCGTTGCCAGCGTCTGGAATTCAAGTTGCCGCCGCAGCACGAAGCGCTGGCCTGGCTGCAGCAGCAGGGCCACAGCGAAGCGGCCGCGCGCGAAGCGCTGGACGCAGCGCGCGGCCATCCCGGCCAGGCTGACAACTGGCTGCGCGAAGATGGCCTGAGCCTGCGCCGCGAAGTGGGCCGCGAGCTGGAACAGCTGGCCGCCGGCAAGACCGGCGCGGTGGAGCTGGCGCAGAAGTGGTGCGGTGATGACAACGCGGCGCTGCGCCTGCGCTTCGCCGCCGACCTGGCGCTGGCCCAGGCCAGCACCGATGCCTTGACCACGCCGGAGCGATTGCACAAGCTTGCAGCCTGGTTCGATGCGGCCAACCGCACCCGCGACCTGCTGCGCACCACGGTGCGTGCAGACCTTGCCGTGGTCGAGTTGCTGCTGGCCTGGAACAAGGTGAACGAGCGGCCTGCCGCAAGGGGAAATCGATGAGTGCCAGCAACGCCCGCCAGGGCATCCTGTCCCTGGCCGTGAAGGACAAAGCCGCGCTGTACAGCGCGTACATGCCATTCGTGAAGAACGGCGGCATCTTCGTGCCCACGCCCAAGCGCTACTTCCTGGGTGACGAAGTGTTCCTGTTGCTGACCCTGCCCGATTCCAGCGAGCGCCTGCCGGTGGCCGGCAAGGTGATCTGGGTGACCCCGGCCGGCGCGCAGGGTAACCGCACCGCCGGCATCGGCGTGCAGCTGGCCGACGGTGCCGAAGGCGAGGGCGTGCGCCACAAGATCGAGACCCTGCTGGCCGGCCTGACCGGCTCGGACAAGCCGACCCACACGATGTGATTGCGGTAGCGCCGGGCATGCTCGGTTGCATGCCCCGAAACGCCTGTGAACACGAATGTGAAAAACTGTTGACGGCCTCTGAAAAGCCCCTATAATGAGCGGCTCAGCAACACACCGGGCGGTTAGCTCAGCGGTAGAGCATTGCCTTCACACGGCAAGGGTCACAGGTTCGATCCCTGTACCGCCCACCATGTTGCAGAACGAAAGAAGCCTCCAGCAATGGGGGCTTTTTTGTTGCCTGTGATTCCGTAGTGCCCGCCGAAGCGATCACCGTTTCAGCCGAGGTCCTCCAGCAGCTCGCGCGCGATCATCGCGGTTGCATCCAGCAGGTCGTGACCGCTGCCGGCCCGCACCACCACCGCCAGCAGGCTACGGCCCACATCGGCATTGCCGCCGCTCAGTTCCATCTCGCCTTCAAAGCACAGATCGGCCAACCATTCATGGGCCTGCTGCAGTCCGCGCTTGCGGACGCGGCGGAACTCCGCGAGCAGCTTCGCCTGGCCGGCCTCCTCCTCACCATCGGCAAGCAGGCCGATGGCACCGCCGTGCGCCGCGCGCCAGATGGCCGGTAGCGGGCGACCGTTCGCGTCCACCACGTCCGCCGAGAACTGCGCGCAGTACATTTCGTAGCGCTTGCCCGCTGTGCTGCAGGGCACGATGCCGGCCTCGGCCAGCAGGCGTTCGGCTTCATCCAGTTTGCTGAACTTCAAGCGCAGCAGTGCAGGACGGCTCAGGTGTTGTGCCAGCGCCTGCTGGTTGGCGGTGAACCAGACGTTCCAGCCCACGCTTGCGCGGCCTTCCAGTGCGGCCTTGAAGTACTCCAGGTGTTCGACGTCCATTGCGGCCTCCTGCGCTCCCTGCTCGATTGTAGCGGGCGCAAATCCGGGCCGGTCAGGCGTCGTCGCCGGAGAGGCAATGATGTGCCTCGCGTACCAGCTGTCGCGCGGCCACGATCAGCCCGTCGGTGTGGAAGGCGCCCAACTGTTCGTCCGGGTCGCCTTCGTTACGCACGTGGGCGGGCCCGTGCCACGAATGGAAGCAGAGGGTTCCATCCCTGCGCTGTCCCGCCGCCCCGGGCAGGCGTAGTCTCAGCCCGTCGCCGTGCCCATCCACTCTGGAGTGCCACCATGCCGCTCGCCCGCATTGATCTTCGCAAAGGTAAATCCGCCGACTACCTGCAACGCGTCGGCGAAACCATCTACCAGGCCATGCGCGCGGTGGGCGTGCCGGAGAACGATCGCTTCCAGATTTTCCAGCAACATGAGCCGGGCACGTTGATCTATGACCCCGGCTACCTGGGCGTGGACCGCACCGACGATTTCATCTGCATCCAGATCACCTGGAACGAAGGGCGCACGCTGGAGCAGAAGAAGGCGCTGTACGCCGGCATCGCCGAGGGCCTGCACGCGGCGGTGGGTATCCGCCGCGAGGATGTGTTCATCAACCTGGTGGAAGTGAAGCGGGAAAACTGGTCGTTCGGGAACGGGCAGGCGCAGTACGTGAGTTGATGCGCGAAGCGCATTCACGCATGGCGTGGATCCACAGCGTGGTGGGCGTGCGCAGGGAGGGCGTGCCCATCGCTGTGGCCGGCAGCACAGCCCTGCGTCACCGTGTCGCAGGGGGTAAACCCTGAACGGGGTCCAAGGTTGGCTGCGGGTCCGTAGAATGGCCGGGTGCGTCAATCTGTCCTCCACCGCCGGTTCCAGGCCCTGGCATGGCTCGCCATGCTGCTGGTGCTGCTCGCTCCGCTGGTGAGCCGCTGGCTGGCGCACGGTCACGTGGCTGCTGCAGCACCGGTGGCCGCCATGGACCACGCGATGCACGCAGAGCATGTGCAGCACGCGATGGACGGGCACCACGACCATCACGCGATGGCGATGCCGCACGGCGAGGCCGCAAAGAAGCCACCTGCCGATCCACACGCCGATCATGAGATGGGCGTGGACTGCGATTACTGCCTGATCGCTGCACGGCTGATCACGCTGCTGGTGGCGGCAGTGCTGCTGTTGGCGCCGATGGCACCGGTGTGCCGCGCGCTGCGCGGTGCGGTGCGGGCGTTGCCGCAACGGATCAGCGGCACATTGGGAGCGCGTGGGCCGCCAGCCATGATGGCCGCCTGAGCCGCACGCGCGTTGCATTGAACATTTTTCCATGAGGTTGCCGGCCACGGCCGGTGCCCGCACGCGCGTGTTTGCCCCTTTCTGATTGCTGCCCTGCCATTGCGGGGTGGCCTTGCATGCCGTGAAAAAAATGAAAACGAACCCCAACTCCGCGCACCTGCGCCGGGCGACGCTGCCTGTCCTGTGCGCATTGCTCCTGCACGCCGCGCCCCTGCTTGCCGCCGATGCGGCACCACCGACCACGCTGGATACCGTGCGGGTGGTCGATACCCGCAGCGGTGAGCTGTCGTCCACCGCCAACGCCGGTTCCGCGCTGGGCCTGAGCGTGCTGCAGACACCGGCCAGCCTGACGGTGATTTCGCGCGAACAACTGGAGCAGCGTGGCGACAGCAACCTCAACGATGCGATCAGCCGGGCAGGTGCGATCAGTGCGATGCCGCACCCGGGCAACGGCCTGAGTGCGCTGTCCAGCCGCGGCTTCACCGATGGCGCTTCGGTGATGCGCCTGTACGACGGGCTGCGCCAGTACGGTGGCGTGGGTATCACCTTCCCGTTCGATACCTGGTCGATCGAGCGCATCGAAGTGCTGCGCGGCCCGGCCTCGGTCATCCATGGCGACGGTGCGATCGGCGGCGTGATCAACATCGTGCCGAAGAAGCCCACGCGTGGTGCGATCGAGAACGAGATCAGCGTAACCGTGGGCAGCGAGGACACCGCGCGCCTGGGCTTCGGCAGCGGTGGCGCGCTGACGCCCGAGCTGGCCTACCGGCTGGACGTGAGTGGCAACTACAGCGGTGGCTGGGTCGATCGTGGGCGCAACAGTGACGCGACATTCTCCGGTGCGTTGCTGTGGCAGCCGCGCGCGGACCTGCAGCTGACCCTCACCCATGCGCAGGGCTACCAGCAACCGATGCGCTACTTCGGCACGCCGCTGGTCGAGGGCCGCCAGCTGGAGGCGCTGCGCCACCGCAACTACAACGTGGACGACAGCCAGATCCGCTATCGCGACCGCTGGACCCAGCTTGATGCGCTGTGGACACCGAACGCGAACGTGGAATGGCGCACGCGCCTCTACCAGATCGACAGCCAGCGCGATTGGCGCAATGCCGAGGCCTATGTCTACAACCGCGCTACCGGCTTGATCGATCGATCTGGCAATACCGAGATCACCCACAACCAGGACCAGACCGGACTGACCTCGACGCTGCGCGTGCAGGGAACGGCGGGTGGCCTGCAGAACAACTTCGCGGTGGGCCTGGACGCCAACCGCGCGCACTTCAAGCACACCAACAACACCTATGCCGGCAGCTCGGGCCCGGTCGATCCGTTCGATCCGGTGCCGGGCCAGTTCGCCAGCGACGCGCCGAACCTGCCGCGCTACCGCAATCGTGCCGAGCAGTACGCGCTGTTCGTGGAAGATCGGTTGGCGCTGAGCGAGCGCTGGTCGGTGCTGGGTGGGCTGCGCCACGACCGCGCGCGCATCGACCGTACCGATCTGATCAGCGGCCAGAATGCGTTCTCGAAGACCTACAGCAGCACCGGCTGGCGTGCAGGCACGGTATTCGCGCTGCGGCCGACGCTGAGCCTGTATGCGCAGTACTCGCAGGCAGCAGACCCGGTCAGTGGGCTGCTGATGATCAGCCCGGCCAACGGCGCCTTCGACCTGGCCAAGGGCCGGCAGATCGAAGTGGGCCTGAAGCAGGCCTTCGAAGGCGGCGAGTGGACGCTGGCGGCGTATCGCATCCGCAAGACCGGGCTGCTCAGCCGCGATCCGCTGGTACCGGACCGCCGCGTGCAGGTGGGCGCGCAGACCTCGCGTGGTATCGAGGCGTCGTTGAACTGGAACGTCGCGCTGCACTGGACGTTGGATGCCAACGCCACGGTGCTGAAGGCCGAGTTCGAGGACTTCCTGGAGACCACCGGCTCGCCGCCGCTGCTGGTGTCGCGCGATGGCAACGTGCCGCCGAACGTGGCCGAACGCCTGGCCAATGTGTGGTTGAGCTGGCAGTTCGCACCGGACTGGAGCGCGGCGGGTGGCGTTCGCTATGTCGGCAAGCGCTACGCAGACAATGCCAACACGCTGGAGTTGCCCAGCTACAGCACCACTGATCTGGCGCTGACCTGGCAGGCAGCACCGCGCACGCGATTGTCAGCGCGCCTGTTCAACGTATTCGACAAGGCGTACTACGCCACCGCGTACTACACCAGCACGCAGTGGCTGCTGGGCGCGGATCGCCACGTCGAGTTCACCGTCGACCATCGCTTCTGAGGACGCGCACCATGTCGCTGCGATCCACTGCCAAGCGCTGGACCTACCTGGTGCACCGTTGGCTCGGCATCGGCGGATGCCTGCTGATGCTGTTGTGGTTCGTCAGCGGCATGGTGATGTTGTTCATTGGCTACCCGAAGCTGACGCCCGGTGAACGTCTGGCGGCATTGCCGGTGCTGCCGGAGGCCCGCGATCTGCGCGGGCTGTCGGTGCTGCCTGCAGCCGTGCAGGCTGAGCCGGAGACCGTGGCACTGACCACGCTGCGTGGCGAGCCTGCGTATGTGGTGCGCACGGGAAGCAGCGTGGGGGCGTGGTCAGCCGTCACCGGCCAGGTCCTGCTGCCAGTGTCGGCACAGCGCGCCGAAGCATCTGCGGCACAGTTTGCTGGCGGCCCGGCCTTTGTCGGTGCAATGCGCGTGGAAGGGGACCGTTGGACGCATTCGCGCGCGCTGGACGCGCACCGGCCGCTGTACCGGGTGGAGGTGGGGGGCGCACAGCCCGGTGACCTGTACGTGTCCTCGCGCACCGGTGAAGTGGTGCTGGACGCACCGCATGTGCAGCAGCGCTGGAACTATGTGGGGGCCTGGCTGCACTGGCTGTATTTCCTGCGCATGCAGTCGGTGGATCCGGTGTGGACGTGGGTGGTGATCGTGCTGTCCGCGCTGTGCACGGTGGCGGCAGTCAGCGGCATTGTGGTCGGTGTGTGGCGCTGGCGTTTCCACGGGCGCTACCGCTCCGGTGCAAAGACGCCGTACGTCGAACCGTGGATGCGCTGGCACCATCTGATCGGACTGATGGCTGCGGCCTTCGTGTTCACCTGGATCTTCAGCGGGCTGATGTCGATGAATCCATTGGGAGTCTTCAGCAGCACGCGGGAGGCGATCGATGTTGAACGCTATCGTGGCAGCTTGGTAACGGTGGATGGCGCGTTGGGTGAGCCGGCGAAGCTTCTGGCGGTGGCCGATGCTGAGCGCTTCCAACCAGTCGAGATCCAGTGGCGCCGCATCGGAGGCGAGCTGTTCGCGGTGCTGCTGGATGGGAAAGGCGATACCTGCATCGTGTCCGGCAACGATGGGCATCTGCAGGTTGCGCGGTTGCTGCCGGCCGCGTGGCTGCAGCAGAAGGCGCGTGCGCTGTCCGCTGCGCCGATGCAGGGCTTCGTGGTGCAGCAGGCAGCGGATGCCTACTTCTATCCGCGTGCACCCGAGGCCATGAATGGTGCAGCGGTACGCCGCTTCCCGGTAGCAGTTGTGGACTTCGGCGATGCCGAAGCGACGCGCGTCTATCTCGATCAGGCCACCGGCGACCCGTTGCTGACGATGGGGCATCGCGAGCGCGTGGGGCGCTGGTTGTTCTACTTCCTGCACAGCTGGGACCTGCCGGCGATGCTGCGCCAGGAAGGTGCCCGGCTGGCGGTGTTGCTGCTGCTGAGCGCTGCTGGCACCGCGCTGTGTGCCACGGCGACGGTGATCGGCTATCGGCGATTGCGGATGAAGCTGCGGCACAGGCGGCGCTGAGGCCCTGGGCTACATCCGCAGCCAACGTGTGGACACGGCCACCAGCAACAAGGCCGTGGCCACGCCGATGAAGGCGGCGATCAGGCCGAAGTGGTTGGCAGCAAAACCGATCAGTGCTGGGCCAGCAAGGATGCCGGCGAAGCCCAGCGTGGATACCGCGGTGATCGCCAGCGCACCCGGCATGCGGGTCTGGTGGCCAGCCAGTGAGAACAGCGCGGGTGCGATGTTGGCGCAGCCGAGGCCGACCAGCACATAGCCCACCAGCGACACCTGCCACGGCGTGACCAGGGTCAGCACCAGCACACCCGCGGCGGCGAGCAGCGCGCCGAACACGATCGCGCGCTCACGGCCTACGCGTGCCACCAGTGCGTCGCCGAACAGGCGCGCCACGGTCATGGTCAGGGTGAAGGTTACATAGCCGATACCGGCGAGGCTGGCATCGACGTGACGCACATCGCTGAGGAAGACCGCGCTCCAGTCCAGCATCGCGCCTTCACCGAGGAAGGCGACGAACGCCAGCACGCCGATGAACAGCACGATGCCGTGCGGCAGGGCCAGCATCGGTGCGTCGTGCGGCATGCGTTCGCTGTGCCAGTACGCCGCCGACAGCAGCATCACCAGCAGCATGGCGCCGACGCCGATCAGCACCGATGCCAGTGGCGGCAGCTGTGCGGACAACAGCACGGTCATGGTGGCCGCGCCGAGGAAGCCGCCGATGCTGAAGAAGGCATGGAAGCCGGACATCATCACGCGCCGTGCTTCGCGCTCGACGATGACGGCCTGCACGTTCATCGTGCAGTCCATCGCGCCCACGGCGGCGCCGAACACGAACAGCACCAGCCCCAGCGTCCAGGCCGAACCGGCCAGCGCCAGGCCGGGCACGGTCAGGCAGATCAGCAGGCTGCTGGCCACCATCACCCGCCGGCAGCCCAGGCGTGCGGCCAGTACACCGGACAGCGGCATGGCCAGCAGCGAACCGGCACCGAGGCAGAGCAGCACCAGGCCCAGCGTGGCGTCGTTGATGTCGGTGCGCGCTTTGGCGAATGGCACCAGGGTGGCCCACAACGCCGTGGCGAAGCCGGGAATGAAGAACGCAGCGCGGGTCGCGTGCTGTTCGGCACGCGCGCGGTTGGCAAGGGACATGGGCGGTACGGTCAGGGCGGAGTGGGGTGTACCGCGATGCCGGCTGCGCGGAAGCGCGCGGCCAGCGCCGGCGGAGCCGAGGTGGTCAGCACCAGATCGTCGATTTCATCGAGGCTGGCGATCTGCCAGTTGCCGCGGGCACCGAGCTTTTCAGTGGTGGCGGCGACGATGACGCGGCTGCTGCAGGCCACCATCGCGCGTTTCAGCGTGGCTTCTTCCGAATCCATTGCCCAGACGCCGGTGTCGCCGTCCACCGCGCAGGGGCCGGGCAGGTATACGTCGGCGCGCAGGCGCTGCACCTGCGCCAACGCTTCAGCGCCGACCGCGCCGCCACCGCTGGCCAGGCGGCCGCCGATCAGCTGCACCGAGGTGCCTTCAAGCATGCTGGCGGCGGTGGCGATCTGCGGAGCATTGGTGATCACCGTCAGGCCGAGAGCGGTCGGCAGCTGCTGGGCGATCGCCAGGTTGGTCGAGCCGGCATCGAGCAGTACCACCTGGCCCGGTTGCAGCAGCGCGCAGACGCGGGCGGCCAGTTCGGCCTTGTCGCCACGGTCGCGGGTCAGGCGCTCGCGTAGCGGGCGTTCCTTGGGGGGCGGCAGCACGGCGCCGCCGTAGACACGCTGGCACAGGCCTTGGGCGGCCAGCTCGCGCAGATCACGGCGGATCGAATCTTCGGAGACGGCATAGCGGCGCGCCAGTTCGGCGGCGACCACGCGGCCCTGCTGGCGCAGTTCCTCGAGGATCTGCAGGGTGCGCTGGGCGGGGAGGGGGCTGGGATCGGAGCTCATGACGCAAGTCTGCACGTTCGTGCATTAACGTGCAACAACGTGCATTGGGCGGGCGTGGCCACAGATCGGCTGGACTGCCGGTGAACCCGACCGCGCCAGCGTCTATGGATCGCCCTCGCGGCCCGGCATCATGGCGGGGCACCTGGCATGGAATCCACGATGTCCCCCACCGTTCACCGCAAGCTGCGCATCGGCGCGGACCAGTACACCGGCCAGAAAGTGGTCGACCAGCAGTTCTACGAATGCGATTTCTCCGGCGCTGACCTCACCGCCACCGAGTTCATCAACTGCAGCTTCTATGACGCTGAAAACCGCGCCGGTTGCCGCTTCAACGGCGCCACATTGAAGGAAGCCAGCTTCCGTAGTTGCGACATCAGCATGTGCCACTTCAGTTTCATCAAGGCGCTGGGCCTGGAGATCAGTGAGTGCCGTGCGCAGGGCGCGGACTTCAGCAACGCCAGCTTCATGAATCAGATCACCACGCGCAGCTGGTTCTGCAGCGCGTTCATCAAGAAGTCGAACCTGCGCTACGCCAATTTCTCGCGGGTGACATTGGAGAAGTGCGAACTGTGGGAAAACCGCTGGGATGGCGCGAATGTGAGCGGTGCCAGCTTCGCCGGTTCGGACCTGTCCGGTGGCCAGTTCGAGGGGATCGACTGGAACAGTGCCAACTTCACCGACTGCAACCTGACCAACTCGGAGCTGGGCGAGCTGGACCTGCGCAGCACCAATCTGCGCGGCGCCACACTGGATGTGCAGCAGGTGGTGCTGTTGATGCAGCGTATCGGCATTACCGTGGTGCCGTAGGCATCATCCGGCGTACGCCACCCAGCCCTTGAAGCTGAAGCCGGCGTAGAACAGCTCCACGTTGTCGAAGCCGGCCTCCTGCAGTAGCGCAACCTCCTGCTCGGGCGACAGCAACGGCAATCGCTCGGCAATGGCGTCGATCGCGCGCTGCGCATCGGCGTGGGCAACCCCCGAGGCTTCGGCGAACGCCGCGTAGCGCTGCAACCAGCGCAGCTTGCCGGCCGGGTCCTGCGGCACGCTGTGGTGCGCCACCACCAGCGGCGCGCCGGGTTGCAGGCGCCGGTGCAGTTCGCGCAGCGTGTGCAGGCGCTGCCCGGCATCGAGGAAGTGCAGGGTCAGCAGGCAGCTGGCACCGTCGAAGCGCGCATCGGGTGCATCGTCGATATAGCCTTCCAGCAGCTGCACGCGCGACATCAGCGGACCCAGTGTCTGCTCGGCCAGGGCCAGCATCGGCGCGGCCGGGTCTACGCCCAGCAGCTGCCAGCCCGGCTGCGCCTCGGCGAAGGCCTTCAGTTCCAACCCGCCACCGGCACCCAGCACCAGCACGCGGCCCTGCTCAGGGACACGTTCGGCCAGCAGCAGCCGGCTCATCTGCTGCAGGGCGAGGAAGCCAGGCACCTGGCGCAGCGGCGCTTCGGCATAGCGGGCCACCGCCTGCGGATCGGAGAACGTGGACATGCGCGGATTCCTGCAGCGGGGGACATACCACTGTAGCGCGGCGCGCAAGAGGCATTGCGCGCCGCTGCCGCACGGGCAGGACAGGGCTCAGGCCGCTGCGGCCTCAAGCACGTCTTCCAGCCGCACCTCGCCGAGGAATCCACCGCCGCTGGTTGCCGGCTGCTGCGCTTCGATGGCGTGGGCGAACTGCACGCCGGCGTCGTCCTGCAGGCGCTCGAACAGCTGCTGCACCCTTGGGAACTCGCGTCGATCGACCACCTGGTGATAGTCGTTCCAGCGCGCGATGCCTGCGAAGTAGGCGTCGGCAAAGCTGCGCTGTTCGCCCAGCAGCCACGGGCCCGTGCCGATCATCTGCTCCAGCGCCTGGTGGGCGTGGCGCACCTTGGTCGTGCCATAGGCACGCAGCGCCTCGCCTTCATCGCCTTCCGCATGCTCCAGTGCGTGCCAGAGCGGCGCGTAGGCACCGAAGAAACTGGTGTTGAGATAGGCCAGCCGATGGTTGAGGCGATCGAAGCCGGAGGTGCCCTGTGCGAAGCCCAGCCCCTGTGCGATGCCCTTCGCGGCCAGGTGGTTGAGGATGGCCAGGCTCTCGCTGAGCAGCTCGCCCTGCGCGGTTCGCAGGGTCGGGGTTTCGCCCAGTGGATTGAGGCGGCGGTAGTCTTCGCCCTGCACCTGGCCGGGCATCTCGATGCGGCACAGGTGATACGGCTGGCGCAGCCACTCCAGCGCAACGATGGAGCCGAACGAGCAGCCCGAGGGCACGCCGTAGAAGAGGGTCGGGGTCATGGCAGGTTTCCGGTTCGAGCCGCGACGCGGCGGGTGAGGAAAGCGTGCCAGCATGGACATTGCCGCTGAAGCCATCCGAATGGCATCCTGAAGTCCACATATGTGGACGTTGCGCATGCTCAACCTCAACGATCTGGCCCTGTTCGTGACTGCGGTGGAGCAGGGCGGTTTCGCCGCAGGCGGGCGCCATCTGGGCCTGCCGCGCTCGACGTTGAGCAAGCGCGTGGCGCTGCTGGAAGAACAGCTCCAGGTGCGGCTGCTGCAACGCAGTTCGCGCCGCTTCGCATTGACCGAGGTCGGCCAGGACTTCTTCGAGCGCGCACGCGCAGCGTTGTCTGAGGTCGAGGCCGCCGAGGCCATCGTCCGCGACCGCCAGGCCGAACCCAGCGGCACCGTACGCATCAGCGCTTCGATTCCGGTGGTGCAGGGCGAGCTCGCCGCGTGCCTGCCTGCACTGGCCCGCCGCTATCCACGGTTGCGCATCGAAGTTGAAGTGAGTGATCGTTTCATCGATCTGGCTCAGGAGGGCATCGACATCGCTCTGCGCAGTCACTTCGGTCCGCTGCCGGATTCCGGGTTGGTGCAGCGCTCGCTGGGTAGCGAGCGCATCGTGCTGGTGGCGTCCCCAGGCTATCTGGCAGCCGCGCCGGCAGTGGATACGCCCGAGCAGCTACGTGCGCATGCCGGCCTGCTGACCGCGCGTCATGCAACGCGCTGGACGCTGCACGGCCCCGACGCGCGCACCGTGCAGGTGGAGCCGCAGGTGGCGCTGGTCGGCAATGAATCGCAGCTGCTGATCGCGGCGGCCGAAGCCGGTCTTGGCATTACCGTGTTGCCACAGAGCCTGTGTACCGAGGCCCTTGCCGCTGGCCGCCTGCAGCAGGTGCTGCCGGCGTGGCATGCCGGCGAAGTGACCACCAGCGTGCTGCTGCCGCATCGTCGCGGCCAGTTGCCGGGCGTGCGCGTGGTGGTGGATGCGCTGGTCGCGCATTACCAGCTCAACGCAGCGCGCGCGCCAGTACCTGCCAGATCCTCGGGTCCTGGCACTGCGAAACGTTGAAGCGTACATAGTCAGCCGCGCGCTGCGACTGACTGAACGCGTTGCCCGGTGCCAGCACGATGCCCTCGCGCAGGCATTGCCGGGCCAGTGCGGCGGCATCGCGGCCATCGGGCAGCTGGCACCACAGGAACAGCCCGGCTTCCGGCTGCAGCCACGGCCTGATGCCCAGCGTCTGCAGCTTGCGCAGCGTGTGCCGGCGCGCATCGGCCAGGCGCGAACGCACCGATTGCATGTGGCGGCGGTAGCCACTGTCGGTCAGCGCGATGTGCATCAACTGCATCGCCAGATGGCCGCCGCCGAAGCTGGTGGCCAGCTTCAGATCGGTCAGCGCCTCGATCCACTCAGGGCGAGCGGCGACGTAGCCACAGCGCGAAGCCGCCGACAGCGTCTTGGAGAAACTGCCGACGTGGATCACCCGCGACAGCCCATCGAGCGCGGCCAGCCGCGGTGCAGGCTGCAGTTCGAAGTCGGCGAAGATGTCGTCCTCGACGATGATCAGTTCATTGCGTTCGGCCAGGCCCAGCAGGCGGTGGGCGGTGCTGGCCGACAATACGGCGCCGGTCGGGTTGTGCAGGCCCGAGTTGGTGATGTACAGCCGCGGCGTATGCGCCTGAACTGCCTGCGCGAACGCCTCCAGGTCCGGGCCGCTGTGCGTGTACGGCACGCCGATGGCCTGCACCTGGTGCGCCTTCAGCAACGCGTGGTAGTTGAAGTAACTGGGGTCATCGACCAGCACGCAGTCGCCGGGCTTGAGCAGGAAACGGCAGAGCAGATCGACCGCGTGCGTACCGGATTCGGTCAGCAGGATCTGCTCCATCGGCGCATCGATGCCCAGTGCCGCGCTGCGCCGTTGCAGCAGCTGGCGCAATGGGGGCAGCCCGAGTGGGCCGGCGTAGTCGACCAGCTGTGATGCATCGGCACGCGCCAGCCGACGCAGGCCGCGGCGCACGCCATCGTGGTACAGCCAATCGCTGGGCATCCAGCCACAACCCGGCTTGAGGTGGCCCGCGGGCGTTTCCAGCGATTGCCGCGACACCCACAGCGGATCCACCGCGCGGTCCAGCCGCGGCTCCATTTCAGCCAGCGCCAGCGGGGCGGCCGGCCCACTGACGTAGAAGCCGGATCCTGCGCGCGCACTGATCAGGCCTTCGGCCGCCAGGCGCTCGTAGGCCTCGACCACGGTCGAGACCGAGACCCCCATCGCCGCCGCCTGCGCACGTACCGAGGGCAGGCGGGAGCCGGGGCCATCCACCCGCGCACCGATGCGGGTGCGGACGGTCTGGATGACCGATTCGATGCGGGTGAGCGAACGTGGCATGGCGGAACCGTAGTGGAAGTGTGGGCAGTACAGTTACTTGCGACTGTACTGGATTGTAGCTGGGGTCGTTCCGCGCTGGATGCTTCCATACAGGTCCAGCCGGGCATCGTCCGGCACCTTCAGGAGTACAGGCGTGGAACGGTCGGCGAGTGGTTGGATCAATGGCTTCATCGGTGTAGTGATCTTCGCGGGCTCCCTGCCGGCCACCCGCTTGGCGGTGCTGCAGCTGGACGCCGGATTCGTCACTGCTGCACGCGCGACCATTGCCGCCGTGCTCGGCCTTGGCCTGCTCCTTCTGCTGCGCCAGCCGTGGCCGCGGCGCAATGACCTGCCAGGCCTGGTGGTGGTCAGTCTGGGGGTGGTGGTCGGCTTTCCGCTGTTGACCGCGCTCGCGCTGCGGCATGCGTCATCGGCACACACCATCGTGTTCCTCGGCCTGTTGCCATTGAGCACTGCGGTATTCGGCGTGCTGCGCGGCGGCGATCGACCGCGCCCGGCGTTCTGGTTGTTCTCGCTGCTGGGCAGTGCCTGCGTGGTCGGCTATGCGGTGCGCAACGGCATCGAGGCGTCGTTGCAGGCCGACCTGCTGATGCTGGCGGCGATCGTGGTGTGCGGGCTGGGCTATGCCGAGGGCGGTCGGCTCGCCCGCCATCTGGGTGGCTGGCAGGTGATCAGCTGGGCGCTGCTGCTGGCCTTGCCGGTGATGCTGCCGCTGACAGTGCTGATGCGTCCGGCCTCGTTCACTGCGGTCGGTGCCTCGGCGTGGTGGGCACTGGGCTACGTGGCGGTGTTCAGCATGCTGATCGGCTTCCTGTTCTGGTATCGCGGTCTGGCGCAGGGCGGTATCGCCGCCGTCGGCCAACTGCAGCTGCTGCAGCCCTTCTTCGGCCTGGCCCTGGCCGCGCTGCTGCTGCACGAAGCGGTCAGCCTCAGCATGGTGCTGGTGACCGTGGTCGCGGTGATCTGCGTGGCCGGCGCGCGCCGCTTCAGCCGCTGAACGAAAAAGGGGACGGAGGGGATTAAGTCGTAATCGGTCCTACTGTGCCTGAAACGACTTAATCCCCTCCGTCCCCTTTTCCAGTGATAGCGCGGGCGTATCGTGCGCTGTGGTCAATGGTATTGGCCGCAACCTGGGGGCATGGCCGAAGCTGTGCAGATGCAGCCGATTTCCCGAATTTCCTTTGAAGGCCAGGTGGGCCTGGTGACGGGTGCCGCCGGTGGACTGGGCCTGGCCTACAGCCGCCTGCTGGCCGAGCGCGGTGCACAGGTGCTGATGCATGACGTCGGCGCCGGTACCGACGGCCGCGGCGCCGATCCACAGCGCATCCTGCGCAGCGTCGAAGCGCTGCAGCGGCAGGGTTTGCCGGTGCAGGCCGCAAGCGGTCCCATCGACCATCGTGGCGGTTGCCATGCGCTGGTGCAGGAACTGCTGCAGGCGCATGGCCGCATCGATTTCCTGATCCACAACGCCGGCTGGGTCGAGTACCAGACGCTGGAAGCGATCGAGGACGAGGCGCTGGAGCAGATGCTGTGCCTGGCCGCGAAGACGCCGCTGTGGCTGGCGCAGGCGGCGTGGCCGGCAATGCGCGCGGCGGGCGGTGGGCGCATCGTCATCACCACCTCCGATCGCGCGCTGTATCCGCAGTACGCACAGCGCGGGCTGTCCGCTTACGCGATGGGCAAGTTGGGGGCGCTGGGACTGGTCAATGTGCTGGCGCTGGAAGGCGCCGAGCATGGCATCGTGGTCAACGCGGTTTCGCCGGTGGCAAAGACGCGTATGTGGGGCATCGACGGCGAGCCCGACGAACTGCATCCGGACGCGGTCGCGCAGGGCGTGGCCTATCTGACGTCCACGCGCTGCCAGGACGGCGGCTGGGTGCTGCGCGCAAGCAATGGCCAGTTCCACGCACTGCGCCTGCAGGAGGCCGAGCATGTGGCGTATCCGCGGGATCTGCGCGCGGTCAGTGCCGACAGCATCGAGTCGGTGGCGCTGCAGTGGCCGGCCATCGCCCGCGCCAGCGTCGACGTGCGCGGCTGAGGGCGTACCCTAGGCGGGTTCCCACTGCCTGCATCGAGATGATCGACCTGCGCCTGCTTCGCCAGTTCGTGGCCGTGGCCGAAGAGCTTCATTTCCACCGCGCCGCAGCCCGCCTGCACATGTCGCAGCCGCCGCTGACCGCGGCAATACGACGCTTGGAAGACGAACTCGGAAGTGAACTGATCGTGCGCGGCAACCGTACCCTGGGCCTGACCGTGGCCGGGCAGACGCTGTTGGTGGAGGCGCGGGCAACGCTGCAGCAGGCCGAGCAGGCATTGCAGCGCACGCGCGAAGCCGCCGCCGGACAGTCCGGCAGTCTGCGCGTGGGCTATGTGGGCAGTGCGCTGTATGGCCGGTTGCCGGGCCTGATCCGCCGCTTCCGCCAACAGTACCCGCAGGTGCAGCTGCATCTGCAGGAAGCGACCTCGCGTCAGCAGCAGCTGTGGCTGCGTGAGCAGCGCATCGATGTCGGCGTGCTGATTCCACCGATTCCCGCCGCCGAGCTGGTGCTGTACGACTTCGACCACGACCGCCTGGCGATTGCGCTGCCGCGTGCACATGCGCTGGCCAACGCGCCGGAGGTCAGCGTGGCGATGCTCGCCGATGAGCCGTTCGTTTCATGGCCGGCTGGAGAGGGCATCGGCTTCCACGCGCAGGTGTTGGGTCTGTGCACCGCGGCGGGCTTCACCCCGCGCGTGATGCAGGAAGCGCAGGGCATGCACGCGGTGCTGTCGCTGGTGGCGGTGGAGGCGGGCGTGGCGATCGTTCCGGCCAGCATGGCCAGCTTCCGCCCGCAGGAGATCGTCTATCGCGTGCTGGAGAGCGAAGCCGCCCGTTTCGCCCTGCAGTTCTGCATGAGGCCGGAACAACCGTCGCCGGTGCTGCGCAATTTCCTGCAGACGGCGGGCACCAACTGATTCTGTGGAGCTGCTATGCCTCGTCGCCGCGGAACAGGTTGGCAACGGCGTAGTCGATGAACACCCGCAGGCGTGCACTGGGATGGCGCCCACCGGGCCAGAGCAACGAGAACTGCCCCTGGTGCGTGGGCAGTGCTGGCAGTACCTGTTGCAGGCGGCCATCGGCCAGCGCATCGGCTGCGAGGAAGTCAGGCATCCAGGCCAGGCCCATGCAACCGATCGCAGCGGCCAGTACGGCCTCCATGTTGTTGCAGGTCATCGCCGTGGGAAGGCGCGCGCCGGCATCGCCTTCGATACCCGGCAGCTGCCACGGGTGCAGCTTTCCGGTGGTCGGGTAACGGAAGCGCAGCGCGGTATGCAGGCGCAGCTCGCTCACATCACCGGGAATGCCATGGGCCTGCAGATAGCCCGGCGCCGCACAGAGGATGAAACGGAAGCCGCCCAGCCGCCGTGCGGTCAGGCTGGAATCGGCCAGTTCACCGCTGCGTATCACCGCGTCGAGGCCTTCGCTGACCACGTCGACGATGCGGTCGTTGAAGTCCAGCTCCAGCTGCACCTGCGGGTAGCGCTGCTGGAACCCCGGCAGTACCGGCAACAGGAAGCGGTAGCCGATGGTGGGCAGGCCGATGCGCAGCAGTCCACTCGGGGCGTGCTGTCGCTGCGCCAGATCCGCCTGCGCTTCGGAAAGTTCATCCAGTGCCCGCCGGCAGCGCTGCAGCAGCAGTTCGCCTTCGTCGGTGAGGTGCACGCGGCGGGTGGTGCGCTGGAACAGGCGCGTGCCGAGTTCCTGTTCAAGGCGGGCGATGCGCTTGCCCACGGCCGACGCGGACAGGCCGAGGACGCGAGCGGCGCCGACGATGCTGCCTGCTTCGGCGGTACGGACGAAGGCCAGCAGGGCAGAGATGGAATCCATGCGGGGCATGATTACGGAACATTAGGCCGCAATCAACGTACATCGAGCCTGTTTTTCTGGAATAGCGGCCTGTCCATCATCAATGCCCCTGATGGATGGAGGCCCACATGGCCCCGGTTTCGATGCTCTCCGTACCTTCCCACACGCAGCAGCGGTGGGCGCTGCTTGCCGTCTGCCTGGCTGCACTGGCGCTGCCGTTGTCCTTCTCGGCCGGTGCGGTCGCGGTGCCGGCGCTGGCCCGTTCCGCGGCGTCGTCGCCGACCGCGCTGGCGTGGGTGACCAACGCGTTCATGCTCACCTTCGGCAGCCTGCTGCTTGCTGCCGGTGGCCTGGCCGACCGCTATGGCCGACGACGGTTGTTCCTGCTGGGCACGGCAGGCTTCACCGTAGCCACGGTCGTCGTCTGCCTCGCGCCCACGCTGCTGTGGCTGGATCTGGCGCGCGGGCTGCAGGGCGTTGCCGCTGCAGCGGCGTTGGCGTCCGGCACCGCTGCGCTGGCGCATGCCTGGCAGGGCCCGGTGCGTGCCCGTGTGTTCGCCCTGCTGGGCACCACATTCGGTGCGGGGCTGGCGCTGGGGCCGCTGCTCGCGGGTCTGCTGTTGCAGGCATTGGGATGGCGCAGTGTGTTCGCCGCGGGCGGTGTACTGACGCTGGCGGCGTTCGCCGTGGGCGCGCGCGCGTTGTCCGAAAGCCATGGCGAACGCGGGCGGCTGGATGTCGGCGGCATGCTGGGTTTCAGCCTGATGCTGGCGGCGTTGACCCTGGCCCTGCTGTGGCTGGGTGAATTCGGCCTGCATGCCATGCACGTGCAACTGGCGCTGTTGGCGACGCTGATGCTGGGCGGGGTATTCGTCTGCATCGAACGGCTGCACCGCTCACCGTTGCTGGACCTCTCGCTGTTCTCGCAACCGGCGTTCCTCGGTGTCCAGCTGCTGCCGGTCGCAACCTGCTTCGGCTACGTGGTGCTGCTGGTGGTGTTGCCTCTGCAGCTGCTGGGCGTGAATGCACAGAGCGCGACATTGGTCGGGCTGCAGATGCTGGCCCTGTCCGCGCCGATGCTGGTGCTGCCGATGCTGGCCGCGCGCTGGGCGGAACGCGTTGGAAGTACGCGGCTGTGTACGCTGGGCCTGCTGGTCTGTGCCTCTGGGTTGTACCTGTTGTCGCGCCACGCATCGCATCCGTCGCCGTCGCAGTGGGTGCCGTTGCTGATGCTGATCGGCGCTGGAACGGCCTTGCCGTGGGGCCTGATGGATGGGCTGTCGGTCAGTGTGGTGCCGGTGCAGCGTGCGGGCATGGCCGCCGGCATCTTCGGAACCGTGCGGGTGGCCGGCGAAGGCATCGCATTGGCCGCAGTCACGGCCTTGCTTGCGCTGCTGATCGGCCACCAGCTGCAGGGAGCATCGCCGGCATCGTTGGCGCGTGCCGGTGCCTATCTGGCCACGGGGGCGCAGGCACAGGCGCAGGCACTGCTTCCGGCGATGAGCGGCGCACAGCTGCAGGAGGCCAGTGCCGAGGCGCTGGCGATACTGCTGCGTGTCCTGGCGCTGCTGACCGCCGCATGCGCGGTGCTGTTGCACCTGCTGCTGCAGCGGCCAGCGTTGGCCGTGATCAGAACCGATAGCTGATGGTGCCGGTCACCACGCGCGGGTAGCCGGCGAAGCAGTCGCCAAAGGTGCGGCACGGCGCGCAGTAGCGCTTGCCGGTGAGGTTGGTGATGTTCAACGCCATCGTCCAGTCGGTCACCTGCACTTCCAGCAATGCATCGGCCAGCGTGTAGCTGGGCGTGACGATGCGCCCGCCATTGCCCAGCGACACCGTGTTGCCGACATGGCGCACGCCCAGGCCCAGGCGCAAGCGTGCGGCATCATCCAGCTGGAAGCCCTTCGACACCCAGGCCGAGGCCAGGTCCTGCGGGGTGTCGTTGAGGCGCTGGCCTACTTCCAATGCGAAGTTGCTGCGGCTGACCTCGGCCTCGTTGCGCGCAACGGCAGCGGTGATTGTGAGGTCGTTGGCGAACTGGAACTGCCCTTCCAGCTCCACGCCCTTGGAGCGGATCTGCCCGGTCTGCACCACGTTCAATACGTTGTCCGGGTCGTTGGTCTGCCGGTTGGTTTCGGTGATGCGGTACGCCGCCAGCGTCAGCAGCAGGCTGCGCGCCGGTTGCCACTTGATGCCGGCCTCGGACTGGCGGCCGCGCATCGGCTTGAAGGCGCTGCCGAACAGATCCTGGCCGGACACCGGCAGGAACGATTCGCTGTAGCTCAGGTAGGGCGAAACGCCCGCACCCAGTTCGCCGATCAGCCCGGCGCGGTAGGTGGTGGCATTGTCGGTCTGGCTGGGCTGGCCTTCGGTCTTCGAGCGTGCATGGTCGCGGCGCGCGCCCAGCACCAGCGAGATGCGGTCGGCCCAGCGGATCTGGTCCTGCACATAGACACCCAGCTGGGTGGAGGTCTGGTCCGGCTGACGATCCCAGCCACGCACGATCGGCGCGACCGATACCGGGGTGTAGATGTCGATCGGCGTGCCGGTGGCGTCCAGCCGCTGCAGCTGCTCCTTGTATTGGCTGTAGTCCACGCCGGCCAGCAGCAGATGCTGGAAGGCACCGGTGGCGAAGTCGAACTGCAGCGCATTGTCGGCGCTGAAGATCTGCACGTCGGGGCGGGTGCCATAGGCCGTGCGGTTGACCACGCGCCGCTCGGCGTCGATGAAGGGATCTTCCGGACTGCTGTAGCTGTCCACGTACATCTGCTGCAGGGTGGTCCTGCCATCGATGTAACGCACTGCCGAGCGCAGGCTGAGCGTGTCGTTGAAGCTGTGGTCGAACAGCGCGGTCAGGCTGTAGACGCGCGAGTCGATGCGGTCGAAACCGGGATCGCCGATGAAGGTGGACGGGTCGAGGCGGCGTCCGGGCGCTGCAAGCAGGGTCGCGGCCAGCGGCAGGAACTGCTGGCTGGAGCCGGTCTTGTCATGCTGATAGCTGGCCAGCAGGGTCAAGGTGCTGCGTTCACCGCGCCAGCTGATCGACGGTGCCAGATAGACGCGGTCATCCTTCAATACATCGGTCTGCATGTTCGATTCGCGCACCAGCCCGACGAAGCGGCCGGCAACCGTACCGGCATCGTTCAATGCGCCGCCGATGTCACCCTGCAGCTGCCTGCGGTCGAAACTGCCGAGCTGCACGCCGACCTCGCCGTTGAGGGCGCCGAAGGTCGGGCGCTTGCTCATTGCATTGATGATGCCGCCGGTGGCGCCGGCACCATACAGCACCGAGGACGGGCCGCGCAGCACTTCCACCCGCTCCAGGCCATAGATTTCCGGGCGGGCGAGGGGGCTGAAACCGTAGCTGCGGCGCAGGCCATCCTGGTACTGCACCGGGTCCAGCCCGCGCACCGAGGTCGCATCGTTGCGGGTATCCAGCCCCCACGCATCGGCGGTGACGCCGGCGCTGTAGCGCAGCACTTCCTGCAGGTTGTGCGCGCCGCGATCGGTGAACAGCTGCTGGGTGACCACGCTGATCGCCTGCGGCGTCTCGGTCAGGGCGGTGTCGGTCTTGGTCGCGGTGCTGGCCCGCTCGGCCACCACCGTTACCTTGTCCAGGGTGCGCGCCGCCGGGGTGTCCTGGGCCTGGGCGATGGCCGAGGCCAGCAGGGTGGGCAGGGCGAGCGTGTACAGCAGCGGACGCGACGGCAGAGCGGGCATCGGGAGTGATCCGGGAAGGGCGGTGACGGCGGATTATCCGGATGCCCGCCCACAAATACAAATGATTCCCAAGTGCGATTGGGGCGCCCTGGCCCGGCGTCAGGGCAGGCCGTCCGTCGCGCCGCGGATGCTCATCCAGGCACCGCCACCGGGGGCGCTGCCGGCGCGGACACGGAAGCCGTGCAGGCCGGCAATGGCGGCCACGATCGACAGGCCCAGGCCGAATCCAGGCCCCTGGCCGGCGCTGCTGCCACGGAAGAAGCGCTGGTAGATCAGCGTGCGGTCCTGTGGCGGAATGCCCGGCCCGTTGTCGATCACATCGATCCTCGGGGCGCCGTGATCATCGACCGCACGCAGCAGGATACGGCCGTGTGCAGGGGTGAACTGCAGGGCATTGGACAACAGGTTGGCCAGCGCTTCGAACAGCAGCTCGCGGTCTCCACGCAGCGGGCCCACCTTCGGGTCCACCTGCAGCTCCAGCAACTGCTGCTTCTCTTCGGCCAGCGGCAGGTAGAACTGGTGCAGTTCCTGCAGCAGCTCAGAGACGTCGACCGCGTCGAAGGCCGAACGTCGCTGGTGACTCTCCAGTTCCGACACCCGCAGCAGCGCGGCGAAGCGCGCCATCAGCATGTCAGTCTCGGCCAGCGCCTTGTCCAGTGGATCGGCATGCGGGTCCCGTTCGTCCAGGCCCACGCGCATGCGGTAAAGATGCGCGCGCAGGCGGGTCAGCGGCGTGCGCAGATCGTGGGCGATGCTGTCGCACACGCCTTTGACCTCGGTCATCAGCTGTTCGATGCGTTCCAGCATGGCGTTGACGATGCTCGACAGCCGATCGATCTCGTCGCGACGGCTGGACACCGGCAGGCGCTGGCCGAGGTCGCCGGCAACGATGCGGTTGGTGGCCGCTTCGATCTGCTGGATACGTTTCAACGGGCGCCGACGCAGCAGATGCCAGCCCACCAGGCCGGGAATGACGGTCAGCGATACGCCCCACAGCAGCGCATCGAGGATGATGCTGTTGACCGCCATGAGCTTGCCATTCTGGCGTACGAATACCAGCGTGCGGCCATCGCGGGTCACCACGCCGAGCGCACTGCCGCCGTTGTCGTGGCGGCCATCGGCCAGCGTCCAACCGTCCACCGCATGCGAGTTGCCATCCAGCGGCAGTCCCTCGGGGATCGCTGTCAGCGGACCCGCCATCGGCATGCCGCCCTTGTCGAACAACCCATAGGTATAGACCCGGTGCAGATCGAAGCGCTGGCTGTCGCGCAATGCTTCATCCAGTGCCGGGCCGTCGAAGCTCATGAACAGGTGCGCGCGCTGCTGCAGGCCCGATTCGGTCAGGTCACTCAGGTAATCCGAGATGCGCCAGTACATCACGCCCAGCAGCAGGCTCGACCACGCCACGAACAGGGTGCAGTACAGGCCCAGCAGTCGGCTGCTGGAAGAGCGCCAGTGGTCAGGATTGCGCGTCGAAGACATAGCCGGTTCCCCGTACGGTCATGATCGGCTGCGGCCGGCCGGGTTGTTCGATGCGCTTGCGCACGCGGCCGATATGCACGTCGATCAGGTTGGTACCCGGATCGAAGTGGTAGCCCCAGACTTCCTGGAACAGCATGCTGCGGGTGACCACCTGGCCGGCGTTGCGGACCAGGAATTCGAGCAGCTTGAACTCGGTCGGCAACAGCGCGATTTCATGCCCGCCGCGTCGCGCCGAACGGGCCATCAGGTCCAGTTCCAGGTCACCGGCGCGCAGCACGTTGTCGATGGCGCCAGTCGGGCCCTGACGCCGGATCAGCACTTCCACACGTGCAGCCATCTCGTCCGAAGCGAAGGGCTTGGTCAGGTAGTCGTCGCCACCGGCGCGCAGGCCACGCACGCGTTCATCCACGTCCGACAGCGCACTGATCATCAGTACCGGCGTGGTGATGCCTTCACGGCGCAAGGTGGTGACCAGGGCCAGCCCGTCGATGCCGGGCAGCATGCGGTCCAGGGTGATCACCGCGTAGTCACCTGCACGTGCCAGCGCCAGGCCGTTGCTGCCGTCGCTGGCCAGGTCCACGTCGAAGCCGTGGCTGCGCAGTTCGGTGGCGATCTCCTCGGCGGTGACAAGATCGTCCTCGATGGTGAGTACGCGCGGCATGGGCCAGTGTGCAGAGTGGGACAGGGGCATCCTCGCAATCGTGGGCAGCGACTGCAAATGAAAAATGTTTCATGCGCCATTTAGCAGGATCGTGCCGCCACGTCTTCTATATTCGGCGCCGAACGCTCCCCCACGCGTGGAACCTGCAGCCGATGATCCTTCCGAACCCCTCCCGTCCGTACCGTGCCTGGCGGCTGCCGCGAACCGCGGGCCTGCCGCTGCTGGCGCTCGCCCTAGTGGGGCTGCTCAGCGCCTGCGGCAAGGACGCGCCCAAGCCCGGCGCGACGACGCCTGAGGTGACGATACTGACCCTGCGCAGCCAGCCGCTGGCACTGCAGCAGGAACTGCCTGGGCGCAGCGTTGCCTCGCAGGAATCGGACGTGCGTCCGCAGGTGGATGGTGTGCTGGTGAAGCGGTTGTTCGAGCAGGGCCAGTGGGTGAAGGCCGGGCAGCCACTGTTCCAGATCGAGCCCGCGCTGTACCAGGCGGCGCTGAACGAGGCGCAGGCCAACCTGAAGACCGCCGAGGCCGCTGCGGTGACCGCGCGCCTGCGGGCGCAGCGCATGCAGGCGTTGGGCAAGGACCAGCTGGCCGCGCGCCAGGACGTGGACGATGCGATCGCCAGCGACCAGCAGGCTGCCGCCGCGGCGCAGGCCGCACAGGCCGCGCGTGACACGGCCAGCACACGGCTGGGGTTTGCCACGGTGACCTCGCCGATTGCCGGGCGCATCGGCCGCGCGCTATTCACGCCGGGGGCGCTGGTCACCTCGGGCCAGGCCGATCCACTGGCACGGGTGCAGCAGATGGACCCGATGAACGTGGACATCACCCAGTCCAGCAATGAGTACCTGGCACTGCGCCGCGCCATCGCCGACGGTGGCGTGCAGGCCGATACAGCACCGGTGCGGCTGCGCCTGTCCGATGGCACCGACTACCCGCTGCCCGGCACGCTGGAATTCGCCGACGTGGACGTGCAGCAGGAGACCGGCAGCATCACCCTGCGGGCGCGTTTCCCCAACCCGGATGGGCAGCTGCTGCCAGGCATGTACGTGCGCACGCTGGTGGGGCAGGGAACCCGCCAGCAGGCGCTGTTGGTGCCACAGGCGGCGGTCGACCGCAGCCCCAAGGGCGAGGCACAGGCGTGGCTGGTGGACAAGGACGGCAAGGCCCGGCTGCGCCTGTTCCGCACCGCGCGTGCGGTGGGCGATCAGTGGCTGGTGCTCGATGGCCTGGCCGCCGGTGAGCAGGTGGTGGTAGCCGGCGCGCAGGGCTTGGCCGATGGCATGACGGTACGGGTGAAGCCGGCACCGGCACCGGCCGGGAAGGACTGAGCAGATGCTGCCGCGCTTCTTCATCCATCGCCCGGTATTCGCCTGGGTCCTGGCGATCTGCATCATGGCCTTCGGCACCATCGCGGTGACCCAGCTGCCGGTGGAGCAGTACCCGGACATCGCGCCGCCGCAGGTCAACATCACCGCGAACTACACCGGTGCCTCGGCACAGACGGTGGAAGACAGCGTCACCCAGGTGATCGAACAGCAGATCAAAGGCATCGATCACCTGTTGTATTTCTCCTCCACCAGTTCGTCATCGGGGCAGGCGC
This sequence comes from Stenotrophomonas sp. STK17_22, assembly GCF_051983905.1. Taxonomy (NCBI): domain Bacteria; kingdom Pseudomonadati; phylum Pseudomonadota; class Gammaproteobacteria; order Lysobacterales; family Lysobacteraceae; genus Stenotrophomonas; species Stenotrophomonas sp. STK17_22. Next base: position 1,085,913 of record NZ_CP197010.1, read on the forward strand.
GCATCACGGTCACCTTCGACCAGAGCGCCAACCCGGATATCGCCCAGGTGCAGGTGCAGAACAGCGTCAACCAGGCCATCAACCGGCTGCCGCAGGAAGTGCAGCAGCAGGGCGTGACGGTGGCCAAGTCGCAGGGCGATTCGCTGATGGTGGTCTCGCTGTACGACACCAGCCGGCGCATGGAGCGCGTGGACGTCTCCGATTTCCTGGTCAGCAACGTGCAGGACCCGATCAGCCGTATTCCCGGCGTTGGCGAGATCAACGTGTTCGGCTCGGCTTACGCAATGCGCGTGTGGCTGGACCCGCACAAGCTGCGCGCCTATGACCTGATGCCCTCGGACGTTCGCGCTGCGATCCAGGCGCAGAACACCCAGGTGACGGCGGGTGAGCTGGGCGCGATGCCGTCCAGCCCGACGCAGAGCCTCAACGCCACGGTCACCGCGCAGTCGCGCCTGCAGACGCCCGAACAGTTCCGCGCGATCATCCTGCGCACCCTGCCCAATGGCGCGGCGGTGTTGCTGGGCGACGTCGCACGGGTCGAGATCGGCGCGGAGAACTACCAGACCAGCAGCTATCTCAATGGCTATCCGGCGGCCGGCTTCTCAGTCACCCTGGCCTCCGGCGCCAACGCATTGGCCACCGCCGACGCGGTCCGCGCGGAGATCGAACGGCTGCGACCGACTTTCCCGCCGGGGTTGCAGGTGGCCTATCCGCGTGACAGCACGCCGTTCGTGCGGGTCTCGATCGAGGGGGTCATCCATACCCTCATCGAAGCCATCGTGCTGGTCGTGGTGGTGATGTTCCTGTTCCTGCAGAACCTGCGCGCCACGCTGATTCCGGCGATCACGGTGCCTGTGGTGCTGCTGGGCACGTTCGGCGTGCTGGCCGTTGCCGGATTCACCATCAACACACTGACCCTGTTCGCGATGGTGCTGGCGATCGGGCTGCTGGTCGACGATGCGATCGTGGTGGTGGAGAACGTGGAGCGCATCATCCACGACGAGCATCTGCCGCCGCGCGAAGCGACCGAAAAATCGATGGGCGAGATCACCGGCGCGTTGATCGGCATCACCGTGGTGCTGGGCGCGGTGTTCCTGCCGATGGCCCTGTTCGGTGGTTCCACGGGCATCATCTACCGGCAGTTCTCGATCACGATTGCATCTGCCATGGCGCTGTCGGCACTGGTGGCGCTGACACTGACCCCGGCGCTGTGCGCCACCCTGCTCAAGCCGTCTTCGGCGCAGAAGCCGCAGGGCCGTTTCTTCCGGGCGTTCAACCGGGGTGTCGAGCGCAGCCAGCTGGCCTACCAGGGAAAACTCGGTGGCGTCGTCTCCCGGCCGCGGCGCTGGATGGCGTTCTACCTGCTGCTGGTGGTCGCCATGGTCGTGCTGTACGTGCGCATGCCGACCGGTTTCCTGCCGGTGGAAGACCAGGGCCAGGTGACCTTCCAGTTCTCCACGCCGGAAGGCACGCCGATGGCACGCACCGAAGCGCTGGGCCAGCAGATCAGCCGCTACTTCATGGAGCACGAAAAGCAGAACCTGGATGTGGTGTTCGTAGTGGTCGGCCGCAACAATGCCGGTACCGGCCAGAACGCCGGGCAGGGCTTCCTCGCACTGAAACCCTGGGATGAGCGCACGGGCGACAACACTGCCGCGTCGATCATCACGCGTGCCAATGCCTACTTCCGCAGCCTGCCGGATGCCAAGGTCAATGTACTGGCACCACCGGCGGTGCGTGGATTTGGCCAGTCCAGCGGCTTCGAACTGTGGTTGCAGGACACCAGTGCGGCCGGGCGTGTGGCCCTGCAGACGGCGCAGGAACAGGTGGTGCGTGCGGCCGGTGAAGACGATGGGCTCACCTCGGTGCGCCTGAACGGTCTTGGCGACAAGGCCGAGCTGCGGCTGGACATCGACCATGCCCAGGCCAGCGCACTGGGCCTTGCCCAGGCCGACATCAATTCCACGCTGTCGGCGGCCTGGGGCGGCAGCTACATCAACGATTTCCTCGATCGCGGCCGGGTCAAGCGTGTCTACATGCAGGGCGACCAGCCCTACCGCAGCGTGCCCGACGACATCGGCCAGTGGTATGTGCGCGGTGGCAACGGCCAGATGGCGTCGTTCGCCAGTTTCGCCAGCAGCCATTGGGCGCGCGGGCCGCAGCTGCAGCAGCGTTTCAACGGGCTGCCGGCAATGCAGATCCAGGGCAGCGCCGCTGAAGGGCGCAGCTCGGGCGAGGCGATGCGGCGCATGCAGGCACTGGTTGCCGATCAACCCGGGTTCGACCTGCAGTGGAGTGGCCTGTCCTACCAGGAACAGCTGGCCAGCAACCAGACGCTGTGGCTGTACATCGCCTCCATTGCCTTCATCTTCCTGTGCCTGGCGGCGCTCTATGAAAGCTGGACGGTGCCGGTGGCGGTGGTCCTGGTGATCCCCCTGGGCGTGATTGGTACCGTGCTGGCGACCACCGCGGCCGGGTTCGTCAACGACATCTACTTCCAGGTGGGGCTGCTGACCACCATCGGCCTGTCGGCCAAGAACGCGATCCTGATCGTGGAGTTTGCCGAGGCACGCTATCGCGTTGGTAGTTCAGCGGTGGAAGCGGCCCTGCAGGGCGCACGCCTGCGCCTGCGCCCGATCGTGATGACGTCGTTGGCCTTCGTGGCCGGTGTGATCCCGTTGGCGTTGGCCACCGGCGCGGGCGCGGTCAGCCGCCGTGAAATCGGCATGAGCGTGATCGGTGGCATGGTCTCCGGCACGGTGCTGGCAGTGGTGCTGGTGCCGTTGTTCTTCGTGCTGGTGCGCCGCCTGGGCCGGTCACGGCCGCAGGACTGAGGGGGGGGGGCGGCTGTCATCTGGCTGCCGCAGCACCCTCACCCGTTCTTTGCCCAGGTGTCGCTAGCGTAGGTCGTCCCCGTCCCCCACGGAGACCTGCCATGTGGCTGCTCGATCATCTCTGGCCCGGCCGCAGACCTGTTCCTTCCCCGGTCGCCACCGAACCGCAGGCGACGCCCCGCCGGCCTTGGCTGAAGCGCCCGGTGCGGGCAGGCCGCAGCGGCATGGCCCCCTGGCAGAAGGTTGCCGCACCGCCACGGCGCACGCGCCACTAACCGGTGCGGTCGGCGGGATGGTTGACCCCATCGTTGACCGGGATCACACCCAGCGCGAACGGGTCGATGCCTTCCAGGCAGGCCACGTTGTAGCCGTACTGTTCCGGGTTGGAGCGGCGCCGGTGATGGGTGTAGATGCCGCACACGCCACAGAAATAGTGCTCGGCCACATGGGTGTTGAACTGGTACCGCTGCAGGTGGTTCTGCCCGCGCACTACCTGCAGGCCCGCGCGGCTGACGCTGGCGGCAATGGCCCCCCGGCGCCGGCACATCGAGCAGTCGCAGCGGCGGGGTTCGACAATACCGTCCGGCAGGTCCAGCAGCAGTTCGACCGTGCCGCAGTGGCAGGTGGCTCGGTGCCGGGGTTGGACCGGAACGCCGGCCACGGAAGTGATGCCCATCGTTGCTCCTGTGAAGTGAACCTGGCCGCAGAGGCCGCCGCCGACGGTGCGCTGCCCAGCCTGAACGGTCTGTAGATGCCACGGTGAACCCGCTTGTGGCTAACTATGCGGCTTCAAGACCGCGACAGGATGCCAGTGAACGCCGCAGGACGTTGGATGACAGGGAGTGCCATGGCGCTGGCGGCGCTGTGGGTGAGCGGGCTGCTGGCCTACCAGCTGCCGGGGCCGGGTTGGCTGGCCACCGGCGTGGCCGTGCTGTGGCTGCTGGTGGCGCTGTGGGCGTCGTGGCGGGTCGCGCGGGGACGTGCCTCCCGCCGCCTCGGCACGGCCTTCGGTGTGGCGCTGGCGTTGGCCGGCCTGTGGTGGCTGCTGCTGACCCCGCGCCAGGACCGCGTATGGGCCGACGACGTGGCCCAGCGCCTGCACGTGGTGTCCTTCGACGGGCGCCATGTGGTGCTGGACAACGTGCGCGACTTCACCTGGCGCAGCGAAAGCGACTACGACGCGCACTGGGTGCGCCGCGAATACGACCTGGACCAGCTGCGCTCGGCCGACCTGGTGCTGTCGTACTGGATGGGCCCGGCGATCGCCCACACGCTGATCTCGTTCGGTTTCGAGGATGGTCGCCACGTGGTGTTCTCGCTGGAGATCCGCAAGGAGCGCGATGAGTCGTTCTCCGCGCTGGGCGGCTTCTTCCGCAAGTTCGAGATGACCCTGGTGGCTTCGGAGGAGACCGACATCATCCGCACCCGCACCAACGCGCGTGGCGAAGATGTCTACCTGTACCGCCTGCATGGCATGGACCGCGCGCAGCTGAAGGAACTGTTCGCCGCGTACATCGAACAGGCGCGTGAACTGGATGCCAAGCCGGGCTTCTACAACACGCTGACCAGCAACTGCACGACCATCGTCTTCGACCTGGCCCGCCACATCGCGCCGCGCCTGCCGTTGGACTATCGGCTGCTGCTGTCCGGCTATCTGGCCGAGTACGCGCAGGAGGTCGGCGCGCTCACGCCGGGCGTGCCGTACACCGAGCTGCACGACAAGGGCCGCATCACCCAGCGCGCATTGGACCTGGGTGATGGCGAGCATTTCTCCACCGTGACCCGCCAGGGCGTGCCCGGCACCGAGCAGGACCCGCAGTAATGACCCAACTTTTTCTGACCCGCTGGCAGCGCCTGCTGCCGGTGTTGTTCGCCGCCTTCCTGCTGCTGGGCAGCAGCGGCTGCGCGATGGTCACCGTCAAGCAGGTCAAATCCAGTGATTCACTGGTCAACAAGCGCGCGGATGTGCTCAACACTGGCAAGCTCAGCCCCGCCGCGCGTGAAACGCTCAGCGCAGCGGGCCTGGACGAATCGCAGTGCGAGAAGGACTTCCTGGTCTGCCGCAGCACGTTGCTGATGACCGACGACCTCAATGTCGAGCAGCGGCTGTCGGCGCTGTCCGAACTGTGGGTGAAGGCTGCATTGGCGATGACGCCGAAGAAGACCGCCGCAGGCGACCCGCCGATGAGCGATGCGGCATTGGATGCCTGGCTGGAAGCCGCGCGCTATGCCTATGCCTACCTGTTCTACAGTGGCCGCTCACCGTCCGACCGGGCCTTCGAGGACCGGCAGACGCAGGTGCGCGACTACTACAACTACGCGGCCGAGAAGGCGGCGGTGGTGTTGTTCGTGCGCGCACGCGCCGCTGCGCTGGCCGGCGAGGACTATACGAAGCCGCTCACGGTCGGTAGCTGGTCGCTGGCCTCCAACTACCAGCAGCTGGGTCTGAAGAGCATTCCGGCGCAGCTGGTGCCAGCGGGAACGGTCAGCTTCGTTGGCCTGCGCAGCACCTATCGCCGCGATGGCTTCGGTGCCGAACTGGTGATGGTGATGGACCCGCCGAAACTGGTCGCGCCAGTGATCGCGCCCGACGGCCCGAAGGCTGAAACCGCGCAGGACGACGAGGACGACGAGCGTCGTGGCCGCCGCCACCGCCATGACGATTCGGTGCCCGAGTTCAGTGAGATGTCCTCGATCAACGTCACCGCACTGCTGCGGTTCGAGGGCAGCAGCCTGGAAGACGTGATGCGCACGCGCCGGGTCGAGCTGGATGCCTATTCGCCGGAAGCGACCGAGCGCATCACTCTGCACGGTGAGCAGGTACCGCTGGCCGGCAACTTCACTGCCGCCTACGGCCTGTGGCTGGCGCAGAGTGGCTTCGCCCGGCAGTCGCTGCGTACCCTGTTCGGTATGAGCGAGGGCATCGGCGAGCCGCACATCTACCTGATGCAGCCGTGGGACCCGAACCGCCGCATCATCTTCATGCTGCACGGCCTGGCCAGCAGCCCGGAAGCGTGGGTGAACCTGGCCAACGAGATCATGGGTGACCCCGAGCTGCGCCAGCAGTTCCAGGTGTGGCAGGTCTATTACCCGACCAATGCGCCGATCGCGCTGAACCGCTACGAGATCGCCAATGCATTCAACGACACGCTGAAGCATTTCGATCCCAACGGCAGCACGCGTGCGTCGAAGGACATGGTCTACATCGGTCACAGCATGGGCGGCGTGCTGGCGCGCCTGCTGGTGAGCGATTCCGGCGATGTACTGTGGAACGACCTGCTGGCCAACTACGACCTGAAGGGGGAACGGCTGAAGCGGGTGCAGAACAAGCTGGGTCCGCTGCTGCATTTCAAGGCACAGCCGAACGTGGAGCGTGCGATCTTCATCGCCGCGCCGCACCAGGGCACCGACATTGCCGGCAACAAGGTCGGTCGCCTGATCGGTCGCTTGGTACGCCTGCCGCTGACAATCCTCGGCAAGTTCGAGGACGTGTTCATGGCGCTGGCGCAGGCCGAGCAGCAGGTCGATGGCACCGCCAAGCCGAAGATCCCGAACAGCATCGACAACCTCAAGGCCAGCGATCCGTTCGTGAAGGCCGCCGCACAGCTGCCGATCGAAGCGGGCCTGAAGTACCACTCGATCATCGCCCAGCGCAAACCCGAGCTGCCGGTGGAGAAATCCGATGATGGGCTGGTGCCGTACTGGAGCGCACATCTGCCGGGCGCGCTGTCGGAGAAGGTGATCATCTCCGGCCACAGCGTGCAGGAAACCCCGCAGGCGGTGCTGGAGGTGAGGCGCATCCTGCACCGGGATATCGATGACATGGGGACGGGTACCCGGTAGTGCCGGCCGCTGGCCGGCAATCCCGCAATGCGGCGGTGCTACACCCGCCGCGCGATCACCGTGGCCAGCAGTGCCAGGCCGAAGGTGATTGCCAGGCACAGGAAGTAGCCGGTGTGTGGTGCGGTTTCCACGAACAACGCGAACAGAGCACCGGACACCGCCAGTGCGGTGGTCACCGACAACGCTTCGCTCAGCTGCAGCGCCGAGGTGTTGGCGCCCTGCTCATGCGGCGCCGACAGCGAAAGCGTCAGCACCGACAGGCTGGCGTAGATCATGCCCATGCCGAAGCCGGTCATGGCCCAGCCGACCAGGGCCACCGGCAGCGGCACTGCGTTGAACAGCACGGCCAGTGTGGCGGCGATACCGATCGTCATCAGCGGTGTGCCAACGCGCAGCAGCTGCTGGCGTGACCAGCCGCGCTGCTGGTGGCCCTGCAGCCAGGAGCCGGCGAACCAGCCCAGTGCACCGAGGCTGAGCACCGCGCCGGCCCAGCTGGGCGAGAGCCCGCGTTCGCGCTGCAACAGCAGTGGCAGGTAGGCCTCACAGGCGAAGAATGCGGCCGCCGCGACGCCGCGCAGCGCGATCACGCTGGGCAATCCGCGGCGCAGGATCAATGTGCCGGCGGGCAGCAGGTGATGCACGCAGAACAGCAGCGCCAGCAGCGCTGCGCCAATGCAGAGCAGGGCGGGCAGGCCGCGCTGCTGGCCACCGAAGTACAGCAGCAGCGCCGCCAGCGAGGCGCCGCTGGCCCAGCGCACCACGTTGCCGCGACCATCGTCGCTGTTTCCTGCATCGCTCGGTTGCCTGCGTGCCAGCGCCGGGCGCAGCAGCAGCGCGGCCGGGACCGCCAGCAGTGGTACGGCCAGGAACACCCAGCGCCAGCCGAGATGCTGCACGATCAGCCCGCTCAGCGCGGGACCGATCATCGACGGCACCACCCAGCCGGCGGAGAACGCGGCGAATACCTTCGGGCGCAGGTGTTCGGGATAGCTGCGGCCAACCATCACGTACAGCGAGACCGAGATCGCGCCTGCGCCCAGGCCCTGTAGCAGGCGCCCGGCCACCAGCATGCCCATGCGCATGGCGAAGCCGGCCAGCAGCAGGCCCAGCACGAAGCAGCCCAGGCCATACCACAGCGGCCGAGCTGGTCCCTGGCGGTCGGCCCAGCGTCCGGCCAGGGTCATGCCGATGACACTGGTGGCCAGGGTGCCGCCAAAGGCCAGCGCATACAGGCGCAGGCCATCCAGCGCCTCGGCCACGGTCGGCATGGCGGCCGCCACCGCCAGGGCCTCGAAGGCATGCAGCGCCACCAGTGCCACCATGCCGATGGTGGTGGCGCGATAGCGGGGAGACAGGATCGACGTATCAGCCGGCGCACGGGCGTCGGCGGGCGAAAGAGTGGGGGACATACGAGTCAGATGCGGGCCGCGCTTGTCAACAGCCGGCGAAGATAGCAGCATGACACCTCAACTGCAGTTGAGGTCAAGCAATGGTGTCCCAGGAACTGAGCGTTGGCGAAGTCTCCCAGCGCAGCGGCGTGGCTGTTTCCGCGCTGCATTTCTACGAGCGCAAGGGGCTGATCAGCAGCCTGCGCACCTCGGGCAACCAGCGTCGCTACAGCCGTGACGTGCTGCGACGGCTGGCGGTGATCCGCGTGGCGCAGCGGGTAGGCATGCCACTGGAAGCCGTCGGACGTGCCTTCGAAAGCCTGCCCGAGGGCCGCGCGCCGACCAAGGCCGACTGGGCCAAGCTGTCCGCGCGCTGGCGCACCGAGCTGGAGGAGCGCATCCGCATGCTGGAACTGCTGCGCGATGAACTGACCGGCTGCATCGGCTGCGGCTGCCTGTCGCTGCAGCGCTGCCGCCTGGCCAACCCCGAAGACGTCCTCGGCGAACGCGGCGACGGCCCGATGCGCTGGGAGTGACCCGCGAAAAGGGGACGGAGGGGATTATGTCGTTTGTGCATTAACGACTTAATCCCCTCCGTCCCCTTTTTCTTACCAGACCGTGATCGTCTCGCCGCTCTGGATGCCTTCCACCGCGCGCTGGAAGGCCAGCGCCGCGCGCTGCGCGCTCACCGCTTCGAAGCCTGGGAAATAGGGGCCGTAAGCCGCCATCGATTCGATCAGCACGTTCGGGCTGACCACGTTGATGCGCAGGCCACGGGGCAGCAGCTCCAACGCGGCGGCACGCACGAAGCCTTCCAGCGCGGCATTCACCGAGGTGGCGTTGACGCCATCGCGGATCGGCTGTGCGCTGACGATGCCGCTGGTCAGGGTGATCGAGCCGCCGGCGTTGAGGTGGTGCTGGGCGACCAGTGCCAGCCGCACCTGGCCCAGCAGCTTGTCCTGCAGGCCGAGGTTGAACTGCTCGGGTGTCATGTCCTTCAGCGGACCGAAGTGCAGCTTGCCAGCGGTGGAGATCACTGCATCGACCGGACCGGTGCGCGAGAACAGTTCGGCGACGCTGGCGTCGTCGGTCAGGTCGACGCGCAGCTCACCGCTGTTGCGGCCGGCGGCGAGGATCTGATGCTGCTGGCCGAGCTGGTGGGCGACTGCCTGGCCGAGGGTGCCGCTGGCACCGACGAGGAGGATCTTCATGGCCGTTCCTTGCGAGAGGGGGAATGGGCGCAGTCTGCGCCCTCACAGTGGCGTTGGGTAAGCGGCGTATGCTTCGCAGATTCCTAACTCTGGATTAGTAATGGATACCCTTCGCTGCATGCAGGCCTTCGTGGCGGTCGCCGAACGTGGCAGCTTCGCCGGCGCCGCCGAACAGCTGCAGGTCTCAGCGGTGATGGTCGGCAAGTACATCCAGCAGCTGGAGGCGCACCTGGGTACCGCGCTGCTGCAACGGAATACCCGCCGCCAGCGCCTGACCGAAGCCGGCAGCGCCTACCTGGCCGGGTGCCGGCAGGTGCTGGAGCAGGTGCAGCAGGCGGAGGCGGACGTGGCCGGCCTGCAGGTACAACCCCGCGGACTGCTGCGGGTCAGCGCGCCAACCACCTGGGGCAGTTGTGTGCTGGCGCCACAACTGGCCGGCCTGCTGCGCGCGCAGCCGCAGTTGAACATCGAGCTGGACCTGAGCAACCGCCGCGTGGACCTGATCGAGGATGGCTTCGACGTGGCGATCCGGGTCGGGCCGCTGCCATCGCAGGAGGTGGTGGCGCGGCCGCTGCCGCCGTATGCAATGAGCCTGTGTGCGGCACCGTCCTACCTGCGCCGGCGCGGCACGCCGCGCACGCCCGCGGATCTGCAGGGGCATGATTGCCTGAGCCACCTGGCCTGGCGCGGTGGCCATGGCTGGCAGTTGGCCAACGGCGAACAGGTGGACTGGGAGGCGCGGCTGACCTGCAACGACGGTGTTGCACTGCGCGAGGCCGCCGTGGCCGGCGCAGGGCTGGTGCTGCAGCCGGCCGCGCTGCTGGCCGGCGAAATCGCGGCCGGGCGGTTGAAGCCGCTGCTGCGCGACTACCTGCCCGAACCGCGGCCCATGCATCTGATCTACCTGCCGGATCGACGGCCGCGCCCGCGGTTGCAGTGCTTCGTCGATTTCGTCATGGCCACATTGGGGCAGTGAACATCCACGCCATGCGTGGATGATGGTAGGTGCCGACCGTTGGTCGGCACACATCGGGATCAATCATTCGCCGCAGACAATTCCTGCCCACGCACCTGCGCGGCGCGCAGCGCCGTATTCACCAGCGCCTCGAAACCACCGGCCTGGAAGCTCTCGATCGCGGCCTGGGTGGTGCCGTTCGGCGAGGTCACGCGACGGCGCAGCTCGGCCGGGCTTTCACCGGCCTCATCAAGCATGCGCGAGGCGCCCAGCAGGGTCTGCACCACCAGCGCACGCGCAGCGTCGGCCGGCAGGCCCTGGGCGATACCTGCCGCTTCCATCGCTTCGGCCAGCAGGAACACATAGGCCGGCCCGCTGCCGGATACGGCAGTCACCGAATCCATCAGCGACTCGCTGTCGATCCACACCGTGCGCCCGGCACTGGCCAGCACCTGTTCGGCGCGTGCGTGCTGCTGCGCGTCCACCGACGCGGTGGCGTACAGGCCGGTCACGCCGGCGCCGAGCAGGGCCGGCGTGTTCGGCATCGCGCGCACCACAGGCAGGTTCCCGCCCAGCCAGCGTTCAAGCTGCGTGCTGGTGATGCCGGCGGCAATCGACACCACCAGCGGTCGGTTCGCCTGTGCCAGCGCCTGCAGCGACTGGCACACATCGCGCAGCACCTGCGGCTTCACCGCCAGCAGCCAGGTGCGGCCGTGCGCGGCGGCATCGGCGGCGTTGTCGTGCACCTGCACGCCGAAGTCGGCAGCCAGTGACTCGCGCAGTGCGGCCACCGGTTCGGCCACGTGGATGTGCGCGGCAGGCACGCCCTGGCGGATCAGGCCGGCGATCAGGCTGCGGGCCATGTTGCCGCCGCCGATGAAGGTGATGGAATCAGCTGCCATGGAAGTCTCCTTGGAAAATCAGGCCGGGCCCGGGCGGGCGCCGAACAGGGCGGTGCCGATGCGCACCAGGGTGGCACCCTCGGCGATGGCTTCGGCGTAGTCGCTGCTCATGCCCATCGACAGCGTGTCGATCCGCGCGTGCTGGGCAGCCAGCGACTGGAAAAGTGTGCGCATGCGCACGAACGCATCCCGACGGCGCTCCGCTTCCGGCCACGGTGCGGGAATCGCCATCAGGCCACGCAGGCGCAGGCTGGGTTCGGCGGCAATCGCGGCGGCCAGTGCATCCACTTCTTCCGGTGCACAGCCATGCTTGCTGGATTCATCGTCGATGTTGACCTGGATCAGTACGTTCAGCGGGCCACGCGCGGTCGGGCGATGGCGTGCCAGCGCGGTCACCAGCTTGGAACGGTCCACGCTCTGCACCCAGTCGAAATGGCTGGCCACGGCATCGGCCTTGTTCGACTGCAGGTGGCCGATCAGGTGCCATTCCAGCGCCAGGTGCTGCAGCGCCTGCATCTTGGCCAGTGCTTCCTGCACGTAGTTCTCGCCGAAGGCGTGCTGGCCCTGTGCGGCCAGCGCGGCCACGGCCTCGGCCGGCTGGGTCTTGGACACCGCCAGCAGGCGTGGGTCGGGCCTGCCAGCGGCCTCGGCGGCGGCGTGCAGGTTGCTCAGGATCTGGGGCAGAGGAGTGGCCACGTAACGCGTTCCGTTGAATCAGGAGGCTATACTGCCGCCCGGGGAAAGATCCTTCCAGTCGAAGCCGTTATTGGGGAGTAGCCGCTCATGGATATCGCCGAGCTGTTGGCGTTTTCCGTAAAGAACAAAGCGTCCGACCTGCACCTGTCCGCAGGCCTGCCGCCGATGATCCGCGTGGACGGCGACGTGCGCCGGATCAACATCCCAGCCTTGGACCACAAGCAGGTCCACGCGCTGGTGTACGACATCATGTCCGACAAGCAGCGCCGCGATTACGAGGAATTCCTCGAAGTGGACTTCTCCTTCGAGATCCCGTCGCTGGCGCGCTTCCGTGTCAACGCGTTCAACCAGAACCGCGGCGCCGGTGCGGTGTTCCGTACCATTCCGTCCGAGGTGCTCACCCTCGAGGACCTGGCCTGCCCGCCGTTGTTCCGCGAAGTGATCCAGCAGCCGCAGGGCCTGATCCTGGTGACCGGCCCGACCGGCTCGGGCAAGTCGACCACGCTGGCGGCGATGATCGACTACATCAACAAAAACGAATACGGCCACATCCTCACCGTCGAGGATCCGATCGAATTCGTGCACACCTCGCAGAAGTGCCTGATCAACCAGCGCGAAGTGCACCGCGATACGCACGGCTTCAACGAAGCGCTGCGCTCGGCACTGCGTGAAGACCCGGACATCATCCTGGTCGGCGAACTTCGTGACCTGGAAACCATCCGCCTGGCACTGACCGCCGCGGAAACCGGCCACCTGGTGTTCGGCACTCTGCACACCAGCTCGGCGGCCAAGACCATCGACCGTATCATCGACGTGTTCCCGGCCGGCGAAAAGCCGATGGTGCGTTCGATGCTGTCCGAATCGCTGCGTGCGGTGATCTCGCAGGCGCTGCTGAAGAAGGTCGGTGGCGGGCGTACCGCTGCGTGGGAAATCATGGTCGGCACCCCGGCCATCCGCAACCTGATCCGCGAGGACAAGGTGGCGCAGATGTACTCGGCGATCCAGACCGGCCAGCAGTACGGCATGATGACCCTGGACCAGCACCTGCAGGACCTGGTCAAGCGCAGCCTGATCACCCGCAACCAGGCCCGCGACTACGCCAAGGACAAGCGCCTGTTCGAGTAAGGCGGGGCCGCAACGGGACGGCGTGCGCCAGTGCGCCGCCGTTTCCGCGCCGTTTCCGCCTCCGACCGTTTCCTGGTACATGCCCCATTGGGAGCCCGCCGTGAACACCACCGCGACCACCATCGATTTCACTTCGTTCCTCAAGCTGATGGCGCACCAGCGCGCCTCGGACCTGTTCATCACCGCCGGCATGCCGCCGGCGATGAAGGTCAACGGCAAGATCTCGCCGATCACGCAGACCCCGCTCACGCCGCAGCAGAGCCGCGACCTGGTCCTCAACGTGATGACCCCGGCGCAGCGCGAGGAATTCGAGAAGACCCACGAGTGCAACTTCGCCATCGGCCTGTCCGGCGTCGGCCGCTTCCGCGTGAGCTGCTTCTACCAGCGCAACCAGGTCGGCATGGTGCTGCGTCGCATCGAGACGCGCATTCCGACCGTGGAAGAGCTGAGCCTGCCGCCGATCATCAAGACGCTGGCGATGACCAAGCGCGGCATCATCCTGTTCGTCGGTGCCACCGGTACCGGTAAATCGACCTCGCTGGCGGCGATGATCGGTTACCGCAACCAGAACTCGACTGGCCACATCATCACCATCGAAGACCCGATCGAATTCGTGCACAAGCACGAGGGCTGCATCATCACCCAGCGCGAAGTCGGCATCGATACCGACAGCTGGGAAGCCGCGTTGAAGAACACCCTGCGCCAGGCGCCGGACGTGATCATGATCGGCGAGGTGCGTACCCGCGAAGGCATGGACCACGCCATCGCGTTCGCGGAAACCGGCCACCTGGTGCTGTGCACCCTGCATGCCAACAACGCCAACCAGGCGATGGACCGCATCGTCAACTTCTTCCCGGAAGACCGCCGCAACCAGCTGCTGATGGACCTGTCGCTGAACCTCAAGGGCGTGGTCGCGCAGCAGCTGGTGCCGTCGCCCGATGGCCGCTCGCGCAAGGTGGCGATGGAGATCCTGCTGGGCACGCCGCTGGTGCAGGACTACATCCGCGACGGCGAGATCCACAAGCTGAAGGAAGTGATGAAGGATTCGGTCCAGCTGGGCATGAAGACCTTCGACCAGAGCCTGTTCGAGCTGTACCAGGCGGGCGAGATCAGCTACGAGGACGCACTGCGCTACGCCGATTCGCAGAACGAAGTGCGCCTGCGCATCAAGCTCAGCCAGGGCGGCGACGCCCGCACCCTGTCGCAGGGGCTGGATGGCGTGGAGATCTCCGAGATCCGGTGACCTGGGTATTCCGTAGCGTCGAGCCTGCTCGACTGTTCTTGTCGAGTCGAGCAAGCTCGACGCTACGGGCGGGCGGCTCCGCGCATTGATGAATTCCAGTCATGACCAACTGCAATGCTGCCCATTCAATCCGTGGGCTCTGCAGGCGTATCGTCAGCGCTCCCCCCTCTGGAGCACGACGATGCAGACACGTGAACTCGGCCGCAGTGGCCTGAAGGTTTCCGCCCTCGGCCTGGGCTGCATGGGCCTGAGCCATGGCTACGGCCAACCGGTGGAGCGGGGCCAGGGCATCGCCCTGCTGCAGGCCGCCGTCGAGCGTGGCGTGACCTTCTTCGACACCGCCGAAGTGTACGGCCCTTACACCAACGAAGACCTGCTCGGCGAGGCGCTGGCGCCGTACCGCGACAGGCTGGTGATCGCCACCAAGTTCGGCTTCAAGGATGCGCGCGTCGATACCGGGCTGGACAGCCGTCCCGAGAACATCCGCGCGGTGGCGGAGGCCAGCCTCAAGCGCCTGCGCACCGACCATATCGACCTGTTCTACCAGCACCGCGTGGACCCGAACGTGCCGATCGAGGATGTCGCTGGCACCGTTCGCGACCTGATCGCCGAGGGCAAGGTCGGCCACTTCGGCCTGTCCGAGGCGAGCGCCGCGACCGTTCGCCGTGCGCATGCGGTGCAGCCAGTGGCCGCCGTGCAGAGCGAGTACTCGCTGTGGTGGCGTGAGCCGGAGCGCGAGCTGCTGCCCACGTTGCAGGAACTGGGCATCGGCTTCGTACCGTTCAGCCCGCTGGGCCGTGGTTTCCTGACCGGCGCGATCAACGCCGACACCACCTTCGACGCCAACGACTTCCGCAACAGCGTGCCGCGTTTTGAAGTGGAGGCGCGTCGTGCCAACCAGGCGCTGGTTGACCGCATCAGCACGATCGCTGCCGCACGTGGCGCGACGCCGGCGCAGGTAGCGCTGGCCTGGCTGCTGGCGCAGGCACCGTGGATCGTGCCGATTCCGGGCACCACCAAGATCCATCGCCTGGAAGAAAACCTGGGCGCGGCCGACCTGCAGTTGGCGCCGGAGGAACTGCAACGCATCGCGCAGGCGCTGGATGAAGTGTCGATTGTCGGTGAGCGCTACAACGCGCAGCGCGCCGCGCAGGCCAAGGGCTGACCGCCGGCCCCCCCCTGCCTCTGGCGGGTGCGGACCGGGGTGGGTGCGGACCGTTGGTCCGCACTCCTCAGCTCATCCAGCCATCGGCCCGCGCAGCGCATCAAGCACCGTCCGCATCGCCACGGTGACGTGGCGGCGCGACGGGTAATACGCGTAGTAGCCATCGAAGTGCGGGCACCAGTCGTCCAGCACCGATTGCAGGCGGCCATCGTCCAGCATCGGCTGCACCTGGTCTTCCGGCAGCCAGGCCAGGCCGCTGCCGGCCAGTGCAGCCGCGCGGGTCATGCCCATGGTGTTGAAGGTCCACTGACCGGTCACGCGCACGCTCAGTTCGTTGCCGTCCTGGCCGAAATCCCACGGCATCAGCCCGCCATGCGTGGGCAGCCGCAGGGTCACGCAGTTGTGCTCGGCCAAGTCGTGCGGATGCCGCGGCACCACGTGCTGGCGGAAGTAGCTGGGCGCACCGACCACGCGCATGCGCAGCGGTGTGCTGACCGGTACCGCGATCATGTCGCGCGCCAGCCGTTCGCCGAGGCGGATACCGATGTCGTAGCGCTCGGCGACGATGTCGGCCAGCCCGTAGTCGGCAGCCAGTTCCACCTTCAGGTCCGGATACTGCTGCAGCAATGGCGCCAGCCGCGGCCAGGCGATGTACTCGGCGGCATGGCCGGTCGCATTGATGCGGATGGTGCCGGCCGGTCGCTCGCGGTACTCGGCCAGTGCGGCCAGTTCGTCCTCGATCTCGGCCAGGCGCGGGGCGAGGGTATCGAGCAGGCGGGCGCCAGCCTCGGTGGTGGACACGCTGCGGGTGGTGCGGGTCAGCAGGCGCACGCCGAGTCGCTCTTCCAGCCCGCGCATGGCATGGCTGAGCGCCGACTGGGAAACGCCCAGCTGGGCGGCGGCCCGGGTGAAACTGCCCTCGCGGGCAACGTGGACGAAGGCCTGCAGGTCGTTGAGGTTTTCACGGGGCATGGCGGGATGATACGGCCGGGCTGCGCCCGGCACCCGCCGAAACAACGTCAATGGCAACGTCAAAAGCTGGCTTCCCGTGGGAGGCGGGGGGGCTCAGGTTGCGGGGGACGGCGCAAGTACGTCCATGTAGCCTCGGTCGCGCCATCCATGGCGCTCACGCCCCCGCAACCTGAGCCGCCCCGCCTTCGACAATTTCCCGCGAGCTGTTGGAACGGCTCCGACCCCATTCTGTGTAGGCGTGTGGGGATGTCGATTTCAGGGACTGTGGTTCGTCGAATGAATGACTTCAACAGGAGCTGCACATGAGCACTGACACCAAGCCGAAGGGCACGGCCTCGTACTTCCCCTCCATCGAGAAGACCTACGGGCAGCCGGTGACGCACTGGTTCGGCCTGCTGGCCGGCAAGAAGGGCCTGAAACACATGGAGCTGGTCAGTTTCCTGAAAGGCGAGCATGGGCTGGGCCATGGCCACGCCAACGCGCTGGTGGCGCATCATCTGGCCGGAAAGGGATGAGGCAGGCAACGCTGCGCTGAATGGCCGTGTGGGGCTTGGCCACACGGCAATCAGAGTCAGGCAGACTGGGCGTTCATCCCGAGGCAGGACGCCCTCATGCAGGTCACGCTGGACGCGATCACCGTCGACAACTACGAAGCCGTGTGCGACCTCGACGTCAGTGAGGCGCAGCAGGATTTCGTCGCCGGCAATACCTGGTCGCTGGTGCAGGCAGCATTCCATCCCGGCTACCAGACCCGCGCCATCCAGGCCGATGGCGAGCTGGTCGGGTTCTTCATGTGGGTGCCGGAGACGCCGCAGCGCATCTCGATCTGGCGCTTCATGGTCGATCAGCGCTGGCAGGGGCGTGGCATCGGGCGCCGCGCGCTGGAAGTGGCGCTGGCGCAGATCCGGGACACGCCCGGCCTGGCCGAGATCGAGATCTGCTACAACCCGCGCAATCCGGTGGCGGGCGCCTTCTATGGCAGCTTCGGTTTCGTCGAGACAGGCATGGACGATGATGGCGAGGACATGCTGGCCGTGCTGCCGGTGACGCCTCCGGAATAACCTGAATGGGCGATCGCAGCTGAACGATTTCATCTGCAACTGTCATGCAGATCGTGTCTAATATCGCTCCCCACCTGCTGTTCCCCCACCCGTATGTCCCTTCCCGCCCATGGCCCCGCGCCGTGCGACGACGCTGACGGCCACCTGGTCACCGCTGGTCCGCTGACCCCGCCGCCCGACAGTGCCGGCACCACCGCCGACGAAAAAGCGCTGCGCCACTCGATCGCCGAGGACGTGCAGGGCATGGTGCTGGCCACGATGGTGGCCTCGCTGGGCCTGGCCATCTTCGCCAAGGGTGGGCTGATGATCGGCGGCATGGCCGGCATGGCCTTCCTGCTGCACTACTCAATGGGTTGGAACTTCGGCCTGGTGTTCGTGCTGGTCAACCTGCCGTTCTACTGGGTGGCGCTGCGGCGCATGGGCTGGGAATTCACCCTGAAGACCTTCGCCGCGGTCACCGCCTGTGGCGTGCTGACCGACCTGCTGCCGCGCTGGATCGATTTCTCGCACATCAACCCGCTGTATTCGGCGATCGTCGGTGGTGCGTTGTCCGGCCTGGGCATCCTGTTCTTCATCCGGCACCGTGCCAGCCTCGGTGGTATCGGCATCCTGGCGGTGTACCTGCAGCGCACCCGTGGCTGGAGCGCGGGCAAGGTGCAGATGTCCTACGACGCCTGCCTGATGGTGGCCGCGTTCTTCGTGTTGTCGCCGTCGAAGGTGCTGTACTCGGCGATCGGCGCGGTGGTGCTCAGCCTGGTGCTGATGTTCAACCACCGCCCGGGCCGTTACATGGGCGTGTGACGATTCGACGGTAGTGCCGGCCGCTGGCCGGCAACACCTGCAGCATTCCGAGGCTGCCGGCCAGCGGCCGGCACTACCGGGAGGCCTGCAACCACGGCGGCGACAGCGTCAGCAGCCGCGCATGCACCGGGCAGTCCTCGGCGTGCGCACCGGGCAGGTAGCCCAGGCTCATCAGGAATTCGCCGGTGATCTCGCCGCCGGTGAAGCGGAACGTCTTCTTGAACAGCTTCACCCAGTCGGCCTTGCTGCGCGGATGGTGCGCGTCCAGCCACGCCGCGAAGCTGCCGTGGCTGGCCCGCAGCTGCTGGATCACCTGTGCGTTGTGGATCGCCGCCAGCACCTTCAGCCGGTTGCGGATGATGCCTGCGTCCGACAGCAGCCGTTCGATGTCCTGCTCGGCGTAGGCTGCAACCCGATCCACATCGAAGCCGTCATAGGCCGCGCGGAAGCCCTCGCGCTTCTTCAGGATGGTCTCCCAGCTCAGCCCGGCCTGGTTGATCTCCAGCACCAGCCGCTCGAACAGCTCGCGCTCGTCACGCTGCGGGAAGCCGTATTCGTTGGCGTGGTAGTAGTCGTGCACCGGATGGCCCGGGGCGATGAGGCAGTAACCGCTCATGGGGAAGGCTCGTTGGATTCGGGTTCGGGATCGATGGCCAGCGCGGGGCGCCCGCCGATGGACAGCATCGGCCAGCGCGGTGGCACAAGCGTGAGTTTGCCGTCACGCAGGGCCTGGTTGATCGCCTCGGCCTGGCCGCTGACGGTGCCGAACAGCGAACCGGCCCGGCGCCACTGGCCATCCCCGCCACGTGCGTACAGCACGCAGTCCGGCCCACGGTGGGTGTACAGCTCGCACAGCAGCACCTCGTTGCTGCCATCGCCATCCAGGTCGCGATGCACGATCAGGCAGTCGCGCTCGCTCTGGGCGCAGGATTCGCCATTGATCGCGCGGGTGGCCAGTGCCTGCCACCAATCGTCCGGTGGCGAGCTGGATCCCTTGGCCAGCTTCAGCGCGCGCTGCAGGGCGGCGACGTCCTGCAGACCCTTGTCCAGGCGCTGTCCATCGTCCCAGCGCGAGGTACGTGCCAGCGCGGCAGCGATCACCTGTGGCGCGTTGGCATCGGCGGTGATGGCCGGATCACGCTGCAGCTCGCGCAGCGCCTGCACGCCACGGCGCCCAAGATCGAAGCGCAGCACGTTGACGTCACTGCTGGTGATCGCTGGCGGGTCCGCACGCAGGCGCGCCAACTGGCTGGACAGGGTCAGCCGCACCGGGTCCAGCAGCGGCGAGTTGCCCAGCAATGCCAGTGCCAGCACCGCCCAACACATCCAGCGGTTGACCGGCTCCAGCGTCTGCAGCCAGCGGCCCTGCCGGCGGACTACCGCCAGCGCGTAGCCCAGTGTATAGCCGGCCACGGCCAACGCGATCAGCACCGCCCAGAAGCGGTCCAGGGTCCAGCCGTACTGCACCACGCGCAGGCCCAGTGCATACAGCGCCAGCACCGCATAGACCGGCAGCGCCAGCAGGCTGGCCTCGACCAGCCGGCGCAGCACGACGGGGTAGGGCGCGGTGTCGTCGCCTTGCTGGTAGACCGCATTGGTGAATGACACCAGCAGCAGCGACAGCACCAGCAGCAGGCTGGCGGCCGAGCGGGTCTTCCACAGCGGCTCCAGCCCGGTCAGCGGCAGGCTCAGCACGAACAGCACGGCGATGAACGAGAGCAGCGGCAGCAGCCCGCGGCAGATCGCGAACAGCACCTGGCGGGTGATCTGGATCGCGCGGTGCTGGGTGCGCCCGATCAGCACGCCGAACCCGGCCAGGCTGCCGGTGGCCAGCGCGATGAACGCGTCCTGCCGGAACAGGTCGCGGAAGATGGTCACGTCGAGCAGCTGGAACAGCGCCGCCCACAGCCACAGCAGCAGCCAGGTCAGCCCGGTGAACAGCGCGGCAAGGGCCAGGGTCAAACCATTCTGCCAGGCGCGCTCGAACAGCTCCGGGTAGCTGGCGCGCCAATGCCCGTGCTGCAACTGGAACTGCCACCAGGGCAGGGCCACGAACACCGCCACGGCCATGCCCAGGGTCAGCGGGAACTGCAGTGCGCCCGATTCCAGTGCGGTCTCGCCGTTGAGGTTCCAGCCGATCCAGGCGGCCAGCGCCAGCACCACCGCCGAGCCGAGCACCGCCTGCAGCCACAGGCGGCGCTGGCCCAGCTCGACCAGGCTCAGCGCCACCGCGCTGGGAATGGCCAGCACCCAGGCATACCAGCAGTAGCGCCAGCCGATATCGCGGAACGGCCACGCATCGGACAGCTCCTGTGCGGCATACAGCATCAGGCCCTGCAGCAGCGCGATCAGGACGATGGCGCTGCGTGCCGGCAGGGTCAGGGGCGATGAAGACTGCATCGATGACCTTCCATGGCAAAGCACCATCCTAGCCCATCGCGGTTCGGCACCATCGCGCGACCATCCCGCCCCCAGCAGGTAGAATGGGCCCATGCCTGTAACGCCGACCTCCCTTGCCGATCACCTGCTCGTCGCGCTGCCGTCGCTGCTCGACGCGACCTTTGCCCGCAGCGTCGCGCTGATCTGCCAGCACGACGAGAACGGCGCGATGGGCGTGCTGGTCAACCAGCCTTCCGAGTACACGCTGGGTGAAGTGCTTGCGCAGATGGACATCACCACCGGTGATGGCGACCTGCAGGCGCGCATGGTGCTCAATGGCGGCCCGGTGCATCCCGAACGCGGCTTCGTCATCCATGACGACGCACGCGCATGGGATTCCAGCCTGATCGTGGGTGAAGGCCTGTACCTGACCACCTCGCGCGACATCCTCGAAGCGATGGCGCGCGGCGAAGGCCCGGCCAATGCCGTGGTCACCCTCGGCTGTGCCGGTTGGGGTGCAGGGCAGCTGGAAAGCGAGCTGTCCGAGAACAGCTGGCTGACCGTACCGGCTGACGCCGAGCTGGTGTTCCAGCTGCCGCTGGAGCAGCGCTGGCAGGGTGCAGCCTCGCGTATCGGTGTGGACCTGTTCCGGCTGACCGACTACAGCGGCCATGTCTGAGCCCATCGCGCCCGCGCCGGATTCTGCTGCCCCGGCCATCCGCCGTGATGGCACCGTTCTGGGTTTCGATGTTGGCTCGCGGCGTATCGGCGTGGCCATCGGCAGTGCCTTCGCTGCGCATGCGCGCGCGGTGGCGGTGGTCGATGTGCACGGCAACGGCCCGGACTGGACCGCGATCGAACGCCTGCTCAAGGAATGGAAGCCCGACGGCCTGGTGGTCGGCGACCCGCTGACCCTGGACGGCCAGGACCAGCCCAACCGCAAGCGCGCGCAGGGCTTTGCCCGCCAGCTGCGGGAACGTTTCAAGCTGCCGGTGGTGATGATCGACGAGCGTTCCAGCTCGGTCGAGGCCGCCCGCCGCTTCGCTGTCGAGCGCGCCGAAGGGCGCAAGCGCCGCCGTGATGCGGCCGCCCTCGATGCCGTTGCCGCGGCGGTGATCATCGACCGTTGGCTGTCGTCGCCGGACGACGCCACCCCCATTCCCTGACTGCCCGACACCGCCATGACCGCCCAGCAACTCGATGCCTCCGGCCGCCTGCGCCACCTGCTGACCCTCGAAGGCCTTCCGCGCGACACCCTGCTGCAGCTGCTTGACCGGGCAGGGCAGATCCGCGACGCCGCGGTCGGTCGTGTCGGCAACAAGCGCCACGTGCTGGCCGGTTCGGCGGTGTGCACGCTGTTCTTCGAACCGTCCACGCGCACCCGCAGCTCGTTCCAGCTGGCCGCGCAGCGCCTGGGCGCCGACGTACTGAACTTCGATGCATCGACCTCGTCCACGCGCAAGGGCGAAACCGCCTGCGACACGCTGCGCAACCTGGAGGCGATGGGCGTGCGCGGCTTCGTGGTGCGCCACCCCGATGATGGCGCCGTGGCCGCACTGGCCGAGGCAGCGGGTGAGGGCACTGCACTGATCAACGCCGGTGACGGGCGCAGCGCGCACCCGACCCAGGGCCTGCTGGACATGCTGACCCTGCGCCAGGCCAAGGGCCCGGATTTCTCGAAGATGAAAGTGGTGATCGTCGGCGACGTGAAGCACTCGCGCGTGGCCCGCACCGACCTGCATGCGCTGCGCACGCTCGGCGTGGGCGAGATCCGCGTGTGTGGCCCGCAGTCGCTGCTGCCGGACGACGAGACCCTGAAGGGCTGCGTGGTCGGTGATGATTTCGACGCGATGCTGGAAGGCGTCGACGCGCTGATGATGCTGCGCCTGCAGCGCGAGCGCATGGAAGAAGGCCTGGTGCCGTCGCTGGAGCAGTACCACGCGCAGTACGGCCTGACCAACGAACGCCTGGCCCGCGCCGGCAAGGATGCCGCGGTGCTGCATCCAGGCCCGATCAACCGCGGCGTGGAAGTGACCGACGAGGTGGCCGACGGCCCGCAGTCGTGGGTGCTGCGCCAGGTCGCCAACGGCGTCGCCGTACGCATGGCCGTGCTGGAAACGCTGCTGGGCTGACCACTTTGGTGGGTGCCAACCTTGGTTGGTACTGCTGTTGTGGTGGGTGCCAACCTTGGTTGGCACACTCACCGCTCGGCTTGTCCGCGCACCGCTTTGGTAGATGCCAACCTTGGTTGGCACTATCCACCGGAGCTCATGTCATCGGGCAGATCACATGATGCCCCAAGCTCCCATTCGCACCAGGCATGGGGATATTGCCCCAACCGCGTCGTCAGCCCGGCCCTGATCGGATTTCCCATCAGGTACATCGCATGTCGGTGCAACGATTCGTCCGAGCGGATCGCATGATCGTGATAGCAGGCCTGCCAGAAGCGCCCGACTCGCCCCAGCAGCCGGTTTGCCTGCTGGGCTGTGCGCGACTTGAAACGCTTCATGACGGTTTCCAGTGACCCGGCGCGCAGTTCGACCAGCCAGTGAATGTGGTCGGGCATGACCACGTAGGCAATCGAGCGGGTGAAGCCTTCCTGATCAAGTCGCTGGAATTCGCGCACTGCCAAGGCGGCCACTGCGGCGTTGGTGAAGAGCGGTGCGCGGTCATGGACGACTGTGGTGAGGATATAGCTGAGGCCGACGCTGGAGCGACGACCGAGCAGGAGACGTGTGTTCTGCATGGAGCAAGCATGGATGGGCCTGCTTCCAGTGAACATCGGGGAATGGCTTGGTTTCAGGTAGGCCAGTGCCAACCAAGGTTGGCAACTACCAGAGCAGTCAATGCCAACCAAGGTTGGCAACTACCGGAGCAGTCAATGCCAACCAAGGTTGGCAACTACCAGAGCAGTCAGTGCCAACCAAGGTTGGCAGCTACGAGAAACTGCGGTTCAGCGCTTCTGCGCGAACAGCCACGCCCACATTGCCGGGTCGGCGTAGGTAGCGTCCCAGGCATTGTGATTGCCTTCCGGGTACTCGGTGTAGCGCACGTCGCGTGCAGCGGCGCTCTGGAATGCGCTGTGCAGCCTGCGGTCGTCATCCGGAGGCACCACGTCGTCCAGCGCGCCGTGGAAGATCCAGACCGGCGTGTGCTGCAGGCGCTGCGCGATCACGGCATACGGATCGGTTTCCTGGACGACCTGCTCGACGAACAGGGTCGGACGCTTTGCGCGTGGTGCAAGTACTGCGCCGCACACGGGGACGATCGCGGCAAAGCGGCGCGGGTCGTCCAGGGCGATGTTCCAGCTGCCGTAGCCGCCCATCGACATGCCGGTCAGGTACTGCCGTGCCGGGTCGGCGCCGAATTCGGCGATCGTCGCGTCCAGCGCGGCAACGGCCGCACGGTTGTTGCGGCCGCTCCATTCCTCATGGCCCGGTACCTGTGGAAACACCACCAGGGCAGGGAAGTCGGGATGCTCGCGCAGATAAGGCCCCAGCCCGGCGTGGGTCTGCTTGATGCCATCGGCGCCGCGCTCGCCCGAACCGTGCAGGAACAGGATGACCGGGACGTTGGAGGTTGCGGGCGTCTGCCCACCAGGGCTGCGGGCCTGCAGGCCCGCGGGAATGAACACCTGGTAGTAGGCCGTGTGCCCGTCCACCTTCACCGCACGTGCTTCGAAGCGGCCACGCGCGCTGTCCGGCAGCGAAGTGCAACCGCTCATCATCAGAAGGGCCAGCAATGGCAGCCAGCGCGACAGCGAACGGACCATGGGCTTTCCCGTAGCGGCAGGATCGTCTGCATCGTAGTCCGCCGCGATCAGCCTGGCATCATGCGCTGCGTCACTCCGGGCGCGGGAAGCTGGCGATGATGTCCAGCTGCTCCTGTGCTTCAGCATTGCCTTCGGCGGCGGCCGCCTGCACCTGCGCCATATCCGGATGCAGCACCACCAGCAGTGGGTTCTCGCAGACCGGGCAGTCGTACTCGGTGGCGTCTTCGTCCAACTCCATCACCATGGCGCGCGAGCTGCCCTTCCATTCGCAGGCCGTGCAGGTGTACTGCTGGTCACGCCAGCCGGGCTGGAAGTAATTTTCGATCGTCGTTGCCATGGGTGTTCCAGTTGGGATCGGGTCAGCGCCCCGCGCGGTGCGGATCCGACCCTTGATGCGGTCAGTGCAGCAGCACCAGGGTGGCCAGGCCGAGGAAGGTGAAGAAGCCCATCGAATCGGTCACGGCGGTCAGGAAGATGCCGCTGGCCAGCGCCGGGTCGAAGCCGAAGCGTTTCAGGGTCAGTGGCACCAGCACGCCGGCCAACGCGGCGAACAGCAGGTTGCAGGTCAGCGCGATGGCGATCACCGCCGACAACCCGGGCGAGTGGAACCAAGCGAGTACGATCAGGCCCAGCACCGAACCCAGCATCACGCCGTTCAACAAGGCGACCCGCACCTCCTTCCACAGCAGCGTGCGCGCGTTGGACGCGCCCACCTGGCCCAGTGCCAGGCCGCGCACCATCAGCGCCAGCACCTGGGTGCCGGCATTGCCGCCCAGGCCTGCCACGATCGGCATCAGCACGGCCAGCGCCACCAGCTTGTCGATGGTGCCTTCGAAGTGGCCGACCACGCTGGAGGCCAGGAAGGCGGTGCACAGGTTCACCGACAGCCACATCAGGCGCCGGCGCATGGCGCGCCAGACCGGGCTGAACAGATCCTCGTCCTCGTCCAGACCGGCGGCGCCCAGCGCCTGGTGCTCGGCCTGGCCACGGATGATGTCGACCACGTCATCGATGGTGATGCGGCCGATCAGGATGTTGTTGTCGTCCACCACCGGCGCGGAGATCCAGTCATGGTCGGAGAACTGGCGGGCGACCTCCTGGTCGCTCTCGCCGACGTCGATGGCCGGCTGCTCGTCGTCGATCAGACGGTTGATCGGGGTGGTGTCCTCGTGGGTCACCAGTGCCGCCAGCGACACCCGGCCGAGGTACTGGTGGCGCCGGCTGACCACGAACAGGTGGTCGGTGTGGTCGGGCAGTTCGCCACGCAGGCGCAGGTAGCGCAGCACCACGTCAACGTTGACGTCGGCGCGCACGGTCACCACGTCCGGGTTCATCAGGCGGCCGGCGCTGTCCTCGGGGTAGGACAGCACCTGCTCCAGGCGCTCGCGGTTCTCGCGGTCCATCGACTTGAGGACTTCGTCGATGACCGTGTCCGGCAGATCTTCGACCAGGTCGGCCAGATCGTCGATGTCCAGGTCTTCGACCGCGGCGATGATCTCGTCCGGGTCCATGTCGGCGAGCAGGCTCTCGCGCACGTCGTCGCCGACGTGGACCAGCACCTCACCGTCATCTTCCGGATCGACCAGGCCCCAGACCACCTCGCGCTTGCCCGGCGGCAGCGATTCGAGCAGGTTGCCGATCTCGGCCGGGGCCAGGGTGTTGACCAGGCGGCGCACCGGGCCCAGCCGACCGCTGTCCAGTGCGTCGGACAGCATCCGCAGTTGGCGCGCAGTCTTGTCGTGGCGTACAGCTTCAGCCATCGCAGCTCCCGCGGGATAAGAAAAGCCGCGATCCCGGCAAGGATGCGGCAACAGGGGTGTTCAGCGCGTCATTATCGCAAGGGGATGTTTCAACGCATAGCCGCCGGGCGGTGGTAGTGCCGGCCGCTGGCCGGCAAGCGGCCCCATCGAAGGCCATGAGGTTGCCGGCCAGCGGCCGGCACTACCCTTGGCGCTCAGGGCGTATCCGCCACCAGCGCCAGCCAGCGCTCGATCGCGCGACGGTCGCGTGCGGCCAGCAGCTTCGGTGCGCGCGCGCGCAGCGCGGCCAGGTCGGCCTCGCGGATCGCGCGGCGCACCTCCAGCAGTGTGCCGGGGTGCAGGCTGAATTCGCTCAGGCCCAGCGCCAGCAGCAGCGGAGTCATCCGTGCATCACCGGCCATCTCACCGCAGACCGCCACCGGAATGCGATGCCGCGCGCCGGTCTCGATCACCATCTGCAGCAACCGCAGCACGGCCGGATGCAGCGGCGAATACAGCTCGCCCAGTGCCTCGTTGTTGCGGTCAGCGGCCAGCAGGTACTGCACCAGGTCGTTGGTGCCGATCGACAGGAAGTCGACCAGGTCGATGAAGCTCTCCAGCGCCAACGCCGCAGCGGGCACCTCGATCATCGCCCCCAGCGGCACATGGTCGGACACCATGTGGCCTTCGCTGCGCAGCTGCTCGGTCAGCTTGAGCATGCGTCGGCGCACCGCCAGCAGTTCCTCGCGGGTGCTGACCATCGGCACCAGTACGCGCAGCTTGCCGTAGGCCGAGGCGCGCAGGATCGCGCGCAGCTGGGTGTCGGCCACCTTGGGCCGTGCCAGCGACAGGCGTACGCCGCGCAGTCCCAGGGCCGGGTTTTCTTCGTTGCTCAGGGTCAGGCCGGTGCGGTCGGCCTTGTCCGCGCCCAGATCGAGCGTGCGGATAGTGACCGGTCGCCCGCTCATGCCCAACGCGGCATCGCGGTAGGTCTGGAACTGTTCTTCTTCGTCCGGCAGCTCGTTGCGCTGCAGGAACAGGAATTCGGTGCGGTACAGGCCCAGCCCCTGCGCGCCCAGCGCATGCGCCTGGGTGACGTCCTCCAGCGATTCGGCATTGGCCAGCAGGGCGATGTCGACCTGGTCGCGGGTACGGCTGGGTTTGCTGCGCAGGCGGCCGAGCTCGCGCTGCTCGCGCGCATGTTCTTTCAGGCGCGCGCGGTAGTCGCGCAGGTTGTCGGCCTGCGGGTTGGCGGTGATGCTGCCGTCGGCGCCATCGATGATCAGCACGTCGCCATCGGCGATGCGGCTGAGCAGCTGCGGCACGTTGACGATCAAGGGCAGGTGCAGGCTGCGCGCCAGGATCGCACTGTGCGACAGCGCGCTGCCGGCGGCGGTGACGATGCCGACCACGCCCTGCGCCTGCAACTGGGCAAGCTCGGAGGGCGCGATGTTGTCGCAGACCAGGATTTCACCGGCCAGGCCTTTCATCACCTCCGGGCGTTCGGGCTGCAGGAAGGCGTGGATGCGGCCGATCACATGGTCGAGGTCGTCCATGCGGCTCTTCAGATAGGCATCGTCCATGCCATCGAAGACCTTGGCCAGGCGGTCACGCTGCAGGCGCAACGCATAGCCGGCGCTGTAGGGGCCGCTGCGGATCAGTTCGTCCAGCCCGAACAACAGCTCGGGGTCGTCCAGCAGCAGGGCATGCAGGTCGAGGAACTCGCCCACTTCCTGGTTCAGGGCGCCATGCAGGCGCTGTCGCAGTTCGTGCATTTCGGTGCGCGCGGCATCCACCGCGCGGTGCAGGCGGGCCAGCTCGGCCTCGACCTGATGGGCGGCGACGCGCTGCTCGGCCACTTCCAGCGCATGTGGCAGGCGCACCCGCGCCCGGCCCATCGCTGCGCCACGGGCAGCACCGTGCCCGGCCAGCAGCTGTACCGGCCGCTGGCCGGAAGGGACCTGGCCGGCGCGCGCGCGTGGCACGCTCAGCTGTCCTCGTCGAAGCGGCGTTCGAACAGGCCGACCACCGCTTCCATCGCGGCGGCTTCGTCCTCGCCGTTGATGCGCACCGTGACCGGGGTGCCCTGGCCGGCGGCCAGCAGCATCACGCCCATGATGCTCTTGGCGTTGATCTCACGGCCCTTGGCGGCCATGGTCACGTTGCAGCGGAACGGCGCCAGGGTCTGCACCAGCTTGGCGGTGGCCCGGGCGTGCAGGCCCAGGCGGTTGCTCACGGTGAGTTCTCGTTCAAGCATCGTCGACTATCGCTCCATTACGGGTACCCGCCGCGGCTGTGGCGGGCAGTTGATCCAGTCCCTGTTCCGGATAATTCATCACCCGCAGCAACATCGGCAGGCTCAGCGCCGACACCCGGCGAACCGGGGTCCCCAGCCGGGCCAGCTGCCCGGCAAGGTTGGCGGGGCTGGCGCCGTACAGGTCGGTCAGGATCAGCACGCCTTCACCATTGTCGACCCGCCGCAGAGCGGCCGAGGCGAGCGGGAGCAGGGCGTCCAGGTCTGCGTCGAACGGTACTTCGAAAGCTTCGGTTTTCAGCGGCAATTGCCGCAGGAGCCGGGTCGCCACGTCTAGCAGGGCGGTCCCGACCCCGGGATGTGTTACGAGGAGAATGCCACAGGTCATTACTGCACGTTAACAGGTCAAGGTGAATTGGCGATAGCAGCAGATGAGGGGCACTGTGTCCCGTATTCAGTGTTGCTCGGGCCGGAGCCCATTTCCGTTGGAAAAGGATCCGACCCCATCCGTTTTTCGGTGCCTGACCGGGATTCATCCACGCATGGCGTGGATCTACCGTGTCGACCAAGGTCGACACCTACCAACAGCACACCGCCCCGCCATCCCACGTAATCCCGCTCTTGCCGTTGACGTGGCCTCTGCGGGTGCCGGGCGCAGCCCGGCCGCATCCCTCAATCCTGTTCGCGGTGGTAGGTCGCCACGTCTTCCCAGCCCATCTCGCGGGCATGCCGGGCCAGGCGCTCGGCCAGGAACACCGAACGGTGCTTGCCGCCGGTGCAGCCGAAGGCCACGGTCACATAGCTGCGGGTGCCATCCCCCAGCTTCGGCAGCCAGGTATCGAGGAAATCCATCAGCTGGGTCAGGTAGCGCTGCACGTCCGGCTGCGCTTCCAGGTAGTCGCGCACGCCCGGTTCGCGGCCACTCAGCGCACGCAGATCCGGGTCCCAGTGTGGGTTGGGCAGCACCCGCGCATCGAACACGAAGTCAGCCTCGGCCGGCACGCCGCGCTTGTAGGCGAACGATTCGAACAGCAGCGACAGGCCGGTGGCATGGTCCATCGTGAACTCGGTGATGATCCGCCGCCGCAGCTGATGCACGTTGAGATTGCTGGTATCGATCACCGCATCGGCCTCGCGGCGCAGCGGTGCGGTCAATTCACGCTCACGCGCGATCGCTTCGGGCAGCGACAGGCCCAGCTGGCTCAGTGGATGGCGGCGGCGGGTGTCGGCGTAGCGTTTGAGCACGGCCTCGTCGCTGGCCTCGAAGAACAGCACCTTCACTTCCACGCCGGCATCGGTGGCCAGCTGCCGCCAGTCGCCCAGCTGGCTCAGGTCGGCCTGGCCGCGCACGTCGATGCCTACGGCCAGGCGGCGTGGTGCGCTGCCGTCGTGGTTGGCCAGCAGGCTGCGCACGAAGTCGGGCAGCAGATTGATCGGCAGGTTGTCCGAGCAGTAGTAGTCCTGGTCCTCGAAGGTCTTCAGGGCGACGGATTTACCCGAGCCGGACAGGCCGCTGACGATGATCAGGGTCGGGGCGGAGGGGGTGACGGTGCTCATGGACAGGCTCTTCGAAGGACAGGGGAATCAGGGTGTTCGCCGTTCCAGCAGGTTGCTGTGGCGGGCGATGAACATGGCCGCCGGGTCGATGCCCTTGGTGCGCAGGATGTGCAGGCGGGTCGCGGCCTCGGTCAGCACGGCCAGGTTGCGGCCGGGCATCACCGGCAGGGTGATCAGCGGTACATCCAGGTCCAGCACATGGCGGGTGCCCGAGTCGCCGGTCAGGCGCTCGTAGCCATGCGGGGTGGGTTCGGTCATCGGCTTGGTCAGGTGGACGATCAGCCGAAGGTACTTGTTCTTCTTTACAGCCGTGTCGCCGAACATCTCGCGCACGTTCAGCACGCCCAGGCCGCGCACTTCCAGCAGGTCCTGCAGCAGTTCGGGGCAGGTGCCATCGAGCACGTCGGGCGCGATCTGGGTGAATTCGGGGGCATCGTCGGCAACCAGGCGGTGGCCGCGGCTGAGCAGCTCCAGCGCCAGCTCGCTCTTGCCCGATCCGGCCTCACCGGTGATCAGCACGCCGATGGAGTAGATCTCCATGAACACGCCATGCAGGATCACCCGCGGCGCCAGCGTGCGCGCCAGGTGGTAGGACAGATGGTTGAGCAGTTCGTGGCCGCGCTTGGGCGACAGCCACAGCGGCGTGCCGGATTCGTCAGCAGCGGCGCGCAGGTCTTCCGGGCAGGCCTGGTTGCGGGTCAGCACCAGCGCCAGCGGGTGCGACTGCATGATCTTTTCGATGGTCTCCCAGCGCTGGCGCGGTTCCAGCGCATCCAGCCAGGACAGTTCCTCGGTGCCCAGGATCTGCACCTTGTTGGGGTAGATCGCATTGAGATAACCAGCCAGCGATGGACGCCGCGAGACCGTGTTGCCGGCCTCCAGCTCGCGCTTCTCGCCGGACTTGCCGGCAGCCCAGCGCAGCCCCAGCCGCTCGCGCTGCTGTTCGAACAGTTCACGGGCGGTGATGCTGGTATTCATGCGGCACTCGCAGGTGGGGTCATGTCCAGCGCCTCGCGCAGCGCCCGGGCATCGCCCGCTTCGCGCAGGGCCTGGCGGATGTCGGGCGCCGAAAACAGCTCGGCCAGCTCGGACAGCAGCATCAGGTGCTGGTGGGTGTAGTGGGCGGGGACGGCCATGGCGAACACCAGGTCCACCGGCTCGTCGCCACCGAAGTCGACCGGGGTGGCCAACCGCAGCAGGGCGCCGCGGGGGCGGTCCAGGGTTGGCGCGCGGCCGTGGGGAATGGCGATGCCGTGACCGATCGCGGTGCTGCCCAGCGCTTCGCGCTGGCACAGGTTCAGATAGATCTGTTCGGCGTTGGCCTGGCGGCAGGCCAGCAACCCGGCGGCGGCCTGCAGGACTCTGTCGCGGTCGGTGGCCGTGCAGAGCTGGGTCTGCACGGCCGCCAGGAGGTCAGTCAGGGGCATGTCTGCGGGGAACGGTGGCGATCAGCCACCATTGTCGCCCACCGGCAGCGGTGCGTGCTGCTGTTTTTTCTCCTTGTGCTTGATCACCAGACGGTCAAGCTTGTCCGCAAGCAGGTCGATCGCGGCATACATGGTCTGGGCATTGGCCTCGGCGTGCAGGGTCTGGCCGGGAATGTTGAGGCTGGCGTCGACGTGGTGTTCGGTCTTCTGCAGCTTGAGGGTCACCCGCGCTTCGCAGTGCTGGTCGAAGTGTTTGCCGATCCGGGCCAGCTTCTCCTCTACATAGGACTGCAGGGCCGGGGTGACTTCGACATCTTTGCCAAACGTTTCGATGCGCATCGGGTTTCTCCTGTGTTCGGATGTGCCAATGAACCTCTCCGCCGGGCGCGGCGGCGCGTCAAGCGATTCTGACCCTTTCGTGCGAGGCGGAAATGTTCATGGCTTCACGATACTTCGCCACGGTGCGTCGCGCTACTGGAATTCCCGACGATTTGAGCAGGTCAGCCAGCTTGGCGTCAGAAAGCGGCTTGCGCGGGTTCTCGTCGTCGATCAGGCGCCGGATCATCGCCTGGATGGCCGTGCTGGACGCCTCGCCACCGCCCTCGGTATCGATGCCCGAGGCGAAGAAGGCGCGCAGCGGCAGGGTGCCGCGCGGGGTACGCACGTGCTTGCGGGCGATCGCACGCGAGACCGTGGATTCGTGCAGGCCGAGCTCGGTGGCGATCTCGCGCAGGGTCAGTGGACGCAGCGCCTGCTCGCCGAATTCGAGGAAGCTGGCCTGCTGCAGGATCAGGCTGCGTACCACCCGCAGCAGGGTTTCGCCACGCTGCTGCAGCCCTTTCAGCAGCCAGCGCGCTTCCTGCAGCTGGGCACGCAGGTAGCCGGCATCGGCGTCGCCACAACGTCGGATCAGCTGTTCGTAGCCGCGGTGGATCACCACCTTCGGCCCGGCATGCGCGGCCAGCGCTGCGCGCCATACGCCGTTCTGCCGCCACACCACCACATCCGGCACCACGTAGGTGTCCTGCGACAGCGGTGCGATCTGCGTGCCCGGGCGCGGGTCCAGCGAGCGCAGCAGGGTGACTGCGGTCTCGACCTCGTCCAGGGGCTGTTTCAGTTCATGGGCCAGCCCGGCGACGCCGCTGCGCGGCAGCCGTTCCAGCGGGCCTGCGGCAATCTGTCGCGCCAGCACCAGGCCGGGCGTGTCACCGGCCAGCACATCCAGCTGCAGCAGCAGGCATTCGCCCAGCGTGCGTGCAGCCACACCGACCGGATCGAAACGCTGGATGCGATGCAGCACGGCGAGGATCTCGTCCTCGTCGGCGTGGATCGCCGGCAACAGGGTTTCGGCGATGGTGGCCAGCGGCTCGCGCAGGTAACCGTCGTCGTCCAGCGCATCGATCAGTGCGGCACCGATACTGCGATCACGCGAGGACAAATGCGACAGATGCAGCTGCCACAGCAGATGGTCGGCCAGTGTTTCGGTTTCGGCTACGCGCTCGGCGGCGCTGCCGGTGTCGTCGTCATCGTCGAAGCTGCCGCCGCTGCCGGCCGCGCTCCAGTCCAGTTCGGCCGGTGCCCAGTCGTCACCGGCATCGGTACGTTCTGCCGGGGCGTCACCGTCGTTGCCATCGCTGCCTTCGTTGCTGGCGCTGCTGCTGTCACTGCTGTCGGCCCAGTCCAGCAGCGGATTGCTTTCCACCGCCTGGGCGATCTCCAGCTCCAGCTCGGTGGTGGACATCTGCAGCAGCTTGATCGCCTGCTGCAACTGGGGCGTGAGCACCAGTTGCTGTCCCAACGATGTCTGCAGCCGAGTCTTCATGCCTGTGCCGAAAGGAAGGAGAGGGACCCGGCGCTTGCCGTCACAGCTTGAAGGAATCCCCGAGGTAGACGCGACGCACGTCGGCATTGTCCAGGATCGCTTCCGGCGAGCCCTGGGCCAGCACGCTGCCCTCAGCGAGAATATACGCGCGGTCGCAGATTCCCAAGGTCTCGCGCACGTTGTGGTCGGTGATCAGCACGCCGATGCCACGCTGCTTGAGATGAGTGACGATGCGCTGGATCTCGCCGACGGAAATCGGGTCGACGCCGGCGAACGGTTCGTCGAGCAGGATCAGGCGCGGCTGCGCGGCCAGGGCACGGGCGATCTCGCAGCGGCGACGTTCGCCACCGGACAGGCTGGCGCCGAGCTGGTCGGCGACGTGGCCCAGCTGCAGTTCGTCGAGCAGGCTGTTCAATTCACGCTCGCGGCCAGCCGAATCCAGGCCCTCGCGCAGCTCCAGCACCAGGCGGATGTTGTCGGCCACGGTCAGCTTGCGGAACACCGACGGCTCCTGCGGCAGGTAACCCACGCCCTGCTTGGCCCGGGTATACATCGGGTCGCCGGTGATGTCCTTGCCGTCGAGCACGATGCTGCCAGCATCGGCGGCAACCAGGCCGACGATCATGTAGAAGCAGGTGGTCTTGCCGGCGCCGTTGGGGCCGAGCAGGCCGACCACTTCACCGGCGTCGAGGGTCAGCCCGAAGTCCTTGACGACTTCGCGTTGCTTGTACTTCTTGCGCAGGCCCTTGGCGACGAGCATTACTTCCTGCTCCCGGCCGGCTGTGCCGGCGTGGTGGCCTTGGGCTGTGCCGCAGGTGCGGCCGGGGTCTTGTTCTTCGGCGGGATGACGGTGCGCACGCGGCTGCCGTCACCACCGGAGTTCATTTCGCCGGTGCGGGTGTTGTAGATCATGCGCTGGCCGGCATTGGTGCCGCGCGCGCTGGTGACCTTATAGTTGCCGGTCAGGGTGATGATCTCGGTCTTGATGTCGTAGTCGATGCGATCGGCCAGCGCGTCCATCCAGGTGCCATCATCGAGCTGCTGCTTCATCTTGGCCTGCTTGCCGGTGAACACCACACGCACCGCTTCGCCGTCCTTGAGGTAGATCTCGGCCTCGGACGAGCGCAGGTCCAGCGTGCCCTGGGTGATGATCACGCCCTGCGACAGCACGGTCTTGCCGTCGCCGGTGAGCGTGCCCGACTGGGCGCCGGAATCGATGTGCATGTCTTCGTTGCGGTCGGTGGACTTGGCGAAGGCGGCGCTGGGGACAAGAAGACCAAGCGCGAGTACGGCGGCAAAGGGAATCTTCATCGGGGTCCGTTCTACCGGTGGGGGCCTCCCGGGTGGACCGGGGGCGGGCGGGTGGGGCTGCCGGCCTTGCGCCTGTCCGGAGACGTCGCAGGCTGGCGGCGGAATCAGCGTTTGGGCGTGTAGCGGCCCTTGGACTGGCTGAGGAAATGATACGTGTTGTTCTTCGAATCCACTTCGAAGCCGACACCGGACTGTTCCATGCCCGGGCGGGTCATGGTCACCAGGGCGTCGGTGCGGGCGCGGTTTTCCTTCGGGAACACGTCCAGATGGTCTGTGCGGAAGGTGGTCGGCACCGTGCCCGGGCCGACCGGGCTGTCGCCGGCGACGTTGCCGCGCAGCTTCATCTCGTCGCCCTTGGCGCTGAGCCAGCCGGTTTCGGCACGCAGGGTCCAGTGCCTGCCATCCTTGTCCGGCATCTCGAACAACGGCGTGGCGATGTTGATGGTCTGGTCACCGCGCTGGCGTTCCAGCAACGGTGCGCGCAGCGTGGTCGATTCCTTGCCTTGCTCATCCAGGGCGACGATCTGGAAGTCGTGCAGGATGTAATCCACGCCCACTTCCTGGCCGCCACTGGCTGGCCCCTTGTCGCGGTTGCGCAGCGCCGCCCAGCTGCTCAGCAGGGCGGCCAGCAGCAGGCCGATGCCGAGCAGGGTGCGCCAGTTCACGGTCGGCAGGTTCATGCGCCGAACCTCGCCAGTACGGCGTCCACATGCCCCTGCGCGGCCAGCAGGATGTCGCACAGCTCGCGCGCGGCGCCACACCCGCCATTGGCACGGGTCTGCCAGTGCACGCGCTCGGCGATCCACGGATGGGCGTTGGCCGGTGCCACCGCCAGGCCGACCGCGCCCAGCGGCGCCAGGTCCGGCAGGTCATCGCCCATGAAGGCCACCTGTTCCAGGCCGATGCCATGCTGCGCGCACAGCGCCTGCACGCTGGCCAGCTTGTCGCCTACGGCGATCTGGGTGTCGATGCCGAGGTCGGCGCCGCGCTTGAGCGCGGACTGGCTGTTGCGCGCGGTGATCAGCACGGGATGGATGCCGTGCTGCTGCAGCAGTTTCAGGCCCAGGCCATCCTGCACGAAGTACGCCTTGCTCTCGTTGCCGTCCTTGTCGTAGTACAGCCGACCGTCGGTGAGGGTGCCGTCCACGTCGAAGCAGGCCAGGCGGATACGGGCCGCGGCGGCATGCAGGTGGGCAGGGAAGGCGGGCAAGGGGGACCAGGGCATCAGGGCGGCAGGCTCGGTGGGTTCGGGTGGGGCAGTACAGACTGAATGGGGTCTACGGACTGTCGGTTAAACCACCCGGGCCCGCAACAGGTCATGAATGTTCAGGGCGCCGACCGCACGGCCCTGGCCATCGACCACGATCAGGCCGGTGATCTTGTGGGTCTCCATCAGCCGGGCCGCCTCCACCGCCAGCTGGTCGGCGCCGATGGTGCGTGGGTTGCGCGTCATCACATCGGCGATCTTCGCGGTGCGCACGTCCAGCGCGCTGTCCAGCGCGCGGCGCAGGTCGCCGTCGGTGAACAGGCCGATCAGCACGCCGCCGGCATCGACCACGGCGGTCATGCCCAGCCGTTTGCGGCTCATCTCCATCAGCGCTTCACTGAGACTGGCGTCGGCGCCCACGCTGGGCAGGTCGTCGCCGGTGTGCATCACGTCGGTGATGTGCAGCAGCAGGCGGCGGCCGAGGCTGCCGGCCGGGTGTGAACGGGCGAAATCGTCGGCGGTGAAGCCGCGCGCATCGAGCAGGGCCACCGCCAGCGCGTCGCCCATCGCCAGCGAGGCGGTGGTGCTGGAGGTCGGCGCCAGCGCCAGCGGACAGGCCTCGGCCGGCACGCTCACGTCCAGGTGGATGTCGGCGGCGGTGGCTAGGCTGGACTGTGGGCGCCCGGTCATGGAAATCAGCACGTTGCCCTGGCGCTTGAGCACCGGCAGCAGCATCAGCACCTCGTCTGACTCGCCCGAATAGGACAGGGCCAGCACCACGTCGTCCTCGGTGATCATGCCCAGGTCGCCGTGGCCGGCTTCACCCGGGTGCACGTAGAACGCCGGCGTACCGGTGGACGCCAGGGTGGCGGCGATCTTGCGGGCGATGTGCCCGGACTTGCCCATGCCGGTGGCGACCACCCGGCCGCGGCTGGCCAGGATCGCCTGGCAGGCCTGCTGGAACGCCTCGCCAAGGCGGTCGGCCACGGCGTCCAGCGCCTGCCGCTCGATCTCGAAGACGCGGCGGCCGCTGGCGACCAGGCCGGCAGGGTCGACGGAACGGGGGGGCAACAGGGATTCGGCCATGCGGACGCCACGCAGCGGAAGTAGAATGGAGGCACATTTTATTAGGAAAGCCCGTTGGACGCCGACACCATCCGCAATCTGATCGAAACCGGCCTGCCCGGCGCCCGCGCCGACGTGCAGGGCGACGATGGCGTGCATTTCGAAGCGACCGTGGTCTGCGAGGCCTTCGCCGGCAAGATGCCGCTGGCCCGCCACCGCATGGTGTATGCCACGCTGGGCGACCTGATGGGCGGCGCGATCCACGCGCTGGCGCTGAAAACCGTGACCCCGGCCGAAGCCGGCTGAACCGCAGAAGATCCCGAATACATGGCCAAGATCGTTGTGACCGGCGGCGCTGCGCTGCACGGTGAAGTGAGCATCTCCGGCGCCAAGAACGCCGTCCTCCCCATTCTCTGCGCGACCCTGCTGGCCGATGCGCCGGTGGAGATCACCAACGTGCCGCACCTGCACGACGTGGTCACCACGGTGAAGCTGCTGGGCGAACTGGGCGCGAAAGTGACCATCGACCAGGGCACGCTGTCGCGCGGCAGCGCGATCGTGGTCGACCCGCGTTCGGTCAACCAGCACGTGGCACCGTATGAGCTGGTCAAGACCATGCGCGCCTCGATCCTGGTGCTGGGCCCGCTGCTGGCCCGCTTCGGCGCGGCCGAAGTATCGCTGCCGGGCGGCTGCGCGATCGGTTCGCGTCCGGTCGACCAGCACATCAAGGGCCTGCAGGCGCTGGGTGCCGAGATCGTGGTCGAGAACGGCTTCATCAAGGCCACCGCCAAGCGGCTGAAGGGGGGGCACTTCACCTTCGACATGGTCAGCGTCACCGGCACCGAGAACGTGCTGATGGGCGCGGTGCTGGCCGAAGGCACCACCATCCTCGACAACTGCGCGATGGAACCGGAAGTGACCGATCTGGCGCACTGCCTGATCGCGCTGGGCGCGAAAATCGAAGGCCTGGGCACTGCTCGCCTGGTGATCGAAGGCGTCGAGCGCCTGTCCGGTGGCCGCCACGAAGTGCTGCCCGACCGTATCGAGACCGGCACCTTCCTGGTGGCCGCAGCGATGACCGGTGGCAAGGTCACGGTCAACCGTGCGCGCCCGAACACCATGGACGCGGTGCTGTCCAAGCTGGTCGAAGCCGGTGCGAAGATCGAGACCACCGAAGACACCATCACCCTGGACATGCAGGGCAAGCGGCCGAAGGCGGTCAACCTGACCACCGCGCCGTACCCGGCATTCCCGACCGACATGCAGGCGCAGTTCATGGCGCTCAACTGCGTGGCCGACGGCGTGGGCGTGATCAACGAAACGATCTTCGAGAACCGTTTCATGCACGTCAACGAACTGCTGCGCCTGGGCGCGGATATCCAGGTCGAAGGGCATACCGCCATCGTGCGTGGCAACGAGCACCTGAGCGGCGCGCCGGTGATGGCCACCGACCTGCGCGCCTCGGCATCGCTGATCCTGGCCGGCCTGATGGCCAGCGGCGATACCACCATCGACCGCATCTACCACCTTGATCGTGGCTACGAGAACATCGAAGAGAAGCTGTCTTCGCTCGGTGCCACCATCCGGCGCGTGCCATGATCCTGCGCGGCAAGTTCAGCCCGCGTCGCAAGGCGCTGCTGGCCCTGGTGCTGATCGTGCTGGCGTGGCTGGGCTATGCCTGGTACGCCAACATCGCCATCACCCAGGGCATCGAGCAGAAGGACATGGACTGGAACGGCGATGGCACGGTCTCGCGTGATGAAATCATCGAGTCGTTCTATGCGGTCGCAGTGAACGACAGCCAGGACGGCAACCGTCATTGCCGCACCTTCGTCTGGCGCAGCACCGGTGAGCAGATCCGCGTGGACTGCCGGACCGAGTTCAAGCCGGCCGAGGAACAGAAACCGGCTGAAGCGAAGAAATAAGAAAACGCCCGCGAAAGCGGGCGTTTTCTTTTCGGTAGTGCCGGCCGCTGGCCGGCAACCCCATCAACCTCGTGGAGCATCGCGAGAATGCCGGGCAGTGGCCGGCACTACCGGTTCGCGCGTCAGTTCATCGCCTTGATGGTCAGGTCCAGCGCATCGCGGCCGCTCTCACGCTGCAGCATGCGCGCCGGCACCGGGAATTCCGGCACGATCCAGGCGATCAGCTCCTTGTTGCCGTCGGCGCGCGAGACCTTGGTGGCCTCGTAGCTCTTGCCGCCCACGGTGATCGATTCCTTGCCGATCACACGGTACGTCATGTTCTTGATGCGGCCTTCGTCGACCATGCGATAGGTCAGCGGCTTGCCCGCCGCCAGGTCACGGGCGATCGCCAGGTTGATCAGCAGCGCGTCCATGTCACCGGCTTTCAGCGCAATCGGGCCAGCGCGATCCGGCTTGATGTCACCGGTCCAGGTGGCCTGGTTGCTGGTCCAGTTGTAGTTGGCCTGCACGTTGCGCTTCTTCACCAGCAGCGCCGAACGGTCCTGGCTGCTGAGCGGGCGCAGCTGGCCACGCACTTCCTCGAACACCGTGCTCTGGCTGAGGTCGGCCAGCTGGTTCTTCACCTGCAGGCTGTAGCGCCACTTGTTGCTGCCTTCGCTGGCCAGGGTCATGGTGCCGTTGGCCTGCATGCCCATGTAGCTGGCCAGGTAATCGGCCTTGAACGGTTCCAGCGCCATGGCCGGCAGGCTGGCCACGGTCAGGGCAGCGGCTGCGATCCAGGTGAGGGGGCGGGTCAGGGTATTCATGCTCAGACTCCTTGGTATTCGATCAGGCGCAGATCGACGCGGTCTTCGCCGTCTTCGCGTTGCAGGATGCGCACCGGGGTGGGGACACCGTTGGCGATCCAGAGAATGGTTTCGTTTCTGCCACCGTTGGTCCGGTAGACCCGCAGTGCGTTGTAGGACAGGTCGCCGACCTCGACGTTCTCGGTCTGCGGCGCGGCCTGGTAGTCGTGTTCGCGGACCTTGCCCATGTCCACGTAGCGGTAATGCATGGAGGCGCCTGGACGCGCATCGCGCATGATCGCCAGGTTGATCAGCAGCGCGCTCTGGTCGCCTGCCTGCAGCGGGATCGGTTGCGCGCGTTCCTTCTTGACGTCACCGGTCCATTGCGCGGTGCCGGCCTGCCAGTTGTAGGTGCCGACCGCCTTCTTGCCCAGGAACAGGCCCTTGCGCACCGTGCTCTGGCTGAGCGGCGCATACACGCCGCTGCGCTCCTCGAACACTGTGCTCTGTTCGATGTTCAGGCCCAGCACGCTGGCAAAGCCGCGGCGGCCGACCACCTGCATGTCCACCCGCCACTGGCTGCCGCCGGTGTGGGTGACCTGCATGCTGGCATCGCCCGCTTCCTTGCCCTTGTAGAAGGCCTGGTAGGTGGCGCTGAACGGTTGCAGCGGCGGTGGCTCCCAGGCCAGTGCCGGTGGCATCGGTACGGCCGGCGCATCGGCTGGCGGCTGCGCTGCGGGCACCGGTGCCGGCGGGGGGGCGGGCGCCTGCGCCTGGCCCCAGCCCACGCCGGGGAACACGGCAAGCGACAACAGCAATGGAGTGGACAGCAGGGTCGTGGTCTTCATGGAGGACAGGGACCGCAGGAGGGGGCAGGATGCCAGCCCCGCAGTCAGCGGGGCGTGTGCATGGGGACTACCGGTTCAGGTTCCCGGCGGAATCTAGGGCCAACGGGCTAAACAGGGGGTGACCGTCCAGTTGCGGCTGGCCCTCCCGTTCAGCCAGGCGGCCGGCGCACAACAGCTGCAGGGTGGCGATCAGCAGCGGATGCTCCACCGCCAGCACGCGCGCGGCCAGGCTGTCGGCGTCATCGCCGGGCAGCACCGGCACCCGCACCTGCGCCAGCACGGCGCCCGCATCCAGCTCGGGCACGACCAGATGCACGCTGGCACCGTGCTCGGCGTCGCCCGCCTGCAGCGCCCGTGCGTGGGTGTCCAGGCCCTTGTGCAGCGGCAGCAGCGATGGATGGATGTTGACCAGCCGGCCATTGAAGCGCTGTACGAAGGCCGCGCCGAGGATGCGCATGTAGCCGGCGCAGACGATCCAGTCCGGTTGTACTGCGGCCAGCGCATCGCCGAGCGCCTGCTCGTAGCTGGCGCGGTCGCTGAAGGACTTCGGTGCATGCGCCCAGCGCAGGTTCGGTGCGACGCGCTGCAGGGCCTCTGCGGCGGGGCGGTCGGAAAACACGCCGACCACCTCGGCGGGCAGTCGGCCGTCGGCAATGGCATCGAGGATGGCCTGCAGGTTGCTGCCGCGGCCGGAGGCGAGCACGGCAATGCGGGTGGTCGCGGTCACTGCTGGGCGCTCCGGCGGATCAGCGGCCAGATCAGCAGGCTGCCGAGGGTGGCCATCAGCATGTCGGCGTGCGCGTCCCACATGTCGCCCTGCTGCCCGTTGTAGGCCTCGGCAGCATCCGGTGACAGCGCCAGCGCGATGGCCCACTCGAACCATTCGTAGACCAGGCTGGCACACATCACCGTCATCACCGCCAGGGTGAAGGCCTGGCCCAAGCGCAGCGCCGGCCACGCATGACGGGCAAGCTGCAGCAGCGCAGGAGTGAAGCAGACCCCGAACAGGAAGTGGATGAGGCGATCGAAATGGTTGCGCTGCCAGCCGAAGGCCGCATTCGGCGACCAGCCGCTCAGCGTCTGCGCCCAGGCGTCGTAGGGCACGTTGGAATACAGCCAGCGCGCGGCCACGCAGTGCAGGGCGATGAAGCCGCAGATCGCGATGAAGGCACCGTTGCCCAGCCAGCCGCCGCGACGGTCGACCCACAGCAGCGCGGCCAGCCCGATCGCGGTCAGGGTGCTGTGCAGGGCCTGTTCGGTAGGCCACAGCGGGTGGACCCAGCTGATTGCGAACACCGCCAGCACGGCGGCAAAGGCCAGCTTCTTGGGGCCCGAGAAACGGTGGGTGGTGGGCGAAGCGGACGTCGGGAGGGCAGGCGCGGACATGGGAAATCGATCAGGAAAGGACGGGGCGTCTGCCGGCAGGTTCAGACACTGAGGTGGTCGCCGCGGTCGAACAGCGCGGCCATGTCAGGTTTGGACAGGAACACCCAGGCATAGGCGGCCAAGGCCATGCCCAGCGGGCCGGCCAGTACGCCCAGCCACGCCGCGCGCCGGCACCAGGCCAGCCCGGTGCGATGTGACAGCTGGCGCGCGGTATACAACTGCACGAACCCCAGCACGGCCGCCAGCACGGCGATGGACGCATAGACCGTGGTCAGCATCCAGGCATCGTCCAGTCCGCGCGAGTGGGCCACCCATCCGCTGAGGCCAAGGAACGCCACTGTGGCGAACCAATGGAAGCCGGCCAACGCGTAGAACAGCACTTTCAGCGTCTGCAGATGGCTGGTCAGCTGCAGCTGCGCCAGGGTCTGATGCGGCAGCGGCGGCGGATTGCCGGAGGCGGTCATGCGGGCGTGGCGGGAAGGTCGAAGGCGGCCTTCACCTGCGGGCGCAGCAGGGTGATCAGGCTGAACACCCCCAGCACCGTGCCGATGGGGGTGAACAGGCAGGCCAGGCCGGCCGCGATCAGGCACAGCAGGTAGCGGCGTCTCTGGGCCAGGCAGCGGCCGGCATAGGCGACGAACGCGCCCAGGCTGACGCCACCGAATACGGCGACGCAACCGATGAGGGTGAACATCCAGCCGAACAGGCGCTGTTCGGCCGGCGACGACGGCTGGCCGCCGGAATTCATCGGCAGGTTGCCGGTGAGCGCGGTGATGCCCAGCACGATGTGGATGATGAAGATCAGCGAGAACAGCACGATCAGGCCGCCGACCACGTAGTGCGCGATGGCCAGCATGCGCAGGTGGTCGGCATCCTGCGCGTTGAACACCGGTACCGTCGCCAGCGGCGGCGGCACGGGGGCGGGCGACAAGGGGGGCGTTGCGTCCATGCGGGCTCCTGGGTTGTCGGGATCAGGCGATGTGGACGCGCTCGGCGCCTTCGGCAGTGACCACCTGGCCGATGGTCCAGTGCTCCAGGCCCTGCGCCTTGACCGCATCGGATACCGCGGCCACCTGGTCCGGCGCCACGATCAGCACGAAGCCGATACCGCAGTTGAAGGTGCGCCACATCTCGCTGTCGGCGACCGCGCCTTCCTTCTGCAGCCACTGGAACACCGGCGGCAGGGTCCAGGACGAGGCCTGGATGTCCAGGCCGAGGCCGTCGGGCACCACGCGGATGATGTTCTCGGTCAGGCCGCCACCGGTGATGTGGGCCATGCCGTGGATGGCCGCGCCGTGCGACTTCAGCAGCGACAGGATCGGCTTCACGTACAGGCGGGTCGGCGCCATCAGCGCATCGACCAGCTTCACGCCGCCTTCCAGCTCCAGCTCGGCCGGGCGGCCGGCGCGGTCGTAGATGCGGCGCACCAGCGAGTAGCCGTTGGAATGCGGGCCGGACGAAGCGATGCCGATCAGCACGTCGCCGGCAGCCACGCTGGCGCCATCCTTCAGCTCGCTCTTCTCGACCGCGGCGACGGTGAAGCCGGCCAGGTCGTACTCGCCCGGGGCATACATGTCGGGCATTTCAGCGGTTTCGCCGCCGATCAGCGCGCAGCCGGCCTCGGTGCAGCCGTTGGCGATGCCACCCACGACCGCTGCGGCGGTGTCGATGTCCAGCTTGCCGGTGGCGAAGTAGTCCAGGAAGAACAGCGGCTCGGCACCCTGCACCAGCACGTCGTTCACGCACATCGCGACCAGGTCGATGCCGATCGTATCGTGGCGGTCCAGCTGGTGGGCCAGCTTCAGCTTGGTGCCCACGCCGTCGGTACCCGACACCAGCACCGGCTCGCGGTACTTGTTGGACAGGTCGAACAGGGCGCCGAAGCCGCCCAGGCCGCCCATCACTTCCGGGCGGAAGCTGCGCTTGACCAGGGGCTTGATCCGCTCGACCAGTTCGTTGCCGGCGTCGATGTCGACACCCGCGTCACGGTAGGTGAGGGGGGAGGGGGCGGAAGACGGGGTGTTGGTCACGGGCGTCGGCGCTGGCAGGGGTTGAACGGGCGATTTTAACAGGCCGCATTGGCGCAAAGGCCGTATTCGGGCAACAATTCCCCCGGATACGTCGAGCCAATGGATGTCCTGATGCGCCGCAGCCTGATTCTGACCCTGCTCCTTGCGCTGAGCCTGCCGGTGGCCACGATGGCCCAGAGCGGCCTGCGCACCGAGGGTGATGTTGCCACCGCCACTGGCGCGTACGAGGCCGAAGTGCCCGTCAACAGCCAGGCCGAAGCCGACCGCAACGGCGCCCTGGCCCGCGCCTTGAGCGTTGTACTGGGCAAGTTGTCCGGCGATCGCAGCGTGATGTCGCGCCCTGGCGTGGCGCAGGCGCTGCGCAATGCCAAGGATTACGTGGCCAGCTACGACTACAAGCAGGACCAGAGCGTGAGCGCCAGTGGCGCCCCCAGCTTCCGCACCCTGCTGGTGGCCCGCTTCCGCGAGGACGATGTCGATTCGCTGGTGTCGGCGCTGGGCCTGCCGCTGTGGCCGCAGCCCCGACCGAAGCCGGTGCTGTGGCTGGCCGTCGATGACGGCAGCGGTCCGCGCCTGGTCAGCGTGCAGCAGGCCAACGCCGCCCGCCCGTTGCTGAACCGCGCCATCGAGCGCGGCTACAAGCTGGGCCTGCCCAGCGGTGGTGCCGCCGAACAGGCGCTGGCCAGTGCCATCTGGCGCCAGGACAGTGCCGCCGTGGCCCGTGCCTCTTCGCGCTACTCTCCGCCGATGCAGCTGATCGGCAAGCTGTACCGCGCCAATGGCGGCTGGCAGGCGGACTGGGTGTTCGTCGACAACGGCCGTGAGCTGAACAAGTGGACCAGCAAGGACGCCAACGCCATGCGCGCGATGGCCGCCGGTGCCGATGGTGCCGCCGATGCGCTGGTCAAGCGCTATGCCAAGGCCGGCGCGGCCGTCGGCCAGGCCGGCACCTATCGGGTGGTGGTCACCGGCATCAACAGTGCCGACGACTACCTGCGCCTGGCTGCCGGCC
The DNA here is from genome assembly GCF_051983905.1 of Stenotrophomonas sp. STK17_22. NCBI lineage: Bacteria > Pseudomonadati > Pseudomonadota > Gammaproteobacteria > Lysobacterales > Lysobacteraceae > Stenotrophomonas > Stenotrophomonas sp. STK17_22. Next base: position 1,130,628 of record NZ_CP197010.1, read on the forward strand.
TGCGTGAGGTGCCGGTGGTGCGCAACGTCACCCCGCTGCACGCTTCGGCCGGCCAGCTGGAGCTGAGCCTGGAGATGACCACCGGCCTGGCCGGCTTCAACCGCATGCTGGGCGACAACGGCGTGCTGGTGCCGAGCGCACCGCTGCCGGCCCTGCCGACGCCGATCGACGACACCACCGGTGCCCCGGTCGCTGCGCCGGTCAGCAACGAGTACCGCCTGCGATGAACCTGACCCCGGAAGCGGAAATCGCGCAGTTTCTGCGCCGCCTGAAGTACATCCTGTTCGCCGGCCTGATCGGCTGGGTGGTGTGGTTGCTGGCGCCGATCCTGACCCCGTTCGTGCTGGCGCTGGCGCTGGCCTGGCTGGGCGATCCGCTGGTGGACCGCATCGAGGCCACCGGCCGTTCGCGCATGACCGGCGTGGTGCTGGTGTTCGCGGCGATGGTGCTGGTGATCGTGGCGCTGCTGCTGGTGCTGGTGCCGATGATCGAGCGCCAGATCACCACCCTGATTGCGGTCGCGCCGCAGGCACAGGCGTGGCTGATGGAAAAGGGCATTCCCTGGTTCGAGCAGAAGACCGGCCTGGAAGTGATGCAGTGGCTGGACCCGGACCGCCTGATCGAATGGGTGCGCAGCCACTGGCAGCAGGCCGGCGGCTTCGCCACCACGTTCATGGGCTATGTCTCGCGTTCGGGCTTTGCGATGGTGACCTGGGTGGTCAACATCCTGCTTCTGCCGATCCTGGCGTTCTACTTCCTGCGTGACTGGGACAAGCTGGTCGAGCGCGTGGCGTCGGTGATTCCGCGCAACCAGATCGGCACCATCAGCGCATTGGCGCGTGAGTCCAACGAGGTGCTGGGCGCCTTCATCCGCGGCCAGTTCCTGGTGATGCTGGCGCTGGGCGTGATCTATGCCGGCGGCCTGTCGCTGGTCGGCCTCAAGCTGGGTCTGCTGATCGGCCTGATTGCCGGCCTGATCAGCTTCATTCCCTATCTGGGCGCGACCACCGGCATCCTGATGGCGGTGGTCGCCGCACTGGTGCAGGCACAGGGCTTCGACCTGAAGCTGCTGATCCTGGTCGGCGTGGTGTTCACCGTGGGCCAGCTGCTGGAAAGCTACGTGCTGACCCCGCGGATTGTCGGCGACAAGATCGGCCTGCACCCGGTGGCAGTGATCTTCGCGGTGATGGCCGGCGGCCAGCTGTTCGGCTTCCTCGGCATGCTGCTGGCGCTGCCGGTGGCAGCGGTGACCAACGTGCTGCTGCGCTACGCGCACCAGCGTTATCGCCAGAGCGAGCTGTACGTGGGTGAGAAGCCGGCGATCGTGCTTGATGGCGTGGTCGATGCCCCCCATATCATCATTCCGAACGACAAGGGCCCCGACCTGAAGTGATGGGTGTGCCGCAACTGCCGCTGGCCCTGCATTACCCGCGGGACCAGCGCCTGGAGACCTTCATCGGCGCGCCGGATGGCGCGCTGGCGCAGCTGCGCGCGATCGCGGTCGGCGCCAGCCACGATTGGGTCTACCTGGAAGGTGCGGCGGGCACGGGCAAGACCCACCAGGCGCTGGCGATGTGCTCCAGCGCCGAGCAGGCCGGGCGACTGCCGACCTACGTACCGCTGGCCAGCGCCGCTGGCCGCGTTCGTGCGGCGCTCGATGGGCTGGAAGCGCGCGAACTGGTGGCGCTGGACGGCCTGGATGAGGTTGCCGGCAACCGCGAGGACGAGATCGCGCTGTTCGATTTCCATAACCGTGCGCGCGCTGCGGGCGTGACCGTGCTGTACACGGCGCAGAAGGCGCCGGGCGAACTGGGCCTGGTGCTGCCGGACCTGCGTTCGCGGCTGGGCCAGTGCGTGCGTGTGCTGCTGCAGCCGCTGGATGAGGAAGGGCGGGCAGCGGTGCTGCGTGAGCGCGCGCTGCGGCGTGGGCTGGCGATCGACGAGGCCTCGATCGAGTGGCTGCTGTCGCATACCGGGCGCGAGCTGGGTGGATTGATCACGCTGCTGGACTGGCTGGACCGGGAGTCGCTGGCGGCGAAGCGGCGGATCACCGTGCCGTTCCTGCGCCAGGTGCTGGAAGAAGGGCGGCCTCGTTACTGAGGGTGGGGTTTGCTTTGCAGGGCTGCGCCCTGCACCCGCCGTAGTGCCGGCCGCTGGCCGGCAACAGCAAGAGCTGAAGCAACAGCAGAAGCTGGCTTCCTGAGGGGAGGCGGGGTGGCTCAGGTTGCGGGGGACGGCGCAAGTACGTCCATGTAGCCTCGGTCGCGCCATCCATGGCGCTCACGCCCCCGCAACCTGAGCCACCCCGCCTTCGACAGATTCCCGCGATCTGCCGGGACTGCGTACTGCACTGCTGTTGGTGGGTGTCGACCTTGGTCGACACCAGAGCGAGCATAGCGACGCGACCCGCTTTTGCTTTTCTTTTTTCTTTTCCGTGGCTGGACGCGCACGGAAACTGTCAGAGGCCGGGCGGGATGGGTACGCGGGGGTGTCTGCGGCATGGATGCCGCGGACAAGCCTCCATGGATGGATTCACGGCGTCCCCCGCGTACCCATCCCGCCCGGCCAAGCACGGCTTTGCAGTCGAGCAAGCTCGACTCTACTGATTAGGCATCCAGCCACGAGGGGCTCAGCCGTTCGCCGCCAACTCCGCATCCAGCGCACGCAGGCGATCAACGGTGCCGACATCGGTCCAGCGCCCGCGATGGTGCTGCCCCGTCATCAATCCCTGTGCCATGAAGTGCTTCTGCAGCGGCACCACCGAGAACTTCGGTGGGAGCCGCTCGCTGCCCGGTGCATCACCGATCACCGTGTGCCAGTCGGCCACGATGGAAGGGCGATACACGCCGATGCCGGCATAGGTCAGGCACGGTCCTTCGCGGTCGTGGTGCAGCAACCCCTGCGCATCGAGGCGGTAGTCACCGTTCGGGTGCTGAAGCGGATTGTCGACCAGCACCAGATGCGCCTGGCCCTGCGGCTCGCGCGGCAGCGTGGCGAAATCGAAATCGGTCCAGATGTCGCCGTTCACCACCAGGAACGGGGCGTCGCCCAGCACCGGCAGGGCATTGAGGATGCCGCCGCCGGTTTCCAGCGGGGTCTGCCCTTCGTACATGAAATGCAGGCGCAGGCCCCATTGGCTGCCATCGCCCAGCGTCGCTGGAAACTGTTCGGCCAGCCATGCGGTGTTGACCACCACCTCGCGCACGCCGAGTGCGGCCAGGCGTTCCAGGTGCCAGACGATCAGCGGTTTGCCAGCTACTTCCAGCAGCGGCTTGGGCGTGCACAGGGTCAGCGGGCGCATGCGTTCGCCGAGGCCGGCAGCAAAGATCAGTGCCTTCATCGGGCCACGCGCATCGGTGCGGCCAGGTCGGCCAGCGCCGGCTTGATGCGGTGTTCCAGCAGCTGCTGCAGCGGTGCCAGCTCGCGGTAGCGCGGCAGCACTTCATCCAGATAGGTGATGAAGCGCGGCGCGTCGTCGAGGTAGTGACCCTTGTTGTCGCGGTAGCGCAGGCGGCAGAACAGGCCAAGGATCTTCACGTGGCGCTGGATGCCCATCCAGTCAGCATCGCGCAGGAAGGTGGCGCGGTCGGGCACCGGCAGGCCGGCGTTGCGGGCGCGCTCGTGATACTGCGCCAGCCACTCGTCCACACGCTGCAGCGGCCAGCTCAGGAACGCGTCCTTGAACAAGCTCATCGCATCGTAGGCGATCGGGCCGCGCACCAGGTCCTGGAAATCCAGCACTGCCGGACCATTCTCGACCGGCATCAGATTGCGCGGCATGTAGTCGCGATGGGTCATCAGCTGGGCCTGGCCCAGCGCGTTGTCCATCAAGCGGCGGTGCACCAGCTGCAGCCCTTCAATCTCGCCGCAGTCCAGTTCCAGGTTCAGGTGGCGCTGCAGGAACCATTCGTCGAACAGGCCGGCATCGCGCTGCAGCAGTGCTTCGCCGAACTGGCCGAAGTCGGCCGGCACCGGGATCGCCTGCAGGCGCAGCAGCTGTTCGATCGAGCGGCCGAACCATTCATCGGCGTTGCGCTCGTCGAGGATCTTCGCCAGGGTCGGGCCGCCGAGATCTTCCAGCAGCAGGAAGCCGGCATCCAGATCCTGCGCCAGCAGCGCGGGCACACGCAGGCCGTTGTCATCCAGCAGGCCGCGCATGCGCAGCCATGGGCGCGGATCTTCCAGCCCCGGCGGGGCATCCATCACGATGTGGCTGCCGCGCGTGCTGGTGGTGCGCCAGTAGCTGCGCATGCCGGCATCGACCGAGGCGCGTTCGACCACCGCACTGGAATCATCGAGCTGGGTACGGGCCCACTGCAGGCGCTGCGCGCTGCGCTGGGGATCGGAGGCGGGTTCGGTCATGCAGGCATATCCGGGCGCGCCGGGCGCGCCTACGTCGGGAACAGGAAGGGAAGAGGGTGCGGGATCAGCGGCGACCGCTGAACAGACGCAGGACGGCCAGCACGGCCACCGCGCCCAGCACCGCACCGAGGAAGCCGGCCGGCTCACCGGGGGCGTACCAGCCCATGTACTGGCCGAACCACCCGGCCAGCAGCGCGCCGATGATGCCCAGCACGATGGTCAGCAGGCAGCCCATGCGGTTGTTGCCGGGCATGAAGAATCGCCCGAGCAGGCCGACGAAGAAGCCGACCAGGATGATGTAGAGCCAGCTGCTGCTGCCGAACAGACCATTCATGCGCGCGATTTCCACCAAGGGTGGACGCAGCCTAGCAAGGCCAGGCTGCGTCCGTCACGGTGTGCCGGATTCAGCAGCAGCCGTGGTCGCCGTGGCGGGTGCCACTGTCGGCAGCCACCGGCGAACCGCTGGTCTCGCCGCGCAGGCTGGCGGCGTAGTGCTCGCTGATCACCTTGGACACGCAGGCGGTGACCTTCTTGCCCATCGGAATGTGCAGGAACTCGTTCGGGCCGTGTGCATTGGAGTGCGGACCGAGCACGCCGGTGATCATGAACTGGGCGCCCGGGAACTTCTCACCCAGCATGCCCATGAACGGAATCGAGCCACCTTCGCCCATGTACATCGCCGGCTTGCCGAAGAAGGCCTGGCTGGCGTCGTCGATGGCCTGGGTCAGCCACGGCGCCATGGCCGGGGCGTTCCAGCCGGTGGATGCCTTTTCCAGATCCAGAGTGACCTGCGCACCGTTCGGCGGGTCGCGCAGCAGCGCTTCCTTCAGCAGCTCACCGCAGGTCTTGCCATCGGCGGTCGGCGGCAGGCGCAGCGACAGCTTCACCGAGGTCTGCGGGCGCAGCACGTTGCCGGCCGATTCCAGCGCCGGCATGCCACCGACGCCGGTGACCGACAGTGCCGGGCGCCAGGTGCGGTTGAGCACCAGCTCGGTCAGGTCCTCGTTCATCGGACGCAGACCGTCGACCATCGGGAACTTCTCGAAGATCTCGGTATCGACCACTTCGGCGGCGCGCTTGGCCTGTTCCTGGCGCTCGGCCGGGATCTCAACGTTCATGCCGTCGATCAGGATGCGGCCGGTGTCCTGGTCCTCGATGCGCGACAGCAGCTGGCGCAGCAGTCGGAAGCTGGACGGCACCACGCCGGAGGCATCGCCGGAGTGCACGCCTTCGTTGAGCACCTTCACGGTGAAGTTGCCGCCGGTCAGGCCGCGCAGCGAGGTGGTGCACCACAGCTGGTCGTAGTTGGCGCAGCCCGAATCCAGGCAGACCACCAGCGACGGCTTGCCGATGCGGTCGGCGAGGTGGTCGACGTAGGCCGGCAGGTCATAGCTGCCCGACTCTTCACAGGCTTCGATCAGCACCACGCAGCGGGCGTGCGGCAGGCCCTGGGCCTGTAGTGCCAGCACCGCGGCCAGCGAGCCGAAGATGGCGTAGCCGTCGTCCGCACCGCCGCGGCCATACAGCTTGTCGCCGCGCAGGACCGGGGTCCACGGGCCGAGGTCGTCGTCCCAGCCGGTCATTTCCGGCTGCTTGTCGAGGTGGCCGTAGAGCAGGATGGTGTCGTCGCCGGTTTCGGCGCCGGTAGCCGGAATTTCCAGGAAGATCAGCGGGGTACGGCCTTCCAGGCGCACCACTTCAACCTTCAGGCCGGGCAGCTGCTGGGCCTTGGCCCAGTTCTCCATCAGGGTGACCGCCTGTTCCATGTAGCCGTTCTGCACCCAATTGGCGTCGAACATCGGCGACTTGTTGGGAATGCGGATGTAGTCGACCAACTGCGGGACGATTTCGCTGTCCCACTTGTCATTGACGAATTGGCCGAGCTTGGCGCTGTCCATCTGAAACTCCGGTTGCATGGGCTGATCCGGCCATTCTACGCCTGTGCCGCGGGTAGGGTTTTTCCTACATCACGTCGGGTATTTGGCTGGCTTTTAGAAATCCAGGAAACCGATAGGCTGTGTGCATGTGGTGACGGACACTGTTCCTACCGACGGGATTGCCGGTCGGGACGGCCAGAATCACAAGGAGATACACGTCGTGCCTTGGGGTGTCGTGTTGAGGGCACTGGTGCTGGTCGTGTGGATCGCTGGGGCGCATGCCGCCGAACCGATCGACATCAACCGCGCCGATGCCCAGGCGCTGCAGCAGGGATTGACGATGGTCGGAGCCGCCAAGGCCGAGGCGATCGTCGAGCACCGGCGCAGACACGGCCCGTTTCATCGCGTCGAGGACCTGACGCAGGTGAAGGGGATAGGGAAAGCAATCGTCGAACGGAATCGACAGCGGATCACCGTAGGCAACAGGTTGTTGCCGGCGGATCCGGTACCCGGATCGGTACCGGTGCGAACCGTACCCAGGCGCTGACAGCAGGAATCGTCGGAACCGGCAGGAGGCTGGTTCACCGGACACGGACAGGAAGGCCGTGACCACCGACCGCCGCAGGACGCGGCACCAATCACCAGGATGGTGGCATCACAGACCTGTGGAAGGGGCTGAGATACAAACAGGACAGACGCGGCCGCGTGCAGGATGCAACGCTACCCCCACAGCGCAGGATGCGAGGGGGCGGCAGCAGGCCGACAAGGACGTAACGATTGCCCGGTACGACACATGGCTGTGTCGCCGGGCAGTTTCATTTCCGGCACCTGGTTTTGCCGCGGCCACCACGGGTCGATGGTGTACGGTGGCCGCACCGCATGGAAAGGACCCCCGCTGGATGCTTCTGCACCGCCCCACTACCCTGATGCTCGCCCTTGCACTGGCCCTGCCGCTGCTGGGCCATGCCGCTGCGCCGACGCCGGCCGCCAAGCCTGCCGCTGCCGCAGCCAGCACCGCCGAAGTGCGCGGACCGACCGACCTCAAGCCGGGCGAATACCTGTGGCATCCGGAAATTTCACCGACCGGCCCGATCGTGCTGGTGGTCAGCCTCGATGAGCAGCGCGCGTACGTGTACCGCAACGGCATTGCCATCGGCCTGACCACGATCAGCTCGGGCAAGGCTGGGCATGAGACGCCGACCGGCGTGTTCACCATCCTGCAGAAGGACAAGGACCACAAGTCCAACCTCTACAACAGCGCGCCGATGCCCTACATGCAGCGGCTGACCTGGGACGGCATCGCCCTGCATGGCGGCAGCCTGCCTGGTCATCCGGCCTCGCATGGCTGCGTGCGGCTGCCGCAGGCCTTCGCGCAGAAGCTGTTCAGTGAAACCCAGCGTGGCGACACCGTGGTCGTGGCCGATGCCAAGAGCTCGCCGATGACGCTGGCCTATCCGTCGGTGCTGGCACCGGTCAACGCGCGCGGCCAGGCCCTTCCGGAGACCGGGGATGGGGCCCCGGCGCAGGCCTGGTGGGATGACGCCGCAGCGCCGGCCGGGCAGGTCGGCATCCTGGTCAGCCTGCACGACCAGCGCCTGTACGTGCTGCGCGATGGCGTGATGATCGGCGAGTCGCCGCTGAAGGCCGACGCCCTGCCGGCATTCCAGGGCACCACGCTGTTCGTGATGGGGCAGGGCTACAGCGATACGCCCAGCCCGTTGGACGTGAACCAGCGCCTGCACCAGTGGACGGCCTATCCGCTGCTGGGCCAGGACCGTGCCCAGGCCACGCCGGACCTGCTGGCCACGCCCTCGCTGCCGATGGCGCTGCCGGCCGATTTCGCCCGTCAGCTGTACCAGGTGCTGGTACCGGGCACGACCCTGCTGGTGACCTCGCTGCCGGCGGTCCGCCCAAGCCCGGCTGAATCCGGGATGCAGCCGGTCTTGGAATCCGAGCCGCCAGGGTCCACCCTCAAGGGCAACTGAGTCCCTCGTTGTGCCCATGACTGCATCCCGCCTGTGCCGGCTGGCCGCGTTCGGCCTGCTGGCGACCTCGGCCAGCGCTCCAGCGCTGGCACAGACGCCCGCCCTTGCCACCAGTGCCGATGATCTGGCCGCCTTGCTGTCGCGCAGTGCGCCCAAGGCCGACCGCCACGTATTGCAGCTGGCGGCGCACGCCATGCGCTGCGCGCTGCAGCGGCCGGAGCTGGGCATCAATGGTGATCGCCTCAGCGTGATCGATTATTCGCGGCCGTCCACCGAGCCGCGTCTGTGGGTGTTCGACCTGGCCCACCAGCGCCTGCTGTTCGAGGAATGGGTGGCGCATGGCCGCAACAGCGGTGAGAACCGTACCGAACACTTCTCCAATCGCGATGGCAGCTTCATGTCCAGCCTCGGCGCGTTCACCGCGCAGGAGACCTACATGGGCGGCAACGGCTATTCGCTGCGCCTGGCCGGGCTGGAACCGGGCTTCAACGACCGCGCGCGAGACCGTGCGATCGTCATCCACGGCGCGCCGTACGTGAACCCGGCGACCGCGCAGCTGCAGGGACGGCTCGGCCGCAGCCTGGGCTGCCCTGCGGTACGCCTGTCGGTGGCCAAGCCGCTGATCGACGCATTGCGTGGCGGCACGATGGTGTTCGCCTACTACCCCGACCAGGACTGGCTGAAGCACTCGCAGCTGCTGGGCGGTGAGTGTGGTGGCCAGGGCACGCTCGCCACGCGGTGATGCATGACGGCGCGCGGCATGATGCAATGCGCCGATGAACATCGACTCCCTGTTGCACACTCCGAGCCAGGTGATCTCCCGCCTGGACTATCGCCGCGAACGCTGGCGCAACGGCCTGGGCTGGACCCGCGAGATCCTGCGACTGCCGGCGCAGGGTGATGACTGGGCGCTACGCCTGTCGGTGGCCGAGATCGAACAGGACGCCGCGTTCTCTGCTTTCCCCGGCGTGGAGCGCGAACTGGTGCTGCTGCAGGGCAATGGCGTGCGCCTGCGTTTCGAGGATGGCCGTGTGGCCGAGGTGCTGCCACCGCACGGGCGCGTGCGTTTCGCCGGTGAGGAAGCGCTGCACGGCGAACTGGTCGATGGCACCACCCACGACTTCAACCTGATGTGGAAGCGCGAGCTGCTGCAGGCCGAGCTGCTGCACCGGCCGCTGGTGGGCACGATGTTCTTCTTCTGCGAGCCGGGCGTGGCCTGGGCGCTGCATCTGCTGGCCGGTCAGGCGGAGTTTGGTGCAGATAGTGGCCTGCCGGCGTTGCAGGCGGGAGACACTGCGTGGTTGGCGGCCGGTGAACGGCAGCGTCATGCATTGCAGGGCGGTGGCGAGTTGCTGGCGATCCGGATCAGTGCGGCGGCGGGATGATTCCTGGGCGCCGGTTGGCACTATCCACGCATGGCGTGGATCTACTGCAAATGCGGTTGCCACCATGTCTGGACACACCGTTCAGTAGATCCACGCCATGCGTGGATGGGGCCACCGATACCGCGTCACGGTGCGAACCAAGGTTCGCACCCACCAGAATGCGGTTCGCGCCAGCCGAATCTGTTCAGTAGATCCACGCCATGCGTGGATGCGGCCACCGACACCGCGTCATGGTGCGAACCAAGGTTCGCACCCACCAGAAAGCGGTTCGCACCCACCAGAAAGCGGTTCGCACCCACCAGGAATCGGTTCGCACCCACCAGGATGCGGTGGCCTCAATACACATCGCGCCGGTAACGACCGGCCAGCAACAGCGCTTCCTTGCCCGCGGTACCCAGCACCTGCTCGATCACTGCATCCACCGCCGGGGCCATGCCCTGCAGGCTGCCGCAGACCAGGATCGTGGCGCCTTCATCCACCCACTGGCGCAGCGTTGCCGCTTCGGCCAGCAGCCGGTCCTGCACATAGCGGTGCGCACCGCCATCGCGGCTGAACACTGCATCCAACCGCACCAGCGTGCCGTCGGCCAGCATCGCCTGCAGTTCTTCACCGAAGTGGAAGTCGTGCGCGGCGGTGCGCTCACCGAACAGCAGCCAGGTGCGGCGTGCGCCACTGCGTACGCGTTCGTGCAGATGCGCGCGCAGGCCGGCGATGCCGGTGCCGTTGCCGATCAGCAGTAGCGGCACGTCGGCGGGCGCGCCATGGAAATTGTCGTTGCGGCGCAGACGCAGCTGTACCGGTTCGCCGATGGCAGCGTGGTCGCACAGCCAGCCGCTGCCGATGCCGGGTGTACCGTCAGCGCGCAGCTGGCGGCGCAGCAGCAGCTCAACCGCACCGTCGGCCATGACCGAGGCGATCGAGTACTCGCGATGCGGCAGCGATTGCAGGGTCGCCAGCAAGGCAGGCAGATCACCCGGGGGAACCAATGAGGGCAGGTGCGAGCGCGCGACGCGTGCCAGCAACGTCTGCCCGTCATCCAGCACGGTGTCCGCGTCGAAGCGTTGTGCATCCAGCCAGGCACGCACGGTGTGCGATGCGTGCTGCGGGCCGATCTCGGCGATGTCACCGGCCTGCCACTGCGCATTTGCATCGGCCGGGGGCTGCAGGCGCAACCAGTACACCGGACCACCGGGGCTGCCCGGGTTCAAATGCTCGCGTTGCAGCAGCGTCCACGGCTGGTACTCGGCCGGACTCCAGTCGGGCAGTTCGCTGGCGTTACCGCCGAGTTGTCCCAGCAACTGTTGCCAATGACGCAGTGCTGCCGGATCGGCGTTGTCGACCTCGATGGCGTCGAACAGCGGATGCGCGCCGTGCTGGCGCAGCCAAGTGTCCAGCTGGTGGCCGAATCCGCAGAAGTGGCCATAGCTGCGGTCGCCCAGCGCGAGCACCCCGTAGTGCAGGTGCTGCAGCGGGGGCGGGGTGGCCATCACCCCGCGCAGGAACGGCAGGGCGTGGTCGGGTGGATCGCCTTCGCCGGTGGTGCTGGCAATAAACAGCGCGCGCTGGCTGGAAGCCAGCAGTGCTGCATCCACCTCATGCAGTCCGCGCACGCGCGCTGGCACGCTGGCACCGCGCAGGGCCTCGGCGCTGCGTTCGGCCAGTTCGCGGGCGAAGCCGGTCTGGCTGGACCAGACCAGCAGGATGGGCGCGGTGTCTCCGGTTGCGGCGTCGTCGCGCGGGCGCCCACGCCACCACAGTGCCGCGCAGGCCAGCGCATACAGCACCGTGGCGAGCACCGCGATCTGCGAGTGCCGCGCCGGTGGTGCGCCCCGCCACCACGCTTCGCCGAGATGCAGGCGAAGCAGTGCCCAGCCGATCGCTGCCAGCAGGAGCAGAACCAGTGCGTTGCCGAGCCAGGCGCGCGATGGACGTGCGCTCATGCGTCCTGCTCGTCGAGCAGGCGCTGGAAGGCGCTGCTGAGGAATTCGCGGGGGCCGTCTGCCGCACGCTGCAGGTAGCGCGCAGCCAGTCCTTCGCGCTCGGCCAGTGCCATGCCCTGTTCGCGACCGAGTACGGTCAGTGCGGTGGCCCATGCATCGGCGTGCATGGCGTCGTCGGTTACCACCGTGACCGCCGCTGCAACCTGCCGCACCGGTCTGCCCGAGCGCGGGTCCAGGCTGTGACTGTAGGCCTCGCCATCGGCCTGGTACTGGTGCCAGCGATCACCGGAGGTGGCCACCGCCTTGCCGTCCAGCGCCAGCACCCGTGGCGGGGTATCGGTGTGCACGTCTTCTTCGGGTGCGGATTCCACCAGCACGCGCCACGGCTGGCCGTCCGGTTTGCGGCCGTAGCCGGCCAGTTCGCCGCCGACTTCGATCAGCGCGGCAGTGATGCCTTGTCCACGCAACCAGGCGGCCACGTGATCGACGCCGAAGCCCTTGGCGATCGCAGAGAGATCCAGTTCCAGTCCACCCGGTTGCAGCAGCGCATCGTCCTGCCACTGCAGGCGCTGCCAACCGCAGCGATCACGCGTGGCCTGCAGGGTAGCGTCGTCGGGCTGGCGGCGTTCGCCGGCATGTGCCCCGAAGCCCCACAGTGCAACCAGCGGACCGATGGTGGGATCGAAGGCGCCGCCACTGGCGGAAGCGATGGCCTGTGCGCAGGCCAGAACGTGACGGGTTTCGGCTGGCAGCACGCACCATTGGCCGGCGTCGGCGCGGTTGTAGCGACTCAGATCCGAACCACGCTCCCAGGTGCTCATCTGCGCGACCACCTCGCCCAGCCGCGCCTGGATGCCAGCATGCAGCGGGTGCAGGTCGCGCTGGCGCGACGCGACCAGCGACACGCTCCAGGTGGTGCCCATGGTGGTGCCACCGAGGCGGGCGATGTCGAGCAGGGAATCGGTCATGGTGGTGTGCTGCAGGCGCGATGCCGGGGCGTGCCCGGCATCGCGGTCCACGTCATTACTGCGGCAGTACTTCCAGCGTGGCGACGTAGCTCAGGCGGCGCTTGGCGGCCTGCTTCACCGAGGTCTTGTTGTCTTCGGTGCCGGTCTCCAGCCAGTACATGCCGGCTTCCGGCCAGGTCACCTTGATCTCACCCTTGGCATCGCTGGTGACCTTCAGCTCGTCCTGCGCGTTGCGGTAGCGGGTGGCGCCACGCACGATCTCGAACTCCAGGCCGGCGGTCGGCTTGCCGTCGACCAGCACGCGGAAGGTGGCTTCCTCGCCGGCGAACAGATCGTTCGGGTGGCCGACGGCGACCAGCTCGATGCCACGGTTGGTCGGCTTCAGCGCGGTGTCGTTCGGGGCGCCGTTGGTGACGAAGGTCTCCACGCGGCCGACCGACTGGCTCACTTCCAGCTTCTTCGCATCCTTGGGCAGTTCGCCGAAGGTAGCCACGCTGCCGCGCCAGCGCTTGCGCTCGCCGTTCTGCTCGTAGGTGGCGAACAGGCCGTCATTGACCGACGCGATGCGGTAGGTGCCCGGCTGCTTCAGCTCGACATCGAACACGCTGCGGTACTTGCCGGTGGACGCGTTCTGCGGCTGCACGGTGCTGCCGTCCGGCGCGGTGATCACCAGCGACTCCAGGCGCAGCGGCACGTGGTTGAAATAGAACAGGTCGTTGGAGACCGCACCGTCGACGGTGATCCACGGCGCATTGCCGGCGATCACGGTCTGCGAGGGCAGCAGCCAGGCCTTGTGGGCCAGGGCGGAGAAGGGAAGGGCAGCGGCCAGAGCGGCGGCGAGGACAAGCGTGCGCTTCATGCGGAAGACTCCAGGTGGATGCAGGGTGGTGCGGCGAGAGGAGGGGAATTACGACTTAATCCCCTCCGTCCCCTTTTCAGGGTTTGACGGCGAGGGTGACCTGGCCCAGTTCGGTGGCGCCCTGCGCCTTGCCGTTCTGTGCGGCGGTGGCCGGCCAGGTGAAGGGGATCTTCAGCAGCTCGCGGCCGCCGACTTCGCGCACCGCTTCCACCACCAGGGTGTAGTTGCCCGGAGCCAGCTGCTTCAGCGCCGGCTGCCTGTCGTTGAACGACAGCGCGTGCTTGCCGGCCGGGCGGGTCGGGCCGGTCACGCCGTCCACCGGCACCTGCAGGGTGCGGCCGCTCTTGCGCCACCACTGGCGCAGGTCCGGCAGCCACTTGGTGCCGTGGCCTTCGCTGTTGCTGGTCTGCTGGTACCAGACCGACAGGTTGGCCGCGACCTTCTGGTCGGCGCCTTCCAGCCACACCGCCACGTACGGGCGGTGGTACTCGGCCACGTTGAGCTTGGGCACTTCGACGTTGATGTCGAGGGTGGTGGCATAGGCCGGCGAGGTGGCCAGCAGGCCGCTGAGGGCGATGGTCAGGGTGACGCGCATGGGGCGGCTCCGGAAACGAAGGAAAGTCAGTGGATCAGCAGCAGGGCGATCAGCAGCGGGATCATCAGGCCGAGGCCGACCAGCGGCCAGGTCATGCGCCGCTGCCGTGCATGCAGGTGAAGCAGGAACAGGCCGGTGATGCAGAACACCAGGCAGGCCACGGCGAACAGGTCCAGGAACCAGCCCCACGCTGGGCCCGCGTTGCGGCCCTTGTGCAGGTCGTTGAGGTAGGACACCGCGCCGCGCGAGGTTGATTCGTACTCCACCGCGCCGGTCGCGCGATCGATGCTCAGCCAGGCGTCGCCACCCGGGCGTGGCAGTGACAGGTAGATCTCTTCAGCCGACCACTCGGCCGGGCGCCCGCCGATGGCGATGCCCAGCTGCGTGTCCAGCCATTGCCGGGCCGGGCGCGGGATCGGCGCGTTGCCGTCCTCGCGCGTGCCCAGCTGGCCCAGCAGCGCGGCCGGCAGTTCCAGATGCTGGTTCTGCACCTCGGGCTTGGCCTCGATCTTCGCGGCATGGTTGAGGGTCAGGCCGGTCACCGCAAACAGCAGCATGCCGATCAGGCAGACCGCCGAGCTGATCCAGTGCCACTGGTGCAGCGTCCGCAGCCAGAAGCCACGGTTCTGTTGCTGCTGCACGGTGGAAGAGGCAGGACGGCTCACGGCACGGTTCGAGGCGGACGGGGACTGCCCATTACATCATTGATGAGAATAGCTCGCAATTGCGTGTCGTTCTGTATCCCAGGGGGGATTGCCGGCCAGCGGCCGGCACTACCGACTGGCCGGCAATCCCACGGATCAGTAGATCCACGCCATGCGTGGATGGAGCGCTAACGATCAGAACTTGAAGTTCAGGCTCACCCAGACGCTGCGGGCCTTGTCCTTGTTGTTGTAGTCGTCTTCGAACAGCACTTCATTGCTCGAATCGCCATATACCCCACTGCCGTCCAGGTCGGTGAAGCTGGCTTGGTAAGTGGTGAAATCGCGGTCCAGCAGGTTGTTGATACGTGCATTGACCGTCAGCCACTGCGTCGCTTCGAACGAAGCACCCAGATGCAGAGTGGTGTAGTCCTTGTAGTAGAGCTTCTCGCGCGTAGTGGCGTTGAGCCCACGGAAGCGCTTGGAGCGCGCCTCTGCAGTCAGAAACATATTGAAGCGCTCGCTGACCTGCCAGTCGAAGGTCGCATTGGCCATGTGCCGCGCGCTGTTGCCCAGCGGGAGGCCCTTCTCCGCGCCGCTCTTCTGCTCACTGTCCGTGTAGGTGTAGTTCGCACGCAGGCCGAAACGCTCGCCGATGTTCCATCGACCAGCTACTTCGGCGCCCTGAATGATCACTTCATCGATGTTCACCGTTTTGCTGCTGTTGGCGTAGCCCAGCTCGGCGTAGTCGCCCGTTGAGGTGCAGGCCAGAGCGAAGCGGCCGCCGCAGGGTTGTGAGGCGATCTTGTCGTCGAAGCGGTTGTGGAACACCGTGGCATTGAAGTTGTGCCCGTCTGGATGCTGCCAGTAGACCGCCAGTTCGGTGCTGGTGCTGGTTTCGGGCTTCAGGTTCGGATTGCCGAACATCGGTAGCGTGCCTTGCGCGCCGAAGCCGGTGACGCCGTCGTACAGCTGAGTGGTCTTGGGTGTCTTGAAGCCCGTGCTGACACCGCCCTTCACCGTCCACTGTTCATTGACGGTGTACACACCGTACAGGCGCGGGCTCAAGTGGTCGCCGAATACCTCGTGGTCGTCGTAGCGCAGGCCATAGGTGATTCCCAGCGGCGCGATGACGGTCCAGGTGTCCTCAGCGAACAGCGAGTACATGTTGTGCTCCTGCTTCTGGCCGGGCATTCCGCGCTCGGTGCCGAACACGCCGTCGGTCAGTTCACCACGGATGACCTGCGCACCGACAACAGCGACATGCTGGCCTGCGGCCTGGAAGGGAATGTCCAACTTTGCATCGAAGGTGTACTGGGCGCTTTCGAGCGTGCGTCGAGGCCGTGGCAGGAAGGTCGATTCAGCCAGCGCGCGGCGTTCAGCCGTTGAGCGGCCACTATAGGCACCGGTGCCGTCGATCATCTGCAGCAGCAACTCGCGTTCCGCGACAGTGAATGGCATCGTCCGGCCATCGTTGTTGGTTGATACGTGCGAGAGGGACACCAGGCTGTTACCAAAGCCCCACTTGCCCTCGTGGGTCAACGCCCATGCATCGCGGGTGAATTCCTGGGTCGGTCCATAGCCCACGCGCGGGTCGGCCCGGCGTGCCCACGTACCGCCACTGGTCCGGCACGCGTTGGCACTGGCACCGCTGCCGCTGCGGCAGAAATTGGCCGTGCGCCAGATGCTGTTGATGTTGTCTACCGTACCAACCGGGTACTCCTCGACACCGGCATCATTGATCTTGATCGAGTTGTCGTATTCCTGGCGCGAGGTGTCGTAGTCAAGCGTCAGGCGTTGATCTTCGTTGATGTTCCATTCAAGGCTCAGACCACCTGCTTTATTCGTGTTGTCGACTGTTTTACCACCGCCGCCAAAGCCCAGCGTGCGCGCATGGGGGGTGCCGTTGGGGTCGATCGCCGGCGAGTAGACGGGATTGGAAGCATCGCGGTCATACCAACTGGCGCGTGCGCTGAGGTTCAGTACACCGGGAACGATTGGGCCGGTCACATACAGGTCTGCAGTGCGGTCGTCACCGAAATCGTCATCGGTCTCGAAGGTGCCTGCAAGGGTGGCCGAGCCACTCCAGCGGTCCAGCGATCGCTTGGTAATGATGTTGATGACGCCACCCATGGCGTCGGCGCCGTACAGTGTGGAAGCCGGGCCGCGGATGACTTCGATGCGCTCGATCGCGTCCAGCGGTGGGATGTGGTTGAACTGGTTGCCGCCGAAGTTGTTCGGGTAGATGTCGCCGTGATTGTTCTGGCGGCGGCCATTGATCAGGATCAGCGTGTAGTCCGAGCCCATGCCGCGCATGGAAATGGTGCCTTGGCCCGTCTTGTCGCGGGTCTCGCCAACGTCCACGCCTTCCAGATCGCGGACTGCATCCAACAGGGTCATGTATGGGCGCTTGGTCAGCTCTTCCTGGGTGATGACTGAAATGCTGGCCGGCGCGTCAGTAATTTTTTGCTCAAAGCCGGAGGCGGTGACCACCACCTTGTCCAGCGTCTGTGGCGCGCCGGAAGCGTCACCGTGGGCGAAGGCAGGGGCGGTCATGGCTGCCAGCACGGCGCTGGTCAGCAGGGTACGGGACAGGGACGAACGGACACGATGGCGCTGGGCCATGGCAGTAACCTCGAAGGATGCAGGGTGGTGCAATGCCAGGCGCGAACGGCGCGGCATGCACGGGGAGGCCCGGTCAGGGGCGGCAGGGATGAAGCAGGCAGCGGCGTGCGGGCACGACCGCGCAGGCGGTCACGCGGGGCCGTGAATCAGGCGAGCGGAGGCGCCTGGCCGCGTTGCTGGCGGCGCCCGGGCGCGTCGGCCCAGGGCGTGTCCGGAGCGGCCAGCGGCCAGTCCGGGCGCACGCCGGGCATGGCCGGCGTGGCGGGTACGAGTTCAAGCTCGGTGCGCAGCCATTGGCTGGCCAGCAGCAGCGGCGGGCGCGCCTTCTCGGCCGATTTCACCGGGGCGGCAGCACAGCGGCGCAGTTTGGCCGGTGCTTCTTCCTGCGGGGACGCTTCGCCACCGCGCTCTTCCAGCGGCATCTGCACGGCCATTCCGGCCTGGCCGTGTGGCAGCAGCGGCAGGGTGCCCAGCAGCAAAGCCAGCATCGCCACCCACGCCAGCAGGCTGGCCAGCGCAGGACGCTGACCGCGCATGGCGGTGCCCATCTTTCGATGGATGAGTGGGCGAGGGCGAAGCGGGCGCAGCAAGCAGGGGTCCCCAGGGGTCTGCCGGCAGCGGCCGGCATCAACGGGGCGTGATTGTAATGAGAGCTGTTAGCTGTTGCAAATGAGAATGATTGCCAAATTGTCGCGGGTCGGCCGGATGTGGCTCAGACTTCGCTCCAGCGTCGCAGCAGGTTGTGGTACACGCCGGTCAGCTGCAGCACCGCCTCGGCGTCACCGCCGGTCTGCCGCAGGCGCTCGATCGAGCCATCCATTTCCCACAGCAGGCGGCGCTGCACATCGTCGCGGATCATGCTCTGTACCCAGAAGAACGAGGCCACGCGCGCACCGCGGGTGACCGGCCGCACCTGGTGCAGGCTGCTGGACGGATACACGATCAGGTCGCCGGCCGGCAGCTTTACCTCGTGCTCGCCGTAGGTATCGCTGATGATCAGCTCGCCGCCTTCGTATTCGTCCGGATCGGACAGGAACAGGGTGCAGGAGATGTCCGAGCGCAGCTGTTCGCCGTTGGCCAGGTTCATCACCGCGCCATCGACATGGAAGCCATAGGTGCCGCCCCCGCTGTAGCGGTTGAAACGCGGCGGCAGGATCTTCAGGGGCAGCGCGGCAGCAAAGAACAAGGGGCTGCGGCTCAGCGCGGCCAGTAGGTCCCTGCCCAGCTCCGCCTTCAGGGGAGATGCATCGGGTAGCTGCAGATTGTGCTTGACCATCGCGCCCTGTGCACCGACGGTCTCGCGACCGTCGGTCCAGTCTGCAGCGTCGAGTCGCCTGCGTGCCTGCGCCACGTCCTGGGGTGAAAGCACGTCGGGAATGTGCAGCAGCATGGCGGTTCCTTTGGGGGCGCGGGGGAGTGGGCTCCCCCGCGTGCTGCATCAGAAGCGGATGTCCGCGCTGAGCAGGAAGGTGCGCGGGGCACCCGGGGTGTAACGGTAGCCGCTCTTGTTGATGCTGGCCACGTACTGCTTGTCGAACAGGTTGTAGCCGTTCAAGCGCAGCGAGATCGTCTCATTGATCGCCCAGGACACGACCGCGTCATACACCACGTAGGACTTGGTGAACGACGGGGTGCCCACCGCGCCGTCGGTGCCGCGGTGCATGCCGGCGGCATAGCGTACGCCGCCGCCCACGGTGATGCCGTAGGGCAGGGTGTAGCTGGTCCAGCCGGTGAACGTGTCGTCCGGGGTATAGGTCAGGTTGGTGGTGCCATCGGCGGCCACCTTCGCGCCTTCCCTTACGTCGGTGTCCAGGTGGCTGTATCCGGCGCTGACCGACCAGTTGTCGGTCAGGCGGCCGACTGCGGAGAGCTCCACGCCCTTGACCCGCTTGCTGCCGGTCTGGGTCGGGTTGCCGGCATCGTCGAGCACGGTGGTGTTGATCTCGTTGTCCACGTCCGTCTGGAACAATGCAAGGTTCACTGCCAGGGCGTCATCCAGGAACGCCCACTTGCTGCCCACTTCGAAGGTCTTGGCCTTCTGCGGGTCCAGCTTGGGATTGTCGGCACTGTTGGCCGAGCTGCTCAGCTGGAAGTTGGCGCCACCCGGGGGTTGCTGCGAGATGGCATAGTTGGCGTAGACGCTGACGGTATCGCCGACCTTGTAGAGGGCGCCGAGCTTCCAGTTCAGCAGCGTATCGGACGCGTCCAGCGTCGGGTTGCGCAGCACCGTGCCGGCAGGGTTGCTGCCACACGCCGGGCCGCCGCGGCCACCACACACCGACGCGCTGGCGTACTCGGTCTTGTAGTGGTCTGCACGCACGCCAGCGGTCAACAGGAAGCTTTCGCCGAAGGACAGGGTATCGAACAGGTACACCGAGGAGGTGGTGGTCTTGCCATGTGCATCGGCGCCGTTGTGCGCCCAGTTCAGGCCGCTGACGTTCCAGTCCGGGTTGTACAGGTTCGCAGCGGGCCAGCTGGTATCGGCAGCGGCGGCCTGGCCGTAGCTGTCCAGTTCTTCACGGGTGAATTCCAGGCCAGCGCTCAATGCGTGCCCGACCGCGCCGGTGGCGAAGTCGGCGCGCAGGTTCAGCTGATCGGTGAGGATCGTGTTGCGCTGGTCCTTGAAGGTCGGCAGGCTGCGCGCGATGGCGTAGCTGGAAAGGTCGGCCGGGTTGGCATAGGTGATGTTGCCGGTCGGGCGGCCGCCTGCGCCGCGCACGCCGGTGCCCATGAAGGCGGTGAGCAGGTAATCCTGTTCGGTGCGACCCCAGCGGGCGGTGTTGGTCAGGCGCACGCTGTCGTTGAAGTCGTGCTCGAAACGGAACGTGGCCATCTTCGCGGTCACGTCATCGTGGTCGGCGCGGGTGCCGTAGAAGTTCTCCGGATCGACCGGGTGCCCGGCCAGCGCTTCCAGCGTCGGCTGCGGCGTCCAGCCCGGCAGGCCCAGGGTGGGCACGCCACCATCTGGCACGTTGTCCTGCTTCACATACAGCAGGTTGAGGTAGTAGCGGGTGGCGGTACCCAGACCGAAGGCCAGCGACGGTGCGATGCCCCAGCGCTTGTTCTGCACGTGGTCGCGGCCGGGCTGGTCGCTGTCCTGCCACATGCCGTTGATGCGCAGCGCGCTGGTGGTGCCCAGCGACTGGTTCCAGTCGGCGGTGGCGCGGCGCTGCTGGTCGCTGCCCAGCGAAACGCTGGCCGACGTCGCGTCCTGCAGGTTGGCCTGCTTGCTGACAAGGTTGATCGCGCCGGTCGGCGCCGAACGGCCATTGTCGGTGCCGGCCGGCCCCTTGGTCACTTCCACCTGTTCGATGTTGAATACATCGCGCGAGATCGAGCCCAGGTCGCGCACACCGTCCACATACAGGCTGTTGGAGGTGTCGAAGCCGCGCATGAACAGCGCGTCGCCGGTGGTGGTGTTGCCGTTCTCACCGGCGTAGAAGGTGCCCACGCCGGGGCTGTTGCGCAGTGCCTCGGTGAGGGTCGTTGCGCCCTGCTGGTTGAACAGGTCGCTGGTAATCACTTGGATGGTTTGCGGCGTGTCCTGCAGGCGCTGGGTGAACTTCGGCGAGGCCACCTTGTCGGCTTTGTAGCCCCGGGTGGCGTGCACGTCGATCTTGTCCAGCGTGCGGGCGTTGTCGGTGGCTTCAGCGTGGGCCAGCGCGGGCAGGGTGGCCAGGCCGAGGCCGGCGGCAAGACTGGCGGTGGCCAGCGGCAGGGTACGAAGCGGCGAAGCGTGCTTGCGGCTCTTGATCGGGTTCATGGGCGTCTGCAGAAGGGGAGCAGGGAGAGGCGGCCGGCGCGGGCCGCGCGGCAGCAGTACGTAGAACGAGGGGGGACGTGCGGATGCGGCTGCGCATGGCGCAGCAGAGCGTCAGGCCAGCAGCGCGGGCGGTGCGTGGGATGGGGGCTGGCGCCGGCCCGGTGCGAGCACCGGAGGGGTCGGTGTCACCGGCGCCGGAGCGTCTGCAGGTGCATTGTCAGGGTGCTGCAGGCAGAGTCGCCGCAGGGCACGAGGTTTGTCGCCGCGACTGCCATCGGGTTCGGATTCAGCGGGGTGCATCGCCTGTTCGTGCGGCAGCACGTGTGGCGGGGACGCGGGCGACACATCATGAGCATACAGAGTCGGCGCATCGGCGGTCGCCGTGTGCCTGCCTTCATGCAACGCAGACCAGCCCAACACCAGCGTCAGCAGCACGGCTACGAGCAGCGGCCACCCTTGACGGGCAAGCTGGCACAGCGTGGCGGTGGGCGCGGGCGAAGCCATGGCGCGGGGGCGGAGTCGTTACGAAGATGTTACGTAGAATAACATCAACGATAATGATTCGCATCTGCGGGGCGTGACGGGCCGCTGGGGCCGCCCCGGAGCGGCCTGGGGGCGCCCTCATGGCCTTCCGGTAGATCCACCCCATGGGTGGATGCTCTCCCGCGGGGCGCCCTTTGGGAGGTCCGTGAGGGCCGAGCGCCGCCTCAATCCCGGTCGTCGCGGGTCCAGACGGCGTCGTGCTCGCGCTTCACCGGAAACTTGGGTACAGGGCTGTAGGCCGGGGCACACAGGGCGCGGCCGTCACGCACGTCGAAGCGCGCGCCGTGCAGCACGCACTCCACGCTGCCCTCGATGGTGTTGAACTCGCCCGAGGACAGCTCGAACTCTTCATGTGTGCACTGGTCTTCCAGCGCGTACAACTCACCGTCGAGGTTGAACACCACGATCGGCGTGCCGGTTACCTCGTCGAACACGCTCTTCATTTCACCCGGCAGCAGCTCGGTGCCGGCACAGACGAAGGTCCAGGTATCGCTCACGCGGCGGCTCCGGCCAGCGGCTTTTCCAGGATCTCGAAGCGCAGGTCGTCGCGCTTGGGAATGCCGAAGCGTTCGTCGCCATAGGGGAACGGCTTCTTGATGCCGGTGCGCTGGTAGCCGCGGCGCTCGTAGAAGGCGATCAGCTCGTCGCGCACGTCGATCACCGTCATCTGCATCACCGGCACCTTCCATTCGCGTGCGGCGTGCGCTTCGGCGGCGTCCATCAGCTGCTTGCCGACGCCGCCACCCTGCTGGGCCGGGTCGACCGAGAACATGCCGAAGTAGCCCTTGCCGTCGACATCGGCAACGTGGGCGCAGGCCACCAGTTGGTTCCCGCGTTCGGCCAGCAGGATGGTGGAGCGCGGGCGGTCCAGGTCGGCCTGGATGCCCTCGGCATCGATGCGGGCGCCGTCCAGCAGGTCGGCTTCGGTGGTCCAGCCGGCGCGGCTGGCGTCGCCGCGGTAGGCCGAGGTGACGAGGGCAATGAGGGCGGGGATGTCGGCCGACGTGGCGGCGCGGAAGGTCAGGGTGCTCATGGGCACATTCTAGGTGGAGCGGGGAAGGGCGCGGGAGGCTGCCGCTTGGGTCGACTTTGCCGAGTGTGCCCAATACGCAGGGTTGACGTCGTCTTCATTATTCGTTCATATCCATGGTCAGCACCCGCCCACCGTGAAGCAACGCGTGGCTGTCTGCCGGAGTGGGTGCCGCCTGGTCGAAGGCCAACTGCCGTTCGGCGCGGGTGGGGCACACAGGGACGTCGATCCAGGGAGGATCTTCATGCAGTCTCGCCTCATTTCTCATCCGCGCGCCGCAACGGCTGCCAAGGGTCTGTTTCTCGGTTTCATTGCCCTGTGTGTGCTGGCACCGGTCGGCGTTTCAGCCCAGATCGTTCCCACCTGGCGCCAGGAGTACGACAAGCGACTGAAGTACGGGGACCTTGTCGAACCGCTGAAGGGCGAGATCTTCGGCGAGCAGGTCAACCTCTATGACGGTTCGATCAGCTTCAAGGCCACGGATGTTTCGATTCCGGGCAATGGCAGCCTGACGATGACCTTGGGCCGCAGCTATCGCGATGGCGATCGCAGTAGTGAGAGCCCATTCTCGGATTGGGATCTGGATATTCCGTCCATGTCCGGCGTCTATGGCGATCTGCCGGAGACCGCTGCTGTCGGCTATTGGGCGCCCGCTGCGCGCTGCAGTACGGTGGCGGCGCCTCCGTCACTGGAGGTCTGGAACCGTCGCCGCACCCAAACCGTAAATTTCTATCCCAATACTTTCTGGGATGGCGTGCGCCTCTCCCTGCCAGGTGGTGGCGGTGAGCCGGTCCTGGGAGGCAGCGGTGATGC
Organism: Stenotrophomonas sp. STK17_22; assembly: GCF_051983905.1. Classification (NCBI taxonomy): domain Bacteria; kingdom Pseudomonadati; phylum Pseudomonadota; class Gammaproteobacteria; order Lysobacterales; family Lysobacteraceae; genus Stenotrophomonas; species Stenotrophomonas sp. STK17_22. Next base: position 1,154,014 of record NZ_CP197010.1, read on the forward strand.
GCGTCAGCCGCAGCCACAGTTTGGCGAACCGGCGCCTTGGAATACCAAGGGCGGCTGGACGTTCAGTTGCCTGACCGCCCTGAAGAGTGGACAGCCGGGACAAGGCTTCCTTGGCCATGCTCCCGACGGCACCAAGTACTACTTCGACTGGATGGTCGCCAAGCCCCACAACGGTGCAACGCTGCAACCCTACGGACCTGAAAGCAATGCACTGCTGAATCGAAAGCTTGTGTTCCTGTACCCATCGCAGGTTGTGGATCGCTTCGGCAACTGGGTGCGCTACGAGTGGAGCGGCGACCGGCTGTTGCGCATGGTTGCCAACGATGGCCGCGAGATCAGCCTGGCCTACAACGCGAAAGGACTGATCGCATCCGCAACCGCTGCAGGGCGCACCTGGATTTACGGGTACACGGAGGCCGATATCCTGCGGACAGTGACGCTGCCGGACGGAACCCAATGGGTCTACAACCTGCCGCCGCTGTCAGTCACCCACAAGTACGCCGACTACATCGGGCAGGGCATCTGGGAGTACATGGACTACCCGGCCACATGCTCGCGCGTCAACAAGATCGTGGCCAGCGAGATCACCCTGAGTATCCAGCATCCGTCGGGTGCGTTGGGAACGTTCCTGTTCCGTCCGTTCCGCCATGGGCGCAAGAATGTGAAGCTGGATTGCCAGACCTCTGGTGACAATCACCTGTTTGCCGATGGCTGGAACTACACGCCGGTCTACCGTGACGCAATGTCGCTGGTGACCAAGACCATCAGCGGTCCGGGCATGCCCACTGCACAGTGGACCTATCAATACACCAATCTCAATGGTGCTTTCGCCCAGGACCTGGGCGGTCCAGTAATCCCCGTAGGCCAGGCAGAGCCGAAGATCACCACCGAGACGTTGCCCGATGGTGTCGTTCGCGTCTACGAGTTCGGCAAGGAAGTTGCCTACAACGACGGCCTGTTGCTGTCCACGACAACGCGATCGGGCGGCTCGGTCGTGCGCGTTGACCGCAATAACTACTATCCAGATGCCCAGCTGGATGCGGCGCCCTTCCCGAAAGAGGCTGGCAAGGACTTCAAGTACGGTGCGAGCGATCTCAAGGCCCATTACAACCGCCCCGTTCAATCCACTGTTGTGGAACAGGATGGCGTGCAGTTCACCCGCACCGTGCAGGCCTTTGATGCATTTGCGCGCGAAGTCACCGTCGTCGAAGCGAATTCCGCTGGCCAGAGTCGCACCACCAGCACCAGCTACTACGACAATCCCGCGCTATGGGTGAACGGCCAGACAGCGCGCAGTGTGCTCAATGGCATCGAACAGTCCCGCACCGAATTCGATACGGCCAAAGCACTGCCGCTGCGCGCCTACGCATTTGGCCGCCTGGCGCAGCAGGTGACCTATGCAGCCGATGGCACGGTTGCCTCGGTGGCCGATGGCCGTGGAAATACCAGCCATCTGTCGGGATGGAAGCGTGGTGTTCCGCAGCAGCTCCGCATGCCGGCCACGCCCGAAGCGCCCAATGGTGCGGTGCGCACGGTTGCCGTCGACGACAACGGTTGGATCACCTCGCTGACCGACGAAACCGGCGCAACCACCAGCTTCAGCTACGACAGCATGGGCAGGCTGCGCAGCCAGCAGTTCCCTGGCGGCGACAGCGTGAACTGGAATGGCGTAACCATGGACCTGCAGCGACTGGGTGGCGCGCAGCTGGGGGTGCCCGCCGGCGCATGGAAGCACTCGCGCACGCAGGGCGGGCGGCGCACGGATACCTACCTGGATGCGATGTTCCGCCCGGTGCTGGTGACCGAGAACGCCAACAACGTGCTGGACAGCGCCGTGGTGACCCGCTACGACACCAGCGGCAAGACCGTGTTTGCCTCGTATCCCACGCGGCAGCTCTCCGATATCAATGCCGCCCTGACCGGCACCACGACGCAGTACGACGCGTTGGGCCGCCCCACCGTGGTCAGTCAATCGTCCGAGCTTGGGGCACTGGTTACCCGCACCGAGTACGTGGGCAACCTTTCGGTGAAGGTGACCAACCCCCGCGGCCAGGCCACGACGACCCGTCACCTTGCCTACGACCAGCCCAGCTACGAGATGCCGCTGACGCTGCAGCACCCGGAAGGCGTGGTGACCGAGATCCAGCGCGACACGCTGGGCAAGCCGCTGGCGATCACCCGCCGCAATGCAGACGGCAGCCAGTCGCTCACCCGCCGCTACGTCTATGACGGCTACCAGCAGCTGTGCAAGACCATCGAGCCGGAAACCGGTGCGACCGTGCAGGACTACGACGCGGCAGGAAACGTGCTGTGGTCGGCGGCCGGCACGGGTTTGACCAGCACCACCGACTGCAACCGAAGTGAAGCCCTGGCCAGCGGACGTGCGGTGAAGCGTAGTTACGACGCCGCCAACCGCTTGTCGTCCCTGATCTTCCCGGATGGGCGCGGAAATCAGAACTGGTCCTACGCGCCTGATGGTCTGCCGGCCGAGATCAGCACGCAGAACGATCCGGCCCGGCCGATGGTCGTCAACCGCTACCAGTACAACCGCCGCCGCCTGCTCAGCGGCGAAACCCTGCAGCATCCGGATCTGGGAAGCCTGAGCCTGGCCTATGGCTACGATGCCAACGGCACACTGGCCAGCAATACCTATCCGGGTGGGCGTGTCGTCAGCTATACGCCGGACGCACTGGGTCGGGCGACGACGGTCGGCGGCTATGCGAAGGAGGCCAGTTACTTTGCCAACGGCGCGTTGGCCCGCTTCGTATATGGCAACGGAATCGTGCACACGTTGACCCAGAATGCCCGCGGGCTGCCCGACCGCAGCCGCGATGCCACTGCAGCGGCCGCAGTGCTGGATGACAGCTATGACTACGATGCTGGTGGCAACGTGATGGCCATTTCCGATGGTCTGCCCGGGGCGCCCGGCAACCGGGACATGACCTATGACGGCCTGGACCGGTTGCGGACGGTCACTGCGCCGGGCTTCGGCAACGCCTTGTATGAGTATGACGCGTTGGACAACCTGCGCCGTGCCAAGGTCGGCAGCCGCGATCGTACGCACTACTTCGATCCGACCAATCGACTGGTCAACGTGATTGAAACCGGAACCGGCGCAACCGTGACCGGTCTTGGCTATGACGTGCAGGGCAATCTTTCGGTGCGCAATGGTCAGGCTTTCGCGTTTGACTACGGCAACCGGCTGCGCGCGGCCGGAACAGCAGAGAGCTACGAGTACGACGCCCACGGCCGTCGGGTGAAGGCCAGCGCCAGTGGCAAGGGGGCAATCTACTCGTTCTACGACAACGGCGGCGTGCTGCGATTCCAGCGCAACGAACGTACCGGCAAGCAGACCGACTATCTCTACCTGTCAGGCAGTTTGGTTTCCCAGGTGCATGGCGAAGCGGCACCCAGCGTTCCCGCGCTGAGTGCGCCGGGCTACATCACCCAGGGCAGCGTGAACCTGACCTGGAGCCCGGCCGGCGGTGCCAACCGCTATGAGTTGCAGCGTGCCCTTGCGGGCACCTGGAGCACAGTCTTCGATGGCGCGGCGCAATCGTTCACCAGCACAGGCCTGGTCACGGGGACCTATCAATTCCGGGTGCGCGGCTGCCGGGCGGTGTGCGGCGGATGGAGCAATGTCGCGTCAGTGGCCGTGGCATTGGCGCCATCCACCGTGCCGACCCTGAACGTGCCTGCCACAGCCTTCAACGGCAGCTACAACGTAGCTTGGTCTGCGGCTTCCGGTGCCGAGCGCTATGAGCTGGAGGAAAGCGCCAATGGTGGCGCTTGGGCCCAGGTGCACAACGCCATCGGTCAGTCCAAGGCCTTCAGTGGCAAGGCAGCGGGAAGCTACAACTACCGGGTTCGCGCATGTAACCCGGTAGGGTGCACGGGATACAGCGCCACGGCTGCGGTGACGGTCGTATATCCGCCTGCCACTGCGCCCGGACTCTCTGCGCCGGCACGCGCTGCGCCGGGCAGTATTGGTATTGGCTGGAACGGGGTGGCTGGTGCCACGCGTTACACCCTGCAGGAGAGTAGCAATGGTGGCGGATGGGTCACGCTGTTCGACGGCAACGCGGGTTCCTATGCCACCGCTGCGCGCGGTGTGGGCAACTATGGCTATCGGGTTGCCGCCTGCAATGGCGCGGGCTGCGGACCGTGGTCGGCTACGTCGACGGTAGCGGTGATCGGGCCGCCGACGATCGAGCCGGTGATCAGTGCGCCGGGCCTGGTGAACGTGCCGCAGTACAGCCTGAGCTGGTCGGTGCCGGCCAACAGCGAGAGCTTCGTGCTGGAGGAGAGCGCCAACGGTGGTGGCTGGACGGTGGTGCATAACGGCGACGGGAACAGCTTTGGTGCCAGCCGTGGTAAAGGCAGCTACGCCTATCGCGTGAGGGCGTGCAATTTCGCGGGGTGCAGTCCGTACTCGGGAGTCGTGACTGTCGCGGTGGTGCTGCCGCCGGGGGCGACGAGTCTCTATCTAGCAGAGTGGTTGACGACCCGCAGGCCGCCCTATCAGGTCCAGTGCTCTGCAGGATGGAGTCTGGTGGCAGACGCAACCGAGTATCAGCTTGAAAGCGGTGGCGGTGGCAAGCGTCTTTACACGGGCCCCAAGACCTACGTGCAGTCGAATGGCGGGACCTACTGCGCGCATGAGTATCGCGTGCGTGCCTGTAATGCAGGCGGTTGCTCCCCATGGTCGGCCGAACGGCCGGTCACCCAAGGTGTACTGAGCTGGGACTAAGCCATGAATGGACTCTCTTCGCTGTTGATTCGGGCGGTACTCGCGGTGGTGGTGCTGGCGGCCTGCGTGGCTCCGGCAGTCGCCCAGGAAGTGGTCGAGTACATCCACACTGATGCACTGGGTTCACCGGTGGCGATCACCGATGCCAGCGGAAACGTCATCGAGCGTACGGTGTATGAGCCGTATGGGGCGGTGGTGAATCGGCCGTTGAAGGATGGGCCGGGATATACGGGGCATGTGACGGACTCGGGGACCGGGCTGAGTTACATGCAGCAGCGGTACTATGATCCTGCGTTGGCAGGCTTTCTGTCTGTCGATCCGGTCGCTGCATATCAGAGCCCGATTGGACAGTTCAGTCGCTACAGGTACGGAGATGGCAATCCCTACCGCTTTACTGACCCAGATGGGCGTCAAGTGTCGGATCCACGTTCTTGCCACGACACTTCCAGCTGCCTGACCCTTGATCAGGCACAACAGCAAGTCGGGCGAGATGGCCGTCTGATGCTGAGAATTGTTGGAGGATCGGCGGTCGCGGGCACAACCGGTGGTGCAGCGATAGAGGGTGGAGGATTCGTTTCAGCGTTGGCTGCGGCAATGCGTGGCGCCATAATGGCCGGGAAGGATTTTTCCCAAGCACGGAAGTACATTGACTCGGTTGCAGATCAGTTGGGTCCCACCGGGGGGCGTGCTGGCAGAAGAACCAACCAGTACGAGGGGCATGGTGGCGCCGCTGGCGCAAAAAAAATGTTCAATATATTGACTCGCGGTCAGTCTGAGGCGCGGGATGGGGGGCAGTTAGGGAAACTGGGCGACGGCTCAGTGGTTCAGATGAGTGCAAGAATTACAAGGGATGGTTCGGGCGAGACTTCAGTTCGGCTCAGCGCTGAACGAACCGGAACCAAGATTAAAGAGGTTATTAAAGTTAGATTTAAAGAGGAGTAGGTGGCATGTTTGGTGATGATTCCACGCTATTCATGAGGTATGTGAAGGGGCGGGGTAATGCTGTATACCCGTGGTCGTTGTCAATTGTAGATTGCTATTTTATGTGGCTCGCATTTTCCAAGGTCTCTGGGAGTGATCGGCCGCTGCTGTCGAGGATATCTGATAATGGCAGGCAGATTGAGGATGTTCTCATTGCTGATGCCTACGATATCTATGAGATTGATAGTCGTGCCGCGGGTTTTGAAGTTGTGCTGCGCCATGATTCGTCGGGCTCATTGTGTTATTGGGATGTTCATGAGCGCTTTGTTATAGCTGTTGGTGGTCGTGACTTTCTTGGGGTGGCAAGCCCATATCCCGGGGACATAGAAAAGCATCGTTATATTGAGGAGATGATGCATAGAGAGGCGTTCGGATTTGATGGGCCGCCTGAGGCGATTTATGCGGCCATCTCCAATCCGTTCTCTTGAAGGTGTGACTAACGTCGTTGTTTAGGGATGCTCTGAAGAACTCCCGGGCAGTGCGGGCCGCTGGCCGGCAACCTGAGAGGCAATGACAGCTCAGGTTGAGGAGACTGTACTGCTTGCTCACCATAGACACCCCTCTCGTTATCATTGATTATGGCTCTGAGTTGCCTACGAAATCCTGGTCGGTCCAATATGAAGATCAAATTGATCTTGAAGGGCGTCGCCGTGTATTACGCGAAAACTGCTGTTTTCACGATCGTAAGCTATGGATTGTTGCGTCTGGTGTACGGGCATACATGGATTTCATTCATTGAATGGGCGCTCATACTTCTGGCGGCGTTCACGGTGGGCTACATACCTCTTTTCGTTGGCTTGCTACGCGGGAAGAGTTCGTAGCAGCCTTGTGCAGACGCGATACGTCCACCGAATGGGGCCTCTTCTTAAGCGTAGCTATCTTGCAGGCTGCTGAAGCGCCAGTCGCAACGGGAGACTGCGTCATCGGCATTTTTTCGCGGCAAGACCTACGTGCAGTCGAGTGGCGGGACCTATTGCGCGCATGAGTATCGCGCGCGTGCCTGCAATGCAGAAGATTGCTTGCCGTGGTGGAGCAACCATCCTGTCACCCAGAGTGTACCGAGCTGGGACTAAGCCATGAATGGACTCTCTTTGTTGTTGATTCGAGTGGTGCTTGCGATAGTGGTGCTGGTGGCCTGTATGGCGCCAGCGACCGCCCAGGAAGTGGTCGAGTACATCCACACTGATGCATTGGGTTCACCGGTGGCGATCACCGATGCCAGCGGAAACGTCATCGAGCGTACAATCCATGAGCCGTATGGGGCGGTGGTGAATCGGCCGTTGAAGGATGGGCCGGGATATACGGGGCATGTGACGGAATCGGGGGCCGGGCTGAGTTACATGCAGCAGCGATATTATGACTTCCAAACTGTCGCATTTCTGGGGGCTGATCCAGTTGCAGCTAGTTCGGAAGGGGCTTCATTCAATCGCTATCGCTATGCTTCTGCCAATCTGTATAAGTTCAAGGATCCGGACGGCAGGGCAGACATGAACGTGTTCGGTGAAGCTGATCCGAACGGGCTGAGAGCAGGAGGAGATGCGCTCAACATTCCGGGCAAGTTCACGGTCGCAGGGCACGCCAATAACATGGTCATTCAGGACCAGCGAGGGGGGCGCATGGAAAACTACTCCACAGTCAGCTCCTGGGATATGGCTCGGACCCAGTTTGGGCTAAAACAGGGCCAGGAAATATTCATGGCAGGTTGCCACTTGGGGACGGAAATCGGTCAGGCAAAGGCTTTTTCTCAGGGATGGGCGAACCTGAATAAGTCGTCCGTATATGCTCCCAACGGATTCGCTCGCTATCCAAAAAACTACAAGCCTGGAGATGATATGACGCTCCGTGTCAGTATGGGTGAGAACGGAACCGGAGGTGCAGGTGTATGACAGAGGTTCTCGCCTGGCGGGACGGGGCCGGCAGGTCCCGCCATTCGTTCGATTACGATCAAAGCTGATGGTTCAATATCCTATCAGTTTGCTGAGCCTGAATTGGGGTCCAGAATTCGTAGAGTAGAAATGGTGAAGGTGAAGCAATGAAAATTCTTTCGAATTCTGTTGCTTTGTCTTTGCTGCTTGTTGGCTGCGGTAACGGGGAGCCCCAGGAAGAGCGGCTTTCCCGAAATGAGAAATATGATGAGGCGCCAAGTCTGGCCCTTTCCGAGGAGGAGTTGGAACGTCAGACTTCGATGGCTGAAAACGGGAGTGCAGAGGCCCGTCTAAAGCTCGAATGGCACTACTCGACGCGTGGCGACATGGAGCGGTATCGCTACTGGCTTGAGGAGTCGCACGAATTGACGTTAGTTCAATGCAGCGATTGGCACTGTTCCTCTCCCTTGAGCAAGGCGGGGGGGCTGTAGGCGCGCAATGCAAATCCTCGAGGAAGGCTTGCGTCTTGATCCGCCGGAGACTACGCGCGAATTGATGGAGATGGATCTTCAGAGGTTGCGGCATGAACGGGTCGGGATTCCACCTTGCGGGGTGGGGATTTCCAATTAGAGGTTGCAATTGCGCGAATGTCCATAATAATTCGTTCGGATTCAATGATAGGAACGGGTGGTGTGGAGCGTATTCTGGTTTGAACTCGAGGTCATTGGATGGGCAGGTTTCGATGAGGATCATAGTTTTTCTATCTGCTGCCTTATCGATGCCGCTTCTTGCCTCCTGTGTGCAGAACCGCGGTTGTCTTCTTCGGGTGGCCAACCAAGACCACGACAGCTCCTCATCTCAGAAGATTCATGCTGATATGGATGAGGTAATACATTCGCGCCCTGTGGATGGGGCGCGGGAAGTGAATGCAGAGTTGGTGGTATCGCAGCTCGAACTCTCTCGGGAGGGTCAGAGAAATAGAAGGATCTTCTATGTATTGACTGATGGCGGCGGGAAGTTCTTGACTGCGGGGACTTGCGGTATTGACGAAGACCAGTGTGCCTCGGTCATTTTGAAGCGAATGATCGGGTTCTGTGAAAGGATGTAGATTGCGGATGCGCTAAGTTTTGGGAGGTATTTCAGTGAAAAATCCCCAAGTGCTTGATCGCTTTGGGCGGCTGGTCGATATTATTGTAGCGGCGCTTTGCTTGTTAGGGCTTACAGCCTGTGGCGGAAGAGATGAAGGTTTGGGTGTGGTCATAAATCATGAGCCGGGAAACGCAGCGGCTAATAACTACGCACTTGCGCTCGAGTCAGTTTTTAGTTCTTCCGGGAGCGTGCCAGAAGCGCAAATATGTAGGGTACATTTAATTGATGTCAGGAAATCATTTGATCAGGCTGGAAGCGAAAGGGAGAGGGTATATTTCGTCTTGGCCGATCATCAAGGTGTCGTCAGGTCGGCGGACACCTGTGGGCTTCCTGTGAATGAGTGCGTGATGACTATTGCCGAGAGGTCGAGGGTGAGCTGTCGGCTGGAAAAAGGGCTGACTCCCCACTGATTCGGACGGCACTCGCGGTATTGGTGCGCGTGGCCCGTATAAGGCGTCGCGGCGGTCGGATGGGATGTATACGGCACCGCTACTGAGGGGCAGTGAGAGGGCGGCGCGGATATGCAGTAATGAATCGTTCGGACAATGGGAAACTGCAGTCCGATGAGCTGAAGTCATTTCATGTCGATTGGGATTCCAAGTGCAGGGCTTTTGTTGATGAGCTTGGCTATCAGTGATTCAGTGAATTTTTCGGCTGACAGGGGGGGGCTTGGGTTTGTGGGTGTGGAGCGAAGAAAGTGAGCGGGTATCCATGGCGCTGGATGGCGACGCGGAGGTATGGGCATGAAATTTAAGTTCCGGTTTTTCATGGTTATTGTTTTTATTTTCTATGGGGCTGGTTGCAGGTATCAAGAAGGTGGGGGCGCACCGTCTGGAAAGACCGGTGGGGTCGAGGGCAGCTCCGCTTGCCGAGTCAGCTTCCGGGCGCTGGCTTCGACCCCCCGTCTATTCGATGGGAAATCGATACGCGTGGAGGGCTATCTCGGAGTTAGTCGGGGGCTCTTTGTATTGAACTCCAGCAAGGAGCTGTTCGAAGCTGGAGTGACTGAGGAGACCCAAGTTCGCATCAAGGGCCCAATAGATCTCCAGCGTGACGTGTTTAATCGGTATGCCTATTCGTGGGTATCAGTGACTGGAGAGTTCAGGCTTAGGAAGACGGACGGGTCGACGGATGATCTTCTTCTCGGCGAAATGCATGCCCCGCTTGACGTTCAGTCGTTGAGGGTCCCAGGTCCGATTCCAAGAGCGACTTTCGGAGACGTGTCCGTTGATCTCGAAGATCTGAAGTGAGTTTCAAGTATCAATCGCGGCTCCCATGAAGCGGTTCGTGATAACAGGGATTCTTCTGCTGGTGTCCGAGGCGGGTGCCGACAGGTCACTACATACCTCTGCAGATGATGTTTAAGGTCGACGTGCAGTGGGGCAGCATGCGCAACCACGGGAAGGACAACGCCACGGCTTCCATTGCGAACTGATCGATCACGTCGATAGACTTTGGGGGAATTTCCTCTTGGTTGATGAATATGAGGTTTCGCATTGAGCGCTATCGATGAAAAGAATCTCGTTTTAGCCTGTCTGCGGAGACTGTTGGAATCCGAGCCTGCTTCCGTGGAACAGGCGTCTGGCTGGTACCAGAGGGCGGAATTTATCAAGGACGTGCTTCGGTCAATTTCGTATGAAATCGGGGTTCCTCACGTGATATGGCACTATCTTGATGACGCCGATATCCGTATTCGCGATCCCCGCTATGCCGAAGCACAGGTGTTGGCCGTTAGGCAGAGTATTGATGAGTGGGCTTGAGTGCAGTCAGAGAAGCCATGAGCAATAAATGTTGCTTGCCAGACTTCATTGCGGCATCCCTCTCGGATGCTACCCCTCCGGATCTCCCTCTTCTCCGGGAAGACTGGGCGGGGATGGCGTTTGATCGCAACCTGTATGAGGATTTTGCTCCGAATGATGTTTGGGTGGCGTGGCTGAAAGTACTTTCGGAGAACTTTGCAGATATCGCGATGTGCGCGGTTCGATGTTCAGAGTGCTTCGACGGGGGAAGCCCCGTGGAAATTGAGCGAGGTCTGGATGGCCTGCGCTCCTACTGGCTCGAAGATGGGAACTTCATGCGTGATCATTATTTGTATTCGCATGATGGTCGCTGGGTTGTAAAGCTGGATCAGGACGTGACGTTGTTTGCGGGAGATGTCACTTTCCTTGCGAATGTTGTCGCGCGACTTGGTGGTGTAGAGCATGTCCAGAAGATGATGCGACGGGACCTGCTTGGCACAGCTGAGGACGTAGTTGGCCTCGGTGGGTACGTCAAGGGTCTTCTTGCGCCATTGAGCGCATCGACTCCATAGCTGATTGCTGCGTAGAAGATTGGGTGTGCAGGTGCTATGTGCTGGAGTAGCCTCAAAAGGAGGAGCTGAGTGCCAGGGTTTGTTGAAAGCTTCCCCATTTGGGCTTCCATCATTCTAGGTGCCATGTGGATAAACGCATTTGCGGCTCACAGGATGTTGCTTAAAATCGAGCGTGAACGGCCGGAAGTACTCGCTGCAGTCGGAATCATCAAGGTTGATTGGTGGCTTAGGTGCTTGCGCGGTATTGCAGTGCTTGCCCTTACTTCCAAAGGGCAGACGCTCCATCAGGGGGAACGGTGGGTGTTGAGGGGCGTCGTGGTGATGTACGTCTTCCTGATTGCCTCCGGGGTATCCATGCTTGTCGGCATGTAGGGGGCGGCGCCTCAAGGCCGTTGATGGTGGATGGATCGGCATTACGGTGAGATTGCCCGTTCCTGGCATCACTCGGTGTTTCCCGGTCACGCCTCTGCTTGCTTGCGTCCAGCGCGCAATAAAAAAACGCCGCAGTTTCCTGCGGCGTTCTCATACTTCCCCGATTCTTGCGAATCCTCAGCCCAGCAGCTTGCGCACCTTGGTCAGCGCGGTCATGAAGCGCTCGATCTCGGCGTGCGTGTTGTAGAACGCCAGCGAGGCACGGCAGGTGGCGGCGACGCCGAAGTACTGCAGCAGCGGATGCGCGCAGTGCTGGCCAGAGCGCACGGCCACGCCTTCCAGATCCAGAAGGGTGGCCAGATCGTGGGCATGCGCGCCGTCGATCAGGAACGAGACCACCGCGGCCTTCTCCGGCGCTTCGCCGATGATGCGCAGGCCGTCAACGCGGCGCAGCTCTTCGGTGAAGTGCGCCAGCAGTTCGGCTTCGCGTGCTTCCACGTTCTCCTGGCCAAGCTGCTGCAAGTAGTCGGCAGCCACGCCCAGGCCGATGAAACCGGCGATGTTCGGGGTGCCGGCTTCGAACTTGTGCGGGGCATCGTTGAACACGGTGCCGTCGAAGCTGACTTCCTTGATCATCTCGCCGCCGCCGAGGAACGGCGGCATCGCGTCCAAGTGCTCGCGACGGGCCCACAGCGCACCGGTGCCGGTCGGGCCGCACATCTTGTGGCCGGTAATGGCGTAGAAATCGCAGCCGATCGCGGCGACATCGACCTTGCGGTGCGGTACCGCCTGCGAGCCATCGACCACGGTGATGATGCCGCGCTTGCGCGCTTCGCGGCAGATCTCGCGCACCGGGTTGACCGTGCCCAGCACGTTCGAGACGTGGGTGACCGCCAGCAGCTTGACCTCCGGGGTCATTGCCGCGCGCAGCGCATCCAGATCGAGTGCGCCGTCAGGCGTGATCTCGGCCACGCGGATGCTGGCGCCGGTACGCTGCGCGACCAGCTGCCACGGCACGATGTTGGCGTGGTGCTCCATGCGCGTGATCAGGATCACGTCACCGGCCTTCAGCCGTGGCAGCGCCCACGAGTAGGCCACCAGGTTGATGGCGAAGGTGGTGCCACTGCACAGCACCAGGTCGCTGGGGCGCACGTTGAGGAAGCGCGCCAGCTTGTTGCGTGCGCCTTCGTAGGCATCGGTGGCTTCGCTGCCCAGTGCATGCACCGCGCGGCTGACGTTGGCGTTGTAGCGGCGGTAGAACTCGTCCACCGCGCCGATCACCTGCACTGGCTTCTGGCCGGTGTTGGCGTTGTCGAAATAGACCAGCGGCTTGCCGTGCACTTCACGCATCAGCAGCGGGAAGTCGAGGCGGACGCGGTCCCAGTCGGGGGCGCCGGTGCGTTCTTCGATCGGGCGCGGCGTGGACAGGTTCATGCCACACCCGCCTCGGCGAGGGCCTTGTCCAGGCGACGTGCCAGCTGCGCACGCAGTGCGTCGGGCAGGATCTTCAGCGGCTCGTGGCAGAACGCGGCGCTCAGCAGTGCCTGCGCCTGTGCCTGCGGCAGGCCGCGCGAGCGCAGGTAGAACAGCGCATTGGCATCGAGCTGGCCGACGGTCGCGCCGTGCGCGGCCTTCACTTCATCGGCGTCGATCACCAGTGTCGGCTGGGTGTCGATCTCGGCATCGGCCGACAGCAGCAGGTTCTTGTTGGACAGGTTCGCGTCGGTGCCATCGGCGCCTTCGCGGATCTGGATGCCACCATGGAACACCACGCGGCTGCGGTTGGCGGCGACGCCGCGCCACAGCAGTTCGCAGGCGGTATCGCGTGCGATGTGGTCGATGCCCAGGCGGGTTTCGACGTGGCGGCGGCCATTGCCAAGCAGCACGCCGTTGGCGGTCAGCTGGGCATTGTCGCCTTCCAGGCGCACGTTCAGTTCATGGCGGCTGAGCGCGGCGCCCAGTTCCAGGTCGACGCGGTGGTACTGCGCGTCGCGGGCCAGCACCGCGTCGGTGCGCAGGAAGCTGGTCTGGCGCCCGCTGCCGGCCTGCACGCGGGCGTGCTTGAGCACGGCATCACGGGCGACGTGGGCATGCAGCACGGTGTTGTCCAGGTGGGCGGAGTCACCCACGCTGAAGCGATGCTCGACCACGCCCAGGCTGGCGCCGGCACGCAGTTCGATCAGGTGACGGTGGTGCCAGGCCAGGTCGGTGTCGCCGGCGACGCTGGCGAATACCAGCTGCAGCGGCGTTTCGACCTGCACGCCTTCATCCACGCGCAACACCACGCCTTCATCGGCCAGCGCGGCATTCAGGCGGGCGAAGATCTCCTCGCTGCGTTCGTAGCGGCGGCCAAGGAAACGCACGGCGTCTTCGCCGGAGGCCAGTGCGGCCGACAGCGGCTGCAGCTGCACGCCGGACGGCAGGGCCTGCACGTCGCTCAGCGCGGCATCCAGGCGACCATTGACGAACACCAGGCGCGGCGCCGGGATGTCGTCCAGCAGCGTGGCGTCCAGCGCCGGGCCCTGCAGCGGTGCCGCAGCGAACGCACGGCGTTCCAGCTGGCGCAGCGAGGTGTACTTCCAGGCTTCGTTGCGGGCGGCCGGCAGGCCGTCGCGCAGGGCCGCATCCAGCACTTCGCGGCGCGCATCGCTGCCGCAGAAGGCCTGGGCCATCGAATCAAGCAGGGCGCTCATCAGACCGCCGCCTCGGGCACGACCCGGTCCTTCAGGAAATCATAGCCGTGCGCTTCCAGTTCCAGTGCCAGCTCCGGGCCGCCACTCTTGACGATGCGGCCATCGGCCAGCACGTGCACCACGTCCGGCTTGATGTAGTCCAGCAGGCGCTGGTAGTGGGTGATGACCAGGAACGAACGGTCGGCGGCGCGCAGTGCGTTGACACCATCGGCCACGCTCTTCAGCGCGTCGATGTCCAGGCCCGAGTCGGTCTCGTCCAGGATCGCCAGCTTCGGTTCCAGCACGGCCAGCTGGAAGATCTCGTTGCGCTTCTTCTCGCCACCGGAGAAGCCTTCGTTGACGCCACGGTGCAGCAGTTCGTCCTTCAGGTGCAGCACGGCCAGCTTCTGGCGCACCAGCTTGAGGAACTGCATGGAATCGAGTTCTTCCTCACCGCGCGCCTTGCGCTGGGCGTTCAGTGCCGCGCGCAGGAAGTAGGTGTTGTTCACGCCCGGGATTTCCACCGGGTACTGGAACGCCAGGAACAGGCCGGCAGCGGCGCGCGCTTCCGGGTCCTGCTCCAGCAGGTCGACGCCGTCGAACTGCACGCTGCCTTCGGTCACTTCGTAGCCGTCGCGGCCGGCCAGGACATTGCCCAGGGTGGACTTGCCGGCGCCGTTCGGGCCCATGATGGCGTGCACCTGGCCGGGCTGGACGTCCAGCGACAGGCCCTTGAGGATTTCCTTGTCGCCGATGCGGGCGTGGAGGTTTTCGATCTTCAGCATGGTGGGGGTTTCCGTGGGGCGGGCCGCGGCCCGCCGGTAAAGAGAATGCGTTTGCGAGGGGCAGGGGCGGGCGGTCAGCCCACCGAACCTTCCAGCGAGACTTCCAGCAGCTTCTTGGCTTCCACCGCGAACTCCATCGGCAGTTCGCGGAACACCTGCTTGCAGAAGCCGTCGACGATCATCGACACCGCGTCTTCCTGGCTGATGCCACGGGCGCGGCAGTAGAACAGCTGGTCGTCGGAAATCTTCGAGGTGGTGGCCTCGTGCTCGACGGTGGCGCCCGGGTTCTTCACCTCGATGTAGGGGAAGGTGTGCGCGCCGCACTGCTTGCCGATCAGCAGCGAATCACACTGGGTGTAGTTGCGCGCGCCATCGGCATTGCGGTCCACACGCACCAGGCCGCGGTAGGTGTTCTGGCCGCGGCCGGCGCTGATGCCCTTGCTGACGATCTTGCTCTTGGTGCGCTTGCCGACGTGGATCATCTTGGTGCCGGTGTCGGCCTGCTGGCGGTGATGGGTCAGCGCCACGGAGTGGAACTCACCGACCGAGTCGTCGCCCAGCAGCACGCAGGACGGGTACTTCCAGGTGATCGCCGAGCCGGTCTCGACCTGGGTCCAGGTGACCTTGCTGCGCGCACCACGGCATTCGGCACGCTTGGTGACGAAGTTGTAGATGCCGCCGACGCCGTTCTCGTCGCCCGGGTACCAGTTCTGCACGGTGGAGTACTTGATCTCCGCGTCTTCCAGCGCGACCAGCTCGACCACCGCAGCGTGCAGCTGGTTCTCGTCGCGCATCGGCGCGGTGCAGCCTTCCAGGTAGGACACGTAGGCCTTGTCCTCGCACACGATCAGGGTGCGCTCGAACTGGCCGGTGTGGCCGGCATTGATGCGGAAGTAGGTGCTCAGTTCCATCGGGCAGCGAACGCCTTTGGGAATGAACACGAAGCTGCCATCGGAGAACACCGCCGAGTTGAGCGCGGCGAAGTAGTTGTCGCCCACCGGCACCACGGTGCCCAGGTACTGGCGGACCAGTTCCGGGTGTTCCTTGATGGCCTCGGACATCGAGCAGAAGATGATGCCCTTCTCGGCCAGTTCCTTGCGGAACGTGGTGCCGACGGACACCGAGTCGAACACCGCGTCCACCGCCACGCCGGCCAGCTTGGCACGCTCGTGCAGCGGCACGCCCAGCTTGTCGTAGGTGTCCAGAAGTTCCTTCGGCACGTCATCCAGCGAGGCGTACTTCGGGCCCTTCGGCGCGGAGTAGTAGCTGAGCGCCTGCAGGTCGATCGGCGCGATCTCCAGCTTGGCCCAGTCCGGCATCGGCATGGTCAGGAAGTGGCGGTAGGCGTCCAGGCGCCACTGCGTCATCCACTCCGGCTCTTCCTTCTTGGCCGACAGGGCGCGGATGGTGTCCTCGTCCAGGCCCGGCGGCAGGGAGTCCGATTCGATCTCGGTGATGAAGCCGGCCGAATACTTGCGGCCGAGCTGCTCGTGGATCTCGCGGTTGGGGGTGTCGTCGTGGGCGACGTTTTCGATGGTTTCGGTGGCCATGGGGGGCTGCCTACGGATCAGGAGACGACGTCGACAGCGATGGTGCGGCGCTGTTCGTCATCGGCAAGGGGGAGAGGGGGCAGGATCTGCGCAAGGGTGACATCGCGCAGGGCCTCGGAAACCACGTCGTTGATCAGCCGCCAGCTGCTGCGCGCGCCGCACTTGGGCGCCATGCCGCACTGGTGGTGGTCGTGGCTGCATTCGGTCAGGGCCAGTGGCCCTTCCATCGCTTCGACCACTTCGAACAGCGAGATCTCGATGGCCGGGCGGGTCAGGCGGTAGCCGCCACGCACGCCGCGCAGGCCTTCAACCAGGCCGGCCTGGGCCAGCGGCTTGAGCACCTTGCTGACGGTGGGCGGCTCCAGACCGGTGAATTCGGCCAGCTCGGTGGCACTGAGCACCTCGCCCGGACGGGCGGCGAGCACGGTCAGCACGACGGTGGCGTAATCGGTGAGTTTGGTGACGCGCAACATGGGGATGCGAGTGGTTCTTAAAGCGGACTGAAATTGTACGCTTTTATTCGCCGCCATCCAACCCGGGCATTCAGCCGGCGCTGGGGCCGGGTCGGGAGGACACACCGGGGCCGTTGCCAGGGCGCAATGCTGCGCCAACGGGGTGATTTTCGCAATCACCCGGAATGCGCGAGAATCCCTGTTCCATTCGCTGCAAACAGCCCGTGCCGATGCCGAAGAAGATCCAAGCCCGCAAGTCCGCCATCCATGGCAACGGCGTGTTCGCCGTGGCCCCGATCAAGCAGGGCGAGCGCGTGATCCAGTACAAGGGCCTGCTGCGCAGCCACGGCGACGTTGATGCCGATGACAGCGGCGACGTCGAAAGTGGTCATACCTTCCTGTTCACCCTCAACGACGACTGGGTGATCGATGCCAACTACAAGGGCAATGACGCGCGCTGGATCAACCACAGCTGCGACCCGAACTGCGAGGCGGTGATCGAGGAAGACGAGGACGGCGACAGCCGCGGCGACAAGGTGTTCATCGAGGCGCTGCGTGACATCAAGGCCGGCGAAGAGTTGACCTACAACTACGGCATCACCCTGGCTGAGCGCCACACCGCCAAGCTGAAGAAGATCTGGGAGTGCCGCTGCGGCTCGCCCAAGTGCACCGGCACCATGCTGCAGCCCAAGCGCTGACCCGCAGCGGGTAGTGCCGGCCGCTGGCCGGCACACATGTGAAAAGCGTGCCGGCCAGCGGCCGGCACTACCTTACTTACCCAGCACGCCTGCCGGCACCAGGTTGCCCAGGTTCTGGTTGAAGGTGACCACCAGCTTGCCGTTCTTCACCTGCGCCGACTGCACCTGCAGCGCGCCGAGCAGGCCGGCCACGGCCGGGTCCAGCTTGTAGATCGGTTCGCGCTGGGCGTAGTCGCTCAGCCAGGCATTGAGCAGGCCGCGGGTGCGCGAATCGAGGCGACCGCCCTGGTTGGCCGGGGTGAAGTCATCCACGCTGGGCTGCTGCAGGTGGAAGCCCTGGGTCTGCGCGTCGTAGCGCAGTCCACTGCTGAGCTTCACCGTGCCCAGCTTGGCCGGGTTGCCACCGGCGGTGGCCAGTGCCACATCCATGCCCAGGTTCAACCGTTCGCCGGCCGGAAGGCTCAGCTGTGGATGGCTCATGGTCAGCGCGATCAGGCCGCCGAGGGCGTCCTGGGTGCGTGGGAAGCTGCCATCGAGGTACTGCTGCACGTCACTGGCGCCGACCGACAGTTCGCGGCCGGAGATGGAAGGGGCGGCCTGGGCGCCGATCGCAGCGGCGATCAGCACGGTGGACGCCGCGAGGCGGGTCATCAGGGAACGCAGGCGCATGGCGGTGACCGGTGGATATGAATGGACGAATCAAAGAGTAGCCGCGCCGGCTGAATCGCGCGTGCATGCCGCTGCAACGGTTCAGTCCAGCGTTGGCCGCAGTTGCGCCGACTGGATCTGCCAGGCGCGGCCATCGGCACGGGGTTGCACCCGGTACCAGCCACCGAAGCGGAAGGTGCCCTCAGGGGTCACTGCGCGGATCTGTACCGGAACCTCCAGCAGCTGCGGCGGCTGGTGACCGTCGCGCGCGATCGGTAGTTCGCTGGTCAGGCGCAGGCTGCGCACGTCCGTGAGCTGGCGCAATGCGGCATCGTCGGCGCGTCGTGCATCGCTGGGCGGGAAGGTCCACGCGGCGTCGACGGCCTTGCGATCGCGATTGAGCAGGGCCATTACATAGGCATTGAGCATTCCCGCCGGCAGCTCGGCCTCGGCCGCGACGGCGGCAAACAGGGGCTCGACATCGATGGCCTGCACGGCCGGTGCATCGCCTTCTGCGGCGGTCTGTGACTTCGTGCGGGCAGCCGCCTCGGCCGTGGCCGACGGTGTGGCATCCGCTGGATCGGATTGCGATGTCGGCCGGGAACAGGCCAGCAGCACCAGCGGTGCGAGCAGTATCAGGAACCTGCGCATGTCTGCCTCCTCCCCGAGGCGAACGGAAGGAGGCAGTGTATCGGCTGTGCCGCGATCAGCGGGAGGAGGGCAGCTGTTCCAGTGCATCCAGCGCTGGCAGCACCTGCGTGGCGATGGCGGCCAGGGCATGCCCTTCGGTGTCGGCGTGGCGCTGCACGATGTCGCGCAGCAGCTGGGTGGCGATCACCAGGGTCGCGCGCTCGTCACCGCTGATACCAGCGGTACGCGGTGCTGCTTCCAGCAGGCGCATCAGGTCGCGGCTTGCGCGATGTTCCAGTTCGATGGTGCAGCGCCCGGTGCACTGCAACCCGTCCTTTTCGATGGGGGTCACCGAGATCCGGTAGCGGGTGGAGGGGCTGGCCATGAGGGTGTGCTCGCCGTAGCTGTGGAGGATGTGCCCACCTTAGGCAAGGCCGTGCCCGGCGGCGATGGCCGGGGCTGCACGCAGTGTTCCACCCGGTACGTTCCGGGGCCGCAACGGACCACGCCCAGCCAATGGCGACGGGCCTGTACGCGCATTCCCGGGGATGCGGCAACGCTGTGTTGCGGGCTGTGGTTGGGAAAAAAAAACGGGACGGCCAGAGCCGTCCCGTCGGAATCCGCGTTGGGGCGCGCGCTTACAGCGCGGCGTCCTTCAGCTTCTTCAGCGGACGCACCTTCAGCTTGGTGGTGGCCGGCTTGGCAGCGAACCACTGCTCTTCCTTGGTGAACGGGTTGATGCCCTTGCGCTTCGGCTTGGCTGGCACATTGACGGTGGTGATCTTCAGCAGGCCCGGCAGGGTGAAGGAGCCAGCGCCCTTCTTGTGCACCGAGGAGGCGACGGCGCTTTCAAGCGAGGCCAGCACAGCGCGGACGTCCTTGGCGATGACGCCGGAGGCTTCAGCGATGTGTGCAACCAGGCCGGACTTGGTCAGCACTTCCTTGATCGGCTTCGGAGCGGCCGGCTTGGCGGCTGCCTTCGTCGCGACTTTCTTCACTGCCTTCTTCGGGGCAGCCTTCTTAGCGGTCTTTGCCATGGTTTCCTGTTCCGTGAACGGTTGGTTGTTTGGTCGGCGCCGAACCCCGTCGGCAAGCGCAATGTAGGGCAACTCTCGGGCGCCGCCAATAGCCCGAAGCGCGGAAAGTGCATGTTTTTTCATATCCAGGCCGATTCAGTACATGGCCGGCAGTGGGGGAAGGGGGTGTGGCAGCGCGCGCGATGGCCCGCGCCCGCCCGTCGGAGGAATGCGCGAAACCACTGAAAACAAGGGAAAAATGCGCGCCGGTCTGGCGAAGAAGTGACCAGTTGTCCGGTTTCCGGCGGACCTGTAGCGTGCGGCGGAGCGACGCAGGGCTAACGCCTCCCGTGCGAGGGTGACCGTTCATCACCGTCACGCAGGAGCAGAACATGGGAATCTCGCGACACGCCACCGCGCACTGGGAAGGCGATCTGAAGTCGGGCAAGGGGCAGCTGAGCACGCCGCAGAGTGGGCTGCTGGACAAGACCCGCTACGGCTTCAACAGCCGCTTCGGCGACGAAAAGGGCACCAATCCGGAAGAACTGATCGCTGCCGCGCACGCCGGCTGTTTCACCATGGCGCTGTCGGCCAAGCTCGGCGAGGCCGGCTTTACCCCGACCTCGCTGGATACCGAGGCCAAGGTTGATCTGTCGCTGGAAGGCGGCCCGCAGCTGTCGCAGATCCGGCTGAAGGTGAAGGCGGTGGTGCCGGGCATCGACGCGACGCAGTTCCGTGCGATTGCCGATGACGCCAAGCAGAACTGCCCGGTATCCAAGGCGCTGAGCGCAGTGCCGATCAGCCTGGAAGCCGAGCTGGGCTGAGCCGGCGTATCTGTAGAGCCGAGCCCATGCTCGGCTCCTCTGGCTGCCATGATCTGGCCGGAGAGCAGCCGAGCATGGGCTCGGCTCTTGTGTCTTGGATCGTGCCCTGATCAGGCACAATCCCCCGGTGACCCGGGAGGCTCCGATGACGCTGCCTCGGCTCTTAAGCCTTCGAGCTTGCAAAGTAGATTCAGCGCGTCGGCGGCCTGACACCGCCATGGAACTTGAACGGTATCTTAGGCCCGCCATCGGGTGAGAGCCTGTACTCACAAGGGCAAGTCTGGCGGCTTCCGATCACGATCGTAAGTTCAAGCTGGAGCGAAATCATGCAATTTATCGGCATCGACGCAGCCAAGGCGACTTTTGACATCGCCCTGCCTCTATCTCACGGCAAGTATCGAACCAAGGCCAAACTCCCCAATACGCCAAAGGGTTTTGATGAGCTTCTGGCTTGGCGCGCCAAGCATGCGCCGAACGCGGCGGTAGGTATGGAGGCTACAGGCATCTATCACGAGGCCTTGGCTCAAGCACTGGTGGAGGCGGGGGTCGTGGTTCATGTGGCCAATCCCGCCCGAGTAAAGGCGTTTGGGCAGGCGGAGGGGATGCGGACCAAGACTGACCGCAGCGACGCCA
The DNA here is from genome assembly GCF_051983905.1 of Stenotrophomonas sp. STK17_22. Taxonomy (NCBI): domain Bacteria; kingdom Pseudomonadati; phylum Pseudomonadota; class Gammaproteobacteria; order Lysobacterales; family Lysobacteraceae; genus Stenotrophomonas; species Stenotrophomonas sp. STK17_22. The sequence goes on from NZ_CP197010.1 coordinate 1,175,350, forward strand.
AGCTGATTGCCCGGTTTTTTGAGGCACAACGCTCGGAAAAGCTGCATCCCTACGTTCCGCCGACGCCCTCGGAGGTGAAGCTGCGCGCCTTGGTACGGCGTCGAGATGATCTCCAGGAAATGCTGCAGATGGAGCACAACCGCCTGGACGTTGCCGATATCTCGGTCCAGCAAGGGATCAAGGATGTGATCCGGACGTTGGAAGAGCAGATCAAGCAGGTCCAGAAGGCGATTGAGGACCATATCGATAACGATCCGGACCTGCGCCGGCGTCATCAACTGCTTACCAGCATCCCCGGTGTAGGCAACACCAGCAGTGCCCAGCTGTTGGCCATTCTGGGGGATCTAAGCAAATACAGCGACGTGCGCCAGGTGGTTGCCCACGCGGGCCTGAATCCGGCCCAGCGTCAATCAGGAAACTACGAAGGCAAATGCCGGATATCACGCGTCGGCGACGCCAATTTCCGCAAAAAGCTGTACATGCCGGCGCTGACCGGGAAGACCCACAACCCCACACTGAAGTCCTTTGCAGACCGGCTCAGCGCGAAAGGCAAGCCCTTCAAGGTCGTCATGTGTGCAGTGATGCGCAAGCTCATCCATCTGATTTGGGGCGTACTGAGAAGTGACCGACCCTTTGAGCCTGACGTCGCCCTTGCCTAGGCGAGGGCGACACGGTATCTACAGCATCCCTTTACCAATCGATGGTGCCGGTGATGACCGTCTGCACCTGGCCACCGGACCAGACTTCCCCGTCTTCATCGACGAAAAGGGTCAGGCGCGCGTCGTGGCCGACTTCGCGGCCCTGGCTGACTTCGAACGGTGCGCGACCACGGGGCAGCGCATCGCGCAGGTCCAGCCATGCGGCCAGCACCGCATTGGCAGCACCGGAGGCGGCGTCCTCGAAGCGGCGTCCATTGCCGACGAAGGCACGTACCGCCAGATCGAAGCCCTCACCGCCATCGCTGAAGGCATAGGCAAACACGCCCATGCTGTCGGTGGACTCGGCCAGTGCGGCCACCGCATCCCAGTCCGGCTGCAATGCGCGCAATGCGGCCTCATCGGCCACCTGCGCCACCCACCAGCTGCGTCCGCCCTGCATGCGCGCCGGCGGCAGCGTGCCCAGCGGCCAGTCCTTCAGTGCGGCCTGCAGGCGTGGATCGGTCGCCTCGGCAGTCTCGGCCAGCTGCGCGCGCGGCGTGCGGATGGCGATGCGCTGCTGCACACCCTCACCGCTGACGCGTAGCGGCAGGGCACCGGCAATGCCGTCCTGCACCAGCACACCATCGACCGCTACGGCCAGGCCGGCCTGCAGCACCGCATGCGCGGTGCCGACGCTGGGGTGGCCGGCAAACGGAACTTCCTTCTGCGGGCTGAACATGCGCAGCCGGTAACTGGCACCGGCGACCTGCGGCGGGAACACGAAGGTGGTCTCGGGCAGGCGCGTCCAGCGCGCGATGGCCTGCATGCTGGCGTCGTCCAGGCCCTCGGCATCGAGCACCACGGCCAGCGGATTGCCGGCGCCGGCGCGCGGGGAAAACACATCCAGCTGCAGGAAACGGCGGGTGGACATCAGGCGGCACTCCAGTAAACAGGCCGCATAGCGTAGCGCGGGGCACCCAAAAGGGGACGGAGGGAATTAAGTCGCTTTTGCCCCATGTGCCATAAGCGACTTAATTCCCTCCGTCCCCTTTTTTCCGTGGGCTACCAGCGGATGTGGCCGTCGATGACCGCCTGCACCTGGCCGCCGATCCAGACCGTGCCCTGCGCATCGACCTGCACCTGCACGCGGCCATCGCGGCCGACTTCGCGGCCCTGGCTGGCCACGTAGTGGCCCTCGCGGCCGGGCAGGGCATCGCGCTGCCGCAGCCAGGCACCGATCAGGGCATTGGCGCTGCCGGTCACCGGGTCCTCGGGTACGGCGGCCGCATCAGCGGGGCAGAAGGCGCGCACCACCCGGGTGTGGTCGGTGCCAGCTTCGTCGGCGAACACGGCCAGGCCGGTGGCATCAGTGGTGAGGCTCCAGTCGGCCAGTGCGGCCATGTCCGGCACCAGGTTGCGTACGGCGGAGGCGTCGCGCAGCGGCAGCAGCCACCAGCGAGCGCCGTTGTCCCACAGTTCGGGTACGTGCCCGCTGGCAGCCAGCGCCAGCAGCGCTTCCGGCGCTCCGTCCGCCGCTGTGTCCAGTTGCTGCGCCGGTGGGCTGGCCAGTTGGATCTGCAGCGCCTCGGCCGGGCCGCTCACCCGTACCGGCAACAACCCCGCCGCGCATTGCTGCAGCAGGGCACCGTCGCGTGGTTGCGCCAGGCCGCAGGTCACCGCCGCCCAGGCGGCGCCGACGCTGGGGTGGCCGGCAAATGCCAGCTCGCGGGTCGGGGTGAAGATGCGGATGTGGTAGTCGGCGCCCGGCGCACTGGGGCGCAGGAAGAACACCGTCTCGGACAGGTTCAGCCAGGCGGCCAGGGCCTGCATCTGGCTGCTGGAGAGCTCGTCGGCGTCCAGGATGACGCCCAGTGGGTTGCCGGTGCCGGGGCGGGGGGCGAAGACATCGAGCTGCAGGTAACTGAGGACGGCCATCTACGGGGATATTGCGCTTAGAATCAAAGGTTCCGCCCCCGAGGGCGGCTTCCCCACATTCTACATAGCCAATCCATGTCAGCTTCCCCCCTTGTCGATCGTTGGATCGTACTGAAGTTCGGCGGCACCTCGGTGTCGCGTCGTCACCGCTGGGATACGATCGGGAAGCTGGCGAAAAAACGCGCGGAAGAGACCGGCTCGCGCGTGCTGGTGGTGGTGTCGGCGCTGTCCGGGGTCACCAATGAACTGACCGCGATCGCCGATGGCGCGCCGGACAGCCGTGATCGCGTGGCCGCGCTGGTCGAACGCCATGAAGGCTTCCTGGCCGAACTGGGCCTGGGCCGCGAAGTACTGGCCGAGCGCCTGGCGACGCTGCAGGGCCTGCTCGACGACCCGCGTGCGGCCACCCGTCCGCTGCAGTGGCAGGCCGAAGTGCTGGGCCAGGGCGAGCTGTTGTCGTCCACGCTGGGCGCGGCCTATCTGCACGCTTCGGGCCTGGACATGGGCTGGATGGATGCCCGCCAGTGGCTGGACGCGATGCCGCCGCAGCCGAACCAGAGCGACTGGTCGCAGCGCCTGTCGGTGAACTGCCAGTGGCGTGCCGATGCGGAGTGGATGCAGCGCTTCCGCGCGCAGCCGACCCGCCTGCTGATCACCCAGGGTTTCATCTCGCGGCATGCCGATGGCGGCACCGCCATCCTCGGCCGTGGTGGCTCGGATACCTCGGCGGCGTACTTCGGCGCGCTGCTCGGCGCCAGCCGCGTGGAGATCTGGACCGATGTGCCTGGCATGTTCAGTGCCAACCCGAAGGACGTGCCGGACGCGCGCCTGCTGACCCGCCTGGACTATTACGAAGCACAGGAAATCGCCACCACCGGCGCCAAGGTGCTGCACCCGCGCTCGATCAAGCCGTGCCGCGATGCCGGCGTGCCGATGGCTATCCTCGATACCGAGCGCCCGGAACTTCCGGGCACCAGCATCGACGGCAGTGCTGCGCCGGTGCCGGGCGTAAAGGCGATCAGCCGCCGCAACGGCATCGTGCTGGTGTCGATGGAAGGCATCGGCATGTGGCAGCAGGTCGGCTTCCTGGCCGATGTGTTCAACCTGTTCAAGAAGCATGGCCTGTCGGTGGACCTGATCGGTTCGGCCGAAACCAACGTCACCGTGTCACTGGATCCGTCCGAGAACCTGGTCAACACCGATGTGCTGGCCGCGCTGTCGGCCGACCTGTCGCAGATCTGCAAGGTGAAGGTGATCGTGCCGTGCGCGGCGATCACCCTGGTTGGCCGTGGCATGCGTTCGCTGCTGCACAAGCTGTCGGACGTGTGGGCCACCTTCGGCCGCGAGCGCGTGCACATGATCTCGCAGTCGTCCAACGACCTGAACCTGACCTTCGTCATCGACGAAGCCGATGCCGATGGCCTGCTGCCGATCCTGCACGCCGAGCTGATCGACAGCGGTGCGATGCCGGTGGAAGAGACCGAAGTGTTCGGCCCGCGCTGGCGCGAGATCGCCGGCACCGTGCGCCCGCGTGGCACGCCGTGGTGGCGGGGCCAGCGTGCGCACCTGCTGCAGCTGGCCGACGCCGGTACGCCGCGCTACGTCTACCACCTGCCGACCGTGCGCGCCCGTGCCCGCGCGCTGGCCGCGATCAAGCCGATCGACCAGCGTTACTACGCGATCAAGGCCAACAGCCATCCGGCCATCCTGCAGCTGCTGGAAGCCGAGGGCTTCGGCCTGGAGTGCGTCTCGCACGGCGAACTGAAGCACGTGTTCCAGCACCTGCCGGAACTGTCGCCCAAGCGCGTGCTGTTCACCCCCAGCTTCTGCCCGCGCAGCGAGTACGAAGCCGCGTTCGCGCTGGGCGTGACCGTCACCGTCGACAACGTCGAAGCACTGCAGCGCTGGCCGGACCTGTTCCGCAACCGCGAGCTGTGGCTGCGCGTGGATCTGGGCCGTGGCGAAGGCCACCATGCCAAGGTCCGTACCGGCGGCAAGGAGTCCAAGTTCGGCCTGCCGATCGCCCGTGTCGATGAGTTCGTGCGCGCGGCCACCGATCTGGGCAGCCGCGTGGTCGGCCTGCATGCGCACCTGGGCAGCGGCGTGGAAACCGCGCAGCACTGGCGCCTGATGTGCGATGAGCTGGCCGGCTTCGCCCGCCGCATCGGCAGCGTGCACACCATCGATATCGGCGGTGGCCTGCCGATTCCGTACAGCGACGAAGACGAGCCATTCGACCTGGACGCCTGGGCCGAGGGCCTGGCCGAGGTCAAGGCGCTGCATCCGGCATTCCGCCTGGCGATCGAGCCCGGCCGCTACCTGGTGGCCGAATCCGGCGTGCTGCTGACCCATGTCACCCAGGTGGTGGAGAAGGACGGCGTGCGCCGTGTTGGCCTGGATGCCGGCATGAACGCACTGATGCGCCCGGCCCTGTACGACGCCTGGCACGACATCGAGAACCTCAGCCGCCAGGGCGGTTATGCCGAAGCTGCGTTCGATGTGGTCGGCCCGATCTGCGAATCCAGCGATGTGTTCGGCAAGCGCCGCAAGCTGCCGGTGTCGACCGCGCCGGACGACGTGATGCTGATCGCCGATGCCGGCGCCTACGGCTATTCGATGGCCAACACCTACAACCAGCGGATGCTGCCGCGCGAAGACGTAATCGAATGACCACCGCGCGCGCCCTGCACCCGCCCACCGACACGCCTCGCGCCATCGCGCGGGCCCGTGCCTGACCGGATACACCATGACTGCTTTCGACAAACACCAGGTTTCCCGCTTCCGCTTCGTCCGCTGCGAATTCGCCGCGGACACCGGCGTGGCCAGGCTGGTCTACGCCTTTGATGACGGCCCGGAGATGGTGGAAACCATCACCGTGCCGGGCGCCCCGTTCGTGCTGGACGAAGCGCGTAGCGCCGCCGTGCAGCGCGCCCTGCAGCTGCTGCACCTGATCGCCGGTGTCAGCTACTACAAGGCGGGCGTGCCGGAGACGGTCAGCATCGACAGCTACACCATCGATGCCGATACCGCTGCGCTGGTGGAGACGGTCTACCTCAACGGCCTGGGTGAGTTTGCGTACCGCAACGGTCTGAACCTGCGCGGGCGCTTCCGCCTGCCGGTGCAGGGCGACGCAGTGCAGGCGCCGGTGCTGGGCCTGCAGCCGCACGCGCTGGTGGCGATCGGTGGCGGCAAGGATTCGCTGGTCAGCATCGAAGCGCTGCGCCGTGCCGGCGTGGACGAGACGGTGACCTGGATCGGTGGCTCGCAGCTGATCCGCGCCTGTGCCGAGCGTACCGGCCTGCCGACGCTGAACCTGGGTCGCGCGCTGGCACCGGAACTGTTCGAGCTCAACCGCCAGGGCGCCTGGAACGGGCATATCCCGGTTACCGCGGTGAACTCGGCGATCATGGTGCTGGCCGCGCTGCTGCAGGGCGTGGACCAGGTGGTGTTCTCCAATGAGCGTTCGGCCAGCTACGGCAGCCAGATTCCAGGCACCGGCGAAGTGAACCACCAGTGGTCCAAGGGCTGGGCGTTCGAGCAGGCGTTCGGCAGCCACGTGCAGAAGCACGTCGCTGCGGACCTGCAGTACTACTCGCTGCTGCGCCCGATGTCGGAGCTGGCGGTGGCCCGCCAGTTCGCCAAGACCGATTTCTACGACGCGCACTTTTCCAGCTGCAACCGCAACTTCCACATCCTCGGCGAGCGCCCGGTGAACCGCTGGTGCGGCGTCTGCCCGAAGTGCCACTTCGTGTTCCTGGCGCTGGCCCCGTTCATGCCCAAGACACGCCTGGTGCGCATCTTCGGCCGCAACCTGCTGGACGATGCCGAGCAGGCCGGTGGCTTCGATGCGCTGCTGGAGTTCCAGGACCACAAGCCGTTCGAGTGCGTGGGCGAAGGCCGCGAATCGCGCGCGGCGATGGCGACCCTGGCGCAGCGCCCGGAGTGGAAGGAAGACGTGCTGGTGAAGCGCTTCTGCAATGAGATCCAGCCGCAGCTGGATGCCGCCGAACTGGAACTGGCACCGCTGCTGCAGCTGCAGGGCGAGCACCGTATTCCGGCTGCGCTGTGGGAACGGGTGCGTGAAGATTTCGAAGCTTGAAGGAAAGCGCGTTGCGCTGTGGGGCTGGGGCCGAGAGGGCCGTGCGGCATTCGCGGTGCTGCGTGAGCGCCTGCCGGCACTGCCGCTGAGCCTGTTCTGCCCGCCGGCTGAAGCCGAGGCCGCGCGTGCGGAAACGCGGGGTGCGCTGGATGTTCGTGGTGAACCCTCGGCCGAGGCGCTGGCCGCCTTCGACGTGGTGATCAAGTCGCCCGGCATCAGCCCGTACCAGCCGATCGCGCTGGCGGCCGCGGGTCGCGGCACTACCTTCATCGGTGGCACCGCTCTGTGGTTTGCCGAGCATGCGGGTGCCGATGGCATCGTGCACGACACCGTGTGCGTGACCGGTACCAAGGGCAAGAGCACCACCACCGCACTGGTCGCGCACCTGCTGCGCGCGGCCGGCCACCGCACCGGCCTGGTCGGCAACATCGGCCTGCCGCTGCTGGAAGTGCTGGACCCGCAGCCCGCGCCCGAGTATTGGGCGGTGGAACTGTCCAGCTACCAGACTGGCGAGGTGGCGCGCAGTGGCGCCCATCCGCAGGTAGCGGTGGTGCTGAACCTGTTTCCGGAGCATCTGGACTGGCACGGCAGCGAGCAGCGTTATATCGAGGACAAGCTGCGGCTGGTGACTGAAGCCGCGCCACGCATCGCCGTACTCAACGCCGCCGATCCGCACCTGGCCGCGCTGTCGCTGCCCGATAGCGAGGTGGTCTGGTTCAACCAGCCGCAGGGTTGGCATATGCGCGGTGACATCGTGCATCGCGGCGAGCAGGCCGTGTTCGATACCCGCAACACGCCGCTGCCGGGTCGCCACAACCGCGGCAACCTTTGTGCGGTACTGGCGGCGCTGGAAGCGCTGGGGCTGGACGCCGTGGCGCTGGCACCGGCGGTGCAGGATTTCCGTCCGCTGCCGAATCGCCTGCAGCGCATCGGCGCGGCCGATGGCCTGACCTACGTCAACGATTCGATCAGCACCACGCCGCATGCCAGCCTGGCCGCGCTGGAGTGCTTCGCCGGGCAGCGCATCGCGTTGCTGGTGGGCGGGCATGACCGTGGCCTGGACTGGACCGATTTCATGCAGCACATGGCGCACGACGTGCCGCCGGTGGAGATCGTGACCATGGGCAGCAACGGCCCGCGCATCCACGCGATGCTGCAGCCGCTGGCCGATGCCGGTCGCTTCGGTCTGCACGCGGCGGCGGATCTGCCCGAGGCAATGGCGCTGGCACGTGCCGCGTTGGGTTCTGAAGGCGGGGTGGTATTGCTGTCGCCGGGCGCGCCGAGCTTTGGTGCCTACCGGGATTACGTGGCGCGTGGCCGTCATTTCGCTGAGCTGGCTGGGTTTGACCCGGAGAGCATCAGCGCGATTCCCGGGCTGGGTATCGCTTGAAGGTAGTGCCGGCCGCTGGCCGGCAACCTCCGGAGAAATTCATCCACGCATGGCGTGGATCTACTGTTCGTCTTCGATGAACGCGTAGCCGCCTTCGATCAGCTGCTGCAGGTACGCATCGAAGCTGGGCGCGATCACCGCATAGCTGTCCGGATCGTGCAGGTAGCGCACCACCTGGCCGACCGCGCCGCCCGGCGCGGGATCAAAATCCAGGTACAGCATCGAGGTGCCGCCGTTGTTCATGCAGTGCGAGAAGCACAGGCGGCGGTTCATCGGCAGATCGGCGTCGATGCCCTCACCCAGGATCTCTGGCTCGTCATCCAGCCACTCTTCGTAGATCGAACGGATGCTGTCGTCCCACTGCTGCTGGTCTTCGAAGATCTGCGCAACCGAACGCAGGTAGTAGGGATAGCCGCCGTCCTCCACGTCCGAGCCGAGCACCAGCACGCAGACCTCGCCGCCGGGGTACTCACGGAAGTGGGTGCCATCCAGGCGGGACAACAGTTCCAGCAGGCTGTCTGGCACCTGAGGCCACTGCGCACGCAGGCGCTGCAGGTCTTCGCCGCTGGCGCCCTGCACGTGGGCCCACTGCGGGGCATCCTCGGCAGGCAGGCGGGGGATCAGGCCAGACAGAAAGCGATCAACAAGGTTCATGCAGAAAAAAGGGGACGGAGGGGATTAAGTCGTATCCAACCACACCTGCGTCACGTCGCCAATGCAGAATGCGACGCGGGAGGGGCGAATACGGCTTAATCCCCTCCGTCCCCTTTTTCTTGCGGAGCAGGCGCATGAATCGTTGGCGATGCAGTGTGGCGGTGGTTCTGGGGCTGGCGGCGATGCCGGCGTGGGCGGCGATGAAGACGCAGCCGGTGGAGTGGAAGCACCAGGGCACGACTTTCAGCGGCGTGCTGGTCTATGACGACGGCGACAACGATAAGCGCCCCGGGCTGGTGATGGTGCCGAACTGGAAAGGCGTGAACGAATCGGCGGTCGAGAAGGCCAAGCAGCTGGCTGGCGATGACTATGTGGTGCTGGTGGCCGATGTCTACGGCAAGAGCGTGCGGCCGAAGACCGATGCCGAGGCCGGGCCGGTGGCGACCAAGCTCCGCAACGACCGGCCGCTGCTGCGTGCGCGCGCGCTGGAAGCGGTGAACGTGCTCAAGGCCCAGGCCGGCAAGGCGCCGCTCGATGCCAGCCGGATCGGTGCGGTGGGCTTCTGTTTCGGTGGCACCACGGTGCTGGAGCTGGCCCGTGCCGGTGCGCCGCTGGCAGGGGTGGTCAGCCTGCACGGCGGGCTGGGTTCGCCGCTGCCGGCACAGGCTGGTGGCAGCCACCCGTCGGTGCTGGTGCTCAATGGCGCCGACGACACCAGCGTGACCGCCGAGGACATCGGCAGCTTCCAGAAAGAAATGGACGCGGCCAAGGTCGATTGGGAGTTCACCAACTACAGCGGCGCGGTGCACTGCTTTGCCGAGCGCGATGCCAACAGCCCGCCGGGCTGCCAGTACAACGAGCGCGCGGCGAAGCGTGCGTGGAAGGCGCTGGATGAGTTCTTCGAGGAGCGCTTCGAGAAACGTTGAACCGTGCAGCGGTAGTGCCGGCCGCTGGCCGGCAACCTCATGATGCTGCGGATGTCATCGGGAATGCCGGCCAGCGGCCGGCACTACCGGATGCGGTCAATGCGAACGCTGCACCGCGTAGCGGGCCAGGCCGCGCAGGGCCGCCACGGCATCATTGTCGGCCAGGCCATCGAGCGCGCGCTCGGCGGCCTCGGCATATTCCTCGGCACGCGCGCGGCTGTACTCCAGCCCGCCGGTAGCGCGGATCGCGGCCAGCACTTCCGGCATCGCCGAGGCGTCGCCGTCCTGCACGATGGTGCGCAGGCGCTCGCGGGTGGCGTCGTCGGAGTGGGCCATCGCGTGGATCAGCGGCAGCGTGGCCTTGCCCTCGGCGAGGTCGTCACCCAGGTTCTTGCCCAGCTCCTCGGCATTGGCCGAATAGTCCAGCACGTCGTCGGCAATCTGGAACGCGTAGCCCAGGTGCATGCCGTAGTCGAACAGGGCCTGCTGGGTGGCTTGATCCACGCCGCTGGCCAGCGCGCCCAGGCGGGTGCCGGCGGCGAACAGCACCGCGGTCTTGCGCTCGATCACGCGCAGGTAGGCGGCTTCGTCGGTATCCGGGTTGTGCACGTGCAGCAGCTGCAGCACTTCACCCTCGGCGATGCGGTTGGTGGCATCGGCCAGGATCTGCATCACCGACATGCGCTCCAGCTCGACCATCAGCTGGAAGCTGCGTGAGTACAGGAAGTCGCCGACCAGCACGCTGGGCGCGTTGCCCCACAGGGCGTTGGCGGTGCTGCGGCCACGGCGCAGGCTGGATTCGTCCACCACGTCGTCGTGCAGCAGGGTGGAGGTGTGGATGAATTCGATGATCGCCGCCAGCTGGTGGTGATCCGGGCCGGCGTGGCCGACCGCGTGGCCGGCCAGCATCACCAGCATCGGGCGCAGGCGTTTGCCGCCGGCGGAAATGATGTGGTCGGCGATCTGGTTGATCAGCACGACGTCCGAGGACAGCCGGCGCCGGATCAGGGCGTCGACGGCGGCCATGTCGGCCGCGGCAAGCGACTGGATCTGGGGCAGGCCCAGGGCGGGACGGGTGTCTTCGGTGATGGTCATGCGATCAGGCTTTCAGGCTCATCGCTGATTATAGGCGTTGCCTGTGAATTCGGGCGCAAACCGGGCTGGCCGACGTCCCCGGCCCGGCCACGGCTGCCGCCTGCGTGAATACGTATGCAGGTTGCGCCATGCCCGGGAGGGCGCCGCTAAGCTTGCCGGAACAGTATTTAGGCCCGCTTCCGGCGGGCCCTGCATGCCCGGAGGGGGGCTGTCGATGTCGCACTATCCATGGTGGCGCGGAGCCGTCATCTACCAGATCTACCCGCGCAGCTACCTCGACGCCAACGGCGATGGCGTGGGCGACCTGCCAGGCATCATCCAGCGCCTGGACCACATTGCCGCGCTGGGCGTGGATGCGATCTGGATTTCGCCGTTCTTCAAGTCGCCGATGGCCGACTTCGGCTATGACATTGCCGACTACCGCGATGTCGACCCGCTGTTCGGCAGCCTGGACGACTTCGACCGCCTGCTGGCCAAGGCCCACGGCCTGGGCCTGAAGGTGATGATCGACCAGGTACTGAGCCACACCTCGATCGAGCACGCCTGGTTCCGCGAGAGCCGCCAGGATCGTAGCAACCCGAAGGCGGACTGGTACGTCTGGGCGGACCCGCGCGAGGACGGCACGCCGCCCAACAACTGGCTGTCGCTGTTCGGCGGCTGCGCCTGGCAGTGGGAGCCGCGCCGCGAGCAGTACTACCTGCACAACTTCCTGGTCGACCAGCCGGACCTGAACTTCCATCACCCGGACGTGCAGCAGGCGACCCTGGACAACGTGCGCTTCTGGCTGGACCGCGGCGTGGATGGCTTCCGCCTGGATGCGATCAACTTCTGCTTCCATGACGCGCAGCTGCGCGACAACCCGGCCAAGCCGGCGGAGAAGCGCTTCGGTCGCGGCTTCAGCCCGGACAACCCGTACGCCTACCAGTACCACTATTACAACAATACCCAGCCGGAGAACCTGCCGTTCCTGGAGCGGCTGCGCGCGCTGCTGGACGAGTACCCGGGGGCGGTCAGCCTGGGCGAGATCTCCTCGGAGGACTCGCTGGCCACCACCGCCGAGTACACCCGCGATGGCCGCCTGCACATGGGCTACAGCTTCGAGCTGCTGGTGGACGACTACAGCGCGGCCTACATCCGCGATACGGTCTCGCGCCTGGAAGCCGTGATGACCGAAGGCTGGCCGTGCTGGGCGGTTTCGAATCACGATGTGGAGCGGGCGGTCAGCCGCTGGGGCGGCCACCCGGCTGACCCGCGCCTGGCGAGGATGCTGGTGGCGATGCTGTGCTCGCTGCGCGGCTCGGTCTGCCTGTACCAGGGCGAGGAACTGGGCCTGGCCGAGGCCGAGGTGCCGTTCGAGGCCCTGCAGGACCCGTACGGCATCACCTTCTGGCCGAACTTCAAGGGCCGCGATGGCTGCCGGACCCCACTGCCGTGGACCGACGCGCCGCTGGCCGGTTTCACCGCCGGCCAGCCGTGGCTGCCGATTCCGCCCGAGCACCGCGCCGCGGCCGTGGCGGTGCAGGAGCGCGACCCGGACTCGGTCCTGGCTGCGTTCCGCGGGTTCCTGGCCTGGCGGCATAGCCAGCCGGCACTCCTGCATGGCAGCATCCGATTCATCGAAAGCGCCGAGCCAGTGCTGCTGTTCGAGCGTATGCTTGCAGATGAAACCCTCCTGCTGGCCTTCAACCTGTCGGCCGAGGCGGTGAGCCATCCGCTGCCGCCGGGCAACTGGCAGCAGGTGGCGGTGCCAGGCCCGGATGCGGGCACGGTGCAGGGCAATGAACTCCGGCTGCCGCCGCGCGCGGTGTATTGCGCCCGACGCAGCTGACCGTTTTCTCCGGTGGCGGTACTTGCGGGGACGGGGCCGAAGCGCCCCGTCCCTTTTTTGTGGGTGGGCTTCCGGCGAAAGGCATCCACGCATGGCGTGGATCTACCCAGAGACACCCCAACCAGTAGATCCACGCCATGCGTGAATGGGCCTTGCCGACCAACGGCCGGCATCCGCGCAAAAGAAAACCCGCTGCCTGCGCAGCGGGTTTCCGATGAGTCGCTGCCGGCCAGCGGCCGGCACTACCCGGTCGTGGTCAGAACTTGTAGTTCACGCCCAGCATGTAGGTGCGGCCCCACTCGATGTATTCCAGCGGGCGGTCCTTGCTGCCGGCGTAGGTGCGGTACGGTTCGTTGGTCAGGTTGCTGCCCTGCAGCAGCAGGGTCAGCCCGCGCAGGCTGCTGCTGTCGCTGAAGGTGTAGCTGACCTGTGCATCGGTCACGTTCTCGCCCACCACGTAACGCAGCGTGCGGTTGCCGTTGAAGTTGCCGATCTCACCAATGAAGTCCGAGCGGCGTCGCTGGCTCACGCGTGCTTCAAAGCCACTGCGCTCGTAGTAGGCGGTGAAGTTGTAGACACGCTTGGACAGGCCCGGCAGGCTGATCGGGCCGGTGCCCACGCTGTTGGCGCTTTCCGGATCCAGGATGGTGATGTCGCTCTTGTTGAACGTTGCGCTGGCCTGCACGCCGAAGCCACGCAGGCTGTCGGTCAGCATCTCCAACGGGAACGAACCGGTCAGCTCCAGCCCCTTCAACGTGCCGCCCTTGCCGTTCTGCGGCGTGGAGAAGGTGCCGGTGGTCAGCACCGGTGCGGTCATGCCCGGCGGTGGCACGTAGTTGCCGAGCAGGCCGCTGAAGTCGTAGTTGTCCACCGACTGCGTGTAGACGTAGCTCTTCAGGTCCTTGTAGAAGATCGCCGCAGCCACGTAGGCCTTCTCGCCGAAGTACTTCTCATAGGACAGATCCAGCGCGGTGGCGCGCCACGGATCCAGCAGCGGATTGCCACCGCTGCCACCGGGGCGGCCGTTGTTGGTATCCACGCCGAATTCCAGGCCGGCACGCATCTGGTCCACGCGCGGGCGCGCGACCTGCTTGGCGGCGGCGAAGCGCAGCGTCTGCTGGTGCGGGAACATGAACACCAGGTTCAAGCTTGGCAGCCAATCCTTGTAGGTCTTGCCGGCAGAGAAGGGCTGGATGTTGCTGCCCGCCGGCTGCGAGCTGTCCCAGTAGCGCGAATCCGAGCTCTGGTCGGTGTGCTGCATCTGCACGCCGATGTTGCCGCGCACGCCGACCACGCCGATGTCGGTATTGATGTTCAGGCGTGCCCACGCCGTGGTGATCTTCTCCTCGACCGTCCAGGACTTCGGAATCAGGTAGTCCAGGTTGTCGACCGGGTTGAAGGTCATGTAACGACCGACGGCTGCCGGCACATTCCACGACGGGATGTAGCCGATGCCGGCGAAACCGAGGTTGACCGGGCGGTACTGCAGGTCCGGAGCGATGGTGGATTCGCCTTGGGCGCCGAGCAGGATGTTGCCTTCGGCCTGGGCCTTCTGCTTGCGGCGGTCGGCATAGTTCACGCCCACGTCCACATCCGAGAACCAGCTGGACATGGCCTCGGGAACCGGCAGCGTCGCCGCCAGCTTGGCGCCCTTCAAGCGATCTTCCACCTCTGGCACCTTGCCGTAGCCGGAACCATAGATCGTGTTGGTCAGGAACAGGCTGTCCGGATTGGAATAGTCGCGCCCCGGCGTGATCTGCGAGAAGCTGTTGTTGTTCACCACCAGCCCGATCGTGTCGAACTGCGGGCGCGGCACCAGCTGCAGGTTGTTTTCCAGGTTGATCTCGCGGCGGGTCGCCTTGGAGTAGTTCAGGTCGGCGACCAGCTTCACGCCACCGACGTTGAACTCGTTGTTCCAGCCGAACGCATCGATCTTGTCCTTGCGCTTGTTGTACATGCCGCGCACCAGCGGGTACGCATTGTTGATCGTGCCACCGGTGAAGCTGCCATCGGCATTGCGGCCGACATTGCTGAACACCGGCAGGATCGCGTTGGGATTGTTGCTGTCCTCGCCGTTGCCGCTGAGGCTCAGCTCGAACTGGTTGGCGGTGTCGATCTGCTCGGCTTCGGTATGGAACGCATCGAAGGTGCTGGTCCAGCTGTTGCTGGGGCGGAACTGGATCGTTGCCATCACACCGTCGCGCTTGTTGTTGCCGGTGCGACGCAGGGCCTTGATGCCATCGGTGAAGTAGGTGCCAGGTGCGATTCCGCGACGCTCGCCCTTGTCGGTGTGTTCGGTGGTCCAGGGCTCGTACAGGCCGACCTGGTTCTCCTGGATCGGCATGTCGCTGTGCGCATAACCAATGGCGATGCCCAGGGTGTTGTCGAAGAACTGGTCGATGTAGCTGGCGCTGAAACGGTTGCCATACGGGTCGATGTTGGCAGCGCGGCCCAGGGAGCTCTTCTGGTAGCGGCCGCTGACTGCGATCACGCGCTCGCCGAAGCTGAGCGGGCGTGCGGTCTGCATGTCGATGGTGCCCGACAGGCCCTGGCCGACCAGCGCCGCGTCCGGGGTCTTGTACACGGTCACGCCGTTGACCAGCTCGGACGGGTACTGGTCGAACTCGACGCCGCGGTTGTCGCCGGTGCTGACCACTTCACGGCCATTGAGCAGGGTGGTGGCGAAGTCGGGCGACAGGCCACGCACGCTGATCACCTGCGCACGACCGGCCACGCGCTGGGCAGCCAGGCCGGGCAGGCGCGAGATGGATTCGGCGATGCTGACGTCAGGCAGTTTGCCGATGTCTTCGGCGGAGATCGCTTCGACCACCGAGGTGGCGTCCTGCTTGATCGCGATTGCGTTCTCGATGCCGCGGCGGATGCCGGTGACCTGCACCGTATCCAGGTTGGTGGCGGCGGTGGCGGCCGGCGTGGTGGTGCTCTGCGTGGACTGTGCCGACGCCAGCGTCGGCGCCAGGACAACGGCCAGCGCGATGCTCAGCGCGCTGCGCTTGTGGTTCAACATTTTCCCCTCCCAGGCAATGTTGCAGATCGATTCGTGAACGTCCAGGAGTGACCGTGGACGTGCGACGCGGTGGCCGCTGTCGTCGCCGCTATGGTAGGCAGCGCGTTCTTCGCGGGAATCACCCTGCATACGTATTCAATGGCGTTTGCAGGGATGTAATCGCTTTCAGGTTCTGTTTGCGGTAGTGCCGGCCGCTGGCCGGCAATCGCGTTCACCGGGTTGCCGTCCAGCGGCCGGCACTACCGCGGCATTCAAAGCGGCGTGAAACGAATGGCCTGTCCACCCCCCGGTGCCAGCACCAGCGTCAGCACGTCGGCGCTGGTCACCTCTCGGGTTTCGCGCGCGAATGCGAAGGGATTGCTGCGGAAATCCGCGCCCTCGCCATCGCGGTAGATCTCGGCGCGATAGCGCACGCCCGGCTCCAGGAAGCCCAGCGACACCGGCAGCACGCGGCCGTGCTCGTCGGTGATGCTGCCGAGGAACCAGTCGCGGCTGTTGCGGTCGCGGCGCACGATCGTCGCGTAGTCGCCCACTTCGCCATCGAGCACGCGGCTCTGCTCCCAGTCCACCGCCACGTCTTCGATGAAGCGGAATGCCTGGCGATGCTGCAGGTAGTGCTCGGGCAGGTCGGCGGCCATCTGGATCGGGCTGTACAGCACCACGTACAGCGCCAGCTGGCGTGCCAGCGTGCTGGGAATGGCCTGGCCGTGGCGGCCCTTCAGGCTGAGGATGCCGGGGGTGTAATCCATCGGCCCGGCCAGCATGCGGGTGAACACCAGGTTGACCTCATGTTCCGGCGGGTTCGGCGGCTGGCCCCAGGCGTTGTACTCCATGCCGCGTGCGCCTTCGCGCGCGATCCAGTTGGGATAGGTGCGGCGCAGGCCGGTGTCCTTGATCGGCTCATGCGGGTTCACCGACAGGTGCCGGCGTGCCGCTTCCTGCACCACCGTCAGATGGTGGCGGGCCATGAACTGACCGTCGTGCCACTCGCGCCACAGCGGGCCGCCCGAGGGGTTGCGGCGGTCGACCTGGCCGTCGTCACAGACATAGCCGGTCTTGAACTGGTCCACGCCCAGCCGTGCGTACAGGTCCAGCGCAGCGCCCAGCTGCTCCTCGTAGTGCTCGATGGCGCAGCCGGTTTCGTGGTGGCCGATCAGGTGCACGCCCTTCTTCAGGCCGTAGGCGGACAGCGCCTCGATATCGAAATCAGGCGTGGCACGGGTGAAATCGAAGTCGTAGCCATTGCCCACCCACATGCCGTCCCAGCCCGGATTCCAGCCTTCCACCAGCACGCCACGGAAGCCGTGCGCGGCGGCGAAGTCGATCACCTTCTTCGTCTTCGCGGTGGTGGCCGCATGCTTCGGCCCGGTCGCCCAGCTCTCGTTGTCCAGGTGCATTGACCACCACACGCCCAGGTACTTGGCCGGTTTCACCCAGCTCACATCGCCCAGTGCATTGGGCTCGTTGAGGTTGAGGATGAGGTCTGATTCGACCAGGCCACCCGCACGGTCGGCAATCTGCAGCGTGCGCCACGGCGTGGCGAAGGGCAGGGCGCGGCGCACCTTCCAGCCTTCGGCCGAGGGCGAGAGCTGCGCGCGCAGGCGCTGGCCTTCGGTGCGGCGCAGCCACATGCCGGCGTAGTCCACCAGCGCGGCCTCATGGATCGCCACGTGCAGGCCGTCGCGGCTGCGCAGGGTCATCGGTGTATGCACCAGCGGAACCTCGCGCAGCGGCGTGCGCTGGTACAGGTACTCGTAGTGGATCGGTTCGCCGGCAGGGATCCACCACGCGGTGGAATCCTGAGCGATGGCGAACTCGGTCAGCTCGTCATCGATGATGGCTTCGCGCAGGTTCGGCTGCTCGGGGAATACGTAGCGGAAGCCGATGCCATCGTCGTAGACGCGGAACACCACATCCAGCCGGCGCTTGCTGCCGGTGGTCTCGGCCAGCTGCACGGTCAGTTCGTTGAAGTGGTTGCGGGTGAGCCGGCGTTCGCCCCAGGGCTGTTCCCAGTTGTCATCGACGCTGCGTTGCTGTTGGCCGAGCAGGGCGAAATCCCGGTCCAGGCGCCCATCGCGCAAGGCAAAGCCCAGCTTCGAATCTTCCACCACGGTCTCGCCGAAACGCTCGACGCGATAGCGCGCGGTGCCACCGTCCAGCACCAGGCTGACCTTGAGCACTTTTCCCGGTGATTCGACGCTGGCCACCTGCGGCGCGGCCTGCGCCAGCGTGGCCAGGCCCAGCAGAGCCAGACCGAGCAGGTGCGCGAACACCGCGCGTACAGCAGTGGGTGACATCGGCATTTCCCCTCCCAAGGCGCCGTTGGCAGACCCGGACCATAAGCCAGCGCGGCAGGCCCGCTACCGCGCAACGCCATGAATACGTATGCAGCTGGACGCAGCCGACAGCCCCGCGTCTACCATGGGGCCAAGGCACCTTGAGGGAGGGGCCGCGCCCGCCCGCCGACAACGACGGTGCGGACCTACAACGCGTGCAGAGAGGGAGGGAGGCCGACGGGCGCAAGCCGGTCCGCCGCTTCGATGCTGAAGATCATTTGCCTGACCGCTGCCCTGGGGGCAGCGCTGGGATCGACCGCGCAGGCGGCCGACCTGCAATTCGACGGCCGCCATGCGCGTGCCGAAGCCGCTGCCAAGGGCAGCTACGTGCTGCATGCGCCGAAGGCTGAGGTGCGTATCGCGCCCATGCCGATGCGCAGCCAGACCGGCAGCGTGATGTTCGATGCACTGTTCGCGCTGGCCCAGCAGGAGATGGACCAGGACCGCGTGGATGCGATCCGCGATCCCGCGTTCGACGAAGGCCGGCCGGTGCCATGCGAGTGCTTCCAGACCGGCGCGCGCTGGCCCTACGTGTGGACCCGCGATGTCAGCTTCGCCGCCGACCTGGCGCTGGCGCGGCTGGACCCGCAGCGCACCCGGCAGTCGCTGCAGTTCAAGCTGTCGGCAGCGCGCGATGGCCATACGCCCGGCCTGTTCGTCGCGCAGGACACCGGTTCCGGCGGCAGCTGGCCGATCAGCAGCGACCGGGTGGTGTGGTTCCTGGCGGCACGCCACCTGCTGGACGATCGCGCGTTTGCCGACCAGGTCTGGCAGGCGCTGCAGGGCACGCTGGCGCAGGACCGCGCGATGGTGTTCGACGCGCAGGTGGGCCTGTACCGTGGTGAGACCTCGTTCCTGGACTGGCGCGAGCAGACCTATCCGGACTGGACCCGCGAGGACGTGCGCTTCATCGGTGATTCCTACGCACTGTCCACCAACGTGCTGCACTACCAGGCACTGCGCCTGGCCGAACGGCTGGCCGGCCAGCACGGCGACGCCCGCGCGGCCGAGTACAAGGTGTGGGCCGATGCGCTGGCGCAGCAGATCGATGCACGCTTCTGGCGCGAGGACATGGGCCAGTACATGAGCTACATCGGCGAAGCCGCGCACCCGGTGCCGTACGCCAAGGTCGATCTGCTCGGCCTGTCGCTGGGCATCCTCGCCGAGGTGCTGCCACCCGAGCGCGCGCGTCGCGCCCTGGCTGCCTACCCGATGGGGCCGGCTGGCAGCCCGGTGGTGTGGCCGCAGGAATCGCAGCAGCCGATCTACCACAACCGTGCGATCTGGCCGTTCGTCAGTGCCTACTCGCTGCGTGCGGCGCGGCAGCTGGATGATGCACCGCGCATCGCCGCTGAGATCCGTTCGCTGATGCAGGGCGCGGCGCTGGCCGGTTCCAACATGGAAAACTACGAACTGGTCAGCCAGGCCGTGCATGTCGAGGAAGGTGCGCTGAGCGGCCCGGTGGTCAACTCCGAACGCCAGTTGTGGTCGGTGGCCGGCTACCTGTCGATGGTGCTTGAAGGTGTGTTCGGTGTGCAGGACGATGGCCGCGTGCAGCCCAAGCTGCCGGCCGTGCTGGTGCCGGAGCTGTTCGGCACGCGCCCCCGCATCACGCTGGAAGCCAACGGCAAGCGCTATGTGCTGGAGCGCCCGCAGAACGTGGGCGATGGCCTGCTGGTGGCCGGCAGCACCACCACGCGTGGCACGACTACCACGGTGGAGCTGGTCGCCGCCCCGGCAGCAACCGGTTTTTCTGCCACGACTGCGGATGCCAACGCGCGTGCGCCAGCTACACCGACTACGCCGCAGGCCACCCGCAAAGGCACTGGCTGGAGCGTCCCGGTTGCGGCTGACCAGACGCTATGGAAGGACGGCAGGCATGTCGCCGCCAGCAATGGCCAGGTGCACATCAGCGACGATGGCCTGCAGCACTGCCTCAGCCTGACCCGGCGCGTGGGTGCATTGGAATCACTGCACAGCCCGACGCTCTGCGTCGGTCCGCAGCAGGTGCTGAAGGGCGATGATCGCTGGCAGTTCACCTCGGCCAGGGCCGGGCAGGTGCGCCTGCGCCTGCAGTACCGCAACCCGAACGGGCCGATCAACACTGGCGTCACCGCTGCGGTCAAGCAGCTGGTGCTGCAGTGCCCGGGCCAGCCGTTGCAGCAGCATACGGTCACCCTGCCGCACAGCGTGGCGATGCAGGACTCGACCTCGGCGGCATTCACGGTGCCAAAGGGGCAGTGCACGGTCGCGCTTGAAGAGGGCTTCAACATGAGCGCGCTGCAGCACTTCGCGCGCTACACCGGCGGCAAGGGCGGGCGTGATGGTGTGCTCAACCAGGCCCAGGTGCAGGCGCTGAAGGTGGCGCCGGTGGCGATGGAAGAGGGCGCACGATGAGTCGTCCCGCCAAACCGCAGCTGTCGTTCTGGCAGATCTGGAACATGTGTTTCGGCTTCCTCGGCATCCAGTTCGGGTTCGCCCTGCAGAACGCCAACGCCAGCCGCATCTTCGAGACCCTGGGCGCGGACATGGACGCGGTGCCCGGGCTGTGGATCGCGGCGCCATTGACTGGCCTGCTGGTGCAGCCGGTGATCGGTTACCTGTCTGATCGCACCTGGACGCGCTGGGGCCGTCGCCGCCCGTTCTTCATGATCGGTGCGGTACTGACCACGCTGGCGCTGCTGGTGATGCCGAATTCGCCGACGCTGTGGATCGCCGCCGGTACCTTGTGGGTGCTGGACGCCTCCATCAACGTGTCGATGGAACCGTTCCGCGCCTTCGTCGGTGATCAGCTGGCACCACGCCAGCGGCCGGCCGGCTACGCGATGCAGAGCTTCTTCATCGGCGTGGGCGCCATCGTCGCCAGCTTCCTGCCCTTCATCCTCGCCCACTTCGGCATCGCCAACACGGCTGCCGCAGGCGAAGTGCCGGATACCGTGCGCTATGCGTTCTACTTCGGCGCGGTGGTGCTGCTGGCGGCGATCACCTGGACGGTGGTCAGTACCCGCGAGTACTCGCCGGCAGAGCTGGCCGGGTTTGACGATGCCGAGCCGTCGGCGCACCACGCAGGGGCTGTGATCAGTGGCCCGGCACCGTGGGCACAGGTGGCCGTATGGCTGGGGCTGGGCGTGCTGCTGGCGCTGCTGATCGCCTGGCGGCAGGGCGACAGGATGCTGTACGTGCTGGCCGGCCTGTGTGCCGGCTATGGCCTGCTGCTGGCGGCCGCGCGTGCGTTGCCGGCCACGCATATGCTGGCCGCCATCGTCGGTGACCTGCGCGCGATGCCGGTGACCATGCGTCGTTTGGCGTGGGTGCAGTTCTTCTCGTGGTTCGCGCTGTTTGCGATGTGGATCTACACCACCGCCGCGGTGGCGGGTACCCACTTCGGCTCGACCGATCCGCAGTCACCGGCCTACAACGAGGGCGCCAACTGGGTGGGCGTGCTGTTCGGTGCCTACAACGGCTTCGCTGCGCTGGCCGCAGTACTGATCCCGCCGATGGTGCGTGCGATCGGCCTGCGCTGGAGCCACCTGGTCAACCTGTGGCTGGGCGGCGCCGGCCTGGTCTCGCTGATGTTCATCCGCGACCCGCACTGGCTGCTGCTGTCGATGGTCGGCGTCGGCTTCGCCTGGGCGTCCATTCTTTCGCTGCCCTATGCGCTGTTGTCCGACAGCGTGCCGGCATCGAAGATGGGCGTGTACATGGGCATCTTCAATTTCTTCATCGTGATCCCGCAGCTGGTTGCGGCCAGCGCGCTCGGCTTTGCCCTGCGTGCCTGGCTGGGTGGCCAGCCGATGCATGTGCTGGTGCTGGGCGGCTGCAGCCTGTTCGTTGCCGGCCTGTGCGTGCTGCGGGTTCCGTCCCGTCCGGAGGTGGTGTGATGCGTGGTGCGCTGTCTGTTGCTGTTTCCCTGGTACTGCTGGCCGGCCATGCGGCGGCCGCGCCACGCCCGGACTATGTGGGCACCACCGAACCGTTCGCCAGCGATGCGGTGTACTTCGTGGTCACCGACCGCTTCGTCAACGGCGACCCGTCCAACGATCATCGCGACCAGGGCGGCAAGCACCGCACCTTCGATATCCCGGTGCCGTGCCCGGACAAGGTGGACGGCAACATCGGCTATCTCGGCGGTGACTTCCGCGGCGTGCTCGACAATGCGCAGTACATCCGCAACCTCGGCTTCGGCGCGGTATGGATCACGCCGATCGTTGACAACCCGGACGAGGCGTTCACCGGCAGCAAGCCGATCAGCTGCACCAGTACGCTGACCGATCGCGGCAAGACCGGCTACCACGGCTACTGGGGCATCAACTTCTACAAGCTCGATGAGCACCTGCCCAGCAAGGACCTGGACTTCGCGGGGTTGACCAAGGGCCTGCATGGCGCAGACCTGAAGGTGGTGCTGGACATCGTCGGCAACCACGGCTCGCCAGCCTGGACCATGCCGAGGCGGCAGCCGCAGTTCGGCCAGATCTTCGACAAGGACGGAACGCTGATCGCCGACCACCAGAACCTGCCACCGCAGAAGCTGGATCCGAAGCACAACCCGCTGCACGCGTTCTACAACAACATCGGTCCGGTCGACGGCAAGAACGGATCGATCTTCGACGGCAACCTTGCCGAGCTGTCCGACTTCAACCAGGACAATCCGGCGGTGATGGATTATCTGGTGGGTGCTTACCTGCAGTGGACCTCGCAAGGCGTGGATGCGCTGCGCATCGATACCATCGGCTGGCTGCCGCACCCGTGGTGGCATGCCTTCGTCAAGCGCATCCGTGCTGAACATCCGGGCATGTTCATGTTCGGCGAAGCGTTCGATTACAACGCGGCGAGCATCGCCGAACACACCTGGCCGGCCAACGCCAATGTCAGCGTGCTCGACTTCCCGCTGCGCGGCGCACTGGAGCAGACCTTCGGCACCGCTGGAAAGGGCTTTGAAACCCTGGGCGAGCCGCTGCACCTGACCGGCGGCCCGTACGCCAATCCGTACGAGCTGATGAGCTTCTACGACAACCACGACATGCCGCGCCTGCAGGCTAGTGACAGCGGCTTCATCGATGCGCACAACTGGCTGTTCACCGCACGCGGCATTCCGGTGGTCTATTACGGCTCGGAAACCGGCTTCATGCGCGGCCGCGCCGAGCATGCCGGCAATCGTGCCTACTTTGGCCAGCCGCGCGTGGACGCCGCACCGGAGAGTCCGATCTTCGCGCCGCTGCAGCGTATCGCGCGATTGCGCGAAGCCACGCCGGCGCTGCAGCGTGGCCTGCAGGTGAACGAGCGCCTGCAGGGTGATGAGGCGGTGTTCTTCCGCGTGCTGCAGTATGGCGACGTGGCGCAGACCGCGCTGGTGCTGCTGAACAAGGGCGACCGGACCAGGACCCTCACTGTGTCGCGTTACGTGCAGGCGGGCCGCTGGCGCGATGCACTGGACGGCGGTTCGTTGCAGGTGGATGCCTCCCTGAAGGCCGACGTGCCCGCGCACGGCGTGAAGGTCTACGTGCTGGACGCCGCCGTGCAGCAGCCGGCATTGCAGGCCGAGCTGGACAAGGCGATGGCCGACCAGAGGGCGCGGGATCAGCGGCTGGGGCGGTAGTGCCGGCCGCTGGCTGGCAACCCCGGATTCCTGGCTCCTGCCTACCGCTCTGGTGGGTGCCAACCTTGGTTGGCACGCTTTTCGAGCAGTCGAGCAAGCTTGTATGTTCCTCCCGGCTCCTACGCGGTATGTAGGAGCCAGGGTGGAGGGACCGTCAAGCATGCATCTGCGGATACTAGCCGACAGACGAGTCGAGCGATCCCCATCCCGCACACGAACGTCGATAAAGGATCGTACGGCCCCCAAAGGGGATCGTCGATGTAGGCAAGCTAACGTCGGTGCGGTACCACCCCAGCCCCTTAAAGATAGCTGGGAGCCGTACAAATGTCTGATTCTCTCGATATTGGCGTGGACGTGGACTCCAAGGAGTTCGTACCGGCAGTGGCCGACCGCAAGGCCGGCGACAGGATCGCCAACACCCGGGCCGGCATAGCCCAGTGGCTCAACACCTTGCCCCAGCGATGCCGGATTGGCATGGAGGCGACGGGGCGGTACTACGAGTTGTTGGCTCGGATGGCTGGCCAGGCAGGCCACGTTGTCTATGTGATCAATCCACGTCTGATCAAGCACTACGGCCGGGCGACGGGCTCGCGTGGCAAGACGGACGCCATGGACGCCGAAGCGATCGCCCGGTACGTGAAGAAGGAGAACGATCGCCTGCGTGAATACGTACCGCGTACCGATGAGCAGCAGCAGATGCACGATTTGCTGCGCAAGCGGCAGACGCTGGTAAAGACACGCGCGCGGCTGGAGCAATCCTTCGGGGTAAGCAAAAGTGCCCCCGGGGAGCTGTCAGATCTGTTCTGCGCTCTGGCTGGGACGCTGTCCGAGCTGGAAAGCGAACTGCAGCGCTTGGGTCGCGATGGAGAGCATGGCACGCTCTACAAGCGCCTGTTGACCATCCCTGGTATCGGCCCCGCCGTCGCCGCTCACCTGATTTACTACATGACGCGCTGGCCGTTGGCCAACGCCAACGCGTGGATCGCCTGCACCGGCCTGGATCCCCGGCCTAACGAGTCTGGCGGCAGAACGGGACGGCGTCGGCTGTCCAAACAGGGCGCGCCAGTGCTGCGCCAGATGCTCTACATGGCCGCCATGGGGCTCAAGCGGTGTCGTCGGGGGCAACCGCTCTACGACGAGCTGTCAAAACGCGGTCACCCCAGCACCGCCGTCTTCAACATCCTGGCCAGAAAGCTGGCCAGGATCGCCTGGGGTGTCTTCAAAAGCGGCCGGGACTTCGATCCGGCGATGCTGAAGGTGGGTCAAGCCTGCTTCCAGCAGGCTTGACCACGAACATAGGATCTCGACTCTACAATAGGCACCCCTCACGCCCCGCCGTACCGCCATGACCGACCTCGCCCCGCAGACCCCGATCGAAACCCTGCTGAAGGCGGCGATGGACGGGGCGGTGCCGATCCGCGCCTTCATGGAGGCCTTCGTCGCCTCGGAAGTGGTGCTGCTGACCGGCAGCCTGGTCACTCCCGACGGCAGCGGCTTCGACCCGCTGCTGTTCGACAAGCAGGGCACCCTGCACGTGGCCGTGTTCACCGACCCGTCGCGGGTGGGCATCTACAGCCAGCAGGCCGATCACCAGATCCGCTGGCTGATGCTGGACGTGCTGCGCCGCGTGCCGGGTGGCTATGGCGTGGTGATCAATCCGGGCACTTCGCTGGGCTTTGAGATTTCGCCGAGCGGCGTGGGCGAGATCCTGAAGGACTTCGCCCAGGGCTGAACCGCCACCGCGCTATATTTGTAAAGTCGAGCCATGCTCGACTGCCTTTCGCACAGTGCCAGATCAGTCGAGCATGGCTCGACTCTACAGAACGCTTCCCCATCGAGGCATTGCCATGGAATTCAGGGTATTACCCGCCGATGCACCGGAACGGCAGCAGTTGGCCCGGTGGTACCACGCCGAATGGGGCCGCGACGCCGGCCTGTCGCTGGAACAGGAACTGCAGCGGCTGAACACACCTCAGGACGCCGAGGGTTTCCCGCACCTGATCGCTGCCTTCGATGACGGTCAGGTGGTCGGTGCGGTGCAGCTCAAGCGCCGGGAGATGCAGGCCTTCCCGCAGTACGAGCACTGGCTGGGCAGCGTGTTCGTGGCCGATAGTCATCGCGGGCGTGGGCTGGCTGGCGGCCTGGTCGAGCAGGCAGCAGCGCAGGCGGTGCGGATGGGTGTATCCGACCTGTATCTGCAGACCGAGGCCCTGGATGGTGGGCTGTACGCGCGGCTGGGCTGGAAGCCGCTGCAGGAAGCCGACAACCGCAGCCACCGTGTGCTGGTGATGGTGCGTTCGCTGTAGGAGAAGTGCCCTGGTGCTTCGTCCAGGCGGTGAGCTGGATGTGCCGGTTGAATGAGCTTGGGAGCTCCGGCTCACTGCTGTCGGAAAAGGGGCGACCTCAGGGCTTGGAGACTTCGGACATCGCATGCTCAATCGGCAGCCAGGTTGCCCGCGACGAGGACAGCGTTGTGTCGTACATCGTCACGCTCGATGTATCGCAGGAGGTCCTGTGCGAGAACGCGTTTGCTGATTGTTGCCAAACGCTCATTGTCCGCATCCGATTTTGCCGATGAGCTGGCTGAGAGCAACAGCATGTTAACGATGTGGGATGAGATTCTGGACTGCAGTTCAGCCTGGGATCTTGCTTCACCATCCTCGTCGAAAAGCATGTGGATGGACATCGCAAGATCATCGCTGTACTGCTGCTTCAGACTGGGTAGTCCATGGGTGATGTGAAAGGCTCCCAGAAGCGAGAACGCAATGGCGACCAGGGAATGCGATCCCAACTGCAACCATATCTTCATGACGGAACTCCTAGCGGGGACGGACCCATTCGCAGCGGTCCAGCTTTCCGTTTATCGATCCGCATCGGTAATAGCCGCCACTAAAGTTGTAGCGGATCTCACGTGGCCAATCCCCCTTGTCGATATCAATATCAATCTGTCCCCCATTCCTGATGGTGTCTGATTCAGGCAATGCCTGGCCAAAAACATCCCTGGCGGTGTCTTTGATCAGTCGAGCCGCCCCTCTTGCCATTGGATTGATCTGCCAGCAAGCGGTGTCGCCGTTGTCCATCAGCAGGCAGCCGCCAACGCCTCTCCCGAAGAAGTACTCGAGCGACCGGAAGAGTGAGCCAATGAGGTTTCCATTGATCTGCCCGTGTTGCCAGGCTGGATTGTTTGCGGTGTGCGCGATTCGGATAGCATCGTCCACTGCGGGGATGAACTGGTTTGCGACATGCAGGCTTGAGAAGTAGCCGCTGTCGTTTACGGGTTTTATGAACACCCATTCTTTCGACATGCGGACGATCGCTTCAAGCTGAAGTCGATCGCCGTCTGCCAGGCCCTGTGAACTGCTATCGAAGTCACCTTGCCCATACCGGGTCAGCACCGGTTGGCTCGGTAGGCGCCAGCTTGGAACGTTGATGTCGGCAGCGACTCCCAGATCGCCCTGGGAAGGGGCCTGGTGGAGGCGTCTGGGAACCTCGCCAGGAGGAATGTAGTTGACGGTGACGTAAAGCGCTTGGGCGGTGTTGGGGTTGACCACGAGGTAGGCCTCCCAGCCACGACGGAACCCATGAGCCATCTCGCCAGCGGATTCGTATTGCCAGGATTGAGTGCAGTTGCCACAGGTGACTACCTGGACCGCGTGTGCCTCGAACGGGGAAAGCACGGAGCCTGCGAGAATCAAGGTGGCTGCAGAGATCATTTTCACAAAGTGGCTCCTTGGACGAGTGGGTGTACCTGCGGGTACACCTTCCTGATCCACGGTGTTCCCACGCATTCACCTTGCGCTTCGTGGCGACTGCCGCGTATCGGTATCCGCCGTGCGGTTCGTCAGAGATCCGAGGATCTTGATGTCAGGCATCCAATCTGACCCCTGCTGCACCCAATGTCAGTCAGCGTTATTCTGGAAGCGGACTTCATCTTCTGATGGCTGATAACGTGACCATGGCTGTACCCCGCCATTCCCGCTCCGCCCTGATCTTCCTGATCGCGGCGATCGTTGCCGCGTTGGTCTCCATGCCCCTGCTGCGCGCCCTGGGCATGGTGCTGTGGCCGGTGTTCGTCATTGCCTGGCTGATCAATCTGGGCGCGGCCTGGCATCTGGCCCAGTGGGCGCGCCAGCAGGGCCGTTCGGCGTGGGCATTCTGGTTGCCGGCGGCGCTCGGCACCGTCGCCTCGATCGTGGTCTACGTGCTGCTGGCGTTGCTGGGGCCGAAGGCGACGGTGCGCTGAAGCTTCGCGGTCACCGTGGGCAGTATGCCGAGCATGGCTCGGCACTACAGTAAGGCCGAGCCAAGCCCGCAGGTGTTGCGTGGAGCGCCGGCGGACAGGCCGGCGCCCCGTTGCCTCACATCGTCACCTTGCGCCGGTTGTCATCGCTCACCCGGTCGATCAGCTTGTTGTAGGGATCGAAGCCTGCTTCATCCGGCTTTTCATCCACCGTCACCGTGATCTTCGGCTCGGCACTGGTGATGTGGTGGCGCTGCAGATACAGCACCTTCTGGTCGCGTTCCTTGCCGGAGGGCCCGTTGGCGAACACGCCGATCTCGACCCAGTCATCCATCGTGCCGTCGCTCTCCTTGCCCTTGCCATCGGCGTACTGCTTGGCGGCGTGCAGGTCCAGGGTTACGTCGTAGCGGCCGTCATCGCGCTTGCGGGCGCTGGCGGCCATCACCCGGTTGTCGTAGAAACTGATCTTCTCGAACAGGTCGGTGACCAGCTGCTGGCGGTCGGCCGGGGTCTCGGCACGGATGTAGCCCAGCAGCTCGCGTGAGGTGGTGTACGGCGGCTGCTGGTAACCCTTGTCCTGCAGGAAGCGCTTCAGAGCACGGTTCAGCGCCTGCTCGCCGATTTCCTCGCGCAGCCGGTAGAACACCAGCGAACCCTTCTGGTAGTGGATGTACTGCTGGTTCTCCACACGTTCCAGCGGCTGTTCCTCGATGGCCTCGCCGCCGCGGCCGGACAGGTAGCCGTCCAGTTCGCGCTTGAGGAACTGGCGCATGTGCTGGCGGCCGTACTCCTGCTCCATCACCATCAGTGCAGAATACTGCGAAAGCGATTCGGACAGCACCGTCGCGCCCTGCACGTTGGCACCGATCACCTGGTGCGCCCACCATTGGTGCGCGATCTCGTGCGCGGTTACGTAGAACACGTAGTCCACCTTGTCCGGGTCACGCAGGTCGGCGATGAAACCGATGGCCTCGGAGTAGGGGATGGTGTTGGCGAACGACTGCGCGAAGCGGGCATAACCCGGGAACTCGATGATGCGCACCTGGCGATGCTGGTACGGGGTGAAGTTCGCTTCGTAGTAGGCCAGCGATTTCTGCACCGCTTCGATCATCCGGTCCACGTTGTAGCCGTGCGCCGGGTCGAAGTAGACCTCGATCGGGATGTCCTTGTACTTCGCCTTGCGCACCTCCCAGCGTGCCGACAGATAGGCGTAGAAGTTCAGCATCGGCCGATCCATGGCGTAGCTGAAGCAGCGGCGGCCATTCACCGCGGTCTCCTTCTGCAGGTAGCCCGGCGCCAGCGCCACCTGGTCCGGTGCGGTGCAGACCGTGGTGCGGAAATCGAGCCAGTCGGCGTCGTTGGAAATGTAGGTGTTGGCGCGCGCGGCTTCGTCTTCCAGCTTGGGCATGCGCCGCGGCTCACCCAGGCCGCGCTTGCGCCGCTCGTTGCGGTCGCTGATCTCGGCGCCTTCGTTGTAGCCGAACGACGGCAGTACGCGGCTGTTGAAGAACGTGCCGTTGTCGACGATGTTGCTCGGCGCCTGGCCGGCGGTGATGCCGTTGGGTTTCTGCACCACCCGGAAGTGGACGTTGCGGCTTTCACCCGGTTGCAGTGGCGCGGCCAGGCGGTAGATGCGGTAGCCGAGATCGGCGTCATGCATCGACAAGGTCTGCCCACCCAGGTCAGCCGCGACCAGCTGCTTGTCGTCGCCCATCGAGACATGCACGTCCTGGATCGGCACGGCATGCGTGTTGCGCACCGTCCAGTTCGCATCGATCACCATCGACTGCGATTCCGGGAACAGGTCCACGCGGTTGTCGACCGCCACGATGCGGGGCTGCGGCAGATTGCGGTACTTGGACAGCTCGCGCTCGTAGCGGGCCTGCAGGTCCAGCTGCTGGTCGGGCGAGAGGAACTCGTTGCGGATGTTGGTGCTCCAGTACAGCCAGCCGCCCACACCGATGAAGGCCAGTGCTGCGAGCGCTGCAAAGACGCCGGTCGGACCGCGCAGGCGGCGGCCGGCCAGGGCCAGTCGCTGGCGCAGGCCCTGGCTGACACCTCGTACCCAGAAGGCTGACGCCAGGCACATCAACGTCAGCAGGAACAGGGCCCAGTAGCCCTGGAATGCCAGCTGCCCGGTCAGGAAGTGGCCGTAGCCGTTCATGTCCGAATAGGGCGCGTTGGGCCAGCTGCCGAAGTTGTACAGGTTCTGCGTGTAGTCGAGCAGGCCGAGCACACCCTGGCCGATCATCACCACGATCAGCAGTGCGTAGCCGACGAACTTGTTGTTGGTGAGCACCTGCAGCACCAGCGCCAGGCCCCCCATCAGGATGTAGACCACCGAATCCAGCGCTAGGCTGCGCAGGTACAGCAGTGGCTCCAGATGCGTGTAGCCCTTGGCCAGCTGCACGCCCATCGCGGCCAGCGCGCCGGCGGCCTGGAAGCAGATGATCACGGCCAGCAGTGCGGTGAACTTGGCCAGCAGCGGCACCCAGTTCGGCACCGGCATGGCATCGGTCACTTCATTGATGCGCGCACTGCGTTCCTTCCAGACCAGCTCACCGGCGAAGAACAGCACGATGATCACCAGCAGCCAGCTGAAGGCCCCCTGCAGACCCATGATCATCTGCGAGGTGACCGGCCAGATCGAGGTGCCGTACAGCGTCTGCCGGAACAGCGCGCTGGGCAGGAAGTTGGCCAGGCCCAGTACCAGCAGCACGATGAACGGCACGCTGCGCAGCACGCCGCGTGTATCGAAGCGGACCTGGCGCAGGAACTGCTGCCATGCCGTGGTGGCGGTGAACGCCGGTACCACGCGCGGCAGCGTTGCGCGGGTCGGGCGGGCGGCGCTGGCGTCGGCAGCCGGCTGCGACTGCCTGCGGCCCCAGCGACGGCGGCCGCTGCCGCTGCGCTCGGTACGGAACAGTGCGAAGGTGGCGGTGAACAGCGCTGCGGCCACGCCCAGCCACAGGACGCGGTTGGCCAGCAGATAGCCGGTCAGTGCGGGAATCCCACTGTTGCGCTCGGCGGTGGACCAGTAGCGGATGGTGCGGCTCAGTGCACGCATGCCCAGCGGCTCGCTCAGCACGGCGATCCACGTGTTGTCGATGTCGCGCAGCAGGGCTGCACTGACGCCATACAGCACGAGGTAGGCCACCAGGCCGATGTAGACCCACAGGATCGAACGGGTCAGCGCCGCCAGCAGTGCCAGCAATGCCGTGGTGAACAACAGGTTGGGAATGATGATGACCGCGAACGTCCAGGCATAGCCCCGCCAGCTGATCGGCCCCATGCGTTCGGGATCGACCCACGGCATGAACGGCGCCAGCCACAGGCCGAACGCAATCACAACGTAGACCAGCAGGCCGGCGGCGAGGGCGGCGGCGATGCGCCCGGCCAGGTAGTCGCGGCGCTTCACCGGGCTGGCGAAGATCAGTTCGGCGGTGCCGAGTTCGAAGTCACGCAACAGCGCGTTGCTGACGAACAGTGCGGTGACCAGCATGCCAAGCAGGGTGAAGATGCCCAGCATCTGCGCGATCACGGTGGGCGCGTTGCTGTGCACGTTGCCGGTGCCGCCACCGATCTGCACGGCGTCGCTGGAGGCAGCGGCGAAGGCGAGCAGGGCGAACAGCCCGGCCAGCAGCCACAGCAGCGGGGAACGCAGCTGCTCGCGCAGCTCGAAGCGGAAGAAGTTGAGGATCATGGCGTGCTCCGCTCAGGCTGCCGCGCGGGCACGGGCCTGCAGGCGCAGGCGCTGGAAGTACACGTCCTCAAGGTCGGGAGCCACGGCCGCGAAGCCGTCGCCGGGATCGTTGGCACTGTGCACGTGGATCACCGGGCGGCCACCGACCAGACGGGTCGACAGCACTACGTAGCGCGCTTCATGGTCAGCCAGTTCCGAAGGATCGACCTGCTTGCGCCAGACCTGCTGCTGCAGGGCGTCGATGGCCTCGGCAGGGCGGCCGGTCAGAAGCACCTGGCCCTTGTTCATGATCGCCATCGTCGGGCACAGATCGGTTACGTCCTCGACGATGTGGGTGGACAGGATCACCGCCACGTTCTCGCCGATGGCGGCCAGCAGGTTGAGGAAGCGGTTGCGCTCTTCCGGGTCGAGGCCGGCGGTGGGTTCATCGACGATCACCAGCCGCGGGTCACCCAGCAACGCCTGGGCAATGCCGAAGCGCTGGCGCATGCCGCCGGAGTAGGTGCCCAGCTTGCGCTTGCGGGCGTCCCACAGGTTCACCTGCTGCAGCAGTCCATCGACCACCTCGCGGCGCTGCGCGCGCTGGGTCAGGCCCTTGAGCACCGCGAAATGTTCCAGCAGGTCCAGCGCGCTGACTTTCGGGTACACGCCGAAATCCTGCGGCAGGTAGCCGAGCCGGCGGCGCACCGCGTCCTTGTCGCGCAGTACGTCGATCGGCGCCTCGCCTGGAATGGTGAGGGTAGCCGTGCCGCTGTCGGCCTCCTGCAGGGTGGACAGCGTGCGCATCAGCGACGACTTGCCGGCGCCGTTGGGGCCGAGCAGGCCGAACATGCCGCGCGGGATGTCCAGGGTGACGTTGTTGAGGGCATGCACGCCGTTGGCGTACGTCTTGGACAGCGAATCGATCTTCAGCATGCGACGTACACCTTTCCATGGGCGATGTCTGCGCGTTATCCGCGCATCAGCCTCCGTGCGCATCCGCCGTTGGTCATGGGGGGGAGAATTCCGCCGTCGCACGTTGGGGCGGGGCGGGAGGCCTGGTGGCGCTTAGCGGCGCAGCGATGATTCCCGCACCACCAGCTTCACCGGGATGCTCTGGCTCTCCACCGGCTGGCGACCGATCAGTGCCAGCAGGCGCTCCACCAGCAGCTGGCCGGCCTGCTTGGTGTCCTGCTGCACGGTGGTCAGCGCCGGGGATACCGAGGCCGCCAGCGGGATGTCGTCGAAGCCGGTCACCGCCACGTCCTGTGGCACCCGCAGGCCGGTCTCGCGCAGGGCGCGCATCGCACCGATGGCGATCAGGTCGCTGGCGGCGCAGATCGCATCGATCGGTTCACCGCGCGCCAGCAGCACTTGGCAGGCCTCCTGGCCGGAAGCCTCGGTGGTGATCGCATCGTGCTGCAGCGCCGGTTCGGCGGCCAGGCCGTGGTCCTGCAGGGCCGCGACATGGCCGCGGTAGCGTTCCTGGAATTCGGGGTAATGGCTGGAGGCATGGCCGAGGAAGGCGATGCGGCGGCAGCCCTGCTGCAGCAGGTGGGTGGTGATGTCATGCCCACCCTGGAAGTTGTCGCTGCCGATCGAGACGCCGGGCTGGCCGGGCAGGGCGGCGCCCCAGCGCACGAAGTGCGTGCCCTGTTCGACCAGCCGTTGCAGGCGGTCGCGCGATTCGTGGTAGTCGCCGTAGCCGAGCAGGATGATGCCGTCGGCCTTGTTGCTGTCCTCGTAATCGGCCTGCCAGTCGGTGGACAACTGCTGGAACGAGACCAGCAGGTCCTGCCCGTGCAGGGCGCAGGCGCGGGTGATCGAGCCCAGCATCGAGTGGAAGAACGGGTTGATCAGCGAGTCGTCGTTGGTCGGGTCTTCGAAGAACAGGAGGGCCAGCGTGCCGGCGTTGCGCAGGCGCAGGCTGGAGGCGTTCTTGTCGACCTTGTAGTTCAGCTCGCGGGCGATGCGCAGGATGCGCTCGCGGGTCTCGGCGTTGACCATCGGGCTGCCACGCAGCGCCCGCGACACGGTCGGCTGGGAGACCCCGGCCAGGTGGGCGATGTCCAGGGAGGTGGCTTTGCCTTTGATCGTCATGGGAACGCGGAAGGGGGCAGGCGGAAGGTGCCCGGGCATGATGCCATGCGGTGGCTGCCGGCCGTCCTGGCCGACGCCGCTTGTGGTCAAGGTCGCGGGTGTGCGACGGTCAGTGCCACAGCCTGATGGAGCCAAGCGGTGTCCTTTCGCCTGTACCCGGATGTTCCGGATGATTTCGAGGCGCGGATCCGTATCCTCGCGCCGGAGGAGGGCGGGCGACGCAGCCCGGCCCGGAACGGTATCCGCTGGGACTTCGCCTACGCCGATGACGCCGGGACACCCGAGCTGTTCATGATCTGGCCCGACTTCCGGCACGCTGAGGGCGACAGCTGGGCGACCGAGCTGCCGCTGCCGGTGGGCGAGCCCCTTCTGGCGGGCCTGACCGTGGTCAATGAGGTGCTGAGGGCGGGGTTGCACCGGGAGCGTATCCAGCCGGGCGTGCGCTTCCACTGCCATGAAGGGCCCAAGGTGGTGGCGGTGGGGGAGGTTACGCGGGTCACCGGCCTGCTGCTGGATCGTCCCCTGCTTCGTTGAGGCCGGTTCCGACCCGGATCGGCCGGATTCCCGACGGGCCGGGGGCGAAGGGAATGGTAAGATGCCTCGTTCCGATATCCCCCATTCGCAACCGTGGGAGGTCCAGCGTATCGGCACCCCGTCGGGTGTGCTATCACTGGTCCAGCCCCGGACAACGGAAGAATCCATCTATGGCGCGCGGCATCAACAAAGTCATCCTGGTCGGCAACCTCGGCAACGACCCGGACGTGAAGTACACCCAGAGCGGCATGGCGATCACCCGCATCAGCCTGGCCACCACCAGCGTCCGCAAGGACAAGGATGGCAACCAGCAGGAACGTACCGAATGGCACCGCGTGGTGTTCTTCGGCAAGCTCGGCGAGATCGCCGGCGAGTACCTGCGCAAGGGCAGCTCGGTCTACGTCGAAGGCAGCCTGCGCTACGACAAGTACACCGGCCAGGACGGCGTGGAGAAGTACTCCACCGACATCGTTGCCGATGAAATGCAGATGCTGGGCGGCCGTGGTGAAGGCGGCGGCGGTGGCGGTGGTGGCAACTACGGCGGCGATCGTCCTCAGCGCCAGCAGGCCCCGCGCCAGGAGTACGGCGGCGGTGGCGGCGGCCAGCGTGGCGGCCAGGGCGGTGGCTATGGCAACCAGGGCGGCAACCAGGGCGGCGGTTACGGCAACCAGGGTGGCAACCAGCGCCCGCAGCCGCAGCAGGCGCCGCCGATGGACGACTTTGCTGACGACGATATTCCGTTCTGATCGAACGCTCGTTCGCAGCAGAATAGAAAGCCCCGCTCATGCGGGGCTTTTCTTTTTCCGGAATCCCTTCGGAGTTGTGCCCCGCAGCATCGGTTTTCGTGCACCGCGACTTGCAAACAGACAATTTCCTCCCCTATGGTGCAATCGATTGCATTGCTGTGAATCGTTGCGTTTGATACCGGTTGGGAGGCCGGAAGGTGGATGTCCATCCATTCGATCAGACCGGCCCCGGCGGCGGGCCTCACGCGGCGCGATGCGTTGCGCATGGCGGTTGCTGGAGGCGTAGCTCTGGGTACTGCGGGAGCGTTGCCTGCATTCGCCGCCAC
The DNA here is from genome assembly GCF_051983905.1 of Stenotrophomonas sp. STK17_22. Classification (NCBI taxonomy): domain Bacteria; kingdom Pseudomonadati; phylum Pseudomonadota; class Gammaproteobacteria; order Lysobacterales; family Lysobacteraceae; genus Stenotrophomonas; species Stenotrophomonas sp. STK17_22. The sequence goes on from NZ_CP197010.1 coordinate 1,210,500, forward strand.
CGCAGCGCTCAAGGGCAATTTGAAACATTCCGTTGCTCGCTGGACCTTCCCGCAGCTGTCGGTTGCCCAGCTCTGCACGACGGTAAAAGACATCGGCTTCGCCGCGATCGACCTTGTCGGTCCGGAGGACTGGCCGACGCTGAAGGCCCATGGCGTGTACAGCTCGATGTGCAACGGCGCAGAGCTGGGCCTGACCAAGGGCTTTGCCGGCCGCGAATTCCACGACCAGCTGGTGGAGCGCTACACGCAGCACATCGACCTGGTGGCTGACGCCGGCTACCGCAACCTGATCTGCTTCTCCGGTAATCGCAACGGCATGGACCCCGCCGAAGGCATGGCCAATGCCGAGGCCGGCCTCAAGCGCATCCTCGGGCATGCCGAGAAGCGCGGGGTGGTGCTGGTGATGGAACTGCTGAATTCCAAGGTCGATCATCGCGACTACCTGTGCGACCACTCGGCCTGGGGCGTGGAGCTGTGCCAGCGGCTCGGCTCGGACAACTTCGGCCTGCTCTACGACATCTACCACATGCAGATCATGGAGGGCGACATCATCGCCACCATCGGCAAGCATCACGCCTGCTTCAAGCATTATCACACCGCAGGCGTGCCTGGCCGGAACGAGATCGGAGACCAGCAGGAGCTCCACTATCCGGCCATCTGTCGCGCGATCCGCGACACCGGTTTCAAGGGGTATCTGGCGCAGGAGTTCACGCCTGCAGCGCCCGATCCCGTTGCCTCATTGCGCGAGGCGATCCGCCTCTGCGACGTCTGAAACGATATCCACCCAGGTGAGAAACCCATGGCAGATAATCACTACGACGCCATTGTTGTTGGCTCGGGAATCAGTGGCGGTTGGGCAGCGAAGGAGCTGACCGAGAAGGGCCTGAAGGTCCTGATGCTGGAACGCGGACGCAACATCGAGCACGTCAAGGACTACGTCAACGCGATGAAGGAGGCGTGGGACTTCCCGCACCGAAACCGGCCAACGCAGGCGATGAAGGCCGACTTCCCGGTGCTGATGCGCGACTATGGCCTGGCCGAGAACCTGGAAGGGATGTGGGCCAACGAACAGGACTCGCCCTACGTCGAGACCAAGCGCTTCGATTGGTTCCGCGGCTATCACGTCGGCGGCCGCTCATTGTTGTGGGGCCGGCAGAGCTATCGCTTCTCCGACCTGGACTTCGAGGCGAATCTCAAGGACGGCATCGCAGCCGATTGGCCCATCCGCTACGCCGATATCGCGCCGTGGTACGACTACGTGGAGAAATTCGCAGGTATCGCTGGTACGCGCGAAGGGCTGGACGTGTTGCCGGATGGTGAGTTCCTGCCGCCGATCCCGTTGAACATCGTCGAGAAGGACGTGGCCGCACGGATCAAAAAGGCGTTCGGCGGCACCCGGCACATGATCCACTCGCGTACCGCCAACATCACCAAGCCCATGCCCGAACAGGGCCGCGTCAACTGCCAGTACCGCAACAAGTGCATCCTGGGTTGCCCTTTCGGCGCTTATTTTTCCACCCAGGCAGCGACACTGCCGGCGGCGATGAAGACCGGCAACCTGACCTTGCGGCCGTTCTCGATCGTCAAGGAAGTGCTCTACGACAAGGACCGCAAGCGTGCCCGCGGGGCGGAGGTGATCGACGCCGAGACCGGGCAGACCTATCAGTACATGGCCAAGGTCATCTTCCTCAACGCATCGTCCTTCAACTCGACCTGGCTGCTGATGAACTCGGCCACCGATGTGTGGGAGGGCGGGCTGGGCTCATCGTCGGGCGAGCTCGGGCACAACGTGATGGATCATCATTTCGGTGCAGGTGCCTCGGGCCGGGTCGAGGGCTACGAAGACAAGTATTACTTCGGGCGTCGCCCCTGCGGCTTCTACATTCCGCGGTTCCGCAACGTCGCGGCTGACAAACGCGGTTACCTGCGCGGGTTCGGCTACCAGGGCGGCGCAAGCCGCACCGGCTGGTCGCGCGAGATCGCCGAGCTGAACATCGGTGCAGACCTGAAGGAGGCGCTGACCGTGCCGGGTGACTGGCGTATCGGCATGACCGGCTTCGGTGAAATGCTGCCGCACCACGACAATACGATCCGCCTGGACCACGACCGCAAGGACAAGTGGGGCTTGCCGGTGCTGGCGATGGACGTTGCCATGCGCGCCAACGAACTGGCGATGCGCAAGGACATGGCCGCCGATGCCGCAGAGATGCTGGAGGCGGCCGGCGTCAAGGACGTGAAGATGCACGACAACGACTATGCCCCGGGCAAGGGCATCCACGAGATGGGGACCGCGCGCATGGGGCGTGATCGGAAGAGTTCGGTGTTGAACCAGCACAACCAGGTCTGGGATGCGCCCAACGTGTATGTCACCGACGGTGCCTGCATGACCTCCAGCGCCTGCGTGAATCCTTCGCTGACCTACATGGCGCTGACGGCCCGGGCCGCCGACCATGCGGTGCGCGAACTGAAAGCGGGGAACCTCTGATGGATCGCCGCGAACTTCTGAAAATGATCGTCGCCGCCACGGGGGCGGCCATGGTCGGCCTGCCTGCGCTCGTGCAAGGGCAGGCGCCGGCCGCCGCTGCGAAGCTCCATTTCTCCGACGCCGATGTCGGCACGCTGGACGAGATCGCCGAGACCATCCTGCCGCGGACCCGGACACCAGGGGCGAAAGACGCGGGCGCTGGTCTGTTCATGGCGACCTTCGTCAACGACTGCTACACCGCCCGGCAGCAGGCGACGTTCCGCGCAGGGCTGGCCGACATCGACAAACGCGCCGGCGGCCGCTTTGTGTCGCTCACGCCGGAAGCCCGCACCGAATTGCTGCGCACGCTGGACGCCGAAGCCAAGGCACGACATGCCGATGTGACTGAAACAGGTACGCCTGAGGAGGGCGAGGCGATGCCGCACTACTTCACGATGCTCAAGCAGCTGGCCATCTTCGGCTTCTTCACCTCCAAGGTCGGCGCGACCGGGGTGCTGCAGTACGTTGCCGTGCCGGGGCGCTACGACGGCGATCTTGCTTATGTTCCCGGCACGCCCGCCTGGGGGACCAGCTGATGGAGCGCAACAGGATGATCAAGCCGCTGCTGATTGCGGCCACCGTGCTGGCCGCCGCACCCGTGTTCGCGCAGAACGGTGCCGACGCCGCGCGCGATCCGAAGAAGACCGAGGTGTGGACGCCGGTGCCTGCGACCGTTGCCACGCCGCCAGGCAAGGCACCGTCCGACGCAATCGTGCTGTTCGATGGCAAGGATGTCTCCGCGTGGGAGTCGGAGCAGGGCGGAGGCGTGTCCTGGAAGGTTGCCGATGGCGCCATGACCGTCGTGCCCGGCAGCAAGGGCATTCGCACCAGGCAACGCTTCTGCGACGTCCAGCTGCATGTCGAGTGGCGCACGCCTACCGACACGAAGGGCTTCGACGGGCAGAACCGCGGCAACAGCGGCATCTTCCTGCAGGAGCTGTATGAGCTGCAGGTGCTCGACAGCTACAACAACCCGACCTATGCCAATGGCCAGGCGGGCTCGATCTACAAGCAGGCCATGCCGTTGGTGAACGCCTCGCGCGCACCGGGTGAGTGGCAGGCCTACGACATCCTCTGGAAGGCGCCGCGCTTCTCGCAGGGCGGTGGACTTGTGTCGCCCGCGCGCATCACGGTGCTGCACAACGGCGTGCTGGTGCAGGACGACACTGTGCTGGCGGGCAAGACCGAGTACATCGGCGCGCCTTCGTACGCGCCGCATGGGTGTGCGCCGCTCTACCTGCAGGAGCACGACGCCAAGGTCAGCTACCGCAACATCTGGGTGCGCGAGCTGTAGTGGCACACAGCCGGCGTGGTTGCCGGCCGCTTACTTCGCCAGGTAACTGGCGATGTCATCGATTTCCTGTTGCGACAGCTGGGAGAAGGGTGGCATCAAGCCGCCGCCCTTGCTGATCTTTTCCTTGATCTGTGCGGGTGCCATGCGCTTGCCGATGTCGGTGAGCGCCGGAAACGCGCCCGGCATGCCCGCACGATCGGCGCCGTGGCAGGCCACGCAGTTCGCGGTGTAGAGCTTTGCACCCGCAGCAGGATCGTCCTTGCACCAGGCGGCCGTCGCAACGCTCATGCCACCCAGGGCCACCGCCGTTGCCAGGATCATTTTCATGTGGGGCTCCTTGATGCGTCAGCGCCGCGCACGGGCGGGCACGTTGGTGGTCAGGTGTTCACGCAGATAGTCCGCACCGGTCTGGATGATCTTGGCCGGATCGCGTGGCTGGTCGTGCTCGATGATGTACCAATGCACGCCGGCGGCTGCCGCAGCAGGCAGGATCGCGTTCCAGTCCAGCACGCCCCGGCCAACCGCGGCGAATCCGCCTTCGTCCTGGGCCTGGCCCTTCGGTGCATTGTCCTTGGCGTGCACCGCGAATACGTGGCCGCGGAACTTTGCCAGCATCACTGCCGGGTCCAGGCCTGCACGCGCGACCCAGGCCAGGTCCAGCTCGGTCTGCAGGTCGGGACCGGCGGCGGCGAACAGCAGTTCCAGTCCGGTCCTGCCATCAAAGTCGACCAGTTCGAAATCGTGGTTGTGGTAGGCCAGGCGCATGCCCTTGCCGCGCACCTGCTTTGCGATGCGGCCCAGTTCCTGGCCCAGGGCGGTCCAGCCGGCGGCATCGCTCGGACGATCCTTCTTGTCCAGGTACGGCACCACCAGCGTCGTGTTGCCGATCGACCGGTTGAAGGTCACCACCCCATCCAGGTTGCTGCGCAGCTCGGCCAGCGGCACATGCGATGAAATTGCCTTGATCGAATACCGGTCCAGCAGCTGCTTGAGCTCGGCGGCGCTGGTGTTCTGCGTGCCGACCGTTTCCACCGCATGGACGCCTGCGTCGTGGACGATCTTCAACTGCTGCTCGAGCGAGCCGGCATCGCGCAGGGTGTACATCTGCACCGCGATCGGTTGCTGCGTGCTGGCGGCTTCGACTGCGAAAGCGGGCAGGGCAGCGAGCAGCAGAATGAGGCTTGCAGTTCCATGGACAAGGGCTTTCATCAACAGATCCTCCCGGGTTTCAACCGATGGTGGTCCAGGCACGCGACCTGGCTGATGCAATGACACGATCGACGATCTGCGCCGAGCGCAGGCCGTCCTTGAAGGTGGGCAGGCCCTGCGGCCGCTCGCCCTCGATGGCGCGATAGGTGTCGGCGACAAACGCTTCGAAGCACTGGGCGTAGCCCTGAGCGTGTCCGGCCGGCAGCACGGAAAGGCGGCGTTGATCGGCACTGCCGGCGCCTGGTCCGCGCACGAAGATCTCCTCGCGTTGGTCGGGCAGGCCGATCCACAGCCGCTCGGCATCCTCCTGGTTGAAGGCCACGCTGGCCTTTGCGCCATCGATCTCGAACCAGAGGCGGTTGTGGCGCCCGGCCGAGACCTGGCTGACCGTCAATGACGCCAGCGTACCGGCGCCGGTCCTGAACATCGCCGCGGCAACGTCCTCGCTCATGACGGCCTGCATCGCGCTGGCTGCCATTGGCGTGCTGAAACTCTGCCCGCTGACGGCGCCGCGCTCGGCGATCACCGTGGCGAATGCCGCGTTCACTTCGGCGAAGCGCTCGCCGCTGACCCATTCCACCAGGTCGCACCAGTGCGAGCCGATGTCGGCGAACACGCGCGATGCGCCACCCAGCGCCGGGTCCACGCGCCAGTTGTTGCTGGCCGGGTCCAGCAGCCAGTCCTGCAGGTAGCTGCCGTGGATCAGGTGCAGCGGCCCCAGATCGCCTTCGGCGATGCGTGCGCGTGCCTCGCGCACCACCGGGTGGTAGCGGTAGACGAAGGGGACCGTGGCAACCAAGCCGGTCGAGGCGGCCAACGCCGCCAGCGCCTGCGCATCGTCCAACGTCGTTGCCAGCGGTTTCTCGCAGATCACGTGCTTGCCGGCTTCGAGTGCGGCCTGTGCCATCGCGCGGTGCAGATGATTGGGCGTGCACACGTGCACCACCTGCACCTGCGGATCGGCGATCACCTCTTCGATGTGCTGGTAGGCGCGCGGAACATTCCACAGCTGCGCCATCTCACGCGCGCGCTGCGCTGACGAAGCGGCGACGCCGCGTACCTCGGCACCCGCCAGCAATGCCGCACGGCGATGCACGGTACCGATCATGCCGGCGCCGATGATGGCGATTCCAAGCTTTGGCATCGGCTGTGGTCCTCAGAGCGTGGAAGGCGCGGCCGCGGCCACCGGCCGCTCGCGGAACAGCAACAGGAAGGCGATCAGCACGAGCAGTGCGACGCCGGCCGGGAACAACCAGATCTTCTGCCAGTCCGGGCCCGCTGTCGTGGTGTAGTGCTCCACCACCGCGCCGGACAGGAAGGTGCCGATCAGCATGCCTACGCCGTACGTGGCCAGGGTGATGAAGCCCTGCGCGCTGCTGCGCACGGCGGGGCCGGCATGCGCATCGGTGTAGATCTGGCCGGTGACGAAGAAGAAGTCGTAGCAGATGCCGTGCAGCACGATGCCGATCACCAGCAGCGAGAAGCCGCTGCCTGCATCGCCGCAGGCGAACAGGACGTAGCGCACCACCCACGCCGCCATGCCGACCGCCAGCATGGTCTTCACCCCCAGCCGCACGAACAGGAACGGCATGGCCAGCATCAGCAGTACCTCGGAGACCTGGCCCAGCGACTGCAGGCCTGCTGCGCCGGGCACGCCCAGGTCGTTGAGATACGGATTGGTGAAGTTGTAGTAGAACGACAGCGGGATGCAGATGGCGATGGAGGCCAGGAAGAACACCAGGTAGGCGCGCGACTTCAGCAGCCGCAATGAATCCAGCCCGAGGATCTGCCCCAGCCCGGCATCGCGCTGCTGTGACAGTGGCGGCGTGTGCGGCAGGGTGAACGCATACAGGCCCAGTACCAGCGATGCCAGCGCCGCCATGCGGAACGTCAGTTCAAGCCGATGGGCCTGCTCCCAGCCCAGCCAGCCGATCAGCACGCCTGCGACGATCCAGCCGATGCTGCCGGCCACGCGTACCAGCGGGAACTGCTTCTCGGGCGACTGCATGTGCCGCATGGCTACGCTGTTGGCCAGCGCCAGCGTCGGCATGAACAGCAGCATGTAGCCCATCACGCAGGCGGAGAACACGCTGAAGCTGGTGGCGGTGGACGCCAGCCACATCAGCACCGCGCCGGCCAGGTGGAGCACCGCGAGAATGCGCTGCGCCGCGAAGTAGCGGTCCGCGATCAGGCCGACGAGGAACGGCGCCACGATGGCGCCGATGGACTGGCTGAGGAACGCGGTCGCCACCTGGCTCGCGCTGGCCTGCAGCGGGCCCTGCACCAGGTAGGTTCCGAGGGTCACGAACCATGCCCCCCAGATGAAGAACTGCAGAAACATCATCGCGCCCAGGCGCGACATGGCGTGCGTCATGGCTTGCCCTCCCGGGGCGGTCGTGGCTCAGATTCCCAGCATGCGGTGCAGTGATGCGGCGTCCGTGCCGCTGTCGGCGAAATCATCGAAGGCGCGTTCGGTCACGCGGATGAGGTGGTCGCGGATGAAGGCAGCACCTTCGCGCGCGCCGTCCTCGGGGTGCTTCAGGCAGCACTCCCATTCCAGCACCGCCCATCCGGGGAAGTCGTACTGCGCGAACTTCGAGAAGATCGCCTTGAAGTCGATCTGGCCATCGCCGAGCGAACGGAAGCGGCCCGGACGCTCGATCCAGTCCTGGTAGCCGCCATACACGCCGCTGCTCGCGCTGGAGCGATACTCCGCGTCCTTGACGTGGAAGATGCCGATGCGCGCGTGGTAGCGGTCGATGAAACCCAGGTAGTCCATCTGCTGCAGCAGCAGGTGGCTGGGGTCGTACAGGATCTTCGCGCGGGGGTGATGGTCCACCACGTCGAGGAAGCGCTCGAAGGTCGCGCCGTCGTGCAGGTCCTCACCCGGGTGGATCTCGAAGCACAGGTCCACGCCGCAGGCGTCGAACGCATCCAGGATCGGGCGCCAGCGGCGGCCGAGTTCGGCGAAGGCTTCTTCCACCAGTCCCGGTGGACGCTGCGGCCAGGGATAGAAATAGGGCCAGGCCAATGCGCCGGAGAACGTGGCATGCGCGGTCAGCCCCAGGCGCTGACTGGCTTTGGCGGCCAGCAGAAGCTGCTCGACTGCCCAAGCCTGGCGGGCAGCCGGATCGCCGCGCTTGTCCGCCGGCGCGAATCCGTCGAACAGGCTGTCGTAGGCCGGATGCACCGCGACCAACTGCCCCTGCAGATGGGTGGACAGCTCGGTGATCTGCACGCCATGACCGGCCAGCATGCCGGCGACGTCGTCGCAGTACGCCTGGCTGCGCGCGGCCTCGGCCAGATCGAACAGGTGGGGCGCGCCGGTGGGGACTTGTACGCCAGAATAGCCCAGACCCGCGGCCCATCCGGCCAGCGGGTCCAGCCGATCAAAAGGAGCTGTGTCGCCGATGAACTGCGCCAGGAACAGCGCTGGACCCTTGAGCGTCTTCAACGTGATTCGCCCTAGATGCAATCGATTGCATTATCCTAGCAGGGGCTCACGCAGGACCTGTTGTGCACTGCACAGCAGACAGGAGAACTAACGCCATGGCCACCATCTACGACATCGCGAAGCACGTCGGCGTCTCCGCAGGCACGGTGTCGCGGGCGCTTTCCCGGCCGGACAAAGTGCTGCCGGCTACCCGCGCGCGCATCGAGCAGGCCGCCGCCGCACTGGGCTATGTGCCCAACACGGTGGCCCGCACGCTCAAGACCCAGCGCAGCGGCAAGATCCTGGTTACCGTCCCGGACATCGCCAATCCATTCTTCGCGCAGATCCTGCAGGGGGCGGAGGACGCCGCACAGGCGGTCGGCTATGCGGTTCTGCTCGGCGATACCCAGCATCAACCCGACCGCGAGGAGCGCTATGCGCAGATGCTCCGGCGCAACGAGGCCGACGGCATGATCGTGCTGGGGCACCGCCTGCCGCCCACGGCGCGCGAGATCGTCCAGCAGCGCGGTGCCGCCGCGCCGGTGATCAACGGCTGCGAGTTCGACCCCGCACTGGGCATTCCCAGCGTCCATATCGATAACGCCGCGGCCGCGCGCGTGGTGATGGAGCATCTGTATGGGCTGGGACACGAGCGGATCGCCGTGGTCGGCGGACCGCCGGACAATCCGCTGCACCAGCAACGGCTGGAAGGGGTGCGGGCGGCCGGCAAGGCGCGTGGACGCCTGCGCCAGCTGAACATCGTGCCGGGTGACTTTTCGGTGGAATCCGGCCATGCGGCTGCCATGGCGCTGCTGGACGGCATGTCTGCGCCAACGGCGATCTTCTGTTTCAGCGATCAGATGGCGCTGGGCACCCTGGCGGCCTGCCGCGATCTGGGCATCCGCGTGCCGGAGGACCTGTCCATCGTCGGCTTCGATGATCTGGCATCTTCCCGCTACCTCACGCCGCCGTTGACCACCATCCGGCAACCGATGCGGGAGATCGGTGAGCGCGCGGTCAACCTGCTGCTTGCCATCATCGAGCACATGGATGTGCCGCTGCAGCAGACGCTGGATTTCAGCCTGATGCTGCGGGGTTCAACGGCGCCACCCAGGCGTGGGTGAGGCAGGGTAACCGCCGTGAATCCTTGATCCCGAATTGACGCAGAGCTGTCAGACTCACCACAGGCCGCCCGGCAAGGGCGTGCGATCGCGCAAGGGGGTCGGCAATGCCGTTCTTGACGGACTCGACGGAAGTCGCGGTCGAAGGCATCGGCGCGGCACGTCGCATCGGCTGGATGCGCTTCGTGGGCAATGGGCTGGGCGCGATTCCCATCGCCTCGATCATTCTTGAACGTCAGGACGGCCCGTGGGCCTGGGTGTTGCTGCTGCTCAACGCGCTGGCCTGGCCGGCGCTCGCGCTGGTGCTGACCCAGCGCTCACGGCAGCCTGCGGTGGTCCAGTTCCGTTGCATGGTGGTTGATTCCTTCTTTGGCGGTGGCTGGATCGCCTTCATGGGGCTCAGCGTGGTACCCAGTGCGTTGTTCGCCGCGCTGCTGGTCGCCGACAAGATCGCCGCCGGTGGGGTTAAGCTGGCGGTACGGGCCACACTGGCACTGGTAGCGGGATTCGCGCTCACCTGGTGGGGGCTCGGGTTTCCTTACCAACCGGTGTCATCGCAGCGCACGATCGTGCTCAGCGTGCCGTTCCTGTTCGTCTACGGCATCGGCCTCAGCATCCTCAGCTGGCAGCTGGCGCGGCGGGTGAAATCGCAGAACCGCCAGTTGAAGCGGCTGAGCCGCATGGACCCGCTGGTGGAGCTGGCCAACCGCGGCTTCCTGATCGTCCGTGCGCAGCAGGCACTGGACAAGGCGCAGGGGCAGGGTGGTTTTGCCTGCCTGCTGATGCTTGATGTGGATGACTTCAAGCGCATCAATGACTCGCACGGTCATCGCGCCGGGGACGAAGTGCTGCGCCATATCGCCTCCACCTTGCGCGCCTTCGCCCGGCCTGGCGATACCCCTGCGCGGCTGGGAGGCGACGAGTTCGTCGTGCTGCTGCAGGACTGTGCGCCCGTCGATGCGATGCATGTGGCAGAGCGGGTTCGGCTGCAACTTCTGGAGGCAGCACGGCAGGCAACCCCGGGCATCGAGTTCAGCGTCAGCATCGGAATCGCGGCGACGCCGCGCGGTGGCAGCGTAGAGGACTGGCTGGCACTGGCCGACCGCGCGCTGTACCACGCCAAGCGCCAGGGCAAGAACAACGCCAGCTATGGCGAATGAGGTGTTGACACGTCTCTGGCGCAGGCCAGCAGCTGGGCGGCCGTTGCCGGAGGCTTGCAGCGCACCGCCAACTGCAGCGTAGTGGTCGGCATGCCCAGTTCCAGCGCAACAAAAGCCAGGCCGCTGCGGTGCATGCTCTGCATCGAGGCCGGCACGATGGCGATGCCCAGGCCGGCAGCGGCAAGGTTGATCGCCGAAGCCACCTGCGGCGCTTCCTGCTGGATGGTAGGCGCAAAGCCCTGGCTGCGGCAGGCAGCGACGACGTCTGCACTCAGGCCCTGGCCCGATTTCCGCGAGAACAGGATGAAGCGCTCGTCGCGCAGCTCGATCAGCGCGATGCTCGTCCGGCACGCCAACGGGTGATCGGCCGGCAGTACTGCCACCAGGGGTTCGGCACTGAGTTGCTGTGTCATCCGTTCACCGGTATTGGAAAACGGCGGGCGCACGATTACTGCATCGAGCTCGCCATCATCGAGGCGCCGGACCAGGGATTCACTGCCATCTTCTACCAGCCGCACCTGCACTGCCGGATGCGCCCGCTGGAAGCTGCGCATCAGCGCGGTGACCGCCTCGTTGTAGGTCGCCGATTCGGTCAGCCCCAATGTCAACGTGCCGACCTCGCCGCGTGCGGCGCGCATCGCCTCCTCCTTGGCCTGGTCGACGCGCGCGAGGATGTCCTCCGCGGCTTTCCAGAATACCTGGCCAGCATCGCTGAGCACGATGCCGCGTCCCTGCCGGTGGAACAGCGGTGTGCCGATCTCTTCCTCCAAGGCGCGGATCTGCTGCCCGAGCGGCGGCTGGGCGATATGCAGGGCCTCGGCGGCCTTGGTGAAGCTCTGCAGCTGGGCAGTCATGACGAAGTAGCGCAGGTGCCGCAGTTCCATTGGAACCTCAAACGTTCTGGTGCTGTACGAACACGGTATTGGACGGTCGCCGCTGGCGGCAACATCATCGGTATCCCACGGCAGATGTCCAACGACAAGGGAGACCACATGAAAAAGACACGTCAGTTGCGCGATCTGCTCCGCCAGGGCAGCGTGATTGCGCCAGGTGCATTCGATGGATTGTCGGCGCGCCTGGTGGAGCTGGCCGGCTTCGATGCGGTGTATGCCAGCGGCGGCGCCATCGCGCGTTCGGCCGGCGTGCCGGACATCGGCCTGCTCGGCCTCAGCGAAGTGCTTGCGCAGGTTGAACGGATCGTCGATGCCTGCGATCTGCCGGTGATCGCCGACGCTGACACCGGCTTCGGCGGCACCGCGAATGTTGAACGCACGGTGCGCGCGTTCGAAAGGGCAGGCGTTGCCGCCCTGCATATCGAGGACCAGGCCTTCCCCAAGCGCTGCGGACACCTGGATGACAAGACGCTGGTCGACGCGGGCGAGATGTGCACGAAGATCCGTGTTGCCTGCCAGTCGCGGATCGACCCGGAGTTGATGATCATCGCGCGTACCGATGCCATCGCCTGCGAAGGCCTGGATGCGGCGATCGAACGGGCGCAGGCCTATGTGGACGCGGGCGCGGACATGATCTTCGTCGAGGCACCGGAAACGCTGGAGCAGATCGAGGTGATTTCGCAGCAGGTTCCCGGGCCGAAGCTGATCAACATGTTCCACAGCGGCAAGACGCCGCTGGTGCCCGTGGCGCGGCTGGCCGAACTCGATTACCGGCTGGTGATCATTCCCTCGGACCTGCAGCGCGCTGCGATCCGGGCCATGCAGCGCACCCTGCAGGAGATCGCAGCGACTGGCGACAGCGGGCGTGTTGCCGGCGAGCTGGCCAGCTTCGGCGAGCGTGAGACGATCGTGCGCACGGCGCGGTATCTGGCACTGGACCGGGTGTGATCCGGGCGTGATTGCGGACGTGCCGATGGACGGAGAAGGGGCGGCGGAATCCGCGTGTGTTGCCTGTTCATCCTGCACCCGGAATCATCGCCGCCAATCCTCTACCATGGGCCACCCTGCCCGGACGTGCCGCCCATGCAAGACGCCCTCGTTGCCCAGCCCAAGCCCCCCGTCCCGAGGATCGCGGCCTGGCTGATGATGCTGCTGGGCATGTGGCTGGCGCTGAAGCTGGGCCTGGTGGTGACCCTGCTGTCGGGCCTGCTGGTGTTCCAGCTGACCCACCTGCTGGCCTCCACCGTGGAGGGCAAGCTGCCGCCAGGCCGGGCGCGGGCGATCGCGGTGATCGTGCTGTCAGCGGTGATCATCAGCGCGCTGGTGCTGGCCGGGATCGGCGTGGCGTCATTTTTCCGCAACGAGACCGGTGGACCGGACGCATTGCTGGCGCGGCTGATGGAGATCCTCAATTCGTCGCGGCACCAGGTGCCGGCGCTGCTGCAGCCGTACATTCCCGAGGACATGCCGGCGCTGCGCACGGCACTGAACGACTGGGCCGCCGAGCATCAGCGCCAGCTGGGCGTGGCCGGTACCTCGGTGGTGCAGGTGGGCGTACGCGTACTGATCGGAATGGTGCTGGGCGCGATGATCGCGCTGTATGACGAACTGCCGCTGCCGAAGATGGGCCCGCTGGCGCAGGAGCTGATCGGCCGCACCAGCCGCCTGGCCACCGCGTTCCGCCAGGTGGTGTTCGCGCAGGTGAAGATCTCGCTGCTCAACACGGTGTTCACCGCCATCTTCCTGCTGGGCGTGCTGCCGTTGTTCGGCGTGTACCTGCCACTGTCCAAGACCCTGGTACTGATCACCTTCATCGCCGGCCTGCTGCCGGTGGTGGGCAACATCATTTCCAACACCATCATCACCATCGTCGCGCTGTCGGTCTCGTTCTACGTGGCCGTGGCGGCGCTGCTGTACCTGATCGTGATCCACAAGCTGGAGTACTTCCTCAATGCGCGCATCGTTGGCGGCGAAATCCAGGCCCGCGCCTGGGAGCTGCTGTTGGCGATGCTGGTGATGGAAGCGGCGTTCGGCCTGCCCGGCCTGGTGGCGGCGCCGGTGTTCTACGCCTACGTGAAGCGCGAACTGGTCGACCAGCGCTGGATCTAGTACGGCAGGGTGTGACGCATTCGCCCCAGCCCGGCGCGAGGTGAGACCTTGCCGGCGCGTTCGCGGTGGCTGCGGTATACCTATGGTCACGGTTCGCGCGGCACTGGCTTGGCGCTGCCGGGACCGGCGGCTACAGTGATCCGCACTTCAGGGGAAATTTGCATGGCCGGCAAGGCATCGCCCATCGGACTGCGGACCTGGGTCTGGATCCTGGCGGGGTCGTTCGTGGTCTGTACGCTGCCGTTGATGGCCATCGCGCTGGTCCAGGGCACGCTGCGCTACAGCGCTGCCGAGGACAACCTGGTCAGCCTGCGCCAGCTGCGCCAGACCTTCGAACTGGCCAACCTGGTCTCGGCCGAACGCGGCCCGGCCAACAGCCTGCTCGGTGCCGACCCGGCCGATGCCAGCGAGCATGCGCGGCTTACGCTGCAGCTGGCGGTGGTGCGCAGGCGTGTGGACACCGCGCTGCAGCAGCTGGATGCCGTGTTCACGGCTGATCCGGGCGTGGTGGATGAGCATGGGATGCTGGCAGACGCGCAACGTCGCCTGCAGTCGGCACGCGCGGGCGTGGACCGGGTGGCAGCGCAGCCGCGCGACGCACGACGTGTCGAAGACGTGGAGCGCGCGATCAGCGGCATGTTTGCCGTGGTCGACCGCCTGCACCTGCTGACCTCGGCACAGATCAACGTACTGGTCCGGGCCGACCGCGAAGCGGCGATTCCAGCCATGCAGGGGCAGGTGCTGATCGACCTGCGCGAGCACGGCGGGCGTCTGGCCTCCAACGTGATGGCGCCGGTGGCGGTACCCGGTGCCTGGCGCAACGAACAGGTGCGCGCGGCGCTGCAGACCGAGGGCCGCCTGCTGGAACTGTGGCGGCTGGCCGGCAGCCACGAATCGGTGTTCCGCAGTGATCCGACGCTGTCCTGGCATTGGGATATGGCGCGCCGGCAGTTCTTCGGCGAGTCACTGCCGATGATCGAACAGCTGATCGACGACGGACGCCGTGGCCTGCCGCCGCCGTGGACCGCTGCCGAGTTCACCACGCGCTACGTGCCGACCCTGCAGTCGCTTGAGGCGCTGCGTGACGGTTACCTGAGTGTGTCCATCGCCAGGTTCGAGCACACCCGCAACCGGGAGGCTACGCGGCTGGCGGTACTTCTGGCCACCGCGCTGGGAACCCTGGTGGTACTGGGTGTGGCGCTGCGTATCGCGCATCTGCAGATCCTGCGGCCTCTGCTGCAGGCACAACGGCAGGTGATCCAGATTGCCTCCGAAGCGCCGGGGCCCGAGCAGCATGTCACCCATCCGCTGGCCGAGATGCAGCGCCTGTTCGATGCGATTGAAGTGCTGCGCGAGAAGTCGCGCGAACGCTCGGCGCTGACCAGCGAGCTGCGCCAGCTGGCCGGCACCGATGAATTGACCGGACTGCTGAACCGTCGCGCGCTGGAGGAACTGGTGCAGCAGCGCCACGACGAGGGGCGGATGAGCGCAGTGGTGATCCTGCTGGACGTTGATCGCTTCAAATCGATCAATGATGGTCATGGCCACGATGCGGGTGATGAAGTGCTGGTACAGGTGGCGCAACTGCTGCAGCGCCATCTTCGCCGCAGCGACAGCATTTCCCGCTATGGTGGCGAGGAGTTCCTGGTGCTGCTGGCCGACGGTGACCTGGCCGCTGGCCGACAGCTGGCCGAATCGCTGCGGCTTGCGCTGCAGCAGCTGGACATCGTGGTGGCCGGCGGTACCGTGCTGCGGGTGACCGCCAGCTTCGGCGTGGCCCGCGGTGCTACCGACGCCTTGGGCTGGCGGACCCTGCTGCGTGCCGCCGATGCGGCCATGTACCAGGCCAAGGCGCAGGGCCGCGACCGCGTGCGGGTCGCCGGTGGTGGGCGCATTCCACGCTGAAACATCATGTTCATCGCTGGCGCACGCATGGCTGCCTAGACTGGACCTTCGACCATTTGGCAGGAGCGCATCATGACCGTTCGCCCCGTCGTTGCTGCAGCGCTGCTGGCCGGGATGCTGGCCGGCTGTACCTCCACTTCGTCGCAGACCGCTGCGGATGCGCCACGCCACCCCTCGGTTGCCGCCGACCTGAGCCCGGTGCCGGCTTTCACCGGCGGCGGTGCGGGTTGGAGCATTGAGATCGCCTCCACCGGCCAGGGCAACCACGATGCCAGCCTCAGCGCTGACGGCCGTACCCACAAGGGCACGCTGCGCTATCCGGGGCAGCCGGCCGATGCACCGAGCTCGCTGATCGTGCTCAACGGCGAGCTTGGCCAGCAGCCCGCCATCGTCGAGATCAAGCGTGAGTCGTGTCGCACTGCCGAAGGTGTGGACACCCTGGCCAGCGTGCAGGTGACGATGGAAGGGCAGCCGCAGCGCCGCGGTTGTGGCCACCTGGCCGTGTACTGATCCTGTGCGCCGTCGTGCTTGAGATTCCAACCCTGCACACCGTGCGCCTGCGGCTGCGTCCACAGCAGCTGGATGACTTCGGCGTCTATGCCGCGTTCCTGGCCTCGCCGCGTGCGCGGGGCATGGGCGGGCCGTTCGGTGAGGTGGCGGCGTGGGGGCAGTTCTGCCATGACCTCGCCAGCTGGCATCTGTTCGGCCATGGCGCGTTGATGATCGAGCGTGCCGATACGGGAGCCTGCATCGGCCAGGTCGGGATCAATCATGGCCCGCTGTTTCCTGAAAAGGAGCTGGGCTGGTTGCTGTACGACGGCCATGAAGGGCAGGGCTTTGCCACTGAAGCGGCCGGTGCACTACGCGATTGGGCATTCGTGGTGGTGCGGCTGCCGACGTTGGTCAGCTACATGGCGCCGGACAACCTGGCATCGCAGGCCGTCGCGCGGCGCCTGGGCGGGGTGCTGGATGCGAACGCCGTGCGCAGTGATGCCGATGATCTGGTCTACCGCTACAGCACCCGGTAGTGCCGGCCGCTGGCCGGCATCATCGGTGCACCCGGGGGCGTCATCTACGCATGTCAAGCCATGACCCATTGCGCGTGGCGCCCGGGCTTTGCCATCCTCCCTGCTGTTTTCCGTAGCGTGGAATCCCGATGCGTCCTGTGTTCTGGCTGGCTTTGGCCCTGCTGCCCACCCTGGCGGTGGCGCAACCTGCGCGTACTGCAAAGGCCAAGGCCCCTGCGCAGGATCCCTTCAGCGAGCTGTTCGATACTGCCTGCATGCAGCACATCGGTGCCCCGGCGCGGTTGCAGTCGCTGATGGAATCCAATGGGCTGTCGCCGTTGCAGCCCGCCGAAGCCGCGACGCTGTTGCAGGGGCAATCGGGCGTGGCCTGGATGGTGCCTCTGGCCAGTGGCCGCTATGCGGTGAGCTGGGCTGACGATGGCACGTGTACGGTCTACGCCGAAAAGGCCGACGCGGCGGTCGTGCAGAAGGGATTCGCCCGGTTGGTGCAGGCCGCACCGAAGCCGTTGCAGGTGCGGTCGCTGCCAGGGCGTGGGCCGCTGTCGGCCGATCAGGTGGCCATCCAGTACGGCTGGGCCACGCCGGGGCAGGGCAAGCTGCAGGTGCGATTCCGCCTGGTCACACGGCAGGCGGCCGAAGCCGGCGTGCAGGCGATGGCCTCGGCGGCCCCGGGCGAAGCGATGCTGGCGCAGGGCGCGCCTGGGCCCTGAAGGGCCCACGCTCGCGATTCAGCCTTTCACGCGGCAAGTGGTATATCGTTTATCGATAAATTCACCCGGGGCGGCGAGGCCACCCCAATGCCGGAGGCCGCTTGACCGCTCGTCCCGCCCGCGCCAGACCCGCGCGAGGCTTGTTCACCCTGGCCCAGGCCGCCGTACAGGCGGTGCGGGCGATGTGCTG
Organism: Stenotrophomonas sp. STK17_22; assembly: GCF_051983905.1. Taxonomy (NCBI): domain Bacteria; kingdom Pseudomonadati; phylum Pseudomonadota; class Gammaproteobacteria; order Lysobacterales; family Lysobacteraceae; genus Stenotrophomonas; species Stenotrophomonas sp. STK17_22. Next base: position 1,228,076 of record NZ_CP197010.1, read on the forward strand.
GCTGGGCATCCTGGCCGCACTGCTGGCCGTGCCGCTGGTCGCCCACGACCGCAGCTGGCTGCTCGACAGCATCCACGACGCTGATGCCGCTGCCGTGCATGGCAGCGACCTGTTCCTGCATTTCTGCCTGGGCCTGGGCGCGATCGTCGCGCTGCTGGTGCTGTGCCTGATGTTCCTGCGCCACCTGCTGCGGCTGTTGAAGTCGGCGGCGCGCGAGCGGCCGTTCACCCACGCCAATGCACAGCGCCTGCAGCGCATGGCCTGGCTGATGCTGTCGATGGAGGTGCTGTCGATCCTGATCGGCGCCTACGCCGCCTGGATGGGCCCGGACTTCACCTGGATGGAGGTGGGCGGCGGCATGTCGATCACCGGCCTGGTCGCGGTGCTGATGCTGTTCGTGCTGGCACGCGTGTTTGCCGTGGGTGCGGCAATGCGCGATGACCTCGACGGTGTCATCTGATGGCGATTGTCATCACCCTGGACCGCATGCTGCAGGAACGGGGCATGACCCTGTCCGAGCTGGCCGGGCGCATCGACATCACCCTGGCCAACCTGTCGATCCTCAAAACCGGCAAGGCGCGCGCCATCCGCTTTTCCACACTTGATGCGATCTGCCGTGAGCTGCAGTGCACGCCCGGTGACCTGCTCGGGCATGACCCGGCGCAGGCGCAGGAGGCTGACTGAGTGTTTCCCCTTTTCCCTTACCTACTGACGAAACGGACCTGAAATGGAATGGTTGGCTGACCCCTCGATATGGATGGGCCTTGCAACCCTGGTCGTGCTGGAGATCGTTCTCGGCATCGACAACCTGGTGTTCATCGCGATCCTGGCCGACAAACTGCCGCCGCACCAGCGTGACCGCGCGCGGGTGATCGGCCTGGCGCTGGCCCTGCTGATGCGGCTGGTGCTGCTGGCCGCGCTGGCATGGATCATGAAGTTGACCGAACCGCTGCTCACGCTGTTCGACCACAGCTTCTCCGGGCGTGACCTGATCCTGCTGGGCGGTGGTCTGTTCCTGCTGTTCAAGGGCACGATGGAACTGCACGAGCGGCTGGAGGGCCGCGAGCATCACGAGGATGGCAAGAAGGTCTACGCCAGCTTCGCGATGGTGGTGGCACAGATCGTGGTGCTCGATGCGGTGTTCTCGCTGGACTCGGTGATCACCGCAGTTGGTATGGTCGACAACCTGGGCGTGATGTATGCCGCGGTGACCATCGCGATGGTGCTGATGCTGGTGGCCAGCAAGCCGCTGACCCGTTTCGTCAACAAGCATCCTACGGTGGTGGTGCTGTGCCTGGGCTTCCTGTTGATGATCGGTTTCAGCCTGGTGGCCGAAGGCCTGGGCTACAAGATCCCGAAGGGCTATCTGTACGCGGCGATCGCCTTCTCGATCCTGGTTGAAGCCTTCAACCAGTGGGTGCGCTTCAATCGCGAGCGCAACGAGCGCCGCCAGCCGTTCCGTCAACGTACTGCCGACGCCGTACTGAGGATGCTCGGCGCGCGGCCGGCCAACGGCCATCACGACGAAGAGGCCAGCGAGCAGGTGGATGCTGAAGAGCGCCTGCAGCCGGCCGAGCACGAGATGATCCGCAGCGTGCTGGGCCTGGCTGATCGCCCGGTGTCGAGCGTGATGACCGTGCGTGCCGACGTGCAGTGGATCGACCTGGCGCGTGGGCAGGAGGATGTGGTGGCATGCCTGGTGGCATCGCCGCACACCCGCCTGCTGGTGGGTGATGGCGACCTGGACAGCCTGCGCGGCGTGGTGCAGAGCCGCGACCTTCTGGCCGACCTGCTGCAGGGCAGGCCGCTGCAGCTGGAGGGCAACCTGCGCGAGCCGCAGTACGTGCTGTCCAGCGCCAGCGCACTGCAGGCGCTGGAGCTGATCCGCCAGCACCCGGTGCCGCTTGCGGTGGCGGTGGACGAGTACGGCAGTGTGGAAGGCCTGGTGACCGCCAACGATCTGCTGGCGGCCATTGCCGGTGACCTGGTCGACACCCAGGACGAGCGCTATGGCGTGGAGGCGCAGGGCGAGAACCAGTGGGAGGCCGACGGTGCGCTGACCCTGGACGACCTGCAGCGCCTGGCCGGCGTCTCGCTGCCACGCAGTGCCGACTACATGACCATCTCCGGTCTGGTGCTGGAGCGTCTGGGGCGCCTGCCGGACATCGGTGACACGGTGGAGATTGCGGATGTACGCATCACCGTACTGGCAATGGAGAAGCGTCGCATCGCCCGCCTGCGGGTGGAACGCATCGGGCTTTCGTAGAGTCGAGCCATGCTCGACTGGCCCTCTGTAGAGTCGAGCCATGCTCGACTGCTTCCTGAGCAGCCGGGTACGGGCCCGGCTCTACACAACACTGCCGGCAACCGTCACCATGGCGGGCCCGCTTTCTTTCCAGGATGGTTGCAGTGCTGAGTACGATCGGTTTGTTGATGGGCCTGTATGTGGCCTGGCGCCTGTTCTGGCCACTGCGCATGCCCATCTGGATGAAGGTCGTGCTGTCGCTGCTGCTGGTGAGCGTTGCCGTGCAGCTGCGCATCGTCGCCATGTTCTGGGGCACGATGGCCTCGCCGGAGATACCGAAGCTGGCCATCGCCACGCTGGCCACCGGCTCCACCGCCGTGTTGCTGCTGGCGCTGGTGATGCTGGTGCTGGACGCGGGCCTGTTGGTGTCGCGCATCCTGCGCAGGCCACGTGCTGTATCGGCGTTGCGCGCGCCGAAGCTGCGCCCGGCGGCGGGTGTGCTGGCGCTGCTGGTCAGTGGCTATGGCGTCAGCCAGGGCATGGCCGTCCCCAAGCCCCGGCAGATCGAGGTGAGCATCGCCGGCTTGCCGGCCGCGTTCGATGGCTATCGCGTGCTGCAGTTGTCCGACATCCATGCCAGCCGCCTGCTGACCGGCGACTGGGTGCGCAGGGTCGTGGACGACAGCAACGCGCTGAAGCCGGACCTGATCGTGATTACCGGCGATCTGATCGACGGCAGCGTCGAGGCGCGTCGCGAGGACGCGCGCCCGTTGGCTGATCTGCATGCACCGGACGGCGTCATCGCCATCACCGGCAACCACGAGTACTACGCGCAGTACCAGGAGTGGATGCAGGCGTTCCGCGCACTGCACATGCAGGTGCTGGAGAACAGCTACCTGCAGGTGCGGCGCGGCGATGCGGCGCTGACCATTGCCGGCGTCACCGACCCGGTGGCCGCACGCTACGGTCTGCCGCTGCCGGACCTGGAGGCCGCGCTGGCTGGCGCCGATCCGGGCGCGCCGGTGATCCTGCTCGACCATCGCCCGCGCAACGCACGCGAGGCGGCCGCGCGTGGGGTGAAGCTGCAGCTGTCCGGGCATACACATGGCGGCCAGATCATTGGCATGGACCAGTTGGTGAAGCGTGCCAACGGTGGCTATGTTTCCGGTCGCTACGACGTGGATGGCATGACCCTGTACGTGAGCAATGGTGCAGGCCTGTGGGCTGGTTTCCCGGCACGCATCGGCGTTCCTTCGGAGATCACCCTGATCACCCTGCGCCGCGCCCCGTGACCCCTGACAAACCACAGGGAAGGAACCATGTCCCATCCCCGCGCACCCATGGAACGTCTGATCCGCGCCAATGCGGACGAGATCAATCGGCTGCGCCAAGCCATCCGCGAAGCCGCTGGCGCGCGCTGGCGTGGCCCGGAAGAAATGCAGCGGCACGTGGCAGCCTGCGCGGAATACAACCAGCGCTATGAACAGCTTGCTTTCCCGGGGGGCTACGCCAACGCGCTGAAGCAACTTGCCGAACGCGATCCAGATACGGTGGATGTCGTGCTGACCTTCCTTGAGGTGCGCCCGTACTTCTTCCGTTCCGGATATATGTGGAAGACGCTGCTGAAGCGTGTGCAACGGGCACCGATGGGTGTGAAGCAGCAGGCCCGGATGCAGAAGATCCTCGATGCCTACGCTGCCTATCGCGCCACACGTGACGGCTGATGGGGACGACATGATGGGGTCAGATCCCTTCGCCTTTGGCAAAGGGATCTGACCCCGGCCCGTCAGGCCGCTCGCAGCGGCGGCCGCGCATGCGCACTTCGACGCAGCGCTTGCGCCCGCTTGGCGATCCAGCGCACCACGAAGGCGGTGAACAGCAGCGCCGACGGCACCGCATACCAGAAGTTGCCCGGCACGCGCTTGAAGTACGAGTAGGTGAAAACCGCCGCGATGATCCACATGCCGGTGACGTGCAGGCGACGCCAGGCCGTGGGTCCCATGCGCCGGGCGAGCCCCCGATGCGAGGTGATGGCCAGCGCCAGGATGGCGATGTAGCCCACCGTGCCCGGGAGGTTGGCCAGCGCTGAGCGTGCTGGCCAGAATGCCGGGTTGAGGATGCCGAAACTGGTGATGGCGATGGCATGCAGCAGGTGCGAGAACGCGAAGGACAGGCCGATGATGCGCCGTTCGCGCAGCAGGAACCGGGTGAACGGGCTGGGCAGCAGGCTGGCGAACGACGATGCCGTGAACGCTGCCAGGAACAACAGGAACGATGTGCGTGCAGTGACCCGGATCGCGGCTCGGCTGCCTTCGGCCGCATCGGGATACAGGGCGAAGACCGCCAGCGCGAAGGCGATCAGGACCACCGCCACGGACACGAACAGGCGCCAGCCGTGCAGGAAGGGAGTATTGGATGCAGCCATGGTGAGACCTCGAAGTAGGGGGGCGGTAGTGCCGGCCGCTGGCCGGCAATCTCAGAAAGCAGGCAATGCGACCAGCACGCCCGCCGCGCACAGCTCGCCCAGAACAGGCACGCAGGCAATGCGCAATGCGTCCGCTGCCTCGCCATGTGTTTCGGACAGCAGCTGCAGTGCTTCATCCACCGACGCGCTGTCGTCACCGAACACCGACAGCAGCGCGTAGGCCGGCGGTGACAGTTCCTCGGTCTGCAGGCTGAAATCGGCGAGGCGCTGGATCACCAGCAGCGTGGGAGCCGTGCTCAACACCGGCTCCAGCGCCCCGTCCTCATGTACTGGCCACTGGTAGCCAAGCACCCGCACCAACGGCGAAACCGCCAGCACATCATTGCCTACGGGAGCGCGCTGCAGCGGCCGCCCGCCGTCACGCGTTTCAATGTGCAGCGACTGCTGCGTGCTCTCGTAGTGCGCCAGTTCTGCTGCCCAGCCCGGCAGTGCCAGCGTGTCCTGCACTGCCAGCCAGGCCGCGAACTCGCCGGCGATCCGTGGGAACAACGGGGTGTGACAGATGTGGCTGGCGTAGTAGTGCTCCACGATGTCGCGCCAGCGCGACGTGCCCAACTGTTGCTGCAGTCGCGGCAGGCTGCTGGCCAGCAGGGTGTCCAAGCTGTCGATGCACAGGCGGCGGTAGACCGCCATCCGCCGCGCCTCGATGCCATCGGGTGCGGTCTTTGCAGGGTCGCGCACATGATCGGCCCAGCGCCGTTGCAGGGTCGCCAGCGACTCAGCCATGGGCCACCTCGGGCCAACGTGCCTCGGCCTGCGCCTGGCGGATCTGCCCGACCTCGGCCAGCAATTCGGCAAGCGGGGGGAAGTTGAAGTCGCGTTCGAGCAGCGTGGGGCGAACGCCCACCCGCGCATAGGCCTCGCGCAACAGTGCCCAGACCACGCCTTTCACCGGTGCACCATGGGTATCGATCTTGAAGCCATCGTCTTCATCGAAGTGGCCCGCCACATGCAGCGAGGCGACGCGGTGGGCCGGCACGCGGGCCAGGAATTCGAAGGCGTCATAACCATTGTTGCAGGCGTTGACGAAAACGTTGTTGACGTCCAGCAGCAGGTCGCAGTCGGCTTCGGCGAGCACGGCGTTGATGAAGTCGATCTCGCTCATGTCCGCGCCGGCAACGGCGTAGTAGGAGATGTTCTCCACGGCGATGCGTCGGCCCAGCATGTCCTGCACCTGGGCGATGCGACCGGCGATATGGTGAACGGCCTCGGCGGTGAACGGCAGCGGCAGCAGGTCGTAGACGTGGCCACCGGCAGCGCAGTAGCTCAGGTGTTCGCTGTACAGCTGCACCTGGTGCAGGTCGAGGAAGACACGCGTCTGGGCCAGCAGGGTGCGGTCCAGCGGATCAGGACCGCCCAAAGAAAGCGACAGGCCGTGGCAGGTCAGGGGGTGGCGTTCGCTCAACCTGCGCAGCGCTGCACCGTGTGCACCGCCGACGCCGATCCAGTTGTCGGGCGAAACTTCGAGGAAGTCGATGGCACCGGCCGGCATGGCCAGCAGTTCGTCGATCAGGCCACGACGCAGGCCAAGACCGGCGGCATTGGAAGGCAGGGGCAGGGTCATGACGGTTGCTCCAGGGAGAGGGCGCCGCCTCGGAGGCGGCGCCGGTTGAACGTCGATCAATCGGCGACGCGCGAGAACAGGCCCTTCGGCATCGGCTTGCCGTTGGCGGTGTAGACGCTGCGCAGGTAGTCGTGCGCTTCCTGCTCGCTGATGTAGCCGTCGTGGTCGGTGTCGATGCGGTCGAACTCGGCGGCACGCTTGGCGGCCACGGCGTTGAACTCGGCACGCGAGACCCGGCCATCGTGGTCACGATCGGTGCGGGCAAACGAGGCGTCGCCGCACTTGCCTTCGCCACACTGGCCCTCGGCCACCTTGGCCTTGCCGGCGGGCTTGCCGGTGGCGGTCTTGTTGGCCCCGCACTTGCCTTCACCGCACTTGCCTTCGGCGGCGGCGCTCATGGCCACGGCACTGATCGCCAGTGGCTGGATCGCCGCAGCCTGGCCGGCCAGCAGCAGGCCACCGGCCAGGGCGATGCCGACGGCACCGATGCGCGGCAGGCGGGAGGAGAGGGTGTTCTTGGTCGAGACGGACATGGTGGTGACTCCTTGGGAATGCACGCGGGGCGTGCGGGATGGACGCCGCTTGAAGGCGACGGAAACGAAGGGAAGAAGCGCGGTGAAGGGGCGAAGCGGATCAGGCGTTGCGGCGACGGCGCAGTACGTAACCCACCAGCAGCACACCACCGAGCAGGGCGCCGCCGAAGCCGATGCCGGGCAGCAGCGCGGCAACCGGCAGCAGCAGGGCGATCAGGCTGACGCCCCAACCCAAGCCGTCATTGCCAACGGGGGCGTGCTGTGAGCCGGCCAGCAGTCGGTCCACGCTGAGTGCGCCACCGCCGTTGAGGATCAGTGGCAGCAGCATGGCCAGGAACAGCAGCGGCAGCTTGAAGTTGCCGTAGCCCTGGTCGGTGATCGCATAGCCCTGCCAGAGTTCGCCCAGGCCGTTCCATTGGTCGGGCCAGTGCACGGCGGCGATGGCGACCACGGTCAGCACCCAGAACACATAAGCCACCGAGCGCGTGGCCAGGCCGAGCAGCAGCATCACTGCACCCACCAGTTCCAGCCAGGTGGCCAGCTGCCAGTTCAGTGATGCGGGCAGGGTGGAGAATGGGAATGGGAAGCGACCTTCCAGGTCGGCGAACCAGTTCTGGCCGCCCAGCTTCTCGCGGCCGGATTCAAAGAACTCCCAGGCCAGCAGGGTGCGCAGCGCCAATGGCGAGAGCCAGCGGCCGACGGCGTCCAGGCGGGGGGTATACACGGAAGAGGCGGTGCTGATCATGGTGGTGTCCTGCGGGCCAGTGGGCGATGGAGGCCATTTCAGGCGGCGCAGGTATCGGCAACGTGTGCCGTTGCCCGGGGTTTTGTCAGCGACTGTGGCTGCGGCCGGGGTTTCGTACAGTCAGATACAAAGACGATGCGTTGACGCACATCGGGGCGTTGCGCGCCCCCGTGCGGGGAGCGATATCCACCCGGTAGCGCCCGGCCAGGCACGGCACCCGAATGTATCCCACTGTAGAAACCCGCCTGCGCCCTACAGTCCGGTACAACTCCGCGCCGCGGAGAAACAGCGGCGATACACCGGCAGGCGGAAATGGCCACTCCCAACACCGGAGTGCCACCCATGATCCGTACCTCGTTGCTTGCCGCTGCTCTCGCCCTTGCCGGCGCAGCCGCCCCCGCCTTCGCCAGCCAGGTCGATACCGTTGCACCGCCCACCGTCATCCTGGTGCACGGCGCGTTCGCCGATGGCTCCAGCTGGAGCAAGGTCATCAGTACCCTGCATGACTGGAAGCTGCCGGCGGTGGCCGTACAGAATCCGCTCACTTCGCTGGCCGACGATGTTGCCGCCACCCGCCGTGCGATTGCCGCTGCACCCGGCAAGGTGGTGCTGGTCGGCCATAGCTGGGGCGGTACGGTCATCACCGAGGCGGGCAATGACCCGAAGGTGCAGGCGCTGGTGTACGTGGCGGCCTTTGCACCGGATGCAGGGCAGTCTTCGGCGCAACAGGGCGAAGGTTTCCCGGTCGGTCCGGGCCTGGCCCGACTGCAGGAAAGGGATGGCTATCTGACGTTGCCGGCTGATGCCATCGCCCAGGACTTCGCGCCGGACGTGATGAAAAAATCGGCCGCACTGCTGTACAGCACGCAGGTCCCGTTGAAGGCCAGCGCGCTGGGCGAGGTGGTGAACGTTGCGGCGTGGCGCAGCAAGCCGAGCTGGTACGTGCTCAGCCGCGATGACCGCATGCTGTCGCCGCAACTGCAGGCCGCGACCGCACGTCGCATCGGTGCACAGCTGCAATCGATCGGCAGCAGCCATGTGTCGCTGCTTTCGCATCCGGCGCAGGTGGCCGACAGCATCCTGGAAGCGGCAGGGGTGAAGCCGGCGGAACTGCCGCTGGCCGAGCAGGGGGGCTGAGCGATGGCCGCCCTGCGTGCGTACGCGCTGCCGTTGCTGATGGGCCTGCTGGGTGGGGCTGCGCTGTTGATGGCCTGGCCCAGCCCGGGGGCCGATGCGCAGCCGGCACAGACCGTTCCCGCCGCCGAGTTCGACGGTGGCGGCCCCTGGCACAACAGCCCACCGCTCACACTGGAGCAGTTGCAGGGGCAGGTGGTGCTGGTCGAGTTCTGGACCTACACCTGCAGCAACTGCCTCAACGTGGCGCCATACGTCCACCAGTGGCATGCACGGTACGGGTCGCAGGGCCTGACGGTGATCGGCGTGCATACGCCGGAGTTTGCCTATGAAGGGCTGCCCGGCAACGTGCGCAGGGCCATCGCACGATTGGGTATCACCTGGCCGGTGGTGCAGGACAACCAGTACCGGATCTGGAACGCCTGGGGCAACCGTTTCTGGCCCGCGCTGTACCTGCTCGACCGGCAGGGGCGGGTGGTCTACCGCCATTACGGCGAGGGCGACTACGCACGTACCGAAAGCGAGATCCAGCGCCTGCTGGCCAGCCCCTGAGCCGCGCTACCATGGCCGCGCCGCGCGGCGCTGTCCCCCTGCCTTCATCGAGAACGCAATGAACCATGTACCGCACATCCTGGTCGTCGACGATGACAGCGAGATCCGCCAGATGCTGGCCGACTACCTGCAACGCAACGGCCTGCGCGTGAGCCAGGCCGACGGTGGCCGGGCCATGCGCGCGCTGATGGATACCCATGCCGTGGATCTGGTGGTGCTGGACGTGATGATGCCGGGCGAGGACGGCCTGAGCCTGTGCCGCAACCTGCGCGCCGGCAAGCATCGTGCGGTGCCGGTGGTGCTGCTGACCGCCCGCGACGACGAGACCGACCGCATCATCGGCCTGGAAATGGGCGCTGACGACTACGTGACCAAGCCCTTCTCTTCGCGCGAACTGCTGGCACGCATCAATGCGGTGATCCGCCGCACCCGGATGCTGCCGCCGAATCTGCAGGTGAGCGAAGCAGGTCGCCAGCTGGCCTTCGGCGAGTGGCGCCTGGACACCACCGCACGCCACCTGCTGGATGCGCAGGACACCGCCTATCCGCTCAGTGGCGCCGAGTTCCGCCTGCTTCGCGTGTTCCTCGATCACGCCAATCGGGTGCTCAGCCGCGACCAGCTGCTCAGCCTCACCCAGGGCCGCGATGCCGAACTGTTCGATCGCTCGATCGACCTGCTGGTCAGCCGCGTGCGGCAGCGCCTGGGTGACGACGCACGCGAGCCGACCTACATCAAGACCGTGCGCAGCGAAGGCTATGTGTTCAGCGTGCCGGTGCAGTTGCTGGGACCGGACGAATGAACACCACCGCACGCCGTCCACGCTGGCCGCGCACGCTGTCGGCGCGGCTGCTGCTGGTGTTGCTGGGCGGACTGGCCCTGGCCCACGCACTGTCCTTCGGTCTGCTGTTCTTCGAACGCTACCAGTCCACCCGCAGCATGATGCTGCGCAACCTCGATGAAGACGTGGCCGTGAGTGTCGCGCTGCTGGAGCACCTGCCCGAGGACCAGCGCGATGCCTGGGTGCCGCGGCTGGAGCGGCGCACCTACCGTTACCTGCTGCGCCCGGCTGCGGCTGGGCCGGGACTGCAGACCGATCGTGCACGCCAGGTCACGGCGATCATCGACGACAGCCTGCAGCACCGCTATCCGTTGCAGGCGCGCCAGGTGGCTCGCCTGCCGGAGCGGTTCGAGGTGGAACTGCGCCTGCACGACGGCACACCCTTGACCATTGAAGTCACTCCGTCGGGCCTGCCGCTGGCACGTTGGCTGCCCGCCGTGCTGCTGGTGCAGCTGGCGCTGCTGCTGGTGTGCGCGTGGTTGGCGGTGCGCCTGGCCATGCGCCCGCTGCAGCAGCTGTCGCATGCGGTGGAGCATCTGCAGCCGGGCAAGGACGGGCCTGCACTGCCTGAAGACGGCCCTGCGGAAGTGGGCGGCGCGGCGGCCGCACTCAATGCACTGCAGGCACGCATTCGTGGCCATGTCAGTGAGCGCCTGCAGATCCTGGCCGCGATCTCGCACGACCTGCAGACCCCCATCACGCGCATGAAGCTCCGGGTGGAGACCCTGCCTGAAGACAGCACCCAGCAGCGGCTGCTGGCCGACCTCGACCACCTGGGTCAACTGGTGCGTGAGGGCGTGGCCTATGCGCGCAGCAGCCACGTCGCCAGTGGCGCGCCGGTGTCGATGGACCTGGGCGCGTTCCTGGCCAGTGTGGTCGGCGATTACGAGGACATGGGCAAGCCGGTCAGTGGTGGTGCGCCCGCTGGACTGGTCGTGCAGACCTGGCCGCAGCCGCTGCGCCGGGTGGTCGGCAATCTGGTCGACAACGCGTTGCGCTACGCCGGTGCCGCCGAGATCGAGGCGGGCCGCGATGAGGCCGGAAGGGTGTGGATCGGAATTTCCGACCGTGGCCCCGGCATTCCCGAGGGCCAGCTGCAGGCAGTGCTGGCGCCGTTCCACCGGCTGGAAAGCTCGCGCAATCGCGATACCGGCGGGACCGGCCTGGGCCTGGCCATCGCGGTGCAGCTGGCGCAGTCGCTGGGCGGCTCGCTGCGGTTGCACAACCGCGAGGGGGGCGGCCTGCGGGCGGAGCTGCAGCTGCCGGGGTAATTGGCGCGGTCAGAGCATCCACGCACGGCGCGGATCTATGGCAATCCTGCCCGGCCCCGGGATCGGCGATCATCTGCAGGGAGTGTCGAAACCAGGAAACACGCAATGCAGGGAGCGCAGCATTCAATCCGGCGTCCGCGCCACGTCGCGCTGCTGGTCGGTCTACTCGCGCTGGCGGCCTGCCAGCGCACACCGGACGCGTCGACCGTGGCACCCGCAGCGGGCACACCGCTTGCCGCCCCGGCCACCGCAACAGACCTCTCACCGCTACTCGATGCCTTGCCGACCTGCGCGCTGGACGGCTGGTACATCGATCACCAAACCGATCGCCCGGCCCACCCCTGGTTGGCTGCGAACGCGCCGAAACCCTGCAAGGAGGACGGGGAGAACGAGATCGCCACGTTCTGCGTGCAGGGGCAATGGAAGGGGCTGCCGGTGGAGGAAGTGATCCTGCCGACGATGACGTTCGTCTCGTTCCGTGGGGCCAGGATTGCCTTGCCGTTGGAGAAGGCGCGTTCAATCGCCCGCCAGCACCTGGGGCAGGACTTCCCGGGTGGCGCGGCTTACGAAGCGGGCCGTGAGCCGAAGCTGTTGGCCGACCCGGAGGATGCGCAGCGCTCGTGGCTGCTGTGCAGCACGCCGGAGCCGGGAGATGACGCGGGCAGCCAGGCAGGCGTGAGCTATTCCGGCATGAACCTGCCCTACGACCACGACGGTTGCAGCTACCGCTACAGCCCGGTCGACTTCTGCGATGCGCGGCACCGGGCCGCCATTGAAGAAGCTCTCCAGCATCAGAAGCCCAATTTCAACCAGCACTATCTGCTGGTACAGGTCGATGATCGTCCCGAGTACTTCCAGCGCACGCTGGTGCTGGTCGATACCCGCACCGGACGCGCCACGCCATTGCCGATCGATGCCTTCACCGGCCCGGCGGGGAAGGGCGGAGACGCCACCGGCTACGGGACACTGGAAACGGGTGTGGACCAGCAACAGTTCTGCCTTGATGGTGCGTTGCTGGTCTACCGCGTGTTCGAGGAAGGACGCTTCTGCTTCGGCTTTGACGGTGAGCGATTCACCGGCCATGAAACCCAGTACATGCAGGCGACGGATAGCCGATGACCGGTATTTCACCCCGGCCGTGACATCCTCCCCGAACCTGCGCAACCGGGATCGAGGCTGTTGAAGGCGAACACGCAATGACTGCCGAGCGGCAGCGCTCGATGTGGGTGGCCGGCCTGTCCACGGTGGTGGAGTGGTACGACTTCACCTTGTATCTGTACTTCGCCACGGTGCTGTCGCGGGTGTTCTTCGGTGGTGGCGAGCAGGCGCTGCTGGTTACCCTGGCCGGCTTTGCGGTGTCCTACCTGATGCGCCCGCTGGGCGCACTGTGCTTCGGCCACCTGGGGGATCGCCTGGGCCGGCGCTGGATGCTGCTGGCATCGATGGCCTTGATGGCAGCGGCGATGCTGGCCACCGCGCTGCTGCCGACAGCGGCCACGGCGGGCACTACGGCGGGCGTGCTGCTGTTGGTACTGCGCTGCGTGATGGCATTTTCGGTGGGCGGTGAGTACACCGGCGTGGTGGCGTACCTGCTGGAAAGCGCACCGGCGCGGCGACGTGGCCTGGTGACCTCGCTGGCCTCGGCCGCCAGCGAAGTAGGCGCACTGCTGGCGGTGGCGATCTCCGCGGCTACCGTGGGGCTGCTCGCGCCCGCACAGCTGGACAGCTGGGGCTGGCGTATTCCGTTCTTCATCGGCGCGGCGCTGGCACTGGTGATCCTGGTCGCGCGCTCGGGCATGCACGAATCGCCGGAGTTCGAGCGTCAGCGCCGCGAGGGCAGCATTCCGGCTACACCGCTTCGCCACGTACTGCGCAACCATCCGCTGGCGGTGGCACGCACCTTCGCGATCTCGGCGCTGGGCTCGATCACCTACTACGTGGGCATCACCTATGTGCCTGCGTTCCTGCACGCGCGGGGTCATGACGAGGGCGACGCACTGTGGCTGTCGACGATTGCGGCGGTGGCAGTGATCGCGATCACGCCGTTGTGTGGCGCATTGTCCGACCGCGTTGGACGACGGCCGGTGTTGCTGGGCCTGACCGTGCTGGCAGCGTTGTTGCCACTGTCCCTGTTTGCGTGGATGGCGCAGGCGACGGCGCTGGGCATCGGGCTGGCGGCGGTGCTGCTGGCCTGCGTGGCCGGTGGCGTGAGCGCGGTCGCGGCCCCTGCCACGGCTGAACAGTTCCCCGGCGAAGGCCGGGTCAGCGGGCTGGCACTGGGGGTGACCATGGCCACCGCCTTCTTCGGCGGCGCAACACCCTGGCTGGCGCAATGGTGGGTGGAGCGCAGCGGCTGGGCAGCGGCGCCGGGCGCGATGATCGCGCTGGTGGCGGTGCTGGTGCTGCCGGTGCTGTGGACCCTGCCCGAGACGGTCCCGGGCAGGGCCAGGCGCTAGCGGGTCAGACCTTCAGGGTCTGCTCGATGTCGGCCAGTACCGCGGCCGCATCCACGCCGATGGCAATCGACTGCACCACGTGGCCATCCCACACGCTGGGACCGAACGCCAGGCCTTCCGGCTTGGGAATGGTCATGCCGCGGGCGACACCGTCGGTGGCCACGCGCACGCTGGCGCGCTCGAACTGGAACAGCTCCGGGCGGGTCAGCGCGATGCACGCGCAGCAGTCGTGCACGACCATGCCCTTGTGGCCGGCCTGCAGGTAGAAGTCCACGTAGTCCTGCGACAGCGCACGCACCAGCTCGGCGTCGGCACCGCCGATGGCAGCCAGCTTGTCCAGGCCGTCACGGTCCATTTCCACGCGGGTGGTCACGTCCAGGCCGATCGCAGTAACCGGCCAGCTGGCGGTGAACACCACGTCGGCGGCTTCGGCATCGCCCCAGATGTTGGCCTCGGCGGCAGGGGTGATGTTGCCGTTGACGTGGAAAGCGCCACCCATGATCACCACGCCGCGCACCAGGCCGGCGATGTCCGGGGCCTGCTGCAGGGCCAGGGCCAGGTTGGTCATGCGGCCGACCGCGACCAGGGTCACTTCGCCCGGATGTGCGCGGACCAGGTCGATGATCAGCTGATGGGCCGGGCGCGCATCGGCGGCCACGTCCAGGCTGGCCGGCACCGGGTGATTGCCCAGCCCGTTGTGGCCGTGGATGTGCACCGGCCAGGCTTCCGGGGTGGCTTCCGGCTGCAGCGGGCCACCGGCACCGCGCGCGACCGGAGCGGCAAAGCCCCAGGCCTGCTTCAGGTACAGCGCATTGTGTGTGGTCGACTCCACCGAGGCGTTGCCGAAGGTGGTGGTGACGCCGATCAGGTCGATCTGGGTGTGCTTGTGCAGGTACAGCAGGGCCAGGGCGTCGTCGACGCCCGGGTCGGTATCGAAAATGACTTTCAGCATGTTGTTGTTCTTCTTCTTCCGTGTGGTGCGGGGGGCGCCGGCGGCCACGGGGCAGGCCGGCGCGCCCTACATTGTCCCATCTTCATGACAGGCAGGGCCATTGCCGGGGTGGCAGGCCATAATGCCCCCAGTCCAGGCACGGAGTCGCCGAATGCTGATCGTTGCCCTTCTGCTGGTCCTGCTGGTGCTGGGCCTGAACGTGGTGGCCACCGTGGTGATCGCGCAGCGCGACGGCCTGTCGGCGGGCGGCCGGACGGTGCAGCTGCTGCTGGTCTGGCTGCTGCCGCTGGTCGGCGCGATCCTGTGCATGGCAGTGGCCACGGCCGATGGCTCACCCGCGCGGAGCGATGGCAGTGGCGGTGGGCCCGCCGATTTTTCCGGCGGCTATTCCGGGGACAGCCACAGTCATCACAGCTACAGCAGCTCCGACTGTGGAAGCGACGGCGGCAGCAGTGACGGTGGTGGTGGCAGCTGCAGCGATTGAGGTCTCTGTAGAGTCGAGCCATGCTCGACTGCACTTCGCTCCAACGCCGCGATGCCTGATCGAAAAGCAGTCGAGCATGGCTCGACTCTACAAAGGCGACGACAGCCCGCTCAGCCGCCGCCTTCGGTCGGCAACGGCGCCGGTACGTTCAACAGGCCGCCTGCCGCCACATAGGCGGCCAGTGCCTGGCCCTGGCTCAGCAGATGGCGTTCCATGGTGCGTTCGGCAGCCTGCGCGTCGCGGCGGCGGAAGCATTCCATCAGCTCGCGGTGTTCGGCCAGCGACTGCGCGGTGCGACCCGGGGTCAGCAGCTGACGGCCGCGATGCATCTTCAGGATGCGGTGCAGGTCGTGGGTGATGCGGATCAGCCAGGGGTTGCCCGCGTAATGCTGCACGGTTTCGTGGATCAGGTAGTTGTTGCGGTAGTACTCGGCGATGTTGCCCTCTGCCGCAGCCGCTTCCATCGCTGCATGCAGGTCTTCCAGCTGCTGCACGCCGGCATCGTCGATGTGCTTCACCGCCTCATGCGCGCAGCGGCCTTCCAGCATCGCCATCACCGGGAACAGCTGGTTGAGGTCTTCCAGCGTCAGTCGCGTGACCCGGCTGCCACGACCCGCATCGATCTGCACCAGGCCTTCGGCGGCCAGCAGCTTCAGCGCCTCGCGCAGCGGCGTGCGGCTGATGCCCAGTTCTTCGCACAGCGCGGGCTCGTCGATCCACTCTCCCGGCGGCAGCCGGTAATCGTAGATGCGCTCGCGCACGTGTTCGGCCACCTCTTCGTACAGGGGTGCGCGCTTCTTCGGTGACCGCGGGGCAGGGGCAATGGCCATGGTGGAAGTGTACCGCCAGGTAGTGCCGGCCGCTGGCCGGCAACCCATGATCGCTGGATGGCTTCATGAGAGTGCCGGCCAGCGGTCGGCACCCCGGCTGGGCGGTTACATCCAGCCCGGCACCACGAACACCAGCCAGGCCAGCAGCGGTCCGAGCGCAACCACCAGGCCGCTGTAGACCAGGAAGCGGCGGAACAGGGTCTCGCGTTCTTCCTTCGCGGCCGAGGCCACCACCAGTGCGCCATTGGTCGAGAACGGGCTGACATCGACGATGGTGGATGACACCGCCAGCGCGCAGATCACGCCGGCGGCGCTGAGGTGGCCCTGCATCAGGAATGGCACCGCCAATGGGATCGTCGCGCCGAGTACCGCTGCCGACGAAGCGAATGCGGAGACGATGCCGCCGACGTAGCAGACCAGCAGTGCACCGAGCAGCGGGATGCCGATGTCGGAGACACCGTTGCCGATGAATTCCACCGCGCCGGCATGTTCCAGCACGCCGATGTAGGTCACCACGCCGCAGATCAACAGCACGGTGGACCAGCTGATGCCATCGACCGCACCCTTCTGGCTTTGTGGCGACAGCAGCGCCAGCGCGACCGCCACGGTGATCGAGACCAGGCCGACGTTGAGGTTGTAGATCAGCGCCGCCACGCCCAGGCCGAGCAGGCCGATCAGGGTGAACAGGCGTTCGCGGGTGAGGTTCACCGCATCCAGTGCCGCCGGATCATTGCTGAGCGTGCCGCCACCTGCCGCGACCAGCGCGCCATGACCTTCGATCGCGAATTGCCGCGACGAGGCCTGCGGGCCACCGGCCATCGCCAGCTCGGCAGTGCCGAGCGTTCCTGCTGCGGTGATCGAGCCACGGCGCAGCAGGGCGATGCCACCAAAGGCGAAGAAGCAGATCGTCGCCATCATGAAGTTGAAGCCCAGACTGGTCAGGAATACCGCCATCTCGGTCACTTCCAGCCCGGCCTTCTGCACCACGCCATTGGTGATGCTGCCGTACACGCTGATCGGCGAGAAGCCGCCCGCCTGCGCACCATGGATGACCAGCAGGCCCATCATCAGTGGATTGATGTTGTACTGCTTGGCAAAGCGCAGCGCGACCGGGCCGATGATCGCGACCGCCGCCGGGCCCAGTGCACCGAACGCAGTGAGGACCGCGGTGATCACGAACATCACCCACGGAATGGCCACGATATGGCCGCGAACGGCTTTCACTGCCCAGTGCACCAGCAGGTCGATGGTGCCGTTCTTCTGCGCGATGGCGAACAGATAGGTGATGCCGACCAGGGTCAGGAACAGATCGCCGGGAAAGCCGGCCAGGACCTCCTTGCCGCCCATGTCGACCCACAGTCCGCCGATGATGAAGGCCAGCGCGAAGGCGACGGCACCCATGTTGATCGGCATCGCGGTGGCGACGATGAACATGATCACCAGACCGATGATCGTTGCGATTTGTGGACTCATGCGCCCTCCCAGACACGTGACTCACGTACAGCGCGGATGGAGACCCGCCATCCCGGGGTAAGGCGACGTACTGCGTGTTGCGTGATACGTACTGCTCGAACCCGTTACTGCAGCCGCTCCAGCGCGCTGCGGACCCACGCCGCGGCGCCTTCAAGGCTCTGGAACTCTTCCACCGCGCGCACCTCGCAGCACGGATAGGCCGGCGCGACCATGCGCGCCAATGCGTTGCCCGGGCCCAGCTGCAGGAACACCCGCGCGCCACGCTCGAAGGCCTGGCGCATCACCTGCGCCCATTCGATGGTCTGCGCGAGCTGCGCCGACAGCGTGTGGACTGCCGTTGCGCGATCCCGCACCGGTCGCGCATCGATGCCGGCCAGCAGCGGCAGGCGTGGGGCCTGCAGTGGCGAGGCGTCGAGTGCGGCAGCGAACGGTGCGACCGCCGCTGCCAGCAACGGTGTGTGTGCAGGCACGTGCACCGGCAGTGGACGGATGTCCGCACCCTGCGGCCGCGCGGCATCGGCCAGCCGCTGCAATGAGGCGTGCGTGCCGCCCACGATGAAATGGTCCTGCCCGTTGGCGATGGCCACGTGCGCTCCGTGCAGATCGCACAGCGGCTGCAGTACATGGCGTTCCAGGCCAAGCACTGCCTGCAGGCCTGCATCGGCGGGGTTGGCACTGTCCATCAACAGCGCGCGCTGCGCAGCCAGGGCAAGGCAGGTGGCCGCATCGACGCCGCCGGCGATGGCATGTGCGGCCAGCTCGCCGATGCTGTAACCCGCGATCACCGTCGGCGTTGGCAATACCTCGCGCAGGCCCTGCCAATGCGCCAGGCTTGCTGCGCACAGCAGTGGTTGCGCCCGCACATTGTCGAAGCGGTCGTCGGCCGCCGCAGCGGCGAATACATCGCGGCCGAGCAGTTCGCTCGTGGCATCGAGCACCGGCCGCGCGGCAGCTAGATCGCGCACGCGATCGAACATCGCCGCGTGCTGCGCGCCTTGGCCAGGGCAGAGCAGGGCCAGGCTCATGCCTGCTCCTGCTGCAGCAGGAACACGCTGCAGGCCAACAGGTCTGCGCTGCCGCCCGGGCTCAGCCGGCGCATGACGAAGCCGTCACCGATGCGACGCAGATGTACCTGCCAGTCCGGCGCGAAGGTGCCGCCGGCGTCCAGGAAGGTGCGTGCCTGCCGCTGGGCCCAGCGCAGGCCGTCGGCGCCGCCACGGTGCAGCAGGTTGAGGTCATCCACGCACGCGATCAGCTGCATCAGGGTCTGGCACATCGCGGCCTCGCGCGGCAGGCCGCTGGCCAGTGCGTGGCGCAGGGCAGGCAGTGCCACTTCGCGCAGCAGCGGGTAGCCGGCGGCCGCTTGTTCGCGCACGCCTTGCACGCCGTGCCGTGCACGCGCGCGCTGGCCAGGGCTGTTCGCATCCAGAGGCGCGTCGGCGAGCTCGGGCGCCCAACGGCGCACTTCCTGGCAGACCTGCTCGGCTGCGGCGACACGGCCCGCGCGGCCCCAGCAGGCAGCGGACGCGGCCACCAGCAGGCCAAGGCTGAAGATCGCACCGCGATGGGTGTTGATGCCCGCAGTGGCGTGCAGCATCGATATCTCGGCGGCGATGCCATGCCGGCGCAGCGTCTGGAACGGCGCCGCGCTGGCACCGGCGTCGGCCACGGCGATGAAATAGTGGCGCAACGCGAACAGGCTGCGCAGGAAGGTGCCGGCATCCATGTCGTGGTGGCTGCCGCAATCGAACGGTGTAACCAGTCCCGGTTTGGGGGCAAGGGCCAGTTCGGCGTGCAGGCTGGCGATGGCAAGGCGCCCCAGGCGCGCGCTGTCCACCGCCGGGGTGGACCGGGCGACGCGCTTCACGACGGCGTTCATGCGACAACTCCAGTGGCGTTGAACAAGGCCTCGCGCAGTTCCAGAGCGGCACCATCAATGCGTTTGACCAGTACTTCGCGGCTGCGACCGGCGTATTCGCGCCAGTTCACCGCGCCACCATCCACCAGGCACAGTTCGCCATCTACGCGATGCCCGTAGGCGCTTTCCCAGTGCTGCAGGCGTTCGACCAGCAGGTCGGCCTGGCGCGCGTCATCCACCTGCCACAGCAGGTCGATGTCCGAGCGCGGGTGCACATAGGGCAGTCCGCTGAGGTGCTGCCATGCGAAGGCGCCGAATACGCGGGCTGGTGCAAGCCGCAGCATTGCCTGCAACGCCGCCTGCCAATCCGCCGGAACGCCGCCGGCGAGAACGTGATCCAAGGGAGGGGGAGGCTGCAGCTGCTGAACGTCCTGCAGGGTCACGCGCAGCGCCAGCCGTTGCTTGCCTTCGCTTGGCGGTAGCGGTACCCCCAGGCGCAGCCGAGGGTCGGGGTCGTCCGCCGCACAGCGCGCCACCATGGCCGGCAGGCCCTGCGCGAACCACGCTGCCAGGCGTGGTTCCTGTGCAGTCACGTCAGCCCGCCAGTCGGCATCGGCCGACAGCCAGGCCAGCGTGTGGCGGGCGGGCCGCTCAGGCATCGCCGTGGGCCACCGCAGATGAAACGCCTGCCGCCAGGGCACGACCGCCGCGCTGTGCGCCGCGTGCGGCACGCAGGTCGCCTTCGGCGGGCGCGCGCAGCGCCTGCAGCAGGTGCTGGGCAAGATCGCCCTCCCACAGCGATTCCACCGCACCCATCGCCACGTAGTTCTCCACGCCCGGCGCGAACACCGGCGAGGTCTGGCTGAGTGCCTGCAGTTTCTCCAGCGGTTGCTTGGTCACCCGCGCCATCGCGCGCAGGTCCATCACCCGCACCTGTGCATCGGGCAGGGCGTGGATGTGGTCGGCCATCAGGCCGAACGACAGAAAGCCGCCGCTGACCGACTCGCCATAGACCAGGGTCACCAGCCGCGCACCGCGTCGGCGTGCCAGATCCAGCGTCTGCGCCAAGTGAGCGAAGTAGCCGTTGATGCCAAGCAGTTCGTCACGCCGCGCCAGGCGCTGGCCAGCGGTGTCGACCAGCATCACGATCGGTCGCTGTGGAAGCGCGGCGGTGCTGGCAAGCACGGTTTCGGCCAGTGCCAATGCGTGGTCCACGCCGACTTCGAGTTTGTCGGCGGTACCGATCACGGTCACCTCGCCATCCTCTGTGGTGGCGCTACCGGTCAGCACCGAATCGTTCACGGCAATGGCATGCCCATGCGGGAACAGGGCATCGAGCAGGGTCTGCAGCGGCATGCTCATGGCAGGCTCCGGTCGGCGGTGGCGATGAGGAACGCATCGGTGTCGAGCAGCGACAGTCGCTCGGGGGTAGTGATACCCAGCCGCGCCCAGATCTCCAGGCCATCGCGGCAATCGCCCCAGGCCTGCACGCGCGCCTTCAGTGCCGCATGGCGTTCCTGCAGCGCGGCCAGTGCAGTATCTGGATCGGTGCTGCTGGTATCGGGCTGCAGCGCATTGCTGGCAGCCTGCGCGAACGCCTCGATGGCATCGGGCACCAGCACCTGTGCCTGGTCGATCAGGTAGCGGTGCTTGCCTCCCGTTACGCGCCAGACCAGCGCGCGATCGCGGGAATCGAACTCTTCCACACCACGCACGGTCTCGATTACTTCCGGCCCGGACAGTGACAGCCGGCCTTCCTCGGACATGACCACCGTGCTGCAGCAGCGGGCGACGATGCCCATGCCACCGAATGCGCCGTTGCCGCTGCCGATCAACGCCACCACGGGGACGCCTGCAGCGCGCGCATCCAGCGTGGCGCGCATGACCTCGGAAATGGCGATGAGCCCTGCATTGGCTTCGTGGAGGCGCACGCCACCGGTATCGAGCATCAGCAGCACACCGTCAGGTCGGGTTTCCGCTGCACGGTGCAGCAGCCCGGTCAACTTGGCGCCGTGCACCTCGCCCACGCCGCCGCCCATGAATTCACCCTGCTGTGCGGCCAGCAGCACGCGTCGGCCGCGCAGTGTGGCTTCGCCGACAACGATACCGTCGTCGAACGCCGCGGGCTGGTCGAGCTGTGCCAGGTGCGGGCTCATCATCCGCCGCGTAGGGCCCAGGAATTCACGGAACGAGCCGGCGTCGATCAGCCCGGCGATGCGCTCGCGTGCATCGGCTTCGTAGTAACTGTGGCGCTGCGTCCGGCTCATCGTGGATCTCCAGCAAGCAGGGTTTCCACGGCCTGGTCCAGGCGCAGGCTGACCACCGCCGGGGTCGCACCGGCATCGTTGATCGAGATGCGTACATCGCGCAGTGGATGGCGCTGTGCGAAATCACCGATCACCGCCTCCCAGACGCGGCCAAAGCCCTGCGCGGCGGTGATGATGCGCACCGTCATCGCGCCGTCCAGTGCGGCCGGTTCCAGCAGGATTTCCAGATTGCCCGAGGCCAGTACGCCGACCAGTACCGCATCGCGCGGAAACTGCACCGCCGTGTGTCCTTCGAATCGATAGTCGAGGGTTTCCATGCTCAGCCCCTTACCAGTTGCGGAAGCGCTTGGGCGGGTCGTACAGGCCGCCGGACCAGCGCACCAGGTCCTTCACCGAACGCGCCGCAAGCAGGTCACGGCTGGCATCGCGCACGGAGATGCCGAGGTCATCGGGACGGCGGATCACGCCGCGGTCGCGCAGGTTCTCCACCATCGCGCGGTCGCGCCCCATGCCCACGGCGGTATAGCCGGACACGCCGCGGATCGCTTGTTCGCGTTCCTCAGGAGTGCGGCACAGCAGCAGGTTGGCGATGCCCTCCTCGGTGAGCACATGGCTGACGTCGTCGCCGTAGATCATCACCGGTGGCAGCGGCATGTTCGCGCGCTCGGCCAGCTCCCAGGCGTCCAGCCGATCGACGAAGGCCGGTGCCATATGTTCGCGGAAGGTTTCCACCATCTGCACCACCAACTTGCGGCCACGCGGCATCTCACCGGGGCGTGCGGCCTGCTGGCCGGCCTTGATCCAGGCCTCGCTGGCATGGCGGCGGCCACGTGCATCGGAGCCCATGTTCGGTGCGCCACCGAAGCCGGCGATGCGGTCGCGGGTGGCAGTGGAGCTGTTGCCCTGCAGGTCGATCTGCAGGGTGGAACCGATGAACATGTCACACGCATACAGGCCCGCGGTCTGCGAGAACGCGCGGTTGGAGCGCATCGAGCCGTCGGCACCGGTGAAGAACACATCGCTGCGTGCGGCGATGTACTTCTCCATGCCCAGTTCGGAACCGAACGAATGCACCGATTTGACGAAGCCCGATTCGATCGCCGGAATCAGTGCGGGGTGTGGATTGAGGGCCCAGTGCTGGCAGATCTTTCCCTTCAAGCCGAGCGATTCGGCGTAGGTGGGGAGCAGCAGTTCGATGGCGGCGGTATCGAAGCCGATGCCATGGTTGAGGCGGTTGACGCCGTACTCGGCGTAGATGCCCTTGATCGCCATCATCGCCATCAGCACCTGG
The DNA here is from genome assembly GCF_051983905.1 of Stenotrophomonas sp. STK17_22. Classification (NCBI taxonomy): domain Bacteria; kingdom Pseudomonadati; phylum Pseudomonadota; class Gammaproteobacteria; order Lysobacterales; family Lysobacteraceae; genus Stenotrophomonas; species Stenotrophomonas sp. STK17_22. The sequence continues at coordinate 1,251,054 of NZ_CP197010.1, forward strand.
ATCTCGGAGATCTGCGCCGGGTCGCGGGTGAACAGCGGCTCGATGTGGTTCGGCTTCGGCGCCTGCACCACGAAGTTGACCCAGTCAGCAGGGATGTCGACGCGGGGGAGGGTGTCGACGATCTCGTTGACCTGGGCGATGACGATGCCGCCACCGAACGCGGTGGCCTCGACGATCACCGGCGTGTCTTCGGTGTTCGGGCCGGTGTAGAGATTGCCGTGGCGATCGGCGGCCTGCGCGGCGACCAGCGCTACGCGGGGCGTGAGGTCGATGAAGTAGCGGCCGAACAGTTCCAGGTAGGTGTGGATGGCACCGATCTGGATGCGCCCTTCGGCCACCAGGTTGGCCAGCCGCACCGATTGCGGGCCGGAGAACGAGAAGTCCAGCTTCGAGGCGATGCCACGCTCGAATACATCCAGGTGCGACGGCAGAGACAGCACCGACTGCACCATGTGCAGGTCGTGCACCCGGGCCGGGTCAAGGTCGGCCAGGGCCTGGGCGAGGAAATCGGCCTGTTTCTGGTTGTTGCCCTCCAGGCAGACCTTGTCGCCTGGCTCCAGCAGTGCGTGCAGCAGCTCGCCCACGTCGGTGGCGGCGACCTCACGTCCCCGGGCCCACGGCGCGGCACGTTCCAGGCGGGCCTGGCGGCTGCGTTCCAACGTATCCCAGCTCGGGTTCATCGACCGGCTTCCGATTGGTGTCGATGTAATTACGGCATAATTATGATGGGCGTGCAACCCGCGGTGCAGCAAATGAAAGGGCCCGCACAGAGGCGGGCCCATTCAGATTGAAATGGAGGATGACCGCATCGATCGGGGTAGTGCCGGCCGCTGGCCGGCTCCGCGTCATCGATGCATCGCTTGGAGCCGGCCAGCGGCCGGCACTACCGTTTCTGGTGGCTCAGAACTTCCAGCGCAGGCTGGCCGACACGAAGCGCGGTTCGCCGTAGTTGTTGTAGTCCAGATTCGCCCAGTAGGTCTTGTCCAGTGCGTTGCGCACGCTCAGGGTTGCCGTCCAGTTGTCGCTGATGCGGTAGTTGGCGTTGAACTGGACCAGCATGTAGGCCGGCTGGTTCACCGTCACCGTGCCGCCCAGCGGGTAGGCGATGTTGTAGCCCTGCACCTTGCTCTGCCACTGCACGCCACCGCCAACGCTCAGGCGTTCCAGCGCACCGCGCAGCTGCAGCTGGGTGTTGAGCTGCAACAGATCCTTCGGCGGGTTGGCGTACAGCAGATCGGTGGCGGCGCGGGTGACCTTGACGTGGGTGTAGCCGGCATTGACCATCCAGCCCGGCAGGATCTCGCCATTGACGTCCATCTCCCAACCGCGCGCCTTGGTGCCGTTGACGCCGACGTAGGCGGAGGTGCCATCGCTCAGCGAACCCTCCGGCACGCCCATGTCACGCACCGCGTAGTTGTCCTGCTTGGCTTCGAACACGGCGGCATTGGCGGTCAGGCGACCATCGAACCACTGCGTCTTGATGCCCGCTTCCAGGTTCGAGCCCTGTACCGGCGCCAGCAGGTTCTCGTTGCGGTCCTTGTAGTTCTGCGGATTGAAGATCTCGGTGTAGCTGGCATAGGCCGACACGTTCGGCGTGATCTCGTAGACCAGGCCCACGTACGGGGTGATTTCATCGCTCACCTTGTAGGCACCGCTGGTGCCGGTGTAGACGCCGGCGGCGTTGTACGAGCGGCTGAGCGTTTCCCAGCGGCTCAGGCGTGCACCGGCAATCAGCGACAGCGGATCGGCCAGGCGCAGGCGGGTGGCCAGGTAGACGCCGCTCTGCGTGGTCTTGGCCACGCGACGTGCACCGGTGCGGGTGTAGGTCACCTCGGAGATGTCGCCGTTCCAGTTGAACACGTTGGGGATGTAGTAGCAGCGCTCACGCCCGCAGGTTGCCCAGTCGCCCGGGAAGTTCAGTGCCAGGGTGTTGGTGGTGCCTTCCAGGTCAGACCACTGCGCGCCGACGGTGAGGTCGTGGTCGCGGCCCAACAGCGGGAAGCTGCCGGTCAGGTAGGCATCGACATTGCGGCGGGTGTCCTTCGAATCACCGGCGGCGGCACGCAGGTAGATGCCCGAGCCGGTCACCGGGTCCGGGTTGCCGGTGCCGTACAGGCGCACGTTCTGCACGTTGCCCCGGGTGTAGGCGGTGTTGATCTTCAACAGCCAGTTGTCGCCGAAGCGCTGTTCCAGGTTGGCGAAGGCAGTGTTGCTCTCGCGCTTCCAGTAGCTCCACTTCGGCGACAGGTTGGTCGAGCGCGGCAGGTGCGCGAAATTGCCCTGGTTGTCGAAGAACGGCACGGTGCCCCAGGTCGAGCCGGTCGGATTGTTGTCCTGGCTCTGGTAACCGAGGGTGATCGTGGTGCTGTCGGTGACGTCGCCTTCCAGCACCGCCATGCCGGCCATCTTGTTCTCGTCGTAGCGGTCGTAATACAGGCCACGATCGGTATAGGCGGCGACCACGCGGCTGCGGAAACGGCCGTCATCGGTCAGCGGCGCGGTCACGTCCGCCTCCATGCGCCGATAGTCCCAGCTGCCGGCGCTGATCGCGAACGAGGCATCGAACTCCTTGCCCGGCCGCTTGCGCAGCAGGTTGACGGTGGCCGACGGCACGCCGGCGCCGCTGAGCAGGCCGTTGGCACCGCGGATCACTTCGATGCGGTCGTAGAAAGCGGTGTCGTATTCCTGGTTGGTGGAACCGCTGTAGGTCGGGATGCCGTCGACCTGGAAGTCAGTGATGGCGAAGCCGCGTGCGTAGTACAGCGGGCGCTGGGTGTCATAGAAGGACACGCTGACGCCGGTGACGTTGCGCATCACGTCGTTGATGCTGAACAGCGATTCGTCCTGCAGGCGCTTCAGGCTGATCGCAGTGGCCGACTGCGGGGTTTCCTGCAGTGTGATCGGCAGGCGGGTGGTGCTGGATGGCGGAGCGGACTGCTCGGCACGGACGCTGACCCGGTCCAGGGTCTTGGCATCGGATGCATCGGCGGCGGCCTCGGCGAACGCCGGAGACGCGACCAGCGCGAGCGAAGAGAGCAGGGCAGCCGGCAGCAGCGCACGGCGGGGCAGGCGGTTACGGAACGTCAGGGACATGGTGGGTTCGAAGCTCGGAGACGGGAAGGGGGCGGCAACAGTCGTCCAGCACCCGGGGCGGCGGCTTCGGGCACATCAGGTCCATCTGGGAGGGGCGCGGTCACTGCGCAGGGCGCAAGTGTAAATAATTCTTAACAACATTACAATTAGCGTCATTGTGCATAGGATTCCCGGCGCCGGGCATCGCTTTCTGCAGCAGGGAGCGGCCCAAACGCGAACGGCCACCCGAAGGTGGCCGTCCGTGTCTGCTGCAGGGAATCTGCCAGGCTTACAGCGCCTGCAGTTCCTCGTTGGCGTTGCGCTTTTCCTTGGCTGGTGCCGGAACGGCTGCCGGCACTACCGCCGGGGCCGGAGCCGCCGCATTGGCGTCCACCGGCACCTCCAGGTACGGCAGGCGCAGGGTCTGACTGGTCAGCGTGCGGATCTCGTTGACCAGCGCGGCGTTGTCGTTGAGCTTGCGCCCGTACGACGGCACGATCTCGCGCAGGCGGGTTTCCCAGCCGGCCTTCATCTGGTCCGGGAAGGCCTTGGCCATCAGGTCCAGCATGATCGGCGGCGAGGTCGATGCACCCGGCGAGGCACCGAGCAGGGCGGCGATGGTGTGGTCCTTGTCGGTCACGATCTCGGTACCGAACTGCAGCACCGGGCCCTTCAGCGGATCACGCTTGATGATCTGCACGCGCTGGCCGGCGGTGACCAGCTTCCAGTCGCCCGGCTTGGCATTGGGGAAGTACTTGACCAGTTCGGCCTGGCGATCGGCATCGTTCAGGCGTGCCTGGGCCATCAGGTACTGCACCAGGTCCAGGTTGTCCTTGCCCACTTCCAGCATCGGGCCAACGTTGTTGTGGGTGACCGAGGAGTACAGGTCCCACCACGAGCCGTGCTTGAGGAACTTGGTGCTGTACAGCGCGAACGGTCCGAACAGGACCACCGGCTTGCCGTCCAGCTTGCGCGCATCCAGGTGCGGCACCGACATCGGCGGCGAACCGGTTTCGGCCATGCCGTAGGCCTTCACGCCATGGCGCGAGGTCACGTCCTGGCCCTGGAAGGCGAGGAACTGGCCACCGACCGGGAAGCCGGCGTAGTCCTTCGATTCCGGAATGCCGGACATCTGCAGCAGCTTCAGTGCAGCGCCACCGGCACCTATGAACACGAAGCGGGCGTGGGTGGTGGACTCGGTGCCGGCCTTGAGGTCCTTCACCGTCACGTTCCAGCTCTTGTCGGCGTTCTGCCGCAGCGCGCTCACTTCGTGGTTGAGGTGCAGGCTGAAGTTCGGGCTGCGCTGCAGGCCGGCGGTCAGCTGGCGGGTGATCACGCCGAAGTTGACGTCGGTGCCCAGCGGCATCCAGGTCGCGGCAACCTTCTGCTTCGGGTCACGGCCTTCCATCAGCAGCGGTGCCCACTGCTTGATCTGTGCCGGATCCTCGGAGTACTGCATGCCGTAGAACAGCGGATTCTTCACCAGGGCCTGCTGGCGCTTGTGCAGGTAGGCGATGTTGTCATCGCCCCAGACGAAGCTCATGTGCGGGGTCGGGTTGATGAAGTCGCTGGGCTGGCTCAGCCGGCCTTCCTTCACCTGGTGCGACCAGAACTGGCGCGAGACCTCGAACGATTCGGCGATGCCGACCGCGCGCTTGGTCTCGATGCTGCCGTCGGGCAGTTCGGGGGTGTAGTTCAGTTCGGCGAAGGCCGAGTGGCCCGTGCCGGCGTTGTTCCAGCCGTCGGAGCTTTCACCGGCGACGCCGTCGAGGCGTTCGTAGACCTGGATGTTCCAGTCCGGCTGCAGTTCCTGCAGGTAGGTGGCCAGGGTGATGCTCATGATGCCGGCGCCGACCAGCACAACGTCGACGGGCTTGTCGTTGCTGGCGGCGGGCACCGAGCGCTGGGTCAGCGGCCAGTACAGGAACAGCGCGGCGGCCAGCAACAGCAGCACGAGCAGGGCGAGCAGGGCCTTGCCAAATTTCTTCATGGGGGCGGGATCGTTGGCGGAGGGGAAGGGGTCAGGATGCGCGTGGGGCAGGGAAAGGGCGTGAAGAAACAACGCCTTGCGCCATCCATCCGCGATTCTAACCGGATCCGGTCCGTTTTTGATGCAACGCAGCATCCGACGTTTCGCGGCCCCGTCACGTGAGCGGCGGGCCCAGCCTGGCGATCGTAGCCCCAGTAGCGCCAGGCCATGCCTGGCGACGCCTTCAATCAGACCAGCTCCAGAATCTCGTCACCGGCCTCATCGATCTCCCCGGTCGGGCGCCAGCCCAGGCGCCGGTAGAAGCCATGCGAGCGCGAACGCGGGTCGGCCGAGCACGCCAGGAACAGCCGGGCATGGCCGACATCGCGGGTCAGGCTCACCACCTCCTGCAGCAGCTGGCGGCCGATGCCACGGCCTTCGTAGTCCGGCAGCAGGGCCAGCACCAGCACCTCGCCGCTGTCGCGGTCGGCGAAGCAGTAGCCGGCCATGCGTTCGCCTTCCCAGGCAACGCGGCCGATCGAATCGCCCTGGGCGATGCCGGCCGCCCAGCTTTCCGGCGTGATGCCCAGCTCCGCCAACTGCGCGGCACTGAAGGCGTTCTCGCGGGTGCGCCCGCGCAGGTCGATGCAGGCGGCGGCATCTTCGGGGCGCGCATCGCGGACGAATACAGGCATGCAGGGCATCCTTGCAGTGATCGGCCGACCAGTATCCGCATCACGCATGGACCCGGTGTGGAGACTTCGTGGAGATTGGATGGAGCAAAAAGGGGACGGAGGGAATTAAGTCGTTTTTGCCCAGAATGTCGTATGGGCCTTAAACGACTTAATTCCCTCCGTCCCCTTTTTGCGGCGCTGCCTCAGCGCTTGCGCCGCACCAGCGCTGAGGAGGCATCCAGCACGGCGCGGGTCAGCAGGGCCATGGTCTGGACGTCACCCTTCCAGTGCTGCCAGTACAGCGGCACGTCTTCCCACGCGCGCTGGCGTACGTAGACCAGGCGGCCGGCGTCCAGATGCCGCTTGACCAGGGGCAGGGGATTCATGGTCCAGCCCATGCCGCCCAGGTTGGCCTGCACGAACGCGCGGGTGGAGGGAATCCACCAGGTGGGCGCGGTGCTGGGCAGGTCGTCGCCGGCCATGCGCCGGGCAAAGCGCGACTGCATCTCATCCTTGCGGTTGAACACCAGCACCGGTGCCGTGGCCAGGGCTTGGGCGGTCACGCCCTTGGCAAAATGGCGCTCGCGGAACTCCGGGGTGCAGGTCGCCGCGTAGCGGATGCTGCCCAGCGCATGGATCTGGCAGCCCTGCACCGGCTCGTCCAGGGTGGTCACGGCGCCCAGCACGGTGCCCTGGCGCAGCAGTTCGACGGTGTGGTCCTGGTCCTCCACGCGCAGGTCCAGGGTGGTGCCGGTGCTCTGTGCGAACTGCGAGGCGGCCTGCGGGAACCAGGTTTCCAGGCTGTCGTGGTTCACCGCCACCGGAATGCTGGCCTGCGGCAGGTCCTCATCGGCCAGGCCCATCCGGTGCAGGGCGTCGTGCTCGAGCAGGGCGGTCTGCTCGGCCAGCTGCACCAGCACCTGGCCCTCGGCGGTGGCGGTGGCTGGGGTGCCGCGCTTGACCAGCAGGCGACCGACCCGATCCTCCAGTGCCTTGACCCGCTGCGAGATGGCTGAGGGCGTGACATTCAGCGACTGCGCGGCGCGGTCGAAGCTGCCTTCGCGGATCACTGCGGCGAGGGCGCGCAGCTGGGCATGGTCGATACGCATCGAATTAAGTTCCGCTAATGTTGGTTTAGGAAGTTTAGCTCGTCTTTTTCATGTTGCGGCGCGACAATGGCGCCCGTTCCGGTGCTGTCCGCCTTCGCGAGGCACCGTCCCCCCAAGCAAGCAAAGGCAGTGAATCCCATGTTCTCGGTCATCTCCGCCAGCACCGGCCTCGGTGCCTGGTTCTCTGGTGCAGCTACCGGCATCGGCCTGTTCGCCGTGGTCGGGGCCCAGAGCGCCTTCATTCTGCGCCAGGGCATCCTGCGCAAGCACATCGTGCCGGTGGTTGCCACCTGTGCGGCCATCGATGCGATCTTCATCTTTGCCAGCGTGGCTGGCCTGCGCACGCTCACTTCGGCGCTGCCGTGGCTGACCACCGCCGTGCTGTGGACGGGCGTGGCGTTCCTGGCCTGGTACGCCATGAAGTCGGCACGCCGTGCGATTGCCGGTGGCGGCGGCATGGGCGAGGCTGACAGCGACGACGGCAGCCGCCGCGCGGTGCTGATGGCTGCGGTCGGCTTCTCGCTGATCAACCCGCACTTCTGGCTGGACATGATGGTGATCGGCTCGATCGCCGAGAACTTCGGCAACGCCCGCATGGCCTTCGCCGCCGGTGTGGTGACTGCCAGCTGCCTGTGGCTGACCGCGCAGGGCCTGGGCGCACGCCTGCTGGCGCCGCTGTTCACCAAGCCCAGTACCTGGCGCGTGCTCGACGGCACCATCGCCGTGATCCTCAGCATCCTGGCCCTTACGTTGGCGGTGCGCGGGGTCCACTGACCCGGCGCACGCCCCCCGAACCCACGTCCTGACTCTCTCTCCAAGGTAGTGGTAACGACGGCACCGGCAACGGTGCCGTCGTTTTTTCTGCCGATGTGGCGCGGCAAACGGTCACGTGCCTAGAATCGTGCATCCGGACAGGGTGTCCGGTTTTCCATGGGGGAAGGATGCGCAGGATTGTGCTGGCTGTACTGTTGGGCGCGGTTGTGGGTGGGGCATCGGCCGCAACGCTGGACCTGGATCGCTATCTGCGGCAGGAGTCGTTTACCGACATCAAGATTTCACCAGGGGGCGAGTACATCGCCGCGACGGTTCCGCTGGAGGCGGGAACCGCATTGGCGATCTACCGCATTGCCGACATGAAGATGGTCGGCAGCTTCCGCCCGCCCCGCAACGATCACGCCCACACCTTCGACTGGGTCAGCAACGAGCGGCTGCTGGTGGGCATGGCACAGAAGTTCGGTGTGCTGGACCGGCCGACGCCGACCGGCGAACTGTTCGGTATCAATGCCAACGGCAAGGGCGGCGAGCTGCTGGTGGGGTACCGGGTTGCCGACCAGAGCCTGGGCACCAACATCAAGGTCAAGCCGGCAGGCCTGGTGGCCGCCTACCTCAGTGATGAACTCAAGGACGATGACCGCAACGCGCTGGTGACGGTGATCCCGCTGGTCGGCAGTTCGCATGCGCAGGTCGAGCGCCTGGACGTGATCACCGGTCGCCGCAACGCCGTGGCGCGCGCTCCCATTCCCGATGCGGACTTCACGACCGATGAGCAGGGCGAGGTGCGTTTCGCACGCGCTGTCGTTACCGATGGCACGCAGAAGCTCTACTACCGCACGGGCAGCAACAGCGACTGGGTCCTGCTCAATGATGAATCCCTGAGCAAGCGCATCGAGGCGCCGCTCGGCTTCTCGGCCGATGGTCGCCTGGCGTACCTGCAGGTCGAGCAGGCAGATGGACCTGATGCAATTGTCAGCTGGGACCCCCAGAGCAATGAACGACGCACCGTGCTGCGCGATGGGAGTGCCGACCCGGCGCGCATCATCCGGCGCCCCGGCAGCCGCGTGCCGGTCGGGGCCCTGTTCCTTGGCAGTGCGCCGCGAACGGCATTCTTCGATGACGCCTCGGACGACGCTCGCCTGTACCGCAGCCTCGAAGCCGGCCTGGGCGGAGCGGTCTACATCACCTCCAGCACGCGCGATGGCAAGACGGTGCTGGTGGAAACCTGGTCAGGCAGCAATCCGGGCGATTTCTATCTCTATGACACGGTTGGCAAGAGTGCACGGCACCTGATCAGCCGCAGCGACTGGATCGACCCCGCGCTGGCGGCGGAGGTGCGTCCGATCAGCCTGACGGCGCGTGATGGGCGTCCGCTGCATGGCTTCCTTACCGTCCCGCATGGCCGCGAGGCCCGTGCGCTGCCGATGGTGGTGGTGCCGCACGGAGGTCCGATCGGTGTTGCCGACCAGGGCGCCTATGACACCGAGACACAGATGCTGGCGGCGGCAGGTTACGCGGTACTGCAGGTGAATTTCCGCGGCTCTTCCGGCTATGGCCGGGCCCACATGCAGGCCGCGCGAAAGCAATGGGGGCTGTCGATGCAGGATGACGTCACCGATGCCACGCGCTGGGCGATCGAACAGGGCGTGGCCGACAAGAACCGCATCTGCATCTATGGCGCCAGTTACGGTGCCTATGCGGCGATGATGGGGGCGGTGCGCGAACCGGGCCTGTACCAGTGCGCGGCCGGCTACGTCGGCATCTACGACCTGCCGTTGATGTACGCCCGCGGAGACATCCAGAGCGATGAGTCAGGCCTGGCCTACCTGCGGAACTGGCTGGGATCGCCCAAGGATCTGGCAGAGCGTTCCCCGGTGAATCTGGCCGCGCAGGTGCGGGTGCCGGTATTCCTGGCCGCGGGTGGCCAGGATCAACGTGCGCCGATCGTGCACAGCGAACGCATGGAAGCTGCGTTGAAGAAGGCCGGCACGCCGGTGGAAACCCTGTACGTCAAGAATGAAGGGCATGGTTTCTATTCCCCTGCCAACCAACGTGCGTACTACAGCAGGTTGCTGGCCTTCCTCTCGCGCAGCCTGGGCGGCCAGGTGGCCGGGCAGGCCGCACCTGCGGAGAAGAGCAGCGCGCCCTGAACAAGCCGGGGGCGGCGGATGATCGATCCGCCGCCCCCGGAGTTCGCCTGCATCAGGCTTACTTGACCCCGTGCATCATCTTCTTCAGCAGCGGCGCGGCGATGAAGGCGGCCAGCGCACAGCCCAGGCCGATCCACATCAGCAGCCAGAACAGGTGCGCATAGGCGCCGGCAGCGGCCACCATGTCCAGCGATTCGCCCTCCGGCACCTCGATCGCGGCCAGCTTGCCGAACAGCGCGGCCAGCGTTTCCGAGAATGCGGTGGCCAGGAACCAGGTGCCCATCATCAGGCTCATCACCCGCGGCACGGCCAGCTGGGTCACTGCCGACAGGCCGACCGGCGACAGGCACATCTCACCGCTGGCCAGCAGGAAGTAGGCCAGCACCAGCCACCACACGCTGGCCATCTCGCCGGTGGCGCCGACCTGCTGTGCGGCCAATGCCAGCGGCACGAACGACAGCGCGCCGATCACCAGGCCCCAGGCCGATTTGACCGGCTTGCCCGGTTCCCAGCCGCGGCGGTCCATCCACGTCCACAGTGCGGCGAAGGCCGGCGCCAGCAGCACCAGGAACAGGCCGCCGAGGTAGGTCAGCGAGCCGGCGGTCTGCGGAATCACCAGGCAGTCGCGCACCAGCAGCACCAGCATCAGCGCAACGATGCCGATGAAGAACGCACGCGGTGCGGTCGAGCCGGGGCGCCGTTCGGACAGGCGCGCGCTGACCACGAAGCCCAGCGGTGCCAGCAGCAGCGAGATGATCGACCACGGCAGCGGCGTACCGCCGGTGATCACCAGCGAGGGCACGATGTCCTTGGTCAGCAGGCGGTCGGTGAAGGTCACCCACGAGCCATACGACTGCTCGTACATCGTGAAGAACACCAGTGCCATGAAGATCAGCACCATCAGCGCGATCATCTGCTGGCGCTGTACCGGCGTGCACTTGCTGCCGGTGAACCAGGCGAACCAGACCAGCACGCCGCCCAGCACCACCAGCATCAGCATCAGTGCCAGGCTGATTTCACCGCCCAGCGCGAACGCGCCGTTGCCGGCTGCCCACATCAACCACGCCACCGGCAATACACCGAGCATCGCGCACAGATAGATGAGCCATTCGCGCGGCAGGCCCAGCACCTTCTGCTTCAGCGCGGCCGGCTGCGGCGGTTCGGCATGGCCCTGCAGGTACTTCTGGCCCCACAGGAACATCGCCAGGCCGGCCAGCATGCCGATGCCGGCCGCACCGAAACCGTACTTCCAGCCATAGGCCTCGCCGAGGAAGCCGCACACCAGCGAAGAGAACAGCGCGCCGAGGTTGATGCCGGCGTAGAACAGCGAGAAGCCCGAATCGCGGCGCGGGTCGTCCTTGGCGTACAGCTTGCCGACGATGGTGGAGATGTTCGGCTTGAGGAAGCCGACGCCCATGATGATCAGCGCCAGCGACAGGTAGGTCACCGCCAGTGCCGAGGTGTCGCGCACCACTTCGCCGTTCACCCGATACGCGGCGTGGCCTTCGAAGGCCATGCCGAGGTGGCCGAGCACCAGCAGGATGCCGCCGAACAGCACCGCCCGGCGCATGCCCAGCCAGCGGTCGGCCAGCATGCCGCCGAACACCGGGATGCAGTACACCAGGCCGCCATAGGCACCGAGCAGGTCCAGGCCGGCCTTGTCGCCAAACAGGTGGTACTTGGTCAGGTACAGCAGCAGCAGCGCCTTCATGCCATAGAAGGAGAAGCGCTCCCACATTTCGGTGAAGAAGCAGACGTAGACGCCCTTGGGATGGCCCAGGAAATCGTCGGAAGCGATAGCGGTGGAATTCATCGCGGAATTATAGGCCTGTGGCCCGATCCGCTTTCAGTAGATCCACGCCATGCGTGGATTGCCGGACTGGCCTGGGCGATCACAGGTACCGCAACCACGCCAGATCGCGCCGTCGCGCCTTGAACCGCGCGAACGCCCGCGTCGGCGGGTACAGCACCACCGCCAGCGCACAGGCCACCAGCAGCAGGCCGGCCACCGAATCCAGTGCGTACAGATCACCGTGTGTCGGCCCCCAGATCGCCAGCGCGGCCAGGTACAGCCCCTTCAGCACATACAGGTGCAGCAGGTAGAAGAACATCGGCGCGGCGCCGACATCGGCCAGCGGGCGCAGCGCGCGCGCCAGTGGCGGCCATTCGTACAGGCGCAGCAGCAACAGTCCCACGCCCAGCGTCAACAGCAGGAACTGCAGTGACGGCGGGTACTTGGTGATGTTGAACACGCTCATCCAGGTGCGCAGCGTGCTGGTCTGGTACTGCCACGGTGCATCCCCGTACTGGTTGGCGAACCGCAGCAGGGCGAACAGGGCCAGCGCGCCGACGCCTGCGCACAGCAGCCAGCGCTGGCGTTGCGCCGGGTCGCGGTCGCGGGCGAACCACGGCCCCATCAGGTAGCCCAGCGCGATTACCCCGATCCACGGCAGCACCGGGTAGGAAGTGCGCAGGCGCAGCGCGCCGGTCTCGATCCAGTCGCGCTGGTGCAGCACTTTCCACAGCATCGCCAGCAGACCGTGGCCTTCCACTCGCACGCCGTCCAACAGGTTGTGCCCGGCCACCACCGCGACTGCCAGCACCAGCAGGGCCAGGCGCGGCAGCCACAGAAGGCCGGCCAGCGCGATCATGCTCAGCCCGATGGCCCAGATCACCTGCAGGTACAGCGTTTCCGGCGGCAGCTGGAAGGTCCAGGCGAAGTTCACCAGGGTCAGTTCCAGCACCACCAGGAACAGCCCGCGCTTGAGCAGGAACGTGGCTGTGGCCCGGCGCGGATCCGCCTGGCGCTGGCCGTACAACCAGGCCGACAGCCCGGTCAACAGGACGAACACGGGCGCACACAGGTGGGCCAGCAGACGGCAGGCGAACAGCGCAGGGGAGACCGTCGATGCGTCCATCGGGTCGCTTACCTGATGCTGCAGGAAGAAGGTCTCGCGCACGTGGTCCAGCAACATCAACAGCATCACGGTGCCGCGCAGCTGGTCGATGGAGGCCAGGCGAGGGGAGGGGGAAGGGGGCATGCGATGCAGTAACAGCAAGGTAGCATTAAGATATAACATATCATTTGCTTCGCGCCCAGCCGGACTTTGCCGGGTCGGTCGATTGCCGGTCCACGTACTGGCCCATTGCGCTGCAGCACACGCCCCCATCCTTTGGCACGCTGGACTTGATCTGCCCTGAACGCTAGCGTGGCAGGGATTTTTTGCCAGCAGGGGCTTCCATGAACCACGACGCTGCGCCCAAGCAGCTCACCTTCCGCGCAGTGGCCCTGGCCATCGTGCTGGCGGTGGTGCTGTCGGCCGCAAACGCCTACCTCGGTCTGTTCGCAGGCCTGACCATCGCCACCGCCATTCCCGCCGCGGTGATTTCCATGGGCGTGCTGCGCCTGCTGGGCGGTGGCTCCATCCTTGAAAACAACATCGTGCAGACCGGCGCCTCGGCCGGTTCGTCGATCGCCGCCGGTGTGATCTTCACCATCCCGGCGCTGGTGATCATGGGCTACTGGCCGGACTTCAAGTACTGGTGGGTGCTGGGCATCGCCGGCCTCGGTGGCCTGCTGGGCGTGCTGTTCTCGGTGCCGCTGCGCCGTTCGATGATCGTTGAAGACCCGCTTCCGTTCCCGGAAGGCAAGGCTGCGGCCGAAGTGCTCAAGGCTGGTGAGAACCCGGGCCCGGGCCTGAAGATCCTCGGCCTGTCGGCAGTCATCGGTGCCTTCGTCAAGCTGGCCGCGGAAAGCGGCATGCGCCTGATTCCCGACGCCTGGGCCACCTCGGCCTACGTCGGCAGCTCCAAGGTCACCGCCTTCATCGGTACCAACCTGTCGCCGGCACTGCTGGGCGTGGGCTACATCGTCGGCCTCAACGTCGGCATCGTGGTCGTGTCCGGCTCGATCCTGACCTGGCACATCGCCATTCCGATCTACCAGGCGTTCTTCATGAACACCGATCCGGCACTGGCCGCGTCGGTCGCCACGGCATCCTCCACCGAAGCGGCGTTCGCCATCTGGGGCGCGAAGATGCGTTACCTGGGTGTCGGCGCAATGCTGATCGGCGGCATCTGGACCCTGATCTCGCTGCGCAAGTCGCTGCTCAATGGCGTCAAGAGCGGCTTTGCCGCCGCCCGCAAGAGCGGTGGCCCGGTGCTGGCGCACACCGAGCGCGACCTGCCGATGAAGTGGATGCTGGTGGCCCTGGTGGTCTTCGTGCTGCCGCTGCTGGCCCTGTACCAGGCCATCGTCGGCCAGTGGCACGTGTCGATCCCGATGACCATCATCATGATCGTTGCCGGCTTCCTGTTCGTGTCGGTCTCGGCCTACCTGGCCGGCTTGATCGGTTCGTCCAACAACCCGGTGTCGGGCATCACCATCTCCACCATCCTGTTCGCCTCGGCCGTGCTGGTGGTGCTGCTGGGCGCCGATGGCCTCAAGCCGGTCGGTGCCGGCGGTGCGCCGCTGGGCGCGGTGGCGGCGATCATGATCGGCGCGGTGGTGTGCTGCGCCGCAGCGGTTGGCGGTGACAACCTGCAGGACCTCAAGGCCGGCTATATCGTAGGTGCCACCCCGTGGAAGCAGCAGCTGATGCTGGGCATCGGTGCCTTCTCGTGTGCGCTGATCATGGCCCCAGTGCTGAACCTGCTGGCCACCGCCTACGGCATCGGCGTGAAGTCCGAGCTGCACCCGAACGCGCTGGCTGCGCCGCAGGCAAACCTGATGGCCTCGGTGGCCAAGGGCCTGTTCGGCGGCGAACTGCCGTGGACCTTCATCGGCATCGGTGCCGTGGTCGGTGCCGCCATCATTGCCTTCGACAGCTGGCTGAAGTCGCGCAACGCACGCTTCCGCGTGCCGGTGCTGGCCGCCGCCATCGGCATCTACCTGCCGCTGGAGCTGATGGTGCCGATCTTCCTCGGCGGCCTGATCGCCCACCTGGTCGAGCGCTTCCACAAGGTGCGCGCCGATGACGAAGAAGGCCGCGACCGCGTGCACAAGCCGGGCGTGCTGTTCGCTGCGGGCCTGATCACCGGTGAGGCACTGATGGGCATCGCCATCGCGATTCCGATCGTGGTCAGCAGCCGCGCCGACGTGCTGGCCGTGCCGTTCCACCTGCCGGGCGCGCAGTGGATCGGCCTGGCCGTGCTGTTCCTGGTGGGCTGGCTGATTTACCGCACCGGCAAGTACACCAAGGCGTAGGGACGGGTAGTGCCGGCCGCTGGCCGGCAATCCCGGAATCCCGTGATACCCCTGGTTGCCGGCCAGCGGCCGGCACTACCGCAAACCGCGCTACGGCGCGGTTTGCTTTTTCTGGCGGCGGGGCCAACCCCGCGGGCAGCCATGACCGATGGCCTTGGCAGCCCCGGCCGCACGGGCCTACCATCGGTTTTTTGCCGTCCTGCGGAGACCCCGATGAAACTGCGTCATGCCCTGCTGCCACTGAGCCTGCTGGCTGCCCTGCCCAGCGTTGCCGCTGCCCGTGGCCTGGAAGTCCGCGACATGGTGGCCATGGACCGCGTCTCCGCGCCGGTACTGACCACGGACGGTGGCACTGTGGTGTTCGCCAAGCGCAGCGTGGACGCCAACCTGAAGGCCTCCACCGCGCTGTTCGCGCGCAACCTGCGCACGCGTGACGCCGCTCCGCCGAAGCAGATCACCCCGGCTGGCTGGAGCGTCAATTCCGCGTCGCTGTCGGCCGATGGCCAGACCGTTTATTTCCTCAGTGCCAAGAACGGCAGCCAGCAGCTGTACGCGCAGCCGATCAACGGCGGCACCCCGCGTCAGCTGACCGACTTCCCGGTGGACGTTGACAGCTACCACGTGTCACCGCAGGACGACCGCGTGCTGTTCAGTGCCGGCGTGTTCCAGGCCTGTGCCTCGGATCTGGCATGCACCGAGAAGAAGCTGAAGGAAAAGAAGGACGCCAAGGCCAGCGGCCAGGTGTGGGATTCGCTGTTCGTGCGCCACTGGGATACCTGGAACGACGGCCGCCGCAACACCCTGTTCGTGGCACCGCTGCCGGCAGCCAAGGCCGGGGCGGTCAAGGGCGCCTCGGCGCTGAGCGCGACCATCGACGGCGATGCACCGTCCAAGCCGTTCGGTGGCAATGACGATTTCGCGTGGTCGCCGGATGGCGCCAGCGTGGTGGCCAGCATCCGCGTGGCCGGCAAGCAGGAGCCGTGGTCGACCAACTTCGACCTGTACCGCTTCGACGCTGCGGGCAAGCAGGCGCCAGTCAACCTGACCGCCTCCAATCCGGCCTGGGATGCCGGCCCGGTGTTCAGTGCCGACGGCAAGACCCTGTTCTACCGTGCGATGAAGCGCCCGGGCTTCGAGGCCGACCGCTTCGGCCTGATGGCGATGGACCTGGCCAGCGGCAAGACCCGCGAGATCGCCCCGCAGTGGGATCGCTCGGCGGGCGGCATCACCCTGTCCGCCGACGGCTCCAGCATCTACACCACCGCCGATGACCTCGGCGAGCACCCGCTGTTCCAGATCGACGTGGCCAGCGGCAAGGCCACCAAGCTGATCGGCGACGGCAGCGTTACCTCGGTGGACGTGGCCGGCACCAGCGTGGCGATCACCCGCAACAGCCTGAAGAGCAACGACCAGGTGCTGGTCGGCCTGCTGCCGGCCGCCGGCGAAGCCATCGGCGAGCTGCGCGCGCTGACCCCGGCCGCTGGCGACGTGCTCAAGGACGTCAGCTTCGGTGACTACGAACAGTTCGAGTTCAAGGGCTGGAACAACGACACCGTGCACGGCTATGTGGTCAAGCCGCACAACTACCAGGAAGGCAAGTCGTACCCGGTCGCGTTCCTGATCCACGGTGGCCCGCAGGGCAGCTTCGGCAATGGCTGGAGCTACCGCTGGAATCCGCAGACCTATGCGGGCCAGGGCTACGCCGTGGTGATGATCGACTTCCACGGCTCCACCGGCTATGGCCAGGCCTTCACCGATGCGATCAGCCAGCACTGGGGCGACCGCCCGCTGGAAGACCTGCAGAAGGGCTGGGATGCGGCGTTGAAGAAGTATTCCTTCCTCAACGGTGACAAGGCCTGTGCGCTGGGCGCCAGCTACGGCGGCTTCATGGTCAACTGGATCGCCGGCAACTGGAACGGCCCGTTCAAGTGCCTGGTCAACCATGACGGCGTGTTCGACCAGCGCATGATGGGCTACGCCACCGAAGAACTGTGGTTCACCGAGTGGGAGCAGGGCGGTACGCCGTACCAGAAGGCGGCGAACTACGAAAAGTTCAACCCGGTCAACCACGTGGCGGACTGGAAGAAGCCGATCCTGGTCATCCACGGCCAGCAGGACTTCCGCATTCCGGTCGAGCAGGGCCTGGCCGCGTTCACCGCTGCCCAGCGCCAGGGCATCGAATCGAAGTTCCTGTACTTCCCGGATGAAAACCACTGGGTGCTGAAGCCGAACAACAGCATCCTGTGGCACGACACCGTCAATGCCTGGCTGAAGCAGCACATCGGCAACTGATGACTGCAGCGCCGCCCTTCGGGGCGGCGCTTTTGTTTCGCCATCTGCTTTACCGGTGGGGGCCGACCGTTGGTCGGCACACCTTCCTGATCTGCCGCCAACAGCAGCCGGCCAGCGGCCGGCTCTACCCAGAGCGCCTGCATGCCCTCGACCGCCCTGATCCAGAACGACATCGTCGTCTTCGGTTTGATCGCCGCCACCCTGGGCGCCGTGTTCTGGACCGCCTCGCGCGAGCAGGGCCTGTGGAAACGCTTCTACACCTTCGTGCCGGCACTGCTGCTGTGCTACCTGATTCCCGGCATCTACAACACCGTCGGCCTGATCGACGGCCAGAACACCAAGCTCTACAACCCGATCGCACGCGACATCCTGCTGCCGGCAGCGCTGATCCTGCTGACCCTGGCGGTGGACATCAAGGGCATCCTGCGGCTCGGCCCGAAGCTGGTGCTGATGTACCTTGGTGCGTCCGCCAGCATCATGCTTGGTGCGGTGGTGGCTTTCCTGGTGATGCGCGCGCTGCATCCGGAAACGGTGGCCGGTGACACCTGGGCCGGCATGGCCGCACTGGCCGGCAGCTGGATCGGCGGCGGTGCCAACATGCTGGCGATGCGCGAAGTGTTCGACGTCAACGCCACCACGTTCGGCCAGTTCGCGGTGGTCGATGTCGGTGTCGGTTACGTGTGGATGGCCGCGCTGATCTTCCTGGCCGGGCGCGCAGCGAAGATCGACGCGCGCAGCGGTGCCGACACGTCGGCCATCGATGAGCTGAAGGAGCGCATCGCGCGCTTCCAGGCCGAGCATGAGCGCGTTCCCAGCCTCACCGACCTGATGCTGATCGTGGCAGTGGCCTTCGGCGGCGTGGGTCTGTCACACGCGATCGGTGCGCCGCTGGCAGCATGGTTCAAGGCCAATGTCAGCTGGGCCCCGCAGTTCAGCCTGGATGCGCCGTTCGTGTGGGTGGTGGTGCTGTCGACCACGCTGGGCCTGAGCCTGAGCTTCACCCGTGCACGCACGCTGGAAGGTGCGGGCGCCTCGCGGCTGGGTTCGTTGCTGCTGTACTTCCTGATTGCCTGCATCGGCATGCAGATGGATCTGCTGGCGCTGCTGGACCGCCCGTGGCTGTTCCTGCTCGGCCTGATCTGGATTGCCGTGCACATCGCGCTGCTGTGGTGCCTGGGCAAGCTGCTGAAGGTGCCGTTCTTCTATTTCGCGATCGGTTCGCAGTCGAACATCGGTGGCCCGGCTTCGGCGCCGGTGGTGGCTGCAGCGTTCCATCCGGCCCTGGCGCCGGTGGGCGTGTTGCTGGGCACGATGGGCTACGCCACCGGCACCTACCTGGCCTACATCGTCGGCATTACCCTGCGCGCGCTGGCAGGGCAGGGCTGATGGGGTAGTGCCGGCCGCTGGCCGGCAACCAGGTAATGCTGCGCGGGTTCATGAGGTTGCCGGCCAACGGCCGGCACTACCGATGCGTTACGCCACCGGCAATCCGCGTTCGATCAACCATGCCTTCGCGTCTTCGGCGTCCTGCTCAAACCACGCCTGTGTCGACCCCAGCCGATACGTATACCCCCAGGCATCCATGTCGGCCATCAACCGCGCACTGCCAACGCCAGGCAGCTGCCCGGCCAGCACGATCTGCAGGTAGCAGGTGGCATCTTCCTCGGCCACCGAGTCGGTGGCGTCGGTATGCACCTGCGCACGCCGCTCCGGCGGCAGCACGATCAGATGGCAGGCTTCATGCAGCATCGAGTGCACGGGCGTGTCATCGCGCACGTACACGTTGCTGGCGATGATGCCGGCCTCGGGTTCGCCCCAGTAGCTGCCGGGAATCGGTTCACCGGCCGCGACGTGGTGCAGCTGCAGGCCATGCGCGGCGAGCAGGCACTGCGCATCAGCGAAGGCGATGTCGCCCACGCAGGTGATGTCCACGGCGGTTGTCGTATCGGTCATGCGGGTCAGGCAGCCCCGCCCGTGCAGGCACGGGCGGGGCAGAGCTTCAGGGTTTGTCCGGGCCTTCAGGCAGCGCCACGGAGATGTCCAGCACATCGTGCTGGCCATCCTTCACCAGGTCGACCTTCACTGCATCGACGTCGATGTTCACGTACTTCTTGATCACTTCCAGCAGCTCGCGCTGCAGCAGCGGCAGGTAATCGGGGCCGCCGCGGTTGCTGCGCTCCTGCGCGATGATGATCTGCAGGCGGTTCTTGGCGGTTTCGGCGGTGGTCTTCTTCGCTTTGAGGAAATCAAACAGGCCCATGCTTACCCTCCGAACAGCTTGCTGAAGAAGCCCTTCTTCTCGACGTTGGTGAAGCGCATCGGGCGTTCTTCGCCGAGGATGCGCGCGACGGCGTCGTCGTAGGCCTGGCCGGCTGCGGACTCGACATCCAGGATGACCGGCTCGCCCTTGTTGGAGGCGTTGAGCACGTCACCCGACTCGGGGATCACACCGATCGCCTTCAGGCCGAGCACTTCCTCGACGTCGGCGATGCTGAGCATCTCGCCGCTTTCCACGCGCAGCGGGGTGTAGCGGGTCAGCAGCAGGAAGGCCGGCACGTCCTGGCCGGACTCGGCCTTGTGGGTCTTCGAGTCGAGCAGGCCGATGATGCGGTCCGAGTCGCGCACCGACGACACTTCCGGGTTCACCACCACCACCGCACGGTCGGCGAAGTACATCGCCAGGAAGGCGCCCTTCTCGATGCCGGCCGGGGAGTCGCAGATGATGTAATCGAAGCCGTCGGCGGCCAGGTCCTTCAGGACCTTGCCCACGCCTTCCTGGGTCAGTGCGTCCTTGTCGCGGGTCTGCGAGGCGGCCAGCACGTACAGGTTCTCGAAGCGCTTGTCCTTGATCAGGGCCTGCTTGAGGGTCGCTTCGCCGTGCACGACGTTGACGAAGTCGTACACCACGCGGCGTTCGCAGCCCATGATCAGGTCGAGGTTGCGCAGGCCGACGTCGAAGTCGATCACCGCCACCTTCTTGCCGCGCCGTGCCAGGCCGCAGGCCAGGCTCGCGCTGGAAGTGGTCTTGCCGACGCCGCCCTTGCCGGAGGTGACTACGATGATTTCAGCCAAAGGACTTCTCCTGATGATTCTGTTTGGGTGCTGCGTCAGTCCAGCGCAGCGATCTTGATCTGGTCCTGTTCCAGCCACACCTGCACGGCCTTGCCGCGCAGGGAGTCCGGGACATCGTCCAGTACCTTGTAGTGGCCTGCAATGGCGACCAGTTCCGCATGGAAATCACGGCAGAAGATGCGTGCCGCGGTGTTGCCCTGTGCCCCTGCCAGCGCGCGGCCGCGCAGGGTGCCGTAGATGTGGATGCTGCCATCGGCGATGACCTCGGCGCCGGCGCCGACGGTGGCCATCACGGTCAGGTCGCAGTTTTCAGCGTACAGCTGCTGGCCCGAACGCACGTTGCCCAGCTGCATGCGACCCGGCTGCGGTGCGGCGGCGTCGGCAACCTTGGCCACCGGCGTGGCCGGTGCCGGCTTCGGTTCGGCACGGGCTGCGCGACGCGGTTCCGGCGCGGGCGGCGGCGGCGGGGCCGGCTCGGCCTCGGCACGCTCGTACTGGGCGCGGAACTTGGCCAGCAGTGGCAGCCCGAGCTGCTGCGAGAGCAGGTCGACCGCGCTGGTGCCATAGGCCAGCGCCACCGGCAGCACGCCGGCACTGCGCAGGCCATCGACCAGCGCCTGCGCGGTGGCCACGTCCGGCACCTGGCTCAGGCCGCCGAAGTCGAGGA
Organism: Stenotrophomonas sp. STK17_22; assembly: GCF_051983905.1. Lineage (NCBI taxonomy): Bacteria > Pseudomonadati > Pseudomonadota > Gammaproteobacteria > Lysobacterales > Lysobacteraceae > Stenotrophomonas > Stenotrophomonas sp. STK17_22. Next base: position 1,272,039 of record NZ_CP197010.1, read on the forward strand.
TCACCGCGGCGCGGCCGAACAGTTTCGGCGCACGGGTGACGCGTTCGCGCATTTCCTGCACGAGGCGTTCGACATCAAGGGTACGGATGCGCAGGTTGGCGATGCCCACCTGGCCGATCTTCAGTTCACCGGCCTGTTCGTAATCGAAATTCACCGCCACGCTCAGGTCCCCGTCGGCCGCTGTGCCTGCGCCGGCAGATGCCGGGCACGTGTCCATGCCACATCCGGCAGCTTGCCGCCGTAGGTCTCCTGGACCCACGGGTAGCTGCACAGTTCCTTGGCCAGCATGCTGGCGCGCACGTCGACCTGCGGCATGGTGTTCTGGCCCAGCTCGCGGAAGCCGAAGCTGCCGTGGAAGAGCAGGGCGGCATCGGCGCCATGGTCGAGGAAGACTTCGCAGGTCATCTGCGGGTAGCGCAGCTCGGCAAAGCTCTGCGCGTCGGCATAGAACGCACGGCCGACGCCACCGCCACGACGGCGGCTGGCGACCACGATGCGGTCGATATAGAAGAACGGGGTGTCCAGCTGCTGCTTGAACCAGGCGAAGTTGCTGCTGTCGTGCTGGCTGTCGCTGCCGAAGCCGATCAGGAAGCCGGCCAGGTTGCCGTCGCGCTCGGCGACGCGGAAATATTCAGCGGTTTCGTAGAACAGGCGCAGGCGGGCCGCATCCAGGGGAAGGATGGCCAGGCCAGCGTTGTTGTTCAAAGCCAGGACGGAATCGAGCTCGTGCTCGCGCACGTCGCGGATGACAATCGACATTGTGACTCCGTGGGGTAACGCGGTTGGTCCGTCAAATTGGACCCTGCGCACGATTATTGCATGCCCGGGGTGGGCTGCGGCATGAACAGGGGACCTCGGATGCATGACTTCCGTGGGAGTGCGCGACGCGGGCCGGGCCCGTAGAGTGCTGGCATGTTGGGAGTCCTCAGCCATACCCGCGTCCTCCGTCTGGCCGGCCTGTTTACCTGGGTCATGGTCGGCCTGCCACTGGCGTACTCGCAATTCGAGAACCTGCACAGCCGCAGCGATATGGGCAGCTGGGCGATCCTGTTGTTCGTCGCCTACCTGTCCTTCGGCGCCGCGTACTACTGGCTGACCCGCCTCCTGCGCAGTGACAGCGATAGTCACACCACCTGGCTGGACCGCGGCCTGCTGCTGCTGCTGACGGTTTCGGCGCTGGGCGTCAGTTTCCTCAGTGGTTCGGGCCTGGGCAGCATCCTGATGATGGTGGCTGCCGGCGTCATTCCGTGGATGCTGTCGGCGCGTCTGTGCGTGCTGTGGCTGCTGGTCAGCCAGCTGGCGGTGGCCCCGGTCTATTACATACTGCTGAACTTCCCGCTGTTCGAAGCCGTGATGCAATCGCTGCTGTATGGCGGCTTTTCCATGTTCATCTTCGTGACCAGCCTTGTCGCGAGACAGCAGACCCAGGCCCGCGACGAGCAGCGCAGGCTCAATTCGGAGCTGCGTGCCACTCGTGCCCTGCTGGCCGAAAGCGCTCGCGTCAACGAGCGAACCCGCATTTCGCGTGAGCTGCACGATCTTCTGGGGCATCAGCTGACCGCACTGACCCTGAACCTCGAAGTGGCCGGTCACCTGGCCGAGGGCCAGGCGCTGGACCATGTAAAGCGCTCGCATGCCTTGGCCAAGCTGCTGCTGGGCAATGTGCGTGAGGTGGTCAGCCAGCTGCGCGAGACCGGCGCCATCGATCTGGCGGCGGCGCTGCGCCCGCTGACCGAGAACGTGCCCTCGCTGGACATCCAGCTGGAGATCGAGGATCCGCTGAACGTGGAGGACCCGCAGCGGGCCCACGTGCTGCTGCGCTGTACCCAGGAGATCATCACCAACGCGGTGCGCCATGCCGGCGCCCGCCACCTGTGGATCAAGGTGTACCGTGAAGCCCCCGACCGGGTGGTGGTGGAGGCCCGCGACGACGGCGTCGGCGCGGATATGGTCAATGTGGGCAATGGCTTGCGCGGCATGCGCGAGCGCCTGCAACAATGTGGTGGCCAGCTGCAGGTCGAAACCCGTCCCGGTGAAGGCTTCCGGCTGCGGGCGACGGTGCCGGCAACGGTGCTGGTGGCCGCCCTTACCAAGGTTCCTGAAGGAGTGCGTTGATGATTCGCGTCTGCCTGGTCGACGACCAAACCCTGGTGCGGCAGGGAATCCGCTCCCTGCTGGCGCTCGACGACGGTATCGAGGTGGTGGCCGAGGCCGGCGATGGCCGGCAGGCGGTCGAACTGATACCGCAGGTGCGCCCCGACGTGGTGCTGATGGACATGCGCATGCCGGTGATGTCCGGGCTGGAGGCGCTGCAGGTGCTGTCGCGCCAGGAGCAGCTGCCACCGACCATCATCCTCACCACCTTCGATGACGACCAGCTGGTGCTGGCCGGGCTCAAGGCCGGAGCCAAGGGCTACCTGCTCAAGGACGTGACCCTGGCGCAGCTGGTCGGTGCCATCCGCACCGTGGCCGACGGCGGTTCGCTGGTGCAGCCGGCCGTGACCCAGCGCCTGCTGTCCGGCCTGGAGCACATGCGCAACGAGTTCGTCAGCCTGGACCGCCCGGACCCGTTGACCGACCGCGAAACCGAGATCCTGCGCCTGATGGCCAGTGGCTTCTCCAACAAGGAGATCGCCAACTCGCTGGGTGTGGCCGAAGGCACCATCAAGAACCATGTGTCCAACATCCTGTCCAAGCTGGGCGTGCGCGACCGTACGCGCGCCGTACTGAAGGCGTTCGAACTCCAGCTGGTCTGAGGAAAATCTTTTCAGGACAATGACTTGAGGTCCAGTCATGGCCCTCGGGTGGGGTTGCCCTCTACTTCACGGGTATCGGTATGCGGTACCCTTCGAATTCTTTGTCCATACAAATACGCAGCCGGCAGGGAAACCGGTGCGCCAATCCCGATAAACAATGCCCGCGAAGCCTGCTAGGATTGGCGCTTCGCTTCAATCAACCCGGCCGTGGGATCGGCCCCGGAGACTCTCTGAATGACCCGTATTATCGAGTTCCTGATCGCCTTGGGGATCGTGGCTGGCCTGTTCGTCATCATTGGCGTATGTCTGCCGGGCGAGCGTCACATCACCGAAAGCATCGAGACCAACCGCAAGATGACGATCGTGTACGACACGGTCAGCAGCCTGCGCCGCTTCAAGGACTGGAACCCGCTGGTACTGCGCGATCCCGCCGTTGAACTGAAGCTGTCCGGCCCGGCCTCCGGCGTCGGTGCCACTCTCGACTTCACCTCCAAGGACCTGGGCACCGGTTCCTGGAAGATCACCGAAGCCGAAGAGAACAAGCGTGTTGCGATCGCCATCGATGACGCCACCAAGGGTCACGACAAGATCACCACCTTCACGCTGGAGCCGACCGGCAAGGGTGGCCGCAACGTCAAGATCACCCAGGACTACTCGGTGAAGTACGGCTTCGACCTGTTCGGCCGTTATGCCGGCCTGTATGTCAGCCGCCAGATCGGCGACGACATCAAGATGGGTCTGTCGCGTATGGCCAACATGCTGGCCAGCGTCCCGAACGTGGACTACCGCACGCCGGAAGCCCCGCTGACCGATCTGGCCATCGTCAATGTGCCGGCTGAAGACCTGCTGGTCGTCAACGCCGGTAACGTGGACCGCGGTCAGGACACGATCACCAAGTCCATCAAGGACAACCAGGAGTGGATCAAGCGCGTGATGGAGGCCAACGGCCTTGAAGCCGCCGGTCCGTTCCGCATCATCACCACCGATTTCGGTCAGGAGAAGTACGCCTTCGACATCGCCCAGCCGGTGAAGAAGAAGGGTGCTGAAGGTGCCACTGCTGAAGAGCTGACCGTCAAGATCGACGGCGGCGCTCCGGTCAAGTACGTGCACGTGGCCCCGCACCGTTCGGCGCATGCCGCCTACACCGGCCACATGGCGGGTCTAGACGTGGCCCGCAACGGCCTGCGTGCCTGGGCTGTGACCTCCGGCAACGAAGTGATCGACCGTCCGTACGAAACCTGGAAGGATGGCATCGACAAGTCGTTCACCCCGGAAGGTACCTACGACATTTACTGGGCCGTCAAGTAAGCCTCGGCTGACCCATGTAGTGTTGGACACGAAAACGCGCCGCTCATTGCGGCGCGTTTTTTTTCATCTGGCGCCCGGAAAGGGCGCTGTGCAAGGAGCCCCCATGTTCAACCTGGAACGTCGCGCACGTAAGCCTTCCCTGCTGGCCTGCCTTGGTGCGCTGCTGGCGGCGGCCTCGATCGGCCTGTCCGCCTACGCATCGCACGGTGTGGCTGACCCGCTTTCACAGCAGCACCTGAACATGGCGGCACTGTATGCGTTCGCGCATGGCGCGGTGCTGGTGGCGCTTGGCCCGCGTGCGCAGGGGGCGACCGCGCGCCTGGCGCTGTACGTGCTGCTGCTGGGCGTGCTGCTGTTTTCCGGCAGCCTGGTGGGCGGTGCGTTGTGGCAGTGGCCGACGCGGATGGCACCGATCGGTGGCACCAGCATGATGGCCGGATGGGTGTTGCTGGCGATCAATGCATTGAGGCGGTGACGGTCGCAGGGCTGTCGCTTCGATCCATGCCGATGCGATCCTAAGGGTTCATGGGCGTTACTTTTCTTTTCGCGCGAAAAGAAAAGTAACCAAAAGAAACGCGCCGCCGGCCGCGAGCCGGTGCTGCGCACCGGTCCCCTGTGCTCCTCGGCCCGTCGAGGGACGGTGCGGGAACTCGCTGCGCTCAGACACCCGCACCTCTTCGCCCTCGTCGGACCTGCGGTGCTCGGCTCGCTTGAAGGCGGACCCAACAGCTGCGCGCTGATCCGTTACAGGGGCTTCGAGCTTTGCCTTTGCCTTCTTGTCCCATTTCGTGGCGGGCACACGCGGAATCCGCCCGGACAGTTCCATGAATTTCGCCGTGCAGCCGCCACGAGGGGCTCAGCCGTTGGCCGGTTTCCAGCACCAGTGCCAGGGTTCGTAGACGATGCCGTGCGGGTTGTCGCGCGGGTAGCTCAGCTGGAAGCCATGCCTACCGGCATTCGCCTGCAGCCACGCAAACGCGTCGGTGGCTTCGAACGATTCTTCAGCCGGGGCGTCGCCCGGTGTACCGATGTCCAGCGCATGGCCGCTGTGGTGTTCACTGAAACCCGGTGCGGCATTCACCTTCAGGATCTCCGCGACGCTCAGGCCGCGCGCCAGCTTCCGTTCGAAGATGCCCAACTGGTAGGCATGGCTGCGGAAGCCGGAGATGGCGTCCAGCGCAATGCCATCCTGTGCCGCATGCAGTCGCATCCGTCGCCAGCCCTGCGCGGCGCCACGGCGCAGCCATAGCGGGCGGGCGAAGCGATCGCGGCCGGCAAAATGCAGCAGGCAGGGTTCGGGTTCCAGCGGCAGGCCGCTGCCGTCGGCGTAGCGCTGCGGGTCCAGGCCAAGCTGTTGCAGGCGCTGCTGCAACCCGGCCAGCGGCAGCCACTGATCTTCCAGTCCGGCGCCGAAGGGCCGTGCAGCCGCGGCATCCAGCAGCGCCAATGCTTCCTCGACCCCGGGCTCGCGCGGCAGGCGCGGCACCATCGAATGCACGCCGTGCGGCAGTACCGCCGCCAGATAGCGGCCATCACGCTTGCGCCGCAGCACCCACTGCGCCTGCGACAGCAGGCGTGCATCCAGGTTGCTGCGTGCGCGCAACAGGTGGGCGGGCCACAGCTCGATGGCCTCGGTGTTGATCAGCAGGGGCGGGCGTCGTTGCATCGCCTCAGCTTACTGCCGTGGTGCCGACGCGGCCACCTTGCGCAGCGCATCGAGCAGCGCCTGCGGCCGGTCCACGCTGAGCAGCAGCGTGCTGCCATCACTGACCGGCAGGGCGAGGACACGCGCACGGTCGGTGACCAGGGCGAAGCCCTTGCCGCCTCCCTGCAGGCGGAAGTGGCCCGAGTAGAAGCCCGGCATTGAATAGCCATTGGTTTTGACACGGATGCCATAGCGGCGGTCACGCTGCAGGTCGACCACCTCGGCCTGGTCCAGCCGCAGCTGCGCCACCGGCACGCGCCGCCGGTACATCGTCGAGCGCACGTCCAGCACGTTGCCGGCCAGCTCCACCCGGCGGCGGAAGAATGCGGCCCCCAGCCCGACAGCGAGTACAGCGATGACGATCAGGCTCCATGCCGCACTGCCGCCCATCCGGAACCAGGGCGGCGACAGCGTTACTTCGATCCAGGGTGCGTTCGCCGGTGCCTTGTACAGCTGCGCATACAGGCAGGCCACGAAGGCAGCCAGCAGCGGCAGCACGATCCACAGCACGCGCAGCGGCGAACTCTCGGCCACCTCAAAGGGTTTCGGGTCACTGCCGCCCATGGTTCAGGCCTCCTTCTTGAACACCAGCATCGCCGGGCGCATCGGCGCGGGGATGATGATGTTGACCAGTTCCCAGCCCAGCTGGCCCTGCCGGCTCAGCTCGGCCTGGACATCCTCGGCCTTGAGTACGCCCATCATGGAGGTCTTGACCTCGATGGTCTGGTAGCTCCAGCGCTTGCTCATTCCTTGTCCTCCGACGATGGCGTGGGTTTGGGCAGGCGTCCTGCCTTGCGCAGGGCGTCGCGCAGCACGTACTCGATCTGCGCGTTGAGGCTGCGCAGCTCGTCATCAGCCCAGCGCTGCGCCGCAGCCAGGACGTCGGCGTTGATGCGCAGCGGGTAGGCTTTCTTCTCACTCATGGGGGCTCCTGGCGGGGCGGTGGGGCGCCCCGTTGCGAGTGTGGCTCAATACAGCGAGCCTGCATTGACGATCGGCTGGGTGCCGCGGTCCGAGCACAGCACGGTCAGCAGGTTGCTGACCATGTGCGCCTTGCGTTCCTCGTCCAGCTGCACCACGCCGTTCTTCTGCAGTTCGGCCAGGGCCATCTCGACCATGCCGACCGCACCGGCAACGATGCGCGTGCGTGCGGCGATCACCGCGTTGGCCTGCTGCCGCTGCAGCATCGCCTGGGCGATTTCAGCGGCGTAGGCGAGGTGGCTGATGCGCGCATCGATCACCTGCACGCCGGCGTCGGCCAGGCGCTCGGCCAGTTCGTTCTTCAGGTGCTGGGAAATCTCGCTGGCATGACTGCGCAGGGCCAGCTGGCCATCCTCATGCTGGTCGTAGGGGTAGCTGGTGGCCATCGCGCGCAGCGCCGATTCGGACTGGATGTGCACGAAGCTCTCGTAGTCGTCCACGTTGTAGACCGCCTCGGAGGCATCGACCACCTGCCAGACGATGACCGCCGCGATCTCGATCGGGCTGCCGTCCAGCTCGTTGACCTTCAGCTTGCCGCTCTCGAAGTTGCGCACGCGCTGGCTGACCCGGCGCTTGGCATAGAAGGGGTTGTTCCAGCGCAGGCCGTTGTCCTTCACGGTGCCCACGTATTTGCCGAACAGGCTCAGCACCGCCGCCTGGTTGGGCTGGACCGTGTACAGGCCGGCCAGGGCGAAGACCGCCAGCGCCGCCACCAGGATGCCTGCCAACATCAGCAGCAGGTTGGGCGAGCCGGTGCTGGCCTTGGCTGCTACCCCCAGTACGAACAGGGCGCCGCCGGCGAGGGCGACAAGCAGGGCGCCGGCCAGCGTGCCGAGGCCGTTGAGCGAAGACAGCGACTTCTCTTTCATGGCGGTACGTCCTTGAGGGTTCGGAATGAAGATATCAAAGTGATATCACTTGTCGACTACCGTTCGTCGGATGCCATGGCCGGGACGGTCGGCCAGCTAGAATGCCCACCCGCCTTCACATCGCTGCTGGAACCGCCATGGCCAAGCTTGGAACTCCGTTGTCCCCCTCCGCCACCCGCGTGCTGCTGCTCGGCTCGGGCGAACTCGGCAAGGAGGTGGCCATCGAGCTGCAGCGGCTGGGCGTGGAACTGATCGCCGCCGACCGCTATTCCGATGCCCCGGCCATGCAGGTCGCGCACCGCTCGCACGTGATCGACATGCTCGATGCGATGGCGCTGCGTGCCCTGATCGCCCGGGAGCAGCCGCACCTGGTGGTGCCGGAGATCGAGGCCATCCACACCGAAACCCTGGTCCAGCTGGAACAGGAGCAGGGCCTGCGGGTGATCCCGACCGCGCGCGCCGCCCGCCTGACCATGGACCGTGAAGGCATCCGCCGCCTGGCCGCCGAAACCCTGGGCCTGCCGACCTCGCCCTACCGCTTCGTCGATACCGAAGCCGAGTACCGCGCCGCTGTGGCCGCCATCGGCCTGCCCTGCGTGGTCAAGCCGGTGATGTCGTCCTCGGGCAAGGGCCAGAGCACGCTGCGCAGCGAGGCGGACATCGCCCCGGCCTGGGACTACGCGCAGACCGGGGGCCGTGCCGGTGCCGGCCGCTGCATCGTCGAAGGTTTCATCGATTTCGACTACGAGATCACCCTGTTGACCGTGCGCCATGCCGGCGGCACCTCGTTCTGCGCGCCGATCGGCCATCTGCAGAAGGACGGTGATTACCGCGAAAGCTGGCAGCCGCAGCCGATGTCGAGCGCCGCGCTGGCGCGTGCCGAAGAGATTTCGCGCGCGATCACCGACGACCTTGGCGGCTGGGGCCTGTTCGGTGTCGAGCTGTTCGTGAAGGGTGATGAGGTGTGGTTCAGCGAAGTGTCGCCGCGCCCGCACGACACCGGCCTGGTGACGCTGGTATCGCAGGAACTGAGCGAATTCGCGCTGCATGCGCGCGCCATCCTTGGCCTGCCGATTCCGGTGATTCGCCAGAGCGGCCCGTCGGCATCGTGCGCGCTGCTGGCCCACGGCGAGGGCGTGCCGTACTTCAACAACGTCGCCGCCGCGCTGCAGGTGCCGGACACCGCCGTGCGCCTGTTCGGCAAGCCGAGCGTGCATGGCCACCGCCGCGTGGGCGTGACCCTGGCGCGCGCGGAAACCATCGACGAAGCACGCGCCATCGCGCGTGATGCCGCCGACGCCATCGGCGTCGAACTGCGCCCGTAAAGCAAAAAGGGGACGGAGGGGATTAAGTCGTTTGTTGCACAAACGACTTAATCCCCTCCGTCCCCTTTTTGTTATTTCACATCCACCCACACCAGGTGATGGTCGCTGCCATCGGCGATCTTCGCTTCCGGGCTTTCATTGGCCGGCCAGAACACGCCGCTGCCGATGTACTCGAAACCGGTCGAGGGCAGCACGTAGTCCAGGCGCATGGTGCCGGACTTCGGGCCGAAATCGCCGGTGGCGTGGAACGGTGCGCCCTTGCGCTCGATGCCCTTGGCCGCATAGGCCAGGCTGGTCTGCTCGCCGCCGATGCTGCGCGGGGTGGGGTAGCGCAGCACGCGGGCGTTCTCGATCAGTTCGACGATCGCCTCATGGCGGCCATCGCCGTCGACCGGGTCGTTGTTGAGGTCGCCGAGGATCACGAAGCGCGCGTCCTGTGCCAGGCCGCCGCACTGGCCCTTGTCGTCGCACAGCCAAGGCTTGTCACCCTTGGACAGGTATTCCTGCCACAGGCGCAGTTCGTCGTGGTTGCGCGCGGCGTTGCGCTTTTCCGGGCCATCGAACACTGGCGGGGTCGGGTGCGAGACCAGCGCGTGGACCACGCCGGCCGGGGTCTTCACCGGCACGTCCCAGTGCGACTTCGACGACAGCCGCAGCTGCGACCACACATGGTCGTTGTAGAAGCTCTTGCCGGTGCGCGGGTCGACCGGACGGATCGCGCCCGGCATCGCGCTCCACTTCAGCAGCTGGAAGCTGCGCACCTTGGCTTCATCGATCGGGTAGCGCGACAGCACCAGCATGCCGTACTGGCCCGGGTGCAGGCCGTAGCCCCAGGCATCGTTGCCGCGGCTGCGGCCTTCGCCGCCGACCACGCCGTTGTTGTCCAGGTCCAGGCCGCTGGGCACGCCGGTGTTGACCGGGGCCAGGTAACGGTAGGCGAAGTGCAGCGGCTTGCCGCCGCCGGGCTGGGCCACTTCCAGGTAGCGCTTCTGGAACAGGTCGGCGGCGCGGTGGGCGTCGTCGAAGTCGAACTCGTTCAGCAGCACCAGATCCGGGCGCACCTGCTGCAGCACCGCGGCGATCTTGCGCGCGTGCTCGCTGTCGCCTTCCAGTTCCTTGATCAGGCCACCGGTCTCATCGGAGTACAGTGAGGTGTTGTAGGTGGCCAGGCGCAGCGCAGCGGACGGCTTTTCGGTCATCGCAGGGGACGTGGCGAAGGCGGGGGCGGTGGCGCCGCAGAGCAGGGCCAGGGCGAGGATCTGGGGTCGGAGGTTCATGCGCCGTATTGTGCACCCGGCCCGGTGTCAGTGGTTTGTCAGCGTCCGTCCAGTTCGTCGTCGAAATCGTGCCAGCGGCGGCCGTCGTAGGCTTCCAGCGGTCGATAGCGCCGTTTGTAGTCCATCTTCTGATGCCCGCGGATCCAGTAGCCCAGGTATACGTGCGGCAGGCCCTCGCGGCGGGCCCATTCGATCTGCTGCAGGATCGCGAAGGTGCCCAGCCCACGCGCGGCATGGTCCGGGTCGAGGAAGGTGTAGACCGCCGACAGGCCGTGCTCGGTGACGTCGGTCACCGCCACACCCAGCAGCTGGCTGGGCTGGCCGTCGTGGCCGGGCAGGCGCATCTCCATGAAGCGGGTGTGCGACCAGCTGCCGATCAGGAACTGCTCGAATTCGTGCGGGCCATGGTCGTCCATGCCACCGTTGGCGTGGCGATGCACCAGATAGCGGTGATACAGCGCGAACAGGTCGTCACGGGCGGTGGCGGCGGTGATCCGCACCTCCAGGTCTTCATTGCGGGCCGCGCAACGGCGCTGGCTGCGGTCCGGGGCGAAGCGCGCCACCGGGATGCGCACCGCCACACAGGCCTGGCAGTGCGCGCAATGTGGCCGGTAGACCAGGTCGCCGCTGCGGCGGAAGCCCCAGCTCAGTGCCAGCGGGTACAGGCCGCCAAGGCGGCGATCGTGCGGGTCCAGCACCAGGTCGCGCGCCACCCGGTCCGACCAGTACCCGCAGGGGTGCTCGCCGGTCTGGAAAAGTCGCAGTTCGTCGTCTCTGTCGCCATGTATCGCCATGGGCACAGCATAGCCCCAGCCTGTCGCAGTGGCGGCGACTGTCCGCCGGATGAATGGAACCGGCAGTGGCGTCAACCGATGTCGCGCCCGGGCGTTGTTGTTCCCCGAGGGTGAAGTGATCACCCCGACGCTGTTCCCATCCCCAGGAGTGACCTCATGATCCGTACCCCCCTGCTGCTGGCCCTGCTGCTCGGCACTTCCGCTTCCGGTATCGCGCTGGCCGCCGACACCCCGACCACGCCGGCGCAGCGCCCGGCCAAGCTGGACACCAACGGCGACGGCGTGATCGACCGCAGCGAGGCCGCTGCCAACCCGCGCCTGGCCGCGAAGTTCGACGAGCTGGACAAGAACAAGGACGGCAAGCTCTCGCGCGATGAGCTGCCACGCTGGCAGCACGGTCGCCGTGGTGGCCACGGCGGTGAGCGCTGGGCCAAGCTGGACGTCAACAAGGACGGCCGCATCAGCCGCGAGGAAGCCAAGGCCGATCCGCGCCTGGCCGCGCGCTTCGACGAGCTCGACCTCAACAAGGACGGTTACCTGGACAAGGCCGACCGCGAGCTGCGCATGAAGCAGCGTCGTGATGCCTGGTTCGCTGCCGCCGACACCAACAAGGATGGCCAGCTGAGCAAGGCCGAGTTCGATGCCGCCAAGGGCCCGATGCACGGTGGCCCGCGCCACGGCGGTCCGCGCGATGGCGCGGCGCCGAAGCCGCAGCGCTGAGGTTCAACGCAGTGAATGACGACAACGCCGGCGCACTGCCGGCGTTGTCCGTTACAGGTTTCCGCTGCGCATCAGTGAGTACACCACCAGCGCGACGACCATCAGGTTCATGGCGATGATGCCGGTGCGGCCATACATGGACTCGTATTTCCAGTTGGTCCCGCTGCGGCCGCGTCGCGCCGAATCGCGCGCGATCATCGGTGCCATCACCCGCTGCAGCGGCACCAGGCACTGGTAATTGACCACGCCCAGGCCTACCGCCAGCACCGTCAGCTGCGCCCAGACCGGCGCCTGCAGCATGACCGCCAGCAGGATCGCCAGGCACCAGAACATGCCGGTGATGATGTTGAGATAGAGGAACCGGCGCACGTCGGCGCGCTCGGATGCCGTTTCGGTGTACGACATCAGGAAACGTCCGCCCAGATAGCTGCCGATCGCACCACCGACCACGCCGCCGATCACCGCCCCCCAGCTTTCGGCCGGCAGCACGTGCAGTTGGCCCAGCGTGGCGGTCAACGAGCCCATCGCGGTTCCGCCCGCAGCGCTGGCGCCGCCGAGGCCAAGCTTGCTGCTGCCGATGCCGACACCGGTGCCGAGCAGCACCGCAGCACTGGCCGTGCCGGGCGCAGCCACCAGCACCATCGACACCACGGCTGTGGCGAATGCCGCGCTCGGCGCGCTGCTGCGCGCGAACTCGCCGAAGCGCTGCAGCAGGCCGTCGCGCACCAGGGCGCGGGCACGCGACAGGCGCTTGCGCACGGCGGCGTCACTGAGCCCAAGCAGGTCGGCCACCTGCTGCGAGCGCTGGCCTTCGCGGTAGTACAGCAACAGTACTTCGCGGCTGTCGGCCGGCAACGCGGAAATGATGTCCTCGGCGGCGATCTCTTCTTCCACCCGTTGCAGGCGGTCGGCCGCGCCCGGGGCCGGGTCGGCCGCCATGCCCATCGCCACCTCGGCGGCCTCGCCGGTCAGAGGCCGGCCGCGCTGTGCGCGCAGCCAGTCGCGGGCCAGGTTGCGGGTGATCTGCCGCAGCCAGGGCAGGAAGCTGGTCGAACTGCGCAGCTGGTGCAGCTGCTGCCAGCCCTTCACGAAGGCCTCCTGGGCGATGTCCTCGCTGGCCTGACGATCGCGGGTGATGGCCAGTGCGATGGCGGTAACCGTGTTCTGGCAGGCCAGCACGATGCGGCCATAGGCGTGCTGGCAACCGCTGGCGGCGGCAGGCAGTTCGCGTTCCAGGGTCTGGTCGATCGATGCGGCGAACGTCGTCATGGCGGCGGCTCTCCTGCTGGGATTGTGTCCCAAGACGGAGCCGCGCGCCGAATGTGACCGGCCTTCTGCACGGTAGTGCCGGCCAGCGGCCGGCACTACCCGTGCGTCACTTCGAGGGCTGGATGCGAACCCGGATTTCTTCCTCTTCCGGTGCGGCCTGCGGAGCCGGTTGCGCCTGCTGCGGCTGGGTCTGCGGGGCAGGGGCCGGTGCGACCGGCGCCGGGGCGCCGCGATGGCGCAGGCCGATCACCAGCGCCACGCCGGCGATCACCACCAGCAGGGCGATGCGGATGCGCCAGGCCCAGCCACGGCCGCCGCCGGTCGTCTCTGCGGTGTCGCGGAAGGCGAATTCGGCGGTCGGATGGTCGCGGCGGGTGGTGTCGAGCAGCCGCGCCTCGCGCAGGATTTCACGCGCGCGCGGCTGGTCGTCGGCGCGCACGATCCACACCGCTGGGTAGGCGTTGGCGTTGCCCAGGTCGGTATAGCTGAACTGGCCGCGGCGACGGGTCTTGTACGAGCGCCCATTGGTCACCTTGACGTCGATGCCATGCTCGCGCAGGAGCTCGGCGACGCCTTCGACGGTTTCCACGCGCTGGCTGCTGAAGATCTGGCGCATCGGATCAATCCTTGGCCGGCACGGCGGCCGCTGCTGCCTGGTCGGGAACGACGCGGATCAGGCCTTCCTGCGCGGTGCTGGCCACCAGCACGCCATTGCGGGTGAAGAACTGGCCGCGGGCCAGGCCGCGCGAATCCTGCGCGCTGGGGCTGTCCAGCGAGTACAGCAGCCAGTCGTCGGCACGGAACGGGCGGTGGAACCAGATCGCGTGGTCGAGCGAGGCCATCTGCACGTGCGGGTGGTAGTAGCTGATGCCATGCGGGAACGTCGCCGTGCCCAGCAGGTGGAAGTCGGAGGCGTAGGCCAGCAGCGCCTGGTGCAGCTCCGGGGCATCGCCGACCGGCTCGCTCAGGCGCAGCCACACCTGGTGGTACGGGGGGCGCTTGGGCGGATTGAGTTCATCGCGCGGGTAGACGTGGCGGAACTCGAACGGGCCACCGCGCGACAGCCAGCGCTGCACCTTGATCGGCAGCCGCTCCAGCACTTCGGCCGGCAGCGGGCGGTTCGGTTCGATGTCTTCCGGCTGCGGCACTTCGGGCATCTTGTGCTGGTGCTCGGCGCCGGTCTCGGCCTGCTGGAACGAGGCCGCGCAGAAGAAGATCACCTTGCCGTGCTGGATCGCAGTGACGCGGCGCACCGAGAAACTGCCGCCGTCGCGGGTACGGTCCACGTCGTAGACGATCGGGTGGTCGATGTTGCCGGCGCGCAGGAAGTAGGCGTGCAGCGAGTGCACGTGGCGCCCGTTGTCGACCGTGGCCTGCGCCGCAGCCAGCGCCTGGCCCAGCACCTGGCCGCCGAACACGTACTTGGTGCCGATGTCGCGGCTCTGCCCGCGGAACAGGTTGTCCTCCAGCCGCTCCAGGGTGAGCAGGTCGATCAGCTCGGAGACGACGGGTTCGGGCGTGTCGTTCAAGGGGGCGGCCACAGCAATGAAGAGGCCCCGATTATACCGTTGCAGGCCAGTCCATCATTGGTAGTGCCGGCCGCTGGCCGGCAACCTCATGATCCTCCTGGGGCACCTGCGGTTGCCGGCCAGCGGCCGGCACTACCGGTTACTTGCCCAACCGGGCGACCAGCGCCTGCAGGGCATTCTGCGCATCCGGGGCGAACCAGGCCTCGACGAAGCGGTCGAGCTGGATCAGGTCCGGCTGCAGCGCAACGTGCAGGTCCGCGCGGGCAATCGCACGGGTCAGCAGCATCGGCTGGCGCGGCTGCTTGAGCAGGTTCTGCAGCCAGGCCACGGCACGCGCCACCACCAGATCGCCATCGGCCAGCTCATCCACCAGGCCGATCTGCAGCGCCTGTTCGGCCGGTACCAGCGAACCGGTGGTCAGCAGGACGCCCGCGCGGTGCACGCCCACTGCACGGCGCAGCAGGCGCTGGATGCCCTCCGGCGCGATCAGGCCCACCTGCACTTCGTTCAGGCCGATGGCATACGGCCGCGACGGATCGGCGCTGCGCGCCATCACCCGGTAGTCGCAGCACAGGGCCAGCACGCAGCCGCCCGCCGGTGCGTGGCCGGTGATCGCCGCGACCACCGGGATGCGGCTCTCGGCCAGCGTGCGCACGGCGCCAAAGAAGGCGTTCCAGGTGTCCAACAACTTGTGCTTGTCATCACCATGCGAGAGCAGGTGCGGCACGTCCATACCGCCGGTGAAGATGCGCTCGCTGCCTGACAGCACGATGCCGTGCGCGTCTTCGGCCATGGCCAGCTCGATGGCATGGATCAACTGCCGGCACAGTTCGGTGTCCAGTGCGTTGACCGGCGGCCGCGCCAGGCGCAGTTCGCGGATGGGGCCATGGTTGATCACCTCGATGAGCGTCGTCATGCTGCGGTCTCGTTGCGAAGAAGGAACCTGGGCGATGATAACCAAACCATTCGTTGGCGTACTGTTGGTTCTGTGTGCGGCCGCAGCATCGGTCTCGGCGGCGGAACCGGACTGCGTCACGGTGGAGCAGGGCTGGGCGCGGCTGCCGCCGAACCCGGCGATGCCGATGACCGCCGGCTACGGCGTGATCCACAACGGCTGCAGCAAGGCGGTGGCGATCACTGGCGCAATCAGCAGTGGCTTCGGCGATGTGTCGCTGCACGAAACCACGATCGTCGATGGGGGCAGCCGGATGCGCGCGATCGAGCGTCTGCCGCTGGCACCGGGCGCACGCGCCGAGCTCAAGCCCGGTGGCCTGCATCTGATGCTGATGCAGGGCAAAGGCGCGTTGAAGGAAGGGCAGGCGCTGCCGTTGCGGCTGCAGCTGGAAGGCGGTGGCGAAGCGAGCGCGACGTTGGTGGTGCGCAAGGCCGCGCCGTAAGCGCGCGGGGAAACGGCACGCTGCTGCTGACGCAAGGGGTTGGGATGGCCGTCGTAGCGTCGAGCTTGCTCGACGGCTCCGGCCAGCAGCAGTCGAGCAAGCTCGACTCTACGGATGAAGCGACGATTGGGATGGCTGCCGTAGCGTCGAGGACGCTCGGCGCGACCGCAATATCCGGTAGTGCCGGCCGCTGGCCGGCAGGACGCGAAATGCCGGCCAGCGGCCGGCACTACCAGGGGCTTACGTCCAGTCGTACGAGAACAGCACCGTGCGGCTTTCCGGCTCGTACAGCATCACGATCGCATCGGCACCGGTGGCGCACCAGTTGTAGCCGGCCACGTCGGCCACGGCGAAGAATTTGTTGCCATTGCGGGTGATGATCACTGTTTCGGCATCGTCCGCAGCGTTGGGGTCATCGGCAGCTTCGGTGAAACCCAACTCGAATGCCGCGGGAATCTCTGCGGTTTCGGTCCAGTTGCCGAAACCGATGGGGCCGCCCAGCGTATCCAGATAATCGCGCTCGCTGGCTTCACCCTTGCCATAGCGCGAGTAGCAGGCGAGACGGCCATGCGTGGCATGGTAATCGCGGGCCTTGGCGTAGCTCTCGCGCATCTGCGCGATGTGTTCCTGCGCATCCTTGTCCTGCACCGCATCACCGATGAAATAGCCCGCGTTGCCGAGGAAACGCATCTCGTTGCCGGCGGTCAGTTCGAAGGCGATCCAGTTGGTGCCGGTGAAATCGTTGTGGTGTTCTTCTGTGGTCTCGCCGATGCAGCCGTCATACGGCTCGATCGGGCACAGCATCGTTGCCACCTGGCCGGCCAGTTCCGGGCGCAGCACGCCCAGGTCGATCTTCAGCAGCGGCAGCAGGTGCTGGCCGAGCCAGGCCTGGTCGGCGGGAAAGACGTCGGTGGGGAAGGGGACCATGCCGGGCAGCAGGTCGCGCAGTTCAGTCTGGTGGATCATGTCAGTCCTTTGAATTGGATCGGTAGTGCCGGCCGCTGGCCGGCATCCGCGATACATCTGGAGGTTGCCGGCCAGCGGCCGGCACTACCACAGGCGCGTCAGGTCGACGCGTTGCGGATCGCCTCAGGCAGCGGTGCGCTCTTGCCGGTCTGGGTGTCCATCCAGACCACCACCACGTTGCCGTCCGAATAGAGCTTCGATTCGTCCTGCTGGTCGACGATGCGGTGGCCGATGGTCACGCTGCTGTTGCCCAGGCGCTCGACGAACAGCTCGACCAGGATGTCGTTGGGCCACACGATCGGCAGCCGGTAGTTGACGTTGGTCGCGGCCACCACCGGTGCGATGCGGTCGGTCATCGACACACCGTCCACGCCCAGCATCCAGCGCACGCGCGCTTCTTCCAGGTAGGAGATGTACTTGGCGTTGTTCACATGGCCCATGCTGTCCATGTCACGCCAGCGCACGCTGATCGGGATGCGAGCCAGGATCTTGTGTTCGCTGCTCATCAGGCGTCCTTTTTCTTCTTGCTGGCAGTGGCGGTCTTGCTGGTCTTGCCGGTGCTCTTGGCAGCCACGGCCTTCTTCGCCGGCTTCTCGGCCTTTTCAGGCTTCACCTTGCGCGGCGGGCGGGCGCCGGGCTTGTTCGCCACGGCGGCCGGCTGCTCCGGGCGCGCGTGGGTGGACGGCAGCATGCGCGCAAGGAACTGGCCGGTGTACGACTGCGGGCAGGCCGCCACGTCTTCCGGCGTGCCGGTGACCAGGATGGTGCCGCCGCGATGGCCGCCTTCCGGACCCAGATCAACGATCCAGTCCGCGGTCTTGATCACGTCCAGGTTGTGCTCGATCACTACCACCGTGTTGCCTTCGTCGCGCAGCTTGTGCAGCACGCCCAGCAGCGCTTCGATGTCGTGGAAGTGCAGGCCGGTGGTCGGCTCGTCGAGGATGTACAGGGTGCGGCCGGTATCGCGGCGCGACAGTTCCTTGGACAGCTTCACGCGCTGCGCTTCACCACCGGAAAGCGTGGTCGCGCTCTGGCCCAGCTTGATGTAGCTCAGGCCGACGTCGACCAGTGTTTCCAGCTTGCGCGCAATCGACGGCACCGGTTCGAACAGCTTCAGCGCATCCTCGACGGTCATTTCCAGCACGTCGTTGATGTTGAAGCCCTTGTACAGGATCTCAAGCGTCTCGCGGTTGTAGCGCTTGCCATGGCAGACGTCGCAGGGCACGTACACGTCCGGCAGGAAGTGCATCTCGACCTTGATCAGACCGTCACCCTGGCAGGCTTCGCAGCGGCCGCCGCGCACGTTGAAGCTGAAGCGGCCCGGCGAATAGCCGCGTGCACGCGCTTCGGGCACCTGTGCGAACAGTTCGCGCAGCGGCGTGAACAGGCCGGTGTAGGTAGCCGGGTTCGAACGCGGGGTGCGGCCGATCGGCGACTGGTCGATGTCCACCACCTTGTCGAACAGGTCCAGGCCATCGATCTCCTTGTACGGAGCGATCGGGTGCGAGGCGCCGTTGATCTCGTTGGCGGCCAGCGAGAACAGGGTGTCGTTGATCAGGGTCGACTTGCCCGAGCCGGACACGCCGGTCACGCAGGTCAGCAGGCCCGACGGAATCGCCAGGTCCACGCCCTTCAGGTTGTTGCCGGTCGCCCCGCGCAGGTGCAGGGTCATCTTCGGGTTCGGCGTGTGCCGGCGCGCCGGAATCTCGATCGCGCGCTTGCCCGACAGGTACTGGCCGGTCAGCGAACGCGGTGCCTCCAGGATGTCCTGCAGGGTGCCCTGGCCGACGATCTCGCCGCCGTGCACGCCCGCGCCCGGGCCGATGTCCAGCACGTAGTCGGCCAGCCGGATCGCATCCTCGTCATGTTCGACCACGATCACCGTATTGCCCAGGTCACGCAGGCGGGTGAGGGTGCCGAGCAGGCGTTCGTTGTCGCGCTGGTGCAGGCCGATCGACGGCTCGTCGAGCACGTACATCACGCCGACCAGGCCGGCGCCGATCTGGCTGGCCAGGCGGATGCGCTGCGCCTCGCCACCGGACAGGGTGTCGGCCTTGCGCTCCAGGGTCAGGTAATCGAGGCCAACATCGACCAGGAAGCCGAGGCGTTCGCCAATCTCCTTGACGATCTTCGCGGCGATCTCGCCACGCCAGCCCGGCAGGCTCAGTTCACTGAAGAACTTCAGTGCCTCGTCGATCGGCAGCACCACCAGCTCCGGCAGCGGGCGATCGGCCACGAACACGTTGCGTGCTGCCTTGTTCAGGCGCGCGCCATTGCATTCCGGGCACGGCTGTTCGCTGATGTACTTGGACAGCTCCTCGCGCACCGCAGGCGACTCGGTTTCCTTGTAGCGGCGTTCGAGGTTGGGAATGATGCCCTCGAAGCGGTGCTTGCGCTGGGTGCGGCCGCCAGCTTCGGTGAAGTAGGTGAAGGTGATCGTCTCGTCGCCGCTGCCGTACAGCACGGCCTGCTGCACCTTGGCCGGCAGCGAATTCCACGCGGCATCCACGTCGAACTTGTAGTGCTTGGCCAGCGAGGCGATCAGCTGGAAATAGTAGGCGTTGCGGCGGTCCCAGCCGCGCACCGCACCGGCGGCCAGCGACAGCTCCGGATGCACCACCACGCGCGAGGGGTCGAAGAACTCGGCGATGCCCAGGCCATCGCAGCCGGGGCAGGCGCCCATCGGTGCGTTGAACGAGAACAGGCGCGGTTCCAGCTCCGGCAGCGAGTAGTCGCACACCGGGCAGGAGTACTTGGAGGAGAACAGTGCCGGCGTGGCGTCGGCGGTGTCCAGGCTCTGCACCGAGGCCATGCCATCGCCCAGCTTCAGTGCGGTCTCGAAGCTCTCGGCCAGGCGTTGCTTGATGTCCTCGCGCGGGCGGAAGCGGTCGATCACCGCCTCGATGGTGTGCTTCTGGCGCAGCGCCAGCGGCGGCACCGCATCGATTTCATACAGCTCGCCGTCCACGCGCACACGCACGAAGCCCTGCGCACGCAGCTGGTCGAACACCTGTGCGTGTTCGCCCTTGCGGTCGCGGATGACCGGCGCCAGCAGCATGTAGCGCTGTTCCGGGTCCAGCGTCAGCACCTGGTCGACCATCTGGCTGACCGTCTGCGCTTCCAGCGGGTAGCCGTGGTCCGGGCAGCGCGGTGTGCCGACGCGGGCGTACAGCAGGCGCAGGTAGTCGTAGATCTCGGTGATGGTGCCGAC
Source organism: Stenotrophomonas sp. STK17_22 (assembly GCF_051983905.1). Lineage (NCBI taxonomy): Bacteria > Pseudomonadati > Pseudomonadota > Gammaproteobacteria > Lysobacterales > Lysobacteraceae > Stenotrophomonas > Stenotrophomonas sp. STK17_22. The sequence goes on from NZ_CP197010.1 coordinate 1,292,146, forward strand.
CGTCGAGCGCGGGTTGTGCGAGGTCGACTTCTGCTCGATCGAGATGGCCGGGGACAGGCCTTCGATGTGGTCCAGGTCCGGCTTTTCCATCACGCTCAGGAACTGGCGCGCATAGGCCGACAGCGACTCGACGTAGCGGCGCTGGCCTTCTGCATAGATGGTGTCGAACGCCAGCGAGGACTTGCCCGAACCGGACAGGCCGGTGATCACGATCAGCTTGTCGCGGGGCAGGTCGAGGTCGAGGTTCTTCAGATTGTGCGTCCGCGCGCCGCGGATGCGGATGAAATCCATCGCCATGGGGGATCCGGTTGTGGGGGCGTTGGCTGGGTGCCGGGCCAGCGGGGAACGGCAATCGGTCAGCCTACCGAGGTGACCAGATGGGGGCAATGGGCGACAATGCCAGCCCGATGTCTCACCTGATGAGACCGGCCGACAGCTTTGTGCAGAGCCGAGCCATGCTCGGCTGCCGGGACCCCGAACCGTTCAGCCGAGCATGGCCCGGCTCTACAGGGCCCGGTCTCCAGGCCGTTCAGGGGTTGACTTGACCCGCGCCCGCTGATCTGCGTACAATTCCGCTCCTGTCCGCCCTCGATGGCGGCAGCTCAGACCACAATAACTACAGAGGAAGGCCTGGTCATGTACGCAGTACTGGTCACCGGCGGTAAGCAATACCGCGTGGCGCAGGGCGAAAAGCTCCGCATTGAAAAGCTCGAAGTCGAAGTCGGCAGCGAGATCAAGTTTGACAACATCCTGATGCTGGGTGACAGCGACGGCGTGAAGCTGGGCGATGCGCTGAAGGGCGCTGCCGTCACCGCCAAGGTCCTGTCCCAGGGTCGTGCTGACAAGGTCCGGATCATCAAGTTCCGTCGCCGCAAGCACCACATGAAGCGTCAGGGTCACCGTCAGTACTACACCGAAATCGAGATCACCGGCATCGCCGGCTAAGCATCAGGAGAAGCAGTCATGGCACATAAAAAGGGCGTAGGCTCCTCGCGCAACGGTCGCGACTCCAACCCGAAGTACCTGGGCGTCAAGATCTTCGGCGGCCAGGCCATCGAAGCCGGCAACATCATCGTGCGTCAGCGCGGCACCCAGTTCCACCCGGGTTCGGGCGTTGGCCTGGGCCGTGACCACACCCTGTTCGCCCTCGTGGACGGCAAGGTGGAGTTCTCGGTCAAGGGCGCCAAGAAGCGTCGCACCGTCAGCATCGTCTCGGCCGACGCCTGATCCAGGCATCGCCGGCACCCGTGCCTCGGCATGGGGGTGCTGCATGAAGAGCCCCGCTTCGGCGGGGCTTTTCGTTAGAGTGAAAGCAAGACCGGCCAGGCCGGGGTGCCGGCCAGCGGCTGGCATAACATTCAAGGCGACGGCAGGCAGGCCGCGCCCATCGCAGGCATCGAAACAATGAAACTGGTAGACGAAGCAGAAATCGAAGTGTTCGCCGGCAACGGCGGCAACGGCTGCATTGGCTTCCGTCGCGAGAAGTTCATTCCGCTCGGCGGCCCGGACGGCGGCGACGGCGGTGCGGGCGGCAGCGTGTACATCCGCGCCGACGAAAACCTGAACACCTTGGTCGACTTCCGCCATGACCGCATCTTCAAGGCGCAGCGTGGCGAGAACGGCATGGGCCGCCAGGCCTATGGCAAGGGCGGCGAAGACCTGACCATCACCGTGCCGGTCGGCACCGTGGTGATCAACGTCGCCACCGATGAAATCATCGGCGACCTGACCCAGCATGGTGATCGCCTGCTGGTGGCGCAGGGCGGTCGTGGTGGCCTGGGCAACATGCACTTCAAGAGCTCGACCAACCGCTCGCCGCGCCAGGCGCTGCCGGGCGAGCCGGGCGAAGAGCGCACGCTGAAGCTGGAGCTGAAGCTGCTGGCCGACGTCGGCCTGCTGGGCTTCCCCAACGCTGGCAAGAGCACCCTGATCCGTGCCGTTTCGGCGGCGACGCCGAAGGTGGCCGATTACCCGTTCACCACGCTGTACCCGAACCTGGGTGTGGTGAAGGTGGAGAACTACCGCAGCTTCGTGATTGCCGACATTCCCGGCCTGATCGAAGGCGCTGCCGACGGTGCCGGCCTGGGTGCGCAGTTCCTGCGCCACCTGCAGCGCACCCGCCTGCTGCTGCACCTGGTGGACATCTCGCCGATGGAAGGCGGTGTGGAAGGCATTTCCCCGGTCGAGCAGGTGCGCGCGATCGAGCGCGAACTGGAAAAGCATGATCCGGAGCTGCTGCAGAAGCCGCGCTGGCTGGTGCTGAACAAGGCCGACCTGATGTTCGAAGACGAAGCGAAGGCTGCGGCCGAACAGATCGTTGCCGAGCTGGGCTGGAAGGAGCCGTGGTTCCTGGTCTCCGCGCTGGGCCGCGAAGGTACTTTCCCGATCATGAGCCGGATCATGGCCTTCTTCGATCGCCAGAAGGAAGACGAGCTGGAAGCCCGCAACGCGCAGTAATGCTGTTGTGGTTCCATGCGAAAAACCCGGCTTCGGCCGGGTTTTTCATTTTCCATTAGTGCCGGCCGCTGGCCGGCATTCCTCGGGGTTGCCGGCCAGCGGCCGGCACTACCGGATCGCGTGGATCGCAGGCAACAAAAAACCCGGCCGGGGCCGGGTTCTTGTCTGCTGCCCGACCCCCGAAGGGGCAGGGCGGCAACGCCGGATCAGGCGGCCTTGAGGGCCTTGATGCGGTCGTTCAGGCGGCTCTTGTGGCGAGCAGCCTTGTTCTTGTGGATCAGGCCACGCGCGCTGAAGCGATCCAGGATCGGCTGGGCAACGGCGAAGGCGGCTTCGGCGCCGGCGGCATCGTTGGCGTCCAGCGCCTTGATCACTTTCTTGACAGCGGTGCGCAGCATCGAGCGCTGAGCCACGTTGCGCGCGTTGCGCACGACGGTCTGCTTGGCGCGCTTCTTGGCGGACTTGATATTGGCCACGGTGGTGGTTTCCTGAAAAAATCGGTGTTATGGGAACAGCAAGCTAGCTAGTATGATGGCCCGAGAAATGCACGTCAAGTCGATTGTCAAGAGGGACGCTGAGTGAGTTCACCGAAGATGTTGCGAGGCCTGCTGTCGTTCAGCAGCATGACCATGGTCTCGCGGGTGCTCGGACTTGTCCGTGACCAGGTGATCACCACCACGTTCGGCACCAATGCGGTTACCGATGCGTTCTGGGTTGCCTTCAGGGTACCCAATTTCCTGCGCCGGTTGTTCGCCGAAGGCTCCTTCGCCACCGCTTTCGTGCCGGTGTTCACGGAAGTGAAGGAAACCCGCAGCCATGCCGAGCTGCGTGAACTGATGGCCCGCACCGCCGGCACCCTGGGTGGGGTGCTGATGCTGGTTACCGCGCTGGCGCTGATCTTCGCGCCGCAGCTGGCGGTCGCATTCTCGAGTGGTGCTGATACCGACCCGGTCAAGCAGACCCTGCTGGTCGACCTGTTCCGCCTGACCTTCCCGTTCCTGTTGTTCGTCTCGTTGACCGCGCTGGCCGGTGGCGCGCTGAACAGCTTCCAGCGTTTCGCGATGCCAGCGCTGACCCCGGTCATCCTCAACCTGTGCATGATCGCCGGTGCGCTATGGCTGGCGCCGCGGCTGGGCGGCACCCCGGAAAAACAGATCCTGGCGCTGGGCTGGGCGGTACTCGCCGCCGGCATCCTGCAGCTGCTGTTCCAGCTGCCCTCGCTGAAGGGCATCAACCTGCTGACCCTGCCGCGCTGGGGCTGGCGCCATCCGGGCGTGCGCAAGGTGCTGACGCTGATGGTGCCGACCCTGTTCGGTTCGTCGGTGGCGCAGATCAACCTGCTGCTGGATACCCTCATCGCGGCCAAGCTGACCGACGGCTCGCAGTCGTGGCTGTCGCTGGCCGACCGTTTCCTGGAGCTGCCGCTGGGTGTGTTCGGCGTGGCGCTGGGCACGGTGATCCTGCCGGCGCTGGCCCGCCATCACGTCAGCACCGACCGCGAGGGTTTCTCGCGCTCGCTGGACTGGGGCCTGCGGATGACCCTGCTGATCTCGGTGCCGGCCATGCTGGGCCTGCTGCTGCTGGCCGAGCCGCTGATCGCCACTCTGTTCCAGTACCGCCAGTTCACCGCCTTCGATACCCGCATGACCGCGCTGTCGGTGTACGGCCTGAGTTTCGGCCTGCCGGCGTTCGCCCTGCTGAAGGTGGTGCTGCCGGCGTTCTATGCCCGCCAGGACACCAAGACCCCGGTCCGTGCCGGTGTGGCCGCGCTGGTGGCCAACATGGTGTTCAACTTCGCCCTGCTGGCCGTGCTCTACCAGGTCATGGTGCCGGACGAGCTGAAGGCGCAGGGCGTGATGGCGGCCATCGGCAAGCAGCCGGGCCTGCACCTGGCGCTGGGCATCGCCAGCGCACTGTCCAGTTACCTGAACCTGGGCCTGCTCTGGTACTGGCTGGGCAAGACCGATGTCTACCAGCGCCGGCCGGGCTGGGGCGGCTACCTGGTGCGGCTGCTGCTGGCCTGTGCGGCCATGGTCGGCGTGCTGTTGGCCCTGCTGCACTGGGTTCCCGACTTCACCGTCATGGACAAATGGCACCGTATCGGTGGCCTGATGCTGCTGGTCGGCGGCGGTGGCGCGACCTATGCGGTGGCCATGCTGGCGATGGGCTTCCGCCCGCGCGACCTGCGTGGGCATTGATCGCGGCCCGTGGCGGCTATACTTCAGGGTTACACCATTGAAGCAGCGGCCCCGGTCGGGCCGGAACGAGAGTTGATGAGCAGGCTGTTCAGAAGCGTCGAGGGCGGGGAGCTGTTCCCCAACGGAAGCGTGGTCTGTATCGGTGCATTCGACGGCCTCCACCTGGGCCATCGTGCGCTGGTCCGCCACGCGGTTGCCCGCGCGCGCGCCTTGGGCGTGGCCGCGGTGGCCGTGGCGTTCGAGCCGCTGCCGCGTGAATTCTTCGCCCAGGGCACGCCGCCGCCGCGGCTGACCCTGGCGCGCAGCAAGGTCGAGATCCTGCGCGAGCTCGGCGTCGATGCGATCGGCCTGTTGCGTTTCGACGCGGCGATGGCGGCGATGCCGGCCGAGACCTTCGTGCGCCAGTTGCTGGTCAATCGCCTGAGTGCGCGTGAGGTCTGGATCGGGCCGGAGTTCTGCTTCGGCAACCGCCGCCGCGGCGACCTGGCCCTGCTGCAGCAGCTCGGCGCCGAGCTCGGCTTCAGCGCCGGCGAGATCGAAGCGGTCGATCTGCACGGCGAGCGCATCTCCAGCACCCGCATCCGCCAGCTGCTGCAGGACGGCGATTTCGCCCGTGCCGGCGATCTGCTCGGCCGTCCCTACGCGATCAGCGGGCGGGTGGTGCGTGGGCGCCAGCTCGGCCGCACGCTGGGCTTCCCCACCGCCAACCTGCGGTTCCCGAAGACCCCGGCGCTGTCGGGCATCTACGCGACCTGGGTGCACGGCGTGTTCGACCAGCCGTGGCCGTCGGTGTCCAGCTTCGGCACGCGGCCGACGGTGGACGGCGTGGAGCCGCTGCTGGAAGCGCACCTGTTTGATTTCCAGGGCGACCTGTACGGGCGCCACATCGACGTGGAGTTCGTCGCCAAGCTGCGCGACGAAGAGAAATTCAATGATCTGGCGGCGCTGACCGACCAGATGCACCGCGATGCCGAACAGGCGCGCGCCATCCTTTCCGAACATAGATTGCGAGCCACTGCGTGAGCCAGGACTACAAGACCACCCTGAACCTGCCAGCCACCGAATTCCCGATGCGCGGCGACCTGCCCAAGCGCGAGCCGGGCATTCTGGCGCGGTGGGAAGAGCAGGGGCTCTACCAGCAGCTGCGCGAAAACGCCGCCGGCCGCCCGCTGTTCGTGCTGCACGACGGCCCGCCGTACGCCAACGGCCGCATCCATCTCGGCCACGCGGTCAACAAGATCCTGAAGGACATCATCGTCAAGTCGCGCTACCTGGCCGGCTTCGATGCGCCCTACGTGCCGGGCTGGGACTGCCACGGCCTGCCGATCGAGATCGCGGTCGAGAAGAAGTGGGGCAAGGTCGGCACCAAGCTCGACGCCGTCGAATTCCGCCAGAAGTGCCGCGAGTTCGCTGAAGAGCAGATCAACATCCAGCGCGTGGACTTCAAGCGCCTGGGCGTGACCGGCGACTGGGACAACCCGTACAAGACCTTGAGCTTCGACTTCGAAGCCAACGAGATCCGTGCGCTGGCCAAGGTCGTGGCCAATGGCCACCTGGTGCGTGGCGCCAAGCCGGTGTACTGGTGCTTCGACTGTGGCTCGGCGCTGGCCGAGGCCGAGATCGAGTACCAGGAAAAGGAATCGCCGGCGATCGACGTGGCCTACGCCGCGCGCGATGCGCAGGCCATCGGCCAGGCGTTCGGCGTGAGCGTGCCGGCTGACGTGGAAGTGGCCGTGCCGATCTGGACCACCACCCCGTGGACGCTGCCGGCTTCGCTGGCGGTGTCGCTGGGCGCGGAGATCAACTACGTGCTGGCCGAAGGCCCGGCGCACAACGGCAAGCGCCGTTGGCTGGTGCTGGCCGCGGCCCTGGCCGAGCGCGCGCTGCAGCGCTATGGCGTCGAAAACGTGGTGCTGCACGGTGAAACCACCGGTGCCGCGCTGGAGAACCAGCTGCTGGCGCACCCGTTCTACCCGGAGCGCGAGATCCTGGTGCTCAACGGCGAGCACGTCTCCGACGAGGACGGTACCGGTGCGGTGCACACCGCCCCCGGCCACGGCCAGGAAGACTTCGTGGTCAGCCAGAAGTACGGCCTGCTGGACAAGTACAACGCCGGCCAGGTGACCCCGATCGACGGCCGTGGCGTGTACCTGGAATCGACCCCGCCGGCCGGTGACGTGGTGCTGGCCGGCCAGCACCTGTGGAAGGCGCAGGAGGCCATCGTCAGCGTGCTGCGCGACAACGGTTCGCTGCTGGCCTTCCACCCGATCCGCCACAGCTACCCGCACTGCTGGCGCCACAAGACGCCGGTGGTGTTCCGCGCCACCCCGCAGTGGTTCATCTCGATGGACAAGGCCAACCTGCGCAACGATGCGCTGGCCGCCATCGATACCGTCGGCTGGTTCCCGACCTGGGGCAAGGCGCGCATCCAGAGCATGGTCGACGGTCGTCCGGACTGGACCATCTCGCGCCAGCGCACCTGGGGCGTGCCGATCGCACTGTTCACCCATCGCCAGACCGGCGAGATCCACCCGCGTTCGGTGGAGCTGATGCAGCAGGTCGCCGACCGCGTCGAGGCTGAGGGCATCGACGTGTGGTATTCGCTGGATGCTGCTGAACTGCTGGGCGCCGAAGCGGCCGACTACGAGAAGGTCACCGACATCCTCGACGTCTGGTTCGACTCGGGCGTGACCCATGAAGGCGTGCTTGCGGCGCGTGGCTTCGGCAAGCCGGCCGACCTGTACCTGGAAGGTTCCGACCAGCACCGCGGCTGGTTCCAGTCCTCGCTGCTGACCGGCGTGGCGATCGACAAGCGCGCGCCGTACAAGCAGTGCCTGACCCACGGCTTCACCGTGGACGAGCACGGCCGCAAGATGTCCAAGTCGCTGGGCAACGGCATCGAGCCGCAGGACATCATGAACAAGCTGGGCGCGGACATCCTGCGCCTGTGGATCGCCTCGGCCGACTACAGCAACGAGATGTCGCTGTCGCAGGAGATCCTCAAGCGCAACGCCGACGCCTACCGTCGCCTGCGCAACACCGCACGCTTCCTGCTCGGCAACCTGGACGGTTTCGATCCGGCCCAGCACCTGCAGCCGCTCGACCAGATGGTCGCGCTGGACCGCTGGATCGTGCATCGCGCGTGGGAGCTGCAGGAGAAGATCAAGGCGGCCTACGACGGCTACAACATGGCCGAGATCGTGCAGCTGCTGCTGAACTTCTGCAGCGTGGACCTGGGCTCGCTGTACCTGGACGTGACCAAGGACCGCCTGTACACGATGCCGACCGATTCGCACGGTCGCCGTTCGGCACAGAGCGCGATGTACCACATCGCCGAAGCGTTCACCCGCTGGGTGGCGCCGATCCTGACCTTCACCGCCGACGAGCTGTGGGGCTATCTGCCGGGCGAGCATGCCGGCCATGTGCTGTTCACCACCTGGTACGACGGCCTGGCGCCGCTGCCGGCCGATGCCCAGCTCAACGCCGCCGACTTCGACCAGCTGCTGGCCGTGCGCGAGCAGGTGGCCAAGGTGCTCGAGCCGATGCGTGCCAACGGCGCGATCGGTGCCGCGCTGGAAGCGGAAATCACCATCGCCGCCAGCGAAGAGCAGGCCGCGAAGTGGCAGCCGCTGGCCGATGAACTGCGTTTCCTGTTCATCAGTGGCGACGTGCAGGTGCGCCCGGCGACCACCGACGAGGTGTTCGTCAGCGCCCAGCCGACCACCAAGGCCAAGTGCGTGCGCTGCTGGCACCACCGCGCCGACGTCGGCAGCAACGCCGACCACCCGGAACTGTGCGGCCGCTGCGTGAGCAACATCACCGGCGCCGGTGAAGTGCGGAGCTGGTTCTGATGGCCGCGCCCCGTCCGCATCCGAACGCCCTGGTCTGGCTGCTGCTGTCGGCCGCCATCATCGGCCTGGACCAGTGGTCCAAGGCCTGGGTGTTGTCGAGCCTGCCGGAGTTCCAGCCAGTGGTGGTCATCGACGGCTTCTGGAACTGGTACCGCACCTACAACACCGGTGCCGCGTTCAGTTTCCTGAGCGACGCCGGTGGCTGGCAGAAACACTTCTTCACCGTGTTGGCGATCGTCATCAGCGGCCTGATGGCCTGGTGGCTGCGTAGCACTGCCCGCGGCAACTGGAAGGCCGCGGTGCCGTACGCGCTGATCATCGGTGGCGCCATCGGCAACGTGATCGACCGCCAGGTGCACGGCCACGTGGTCGACTTCATCCAGTGGTACGTGGGCAGCTACACCTGGCCCTCGTTCAACATCGCCGATTCGGCCATCGTGGTGGGTGCCATCGGCATCGCCCTGTTTGGCCTGTTCGACGGCAAGTCCGCCAAAAAGGCGGATAATGCCAATCCGAAACCGTAAGCCGGCCGCTGCCGGGAGACTGAACTGATGGATGTGCTGCTCGCCAACCCGCGTGGATTCTGTGCCGGCGTCGATCGTGCGATCGAGATCGTCAAGCGCGCGATCGAAACGCTGGGCGCGCCCATCTACGTCCGCCATGAAGTGGTGCACAACCGCTTCGTGGTCGACGACCTGAAGCAGCGCGGTGCGATCTTCGTCGAGGAACTCGATGAAGTGCCGGACAACAACACGGTCATTTTCAGCGCGCATGGCGTGTCCCAGGCCGTGCGCCAGGAGGCCGAGCGTCGTGGCCTGAAGGTGTTCGACGCCACCTGCCCGCTGGTGACCAAGGTCCACTTCGAAGTCGCCCGCCACTGCCGTGCCGGCCGTGACGTGGTGCTGATCGGCCACGCCGGTCACCCGGAAGTGGAGGGCACCATGGGCCAGTGGAACCGCGAAGCCGGCACCGGCCAGATCTATCTGGTCGAGGATGTCGAGCAGGTTGCCACGCTGCACATCAACCAGCCGGAAAACTTCGCCTATACCACCCAGACCACGCTGTCGGTGGACGATACGCGCGGCATCATCGATGCATTGCGCGAGCGTTTCCCGGCAATGCAGGGCCCGAAGAACGACGACATCTGCTACGCCACGCAGAACCGCCAGGACGCCGTGCGCGATCTGGCCAAGCGCTGCGACCTGGTGCTGGTGGTCGGCTCGCCGAACAGTTCCAACTCCAACCGCTTGAGCGAGCTGGCCCGTCGTGAGGGCGTGGAGTCGTACCTGATCGACGGCGCGCACGAGATCGACCCGCAGTGGGTGGTTGGCAAGCAGCACATCGGTGTGACCGCAGGTGCCTCGGCGCCGCAGGTGCTGGTTGATGGCGTGCTGGCGCGTCTGGCCGAGCTGGGCGCCAGCGGCGTGGGCGAGCTGGACGGCGAACCGGAATCGATGGTGTTCGCGCTGCCGAAGGAACTGCGCCTGCGCCTGGTTGACTGACCGGGCCTGACTCTGGTGGGTGCGAACCTTGGTTCGCACTGTTGGATGGCGTTTTGCCACATCAGGCCGGAGCGCCACCGACCATGACCTTTGGCCATGGGGCCGGGCACTGCACAGGCCTAGCATCGGAAAATTCTCCGTTGTTGGAACCTGCCCGATGAAGACCCGTGCCCTGGTGATGTCCGTGCTGTTCGCGCTGGCCGCCACGCCTGCACTGGCGCAGACCTCGCCGCCGGCGGACGCGGCGGCTCCCGGCCTGCTGCGCATCGACGTGGACGCGCGTGACCTGGCCCGGCGCATCTTCAAGGTGACCGCCACGGTGCCGGCCAAGCCCGGCCCGATGACCCTGCTGTACCCGCAGTGGATTCCCGGCAACCATTCGCCCACCGGCCCGATCGACAAACTGGCCGGCCTGCGCGTGACGGCCAACGGCAAGCCGCTGGCCTGGCAGCGCGACCAGTTCAACGTCTATGCGTTCAAGGTGAACGTGCCCGAGGGCGTGAGCGAGATCGTCGCCCACTTCGATTTCCTGTCCTCGCAGGGCGGCAGCCAGGGCCGGGTGGTGATGACCCCGGAAATGCTCAACCTGCAGTGGAACGCCAATTCGCTGTATCCGGCCGGCGTCGATGCGCGCAACCTGCAGGCGCAGGCCAGCGTGACCCTGCCCAAGAGCTGGTCATTCGCCACCGCGCTGGAAACCGCGCGACGCGATGGCGATACCGTCGTCTTCAAGCCGATCTCGTATGACCATCTGGTCGATTCGCCGTTGTTCGCCGGCGAGCACTACCAGCGCATCGATCTCGACCCGGGTGCGAAGGTGCCGGTGCACCTCAATGTGTTCGCCGACGACGCAAAGTCGCTGAAGCCGAGCGAGGCACAGATCGCGATGCACCGCGCGCTGGTGCAGCAGGCCGACAAGCTCTACGGTGCGCGCCACTACAACCACTATGAATTCCTGCTGGCGTTGACCGACCGCCTCGGCGGCATCGGCCTGGAGCACCACCGCTCCAGCGAGAACAGTGCCGATCCAGGCTACTTCACAGAGTGGGACAGCAACGCGTGGATGCGCGACCTGCTGCCGCATGAGTACACCCATTCGTGGAACGGGAAGTACCGTCGCGGCGCCGATCTGGCCACCGCCAACTTCAACGTGCCGATGGGCGACAGCCTGCTGTGGGTGTACGAGGGCCAGACCCAGTTCTGGGGCCAGGTGCTGGCGGCGCGTTCGGGCCTGTGGTCGACCACACAGGCGCGCGACATGCTGGCCAACGTGGCCGCGACCTATGACCGTGGTCGCCCGGGCCTGGCCTGGCGGCCGCTGCAGGACACCACCAACGACCCGACCATCGCCCAGCGCCGCACGTTGCCCTACCGCAACTACCAGATGAGCGAGGACTACTACTCCGGCGGCCAGATGCTGTGGCTGGAAGTGGAGGGCAAGCTGCGCAAACTGAGCGGCAACCGCCGCAGCCTCGACGACTTCGCGCGCGCGTTCTTCGGCGTCGGCAATGGCGACTGGGACGTCAATCCCTACACCTTCGACGACGTGGTCGCGACCTTGAACGGCATCGCGCCGTATGACTGGGCGACGTTCCTGCGTGGGCGTCTGGACGGCCATGGTTCGTTGACCGGCGGCCTGGAACTGGCGGGCTGGAAGCTGGTTTATCGCGATGCCCCGAACGATGCCTACAAGGCGCAGGAGAAGCGCGCCAAGGCAGCGCTGCTGGCGTATTCGCTGGGCGCGACCGTGCTCGACAGCGGCGTGGTCGGCGATGTGATCTGGGACAGCCCGGCGTTCAACGCCGGTCTTGCACCGGGCATGAAGGTGATCGCGGTTGGCGGCCGTGAATACAGCAGCCAGCGCTTGAAGGATGCAGTCGCCGCCGCAGCAAAGGACAAGGCGCCGATCGTGTTGCTGGTGAAGCAGTTCGATCGCATCGAAACGATGAGCATCGCCTACCACGGTGGCCTGCAGTACCCGGTGCTGGAGCGCATCGCCGGCAAGCCTGACCGCCTGGCGGACCTGTGGAAGGCGCGATGAAACCGCGTGCCCGCGATGGCGTGATCCTGCTGATGGCGGTCTTCGCCATCATCGGCGCGTTCCTGCATGGCGATGGGCGCTGGCTGCATTGGCTGGCCAAGCCGGCCACCACGCTGCTGATCGCTGCCATCGTCTGGGGCGTGCATGATCCGGTGCAGCCGTTCTATCGGCGTGCGGTGCTGGCCGGCATGCTGCTCTCGTGCGTGGGCGATATCGCATTGATGCTGCCGATGGATGCGTTCGTACCAGGGCTGGTCGCATTCCTGCTGGCGCATGTCTGCTACATCATCGCCTTCCGCGGAGGCCTGCGTGCCGGGCGTGGGCTGGTCGGCGCCAGCGTCCTGCTCGGTGCGTTTGCCGTGCTCAACGTGCTGGGCCTGTGGCCACACCTGCCCGCACCGATGCGTATTCCGGTGCTGGCGTACGTGGTGGTGCTGGCATCGATGGCGGTGCTGGCCCTGGCACGGCAGTGGCGCCGCCCGCAGCCCGATGCCGTGGAAGCCCGAAGCGCCCGCTGGGCTGCGGCAGGTGCATTGCTGTTCGTCGCCAGCGATTCCCTGTTGGCCTGGGACCGCTTCGCCGGTGGCCTGCCGCTGGCCAGCCTGCTGGTGCTGTCCACGTACTACGCCGCGCAGTACGCCATCGCGCGCTCGGTGAAATAGAAAAAGGGGACGGAGGGGATTAAGTTGCAAACCGCACCAAGGCACATACGACTTAATCCCCTCCGTCCCCTTTTTTGTGTGGCCTACCGGCGGCTCACGCCGCGCAGGGCGCCCTGCGCATCGAACTGCAGGCGCACGGATTCGCGGTCACCGGCGACTTCGTCCGGCAGCCATACCAGCTTGCCGGCTTTGCGCACGATCACGTAGACGTGGCCGACTTCAGATGCGGGGTTCTGCAGTGCATTGCGCTGTTCCTGCAGCGCCTGCGCCACGCGCGGAACAGCCTCGAAATCGATGCTGGCCAGGGATGTGCTGCTGCGCTGCAGGCTGATGGTCGGCGCAAACTGCTGCGGGTTCACCGGATTGCCCTTGCGCCATTGGCCACGTTCAAAGTGATAGCTGTCGACGTGGCCCGGCTGTTGCGGATCGACCAGATCGAGGTTGATGCGGCCATCGTCGTAGAAGTGGATGCTGTGGAAGACCGTCAGCCTCTGGCCGGCCAGCGCTGGCATCTGCTCCAGTGCCTGACGGGCAGCCAGCAGGTAGTCCGCATCGAACAGGCGGTTGTTGCGCTCGGGCGCTCCAGCGGTGCTCGCGGCGGGGAAGGGCGCCGGGGACGGCACAAGCGATGCGGATTGTTCGCGCGGCGACTGGGACGAGACGGACGCGGGCAACCGGTCCGGCTGTACCGAATGCCCCAGCGTTTCGCTGATGGTCTGCAGGGCGCCTCCGGCAACGGCCACGCCCGCCAGAACCAGCAGCAGTACCAGGAACACGGTGCGGGTTGAGGGTGGCTGTTTCATACTCCCTCCAGGCGCACGTTGCTGCGGTCATCCGGGTCGTACAGCAGCGTCACATGCTCGCGCGGGATGTTGGCCAGTTCAATCAGCGGGATGAAGCGGCGCACGCGAGCCTGCTGCACGTTGCCTTCGCGGTCGATGTATTCCAGCTGGAACTCCACCTGCGGCTGTTCGTTGAGGTAGGTGCCGGTCTGACGCACCTTCAACACCCTGGCCTCCACGCCGATGCCGCGATACTTCAGCGCATCGCCGCGGGCATCGGCGTGCAGCAGGCGGCCGAGCAGGCGCAGGCCCAGCGCATAGCCACACAGCACCAGCGGGCACACCAGCAGCGGGTGACCGAACGACAGGAAGGTCCAGCCCAGCCCCTCGCTCTGCAGCTGGTAGGCCCACACATAGGCAGCGGCAACGACGGCGATGCCGAGTGCTGCACCGATGCCGCGCCGCCACAGGCTGGCGACATTCAGTTCGGGCTGGGCACCGTCCAGCACGATGTTGGGGAATGCTCCGGGTGTCCGGCCCAGGCGCGCATCGATGTGCCTGCCCACCTCGAAGCGATGCAGCTGGGGTTTGCTGTCGACCACCAGCATCTGTTCGCGGACCGGCGTACCGGACAGGTTCTTGAAGGACAACTGCAGTTTCCATTGCGCGAACCCACGTACCTGCACGCCGGTCTGTTCGGCCTGCTCGATCAGCGCACTGCGCGGTTCACCGTCGGCCAGGATCGACTGCACCCGGTGCAGTGCGCGTGGCGGCCCCAGCAACAGGTAGTGCAGGAAGGCGAACAGCAGCATCAGCCACAGCACCATCGACAGTGCGAGCAGCAACAGTGCCAGCCACGGTGCGCTGCGGTCGACCAGCGCTACCGGCCACGAAGTGCCGAAATAGAGAATGCAGGGAAAAGGCAACGCGAAGAACAGCAGGAACGCGCCCCAGAACCAGAGATAGGCTTTCATGGGGGAAGGGGACCGCGGTGGAACAGGGCGCGTAGATTACTACGCTTCAGCGGAACTGCAGGGTAAGCAGGTAGTAGCGGCCGAGCGGATCGTCCAGCCCGGGCATCTGCCCGCCATTGCCGACCAGATAGTTCACCGGTTGCGTGTCCAGCACGTTGTGCACGTCCAGCGCTGCAACGATGCGCGGCCCCAGCCGGCGTGCGAGGTGCAGGTTCCAGCGCAGCTGCCGTGGGTTCATGCAGTGGTTCCGGTCGACCTGCTTCTGCGGGCACTCCGCCCCCGGCAGCCAGGCACGCGTGCGCCCGATCTGGTTGCCGCGCAGCGCGATGTCCCAGTTGCTGTTCTGCCATTGCACGTTCAACACCGCAGCCAGCTCGGGTGTCACATGACCACGCAGGTCCACGGCGGCCTCATGGTCACGGCGGCGAAGCAGTTCCTGCTGCTTCAGCGCATCGAGCGAAAACAACCATTGGCCGTTGCTGCCGCTGTCGATGCGGTACTCGCCACGCAGCACCCAGTTGCGGGAGGTGGTGCGGCCGATGTTGTCGAACGACAGGCGCAGGCTGCCCAGGTGGCCGTCTTCATCCAGTTCCCACGTGCTGCGGTTCCACACCGCATCGCTCGGCTGCAGGGCGAGGATCTCGTTGCGCAGTTCCACGATGTTGTGGGTCAGCGACAGCGAGAATGTGTCGTTGGGCGTCCACGTGGCTGCCAGCGAATGGCTGCGTGATCGCTCGGCCTTCAGTGCATCGTTCTCAACCACGTTGGCCGTGACGCTGCAGCCGCCACCACGCGTGGCGATCGCACATTCCGGAAGGGCACTGGACACCGGAAGCGTGATCGAGCCGAAGTAGCCGGGAGGCCGCCGTTGCTCGAACAGGCTCGGTGCACGATAGCCGCGCCCGCTGGCCAGCAGGAACGACCAGTGCGGCGTCGGGCTCCAGCGCAGCCCGGCACGAGGCGAGAACGCCATGAAGCCGCCGTCGCGGTCCCAGCGTGCAGCCAGGTCCGCGCGCAACGTGGGGGCCAGCGGCAGGCCCAGCTCGGCGTAGACGCCACTGCTTTGTCGCGACAGGCGGCGTCGCTGCTGTGGCAGGCCCAGCGCAAGGTCGCCCTGACTCAGCAGTGCGTCCGGGCGCGAGGTCCAGCGTTCATGGCGCAGGTCGATGCCGGTGGCCAGCTGCGCATTGCCGCCGGGCATTGCCATCAGCTCACGCTGCACGCCCCACCAGCCCTGCCATTGTGCGGTGCTGCCGCGGTTGCGGATGGACGGAAACAGCGTGTCCGCCTCGGCCGCCGGCGGCGCGTCGAAACCGGGAGTGAACCTGCGCGCCTGCGTTGCTTCAAGCAGGCGTGTCGTGCGCACGGTGCCTGCAGTGGACAAGGTCACGTCGCTGCGCTGCGCGCTGATGCCCGCCTCCCAGCTGCGCCGGCCCTGGTCGCGGCCGATGCCGAAGGTAAGGTCGGCATCGGTGGCGCGGACGCTGGGGCGCACGTTGCCGGCCTCACGCAGCACACTGTTGAAGGTGATTCCGCGCGAGACCACCGCAACGGCGGTCGGGCCCAGATCGAAGCGCTGGCGGTTGTGACTGGCCCGCGCCTCGACATAGGCATAGCGTCCCTCACCACGTTCATGCCGGTAGTGCAGGAAGGCCGACGCGGTATCCGAGGCGGGCTGCAGCGACCGCGGCCGCGCGCTGTCAAACCAGCAGCCATCCTCGCGCCGCTTCAGGGGCGGCTCGCAGCGCCGGGCGGGCACGTACCAGTTGCCGAAGATCGCGCCGATCGGATACAGCGAGGTTTCCGCGTGCCAGTCACGCTGGTCACCGGCGACATGTTCGACACGGTGCAGATCGAGTCCGGCAAACCAGCGGTCCCCGTTGCCACGCGCGCCGCCCGTGGCGGCCTGCAGGCGGTACTGGCCCGCATCGCCGCGGCTGCTGAGCCCGGTCTGCAGCATGGCTTCGGGCCCATCGGCCTGGTCGCGCAGGATGATGTTGACCACGCCGGACATGGCGTCGGCCCCATAGATGGCCGAGGCACCACCGCGTACCAGTTCGATGCGGTCGACGAAGCTCAGCGGAATGCCGCCGAGGTCGGTGAGCCCACCCTGTTCCAGCGACACCATCGGATAGCGCGGCAGGCGCCGGCCGTTGACCAGGAACAGCGTCGCCCGCGGGCCCATGCCGTCGAGACTGGTGGTGGCCGCTGCGCCCACCGGCAGGTACTGCGAATCGCCGCCGCGCGAGGTGCTCATGGCCGGATGGCCGTTCATGCCGGGCAGGTGCCGCAGCAGGTCGAACAGATTGCCGTAGCCGCTGCGCAGGATATCGTCGCGATCGATGGTGGTGACCGGCAGTGTGGTCTGCACCGAAGAGCGCGGCAGCCGGCTGCCGGTGACATGGATGGGCGCCAGTTCCACCTGGTGTGGCGTGTCGGCGGACTTGGGAGCCGGGCGCGGCAGGCGCGGGGCTGCGACCGCTTTCGGCGGCGTGGCAGGGGGCTCGGGATGGACGCGCCGCACGACAAAGGCACCGGATGAAGTGCGCAGGATGTTGACCGGCAGGCCGGCGACCAGCTGCTTCAGGGAGGCCCCGGTATCGCGTTGGTCACGGCTGCCGCCGGTGCGCAGATCATCCAGTTCACGTGCGTCGAACAGCAGGGCGGTGCCACTCTGCCGGGCCCATTGCTGCAGTGCCGGCACCAGTGGGCCGGCGCCCACGTCGATCTCCAGCGTGCCGGCGGGCTCGCCGGCATCGGCCATCGGTAGTGCGGCAACACCCAGTGCAAGGCATAGCAGGGCGCGGAGCAGCCCCCACTGCAGCGCACCCGGACCTGCCTTCACTGCCGGTCTCCTCAGTAGGTGCGGCGCAGTTCCAGCGCGCCATCCGGACGCGTCTGGCCAGCCACGGACCAACCCAGTTCCAGCGCCGACAGCAGCTCCTGTGCATCACCGGCGCGGAAGGTGCCGCTTACCGCCAGGTCGGTGATCTCCGGATCGACGATCACCAGTGGCGTGCGGCCATAACGGTTCATGCGCTCGACCACGATCGACAGTGGCGTGGCATCGAACACCAGTTGCCCACGCAGCCAGCCTTCAGCGGCTGCGTTGGACGAGAGGGCAGGGCCCGGCTGGATACGGCCGGAGGGCAATACCTGCAGCTGTTGGCCGGGTGCCAGCGTGTGCTGCGCTGCGCCGTTGCTGACTTCCACGGCACCTTCCAGCAGCGCGACCTCGACCAGACCATCGCGCAGGCGTTCCACCTGGAAGGTCGTGCCGATGTCGCGGATCGTACTGCCGCCGGCGTGCAGCTGCAGCGCCTTGTTCGACGGAGCGACCTGCAGTTGCAGCCGACCCCGCTCCAGCACCAGATCACGATGACGCCAGCCGAAGCGGGCGCGGAGGGTGGTGCCGGCATCCAGCATGGCGACGCTGCCATCGGCCAGCGTCTGCTGCTGTGCCTGGTGCGAATCATTGGCGTAGACCTGTGGCGTCGGGTTGCCGTCGACGGCAACCATCCAGCCGATGCCGATCGCCATGCAGACACCGGCGGCAGCGGCCACGCCCGGCAACCAGCGCCGGCGCGGCGGACGCGCCGCCCGTGCCGCGGCGGTGCGCAGCCAGGGGTCAGCCGCAAGCTCCGCACCCTGCTGGAACAGGGTTTCGGCCTGCACCCAGGCTTTGACGTGGGCCGGATCTTCGGCCAGCCAGTCCTCGAACGTTTCGCGTTCGGCCGATGTGCAGTCCGGGGCTTCCAGGCGGGCTACCCAGGCGCTGGCGCGTTCAAACAGCTGTGCATCATTCCTGTGCGGGGTGCCACTCATTGGCCGTCCCTGTCGTTGTGCAGCGGATCCGATCCCAACTCCTGACGCAGGCCCTGCAGGGCCCGGGCGATATGTTTTTCCACGGTCTTGGCAGTAATTCCACAATGCCGCGCGATCTGCGTGTAGCTCATGCCGGTGATGCGGTTGAGCAGATAGACCTCGCGTGCGCGTTCGGGCAGCTTGAACAGGGCCTGCCGCAGCAGGGACAGCATCTGCCCTGACTCGGCCTGGCGCAATGGATCGGGCGAGGAACTGGGCGGTTCGTCGCTGCCATCGTGTTCGGCCAGCGGCAGATGCGGCCGCGACTGCGGCGAGCGTCCGCGGTCTGCCAGGCGGTTGCGGGCGATACGATACAGCAGCAGGCGCAGTTCGTCCGGGCCCTGTGCGCGATAGCGGATCAGCCGCTCCATGCAGTCCTGCGCGATATCCTCCGCATCCTCAGGCCCGACCCCCCGCGTGCGCAGGAACGCGCACAGCGGTGCGCGCTCTTCGCGTACGAACGCGATGAAGGCATCCGCAGGTGCGGGCGGCTCCGGCGCGCGATGGATCAGGGGAGACGGGGTGGACAGGGCTGGCCTCGACTGTCGGTGGCGAATGCGTCATCGAGTTTTACGCGACGATGACCGGATGGGGAAGAGTGTGCATCGATCGGATTCTTATTGTGAATGTATTCATTTTTCAGGATCCGTTCCACTGGGGGAGATCGCCCCGCTGCGGCGTTGATCGTTCTACCCGCGTGTTGCGGGTGGAGAGAGAGAACGCATGAAGTATTCGAAGTTGAGCCTGGCCCTGGCCGGGCTGATGGGCGTTGGCGCCATCGCGGCAGCTGATGACGTCATGGCAATGAGTTATCACGTGCAGGACGATCGCGTCTTCCTCAGCGGCGGCGTCACCGTCGCCGATGTGGTGGCGCTGCCCGCACTGCTGGCCAAGGCGCAGGCTGAAGGCCGTCCGATCCGCGAAGTCGTGCTGCGAACGTCCAACGGTGGCGCGCTGATTGCCGGCGAGTGGCTGCAGGCGGTGATCCGTACCCAGGGCCTGGACACCATCGTGTCCGGCCATTGCATTTCGTCCTGCTCGATCATGCAGTCCGGTGGCGTCAACCGTTACCTCGGCGGCGATCTGCCGCTGGTCGACTCGGTGCAGATCCATGCCGCCAGCAGTGGTGGCAGGATCACCTATGCGCCGTCGGCGCGCATGACCCAGATCTACACAGGCAACTACGGCGGCGGCATGGATGCGGGCCTGTTGCACAAGGCCATGTATGAAGTGGTGCAGCCCAATGGCCTGCTGGTATTCCGCGACCCGGCGCGTACCACGGGTACGTCGGTTACCTTCGATCCGGATGGCAGTGGGAGCAAGCTGGAGTCATTCCCGGGCCAGGACATCCGCAGCAACAGCATCATCAACACGGCGGGCTATCGCGATCCGGGCGACACCCTTCGTGTCACCAGCAACGTCAGCGGCGACATCAACCCGGGCTACCTTCGTACCGCGCGCCAGCTGCAGGCCTTTGTCGACGACGATTTCGCGCGCTGGAACACCGACTGGGCCAGCACCTACATCAACTATGCGGTGAGCCTGTACAACTTCTCCACGCGGGGGGCGAACGGTATCGGCGCGCAGTCGTTGCAGCAGCTGCTCGCCGACCCCGACCTCCAGGATGAACTGCGCGGCCAGCTGCGGCTGGCCGATCTGGATGCCTCGACCCTGGCCAACTCCGCCGGCGTGATCCGTGTCAGCAATGGCGCCACCTGGCGCACCGCTGAAACCACCGGCGCCGATTTCATTCTGGTGGACAACGGCACCATCGCACTGGAGGGTGGTGCGCTGCGCACCCCCGAGCTGCGGGTGATGCCGGGCAGCATCGTGGTCGGCCACGGTGATATCGCATCGGTCGGCACCGACAGCGATGCGCTGCTGGATGGCACCGGCCCGTCCTACCGCGAAGATGGCTTCAACCGCCTGCGCGTGTTCGGCACGCTGATGCCGCGCGGTGGGGACCTGGTGACCCACGGCTACGTCAACATCATGCCCGGCGGCCAGGTGTTGTTCGATGTTACCGAAACCGGTGGTACCGGCAATGGCCGCCTGCGCGTCGGCAGCTTCTACGATGGCGGCACCGAGGAGGGCGCGCTGGTGATCGCGCAGGGCGCACACCTTGCGTTGAATGTGGCCCAGGGCTTCTATGCCAGTGCCTACCGCCGCGATCTGGTGGAAGGGCCGATCTACCAGGGGGGCTTCCAGGATGTCGTGCGGCTGGGGGACGCCGGATACAGTGCCAGCATCACTGCCGGTGAAGTGTTCCGCCCGCGCCACAATTCACTGCTCAGCTTCAACGTGAAGCAGACGGCCGATGGCCTGTGGCTGACCGCCAACCCGGGCTTCGACCAGCTGGGCCTGTTTGCCAACGGTACGTCCGGCGACGGCCTGGGCCGCGCGCTGGCGACCGCCTCCGATCGCCAGGACAAGGGACTGAGATCGCTGCTGGGCGCACTGCAGTTCGCCGACCGCGATGTGATCGCACAACAGGCCGGTGCCCTGCGCGGTGATGCGCACGCCAGCCTGCGACTGGCCGACACCGCGCTGGTGGGCAGTATCGGCAACGTCGTGCAGCAGCACCAGTCGGCCATGCGCAGCGGCGGTGATGCCGATGGCCTGGCCTCGCAGGTGGCACAGTCGGTCTCCTCCCAGCCGGGCATGCGCCATGGCAGCCTGTTCAACCAGCTGGCGATGCACCTGGTCGAGCCGGCGTCGGGCAGCGTTGCGGGCAGCGGTGATGCTGGACGCAGCCATGGCATCTGGGCGCGTGGTTTCGCCAGCCATGGCCGCCTCGATGCCGACGGTGGCGTGGCCGGCCTGAGCCACACCATCGGTGGCATCGTGGTCGGTGCCGATACCCGCGTGGCCGATGACCGCGTGACCCTGGGCGTCAGCGTGGCCGCGGCGGACATGTCGACCAAGGCCAGCGATGGCTCTGGTTTCACTGGTGACGTGCGTGCGCTGGACGTGGGCGGCTACCTCGACGCGACGTACGCGCGCGGCTATCTGTCGGCGGCCGTGCGCTACACCGATCTGCGCCACGATACGCGTCGCAGCATCAACGGCATCGATGGCCTGCAGCAGCCGCTGCGCGCCAAGTACAGCAACGATGCGATCTCCGCACGGGTGGAACATGCGTTCTCCTTCACCACCGGCAAGGGCCTGGTGATCCAGCCGTTGCTGCCGGTGGTGGACTACGCGCGCACCTCGGCCACCCGCTTCAACGAAGGGCAGGGCGCCGGTGCGCTGGTTGGCCGCAGCGGCAGCCTGGAGAGCATCCGCGTGGGTGCGGGCCTGCAGCTGTTCAAGACCTTCGAAGGCAACAACGGCGAGCGCATCACCCCGCGCGCGCGGGTGGTCTGGCAGAAGGAACTGGGCGATTCGCAGGCCCGCTACAGCACCGGCTTCGCCGCGGCACCGGATCTGGTGTTCGGCGCCAGCAGCCAGGCGGTGGGCGAGCAGGTGCTGGCCTGGAACCTGGGTGTGACCAGCCGTGCCAGCGAGCGGCTGTCGATCATGGCCGATTACGTGGGTGAGCGCCGCGACGGGCAGATCCAGAACGGCGTGATGCTGGGCCTGGGCTACAAGTTCTAAGTGGCACCCGGCACCGGCGATGACGGCATCGCCGGTGCCATCCCAACGCGGGTGCTGCTGCGGTATGGTCGGTCTGCCATTCCACCCAGGCCCGTCCATGCAGATCGCCGTCTTCAGTGCCCGTCCCTACGACCGTCGTTTCCTTGATGAGGCGAACCAGCGCGATGCGGCTGGGGACGGCTTTGCGTTCGTGTACTTCGATGTGGCGCTGGACGTGCACACGGCCGCGCTGGCGCAGGATTGCGCAGCCGTATGCGTGTTCGTCAACGACCGCCTGGATGCGCCGGTGCTGCACGCCCTGCATGCGATGGGCGTGCGGGCCGTACTGCTGCGCTGTGCCGGCTTCAACAATGTGGACCTGGCAGCCGCGAAAGCGCTGGATCTGTTCGTCGCACGCGTACCGGCCTATTCCCCGGAGGCGGTGGCCGAGCATGCGTTGGCGCTGGTGATGACCCTCAACCGGCAGACTCATCGCGCCTACAACCGCGTGCGCGAGGGCAACTTCATGCTCGATGGCCTGCTCGGACGCACCTTGCATGGCCGCACGGTTGGCATTGTGGGTACCGGCAAGATCGGGCTGGCCACCGCGCGCATCTTCAACGGCATGGGCTGCACCGTGCTGGGGCACGATCCTTATCCGTCACCCGCGTTCGGCGGTATCGGCGAAATGGCCGGGCTGGATGAACTGCTGGCGCGTGCCGACATCGTGTCGCTGCATTGCCCGCTGACGCCTGAGACTCATCACCTGATCAATGATGCGTCGCTGGCGCGGATGAAGCCGGGCGCGATGCTGGTCAATACGTCGCGCGGCGCACTGGTCGATACCCATGCGGTGATCCGCGCGCTGAAGTCGCGCCGGCTGGGTCATCTGGCCATCGACGTGTACGAGCAGGAAAGCGCGCTGTTCTTCCAGGACCTGTCCGGCGAGATCATCGACGACGAGGCCTTCCAGCGCCTGATGACCTTCCCCAACGTGCTGGTGACCGGCCACCAGGGCTTCTTCACCGTGGAGGCGCTGCAGGAGATCTCGGCGATCACGCTGGGGAACCTGCAGGATTTCGCCGAGGGGCGGCTGTGTGCGAACCGGGTGGAGGCGGGCTGAGCCGGGTGGATTGACCGCCGGGGCGCCCAGCCCGTAAAATCGCGGGCTCCGCCGGAATAGCTCAGTTGGTAGAGCGGCGCATTCGTAATGCGTAGGTCGCAGGTTCGACTCCTGTTTCCGGCACCAGTTGTAATGAAAAGCCCCGGCCTTGGTCGGGGCTTTTCGTTTTGGGCTGTGCTGGCGCGGCCCGACCCCGGCGGAAGCGTCCGATGGAACTGCAGGCATGTACCTGCCGGTCGGGGTCATCCCCATTGCCGAGGTGGGTTGCTTGCGGCGCTGGACGGGGCAAGTCAGTTTCAACCAACAGGGGATGTCATGAAGAAGATCGTGGTGAGCCTGATGGCGTGCGTCGTTCTCGCCGGCTGTGCAACCCGCCAGATCAGCTCCGAACAGGCGCAACCTGTGCCTGCCGAGCGGATTTTCGCCTTCAATGGGATTGGGGACAGTGCTTCCGGACAGGTAATCTTTACGCGGGACGTCGGCGCGGTTGGTGGGGCATGCCCACTTGCACTGTATATCGACGGCACCCTGGCAGCCCATCTGCAGCGGGGAGAGTCTGTCTCGCTGTCTGTGCCTGCCGGCAATCGCATTGTCAGCGCAAGTTTCGCGGGTAAAGGTCTCTGTTCGTGGGGGGATGAATCGGCGCACAGGCGCGAAATTTCCCACGTGGTCACGGCGGGTGGCAGAACCAGGATCCGTCTCGCATTGACCCATGATGGTGTGATCCAAATCGGTCCGACCGCGTTCTAGACGCACTCCACGCAAGACGAGCAGTTGCATCAACAGAAAGCCCTGGCCTTTGCCGGGGCTTTCTGTTTCTGCCCAAGGGAAAGGTCGGTCGGCGACGTCACCGATGCAAACACAGCTTCATTCACGTCCAACGATCTCCGCACCCCGTGCCAGCCACCACGCGAGCTGCCGGAGATAGCCACCTGCCGCTCCCGCCAATGCGCCCATCATCAGGCGTGTAAGCACCCTGGTCCCGCGCACGGTCCGCTCCCGCACCCAAGGCAGTACCGCCACCACCTGTGCACCCAGCAACAGCACCAGCACGTCCAGCCCGAGCGCGTCCACCACCGGCAGCAACGGCAACAGCGCCGGGTTGCAGGCCAGCACGATCACCAGCGCAGCACCCAGCACGACCAACAGGCGGCGCCCGGCGGGCAGGGTGGTCCAGTGCAGCAGCCGGCTGATCAGGCGCATGGCGTTCCTTGTGTCACGTGGAGGAGTCCTCATCAGGCTCAATTGGCCGCACCGGCTGCCGCAGCACGGTTTTCAACCGCGCCGCGTCGGTCCTGCGCGGGTCGCTCAGGTAGATCTCATGATGGGGGCCGGCAAAGGTGTATCCCAGTGCGGGCATCAGCTCGTCATGCAGATGCGCCAGGGTGGGGCCTTCGTCGTCGTAGGCGCCCACGTGCAAGGTCTGCAGGCAGAGGCCTTCTTCAAGAATTTCATGGCGAAGGCTGGCCGGGACCTCGCCCAGTTTCTTCGCCGACTTGGCGATGGCAGCCTCCAACTGCGCTGGACTGATCCCGTCCGGCGTACGGATCATCACCGTCCACCTCCACTCATCCTTGCGGCGTGCGACAAAGCTCGACGGATCCTCGGCGGTCCACAGGGCTTCCAGCGGTGGCACCACGTAGTCCTGGCCCCCGGACTTCAGCGCGAACTTCAGTGCATAGCTCACCGCGTACAGCCACTGCACCGCCTGCACATACGCGGGGGCGGTATTCGGATCACCGTGGCCGTCGACCATCAGGTAGGGCAGGGGCGGTACGTCTACCGTCACGAACCGGCCCGCCGGGGGCAGGTACAACGCGCGATCGCGCTTCTTGAAGTCGATCTTGTCCACGGGCCTTCCTCCTGCGCCGAGCATCCCACGCCGGGCACCCGCCAGCACGCCTGAACAGGTTCAGATGACTTTGCCGAACACGGGCGGAGCAGCCGCCATCGCCCGATGCTAGGATGCCGCCCCCGTGCGTCCTGCCCGCCGCGCCCGCGCGGTGCGACAACGTGTCGCAGCCAGAATCGGGCCTTTCCTGCGCTCGATCAATGTCAATGCCTTTCTTAAATGGTGGGTGACGGCCTAAAATTGAAAGGCTGACTCGACCCACCTCCCTACCTGTCTTCCGGACCGGTGGGACCGGCTTTGGCCGGAACAGGCAGGACGGGGAACGGCATTCCCTCGCAATTGGATCGACCGATGATTCCGTTGAAAACCCTTGGGCGCTGGTTGCGCCCGGGCCTGCTGCTGTCGTTGCTGGTGATGCTCACCGGCTGCGATGCCGTGGCCATCCTCAGTCCGAAGGGCCAGATCGGCCAGGATGAGAAGACCCTGCTGATCACGGCCACCGTGCTCATGCTGCTGGTCGTCATCCCGGTCATCATCATGACCCTGACCTTCGCGTGGAAGTATCGCGCCTCCAACACCAAGGCCCGTTACGAGCCGAAGTGGTCCCACTCGACGGCGATCGAGGTGGTGGTGTGGTCCATTCCCTGCATGATCGTGCTGGTGCTGGCGGTCCTGACCTGGCGTTCGTCGCACGCGCTGGACCCGTATCGTCCGCTGGAATCGGACGTCAAGCCGGTCACCATCGAGGCGATCTCGCTGGACTGGAAGTGGCTGTTCATCTATCCGGAAGAGAAGGTGGCGGTCGTCAACGAAATCAAGTTCCCGGTCAACACGCCGCTGAACTTCAAGATCACGTCCGATTCGGTGATGAATGCCTTCTTCATCCCGCACCTGGGCAGCATGATCTACTCGATGGCTGCGATGGAGACCAAGCTCCACCTGATCGCCAACGAGACCGGTGAATTCCCGGGCATGTCCTCGCACTACAGTGGCGCAGGCTTCGCCAAGATGCACTTCACCGCCTACTCGGTCACCGATGCCGAATACCGCCAGTGGCTGGACCAGGTCCGCGCCGGCGAGCAGACCCTGGACAAGGCCTCGTTCAAGGCCCTGGGTGAAGCACGCAACGCCGAGTGGTATCCGGTCACCTACTTCGGCAAGACCGAAGAAGGCCTGTTCGACTGGGTCATCGCCAAGCACATGGGCGACAACAAGCATTACGGCATGAAGCACTCGCACGCCGGTGCCGCCGCTGCCGATGCCGCCAGCCATGAAGCGCACGAGGGGCATGCCCCCAGTGACGCGCATGATTCCAAGGAATCGGGTGAAAACCTGGATGCCACCGAACACGAACACGCTGGCCATGCTGGCCATGCGGGTTCGGGAGAATGAACATGTTGGGAAAACTCTCAATTGAGTCGATCCCCCACGATCCGATCGTGCTGACCACCTTGGTCGGCGCGGTGCTGGGTGGCCTGGGCGTCATGGCCCTGATCACCAAGTTCAAGCTGTGGGGCTATCTGTGGAAGGAGTGGTTCACTTCGGTGGATCACAAGAAGATCGGCGTGATGTACCTCATCGTCGCCTTCGTCATGCTGCTGCGCGGTTTCTCCGACGCCATCATGATGCGTACCCAGCAGGCGCTCGCCGTCGGTGGGTCCGAGGGTTACCTGCCGCCGCACCACTACGACCAGATCTTCACCGCCCACGGCGTGATCATGATCTTCTTCGTGGCGATGCCGCTGATCACCGGCCTGATGAACCTGGCCGTGCCGCTGCAGATCGGTGCGCGCGACGTCGCGTTCCCGTTCGTCAACTCGCTCAGCTTCTGGCTGTTCGTGTCCGGCGCGGTGCTGATCATGCTGTCGCTGTGGATCGGTGAGTTCGCTGCCACCGGCTGGCTGGCGTTCCCGCCGTTGTCGGGCATCGAATACAGTCCAAGCGTAGGCATGGACTACTACATCTGGGGTCTACAGGTCGCAGGCCTGGGTACCACGCTGAGCGGTATCAACTTCTTCATCACCATCCTGAAGATGCGTACCCCCAGCATGAAGCTGATGCAGATGCCGGTGTTCACCTGGACCGCCCTGGTGACCAACGTGCTGATCGTCGCTGCCTTCCCGGTGCTGACCATCACCCTGGTGCTGCTGACCCTGGACCGTTACCTGGGTACGCACTTCTTCACCAATGACGGTGGCGGCAACGCCATGCTGTACATCAACCTGATCTGGATCTGGGGTCACCCGGAGGTGTACATCCTGGTCCTGCCGGCGTTCGGTGTGTTCTCCGAAGTCATCGCGACCTTCTCGCGCAAGGCGCTGTTCGGCTACAAGGGCATGGTCTATGCCACCGCCTGCATCGGCGTGCTGTCGTTCATCGTGTGGCTGCACCACTTCTTCACCATGGGCTCGGGTGCCAACGTCAATGCCTTCTTCGGCATCACGACGATGATCATCTCGATCCCGACCGGCGTGAAGATCTTCAACTGGTTGTTCACCATGTTCCGCGGTCGCGTGCACTTCACCACCCCGGTGCTGTGGACGATCGGCTTCATGGTCACCTTCGTCATCGGCGGCATGACCGGCGTGATGCTGGCGATCCCGGCCATCGACTTCGTGCTGCACAACAGCCTGTTCCTGATCGCCCACTTCCACAACGTCATCATCGGCGGCGTGGTGTTCGGCATGTTCGCCGGCATCACCTACTGGTGGCCGAAGATGTTCGGCTTCCGCCTCAACGAGTTCTGGGGCAAGTGCGCGTTCTGGTGCTGGTTCATCGGCTTCTACGTGACCTTCATGCCGATGTACGTGCTGGGCTTCATGGGCATGACCCGTCGCCTGCAGAGCACGGTCAACCCGGCCTATGAGCCGCTGCTGCTGATCGCAGCTGCAGGTGCCTTCATCGTCGGCGCCGGCATCCTGTGCCAGATCATCCAGGTGGCCGTGTCGATCCGTGACCGCAAGAAGACCGTCGACCTGACCGGCGACCCGTGGGATGCGCGTACGCTGGAGTGGGAAACCTCTTCGCCGCCGGCCTTCTACAACTTCGGCACCCTGCCGGAAGTCACCGAACTGGACGATTTCTGGGAGCGCAAGCAGCGTGGTGAAGCCTGGCCGAAGCCGGCCAAGTACACCGACATCCACATGCCGCGCAACACCGGCACGGGCGTTGTCATCGGTGCCTTCAGCCTGGTGTTCGGCTTCGCGATGATCTGGCACATCTGGTGGCTGGCCATCGTCGGCTTCGTCGGCATGATCGCCACGTTCATCTACCGCACCTTCGACCAGGACGTGGATTACTGGGTCCCGGCCGCCGAGGTGGAACGCATCGAGAACGAACACCGCAAGCACCTGGAAGCCCAGGGCCTGGTGAAGTCGGAGCTGAAGGCATGAGCACCAATACCTCGACCCTGAGCCACGGGCACGCCGCGCATGCGGCGGCCCATGGCCATGACGACCACGAGCACCACGACACCGGCGGCAACACCGTCTTCGGTTTCTGGGTGTACCTGATGAGCGACTGCCTCATCTTCGCCTCGCTGTTCGCCACCTACGTGGTGCTGGCCGGCGGTACCGATGGTGGCCCGACCGCGAAGGACCTGTTCGAACTGCCGTTCGTTGCATGGGAAACCGCGCTGCTGCTGACCTCCTCGCTGACCTTCGGCCTGGGCATGATTGCCATGCACCGCAAGCAGATGGGCCAGATGTACCTGTGGCTGGGCATCACCTGGCTGCTGGGCTTCGGCTTCATGTGCATGGAAGTGTGGGAGTTCCAGCACCTGATCCATCAGGGCTACGGTCCGGACCGCAGTGCCTTCCTGTCGGCGTTCTTCGCCCTGGTCGGTACCCACGGCCTGCACGTCAGCGCCGGCCTGCTGTGGCTGCTGGTGATGTTCGTGCAGCTGAAGAAGTACGGCCTGACCCCGACCAACAAGACCCGCATGGCGTGCCTGAGCCTGTTCTGGCACTTCCTGGACCTGATCTGGATCGGCGTGTTCTCCGTCGTCTACCTCAATGGAGCGCTGTAATGGCACATGACAACCATGCACACGACCACGGCACCGGCGGCGAAAGCCATGGCACCGTGAAGTCGTACCTGATCGGCTTCGTGCTGGCGGTGGTGCTGACCGTCATCCCGTTCTGGATGGTGATGTCGGGTGATTTCTCGCGCACCGTCAACGGTGTGGTGATCGCGATCACGGCAGTGCTGCAGATGCTGGTCCACCTGGTGTTCTTCCTGCACTTGGACCGTTCTTCGGAAAGCCGCTGGAACGTCAACGCTGCGGCCTTCACCGTGGTGGTGATCGGCATCATCGTGGTCGGTACCCTGTGGGTCATGCACAACATGAACGTGCACATGATGCACTGACGTCCGCGCGACGTTGCCACGCAGAAAGGCCGCCCTCGGGCGGCCTTTTTGTTTGTCGCGCCCACCGGGAATGGCACGCGCGGTGGTAGTGCCGGCCGCTGGCCGGCAATTGCGGGAAGCCGGCCAGCGGCCGGCTCTACCAGGAGATCCACGCTGTACGGGGATGGGGTCAGAGCCCTTGCCTGCAGCAAGGGATCCGACCCCAAAGCCATCGGCCTCATCCCACCCGGCATGGCCGGCACAGCGTGGTAGTGCCGGCCGCTGGCCGGCAATTACGGGAAGCCGGCCAGCGGCCGGCTCTACCAGGATCCACGCCATGCGTGGATGGGGTCAGAGTCCTTGCCTGCAGCAAGGGATCCGACCCCAAAGCCATCGGCCTCATCCCACCTGGCATGGCCGGCACAAAGGGGGGTAGTGCCGGCCGCTGGCCGGCAGTTGCGGGAAGCCGGCCAGCGGCCGGCGCTACCAGGAGATCCACGCCATGCGCGGATGGGGTCTCACCCCACCCGGCGCAGGAATTCCTCGGCGTCCATCGGTCGGCCCAGGTGATAGCCCTGCAGCTGGTCGCAGCCCAGTTCGCTCAGGTATTCGCGCTGCGCCTGCGTCTCCACGCCTTCGGCCACCACCTGCAGCTGCAGGGTGCGGCCCAGCGCGATGATCGACGAGACGATGGCGGCATCCTCTTCATTGCATTCCAGATCGTGCACGAACGCGCGGTCGATCTTTAGTTCGGTGGCCGGCATCCGCTTCAGGTACAGCAGGCTGGAATAGCCGGTGCCGAAATCGTCGATGGCGATATGGACGCCCATCGCGGTCAGGTCGTTGAGAATCGCCAGGCTGGCGTCGACATCCTTCATCGCCGTGGTCTCGGTGATCTCCAGGGTCAACCGCGCCGGCTCGATCCGGTGCCGCTGCAGCACCTCGCGCACGCTGTCCAGCAGGGCCGGCGAGGAGAACTGCAAGGGCGACAGGTTCACCGCCATCGACCATCCGGTATGCCCGGCCTCGTGCCATGCACGCAGCTGTGCACAGGCACGGTCCAGTACCCAGTCACCGATCGGCAGGATCAGACCGCTGCGTTCGGCGATGGGAATGAACATATCCGGCGCCAGCAGGCCCAGCTCGGGATGCTGCCAGCGCAGCAGCGCTTCGGCGCCGGTGGCCGGTGCGCCGGCGGCAGGGAACTTGGGCTGGTAGTGCAGCACCAGCTCGTCGCGGGCGATGGCCTTGCGCAGGTCCTGCAGCAGGCGCAGCTGGCGGTTGGCACTGAGCTGCATCGAGGGGGTGAAGAACGTATAGCCGTTCCGGCCGGTCTCCTTGGTGTGGTACATCGCCGCATCGGCGTGTGCCATCAGCTCGCGCTCGTTGCCGGCATCAGCCGGATACAGGGCGATGCCCAGGCTGGCGCTGACCTGCAGCTCGGCTGAATCCAGCAGGAACGGTTCGCCCGCCGCCGCGATGATCCGCTCGGCGACCACCACTGCATCGTCGGGAACATCGATGGCCAGCACGATCACGAACTCGTCGCCGCCGAGGCGGGCGAAGGTGTCCTGTGGCCGCAGCAGGCCGCCGATACGCTGCGCCACCGCCACCAGCAGGCGATCTCCCAGCTGGTGTCCGTACGCATCATTGATCGCCTTGAAGCCATCCAGGTCGCAGAACATCACCGCCACCGCCTGGTTGCGCCGCCGCGCCTTCTCGATGGCCTGCTCGATGCGGTCCTGCAGCAGCATGCGGTTGGGCAGCTGGGTCAGCGGGTCGTGCAGGGCGGCCTGGATCAGCCTGTCGTTGGCGTGCGCCAGTGAATCGGCCAGCAGCCCGGTGCGCACGCGCATCTGCCGGTCGAACAGCGAGGCGACCAGGGCGATGCCCAGGGTCGCCACCGTGGTGACGATCACCAGCACTGCCAGCCAGCGCGTGTCGATGCCGCCGCTGCCGACCGCGCCGCAGATGCTGCCTTCGGGGAAGCGTGCGGCGGCCATGCCGGTGTAATGCATGCCAACGATGGCCAGGCCCATCACCAGCGAGGCCAGTGCGCGCAGGCGCATGGTGTGGCGCTGCTCGGTACGCAGGCGGAAGGCGATCCACAGCGCCGCGCCGGCGGCACCGATGGCTACTGCAATGGAGGCGGCGAACCAGCCCGGGTGATAGTCGATACCCGGCTGCATGCGCATCGCGGCCATGCCGAGGTAGTGCATGGTGGCAATGCCCAGGCCCATCAGCACGGCGCCGGCCAGCAGTCGTCGCCAGGGCAGGCTGGGTCGTGACACCAGCCACAGCGCATAGGCCGAAGCGCCGATCGACACTGCAAGCGAATACAGGGTGATGCCGAGGTCGTAGCCGACCGGGATCGGCAGGTCGAAGGCCAGCATGCCGATGAAATGCATCGACCAGATACCCAGGCCCATCGCCGCCGCGCCGCCGGCCAGCCACCAGCGCGCCACGCGGCCCTCGGCCGTGGCCAGGCGGCCGGCCATGTCCAGCGCCGTGTACGAAGCAAGAATGGCCACCAGCAGGGAGATGGCGACCAGGCTCTGACTGTAACTGCCAGTCATGTTGAATCCAGAGGGGGAGGGAGGGGTGCCCGCAAGGCGCACGCCCGCGACAGCTATCGGCGCGGGTGGGCGGGACTTGAGCGGTCGCAGCACCTGCGACCCGGCTCGGCTATCCTGCCACGCCTGTTCCCGTTGCTGGAAATCATCCGATGGCAAAAGCCCGCACCGCCTACGTCTGCAATGAATGCGGCGCCGAATTCAGCAAGTGGCAGGGCCAGTGCACCGAGTGCAACGCCTGGAACTCGCTGTCGGAAATCGTGCTGGAGAGCGCGGCGGCGGCCAAGGCGCCCGCGTCGCGCCGGGCCGGCTGGGCCGGCAAGATCGACCCGCCGAAGATCACCGCCCTGAAGGACGTGGAGCAGACCGAGCATCGCCGTGTCTCGACCGGCATCGGCGAGTTCGATCGCGTGCTGGGCGGTGGCCTGGTCGAGGGCGCGGTGGTACTGGTTGGTGGCGACCCGGGCATCGGCAAGTCGACCCTGCTGCTGCAGGCGGTGGCGAAGATGGCGGCCGAGCTGCCGGTGCTGTACGTCACGGGCGAGGAGTCGCTGGCCCAGGTGGCCGGCCGCGCACACCGGCTGGAATTGCCGCTGGATGGTGTCAACGCGCTGGCCGAGACCGGCGTCGAGTCGATCCTGCAGCATGCGTCCAAGGCCGGCCCGCGGCTGATCGTGGCCGACTCCGTACAGACCCTGTGGACCGAGAGCCTGACCGCCGCACCCGGCTCGGTCAGCCAGGTGCGCGAGAGCGCGGCGCGGCTGGTGCGTTTCGCCAAGGAGACCGGCACCGCCGTGTTCCTGGTCGGCCACGTGACCAAGGAGGGCGGTATCGCCGGCCCGCGCGTGCTCGAACACATGGTCGATGCGGTGCTGTACTTCGAAGGCGAGAGTGGCAGCCGCTTCCGCCTGCTGCGCGCGTTCAAGAACCGCTTCGGTGCGGTCAACGAGCTGGGCGTGTTCGCGATGGGCGACAAGGGCCTGAAGGAAGTCTCCAATCCGTCGGCGATCTTCCTGTCCGGCGGCAGCACCCACCAACCGGGCAGCTGCGTGATGGTCACGCGCGAGGGTACCCGGCCGCTGCTGGTGGAAGTGCAGGCACTGGTCGATGCGTCGCCGCTGTCGAACCCGCGCCGTGTCGCGGTCGGCCTGGAGCAGAACCGCCTGGCCATGCTGCTGGCGGTGCTGCATCGCCACGGCGGCGTGCTGGTCGGCGACCAGGACGTGTTCGTCAACGTGGTCGGTGGCATCCGCGTGCAGGAGACCGCTGCCGACCTGCCGGTGCTGCTGGCGGTGCTGTCCTCGCTGCAGGACCGGCCGCTGGCGGAAAAGACGATTGCGTTTGGCGAGGTTGGCCTGTCCGGCGAGATCCGACCGGTACCCAATGGCGAAGACCGCCTGCGCGAGGCCGCCACCCATGGTTTCAAGCGCGCCATCGTGCCCAAGGCCAATGCGCCCAAGGGCGGCTCGGTGAAGGGTATGGAAGTGATCGCGGTGGAGCGCCTGTCCGAGGCTATCGACGCGGCGTGATCGCGTCGGGCATGGCCCGGCGTCACCACAGCGCACGTGGAATACGGCGGCCGACACGGTAACGGTCAGCCTCCCTGTGCTAGTTTTTCCCGCTCGACGAAGACGCCCTCTGGCGTCTTTCCGTGCCCAGGAGTAAACGATTACATGCAGGACACCGCGCTCACCGCCCCCAACGCCGAAATCCGTCGTGCCGGGGTCGATCTCAATGGACTGATGACGGTGCTGGGCAAGCACCTGTATTCCACCCCGGTGGTGGCGCTGCGTGAGCTGGTGCAGAACGCGCACGACTCGATCATCCGCCGCCGCATCGAACAGCCCGGCATCGAGGTACCTTCGCGCATTTCGGTGCAGGTCGATGCCGCTGCCGGCGTGCTGCGCATCATCGATACCGGTGCCGGCCTGACCCGCCAGGAGATCCATGACTACCTGGCGACCGTCGGCGTCGGCTACACCCGCGGCCTGCGCCAGGGCGGCGAGGACGATGAGGGCCTGATCGGCATGTTCGGCCTCGGCTTCCTGTCGGCCTTCGTGCTGGCGCGCCGGGTCAGCGTGCGCACCACCTCGTACCAGACGCCGGAACTGGGCCATCTGTACGTGTCCAGCAACGCCGAGCAGTACACCGTCAGCGAAGTGCCGGCACGCGCGGTCGGCACCGAGGTGGAACTGGAGCTGCATCCGGACTTCCTGCCGCTGGCCAACGAGGCGCGCCTGCACGAAGTGCTGGGTCGCTACTGCGCGCTGCTGTCCGAGCCGATCTTCATCGGTGCTGCAGGCGAGGCGCTCAACCCCGAGCCGCCGCCGTGGCGCGGCCAGGGCGATGTGGCCCTGCATCCGGTGCAGGCGCGTCGCCAGGCGCTGCAGTTCGCGGCGCGTTTCGAACATGATTTCGAGCCGATCGTCACCGTGCCGCTGCGTGCCGATGGCAACAGCGATGCCACCGGCCTGCTGTGGGTGCAGGACGGTGCCACCTACGGCACCAGTGACAACCGCAACCTGTCGGTGTTCGTGCGCGGCATGCTGCTGGACGACGATGCGCGTGACCTGCTGCCGCCGTGGGCGGGCTTCATCGGCGGGGTGATCGAATCCTCGCGGCTCACGCCTACCGCCAGCCGCGAAGACCTGCAGCGCGACGACCAGTACCGCGCCGTGCAGCATGCGTTGCTGGAGGCGCTGATTGATGGCCTGGCCGACGTCGCGCGGCAGCAGCCGGAAGCGTGGCGACGTGTATTGAGCCGCCACAACGAGGCGCTGCTGGGCGCGGCGCTGTGCGATGACCGCCTGTTCGACTTGTTGCTGGAGCACGTGCGCGTGCCGACCTCGCAGGGCGATCTGCCTGCCAGTGCGCTGCCCGCACGCGGTGCCGTGCATGTGATCCTCGACAACGGTGGCGGCTTCGAGGAAATGCTGTTCCGCGCGATGGGCGTGCCGGTCGCGCATGGCCATCGCTATGCAGTAGTGCCGTTCCTGCGCCGCTGGGCCCAGGCCAAGGGACTGCGTCTGGTCGAGCTCGGCACCGAGCAGGGCAACCGCGCGCTGTTCCGCAGCGATGACAGCCTCGACGAGGCGCAGCTGGCATGGCTGCGCGAGCAGCTGGGTGACGGCGAACAATTGCTGCCGGCACGCTTCAGTCCCGAGTCGCTGCCGGTGGTGGTGGTGCCCGACCGCGAAGCCGAGCTGAAGCAGCGCCTGGAAGACGATGAGAACGACAAGCGCGTTTCAATGGCGGCGCTGCGCCTGGCGCGTCAGTTCACTGCGCGCATCGAATCGCGTGCGCCATCGCGGCTGTACCTCAACCTCGACAACCCGGCGGTGCAGGCGCTGCTGCGCGCCCAGCGCGACGGCCACCCGCAGGCCGAAGCCGCAGCGCGCCTGCTGCGCTCACTGAAGATCATCGTCGCCGCGCAGGGCCGTCCACTGGCCCGCGCGACCGCCACGCCCGGCCCGGATCTCAACGGCGCCTTCACCGATATCGCCGGTGCCCTGCAGCAGATGCTGCGCTGAGCACCGCATCCTCTCATCCAGCCTTCGCTAGACAGGAGTACTTACCCCATGGACATCTGGAACTGGGTCGAAAAACTGCAGGGTGACCTGCGCCAGGCCGGCCAGGCGCAGAATGCGCACCTGCTGAACCGCCTCGCCGACGAGGTGAGCGAACTGCGTGTCGACCGCGTTGACGCGCTGCTGCCCGAAGCGCGAGCGCTGGGCAAGGCGCTGGACAACCCGTGGGTCGACGTCTACGTCGGTCACTGGGCGCTGCGCAACCGCGTCGGCAACCGCGTCGAAGGCGAGAGCGCGCTGGGCGAAGCCGTGGCGCTGTTCGAGCGTGCGCATCGCGAGGACACCCTGGAGTGCCCGCAGTCGATCTGCGTGACCCAGGATCTTGCCGCCTGCTACGGCAACATCGATGGCCCCGGCTGGGTGCCGGAGCGTATCGAGGTGTGCGATGAAACACTGGGTCGCATCGACCCGAGCTGGGCCTGCTTCCAGTGCCTGAGTTGCGAGAAGGCCGATGCACTGCTTGATGATGGCCGCGGCCAGGACGCGCTGGACTACCTGCAGGTGCAGTCGGATGCGATCGAAGCCTGCGGCAAGGAAGTGTTCGACAGCTTCCCGGAGATGCAGATCAAGATCCTGCTGGGCATGGGCCGCGCCGAAGAAGCGCTGCTGCTGATCGAGAAGCGCGAGGCCGAAGTGGCCGCGTCCGGCGAGTACGAGCCGGCCAACTGCACGGTGCCGCGCCGCCTGTCCAAGGCGTGGGCGCTTGCGCAGCTGGACCGCGACGAAGAGGCCTTGCAGCAGCTGGTGCCGTGGAGCGAGCTGACGCCTACCTACTGGCGGCTGTGGGCGAACACCGCCGCAGCGCTGTGCCGGCGTGATCCCGCACGCAATACCTGGGACCTGGGTACGCGCTTCAACACCATCATCGAACACTTTGCCGAGGTTGGCTCGCACCGCCTGCTGATCGAAGTCGCTGCGCTGAGCCTGGAGCTGGCCCTGCAGCGTGGCGCACGCTGGGTGGCGCTGCGCCAGCTGGAACTGGCGCGTACCCATCTGGCACAGCTGCGCCAGGACCGTGGGGCGGCTGCGCTGGTGGCCGGCCTGGCGGCACGCATCGATGCATTGCCGGATGTGGCGCCGTTGCCGGTGCCGGCCGCTGAACTACTGGTTTGGCTGAACGAGCAGGGAGAGCAGAACCAGTCGCGCGATCCCGAAGGTGAGGCGCAGTGGCTGCTGCAGGCACAGGCGCAGCTGCCAGATGACGAGGCGCTGGCCGAGATGGCTGCCTCCGCGCTGAGCGCCTGTGGGGCGCAGACGGAAGCGCGCGCATTGCTGTGGCGCTTCGTGCGCGCACACACGCAGGATGATGGCCCGGCCGCCTACACGCTGATGCGCTGGCTGACCGAGCAGGGCGACGACGAAGGCCTGCGCCAGCTGGCTGATGCCTATCGCGGCAGCGTGCCGGTGTTCGCGCACTGGTGCGAGGTGCAGCGCGCCCGTCGCGTGTCCGACTGGCCGGCACTGGAGCAGGCCGCGCAGGCGCTGCTGGCGGCCTCGCCGGGCTCGCATGGCGCACGCGGTACGCTGGCGCGGATGTACATGGAAACCGGTCGCTTCAGCGAGGCGCAGGCCTGCTATGCGCAGCTGGTGGAGCTGCTGGAAGAACCCAACGCCGCACACTGGGACCACATGAGCGCGGCCAGCGCGGCACGCGACTGGGATGCGGTGCGCCGCTCGGCGGCGGCGATCGGCATGGAGCTGTCCAGCCAGGACGGCGTGGTCGAGGAGCCGTGGGGCTGGGTGATCATCCGCAGCGAAGATAACGGCGAGCCGATGGAGTACTACGCGCGCCGCAGTGGCCCGGTCACCGCACGTATCGTCGAGAACGCACCGGCCAACCGTGCCCAGCAGGTGGGCGACTGGGTGGTGTTCGATGCTGCGCTGGTGCACCCGGCGCCGGAGGAGGAGGAAGCGCGCGAGCATTTCATCCCGACCTATGCGCAGGTGCATGTCCTGGAGCGCGGCGGCTTCGCCCGCAGCTGGCTGATCGACGGCGCGCACCCGGGCGAAGACGCGTGGAATGCCTTTGTCGCAGCGGCCGAGGCGCAGGGCTGGCAGGTGTGGTCGCACAGCCGCCCGGACTACACCGTGACCGATCCGGACGAGGAGGAGGGCACGCTGCCGGGCCTGCTGTTCACCGTCGCCCAGCCGCAGGACCATGCACCGCTGGCGCTGCACCGCTTCCTGCAGCAGGAAACCGCGAAGTGGCAGCATCCGCATTGCTGGCTGCGGCTGGCCGAAGCCTGCGACCAGGATCGCCAGCCGCACCTGGACGTGATCGAGCGTTACGGCTTGTAAGCCTGGTATCGGGTAGTGCCGGCCGCTGGCCGGCAGCGCCGGGATATCCTGTGTTGCCGGCCAGCGGCCGGCACTACCTCAAGGAGAAATACATGCGAAAGACAGGGATGTTCATGATCGCCGGGCTGCTGCTGGCCCCCACCGTGCAGGCCGCACCGGCCTGCCAGGAACCAGTGGCTGTCGCCCGTGCCTTCTACGAGGCAACCACCGGCAATGGCGATCTGCTGGAACCGCCGCCGGCGCTGGTCAGCCCGGCCTTCGGCAAGGCCCTGCGTGGCGAGCGCGCCTGCCAGGTGCGTGAGGAAGGCATCTGCACCATCGATTCGGACCCGTGGCTGGATGCGCAGGATGGCGACATCGAGAGTCCGGTGCGCTACATCTGGAAAGAGGTCTCGGCGACGTCCGGCCAGGTCGAGATGCGCTATTCGGTATGGAAGAAGGCCTACGTGACCCGGTTGCCGATGGTGCGCCAGGGGCAGGGCTGCTGGCAGGTGGATGACATCATTACCAACAGCGGTCGCTCGGTACGGAAGATCCTGGCCCAGCCGCTGCCTTGACCGTCTGCGGCATCCACGCAGGGTGCGGTCCTGTTGCCGGCCAGCGGCCGGCACTACCAGGGTGGGTGCCGACCGTTGGCCGGCACACCGCTATCGCGAATGCCCGAACACCAGTTCGATCGCGAACTGGCTGCCGAAGAAGGCCAGCAGCAGCAACAGCATTGCCGCCAGCGTCCAGTGCACCGCCTTCATGCCGCGCCAGCCGTAGCGGCGACGGCCGATCAGCAGCACGCCGAACACGATCCACGACAGCACGCTCAGCACCGTCTTGTGCACCAGCTTCTGCGCCAGCAGGTCGTCGACGAACAGCACGCCGGTGACCAGGGTCAAGGTCAGCAGCGCGAAGCCGACGGTGATCACCCGGAACAGCAGCGATTCCAGATCGGCCAGCGGCGGCAGGGCGCGCAGCCACGGCCGGAACTCGCGGCGGCGCAGGGCGCGTTCCTGCAGCCACAGCATGATCGCCAGCAGCGCGGCGATGCTCAGCGTGGCGTAGGCCAGCAGCGCCAGCCAGGCGTGGCTGGCCAGGCGCCAGCCCAGCACCTTGCTCGGTTCGTGGCCGTAGCCGTGGTAGGCCAGCAGCAGTACCGCGGCCAGCGGGAACACCACCACGCCCAGTGCCGACATGCGCCCGCGCGCGCCGACCAGCGAGGTCAGCCAGGCCATGCCCAGGCCGACCAGCGACAGCGCGGCGAAGAAGTGCATGTCCGGCCCGCCGTTGGTGCGCATCGCCACCATCACGTGGTAGCCGCCGTGCAGCAGCATCGCCGGCAGGGCGGGCCACAGCCAGGCGGGAGAGCCGGTGCTTTCATCGCGGCCAAGCGCACGCACCAGCAGGGCGCTGGCGGCCAGGTAGAGCAGGGCGGCGATGAGAACGATTAACATCGTTGCAGTTTCGCATACCCCTGCGGTGGTGGCGACGGCCCTGTGGTCGCAGTCCGGGGAGGGGAGCGGACCCGTTATACTGTCTGCCTTATTGTCCCCCGCTTTCAGACAGGTTGCGCCGCATGTTCGAGTCACTGACCCAGCGCCTTTCCGGCACCATCGAGCGCCTGCGTGGCCGCGGCCGCCTGACCGAGGAGAACATCCGCGAGGCCACCCGTGAGGTCCGCATCGCGCTGCTCGAAGCCGACGTTGCGCTGCCGGTGGTGCAGGCCCTGATCGAGCGCATCAAGGTGCGCGCGGTCGGCCAGGAAGTGCTGAAGTCGCTGACCCCGGGCCAGGCCCTGATCAAGGTCGTGCGCGACGAGCTGACCGCGGTGATGGGCGCCGAAGCCAGCGACCTGAACCTCAATGTGCCCGCTCCGGCCATCATCCTGATGGCGGGCCTGCAGGGCGCCGGCAAGACCACCACGGTGGGCAAGCTGGCCAAGCACCTGAAGGAAAAGCGCAAGAAGAAGGTGATGGTGGTCTCGGCCGACGTCTACCGTCCGGCCGCGATCGAGCAGCTGAAGACTCTGGCCGAGCAGGTCGGCGTGCTGTTCTTCCCGTCCAGCGCCGACCAGAAGCCGGAAGCCATCGTCCGCGCCGCCATCGACGACGCACGCAAGTCGTTCGTCGACGTGCTGCTGGTCGATACCGCCGGCCGCCTGGCCATCGACGAAGCAATGATGGCCGAGATCAAGGCCCTGCACGCGGCGGTGAATCCGGCCGAAACATTGTTCGTGGTCGACGCTATGACCGGCCAGGACGCGGCCAACACCGCCAAGGCCTT
Organism: Stenotrophomonas sp. STK17_22; assembly: GCF_051983905.1. NCBI lineage: Bacteria > Pseudomonadati > Pseudomonadota > Gammaproteobacteria > Lysobacterales > Lysobacteraceae > Stenotrophomonas > Stenotrophomonas sp. STK17_22. Next base: position 1,332,104 of record NZ_CP197010.1, read on the forward strand.
CGGCGACGCCCTGCCGCTGACCGGCGTGGTGCTGACCAAGACCGACGGTGACGCCCGTGGCGGTGCCGCGCTGAGCGTGCGCTACATCACCGGCAAGCCGATCAAGTTCGTCGGTGTCAGCGAGAAGCCGGAAGGCCTGGACGTATTCCACCCGGATCGTATCGCCAGCCGCATCCTCGACATGGGCGACGTGCTGTCGCTGGTCGAGCAGGTCGAGCAGCAGGTCGACAAGGACAAGGCCGCCAAGCTGGCCGAGAAGGTCGCCAAGGGCAAGAAGTTCGACCTGAACGACATGCGTGACCAGCTGGAGCAGATGCAGAACATGGGCGGCATCGGCGGCCTGATGGACAAGCTGCCGGGCCTGGGCAACATCCCCGACCATCTGAAGCAGCAGGTCAGCCAGGGCAAGGAAGTGCCGCGCATGATCGCCATCATCAGCTCGATGACCAAGAAGGAACGGCGCAACCCGAACCTGCTCAACGGCTCGCGCCGCGCGCGCATCGCCAAGGGCTCGGGCGTGACCCCCGCTGACGTCAACAAGCTGATGAAGCAGTACATGCAGATGGAAAAGATGATGAGCAAGATGGCCGGCGGCGGCATGAAGGGCATGTTGCGCAGCATGAAGGGCATGATGGGCGCCATGGGCGGCCGCGGCATGCCGTTCCGTTGATGCAGCGACGGGGCCGGCGCGCATTGCGACGCGGCCCCGGTCACAACGACTGGCGTATGCTGGATGGCGACTTCTCCAACAGGTATGTCGCGTGAATGCATCGCCGATTCTTGAACGCGCCGACACCTTCTGTCGGCGTTTTTCATTGCAGCTTCCGATCCTGCTGGCACCGATGGCCGGTGCCTGCCCGGTGCCGCTGTCGGCCGTGCTGGCCAACGCCGGCAGCATGGGCGCGATGGGCGCGGTGTTGTCCTCTTCGGCCGATATCGGTCGCTGGATGGACGATTTCCGCGCCGCTTCGACCGGTCCGGCGCAGGTGAACCTGTGGGTGCCGGATCCCGCACCGACCCGTGATGTTGCCGCCGAGGCCGCCAGCCGCGCCTTCCTCGCGCAGTGGGGCCCGGACGTGCCGGCCAGCGCTGCCGACGCCACGCCCGCCGATTTCGAAGAACAGTTCGCTGCGTTGCTTGCGGCACGTCCGGTGGTGGCCTCGACCATCATGGGCGTGCTGCTGCCACGCCACGTGCAGCAGCTGAAGGACGCCGGCATTGCCTGGATCGCCTGCGCGACCACCTTGTCCGAAGCGCGTGCGGCACAGGACGCCGGTGCCGACGCGGTGGTGGCACAGGGCGTGGAAGCCGGTGGCCATCGCGGCGCGTTCGATCCGGCGATGGCCGAGCGTCAGTTGGTCGGCCTGTTTGCGTTGTTGCCGCGCCTGGCCGATCACCTGCAGATTCCGGTGATCGCCGCCGGTGGCATCGCCGACGGCCGTGGCATTGCTGCCGCACTCACCCTGGGGGCCAGCGCCGTGCAGATCGGCACTGCCTTCCTGCGCACGCCCGAAGCGGCGATCGCTTCAGCGTGGGCCGATGGATTGGCGGCCAGCGAACCGGAAGATACCTGGCCGACCCGCGCCTTCAGTGGCCGCCTGGGGCGTGGCCTGGCGACACCCTATGTGCGCGCCGCCACTGCGGAAGGCGCACCGGCGCCACGCCCGTACCCGGTGCAGCGCGGCCTGACCGCGCCGATGCGCAGGCAGGCCGTGCAGGAAAATCGTCTTGCAGCGATGCAGGCCTGGGCCGGGCAGTCGGCGTGGATGGCCCCGGCACAGCCGGCCGCCGACGTGTTGCGCGGGATGTGGGAACAGGCGCAGGCGCTGCTGCGATGACCGTGACCTGCAACGGCCAACCGGCGCAGGTGGAGGATCTGCTGCCTGCACTGGTCAACTATGGCCACTTCACCTCGCTGCAGGTGCGCGGTCACGCCGTGCAGGGACTGGACCTGCATCTGGCGCGGCTGTCGCAGGCCACGCGCGAACTGTTCGGCAGCGAACTGGACGCGGCGCAGGTGCAGGGCTGGATGGCGCAGGCGCTGCAGCAGGCCGGCCTGGCCGATGCCTCGCTGCGGGTGACGGTGTACTCGCGCCGCTTCGATTTCCGCAATCCGCTGGCGGCCGTACCGGTGGACGTGCTGGTGGCGGTGTCCGCGCCGGTGGCGCTGACCGCACCGAAGCGGGTGCGCAGCGTGGTGTGGCAGCGCGAACTGCCGCAGATCAAGCACGTCGGCACCTTCGGCCTGTTTGCCGAGCGCCGTGCGGCGATGGCGGAAGGGTTCGACGATGTGCTGTTCGTGACCGCTGATGGCGTGATGAGTGAAGGCAGCACCTGGAACCTGGCCGTGCACGATGGTGAGCGCCTGCTCTGGCCACAGGCGCCGGCCCTGCGCGGTACTGCCGAGACGTTGTTGAAGCAGCATTGGCCGGGGGCACAGCTGACGCGGCCGTTGGCACTGGCTGAACTGGATAGCGTGAAGGCCGCTTTTGCCTGCAACGCCAGCGGCCTATGGGCGCTGGACGCCATCGACGGGCATGTCCTGCCGGGTTCGCAGGCACTGGCTGAACAGGGCAGGGCAGTGCTGGCGGCGGTGGCTTGGGACAGATTGGGGTGAAAACCCCCGCAGGGCATGGCCCGGCGCTGCCGTGAAGGCGGATTCACCCCTGGGGTTGGCTCGGCCGGGCTCTGCCGCTATAATCGCCCGCTTACCTCGCCATCCTGGCGACTGGGCAATAGGAAAAACACCATGGTCAAGATTCGACTGACCCGCGGCGGCGCCAAGAAGCGTCCGTTCTACCACATCATCGTCACCGACGTGCGCAGCGCGCGCGACGGCCGCAACATCGAGCGCGTTGGCTTCTACAACCCGGTCGCCCAGGGCGCCGAGAAGCGCATCGAGCTGGACCTGGCCCGCGTTGACCATTGGGTCAAGAACGGCGCCCAGCCGACCGACAAGGTCCGCAACCTGATCAAGGAAGCGACCAAGTCCCAGGCCGCTGCGGCCTGATCCTGACGGGCCACGCTTCGGCGTGGCCCTCTTGGTTGAAGCAGATGAAAGATATCGAGCGCCGCATCCTGCTGGGCAGGGTTGTCGGCGCTTTTGGTGTGCGCGGCGAGATCAAGCTCGAGTCCTGGACCGAGCCACGTTCCGCCATTTTCCGTTACCAGCCGTGGATCGTGCGCAGCCCGTCTGGCGTGGAAACCACGATTGAAGGTGTACGCGGCCGCGACAGCGGCAAGCACCTGGTCGCCCGTTTCCCCGGCATCGAGGACCGCGATACCGTTGAAGCGATGCACGGCACCGAGATCTACGTGGCCCGCAGTGCATTGCCGCCGCCGAAGCCCGACGAGTATTACTGGGTGGACCTGGAAGGCCTGGACGTGAAGACCACCGAGGGCGTTGCCCTGGGCCAGGTCTCGCACCTGTTCAGCACCGGCGCCAACGACGTGGTGGTGGTCCGTGGTGACCGCGAACGGATGATTCCGTTCGTGCAGCCGGACTTCGTCAAGTCGGTCGACTTCGAGGCCAACCTGGTCGTGGTCGACTGGGATCCCGAGTTCTGAGTGTGAGCATGCGTTTCGACGTCATCACCCTGTTCCCCGAGTTCCTCGCCCAGTCCGCTGGACTGGGCGTGGTCGGGCGCGCGCAGGAGAAGGGCCTGTTCAGCCTGCATGGCTGGAATCCCCGTGATTACGCCGAAGGCAACTACCGCCGGGTGGACGACCGTCCGTTCGGTGGTGGCCCGGGCATGGTGATGCTGATCGAGCCGCTGCAGGCCTGCCTGCAGGCGATCCGTGATGCTGATCCGACCCCGACGCGGGTGATCCATCTCAGCCCGCAGGGGGCGCCGTTGACCCAGGCCAAGGTGCGGGAACTGGCGGCGCTGCCGCGCATGGTCCTGCTCTGTGGCCGCTACGAAGGCATCGACGAGCGTTTCCTGGAGGCCAATGTCGACGAGGAGATTTCCCTCGGCGACTACGTGCTGTCCGGTGGCGAGCTGGGCGCGGCGGTGATCATCGACGCCGTGGCCCGCCTGCAGGACGGTGCCCTGAACGACGCGGAATCGGCGGCGCAGGACAGCTTCGAGGGCGACCTCGGCCTGCTCGACTGCCCGCATTACAGCCAGCCGGCCCAGCACCCGCTGGGTGACGTGCCGGACGTGCTGCGCTCGGGCAACCACGCGGCCATCGCGGCCTGGCGCCGCCAGCAGTCGCTGGTCCGTACCGCCCAGCGGCGCCCGGACCTGTTGGATGAACAGGCGTTGGGCAAGGCCGACCGCAAGCTGCTGGAGCAGGCCCGTCAGGCCCAGAAACACAAGGCCAGCCCCTAGCGCAGGGCTGGCGTTATCGGCTATCATGGCCAATTCCCGTCGGCCCCGGCCGGCGCGCGCAGTACCCAAAACAAACGTGCAGCACAGTCCGGTGACTGCATGAGCCTACGTTGTCGATACGACACGCCCACCCGAACAAGAATCGGTGTAACCCATGAGCAAGCTGAACAAGTCCATCGTCGCGGAATTCGAATCCGCCCAGATCACCCGTGAACTGCCGAAGTTCAGCCAGGGCGACACCGTTGTCGTCAACGTGAAGGTGAAGGAAGGCAGCCGCGAGCGCGTGCAGGCCTACGAAGGCGTTGTCATCGCCACCAAGAACGCCGGCCTGAACTCCTCGTTCACCGTCCGCAAGATCTCGCACGGCTACGGCGTCGAGCGCGTTTTCCAGACCCACAGCGCCATCATCGACTCGGTCGAAGTGAAGCGTCGTGGTAAGGTCCGCGCCGGCAAGCTGTACTACCTGCGTGGCCTGGAAGGCAAGGCTGCCCGCATCAAGGAAGACCTGGCTGCCGCTGCTGCCGCCAAGGCTGCCCGTCTGGCCGAAAAGGCCTGATAAACAACTTCGGTTGTTGCCGCGACGGCCACCTTCGGGTGGCCGTTTGCGTTTCCGGCATCGCTTCGGCCACGATCAGGGGATGAACGACATCAACCCGCGCTATCCCGCCGTGATCCAGTCGGCGCTGCGCTTCCTCGACGGCAAGGGGCTGGCGCGCGTGCAGTCGGCACCGCTGCTGCATCGCCTTCTGTGGCGCATGGGCATCGCACTGCCACCGCCGATCCTGGCCGGCTTCGGCACCAATGCGCTGGTGCAGGGTCTGCTGTTCGGGCTGTTCTGGACCGCGCTGATGTGGCTGATGCTGTGGCAGGGCAGTGAGCGCCCGCTGGCCCTGCTGCTGGCGGCCGGACTGTTGGCCGGTGCGCTGTTCGGCGTGGTGATGGCGGCCTTGATGCGCTCGCTGCGCCGCCACCGCAAGCTGCCGGACTGGCAGCAGTTCCGGGCGCGGCAAGCGGACTGAGCCGATGGCGCACTGCGCCGTGACCATTGCGGACAGGCCGCGCTAGGCTGCGGTTTCATCCCGATGGACGTGCTGTGCGATGCCTGCCAAGCGAACCGCACCTTCCACCGCGCCCGCGCTGTTGTCAGGCGGCAACCCGCAGATCGCCAAGGGCGAAGGCGATGCGCCGGTGCAGGCCTATATCGCGGCGATGCCGGACTGGAAGCGGCCGATCGGAGCACAGCTGGACGCGCTGATCGAACAGGCTGTACCCGGTGTGCACAAGGCAGTGAAGTGGAATTCGCCGATGTATGCGGTTGCGCCGGGCGAAGGCTGGTTTCTCAGCTTCCACTGCTTCACCCGCTACATCAAGGTGGCGTTCTTCCGCGGCGCTGCGCTGAAGCCGGTGCCGCCGGAGCCGTCGAAGAGTGCTGATACGCGCTACCTGCACATCCAGCAGGAGGGTGCGTTGGATGAGGCGCAGTTCCTCGACTGGGTGCGCCAGGCCGCGGCATTGCCCGGCGAGCGCATGTAAGTGCATCGTTCCGATCTCCCTGCCGACGAGAACCGCTGATGGCCACGCATGCACCGAACCCTGCCGATGCCGGAACCCCGGCCGCTGAACTGATCGATGCACGCATCGCCGAGCTGGGCGACTGGCGTGGCGAGGCGCTGGCACGCGTGCGTACCTTGATCCATGAGGCGCTGCCGGACGTGCAGGAAACCTGGAAGTGGCGCGGCACGCCGGTGTGGGAGCACAACGGCATCCTGTGCACCGGCGAAACCTACAAACAGGCGGTGAAGCTGACCTTTGCCAACGGTGCGGCGTTGGCCGATCCGAAGGGCCTGTTCAACGCCAGCCTGGACGGCAACACGCGACGTGCGATCGACATCCATGAAGGCGCGATGCCGGATGCCGCCGCGTTCAAGGCACTGCTGCGCGCGGCGGCCACGTTCAACGCTGCCAAAAAGAAGAAACGGTAGAGCCGGCCGCTGGCCGGCTGTTGCGCGATGCTTCCGGAGGGGCTTGAGGTTGCCGGCCAGCGGCCGGCATTACCGAGGTAATGACCGGCGACGAAGAAGAAGCGGTAGAGCCGGCCGCTGGCCGGCTGTTTTGCGATGCCCCCGGAGGGGTTTGAGGTTGCCGGCCAGCGGCCGGCACTACCGTGGTAATGACCGGCGGCGAAGAAGAAGCGGTAGAGCCGGCCGCTGGCCGGCTGTTGCGCGATGCTTCCGGAGGGGCTTGAGGTTGCCGGCCAGCGGCCGGCACTACCGTGGTAATCACCGGCGGCGAAGAAGAAGCGGTGGAGCCGGCCGCTGGCCGGCTGTTGCACGATGCTTCCGGAGAGGTTTGAAGGTGCCGGCCAGCGGCCGGCACTACCGTGGTAATGACCGGCGGCGAAGAAGAAGCGGTGGAGCCGGCCGCTGGCCGGCTGTTGCACGATGCTTCCGGAGAGGTTTGAAGGTGCCGGCCAGCGGCCGGCACTACCGTGGTAATGACCGGCGGCGAAGAAGAAGCGGTAGAGCCGGCCGCTGGCCGGCTGTTGCGCGATGCTTCCGGAGGGGTTTGAGGTTGCCGGCCAGCGGCCGGCACTACCGTGGTAATGACCGGCGGCGAAGAAGAAGCGGTAGAGCCGGCCGCTGGCCGGCTGTTGCGCGATGCTTCCGGAGGGGTTTGAGGTTGCCGGCCAGCGGCCGGCACTACCGTGGTAATGACCGGCGGCGAAGAAGAAGCGGTAGAGCCGGCCGCTGGCCGGCTGTTGCGCGATGCTTCCGGAGGGGCTTGAGGTTGCCGGCCAGCGGCCGGCACTACCGCAGTGGCGCGGCATCCGGGTCGGCCACCGGAGACGGCGGGCAGGCCGGAATCTCCGACGGCGTGGCCAGTTCTTCGGCGTGCGAGGGCTTGCCCATCATCTTCGCCTTGCGCCAGCCACCCCAGCGGTAATAGGCCAGTGACAGCAGCATCGAGACCAGCGAGCTGACCGGGAAGCTCCACCAGATCGCATCGGCGCCCCAATACGGCTGCAGCAGTTCGGCGAATGGCACGCGCACGCCCCACAGCGAACCGGCCAGGATCAGCAGCGGCGGAATCACTGCGCCGGTGGAGCGAACCACGCCGGAGATCACGAAGCTGACGCCGAAGAACAGGAACGAGCCGATCACCACGTGGTTGAGGTGGCGGGCGATGTCCAGCGCCTGGCTGGCCGGTGGCAGGAACAGTGCCAGCAGCTGGCGATCGAACACCACCAGCGGCAGGATCAGCGCGCCGGTCAACAGGAAGTTGAACAGCACGCCCTGGCGCGCGGTACCGCGCACGCGATCCCAGCGCTGCGCACCGACGTTCTGTGCCGCCATCGAAGAACACGCCGCACCGATCGCCATCGCCGGCATCTGCAGGTAGTTCCACAGCTGCAGGGCAGCGCCGTAACCGGCGCCGGTGTCGGTGCCGTATTGGTTGACCATGGTCATCAGCAGGATCACCGACAGCGAGATCAGCACCATCTGCAGGCCCATCGGCACGCCCTTGATGACCAGCGCCTTGAGGATGGTCAGGTCGAGCTTGAACAGGCGCATGTCGGCGCGGCCCAGCCACAGGGTGTGGCGCTTGTGCCGCATGTACAGCAGCAGGCCGGCCAGCGACAGCGTCTGCGCGACCAGCGTGGCCCAGGCCGAACCGGCAATGCCCAGCGCCGGGAACGGCCCCATGCCGAAGATCAGTACCGGGTTCAGCACGATGTCCAGTGCCACCGACACCATCAGGAAACGGAACGGCGTGCGCGAGTCACCGGCACCGCGCAGTGCAGCGGTGAGGAAGGCGAACGCGTACAGCGTCGGCATCGCCAGGAAGATGATCTGCAGATAGGCTTCGGCCAACGGCAGCGAGGCGGCCGGCGTGCCCATCGCCGCCAGCAGCGGATGGGCCATGAACCAGCCGGCGATGGCGATGATCACCGACAGGCCGATGAAGAAGGTGGCGCTGGTACCGACCACGCGCCGTGCCTGCGCGATGTCGCGCGCACCGATCGCCTGGCCGATCAGGATGGTCGAGGCCATGCCGAAGCCGAACACCGAGCCGATCAGGAAGAACATGATGTTGTTGGCGTTCGCGGTGGCGGTCAATGCCGCCTCGCCGAGGAAGCGCCCCACCCAGACCGCATTCACCGAACCGTTCAGCGACTGCGCGATGTTGCCCGCCAGGATCGGCAGGGAGAACAGCAGAAGATTGCGGCCGATCGGGCCGGAGGTCAGGTCAAGCGGCGCTTTGGCCATGGAGTGGTGATCGAATCCCGGGAGGCGCACACTAGCACCAAGCCGGTTTGCAGGATGTGGCAATGCATCAACGACTGCAGATGAAATGGAGCCTGGCGCTGGCCTTGATCGGCACCGCACTGGCCGCATGTTCGACAGGTGACCGGCTGGGCGATAGCCAGGTGCGGCCGACCGACCGTCCCGAGTGCCTGGTCGGCAGCCAGCGCCAGGATCTTTCCGCTGGTGTACCCGCCTTGATCGGGGGCAGCGGCTGCCGCACCGACCCCGACCATCCGCGTCCTCTGAACAAGCCACCGGAGTAGTCCGCACCGATGCCTGAGCTTTCCCCGTTGTCGCCCAGTGTCCGCCTGGACATCTGGTTGTGGGCGGCCCGTTTCTTCAAGACCCGCAGCCTGGCCAAGCAGGCCATCGAGACCGGCAAGGTCAGCGTGGCCGGGCAGCGCCCGAAGTCCTCGCGCGCGGTGCGCGTGGGTGAGCAGCTGCAGGTCGACCGCGGCGAGGAGCATTTCGAGATCCAGGTGCTGGGCCTGAGCGACCAGCGCGGGCCGGCGCCAACGGCACAGCAGCTGTACGCCGAGAGCGAGGCTTCGAAGGCGCGCCGTGCCGAACAGCGTGCACTGCGCATTGCCGCACGCGATGGTTTCCAGCCGCCGGAACACAAGCCGGACAAGCGCGCGCGGCGTTTGATCCGGGCCTTGGGTGACATCGACGCGCTCTAGCGAAATCCTGATTCCAACGGATTGTTCCTATCGCGGTGCGAAACAAAGCGCCGGTCACGGTGCGTTCGGATTGCGCTGGGCAGGCTGGTTTTTCACCTATCGGAGGCCTGCCCATGCGTCGTCTGCTGTTATGCCTGTCCCTGCTTGCTGCGGCGCCACTGCACGCTGCCGACATCACCTTCTGGGACGTTCCGCAACGCGGTGGCAACAGCATGAACATGTCGCCTCCGGACCGGAAATACTTCGAGGCGCTGCGTGCGACCGGTGCGACCTGGGTGCGGCTGGTGCCGGACAAGTGGAAGGGGCAGGGCGGTCGTGACTTCCTGATCGGCAACGCCGATGACTATCGCGGACTGGTTCCGGCCGACCTGGCCACGCTGCGACGGGTGCTGGATGACGCCGATGCGGCCGGGCTGAAAGTGGTGCTGACGCCGCTGTCGCTGCCGTTGCTGCGCTGGAAGCAGCACAACGGCGATGTGGTCGACCAGCGCCTGTGGCAGTCCTTCGACAACCATGTGCCGGCCCGTCGCTTCTGGCATGACCTGGCCACGGCGCTGAAGGGTCATCCTGCCTTGGCCGCCTACAACCTCATCAATGAGCCGGTGCCCGAGTACGGTGCAGGCCTGGCCGAGCATGCGTCCACTGAGGCGATGCAGCGGTGGTATGCCGGTGTGCAGGACGGCCCACGCGATCTGCGCCGCTTCTACTCGGAACTGATCGCCAGCATCCGCGAGGTCGACACCGCGATGCCGCTGATGCTGGATGCGGGCTGGTATGCCGCCGCCGACGGTTTCAACTACTGGCCGGCACCGCTGGCGGATTCGAAGCTGCTGTACAGCGTGCACATGTACGAGCCGTATGCAGCAACCAGTGCACCGAACCAGACGCGTGCCAAACCCTGGCGCTATCCGGCGCAGGTGCCGTTCGGTGCAGGCAGCGAGCATTGGGATGCGGCGCGTGTACGCCGTTACCTGCAGCAGCCGATGACGTGGGCCGCCTCGCATGGCGTCGGTGCCAACCGCATGGTGGTGGCCGAATTCGGCTGCATGCGGCGGTGGCCGGACTGCAGCCGCTACCTGCAGGATGTGCTGCAGGTGCTGGAGCAGGACAAGGTGCACTGGGCCTTCTACGCCTTCCGCGAGGATGGCTGGGACGGCATGGACTACGAACTGGGCGACAAGCCGCTGCCGTGGTCGTACTGGCAGGCGCAGGAAAAGGGCGGCCATGTCGAGCCGCCGCGCTCGATGCAGGCGCCCTTGTTCGCACCGATCCTGCAGCGTTTGAAGGCGGGCAACCGGTAAGCCGCCGGGCCTGGCCCGGCGCTACCCATGGCGATGCCGGTAGCGCCGGCCCATGTCCGGCCAGGCTTTCCCTCAGCGCTTGCCGCCGAGCAGATTGCCGCCCAGCTTGAGCAGATCGCCCACGCCCAGCTGACCATCACCATCCTGGTCCAGCAGGCTGCCGAGCAGGCCACCGGCAAGACCGCCCTGTTGCTGCACCTGCCGCTTTTCCTGGCCCAGGGCCTGGCTGAGCGAGCCGGCATCGGCCTGGCCGCCGCCGAGACGCTGGGCGAGGAAGGCCATCACGATCGGGGCAAGAATCTGCAGCAGCTGGCTGGTGCGGCCGCTGTCGAGCTGGGTGGCCTGGGCCAGGCCGGTCTCCACCTTCTGCTGGCTGCCGCCGAAGATGTGGCCGAGGATGCCGGCACCGTCGCTGGCGGCACCACCGCCACCACCACCCAGTACCGAGCCGAGCACGCTGCCCAGGTCCAGGCCGCTGTGGTTGTTCTGCAAGGCGCCGAGCAGGGCCTGCGCGCCCTGCGGCTGCGAGGCGTTGTTGCCCAGCGCGCCCATCAGCACCGGCAGCGCGGCACTGATCGCGCCGGAAGCCTGGGTATCGCTGATGCCGAGCTGCTGCGACACCTGCTGCAGCGGGGCGCCCTGCAATTTGGCGAGAAGTTCATCGGTCAGGCTCATCTGCGGAATCCTTGATTGGGGTTGGGCGTGCAGAAGGTACGACGCGGACCGTTAAAACGGCGACGCCGCCTCACGGGGAGGCGGCGTGCCGTTCACGGGGGAGGGCGATCAGAGCTCGATGTCTTCGGCGCCCGGGGTCGCGGTGGGGAAGTCCGCTTCCGGCTGCGCCGGCTTGAACGGATCCGACGGCTGGCTGGCCAGCGCCTTCAGCGCCGCGGCAACACCGGCACCGTAGGCCGGGTCGGCCTTGCTGCAGTTGTCGATGTGGCGCTGCTTGATGAAGTCCGGCGCATCGCCCAGGGCACGGGCGGTGTTGGCGAACAGGCGGTCCTTCTGTGCCTGGTTGTAGCTGCGGAACAGCGCACCGGGCTGGCTGAAATAGTCGGCGTCGTCCTCGCGGAAATTCCAGAAGTCGGCGTCGCCCCGGATCTTCATCGGCGGTTCGCGGTACTGCGGCTGCTCCTGCCACTGGCCGTAGCTGTTCGGCTCGTAGTGCGGCAGGCCGCCGTAGTTGCCGTCCACGCGCATCGCACCATCGCGGTGGTTGCTGTGCACCGGGCAGCGCGCGGCGTTCACCGGAATCTGGTGGTGGTTCACGCCCAGGCGGTAGCGCTGCGCATCGGAATAGGCGAACAGGCGTGCCTGCAGCATCTTGTCTGGCGACGGGCCGATGCCCGGAACCAGGTTGCTCGGTGCGAACGCCGACTGCTCCACGTCCTGGTACCAGTTGACCGGGTTGCGGTTCAGTTCGAACTGGCCCACTTCGATCAGCGGGTAGTCGCTCTTCGGCCACACCTTGGTCAGGTCGAACGGATGCACGCGGTAGGTTTCCGCGTCCAGCTCCGGCATGACCTGGATGAACAGCTTCCACTTCGGGAAGTCGCCCTTCTCGATCGCGGCGAACAGGTCGCGGCCGTGGCTTTCGCGGTCATGGCCGACCAGGATCTGCGCCTGCGCGTCGGTCAGCGATTCGATGCCCTGCTGGCTGACGAAGTGGAACTTGACCCAGAAGCGTTCGCTGTCGGCATTGGTGAAGCTGTAGGTATGCGAGCCGAAGCCGTGCATGTGGCGGAAGCTGCGCGGAATGCCGCGGTCGCTCATCACCACGGTCACCTGCAGCAGGGCTTCGGGCAGCAGCGTCCAGAAGTCCCAGTTGTTGCGCGCGCTGCGCAGGTTGGTATGCGGGTCGCGCTTCACGGCCTTGTTGAGGTCGGCGAACTTGCGCGGGTCGCGCAGGAAGAACACCGGCGTGTTGTTGCCGACCAGGTCCCAGTTGCCTTCTTCGGTGTAGAACTTCAGCGCGAAGCCGCGGATGTCACGCTCGGCGTCGGCGGCGCCACGCTCGCCGGCCACCGTGGTGAAGCGGGCGAACATCTCGGTCTGCTTGCCGACCTTCTCGAACAGCTTGGCGCGGGTGTACTTGCTGATGTCGTGGGTGACGGTGAAGGTGCCGAACGCGCCCGAGCCCTTGGCATGCATGCGGCGCTCGGGAATGATCTCGCGGTTGAGGTTGGCCAGCTTTTCCAGCAGCCACACGTCTTCCATCAGCAGCGGGCCACGCGGGCCGGCGGTCTTGCTGTTCTGGTTGTCCACCACCGGTGCGCCGAAGGCCGTGGTCATCGGCGTGACCGGATCATCGCCGTGCTTCTGCTTGGGCGTGGTGCTCAGTTCACGCTGCTGCTGGGCGCCTTCCGCAGGCGACGGCGCGGTGTGATACGGGCACTTGGGGCTGTTGTTATCGGACTGGCTCATGGCTGGCTCCTGCGGGTGAAGACGGGATGGAACATCTTCACTCGACTTTAGCTAGGGCCAGATGAAATGAATAATCGAATGATCCATTCAGGTTGATAGATTCTGTCAATTGAAACTCAGAATCGGATTTGCAGAACCTTTCGATGGGCCTCCCGCAAGGTAGGCGGGGAGGCCTTGGGCGTGCGCTGCGGTTACAGCAGCGCCTTCAACCGGTACAGGGCTTCCAGCGCCTGCTTCGGGGTCAGCTCGTCCGGGTCGATGGCGGCCAGCGCTTCCTGGGCCTTGTTCGACGGTGCTGCGAACAGCCCGAACTGCTGTGGCGCATCCAGCGCCTGCGGCGCCAGTTCGGCGGCATGGCTTTCACCGCCACGTTGCTCCAGCTCGGCCAGGCGACGACGCGCCTGCGCCACGGTGGCGCGCGGCAGGCCGGCCAGTGCGGCCACCTGCAGGCCGAAGCTGCGGTTGGCGGGGCCGTCCTTCACTGCGTGCATGAACACCAGCGCTTCGCCGTGCTCGACGGCATCCAGATGCACGTTGGCGATGCCGCTGCGGCCACCCTCGTGCTGCTCGTCGGCCAGCGCGGTCAGCTCGAAGTAGTGGGTGGCGAACAGCGTGTAGCAGCGGTTCTGGTAGGCTAGGTGACGGGCCACCGCGTCGGCCAGCGCCAGGCCATCGTAGGTGGACGTGCCACGGCCGATCTCGTCCATCAGCACCAGCGAATGGGCGGTGGCGTGATGCAGGATGTAGCTGGTTTCGGCCATCTCGACCATGAAGGTCGACTGCCCGCGGGCAAGGTCGTCGCCGGCGCCGATGCGGGTCAAGATGCGGTCGATCGGGCCGATCAGCGCACGGCTGGCCGGCACGAAGCTGCCGATGTGGGCCAGCAGCACGATCAGCGCGTTCTGCCGCATGTAGGTCGATTTACCGCCCATGTTCGGGCCGGTGATGACCAGCATGCGACGGTCCGGATGCAGATCCAGATCATTGGGTTCGAACGGCTGCTCGCGCACCGCCTCGACCACCGGGTGGCGGCCACGCTCGATCTTCAGGCACGGCTCGGCCTGCAGCTCCGGGCGCGCCCAGTCCAGCGCCTGCGCGCGTTCGGCGAAGGCCGCCAGTACGTCCAGTTCGCTCAGCGCGGCGGCGCATTGCTTCAGCGGTTCCAGTTGGCCGCCGAGGGTGTCCAGCAGCTGCTCGTACAGGTACTTCTCGCGCGACAGCGAGCGGTCACGCGCGGACAGCACCTTGTCTTCGAACGCCTTCAGTTCTTCGGTGATGTAGCGCTCGGCATTGGTCAGCGTCTGGCGGCGGGTGTAGTGCACCGGCGCGCGGTCGGACTGGCCCTTGCTGATCTCGATGTAGTAGCCGTGCACGCGGTTGTAGCCCACCTTCAGGGTGGGAATGCCGCTGCTTTCGCGCTCGCGCTGTTCCAGGTCGACCAGGAACTGGTCGGCGTGGGTGGACAGGCGGCGCAGCTCGTCCAGCTCTTCATCGAAGCCATCGGCGAGCACGCCGCCGTCGCTCAGCTTCAGCGGCGGCATTTCGGCGATGGCGCTGGCCAGCAGCTGCGCGCACTCATCGTGTTCGCCCAGCGCGGCATGCAGGGCCTGCAGGCGCGGCGAATCCAGCGGCGCCAGCACGTCGCGCACCGCCGGCAGCAGGCCCAGGCCATCGCGCAGGGTGGAGAAATCGCGCGGACGCGCCGAACGCAGTGCGACGCGGGTGAGGATGCGTTCCAGGTCGCCGAGGCGGCGGAACTGCTCGCGGATATCGGCGTCGCTGCCGCGGTGGATGAGGGTTTCCACTGCGTGGTGGCGCTGCACCAGCACCTCGCGCAGGCGCAGCGGGCGGTGCAGCCAGCGCCGCAGCAGGCGCCCGCCCATCGGCGTCACCGTGCTGTCGAGCACGCCCAGCAGGGTATTGCGGGTATCGCCGTCGACGCGCGTATCCAGTTCCAGGTGGCGGCGGGTGGCGGCGTTCATCGCGATCGCTTCGCCTGCGGTTTCCATCGCGATCGAGGTCAGGTGCGGCAGGCGCTGCTTCTGGGTTTCCTCGACATAGCCGAGCAGGGCACCGGCGGCAGCGGTCGCGCGCGGCTTGTCGTCGATGCCGAAGCCGCTCAGGTCATGCAGCTTGAAGAAATTCAGCAGCTGGCGGCGGCCGCTGTCGGCATCGAACAGCCACGGCGCGCGGCGACGCACGCCGGTGCGCTGGCGCAGGAACTCCGGCCAGTTCTCCTCGTCGGGCACCAGCAGCTCGGCCGGCTCCAGCCGCGCCAGTTCGGCTTCCAGCGCGTCGTCGGTTTCCACCTCGTTGACCAGGAAGCGGCCGCCGGCCAGGTCGGCCCAGGCCAGGCCGTAGCCCTGCTTGCTGCGCGACAGGGCCATCAGCAGGGTGTCGCGGCGTTCATCCAGCAGCGCCTCGTCGGTGACCGTGCCGGGGGTGACGATGCGCACCACCTTGCGCTCGACCAGGCCCTTGGCCAGCGCCGGGTCGCCGATCTGCTCGCAGATCGCCACCGACTCGCCCAGCGCCACCAGCCGTGCCAGGTAGCCTTCATAGGCATGTACCGGCACGCCGGCCATCGGGATCGGTGCGCCGCCGGAGCTGCCGCGCTGGGTCAGGGTGATGTCGAGCAGGCGCGCCGCCTTGCGGGCGTCGTCATAGAACAGTTCGTAGAAGTCACCCATGCGGAAGAACAGCAGCAGGTCCGGGTAATCGGACTTGGCCGCGAAGAACTGCTTCATCAGCGGGGTGTGTTCCTTGGACGCCTTGGCGTTGCTGGTGTTGTCTTTTGTATCAGTCACTTGGGGCGTTTCGCGTCTTGGCAGGGCGTCGGGGCGTGGCCACGCGCAGGCATGGCCGGAGAGGACATTAGTGTAGCGACCTGGGGCGGTCGATGATCCGCGGCACCCGCGCTGGGCCCGGGGGCTGTCCGTGTGCCAACGCCTGCGCCCCTGCGCCGGCACTTTGGTTGATTTCCCCAGGGGCCCACGGTAGTGTCAGCCCCGGCGATTTCCGCCAAGCGGCCTCCATGGAAACCGGGGCGACTTATCCCCCGGGCGGGCGTTGATGGAAAGAACAAGCATGACTGCAGCCTGCATGGCCGCCGAACCTCGTTACACCTGGCGTACCGTCCTGCTGAGCATCCTGGTCGCCATCGTTCCGCTTGCCGGCTCCGCACCCTACACCTTGCTGAAGGCGGTGCTGCTGCTGGCCCTGCTGGTCACCGGCGTGGTTCTGATCCGCCGCCAGCCCGATGTCCGCCTGCGCTACCGCATCGCCCGGTTCGTCGTGATCGTCTGCTTCCTGCGCCTGGCCTATGCCTTCTACAGCATCCTCTGGCACGGGCTGCGCTGGAACGAGCTGGATCTGCCGGCGCAGACACTGCTCTACCTGGGCACCGCTGCCGTGTTCGCCACTGCGCTGGACTGGCGCCTGATCTGGAAGATCTTCGCCGTGTCCACCCTGGTCTTCGGCGGGTCGTGCATCGTGCAGCACCACGTGATGGGCCTTGAACGCGCGCACGGTTTCAGTGGCGGCGAATGGACGGCGATCGAGTTCACCATGGTGACGCTGTGCATGGCGTTGTTCTCGGTCATCCGGTTGATCCAGCCCAATGTGCATCCGGCCGAACGCTGGCTGCACGGCGTGGCCATCGCCGTTGGCGTCTACGGTTCGATCCTGGCGCAGAGCCGCGGGCCGATCCTGGCGTTCATTCCCGCCATGCTGATGGTGATTGCGGTGCACGTCCGGCGCACCCGGCGCTGGCGGGGGGCACTGGCCTTCGTCGGTGCCCTGGTCATTGGCGTGGTCGGTGCCACCTCGGTGCTGAACCATGAGGTGATCCAGCGCTTCGGTGAGGTCAGTGGCGAGATCTCCGGTTTCAACCAGGAAAACGAGGTCGGCTCGGTCCGTGAGCGCATCGCCATGTGGGGCGTGGCGGTCGACGCCTTCGCCGAGCATCCCGTGGCAGGGGTGGGCCTGAACCAGTTCGGTACCTATGCACGTGAGGGCATCGCCCGCGGCGAGGTGTCCGAGTCGATCTTCCGCTACAACCATCCGCACAACGAGTACCTGGAAGCGGCGGTGACCGGTGGCGTGCCGTTGCTGCTGATCATGCTGCTGGTCTTCATCCTGCCGGGCATCCATTTCGTGCGGCGCCTCGGCCACGCCGACGACATCACCGCGATGATCGCCACCGCCGGACTTGCCGTGGTCATCGTCTATGCGCTGTCGGCGTTCACGGACAACGTGTTCTACCGGGCGATGCCGCATTCGTTCTATTTCTACCTGGTGCTGGGCTTCATGCTGGCGACCGCCTTGCCTGCGCGCGACCTGCGCCGGCCAGGGAGTCCCTCCTGATGGCGCATATCCACCTGCTGGCCGCCGACAACCAGCGTGGCCTGTCCCATGACATCCAGGTGATCGAGCGCTCGTTGCAGCAGCTCGGGCACACGGTGACGGTCAGCCGTCTGGACGCGGTGCGCAATGGGGGGGCCTGGAAGCTCCGCGGGATGTGCCTGCGCAGGCTGCTGGCCTCGTGGCTGAGCCTGGGGCGCACGCCGGCCCGGTTCGACATCAACATCTCGCTGGAGCATGTCCGGCCGGCAAGCTTCGGACTGGCCGAGGTCAATCTGTTGATTCCGAATCCGGAATGGGTGTCCGCACGCAGCCTGCGGATCCTGCCGCGGTTCGATGCGTTGTTGACCAAGACCGAAGACGCTACGCGCATCTTCAATGCGCTGGGCATGCGCGCGCTGGAAGTCGGTTTCTGCAGCCGTGACCGCTACGACCCGGCGGTGCCGCGCAGGCCGCGCACTTTCCTGCATGCGGCCGGTACCAGCCGCATGAAGGGCACGGCAACGCTGGTCGAGGTCTGGAAGCGCCATCCGGAGTGGCCCTTGCTGACCATCCTGCGCGGCGGCCCTTCGGACGAAGATGAGGGCGGGGCCGCGAACCTGCGGATCGTCCGCGAGCGGCTGCCCGACCAGGAGGTGCAGCGCCTGCAGAACGAACATGCGTTCCACCTGTGCCTGTCGCAGACCGAAGGCTGGGGCCATTACCTGGTGGAAGCGATGAGCTGCGGGGCGGTGGTGATCACCTGCGATGGCGCGCCGATGAACCAGATGATCGACGACAGCCGCGGCATCCTGGTTGCCGCGCACGAGGGCGCGCCCTGCCATCTGTCCAGGACCTGGCATGTGGATGAGAAGGCGCTGGAACAGGCCGTCGAGCGTGCGCTGGCGATGGATGAGGCCGAGTGGACCCGGCTGGGCGCCAATGCACGCGCATGGCACCTGGCCAGCGAAGTGGCGTTCCCACGCCGGCTGGGTGAGGCCCTGGCCAAGCTTTGAGTTGATGCGGCTGGTTGCTGCAGAGTGCTCAGCCTGGCACCAGGGTGATCTGCGGATGGCTGCCGAAGATCTCCATGACGATCTCGAAGTAGGTCTGTCCCTGGCCAAGTGACAGTGCCGTCAACTGAGCGTGGATGGCCGGACCGTTGAACCTGCCGCCCTGATCGAGTTTCGACTGCAGCCAGGCGCGCGTGGTCTCGCGGCCCAGTGCCTCGCGGCTGTGGGCGATGTCGCGCCACACCACCGTGGCGGTGGCATGACCGGCGAGCGCGCCGTAGCCCCCGTGCAGCAGGTCATCAAGCGCGTCCAGGCTTGCGCCCAGCTGCCAGTCTTCGTCGGCCATGAATACACGATTGATTTCCACGTAGAGGCTGGCGATGTCGTTGATGGACGCGCCTTCGATGTGCAGGATCCGTGTCATCTGCAGACTGTAGCCCTCCGGGGCGACGGTTGTGTCCGGCGCAGATAATCCGGGCCGCCCTGGATGGGGGTGGCGTTATTATGGTGTTAATCCTGCGTGATTTTCATCGGGCACTGGCGTGTCAGCGCTATTCGATAAGGATATGGCGCCATTATTGGCCGCTGCATTTTCTGACTGCCTGCACAGTTCCATATATTTGGATCGGTCCATATATAAAGTCCCGTAAAGTTTCCCTCCGCTGCGCCGCCATCGAACGTACGGCCACGATCAAGGGAATTGAGATGCTTGCCTTACGTAATCTCCGTGTGGGATCCCGGCTTGGCGCCGGCTTCGGTCTGCTGCTGCTGTTCATCATGGCCATCGTCGGCCTGGTGCTGTATGGGAATCAGCTGAAATCCGCCCAGTTCGAGAAAGTGGTGGACGTCAACATGGTGAAGATGCGCCTGTTGAATGACATGCTTGATACCAACAACGCGGTGCTGATGCATCGTCGCCTGATGGTGATCAAGCGGGGTGACGAGTTCGACAAGGATTACCAGCGTGCCCAGGAGTTGTCGCGGACCTATGACGGTATCTGGGCCAAGTACATCAAGATTCCGCGTGACGCTACCGGCGATACCCTGGTCGCGCGCATCGAGGCGGCCCGCAAGGCCACCGATGCATCAACCCAGCAATTGCATGAGCGCATGAAGGCGGGGGATTTCGATGGTGCAGCGAAGGAGCTGCTGGCCGAGCACGGATTGGCAACGGCCTGGAATGAATCCATTTCGGCCCTGCTGCGCCACCAGGAAACACTGACCGAACGCAGCCGCGAAGAGTACCGCGCAACCGAATCGTGGACCGGCACGCTGTCGATCGCGTTCGGGGCACTGAGCCTGTTGCTGGGGACGTTGGCGGCCTGGGCGATCACCCGCAGCCTGACCCGCCCGCTGGAAGGAGCGGTGAAGCTGGCCGACGGCATCGCCAGTGGCCGCCTGGACAGCAGCATCGACGCCACCGGCAACGACGAGGTGACCCAGCTGCTGAAGTCGATGCAGCGCATGCAGGCACAGCTGCAGTCGGTGATGGCGGCACAGGGGGAGCTGGCCCGCCAGCACGATGCCGGCAGCCTCAGCTACCGCATGGACGAAAGCGCATTCCCCGGTGACTACGGGCGCATGGTGCATGAGACCAATGCGCTGGTTGGATCGCACGTGCAGGTACAGAACCGGCTGATCGAGGTGATGAAACACTACGCACGCGGCGATCTGTCGGTGGACATGGACCCGCTGCCGGGCGAGAAGGCGGCGATCACCCAGGCGATGGACGAAACCAAGTCCAGCCTGTCGGCGATCAACAGCGAGATCCGCCGGTTGGCGACAGCGGCTGCGGCAGGCGACTTCAGCCTGCGCGGCGACGAAGATCGCTTCGCCTATGATTTCCGCGACATGGTGGCCGGGCTCAACCGCCTGATGCAGACCACCGACGAGAACCTGGTGCAGGTCTCGACCCTGCTGCAGGCCATCTCGCGCGGCGACCTGACCGTGCGCATGCAGGGGGATTTCCATGGCGTGTTCGCGCGCATGCGTGATGACTGCAATGCCACCGTCGACCAGCTCAAGCTGATCGTCGGCCGCATCCAGTCCAGCGCCTCCAGCATCAATCTGGCCGCAGGTGAAATCGCTTCGGGCAACACCGACCTGTCGCGGCGTACCGAACAGCAGGCGGCGAACCTGGAAGAAACGGCAGCATCGATGGAGGAACTGACCTCCACCGTGAAGCAGAATGCCGAGCATGCACGGCAGGCCAACCAATTGGCCATCGGCGCGCATGGTGTTGCTTCCCAGGGCGGTGAAGTGGTGGGCCAGGTGGTCACCACGATGTCGGCCATCGAGGCATCGTCGAAGAAGATCGCCGAGATCATCAGCGTCATCGATGGCATCGCCTTCCAGACCAATATCCTCGCGCTGAACGCGGCGGTCGAAGCTGCGCGTGCCGGCGAGCAGGGCAGGGGCTTTGCAGTGGTGGCCAGCGAAGTGCGTACGCTGGCGCAGCGCTCGGCGGGTGCGGCCAAGGAGATCAAGGGGCTGATCGAGGATTCGGTCGGCAAGGTCGCCGACGGTTCGGCGCTGGTCCGCCAGGCGGGCACCACGATGGGCGAGATCGTGGCCTCGGTGCAGCGCGTGACCGACATCATGGCCGATATCTCTGCTGCCTCCCAGGAGCAGAGCTCGGGCATCGAACAGGTCAACCAGGCGGTGGTGCAGATGGATGAGACCACGCAGCAGAATGCGGCGCTTGTAGAAGAGGCCAGTGCGGCGGCACGCTCGATGGAGGAGCAGGCCAACCTGCTGGCCGAGGCGGTTTCGGTGTTCCGCACGGGGGCGGTGACCGCTGCCGCCGCGGTGCGCCCGGCGCTGGCAGCCGTGGCGGCATCGGTTGCGCCGGTGCGCCGGCCCGCGGTGCTGTCGCCGCGGATCGAGCCGACGCTGGCCGCCAATGCGGGTGGCTGGGAAGAGTTCTAGAAGAGGGCAAGGCCGGCAGGGAGACGGCGCCCATCGCGACGGCTGGTCGCGATGGGCGCGGATTTTCTTCCTGAACGTGCGATGGCCGATGAAGTGGCGGACACGCGCATTTCACTTCCGGTTGCCAACCGCGGGAGGACACTGGCGCCATACCGGAACTCAGGAGATGGCCATGAAGACCTCGACCCGATTGTTTGTGCTGGGCACCCTGCTGGCGGCTTCGTCGGTGGCCGGCGCGCAGACCTATGGCCCGCGCGATGAGGGACGCAAGTTCAACGACGGCAGCCGCGTGGTCTGCAAGAACGTGGAAGTGCAGCGCAACTCGCGCGATCCGAACCGCATCACGGGTACCGCTACCGGCGCCGTGATCGGTGGCCTGCTCGGCAACCAGGTAGGCGGCGGCAACGGCAAGAAGCTGGCCACCGTGGCAGGTGCCGTTGCAGGTGGTGCGGCCGGTCGCCAGATCCAGGGCAACAGCCAGCAGAAGAACGGCGACCGCGTGGTCGAGCGCCGCTGCGAACGTGTCTATCGCTGATCGATCGCAGACAGCCCTGTTTTCCCTTCCACATCGCAGTACTCGAACGCCGGCCCCGCGCCGGCGTTCGTCGTTACGGAAAAAGGGGACGGAGGGGATTAAGTCGCAATCCCCCAATCTGCCGTTTACGACTTAATCCCCTCCGTCCCCTTTTTTGCGAGGAGGCGCCAGCTGGCGAGGCTGCCGTAGAGCAGCAGCAGGGCGGTGAGGGTGACCAGTTCGTGGCTGACTTCGGCCAGGCGGGCGTCCATCTGGTTCAGGCGCACCATCAGGTTGATGCCCGAGGTGGTCGGCAGAAGCTGCGCCAGCCAGACCAGCGGTTGTGGCGTCATCACCGCCGGCCACGACAGGTTGGCCAGGAAGAACAGCGGGATCGAGGTGGCGATGATGTACTGGAAGGCGCGTTCGCGGGTGCGGAAGAAACTGCCGACGAACAGGCCGAAGGCCACGGTGGCGGCGATGAACAAGGTGCCGCCGAGCAGCTGGCCCAATGGGTTGCCGCCGCGCGGATAGTCCTGCACCCAGGCGGTGAAGCCGGCGTAGTAGAACAGGCCGAACAGGCCGATCAGGCCGAAGCCCAACGCCATGCCAGCCAGGGTCGGCAGGTCGAAGCGCAGGCGCCGGCCGAGTGCGAGACGACGGCCACCGAGCAGGACGCCGATGCCCATCAGCAGGGTCTGGTGCACGATCAGCTCGGCCACGCCCGGCACGATGGCGCTGCCGTAGCCTTCCTGGGTGTTGTACAGCGGGCGCTGCACCAGCGTGACCGGCGGTGCCTGCGGTGCGCCCATGAAGGCGGCCTGGCCGACCACGGCATCACGTCCGAACGCGCCCAGTGCATCGGCCACGCTGCCCAGCACCCAACTGGCACGGCCCAGGTAGGCGCCGTTGCCGAGCAGCACCAGCTTGGCCGGATGGCCGCGCAGGATGTCGCGCTCCAGGTTGGCCGGGATCAGCACGATGCCTTCGGCGTGGCCGGCTTCCAGCTGCTGGCGCGCGCTGTCGATGTCTGCCGGTTGTCCGACCACGCGCGCAACACGGAGTGCGTCGAGCTTGCGCAGCAGCTCGCGGCTGGTCGCGCTGTGGTCTTCATCCACCACCAGCACCGGCAGGTTGCCGGCCACCTGGTGACGGTACGCGGCCGGGTAGAAGAACGAGTACAGGATCACCGCGCCGACCATCACCACGATCGCATAGCGGTCGCACAGCACCGCCATCAGGGTCTGCCGCAGGCTGCGCCACAGTGCGCTCATGCGTCGGCCCCCGCCGGTTGCGCGGCTTCGGGCGTACGCGCGAAGGCGATCAGGCGCAGCCCACCGATGCCGCCGGCCACCACTGACATCAGCAGCAACGTGGCCAGCGGCCATACCGAAACCTGCAGCGGCGAACCGATGAACTGTTGCTGGGTCTGCAGCTTGATATAGGCGCTGAGCGGCAGCAGCTGATGCCAGACGCGGGTGAATAACGGCCCGTCCAGCACCGGGAAGGTGGCGCTGGAAAATGCCAGTGCAGTACCGATGCTGAGGCCGACCGCGGACAGCGCGGTACCCATGTCGCGGGTGACGCCGACGAAGAACAACGCGTAGGCGGCAGTAGCCAGGTAGAACAGAGGTTGTGCGAGCAGCAGCAGGAGCACGCTGCCGGCCACACCGTCGCCGCGCAGCCAGGCCAGGTAACCGATGCCGAGCGCGCCATACAGCGAGAACAGCAGGATGTACGGCGCGACCTTGCCGGCAATCGCCAGCCACGGCGTGCGGCCCAGCCAGGCGGGCAGGGTGCCGTCGCGGACCTCGCGGCCGAGACTGCCGGCCACCGCAAGCGCCAGCACCAGCGACAGCACCGCCGGGAAGATCAGCGGCAGCAGGAACAGCTCGTAGCTGCGCGCCGGGTTGTACAGGATGTCCGACTGCACCGCGATCGGTGCCGCACGCAGCTTGCCCGGGCCGACCTGCAGGCCGATGCGCTCGCGCAGCAGGCGTGCGTTCCAGGCCGAGACCGCGTCGCCGATATCGCGCGCCGCGGACTGGCCGGTGGTCATGTAGGTGGCGTTGTAATAGGCGAACACGGTGCCCTGGCGTCCACGCAACGCCTGCCGGGTGACATCGCGCGGCACCAGTACGATGGCGAATACATCCAGCCGACGCAGCTGCGAACGTGCATCTTGCATGTCCGCAGGCTGGCTGGCGATGCGCACGCCGGGGCTGGCATCGAGCATGCGCAGCAGCAGGCGGCTGTCGCTGCTGTGGTCGAGGTCGACCACGGCGATCGGGATGTCGCGCATCACCGAGGGCGTGAACATCCACGCCATCACGGCCAGCATCAGCAGCGGCAGCAGGGTGACCAGCAGCAGGTCGGCGCGGTTGCCGCGTAGCGACCGCAGCTCGCGCCGCCAGCTGGCGGCGAAGCTGCTGCTGTCGGGGCTCAGTGCTGGGGCCATGCGAACAGCACGCTCATGCCGGGGCGGAAGCCCTCGATGCGGCGTACCGGGCGCACCCGCACCTCGAAGCTGCGGACGTCGTAGCCGGACGACTGGCGGGTGGTCCGCCATGTCGCATAGTCACCGGCCGGATTGATGAAATAAACCTCGAACTCGCCGTCCTGGCCAAGCGCCGGCACGCTGCCCTGCAGCTTGCTGCCGACCTTCAGGCCCTGCATCTGCGATTCGCGCAGGTTCATCGCCACCCACATGCGGTCGATGTCGACCAGGGTGAACACCGGGTAGCCGGCCGGCACCAGTTCACCCGGGTCGGCCATGCGCTTGTTGATCTCGCCCGCCACCGGCGCGCGCCCTTCCACTTCGACGCGCGCTGCGTTGACCTCGGCCACCGCGCCCTGTGCCTGCTGCACCTGGCCCTGCGCGGCACGCTTGTCCTGCTCGCGTGCGCCGGCCAAGGCCATGTCGTACTGCGCGCGGGCGGCACGCGCCAGTTCGCGCGAACTGGTGGCCTGGGCATGCGCTTCATCGCGCTTCTGCCGGGTCATCACCCCTTCGTTGAACAGGTTCTGCACGCGCTGGTAGGTGGCTTCAGCCAGCGTCGCACCGGCTTCAGCCCGCTTCCAGTTGGCTTCGGCGGCGCGGATGTCTTCGCTGCGCGCACCTTCGTCGGCCTTGTCGGCCACCGCCTGCGCCGCGGCCAATGCGCCGTGCGCCTGCTGTTCCTTGGCGGCCACTTCGGGGCTGTCGAGCAGGAACAGCACCTGCCCGGGCTGCACGCGGTCGCCCTCGCGCACCTTCAGTTCGGCCACGCGCGCGGTGATCTTGGCGGCCACGTTGATGGTGTCGGCATCGGCCATGCCCTGGATCTGGTCGGCCGGGCTGCGCCAGGCCAGCCACAGGCCGAGCACCACCACGACCAGCAGCACCACTATCAGGATCGGGCCCAGACGGCGCTTGGCCGGGGGCGTCGTTGCATCGTCGTGCAGCACATCACTCATGGTCGATCACCTCGTCCGCACGCCGCCGGAACTCTTCGAAACGGTCCATCTGTCCACTGACCTCCAGCAACTGTGCCAGCGCAATATCGTATTGGTAGGCGGCCTGTGCGCGCTCGACGCGGGCGCCGCCGAGGCCGAGCCGCGCGTCGATCACATCCAGCGAGGTGGCCTGGCCTTCGCGGAACGCCAGCTCCTGCAGGCGCAGGTTTTCCTGTGCCTGGGCGATGCTGCTGTCGAGCAGCACGTACTGCTGGCGTGCGGTTTCCAGCTCGTTCCAGGCCTTGCGCACGCCCAGTGCGACCTGGTTCTCGGCTTCGCGCAGGCCTGCTTCGGCCTGTTCCTGCTGCGCACGCGCGGCGCTGATCTGCGCCGGCCGCGAGTTCGGCGACAGGAAGGTGTACTTCAGGCCGATGCCGAATGCCCAGTCCGGATCGGTCAGCATCTCGTCACGGCGGCGGAAGTCGTACTGGCCGAAGGCGAAGATCTGCGGCTTCAGCTTGGCCTGCTGCACGCGCACGCCCTGTTCGGCCTGTGCCACCATCGCCCGCAGGCGTGCGATCTGCGGCTGGCGTGCCTGCGCAGTACGCTCGAAGCTGGCCACCGGTTCCAGTGGCACGCGCTGCACGAACAACGGCGACACCGGCTGTACCTCGCCACCACTGCGCAGCAGCGTGGCCAGCGCCGCCTTCAGCGTGGCCAGGTCGTTCACCGTTTTCTGGTATTCGCGCTCGGCCTTGTCGCGGGCCACGGTGGCCTGCAGGCGCTGGGCGCGGGTGGCGAAGCCCTCGCGTTCCAGCTTCTCTGCGTCGGACAGGTGGCGGTTCAGGCCATCGCGTACGTCGCGCCGCACATCCACTGCCTGCTCGGCCAGGCGCTGGCCGAAATAGGCCTGGGCCAGTTGCACGGTCAGCGATTGGCGCTGAGCCTCGCGTTCGGCGCTGGCCTGCTCGTGGGCAGCGCTGGCGGCACGTTGCGCGGCCGGAATCACGCCGCCGGTGTACAACGGCAGCACCGCCGTCACCACCGGGCGGGTACGCCAGTCGCGTTCGGTGAACGACAGCGGCGAGTCGATGCCATAGGCCTCGGCCACCGGTGCCAGCGAACCCAGTGGCAGGGTGAGGGTCTTCTGGAACTGCAGGCGGCGCACTTCGCCGGTGATCTCCGGCAGGCGCAGCAGGCGGGTGGCGTCCTGCAGGTCCTGCTTGTTGCGTACCGCTGCATCGGCGGCGGCCAGTGCATCGGAGACCTGCTCCAGGCGCTGCCGTGCCTGCTCCCAGTCCAATGCGGGTGCATCGGTGAGGGTCTGCGCCTGCGCAGCCAGTGGCAGGCAGGTCGTCAGCGCCAGCGCCAGCGTGGCCTTCGCGCAGTGCATCCTTGTACGTCGGCCGATCACGCCCATGCCGTCCCAATGGTGAAGAAGTGCGCAAACGGTAGTGCGCGCGGCGTGAAGCCCGGGTCTGCGGTCATTGGATTGTCCTCAACGAAGGGTGCCGCTGGCTGCAGTGCGCAGCGCCTGGGTGATGTGCTGCAGCGTGCTTGAACGCACGGCAGCATGCTGCCAGTACAGCGGCACGTCGAGCCAGCGGCGGGGTTCCAGTACCACCACGCGGCCGGCGCGCACGGCGGGCGCGACCAGGGTTTCCGGGGCCATGCCCCAGCCGAGTCCGCACGCGGCGGCTTCGACGAAACCGGTGGAGGAGGGCAGGTAGTGTAGCGGCGGCTGCAGTCGCGCGCGGGTCAGCCGCCGCACGAAGCGCCACTGCAGTTCATCCTTGCGGTTGAACACCAGCATCGGTGCGCGCGCCAGTGCCGCAGCCTGCATGCCGTCGCTGAAGTACTGGCGGGCGAAGCCGGGCGAGGCGATGGCGTGGTAGCGCATCGCGCCGAGCGGGTGCACGTTGCAGCCTTTCACCGGCTGGCTTTCGGCGGTGACCGCGCCGAGCACGCTGCCATCGCGCAGCAGCTGCAGGGTATGGTCCTGGTCATCCATGCGCAGGTCGAACAGGTAGCCATGGCGCTGGTGCAGGTCGGCGATGGCCGGTACGAACCAGGTATCAAGCGAGTCGTCGTTGACCGCCAGGGGGATCGGCGTGCGCGCAGCGTCGCTGCCACGCTCGGGCAGCAGCTCGGCCAATGCTTCGGCCTCCAGCGCCTGCATCGGCCGGACCCGGCGCAGCAGCGCTTCGCCTGCGGCGGTGGGCCGGCACGGTGCCTGACGTACCACCAGTACCTGGCCGAGCCTGTCCTCCAGCGCCTTGATCCGTTGCGACAGGGCCGACGGGCTGATCGACAGGCGGCGTGCCGCGGCCTCGAAGCTGCCTTCTTCCAGCACCGCAGCAAACGCGGCCAGTTGCGGATGTACCAGATCCATGCCGGTGCCTCTTCAGTTTTCCTGCACAGGATAAAGAAAAATCAGATTGTCTAAACAGGGTCAGCGGCCGCACCCTGCGCGTCCCCTCGCTGCCTGGCCTGTCCTGATGTGGATCGCCGCTACCGCCGCCGGCCTGTTCGCAGGTGCCGGCCTGATCATCGCCATCGGTGCGCAGAACGCCTTCGTGCTGCGCCAGGGCCTGCAGCAGCGCCATGTGGGCAGGGTGGTGCTGGCCTGTGCCGGCGCGGACATCGTGCTGATCCTGGCCGGCGTCGGTGGCATGGGCGCGCTGGTGCTGCAGTGGCCGCTGCTGCTGCAGGTGCTGCGCTTCGGTGGTGCGGGTTTCCTGCTCTGGTATGGCCTGCAGGCGGGGCTGCGCGCATGGCGCGGTGGCAGTGCGCTGGCCGCCGCCGAGGCGCAGGGCGGCAGCGGACGGCAGGTACTGCTGACCTGCCTGGCCTTCACCCTGCTCAACCCGCACGTCTATCTGGATACCGTGGTGCTGCTGGGCAGCCTGTCCACGCGCTACCCGGGCGATCTGCGCTGGGCCTTCGCCGCCGGTGCCTGCATTGCCAGTGTGGTCTGGTTCTGCACGCTGGGCTATGGCGCGCGCCTGTTGCAGCCGGTGTTCCGCAGGCCGGGCGCCTGGCGTGTGCTGGATGCAGGCGTGGCGATCTTCATGTTCTGCCTGGCGACGTTGTTGCTGCTGCGTCCTTTATCGCCATGAGTGCGTGACGTACGCCGGTGTTGCGTATGTGTTCCACCGGTACGGTTCACGTGGCCGGATACAGCGCGGATAATGCGCGCCTGGTCGCGACCCCGCCGCGCATGCCGTCGTTCGGCAGCCCCCCGGTCGCCTGTGTTCTCGTTGTACGACCGCCACGGCGCGGCATCGGTGTTGCATGAAAGACAATCTACAGCTGCTCCTGTCCCACCTGGGGCGTACCTTCCTGTTCGGCCTGATGATGGCGCTTCCGCCTGCGTTGGCCTGGCTCGACATCCATTGGCTGGGCAATGCAGTCGGCGAGTGGTCGCTGG
This sequence comes from Stenotrophomonas sp. STK17_22, assembly GCF_051983905.1. Lineage (NCBI taxonomy): Bacteria > Pseudomonadati > Pseudomonadota > Gammaproteobacteria > Lysobacterales > Lysobacteraceae > Stenotrophomonas > Stenotrophomonas sp. STK17_22. The sequence goes on from NZ_CP197010.1 coordinate 1,360,814, forward strand.
TCGAACTGACCCAGGAAGGCTTCCTGGTCGCCAGCGTGGCTGCCTTCGTCCGGCTTGCATTGCGACGTGCCGATGATCGGGCCTTTGCCGTTCTGGCGGCCGCGCTGTTCGCCTGCATGCTCCTGCGTGAAATGGATGAGGCGCTGGACCTGATCGCACACGGCTTCTGGAAGTACCCGGTGGCCGTGCTGATCATCGGTTCACTGGCCTGGGCCAGCCGCGACTGGCGCCGGGCCATGCCGGCGCTGGTGCGTTTTCTCGTATCCCGGCCGGGTATCGTGATGACGATCGGCCTGGTTCTGCTGCTGTTCTATTCGCGTCTGATCGGCATGACGTCGTTGTGGACCGGACTGCTGGGTGACCAGTACATCCGCGTGTTCAAGAACACCATCGAGGAGACCACCGAACTCCTTGGTTACACCTTCATTCTCGCAGCCAGCGTCGGCTATGTGGCACAGCGGGTACGCGAACCGCTGACGGCGCGGAAGCGCGCCGTGCACGAGGGTGCCGGGATGCAGCAACGGCCACTCTAGGCGGCATCCACCGCGCATAAAGGCGTCTCGCCGGGGCGCAGGGTCAGTACCCGCACGCCGGTGCGGGTGACCGCCACCGTATGCTCGAACTGCGCCGACAGCTTGCCGTCGCGGGTGTACACCGGCCATTCGTCCGGCTGCTGGCGGATGGCCGGCTTGCCCTGGTTGAGCATCGCTTCGATGGTGAACACCATGCCTTCTTCCAGCACCATGCCGGTATTGGGATGGCCGTAGTGCAGGATCTGCGGTTCCTCGTGCATCTCCTGGCCGATGCCGTGGCCGCAGTATTCCTTCACCACGCTGTAGCCGTGGCTGCGCGCGTGGCGGGCGATGGCGTGGCCGATGTCGCCCAGCCGCGCACCAGGACGCACGGCGGCAATGCCTTTCCACATCGCCTGGTAGGTGGTCTGCACCAGCCTGCGCGCGGCATAGTCGACCTCACCGACCCGGTAGGTGGTGCTGGAGTCGGCGATGTAGCCGTTCTTCTCCAGGGTGATGTCGAGGTTGACGATCTGGCCGTTGCGCAGCACGTCGGTGGTGCTGGGTACGCCGTGGCAGACAACGTTGTCGATCGAGGTGTTGAGCACGTACGGGAAGCTGTACTGGCCCTTGCTGGCCGGCCTCGCCTGCAGCTCATCAACGATCATGCGTTCGACGAAATCGTTGATCTCCATCGTGCTGCGGCCCTGCAACGGCAGCTGGTCGAGCGCGGCGAACACCTGCGCCAGCAGGCGGCCGGATTCGGCCATCAGCGCGATCTCGTCGGGGCGCTTGATGATGCCCATCGGCTCAGACCTGGCCCGGCGGCAGCAGCGGCGGCTGCACACCGGCCGCGCGCAGCTCGCTGGCGACGATGTCCTGGAAGCTCAGCGTGGGGTTCAGCTCGCACAGCATGCCGACCCGGATCCAGAAGTTGGCCTGGGCGTTGATCGAGCGGCTGGAGACGGTACAGGCACGGCGCAGCCGGTCGTGCAGGGTGTCATCGATGTTGACGATGCCCATGGGCGGTCCTGAAGGAGGGGGTATACGAAGCGTATATGTTTCGTATATCCGGCTCAAGGCCGCCCGGTTCAGCTCGCGTCGGTGGCGAAGCGCAGGCGGTTGCCGTCGGGGTCACGCAGCAGCATCTCGCGGCTGCCCCATTCGGTGTCATGCGGCGGCTGTTCGATGGGGACGCCTGCGGCGCTGAAGGCGCGGTGCAGGGCGTCGACGTCCTCGACGATGAAGTACACCGCGCCGCCGACCTCGCAGTCGCCGCTGTGTTCGGTGAGGAAGATCGTCTGGCCGTCGCGGGTGAGCTGGGCGAACAGCGGGAAGCCGGGTTCGAAGCGGTGTTCCCAGTCAACCACGAAGCCCAGTCCCTGCACGTAGAACGGCAGGGTGGTGTCGGCGTGGCGCATGCGCAGCTGGGGGATGACGGTCTGGGGCATGGCGAGGGCTCCTGGGGCAGGCGTCCAGTGTAGTGCCGGCCGCTGGCCGGCATCCCCGTGAGCCCGGGAACAATGAGGTTGCCGACCAGCGGCCGGCACGACCGACGCTGCCTGGGTCTGGTAGTTGCCAACCTTGGTTGGCATTGCCGGCCAGCGGCCGGCACTACCGACGAAGCCACGCTGGCCAGCAGCCGGCACTAACGGAAGCGGTCAGCAGGCCGTCGGCACTGCGGCCATCGCCGCCAGCAGCTCGCGGTTCACCTGCTGGTGCCGCGCCTGCCACACAGGTAGATCCTTGGCGCTGACGTCAGGCTGGCCATCCAGCGACGACAGCCAGCGCTTGAAGCGGCTCTGGTAGTTGGCCAGCGACACTTCGCCGGTGATGTCACTGCCGACCAGGCCGCCGGCGCGCAGCGCTTCGATCACCACCAGCGCGTGTTCCAGCTGGAAGCGGCCCTGATCCCAGTTGCTGCGGGCCACGTCCTCGGCAAACACATCCTTGTCGATCGACAGGTAGGTCGGCTGCGGCGACTTGGCCTGCTCGGCAGCGAACGCGGCCACCAGCGCTTCGGGATGCTCGAAACGGCGGAAGGCGTGGCCCATGCCGAGGCGATGCCCCCAGCCCACGTCCACGTCCATGCACCAGTAGGTCAGGCGACCGCCGATCAGCGGGCGCCAGTGGTTCTCCCACGCATGGCCGAGGCCGATGTCGCTGGAGGTGATGCCGAGCACGTGGATGTGCGAGATCTGCGGCAGCTTGCTGGCGGCGTTCACCCACGACCCGCAGTGCATGCCGAACGGGAAGCGCATGTTGTCCGGATGGTTGTCCAGCACCACCAGCTGGAACGGCGCCTGCGTGCGCATGCGCTGCAGCAGCGGCAGGCTGAGGTGATGGAAGTCGCCACTGCCGAGCATGACCGTGCCGAGCGGGGCCGGCAACGGTGCCAGCACTTCAGTGGCGAAACGGTTCAGGGTGGCATTGCGGCAGGCGAAGCGCAGTGGATCGTGCCATTGCGGCAGGGCCAGGGTATGCGCCTCTGGCAGCGGCAGCACGCCACCGTCCAGGTCCAGGATCAACGGGGAACGCAACGGCATCGTTCAACCGCCTCCATCAGGTTCGCCCTGCAGGTACGGGGCCAGCCTGCGCAGGGCGGCGCGCAGCAGCGGGGAACGGGCGTGGATCGCATGCCGGGTGGAGGTGAAGCGGGCACCCAGTTCGGCCTTGATCCGCGAATCGGTCCAGCCGGCCACGTAGTGGCTCAGGCTGTGCTGCAGCGCGTATTCGAGGTTGTGCATCCAGCTCACCGCGTACAGGTTGTGCTCGCGGGACTGCGGATAGGCCAGGCCGATGTACTTGTCCACCAGCTTGCCCGCATGCACGTAACACAGGTTCCAGCCGATCAGCTGGCCCTGGTGGCGGTACAGGAACATCCGTCCCTGGCCCTGGCTGTCGGCCAGAAGATGCTGGAAGTAGGGCAGGTCGAGCTGGTCGAAATGCACCGCGCTCTGCGCGTACACGCCCAGGTACAAGGCATACAGTTCGGCCTGCAGCTGCGGGTCGGCCAGGGCCGGATCGCCGGTGGCGATGCAGTCGATCTGCAGGTCGTCGCGCGAGCGCAGCTTGCGCCGGATGTTCTTGCGGCGCGAAGACGACAGGCGGCCGAGATAGCCATCGATCGAATCGAAATCGATCGCCACCCAGGCCAGCGGCATGCCTTCCAGTTCGACGAAGCCGCGTGCCAGCAATGCCTGCAGGAAGGCACCGCTGTGTGCGTTGGCCGCGTCGTCCAGCAGCGGCGAATCGATCGCCAGGTCCTTGACCACCAGAAGGCGCGTATCGCCGATCGCGTGACGCGTCACGTCCTCGGCCAATGCCTCTGGTGCGACGTGCGCGGGCAGCGGGGTGTACTCGGTGCTGGTGGCGCCGACGAAGCGGGTCTTCCAGGTGATCCATGGCCGCCACAGGCGCGACAGTGGCAGGCCAAGCAGCTTGCCGCGCAGGTCGTCATCCATCGTGGTGGTCAGGTCCAGCGGCGCACGGAAGGTCGGCAGGCCGCTGGGAAGGCGGCCTGCCTCGAATCCGAGTGGCGGGTGGGCCAGGAAGCCCTCCAGCAGCGCGGCCGGTTCCAGCGCGGTGCTGGATGCGCGTGACGTCATTTCCATCGGCACGGGAACCGGCAGCGCATCGACCTCAGCCCTTGGCCTTGGTCAGCGCCTGGTCGAGCAGGGTGATCGCCAGGTCGATTTCTGCGTAGCTGATGTCCAGCGACGGCGCGAAGGTGATCACGTTCTTGTACCAGCCACCCACGTCGAGCACGAGGCCCATGCGCTTGCCGTCGTGCAGCAGGTCACCGGCCAGACCGATGTCGACCATGCGGTCCAGCAGTTCCTTGTTCGGGGTGTAGCCGTCGGTCTGGCAGATTTCCGCGCGCAGGGCCAGGCCCAGGCCGTCGACGTCGCCGATTTCCGGGTGGCGCTTCTGCAGGCCACGCAGGCCATCGAGGAAGTACGCGCCCTTTTCCGGCACGGTGCGCTCGTAATCCATTTCCTTGCCCAGCTTCAGCACTTCCAGGCCCAGGCGGGTGCCCAGCGGGTTGGAGTTGAAGGTGGAGTGGGTGGAGCCCGGCGGGAACACGGTCGGGTTGATCAGCTCTTCGCGCGCCCACAGCCCCGACAGCGGGTTCAGGCCGTTGGTCAGCGCCTTGCCGAACACCAGCACGTCCGGGGTCACGCCGAAGTGCTCGATGGCCCACAGCTTGCCGGTGCGCCAGAAGCCCATCTGGATTTCATCGACGACCATCAGGATGCCGTACTTGTCCAGCACGCGCTTGAGGCCGGTGAAGAAGTTGCGCGGCGGGATGACGTAGCCGCCGGTGCCCTGGATCGGCTCGACATAGAACGCGGCGTACTCCGCCTGGCCGACCTTGGGATCCCACACGCCGTTGTATTCGCTTTCGAACAGGCGCTCGAACTGCCACACGCAATGGTCGGAATACTCTTCCGGGGTCATGCCCTTCGGGCGACGGAAGGGGTATGGGAACGGAATGAACATCGCGCGCTCGCCGAAGTGGCCGTAGCGGCGGCGGTAGCGGTAGCTGGAGGTGATCGACGACGCGCCCAGGGTACGGCCGTGGTAACCACCCTCGAAGGCGAACATCAGGCTCTTGCCGCCACGCGCGTTGCGCACGATCTTCAGTGAGTCTTCAATGGCCTGCGCGCCGCCGACGTTGAAATGCACGCGGCCGTCGAGGCCGAACTTCTCGTGCATGTCCACGGCAATGGTCTTGGCCAGCTGCACGCGGGTCGGGTGCAGGTACTGGCTGGCGACCTGCGGCAGGGTGTCGATCTGATCCTTCAGCGCGTCGTTCAGGCGCTTGTTGCTGTAGCCGAAGTTGCAGGCCGAGTACCACATCTGCAGGTCGAGGTAGGGCACGCCCGCACCGTCGAACATGTAGCTGCCTTCGCCGCGCTGGAAGATCTTCGGCGGGTCGACGTAGTGGACGGTATCGCCGAAGGAGCTGTAACGGGCTTCGTCGGCCAGCAGCTGCGCGTCGGAGGCAGCGGCGTCGGCGTTCTTGTCAAAAATGTTCATGCAGTTCGGTTCCGTGAAGGACGTTCGAAAGAGGTAGCGGGGGCGTGCTTGGAAGGGAGTGCTCAGGCGGTGGCCAGCAGCAGGGGCAGTACGGCGGGCTGCGGGCTGGCGTCGATACGACGTGGCTGCAGCAGGCTGCCATCGAGCAAGCGCGGCAGCAGTGCGATTGCATCGTGGAAGGTATCGATGGCGGCATGCTCGATGCCGGCATGGGTGCAATGGGTGATCAGGCGACGCTTGGCGAACACGAAGTCGGCATCTTCGGAGACGCAGAAATCCGAACTGCCATCGCCGATCATCAGCACACGCGGTGCTTCGTTGGCGCGCGCCTGCGCAGCGCAGGTGCACTTGCAGGTGCCGCTGCGGCAGCCTTCGGCCTGGTAGGGCGATTCCAGTTCCCAGTGGTCATCGCACCAGCGCAGGTGGTTGGCCACCACCGGCAGTCGCGACAGGCCGTGGTTGGCGAGGATGCGGTGGATTGCATGGTCCAGGCCGTCACTGACGATGCGCAGCGGCACGCCCAGCTGTTCGGCACGGCTGACAAAGGCGGCAAAGCCCGGATCGATCTGCACCTGGTCCAGGTGGGCGTCGAGCGTGGCCGGGTCCAGTTTCAGCAGCCTGACCTGGCCCTGCATGCATTCGCGCGAGCCGATCTTTCCCGCTTTCCACTGGTCTTCCAGTTCCTGCCAGCCCGGCTGGCCGTATTTCTCCAGCAGCGAGTCGATGACATCTTCGAGGCTGATGGTGCCGTCGAAGTCACACAGGATGCTCCAGTGCATGGGCAGGTCCGTCGATGAAAGGAACGTCCGGCGCGATGCCGGGCCAGGCTCAATGTAGGCAGGCAGCCTTTCTCGTTCCTTTCCTGTTGAAAGCCTGCATTGCAGGGCGCGGAAAGCGTTCAGGAAGGTGCATGGATGAATGCGTGGGGCGCACTCCATCCGTGCGTCCTGGCGTCACGCGCGGGCCAGTGCCCGCAGTATTTCGGCGGTCTCTTCACGGGTCTGCCAGGCGCTGTTGCCGAGGGTCAGCATGCGTGCGGCGAAGTCGCGTGCGTTGGGCATGTCGTCCTGCGGCACGATGCCGCGCAGGTAGGCATAGCCGGGCAGGGCATGGATGAACATGCGGCTGGCGCCAAGCCCGCGTGGCCACAAGTCCTTCAGTACCGCATCGCGGGCGCGTTGGCTGGGCAGCAGCAGCATCAACAGTGGCCAGGTGCCACCGCTACCGGCCAGCCCATCGACCACCTCAACGGCAGGCAGCTGTGCCAGCTGCACTCGCAGCTGCAACGCACGCAGCCGACCGGCCTGAAGGAATGCCGGCAAGCGCCGCGCGGCATGCGCGCCGATGTTCTGCCGCCACTGGCTGACCCGGTGCTGCGGGATATCCAGCGGGAAAATGTCACCGACCGCATCTTCCAGATCGCCACGCTGAAGCGCATTGCGCAGTGGATTGCCATACACCAGTGACAGCAGCGAAGGGCGATAGAAGGTAGCAAGGCCCAGCAACTGCACGCTGCGCAGCAGCTCCCAGCGCAGGCTGGAGCGAACGTGCTGGACGGCATGTTCGGCCAGCGCAGCACGCAGTTCGTCATCGCGGCTGACCAGCAGGCCGCCTTCATGCAGGCTCAGGCCCTTGCCGGCAGCCAGGCTGAAGAATCCGATATCGCCGCGCAGGCCGACACTGCTGTTGCCAACCCGTGCGCCGAGTGCCTGCGCGGCATCTTCGATCACCCAGGTGCCGGCGTTGCGGGCGACTTCGCAGGCCAGCTCGACATCGGCAATGCGCCCGCCCAGGTGGGTGGGCAGGATCGCCAGCGTGCGCGCATCGGCCAGCCGCTTGAGCTGGCCGGGATCGAAGTCGAAATGACCGCGCCGGGTATCGCACAACTGCACGCGCAGGCCCAGGCTGTGCACCGCGATCGGCACCAGCGGGCAGGTATAGGCCGGCATGATCACGGTGTCGCGCTTTGGCGCACGCTTGCGCAGCGTACGCAGCGCGATCAGCAGCGCGTGCGTGCCGGAACAGGTCAGCTGCAGCGGCGGTGTGCCGAGCTGGCTGGCCAGGATGTCACGCAGGTCGCCGCCACCGGGAAGGAAATCGCTGGCCTGCATCGGCAGGCCGGCGGTTGGTGGCAGTTCGCGCGCGAACAGGCTCATTGCAGCGTGCTCACGTCGTGGTTTCGGCAGGGCTGTGCGGGTCGTCCGCCTCGGCGCGGCCGAGGCAGACGATGCCGGCCACGATCAGTACCGCACCGAGCAGATGGTGCAGGGTCAGCGGCTCGTTCAACAGCCACGCCGACAGCAGCAGCACGCTGATCACTTCCAGGTGCGAGGCAGCAAAGGCGGGACCGATCGGCGCATGGCGCAGCAGGCTCATCCAGGTGAAGAATGCACCCACGTAGCCGAGGATGGCGCCGTAAACCCACGGCTGCGACAGCACGCGCAGCAGCCAGGCGGTGTTGGCCTCGACCGGCAACGCGGCGTCACCGGCGTACTTGAAGCACAGCTGGGCCAGCGTGTCGAACGCCATCAGCAGCGGGAAGCCGATCACATACAGGCGCCTCATGAGCCGGCCCCCACCACGGCTACCCCGGCGGTGACCAGCAGCATGCCGGTCACCCGCAGCGGCGTGAGTTTCTCGCGGAACAGGAAACGGCCGGCGATCATCAGCGCGACGATGTTGATCGAGCCCAGCAGCACGCCCTTGGACAGCGGCACCAGCGACAGGAACGCGATCCAGGCGACGAACTCAAGCACGTAGCAGGCGATGCCGATCCACAGCCAGGGACGGCTGAGCATGTGTTTCCAGCGCTGCAGTCCTTCACCCTCCTGCGGATCGCTGGCGGCGGCCTTGAAGGCGAGCTGGCCACCGGTATCGAGCACGACATTGGCCAGCCACAGCAGCGTGGCAAGTGCCCCCATGTCAGGCCACCGCCTTGAGCACGCCCGTGCGTTCACCGATTTCGGTGAAGAAGCGCGCGCTGCGGCGGATCACATCGCGGCGTTCGCGGTCGATGGTGATCATGTGGTAACTGTCTTCCAGCACCACCAGTTCCTTCGGGCCGCTGACCCGCGACATCACCAGCTCGGCGTTGCCCATGCTGGCCACGTCGTCCTCGCGGGCGTGCATCACCAGGCACGGCGCGGTGACCTGGTGCAGGTGGCGGCGGGTCCAGTTGCTCAGCGCGCGCATTTCGGCCAGGGCGTGCCAGGGGTTGCCCGGCAGGCCGGCGGCGGCGCTGTCGCCGGACAGCATGGCGGCACTGACCTGTGCACGCAGGCGCTCGTCACGCAGGCCGTACGGCGGTTCTTCCATGAACATGCGGTCGCGGCCGATGTTGAAGCGCTTGAACCACGGCAGCAGGAACGAGAAGCGGGCCACGGCGGGGATGTTCCAGCCGTCATAGCGGAAGGTGGCGCCGTATACGCCGACCCCGGACACCCACTCGGGGCGACGTGCAGCCAGTGCCAGCGACAGCACCGCGCCCATCGACAGGCCGCCGACGAACAGCTGGTCGACCTTGCCGCGCAGGGTTGCCGCCGCATCTTCCACGCCCTGGTACCACTGTTCCCAGGTGGTCGCCAGCAGGTCATCCACGCTGCCGCAATGGCCGGGCAGCTGCACGCCGTGCACGGTGAAACCGGCGTTGTTCAGCCCTTTGCCCAGCATGCGCATTTCCGCCGGGGTGCCGGTCAGGCCATGGACCAGCAGCACGCCCTGTGGGCCACCGGGGAGGAAGAAGTCGTGCGATTCGGTCACCTGGCGGCTCCGGGACGGCAGTGGGGATGGCAGGATCGCAAGCGCGATTTTCGCCAGCCTTTCAGCGCCCCGGGCCGGGTCAGGGCGCCTTCAGCAGCGGCAGCGTGATGGCGACCTTCAGTCCGCCACCTGGGCGGTTCAGGAAGCTCAGGCGGCCGCCGAAGTGCTCCACCGCCTCGTGCGCGATGGCCAAGCCGAGGCCGGTGCCGCTGGCAGCGGTGCCCGGCGCCCGGAAGAAGCGCTCGCCCAGCCGTGGCATCACGTCGTCGGGCACACCAGGGCCGTTGTCTTCCACATACAGTTCGACATCATTGTCGTCCAGCGCGTGCACGCCCACCGTGACGGTTGCATTGCGGCCGGCATAACGCAGGGCGTTGTCGATCAGGTTGTCCAGCGCTTCCTGCAGCATGGCGCCGTTGCCCAGTACACGCAGCGGATGGGGACTGCCGCGGTAGCCCAGATCGATGCCATCGCGGATCGCCTCCGGTACGCGCATGCCGACCCACTGCGGTACCAGCTCGCACAGGTCCAGTGCCTCCACGGTATCGGGCACGGTCTGCGCCCGGCTCAGTGCCAGCAGCTGGGTGCTGACCCGGGCGGTGCGTTGGTTGAGCCGGCGGATGTGCTGCAGCGCCTCGCGCACTGTATCGGGGTCGCCATGTGCCAGTGCCTGGTCCACATGCAGGGCCATGCCCGCCAGCGGCGAACGCAGCTGGTGCGCGGCATCGGCGATGAAACGGTTCTGCAGGGTGATCATTTCCGCCTGGCGGGCAAACAGATCATCGATGGTGCTGATCAGTGGCTGGATCTCCTCGGGCACGTCGGCATCGGAGATCGGCGCCAGTTCGCCGCGGCGCTGGGCCAGGCGGGTCCTCAGCGGGGTCAGGATACGCAGGCCATAGGTCACGCCGAACCAGACCAGCGCTGCGGTACCCAGCGCCAGCATGGTCATCAGCGGGATGATGATCATCAGGATCTCGCGCGCACGCTGCCGGCGGTCAGCCATGCTCTCGGCCACGGTCACCGCCAGCTGGTCCTGCGGATCGTTCATCGCCTGCGTGCAGACGGTGGCCATGCGCACCTGCTGGCCATTGAGGTTGCCGTCGTACAGCGCCGGATGCACGCCGGTGCAGTCCTGCGAAGGGGCGTACGGGCTGAAGTCTGCATTGCCGCTGAGCGTACCCATGCGGCTGCTGTCGACGTTGAAGTAGCGATGGCCGTCGGGGTCGTACTCGATCAGGAAGCGCGCCTGCGGAGACAGGTCGCTGGTCACCGGCATGGTGCTCAGCATCTGCGCGAACGAATGCGTGTCGTCGATCAGGTTGCGGTCGTGGATGCGGTTGGAATAGTCCAGCGCAACGTAGTAGGCCAGGATCGTGTTGAAGGTGAGCAGGCCCAGCATCGGCAACGCCAGGAAGGCGAGCAGGCGCCGGCGCAGGCTGGGTGGTCCACTGATCACGGGGCGCTGTCGTCCTGCGCGTCTTCCAGCATGTAGCCCAGCCCGCGCACGGTGCGGATGCCCATGCCGCCGGGCTGCAGCTTGCGGCGCAGGCGGTGCAGGGCGATGTCCAGGCCGTTATCGGTGAGGTCCTGGCCCCAGTCGCACAGCGCTTCCACCAGTTGCGCGCGCGACACGATGCGCTCGGCGCGTACCGCCAGTGCCGACAGCAGGCCGAACTCGCGCGCGGTCAGTTCCAGCGACTGGTCGTCGATCCACACCCGGTGCCCGGCCAGATCGATACGCAGGCGGCCGATGCGCAGGTCCGGGTTGCCATTGCTGGTGACCCGCCGCAGCTGCGCACGCACGCGCGCTTCGAACTCGTCCAGCGCGAACGGCTTGACCAGGTAGTCATCGGCGCCCAGGTCGAGCACGCGCACGCGCTCGGCCAGGCCGTCGCGGGCGGTCACCACCAGCACCGCCAGGCCATCGCCGCGCTGACGCAGGCGCTGCAGCACATCGCGGCCATCCAGCTGAGGCAGGCCCAGGTCCAGCACCAGCAATGCGTACTGGGTCGAGCCCAGTGCCGCGTCGGCGTGCGCGCCGTTGTCGACGTGGTCAACCACGTGCCCCTGCCGGCGCAGCGAGGCGCACAGGCCGGAGGCGATATCCGGGTCGTCTTCAGCAATCAGAACGCGCATGCGCGGGGGCTCCTGTAACGGTCAGGCCCACCGGATGGACGGGGTGGGCCTCTCTCGGCTGCCGAGGGTAGCCGCAAACCGGGTGAAGGTGGAGCGCGCCGCCGCCGCCCGGTGCCGTCGCGCTGTCCCTTCATTCAGTCCTGCAGGCCCGGCTCACCCGGCGCCAACGGCACCCGCGAGCCATCCAGCAGGCCACGGCTGAGCCTGCCATTTTCGATGAACAGCAGTTCGCCGTTCTCGCCGTTCTTGATGCTGCTGTCGATGGCGATCACGCGGTCGCCATGGAAGCTGCTGACGTGTGGCATCGAGGTGTGGCCGACCACGATGCGTTTGAGCTGCAGGCGGTCGAGTACGGTCTGCACCCCCGCGGTGTCGAGGCGGCCATCGAAGTAGCCGCGGTACCAGATCGGGCTGGTCTTGCCGTCATACAGCGGTGCGGTGGCCGGGTCGGCCTTTACTTCGGCCTTGGGCAGCCCCAGCGACGCCTGGTAGGCCGCATTGGTGCGCGCCGGGTCCAGCGCCAGCTGCACTGCCTCGGGCGAAATGCCGCCGTGCAGGAACAGGGTGTCGCCGATCTTCAGCAGCACCGGGCGGGTGCGCAGCCACTGCCCGATCACCGAATCGGCACCGTACAGCTGCGGGTAGCTGCGGCCGAGCAGCTGCGCGCTGCGCAGGTACTTCGGGTTGACGTAGCGCAGGTCGTCGTACAGCACCATGGTTTCGTGGTTGCCGAGCACGAAGTGCACCGCGCCGCCGGCGGCGGCCGCCTGCTGCTGCAGGCCATACAGCAGCCAGAAGGCCTCGGTCACCTGCGGGCCGCGGTCGAACACATCGCCGGCGATGACCAGCGTGTCCTTGCCCAGCGCCCAGCGATCCTGGGCATCGATGACCTGGTGGGCGCGCAGCAGGCGCACCAGCAACCCGTACTGGCCATGGATGTCGGACAGCGCAACGATGCGCGGCACGGCCGGCAGCACGGAAACCGAAGGCGCATTCGGGGCAGCCACGTGCACCGTGTGCTCGTAGCCGCAGCGCGGGGCGATGTCGGTACCTGCGGCCTGCGTGGCAAGCGTGTGCGACTCGACCTTGTCGTCGCAGATCCATTTGGCCTGCAGCTGGTCGCCCTGGCGGAACACATAGGGGCCATCGGCCTGCACGTGGTCGGCGGGCGCGGCAACCTCGCGGGCCTGCGTGGTTGCTGTGGCGCAGGCCAGCAGCGGCAACAGCAAGGCGGTCAGCAGGGAAGGGCGATCGCGCGACATCGGCGGCATCCAGTGGCGGAAAGGTCTGATGCTAACCGGCGCGGATGTTCGTCGGTGTGCGCGAATGGGCGGATCAGGTGTCGCGCCCGTCGTCCCTGAGCTTGCGCACGCGGGTGGCGCTGGGCTGAAGTGGCTGGCCGTCGCGCCCGCGCGGCTGCATGTAGGGCAGCGGCCGCCGCGTCGCCGATTCGATCAGCTGTGAATGGGCTTCACCGGCCTCGAAGCGATGGCGTTCACCCCACTGGCGCAGCGCGACCAGCAGCGGGAACAGTTCCCGGCCGGCGTGGGTGAGCACGTATTCCTGGTAGGCCGATCCATCGGAGGCCGGCTGCAGCTGCAGGACGCCGGCCTCTACCAGCCGGCGCAGGCGGTCGCTGAGGATGTTGCGGGCCGCGCCGAGGCTGCGCTGGAAATCACCGAAGCGGGTGACGCCATCGAAGGCATCACGGATGACCAGCAACGCCCAGCGGTCGCCGAGCAGGTCGGCGCTGCGGGCGACGGGGCAGGGACTGTTGGCGTGCATGCTGGGGCCTCCGGATGTGGTTGCAGTTTAAAACCAATGGCGATAGCCTGCATCGAGTTTCAAATTGCAACCACGTCATGAGTGCCACATCGCTTCCCCGCCCACTGCTGGTCCTGCTCGCGGTTGCCGCAGGTGCCAGCGTTGCCAACGTCTACTACGCGCAGCCGCTGCTGGATCAGCTTGCACGCGCCTTTGCGCTGGACCGGGCCGTGGCCGGCGCGGTGCTGGCTGCTACCCAGGCCGGTAGCGTGCTGGCGTTGCTTGGCCTGCTGCCGCTGGCGGACCGTGGTGACCGGCGACGCCTGCTGCGGCTGCAGTTGATCGCATTGGTGCTGGCGCTGCTGTGGCTGGCAGCGTCACGCACGGCGGGCTGGCTGTTGTCGGGCATGCTGCTGGCCGGCTTGCTGGGCACGGCGCTGACCCAGGGCCTGATCGCCTATACCGCCATGCTGGCACCGCCCGAGCAGCGCGGTCGCGTGGTCGGTGTGGTGCAGGGCGGCGTGTTCATCGGCCTGCTGCTGGCGCGCGTGGTGTCCGGTACGGTGGCGGCGGCCTTTGGCTGGCAGATGGTCTACCTGTTGTCAGCGATGGTGATGGCGGGGGTGGCGGCGCTGCTGTGGCGGCGCCTGCCCGCAGTACCGGTGCCGTCGGTTCCCCCACGCTGGCGCGAGCTGCTGGGCTCGATGCTGGGCATGCTGCGCCGCGATCGAACGCTGCGCGAGCGTGGGCCGCTGGCACTGCTGCTGTTTGCCGGCCTCAATGTGTTCTGGGCGGCGGCACCCTTGCCGCTCTCGGCGCCACCGCTGCATTGGTCGACCGCCGCCATCGGTGCACTGGGTCTGGCCGGGGTGATCGGTGCGCTGCTGGCGGCGCGGGTAGGGCACTGGATGGACCGTGGTTTCGCGCATCCGGTCAGCGTCGGTGCGTTGTTGTTGATGCTGGTTGCGTGGTGGCCCTTGCTGGGCCTGCCGCAGTCGCTGTCGTTGCTGCTGTTGGGCGTGATTGTGCTCGACCTGGGTGGGCAGGCACTGCACGTATCAAACCAGACATTGCTGCTGCGCGCGCCGGCTGAACAACATGGACGCCTGGTGGCTTTGTACATGCTGTTCTATGCGGTGGGCAGTGGTGCCGGAGCAGCGGCCGGGCCGTGGATGCAGGCGCGCCATGGCTGGCCTGCCGTGTGTCTTCTGGGTGCAGGCATCGCGTTGCTGGCGCTGCTGTGGTGGGCAGCGTGGCGGGTGGTGGCGGTGAAAGCAGCGGCCGGCGGCCGTATCGGTAGTGCCGGCTGTCGGTAGAGTCGACTGTCAGTCGACTGCTCTTTACCCAACGTGCGAAAAATCCCGCGCTGCGCGCGATAGTCGACCCGCGGTCGACTCTACCTGTCCTGCCGTCATCGCTGCAGTGCGCGCCGTCCCGGGGCTTCCTGCAGGTCCGCACTGGCCACCACCACGCGGTTGCGGCCGCTGCGCTTGGCCTCGTACATTGCCGCGTCGGCACGGGCCATCAGCCGCTCGTAGTCCGGATGGCCGTCGTGGCCGGCCACGCCGATGCTGGCGGTCAGTGCCAGCACCTGGCCGTTGGCCAGTGCCACCGGCGACTGTGCGATCTGCCGCCGCAGGCTCTCGGCGATCACGGTCGCCTGCGATTCGCTGGCAGCCACCAGTACCACCACGAATTCTTCGCCGCCATAGCGGAACAGGTAGTCGCTGCCGCGCGTGAGCTGGCCGAGCAGGCCGGCGACGTGCTGCAACGCGCGGTCGCCGGCATCGTGGCCGTGGCCATCGTTGATCGCCTTGAAATGATCCAGGTCGAGCAGCAGCAGCGAGAACGGTGTGCGGTTGCGTGTGGCCAGCTCGATTTCCCGGCGCAGCACGGTGGGCAGGAAGCGACGGTTGAGCAGGTTGGTCAGCGCGTCGCTGCCGGCATCCAGTTCGCCGATGCGCTCGAACAGCAGTGTCATCAGGGTGCGGATGGCGGCCAGGTCCTCGCGGATGGCCGGCAGCACCGCCAGTCGCTGCGCCGGAGCATCGCCGCTCGCGCGCTGCAGGTGGCCATCAATGCGGGCCATCAACTGGCCCACCTGCTGCGTTTCGCTGCTTTCGCCGAAGCTGGGGATGCCCTTGTGAGTGAACCACAGGCCGAACTCCGAGGTGGCCAGGCTGGCGTTGTCGCTGGCCTGCACGTGGCCGGCCAACGCGTAGAGCAGGGCGTTTTCCCAGTCCAGCAGCAGTGCGCGCTGGCGCTCGCGTTCGGTACCGACGTTCTGTACCAGCGAGAACAGCCGGTAGGCGGCGTCGGCACGGGTGGAGCGCTCGCGCGCGTGGGTGTAGGCCAGGGTCATGCCTTCCATGGCGATGTCCATGATCGCGCTGAGGCAGTCGATGGCGGCAAATGCGGTGTCGCTGTCCGGTGCATCGTCGCGCAGGCGCACGAACAGTTCGTGCTTGAGCACGCGCGCACCGCGGGTAACCAGGTCGACCGGAATGCCGACGCGGGCGTGCACGTCGCCGATGATCCGCTGCGAGGCCACGGTGTTGGCGATGCCGCTGGCATCAGTGGTCAGCAGCTGCGCCAGCCAGCGCTGCATGGCCGGCTGCAGGCGCTGCTTGACCTGGTCGTGGGACAGGAAACGGCGCGCACGGGTGTCCTGCAGCAGTACTTCGTAAAAGCGCTGGGCCAGCGCGGGTGGGGCATCGGTAGCAGCGGCCTTGAGCAGCGCGGTGGCGGCAGGGCCGGCCTGCAGCAGACACTGCTGCCAGGCCTCGGCCAGCGGCTGGCTGGCATCGTCCAATTGGGGTGGTTCCACGTCGATCTCTGACTGCGTACGGCAAACCACGGGTATCGGCCGCGGCGGCATACGGTTGATGGCGGGTTAGCCGGCCAGTTTACGCGCGGTGCAGGGTTGCACGGTGCGCAAACCACATCGGCGCCGCTGCGGCAATGAGTGAACGCATTTGAGAATCAATCGCATTGATGGGAGAATGCGCGCACGGAACGGGCTGCAGGTGCCTGCTGCAGGACTGCTCCGCCTCCCCCTCGTCGTTGCCTCAAGCCCTTTGCCAGAGGCCCCGTAGCCCTGCCAGAAGGTCCTGATCATGTCCCCTGCCGTTGTCCTTTCGCCGCGCCCGCTGGCGCTTGCCGTTGCCGCCCTGCTGGCCGGCAGCGCTCTGACCGCCCACGCCGAAACCGACGCCACCGATATCGACACGGTGCACGTCACCGCCTCGCAGATCGCGCGCCAGGCCCTGGGTACCTCCACCATCACCGCAGAGGACATCGCCAGGCGCCCGCCGGCCAACGACATCGCCGAGCTGCTGCGCACCATGCCCGGCGTCAACCTGACCGGCAACAGTGCCTCGGGCCAGTACGGCAACAACCGCCAGATCGATCTGCGTGGCATGGGCCCGGAAAACACCCTGATCCTGGTCGACGGCAAGCGCATCGGTGCGCGTGATGCGGTGCGCATGGGCCGCAGCGGTGAGCGCAATACCCGCGGCGATACCAACTGGGTGCCGGCGGAAATGATCGAGCGCATCGAGGTGCTGCGCGGCCCTGCAGCGGCACGTTATGGCTCGGGTGCTTCCGGTGGCGTGGTCAACATCATCACCAAGCGCCCGACCGGCGACCTGACCGGCGCGGTCGACCTGTATGGCCTGGTGCCCGAGCACAGCGCCGAAGGCGGCAGCGAGCGCGTCGGCCTGCAGCTGAGCGGGCCGATGACCGACACCCTGTCGTTCCGCCTGTACGGCAATCTCAACAAGACCGACGCCGATTCGCTGGAACTCAACCGTGACTTCGCGGCGAATCCGAACGCGGTGCCGCCGGCCGGTCGCGAGGGCGTCAAGAACCGCGATGTCAACGCGCTGCTGCGCTGGGACGTGACCGCCAACCAGGTGGTCGAATTCGAAGCCGGCACCAGTCGCCAGGGCAACATCTATGCTGGCGATCGCGCGGTCAGCACCACCGGTACCTCGACACCGATCGATCTGGGGGCGTTGGCCGAGCAGCAGGCCGAGACCAACCGCATGTACCGCAACACCGGCGCGATCACCCATCGCGGCCGCTGGGGTGATGTGACCTCGCGGGTAACGGCTGCAGTGGAGGCGGTGAACAACTCGCGCATCAACGAAGGCCTGGCCGGTGGCCCGGAGGGCAGCTTCAACGGCACCGACTGGTCGACCTCGCGCCTGCGCAACTACCAGCTGGACGGCGAAGTCAGTTTCCCGACCACGCTGGGTGGTGCCGAGAACATCTGGACGCTGGGCTTTGAATACCTGGACAGCCGCCTGACCGACCCGTACTCGATGAGCCAGTCCAGCAGCAGCGGCGGCGGCATCCCGGGGCTGTCGGCCGATCGCGCACGCGGCAAGTCCGACGCGCAGACCACCGCCGTGTTCGTGGAAGACAACATCTACCTGGGCGAGCGCTGGATCGTCACCCCGGGCCTGCGCTTCGACCACCACAGCCAGTTCGGCAACAACACCAGCCCCAGCCTCAACGCGCAGTTCCGCATCAACAGCGACTGGGTGGTGAAGGGCGGTATCGCCCGTGCATTCAAGGCGCCGAACCTGTACCAGTCGAATCCGGACTATCTGTATTACACCCGGGGCAATGGCTGCCCGAATGCACTGCCGAGCCTGGGCGCCGGCTGCTACATGCGCGGCAACTCGGACCTGAAGGCGGAAACCAGCCTGAACAAGGAACTGGGTATCGAGTGGGCACCGCAGAGCGGCTGGCAAGCGTCGTTGACCTACTTCCACAACGACTACAAGGACAAGATCCAGGCCGGGTACAACCAGATCGGGCTGACCGCCGACACCAAGGGCCGCATCTTCCGCTGGGAGAACGCACCCAAGGCGATCGTGCAGGGTCTGGAAGGCAACCTGGTGGTCCCGCTGCTGGGCGAGCAGGGCAACCGCCTGAAGTGGAGCAACAACTTCACCTACATGGTGGAGAACGAGAACAAGAGCACCGGCCAGCCGCTGTCGGTAATTCCGAAGTACACCGTCAACACGATGCTGGACTGGCAGGCCACCGACAAGCTGTCGGTGCTGCTGACCGGCACCTTCTACGGCAAGCAGAAGCCGGCCACCACCAACATCAACAATGATCCGCGCTGCACCGGCACCTGCGATCCGTCGATCGCGCTGCAGGACCGTGGTGCGTACAACATCTGGGGCGTGAGCGCGCGCTACAAGGTGACCGAGACGGTCAGCTTCGGTTTCGGCGTCAACAACCTGGCCGACAAGCGCCTGTTCCGCGAGGCCAACAGCAGCGATGCCGGCGCGGCGACCTACAACGAGCCGGGCCGCGCGTACTGGGCCAGCCTGCGCTTCGGGTTCTGACCGCAGGTGGACGTTGGTCCGCTGCGTCCGCCAGGCGTGGCCTGGCGTTGCCGGCCGCGCTCCGGTAGCGCCGGGCCATGCCCGGTGAGGGACCGCGTGGCCTGCAATGTTATAAACACCGTGATAGTTTCCCAACGCCCTCCGGCGTAGCCTGCCTCCCATCGCAAAGGAGCTGTTGCCATGGGCCACGACCACGATCACCTGCCATCCGAGATCCGCCACGAGAAACCCTTGTGGTGGGCGCTCGGCCTGACCTCCACCTTCCTCGTCGTCGAGGTGGTGGGCGCGTTCTGGACCAACAGCCTGGCGCTGCTGTCCGACGCGGCGCACATGGCTACCGACGCTTTAGCGCTGATGATCGCGCTGGTCGCGGTGCGGCTGAGCCGGCGCCCGCCGGACGCGCGCCGCACCTACGGCTATGCACGCCTGGAAGCGCTGGGCGCGATGATCAATGGCGCGATGCTGTTCGTGGTCGCCGGCTATATCCTGTGGGAGGCCATTGGACGTTTCCGCGAGCCGCAGGAGATTGCCTCGTCGGGCATGCTGGTGATTGCCGCGGCGGGCCTGGTCATCAACCTGATCTCGATGCGCCTGCTGCAGGCCGGCAGCGGCGAGAGCCTCAACGTGAAGGGTGCCTACCTGGAAGTGTGGGCAGACATGCTCGGCTCGGTGGCCGTGATTGCTGGCGCGCTGTTGATCAAGTGGACCGGCTGGAAGCCGATCGACCCGATCCTGGCGGTGCTGATCGGCCTGTGGGTACTGCCGCGCACCTATGTGCTGATGCGCGAAGCGATCAACGTGCTGCTGGAAGGCGTGCCCAAGGGCATGGACGTGGCCAAGGTGCGCGACAGCCTGTCCGGCCACGCTGCGGTACTGGACGTGCATGACCTGCATGTGTGGGCGCTGGCCTCCAGCACCCCGGCGCTGACCGCGCACATCGTGATGCGCGACGGCACCGATGCCGATGCGCTGCGTCGTGATCTGGGCGGGCGCCTGCACGATGACTTCGGCATCGAGCACGTGACACTGCAGATCGAAGCGGACCACTGCGGCGAAGCCTGTGGTGAGCCGGCGCCGGTGAAGAGCGGCGAGCACGAGGGACATGAAGGCCACGACCATGGCGAGGACGCGCAGGGCCATCGCGGTCACGTGCATCGTTGATCGAGAATGACGACCGTGCCGGGTGATGCCCGGTGCGGTCATTCGTCCCGTCGCGAGGCCAGCCGGTCCGCCTGCCGCGTCGGCTCCGGCAGCCGGTAACCGCGCAGCGTGCGCCGTACCCAGTCCAGCGCGGTATCCGCACTGACCCGATGGCCGCCGGCCACGAACAGCGGTTTGCAGCGCAGCTTGCTGCGCAGCACCCAGCCCAGTTGCTCATCGCCATCCAGCAGCGGCGTATGCGCACCGGCCTCGGCGCCCGGTTCGACGAACCGGCCCACCAGTTTCGACTTGGCGACGCCGATGCTTGGCAGGTCGGTGACCACACCGAGGTGAGCGGCCACCCCCAGCCGGCGCGGGTGGCTGATGCCATGGCCATCGACGAACACCAGGTCCGGCGTGCGTGGCAGCAGCGCGAGTGCGGCCAGCAATGCCGGCAGCTCGCGGAAGCTGAGCAGGCCGGGGATATAGGGCATCACCGTGGGGATGCGCGCGATCTCCTGTGCCACGGGCTGCAGCGTTTCTGCGTCCAGCAGTACCGCCGCGGCGCGGGTGATGGCGCCATCGTCCTCGAAGCCGACATCCAGCCCGGCCAGCCAGCGCACGTTGCGTGGCAGGCGGTCCTGGCGCTCCACGCGGCCGGCCAGCTGGATCTGCTGCTTGCGTGCCGCGGCGACGCTGCCTTCCCAGCGCCCGGGGTCGATCACCGTATTCATTGGTCACAGCATCGCATGCGCGGTGCCACGGCCCGGTGAGCGGCGCCCGGGGCTACAATGGCGGCCTGCCTTTCCTCGCGTTGGAGACCCTGCAGTGACCCGTAAACTCGTACTGTTGCGCCATGGCCAGAGCCAGTGGAACCTGGACAACCGCTTCACCGGCTGGGTCGATGTCGACCTGACCGAGCAGGGGCGCCGGGAAGCGGCCGCTGCGGGTCGCCTGATGCGCGAGGAAGGCCTGCAGTTCGACGTTGCCCACACCTCCGTGCTCAAGCGCGCCATCCACACCCTGCAGGGTGCCCTGGCCGAGCTGGAACAGGACTGGCTGCCGGTGAACAAGTCCTGGCGCCTCAACGAACGCCATTACGGCGGCCTGCAGGGCCTGGACAAGGCCGAGACCGCCGCCAAGCACGGCGAGGACCAGGTCAAGGTGTGGCGTCGTTCGTACGATATCCCGCCGCCGGCCATGGACCTGGAGGATCCGGGCCACCCGATCCATGACCGCCGCTACGCTGGCCTGGACCGCAACGCGCTGCCGGGCACCGAATCGCTGGCCACCACGCTGGACCGCGTGCTGCCGTACTGGCACGACGCCATCGCGCCGCAGCTGAAGGACGGCAAGACCGTGCTGGTCACCGCCCACGGCAATTCGCTGCGCGCGCTGTACAAGTACCTCAACAACGTCTCGCGCGAGGAAATCCTCGAGCTGAACATCCCGACCGGCATCCCGCTGCTGTTCGAACTGAACGACGACCTGACGGTCAAGTCGTTCCGCTACCTGGGCGACCCGGAAGCAGCGCGCAAGGCCGCTGAAGCCGTGGCCAACCAGGGCAAGGCGAAATAAAACAGAAGGCCGGCGCAAGCCGGCCTTCGCTTTTTGTAGAGTCGAGCCATGCTCGACTGCTGTTGGCCTCTTGCCGCAAGGACAATAAACCCGGAACGGAGAGCAGTCGAGCATGGCTCGACTCTACATAAGCGCGTCCTGTGACCTTTGGCCGGTCCCACCGCAGGCCTCCCCGGCTACCCTGTGAAATTACCCGCAGGAGAGCCTCATGAACGTCCGCAACCTGGTCCCGCTGGGCCTGACCATCGCCATCGCTGCCTCGTTGGCGGCCTGTGGCAAGAATGAAACCGCGCCGGCGGCCAGCGCCGACGCCAAGCCGGCCTTCGACCTGTCGCAGATCAAGACGCCGCTGATCTCGCTCAACAGCGCCGACCTGGATCCGTCCATCTCGGCCTGTACCGACCTCAACGGCTTCGTCAACAGCAAGTGGCTGAAGGCCAACCCGGTGCCGGGCGACCAGACCACCTGGGGCAGCTTCGAGATCCTGCGCGAGCGCTCGCTGGAAGTGCAGCACGCACTGGTGCAGCAGGCCGCGGCCAGCCAGGCCAAGGCCGGCTCGGTGGAAGCCAAGATCGGCGACATCTGGAAGACCGGCAACGATGAAGCCAAGATCGAAGCCGCCGGCCTGGCGCCGCTGCAGCCGCAGCTGGACAAGATCACCGCGCTGAACGACACCGCCGCCATCACCCAGTACCTGCGCGACAGCCAGGCCGAGGGCAAGGGCGTGCTGTTCTCGCTGTTCGCCAATGCCGACTACAAGGATTCGGCCAACGTCATCGCCTATGTCGGCCAGGGCGGCCTGGGCCTGCCGGAGAAGGGCTACTACTTCGATGACGCGCAGGCCAAGATCCGCGACGCCTACGTGGCCTACATCGCACAGGTGCTGACCCTGTCCGGCGCGGACGCGGCGCAGGCCGCCGAGCAGGCCAAGGCCGTGATGGCCTTCGAAACCCGCCTGGCCAAGGCCTCGATGTCGCGCATCGAAATGCGCGACCCGGCCAAGCGCTACAACCCGCTCAGCGCGGCTGACGCCGACAAGCTGACCCCGAACTTCAGCTGGACCGCGCTGTTCGACACCCTGAAGGTGCCGGCCGCGCAGAAGTTCTCGCTGGCGCAGCCGGGCTTCTTCGGTGAAATGGACAAGATGCTCGCCGATGTGCCGGCCAGCACCTGGCAGGCCTATCTGCGCTTCCACACCATCGACGACGCCTCGCCGTACCTGAGCAGCCAGTTCGAGAAGGCCAACTTCGATTTCTATGGCACCACCCTGCGTGGCCAGAAGGAAATGCAGCCGCGCTGGAAGCGCGTGCTGGAGTCGGTCAACGGTGGCATGGGTGAAGCCCTGGGCCAGCTGTACGTCGACGCCGTGTTCCCAGCCGAGTCCAAGGTGGCCATGCAGCACCTGGTGGAGAACCTCTCGGTGGCGCTGAAGGCGCGCCTGGAGCAGCTGCCGTGGATGGGCGAAGAGACCAGGAAGAAGGCGCTGGAGAAGTGGGCCAGCTTCACCCCGAAGATCGGCTACCCGGACAAGTGGCGTGAGTGGACGGGCCTGCAGACCAACGGTGACAGCTACCTGGGCAACATGCAGGCTGCGCGCGCGTTCAACTATCGCTACATGCTGGACAAGATCGGCAAGCCGGTGGACAAGACCGAGTGGGGCATGACCCCGCAGACCGTCAACGCCTACTACAACGCCACCAAGAACGAGATCGTGTTCCCGGCCGCCATCCTGCAGGCGCCGTTCTTCGACGCCAAGGCCGATCCGGCGCTGAACTACGGCGGCATCGGTGCGGTCATCGGCCACGAGATGATGCACGGCTACGACGACTCGGGCAGCCAGTTCGCTGCCAACGGCAACTTCGACAACTGGTGGACCGACGCCGACCGCAAGGCCTTCACCGAACGTACCGACCAGCTGGTCGCGCAGTTCGATGGCTATGAATCGGTGCCGGGCGTGTTCGTGAAGGGCAAGCTGACCCTGGGCGAGAACATCGGCGACCTGGGCGGCTTGACCGTGGCCTACGACGCGCTGCAGATGGCGCTGAAGGAAGACCCGAAGGCGAACGTGGAAGTCGACGGCCACAGCCAGGACCAGCGCTTCTTCATGAACTGGGCCACCGTGTGGCGCCGCAACTTCACCGATGGTGAGCTGCGTGTGCGCCTGAACACCGACCCGCATGCCCCGGCCAACTTCCGTGCCAACGGCGCGCCGTCGAACATGCCGTCGTATGCCGCTGCGTTCCAGTGCAAGGCCGGCGACGCGATGGTGCGTGCCGACGACAAGCGCGTGGTGATCTGGTAATCGATCATCCGTGATGCGTGATGCAGAAGGCCCGGCGAATGCCGGGCCTTTTGTTTGTCTGATCGGTAGCGCCGGGCCATGCCCGGCGGATCTCAGGCCAGCGCTGGTTCCTGCGCCAGCATGCGATGGAAGCGCTGCAGCACATAGGGATCGATCAGGCCGCCGGACTGCTCGTCGATGATGCGCAACGCAGTCTCGCGTTCCATCGCCGCGCGGTAGGGGCGTACGCTGGTCATGGCATCGTAGGCATCCGCAACGGTGACGATGCGTGAGCCCAGCGGAATGCTCTCGCCACGCAGGCCGTCGGGATAGCCGCTGCCATCGAAGGCTTCGTGATGGGCGCGGATCAGCCGCGCGACCGGTGCTGCATCGCTGCGGCCGGTGGCCAGGAAGATGTGTTCGCCGCGCACCGGATGCTCGCGCATGATCGCGCGTTCCTCGTCGGTGTGCCGGCGCGGTGTCAGCAGTACATCGTCGGGAATGCCGATCTTGCCGATGTCATGGAAGCGCGCGGCCAGGCCGATCTGCGAGCAGGCATCGTCATCGAGATCGCAGTGCGTGGCCAGGCGCTGCGCGAGCAGTCCGACGCGGTCGCAGTGGTGGCGGGTGTAGGCGTCGCGCATCTGCAGCGACATCGAGAGGGCATCGATCAGGCAGGCCTGTGCGTGCAGCAGGTCGGGGGCGGGTACGGCGTCAGGAAACATGGTCATCCGCCCGCACCGGGTGGGGACCGGTGCGGGGTGTTCGGGGGGGCGATCAACCCGGGGCGAGGGTGGTCAGAAGGGCGCGGGCCGCATTGAAGCGGTCTTCCGGCAACGGCAGCGGGTGCTTGATGCGCAGCTTGTCAGGCCCTTCCATGGCGTAGAGATTGGGTTGTTTCTGGATCAGCTGGATCACCGCCATCGGGTCGATGTTCGGCTTGGACTCGAACACGATGCGGCCACCGTTCTCGCCCAGGTCCAGCTTGCGGATGCCGAGGGTGTTGGCCTTCAGCTTCAGCTCGGCGATGGCGAACAGGTGCTTGGCCGCATCCGGCAGCAGGCCGAAGCGGTCGATCATCTCCACCTGCAGTTCGCGCAGCGCATCACTGTCGCGCGCGCTGGAAATGCGCTTGTACAGGGTCAGGCGGGTGTGCACGTCCGGCAGGTAGTCTTCCGGAATCAGCGCCGGCACATGCAGCTCGACCTCGGCACCGCGCACTTCCTCGCCGGCATCCAGGTCGGGCAGTTTGCCCTGCTTGATGCTGCGCACCGCGCGCTCCAGCAGCTCGGTGTACAGGCTGAAGCCAACCTCGGCCATCTGCCCGCTCTGGTCCTCGCCCAGCAGTTCACCGGCACCGCGGATTTCCAGATCGTGCGTGGCCAGGGTGAAGCCGGCACCGAGCTCGTCCATCGACGCGATCGCTTCCAGGCGCTTTTCCGCATCCGGGGTGATCGAACGACGATCAGGTGCCACCAGGTAGGCGTAGGCGCGGTGGTGCGAACGACCGACGCGGCCACGAAGCTGGTGCAGCTGGGCCAGGCCGAAGCGATCGGCGCGGTTGATGATGATGGTATTGGCGTTGGGGATGTCGATGCCCGACTCGATGATCGTGGTCGACAGCAGCACGTTGAAGCGCTGCTTCTGGAAATCCAGCATCACCTTTTCCAGCTCGCGCTCGGGCATCTGCCCGTGGGCGATGCCGATGCGCGCCTCCGGCACCAGCTCGGACAGCTCGCGCTGCATGCGGCCGATGCTTTCCACGTCGTTGTGCAGGAAGTACAGCTGGCCACCACGCGCCAGCTCGCGCTGGAAGGCTTCGCGCAGCAGCGCGTTGTCCCACTGGGTGATGAAGGTCTGCACCGCCAGCCGGTTCGGCGGCGGCGTTGCGATGATCGACAGGTCGCGCAGGCCGGCCATGGCCATGTTGAGCGTGCGCGGAATCGGCGTGGCGGTCAGGGTCAGCAGGTGCACGTTGGCGCGAAGCGCCTTCAGCGCTTCCTTCTGGCGTACGCCGAAACGCTGCTCCTCGTCGACGATGACCATGCCCAGGTCCTTGAACTTCACGTCCGGCTGCAGCAGGCGATGGGTACCGACGATGACGTCGATGGTGCCGGCGGCGACCTTTTCCAGCTCGGCCTTGATTTCCTTGGTGGTCTTGAAGCGCGACAGCACCTCGACCTTCAGCGGGTAATCGGCGAAGCGATCGCGGAAGTTGCGGTAATGCTGTTCGGCCAGCAGCGTGGTCGGCACCAGCACGGCCACCTGCTTGCCGGCACTGGCGGCGGCGAACGCGGCGCGCACCGCCACCTCTGTCTTGCCGAAGCCGACGTCGCCGCAGACCACGCGGTCCATTGGCTGGCTGCTGGCCAGGTCGCGCAGGGTTGCGTCGATCGCGGCCAGCTGGTCCGGGGTTTCCTCGAACGGGAAACCGGCGGCGAACGGCTCGTACATCGCGCGGTCCACCTGCAGCGCCAGGCCGGCACGCGCCTGGCGGCGGGCCTGGATCTCCAGCAGCTCGGCGGCGACGTCGCGCACCTTCTCGGCGGCCTTGCGCTTGGCCTTGCTCCACTGTTCGCCACCGAGCGAATGCAGTGGCGCGGTTTCCGCCGACGCACCGGAGTAGCGGCTGATCAGGTGCAGCTGGGCGACCGGCACATACAGGCGGTCGCCCTTGGCATATTCGATTTCCAGGAACTCGCCGGGCATGCCGCCGACGTCCATCGCAATCAGGCCGCGGTAGCGGCCGACGCCATGGTCCTCGTGCACGATCGGCGCACCTTCGGTCAGTTCGCCGAGGTCGCGGATGATCGCTTCCGGCTCGCGGCCGGCACGGCGCGTGCGGCGGGTGCTGCCGGCGCGCTCGGGGAACAGCTGGCGCTCGGTCAGCACCGCGATGCGCGGATCGTCCAGTGCGAAGCCATCCTCCAGCGGTGCCACCGCGATCGCGAAGCGCGCATCGTCGGCGAGGAAGCTGGGCAGGTCGGCCACCACCGGCGGCTTCAGCTCGGCGGCCTGCAACACTTCCAGCAGCGCCTCGCGACGCCCGGGCGAATCGGCGGCAATCAGCACCCGGCCCGGATAATGGCCGAGGAAGGATTTCAGCGCGTCGCCAGCGGGGGCCTCGCGCGCGGCCACCGGCAGCGGCGGCAGCGGCTGGTCGCCCAACGCATGGGCATCGGAGATGCGCGCGTGGTCAGCCGACCACACTTCGATGCGCGGGGCATCGTTCAGACGCTCGCGCAGCAGTTCCGGCGACAGATACAGCGCCGACGGCGGCAGCAGCGGCCGTTCCACATCGTGGCGGCGCTGCTCGTAACGCTCGCCGGTCTGCGCCCAGAACGCCTCGGCGGCTTCGCCGGCACCGGCGCAGACCACCGGCAGGCTGCCGTCGGGCAGGTAGTCGAACAGGGTCGCGGTGCGTTCGAAGAACAGCGGCAGGTAGTACTCGACGCCGGCCGGGGCCAGCCCGGACTTCAGATCCTGGTACAGCGCGCTGCGCCGGGTATCGACATCGAAGCGTTCGCGCAGCGTGGCCAGCACGCGGGCGATGCTGGCTTCGTCCATCGGTACTTCGCGGCCCGGCAGCATGTGCACCGCCTCGACCTTGTCCAGCGAGCGCTGGCTTTCCGGGTCGAAGGCACGGATCGAGTCGATGTCCTCGTCCAGCAGCTCCACCCGCAGCGGCTCGTCGGCGCCCATCGGGAACACATCGAGCAGGCCGCCGCGCACAGCGAAGTCACCCGGGTCCATCACCTGCGGGACGTTGCGGTAACCAGCACTTTCCAGGCGACGCTTCTCGGCTTCCAGATCCAGGCGCTGGCCGACCTTCAGGTCGAAGCTGCCACCGATCACGTAGCTGCGCGGGGCCAGCTGCTGCAGCAGGGTCTGCACCGGCACGATCACCAGGCCGCGCTTCAGCGTGGGCAGGCGGTGCAGGGCGGACAGTCGCTGAGAAATGATGTCCGGATGCGGGCTGAAGCGGTCGTAGGGCAGGGTTTCCCAGTCCGGGAAGGCCACCACCGGCAGGGCCGGGTCACCGCCGAGCAGGGTCTGCAGGTCGGCTTCGAGCTGGTTGGCACCGTGGTTGTCACGGGCGATCACCAGCAGCGGGGCGTCGTGCGCACGCGCGGCCTGGGCCAGGTACCAGGCCAGGGCGGTCGGCGATGCGGGGGCGCGCCACCAGGCGCGGAGCTGGCCGGCGCGCGGCAGCGGCGGGGCGGGGTATGAGGTACGCGACATGGACCCCGGATTTTAGCAGAAGCCCGATCGAAGCCCGGTGGGTCATGCCGGCCGTTGGCCGGCAGCCTCATGTGCCGTTGGGGTAGCGGAATGCCGGCCAGCGGCCGGCACTACCGGGAGACGTCGCCGGGCAGAGCCCGGCGCATCCCGTAGAGTCGAGCTTGCTCGACTGTTGAAGCATGCGTCGCCGGGCACGCCCGGCGCATCCTTCAGTTGTCCAGCTCCAGCACCATCCGCACCAGGCCTTCGGCACCGGTCGGGTGCGGGACCGGCTTGAAGCCCAGCGAGGCGGCCAGCTGCTTCATCGGCTCGTTCTCGGCGGCAACGTCGCCGTACAGGCGGTCCAGGTACTTGCCGCGGCCCCACTTCACCAACTTGCGCATCAGCTGCCGGCCGAGGCCCTGGCCTATCAGGAAGCGGCTGATCAGGATCGCGTACTCGGCTTCACGGGTACCGGGGATGATCGAGGCCCGGGCGACCGCGCCGACCACCGCTTCGCCAGCGGGCAGGGATTCGGCAGCGACCAGGGTGATCTCGGTCTTGGGATTCGGGTGGGTCAGGCGCTGGGTGGTTTCCGGCGACAGCTCGGTCACCGCCTGCAGGAAACGATCACGGATTTCTTCCGGCCCGAACAGGCTGAACGCCGCTTGCAGCGGCGCGCCATCTTCCGGGCGGATGGGGCGGATCAGCAGCTCGTGGCCGCTGGGAGCCTTGAAGATCTCATGCCAGGGCGGCATGCGGTTGCGAGTGGCCATACCGGGTGATTCCTTGGTGGTCCATCGATTGTGGCATCACCGGGGCTGCATTCCGTGAACGAAAGGCTCACGGCGGTACAGCCTCGTGAAGGCCGTTATTCGGGGGCTTTGAGCCAATCCAGGCGGGTGCTGGCCCCGGGTTCGCCCAGGTGCTGGCGCAGCGCCGGCAGGGCCGGGCCAACCACCCGGTCGAACTGCCAGGGCGGGTTGAGCAGCAGCATGCCGCTGCCGTTGAGGCGCAGCGGCGAGTCGTCCGGGCGCACCAGGAACTCGATCGTCATCGCCGACTTGACCGGCAGGGCGGTGGCCTTGCGCAGGAAGTGCAGGATGGTGCGGCGCTGCTTGATCGGGAACCAGACGGCACACGTGGCCTGCGGCCAGCGCGCCAGGGTTTCGGCCAGGGCGGCCAGAACGGCCTGGTATTCGGCGTCCTGGGCCTCGTAGGGCGGGTCGATCAGGACCAGGCCACGGCCGATCTTGCTGCCGTTGAACTTCGGCGGCAGCAGCGAACGCAGCAGCGCATAGCCATCGCCCGCCCGCACGTCGACACGGCTGTCATGGGCGAACAGAGCCTTCAGCGTGGCCGTTTCGGCTTCCTGCAGCTCACAGACCGCCATCCGGTCCTGCGCGCGCATCGCCTGCGCGCTCAGCAGCGGCGATCCCGGGTAGTTGGTCAGGGCGCCCACCGGATTATCGGCCTGCACCGCCTTCAGATAGCGCTCGACCACCTCGGGCAGCTTGGGCTGGGCCATCAGCCGCATGATCCCGGATTCAGCCTCGAGGGTCTTGCGGCTCTCTTCGCTGGCCAGCAGGTAGCGGCCGGCGCCGCCGTGGGTGTCGAGCACGAAGAACGGGCTGTCCTTGCGCTTGAAGCTGTCGATCAGGGCCAGCTGCACGATGTGCTTGAGCACATCGGCATGGTTGCCGGCATGGAAGGCGTGGCGATAGTTCATGGGCGGCAGTGTACGGGGCGGCGGCCGCAGCGGCTATGCTGCGCGCCATGACAGCTCCCGTTGCCCATGTCCTGCTGGTCGAGGACGAAGCCGCCATCGCCGAAACCGTGCTCTATGCGCTGCGCAGCGAGGGCTATGCCGCCAGCCACTGCCTGCTGGGCGGCGAGGCCCTGCAACGGCTGCAGGACGGAGATATCGACGTGGTGGTGCTGGACGTGGGCCTGCCGGACCTGGGCGGTTTCGAGGTCTGCCGGCGGCTGCGTGCGCAGGCCGGGCCGGCGGCGCAGCTGCCGGTGATCTTCCTGACCGCGCGCAACGACGAAGTGGACCGCGTGCTCGGCCTGGAACTGGGCGCCGACGACTACATGACCAAGCCGTTCTCGCCGCGCGAACTGGTGGCACGGGTGCGTGCGCGCCTGCGCCGTGCGGCGCCGGTCGTCGCAGCGCCCAGCGCCGATGCGGGCTGGCAGGAGCATGGCGCGTTCGCCATTGACCGCGAGGGCCGGCGCATCCGCTTCCGCGGCCATGCGCTGGACCTGACCCGCTACGAGTACGCACTGCTGGAGGCGCTGCTGCAGCGTCCCGGCGCCATCCTCAGCCGCGCCCAGCTGATGGACCGGGGCTGGGACAGCAGTGCCGACAGTGCCGACCGCACCGTCGATACCCACGTCAAGACGCTGCGCGCCAAGCTGCGTGCGGCCGGTGCCAGCGACGATCCGATCCGTACCCACCGTGGCCTCGGCTACGCGCTGGAGGTCTAGCCGATGCGCCTGGTGCTGAAGCTGTTCCTCGGCTTCTTCCTGATCACCGGCATCGCCGCGTTCTTCGTGATGCGCGTGTTCGTCAACGAGGTGAAGCCCGGTGTGCGCCAGGCGATGGAATCGACCCTGGTCGATGCGGCCAACGTGCTGGCCGAGATGGCCGCCGCCGACGTCAAGGACGGCACCATCCGCAGCGGCAGCTTCACCCGCAACCTGGCCAAGGCGCGGCAGCGCGACCTGAAGGCGATGGTCTGGCGTTTCCCCAAGCGCTCGCTGGATTACCGGGTGACCATCACCGACGCCAAGGGCATCGTCATCTACGATTCGCTGGGCCGTGATCTCGGCCGCGACAACTCGCGCTGGAATGATGTCTACCGCACCCTGCGCGGTGAGTACGGCGCACGTTCCAGCCCCGAGATTCCGGGCGAGGAAGGCGATACGGTGATGCATGTGGCAGCGCCGGTGTACGACCCGGCCGACGGCCGCACGCTGATCGGCGTGCTCAGCCTGGCCCAGCCGAACCGCAGCATCGATCCGTTCATCGCCGCCAGCCAGCGCGCCATCATCGAGCGCGGTGCGTGGCTGATCGGGTTGTCGGCGCTGGTCGGCGTGCTGGTGACGATGTGGCTGACCACCGGCCTCGGCCAGCTCAGCCGCTATGCACGCGCGGTCAGCGCGGGCGAACCGGTGCCACCACCACGGCGCCGTCGCGACGAGATCGGCGATCTCGGCCAGGCGCTGGAAACGATGCGCCGCAAGCTGGAGGGCAAGGCCTACGTCGAGCAGTACGTGCAGTCGCTGACGCACGAGATGAAGAGCCCGCTGGCGGCGATCCGCGGTGCCGCCGAGCTGCTGCAGGAGCCGCTGCCGGAAGCCGATCGCGTGCATTTCGCGCGCAGCATCGTCGACCAGCAGGAGCGGCTGACCGAGACCATCGACAAGCTGCTGGCGCTGGCCGAAGTGGAACAGCACGGCTGGCTGCAGACCCGCGATCCGATCGCGCTGCCGGCATTGCTGGCCGATGCAGCGGCCGCCGCGCAGGTGCGTGCGCAGGCGGCCGGCGTGCAGGTCCGCATCGGCAACGTGCCCGACCTGCGGGTGCAGGGCGACGGCTACCTGCTGCGGCAGGCACTGCACAACCTGATCGACAACGCGATTGCCTTCTCGCCAGCCGGCGCGGAGGTCGCGCTGCAGGCCGAGGTGGACGGGCAGGGCGTGCGCCTGCAGGTGGCCGATCGTGGCGCCGGCATTCCCGACTACGCGCGTGAGCGGGTGTTCGAGCGCTTCTATTCGCTGGCGCGGCCCGGCAGCGGGCGGCGCAGCTCCGGCCTGGGCCTGCCGTTCGTGCAGGAGGTCGCGCGCCTGCATGATGGGCGCGCCAGCGTGGATATCCGCGAGGGCGGCGGCACCGTGGCCAGCCTGCGGCTGCCGTTGAGTGCGCCGGGCCAGCGCCCGCGCCGCTGACTTCACACTCGCTTCAAATTCGCCACAAACCCTGCTCACTGCGGCGGTCCATCCTGCAGCCCTCTCCAACGAGGATGGACCATGAAATCCCTGAAGATGCTGCTGCGGTTCGCCATTGTCGGCGGGCTGATCCTGCTGCTGCTGGTGCCGCTGACGATGATCCGCGGGGTCATCAACGAACGTAGCGCGTACCGCGACGAGGCCTTCTCACGGGTGGCCGACAGCCGCGCCGGTGCACAGCAGCTGGTGGGCCCGGTGCGGGTGGTGCCGTGGGTGGAACGCAAGCAGGTTGAACTGGTCGACCCGCTGGGCGTCAAGAAGACCGAGGTGCAGGTCACCGAGGGGCACTGGCTGCAGATGCCAGCGTCGCTGGAGGTGGGCGGCGAGATGCTGCCGAGCCAGCGTGAGGTCGGCCTGTTCAAGGTGCCGGTATACAGCTGGAACGGCCAGATGAAGGCGACGTTCGCTGCAGACGACTATCCGGTGAAGGCCGGCCGCAGCTACGGCCAGCCGTATGTGGCGGTGGGCATTTCCGATGTGCGTGGTCTGGTCGGTACGCCGAACCTGCGCGTGGATGGCAAGCAGCTGCGCCTGCTGCCGGGGGTTGGTGCGGCCAGCGAGGTGGGGCGAGGCCTGCATGCGCCGGTGGCCGGTTTTGCTGCGGAACAGGGCGGCACGCTGGCTGCCAGCACCGTCGAACTCGAGCTGCGCCTGGATGGCAGCCGCATGCTGTCGGTGGTGCCGGTGGGCGATGACACCAAGATCGCACTGCGTTCGAGCTGGCCGCATCCGTCGTTCAGCGGCGCCTTCCTGCCCAACGAACGTCGCGTCGACGCACAGGGCTTCGATGCGCGCTGGGCGGTGTCTTCGCTGGCCTCCGATGCACAGCGACAGCTGCGCAATGATGGTGCGGTCGAGTCGCAGGCGGTGACGGTGTCGCTGGTTGATCCGGTCGATGCCTACACCCAGGCCGACCGTGCCTCGAAATACGGCGTGCTGTTCGTGCTGCTCACCTTCGTCGGCTTCATCCTGTTCGAGCTGATCAGGTCGCTGCGCATCCATCCGCTGCAGTACCTCATGGTGGGCCTGGCGCTGGCGATCTTCTTCCTGCTGCTGATCAGCCTGTCCGAGCACATCGCGTTCTGGAAGGCCTATCTGGTCTCGGCGGTGGCCTGTATCGGCCTGCAGGCGGTGTACCTGGCCAACGTGCTGGGCCACTGGAAGCGCGGCCTCGGCTTCGCTGCGCTGCTGACCGTGTTGTATGGCGCGCTGTATGGCCTGCTGGTGTCGGAGAACAACGCACTGCTGATGGGTTCGCTGCTGCTGTTCGTGATCCTGGCGCTGGCGATGTGGGTGACCCGCCGGGTGGACTGGTACGCGCTTGGCGCGGAACTGAAGTAAGGAGTACGCCATGGGCTGGCGCCAGGGGTTGCGGCAACGGGCACGGCAGGGGATTCCGGCCCTGCTGGAAGTGGATGCACTGCTGCAGGCACATGGCGTGCTGGCGGCCCTGCCGGGGGCACGGATCGCCCCCGGCCTGGTCCGCTTCCAGCTGGCGGCGGTGACCTGCGAGGGATTGCAGGGCCAGGGACTGGCCTGGCTGCACGGCGCGCGGCAGGGACGCGGCGCGCTGGCTGGCCGGGTGCCGCGCTACCGGCCATGGAAGGCCGGGGCGGAGGCGCTGGCCGAGATCGGCATCGGCGGCCTGCCCGAGGACTGGCCCGCGCATGCGGCGGTGTACGGCTGCAGCAGCATCGACCGGCGGCACTGGTTGCTGCTGCTGCCGGAACGAGCGCAGTTGTGGCTGGGATGGAGTGGGTGATTCGGTTGTTCATCCACGCATGGCCTGGATCTACTGTCGCTGTCCATGACCGATGGGACGGTATCGGCGCGCCCCTGCTGGCTAGACTCGATGGGTTGATGATCGAGCCGAAGGGCAGGGGTGCGATGTGTTGAAGTGGGGCATGCTGGCCGCAGCGCTGGCGATGGGTGGCAATGCAGGCGCGCAGCAGCGCGAGCCGGTGGACCTGGACATGGTCAGCCGCATCCGCCAGGAGGCCTTCCACCGTTCGCAGGTGATGGACACCTTCAGCTACCTCACCGAACGCATCGGCCCGCGACTGACCAACTCGCCGGCGATGGGCCGCGCCAATGCCTGGACCCGCGGCAAGTTCAACGAATGGAAGCTGGACAACGTCCACGACGAAGCCTTCGACGACTTCGGGCGCGGCTGGGAGTTCACCTCGGCCAGCGTGGAGATGCTGGGGGACCGTGTACAGCCGCTGCATGCACTGCCGAAGGCGTGGACGCCGGGCACCGAGGGACCGGTTGAAGGCGAACTGGTGCAGGTCGAGATCAAGAAGCCCGAAGACATCGAGAAGTACCGCGGCAAGCTGCGCGGCAAGATCCTGCTGCTCGGCGAGGCGCGCGAATACAAGCGCGGCACCGAGGCGGATTCGCACCGCCACGACGCCACCTCGCTGGAAGGCCTGCAGGAGTTCACCCTGCCCAAGGACAAGGACGCCACCGCCGAGCGTGCCAAGCGGGTCAAGGAGTACCAGGAACGCCAGCAGCTGGCGACCAAGGTCAATGCGTTCTTCGTTGAAGAAGGCGCGCTGGCCTCGATCAGCATCAGCAGCTGGGACAACGGCATCATCCGCGTTGCCGGCGGCGGCTCGCGCAAGGCCGGTGAGTCGGTGGGCATTCCCGAACTGGCGATGATCAGCGAGCACTTCAATCCGCTGGTGCGCGCGCTGGAGGCCAAGCAGACAGTGCGCCTGCGCGTGGATGTGGCTGCGCGCTTCACCGACGAGGCCGACCAGCCGGGTTACAACACGCTGGCCGAGATCCGTGGCAGCAGCAGGCCCGATGAAGTGGTGATGATCGGCGCGCACCTGGATTCCTGGCACAGCGGTACCGGTGCGGCCGACAACGCGGCCGGCGTGGCGGTGATGATGGAAGCGATGCGCATCCTCAAGGCCACCGGCGCCAAGCCCAAGCGCACCATCCGGGTGGCGCTGTGGAGCGGCGAGGAGCAGGGCCTGATCGGCTCGCAGGCCTATGTGGCCAAGCACTTCGGCCGTTTCCCGGAACCCACCGACCCGGCGCAGAAGGCGCTGCCGGCCTCGCTGCGCGAGCCGACCGGCGCGCTGCAGAAGACCCGCGACTACGGCAAGTTCCAGGTCTACTTCAACATGGACAACGGCTCGGGCCGCTTCCGTGGCATCTATGCACAGGAAAACCTGGCGGCGATGCCGATCTTCGAAGCCTGGCTGGCCCCGTTCCATGACGTGGGCGCCACCACCGTGGCCACCCGCAACACCGGCAGCACCGACCACATCAGCTTCGACCGCATCGGCCTGCCGGGCTTCCAGTTCATCCAGGACCGGCTGGACTACTTCACCAACGTCCACCACAGCCACCTGGACACCTGGGACCACGCCGAACCGGAAGACCTGAAGCAGGCCGCAGCCATCGTCGCCTCGTTCGCCTACAACGCCGCGATGCGCGAGCAGTCCTTCCCCCGCAAGGTAGAACCGTAAAAGGGGACGGAGGGGATTAAGTCGTTTCTCCCCTCCGTTTCCCGGTTACAGGCCCAGCGGCTGGGCAATCGCGACTTAATCCCCTCCGTCCCCTTTTTCCGTAGGGGGCGGTGGGCTGGTAAAATCGGGGGATTCCCGTTCCTCGAGCCGTCCATGACCTGCCGCACCCGCTTCGCCCCCAGCCCCACCGGTTACCTGCACATCGGCGGTGCCCGCACCGCGCTGTACTGCTGGCTGGAGGCCCGCCACCGTGGCGGCGAGTTCGTGCTGCGCATCGAGGACACCGACCGTGAACGCAGCACCCAGGGCGCGATCGACGCGATCCTGGAGGCGATGGAGTGGCTGGGCCTGGACTATGACGAAGGCCCGATCTACCAGACCGACCGCGTCGCCCGTTACCTGGAAGTGGCCGAGCAGCTGGTGGCCGACGGCAAGGCCTACTACGCCTACGAAACCCGCGAAGAGCTGGACGCGATGCGCGAGGCCGCCATGGCCAGGCAGGAGAAGCCGCGCTACAACGGCGCTGCACGCGAACTGGGCCTGCCGCGCAAGGACGACCCGAACCGCGTCATCCGCTTCAAGAACCCGCTGGAAGGCACGGTGGTGTTCGACGACCTGATCAAGGGCCGCATCGAGATCGCCAACAGCGAGCTGGATGACATGGTCATCTTCCGCCCGGACGGCTACCCCACCTACAACTTCGCGGTGGTGGTGGACGACTGGGACATGGGCATCACCGAGGTCATCCGCGGCGATGACCACATCAACAACACCCCGCGCCAGATCAACCTGTACGAAGGCATCGGCGCGCCGGTGCCGAAGTTCGGCCACATGCCGATGATCCTCGACGAGCAGGGCGCCAAGCTGTCCAAGCGCACCGGCGCGGCCGACGTGATGCAGTACAAGGACGCCGGCTACCTGCCGGACGCGCTGCTGAGCTACCTGGCCCGCCTGGGCTGGTCGCACGGTGACCAGGAGCTGTTCAGCCGCCAGGAGCTGATCGACCTGTTCGACGTGAAGGACTGCAATTCCAAGGCCTCGCGTCTGGACATGGCCAAGCTGGGCTGGGTCAACCAGCACTTCCTGAAGACCGAGGACGTGGCCGCGATCGTGCCGCACCTGGTCTACCAGCTGCAGAAGCTGGGCCTGGACGTGGCCGCCGGCCCCGCCCCGGAGGATGTGGTGATCGCCCTGCGTGAACGCGTGCAGACCCTGAAGGAAATGGCCGAGAAGGCCGTGGTCTGGTACCAGCCGCTGACCGAGTACGACGAAGCGGCGGTGGCCAAGCACTTCAAGGCCGGTGCCGAGGTGGCGCTGGGCAAGGCCCGCGAGCTGCTGGTCGCCCTGCCGGAATGGACCGCCGAGTCGGTGGGCGTCGCCCTGCACGACGCGGCCGCGGCGTTGGAAATCGGCATGGGCAAGGTCGCCCAGCCGCTGCGCGTGGCCATCACCGGCACCCAGGTCAGTCCTGACATTTCCCATACCGTGTACCTGGCCGGCCGCGAGCAGGCCTTGAAACGCATTGATGTGGCCATCACCAAGGTAGCAACGGCCTGAGGCATCCTTGCCAGGCCCGAACCGGAGAACACGCATGCCCGCCAAGACCGCCACTGCCTGCACCGCCCCGCACCACCACGTCCACGACGCGTCGGATTTCGTGGCGGTGGTCGAGCGTGTCTCGCGCGAACGCGGGCTGCGCCTGACCCCGATCCGCGCCAACGTGCTGAAGCTGATCGCCGAGGCCGGCAAGCCGGTCAAGGCCTACGAGCTGCTGGAATGGGTGCGCAACGGCAAGGGCGTGGGCGCTGATGCCCCGCCCACCGTTTACCGTGCGCTGGACTTCCTGATGGCCAATGGCTTCGTGCACAAGCTGGAATCGGTCAATGCCTTCGTGGCCTGCCACCATCCCAGCAGTGCCGCGCACTCGGTGCCGTTCCTGATCTGCAACAGCTGCCACAGCGCGGTGGAGCTGGAAGACCGCGAGATCGTCACCCAGTTGGAGAAGCGCGCCAAGGAGCTGGGCTTCCAGCCGCAGGCGCAGACCCTGGAAGTGCACGGCCTCTGCGCGCGCTGCGCGGGCTGAGTCGCGGCGCGTACCCGGACTGAGCTGCACGCTCAGTCCCGGGCGGCGTGCTCTTTCAGACGCTTCAGGACGCTGCGCTGTGCGTCGACCAGCACAGGGTCGTCCACCCGCAACTGCTCGACCCAGGCGAGCGCTGGTACCGGGTCGGCACGGCGCACGAAATACAGTGCCTGCGCCAGGAAATGCACATTGGGCACCCTGGCGTCCCAGATGAGCTTGGCGATACGCAGCATCGACGCCTGCATGCCGGGTGTAACCTCAACGCCGGTCTTCCCCGAAAGCGCGGTATTGAGGCAGTAAAGCGCCTGGCAGGGCAGATCACGCGGTGTGCCCGCACGCGACCAGTCAGCGCGTTCGGCAAAGTCCAGCAGGATGGCAATGGCGGCGGGGCCACCCACATCGGCCAGTGTGCCGAGCGCGAACACTGCCAGCTGGGGGTCACACAGCATATCGCGCAGGCCTTCCACGCCCTGGCGTCCCCAGGCGGTGCAGGCCTTGGCCCAGCCGCCGAACGGTACGACCCGGTTACCATCGCCCAGCAGGCCATCATCCGGCCAACCGTGCAGTATCCGCAGCCGCTCAATTTCCTCGCCACCTTCGGCGCCGTGCTCTTGCACGAAGGCGATTAGATCTTCCGCTTCCAGCGTGTCCTTGGCCGCCCGCCTGGCCAGTGTCGTGAATTTCATCGTCTTCCAGTGATCCTGATCCAGATCCGTAACGGTAGCGGATCAATGGGGTGAAGGCAGTCAGCAGCCTGCACCCTAGTCCATCGGCTTGGACCGCGTATCCACCCGCACGATCACTGACATGCCGGGCCGCAGCTGCGCGGCCAGCTGCTGGCCTTCATTGATCGATATCCGCACCGGCAGCCGCTGCACCACCTTGGTGAAGTTGCCGCTGGCGTTGTCCGGGCGCAGCACGCTGAACTCCGAACCTGTGGCGGGTGCGATCTCCTGCACGCGGCCGCGCAGCACCTGGCCCTGGAACGCGTCCACCGAGAACGTGGCCGGCTGACCGATCGCCATGCCCCAGGTCTGGCCTTCCTTGTAGTTGGCCACCACCCATAGCGTTTCAGGCACCAAGAACAGCAGCTGCGAACCGGCGGCGACGTACTGGCCCACGCGCACGCTGGCTTCGCTGATCTGGCCGTCGCGCGGTGCGTGGATCACCGTGTTGGCCAGGTCGATGCGCGCCAGTTCCAGTTGTGCCTGTGCACTTTCCACCTGGGCCTCCAGGCTCTTGCGCGCCACCTGGGTCGACACCAGCGTTTCCTCGGCGATGCGGATCTGCGCCTGCGACTGCTGCACGCTGGCCTGTGCCGAGGCCTGGGTGGTGCGGAACTTGTCGCGGTCGTTGACCGACACCAGTTGCTGCGCGGCCAGTTCCTCGTAGCGCTTCAGCTCGTTGCGCGAGCGTTGCAGCTCGGCCTGGCCGGCCGACAATGTGGCGTGTGCGGAGGCGATTTGCGCACGGTTCTGCGCCTGCGACTGGTCCGAGTTGGCCAGTGCCGCACGTGCGCTGTCCAGCGTCGCCTGCGCCTGGGCGACACGCTGCGTGTAGATGCGGTCATCGATGCGCAGCAGCGGCTCGCCCTCCCTCACGTGCTGGAAGTCCTTCACCAGCACTTCGGTCACGTAACCGTTCACCTGTGGCGCCATCACCGTGATCTGCCCGCGCACATAGGCGTTGTCGGTCACCATCACGCTGCTGGTGAACGGCCACAGGTGCCAGGCGCGCAGGATCAGCGCAATGCCCAGCAAGGCGACCACCACCATCACCACCACGCTGCGCGCGCTGGGCTTGAGGTACTTCGGCGCGGCAGCCGGTGCCGCCGGCGTGGGCGCAGGCGCCGCATCGGTCGGCGGCGGTGGAGTGACGTTGTCGGCGTCGATGTCGTCGGGGCGGGGCGGGGCGGGAGGCATGGAGGAGGACTCAGCGGGGCGCGGCCGGCGTGGCCGCAGCGGGGGAAGTGGGGTGGCGCTTGCGCCATTGCTTGAGCACGGCGGTGCGCAGCGACAGCAGCAGCAACCAGCCCAGGAAGCCGATCGCCAGCCAACCGCTCAGCGTGAACACATCATTGAAGCCACGCACGTTGGCTTCGCGGCGCGTGGTCTGCGCCAGCTGCGCGCTGCCCTGCGCGCTGCGCAGCACCGGGT
The DNA here is from genome assembly GCF_051983905.1 of Stenotrophomonas sp. STK17_22. NCBI lineage: Bacteria > Pseudomonadati > Pseudomonadota > Gammaproteobacteria > Lysobacterales > Lysobacteraceae > Stenotrophomonas > Stenotrophomonas sp. STK17_22. The sequence goes on from NZ_CP197010.1 coordinate 1,400,352, forward strand.
CGGTGATCTGTGCGCTGTACAGCTGCTGCTGGAGGCGCAGGCGTTGTGCCACCACCGGGTCGGCCGGGTCGAGCTGGCTGGTCAATGCACTGGAGTACAGCTGCTCGCGGTGCAGCTGGAAGGTACCCAGCACCGCCGAACCGGCCAGGCCGCCCAGCGTCTGTGTGATCGACAGCGTCACCAGGAAGGTGATCATGTGGTCCACACCCTGCTTCAGCGCCGCGGAAATGCCGAGCATGATCAACGGGCCCATGAACATGCCGGCACCGACCGAGGCCAGGAACTGGCTGACATAGAAATCGTGCGGTCGATCCATGCTGGTGCGGTGCTGATCGAAGAAGGCGGCAGCGCCGAGCAGCAGGATCGCCATCAGCAGCTGCGCGATCAGCCGCTTCGGGCCGAAGGTCAGCGAGGCACCCGCGATGCCGGTGACCACGCCCGCGAGGATCACTACGAACAGCGGGCGCATCTGGTCCGGGCCCATGCCCAGCGTGCGCATCAGGTTGACCACGCCATAGGACTGCTCGGTGGTCAGGAAGCGGATCAGGAACGCGCCGACGATGAAGTGCAGCACCGGCAGCTTCGACAGCCAGCGGATCTGCAGCAGTGGATTGCGCCGGTAGTGTTCGATGATGAAGGCAGTGGTGGAGAGCACGATCGAGGCGACCAGCGCCCAGCCCAGCCATGGCGTGTTGAGCCACCAGCGGGTGTAGCCCTGCGCCAGCACGATCACCAGCAGTGCGACGGCCGGTGCAAGCAGGGCGAACGTGAGGAAGTCCAGCGGTTCGAACGCCTTCACCTGGATGCCGGGCGGCAGCTTCAGCACCACCACTGCCGCGAACGCGCACAGTGCCAGCCCGGCTTCGAATGAGTAGAGCTGGTGCCATTGGCCGGTATCGACCAGGCCTGGTGAAACGATCCAGGCGATCGGCACCGCCAGCTGCGAAAGGCCGACGCCGACCACCAGCAGATTGCCGGTAAAGCGGCGCGGCAGCGCCTGCAGCATGTACAGCGTGCCCAGTGTCGAACAGGCCGCACCCGCGAAGCCGCTGGCGGCGCGGGTCAGCATCGTGGTCTCGAAGCTGCCGACGAACAGGTGCAGTACCGCCAGCGCCGCGTACAGGCCCAGCCCGATCTCGGCGAACAGGCGGATGCCGTACTGCTGGCGGAACTTGAAGGCCAGCAGGTTGGCCGTGACGTTGACCATTGCATAGGCCGCCACCAGCCAGCTGCCCTGGGTCGGGGTGAGTGCCAGCTGGCCCTGCAGGAAGGGCAGGTTGGCGGTGACCAGCGCATTGCCGAGGCCACCGGTGATCGCCACCAGCAGCGACACCAGTGCATAGGCCACGCGTCGATACGGTGGGTGCCAGGGCATCGACGCCGAACCGGGCATGGTCGGCTTCTCGTGCTCCTCCCAATCCGGAACCGGCTTCAGATACGGCTGGACCATCAGCGGGCCTCGCTGGTTGCTCCCTGGAGACCCCCGCGCAGCAGCTGCAGGGCACGCCCGGCCAGGTGGGCGCGCTCGTCGCGGGTCTTGCCGCGCAGGGCTGCGCCCAGCATGCCCGAGATCAGTGAAATGTCCGTCTTCTCCAGGTCGGCACGGCACAGTCCGGCGGCCTTGGCACGGGCGATCGGTGCTTCCAGCAGATCGCGCACGGTCTCGCGCGCGGTGCGCATGGCTGGCACGTCCGAATCCACCGCCCGCCAGTAATCGGCCAATGCCGGCGAATCGATGATGCGCTGGGCCATGCCTTCGAACACCTCGAACAGGGCATCGTCGCGGTCGCCGAGCTGCTCGACCTGGCGCCGGATACGGTCGACCGTACGTTGCAGCAGTGCCTGGATCAGCGCGGTGCGGTCGGGGAAGTTGCGGTACAAGGTGGCGCGGCCCACCTGGGCGCGTTCGACCACCAGGTCCAGCGGGGCGGTGACACCGTGTTGGCCGAACACATGATCGGCGGCGTCGAGGATGAGGGCACGGCGGGCAGCAGCATCGGCACGTTGGGCAGTCATGGAATTATTTTCGGACAAAAGTGTCCGATTGGCGAGACTTTGAGTGACGGGATTGTCCGCTTGTTGTGGTACGCACATCTTTGTGACGAATGCGTGATGGATGCTGCACAAAGAGATGGGGGCCAGAAGGCCCCCATCGGATCTGCTTGCATTGGATCCACGCCATGCGTGGGCTGAGGCTGGGGTCAGAACCCATTCCTCTGGAATGGGATCCGACTCCACTACGCGATCAGAAGAACGCGCGGATGCCGAATGCGACACCACGGCCCGGCAGCGGCGAGTAATCACGCAGCAGCGAGGTATGCGGACGCACTTCGCGGTTGGTCAGGTTGCTGCCATCCAGGAACACCTCGTAGCTGTTGCTCGCGTTGCGATCCCAGCGGTAGGCCAGATGCGCGTCGACCAGGGTGTAGCCGTCGCTCGGCGCTTCGTTCTGGGCGACATCCTTCTGGCGGCTGTAGCGGACCGCACCGACCGAGGCGCGCCAGCCGTCCTTCGACCAGCGCAGGTCGGCGCCGACGCGGGCCGGGGCGATGCGCGGCAGGTAGCCGGTGTTGGCCAGCTCCACCGAGTAGTTGTGGTTGTGGTCGCCATGCGGCACGGCGATGTCGAGGTTGCGGCTGCCGCTGCCATCCAGCTTGGCCTTCACGTAGTCGCCGAACAGGCGCAGATCCCAGTCACCGGCGCCACCTTCGAACAGGTGCACCAGCGCTTCGGCTTCGGCACCGCGGAACACCGCATCCTGCTGCGTCCAGGCGCGGACCGGCAGACCCTCGGTAACGCCGGTGTCGGCCAGGTAGATGAAGTCCTTGAACCTGGTCTGGTAGATCGACGCGGAGAAGTCCAGGCGTTCGCTGTGGGTGTGGATACCCAGTTCCACGCGCTGGCCGCGCTCGGTCTTCAGGTTGGCGTCGCCGATTTCCAGCGAGCGGGTGGCGATGTGTGCGCCGGCGGCATACAGCTCTTCGTTGGTCGGTGCACGCTCGGAGCTGTCCACGCCGATGCGCAGGTCAACGGCATCGTTGAGCTTCCAGATGCCGGCCGCAGACAGGTTGGTGGCGCCGAAGGTGCGGCGGCGATAGTCACCGGTCGGGTCCAGCTTGACCTGGTCGTGGCGGCCGCCCAGTTCCAGCTTGAACGGGCCGAACTGCTTTTCCTGCAGTACGAACAGGCCGATGTTCTTCGTGCCGGTATCCGGAACGAACGCCTCTTCGCCCTTGGCACCGAAATCACTGTTGCCGAACTGCAGGCCGAAGGCGCCGTCCCAGCCGCCGATCTGCTGCTGCACCGCTTCCAGGCGCGCCTCGATGCCACGGTTGGTGAAGCGGGTGGACGGCGTGCCGGCTTCCAGCTCCACGTGTTCGTAGTCGGTGTAGGCCACGCGTGCATTGATGTTCTTCAGGAACGAGACCGGGTTGTAGATGCCGGCCTTGGTCTCGAAGCGGTTCTGCACCATGTCGATGCGCACGTCATGCTCGTCGCCGCCTTCCTCTTCATCGCCATGGTCGTGGCCGTGGTCATGGCCATGATCATTGCCATCGGCATGCACGTGCGCACCATTGGGAATGCCGTAGTTGGTGCGATAGGTGCTGGCGGATACGCCGAAGTAGCCGCCGTCGCCCAGCCACGTTGCGCCGACGCCGCCGGCGCGGGTACGGATCGAACTGTTGTCCAGGCGGCCGCGGCGCGGTTCCTCGCCCTCGGCTGCATCGTGATCATGGTCGTGATCGTGGTCATGGTGGTCTTCAAGACTGTCGATCACCGCGTAGCCGGGAATGCGGTAGTCGTCGCCATTGCGCACCAGACCATCCACGTGCAGCACGACATTGCCGCTGACACCATCGAGGCGGAACATGCCGCTGCGTTCGTTGTTCACCGAATTGCCGCGCAGCTCGGCGCGGCCGCTGAGCGGGCGCTCCGGCAGCTCGCGGGCGATGCGGCCATCCACCACATTGACCGCGCCACCGATGGCGCCACTGCCGAACAGCAGCGTGGCCGGGCCCTTCAGCACTTCGATCTGGTCGGCCAGGAACGGCTCGATGCTGGTGGCATGGTCGGCACTGACCGTGGACGCATCCATGTTGCCCATGCCGTTGGACAGCACGGCCACGCGCGGGCCTTCCTGGCCGCGGATGATCGGGCGGCCGACGCCAGGGCCGAAGAACGTGCTCTGCACGCCCGGCAGCTTTGCCACGGTATCGCCGAGGGTGCCGGCCTTCTGCTCGTCCAGGCGTTCGCCGGCCAGTACCTCCACCGGGCGCGCCAGCGATTCGGCATCGCCCTGCAGTGGCGACGCGGTGACCTGCACCGACGACAGTTCAGTCAGGTGGCGGTCACGATGAGCGCTGTCATCGCCGGCGGCAAAGGCAACCGAAGGCAGCAGGGCGGCGAGGGCCAGAGCGAGGGAATGCGGCTTCAACCGCGGGGTGTGGGCGGGCATGGAGCGGGTCCTTTGTTACAGTGTATCAATCGCTGGGCGCACGTTTCCCGTCAGCGGGACAGGGGGAGGGAAACCGTGCGGGTCGGGAACAGATGTTATATTATTCCATAACGATTCGCCGACCCTGCTGGAAGTCATGTCCCTGTCCTCACGCCTGCGCCACCTGCTAGACCGTTTCGGCGCCACCGGTTCGATGCTGTGCGCGGTGCACTGCGCGGTGATCCCCGTGCTGCTGGCCGCGGCGCCGTCGCTGGGCCTGTCGTTCTGGCTGAGCGATGGGGTGGAACAGGCGCTGGTGGTGTTCGTCACCCTGCTCGGATTGTTCAGCCTGGTCTGGGGCTACCGCCGGCACGGTGCGCTGCGTGCGCTGGGCTTCCTGATTCCCGGCCTGGTCGCGTTGTGGGCCGGCGTGCTGTACGACCCGCTGCATCACAATGCGGTGCCACACGCGGTGGTGATGACCATCGGCGGCCTGCTGGTGGGGGTCGCCCATCTGGTCAACCTGCGCCTCAACCACGGTCACGTGCACGACGCCAGCTGCGCGCACTAGGCGCTCCGTGATAGGATTTTCGATCGTGCGCGGGGGCGCCCAGCAAGGCGGCCCCGCCGAACCCGTGTCAGTACGGGGTAACCAGATTTCACACTTGAGGAGTTGAAGACATGGGTAAGGGTGACCGCAAGACCGCCAAGGGCAAGCGCTACAACGCCAGCTACGGCAACGCCCGTTCGCACACCGCGAGCAAGGTCGCCGTAGGCGCCGCCGCCCCGGTTGCCAAGAAGACCGTGGCCAAGGCTCCGGCGAAGAAGGCTGTGGCGAAGAAGGCCGTCGCCAAGGCCTGATCCGGCCGACCGACCGGTCCAAGGAAAACGCGGCGCCTGGCGCCGCGTTTTTTTATGCCTGTCCGGCGAGCCGAGCATGGTCTCGGCCCTGCAAACGGATCAGCGCAGCGTCTTCTTCAGCGTCTCCGCATTGCCGTCGTTCGGCGCGGCCGGCACCTGCAGCAGGTGGGCCAGCAGCGGGTAGACGTCGACATTGTCGAAGCCGTCGATCACCAGGCCCTGGCGGAACGACGGGCCGCTGGCCACGAACACCGCACGCATCGACGGCAGGGCATTGTCGTAACCGTGCGAGCCCCGGTCCTGGTGGACGCGCTTGGCGAGCTTCTGCTGGTGCAGCGCGTCCCAGCCTTCATCCATGTTGCAGATGATGGCCGGAATGCGCGGATGGGTGCCGTAGTGCCAGCGTGCCGGCAGGTTCTCCTTCTTCCAGCACTCATAGTGCGCGTGGCGGCCGAGCAGGGCACGTTCGGCCTCCGCCTCACGACCGGCCACCGGCGCGAAGCCCACCGACTGGCCCTGGCTGACATTGCGTGCGATGGCCGGGTCGACCATTGATTCGGTGGAGATCACCTGGCCGACCGGGACGCTGGCCATGCCATGGTCGGAGACCACGATCACGTTGGTGGTCGCGGCCAGGCCGCGCTGCTGCAGTCCATCGAGCACCAGGCCGACGATCTGGTCGGCGCGCACGATGGCGTCGGCGTACTGCTTCGATTCGGGGCCGTAGTTGTGGCCGGCCTTGTCCACGTGCTCCATGTACAGCGTGGTCAGGCGGGGGGCATCGGCATCGGTCTGTGCAAGCCAGTCCAGCACGATGCCGGCGCGCTGCTCCAGTGGTTCCTTGCCGTCGTACACGCGCCATTGGCTTGGGCGCACACCACGGATTTCCGATTCACTGCCCGGCCACGAGGTGGTGGCCGAACGCACCCCGGCGTTCTCGGCGCCGACCCAGATCGGTTCGCCGCCCCACCAGCCGCTGGTGGTGACCGCCTCACGGTTGCTCAGCTCGAACCGCCCTAGGGCTTCATCGTCCATGCTGTTGTTGACGATGCCGTGGTGGTCCGGGCGCAGGCCGGTGACGATGGTGTAGTGGTTGGGGAAGGTCAGCGACGGATAGGACGGGGTCATCCAGCGTGCACGCACACCGCCGTCGATCAGGCGCTGCAGGTTCGGGGTCAGGCCGCGGTCCAGCGCATCGGCGCGCAGTCCGTCGATCGAGATCAGCAGCAGCTTCGGCGGCGCAGCCGCAGCGACAGCGGTGGGAGCGGAGGCGGAAGGGGCGGGCGCGGTGGTGCAGGCGGCCAATGGCAGCAGCAGCGCCAGCGCGCAGGTCAGGCGTACGGAAGTCATCCGCCCATGATAAGCCGGTGCAATGACGCGCCCAAGACACGCTGCCCCGAAGGGCGCAGCGTGTCCGCGCATTTTTCCTTATCCCCGCGCCTGTCGGCGCGCCCCCTTCAACAAGAAGGGGGCTTTTCTCCAGACATGTTCCTGATGCTTCCATCCATGCATGGCGTGGATCTACCGTGTCGACCAAGGTCGACACCTACCAGCAGCCGCGTAGTGCGCCGTCCCGACAGATCGCAGGAACCTGTCGAAGGCGGGGTGGGTCCGGTTGCAGGGGCGTGAGCGCCATGGATGGCGCGACCGAGCTTACAGGGACGTACTTGCAGCGTCCCCTGCAACCGGACCCACCCCGCCTCCGCGCAGGAAGCCCGCTGTTGCTGTTGCTCTAGCCTCTGCGGGTGCCGGGCGCAGCCCGGCCAGCCCTCTCAGGCGAACAGCGGGGCCTGGCGTTGTTCCAGTCGCAGCAGCGCGGCCTTGGTTTCCAGGCCACCGCCGAAGCCGGTCAGTGCCCCGTTGCTGCCGATCACGCGATGGCAGGGCAGGATGATCGGCAGTGGATTGCGGCCATTGGCCGCGCCCACCGCGCGGGTCGCGCTGGGCTGCCCCAGGTGCTGGGCCAGCTGCAGGTAACTCCAGGTCTCGCCGAACGGAATCAACGCCAGCGCTTGCCACACCCGCAGCTGGAACGGCGTGCCGCGTGGCGCCAGCTCCAGGTCGAAGCTGCAGCGTTCACCGTGCAGGAACTGCAGCAGCTGTTCGCGCGCTTCGGGCAGTGCATCCGGCGCGTAGTGCCAGTCGTCGCGCCCGCGCGCCGGGTGGCGGTTCTTCGTGAACAGCACATGGGACAGGCCACGCTCGTCACCGGCGATGGTCAGCACGCCGATCGGGCTGTCGAAACGATCGAACAACAGGGTCATGTCGGTTCTCCAACGAAAGTGCCGGACAGGTGCCACAGGTGCAGCACGGCATAGGCGCGCCACGGCCGCCAGGGTTGCGAGCGCGCTTCGGTCGCGCGTTCGCTCAGGCGCTGGCCCTGTGCGTGGCCGAGGACCTGCTGCAGCACCAGGTCGCCGGCAGGGAAGGCATCGGGCTGGCCGAGGCCACGCAAGGCGATGTACTGCGCGGTCCACGGACCGATGCCGGGCAGTGCCACGCAGCGCGCAACGAATTCCTCCAATGCCTGACCGGGCTCGAAGTCGAGCTGGCCGCTGGCGCAGGCGGCGGCCAGTGCGCGTACGGTGGCGGCGCGGCTGCGCGGCAGGCCGATCGATTCCAGCGGCGCCCCAGCCAGCACCTCGGGGGCGGGGAACTGGCGATCGAATTCCGACGGCATGCCCGGCAGGTGCGCGCCATAAGCATCGACCAGTCGCCGCGCAAAGGTCGTGGCTGCGGCAACTGTGACCTGCTGGCCGAGTACGGCGCGCACGCCGACCTCGAAGCCGTCCCAGCCGCCGGGTACGCGCAGGCCGGGGCGCTCGGCGATGCCACGCGCCAGCAAGGGTTCCTCATCCAGTGCGGCGTGGACCTGCTGCAGGTCGGCATCCAGATCGAACACGCGACGCACGCGGCGAACGATGTCGGGGATCAGGCGCGGATCGACCGCGCCCAGCTGCAGGCGCAGTTCCGGGCGCTTCGGGTCGGCGGTGACGCGCAGCAGGGTGGGGCGCTCCGGCGTGCCGAGCACGCGCTGGTAGCTGTCTTCGCCGATCAGCTCGATGCCGGGCAGGCTGCGCTTGCGCAGGAAGGCCAGCATGCGCGGGAAATCCAGCGGTGGCCGGTATGCCAGACGCAGTACCAGGCAGCCATCGTCGGCGGCCAGCGGCTGGTGCTGGCGACGCAGTGCGGTCGGCGCCATGCCGCAGCCCTGCAGGAAGGCCGTGTTGAAACGACGCAGGCTGTTGTAGCCGGCGGCCAGTGCGACGTCGGTCACCGGCAGCGTGGTCTCGGTCAGCAGCTGCTTGGCCAGCAGCAGCCGATGGGTGGCGTGGATCTGCCCTGGCGTTGCGCCCAGATGTTCAACGAACAGGCGCTGCAGCTGGCGCGCGCTGAGGCCGATCTTCACTGCGAGGTCCGCGACGGGCTGCTCCTGCAGGAAGCCGCCATGGATCAGGGCCAGTGCGCGCTGCACGGTCTGCCCGGCCAATGCCTGCTGCGCCTGCGGTGCCAGCTCGGGGCGGCAGCGCAGGCACGGGCGGTAACCGGCTGCCGCAGCCGCGGCCGCGGTCGGGTAGTAAGTGATGTTGCGCGGCTTCGGTGGCGGTGCCGGGCACACGGGGCGGCAATAGATGCCGGTGCTGCGCACGGCGGTGAAGAACACGCCGTCGAAGCGTGCGTCGCGGGCCAGGCGGGCGCGGTCGCAGGCGGCGGTGTCGAGGGCGAGGGCGGTGTCCATGGCGCCAGTCTAGGCGTGTGCGGGCGGGGATACTCGCCGGATTCGGACATGGATGTTGGAGGGGGTTCTGGCAGGGCTTGCAGCCCTGCACCCGCAACGTCAACGTCTCAATCAAAAGCTGGCAGTCCGTGGGATGGCGGGGCGGTGTGGGCTGTCAGGACACGCCGTAAACCCGTCCATGGGGGCTCGATGGCGCCATCCATGGCGCCAACGGTCCTGTCAGCCCACACCGCCCCACCTCTGACAGTTGGTCGCTGCAGTTGGTGGGTGCCGACCGTTGGTCCGCACGCTTTTGCTGTTGGTAGGTGTCGACCTTGGTCGACACGCTTTTTCCCAAGGGTCAGAAGGGGTTCAGTGCCACGCGCTGAATGCGCGGCCTGGGCGGGTAGACTGTGGCTCTTGCTCCCATGAATCCCGGTTGCCCGATGTCCGCCAAATTCCGCTGGTTGCCCCTGTTGTGCCTGGCCCTGGCGGGCTGCAGTCAGTTGGAGAATCCGGGCAATGTGACCGCTGCCGACAAGGCGGCGCGTGCGCCGGCCAGTGATGGCGAGAACATGGTGTCGATCAATGCGGCTGACGCGCCGCCACCGCCGGCGCCGCCGCGCAGCCGGGCGGATCGGCCTTGGCCGCAGGCGCAGTTGGAGAATGGCCGCGCCTGGGTCAGCTGCAGTACCGAGTACGCCGGTGAGGCGGGCGATGGCGTCGAGCTGGAGGGCCTGCAGCGCGAGCAGATTGCCCAGGCCCTGGCGCCGTGTGTCGAGCGTGGCCTGATGCGTGTGCGTTACGCCGGCAAGATCAATCCGGGCTTCGCCGAAATGATGTGGCGACTTGCCGTGGTCGCCGATGAACAGAAGATCCACAAGCGCATCCTCGATCTGGACTCCAGCGGCGGCCAGGTGGAATCGGCGATCGTCGCCGGTGACAGCATCGGTGAATCGGGCTGGACCATCTGGGTGCGCGAGGGCTCGATCTGCCACAGCGCCTGCGTGTTCGTGCTGGCCGCCGGTGACAACCGGCTGCTGTCGGGCAAGGTCGGCATCCACCGCATGATGCGCATCAGTTCCAAGGCCACCTCGCGCGCCGAGCTCAACCGCGAGCTGCACGAGGTCTACGACAACGTGAAGGACTACCTGCAGCGCAACGGCGTGGCGGTGGGCGTGGCCGACCTGATGATGACCGTGCCCAACCGCAGCCTGCGCCTGCTGACGCCGGACGAACTGCGCCAGTACGGCCTGGACGGCACCAACGCGGTGCAGGACGATCTGGAACGGATCAAGCAGATGCGCGCCTGCGGCGATGACTTCGTGCAGCGCAAGGATGCGTTCCTGATCGCTTTCGACCAGCAGTGCAAGCACGAAGGCGCCGACATGGAATCGATCAACAGCTGCGGCCAGGCACTGAAGCAGCGCTTCGGCTTCCCCGATGCGGTGTGCCCGGAAGAAAGCCCGCTGTCGGAGATCGATGTGGCAACGCTGCCGCCTGCGCCTTCGGAGCCGCCGCCGGTGGCCGAACAGGCGCCAGCAGACACCGGCACGCCTGCCGCGCAGGCCGATGCCGCAGCGGTGGAAGGCAGCGCCCACGCACGCTGACGAACAGCTCACCGCGCTGGCGTAGACTGCGGTTCTTTCCCGAGAACCGGCGGTGTCCATGAAGCGCGTGCTCCTGCTGCTGTCCCTGCTGCCCCTGACCGCATTGGCGCAGGCACCCGCGCCGGCCACGCCTGCACCGGCACCCGCGCGCCCCGCACCGGCATCGCCGGCGGCTGCGAAACCGGCCACGGCCGGCGCTCCGGCGTTGACTGCCGCGCAGCAGGCGCAGGTGCAGAAGCAGGATGCGGAAATGGGCGCGGCCGCAGTGAAGGCGGCGCAGCTGGTCGATGCCAACCGCGCAGGCGAGTTGTGGGATGGCGCTTCGGCCGTCGCGCGCCGTGCAGTACCGAAGGCCGCCTTCGTCAGTCAGTTGACTGCCGAGCGCACGCGCCTGGGCGCGCTGGCCGGGCGTGGCCAGCCGACCATCACCCGGGTCAAGTACAGCGCCGGTGCCGCGGTGCCGGAGGGGCTGTACATCAACGTCAGCTTCCCGACCCGTTTCGCCAACAGCGCGCAGCCGGTACGCGAGCTCGTCTCGTTCCGTTTCGACGAGGACCAGGTGTGGCGCCTGGCCGGTTACAGCCTGCGTGCGTCGGCACCCTGAGGAGATGATCGATGGCAACTGAACTGACGATGCTGGCCTGGTCGGTGCTGCTGGGCTTTGTCTACATCTTCGCTACCTCCACCGTGGTCACCCGCGAGCGTGGGATGAAGTGGAATGCCTCGGCGCGTGATGGCGAAGCCGGGCCACTCAGCCCGCTGGCCGGGCGCCTGCAGCGTGCGCAGGCCAACTTCCTGGAGACGTTCCCGTTCTTCGCTGCCGCCGCCATCGCAGTGGTCGTGGCCGGGCGCGGCAACGACACCACGGCGCTGGCGGCGCAGGCCTACTTCTGGGCGCGCGTGGTCTACCTGCCGCTGTATGCCGCGGGCGTGCCCTACGTGCGCAGCCTGGTCTGGGCAGTGTCGCTGCTGTCGATCCTGGCGCTGGTGTTCGCGTTGTTGTGATCCCGGCCTGATCCAGATCAAGGCCGGTCAGGTGCGCGGCGCTATGCTGGCGCGGACTGAATCAACGGCAGGAGGCGCGCATGCGCAGGATGGACGTGGTGGTGGTCGGCGCCGGACCGGCGGGGCTGTGTTTCGCGCGTGCGCTGGCCGGTAGCGGCCTGCAGGTCGGGCTGGTCGAAGTTCAACCGCGCCAGGCCCTTGCCGAGGCCGCCTTCGATGGCCGTGAGATCGCGCTGACCCATGCCTCGCGGCAGAGCATGGAGCAGCTGGGGCTGTGGCAGCGCCTGCCGCAGGCCGAAGTCGCTGAACTGCGCGATGCCAAGGTGATGAACGGCGGCTCGCCGTTCGCGCTGACCTTCGCCAGCAGCCAGGTGGACGGTCAGCCGCTGGGTTGGCTGGTGCCCAACCATCTGATCCGCCGCGCTGCATGGGATGCCGTGCAGGGGCAGGACGGCCTGGAGCTGTTCGACGGGCGCAAGGTGCTGGGCGTGCAGGCCGATGCGCAGGGCCACGTGGTCAAACTCGATGACGGCAGCCAACTTCATGCGCGCCTGCTGGTCGCCGCTGACAGCCGCTTCTCAGCAACGCGCCGCATGCTCGGCATCGGTGCGCAGATGCGCGACTTCGGCAAGTCGATGCTGGTGTGCCGCATGCAGGTCGAGCGCGACCATCACCACACTGCCTGGGAATGGTTCGGCTACGGCCGCACGATGGCGCTGCTGCCACTCAACGAGGGCCAGGCATCAGCAGTGATCACGCTGCCACCGCGGCAGATTGAAGAACTGCTGGCGATGGACGAGGTGGCCTTCGGTGAGGCCATCGGTGCCTGCTTCGAACACCGTCTTGGCCGCATGCAGCCAGTGGCCACGCCGCAGGCGTATCCGCTGGTCGGCGTCTATGCGCACCGTTTTGTCGGCGAGCGTTCGGCGTTGATCGGCGATGCCGCGGTGGGCATGCATCCGGTCACCGCACATGGCTTCAATCTGGGCCTGGCCAGCGCGCAGCGGCTGGCGCAGGGCATCGTCGAACAGCAGCGTCGCGGTGCCGACATCGCTGCCGCAGGCATGCTGGCCAGCTACCAGCGGGGTCACCGGCTGGCGTCGCGGCCGCTGTACGAGGCCACCAATGCCATCGCCAGCCTGTATACCGACGATCGCCGCCCGGCGCGGCTGCTGCGCGCGGCGGGCCTGCGTCTGGCACAGGGCGTGGCACCGTTCAGGCAGCTGATCGCCTCGCACCTGACCCAGCGCGTGGCCTGAACCGGTTCAGATCAGCCCGTTCAGATCAGCCGGCGGCCAGCACCCGGATCTGGCTGTCGGCGAACTCGACCACCTGGCCTGCGCGGATCTTGCAGGCCTTGCGCAGTTCGACTTCGCCGTCGACCCGCACCTGGCCATCGCCGATGACCATCTTGGCCTCGCCGCCGCTGGTGACCAGGTCGGCCAGCTTGAGCAGCTGCTTGAGTTCGACGTAGTCACCGTCGAGGTCGAATTCGAGAATCTGCATGGAGCGGGGTTCCTGGGGAAGGGCGCAGCCAGCGGCCGGGCCGGTGAAGAGGGCGCGTATTGTGCGCCAGCTTGGGGCATGACGGTACGCGCACGGCAAGCTGTACGCCTTGTTCAGGATCAATGCGGTATGATTCCGCTCTGAGCGAGTGAAATCTCCTCCAACCGAGCAGCGCCAGGGCACGCGATAAGAAGGGCGCCCAAAGCGCGGACCATCACCTTTTTTATCGCACTGCCAGGAAGACGGCAGTGTCTTCGGAGTTCCCCATGTCCCAAGATTCCCAAGCGCCGCTGCAGTTCGCGCAGCTCGGCCTGTCCGAGCCCGTGATGCAGGCGGTCACCGCCATCGGCTACGAAACCCCGTCGCCGATCCAGGCCGCCACCATCCCGGCGATGCTGGAAGGCCGCGACGTGCTGGGCCAGGCCCAGACCGGCACCGGCAAGACCGCAGCGTTCGCGCTGCCGGTTCTGTCCAACATCGATCTGCAGCAGATCAAGCCGCAGGCCCTGATCCTGGCGCCGACCCGCGAACTGGCCATCCAGGTTGCCGAGGCGTTCCAGTCCTATTCGTCGAAGATCCCGGGCTTCCGCGTGCTGCCGGTGTACGGCGGCCAGCCGTACGGCCAGCAGCTGTCGGCCCTGCGCCGCGGCGTGCACATCGTGGTCGGTACCCCCGGCCGCGTGATCGACCACCTGGACCGCAGCACTCTGGACCTGTCCGAGCTGAAGACGCTGGTGCTGGACGAAGCCGATGAAATGCTGCGCATGGGCTTCATCGACGACGTCGAAGCCGTGCTGAAGAAGCTGCCGGAGCAGCGCCAGGTGGCCCTGTTCTCGGCCACCATGCCGCCGCAGATCCGCCGCATCGCGCAGACCTACCTGCAGGACCCGGTGGAAGTGACCATCGCGGCCAAGACCACCACCTCGGCCAACATCCGCCAGCGTTACTGGTGGGTGAGCGGCATGCACAAGCTGGACGCGCTGACCCGCATCCTGGAAGTCGAGCCGTTCGACGCGATGATCATCTTCGCGCGCACCAAGGCCGGCACCGAAGAACTGGCCAGCAAGCTGCAGGCCCGTGGCCTGGCCGCTGCCGCCATCAACGGTGACATGCAGCAGGCCCAGCGTGAGCGCACCATCGCCATGCTGAAGGAAGGCAAGCTGGACATCCTGGTCGCCACCGACGTGGCTGCCCGCGGCCTGGACGTGGAGCGCATCAGCCACGTGCTGAACTACGACATCCCGTACGACACCGAAAGCTACGTGCACCGCATCGGCCGTACCGGTCGTGCCGGCCGCAGCGGCGAGGCGATCCTGTTCGCCACCCCGCGCGAGAAGGGCATGCTGCGCCAGATCGAGCGCGCCACCCGCCAGCCGATCGAAGAGATGCAGCTGCCGAGTGTGGAAGCGGTCAACGACACCCGCATCAACAAGTTCACCTCGCGCATCAGCGAAACCCTCGGCGCCGGTGGCCTGGACTTCTACCGCCAGCTGCTGGAGCGTTTCGAGAACGAGCAGAACGTGCCGGCCATCGAAGTGGCTGCCGCGCTGGCCAAGATGCTGCAGGGTGACACCCCGTTCCTGCTGCAGCCGCCGGTGCGTGCCCCGCGTGAAGAGCGCGCACCGCGCGAACGCTTCGACCGTGGTGACCGTCCGGAACGTGGCGATCGCTTCGACCGCAACGAGCGTGGTCCGCGCTTCGAGCGTGGCCCGCGCCGCGACGACGCCGAAGGTGGCTTCGAGCAGCGTCCGCGCCGCGAGGTTCCGCCGCGTGGTGCGCCGGAGCAGGGCATGGAGACCTACCGCATTTCGGTCGGCCACCAGCACGGCGTGAAGCCGGCCAACATCGTTGGCGCCATTGCCAACGAAGCCGGTCTGGAAAGCCGCTTCATCGGCCGCATCGACATCCACGACGACTTCTCGCTGCTGGACCTGCCGGCACAGATGCCGCCGGACGTGCTGTCGCACCTGCAGAAGGTGTGGGTGTCCGGCCAGCAGCTGCAGATGCGTGCGCTGGCCCCGGGTGAAGACACCAACCCGGCCCCGCGTCCGTTCAAGCCGCGCTTCGACAAGCGTGGTCCGGGCGGCCCGGGTGGCCCGCGTCGCGGTGGCCCGGGCGGTCCGGGTGGCCACGGTGGCGACCGCGGCGGTGACCGCGACAGCCGCCCGCCGCGTCGTGACGGCTTCAAGCCGCGCGGCCCGCGCAGCTTCTAAGCCGCACCTGCGGTCCTGAACAACGCCAGCCTCCGGGCTGGCGTTGTCCGTTATGGGCCTGGAAAAGGGGACGGAGGGGATTGAGTCGTTTATGCCCGGCAGTGCGCTTATGCCGAAAACGACTTAATCCCCTCCGTCCCCTTTTCGCATGGCAAACACATTGCCGGTCATAGGCTGGGCCGGTTCCAAGGGAGGTTGTCACCGCAGCACATTCGGGGGGATCCGGGATGGGTAGAAGTGGCACGGACCAGCAGAGCCGGCGGGTGCCGATGACCCGTGGCCTGGGATTGCGCTTTGCGTTGTTGACGGGCATGGCGATCGGGTTGGTCGCGCTGTCCGCGTTGATCCAGGAACTGCAGGCGGCCTCGACGGCCTGGATTGCCGGCCAGGGCTACTGGTCGCGGGGGCAGCAGGATGCGACCGCTGCGCTGAGCCGCTACCTGGCGCGTGGCGATGCGCAGGACCTGGATGACGCGCGCCAGGCCCTGCGGATTCCGTTGGGGGATCTGCAGGCCCGGCTGGCGCTGGAACAGGCGGTACCGGACGAGGAGAAGGCCCGGCAGGGTTTCCTGCAGGGCGGCAACGCGCGCGCCGATATTCCACGCCTGGTGTTCTCGTTCCGCTACGCCCGTGACCTGGGAGCATTCCGCGAAGCCACTGCACTGTGGCGGCAGACCGATGGTGATCTGGAGGCTGTGCAGGCCCTGGTCGCCGAGCTGCAACGGAGGCATGCGGCAGGTGAACTGCCCGTGGCCGACCGCAATCGCTACCTGCAGCAGCTGCGGGATCTCGACCGCCGCCTGCAGGTGCAGGCCCAGGCGTTCTCGCAGGCGCTGCTGAGGATGGCCACCATGGTCCGGATCGCCACGCTGATGGTTGGTGGCCTGTCGGTGCTGGTGATCAGCCTGATGGCAGTGGCGCTGGCGCGTCGTGTAGGCAAGGACCTGACCGAGCACGAGAGCCGCTTCCGCGCGGCGTTCTACCAGGCCAATGTCGGCATGCTGAAGCTCGACACCGATGGCCGCGTGGTCGAGGCCAACCAGGCGATGGCGGATATCCTCGACTATCGGCGCGATGTGCTGCTGCAGATGCTGCTGGGTGACCTGCTGATGGAGGGGGAACTGGTCCTCGATGGTGTCGGCCGCATCGACTGGGACCGGCAGCTGCGGCCGAGCGAGCTGCGTTTCCGCCGGCGCGATGGCAGCCTCGTCTGGGGACGCTGGAGCGGTACCGCGGTTCGCAGCTCGGGTGGTGGATTGTCGGTGTTCGCGATCATCGAGGATGTCAGCCAGAACCATGCACTGGCGCGCGAGATCGAGCATCACGCCAGCCACGATCCGCTGACCGGCCTGATCAACCGCCGCGAGATCGAACGCCTGCTGGAACGCGCGCTGCTGCAGGTCCGGACCGACGGTGGTACGCATGCGCTGTGCTACATCAACCTGGACCACTTCAAGCTGGTCAACGACAGCTTCGGTCATGCCGCCGGCGACCAGATGCTGCGCGGTTTCGCCGACTATCTGGTGGCGGCGGTGCGTGATGGCGATTGGGTCGGCCGCCTGGGGGCCGATGAGTTCGCGGTGTTTCTCGCCCACGCCGGCCAGGATGAAGCCAAGCGGGTACTGCAGCGGGTGATCCGCAACCTGGGCCAGGCCACGTTCCCGATCAGCGAGGGCAGCCCGCAGTTGAGCTGCAGCATCGGCGTGGTCGAGGTCAGTGCCGACGCCCCCGATGTGAACTGGCTGATGAGCGCTGCCGACAGCGCCTGCTATGCCGCCAAGCAGGCCGGTCGCAACCGCGTGCACTGCTTCAACGAGAACCGCATGGCGCTGGAGGAGCGGCGGCAGGAGGCCGAGCGTCTGCAGGGTGTCAGCCTGGCCATGGCGGAGAATCGCATGCTGCTGTACGCGCAGCGCATCGCCCGCGTGGGCGATCCGTCCTACCTGCACTACGAAGTGCTGGTGCGCATGCGCGGTACCGATGGCAGCCTGCACCTGCCCGGTCAGTTCATGCCGGCGGTGGAGCGATACGGCATGGCGGTGGCGCTGGACCGGCACGTGCTCGGGCTGTTGTTCCGCCACCTGCAGGTCTGCCCGGCACACGTGCGCCAGCTGGGCCTGTGCAACGTCAACGTTTCGGCGCAGTCGATCGCCGAGCCGGGATTCCTCGCCTTCGTCTGCGACCTGCTCGAGCGCAACCGCGCGCTGGCCTCGAAACTGTGTTTCGAGATCACCGAGACCGCGGCGATCAGCAACCTCAGCCAGGCACGCGCTTTCATCGATGCGGTCAAGGCGCGTGGCTGCCGGATGGCACTGGATGACTTCGGCTCCGGCCTGTCCTCGTTCGGCTATCTGCGCCAGCTGCCTGCGGACATCCTGAAGATCGACGGCACCTTCGTGCGTGACATGGACACCGACCCGGTCAGCCACGCCACGGTGCGTGCGATCAGCGAGCTCGGGCGCGAGCTGCAGATGGAAGTAGTGGCCGAGTGGGTGGAGACCGCCGAGGTTGCCGGTGCGCTGACCCGGCTTGGCGTACAAGGGCTGCAGGGCTATGCCATCGAACGGCCGCAGCCGCTGGAGCGGCTGACCCTGGTCGATCTGCGCCCGGTACGGCTGGTCGCGGTGAAGGGGCCGCCGGCGGCTGGCTGAACCGCGGGCGCCGACTTTGGTCTACACATGCGTGGCGTGCCCGGCTGCGATAATGCGCGCCAGGGGCGACGCGCAGTGGGCGCGGACGTAAGCAGGAACAGGATGTGGCGTGGGCGTCAGGCAGTGGCGGTACGAAACAGGGGCGCTGCTGGTCGTCCTGCTGATGGGAGTGTTGCTTCCCGGTCTGGTGCACGCGCGCCTGGCCGAGGCGGGCCGGGATTTCCTGCTGGTTGGCGCACCGACGGACGAACCGACACCCCATCGTGGCTGTACGCCCGCGATGCTGGCCGGGCCGCGCGAGCAGGTAGAGGTACCGGCGCCGCCCGGGGGCTGGTCGGGGCAACCCCAGGCGCTGGATGTGTTCAACGTGTTCGCTGGCGAAGTCCGCGTACAGCATGGTGACCGCGAGATCTGCGGCAACATGCACGATGCGCGCACCCGTGATTCGCGCTTCCGCGCCGGCATCGGCCTGGTGGCGGTGCCAGCGGCAGGCAGCCATGAGCCGTTCCTGGTGTCGTGGCAGGCGCCGCTGAAAGCGCGCTGGGTGCCGACCTTGCGGCTGGGGGCGCCCAGTGCGGTCCAGCAGAACGATACCGCCCGCCTGCTGGTGCGCGCGGCCTGCATCGCGGTGGCGATCGCGCTGGCGCTGTCGGCATTGATGGCCTACCTGACCACCCGTGACCGCAGCTTCCTGGTCTACATCGGCGCGACGATCGTGGTGGTGGTGTGGCAGGCGGTTCTTGGCGGCTTGAGCGGCTACCCCGAACCGTGGCTGCCGGTGGGCGAGCGCGGCGCATGGTGGCTGCTGGCGCTGACCGCCGCGACCCAGGCGCTGGTACTGCCCGCTCTGTGGCGCCTCAACGGCGGGGACCGCTTGCTGCCGCGCTCGCGGCCGGCACAGCAGGCTGTGCTGTGGGGCCTGATGGGACTGGCCGTGCTGGTGCCGTGGCTGCGCTGGGAATCCCTGGCGCTGGTCGCGCAGAGCCTGCAGCTGACCTTCATCCTCGGTTGCCTGTTGTCACTGGCCGCTGGCATGCGTGCCTGGTTGCGCGGTGACTGCTGGGCGTTGGCGGGCCTGGCGGCGCTGGTGCCGCTGCTTGTGATGATCGCCGCCGATGCCAGCAGTGCGGGGTGGCTGCTGGAGTACCGGGTGGAAGCACTGCAGCTGTCGGTGACCTGGCTGCTGATGATGGCCGCCTATGCCATGAACCAGCGGCTGGGCCGGCTGCGCCAGCAGCGTGATGAACTTCGCCAGCTGGCCGAGACCGATGGCCTGACCGGGCTTCCCAACCGTCGCGCCGGACTGCAGCAGCTGGCCCGCCATCTGGAACGGGTGGACCGTGAGCGCGGCCCGTTGGTGATCGGCTTCCTCGACATCGACCTGTTCAAGGACATCAACGACCGCCACGGCCACGCAGTGGGCGACCAGGTGCTGGTGGCGGTGGCGCGTGCCCTGCGCGCGGCGGTGCGCAGCCAGGACGAAGTGGTGCGGATGGGCGGCGAAGAGTTCCTGCTGCTGATGCCCGGCATGCCGCGCGAGGCGGCGTCGGCACGGCTGGACCGCCTGCGCCAGCGCATCACCGAGGCTGGCCAGGCCCTGCAGGTGCCGGGGCTGGAGGTGACCGCCAGCATCGGCCTGGCGCAGTGGCGACCGGGCGAGGACGATCTGGCCGGGCTGCTGCGGCGCGCCGACCATGCCATGTACGTGGCAAAGCGGGCGGGCCGCAACCGGGTCTTCGACGGTGAGGAGCTCGATCCGCCCGCCCTGGCATGAAGCGCAGCGGGCGGCGATGCCGGATAATGGGCCGATGACCACCCGACTCAACAAACATATCGCCGACACCGGCTTCTGCTCCCGCCGCGAGGCCGATCGCCTGATCGCCGCGCGCCGCGTTACCGTCAACGGCCATCCGGCCGGTACCGGCGCGGTGGTGGGCGAGGAAGACCAGGTGCTGGTCGACGGCCAGCCGCTGCGCGCCCGCGTGGCACGCAAGCCCGGCGCCCGCCGCCACGTCTACATCGCATTGAACAAGCCGGTAGGCGTCACCTGCACGACCGAAACTTCGGTCAAGGGCAACATCGTCGACTTCGTCGGCCACGAACAGCGCATCTTCCCGATCGGCCGCCTGGACAAGGAATCCGAGGGGTTGATCCTGATGACCAGCAACGGCGACATCGTCAACCAGATCCTGCGCGCCGAAAATGGCCACCAGAAGGAATACCTGGTGGCGGTGAACAAGCCGGTCACCGATGAGTTCCTGCGCGGCATGGCGCGCGGCGTGCGCATCCACGACCAGATGACGCTGCCGTGCAAGACCTCGCGCATCGCCAAGTTCGGCTTCCGTATCACCCTGCAGCAGGGCCTGAACCGGCAGATCCGCCTGATGGCCGCCGAATTCGGCTATCGCGTGACCCAGCTGCGCCGCGTGCGCATCGACAACATCAAGATCGGCGCGCTGAAGCCGGGCCAGTGGCGCAACCTGACCGAGCAGGAACTGCAGGGCCTGCTGCCGAAGCAGCTGGACTGGTAACGCGCGGTAGTGCCGGCCGCTGGCCAGCTGCTCCAGGCATCGAATGAGTGCGGGATGCCGGCCAGCGGCCGGCACTCCCCGTTGTGCGGATTACGCGCGGGCATCAGCTAGACTTTGCAGTGACCTGCCGGAACGTGACGCTGCATGATCAAGCCCGACAAGCCTGCCAACGAAGCCCTTCGGCTCCAGGCGCTGTACCGCTACCGGATCCTTGATTCGCAGCGCGAGAAGTCATTCGACGACCTGGTGGCGATCGCCAAGGCGGTCTGCGGTACCTCGATGGCAGCGGTGACCCTGATTGACGTCGAACGGCAATGGTTCAAGTCGATCCAGGGCATCGACGCGGCGGAAAACCTGCGCAGCGAATCGATGTGTGGCCACGCCATCCTGCAGCCGCACCAAATCATGGTGGTCGAGGATGCGTTGCAGGACATCCGCTTCCACGACAACCCGGTGGTGACCGGCGACCCGCACATCCGCTTCTACGCCGGTGCGCCGCTGATCAGTTCCGATGGCCTGCCGCTGGGTACGCTGTGCGTGTTCGATGCACAGCCGCAGCACCTGCCCAGCGACAAGGCCGAGGCGCTGGCCGCGCTGTCACGGCAGGTGATGCTGGTGATGGAGCTGCGTCGTTTCGCGCTCGACATCCAGAAGCACATGCTGGAACGCGATGACTACGAGCGCCTGCTGTCGGAGTACCAGGACGTGCTGCTGGCGCAGAATGCCGACCTGGCCGAACAGAGCCGCACCGATGCGCTGACCGGCCTGCCCAACCGCCGCGCGATGGCAGCGGCACTGGAAGAGGCGGTTGCGGAGATCGATGGGCAACCGGGAGTAGCCTGCGTGGCCCTGCTGGACATTGATCATTTCAAGCACATCAATGACTTCCAGGGCCACGCCACCGGCGACCGGGTACTGGCCGAGCTGGGCGTGCTGCTGCGCTCGCACTTCGCCGGCCGCGGCATGGCTGCGCGCTACGGCGGCGAGGAGTTCGTGGCGGTAATGCCGGGCACGGACCTGCACACGGCCGAACTGCAATGCGAGTTCCTGCGCCTGGCCGTGGCTGACCTGCCGCTTGGATTCCCGGTCACGATCAGCATCGGTGTTGCCCAGCACCAGCCAGGTGAAAGCGTGGATGACATGCTGGCGCGCGCCGACAAGGCGCTGTACCGGGCCAAGGGCAATGGTCGCAACCGGGTGGAACGGGCGGGCTGAAGCACCCCCAGGTAGATCCACGCCATGCGTGGATGCAGTTTCCGATTCACATCGCGTCGCAGCTCCTGCGATCAGAACCGGCCAGCATGACGTCCCTGTTTCCACGGACACCAGCCATGCTGCAGACCCTGGCCATCGCCCACTATCGCTCGCTGCACGGGCTGGTACTGCCGCTGCAGCCGTTGAACGTGGTCACCGGTGACAACGGCAGTGGCAAATCCAGCCTGTACCGCGCGCTGCGCCTGCTGGCGGAAACCGCCCAGGGCGGCGTCGCGGCGGTGCTGGCCCGCGAAGGGGGACTTGGTTCGGCGCTGTGGGCCGGCCCCGAATCCATCGATCGCCGGGTCGCGGCCGGCGAGATCCCGCTGCAGGGCGGGCCCCGGCAGGCGTCAGTGGGGCTGAAGCTGGGATTCACCACCGACGAGTTCGGCTATGCCATCGACCTGGGCTACCCGCCACCCAGCCGTTCCGCGTTTGCGCTGGATCCGCAGATCAAGGCGGAGGCGATCTGGGCCGGGCCGTTCCTGCGCAGCGCCAACCTGCTGGTCGATCGCCGTGGGGCAATGGTGCGGCAACGCCATGCGCACGGCTGGGATCTCGTGGATGACCGGTTGTCACTGTTCGACAGCCTGTTCACCCAGGTCGGCGATCCGCAGCGCATGCCGGAAACCATCGCCCTGCGTGAGTACATCCGTCGCTGGCGCTTCTACGATCATTTCCGCAGCGACGCCGATGCCCCGGCGCGACAACCGGCGATGGCAACGCGCACGCCGGTGCTGCATCACGACGGCCGGGACCTGGCGGCGGCCTGGGTGACCATTCTCGAGATCGGAGATCCGGTTGCGTTGGCACGCAGTGTCGATGATGCCTTCCCCGGCGCCACGGTCGGCTTCGAAGAGCTGGACGGTCGACTGGCCCTGCGATTCCACCAGCCCGGGCTGCTGCGGCCGTTGTCGATGGCCGAATTGTCTGACGGTACCCTGCGATTCCTGCTGCTGGCCGCGGCACTGCACACGCCGCGGCCACCGCCGCTGCTGGTGCTGAACGAGCCGGAGACCAGCCTGCATCCGGACCTGCTGCCGGCGCTGGCGCGGCTGATCATCGCCGCCAGTGCGCGCAGCCAGGTGTGGGTGGTGTCACACGCCAGCCGGCTGATCGCGGCGTTGGAGCAGGCGCCGGGCTGCCACTCGCTGCATCTGCACAAGGAACAGGGCCGCACGCTGCTGAGCGGGCAGGGCCTGCTGGATGCGCCGGCCTGGCATTGGCCGCAGCGTTGAGACATCGATCCGGATCCGGCAGATCCACGCCATGCGCGGATGCACTCAATCGGCGATGTTGCGTGCCTCGGCCGTGCCAAGGATTTCCGGGTGCTGCACCGGCTTGCGGCGGTTCAGCAGCGGATGCAGGAACACCGCGCCGACAATGATCGCCACGCCCAGGTAGAACCACGGCGTGACCTCGTGCTGCTCGCGCAGCAGCACCACCGCCAGCACCACCGCATAGACCGGTTCCAGGTTGGTCACCAACTGCACCGTATAGGCGCTCAGGTGGCGCAGCGCGACCAGGGCCAGGGCGAACGGCAGCAGCGTGCAGAACCCGGCCAGCACCAGCAGCAGGATGCCGTCGTGCAGATTCGGGACTACCCACAGCGGGCTGGCCAGTGCTGGCAGCAGGTAGGGCATCAGCGGTGCCAGCAGGGTCAGGGTGAGGGTGCCGGCGCCCAGCTCCAGTGCCGTGACCGTAAGCGGATCGGCGTGGCTGACCATGCGCTTGTTGAGCGAGCCGAACACCGCCACCAGCAGCGCCGATATCGCGCCGATCAGCACACCCAGGCGCATGCCATCGGGCACGCCACCGACCACCAGTGCAACACCCGGCAGCACGGCCAGGCCGAAGGCGAGTTCACGCAGCTGGAACGGTCGCTTGGCTACCCACGGTTCGATGATCGAGGTGAATACCGGCGCCAGCGCGATGCAGGTGGCGGCCACCGAGGCGTTGGCCAGCTTCACCGCGCCGTAGAACGTCAGCCAGTGCAGGGCGACCAGGGCGCCGATGCCGGCATAACCGGCTACCAGCCGCAGCGGCAGCGTACGCAGTCCGCGCCAGACCCGCGGCAGCAGGGCCAGCATCGCCGTTACCAGCAGCATGCGCCACCACACCAGCGGCAGCGCGGGCAGGGTGATCAGCTTGCCGAGGATGGCGGTGACGCCCCACAGCAGGACACAGAAATGGATCTGCCACAGCGCTTTGCGGGTGTCGGGTGTGCTCATCCGCCTATTGTGAGGCAAGGCGATGACCGCAGCGCTATCCGCGTGAGGAATTGCGGGGGGCGTCCACCTGCCGCTGTAGGGCCATCGCCGCTGCCGGGTTGCGTGCCTTGCCTGCGCCGATGCACAGCAGGTAGACCTCGCGCGGGGTTTCCGGGGCCGCCCCGGCCAGGCAGGGCAGGTCATCCACCGGCTCGCCGCGTGACCAGCGCAGGGCACGTTCGGCCCAGCGCTGCTGCAGCGGCGCTGGCAGGCCTTCGTTCAAGCGGGCCTGGCTGCGCTTGATCCGCGCGTAGACGAAGCCGGCACTGACATCACCGTGCAGGGGCGCCTCGTCGCTGTCCTCGATCACCAGCGCCACGCCGTGTCGGCGCGCGGCGGCAACCAGCGCCGGGCCATGCGCCCCGGCGTTGCGCACCTCCAGCGCGTGCTGCAGCGGCACCCCCTGCAGCTGCTGCGGCAGCTGCGCCATCAGCGCGCCCAATGCATCGGCATCAGCCGGATGACGCGGATCGAACTGCCACAGCAACGGGCCGAGCCGGTCACCGAGCGCCAACGCCGCCTCGAGGAACGGTGCGGCGGCCTCCACGGTGCTGGACAGGTCGCGGCGCTGCACCAGGTAGCGCGGCGCCTTCATCGAGAAGCGGAAACCGCCGGGTGTCTGTGCAGCCCATTGCGCGCACTGGGCCGCAGTGGGCGTGCGGTAGAACGTGCCGTTGATCTCGATGCAGCGCAGGGCACGGCTGGCGTGGGCCAGTTCCTCGCGCTGCGGCAGGCCTGCTGGATAGAACACACCGCCGCGCCATTCGGGAAACACCCAGCCGCCGATGCCGCAGCGGATGGCCGCGTGGCCGGCAGCTGTGGTCATTGGCCGTGGTCCGCGCGCCACGGATCGTAGCTGCCGAACCACCACAGGTAGCCTTCCGGGTCGGCGCAGGCGTAGCCACGGCCGCCGTAGTCCTGGTCGGCGATGTCGATGACGATGCGCGCGCCGGCGGCCTTGGCCCGGGCATGGTGCGCATCGGCATCGCTGACGATCACGCAGGCGCTCTGGGTCTGGCGTCCGCCGACCTCGTCAGGCATCACGGCATGCTGGTTCCATTCGCTTTCCTTGTTGACCGAACCGAGCATGATCATGCCGTGGCCGAAGGTGAGCTGCGCATGGAAGACCGTATCGCCCTCGGCGTAGACGGCCTGGGCATGGAAGCCGAAGGCACGCTGCAGCCAGTCGATGGCGGCCTGCGCGTCGCGGTAGCGCAGGCACGGAATGATGGTGGAGCCGCTGCTGGGTTGGCCGTTCTCGCCCATGACACCCCTCCTATGGCACAGGGCAGGGTGCGCCGCGGACCGTTACCATCCCGCGAAACCCCGGTGACGGCCTGCACATGGCCGCTACCCCTGTTCGGAGATCGTGCTGGATGAAAACCTGGATCGGAGGTGCCGTGCTGCTGGCGTGCACGACCATGGCGAGCGCGGCGACCCCGCCGCCGCTGCAGGACCTGGATGCGACCGTCGAGCGCGTGCGCGCGCAGTTCGAAGTGCCGGGCATCGCCGTGGCCGTGGTCAAGGACGGCCAGGTGGTGCTGGAGCGCGGCTGGGGCGTGCGCGAGCAGGGCAAGCCGGAGCCGGTGCAGGCCGACACGCTGTTCGCGATCGCCTCCAATACCAAGGCGTTCACCGCCACCTCGCTGAACCTGCTGGCCGAGGACGGCAAGCTGAAGATGGACGACAAGGTGATCGACCACCTGCCGTCGTTCCGCATGTCCGATCCGTTCGTGACCGGGCAGATGACCATTCGTGACCTGCTGTCGCATCGCAGCGGCCTGAGCCTGGGCGCCGGTGACCTGCTGTTCTGGCCGACCACCTCCTACAGCAACGCCGAAGTGGTACAGCGGCTGGGCAAAGTGCCGTTGAAAGGCGGCTTCCGCGAGAGCTACGCCTACGACAACATCCTGTACGCGGTCGCCCAGCAGGTGATCGAGCACGTCTCCGGCATGAGCTACCAGCAGTTCCTGCAGACCCGCATCTTCGACAAGGTGGGCATGGCCGGCACGCGCTACAACGCCGACCACCTGAAGCCGGGCGACAAGGCGGCGGTCGGCCACGCCAAGTACGATTTCAAGGACCTGCGCACCGTCGCGCCGTTGACCTGGTCGAACAATGCCGGCGCCGGTGGCATCTATTCCAGTGCGCACGACATGGCACGCTGGATGCAGGTGCAGCTGGCCGAGGGCAAGCTGGCCGACGGCACTGCGCTGTTCAGCGAAAAGAGCCAGCAGCAGATGTGGCGGATGATCACCCCGCAGTCGATCCCGGCGCCGAGCGTGCCGGAGCTGGCGCCGGCGCGGGCCAACTTTGCCGGCTATGGCGAAGGCTGGAGCCTGAGCGATTACCGCGGGCAGAAACTGGTCTGGCACACCGGTGGCTGGCCGGGCATGGTTTCGCGGCTGACCCTGGTGCCGGGCGAGAAGCTGGGCGTGGTGGTGCTGACCAACCAGGAAGTGGGCGCGGCGTTCAACGCGATCACCCTGAGCGTGCTTGATGCTTACCTGGGGGGCGAGAAGCACGACTGGGTGGACGCTTATGCCAAGGCCGTGGCCAAGGGCCAGGACAAGGCCGACGAGGCCTGGGCCAAGCACCAGAGCGCGCGCGACAAGGGCAGCAAGCCATCGCTGGCACTGGCCGGCTACACCGGCACGTTCCGCGACCGCTGGTATGGCGACATGCAGGTCAGTGCCGAGGGCAAGGGCCTGCGCCTGCGCTTCATGAAGACCGCGCAGCTGAGCGGGCGCCTGGAGCATTGGCAGCATGACACCT
Organism: Stenotrophomonas sp. STK17_22; assembly: GCF_051983905.1. Classification (NCBI taxonomy): domain Bacteria; kingdom Pseudomonadati; phylum Pseudomonadota; class Gammaproteobacteria; order Lysobacterales; family Lysobacteraceae; genus Stenotrophomonas; species Stenotrophomonas sp. STK17_22. The sequence continues at coordinate 1,427,181 of NZ_CP197010.1, forward strand.
TCATCGTGCGCTGGGACGACCGTTCGCTCAACGCCGACGCGTTCGTGAACTTCAGCCTGGATCCGGACGGCAAGGTGCGCGAGGTGCGCATGCAGTCGATCTCCGACCTGACCGATTTCAGCTTCGATTTCCAGGACCTGCTGTTCACCCCGGTGAAATGACGCCGCCGGGCGTGGCCCTGCGCTGCCGTTTGACGAATCCCATCGGTAGTGCCGGCCGCTGGCCGGCAACCTGATGATCCCCGGAAGCGTCGCGAGGGGGCCGGCCAGCGGCCGGCACTACCGGAACCGCGGCGATCATCGGCTGGCGTACACACCCGGCGTGGGATACTCCGCCGGCTATTGATGGCGAGGGAATGCGATGTTCCGTTGGTTTGAATCCCTGATCCCGGTGTTTCCGCCCGTGGACGGGCGCATGCCGCCGCGCAAGGTGGTGCCGTTCTACCTGCACTACCTGCGCCCGGTGTGGCCGGTGCTGCTGGCCACCCTGATCGCCGGCCTGCTGCTGGCGCTGGTGGAAGTGGCAATGTTCGATTACCTGGGCCGCATCGTCGACATGGTCGCCGAGCAGCCGGGGGGCGATTTCTTCAAGCGCCATGCCAATGAGCTGGGCTGGATGCTGTTCATCACGGTCATCGCGCGGCCGATCCTGGTCGGCCTGCACAACCTGCTGGTCAACCAGGCCATCGTGCCTGGCCTGAGCAACCGCTCGCGCTGGCTGATGCACAACTACGTGGTGCGGCAGAGCCTGAACTTCTTCCAGAACGACTTCGCCGGCAGCGTGGCCAACCGGGTGATGCAGACCGGTACCTCGCTGCGCGAATCGGCAGTGCAGATGGTCGACTCGCTCTGGTACATCGTGGTCTACACCGGCACCGCGCTGTACCTGTTCGCGCAGGCCGACTGGCGGCTGATGGTGCCGTTGATCCTGTGGCTGCTGGCCTATGCAGTGATCCTGGCCTACTTCGTTCCGCGCGCGAAGGAACGCGCATGGATCGCCTCCGAAGCGCGTTCCAAGGCGATGGGCCGCATCGTTGATGGCTACACCAACATTCCCACGTTGAAGCTGTTCGCCCATGGCGGACGCGAGCAGGCCTATGTGGCCGAGTCGATCCAGGAACTGGCGGTCAAGCACCGTGCGCAGACCCGCATCACCACCGGCATGGACCTGACCATCGCCATCGTCAACGGTTTCCTGATTGCCGGTACCTGTGGGCTCGCGCTGTGGCTGTGGAACGGTGGCCACATCACTGTTGGCGCGATCACGCTGGCGACCGGCCTGGTGATCCGCATCCACAACATGTCCGGCTGGATCATGTGGACCATCAACGGCATCTTCGAGGACATCGGTACGGTGCAGGACGGCATCACCACCATCGCCCAGCCGCTGACCGTGCAGGACCGCGAGGATGCGGTGCCGTTGCAGGTGACCCGTGGTGGCGTGCACTTCCAGGACATCCACTTCCACTACGGCAAGAAGGGCGGTGTGATTGCCGGCCTGGACCTGGTGGTGAAGCCGGGCGAGAAGATCGGCCTGGTCGGTCCTTCCGGTGCCGGCAAGTCGACCCTGGTCAACGTGCTGCTGCGGCTCTACGACCTGGAAAGCGGCCGCATCCTGATCGACGATCAGGACATCGCCCATGTCACCCAGGAGAGCCTGCGCCAGCAGATCGGCGTGGTCACCCAGGACACCTCGCTGCTGCATCGCTCGATCCGCGACAACCTGCTGTATGGCCGCCCCGATGCCACTGACGAGCAGCTGCATGCCGCTGTGGCCAAGGCGCGCGCCGCAGCCTTCATCGATACGCTGGTGGACGGGCAGGGCCGGCGTGGCTACGACGCGCACGTGGGCGAGCGCGGCGTGAAGCTGTCCGGTGGTCAGCGCCAGCGCATCGCCATCGCCCGCGTGCTGCTGAAGGACGCACCGATCCTGGTGCTGGACGAAGCAACCTCGGCACTGGACTCGGAAGTGGAAGCGGCGATCCAGGACAGCCTGGATGAGCTGATGGGCGGCAAGACGGTGATCGCGATCGCGCACCGGCTGTCGACCATCGCGCGCATGGACCGGTTGGTGGTGATGGACCAGGGACGCATCGTGGAGACCGGCACCCATGCCGAGCTGATTGCGGCCGGTGGCCTGTACGCACGGTTGTGGGCGCGGCAGACCGGTGGATTTGTTGCTGCCGATCAATGATCGCTTCGGGGTCGGATCCCTTTCTGCAGGAAAGGGCTCTGACCCCAGCGTGTTTCCGGAGACCTGCATGATCCGCCCCCTGCGCTCCCTGTTGCTGGCACTCAGCCTGGTTGCCACGGTTGCCACGGCTGCGCCGGCACCCATGGACGGCGACCAGCTCAAGCAGGTCGTCCTGCTCAGCCGTCACAACCTGCGCGCGCCGGTGGTGGCCTCCGGCGCGCTCGCCAATGCGACGCCCGAGGTCTGGCCGCGCTGGGAGGTGGCACCGGGCGAGCTGACCACCAAGGGAGGCGTGCTGGAGGTCTACATGGGCCGCTACATCGCCCAGTGGCTGCGCCAGGCGCAGCTGTTGCCGGTGTCGGGTTGCCCGCAGGAGGATGACTTCCATGCGTACGCCAACAGCCTGCAGCGCACCCAGGCCACCGCGCAGTTCTTCGTTGCCGGTGCTTTCCCGGGCTGCCATGTTTCGGTCGAACAGCGCATGCCGCTGGGCTCGATGGATCCGTTGTTCGATCCGGTGATCCGCCGCGACGACGCGGCATTCCGCACGCGCGCGCTGGAGTCAATGCAGCGAGCGCTGGCCGCAGTGGACCTGGCACCGGCTCTGTCCGTGGTGGAAGAGATCACCCGCTATCCGCAGTCGGCGGCATGCAAGGGGCACAGCGACTGCCATCTGGCGCTGGCCGATACCACCTTCAGTACGGAACCGGGCAAGGAGCCTCGCGCGTCCGGATCACTGGCGCTGGCCAGCGGGCTGGTCGATGCCTTGTTGATGGAGCACTACCAGGGCAGTGGCATCCCCCGCGAAGGCTGGGGCCGGTTGACCACCGAGGCGCAATGGCAGGCGCTGGCGCAGATCCGCAACCGCTACCAGGACATCCTGTTCGGAACACCCGAGGTGGCGCGGGACGTGGCCGCGCCGCTTTTGGCAAGAATAAACGGGCTGTTCGAAGATCCGGCGTCACCGAAGGTGAGCCTGCTGGTCGGCCACGATTCCAACATCGGTTCCGTACTGGCGGCGCTGGGAATCACGGACTACACGTTGCCGGGCCAGTATGAGAAGACACCGATCGGCGGCCTGCTGCAGTTTGAACGCTGGCGTGATCGTGGGGCCGGCGAAGTGCGTTTCCGCCTGGCCTACGTCTACCCGACCACCGCGCAACTGCGAGATGCGCTGCCGTTGAGCGATGTACAGCCACCCGGTCGGGTGGAGCTCGCGCTTCCCGGGTGTGGGCAGAATGGATGCAGTGACGTGCAGTTCGAGCGCGTGCTGCATCGCGCGGTGAATTGAATGCCATCCACGCATGGCGTGGATCTACTGGCAGGCGGGTAGTAGATCCACGCCATGCGTGGATGGGTCCATCCCGGGACGCCGAACAGAAAACGGCCCGGGTTTCCCCGGGCCGTTCCGTTTCCAACTCACATCTGCGCGATCACTCGATCGGCTGGTCCAGCATCAGCTGGCGTGCGAAACGCACCGGCGGCGCGCCGTAGGACAGCATCTGGTCGTGATAGGCCTTGAGGTTGAACTTGTCGCCCAGCTTGTCCTGCATCGCCTTGCGGGTGTCGAAGTGTTCCTGCGCACCGACGAAGTAGGTCGGCAGCTGTGCCGAGGTCAGCTGCGCGCGCACCCACTTGCCCGAGGCTTCGCTTTCCTGCTGGAAGGCATCGTGGGTCATCAGGTGCATCGCCTTTTCGCGATCCCAGTTGTCCACGTGCACGCCCTGGTCGAGGATCGCGTTGGAGATCGTGCGCAGGTAGAACTTCAGCTGCACCAGGTGGAACAGCGGGTCGTTGTTGAGGTAACCCTGCTCCTGCATCATGCGCTCGGTGTAGACCGCCCAGCCTTCGGCGAACAGGCCCGAACGCAGCACCGCACGCAGGGTGGAGGGGAACTTGGCCGAATGCCAGCCTTCCAGGTAGTGGCCCGGGGTGCCTTCGTGGATGCTCAGCAGGTGGATCATGCGCGAGTTGTACTCACGCAGGAACGAGTCGACCTGCTTGTCGTTCCAGTCGTCCGGAATCGGCGACACGGCGTAGAAGGTCTTCAGGTTCTTGTCCAGCGGGCCCGGCGAATCGCAGTAGGCCACGGCCACTCCACGCTGGAATTCCGGCATCAGGATGATGTCCACCGGCGCGTCGGGCAGGGTCATCAGGTCGTGCTCGCGCACGAATGCGGTGGACTGCTCCAGTGCGGCCTTGGCATCGTCGACGACCTTGTCGCGTGCCGGCTTGTCGGCGTAGGCCAGCTCCAGCGCGGCCTCGATCGCCTTCTGCTGCTGCTCGTCGGTCGGCTGTGCCGGCATCTCCGGTGCGCCCGGCTTGTCCTTCAGCACGGTCTGCGCGATGCCGTACATGTCTTCGCGCACGCGCTTGAGTTCGGCGCGTGCTCGCTCACCGATCTCCTGGCGCGACAGCGACGAGTTCAGCGCGAATTTCAGCTTCTGGTCGTACTTTTCCGCACCGATGCGGAAGTCGCCCTTGGCGTTCGGCACCAGGGTCTTGTCCAGCCAGGTCTGCTGTTCGTCCACGGCCTTCTTCAGGCCATCGATGGCGGCCTGCAGGCGCTGCTGGTCGGCCTGCGGCAGTTCGCCGATGTGCGGGGTGATGAAGGTATCGACGATGCTGAGGATGCCCTTGTTCTGCTTGGCCACCGTCTCGGCGTGGATCTTCGGCACGCGGGCCGGATCCAGGTTCTCGCGCGCCTGGGCGAAGATCGCCGGCAGCTTTTCCATACGCGCGGTGGCCGACTTCAGGCGCTCCGGCAGCGGCGCGAACTCGCGCGCCATCAGGCCGTAAATCGCGCTGCCGGCGATGCCGTTGTACAGCTGCGGGTCCCACTTGCCGGACTGCAGCACTTCGGCGTTCCAGATTTCCGACTGCAGCTGGTTGCGCAGGATCGCCGCGTCCACCTGGTTCTCGCGGCCCAGCTTGGCCACCTCGATCTTGTCCAGCTCGCCCAGCAGCGCCTTGTAGGCGGCCAGGGTCTTCTGCTGGCCGGCGGCGCTCAGGTCGTCGATCTCGCTGTCGTAGCGGTGGTCACCGATCTGGGTGGCGCTGACCGGCGAGAGCTGCATCCAGGTGTCCAGGGCGCGCTTGGACAGGTCGGCGAAGGCGGCATCAACAGCCGCGTCACCGGCCTGCTGGTTGGCGGCCGGGGTGGAACCGTTGGTCGGGGCGTCGGCCGGCTGGCAACCGGCCAGGGCGGCGACCAGGGCGAAGGCAAGAAGATGCGGGCGCATCGGCGTTCCTGTACTGGGGTCAATTCCCGAGCATAGGCCTCCGGGGCTGCTTTGTCCCCGTGCCATAGGATTACCATGGGCACTGACAAGGACCCTCCAGCGGAGCGCAGGACATGGAATACCAGGGAAGCTGCCATTGCGGCAGGATCGCATTCACCGTACAGGCCGAGGCGCCGATCAGCGACGTCATCGACTGCAACTGCTCGATGTGCCGTCGCCGCGGCAGCCTGCTGTGGTTTGCCCCGCGCGAGGCGTTCCAGCTGAGCACCAATCCCGCGGACGTGGCCACCTACCACTTCAACAAAGCCCACATCGATCATCACCACTGCCGCGAGTGCGGCGTTGCCCCCTACAGCGAAGCGGTGGACCCGCGCACCGGTACGCCGATGGTGGCGGTGAACGTGCGCTGCGTACCGCAGGTGGACCTGGCCACGCTGGCGGTGATGTCCTACGACGGAGCGGCACTGTGACGCCGCTGCGCGCGTGGACGCGTGTGGTGGCAATGCCGGTGCTGCTGCTGGCGCTGGCGGCCTGTGCCAAGAACGGCGAGAGGGCGCAGGAGGCGGGTGCGGCCGCTGCCGATGCTGCTGTCGCTTCGCCGGAAGGTGCGTTCCTGGCCTACGAGCATGACGTGCAGATCCAGCTGGAAGCGGCGCAGATCGCTGTGCGCATCCAGCAGGTGGCGCAGGCCTGCCAGAGCGCGAAGTTCGGTGACTGCGCGGTGCTGCAGGTCGATCAACGCAGTGGCGAGCAACCCAGCGGTGAGGTCAAGGTACGCATCGCGCCGAAGGGCACCGAGCCACTGATCGCGATGGCCGGTGAGGGGGGCACGCTGCAGTCGCGTAACACGCGCGCCGAAGATCTCGCGCAGCAGGTCGCCGACACCGCACTGACCAAGGCGCGGTTGGAGAAGGAACACGCGCGGCTGCTGTCCTACCAGGATCGCAAGGACCTGAAGATCGAGGACCTGATGGCGATCACCACGCGCCTGTCGGAGATCGAAGCGGGCGTCGAACAGGCCAACAAGGATTCGGCGCAGCAACGCCGCCGCATCGATACCCAGCTGGTCACGATGCACTTCGATACCACCTCGGGCCAGCGCAGCCGCAGCGAGATCGGCGAAGCGCTGAGTGAATCGGGCAGCATCCTCAGCACCAGCGTGGCGTTCCTGATCCGCGCTGCCGCCGCGTTGTTGCCGGTAGCGGTGCTGGCGTTGATCGCGGCCTGGGGTGTGCGGGCGTGGTGGCGTCGCCGCCGCCGCAGGCTGCCGCCCAGCCTCTGAGGTGAAGGTTGATGCCGGCAACCCGCCGGCATCAGCCCTCGTCGGTCTCGTACTCGACGAACACGTCCAGCTCCAGTGCCAGTTCCTGCACGGCATCGCGCACCTTCTGCGCGGTGCTTTCATTGCCGACTTCCACTTCCAGTTCGTGGATGCCCGGGCCGATGTCATCGGACAGCCCGGCCGAACTGGAATCGTCGTCGTCCATGTGCGGCATCAGGTCGTCGGTTTCCTCGACATGTTCGATGCCGTCCAGGCCGAGCAGCAGGTCGCTGATGGCACGGGCGTCGTCTTCGGTTCCGGTGATGCGCAGTCGCAGCATGGCCATGGCATAGGTACGTTGTGGGTTCGCGAGCAGCCTAGCCAGCGTGAAGCAAAGAACGGGTGAGGGCGCAGTCAGCCGTGCGTGGCCGGGCGCCCGAGCAGGCTGTCCGGCAATGCGGGAATCGGCGTGCGTTCGTCCTGCGCCTGCTCCAGCAACCAGTCGATGAACAGGCGCGCGGCGTAGCTCGGCGGTTGCCCTTCGGCATGCACCACGTGATACGCATAGCGCGCTTTCAGCGCCGGGCCGGGCAGGCGTACCACCTCGTAGCGCTGCAGGTAGGGCTGCGCGATGTGGGTGCGTGCCAGCACCGTGCCCATGCCGTACACCGCGGCACGCATCGCATCGGTGCTGTCGGCAAAGGTATGCATCGGCGGCAGCGGCGACAGTGGACGCACACCCGCGTGGCGGAACCAGTCGCGCCAGCCCTGCGGCGACAGATCGGTCAGCAGCGGCAGGTCGGCGATGCGCGCCGGATCGACCAGCGTTTCGACCCCGGCCAGCGCCGGCGAGGCCACCGGGAACAGGTAGTCATCCATCAGGTGCTGTGCACGCAGGCCTGGCCACTGGCCCAGGCCATAGCGGATGCCGACCTCCGGACCGTTGTCGTCGTAGCGGTCCAGACCGCTGCCCGTGTGCAGTTCGATGCGGATGTGCGGATGGGCCTGGGTGAAGCGTGGCAGCCGTGGCAACAGCCAGCAGTAGGACAGCGAGCGCAGCGTGGTGATCCGCAGCGGCACGCTGTCGGCATCCGGCTGCAGGTGATGGGCGACGGCCGCGACATCGGAGAAGGCGGCGCTGGCGGCGTCGGCCAGCTGCCGGCCCTCGGCAGTCAGGCGCACGCCGCGGGCGTGGCGCAGGAACAGCCGGGTTTCCAGCACCTCCTCCAGCCGGCGCACATGGTGGCTGACCGCGCTGGCGGTCAGGTGCAGCTCCTGGGCGGCCTGGGCGAAGTTCTGGTGGCGCGCTGCAACCGCGAACACGGCCAGTGCGGGGAGCAGGGAAGGGCGTAGCTGCATGTCCAGCCTCAAACCATATTTGTGGCTGGCAGCGATACTACGCGCTTGTGCGGCGGGCGTCTGCGCCCGATCCTGTCTGCCTTGGCGAGGAACAGACGATGGACGGAGGCAGGGCATGAATGCGGTCCCACAGGCGGCCGAGCGCGACTGGCGCACGCCGCTGGAATTGACCCTGCTGGGCGCCATCTGGGGCTGCTCGTTCCTGTTCATGCGGGTGGCGGTGCCGTCGTTCGGCCCGTTCGCGCTGGTCGAGGTGCGGCTGGTGCTGGGCGCGCTGGTGCTGCTGCCGTTCCTGTGGCGCGCCCGCGCGCAGTTCCCGCCGCGGCGCTGGCTGTGGCTGGCACCGATCGGCCTGATCAACTCGGCGCTGCCGTTCGTGCTGTTCGCCTATGCCGCCGAGCAGGCGCCGGCCGCGATCGGTGCGATCTGCAATGCGATGACGGTGCTGTTCGCCGCGCTGATCGCGTTCCTGTTCTTCGGCGAGAAGATCGGCATGCGTCGTGCCGGGGCGCTGCTGGTCGGCTTCGCCGGCGTGGTGGTGCTGGCCACGGCCAAGGTCTCCGGCCTGAGCATCGGCACCGCGGTGCTGGCCGGTGCGGCGGCTTCGTTGCTGTACGGCCTGGGCGTGAACCTGGTGAAGCGGCACATGACCGGCCTGCCGTCGGCGGCCGCGGCGGCGGCAACGCTGTCGTGTGCCTCGCTGTGGATGCTGCCGATGGCGGTCAACCATTGGCCGCAGGCGGCGATTCCGGCCAAGGCCTGGGGCGCAGCGATCGCGCTTGGCGTGGCCTGCACCGGGCTGGCGTTCCTGATGTTCTATCGTTTGATCGGCCGTATCGGCCCGTCGCGTGCGTCGACCGTGACCTATCTGATTCCGCTGTTCGGCGCTGCGTTCGCGTGGTTGTTCCTGGGTGAGCCGGTGACGCTGCAGATGCTGATTGCGGGTGCGTTGATTCTGGGTAGCGTGGCGGTGAGTCAGAAGGGCTGATGCGTTGGCGTTTTGCGCGTGGCGCGTGCTGAAGGTGCTTCATTGTTCATGGGCGTTACTTTTCTTTGTACGCAAAGAAAAGTAACCAAAAGAAACGCGCCGCCAGGTCGCGAGCCGGTGCTGCGCACCGGTACCCTGCGCTCCTCGGCCCGTCGAGGGACGGCGCGGGAACTCGCTGCGCTCAGACACCCGCGCCTCTTCGCCCTCGCCGGACCTGCGGTGCTCGGCTCGCTCAAGGCGGACCCAGATCAAAGGCCACAGCTGCACCCAGTAGATCCACGCCATGCGTGGATGCCTTTGCCGTTGATCTTGACCTTCCAGTCCGCCTTGAGCGAGCCGAGCATCGCAGGGGAATCAGGGGCGAAGAGGCGGCGATGTCCTGTAGAGCCGACTGCTAGTCGGCTGACTTCCTCGCGCCGTCCCCTGATTCACCGAGAAGCGCAGGGGACCGGCGTGCGAAGCACGGCGGCTCGCGACCTGGCGGCGTGTTTCTTTTGGTTACTTTTCTTTTCGCGCGAAAAGAAAAGTGACGCCCATGAACGATGAAGCACCTTCAGCACGCGCCACGCGCAGAACCCGCGACGGCGTTACTTCACCGGCACCGGAACATTGCAAAGATCGATATGCCCCGCCGGGCGCTTGTAGAAATCATCCACGCGATTGCGACGCGCTTCGACAGTATCGGCAAACGTCTTCGAGTCGGTACGCAGCACCTGGATCGACGTGCGCTCGGCCACCGGCACATCGCTGGCACGGCGGATAGACACGATCGGCGTGCGCAGCTTCGGGTCGGCATAGAAACCCATCGGCGCCGGGCCGCGCGGGATCGCGCTGAGCAGCTCCATGCCCTTCAGCACGCGGCCGACGAGGGTGATGTTGCGGTCCAGCTGGCGCGGCGACTGGCCGGTCACCACGTACAGTTCGGCGCCGATGCTGCTGTCTTCTTCATTGCTGCGGCCGGCGCCGAGCATGCCGTAGCAGTGCGCCAGCCAGGCCTTGCCGGCCTGCGGGTCCTGGCCGATCGGGAGGCCGTCGACGAAACCGGTCTGCGCGGCCCAGCCATCGCGATCCGGCAGCACGCTGACCTTCAGGCCGGCGCTGGCGCGTTCGAACTCGGCCGGCAGCTTGCGCGCCGCACTGCCGAACGGCCTGGCCTTGGCCGCGTCATCGGCGTCGGCATCGCCGAACTGCACCACGAAATTGTCCTGCGAGCGGTAGATGCTGGTGCCGTCCCAGAAGTGCTCGTGGGCGAAGGTCTGGATGTTGGCGACATGGCGCGGGGCGAACTGCGGCGCCAGCTCGATGATCACCCGCCCAGCCGGCAGGTCCATGTACAGCAGGTTGGCCGGATCCGGGGTGCGCCAGTCGCTGGCCGCCGAGGCGTCGAGGATCTGCTGCGGGCTGCGGTAGGGCGTGGCCGAACTGGCCATGGCGGGCAGCAGGCAGGACAGGGCGATGGCGGTCAGGGCAAGGCGACGGCGGTGCGGCATGGGAACCCCGGAACATGAACGAGGCTTCGATTCTGCGTGAGCGGCCCGGCCACGCCAACCGGCAGAGTGACTAACGACACACTCGCTATACCGAACTTCGCACTACTGTGGACTTCAACGTAGTGGAGGGCCGGTCATGTCCGAGGACGATGTCCAGCTGAAGAAGTTCCAGAAGGAACTCAGCGCTGGAACGGTGTCGCTGGCCCTGCTGGCGGTGCTGGCCCGGGCTGGGGAGCCGCTGTACGGCTACCTGATCGCCAAGGAGCTGGAGCGGGTGGGCGAGGGCGTGCTGAGCGGCAAGCAGAGCGCGCTGTACCCGGTGCTGCGCAATCTGGAGGGCGCCGGCCTGCTTGAAAGCCATGTGGAGCCGTCCAGCAGCGGGCCGCCGCGGCGCTACTACCGCATCAATGAACGTGGCCGCGAGGTGCTGGCGCAATGGCGCCAAGCCTGGCAGGCCACACGCGATTCCGTCGATTCCGTGTTGGAGGGGGTACCGCAATGAACGACCCGAGCCTGGCAGGCCGAGCCCTGCCCACGACCATCCCGCAGTACCTGGCGCAGCTGCGCGCGGCATTGGAAGGCGCCGACCCGGCGATGGTGCAGGACGCGCTGTACGACGCCGAGGAATACCTGCGCTCGGAGCTGGCGGCGCAGCCCGGCCGCAGCGAGGCCGAGGTGATCGCCGACGTTGCCGGCAGCTACGGTGCGCCGGACGAGGTAGCCGAAATCTACCGCGAGACCGAAGTGACGGTGAACCGTGCGTTGCGCTCACCGCGTGCGGATACCGCGCCGATGCTGCGTGCGGCCGCGCAAGCGAGTGGCGTTGAGCCTGCCGCGCCGCCGCCGGCGCCGGTGCAGCGCTCCCTGCTGGCGCGCTTCTTTGGCGTGGTGACCGACCCGCACACCTACGGTGCGCTGTTCTACATGCTGCTGTCGCTGGCCACCGGCATCTTCTTCTTCACCTGGGTGGTGACCGGCCTGTCTTTGTCGCTGGGCCTGTTGATCCTGATCATCGGCATTCCGCTGACCGTGCTGTTCTTCGGCTCGGTGCGCGGGCTGGCGCTGCTGGAAGGGCGGCTGGTGGAAGCGCTGCTGGGCGAGCGCATGCCGCGCCGCCCGCCCTACACCGACCGCAGCCGCACGTGGCTGCAGCGCATCGGCGACATGTTCACCGATGGCCGCACCTGGCTGACCCTGCTGTATTTCGTGCTGATGCTGCCGTTGGGCGTCATCTACTTCACCATCGCGGTGACGTTGCTGTCGCTGTCGCTGAGCCTGATCTGGGCGCCGGTCGCAGCGATCTTCAGTGGTGACATTCCGGGCGTGTACGTCGACGGCGTGAACGTGCTGCCGATGGCGGCCTCGCCGCTGGTGGCGATCGTGGTTGCCGCCGTGGGCGCGTTGCTGCTGCTGCTGACGATGCATCTGGCACGCGGCATCGGCAAACTGCACGGGCTGATCGCCAAGAACCTGCTCGTGCGGCTGTAAGCGGGAATCCACGCTTCGGTAGGCTTCGCTCTGGTAGGTGCCAACCTTGGTTGGCACGATCCATCAGTGCAGGGGCGCTTGGCGGAATTCGCTTTGGTAGGTGCCGACCTTGGTTGGCACAATCCTTCAGATACCGGGATTCAGGGTAGAGCGCCAACCAAGGTTGGCATCTACCAGGGCATACCGACCAAGGTCGGCACCCACCCTGGGCGAGTTACCCCGCCTTTCGCCGCAACGGGGTGACGTTACTCTTCTTCTTCGTGACCTTCGCCGCCGGTGCTTCGGCATGCGCGGCGAAGAAATCGCGCACCTTCGGGTACACCACTTCGCGCCAGCGACGGCCGCTGAAGATGCCGTAGTGGCCGGCACCTTCGACGATGAAATGCTCACGGCGGCCAGCGTCGATGCCGGTGCACAGCGCCTGCGCGGCTTCGGTCTGGCCGAGGCCGGCGATGTCGTCCAGCTCACCCTCGATGCTCAGCAGCGCGGTGTCGCGGATCGCCGACGGATCGACCTTCTCACCGTTGACCACCCACTCGCCACGCGGCAGCAGGAAGTCCTGGAACACCACGGAAATGGTATCCAGGTAGTACTTGGCCGGCATGTCCAGCACGGCGTTGTACTCGTCGTAGAAACGACGGTGCGCGTCGGCGTCTTCCAGGTCGCCCTTGACCAGGTCGGTGTAGAAGTCCCAGTGCGAGCTGAAGTGGCGGCTCGGGTTCATCGACAGGAAACCGGCGTGCTGCAGGAAGCCCGGGTACACGCGACGGCCGGCGCCGGGATAGCTGGCTGGCACGGTGTGGATGACGTTGTTCTCGAACCACGACAGCGGGTTCTGCGTGGCCAGGTTGTTCACTGCGGTCGGGCTGCAGCGTGCATCGATCGGGCCACCCATCATCACCAGCGTGCGCGGCGTCGGCTCGCCACGGCTGGCCATCAGCGAAACCGCGGCCAGCACCGGTACGGTCGGCTGGCACACACTCACCACGTGCAGGCGCTCCACGCCGAGGTGGCGGATGAATTCCTGGATGTAGGCGATGTAGTCATCCAGGCCGAACTCGCCTTCGCTGGACGGCACCATGCGCGCGTCCATCCAGTCGGTGACGTACACGCGGTGGTCGCGCAGCAGCGTGCGCACGGTATCGCGCAGCAGCGTGGCATGGTGGCCGGACAGCGGCGCCACCACCAGCACGAACGGCTGATTGAGCATCGTGTGCAGCTGGTCGGCCTCATTGCTGTGGCGCTTGAAGCGCAGCAGCTTGCAGAACGGCTTGCTCACTTCCTCGTGCACGACGATCGGCACGCGCTCGCCATCGACGTCGATTTCGTTGATGCCCCACTCGGGCTTCTCGTAATCCTTGCCGATGCGATGGAAGAGTTCATTGACCGCCGCCAGGCGATCAGCACCGGGCATCTGCGACCACCAGTGGCCCTGGTTGGCGAAGAACCTGGCGTTGGCCTGGGCCTGGTGCACCCAGGGGGCGAGCAGGTTGCGGGTCAGTTCGTGCAGTTGATAGAGCATGACGACCGAATATGTATGGTCATATGTTGCCGCGCAGCATATCCCATCCGGGTGTCCCGCAGGTTAAGTTGGCTGAAAATAATGAATCCGGATTCACATCCGTTCCAGCGCGGCCGCATCGCCTGCCAGGGCGGGGCCGAGCCAGCAATGCGACCCTACCGGCTGCAGACCGTGCCGGGCCAGCGTCCGCCGGTACCAGCGTGCCGGGCGGGCCTGGAAGCCCTCGTGGTCGCCCTCGAACGCGTCCTCGGCGGCGAAGGTCTCCAGGAAGGCCACGCCGCCGGTCAGCTCCGCCACGCCGGCCAGTCCGGCACGCAGCTCACGGTCGGGCACGTAGTGCATCACGTCCGAGCAGATCAGCAGGTCGACCGGGGCGCAGGGCCGCAGCCAGGCGAAATCACCGAAGCGGGCCAGGTGCAGGTTGCGGGTGCGGCCGTAGCGGCGCACAGCGTACTCGCTGCTGTCGAAGCCGAGGTATTCGACCTTCGGACGCAGCTTCAGCAGCGGCGCGCGCCAGGCGCCTTCGCCGCAGCCGATATCCAGCACGCTGCGGATCGGTCGCTCCAGGTAGTACTCGGCGCTGGCCACAGCCAATGCCACCTTGCGTGCCAGGCGGGCGCTGCCGCCGATGTCGGCGCGGCGGTACCAGCGTTGGAAGTAGGCGGCGTCGTAGGTCTTGTCCATGGGGCGGTGCGCGATCGGGGAAAACGGCGCTTATCGTACGGCGTTGCGGCGTGCCATGCGTCGATGTGTCGCGGCGCTGGCGCGTGGGGTGGCCCGGCCACGGCATGCGAGAATGGCCGCCAACCTACGCCAGCCGCCGGAGCGAGCGCATGCAGAGCTATTACTGGGTCAAGACCTTCCACATCGTGTTCGTGGTGGCGTGGATGGCGACGGTGTTCTATCTGCCGCGCATCCTGGTGAACCTGGCCGAGACCGCTGGCCAGCCGGCGGTGACCGAGCGCCTGCAGCTGATGGGCCTGCGCCTGTACCGCTTCGGCCACTCGATGTTCGGGTTGGCGTTCCTGCTGGGCCTGGTGCTGTGGCTGGGCTACAAGGTCATTCCGGATTTCCCGACGATGGTTGCCTCGGGCGGCGCCGGTTGGCTGCATGCCAAGCTGGGGCTGGTGGTGCTGCTGCTGGCGTATTTCATCTGGATTGGCCGCCTGCTCAAGGGCGTGGCCAAGGGCAGGGCGCTGCCGTCGTCGCGCGCGCTGCGCTGGATCAACGAGATCCCGCTGCTGGCCTTCATCCCGATCGTGTGGCTGGTGCTGGCCAAGCCGTTCTGAGATCCCGCTATCCGTAGAGCCATGCTTGGCTCTACGGGTTCGCGTGATTCTTCGCCAAAGCAGAGGCATCCACGCGTGGCGTGGATCTACTGGGTGCAGCTGTGGCTTTTGATGTTCAGGTCCGCCATGAGCGAGCCGAGCATCGCAGGTGAAACAGGGGCGAAGAGGCGC
This sequence comes from Stenotrophomonas sp. STK17_22, assembly GCF_051983905.1. Taxonomy (NCBI): domain Bacteria; kingdom Pseudomonadati; phylum Pseudomonadota; class Gammaproteobacteria; order Lysobacterales; family Lysobacteraceae; genus Stenotrophomonas; species Stenotrophomonas sp. STK17_22. Next base: position 1,442,184 of record NZ_CP197010.1, read on the forward strand.
TGATGTCCTGTAGTGCCGACTGCTAGTCGGCTGACTTCTGCGCGCCGTCCCCTGATTCACCGAGAAGCGCAGGGAACCGGTGCACGGCACCGGCTCGCGTTCGGCGGCGTGTTCTTTGGTTACTTTCTTGCACGAGCAAGAAAGTAACAAGCCGATGAATCAGGCCGCTTCGTACGTGCCGTAGCTGCGCAGGCGGGCGTAGCGCTGTTCCAGCAGCTGCTCGGTGGACAGCTTGTCCAGCGCGTCCAGTTCGTTCAGCAGCACCGCCTTCAGGCGCTTGGCCATCTGCGTCGGGTTGCGGTGGGCGCCACCGGTCGGCTCGCGCACGACCTTGTCGACCAGGCCCAGGCTCTTCAGGCGCGGGGCGGTCAGGCCCAGCTGCTCCGCGGCATCCTTGGCCTTGCCGGCGTCCTTCCACAGGATCGAGGCGCAGCCTTCCGGGGTGATGGTCGAGTACACCGAGTACTCCAGCATCACGGTGCGGTCGCCCACGCCCAGCGCCAGCGCGCCGCCGGAGCCACCTTCACCGATCACGGTGCAGATGATCGGCACCTTCAGTTCGGCCATCTCGATCAGGTTGCGTGCGATCGCTTCGGACTGGCCACGCGATTCGGCATCGATGCCCGGCCAGGCGCCGGCGGTGTCGATCAGGGTCAGCACCGGCAGGCCGAAGCGCTCGGCCATCTTCATCAGGCGCAGGGCCTTGCGGTAGCCCTCCGGCTTGGGCATGCCGAAGTTGCGCTTGATCTTTTCCTTGGTGTCACGGCCCTTCTGGTGGCCGATCACCATCACTGCACGGCCGTTGATGCGTGCCAGGCCGCCCATGATCGCCTTGTCGTCGGCGAAGGCACGGTCGCCGGCCAGCTCCTGGAACTCATCGAACATGACGCGGAGGTAGTCTGCGGTGTACGGGCGCGACGGATGACGGGCCAGCTGCAGCACCTGCCACGAGGTCAGGTTGCGGAAGATCTGCGCGGTGCGCATGCGCAGCTTGTCCTGCAGCGCGTGCACTTCCGCCTCGACATTGACCGCCGGCCCGGCACTGGCGTTGCGCAGTTCCTGGATCTTGGCTTCCAGGTCGGCGATGGGTTGCTCGAAGTCGAGGTAGTTCGGATTCATCGGAAGCCGTCGTGTAAAGAAGAGGGGAATTCTAGCCGAATGCGTGCAAACCACCCGTACGCCTTCGTCTGGAAGGCGACGGTAGCGCAGCCGGGCAGGGGGCGCCAGTCAGCTCAGGGCACCACCAGGGCGCTGCGGCCCATCAGCTGGCTGCGCTGGGAAACGAAGTCGTTGTAGGCCTCGTTGGCCTCCCGGCCCAGCCCGCTGCCCAGGGTGGCGGTGGCCGAGGTGAAGGCCATCTGCGCGGCGAAGTCCTGCTTGCGCAGGGCCTTCTGTTCATCGGCGGCGGTGGCCTTCAGCCAGCGCGCATAGACCTCACGCAGCGGCGCGGCATGCGCCTCGAAGGCCGGCACCAGCGCCGGCAGGCTGGCCGGGGCCGGTTCCAGGCTGAACGCCGGGGCCACGTAGCCGGCCGGCTGCTCGCGCTTGAACGCACCGGGCTCGCCCATGCCTTCTTCCACGTAAGCGATGAAGTCCGGCGCGGTGAACACCTTGGCCACGATCTGGCCGCCGCTGGAATCGACGTGGGCGACCACCTTTTCCTTGGGGAACGGTTCGCGCACGCCGTAGGTCCAGGTCTTGTCGATGAACAGGTCGTGGCGCTTCTCGAACGGGCCTTCGAAGTCGACGCCGCCCAGCTCGATGCCGGCCTTGCCGGTGCCGAAGTTCTTCACCTTGCTCTCGTCGGTGACGTAGATCTCGCGGGCGATCACGTACTCGCTCAGGGTCGGGTTGATCAGGCCACCACGACCGTCGACGTAGACGATGAAGCGCACGTCGCCGAGCTTTTCGGTGTGCAGGCGATGTTCGCCGACGGCCAGCGAAATCGGGCGCGAGCCCTGTGCGGCCACCGGCAGGTCCTTGCCATCGATGCTCAGTGCCAGCGGCGTGTCGGTCGGGTTGTCGATCTGGAACTCGACCTTCGAGGGCGAACAGGCGGCCAGGGCCAGCGCGGCGGCGAACGGGAACAGCAGGGTCTTCATCGGCAATCGTCCTTGATACATGGAACGGGAAAGCAGGGGGTTCAGCAAAACCAGGGAGCCAGCTTCAGCTGGCCCACGGCGGGCTGTAGCGCACCTTCAGGGTGCGCACGGCCGGGTCGGCGCGCAGCGCCTCCATCAGCTTGGAATCGATGCGTACCGCGCTCTGCCCGGACACATCGAGCATGCCGGCGACGCCGCCGTGCGGCCCCTTCAGCAGCAGGTCCAGGCGCAGCGGCGTGCGGCCGGGGCGATGGCGGTCGAGCAGGGCGTCGATGCGCTCCCAGACCGGGCGCTGCTGGCGCAGGTCCAGGCGCAGCGAGAGCCGGGTGGCGTAGTTGGCGCAGACTTCGTCGAAGTCCCAGCACTGGCGGATGCGCAGCGCGAAGCCGCCGTTGAACTCGTCCTCGCGCAGGCCACCTTTGACCACCAGGATGCGGTCCTTGGTCATCAGGTGGCCGAACTCGGCCATCGCGTCGGAGAATGCGCTGCACTCGACGCGGCCGCGGCCATCCTCGAGCTGGATGAAGATCTGGCTCTCGCCCTTGCGGCGCACGCCGACCACCTGGCCGGCCAGCACGGTCTGTACTTCCGGGCGCCAGCGCTTCTCGCCGCCGCCGCCGCCACTGTTGGCGCTCCAGATCTTCTCCACCGAGCCCAGGTCGTTGCCGACCAGGTCGCGCACATCGTCGCGCCAGGGATCGAACGGGTGGCCGCTGAGGTAGAAGCCCAGCGTGTCGCGCTCGCCGTTCAGGCGCTGCAGCAGCGGCCATTCCTCGGCTTCAGGCAGATCCAGCTGGATCGTGGTCGCGCTCGGGTCGGGGCCGCCGAACAGCGAGTTCTGCCCGGACGCACGTTCGCGCGCCATCTGGTCGGTGGCCTTGATCACTTCCGGCAGCTGCAGCATCAGCGAGGCGCGGTTATGCCCGAGCTCATCCAGTGCGCCGCAGTTGATCATCGCTTCCAGCGTGCGCCGGTTGAGCTTGGCCGATCCGACGCGGGTGCAGAAGTCGAGCAGGTCCTTGTAGTCGCCACCCTTCAGGCGCTCGTCCACCACCGCTTCGCAGGCACCCTGGCCGACGCCCTTGATCGCGCCCAGACCGTACTGGATGGTGTCCGGGGTGACGGCTTCGAACATGAAGGCGGAGTGGTTCACCTTCGGCGGCAGCACGGTCAGGCCGAGGTTGCGCACTTCGTCCAGGAAGCCGACCACCTTCTCGGTGTTGTCCAGGTCCGAGGACAGCGTGGCCGCCATGAACTCGGCCGGGTAGTGGCGCTTCAGCCACGCGGTCTGGTAGCTGACCAGTGCATAGGCAGCGGCGTGCGACTTGTTGAAGCCGTAACCGGCGAACTTCTCCATCAGGTCGAAGATCGCGTCGGCCTTGGCTTCGTCCACACCGTCCTTGGCCGCACCTTCGCGGAAGATCTCGCGGTGCTTGGCCATTTCGGCCGGCACCTTCTTGCCCATCGCGCGGCGCAGCAGGTCGGCGCCGCCCAGCGAGTAGCCGCCGACGATCTGCGCCATCTGCATCACCTGCTCCTGGTACACCATGATGCCGTAGGTGTCCTTCAGGATCGCTTCGGTGCGCGGATCGGGATAGATGATTTCTTCCTGGCCGTGCTTACGCGCGTTGAACGAAGGAATCAGGTCCATCGGGCCGGGGCGGTACAGCGACACCAGCGCGATCAGGTCTTCGAAACGGTCGGGGCGCGCGTCCTTCAGCAGGCGGCGCATGCCCGAGGATTCGAACTGGAACACCGCGCCGGTATTGCCGTTGGCGAAGATGTCCTTGTAGGTGGGCGTGTCGTCCAGCGGGATCGCGGCGATGTCCACCGGCGGAATGCCGGCGCGCTCATGGCGCTTGTTGATCGCCTTCACCGCCCAGTCGATGATGGTCAGCGTGCGCAGGCCGAGGAAGTCGAACTTCACCAAGCCCACTTCTTCCACGTCGTTCTTGTCGAACTGGGTGACCGGGTTCTTGCCGAGTCCGTTCTCGTCGTGTTCGGCGTACAGCGGGCAGAACTCGCTAAGCGGCTCCGGCCCGATCACCACGCCACCGGCGTGCTTGCCGGCGTTGCGGGTCAGGTCTTCCAGCTGCAGCGCCAGGTCGATCAGGTCGCGGACATCGTCCTCGGTCTCGTAGCGCTGGATCAGTTCGGCCGAGGCCATTTCCGAGCTGGGACCTTCCTTGCCCTTGCCCAGCGCATCCTTCAGGTGGATGCCGAGGATGTTCGGGATCAGCTTGGAGACACCGTCGACCAGGCCGTACGGGAAACCGAGCACGCGGCCGGAGTCGCGCACCACCGCCTTGGCGGCCATGGTGCCGTAGGTGATGATCTGGCTGACGCGCTCGCGCCCGTACTTGCGCGCGACGTAGTCGATCACCTCGTCGCGGCGGTCCATGCAGAAGTCGATGTCGAAGTCGGGCATCGACACGCGTTCCGGATTGAGGAAGCGCTCGAACAGCAGGTTGTACGGCAGCGGGTCCAGATCGGTGATCTTCAGCGCCCAGGCCACCAGCGAACCGGCACCCGAACCGCGGCCGGGGCCGATCGGAATGCCCTGGTTCTTGCCCCACTGGATGAAGTCGGCCACGATCAGGAAGTAGCCCGGGAAGCCCATCTTGATGATGGTGTTGAGCTCGAACTCCAGGCGCTCGAAATACTCTTCGCGGGTCTTGCCCGGCGCCAGTGGATTCTTCTCCAGGCGCTCTTCCAGGCCATCGCGCGACATCTTCTGGATCCAGGTGTCCAGGGTCTCGTCGTCCGGCACCGGGTAGTTGGGCAGGAAGTAGGTGCCCAGCCGCATCTCGATGTTGCAGCGCTCGGCCAGCGCCAGCGTGTTGTCGATCGCATCGGGGATGTCGGCGAACAGCGCGCACATCTCCTCGGCCGACTTCAGGTACTGCTGGTCGCTGTATTCGCGCGGGCGCTTGGGGTCGTCCAGCACGCGGCCGGTGGAAATGCACACGCGCGCTTCGTGCGCGCTGAAATCCGTCGGCGACAGGAAGCGTACGTCGTTGCTGGCCACCACCGGCAGGCCACGCTGGCCGGCCGCCATCAGCGCGAACTGGTTGAAGGTTTCCTCGCCCTCGCGGCCGGTGCGGGTCAGCTCCAGGTGCAGGCCATCGCCGAACACGCGCTGCCAGTCGGCCAGCTGCTGCTCGGCCAGTTCATGCTTGCCGTCCAACGCCAGGCGCCCGGCCAGGCTCTGCCGGCCGGCCAGCGCGAACAGGTTGGCATTGCCGGCCTTCAACCAGTCCGGGTGCACGGCCACGCCGCCTTCCGGACGATGACCTTCCATCCAGGCGCGGGTCAGCAGCCGCGACAGGCTCAGGTAGCCTTCGCGATCGCGGCACAGCAGGGTCATCCGCCACGGGTCCTGGCCTTCCTCGGCGATCAGTACGTCGGCGCCCGCGATCGGCTTGATGCCCACGCCTTCGGCGGCCTTGTAGAACTTGACCAGGGCGAACAGGTTGTTGAGGTCGGTCACCGCCAGCGCGGGCAGGCCGAGCTCGACCGAGCGCGACAGCAGGTTGGCCTGCTTGGCCTTCTTCGGGTCCGCCTGGTCGGGCTTGGCCGGCACGCGGATGGTCGAGTCCGCCAGCGAGAACTCGGTGTGGACGTGGAGATGTACGAAGCGGGAGTTGGACATGCCGGACCAGGTTGGAGCGCGCGGGCCCCGGGTGCTGACGGAAGATCGTCGCCGGGGTCGGGATGCGCTGGAGTGCCCGGTCAGGGTAGCGAGGGCAGGGGGAAGCGACAAGGACTTGACGGTGCGCCGATTGCGCGAATGTCGCCGGGCATGGCCCGGCGCCAGCGGAGGCGTTCACATTGCCGTGAAAGCGCCGGACGATACCCGGCAGCCGTTGTTCAAGCGATGGCTGTGATCGCGGGGGCTGGCGCCGTTTCCAGGCACTCGCGCACCGGGGCGAAGCTGCGCCGGTGCTCCACGCAGGGGCCGTGCTCGCGCAGGGCGGCCAGGTGGGCCGGGGTGCCGTAGCCCTTGTGCTGCTCGAAGCCGTACTGCGGATGGCGGGCATGCACCTCCTGCATGTAGCGGTCGCGCGAGACCTTGGCCAGGATCGAGGCGGCCATGATCGCGCGGTCGATGCCATCGCCGCCGACCAGCGCCTGCGCCGGCAGTACCAGACCCTTGGGCACCACGTTGCCATCGATGCGCGCGAAGCCGGCCACGTGGGCGACCGCTGCGACCACGTCGCGCATGCCCTGCAGGGTGGCCTGGTAGATGTTCAGACGGTCGATGGTGTCCACGTCCACCAGCACCACATGCCAGGCCAGGGCGCGCTCGATGATGCGGTCATGCAGCTGCTCGCGGCGCGCCGCGGTCAGCTGCTTGGAATCGTCCAGGCCGTTGATGCGCGGCCGTGCCGGGTCGAACACCACGGCCGCCACCGCGACCGGCCCGGCCAGCGGGCCACGACCGGCTTCGTCGACGCCGGCGACCAGGCGCTCCGGCTCGACCACCGCCGCGCCATCGAACAGGGTCAGGCTGGCCGCTGCGGCGTGGCGGCGGCTCATGCCTGGGCCTGGTCGCGCATCAGCAGTTCGCCGACGGCGTCGGCGGCACGTGCCGACGCATTGCGGCGCAGGCGCTCATGCAGGCGGGCATAGGTGTCCTGCAGGTCGGTCACCCGCTGCGGGTGGTCGAACCATTGCTGGATGGCCGCAGCCAGCTTGTCCGGCGTGCAGTCATGCTGCATCAGCTCCGGTGCCAGGTCCTGGCCGGCCAGGATGTTGGGCAGGGCGAAGCGGTCGACCTTGATCAGGCCGAATGCCTTGACCAGACGGTAGGTCAGCTCGTTGACACGGTAGCCGACCACCATCGGCCGCTTCACCAGCATCGCCTCCAGGGTCGCGGTACCGGACGCCAGCACCACCACGTCAGCCGCGATCATGGCGTTGCGCGCCTGGCCGTCGAGCACATGCGAGTATGCGACCGGCAGCGCCGAGCGCGACAGCTGCTCTTCGATCAGCCGCTTGCATGCGGGGTTGGCGGCAGGCACCACCACGTGCAGGCCGGGGATGCGCTCGGAGACCTGCCAGGCGGCTTCGAAGAAGGGTTCACCGAGGCGCGAGATTTCGCCCAGGCGGCTGCCTGGCAACACTGCCAGCACCTTGGCCGACGTCGGCAGGCCAAGCGCGGCGCGCGCTTCCTCGCGGTTGCCCTGCAGGGGGATGTCATCGGCCATCGGATGGCCAACGAAGCGTGCGTCGATGCCGTGCTTGGCATAGATCGGGGGTTCCATCGGGAACAGGCACAGCACCAGGTCAGCGCTGCTGCCGATCTTCTCGGCGCGCTTCTCGCGCCAGGCCCAGACCGAGGGGCTCACGTAATGCACGGTGCGCACGCCGCGCTGCTTCAGCCAGCGTTCGATGCCCAGGTTGAAGTCGGGCGCGTCGATGCCGATGAACACGTCCGGTTGCCATTCCAGCGCACGCTGGCGGAACGCGGAACGCAGCTTGAGCAGGCGTGGCAGGTGGCGCAGTACTTCGGTCAGGCCCATCACCGCCAGCTCGCTGGCATCGTGCCAGGTCAGGCAGCCGGCGCTGCGCATGGCATCGCCACCGATGCCGGCGAATTCGGCATTCGGAAAGCGTGCCTTCAGCTCGCGCACCAGGCCCGCACCCAGCAGATCACCGGAGGCCTCACCGGCCACCAGTGCGATCCGCAATGGGCGCTCGCTGAGCACCCGCTGCGCGGGGACGCTGCCGGCCATCGAGGCCAGCGGAATCACGGCGGCGCCGGCCGGCGCCTGGCCGGTCGTGCTGCTCATCGCAGCAAGGGCCTCTCGGCGTGCTCGATGAAGTCCAGCATGGCCTTCACGTCATCGCTGTCGCGTGCCTGTTCGGTCAGCTGCACCTTGGCTTCGGCCAGTGGCAGGCCCGCCACGTACAGCGTGCGGTAGGCACGCTTGATGGCGGAAATGCGCTCGGTGTCGAAGCCGCGGCGTTTCAGGCCTTCGCTGTTGATGCCGCGCGGGCGGCCCAACGAATCGGTGCCGACCATGGTGAACGGCGGAACATCGCCATTGGTCAGGGCGCCCATGCCGAGGAAGGCATGCGCGCCGATCCGGCAGAACTGGTGGGCCCCGGCGAAGCCGCTGATGATCACGTAGTCACCCACGGTCACGTGGCCGGCCAGGGTGGTGTTGTTGGAGAACACGCAGAAGTTGCCGACATGGCAGTCATGCGCCACGTGCGTGTAGGCCAGCATCCAGTTGTCGTCGCCGATGGTGGTGATGCCGCCGCCGCCGCCGGTGCCACGGTTCAGCGTGACGAACTCGCGGAACACATTGCGGTCGCCGATCACCAGCTCGGTGCGCTCCCCTGCATACTTCTTGTCCTGCGGTTCGCCACCGACGGCTGCGTGGCCGATGAAGCGGTTGTCGCGGCCGATCTTCGTCGGGCCGTGGATGCTGCAGTGGGGGCCGATCACCGTGCCGGCACCGATTTCCACATCGGCCCCGATCAGGGTGAACGCGCCCACCTGGACGTCATCGGCCAGGCGCGCGGCCGGGTCGATGACGGCGGTCGGGTGGATCCGCGGTGCGTTGTCAGTCATTCCTGCCTCCAGTGGATCAGCCCTTGGCGCCGGCGCACATGACTTCGGCCGAGGCAACGACTTCACCGTTGACCTTGGCTTCGCCGTAGTACCAGCCCATGTTGCGGATCAGGCGCTTCATCTGCACATCCAGCATCAGCACGTCGCCGGGAACGACCTGCTTGTTGAAGCGGGCATTTTCCACCTTGACCATGTAGAACAGCTTGGACTGCGCATCGCGGCCGAGCGTCAGCTGGGTCATCACGCCACCGGCCTGCGCCAGCGCTTCGATGATCAGCACGCCGGGCATGATCGGGCGGCCCGGGAAGTGGCCCTGGAAGAACGGCTCGTTGATGCTGACGTTCTTCTGCGCAAGGATGCGCTTGGCGTCGATGTCGAGCTCAAGCACCCGGTCCACCAGCAGGAACGGGTAGCGGTGCGGGAGCAGTTCCTGGATCTGGCAGACGTCGATCGGAAGCTGCAGCGTGTCGTTCATTCTTTCTCCTTGCCAGCAGCCAGGACGCGGCGAGCCAATGCGTCCAGCTGCTTGAAGCGCGCGGCGTTCTTGCGCCACGTGCGGTTGTCGGTCAACGGGGTGCCGGACGAGTACTCGCCCGGCTCATGGATGGAATTGCGAACCACCGACTTGCCGGTGATCACGACCTTGTCGCAGATCTCGAGGTGGCCGACCACGCCAACGTGGCCGCCGAGCAGGCAGTAGCGGCCGATCTTGGCGCTGCCGGCGATGCCGGTGCAGCCGGCGATGGCCGAGTGCGCACCGATCTGCACGTTGTGCGCGATCTGCACCAGGTTGTCCAGGCGCACGTCTTCGTCCAGCACGGTGTCTTCCAGCGCACCACGGTCGACGCAGGTGTTGGCGCCGATCTCGCAGTCATCGCCGATGCGCACACCGCCGAGCTGCGGCACCTTGATCCACTTGCCGGCGTCCATGGCCAGGCCGAAGCCATCGGCGCCGAGCACGGCACCGGGATGCACACGAACCCGCTTGCCGAGCTTGACCCGGGTGACCAGGGTGACCCGCGCGATCAGTTCGCAGCCGTTGTCCAGGCTGCAGTCTTCGCCGATCACGCTGCCAGTGCCGATGATGCAGTTTTCGCCGACCACGCTGCGTGCGCCGACGGAGACGAACGGGCCGATATGCGCGCTGGCGGCGACCTGCGCGCTGGGATCGATGACGGCGCTGGGGTGGATGCCCGGCGGGCGCGTCGGCGCGATGTCGAACAGCGCGGCGATCTTGGCGAAGGTGGTGTACGGGTCGTTGGCCACGAGCGCGGCGCCGGGGGCGGCCTCGGCGTCGTCGGCACGCAGGACTACCAGCGAGGCCTGGCTGTCGGCCAGTTGGGCGCGGTAGCGCGGGTTGGCGAGGAAGGTCAGCTGGCCAGGACCGGCATGGGCGAGGGTGGCCACGCCATGGATGGCGGTGGCGGGGTCGCCGTGGACCTGCAGGCCGAACTGCTCGGCGAGTTGCTGGGCGGTGTAGGTGGGAGTATTCACGGCGGGAGTTTAACGTGTGACGGCATTGCGGTCATGCGGGGGCAGGGCTTGGCGCCTGCCTGGTACGGGCGGGAGGCGGCGGGTGGCCCTGGCCAGGACACGCAAAAGCCCCTCCATGGTGCTCGATGGCGCCATCCATGGCGCCAACGGTCCTGTCCAGGGCCACCCGCCGCCTCTGGACAATTTCCCGCGAGCGCGGCCAAAAGCCCGTGCCGTGGAGTGTCATCTGAAAAACGAAAACGCCGGGCAGAGCCCGGCGCTTCGCATCCCGTCTGGTGGAGAGCCCCCCTTCTGTTAAGGGGGGCGCGCCAGCGGCGCGGGGGATAGGTGAAATGCGCGGGCAATTCACCGGAGGTGGATCAGTTCTGAGGAACGACGTTCCTCAGAACTGGCCACCGAACGTGAATTGCAGACGTTCGATCTTGTCATCGTCTTCCTTCTTCAGCGGGAAGGCGTAGCTGATCGAGATCGGGCCGACCGGGGCGCGCCACAGCAGGGCCACACCGGTGGACACGCGCAGTTCGTTGGCCTTGAAGTTCTTGGTGCCGTTGTAGACGTTACCGAAGTCGACGAAGGCGGACACGCGTGCCGACGGGCTGTCGAACAGGCGCGGGAAGTAGGCTTCGACCGAACCGACGGTCTTCAGCGAACCACCCAGCGGCTGGCCTTCCGGGTAACCGTTGGTGACTTCGCGCGGGCCGAGGGTGTTGTCTTCGAAGCCGCGCACCGAGTTGGTACCGCCGGCGTAGAAGTTCTCGAAGAACGGCAGGCCGCTGGCGGTCACCGTACGGGTGGTGCCGTCCGGGTTGGTCAGCGTGCGGGTGTAGTCGTTGCCATAGGCATCGCCGTAGCCCACTTCGGCACGGGTGTTGATCACCAGCGACGGCATGATCGGCCAGTACTTGCTGATCTGGTAGTTCAGCTTGTAGTACTCGATGGTCGAACCCGGCAGCGTGGTTTCCAGGCCGATGCGCTGGTAGGTACCGCGGGTCGGCATGAAGTAGTCGTTGCGCGAGTCACGCGCCCAGCCCAGCTCGGTGCGCCAGGCATGGAACGTGCGCCTACCGACGGCGTTGATGTAGTCGATGATCGACTGCGGGGTCGAACCCTGGTAGGTGGTGATCTGGTTGCTGTCGATGCCGAACATCAGCGAGACGGTATCGGTCTCGGTGATCGGCACGCCGAACACCACCTGCGCCGAACCATTGGTGCTGTTGTACTGCGCGGTGTTGAAGTCGGAGTAGTCCAGTTCGCGCCAGGACAGGTTGTAGCCCAGCGACACGCCGTCATCGGTGAAGTACGGGTTGGTGTAGCTGAAGCCGTAGCGCTGCAGGTAGCTGCTGCGCGAGGCTTCGACCGACACGCGGTTGCCGCCGCCGAGGAAGTTGTTCTGCGACAGCTGCACCGAGGTGGTCATGCCGTAGGACTGCGAGTAGCCCAGGCCGAACACGAAGCTGCCGGACGTGGTTTCCTTGACGTTGTAGACGACGTCGACCTGGTCGTTGCTGCCGCTCACGGCCGGGGTTTCAACGTCCACCGACTCGAAGTAGCCCAGGCGCTGCAGGCGGATCTTGGAGCGGTCGATCGCGGCCTGCGAGTACCAGCTGTTCTCGAACTGGCGCATTTCGCGACGCATCACTTCGTCGGACGTACGCGTGTTGCCACGGAACAGGATGCGACGCACCGACACGCGCGGGCCGGGCACGACCTGCATGTTGATCGCCACGGTCTGCTCGGGGCGGTTGGTGGTCGGGATCGGGTTCACCTTGGCGAACGCGTAGCCGATGTTGGACAGCGAGTTGGTGATGGTGTCCGAGCTGAATTCCAGCAGCGCACGCGAGAACGTGTCGCCGGACTTCTGGATCACCATGCGCTCGACGTCCTCCTGCGGAAGGATCGTGTCGCCGCTGACCTTGATCTCGGAGATCTTGTACTGCGCACCTTCGGTCACGCCGGCGGTGAGGAACATGTCGCGCTTGTCGGGGCTGATCGACACCTGGGTCGAATCAATGCTGAAGTCGACATAGCCGCGGTCGAGGTACCAGGAATTGAGCTTTTCCAGGTCGCCGGACAGCTTTTCCTTGGAGTACTGGTCGTCACGGCGGTACCACGATGCCCAGTTGTGCTCCTTGGACTCCCAGGTCTCCAGGATGTCCTTGCTCTCGAACTTCTCGGTGCCGACCAGGTTGACGTGACGGATCTTGGCCGCCTTGCCTTCCTTGATGGCGATCGCGATGTCCACGCGGTTGCGGTCCAGCGGGCTCACCGTCGGGGTGATCTCGACGTTGTACTTGCCGCGGTCGTTGTACTGGCGGCGCAGTTCCTGGGTCACGCGGTCCAGGCTCAGGCGATCGAAGGTGCCGCCCTCGGTCAGGCCGATGTCGGACAGGCCCTTGAGCAGCTGCTCGGACTTGATGTCCTTGTTGCCGGTCACGGTCAGCTTGTTGATCGCCGGGCGTTCCTTGACGGTCACCACCAGGATGCTGCCCTGGCGGTCCAGCTGCACGTCTTCGAAGAAGCCGGTCTTGTACAGGGCGCGGATGGTCTCGCCGACCTTGTTGTCGGTGACCGTCTCGCCACGCTCCACCGGCAGGTAGGTGAATACCGTGCCCGAGCTGATGCGCTGCAGGCCATCCACGCGGATGTCGCTGACAGTGAAGGGCTCGGCTGCCTGGGCCAGGGCGGGAGCGCCGGTGACGGCGGCGAGGGCGAGGGCCAGCAGGCGGCGATTGGGGAGTCGCGTCATGTCACGTCCGGTAGGAAGGTCGATTTCATTGGTGCGGGATGCCGACGCTGTAGACGGCAACAACGTGGAAAAGTTCATCGCGGGACCAGGCCGAGGATGTCGTTGTAGAACGCCAACCCCATCAGCCCGGCCAGCAACGCCAGGCCGATGTACTGGCCGGCGGCGATGGCACGCTCGCTCAGCGGGCTGCCCTTGACCAACTCGATAAGGTAATACAGCAGGTGGCCGCCGTCCAAGATCGGGATCGGCAACAGGTTGATGATGCACAGGCTGAGTGACAGCAGGGCAAGGAACTGCAGGAACCAGTCCAGGCCGCGTTTGGCCGAGATGTTGGCTACCCGGGCGATGGTGACGGGCCCGGAAACGTTCTGCAGCGAGGCTTTGCCGGTGACAATGCGGCCCATCATTCCCAGCGAATCGGCCGCCAGGCGGCCGGTTTCGCGCACGGCTACGGTGACCGCGTCGAGCGGGCCATAGCGCAGCAGGGTGTCGTAGGGAGGGCTGAACGAGGTCGGGAACTGCACGCCGATCTGCCAGATCGGCTCGCCCTTTGAATCCTTGCCCTGGCGCGGGGTGACTTCCAGCGCCAGGCGCTCGCCGCCCCGCAGGACCTCGATCATGCCCGGGCCGCCGGCGCGGCCCAGCGTCTGGATCTCGCCGATGACCTGGTCGGCGCCGTCGATGCGCTGGCCGTCGATCGCTACGATCAGATCGCCCGGCTGCAGCTGCCCGGCCACCACGGAGTCCGCGGTGAGTGACTCGACCAGCGCCGGTTGCAGCCACGACTGCCAGTACAGGCCAGCCAGGATCGGCACGCGCCGTTCATCGAAGCCGGGGGGCAGCTGCGACAGCGGCAGGCTGCGCACGCGCACCTGGTCGGTCGGGTCCAGCACTTCCAGCTTCACGTCGCGGCGGTCCATCGCGGCGGCGGTCAGCGCCATGCTGGCCTCGCCGAGGGTGACCACCGGGCGCTCGTCCACGCGCAGCACGCGGTCGCCGCTGGTCAGGCCGGCGCTGGCGGCGATGCCGCTGACACGGCCGATGGTCGGCGAATAATCCTGCTTGCCGATCACGAACATCGCCCACAGCAGCAGGATGCACAGCAGCAGGTTGGCGATCGGTCCGGCGGCGACGATGGCGATGCGCTGCCAGACGGTCTTGTGGTTGAAGGCCTGGCCGCGCTCGTGCGGGTGCACTTCGACCTCGCGCTCGTCCAGGAACTTCACATAACCGCCCAGCGGGATGGCGGCGATGGCGAACTCGGTGCCGTTCCTGTCCCGGCGCGACCACAGCGGCCGGCCGAAGCCGACCGAGAAGCGCAGGATCTTGACCCCGCACAGGCGCCCGACCCAGTAATGCCCGAACTCGTGGAACGTGACCAGCAGCCCGAGGCTGACAATCATCCACCAGACCGATCCGATGAAGTCAGTCATGCAGGCTCACAGTGGCGGGCAGGGGCGGCGTCGTCATGCTGGGCGAGGCGGTCGTTCAGGCGGCGTCGATGGCGTTCAGGGTCAGCTGGCGTGCCCGCTGGTCGGCGGACAACAGGACCTCCAGTGTATCGGCTGGCAGGGTCGGCAGTGTTGAAAGAGCGTTAGCAACCAGCTCCGGGATGGTCAGGAAACCGATCCGGCCCTGAAGAAACGCTGAAACCGCCTCTTCATTGGCAGCGTTCAGCACCGCCGGGGCGGTGCCGCCGGCCCGCATCGCCTGCCAGGCCAGGGCCAGGCAGGGGAAGGCGTCGGTGTCCGGGGCCTCGAAATCGAGCCGGCCCTGGGCCAGCAGATCCAGCCCGGATACGCCCGATTCGATGCGTTGTGGCCAGCCCAGGCCAACGGCCAGTGTGGTGCGCATGTCCGGCAGGCCCATCTGCGCCAGGGTTGAGCCGTCCACGAACTCGACCAGCGAGTGGACCAGGCTCTGCGGGTGCACCAGCACTTCGATGCGCTCACCGGGGATGCCGAACAGGTGGTGGGCCTCGATCACTTCCAGGCCCTTGTTCATCAACGTCGCCGAATCGACCGAGATCTTCGGCCCCATCGACCACTTCGGGTGGGCAACGGCCTGGGCCGGGGTGACCTGGGCCAGCTCGGCGCGGCTGCGGCCACGGAACGGGCCGCCGGAGGCGGTCAGCAGGATGCGGCGCACGCCGGCGCCATCCACGCTGGCATCGCGCGAGCGCAGGCACTGGAAGATCGCGCTGTGTTCGCTGTCGATCGGGATGATCTCGGCGCCGGCGCGTTCTGCGGTGCGGGTCAGCAGCTCACCGGCCAGCACCAGCGATTCCTTGTTGGCCAGCAGGATGCGCTTGCCCGCGGCGGCGGCGGCCAGGGTGGAAGACAGCCCGGCCGCACCGACGATGGCGGCGACCACGGTGTCGCAGGCATCGCTGGCGGCCAGCTGGTCCAGCGCGGCATGGCCGGCATGCGCCTCGGTGGCCAGTCCGGCATCGCGCAGGCCATCGCGCAGCTCAGCGAACAGCGATTCGTCGGCGATCACCGCGTGCGCGGGCCGGTGCTGGCGGCACAGTGCCAGCAACGCCTGCACCTGACGACCGGCGGCCAGCACGGTGGCCTGGTAGCGCTGCGGGTGGCGGGCGATCACGTCCAGCGTGGAGGCACCGATCGAGCCGGTGGCGCCGAATACGGCGACCCGGCGCAGGTCTGCGACAGCATTCATGGTCAGAACCCGAAGATTTCCTTGCCGAGTGCGAACACCGGCACTGCAGCCAGGACGCCGTCGACACGGTCGAGTACGCCACCATGGCCCGGAATCAGGTGGCCCGAGTCCTTGGCGCCCGCGTGGCGCTTGATCAGGCTTTCGAACAGATCACCCAGCACCGAGGCGAATACGGCCACCACCGAAGTGATCAGCAGGCCCGGCAGGTGTGCGGTATCGATGCCGGCCAGCCAGCCCAGGCCGACGGCCACGGCGACACCGGCCAGCAGGCCGCCGAACAGGCCTTCCCAGGTCTTGTTGGGGCTGATGCGCGGGGCCAGCTTGTGCTTGCCGAAGTGACGGCCGGCGAAATAGGCGCCCGAATCGGCCGCCCAGACCAGTGCCAGCGCAGCCAGCAGCCACAGGTGACCCTGCTTGCCCGGCGGATCGCCGCCCGCATGGATCAGCACCAGCGCGGCCCAGGCCGGAACGATGGCCAGCGTACCGGCCAGCATCTTCACGATGCGCGAGGGTGCCGAGGGTTGCGCGCCGAAATTGAAGAAGCGCAGCCAGACCAGCGCCGCCAGCCACCAGGCAACACCGGCCAATGTGGTGATCTGGAACAGCACCAGCGTGCTGCCATCGGCCCACACCAGCAGCACCATCAGCAGCAGGTTCAGTACCAGCAGCACGGTGCGCGCCAGGGTGTCTTCGATGCCGGCCAGCTTCAGCCACTCCCACAGGCCGATCAGCAGCACCGCAGCGGCCGCCGCTGCCAGCCATTGGGTCGGCAGCAGCAGGATCGCGGCAATGGCGACCGGCGCCATGATCAGCGCGGCAAGGACTCGGGTCTTGGTCATGGGCTGGAAGTCTCGGTGGCCAGTGCGGCGATCTGGGCGCTGGTCAGGCCGAAACGACGCTCACGGCTGCCGTAGGCGTCCAGCGCCTGCTGCAGCAGGGCGGGATCGAAGTCTGGCCACAGCGCCTCGGTGAACCACAGCTCGGTGTACGCCAGCTGCCACAGCAGGAAGTTGCTGATGCGGGTGTCGCCACCGGTGCGGATGAACAGGTCCGGTGGCGCTAGGTCGGCCAGGGCGACCTGGCTGCCCAGCAGCGATTCGTCGATCTGTTCGGGCAGCAGGCGGCCGGCGGCGACTTCAGTGGCCAGCGCGCGCGCGGCACGGGCGATGTCCTGGCGGCCACCGTAGCTGGCGGCGATCGACAGGGTCAGGGTGGTGTTGTCTGCGGTGCGCTGCTCGGCCAGCTGCATGCGGCTGACCAGCCCGGCACCGAAGCGTTCGCGCTCGCCGATGAAGCGCACGCGCACGCCACGCCGATGCAGCTCGTCCACTTCGCGGTCGAGCGCGCCGAGGAACAGCTTCATCAACGCATCGACTTCTTCCTGCGGCCGGCCCCAGTTCTCGCTGGAAAACGCGAACAGGGTCAGCGCCGGAATGCCCAGCTCAAGGCAGCGCTCGATGGTGCGGTTGACCGCACGCGCGCCGGCCCGGTGGCCGATCACACGCGGACGACGGCGCTGCTGTGCCCAGCGTCCATTGCCATCCATGATGATGGCAATGTGGCGGGGCAGGGCGGCCGGCAACGGAGGCGGGACTGAAGGCATCGACTTCAGACCGACAGCAGTTCTTTTTCCTTGTCGGCAACGACCTTGTCGACGTCCTTGATGTTGGTGTCGGTCAACTTCTGGATGTCGTCCTCACCGCGCTTCTTCTCGTCTTCGCTGATCGCCTTGTCCTTGACCAGCTTGGCGATTTCCTTGTTCGCGTCCTGACGGATGTTGCGGATCGCGATCTTGGCGCCTTCGCCTTCCTTCTGCACCTGCTTGGCCAGCTCCTTGCGGCGCTCTTCGGTCGGCGGCGGCATGTTGATGCGGATCGCGGTGCCCAGGGTGTTCGGGGTGAACTCGGCGTTGTAGAGACCCTTTTCGATCTCCTTGATCATGCTCTTGTCGAACGGCGTGACCAGCAGCGAGTGGGCGTCGGCGTTGGAGATCGATGCGACCTGGTTCAGCGGGGTGCTGGCGTTGCCATAGGCGCTGACCGTGACGCGGTCCAGCAGGGCCGGGGTGGCGCGGCCGGTGCGGATCGAGGTGAGGGTGTGCTTCAGAGCGTCGATGCTCTTGGCCATGCGCGTCTGCGCGTTGTTCTTGATGTCGTTGAGCATCGCCCGGTCCTGGGTGTAACTGGAATCGGGCGATTATAGGCGAATACGGGACGCTGCCGGGCCTGAATCGGCCCGCAGCTCGCCTGGCGCTCAGGCTCAGGCCGGATCGCGGCCCTGGACCAGGGTGCCGATGTTCTCGCCGTTGAGGATCTTCAGCAGCTCACCGGGCTGGCCCATGTCGAACACGCGCATCGGCAGGTCGCTGTCGCGGGCCAGCGCGAAGGCGGCGGTATCCATCACTTCCAGGCCGCGGCGGATCACTTCGTCGTAGCTCAGGCTGTCGAAGCGGACCGCGTCGCTGTACTTGTTCGGGTCCTTGTCGTACACGCCATCGACCTTGGTGGCCTTCAGCAGCAGGTCGGCACCGATCTCGATCGCACGCAGCGCGGCGCCGGAGTCGGTGGTGAAGAACGGGCTGCCGACGCCGGCGGCGAAAATCACCAGGCGGCCCTTTTCCAGGTGGCGGATGGCGCGGCGGCGGATGTAGTCCTCGCACACGTCGTTGATCTTGATCGCGCTCATCACGCGGGCCTTGGCGCCCAGCTTTTCCAGGGCGTCCTGCATGGCCAGGGCGTTGATGACCGTGGCCAGCATGCCCATCTGGTCGCCGGTGACCCGGTCCATGCCGCCAGCGGCCAGGCCGGCGCCGCGGAAGATGTTGCCGCCGCCGATCACCAGCGCCACTTCGGCACCGGCCTGCTGGGCTTCGATGACCTCACGGGCCAGGCGATTGATGATCTTCGGGTCGATGCCGTAGTCCTCATCTCCCATCAGCGCCTCCCCGGACAGTTTCAGAAGGATGCGACGATAGGCGAGCTTGGACATAGGGACCTCGGGTGCGTGGAAATCGCGGGCGATTCTACGCGCATGCGGCGTTGGGCCAAAGTGTTTTGTGCACTGCGGCGCGAAATCCTGCCGTCCGCCCCGCTCACGCGGGGCGTCCCGTTCAGCCCAGCTCGGCGCCGGCGGTGGCTGAAAGCTCGTCGTGGCCGAGGGCGCCGGGGGAGCGGGCGATCACCCGGTTGCGGCCCAGGTTCTTCGAGCGGTACAGCACATCGTCGGCTGCGCGCAGCAGGTCCTGCACGTCGGCAAAGCGTTCGTAGCCGCCCTGGGTGGCCACGCCGGCGGAGAAGGTGACGAACAGCGGGCCTCCCTCCAGCTCGGCCATCGGCGTGGCGACGATGTTGGCCAGCACACGCCGGATCACGTCCAGCGCCACCGATTCACTGGTGTTGGGCAGCAGCGCGACGAATTCCTCGCCACCGAAGCGGGCCACGGTGTCGCTGTTGCGCAGCTGGCCCTGCAGCTTGCCGGCAAAGGCGCGCAGCACCTCGTCGCCGGTCAGGTGGCCGTGGGCATCATTGATTTTCTTGAAGTCGTCCAGGTCGATGAAGGCCACCGACAGCGGCCAGCCCTGACGCCCGGCGCGCAGGAACTCCTGTTCCAGCACCGCCTCCAGCTGGCGGCGGTTGAGCACGCCGGTCAGGGCGTCGCGGTGGGCCTGGTCGGCCAGGCGCTTGGCCCGCGCCTCGAATTCGTCGGCGCGGCGGCGTGCCTGATCGGCATCCTGCAGCTCGCGCAGGTTGCGCAGGGTGGCCAGCTCCTGCGCGTGGTCGATCAGCTCCCTGACCCGCGAGGGCGAGTTCAGGCCGGCCTCGAACAGGCTGGCGATATCCGGAAGGGCATCGCTGATGCGGGTCAGCACCTGATCGAAACGGGCGCTGTCGAGCTCCAGCCGGTCATGCACCTGGTGCAGAGCGCGTTCGCGGGCGGCATCGGCGTCTTCGTCCAGCCAGATGTCGGCGACAGCGCCGGACAGCTGCACGCACGCCTGGAACGGCGAATCGGCAGCGTCGTCGTCCTCGCTGTGGCTGATGCTTTCCACCAGGTAGCGCGGCAGGCCCCACTGTTCGGCCACCCAGGCGCCGACATCGGCGTGGCTGCAGCCCAGTTCCTCGCGCTCGCGTGCGACCAGATCGGTATTGTCACGGGCTTCGCGCAGCAGTGGCAGGTAGCGCTCCGATTCGGCCTGGGCCAGGCACAGCACGCCCAGGTCCTGCAGCAGCCCGGCCAGCATCAGTTCCTCCAGCCGGCGCAGGCCGCGCGCCTGGCCCAGCTGGCTGGCGGCCAGGGCGCTGAGAATGCTGCGCTTCCACGCGCGCTGGCGCAGGTCGTGGTCGGCACCGCCGCCACCGGTCAGGCCCTGGGTGACGGTGAAGCCGAGGGCGAGGCTGATCGTGGCATTCAGGCCGAGCATGGTCAGCGCCTGGCCGAGGTTCTCGATGCGGCGGCGGCTGGCGTACAGCGGCGAATTGGCGATGCGCAGCATGCGAGCGCTCAGCGCCATGTCGATGGCGATGATGTCGGCGGCGGTGGCGATGTCCGCTTCCGGGTCCTGGGCCAGCTCGATGATGCGCAGGGCAATACCGGGTGGCGAGGGCAGGTTGCGGCAGAGCGCCAGGGCAGCTGTCAGCTCGGGAGGCATGTCGGGTCGTTCAATTCCATTGGGACAAGAATACCTAGGAATGCATCACAGTCCGCGATTTTCGTTCCTGCTATGTGACTGTGGATTCCCTGCGCCGAGTATCGGCTTGATTCGCGCGCAACGCAAAGGTGCCGGTGTGCGCACCAACGGTGTGCACCCACAGATTCGGCCACCCACAGGTGAAGGGCACCCATAGGCCCGCCGGCATAAAAAAAAGAGCCGCGGTTTCCCGCGGCTCCTTCTGGTCGCTTCACAGTCGGAAGGCTGGAATCAGACCTGCATCGCCTTGGCAACTTCAGCGGCGTAGTCTTCCACCACCTTCTCGATGCCTTCGCCGACGATCAGCAGCTTGAAGCCAGCCACGTCGGCGCCAGCGGCCTTGACCACCTGCTCGACGGTGGTGTCGCCCAGCACGTAGGTCTGGCCGTACAGGGTCACGTCGCTGACGATCTTGTTGATCTTGCCGCTGATGATCTTTTCCAGGATCTCGGCCGGCTTGGCCTTGTCCTTTTCGGACATCTTGGCCAGCTCGATTTCCTTTTCCTTCTCGACGAACTCGGCCGGGACGTCCGCAGCCTTGTTGTGCGGCGGCTTCAGGGCTGCCACGTGCATGGCCAGGCCACGGGCCAGCTCGACGTCGCCGCCGACCAGGTCGACCAGCACGCCAACCTTGCCGTTGGTGTGGACGTAGGCGCCGATGGTGTTGTTGCCATCAACCTTCACCATGCGACGGATCTGGATGTTTTCACCCAGGGTCTGCACGGCGGTGGCGCGGGCTTCTTCAACGGTGCGGCCATCGGCCAGCTTGGCAGCCTTCACGGCTTCGACGTCGTTGGCGCCCGATGCCAGGGCGGCAGCGGCGACGGCATTGACGAAGGACTTGAAGTTGTCATCGTTGGCGACGAAGTCGGTTTCCGAGTTGACTTCGACCAGCACGGCCTTGCCGCCATCCTGGGCCAGGCCCAGACGGCCTTCGGCGGCCACGCGGTCAGCCTTCTTGTCGGCCTTGGCAGCGCCGGACTTGCGCATGGCTTCAGCAGCAGCGTTGATGTCGCCGTTGGCTTCGGTGAGAGCCTTCTTGCATTCCATCATGCCGGCGCCGGTGCGCTCGCGCAGTTCCTTGACCAGGGAAGCAGTGATTTCCACGGGATTACCTCACGAAAGAAAGGGGTTGGGCCGGCATGGTGGCCGGCCCGTGTGACACGGTCCTGTCACGCGCCAAAGGCTGCGCGCAGGGAGGGTGGACGCCGGGCGTCCACCCCGGGGCCTGGATCAGGCCTGGGCGTCGTCGCCCTTCTTGGCAGCCTTCTTGGCCGGAGCGCGGCGGGCCGGCTTCTCTTCGCCTTCAGCAGCGGCTTCGGCGAACTCTTCCTCACGCACCGAAGCAGCGTGCGGAGCAGCAGCCTTGCCTTCCAGCACGGCGTCGGCAGCGGCGCGGGCGTACAGCTGCACAGCGCGGATGGCGTCGTCGTTGCCCGGGATGGCGTAGTCCACCAGTTCCGGGTTGTAGTTGGTGTCGACCACGGCGATGACCGGGATGCCCAGCTTCTTGGCTTCCTTGATCGCGATGTCTTCGTGGCCGATGTCGATCACGAAGATGGCGTCCGGCAGACGGTTCATGTCCTTGATGCCGCCCAGCGAGGCTTCCAGCTTGTCGCGCTCGCGACGCAGGCCCAGCACTTCGTGCTTGACCAGCTTCTCGAAGGTGCCGTCGGTTTCACCGGCTTCCAGTTCCTTCAGGCGGGCAACCGACTGCTTGACGGTACGGAAGTTGGTCAGGGTGCCGCCCAGCCAACGCTGGTTCATGAACGGCATGCCGCAACGCTCGGCTTCTTCCTTGATGGTTTCGCGGGCGCTGCGCTTGGTGCCCAGGAACAGGACGGTGCCGCGCTTCTGGGCAACCGACGAGATGAAGTTCATCGCATCGTTGAACAGCGGGACGGTCTTTTCCAGGTTGATGATGTGGATCTTGCCGCGGGCGCCGAAGATGTACGGAGCCATCTTCGGGTTCCAGTAGCGGGTCTGGTGGCCGAAGTGGACGCCGGCTTCCAGCATCTGACGCATGGTGACCTGGGGCATTGCAATACTCCTGATATGGAACCGGCGTTTCCGCCCGCGGGATAGGTATGCGGGACGCGTGGAAGCGCGGATGGTTCCGGGGGTTGGGCTTCCCTGTTGCCTCCGTGGCCGAACTCCTTGACGGAGCACCCCGGCACGGATGGGGGCAGCAGGTGTGGATTCACCGGTGACGTCCGGTGTGGACGGTCTCCCGCGCACGCAGGCGGCAGGAATCCGGTCGATTATAGCCCGCTGGGAGCGCTCGCTGCAATTGCCGGGTCCGGCGCGGTGAGATCGACCACGCGGCCGTCCTGCAGCCGGGCCTGGAAATGGCCACCGGCATAGCCGTCGGCATGGACGGAGAGGGCCCAGCGGCGTTCCCGGCCCGCCAGCAGGTAGCCGGCCAGTCCCGGCAGCAGCAGGGTGCGGCGTCCATCGCCGGCGACGAACGCAAGATCGTGCAGGCGGGCGTGTACCGTGCCTGCGTTATGCAGTCGCAGAAGGGGCTGCGACGTTCCGGGCTCTATCCCGGCATGCAGGTCCGGCCGCGCCAGGGGCGCCGCATGCCCCCGGAACAAGGGGAGCGAGTAGCGTGGCAGGTCCGGTCCGCTGGGGCTCAGGATCACCCGGTAGGCCTGCTCGACGGCAACGGGCGACGTCTCCCGAGGCAGCAGCCAGATGCGTTGACGGGTGCCGGGCGGGAGGTCGAGCCGGGCGGGGCTGGCCAGGATCTGGTCGCTGGGCCGCAGCTTTTCCGCATCGACCTGCTGTTCCCAGGCCAGGATCCGAACCTCGCCCTGCCAGCGGCCGGGCCCGGGGTTGTACAGCCACAGCTCGCCGTGCCCCCCTTCGGCGGGCAGCTGCAGGGTGGTGGGCACCAGGTCCAGCGCCGCAGCGGGCAGTGCCAGCAGCAGTGCCAGCAGGCTCAGCAGGATGCGCATCAGTAGATGAGGGTCACGGCAGGCGCCGCGTCGTCGCTGTCGGCCGGCGGCGCGAGGTCGCGGATCTGTTGCGGAAGCTCGGGCGCGTCGCTGCGCCGGTGCGGTGCCGCGCATCGGGTGTTGCCGGCATCACTGCTGCAGCCCTCGACCACAGTCAGCCGGATCTGCAGGGAGGTGCTGCCGGGATCGGCCCACGCGGGCATACTGGCGACCAGCATCGCCCCGATTAGAAGTGCGCGAACCACCTGCCATCCACCGTACTGTAGGACCCGTTGCGCGGTATCGGCCGGATCGGCCGAATCTGTAGGCTCGACTGCCAGTCGACTGGTCCTGGCGCAGGAGGGATGCGCGCATCCACGCACGGCGTGGATCTACCGGAACCCATCCCGGTGGATGCCGACCATTCCAATCCATCCCGGTGGATGCCGACCGTTCCAAGCCCACCCCGGTGGGTGCCGACCGTTGGTCGGCACACAGGTCAGTAAGTGATCGTCACCTGCACCAGATCGTTGTAGGTACCGGCCGGGGGCTGGCCGGTGACCGGCGGCACCCGGCCATGGATGGTCAGCTGCTGCGCGCTGCCACTTCCGGTGCCGCCAACGGTATCGACGTTGAGGGTATTGCCCCAGCGCAGGCTGCGCGCGGCGTCGCGGTACAGCTCATAGGGTAGGTAGTAGGTGCCGCTGCCAATGGTGGTGGCCATGCGCCGGGTGGTGGAGGCGGCGGGGTTGTTCTGGCCGTTGTTGAGGCTGATCTGGTAGGCGGTGTTCTTCAGGCAGGTCAGCGTGAGCGTGGCGGTCCGGTCGATGTTGGCGGGAATGCTGCCGGTGACGTTGCCGAAGTCCATGTTGGTGGTGACGTAGCTGCCGCATTGCGGCAGCACGTTGGCAGTGGCAGTGAAGCTGAAGGCCGCACTGGCGCTGTTGGTGCCGGTTGCGCCGCCGTTGCAGGCGGCCGGCACGGTGGCGTTGCCGAGCAGGACTTCATTCCAGGCCCAGGTGAGCACCACGTTGGCGCCACTGAAGGTGCTGCTGTAAGCACCCGAAGCGAGGATCTGGTTGGCGGGGATCTGCGCGAACAGCTGCACGGACTGCGCACCGCTGCCGCCGGTCAGCAGCGGCACGTTGTAGCTCATGGTCAGTTCCTGCGCCGGCGGCGTGCCGCGTGGCACCAGGCCGGTGACCTGGCCGTAGCTGGCGTTGTTGTAGAGCTGGAAATTCATGGTGTCGCTGCTGGAAGTGGACATCGTGCGGAAGGTGGAGCTGCTGCCGCCGCCACTGCCTGCGCCGACACCCACGCAGACGCGGACGCCGGTGGTGGCCAGCAGGCTCAGTGCGGCGGTGGTGCAGGTCACCGTGATGTTCAGCGTCGCCGCCGTAGGGCCGGGAGCGTTGCTGTTGATGTTGCCGAACGGCAGGGTCGGGTTCGCGGTTGCCGTGCAGACCGCTGTCGCCTGGGCCGGTAGTGCCGCGAGCAGGCCGGCGAACAGCAGCATGCCGAGCAGCAGCACTCTCATGGCGCCACCTCCGGGATGCACGGCAGCGGTGCCGGCTTCGGCCGGGCGCCGGACGCCACTACCTTGGGCTGCTCGGGTACCTTCACCCGGCACTGGCCGCGGCTGGTGGTGATGTACAGCACGCTGCCGGCAGCGACGTCTTCCAGATACAGCAGGCCGTCATAGCCCACCGTGGCCTGGCGTCCGCCGGGCAACTGCACTTCGCTGCCCACTTCCAGCGGCTGCCCGTCCATGCTCTGAAGCGTCAGGCTCAGAGAGGGCCGCGAGCGCAACTGGAATGTCACGTGGGTCCCAGCGCGCTGGCGCGGCGTCACCCAGTCCTCGATGCGGTCGGCACGCATGTCCTCGGGCAGGTCCAGGGTGTCGATCGAGACCCGGTTGCGCTGCTAGGACAGCAGCGGGCTGATCAGCAACAGGCCACGATCATCGGTGACGCCGATCAGACGGTTCTCCAGCCGCACCGGCACGCCACCGACACCATTGGTGCTGATCACCGCGAATGCATCGGAGACCTCGCGGGTGGCGAACGCGTGCCCGCCCATCCAGACCAGGCTGCCACTGGCGCTGCCGTAGGCATAGTTGAGCCCGCCCTGGCGAGAGGCGCCGAAGGAGTAGCGGCCGACGTCATTGAGGATGCCGACTTCGGCCAGGCCGCCACTGCCGTCCTCGCCGTGGCGCACCTGCGCGCGCCAACCGATGCCGCCTGCACTGCCATCGCCGGGCACCGGCTGGGTGACGTCGGCCACCCACGTCTGGCTGTCGCCATTGCGCTGGCTGGACAGGCTGGCCTGGCGGTTGTTGCCCAGGCTGGCCGTCACCGACAGATAGATGCTGCGGTCATCACTCTGGTCCAGGTTCTGGTTCACCGAGAGGTAGGCTGACCAGCGCTGGCTCCAGGTGCGCGACCAGAACAGGCTGGCGTAGCGGTTGTCTTCGCCATCGGGGTAGCGCAGGCGCAGGTAGCTGGCGCTGAGCGTGCCCAGCCGCAGCAGATCCGCGCCGACCGTGGCCTGTTCGCTGATGCTGGGTGGCAGGTTGCCCTGCAGTGCGCCCAGGTCGCGGTAATCACCATGGCTGCGCACGGTGCGCAGATTGACGTTGAGTCGGCGGTTGTTCCAACTGTAGCCCAGTGCCCATTGCCCGCCCTGCAGGCCGTGATAGTCACTGTGCGCATATGCGGCGTTGAACACGCCCGCGCCACCCAGCAGCCACCAGCCGCCGATGCCGGCCTGGGCCAGGCCACCACCGCCTTCGGCATGAGCCTCGCCGGTGAACGTGTCACTGATGCCACCGCGCCAGCTGGCACTGGCCACGGTGCGGTCGTCGTAGGCGAAGGAGCGCTGGCCGAAGTCCTCACGCAGGTGGCCGATGCCGGCGGACCAGTCCGACAGGCCCTTGGCCAGCAGTTGCTGGGTGCCATAGAAACTGAAATCCAGTGTCTGCATGCGGCCGAATGCGTCGGTGACCACCACCTGTGCGCTGCCGGTGCCGCTTATCCCCGGCTGTGCGGCCAGCTGGAACGGGCCGACCGGGACCTGGCCGCTGTACTGGCGCAGGCCATCGACGTACAGCTCGACCGTGGACGGCACCACCGCCTGGCCGAGGAAACTGGGCGTGGGGGTCAGCACGCGATAGGGCTGCAGGCCGTAGTTGCGACCGATCTGCAGGCCACCCAGGCGCACCGGACGGGTCCAGTCGACGAAGCCGCTGTAGAAATCGCCGACCTCCAGCGTCATCGCCTGGTCGGGGAAATCCAGGCTCCAGCGCGTATCCAGGCGCACGCTCTCACCACGCCAGCGACGGTCGCCAGGCTGCTGGTAGCGCCTGCTGACCGCGGTGTTTTCGAAGGTGCCGTTGCCGACGCCGAACAGGCGCAGTTCGGAGCTCAGGCTGAGGTTGCTCAGCGTATCCACCCGGCTGCCATACACGTCGTAGTTGAGCAGCAGTCCGGGTGAGGCACTGCCTGCGGGCGCGCGTGTCTGCGGGCGGCTGAGCACGGTGGTTGGCAGGGTCAGCTGGTCCAGTGGCACGTCCAGCGCCAGGGTCTGCAGGCGTGCGTCATAGCGCACCACCGCGCCGCTGATCTGGTCCAGGTACACCGGTGCATCGCCGTGGGCGTTGAAGCCGAGCTGGCGCAGTACGTCGGGGCTGGCCTGCAGGCGGCCACGGTTCTCGATGAAAGGCAGCAGTCCGCGTGGGGTGCTGTTGAGCGAAACGTCCAGGTACAGCGTCTGGTTGGCGGTCAACGGTGTGGGCGGTGGCAGCATCGCATCGGCGGAGATGCCTGATACATCGGCGGTGGCGGTAGCCGCTGCACCGGACACATCGGCGGCTTGGGTCGCCGCAGGAGCCAGGGCAGCAAGCAGCGCGCCCATCAACGCCTCAGCGAGCCGATGGGGGCGACAGCGGCGTCTGTTCCGACTCGCCATTGAGCTTGGCCGTGATCTGGTCGTTGTCGCGGTCGATCGCCGTGCGCTCGATCGGCCAGCGCATCACCTGCCCGGGCAGCACGTAACCCAGCAGTCCGGGATGCACGATGCGTGGGCGCGTGGGGCTGCCCAGCGCAAGATCGGCGATCTGCGCATAGCTGTTGCCTGCGTTGGCCACCTCGACGCCGTTGCGGCCATCGGGCAACTGCACCAGGCGGGCCTGCAGCTGCGGCGCAAGCTTGCCGGCGGCGGGCTGCACGAACACCGGTATCGAATAGCGCAGCACGAACTGCATGCCGTCGGCGCGGGTGGCCAGGTCGGGCACCTCGTCGACAATCAGCCTGTAGTACTGCTGTGCCGGCGGTGGCGTCCTGTCCGGACGCATCACCCGGACCAGCTGCTGCTGCCCGGCAGCCAGTTCCTGCATCGGCGGGGTGACCACCAGTTCATCGGTGGGCAACAGTTGCTCCTGGCCGTCCTGCTGCACCCAGCGGAACACCCGAACCTGCAGCTTCACCGGCGAGGTGCCACTGTTGGTCAGCCAAAGCTCGCCGGCACGCTGGCGCGCTTCCAGCTGCAGGCTGGTCGGGGCGACCTGCAGGCTGGTGGCTTCGACCGGGGCGGCGAATACCAGGCTCAGGACGAGCAGCGCCACGCCGGTGGCGCGCCACGGGCGGGGTCCGGCCATGCGGGCGTGCTCCATCAATAGGTGATCGTGGCGGTAACCGTATCCAGGTAGTTGCCGGTCGCCGGGTTGTTGGTGCTCAGGTTCAGGATCTGGCCGTAGACGATGTAGGGCACGGCCAGGCCGGTGCCGATGCCAGCCTGGGTGTTGGTGCCGGAGGTGGCACCCCAGACCAGGGTGTGCGCGGCGTCCTGGTAGAGCTGGTAGCCGACGTAGTTGTTGGCGGTCACCGCGGCGTTGGTGTTCTTCATCCGGCGAGTGGTGACGTCATTCGCGGTGCTGGCATTGGCACCCGCATTCAGTGAAATCGTGTACGGGGTCAGTGCCGAGCACTGGGCGGTCACCGTGCCCTGACCCAGGGTGGGGGTCGCGGTGGTCGAGGCCGCCGTGCCGAAGTCAACGTTGGTGGCGGCAGCAGCCGTGATCGTGCAGGCCTTGGTCACCACCAGGGTGACATTGAAGGTGGTGGTGTCTGCGGCCAGGGCCGGGCCGGACAGCAGCACCCCGGCCAGGGCCCAGGCAAGCGGGGAACGAAGCGCGGATCGCATGGACAACCTCCCTGACCCGAAGGTCCGTTGAACAAGGCGAAGGCGGCACGTTCGGCACCGCTTCGGCGACGGTGACCCCAGCTTAGGAGGCGTAAGTGTCTGTATTCCGTGATAAACAGGGAGACGAAAGGGGGGCGGCGATCACGCTTTCACTTTCCTTGCCGGAACCGTGCATGGCCCGGATCGCCAGTTGGGTGGCGTTCGTTCAGATTGTGGCCGGATCGGCGATAATGGGGGCCATGAGCGTGAATCTGAAAACCCCGCAGGAAATCGAGATGATGCGAATCGCCGGCCGCATGGCCAGCGAAGTGCTCGACATCGTCACCCCCCACGTCAAGCCCGGTGTCACCACCGAGGAACTGGACCGCATCTGCCACGACCACATCGTGAACGTGCAGGGCGCCGTTCCGGCCAACGTCGGCTACCGCGGCTTCCCGAAGACCGTGTGCACCTCGGTCAACAACGTCATCTGCCATGGCATCCCCAGCGAAGGGAAGGTGCTCAAGGATGGCGACATCATCAACATCGACGTCACCGTCATCAAGGATGGCTGGCACGGCGACACCAGCCGCATGTACTTCGTCGGCACCCCGTCGGTGATGGCCCGCCGCCTGGTGGAAACCACCTACGAAGCCATGTGGCGCGGCATCCGCGCGGTGCGTCCGGGCGCGACCCTGGGCGACATCGGCCATGCCATCCAGAGCTATGCCGAAGGCGAGCGTTTCAGCGTGGTGCGCGAGTACTGCGGCCACGGCATCGGCAAGGTCTACCACGATGAGCCGCAGGTGGTGCATTACGGCCGCCCGGGCCAGGGCCTGGTGCTGCAGCCTGGCATGACCTTCACCATCGAGCCGATGATCAACGAGGGCACCCGCTACAACAAGGTGCTGCCGGATGGCTGGACCGTGGTGACCAAGGACCGCAAGCTGTCGGCACAGTGGGAGCACATGATCGCGGTCACCGAGACCGGCGTGGACGTGCTGACCCTGTCGCCGGGCGAGTCGCAGGTCTCCTGACGATGCTGCCGGCGAGTTCGCTGCTGGACACGCCGGCCGCGTCGCTCAACGACCTGGACTGGGCTGCTGCCGCGCGCCGGGCGCTGCAGCAGGCCGACGCGCGCCTGTACCGCCGCTTCGACCAGGGCGACAACATCGAGCGCCTGCTGGCACTGCGCGCGCGCGCTGCCGACCATCTGATCCGCCTGGCCTGGCAGCGCTGCCTGCCGGCCGACAGCGGGCTGTCGCTGTTCGCGGTCGGCGGCTATGGCCGCGGTGAACTGTTTCCGCGTTCGGACATCGACCTGCTGGTGTTCGGCGATCCGCCGGCACAGCTGGCCCAAGAGGCGGCGCTGGCACGCCTGTTCGCGCTGCTGTGGGACTGCGGATTGGCCGTCAGCCATGCGGTGCGTTCTGCATCGCAGTGCCGCGAGGCGGCAGCGGACCAGACCGTGCTGACCGCGCTGATCGAGGCGCGCCCGATCCTGGCCGATGATGTGGCGCGCCGCGCGCTGCGCGAGGCCGTCGACGATCGTGAACTGTGGCCGGCGCGCACCTTCTTCCTGGCCAAGCTGGAAGAGCTGCGCAACCGACACCAGCGCTTCGGCGACACCGCCGACAACCTGGAGCCGGATCTGAAGGATGGCCCCGGTGGGCTGCGCGATCTCAACACGCTTGGCTGGATGGCACTGCGTGCGTTCGGCGTGCGTGACCTGGAGGCGCTGGTCGGGCTCGGCCATCTGGGCGCAGACGAAGCGGCAGCACTGAAGCGCGAACGTGCGGTGCTGGCGCGGCTGCGCTTTGGCCTGCATCTGGTCGCGCGTCGCCCGGAAGAGCGCCTGCGTTTTGATTACCAGAAGACCTTGGCGGCACGCCTGGGCTTTGAAGACGATGCCGAGAACCTCGGTGTCGAGAAGATGATGCAGGGCTTCTACCGCGCCGCGCTGGTCGTGCGCCGGATCAGCGACCGCCTGCTGCAGCGCTTCGAGGAACAGTTCGATGGCGAGGCGCAGCCGGAGCCGCTGACCGTGGGTTTTTCCCTGCGCCGTGGTTACCTGGCGGCCAACGAAGCCGACTGGCCGCGCGGCGACATCGGCCAGGTGTTCGCGCTGTTCGCCAGCTGGGCCAACAATCCGCAGGTGCGCGGCCTGCATTCGCTGACCGCGCGTGCGCTGGCCGAAGCGCTGCCGCTGCTGCCGGCCTACGACCAGGCTGATGCCGATGCACGCGAGCAGTTCCTGGCGCTGCTGCGCGGCCAGCGCCCGGTCGATACGCTCTCGCGCATGGCGCGGCTGGGCGTGCTTGGCCAGTGGATTCCCGCCTTCGCCCAGGTCAGCGGGCGCATGCAGTTCGACCTGTTCCATGTCTACACCGTCGACCAGCACACGCTGATGGTCCTGCGCAACATCGGCCTGTTCGCCAGCAGTCGTGCCGACGAGCGCTTCTCGATCGCGCACGAAGTGTGGCCGCGCCTGCGCAAGCCGGAGCTGCTGCTGCTGGCCGGCCTGTTCCATGACATCGCCAAGGGCCGTGGCGGCGACCATTCGGAGCTGGGCGCGGTGGACGCGCGCGCGTTCTGCCAGGCGCATGCGCTCAGTGGCACCGATACCGAGCTGGTGGCGTGGCTGGTCGAACAGCACCTGCGCATGTCGGTGACCGCGCAGAAGCAGGACATCGCCGACCCGGAGGTGATCCATCGCTTTGCCACCCTGGTCGGCAGCCGCGACCGCCTGGACTACCTGTACCTGCTGACCTGCGCCGACATCGCCGGCACCAGCCCCAAGCTGTGGAATGCATGGAAGGACCGCCTGCTGGCCGACCTGTACTTCGCCACCCGGCGCGCGCTGCGCGAGGGGCTGGAACACCCGGTGCCGGCGGCCGAGCGCGTGGCCGAAGCGCGTGACAGCGTACGCGCGCTGGTGCGCGAGCGGGGTTACGACGATGCCACCATCGATCGCCAGTTCGCGGTGATGCCCGACGAAGGCTTCATCCGCCTGCGCCCGGAGCAGCTGGCCTGGCAGGCTGCCGCGCTGGTGCCGGTGAAGCAGGGCCAGGCGCTGGTGAAGGTACGCCGGATCAGTGTCGACGATCCCGCGCTGGAAGTCTTCGTGCATTCGCCGGACCGCGACGGCCTGTTCGCCGCGATCGTGATGACGCTGGACCGCAAGGGCTACGGCATCCACCGCGCACGCGTGCTGGACGGTCCGGCCGATACCATCTTCGATACCTTCGAAGTGAACCCGGCCGATACCTTCGCCGATGGCAGCAGTGCCAACCTGGAAGCGGCGCTGCGCGAGGCACTCGGCGGTGACCTGTCGCGCCTGCGGCCGTCACGCCGGGTGGTGCCACGGCAGCTGCGGCACTTCCGCTTCGCCCCGCGCATCGAATTCCGCGATGAGCCGGGCGCAACCCGTTTCGCCCTGGTCGCCCCCGACCGCCCCGGCCTGCTGGCCGATGTGGCGTTCGTGCTGCGCAATCAGGGCCTGCGCGTGCATGATGCGCGCATTGCCACGTTCGGCGAACGCGCCGAAGACACCTTCGTGATCAGTGACGAACACGATCTCCCCCTGACTGAACCTGCCCGGCAGCAGCTGCATGACGCGATGCTGGCCTGCCTGGACCCTGATCGAAACGCCGGAGACCCCGCCTGATGGCCACCAAGCCCGCCAAGAAGACCGCCGCGACCCCCAAGAGCGCAGCGGCCCGGAAACCTGCTGCTGCCGCACCGGCCGCGAAGAAGACCCCAGCGCCGAAGAAGGCCGCTGTGGTGAAGGCCCCGGCGAAGAAAGCGGCTGCGGTGAAGCGTGCTGTGAAGAAGCCGGCGCCGGCCAAGAGTGCCGAAGCGGTTCGCGCCGAAACCATCGCCCGCAAGTCGCTGCGCAAGCCGTCGGCCCCGGGCGTGGAAGAGCTGAAGTTCGGCATCGAGAGTGCCTTCGAGCGCCGCGCTACCTTGACCCTGCACGAGCTGGAAGGCTCGACCAAGCCGCTGGTCAACCGCGTGATTGACGGCCTGGAGAGCGGTGAGTTCCGTGTTGCCGAGCCGGACGGCCAGGGTGGCTGGAAGGTCAACGAGTGGCTGAAGAAGGCCGTGCTGTTGTACTTCCGTGTCAATGACATGGCCGTGGTCGACGCCCGTCCGGCGCCGTTCTGGGACAAGGTCGAATCGCGCTTCGCCGGCTATGACGAGGCGAAGTTCCGCCGTGGTGGCGTGCGCGTGGTGCCGGGCGCGATCGCCCGCCGCGGCACCTACTTCGGCAAGGACGTGGTGCTGATGCCGAGCTTCACCAACATCGGCGCCTACGTCGGCGAAGGCACCATGGTCGACACCTGGGCCACCGTCGGTTCCTGCGCGCAGATCGGCCAGCACTGCCACCTGTCCGGCGGCGCCGGCATCGGCGGCGTGCTGGAGCCGCTGCAGGCCAGCCCGACCATCATCGAGGACCACTGCTTCATCGGTGCGCGTTCGGAAGTGGTGGAAGGCGTGGTGGTCGGCCACCACAGCGTGATCGGCATGGGCGTGTTCCTCAGCCAGAGCACCCGCATCTACAACCGTGCCACCGGCGAAATCACCTACGGTTACATCCCGCCGTACAGCGTGGTGGTGTCCGGCTCGCTGCCGAGCAAGGACGGTACCCATTCGCTGTACTGCGCGGTGATCGTCAAGCAGGTTGATGCCAAGACCCGCAGCAAGACCAGCGTCAACGACCTGCTGCGCGGCCTGGCCGACTGAAGGTGACTGCGCCGGAGGATCTGGCGCAGTCCGCGATCTACCGGCATCCGTCCGACACCCTGGTCGGGCGGATGCTGCCGCGCCTGCTGCACGCCCCGCGCTGGAACCGGCTGCGCCGTGCACTGTCGCGGCGCTGGCCGATGCCGGCGCTGGTCAGTGACGTGCGCGATGTGGTCTACGTGAGCTGGTGGGTCGACGTGCGTCACGCACCAATGCCACCGCCGGGCCATCACTACGTGGTCCATGCCGGACGCACGCCTTACACCATCCTCAGCTACCGTCACGGCCACTTCGGGCCCGCGCTGGCTGGGCCGCTGCGTTCCCTGATGCCGTCGCCACGGCAGAGCAACTGGCGCTGGTACCTGCGTCGTGACGACGATCCGGACGGGACGCCGGTGGTGCTGTTCGATCGCAACGTGATGGACCAGCTGGCCTTCGTCGCTGGCGCGCGCGTTTTCAGCGATGCCATGCAACCGCATCTGTCCATACGCTTCGAGCATGTGGTGCGCACCGATGGCGATGGGCACACCCTGATAGAAGGCGGGCAGGGCAGTGCCCCGGCGTTGCACCTGCAGTGGCAGGCCGCCGCGGGCTGGGACGATGCCGGGTGGGCGGCGGCCTTCGGCAACCATCAGGCCCTGCTGCGTTTCCTCACCTGCCAGGACGAGGCCATCGCCCGTACCTGCGACGGCCGCTGGGCCAGCACCCGCATCGCGCTGCCGGTGGACATCGCACAGTTGCAACCGCTGCAGCTGGAGGGCGAACCGCAGTGCCCGCGTCTGCAGGCAATGGGCGTGGCGCTGCACGAGGGGCTGGCCTTCCGGCTGCCAAACGTGCCGTTCCGGGTCGTGTCCGAGCGCCTGTTGTGAGATTCTGGCCCTCTGTTTTCCAGCATCACAGATGGCCATGAGCACCACTGTCTACGGTTTGAAGAACTGCGATACCTGCAAGAAGGCGACCAAGTGGCTGGACCGCTTCGGCGTGCCTTACACCTTCGTCGATTACCGCGAGAACAAGCCGAGCCCGGAAACACTGCTGGCGTGGGCTGGGCACCTGGGGGGCCTGGCCGCGATGGTGAACAAGTCGTCCACCACCTGGCGGCAGTTGCCGGACAACCGCAAGGCCGCCGACTCCGAGGCCGAATGGAAGCTGCTGCTGCGTGAATACCCGCAGCTGATCAAGCGTCCGCTGGTGGTCACGGCCGATGGCACGGTCAGCCAGGGCTTCAGCGACAACGGTTTCAAGGCCCGCTTCGGCGTGGGTGACGCATGAGTGCGGTCCTCGACCTGACCTGCGAACTGATCGCACGGCCTTCGGTGACGCCGGATGATGCTGGCTGCCAGACACTGCTGGCGGCACGCCTGAAGCAGGCCGGGTTCCAGTGCGATCACCTGCGCCTGGGCGAGGTCGACAACCTGTGGGCGACCCATGGCCAGGGCGCACCGGTGCTGGTGCTGCTGGGCCATACCGACGTGGTACCGACGGGCCCGCGCGAGGCCTGGGCCAGCGACCCGTTCACGCCGCAGATCCGTGACGGCGTGCTGTACGGCCGTGGCGCCGCCGACATGAAGGGCAGCGTGGCGGCGTTCGTGGTCGCCGCCGAGCAGTTCGTCGCCGCACATCCCGATCACCCTGGCACGCTGGCGGTACTGCTGACCAGCGACGAGGAAGGCGATGCCATCGATGGTGTGCGTCACGTTGCACGGCTGTTCGCCGAGCGCGGCCAACGCATCGACTGGTGCATTACCGGTGAACCGTCGTCGACCGTGATCCTGGGTGACCTGCTGCGCGTGGGTCGTCGTGGCAGCCTGTCGGCCAGGCTGCGCGTGCAGGGCGTGCAGGGCCATGTGGCGTATCCGGAGAAGGCACGCAACCCGATCCACCAGGCGGCGTCGGCCCTGGCCGAGCTGAGTGCACGGCGCTGGGACGACGGCTACGAGAGTTTCCCGCCGACCAGCCTGCAGATCTCCAACATCCATGCCGGCACCGGTGCCAACAACGTGATTCCTGGCGAGCTGGAGGTGGATTTCAACATCCGCTACAACCCGCACTGGGATGCACCGAAGCTGGAAGCGGAGATCACCGCATTGCTGGACCGCCATGGCCTGCAGTACACGCTGAAGTGGCATCGCAGCGGCGAGCCGTTCTACACCCCGGAAGGCACGCTGCGCGCCACCGCGCGTGCGGTGCTGGCCGAGCACATCGGCCGTGCACCGGAGGAAAGCACCGGTGGCGGCACGTCCGATGCCCGCTTCATCGCGCCATTGGGCGCGCAGTGCATCGAAGTGGGGCCGGTCAACGCCAGCATCCACCAGGTGGACGAGAACGTGCGCGTGGACGATCTGGAGGCATTGCCGGGGCTCTACCAGCGGCTGGTGGAACGGCTGCTGGTGGGAACCCCATGACGGAATGAATTCCTCGAGGGTGGGTGCCGACCGTTGGTCGGCACGCCTCCCGCCGGGGCCGCTTCTCTATTCTGAAAAAATGAAGAACGGCGGCTCGACCGCTTTCTTCCAGTAACTCGGCGCGGCCATGTAGAAGTGTTGCGCCTCGGCCCTGGCGAACCAGCGCGCCGCCGCGTCGGTGTCTTTCTCCACACCCGGCGCACTGCGGCCCAGCAGCAGACCGGCGAAGTACTGGCCGAACACATTGCCCTTCTCACCGGCGCGCTGGTACAGCTGCAGCGCACGCGCCGGATCGCGCGGCAGTCCCATGCCTTTCTCCAGCAGCGCGCCCAGGTCGACCTGCGCTTCGGCGTCGCCGTGCTCGGCACGACGCTGGATCTGCGCCACCAGCGGATGCACGGTGTCACCCTGTGCGGCCACCGCATCCGGCAGTCGCGACGACGAACTCGGGTAGCGCTCGTAGATCATTCCGCGCAGGTCCCAGCGCAGCGCCTGCTGCGCGTCGCCTCGCTGGCGGTAGGCCTTGGCGAGCCCGTAGAACGCATAGGGATTGCCGTGGTTGGCAGCCGCCAGATACGCGCGTTCGCCACGTCGCCAGGACGCGCGCAGGACAGGTGCAGGGTTGATGTGGGGGCTGTCGGCATGCTGCAGCCTGCCGGAGATCCAGATCCGGCCCAGTGCTTCTTCCGCTTTGGTGTTGTGGAAGGTCCAGGGCGTGATCGCGGCAGCACGCTCGTAGTAGGCGACGGCGCGCGGATCGTTGAAACGTTCGAAGGTCTGCGCAGTGTCCCAGGCTCCGTCGAAGCTGCCGTCGGTGCCGCGTTGCTCCAGTGCCTGCTGCTGCGCCAGCGGCAGCGTGGAGGGCGGAGGCAGGGTCTGGCAGGCGGCCAGGCCCAGGCAGAGCAGGGCGGCCAGCGCCGCGTTGCGTCCAGTGCGGTGTTGCATTTCCATTACACGTTTCACGGCGGGCCATTATGCGCGCCGGGGAGTGGTTGCCAACGCAACGGTTGCGCCGTGCCGGAAACCGGGGTAGGGTCGATGCCATGTCGATCCGCCTGGCCACCGCCGTCAATAACAACAACCGCAATAATCTGCGCGCGAATAATCGTGCGCGGCCGATGCGGGACTGCGCCCTGGGTAGATAGACAGCAACACACGCCCGGACACCAGAAAACCCGCATCAGCCGATGCGGGTTTTTTTGTGCCCGGGCGCAGCCCCACCCGGGCCTGGATGGCCGGTCGAACACCCTCCCACCCGTGAAATCCCCCAACAGGAGCTCTCCCATGTGTTCGATCTTCGGAATCTTCGGTCTGCAGGCCGGTGACGATCTTCCCGCCCTGCGCCGCCATGCGCTGGAACTGTCGCAGCGCCAGCGCCACCGTGGCCCCGACTGGAGCGGCGTGTACCTCGACGAAGGTGCGCTGCTGGTCCATGAGCGGCTGGCCATCGTCGACCCGGCCGGTGGTTCGCAGCCGCTGCTGTCGGCCGATGGCCAGCTGGCGCTGGCGGTGAACGGCGAGATCTACAACCACCAGGCTTTGAAGGCGGCGCTGACCACCGCCTACGACTTCCAGACCGGCTCGGACTGCGAGGTGATCAACGCGCTGTATCGCCAGGGCAGTTCGCCGGCGCAGTGGCTGGAACAGCTCAACGGCATCTTCGCCTTCGCGCTGTGGGACCGCGACAGCGGGCGCGTGCTGGTGGCGCGTGACCCGGTGGGCGTGGTGCCGCTGTACTGGGGCCACGATGCCCAGGGGCGCCTACGCGTGGCCTCGGAAATGAAGGCGCTGGTCGACACCTGTGCCGACGTCGCACAGTTCCCGCCGGGTCACTACTTCGACAGTGCCAGCGGTGAGCTGGTGCGCTATTACCAGCAGCCGTGGCGCGACTACGCCGACGTGCAGGGCCGCCAGGCCGACCTGGCCGAACTGCGCCAGGCCTTCGAGCACGCGGTGGAGCGACAGCTGATGAGTGACGTGCCGTATGGCGTGCTGCTGTCCGGTGGCCTGGATTCGTCGCTGGTGGCGGCCGTTGCCGCACGCTATGCGCGTCGGCGCATCGAGGATGGCGGGCAGACCGAAGCCTGGTGGCCGCGCCTGCATTCGTTCGCGATCGGCTTGAAGGGTTCGCCGGATCTTGCTGCTGCGGCGATCGCTGCCGAGGCTCTTGGCACCGTGCATCACGGCTTCGAATACACCTTCGAGGAAGGCCTCGACGCGCTGCCGGAAGTGATCCGCCACATCGAAACCTACGACGTCACCACCATCCGCGCCTCGACGCCGATGTTCCTGCTGGCACGGCGGATCAAGGCGATGGGCGTGAAAATGGTGCTCTCCGGCGAGGGCAGCGACGAGATCTTCGGTGGCTACCTGTACTTCCACAAGGCACCGGATGCGCGTGAATTCCACGATGAGCTGGTGCGCAAGCTCGACGCCCTGCACAACTACGATTGCCTGCGCGCCAACAAGTCGATGATGGCCTGGGGCGTGGAGCCGCGCGTGCCGTTCCTCGACCGTGAGTTCCTCGATGTGGCGATGCGCTTCGATGCCGCACACAAGATGGTCGGTGCCGGCTTTGGTGGCCGCCGCATCGAGAAGGCGGTGCTGCGCGAGGCGTTCGACGGCTACCTGCCGGACAGCATCCTGTGGCGGCAGAAGGAACAGTTCAGCGATGGCGTCGGCTACGGCTGGATCGACGGGCTGAAGGCGCACGCCGAAGCCCAGGTGAGCGACCGCGTACTGGCGGCGGCTGACAAGCGCTTCCCGCACAACCCGCCACAGACCAAGGAGGCGTACTACTACCGCCACCTGTTCGAGCAGTTCTTCCCCAGCCGTGCGGCGGCCGAGACCGTGCCGGGCGGCAAGTCGATCGCTTGTTCGTCGCCGGCCGCCATTGCCTGGGACGCCAGCTTCGCCGCGGCGGCAGATCCGTCGGGCCGCGCGATCGCCGGCGTGCACGAACAGGCACTGGCCTAAGCGCCAAAAAGGGGACGGAGGGGATTAAGTCGTTTGTGCCACTAACGACTTAATCCCCTCCGTCCCCTTTTTGTATGATCGCCCCCTGCGCATTGGGGAATGTTCATGGACGTACAGGCAGGTGGCGACGTGCCGCCCACGAAATGGGGATGGCGTTATCTGGCCTGGGCCGGCGTGCCGTTGCTGGCTGGCGTACTGCTGGCGCGGTATGCCGGGCCGGCGGCGCCCGAGGCGGTTGCCCGCGCCACCGCCGCCGAAGGCAGCTGGGCGCAGCACCTTGCCTCACCGCTGGGCTTGTTCCTGCTGCAGCTGCTGGTGCTGCTGCTGGTGGCCAAGGGCGCGGGTGCGCTGCTCAAGCGCTTTGGACAACCGGCGGTGATCGGCGAGATGGCCGCTGGCCTGATGATGGGGCCGCTGGTGCTCGGCAGCCTGCTGCCGCAGCTGCATGGTGCGTTGTTCCCGGCCAGCTCGCTGGGTCCGCTGGGCATGCTCAGCCAGCTGGGCGTGCTGATGTTCCTGCTGGTAGCCGGTGCCGAGCTGGACCTGGCGGCGCTGCGTGGCCGCCGGCGCTTCGCCTTCACGGTCAGCCATGCCGGCATCGCGGTGCCGTTCGTGCTTGGCGTGGCGCTGGCGATCTGGCTGTATCCGCAGCACGGTCCGCAGGGTGTGGGCTTTACTGCATTCGCATTGTTCGTCGGCATCTCCATGAGCATCACCGCGTTCCCCGTGTTGCTGCGCATCCTTGCCGATCGAGGGGTCACACAGACGCCATTGGGCCAGACCGCGATCGCCTGCGCGGCATTGGGCGATGCCACCGCCTGGTGCCTGCTGGCCTTGATCGTCGCCGCCGCCCAGGCCAGCGGCTGGTTGCCGGCCAGCCTCAACCTGCTGTGCGTGGTCGTGTTCGTGGCGCTGATGCTGGGGCTGGTGAAGCCGTGGTTTGCCCGCCAGCAGATCGCGCCGGGCCGTGAGGGACGTTGGTTGCTGGGTATCCTGCTGCTGTCACTGGCGAGTGCGCTGGTCACCGAGATGCTGGGCATCCACGCGTTGTTCGGTGCATTCGCTGCAGGCGTCGCGGTATCGTCCAACGCGCAGCTGCGCGACCTGTTGATGGCCCGCGTCGAACCGTTCGCGGTGACCCTGCTGCTGCCACTGTTCTTCGCCATGACCGGCCTGCGCATGCGCGCCGATGCGCTGCAGGCCAGCGATATCGTGTTGTGCGTGGTGGTGATCGCGGTGGCCACGGCCGGCAAGCTGCTGGGCACCTTCAGTGCCGCGCGCAGTGCGGGCATGCCCACGCGCGAAGCGTGGCGGTTGGGGGCGCTGATGAACACCCGTGGTCTGATGGAGCTGATCGTGCTCAACCTGGGCTACGAGCTGGGCCTGCTCGGCGATCGGCTGTTCGCGGTGCTGGTGATCATGGCGTTGGTGACCACGGCGATGACCGGGCCGCTACTGAACCTGATCGAGCGGCGCCGGGGCTGAGCGCTGGACGGTCGTGCCGGCCGCTGGCCGGCATCCTCATGATGCTGGACACACCTGCATGGATGCCGGCCAGCGGCCCGCACGACCGCTACCGCGCCGGTACCAGCGTCATCGTGTGCTGCGCCTTGCCGGGCAGGAACGGTGTCGGCCGCCCATGCACCCAGTCTTCGTGGCCGGCGCCCCAGTACGGCGACAGCGGATGGCCGCTCTGGCCGCCGGGCATGTGCACGATGCCGTCGGCCTCGTGGCCGGGCGAGACCACCATGCGTTCGGAGGCGCCGAAGTTCGGCGTCTGCACACGCGGCATGTCACGGTCACCGGGCAGGGGATCGGCGGGCATGCACAGCCAGCGCTTGGCGATGTCCGGCAATGCACGCGCGATAGGGTGGCAGAGCGCCGCGGTGTTGCGCTCTCCCCAGGTGCGCTGGGCCAGTGGGCCCTGCTTGGCCAGCTCGCTCTCGGTGCGGCGAGCTGCATCAAGCAGCAGCGCGTCCCAGCTGTCGTAGGCCGGTGGCAGCAGGTTGGCGGGGCGCT
The DNA here is from genome assembly GCF_051983905.1 of Stenotrophomonas sp. STK17_22. Lineage (NCBI taxonomy): Bacteria > Pseudomonadati > Pseudomonadota > Gammaproteobacteria > Lysobacterales > Lysobacteraceae > Stenotrophomonas > Stenotrophomonas sp. STK17_22. Next base: position 1,482,738 of record NZ_CP197010.1, read on the forward strand.
GCTGCAGCATCGGCCAGGCCACACCTTCCAGTTGTGCCAGGCGCGGGTCCAGATAGTCATCGCCCAGCTGCGCGTTGGCCGGTGCCAGCAGTGCTTCGGACAGGGTATCCATCACCTGCGTGCGGAACGCGCGCACCACCCGGTAGCTGACCGAGCTGGCCGAGGCCCGGCCGCCCCATTGATGGCTGACGGACTTCAACCGCTTCAGCGCAGGATCGTCACTGCGTTCGATGACGTCATGCAGCAACGCCCACCAGCGCTGCAGGAACACGGCGCGATCATCGAGCTGGATCGCCAGCAGGTCGTGTTCGTCGAAGCGGTCCTGGATGGCGAGCAGGTCGCGGATCTGCTGCGCACGCGCGCCGAGGTCATAGCCACCGTTGCCGACGCTGGCCAGCGCCTCGCCGTCGAGGACGCGACCGTTGGCGGTCCACAGGCGATGGTTGGGGGGATCGATCAATGTCGGCGAGGCATCGCTGCGGATCGGCCACGGTGCGCAGTCCTGGTTACTGGCGGCAGTGAAGCCGGCCGGCGCACAGCCGGGGCCGCGGTCAGGGCGGGCGCCGATCAGCCGCCAGGCGATGCGGCCGCTGCGGTCGCCGACCACCAGGTTCTGCGCGGGAATGCCGGCGCGGTCGGCGAAGTGCAGTGCACCGTCCAGGTCACCGGCACGGGCCAGGTCAGCGAAGTCCAGGCGCACCGCGCCGGGCAGGTGTGCGACCCAGCGCAGGGCATCGCCACTGCCATCGGCATGGGTATGCAGGATCGGCCCCCAGGCGGTTTCGCGTACCGGGAACAGCACGTCGGCCTGGCCGGCCACCGCAATGCGTTCTTCGTGCACGGTCACCGTGGCGTTGGCCGGTTCCGTGCGGTAGTCCGCCGTGTCGATGTAACTGTTGGTGAAGCCCCAGGCCACGTGCCCGTTGCTGCCGACGATCACCGCCGGCAGGCCAGGGAGCGAGAAGCCAGTGACGTCGACCTGGCCGCCGGCAGCCTGCGGGTCGGGGTAACGCAGGCGCACCCGGAACCACAGGCCAGGCGCGCGCAGGCCCAGGTGCATGTCGTCGGCGACGATCGCGCGGCCGTCGGCGGTGAGTGCGCCGGCCACCGCGAAGTTGTTGCTGCCGATGACGTCCGCCTCCTCCTGCTCGGTGCCCGGCTTTCCCTTCAATGTGCGCAGATCGAGCTGGCTGGCATCGGGCAGAATCGCATTGCCGGTGGCTTCGCCAAACAGCGGTGCATCCCATTCGGTGCCGTCGTGGGCAATCAGCGCGTACAGCGCCGGCGGCACCACCGCACGGATGCGGCTGAGGGCAAGCTCGGTCTGGTTGTTCGGGTCCTGCAGGTCGGCGTACATGGCCAGCCCGGCCAGCACGCTGTCGCTGGGCTGCCACGGTTGCGGTGACTGCCGCAGCAGCAGGTAGGCCCATGGCCGCACGGAGAGATCGGTAAGGCCTTCGTTGACGCCATCTACATAGGCGCGCACGACCGCGCCGTTGTCGCCCAGCGCGGTATCCAGATGCGCCTCGGTGCGGGCGCGCAGGCGGTGCACGCGCATGCGCTTGTCAGCTTCAACGGCCTTCGGCCCGAACAATGCCGACAGCTCGCCGGCGGCACTGCGGCGCATCAGGTCCATCTCGAAATAGCGTTCCTGCGCATGCACATGGCCGAGTGCGCGCATCGCGTCGGCTTGGCTGCCGGCAGTGATGGTGACCACGCCCAGCGCATCGCGCTCGATGGTGACCGGCTTGGCCAGGCCCGGCAGCGCATGCTCGCCGTCCAGGTCGGCCAGGCTGCCGCGCAGCAGGAGCCACAGGGCCAGTGCGGTGACCAGCACGATGGCGACCAACACACCCAGCACCCAACGCCATGTACGTCGCATCGCACGTCCTTTCCGAACTTGTGGGCTGATTGTAGCCGCAGGCGCAACTGCGACTGATTCCGATTAGATCACCGTATTTTGAAATGCGGCACCCTATGCCGCATCGATTCACAGGAGCCCCCCCATGAAAGGCAACCCGGACGTCATCGCCTGCCTGAAGGAACTGCTGCGCGGCGAACTCGCTGCCCGCGACCAGTACTTCATCCATTCCCGCCGCTATGAGGACCAGGGCCTGTTCGCGCTGTACGAACGCCTGAACCACGAGATGGAAGAGGAAACCCAGCACGCCGACGCGCTGCTGCGCCGGATCCTGTTCCTCGGCGGCGACCCGGACATGCGCCCGCATGCCACCGAGCCGGGCAAGACCGTGGAAGAAATGCTGCAGAAGGATCTCGACACTGAATACGCGGTTCGGAACAATCTCGCCGCCGGTATGAAGCTGTGCGAAGAGAAGGGTGACTACGTGAGCCGCGACATGCTGCTGGCGCAGCTGAAGGACACCGAGGAAGACCACGCCTGGTGGCTGGAGCAGCAGCTGGGCCTGATCAAGCGCATCGGCCTGGAGCTGTACCAGCTGAGCAAGATCGACGGCAACGGCGCCCCGGCGCACTGAGCCGGCACCGCGATCCAGTAGGGCCGACTGTTAGTCGGCCGCTCTCCAAACGGCAGCCGACTAACAGTCGGCTCTACCAGAGGCAAAAAGCAGCCGACCAGCGGTCGGCTCTACCAGAAGAAGCACAGCGTTCTGTCGCCCGCCAGCACCGGAGCATCGCCAGCCAGCTTTCGCCAGCCAGCCGCTCCACCGCCCGCCCGCCGACAACGAAAAAGCCGGGGAATGCCCCGGCTTTTTCGTGTCTGGTCTCCGGCAAGGCGTGTCAACCAAGGTTGACACCCACCAGGAGCAGGGCCCAAGCCCTTATTCCACCGACAACCCTTCCACCTTCTGCCAGCCGCGCGGCAGCAGGTGGCCGCGGGTGGCGCGGGCGCCGAGGTAGGCGTCGAGCTCGTTGAACTTCAGCCCCATCGTGCGCTGACCGCTGCGCACCTGCAGGGTCTGCCCCGGGCTGATCGCCACGATGGCGACCACGCGTTCAGTGGCGAGCTTGGCCTTCGGGATCTCGATGATCTTGTTGCCCTTGCCCTTGTCCAGTTCCGGCAGGTCGTTGGCGGCGATTGCCAGCAGGTTGCCGGAACTGGTCACCGCCACGATGCGGTCGGTGGCCACGTTGGCGACCATCGACGGGGTGAGCACCGACGAGCCGGACGACAGGTTCAGCATCGCCTTGCCGGCCTTGTTGCGACCGATCAGGTTCTCGAAGCGGGTGACGAAGCCGTAGCCATGGCTGGAGGCCAGCACGAAGCGGGCATCCGGCTCGGCGCTGGCCAGGGTCACGAAGCTGGTGCCCGCTGCCGGCGAGAAGCGGCCGGTCAGCGGCTCACCGTTGCCACGCGCGGAGGGCAGGGTGTGCACCGGCGTCGAGTAGGCGCGACCTTCGCTGTCGAGGAACGCGACCTGCTGGGTGCTGCGCGCACGCACCGCGCCCTGCAGGGCGTCACCATCGCGATAGGACAGGGCGGACGCATCGACGTCGTGGCCCTTGGCGGCACGGATCCAGCCCTTCTCCGACAGCACGACGGTCATCGGCTCGCTCGGCACCAGTTCGGTCTCGTCGATGGCTTGGGCGGCCTGGCGCTGCACCAGCGGCGAACGGCGCGCGTCGCCGAATTTCTTGGCATCGGCGGTCAGTTCGTCGCGGATCAGCTTCTTCAGCTTGGCCTTGCTGTCGAGGATGCCGAGGATCTTCTCGCGTTCCTTGGCCAGCTCGTCCTGCTCGCCGCGGATCTTCATCTCTTCCAGGCGGGCCAGCTGCTTCAGCTTGGTTTCCAGGATGTACTCGGCCTGTTCCTCGGACAGGCCGAAGCGCGCGATCAGCGCCGCCTTCGGTTCGTCCTCGGTACGGATGATGTGGATCACCTCGTCCAGGTTGAGGAAGGCGACCAGCAGGCCTTCCAGCAGGTGCAGGCGGCGCTCGACCTTCTGCAGGCGGTGCTGCAGGCGGCGGGTGACGGTGTTGCTGCGGAAGGTCAGCCATTCGCTGAGCAGCATCTTCAGGTTCTTCACCTGCGGACGGCCGTCCAGCCCGATCACGTTGAGGTTGACGCGGTAGCTGCGCTCCAGGTCCGTTGTCGCGAACAGGTGGCCCATCAGCTGGTCGGCGTCGACGCGGTTGGAACGTGGCACCAGCACCACGCGCACCGGGTTGGCGTGGTCGGATTCGTCGCGGATGTCTTCCAGCCACGGCAGCTTCTTGGCGCGCATCTGCGCGGCGATCTGCTCGATCACCTTCGACGGCGACACCTGGAACGGCAGCGCCGTCACCACGATGTTGTTGGCTTCCTTGTTGAAGGTCGCACGCGCACGCACGCTGCCGTTGCCGGTCTCGTAGATGTTCCGCAGATCGTTGGCGGCGGTGATGATCTCGGCGCTGGACGGGTAGTCCGGGCCCTGCACGTGCTCGCACAGGTCGCGCACGGTCGCATCGGGGTTGTCCAGAAGGTGCAGCAGTGCGCTGACGATCTCGTTGAGATTGTGCGGCGGCACGTCGGTGGCCATGCCCACGGCGATGCCGGTGGTGCCGTTCAGCAGCAGGTGCGGCAGCCGCGCTGGCATCCAGGTCGGTTCCTGCAGGGTGCCGTCGAAGTTCGGTGCCCAGTCGGTGGTGCCCTGGCCCAGTTCGCCCAGCAGTACTTCGGCGATCGGGGTCAGCTTGGATTCGGTGTAACGCATCGCCGCGAACGACTTCGGGTCATCGCTGGAGCCGAAGTTGCCCTGGCCCTCGATCAGCGGGTAGCGGTACGAGAACGGCTGTGCCATCAGCACAAGCGCCTCGTAGCACGCGCTGTCGCCATGCGGGTGGTACTTACCGATGACGTCACCGACGGTACGCGCGGACTTCTTCGGCTTGGACGCGGCATTCAGGCCCAGCTCGCTCATCGAATAGATGATGCGGCGCTGCACCGGCTTCAGGCCGTCGCCGATGAACGGCAGGGCGCGGTCCAGGACCACGTACATCGAGTAGTCGAGGTAGGCGCGTTCGGCGTACTCGCGCAGCGGCAGTTGTTCGAATCCGTGGAACACGGGGCGGGCAAGTTCGGTCATGCGGCGTTGTTACCTGTTGTCGGGAGGCGGCGACGGCGGTCGCCGCTCGCAATCCTGTGATTATCCGGATGCGGCGGGGGATGCCAAGCCGCGCGCAGGGTCCAGCCCGGTTTCCAGGCCGTGTCCGGCCCGTGCCAGGTAGCGCCCCGGTGGCAGCCCGAAGTGGCGGCGGAACACGGTGACGAAGGCGCTGGCGCTGCTGAAGCCCAGCGCGTGGGCGATATCGGCCACGCTGCGGCCGTCGGTCAGCTGGCGCAGGGCTTCGGACAGCCGGGCCTGCTGCCGCCACTGCGCGAAGCTGAGCGTGGTCTCGTCGCGGAAGTGGCGGGTCAGGCTGCGCGGCGACAGCCCGGCCCAGTGCGCCCATTCGGCCAGGCTGCGCTCGTCGGACGGGTCGGCCAGCAGCTGCGAGGCGATCTTCAGCAGGCGCCGGTCATGCGGCATCGGCAGGTGCATGCGCTGGCGCGGCGCGGTACGGATCTCGTCCAGCAGCACCTCGATGATGTGCTGGCGCTCGGGCGTGGTGTCGTAGCCCAGCGGCCATTCGCAGATGCGGTCGGCCAGCGCCTGCGCCAGCTTGGACAGGCCCAGTACGCAGGGATCGGCGGGCAGGGTGGCGCAGGCCGGTGCGGCCAGCGCCATGCCCCAGCCACGCAGCGGGCCGTCGAGGGTGACCGTATGCGGCTCCAGCGGCGGCATCCAGCCGGCCGAGCCCGGCGCCAGTGACCACGTTCCGTGCGAGGTGCGGGTGGTCAACAGGCCGCGTTCGACGCAGATCAGCTGCGCGCGCTGATGGTGGTGCCAGTCCACTTCACGGACCAGGCCCAAGGGGCTGTCGAAGCGGAAGGCGACAACCGGTGGCCCGTCATTGCGCTCGAACCAATCCAGGGCGTCGTCGCGCAGCAATCGCTTGGGAGGGGGGATTTCTGCCTTGTTCATCATATCCGCTGGCTGAAATGTGTCATCCATTGGCTTAATTGTACTACCGGGCCACCTGACCAGATCATTAAGGTAGGCGCCTTCGTTGATCCAGCCCGCTGCTGCAACACAGCATTCGATGCCAGATCGAATATTTCCATTGAGAAATATTTTTTTTGGAAGAGAATGCTCCCCCATGATCTGTCCTGCAACCACTCCCCCCAGCTTCGGCCTGCTGCTGCGCCAGGTGCGCGATGGCCTGGTCCGTCAACTCGACGCGTCCATGGCTGAAGAAGACCTGGGTATCGGCTTCACCCATTACATCGGGTTGAAGGTGCTTTCCAACATGGCTCCGTGCACGGCCAACGAGCTGGCCCAGGCCATCGACCAGGTGCCCAGTGCAGTGACCCGCCTGCTGGACAAGCTGGAGTCGCTGGGCTGCGTCCGCCGCGAACCGCATGCCCAGGACCGGCGTGCGCTGCAGATCGTGCTGACCGATGAAGGCCGCGCACTGTGGGCGCGGCTGAAGCTGCGTGGCGACGCGGTGATGGATTACGCCCTGCGTGATCTTTCCGCTGACGAGCGCACGCAGCTGCTGTCCCTCCTCACCCGAATCCGCGATTCCCTGACGACCCCATGAACCCGATCCCGCAATCCACTCTCCGCCGGTCCGGGCGCGCGCTGCTGGTATCAGCGCTGGCCCTGGCCCTGGCCGCCTGCGCCAGCAGTCGTGGCCTCAACCCGCAGGGCCACGTGCTCGACGTGGACAGCCTGCACAGCGAACGCACCCTGGCCGACACCGACCTGAGCGCCACCGGCTTCCCGGCGCAGGACTGGTGGAAGGCGCTGGGCGATGCGCAGCTGGACGCGCTGGTCGCCGAGGGCCTGGCTGGCCACCCGAGCCTGGACGCTGCCGATGCGCGCCTGCGCCAGGCGCAGTCGCAGGTCGGTACCGCGCGTGCCGATCGCCTGCCGAGCCTGTCGGTGTCCGGTGGCTATACCGGTCTGCGCCTGCCCGAGTCGATGGCCGGCAGCGAGATGGGAGGCCATTACGCTGGCAGCAGCCAGGTCGCGTTGGATTTCAGCTATGGCGTGGACCTGTGGGGCGGCAAGCGCGCTGCCTGGGAAGCGGCCGTGGACGGCGCCCATGCCGCCACTGTCGAAGCCCAGGCTGCACGCCTGAACCTGTCCACCGGCATCACCCAGGCCTATGCCGACCTGGCGTATGCATGGCAGCTCAATGACGTGGCCGAAGAAGAGCTGGGCCGCTCGCAGAAGTCGCTGGAACTGACCCGCCAACGCCGCAGCGCCGGCATCGACAGTGATCTGCAGGTGCGCCAGGCCGAGGCCCGCGTGCCCGCCGCGCAGCAGCAGGTGCAGGCCGCGCAGCAGCGCATCGATGCGGCCCGCACCGCGCTGGCCGCGCTGGTCGGCAAGGGTCCGGACCGTGGCCTGTCGATCCAGCGCCCGCAGGCGTTGAATCCGATGGCGCTGCAGCTGCCGGGCGTGCTGCCCAGCGAACTGTTGGGTCGTCGCCCGGACATCGTTGCCGCGCGCTGGCGCGTGGAAGCGGCCGACAAGCAGATCAAGGTCGCCAGGACCAAGTTCTACCCGAGCTTCAACCTGACCGCACTGGCTGGCGTCGTCGCACCGAACGTGGGTGATCTGCTGAAAAGCAGTTCGACCTTCGCCTACATCGGACCGGCGCTGAGCCTGCCGATCTTCGAAGGCGGCAAGCTGCGCGCCAACCTGGCCAACACCGATGCGCAGTACGACCTGGCGGTGGCCAACTACAACCAGACCGTGCTCGATGCACTGCGCGACGTGGCCGACCAGGTCAACGCGGTGCGTTCGCTGGCACAGCAGGCGCATTCGCAGCAGCAGGCGGTGGATACCGCACGTTCGGCCTTCGACCTGGCCCAGCAGCGCTACCGCGCCGGCATCGGCAGCTACCTGGACGTGCTGACCGCGCAGTCCACCCTGCTGCAGTCGCAGCAGCAGCTGGCCGGCCTGCAGTCGCAGCAGGTGCAGACCTCGGTGCGCTTGAGCAAGGCGCTGGGCGGTGGTTTCCAGCCCTCTGACGCCGACCGCGCACCGATCGCCTCCCATTCCGATTCCTCGCATTCCTGAAGACTTCCGCCATGAGCCAGACCCAAGACACTGCGGCCCCGGCCGCCCCCAACCGCCGCGGCAACCTGCTGCGCGGCCTGTTCGTGATCGTCGTGCTGCTGCTTGCCGCACTGGCGCTGTGGTACTTCATGTTCGGCCGTTGGTTCGAAGAGACCGATGATGCCTACGTGCAGGGCAACCAGGTGCAGATCACCCCGCTGGTGGCCGGTACCGTGGTCGCCATCAACGCCGATGACGGCATGCGCGTGGAGCGCGGCCAGCTGCTGGTGCAGCTGGACCCGTCCGACACTGCGGTGGCACTGCAGCAGGCCGAAGCCAACCTGGCCAAGACGGTGCGCCAGACCCGCGGTCTGTACCGCAGCGTGGAAGGCGCCCAGGCGGACTTGAACGCCCGCCAGGTGACCCTGAAGCGCGTGCGCGAAGACTTCGCCCGCCGCAAGGACCTGGCCGCCACCGGCGCCATTTCCAACGAAGAACTGGCCCATGCCCGCGATGAGCTGGCCGCTGCCGAAGCGGCCGTGGCCGGTTCGCGCGAGACCGTCGAGCGCAACCGCGCGCTGGTCGACGATACCGTGATCGCCACCCAGCCGGATGTGCAGGCCGCCGCCGCGCAGCTGCGCCAGGCCTTCCTCAACAACGCCCGCGCCGGAATCGTCGCGCCGGTCACCGGCTACGTCGCCCGTCGTTCGGTGCAGGTTGGCCAGCGCGTGCAGCCGGGCAATGCCCTGATGGCGGTGGTGCCGACCGAGCAGATGTGGGTCGAGGCCAACTTCAAGGAAACCCAGCTGCGCCACATGCGCCTGGGCCAGGAAGTGGAGCTGAAGTCGGACCTGTACGCCGGTGACGTGAAGTACAAGGGCCGCGTCCAGAGCCTGGGCCTGGGCACCGGCTCGGCGTTCTCGCTGCTGCCGGCGCAGAATGCCAGCGGCAACTGGATCAAGATCGTTCAGCGCGTGCCGGTACGCATCGCCATCGATGCCAAGCAGCTGGCCGAACACCCGCTGCGCATCGGCCTGTCGATGAAGGCCGAAGTGAGCCTGCGCGACCAGAAGGGCGAAGTGCTGCCGAGCACCCCGGCCAAGGGCACGGTGTTCGACACCGACGTGTATGCCAAGCAGCTGCATGATGCCGACGAGGTGATCCACACGATCATCCAGGGCAACCTGCCGCAGCAGGCGAAGGTGGGCTGAGGTCGCCATGTCCGCACAAGCTCCAGCCGCGCCCGGTGCTCCGGGTGCCCCGGCGGCGCCGGGTGCGGCCTCCGGGTTCCTGCCGCCCAGCGTCGCCCTGTGCACCGTCGGCCTGGCGATGGCGTCGTTCATGCAGGTGCTCGACACCACCATCGCCAACGTCTCGCTGCCGACCATCGCCGGTAACCTCGGCGCCAGTTCGCAGCAGGCGACCTGGGTCATCACCTCGTTCGCGGTCAGCACAGCCATCGCGCTGCCGCTGACCGGCTGGCTCAGCCGCCGCTTCGGCGAACGCAAGCTGTTCGTCTGGGCCACGCTGGCCTTCGTCATCACCTCGCTGCTGTGCGGCCTGGCGCAGAGCATGGGCATGCTGGTGCTGTCGCGTGCGCTGCAGGGTTTCGTGGCCGGCCCGATGTACCCGATCACGCAGTCGCTGCTGGTCTCGATCTATCCACGGGAGAAACGCGGGCAGGCACTGGCGCTGCTGGCGATGATCACGGTGGTGGCGCCGATCTGCGGCCCCATTCTCGGTGGCTGGATCACCGACAACTACAGCTGGGAATGGATCTTCCTGATCAATGTGCCGCTGGGCATCTTCGCTGCGCTCGTTGTGGGCAACCAGCTGAAGGGGCGCCCGGAGCACATCGAGAAGCCGAAGATGGACTACGTCGGCCTGGTCACCCTGGTGATCGGTGTCGGTGCGCTGCAGCTGGTGCTCGACCTGGGCAACGACGAGGACTGGTTCTCGTCCATGAAGATCGTGGTGCTGGCGTGCGTGGCCGTGGTCACGCTGACGGTGTTCCTGATCTGGGAACTGACCGACAAGGATCCGATCGTCGACCTGAAGCTGTTCCGGCATCGCAACTTCCGCGCCGGTACGCTGGCGATGGTGGTGGCCTACGCGGCGTTCTTCAGCGTGGCGTTGCTGATTCCACAGTGGTTGCAGCGTGACATGGGCTACACCGCGATCTGGGCGGGCCTGGCGACAGCGCCGATCGGCATCCTGCCGGTGATCATGACCCCGTTCGTGGGCAAGTATGCCTCGCGCTTCGACATGCGCATGCTGGCCACGGTCGCGTTCATTGTGTTGTCGATGACCAGCTTCCTGCGTTCGAACTTCAACCTGCAGGTGGACTACAACCATGTGGCGGGTGTGCAGCTGATCATGGGCATCGGCGTCGCGCTGTTCTTCATGCCGGTGCTGCAGATCCTGCTGTCGGACCTGGATGGACGCGAGATCGCGGCGGGCTCCGGCCTGGCCACGTTCCTGCGAACGCTGGGCGGCAGTTTCGCGGCGTCGCTGACGACGTGGCTGTGGGCGCGGCGCACCCAGGTGCACCATGCCGACCTGACCGAGCATATCTCGGCCTATCAGCCGGGCATGCAGGACCAGGTCACGGCGATGGGGCAGGGCGACCTGCAGCACGGCGCAGCGGTACTGAACAACATGATCAACCACCAGGCATCGCAGATGGGCTTCAACGACATCTTCTTCCTGCTGGGCTGGATCTTCCTGGCGATCATCGCGTTCCTGTGGCTGGCCAAGCCGCCGTTCGGCGCGGGTGCGGGTGCAGCCGCCGGTGGCGGACACTGAAACTCCCTGGAAACACGTGCTGTATTTTGACCCCGCCGCAAGGCGGGGTTTTTGTTTGTGCACCGCGGGTCGCACGGGCCCTGCCGTTGGGATCGTGCCGCGGCGCAGGTTCAGCGCGTGCGATAGACGCGCTTGAACACCACCCGATCGCAGAACAATCGGGTGATGGCCCACATTCCCGCCACAAGTACGGCGCCGCATGTGAGCCAGCCAGCAGTGGCCTGCAATCGGCTGCCGACCAGTGCGCCGCAGATGATGGCGGCAACAAAGACCAGCATTACGGCCTCCTTCGATGCGCCGTAGTGGACCTCGGCCTGGCATCCCACGCATACGCGTACGCCGTGGTTCGAGCCGGTATGGCAGTGAGGGCAGATGATGCTGCGCTGCATGGGTGCGTCCTTTGGGGAATGGGGAGGGCGCTGGTCAGGTCGTGGCGATACACCTGCAACCGGCTTCTGTAAATCTGCCTTCCACCGAAAAGGAATCGGGTAAATCTCGACTAGGAAAAGTACGAATTGAACGGCTAAAGTGAAATGCGCCCCAAAAGGAGGCCGTTCAAGGTCTGGTAACGACGCGCCGGGAGGCGGTATGCAGCAGCAGGCGACTGCCGGGTGGTGCTAGATACGACAGTTCCAGCGGTAGATGCGATGCCAGGCTCGCCAAACCCCGGAAACGAAAAAACCCGCTTTCGCGGGTTTGATCATCTTGAGTCATGGTGCCCAGGAGAGGACTCGAACCTCCACGGTTTTACCCGCTAGTACCTGAAACTAGTGCGTCTACCAATTCCGCCACCTGGGCGACTCAGGAGATGAATTGTGCGGTACGGCAGAGGATGTGTCAACAACATTTCACACCTTTTTCTGCGGCTGCACGCCCAGGTGAAGCAGCAGGCTGCGCATTGCCGATGACAACTGCGCCCACTCGGCAAAACAGGCGCACAGGCGGCGCTGTGCCCATGCATCGGCGAGCGGTACGGCGACGGTATGCGTGCTGCGCCGATGCTGGCGGGCGATGGTCCGCGGCACGATGCCGACACCAATGCCGTGGCCGACCATGATGCATACGCCTTCGAAGGTCTTCATGCGGATGCGTACGTCCAGGCGGCGCCCGATGTCGCGCGCCTGGTCCTCGATGTAGGTCTGCAGTGCATTGCCATCGGCCAGTGCGACGAAGGTCTCGCCGGCAACATCGGTGAAGGTCACGCTGCGCTGCGATGCGAATCGGTGGTCTGCGGGCAGCAGCATCACCAGTGGATCTTCGGCGACCACATGCTGCTGCAGGCCGGCAGCGTCGACCGCATCGCTGATGATGCCGGCCTCGGCCTGGCCAGCACTGATCGCACGCACGACTTCAGGGCTGGTGCGCTCCAGCAGTTCCACGTGCAGGCGCGGGCGTTCGGCCAGCCACGGTGCCAGCCGAGAGGGCAGGTAGTTGGTCAGCGCTGCGGTGTTGGCATACAGATGCAGGGTGCCGCGCGCACCGTGCGCGAACGCCTGCAGTTCACCGCGCAGCTGTGCCTGCTGCTGCAGGATCAAGCGTGCATGGTGGGCGAGCGCGGCACCGGCTTCGGTCAGGCTGACGCCGCGTGGGTGCCGGTTCAACAGCGGGGTACCGGCATCGGCTTCGATCGTGCGCAGGCGCTCACTGGCTGAGCCCAGTGCCAGGTTTGCCTGCGCGGCACCGGCCGTGATGCTGCCCGCCTCGGCAATGGCCAGGAACAGGCGCAGGTCGGCGATATCCATCCGCATGTGATGCCCTCATCGCAACGCCTGCGCCTTCGGATCAGCCGAAGGCGAGGCCGGGAAGACCGCATTGTGCGCCGAGCGGCCGGCCGATCCAATGAAGGCATGAATGAATCGATGTACTTCTACGTGCTGCTGGTGGTGGTGTTCGTGCTGGCCGGTGTGGTCAAGGGCGTGACCGGCATGGGGTTGCCGACAGTGGCGATGGGTCTGCTCGGTGGCGCGCTGTCGCCGGTGGCGGCGGCATCGATGCTGTTCATCCCCACCTTCGTCACCAATGCGTGGCAGCTGTTGTCCGGCCCCTCACTGGGCCACATCGTGCGGCGCCTGTGGCCGATGATGCTGGCCGTGGTGGTGGTGACGCTGGGTTCGGCAGCGCTGCTGGTGCGGGTCGATCGCACCTGGTCACGTGTTGCGCTGGGCGTTGCGCTGGTGGTTTATGCGGCCTATGCCCTGCTTGCGCCGGTGTTCCGCGTGCCGCAGCGGCGCGAGCGATGGCTGGGGCCGATGGTGGGGGCGTTGTCGGGTGTGGTGACCGGCGCCACCGGCGTGTTCGTGATGCCGGCGGTGCCGTACCTGCAGTCGCTGGGATTGCAGCGCGAGGAGCTGGTGCAGGCGCTGGGGCTGGCGTTCACCGTGTCGACGATTTCGTTGACCACCGGCCTGGTGCTGCACGGTGCGTTCGGCATCCAGCAGCTGGGGCTGAGTGCGTTGGCGGTGGTGCCGGCGCTGCTGGGCATGTGGCTGGGCCAGGTGATCCGGCAGCGGATCAGTGCGCGCGTGTTCCGCGCCTGCTTCCTGGGATTCCTGCTGCTGCTCGGCCTGGAGCTGGTGCTGCGGCCGTTGTTCTGATGCCGCATTCCGGGCATGAAAAAACCCGCTTTCGCGGGTTTTTCTCATTCTCGACGTGGTGCCCAGGAGAGGACTCGAACCTCCACGGTTTTACCCGCTAGTACCTGAAACTAGTGCGTCTACCAATTCCGCCACCTGGGCGTCGAGGAGCGAGATTATGGGGTGCTGTGACGGGGGTGTCAACACCTTTCGTAGATCCGGGGTCGGATCATGTTTCGCCTGCGAAACGGGCTCTGAACCGATGGGGCTCGCGTTGAGGTCAGAGCCCTTTCCTGTGGAAAGGAATCCGACCCCAGCGCCGGATCGCAGGCAAAAAAAATCCCCGCCGAAGCGAGGAGTTTTTTCGTTGGTGCCCAGGAGAGGACTCGAACCTCCACGGTTTTACCCGCTAGTACCTGAAACTAGTGCGTCTACCAATTCCGCCACCTGGGCGTTCCAGAGGCGCAATTGTGAAGATGAATCCGCAGGCTGTCAACGACTTCCTGAATATTTTTCATGCAAGGCCTTCAAGGTGGCCGCTGACCCGTTCTGCACGCCGTCAGCGGCTACCATGTAGGGCGATGACTACCAAAAAACCAAGCAAGGGCGGGAGCACGTCCCGCAGCCAGGCCCCGAAGAAGGGCGCCAAGACGGGCGCAGCCCGCACTCCCAAGCCGGGCAAGCCGTTGCCGGGCTGGTTCCCCGAATTGAATGACGGCGGTGCACCGCCGCGAGGCCGCAAGGCCCGTAGCACCGACGCCCCGGGCCCGGCACCGGGCCGCAAGCTGCCGCCGACCGGCAAGGTGATCGACGATCCCTATGCCGCCCGCGAAGCCGAGAAATACGAACAGCCCATCGCCAGCCGCGAGGCCATCCTGGCCCTGCTGGAGCGCTGCGAAGGGCCGCAGACCGCCGAAGAACTGGGCGCGCGCCTGGGCCTGACCGCGCCGGACCGGGCCGAGGCGCTGTCGCGCCGGCTCGGCGCCATGGTCCGTGATGGCCAGCTGGTGCAGAACCGCCGGGGCGGTTTCGCTCCGATCCAGACACTGAACCTGGTCACCGGCGTGGTGATCGCCAACCCGGAAGGGTTCGGCTTCCTGCGCCCGGTCGAAGGCGGCGACGACCTGTTCCTGCCGCCGTATGAGATGCGCAAGGTGATGCACGGCGACAAGGTGTTGGCCCGCGTGACCGGCATCGATCACCGTGGCCGTCGCGAAGGCAGCATCGCCCGCGTGCTCGAACGCGGCATGACCCGCCTGATCGGCCGCTTCAGCATCGAAATGGGCATCAACTATGTGGTGCCCGACGACAAGCGCGTGCAGCGCAACGTGCAGGTGCCGCCGGACCAGACCGGTGGTGCACGCGACGGCCAGCTGGTGGTCTGCGAACTGACCCAGGCGCCGGACAGCCGCCGTCCGCCGATCGGCCGCATCATCGCCGTGCTCGGCGACAAGCTGACCGCGTCGCTGGTGGTGGAGACCGCCATCCACGGCCACGAGCTGCCGTTCGAGTTCCCGCAGGAGGTGCTGGACGAAGCGGCCTCGGTGCCGCTGGTGGTCGAGCCCGCAATGATCGGCGACCGCGTCGACCTGCGCAGCACGCCGCTGGTCACCATCGACGGCGAGGATGCCAAGGACTTCGACGACGCGGTGTACTGCGAGCCGAATGCCGAGGGTTTCCGCCTGGTGGTGGCGATCGCCGATGTCTCGAACTACGTGCGCCCCGGCGCGCCGCTGGATGAGGAGGCGCAGAAGCGCGCCACCTCGGTGTACTTCCCGGGCTTCGTGGTGCCGATGCTGCCGGAGACGCTGTCCAACGGCATCTGCTCGCTGATGCCGAAGGTCGACCGCATGTGCTTTGTCTGCGACATGCAGATCGACCGCGATGGCCTGGTCACGCATTCGCGCTTCTACGAGGCGGTGATGAACTCGCATGCGCGCCTGACCTACACCCAGGTGTGGAAGGCGGTGGGCGAGGACGATGCCGATACCAAGGCCTGGATGGGCGACCTGCTGCCGCAGGTGCAGCGCCTGCACCAGCTGTACAAGGTGCTGTCCAAGGCACGTGCCAAGCGCGGTGCCATCGAGTTCGAAAGCAGTGAAGTGCGCTTCGTGCTGGACAACCGCGGTGAAGTGACCCAGGCCGGCATGCTGGTGCGCAACGACGCGCACAAGCTGATCGAGGAGTGCATGATCGCGGCCAACGTCGAGGCGGCCAGGTACCTGCTGTCGCGCCATGTGCCGGCGCCGTACCGCATCCACGAGAAGCCGCCGGAAACCAAGTACGCCGACCTGCTGGAATTCCTCAAGGAGTTCAAGCTGAGCCTGCCGCCGTGGTCGAAGGTGCGCCCGGGTGACTACACCAAGCTGCTGAAGAAGATCCGCGACCGCCCCGATGCCACGCTGCTGGAATCGGTGCTGCTGCGCAGCCAGAGCCTGGCGATCTATAGCCCGGAAAATCACGGCCACTTCGGCCTGGCGCTGGACGCGTACGCGCATTTCACCTCGCCGATCCGCCGTTACCCCGACCTGCTGGTACACCGTGCGATCAAGCATGCGTTGTCCGGCAAGCCGCTGGATAAGTTCACCTACAACGCACGCGAAATGGCAGCCCTGGCGCTGCAGTGTTCCGAGCGTGAGCGTCGTGCCGACGAGGCCGAGCGCGAAGTCGACGAGCGTTACCGCGCGGCGTGGATGGAAAAGCACGTGGGCGGCCAGTTCGACGGCGTGATCAGCGGCGTGACCAGTTTCGGCCTGTTCGTGGAACTGGACGAGTCCAAGGTGCAGGGCCTGGTGCATGTGACCCAGCTGCCGCAGGACTATTACAAGTTCGACGCCACCCGCAAGACGCTGACCGGCGAACGCCGTGGCAGCAGCTACCGGCTGGGCGACCGCGTGCGCATCCTGGTGCTGAAGGCCAGCATGGAAGAGCGCAAGATCGACTTCCGCTTGGTCGAGCACAAGGGCGAAGACGAGGGCGATGGCCTGCCGCCGCTGCCCGAGCGTGGCAAGCCGGCCAAGCGGAAGAAAGAGAAATATTGATGACCGTGGTAGTGCCGGCCGCTGGCCGGCATCCATGGCACCCTCGGCACCGACGGGTTGCCGGCCAGCGGCCGGCACCACCAGGAGACATCGCATGCAGGGCCAACCCGAATACAGCGGCGGCTGCCAGTGCGGCGCGATTCGCTTCCAGGCGCGAGGCGAGCTGACCGACAGCTCGATCTGCCATTGCCGGATGTGCCAGAAGGCCTTCGGTGCCTACTATGCGCCGCTGGTGTCGGTGCGCGGCGTGCAGTTCAGCTGGACCCGCGGCCAGCCGCGCTATTTCCAGTCGTCCAACGTGGTGCGGCGTGGCTTCTGCGCCGACTGCGGTACCCCGTTGACCTATGAAGCCCCCGACGGCGTGGCCGTGGCCGCTGGTGCCTTTGACCAACCCGAACGCCTGCCACCGACCATCCAGTACGGAGTCGAACGCAAGCTGCCCTTCGTCGACAGCCTGGCCAGCCTGCCGGCGCGGCGCACCGAGGAAGACATCGCGGCGCTGGATTTCCTGGCCACCATCGTGTCCCACCAGCATCCGGACCACGACACCCCGCACTGGCCGCCGCGCAGCCGATGACCCGCCTGTAGCGCCGAGCCCACGCTCGGCTGCTCAGGGTCCAGGCTTCATCGGCCGCCGCCCGCCGAGCATGGGCTCGGCGCTACAGAGCGCCGGCCGCAGCGCCCGGCCCGCCGATGCTCTACCATAGCCACCCCCTTTCCGGTCCCCGCCCGCATGAGCAAGAACAGCCAGTGGATTGTCGGCGTCAACGCCGTCGCCTCCTCCATCGAGAACGACGCCGAGAACGTCCGCGAAGTGCTGGTCGAGGCCGGTGCGAAGAACCCGCGCCTGACCGAGATCGAGGAAAACGCCCGCCGCAAGGGCATCGACGTGCGCAAGGTCAACAGCCAGGCGCTGGACGGCGTGGGCGGTTCAGTACGCCACCAGGGCGTGGCCGCACGCTATGCCGCGGCCCGGACCTACAGCGAGAACGAGCTGGAAGGCCTGGTCACTGCAGCCGAGGGCAAGGCCCTGCTGCTGGTGCTGGACGAGGTGCAGGACCCGCACAACCTGGGCGCCTGCCTGCGCTCGGCCGCTGCCGCCGGCGCCACTGCCGTGATCATCCCCAAGGACAAGTCGGCCACGGTCAATGCCACCGTGCGCAAGACCTCGGCCGGTGCCGCCGATCTGATCCCGGTGGTGGCGGTGACCAACCTGTCGCGCTGCCTGAAGGACCTGCAGAAGCAGGGCGTGTGGATCTACGGCCTGGCCGGCGAAGCCACCGCCTCGCTGTACCAGCTGGACCTGAAGGGCAACATCGCGCTGGTGCTGGGCGGTGAAGCCGATGGCCTGCGCCGCCTGACCCGCGAGAACTGCGATGGCCTGGTCAAGATCCCGATGCCGGGCGAGATCGAGAGCCTGAACGTCTCCGTCGCGGCCGGTGTCAGCCTGTTCGAGGCCGTGCGCCAGCGCGGTTGATCGGCAGCAGCGGCTGTGTCGACCAAGGTCGACACCCACCAGGTAGTCGCCAACCTTGGTTGGCGCTCTTGCCGCCTCACCCCGCGCTGCCGCCCAGTGCCTTGAACAAGGTGACGTCGTTGTTCAGCTGGCCCTGGCGCACGCGCGCCAGCGACAGCTCGGCATCGCGCCGGGTCTGCTGCGCTTCCAGCCAGGTGCGCAGGTCGGTGGCACCCACGCGGTAGCGCACTTCCTGCGCCCGTTCCACTTCCACCGCTTCGTCGTACGAAGCCTGCGAGGCCGCCACCTGGCGCGCCAGCTGCTCGCGTGCCGACAGCGCGTTGTCCACTTCCGAGAGCGCGGTATACAGCGTCTTGCGGAAATTGGTCGCGGCGATCTGGTAGGCGGTGCCGGCGATATCGGTATCCAGCTGCGCGCGCTGCAGGTTGAGGAACGGAAGCGACAGGCCGGCGCCCAGCGTGGCGACCGGGTTGCGCAGCACATCGCCCAGCGAGGTCGCGCTGGAACCGAGGCTGCCGGTCAGGCTCAGCGCCGGGTAGTACTGGGTAGCGGTCACCTTGATGGTCTTCAGGCTGTTGCGCAGGCGCAGTTCGGCCGCGCGCAGGTCGGGACGGCGACCGAGCAGGTCGGTCGGCAGGCCCTCCGCGATGCTGGGGCTGCGTGCGCCGAGCAGGTCCTGCGGTTCGTCCTGCTGCGGCCAGGGCGTGCCGTCCAGCAGCACGGTCAGTGCATTGCGCGCCTCCACCCGCTGCTGTTCCAGCGCACTCTGCGAGGAACGCTGTGACTGCAGGTTCTGCAGTGCCTGGCGTACTTCCAGGCGCGATACCGCACCGGCGTCGAAGCGGGCCTGGACCAGTTCGCGGGTACGTTCCAGCCGCTCCAGGTTGGCCTGGCCGGTGGCGATGGATTGGTTGAGATAGGCCAGGTTCCAGTATTGGTTGATGGTGTCGCTGATCACCAGCAGCGCGGTGTTCTGCCGGTCTTCCTCGCTGGCCTCGGCTTCCCAGCGGGCGATGTCGCGCTGGGTGCGCAGGCGGCCCCACAGGTCCACTTCCCAGCCCAGCGAGACGCCGGTGGAATAGCTGCGGCGCCAGTCGTCGGCCTGGTCGGTGGCGCGGCTGGCGCTACCACTCACACCTGAAGACGAAGGCTGCGGCCACAACGCGTTGCTGGCCAGGCCGGCCTGCAGGCGCGAACGCTGCACGGCCAGGCCAGCGGCGGCAAGATCGCTGTTGGCGGCCAGCGCCTGCGCCACCAGACGGTCGAGACGTTCATCGCCGAAACCGGTCCACCAGGTGTCCTGGCGGATGTCGCGGCCCGGAGTATCCAGGCTGCTGCGCGGATCGTCGGCGGGCGCATTGAGGGCGGCGTCGCCACGACCGTAGGTCGCCGCCACGTCGGGGGCCTGCACCGGATAGCGGCCCATCGATGCGCAGCCGGACAGGGCGAGCAGTACAGCGCCCGCCAGCAACAGGCGCGAGGGGGCAGGGAAGGGCAGTCGGGTCATCATCTTCATTCGCGGGCCAGGGCCTCCACCGGGTCGAGCTGCGCGGCGTTACGCGCGGGCAGGAAGCCGAACGCAACGCCGATCAGGGTCGAGCAGGCGAAGGCGGCGACGATCGAGGCGGTGGAGAACAGCACCTGGAAGTCGCTGGCGAAGCGGCCGATCATCGAGCCCAGCAGCAGGGCCAGGCCGATGCCGAGCACGCCGCCGAGCAGGCACACCAGCACTGCTTCGATCAGGAACTGCTGGCGGATATCACTCTGCCGTGCACCGACGGCCATGCGCACGCCGATCTCGCGGGTACGCTCGGTCACCGACACCAGCATGATGTTCATCACGCCGATGCCGCCGACCAGCAGCGCGATGGCGGCGATGGCACCGATCAGCAGGGTCATCGTGCGCGTGGTCTGCTCGATGGTCTGGCGGATCTCGGCGCTGTTGCTGAGGAAGAAGTCCTCGGTGCCATGGCGCATCGTCAACAGGCGGGTGATCGCTTCCTGTGCGGCATCCATCGGCGTGGCGTCGTCCACGCGCACGGTGATGCTGGACACGTGGCTCTGGCCGAGCATGCGCGACATCACCGTGGTGTACGGCAGCCACACGCTCAGGCTGGTGCTGCCACCGAAGCCGAAGCTCTGGCGCTTGGCCACGCCGACCACGCGTGCCGGCACGTTGCCGAGCAGGATCACCTGGCCGATCGGATCGACATCGGGGAAGAACTGGGTCTGGGTGTTCTCGTCGATCACCGCCACCTGGCCGAGGCTCTTCACCGCATCGGCATCGAAGAAGCTGCCGCTGAGCAGGGTCACGCCCTTGACCCGGAAGAACTGCTCGCCGACGCCGCTGACCTGGGCGGTGGAGGACTGGTTGCGGTAACGCGCGGTGACCGAGGTCGACACGCTGGGCGTGGAGCTGTCGACGTAGCTCTGCCGGGCCAGCGCATCGGCATCACTGGCTTTGAGCGTCTGCACGCGGGCCGAGCGCATGTCGCCGAAACCACGGCCGGGGTAGACATCGATGGTGTTGGTGCCGAGCGCGCTGATGTTCTGCAGGATCTGCTGCTGCGAGCCATTGCCCAGCGCCACCACCGAGACCACCGAGGCGATGCCGATGATGATGCCGAGCATGGTCAGGAAGGTGCGCAGCCGATGTGCATTCATCGCCAGCAACGCCATGCGGAATGCTTCGGTGAAGCGGTCGCGCGCGGCCCGCCAGCTGTCGCCACGGGCGACGCCGGTGCTGGCCTCGCGCTGCGCGCGGTAGGTCGGTGCATTCGGGTTGGCGCGGTCGGCGATGATCTCGCCGTCGCGGATCTCGATGATCCGCTGCGCGTGTTCGGCCACGCTCATGTCGTGGGTGACGATGATGATGGTGTGGCCTTCGGCGTGCAGCTCGCCGAGGATCGCCATCACTTCCTCACCGGATTTCGTGTCGAGCGCGCCGGTCGGTTCGTCGGCCAGGATCACCTCGCCGCCGTTCATCAGGGCACGGGCGATCGACACGCGCTGCTGCTGGCCGCCGGACAGCTGGCCCGGCTTGTGGTGCATGCGGTCGCTCAGGCCCAGCCGCTGCAGCAGCTGCTCGGCACGCGCGTTGCGCACCGGGCCGGGGCTGCCGGCGTACACCGCCGGCACTTCCACGTTGCCGCGCGCATCGAGGTCGCCCAACAGGTGGTAGCGCTGGAAGATGAAGCCGAAATGCTCGCGGCGCAGTTCGGCCAGCTCGTCCGGCTCCATCTTCCCGGTTTCGCGGCCGGCCACCTGGTAGCTGCCACGGGTGGGACGATCGAGGCAGCCGAGGATGTTCATCAGCGTCGACTTGCCTGAGCCGGACTGGCCGACGATGGCCACCATCTCACCGGCGTGGATGTCGAGGTTGACGTCACGCAGCACGGCGATCACATCGTCGCCGGCCGGGAATTCGCGTCGCAGGTCACGCAGGCGCAGCAGCGGCGCCGTCGTGCTCATCGGCGCCCCATGCCCGGGCCGCCGACCCGCATCTGCATGCCGCCGCGGTTGCCGCCGCCGGCGCTGGCACCGGCCGCACCGGCTTCGCCGACCACCACGCGCTCGCCTTCCTTCAGTCCCGACAGGATCTCGGCCGAGGCGCCGTTGTTGATGCCCACGGTAACCTTGCGCGGCTGCGGCTGGCCCTTGTCGTCCAGCACCCGCACCATGCGCTCGTCGCCACGGCGCTTCGGCCCCAGTGCCACCGCCGGCACCATCAGCACGCCCTTGGCCTGCTTCAGCAGTACCGACACCTGCGCGGTCATGTCGATGCGCAGGGTGCCATCCGGATTCTCCACGTCGAACAACGCGTTGTAGTAGACCGCGCTGCTGGAACTGGAACTGGACGAACTGCTGGAACTGGACGAACTCTCGTTGGCGATCGAGGCCGGCGCCGGATTGATCTGGCGCAGCGTGGCGTGGTACTTGCGGTCCGGATCGCCCAGCGTGGTGAAGTACACCGGCATGCCGGCCTTGATCTTGACCACGTCGGCCTCGGAGATCTCGGCATTGACCGTGACCACGTCCAGCCGTGCCAGCATGACGATGGTCGGTGCGGTCTGGTTGGCGTTCACGGTGCGACCTTCCTCGGCCACCACCGCCACCACGGTGCCGTCCATCGGCGCGGTAATGCGGGTGTAGGCCAGGTTGGCGCGGGCGGTGCCCAGCTCGGTTTCGCGGCCCTTGATCTGCGCCTCGTAGGACTGCAGCTGGGCGCGGGCGGTCTTCAGCTGCGCCTCGGCGGCATCGTATTCCTGGCGCGAGGTGGCCTCGGCGGCCAGCATCTGCTGCTGGCGCGCGAATTCCAGTTCGGCCTGGCGCAGGGTGGCCTGCTGCACGGCGCGCTGGGCGGTGACCTGGTCCAGCGAGGCCTGCGCATTGAGCACCTGGTTCTGCTGGGTGGTGGCGTCGATCTCGGCGATCAGGTCGCCTTCCTTCACGGTGTCGCCCAGCTGCACCTTCAGCGATTTGATCTGGCCCGAGGCCTGGGCACCGACGCTGACCAGCTTGTAGGCGTCGATCACGCCGGTGGCGTCCACCGTCTGCTCGATGTCACCACGGCTGACGGGCGTGGTCGCCACCGCCGGGGCGGCGGGCTTGCGCAGCAGCCACCAGGCGGCTGCGGCAACGGCAAGGGCGAGCAGGGCGATCAGTATCAGGCGACCCCGGCGGGTCGCGGGCAGCAGGCGGAACGTCACGTCGTGGCTTCACTCTCGGGGCCGCGGTGGCGGCGTTGGTGGGCATTGTGAAGACCGGGCGATGGGCGGCTCAATCCTCGGGGTATGTCTCTATGTAACACTGTCGGTGAATACGCGTAACCACAGGTATCCCGCCCATGGCTGGATACACTGGTACGCATTGCCCCGGATGCGGTTCAGCTGCCGACACGGGATGATCGCGACATGGAGACTGAAAACACGATGCATCGACTGCTGATCGTCGACGACGACAACGACATCCGCACCCTGCTGGCCGAACAGCTCGGCCGGGCCGGCTACCAGGTGAGCACGGCCGCAGACGGCACCGCCATGCGCCAGCTGCTGGACCGCGAACACGTGGACCTGATCGTGCTCGACCTCAACCTGCCGCGCGAGGATGGCCTGACCCTGTGCCGCGATCTGCGCGCGCGTTCGAACACGCCGGTGATCATGCTGACCGCGCGTGCCGAGCCGATCGACCGCGTGCTGGGCCTGGAAATGGGCGCGGACGACTACCTGGCCAAGCCGTTCGAACCGCGCGAGCTGCTGGCACGCATCCGCAACGTGCTGCGCCGGACCGAGGCGCTGCCGGCGAACCTGGAGCCGCTGGCGGTGCGCCGTGCGCGCTTCTCGCGCTGGGTGTTCGATCTGGAGCATCGCCACCTGGTGGACCCGGACGATCGCGTGGTGGTGCTGTCCGGCGCCGAGTTCCGCCTGCTGCGGGTGTTCATCGCCCACGCCAACAAGGTGCTGTCGCGCGAGCAGCTGGTCGCGCTCAGCAGCGGCCGCAACTACGAGGCACAGGACCGCGCCATCGATCTGCAGGTCAGCCGGCTGCGCAACAAGCTGGGCGACGACGGTGGCCCTGACGGACTGATCAAGACCGTTCGCAACGAAGGCTATGTACTGGCCTCCTCGGTGAACCTGGAATAAGCCGCGATGAAGCGCCTGCGCCATTTCCTGTCCTCGATGGTCGGGCGGTTGTTCGTGATCCTGCTGCTGGGCATGAGCGTGGCCGCGATCGGCGCGACCATGCTGGCTACCTCCAAACGCCAGCAGGAGTTCGAGCGGCAGAACCTGAACCGCATCGCCGACCGCCTCCAGGGCTACGTCAACCTGCTCGACGGCAACCCCGAACTGCGCGAGCGCCTGCTCGAAATCGGTGGGCCGAGCGTACGTGCGCTGCAACCCGGCGCACGCCTGGGGCGGGCCGATACCGCGTTGATGGAAGTACTCGATGACCGGCCCGGCCCGGTCGCACGCGCGCATGTGCACTTCGCTTCGTTCCGCTCCTGCATTCCCAAGCTGCAGGACCTGCTGCCCCCGCCGCCACCGGGGCATCGCAAGCATCCGCGCGAACGTGATCCGGCGTTCATCCCGCCCAAGTGCCGTGCGGTCGACGTGACCCTCAACGACGGCACGCTGCTGAAGCTGGCGCTGGATTCGCCGGCGGTGGCACACAACGGCATCCTCGCCGTGGACCCGTGGTTCCTGACCCTGCTGGTGCTGGCGATCGCGGTGCTGGCCTATATCGTCGCGCGCATGGCCAGCGCGCCGCTGCAGGAACTGGCCGCAGCCGCCGAAGACCTGGGCGACGACCTGCAGCGCGATCCACTGCCGCTGCGCGGCCCGCGCGAAGTGCAGCGCGCCGCCGAAGCCTTCAACGCCATGCAGCATCGCCTGCAGCGGCACCTGGCCGAGCGCACGCAGATGCTGGCGGCGATCACCCATGACCTGCAGACCCCGCTGACCCGGCTGCGCCTGCGCCTGGAGAATGTCAGCGACGAGGTGCTGCGCGAGCGCCTGATCGGCGATCTGGCCGCGATGCAGGCGTTGGTGCGCGAAGGCCTGGAGCTGGCGCGCAGCGCGGAGAGCGCCGAGCAGCGCGCCGCACTGGACCTGGATTCGCTGCTGGAGAGCATCGTTGAAGACACGGCCGAGGGCGGCGGGGATGTCGTCTTTGAAGGTGGCAGCGGAGCGGTGTTGATGTTGCGTCCGCTGGCCATGCATCGCCTGTTTTCCAACCTGGTGGACAACGCGGTGATGTATGCCTACCGGGTGCGGGTACGGGTCGAGCGTAGTGGTGGCGCGATCACCGTGGTGGTGGCCGATGACGGCCCGGGCCTGGCCGAGGATCAGCTGGAAGCCGTGTTCGACCCGTTCGTGCGGGTGGAAACCTCGCGTTCGCGCGAAACCGGCGGCGCCGGTCTGGGCCTGACCATCGCCCGCGCCCTGGCTGAGAAAGACGGGGCGCGGCTGTGGCTGCGCAACCGCGTCGAAGGCGGGCTGGAGGCGGTAGTGCAGTGGCCGGCCAGTGCACAGGTGACGCCGCCGGGCCGCGCGGGCTGAGCGTTCGCGGCTGGCGATGGTGACGCCGTGGGCCGGGTTTGGCCTATCATCTGCGCATCTTCCCAGTTCCCCCCCGATGAGCCAGCCCGTCCCCGCCGGCATGCCGTCCCGCGCTGCCCGGCAGTTCCCGCATGCTGCCAGGCCCGGCAGCCCTGCCTGGCCGCCGCCGCTGCACTGATGGCCGGACAGGGGGACATCGGGCGCTGGGTGGAGCGCTGCGGATCAGATATCGGTCGATGGCTGCGACAGGGCCTGCTGTGGCTGCTGCTGGCCCTTGCACTGCCGGTGGCAGCGCAGGAGGGGGCTCCGCCACTGCGCGACTACGCCATTGATGTATGGACGTCGCGCAACGGCCTGCCGCACAACTCGCTGCGCGACATCGCGCAGACCCCCGAAGGCCACCTCTGGTTCGCCACCTGGGAAGGCCTGGTGCGTTACAACGGGCTGGATTTCACCGTGTTCGACCGCAGTACCCGCCCGGGCCTGCGCGACAACGGCATCGGCGCGCTGTTCGTCGACCGCCAGGGTGGGCTGTGGATCAGTGATTCGCGGGGCAATGTCAGCCATCGCGGCAACGATGGCCAGTGGCGTGTATGGGAGCACCAGGCCGATACCCCGCAGGTCCTGATCCAGTCCATGCAGATGGACAGCCAGGGCCGCCTGTGGCTGCTGTATGAAGGCAAGGGCATCGGCTATCTGACGCCGGACACCGGCATCGTCTACCACGCTCCGGCCGCCGACCTGCCGATGGCGATGAGCTTCACCAAGCTGGTGGTCGATGCGCAGGACCGGGTCTGGGCCGGCACGTTGGATGGACTGGTGCTGCGCGACAACGATGGCGTGCTCAAGCGCGCGCCAGCGACTTGGGGGCTGGGCGCCGGCAGTGGCCTGTCGTGGCCGTACCGCGCTCCGGATGGCGCGCTGTGGATCGTCGCCGGCGAGCGCCTGTACCGGGTGGAGGATGATCAGCTGGTGCTGATGCACCGCCTGCCGGGGCAGCTGCACCTGACCTCGATGCTGCAGGATCGCCATGGTGACCTGTGGCTGGGCACCGAGAACCAGGGCCTGCTGCGGATCTCAGCGCATGGCCTGGAGCGCCTGCCGGCGGGCCTGAACCTGCCGGGTGGGCGCGTGGTCAGCCTGCGCGAGGATGCCGAGGGCAGCATCTGGGTGGGTGCCAACGGTGGCCTGTACCGCCTGCGCGAAACACTGTTCAGCAGCTACACCGAGCGCGATGGCCTCAGTGGCGACTATGTGCGCACCGTGTTCGAGGACCGCGATCGCCAGCTGTGGGTCGGCAGTGCCAGCGGCCTCGACCTGCAGACTGCTGATGGCCGCTTCCGCGCGATGCCGCTGCACAACCGCGGCGGCAAGGCACCTTCGGTGCTCAGCCTGGCGCAGGGTCCGGACGGTGACCTGTGGGTCGGAACGTTCGGTGATGGCGTCTACCGTCTTGGCCCCGATGGCCGGCTGCGGCACAACTATGCCGCCGCCGATGGCATGCCGGGCGGCAACATCCGCGCGATCAGCGTGGACCCGCAGGGCGTGGTCTGGGCCGGCACCCAGAAGGGCGTGGTCCGCATCGACGGCGACCGCGTGCAGGTATCAAGCGTTGCGGGCATGCCCAGCGGCCTGATCACCGCGCTTGAGCACGATCACCAGGGCAACCTGTGGATCGGCACCATCGAGGGCATCCGCGTACTGCGCGGCGACCACGTGCAGTCGATCGACCTCGCGCCGATGGGCGGTGGCCGCAGCGTGTTCGGCTTCCATCAGCTGGGTGACGCGATGTGGATCAGCAGCGATCGCGGCCTGTACCGCTGGCGCAACGGCACGCTTGCACGGGTGGGGCTGGAGCAGGGCATGCCGGTGGATGCGGTGTTCCAACTGGTGCCGGATCGCCTTGGCAACGTGTGGATCAGCAGCAACCGCGGCGTGCTGCGCACCGACATGGGCACCCTCAACGCCGTGGCCGATGGCCGCGCACCCCGGGTGGTGGTGGAGCGCTACAACGAGATTGACGGCATGGCCAATGCGCAGGCCAACGGCAGCTCCGGGCCATCGGCGATCCTGCGCCAGGACGGCACGTTCTGGGTGGTCACCGCCGGAGGCCTGAGCACCGTCGATCCGCAACGCCTGCAGCGTTTCCGCGAGCGTCTTTCACCGCCGGCAGCGATTGAAAGCGTGCAGGTGGATGGCGCCCCGGTGCATTGGGAAGGCCCGGACCGCAACTACATTCCCGGCGGCCGGCGCTTGGCGGTGAGTTATGTCGGCCTGAGCTACCTGATGTCTGACCGGATCCGCTACCGCACGCGGTTGGACGGCCTGGATACGGGGTGGGTCGAACGCGGCCCGCAGCGCAGCGTGGAGTTCGTCGGCCTGCCGCCGGGCGACTACACCCTGCACGTGGCCGCTGCCCATCCGAGTGGCAGCTGGGGCCAGCAGGAAGCGGTATGGAGCTTCACCGTGGAGCCGTTCTGGTGGCAGCGACGCAGCGTGCAGTTGCTGGGTGGCCTGTTGCTGCTGGCCGGGCTGGTGGCGCTGTACCGGCTGCTGCTGCAGCAGCTGAAGGCCAGCAACCTGCGCCTGGCACGGCGCGTGGACGAGGCGACCTTCGACCTGCAGGCCAAGACCGTGCACCTGCAGGCGCTGAACCAGGAAAAGACCGAACTGGCCGAGCGCCTCGCACGCCAGGCCGAGGCATTCGAACGGCAGGCCCGCGAGGATGCACTGACTGGCCTGGCCAACCGCCGTGCCTTCGATGAAACGCTGGCGCGTGACTTCGCGCGTTCGCAGCGCAGCGGTCATCCGCTGTGCCTGGTGGTGCTGGATATCGACCACTTCAAGGACGTCAACGACCGCCACAGCCACAGCATCGGTGATGCGGTGCTGGTGCAGGTGGCGCGGTTGATCGCCGCCGCCAGCCGCGATTCGGACCTGCCGGCGCGGACCGGTGGCGAAGAGTTTGCGCTGCTGCTCAACGACACCCGCCTGGAGGAAGCCGCACAGCTGTGCGCGCGCCTGCGCGGCCTGTTCCATGACCACCCCGACTGGGCCGGCGTGGACGGCCTGCGCGTGACCTTCAGCGCAGGGCTGGTGGAGCTGGATGCCGACGACCGCACCCCGGCACTGCTGTACCAGCGCGCAGACCGCGCGTTGTACCGCGCCAAGAGCGACGGCCGCGACCGAACGAGTATTGGTTGATCGCATCCACGCATGGCGTGGATCTACCGTCCGGTGAGTGGTGGGTGCGGACCGTTGGTCCGCACTGCGTGGATGCGGTTGCGCCGTTGGCTGGCTTACCGCGGCCAGGCGTTGGCGATGGTGCAGAACAACCGCGCGGTCTGCTCGGTGTCGTACACCGCGCTGTGTGCCTCGTTGGCATCCCAGCCCAGCCCGGCGGCGGTGGCCGCACGCGCCAGCACGGTCTGTCCGTAGGCGATGCCGGCCAGGGTGACCGTGTCGAACACGCTGAACGGATGGAACGGGTTGCGCTTGTGGCCGGTCCGCGCCACCGCTGCGTTGACGAAGCCCAAGTCGAAATGGGCGTTGTGGCCGACCAGGATCGCGCGCTGGCAGCCGTATTTCTTCATCGCCGCACGCACCGGGGTGAAGATGTGGTCCAGCGCGGCCTTCTCTTCCTTGGCCAGCCGGAACGGATGGTCGAGGATGATGCCGGTCACTTCCAGTGATTTCGGGTCGATCTCCAGGCCCTCGGCCGGCACCACGTGGGCGCTGGCGGTCTGGCCGGGGTAGAGCAGGCCGTTCTCGTCCATCTCGATCGGCACGGCGGCGATTTCCAGCAGTGCGTTGCGCTGGCTGTCGAAGCCGCCGGTTTCCACGTCCACCACCACCGGCAGGAAGCCGCGGAAGCGTTGTGACATCGCGCGCTGCGCCTGGGGGACTGCGGAATCGGGAGCGGCGGCAGGTGCGGGGGTGGGGTCAGTCATGCGTGAATTCTAGCAGAGCGACCCTGAGCGCCCGGCCAGCCTTCGGTGCATGCGTTCCCTGCGCGGGCGTGTGTCGACCAAGGTCGACACCTACCGGGACACCGCGCGCTCAGGATTCCGGTAGGTGCCAACCTTGGTTGGCACACGGTGCGCCGACCAGGTTTGGCGATTACCGGACTGCTGGCCGTGCAGGCGTGGCCGAGGGAGACCACCGCGCCAACCACGCATCCACGCTCAGCCTGCCGGCGCCGGTGAAGATCAGCGGCAGCAGCATCGCCATGAACAGTACTGGCAGCTTGAAGTTGCCGAAGCCCTGGTCAGTGATCGCGTAGCCCATGGCCAGGTCGGCCAGCGAGTTCCACTCCATCGGCCAATGCACCGCATAGGTAGCCACTACGGTCAGCACCAGCAGGCTGGCGGCGGCGAAACGGGTGCCGAAACCGAACAACAGGCAGGCCGCGCCGAGCAGTTCGAACCAGGTCGCAAGCTGCCAGTTCAGCGCGGCCGGCAGCTGGTCGAACGGGAACGGGAAAGCGTCCTGCAGGTCGGCGAACCAGTTCTGGCCGTGCAGCTTTTCGCGGCCGGATTCGAAGTATTCCCAGGCCAGCAGCAGGCGCAGGCCGAGCGGGGCCAACCAGGGGGCGAGACGGTCCAGCTGGCCACGCGTGGCGGCCAGGGTCGGAAGGTTCATCGGTGGTTCTCCGTGGGGGAAAGGGCGTCAGCCAGGGACTGTGAGCGGGCCGATCACGCCGGCCTGCAGGAACTGCTGCAGCAGCGCGGCACCGGGCCCGGCCAGCGCCTCCTCAGCCAGGCCGTTCGCAGCGGCCAATTGCCGCAGATAGGCATGTCCATCGAGGCCGGGTCGTTCGCCGACGCTGGACAGCAGGTATACCGCCAGCGGGCTGAGCACGGCGAAGCGCACTTCGCCATCGGCCTCGCGGCGGACCAGCAGGCCGGTCGGTTCCGCCGGCGGCTGAATTGGCGCATCCTCGGCACCGAGTCGATGCACCGGCCACTGGTACAGCAGCGGCCACGCCAGGGGTGAGCGCTGCAGCGGTACCTGCAGCGGATCGATGTCGCCGGGTGCCGGCAGCGGCTCGGCCTGCAACTGGTACAGCGCGGTCTCCACCCACTCGTAATGAGCGAGTTCGGCCAACGCCGGGTGCGGCAGCTGCGGCTGTGCCCGCAGCCACTGCACGAATTCGGCGGCCAGTTCGGTGAACAGCGGTGTCTGGCAGCGATGGGTGGCGAAGTAGTGGCGCACCAGGTCGCTCCAGGCGGGCTCGCCGAGCAGGCGCACGCAGACCGGGAAGCCGTTGCTCAACAGGCCGAGCAGATTGTTGAACAGCAGCCGTTGGTACACCGTGACCCGGCGTGCCTCCAACCCAGCCGGCGGTGGCACGCCCTGCGGATCGCGCAGATGGGCAGTGAACGCATGCTGCTGCGCGCGCAGGGT
This sequence comes from Stenotrophomonas sp. STK17_22, assembly GCF_051983905.1. Classification (NCBI taxonomy): domain Bacteria; kingdom Pseudomonadati; phylum Pseudomonadota; class Gammaproteobacteria; order Lysobacterales; family Lysobacteraceae; genus Stenotrophomonas; species Stenotrophomonas sp. STK17_22. The sequence goes on from NZ_CP197010.1 coordinate 1,513,167, forward strand.
GCCGCGAGCGTCAGTCATGTGCGGTCCCCCCGTGCGTCGCCTGCAGGCGGCGGATGGTCTGCAGTTCGCCCTGCAGCTCGGCGTATGGGGGGAAGTTGAAATCGCGCTCGAGCAGGGTGGGGCGTGGGCCGATGCGCGCGTAGGTACGCGCCAGCAGCTCCCAGACCGGGTCGATCACCGCGCTGCCATGGGTATCGATCTTCAGGTCCGGCGCCTCGTCCAGGTGCCCGGCCACGTGCAGGCAGACGACGCGCTCTGCGGGCAGCCCGGCGATGAAGGTGTCGGCATCGTAGCCGTGGTTGCAGGCGTTGACGTAGACGTTGTTGACGTCCAGCAGCAGATCGCAGTCGGCTTCGGCAAGCACCGCATTGGTGAAGGCCAGTTCGTCCATCGCCGGTTCCGGTGCCAGGTAATAGGACACGTTCTCCACTGCAATGCGGCGGCCCAGCAGATCCTGCACGTGAGCGATGCGTGCCGCAGTGTGGCGCACGGCTTCGTCGGTGAACGGAATCGGCAGCAGGTCGTACAGGTGACCGTCATCGCTGCAGTAGCTCAGGTGCTCGCTGTACAGCGGCACGCGGTACTTTTCCAGGAACTGGCCGACCTGTTCCAGCAGCTGCGTATCCAGCGGCGCGCTGCCGCCCAGCGACAACGACAGGCCGTGGCAGCTCAACGGATGGCGCTGCGCCAGTTCGGCCAGTGCATCCCCGGCGGGACCACCCACATGGATCCAGTTCTCCGGCGCGCATTCGAGGAAATCGAAGTCGCCTGCCGGGGCGTCACGCAGGTCCTGTAGCAGCGCCCGGCGCAGGCCCAACCCGGCGGCCGCCGCACGAAGCGGCGACCGCGGGTGGACGAGGCTGGCGCGGACGTCAGTGCTTGCCACCGCACTTGCCTTCGCCGCACTTGCCTTCAGCCGACTTCTTGTCGCCTGTCTTGGCAGCGGCTGCACCAGCAGCCTTGCCCTTGTCGGCACCGCACTTGCCTTCGCCACACTTGCCTTCGGCAGCCTTGCCCTTGTCACCGCCGCACTTGCCTTCAGCGGTCTTGCCGTCGGCGCCGCACTTGCCTTCGGCGTGCTTGGTATCGGCAGCCTTTGCCGCCTGGCCAGCCACCAGGTAGCCCTGGGCCAGGTCGCTCATGCTCAGGGCCGAGGCACTGGCGGTCATGCCCAGGCCGGCGGCCAGGGCCGTAGCGGTCAGCAGGGACAGGGTCTTGTTGGAACTGCTCATCGGTCTTACTCCTAGGTGGAGGGCAGGTGCCCGGGGTGAATCGATGGTGCAGCGATCCTACTCAACGAATCCTCGCCAAGAACTCAAATTTTCGTGAGATTTGTTACAGAGGGGGAGACCGGTGGCCGGAACGCCCAAAAACAAAAGGGCCGCTGTCACCAGGACAGCGGCCACCGTGGAGTCGACTCCGGTGTTGCAGTGCAGCGTCAGGGCTGGCCGGTGCTGGAGGTCTCGTCGCGCTTTTCACGCGGCGGCAGCGGCTGCTCACCGTGCACCAGGAACCACACGTTCTCGGCGATGTTGGTGGCGTGGTCGCCCACGCGCTCCAGGTTCTTGGCCATGAACAACAGATGGGTGCACGGGGTGATGTTGCGCGGGTCTTCCATCATGTAGGTCAGCAGCTCGCGGAACAGCGCGGTGTACTGCGCGTCCAGGCGGGCGTCGTCCTCGCGCAGCGCCAGCGCAGCGTCGGCATCGTTGTCGCGGTAGGCGGCAATGGCGCGGCGCACCTGCTGCGCGGCCAGGCGACCCAGCGCCCGCAGGCCCTGGATCTGTGGCAGCGGCGGCACTTTGCCCAGCGCGATCGAACGCTTGGCAACGTTGGCCGCATAGTCGCCGATGCGCTCGATGTCGGCCGGGATGCGCAGGCCGGCCAGGATCTCGCGCAGGTCGCGCGCCATCGGCCCACGCAGCGCCAGGCGCATCACGTCATGGCTGATCTGCTGCTCCAGCGCATCGATCGCTTCGTCGTTGGCGATGATGCGATGGGCGGCGTTCTCGTCGCGCTTCTCGATCACGTCCATCGCCGCTTCGAGCTGAGCGACGGCCATCTCGCCCATGCGCACGATTTCGGCCACCAGCCGCTGCTGTTCTTCGTCGTAGCTCTTGACGATGTGGTCGTTGGGAAGATTCATGGTCTGCAATCCGGGTAGAGCCAGGCCATGCCTGGCTGGCGTGATTTGTAGAGTCGAGCCATGCTCGACTGACATTGTCTGTCTGTCGACTGACGTTTCAGCCGAAGCGACCGGTGATGTAATCCTCGGTCTGCCGCTGCGACGGCTGCGAGAAGATCACTTCGGTGCGGTCGTGCTCGATCAGGTCGCCCAGGTACATGAAGGCGGTGTAGTCGGACACGCGCGCGGCCTGCTGCATGTTGTGGGTGACGATGACGATGGTGTACTCGTGCTTGAGCTCTTCCACCAGCTGCTCGATGCGGCTGGTCGAGATCGGATCCAGCGCCGAGGTCGGCTCGTCCAGCAGCAGCACCGACGGGCGCAGGGCCACGGCACGGGCGATGCACAGGCGCTGCTGCTGGCCACCGGACAGGCCCAGTGCGCTCTGCCCCAGCTTGTCCTTCACTTCGTCCCACAGTGCGCCCTGGCGCAGCGCCTGCTCGACGCGGTCGGCCATGTCGGCCTTGCTCAGCTTCTCGTGGTGGCGGATGCCGTAGGCCACGTTCTCGAAGATGGTCATCGGGAACGGCACCGGCTTCTGGAACACCATGCCGACCTTGCTGCGCAGGCGGTTCATCGGGTACTTCGGCGACAGGATGTTCTCGCCGTCCAGCAGCACTTCACCACGCGCCTCCAGCTTCGGGTACAGCGCGTAGATGCGGTTGAAGATGCGCAGCAGGGTCGACTTGCCGCAGCCGGAGGGACCGATCAGCGCGGTCACGCGCTTTTCCGGGATCTCCAGGTTGATGCCCTTCAGGGCATGGAACTTGTCGTAGTAGAAGTCCAGTCCACGCGCAGCCAGCTTCACCGGCGACGGCGTGTGCAGGCTCTCGTGCGAGGACGGCACGGCGATGCGCTGCATCGGCACGGCGTTGGAAAGGTCGTTCATGGCGTTATCCACGGAAAGGTCAGTCATGGGAGATACGGTTGCGCAGCAGGATGCCGCGGGCGGCAAGGCTGACCAGCAACACGAAGACAGTCAGCACCAGGGCACCGGCCCAGGCCAGCACCTGCCAGGATTCATACGGACTGCCGGCGAACTGGTTCATCACCACCGGCACCGAGGCCATCGGCTGGAAGATGTTGTTGTTCCAGTACTGGTTGCCGAAGGCAGTGAACAGCAGCGGCGCGGTCTCGCCGGAGATGCGGGCCAGCGCCAGCAGGATGCCGGTGATGATGCCGGCCGAGGCACTGCGGTACAGCACCTGCACGATCACCTTCCACTGCGGGATACCCAGCGACAGGGCTGCCTCACGCATCTGCGAGGGCACCAGGCGCAGCATCTCGTCGGTGGTGCGCACCACCACCGGCAGCACGATGAAGGCCAGCGACAGTGCACCGGCGAACGCCGAGAAGTTGCCGCCGGTCTGCATCACGTACAGCGTGTAGACGAACAGGCCAAGCACGATGGATGGGGCCGACAGCAGGATGTCGTTGACGAAGCGGACCACGGTGCCGGCCTTGCGGGCGTTGCCGTACTCGGCCAGCCAGGTGCCGGCCAGCACGCCCAGCGGGGTGCCGATGCCGATCGCCAGCGCACACATCACCGCACTGCCGAAGAAGGCGTTGGCGAGACCGCCTTCCTGCATCGGCGGCGGCGTCATCTTGGTGAACAGATCCCAGTTGATGCCGGCCAGGCCCTTGGAGGCCAGGGTGAACAGGATCCAGCCCAGGAAGAACAGGCCGAACAGGGCGGTGGCGCAGGAGGCGGTGATCGCAACGACATTGCCGATGCGACGGCGCAGGTACAGCGAATCAGCGGTGGTGGACATCAGTTGCCCTCCTTGCGGGACAGGCGCATCAGCATCAGGCGGGCGATGGCCAGCACCACGAAGGTGACGATGAAGAGGACGAAGCCGAGCAGCAGCAGGGCCGAGCGGTAGGTTTCAGTGGCTTCGCCGAAATCGTTGGCGATCAGCGCGGCGATGGTGGTGCCCGGTTCCAGCAGCGACGGCGACAGGCGCACGCTGTTGCCGATCACGAAGGCCACCGCCATCGTCTCGCCCAAGGCGCGGCCGAGGCCGAGGAAGATGCCACCGATCACCGCCGAGCGGGTGTAGGGCAGCACGATGTCCCAGCTCACTTCCCACTTGGTGGAGCCCAGCGCGTACGCCGACTCCTTCAGGCGGGTGGGTACGGTCAGGAACACTTCGCGCATCACCGAGGAGATGAATGGAATGACCATGATGGCCAGCACGAAACCGGCGGTGAGCATGCCGATGCCCAGCGGCGGGCCCTGGAACATCGGGCCGATGATCGGCCATTCGCCCAGGGTCTCGTTGAGGAACGGGGTGACGTACTCGGTCATCACCGGCACCAGCACGAACAGGCCCCACATGCCGTAGATGATCGAGGGAATGCCGGCCAGCAGTTCGATGGCGGTACCGACCGGGCCACGCAGCCAGCGCGGCGCGACTTCGGTGAGGAAGAAGGCGATACCGAAGCTGACCGGCACGGCGATGACCATCGCGATGACGGCGGTGACCAGGGTGCCGTAGATCGGGGCGAGCGCACCGAACTTGTTTTCGACCGGATTCCAGTCGGCGGAGAAGAAGAAGCTCAGGCCCTGCATCTGCAGGGCATGGCGGCCGCCCCACAGCATCGACAGCGCGGCGCAGGCCAGGGCGATCAGGACGAAGATGACGGTGCCGACCAGCACCCATCGGAACAGTTTGTCGTTGCGGGCATCACGCGCATCACGCGTGGACGGGGCGGCTACAGGCTGGGCGATGGCATTCATGGGGACGGCAGGGCCAGGAAGGGGCGGGGCGGCACGGCGTGGAAGAGGCGGTGCCCGCGCGGGGCGGGCACCGTCGTGTCCATCACTTCAGGTCGGTCGCCCAGTAGGCCTCGATCTGCTTGACCAGTTCGGCCGGCAGCGGCACGTAGTGCAGCTCGTTGGCCTGGGCCTGGCCGTTTTCGAAGGCCCACTTGAAGAAGGCCAGGGTGTCCTGGTTGCGCTTGGCATCCTTCGGCTGCTTCTGCATCAGCATGAAGTTGGTGGCGGTGATCGGCCACGCCTGCTCGCCCGGAGCGTTGGTGATGACCAGGTTGAAGTCCTTGGCGCTGGCCCAGTCGGCGCTGGCGGCCGCGGCGGCGAAGGTTTCCGCGCTCGGCTCGACCCAGTTCCCGGCCGCGTTCTGCATGGCGGTGTACGGCATGCCGTTCTGCAGCGCGTAAGCCAGTTCGACGTAGCCGATCGAGCCCTTGATCTGCTTCACGTAGGAAGCGACGCCTTCATTGCCCTTGCCACCGACGCCGTCCGGCCACTGCACCGAGGTGCCTTCGCCGACCTTGCTCTTCCACTCCGGGCTGACCTTGGACAGGTAGTTGGAGAAGTTGAAGGTGGTGCCCGAACCGTCCGAACGGTGGACCAGGGTGATCTTGCCGTCCGGCAGCTTCACGCCCGGGTTGGCGGCGACGATGGCCGGGTCGTTCCAGGTCTTGACCTTGCCCAGGAAGATGTCGGCCAGCAGGGCGCCGCTCAGGCGCAGCTTGCCGGTTTCCAGGCCTTCGATGTTGACCACCGGCACCACGCCGCCGATGGCGGACGGGAACTGGGCCAGGCCGGCCTGGGCCAGCTCTTCGCTGCTCAGCGGCTTGTCGGAGGAGCCGAAGTCGACGGTGCCGGCCTTGATCTGGGCGATACCGCCACCGGAGCCGATCGACTGGTAGTTGATCTTGGCGCCGGTGCTGGCGTTGTAGTCAGCCGACCACTTGGAGACCAGCGGGAAGATGAAGGACGCGCCCGCGCCGGACACTTCGGCGGTCACCTTGGCACCGGCAGCGGCCGGGGCGGCGGCACCGTCGGCAGCCGGCTGCTGCGCGGCCTGCTTGTCGCCACCGCAGGCCGACAGGCCCAGGGCGATGGCCAGGGAAAGGGCGGCAAGGCCGGCCGAGTGCAGTTTCATGGTCACTCCATAGCGGGGAAGAGCCGACGGCGTCGGCGGATGCGGCTATGAAATGATGTTTTTGTTACAGCCGTATTACGACCATGACAGAGGTGTCCTGGATCACGTTCTGACAAGGGTTTCACGGGGTTGGCCCCCATCCCGCAGAGCCCCGGAGGCCCCGGATCTGCGCACCGATATGACGGCCGGTTGGCCGTGCAGCGTCGAGCTTGCTCGACTGCCTTTGGCCCTTCGTAGAGTCGAGCTTGCTCGACTGATGCCCGCCGCGAGCAGTCGAGCAAGCTCGACTCTACACGCCCGTGCGCCGCAAACGAGAAAGGCGCGAGATCTCGAGGATCTCGCGCCCGGGGTGGGATCGGCGGGGGAGAGAGGACCCGCCGATCCCGTTCCTGCGGGGGAACGCGCTTGCTTACTTCAGGTTCTGCGTCCAGTAGGTCTCGATCTGGCGGACCAGGCTGTCCGGCAGCGGCACGTAGTCCAGCTGGCGGGCCTGGGCATCGCCGCTCTTGTAGACCCAGCGGAAGAACTCCTGGGTGGCCTTGCCGTTGGCAGCGTTCTTCGGCTTCTTGTGCACCAGGATGAAGTTGGTGGCGGTGATCGGCCAGGACTCGGCGCCCGGGGCGTTGGTCATCACCAGGTAGAAGTCCTTGGCGCTGGCCCAGTCGGCGCTGGCAGCAGCGGCGGCGAACGACGCGTCGCTCGGCTGCACGAAGCGGCCGGCGGCATTCTTCATCGCGGTGTACGACAGCTTGTTCTGCAGCGCATAGGACAGTTCGACGTAGCCGATGCCGCCCTTGATCTGCTTCACGTAAGCGGCAACGCCTTCGTTGCCCTTGCCGCCGATGCCGGCCGGCCACTGGACCGAGGTGCCTTCACCGACCGAGCTCTTCCACTCCGGGCTGACCTTGGACAGGTAGTTGACGAAGTTGAAGGTGGTGCCCGAGCCATCCGAGCGGTGCACGACGGTGATCTTGGCGCTCGGCAGGGTCACGCCCGGGTTCAGCGCGGCGATGGCCGGGTCGTTCCAGGTCTTGATCTTGCCCAGGAAGATGTTGGCCAGCACGGTGCCGTCCAGCTTCAGCGCGCCCGGGGCGATGCCGGCCACGTTCACCACCGGCACCACGCCGCCGATCACCGACGGGAACTGCGCCAGGCCCGCAGCGGCCAGTTCTTCCGGCTTCAGCGGAGCATCGGAGGAGCCGAAATCAACGGTCTTGGCCTTGATCTGGGCGATACCACCGCCGGAACCGATCGACTGGTAGTTGACCTTGTTGCTGGTGGCAGCGTTGTAGTCGGCCGACCACTTCGACATCACCGGGTAGATGAACGAGGCGCCCGCGCCGGTGATTTCAGCGGCGTTGGCGGCGAACACGGACGACGCTGCGAAGACGGCAACGGCAACGCGCGACTTGAAGGCGTGGATCACGGGGTGGCTCCTGGGTTGATTGGGATGCGGGGTTACCCGCCCGGCGCACATTCCATAACGGTTCGATGACAGCGCAGGGACCGTTGTATGACGCAACCGTTACAGCGCTGCCCGGCGTCCGCACAGCCAGGGGCGTGAAGGTTCTGAGTGCTGCGGGCAACGTGATGACCATGCGCCGGAGACGGACGTGGCCCGGTTGCGATCACGTTCTATATGTCGCTGATGGACTGCCCGGTGTGGTCGTCAATGCCATCCCGGCCTGGCATTCCGCAGTGATGCCGCGTCATCCACACGAAACCATCAATGCAGTTGAGCGCTGCGCGGCGGTCGGCCTGGGCCGGGACGCTGATACGTGACGCCATATGCCGCAAGGGATCGACAAGCATGTGGCGGCAAATGAGTCGTACGCATGACCGCACGAAGAAATCTGTGGTTGGTGCTCAGGTTGTCATTCGGCTGTCATGGTTTTAACGGAATGTTCGCAAAACGCTTGACCGGCCTGCCGGCGTGGCGTTCTGCCCAAGCCATTCCAACCCTCTGGAGAAATCCAAAATGCGTTCCCATTTGCTCGCCGCCGCGGTCGTTGCAAGCCTCGGTCTGGTTTCCGCCGACGCCTTCGCAGCTCCCGCCAGCACGGGCGTATCCCAGGCACAGCTGCAGCAGCTGCAGGCGCAGATCGCTGCCCTGCAGGCCCAGGTCCAGCAGTTGCAGAACGATTCGCAGGCGCTGCAGGCACAGTCCGATGCGCAGTCCGAAGTGAACATCACCCAGGCCCAGGCCCTGGAAGGTGCACAGAAGACCCAGACCAGCGTCGACAAGCTGGCCAAGCTGGTCAATGACAACAAGATCGGCGGTCGCATGTTCTTCGACCTGACCAACATCGACAAGACCAGCAACGGCAAGGACACCGCCGCCAGCGGCACCGGTCTGGACGTCAAGCGCTTCTACCTGACCGTCGACCACAAGTTCAACGACATCTGGTCGGCCAACCTGACCACCGACTTCCAGTACAGCTCGGCCATCGGCAACACCGAACTGTTCGTCAAGAAGGCCTACGTGCAGGGCAGCTTCGACCCGGCCTTCAACCTGCGCGTCGGTGCCGCCGACATGCCGTGGATTCCGTATGTCGAGAAGTTCTACGGCATGCGTTATGTCGAGAACACCCTGACCGATCGCCTGAAGTACGGCAACTCGTCCGACTGGGGTCTGCATGGCTTCGGCAACCTGGGCAACAACTTCAACTACGCGGTCTCGGTCGTGTCCGGCGCCGGTTACAAGAACCCGACCCGCAGCAAGGGCATGGACGTGGAAGGCCGCGCGGCCTATACCCCGAACGAGAACTTCGTGGTTGCCGTCGGTGGCTACAGTGGCAAGCTGGGCAAGGAAACCGACATCCAGAGCGCCGAGAACACCTACACCCGCGCCAACGCGATGGTGGCCTACGCCAGCAGCGACTTCCGCGTCGGTGGCGAGTACTTCCAGGCCAAGAACCTCAACAACGTGATGACCGTTGCCACCGACAAGACCAGCGGCTGGTCGGTGTGGGGCAGCGTGCGCGTCACCGACGGCGGCATCAACGTGTTCGGTCGTTACGATGACACCGACGTCAGCAAGACGCTGGACCCGACCCTGAGCGACAAGTACTGGAACGTCGGCGTCGAGTTCCCGGTCATGAAGAACCTCAAGCTGTCGACCGTGTACAAGTACACGCACCTGGCCAACGCCAGCGACAAGAAGAACGACAAGACCAAGGAGTTCGGCGTCTGGGGCGACCTGTCGTTCTGATGTCCTGAAGCACTCTTGTCTACAAGCAAAGACGGCGGGCCCTGTGCCCGCCGTCCTTGTTTTGTCACACCACGAACGCGTTCACGCCTCGGCCGTGGTCTTTTCCTTGAACCGGCACAGGTCGGCGATCACGCAGCCCGGGCAATCCGGCTTGCGCGCCTTGCACACATAACGTCCGTGCAGGATCAGCCAGTGATGCGCGTCGAGCAGGAACTCGGCCGGAATCACCTTCACCAGTTTGTCTTCCACTTCGCGCACGTTCTTGCCCGGGGCCAGGCCGGTACGGTTGGAGACGCGGAAGATATGCGTGTCCACCGCCATCACCGGCTCACCGAACGCAGTGTTAAGCACCACGTTGGCGGTCTTGCGGCCCACGCCCGGCAGCGCTTCCAGTTCATCGCGATCGCGCGGCACTTCACCGCCGTGCTTCTCCAGCAGGATCGCGCAGGTGGCGATCACGTTCTTCGCCTTGGCGTTGAACAGACCGATGGTGGCGATGTACTGCTTCAGCCCGTCCTCGCCAAGCGCGAGGATCTTTGCCGGGGTATTGGCCACCGGGAACAGGCGGCGCGTGGCCTTGTTGACGCCCACGTCGGTGGCCTGCGCCGACAGCGCGACCGCCACCAGCAGTTCGAACGGTGAGCTGTACTCCAGTTCGGTCTTCGGGTGCGGATTGAGTTCGCGCAGGCGGGTGAACATCTCCACCACATCGGCGCGCGGCATGCTGCCACCGCGTCGCGCCGGCGCGCGCGGGGTCTTCTTCGCAGCGGCCATTACTGCTCCTTGCCGGTGGCGCGGGCCTTGGCCCGGGCGAGAATCGCGGCGGCGGCCGGGGGCAGGGCGGGCTTCACGTCCGGCGCCGGGGCTGGCGTGCGTCGCGCATCGCGTTCGGCCTCGCGGCGCGCCAGGCGCACGGCGCGGGCACGATGGCGTTCGCGTGCGGCCCAGGCCGCGTGCAGCTGCTGTTGGGCCTGGCACAGGCGTTGCGGAAGGTCCGGGTGGCCGGGCAGCAGCTGTTCGTCGCCGGCACGGGCGACGTAGTCCATGAGACCGGCCTGCAGGGCGCCATCGAGATCGTCTGCCTGGACCCGGGCGAACAGCTGCGCGGGGTTGGGTCGGGATGCCATGGCGTCAGCGGTTCTGGAAGGCCGGCGGGCGGCGCTGCAGGAAGGCGCTGGTGCCTTCGCGCATGTCTTCGGTGGCGAACAGCAGGCCGAACTGCGCGCTTTCGTACTCCAGCCCAGCCTCCAGGCTGCATTCGCCACCCACGTGTACCGCGTCGAGCAGGCCACGCAGGGCCAGCGGGGCCGAGCGTGCCAGCTGGCGCGCGATGTCCTGTACACGGTTGTCCAGCGCATCGGCGGGCACCACCTCGTTGACGATGCCCAGTTCCAGTGCACGCGCGGCGTTGATCGGTGCACCCAGCAGGCACAGCTCCAGGGTGGCGGCGCGGCCGCACAGGCGCAGCAGGCGTTGACTGCCGCCGAAGCCGGGAATCAGGCCGAGATTGATCTCCGGCTGCCCGACCTTGGCCGTATCGGCAGCGATGCGCAGGTGGCAGGCCATGGCCAGCTCCAGCCCGCCGCCCAGGGCGAAGCCGTTCACGCGTGCGATCACCGGCTTGGGCATACGCTCGATCTGGCGCATCAGGGCCTGGCCGAGCAGGGAGAAATCACGTCCCTGAACCGCACTGAGTGTGTTCATCTCGGCGATGTCGGCCCCGGCCACGAAAGCCTTCGGACCGGCACCGGTCAGCACCACCACGCGCACGTCCGGGTCGGCTGCGGCGGCGCTGAACGCCTCGGTCAGCGCCTGCAGGGTCGCGGCATTCAAGGCGTTGAGCTTGTCCGGGCGCTGGACGGTCACGGTGCGGATGGCGCCGTCGTCGGCGACAGCGATCAGGGCATCGGCCACGGGGAAACTCCTGAAACGTTAAAAAAAAGTGAGATTGAACTCCGCCAACGCAGACGGGTCTTAGCCTGCATCGTGAGTAGCGGTTACACGTTGTGCCCGTTATCCTAACCCGTCGCCTCAGGGCGGCGCAGAACGTCCCTGAGTTACCACCCCTGGAGAACTGTTTGATGAAGTTGCGTTCTATCGCGGTCGCCGTCGCGGCCCTGGCCCTGACGGGCAATGCCTTCGCCCAGGACGTCTCGTCCGAAAAGGGCAAGCTGAGCTACTACTTCGGTTACGACTACGGCAACAACCTGGCGGAGCTGACCGGTCGTGGTGAGCAGCTGGACATCAACTCGGTGGTGAAGGGTCTGCAGGACGCCTACGCCAAGAAGCAGCCGGCGATTACCGCCGACCAGCTGAAGCCGGCCGTTGAAGCGTTCCAGAAGCGCGAGCAGGGCCGTGCCCAGGCTGCCAAGGCCGAGTACGAAAAGGCTGCTGCCGAAAACAAGACCAAGAGCGATCAGTTCATCGCGGCGAACAAGGCCAAGGCCGGCGTGCAGTCCCTGCCGAGCGGCGTCCAGTACCGCGTGATCGAAGCCGGCAAGGGCGCCAAGCCGACCCAGGCCAGCACCGTGCAGCTGGAAGTGGCCGGTCCGTTCCCGTACGGCCAGCGCCCGACCGAAGCCCGCCCGGCCCAGCAGATTCCGTCGATCAAGGTCAGCGAAGTCGAAATGAAGGCCATGCGCGAGACCCTGCTGCAGATGCCGGCTGGCTCGAAGTGGGAAGTCACCCTGCCGCCGGACCAGGCCTACGGTGCCGACCCGCGCACCCCGTTCCCGCCGAACGTGGCTGTGCAGTTCGAGATCAAGCTGGTCAGCGTCAAGTAAATCGAAGCGGTAAACGAAACGCGCCGGTGATCCCACCGGCGCGTTTTTGTTTGCGCGGAGCGCGACGCTGCCGTGCACTGCATATTGACCCCGCGCAAATTCAGCCCGATCGCGCTACTGTTGCCGGGTGCAAACAATGGAAAAAACGGCACGTGTTGTCGCAAGTCCCTGCATCGGAGTGTGCACGCTGGATCCGCACCGGCAATGCACCGGCTGCGGGCGGCATATCGATGAGATCGCGCGGTGGTCGTCGATGAGCAACGAGGAACGCAGCCGCATCCTGCATCGCGTGCAACCTCTGCGTGAACAGCTGCAGCAATCACTGCGCGGCTCGCTGGCTGATCACGAGCGCCTGATGCGCGCGCTGCATCCACTGGCCGAGCCGCCGGCCGGCGACGGCTGGAACCGCAGTGAACTGATCGATCTGCTGCCGCCCGGGCCCCCGGTGGAAGCCGCCGTACTGGCCGGCATCGTGCCGCGCGCCAACGGCGCACAGGTCATTCTCACCCGTCGCACCGAAACCCTGCGTACCCATGGTGGCCAGGTCGGTTTCCCCGGTGGCCGCACCGAACCCGATGACCGCGATGCGTTGGCCGCTGCACTGCGCGAGAGCCAGGAGGAAATCGCATTGGCGCCCGGCCAAGTGCAGGCGCTGGGCTATCTCGATCCCTTCGTGACGATCACCGGCTACCGGGTCACGCCGGTGGTGGCCGTGGTCGATCCGGATTTCGTGCCGGTGCCACAGCCCAGTGAAGTGGCCGAAGTGTTTGAAGTGCCGCTCGATTACCTGATGGCAGCCGACAACCTGCACCAGGTCGAAATCAATCATCGCGGCCGCGTCCGCCACGTCCTCGAATATGGCTGGCCCGGCCAGCGCATCTGGGGCGCCACCGCCGCCATCCTCTACAACCTGCGTCGCCGCCTGGAGCAAGTGCAATGAAGCCGATCGATCCGCCGTGGACCACCCTGGTCGATGTCGCCACCCTGGCCGCTGCATTGGGCGAGGGCGTTCGCGTGGTCGACGCACGTGCTACTGCCAGTACCGCCGTACGCGTGGTCGATGCACGTTCCTCGCTGGCCGATCCGCAGGCGGGTAACGGCCAGTATCTGGCGGGGCATGTTCCGGGCGCGGTGTATGCCGACCTCAATCGGGACCTGTCGGATCTGACCCGCAGCGGCCACGGCCGTCACCCGCTGCCGGACAGCGATGCCTTCGCCGCGAAACTGGGCCAGTGGGGCATCGGTCCCGACACCCAGGTGGTGGTCTACGACGGCAGCGATGGCAGCATGGCCGCCTCGCGCCTGTGGTGGCTGCTGCGCCTGATCGGGCACAGCAAGGTGGCCGTGCTTGATGGTGGCATCGCCGCATGGCAGGGCGCAGGGCATCCCTTGGCGACGGGGCAGGATGAGGTGATCGCGCTGCCGGTTTACCCGGGCCGTTTCGACACCACCCAGATCGCCAATGCCGAGGAAATCAGCGCACGCCTGAAGCACGCGCCGGGCTGGTTGGTCGACGCACGCGCAGGCGAGCGCTTCCGCGGCGAAGTGGAGCCGCTGGACCCGGTCGCCGGCCACGTGCCGGGCGCGGTCAACCGTCCGTTTGCGTTGAACGTCGCCGACGGCCGCCTGCGTGATGCACAGGAACTGCGCGTCGAACTGCAGGGCGTGATCGGCAACCGTGATCCGCAGCAGGTGGTGCTGATGTGCGGCTCCGGCGTGACCGCCTGCCACCTGTTGCTGGCGATGGAAGCGGCCGGTCTGTCCGGCGCACGCATCTACGCCGATTCCTGGAGCGGCTGGGTCAGCGACAGCAGCCGCCCGGTCGCCACCGGCGCCTGAGCAACGCGGGGTCAGAGCCGTTTTCCAACGGAAAACGGCTCTGACCCCATCGAGCGTAAATCGGGGTCAGAGCCCGTTGCGTAGCAACGGGATCCGACCCCGTGTCGACCAAGGTCGACACCCACCAACAGCAGCAGAGATCTGTCGAAGGCGGGGTGGGTCCGGTTGCGAGGGTGTCCGCGGCATGGATGCCGCGGCCAAGCCCCCATGGACGGGTTTACGGCGTCCCTCGCAACCGGACCCACCCCGCCATCCTGCGGAATGCCAGCTCTTGACGTTGATGTTGCTTCTGCGGGTGCAGGGCGCAGCCCTGCCGCTTACCCAACCGGCTGCAACGGCACCTTCGCCAGGATCCGCGCCCACGGGAACAACGGCCCCGGATCACGCTTGCGTGCCACCATCAGCGCCGGGTCATCGCTGGCCGGCACCTGCTCCAGATCCAGCTGGTCGTGCCCGGCAATCCGCCGCAGCGACGGGTAGCGCGCTACCAGCGCCAGCAACAGCTGCTCCAGCGCCTGCAGCTGTGCCTCGGTGTACGGCTCGTCCATCGCCTGCTGGCGGCTGTCGAACCAGTGCGGGTAGCGGCCGGTGTTGACCAGCTCGATGCCCAGCGTGTGTGCGTTCATGCCGCGTACGTGGTGGGCCACGCGTTCCGGCGCCACGTACTGCACCACGCTGCCATCGCGGTCGATGTAGAAGTGGCCGCTGTTGCCGGCGCCGCTGTCATACAGCACGCGCTCGCCGTACTCACGGGCCATCGCCAGATCGGGCAGCTCGGTGCAGTGGATCACCACCATCTCCAGCGTGGCCGGGTCGCGCAGTGGCAGACGGTCTTGGTAGGGCAGCGGCTGCAGCTGCAGGCCGGGCAGGAGCGGGTTGGGCATCCGGCGATGCTAGCATTGCGGCATGAACCTGCCTTCCCTTTCCTCATCGGCCCGCTCCCATGGAGCGCGCGCATGAGCCGCGGCCACTGCATCCTGTCCCACGGTTTCGAGAGTGGCCCGGAAGCGACCAAGGTCACCGCGCTGGCCGACGTGGCGCAGCGACTGGGCTGGACCCATGAGCGCCCGGACTACACCGACCTGGACGCGATGAGCGAGGTCAGCCGGGTGGGCGATGTGCCGACCCGCCTGCGCCGCCTGGTCGAACGCACCGCCATCGCTGCCCAGCAGGGCCCGGTGGTGCTGGCCGGCTCCAGCCTGGGTGCCTACATCTCTGCCATCGCCTCGCTGCAGGTGCCGGTGGCCGGCCTGTTCCTGATGGTGCCGCCGACCACCATGGGCCCGATGCCGGCGCTGGACGCCGCCGCCGTGCCGACCACCGTGGTCCAGGCCTGGCATGACGACGTGGTCCCGGCCGCCGGAGTGATCGCCTGGGCCCAGGCGCGCTCGGCGCAGCTGCTGCTGGTCGACGATGGCCACCGCCTGGAGCACCACGTGGAGGCCTCCGCGCAGGCCTTCGAGCGCCTGCTGCGGCAACTGTGAAGCCCGGGCGCACGGCGCGCCCGCCCGCATTGACTACAATGGCAACCCCGCCGCCCCCGGCGCGGGCCTGCCGGCCGTGCCTACGGCCCTCCTTTCCGACTGGCCCGGCCCCTGTGCCGCGCCCGACCACCTGCGAACCGATCCTGTGAAATTCTTCGTCTCCTGCGCCAAGGGCCTGGAATACCTGCTTGCCGATGAACTGTCGGCCCTGGGCCTTGGCAAGGCCACTGCCACCATTGCCGGCGTCAACGCCGAGGGCGAACTGGAGCAGGCGCTGCGGATCGTGATGTGGTCGCGCCTGGCCAGCCGCGTGCTGTGGCCGATCGACGAGTTCGAGTGCCCGGACGAGCAGGCCCTGTATGACGGCGTGCGTGCGCTGCCTTGGCACGAGCACATCAAGCCGGAGATGACCCTGGCGGTGGACGCGCACGTGTCGGGCGACAAGATCACCCATGCCCGCTTTGCCGCGCAGCGGATCAAGGACGCCATCGTCGACCGCATGCGTGATGAAGGCCTGGAGCGCCCGTCGGTCAACACCGACCTGCCGGATGTGCGCGTCAACCTGTCACTGCGCAAAGGCCGTGCCTCGCTGTCGATCGACCTCGGCGGCGGCCCGTTGCATCGCCGTGGCTGGCGCGGCGCCGCTCACGAGGCACCGCTGAAGGAAAATCTGGCCGCCGCGCTGCTGCTGCGCGCGCAGTGGCCGCGGCTGCACGCCGCCGGTGGCGGCCTGCTGGACCCGATGTGCGGCAGCGGCACGCTGCTGATCGAAGGCGCGCTGATGGCTGCCGACGTCGCGCCCGGCCTGATGCGCCACGGCAGCCTGCCGCCGAGCCGCTGGCTGGGCTTCGACAAGGCCGCCTGGAAGAACATCCAGAGCGAGGCGCGTGACCGCGAAGCGGCTGGCCTGGCCGCGCTGAAGCCGGTCATCCACGGCAGCGACATCGACCCGACCGCGATCCAGGCGGCACGCGAGAATGCCGAGGTGGCCGGTGTCGCCCACGCGATCCGCTTCACCCGCGCCGACGTCGCCGACCTGGCCGCACCGGAGCAGGAGATCGGTGCGGTGGTCTGCAACCCGCCGTATGACGAACGCCTGGCCGCCGACCCGGCGCTGTACCGCGCACTCGGCAATGCCCTACAGAAAGCGGTGCCGCAGTGGCGCGCCAGCCTGCTGTGCGGCAACGACGAACTGGCCTTTGCCACCGGCCTGCGTGCGGGCAAGAAGTACCAGATGTTCAACGGTGCGCTGGAATGCGCGCTGATCGTCTGCGACCCGATCGCCGTGCCGGGCCGTGACCCGGCGCAGCCGCGCGAACTCAGCGAAGGTGCGCAGATGGTGGCCAACCGCCTGCGCAAGAACCTGAAGAAGTTCAAGAGCTGGCGTGCCCGCGAGGACATCACCTGCTTTCGCGCCTACGATGCCGATCTGCCGGAGTACGCGGCGGCCATCGATGTCTACGAGGAAGACGGTGGCAAGCGCCGCACCTTCCTGCATGTGCAGGAATACGCCGCACCGGCGGCGATTCCGGAGAACGACGTGCGCCGCCGCCGCAACGAGCTGCTGGCGGCCGCGCGCGAAGTATTCGGCGTGCCGCCGGAACAGGTGTCGATGAAGTCGCGCGAGCGCGGCAAGGGCGGCAGCAAGTACGGCCGCTTCGAGCAGCGTGACGAATTCATCGTGGTGCGCGAGAACAACGCGCTGCTGCAGGTGAATCTGTTCGACTACCTGGACACCGGCCTGTTCCTCGACCACCGCCCGCTGCGCCGGATGATGGCCGAGCAGGTGCGTGGCAAGCGCTTCCTCAACCTGTTCTGCTACACCGGCGTGGCCAGTGTGCAGGCGGCTGTTGCCGGTGCCGCCAGCACCACCAGCGTCGACCTGTCGGCGACCTACCTGCAGTGGTGCTACGACAACCTGGCGCTGAACGGGCAGGGCGGCAACCAGCACCTCCTGGTGCAGGCCGATGCGATGGCCTGGCTGGAAGGCGACCGTGGCCAGTACGACGTGATTTTCTGCGATCCGCCGACCTTCTCCAACTCCGCACGCGCCGATGACTTCGACGTGCAGCGCGAGCAGTTGAAGCTGCTGCGCGCGGCGGTGGCGCGGCTGGCGCCGGGTGGCGTGCTGTACTTCTCCAACAACTTCCGCCGCTTCAAACTGGAAGAGAACGCCATCGCCGAATTCGCCCAGTGCCGCGAAATCACCGCGCGCACCATCGGCCCGGATTTCGAGCGCAACGCGCGCATCCACCGCGCGTGGGAACTGAAGCGGTTGGGGTAATTCCGGTAGTGCCGGCCGCTGGCCGGCAACGTTGTCAGATCCGCAGAGGGTTCATGGGATGCCGGCCAGCGGCCGGCACTCCCCATATCTGGCCGGTACATCCACGCCATGCGTGGATGGCTGTTCAGTAGATCCACGCCATGCGTGGATGGCGGTTACAGCAACGCCACCAGCAGCCCGGCCACGGGCAGCGCGATCGCCAGCGGCGCGATCCATTTCGGCCGGTACGGGTACAACCCGAACGACAGCACCACGCCGCCCACGGTCATCACGCCCAGCCACAGCACCGGGCCCATCGCCCAGCCGTGGTCGACCACGCACAATGCGAACGCTACCGTCAGCAGCACCCAACCCAGCACCCGCCACTGCGTGCGCCGTGCCGGGGTGGCTGCAGCCTTGCCGTGCAGGTCGTGCTGGTGCTTCTCCATCGCCAGCGACAGCGCGGTGAACGCAGAGAACGACAGGGTCAATGCCAGCAGCATCATGCGCTGGCCTCCGCTTCGGCGGTTTCTGCAGCGTCCACCGGGGCCTTGGGCGCCGCCGCCGCCGCTGCACGCTTCTTCTTCTCGGCCGCGCTCAGCGGTGGTGTCCAGCGCTGCATGCGCCAGCCGCACAGCGCCAGCATCGCGCCGAACGCGATCATCGACAGATCAAAGCCAGCCAGCACCCAGTCCCCGTTGCGCAGGGTGTTGCCCAGGTGCGCATGCGTGGTCAGCGCATTGACCACCGGCACCAGCGCGAACGCGGCTGCGCCCAGGTACAGCTGCCAGGCCCACATCATCCGCTTCGGCCAGATGAAGGCGGCCAGCAGTGCCGCACCCCAGGCGTAGAAGAACACGTTGGCCTCGGCGCTGGAGCGTTCGGCGATGTCCAGCGGCAGCAGGCGGTTGCCCCAGAAGTACGCTGCAAAGGCGATCGGCAGGCCGGCCACGGTACCGATGTTCAACGCATCGACCAGGCGCAGGCCGAAGCCTGTGCGGCCACTCTTGGCGTGCTTGGGCCGTTCCTTCACCGCCCACAGCACCACGCCGCTGGCCACCATCAGGCAGCCGACCAGGCCGGACAGGAAGAACAGTGCGCGCAGGCCCCAGTCGGCGAAGCGCGCCAGGTGCAGGCCGTACAGCACGCCGCGGGTGGCGGTGGCGCCACCGGAAGGCGGTGTTTCTTCCAGCAGCGTGCCGTTGACCATGTCGTAGCGCACGGCCGGGGTGTCGGTGGACAGGCGCTTGCCGTCACGCTGGCGGATGTCGATCACTGCATTGGCCGCGCCCGGGTTGGACACGGTGAAGCCGGCCACTTCCACGCCGTGCCAATGCGCTCGCGCGCTGTCCAGCAGCTGCGCGATCGGCAGCGGCGTGGCGCGGCCTTCGGCAGGTGCAGTCACCTCCGGCATGCCACCGAAGGCCTCGCTGTAGAAGGCATCCTCGTCCTGCGGGTAGGCCACCTTCACGCCCCACGGCAGGTACATGATCATCAGGGTGACGATGCCGGTGTAGGTGATCATCGCGTGGTAGGGCAGGGCCATCACCGCGCTGACGTTGTGGAAATCGAGCCAGGAACGCAGGCCCTTGTCCTTGCGGAAGGTGAAGAAGTCCTTGAAGATTTTCTTGTGGGTGATGACGCCGGTGATGATTGCCACCAGCATGAACATCGCACAGAAGCCGACCAGATAGCGCGCCCACAGCACCGGGATGTAGTGCAGGTCGAAATGCAGGCGGTAGAAGAAATCACCGCCGCGGGTCTCGCGCGCTTTCAGCGCCTGTCCGGTGTTCGGGTCCAGTGTTGCGTCGCCAAAGCCCCCTCGACGGCCACGGCTGGGATCGGCCAGCTCCGGCGGCAGCCGCCAGAACATCTGCATGGCCGGGTTGCGCGGTTGTGGCAGGGTGACGAACCAGTTCTCGGCCTGCGCGGCGTTGGCCTGCAGATAGTCCACGGCACGCTGCGCGGCCACATCGATGCTGACGTTGCTGGAGGGCAGTTCCGGGCGCATCCAGCGGCTGATTTCCTCGCGGTAGTAGCTGGCCGTGCCGGCCATGAAAATCAGCAACAGCAGCCAGCCGACCAGCAGGCCGGTCCAGGTGTGCAGCCAGGCCATCGACTGGCGGAATCCGTTCTTCATGCCCAGGCCCCCAGCATGCGCGCGATGACTGCCATCAGCAGGGTGGGGGCGAGGATGCCGACCCACGCACGCAGCGCACTGCGGGTGGCGAACGCCCACAGCGCCGCGCAGGCGGCCACCAGAATGGCCAGCAGCATGCCGGTCAGCACGGTCTGGCCACGTGCGCCGGGCAGCGCCACCGCGCAGAACACGCTGGTCACAGAAGCCAGCGCGTAGCCGCCGAAGATCGCCGCCAGCGAGCGTGACAGCACGCCCCAGCGCGGGTTGGAGAAGAAGGTGCGGGGGCTGGCGGTTGCGGGCGAGCGGTCCACGGCGTTCCTGCAGGTTTCAGTGAAAAGGAACCGGCGCACCGCAGCGCGCCGGGGTTGGCCATCCGTGGCCGGGCACCGGTCGCAGAACCGGTGCCATCCATCGAGGGTCAGAGCTTCCAGCGCAGTGTCATCGTCACATTGCGCGGTTCGCCCCAGAACACGCCGTCATAGAAACCGACGCGGTTGTAATACTTCTTGTCCAGCAGGTTGTTCACGTTTACCTGCGCGGTGAAGTTCTCGTTGAAGCGATAGCCCGCCGACAGGTTGAGCAGGTAGATGTCGCCCTGTTCGATTGCCACGCGGTCGCGCTTGCCGCTGGTCAGGAAATCCGCACGCGGCTTGTTGCTCAGGCTCCAGATTCCGCTCTGCCAGGTGGCGCCACCACCCAGCCAGAAGCGGCCTTCAGCACCGCCCGGTCGCCAGCTGGCGTTGAGGCGGAACAGATCGACCGGGACGACGGTGTTCTGGCGCACGCCCTGCGCATTGCGGCTGACGGTGTGGGTGAAGCCGGCCGCCAGGTTCCAGTTCTCACCAAGGCTGCCTTGTGCTTCGATCTCCCAGCCCTTGACCTTGTTGCCCTTGCCGGTGGAGCGGTAGGCACTGACCCCACCCGGCAGCGAGTTTTCCGGCACCGAGTCATCGAGCTCGGCAACGTTGTCCTTCTGGCCCTTGAACACGGCCGCGGAAGCATTCAGCAGACCGTCGAAGAACTCGGCCTTGACGCCGGCCTCCCACATGTCACCGACCACCGGTTCGAGGTAGTTGTTATCCCGGTCACGGTAGTTCTGCGGCTGGAAGATATCGGTGTAGCTGACGTAGCCGCTGAAGTAGCGGTTGAAGTCGTAGATGAAGCCGGCATACGGAGTGAGCGAGTCGTCCGGCTTGTAGCCGCCACGACGCGTATCGGTCAGGCGACCGGCGGCGTCGTGGGTGTAGTTCCAGGTGCGCGTTTCCCAGCTGCCGTAGCGCGCGCCGAGCACCGCGGTCAACGGATCGGCCAGCTGCAGGCGCGTCGCCAGATAGGCCGCGCGCTGGCGCAGTTCGTCTTCAGAAGCCAGATAGCCCAGGCGGGTGACCTGCAGCGGCGCGACGTCGCCGTTCCAGCGATGCCAATCCGGTACACGGGTGTAGCTGTCCGGGTAGGCAGCAGTGTCGGTGGCAGGCACTTCACCCTTGCGCACCGATTGGCCGAAACCGAGCACCAGCTCGTGTTCCCGGCCGAACAGCCGGAACGGACCGCCAACGTTGAAGTCGAACACCTGCATATCGCCGTTCTCGCCGAAGCTGCCGACGAAGGCGCTGATGCCGCTGCCATCGGCATTCGGGTAGCCGGAGGCCCCGTACCACACCGCACCGTCGGTTTCGCGCTTGGAGCGGGTATAGGCGGCCTTGGCGGTCCAGCCGTTGCCCAACTGCTGCTCAAGGCGTGCGAATGCGCTCTTTTCGATGATCGGCCAACTGCTCCAGCGGGCGGACAGGTTGGTCGAGCGCGGCAGGTTGGCGGGCTGGCCATCGGACCCCCAGTACGGCACCACGCCCCAGGTCACGCCCGTGGTGCGCGGCGACTGGTATTCGTAGCCGGCCTCGAGCAGGGTCGTGTCGGTGATGTCGGCCTGGACGATGCCGTAGAACACGTCCTTGTCCAGTTTGTAGACATCGCGGAACGAGTCACTCTGTTGTTTGGCCGCCACCACGCGCGCGCGGATGCGGCCGTCGAGCGCAACCGGGCCACCGAGGTCGGCCTCCAGGCGCTGGTTGCCCCAACGCCCGAGGGTCAGGTTGGCGCTCATCTGGAAGCTGTCGGTAGGACGCTTGCGCACGAAGTTGATGGTGCCCGAGGGATCGCCGGCACCGGTGGTCAGGCCGGTTGCGCCGCGCACCACTTCGATGCGGTCATAGATCACGCTGTCGGTGTTGGTCTTGATGTACCCACCGAAGGTGTTGAGCATCCCATCGACCTGGAAATTGGTGATGTTGTAGCCGCGCGAGACGTAGTTGATGCGCTCGCTGTCGGTAACCGATACCGCCACGCCGGTGACCTGGCCCATCACATCGGACAGCGAGAACAAGCCCATGTCATCCAGGCGCTGGCGGGTGACCACGGTCATCGACTGCGGTGTCTGGCGCAGCGACAGGCCGAGCTTGGTGGCCGTGCTGGCACGCTTGACCGTATAGCTGTCGACGATATCGCCGTCAGCGGTGACCTGGACCGTATCCAGCGTGCGCGCGGAAGGATCGGCAGTGCCGTCGGCGTGGGCCAGCGGGGCGATCATCAGTGCGGTCACGGCCAGGGCCAGCAGAGTGGGACGAGGGTGGTTCAGCGGCATTGCCATCGGCGCGATTCCATGCAGGACGAAACAGGCGATGGAATGCGCAGACGCAGCAGCCGTGCGCTCCGCGCACGTCGCCCAGCGAGTCCCATCGACGGTGTGCCACCCGTGTAGTGCGGGCGACCCGGTAGTCGGGGGATGTACACGGGCGAAGGGGCGGGTGGGTGCGTGCTTCCGTGCCCCGCTTGGCTAAGCGTACAACCGATCGGCAAATGATAGGCATTCGCATTTCGTTAATCAAGCGTGACGAATTCCGTCTCCACGCAGGGCGTGGATCGACTGCCGGATGGGGTCCTAGAACCTGAACACCACCGTCGCGGCGTGCAGCAGCAGGCCGATCAGGCCGCCCACCAGGGTGCCGTTGAAGCGGATGAACTGCAGGTCGCGGCCCACGCTCAGTTCCAGCTGTTCGACCAGATGCCGTTCGTCCCAGCTCTTCACGGTCTGCGCGATATGCGTGGTCACGCCTTCGCGCAGGCGGCCGGTGAGGCGCTGGGCGCCCTCCAGAAGATGCTGGTTCAGCGCGTCGCGCAGGGCCGGGTCGGCCTGCAGGCTGCTGCCCAGTGACGCGAGGCTGCGCTGCAGGTGGCCGACCAGCGCCGAATCCTCACGCTGCAGGTCGGCACGCAGGCTGGCATGGATGCGCGCCCACAGCCCCTGCACGTACTCCTGCAGGGCAGGGTGGTCGATCATTTCCTGTTTGAGCTGTTCGATGCGCTCGGCCAGGGCCGGGTCCTCGCGCAGGCGCTGCACGTAGTTCTGCAGCCAGCTCTCGTAGTCCTGGCGCAGCGGATGCTGCGGCTCGGCCAGCACCTGCTGCAGTTCTTCCAGCACCGCCCGCGCCAGTCGCTCGGCCAGGCTGTCGCCGATCTCGTCGATCGGCTTGACCCAGTTCACCGTGCTCGACAGCGTCGGCCACTCGCGCTGGATGTAACGCACGATCAGCTGCGAGGCGCGCTCCTTCACTTCCGGCTGCTCCAGCCAGCGCCCCAAGCGCTGCAGGCCCTCGTCCAGCACGCGCTGGTGGCGCCCATCGGCGGTCAGCAGGGCCAGCAGCTCACCGGCGGTGGCGGCGGCATTCCACTGCCGCAGCTGCTGCACCACGAAGGCGTGCAGCTGCCGACGCACCGCGGTTTCGTCGAAGAAGTCCAGTGCCTGCAGGGCCCAGCCGCGGGCCATGTCGGCCAGCATCCGCGAACGTGCAGGGTCGGCCAGCCAACTGCCGAGACGGCTGGCCGGGTCGAATACCTGCAGCTTTGCCAAGAGGACCTGTGGTTCAAGGAACTGGTCGCGCACGAACAGGGCCAGGCTGTCGCCGATGCGTTCCTTGCTGCGTGGGATGATTGCCGTATGCGGGATCGGCAGGCCCATCGGCCGCCGGAACAGCGCGACGACCGCGAACCAGTCGGCCAGTGCGCCTACGGCCGCTGCTTCGCAGAAGGCCGAGACCCAGGCCCAGATGCCGCGCTCGCCCTGCCAGTGGCTGACCGCGAAACCGGCCAGCATCAACAGCAGCAGTCCCAGCGCGAGGGCTTTCAGGCGCCGCAGCTGTGCGCGGCGCGGATCGTTGGCTGACGTCATGCCGGAAGTCTAACCGGCACGGCATGAGCATCTGGTAGTGCCGGCCGCTGGCCGGCATCCGCAACGCACCCGGAACGTCCATGGGGTTGCCGGCCCGCGGCCGGCACTACCCGTTGGTTCAGAGCGCTTCGAGCTGCTTGCGCAACGCCGCCAGCTGCGCGCGCAGGGTGTCGTTCTCGCGGGTCAGCGCGACCACGCGGCGGCGCAACGCCGGGGCATCCTCGCCCAGCTGCTCCAGTGCCGACAGCACCTCGGCGTCGCGGCTGGCGATCTGCTCTTCGTCCGCTTCCTCGAAGTCCATCTCGGCTGCTTCCGGCTTCGGTGCGCGCGGCTTGCGCTTGGACTCGCGCACGCGCTTGGCGGCCTGCTTCAGCTCATCCTTGCCACCGGCGGCAGCGGCGCGCTGCTCGTCTTCCGGCAGGTCGGCCACGGCAGCAGCAGCGCTGATCGAGATCACGCCGGCCTTCACCGCTTCCACCACCTCGGCCGCGGCCTGGGCGTGGATGCGTTCGATCATGCCGACCTGGCTGGTGCTCAGCTTGGCCTCGCGGGCCAGCTCGGCGCGGCTGATCTTCGGTGCCGGTTCCCACGGCGGGCTGTCCTCACCCGCGTCCTCGATGGCTTCGGCGGTGCCGTCGCTCTCGCGTTGCAGCTGCGCCTGCTCGATCTGCTTGCGGGCGGCCAGGATGTCGCGCTTGCGCAGCGCCAGCACGCCGCGCTGGAAGTCGGACACGCTGCGGCGGCCCAGGTGCTGCTCGATCATCCACAGGTGCACGTCTTCCATGCTCTGGAAGCGGGTGTTCTGCACGGTATTGAAGGGCAGGCCATGCTTCTGGCAGATGCCGAAACGGTTGTGGCCATCGACCAGCACATCACCCCACAGCACCAGCGCATCGCGGCAGCCTTCGGCCAGGATGCTGCGCTCCAGCGCGTCATGTTCGTCCGCGGTCAGCGGGTCGATGTAGGCCTTGAGTTCTTCTTTGACGACGATATCCATGGGCACGGCAGCGAGCAGGAGCGGAACCGCGCATTGTACCCGCTCGCCACCGCCGGCCCGGGCTCAGGCGGTGGCCCGGATCATCTCGCCCAGGATGCTGGTGATCTGGTCGATCTGCGCCTTGTCCACGATCAGCGGCGGCGACAGCGCGATGATGTCGCCGGTACAGCGCACCAGCAGCCGGCCGTCCTGGAAGCAGCGCCGGAACACCTCGTAGCCACGGCTGCCGGGGGCATCGCGGCGCGGCGCCAGCTCGACCGCGCCGACCAGCCCGAAGTTGCGGATGTCGATCACGTTGGGCAGGCCCTGCAGCGCATGCAGCCGTTCCTGCCAGTATTCGCCCAGCTCGATGGCACGCTCGAACAGGCGCTCCTCGGCATAGACCTCCAGCGTGGCCAGCGCTGCGGCGCAGGCCAGCGGATGGCCGGAATGGGTATAGCCATGGAACAGCTCGATGGCCTGCGGCGGTGCCTGCATCAGGGTTGCATGCACGGCGTCGCTGGCCAGCACGCCACCCAGCGGTACCGCGCCGTTGCTGACCGCCTTGGCGAAGGTCAGCAGGTCCGGGGTGACCCCGAAGCGCTGCGCGGCGAAGGGCATGCCGACCCGGCCGAAACCGGTGATGACCTCGTCGAACACCAGCAGGATGCCGTGGTGGTCGCACAGCTCGCGCAGGCGCTGCAGATAGCCCGGCGCGGGCAGGATCACCCCGGCCGAACCGGCAATGGGCTCGACGAACACTGCCGCGATGGTCGAGGCGTCGTGCAGGGCGATCAGCCGTTCCAGGTCGTCGGCCAGCTCGGCGCCCTGGCGTGGCAGGCCCTTGCTGAACGCATTGCGCGGCAGGTCCAGGGTATGCCGCAGGTAGTCCACGCCGCCCAGCTGCAGGCCGAACGCCCTGCGGTTGTTGGGCAGCCCACCCAGCGCCATGCCGCCGAAACCGACCCCGTGGTAAGCCTTCTCGCGGCTGATGAAGCGGGTGCGCTGGCCCTCGCCACGCTGGCGGTGATAGGCCAGCGCGATCTTCATCGCGGTATCCACCGCCTCGGAGCCGGAGCTGGTGAAGAACACATGGTTGAGCGGGGCAGGCGCCAGTGCGGCCAGCCGCTGCGCCAGTGCGAAGGCCGGCGGCGAGCCCATCTGGAAGGCCGGCGAATAGTCGAGCGTGCGTGCCTGCTCGACGATGGCCTCGACGATGCGCGGGCGGGCGTGGCCGGCGTTGCAGCACCACAGGCCGGCGGTGCCGTCGAGGATCTGGCGGCCGTCGACGTCCTCGTAGTGCATGCCTTCGGCGCGTACCAGCATGCGCGGCGCGGCCTTGTACTGGCGGTTGGCGGTGAACGGCATCCAGTACGCGTCCAGTGACTCGGGGCGCTGGGTGGCCAGGTCGTGCAGCTCGCTTTCGGGACGCTTCATGCCAGCTCCATCGGGTCCGATGCGACGAATGTAGCGCAGCCGCGTCACGGTGGAGTCGCGGCGGTCCCGGTATAACCAAAGCTCGTTGACCGCTGGAGCTTCCCATGGCCGATTTCCCCGACCGCAGCCACTGGCAGGCGCTGTCCCTTCAGCTCTCGATGCCGGGCCAGGCCTTCATCGATGGCCGTTATGTCGATGCCGCCAGCGGCGCCCGCTTCGACTGCATCAGCCCGATCGATGGTCGCGTGCTGGGCGCGGTTGCCGACTGCGACGCGCAGGATGTCGAACGCGCGGTACTGGCCGCGCGGCGCAGCTTCGAGGCGGGCCACTGGTCGCAGGCGAGCCCGGCGCATCGCAAGCGCGTGTTGCTGGCGCTGGCCGCGCTGGTGGAGAAGCACGCCGATGAGCTGGCGCTGCTGGAAACCCTGGACATGGGCAAGCCGGTGCGTGACGCGCGCCGTATCGACCTGCCCGGTGTGGTGCGCTGCCTGAGCTGGACCGCCGAAGCGGTGGACAAACTGTATGGCGAGATCGCGCCGACTGGCCCGCACGAACTCGGACTGGTCACCCGCGAGGCCGCAGGCGTGGTGGCGGCCATCGTGCCGTGGAATTTCCCGTTGCTGATGGCCTGCTGGAAGATCGCGCCGGCGCTGGCGATGGGCAATTCGGTGGTGCTCAAGCCTTCGGAGCGGTCGCCGCTGAGTGCGCTGCGGCTGGCGGCGCTGGCCGCCGAGGCGGGCCTGCCGGAGGGCGTGCTGAACGTGCTGCCGGGCCATGGCGCGCGCGTCGGCGAACCGCTGGCCCTGCACATGGATGTGGATGTGTTGGCGTTCACCGGTTCCACTGCCACCGGCGCGAAGTTGCTGGAGTATTCCGGGCGATCCAACCTCAAGCGGGTCTGGCTGGAATGCGGCGGCAAGAGCCCGCACGTGGTGTTCGCCGACGCTCCCGATCTGGACGCGGCGGCCAAGGCCGTGGCGCAGGGCATCTTCTTCAACCAGGGCGAAGTCTGTACCGCCGGGTCGCGCTTGCTGGTGCAGCGCTCGATCCGTGAGGATTTCGTGCACCAGGTAGTTGCTTATGGCCAGCACATGCAGCCGCAGCATCCGCTGGACGCCGACGCGCCGATGGGCGCGCTGGTGGACGCCGCGCATCTGGACAAGGTGATGGACGACATCGCACGCGCCGAAGCTGAAGGTGCCCGCCTGCTGCTGGGCGGGCATCGTGCCGAGGTGGAGGCGGGTGGCAGCTATGTGCAGCCCACGGTGTTCGACCAGGTGCGCCCGGAGCAGGCCTTGGCACGCGAGGAAGTGTTCGGGCCGGTGCTGGCGGTGCTCGGTTTCGACGACGAGGCCGAAGCCGTGCGCGTGGCCAACGACAGCCGCTACGGACTGGCCGCCGGTCTCTGGACACGCGATCTGGGCCGCGCGCATCGGGTTGCGCGCCAGCTGCGCGCCGGCAGCGTCTGGGTGAACGGCTGGGATGGCGGTGACATGACCGCACCGTTTGGTGGTTACAAGCAGTCCGGCAACGGCCGGGACAAATCGCTGCACGCCTTCGACAAGTACAGCGAAATCAAGGCCACCTGGATCCAGTTGTAACGACGCGGCTGCTTGACCACTGTTCGCTCTTTGTAGAGTCGAGCCATGCTCGACTGTTTTTCGTTCTTCGGTAGAGCCGAGCCATGCTCGGCTGCTCCCCCTGCCCGGTAGCTGCGGACCGTTGGTCCGCACGCTCCAGCACCCAGCCGAGCATGGCTCGACTCTACAGAAGGCAGACAGCTGTCGAGCTACCGGCAGCGGGTACTCACCTGCAGCACCGCTGCACGCAGCAGATCCCGGTCGGCTTCTTCGACGGCATTCTGGAAGTAATCCATGTCCTGCCGGCCCAGCTCACACGGGTCGACGATGTATCCCGGTGGCCACAAACCCAGCAGTTGCGCTACGCCATGCACGATCTGCTCCGGCGTCATCTGCCGGCGGATCCGGAAGTAATTGCGGCGCGGCGCGAATGCCGGGTGTATCTCGCGGCGACCAATAAGGCGCGGAGCGACACCCGCAGCGCTGATGCCGTCGCCACCGTCGATGCTGCCCGCCGGGAGGCCCAGGATCAGCGGCGCCGCAACGGCCGTTTCCTCTGCGGCTGGTAGGGTGGAATCTGTCTGGGCAGCCGGGGCAGGACGTGGCATCGCCGAAGCGGCCGGACGCGTCACCTGTGCGGAGCGCAGGGTAGGCTGTTGAGGCGCCAGCGTCGGCGGTTCCTGCGGCAGCCAGCGCAGCGAGATCCTTGCGTCGTCGTTACTGCGCAGCATGATCCTGCCACTGCCCAGCAGCCACACTGCCATCAACCCATGCACCAGCAGCACCACCAGCCATGCCGCCATGCGCGGCAGCTTCGGCGAATCGGACCACGACAGCGCGACTGCAGTCATCGGCAAAGCATCCATGCAGGGACCGGTGGCGCAGCCTAGCGGGTGGCCCGAAAAATTCCGTTGGCATCGGTGTCGGCTGAAACCATCGCCCCGTGCGGCCACCGGCCCGTGGCAGAATCGGGCGATCCGCCGTTACCCGTGTTGCCGATGTCGACGATCACCGCTGCCGCGCCGTCCGTGAATTCCCCCAGTCGAGTCCTGCTGGCCAGCCTGATCGGCACCACCATCGAGTTCTTCGATTTCTACATCTACGCCACGGCCGCGGTGCTGGTGTTCCCGCACCTGTTCTTCCCGGACAGCAGCGAACAGGCGGCGCTGCTGCAGTCACTGGCAACGTTCGCGGTCGCGTTCATCGCGCGTCCGGTGGGCTCGGCAGTGTTCGGCCACTTCGGTGACCGTATCGGCCGCAAGGCCACGCTGGTGGCCGCGCTGCTGACCATGGGCCTGTCCACGGTGCTGATCGGTTTGCTGCCGACCCACGCGCAGATTGGCCTGTGGGCCCCCGCGCTGTTGGCGCTCTGCCGCTTCGGCCAGGGCCTGGGGTTGGGCGGCGAGTGGGGTGGGGCAGTGCTGCTGGCCACCGAGAACGCACCGCCGGGCAAGCGCGCCTGGTACGGCATGTTCCCGCAGCTGGGTGCGCCGCTCGGCTTCCTGCTGTCGGCCGGCATTTTCCTGGTGCTCGGCCGCTGCCTGAGCCAGGACGACTTCCTGCAGTGGGGCTGGCGTATCCCGTTTGTGGCCAGCGCACTGCTGGTCGGCCTCGGCCTGTGGGTGCGCCTGAACATCCACGAGACGCCCGATTTCAAGAAGGCGCTGGAGCGCAAGGCGCCGGTGCGGCTGCCGATGTGGACGGTGCTGCGTGACCATCCGGTACCGATGCTGCTGGGTACCCTGGGCGCGTTCGCCACCTTTGTGCTGTTCTACCTGATGACGGTGTTCAGTCTCGGCCATGGCACCGCGGTGCTGGGCTACAGCCGCGAGCAGTTCCTGCTGATGCAGATGGCCGGCATGCTGTTCTTCGCGCTGGGTATCCCGCTGTCGGCGCGCTATGGCGACCGTTGGGGCACGCGACGCACGATGATCGTCGCCAGCGTACTGATCGTCGGTTTCGGTGTGCTGTTCGCGCCGCTGTTCCAGCCGCACAGCCCGGGGCTGGTCACTGGCTTCCTGTGCCTGGGCCTGTTCCTGATGGGCCTGACCTACGGCCCCTGCGGCACCTTCCTGGCCGAGATCTACCCGGTGGAGGTGCGCTATACCGGCGCGTCGCTGTCATTCAACCTGGCCGGCATCCTTGGCGCGGCACCGGCGCCGTACCTGGCCACCTGGCTGGCTGAACGCTTCGGCCTGGTCGCGGTGGGCTACTACCTGTGCCTGACTGCGGTGGCGACCCTGTGCGCGCTGGTGGCACTGCACCGGCGCGCCCTGAGGCTCAACCAAAGAAGCGCTTGAGCGTACGCCCCAGCCAACCGCCCCCTTGGTGCTCGCGGGCGAACTGGTTCAGGTGCGCCTTGACCTGTTCGGCATAGGCCTGGTCATCACCGCGTATGTGATTGAACAGCCAGCGTGAGAGCATGGTGCGCAGTTCGTCGCTGATGTCCTCGCCGGCCTGGAAGCGCATGCGGTATTCCGATACCCGCTTGATGAAGACCTCATGCACGCGCTTGTGCGCGGCACAGAACGGGTAGCCCGCTTCTTCCATCAACTCTTCTTCGAACGCGAAGTGCGACATGGTGTAGTCCACCACCTCGTCGATCACTTCACCCACCGCCGCACGCTGCATGCTGGCCTGGGCCACGTGCAGGTGGTTGAGCATTTCGATGATGCGGCGGTGTTGTTGGTCGATCACATCGATGCCGATGTTCAGATCGTCCTGCCAGACCAGTAGTGCCATCCCCGGCTCCCCTTCATGCGTATGTCGGGGCCGACTGTAGAGCCGCCGCGCGGGTGCGGCGTTGATCTGGATCAAAGCGGGCCGGTCAGGGCAGGGCCGGCTCGCGCGGGCGCAGCGGGCTGGCCACCGTGGTGCAGCTGACCCGGTTGCGGCCACCGGCCTTGGCCAGATACAGCTGGCGGTCGGCCTCGGAGATCAGCCGGTGCAGCGCATCACGCTGCGGGCGCAGGCAGCACAGGCCAATGCTGACCGTCATGCGAAGCGTCGCGGTGCCAATGTCCACTTCCAGTGCGGCGATGCGCTGGCGCAGCTCCTCGAAGTACTGCAGTGCTTCGTCCTGTTCCATGTCCGGCACCAGCAGGCAGAACTCCTCGCCACCGAAGCGTGCGATCAGGTCCTGGCTGCGTGCATGCGCGGCTACCGCACCGGCCACCGCGCGCAGCGCATCATCGCCGGCCTCGTGGCCGTGAGTGTCGTTGATGTGCTTGAAGTGATCGATGTCGATCATCGCCACCGCCACGCACTGGCCATGCAGCTGCAGCTGCGGCAACTGGCGCTGGCTCTGTTCCAGGAAGCAGCGGCGGTTGGGCAGGCCGGTGAGGAAGTCGCGGGTGGCCAGGTCCTGCAGGGTGCCGATCAGTTCCAGCTGGTCCACGTTCTGCGAGACCCGGCAGAAGAATTCCTCACGCGAGAATGGCTTGCGCAGGAAGTCATTGGCACCGTTCTTCAGGAAGCGCGGGATCAGCGAGGCGTCGGTGTTGCCGGAGATGCCGATCACCGCCACCTTGTCGCGTGAGCGCAGGGTGCGCAGGCGGCGGGTGAATTCCACGCCCTGCATGCCGGGCATTTCCTGGTCGACCACCGCCAGGCGGATCGCCGGATGCGCCTCGATCGCGGCCAGGCCCTCGTTGCCATCGGCCGCTTCGTGCACCTCATGGCCATACATGCGCAGCAGGGCGGCGGCATAGCCGCGCGCGGACGGGGAATCGTCCACCACCAGCGCCGCGATGCGGCGGTTGCGTTCCAGCCGCTGCACCAGCCACACCAGGTAGTCGATGCTGCCGGGGGTATTCTTCAGTACGTAGTCGATGATCTGCTGCTGCAGCACGCGCTTGCGCAGGTCCTCGTCGTACACGCCGCTGACCACCACGGTCGGCAGGTCGCGCTTGAGGAAGAACTCGACCACCGCATCGCGGTCGCCGTCGGCCAGCACCAACCCGGTCAGCACCAGGAACCAGCCGCCACCCTCGCTCAGCAGGCGATCGGCCTCGGCCAGGGTGGAGGCGATCACCACCGGCAGTTCCAGGCGCTGCTCGATGGCTTCGCGCAGCATGC
Source organism: Stenotrophomonas sp. STK17_22 (assembly GCF_051983905.1). Classification (NCBI taxonomy): domain Bacteria; kingdom Pseudomonadati; phylum Pseudomonadota; class Gammaproteobacteria; order Lysobacterales; family Lysobacteraceae; genus Stenotrophomonas; species Stenotrophomonas sp. STK17_22. The sequence goes on from NZ_CP197010.1 coordinate 1,545,275, forward strand.
CGGTAAAGGCACGGGAATTTTCGACCAGCAGGATCCGCTGTGGCAGCGGATCGGCCAGGTCGCCATCGACGGCGGCCTGCGGCAGGACGGGCATGATGCGGTGGCTCACGAAGGAGGGCTCGGCACGGATAGCGGCGGTTTCGGGCGTAACTTTAGCGGCGAACGTTGCGCGCCGAGCCAGATTCCGTGTCAGGCCGCCGCTGTCGCCGCGTGGGTGATCGATTCATGGAGGACCAGTCGCAGCCGATTGCCCCGGCAGTGAACCGTACCGCCGTAGGCAAGCATTCGACCGGCAAGGCGCTCGATGGCCTGTTGTGTGGTGCGTGTCGACAGCGTGCAGTCACGGTCGAGCAGGCTCACTACGGCAACGATGCCGCGACGTCCGCCCGCGCGGCCACTTCGGGCGCGCACGCAGACCTGCCCGGACTCCAGCTCCAGCAGCAGCGACACCGCCTCGATCAGGGAGCGGTAGATGGCCAGTTGCAGATCCACGGTCAGCAGGCAGGGGTTGCCCGCCAGCCTGGGCGGAATGACGCGGTGCGTGTTGTTCCAGATTTCGCATGCACCACCGGCTTGCAGGGCGATGTACAGCCCCACCTGCTCCAGTCCGGTGGGATAGACCAGGCTGGCCTGTTCACGGAACAGCCGTGAGTGCACGGATGAAGCGTGTTGCAGGCTGTTCGCCACTGCATGATGGCCCTGAGCCTTCAGCCAGCTGACCATTTCAACGAGCGAGCTGTCCATGCCGTCGCCCAGACGCTTCAAATGGGCGGCCCGTTCACGCAGCTCACGTTCGCTGGTCTGGTGAGAACTGCGTGCCAGGCGCAGCGTCGTTTCCTCGGCCAGACCGCGGGATCGGGCGCGCTGATGGTGATAGCTGATGCTGGAACCGAGCGCAAGCAGCGCGACACTCATCACCGCCATGTTCTGTTGGGTGGCGAACGTACCGAGGTCGAAAGAGGAGGGCAGGCCGGTACTGGGCGTAGCGCCGTGAAGTGGGAGATTCAACAGCGGAATCGCGATGGCAGCGCCGCGCCAGCCATGCATGAAGGTCAGGGCGATGGCAGGTAGAGCCGCCAGCAGGACAAGGTGTGTGCGGGTGGTATGTGCGCTACTGTCTGTCAGCTGCATGCCCAACCCCAGTATCAGCATCGCCAGGATCGCCGCAGCTGTAGGCGCAACAAAGCGGGTGCTCCACCTGGGATCCGCGTGCCGCTGCGCCCAAAGGAAGGCCAGCGGGAGCAGGGTAATGATGGCCGCGAAGTGACCAAAGAGCGTTCGGTCGACCGCGTCCAGCAGGTTGCTCGGCGGAGGGTTCGACCAGAGGACATATGAAATGCCCAGGTTGAGACCCGGGACGAACAGTGCCGTGCAGATCGACAACGACAGCAGCCAGAGACCGGTGGCGGCCTCGGACGGTATTCTCCTGAGGTGAAGGTGGACCACCAGCATCGCCATCGGCATCAACAGTGTTGACGCCAGGATGACCCACGCCAAGCCGTAGGCATCAATCATGGGGATGCGCAGCGTCGCGAAGTAGATGTATTCGCCCAGCAACAGGTAGGGCCACAAGCGGGGCGGGACGATCAGCAGTGCTGCTGCCCGGATGCCTGCGGGCAGGAAGAACTGATCGAGCGAGAACTGACGCGATATGAGGCAGCTGGCCGCATAGGCGGCGGCCAGCACAAGACCGACCGGACGGATCCGGAAGCTCAGTTCAATTGCTTTCTTGAATCGGTCCAAAAACAAGCCTCCTTTGCTCCCGCTCAGCTACCGCTGGCCCGCTACTGGACACTATCCACTAGATCGTCGCAGGCGCAATCAGCACCCTCCTTCTTCTGCAGATGACGTGGTGCGGGCATGGTGTGCAAGGGGGGGCACGAATGGAACTAAATCGTCCGGATTATCCGTCAATCACTTTGTTGTGGCGGGAAGGCGCTACTATCGTTTTGAGGTTGTTTGCTCTTATCCCGACCAGGAGGTCATTGTGCGATCCATATTTGTTGGTGTTGTAGCCGGGGCAACATTGTTCGCCGCAGCTCCGGTATTCGCGAGTGATAGAGGGGGCGGTGACTACCACGGCAGTCCCTTGGCAAGTGCCGCAGTTTCGAAGGCAGGCCTTGGTGAGACCAACCCTGCCGCCGCAGACATCAGCGCCGATCCGGCTTGGCAGGTGTATGCCTTCCAACGCGATGGCATGGTCTACCTGCAGGTCAACGATCTGACCGGGCAGGTAAAGCTGATCATCGGCAATGCCGCTGGTGCGTACTTTGCATTGCCTGCCGGCAAGTCCGCAGCACTTGTTTCGCTTCCCGGTCAGCGACTCACTGTCCCATCCACTGCAAAGCGTTCCGAGGTGTATCGTGCGCAGGACGTGGTACTGGTGCGGTATGCCACCGCGGATGGCGACATCTGGTCTGTCGAAACACCGTAGCGCCCGGACCGGAGGGCTTGAGGCGTGCGAGCGATCAAAACCGCTTGCACGTTTCCGCGACCACGCTCAAGGCGGGGGCAAATGCCTGCTATCGAAACAGAAGTCAGTAGACCTTGTCATTCAAGCCTGAGCGCGTGAGGGACCCGCTTCGAGTCCCGAAAGGCTGTTCCGGGCATCTGATGAAAAAGCATCCAGAGGAGCGGCTGTACCCGTTTCCTTCATTGCCAGCACGATGCGATTTCGGTTGCATTTCAGTGTGCCGCCGTAGGCAAGCGTCCTGCCGGCCAGTCGTTCCATCGCGGCGGCGGCGGTTGTGTCCGAAAGGCGTTGATGTTGATCCAGTAGTGATACCGCTATCAGGATTCCACGATGCGAACCCGTCCGTCCGCAACGCGCCCGCACGTAGATCTGTCCCGTTTCACCCTGGATCAGCAGTGACACCGCATCTATCACAGTGCGGTAGGCAGCAAGCTGCAGTCCGACACTGAGTTGACAGGGGTCGCCAAGCAACGACGGATTGGCGACGCGAGCCGTTCTTTCCCATGCTTCGCGAACGCCACCTGCTCGGAGGGCAACATAAAGGCCGAGCTGCTCCAGGGCGGTCGGATAAATCATGCTTGTCTGCTCGCGGAACTGGCGCGAATGAATCGACGCCACATGTACAAGGCTCTCCGCAATCGCATGATGGCCTTGTGCAGTAAGCCAGTTGATCACCTCGTCAAGCGCATGATCAATGCCATCCCCAAGCTTCCGCAGATGCAACGCGCGTTCGCGAAGATCCAGCTCACTGGCGACATGGGAGCTCCGAGCAAGTCTGATGGCATTTTTCTCGCCGACCTCCCGCAGTCGATAACGGTGATAGTAGTGAGTGATCCGGGAGCCCAGTATGAGCAGTGCTGCGCCCGTGACGGCCATGATCTGCTGGGTCGCGAACGATGCAGGATCGAATGACTCAGGGTGAGACGAAGGTGTTGTCAGACCGATAATCATGTTCAGGGTGGGCACGCCGATGGCGGCGCCCCGCCACCCATATACGCATGTGAGAAGAACGGCGGGAAGCGCCATGAGGAGTTGCAGGGATACTTTTGTCGTCACAGCATCGGCAGGTACGTCCGCAGCCCAAAGGCCGAACACGACCATAAGCGCAAGCGCTCCTGCCATCTGTGCGATATCCCGTTTCCGGACCTGCACTTCAGCCTTGCCTCGCGACCACAGCAGCACAAGCGGCGCAAACGTGAGTATTCCGATGAAGTCACCTACTACCAGGCGGACGATTCCGGTCAACAGCGGAAAAGCGGGAGGTGTTGGCCAGAGGAAGTTCGCCAGAAGCAGGTTGATCAGTGTGACGGAAACTGCAGCGAAGGCAGCAATCGAGATGAGCCAAGCGTTCTTTACTGCCGAGATTACATTGCGATGGAGATAGACGATCGTCATTACAACCGGCATCTGGAACACCGAGCCGAGAATGACCCATGTCAGCCCGTACCGATCGATCATCGGCACTCGCATCTGTGCGAAATAGGCGTACTCGCCCAGCAGGAGATAGGGCCAAAGCCGAGGAGGGCAGAGCAGTACCGCGGCCACGCGTACACCAGCGGGCAGATAGAACTGATCAAGGGACAGCTGGCGGGTGGCCCAACAGGCAATGGCATACAGCACAGCCAAGGCAAGTCCTGCCGGATGGATGCGCAACTTCAGCTGCAGGCCTTCATTCCACCAATTCAATCGCACTACCCCTTCACAGTACGTTCCCTGTCAGCATCCATTCGCCGCGGGACCCGGTTCTTACCGACGGTATCGACACGCGTTCGATTATGCAATCACTGCAGCGCAGCGCCGGGCAAGTGAGAAAATCATCACATGAATTGCCGTGGCGACGGTTTTCACAGTTTTCGAGGCAGCTGATTCAGGGGGATCCCTGATCAACTCACCACAACGCATCCCGCAGCTTGTACCACGACATCGCCGCCACCAGCAGCGGCGTGCGCAGCAGCCGGCCACCGGGGAAGGGCGCATGCCGCAGGCGCTGGAACACGTCCAGACGCTCGCTCTGGCCGGCAATGGTGGCGGCGATCACCTCGCCGGCCAGCCCGGCGGCGGCCACCCCATGGCCGGAGAAGCCCTGCGCGAAGTACAGGTTGCCGTCCAGCCGGCCCCAATGCGGGGCGCGGTTGCGGGTGATGTCCACATAACCACCCCAGACCTGGTCCAGTGCCACGTCGGTCAGCTGTGGGAACACCTGGTGCATGCGCCGCTGCATCACCCCGCGAAGGCCGGGTGGGGGCAGGGCCGAGTAGCTGGCGCGGCCGCCGAACAGCAGCCGGTGGTCGTGGCTGAGGCGGAAGTAGTCCAGAGCCCATGCGGTGTCGGCCACGGCCATGTTGTTGCCGATCAGCGCCCGGGCGCGTTCAGCACCCAGTGGCTGGCTGGCGCCGATATAGGTGCCCACCGGCATGATCCGCCGTTCCAGCTCGGGCAGCAGGCCCTGCAGCCAGGCGTTGCCGGCCACCACCAGATGCGCAGCGCGCACGCTGCCCTGAGCGGTATGCAGGGCAGGCTGCGGTCCGCGCTGCACGCGGGTCACCGCGGAGTTCTCGTGGATCACCACGCCGGCGGCGCGCGCCGCATCGGCCAACCCACGTGCATACGCCAGCGGTTGCAGGTGCGCGCTGAGCGGGTCGAACATCGCGGCGCGGTAGCGCGGGCTGCCCAGCTGCGCGCGCAGGGCATCACGGTCCCACCATTGCATCGGGTAGTCGTAGTGGCGCTGCAGGTGCTCGCAGTTGGCCAGAAGTTCACGCTCATGCCGTTCGCGGATGGCGACGCTGGCATGGCCTTGCACCCAATGGCAGTCGATGCCGTGACGATCGATGCGGGTGCGCATCGCCTGCACCGCGTCACGCGACCAGTCGAACAGGTGGCGCGCATCATCGCGTCCGAGCTGCCGTTCCAGCTCGTCCACCTCGCAGCCGTAGCCGACCAGCGCCTGTCCTCCATTGCGGCCGGACGCGCCCCAGCCGATCCGCTGCGCGTCCAGCACCACCACGCGCTGGCCACGCGTAGCCAGTTCCAGTGCTGCGGTCAGGCCGGTGTAGCCCGCGCCAAGCACTGCGACATCGGCCTGCACATTCCCCTGCAGCGAGGGAAGTGCGGGCGGCTCGGGCAGGCTGGCGGCGTACCAGCTGGGCGGGAAGGCGGCGCTCATCGCAGGCCTTGCGGGCGCAGTACGGACGGGCGGAGCGGGGGAGGGCGATCAGCGTTCACGCCCTTAGTTTCGCCGATGCGTGACGGCCATGGTGTGACGGCGACGACTTGCCGCGTTCGCCGGGCGACGGGTAACGTGTCGGCACGCCAAGGAGTTTTCCCATGCGCCGCCTGCCCTGGGTGGGCCTGCCCACCGACAGCACCGTGCTCGGCCATCACCGCTTCGCGGTGGCCGGCGAGAAGTACGTGCGCGCGCTGGCCGAGGCTGCCGAAGTGACCCCGGTGGTACTGCCGAGCCTGCAGCCGCCGCTGCCGGCTGGTGACTGGCTGCAGGGGCTCGATGGCCTGCTGTTGACCGGCGCGGTCAGCAACATCGAACCGCAGCACTACGAGGGCGGCCGCAGCTGGCCGGGCAATCCGCATGACCCGGCCCGTGATGCCAATGCGTTCGCGCTGCTGCGCGAGGCGCTGGCGTTGGACCTGCCGGTGCTGGCGATCTGCCGCGGCCTGCAGGAGCTGAACGTTGCGCTGGGTGGCACGTTGCATCCGCAGGTGCACGCGGTGCCTGGTCTGGCCGACCATCGCGAAGACCCGAAGGCGCCGGTTGATGTGCAGTACGGGCCGGCCCATGCGGTCGCCCTGGCGGCGGATGGCTGGCTGGCGCGGTGGAGCGGCAGTGGCCGGACGCAGGTCAATTCGGTACACGGGCAGGGTATCGCTCGTCTGGCGCAGGGGCTGCAGGTCGAAGCCGTGGCCGATGATGGCCTGGTCGAGGCGGCACGCAGCCTGCACCATGATTTCGTGCTCGGCGTACAGTGGCACCCGGAGTGGCGTGTCATGGACTCGCCGTTCTATCACGCTATTTTCCGTGCGTTCGGCCAAGCTTGCCGGCAGCACCAACAGAACCGACTGGATTCCCGATGAGTTCCCGAACGCGCCCGCGCAAGACGGCTACGCCCCCCGCACCGCAGGAAAGCAGCCTGCTGCGCTGGCTGAAGGAGCGGCGCATCACCGAGGTCGAATGCCTGGTCCCGGACATCACCGGCAACGCGCGCGGCAAGATCATTCCCGCCGACAAGTTCTCGCATGATTACGGTACGCGGCTGCCCGAAGGCATTTTCGCCACCACCGTCACCGGCGAGTTCCCTGATGACTACTACGAGCTGACCTCGCCGTCGGACTCGGACATGATGCTGCGTCCCGATCCGGACACGGTGCGCATGGTGCCGTGGGCGGCCGACGCCACCGCGCAGATCATCCACGACTGTTACACCAAGAACGGTGAGCCGCACGAGCTGGCGCCACGCAACGTACTGCGCCGCGTGCTGGCGGCCTACGCCGAGCTGGGCCTGCGCCCGGTGGTGGCGCCGGAGCTTGAGTTCTTCCTGGTGCAGAAGAACACCGACCCGGACTTCCCGCTGCTGCCACCGGCCGGCCGCTCCGGGCGTCCGGAAACCGCGCGGCAGTCGTACTCGATCGATGCGGTCAACGAATTCGACCCGATCCTCGACCTGATGTACGACTACGCCGATGCGATGAAGCTGGACGTGGACACGCTGATCCACGAATCCGGCGCCGCGCAGCTGGAGGTCAACTTCACCCATGCCGATGCGATGGACCTGGCCGACCAGGTGTTCCTGTTCAAGCGCACCATGCGCGAGGCGGCGATGCGCCACGGCGTGTATGCCACCTTCCTGGCCAAGCCGATGGAGAACGAGCCGGGCAGTGCCATGCACATCCACCAGAGCCTGGTGCGGGTGAGCGACGGCAGCAATGTGTTCGCTGGCGATACCGATGCCGAAGGCGAGTTCAGCCCGGTGTTCGGCCACTACCTGGGCGGCCTGCAGAAGTACGCGCCGCAGGCGATGGCGTTCTTCGCGCCGAACGTGAATTCCTACCGCCGGCTGGTGTTCGGCGAAGTCTCGCCGAGCAACGTGCACTGGGGCTTCGACAACCGCACCTGTGGCCTGCGCGTGCCGCTGGACACGCCGGAGAACATGCGCGTGGAGAGCCGCTTCGCCGGTTCCGACGCCAACCCCTACCTGGCGATGGCGGCGACCCTGGCCTGCGGCCTGCTGGGCATCCGCGAGCGGTTGGCACCGGATGCGCCGGTGACCGGCAGCGCCAAGGAACTGGGCTACAACCTGCCGCGCTCGCTGGGCGAAGCGCTGGATGGGCTGGAGCAGTGCAGCGACCTGCAGGCCCTGCTGGGCGAGCGCTTCTGCCGCGCCTACATCTCGGTGAAGCGCAAGGAATACGAGACCTTTTTCCGTGTCATCAGCTCGTGGGAGCGCGAGTTCCTGCTGCTGAACGTCTGAGCATCCGGAATAGAAAAATCCGCCGCCGGGGGGTAGGCTGGCACCCGTCGCCGGCCCCGCCGGCCCCCCTTCCCGCATTCTGGAGCACCCGATGAAGCTGCGTATCCTCACGCTCGGCCTGGCCTCCGCCATGCTCGCCGCCTGTGGCGGTGGCAATGGCGGCGCGCAGGACAGCCAGGTCCTGAACGTCTACAACTACAGCGATTACATCGCCGAGGACACCATCCCGACCTTCGAGAAGGAGAGCGGCATCAAGGTGACCTACGATGTGTTCGACAGCGATGAGATGGTCGAGACCAAGCTGCTGGCCGGCAACAGCGGCTACGACGTGGTGGTGCCGACCCTGAACTTCTTCGGTCGCCAGATCCAGGCCGGTGTGTTCCTGCCGCTGGACAAGAGCAAGATCCCGAACCTGGCCAATCTCGATCCGGCGGTGATGAAGCGCATCGCCACCCAGGACCCGGGCAACCAGTACGGCGTGCCGTACATGATCGGCACCACCGGCATCGGCTACAACGTGGAGATGCTGAAGCAGCGCTTCGGTGGCAGCACCGACATCGCCAACAGCTGGGACCTGGTGTTCAAGCCGGAGAACATCAGCAAGATGAAGGACTGCGGCGTGACCATCCTGGACACGCCGGCGGACATGATCCCGATCGCGCTGCATTACCTGGGCCTGGACCCGCACAGCGGTGACCCGGCCGAGCTGCAGAAGGCGGCCGACCTGCTGAAGTCGATCCGACCGTACGTGCAGAATTTCCACTCCTCGCAGTACGTGGGTTCGCTGGCCAATGGCGGCACCTGCCTGGTGGTGGGCTGGTCGGGTGACATCATCCAGGCCCGCGACCGCGCCGAGGAAGCCAGCAATGGCGTGCACGTGGCCTATTCGATCCCGAAGGAAGGCGCCCCGCAGTGGTTCGACATGCTGGCGATCCCGAAGGACGCCAAGCATCCGGAGGCCGCGTACGCGTTCATCAACTACCTGCTGCAGCCGAAGGTTGCCGCGGCCAACACCAACTTCATCCACTACGCCAACCCGGTGCCGACCGCGACCCCGCTGGTGGATGAGGCGATCCGTACCGACCCGACCATCTACCCGCCGGCCGACGTGGCCGAGAAGATGTTCACGTACTCGATCAACACGCCGGAGACCGACAAGCTCTACACCCGGCTGTGGACCGAGGTGAAGACCGGCCGTTAAGCCGGTCTGGCGCCGCCGGGCCATGCCCGGCGGATTGCTTCATCCTTGGCCGGGCGCGGTACCGCCGCCCTGGTCAAGGTGCCGCAGGATCGCCGGCAACAGGTCACGTGCATCGCGACCGCCGTTGCACAGGAACGACGAACTCATCCGCTGCAGGTTGTGCATGCCGATGAAGAACAGCCCCGGCCGCGGAGAAACACCGAACTCGCCGAGGGGGTAGCCATGTGCGTCCAGCACGCCCTGAACGTCGAGCCAGGGCCATTCGGCGACGAAGCCGGTGGCCAGCACCACCGAGCGGATGCCTGCGGCCTGCAGATCCAGTTCACGCGGGGCGGCGTCCGGCTCCCAGTGCAGATAGACCTCTTCGGGAATGTAGCGGGCATCGTCGGTGCGCGGTTCGGGCCGCGTGGCGTAGTACGCGCTGGCCAGCGAATCGAGATAGGCATATTCGGTCCGTGTCGCTTCGATCGCGGTGCGCAGCTGCGGGCGTACATCGGCGAAGCGGGCGACATTTCCATCGAAGCCCTGCAACCGGCCCAGCAGCCTGATGCCCGCGCGGTGCATCGCCAGCAGGCTGATCGAGCTGCCCAGGCCGGCACGCCCCTTGCCGGAAATCAGCGGGAATTCGGCGGTACGGGCCTTGCGCAGCGCATCCGGTTCTCCGGCCAGGACGGCGGCCGCTTCACTCACATGCTGGTGGATACGCCCGGCCATGTCCCACCAGGTCATCGAGTCCTTGCCGCGCAGCCGGCGGGTATGCGAATGCCGCTGGGCCAGTGACCAGTGCACGCTGCGACCGCTGTCGCGCAGGTCCTGGGCGATCTGCGCGCCGGACTGGCCGCCACCGATGACCAGCACGCCGCCGTCGGGCAGCTGGCGGGGGTTGCGGTAGTCGCCGGAGTGCAGCACCGTCAGACCCCGCGCGGGCGCGAACGGGACCCGGGGCATCCGCGCGCGGCGGTACTCGCCGGTGGCGACCACAACCGCCCCAGCCCGGATCAATCCGTGGCTGGTTTCGATGGCATAGCCGCCCAATTCGGGCGTGACCCGCTGAACCGCACAACCTTCGCTGATCGGCAACGAACGTTCGTCGGCATAGTCGCGCAGCCGCCGGATCACCTCCGGGGCCCCCATGAAACCTTCCGGGTCGTCACCTGCATAGGCATGGCCGTGCAGGGCCATCGTCGCGTTGGCGGTGTTGGTCTGGAACGAATCCCAGCGCCGCTGCCAGCTGGCGCCCACGGTTTCGGCCTCCAGCACGCGATGCTCGACGCCGGCTTCCTGCAGGAGCGCGCTGAGGGACAGCCCGGCCTGGCCGGCGCCGATGATGACCAGCGGCAGCGTTGCAGGCAGGGAGCCCGGCAGGCGGGGCGGGAAAGGGGAGGGGCTGTCCGGGGAAGTCACCAGGATGGGTCCATGCAGGGGCTTGATCCGGGCCATTGCGCGGGGAATGCCCCGGGCCTTCAACAGATCCGGTTCTGAAAAACGTTGCAGATCGAGGCGTCGCCTGTGGTGTCTGGCCGGGACGGCCGCAGGGTCGTCCAGGGGAGCCCGGGCCTTTGCGCGGGCAGGCCACCATGGCGGGGGAAAACCGACACTCCCAGGGCCCCCGGAGCCGGCCAGCGGCCGCTTCCGCCTGCCGCCGTCATATCCCCTGGGCCCCCCGGCCGTTAGAATGGCGGCCGCTGTCCACCGCCCGCTCCCGGAGCCCCCATGCCCGTTGAAGCCCAGCCGGTAGCCACCGTCGTCGACACGACCGGTGCGCCCGGCTATCTCTCCATTCGTGACCTGCGCAAGGAATTCGACGGTTTCGTCGCCGTTGACGACGTCAATCTGGACGTGCGCAAGGGCGAAATCTTTGCCCTGCTCGGTGGCTCGGGCAGTGGCAAATCGACCCTGCTGCGCTGTCTGGGTGGCTTCGAGACGCCCACCAAGGGCAGCATCACCCTCGACGGCCAGCGCCTGGACGCGCTGCCGCCGTATCAGCGGCCGGTCAATATGATGTTCCAGTCCTACGCCCTGTTCCCGCACATGACGGTCGAGCAGAACATCGCCTTCGGCCTCAAGCAGGACGGGATGGCAAAGGACGCGATCAGCAAGCGCGTTGGCGAGATGCTGGACCTGGTGCAGATGGGGCACCTGGGCAAGCGCAAGCCGCATCAGCTGTCCGGCGGCCAGCAGCAGCGCGTGGCGCTGGCGCGGTCGCTGGCCAAAGGGCCGAAGCTGCTGTTGCTGGACGAGCCGATGGGCGCGCTGGACAAGAAACTGCGCTCGCAGATGCAGCTGGAACTGGTCAGCATCATCGAATCGTCGGGTGTGACCTGCGTGATGGTCACCCACGATCAGGAAGAAGCGATGACCATGGCCACCCGCATCGCGGTGATGGATGCCGGCTGGATCCAGCAGGTCGGCAAGCCGGACGAGGTCTACGAGCAGCCGGCCAACCGCTTCGTCGCCGAGTTCATCGGTTCGGTCAACCTGTTCGACGGGGTGATCGACGAGGACCTTCCCGAGTACGTGACCGTGCGCTCGCCGCTGTTCCCGGCGCCGATCTACATCGCCCATGGCATCACCGGCTATGAAGGGCAGCCGGTTGCGTTCGCGCTGCGCCCGGAGAAGGTGATGATCGGCAAGGACGAGCCGGAAGGGCACACCAACAAGGCGCAGGGCGTGATCGAGGACATTGCCTACTTCGGCAGCCACTCGGTGTACCACGTGCGCCTGCCCAGCGGTGCCAAGGTACTGGCCAACTTCGCCAACTCGCAGCGCTGGGCCAGTGACGGCCTGACCTGGGGCGACAGTGTGTGGGTGCACTGGCGCGACAACGACGGCGTGGTGCTGACCTCATGAGCGTCAGCGGCCTGAAGCGCTGGCTGCCGGGGCTGCGTGCCACGGTGATCGGCATTCCGTACCTGTGGCTGCTGCTGTTCTTCGCAGTGCCGTTCCTGATCGTGCTGATGATCAGCTTCTCGCTCAGCCGGGTCGGCTCGCCGCCGTATACTTGGCTGCTGCAGTACGCGGACGGCGGCTTCTCGCTGAAGCTGAACCTGGAGAACTACCTCGCGCTGTTCCGTGATTCGATCTATGCGCAGGCGTTCCTCAGCTCGATCAAGATCGCGGCGATCTCCACCTTCCTCACCCTGCTGATCGGCTATCCGATGGCCTATGCCATCGCGCGCCTGTCGCCGGCCGCACGCAACGTGGCGATGATGCTGGTGGTGCTGCCGTCATGGACCTCGTTCCTGATCCGCGTGTATGCGTGGAAGGCGATCCTGGACCGCAACGGCCTGCTCGACCAGTTCCTGCAGTTCACCGGCCTGCAGACGCTGATGACGTCGATGGGGCTGCCGAAACTGCAGCTGATCGACACCCCGACTGCCGCCTATATCGGCATCGTCTACTGCTACCTGCCGTTCATGGTGCTGCCGCTGTACGCCAACCTGGTCAAGCATGACCACCGCCTGCTGGAAGCGGCCTACGACCTCGGTGCCAAGCCGTGGCAGGCGTTCCTGCGCATCACCCTGCCGCTGTCGAAGGCGGGCATCATCGCCGGCTGCATGCTGGTGATGATCCCGGCGGTGGGTGAATTCGTGATCCCGGAAATGCTGGGTGGCTCGGAGACGCTGATGGTCGGCCGCCAGCTGTGGAACGAGTTCTTCAACAACCGCAACTGGCCGGGCGCCTCGGCGATGGCGGTGGCGATGATCCTGCTGCTGCTGGTGCCGATCCTGCTGTTCAACCGTTCCCAGCAGCGCCTGCTGGAAGGGAAGCAGGCATGAGCCCGCGTTCCGCCAAGGGCCTGGGGCTGGGCGTGCTGCTGCTCGGCTTCGCCTTCCTGTACCTGCCGATCCTGCTGTTGATGTTCTATTCGTTCAACAGCTCGCGGCTGGCGATGGTCTGGGCCGGGTTCTCCACCCGTGCTTACAGCGACCTGTTCGCCGACCGCGCGCTGATGGATGCGATGTGGACCAGCCTGGTGGTGGCGTTCTGGACCGCCTGTACCGCCACCGTGCTGGGCACGCTGGCGGCGATGGTGATGACCCGCTTCAAGCGCTTCCGCGGCAAGCCGCTGTTCGGCGCGCTGGTCACCGCGCCGCTGGTGATGCCGGATGTGATCCTGGGCTTCTCGCTGATGGCGCTGCTGGCCTCGATGGGCGCGATTCCCGGCTTCCCGGCGCGCGGCCTGACCACCATCTGGATCGCGCACGTCACCTTCACCCTGTGCTTCGTCACCGTGGTGGTGTCCTCGCGGTTGCAGGAAATGGACCTGTCGCTGGAAGAAGCGGCGATGGACCTGGGCGCCAGCCGGCTGACCGTGTTCGGCCGCATCACCCTGCCGATCATCGCGCCGGCGCTGGTGGCGGGCTGGCTGCTGGCGTTCACCCTGTCGCTGGATGACGTGGTGGTGGCCAGCTTCGTGGCCACGCCGGGCTCGACTACGCTGCCGATGAAGGTGTTCGCCTCGGTGCGCATGGGCATCAGCCCGAAGATCAACGCATTGGCCACGCTGCTGGTGTCGGCGGTGTCGATCGCCGCGGTGATCGGCTGGTACATCAATGCCCGCGCCGAGAAACGGCGCCAGCGCGACCTGCAGCTGGCACGGCAGGACAACGGCTGAGCCGGCGGTCTGCCGGCTGATCCGGCAACATCCGGCTCACGGGCAACCGCGCACAATGGGGATCTTCCAGATGGAGATCCCCCATGACCGTCGAGATTGTCGATCCGGCCACCGGCCAGGTGACCTACCGCCATGAACTGATGGGTGCTGCCGACGTCGAGCAGCGCCTGCAGGCCGCCGCCGATGCATTCCCCGGCTGGGCTGATCACTCGTTGCAGGAGCGGGGGGCGATCCTCAAGCAGATCGCTGGCCAACTGCGTGCGCGCCGTGACGATCTGCAGCAGGCGATGACCCATGAGATGGGCAAGCTCAAGGCCGAAGCGCTGGCCGAGGTCGACAAGTGCGCGGCGGCCTGCGAGTTCTACGCCGACCACGCAGCTGATTATCTCAAGCCGCAGCTGATCGACACCGAAGCCCAGCGCAGCTATGTGCGCTACGAGCCGATCGGCTGCGTGTTCGCGGTGATGCCGTGGAATTTCCCGATCTGGCAGGTGTTCCGTTTCCTCGCCCCGGCGTTCATGGCAGGCAACGTGGCCCTGCTCAAACACGCCAGCAACGTGCCGCAGTGCGCCGACCTGATCCTGGCGGTATGCCGTGACGGCGGCCTGCCCGACGGCGTGTTCGACGTGTTGCACATCGACAACGAGCAGGCCGCCGAGGTGCTGCGCGACACACGGGTGAAGGCGGTGACACTGACCGGCAGCGAGCGGGCAGGGCGCTCGATCGCTTCCAATGCCGGCGGCCAGCTGAAGAAATCGGTGATGGAGCTGGGCGGCAGCGATGCCTTCGTGGTGCTCGACGATGCCGACCTCGACAAGACCGTGGCGGCGGCGGTGAAGTCGCGCTTCGACAACAGCGGGCAGACCTGCATCGCGGCCAAGCGCTTCATCGTGGTCGAGACGGTGGCCGATGAGTTCACCCGGCGCTTCGTTGAAGCCGCGGGTGAGCGTCAGTACGGCGATCCCAATGAACGTGGCACCACGCTGGCGCCGATGGCGCGTGCGGACCTGCGCGATGAGCTGCACAAACAGGTGCAGGGCAGCGTGGCCAAGGGCGCGCGGGTACTGCTGGGTGGTGAGCCGATTGCGGGTACGCATGCCGGCTATCCGGCCACCGTGCTCGATCAGGTCGGCCCGGGCATGCCGGCCTACGACGAGGAGCTGTTCGGGCCGGTGGCTGCGGTGATCCGTGTCGCTGACGAGGCCGAGGCACTGCGCGTGGCCAACGACACCCGCTTCGGCCTGGGCGGCAGCGTGTGGACGCGCGATCCAGTGCGCGGCGAACGTTTCGCCCAGCGCATGGAGTGCGGTGCCGCGTTCGTCAACGCCATCGTCAAGAGCGACGCGCGGCTTCCGTTCGGCGGCAGCAAACAGTCCGGTTTCGGCCGGGAGCTGGCCGACCACGGCATCCATGAGTTCATGAACATCAAGACCGTCTACGTGGCTTGATGCCGAACGGTAGTGCCGGCCGCTGGCCGGCATTGCCTGGTTGCCGGCCAGCGGCCGGCACTACCAGAAGCGGGCCATGCGCCACGACCCACGGTCGTGGCCTACCGGTTTGGTGGGTATCGACCGTTGGTCGATACGCCCTACAACCACTTCGCGCGCTTGAACAACCGGTATAGCCCCACGCACACACCGCCCACGCCCACGATCATCAGCGGGTACGACCACGGCTCGCTCAGCTCAGGCATGTGGCTGAAGTTCATGCCGTACCAGCTGGTGATCAGTGTCGGCGCCGCCAGCAGCGCGGCCCATGCACCCAGCCGCTTGACCGTCTCGCCCTGCGCCAGCGTCACCAGCGACAGGTTCACGCTCAGTGCGGTGCCCAGCATCTCGCGCAGCGTGTCGATCACATCGCTGATGCGTACCGCGTGGTCGTGCACGTCGCGGATGTACAGCTTCACTTCGTCGGGGATCAGCTCGCCCTGGTAGCGGCGCAGCTGCGCCAGCACATCCTGCAGCGGCGCCACCGCCATCCGCATCTTGTTCAGCTCGCGCTTGAGCTCGTACAGCCGCACCACCGTGCTGCGCTTGTAGGTGTCGGCGAAGATGTCCTTCTCCAGCAGCTCCAGGGTGTCGCGGAAGCGGTGCACGATGGGCAGGTAGTTGTCGACCACGAAGTCGGTCACCGCGTACAGGCAGTACGACGGGCCCATCTTCAGCAGCTGCGGCTCGCGTTCCACCCGCGCACGCACCGGGGCATAGGACAGCGAAGCGCCATGGCGTACCGTCACCAGGAAGCGCGGGCCGAGGAAGGCATGGGTTTCGCCGTACTGGATGCGCTCGTCGACCATCTGCGCGGTGGTCACCACCACGAACATGGAATTGCCGTAGGTCTCGACCTTGGGCCGCTGGTGCGCGTTGCGCGCATCCTCGATGGCCAGGTCGTGCAGGCAGAACTCTTCCTGCAGTTTCAACAGCACATCATCATTGGGGTCGTACAGGCCGACCCAGACGAAGCCGTTGCCACTGGCAATGACATCGCTGATGGCGTCCAGGGTGATGTCGTGGCGTTTGCCCTCGTCATCGTAGTGGACGCAGTTGATGACGCAGGCGGGGTTGGCCGAGGCGGGCGCGGCAGCAGAGGCGGGCAATGACATGCCCGCCATCGTGCGTCAGGGCTGTGTTTTGGACAAGTGAGGAGTACGCCCCAGCACCCATGCCAGCGCGACGTGGACGGGCAGCAGCAGCACGATCCACTGCACGTTGTACTGTGCCTGCAGGCTCAGCCAGTGCAGTACCAGCGCGGCCACCGCCTGTACCGCCAGCAGCCACAGCACGATCCTGAACATGCGGCCCGGCACGCGACGACGCAGCAGGGCGATTGCACCCGGCAACAGCAGCACGGCCAGCGGCGAAAGCAACAGCAGGTTGCGATTGGCCCACGCGGCGTAGTGGATGCTGAAGCCCCACAGGAACACCAGCACGCCACCAAACAGGGCGCACAGCAGCCAGAACGGCAGGGCCAGCCCGGCCAGCAGGCGCGGGCGGTTGCGCAGCGCCAGCACGCCGCCGGCCACGATCAGCCCGAGCAGCAGCCACGGCCACCAGCGGCGCGCGAATTCCTTCGGCTCCGGATCGATACGATGCGGCAGCAGTTCCTGTTCGGACTGCACCAGCGGACGGCCATCGCTGTTGCGTGCCTGGCGCAGCGCATCGGCCAGGCGCATCGGCACGAAGGCTTCCTGCCAGCGCGACAGCGGCTGGTCGGCAAATGGCCCAAGGCCGACATCGAAGCCCAGCCACATCCACGGTGCCGGCGACGCCAGGCGGACCGATTCACTGCGGTAGGTGTTGCCGCGCGAGCGCCCCGACAGCTGCGACTGCAGGCCGCCACCCAATGCCTTGTCCACCGTGTCGCGCACCATCGTGGCGCAATTGGCGGTGTAGTAATCGTAGTGGTAGCGCGCGTTTTCCGGCTTGGCCCGCTCGGCCAGGTCGGCGGCCAGCGCACGCGCCTGGTCCGGGCGCAGGTCCAGCCACTGCACGCTGGCGCCACGGCCGGTCTCGTCGTAGTAGGACAGGTCCTGCTGCAGCGGCAGCGCCACCAGGTAATACATCATGTCGCCGCGTGCGAAGCGGCTGATGAAATCGTCCTCGGACGGATCGAAGTAGCCGAAGTTGTACGAGGTTGCCTCGCCGCTGACCGGATCGACCACGACGATGGCGTCGTGGCCGAAGCGTTCGAAGAACACGGTGCCCGGCTGCATGGTCACCACGCCGATGCGCGGGGCAGGGGCTTCAGCGTTGGTCGCGGGTACGGCAGGTGTGGCTGCCACCGGCTGCGCGAAGGCGGCCAGCGGCAGGGCCATGGCCAGCACGCACAGTGCCAGCCACACCATGAGGATCAGGCCGCGGCGCTTCAAGCGTCGTCCTGCGCGTCCGGCGGCAGCACGGTCACGTGGAAGGCCTGTACCCGGCGCGCATCGGCGCGGGCCACGCGGAACATGAAGCGATCCAGCGCCAGCTCGTCACCGACTTCCGGCAGATGGCCCACGGCCTCGGTGACCAGGCCGCCGATGGTGTCGTAGTCCTCGTCGGAGAACGTCGCGCCGAAGCGCTCGTTGAAGTCGCCGATCGGGGTCAGCGCGTCGACCACGTACTGGCCGTCGGACTGGATGGCGATCTGCGCCGAGGGATCTTCAGCCTCGTCATGCTCATCGTCGATCTCGCCGACGATCTGTTCCAGCACGTCCTCGATGGTGACCAGGCCGGCGACACCGCCGTACTCGTCGACCACGATGGCCATGTGGTTGCGCGACAGGCGGAATTCCTTCAGCAGCACGTTGAGCTTCTTCGCTTCCGGGATCAGCACCGCCGGGCGCAGCAGCTCGCGCACGTTGGCCGGGCCGTTGTCGGCAACCACGCCGCGCAGCAGGTCCTTTGCCAACAGGATGCCAAGGATGTCGTCCTTGTTCTCGCCGTGTACCGGGAAGCGCGAATGGCCGGATTCGACCACCTGCTTCATCAGTTCCAGGAAGGGCGCTTCAACCGGCAGCGAGACCATCTGCGAGCGCGAAATCATCACGTCGCCCACGGTCAGCTCGGCCACCGAAATGGCGCCTTCCATCATCTTCAGGGTATCGGCGGCGATCAGACCCTCTTCCTGCGCAGTGTGCAGGACAGCGACCAGCTCGTCGCGGGTATGGGGTTCGCCGGAGAAGGCGGAGGTCAGGCGTTCAAGCCAGCCGCGCTTCTTTTCACTGTGCTCCGCAGGGGAGCTACTACTGTCGTCTTCTGACATCTCTGGAAAAAAGGCACCCGGCAGGCCGGGCGTTGACCCAAGTCTAGCAGGATGTGACGGCCTGTCAGTGACTGCCGGTGGCCGGGGTTGGGGCGGCCGGGGCCGGCTCCTCCTCGGGCAGGTCCAGGCTGTAGGTGCAGCCGGCCAGGGTCTTGCCGGGGTGGGAGGCCACGGTGGAGACGCTGAGGATGATCGACTCGATCTGGGCCTCGCCGGTCTTCGGGTCGGTCACGTCGCGGCTGACCAGTTCGCGACCGGCCATGAACTTGCCGTCTTGGTCGTAGCCGGTCTCCAATCCCAGCCGTTTGGCCAGCGGGCGTGGGTCGGCCTGGTCGAGCACCGCCATGATGCTGGCGCCGGCCACCGCCACCCGCTCGGTCTGTTGGCCGAAGACGGTGATCGGGCCGGCCAGCCGGAACTCGCTCATGAACTGGTTGCCCTGCGGCAGCGGCTGCAGGCCCTGGGCCACGGCCTTCAGCGGATCGGCCAGCAGCGGCGCCAGCGCGGCCTGCTCGGCCACGCCCTGGCGGCATTCGATCAGGGCCGGCAGGTCCAGGCTGGTGGCGAAGGCGGCGGGAGCGGCGAGGGCACAGAGCAGGGGCAGGCAGCAGCGCAGTGACACGGTCGGTTTCCGCAGGCGAAGGGCCGCCATCATAGCCCCGGCGAGCGCCGGAACAGCCCGGTGAGAAGGCGCAGGAAACCGGTCATCGCCCGCCGCACGACCATCAGTGAGAGGGTCAGCACGACCGCAAGCATGGCGACCTGCATCGATTGCCCCGCGATGCGCGCCACCGCCGGCCACAGGCCCGGGCTGGTCAGCCAGGGCATCAGTTCCGCTGCCGCGGTCCTGGCCACTTTCATGTAGATCACAGCCAGCACGAACAGCACCAGCAGCGAGGTACGGCTGGCGTGGAAGAACGGGAGTGAGTTCACGGGGCGGCCCAGGCGGCGGTGCACGATCATCCGCCACAGGAGCGGAAGGGTCAGTGCACCCACCAGCGTCAGCACCATCGACGTTTCAAGCAGACCGGGGAGATGGGCCGGTTCCAACCGTCCGCTGAGGTGCGGGCCGATCATGCCGATCGCCAGCCCGGCCAGCAGGCACACGGGCGAGAGCAGGGCCAGGCTGCGCGGCAGCCAGTGCCTGCCGCTGGGTTCGTGGGCGCTGATGCGGCGCACGGCATACGCGCCCAGCACCAGCAGCATGGCGAACAAGGTGGCGCCGATCACAAACATCATTGAGCTGTTTCCCGAGGTCATCCTTGTTCCTCTCGTGTTCCTGGCGACGGGCGGTGGCCCGCTCAGCGCTCGCCCGCGTATGGATCGTCGATGCCCAGCTCGGCCAGGATTTCCCGCTCCAGCTGCTCCATCGCCTCGGCTTCCTTGTCGTCCTCGTGGTCCCAGCCGAGCAGGTGCAGCACGCCGTGCACGGTCAGATGCGCGTAATGGGCATTGAGCGCCTTGCTCTGTTCGTCGGCCTCCCGTGCCACGACCGGAGCACAGATCACCAGGTCACCCAGCAGCGGGAATTTGACGCCCTTGGGCAGGCCTTCGGGCACTTCGGCCGGGAAGCTGAGCACGTTGGTGGCGTAGTCCTTGCCGCGGTAATGGCGGTTCAGCGACTGTCCTTCCTTGGCATCGACCACGCGGATGGCCAGATCGGCCTCGCGGATGCGGCCCTTCAACGCGGCGGCCACCCACTTGCGGAAGCTCACTGCCGCCGGCAGGCCGGCGCGCGGCAGGGCATAGCTGACGGCGACGTCCAATCGCACGGGACCACGGGTCATGGAGTTGCTCCAGGTTGGATCTGATGCAGGTCGCGGCGGTCGTACGCGCTCACGATGCGCGCGACCAGCGGGTGGCGGACCACGTCACGGGATTCGAAGAAGGTGAAGCTGACGCCCTCGACCTCACGCAGCACGTCGATGGCGTCGCGCAGGCCGGACTTCACGTGCTTGGGCAGGTCGGTCTGGGTCAGGTCACCGGTGACCACCGCAGTGGAACCGTAGCCCAGGCGGGTCAGGAACATCTTCATCTGCTCGATGGTGGTGTTCTGTGCTTCGTCCAGGATCACGAACGCATCGTTGAGCGTGCGGCCGCGCATGTAGGCCAGCGGCGCGATCTCGATGACGTTCTTCTCCAGCAGCTTGACCACCTTTTCCACGCCCATCATCTCGTACAGGGCGTCGTACAGCGGTCGCAGGTAGG
The DNA here is from genome assembly GCF_051983905.1 of Stenotrophomonas sp. STK17_22. Lineage (NCBI taxonomy): Bacteria > Pseudomonadati > Pseudomonadota > Gammaproteobacteria > Lysobacterales > Lysobacteraceae > Stenotrophomonas > Stenotrophomonas sp. STK17_22. Next base: position 1,566,004 of record NZ_CP197010.1, read on the forward strand.
GATCGACCTTCTGGCTCAGGTCGCCGGGCAGGAAGCCCAGTTTCTCGCCGGCCTCCACCGCCGGGCGCACCAGGATCAGGCGCTGCACCCGCGATTCATTCAGTGCTTCGACCGCGCTGGCCACGGCCAGGAAAGTCTTGCCGGTACCGGCCGGGCCGATGCCGAAGTTGATGTCGTGGGTGGCGATCTGGTGCAGGTAACGGCCCTGGTTGGCGCCGCGGCCGCGCACCGTGCCGCGCTTGACCTTGATCGCAACCTCCTGCGCTTCGTAGGAGCGCTCGGCGATCTGCTCGACATTGGCCTGCGCCAGGCGCAGGTGGATGGCGTGGTTGTCGAAGGTCGTTTCGCCGGCTTCGGCGTACAGCGCTTCAACCAGCTTCTGCGCCTCGACGATGGCTTCGTTGGGGCCGCTGATGCGGAACACGAAGCCACGATTTGCGATCTCCACGCCGAGCTTCAGCTCGATCTGGCGCAGGTGCCCGTCGAAGGGGCCGCACAGGTTGGCCAGTCGCTCGTTGTCTTCCGGCGACAGGGTGAAGTCTCGATGATCGATGCTTTTCATTGCTTGGGGTGGGGCGGACGCCTTCCACCGCAGTGTATTCAGGGAGGACAAGGGTAGCGCGCGTGCGGGGCACACGGCCAGCAGACGGTCGATACAGCGTTTTCCACACCCGGTGTGGACGGGGCACGCGGAAACCTGTGGATAGACCTTCGCACTGCTTGTGCCACAAGGCCCATGAGGTCCTGGTGAAAAAAGCGTCATGGTCGCCGGTCGCTACGGCAGCACTGCCACGGGTGGCCTGCGCGGGGGGCATTCATCGTGATGGCAGTGCAGGTTTCGTTGCCCGGCGAGCAACAGCGCGAGGTCGTGCCGGATTTCCACAACGGTTGTGGAATGATGCCGAATCAACCTGTGGATAGGTGGTGCGGAGCCTTGCAGCAAAAGGCTTGCCCACGCGTGGTGAAAAAACCGTCAGGGCTGATTGGAATCATTGAGGGTGCACGGGGCACATGGCACCGTGTCGCCGTCGCAGGAGGGGATGGCATGGGCATCGGCAACGGGATGCGTGGAATCGGACTGGCGGGCATCGGCCTGCTGGTGGGGTGTGGGCAGTCAACGCCGACTGCGCTGGGCACGCTGGAGTGGGACCGGATCACGGTGCCGGCACCGGCGGCCGAAGTGATCGCCACGGTGGAGGTGCGCGAGGGCCAGCAGGTCAAGGCCGGGACCGTGCTGATGCAGCTGGACCCGGCGCGGGGAGACGCGCAGTTCGCCGCAGCGCAGGCTGATACGGCGCGTGCGCAGGCGCAGCTGGAAGAACTGCAGATCGGCCCACGCCAGGAGCAGATCGCTCAGGCCCAGGCACAACTGGCCGCGTTGCGCGCACAGGCTGCCGAAGCAAGTGCCTATTACCGACGGGTCCAGCCGTTGGCACAGCAGCACTTGATTGCCGCCGCTGAACTGGATCGAGCACGCGCCGCCGCCGGCAATGCCGAAGCCAGCGTGCGTGCTGCCGAGCAGGCCTGGCTGGAGCAGGTGCACGGCAGCCGTGTGCAGGATATCGCCCAGGGCCAGGCGGCCGCCGATGCCGCACGGGCACAGCAGGTGGTACAGAGCGTGAACCTGCAGAAGCTGCAGTTGCGTGCACCGCGCGACGGGGTAGTCGATGCATTGCCCTACCGGCAGGGGGACCAGGCACCGATCGGTGCGCCGCTGGCAGTGATGCTGGTCGGCGAGCGCCCCTATGCGCGCGTCTACCTGCCGCAACCGCTGCGTCTGCAGGTCAAGGTCGGGCAGGCCGCGCAGATACAGCTGGAAGGCGGCAACACCGTGCTGAAGGGGCATGTACGTGCGATCCGTAGCGAACCATCGTTCACGCCGTACTACGCACTGACCGGCGATGACGTCGAACGGCTGAGCTACCTCGCTGAGATTGAAGTGGACGGGAACAGCGACATGCAGAAACTGCCAGCGGGTCTTCCGGTACAGGTGCGCTTCTGAACACCGGTGCGGACATCGCGGTGCATGCGCAGGGCCTGACCCGCCGCTTCGGCGAGCTGCTGGCCGTGGACAACGTCGACCTGACCGTACCGCGCGGACAGGTATACGGTTTTCTGGGCCCGAACGGGTCTGGCAAGTCGACCACCATCCGCATGCTGTGCGGCCTGCTGGAACCCAGCGCAGGGCAGATCGAGGTGCTGGGGTTGGCGGTTCCCGAGCAGGCCGAAGCGCTGCGCCGACGCATCGGCTACATGACCCAGCGCTTCTCGTTGTACGAAGATCTGTCGGTGCGCGAGAACCTGGAGTTCCTCGCCGCCATCCAGGACCTGCCGCGCGCACAGGCCCGGCAGCGGGTCGACGAACTGCTGCAGCAATACCGGCTGCAGGACCGCCAGCCACAACTGGCTGGCACGCTCAGTGGTGGCCAGAAGCAGCGCCTGGCCCTGGCCGGTGCCGTGGTGCATTCGCCCGAACTGCTGTTCCTGGACGAGCCGACCAGTGCGGTCGATCCCGAATCGCGCCGCGATTTCTGGGAAGCCCTGTTCGAGCTGGCTGATGCCGGCACCACGGTGCTGGTGTCGACCCACTACATGGACGAGGCCGAGCGCTGCCACCGGCTGGCAATCCTTGATCGTGGCGCACTGGTGGCCGACGGCACGCCGGCCGAACTGTGTGCACGGCTGGACGGCCGCACGCTGCAGGTCACCTCGACGCAGCCGCGCCAGGCCAGCCGCGCACTGTCTGAGCTGCCCGGCGTGCTGAGCGTGGCGCAGATCGGCACCCAGCTGCGGGTATTGTGCAGCGAGGATGTCGCGGACGCCGCCGCATTGCGGCGCGCGCTGGCCAGCGCCGATCCGCAGGCCCGCATCGAGGCGGTGGCACCGAACCTGGAAGACGTGTTCGTGGCGGCCACCCGCGGCCGTGGCCGGGAGCCGGCGGCATGAACCTGCGCCGCCTGTGGGCGATCATGCTCAAGGAGCTGCGGCAGCTACGCCGCGACCGCATCACGCTGGCGATGATCGTCGGCATTCCGGTGATGCAGCTGCTGCTGTTCGGCTATGCGATCAATCTCAACCTGCGCCATCTCAACGCCGGTGTCGCCGACCAGGCCAACAGCGCCGCTTCGCGCGCGCTGGTGCAGGACATGGTCGCCACCGGCGTGATCACGCCGCGCAGCGAGGCGTACACGCCCGATCAACTGATGCAGGCGCTGCGCCGTGGCGAAATCAGTGTCGGCATCGTGGTGCCGGCCGACTTCGAGCGTCGTCGCTTCGATGGACGCGAGGCGGTACAGGTGCTGGTCGACGGCAGCGACACCGTGGTACAGAGCGCAGCGATCCAGCTGGCACAGGTGCCGCTGGATACGCGCCCGACCAGCAACACGCGGCCGCTGCGCGAAGGCAGCATCGCCGGTGGTCCGATCAGCGTGACCAGTTTCTACAACCCGCAGCGGCGTTCGGCGGTGAACATCGTGCCGGGGCTGATCGGGGTGATCCTGACCATGACCCTGGTGATGTTCACGGCCGTAGCGGTGGTGCGCGAACGCGAGCGCGGCAACATGGAACTGCTGATCGCCACACCGGTGTCGCGCAGCGAACTGATGGTCGGCAAGGTGCTGCCCTATGCGGCCATCGGTCTGCTGCAGACCACGCTGGTATTGGTGCTGGGCACCTGGCTGTTCCAGGTGCCGATCCGCGGCAGCCTGCTGGACATCTATCTGGCCGCGGTGCTGCTGGTGCTGGCCAACCTGGCGCTGGGCCTGCTGATCTCAACGCGCGCGCGCTCGCAGTTCCAGGCGATGCAGATGACGTTGTTCCTGTTCCTGCCGTCGATCCTGTTGTCGGGCTTCATGTTCCCGTTCGCCGGCATGCCACGGCCGGTGCAGTGGCTGGCCGAAGTGCTGCCGCTGACCCACTTCCTGCGCCTGGTGCGCGGCATCATGCTGCGCGGCGCCTCGCTGTGGGAGCTGTGGCACGATGCACTGGCGCTGCTGGCCTTCATCGTGGTGATGATGACCCTGGCGATCCTGCGTTTCCGCAAGCGATTGGATTGAGGCATGCCATCCGGTAGTGCCGGCCGCTGGCCGGCATCAACTCCGGTGGGTGCCGACCGTTGGTCGGCACACCCTAACCTTATTCCGCCACCACCCGCGCGCGCAGCGAATTGGTCAGCGCTTCGGTGATCACTACGTCCACGAACTGGCCGATCAATCGTGCCGGCGCCGGGAAGTTCACCGAACGCATGTTTTCGGTCTTGCCGGTCAGTTCGTTCGGGTTCTTCCGCGAAGGACCTTCCACCAGCACCGTCTGCACGGTACCGACCATCTTCTCGGAGATGCCGGCGGCGTGTGCATTGATGCGCTCCTGCAGGCGCGACAGGCGCGCGTGCTTCTCGGCATCGCTGATCGTGTCCTCCAGGTCCGCAGCCGGCGTACCCGGGCGACGCGAATAGATGAAGGAGAAGCTGTGGTCGAAGCCGATGTCCTCGATCAGCTTCATGGTCTTCTCGAAATCGGCATCGGTCTCGCCGGGGAAGCCAACGATGAAGTCCGAGCTGATCGAGATGTCCGGGCGCACCGCGCGCAGCTTGCGGATCTTCGACTTGAACTCCAGTGCGGTGTAGCCACGCTTCATCGCCGACAGCACGCGGTCGCTGCCGGCCTGCACCGGCAGGTGCAGGAAGTTGGCCAGCTGCGGGACGTCGCGGAACGCATCGATCAGCGAATCGCTGAACTCCAGCGGGTGCGAGGTGGTGAAGCGGATGCGGCCGACGCCGTCGATCTCGGCGATGGTGCGGATCAGCAGGCCGAGGTCGGCGAACTCGCCGTCGCCATACGGGCCACGATAGGCGTTGACGTTCTGGCCGAGCAGGTTGATCTCACGCACGCCCTGTGCAGCCAGCTGCGCCACCTCCACCACCACGTCCTCGAACGGGCGGCTGACTTCGGTACCGCGGGTGTAGGGCACCACGCAGAACGAGCAGTACTTGGAACAGCCTTCCATGATCGAGACGAAGGCCGAAGCGCCTTCGGCGCGCGGTTCCGGCAGGCGGTCGAACTTCTCGATCTCGGGGAAGCTGATGTCCACCTGCGGGCGCTTCTGCTCGCGCCGTGCACGGATCAGTTCCGGCAGGCGGTGCAGGGTCTGCGGGCCGAACACCAGGTCGACGAACGGCGCGCGCTTGATGATTGCCTCGCCTTCCTGCGAAGCGACGCAGCCGCCGACGCCGATGATGACCTCGCGGCCCTTGTTCTTCAGGCCCTTCCACACGCCCAGCTGGCTGAACACCTTCTCCTGCGCCTTCTCGCGGATGGAGCAGGTATTGACCAGGATGACGTCGGCGTCGTCCGGGCTGTCGGTCAGTTCCAGCCCATCGCTGGCGGCAAGCACGTCGGCCATCTTGGCCGAGTCGTACTCGTTCATCTGGCAACCGTGGGTCTTGATGTACAGCTTGCCTTTCACCTGGTCGGGCTTGCGCGGACCGGCGGGCAGGGCAACGAGCGGGGTACCGCCCGGCGTGGCGGGCGGAAAGACGTCTGGCGTCCCGGTCATGGCGCTTAATCCATTCGGGTGGCGGGAAAGCGGGCAATTCTACCCGCATCCCAGCGCGCGCGCCGGCCCAGTAGAGCCAGGCCATGCCTGGCTGCTTTCCGTCGCGCAGGCACGGCGGGCGGGTCACCCACGCATGGCGTGGATCTACTGGAATTCCGGGTCCGCCCCCCCGGTAGCGCCCGGCCGCGCCCGTCGGCACGCCTCAGGCCGCTGCCAGCTCCGCATCGATCTGCCGCGAACGGTCAAAGGCGGTCATCGCACTCATTCGCGCGATGTAGTCAGCCGTGGCCGGCGCCGGCTGCACCAGGCCGAAGGCGGTGGTCCAGGCCAGCGCATTGCCCCACAGCACGTCGGCGGCGCTCATCGTCTCGCCGAGCAGGTACGGCCCCTGTGCCAGCTGGGCTTCGATCACCTGCAGCACCGTCTCCGCGTCGTTGTAGGGCGACATCAGGCGCGGCGGCGGCTCGCGATGCATCGCCTTGTCGATCATCGCCGGCTCGAAACAGGCGCCGTAGAAGGCCATCCAGCGCAGGTAGGGGCCGCGCAGGGCGTCGCCGATCGGCGGGGCCAGCCCAGCTTCCGGATACAGGTCGGCCAGGTACAGATAAATGGCTACCTGCTCGGTCACCAGCGCGCCGTTGTGGACGATGGCCGGCACCTTGCCCATCGGGTTGATGGCCAGGTAGGCCGGGGCCAGGTTGGCGCCGGCCTTCAGGTCCAGCACCTGCATGCGGTAGTCGGCACCCAGCGCTTCGAGCAGGGCCACGGCGCCGCTCGAGCGTGAACGGGCGGCGTGGTACAGGGTGATCTGGCGGGATGTCATGGCATTGCTCCTTGCGGTGGGTGGTGAACTGGAGCTCATCCTGGGGCACTATTGCGGACGACTTCTGTCCTCGATCCTTCATGCGCCATACCGCCCATCGACTGTTGCGCCTGATCGCCCTGCTGCAGGCCCGTCGCCAGTGGTCCGGGGCCGAGTTGGCCGAGCGCATGGGCGTGGACCGGCGCAGCATCCGCCGTGACATCGAGCGGCTGCGTGAGCTGGGTTACCCCGTGCAGGCCTCGGCCGGGGTCGGCGGTGGCTACCAGCTCGGCGCCGGCGCACCGGTGCTGCCGATGCTGCTTGACGAGGAGGAGGCGACCACCCTGGCCATCGCCCTGCGCGCCGCCTCGGCGACCGTCGCCGGCATCGACGACACGGCGCGGGGCCTGCTGTCCAAGCTCGACCCGCTGGTGCCGACCCGTCGCCGCCAGCAGGCCGGCGAGGTGCACGCCGCTACCGCCACCCTGTCCGAGCTGCCGGCCACCGATGCGCGCCTGCTCGGACGGCTGGCCCAGCATTGCCGGCAGGCTTCGCGCTTGGCTTTCGAGTACCGCAGCGCGCAGGATGCGGTCACCCAGCGCGAGGTCGAGGCCCAGCACCTGGTCAACTACGGCCGGCGCTGGTACCTGCTGGCCTGGGATCTGGGCCGCCAGGACTGGCGTACCCTTCGCGTGGACCGGATGGGAACGGTGCGGGAATGTGCCGAGCCGGGCATGCACCGGCGCACCCCGGCGCCACCGGACGTGATGGTGCGGCAGGCGGTCAGCCAGGCCCCGTTCGCGCTGCAGGCGATCCTCCGCCTGGCCGGCAGCTACGCGGAGCTGGAAGGACGCATCCCGCCCTGGTGCGGCGTGCTGGAAACCGATGGCGCGGACCATTGCCTGCTGCGGATGGGGGCCGAAAGCCGCGGCATGATGCTGGCGCAGATCCTGAGCCTGGACCGGCTGCCGGTGGCGCTGTGGACCACGCCGCCCGGCCTGCGTGACGAACTGGCCCAACGCCTGGCAGGGTTGGGCCAGCTGCTGGCTGTGCCGCCGGTCACAGCCTGAGCCGCATCGCTTGGCAAGTTCCGGCGAAGCTGGGACACTCGCCGCCATGAAGGGGATACTGGGGACAACGGCGATCATCATCGCTGCGCTGGCCGCTGCGCCGGCCAGCGCCGGAACCCTGTACAAGTGCCAGGGCCCTGACGGCGTCACCAGTTATGTGAGCAAGCGGGTGGCCGGTGCGCGCTGCAGCACCATCAGCTACAGCCGTGACACCCGTCCGGCGCCGCGCCCGGTAGTGGCCGCGCCCAGGCCGGCGCCGACCACGGTGGCCAGCATCGAACGCAATCCGGGGGCCGTTGCCGCCGGTGCCGCAGCGCCGGCAACGCTCGCGCCCGCGTCCGTACCCGCATCCGTACCCGCGCAGCCGGTCGCGTCGCGCGCCGGTCGCATGGTCAGCGGTCAGGTCTATTCCTTCATGAAGGACGGCGTGCGCCACTACACCAGTGCGCGCCCGACCCAGGTGGCCAACCTCGGTCCGGTACGGACCATCCGCTACAGTTTCATGGAGCGTTGCTACGCCTGCGGCGTCAATCCGCGCGTGGACTTCGGCACGGTGCGCCTGAACACCACGGCTTTCCAGGGCGAGATCAGCTCGGCCGCGCGCGAGTTCGGCGTGGAAGAGGCCGTGGTGCGCGCGATCATCCATGCCGAGTCGGCCTACAACCCAACCGCGCTCAGCCGCGCGGGTGCGCAGGGCCTGATGCAGCTGATGCCGCCAACCGCTGCCCGCTTCGGGGTCAGTGACTCCTACGACGCCGGGCAGAATATCCGTGGCGGCGTGCAGTATCTTGCATGGCTGCTGAAACGCTTCAATGGCGACCTGACCCTGGCGGCGGCGGGCTACAACGCCGGCGAAGGTGCGGTCGATCGCCACGGCGGCGTGCCGCCCTACAGCGAGACGCAGTACTACGTGCGCCGGGTCGGGCAGCTGGCGGAGCGTTACCGCACCGCATTGACGCACCAGTAGTGTCGGCCGCTGGCCGGCAACCGCTGGGCAATGGCCGGTACCGACCGGCCGCTGGCCGGCAACCCCGCAATCAATATTGTTGCAATGCGTTGTGTGGCGCGCGACGGTTCAGCTACACTCGACCGTGATTCAATGCGGCTCTGGCCCCCACCGGATCCGCTGGCAGCCTTAAAGCTACCTAATCAATATCGGAGTGCCGGATGGCCAACGATGGGGTACACGATCCAGTCAACACCGGACGTCGGCGTTTTCTTTCTGCCACCACAGCCGTGGTGGGCGCCGTCGGCGTCGGATTCACCGCAGTTCCTTTCATCAAATCCTGGAATCCCAGTGCCCGCGCCAAGCTTGCCGGCGCACCGGTGGTGGCCGACATCAGCGCCCTGCAGGAAGGCCAACGCCTGATCGTGGAATGGCGTGGCCAGCCGATCTGGATCGTCAAACGGTCCAAGGCGATCCTCGATGCGCTGCACGGGCTGGACGGCCGTCTCAAGGACCCCGAGTCCGGCGAGAAGGACCAGCAGCCGGAGTACGTGCTGAAGCAGAACCCCGAGCTGCGCTCGATCAAGCCGGAGATCTCCGTGCTGGTCGGGCTGTGCACGCACCTGGGCTGCTCGCCGGAAATGGTCGCCGAGATCCGGCCCGAGCCCTACGATCCGCAGTGGAAGGGCGGTTACTTCTGCCCGTGCCACAAGTCGCGTTTCGACATGTCCGGCCGCGTCTTCAAGGACGTGCCGGCGCCGATCAACCTGAAGGTGCCCGCGCACCACTACCAGGACGACAACACCATCATCATCGGTGTCGATCCGCAGGGGGCTGCCTGATGGCCAATATCCTCAGCCGTACCGCCAGCGGCGTCGCCGACTGGGTCAATACCCGCGCGCCGGGCCTGATGCCGGTCTACCGCAAGCACGTCAGCGAGTATTACGCGCCGAAGAACTTCAACATCTGGTACTACTTCGGTTCGCTGGCGCTGCTGGTGCTGGTCAACCAGATCGTCACCGGCATCTTCCTGACGATGCACTACAAGACCAACGCCGCCGAGGCGTTCGGTTCCATCGAATACATCATGCGTGATGTGGAGTGGGGCTGGCTGATCCGCTACATGCACTCCACCGGGGCCTCGCTGTTCTTCATCGTGGTCTACCTGCACATGTTCCGCGGCCTGCTGTACGGCAGTTACCAGAAGCCGCGCGAGCTGGTGTGGATCCTGGGCATGCTGATCTACCTGGTGCTGATGGCCGAAGCCTTCATGGGCTACGTGCTGCCATGGGGCCAGATGTCGTTCTGGGGCGCCAAGGTCATCATCTCGCTGTTCGGCGCGATACCGGTGATCGGCAACGGCCTGACCGAGTGGATCATGGGCGACTACCTGCCCAGTGACGCCACGCTCAACCGCTTCTTCGCGCTGCATGTCATCGCATTGCCGCTGGTGCTGTTGCTGCTGGTGGTGCTGCACCTGGGCGCGCTGCACGAAGTGGGTTCGAACAATCCCGATGGCGTGGAGATCAAGAAGGGGCCGAAGGGCAACCGCTGGTCGCCGAACGCCCCGGCCGACGGCATTCCGTTCCATCCCTATTACACGCTCAAGGATGGCGTCGGCGCCGGCTTCCTGCTGATCATCGCCGCCTTCATCATCTTCTTCGCGCCCGGTTTCGGCGGCCTGTTCCTGGAGCACGACAACTTCACCGAGGCCAACCGCCTGGTGACCCCGGAGCACATCAAGCCGGTCTGGTACTACACGCCGTACTACGCGATGTTGCGCGTGGTGCCGAACAAGCTGGGCGGCGTGCTGGTGATGTTCTCGGCCATCGCGATCCTGTTCCTGGTGCCGTGGCTGGACAAGGCGAAGGTGAAATCGGTGCGCTACCGCGGCTGGATCTCGAAGGTGATGCTGGGTGTACTGGCGGTGTGCTTCGTCTGGCTGGGCGTGATCGGCTCCGGCCCGGGTACCGACGTGCACGAGACCTACATCGGGCGGGTGCTGACCTTCCTGTACTTCGCGTTCTTCATCACCATGCCGCTATGGACAAGGTTGGACAAGACCAAGCCGGTACCGGAGAGGGTGACCACGCATGACTGAGCGCTGGATGGTCCGACTGGCCCTGGCGGCCACCTTGATGCTGGGCAGTTTCCTGGCCTCCGCCGCCGAGGGCGGCGCCAAGCTGCTGCAGGCCGGCAACGACCTCGGTGACCGCGCCTCGCTGCAGCGCGGCGCACAGCTGTACATGAACTACTGCTCCGGCTGCCATGCGCTGAAGTACCTGCGCTATTCGCGGATGGCGCAGGACCTGGGGCTGACCGAAGAAGAGGTGATGAACAACCTCAACTTCACCGGCTCGGCGATCGGCGACCCGATCCCGGTGGCGATGCCCAAGGAGAACGCCGAGAAGTGGTTCGGCAAGATGCCGCCGGACCTCAGCCTGATTTCGCGCGTGCGTGGCAGTGACTGGGTCTACACCTATCTCAAGTCGTTCTACCTTGATACCAGCCGGCCGCTGGGCTGGAACAACGCGTTGTTCGCGAACGCCTCCATGCCCAACCCGCTGTGGGAAATGCAGGGCCTGCAGCATGCCGTGCATGGCAAGCCCGAGGCCCCCGGCATGGACCCGCCGGTGACCGGCCTGCGCATCGAAACGCCCGGTTCGGTGGATGCCGGCCAGTACGACCAGGCCGTGCGGGACATCACCAACTTCCTCGAATACGCCGGTGAACCGGCCGCGCTCAAGCGCCAGCAGTTGGGCGTGTGGGTGATCCTGTTCCTGGCCCTGTTGACCTTCCTGCTGTACCTGCTGAAGAAGGAATACTGGAAGGACGTTCACTGATTCTGCCGCCGACCATTGCATGGGCCTATTGGCTTTTGTGATGGTCGGTTGCACACTCGGGGAGGAGTCGACCGCTGGCACGGTGCCGGCGGCGCCGATGCGGCAGGCGGTCTCCTGTCGTGGGAGAGCCTTTGATGGCGGCGAGCGTACGCATGCGCAATACACTGACGCTGTTTTCCTCGAACGACGATGTGCTGTGCCACCGTGTACGTCTGGTGCTGGCGGCGAAAGGGGTCACGTTCGACTTCGTTCCGGTCGATCCGCAGAACCCGCCTGAAGACCTGATCGATCTCAATCCGTACCACTCGGTGCCGACCCTGGTCGAGCGCGAGCTGGTGCTGTACGCGGCGTCGGTGGTCAGCGAATACCTGGACGAGCGCTATCCGCATCCGCCACTGATGCCGGTCGATCCGCTGTCGCGTGCGCGCATCCGCCTGGCCATGCTGCGCATCGAGCACGACTGGGTACCGCAGGTGCAGGCCATCCAGCTGGGCAACAAGACCCAGGCCGAGGCCGGCCGCAAGCGCCTGAAGGAGTTGCTGACCGCCTCGCTGCCGCTGTTCAAGGCCAGCAAGTTCTTCCTCAACCCGGAAATGAGCCTGGCCGACTGCGCGATGGCGCCGATCATCTGGCGCCTGCAGTCGCTGGACGTGCCGCTGCCGAAGGACGGCAAGGCGATCGAGGACTACGGCAACCGCATCTTCCGCCATCCCGGTTTCGTCCGCAGCCTGACCGATCAGGAAAAGAAACTGCGCGATCTGCCGGTCTGATCCGGCCCCGCATTACCCGTCTGCACGCCGACCGGCGTGCAGGCGATCCGCCCCGGCGGGGCGCCGGGCGCGTACACTTCACGCATGACCGAAGACTTCTTCCACATGAGCAGCCACCGCCCGTACCTGCTGCGGGCGCTGGTGGAATGGATCAACGACAACCAGCTGACCCCGCACATCCTGGTCGACGCCGGCGTCCCCGGCGTGCAGGTCCCGCCTTCGGCGGTCAAGGATGGCCGGGTTGTGCTCAACATCGCTGAACGCGCTGTCGTGCGGCTGATGATCGACAACGAGATGGTGAGCTTCTCGGCGCGCTTCTCCGGCACCAGCTACCCGGTGCAGGTGCCGATCAGCGCCGTGCTGGCCGTCTACGCCCGCGAGACCGGGCAGGGCATGGCATTGCCGGATGACATTCCGGGCAACGAAACCGCGCCGACCAGCGACGAGCTGCTGCACGAGGAAGGCACGCCGCCGGACGATACGCCGCCGGCCAGTCCGCCGCCGAAGGGGCGCCCGAACCTGCGCGTGGTCAAGTAATCCCTCTGACGCCGCCCCGATGGGCGGCGTTTTCCTTTACAGGATTTACCGGTGGGTGCCGACCGTTGGTCGGCACTCAAAGCCCTTAGACATCCTCGGCATCCTCCGCATCCGGCCGGATCTGGCTGATCCGCGCCGCGCCCGGGCCAGTGAACGAGATCAACTGGTCGCCGCGCAGCACCATGCGGCCCACGTGGCGATCGATGCCATCGTAGGAATACTCGAACTTGAACGTGCGCTCGAAACCGAGCCGGCCATCCTCGCCGCGCGACAGGCGCAGGCCGGTGGCATGCACCGCCTGGTCCAGCCATTGCACGTCGGCTGCGCGGCAGGCATTGCGTCCCAGCTCGACCGCGCGCTCGGCGGCCGAACGCGCAGCGTTCCAGAAGAAGTATATGATTCCGCCGGCAATCAGCAACAGCAGCAGGGTGGGCATGGCGTCAGCCGTCAGAGGTCGATTCCGCAAAGATGGCGGCGAACGAGCGCTGGATCAAGCGCTGGATTCACCGCCGCGGCTGCGGTTCGCCGGATACCGGTTGCGCGGGCACGATGACCGGTTGCGGTGTCGGGGCGGGCTGCATCGGCGTCGCAGTGGGCGAGGGCATCACCAGCGGTGATGTGGCGGTCAACTGCAGCAGCGCCGCCCAGTCCTGCCGGTTGAAGCTGCATTCGTCCTCGCGGCCCGGCGTGCAGCTGGGGTCGATGCCGGTGCTGTTGCGTTCGCGCGCGGGCGGCAGCTTGATCAGTCCGGTGCGGTCCAGAGGCAGCAACCGCATCGCCACGGTGTTCATCACGTTGCCGCCGACCAGGTACAGGGTCTGGTCGCCGCCAAGATTGGCCGCTACCACCACTTCGCAATGTGATTTCCAGTGGCCCACCGAGCCATTGCCCAGTGCCTGCACCAGCCCGCTGTAGCTGAGCGTGGTGCTGCGGTCGCGCAGGAAGCACAGCAGGTCGCCCGGTGCGGGCTTTGCGGTCGCGGGATCGACCAACCGGTACGGCACGCCCGAGGGGCCGCCCTGGTACGCGGCACGGATGTAGTCGATGTGGCGTGGCGAGGTGTTGAAGCCGGGAACGCCGGACTGCACCATCACCCAGGAAATGAACGCGGCTGACCACGGGTTGTCGACCAGGAAGGCGCGGCAGTCGCTGTCGGTGTAGCGCGTACCCAGCGGTGCCAGGCAGCTGTTGGCGCCGGCGATGCTGCCCATTGCGTTGAGCGTGCCGCTGTTGCGCCAGTAGCCGGCCACGCGCTGCCAGGCGATCAGGCCGTTGTCGGCCAGGTGATCGCTTTCGGCCTCGGTGACACTGAGGCTGGCGGCGCGGCCATCGCGATCAATGAAGGGCCGGAACCACAGCCGGTGCTCGTTGCAGGCGGTATTGCGGATGGCCACCGCCAACGGGCTCAGGCCGAAGCGGGGCGGCACATCGCAGGCTTCGGCGGCCGCGGCGGACAAGGGGGCTGCGGCCAGCAGCAGGCAGGCAGGCAAGAGCATCCGGCGCATGCGCGGCTCCTGTGGGGGATGACCGCAGCGTCGCAGCGCTGTCGTGAACGCCGGGTGTGAGAACCGGGTCAGGCCTCAGCCCGGCGGCGGGCCCAGCTTCAGCGACAGATCAATCGCCTGCACGTGCTTTGTCAGGCCGCCAATGGAGATGCAGTCCACGCCGTCCTCGGCGATCGAACGCAGGCCACCCAGGCCCACGCTGCCGGACACTTCCAGCGGAATGCGGCCCGCCGTGATGCGCACCGCCTCGCGGCGCAGGTCGGGGCTGAAGTCATCCAGCAGGATGCGTTCGCAACCAGCCTCCAGCGCCTGGCGCAGCTGCGCAAGATCCTCGACCTCGACCACCAGCGGCAACCCAGGCCATTGCCGGCGTGCGGCAGCCACGGCTGCGGCCAGTGAACCGGCAGCGCGGATGTGGTTTTCCTTCAGCATCACCGTGTCGTACAGGCCGAAACGATGGTTCTCTCCACCGCCGCAGCGCACCGCGTACTTCTGCGCCAGGCGCAGGCCGGGCAGGGTCTTGCGGGTGTCGAGGATGCGCGTGCCGGTGCCGGCCACGGCCGCCACGTAGCGCGCGGTGGTCGTGGCGGTGCCGGACAGCGTCTGCAGGAAGTTCAGCGAAGTGCGCTCGGCGCTCACCAGGCTGCGGCTGCGCCCGTGCAGCAGCGCCAGTACGGTGCCGGCGGTGACCGTGTCGCCCTCGGAGACATGCCATTCGATGCGCACGTCCGGATCGAGTGCGCGGTGGGTGGCGTCGAACCAGGGGCGGCCGGCGATCACCCCGTCCTGCTTGCACAGCAGGTAGGCGCTGTCGGCCTGGTCGGGCAGCAGGGCGGCGGTGACGTCGCCGCTGCCCAGGTCCTCGGCCAGCGCACGCGCGACATCGGCGGCGACAACGGCCGCATCCGGCGTCGGCAGCGTGCTCATGCGGCCGGGAAGTCTGCGATCTGAGCGGTGGGGATGGCTTCCTCGGCCAGCAGCACCGGGATGCCATCGTCAACGCGGAACACCTGCTTGCGGTCGCGGGTGACCAGCGCTTCGCGCAGCGGCTGCGCCAGCGAGTTGCCATCGGCCTTGTTCACCGCGCCGGCGGAAATGGCCTTGTTGAGGGCTTCCAGGCCCTTGCCATCCAGCAGGGACAGGGGCTGGCGGGTGTCCGGTGACACCAGCAGGTCGAGCAGCTTGCGATCCATGGTTCTTCGTCTTGCGTGGAAGATGGCTAGAATACGTCTTTAAGGCAGGTGACGGCCAATGACCCCCAACCCGATCGCGCCGCTTGTCGGCATCGTCATGGGTTCCCGTTCCGACTGGGAAACCATGCAGCACGCCGCCCAGAAGCTTGAAGCTCTGGGTGTTCCGTTCGAAGTGAAGGTAGTGTCCGCGCATCGGACGCCGGATGTGTTGTTCAGTTACGCCGAGCAGGCGGGCCCGCGTGGCCTGCGCGCGATCATCGCCGGTGCCGGCGGGGCCGCGCACCTGCCGGGCATGATCGCCGCCAAGACCGCCGTTCCGGTGCTGGGCGTGCCGGTGCAGTCCAAGGCCCTCAACGGCATGGATTCGCTGCTGTCGATCGTGCAGATGCCAGCCGGCATCCCGGTCGCCACCTTCGCCATCGGCAATGCCGGCGCCTCCAACGCCGCGCTGTTCGCCGCCGCAATGCTGGCCAGTGACCAGCCGGCGATCGGCCAGGCGCTCGACGCGTTCCGCGCACGCCAGACCGAAGACGTGATGGCCCACGACGATCCGCGCCAATGAGCCTGACCGTCGGCATTCTGGGTGGCGGCCAGCTCGCCCGCATGATGGTACTGGCCGGTGCGCCGCTGGGATTGCGCTTCGAACTGTACGACCCCGCAGCCGACGCCTGCAGCGGCCCGCTGGCGCCGCTCACCGTCGGTGCCTTCGATGACCGCCAGGCGCTGGCGGATTTCGCGGCCAAGGTCGACGTGGTCACGTTCGATTTCGAGAACGTGCCGGCCGACAGCGCGCAGTTCCTGGCCGACCGCGTGCCGGTCTACCCGCCGCCGGCCGCACTGGCCGTGGCCCAGGACCGGTTGAGCGAGAAGACCCTGTTCCAGCAGCTGGGCATTCCGCTGCCGGCCTTCGCTGACATCCGCAGCCGTGACGAGTTGGCCGCGAAGGCTGCCGAGTTCGGTCTGCCGTGCATCCTCAAGACCCGCCGCCTCGGTTACGACGGCAAGGGTCAGTTCCGCCTGCGCAGCGAGGCCGACATCGATGCCGCATGGGATGCGCTGGGTGCGCAGGTCGAGCGTACTGGTCTGATCCTGGAAGGCTTCGTGGCCTTCCAGCGGGAGGTCAGCGTGGTTGCCGTGCGTGGCCGCGATGGCAGCTTCGAGGCTTGGCCGGTCACCGGCAACTGGCACGTAGACGGCGTGCTGTCGGCCAGCGTGGCGCCGGCCGTGTTGTCGGCCGCCGAGCACGAGGCCGCGATCGGCTATGCCCGTCGCGTCGCCGAGCACCTGCAGTATGTCGGCGTGTTCGCGCTGGAGCTGTTCTGCCGCGATGGCGAGCTGTTGGCCAACGAGATGGCGCCGCGCGTGCACAACTCCGGCCACTGGACCATCGAAGGCAGCGAGACCTCGCAGTTCGAGAATCACCTGCGCGCTGTGCTGGGCCTGCCGCTGGGCAGCACCCGCATGCTCGGCCATGCCTGCATGCTGAACTGGCTGGGCGCGATGCCGGACCCCGCGCCGGTGCTGGCCCAGGCCAGCGGCCACTGGCACGACTACGGCAAGGAGCCGCGTGAGGGCCGCAAGGTTGGTCATGCCACGCTGCGCGATGATGCTGCTGATGCACTGGCCGATGCACTGGACCAGGTGGGTCTGGAGCTGGGTCGCCAGGCCCAGGTGGCGCCGGCGGTACACGCGCTGCGCAACCGCTGAACCCGGTAGCGCCGGCCGCTGGCCGGCAATGCAACGATGTGGCGCGCCGGTGCAGGCATCGGCGCAACATTCCCGGTGGTAGCGTGGAGCTCCTTTCACAGGAGTCACGACCATGCTCGACTGGAATGCCTACCGCAAGGAACTGAAGGGCCGCATCGGCGAGATCGGCAAGCTCTCGCCGGATACGGTCAAGGGCTATGCCACCCTGGCCAATGCCGGCGCGCAGACCAACCACCTGGATGCCAAGACCCGCGAGCTGATCGCGCTGGCCGTGGCAGTGACCACCCGCTGCGACGGCTGCATCACCGTGCATGTGGATGCAGCGCTGAAGCACGGCGCCAGCCGCGAGGAAATCGCCGAGGCGCTGGGCGTGGCAGTGTCGCTCAATGCAGGCGCCGCGCTGGTGTACTCGGCGCGGGTCATGGACGCGGTGGCCGCGCACGAGAGCGCGTGAAGCTCCGTACTGTTTCCCGGTAGTGCCGGCCCCTGGCCGGCAGATTCGCCATCTCTGTACACCGATGGGGATGCCGGCCAGCGGCCGGCACTACCCCTTGGCGGAGCCGCTGCCTCAGCGCAGCTGGCTCTCGGCGAATTCCCAGTTGACCATCTGCCAGAACGCGTCCAGATAGCGCGCGCGATCATTCTGGTAGTCGGTGTAGTAAGCGTGCTCCCAGACGTCGCAGCACAGCAGCGGGGTGCTTTCGCCGGTCAATGGCGTGCCGGCGTTGCGGGTGGCCTGCAGGCCCAGCTGCCCGCCCGGATGCTGCACCAGCCACACCCAGCCCGAGCCGAACAGGCCCAGTGCGGTGCGGTTGAATTCCTCGCGCAGGCGCTGCACGTCGCCGAACTGGCGCTTGACCAGCTCGCCCAGCCGCCCCTGCGGCTCACCGCCGCCGCGCGGGCGCAGGCACTGCCAGTAGAAGCCATGGTTCCAGGCCTGGGCGGCGACATCGAACAGCGTGCCCTGGGCGTGGCGGACGATCTCTTCCAGTGACGCTTCCTCCCACTCGGTGCCGAGGATGCCGGCGTTGACGGCATCGACATAGGCGCGATGGTGGCGGCCGTGATGCAGTTCCACGGTCTGTGCGGACAGGTGCGGCTGCAGGGAGCCGGAGAGGTAGGGCAGGGCAGGCAATTCGACAGGCATGGACAGGTTCGTGGCCAGGGGGCGGCGGCAGCCGGTTCCATCCGCTTACAATGGCGGCTACCGTGGGCAGTCTAGCCGACCACCACGGTCGGTTTGTCCGGCGAAGCAAGGAGTGTGGTTGTGGCGGTAATGCAGCAAATCCAGGCCGAGGTCGATCGTTACCCGCTCGTGCTGTTCATGAAGGGCACCCCGCAATACCCGATGTGCGGCTTCTCCAGCCGCGCCGTACAGGCGTTGATGGCGGCCGGCGCGGTCACCCTGCGCACCGTCAACGTGCTGGAAGAGCCCGAGATCCGCGCCAACCTGCCGCGCTTTTCCAACCTGCCGACCTTCCCGCAGCTGTTCATCAACGGTGAGTTGATTGGCGGCTGCGACATCGTCCTGGAGCTGTTCGAAGCCGGCGAGCTCAAGCGCATCGTCGAAGAGGCGACCCAGGGATGAGTGCCTGGCCATCGACGTCACCGACCGACGGGGCGCTCGATGGCCGCCCGTTGCAGGATCGCGTGGTACTGGTCGCCGGTGCCGGTGGTGGGCTGGGCAGTGCTGCGGCAGTGGCTGCTGCAGCCGCTGGGGCCACCGTGGTCCTGCTGGGCCGCAAGCCGCGGCGCCTGGACCGTGTCTACGCCCAGGTGCAGGCGGTCGGCCCGGAACCTCTGCTGTACCCGTTGGACCTGGAAGGCGCAGGCCCCGACGACTATGCCGAGCTGGCCCAGGCCCTGCAGCGCGAGCTGGGGCGGCTGGACGGCCTGCTGGTCTGTGCCGCCCACTTCCCGGGCCTGACCCCGTTCGAGCTGGCCGACCCAGCCAGTTTCGCCCGCGCGGTGCACGTTACCTTGACCGCGCCGGCCTGGCTGGCCCAGGCCTGCCTGCCACTGCTGCGGCAGCGCGAAGATGCGGCGCTGGTGTTTGCGGTCGATGCCCCCGACCGGGTCGGGCAGGCTTACTGGGGCGGTTACGGTGTGGCCCAGCATGGCCTGCGTGGCCTGATCGCCAGCCTGCATGACGAACTCGGCCGCAGCCCGGTACGGGTCAGTGGTCTGTACCCCGGCCCGCTGCGCACAGCCCTGCGGGCCCGGGCGTATTCCGTCGACCAGGACCCGGCCGCCCAAGGCCCGGAGGCCGCCGCCGCTGCGGCCGTGACCCTGTTGTCCGGTGCTGGCGCCACCTGGCGCGGCCGGATTCTCGATGCCAGCGGGGCGTCCCCGGCCGAGTGAGCGCCGGGGAAAGGCGGAGTGAAGAACCCGTCACGATTGCGTTGCGATCCGGTGCCGTTTGTCGCACAACCGTCACATTGATGGCGTAGCGTGTTAATCTAGTGTTAACCGTTGTGGCTTCCTTCAGCCAAGCGGTAGGGAACCCCAGATAAATGTCCGACCAGCCACCCGCAGGGCTGTTTGGATGCGCTTTTTTTCCGCCATCGCCAACTCGCATCGAGGCTACCGAAAAATGACCCACCCACTCCGGATGTCCAAGCTCACCCTTGGTCTCGTGGCTGCGCTCGCCGCCGCTCCCGCCTTCGCCCAGAGCACCTCTGCCGGTGTCGGCGGCCAGGTGATGTCCGCCGCAGGCCAGCCTGTGGTCGGCGCTGAAGTCACCATCACCCACACCGAGTCGGGCACCGTTTCGCGTGCCACCACCGATGCGTCGGGTCGCTACAACGCGCGCGGCCTGCGCGTGGGTGGCCCGTACACCATCACCATCACCAAGTCCGGTGAAGGCACCAAGACCGAAGAGGGTGTCTTCCTGAACCTGAACCAGGTCAACACGGTCAACGCCAATCTGGGCGGTGATCTGGCCGCGACCAACCTGGACGCCGTGAACGTTGTCGCCACCGCCGGCGGCCTGGACCTGTTCAGCGCCACCAAGATGGGCAGCGGCACCAACGTGACGCGCGAAACGATGGACGCGCTGCCGTCGGCCAACCGCAACATCCAGGACTATATCCGCCTGGATCCGCGCATCTCGCAGGTCAGCAAGGCTGACGGCGCGATCTCGGCCGGTGGCCAGAACACCCGTTACAACGCCATCCGCATCGACGGCATCAGCGCCTCCGATCCGTTCGGCCTGGGCTCCAACAACCTGCCGACCGAGCGTCAGCCGGTGTCGATGGACGCCATCCAGGAAATCAACATCGACCTGGCCAACTACGACACCACCATCGCTGGTGGTACCGGTGCGGTGATCAACGCCGTGACCAAGTCGGGTACCAATGAGTTCCACGGCACCGTGTACGGTTCGTACCGCGACAAGGACATGGTCCGTTCGCGCCTGGAAGGTGATCGTACGGACTTCAACGGCTTCAAGGACGAGAAGACCTACGGCATGACCTTCGGCGGCCCGATCGTCAAGGACAAGCTGTTCTTCTTCACCAACTACGAAAAGTACGAGCGTAGCGGTGGCGGCGTCAGCCTGAGCGAAAGCCCGTACAACAAGGATCCGGCGAAGGGGGGCATCAGCGACGCCGACATCTCGGCCGTGCAGAAGCGCATGGCGGAACTGGGTCATCCGGTGGGTAGCGTCAGCGACCTGAACAACAAGACCGAGATCGAAGAGTACGCGGTCAAGCTGGACTGGAACATCAACGAGAACCACCGTGCGGCCCTGCGCTACAACAAGATGAAGCAGGACGTCGTCCGCTTCCCGCAGGTCAGCAGCAGCGCACTCTCGCTGAGCGATTTCTGGTACACCCAGCCGACCCAGTACGAAACCTGGATGGGTGAGTTGTTCAGCGACTGGTCCGAGAACTTCTCGACCGAGTTCAAGATCTCGCACAAGGACTACTCGTCCAACCGCGTCGCTGCCTCGCACCTGCCGCAGATGCGCGTCCGTTTCGGCAACAACTCGCTGTACCTGGGTACCGAGCAGAACACCCACACCAACCTGGTCGAGTCGAAGGAACTGAGCGCCTTCGGTGCCGGTACCTGGTACGTCGGTGACCACACCATCAAGTTCGGTTTCGATTACACCGACAACGACCTGATGAACTTCTACGGCCGCAACCTGTACGGCGCGTATGACTTCCGTGACCTGGCCTCGTTCCTGAAGGGCACCGCGAACGGCTACCAGCTGCGCGTTCCGCGTCCGGGCGGCAGCCTGGATGACATTCCGGCCAAGTTCCATCTGAAGAACACCGGTCTGTTCATCCAGGATACCTGGGCGGTCAACTACAACCTGAGCCTGATGTTCGGCGTCCGCGTGGACATCCCGGACTTCACCAGCCAGACCAAGTACAACGCCGACATCCAGACGCTGTATGGTTACAACAACACCAAGCTGGTGGACAAGAGCCTGATCCAGCCGCGTGTCGGCTTCAACTACACCTTCGACAGCGATCGCCCGACCCAGCTGCGAGGCGGCGTGGGCCTGTTCGGCGGCGCTGCCCCGAACGTGTGGCTGGCAGGTGCTTACCAGAACACCGGCCTGAACTACGTCGAGTACAACGTTCCGGGTAATCCGGGTGGCTTCAGCGTCGATGCCGACAATCCGTTCATTCCGGACCCGTCGCGTATCGTTGCGCGCCAGAACGTCGACATCATCAACCCGGGCACCCGCCTGCCGTCGGTGTGGAAGGCCAACCTGGCCTTCGATCACGAACTGCCGTGGTACGGCATCGTGGCATCGGCCGAACTGCTGTTCACCAAGGTCAAGGATGGCCTGTACTTCGAACGCCTGGACCTGACCGATGGCAAGGGCAATGGCCCGACCTTCGTGTCCGCACAGGACGGTCGTGAGATCTACTGGAACGACAAGGGCCTGAACCAGGCCAACAGCAAGATCGACAACCGCAGCGGCGACAACCTGGGCATGGAGAACGGCACCAACGGCGTGCTGAACCGCAACTACCGCCCGAACAACATCGGCGACGTGCTGCTCCTGCGCAACACCAACAAGGGCCGTGGCAGCCAGGCGACCTTCTCGCTGGCCAAGCCGCTGACCGAGAACTGGGGCTGGTCGCTGGGTTACACCTACACCCAGTCGAAGGAAGTGAGCCCGCTGACCAGCTCGCAGAACACCTCGAACTGGAACAACACCCAGATCCTGAACGCCAACGAGAACATCGCGTACAACTCGCGCTATGCGATCAAGGACCGTGTCACCGGTACCCTGGAGTGGAAGCACAACTTCTTCGGTGACAACGCCACCCGCGTCGGTCTGTTCTATGAAGGCCGTTCGGGCCGTCCGTACAGCTACGTGTTCTACAACGATGCCAACGGCGACAGCGCAATCGGCAACGACCTGTTCTACGTGCCGAAGGGCCCGGGCGACGTGATCTTCGTGGGTGGTGCAACCATGGAGCAGAAGTTCTTCGACTGGCTGGCGCAGAATCCGGAACTCGATGCTTACCGTGGCAGCACGGTGCCGGCCAACCAGCACCGCGCCAAGTGGGTCAACAGCTTCGATGTCCGCATCAGCCAGGAGTTCCCGGGCTTCGCGAAGACCCACAAGGGTGAGATCGCGCTGGACATCATGAATGTCGGCAACCTGCTCAACAAGAAGTGGGGCCTGATCGACGACTACGGCTTCTACGCCACCCGTCGCGTGGGCAACTTCGCAGGTATCGATCCGGCCACCGGCAAGTACGTGTACTCGTTCACCGGCGCGGATGATTCCTCGGTCCAGGAAAACAACAACGACAAGGGCAACACCGCCGTGTCGCGCTGGTCGATGCAGCTGACCGTGAAGTACAAGTTCTGATCCGTCAGAGCCTGAAGCAGTAAGTGGAAACGGCCGGGGAAACCCGGCCGTTTCCCGTTCAGGCGAAAGTTCTTGCAGGTCACCTGGCATCGGCGTAGCATCCAGAAATGTGCGCGGTGCCAACGCCGCCGATGCGGTCCCGGAAAGGCGAACGCGGGAAGCACACATCCAACGGTCGGGCTTCCCGGCCGTTTTGCTTTTTAAGGGGGCGGCAGTACAGTCGGAAACCTTGAAGGAAGCGAAAAATTGGACATGACCACGAACGAAAAATCAGCCCGTGCACTGCCGGTGCAGGACGCGCGGATCTACCCGCGCGGTGGGCTGGATGTGCTGTCGCGGGCCGAAGTGGCCCGCCTGCGCGATGCGTCTGCCGGCGGTATGCACGAGCTGCTGCGCCGCTGCGCGCTGGCCGTGCTGACCAGCGGCAGTGCCTCTGACGATCCGCGCGCGGCGCGCGATCTGTATCCCGATTTCGACATCCAGGTGGCGCAGCAGGATCGCGGCGTGCGTATCGACCTGGTCAATGCGCCGGCAATGGCCTTTGTCGACGGCGAGATCATCCGCGGTGTCGCCGAACTGCTGTTCGCGGTGGTGCGTGACCTGGCCTACATGGCCATCGAGATGGGCCCGGCCTACGCGGCCGAGCTGGAGTCGTCCGAGGGCATCACCAACGCGGTGTTCGGCCTGCTGCGCAATGCGCGCATCCTCAACCCGGGCGACCCGAACCTGGTCGTGTGCTGGGGTGGCCATTCGATCTCGCGCGACGAATACCTGTATACCAAGCAGGTGGGCTACGAGCTGGGCCTGCGCGGCCTGGATATCTGCACCGGCTGCGGTCCAGGCGCGATGAAGGGCCCGATGAAGGGCGCCACCATTGCCCACGCCAAGCAGCGCCGCACCGTGACGCGCTACATCGGCCTGACCGAGCCGGGCATCATCGCGGCCGAGTCGCCGAACCCGATCGTCAACCACTTGGTGATCATGCCGGACATCGAGAAGCGCCTTGAGGCCTTCGTCCGCATCGGCCACGGCATCATCGTGTTCGCCGGTGGCGTCGGCACCGCGGAGGAAATCCTGTACCTGCTCGGCATCCTGCTGCGCGAGGAAAACAAGGACCTGCCGTTCCCGCTGATCCTGACCGGCCCGACGGTGGCAGCGCCGTACTTCGAGCAGATCGACCGCTTCATCCGCCTGACCCTGGGCGATGCGGCCGCCGAGCGCTACGAGATCGTCATTGGCGACCCGGTGGCGGTGGCCAAGAAGATGGCCAACGGCATCAAGCGCGTGCGTGAGCACCGCCTGGCACAGAAGGACTCGTTCTTCTTCAACTGGTCGATCGAGATTCCGTGGGAGTACCAGCAGCCGTTCGTGCCGACCCACGAGGCAATGGCCGCGCTGGACCTGCACCACGGACGTGCCCCGCACGCGCTGGCGGCCGACCTGCGCCGGGCGTTCTCGGGCATCGTTGCCGGCAACGTGAAGGAAGACGGCATGCGCCGCATCGAGCAGTTCGGGCCGTTCCAGATCCATGGTGACCCGGACATGATGCAGGCCCTGGACGCGCTGCTGCGCGCCTTCGTCGAACAGCGCCGGATGAAGATCTCCGGCGAATACCAGCCCTGCTACCAGGTGCTGGCCTGAGCCTGCGCCGGCGCGATGGGGATCGCGCCGGGACAGGCGGGGGAGGGCGGGCCGTCAAGGCGTTGACGCCCGTCACCCCGGAATGACCGTTCATCCTGCCGCCGCTTGCCGGTGGCAGGACGATGGCCCATCGTGGCCATCAACACGCTGGGGAGCGTCCAATGTCTTTGCGCCGGCAAAACGGCTTTACGCTGGTTGAGTTGATGGTCACGATCATGGTCCTGGCCGTGCTCGCCACGATCGCCTTTCCCAGTTTCCAGGGCACCCTGCGATCCAATCGCATCGCTACCGCGAGCAACGAGTTGATCGCTTCACTCGCATTGGCCCGCAGCGAGGCGGTAAAGAATCGTCGTGGTGCGGGTGTCTGTGCGTCGTCTGCGGGCAGTACATGTGATGGCAAAAGCTGGGCTGACGGCTGGCTGGTCTGGGCGGACACCAATGGAGATGGTGCGCTGAGCGCTGGGGAGACCGTGCTCCGCTACAGCGCCGGTCGGCCGGGTCTGACTACGGCGGGTACGCCAGATCTGTCCGTGGGTTTTGACCCACGTGGTCGCAACCGCGCGAATGCATCGCTGGACCTGACCCTGCGCCCGGACACCTGCGGCAAGCAACCGCTGCAACGAACGTTGCGCATTTCGCCGACCGGACAGGTCCGGCTGTTAAAGGAGGATTGCAAGTGAGGCCGTCCCGATCCCGTTCCCCGCGCGGCGTGCAAGGGGGCTTCAGTCTGATCGAAGTGCTGATCGCCATTCTCGTGCTTGGCGTTGGCCTGCTCGGTTTCGCGCTGATGCAGACCATGAACGTGCGCTTCGTCCAGAGTGCCAACTACCGCACCCAGGCGACCAATCTGACCTACGAGATGCTGGACCAGCTGCGGGTGAATCGGAAGATGGCGCCGGTCTATGTCGGCGACTATACCGCCACCACGTCCAGCAAGAACTGCTTACCTCCCACCGGCAAGGACATCAGCAAAGACGCCTTCACCCTGGATTGGAGGTGCCGCCTGGGCAAGGCGCTGGGCGACGGCGCTACGGGGAAAGTAACCCGGAACGGTGACCAGTACTCGGTCAGCGTGAGCTGGGGGGATGAGCGCTGGAATGCCGATGCCGGTGACACCACGTTCACTGCCAGGAGTGGCTTGTGATGCGCGCCTCATGCTCTTCATCCCGACACATGTCGGGTCTTTCCATGGTTGAGCTGATGATCGCACTGGCCATTGGTGTGATCGTCATGCTCGGCGTGGTGCAGGTGTTTGCAGCATCGAGGGCGGCCTACCAGCTGTCCGATGGCCTGGCGCGGGTGCAGGAAAACAGTCGCTTCGCGATGGATGCCCTGCAACGCGAACTTCGCATGGCCGGGCATTTCGGCTGTGTCAATGACCAGGGACGAAATACACCGGACAATGCCTCGCTGTTCAGTACCTTCGCAACGGCTCCGCATCCGGCGCTGGACTTCCAGACATCGATCCAGGGCTTTGAAGCTACCGGAACCGCGCCGGGAGCGGCGGTTACCCTGACAGCCGCACCCGCAACCGGCGGAACCGACTACAAGCCCGCGCTGCCTGCCGAGTTTGCTGCGGCCATGCCCAACCGAGTCAATGGCAGCGACATCGTGGTGCTGCGTTACCTGATGCCGGATGGTGTGCCGATCACCGCCATTGGCGGCGTTCCAGGCAAGCCGATTTTCAGTTTTGACAAAGCGCGCCTTGCGGTACTGCAGAGTGGTGTCTCCAACCCGGGGCTGTATGGTGCGGCCGACTGCGCCAGCGTCACGATCTTCCAGGCGCGCGCGGTGGACAAGGGCGCCGGCACCGTCACCTTTGGGGATGCGCCGAACAATGCAGGGAACTTCACCCGTCCGGTCACCACCGGTCAGGCGATGCTGCACCGTGCAGAAAGCGCGCTGTACTACATCGGCTATGACGCCGCCATTGCCCGTTCTTCGTTGTATCGCGTGCGCTTCACCGCCATCCCCAATGGCGCGCTGGTGGCCAATGCGCCGGAGGCACTGGTGGAGGGCGTAGAAAACATGCAGTTGTTGTATGGCCAGGACCGCGGGCTTACCGACGTTTATCCAACCGGTTTCATTGATCGCCAGGGCACTGCCGAAACGGTGCAGGGGTCTACCAATCCGGCCGCGAATGGTTGGCGTCGTGTCGGCGCCGTGCAGCTGGGGATGGTGATGTCCAGTCCGGATCCATCGGCGGCGCCGCAGGCCGACCAGAACGCTGCGCTCACTTCGCTGGGCGTGACGTTCACGACGCCGGCAGACGGTCGCATGCGCGCTGTCTATCAAACCACCATCGCCCTTCGCAACCGCCTCTTTGGCAACTGAGGCTCGCATGTACACACGCCCGCGTCTTCCTTCCTTCACAGCACGCCGGCAGCAGCGAGGCGCTGTGCTGTATGTCGCCCTGATTATGTTGATCCTGCTGGCTCTTATCGGCATCGCCGGCATGCAGGTTACCGGTATGCAGGAGCGCATGGCGGCCAACTACCTGCGTTCCAATCAGGCGTTCCAGAACGCTGAAGCCGACGTGCGTACCCAGGAGGCGGCCATCAAGACAGCCATCGAAAGCGGCGGCGTTTTCGAGGCCAACCAGGAAGAATGCAGTCCGGTATTCGACCCGGCAACCTGGGCCGATGGCAAGACTGCGGCTGCGGCATTCCATACCCGGCGCCTTGATAAGTGCGTGATGGGCGGCGGAGGGACCGGCCTCGGGGGCCGGAAGAACGAAGAGACCGAAAACATCTACCAGATCACCGTCCTGGCCAGTGACGATCCGGCCAATCCATCTTCCAGCGCTGTCATCGATACGATCTTCATTCCATGAACACTTCGCGCCGCTTCTCCCGCATCGTCTCGACTCCCTGGCTGCGCGCGGGCGCTGCCGTTGCCGTGCTGGCTGGGGTGGGGGCGTTGGTCTACCCGCTGTTCGCTGCGCTTGGCGACTACGACATCGCGCAGGAGCCGTTGTACAGCAAGAAGACCCAGCCGCCGCTGATGATGATGGTGATGTCGCGCGACGAGCAGCTGTTCAACAAGGCCTACAGCGATTACAGCGACCTGGATGAGGATGGCACCCTCGACACCACATACCAGGACAAGTTCGATTACTCCGGTTACTTCGATTCCAACCTCTGCTATTCCTACGCCAGCGGCCAGTTCAAGGCCAGTGCACAGGCCGGCGGCACCTGGAAGCACAGCTGCGGTGGAAGCTGGTCCGGCAATTTCCTGAACTGGGCAACGATGAGTCGCCTGGACGTGATGCGCTACGTGCTGTACGGCGGCCATCGCATCACCGACAGCGCCGCCAGCACCGTGCTGGAGCGCGCGCAGATCCCCAACGATCTGCACGCGTGGGTAAAGGTATACAGCGGCAGTGATATCAACAGTTTCACCCCGTACAAGACCACCATGTCCTTCTGCAACGCCACCATCGAATCCGGTGGTGCACCGCTGATGCGCGCTGCGTCGGGCAACTGGGGCGAGTGGGCGGCCACCGCCAGCCGCCAGTGCATCACCGGCCGAAGCGATGAAGGCAAGGCTGATTCACCTGGCTCTGCCACCAACTTCAACGTCCGGGTTGAGGTCTGCGCCAGTGGCAGCGGAGCTTTCCCGGAGGCGTTCTGCCGCAAGTACAACGATGGCACAAGGGACTATCTGAAACCGGCTGGGCTGCTGCAGTCGTATGGCGAAAGCGGCCGTCTTCGCTTCGGTCTGGTCACGGGTACCTATGTCAATCCGCGCGATGGTGGCGTGGTGCGGCGGAACATCGGAAAGATCGCAGGCAACGGCACCGGATTCTGTGCGGCCGGCGACGAAATCAACCTGTCCAACGGTCAGTTCTGTAACAGCTTGTCCGGTGGTGCGGAAGGCATCATCAATACCATCTCCAACTTCCGTATCGACCAGTGGAACTGGAGCAATAACTGGAATGACTGCAACGACTACAGCATCCTCAACCGACAGGGCTTCGGTGACAGAGGTAATCTGACCGATCCGGGCAATGCCTCGAAGAAGTGCAGTGCCTGGGGCAATCCCCTGGCCGAGATGTATGCCGAAGCTGTGCGCTACATCAAGGGTGAAACCAAGGGCATCTACAGTGCGTCCGGAGACCTGAGCGGGCTGCCCAATGCGGTTGCCTGGAAGGATCCCTACCGCTCCCCGAACGATGGCGGCAACTCCTACTGCGCCACCTGCAACATCCTGGTGATGTCCTCAGGCCTGCCGTCGTTCGATAGCGACAACATCGGGTCGATCAATGGCCTGGCACCTGCGGCGTCGGCAACGGATGCGATCGGCAATCTTGAAGGCATTACTGGTGGCAGTTACATGGCTGGCCGCGTCGGCCTGACCGAGCGCTATGCCTCGATCAATACCCATGAGGACATCTGTCGCGCGGCCAAGGTTACTGGCCTGTCGCTGGTGCGTGGCATCTGCCCGGATGTGCCTTCCACGGAAGGCAGCTACCTGATGGCGGGCTTGTCAAAGGCCGCGGCCGAGACCGACCTTCGTCCGGGCGTGCAGAACAAGCCGGATACCTACAAGCTCACTGCGACCACCTATACCGTGGCCATGGCTGAGAGCCTGCCCAAGTTCGAGATTCCGGTGGGCAACGGCAAGATCACCCTGGCCCCACTGTGCCAGGCCAACAATACCGGTACGGCAAAAATCACCAGCAATGGCTGGCGCAGTTGCTTCCTCGGTTCTGTTGGTATCGGCACCAAACAGTCTACGGTCTCGCCGAATTTCGTCTATGGACGAACTTATCGCGCAGACGGCAAGGCTGGCAGTTTCTCGCTGGTATGGGAAGACTCGTTGTGGGGCAATGACCACGACAACGACGTTGTCTCCATGCTCAGCTACTGCGTGGGCGCTACCTGCAACGACGGCGACAACACGAATTTCCGCAACATCTGCTGGCGCTCCAGCAGTGCGGAGTGCAGCAACAATGCTGTACGCAATACCGTGGGCAGCGATGAGGTGCTGGTCCGCATTGAGAATCTTTCTGCCTATGCCGGCAACGCGATGCTCACCGGCTACACGATCGTGGGTTCGAACGCGGCCGACAACGTGCAGCGACTGGTACTGCGGCCCGGCGACAAGAACGGTTCGGTGCTGACGACCACCTCGGCTCCTCCGGCAGAATGGACAGGTGCCATTGTCCTGCGCTACCGCCTGGGAAGCGGCCAGGCCAATCAGTTGGAGAGCCCGCTGTGGTACGCCGCCAAGTATGGCGTGCCGGCTGGCAAGAAATGGGACAGCAAGGTGCCTGGCGTGCCGGACAACTATTTCCTGGCGCGCAATCCGGCCAAGCTGAAGTCTGCGCTGGAGTCGATCTTCGACAGTGCTGCCGCGGGCGAGGCGCCGGTGGGGGGCAGCGCGACTGGCGCCCGGGTCAACGCAGGTTCCTTCACCGTCTCGGCGCACTACACGGTACCGTCGGGATCCAATGACTGGACTGGCGATCTCATCGCCCGTCAGACCCTCTCCAATGGCGAAGTTGGCCCTGAGCTGTGGCGGGCGTCGACCAGGATGAGCGCTTCGGGCCGCAATATCGTGGTGTCGACTGCGCCGACTTCTGTGAACAAGTCCAATCAGTTGATTCCTGTAGCAGCGGCAGATTTCACTGCGGACAACATTCCCGGCCGCGACCGCGCCGAGAAACTGGGCAACCTGGGGCTCAATACCGTTCCCAATTGGTTCGGTTCGCATACGGTTGCCGATCTCGTCAGCTATCTGCGTGGTTCACCGGTCAGCGGGTTCCGTCCGCGCAGTGTACTGCTCGGCGACATCGTCAATTCCAGTGTTGAGATTGTTTCCACCCGGGATGACTACGGCTATACATCCTGGAAGGAGCAGGGCGGGATAGGCTGGAAGACCACACTGGGTACCCGCTACAAGGCCTATCTGACATCGAAGACTGCGTCTGGCGGCCCGCCCTCGATGGTCTATGTCGGGGCCAACGACGGCATGCTGCACGGATTCAATGCCGGCACCGGAACCGCGGCCGGCACTGAACAGTTCGCCTACATTCCCTCCACGTCGCTGCAGCACATGGCCGAACTGGCCAACCCTGCCTATGGCCATCGCTACTACGTTGACGGCGGACTGACGGCATCCGACGTCCACTACGGCGAGGCGTGGCATACGGTACTGGTAGGGACCACCGGCGGTGGCGGTGCCACGCGCGGCCCGTCCGCCACGGCAGTCGGTAACGGCTCGGTGTTTGCGCTGGATATCAGCAATCCAACGGCGTTCAACAGCGGCAACGTGCTGTGGGAGATTTCCGGCAAGACCGAATCGGACATGGGCTTCGCGTTCGGCAAGCCGGTGGTGGTGCCTGTCGCTGGCACTGATCCGAACGGCGCGCCGCGATTTGTTGCACTGTTCGGTAACGGCGTCAATTCGAGTACGGGCCGTCCTGTGTTGTATGTGGTCGACATCCAGAGCGGTGAGGTACTCAAGCGCCTGTATCCGAGCGGGGGCAAGTACGCGATCGCCAATGGCCTCAACCACGTCACAGCGGTGGCACTGCACAACAGCAGCAGCCTGGCCGATACCGTGTACGGTGGTGACATGCAGGGCAACATCTGGCGCTTCGATCTGCGGGGGGGCGACCCCACGGCATGGAATGTGTCGCTCAGCGGTACACCACTGTTCACCGCCATGCGCAGCGCGGTGGCGCAACCGATCACCGGAGCGATCCAGACGTCTGCGGGGCCGGGTGGGGGCGTCAGCCTGTTCTTCGGTACCGGTCGTTATTTCACCGCCGATGACAACGCCGTTACCCGCAATTCACCTGTGCAGACGCTGTACGGAATATGGGACAACCTCAGCGACGCGATCTCCAGCCGCGACGTGCTGGTGGGGCAGTCGATCAGTGCCAATGGTGCAGCATTCCGCGACATATCCAGCAACGCGGTGGACTATTCAACAAAGCGTGGCTGGTACGTTGATCTGATCGTGGATACCACGGTGGAGGGTGAGCGCTTCTTTGGATATCCGACGTTGCAGGGTGGCACGGTGATGTTCACCACGTATGTGCCTGGACAGTCCGTCTGCGGTACAGGTGGTGGCGTCAACTGGCGCTATCGGCTGAACATGGCCACCGGCCAGCCCGCGATGGGCGGCCTCACCGACGAAGTGGGGGGGGATCCGCTGTGTGGCGCGAATTGTGGCGCCGGGGCGTTGACTCGCGGCGGCGACGTCGCGACGGGGGCTCCTGTGCTGGATACACAAGTCAGTACATCGATGCGCAAGGGCTGCGACCCCAGCGATCCGAAGTGCTCGGTCGATGGTTCGATTGACCGGTGCATCGTGACGCTGAACACTCCGGGCGCGGATACTGCATACGGCCAGCGTGCCTGCGGTCGCCAGTCCTGGCGGCAGATCCGCTGATGACCATGAACATGAGATCGCCCATGCACGCACCCTCAAACCGCCGCTTTGCAGCTGGGTTCACCCTGATCGAGCTGATGATCACCGTAGCCGTGATCGCCGTTCTGGCAGCCGTAGCCCTGCCGTCCTACCAGCGTCATGTGCTGAAGACCAACCGGGCCCTGGCCAAGGCTGATCTGGTCGAGATCGCACAGCTGCTCGAGCGCTACCATACGGTGCAGAACAGCTATGACGGTTTCTCACTGCCGTTCAACCAGTCGCCGCGCCAGGGCAACAAGCGCTACACGCTGTCCCTGAACGGCAAGGCCACGGCCAGCACCTACACGCTGCAGGCGGTGCCGGAAACCGGCCAGGACAAGGATGTGTGCGGCACGCTGACGCTGGATCAGGCCGGACGCAAGACTCCGGACAAGAAGACCAATGCGGAGTGCTGGTAGCGGTTGAGCATCGCGGCTGGAAAAAGGGCTTGCGCTGGCCGCCAAACGCTGGCTAAAATGCGCACCCCGCCCGAATAGCTCAGCCGGTTAGAGCACTTGACTGTTAATCAGGGGGTCGTTGGTTCGAGTCCAACTTCGGGCGCCAGATTCGAAAAAGCCGCGAGAAACCGCGGCTTTTTTCGTTTCCACGATGGCATTGCAGGTTTCAGCAGGGGGTGGACCTGCGCGGGCGCTGGCTCCTGACCCGTCCGGGGACGCTGATGATGACGCGGCTGTGCTCCTGTCCATCCACGCACAACACGATGGACTGGTTGGTACCGGCATTGCGGCCGTCGGGCCGGAACCGCACGTCGGGTCGATGATCGCTGGTGTGCAGGTCGACATGACGCTGGCGTGTCCCGTGCACGCGCAGTTCCCTTGCGGCGGCGGTCGCGCTGTTGGCCGGTTCGACCTGCACCCGCCAGCCCTGGCTCCATGCCTGGTCACACATCATGCCGTCCGACGATCCGCAGACCGTCACGCGGCGGCGTTCGGTGATGGCGGCGCTGCGCGCCATCGACAGGCTGGCGACCAGTTCGGCGCGCAGCGCTTCCGCCTGGAAGTGCCGCAGCGTGCGTTGCCAAGGGCCCCAGGCCAACGCCAGCAGGACCGACAGCACCATGACGGCGATCAGCAGCTCGATCAGATGGAGCCCGCGGTGGAGCCGGGCAGGGCGAAGACGATGGGACATGCCTCCAGCCTCGACGTACGCCGGGGCATTCACCATCAGCCAACGCCGCGCTCACCTGCCCGGAAACCCCTCAGCGGGCCGTCACTCCATGCCCCGTATACTCACCACTCCCGGGAACTGGCACCACCATGAGCGACCGTTTTGAACTCGTCTCGCCGTATTCGCCGGCGGGCGACCAGCCTGATGCCATCGCGAAGCTGACCAGCAACTTCGAAGCGGGCATCGCCAAGCAGACGCTGCTGGGCGTGACCGGCTCGGGCAAGACCTACACCATCGCCAACGTCATCCAGAACGTGCAGAAGCCGACGCTGATCATGGCGCCGAACAAGACGCTGGCGGCGCAGCTGTATGGCGAGTTCAAGGCGTTCTTCCCGCACAACGCGGTGGAGTACTTCGTCAGCTACTACGACTACTACCAGCCGGAAGCCTACGTACCGTCGTCGGATACCTTCATCGAGAAGGACAGTTCGATCAACGAGCACATCGAGCAGATGCGACTGGCGGCGACCAAGACCCTGCTGTCGCGCCCGGACGCGATCGTGGTGGCGACGGTATCTGCGATCTACGGCCTGGGCGCGCCGGAAGACTACCTGTCGTTGCGCCTGATCCTGTCCAAGGGCGAGCGCATCGACCAGCGCGACCTGATCAACCACCTCACCCAGCTGCAGTACACGCGCAACGAATACGAGCTGCAGCGCGGTACCTTCCGCGTGCGTGGTGAAGTCATCGACGTGTTCCCGGCCGAGTCGGACAGCGAGGCGCTGCGCCTGGAGCTGTTTGATGGCGAGGTCGAGAAGATCACGTTGTTCGATCCGCTCACCGGCGAGACGCTGCGCAACATGCAGCGCTTCACGGTCTACCCGAAGACCCATTACGCCACCACGCGCGAGCGTGTGCTGGCGGCGATCGAGACGATCAAGGTCGAGCTGAAGGAGCGCCTGGAGCAGCTGTACGCGCAGAACAAGCTGGTGGAGGCGCAGCGCCTGGCGCAGCGTACCCAGTTCGATCTGGAAATGATGGCCGAGGTCGGCTACTGCAACGGCATCGAGAACTACTCCCGGCACCTGACCGGCAAGAACGCCGGTGAACCGCCGCCGACATTGTTCGACTACCTGCCGGCCGACGCGCTGCTGGTGATCGACGAATCGCACGTGACCATTCCGCAGATCGGCGCCATGTTCAAGGGCGACCGTTCGCGCAAGGAGACGCTGGTCGAGTTCGGGTTCCGGCTGCCCTCGGCGCTGGACAACCGGCCGCTGCGCTTCGAGGAGTGGGAAGAGCGCTGCCCCCGCAGCATCTATGTGTCGGCCACGCCAGGCCCCTATGAGTACCGCGAGGCCGGTGACGAGATCACTGAACTGGTCGTACGCCCCACCGGCCTGATCGACCCGGTGGTGGAGATCCGCCCGGTGGGCACCCAGGTTGACGACCTGATGAGCGAGGCCAACGCGCGCATCAAGGCCGGTGACCGTGTGCTGGTCACGACGCTGACCAAGCGCATGGCCGAAAACCTCACCGAATACCTGACCGAGCACGGCATCCGCGTGCGCTACCTGCACTCGGACGTGGACACGGTCGAGCGCGTGGAGATCATCCGCGACCTGCGCCTGGGCAAGTTCGATGTGCTGGTGGGCATCAACCTGCTGCGCGAGGGCCTGGACATGCCCGAGGTGTCTCTGGTGGCGATCCTGGATGCCGATAAGGAGGGCTTCCTGCGCTCGACCGGCTCGCTGATCCAGACCATCGGCCGTGCCGCCCGCAACGTGCGTGGCAAGGCGATCCTGTATGCGGACAAGATCACCCGCTCGATGCAGGCGGCGATCGACGAGACCGACCGCCGTCGCGCCAAGCAGGTCGAGTACAACGAGCAGCACGGCATCGTGCCGCGCTCGGTGGCGCGTCCGATCACCGACGTGCTGGAAGGCGCGCGCTCCGATGCGGCCGAGAAGGAAGCAAAGAAGGGCAAGGGCAAGGGCAGGCCCGGCGTTGCCGAGGAGGGGAGTGACTATCGATCGCTCAGCCCGGCCCAGCTGGCGTCCCGTCTCAAGGCGCTGGAGCAGCAGATGTACCAGCACGCCAAGGACCTGGAATTCGAGGATGCCGCGCGCGTACGTGACCAGATCCGGCAGCTGAAGGAAGCGAGTCTGGGCTGAACGCGGCAGTGCAGCATCTTCTTCACAAAAGTGTTGCGCTTCACGGCCGGCATCCGTAATATACGCGGCCTGCACCGACGCAATCGCGGACGTTCAGAAGCAAAAACGGGCGGTTAGCTCAGCGGTAGAGCACTACCTTGACATGGTAGGGGTCACAGGTTCGAACCCTGTACCGCCCACCACGAAGTCTCTGGAAGGGGGCTGTCGTGAACTGCAAAGCCCGGCCTTGGCGCCGGGTTTTTACGTAGCAAGGCCAGCTTTCGGGCGGCAAGAACAAGATGGGCGGTTAGCTCAGCGGTAGAGCACTACCTTGACATGGTAGGGGTCACAGGTTCGAACCCTGTACCGCCCACCACCTGGCTCCCGGCATTGCCGGTGCAGCGGTGGATCACGACGGAAGCCGGCCTTGTGCCGGCTTTTCTCGTTTCAGGCATCGATCACGGTTCCACATGGTCAGCGTTGCACGACCAGGTCTTCGACGCTGATCATCCGCTGCAGCTTCCAGTGACCGTCCACGCGCTCCCAGAGCTGGGCGACGCGAACCGTCGCACCACGCGTGGGCTGGGCAACGCCGGGTTCGTGTTGCAGGGGCTGGTTGGCCAGCCTCAGGACCCGGTCCTGGCGCAGCCGGTAAAGCAGCAGGGAGGGCGAACCGCAATCCTGTCGTACGACGTCCGGCTGGTGGGTTTCGGCAAGCAGGATCTGGCTGCGAAGGGCCTCTTCAGTGGGCCCGTTGCCAGCGCCGAACAGGCTGGAGAGCAGCAGCATCAGGGCAAGCATCGGCATGGCACGGTGCTCCAGCGGGAAAGTGCACGCAGGCTGGCATGACATGTGGGGTGCTGCAGCCAGCCTGCGACGAAGGCCGGAATTGAACCGCCAAAGACGGCCGGGGGGCGATGAATCCGGGCCGTGCAGGCGTAGACTCCGGTCTACCGCGCAATCGCGCCGTCACTGCAAGGAGCTGCCGCATGAGTGATCACGTTCCGGTTTCCCGGCCCAATCCCATCCTTGAGCTGCTGTTCGGCGGCAACATGCTGGAGGGTACCTTCAAGGCGGTGATCTGGGTGGCCCTGCTGGCGGCAGTGCTGGCGTGGACCACGTTCCGCTGAGTCTTCCCGCCGCCCTGCAGCACCGGCAGCGTTGCTGGCCTGCGCTCAGGCGCTGAAGGCCTGGCGCAGGCTGCGCAGGGTGGCCTGGCGATGTTCCTTTGCGGTTGCTTCGCCCATCTCAAGTTCCTGCAGGCGCAATCCCACCAGCATCATCGACAACGCATAGCCGCGTGCCGCATCGGCAGCACGCGAAAGGCCCAGTGCGCGGCGCGTCAGCGCGTTCACGTGTTCCAGGTCGGGCAGCAGCCCCAGGTAGGCGCGCTCGGCGCTGTCCAGGTCGGGGGCACGCAGGATCGCGTGCGCTTCAGCAGCAGGGGAGACGGAGGCCATGGGGGGTCCTTGTCCGTTGCGGGCGCTCGATCAGAACGAGCGCATCAGGGAAACGAAGGCCGACGTCTGCGTACCGCGACGGGCCATCGGGCTGTCCTTTACTGCATCGCCGAACCACTGGTTGGCTACGACGCCGGTCGCGCGCCACTTCGTGCCCAAGGGCGTGCTGACTGCGATCTGCAGGCTCGGTGATGTCGCGCTGCCCGGGTTGTAGGCAGCAAGTCCCGAGCGCAGCGCTTCTTCGTCGGTGATGCCGTAGTAGTAGTCGAGCAGGCGCGCACTGGAGTGCACCACGCCGACCTTGGGCACCCAGGTGAAGCGACCGGCCTGGATCGGATAGCTGTAGTGCAGGCGCGACTCCATGCCACCTCCGTGCCCGGTGACCTCGCGCATCACGCTGGCCTCGACGATGCCCCAGTCGGCGCTGTACTCACCGTTGATGCCGGCCATGGCCGACATCTGCCGGCTGTGCAGGCGACGCAGCTGAGGATCGTTCACGTCGTCGGTCTTGAAGCGCAGCGTGTAGGGCGTGACTGCCGCCGACAGGCGCAGGCCCTCGCGCTTGTACAGGTACATGCCCAGCGAGCCCGGGCTGGCGAAGAAGCGCTCGCCCTGCCAGGCAATGGACGGTACGACCAGCGGCTTGACGTCGTAGTGGGCGTACGCCCCCGAGGTCGCGCCGGCACTGATACCGGCCTGCACGCCCGGGTTCTGGTCGGCGGCGTGGGTGATCAACGGCAGGCCGATGGCAGCGGAGAACAGCAACGGGCGCAGCAGGGTCGGGGACAGCGACGGCATCGATCAACCACTTTGCGGGGGATGGCTGTGCATGGTGCGGGTACAACATTGTCAGAACATTGCGCCTTCGCAACTGGCACACGAAGACGCCCAAACCTGGCGCCAGGCACTATGATCGGCACCGTTTCCGGTAGCCGAGCCCCTGATGCGCATTCTCCTGGTCGAAGACGATCCCGATCTGTCCCGAGCCCTGCAGTCGGGCCTGGAGCGGCAGGGCGTGGTCGCCGACGTGGTCGGCAGCCTGGCCGAAGCCGCGGTTGCGCTGCGCGAGCCGGTGCATCAGCTGATGCTGCTGGACCGTCAGCTGCCCGATGGCGATGGCGTGGCTTTCGTCGCCACCGCACGCGCGCTGCGCCCGAACCTGGCGGTGATCATGCTGACGGCCAAGGGCAGGTTGTCGGACAAGGTCGAGGGCCTGGATGTCGGTGCCGACGACTACCTGGTGAAGCCGGTGGCGATCGAGGAGCTGATGGCGCGGATCCGTGCTGTCTCGCGGCGGCCCTCGGCGATGGTGACACCGAGCCTGCATCTGGGCCGGCTGGAATTCGACTTCGAATCGCTGCAGGCACAGGTGGAGGGCCAACCGCTGGCGCTGCCGCGGCGCCAGGTGCTGGTGCTGCAGGCACTGGCGATGCGCCAGGGGCGCACGGTCACCCGCACGGCACTGGAGGCCGCGGTGTACGGCTTCGACGATGAGATCCAGTCCAATGCGCTCGATGCGCACATTTCCAAGCTGCGCAAGGCGCTGCAGCAGGCCGGGGCGGGCGTTGAAATCCATGTGATCCGGGGCGTCGGCTACCTGCTGGCGGAGGCCTGAGATGGCGCGTCCGACACGTCCGATCCGTTCCATCACGCTGGGGTTGGCCTGGCGGTTGTTCCTGGCGCAGGCCTTCACCGTGCTGTTCGCCGTTGTTGCGCTGATCCTGACCTGGGGCGACAAGGACACCTGGGGCATGGACATGTTCATGGCCGAAGCCGTGGCCAAGGCCGTGCACAGTGAAGGCGGGCGGTTGGTGCTGGACCAGGCGCGCTGGAACAAGCTCGACGCCGAGGCCGGTGGCAACCTCTGGTTCGCGGCGGTCGACGACAAGGGTGTCTGGCTGGAACGCGGCACGATTCCGGCGATCCACGCCCCGCTGCTCGCGCGCCTGCCGACGCTGGGTGCCACCGAACTCGGCTCGCTGGTGCCGCCGTACCTGGACGTGGCGCGGGTCATGATCCGCAAGGAGGACGGGCGGCGCATCACGGTGATGGTGGGTGGGGCGCCGAAGGGCGGGTTGCTGGACGGTGCGCTGATGGTGCTGCGCCTGATCGGGCTGTGGTTTTTCCTGCCGCTGATCGTGATCACGCTGCTGGTCATGCCGACCGTGATCCACCGCGCGATGCGCGGCGTGCGCCGCTCCGCACAACAGGCCAAGGAGCTGGATATCGGCCAGCCGGGGGCGCGTCTGGATGCGCAGCTGGTGTCGACCGAGGTCGCACCGCTGGTGGAAGCCTTCAACGACGCGATCGACAAGGTGCAGCAGGGGTATGCCGCGCGTGACAAGTTCCTCGCCGATGCCGCGCACGAACTGCGGGTGCCGATTGCAGTAGTGCAGGCGCGCCTGTCGCAGTTGCCGCAGGGCGAGCTGAAGTCGCAGCTGCTGACCGACGTTGCGCGGCTCGGTAACGTTGCCGAGCACCTGCTCGACCTGCAGCGACTTGATCGTAATGTCGGCGCACTGCAGCGGCTGGATCTGGCGTTGCTGGTGCGCGAAGCTGCCGCCGATCTGGCGCCGCTGGTGGTGGGGGCCGGTTACGGCTTCGAAGTGGATGCGCCCGAGATGCCAGTGTGGATCCATGGCGACAGCCTGGCGCTGGGGCGGGTGATCGCTAATCTGGTGCACAACGCCATCGTCCACGGCGGCGGACGCGGCACCATTTGCGTGCGCCTGGATGCACGTGGCCTGCTGGAGGTCAGCGACCAGGGCGCCGGCATTCCGGTGGGCGACCGTGAAGCGATCTTCGAGCCGTTCCATCGTCTGCGCGCAGCGGGTAGCGGCAGTGGCTTGGGCCTGCATCTGGTGAAGGAAATCGTGCAGCATCACGGCGGTTCGGTCAGTGTCGGTGAGGCGGCTGGCGGTGGTGCCAGCTTCCGGGTCAACTTCCATCGCGGTAGCGTCCGGCGCTGACAGCCACGCGGGGAAATCCCCGATAGGCAACCTGCTACGTCCCTCGGCAGGCTGCTGGAATGGTTCCCGAACGTTCCGCTCCGGCACTGTTTGGCCCCGGCTGCGCCGCCGGCCTGGTGCTGGGCGCGCTGGCCTGCGTGCAGATGCCGGCACTGCTGCCGTTGTGGCTGAGCGCGCCGATGGCCGTTGCCGGCGTCGCGGGCTGGCTGCTGCGCTGGCGCGGCCGCGCGTGGGCTGCAGTCCTGCTCGGCCTGGCATGGGCAACAGTGCACGGGCAGTGGGCCCTGCACGGCCAGCTTCCACCCGGTGCGCCGCCGCAGGATGTGCAGGTGCGGGGGCGGGTGGCCGATCTTCCACAGAGAGGGGCCGGCTACACACGTTTCGTGCTGCACGTGGATGACGCCGATGCGCCGCCAGTGCTGCGTGGCAAGCGCCTGCAGGTCACCTGGAACGACCCGTGGCGCGGATCGCCAGCGCACCAGGCGGAGGGCGGGCGCCATGCGGTTCGTGCGGGATCACATTGGCAGTTGTCGTTGCGCGTGCGCGCGCCACGCTCGCGGATCAATCCTGGCGGCTTCGACGGCGAACGCCATGCATTGCTGCGCGGTATTTCCGGCAATGGCACGGTGCGCGACCCCGGCGCTGCGCGTGAGCGCGCGCCTGCACAGGGCCTGCCGGCCTGGCGCGAGCGCAGCAGTGACGCCATCGCCACCCAGGTGGCCCATCCTGCCGCTCGCTTCGTACAGGCGCTGGCACTGGGCGATACCCGCGGCTTGTCCGATACCGACTGGGAACACCTGCGCGCTCTGGGCCTGACCCATCTGGTCGCCATCTCTGGTTTCCACGTGGGCGTGGTGGCTGGCTTCGGTGTACTGCTGTGCCGCGTGTCGTGGTGGCTGTGCCCGGTGCTGGGACGGTTCTGGCCTCGGCCGCAGGCGGCGGCATGGGGTGCGGCGCTGGCCGCAGCCGTCTATGCCGTGGCCGCCGGCGGCGCGCTTCCAACAGTGCGTGCGGCGCTGATGATCGGGCTGGTGGCACTGGCCCGTGCCGGACGTCGCCCGGTGGGTGCGGGGCAGGGACTGGCCCTGGCCGCGATGGTGATGCTGCTGCCGGCGCCGCTGTCGGTGCTGTCGGCCGGCTTCTGGCTCAGTTTCGGGGGAGTGCTGTGGCTGCTGTGGTGCCTTCCACGAACCGGGCCGGACGGCGTCGGTGGGGGCCTGCGCGGCTTTATGGCCGCCCAGGGCGTGGCCAGCCTCGGCCTGTTGCCGCTGTGCGTGGCCCTGTTCGGCGGCACCGCGCGCTTGGGGCCGCTGGTCAATCTGCCGATCATTCCGTGGTGGACCCTGCTGGTGGTGCCGTTGTCGCTGCTGGGTACCGGCCTGCACGCGTTGCAGGATGGCGCCGGGCGCTGGGCATGGCGCGCCGCCGCCTGGCTGTTCGAGCTCAGCTGGCAGGCCCTGCAGCCACTGGCGCTGCACCCGCAGGCGATGTGGTGGCTGGCCGAGGCACCGCGCTGGGCGGTGCCGGCGGCAGTGGCGGGGGTGTTCTGGTGGCTGCTGCCACGCGGCGCTGGCGGTGGCCTGGCAGGCCTGCTGCTGTGCCTGCCGCTTCTGTGGCCCGCCCGGCATGCACCGGCTGAAGGCGAACTGGAGCTGCTGGTGCACGACGTAGGGCAGGGCACCGCGGTGCTGGTGCGTACGGCGCGGCACGCGCTCTGGTACGACGTGGGGCCGCCGACCGGCGGCGACGGCAACGAACGCATTCTGGTCCCGGCCCTGCGCGCGCTCGGACAGGGGCCGCCCCAGCAGGCGATGCTCAGCCATGACCATCTTGATCACACCGGCAGCCTGCCGAGCCTGCGAAGGCAGCTGCCCGGGCTGCAGCTGCTGGCGCCACCGGGCAGCACCATCGCCGGCGCTGCGCCCTGCCAGCAAGGGATGCAGTGGCAGTGGGACGGAGTTGATTTCCAGGTCCTGCACCCGGCACCGGGCAGCCGCCAGGCCGAGAACGAGGACAGCTGCGTGCTGCGCGTCGCCAGCCGTCACGGCGTGGTCCTGCTGCCTGGCGATATCGGCCGCCCGGCCGAGCAGGCGCTGCTGAAGGCATACCCGGCAGCGCTGAAGGCGGATGTGGTGCTTGTGCCGCACCATGGCAGTGGCGGCAGCTCCAGCGCGCCGTGGGTGGCCGCCGTGGCGCCACGGCTGGCGGTGGTCTCGGCCGGGCACCGCAACCGCTTCGGGCACCCGCGCCAGGACGTGGTCCAGCGCTGGCAGGCGCAAGGGGCCGAGGTACTGGCCACGGCCGATTCCGGGGCGATCCGCATATGGCTTGGCGCACAAGGGCTGCAGCTGCGTGAACAGCGCATCCACGCATCCCGGTGGTGGGATGCCGCTGGGCGGGCGCGGTCGGCTGCTATCCTATCGCCGATCGAACAAGCGGCCGTTGGGCCGGAGGGTTGAAACGTGTGGGAACTGGTCAAGGCCGGTGGCTGGCCGATGGTGCCGCTGCTGCTGTTGGGCGTACTGGCTTTGGCGATCATCCTGGAGCGTTTCTGGTCCCTGCGACGTACTGAAGTGCTGCCGCCCGGCCTCGGCCAGGAAGTGCGCAACTGGGCGGCACGCGGCAAGCTCGACCCCGCCCACCTGCAGACCCTGCGTGCGAACTCGCCGCTGGGCGCGCTGCTGGCCGCCGCGCTGGAAGCACGCAACCGCCCGCGCGACCAGATCCGCGAGCGCATCGAAGACACCGGCCGCCACCTGGTGCACCGCATGGAGCGTTTCCTCAACGCGCTGGGCACCATCGCATCGGCCGGGCCGCTGCTGGGCCTGCTGGGCACGGT
This sequence comes from Stenotrophomonas sp. STK17_22, assembly GCF_051983905.1. Taxonomy (NCBI): domain Bacteria; kingdom Pseudomonadati; phylum Pseudomonadota; class Gammaproteobacteria; order Lysobacterales; family Lysobacteraceae; genus Stenotrophomonas; species Stenotrophomonas sp. STK17_22. The sequence continues at coordinate 1,608,384 of NZ_CP197010.1, forward strand.
GATCGGCATGATCCAGATGTTCCTGGGCATCCTCGACCATGGCGTGGGTGATGTGAACCAGCTGGCCGGTGGTATCGGCAAGGCGCTGGTGTGCACCGCCACCGGCATGATCGTTGCCATTCCAGCACTGATGTTCCACCGCTACTTCAAGGGCCGCATCCACGGTTATGTGGTAGAGATGGAGCAGGAAGCCAGCGCGCTGCTGGATACGCTGGATGGCCGCCCCGGCGTGATGAACCCTGCTGCTGCCACGCGCCCGGCCGGCGCGGCCACGGCGAAGGCCTGATCGATGCGTATCGGCAACGACCGATCCCAGGATGAGCCGCATATCGACCTGGTGCCACTGATCGACGTCATCCTGGTGCTGATCATCTTCTTCGTGGTCACCACCACCTTCGATGCGCGCTCGACACTCCAGGTGGAGCTGCCTACGGCCAGCCAGCAGCCCAGCAATGAGCCGCCGCGCTCGTTGAGCGTGCTGATCAACGCCGAGGGCCGCTACTTCATCAATGACCAGGAAGTGCTGCGCAGCGACGTCGAGTCGGTCAAGCAGACCATCGCGGCCGTTGCCGGCAGCGACCGTACCCAGCCGGTGCTGTTGCGTGCCGATGCCCGCACGCCCTATCAGGCCGTGGTGACCGCGCAGGATGCGCTGGGTCAGCTCGGCTTCCGCCGTATTGCCATTGCAACAGCACCCGAGGTGCGTCCATGAGTTCCAAACACGCGCCGGTGTGGCCGATCTACAAACGTCTGCTGGGATACACCCGTGCCTACTGGGGCATGATGGTCGCCGCCGTCATCGCCATGGCGGTGGAGTCGGTAGCCGGCTACCACTTCACCAAGCTGATGGAGCCGCTGGTCAACCGTGGCTTCGTCAATCCCGAACCGAAAATGGCGGTGATCCTGCCGCTGACCATCCTTGGCCTGTTCCTGATGCGCAGCGCCGCCACCTGGGTGAGCGACTACGCGCTGGCCAAGACCGGTCGCAGCGTGGTGCGCGACCTGCGTGAACAGGTGCTGGCCAAGTACCTGCACCTGCCGTCCTCGCATTTCGATACCGAATCGACGCCGGTGATGGTCAGCCGCCTCAACTTCGATACCGAGCAGGTCACCCAGGCCAGCGCCGATGCGCTCAAGACCGTGGTTGCCGACACCCTGACCATCATCGCCATGCTGGCGGTGATGCTGCAGATGAGTGTCAAGGTGACCGTGGCCATGCTGGTGGTGGTGCCGATGATCGGCGTGATCGTGTCTTACGTGGGCAAGCGCTACCGGCGCATCAGCCGCGGTATCCAGGACGGCATGGGCACGATGGCGCAGACCGCCGAGCAGTCACTGGCGGCCCAGCAGGAAGTGAAGGTGCACGGCACCCAGCAGCATGAGATGTCGCGCTACTCGCGCCTGGCCAACCGCATGCTGGCGCTGAACATGAAGGTGGAAATCACCCGTGCCGGTGCCTCCAGCGTGGTCCAGTTCCTGGCCGCGCTGGCGCTGGCGGTGATCGTCTGGGTTTCGACCCGTGAAGCACTGGCAGGGCGCCTCAATGCCGGCCAGTTCATGGGCCTGATGATCTCGATGACGGCGATCATCCCGTCGCTGCGCCGCCTGACCAGCGTGCAGTCCTCGATCTCCCGCGGTGTGTCCGCCGCCGAGCGCCTGTTTGACATCCTCGACATGCCGGTCGAGCGCGACGAAGGCCGCAACACGGTGCAGCGCGTGCGTGGCGAACTGGCCTTCGAGCACGTCATGCTGCGTTACCGCGAAGACAGTGGCATCGCTCTGGACGACATCAGCTTCGTGGCCAAGCCGGGTACGGTCACCGCCATCGTTGGTCGATCCGGCAGCGGCAAGACCAGCCTGATCCGGCTCGTGCCGCGCTTCTACGAACCCAGCGGCGGGCGCATCACCCTCGACGGGGTGGCACTGGACGACTATCCGCTGGCCGACCTGCGTCGCCAGGTGGCGATGGTCGGGCAGAAGGTCATGTTGTTCGACGACACCATCGGCGCCAACATCGCCTATGGCATGGACGCGACCGATGAACAGATCCGAGCGGCAGCTGAAGCCGCGAATGCCTGGGAGTTCATCGCACGCATGCCGCAGCAGCTGCAGACCCCGGTGGGCGAGAACGGCGCGCTGCTGTCTGGTGGCCAGCGCCAGCGCCTGGCGATCGCCCGTGCGATCCTGCGCGACGCGCCGATCCTGATCCTCGATGAAGCCACCGCAGCGCTGGACAACGAATCGGAGCGCCTGGTGCAGGACGCGCTGCAGCGATTGATGCCCGAGCGCACCACGCTGGTCATCGCGCATCGCCTGTCGACCATCGAGCATGCAGACCAGGTGCTGGTGATGGACCACGGTCGCATCGTCGAGCGCGGTACCCACAAGGAGCTGCTCACCATGGGTGGCCTGTACCAGCATCTGCACAGCATGCAGTTCCGCGAAAGGCAGGACTGATGGCCGGCAAGGGTACCCAGACCCCCCCGTACTGGTACGACGGCACCCCGGTTCCGTGGGCAATGCGCCTGCTGGCGCCGCTGTATGCCGGCGTCACCGCGCTGCGCCGGCGCGCCTATCGGCGTGGCTGGCGCAAGCGCTACACGCTGCCGGTGCCGGTCATCGTGGTTGGCAACATCACCGCCGGTGGAACTGGCAAGACGCCGCTGACCATCGCGCTGGTGGAGCGCCTGCGCGCCGCCGGTTGGAAGCCGGGCGTGGCCAGTCGTGGCTACGGCCGCGAAGATGCCGACAAGCCGATGTGGGTCAAGGCCGATACGCCGACCGCCAAGGGTGGCGACGAGCCGGTGCTGATTGCCTGGAAGACCGGCGTGCCGGTGCGCGTGGACAGTGATCGTGTTGCAGCCGGCAAGGCGCTGATCGAGGCCGGCTGCGATGTGATCGTCTGCGACGACGGCCTGCAGCACTACCGGCTGGCGCGGGACATCGAGATCGAAGTGGTCGATGCGCAGCGCCGCTACGGCAATGGCCGGATGATTCCGGCCGGGCCGCTGCGTGAGCCGGTCAGCCGCGCCAGCGAGTGCGATTTCCGCGTGGTCAACCTCGGCCAGGCCGATGAGGAGACTGCAGCACAGGCCTGCGGCTTCGGCCAGTGGCCGATGGCCCTGCACATCGATAGCGCACAACCGCTGGCCGGTGGCCGTGCCCGTCCGCTGTCGTATTTCAAGGGCCAGCGTGTGCACGCCGTGGCCGGCATCGCCCACCCGCAGCGCTTCTTCGACATGCTGCGCGCGCGTGGCATCGGTGTCGTGCCGCACGCCTTCGCTGACCATCAGGCCTATCAGCCGCAGGACCTGTCCTTTGGCAGCCAGCTGCCGGTGCTGATGACTGAAAAGGACGCGGTGAAATGCCGCGCGTTCGGCAATGACTGGTACTACGCGGTCCCGCTGCGCGCCGAGCTGCCTGCCGCATTCTGGGTGGCGCTGACCGACCGCCTGGACAAGCTGCGACCGAACTGAGTGGCGCGGCGGCGCTTGCATTCATGCGCCGCCGGCCGCATTCCCGTTGTAACGAGCCTGCCGAGTACCGCCCCATGACCGAATTCGTCGTCGCCATCCCGGCCCGCTATGCCGCCTCGCGGCTGCCGGGCAAGCCGCTGCGCCCGCTGGGCGGTGAGCCGCTGGTGCTGCACGTGGCGCGTCGCGCGCTGCAGGCCGGTGCCGGCGAGGTCTGGGTCGCCACCGACGATCAACGCATTGCCGACGCACTGTCCGGGCTGGCCGAAGTAAGGGTGGCGATGACTGCGACCTCGCATGCGTCCGGCACCGACCGCCTGGCCGAGTGCGCGCGCATCGCCGGCTGGGCCGATGACACCGTCGTGGTCAACCTGCAGGGCGACGAGCCGTTCGCGCCGGCGGCGGGTATCCGCGCGGTGGCCCAGGCACTGGTTGAAGGTAATGCGCCGATGTCGACCCTCGCCACGACCGTCGAAGACGCGCATACCCTGTTCGACCCGAACGTGGTGAAGCTGGTGCGCAACGTGCGCAACGAGGCGATGTACTTCAGCCGCGCCCCGATCGCCTGGCACCGCGATGGCTTTGCACGCAGCCGTGACACGTTGCCGGCCGGTCACAACTGGCTGCGCCACATCGGCATCTACGGCTATCGCGCCGGTTTCCTGCAGCAGTTCGCGGCGATGCCGCCGGGCCAGCTGGAGCAGATCGAATCGCTGGAACAGCTGCGCGTGCTGGAAGCGGGTTTCCCGATCAGCGTGGCGATCTCGCCCGAACCGTTCCCGCCGGGCATCGACACGCCCGAGGACCTGGAACGCGCCGAAGCATTGCTGCAGACGCTGGCTGCCCGATGAAGCTGCTGGTCGTCTGCCTCGGCAACATCTGCCGTTCGCCGATGGCCGAAGGTGCGCTGCGCGCGCGCCTGGACGCCTCGCCGCTGGCTGGTCGGGTGCAGGTCGATTCGGCCGGCACCGGCGACTGGCATGTGGGCGAGCCACCGGACCGCCGTGCGATCGCCTGCGCGGCCGGGCATGGCGTGGACATCGGCGGCCTGCGCGCGCGCCAGCTGCAGGTCGCGGATTTCGACCGCTTCGACTGGATCCTGTGCGCCGATGAGGCCAACCTGCGCGATGCGGGTCGCCTGGCCACACCCGCCCAGCGCGAACGCCTGGCGCTGTACCTGCCGTGGTCCGGCGGGCAGGGCAGGGGTGCGATCCCGGACCCGTACACCGGCGGCAGTGAGCATTTCGAACAGGTCTGGACATTGGTCGACGATGCTGCAAAACGTGCCGTGGCACGACTGTTGCATGACGCCGACTCCGGCATAATCGGGCCATGAACGTCCAGCCCGTCCCGGACCTGCCCGAGTTCGCCACCTGGCTCAACGCCACCCCCTGCACCCTGACCGAACTGCGCGGTCGGCCGGTGGCGCTGTTGTTTGTCAACGCCGCCTCCGCCTGGAGCGCGCAACGCCTGGCCGAGTTCGGCCAATGGCTGTCGCGCCACCCCGGCAAGCTGCAGCCGCTGGTGCTGCAGGTGCCGCGCTTCGATTTCGAACGCGAGGCCGGCGCCGCACTGAAGCTGCTGCGTCGCCAGGGCCTGACGATGCCGGTCCTGCTCGATGCCGACTGGGATGGCTGGCGCCGCTTCGGCATCACCGCCTGGCCGACCCTGGTGCTGCTGGATGCGCAGGGGCGCGAGCAACAACGGTTGGTCGGGCAGGGCGCCCCCGGCGAACTGGAGCGAGCCTTGAACGCGCTGTGCGAGGGCGCGCCATCGGCGCCGCCGCGCGGTGGCAGCGAGCTGCATCCGGAGCCGCGCCACGCGCTGCGCTTCCCGCTTGGCCTGGCGGTCAGCACCGAACGCCTGTACATCGCCGACAGCGGCCATCACCGCATCCTCGAATGCAGCCATGGTGGTCGCATCCTTCGCCAGTTCGGGCTGGGCACCGCCGATTTCATGGACGGCAACCTCGCCGAAGCCGCGTTCCACCGCCCGCAGGCGCTGGTGCTGGAGCGCGATTCGCTGTACGTCGCCGACACCGGCAACCACGCGGTGCGCCGCATCAACCTGCTGACCGGGATCGTCGACACGCTGTGCGGCAACGGTCGTCCCGGTGCACCGATGGAAGGGCCGGTCGCGCATGCGCGGCAGGTTGCGCTGGACCATCCGGTCGGCCTGGCCATCGCCGACAATCAGCTGCACATCGCCATGGCCGGCGACAACCGCATCTGGAGCTACCACCTGGGCCAGCGCAGCCTGCAATGGCGCGCGGGCAGTGGTTCCATCGATGAGCGTGATGGCAGCGGGCATCTGGCCGCCTTCGCCCAACCCACCGCGTTGGCCGTGGTGCAGCAGGTGCTGTACGTGGCTGATGCGTTGGGATCTTCAGTGCGTGCACTGCAGCTGCGCGGCGACCTGGTGCAGACCCTGGTCGGGCAGGGGCCGTGGCGCTTCGGCAGCGAAGACGGTCCGCGTTCGGACGCCAGCCTGCAGTTCCCACAGGCCATCGCGCTGAGTCCGGATGCGCCGCTGTTGTGGATTGCCGATACCGGCAACGGCCGCCTGCGCACGCTGCGCCTGGGCGGTGGCGAACTGACCACCCAGCCGTTGCCACGACGCCTGCATGGCCCGGCGGGGTTGGCGGTAGGCGCCGGTGCGGTGTGGATTGCCGAGACCGACGCCCATGCCGTGCTGCGATTCGACCCGGACAGCGGCGTGCTCAGCGAAGTCCCGATCAGCGAATGACAGACGTTCCCGCCCCGGCCTTCGACGGCAAGGCCTTCGCGGCCCAGCTCAGTACCGCCCCTGGCGTGTACCGCATGTACGCTGCCGACGACACCCTGCTGTATGTCGGCAAGGCGCGCGCACTGCGCAACCGTGTGGGCAGCTACTTCAACGGTAGCCCGAAGAACGCGCGGATCATGTCGATGATCTCGCAGATCGCGCGCATGGACGTGACCGTGACGCGCTCGGAAGCCGAGGCGCTGCTGCTGGAAAACCAGCTGATCAAATCACTGTCGCCGCGTTACAACGTCTCGCTGCGCGACGACAAGACCTATCCGCACGTGCTGCTGACCCGAGAGGACTGGCCGCGCATCGCGCTGCATCGCGGCCCGCGCGCCATTCCCGGCCGCTATTTCGGGCCGTATCCCGGCGTCACCGCGGTGCGTGAAACGCTGAACCTGATGCACAAGCTGTTCAAGCTGCGCAGCTGCGAGGACAGCGTGTTCCGCAACCGCTCGCGGCCGTGCCTGCAGTACCAGATCGGTCGCTGCAGCGCGCCCTGCGTGGAGCTGGTGCCGGCGCCGGACTACGCCGAGTCGGTGCGTCGCGCCGCACTGTTCCTGGAAGGCAAGAGCGACGAGCTGACCCGCGAACTGGGCGAGCAGATGCAGGCCGCCAGCGAGGCACTGGAGTTCGAGCAGGCCGCGCGCCTGCGCGACCTGATCTCCTCGCTGCGCAGCATGCAGACCCGCCAGTACGTGGATGGCCGTGCCGCGGATCTGGACGTGCTGGCGGTGGCCATGCAGGGTTCGCAGGCCTGCGTGCTGCTGCTGGCTTTCCGCGATGGCCGCAACCTCGGTACCCGCCCGTTCTTCCCACGCACCAACGGTGAAGAAAGCCCGGAGGAAGTGCTGGCCGCGTTCGTCTCGCAGTACTACATCGAATTCGAGCCGCCGCGCGAGATCCTGTTGGACCGCGAGATTCCCGATGCCGACCTGCTGGTCGCCGCGCTGTCGGCCTCGGCCGAGCGCAAGGTACAGCTGAAGTGGAACGTGCGCGGCGAGCGTGCCGGCTACGTGGAGCTGGCCAGCCGCAACGCGCAGCTGACCCTGGCGACCGAACTCAACAGCCGCAACGCGCAGCACGCGCGCAGCGATGCACTGCGCGACATGCTGGGCCTGGCCGAGCCGGTCAAGCGTGTTGAATGTTTCGATATCAGCCACACCATGGGTGAGGCCACCGTGGCCTCATGCGTGGTGTTCGACGCCGCCGGTCCGGTGCGCGCGCAGTACCGCCGCTTCAACATCAGCGGCATCGAGCCGGGCGACGACTACGCCGCCATGCGCCAGGCCATCGACCGCCGTTTCCGCCGTGCGGTGGAAGAGCAGGGCGTGCTGCCGGACGTGCTGCTGATCGACGGCGGCGCCGGCCAGTTGGCCCAGGCCCAGGCCGCGCTGGCCGACCTGGGCGTGGAAGGCGTGTTGCTGGTGGGCGTGGCCAAGGGCGTGGAACGCCGCGCCGGCCACGAAGCGCTGGTGATGCCCGATGGCCGCGAGCTGCGCCCGGGCGCGGCCAATCCGGCGCTGCAGTTCATCCAGCAGGTGCGCGATGAGGCGCACCGCTTCGCCATCACCGGCCATCGCGGCCGCCGCCAGAAGGCGCGGATGACCAGCAAGCTGGAGGACATTCCCGGTATCGGGCCGCGCCGCCGCGCCAGCCTGCTCAAGCATTTCGGCGGCCTGGTCGGCCTGAAAGCCGCTGGTGAAGCGGAAATCGCCAAGGTGGAAGGCATCAATGACGCCCTCGCGGCACGTATCTACGCTAACCTGCACGGGTTGGCCACGCCTGATGCGGCCGAGTAGAGAGAGAAGCACGCAAGCATGAAGTTGACCCTGCCCACCTGGCTGACGTTGTTGCGGATCGTGATGATCCCGGTGCTGGTGCTGGTGTTCTACCTGCCCTACACCTGGACCAACTTCGCTTCGGCGGCGATCTTCGGCCTGGCCGCGATCACCGACTGGCTCGATGGCTGGATCGCACGCCGTTACCAGCTGGAATCGGCCTTCGGTGCCTTCCTCGACCCGGTCGCGGACAAGCTGATGGTGGCAGTGGCACTGTTCCTGATCGTGCAGGGTCACCCGACGCCGTGGATGGCGTTCTGGGCGGCGGTGATCGTTGGTCGTGAAATTGCGGTATCGGCGCTGCGCGAATGGATGGCCGAACTCGGCCAGCGCGCCAAGGTGCGCGTGGCGATGATCGGCAAGGTCAAGACCACCGCGCAGATGGTCGCGCTGCTGTGCCTGTTGTACTCGGTGGCCCCGAACGTGCCGGTGGAAGACATCTGGATGGGCTGGCCGGTGTTCCACATCGGCGACTGGACCCTGGCGATCGCCGCGGTGCTGACCCTGTGGTCGGGCCTGCAGTACCTGCACGCCGCCTGGCCGAGCCTGCGTGATGACGAGCGCGCGGCGCGCGAGCGTGCGCGGCAGAAGAAGCTGGGCAACTGAGCCCCGGGGTCGGATCCCTTTCCGCAGGAAAGGGCTCTGACCCCATCGATGCGCCTATCCACGCATGGCGTGGATCTACTGGGGTATGCCGTCTTCGACGTGTACATGCTCCATCGACGCGCATGTAAACCGTCCAATGAAGAGGGCATTGCATTGCTCTGGGCACTTGGGCGTGAAGGTGCCCAAGCGCAGTGCTTGGTCGTACGCGCCTTCATTCAATGGATAGCGGGTCAGTACGCCTGTCAGGGAGTGCTTAGCGGCCCAAGTCAGTCCCGACTCCCGGCTGACGAAGACACCTCCGGCGAAGCGCGCGCCTGCGCCGTGGAAGACCCAGATGCCATGGATTTCGGTGTTGATGTTCATCTCCTTGGTAGATCCACGCCATGCGTGGAATCGACATTTCAGTGACTTCGTGAGGCCCCGGAAAAAGCACTTGACGCCACTTCCAGAACAGGTAGAATTTCGCCTCCCAAGCGGGAATAGCTCAGTTGGTAGAGCGCAACCTTGCCAAGGTTGAGGTCGCGAGTTCGAGTCTCGTTTCCCGCTCCAGATTCAAGAAAAACGCTCCCGCGAGGGGGCGTTTTTCGTTATGGGCCATCAAAGTGCCCTGAGGTGATTTCGGCCGGGGTATGAGGGTTGCTCGATGTGGTGTCCCCAACATCCGGCCTGTCAGGCCGGTCGATCATCATCGCGCACCAGACTTGGTCCTTGGCTCGCGAGGCTTGGTGTCCTCCAGAAAAATTTTCATCCATGCATCCATGACGCTGAAGACATCAATGTCGAATTCTGGAATTTCAGGATTCTCATGCCACCAAATCAGGCCATCCGAATCACCATGGTTGTCGGCGTTTACTGCGACATAGTCTCCGCCGCCGTTTGAGAATACGGTGATCCAACCTGCTGCAAAGGAGTCGTCTGACTCGTCGACCAGTTCGGAGATCCGTGACTGGTCGCCAAGGCGTTGCGGGCCCATGGAGCGTGCAGGAAAGAAGGTATATCCGTCGTGCACTTCGCGATAGAAGTCCTGCAGTCTCCTGGGCAGATGCTTGAACTCGAAGGTCTCTGCGGCTCCACCTTCGACGGGCCTTCCCCCTACGTAGTAGTAGAGGCTGTTTCCATCGTGAAAGATGTACGCCAATTCAATTTCATCACCTAGTAGTAGTGCTGTGCCCAGCAGGCAGCCGTTGAACAGCGCAATGGTCGATGGGAACTCATTGGAGAATGAGTTCCAGCCAGCAGGAAAGACCGGGGCGACGTCGGGCCTGAGTCCGAAGTTCTCCCAGCTTCTGGGCAATGCGACATCTTGAGGTACATCCTTGAGTGAAAGGCATACCTTGTGATGAGGGAATGTATCGCCAAGGTCCCTGGCAATGTCATCAAGCGTAGTCATGTCATTCTTCCTGCAGCGGCCCGAAATCAATTCCTGTAAACCAATCGTTCTGCTGATCGATGAATCCGTCTGTCTCGAAATTTTGAATAAGCATCTGCTCGGCCTCTTGGCAGTGCGCTCATTCCGAATGGCTTGTCGTACGTTGCTATGCTGGGCGGAAAGGGGCCATACAAATAGTCCGAAAAGACGCAGCAAATGCCCATGTTCGAATCTAATGTGACCAGGACATTTCCGGGCGACGAGGAGGGGCCTGCCAGCCTTTGGAACAGTGCCAGTCCTCCGACGCAGATCGGTCGATGCCGGAGGGAATAGACCAGTTGGTAGAGCGCAACCTTGCAAGGTTGAGGTCGCGAGTTCGAGTCTCGTTTCCTGCTCCAGATTCAAGAAAAACGCTCCCTCAAGGGGGCGTTTTTCGTTTGCGCCCAACGCGCTTCATTGTCACTTCACCGTCGCTCCATCGCCCCACCACATGAATGCTGGATGCTGCATCCTTCGTTCCAAGGGTGACGCCGCGATGCCTCATCAATCCTCTGCCTACGACCACGATCTGGTCATCGTTGGCGCAAGCTTCGCCGGTGCGGCCTGCGCGTTGGCTGCAGCGCAGTACGGCCTGCGCGTCTGCGTGCTTGAACGCAAGGCCGACCCCGGCGAACGCCTGCACACCACCGGCATCGTGGTGAAGGAAGCGATGGAGCAGACCTGGCTGGGGCGCATGCCCGAATGCCTGGTGCAACGCGTTGCCAATGTGCGGCTGTATGCGCCGAACCTGCGCAGCGTGTTGTTGGCCGCGCCGGGCTATTACTTCCTCACCACCGATACGCCGAACCTGATGCGCTGGCTGGCCAGCGAGCTGCGCGCGAATGGTGTCGACCTTCGCCTGCAGCAGTCCTTCACCGGCGCCCATCGCAGTGGTGACGGCTGGCAGGTGGAAGGGGCAGGGCGGTGCGCCTACCTGGTCGGTGCCGATGGTGCACGCTCACGCGTTGCCCAGCGCACCGGGCTCGGCAAGGTGCCTGACAACCTCTACGGCGTGGAACGTGAGTTCGCCGGCCTCCAGTTGCCGCAGGGCGACGCACTCCATTGCTTCGTCAGCAAGCGCTTTGCACCGGGTTACATCGGGTGGGTCGCACAGAACCCGACCGGGCTGCAGGTCGGCTTGGCGCTGCGCCATGACCCGAACCAGGTGCGGCCGCCTGATATCGATGGCTTTCTTGAGCACGTGCGCGATGTGGTCGGCATTCCGCCTTCGGCGCGTCCCTCGGCCACCCGCGCAGGGCTGGTGCCCTGCGGCCGGCCGGATGGGCCGTTCACCGGCCAACGCGTGATCCTGACCGGCGACGCGGCGGGCATCGTCTCACCACTGTCCGCCGGAGGCATCCATTCCTCGTGGCGGCATGGCTGGGCAGTCGGCGAGGCGATTGCCCGCCATCTGCGTGGGCAAGGGCGGGAAGCGGAACGGGTGGCGCGGCAGGTGGCGCCGGCATTCCATGGCAAGCGCCTGCTGCGCTGGGCGATGGATCATCTGCAGGCCGACTGGCCGCTCAACGCACTGCTGCATACGGCGGCCACGCGGCGCATCGCTGAGCAGGTCTACTTCCACCACCGTGGCCTACGCACGTGATGCGCAATTCGATGGCCATCTAATTCCATGATTCTGTATTTATTTACGTGAATACACACATAAGCCACAAAATTAGGGAATTAAATTCATTGAACAGGAGTGGTGTCGATTCTATAATTTGGGTGCCAACTGGCATGGGAAGAGGGTGGTGAGCGCTATGTTGGATTTGGGCTTCAGCAAGCCCGGCGAGGTCGTCAAGCGACTCTGCGAGCGCTTGCGCACAGAGCGCATGGCGTTGGGCATGACACAGTCGGATCTGGCCGGGCGTTCCGGCATTGGGACCAACACCGTGTCCAACCTGGAGGCCGGGCGCAATGTTGGCTTCGAGGCGGTGGTCCGCGTGGCGATGGTCCTTGGTCGGATCAACGAACTCGAAGGCCTGTTCCAGCCAAAGCTGGACAGCATCGAAGACATTCGGCGCTACGAAGAGGCCGCGAATCGCCTGCGGACGAAGAGGAAGCCCCGCAATGCCTGAGCAAGTGAATGTCTTCTACGAGGGGTGGGGAGAGCGATGGCTCTGGGGAACGCTGGTCTCCACCACCGCCCTGACCGGCCGCCCGCTGATCGCCTTCGAGTACAGCAACGAGGCCAGGCAAAAGGGGCTGGAGCTGTCTTCGTACAAGCTGCCGCTGGCCGGCCCTCCGTTGCGGCGGGATTTCCCGGACCATCAACTGCAACTGCCCGGGCCCGTGTATGACGCCTTGCCAGACGGCTGGGGCATGCTGCTGATGGACCGCATGTTCAGGCGCCGAAGGATCAGTACAGCACGCATCGGCCCGCTCCAGCGTTTGGCCTGCATCGGTGGCAACGCGATGGGGGCCATGACGTTTGAACCTGTGGCGCCCGAGGGTGAGGCGCCGCAGGTCCACATCCCGCTGGAGCAGCTTGCCGCCGAAGTGCAGGAGGTGCTCCGGGGAGAAGGTGGCGAATTTCTGCAGACCTTGCTGCTGGTGGGCGGCTCACCCCAAGGTGCAAGGCCCAAGGCACTTGTCTATCGCGATCCGCAGTTCGGTGGGTTCACCACGGCCGCCGAGCCAGGGTTCGAAGCCTGGCTGGTCAAGTTCCCGGCCAGAGAAGAGCATGCCGAGGCGTGCGCCATCGAAATGGTCTACGCCGAGTGCTTGCGCAGGTGCGGCATCGAGACCCCGGACACGCAGTACTTCAGCCTGCCAAATGGGCTGGCCGCGTTCGCCAGCAAGCGCTTTGATCGCCACGATGGGTTGCGTGTACCCATGCAGAGTCTTGCCGCATTCACGGGCGCCAACTACCAGACGGCGGGGTCCTTGGACTATGTCAACTTCCTGCGCGCGACCCAGCTGTGTACCAATGACGTGCGGCAAATGGCCGTGGCCTTCGAGCGTGCGGTCTTCAACGTCGCCTTCAACAACCGGGACGATCATCCGAAGAATTTTGCCTACATCATGTCGCCGGATGGGCAATGGCGCTTGGCCCCGGCCTACGACGTGACCTTCTGCGAGGGACCCAACGGATATCACCAGATGGACGTCATGGGGGAGGCACTGGCGATTTCCCGTGCTGACATGCTTCGGCTTGCCGAGGAAGCAGAAGTGCAGCAGGGTGACGCCAGTCTGGCGATTGACAGCATCTGCGAGGTGGCCAGCCAATTCACCGAAATCGCCAACGGCATGTATTCAAGCGTTATTGCTCAAGACACCTTGAGCATGATCCAAGGGCGTATCAACGAGAACGTGGCTCTGCTGCGGCAAGTCCGGCCTGGCCTGCGGACCTGAGGCCCGGGCGCAGGGGCCTGAACGCCCCCCTTCACTTCACCTGAAAATTCCTGTTGACGCCGTGCAGCAATATCGACACAATAGCGCTCCTTCGACGCAGGTCGAACGGAATCTGCGGGAATAGCTCAGTTGGTAGAGCGCAACCTTGCCAAGGTTGAGGTCGCGAGTTCGAGTCTCGTTTCCCGCTCCAAGTTATGATCTACGGACTTCCACTGACGTCTGTAAGTCGTTGAAAAGAGGAGCTTCGGCTCCTTTTTTCATTCCAGCGAAAGCCACGGAAATCCACTGACAGCCAGCGTTTTTGAGGCCAAAAACAAGGCCAAAGAATGCGGGTGGTGCCGGTTCCGGGTTGTTGCTGGGGTTGGATCGGGATGACAAGCAGCATCGGGCCTAAGTCCAAGACTTAGGAGCTTGATGATGACACTCTCTGATCTGACCGTGCGGCAAGCCAAGGCCGCCGAGAAAACGTACAGCATCCCCGACACCGATGGCCTCGGCCTGGTGGTCGCCCCCACCGGCGGCAAGTCGTGGCATTTGCGCTATTACTGGCTCGGCAAGCAAAAGCGCATCTCCCTGGGGAACTACCCCGAGATCGGTTTGCGCGAAGCGCGCACCTTGCGCGACGAAGCCCGGGCGCTTCTGGCAAAGGGCATCAACCCCCATACCGATCGCAAACAGAAGCGACACGCGGTCAAGCTTGCGGCCGACTACACCTTCAAGGCCGTCTTCGATGCGTGGGTCGAGCATCGCCGCAAGGAAATCAAGGAGGGCAGGAACAGCACGCTGTCGCAGATCCTGCGGATCTTCAACAAGGACGTGCTGCCCAGCCTCAAGCAGATGTCGATCTACGACATTCGCCGGCCCCAACTCCTGGGCGTCCTGGCGAGGATCGAGGAGCGCAAGGCGTTCACCACTGCCGAGAAGGTCCGCACCTGGCTGGGGCAGTTGTTCCGCTATGCCCTCGTCATCGTGGAGGGGCTGGAAGCCAATCCGGCCTCCGACCTGGACGTGGTGGCCGAGCCCAAGCCCCCGGTGAACCACAACCCCTACCTGCATCTTCGGGAGCTTCCCGAGTTCCTGCACAAGCTCAGGCTCTACAACCCTCGTGGTTGGCAGACCCAACTCGGCATCCGGCTGCTGTTCCTGACCGGCGTGCGTACCGGCGAGCTGCGGCTGGCGACCCCGGACCAGTTCGATCTCGACCGTGGCCTGTGGATCATCCCGCCGCAGATTGTCAAACAACTCCAGGACGAGATGCGCAAGGCCGGCAAGCGCCCGCAGGACGTTCCGCCCTACATCGTGCCGTTGTCCGTGCAGGCCATCGAGATCGTGCGCTACCTGTTGGGTGTGATGAAGCCGGCCCAGGTCCATCTGCTCACGCACCGCAGCGAACTCAAGAAGCGCATCAGCGAGAACACCCTCAACGCGGCCTTGAAACGAATGGGCTACGAGGATCAACTGACCGGGCACGGCATCCGCGGAACCATCTCGACGGCGCTCAACGAGATCGGCTATCCCAAGATTTGGGTGGACGCGCAGCTTTCGCACTCGGACCCGAACAAGGTGAGTTCGGCCTACAACCACGCCAAGTATGTTGAGCCGCGCCGTCGGATGATGCAGGACTGGGCGGATCGCCTCGACTTACTCGAACAGGGCCAGGTCGAAGCGGCCAGCGCCCACCTCACCATCCATATCGAGGGCGTGCCAGCCATCGCAGGGGAGGACAACCCCGACGCCATCGTTGCAGGCACTTCTGCGGCTTCGGCTCCGCCCGTGGTGGTCACCCCCATTGTCGTGACGCCAAACGACGCGGGAATCACCTTCCAGCGGCTGTCGCAGGTGCCACCGCCCCCGACGCGTGCGCCGGCGCCGGCGCCGGAAGTATCCGCCATCCAGCGCGAGCGCGAGGAAATGCTCGCCATCTACGAATCGCCGAGCAGTTTGCCGGTTCCGCTGTTCGGTAAGCTGGCCGGAAAGTCCAAGGACCAGATAAACCGCGAGCTGAAGGCGGGCAAACTGCTGTCCATCAGCTTGGGCAATCGCGGGCAACGTGTGCCCGACTGGCAACTGGTGCCGCTCAAGCACAAACTGGCCCAGGTGCTCATGAACCAGTGTCCGCACGCGGATTCGTGGGACTTGTACCGGATGCTGACCCGCGTACACCCGGATCTGGGTGATCGCGCGGCCATCGACATCGTGACACCCGGAAATTTGGGCATGGTCGTGCGGGTCATCGCGGGCACCCAGCAGCAGCCAAACAGGCCCGGACCTGATTCGTCTGCGCAAGGTATTCCAGAGGAGATTCGCCAGCGCATTCAACGGTTGCTAAATGATGCGGCAATGCTCGAAAGTGCCTGACGCTGGCCGACGGCCAAAGATGGATGCTTTGGCCGTCGGAAGTGAGCTACAGGATGCGGGCCTTTGCAGTCCGCAGCGCATACGGCGCGGCGCGATGAGGCGTGCGGCCATCCTGAAGGCCATAGCCTTCTGAGCGCCTACAACCGGACTGAGTCAGCCCCTACGTCGTCCCAGAATGTAGTGGTCGTATTAGTGAGCGCGCCGCAGTAATTACCGAGAAGTAATGGGGTAAGGCATCGGGACTGCATCACTGGTCCTCGGGGACGGCAGAGACCCACTTGGTTGCTCCGCGTATCGGACCAGCGCGTACGTCGGCAGGAAATCTATCCGCGCCATGAATTCAGTGATGGTGAAGCAATGTTGGCGGCGGGTCTGGCCGGCTGCGGCATCATGCAGATGCCGACATGGCTGGTGGCCGAAGATATACGGCAGGGGCGCTTGATCCCCTTGCTGCCGGACTGGGCAGGTGGTGAGATGCCTATCCATGCAGTGTGGCCGCAATCGCGTTACCTGCAGCCCAAGGTTCGGGCTGTCATAGAAATGCTGACGATTCTGTCTGAACGGCCGGGGTCAGGTTTTGTTCCCTGATATGGCTCGTCACTGCCAAGCGGTTAGTCGTGCCTCCGCGCCTTCGGCCAGTTCTTACGCCGGCTAAAGCGCATGTGTCGAATGGTTATTCGCTCGGGTGCCGATAGGCCGCACCGGAAACGGCAGGGCCTTGGTTATGAGACCCTGCCGCGTTGCAACGTTAGCGCGGCTTACGCATCAGCATGTAGGCAGCCGGAATCACGAAGAGCGACAGCAACGGAGCGGTCACCATCCCTCCAAGCATCGGGGCTGCGATGCGGCTCATGACCTCCGAGCCCGTACCGCTGCTCCAGACAATGGGTACCAGGCCCGCCAGGATGACGGCGACGGTCATCGCCTTGGGCCGCACGCGCAGCACGGCACCCTCCCGGATCGCATCGAGCAGTTCTTCTCGCGTCGGGTCGCGTCCATCGGGGCAACGTTCCGCCAAGGCCTGCTTCAGATAGATGAGCATCACCACGCCGAACTCCGCCGCCACACCTGCCAGCGCGATGAATCCCACGCCGGTGGCGATGGACAGGTTGTAGTTCAGCAGGTACAGGAACCAGATGCCCCCCGTGAGCGCGAAGGGCAAGGTCGCCATGATCAAGCCCGCTTCGTCCACACGCGCGAAGGTCAGGTACAACAGAACGAAGATGATCAACAGGGTGGCAGGCACCACAACCTTCAGGCGTGCATTGGCCCGCTCCATGTATTCGAACTGCCCGGAGTAGGTGATGCTCACACCCGGCTCCAGCTTGACCTGCTGCCCGATGGCATCGCGCAGTTCGTTGGCCACCGAGGCTAGATCACGGCCGCGCACATCGACATAGACCCAACCGGAGGGCCGTGCGTTCTCGCTCTTGAGCATGGGCGGCCCATCGGTGATCGCGATGCGTGCCACGGTCCCCAACGTGATCTGCTGACCCATCGGCGTGAAGATGGGTAGTTCTGCCAGCCGTTGTGGTGAATCACGCCATTCTCGCGCGTAGCGCAGATTGATCGGAAAGCGGGCAAGCCCCTCGACCGTTTCCGAGACGTTTTCGCCACCCACCGCGCCGGCGATGACGGCCTGGACATCGGCGATGTTCAGGCCGTAGCGACCGGCGGCTACGCGGTCGATCTGAACATCCACGTAGCGCCCGCCCGTCAAGCGCTCCGCGAGGGATGACGTCACGCCGGGAATGCCCTTGGCGACCTGCTCGACCTCTGCAGCGATGCGATCGATCACGCCCAGGTCGTTGCCGGTCACCTTCACCCCGATCGGGCTCTTGATGCCGGTAGCCAGCATGTCGATGCGATTGCGGATAGGGGGAATCCAGATATTGGACAGGCCCGGGATCTTCACGGCACGATCCAGCTCTTCCACGAGCTTCTCGGGCGTCATGCCTGGACGCCATTGTTCCCTGGGCTTGAGCTTCACCGTGGTCTCGAACATCTCAAGGGGCGCCGGATCGGTCGCAGTTTCGGCCCGTCCTGCCTTGCCGAACACCTTGTCCACTTCAGGTACGGTCTTGATCATGCGGTTGCTCAGCTGCAGCAACTCCGTGGCGCGCTGCGCCGAGAGTCCCGGCAGGGCCGAGGGCATGTAGAGCAGGTCCCCTTCGTCCAACCTCGGCAGAAACTCACCGCCGAGCCGCGCCAAGGGCCAGGCCGTGGTCGCCAAGGCCAGCACGGCGATCAGCAGCGTCGCCTTAGGCCGGCGCAGTACCCACTCCAGTGCTGGCCGGTAGGCTGCAATCAGGATGCGGGTGATGGGGTTCTTCTGCTCATCCGGGATACGCCCGCGAATCCAGTAGCCCATGAGTACGGGAATCAGCGTCACTGACAGCCCTGCGGCCGCGGCCATCGCGTAGGTCTTGGTGAACGCCAGCGGGCCGAACAGCCGGCCTTCCTGCGCTTCTAGGGTGAAGACCGGGATGAACGAGAGCGTGATGATGAGCAGCGAGAAGAAGAGCGCAGGACCGACTTCCTCTGCGGCCTGTGTGATCACGTCCCACCGTTCCTTGCCCTGCAGTCGTTGATCCGGGTGCGCGTGCTGCCAAGCCTCCAGCTTCTTGTGGGCGTTCTCGATCATCACCACCGCTGCATCCACCATCGCCCCCACGGCGATGGCAATCCCCCCCAGCGACATGATGTTGGCGTTGATGCCCTGGTAGCGCATGACCAGGAACGCCGTCATCACGCCCAGAGGTAGCGAGATGATGGCCACCAGCGCAGAACGAAGATGCCAAAGGAACAGTGCGCAGACCAGCGCCACCACCAGAAACTCTTCGCCCAGCTTGGTCGTGAGATTGCGAATGGCCCGCTCGATCAGCGCGCTGCGGTCGTAGCTGGTGACGATCTCGACGCCCGGCGGCAGGCTGCCCTGCAGCTCCGCGAGCTTGGCCTTGACGGCAGCGATCGTCTCCTGGGCATTCTTGCCGGAGCGCAGCACCACCACGCCGCCGGCGACCTCGCCTTCTCCGTCGAGTTCGGCAATGCCACGCCGCATCTCCGGGCCTATCTGGAGCGTCGCCACATCCCCCAGCCGCACCGGCACACCGCCGCGTGCCGTCAAGGGGATCTCCCGGAACTCGTCCAGGGTCTTGAGGTATCCGCTCGCGCGGACCATGTACTCCGCGCCTGACAATTCCAGGACGGAGCCGCCGGTCTCCTGGTTGGCCCCCATCAGGGCATCGCGGACTTGAGCCTGACTGAGGCCATAGGACGCCAACTTGATCGGGTCGAGCACGACCTGGTACTGCTTGACCATGCCCCCCACCGATGCCACTTCGGCCACGTTGGGCAGGCTCTTGAGTTCGAACTTCAGGAACCAGTCCTGCAACGCACGCAGTTGCGCCAGATCGTTCTTGCCCGTGCGATCCACGAGCGCGTACTGGAAGATCCAGCCGACGCCTGTGGCGTCCGGACCCAGGGCCGGCTTCGCCGTGGCGGGCAATCGGCCCTGGACCTGGTTCAGGTATTCCAGTACCCGTGAGCGGGCCCAGTACAGGTCGGTTCCGTCCTCGAACAAGACATAGACGAACGAGTCGCCAAAGAACGAGAAGCCGCGCACGGTCTTGGCCCCTGGCACCGACAGCATGGTGGTGGCCAACGGGTAGGTGACCTGGTTCTCGACGATCTGCGGCGCCTGTCCTGGGTAGTTGGTGCGAATGATGACCTGCACGTCTGACAAGTCCGGCAGCGCATCCACGGGCGTGCTGCGAACGCCCCACACGCCCCATGCCGTGAGCATGGCGGTGGCCAGCAGCACCAGGAAGCGATTGGCCACCGACCATCGAATCAGTTTGGCGATCATGGCTGCACCTTTTCGATGGCGGTGATCACGTAGTCCTCACCTTGCTTGGAGAAGGTGAATCGCACCTGCTGCCGAACCGAAAGACCCGCGGCGAGCTGCGGGCTGCTCAGCTTGAAGCCCATGGTCATGGCCGGCCATTGGAGGGCTGGCACGGCCTCGTGCGCCAGCGTCAGCTCGGTGGGCGACATCTCCTCGATCACGCCGCGCACCACGAAAGCGTTGGTGGCCGCGGCCGGTGGCGACGAGGTGCCGTGCCCGTTGTGCGGCGATGCAGGCGCGGACGCCGCGGCACCTGCAGGCAGCACGCCCCGCAGGCTGGCTTCCGAATCGATCAGGAACTGCGCCGAGGCCACCACCTGCTGTCCCGCCGCGAGCCCGCCGTTGACCACCAGTTGATCGCCTACCTCCGCGCCCACCTGGACCTCCACGGGATGGAACTTGCCGGGTCCATCGACCACATAGGCCAGTGCGCGCTTGCCGGTGCGGATGACCGCCTCGCTGGGAACAAGCAGCGCGGGCTGTTCGTTGCCTTTGAGCGCGATCTGGCCGGACATGCCGGCCTTCAGGCGCTGGCCGGGATTGGCCATTTCAAGCCGCACTCGCACCGTACGGGTGTCGCGGTTGGCTTCGGGCAGGATGCTCACGATGCGCGCCTGGAGCACTTCACCGGGAAACGCCGCCAGCCGGACCTGCGCCGTTTGGCCGACCTGCAATGGCCCGCTTTGTGCTTCGGGGACAGCCGCTTCGATCCACACCGTGGCCAAGCCATTCACCCGGGCCAGGCTTTCCCCGGCGGAAACCGTCATGCCCTGACGCACCATCAGTTCGGCCACCAAGCCGCCTTGAGGTGTTGTGACCGTGTACAGCCCCTTGGGCTCGCCTGTGCGCTCCACCTGGGCGATCAGGGCTTGCGGCATGCCGAGCAGCAGCAGCCGTTGGCGGGCAGCTGCGGTCAACGGTGCGTCGCCCATCGCGCGAACCGAGAGAAACTCGCGCTGTGCGGCGATCCACTCCGGCAGCAATAGGTCAGGCAGCGGTGCCCCTGCTGCGATCACGTCGCCCGCAGCCCGTGCGTAGACACGCTCGACGAAGCCAGCGGTCCGCGCCTGCACGATGCTGACGTCGCGGTCGTTGAGCAGCACGGTGCCCACGACGTTCACATCTGCGCCGATCTTGCCTTGCACGACTTCGGTTGTACGCAGGCCCAGGGCTTGCACCGCTTGCGCCGACACGCTCAGGCCCGTGCTGTCCTGAGTGTCTTCATCTGCGTACTTCGGCATCAACGCCATGTCCATGTAGGGCGATTTGCCGGGCTTGTCGAACTTCTGGGCCGGCACCATCGGGTCGTACCAATACAGCACCTTGCGCTCGGTCGGAGCACTTGCAATGGTGGCAGCGGGGGAGCCGCTGAGGTGGCCGGCGCGCCATTGGGCGACGCTCCATCCAACGGCAATACCGGCAGCAATCAGCGTCAAGCCGGCAAGGATGTTTCTCGAAGAGGTGTTCATGGCGAGGGTCTCCACTCAGTCCGCGATCAGGCTGTTCAGTCGGGCGACGAGGCTGTCGCGCTGCGCTCCGAGGTCGATCAGACGCATGCGCGTCTCCAGTACCTGGGCGCGTGCACTGAGCACAGCGCTCAGGTCCCCCTTGGCGGATCGGTAGTTGCTCAACGCAAGCGCCGCTCGGTTCCGTACCAGCTGCAAGCCTGCGGTCTGCAGGCGGTCGATCTGGCTGTTCAACGCTTGGAGTTCGGCGGCGCTGTCGTCCAGCTCCTGCAAATGACGCCGCGCCACGTCTTCGCGTTCGGCGTCCAGACGCTCCAACTCGTGCCGTTTTGCCTCGATCATGGGCACTTGGCGTCGATCCTTCTGCCATGGCAGATCGAATGTCACCTGGAATGACACCATGTCGCCCCATCGGCGATCCCGCCGGCTATAGGCAATCTCCCAGGCCCAATCGCCGCGGGTCTCTGATTGGGCTTCGCGGGACTCGGCCCGGGCCATGCTTTGCATCGCCGGATAGAGTTCAAGCTCCGCGTGATTCGCCAGTTCTGTGCGCAGTTGCGCGACGGGGTGAGTGAGCGGGCCTGGATCGCCTTGCAGTGCTTCGTCGGCCCTGGAGCCCACCCAGCGCCGCAATGCGGCCCTGGCCTTGGCCCGGTCCCGCTGTAGATCGTCACGGCGGTCCGTGAGTGTCAGCGCCTCCTGTTGCGCGACCAACAGGTCGCCAGTCTGGGCCGTGCCGCCGGCGACGCGAGCGGGGAGACTGTCTTGCAGGCGCTGGTTCTCCGCGAGCAGTTCCGTCAGCAGTATCTCCCGTTGCTCCACCGCCTGCGCGGCGATCCACGCCAGGCTGAGTTCCTGGCGGATCTGCAATCGCTGCAAAACCAGCGCCGCGCGCTCTCGATCCACACGCGCCTGCGCACTGGCGACCTGGGCGTCGCGCTTGGCCCTGTTGGGCACTTCCTGCATGAGCGCCAGGCGCTGCATCGTCATGGATTCGCGCGTCATGCTCCAGCGATCCATGCCGCTGATGGGATAGTTTTCGATGCCGAGCGAGAGCTTGGGGTCGGGCAGCGAGCCTGCTGCCTTCTGCACGGATTCGGCGACGTTGACCTGCAACTGCTGCGCGCTTATGCGCGGGCTCTGCTGCTCCGCGATAAGGCGTGCCTCAGCAAAATCGAGGGCGTAGGCCACAGGCGAAACAAGCGCACTGCCTGCCAACGCGATGCTGATAGCTTTCAGACGATGCAATCGCATCGAGGCCGGCGTTGTGCCTCGGCCGTACGCTGACGGGCGCCCCTCGGGAAGGTCTGATCAAAGCGCTCTGATGCTTGGATTTCAGCGTCAAGGCGCCAAGTCGACCTCGATATGATGGATTTTGCGCCGTTTCTGACGCTTTTCGACGGCTTTCCCCGTCCAACAGACGGATTTACCCCGTCGGCAGCAACAGACGTCGCCGCGCCATCCACAGATTCGACAGCGCGAACAGCGTCAACACCTGCGCCGTGTTCTTCGCCAACCCGCGATAGCGCACCTTGGTGTAACCGAACTGCCGCTTCACCACTCGGAACGGATGCTCCACCTTCGCCCGCAGGCTGGCCTTGAAGTGCTCCCAGCGTTCGGCGTATTTGCGATCACGCTTGTTCTTCATCGCACGAAGCTTCGACGGCTTCTCCGCGATCCAGAACGCAGCCTCCACGCCTTGCAGCTCCTCGCGCTTGTCCGCGCCCGTGTAGCCGCTGTCGCCGCAGATTGTGTCTTCCTTGCCGTGCAGCAGCTTGTGCACCTGCGTCACGTCGTTGACGTTCGCCGCCGTGCACTCCACGTGGTGCACCAGGCCCGACTCCTCGTCCACGCCAATGTGCGCCTTCATCCCGAAGTGCCACTGGTTGCCCTTCTTCGTCTGGTGCATCTCCGGATCGCGCTTGCCGTCCCTGTTCTTGGTCGAACTCGGCGCCGCGATGATCGTGGCGTCCACGATCGTGCCGGCCTTCAAGCTCTGGCCCTTGCGCGCCAGGTGCGCGTTCACGCGCTCCAGGAGCTGCGGCGCCAGATCATGCGTCTCCAGCAGCCGGCGGAAGCTGAAGATCGTGGTCTCGTCCGGAATGTTGTCCAGCCCGCTGAGGCGGGCGAAGCGGCGCATCACCGCCGTGTCGTACAGCGCCTCTTCCATGGCCGGGTCACTGAGCGCGTACCACTGCTGCAGGAAGTGGATGCGCAGCATCGTCGCCAGCGCGTACGGCTGCCGGCCACGCTGGCCCATCTTCGGGTAGTGCGGTGCGATCAGCGCCAGCAATGCGTTCCACGGCACAACCTGCTCCATCTCCGCCAGGAAGATCTCGCGTCGCGTCTTCTTCCGCTTGCCCGTGTGTTCCGCGTCCCCGAAGCTCAGCTGCATCGTCGTCATCCGTCGAACCTTGCGCTATTGTCGCCGAGGAATTGTTCAGAGCATCCCTCGGGGGCGCCAAAAAAGGGAGTAAACATGGTTGTCCTCGGAATTGGTGTTCACGAAATCACGTGGTCTGCCGCATCGGTGCGCGGCGAGCACGGACACATAAATCAATTCCGCAGGACTTGGAACGTGAGGTAGATCGGCGGAAAGCCCGCGCGGGGATTGGGAGGAATGTAGGTAACGTGCCGCCTGAGGGCTACCCGGTCGAGAACCAACCCGGGCAGCGAGTTGGCGAGCCACATCACGTGCGCCGCGAGAAACTGAATGTCCAGCCCCTGCCATGAAAGCGCCGACTCCCGATCGCCACTGCAATGAGCGTGGCACAACTGTGGCGCTTCGCTGTCCATGGAATCAGGCATGCCGGTGCAATCCGACATTGGCAACTTGTCAGCCTGCTGCATCGAGATCGTGGCACGCATTTGCGTGGTTTCCACAGATGCCCTCGGGTCTGGCTTGGGACAGACGTACATCGCCATCGCAACCTGCGAGAAAAGCAAGGTTACGACTAGGCCGCTGGTAATCCAGCGGCTCCATCTTGCGAGAAGGCGCCTTAAGCCGATCATGTGGACATACTATTGGAAGTTGTGGGGAGTTGAATTGATCAAGGTCAGTTTCCAGGATGAATTGATGCGTCTGGACGGCGCCTTGGCCCGAACCGGCATCCACTGCAAATCCACCGGCAAGGGCGGGCACCGCACGTGGCTGTCATGCTTTACGCGCCTCGGCAACTCGCAAGGCTCTAAGCTCAAATCGATCAGCTACAAGATTCGTCTGTCCCGAGAGTCGCTGCAGGTGCGTAATGACCTCGTAGGGGCCATCGGCTATTGGACGCGTGCAGATTCCGCACTGGCTAGCGGTTTCGATGCGTGATCGCGAAGAAATCCCTACGCCATATCCAGCTGCGACCCAGAGCAACAACATCTCAAAAGAACTGACATGCTGGACATTCGGCCTTTCCGTTGATGACATGGAGGACAGGTACTGGTCCAGCGAAGGAGAATATTCGGCCTTCCATCGAAACACGGAGTGCTCCTTAAGTTCGTCTATTCTGATTGACTGCTGCCGGAGCAGTGGGTATCCCAGCGGCGTGGCAAGAGCTGTCGCCTCAAACCAAAGAGAAAGACTCTTCAGCGAAGAATCGCTCACCTGCTTCAGAGAAAGGCCGACGTCGAAGCGCCGTTTGTAGAGGCCTGTAATGAGATCGCTCGTCGTAACCTCATTAAATTCCATAAAAACTTCGGGCTCCTCCGCGCGCTGCAGGGCAAGCAATGCAGCTAGGTTCGAAGAGGCCACACCAGGCGCTATGGCGAGCCTGAGCTGTGGGCGTGGGCTGGTGGCGTCGTGCATGAGAGGCCCCAAGAAGCGATAAGACAAGGATGGAAAGTCTTCATGATAGCTAGTTTGAGTTAAACTTAACGTGGTTAAATTGTCGGGACTGTTCGACGCTTCCAAGGATGGAGAAGCGAACTGTCCGACGAGGCCGTCCCCCAGGCACTACCACTTTCGACGCCGAGCCAGCGTTGGCATTCGGAGCGGCCGTTCGTGTCGCCCGCCTGACGCAAGGTATTGCTCAGGAAGAACTGGCTGCGAAAGCAGGGATCGAGCGATCGCACATGGGCAAAATAGAGCGTGGGGAGCACATGCCCACTCTCGCTCTGATCTTAAGAATCGCCGCCGGACTCAAGCTTAGTGCTGCGGAACTCGTCAGCGCAGCCGAACGCAATCTTCGTGCTGCGGCGCACGATTCAGATGGGCATTGACGCTTTAGTCATCCGGAGGTCCTCGCAGACGTTCCATGAAGCGATCCAGCGAAACCGATGAGTTGCTGCTTTCTGGCCGAAGCAGATAGGTTGTGATTACCGCCGTGTCCTGCGCCAGAGGGCGAATCACCACGTCCGGCCTCTGGCTGATGGGAATCTTGGTCGCTGTCATGAAACCAATCCCATAGCCTGCGCCGACCAGCGTTAGCATCATGTCCAGCGACGACACTTCTTCGACAACGTTGAGCCTGTGTTCCAGAACCTGTAGCAGCCGATTTAGTTCTCGGCAGTAGCCTTCGCAGGCCAGTTTGTCGCACAGAACCAGTGGGTGACCCTGAAGTTCGTTGAGCGGAACTTGCTTGTGCGCAAGAAGCGAGTGCCGCGCTGGCACGGCGATCACAATCGGGTCTCGCCAGATCGGTTCAGCCACGATGCCTTCGCCAACATCCGCCGCGTGTGCAAATCCGATCGTGAAGTCGCCAGACCGTAGGCCCCGTATCTGCTCGGTCAGCGGTACCTCGGAGAGACGTATCTCGACCTCGGGCTCTTCCGCGCGGCAACGAGCTAGGAACGCCGATAGTCGTGGGTCCATCGCACCATCGGAAATTGCAATGCGCAGGCTGCCCCTCAGGCCCGCGGCAATGGCTCTGGCATTCTCACGCGCTTGCTCCAGGACAGTGAAGAGTCGGCGGGTGTCCTGCAAGAATGCCGCCCCCGCCACGGTCAGCCGTGTACCCCTGCGGTCGCGGTCAAACAGCGTGACCCCAAGCTCATCTTCCAATTCCTTGATCGCGCGAGACAAGGGGGGTTGCTCTATATGCAGCCTCTCGGCCGCCCGCGTGAAATGCAACTCCTCTGCCAAGACGACAAAGCATCGTAGATGACGCAACTCCATAAATCGGGCTCCTCGCAGGTTCTCATTCGCGCAAGATGTCCCGTGGACGAATCACGGTGGATGTGGAGGCTGGATCCATTCCAGGGAAGTTGATGCGCTTGACATCGCAAAAACTGGCATCTTGAGCGCTCGTGGTTGCTCGTGACGCGTCCCAATCGCGCGCGCCCAATCGGGGCGCGCGTCTCTGTCACACTGTGCAGAAGCTTTGAAAAGCACCGCACACCCGCGGCGTCATCCGCCGTGCTCTTTTTGTAGCAGCGAGCCGAGGCGAGCGACTTCATTGCTGGTGATCGCGATGTTGCGCCCATCCTTCGTCGACACCGAAGCCCCGACATTGAGATAGACGGCGCGCCCGAAGCGGCTTTCCTGTGCCATCTTTCCGTCCTTGAAGATGTACAGCGTTCCCCCGTCAGCCAAGGGAACCATCTCCTTGGCTGCTTGGGCTGCTGCATGACCGGCGAAGGCTGGCACGGAGAGAGCGCTCAACAGGGCGGCAATGACAATTTGCGATTTCATGATCGACTCCTTTGTAAAAACGACGACAACTTGCGCCGCGTCGTTAAATGTAGAAGCAGGCGGTCTACAGAGGGCTTACCCGTGCATTACATTCAATTCATGCGCTGTCATCTGCCGCCCATGAAGGATTAGGTTCCAGTGGGAGACAAGATGCCAAGCCATGCAACGCTCGCCAGAACCAAAACGGCCAAGGTTGCCTCCGTGAACAGACTCTGCCTAAGCTTGATGACTGCCTGTGCGCGATTGCCTGCCTTCAAAGCTGCCTCCAGGCTCGGGCTCAACCGATACCGATTGGCAGCAGCCAACGCCAGCATGCCTGCGAAAAGCAGGAGCTTTACCATCAGCAGCCGGCCATACAGCGTCGAGATGAGCGGATCAAACGATGGTCCGGCGATCAACAGGTAATTGAGAGTTCCACTCACGACGAGTGCAGCCACGATCGCTGTACCTATGCGAGCAAAGCCATTCGACGTCCGACTGAGGACCGCTACCGGGTCTTGCGCGACATCCCGCTTGTGGGATGCCAGCATCAAGAACGCCAACAATGCGCCCACCCAAGCGCCCGCTGCCCAGAGGTGGGTGATATCCGACGCAAGATGGATGTAGCCGCGAACGCCGTCGTCCATGGCGCCGTGGCCTGCCCACGCAAGGGTCGCCAGCGCCACGCCGGTGGAGAGCGCCATCACTGCAAATCGCAAGGTAGCGTTCAATTTCAACATTGCGACGAGCACACACACCAACAGCGCGAGGATGCGAATGCACCAGGCGATGCCCATGTGCGTGCCCGTAATGAGCATGTCGAAAACGTGCGTTGACAGCTCCGCGTAGCTTTGGGCGCCGGACATGGCCTTGGCCATGACCGTCATGCCCCACATCGACAGGGCAATGCCGATGGCAGCGGATGCGCCAATGAGGACGCGATAGCGGCGCGAGATCGTCGAGGATCGCTCGTCGTTGCCCAAAGCATAGAGTCCGAACATGGCGACGCCAAACGCCGCCGCCAGGTCCAGATAAAGCGCCAGGCGCAGGACGATGGTCAACCAATCCCCGGCCATGGGCTTACTTCACCTTGAAGGTGACGTTACCCGTGATCGGATGCGTGTCCGAGGAGACGGCACGCCATTCGACGCGATAGTCGCCGGGCTGGAGCGCCTGTGCTGGCGTGATGACCATGGTCTTGCCGTCGCCGGCACCCGCGACGCTGGCGTTGATCTTCATCGGGCCATGGCTCGCCATTCCCGGCATGCCAGTCATGACAAGGCTCGCGGCGGAGAACTGCGGCACCAGCGTTTCGGAGAACTTCAGCTCGATGGTGGCTGGCGCGGAAACCTGCGACTTGTCGGCTGGCGTTGAAGACACCAGCGAAGGATGCGCGAATGCGGCGGTGGCGAACAGACCAGCAGCGATCGGCGCGACGAGCTTGGCGATGAAATGTGAACGGGTCATAGAGATTTCTACCTTGATGTGTGAGGAGTGGTTTAAGAACGAAGTGCCGAGATAAGGCTTGCACCTTCGCAACGGCGTGGAACGAAAGAAACGGTTCGCTGGGCGATAGCAGGCTCCTGTAGGTTCAGAAAGAAAATCCGGTCACAGTCGGCTCGCTCTCAGGCGCAAGGCGTTGCCAACGACCGACGCCGAACTCAGGCTCATCGCCAATGCTGCGATCAGCGGCGACAGCAGCCAGCCCGTGAGGGGATAGAGAACCCCGGCGGCGATGGGGATGCCCAGCGCGTTGTAGAGGAAGGCGAACATGAGGTTCTGCTTCATGTTGCGCACGGTACTCACCGAGAGCGTGCGAGCGACAGCGATGCCACGCAGGTCGCCCTTGACCAGCGTGACCTGGGCGCTGTTCATCGCCACGTCGGTCCCCGTTCCCATGGCGATGCCCACGTCTGCCTTCGCCAAGGCCGGCGCGTCGTTGATGCCGTCTCCGGCCATGGCGACGATGCGTCCTTCTTTCTGCAGCCGCTCGATCAACATGAGCTTGTCCGCCGGCTTGACCTCACCATGCACCTCGTCGATGCCTAGGCGTGCACCGACGGCTTTGGCGGTGGTCTGCCCGTCCCCGGTGGCCATGATGACCCGCAGGCCCGCAGCCTTCAACGCGGCCAGGGCCTCGGGGGTGCTGCCCTTGACCGGATCGGATACGGCGAGCAAGCCCGCGAGCTGCCCGTCCACAGCCAAGTACATGACGCTTGCCCCTTCGCCGCGCAGAGCTTCGGCCTGGGGTACGAGCGGTTCCACCGATACGCCAGACTGTTCCATCAGCACTGTGTTGCCCAACGCGAGTTGCCGGTGCTCAACCTTTCCGCGCACGCCGATGCCGGTTCCCGATTCAAAGCTCTGAGGCTTCACGAGTTGGAGGCCCTGGGCACGCGCGGCCTGCACGATGGCGTCGGCCAGGGGGTGTTCACTGCCCTGGTCCAGGCTGGCCGCAAGACGCAGCACCTCATCGTTCGTAAAGCCGGGTGCTGCGACGACCTGATCGAAAGCAGGTCGGCCTTCGGTCAGGGTTCCTGTCTTGTCGATGACGAGGGTATCGACCTTGCGAAGATTCTCGATCGCCGCGGCATCGCGGAATAGCACGCCCTGCGTGGCGCCACGGCCCGTTGCGACCATGATCGACATCGGCGTGGCCAGACCCAGCGCGCACGGGCAGGCGATGATCAGAACGGCCACCGCATTGATGAGTCCATAGACCCAGGTGGGCTGCGGCCCGAAGAATCCCCATACAAAGAGCGTCGTGACCGCAATGGCAACGACGGCCATCACGAAGTAGCCGGCAACGACATCGGCCATGCGTTGCATCGGCGCCTTGGAACGCTGCGCCTGGGCGACCATCTGGACGATCTGCGACAGAACGGTGTCCGAGCCGATCCGCTCCGAACGCATGACCAGCGCGCCGCTGGTGTTGAGTGTGGCCCCGATGACCTTGTCGCCCGCGCGCTTGCTTACGGGCAGCGGTTCGCCGGTCAGCATGGATTCGTCAATCGAGCTGCTGCCCTCGTGCACGATGCCATCCACCGGCACCTTCTCGCCGGGTCGGATGCGCAGCAGATCGCCGACGTGCACATGGCTGAGCGGCACGTCTTCCTCGCTGCCGTCCGCATTGATGCGCCGCGCGGTCTTGGGCGCCAGCCCCAGCAGCGACTTGATGGCCGCCGAAGTCTGGGAGCGCGCCTTGAGTTCCAGCACCTGGCCGAGCAGTGTCAGCGAGATGATGACGGCGGCGGCCTCGAAATACACGCCGACCCGTCCCATGGACATGAAGGAAGCTGGAAACACTTCCGGCGCAACGGTTGCCACGACGCTGTAGATGAATGCCGCACCCGTTCCCAGGCCGATCAGTGTCCACATGTTCGGGCTGCGGTTGACCACGGACAGCCAGCCGCGGGAGAAGAAGGGCCAGCCGGCCCACAGCACGATCGGCAACGACAGCACCAACTCGACCCAGCTCTGTGTAGCCATGTCCATCAGGTGTAGCCGCTCGCCCAGCATCGCCAGCGCCAGGACCACGAGCGTCAACGGCAAGGTCCACCAGAAGCGACGCGAGAAGTCACGCAACTCCGGGTTGTCGTCGTCGAGGTCGGGCAGCAGAGGCTCCAGCGTCATCCCGCACTTGGGGCAGATTCCCGGATGATCCTGGCGGATCTCCGGGTGCATCGGGCAGGTGTAGATTGTTCCGGGTGCGGTTGGCGATGCCGCCGGGGCCGGTGAAATCGCGGTGCTGGCATGGTGATGCGGTGCATGGCCGCTGCCTGTGCCTATGCCCGCGCCACCGCTGGCATATCGCGCCGGATCGGCGTCGAATTTGGCCTTGCATCCGGTGCTGCAAAACAGGTACGTGTTCCCCAAGTGCGTGGAGCGGTGCTCCGACGCCGCCGTGACCGCCATCCCACACACCGGATCTCGTGTCGAGGCATCGGGCTGCGAGTGGCTTGAGGGCCCGCCCGCATCGTCACTTCCAGCATGGCTGGCGTGATGGTGGTGGGTATGCGTGCCGGACGTTGTGGCACCCGCCGCCATGCCTGCGTGCTCATGTCCTGAAGACTTGCTGGGTGAATTCATAGTGACAAGTGCCCTCCGCCGTTAACCGTTGGTGTCTGGTGATCGCAGCAGGCCGCACGCGCGCAAGGAGACAAGCGCGGCGTCGCGTGCTCGCACGGTGCGAGTGCCTCGACTCATTGCTTCTGCTCCTTGGAGGCTGCGGCACCTTCCTCACCCTGACGCGCGGCATGATCGTGTCCGCCGTGGCCGTGACCACGGTGCATGAACAGGTGCATCAGCGGACAAGCCGCCAGCAGCAGGAAGGGGAGATAGCCGGCAACATGTGCCGTGTGCTCCTTGAGCAGGAAATACGCGGCGACAGCGGCGATGATGAGGAACGCCACGCCGTAGCGCGATCGCCAGAACCGGGGACGATCGCTGGGGGTATGTGTGTGCTGATGCTGCATGGCATATCTCCACGGAGAAGGGTTGATGGATGGTCAGCGATGCGACTGATAGACCGTGCTGCTACCGTTTTTCCCGATCAGCAGCACGTCGTAGGCGTCCTTGCGTCCACCATAGGCCGGACCATCCATGCCGGGCGAACCGACCGGCATGCCGGGCGCCGCAAGGCCGATGGCCTGCGGGGCTTCGCGCAGCAAGCGTTGAATGTCCGAGGCAGGCACATGACCCTCGATGGCATAGCTGCCGATCTGCGCCGTGTGGCACGAACCGTACTTCTGCGGGATGCCCAGCCGCGTGCGCGCTGCCGTGTTCCCGGTGTCGAGAACCTGCACATCGAAGCCTGCGCCTTGCAGGTGTGAGACCCAGTCCTTGCAGCATCCGCAGCTCGGGTCCTTCCAGACCTTGGCAATCGGTCGGCTCTGCGCCAGGCTCGGTCCTGCGAGTGCCATCACCAACAAGCCAGCGATCAATGCCTGGCGTCTCGGCACTTTGCCCTGGCTTCTGTCGTAGTGCATGTTCATAGATTGCCTCTCATCAGATGATCAAACCCGCTAGGTTCTAGAACCAGAATCGCACGCCAGCCACCCAGCGCGTCTGCTGCGCGCGGCCGCCTTCGGCACGCACATAGTCCGCGGTGCGTCCGAAGCTGCCCGCCCGTTCCACGCCGATATAGGGGGCGAACTGGCGACTGAATTCATAGCGCAGGCGCAAGCCAGCAGACGCTTCGGCCAAGCCCTTGCCGATACCGCGTTCCGGGTCGTCCTTGCCATAGAACTGCAACTCGGCGCGAGGCTCCAGAATCAGTCGCTGGGTCAGCAGCAGCTCGTAGCTGCCTTCGACACGCAGCGCCGTACGTCCGCCACTTCCCACGTAGCCCGTCGCCTCCAGCTCGAACCAGTAGGGGGCGAGGCCCTGGATGCCGAAAGCCAACCATTGACGGCTCGGGCCTTCGCCGTTATCCACCCGAATGCCGAGCTGGGTGTCCCAGTACGGTGCGACGGCGTGCCCCCAGAGAAGCTCGGTACGCGATTCTTCGAGCTTTCCTTTGGCGATATCGCCTTCGGCCTTCACGACGGCCTTGTTGTAGGTCGTCCCATACCACGCCTGGAGGTCGTAGGCCGTGGAATCGTCCCCTTTGCGCGTGAAGCGGCGTTCCAGGGTTTCGCCGCGCAACGAGAAGAACCTGTGTTCGTCGGCCAGCATCAGCCGCGGCACACCGGGTACGGCGTAGTCGCCCGATCCCAATGTCAGGCCATTGGAGTAGCCATGCGGATCGCGGGCGTCAGGAGGCGCCGACCCGCCCTGCATCTGCATGTTGCCGTGATCCATGGCCGGGGCCGCGGTCGAGCCGCTCGCCGACGCCGCGTGACCCGCGTGCGGGTCGGCGGCAGGAGCCACGGTCTGAGTGGATGGCGCGGCCGTTTGAGAGTCGGCCTGGCCGTGCGCAGCATGGTCGTTCTGTGCTTGTGCCTGTGCGGCGACGCTTACCAGGGCCAGTAGCGTCGTGGCCAGTGCGCGAGTGGGGAGTGCTTTGGACATTCTTGGTCTTCCTTGTGCGCTGGGTTCAAGACACCACGACTTCGCGGAACATGCCGGCATCCATGTGGAACATCAGGTGGCAGTGCCACGCCCAGCGGCCGAGCGCGTCGGCTGTCACCAGGAAGCTGATGCGTTGTGCCGGCTGCACCGGCAGGGTGTGGCGGCGCGCAAGGAAGCGACCGTCGGGGCTTTCCAGCTCGCTCCACATGCCGTGCAGGTGCATGGGATGGGTCATCATGGTGTCGTTGTGCAGAATGACCCGCAGCCGCTCGCCGTGTTTGAAGTGCACCGGCGTGGACTTTCCGAACTCCAGCCCGTCCAGGGACCATGCGTAGCGTTCCATGTTGCCCGTGAGGTGCAATTCGACCTCCCGGCCAGGGCCTCTCTTGTCCAGCGGCCCCGACGGGGTATGCAGATCCGCGAGGGTCAACACGCGCCGACCGTTGTTGCGCAGTCCAATGCCGGGGTCATCGAGGTTGGTGCGCGCCATGTCAACGCGCATGTCCGTGCTGGCACCATACTCGGTGCGAGCGTGGCGGGCAGTAGTGCTGGGCACGGCCAGTCCCCCCGCAGCCGCGGCGTGTTGGCTGTGATCCATCGCCATGCCACCGTGGTTCATGCCAGCCATCGCCCCATGATCCATCCCGGACATCGAACCCGAGCCCATCCCGGTCATCCCGGTCATCCCGGTCATGCCCGTCATGCCCGTCATGCCCGTCATCCCGGTCATCTCCATGGCCTGGCCGGACCCGCCATGGTCCATGCCCCCCATCATGCCGCCCATCATGTCGTTCATGGTCAGCCATTCGACCGGATCGAGGGCAGGCACGGGAGCTTGAAGACCTTCACGCACGGCCAGCGTGGCACGCGCGTAGCCTGTCCGGTCCATCGCCTGGGCGAAGATCGTGTAAGCGTCATCCCGTGGCTGGACGATCACATCGACGGTTTCGCCCGGACCGAATCGGAACTCATCGACCGTCACCGGCTCCACGTCAACACCATCGACGTGCACCACCGTGAGTTTCAGTCCGGGAATGCGTACGTCGTAGAAGGTGTTGCCCGCACCGTTGACCATGCGCAGCCGCACGCGCTCCCCCGGTCGGAACAACGCCGTCCAATTGCCGGCGGGGGTGACGCCGTTGGCCAGATAGGTCAGCGTGGCGGCGGACAGATCGGCGAGATCCGTCGGATTCATCCGCATCTCGTTCCACATCTTGCGCTTGTCGATCGCAGCGGCCATGCCGTCGCGCGAGGCGTCCCGGAAGAAGTCGAAGACGGTAGGTTGGTTGTAGTTGTAGTAGTCGCTTTGGGACTTGAGCTTGGTGAACACCCGCATCGGGTCTTCGTCGGTCCAATCCGAGAACAGCAGCACGTGGTCACGGTCGGCGCGGATGGTCTCGGCGCCAGCGGGGTCGATGATGATCGCCCCGTACATGCCCGTGAGTTCCTGGAAGCCGGAGTGCGAGTGGTACCAGTAGGAGCCGCTTTGCTGAACCTTGAAGCGGTACGTGAAGGTCTCGCCGGGAGCGATGCCTTTGAAGCTAATGCCCGGCACGCCATCCATCTGATACGGCAGGATGATCCCGTGCCAGTGGATGGATGTGGCTTCACGCAGCTTGTTGGTCACACGGATTGTGACGGTGTCACCCTCGCGCCAACGCAATGTCGGTGCCGGCAGCGAGCCGTTGATGGTCGTAGCCACGCCTGGCTTGCCCGTGAAGTTCACGGGCGATTCGGCGATCACCAAGTCGAACTCGGTGCCTTTTAGCACAGGGGCGGCACCGCGCGTCGCGGAGCCTTGCTGGGCAAATGCCTTGAACGCCGGCGTGGACAGCCCAGCGAGAACGCCGCCGGCGGCTAACCCTTGGACGAAACGCCGACGAGAAAGGCCCTGTGGGGGCACGATAAAAAAGGGTGAACGAGGCGGCATGGCCTGAAATCCTCCATAGATGACTCGGAAGTCGTTCTAAACGCCACCCCATCCTGAGCGGCACAGTTCGACGCAATGCAGGTCATGCTATGGGTTGGGCACTTTCCACCGAATGACCCTTGAATTACATTCATGTAATGTTCGTGTCATGTTCGTGGAAGCTGGCAACCAGTAAATTGCTGATTGAAGTGGATGAATGCGTACATCGTGAGCGGCTATTTTTCTGCGCCGCAGCGATTTCATGGGACATGCGATGAAACTGCTGGTCGTTGAAGACGAGAACAAGACGGCGGATTACGTCCGCCAAGGTCTCATGGAGGCGGGATTCGTAGTGGATCTGGCGCGCAACGGATTGGACGGACACCACCTGGCCATGGGCGAGACATACGATCTGGTGGTCTTGGATGTCATGCTGCCGGATGTCGATGGCTGGCGCATCGTGCGTGCCCTTCGAGATGCCGGTAAACAGGTCCCTGTACTCTTTCTGACGGCGCGTGGCGGTGTGGACGACCGTGTCAAGGGATTGGAACTGGGAGCGGACGACTACCTCGTCAAGCCATTCGCCTTCTCTGAGTTGCTGGCGCGGGTGCGGACGCTGCTGCGACGCGGAAGCGCTCCGAGCCAGCCTGATCGCATCCAGGTTGCCGATTTGGTACTGGACTTGGCGCGCCGACGTGCAACGCGCGCTGGCCAACGCATCAATCTCACCAGCAAGGAGTTCGCGTTGCTTGAGCTCCTGGCCCGTCGCCAGGGGGAAGTCCTTCCACGTTCTCTGATCGCGTCGCAGGTATGGGACATGAATTTCGACAGCGACAGCAACGTCATCGATGTAGCCATCCGCCGCCTACGCGCGAAGATAGACGATGCGTTCAATCCGAAGCTCATCCACACCGTGCGTGGAATGGGATACACGCTCGATGCGCCCGATGATGCCCCTGCGCCATAAGCCGCGGCAAAGCCGTCCAGCGTCGCTTGCATTGAGGGTCACGGCCCTGGTTGGTATCGCCACGACCTTGGTGTTTCTTGTGTTCAACTGGGTCATTCTCCGGTCGTTGGAGCACCACTTTGCTCAACAGGATGCCCACGAACTGGAGGCAGTGACAGCCGCTTTGGCTCAGCCCTTGCACCAGCTTGCAAGTGACATCGCAAGCGACGAACTGAAGCAACACTTGGCCAACGCAGTCGCAGGACATCATGGGATGACGTACGGCGTCTACGATGGGTCTGGCAATAGCATCTATGCCACGCCCGGTCCTGACCTGTCGAAACTTGACAGTAACAAAAAGTTGGTGAACCGCATCACCGCTGACGATTTGATCGTGTGGCACGAGGATCAGAGGTCATATCGAGGTGTGGTGGTACAACTGCCTGCTGACGATTCAGCGGCGTCCGGCTACCGCATCGTCGCCGCCATGGACATCGGCTTTCATCTCGACTTCCTGGCGGAGTTCAAGCGCATGCTTTGGTGGGCAACCGGCTTGGTCATGTGTCTGGCGCTCGGTGTGGCTTGGCTGGCGGTGCAGTGGGGCCATCTGCCGATTCGCAAGGTCAATGAAGAGATTCGGGCGATTCGCTCTTCAAAGCTGGATGTGAGGTTGGATCCTCGGGATGTGCCGATCGAACTGGCGGAACTGGTATTTGCCTTCAACGATATGTTGGCGAGAATCGAGGAAGGCTTCACCCGGCTATCACACTTTTCCGCAGACATAGCGCACGAGTTGCGCACGCCCGTCACCAACCTGGTCACGCAGACTCACGTAGCGCTTGGCCAGCCGCGCAGCAACGAGGAATACAGAGAAATCCTCTATTCAAATTTGGAAGAGTTTGATCGGATGGGACGCATGATTGGAGACATGCTGTTTCTTGCCCAAACGGAAAATGATCCCCGCAACTTGCGCTTGTCTACAATTGATCTGTCCGAATTGGTGCGGAGTCTGTTCGACTATTTCGAGGCGCTGGCAGAAGATAGCGGCATTACGCTTGGCGTTAAAGGGGCGATCGGCAGCATAGCGGCGGATCGGGAAATGCTCACCCGGGCGCTGAACAATCTTCTCTCGAACGCAATTCGACACACTCCTCGCGGGAAGAGCATCACGGTCTTGCTCTCGCAGGATGAGCAGTGGACAACGATCAGTGTGGTCAATCCCGGTGAGAAAATTCCTGAGCCCGATCTACCAAAGCTCTTCAATCGATTCTACCGAGTTGATCCGGCACGGCAACGAAATACGGCGGGCGCCGGTCTTGGCCTTGCCATCGTGAAATCGATTGCGGAGGCGCATGGTGGTTCTGTTGCCGTGACCTCCAGCGAGCTTGTCACAAGATTTGACTTGGCACTGCCCCATCTGCGGCAGTAGTCCGGGTGAGCTTCGGTGCCGGATAGCCGCATTCGGAGATGCAATGGCGCAGATCCTTGACCCTGAGGCATCGCTCGTCGAGATGAATCGTTGCGCTTCCCGCAACATAGTTGGCATCCGCATTATGGACGCCGTGAAGATACAGCAGCTTGCGGCGCACTCCCTCACCGCTCAGGCTCGATACAAGCCCTCCGACTTCAACGTTGATCGACTTCATGAATGCTCTTTCCTGTTAGCTGTATTTGTGGTGTCAAGGAGCGAATCGGCCCGAGTCCAGACAGTCCTGCGAGAACTCGAAGACAATCTCCCGGTCGGGAGCGATGACCTTATGCTTCTTGCCGGCGTAGTGCAGCCCAGAGACGGGAGAGGCGCTGCCTTGTTCCATCATCGCTGCGCTCATCGGGCCTTTGGCTCTGTCTGAATAAAGGTGCGCTTTGGCGGCAATAGACTGCCCCGGCGAAATTGAGGAGGTCATGTTGACGCCCCTTGCTTTCCTGAAGTCTGTTCGCAGTGTCTGGTCTCACCCAACAGGGATAGATAGGG
Source organism: Stenotrophomonas sp. STK17_22 (assembly GCF_051983905.1). Taxonomy (NCBI): domain Bacteria; kingdom Pseudomonadati; phylum Pseudomonadota; class Gammaproteobacteria; order Lysobacterales; family Lysobacteraceae; genus Stenotrophomonas; species Stenotrophomonas sp. STK17_22. Next base: position 1,646,019 of record NZ_CP197010.1, read on the forward strand.
ATTGCTCGGAGGCGTTTCCGAGAAAAGCAGGCTCGGATCTTCCAGAAGGTATCCATGCAGACGGCGGGATTTTCTAGGCCCGGTTACTTCACAGGTCCAGATGTTCAGGCCGTTCGGTTGCTTGCGATGCAGCTGCAGCCTCTCGAAGCGCTTTTGTATCCACTGCCAGTCTTGCTGGCTCTCCTGCTTGGCCAGCGCGCTGACTTGCGGATGCTCCTGCGCATAGCGCTGGAATACGCCGGGGCTGACCAGGTAGGCGGTGCCGCTCGCGGTATGCACGAGCGCTTTCGCGTCGTTGATGATGAGCCGGCGGGAAGCGATGCCTTGTTTCAGCCACGCCATGAAGTGCTCTCCGGATGGCGCTGTCGTGGGCTTGGGCGCTGGGGACGAACGCTGAGGTGCGGTCAAGGTCGTCGCTTCAGTACGCGCGGCAGACACCGGCTCCGAAGGTGCTTCAGCGTCCTGCCGGGTTGCGGGTGAATTCACCATGCCCACCATCGAAAGCATGTCTTCCATGGCGTCGGGCAGCGGTTCACCTTTCGCTGGACGAGAGGGGTTACCTCCCTCCCATGGCGGAACCTCTTGGCCCTCCGAGGCTGACTGCGCTCCGGCCGGCGGAGTAGTGGCTGACACATCGGGCCCTTTGTCCGTGGCCGCCGCGTCGATCGCCACTGTGCCGGCGAACAGCGCCGGCCTCTCGCTTGGCTCCCAGATCAGCGCGGGCCCGAGGCGCAACAGCGTGAACGAGTGACACCAGCCGGTGGAACTGGTCACGGTCGCGCGCCAGATCGCCTTGCCGTCGGGCGTCGGCTGCAACATGCCGTGATCCTGGAGGACGTTGAACACCGCGGTGTTGTTCGCAGGAATGCCGTCAACGCCTTGGGACAGCAGGTGCGCACGCAGTTTGTCCGATACCGTCTTGCTCACCAGCCACAGCGCGTCCTCGGTGAGCCAGCCATCGGAGGCTTCCGGCTGGTTCAGCTTCAACTGTTCCTTGAGCAGGTAGCGCAGCCCGTCGAGCAGCTTGCGTTGCAGCGCGTGCTTGGGAGCGGCCATGGCGCGCGCCGGATCGCCGCCCAGTTCCTGGGCCACGGAAGCGCGGTCGGCCTGCACGACCAGTTCGCCCAGCACACCGGCGTGCTCGTACTGGCCGGCCAGGACGTAGAGCAGCGGTCCCCACAGGTCGGGATAGCCACTGAGCCAGTCCAGGAGTTGGGTGTCCAACAGTTGGCGGTAGAGCAAGCCCGTCGCCGCGCTGTGCAGGTGGTATTCGCGATCGTCGCGGTAGCGGAAGCGGTACGGCTGGTGCAGCGGACCGTACCACGGGTGCCACAGCGAGCCATCGGCCAGTTCGACGTGCAGATCGACGGCGATCTTGCCGATGTCGTGCAACAACGCGGCATAGGCGACTGCAGCAGTCCAGGCCTCAGCCTGCGCAGCCTGGTCCTCGGGGCTTGCGCCGATGGGAAGCAGATGGGACTGCCGCAGCTTCAGACTGTAGGCGACGATTTCCAGGCCATGGTCCAGCATGCCGCCGGGGTAAGCGTGATGATGCGCCTCGGAAGCCGGGAAAGCCTGGACCAGCTCGGCGTAGCGTTCCAGTGGCGCCCGGTACAAGGTGGCGAACTGCTTACGTGAGAGCGACGTGCGCTGCCAGATGTGCTCCAGCAGCTTCTGCCGGCGCGGGGTGGCCAGCAGCGATGCGGCCGACTCGGGCCGCATCAACCCTTTCGGGAGGTCGGTGACCGATGGTGGCGTCGGAGCAGCAGCAACCGCGGGCCGTTTTCGCTGGAACAGAGAGAGCATGCGGGTGTCCTGTCGCGGGCCGAGCGGGGAGGCCTTTTTGCCTTTTCGGGATAGAGCCTTTCCCCTTGCACCCCATTCCCTTGCCATTTCGACCCTTTACAGCCTTTGGGTATAGGGCGACGGGTGCTGACCGTCCACCGCCAATGCGGGTTGCAGCAGGGCCGGATTGATGCAGGAAGGCTGGCTGTTCACGCCCTACGATGGGCCGATTCTTGGACTCGGAGAACGCCGTGAGGCTTCACGTTGACAAAGTAAGGAAATTTCCTTACCATGCGGGTATCGCAATCAGGAGAGCCGCCATGCCTGCCATCCACGAAGTTGCCACGCTGACCTCCAAAGGCCAGATCACGCTGCCCAAGCCCATCCGGCAGGCGCTCGGCGTCGATGCCGGTGGCAAGCTCGCGTTCGATCTGCGGGGCAGCGAAGTCGTCGTCACCCGCGTCGATGCCGAGCATGAGGACCCCGCCATCGGCGCATTCCTGAGCCTGCTGGCCCGCGACATCGAAGCTGGCCGGAACGTCCAGGGCCTGCCCGAGGATCTGGCCCGCGCCATGCTGGAGCATGCTGGCCACGGTCTGGACCTGGACGAGGAGATCGACGGGAAAGTGGAACTCTGATGCAACGGCATGGCTGGACGCTGCTCTTCCACGACTGCGTGATCGAGCAGTTGCAGAAACTGCATGCGACCGCGAGGCGCGCGCAGGAGAACGACCCGACGGGCTTCGAGTCCAATGCCAACGTCAAGCTCTTCCGGGCCTTGAGCCAGTTGATCTTGGATGTGGTGCCAGGCGATCCGGCACGCGACGAGTACCGCCAGGGCAACACCTTGGGACCTGCCCACCGCCACTGGCGAAGGGCCAAGATCGGACGGCGGTTCCGGCTGTTCTTCCGGTATGACTCGAAGGCGAAGGTCATCGTGTACGCCTGGGTCAACGATGAACAGACCCTGCGGTCTTCGGGTAGCAAATCGGACCCGTATGTCGTGTTCGAGAAGATGCTCGGGCGCGGGAACCCACCAGACGACTGGCATGCGCTGATACAGGCAAGCAAGCAGGATTGGAGCAAACTGGAATAGGCATCGCTCAATAGCAGGAGACGACCATGAACACCACGACACGCATCCGTACCGCAGAACGACTCGGCCGCACCTTGGGTCGCGGATGGCGTGCCTACGTGCGCGGCGAACGCCGGGCATCGAGCTGGTTGGTGTCAAAGGGGGGGGCGGCGGCCGGTGCCACCGCGCTCGTGTGGGTGGTCAAGCTGGTTGCGCTCGGGGTGCTGCTGTACACCACCTTCTGGCTGGCGGTGTTGCTACTGCTGGGCGTTGCGGCGGTATGGATGGCTGGCAATTCGGCTAGAGATGAAGACCGCTGGACGCAACAGGATGAATTGCGCAATGGCGAGGCGGGCTTTGGCCTGTATTCTTCCAATGGCCAGCGGCTCGACCCTCACGACCCGAACGATCCGTTCGATGACTGAGGTTTGGCCTGTTTGTCACAGAACCTTGCCGGCTACCTTGTTTACACCTGACCCGGCGCTATCACGCGCTTCCTTGGAGCCGACAGCAAGGTTCTGAGCAATCACCCCAGCCTTAACTCCGACCCACCCCAAAGCAGCGACCCAAAACGTCGGCAGGACCAGAAACATCGTGCCTGTGACGAACATCAGGAGCATGTCGCCGAAGGCGTTGTTCAGCCCCACCAGCGGGTCGAAGTTGGTGTGCGGCCGGTTCCAGCCGAACCCCCAGCCATAAAGTGCGTCCAGGATCGTCGAATCGATCCAGCGCGCAAGCTGAAACCAGAAATCCGTGAAGAACAGCGCGAACTGCACGACGCTGACCGTGACGACCGTCTTCAAGTCATAGGTGCCCACGACCAGCACGAGCGGGATGCAGATTACCAATGCCATCTTGAGCAAGGCGAGCACCATCGGCAGCGCCTGCCGCACGACGTCCATCGCGGGAAACGAGGCAATCGCGCCAACTGCCATTCCAACGTCTCCCGTAGCCCGCGTCACGATGTTTGGCAAGGTCTTGTCGATCTGGCCGCCGTAGTCGGTATAGACGCTGCCTTGGTTCAGCTTCTGCTGCCGCGGTGACGCGATCGCGCGGATCACCGAATTGTCCACCTCGGCCCGGCTCAGGAAGCCAGCCCAGCCCGCCAGGCGATTGAGCAGGCTCGGGTCCACCTGTCCCAGCAGCCGTGCCCGCAGGCCATTGCTGCCATCAGCCCACCATTGCCTGCAGGTCGGGTAGCCACCGCCACTGGATACCTGGGCCAGCCCAGCGTCGCGGTTGCTGTCATAGGGCCAGTCATCGCGCGGCGTGCTGGAGCGATACGTGTCGTAGTACCCGTTCGTGTCGGTGAAGAACCGCGATCCGATCCAGGTCACGTCGTGCATCTGCTGCTCATCAAGTTGAGGGCGCTGCATGAACAATTTGGCCCGTGCAGGCCCATAGCAATCCCGAGAGAAATCCGCTACTTCCTGAGCCAGCACCGGATCATCGATGCGCGTGGCGTCGATCTCCATGCGCATCTGCCGCAGGTCCGTGCCGCACGGGATTGCCGCCACCGAAGCGCCCGTGACGGCGCGCGAGAGCGCGTGCATGAACGCCCACCACACCGGCACCTTCGCCGACTGGTTGTTGATGGTGCTGAAGGACTGCGACCAGCCGGTATCCGCGGGCTGCGCCACGCTGACCTGGCACTGGGCCGAGCGCGAGCTGTCGTACTGGATGGTGTTTAGGTCCACGTCGATGAACGGAATGCCGGCGAACATCACCACCACGATGGCGACGAAGACCCGGTTCTCGATGCGGGCGGCGCTCAGCACGCCTTTATTGCCCTCGTCGGCGCCTTCAGCACGAGCTTTCAACCACTCCTGCACGACGATGGCGACGAAAGGCAGCGCGAATACCCCGCTGGATACGAGGGCCGCCCAGATGCCGTTGTTGACGATCCAGGAAACGAGTGTGAGGTAGTACTCCAGGTAGTCGGTCGTGAAAAGCGTCATGGCCTCGATCCCCTCAAGCGGCCTGCATCAACAAGCTGGCTTCCAGCACGACGATGGCGACGACGCCCGCGATCTCGCTGCGCATCAGGCGGCGCCGTGCCTGCCCATCTGCCCCGTCCTGGTCTTCGCGCGCCAGCAGCCGGCGGCGCATCCAGAGCCACCCGTAAACCGTGGCCCCGTACAGACACAGCCGCCACACGAAGAAGTAGCCCGATGCGGCCGCGAGCCACCGCTCCCATCCGGCCACGCTGCCGACCAGGTAGATGCCGGCGATGTTGGCACCCACCGCAGCGGCGACGAGCACCACCGCCCACAGCAGCGCCGTCGCCGCGCGCCGGCTGAAGAGCCAGCGCAAGGGGCGCCAGGCCATGCGCTCCGCGTTCATGGCCTGGCTCCGGGATTGCCCTTCTGCAACTGGTCAAGGCGGTCGGGTACCGGATCGCCCTCGTAGATGCCGCGCGAGCCGGCCGCCCGCGTGCCGTGGCGCTGGATGATGGCCATCGGCGAGTTGTTCGCCAGTTCGCGCCGCAGCTCCAATTCCGTCTTCAGGTTGCGGATCTCCCGGTCGAGCGTGTCGCTCTCATGGTTCACGGCCTGCACCGCAAGTTCGTTGGCTGCGACGTTGGGCTCCTTCTTGCCCGTGAGCAGCGTGCGTTGGAGCAGGAGCGCCTTCTCCAGCACCGATGACAGCGCCACTTCGGACGCGAGGCGCCGCGCCAGCAGGTCCTGGTCCGGCTCGTCGCGCAGCGCCTCGATCACGCCGCGGGTGATCGGCAGCGACGTGCTGCCGGCCTCGCGCAAGTTCTCGAAGGTGGTATTACGCGTGCCGGAAACCAGCTCCTGCAAGACCTCCAGCTTGGCTTCGTACTCCTCCTGGATCAGCGGCGTCAGCCCGACGCCGGGCACCGTCTCGGTCTTAGTGCAGGAGTCGCACGTGCGCTGCACCTGCTCTCCGAGGGCGCGCGTGGCCCATTCGGTCGCCTGCTGCGGCGACGTCCAGGTCTGGCAGGACAGGCTCGCGCAACTGGTGGACGCGATGGAGGAGGTGTCCGTCACGCCGCGACCGTTGACCAGGTTGTAGCCCGCGCGGGTGACGTCGCCGACCACCCGGATGGCGGACTGGCCCGCGCCACCGGCATTGCTGCCGCCCACCCAGGGCACGCCGTCGTTGCCGCGGCGCGTCTCGGCCTGCTCGACGGCCGATACGGCATCGTTGCTGCCAACCGCGTCACGCAGGGCCATGCCTTCGGCCATCTGGCTCCAGCCAAGCTGGCCACCCGCCGTCTCGGCCATCTTCTCCGCCATGGCGCGGCACGTCAGCTTGGAGCGGTCGAAGTCCAGCCGCGCCTGCAGCACGCCGTTAGTCAGCAGGTTGTACAGGCCCGGATCGGCGCGCTGAATGATCAGCGCCGGCAGCGATGCAACCGCGCTGGTCGCGCTCTGGATCACGTTGCTCATGATCTGCTGAAAGCCGTTCGTGATGCCGTTAAGCTGATTGCGCAGCGTGGTCTGGATGCTCATGTCGCCGCAGATCAGGTTGCTGTTCCACCCCACGCCGACCCCGATGGAACGCATGCCGGCCGCGCGGCCCATGGACACCGCACTGCCACCGCCGATCGAGTACATGACGTCATCGCCGAGGACGGGGCCGCTGTTCTGGTATCCGACCTGCGCCCACGCCATGCCGCAGACCAGAGCGAGCGTGCCGGCCAGCGCCGTCGGGCGCAGCAGGCGGCACGCCTTGGCGGAAAGGTTCATCGGTTCAGGACGCTTCATCGTGGCACCTCAGAGGAAATCGACGCTGCCCAGGAACACCTGACCGCGGCGTTCGCAGCACGCATAGGGACGCCACAGCGCCCAGGCGTAGTCGCCTTGCTGGGCCTGGGTCAGCGTGCCGCTGTGCGGGAACACCACGCAGGTGTTGGACAGGCGCGGCGTCAGCTCCTGCCACTTGCCCGTAGAGGCATCACCCTCCATCAGCTCGCCGGCCGGCCAGTAGCCGTCGCGGGCGTTGGCAAGCAGCGGCTGGTACACGTGGATCTGCCCGCGGCGCGTGACGACATCGCCCGCGCGCTGGGCCACCACAGCCCCGGATTTTTGGTCGTCGGTCTGGTGCAGGAAGCCGCCGCGCGGATAGACGTTGCCCCAGAGATTCATCGTGGTGCGCGCACCGACCTCGCGCATGCCCGGAATCAACGCCTCCGGGTAGGCCATTTCAGGCACGTTGTAGCGCCAAGCCAGCGTGTCCAGCGTGCTGAGTAGATACGGCATGAAGGCCGTGCCCGCGCCTTGGCAGAAATAGCCCGACGACGATGCGAACTGGTTGAATACCTCGCCGCCAGGATGGCCGATGACATCGCTGTTCTTGAATTTGGCGAGGTTGTTTTCGTGGTCTTCGTTCGTGGTCCCATCCCCACCTGCCTGTGCGGATGGGTTGGGCGTGCTCATCGCCTGCACTTCGACCCAGGGGTTCTCCCCGGTGTTGCTGTAGCTGGAGACGACCGCATCGGGCACGTAGTGCCGGACCTTGGTGGACGTGCGCACCGTGCAGCCCGTCCAGGTGCAGTAGAGCCAGTAGCAGATGCCCACCACCCGGTATTCCAGGCAGTCCGGCGACATGACGGAGGACACGATGGTGGCGGTGTTCAGGGCGTAGCTGCCGGTGGCGCTGACCAACAGCAGCGAGGCCACGGCGACGCGCAGGCGGCGCAGCAAGTCGAATGGGCGATGGGTCACGGCTGCGTCCTCCGGTACTGCTCGATGCGGGACACCGCCCGGGCCACGTCCGGCTCGCCATAGACCACATAGCGTTGATCTACCACGACGGCCGGGATGGCGGCGACGCCCAGGCTCCATGCATCGGCGACGCCCTGGTAGGCGGTGCCGATGCGGCGCTGAAGATCGGTGCCGCCTTGGTTCAGTCGTTGCCGGACGATGGCTGCTGCCCGCTCGGGGTCGGCCGGCAGATCCGCGGAAAGCTCGGCCTCGATCCGGGGCGCTTCGTCCAACTCGATCAGCCGCTCGCCGCCGGCGGTCTTGACCGGGTGGCGGCTGTCGGTGACGACCACCACGTCGGCGGCGAAGGTGGCCGGGCTGAACACGGCCAGAGATGCCGGCAGCGCCACGGCCAGGCCAAGGGTTCGCCAGCCTGGTGCGAACCGGGTAAAAGCTGCTGGCATGTCATGCGCCCCGGAAGTTGATCAGGGCCATAGTCAAACGCCGAACCCCACGCGGCCCCAACAAACAATGCGCATCGCGGCCACCCCGCATACCTGCTTGCGTCGCTGCGAAGAAAAAGCGGAGGCCGAAGCCTCCGCGCTGATCAACGAAGCAGTGCAACCTTTACAGCAGGCCGGACTCCGCAAAGGAGAACGGGGCACCCTGGCCGACGATGATGTGGTCCAGTACCCGCACATCGATGAGCGCCAGCGCGACCTGCAGTTGCTGGGTCAGCATGCGATCCGCGCTCGACGGTTCGGAGATGCCCGAGGGGTGCTGGTGGCTGAAGACCACCGCGGCGGCATTCAACTCCAGCACACGCTGCGCGACGACACGCGGATAGACCGATGTCGAGTTGATCGTGCCCCTGAACAACGGCTCGTAGGCCAGCACCTGGTGCATGCTGTCCAGGAACACAGCGGCGAATATCTCATTGGGCTCAGCGACCAGTTTCAGACGCAGGTAGTCCCGCACAGCGGCCGGTCGGCTGAGGCACGGTCCAGCTTTGAAGATCCGTCTCTCCAGCAGCACGATGGCTTGCTGGATGATCCAGTCCTCGTGTTGGGTAGCGATGGCGGAAAGCGACTCCAGGTAGGAGTCATTGACGACGAAAGACATGGCGAACCTCCAGACGGTGAGATCGGAGGGCGCGCGCCCTGGGAGGGCAAGCCCTCCTGGGGAACGAACAAGGTGCATCCATCACCGCGGTAGCGGTGATCGTTCGCGGCCAGGACGCGAGGCGAACGGGTTGCGGTCAGCGCAGCGGACTGCGCCGTAGCCTTGAAGACCGGGGCTACCTGGGCATGTCGCCGACGACGTCGGCAGGCATTTCCGATGTGGGTGTGGTGGCGGGATCGCCGGCGGCGAGCATGTCCATGGCTGACAGCAAGGCATCGCCCTCGATCGGACCCTGCAGCAGGATCGCCTTGCCGCTTTCGCGATCGTGCAGCCGCAGCGACGGCGTGGCGGTCACGCCGCTGTTCGTGGCTTCCGCAGTTTGGGTACGAATCGCCGCGTCGGGCCGCTCGCTCGCGATGCACTGCTCGATGGCTGGCGTCAGGTCGGGGTAGCGCAGGTCCTCGGGCAAGCCCTGGCCGTCGCTGCGCGTGTGGGCATATACCCACTCGACGGCTTGCCAGAAGGTGGCATGCCCGCCGGCTTCGCCGGCGCATTCCGCCAGACGCGCTTCGGCAGAAGCGGCCGGTTCATGTGCGGCCAACGGCAGGTGGTGCCATTGCAAGGCCACGTCGGCATTGCCGGCCACCCAACGTTTGAGCACAGGGAAATAGGACCGGCAGAACGGGCATTCGAGGTCCGCGTACAGCGTCAGTGTGAAACGACCTTCCGGATTGCCCATCTGCCACGGAGGCCCTGCCACCTGTGTCTCGCTGACTGGCGCCGAAGTCTGAGGTGTGGACCCGCCTGGCGAACGGGACACGAGCCAGATCAGCAGCAGCGCAACCAGCACTGCAGCCAACGCCCACGGCCAGCGGGTCCCCCAGCGCCGACGGCGGAACGCCTGCACCTGCATCGGGATGGAAGGATGTTTGTGTTCCATGGCGTTCTCCGGCTTACGACAGTTCCAAGGCGGGCGACTCGATGCCGCGTGCCTGGTCGATCTTCTCGGCCACCTTGAAGGCGGCTTCCAGCTCGGTGCAGCCGTATTGCTGCATGAGCTGGTAGCGCTCGGCCTTCTCCTCGGGTTCGGTCTGCGCAAGCGCGAGGTAAAGGCTCGGCGGCACCGCGCGGAACAACACTTCCATCGACTTCGACAGGATCACGCCCTCGGTGAATTTCCCCCCCTCCTTGCGCGCAGAAAGCATCAGCGCTTTCTGCGCTGGTGAGAGTTCACGGAAGCGTGCAATCTTCTCGACCTCATCGGGCGGCATCGACAGGCAGATCCACCACTCAATCATGTTGAGCATGGGCTCTGCGGCACGCGGCAGGTCGTCGATGTTCTGGGTCGCCAGCCAGAACCAGGCGCCCAATTTGCGCCACATCTTGGTAATTTTCACGACGTAGGGCGCGAGCAACGGGTTCTTCGTGATGATGTGGCCTTCGTCGGTCACATTGATGATCGGACGACCCAGGTACTGGTCGCGCTCGGCGATGTTGTTCACCGTGCTGATCAGGCTGATGTAGGCGATGGAGAGCTGCGCGTTGTAGCCCTCGCGGGCATAGGTCGCCAGATCCACCAGCGTGATGTCGGCCTCGGGCCACGGCGTGCCATCGCGGTCGAACATCTCGCCATCGGTGCCTTGGCAGAACATGTCCATCGCGTCCGCCATCTCCAGCAGCCGCATGCGCCGCATCTCGGGAAGCGTCGAGTCCTGACCGCGGGCGCGCAGCGCGTTGCGCACGTCGCGAGTGAGCACCGTGCGCTTCTCAGCCACGCAGTGTTCGGCGGCGTCGAGGATGCACTGGCGGATCAGCGAACGGTCGGCCCGCGTCATCCGGGCTTCCTCCTTGTCCTCGCCGCCGGTGATCATCAGCCGTGCCGTGATCTCCAACTCGCCCAACACGTCACGCTGTTCGTCTGCCTCCATGACCGAGGCATCCGGTGGCAGGTCTTCGTCCAACGCATCGGCATCGAGCGTCTGCACGTCGCTGGGTGTTTCGATCAGCCGGCGGGCATCCGCGAACGGTGCCAGGCTGATGCCCGATCCGGGGGCCAGCTTGACCCGGTTCACCGTCAGGCCCAGGCGCCTGGCGAAGTCGCTGAACAGCCCGAAGCTGTTGCCGGCTTCCACGATGAAGAGGCGCGGCCGGTAGATGGCCGTGACCTGGTTCAGCAGGTTGTTGAGCGTGGCGCTCTTGCCCGAGCCGGTGGGGCCGAACAGGAATAGATGGGCATTCATCTGCCTGTCTAAGCGGTTCAGCGGATCAAACGTGATCGGCCCGCCACCGCGGTTGAAGAACGTGTTGCCCGGATGGCCCGTACCCTGGCTGCGACCCCACGCCGGCGAGAGATTCGCCACATGCTGGGCGAACATCAGTTGGGTGAACCAGTTTCGCCGATCCTGCGCGGGGTTGTAGCAGCACGGTAGCCAGCGCAGATAGCTGTTGAGCGGCGCGACTTCATCGTCCTCGCGAACGGGCTGCAACCCCGCGTTGAGCATCACGTTGGCGAGGTCCAGACCGCGCCGGTCAAGCTCGGCTTCGTCGCGTCCGCGCAGATAGAAGGCCAGCGTGCCGCGGTAGAGTTTGTGCGCGCTGCCGATGAGCGAGCGCGCCTCCTGCACGTCCTTGAGCGTCTGCTCCGATGCCAGTGTTTCGCCGACTGCCTTCTTCGCCAGGTGGTTCAGGTGCGATTCGAGAATGTCCTGGGGCGTCGCCACCATGGTCAGACACATCGTCGTGTCCTCGGGCATCTGATCGAACAGCGTGTTGATCGCATCGCCCTTGCGGGTTTCGCCAGTCAGGTGTCCCGTTCCGGGCGGCATGCGCAGCCGGTCAGTGACCAACACACGGTGCGGTATGCCGTCGAAGTGCCAGGTGCCATGCTCCACGTCCGAGCGTGGCTGGCTGAAGAAAAGCCGCTGGCTAAAATCCCGCCCGCTCGCCAGTTCGATCTCGCCAGCCTCGGTGTCGGCGGGGTAGCGCGCGAACGCATAGAAGCGCTCCCGGTCCTCGACCCCAGGCCCGAGCAGCGTCGGACGCGGGTTGAACCAGCGCAGCAGCCAGTCATGGACGTCTGCCGCACCCAGGCGGCGAGCCTGGATGCCGGCGTTCGCCAGCCCGCCGCACAGGCGGTCGCAGACGATGTTCAGCATCTGCTCGGGTGTCTGGCCCCGGCGGTTTGCCTGGCCCTGTCCTTGTCCGGTCACGCGGCGATAGACGACCATGCGCACACGCCTCGTCTGGCCGCGCCAGCGCAAGCGTGTGACCACCGTGTCCTGGAACAAGCCACCGGGCTTGGCCACCGCGCGCAGATGGTGGGCAAAGAACCGCAGGTAGAACTCCGTGAACACCGTGCCACGGGCGCGCGGCTGCACGTAGTCGCGCAACGTCTGCATGTACTGGTCGAAGCTCGGTTCGTCCTGGGCGTAGAGCTGCAACACCCAGGGGTTCTCGTCCAGTTCATCGAAGCTGTCCTGGAGCGCGTTTTCTAAGGCGTCGCGGGCGTGCGCGAGCCAGCCGGGTTCCCGGCCCTCGGTCCCCAGCGGCACCAGCTCGAAGAAGGCGGCCACCGATTGGCCGTCCTCCAGGAGCATCGATTTCGACTCGGGCAAGAACTCCACCCAGGGCAGCAGTTCCACGAAGGACGGTGCGACGTCGTACAGCGCCTGCTCGTCGGCCTCCGTCGCCGGCTTGCGGCCCCGGACTGCCGAGCCGGGTTCGGGGATGCCGACCTGCCGCAAGGCCTCGACGTGGCGCTGCCAGCCGTCCGGCTGCTCATCATCACCAGCGCCGGATGCGGCCAGCTTCGGCGCGGCCGGCTTAGGCCAGGGAAGTTTCCACCGCATCAGTAGGCCTCCACGCGCTCGCCTGGCATGGCGTACTGGATGCGCTGGTTGAGCGGGAAGACCGTCGTGTAGCCCGGCACCGGCACGGGGTCCGTGCCCGCCAGGTGCGGATACACGTACATGACGAGATCGGGATTGGGCAGACGCTGGAACTGGCGGTGGACCTCATTGCGCGCGGTGCGCGTGTAGCGCATCTGCTCGACGGGTGCGACCTGCACGTCGGCGTCGGTCAGGGGCCGACGCAGGCTCTGGCGCGCATCGAGCAGCTGGCGGCCGGCGTTCCGTCCGGCTGCGCCACCGCCGTCGCCGGCCTCCTGCTGCCAGATGTCCATCATCGTGCGGTCACCGTGGGTCAGCAGCTTTTCCTTGCTGGTGGCGCAGCCGCCAAGCACCGCGACGGCGAGGGCCAGTGCCAGGCCACGGGCCAGGTTAGTCAAGTTCGAGTGCATGGCTTTCTCCTGCGCGGTGATCGACCTTGCGGCCTTCGGGATCGAAGTCGATGGCGAGCGGCTTTTCGAGGTGGACGGCAACCTTGGCGCCGGGCTGGACATAGACGGCGGCGAACGCCTGGCCGTACAACTTGTTGACCCAGGCCGACATGTCCCGCACGCCGCCCGCCAGAATCTGGCCGACCGCTTCCTGGCCGGTGATGCCCACGGTGCCGATGGAGCCGTCCGAGCCGACATAGGACATGCGGCCGCTGTCGCTCTCGATGAGTGAGGCCACACCGGCGCCGGCCGCGGTGATCAGGGCCTGCGAGCCGAGGTATTGCTGGGCGTTGCTGCGCCGCTCGCCGCTGACGCAAGGAATGCCGTGGGGATCGCTGATCCAGCCCAAGCCATCGCGCTGTTGGTTGTTCTGCTGGTTGCCCTCGCGGTCTTCGGGGATCGTGCGAATCGTGCCGTCGTGGAAGACGAACGTGATGCTGCGCACCTGGCCGCGCACGCACGAGAGCGTCCAGTCGCCCGAAGCGGTGCCGCTGAACACGGCGCCGGCCACGTCGGGAATGTCGATGCCATTGGCGGTCAGGTTGTCCGGCCCGACCAGAACTTTGAACGGATAGGGATCGTTGACCGTGCCGTCGATCGGCACGCGGCCGATCAGCGCTGTCATGGCGACCGAACCCATGAGCGTGGAGTTGGTCGGCACGGTGTAGACCGGCTTGGCACTCTTGACCCCGGCGGCGCGGGCGCCCGCGTTGGCCACGGTTTCCGCAGTGGTTTCGAGCGTGCTCTGCGCCGGGCCGAAGCTCGTGGGGAAGCTCATGCCGCCGCTCGCGCCACGCCCCCCGTTGCGCCCCTCGGCGGGCTTTGCGTCGTCCGGCTCGACCCACCGCACGCCGCCCTCCATGCCTGCCTCGTCGCCGCCCTGCAGCCCCAGGCCCACGGGCAGGTCCGCATGGCCGCCGCCGCGCCCGCCGATGCTGTCCAGACGCCGCTGCAGGTCGGCGAGCAGCCCTTCGGTCTGCTGGCGCGCGCTGGCCGCCTGCTCTTGGTCGCGGCGCAGGTTGGACCGCTCGGATTCGAGCGCCGAGTTGATGCGCTGGTCGATGGAGTTCTCGCGCTGGCGCAGTCGCTGGTTCTCTTCACGCTGCGACTTGTTGTCCGAGAGCGCGGTCTGAAGCTCGGTGCGCAACTGCTTCACTTGGGCAACGAGCGTCGCCACGGTGTCGCGCGGGGTGTCGCCTTCGATGCCCAGCGCCTTCATTTCATCGGGCGTGAGCTGGGCGCCGTTGTCCGCCGCGGGTGGCGCCGTGCTGCCTCCACCCGAGAACAGCCGGATACCGACGAACAGCACCAGGATGGCAACAGGGATCATCAGCCACTTGAGCAGGCCGTTACTGCGCATGGCGGGCCTCCTTGGTGTTCTCGTCGCCGTCCGGCTGCGGCAGATGCACGGCCGGGTCGAAGCGGTGAATCGCCGGCAGCAGCGACTGCGCGAGACCGCGGCCGCGCGTGACCAGGTACAGGACGGTCGTGTCCTCGGGCGTGCCGCGCGGGCCCAGCGCCTCGTGCTGGAAGGTGGCGGTGAGGAAATCGCCTTGCAGCACGCGCGGGTCGAGCGTGATCCAGCCGCCGCTGCCGTTGGTTAGGCGCACGGCAGTGACCCACTGGTCCTCCAGGCGCCACGACGCGAGTGCGACCGCGCGCACGGGCAGCGTTGGCATCAGTGTGTCCAGGTCGAGGTCGCGGGGCAGGTTGACCCGCATGACGCCCGGAAGCGGCTCGACGGTGCGCAGCGGTGCGTAGAGGTTCTGCGCGGCGAAGCGCGTCAGCACGACAGGGACCGGAGTTTCGCGCCGCGCGGTCCGCGCACCTGCTTGGCCCTGGGCGCGTGCCGGGGCCTCGGCACTGTCGGCCTGCTCGCCATAGCGTCCCGGTGCGCTGTCACCCTCGACGATGCGCACCGGCTCCAGCTCGGCTTCCCCGTCCTTGGGTGGTTCGGCTGCGATGTCCAGCAGGATCAGCGCGCCCGTGTCGGCGTCCTGCAGTTGCAACCGCGTGGGCTCGATCGGCTCGCTGGCGCGCAGGTACACCGCGCCCCCCGCACTCTGCACGCGCAGGCGTTCGCCCACGCCCGCGGGCACGCCCACGCGCACGTTGCGGTCGATGAACACGATGCGTTCCTGACCGACCTTCAGCGGCACTGCCAGTGGCATGCGTTCCCAGCGCAGGATTTCCACTGCATGGGCGACGGGTGCCGCGGCCACGGCCAGTAGCCCCAGCAGCGCGAGTACAGGGTGCTTCATGGGGTGTTTCCTCCTTGAGGCGCTTGCGGAGACAGGCCACTCGGCGCCGGGCGCGTCGGCTCCGGTGCACTGATGCGCTGGGGCGCGCCGTCGTAGCAGTCCAGCGCCAGGCCGAACGGGTTACGGGCGGGATCGACGTCCACCCGCGTGACCTTGATCGGATAGCGCACCAGGGCGCGCTTGACCTGCTCGGCGCCGTAGTACTCGTCCGCCGTGATGTCCAGCGTCACCACCCAGTCGCGATCGGACACGGTGCGCACGCGCGCCGTGGGGTCGTCGCCATAGCCGCGGCCGGGAATCTCGTAGATGCCGCGCACGCGCTGACGCAGCTCGCCCGTGGAGCGGCGGTAGTCATAGTCCGCCCGCAGGAAGGCCTGGCAGGACGGGGTGAGGTACGGCGAGAGCGTGTGGAGGTTGCGCGAGTAGTCTTCCTCGCCATTGGTTGGCCAGCGGTTCAGCGTCTGGAACACGTAGAACGTGAACGCATAGACCGATTCGGGCGGCACTTCCCACCACTTGCGGGTACTGCCAGAGCGCAGGTCGGGCGGGACGTGGATGGTCAGGTCGCGCGGCGCGCTCCACCAGCCGCCGCCCATGACCAGGGCGACGACGACCAGCGCGCCCGCGGCCAGCCGCAAGGTCTTGATGTGCGCCTGCAGGTGGGTGATCTCGTTTTTGAAGCGGCTCATCGCATGCTCCTGCGGGTGGACCAGAAGCCCGAGCGCGAGATCAGCACATGGCCACCCACCCAGCCGGCCATCAGCGGATGGCGCGTGGCGATGCGCCATTGCAGTTGCCGATACAGCCAGGTGTCGGGACGCCCACGCTTGAGGCGGCGCAGGATGCCGCCGCCGATGAAGACGCCGAGCGCCACGCCCAGGACGACGAAGGTCGGCGCCAGCGCGATCGTGCGGAACACCCAGGACAGCGGCGCGCCGACCAGCAGGCCGGCGGCACCGGACAGGCCGCAGCAAATCCAGAGTTCGTCAGCGGTGAGGCCGCGCACCACAACGGGATGGCGGTTGAGCCGGTGCGGAAGGAAGGTGACCGTTCCGTCCGCACGGACGTGCTGCTGCTCGGACATACCGGCCTCGCTTACAGGATGCCGGTGGCTTCGGTGAGCAGCCAGATGCCGATCACAAGCAGCACGGCGCCGATAGCGACCGTGAGGCCGAACTGGCCCCACGTCTTGCGGCCGGTGTGGATCTCCGCGTAGGTCCCGTAGGCGTGGTAGCAGACGCCGATGAACATCGACGCCACCACCAGCAGGGCCACGAGCATGATGATGTCGTAGCCGTAGTTGCGGATCGTCTCCATGATGCCGTTGCCGGTGCCGCGCGTGGGGTTCTCCAATTGCGGCAGACCTTGCGCGAACGACAGCGCCGGCAGCGCGGCGGCGCCCAGGGCCACGGCGGCGCGCTGGGCAAAACGGGAAGTGAGGTTGCGGTTGTGCATGGTCGGGCCTTTCAGGTCAGGACAGAAGGAAGAAACTCAGGACGAGGTACATCGCGACGAAGCGGATGCAGACGCCGAGGAACTGGCGCTGGTTGAGGCGGCTCTCGGACCACCCCACGTAGGCCGTTCGGATGGCCCAGACGCCTCACACGAGCAGGACCGCGAACACGACGCCGACCAGAACGGTCGCCATCGCGGAAGGCGCGATACCGCTGTTGGCTTGAAATGCCGAGACCTGGGCGCCGTTCATTGCTTGCCCTCCGCAGTCGTCGCCGGCAGCGGCTCGGTCGCCCGTTCGGTGCGGTATTCGCCGGCCAGTTCGGAGGGGGCGCGCGGTTGAGCGCGCGATGGCGTCAGGTGAAATTGGATGCCGGCGCGCACGCGCGCCAAGTCAGCCTGGAGCCGCGGGTAATCGAAGTGGTAGCGCTCGCCCGGTGTGATGGGGGTATGCGCGGCGCTGTCCGCGACGGTGCGTTCCAGCGCGTCGAGCTGGCGCAGCGCGGCGACCAACTCCTGGCGCTGCGCCGGGGACTCGGCCAAGGCCATCGGGGACCGGCCCAGCACGAGGGCCGTCACGAGAAAAGTGGGCACGCCGCGATGCGCGGCGCGCAGCCAGATCGAAGCCAACATCGCGCCATTCCTGTGTGATCAGCAATGGGTTGATCGTGGAGATCAGGGCTGTTTCAGGCCGCAAACAATAGGAACCCGGAAGCGACCGGATTGATGGCCTAGAGGTACTTTTTGAAGCTGCCCGCGGTCAGGCTCACGGCCAGTCCCAGCAAGGCTGCGCTGGGCAGCAGGATCAGCAGCGGATGCACCGAGATCGGCAGCGCGAGGTAGGTGATCCAGGGCAGCACGGCCAGCGGCATCAGGCTCGCTTTCGCGCGGTGGTAGATGAAGCCGGATTCCCGGCCCGCGCCGAACCGCCGCACGTCCCGCCGCACCAGGCCGTCGATCAGGCCGACGAATGCCGCAGTGAGGATCAGCGGCAGCGTGAGCACCAGGACCAGCAGGCGCACGAGGAACGTGAGCGTCGTGAAGGCCGCGGCGATCAGGTAGCTCTCGGCCCAGACATAGGCCTGGCTGATGTAATAGCGGAAGTTGCGCGTCGGCTCGCGGCTGGGCGCACGGGCGCGCTCGGCGGTCTGGCTCATGCGCTCCAGCAACCCCGAGCGCACGAACACCCACCCGTACCCGGTATCCACCAGCTCGTGCGCCGTGCGCCCGGGCTCCTGCACCACCACGCTGCGCGTGAAGTGGTTCGACAGGTGCCCGAGTTCGTACTGCAGCATCTGCTGGGAGTGGCGCCAGCCCTGGTCCTTCCAGAACAGGTGCATGCCGACGCACTCCACCACGATCGAGAACAGCAGCGAACCGATCAGCACCCCGAGCAGCCTGAACGGCAAGGTGATGGTGCCGACGATCAGCCCCTGGCGCTGGTTCTGCTCCCGCTGCGCGGTCGAGGCGGCATCCTTCATGGTGCGGCCTCGCCGGTGCTGTCGTCGGCGCCGGTGGCCACCGCGTCAGGCTCGGCCGGAGCGGCGTCATCCAGCAGGTCGTCGGGCAAGGCAGCCTCCTGCAAGGCTGGGGAACTGGTGAACTCCCACCATTGCGTGGCCTCGCTGTAGCTCTGACGCATGTACCCAGCCAGTTGCTGCAAGTCCGCCGGCATCACTTCATCGGGGTCAGGCGCTGGCAGTGGCATCCGGACCTTCCAGAGCTGACCACCCTGCAGCAGCGCGAAGCATTGGCCTTTGGGCAGGCCGACGACGTGGGATGGCTCGATCATCGGCACGCTCGACATGCTGATGCGGTCTTGCGTGTTGCTGGTGAAGTCCGTCGTCCCGCGGATGTCCGAGGCATCGGTCGCGCCGGAGACGATGGTGGTGGTATAGACCTCCACCTTGGGCAATTGACGGGTCAACAATTCCGCGGTGGCGGTTTCCCGAACCCGCAGCATGAACAGGTTGTTGAAGTTGCCGATCACCTGGCCGGCCTTCGCGCGGTTGCCGATGCGGGCCTCGATGTCCGAGAGCGTCTGCGTATACGCGGTCACCTGCAGCCCGGCACCGCCGCCCTTGTTGATAAGGGGGATGAACTCGTCGCCCATCAGTTCGTTGAACTCGTCGGCATGGACGTTGATGGGAATGCGCGTGCCAGCCGAGGCACCCGGCAGGCCGTCGTCGATCCCGTGCTTGTAGATGTGCCCGGCTACCGACACCAGGTCGGAGAACATGGAGTTGCCGACCGCCGCGGCGACTTCAGCATCCGACAGCGCATCCAGGCCGACATAGACCACGGCGCGCTTCCTGATGACTTGCATCCAGTCGAAGATCGGGCGCGCGTCAGACAGGTCGGAGTAATTCGGCGCCAGGAGTTGGGCGATCTTGCCGCTGGTGAGCTTTTCCAGCAGCGGCAGCAGCGATGCAACGATCTTGTCGAAGTAGGTCTTGTCGTAGCGCACCGCCGAGCGCAGGCCATCGAGCACAGGGTCGTAGTTGCGCGCCTGGGAGAGGTATTGCTCCAGCGCCACCACACGCTTCTCGCGCCCGATCATGTTCCTTGGGATGTTCTTCTCGTTGAGCTTGGCCTCGATCTGGACGATCACCTCCCAGGTCTTGGGCTCGGTCTTGGCGAAGTAGTGTTGGGCGTACTCCATGAACAGCGCGTCGATGTTGATTACGTGCCGCTGGATCAGCATGTAGTCCGGGCGCTGCCCCAGTTCCACCAATGCGCGCGCAATGATGTTGACGAAGCGCCATGCGAACTCGCGGAACGCTGCACTGTTGCCCTCGCCGGAGAGTTGCCCGGCAATGCGCGTGGCGACTTCACTGATGCGTCCGAAGCGCCCCACCGCGTTGTAGCGTGCAGAGAACTCGGGCCAGCCGAGGTGAAAGACGTAGAACTCGCCCTCGCGACCCGCTCGCTTGGCTTCGACGTACATGCGTTTCAAGAGATCCGCGTCGCCCTTGGGGTCGATGACGATCACGACCTCATGCTCACCGTCTGCATTCGTGCGACGGATGTCCTGGGTGACGAACAACTCGGCCAGCCGCGTCTTCCCCACGCGCGTGGTGCCCAGCACCAGCGAATGGCCGACGCGCTCACCCAGTGGCAGGCTGACGTCGACCTCGTCGGGTTCGATGCCGTGCAATCGCGGCAGGCCGCCTACCGGTGGCAGTGGCCGCACGGGGTTGAATGACACATCCCAGCCCGTGAGCCGTACGAGGCGAGACAGTGGAAACGGTGCGAACTCCAGCCGCTCCTCCAGGCGTCGCGCCAGCCGGTATGCCGGTGTTGGCTCGACGTAGCGACGAAATTCCGGCCGGTACGTCTGCATCAGCCTGTGGGTGTGCTTCTGTTCCCACAGGAAACCGCGCCCCACGAACAGGCGCTGCTGGCTGACCGGCACGTCCCTGCTCGTCATCACGTAGCGCGGCAGGCGCCGGATGTTGCGGCGGTAGCGCAGGATCACCCGCGCATCGCGGTAGCGGATCGCGCCATAGGCGCCGAACGCCAGTGCGGCACCGACGCCCATGGCTGGGCTCAGCGCGAGCGACCACGGGGCCACCAGGGACAGAAACGCGGCGCCCGCACATGCCGCGACGGTGTATAGCTCCACCGCTGGGCGCAACAGGACTTCGACGGGCTGTTTCCCCGACATGGCCTCATTGCTCGATGCCGGTCGCCGTGATCAGCGCCGGGTAGTGCCGCAGGCCCAGGCGTTCGGCCAGATCATCGCCGGCCACGGGGGCCATCGGCACGCCAGGCGCCAGTGCGCGCAACCGCGCCAAAGCCTGCGCGGTCTCGACATTGACCACCAGGCCGACCGCGCCGCGGTCGTGCAGCGACGCCGCGTGACGGCGCAGCCAGGCTTGCGAGGTCTCATCGTCGCCGATGACCACGAAAGGCCGCAGGCCCGGTGCCTCGATCACGCGCCGCGCGACGAAGCCGGGCATCAGCTTCGCGCTGCGTACCGGCAGCATCGCTGCCTCGTCAGCGGGGGTGGCGGGAATCTGCGGCGTCGGAATGGGAGGCCGCAACGCGCTGTTGGCGCGTGGCTGCAGGTTAAGCGCTTCGTAGTACGGCAGCGCCGACGCGCCGCCGCGGTCCTCGACCACGATCAGCGGTTCGGCGGCATGCGCGACCAACGGCAGCGCCGCCAGCAGCGCGAGCAGGCCCCGCAGGGTCCAGAGCGGTTTCGTCATGGGGTCGACTCCTGACGCACGGCTCGCGCCGTGGCGATTGAGTGCGTGCCCTGCACGCGGGCGAGGTGTCGGGATACGCTGCGTCGATAGCGGGCGGCAGGCTCACCGCCCGCGGGCCGGTGGTAGCGGCCCATGGCCAGCAGCCAGTCTTCACCGGGGGTGTACTGCTCCTTGAGGATCTCGGCGGCGCTGGCGAGATTGCGGTACGGGTCCAACAAGTCGCAGGCATGGGTGTAGCGGTGCGGGTGGTAGCCCAGGTTGATCTGGCCCAGGCCCGCGTCGATGCGCGTGGGTGGCGTAGATCGCATCGCCTGCTGCAAACCGGCGCAGGCATCGGCACGGGTGGCGAAGCGCCGCGACTGGCCGGCGACATTCAGGGTCCACGGCCATGGGACGATGCGTCCATTGCGTCGCATGCCGCTCTCCTGCAAGGCCACGGCGTAGAGCACCGTCGAGGGAATGCCCGCGCGCTGTGCGGCAAGCTGGTAGGCCGGTGGCGGAACCTCCTGGGCATGGGCGGCGCAGGCGAACAGGCCCGCAGTGAGCGCCAGTGCGCGCAGCAGCGCCGTTACGGCTGGCGTTGCCATTGGCCGTTCACTTCGCGCACAACCGCAGGCAAATCGCCGGGCAGGCTCAGCGACAGCCAGCGGCCGCCGTCGTGGTTGAGCGTGATGCCGCCGCTGCGCACCCGGGCCGGGTCGATCTGGGCGCGCTTGGCCCAGTCGCGGATGCGCGCATCGTCCTGGCGGCTGCCGACCATGTAAAGGTCGAACTCGGCACCCGAGGATTGCAGGCGTTGGACGAGTTGCCCGCAAGCCGCGCAGCCGTCCTTGATGAACACTGCCGTGCGACCGCTGCCCCGCGCAGCGGCGGCGCCTGGCCTCTCGTCAGACAGGTTCACCCGCTGCATGCCGGGGTTCAGGCGCTGCCAGGCCTCGTCGTAGGCGCGCTGGTACGCGAGCAGCTTCTCCACGCGGCGCGCTTCGACTTGCACCTGCAGCTCTGCGTAGCGCCGCCGTTCTTCGTCGGTGCGCGCCTCGATGCCCAGGGCGGACAGCGGGTCCAGATTTGGCGAGTAGATGCCCAGCGGCCCATCCATCAAGTCGCGATAGCGCGCCCATTCCTGCGGTTGCAGGCCCCATTCGCCTGCCACCCGGTCGTCCAGGATGCGGGCGGCCAGCGGGCGCTCCTGGCTCTGCGCATTGCGGGCGGGGGTCGTGGCGGGCTGCTGCGCCCAGGCGGGCAACTGCATGGAGCCCAGCAGGAACGCGTACAGGATGATCGACGGCTTCATGTGGTGGGCTCCGGTCAAGGAATCGCCACGCGACGGGTCTGGTCGCCGGCCTGGAACACCGCGGCATTGCCCTCGATCGCCTGCAGGCGCCACGGACCCAGCGCATCACCCGGCAGCAGCACCTGGAGCTGATCGGGCGTGAAATCTCCGGCACTCGGGGCGACGGACACGCTGCGCTGACCCGCGCGCAGCTCAGCGCCGACGACACGAAATGGCAGCGGCGGCGGTTCGGACTTGGCGGTGGCCGGTTGGCTCGGGGTGCGCCGCTGGGTAGGCGCCGCTGCACGCGCAGTCGCTTGGCGCACCTTGATCTGCTCGACTTCGGTACGCAGCGCCTGAACGTCCTCGGCGGTGGCATAGCCACCCAGCGCCTGTTCGGCTTGAACGATGCGCGCCTCCATTGCCTGCCGAGCGTCTTGCAGGCCTGCGGCGGTGGCGGCTGCGGGCTGCTGCTGCAAGGCCCGCGTGGTCTCGGCCAGCCCGGTCACCTGGGCTTCGAGGCGCTGCAACCGGACATCGAGCTGCTGCTGGTCGGCCTGATCGGTCATCGTCTGGTGGCCCAGGATCGCGAAGACACTGAGACCCAGCAGCCAAAGCCAGAGCAGGCTTTGCAACACCACGGCGGCGGTCGGGCGCCGGAGCGGCTGTGCCGCGTTCATGGCTGGCCTCCCGCAAAGGGGAACGTCTGCACGGCCTCGGCAGCAGGCGGCTCGGACACCGGCTCGGCACCGGTGTCGCGACCAGGCCGCTCGAAGCAGACCTGCCGCGTCCGGTCATCGGCGTGCAGTTCCCAAGCCGGACCGGCCAGGGTGAGCAGTGCATCGCGCAAGGTCATGGGGCCGAGATGCAAGTGCGCCGCCGGCAGCGGCAGCGCGTACAGCTCGATCACCGCATGCGGGGTCTCGCAAAGCTGGTAGCCGCTGCGTTTGAGCACATGCCGCAGCCCGTCGCCGACCGTGGCGCGGACCTCCTCGGGCATGGACACGTCGATGGTCTGCACCAGCAGATCGCGCTGCGCCGCCATCGGCGCCAGCTCCACCAGGGTGTAGCGGCCATAGCGCACGACGGGAATGAACTCGGGCGGTGCAGCCTCGGGCGCGGGTGGGACGTCCTCGACGGTGCTGGCGGCCAGCGGCGGTGGCGTGGTCGCGCAGCCGCTGGCCAAGGCTGCGGCCAGGAGGCTGGTACCGACCAGACACCGGGATACATGGATTGCAGGCATGGCATCGGCTCTTCTGTTGCGATGCCGATACCTTGGCTGCGCGCGGCTGCGCGGTCAGTCAGAAATGCGAACTGGGGGGTGCCCGCTTTTGCAGTCCAACACATAGCGCAACCCGCAAATCCAACTGTGGTTTGCACATTAATTCTATAAATGTTGTATTATCGAATCATGAAAGAGGATCAAGCCATTTCCGCCTTAAACGCCCTGGCTCACACCCAGCGCCTGCGCGTGTTCCGCGCCTTGGTCGTTGCTGGCCCGGGCGGACTGACGCCGAGCACGCTAGCTGACCAGCTCGACGTGGCCCGCAACACCTTGTCCTTCCACTTGAAGGAACTGGCCCATGCTGGCCTCGTCAGCATCGAGCAGCAGGGCCGCAACCTGATTTATCGCGCCGAGTACGGCCGCATGGACGGTCTGATCGGTTACCTGACCGAGCATTGCTGCCAAGGTGGCGTATGCGAGGTTTCTCCATCCAAGACCTGCTGCTGACCATGACCGATACCACTTACAACGCCTTGTTCATCTGTACGGGCAATTCGGCCCGCTCCATCCTCGCCGAAGGCATCCTCAACGACATGGGCCAAGGGCGGTTTCACGCCTGGTCGGCAGGTAGCCATCCGAAAGGCGAAGTTCACCCGCTGGCACTCGCCACGCTGGAGCGGCTGCACCTTCCGACAACGGGCTACCGCAGCAAGAGCTGGGACGAGTTCGTGAAGCCCGATGCGCCGGTGTTCGATTTCATCTTCACCGTCTGCGACAACGCAGCCGGCGAGGCGTGTCCGCTGTGGCCGGGCAAGCCGGTGTCGGCGCATTGGGGCGTGCCTGACCCGGCAGCCGTGGAAGGCACCCTGGAACGACAAAGCAAGGCGTTCTTCGATACCGCCATGACGCTGCGCCGACGTATCGAGTTGTTCCTGTCGCTTCCGATCAAGAGTCTCGATGCCATGTCGTTGCAGCGTGAACTGCGCGACATCGGCCGCCAGTGAGGCCCGCCCGATGAGCGCAACCGATACTGCCGGCCCCGCGCCAGCAAACTCCGCCATGAGCGGCTTTGAGCGTTACCTGACGCTATGGGTGGCGGTGTGCATCATCGCGGGGATCGCTCTGGGCCAGTTCGCGCCCGCCGCATTCCAGGCCATCGGCCGCATGGAGATTGCCAAGGTCAACCTGCCGGTCGGCCTGCTGATCTGGGTAATGATCATCCCCATGCTGCTGAAGGTGGACTTCGCCGCGCTTGGCCAGGTGCGCCAGCATTGGCGGGGCATGGGGGTCACGCTGTTCATCAATTGGGCCGTCAAGCCGTTCTCAATGGCGTTGCTGGCGTGGATCTTCATCCGCCACGTCTTTGCCGACTGGCTGCCCGCCGATCAGCTCGACAGCTATATCGCCGGCCTGATCCTGCTGGCTGCTGCACCGTGTACCGCAATGGTTTTCGTTTGGAGTCGGCTGACTGGCGGTGATCCGGTATTTACGCTGTCGCAAGTGGCCTTGAACGACACCATCATGGTGTTCGCCTTCGCACCCATCGTCGGCCTGCTGCTGGGCCTGTCGTCGATCACGGTGCCGTGGGACACCTTGCTGGTGTCGGTGGGTTTGTACATCGTCATTCCGGTCATCCTGGCCCAGCTCTGGCGCCGGGCGCTGCTGCGCAAGGGGCAGGCCGTGTTCGACAGGGCACTGGAACGCATCGGCCCATTGTCCATCGCCGCGCTGTTGCTGACGCTGGTGCTGCTGTTCGCCTTCCAGGGCGAGGCCATCATCCGGCAGCCGCTGGTGATCGCCATGCTGGCGGTGCCGATCCTGATCCAGGTGTTCTTCAATTCCGGTCTGGCGTACTGGCTCAACCGCCAGGTGGGCGAAAAGCACTGCGTCGCTGGGCCATCCGCGTTGATTGGTGCCAGCAACTTCTTCGAGCTGGCCGTGGCCGCCGCCATCAGCCTGTTCGGCTTCCATTCCGGCGCAGCACTCGCAACAGTGGTCGGCGTGCTCATCGAGGTGCCGGTCATGCTGCTGGTGGTGCGCGTGGTCAATCGCTCACGCGGCTGGTACGAACGCCGCGCGACCACTTCGTAACCTCTAAGAGGCATCCATGAGCACCATCACGATCTACCACAACCCAGCCTGCGGCACCTCGCGCAACGTGCTGGGCCTGATCCGCAACAGCGGCGAGGAACCGACCATCATCGAGTACCTGAAAACGCCGCCCGACCGCGACACGCTCCAGGCGCTGATCGCGGCGATGGGCGTGCCGGTGCGAGACGTGCTGCGCGAGAAAGGCACGCCCTATGCCGACCTCGACCTGGGCAACCCGAAGTGGAGCGACGACGACCTGATCGGCTTCATGCTCCAGCATCCCATCCTCATCAACCGGCCTATCGTGGTCACGCCGCTAGGCACGCGCCTGTGCCGGCCTTCGGAAGCCGTGCTCGACCTGCTGCCGCAGCCGCAGCGCGGCGCGTTCAACAAGGAAGACGGCGAGCCGGTGGTCGATCAGGACGGCCGCCGTGTCTGAATCTCGTCTCGACCTGCCGAACATCGACACGGCGCTGTTCCAGCAACCGGACACCGAACATCTGTTCGCGCCGGCACGGGCCACGCACGCGCCGCGCTTCCTGCTGCTCTATGGTTCGCTGCGCGAACGCTCGTTCAGCCGCCTCGCAGCCGAAGAAGCCGCACGCATCTTGCGGGCGCTGGGCGGCGAGACCCGATTGTTCAATCCGTCCGGGCTGCCTCTGGTGGACGATGCGCCGGCCGATCACCCGAAGGTCAAGGAACTGCACGAACTGGTGCAATGGGCCGAGGGCATGGTGTGGAGTTCGCCGGAGCGCCACGGCGCGATGACCGGCCTGATGAAGACCCAAATCGACTGGATTCCGCTGTCGGTCGGCGCGGTGCGCCCGACCCAGGGCAAGACGCTGGCGGTGATGCAGGTATCGGGCGGCTCGCAGTCGTTCAACGCCGTCAACCAGATGCGCGTGCTGGGCCGCTGGATGCGGATGCTGACCATCCCGAACCAGTCCTCGGTCGCCAAGGCGTACCAGGAGTTCGACGAGGCCGGACGCATGAAGCCCTCGGCCTACTACGACCGCGTGGTGGACGTGATGGAAGAACTGATGAAGTTCACGCTGCTCACGCGCGACGTGGCGCCGTATCTGGTGGATCGTTACAGCGAGCGCAAGGAAAGCGCTGAATCACTGTCCAGGCGTGTACGGCAAGGTGCAATTTGACGCTGCGAGGCGCTGAAAAAAGAGCCGACGACCTCTCGGTCGTCGGCATTGCGTGAAGTTCAGGCGGCGACCAGTTGCCGGGCCAGTGCGACCTCGACGGAATCACCATCCTGGTTCAGGACATCCAGCCCCGATTCGGGCACGTCGCCCGAGGTGGACTGCGAGACCATGATCTTCTTGGCCATCAGTTCCAGGCAGGTCATCTGCGAAGAACCGGCGTAGCCGAGGTAGATCACGCGCACCGGCAACTTCTGCCCGATGCGCCAGGAGCGGCGTGCCGCCTGCTGGAGCGAGTACACGTTGTAGCCCGACTGCATGAACACGATCGTCGGAAACTCCAGCAAGTCCAATCCCGTCTTGACCAGCTCGGGATTGGTGATGAGCACGTCGATGCCACGATCCAGTTGCTCAGCGATCCAGTCTTCGCGGCGGCTGGCATCCACGCTTGCGCGCAGCACCGCCACCTTGAAGCCTTCTTGCTCCAGCAGCACCTTCAGGCGCGACGTGGTGTCCCGCGTGCCGGTATAGACCGTGTAGGCCAGAACCTTGCGGCCCTGCGCCTTCTCCGCTTTGCAGATGTCGATCAGCTCACGCTCCTTGGGGCTGATCTCGAACTCGTTGAACTGAGCCGGGACAAACGCCAAGGTGTTGCGCGTGCGCGGATGCACCACGGTCTCCGACCGGAAGCAGCAATCCGGCCAGGCCAGCAGCACGTTGAGGACCACACCCAGCAAGGTCGTATCGCGTCGCGCCAGAGCCTGTTTCAGCTCCGCGGTCAGCCGACCCGCCAGATCGCGGTAGGCCGCGGCTTGCGCCGTGTCCATCGCGACTTCACGGAACTCCTCGTCATACGGCGGCAGGACGTTGCCACCGATGTCCTTGAGCTTGAGAAAGATCGTGAACGGCAGGATGCAGCGCAGCACGCCCTTGGGGCCAAACCCCGGGGCCTTGACCGTGCGCACCGATACCTTGGTGCCCTTGGCCGTCTTGTGCGCCGTGCCGGTGCTCTCGGAGTAGATGTCCTTCAACACCCCGTGATCGCGCATGAACGCCATCGCAGCCGAGGTCATGCTGCCGCTCGTGGTCGGGCGGTAGCCGTCTTCGATCATCCGCCCCGGAAGGGCTCGGAACAGCAGGTGGAACAGGTCGTCCCCGTAGCCGCCCATCAACGTGCCGGTCAGCAGCAAGGTCTTGCGAGCCTTCGCCGCCAGCACGCCCATGGCC
Source organism: Stenotrophomonas sp. STK17_22 (assembly GCF_051983905.1). Lineage (NCBI taxonomy): Bacteria > Pseudomonadati > Pseudomonadota > Gammaproteobacteria > Lysobacterales > Lysobacteraceae > Stenotrophomonas > Stenotrophomonas sp. STK17_22. The sequence goes on from NZ_CP197010.1 coordinate 1,673,901, forward strand.
TGGCCCTGGGCACTGCCCCCGTTCTTGTACTCATGTGCCTCATCGGCGATGAGCAGGTCGAACGTGCCTTGCGGCAGGTAGCGTTTGATGAACTCGGACGGCTGATAGCCGCCCTCGCCAAAGCCGAACTCCATGTTGGCCATCGCACGTTCCATGCGCGTGGCCTGACGGTCGGAAAACACCAGCTCGCCGTTGCCATCCATGAGGTTGATGAACTCATGGATGTTGTCGCCGAGCATCGACGCCAGGAACCCGTCACCGAACTTTTGCATCAGCTTCTGCGCGGTGACCTCTCCGATGGTCGGTATGCGCTTTAAGGCTTTGAGCACGGCCGAGGACTGGTCGCTGCCGGACAGACTGCGCGGGCGGATCAGTGTCCACAGGGGCGCGGCGCAGTGGCCGCACTTCCTGCGGCACTCCTCGGCTTGGAGCGCGATCGGGTTGACCGGCTCGCCGTCGAGGTCGGTGATGACCGTGCCGCAGTCCGGGCAGGCCGCCACGTCGCCGTGGCGGGTGCGCCGCGTGGTGAAGACAGGCTTCCAGTGAAAGCCCATCCGCATCCTGACGCGCCCCAGGACGAAGAACTCCTGGCCCGTGGGCTGCACGCCCAACTGCTCGCGCAGCTTGATGAGCTTGACGAGCGTATCCGGCCCGTTGAGTACCCACACCTTGGCACCGGCCACCGTCTCCTGGATCTCGCGCCGCCACTTGTAAACCAGGTGGGGCGGCGACAGCACCAGAGTGCGGCGATAGCCTTCGGCGTTGAGCACGGCGGCCGTGGCAATGCCGACGGTCGTCTTGCCGCAGCCCATCTCGCCATTGACGATCGCAGCACGTTCGCCACGGTCGATCAGCAGCTCGGCGGCGGCGTGGACGACTTCGGCCTGGGCTGGGAACAGCTTGCGCTTGAGGCTGGCGACCACCAGTTGCCGGTGCGCCTGCGGTTGGCCGGTATAGACCGGCGGATTAGCGCTGTTGAGGGCGTCGAGTAGTTCGTCGCCGAACTCGCCGACAAAATCCTGAAGGCTCAGGGTCAGAGGGGAAGATTCCGCGTCGAGCAGTTCGCCCTGTACGGGCGCGGATTCAGCGGCAGTGGTTTCGAGATCGAGGGACATGGTGATGCTCCAAAGAAAAATGGGGCATGCACCACCCCCAGCGGGGCAATGGCATGCCCCGTGGTGGGAAGAGAATCGACGCGTGGCTGAGGGTGGTTGAAGGTGCTGGCCTGGGCGGCCCGCAGGTGAACCGTGCTCAGTCTTCGGACGGAAGCACGATGACGGTTGCGCAGCGCTGCGAATCGGTGACGATGCGAATGGCGAGCCCCGGATGGATCACGTAGTGCGATTCCAGCGACGCGCCCGATTGAAGCGCGCTGCTGTTCGTCTGCCATTGCTGGATGTTGACGTCGCCCCAGTCGCCACGGGTGTGGCGCCTGAAGTACGGGATCGGGTCCAGGCGACCCGCGCGGACCAGGCGGTCTACACCTCTGCTGAAGATGAGCGCCCCGATGGGGAACGCCAGCCGCTGGCAGTAGGTTTCGATGCGATGCGATGCCATGGGCTCCTCCTTGATGAGTCATTGAGCCACGACACCCCTGCCGGAGTGAAGTGGCTCCGTCAGGTGGATGAGGATGACGATGTGGGGCCTCAGATCAGGTCCCGCTCTTCGGGAAGCTGGACCACCGTGGTCTGGTGGTCCTCGCTGGTCTTGACGATCAGCGCCAGGTCCGGCGTGATCCTGAACTGCGAGATCATTAGGTTGTCCTGTTGGATCGCCACGTCGTTGGCTTGGCGTGTGGCCTCATCGATCTCGCCCCAGTCCCCGCGCACATGGCGCTGGACATAGGCCAAGGGGTCGATCAGGCCTCGCCGGGCCAGCCAATGCACCTTCTCGCTCAACTTCAACGTACTCGGTGCGAACAACGGTTGCTTGTGCGGCGCAGGCCGCTTGAACGGATTGGGGATCATGGTGTTTCTCCTTCGAGTTGGTACAGCAGGACGGCAGCGCGTCCGGTGGATCAGCGAATGGTCAACACCTCGCCCCGTGTCGCGGAGCCAGGTGTCATGTCCCACGCGCGGATGACGGGAACGAACTTGTCGGTGAGGATGCGGGTCTCGGCGATGGAGCCGTCTTCGCGTTCGGTGAACTCCCGCTGGAGCGTCTTGTCCTTGTGGGTGTCACCTTTGACGACGAGCACGCGCCCGGTCTTGGAGCGCACAACCCCCGAGATCGCACCCGCGGCCAGAGCCAGGGCGAGATGCCAGCGGGACAAGGCCCGCGCCGGTGGACGCAGCGATTGCTGCGCAGCCCCCAGGTGCGTGTCCTGCGATGGCCACAAGCCTTGCAGCCTGCCAACCTCATCGGCGAACTGCTCGGGCTCCATCGTCACGCGGAAGAAATGCTCTGGCTCGGCCGGGCTGGCGGGGACGATGTACGGCAGGAACGGCCACTCGCTCGGCAGTTCCTCGGCTTCGACTTCGCCTTGCCCTACCTGCAACAGCAGATTGCGCACGGCCTTGACGCCATCGGGCACCTGCTCGCGCTGGCGCACCCGGCGTCCGAAGATCACCACCTGCTTGAACTGCGTCTCCACCGCTCGGTAGATGCGCAGGTCCGTGTAGTGGCGCGTCAGCCAGCCGACCAACTCCGCGTCGAGCACGTAGCCGGGGACGATGAAAACCAGCACGCCGCCGTATTGCAGCAGCGAGAGCGTGCGCTGGTAGAACAGCTTTTCAAGGCGGGCACGGCCCTGGCCCTGATAGCCGATGTTGCCGTTGACGTCCTTGGACAGGTCCCCATACGGCGGGTTGAGCCAGAGCAGCCCGAAGGACTGCTTGGAGACCATCGTGTCCATCAGGTCCGCGTGCAGGCAGTGATCGACCAGGCCGCGGGCATGGCGCGCCCGCTCCGCGTCGAACTCGACGGCGAACGCCTTTGCCTGCTCGCGCCCGAGGGCATGGGCGGCTTCGGCGATCGCCACGCCTTCGCCGGCGCAGGGATCGAGGATGCACATCGGCCCGTCGCTGGGCATCAGTGCGTTGAGCGCTCTTTCGAGCGTGGGTTCGTCGGTCGGGAAATATCCGTTCTTGACGAAATTGCGGGCGAGCCGCGGGAACATGAGGGCCATGGAAGTCTCCTGGTTGGCGGGGATGAAACACGGAAGTACGCCAAGGCGTGCCTCCGAGGGTGGGTCAAGCCGCTACCGCTTCCGGCGTCCAAATCTTGGCCGGATACGGATAGGCGGTGAGCGCGTCGCTGCGGATCAGGGAGCCGAGCGCCAGGGTCAGCGCCGGCACGTCGATGGCGAGCCGATGGCCTTCCAGCGGCCCGAGGGCGAACGGAAGGCGGGCCAGCATCTCGCGGGTTTGCAGCAGTTCCAGCACGGTCTCGCGCCAGTGATCGAGCAGCGGCAACGGGCAGGTGTCCCGCACCAGCATCCACAGGCGGTCAAGCCTGTGGGCGCTGTCGCGTGGCAGCAGTGCCAATGCGCTGGCGTTGGCCTTGTCGGGCTTGACGCAGCGCCGGTCGAACAGCCACACGTTGGACAGCGAGCCGAACAGCGTCCGCCGGTACGCGCGCGTGATGCGCTTTTCCAGGCGATCGACGTTGCCGATGAATACCGGGACGCTGCCGCCCTGGTCGGTGATGACGTGGAACTGGTCCAGTCCCTGCTCGTCGCGCCCGAGGGTCAGGCGAGCGAGGAACTGCTGGACGGCGGTGTCCCGCGCCCAGATGGACAGGAAGATCAGGTTGCCCTGGTCATCGCCGACGCAGGCGTCGGCCATCACGTCCGGGCATTCGTCGATGCGGTACAGCGTGGAAGAAGTGTTTGCGGGCATGGTGGTGTCCTCGGATGAACGGGAACAGCACCGCCCGCTGGGGCAAGTACTGCCCCAGGGGGTGGAAGAAAACCGCTCAGTCCGGCTCGAACTGCCGGGTGTGCGGGTTGAAGTGAAGCGGCTCGTCCGCCGAAGTGATCGGCGTGAAGCCTTCCAGGTAGATGTTGTTGAGGTACTGGTCGCGGTAGGTCAGTGCCTGCCGTGCCTGGTCCTCGGTGAGGCCGTTGTCGATGAAGTACGCCAGCATTTCCTCGTCGGAGGACACTTCGTCGTTGGACAAACTCCCTTCAACGAGTGCCAGCAACGAGGGCGGAAGCGTTGCCAGGATCGGGTCCATGTCGGTTCCTCCTGGCTCAGGCCATCGACGCCGCGGCGGATGCCGCGGATGCCGTGGGTGTGCGCCGCCGGGCGTGGTAGGCGCGAACGCCTGCACGCCAGTCGGCGGACTGCTCCGGTGCGAGGTCCAGATAGGACAGCGGGCACGTGTAGTAGTACGGGTGCATGGACTCGTCCAAGGACTTGTAGCCCCACTGGCCGCCGCTTCGTTCAAGCAGATCGCAGCGGATGTAGCGCAGGGACTGGCCCGGTGCGAGATCACGATGCACGCCTTCGACCTTGGCGGTCACTTCGGCGACGGACCACAGCACGTTGCCGCGCAGGGTGTGAGCGATGACCTTGACGCTGGCGCGCTCGGTCTCTTGCGGTGCGATCAGTTCCGCGATCAGTTCGGACCGCGATTGGTTTGAGAAATACCAGCCCATGAGAGGCCTCCTCGAAAAGTTGAGCTGAAGGCCTCCCCGTGGGGAAGAACCCCCAGCGGGTGATGGAATGCCGCATCTGCGGCGAAGGAACCTATGCGTCGCCCTCAATCCCAGTCGTCATCGTCTCGATCACAACCGGCCGGGCAGTAGCCGAACTCGATCCCGTGCGAGCAATAGCCATGCTCCGCATTCCAGTCCTGGGTTTCCTGCCGTTCGGCAGGTGTTGCGTAGTCCCATTCCTGGGCCGCGATTTCGAGAGCCTGAGCACGTTGCTCATCCGGCAAACGATTGGCCTGTGCGTCGATCGCCGAACTGAAGAGCGTCACGTAGTGGTCGTAGGACAAGCCGCAACCGCGCTGGGCGTGTGCGGCGGCCGCTTTGCAAAGGTCCCGCCACGCGGGTTCATCCAGCGTTGAACGCGGGGTATCGCAAGCGATGGTGGACATGATGGAGACCTCCAGAAAATGGCCAGGGCCTCCCCCGCATGGGAAAGGAACCCCGGCGGGTGGATGAAGAACACCGCGCATGCGGCGTCTGCGATCACGCAGGTTTTGGTTCGGCCTGGCGGCTCCACTCCTGCGTCTTGAAGTCCAGCGCGTAGCCCAGCTCGCCCAGGCGGGCGATCTGCGCGCGCAGGGTGCGGCGGTCGATGGTCGAATCCAGTTTCACGGACTCGCCCAGCGGCCACAGCAGGCCGAAGAGCGCGGCGTCACCGTCTTCGGTGCTGCCGGGGGCAGCGGCCGTAGCAGGCGGTGGCGCATCCACGCCGAAGGGCGTGGTATCGACCAGCGGGTCCGCGGACGCCTGCACGGGTGCGGGCTTGGCGGGCCTGGACGCTTTGGTGGGCTTGGCCGGCGTTGCCGCAGGCTGCGCCCCTTGCTCTTCATCGAGCGGATCGACGTCCTGGGTGGCGAAGCTGCGGGCTTCGTCGCGGCTGAGTTTGTCGATGCCGTTGAGCGTCATGCCGTCGAGGCTGGCACGGATCTCGAACCGCATGCCGCCGCCGACCGGATAGGACTTCGGGAAGATGTACCTGATGATGAATTCCCCGTCGTACTTGCCTTCGGGGTACTGCTCCAGCTCCGGGTCTTTGACCTCGAAAGTACCGAGGTGCGTCGCGAGGCGGCCAACCGTGAACGGGCCGTTCTTGCCGCGGATGGTACGCAGCGTGAGCTGGCCGGGGACGACGATGGGCGCAACAGATTTCTCGGAAGCCGATGGGGTTGCCATGATGGTTCTCCTGATGATGAATGACGGGCCGCCGACGGCACCCGGTGGATGAGAGGAAATGGCCTCGCCCGAGGTGGGCGAGGTCCGCGTGGCATCACGCCTTGAGCTGGCGCATGCCTTCGGCCAGCAGCCACAACGCCCGGTTCAGGCGCAGGTTCTGGTCGATGCCTTGCACCGGACGGGTGCGCTGATTGCGGCCGTTGGCCGTGCGTCCGTTCAGGCCCCCTTTGACTAGGTTCTCCTGGACGCGGTTGAAGACGGCCCACAGGTCGTTCTTGCGGTCGTCCCATCGCCGAGGGGCCAGCAGTTGGCTCTCGGTGACAGGCGTGGACTTGGCCGGATCGTCGTACTTGAGTGCGAGCGCAGAGTTCGCAAAGACCTCCGCTTCGCCCTCATCGAGGGTGATGGTGCGCATCGCATCGCGCGCGTTCTGCACGCGCTCGAAACCTTCGAGGACTCCGTAGGCACCTTCGATCACCTGGCTGGCCACGTCGCCCTTGTGGGGAACGCGGATGTCTGCGGTGGTGTCACCGCAAACCAGGCCGTTGTGGCAGACGAACCGGAACATGCCGGCGAGCATCTGATAGCTGCTCGTGCCGTCATGGCTGTTGAGCAGGATGATCTCGTTCGCCTCGTCGCCGTTGATCTGGCTTGCATGGCGAAGTCGGATGAGGTGCTTCGTGTACTCGCGCCGGTCTTCGTTGCGCACGCGCGTCTGACACACCATGAAGGGCTCGAAGCCCTCCTGGCGCAGCTTGGTCAGCACGGTCGAGGTCGGTATGTAGGCATACCGATCGGACCGGCTCCCATGTGGAGCGTCGGCGAAGATCGACGGAACGACGGCACGAATGCGGTCGTCCGAGAGTGGGCGATCAGAGCGCAGGATCGGGGATTGCTGAGCAAAGCGGGATACCAGAGACATGGCTGATCTCCTTTGAGAAATTCGACAACCGCGTGGCCGTGAGACCACGCGGAACTCGGGGGATGAAATGCGCAAGCACGCGTCCTGGGGACGCGGCGTACGTGGGGAGGAAAAGCGACAAGGCCCCGTGAGAGGCCGTGCCGGATCAGAACGAAGCAGCCAATGCCGGCTCCTGCTCCTGGACTTGCGCCTCGGGCTCGCGCTCGGCGGGCTCGGTGGCCGTGTCGATGGCATCGTCGGCTTCGGACGCGGATGCGTCTTCGGCCGGCGGCGCCTCGGCTTGCGCCTGGCTCGTCGGATAGACCTGGGTGCCGTCGATCTTGATGAGACCGATGTGGACCAGCGTCGATTCCAGGCTGGCGGCCGGTTCCCCGGCGTGCTCACCCTTGGTGCGGATGTACGGATCGATCTTCATGTCGTTCAGACGGAAGGCGATCAGCACCTTGCGGTCACCCTCGACGGCCTGAACGCACCGGCGAACCAGGTGCTCGGCTTCCGGGGTGGCGACGATGGTGTCGAAGTACCGATACTCCGGTTCATCGACAGGCCCGGCCAGTGCCGCGACGGTGCAAGAGAGGAACGAGTCGCCAGCTTTTGGGGTGACGTCCTTCACACGATTGAGATAGCCGATGCCGCGGGTGATCAACTCGTGCTGCTCGATCGAGGCCAGTTCGGCCCGGTCGATCAGTTCGGCCTTGAGCAGTCGCGCCTTGAGGGACGCGGCGGCCTGACCCTTCTGCTCACCCTTGTCGCGGATGTACACATCGCCCCACAGGTCACCGAGGCGAAAGCGCACCAGCGGGCGCTGCTGGGGATCGTCAACGCCGATGTAGCGCTGAACGAGCTTCTTGGCCTCGGCACCCGAGACCTTGACGTCGAAGTAGCGGTAGCTGGGGTCCCGGGCGGGGCCGACCAGCGCGGCGATGGTGCATGCCAGGAAAGGCTGCGCACGGCGGCCGCCCCGGACGGGCACTTCACGGACACGCTGGATGTAGCCGATGCCCGAGGTGTGGAGGTCGAAATACGATTTCTCGTTGGACGTGGTGTTCATGGTGAATCTCCATTGGGATGAAGCGGAGACACACCGGCCCACGCATGCGGGGAAGGTGCGTGACCCCGCGGTGGGTTGATAAGGCGAAAGCATCCGCCACCAGAGGCTGGTGGCCGCTCGCGGAAGGATGCGGTGCGAGCTGGCTCGGTCACGCAGTGGGAACTGCGCCGCAACCTCGAAGACCGATGGTTGCCTGGCATGTCGCTGACGACGTCAGCAGGCATGGGGCCAGCATGGCGGGGCCTCGCGCGCGCGGCAGCAATCAATCGGCACCCGGGCGCTTCCCTTTGTCCGCGCCACCCGGCGCCTGTCACAGGCACTTGGCGCCGCGCAGGTGCTCGGGGGTATCGGCGCGCGGACGGCCGGGACGGCTCCAGGCGCCGCCACCGCGCGCGCCGATCAGCCGCCAGCCGGCGGCGCGCAGGCTGGCGCCACCTTCGTCGGGCATGGTGTAGGTGAGCAGGCGTATGTAGCCCAGCGCCCTTGCCGCCTGCCAGGCCGCGCCGTAGAGCTTGCTGCAGGCGCTGGGTGTGCCGTCGGTGCACAGCCGCGTGACTTCCAGCGTCCAGGTGCCGCGCGACCGGGCGGCCGACAATGGCCACGCCGTGGATCAGGTCGCTGTCGCTCAGCGTGACGGCCAGGGCGAACTTCGCGCCCTGGACCGGGCGGTGGTGGCGATGGTGCGACAGAACGAATGCATTGGCCGTGCGCAGCGACACCGGTAGGAGGTGCAGCCTCGGCGAGGTCGATGGCGTGTTCATGCGGTTGTCTCCGGTGGCATGCCGGCGTTGTGGCCGGCGGGGCGTGCCTCGGCGGCTGGAGACAAACGCGCACGCGCGGCGATGGCGGCGGTGCGAACAAAAGAAGGCCCCCGATGCGGGGGCTGCGAGGCGGTTGCCGCGTCAGGCGGGAGGCACCACTGCTAAGGACAGGTGCGTGGCGGTGGCGGAAAGCACGAGATCGTCCGCCGAGTGCTGGAGGCGCGTGAACAGGCCGTCCTTCGGGTCGAAATACTCCGCGAAGTCATCGCCGCCCAGCTCGCGGCCGGCGAGGTGCCACCAGTCATCGAACGGGTCGGTGTCCGGGTTGCATCCGACGGCGTAGGCGAGCAGTGCCTGGCGCCCATCCGGGCGACGCTCCCCACGCTCGGCGAGGAAGTACACGCCCTGATCCTTGACCAGGACAATGCGGCACTGATTGGGGACGTCTCAGAAAACGGAAAAAATCGTACGCTAAGCCGGTTGCAGCGGTCGTAGCGGCCTGAACTTGCCCGCGCCGATCTTGGCGCTGCTGCGCCAGAGGTAATCGCCGGTCAGGTTGATGTGCTCCCAGCCCAGCGGCGACAGGTACTGCAACAGGGCGTCATCGACAGTCTGGCCGTGACCGCGTAAGGCGTTTGAGGCCCGTTCCAGATAGACCGTGTTCCACAACACTATGGCCGCCGTCACCAGGTTGAGGCCGCTGGCCCGGTAGCGCTGCTGCTCGAAACTGCGGTCGCGGATTTCGCCCAGCCGGTTGAAGAACACGGCGCGGGCTAGCGCGTTGCGGGCTTCGCCCTTGTTCAGTCCGGCATGCACGCGGCGGCGCAGCTCGACGCTTTGCAGCCAGTCCAGGATGAACAGCGTTCGCTCGATGCGGCCCAGCTCGCGCAGCGCCACGGCCAGGCCGTTCTGGCGCGGGTAGCTGCCGAGTTTCCTGAGCATCAGCGAGGCCGTCACCGTGCCCTGCTTGATCGAGGTGGCCAGCCGCACCTTGGCGTTGATCGCCTTGCCGGACGCCTGGAACTGCTGCTGATGCTTGTGCTTGGCAGCGTTGAACAGCTTGCCCAGGATGCGGTCGTGCAGGTCGATGATTTCGTCGGTGACGGTGGCCATGCCCTCGATGGCGAGCGCACCAGGGTCGCGTAGCGGCGCTGTGCCTCGAACTTGGCCAGATCGGCGGGCGTCATCTGGCCGCCTTCGCGGGCGATCTTGAGCAGGCGGTTCTGGTGCACCGACCGCTCGATGCCGGAAGGCAGGTCGAGCGCCTGCCAGGCTTTGAGGCGCTCGATGTGTTCGAGTATGTGGCGCGAGTTCGGCTTGACGGGCGACTGGCGCAGCCAGGCCAGCCAGGTCGTCTTGCCGTTGTCGTGGCGCTTGAGCAGATCGTCGAGGCGGTGCCGGTGGGTGGCCGACAGGGGATCGGACAAGGCCGCGTAGATGCGGCGGTTGGCGCGGCTGTAGGCGTTCATCGAACACCTCCCTTTTCCTCATCCGGCGCAACAGGACAGTTGCTTCACGTCCTTGTTGAAGGTCTGCGCCGCGAGCTTCAGTCCCTCGACCATGGTCAGGTAGGGGAACAACTGGTCGGCCAGCTCCTGCACGGTCATCCGGTGGCGGATCGCCAGCGCGGCCGTCTGGATCAGTTCGCCCGCTTCCGGCGCGACCGCCTGTACGCCGATCAGCCGCCCTGAGCCAGCTTCCGCCACCAGCTTGATGAAGCCGCGCGTGTCGAAGTTGGCGAGCGCCCTCGGCACGTTGTCGAGCGTCAGCAGCCGGCTGTCGGTCTCGATGCCGTCGTGGTGCGCTTCCGCCTCGCTGTAGCCCACGGTCGCCACCTGCGGATCGGTGAACACCACCGCCGGCATCGCCGTCAGGTCCAGCGCCGCGTCGCCGCCGGTCATGTTGATCGCGGCGCGCGTGCCGGCCGCCGCCGCCACATAGACGAACTGCGGCTGGTCGGTGCAGTCGCCGGCAGCAAAGATGTGCGGTGCGCTCGTGCGCATGGCGCGGTCGATGACGATGGCTCCCTGCGCATTGACTTCGACGCCTGCCGCTTCAAGGTTCAGGCTGCGCGTGTTCGGCGCGCGACCGGTGGCGACCAGCAGCTTGTCGGCGCGCACTTCCCCCTGCCCGGTGGTGAGCACGAATTCCCCGCCCGCATAGGCAACGTGGCTCGCCTGGGTGTGGTCCAGCACCTCGATGCCCTCGGCGCGGAAGGCGTCTGTTACGGCTTCCCCGATGGCCGGGTCTTCTCGGAAGAACAGCGTGCTGCGCGCCAGGATCGTGACCTGGCTGCCCAGCCGGGCGAAGGCTTGCGCCAACTCGACCGCCACCACGGAGGAACCAATCACGGCCAGCCGCTCGGGGAGCGAGCTGCTTTCCAGCGCCTCGGTGGAGGTCCAGTGGGGTGTGTCCGCAAGGCCCGGGATTGGCGGAAGCGCCGGGCTCGCGCCGGTGGCAATCAGGCAGCGGTCGAAGTTCACCTCGTGCGTGCCGCCGTCAGCGGTCGCCACGGTCAGCGTGCGCGTGTCCCTGAACCGGGCCTCGCCGCGCAGCACGGTGATGGCCGGAGTGCTTGCCAGGATGCCTTCGTACTTGGCATGGCGCAGCTCCTCGACGCGGCCTTGTTGCTGGGCCAGCAGCCGCTCGCGCAGTACAGCGGGCGCTGCGGCCGGCAGGCCAGCATCGAACGGGCTTTCGCGGCGCAGGTGGACGATGTGCGCGGCGCGGATCATGATCTTGGACGGCACGCAGCCGACATTGACGCAGGTGCCGCCGATGGTGCCGCGCTCGATCAGCGTGACGCGGGCGCCTTGCTCCACGGCCTTCAAGGCAGCCGCCATCGCCGCGCCGCCGCTGCCTATCACAGCCACGTGCAGCGCTTGTTCACCGCCAACATGCTTCGTTTCGCCACCGAGCCAGCCCAGCGCCTTGTCTAGCAGGCCGGCAGGCTTGTTCGGCGTGTCGGTAAGCCGTGCGCGATAGCCGAGCGTGGCCACTGCGGCAACCAGCGGGGCCACGCTCACGCCTGCATCCGCCTCGATTTCGGCCTGCCGCTGCGGATAGGACACCGAGGCCGCGCGCACGCCGGGCACGTTCGTCAAAGCCTGCTGGACGTGCTCGGCGCACGACGTGCAGGTCATGCCTTCGATGTGGAGGGTGATCGCCTCGGCCATGATTACGCCCTCACTGCTTGACGCTGGACGGGTAACCCGCGTTTGCGGTGGCCTTGGTCAAGGCGTCGGCATTGGTCTTGGCCTCGTCGAAGGTGACGACGGCCTCCCGCTTCTCGAAGCTGACTTCGGCCTTCTCGACGCCGGCGACCTTGGACAGAGCCGTCTTGACCGTGATCGGGCACGCGGCGCAGGTCATGCCGGGCACCGACAGGGTGACGGTCTTGGTGGCAGCCCAGGCGGGCGCGCTTAGAGCGGCGGCCAGGGCGATGAGGGTGGTGAGGGTGGTGAGTTTCTTCATGGTGATCTCCTTTCAGTAGAACAGCGGCAGGACGTAGGGAAACGCGAGGGCAACCAGAACCAGGGCGGCCACGATCCAGAAGATCACCTTGTAGGCAGTCCGCACTTGGGGCACGGCGCAAACGTCGCCGGGCTTGCAGGCATGGGCTGGTCGGAAGATGCTGCGCCAGGCGAAGAACAGCGCGATGAGCGCTGCGCCGATGAAGATCGGCCGATACGGCTCCAGCACGGTCAGGTTGCCGATCCACGCGCCAGAGAAGCCGAGCGCGACCAGGACAAGGGGGCCGAGGCAGCAGGCCGAGGCGAGGACGGCCGCGACGCCGCCGGTCGCCAGTGCGCCGCAGCCGTTCTTGGGTTCCGACATAAGGTTCTCCTTCCGGGACTTCGCTTGATGCTGTAACGTTACTTCCGTAGTCAACTACGGAGTCAAGCGCCATGGAGAACGCTCAAGAGAATCTGACCATCGGGGCCTTCGCCAAGGCAGCCCGGGTCAACGTGGAGACGATCCGCTTCTATCAGCTCAAGGGCTTGCTACCCCAGCCGGAGCGGCCCTACGGTCGCATCCGCCGCTACGGGCAGGCGGACGTGGCGCGGGTGAAGTTCGTGAAGTCAGCCCAGCGCCTGGGATTCAGCCTGGATGAAGTCGGCCAGCTCCTGAAACTGGAGGACGGCACCCATTGCAGCGAGGCGGCCGAACTGGCTGCTCACCGGCTGGCCGATGTGCGCGCACGCATGGCGGACCTCACGCGGATGGAAGAGGCCCTGTCGACGCTAGTGAGAGAGTGCAACGCGCACCATGGCAATGTTTCCTGCCCGTTGATCGCAGCTTTGCATTGCTGCTAAAGGGCCCACTTCGGCTCTTAGCGTACGATTTTTTTCCGTTTTCTGAGACGACCCCTGATTGGCGATGGCTTCGGTCAGCACGGGGCGCAGGTCAGCGCCTTTGAATCGCAGTGACATGGATGAAATCTCCTGTGTGGAAGAATGAGAAAGGCCTCCATCCGATGGGATGAAGGGCCTGTAGTGCACGCGGCCGGAACGGCTGGAACGCCGTGGCGGATGCCTCGGGTCAGCCGCAGGACCGCCCGGTTTCGCTGCGGGGCGTCATGCCGGGACGGCCTGGCGCTTGCGGGCCGCTTTCGCGTCGAGGATGCTCACGTCGATCTGGCGCCAGCGCCCGTCGTCGATGAGCCTCTCCAGCACTTCGCCGAGCATGTCGAAATACACCTCGTCGTGCCGATCGACCAGTTCGACCGATTCACCGTTCTGACGGTGCAGTTCCACCACGTAGGTGTCTCCGCCGCGGTCGTAGAGGATCGTCACCCGGCCCTCGAACTTCGCGGTCGAGACCGTGAAGCTGATCGCCGGCGGGGTCTCGATGATCTTGGAGGGCGTGGGATCGACCCAGGTGAAGTCGCGGGCACCGGCATCCACCAGCATGTGGGTGATGCGCCGGAAGCGATCGGGGGCCGGCATCTCCTCCAACTGCTCGATGAGCTGGCCCAACTCCATGCACTGCGGCGTGGGAATGGGCAGCTTGGCCGGCGCCGAGCCGAGGATGTGCCTCGTGATGGTGTACGGCGTGCCGTCCGAAGTCTCCTCGGTGATGACCTCCGGCGTGTCCGCGCGCAGTCCGTCGAAGCGACGACGGGCATAGGGTTGGACATGCACCTTGGCGCCTTCGGCAGGAACCGTGGTCACCAGGCTGGGATCGAGCACCGCGAACTCGGAAGGCTTGAGCTTGACGACGATGGCATCGTCGGTCGCGGCGACCACCTTGCCGTCGAAGGGTTGGGGGTCGATGGCGAAGCCCAGCGTTGAGGACAGCGGCTGATCATCGAACACGCGGTACTTGAACGACCGCACGTTGCGGGGCACATGGCCTGCGACCAGCGAAGGCATCATGGATTTGATGAGGGAACGATCCATGGGGAAACTCCTTGAGGAAAAACAAGGGATTCCCCGCCCGCAAGGGAGAGGTCCCTTGTGGGTGGCGTGGATGGACGCGGTAGGTCCGTAGGAAGAAACGACCAGCACGGTTTCCCGCGCTTGCAGCCTCGAAGGTCTCGACTGCCTGGGCATGTGCCGGCAACGCCGACGAACATGGGGCAAGCATGGCCCTGGGGCGGTCTGCCTGCCCGCAGGAAACGGCACCGCACCACAACCGTTTTCCTGTGCTGCGGGCAAGAAAAAGCCCCTCGAAAGGGGCTGGAGGAATCAGGCTTGGTACACGAAGTAGTGCTCGCGCTGACGCGGAAAGAACACGTGTTTCCACGTGTCGCCGCTTGTGTTGCCACCGTCGAAGACGACCATTTCGTAGTCGTCCACGTCGGTGTCCACCAGGTCGGCGCTGGCGATATGGCGCATGTGCAGCGTGCCGCTCATGCGCTCGAATACCAGGATCTGGCCGATGGCATCTTCCTGGCTCATGGCGTTGACGCAGGCTCCGAGTTGGTGCTCGAAGTCGGATGCGGGTGTGATGAGGTCGGGGAACATGGGATCGCTCCTGTGAAAGTGCGCCGGCCCGGCTCTCTGGCGGGAGACCGGGCCGGCATGCGGTGAGGACAAGGAAGGCCGGGGATGTGTGTGGCAGCTATTCGCCGGCCAGCGATAGGCCCGGCAACACGGGTGCGTCGGCATCGAGGATGAGGATGCGCACGTCGGCCTGGCCGGCCAGTTCAAGGATCTGTGCCAGCTCGTCCGGCATGCCCTTGCTGCGGTGCTCCTGCCGAAGCTGCTCGGCGGCGATCCCCTCGACGTCCTGCAGGTGCTGGTCCGTCCAGGGCGTGGAGATCAGCTTGACGCCGATCGCCGGGCTGTAGGGAATCCGGAACGCGATGAACAAAAAGGCCTCCGGCGTCGCGAGGTCAGCCAGGTTGGCCAGGTACTGGCCGGTTTCGCGGCTGATGTGCGCGCTGCTGATTTCCCAGCACCGGCTGTAGTAGCCGGTCTCGAAGCTCAACCGCTGCACGACTTCCCGTGCGGCCTCGGCCGAATAGGTGTCGCCAATGTGGACGGGGCGGCCGTCGAAGTCGTCGCCGTGGATCGCGTACACCACGGCACCCACCATGCCTTCGCCGCTGCCCCCTTCAGCCGCGTCGCATTCGGCGATCAGTGCGGCGCCGACAGGTTCGGTGCCAGTCCTGACCACCGCGAAGTCGCTGGTGATGATGCAAGGAGAAGAAACCAGCGCCGCGTCGCAGAGGTGCTGCTGGCTCGGGTGGATGTTTCGCCAAACATGCGGGCTTCCGTCCTCGTAGCTGATGGACAGCGTGCGGACGATTTTCAGATTCCAGTAGCCGCGTAGAAAGGGATTGGGATTCTGGGACATGGGATTTCTCCAACAGAATAATGATGGAGCAAATCCCCGCCACCGGGAATTGACCCCGGTGGGTGGAAAGAAAGGAAACAGCGTCAGGTGACGCTGATCGTTGGCGTTTGGGCCAATCGCTCGGCGACGCGCCGGCGCAAATTCATGCGGAATGGCTCGTCGCTGACGCCCGCCAGCAGATTGATGGTCTCCAGCGCGATCAGGGCCGAAGCCTCTTCGATGTCGGCGGCCACAATGGTCTTGCGCAATTGGTCGCCGAGCTGGAGGGCCTGGGAGGAGGAGCTGATGAAGCGGACCTCGCGGCTCAGGTAGCAGCCGTTGCCGCCGAACTCGAACAGCCGCGGCTTGCTGCAGTACCAGCAGCCCTCGAACTGGATGGCGGTCAGGTGGTGCCCGTCATCGAACCGGGTGGCGATCAGAAACAATGCGTCGAGATCGGCGGTGTCCTCGAACGAATGACGGTCGATCAAGTTCCCCAGCTCTTCGTCCTCATCGGCACGGAAGTGCACGGCGAGCAGTTCGAGCAGCGGCGGGATCGACAGCCCTTCGTCGTCCGGCATCGGAATACCGAGTTGCGTGGCCAGGTCTTCCAGGCCATCGAGCACGTCCGGCCATTGCGGATTGGTGGTCTCGGCGATCTGGGCGATGTAGGCCTGCCCGTTGCCGGGGTGGCTCTCGTCCAGCGCGAAGGCGCCGAACAGCGCCTGGATGACGGGCGTCACACGGTCGAGCACGAGAACGCCGGTGGCTTCGTAGTAGTTGTTGGCCATGAAGGCTCCTTTCGATGAATGAACGGAGCCAGCCCTTGCGGACGATGGCATCCGCAGGGGAAACCGCCTGATGCCGGATGGCGCTGGGCGGGGAGAAAACGCGAGGGACATGGCCTCGAACGAGGCGCATGTCCCTCATGGGGTCCCGTGAACGCAGTGATGAAGGTGTGCCAGGGACCGGCTCACCAACCGCTGTAGTTCAGCAGCAGGTCGGCGATCACCTGGCGACGTTGCAGATCGAGACCATCGAAGTCCGACAGTCCTTGGAAGTGGCAGCGCTTGAGCATGGCACCGCCCTCGCGCGCGTTGTAGAAGCTGAACATGGCGGACAGGAACATGCGTTCCCCGCTGCTCAGGACGCCGAGTGCGTCGTTGGCACGCAGCATGTCGGGACGCAGATCCCACTTGCTCTTTGCCTGGTTCAGGCCTTCGCGCGTGCCGTCGCCAAACCATTGCGGGCCTGCGATCTCGACGCCGCGCTTCCAGACCTCGAAGAAGGCTTGGGGCGCGGCGGCGAAATGCTGCTCTTCCCGCATGATCTGATCGACGACTTCCTGGGGCAAAAGCTGGTTCATGACGTGGTTCCTCCAGTTGGATCAGGGTGTGGCGAGCTGGGACCAGCCGCCTCTTTCGAGGGCACGTTGAGCCGCGGCATAGCTGCGGAAGTACTGGCAGGATTCCCGCGAAACGGGACCTTCTGTATCGCGCGTGCCGATGTAGTGGCCGGCGGCGCTATGCAGGATTTCGAGCGGCAGGAACTTGCCGCAATGGATCAAGGCCAACTGGCCGAAAGAGGCTTGCTGGGACATGGACGGGCTCCTTGGAAAAAGCGGGGCCTCGTCCCTCACGGGATGGCAGCTCCCGCACGCGGTTGAGAAAAAAGCATCGGCGTCACGGGTGACGCGCGTCCGCAGACTCGATGCGATGGCGGACTGGCGGGTAGCGCGGAAAGAATCCGCGGCAGCCTGGAAACTCTGGCTGCTGGCATGGTGCTGACGAATCAGCGACACATGCGGGCAGCTTCATGCGCGAGGCGAGCCGCGTCAGCCGGAAATCGGCATTTGCAACAGCCCCGATTGGCGAACGCGGAAAAAAGAAAGCCCCGCAATAAGTGCGGGGCTGTCAGGAGGATGAGGCGAAACTGGGTCAGCGAGGCCTGTCGCCCAGTACATGCTGCTTCCACAGGGCGAATGCCTCGTCCGGTCCCAGCTCTGCGAGGATGACGATGGGCTGGCCCCGACGGGCACGCAGCGATGCGAAATACGCTGGCCGGTCGGCGATGGCGTTGAGCTTGATGCCCTTTAGGAACAGCAACTGGCGGGGGCGAACTTTGGTGGTAACGCAGGCATGATTGCGCTTGTTTGGGGCAAAAGGGCCAGCGAAGCGGGCGGACACGGCCAGAAAACCGCGACGAACTACTTGTACTTGCCAGGCGAGGCGAACGGGTGACATCAGCATATCGCTATGCGGTAAAGAAGACCGTCCTAAAGCTTGCAGGATCCCGGCATAGCTTCATCATCACCTCTCCGTGACGGCTCATTGGAACGAAAAAGGCCAGCATCGCCGTGATGGACTTTCATAATTGCCAGGTCAACTGGCTTGCGTGCTGTTTATTCACAGCAAGGCATTGCGACGTCGTTGCAGCAATCGCCGCCATCGCAACAGGGCGTTGCAGCAAAAGCGGCGGTGGGCGCTAGCATGAGGGCCAAGCCGCGGCCGCTCATGCTGGGGGCCGTTCTCTTCAGATTGGTGTCCTGCACCGTGTGCATTGCGAATTTCCGGATCGTCCCAATGTCACTGGGACTCCTTTGTGGCGGCCGGGTTCTCCACGCTCATGAACGACTGGGCCACCAGCGCGATCGCCCCGCCCACGATGGTCATGTCAGCGATGTTGAAGGCGGGCCAGTGCCAGCCGTGCAGGTGAAAGTCGATGTAGTCGATAACGTGCCCGCGCGTGGCGCGGTCGAACGCGTTGCCCAATGCGCCGCCCAGAATGAGGCTGTACGAAAGGCCTTCCGTTTTGCGCAGCGGCCGGGAGAGCAGCCATGCGAGCCATGCCGATATTGCGAACGCGATCGCCAGAAAAAACCACCGCTGCCAGCCGCCCGCGCCAGCAAGGAAGCTGAACGCCGCGCCGGGATTGAGAGCGTGAACTAGGTTGAAGAATGACGCCACCTCGTGCGACCAACCCAAGGGAGTTGTCGCGTCAATGTAGCTCTTAGCTGCCTGATCGCCGGCGAATATAACGATCGCGAGTGAGTACCACTGCGTCTTGCGAAGAGATGGTTCATCCATTGTTCATGCCGCCTTGAACTTCAGGAGGCGCAGCCCATTGACGACAACCAAAAGACTTGCCCCCATGTCAGCGAACACAGCCATCCACATGGTGGCATGCCCTGTGAACGTCAACGCAAGGAACACCGCCTTGATGCCAAGGGCCAGAACGATGTTCTGCGTGAGGATCGCCGCAGTGCTACGCGACAGCCGGATGAAGGCGGGGATCTTGCGCAGGTCGTCGTCCATCAGGGCGACGTCGGCTGTTTCGATCGCGGTGTCGGTGCCGGCCGCGCCCATGGCGAAGCCGATGTCGGCACGGGCGAGCGCGGGCGAATCGTTGATGCCGTCGCCCACCATGCCCACCTGGCCCTCGCCGCCGACCAGGCTTTCGATGGTCTTGAGCTTGTCTTCGGGCAGTTGGTCACCACGGGCTTCAGAGATTCCGACCTGGGCAGCGATGGCCGCGGCCGTGTGCTGGTTGTCCCCCGTCAGCATCAGCGTGCGCACACCCAGCGCCTGCAGGTCGGCCACCGCCTCACGGCTGGTTTCCTTCACGGTGTCGGCCACTGCAAAAATGCCGAGCACGGTCGCATCGTCCATCAGCAGGATCGCTGTCTTGCCTTGGCGCTCCAGGGTCTCCAGCCGAGCCTGGAGCGTCGCTTCGCTCAGGCCCAGCTCCTGGGCGAGCCTGTGGTTGCCCATGTGCAACATGCGCCCGGCGACGCGGCCGCGCACGCCGCGGCCAGGCAGCGCCGCGAAGTCGTCGACCTCGTGCAGCGCGATGCCGTCACGGTTCGCCTTGCGGGCGATGGCCTGAGACACAGGATGGTCCGAGCGTGCCGCGAGGCTTGCGGCCCAGGCGGCAACTTCCTGCGCCTCGCCGATCAGCGGCACGAAGTCGGTCTGCTCGGGCTTGCCATGTGTGAGTGTGCCGGTCTTGTCCAGGGCCAACGCCTTGAGCTTGCGCCCGCCCTCCAGGTAGACGCCACCCTTGATCAGGATGCCGCGTCGGGCGGCAGCGGCCAAGCCGCTGACGATGGTGACCGGCGTGGAGATGACCAGAGCGCAGGGGCAGGCGATCACCAGCAGTACCAGGGCCTTGTAGACCCAGTCAAACCATGCGCCGCCGAAGGCGAGCGGCGGCACGACGGCAACCAGCACGGACACCGCGAACACCGCCGGCGTGTAGACGCGGGCGAACTGGTCGACGAAGCGCTGCGTGGGCGCACGGCTGCCCTGCGCGGACTCCACGGCATGGATGATGCGCGCGAGCGTCGAGTCGCTGGCGCCTGCGGTCACCTTGTATTCGAAAGAGCCGGTCTCATTGATGGTTCCGGCGAAGACCTGGTCACCTTCGGCCTTCTCGACGGGCAGGCTCTCGCCGGTGATGGGCGCCTGGTTGATGGCCGATCGACCCGAGGTGATCAGGCCGTCCAGTGCGATGCGCTCGCCAGGACGCACGCGGACCACCGCGCCCTTTGCGACCTCCTTGGCCGGCAGCTCTGTCCATGAGCCATCGGCCTGCCGCACGGTCGCGGTCTCGGGCGCCAAGTCCATCAGCCCCCGAATGGCGTTGCGGGCGCGGTCCAGCGACTTCGCCTCGATCACTTCCGCCAACGCGAACAGGAACATGACCATGGCGGCCTCCGGCCAGTGGCCGATCGCCATGCCGCCGGTGACCGCGATGGCCATCAGGGCGTTCATGTTCAGGTTGAGGTTCTTCAGCGCGATCCAGCCCTTCTTGTAGGTGCTGAGGCCGCCGGTGAAGATCGAAACCAGTGCCAGCACGATCACGGCCCAATGATTGCCGTCGTTGACCCAGTACACGCCTTCGGCGGCCACCGCCGCAACGCCCGAAACCGCCATCGGCCACCAATTGGTCTTGTGCGCGGCCACCGGGGCATCGCGCGGCTCATCAGTCCTCTGGACCTCGGCTTCCATGCCCAGCGATTCGATGGCTTCGACTGCCGGCTTGATCGCGTCGGGTGTGTGCCGAACCGTGAGCGTGCGCTGCATCAGGTTGAAATCCATTCCCTGCACGCCCGGCATGCCTTGCAGCTTGCCGCGGATCAGACTTTCCTCGGTCGGACAGTCCATCTTCGCGATGCGAAGTACCGTGGTGGCTGTCTGCATGTCCTGCCGCGCAGCCTGCATTCCAATGGAAGCAAGCGCCTTCTCGATCGGCGCTGAGGTCGCCAGCGTGTGCTGGACTCCCAGCACACGCTGCATCAGATTGAAGTCGAGCGCGGTCACACCCGGCAGCTTGCCCAGCCGGTCGCGGATCAGCGCTTCTTCCGTCGGGCAATCCATGTTCTCGATCCGGTACGTCACCCGCTCGCCGATCGGCGGCGCGGAAACGGCAGCGGTTGGTTGCTGCTGCAGGGCCGAGGATGGGATCACAGCCGCGGCTTCGATCGGCCCCGTGTGGCCGAAGGTCTGCTCCTTGGCGCGCATGCCGATCGAGGCCAGGACCTGCTCCATCTGCGCGCGTGCCTGAGCGAGGTGTTTCACCGACAGGGTGCGCTCAGCGAGGTCGAAGTCGAGGTCCTGAATTCCCTCGACTGCCCCGAGGTGCGAGCGGATGAGTTTCTCCTCGCTCGGGCAGTCCATGTTCTCGATGCGGTAGGTGGTCGACACGGCGGCGTCTCGGACAGCCTGAGCCTTCATGCCCACCGAATTCAGCGCTTGCTCCAAGGCATCGGCCGAGACTTCGCGGTGCGAAATGGTCAACAAACGCTGCGGAAGATCGAACAGGAGCCGCTCGACACCGGGCATGCCCTCCAGCGTTCGCCGCACCAGTGCTTCCTCATTGCGGCAATCCATGTTGCTCACGTGGAAAACGGTGGTTTCAGTGCTGGCCTGCTCACTGGCGCACGCCGTCTGTTGGCCATTGCCGCCGGAGCAGGCGCATGGGCTGGAAGGTTCTTTGTTCATAGATCGCTCTTCATTGACAAGGTTTTCCCCGGATGCCATCATTAGAAAACCTCTAGTAGATATAGAGTCAAGTTTTTTATAGGAAGCAACCATGATGCGGATCGGTGAACTGGGCAAGAAGGCAGATTGCTTGGTGCAGACCGTGCGCTTTTACGAGTCAGAAGGCTTGCTGCCCGAGCCTGCACGTAGCGAGGGCAACTTCAGGCTCTATGACGAAGTCCATTTGCAGCGCTTGCTGTTCATCCGCCGCTGCCGGGCGAAGGACATGACGCTGGATGAGATCCGTCAACTGCTGAACTTACGGGATCGGCCAGAGTTGGGCTGCGGCGAGGTGAACGCGCTGGTCGACGCTCATATCGCGCAAGTGCGGACCAAGATGAAGGAATTGCGCGCCTTGGAGCGCGAGTTAATGGATCTGCGACGCTCCTGCGATAGCGCCCGAACCTCGCGCGAGTGCGGCATTCTCAACAGCTTGGCCGAGCCCGCCTGAAGCTCGAGCGTGTCATCGGTGCTGGAAGTGATCGGGTCCAGTTCTGAGAGCCACGTGCCGCGCTCCATCATGCGAAAGCGCGCGGTTCTGACGTTTTGAGACGGCGTGCGACCGAGGGCGTGGCCCACAGGAGCCAGCGCGAGCCGGACGACCTGCGCGCCGCAATCTCCGCCACCTTACGGGTTCTCCAGGCCAGACCGAGCATCGCGGCGTGGCTGCGCAGGTGCAGGTGCAGGCCAAGGTAGCAGTGCGCCACGACGCGGCCCGACTCATGGGCACGCCACGCAACTCGCGATCGCTTCGCAAGAAGCCGCAAGGCCCGACTCGCGCAAGAATGCGACGTGGGCAAGATCGTATAGCCAGCAGCGCAAGCGTTTGCCGCTGCTGGCCGGCTCCGGAAGGGATAGACAAGCTGCGGGCCGTAGTCCATTGGAAAGTCCATCTTTCTTGAGTGTCACTCTTTGGCGCCCAGCGTGTGCTTTTGCGACCGGAAAGCGCTGAACAAGTGGCCCCCGGGCATCCAGAAATCGCCGTAGTTGACTTGGGCGTCTTCGTGCTCACGCTTGTGATGCCAGCGATGGGCTTCAGCCACCCCGATCAACAATCCCAACGGCCCGACCCGGTATCCCAGATTGGAGTGCTGGAAGGCCAGATGCACGACCAAGAAGCCGAGCCATGCGCCGACGGCCAACCACAGCTTGGAACGCCGCTACTGGCTCAACGGGGAGTGGAAAGGCCGCCCGCCCTCTAGCAAGGCGGCACAAGCGAGCGCGACGATCACTGTGAGTAGCTCCGTCGGAAAAGACGGCCGGCCGGTCGCGAGCTCGCCGAAGAGCACAACCGCAGTGGCGCCACGGATCAGTGGATAGCAGCCATACCGGATGACAGTCACAATGAAGGGGGCGCATTGGTGCTCATCTGTTCTGTCCTAAAGCTCTGACTGGATTGGAAAACCTTCTAGCTACGGTAGAGTCAAGGGCGTCCGGGAAGACCCTGTGGCAAGTTCGTTGCATCTGCGCCTTGACTCTCCAGCCGCTACAGGCTTCAGCATCCATCGATTTGGAAGGAACAATGCATGGCTGAAAACCACAGAAATCACGAAAACGACGAGTTGGGCCGCCTAGATGCGAGCGATGCGAAGGACCGAAAGATTCTTCTGACTGTGTTGCTGATCAACCTGACGCAGTCCGCCGCCGGCATTGCCCTTGGCATCTGGGCTGGCTCTACGGCGCTGATGGGCGCCGGGTTGGACAACCTCGCCGATGCGTCGGTCTATGCGGTTAGCCTGTATGCCGTCGGTCGTGCGGCAACGGTCAAGGTGGGCGCGGCCCGCTTGTCGGGTTTCTTGCTAATCGGCCTGGCCGCGCTGCTGCTGTTGGAAGTCCTACGCCGCTTCGCTGGAGGGGAAGAGCCTGTCGGCCCAGCCATGATGGCCATGGCCGCGCTGAACGCGGCTTTGAACCTAGTGTGCCTCAGACTACTGCGCCGCCATCGCGGGGAAGATGTGAACTTCAAGGCGTCAGCGATCTTTACCAGCAACGACTCCATCGTCAATGGTGCGATTGTGCTGTCCGGGGTGCTGGTGATGGGGTTCGGGTCGAACATCCCGGATCTGGTGCTGGGCGTCATCGTGGCCGCAATCGCAGCGAATGGGGGGCGGGAAATCCTGCGCGAAGCATCGGAAACAGCTCGCCGTAAGGCGGGCACATAAGGCATGTTTTCGCCCAGTTCATCCCGAGGTTTACCTCTGCAAAAGAGGTAGTCCAGCCTTTGGGCTACGGCCTCGGCTGCAGCCGAGCGTACCATTGGCGATGGCCGCGCGATAGGCGGGCATGCCGTTCTCGACCTCCGTCTGCCGTACAGCAGCGGTGCGCAAGGTTGAGGGTGCATGTCGTCTCTCCTGTTCGTGTGGCCCAGGCCAATGGCCGGGCCGGGACGTTGATGGGCAGGAGAATGGCGCCGAAGGCCCAACGGCCTTCGGCTCGGGAGAAAAGAGGAACCACCCGTGGGCTGATTGGCAGGCCCGGTCGTCGCTAGAACCGTCTGCTCATCAAGCAATCACACCCGGCCCATGTCGTGGCTGGGGCCGGCATCGTCTGGCGCACATCCGCGCACAAAGGGAGCCCGTTTTTGCACCGGCGGGCACCGGCACCGATTACCGCTGACCACGAAGGGTCTCCCGGTGGCTCGTGCAGCCTGGCAAGCCACCGGGAGACCCTTCGCAGAGGGCGGAAGAAACGCAGATCAACAGAACGCGCGTGGTGCGGCTCGCAGAGAAGCTACCTTCAGGTCCCGCGGCCGGGGACGGCTGGGCGGGACGCGCACACGGATCAAGAAGGCGTTGCGCGCTGGGCGTCCCGCAGGGCATGCGGCGGAGTGCGGGACAGGGGCCACGCCGCCGAAGGCGGGCACGGCTCACGGGGAACGGGGGCGGTCAGGAGCCTTTGCGGCCGCTACGGCGCGGGCGCGAGGCGCCGCGCTTGGAGCTGCCGGATTCGACTGGCAGCGTGCCTTTGCAGTCCGGGTAGCGGCTGCACGACCAGAACGGGCCGCTCTTGCCGCTGCGCTGGCGCGTGGGTGCGCCGCACTGCGGGCATGCCGGCCCTTGGGGAACCTTGATGGACAGGGAGGCGCTGCCGTACTGCGCAATCAACTGCGAAATCCACGCGGCCTGCTTGCCGATGAACACGTCCAGGGTGAGCTGTCCGGCCTCGATCATGTCGAGCGCCTGTTCCCAGACGGCGGTGGTGCCAGGGTCGGCAATCGCCGCAGGCACGGCATCGATCAAAGTGAAAGCCGCATCCGAGGCGCGGATGGCGCGCCCCTTCTTCACGAGGTAGCCGCGAGCGATCAGGCCGCCGATGATGTTGGCCCGCGTCGCTTCGGTGCCGATGCCAACCGTATCCTTGAGCTTCTGCTTCAGGCGGGGATCGGACACCAGCTTGGCGACGCCTTTCATGGACTTGACCAACTCGCCTTGCGTGTACGGTTTGGGCGGCAGCGTCTTGAGTGCCTTGAGATCGACGTCGGCCACCTGGCATGCCAGGCCCTCATACAGTTTCGGCAGCGCGGGCAGCACCTGGGCGCGGACCGCAGTATCGCCCTCGCCATCACCGTCTTCGGCCTGCGGCTCGGCGAGCACCTGGCGCCAACCCGGGATGACAACCTGCTTGCCCGTGGCCGCCAGGTTCTGCCCCCCGCACGAAAACTTGGCCACAGTGCGGTCGAACTCGTGGTGAGGGAGGAACTGCGCCAGGTAATGCGACCGGATGAGCCTGTACACGGCCAGTTCCTTCTCGCTCATGGCGGAGAGCTTCGCCGGTTCGAGCGTCGGGATGATGCCGTGGTGCGCCGTGACCTTGCCATCGTTCCAGGCGCGCGAGCGCTGCGAGCGGTCGAGCTGGCCCATGATCGAGCGCAGCGAGGGATCGGTCTTGAGCAGGCTGTCGAGAACGGTGGGCACTTCGGCAAACATGCTCTCGGGCAGGTAGCCGGAGTCCGAGCGGGGGTACGTCGTGGCCTTGTGCGTCTCGTACAGGGCTTGGGCAATCTCCAAGGTTTCCTGCACGTCCAGCCCAAGCTGCTTGGAACACACTTCCTGCAAGGTGCCCAGGTCGAACGGCAGCGGCGGGCCTTCGCGGACACGCTCAGTCTCCACCGACACGACGTGGGCACTGCCCGCAGCGCGGATCTGCTGCATGGTCTGCTGTGCGACCGGCTGCCGCAGGCAGCGGCCTGCGTCGTCGGTGCACGCATCGGGTGGAACCCATTGCGCGGCGAAAGTCGAACCGCCTGCGAACAGGGACACGGCGATGGCCCAGTATGGTACGGACACGAAGCGCGCGATCTCGCGGTCGCGGTCCACAACGAGCTTGAGCGTCGGGGTCTGTACGCGGCCGACCGACAGCACGCCGTCGTAACCCGCCTGTCGCCCCAGCACCGTGAACAGCCGGCTCAGGTTCATGCCCACGAGCCAATCCGCACGGGAGCGCGCCAGCGCCGAGTGGTACATCGAAAGCGTCTCGGCCGAAGGCCGCAGCTTGCCCAGTGCCGCCCGAATGGACGCATCGTTGAGCGCCGACAGCCACAGGCGTTCGATGGGGCCGCGGTAGCCGCAAAGCTCCACGATCTCGCGGGCGATCAATTCGCCCTCGCGGTCGGCATCGGTGGCGATAACCAGGTGAGTCGCCTTCGCCAAGAGCGCCTTGACGACCTTGAATTGCGTGGCGGTCTTCGGTTTGACCTCGACCCGCCAGTGCTGGGGAATGATGGGCAACTGCTCAACGGACCATCGTTTGAGCTGCTCGTCGTAGGCCTCGGGCGGCGCCGCCTCCACGAGATGGCCGATGCACCAGGTGACCGTGACGCCGGAACCGTTGAGGCAGCCTTCACCGCGCTGCGTGGCGCCGAGAATCCGGCCAATGTCTTTGCCCTGGGAGGGCTTCTCGCACAAGAACAGCCGCATATCCGTCCATCCCGATTCCTGTTGTTCATGGAGTTGCTGGGATCGAGGATGCCGAGCGCAGCCCCTGGCAGCAGCAAACAAGCCGCATGCGGCAGCGACCGCTTTCACGCCGATGAAATGGCGAGTGCGGGGAAGGTGCGTGGCCGGAAGTGTGCGGGCCGAGAGCCGCGATTTCCGGGAGCGCGCGTGGAACTCGGTGGACGTTGGTGGAGCTATCCCCTGGGGATAATTCGCAGCGCATGGAGGGCGGCGAAGCACTGCGGCAGCCGCCCTCCATGCCCGATCACTTCCTGCGCTTGGTCTCTTTCGGCGCCGTCGATTCCTGGGTGGCCTGGGGCTTCGGCTCTGCCTCCTGTGGCTTCGGGCTGAGGGCCACAGACTCGATGCGGTACGGCAGGATGCCGACACTGCGCGCGTTGACCTGCCAAGTCTCACGCGGCTGATCTTCGTTGTCCGTCCAGGGGTCGCGCTCCATGCGGCCGACGACCAGCACCCGCATGCCCTTCTGGTAGAGCTGCTGCCAGCGGTCGGCGTCGTGGTGCCAGAGTTCCACCGGCGCCCAGAAGCCGCCGCGGTCCTCGAACTCGCCGCCCTTGGTGGGGACGGGGTTGTCGAAGTACACGTTCAGCCGGAGCAACCGGCGAGGATCGTCGTTGCCATTGGGGAATTCGCGGTACTCGGGAGGCGATCCGATGTTGCCCTCGCCGATGAATTGTGTGCTCATGTTGGAATCTCCGTGGTGGTTGAAATACCCGTGCCTCGTTGGGCTCGGGCGCGTGCTCGGATGGCAGGCGCAATCACCGATCGCGCACTGCGGCAGGAACGGACGCGAGCCGGCGCAGGTAGGTGTTGTCCGCCTGCGCGGCCTTGCTGGCGCATTCCTGTGCTTGCCTGCCCAGGGTGTGCAGCAGGCTGATCTGCATGTTCAGCATGACGCGCTGCAGTTCGATCTCGTGCAGGTCGTGCAGCAGGTTGACCGGCGTGCTGGGGCTCGCCATCAGCTCCTGCCACAACGCCACGCCCATGGCCGATCGATCGTGCTTGCGCCAGCGAAGAAAGGTCGTGCCTGCGCCAGTGGTCTGCTGGGCCAGCTCGACGGGAAGCAGGTGGAAGGGATGCCCGCACGCCTGTGGCAGCACCTGTCGCTGCGCCAGGGCAATCAACTCGTCGCGCATGGCGAAGCACTGGCTGGCCCAGGCCTCGAAGTCCCCTTTACCTTTAAAAGGCTTTAAAAGGCCTTTTAGAGAGGCCGCGTGTTCCAGCCGCATGAAGGCTGGCTGTTCCAGACGACGGAAGTAGCGCGGTTCGCGGTTCGGGTCGCTCATGCCGGTTCGTCCTCGCCGGCGGCTGTGGACTTGGCCTCGGCCGAATCGGCGGCAGCGCCTTCGTCGGTGGGAGATGCGGCTGCGGCAGCGCTATCACCACGCTGTTGCAGACCACGGCGCACGACGGGCGGCGCAAACTTCGAGCGGCGCATGCCTTCGAGCACGTCCTGCGGCAGTTCGCCGAACTTCTCCAATGCTGCCCGAGCTGCGGCGTTCTTGGCCGCGAAGTCGTCGCGGGTGCAGCCCGAGTAGCGGTATTGCTGGGCCAGGCTGAACAGGCTGCGCAGCGCGTGGGCACCTTCGTTGAGCCAGCGCTCCAACGTCGAGCGATCGATCAGCGCGGTGTGGTGGGCGAGGATCAGCTTGCGCGCGATGTCGTCGTAGTCGGCCAGGAGATAGACGGCGGCAAAGCCCAACTGCGCATTGACGAACAGCGGAAGCTTGACGGGCTGCACGTTGAGGTTCTCGCCCAGGGTCAACGCGGCGGGCACGCCGGCCAGGGCCTGGTCCACCTGGTCGCGCAGCGATTGCAACGTGGTCCTGGTCTGGTCGAGCTTTTCCTCGATGCGCAACATCCACCAGTCGCTGTACGGGTCGTCCTGCTCCGAGCCGCGCTTCATCTTGTTCATCACGGCGATGTAGCCGTTCAGGCCGACGATGCCGGGTCGCCCCTCGGCGGCGGCGCGGCCATGCCAGATGCGCGAGGCGTGGTGGGTGTGAAGCGTCAGCGACATCGCGCTGCGCAAAGAGCCGAGATTGAGTTGCAGAGGTTCGTTGGTTGCCATGGCGTCCGCTCGCTTGGGAAAAGGAGCGGTCAGGATCGGCACGCAACGGAAGGCAGTCAGTCAACAAACCGAAATGAACCGGGACCCGGTTGTCGTGGCAGCGGTGGCCTGTGACACGAGCTATCCCCAGGGGATAGCTCCATCGAAAGCCATGGAGCGCTGCTCGCGCAAATGGTGCGTGCGCTCATGCAACCGACGCCATTACGGCCCCCCTGGACCGAAGTGCCATGCCGTGCCTGTCGGCGTTACAGCTTGTAGTACATCTATCCCCTGGGGATAGCTCTACTGACGGCCATCGACGTCTGCTTCACGCCCTTGTCGCTCGTCGCGCTCAGCTACTGCGCAGAAGGTCGCGCAGCCGGTCAATGTGCTGCCGGGCCACCTCGGGTGGAACCACATTGCGCGGTGGTTCAGGCGGTGCATCTCGTGCAGGGGCAGGTGGCGGTGCTGACCCGGCTTGCTTGGCCCAGGCGTTGAACTCGCCACGGATGGCGCGCTGGATGATGCCGAACAGGTAGCCTGCCGGGTTGCGGATGGTGCTGCCGCGACAGCGATCCGCCCATTCGTCCAGCACGGCCTGGCGTAGCGGAGCATCGACCTGCTGCAATGCCACGATGGCGGCGGCCTGCTGCTCTTCCTTCAAGCCGAGAAAGCGATCAGGCAGGCGAACTCCTGGCATCGCACGCGCCTGCCCACGCTCACGCGCGGTAGTACGTACTTCATTCATACGACTACTACGTACAGTACGGTCCTGCTTCGGATTCCGAAGAGCGCCGTCTGACGCGGGTTTCGGCCCTGCTTCGGAATCCGAAGAGGGGTCATCAGAATTCCGAAGAAGGCTCGGCGCCCCTTCTTCGGAATCGTGAACCCTATCCTTCTGTGGATAACTCTCCTGCGACCCAATGCCCTGGCTCGCGAGGCGTTCGGCAAGGACCTGCAGCCGCGAGGGCAACGTGCGGCCAGACAACAACGGGTCTTCGGCGATTTCCTTGAGGGTGTGCAAGCCCACGACCTGGACGGCCTTGGCCGAATGGCCCAGGGCTTGGCTGACGAGCTCCAAGTAGTCCGGGTCGAGCTGCATCGCCTCGAAAGGCGTCAGGGGCTCATCGTGCAGGACGTAGAGGTTGCCGAGGATGCGCCCGGTCTTGGGGTCACGCCTGCGGCGCACGAGACTCAACCAGCGAGTCAGGCGCAACAGCGTCAGCGCCCGTGCCACGGTCTCGTGAGAGGCCTGTCCGGCGCAGGGCATTGACGCGAGCCACGGGCGAAGTTGCTCATACGTCGGAAACGCCGTGACCCCATCCTCGTTGAGCATCATCCGAAAGACTTGCCAGGCATTGCGTTCCAGCGGCGTCAGGCGTCGGTCCAGGAACAGCCGTCGCGGCACGCTCTCGTGCCGATTGCCGCTGAACAGAAAACCGTCGCCGGTTGCGGAGACAGGAGATGTTGCGGATGCGGGAGCTGGCGCGGACGCGGGCGGGCGAGGTTTCGGTGCAAGGTCTTTCAGCGCGCTGTCGAACAGATCAGCGAGGGCGACCGGGCCTTGGCGTGGTGCTCGTGGTGCAGCGTCGTCCACGGCCATGACTCAACCCAATCCCTGATCGATCCAGTTCTTGATCGCAGCCCAGACCACCGACAGCGGCAGTTCCATGCCTTCGGCGAGGTCCATTGCCGCATCAAGAACCGAGGTCTCATCCTCCAGCTCGACATTCCTGCTGCTGGTCACGGCCTTCCAGCGTCGCCACAGCTCGGTGTCCTGCTCCTCGTCCAGAACCGGATGGCGCCCCTTGCGTTTGGGCAG
This sequence comes from Stenotrophomonas sp. STK17_22, assembly GCF_051983905.1. Lineage (NCBI taxonomy): Bacteria > Pseudomonadati > Pseudomonadota > Gammaproteobacteria > Lysobacterales > Lysobacteraceae > Stenotrophomonas > Stenotrophomonas sp. STK17_22. Next base: position 1,704,116 of record NZ_CP197010.1, read on the forward strand.
GCCGAGAACTTCACGCCGTAGCGCGACTTCCTGGTGCGTCAGCCCATAAAAACGGCTCGCCATTTCCGTACTGGCCCCCAGGCGCAACATGCGATCGACGGTGGCGATCTCCTTCTCCACGTCCTGCGCCTGTTTGAGCAATCGCCGGAGCACTTCCCGGTTCACCGAGACAGAGCACCACGAGACGCTGGCATTGGCCAGTACGCTGATCAGCGCCGGATGCTTGAGCGCATCCAATTCTTCCTCACCGAATCCCATCGCCTTGCAGCGGCGCAGTTGCCCGTTGCGCAGATCGTAGAGCGCCTGCGCGATGACGGCCTGGTTGAGTGGGTTAGGTGCGGACATGCGGGCCTCCCTCGCTCAGGTCCCAGGACCGAGAGCGCCGGCTTCCAGATCCAGCAGGCGCCGGGCCAGCCGCAGCAGACGAAACAGCTTGACCAGCGCGGTGTCGCTCAATCGCCGGGCCCCGTCGGCATGACGTTGGCCTTGGCCGTGCAACAGCGCTGGCAGGTCGGTGACGAAGTGCCCGCCGTCCAAGCCCACGTCGGCCGACTGCTGACCGGCCAGGGAAACCAGCAGCGCGAGCACGGCACGTGCGAGCGGCGACGAAACCTGGGTCGGGGCACGACACGCGAACCCGATGCCATCTGAACGATCCTCGACACACGCGTCCAGGTCGACCTCGCCCGCGATCTCGCGCGCGAACTGCGCGATGTGGACGCGCAGGCGGCCGGGTGCGTCGAGACCTGGGTCGATATGCCAGATGTCCGAGATGGGATAGAGGCCACCGGCCTGCACGGGAATCGACTGCAGCACGTTGGCCGAGAAGTCGGGCGGAAGCGCATCGCCCAACTGGTCGGCGACCATGCGCTGGATGGACTGGAGCCGCTGCGTCGTGGGTGCCGGAGAGACGATGTGCTCGTCAAGTAGATCGCCAGCCGCTGCCGCAGGGGTGGCTGCGGATGCCTCACGCGGGGCCGCATCGTCCTGGGGCCTTGTCGGCGCGGCGGCAGAGTGGCCTGCAGAATGTGCTGCTGTGGCGGGGGACGGTGCCGGTTCAATCGGCGGCCGTGCGATGGCCCCAGGCTCAGGCAATGCCGGCGGCGCCGATGGCGGGGTTGGGTCGCTGACCAGGGCGCGGTGGCGGCTCTCGGATTCGGTCAGGTCCAGGGCAAGCACGTCGTAGTCGATGCCCAGCAGCTCGGACATCTGACCGATCAACTCGTCCTGCACACGCTGCGGCGAGAACTCGTCGGCCTGGGTATCGAACTGCGACAGCACTTCTTGGAAGAAACTGTCGAAGTCGAGCGGCAGGGAGCGGCCCTTGGCATAGTGCTCCCACGTGCGCTCACTGGCCTTGCGCATGACCGACAGCCGCTCGACCTGGTGGCGACCGAGGCCACCATACAGCACGGTCGGGATCGCAGGCAGCAGGTAGCGCACCGCATCGGCCATGCGGCTGATGTGTGACTGCTGCACGGGGAAGCCGTCGGCGCCCAAGCGACGGGCCAGCTCGGACTGGCTCAAGGTCGTGCTGCTTTCCGCTTCATAGAACTCGCGCGCCTTCTCGACGCCGAGGGCGCGCTCGATGAACGTCAAGCCGCCACGCAGTTCGTTCTCGGCGAGGTGCCCGGTCAGCGCGACGATCTCCCCGCGCGCAGGCCACGGCCGGAACAGGCACGATATGCGGAAGAAGCGCTCGTCCTTCGTTTCTGTCCAGAGTTCGCGCAGGATCGCCAGCCTGGTGTTGCCGCCGTTGCGGATGATGTAGTGCGCCTCGCCAGGACGGCGTGTGATGGCTGGCGCCGCATCCAGGCCGCGCTCGCGGATGGAGGCCTTGATTTCATCGTAGGCCGAGTTGCGCTTTTTGCGGGGATCGTGGTCGTAGGGCCGCAACTGGTCCAGCGTCACGACCATCGGCGTGTCGGCGATGGGGTCACTCAAAGCCGTGGCCGATGGCCCACTGCGCTCGAACCCGGCGGCAAGCAGCTTGCCGGCCATGTCCTGGGAGGTCATCTCAGCCATGGCCGCATCCCTCGGTGTTGGCGGGCCGGGCCATGCGGGCCTCGCGCTCGGCTCGGCGGATCTGCGCACGGGCATTGAGGTCTGCCCGGTAATCGCTCGCTGTCGAGCTGGTGTAGATGGCGGCGCAGCCGGTCTTGGTGAATTTGAGGTGTCCACCCCGAGTACGTTTGACGTGCCAGCCTTCGCTCACCGCAAACTCGATCAGGGCGCGCAGTCGCTTGTGGCCACGGGACAGTTCATGTGCGCTCGCCACGGGACCTCCCGGTTTCAATAGAACGTGGAGGACGGCCGGACACGCGGGCGAATCTGTCTTGCCACTGCGGGAACAGTTCGCCGGCGAGCGTGCGCATGGTGTCGAGCGCAGCGGGCGCAACTCTGCCTGGTGGCTGTCGATACTCGACGCGATGCACCGGCATGCCGCGGGTTGCAGCGCGCGGATAGGCTTCGATGGCCGGCACGTCGGTGCCCAGCACGCGGATGCCCGTGTGATCCTGAAATAGGTCGTGCAGCGCCTGCTGGATCATGCGTGCGTTGGCGGACACGGGGTGGACACGATTGATGAGTAGGTGCAGCGGTGGCGGTTCGATGCCAAGGTGCCGATACGGCGCGATGTCCTCCAGCAACTGCATGGTGCCGCGCCGCAGTTCGCGGGCCGCAAGGATTTCCGGGGTCACGGGTGACAGCGCCAGGCCGGAGGCGAGCACCGCCATCTCCAACAGCACCGAGCGCGCGCCTTGGGTGTCGATTAGCACCAGGTCATAGAGCGGCGCCAGCGCCGGCAGCAGGTGGCGCAACCGCAGGCGCCCGTCTGGCGCGTGCAGCAGCAAGGTGTTCAGTTCACCCCGGTGGTCGTTCGAGAGCACCAGGTCCAGGCCCGCGATGATGGTGCGGGACACGAGCTGGTCGAGACCGCGCTCGTTGAACGCCAGCAGCTCATAGATGCCGCCGGGCGCGCGGTGAGCCAGATCGTAGTAGGAGGACAAGGTGGGCTGCACGTCGAGATCGAGCAGCAGCACGCGCAGCCCCGCGTCCGCGGCGAGCCCGCCGAGGTTGGCGGCCGTGGTCGTCTTGCCGACGCCACCTTTCGTTGAAATGATGGATACGACCTGCATGGCGCTCTCCGTTTGGCGATGGGAAGTCCGAGGGGGAGCGAGTCAGGTGCGGTTGTTAAGGCGTTCGGCGATCCACTGATCGATCTCGACCGAATCCCAGCCCACCGCGCGCACGCCAAGGCGCAACGCCTGTGGAAACTGGCGCTTCTTCATCAGGTTGTAGATGTGGGCGCGTTTGAAGCCGGACTTCGCTTCAACTTCATCGAGCCGCAGGATGCGGCGCTCGTGCGGTGGCAGTACAGGTACTTGCGACATGGCGGTCACTCCTGAACGCTCAGTGGCGTTTGTTGGCGTGACCTCTATTCAATAGACATGGCTGCAAAAAGACATTGCAAATGCAATCTCCGAGACTGCACATACAAGATGGAAGAATTCACGCGGCTGCGCTACGCACATTCTTCCTGGCGTTGGCGAACTTGCCGTTCAAGGTTCGCTCCGTGATGCCCATGGTGCCGCCATAGTGGGCGAGCAATGCGGTGACGATTGCCTCCTGCGTCTTGAAGCTGGAGTACGGCACACCCGATGGGGATTGACCCAGCATCAGCGTCAGCATGCCACCGATGATGTTCAGGTACGTGGTCTCCGCTCGATCACTGATCGCGCACTGCTTGGATGCCAACAGCACCGCGGACTGCTTGAGCAAGGCTTCGTGTTGCGCTTGAAGTTTGCGCATCTCACGCCGGCTATGGTCCAGCGCGGCCTGCAGAGCCTGCCGTTCCAGCAGGATTGCCTGTCCTGTTTCCAGGGTGATGGAGGGATGCGCCATGCGCTCGCTGCGGCTGAACAGGAATCCGGGTCGATGCTCAGGATAGTGAGTGCGCATCCAGCGTTTCAGATCGACGTGGCGGATGGTCAGATCGGGTGAACTCACCAACTCTGGGTCATTGAGCGTGATCCCGTTCTTGCCAAAGGGCAGTTCCGAGTTGAGGATGCCGTCGTAGATGCGTTCCGAGTACAGCCGACACTCGTTCCATCGCGGGCAGTCCAATGTCTGCGGCAGGCACCGCGGTGATGCGATCGAGGCGAGGATCGACGCCTTGTACCGCAACAACCCAGCCCACCGTATGGCAGCTTCGATGGGACGATAGAACACCTTTGATAATGGTGGCTCCTTGTGCATGTTTTCGTCTCCTTTCGGAAGCGCTACATCACCGGCTCCTTTCTCGCCCTGCCAAGGGCTGTTGTGTCGTTATGCCTGTGGCGGATGCCAGGGACGAATGCCCCGGAACGTGGGCGGACGAGATCATGGCATCCGCCACAGGTGGCCCTCTCTTGCTCAATGTGCAAGAATCGACCAGTTGCCGGCCCGTCGAGTAACAAGGAAGAAGCACGCTCGACAATGGCGCTCACGGTGCCAGCGTCATGGGGTGCGTCAGGCGTATCAAGACCGATTCGCTATGGTCTGATATCCCTACGGTTTCACAAGTCGCGCTGGGGCGCAGTCGTTGCTCAACGTCCAGAGGGACGCAGAGAAAACCGCGCGTGTGATGCTTGTTCTGGCATCCTGATATATCGACATAGCATCCAGCGATCCTGGGCTGTGGCCAGTTTGAGGCTGTTGCGCGCCGCTCCCACACGGTCGCCAGCTGACCAGGTGATGTGAACATGCGCCCCATCTTTCCTTGCTCGCCGCTTGGCCTTCATCACGAACAGCCTTGGGCTGTGGTGCGCACGGCATCAAACCAAGCGCGGTCTCAACGTTCGATGCTGATGCCATTCCTGACGCAAGGAGACCTGAGTGTCGAGCGGCGTTGCAGGGGCGGGCCTCTGGTAGCCGTGTATTCTGCGTCGGTTGTCAGGGGATGAAATGGCAGTCCTTGGACGCTGATGGAAGTTGTTGGATGAGTTTTGTTGCCGAGGGCGAAGAACAAGGCTATAATTCAGGCCTTCGCTGCTCACGGCGGCGAAGAATGTGATTGGGAAACAAGGATTTAGCGCCCTAGTGCCTGTCTCGTTTCCCGCTCCAGATTCAAGAAGAACGCTCCCGCAAGGGGGCGTTTTTCGTTTGTCACACCGGTTGCACCACCGCCGCGCTAGCGTGCCTTGCCGGGCAGGGCGCTGCACCAGGTCCGGGCATCCTGCCGGTGGAAACCGGGGCAGCGGTTGTCCTGCGGGATGTAGACGTAGGGAGCGTCATCTTCGTAGGTGAAGTGGTAGTAGTAGGTCCGGTCCTTCCCGTACAACCAGTAGTTCGACGAGCCCTGGTTGATGGCATACGGCTCGAACGTGAAGATCGAGGATTCGGCGGGAATGAAGTTGCTGCGCTCCATCAGTAGCAGCGTGGCGTTCGAGACCAGTGGGGTGGTCAGGACGAGCACGATCACACCGACAGTCGCTGTCGTGATCGAGCCAATCAGCAGCCAGCAGCGGGGACGTTTCACGGTCGGGCAGCATCGAAGCAAGACAATGCCGCAATGTGCAATACGCTGTGAAAGTCGTCCAGTGTTCCGTGCCGGGAACGCATTGAAAGCGTAGTGAAAGACTGGGTCGGCGTTGCCTGAACCGCACGCGTGCTGTGACCTTTTTCGGACGATTTCTCCATGTTCGCTCCACAATCGCACGGTAGCCTTCATGCTCCTTCTACACGTTGGCGGGCTGGTGGTCAGGCGTATCACTTCAGTGGCGGTGCCCAAGGCCGGGCACGGACTCTCCCTGCATGCAGTGCTGCGCCCTGGTGCGTTGTTGGCAAGCCTGGCCCTGGCCGGTTGCATGTCGGTGCCTGTTCCGGACCTGCCTGACCGCACGCCCAGCACCTGGACCCAGGTGCCGCAGGGCCAGGGCGTGGCAGTGGATGCCAGACAGTGGTGGAAAGTGCTGTCCGACCCGGCACTGGATGGCCTGGTCGACCAGGCCATCGCCGGCAATCTGGACCTGCAGCAGGCTACGCTGCGCCTGCAGGCCGTTCGGATCGTCGCCGGCACTTCCGACTCGCGTTTCCTGCCGGAAATCTCGGCCAGCGCCAAGCAGGTGCAGGACGCCGCCGCCGTCGATACCTACTTCCATGCCGGCATCGAAGCGATCTGGGACCTGGGCCTGTTCGGTGCCGCCGAGAGCGCGCAGCTGAGCGCGCAGGCTTCGGCCGGCAATGCCGAGGCGCTGCGCAATGCCGCGCAGGTGGCGGTGATTGCCGACGTGGTGCGCAGCTATCTGGACCTGACCGTTGCACAGGCCCAGCAGGACCTGCTGGCCCGCCAGCAATCGGTGGATGACCGCGGCGAGCACCTGGCCCTGGTCCGCCAGCGCCTGCGCCTGGATGAGCCTGGCGAACTTGATCGCCTGCGTGCACGCCAGGCCGCCACCCACGCCGCCATCGCACAAGCCCGGGAAAACGCCGACAACGCCGCACGTGCGCTGGCTTTGTTGCTGGGCCGTGATGGCCCGGATCCGGCTTGGCGCGCCTATCGCTCGCCGCCGAAGCTGGGCACGTTCTCGCTGCAGCAGGTACCGGCCGATCTGCTGCGCCACCGCCCGCAGATTCTGCTGGCCGAATCTGAAGTGATGCAGGCCGCGGCGAGCAAGGGCTCCGCACGTGCCGCGATGTATCCGCGGGTCAGTCTTGGTGGCTCGATCCTGTACGCCTACAACCTCACCCAGAACGCGCGCTCCAATTCCGACTCCAGTCCCTCGATCGGCCCATACATCGATATCCCGCTGTGGGATTGGGGCCAGCGTCGTGCGCGCTTCAATGCCGATGAAAAGCAGCTGGATGCTGCACTGCTCGGTTACCGCAAGGCGGTACTGGAAGGCGTGAGCGAAGTGGAGGGCGCGCTGGGCAGCCTGGCGCGCCAGGACAGCAGCATCCAGTCGCTGCGTGCGGCCAATGATGCCGCCGGCCAGCAGCTCAAGCGCCAGGCACGGCAGGTGCAGCTGGGTTTGTCCAGCGAGTTCGATGGACTGGACACGCAGCGTGCCGCACTGGCTTCGCAGGCTGATCTGATCGGTGCGCAGGGCGCACGCGTGCTCGCTTTTGCTTCGCTGTACCGCGCGCTTGGCGGTGCACCGCTGCCGGCTGAGGGTGAGGGCGAACAGCAATGATCGCGCTGGCCCGCAAGACCCTGGCCTATGAGTGGCGCCGGTTCCTGCCGGTAGTGCTGGCGATGTGCTTCGCTGGCGTGCTGCTGATCGTGCAGGCGGCGCTGGTGCTGGGTATCTTCGGTACCGCCGCGATCTACGTGAAGGCATCGTCGGCTGATATCTGGGCCGGTTTCCCCGGCACCCAGAGCGTGAACTACGGCCATGCAATCAGTGCGGATGTGGAAAGCCACCTGCGCATGGACCCGGATGTCACCCGCGTCGAACCCTACGAATGGGTCGATGGCGAATGGCGTTCCAGCGCGCAGGGTACCGGTAACGTGTCTGTGTATCTGTCCGGCATCTCCACCCAAGGCGACGCGATGATGTTCGCGCGCATCCTGCCCGCCGACCTGCGCGTGCAGCTGCGCGAACCCGGTGCGGTGATCGTCGATAGCGCCGATCTGGATACGCTGGGCGTGGACCTGCAGAACAACCGTGCGTGGATCAATGGCAAGGCAGTGCGCGTGGTCGCGGCACAACCGGGCCTGCGTGGCCTTGGTGGCGTCAACGTGCTGGCCTCGCTGGATACCGCGCGCGCCATCGCGGGTACCGATCCGCACGAGGGCAGTACCTATTTCGTGGCGGGCCTGCGTTCGCCGGACCTGGCCGACCGTGTGCGCGACCGCCTGGCCACGTCGATGGGGCAGGCCACGCCGGTCGAGTTCTGGACCGCACCGGAGTTCGCCAGCCGCTCGCAGCAATACTGGCTGTTCGATACCGGTGCCGGCATCGCAGTGTTGTTCATGGCCGTCATCGTCTGCTTCGTCGGCGCGGTGATCACCAACCAGTCGTTTGCTTCGGTGGTGGCCGGTTCGGTGCGCGAGTACGCCACGCTCAATGCACTCGGTGCCGGGCGCTATGCGCTGGCGCGGGTGGTGTTCGAGCAGGCGCTGCTGATCGGCGGCGTGGGCATGTTGCTGGCGGCGGCGTTCAGCACCGTGGTGTTGTTGATCGCACAGACCCAGCGCGTGCCGGTGCAGCTGACACCGATGGTGATCATCGGTTGCGTTGCACTGGTCGCGGTGATGGCCATGCTGTCGAGCATCATGGCGGTACGCAGTGTCGTCCGCTCCGATCCATCGTTGCTGTTGCGTTGAGGACCGGCCGATGACTTCCATACGCGCCGTCGCCCCGACCCTGCAGGCCGACGCACTTGAAAAGGGTTTCATGTCCGGCGATGTACAGGTGCCGGTGCTGCGTGGCCTGTCGCTGGACATCTATCCCGGTGAACTGACCCTGGTATCGGGCCCATCCGGTTGCGGCAAGAGCACGCTGCTGTCGTTGCTGTCTGGGTTGTCTGCGCCCGATGGCGGCCGCGTGCACGCGCTCGGGCAGGATGTGGGCCACATGACGCGCAGTGAAGTGGAGCGCTTCCGCCTGCACCATGTCGGCTTCGTGTTCCAGGGCTTCAATCTGTTCCCGGCACTGACCGCACTGGAACAGGTGCAGCTGCCGCTGGGCTATCGCGGCATGAGCAATCGCGAAAGCGAACCGCTGGCCCGCAAGGCATTGGACGAGGTGGGCCTCAGCCACCGCAGCCACATGCGACCGGCGCAGCTGTCCGGTGGTGAGAAGCAGCGCGTGGCCGTTGCGCGCGCCTTCGCCAAGTCGCCGACGCTGATCTTCGCCGACGAACCCACCAGCGCGCTGGACGCCGAGAACGGCCAGCGCGTGATCGACATCCTGCATCGCTACGCACGTGCGCACGGCGCCACCGTGTTGTGCGTGAGCCACGATCCGCGCCTGATCCGGCATGCCGATCGGGTGATCGCCATGGAAGACGGCATGGTCCGTGATGACCGCCGCCAGAACGAAACTGTAGAGTCCGCCCCATGACCAAGACGTTGCACCTGCTTCCCTTCAGCCTGGTACTGTCCGCGGCGGCGCTGCTCGGCGCCTGTTCCAAGGACGCGCCTGCCCAAGCACCTGCAGGTAAAGCCGGCACTGCCACCGCCGGAAAGGTCGCGGTGGCGCGCGGCATCATCGACGTCGAGGGTGGCCTGATCGCGCTGGCGCCGCCAGTGGATGGCTCGATCACCGCCGCGCCGGTGAAGGAGGGTGCCACGGTGAAGAAGGGACAGCTGCTGCTGTCGCTGGATGGCGCCCTGCTGCAGCAGGAAGTGGCGATGGCCACCGCCGATCTGGCCCTGGCCAACGACCGCCTGAAGGGCAGCCAGGCGCAGCTGCGCGAACTGGAGCGCAATGCGACTCGCCTGTCCACCGGCGCCAGCGAAGGCGTGTCGTCCAACCAGCAGGCCGATGCAGCCAAGCAGCAACTGGCCGGTGTGCGCGCCGATGTCGACGTGGCCGGTGCGCAGGTCGACATGGCCCAGCACAAGTTGGAGCACGCGAAACTGAAACTGCAGCAGATGTCGCTGAGCGCGCCGGAAGCCGGCACCGTGGTCGGCCAGGTGCCGGGCCTCGGCGCCTTCGTGCAGGCTGGCAAGCCGGCGATCTCGCTGCTGCCGGCACGCCCGCTGCAGGTGCGTGCAGAACTGAGCGCCGCCTATGCCGATGCCGTGCAAGTGGGCATGAAGGCCACCGTCGTGCCGGACAGCGATGGCGCTGAAAACACCGGCTCACTGCCACCCGCGCGCGTGGTGCGCATCAGTCCGGTGTTCGCGCAGGCACGCTTGCCCGAAGACGCGGGGCGTGGCGTGGCCAAGGTGGTGGAGTGTGTGCTGGAGTTCGACGGCGAGGCCAAGGCGCGCTTCGGCCAGCATGTGCGGGTGGAGTTCCGGAAGTAGGCGCTGGCCTCAGTTCCCGAGCCAGCGTCGCAGGCGAGGCCAGAGCGAGGCCGGCACAACCACGAGCAGTGCCAGCAGCAGGATGGCGCTCATGCCGAGCAGCCAGTTCGAATGGACGTCGCTCACGGGGGATTGATGCATGGCAGCCAAGCCCCATAGGACGTTCCACCCCAGCCATGGAATGAGGCTGATCAGGATCCGCAGCCACAGGCGGCGGAACCGCCATGGCTGCACAGCCAGGCCCAGCGCTGTCATTTCCACGAGGACGATCAGCGCGAACGTGATCACCGAGCCGATGGGATAGGGCAGTGTCCCGGACTCGGTGTGACGCAGTTGCCAGTAGTCTGGCTTGAAGCCGGCATGGATGAGTGCGGCAACCAGCAGCAGCCAGATGAGTGATGCCAGGAGCCAGAAGGAAGGGGGAGCACGGAATGCGATGGGCAGGGGCACGATGCAGGCGTTCGTCGCTGGCGGATCCTCAACCTTCCTGCATCGGCCTGCCGCAATCCATGCAAGAGATCCGAAAATGAAGCGGTGAAGCCCTCGGATCCAGCGCCTTAAGGAACCGCAGTCGGGGTCTTCTTCCTGCCGGAAATGCGTCCCAGGACGCTGGCCAGCGACACCACGCACAGCGTCAGCAGCAGTCCCACGTCCAGCAGCAGCAACCACAGCAGGTGCATGCCGTGCACCGGTGGCTGGTGCATGGCCGACAGCATCCACGGTACTGACCACGCCAGCAGCAGAACGAAGGCAATCAACAGGCGCAGCCACAGTCGCTTCAGTTTCCATGGCCGCACGATCAAGGCGGCCACGACCAGTTCAACCGTGCCCAGCAACGCGAACACGATGACAGTGCTGGTCGGGTAGGGCAGCTCGGCGCCTTCCAGGCGGTGCAGCAACCAGTAGTCCGGGGTGAAGCCGGCATTGACCAGTGCGGCGATTAGCGCCAGCCAGGTCAGCGCGACCAGCAGCCAGAACAGGCGGATGTAACGTCTAGGCATCGGCGGTGTCCATGGTAGCGGGCAGGCGGCTGCGTGATGCATAGCACACCGATGTGGCGATCGCGGCCAGCGCCAGCAGGCCAGGCCCGACAGTGAAGTACAGCAGGCGCAGCGGGTGGTTGTGCATCAGCGTCCAGGTCGCGAACGTCAGCGGAACCGCCAGCACCAACAGCTTGGCGAACAGCGGCCGCAGCACCGCAATCAGTGGCTGGGCGCCGAGGAACATATGGAACAGATAGAACTGGGCGATGCCAAGGCTGATGTCGCGATGGGAGGTGAAGCCGAAATGGTCGCGATACCAGTTCATTCCCAGTGGAATCAGTGCCCAGTACAGCAGGGCCACCAGCAGATGCAGCAGCAGGGCGATCAACAGGGGCTTGCCGCGAAGGAACATGGGCGCACGGGGTTGGGCGGGGCAGCGTACCCCAGTGCGGACGCCCATGACCGCATCGTGTGAAGACTGTTGACGGCGTGAAGGAATTTGGACACAATAGCGCTCCTTCGACGCAGGTCGAACGGAATCTGCGGGAATAGCTCAGTTGGTAGAGCGCAACCTTGCCAAGGTTGAGGTCGCGAGTTCGAGTCTCGTTTCCCGCTCCAGATTCTACAGGGCCCCGGTAGGGGCCTTGTTTTTCTCCCGCCACGGCAAGGCGGGGCACGTTGGGCCACAAGGCTTTACGCGCAGTCAGAAAAGTGAAATCGCTGGTGTGTGTTCCGGATTTCCGGTACCATGGCGGCTTATGCGGGAATAGCTCAGTTGGTAGAGCGCAACCTTGCCAAGGTTGAGGTCGCGAGTTCGAGTCTCGTTTCCCGCTCCATGTTCCGACAGGCCCCATCATGGGGTTTTGTCTTGTCAGGGCTCCGTTCCTGGCGCGCAGTACGTTGGCCTCATGGCAGAGTGGCTATGCACCGGATTGCAAATCCGTTTACAGCGGTTCGATTCCGCTTGAGGCCTCCAATTGAAAAGCCCTGACTCCGGTCAGGGCTTTTTTGTTTGTCTGGATGCCAGCTAACCTGCGTCCGGATCGATATCCGCTACAGCCTGGCCAGCGCCTGCACCGTGGCCTGGGTCAGTGGCTGGGGCAGCGCATCCAGCGCGAACCAGCCCAGCCCTGTCTGCACACCCGGCTCCTGGATGGAGGCCTCGGCACCGGCAGGTGCCCGAGCCTCGAAGATCGGCGCAACCCAGTGCTGCGCAAGTGTCGGCTCGAAATGATCGGCCACGCACAGCAGGCGCAGCAGCGTCACTTCCAACGCCGTCTCCTCGCGAGTTTCGCGGACCACGGCAGCCTCCACCGTTTCCATCCAGTCGACTTTGCCGCCGGGCAGGCCCCAGTGCCCGCGCTCCGGATCGCGTCCGCGCTGGATCAGCAGGATGCGGCCGTCGGCATCACGGACGACGGCGCCGCATCCAACGCGGGGAATCTGAAGTTCAGTCATGGCAGAGAATGAAGAAGGAGCCGTCTTCATTCTTGCATGCACGCCGTATCAGGCGAACCCGCGCTAGGCTGGGCACCTGTGCATCAGCAACCTCACAGGTGTGTCGCATGCTTCTCCGGCAACTCGGCGCTGACGACGCCGATATTCTCTGGCAAGCACGGTTGCAGGCCCTTCGCGAGTCGTCTGCGGCGTTCCTGTCCACGCTGGCCGAGGCGCAGAATGACTCGGCGGACGTGATGCGCGCCCAGCTTGCCGATCCCGGCACGCGCTACTTCGGCACGTTCGTGGACGGCATGCTGGTGGGTTTCCTGCGCTATGTGCGTCCGGTGCGGTTGGCGCGGTGGCATACGGCGGAGATCCACAGTGTCCATGTTGGCGCAGCCCATCGTGGACACGGCATCGCCCGTCAACTGTTCCTTGCCGCGTTCGCGGCTGCGCGCGCGGAAGGCATCGAATCGCTCACTCTCACGGTGCTGGCGGACAACGCCGCCGCGCGCGCGCTGTATGAATCGCTGGCTTTCACCGAATCCGGCGTCGAGCCGCGCGCGGTGAAGCGCGACGGCCGCTATGTGGACATGGTGTCGTACTGGATTTCAGTGACCAGCCACCCACCATCGCCGGCACCTTGAATCACCCGCTCTACGCCGGGTCGTGGACCGGCGTCTGCGCGCGGAAGTTGCGCCCGACTGGTTCACCCACGCTCAGGTAGTGGCGGAACATATAGATCAACGGTTTCCAGTGGGCGACATCGATGTGCTGGGTGCCAACCACGGTGATCGCTTCGTGCGCATGCACGCAACGGATCCGTCCTTCGACGATCACGAAGCCCTGGCTGTCATCCTCGGCGGGCGGGTGCATCGCCATCACGCTGACTTCCACCTGCAGCGGGCACTCGGCAATCGCCTCTGGTGCGACGTGCGTCGAGGCGACGGCACTGAAGCCCCCCAGCGCGAACTTGTCACGCACATGCACGTAGCCCATCGTCTGTTTGGCAGTGGGCACCGGGTCGCAACCTGTCGCGCGCGCGATGGCCTCGACCTGTGCGGCCTGCGCGGAGGATGGGAAGTTCAGTACGCACTCGTTGCGCAGCTGCAGGTTGCGATAGCCCTGACCCTGCACGCCGAGGCCCAGCACTACCCGGTTGCCCAGGGCCCAGAACGAAGACAACGGACTGATGTTGCTGCTGCCGTCGTCGTTCAGCGTGGTCATCAGCAACACAGGCGTGCCCGGGTACAGGACCGAAGGGGTGATGCGGCGGCGGGGAATCGGAGCGGTTTTCACGGCAGGCCTTGCGCTATCGGGGTGGCCACTGTGCCTTGGCAGCGGGTGCCGACGCTTCGGCCTGCATCGAACTGTCGGCCTGCAACGGCGTGCCACAATGCGGGCATGGTCCACACCTCCGGTTCCCTTGTCAGCGTCGGTGCCCTGGTTGGCGACCAGGCGCGCGCATCCATGCTGCTGCAGTTGATGGATGGGCGTGCGTATACCGCGACGGAGCTGGCACGCGTGGCTGGGGTGACACCACAGACGGCGAGCACGCATCTGCGCAGGCTGGTCGAGGGCGACCTGCTGGTCGCTGTCGCGCAGGGGCGCCATCGCTATCACCGGCTGGCCTCGCACGAAGTCGCCGACATGCTGGAGGGCATCCTGCGCGTTGCGGACCGCACGCCGTCCTGCACCGCTGAGGCATCACGCAGCATGCCGGCGTTGCGCCAGGCGCGTTCCTGCTACCGGCATCTGGCCGGTGTGCATGCGGTGGCGATCACCGACCGCTTGTTGCAGGCAGGGCACCTGGTCCCGCACCAGGCGCATTGGCGGGTGAGTGTGGAGGGCGCAGCGTTCCTGCAGGAGCTCGGCCAGCCGCTGGCTGAGCTGCTGCGGCTTCCCGTGACGGTCAAGCCTGCGCGCTACTGCCGAGGATGCCTGGACTGCACCGAGCGGCGCCCGCATCTGGCCGGGCTGGTCGGCGAGGCGATGCTGGACAGCTTCGTGAAGAACGATTGGCTTCGGCGGGTTGAGGGTCGACGCGAACTGCGCCTGACGCAGCCGGGGCGCGAAGCGCTGTGGACGCGGTTCGGCCTGGCGACATAAGGGCCCCTCCAGTCTCATTCGCCCACGACATGGAAAGGCGCTATGGTCGAGTTCCAAGTCTTAGGGAGCTGCAATGGCGAGCAAGGACATGAACGATCGCGGCACGCTGGCGGTATGCCGGCAATGAGCAGATCTTCTGTGGAAGTACGCTGGCTGACGTTCCGCCTGATGAACGGCCAGTCGATCGGACCGGATCGGCTGAAGGATGGATGGGTGATTGCTTCGGAGACCCGCCACTGTGGCGTGCGGCGTGAAGCCATCGAAGGCGCGGGCGTGGTCTACGCGCTGTATGCACCGGCCAACCTGGCCTCACCGCGGCGCGCGGAGATGCGCATGCGCGAATTCCTGATGAGCTCCGGCTACACCTTCACCATGGGTACGCTGGGCGGCTGACGCCGCCCTTTTGGGGATTACGGGCGTACGGTCAGTGCCTGGCCGAGCATGCCGATCGGACCGCGCGCATCGTGCAGCACGGTGCTGGTCAAGCCGAGACCCTGGTGGCCAAACGACACCGACGTGTCGAAGCCCAGCCACTCGCCTTCGGGCATGCCGAACAGGTGCGCGGTCAGATCGAGGTTGGGGAAGGCGACCTCCTTCGGATCGGCGCGCACGGCCATGCCATTGGACAGATCGAACAGGGTGGCGGCACGGGCCAGCGGACTGACCGGCTCGCCGTCCAGCAGCGCGTGCTTCGCGCGCGTCCAGTAGGTGGCACGGCCGGGCCCCTGATCGTGTCGGCGGATCTCCACGCTCTTGATGAAACCACCTGGCCAGACCGTACCTGGGTCCCACGCGGGCATTGATTCCGGCGGAGCAATGCCGGTGATCGGCGTGCCGGCGATGGCCTGCGTATCGTTCGGGCGCATCAGCCATGCACGCACGCGCAGCGCCGGGCGATCGTCATGGCGCAGCGTGGCTTCGACCAGTTCGATGGTGCGACCACCGCGCAGCACCTGTACGTCGGCCTCCATCGCTTCGATCGGAATGGTGCCGAGGATGTCGTAGGACAGGCGCGCGATCAGAAAACCGTGCCCACGCGCTGCGGCGTCACGTTCCAGGTGGTGCGCCAGCAGCCCGATCGCAGGTGCGATGTGTTGTTCGCGGATGTTCCAGGCGCCGCCCGTGTGTTCGGTCGGCAGGTAGCGGGTGTCGCTCAGTCGTTCGAAGAAGGCCATCGTATGCGTTGTGTCAGCAGGGAGGGGAGGCGGCAGATGCTGCGCGGGTCCCTGCATCGTAAGCGTTTGGCAGCGTGGCCGGCTGAGCCGGCTCCCGCAGGAGCCGGCCGGATGCCGGTCAGGAGGACTGGCAATCCATTTCGCGGCACATCTTGTACTGGGCCAGGCATTCTGCGGGTGTCTTGGCCAGTGGGCCTCAAGTTGCGCGCAGACAATATTCGTACTGCTGGCTGCAGAATTCACAGGGGCCTGCGGCGAAGGCCAGCCCGGTCACGGCCATGCCAAGGAACATCACGGTCTTCAAGGTCGTCTTGATCATCACGTCAGTCCTTTGTGTGCCCGTCAATGGGCCCGGCCACCATAGCAGTCCTTATGGTGCGCCCTGATGCGCTGCGACACGTTGAGCTCAACGCTGGATTGCCTTCAAGGCGTCGACAACCTGTGCTTCAGAGAAGCCACAATGCCCTTCGCCCACCGGCGGCAGCACGCGCGGCAATGGTCGCGCGCCGGCCTGTGCGGCCATCTGCGGATACACCGCCTGCATGTGCGGCACGATGGTGGGATCGTTGTTGTTGAACTGGACCACCAGCGGTCGCTTCAACGCGCCGCTCAGTGCCAGCTTCGCGCGGACATCGGCCTGTGCCGCAGGCACGGGAGCGATGCGCTGCACGCCGGCATTGAACGCGGCGTCGTCACCGAATCCGCTGTACACCACACCAAGGTTGCCGGCCGGCATGCCGCCGCTGCGCGTGGCCAGTTCATGCAGGACCAGCGTGTGTAGGCTGATTGTCCCGGCCAGTGCATCCGGAGCGACCTGCAGTCGCTTGGCGAGCACGTCGGCATGCTGGGGATTCCGTTGCAGCGCGTCGGCGATGCCCTGATAGAGCACTCCCTGCGGCAGCACGGCCGCTTCATGCGAAGCCAGTCCGGTGGCCAGCAGGCCTGCAGCGTTGGGGAAAAAGTAATCGAAGGCGACCAGCGTGGTCAGCAGATCTGCGGCGATCTGTTCGCCACTGAGATTGGCACCGCACAGCGAGACGCCGCCCGTGTAGTGCTGCGGGTAGCGCTCGAGGCTGGCGAGTGTCACCGCGCCGCCCATCGAGAATCCGAGCAGCCAGGTGTGGCGCACGCGCTTGAGTTCGCCCAGCGCGTGCTGGCGCAGGCGCTCCATGTCGGTGATCGCATCGGCCACTGCCCAGCCCTGGCTGGCGTAGGCACTCTGCGCGACGGCGTAGCCTGCGGACAGCAGCGTTGCGGTGCTGTCATTGGCGGTCATCGGCGTAGTGCGTGGCACGCCCACCGGCTCGTAGCCGTGCGCCAGCATCACCAGGTCGCCGTTCCAGTCAGCCGGCACGTCCAGCCGCCAGGGTGCGCCCTGCAGCTCGCCGCTGAGCATGCGTGGTGCCGTGGGGGGCGCAGCCAGCAGCGATGCCGCAGGCAGCAGAAGGCCGAGGGCGAGGGCGCATCGAAGCAAGGGTCGCATCGTGGTCATTCCATGCGGGAATCGCGCCGAGCATAGATCCCCGCAAAACCTTGCGCGCGCTGCACTGCCGCAGGGGATTGCCCGCCGGCCAGGCTGCGCTCTACGCTGGCGGCATGGTCCTGCACAGCACCGCGTCGATTATCCGCATTCCCCACGGGAAGGCGGGATAGCGCGCGGTCGCCACGGCCATGCAACCCGCCCGGGAAGGCGGGTTGCATGCGGCGCTCTCCCGGGTACTGGAATCCATCAAGGAGAACGCAGATGCATCACCTTTCATCGACCGACAATGCGCCGACCCTGCACCTGGTGTGCGGCAAGATCGGTGCCGGCAAATCCACCCTGTCGCAGCAGCTGGCGGCGCAGCCACGTCACGTGCTGATCAGCGAGGACGCCTGGCTGGCCGCGCTGTATCCCGACCAGATCCATTCCGTTGCCGATTACCTGCAGCGCGCGGCCGCGCTGCGCGGAGCGCTGACGCGGCATGTATGCGCGATCCTGCAGGCCGGCGTTTCGGTCGTGCTCGACGTTCCGTTCAATACGCCGGCCGCCCGTGCATGGGGCCGCGAACTGTTCGAGTCGGCCGGTGTTGCCCACCAGCTGCATTTTCTCGATGTTGCCGACGCCATCTGCAAGGCGCGGCTGCATGCCCGCAACGCGCGCGGCGAGCACCCGTTCCAGGCCAGCGACGAAGCCTTCGAGCAGATCACCCGTCACTTCGTGGCACCTGCGCAGGAAGAGGGCTTCATGGTGATCCGTCATTCACAGGAGGCTTGAGGGCGCAGAGAGTGCGGCGTTCAGTCGACCATTTCGGTGGCGATTCCGATACGATCTGTCGCATTGAGCTCGTCTCGCTTGACCCGGAGTCCCGTCATGGTCGACCGTCTCGCCATACTGCTTGAACGTTTTGCGGTGACCGCCTCGGTATTCCATGCCGGTGCGCTGTGCGGCATCAACACGCTGGAGGGCGAAGACGAGGCGGGTCAGCTGCACCTGGTGCGGCGCGGGCCGGTGCAGGTCAGCCACGGGCAGCAGACCGTGCAGGTCGAAGTGCCGAGCCTGCTGCTGTATCCGCGGCCGATGCCGCATCGCTTCAGCACCGACCCGCAGCAGGGCGCCGACATGGCCTGCGCCAACCTGCATTTCGAGGGCGGCCGGCTCAATCCGATCAGCGCCGCGCTGCCTGATTTCATCTGCCTGCCGCTGGCCGATCTGTATGGCGGCAACGCGGCGCTGGAACTGCTGTTCGAAGAAGCGTTCGAGCAGCGTTGCGGGCGGGCGGCGATGGTCAACCGGCTGTTCGAGGTGGTGATGATCCAGGTGCTGCGTCAGCTGATGGAAGGCGGCGAGATGCGTGGCGGCCTGTTCGCCGGGCTGGGTCATCCGCGGCTGCGGTTGGCGCTGGTGGCGATGCATGAAGCGCCGGCGCAGGCGTGGACGCTGGAAGACCTGGCCGAAGTGGCCGGCATGTCACGCAGCGTGTTCGCCGCCAGCTTCCGCGAGGCGATGGGCACCACGCCGGGCCAGTACCTGCAGGGCTGGCGGGTGGGGCTGGCGCAGCAGGCACTGCGCCAAGGCAGACCGCTGAAGCGGATTGCCGACGATGTGGGGTACGGCAGCGAAGCGGCGCTGTCGCGCGCGTTCAAGGCGCACACCGGGCAGTCGCCGCGGGAATGGCGGGGACAGACCCGTGCCAGTGCGGCCTGAGCGTCAGCCGAGCACCAGCCGGGCCAGCTTCATCCCACCGAACAGACCGGCCAGGCCCAGCGCCACCGAGCCACCGGCATACAGTGCCGCCAACCCATGCTGGCCACGCTGCAGCAGCAGGCCGATCTCCAGCGCATAGGTGGAAAACGTGGTGTAGCCGCCAAGGATGCCGGTGGCCAGCAGCAGGCGCAGCTGCGGCGAGGCGCCATTGCGCATCGCGAAGACCTCGACCACCACGCCCATCAGCAGGGCGCCGCTGACGTTGATCAGGAAGGTCGACCAGGGCCAGGGACTGCCGACGGCCACCCGCGCGCCGATCAGGTTGCAGGCATGGCGCAGGCAGGCACCGATGCCGCCTCCGACGAAGACCAGGAAATAATTGTTCAGTGTTTGCATGGCGTGCCTCGAATGCGGGTTCGCAGGGTCAATGGCGAACGCCGAGGGCAGGCACGACCTGCCGTCGACGAACACCGGGTTCGTCCTGGCAGGAGCCATCAGCCTTCTCAGGCGGTTATCGGGGGAGCCCCATCCCCATCGCGGTCCATGCTACCAGCGGCGGTGCATTCACGTCATCGAGGTCGTCAGCACGCGGGCGACCTTGCTGCGGCTGAAGCCATCCATCAGCAGTTCGAACGCGAGCAGATCCAACGCTGCATGGCGGCGATGGTCGATCTCCAGCCCGTTCTCGGCCACCAGGTGACTGACCAGCTCGTAGGCGTCCTGCCAGACATCCAGATGGGCCTGGCTGGGGATGTAGGCACTGCCAGGCTCACCGACGCCGAGCCCGCTGACCCCGTACAGCAGCTCGCGTGCGTCCAGCTTGGCCGCATCGGCGATGCGGAACAGCTGTTCGGCTTTCACGTGCGAGGCGCTCACGTGGTCGTTGAGCCAGTTGCTGATGGTTGCTGTCGTTGATTTGGCGGCGCGTGCCAGATCGGCCGGGCGTGGGTGCCCGGCTTTCTTCATGGCTGCCGCGAGTCGTTGGCCGAGAGTATTCATCTATGCAAGCCAGCTTAACGCGTGGATTGCGAAGAAGCCTTGTCGCAAGAATCAGTCTGGTTAACAGAAGGACCGACCGTGACCGAATTCTGGAGCAAGCGGCAGGTGCGCACCCGGCTGGGATTCCAGACCGATGCCGAACTGGCCCGCTTCTTTGGCATCAGCCGTTCCGCAGTGTCGCAATGGCCGAAGGATTTCCCGATTCCGGCCCTGCGGCAGTACATCCTGCATCAGCGCTATCCGAACCTGTTCCCCACGACAGAAGCGTCGGCGGGCGAATCCATCTGACTTGCGCCACCTTTTGTCGCATTTAGCACGCTAAGCGCAATTTGCTAAGTATGCTTAGCAAAATAGGCAAGATCGATCGATCTGAGGGTCACAATCGGCGCGATCTACTGGAGTCATCGGTCCATGGTTCCCGCGGCCTGTCGGCTTCACCCCATCCGGGGGCCCCGGGGTCCCGTATGTAGTTTCGTGAACGATTAATAATTTCAATCGCGAAAGTCGCCGCATGTAATTGACCTGTCGTGAAATCTATGACTAATTGGAGTCAACCAGGCGTGAAGCCTGGGAGTCTTTCAGTAGCACGCAAGTGAGTCGGTAGACCGTCAACAATGCAGAACAAGTCCAACGGAGGTCGTATGGAATACGGCATGCATGGCTTGGCTGAACGGGTACGCCGCGAACTGGAAGCCAGTTACCACAAACACGGATGCGGTCCGGCGTTCTGGGATACCTACCAGCAGGTGCTGGACCGTCTGGTCCCGCAGGGGACCGAGCGTACCGAAGTCACCAACGAAATGGCGCTGATCATCGAACAGCTGGGCATCGTCCGGCGTGCGCAGCTTGTGCCGCCGCACGCCAGCGGGTCGCGTTGATTCAGAGCAGGCGCCAGGCGCCGCAGGCAAGCAGCGCCAGCAACAAGAACAGCAGGGCCAACGTCCGGGGTCGCCACAGGCGCTTCGGTTGTCCGGCCATTGCCTGCGGACTGCAGTAGCGCACCAGCGCCGGACCGAAACCGGCCCGGTGCTGCTGTTGTGCGCAGGCCTCCAGGCAGGCACCGCAGGCCAGGCAATCGGCTTGCGGTCCCTGTCGGATGTCCAGTTGCATCGGGCAGGCAATGACGCAGGCCGCGCAATCGGTGCAATCACCCAGACGGTCGGCGCTGAAGGTCGGCATCGGTCCAGCCAGCAGCGGATGCGCGGCGCGGAATACGTAGTCCTGCGCAGTGGTCGGGTCGAGCAGGCCGCGGCCACGGCCCAGCACCCCGCCGAGCCCGGATGGACGTGGCCCGCGCGGCTCACCGCGACGGGCGTCGTACAGCATGCGCGGCGTATGCGGATCGGTCAGCAGTGGTTGCATGCGTGCGAACGGGCACAGCGAACGGCAGACCTGCTCGCGCAGGAAACCGGCGTTTCCCCAGGTGGCAGCGGCATAGAACAGTACCCAGAACGTTTCCCAGCCGCTCCAGCCAGCGTTTGGCGCGGCGGCCAGCAAGCCGGTGATCGGGCTGAACAGGCCGACGAAGGTAATGCCGGTCCACACTGACAGCAGTCCCCAGGCAAGCTGGGTGACCGGGCGTACAGCAGGTGCCGGCAGCATGCGGGCCGCGCTGCGGGCGATCCAGTCGAAGGCGCGCCGCCACAGCGTCTGCGGGCAGGCATGGCCGCACCAGATGCGTCCGGCGAGGTGGGTAAGCAGCGCCAGGCCGACGGCCAGTACCGCCAGCAGGCCGATCAGTACGCCGACGTCGCCGGGCCACAGGGTCCAGCCGAACAGGTCGAATCGCCGCGCGTTGATGTCCAGAAGCAGCGCCTGGCGGCCCTCCCAGCGCAGCCACGGCAGTGCGTAGAACAGCGCCAGCAGGGCGGCGCTGAGCGTGCCGCGCCAGTGCCAGGGACGGGGAGTCCGGGTACATGACGTGCTCATCCCAGCGGCAGCTCGTCGTCGTCATCGCTCGGCATGGGCCGCTGCAGGTACCAGGTGACCGCGCTGGACAGTGCCGTCACCGACCAGAACATGAAGAATCCCGCCGTGTAACCCAGTTCGCGGCTGATTGCGGTGCCCGGGAAACTGATGGCCTGCAGGCGCAATGGATCGACGAAGGCGAAGAACACCACGCTGGCCACGCCGGCGGCGATGAAGCTGGGCCAGAGGATTGCGCCCCACTGCTGGATCAGCCGCTGGCGGCGGTTGGGAGAAGGTCTGTTCATGCTGTCCCGGATCGAAAAGTGGGCGGCGCGTATACTTCGCCAGGGTCGGCGCCGCATCCGCAGGGCATGCTTCCTGCAAGCGTGCCAGCCTAGGCGCAGCGGACTGCGCCGACATTGATCTGGATCAACGGTGGTGATGGCCGGCTGCGGCACACTGCCGGCACGCTTTGGGTACCCCGATGAACGCAACACCGCCGCCTGTCCTCCCCGTCGCCTCGCCCGAGTTGTGCACCGAGCAGGAAGTGACCCGCCTGGTTCACGACTTCTATGCGCGCGTGCGCGAGGAAGAGCGGCTGGGGCCGGTGTTCGGCGCGCACGTCCACGATTGGCCCGAGCACCTGGCGCAGCTGGTCGACTTCTGGTCGGCGATGCTGCGCGGCACCCGCCGGTTCAAGGGCTCGCCGATGTCCAAGCACATGGCCATCGAGCTGGACAAGGACCTGTTCGACCGCTGGCTGGTGCTGTTCCGGATCACCACCGCCGAATGCAACAACCCGCCGATGCAGGAGCTGGCCAACGACGTGGCCGCGCGCATCGGTGACACCTTCTGGAAGCGCTACCAGATGCTGCGCTGGCCGCAGGTCGGCCTGCCGGTGCTGGGCATCCCTGCCAAGGATTGATCTGGGTCAAGGCGGCGCAGGCCGCCCGGCGCGATGCTGGCGGCATGGACACGTTCTCTCCCGCCGCTGGTGGCCTGGCCTGGACCTTCGACCCCGATCTTCTGCGTCGGCACGACCGGCCGGGCCCGCGCTACACCTCGTACCCGACCGCGCCGCATTTCCATGATGGCTTCGACGCGCCGGCACTGCGCCAGGCGATCGCCGACAGCAACCAGCTGGCCCGTGCGCTGTCGCTGTACGTGCATGTGCCGTTCTGTTCCAGCCCCTGCTTCTACTGCGGCTGCAACCGGGTGATCACCCGTGATCGCGGTCGTGGCCACAGCTACGTCTCACGCGTGCTGGCCGAGGCCGACCTGCTGGCGCCGCAGTTCGATGACGGCCGTGAGGTGATCCAGCTGCACCTGGGTGGTGGTACGCCGAACTTCCTTGATGCCGAAGCGATGACCACGCTGGTGGAAGGGTTGCGCCGGCGCTTCGATTTCAGTGATTCGCCGCAGCGCGATTTCTCGATCGAACTCGATCCGCGCTTCATCGACACCCGCGACGTCGCCATGCTGGCGCGGCTGGGATTCAACCGGGCCAGCCTGGGCGTGCAGGATTTCGATCCGCAGGTGCAGGAATCGATCAACCGCGTGCAGGGCGTGCAGCAGACGCTGGACATCCTGCGCGCCTGCCGCGACAGCGGCATGCGTTCGGTCAACGTCGACCTGATCTATGGGTTGCCGGGACAGAGCCTGGAAGGCTTCGGTCGCACCCTCGAGCTGGTGCTGGCGCTGCGCCCGGACCGCCTGGCGGTCTACGGCTACGCGCACCTGCCGCATCTGTTCCGCGCACAGAAGCAGATCGACGAAAGCCGCTTGCCGTCGCCGGAGGACAAGCTGGCGCTGCTGGGCCTGGCGGTGGAGAAGCTCTCCGCGGCGGGCTACCAGTACATCGGCATGGATCACTTTGCGTTGCCGGAAGAGGATCTGTCGCGCGCACAACGCGCCGGCCAGCTGCATCGCAACTTCATGGGCTATACCACCCACGCCGATACCGATCTGCTCGGCCTGGGCGTGAGTGCGATCAGCCACATCGGTGCCACCTACAGCCAGAATCCGCGCGACCTGCCGTCGTGGGAGGACGCGGTGGACCAGGGTCAGTTGCCGGTCTGGCGCGGCGTGGCGTTGAGTGCCGACGACCAGTTGCGCGCGGAACTGATCCAGCAGCTGATGTGCCAGGGCGAGGTGGATGGCGTGCTGCTGGGGCAGCGTCACGGCGTGGATTTCGAGCAGTACTTCGCCGAGGACCTGCGTTCGGTACAGAGGCTGCAGGAAGACGGCCTGGCCGAATACCGCGATGGCGTGGTGCACGCCAGTGAACCCGGGCGACCGCTGCTGCGGCTGCTGGCGATGTGCTTTGACCCGTATCTGCGTGCCGCGCACGAGCAACCACGTTATTCGCGGGCGATCTGAAAGCGGGACGTGCTGCGTGCGTGTGGTGCCCGGAGCCGGAATCGAACCGGCATGGGGTTGCCCCCGGCGGATTTTAAGTCCGATGCGTCTACCAGTTTCGCCATCCGGGCCTGCAGCGCGGCGCCGATTGTAGCCCACCTGCGGTTCCGCAACCGGATTGCATCATGGCCGCGGCGTGCTTAACTGTCGATCGCATTCATGTCATAGTCCCTGCCATCGTTCCCAGGGGGGGAGCCACCTGATGTCGCTGCACGCGATTGCCTATGCCAGTGAGGCCCGCGCCGATCTGCAGACAACCGATCTTGACCGCCTGCTGGCCGACGCCACGGCATTCAATCGTGTAGCCGGTGTCACCGGTGTGCTGATGTTCGACGGAGCGCGCTTCCTGCAGTATCTCGAGGGCCCGGAGGACGGCATCGATTCGGTGTTCCAGCGCATCCTCAATGCGCGCAGCCACGGGCAGCTGAAAGTGTTGTGCCGTGCCCCCGTGGTGCAGCGCGCATTTCCGCGCTGGTCGATGGGCACGCGGCGGATCGAACCGGAGCTGCTGGCACAGATCGTCGACGCCGCGTGGCCCGGCTTCCTGCTTGGCAGCGGTGGATTCGAGCGCCTGCTGCAGGCCTGGACCGGCGCAGACGGCGAACTGGAACCGGCCGCGGTGGCGTTGGGGTCCTGAGCCCGCCTTGGCGGCAGGGCGCCGGGGCCGGTAGGCTGTACCCTTTCTGGCGCAGGTTTTCCGGAGTGGTGCAGCAGATGAGTGTGTTGGCCGAGGCCATGGCAGCGTATGTGCGATCGCATCCGTTGCGCGGGATGTGCCGATGAGTGCGCCGGTAGCGGCGGCCAGCGCACCTCGGTTTGCGGTGATCGGCCTGGGCTACGTCGGCCTGCCGTTGGCGGTGGCGTTTGGCCGGCAGTGGCCGACGTTGGGTTTCGATATCGATGCCGGTCGCATCGCCGAGCTGCGCAACGGCCAGGACCACACGCTGGAAATGGAATCCGACGAACTGGCCAGTGCGCAGCTGCTGCAGTACGGCAGCGATCCGGCACTGCTCGATGCCTGCAACGTCTACATCGTCACCGTGCCGACCCCGATCGATGCTTACGAGCAGCCCGACCTGGAGCCCCTGCGTTCGGCGACACGGCTGATTGCCAGTCATCTTCGCGCCGGCGACCTGGTGATCTACGAGTCCACGGTCTACCCCGGTACCACCGAGGAAGTGTGCGTGCCGCTGCTGGAGCAGGGTTCGGGCCTGCGCTTCAACGAAGACTTCTATTGCGGCTACAGCCCGGAACGGGTCAGCCCCGGCGACCGCCAGCGGCGCCTGGCCGACATCCGCAAGATCACTTCCGGCTCGACAGCGGAAGTTGCTGCGGTGATTGATGGTCTGTACCAGCGCATCATCGCTGCCGGTACCTTCCCGGCACCGTCGATGCGGGTGGCCGAAGCGGCCAAGGTGGTCGAGAACATCCAGCGCGACGTCAACATTGCGCTGGTCAACGAGCTGGCCCTGATCTTCGACAGGCTGGGCATCGATACCCAGGACGTACTGGACGCCGCCGGCAGCAAGTGGAATTTCCTGCCGTTCCGGCCGGGGCTGGTCGGCGGCCATTGCATCGGCGTGGACCCGTACTATCTCCTGCACAAGTCCGAGAGCGTGGGCTATCACCCGGACCTGATCCACACCGCACGGCAGGTCAACAACCGCGTCGGCGAGCACGTGGCGGCGCGGGTGCTGGCGATGCTGGCCGAGCGTGGCCGTGCGCCGGCGGACGCACGCATCCTGGTGCTGGGCGTGACCTTCAAGGAGGATTGCCCGGACCTGCGCAACAGCCGCGCGCTGGAGCTGGCGCAACGCCTGCGCGATGCCGGTGCGCAGGTGGAGGTCAGCGACCCCTGGGTCGGCCCGGCGGCGTTGACCGGCGAGGGCCTGGATTGGCTGGCCGATCCCGGGGCGGGGTGTTATGACGCGGTGGTGCTGGCGGTGGCCCACGCCCGTTTCAAGGCGATGGATGAATCCGCAATCCGGGGGCTGCTGGCGCCGGGAGGCCTGGTCTACGACGTGAAATCGGCCTGGCCGCGCAACGTGGTTGACGATCGCTTGTAAGCCTTGGCAGCGGGCGGCGCGGTAGACTCGGGGGCAGTTGCAACCGAGGAAAGCCATGCACCGGTATATCGTCTACCTGCTCGCCATCCTGATGTTCCCGATATGCCTGTGGCTGGCCACGATCTGGCCGGCCTGGTATTGGGGCGTCGGCCTGACTGCCGCGATGGTGGCGCTGGGGACCTGGGACCTGCTGCAGAAGCGCAGCACGCTGCGCCGCAACTATCCGGTGATGGCGCACTTCCGCTACGGGCTGGAATCGATCGGCCCGGAGATCCGCCAGTACTTCGTGCAGAGCGACCTGGAAGACGTGCCGTTCTCGCGCCAGCAGCGTGCACTGATCTACCAGCGCGCCAAGAACGAGATGGACACGGTGCCGTTCGGCACCCTGCGCAGCACCTATGCGGTGGATTACGAGTGGATCAACCATTCGCTGGCACCGACCGCCATCGCCAGGCATGACTTCCGTGTGTTGATCGGCCCGAACTGTGCCAAGCCTTATTCGGCCAGCGTGTTCAACATCTCGGCGATGAGCTTCGGTTCGCTGTCGGCCAATGCCATCCGCGCGCTGAACGAAGGCGCACGCCGCGGTGGCTTCTATCACGACACCGGCGAAGGTTCGATCTCGCCCTACCACCGCGAGATGGGCGGCGACCTGGTGTGGGAGATCGGCTCGGGCTACTTCGGTTGCCGTGACGAGAAGGGCGGTTTCAGCGAGGAACGCTTCGTTGCCAATGCCACCCATGATCAGGTCAAGATGATCGAGATCAAGCTGTCGCAGGGCGCCAAGCCCGGCCACGGTGGCGTGCTGCCGGCGCCAAAGGTGACCGCCGAGATCTCGGTGACGCGTGGCGTGCCGATGGGTGTGGACTGCGTGTCACCGTCGCGTCACTCGGCGTTCTCGACGCCGGTCGAGCTGCTGCAGTTCGTTGCACGCCTGCGCGAGCTGTCCGGTGGCAAGCCGGTCGGTTTCAAGCTGGCCATCGGCCACCCGTGGGAGTGGTTCGGCATTGCCAAGGCGATGCAGGAAACCGGGCTGCTACCGGACTTCATCGTGGTCGACGGCGCCGAGGGTGGCACGGGGGCGGCACCGGCGGAGTTCGTCGACCATGTCGGCGTGCCGATGCACGAAGCGCTGCTGTTGGTGCACAACACCCTGGTCGGCCTGGATCTGCGCGATCGCATCCGCATCGGTGCGGCCGGCAAGATCACCAGCGCGTTCGACATCGCGCGGACCATCGCGCTGGGGGCTGACTGGTGCAATGCCGGCCGAGGCTTCATGTTCGCGCTGGGCTGCATCCAATCACTGAGCTGCCATACCGACAAGTGCCCGACCGGCATCGCGACCCAGGACCCGGCACGCTGGAAGCATCTGGATGCACCGGACAAGGCCACCCGTGTGTACAGTTACCACGAGCACACGCTGCACGCCCTGAAGGAGCTGCTGTGTGCGGCGGGCCTGAACGATCCTGCCGAGCTGGGGCCGGAGCACATCCTGCGCCGCGTCTCACCGGTGGAAATCCGTTCGCTGGCCTCGCTGTACCGCTACCTGGAACCAGGCGAACTGCTGCACAAGGTGCCCGACCATGCGGTGTTCCATGCGTTCTGGGCCGATGCACGCAGCGACTCGTTCCAGCCGCCGCCGAAGATCCAGGCGCTGCGCGCCAGCAAGTCGCGGTAACCGTTGCTGTAGCGTCGAGCCCTGCTCGACTGCCTTTCGATCAGGCGTCGAGATTAACGATTCTGTAGAGTCGAGTCTTGCTCGACTGCCTTTCAATCAGGCATCGCGCTGTTGGAACGAAGAACAGCCGAGCATGGGCTCGGCTCTACAAGGAGGCGTCATGCAGTTCAGGACCGGCACCATGGATGATGTGGCCAGGCTGTGGGCCCTGCGCACGCGCTGTGTGCGCGAGACCTGCAGCAGCCATTACCCTCCCGAGGTCATCGCGCCCTGGTCTGCCTCGCCACCGCCGCTGCAGTACGCGCGGCTGTTGTCGCAGGGGGGCTGCGTGGTGGCCGAGGACGGGCAGGGTGTCCTGCTCGGGTTCGGCGTGTTTGATACCGATGCCAACGAGGTTGATGCGTTGTTCGTCGATCCGGATCGCGGCGGCAAGGGCATCGGCCAGGCGCTGATGCAGCGCCTGCTGGCGATGGCCGATCGTGATCGTGAGGTAGTGCTGTCGGCCTCGCTCAACGCCGTGCCGTTCTATCAACGGCACGGGTTCATCAGCGTGCGCGAAGAGACCTATCCGCATCCCAGTGGCGTGGCGCTGGCCTCGGTGAGCATGCGCCGGCCGTGGTGATGTAGCGTCGGGCTTGCTCGATGTTTTTTGTAGAGTCGAGCCATGCTCGACTGCTCTATCGCCTGAATCAAAAGCAGTCGAGCATGGCTCGACTCTACAACGCGGGTGTCAACGCGCCGCCAGCCACCCGATCACGCCTTCCGCAGCACGCAGGCCACTGGCGTAGCACGCGGTCAGCAGGTAGCCACCTGTCGGCGCCTCCCAGTCCAGCATCTCGCCGGCACAGAACACGCCGGGCACTGCCCGCAGCATCAGGCCATCATCCAGCGCATCCAGGCGCACGCCACCGGCGGTGCTGATCACCTCGGCCATCGGCCGGGGGCGCAGCAGGCGCAGGGGCAGGCGCTTGAGCGTAGCTGCCACGGCAGGCAGGTCGTTGCCCGCTTCCTTGCCCAGCATCTCGAACACCAGTGCGGCTTTCACTGCATCCAGGCCGGCCTGGCGGCGCAGGTGCTCGCCGAAACTGCGACCCTTGCGCGGGCGTGACAGGTCGGCCAGCAGGCGTGCTTCATCGCGGCCCGGTACCAGGTCCAGCCACAGCATCGCGTGGCCATCGCGGTTGATGGTCTCGCGCAGGTCTGCGGCCAATGCGTAGATCAGGCTGCCTTCGATGCCGTACTCGCTGGCCACGCACTCGCCCTGCAGCGACTGCGGTTGTCCCGCCAGGTCCAGCCAGTGCGCGACCACCGGCTTCAACGGTGCGCCGGCATTGCGCTCGGCGAAGAACGGCGTCCAGTCCGCGTCGAAACCGCAGTTGGCCGACTGCAGCGGTGCGATATCCACGCCACGTGCCTGCAGTGGCGAGACCCAGGCGCCGTCGCTGCCCAGCTGCGGCCAGCTGCCGCCGCCCATGGCCAGCACGGTAGCATCGGCATGCACTTCAACGGCGCCGTCTTCGGTTTCAAATCGCAGGGCGCCGTCGTCGCTCCATCCGATCCAGCGGTGGTTGGCGTGCAGGCGCACACCCTGTTCTTTCAGGCGGCGCACCCAGCCGCGCAGCAGTGGGGCTGCCTTGCGGTCGACCGGGAACACGCGGCCGGAGCTGCCCACATAGGTCTCCACGCCAAAGCCGGCAGCCCAGTCGCGTAGCGCCTGCGCGTCGAAGCCGTCCAGCCAGCGTCCCACGGCAGAGGCCTGCTCGCGGTAGCGGCTGTCGAACAGCGGCCGCGGATCGGAATGGGTGAGGTTGAGCCCGCCCTTGCCGGCGATCAGGAACTTGCGGCCGGGCGAACCCTTGGCCTCGTACAGGTCCACGTCCATCCCAGCGGCGCGCAGGCGCTCGGCGGCGAACAGGCCGGCCGGGCCGCCGCCGATGACGGCGACCCGCAGAGACGTTGCGGTATTACGGTTTGACATCGAGCAGCTCGACATCGAAGACCAGCGACGAGCCGGCTGGGATCGGGCCAACCCGGCGGTCGCCGTAGCCGTAGTCCGGCGGGATCATCAGCGTGCGCTTGCCGCCGACCTTCATGCCGGCCACGCCCTCATCCCAGCCGCGGATGACCTGGCCGGCGCCGAGCGCAAAGGTGAACGGTTCGCCACGGCTGACCGAGCTGTCGAAGGTCTTGCCGTGCTTGGTTTCGGTGCGGTTGTCGTAGATCCAGCCGGTGTAGTGCACGGTCAC
This sequence comes from Stenotrophomonas sp. STK17_22, assembly GCF_051983905.1. Taxonomy (NCBI): domain Bacteria; kingdom Pseudomonadati; phylum Pseudomonadota; class Gammaproteobacteria; order Lysobacterales; family Lysobacteraceae; genus Stenotrophomonas; species Stenotrophomonas sp. STK17_22. Next base: position 1,734,283 of record NZ_CP197010.1, read on the forward strand.
CTTGTTGCCGGCAACGGCTTCGGCGCCGGTACCCGGGACGGTATCGATGCGCTCGAAGGTGGTCAGGGTGCCACCCGGCGGCGGGCCGGACGGTTCGGTCGAGCAGCCAACGGCGGCGAGGGACAGCAGCAGGGGAAGCAGCAGGCGGCGCATCGGGCGTCTCCGGAAGGGCGCAGGGCGAGGGCGGCAAGGGTAGCGCATCGGCGCCGGGTATCATGGGGCCATGGCAAAACTCCTGCTCAATCTGCGCAATGTCGGCGACGACGAATACGCCGATGTCTGCACGCTGCTCGACCAGCACGGCATCGCCTGGTATCGCACCGAACCCAGCCCCTGGGGCATTTCCAACGGCGGCCTGTGGCTGCGCGAGGACGCCGATCATCCGCGTGCAAAGGCGCTGATGGCCGAGTACCAGGCCGAACGCGGGCCGCGCATCCGTGCCGAGCGCGAGCAGGCGTTGCGCGAGGGGACGGCGGAGACCTTCGGCAGCCTGTTCCGGCGCCGGCCGGTATATGTGGTGCTGGTGCTGCTGGCGATGGCCGGTGCGGCGGCGCTGGTGCTGCTGCCGTTCGTGCTGTTGCGGGGGTAATGGGGCTTCTGGCCGGGTTGCACCCGGCACCCGCGGTAGTGCCGGCCGCTGGCCGGCAACAGCAACAGCAAGAGCAACAGCAACAGCAACAGCAACAGCTGGCATTCCGTGGGATGGCGTGGCGGTGTGGGCAGGCGGGGGACGGCAAAAACTGCTCCTGCGTGCCTCGTAGAGCGCCATCCATGGCGCTCTGCGCCCCCGCCTGCCCACACCGCCACGCCTCTGACAGGTTCATGAACTCTGTAGATCCACGCCATGCGTGGATGAACGTGAAAATCTGACCCTGGAGTGGTCTGGCGCTAAAATGGCGGGATGATCGCCAATACCGCTGCCTACCATTTCGCCGTCATCGACGCCCCCCAGGCCCTGTGCGACCAGCTGCTGGCGCGTGCCGAGGCGGCGCAGCTGCGCGGCACGATCCTGGTGGCGGGCGAGGGGTTGAACCTGTTCCTGGCCGGTGCGCCGGAGGCGGTCGAAAGTTTCTATGCGGCGCTGCATGCCGATGCGCGCTTTGCCGATATGCGGGTCAAGACCAGCCTGAGCGAGCATCAGCCGTTCGCGCGGCTGAAGGCCAAGGTGAAGGACGAGATCATCAGCTTCCGCCGTGATGACGGCCAGCCGCTGGAGTATCCGCGTGCACCGGCGGTCGATCCGGCTACCGTGCAGCGCTGGTTGCGGCAGGGGCATGATGACGCCGGCAAGCCGGTGGTCATGCTCGATACGCGCAATCTGCAGGAAGTGGAGTACGGCACCTTCAAGGATGCGCTGGTGCTGCCCATCCACAAGTTCACCGACCTGCCCGAGGCATTGGCGCCGCACCGCGAAGCGCTGAAGGACAGCACCGTGGTCAGTTTCTGCACCGGCGGCATCCGCTGCGAGAAGGCCGCGCTGTGGATGGTCAACGACGGCATGGACAACGTGCTGCAGCTCGACGGCGGCATCCTCGGCTACTTCGAGGAGGTGGGCGGCGAAGGTTACGAAGGCCGCTGCTTCGTGTTCGACGAGCGCGTAGCGCTGGATGCCGAGCTGAAACCAATGGTCGACCAGCCGCTGCCGGAGCCGCGCCCCAGCGCGTTCTGACGCTTCCTTGGTAGAGCCGGCGGCTGGCCGGCTGCCAGGGCAGGTTGCCTGCCGGCCAGCGGCCGGCACTACCGGATCAGCGCGGTCAGCCCTGAACCCGTCCCACGGGAATCAGCATCCCGCCACCGTCACTGGCCGCCGCGCCCGGCCGACCCCATGCATGGGGGATCCTGTGACGGAAAACTGCTGATGATCCCGTTGTCGATCCTTGACCTGGCCCCGGTCTGCGAGGGCAGTGACACCACCGCTGCCTTCGCCAACATGCTGGAACTGGCCCAGCACGCCGATGCGCTGGGCTACCGCCGCTACTGGCTGGCCGAACACCACAACATGCCCGGCATCGCCAGCGCGGCCACCGCCGTGCTGATCGGTCACGTGGCGGGTGGCACAAAGCGCATCCGCGTCGGTGCCGGCGGCATCATGCTGCCCAACCATGCGCCGCTGCAGGTGGCCGAGCAGTTCGGCACGCTCGCCTCGCTGTATCCGGACCGCATCGACCTCGGCCTGGGCCGTGCGCCGGGCACCGATCAGCCGACCGCGCGTGCACTGCGCCGCTACTTCGACAGCGCCGACCAGTTCCCGCAGGACGTGCGCGAGCTGCTGCATTACTTCGAACCGGTACAGCCCGGGCAGGCGGTGCAGGCGGTTCCGGGTGGTGGCCTGCGGGTGCCGACCTGGATCCTCGGTTCCAGCCTGTTCGGTGCGCGCATGGCCGCCTCGATGGGCCTGCCATACGCGTTCGCCTCGCACTTCGCACCGGACGTGATGGACGAAGCGCTGGCGGTGTACCGACGCGAGTTCCGCCCCTCGGCCACGCTGAAGCAGCCGCACGCGATGCTGGCCCTGAACGTCGTTGCCAGCGACAGCGAAGCCGAATCGCGGCGCCTGTTCACCAGCCAGCAGCAGAGTTTCGTGAACCTGCGTCGTGGCCGACCGGGCAAGATTCCGGCACCCATCGACGACATCGAGTCCTTCTGGGAGCCGCACGAAAAAGTGGGCGTGGAGCGGGCACTGGCCTGCACCGTGCTGGGGGATCCGCAGCAGGTGGCGGAAGGCATCGCCGCGTTTGTCGAGCGCCACAAGCCGGACGAGCTGATGCTCACCGCCAACCTGTATGACCACCGTGCGCGCCTGCGCTCGTTCGAACTGGCGATGCAGGCCTGGCACGCCCGCCACGCGGGCTGAACAATTGCGTCACGGCCCATTGCGGCCGAACCGCGTCTGATGGGGGCTCATATCGAAGGAGCCCCCACATGGCCGACACCCGCGCCGAACACATTGCCCAACTGGCAGAACTGATCAAGGACGTGGAGGTGGCGATGTTTACCACCACCGGCGTCGATGGCCGCCTCTACAGCCGGCCGTTGGCCACCCAGCAGGTCGCCTTCGACGGTGACCTGTGGTTCGTGATCACCGGCGACAGCCCCAAGGTGGCCGAGATCGCGCTCGACCCGCGGGTCAACGTGGCGTATGCCTCGCCCCCGAACAACACCTATGTGTCCGTGGCGGGGCGGGCACGCGTGGTCGATGATCGCGCGAAGATCGAGGAGCTGTGGTCACCGGCGATGAAGCTGTTCTTCCCCGGTGGCAAGGATGACCCCAACCTTCGCCTGATCCATGTGCGCGCCGACAGTGCCGAGTATTGGGACGGTCCGGGCACGCTGCTGGGCACAGCGCTGAGTTTCGTGCTGTCGGCAGTGCAGGACGAACCGGCGGCGCTGGCCGACAACGGTTTCATCGATCTTCGGTGATGACCGATGTCCGTTATTGGTAGTGCCGGCCGCTGGCCGGCAGCCCTGGAAACATGGCAGCCGGCCAGCGGCCGGCTCTACCGGATTCCGGCTCAGAACCAGCGCTGGAACAGTTCCACCGTATAGCCCACCAGCTGCCCCGAACTGAAACCGAAGAAGGCGATCGCCGCCAGCGCCGCGATCCAGTTGAACAGCATCAGTGCACCATCGCGTTCAAGCAGTGCCAGCGAGAACAGCAGCAGCTGGAAGCCGAACAGGAAGTTGGTGAAGGGAATCGGCAACGACAGCAGCAGGCCCAGCAACACCAGCAGCAGGCCGCTGAAGGCATGCGCCGGCAGCGGTGTCAGCAGCTGCGGCAGGCGCGGTTTCAGCATCTTGTCCAACCGCCGCAGCGGGCGGTCGATGCGGTCCAGGAAGCGGTGCATGGTGCCGCGCTTGGGCCCGCGGCGGGCGATGAAGCCGGGCAGCCACGGCCGGCGCAGGCAGAACAGCATCTGCAGGCCGATCAGGATCACCAGCGGGCCGCTGACCGCGCCGCCCATGCCCGGGATCGGGATGAACGATGGCAGGATCGCCACGAACAGGAACACGCCGAACGCGCTCTGCTGCAGGTTGCACAGGATCTGGCCGAGCGGCATGTGCTCGGCCGGGTCGCCGGAGGCGAACATCTCCAGCAGGGTGCGGATGCCCTCGTTACGGTAGGCCGGGCGCTCAACGCCCGGACCCTGGCCGGCCTCAGGCGGTGAGCTCATCGGCCTGCTCGTCGGACAGCGTGCGCAGCAGCAGCTTGTCCACCCGCGCACCATCCAGGTCGACCACCTCGAAGCGCCAGCCGGCCCAGTCGAAGTACTCGCCCGCGTGCGGGATGCGGCCGAAGTAGTGGATGCACATGCCGGCCAGCGTGTAGTAATCGCCATCCTCGGCATCGGGCAGATCGTTGCTGCCGATCAGCTCGCGCAGGTCCTCGATCGGCAGTGAGCCATCCACCAGCAGCGACCCGTCCTCACGGGTCACCACCAGCGCATCTTCGTCGGCGTTCTCCACCGCCTGCAGGCGGCCGACCACGGCGCCCATCAGGTCGCTGATGGTCACCAGGCCCTGGATTTCGCCGTACTCGTCCACCACCAGCGCCATCGACTGCTGTTCCTCGCGGAAGATCTCCAGCAGCTTCATCGCGTGGGTGGATTCAGACACGTACAGCGGTTCGCGCAGGGTCTGGAACAGCGCGTTGTCGCCACGCGCCATGCGTGTGGCCAGCGATTTCAGTTCCAGCACGCCGACCACGTCCATGTCGTTGTCGCGCAGCACCGGGTAGCGCGAGAACTCGTGCTCGGCCATGATTTCCAGGTTGCGCTCCAGCCCAGCCTGGGTATCCAGCCAGGCGATGCGGTTGCGCGGGGTCATCAGGCTGTCGGCGGTGCGGTCGCCCAGGCGCATGACGCGGTTCATCATGTCGCGCTCGTGGGCATCGATCACGCCGGCCTCGTGGCTTTCGGCGACCAGCATGCGGATCTCTTCTTCGGTCACCGAGGCGACTTCATCCTTGCCCAGGCCGAACAGGCGCAGCACCAGCTGGGTGGTCCTGGACAGCAGCCAGACGAAGGGCAGGGCGAGCTTGGCCAGCCAGCTCATCGGCATCGCGACCAGGCCGGCAATGGCCTCCGAACGGGTCAGCGCCAGGCGCTTGGGCACCAGTTCGCCGAAGATCAGCGTGATGAAGGTGATCAGGCTGACCGCCAGCGCGGTACCGATGTTGCCGGCATAGGCAAAGCCCGGCATCAGGCCCTGGATCCAGCCGGCGAAGGCTTCGCCCAGCGCTTCACCGCCGAGGTAGCCGGTCAGCACGCCGATCACGGTGATGCCGATCTGCACGGTGGACAGGAAGCTCTCCGGCTTCTCGGACAGCTCCAGCGCCTTGGCCGCGCGCTTGGAGGTGGCGGCCATCTGCTTCAGGCGGCTCTTGCGCGAGGTCATGACCGACATCTCGGACATGGCGAAGAAGCCGTTCAGCAGAACAAGCGCGAAGACAATCAGGATCATTTCAAACACGGGCGTCGTCCCCGGTTGGTGGCAGGGAGGGCGGGTGCTTGCGATGGCGGCAGGCGCTCAGGAACGGGGTCCGGCGCGGCGCTGGGGGATAAGGGTCGTCGTCCATAAGGTGCGCCCGAAGGCGCGCTGGCATCTTAGCAAAGGGGCGTGGCAGGGTGGCAACCGCCTGTTCAGGTTGGGGCTTCCAGAGCCCCGGAAGGGGGCAGGGATACCCGTGATGGTCATCTAGCCGTCATAATTCCGTCTGGTGCCGTCCTTCCCGCGACGGCTGACAGGTTTCTCAATGTTCTCTCTGCAGACCATTTTCGGTTCCGGCAAACAGTTCTACACCCTGCTCGATGAGGCTGCCGTCGCGGCTTCCGACGCCGCCAAGGCGCTGCATTCCATGCTGCGCGAGGCCGACCGCCAGCCCGCGCTGGACGCCTTCAAACTGGCCCGCCTGCGCGAGCGCGCGGCCTCGGACAAGATCAGCCAGGCGCTGGTGGACAGCTTCATGACCCCGATCGAGCGCGAAGACATCGAAGCGCTGGGCTCGGCGCTGTACAAGATTCCGAAGCAGATCGAGAAGTTCGCCGATCGCTATTCGTTGGCCACGACCCACCTGGAGCACATCGACTTCGCGCCGCGCGCGGCGATGCTGGAACAGGCCGCCGGCGTGGTGGTGGAGATGGTGGCCGACCTGCGCCACATGAACCTGGACCGGATGACCGCGCTCAACGAGAAGCTGCGCTCGCTGGAGAACGAGGCCGACCGCCTGATGCTCGAGCTGTACCGCGACATCTATTCGGGCCGCCTGGACAACCTGCAGATGTTCCTGCTGAAGGAATTCTTCGAGATCTTGGAAAAGGCCATCGACCGTTGCCGCGAGGCCGGCGTGGTGGCGTACCAGATCGTGTTGAAGAACAGCTGACGGACGCCGCCGCATGTTGACCCTTGTCCTGGTGGTGATCCTGGCCGCGCTCGTTTTCGAGTTCATCAACGGCTTCCACGACACTGCCAATTCCATTGCCACTGTGGTGGCGACCAAGGTGCTCTCGCCCGGCTGGGCGGTGATGCTGGCCGCCTTCATGAACCTCATCGGTGCACTGACCGGTACCGCGGTGGCGCTGACCATCGCCTCGGGCCTGCTCAACACCAACGTGGTCGACGTCACCCCGCAGGTGATCCTGTGCGCCCTGCTGGGCGGCATCATCTGGAACCTGATCACCTGGTGGAAGGGGCTGCCTTCCTCGTCCTCGCACGCCCTGATCGGTGGCCTCTGCGGCGCCGGCCTGGCCGCTGCCCACAACAACTGGGACGCGCTGATCTGGTCCGAGCGCCTGGGCAGCTGGGCGCAGAACAAGGGCCTGCTGTGGAAGGTATTCGTGCCGATGATCACCTCGCCGATCGCCGGCTTCCTGCTCGGCATCGTGGTGATGGTGCTGCTGTGGGGCCTGATCGCCGGGCTGGCCAAGATCGGTGGTGCCATCGGTCGCCTGGCCCGCCCGCGCATCGTCAACGCCTTCTTCGGCAAGGCGCAGATCGCCTCGGCGGCCTACATGGGCTTCGCCCACGGCCACAACGACGCGCAGAAGACCATGGGCATCATCGCCATGACACTGATCGGTGCCGAGGCCACCGGTGCGCTGGATGACCTGCCGTCGTGGCTGGCCTTCATGCACCCGGACGCCAGCGCCGGTGACGGCATCGCCATGTGGATCGTGCTGACCTGTGCGGTGGTGATGGCGGCCGGTACTGCCTCGGGCGGCTGGAAGATCATCAAGACCTTGGGCCACAAGATGGTCAAGCTGCACCCGATCCACGGCTTCGCCGCGGAGACCAGCTCGGCCACCATCCTGACCCTGGCCGCCCACTTCGGCATGCCGGTCTCGACCACGCACAGTATCTCCACCGCGATCATGGGCGTCGGCTTCGCCAAGAACCCGCGCTCGCTGAAGTTCGGCGTGATCGAGCGCATCGTCTGGGCCTGGATTCTGACCATTCCGGCCGCCGGCGGCTGTGCGTACCTGATCCTGAAGCTGTTCGAGCTGTTCGGCTGGACCTGATCGCCACGCCAAGGTTGCAAACGAAAAAGCCCGCCGGTATCCGGCGGGCTTTTTTCATGGGCAGAGAATTCTTCCGGACACATCGTGTCGACCAAGGTCGACACCTACCAGAGCAGAAACAGGGATCCGATCCCGTGCCGACCAACGGTCGGCGGCACCCACCAACAGCAGCAGGAACCTGTCAGCGGCGGGGTGGGGTGGGGTTGCAGGACCGTTGGCGCCATGGATGGCGCCATCGAGCCCCCAGGGACGGGTTTACGGCGTGTCCTGCAACCCCACCCCACCTCGCCAGCCCACGGAAACCCTGCTTTTGCCGTTGCCGTTGCCGTTGCCGTTGATCCGGCAGGTGCCGGGCCGCAGGCCCGGCCGAACCCCTCAATTACGCTGGAACAACGCCTGCACATCCTTCCGGAACGCGGCCTGGCTGTCAGCCCGGCTGTAGAACATGTGCCCGCCCGGATAACTGCGCACCTGCACCCGGTCCGGATTGCTGCCCATCGCCGGCATCTGGTCCACCGTCAGGATCGAGCCCATGAACGGGCACGACAGATCATTCCAGCCATGCACGATCAGCACCTGCAGATGCGGATCGATCGCCACCGCCTGGCGCAGCTGGGTCACCGCGCCCTGGCGAAGCTCGCCATTGCGGTCCCACAACCGGTTCACGTCGTAGTTCAGCGCCTGGTAGCGTGCATCCACCTTCCAGCCGACCACCCGCGTCACGAAGTCGACCATCGCCGTGGTGGTCGGCGCGATGATGCTGTCCAGCAGCGGATCGTTGGCGCGCTGCTCCGGATCGTTCGGGAACGGATCGAACGCGGTCACGTTGGAGTCGTAGCGGCTGCCCAGCGTGCCTTTGTCGCGGAACACTTCACGCAGGTAGGCCTGGGTTTCCAGGCGCCCGCCGGCGCGGCGCACGAACTGCGGGTCCAGTCCGGTCAGCGCGGTCACCCGGCGCAGCATGGCTTCCGTAGCCTGCGGATCGCTGCGGCCCTTCATCAGCGCGGTGGCGTAGTCGCCACGGGTGTACTCCACCACCTCGCGCATCGCCGCATCGGTCAGCTTGCCCTGGCGCTCCAGGTGCGCCGCGGCGATCGACGGCAGCGTCTGCATCCACGCCATCGGCGAGACATCAGCGTTGTCTTCCAGGGTCGGGCTCAGGTAGGGCGAGACCAGCACCAGGCCGTTCATTGCCACGCCCAGCCGGGTCTGCAGGAAGTGGGTGATGCGTGGGCCACGGTAGCCACCGTAGCTCTCGCCGGTCAGGTACTTGCGCGAGGCCATGCGCTGGTTGCGCAGCAGCCAGTCGTAGATCGAGCGCGACAGGTATTCGACGTCGGCACTGGGGTTGTAGAGCGCTTTCTTGGCTTCATCGTCGCCGATCCGCGCGCGGCTGAAGCCGGTACCGACCGGATCGATGAACACCAGATCGGTGAAGTCCAGCCAGGTGCCCGGATTGTCGTGCAGGGTGGCCGGCGCCGACGCGCTGTCACCCTCGGAGCCGAAGGTCACCACCTTGGGCCCGATCGCGCCCATGTTGAGGTACACCGACGACGCACCGGGGCCGCCATTGAGCGCGAAGGTCACCGGCCGTTCCTTGCCCGGCATCGTGTAGGCGGTGAACACCACGTCGGCGATCACCTTGCCCTTGGCATCGCGTACCGGCAGGGTGCCGACGGTGGCGGTGTAGTCGAGGGTACGGCCGGCCAGGCGCATGCTCTGGCGGGCCGAGGCGTCTGCGGGCAGCGCAGGTGCCTCCGTCTTGTCGTCTTTCGGATCGGGCTTGGCCTCGGCGTCAGGCGCGGCCAGCACGCTGGCGGGGGCGATGAGCAGGCCGACGCAGAGCGCGGCAGTGTGCAGCAGGGACTTCATGGCACCGGATCGGCAGCGGAAGGGGGTTCCGATGCTAGGTCGGTTGCGGCCCATGCCGTATGTGTCCAAAGGCATGGCCGGGCGTTGAGGCTGCTACTGGCCAGATTGGGTCAAGTAGACAGGGTGGCTGCCGCGTCGTCATCGGCCAGCAGGCCGTAGACGACCGAGTCGGCCAGTTGCCCCTGGATGCGCCAGCGCTGGCGCAGCACGCCCTCGCGGTGGAAGCCCAGGCGTTCCAGCACGTGTGCGGAGGGCGCGTTACGCGGGTCGATCTCGGCTTCCACGCGATGCAGGTGCAGGGTGCGGAACAGGTAGGCCAGTACCTGTTGCAGGGCCTCGTGCATATAGCCCTGGCCCTGGCGATCGGGGGCCAGCAGATAGCCGATCTCGGCGCGCGCCGCATCGCGGTCTACTGCGAATACCACGCAGATGCCGAGCAGCGGACCTTCCAGCGATTCGCGCACGGCCAGCTTCAGCTGGGTGCCGATGGCATGGGCGGCGAGGTCATCGTCGATCTGCTCGCGCGCTTCGGCCTGTCGCGTCCAGGCCGGATGGTTCCACCAGCGCATCACATCCGGGTTGGACTGCAGGGTGAACAGCGCGGCGGCGTCGTCACGGCGGATCGGGCTCAGGACCAGCCGTGCACTGTGCAGCGGCAGGCCGGGGAACAGCAGCGAGTGGCTGGCCAATACGGTGGTCCACGCGGATGGACGCGCATTATGGCGCCGCCGGGTTTGCCGATGGGGGTGTAATGCCCCCCGGCGGGCATGAACCGGTAGTGCCGGCCGCTGGCCGGCAACCTCGATATCCAGTTGATTCATGCAGATCTGCCGGCCAGCGGCCGGCACTACCGGGTAACGGGGTCAGAGCCGTTTCCTGTCAGGAAACGGATCCGACCCCGCGCCGGGATCAGACTTCCAGCGAAGCCAGGTCGCCCTTCGACTCCAGCCAGCCCTTGCGGTCGGACGCGCGCTTCTTGGCCAGCAGCATGTCCATCAGCGAACGGGTCTGCTCGCCATCGTCCACGGTCAGCTGCACCAGGCGGCGCGTATCCGGATGGATGGTGGATTCACGCAGCTGCGGCGGATTCATCTCGCCCAGGCCCTTGAAGCGGGTCACGTTGATTGCGCCCTTGATCTTCTCGCGCTCGATCTTGTCCAGCATCGTGCGTTTCTCTTCCTCGTCCAGGGCGTAGAACACCTGCTTGCCCACGTCGATGCGGAACAGCGGCGGCATCGCCACGAACACATGGCCGGCATCGACCAGCGCCGGGAAGTGCTTCAGGAACAGCGCGGTCAGCAGGGTCGCGATATGCAGACCGTCGGAGTCCGCGTCGGCCAGGATGATGACCTTGCCGTAACGCAGGCCGGCGATGTCGTCCTTGCCGGGGTCGCAGCCGATGGCCACGGCCAGGTTGTGCACCTCTTCCGAAGCCAGCACGCTGTTGGACGAGACTTCCCAGGTGTTGAGGATCTTGCCGCGCAGCGGCAGGATCGCCTGGAAATCCTTGTCGCGGGCCTGCTTGGCGCTGCCGCCTGCCGAGTCACCTTCCACCAGGAACAGCTCGGTGCGCGACAGGTCCTGGCTGATGCAGTCGGCCAGCTTGCCGGGCAGGGCCGGGCCCTGCGTTACCTTCTTGCGGACGACCAGTTTCTCGGTCTTCAGGCGCGCACTGGCACGCTCGATGGCGATCTGCGCGATCTTCTCGCCCAGTTCCACGTTCTGGTTCAGCAGCAGGCTGAAGGCATCGTGCGCGGCGCCCTCAACGAAGCCGGCGGCCTGGCGCGAGGACAGGCGTTCCTTGGTCTGGCCGCTGAACTGCGGGTCGGTCATCTTCAGCGACAGCACGAATGACACGCGGTCCCACACGTCTTCCGGGGCCAGCTTGACGCCGCGCGGCAGCAGGTTGCGGAAGTCGCAGAACTCGCGCAGCGCCTCGGTCAGGCCGGTACGCAGGCCGTTGACGTGGGTGCCATGCTGGGCGGTCGGGATCAGGTTGACGTAGCTTTCCTGGACCAGCTCGCCTTCCGGCAGCCAGGCCACGGCCCAGTCCACCACCTCGGTGTCCTTCTTCAGGTTGCCGACGAACAGGTCGGCCGGCAGCGATTCGCGCTCGCCCAGTTCCAGCTTCAGGTAATCGCGCAGGCCGTCTTCGTAGTACCAGGTATCGATTTCACCGGTGGCTTCGTCGGTCAGCTTGACGGTCAGGCCCGGGCACAGCACGGCCTTGGCGCGCAGCAGGTGCTTCAACGCGCGCACCGCGAACTTCGGCGTGTCGAAGTACTTCGGGTCCGGCCAGAAGCGCACGCGGGTACCGGTGTTCTTCTTGCCGACGGTGCCGACCACTTCCAGCGGCGTGGCGCGGTCGCCATTGCGGAAGGTGATGCGGTGTTCGGCGCCTTCGCGCTTGATGTGCACCTCCACCAGGGTCGACAGCGCGTTGACCACGCTGACGCCGACGCCGTGCAGGCCGCCGGAGAAGGTGTAGTTGTTGTTGCTGAACTTGCCGCCCGCATGCAGGCGGGTGAGGATCAGTTCGACGCCCGGGATCTTCTCTTCCGGATGGATATCCACCGGCATGCCGCGGCCGTCATCGCTGACCTCCACGCTGCCGTCCTTGTACAGGGTGATCTCGATCGAGCGGGCATGGCCGGCGAGGGCCTCGTCCACCGAGTTGTCGATCACTTCCTGCGCCAGGTGGTTCGGGCGCGCGGTGTCGGTGTACATGCCGGGACGGCGCTTGACCGGGTCAAGGCCGGACAGGACTTCAATATCGGCGGCGTTATAGCGGGCGTTCATCTATCTTCTAAAGCGCGGAGCGACGCGCAAGTGTGCGGTCTGGGCGGCGATTTTGCACGCCTGCGGTTCAGCCTCGGCGCCGGGGAGGGGGTAAAATGGCAGCCGCTGGAATCTGAACGCCGGCGGCCCCGTTGGGTCGAAACGTCCAAGCCATACCGCGAGGAGGACCTCATGAAGAAGTTGCTGACCATTGCAATCCTGGCCGCTGCCGCTGTTGCAGTGCCGCTGGTGGTGGCGCAGAACGCTGGCCAGCCGGCCCCGCAGCAGGGTGACCAGGCCGACAAGGCGCAGGCCGAGGCCGATGCCAAGGCCAAGCGTCGTGCCCAGGCCAATGCCGAAATGAAGGCGCAGGGCCAGCCGGCCCCGCAGAAGGAAGAAGAGGAAGAGGCGCGGAAGAAGCGCTGATCCCGCAACCTGCCAAGCGCCCTTGCGACAAGGGTTGCGCACCGGAACGCCCCGCCCAGCGGGGCGTTTTTTGTTGGATCGGCCGCACAAGCCCCTTGGGTTGGCGGCCATCAATCTGTAAACTATGGCTTTCCGGGAGTAAGTGCGTGTCCACCATTTGCGAATGGGCTGGAGCGGCCAAGCGTGGCTTCCAGCATGGCGGGTCGCAGGTGACGGTCGATTTGACCGGCACGGTCGCCCCGACCTCGCACGGTGGTCCCCGTCCGGCGCCTGCCGTCGCACGGATCCGCACCTCCCTCGCTGCCACAGCGAACCGGAAAACCCCCTCTGAGCACCATGCCTGCCCTCCGGGCGCGCGTGGTGCTGCCGTTTTCCATTTCCAGACAGGATGCTTGCAGCCATGACTCCCTTGATTTTCGTAACCGGCGGCGTGGTGTCCTCGCTCGGCAAAGGCATTGCCGCCGCGTCGCTGGCCGCCATTCTCGAAGCCCGTGGCCTGAAGGTCACGATGATGAAGCTCGACCCGTACATCAACGTCGACCCGGGCACCATGAGCCCGTTCCAGCACGGTGAGGTCTACGTCACCGACGACGGCGCCGAGACCGACCTCGACCTGGGCCACTACGAGCGCTTCGTGCGCACCCGCCTGAGCCGCAAGAACTCGGTCACCACCGGTCGTATCTACGAGAACGTGATCCGCAAGGAACGCCGCGGCGATTACCTGGGCGCGACCGTGCAGGTCATTCCGCACATCACCGATGAAATCCGCCGCTGCATCGACGAAGCCACCGAAGGCTACGACGTGGCGCTGGTGGAGATCGGCGGTACCGTCGGCGACATCGAGTCGCTGCCGTTCCTGGAGGCGATCCGCCAGGTGCGCACTGAGCGTGGCCCGGAGAAGGCACTGTTCATGCACCTCACCCTGGTGCCGTACATCGGCGCCGCCGGTGAGCTGAAGACCAAGCCGACCCAGCACTCGGTGAAGGAACTGCGCTCGATCGGCATCCAGCCGGACGTGCTGCTGTGCCGTTCGGAACAGGCCGTGCCGGATTCGGAGCGCCGCAAGATCGCCCAGTTCACCAACGTTTCCGAGCGCGCGGTGATCAGCGTGCCGGACGTGGACGTCCTGTACCGCATTCCGTCAGGCCTGCATGCGCAGGGCCTGGACGAGATCGTCGTCAACCAGCTGAAGCTGGCCGACAAGGTCGGTCCGGTCGATCTGTCGATGTGGGAAGACGCGGTCGATGCGACCCTGCATCCGCTGGACGAAGTGACCATCGCCGTGGTCGGCAAGTACGTCGATCACCAGGATGCCTACAAGTCGGTCGGCGAAGCGCTCAAGCACGGCGGCCTGCGCCAGCGCACCAAGGTCAACCTGAAGTGGCTGGAAGCACAGGACCTGGAAGGCACCGACATGGCCGCACTGGCCGATGTCGACGGCATCCTGGTGCCGGGCGGCTTCGGTGACCGTGGTTTCGAAGGCAAGGTGCTGACCTCGAAGTTCGCCCGCGAGCAGCACGTGCCGTACTTCGGCATCTGCTACGGCATGCAGGCGGCCGTCGTCGATTACGCCCGCAACGTGGTCGGCCTGGAAGGTGCCAACAGCACCGAGAACGACCGCCAGTCGCCGAACCCGGTGATCGGCCTGATCACCGAATGGCGTACGGCAACCGGCGACGTCGAAAAGCGTGATGACAAGAGCGACCTCGGTGGCACCATGCGCCTGGGCCTGCAGGAACAGCGCCTGAAGCCGGGCACGCTGGCCCGTGAGCTGTACGGCAAGGATGTGGTTGCCGAGCGCCACCGTCACCGCTACGAGTTCAACAACCGCTACCGCACCCAGCTGGAGGATGCGGGCCTGGTGATCGCCGGCAAGTCGATGGATGACACCCTGGTGGAAGTGGTGGAGCTGCCGCGCGATGCGCACCCGTGGTTCCTGGCCTGCCAGGCGCACCCGGAATTCCTGTCTACGCCGCGTGACGGCCACCCGCTGTTCATCGGTTTCATCCGTGCCGCACGCGAACGCAAGGCCGGCGGCAAGCTGCTGCAGGAAGCCCGCGCCTGACTTGTGATGGGGGCCGCCGGCCCCCATCTTGCACGCTTCAACCCCCAGCGCACCGGCCCGGCCGGTGCCGCGGACAACAAGGAAACGCCATGAAACTGTGTGGATTCGAGGTCGGGCTGGACCAGCCCCTGTTCCTGATCGCCGGCCCCTGCGTGATCGAGTCGATGCAGCTGCAGCTCGATACCGCCGGCAAGTTGAAGGAAGTCACCGACAAGCTCGGCGTCAACTTCATCTTCAAGTCCAGCTTCGACAAGGCCAACCGCACTTCGGGCACCGCATTCCGCGGCCCGGGCATGGAAGAGGGCCTGAAGGTCCTGGCCGAGGTCAAGAAGCAGATCGGCGTGCCGGTGCTGACCGACGTCCACGAATACACCCCGATGGACGAAGTGGCCTCGGTGGTGGACGTGCTGCAGACCCCGGCGTTCCTGGTCCGCCAGACCGACTTCATCCGCAAGGTGTGCTCGGCCGGCAAGCCGGTCAACATCAAGAAGGGCCAGTTCCTGGCACCGTGGGACATGAAGCCGGTCGTGGAGAAGGCCAAGGCCACCGGCAATGAGCAGATCATGGTCTGCGAACGTGGTGCCAGCTTCGGCTACAACAACCTGGTCAGCGACATGCGTTCGCTGGCGGTGATGCGCGATACCGGTTGCCCGGTGGTGTTTGACGCCACCCATTCGGTGCAGCTGCCGGGTGGGCAGGGCACCAGTTCCGGTGGCCAGCGTGAGCACGTGCCGGTGCTGGCCCGTGCCGCCGTGGCGGTGGGCATCTCCGGCCTGTTCGCCGAGACCCATCCGGACCCGTCCAAGGCGCTGTCCGATGGCCCCAATGCATGGCCGCTGGACCAGATGGAAGCGCTGCTCGAGACCCTGATGGAACTCGATGCGGTGACCAAGAAGCACGGCTTTTCGCGCTTCGCGTGAGTCGTGACCCGTGGCTGGCGCTGGAAACCCAGCGTCACCGCCGGCACTGGAAACAGTGGCCCTGGGGCGTGATCGCACTGGGTCTGGCCGTGCTGTTCACCGTGGGCATGTTCGGGCTGGTACTGATCGGCGCTGCGTCGGTGCGGCCCCCGGTGATGGCAGCAGTGCGCTCGATCTGGGGGCGTACTTCATTGCGCTGCTGGTGGCGGAGCTGCTCGGTGCGGTGGGATGCGTCGCTGCCGCTGTGCTGGCCTGGCGGCTGAATCGCGGCAAGGTGACGGCTGGCCTGGCGATCATCCTGCTCTCGCTGTGGCTGGGCGCCCTGTTCTACGGATTGCTCTGATGAATACGACCACATCGGCGCGTGGCTGGCCCTGGGGCCTGATCGCCCTGGGGCTGTCCGTGTTGACCTGGATCGCCCTGGTGGTGGGCGTGCTGGCCTTCACGTCCGGTTTCCGGCCGCCGGGGGATGGAAACAACGGCGTGCAGGCCACGCAGTGGTGGCTGCTGGGCGCGCTGGTCACGATGGTGCTGTCCTTCCTGGGCAGCCCGGTGGCGATGGTGCTGGCCTGGCGACGGCGGCGTGGCCCCATCCTGGCAGCGATTGCCGGTGCATTGCTGGTGATGCTGGTGTCGATGATCCTGATCGTGATCGGGTCCAGTTGGGGCTGAAGCCGCCCACGCCATTTGGCAAGTGGCGGGCAGCCGGGGATAATCACGCGGCATTCGTTTTGTCGCCCCCTCTCCATACAGGTAACCGGCCCGACCATGAGTACGATCCGCAGCATCCACGCCCGTGAAATCCTCGACAGCCGTGGCAACCCCACGCTGGAAGCCGAAGTCATCCTGGAGGACGGTTCGTTCGGTCGTGCCGCGGTTCCCTCCGGCGCCTCGACCGGCACCAAGGAAGCGGTCGAGCTGCGTGATGGCGACAAGACCCGTTACCTGGGCAAGGGTGTGCGCAAGGCTGTCGACAACGTCAACACCACCATCGCCAATGCGCTGAAGGGCTTCGAAGCCACCGACCAGGCCGGCCTCGACCGTCGCCTGATCGACCTCGACGGCACCGAGAACAAAGGCCGCCTGGGCGCCAACGCGCTGCTGGGTGTTTCGATGGCCGCCGCGCACGCCGCCGCCGCCTCGAACAAGCAGGCACTGTGGCAGTACCTGGCCGCCAAGACCGGCGTGACCCCGTCGCTGCCGGTGCCGATGATGAACATCATCAACGGTGGTGCGCACGCCGACAACAACGTCGACTTCCAGGAATTCATGGTGCTGCCGGTCGGCTTCACCTCGTTCTCCGAAGCGCTGCGTGCCGGTACCGAAATCTTCCATTCGCTGAAGTCGGTGCTGAAGGGCCACGGCCTGAGCACGGCGGTCGGTGACGAAGGCGGCTTCGCGCCGGACTTCCGCAGCAACGTCGAAGCGCTGGACACCATCCTCGAAGCGATCGGCAAGGCTGGCTACACCGCCGGTGAAGACGTGCTGCTGGGCCTGGACGTCGCCTCCAGCGAGTTCTTCGAGAACGGCAAGTACAACCTGGTCGGCGAGAACAAGCGCCTGACCTCCGAGCAGTTCGTCGACTTCCTCGCCGACTGGGCCGCGCAGTATCCGATCATCACGATTGAAGATGGCCTGGCCGAGAACGACTGGGCCGGCTGGAAGCTGCTGACCGACCGCATCGGCAAGAAGGTCCAGCTGGTCGGCGACGACCTGTTCGTGACCAACCCGAAGATCTTCCAGGAAGGCATCGACTCGGGCACCGCCAACGCGATCCTGATCAAGGTCAACCAGATCGGCACCCTCAGCGAAACCCTGGAAGCGATCGCCATGGCCGATCGCGCTGGTTACGCCGCCGTGGTCTCGCACCGTTCGGGCGAAACCGAAGACACCACCATCGCCGATATCGCGGTGGCCACCACCGCCACCCAGATCAAGACCGGCTCGCTGTGCCGCAGCGATCGCGTGGCCAAGTACAACCAGCTGCTGCGCATCGAGGAAGCCCTCGGCGCCGGCGCGCGTTACGCTGGTCGTGACGCGTTCGTTTCGCTGAAGCGCTGAGCCGATGCGCGACTGGCGCTGGATGCTGCTGGTGCTGGCCCTGTTGCTGGGCTGGCTGCAGTACCGCTTCTGGTTCGGTCCGGGCAATTCGGGCGAAGTGATGATGCTCGAAGCCCAGGTCGCCAACCAGGAGCGGGACAATGAGGGTCTGCAGCAGCGCAACGACGCGCTCGCTGCCGAAGTGAAGGACCTCAAGGAAGGCCAGTCCGCCATCGAGGAACGCGCGCGCAGCGAGCTGGGCATGATCAAGCCTGGCGAGAAGTTCTACCGCGTGGTCGAGGATGCACCGGTTCATCCGGTGCAGCCCGCGGCAGGTGTCAGTGCGCAGGCGGGCGATCATCCGGCGGACGTGCCATGAGCGCGGCGATCTGGGTGGTGGTTCCGGCCGCCGGCCGTGGTGCCCGCTTTGGCGCGCCGCTGCCCAAGCAGTACCTGCAGGCGGGTGGGCAGATCCTGCTCGCCCACACGTTGGACGCGCTGCTGGCGCACCCGGCCGTGGCCGGAGCGATGGTGGTGATCGGCCAGGACGACGCCGACTGGCCGGGCTGGAGCGAATGGTCCGGCAAGCCGGTGCTGACCTGCATCGGGGGTGCCACCCGTGCCGCCTCGGTGCTGGCCGGGCTGCAGGCGCTGCCGGACTCGGTGCGCGCCGATGAATTCGTGCTGGTCCACGATGCCGCGCGACCCAACCTGTCGCTGGCCGATCTCGGTCGCCTGCTTGAAGTCGGTCGTGCCGACCCGGTCGGGGCGATCCTGGCCGCACCGGTGCGCGACACCCTCAAGCGCGCCGGCGACGACGGCGGCATCGATGGCACCGAGCCACGCGAGCGCCTGTGGCGCGCACTGACCCCGCAGCTGTTCCGCCGCCACCAGCTCAGCCGCGCGCTGTCCGACGCCGCCGCCGCCGGTGTTGAAGTCACCGACGAGGCCATGGCCATGGAGCGCCAGGGCCAGCGCCCGCTGCTGGTCGAGGGCAGCGAGGACAACTTCAAGGTCACCACCCCGGCCGATCTGGACCGGTTCGAATTCGTACTTTCCCGCCGCGCCGGCTGATTACCCGCGCGGCCCTGTAACAAGGGTTGCATCCATGAGCACCGCACCGTTCCCGCCCGTCCGCATCGGCCAGGGCTACGACGTCCATGCCTTCGGCGAAGGCGATCACATCATGCTCGGCGGGGTGAACGTGCCGCACAGCTGTGGCGTGCTCGCGCACAGCGATGGCGACGTGATCCTGCACGCCCTGTGCGATGCGATGCTCGGCGCGCTGGCGCTGGGCGACATCGGCCAGCATTTCCCGCCGAGTGACGACCGCTGGAAGGGCGCCGACAGCAGTGATTTCGTGCGCCACTGCGACAGCCTGCTGCGCGAGCGCGGCTGGCGTGTCGGCAACACCGACATCACCGTGATCTGCGAGCGGCCGAAGGTTGGCCCGCATGCGCTGGCGATGCGTGAGCGCATCGGCGGCCTGCTGCAGCTGCCGCTGGATACGGTCAGCGTCAAGGCCACCACCTCGGAAAAGCTGGGCTTCACCGGCCGTGGTGAAGGCATTGCCGCACAGGCGGTCGTGTTGCTGGTGGCGGCATGATTCCGCTGCCGTTGGCGTTCGGTGCGCCGCTGTTGACGGCGCGCATCCGCACCACGCCGGACGATTTCCAGGTTGACGAACTGCCGGCCTTCGAGGCCACCGGTGAAGGCGAGCACCTGCTGCTGCACATCCGCAAGCGCGGCGCCAACACCGTGCATGTGGCCAAGGTGCTGGCCAAGTGGGCGGGCCTGCCGGAAATGGCGGTGAGCTACGCCGGCATGAAGGATCGCCATGCGGTCACCACCCAGCGTTTCAGCGTGCACCTGCCCAAGCGCATTGCGCCGGACCTGGTCGAGCTGGCCAGTGACGAGATCGAAGTGCTCGAAGCCACCTGGCACAACCGCAAGCTGCAGCGCGGTGCACTGGCAGGCAACCGCTTCAAGCTGGTGCTGCGTGAAGTGCAGGGCGATGCCGCAGCGATCAGCGAACGCTTGCAGCAGATTGCCGAGCGCGGCCTGCCGAACTGGTTTGGCGAGCAGCGCTTTGGCCGCGACGGCGGCAATGTGCCAGCGGCACTGGCGATGTTCGGTGGCCGCCGCATGCGCAAGGATCAGCGTTCGCTGCTGCTGTCAGCCGCTCGTTCGGCGCTGTTCAACCGCGTGCTGGCCGCGCGCGTGGAGCAGGGCAACTGGGATCAGCCGGTGGAGGGTGAAGTGTGGATGCTCGATGGCAGCCGCAGCGTGTTCGGTCCCGAGCCGTACACCGACGTGCTGGCCGAGCGCCTGGCGCGTTTCGACATCCATCCCAGCGCGCCACTGTGGGGTGAAGGCGAGCTGCGCAGCACCGATGCGGCACGCGAGCTGGAGCTGGCCGCGCTGGACGACGAGGAATCGAAGGCGCTGCGGGCCGGCCTGGAAGACGCGCGCCTGAAGCAGGAGCGCCGCGCGCTGCGCCTGCGCCCGGCGCTGCTGCAGCACCAGTGGCTGGCCGACGACGTGCTGGAGCTGTCGTTCGCGCTGCCGCCAGGCTGCTACGCCACCGCCGTGCTGCACGAACTCGGCCCGGTCGAGGACGCCTCGCAGGCCTGACGGAAAAGGGGACGGAGGGAATTAAGTCGTTTGTGGCACAAACGACTTAATTCCCTCCGTCCCCTTTTTCAACGCCGCGCCAGCAGCACCAGCACCGCGCCGGTGCCGCCTTGTCCGGTCGGCGCCGAATGGAACGCCAGTACGTCGTTGCGCAGCCGCAGCAGGCGATCGACCAGATTCTTCAGCACCGGTGCACCGCCATCGGACTGCAGGCCCTTGCCGTGGATGATGCGCACGCAGCCATAGTCGTGTGCATGCGCTTCCAGCAGGAACTGGCGCAGCAGCGCCTCCGCCTGCGACGCAGTGGCGCCGTGCAGGTCCAGCTCGTCCTGCACCGAGTACTGGCCACGCTTGAGGCGCTGGAACAAGCGTGGTGGCAGGTTGTCGCGGCGATAGCTGGCCACGTCGCCGGCTTCCAGCGGCGTGCTGTCGCGCAGCAGCCGGGCGAATTCGCCGGCGGCTTCGGCCTCGTCACGTTCGGCCATGCGCGCGCGCGGCTTTGGCCGGGGCGCGGCAGGCGCCGGCTCGGCGTCCTTACGCAGTGGCGTCACTTCGCCGATGGCCGCACGGAACAATGCGGCCGGATCTTCGTCATCAGGGTGCGACATGCGCACAGGGTAAACCGCCGGCGCAGGTCTGCCTATGACGGTTCGATGTCGGTCATGACCGCCGACAGGGTAGGACCGGCGGCTCGCATGCGGCACAATAGACGATGCCCTTGCAGGGTCGACGGCTTCCGCAGGGGAGTACGACGGTCCCGCCCACACTGCACGGTGACGGAATCGAATTCTTGGAAAATCAAGCGGTTAAATCGAAGATGCGAATCCTGGTCAGTAACGACGATGGCGTCGACGCCGCAGGCATCCGGATGCTTGCCTCGGTGCTGCGCGAGGCCGGCCACGAAGTGACGGTGGTCGCCCCCGACCGTGACCGCTCCGGTGCCAGCAACTCTCTGACCCTGGACCTGCCGATCCGCCTCAAGCGCATCGACCATTACACCGTTTCGGTGGCCGGTACCCCGACCGACTGCGTGCATCTGGCGCTGACCGGGCTGCTCGAGTTCGAGCCTGACATTGTCGTGTCCGGCATCAACAATGCCGCCAATCTCGGTGATGACGTGATCTACTCCGGCACCGTCTCGGCGGCGATGGAAGGTCGCTTCCTCGGGCTGCCGGCGGTGGCGGTCTCGCTGGTTACCCGCAACCACGATCCGAAACATTTCGAGACCGCCGCGCGCGCTGCGGTGGAGATCGTTGCCCGGCTCAAGGCCGATCCGTTGCCGGCTGACACCATCCTCAACGTCAACGTGCCTGATCTGCCGTGGAGCGAGGTCAAGGGCTTCGAGGTCACCCGCCTCGGCAACCGCCATCGCGCCGAAGGCTGCATCGCGCAGAAAGACCCGCGCGGCAACGAGGTGTACTGGATCGGCCCGGCCGGCCGTGAGCAGGACTCCGGCCCCGGTACCGACTTCCATGCGGTGCGTACCGGGCATATCTCGATCACCCCGATCCAGGTGGACCTGACCCGCTACCAGGCACTGGAGAAAGTGGCCAGCTGGGTCGGCGGCCTCAGTGCCGCGCTGGACCAGCCGGCATGAGTCCACGCCTGCGCCTGCAACCGGAAGCCGTCGGTATCGGCATGACCTCGCAGCGTGTGCGTGACCGCCTGGTCGACCGCCTGCGCGAAGCCGGCATCGTTGACGAGCCGACCTTGAATGCGATCCGGGTGGTGCCGCGCCATCTGTTCATCGACGAGGCACTGGCCTCGCGTGCGTATGAAGACACCGCGCTGCCGATCGGCCACGGCCAGACCATCTCGCAGCCCTGGGTGGTCGCGCGGATGACCGAGGCGGTCCTCCAGGTCGCACCGAAACGGGTGCTGGAAGTCGGCACCGGGTCCGGCTACCAGGCCGCCATCCTCGGCGCACTGGGCCTGGAGGTCTACACCGTGGAGCGCATCGGCGACCTGCTGCGGCAGGCACGCAAACGCTTCCGCGCACTGGGCATGAACATCCGCACCAAGCATGACGACGGACGCGCCGGCTGGGCCGAGCACGGCCCGTTCGATGCCATCGTGGTCACCGCCGCGGCGCCGGCACTGGTCGATGAACTGGTCGGGCAGCTGGCAGAAGGCGGGCGCCTGGTGGCGCCGGTCGGTGGCCCGGGCGGGCAGTCGCTGGTGCAGCTGGATCGCAAGCCCGATGGCAGCATCGAACAGCGCGTGCTGGCGCCGGTCACGTTCGTGCCGCTGCTGTCTGGCATGCTCGACTAATCCACGGAGCAGGGTTGCATGAAGATTTTCGGGCCGCTGTACGAGCGGGCGATGAAGTGGGCGGCGCACGAACGCGCGCCGACCTACCTGACGGTGTTGAGCTTCTTCGAGGCGATCATCTTCCCGGTGATGCCGGAGGTGATGCTGGCACCGATGTGCGTTGCCCAGCCCAAGCGAGGCTGGTGGTTTGCCACCCTCAGCCTGGCCGGCTCGATGGTTGGCGCGCTGGTCGGCTACGTGCTGGGTCACTACGCCTTCGAGGCGATCAAGCCGCTGTTCGAAGCGCTGGGCATGCTGCCGGCGATCGAGCAGGGCATCACCACCGTGCAGGCGAAGATGGCCGAGTCGCCGTGGGCGGTGTTCACCTTCCTGGTGCTGGGCGGCTTCATGCCCATCCCGATGAAGGTCTTCACGTGGGCATCGGGTATCGTCGGCGTTCCGATGCCGCAATACCTGTTGAGCATGCTGATCGGTCGTGGCAAGCGCGTGTTCGTGCTGGCCGCGGTCATCCGTATCGGTGGTGCGCGTGCCGAAGCGGCATTGCGTCGCTGGATTGAACCGCTGGGCTGGATCGCCACCGCGCTGGTGGTGGTGCTGATCGCCTGGCTTGTATGGAGGTCGAAGTTCGCATGAGTCCTGATCGTCTGAGCAAGGGAGTGCGCATCGGCGCGCTGGCGTTGCTGGTTTCCACCCTGGCCGCCTGCGGCACCGCCACCGTGGTTCGTCCTGGTGGTGGCAGCACCGGTGGTGGCGTGACTACGCCGAAGACCTCGGTGCCCAAGCCTGGGCAGACAGTGGTGGTGCGCAAGGGTGACACCATCTACGCGCTGGCCCGCATCCATGACATCACGCCGGCCGACCTGATCGCCTGGAACAGCCTGGACAACCCTTCTACCATCCATCCGGGCCAAGTGATCCGGCTGTATCCGGCTGGTGCCAGCGGCGGCCGCGCACCGACCACGGTGGTCACCCCGCCGCGCTCGGGTGGCAGCAGCGCCGGCAGCACCGCGCCGGCCCCGGCGCCGGTTGGCCCGGTGAAGAGCAACATCGCCTGGCGCTGGCCGGCCGATGGCGCGATCGTCGGCCGCTACGTTGCAGGTGACGCGACCAAGCAGGGCGTGGACATCGCCGGTACCAGCGGCCAAGCCGTCAAGGCCACTGCCAACGGCGTGGTGGTGTACTCCGGTGCCGGCCTGGTCGGCTACGGCGAGCTGATCATCATCAAGCACAGCGACCAGTGGCTGTCGGCCTATGGCCACAACCGCAAGCGCCTGGTGAATGAAGGGCAGAGCGTGAAGGCCGGCGAGCAGATCGCCGAGATGGGCCGCACTGGTGCGAACCGCGACATGGTCCACTTCGAGATTCGCTACAACGGCAAGCCGGTCGACCCGCAGCAGTACCTGCCGGCGCGTTGACGCCGTTGGATCAGGCAGCGCCGGGCCTTGCCCGGCGTTGCTGACCTGTAGCGTCGAGCCATGCTCGACCCGGGTACCGCAGAGATGCGGCCATTTGCGAAAGTGTGTGTTGCGGGCCCACCTTCACGGCGTAGGGAATACCCGGCATTCTTGAGCCGACCCATCCGCCCCGGTGCCCCATGTTCCGCGTTGCTTCCGCTCTCGCGTTGCTCATCGTCGCGCCGCTGGCCACCGCGGCCAGCGATCCGCGTGACGTGGTCACCCGTCTCTACGACGCAGTCCAGGCACCGGCGTCGAACGAAGCGACCATTCCGTCGCTGCTGGGCGATGCCCTGCGCTCAGCCGTCGATGCGCAGCGCGCTTACGAGCGGGCCTGCGCCGCGCTGGCTGCGCACGACGAGAAGCCGCACATGCTTGACCAGAGCCCCTATCTGCTGGCGCCGGACCGGCCGGAGGCGATAACGGTGGGAACGCCCGGATCGAGCGGTGACGCCACCTGGATCCGCGTCGACATGGCGGTGGGCGACTATCGCTGGACCGATCGGGTCCTGCTGCAGCGGCAGGGCCCGGACTGGAAGGTCATGGATATCCGCTGGGGGCAGGGCGGCAGCCTGATCGGTCGGTTGCAGCAGTTTTCGGCCTTCCGCCGCACACCTTCGGGCGGCTAGTGCCGGGACGCTCCCGGCGACCCGAACTCAGCCTTCCAGGATGAAGGCGGCCGCGACCTTGCGGCCTTCGCCGGCCAGGATATTGAAGGTGCGTGCGGCGGCCGGATTGTTCATCACTTCCAGGCCGATGCCGCGCGACAGGCAGGCGGCCATCACCACCGCCGGCGGAAACACCTGGCGGTCACCGGTGCCGAGTACGATCAGCGCCGGATTCAGCGCCAGGATCGGCTCCAGGTCCGACAACTGCAGCGCAGCGGCAGCCGTCACCGGCCATTGCGAGACCAGCTGGTCCGGGGTCAGGAAGAAACTGCTGCCCAGCGCCTGGTCATTCACCTTGGCCGAGCGGCCATCGGCGGCACGGAGGCTATAGGCGTAATCCGGCGGTTCGTGGTTCAGCTGCATGGCAGTAGGGCGATCAGCCGCGCGGCAGCACGATCTGGCGCTGTTCCTTGCTCGGGCGGTACAGCACGGCGACGTGGCCGATGCGCTGCACCAGCGCGCTTTCGGTGGCTTCGACGATCTCGCCGATCATCACGTCACGGGCGTCGCGGTCTTCAGCAGCGACCTTCACCTTGACCAGCTCGTGGCGCTCCAGCACTTCGTTCAGCTCAGCGATGAAGGCCGGGGTCACACCCTTGCCGCCGGTCTGCAGCAGGGCCTTCAGGTCGTGGGCTTGGCCGCGCAGGAAACGGGTCTGGGAGGCGGTCAGGGCGATGGACATGCAGGAAAACACGGTTGAATGGGGCGATCAGGGTATCATGAGGACCCCATCAGCCCCTATTTTCAATGGCTACCCGCAGCAAAAGCAGCCAGCGCTGGCTCAAGGAACACTTCTCCGACCCCTTCGTGAAGAAGGCCCAGGCCGAAGGCATGCGCTCGCGCGCCGCCTACAAGCTCGAAGAGCTGCTGGAACGTGACCGGTTGCTGAAGCCGCACATGGTGGTGGTCGACCTCGGCGCGGCTCCGGGCGGCTGGTCTCAGCAGGTTAGGAGACAGATCGGCGATACCGGCCGCGTGCTGGCACTGGATATCCTGGACATGCCGCCGCTGGCCGGCGTGGAGTTCCTTCATGGTGACTTCAGGGAAGAAGCCGTTCTATCGCAGTTTGAAGCCATGCTCGGGGATCAGCCGGTAGACCTTGTGCTGTCGGACATGGCCCCCAATAAGAGTGGTGTAGGCGCGGTCGACCAGCCGCGGATGATGCACCTGGCGGAGCTGGCCCTGGATTTTGCCGACAACCACCTGAAGACCGGTGGGGCGTTCCTGATCAAGCTGTTCCAGGGTGAGGGCTTTGACGACTACGTGCGCGACATGCGCCGCCGGTACGACAAGGTCTCCATCCGCAAGCCGGAAGCGTCGCGCAAGCGCTCTCCCGAGGTGTATGCCTTGGGTCAGGGAAAACGCGCCCACATGAAGTAAGCTCGCAACGTACGCAAGTTCGACCCCAACGCAACGCCAGCACTGAGAGGAACACCGGAGCCAATGAGGATGAACGACTTGACCAAGAACCTCCTGCTATGGGTGGTCGTCGCCGTCGTGCTGATGGTGGTCTTCCAGAGCTTCTCGCCGAAGTCCTCCGGGGCCGGCGCGCAGGGCGCGTCTTACTCGCAATTCCTGGACCAGGTGGACAGCGGCAACGTGCAGAAGGTCGCCTTTGGCGGCGACATGCGTGGCGGCACCAGCCAGCTGACCTACACCACCCGCGGTGGTCAGTCCTCCACCATCACCGCGCCGTTCGATCGTGACCTGATCAACGTGCTGCGTACCAAGAACGTGGAGATCGTGCAGGAGGAGCCGTCCAGCGGCATTTCCCTCGGCGCGATCCTGATGAATTTCCTGCCGGTCATCCTGATCATCGGCTTCTGGTTGTTCATCATGCGCCAGATGCAGGGCGGTGGCGGCGGTGCCAAGGGCGCGATGTCCTTCGGCAAGTCGCGCGCCAAGCTGCAGGGCGAAGACCAGATCAAGGTCACCTTCGCCGACGTCGCCGGCTGCGACGAGGCCAAGGAAGAAGTGGGCGAACTGGTCGACTTCCTGCGCGACCCGTCCAAGTTCACCAAGCTGGGCGGCAAGATTCCGCGCGGCGTGCTGATGGTGGGCCCGCCGGGTACCGGCAAGACGCTTCTGGCCAAGGCCATCGCCGGCGAAGCCAAGGTGCCGTTCTTCTCGATCTCCGGTTCGGACTTCGTGGAAATGTTCGTCGGCGTCGGCGCCAGCCGCGTGCGTGACATGTTCGAGCAGGCCAAGAAGCACGCGCCGTGCATCATCTTCATCGACGAAATCGACGCCGTCGGCCGCCACCGTGGCGCCGGCTTGGGCGGCGGTCACGACGAGCGCGAGCAGACCCTGAACCAGCTGCTGGTCGAGATGGACGGTTTTGAAGGCGGCGAAGGCGTGATCGTGATCGCTGCGACCAACCGTCCGGACGTGCTGGACCCGGCGCTGCTGCGCCCGGGCCGTTTCGACCGCCAGGTCGTGGTCGGCCTGCCGGACGTGAAGGGCCGCGAGCACATCCTCAAGGTCCACATGCGCAAGCTGCCGCTGGCTGACGACGTCGAGCCGATGGTGATCGCGCGTGGTACCCCGGGCTTCTCCGGTGCGGACCTGGCCAACCTCTGCAACGAGGCGGCCCTGTTCGCCGCGCGTGGCAACGAGAAGGAAGTCCGCATGGACCACTTCGACCGTGCCCGCGACAAGATCCTGATGGGTGCCGAGCGCCGCTCGATGGCCATGAGCGAGGACGAGAAGACCCTGACCGCGTACCACGAGGCCGGCCACGCCATCGTCGGCCGCCTGGTGCCCGAGCACGACCCGGTCTACAAGGTCACCATCATTCCGCGCGGCCGTGCGCTGGGTGTGACCATGTACCTGCCGGAAGGCGACAAGTACTCGATGAACCGCGTGGCGATCCAGTCGCAGCTGTGCTCGCTGTACGGCGGCCGCGTCGCTGAAGAGCTGATCTTCGGCGAGGACAAGGTCACCACCGGCGCCTCCAACGACATCGAGCGTGCCACCAAGATGGCCCGCAACATGGTCACCAAGTGGGGCCTGTCCGAGCAGCTCGGCCCGATCGCCTATGGCGAAGAGGACGACGAGGTGTTCCTGGGCCGTTCGGTGACCCAGCACAAGAGCGTGTCCAACGACACGGCGCGCCGGATCGACGAGGAAGTGCGCAACATCCTCGACAAGGCCTACGCCCGCACGACCCAGCTGCTGACCGAGAACATCGACAAGCTGCACGCGATGTCGCAGCTGCTGCTGCAGTACGAGACCATCGACGCGCCGCAGATCGACGCGATCATGGAAGGCCGCGATCCGCCGCCGCCGGCGGGCTGGAGCAAGTCGAACAAGGATGGCGGCAACGACAAGGGCGGCGACGCCCGTCCGCTGCCGCCGATCGCAGGCCCGGCCGAATCGCACTGACGGCCCGCTGCAGGTGACACCAGACGAGGCCGGGGCAACCCGGCTTCGTCGTTTCCGGGCCACTGGCCCATCCCGAAGATCCGATCTGACGCTGGAGCCCGCATGTCCGCCCCGAAGCCCGAACCGATTTCCCACACTGCCGAAATGGTGATCGCCACCGTGGTCGGCGTGGGTGTGGGCCTGGGGGCCGACAACCTGCTGCTGGGCTGCGTGGTGGGCATCGGAGTCGGCATCGTGCTGAGCATTGCCAAGACCCTGTACGTGGACCGCAAGCGCCGCCGCCGTTGAGGGGGTGTCGGCAGGGCTGCGCCCTGCACCCGTGGTAGTGCCGGCCGCTGGCCGGCAACCTCAACAGCAACAGCAACAGCAACAGCAACAGCAACAGCAACAGCAACAGCGGGCTTTCCGTAGGATGGCGGAGCGGTGTCGGAGTGCGGGGACGCTGCAAGTACGTCCCTGTAAGCTTGGCAGCCGCATTCATGCGGCTGACACCCCGCCCTCCGACACCGCCCCACCTCTGACAGATGCCGGCAGCTGTTGGTAGGTGTCGACCTTGGTCGACACATCTGTCAGATATCGAATGAGTCATCCACGCATGGCGTGGATCTACTGCAGATCGCAGAAAACTGTCGAAGGCGGGGTGGGTCCGGTCGCGGGGGCGTGAGCGCCATGGATGGCGCGACCGAGCCTCCATGGGTGAGGACGCTTTGCTTGCGAAGCACTGCTTCGCAAGCGCCCGAACGCACAGCCGCCAGCGGCTGGGCCGGACCGCGGAGCGGGGTTTACGGCGTCCCCCGCAACCGGACCCACCCCGCCATCCCTCAGTAAACCCGCTGTTGCTCCGGCTGTTGTTGTCGCTCTGGCCTCTGCGGGTGCAGGGCGCCGCCCTGCCGAACTAAACTACCCGCCGTTGTCCCTGCAGGATTGCCCATGTTCGATACCTCGCCCCAGCTCGATTGCGCCGGCCGCATCCTGCGCCTCGACCGTGCCCGGGTCATGGGCATCGTCAACGTCACCCCGGATTCGTTCTCCGATGGCGGCGCGCACGACACTACCGAGGCCGCGGTCGCACATGGCCTGAAGCTGGTCGAGGAGGGTGCGGACCTGCTCGATATTGGCGGCGAATCGACCCGCCCGGGCGCCGCGCCGGTATCGATCGAGGACGAGCTGCGCCGCGTGATTCCGGTGATCGAGCAGCTGGCCGCCCGAACCCAGGTTCCGATCAGCATCGACACCTTCAAGCCGGAGGTGATGCGTGCGGCCGTGGCCGTCGGCGCGGGCATGATCAATGACATCTACGGCCTGCGCCAGGAAGGGGCGCTGGACGCCGCCGCTGCAACCGGCGTGCCGGTGGTGCTGATGCACATGCAGGGCGAGCCGGGCCACATGCAGGCTGACCCACACTACGATGACGTGGTCGCCGAGGTGCACGGTTTCCTGGTGCAGCGCCTGTTCGCTGCAGAAATGGCCGGCATCGCGAAGAAGAACCTGCTGATCGATCTCGGTTTCGGCTTCGGCAAGACCACCGCCCACAACATGACCCTGCTGGCGCGCTCCGAGCGCTTCCTGGAACTGGGCGTGCCGATGCTGGCCGGCTTGTCGCGCAAGCGCAGCCTGGGGGAACTGACCGGCCGCGACACGCCGTCCGAACGCGTGGCGGCTTCGGTGGCCGCGCACCTGATTGCGGTGCAGCGTGGTGCGCGCATCGTGCGCGTGCATGACGTGGCGGCCACCGTCGATGCGCTGAAGATCTGGCAAGCAGTCGAGGCGGTGCCGACGCCGCGCGCCGACGCCACGCCGACGATCCGCTGGCCGGACGAAGACTGATGGGCATCGACCGGCGGCCACTGGCGATCGCCGTGATGGGGCCGACCGCCAGTGGCAAGACCGCCACCGCGATCGCCCTGGCGAAGCAGCTGGATGGCGAGATCGTCAGCGTCGATTCGGCGCTGGTGTACCGCCACCTGGATATCGGTTCGGCCAAGCCCGATGCGGCAGAGCGTGCGCAGGCGCCGCACCATCTGCTGGACCTGCGCGATCCCTGGCAGACCTACTCGGCAGCCGAATTCGCCGCCGATGCCGGTCGGGTCGTGGCCGACATCGTGGCACGCGGCAAGATGCCGATCCTGGCCGGTGGCACTGGCCTGTACTTCCGCGCCCTGTTGCAGGGCCTGTCGCCGATGCCCGAGGCCGATCCGGCGACGCGCGAAGCGCTCAGCGCCGAGGCGGCCGAGCGTGGCTGGGCGGCGCTGCACGCAGAGTTGGCCAAGGTCGATCCAGCAGCAGCGGCACGCATCCATGCCACCGACCCGCAGCGCATCCAGCGGGCGCTGGAGGTCTATCGCCTGACCGGCACCCCCATCACTGAATGGCAGCGCCGGCCGGGCGTGGCGCCGTTGCCGGTGCGCACCCTCAAGCTGATCCTGGCGCCGCGTGACCGCGCGGTGCTGCACCAGCGCATCGAGGCGCGCTTCGACGCCATGCTGGCGCAGGGCTTCCTGGACGAGGTGCGGGCACTGCGTGCAATGCCGGAAATGGCCGCCGTGACGGCGCCGCTGGACCTGCCGGCGGTGCGCGCGGTTGGCTATCGCCAGGCCTGGGAATACCTGGACGGGGAGGGTGATGCCGCCCGTTTCCGTGACAAGGCGATCTTCGCCACCCGGCAGCTGGCCAAGCGCCAGCTGACCTGGCTGCGCGGCGAGCTTGATGCGCGCTGGTTCGACCCCCATGTCGATGGGGAGCGCCTAGCCGGCGCGGTGTCGACCTTCGTCGAACGCTGAACCCCCGCCAGCCGTGTAACATCATCGGTCGGCGGGCGGCTCGGGGGCCGTGGCAACCGTCGGCAACCCAATAAGAACAATAATCAGGAGTGTGCAATGTCCAAGGGGCAATCGCTGCAGGATCCTTTCTTGAACGCACTGCGGCGCGAGCGCGTGCCGGTTTCGGTGTACCTGGTCAACGGCATCAAGCTGCAGGGCACGATCGAGTCGTTCGACCAGTTCGTGGTCCTGCTACGCAACACGGTCAGTCAGATGGTCTACAAGCACGCCATTTCCACGGTCGTTCCGGCACGCAACGTGAAGGTCGGGCCGGGCGGTGGTTACGTGCAGTCGGGTGAAGGTGGTCAGGCAGGTGATGAAGCAGACGAGTAATTCCGGAGCGGTGAATGTTTGACCGCTCGAAAAAGGGTGAACACGCCCTGTTGATCCAGCCCCATTTCGGCAAGCTGGAAGACGATGTGCTTGAAGAGTTCGGTGATCTGGCCCGCTCGGCTGGGGCCAGCATCGCCGCGACGATCACCGCACGCCTGGATCGTCCGAATCCGTCGACCCTGATCGGCAGCGGCAAGCTGGACGAGATCAAGGCCGCGGCCGACGCCAGCGGTGCCGACCTGATCCTGGTCAACCATGCGTTGAGCCCGGGCCAGGAGCGCAACCTGGAACGCTTCCTCGAGCGCCGGGTGATCGACCGTACCGGCCTGATCCTGGATATCTTCGCCCAGCGTGCGCACAGCCACGAGGGCAAGCTGCAGGTCGAGCTGGCACAGCTGCGTCACCTGGCCACGCGGCTGGTGCGCGGCTGGACCCACCTGGAGCGCCAGCGCGGTGGTTCGATCGGCCTGCGTGGCCCGGGTGAAACCCAGCTGGAAACCGACCGCCGCCTGTTGCAGAAGCGGGTCGAGCAGCTGCAGAAGCGGCTGGAAAAGGTCGAGGTGCAGCGGACCCAGATGCGCCGTGCGCGCGTGCGCAGCGAGCTGCCGCGTGTCGCCCTGGTGGGCTACACCAACGCCGGCAAGTCGACCCTGTTCAACGCCATGACCGGCGCTGAGGCCTACGCCGCCGACCAGCTGTTCGCAACGCTGGATCCGACCGTTCGCCGCATTGCGGTGCCGGGCGGCAACGTGGTGCTGGCCGACACCGTCGGCTTCGTCCGCGATCTGCCGCATGATCTGGTCGCTGCGTTCCGCTCGACCCTGTCCGAGGCGCGCGAGGCCGATTTCCTGCTGCATGTGGTCGACGCTGCCGATCCGCACCGCGAGGAGCGCATCGCCCAGGTGGACGAGGTACTGACTGCGGTCGGTGCCGGTGACCTGCCGCAGCTGCTGGTGTTCAACAAGATTGACCGGATCGAGGGCGCCGACGTTCGCCACGATGGCCAGGACGGTATCCCGGATGAATCGCGTCGCGAGCGGGTGTGGATTTCCGCGCGTGACGGGCAGGGCCTGGAGCTGCTGCAGGCGGTGCTGGGCAAGCGCCTGGGCCTGCAGCATGTCACCGGCGAACTGCGCCTGCCGCCGGATGCCGGTCGCCTGCGTGCGCGCCTGCACCAGCTGGAAGTGATCCGCAGCGAGCAGGCCGACGAAGACGGCTGGCTGCTGCAGGTTGACCTGCCGATTGCCGAAGCCGAAAAACTGGCTGCCAGTGCCGACGGCGCGCCGATCCGGGCGCTGCTGCCGGAGAAACTGCCGGAGTGGTGAGGTAGCGGCCCATGCCCGGTAGTGCCGGCCGCTGGCCGGCAGCGTAACCGTGCCGGAGGGGCGCGACATCCAGCTGTCATCTGCGGTACAACGTGCAGGTTCTTCACCCCACCGTCATGCCGATGTCCATTCCCACCGACGCTGAACTCAATGCCCAGTCCGCCGCGCTCGGGCAGCGCCTGCAGCAGGCTTCGCTGCAGCTGGTGACCGCTGAAAGCTGCAGTGGTGGCTGGATCGCCAAGTGCATGACCGATATCGCCGGTTCCTCTGCGTTCTTCGACTGCGGCATGGTGGTCTACAGCTACGAGGCCAAGCAGCGCCTGCTGGGCGTGCGTGCGCAGACCCTGGAGCAGTTCGGCGCGGTCAGCCGCGAAACCGTGCTGGAAATGGTGTCCGGTGCGCTGGTCAATTCCGGCGCCGGTATCGCCGTGGCGGTGACCGGCATCGCCGGTCCTGGTGGCGGCAGCCCGGACAAACCGGTCGGCAGCGTCTGGATTGGCTGGAAGCGCCGCGGCGGCTATGCCCGTGCCGAGCTGTTCCAGTTCGATGGCGACCGCGAAGCCATCCGCCGGCAAACCGTGGCGGCGGCATTGCGCGGTATCGACGCCCAGCTGTGACATGCTGCTCCGGTAATCGTCCGGAGCACGCATGATGTGGGAAACGCTGGGCACGGTCCGTGACCTGGGCCGACTGCAGGAAATCGCCGTCGTCCTGATCCGCTATGGCTTCGGCGATGTGGTGCGGCGCATCGGCCTGGCCAGCACGCTGGAGCGGGCAGGGCGCCTGCTGCACTGGAACGAGGAGCGGCAGGAACTGCTGCGGATGACCGCGCCGGTGCGCGTGCGCAGCGCGATGCAGGATCTCGGCCCGACCTTCGTCAAGCTCGGCCAGGTACTGGCGACGCGCGTCGACCTGCTGCCGCCGGAATGGATCGCCGAGCTCTCCGAACTGCAGAACGCGGTGCCGGCGCTGCCGTACGCGGATATCCGCGAGCAGCTCGAGGCCGACCTGGGTGCATCGCCTTCAGAAGTGTTCGCCTTCCTCGATGAAACCCCGATGGCCGCCGCTTCGCTGGCGCAGGCCCACCGCGCGCGCCTGCATGACGGTCGCGAGGTGGTGCTGAAGGTGCGTCGCCCCGGCATCCGCGATGTGGTCGAGGCCGACCTGCGGCTGCTGGCCCGCCTGGCCGAAATCGTTGAAGCCCGGCTTCCGGACCTGCGTCGTTACCGCCCGGCCGAAGTCGTGCAGCAGTTCACCGTGTCGCTGCGCCGCGAGCTGGATTTCGCTGCCGAATGCCGCAATGCCGAGCGCATCGCGCGCAACTTCAGCGGCCGTGACGACATACTGATTCCGAAGGTGCACTGGCAGTGGACCTGCGAGAGCCTGAACGTGCAGGACTTCGTCGACGGCATTCCTGGCCGAGACCTGGCCGGCGTCGATGCGGCGGGCCTGGACCGGCGCGAGCTGGCACGGCGTGGCGCCGGCATTGTGCTGAAGATGGTGCTGGAGGACGGCAGCTTCCACGCCGATCCGCATCCCGGCAACATCATCTACCTGCGTGACGGCCGCATCGGTGTGATCGATTTCGGCATGGTCGGTGCGCTGTCCGAAGTGCGTCGTTTCCAGGTTGCGCAGCTGCTGCACGGGCTGGTCGAGCAGGATCCGCAGGGCGTGGCCGACGTGCTGCTGGACTGGGCGGGTGGCGTGGAAGTGGACGAGAACCGGCTGCAGCACGACATCAGCCAGTTCGTCGACCAGTACCGTGGCGTGCCGCTGAAGGACCTGCGCATCGGTCTGATGCTGGGCGACATCACCCAGCTGCTGCGCAGCTACAGCCTGACCCTGCCGGCCGACCTGGCGCTGATGATCAAGGCGTTCCTGACGCTGGAAGGGATGGGGCGGCAGCTGGACCCGGATTTCGACATGGCCAGCGCCGCGCGCCCGTTCCTGGAACGGGTGGTACTGCAGCGCTATGCGCCCAAGGCCCTGCTCAAGCGCGGCCGCCGCAGCCTGCTGGGCCTGGTCGACTTCGCCGGCGAACTGCCCCGCGATCTGCGCAAGCTGGTCCAGGCTGCGCGCCGGGGACGCCTGCAGCTGAAGGTGGAAACCACGGCGCTGCAGGGCTTCGGCGAGCAGGTCAACCGCGCGGCGAACCGGCTGGTGATGGGCATCGTCACTGCCGCCCTGATCATCGGCTCATCAATCGTGATGCACAGTGTAGGTGGCGTCTCCAGCCGCTGGCTGCTGGCGCTGGGCGTGTGCGGCTTCATCGGCGCCGGCTTCTGCGGCGTCTGGATCCTGTTTTCGATATGGAGAAGCGGTAAACACACATAAGTGTGTTTACCGCAGCGGTTCTCCCCGGGAACCGCGGAATCGCGCAGCGATTCCTGTAGAGCCGACCGCTGGTCGGCTGCTTTTGCTCTCGCCTTTGCTTCTGCCTCTGCCAGCCGGGCCGAGCCGGCGCGGATTGCCGAGCTCGGCTCGGCACTACAGCTGTCGCCGTGTCGCCCCCGGCACTTGCAGTTCCACTCGTTAGTAGTAATACTACTAATCATGGACCTGACCGACACCCAGCAGGCGATCCTGCAGTTGATCGCCGAGCGTATCGAGAGCGAAGGCGCGCCGCCGTCGCAGACTGAAATCGCACGTGCGTTCGGCTTCAAGGGCGTGCGCGCGGCCCAGTACCACCTGGAGGCCTTGGAGCAGGCCGGTGCGATCCGTCGCATCCCGGGCCAGGCCCGCGGCATCCGTCTGGTGCAGGCGCCGCCGGTCGAGAAGCTGGCCGAGCCGGGCCTGCCCGACAGCGTCCTGCGCCTGCCGGTGCTGGGCCGTGTCGCAGCCGGCCTGCCGATCGGTGCTGATATCGGCTCGGACGACTTCGTGGTGCTGGACCGGGTGTTCTTCTCGCCGGCACCGGATTACCTGTTGAAGGTGCAGGGCGATTCGATGATCGACGAGGGCATCTTCGACGGTGACCTGATCGGTGTGCACCGCACCCGCGATGCCCATTCCGGGCAGATCGTGGTGGCCCGCATCGATGACGAGATCACGGTCAAGCTGCTGAAGATCGCCAAGGATCGCATCCGCCTGCTGCCGCGCAATCCCGATTACAAGCCGATCGAGGTACTGCCGGATCAGGACTTCGCTATCGAGGGCCTCTATTGCGGCCTGCTGCGGCCCAACCGTTGACCCGTTCCATGGCGAATTACCCGCGGTCTTTTGTGGCGATTCTCTGGTTCCACTGAGGTTGGTACGGATGTCCGATAATTCTTTTCAGAGCGCCGGGCAGAATCTCAGCCTGTGCGATACGTCCGACTTAAAGTGAACCCATGGCAAAGAAGACCCCCAAAGACAGCACCTCCAACGACACGACCTCTGCAAGGACCAATCCGATGGACGAGAACAAGAAGCGCGCCCTCGCTGCAGCTCTGGGCCAGATCGAAAAGCAGTTCGGCAAGGGCTCGGTGATGCGCATGGGCGACCGCGTGGTCGAACCCGTCGAAGCCATCCCGACCGGTTCGCTGATGCTCGACATCGCGCTGGGCATTGGTGGTCTGCCGAAGGGCCGTGTCGTTGAGATCTACGGGCCGGAATCCTCGGGCAAGACCACCTTGACCCTGCAGGCCATCGCCGAATGCCAGAAGATGGGCGGTACCGCGGCCTTCATCGACGCCGAGCACGCGCTGGACCCGATCTACGCCGCCAAGCTGGGCGTGAACGTGGACGACCTGCTGCTGTCGCAGCCGGATACCGGTGAGCAGGCGCTGGAAATCGCCGACATGCTGGTCCGTTCGGGTTCGGTCGACATCCTGGTGATCGACTCGGTCGCCGCGCTGACCCCGAAGGCCGAAATCGAAGGCGAGATGGGCGACCAGCTGCCGGGCCTGCAGGCCCGCCTGATGAGCCAGGCGCTGCGCAAGCTGACCGGCAACATCAAGCGCTCCAACACCCTGGTGATCTTCATCAACCAGCTGCGCATGAAGATCGGCGTGATGATGCCGGGCCAGAGCCCGGAAACCACCACGGGTGGCAACGCGCTGAAGTTCTACGCCTCGGTCCGCCTGGACATCCGCCGTATCGGCGCGATCAAGAAGGGTGACGAGATCATCGGTAACCAGACCAAGATCAAGGTCGTCAAGAACAAGCTGGCACCTCCGTTCAAGCAGGTCATCACCGAGATCCTGTATGGCGAAGGCATCAGCCGTGAAGGCGAGCTGATCGACATGGGTGTGGATGCCAAGCTGGTCGAGAAGGCTGGCGCCTGGTACAGCTACGGTGAAGAACGCATTGGCCAGGGCAAGGACAACGCCCGCGGCTACCTGCGCGACAACCCGACTGTCGCCGCCAAGCTCGAGGCCGAGCTGCGCGAGAAATTCCAGCCGGCCGAAGCGGCCCGCGAGGAAGGCGACGACGAAGGCGAAGACGAATAAGGCTTGCTGTGGGGCAGGGTGGCGCCGTCAGTGACGTCGCCCTGTCCCGCAGGTTCGAATCGCCCAGGGATGGGCTGGGCGCCACGGATGGCGCCACCCTTGGAGTACCCATGTCCGACGCCGAAGACATTCCGACCGGCCGCAAGCGCCGGCCGCGTGAGCAGACCCCCGTGCAACGGGCGCTGGGCCTGCTGGTCCGCCGCGAGCACTCGCGCAAGGAACTCACCCGCAAGCTGACCGCCCGTGGCATCGAAGACGAAGCCGCGCAGGCCGCTGTCGCCAAGTTGACCGAGGCCGGCTGGCAGGACGACACCCGTTTTGCCGAGAACCTGGTGAGGATGCGCGCCAACACCGGTTATGGGCCGATCCATGTCCGCGCCGAGCTGGGGACCCACGGCCTGGACAGTGCCGCGATTGCCGCAGCGATGGACAGCTACGAAGGCGACTGGCAGGAAAACGCCCGTGATCTGGTCCGCCGACGCTTTGGCGAGGCCGGCCCGCAGGACCTGACGCAGCGGCGCAAGGCCGCCGATCTGCTGGCCCGACGGGGCTTCGACGGCGACAGCATCCGCCGCGCAACCCGCTACGACCCGGATGACTGAGACTGGCGGCGCCGGGCCTGATACCCTTTAGGTTTTCGGCGGTCCCTCGTGACCCTGGCCAACGCGGCCGGTGGTCCGGGCCCGCCGGCCCGCAGACTGCCAGCCCCCAATGAACGCATCCGCCAAATTCACGACTTCCCAGATCCGCAGCGACTTCCTTGAATTCTTCAAGGGCAAAGGCCACACCATCGTGCCGTCGGCGCCGCTGGTGCCGGGCAATGATCCGACCCTGCTGTTCACCAACTCCGGCATGGTGCAGTTCAAGGACGTGTTCCTTGGCGCGGAGAAGCGCAGCTACGTGCGCGCGGCCGACGTGCAGCGCTGCCTGCGCGCGGGCGGCAAACACAACGACCTCGACCAGGTCGGCTACACCGCACGCCACCACACCTTCTTCGAAATGCTGGGCAACTGGTCGTTCGGCGACTACTTCAAGAAGGACGCGATCGCCTGGGCCTGGGAGCTGCTGACCCAGGTCTGGAAGCTGCCGGCCGAGCGCCTGCTGGTCACCGTCTACCAGACCGACGACGAGGCCTACGCGCTGTGGCGCGACATGGTTGGCGTGCCGGAAGAGCGCATCGTGCGCATCGGCGACAACAAGGGCGCACCGTTCGCCTCGGACAACTTCTGGCAGATGGCCGACACCGGCCCGTGCGGCCCGTGCACCGAGATCTTCTACGACCACGGTGACCATATCGCCGGCGGCCCCCCGGGCTCCCCGGATGAGGACGGCGACCGCTTCATCGAAATCTGGAACCTGGTGTTCATGCAGTTCGACCGCCAGCCGGATGGCACCCTGGTGCCGCTGCCGGCACCGTGCGTGGATACCGGCATGGGCCTGGAGCGCCTGGCGGCGATCCTGCAGCACGTGCACACCAACTATGAGATCGACCTGTTCCAGGCGCTGATCCGCAAGGCGTCCGAGCTGACCGGCACCGCCGACCTGGAAAACAAGTCGCTGCGTGTGATCGCCGATCACATCCGTGCCTGCTCGTTCCTGATCGTCGACGGCGTGCTGCCGTCCAACGAAGGCCGCGGCTACGTGCTGCGCCGTATCATCCGCCGCGCCCTGCGCCACGGCTGGATGCTGGGTGTGCGCCAGCCGTTCTTCAGCAAGCTGGTGCCGACCCTGGTCGAGCAGATGGGCGAGGCCTATCCGGAACTGCCGGCGGCGGTGGACACCGTCACCCGTGCGCTGCAGGCCGAAGAAGAGCGTTTCGCTGAAACCCTCGACGCCGGCATGAAGATCTTCGAAGACGTTGCCGGCAAGGCCAGCAATGGCGTGATTCCCGGCGTTGACGCGTTCCGCCTGTACGATACCTATGGCTTCCCGCTCGACCTGACCCAGGACATCGCCCGCGAGCGCGACCTGACCGTCGACATTTCCGGCTTCGACGCCGCGATGGAGCAGCAGCGCGAGACCGCGCGCGCGGCCGGCAAGTTCGGTGGTGGCGTGACCCTGCCGGCCGAGCTGGTGGCGACCCTCAGCCCGACCGTGTTCCTGGGGTATGACCGCCTGCAGGCCGACGGCCTGACCGTGCTGGCCCTGCTCAAGGACGGTCGTCCGGTGCAGTCGGCCGATGCCGGTGATGCGGTCATCGTGATCACCAACCAGACCCCGTTCTACGCCGAGTCCGGCGGCCAGGTCGGCGACACCGGCGTGCTCACCGGCAACGGCGTGCGCCTGGTGGTGGAAGACACCCAGAAGTTCGCCGGCCAGTTCCATGGCCACGTCGGCATCCTGTCCGAAGGCGGCCTGAAGGTTGGTGACGTGCTGTCCGGCCAGGTCGATGGCGAGCGCCGTGGCGCCACCATCCTCAACCACTCCGCCACCCACCTGCTGCATGCCGCCCTGCGCGAAGTGCTGGGCACCCACGTGCAGCAGAAGGGC
The DNA here is from genome assembly GCF_051983905.1 of Stenotrophomonas sp. STK17_22. NCBI lineage: Bacteria > Pseudomonadati > Pseudomonadota > Gammaproteobacteria > Lysobacterales > Lysobacteraceae > Stenotrophomonas > Stenotrophomonas sp. STK17_22. The sequence continues at coordinate 1,773,706 of NZ_CP197010.1, forward strand.
TCGCTGGTGGCGCCGGACCGCCTGCGCTTCGACTTCTCGCACTTCCAGCCGATCAGCGCGGAAGAGCTGGCCGTGATCGAGCGCAAGGTCAACCAGCAGGTGCGTGCCAACAACGCTGCCGAAGTGCACACCATGGGCATGCAGGAAGCGCTGGACTTCGGCGCGATGGCCCTGTTCGGCGAGAAGTACGGCGAACACGTGCGCGTGCTGAAGATGGGTGACTACTCCACCGAGCTGTGCGGCGGTACCCACGTCAACCGCACCGGCGACATCGGCCTGTTCAAGATCACCTCCGAGGGCGGTGTCTCCGCTGGCGTGCGCCGTATCGAAGCGGTCACCGGCCAGGGCGCCCTGGACTACGTGGACGCCGAAGAGGCCCGCCTGGCCGAAGCCGCCGACCTGCTCGGCGGCAGCGCTGCCGACGTGGTCGAGAAGATCCGTGCCCTCGGCCAGCGCCAGAAGCAGCTGGAGCGCGAACTGGAAGCCGTGAAGGCCAAGGTTGCCGCCGGTGCCACGGCCGATCTGTCCGGCCAGGCGGTCGAGGTTGCCGGCGTGAAGGTGCTGGCTGCCCGCCTGGAGGGCTTCGATGCCAAGGCCCTGCGTGACGCCATGGACCGCCTGAAGCAGCAGCTGGGCGATGCGGTGATCGTGCTGGCCGGCGCCCAGGACGGCAAGGCCGCCCTGGTCGCGGGTGTGAACGGCAGCGCAATGGGCAAGGTCAAGGCCGGGGAACTGTTGTCCCATATCGCCGGTCAGATCGGGGGCAAGGGCGGCGGACGCCCGGACCTCGCCCAGGGTGGTGGCGAGGACGGGCCCGCCCTTGCCACTGCGCTGGCTGCAGTCGTCGAATGGGTCAGCCCCCGCCTGTGATGAACCTGGCCGTCCCCCTCCTTGTAGGAGCGGGACGGCTGACGGTACCATTGCGAATCTTTTCCCTTTGTCGTGGTAGCGCTTCTTGACGGAGCGTCAAGCCGGTGGGGGATACCCTTCCACACGGTTCCATGGAGACTTACAAAAATGTTGATCCTGACTCGCCGCGTCGGCGAAACCCTGATGATCGGAGACTCGGTGAGCGTCACCGTGCTTGGCGTCAAGGGTAACCAGGTGCGTATCGGCATCACCGCGCCGAAGGACGTCGCTGTGCATCGCGAAGAGATCTATCAGCGCATCCAGCGCGGTGACGAAGCCGGTGGCACCGGTAGCGAAAATTCTGCCGAATAACGCTTTACCTTCGCACTCGATTAACGTTATGATTCACGCCCCGCTGAGGTGCAACGCACCAGACGCGGAGAAAACCCCGGAGTGATGCCCGAGTGGCCGAAGGGGCTCCCCTGCTAAGGGAGTATAGGGTCAAAAGCTCTATCGAGGGTTCGAATCCCTCTCACTCCGCCAGATACAAAGAAGCGCCTGCAGATCCTCGATCTGCAGGCGTTTTTCTTTATCCGACACTCGAAAGTACAGCCGGCGTGGAGCTGGCTATCCTGGCTGATCGGTGCGGATGGCAGGCGTTGGCATGGGCGCGGGCGTCGCCGCTGGTGCCGGAGCGGGCGCACCGGGCAGCTGTGGCGGTTCAAGATAGCGAGTTGGGGTTTCCCGCCACAGCAAGGCAAGCGTGCAGTCGTTGGCACGTTCCCTGCACATTCTTTCGGCCTTCCGCTGCGCGGCGTCCGCGGTCTTCTCACCCAGTGCAAAGCCCAACGCAATCGTGCCGGTCGCTATGGCCGAATAGCCTTCGCTGCTGGTGCTGGCGGACTGACCGCAATTGCGCGATCGCGCTGCGCAGTAGTGCAGCGACTGCTGCATCGCAGTGGTGAGGGAAGATTGGTTCATCGAATAGCCGTAGCGGCCATCCTTGTCGTAGGTGATCGCAGACGCAGCACTTGCGCCTGATGAAACGGAGAACAACAGTGCCAGTGAAACCGCATGCTTCCAGTTCATCACGCTCTCCTTCTCTGCCGATGGTGAATCAACCGGGGAGCGTGGTGCAACCACGCAGGGGGTGCGATGGACGACGCCTGCAGGCCGTCTGCCTGCAGGCGTGTACCGATGCATCCGGTTGTCAGAGCTTCACCGTCACACCCACCTGGAAGCCACGCCCGGGCAACGGTGCGATGTACTTCAACGGCGAGTTGTGCGGCCGTGCTTCTTCATTGAGCAGGTTGCTGCCGTTGACGAACACCTCCACGCCGGCGATGTAGCTGTTGCGCACTGGAAGTTCGCGGCTGACCTGCAGGTCGACCAGGTTGAATGCATCCAGCGGCACTTCCTCACTGACGTTGCGGCCGAGGTACTTCTGCGTGTCGTAGTAGGTGCTGGACAGTTGTGCCTTCCAGCCCTGGCGCTGCCACTGCAGGTTGGCGCCGTAACGGTTGGTCGGCATGTTCGGCAGGTACTCGCCGTCGTTGTGGGCACGCAGCGAATCGGGGCGGTCGGCCTTGTTCTTCACCAGGTCGGCGAAGGCGGACACATTCAACGTGCCGAAGCGGCCCAGGTCCAATGCCTGCGAAGCATCGATCTCGAAGCCCTTCACCGTGGTGTCGGTCTGCTTCCAGTACTTCAGTGGCAGGCGGTTGGCGGTCTGCAGGCCGGAGTAGCCGAGGTAGAGATAATTCTCGTACTTCATCCGGTACGCGGTGGCGGACAGCTCGAAACCACCGAGGTGGAACAGGCCGGTCAGTTCCAGGTTTTTCGCGCGCTCCGGTTCGAGGTTCTGGTTGCCTTCTTCCTGGGTCATCACCGAATAGTGAGCATTGCTCGCATACAGCTCGTTGATCTCCGGTGCGCGCTGCGAGGACGAGTAGCGCACCTTGGCCGCGAACAACGGACCGAGCTCGACATACGATCCCAGGCTGTAGCTGTTGAGCCGGTAGTCGCGGTCCTGCAGTTTGGTGTTGGCGGCATTGCGCGCGGTCTTGAAGCGGCTTGGTTGCAGGTCATGGTCAACGCGCTCGTGACGCACGCCAGCGTCGAAACTGGCCCAGCCGAAGTCGAGCGTTTCCTTCAGGAACACCGCATTGCTGCGGGTGTCCACGTCCGGCAGGTAGCGCTGAGAACCACTGCCGGTGACATCACGCGACTGATGGCTGAAACCGAGCAGGCCGCTGAGCGGACCGATGCGTTGATGGCTGAGCAGCAGCTCGGCCTGGGTGCTCTCGAAATCGTAGTCGTTGGCCTTGGTGGCGCCCAGCCGCTCGCCTGAGGTGTTGTCCAGCTTGGAAACGCGGAGTTCCGCGCGCTCGAACCACGGTAGTGGATCACGCAGCAGGGCTTCCAGCGCGTAGCGCTGTTGCTTGATCACCACGCCCACCGGCAGGCCATCGGCATAGTTGGAACCGAACGACAGGTTCTGCATCGAGAAGCCTGGAACGCCGTACTCGCTGTCCTTGGCATCAATGCTGACACCCACGTAGCCACGGTCGAAGAACAGGGTCGAGCCGAAGGCCACCTGACTGTTGCGCGCATAGCTGTTGCCCAGCCGGTGATGGTAGTCGGGCGTCACATCGTTGTTGATCTGCTTCTGCACATACGACGGCGTGCCGGGCACGTAGGCCGGGTTGACCGGATTGATGTAGGTGCGGCGCTGCCAGACCGACGTCGGATTGTTGGTGTAGAAGGAGAAATCACCATCGGCCCAGTCCGGGTTCTCGGTCATGAACTGGTCGATGTACGGCTGCGAGGCCTTGTTGTAGAGCTGCTGGACGCGCGCCTCTTTCTGGCAGGCGTCGGCCAGTGCCGAGTTGACGCCCCCGCCGGCCGGGAACAGTCCGGTGTTGCAGACGCTGGCCTTGCTGTTGCCGGGGATGTCGTAGTGCGAGATCCGCTGTCGCGACACCTGCAGGTTGGTGGAGATGTTGCGCTGGTTGTTGAAGTTCATGCGGAAGCCCTGCGCGTCGGCCGCGTTGAAGCTTTTGCGCAGGACCAGTTCCATCGACTGGTCCTTGTCTTCCATGCTGCGGGAGATCAGGCCCGAATCGATCTCAACACTGCCGCCGATCGCATTGCCGCCGTAGCGCACGGTGTCGGAAGACTTGTTGACGGTGACGCTGCGTACGAACAGCGGATCGAACGGGATGTTGATGTCACCGCTGATCGCGTTCATGCCCAGAATCGATTGGCCGTCCTGCAGGATCTGCACACGGTTGCCGCTGAGGCTGCGGATGACCGGAGCGCCCGCGTTTGGCCCGAAGGCGCTGCTCTGCACACCGGAGACGTGTTCGAGCAGGCCGCCGAGGGTGCGGTTCTGCGCCTGCGGATTGTCGACGGTGACCCGGCTGTCGATGCGCGAGGGCTGGGAGGCCTGGACCTGGAGGGTGGGGAGGGTGGGTTCGTCCGCGGCCTGGGCGGTGTGGACGGCGAACAGAATGGCTGCAGCAAGGAGATGGCGGCGCATGACACGATCCGTGAAGTTGATGTGAAATGTTATAACGTAACTCTTTGTATCGACAAGGGCGGATTGGGCCTTGCCACCAGGGCTGGATATGAGAACGGTTCTCATATGAGAATGGCGGGTGATTCTTCACGGGCGCACCATGCACAGCCTCACCCTCGCCGACCTGGACCGCCTGGGCCGCAGCAGCGGCTTCCGCTATCGGCTGCCTGCACTTGCGTCCGCCGCGGATTCGGGGGCGCTGTGCGTGGTCGAGGGCAGGGTGGAACAGCGCTGCTTGCGCCCTGGCATCAGCCTGGCGCTGTCGGACGTGGTCGCGCATCAGCCGTTCGAGGCGACTTCGGAGGCACCCCCGCCGTTCGCTGCGATCGTGATGCTGGAAGGTCGTGCCGGAGCACGCCTGGAAGGGCAGGCTGTGATCGGCATGAACCGCGGCGCCGGCGCGATGGTGTTGGCCGATGCCACGCCGATGACTGCGATTCATCCGGCCGGTCAACGGATGCGCAGTCTGAATGTCTCGCTGGATGCACCGGCCGAGATGGATGATCCGGTGATCAGCGAACTGCTGTTGCAGGCGCATCGCCATGGTCGCCGGCGGCTGCACAGCTGGCAGGTACCCGCGCATCTTGAACATGCCGCCGAACAGTTGCTGTCGGGGACCTGGCAGGGCGCAATGCATGCGCTGCTGTGCGAGGGTGTGGGCCTGCAGATGCTGGCGATGGCGTTGGGTGCGCCTGCCCAGGAGGCATCGCCGGACCAGCGTGTTTCAGCACGTGATCGCCGCATGCTGCAACGGGTGATCGACTGCCTGCAGGCATCACCTGCGGCTGACCACAGCCTGGAGGATCTGGCGCGGCTGGCCTGCATGAGCCCGAGCAGCCTGCGGCTGAAGTTCCAGCAGGTGCACCGGTGTTCGGTGTTCGCCTGGCTGCGCGAGCGGCCCCTGCAGCTGGCCTGCGAGCAGCTGCGGCAGGGCTGCAGCGTGCAGCAGGCCGCACATTTCGTCGGCTACCGGCACGCCACCAATTTCGCGACCGCATTCCGCGCGCGCTACGGCATCGCGCCCAGCGAGCTTCGCTGAGTCCGGACCACCGTCGGCAGTGCGCATACGCCTGCTGCGTCCGCGCATACGTACGCTCACGCTCAAATGACAATAATTCTCATCCAGCCTTTCCTTCCCGCTGGATCTCCCATGCCTGCCTGTTTCCGCCCGTGTGCCCTGGCTAGCGCCATCGGCACGATCCTGGCGCTGTTCAACGCTGCCCACGCCGCCGAGCGCACTCCGTCCGTAACGCCTTCCCAGCTTCCAACCGTGCAGGTCACGGCCGACCTCGATGGCAGCACCGAAACGTCGCGTTCCTACACCACCGACTCGATGGGCACGGCGACCGGACTGTCGCTGACCTCGCGGCAGACCCCGCAATCAGTCAGCGTGGTCACCCGCCAGCAGATCGAGGACCGTGGCCTGCTCAGCACCGCCGATGCCTTGGCGACCGCACCTGGCATCTCGGTCACGCGCAGCGACGCCAACCGCTACTCGTTCTCCGCACGCGGCTTCGACATCGACAACTACCAGTTCGATGGCGTGGTGATGCCGGTGCTGTCGCCGTGGAATTTCGGCGAGAACAACCTGGACATGGTGGTGTATGACCGCATCGAGATCGTGCGCGGCGCCAACGGCCTGATGACCGGCGCCGGCAATCCCTCGGCGGCAGTGAACTACGTGCGAAAGCGCCCGCTGCGCGAGTTCGCTGCCAGTGGTGGCATCAGCCTCGGCAGCTGGGACGCACGGCGCGCCTGGGTGGATGTGTCCAGCCCGCTGAGCCGGGAAGGGCGTGTGCGTGGTCGCCTGGTGGCCGCGCAGGCAGAGGGCGACAGCTACACCGCTGGCCTGGACAGTACGGTGAAGACGCTCTACGGCGTGGTCAGCGTGGACTTGGGCGAGGAGACCGGGTTGATCGCCGGCATCTCCTACCAGGGCAACGACAACCGTGGCTTCGGCAGCGGCTTCGCGCTGTTCAACGCCGATGGCACGCGCACCCGTTTCGACCGCTCGGTATCAGCCACCGCGCCGTGGGCACGGATGACCACCGACACCCGCAATGGCTTCTTCGACTTCAACCATCGTTTCAGCAACGACTGGCAGGCGCGCGTCTCCTACAGCCGATCGCATACCGACATGGAGATGAAGCATCTCTATCGCGGTGGCTATCCCGACCCGGTCACTGGTGCCATGCCCAATGGCAACAGCTTCACCCGCTACGACGGTCCGGTGCGCCGCGAAGCGATTAGTGCCAGCCTGTCCGGACCGTTTCAGCTGTTCGGCCGCCAGCACACTGCGTCCATCGGCTGGTCGCGCTCACGCGATGAAATAGCGCTGGGGCAGTACCGCGCACTGGCGCCGCTGCCGCCGTTGGCCAGCTATCTGGATTGGCATGGGCCGGGCACGCCTGAGCCGATGTGGGCCAGCAGCAAGACCCAGGCCGATGACCTGGACAACCAGCAGAGCGGTGCCTATGCGGTGGCGCGCTTGTCTCTGGCCGATCCACTGCACGTGATCGTTGGTGGCCGCCTGAGCAACTGGGAAACCGACCAGGTCTACTTCGGTGCCAAGCGCAAGTACCGCTACCGCAACGAGTTCGTACCGTATGCAGGCGTGGTCTGGGATTTCAACGGCTACAGCAGCGTGTACGCCAGCTACACCGGCATCTTCAAGCCGCAGAACAACCGCAACGAATCCGGGCAGATCCTCGATCCGGTCAGTGGCCGCAGCTATGAGCTGGGCCTCAAGGGCAGCTGGCTGCAGGAGCGTTTGAATGCTTCGGCGGCGCTGTTCCGCACCCAGCAGGACAACCTGGCCGAAGCCACCGGCGGGCTGGTCGATGGCAGCACGCAGGCGGCCTATCGCGCGGTGAAGGGCGCAACCGTGGACGGCCTGGAACTGGAGCTGGCCGGCGAGCCGCTACCGGGCTGGAGCCTGGGTACCAGCTTCACCACCGTCATCGCGCAGGATGCACAGGGACGGGCGATCAACACCGCCAAGCCGCGCAGCCTGTTCAAGCTGTTCACCACCTGGCGGCTGCCGGGTGCCTGGGACCGGCTGACGATCGGCGGTGGCGTGGACTGGCAGAACCGCATGTACCAGACCGCCACCGCGCCAGGGAATCGCCGTGTGCCGGTGGAGCAGCCCAGCTACGCGTTGGTGAACCTGATGGCGCGCTATCAGTTCAGTTCCAATGTGTCGGCGGCGGTCAACATCAACAACCTGTTTGACCGCCACTACTACTCGCAGATCGGCTTCTACAACCAGGGCTGGTACGGCGCGCCGCGAAACGTGATGTTCACTGTGAAGGTTGGCTATTAAGGCACGGCGTTGCCCTCCGTTCAGCGCCCTGCCTTGTGCGGGGCGCCGATGCTGTGCAGGATCCGGATGCTGCGCCCCACAGTGCTTCACGCAGCATCCTCTTCACGGGAACGGAGCAACGTATGAAGCTGTTGTCCGCTGTGTTGTTGTCTGCGCTTTCACTTCCTGCCGTTCCGGCGCTGGCAATGGAGGCATCTCCTTCGCCGCTGTTGGGGCGCTGGTCGCTGGATATCGCCACGTCCGCGCTACCCGAAGCGCAGCGCCCGAAGCACGTGGTGCTGGAGTTCAAGGACGCCGGTGCGGGGCGTTGGAGTTCACACGTGGACATCGTCCTGCACGACGGCAAGACCATGAAGTCCGACGGCACGCTGGCGCTGGATGGCACGCCGGGGCCCTTGTCCGGCACCTATGGCGCAGACAAGGCCAACCTGAAACTGCCAGCGCCGAACACCCTGGTGATGCAGCTGGTGGACCACGGCACGCCGGCCTCCACCCGTATCTATACCGTGGCGGCCGACCGCTCGACGATGACCGAGACCAAGGCGTTCTACGGCCACGACGGTACGCCGATCCTGCAGACCAATCTGTTCAAGCGAATGCCCTAGCGTTGCCGCCGGCACCACGCCCGTAGAACGGGCGTGGTGAATGCAGCAGCCTTACACCGCAGCCGGGTCGCGCTTGCCGGTGTCGATGCCGTACTTGTCGATGGCGTCCTGCATCCGCGCGCGCTCGATGCGGCCTTCGTCGGCCAGCGACTTCAGGGCGGCCAGCACGATGAAGTGGCGATCCACTTCGAAGAACGTGCGCAGCGACTCACGCGTGTCGGAGCGCCCGAAGCCATCGGTACCGAGTGCGGTGAAGCGGCGGTCGTTGATGAAGGGACGGATCTGGTCGCCGACGATCTTCATGTAGTCGGTGGCCACCACCACCGGGCCTTCATGGCCCTGCAGGCACTGCTGCACGTAGGGCACGCGGGGCTCCTCGGCCGGATGCAGCAGGTTCCAGCGCTCGGCGGCCAGGCCATCGCGGCGCAGTTCGGTCAGGCTGGTCGCGCTCCACACATCGCTGGCGATGCCGAAGTCCTGCTGCAGCAGTTCTGCCGCGGCTTCCACTTCGCGCAGGATCGAACCGCTGCCCATCAGCTGCACGCGTGGCTGCGAGTCGCTGTCGGCGGCCGCCGGGTGCAGCAGGTACAGGCCCTTCAGGATGCCGGCTTCGGCATCCTCGGGCAGTGCCGGCTGCGGATAGTTCTCGTTGAGTACGGTGATGTAGTAGTAGATGTCTTCCTGCTCGACGTACATGCGGCGCAGACCGTCGTGGATGATCACCGCCAGCTCGTAGTTGTAGGTCGGGTCGTAGGACACACAGCTTGGGATCACCGACGACAGCACGTGGCTGTGGCCGTCGTCATGCTGCAGGCCTTCGCCCATCAGCGTGGTACGGCCGGAGGTGGCGCCGAGCAGGAAGCCGCGGGTGCGCGCATCGGCGGCGGCCCAGGCCAGGTCACCGACGCGCTGCAGGCCGAACATCGAGTAGAAGATGTAGAACGGGATCGTCGCCAGGCCGTGGTTGCTGTAGGCGGTGCCGGCGGCGATCCACGAGCAGATCGCGCCGGATTCGTTGATGCCTTCCTGCAGGATCTGGCCGTCCTTGGCTTCCTTGTAGTAGCTCAGCTGGCCGGCATCCTGCGGGGTATACAGCTGGCCCAGGTAGGAGTGGATGCCGATCTGGCGGAACAGGCCTTCCATGCCGAAGGTGCGCGATTCATCGGGCACGATCGGAATGACCAGCTTGCCCAGTTCCGGGTCCTTCAGCAGGCTGGTGAGAATGCGCACGAAGCCCATGGTGGTGGACTGTCCGCGATCGCCGCTGCCCTGCAGCTGGGTGTTGAAGATCGACAGCGGCGGCAGCGGCAGCGGATCGACCTTGGCCAGGCGCGCGGGCAGTTGCCCGCCCTGGATGCGGCGGCGCTCGGCGAAGTAGATGGCTTCGGCGCTGCCCGGTTCCGGACGCAGGTACGGCATGTCCTCCAGCTGGTCGTCGCTGACCGGCAGGTTGAAGCGGTCGCGGAAGGCGCGCACCGCGTCGGCGCTCATCTTCTTCAGCTGGTGGTTGATGTTCTGGCCTTCACCGGCTTCACCCATGCCGAAACCCTTGACCGTCTTGGCCAGGATCACGGTGGGCCGGCCGCTGGTGTTCACTGCCTGCTGGTAGGCGGCGTACACCTTCTGCGGATCATGGCCACCACGCGCCAGCGCCCAGATGTCGTCGTCGCTCATGTGCGCGACCAGCTCCAGCAGTTCGGGGTAACGACCGAAGAAGTGCTCGCGCACGTAGGCACCGTTCTGCGACTTGAAGGTCTGGTAGTCGCCGTCCACGCATTCCATCATGCGCTGGCGCAGCAGGCCGCTGTGGTCGCGGGCCAGCAGGTCGTCCCAGCCGCTGCCCCAGATCAGCTTGATCACGTTCCAGCCAGCGGCGCGGAAGGTGCCTTCCAGTTCCTGGATGACCTTGGCGTTGCCACGCACCGGACCGTCCAGGCGCTGTAGGTTGCAGTTCACCACGAACACGATGTTGTCCAGCCGCTCGCGGCCGGCCAGCGAGATCGCCGCCAGCGATTCGGGCTGGTCCATCTCGCCGTCGCCGAGGAAGGCCCAGACTTTGCGGCCCTGGTGTTCTTTCAGGCCGCGGTATTCCAGGTAACGCATGTAGCGCGCCTGGTAGGCGGCGGTCAGCGGGCCCAGCCCCATCGACACGGTGGGGAACTGCCAGAACTCCGGCATCAATCGCGGGTGTGGATACGAGGACAGGCCTTCGCGCCCGGCTTCACGGCGGAAGTTGTCCATGCGCGCCGGATCGATGCGGCCTTCCACGTACGCGCGGCCATAGATGCCCGGCGCGGAGTGGCCCTGGATGTAGATCATGTCGCCGTCGAAGGTGTCGGTACGGCCACGGAAGAAATGATCGAAGCCCACGTCGTACAGTACTGCCGCCGACTGGTAGGTGGCGATGTGGCCACCGACGTTGGAATGCTTGCCGGCACGCAGCACCATCACCATCGCATTCCAGCGGATCATCGCGTTCAGGCGGCGCTCGATGGCCAGATCACCCGGGTAGGCCGGCTGGCGCTCGGGCGGGATGGTGTTGACGTAGGCGGTCCAGGCACGGGTATGCAGGTCGCCGTGCTGCTGTGCATCCAGCTCGCTGAGCTGGTCGATCAGGTAGTGCGCGCGCGGCCGGCCACCGGTCTGCATCACCGCTTCCAGTGATTCACGCCACTCGCGGGTTTCCAGCGGATCGGTATCGAAGGGAATGAGCGCTTGGTTCATGACTGTCTCCAGAGGGCGCCGGTCGGACTTCTGCCTGGGCGACAACACCGGCAGGGCGCACAGCACTGGAGCGGGGTCGCAACGGCGGGGCCGTGACGCGAAGGGCGACCGTGGCGGCCGCCGAGAAGACAAGCGTAGGCCCGGCCCCCCGGCTTCGATAGGCGGGCCCGGCTTGGGTCTCTGGCAAGCAAGGGTTGGCACGGCGCGCCGTATCATGGGCGGGCGTGCTGGGTGCGGCCGCTGATCAGGCCGGGGACAGGCCCGGGAAGAACATCGGGATGACCGCCACACCAATGCCCAGCAGGCACCAGGCCACGATCGGCAGCCAGCCCGAGAGCTGCTGGCAGCGTTCCGGCAAGCGGCGTCCTCCGATCCACAGCAGCACGGTGAGCAGGCCCAGCGCGTAGGCGAGGGCGACGACCACCGGATGCACGTGGACGACACGGCTGGGCGGCCACATCTGCTGCTGGTAGGCGGTGGTGTGGGCGACCAGCAGCAGGAACAGCAGGCTGCTGAGGGTGTTGATGGCGGTGCGGGCGTTCATGGGGGGGGCACTCCTTGTGCCGGCTGCTGGAAACTGCAGGGGCGGCATTCTAGCGGCTGCGTGCCGGCAGTTGAAACGCCACTGTCATCGATGGCCGTCACCCTGCGGGGCTTTCCAGCCTTGGGGTGGTTGGCCGGCCGTGAACAGCGTGAGGATCTGGGAGAAGAGCTATGCGCTGCGGCGGCGGCTGCTGCGCGGCTTCTTCCTGCGCCGGGGTTCTGCCAGCGAAGATGCCGAGGATCTGGCGCAGGAGGTTTACCTGCGGCTGCTGCGCAGCACCGGTGAGCATGCCGACGCGGTCGAGAACCCGGAAGCCTACCTGTTCACCGTGGCCGCCAATCTTGCACGGGAGCACGCGCGCGCGCGTTCGTCGCTGCCGCCGCTGGAGGACGTCGACCTCCTGGCCGAAGTGTTGAAGAGCGAAGAAGACATCGAAGGCGAATTCGAGCGCGCGCAGCGCTGGAGCGATATCCGCAGCACCATCGCACGGCTGCCGGCGACCACGCGGCGGGTGATGGAGCTGCATTATCGCGACGGGCTGGACTGCCCGGCGATCAGCCAGCAGCTGCAGGTCTCGGTGCACATGGTGCGCAAGCATATCGGCAAGGGGCTGGACGCCTGCAGGAAGGCGCTGGGCGCCAGGGAGCTCACATGAAACGGAATCCATCGGGTGCGGCCGACGACGTGATCGCCAGCGAGGCCATGGACTGGTTCCAGCGCAATCGCGAGGGCGTGCTGGGCGAAGCCGAGCGGGTTGCGTTGCTGGACTGGATGAAGCGCTCGCCGGAGCATGTGCGCGCCTATATGCACGCGCTCGCACTGCACCGGCAGGTTGGTGAGGCGCTGCAATCGGCATTGGCTGAAGAGGCCTCGGTGCCGCCACAGCAGGCCGCTGCCAAGGTCGTGCCGCTGTTCGGACACGCACAGGCCCCGCTGCGCAGTGCGCCGCACAGCCGTCGCACGCGTTGGTGGGTGGCGGCTGCCGCAGCCTGTATCGCCCTGCTCGGCGTGGGCCTGGTTCCGCAGCTGATGCCTACCGAGCAGCTTTACAGCGCCGGACATGGAGAAATTCGCGACCTGGTGCTGCCCGACCAGACCCAGGTGCGGCTCAACGCGGACAGCCGCCTGCGGGTGCGCATGGGCGGGTTCAGCCGCAGGGTGGAGCTGCTGCAGGGCGAGGCCACGTTCGACATCGCCCAGGACCGACGGCCGTTCGAGGTGCAGGTGAACGGATTGCAGATCCGCGATATCGGCACGGTGTTCGACGTGTCGCGACGGCTGCAGGGCACCCGCATCGGTGTGGTTTCCGGCGAGGTGGAAGTGTGGAGCCACGGTGCGGATGCGCGGCGTCTTGCACAACTGGGTAAAGGCCAGGTGGTGCAGGTCGACGCGCGCAGCCATGCGGTCGAGTCGTTGGATGTGCCGTTGTCGATGCTGCTGGACTGGCAGCAACGCAAGGTCTCTTTCCTGGACGAGCGGCTGGATGAGGTGGCCGCCGCCTTCAACCGCCACAACCAGGTGCAGGTGCGGGTGCTGGATGAAGGTGCGGCGTCGGCGCGGTTGTCCGGCAGCCTGGACGCGCATCGCATCGGTGCGCTGCAGGCCTTCCTCGAGCGCGACCCGCGCTTCGTGGTGCGGCGCGAAGGCGACACCGTGCGGGTTGGCAGTCGCTGAGGTCGACATGGCCGTGGGTTGTCAGAAAAAATTCATCAAATCCGCGTTCTCCACTTCGGTGGATGCGGGCTCTTACTTGGGAGAAGCCGCTGCCGAGTCACGCAGCGGCACCTGCTGCTTTCTCTCTTCCAAGGACCCGTGATGCGCAACACGCTTTACCTGTCGATCATCCTCGCGCTGTCTCCCTGCAGCGTGCCGCTGGCGGCTGCGGCCACTGCCGATGGCCTCGAGGCCCGCGTTTCGGCGCCGATCGCGGCGCAGCCGCTGGCGCGCGCGCTGGAGCAGTTGTCGCGCAGTTCCGGCGTGCAGTTCCTGTATTCGGGCAGCGGTGACGTGCACATGGCCGGTGCGGTGCCGCGCGGTGCCACCGTCAAGCAGGCGCTGGACGCGCTGCTGGCAGGGACCGGCTTGGGCTACACCGTGGTGGATGGCAACGTCATCGCCATTGATCCTACGCCGGCACACAACGAACCGAAGCCGGCCGCGCCGAAGCCGCGCGAGGCCGAAGCGGTGGTGGCGCCGACCCTGGGCACGGTGAAGGTGATTGCTGCGCATGAGGTGATCGACCAGAAGAAGACCTCGCCGGTGATCAAGGATTCGGTGGTCTACGACGAGATGGACAGCTACGGCGACGAGACCCTGGCCGAGAGCCTGATGGCCGCGCCGGGCCTGAGTGCCGTGGAGGATGCCGGTGAGCCCCGTTACGTGACGGTGCGTGGCGTGCAGGCCAACCTCAACTACACCACCATCGATGGCATCGCGATTGCCAGCGTGGGTGGCAGTGGCTCCGGCGAGCGCATGAACAACCTGCAGCTGATTCCCAGCGACATCGGCACCCGTACCGACATCTACAAGAGCTTCAGTGCCGAGCAGGCACCGGATGCGATCGGCGGCGTGATCGACATCATCAGCCGCAGTGCCTTCGACCGGTCCGGCAAGTACGTGTTTGCCGATGTGGCAGGCATCTATTCCACCGCCGAGACCAACGTCGAGCGCAGCGCTGGCGGCAACCACGAGACCCTGGGTCACTTCGGCAAGAGCGCCAAGATGGTGTTCTCTAACCAGTTTGGTGTCGACCAGGAGTTCGGCATCGTTGCGGTGGCACGCTACGAGCAGCGTTCGCGCAACAGCGTCAAGCGCTGGGTGGAGTCGAACTACTACTACAACGACGCTGGCAAATACCTCACCGACGGCACCACCGGGCCGGACGAGGCCAAGGGCTGGAACGGGCTGCGTGCGCCGGGCAACTTCAGCACCGGCACCTACACCAACTTCATCACCAACTTCGGTGGCTCGGCCAAGCTGGAATGGAAGCCATCGGACGATCCTTTCTACGCATCGTTGCTGCTGTACTCGTACCGGTTCTACGAGAACTCGACGATGAACAAGACCGATCTGTACGGCAACGCCAAGTTTCCGATCCGCAACCAGACCGAAGACAGTGGCACCACCCAGATCAACAGCATCTACATCAAGAACCGCCACGACCGCTGGGACCGCAGCAACCGGGGCGCCATCGCCAGCTTCAACTGGGATATCGGTGATCGCTCGCGGCTGACCCTGCGTGGCGGCCATACCGAAGAGACCTTCCACAACAACCAGGTCTACTGGGGTGTGCGCGCCTACCCAAGCAATCTGTTCGTCGACTACGAGAACGACAGCCACGGTTTCCCGAACGCAGTGGCGGTTTCCGACTCCAGCCTGTTGACCAGCTCGGCGTTCAAGCTGAACCCGGCGCAGGCCTATGTCTCGCCGCGCGACGCCAAGGAGAGCATCGACAACCTGCGTGCCGACTTCAGCTACAACGTCGACGCCGATGCGCGTGGCTTCGGCCTGGCCGCCGGCGCCGAATACCGCCATCTGAAGATCTGGCAGGACATCGACTTCGACTACTTCAAGAGCAGTGCCACGCTCAACGATTACCTGTATCCGGGTTCGACGCTGCTGGGCAGCGTGCCGGGCTTCCCGCTGATCGACAACCGCAAGTGGAACGAGGAACTGCTGCCGAAACTGGGCAACAACAATGCGGCGTATCCAAATGCCAACTTCACCAGCGACTACAAGTACGTGGAGGACATCACCAATGCCTACGTGTCCGCACACTACGCCTGGGACCGACTGCTGCTGATCGGCGGCCTGCGCTACGACCACACCCGCTTCGATGCCTACAGCCCATTCAGCGATGATGGCGGCACTACGTATACCTCTGCCTTCCGCAATACGAGCGGTGGCTACAACAACCTGCTGCCTTCATTGAATGCGACGTTCAAGTTGAGCGAGGACCAGCGCCTGCGCTTCTCCGCCAGCCGAACGCTGGGCCGGCCGACACCCAGCAACATCGCCCAGGCCACCAGCACCAGCTGTGGTGATGACGAGGAGGGCAGGGGCTTCTGCACCATCAAGCAGGGCAACGCCAACCTGCAGCCGCGCCGTTCCACCAACATCGACCTGGCGTGGGACCTGTACTTCAACGGCAACAACGGCCTGGTCTCGGTGGCACTGTTCGACAAGGTGATCAAGGACGACATCTACACCCTGACCACCTTCGAGAATGTGGGTGACACGCGCTACCGGGTCACCCAGCCGATGAACACCGACGAGTCCAGGCTGCGCGGTGTCGAGTTCGCGGTGGCCAACCGCAACCTGCAGTGGGGCCGTCAGCGCTTCGACATGTACTTCAACGCCACGCGGCTGGAAGGCCAGACCAACTACCGCATCAGTGATGGCACCGAACGCCGCCTGGACCGCCTGCTGTACCAGCCGGACTGGTCGCTCAATGGGTCGGTGATCTGGCGCATGCCGTGGAAGAGCGCACAGCTGCGCCTGTCCGGTACCTACCGCAGCCGGATGCTGGTCGACTTCGGCGACACCCAGTGGCTGGATTCGTACTACGACCCGTACATGACCTTCAACATGGGCTTCAGCCACAAGGTCAGCAAGCACGTGACGCTGAAGTACGAGGCCAAGAACCTGTTCAACACCCAGCCGACCTACAGCACCGGCCCGAACGGGCGCTTCCGTACCGAGATCGACGACTACGGCCGCTTCTTCTACTTCCACATCATCTACAACTGAGGCCACAGCCGTGGAGACGATCAATCGCAGGCGATTCCTGGCCCTGGCCGGCCTGTCCGCTGCCGGTGCCTGGATGGGCACGGCACACGCGCTGGCCGCGCAGGGCGATGCCACCGCGCTGAACCCGCGCAACCTGCTGGCCAAGCCGCGCTTTGCCAGCACACCCTTCACCCTGGGCGTGGCCTCGGGTGATCCCTCGGCCGATGGCATGGTGCTGTGGACGCGCCTGGCGACCGAACCGCTGGTGTTCGGCGGCGGCATGCCGACCCGGCCGATGCTGGTCGAGTGGCAACTGGCCGCAGACGAAGGCATGCGCAGGGTGGTACGCCAGGGGACGGCGATGGCGCATCCCGAACTCGGCCACGCCGTGCACGTGGAGCTGGACGGGTTGGCGCCCGGACGGCCCTACTGGTACCGCTTCAGCGTCGGTGGCCACGCCAGTGCGGTCGGTTGCACCCGCACGCTGCCCGCAGCCACGGCCGCGGTGGATCGCGTGCGCTTTGCGGTGGCCGGTTGCCAGCACTACGAAGAAGGCCACTACACCGCGTGGCGGCGCATTGCCGAGGAACCGCTCGATTTCGTCTTCCACTATGGTGATTACATCTACGAAGGCGAAAGCCAGCCGGGCCTGCGGAAGATGAACGGCCAGCCGTTCACCAACCTGCGCAACCACGTCGGCCCGCAGATCTACACGCTGGATGATTACCGCCGCCGCTACGCCCAGTACAAGAGCGATGCGGACCTGCAGGCCGCGCATGCGGCGGCACCGTGGTTCGTCACCTTTGACGACCACGAAGTGGACAACAACTGGGCCGGCGCCGAAGACCAGGATGACACGCCCAGCGAAGTATTCCTGCTGCGCCGCGCACAGGCGTTCCAGGCCTACTACGAGAACATGCCGTTGCGCCGTTCGGCATTCCCGCGCGATGGCCACATGCAGATGTACCGACGTGCACGCTACGGCACGCTGATGGACCTGCACCTGCTCGACACCCGCCAGTACCGCAGCAAGCAGGTGAACATGGCGCTGCGTGACGAGGTGGAATCGCCGGAGCGCAGCATTGTGGGGGCGAAGCAGGAGCGCTGGCTGTTCGACGGCCTGGCCGATGCCGCACCGCGCTGGCACACCATCGCCCACCAGGTGGCGCTGGGCAACTACATGCGCGAGAAGGACGGGGTGGTGCAGTCGTCCGACGACCAGTGGTCGGGCTATCTGGACAGCCGCCGGCGCCTGCTCGACCACATCCAGAAGGTGGGCTTCGGCAACGTGGTGACCGCCTGCGGCGACGCGCATCGCCACTATGCCAGCGATCTGGTGCAGGACCACCGTGACTCGGGCGTGGTCTCCAGCGAGTTCCTCGCCACGTCGATCACCTCCGGCGCCGATGGCCAGGGTGTGGACGCGTACGCCAGGAACCAGCTTGCGCACAGCCCCTATCTGAAGGCGACCACCGACAAGCGTGGCTACGTGCTGTGCGATGTCACCCGCGATGCGTGGATCGGCGACATGAAGACGCTGGATACCGTGATGCAGCCGAATGGCGCGGTGCAGCGCTGGAAGCGCTATGCGGTGGAGCACGGCCGGCCGGGGCTGCAGGAGGCCTGATCAGCCAGCACCACTGTAGAGTCGAGCCATGCTCGACTGCTTTTTCCGGTAAATGATCGAAAAGCAGTCGAGCATGGCTCGACTCTACAACAGCGCGACGGTTCAATCCTGCTCGAACCGCAGTGGCTCGCTGCCCATCGCCGGGTCACTCGTGCCGGGGCGCCCATCCTCGGCGCGACCGGCCAGGCGCAGCATGCTCTCGCCCGCGCCGATCTGCAGGTCATACCAGCCCGCCGTGGGCGTTGCGTCCCACGCCAACGCGGTTTCTGCGTGTGCGGGTAGTACCAGCGCCTGATCGGGCATGTGCCCGTCATAGGCACCAGGCTGCACACGCACCTGCTGCGCGCCGTCACCCAGGTTGCGCAGCCGCAGCCGCAGTTGGCCATCCGTGCGATCAATTGAAGCCTGCACGGCAGGAGCCTTGGCCGCCCCCTGGAAGTGGCGGTGGAAGCCGTTCGGACCGAGCAGCCACAGGTCATAGCGGCCCTGGGCGTCCAGCGGCCAGCGCTCGCGCAGCGGCATGCCCGGCAGCAGCGTGTAACGGCGCGGCACCGCCTCCAGCCGCAGCCGATCGTAGACATGCAGCACTGCCGCTGCGCCCTCGCAGGACAACGCCAGATCCACGCCCGCGACGTCGACCGCAGCCATCGATGCCTGCGGTCGATAGGGAAGGGCACGCGCCGGGCGTACACCGCTTTCCTGTTTCGCTGGCTTCAGCCCCTCCGGCAGCGCGGGCACGGTGCGCCCCGGCAACGCAGCGGCGCGTGCGGCCACCGCGCTCACGTCGGGCAGGCCGCGTACGAACGGGCGGGTATCGCGCTGGGCGAAGTCGAAGGCACCCGTCACGTCACCGCAGACCGCGCGGCGCCACGGCGAGATGTCCGGTGCCGCCACACCGAAGCGGCGTTCGATCAGTCGAATGACCGAGGTGTGGTCGTAGACCTGCGAGTCGACCCAGCCACCCCGACTCCACGGCGAGATCACATACAGCGGCACGCGCGGGCCCAGTCCATACGGGCGGCCGCGCAGTTCGGCGGCATCGTACTTCTCGTCGCCCGGTGCGGGATGGCGGTGGTATTCGCCCTCGGTACTTACCGAGGACGCACCCGCCCAGCCGCCATCCACCGGCGAAGGCGGTGCCGGTGGCGGCATGTGGTCGAAGAAGCCGTCGTTCTCATCGAACATCAGCAGCAGGGCGGTGCGGCTCCAGACTTCCGGATCGGCCGTCAGCGCATCCAGCACGCGCGCGGTATAGGCCGCGCCCTGCGCCGGACTGGAGGGTCCGGGGTGCTCGCTGCCGGCCGCGTCGGCGATGATGAAGCTGACCTGCGGCAGGCGCCCGTCGAGTACGTCCTGGCGCAGCTGTGGCAGGCCACGGGTACTGACCCCGCGTGCGCGCAGTTGCGGGTCATGCCCGGGTGCAGCACTGTACGCCCGACGGAACGCCTCGAAGCCGGCCAGCGGGTTGTCGGTGAAGTTGTCCGCCATGTCCTGGTAGATCTGCCAAGACACGCCGGCCTTCTGCAGGCGCTCGACATAGCTGGTCCAGCGGTAGGACGCCGGATGCCCGCCGTGTTCGGGGAAGTTGTCATGCGAGTTGGCGATCACCGGGCCGCCGGCGCGGGCCTGTGCATCGTTGTGGCCGGTCCACAGGAACACCCGGTTCGGATTGGTGCCGGCCTGCATCGCGCAGTGGTAGGCGTCGCAGATCGTGAACGCATCGGCCAGCGCGAACTGGAACGGCATGTCGCTGCGCTGGAAGTAGCCCATGGAGTGGTTCTGCTTGGCGTTCGGCCAGTGCCCCATGCGCCCGTGATCCCAGGCACGCTGGGCGTCTGGCCAGGTGTGCGGCGTGCCTTCCACCCGCATGTAGCCGAAGTGCGCGGCGGTATCCAGCGGGAACGGTGCGATCGCGCGCGTGCCGCTGGCATCGGGTTGCAGCCACAGGCTGCGCGTGCGGCCGCCGGTCTGCAGTGCCGGCGCGGGAGCCACGAAGCGATCGCCGAAACCCCGTACGCCCGGCAGCGTGCCGAAGTAGTGGTCGAACGAGCGGTTCTCCTGCATGAACACCACAATGTGCTGCAGGTCTTCGAGGCTGCGCGTCTGCGCGGCGGGGGCGATCGCTGCGGCCCGGGCGATGCTGGGAAGCAGCGGAGAAAGGCCGGCGGCAACGCCGGCCTGCAACAACCGGCGTCGGCCGATATCAGTCACGGGCTCACTCACAGGTCCACACGGAAGGAGATGCCGACAGTGCGCGGGGCGCCGATGAAGGCGTTGTCGCGGCCGTCCACCCCTGCAAGATACCGCTTGTCGGTGAGGTTGCTCACCACCAGGTTGGCACCCATGCCCTTCAGGCGCGGCGACAGGCCCTGCAGGTCGAAGCCGATATTGGCGTTGAACACGGTGGCCGAGGGCAGCTTGTTGACGTTGGCGGCATCGAGGTAGCGCGTGCCGAGGTAGCGACCGGACAGGCCGAAGTTCCAGTTTTCGCCCTGCCAGTCGGCCGACAGCACCAGGGTCTGTTCGGGCTGGCCGATCACCTTGGCACCGTCGACGATGCCCAGCTGGGTATCACGTGCGGCATCGCCACTGCCCAGGTACTTGGAGCGGTTGTAGGTATAGGCGGCGTTGAGGCGCCAGCCATTGTCCCAGCCGTAGCCGAACGCCGCCTCCAGGCCGTTGCTTTCCACGCCACCGAAGTTCTCGTAGACACCGTCGGTCTCGCCCAGGTAGTCGATGCCGCTGACGAAACCGGCCGGCAGATAGACGATGCGGTTGTCGAACTTGATGTTGTACAGGGTCACCGAGGCGGTCAGCGGCCAGCGGCTGATGCGCATGCCCACTTCGATGTTGTCGGCGGTCTCCGGTTCGACATTGCGGAAGCGCTGCGGGTCGGTCTCGCCAAGTACGCCTGAAGGAATGGCGGCGAAATTCTGCGAGAAGCCGGCGAACAGCTCCATGCCTTCCACGCCCGGTGCCCAGGTGAAGCCGGTCGACAGCAGCGGATCGGACCTGGAATCGGATTTCACGTGCTCGCTGGCACCGATCACGCGGCGGCGCGACTGGTCGACGAAGAACTGCTTCACGCCCAGGCGGGCACTGAACGGCCCGAAGCGGGCCACGTCCTCGACGTAGTACATCTGCTCGTCAACCTTGTACTTGTCCTCGAACTGCACCCAGTACGGCTGATGGTCGAAGGCGATGTCCTGGCCGACGTTGAGCAGGCGGTGCCAGTCACGGCGTGCCGAACGGTCTAGCTTCTCCACCCACAGGCCGCCACGGATGGTGTTGTCGATCGCACCGAAGGTCTGCCGCCATTCGACGTCGGCGGTCACGCCCATGCGGTCGTTGTCGTAGTGGGTGTGGCGGTAGGACTGCGCGCCCAGCACGTTGCCCGCGTAGCAGTTCGGATCGTACTCGGCGGTGAAGCCCAGGCGCGGGGTGCAGCTGGCCAGGCGCTGCGCGGCGCTGCCATCGGGATTGACGAAGAAAATCTGGCCGCGGTTACTGCCGCCGTACACGGTCTTTCCACCGATGTACTCCGACTCCGGGCGACCGGCACCATCATCGCTGACCTGCGCCAGGTAGGGGGGCAGCCAGTCGCCACGACCTTCCATGCGGTGCCCGTAAGCCGCCACCGAGGCCTTGAAGCCGTTGCCGCCGTCGAAGGTCGCGCGCAGGTAGCCGAAGGTGTTCTCGCGCAGCGCACGCGAGCCGGAACGGTAGTTCTGGTCCAGGTACGGAATGCCGGTGAGGGTGCCGACCAGGTTGTCGCGGTCCGGATTGGTGGCGAAGCCCTTCGGCGAGACGCTGGTGTACTCCGGCTCGTCGGCATCGTTGTAGGACAGGTAGCCGGTCAGCGTCCAGCGATCCAGCTCGGTGATGAACTTGCCGGCGATGTGGTCATTGCTGGTCTTGCCGCTGCCATCGATCCAGTCGTGCACACGTGCGGAAGAAGCGCTGACCCAGGCGCGGGTATGGCCGCCGAGCAGGCCGGTGTCGTAGCGCACGTAGTACTTGCGCGCTTCGTTGTCACCGGCACCGACCACGAAGCGCAGGCGGCTGTCCTGCAGTGGGTCGCTGGTGAGGAAGTTGAGCGTGCCGCCCAGCGCCTCGTTCGAGCGCGAGGAGATGTCGGCAGTGCCCTGGCTGACTTCCACTGTTTCCAGGTCCAGGGTATCGATGTAGCGGTTGGCCAGCGAACCGCCGCCGTAGCCCGAGCCGCCATTGGGCAGGCCGTCGATGGTGGTGCCGATCTGCTGGGTGTCACGGTTGGTCACGAAGCCGCGCATGCTGATCTGCGTGCCCCACACCGACGAACCGGTGGCATCGGCCTCGCTGACCACCACGCCGGGCACTTCGTTGAGCGTGTCGTTGACGCTGCTCATCACGGTCTGCCGGTTCAGTGTTTCCGCGCGCACCGAAGTCTTCGCGTAACTGGTGGCCTGACCAATCACCTGTACCTGGTCGAGGGTACGCGCATCGCTGCTGCGCGCTTCGCCCGTATCGCCCTGCGGTGCTTCTGCGAGGGCGTCCAGGGCGGGGGCGATCAGCAGGGCCAGCAGCGAGACACGGGGAAAACGCGCAATCGTTCGCATCGAAACCGGACCTTCAGAGGGAGGAAAACCCCGGAGTGTCGGCAGCGCCAATGACATCGGGATGACGTGGCAGCGCAGGAACGATGGCACTGTGGGGGCGGTCACGGCCTTCGGGTATGCTCGGCGCTTCAATGGACCTGAGGTGGTGGCGATGCAGAAGCGATCGAAGATCTGGCTGGGAGGTGCAGCCCTGGTGCTGCTGGCAGGGTGCAACCGGACGCCCTCGGATGGAGAGGTGGCACCGCCTGCGCCAGCCACGGCGGACGGGGCCGCAGCACCGGCCGCCGCCCCAGCGGGTTCAACGGCAGCCGCCGATGGCACCGCACTCACCGACCGCGATGGCAAGCCGGTGCCTCTGGTGCCGTTCGACACCGGCAGCGTACCGCTGAGCGACACCACGCTGGGTGAGCTGCCGTTCTTCAGCCTGCCGCAGGGCTACGCGCCGCAGAACGCCCCGCACCCGCGCGCCTGGGCGCGCTTCCCGTTCCGGATGGGCGAGGGTGTGCATTGGGTTGAAGGTCCGAGCTGGTCGGCACGCATCGTGACCGACAGTGAGGCGGCCCCCGACAAGGCGTTCTCTGCGCTGGAAGTGCAGCGCAACTTCGACGGTGTGATCACCGCCGCTGGCGGCCGCAAGGTCTTTGAAGGCACGCTGCTGCGCGACATCTACTACGGCCCGCAACTGGAAGGCGAGATCGGTGGTGGCTTCATCGATGCGGTGAACGGTGAACAGGACGCACCCACCACCGTCTACGTGCTGCGCCAGGCCAACCGCACCGTGTGGGTGCAGCTGGCGGTGGACAGCAACGGCGCCGGTCTGGTGGTCGTGGATGACGTTCCGTTCAAGGCCACCGCGCAGTGGTCGGACAGTTTCCCGCACCTGTCCCTGCCGGCCGGCTATCGTGAGCGCAACACGCCCGAGCAGCGTGATTTCGATGCCTTCCCGTTCTGGACCGGAGATCACTTCGAACCGGTCGAGGGCCGCACCTTCGCTGCCGATTTCGACAAGGGCGAGCGCGAATACTCGATGCATGAAGTACGCCGCAACCTTGAGGCGATGATGGCCCAGGTCAACGGCACCAAGCTGTTCGAGGGGCGCATCCCGCACGAGGCGGCCGAGGGCGTGTCGAAGCAGGTGCAGTCGTCCTACGGCAACGCGGCCAGCTACAGCTGGGACAACTACGACACCGTGGTCTATCGCGTCGATCTGGCTGACGGCCGCCAGGTGTGGGTGCATGCTCGCCTCGAATACCTCAGCGCAGGCTGGGTCGTGGTCGAGCGCAAGGGTTTCACCCAGACCGCGGCGCTGCTGCCGGCCGATGCGTTGAAGAAGAAGCTGGACAGCGACGGCCGCGTGGCGATCCAGGTCAACTTCGCCACCGACAAGGCGCAGATCCTGCCGACGTCCGAACCGCAACTGGCGCAGGTGCTGGACCTGCTGCGTGCCGACCCGTCGCTGAAACTGTCGATCGAAGGCCACACCGACAACAGTGGCGCGGCCGCGCACAACCGCAGCTTGTCCGAGGATCGGGCCCGGTCGGTGGTGGCGGCGTTGACCGCCAAGGGCATCGCCGCCGACCGCCTGCAGGCGGCCGGCTTCGGCGCCGACAGGCCGGTGGCCGACAATGGCAGCGAGGAAGGCAAGGCGCGCAATCGACGGGTCGAGCTGGTCAAGCGCTGAACCACGCCTTCCTCAGTACCGCGCGTCCTTGGGTTTCGGGTCGCGCGGCCAGTCCTTGGCCTTGTTGGCGAAGTCCGGCCGGGGCTGGTTGATGAAGTAGCTGGCGATGTCCACCGCATCCTGGTCGGGCATCGCCTGCTGGCCCAGTGGCGGCTCGCGGGTCACCGCCGGTGGCATGTTGTGCTTGACGAAGCCGGCGGCCTTGTACAGGCGTGCCATGCCGGCGCCGATGTTGAAGCTGTGGTCGCCCCATAGCGGCGGGAAGGCGATGTCACCGCTGGCGTCGCGCCGTCCTTCGCCGTTGTCGCCATGGCAGGCGGCGCACTGCACGGCGTACAGCGCCTGGCCGCGGACCGGGTCCGGGGTCAGCGTGCTGTCGATCGGCCCCTCACTGGGGGCGGCCACCTTTGCACCCTCTGGCACGGGACTGCTCAGCCACGCCATATAGTCGAGCATGGCGCGCATCTGCGGCGAGTCCTTCGGCAGCGGCTTGCCGTTCATCGAACGCTGCAGGCAGCCGTTGATGCGCTCGGTCAGCCCGATCACCTTGCCCGGACGCGGCATGTAGCGCGGATAGGCGCCGCCGCCGGTATTGAAGTAGTGATTGCCGAAAGGCCGCTTGCCCTCGGCCATGTGGCACGAGTTGCAGTTCAGATCGTTGCCGACATTGTCCGGCAGCAGCCGTGCGGTATCGTTGAGGAGGCGGCGGCCAAGCATCACCGATTCGGCATTGCCGAGCCCGGCGATCTCTTCGGCGCTGGGTGCGTGGTAGTGGCCGACCACCTTGCCCTGCGCATCGAGGACATCGATCGTGCTGGCTACGGCAGCATCCAGGTCCGGGTACAGATGGCGATAGGCGAGGGTGCCGGCGCCGGCCAGCAGCACGAGGGTGACCACGCTGCCGACCAGCAGGCGGGAGCGTTTGCGCGAACGTTTCATCGTGCGGCCTCCTGCGGAACGTAGTGCACCGGCTTGTCACGCACCACCCGGCGCATGCGCGCCACGTCGACCTCGCTCACCGCGCTGGCCTGGTTGCCCCAGCTGCTGCGGATGAAGGTCAGGATCTGTGCCAGCTGTGCATTCGGCAGCTGCTCGAAACCGGGCATGGTGAAGGCCATGCGGTCGTGCGGGGTATGCGGCGTGCGGCCGCCGATCAGGGTTACCTGTACCAGCGAGCTGGGATCATCGGCGAACACGATCGAGTTGCCGGCCAGCGCCGGGTAGACCCGTGGCATGCCGCGGCCGTCGGCGCGATGGCAGGCCTGGCAATGCTCGGCATAGGCCAGCGAGCCGGCCACGCGATAGTCGCCACTGCGTAGTGCGGCGGTGGTGGTGTCGGTACCCGGCGACCACTGCGCACTGCGGCCCTCGCGCGCCGGCAGCTGTTTCAGGTAGCGGGCCATCGCCAGCAGGTCGGCGTCGGACAGGTACTGCGTGCTGTGCTCGACCACGTCGGCCATGCCGCCGAAGGCCGCGGAGCGATCGGTGCGTCCGGTGCGCAGGAAGTCGACGATCTCGCCCTCGTTCCAGCTGGCCAGACCGGTTGATTCATTGCGCAGGTTCTTCGCATACCAGCCTTCCAGCACCGAGCCGGACAGGAACTGGCGGCTGCCATCATCGGCCATCGCCTTTTCCTGGAACGCCAGGCCGCGTGGCGTGTGGCAGGCGCCGCAGTGGGCCAGGCCTTCCACCAGTTCGGCGCCGCGCTGCTGGCTGGCATCCAGCGACGGATCCGGGTTGAACGTACGCGGGCGTGCGAACAGCAGCTGCCACCAGGCCAGTGGCCAGCGCATGTTGGCCGGCCAAGGGATCGTGCTGTCGGCGTTGCCCTGCTTCACCGGCTGCACCGAGCCCATGAAGTAGGCGTACAGCGCCTTGATCTCGGCATCGCTGGCGATCACGTATGAGGCATACGGCATTGCCGGATACAACGGCTGCCCATCGTGACGGATGCCGCGACGGACCGCGCGCTCGAAGTCGGCGTAGTCGTAGGCGCCAATGCCGGTGTCCGGATCGGGCGTGATGTTGGTCGAGTAGATCGTGCCCATCGGCGTCTGCATACCGAGGCCACCGGCGAACGGCTTGCCGCCCGGCGCAGTGTGGCAGGCGGCGCAGTCGGCGGCGCGCGACAGGTACTGTCCCTGCGCGATCAGCGTCGGATCGTGGATGTCGACCTGCGCCGTCTGTCGCGGTGCGAACCAGTAGGGCGTGGTGCGGGCGATGCCGTAGGCGGCGGCCAACGTGGCGGCCAGGGCAATGGCGAGCTTGAGCGAGGTGCGCATGGCGGCACTGTGGGCAATCCCGCGCGCGCGTTCATTGATCCGGATCAATGACTGAACGGATACAGCTTGTACACCAAGCTGAATCGTTCCTGCGTTGTCATCAAGCCGTCATCCGCGCGCGATAGATGACCGGTCTATCGGGGCGTTAACGTCCCAGCCTGTCTGATTCACCCCAATGACGTGATATGAAGCGCCTGCTGCTGCTGTTGCTGGCGTGCGCCGGCCTGTGGCTGGCTGCATGCTCCTCCTCGATCAATGCCTCGTCCACCTCGCTCGCCGACAGGCTGATCGCGCCAGGTGGCGTATCGACCCTGCTCGATCGCCCGCGTATTGCCGCGGCCATCGCCGAACTGCCCAACCGCCATGGCTTCGCGCCGGGCCGCGATGGCGTGCCGATCTTCTGGCGTGTGTTCGATCCCGGCGACTACGGCGCGCGTTATCACTACCTGCCGCAGCGCCACGAGAACGGCCTGCCGCTGGATACCGGCCTGAGCCTGGCAGTACCGCAACCGTTCCGCGCGCAGGCCCCGCGCGGCACCGTGGTGCTGCTGCACGGTTGGATGATGAACGGCGATTCGATGCTGCCGTGGTCGCTGCAGCTGGCCGAATCCGGCTATCGCGTGATCACGCTGGACCTGCGCAACCATGGGCAGTCCGGTGCAGGTCCGTCCGGATACGGCACCTATGAATCCGACGATGTGGTGGATGTAATCGGCGAGCTGCGTGCACGTGGTGAAGTAACCGGCCCGCTGTACCTGTTCGGCGTGTCCTATGGCGCCGCCACAGCGGTGTTCACCGCCGACAAGCTGGGCGACCAGGTGGAAGGCGTGGTGGCGATGGAATCGTTCGCCAATGCCGGTGTGGCGATCCGCACGATGATTCCGCACCTGATGGGACTGCAGCCGGAAGGCCTGAAGGCGCAGGCGGTGGCGTCGTACGCGCGCTGGCGCTACGGCGGTCAGGACATCAACCAGGTGATCGCCGCCGCCAGCCGCCGCATCGACGTCGATCTGGACCGCGTGGATGTAGCGCGCGCGCTGGCCGATACCCGCGCCTGCGTACTGCTGCTGCACGGCCAGGGCGACCAGCACATTCCGGTCAGCCAGGGTCGCGAACTGGCGTTGGCCAACCCGCGCGCGCACTACATCGAGATGCGCGGTGAGGACCACATCACCCTGCCGTTGCGGCTGGACCTGCTGGCCGGGGTGGTCGATGACTGGATGGCGCGCGACGAGCATCATCCGCAGAGCGCGTGCCCGGCACCGCAGCTGCCGGCCCAGGCCGAGTGGCTGACGCGCAGCTGAGAAAAGGGGACGGAGGGGATTAAGTCGTTTCCAGCCCAGGTGTGCGGGAAACGACTTAATCCCCTCCGTCCCCTTTTTCTGTCAGGCCACCCGTCGTGCCAGTGATCGCGCGGATGCGGCGACGCCGAGCAGCAATGCGGCCACGCACAGGAAGGCGAAGCCGAGGCTGGTGGCATGCGCCAGTGCGCCGATCGCTGCCGGTCCGGCGAGGATGCCGGCGTAGCCCAGCGTGGTGACCGCGGTGATGGCGATGCTCTCCGGCATCACCCGCTGTTGGCCCGCCATCGAGAACAGCGCCGGCACGATGTTGGCGCAGCCCAGCCCGACCAGTACGTAGCCGGCCAGCGCCACCGGAAACGATGGCACCAGCGTGGCCAGGGTGAAACCCGCAGCAGCGGTGATGCCGCCGAAGACCAGGGTGCGGGTCCGGCCGAGGCGCTCGACGATGCCGTCGCCGAACAGGCGCATCGCGGTCATCGCCAGGGTGAACAGTGCAAAGCCGGCACCGGCCTGGTCACGTGGCACCTGCCGCACTTCGGCGAGGAACACCGCGCTCCAGTCCAGCATCGAGCCCTCGGCGAGGAACACCACGAAGGCCAGCACGCCGATGAACAGCACCACGCCATGCGGCAGTGCCAGCAGGGGGCCTTCATGCAGGATCCGTTGTGGGCGCCAGTGCGGTGCCGACAGCACTGCCACCAGCAGCAGAGCGGCCACCGAAACCAACGCGGCCAGCCACAGCGGCGTACCCAGGATCAGCATGCCGGTCATGCAGCCGGCACCGACGAAGCCGCCGATGCTGTAGAAGGCATGGAATCCGGACATCATCGCGCGCCCGGCGTCGCGCTCGACCGCGACCGCCTGCATGTTCATCGCACAATCCAGCGCACCGACGCCGGCGCCGAACACGAACAGGGCCGCGCCCAGCGCTACCGGAGAGGGCGCCAGCACCAGCAAGGGCAGGGCGCACAGCATCATCACGCAGGTGATCACCATCACCCGGCGGCATCCCAGCCGCCCGGTCAGCGCACCTGCCAGTGGCATCGCCAGCAGTGAGCCGAGCCCGAGGCACAGCAGCACTGCGCCGAGGCTGGCGTCGGACAGCCCGGCCTTGGCCTTGGCGTAGGGCACCATCGGTGCCCAGGCGGCGGTGGCGAATCCGGGAATGAAGAAGGCAGCGCGGGTGGCGTGCTGCTGGGCACGTGGGGATGAAGGCGTCATGCGCGATACGAAGCTCCAAGGATCATCCATGAAAACGTTTTCAAGCGGGATCGGCAAGTGCCATGCATGACATCCAGCGACGCATACGATTGCAGTGACCCGAATGCGTCACCGCTGATTAACGCCCTGCGCGGACAGTGGCGACACGGTCGGCATTCCGCCGGCCGCTGCCGGAGATCCGTACATGAGCACGACACCGACCATCCTCCTCGTCCATGGTTTCTGGGGCGGGGCCGCACACTGGGCCAAAGTGATCCTGGAGCTGCATCGCAACGGCCATGACCGCGTGCAGGCGGTGGAACTGCCACTCACCTCGCTGGCTGACGATGCCGGCCGCACCCAGAAAATGATCCGGCAGATCGACGGGCCGGTGCTGCTGGTCGGCCACTCCTACGGTGGTGCGGTGATCAGCCAGGCTGGCAACGAGGACAACGTGAAGGGCCTGGTCTACATCGCCGCTTTCGCGCCTGATGCCGGCGAGAGCCCTGGTGGCATTACCCAGCAGCACCTGCCGGAGGCGGCGCCGAACCTGGCACCGGACAGCGATGGCTACCTGTGGCTGCGTGCGGACAAGTTCCATGAGAGCTTCTGCCAGGATCTGAGCGAAGACGAGGGCCGGGTGATGGCGGTGACCCAGAAGGCACCGCTGGCCAGCACCTTCGCTGATGCGGTGAGCGACCCGGCGTGGAAGCACAGGCCGAGCTGGTACCAGCTGTCCCGTCACGACCGCATGATCGCGCCGGAGAACCAGAGGGCCATGGCCACGCGCATGCAGCCCAAACGACTGCTGGAGCTGGATGCCAGCCATGCCTCGCTGGCCTCGCAGCCGAAGGACGTGACCGCGCTGATCCTGGAGGCCTGCGCCGCCATCGGCGGCTGAGCCTGCGGCAGCGCGCCGCACCACAGCACATCGCACGACAGCCGGGGCGCAGGGGAGTACACTCCTGCGCCTGCGGCCATCCGGCCGCGTCCCCGTCTTCCCTCCAGCCGCCGCCAGAGGATCCCACCCGATCGTGGAGGTCCCGTCGTGCTGTCTGTGCCTGATGCCCGTATTCCGTCCCCCTTGCCGCGTCGCCGTGCGTTGCCGCAGGCGCTTGCCCAGGGCCTGCTGATCACTGCACTGGCCAGCAGCGGCATCGCAGCCGCGCAGTCCGCCACCGAGCCGGACAAGGCTGCCGAGGCCCCGGCATCGCAGACCCTGCAGACCGTGCAGGTCACCGCCAATCTGCTCGGCACCATCACCGAGGGCAGCGGCGCGTACACGCCCGGCACCATCGCCACCGCCACCCGCCTGGTGCTGACGCCACGGCAGACCCCACAGACCATCAGCGTCATTACCCGCGCTCAGATGGACGACTTTGGCCTGAACGGCATTGATGACGTGATGCGGGTGACCCCGGGCATCAGCATCGTCACCTACGACAGCGAGCGCACCGAGTACTACGCACGTGGATTCGCCGTGCAGAACTTCCAGTACGACGGCATCCCGATGTCGCGTGACTCGGCCTATTCGGCGGGCAACACGCTCA
Source organism: Stenotrophomonas sp. STK17_22 (assembly GCF_051983905.1). Classification (NCBI taxonomy): domain Bacteria; kingdom Pseudomonadati; phylum Pseudomonadota; class Gammaproteobacteria; order Lysobacterales; family Lysobacteraceae; genus Stenotrophomonas; species Stenotrophomonas sp. STK17_22. The sequence goes on from NZ_CP197010.1 coordinate 1,804,300, forward strand.
GCGATACCGCGATCTATGACCGCATCGAAGTGCTCAAGGGCGCAACTGGCCTGCTGACCGGCATGGGCGATCCGGGGGCGACCATCAACCTGGTGCGCAAGAAACCGGGCAAGGAGTTCGCCGGCAGTGCGACGCTGGGTGTCGGCCGCTGGGATGACTATCGTGCCGAGATCGATGTTGGCGGCCCGTTGACCGCCGATGGACGCGTGCGCGGTCGTGCGGTGGGCGCCTGGCAGGACAAGCATTCCAATCTCGACTTCTACCAGCGCACCAGCAAGGTGGGCTACGCGGTGCTGGAAGCCGATCTGGGCGAGCGCACGCTGCTGACCGTGGGTGGCGATGCGATGGACAGCGACCCGAAGGGCTCGACCTGGGGGGGCATCCCGCTGCTGGACAGTGCCGGCAACTTCAATGACATGCCGCGTTCGTTCAACAACGGCACCCGCTGGAGTGGCTGGCGCCAGTATGTGCGCACCGGCTTTGCCACGCTCGAGCATACCTTCGCCAACGATTGGGTGGCCAAGCTGCAACTCAACCACCAGGTCAACGGCTATGACGCCGCACTGGCCGGCGCCGCCGCCGGCAATCCCGATCCGTTGACCGGCGAGGGCGTCAGCCTGTGGCTCGGCAAGTACGTTGGCAAGACCGTCAGCAATGCTGCCGACTTCTATGTGAGCGGTCATTTCGGCCTGCTCGGGCGGGAGCATGAGCTGGTGGTCGGTGGCAGCGCCTCGCGCAAGCGCTGGACCAATACCGGCTACGGCCCGCAGGCGGGGTTCCCGGATACCGTGCCGGACTACAGAACCTGGAATGGCGACATTCCCGAGCCGGAGTGGCAGCGCAGCTACAGCAACAACGAAGTGACGCGTGAGAACGGCCTGTACGTGGTCGGCCGCTTCGACGTGGCCGATCCGTTGAAGGTGATCGTCGGCAGCCGCCTGGCCAGCTACCGTTCGCCGCAGACGCGCGAAACCGGCGTGTTCGTACCGTATGCCGGCGTGGTCTACGACCTTGGCGAGCACTATTCGGTGTATGCCAGCTACAGCACCATCTTCAAACCGCATAGCGAACGCGACGAGCAGGGCAAGGCACTGGATCCGCTGGAAGGCCGCAGCCACGAGATGGGCCTGAAGGCCGAGTTCCTCGATGGGCGCTTCAACGCCAGTGCGGCGCTGTTCCAGCTCGACCAGGACAACTTTGCCCAGCCCACCGGCGGCAAGACACCGGACGGGCAGGATGCCTATCGCGCGCTGATGGGCGTGCGTACCAAGGGCTACGAGCTGGAAATGTCTGGCCAGCTGGCGGAAGGCTGGCAGGTGCAGGGTGGGTTCTCGCACAAGATCGCCCGCCAGGCCGGTGCCAAGGTCACCACGCTGGAACCGGAAAACCAGTTCAGCCTGCACACCAGCTATCGCCTGCGTGGCGACTGGAAAGGCCTGACGCTGGGCGGTGGTGCGCGCTGGCAGGATTCCACTTTCGGCGAGATCACCAACCCGGCCACGCAGGCCAAGGTGGTGCATCGCACCCAACCCTACTGGCTGCTCGATGCAATGGCGCGCTATGAATTCAACGATCGCCTGTCGGCCACGCTCAACGTCAACAACCTGCTGGACAAGCGGTACTACACGATCTTCAGCTGGTACAGCACCTATACCTGGGGTGAGCCGCGCAACGTGCGGTTGAGCTTGAATTACAGGTTCTGACGCGGCTCTACACATACGCCCGCGATGCTTTTCGGCATCGCGGGCGTTGTCGTTACAGCGGCAGGTCGAACACCAGCACTTCGGCGTCGTTGCCGTTTTCCAGGGTCAGCTGCGCTTCGTCGCTGACCTGCAGTGCATCACCGGCTTCCAGAGTGATGCCATTGACCTGCAGCTGGCCTCGGGCCACCTGCACATAGGCGCCACGACCGTTGCCGAGGGCGTGGTGCAGCTTCTGGCCGCCATCGAGGATGGTGGCGAAGATGCGGGCATCCTGGTGGATGCGCAGCGAACCGTCGGCACCGTCCGGCGAAGCGATCAGGCGCAGCTGGCCGCGCTTGGTTTCCGGGGCGAAGTGGGTCTCCTCGTAGGACGGCGTGATGTTCTCGGTGTCCGGGAAGATCCAGATCTGCAGGAAGTGCACGGTCTCGTCGGCGGAGTGATTGAACTCGCTGTGGCTGACACCGCTGCCGGCGCTCATGCGCTGCACGTCGCCGTAACGCAGCACCGAGCCGGTGCCCATCGAGTCCTTGTGCTCCAGCGCGCCGCCCAGCACATAGGAAACGATCTCCATGTTGCTGTGGCTGTGGGTGCCGAAGCCCTGGCCGCCGATCACCTTGTCTTCGTTGATCACCCGCAGCGGTCCGAAGCTGACGTAGCGGGGGTCGTAGTAGTTGGCGAAGGAGAAGGTATGGCGCGAGGACAGCCAGCCATGCTCGGCCAGGCCACGGGTAGCGCTCTTGCGGATCTGCAGCATGATGGAATCTCCTTGTTCGATGGTTTCGATGGGGCGGGGTGGGCCGATAGCCGCTGTGTTTCCCCGTTGGAGAGAAGTATCCGCTTGCGCCCTGGGTTTGAAAAACGGATAGTTTTGACAGCCATCATCGAAAAATTCGAATGCTCAAGCTCAGCCTCGATGCCCTGCAGATCCTGGATGCCATCGACCGCCGCGGCTCGTTCGCCGGCGCCGGCAAGGCCCTGCACAAGGTGCCCTCGACCATCTCCTACACCGTGGCCAAGCTGGAGGAGGATCTGGGCGTTCAGCTGTTCGACCGGGTCGGCCCGCGTGCCGAGCCGACCGAGGCTGGCCGCGCGCTGCTGGACGAAGGCCGGCACCTGCTGCGCGCCGCCCGCGAGCTGGAACTGCGGGTGCGCCGGGTGGCGTCGGGCTGGGAGACCGAACTGACGCTGGCGGTGGATTCGGTGTTCCCGACCTGGCTGCTCGGCCCGGACATCGCCGCATTTCGTGAGGCCGAGGCACCGACCCGGCTGCGATTGATCGGCGAGGCCCTGTCCGGTACCTGGGAGGCCTTGCTGGACCGCCGTGCCGACCTGCTGGTCGGTGCGCCGGGCGAGGGTCCCAGCGGCGGCGGTTACGTGGTCGAGCCGCTGGGTACGGTGGAGTTCGTGTTCGCGGTCGCCCCCGATCATCCGTTGGCCGCAGTGCCGGGTGTGCTGGGTCGCGAGCAGCTGGTCGAGCACTGCGCGATCGCGGTCTCCGATTCGGCGCGACGGCTGCTGCCGCGCACGGTCGGCCTGTTGATGGGGCAGGAGATGCTGACGGTGCCGGACATGGCCAGCAAGCTGAAGCTGCAGTGCGAAGGCGTGGGCTTCGGTTTCCTGCCCGAACCGTGTGCGCGCGCTGCGGTGGCGCGCGGCCAGCTGGTGATCCGTGAGGTGGAGGAACACAAGCCGGAAGAGACCTTCTGGCTGGCCTGGCGCACCGGAGAGGATGGCGCCGCACTGCGCTGGTGGCGCGAACGCCTGCGCAGGCCGGAGCTGCTGTCACAGTGGTGGCAGTCAATGGCCAGGGGGTAGGGGTACGGCAGGGCTGCGCCCTGCACCCGCTACGAGCTGGAGCAACAGCAACAGCAACAGCAGAAGCTGGTTTCCTGTGGGGAGGCGCGGTGGGGCCGGTTGCGGGGGCCGCTGCAAGTCCCCCTCCGGGGCCCGGCCCAGCCGCTGGCGGCTGTGCGTTCGGGCGCTTGCGAAGCAATGCTTCGCAAGCAAAGCGCCCTCACCCATGTAAGCTCGGTCGCCGCTTGCTCGTGTGCGCAATCCTGCGCACACGGCAAGACCGGGGTTGGGCGTCCTGCCCAACCCGCCCGAGGCATGCCTCGGGCCCATGCGGCTCACGCCCCCGCAACCGGGCCCACCCCGCCTTCGACAGTTTTCCGCGATCTGTCGGAACGGCGTACTGCTCTGGTAGGTGTCGACCTTGGTCGACACGGTAGATCCACGCCATGCGTGGATGAATTCATTCGATATCTGACAGATGTGTCGACCAAGGTCGACACCTACCAACAGCCGCGTGAACCTGTCGAAGGTGGGGCGGTGTCGGAGTGCGGGGTGTCAGCCGCATGGATGCGGCTGCCAAGCCTACAGGGACGTACTTGCGGCGTCCCCGCACTCCGACACCGCCCCGCCAACCCACGGAATGCCAGCTTTTGCTGTTGCCGTTGCCTTGGCTTGAAGCATCTGCAGGTGCAGGGCGCAGCCCTGCCGAAAAACACACATAAAAAAACAGCAGGCCGGGGCCTGCTGTTTCGGTGTAATGGTGCGCCCGGAGAGATTCGAACTCCCGACCGCCTGGTTCGTAGCCAGGTACTCTATCCAACTGAGCTACGGGCGCCAATTACATAAACTTGTTGTGCTGACTGTGTATGGTGCGCCCGGAGAGATTCGAACTCCCGACCGCCTGGTTCGTAGCCAGGTACTCTATCCAACTGAGCTACGGGCGCGCGGTACACAATCAACTTACTGCTAAATTTTACTGCATTTCCAGCGGCGGATGCTGAAAACCTGTCGAGTGGTGCGCCCGGAGAGATTCGAACTCCCGACCGCCTGGTTCGTAGCCAGGTACTCTATCCAACTGAGCTACGGGCGCCCTGCGACAGGAGCGGAATTATGCGGATGTCGGCGCGTACCGTCAACAGTTTTGTGAAAATTTTCATCCAACTGAATGAAAAAGCTGTCAGCTACGGCCTCCGGCGCCTTCAGCCACGCGAAATGATCGGCGCGCGTGCCCAATTCCTGCGCGGACAGCACGCGCAGCTGCGCGTCCACATTCGGCAGCTTCGCCAGCAGCGTCTGCATCGATCCGGTCGGTGCCAACCAGTCGTGCTCCATCAATACGGCCTGTGCGCTGCCATGCACGCGCGCCATCTGCGCATCGAGGTCTTCGTTCATGCCGGCCGCGGCGTAGTGGTTGTTCAGGCCAACGCGTGCCCAGTCGGCAATCAGCCCGCGCGCTTCGGTGCCACCAAAGCCGAGGCGCCGCCCATGCAGCACGCCCTGGCGTTGCGCGATCCACGGCAGGAAACGATAGACCAGCGGCAGCAGCCAGCCGCGCGGTGGTGGGAAGCCACGCCAGAACGGTGAGCCGCTGGCCGCCAGCCACAGCCGGTTGAAGTGCTGCGGGTTGCGGCCGGCATGCACGCAGGCCAGCTGCCCGCCCAGACTGTGTCCACCGATGATCCAGGGCAGGGCGTCGGTGGCGTCATCGGCTGCGGCCAGGACGGCCTGGCTGGCCGGCAGATCCTGTTCGAGTACTTCGCGATAGCCCCAGTCCTGCGTGCGCGAGGGGCGCAGTGAGCTGCTGCCGTTGCCGCGCCACTCATGCAGGTAGACCGCCACGCCCTTCGCCGCCAGCGCCAATGCCAGTGGCAGGTAGTGACGCGCGGCCACGCCCAGCGCTGGCAGCCACAGCAGGCGCGCGATGGGCTGTGCGGGCACGCAGGCGATCACTTCGTAGCGATGGCCATCAGCGCACTGCACGGCAACGACGTCCGGTGCGAGACTCATGCGTGCGGTGCCGCGCCGAAGTGATCGAGTACCAGCACCTCGCTGCGGCCAGGCGCGTAGCCCTGCTGCAGGCCGCGCGCAACGTAGTCGATGCCGGCTTCGCAGGCATTGGCCAGGCTCAGGCCGTTGCACAGCTGCGCGGCGATGGCCGAGGCGAGCGTGCAGCCTGTGCCATGTGCGTCCAGCGGCAGGCGGGCGTGGATGAATTCTTCGCTGCTGACGCCGTCGAAGTAGCGATCGATCACGCGGTTGCCTTCCTGCAGGTGGCCGCCTTTCAGCAGCACCGCACCGGCACCGAGATCGAGCAGGGCAGAGGCAGCCTGTTCGGCGTCATCGCCGTTGCCGATCTTCCGGCCGATCAGGAGTTCTGCTTCCGGGGTATTGGGTGTAACCAGCGTCGCCAACGGCAGCAGGCGTTCGCGCATGGCCTTGAGCGCACTTTCCTCCAGCAGGCGCGCGCCGCTGGTGGCGACCATCACCGGGTCCAGCACCACGTGCGGCGGGCGATGCTTTTCCAGTGCGTCGGCGACCGCATGGATCACCTCGGCGTTGGCCAGCATGCCGAGTTTCACGGCATGGATATCGAAGTCATCGAAGCAGGCTTCGATCTGCGCCTGCAGGAATGCGATCGGTGGCACATGCACGGCGGTGACGCCACGGGTGTTCTGTGCAGTCAGCGCGGCGAACACGGCCAGGCCATGCACGCGGTGCGCGGCGAAGGCCTTGAGATCGGCAGGGACACCGGCGCCACCGCCGGAGTCGGAGCCGGCGATGGTGAGGGCGGAAACGGGAGTGGTCGGACTCATCAGTTGATTGTGCCGTGGTCCCGCAGGGGAAGGTAGATCCACGCCATGCGTGGATGTCCTTGATTCAATGCCGCCAACGCGCCCACTGCTGGTACACCACATAACCCAGCCCGGTCAGGCCGGTCAGCAGAGCGGGGGCGAGCAGGGCGTCGTATTGCCAGCGCATGAACAACCAGGCGCCGATGATGCCGCCGCCGAGGAAGCCGCTGATGATCAGGCCGCTGAGGGTCAGCCGTCGAACCTGCAGCGGCAGTCCACGCAGCAGGTGGCCCAGGCCGATGCCGAGGTCGGTGAACATGCCGCTGAGGTGGGTGGTGCGCACCACCGCGCCACTGAAGGTGGTGGCCATCGCGTTCTGCAGGCCGCAGGCCATGGCGGCGGCCAGTGCGCCCCAGATCTGATGCTGTTCGAACAGTGGAATGGCCACCAGCAGCAGTGCCGATTCCAGCGCCAGCGCGACACCGTAGCGGCGGCCCAGCTGCAATGCGCTGTCCTGGATCAGCAGGCCGCTGAGCATCGCGCCCAGCGAGAACGCGATCAACAGTCCCCATAGATGGCCGACTGCGCGCCAGTCGCCCTGGGCGAGCGCCATGCCGAGCTGGCTGGTGCTGCCGGTCATGTGGCTGACCGCCTGGTGCTCGAAACCGAGGAAGCCGACCACGTTGACCATGCCGGCCACGCACGAGAGCGCGACCGCGCCGATCCAGACCCAGGTGGGCAGGCGTATTCCCATCGGCGGGGCCCCTCAGGGCCCGCCGAAGCCGCCGTTGAACTGCAGCTCGCTGAAAGTGTTGCTGGCCGGGTCGAATACCGCGCCCCAGAACTGCGTGCCGCCGTCACAGACGCGGATCGCTTCCCGTGCCGGGTTGATGCCGCTGTCGTCGGGCAGATGGAAGGCGTTGATGTAGATCAGACGCTTGCCGGCGCTTTCGATGCCGACGTACTGGCGGTCGAAGTCCAGCACCTTCGTTACCTGTGATTCCAGCGACGACAGCTGCGCTTCCAGCTGGTCGATCTGCTGCCGGCTGGGCGCCCAGTAACCACTGACCCGCCCGGCCTCGCGGCCGGGACTGGGGCGCGAGCAGGTATCGAGCACCTGCGCGGCGATGATCGGGCGGGTGACCACCCAGGATTGGCCGGTACGCTCGGCGGTCGGCACGCTGGCCGGGCCGCGCGTGGTGGTGCAGGCACCCAGGGCGGCTGCGAGGGCGATCGCAGCCGTGGGCAGCAGCAGGCGGGTGCAGCGGTTCACAACACCTCCGAAGCGTAATCGGCCAGGCGCGAGCGTTCGCCTCGGCGCAGGGTGATGTGCGCACTATGTGGCCAGTTCTTGAAGCGATCCACCGCGTAGGTCAGGCCCGAGGTGGTCTCGGTCAGGTACGGGGTGTCGATCTGCTCGACGTTGCCCAGGCAGACGATCTTGGTACCGGGGCCGGCACGGGTGATCAGCGTCTTCATCTGCTTGGGGGTGAGGTTCTGCGCCTCGTCCAGGATCAGGTAGCGCGACAGGAAGGTGCGGCCGCGCATGAAGTTCATCGAGCGGATCTTGATGCGGCTGGCGAGCAGGTCATTGGTCGCCTGCCGCCCCCACGTGCCGCCTTCCTGGTTGTGCGTGAGCACCTCCAGGTTGTCGGTCAGTGCGCCCATCCACGGCGTCATCTTCTCTTCCTCGGTGCCGGGCAGGAAGCCGATGTCCTCGCCGACGCTGACCGTGGCGCGGGTCATGATGATCTCGCGGTAGCGCTGCTGGTCCATCGTCTGCGCCAGGCCGGCGGCCAGCGCCAGCAGGGTCTTGCCGGTGCCGGCGGTGCCCAGCAGCGTGACGAAGTCGATCTCCGGGTCCATCAGTGCGTTGAGGGCGAAGTTCTGCTCGCGGTTGCGTGCGCTGATGCCCCACACGGCGTGGCTGCCGTGGCGGAAATCATCGACCAGCGACAGCACCACCTTGCCGTCGCCGACCACGCGGCTGACGCGCAGCTCGACTTCATCTTCGCCGGGCAGGTAGACGTACTGGTTCGGGTACCACTCCTCGCCATCCTGCGCCAGGATTTCGTAATGCGTGCGGCCCTTGTCGCTCCAGCTGCGCAGGTCATCGCCGTGGCGCTTCCAGAAGTCTTCCGGCAGCTCGGTGGCGCCGGTGTAGAGCAGGCTGAAATCGTCCAGCGCGCGGTCGTTCTCGTAGTCCTCGGACACGATGCCGGCGATCGCGGCCTTGATACGCAGGTTGATGTCCTTGGAGACGAACACCACCGGCAGGTCCGGGGTTTCTTCCTTCAGCGCCAGGATCGCGCCGAGGATGGCGTTGTCCGGGATGACCTTGCCGAAGCTCTTGCCGGCGTCGAAATGGCTGGTCTGGAAGCGCAGCTTGCCGGCGCTCTGCTTGCCGCGCAGCTGCAGGCCATTGGGTCGCTGCAGCGGAATGCCGTCGGCCAGGTTGTCCAGGCCGGATTCCTGCACCAGCTCGTTGAGGAAGCGGCTCACCTGGCGGGCGTTGCGGCTCGCTTCGGAGGTGCCCTTCTTGCCGTTGTCCAGCTCCTCGATCACCTGCATGGGCAGGTAGACGTCGTGCTCCTCGAATTTGAACAGCGCGGTGGGATCGTGCATCAGCACGTTGGTATCCAGCACGTAGATGCGCTTGCCTCGGGTCATCGTCGATTCCTGGTTACGGACAGGGAAAAACCACCACGGCCTGCTGCGGGGCAGGGTGATGGCAGACACAGTAGGCAGTGGGACTCACTTGGACTGGTAGGCCTTCAGTTCGGTGAGAACGGCATCGGCATGACCTGCAACCTTGACCTTGCGCCAGGACTGCACGATGCGGCTGTCGGGGGAAATCAGGAAGGTGCTGCGTTCGATGCCACGTACCTGCTTGCCGTACATGTTCTTCATCTTGATCACGTCGAAGGCGCTGCACAGCGCTTCGTCGCCATCGCTGACCAACGGGAAGTTGAAGCCCTGCTTGGCACAGAAGTTGTCGTGCGACTTCACCGAGTCGCGCGAGACACCGAGTACCACCGCGCCTGCCTTCTTGAATTTCGGCAGCAGTGCGTTGAAGTCGATGCCTTCGGTGGTGCAGCCGGGGGTGCTGTCCTTGGGATAGAAGTACAGCACCAGCCAGTGGCCGGCGTAGTCGCCGAGAGTGGCCTGTTCGCCACCGGACAGCGCCAGCGGCAGGGAGAGGGTGGTGCTGTCCAGGGTATCGCCGTTGTTCATGAGGTCCTTCTGTCGAGCCTGGGTTGTTTCTACGACAATTGCATGAAACGCCACGCGCCCGTGAGAGGCGCGCGAAGAATCAGAATTTCATCGGGTCCATGATCGCGTCCAGGTTCAGGTGGTCGCAGAATTCAAGGAAATCGTCGCGCAGCGCGGCGATGTGCATGTTGGCCGGCACGCCAATGGTGACCTGCGCGCTGAACATCTCCGCACCGGTCTGCATGGCGCGGTAGCGCGTGCTCTGCAGGTTCTCGATGGTGATGCCCTGGCGGTCGAAGAAATCGGCCAGCTGGAACAGGATGCCCGGCTTGTCGGCGGCGATCACTTCGACGATGTACGGCAGCAGGTTGGACTGCGCCTGTTTGGCGGCGGTGCGGTACCAGACCAGTTTCAGGCCCTCTTCGCGCTCCAGCCGGGTCAGCATCGCTTCCAGCTTGGCCACCGAGTCCCAGGAGCCGGTGGCCAGGGCGGTGACCGAGACATCGCGGCCGACCGTGGCCAGGCGTGCGTCCACCAGATTGCAGCCGCTGTCGGCAATGCGGCGGGTGACGGACAGCAGGGGGGACTCCGGATGCGTCGTGTAGGCGTTGATCAGGAGGTGGTTTTCGCTCGGCGCGGGGCGCGGGGTGGTGTCGGTCAAGGCGATTCCGGGTAATGCATGCGTTAGTCTGAATGCCCGCCAGAGGCGGGGATCCACCGGTGTCCAGCATACTTGCCCGTGCTTTCGCGCCGCAAGTAACATTCAGGTCGCCCCCGGCCTTTCGTGGCGGGCGTTTTCCCTTTCCAGCCAAGAGCAGCACGTCCTTGTCCCTTTCCGGCCTCATCACCGCGCTGGCGACCCCGTTCCGGGCCGACGGCGCCCTCGATCCCGACGGTTGGCAGCGCCTGCTGCACCTGCAACTGGAAGGTGGCGTCCATGGCGTTGTCGTAGCCGGCTCGACCGGTGAAGCAGCGACCCTCACCGATGCCGAGTACGACCTGCTGCTGGCCAGCGCGGTTGAGCGCATCGGCGGCCGCATCCCGGTCATGGCCGGTACCGGCCTGTCGGGCACCGCCAAGACCATCGAACAGACCCGCCGTGCCGCCGCGCTTGGCGCCAGCCACGCGCTGGTGGTCACCCCGCCGTACGTGCGGCCGACCCAGGCTGGCCTGATCGCCCACTACCGCGCGGTTGCCGACCAGGGCGGGCTGCCGGTCGTGCTGTACAACGTGCCCGGCCGTACCGGGTGCGACATGCAGCCGGAGACCGTGGCCGAACTGGCCAGCCATCCCAACATCGTCGGCATCAAGGAGGCGGTGGGTGACACCGGCCGGGTGCAGGCGCTGCTCGCCCTGCGCAGCCCGCAGTTTGCCGTGCTCAGTGGCGACGACGGTACGGCGGCGCGCTCGATCCAGGCCGGTATCGATGGCCTGATCTCGGTCGGCTCCAACGTGCTGCCCGGCGCCTACCGCCGGATGTGCGAGCTGGCTGCCGCCCACGACCACGAAGCCACCGGGTCCTGGGATGCGCGCCTGCAGCCGTTCCATGATTTCTGCGGCGTTGAGCCGAACCCGATTCCGGTCAAGGCGCTGCTGCGCCGTATCGGCATCGGTCACGACCTGCGCCTGCCGCTGCTGCCGCTGTCGGCGGCGCACCATCCGGCGGCCGATCATCTTGCCGGCGACATCGCCGCCCTCGAAGCCCTTTCCAGCCACTGACCTTCCGTCTTGGTCTGACCCAGGAGATTCACATGCGTCAATCCGTATCCACCGTCCGCGTGCTGTCCTACGCCCTGCTTGCGGTGGCCGTTGCCGCCGGCACCACCGGCTGCTTCAAGCGTGGCGTCAAGGGCGACTACGCCCTGGCCCCGGAAATGCGTCCGCTGGAAGTGCCGCCGGACCTGAACCTGCCCAACGCCACCAGTGACAACAAGGTGCCGACCCTTGCCTCGGCGACCAAGCCGGCGGCCCCGGTGGCTGCGGCCCCGGCCGTGGGCAACACCGGCTTCACCATTGCCGGCGGCAAGGACGAGGCTTTCGCCAAGGTCGGCACGGCGCTGGAAGGCGTGGAAGGCGTGACCATCGCCAGCCGCGCGCAGCTGCTGGGCTCGTATGACGTGGCCTACGAAGGCAGCAACTTCCTGGTCCGCGTGGTCGCCGTCGATGCCGGCGCTTACATCTCCGCGGTCGACCCGCGTGGCCTGCCGGCCACTGCAGAAGCGCCGGTGAAGCTGATCGCCGCGCTCAAGGCAAAGCTGGCCCAGTAAGGGCCGGTCGGGTGGGTGCGGGCCCAGGTCCGCACGTGCCCGGGTAGAGGCCGACCTTGGTCGGCGCTTCTGTGCCAACCAAGGTTGGCACCTACCGGATCCTGCTGTTGGCAGCTACCGGATCTTGCGGTTGGCACCTATCGGATCGCGCGGATGCTATCTGCCGAGCAACGAAAAAGGGCGCCATGGGCGCCCTTTTCGTTGCCGCAAGAGGCGCTTCTCAGCGCTCCAGCAGCTTCAGCTTGTCCGGCTTGCCGTCCCATTCGCCGGCGTCGGCGGGCGGGTCCTTGCGCACGGTCAGTACCGGCCACTCCTTCGCCAGCTCGGCGTTGAGGGCGACGAAGCTCTCCTGGCCGGCAGGAACATCGTCCTCCGGGAAGATCGCGTTGACCGGGCATTCCGGTTCGCAGAGGGTGCAGTCGATGCACTCATCCGGGTCGATCACCAGGAAGTTCGGGCCTTCGTGGAAGCAATCCACGGGGCATACTTCCACGCAATCGGTGTGTTTGCACTTGATGCAGTTTTCGGTGACGACAAAGGGCATGGGCTGGGGGTGGATCGATTCCTGAACCCGCCAATTCTAGAACAGGTTGGCCCCCGGTGTCGGCGCGGGGCGGAAATCGGGCGTCTGGCAGGCGCGGCCGTGGTGGTCGTTGGCGGCAGGGTGAGGCCTGTGCGACGCTGCGGGTCAGCCGGCTGCGTTGGATGGCCGGACCCCTTCCCAGCAGGATCGTTCATGTCCCCAGCCCAGCCCAACATCGCCTCCCATGGTGGTGAGAACACTGCATTCATCGTCCTGATCAGCTGCGTGGCCACGCTGGGTGGATTCCTTTTCGGCTTCGACAGTGGTGTCATCAATGGCACGGTCGATGGCCTGCGCCAGGCCTTCAACTCCAGCGAGGCGGCGCTCGGTTTCGAAGTCGCCTCGATGCTGCTGGGCTGCGCGATCGGTGCCTTCCTGGCCGGCTGGCTGGGGGATCGCCTGGGCCGTCGTGGCGTGCTGATCGCCTCGGCACTGATGTTCCTGGTCTCGGCGCTGGGCGCCGGTGCCGCTCACGCCTCCTGGCTGTTCATCGCCGCACGGGTGCTCGGCGGCTTCGCGGTGGGCGCGGCCAGCGTGATGTCGCCGGCCTACATTGCCGAGGTGGCCTCGGCGCGCTATCGCGGGCGTTTGGCCACGGTGCAGCAGATGGCGATCATCTGCGGCCTGTTCGCGGCCTTCCTTAGCAACTACCTGCTGGCCCGCGCCGCCGGCGCCTCGACCGAGCCGTTGTGGCTGGGCCATGAGGCCTGGCGCTGGATGTTCTGGATGCAGGCGCTGCCGTCCGGGCTGTTCCTGCTGTTGTTGCTGGTGATTCCGGAAAGCCCGCGCTTCCTGGTCCTGAAGGGGCGTCAGCAGCAGGCGAGGGCGGTACTGTCGCGACTGTACGGCGAGGCGGCAGCGGCGACCAAGCAGGCCGAGATCGAAGCCAGCCTGGCCCAGGATCAGCACAAGCCGCGCTTCAGCGACCTGCGCGACACGGTCACCGGCAAGCTGCGCCCGATCCTCTGGGTGGGCATTGGCCTGGCCATGTTCCAGCAGCTGGTCGGCATCAACGTGGTGTTCTATTACGGCGCGGTGCTGTGGCAGGCGGTGGGCTTCTCGGAAAGCGACGCGCTGCTGATCAACGTGCTGTCCGGCGCGCTGAGCATCGGCGCCTGCCTGCTGACGGTGCTGTTGATCGACCGCATCGGGCGCAAGCCGCTGCTGTGGATCGGCTCGGTTGGCATGTCGGTGGCGCTGGTGCTGATGGTGGTGGCGTTTGCCAGCGGCAGCCTGGCCGATGGTCGCCTGCAGCTGTCCGATGGCATGGGCCGGCTGGCGCTGGTTGCGGCCAACGTCTATGTGGTGTTCTTCAACATGTCCTGGGGCCCGGTGATGTGGGTGATGCTGGGCGAGATGTTCCCGAACCAGATCCGCGGCCCGGCGTTGGCCGTTGCCGGTGCGGCGCAGTGGACGTCGAATTTCGCGATCACCGTGACCTTCCCGATGCTGCTGGCCGGCATCGGCCTGGCCGGGGCCTACGGCATCTACGCTGTCGTTGCGATCCTCTCGATCTTCTTCGTGGTCCGTTACGTGCGCGAGACCAAGGGCAAGGAGCTGGAGCAGATGGAAGGCTGACGGCCGGCCTGTGTTTCAGCGCCTCCTTTCTCCGTGGGGAGGCTGCAGGCCAGCCGATCCAGGACACGCCGTAAACCCATCCATGGGGGCTCGATGGCGCCTTGCTCGCGTGCGCTGTCCTGCGCACTCGGCAAGACCAGGGTTGGGCTCCTTGCCCAACCCGTCGGGCGCATGCGCCCAACCCATGGCGCCAACGGTCCTGGATCGGCGGGCCTGCAGCCTCTGGTCAGATCATGGGTTGCGCGGACGCGGCGCAGCACGTCGGGGTTGAGTTTGCCGCGAGTACGGAAACTGTGAAGAGCGCGGGCAAGGCCATCCAGGGCAGGACCGTGAGCGCCATGGATGGCGCGACCGAGCCCCCAGGGATGGGTCTACGGCGTGTCCTGCCCTGGATGGCCTTGCCCGAGCTCCCTTCGGGAGGGTTGGCGCTACAGCGATCAAGCGGGCGGGGTGCGCCAAATCCGGAAAACAGAAAAGCCCGCACAAAGGCGGGCTTTTTCGGTTCCTGCTGCGGCGACTGGCGCTCCCTAGGGGACTCGAACCCCTGTTTTAGCCTTGAGAGGGCCACGTCCTAACCACTAGACGAAGGGAGCGTAACTGTGTCGCTGCCGAGGCAGGAGCGCTAGTATATGCACCTCGATGCCATTGGGCAATCCCGAAACTTCAACCGGAAGCGCCAACATCATTTCCTCTGCTACATCACCGTTCAGCCTGCGCGTCATCCCGCGCGACCAGCACACGATCTCCCGCAAGGACATCAGCCCGAACGCCCTGCGCGTGCTTTATCGCCTGCGCGATGCCGGCTTCGGCGCCTACCTTGTCGGCGGCGCGGTGCGCGATCTGCTGGTCAATGGCCAACCCAAGGATTTCGACGTGGCCACCGACGCCACGCCCGAACAGGTCAAGCAGCTGTTCCGCAACTGCCGCCTGATCGGTCGCCGGTTCCGCCTCGCCCACGTCGTGTTCGGCCGCGAGATCATCGAAGTCGCCACCTTCCGTGCCAACAGCGATGACGGCAGCGGCGACCGCGAGATGGAAAACGGCATGCTCGTGCGCGACAACGTGTACGGCACCATCGAAGACGACGCCATCCGCCGCGACTTCACCTGCAACGCCCTGTACTACGCCATCGAGGACTTCTCGGTGCGCGATTACACCGGCGGCTTCGAAGACGTCCAGGCGCGCCTGATGAAGCTGATCGGCGACCCCGAGCAGCGTTATCGCGAAGATCCGGTGCGCATGCTGCGTGCGGTGCGCCTGGCGGCCAAACTCGGCTTCCAGATCGAAGAGGGCACCGCCGCGCCGATCCCGCACCTGGCGGGCCTGCTCAACGAAGCCGCACCGGCGCGCCTGTTCGAAGAAGTGCTCAAGCTGTTCCTGTCCGGGCACGGCGTGGCCAGCTTCGAAGGCCTCGAACGTTACGGCCTGCTGGACGTGCTGTTCCCGGAGAGCGCCAAGGCGCTGAAGTCCAACCGCACCGGCGCGCTGCGCCGCATGCTGGTGGAGGGCCTGGCCAACACCGATGCACGCGTGGCCAACGATGAACCAGTCTCGCCCGCGTTCCTGTTTGCGCTGCTGCTGTGGCCGGCGTTCTGCCGCGCCCAGGCAACCCTGCTCAAGCAGGGCGTGGCACCGGAAGAGGCGCAGCGCCGTGCGGCCGACCGCGTCACGGTGCAGCAGCTGAGCACCATCGCGCTGCCGCGCCGCTTCTCGCTGCCGATGCAGGAAATCTGGCTGCTGCAGTCGCGCTTCAGCTCGCGCCAGCGCAAGCGCGTGTTCCGTACCCTGACCCATCCGCGCTTCCGCGCTGCGTTCGACTTCCTCAGCCTGCGCCAGGTGGCCTCGGCCGAGCACGCCGCCGATGTCGAGTTCTGGCGTGAGGCGCAGGCGCAGTCCGGTCGCGAGCTGGAATCGTCGCTGGACGTGATGCACAGCGAAGAGGGGGATGACGAGAGCGGGGCACCGCGCAAGCGCCGCCGTCGCCGCCGTCGTCCGGGTGCCCCGGCCGGTGCGGCTAGCGAGTAAACGATGACCCTTGCCTGGATCGGCCTCGGCGCCAACCTTGGCGACGCGGCCGTCACCGTCGGCGCGGCGATTGCCGCGCTCGACGGCCTGCCCGATACCCGCCTGCGCCAAGCCTCAAAGCTGTACGCCACGCCGGCCTGGGGCAATGAAGACCAGCCGCCGTTCGTCAACGCGGTGGCTGCGGTCGAGACCACGCTGCCCGCCGATACGCTGCTGCAGGCGATGCTGGCGCTGGAGCAGCGTTTTGGTCGCGTACGCGATCCGGCGGTGCACTGGGGCCCGCGCGCGCTGGACCTGGACCTGCTGCTGTATGGCGCGCAGGTGCTCGACCAGCCTGGTCTGCAGGTGCCGCATCCTTACCTGCACGAGCGTGCCTTCGTGTTGGTGCCGCTGGCCGAAATCGCGCCGGATCTGGCCATTCCCGGCCATGGCCGCGTGCGGGATGC
Organism: Stenotrophomonas sp. STK17_22; assembly: GCF_051983905.1. Taxonomy (NCBI): domain Bacteria; kingdom Pseudomonadati; phylum Pseudomonadota; class Gammaproteobacteria; order Lysobacterales; family Lysobacteraceae; genus Stenotrophomonas; species Stenotrophomonas sp. STK17_22. Next base: position 1,820,701 of record NZ_CP197010.1, read on the forward strand.
AGTGATGCGGGTGGATGCCTGCGGGATTGCGCCGATAGGGTGATAATGCCCGGGTTATCTCCCCCGGTTATCAGCACATGAGCACCCACGCAGACAGCAAGCCCTGGACCGTTCCCGCCCTGGCCGAGGCCAAGCGCAATGGCCAGAAGCTGGTCATGTTGACCGCCTACGACGCCGGCTTCGCCCGCACTTTCGATGCCAACGGCGTCGACCTGATCCTGATCGGCGATTCGCTGGGCATGGTCGTGCAGGGCCATGATTCGACCTTGCCGGTGACCGTGGCCGACATGGTCTACCACACCCGCGCCGTGGCCCGCGTGCTGCAGCGTGCGTTGCTGGTGGCCGACCTGCCGTTCGGCGCCGATGCCACCCCGGAGCGCGCGCTGGATGCCTCGTTGCAGCTGCTGCAGGCGGGCGCCGAGATGGTCAAGATCGAAGGTGCCGGCTTCAAGGTCGACATCATCCGCTACCTGGTGGAGCGCGAGATTCCGGTCTGCGCGCATCTGGGCCTGACCCCGCAGTCGGTGCTGCGACTGGGCGGCTTCAAGATCCAGGGTCGTGGCGATGCCGCGCGCCAGCTGGTGGAAGATGCCAAGGCTGTGGCCGCTGCCGGCGCCAGCATCATGGTGCTCGAATGCGTGCCGACTCCGGTCGCCGCCGAAGTGACCGCTGCGGTGGATGTGCCGACCATCGGCATTGGCGCAGGCCCGCAGTGCGATGGCCAGGTGCTGGTGTTGCATGATTTCCTCGGCCTGGACAGTGGTCATCGCCGTCCCAAGTTCGTCAAGGATTTCCTTGCCGAAGGCGGTTCGGTGGCCGGTGCCACCCGCGCCTATGCCGACGCCGTGCGCGACGGCAGCTTCCCCGACGAACAGCACGCCTACGCCCAATGATCCAGACCTTCAACGAGCTCGGCGCACTGCGCGGGCAGATCGCCCAGTGGAAGCGCGAGGGCCTGCGCGTGGCGCTGGTGCCGACCATGGGCAACCTGCATGGAGGTCACCATTCGCTGGTGACCCTGGCCCGCCAGTACGCCGACAAGGTGGTGGCGAGCATCTTCGTCAACCCGACCCAGTTCGGGCCGAACGAGGATTTCAGCCGCTACCCGCGCACGCCCGAGGCCGATGTGGCCGGGCTGGACCAGGCCGGCTGCGATGCGGTGTGGCTGCCCAGCGTCGAGGTGATGTACCCGCTGGGGGTGGACAAGACCACGCGCATGCACGCGCCGGGCGTGAGTGAAATGCTGGAAGGCGCCAGCCGTCCGGGGCACTTCGATGGCGTGTGCACGGTGGTGGCGCGCCTGTTCCTGCAGGTGCAGCCGGATGTGGCCGTGTTTGGCCGCAAGGACTACCAGCAGCTGGCCGTCATCAAGCAGATGGTGGCCGAACTGTCGTTCCCGATCCAGATCGTCGGCGCGGACATCGTGCGTGACGACGATGGCCTGGCCAAGAGCTCGCGCAACCAGTACCTGAGCGCCGAACAGCGCCCGGTCGCGACCAGCATCCACCGCACCCTGCTGGGCATGCGCGAGGGTTACGTGGCTGGCCAGTCGCGCGCGCAGATCGAGGCCGACGCAACGGCCGCGCTGCAGGCGGATGGTTTCCAGGTCGACTACGCCGTGTTGCGCACGCCGGAACTGGCCGAGCCGACCTTCGACGGCGGTGGCCGCGTGGCGCTGATCGCCGCACGCCTGGGCAGCACGCGCCTGATCGACAACCTGGAGTTCTGAGCCGCATGTGGCTCCGGGGCGCCCGCAACGGGCGCCTCTCGACTTCCTACGGACGGGAGACCGGAAATGAAGACCCCCAGCACCGATACCGGCCGTCTTGCCCAGGCCTCGATCCTGGCGGTGCTGGCCGCCGGCATGCTGCCGGCCCAGTTGTTTGGCGGCCTGTTGTTCGCGCTTGAATTCCGGCGCACGCCGATGCCTGCGCTCACCGGCGGTGGGCTGATGTTCGTGTTGGCCGTGTGCAATGCGATTGCGGTGTTGCTGCCGATGGCGCTGATCCTGCAGTCTCAACAGCGGCTGCGCCGGACTGGATTCGTGCTGGTCGGCTTCGGGTTGGGCGCGCTGGTCATGGCCACCTGCACCTGGCCGGGCGCGGACAATGGTCCGCTGCTGCAGCGCCTGCGCTATGTCGACACCTTCGACGTGATCAGCTATGCCTTGCAGGTGCTGGCCGCAGGTGGCTTCGGCCTGGTCGCCGGGCTGGCCTTCCATACGGTGTTCCGGCTGTCTCTGGAGGGCAGTTCCGGGCATGCCGCGCCGCCGCCGCCGGGGGAGGGGGCCTGAACAGCCTTCAGCGTCCTGCTGCGGCCCCGTGACGATGGCCAAGCGGGTGCTAGAATCCGCTCTTTCCTTTGCCGTTGCAGCGCCCCCATGCACCTGTCCCTGCTCAAGACCAAGATCCACCGCGCCACCGTCACCCATTCCGAGCTGAACTACGAAGGCTCGATCGCCATCGATGACAACCTGCTGGCTGCCACCGGCATCCGCGAGTTCGAGCAGGTGCACATCTGGGACGTGACCAACGGTGCGCGCTTCTCGACCTACGCCATCCGCGCCGAAGCCGGCAGCGGCGTTGTCTCGCTCAACGGTGGTGCTGCGCGCCACGTGCAGGTCGGTGACATCATCATCATCGCCGCGTTCGCCAGCATGACCGAGCAGGAAGCTGACAGCTTCAAGCCGAAGCTGGTGTACGTTGATGGCAAGAACCAGATCTCCCACACCAACGACACGATCCCGACCCAGGCCGCATGACAACGAACAACGGATTCGACTCGCTGCATTCCCACGCCCAGCGCCTGAAGGGCGCAAGCATTCCCAGCCTGCTCGCCGCCGAACCCGGCCGCGTGCAGGACCTGGCGCTGCGGGTCGGTCCGTTGTACGTCAACTTCGCGCGGCAGAAATACGATGCCGCGGCGTTGCAGGCCCTGCTCACGTTGGCCGCCGACCGTGATGTCGGTGGTGCCATCACCCGCTTGTTCCGTGGCGAGCAGGTCAACCTGACCGAAGGTCGCGCCGCGCTGCATACCGCGCTGCGCGGCGACGTGGTCGATGCGCCGGTTGCAGCCGAGGCCTATGCCACCGCGCGCGGGATCCGCCAGCGCATGGGCGTGCTGGTGCGTGCGCTGGAAGACAGCGGCGTCACTGACGTGGTCAGCGTCGGCATCGGTGGTTCCGATCTCGGTCCGCGCCTGGTCGCCGATGCGTTGCGCCCGGTCACCGGCGCGCGCCTGCGCGTGCATTTCGTATCGAACGTGGACGGCGCCGCCATGCAGCGCACGCTGGCCACGCTGGATCCGGCGAAGACCGCCGGCATCCTCATCTCCAAGACCTTCGGTACCCAGGAAACCCTGCTCAACGGCCAGATCCTGCACGACTGGCTGGGTGGCAGCGAGCGCCTGTATGCAGTCAGCGCCAATCCGGATCGCGCCGCCAAGGCCTTCGCGATCGCCGCCGATCGCGTACTGCCGATGTGGGACTGGGTCGGTGGCCGTTATTCGCTGTGGTCGGCCGTTGGTTTCCCGATCGCGCTTGCGATCGGTTTCGAGCGCTTCGAGCAGCTGCTGGAAGGCGCCGCGCAGATGGATGCGCACGCGCTGGATGCACCGCTGGAGCGCAACCTGCCGGTGCTGCACGGCCTGACCGACATCTGGAACCGCAACCTGCTGGGCCATGCCACGCACGCGGTGATGACTTACGACCAGCGCCTGGCGCTGCTGCCGGCCTACCTGCAGCAGCTGGTGATGGAAAGCCTGGGCAAGCGCGTGCAGCGTGACGGCCAGCCGGTCACCACCGACACCGTGCCGGTGTGGTGGGGCGGCGCGGGCACCGATGTGCAGCACAGCTTCTTCCAGGCACTGCATCAGGGCACCAGCATCGTTCCGGCAGATTTCATCGGCTGCGTGCACAACGATGATCCCTACACGATCAATCATCAGGCCCTGCTGGCCAATCTGCTGGCGCAGACCGAAGCACTGGCCAATGGCCAGAGCAGCGACGACCCGCACCGTGATTACCCGGGCGGCCGCCCGAGCACGCTGATCCTGCTCGACGCGCTGACCCCGCAGGCGCTGGGTGCGCTGATCGCCATGTACGAACACGCCGTGTACGTGCAGTCGGTGATCTGGAACATCAATGCCTTCGACCAGTTCGGTGTCGAGCTTGGCAAGCAGTTGGCCAGTGGCCTGTTGCCGGCGCTGCAGGGTGAGGATGTGGCGATTGCCGATCCGATGACCCGCGAGATCCTGGCGCAGCTGAAGGGCTGACCCGGGCTGCGGATGTGCCGGCGCCCGCCGGCCATCCGATGCCTCTGCGGTTGCCTTCGATCCGGTCGCGCAGGAATGGCGGCGCGGCCACTCATTCCACGTCACTTCCGTACTGCACGTGCAGCGTATTCGTGCGTCCTGCCGCAGCGCAGCTTGACGCACTTCACACGCGGATGCAGTGTGCACGGGCGGCTGTACCTGTCATCCAGTATCGCTCGCAGCATGATGTTGATGCCAGGGACTGGCCGTATCCGAAGGGACGTGGAATCGATCCATGTCCTCAACGCCTCATGTTGTGAATGACAGGAGATTGCGAATGGATCTGAACGACGATGTTGTGTCCGGCTGGCTCAATGGCTCGGACGATGTGGATGGATGCGCCAACCCTGCGGGTTCGCTGTTCATCTATGGCGCTGGGGCCACCGAGTCCGCGCTCACGTCGGCCTCCGACACCCTGATCACCGGTGGCGGTACCGAGTGCACCACCACGATGTCGGTGGTCAATCACTGCCTGTGCTGTTGATGTAGCCCGAGCCGGCACGCAGCGGCTTGCGCTGCGTGCCGGCGACTGGAACAGACTCTGGACACTTTGCAGGGGGCGTAATGACCGCTTCTCCGGCTGCGGCCGCGTTTGCGCGCATCACCGAACATTTTCTTGTCGACGCGCGCACAGCGTTGGCGGCTGGCCTGCATGACCCCGCCATCGATCTGCGGCCAGACGAGCGCGCACTCCTGCATGAGCAGGGCGATGCGGCGCTTCGTGAACATGCCCAGCTCAAGCTCAACCGCGTACTGCTGCTGGAACTGCATGCGGCCGCGCGCGGTGGTGACATCGGCCCGCTTGAGGGCGCCGGTGCGCTGGACGAATTCGTGGCCCTCGCCACCGGCGAGGGCTTCCATGAGCATCTGCAGCGACGCTACCCGGTGCTGCTGCCGCGACTGTCGCGCATGCTCGAAGGACAATGTGCGGCTGTGGTGGAGCTGGCCGCGCGCATCGGCCGTGATCGTGCGCTGCTGACGGACCTGCTCGGCAGTCCGGCAGGATTGCTGCGTGCGGTGTCGCTGGGGCGCGGTGACCTGCACGGTGGCGGCCGGACCGTGGCGCGGTTGCAGTTCGACGGCGGTACGCTGATGTACAAGCCGCGCTCGCTGCGCATCGATGCCACGCTTGATGGCCTGCTTGAAGCCGTCTTCGGCGAGGGCCCTGGCCGGGTACGCGTGCCGCGCGTGGTGGATCGTGGCAGCCACGGCTGGGCTGCATTTGCCGAGCACCGTTATTGTTCCGGTGACGAAGAGCTGCGCGCCTACTACCGCGGTCTCGGTCACTGGCTGGCCATCCTGCGCCTGGTGGGCGGGACCGACATCCATCTGGAGAACCTGATCGCGGTCGGGCCGGTGCCGGTGGTGGTCGACGCCGAAAGCGTGTTCTCGCAGGTCATCGACGTCGAACCATCCGGTCTGGGCGATGCCTATGACACGGCAGTCAAGCTGATGCGCAATTCGGTGCTGCGCACCGGTATCGTGCCGTTCCGCACCACCGGCCTCGGCATGGAAGGCGTGGACCTGTCCGCCGCCGGCGCATTGCCGGGCGAGCAGCCGCGCGTGCAGGTGCCGGTGATCATCGAAGACGGGACGGCGCCGGCGCGGCTGGGCCTGGTCGAGGCAGAGGTCGCCATCGCACAGAACCATCCGAGCCCGCAGCCCGATGTGTCGTTGTACTGGGATCACATCAGCGAGGGTTTCGTCGATGCCAGCGGGCGCCTGCGTGCGCTGGATGCCAGGGGCGAACTGATGCCGTTGCTGGCCGGTTTCGAAGGCTGCCAGGTGCGCGATGTGCGGCGGCCGACCATGGCCTACGCCGAGCTCGGGCGAATGCTCTGGCATCCGGCATCGCTGCACAACGAAGCCCAGGCGGTTGAACGCGCGATCGACCTGCTGGTGCGCAATGCGGCGGTGTCACCGGCCGCGCCATCGGACCTGGAGACCGTGCGCGGCGAAGTGGACGACCTGCGCCACGGTGACATTCCGATCTTCGCATCGCAGCTGGACGCGGCCCGCATCCGCTCCATCACCGACAACTGGCGTGCGATGCGCATCGACCTGGAAGACGTGACCATCCGCAGCACGCTGGTAGCCACCGACCTGAACCAGCATGCGCTGGCCCGCGCCGAGGCTAGATCCGGCCACAGCTATGCAGCACAGCATCCGCGTGCGGACGACTTGGATGCACGCCGTCGCACGCTGGCCGCGCGCGCGGTGGAGAGCCTGCTGCGGCTGGCGGTGCACGGCGAAGACGGTTCGATGACCTGGATCACACCCGAGGTGACCCGTACCGGGTGGACCGTCCAGCCGGTGCAGCCCGACCTGTATTTCGGGCTGGGAGGCATTGCGTTCGCGCTGGCGGCCTACCGCCGGGAAGTGGAGCAGGGACGTGCCGATCCGGTGGCTGGGTTGGATCCGGCCATCGAAGGCGCCATTGCGGTGTTCCAGACCATGTGCGAGCGCCATCCCGCCGGGATCGATGGTGGTTTCGTCGGCTCGGGCTCGCAGATCTGGACCCTGCTGGCATTGCATGATCTGCTGCAGCGCCCCGCACTGCTCGCGCTGGCCGAGCGCTGTGCGGAAGGAGTGGAACGTCGTGGTTTCCAGGGGCCGGTGAAATTCGAACTGATTGATGGCGTGTCCGGCATGATCCTGCCGTTGCTGGCGCTGGCCGAGGCCACCGACAGATCGCGCTGGCTGGAGTTGGCGGCTGCGGCCGGGCGCCGCATGCAGGAAGCGGCGATCGTCGATGCCGACGGCGCACGCTGGCCGACGCCACAGTTCCGCGAGCCGATCGGTGGCTTTGGCCACGGCGCGATGGGCATGGGCTGGGCGCTGGCACGGCTGGCGCGTTCGGATGCCGGCAGCGTGCCCGAGCGGGCCGCCTGGTGGCAGTTGGCCGAAGGAGCGTTTGCGTTCCAGGCGGCGCTGTTCGAACCGCATACCGGGCGCTGGCGCGATATCCACCTGGAGGACGGGCAGAAGAATTTCCCGACCTGGTGCCATGGCAGTGTCGGCATCGGTCTGGCGGCCGCGGATCTGTATGCCCGCACCGGCGATCCCGCGCAGTTGCGTGACATGCGGCGGGCTGTGGCCGACGCGCGCGGCAAATGGGGGTTCAGCCACACCCTGTGCCATGGCGATGTGTCCACCCGGGAGCTGCTGGTGCTGGCGGCTGCGCTGGATCCGGAGGGATGTCCCTATCCGCAGGACGAGGCCGCCATCGAGATCGTTTCTTCGATCGAGGAGCACCAGGGCATGGTCGGCGGGCTGACCCGCGCGGCCTTTACTCCGGGCCTGATGATCGGTCTGGCAGGTACGATCTATGGCTTCCTGCGCATGCATCCGGCCTGCACGCTGCCGTCGCCGCTGCTGCAGGAGACGGTAGCGGCGCGGGTCGATGCGACGGCGTCGCGCTCCAGCGCCGCGCAGGACCGAGCAGTGCTGGCCGAGGTCTGAGCCGGACGGGTCCGGCGATCAACGGCTGGGATCGCGTTCCGGGCTCGGCCGCTTGGCCAGCTTGCGCTGCAGCGAACGCCGGTGCATGCCGAGCAGGCGGGCGGCTGCGGACACGTTGCCGCCGGTCTCGTGCATCGCCTGCTGGATGTGTTCCCACTGCAGGCGGCTGATCGGCGTCATCGCATCAGGCACTTCCATTTCACCATCGTCGGCCGGGCCGTCGTCTTCCTCGCCGAGCGCGCGCAGGATCATCGGCACCGTGGCCGGCTTCGGCAGGTAGTCGTCGGCACCGAGCTTGATCGCCTCCACGGCGGTGGCGATACTCGCGTAGCCGGTCACCAGCAGGATGCGCATGTCCGCGCGCAGGGCACGCAGCGGCTGGATCAGTGCCAGGCCGGAATCGCTGCCCAGCTTCAGGTCGATCAGCGCGAACGCCGGCGGATGCTGGCGGGCCAGCGCCAGCGCACTGGCGGCATCCTGTGCGGTCTGCGTTTCAAGCCCCTTGCGGGCCAGGCTGCGCTGCAGGGTGCGCAGGTACAGCTCGTCGTCGTCGACCAGCAGGCCCAGGGTGGAGTGATGAAGGCTCATGGGGTGTCCTCACGTGGGGTCAGCGGCAGGCGGAAGCCGACGCGGCTGCCGGCCCCCTGGGCCGGGCGCATCCACATCTCGCCGTCGAGGCGTTCGATGGTGGCATGGGACAGGGCCAGGCCGACGCCCATGCCCTCGCTTTTGCTGCTGCCGAACAGCTTGCCCGGCAGCACCGCGGCACGGGCGTCGAAGCCGTGGCCGTAGTCGCGGACTTCGCCGATCAGGTCGTCGCCTTCGATGCGCAGGTCCAGGTCCACGCGCGGCCGGCCGGCCTGCTCGCCGGCATCGGCGGCATTGTTGAGCAGGACCATCAGCAGATGGCCCACGCCCGGGTCGAGTGGCAGCCGCAGCGGCGCATCGTCATTGCGATGCAGGTCGATGGTCGGCCGCACCAGGCGCCACTGTTCCAGTACCTGCTGGGCGCTGGAGTGGCTGCGACCCGGTGCATCGGCCGAGGCCGGTGCGGCCAGCGCCAGCACGCGCTCGCGGCACTGCACCAGCAGCTCGCGCAGGGTTTCCATGTCTTCGCGTACTTCGGGCTCTTCGCTGCGCTCGGCGACGTCATCGGCGAGCAGGGTCATGGTCGCCAGCGGCGTGTTCAGTTCATGCGCCACCGAGGCGGCATGGGTGGCCAGGGCGACGATGCCCTCGTTGCGGGCGAAGCGTTCGCGCAGGGCCGACAGTTCCAGTTCGCGCTGGCGCAGCGCCAGTGCCAGGCGGGTGGAAAAGGTCAGCACGACCGCTGCGGAAATCAGGAAATTGGCGACCACGCCCCAGCGGTTGAGGTCCTGGGCGCGGAAATAGCCATCCGGCAGCGACTGGCCGAAGATGCCGCTGGCGGCGTAGCCGAGCAGGCAGGCCAGCGCCACCGCCAGTGCCCAGCGCAGGGGCAGGGCGAACGCGGCGAGCGCGATCAGGATCAGGAACAGCGAACTGAACGGGTTGGCCATGCCGCCACTCCAGCCCACCATCCAGGTCAGGATGATCACGTCCACCAGAATGTGGCCGAACGCGGTCAGTGGCGCGGTGTCGGCCGCCTCCGGGCGCAGCTGGGTGTAGATGTTGAACAGGGTCAGCACGGCCACGCCCGCCCACAATGGCAGTTGCGGCAACGGCAGGCCCAGCACCCAGGTGGCAACCAGGATGGTGGCGGCCTGGCCACCTACGGCAAGCCAGCGCAGGCTGCACAGGGTTCGGAGAAACGGGGCGTCGGGACCGGTCATTCACGCTCATCGTATGCGTTCACGCGTGACCGTGCCTGCGACAATCGGCCGCAGCCGTGCCGCCGGCTGAATGCGAGTCACCCGGAATGCGGAGGCGGGCGGTAGAATGCGCCCATGCACGACGCCGTTACCCGCCCGACGCCCCCTTCCGATGCCACTGCCTGGCCCCGCCGCCAGACCCATGCCGTCCAGATCGGCGGGGTCACCGTAGGCGGAGGCAAGCCGGTCGTGGTGCAGTCGATGACCAACACCGATACCTCCGACGTGGCCTCCAGCGTGAAGCAGGTGGCCGAGTTGTGGCGTGCGGGATCGGAAATGGTGCGGCTGACCGTCAACACCGTGGAAGCCGCTGCGGCGATCCCGCGCATTGTCGACAAGCTGGCGATGATGGGCATCGACGTGCCGCTGATCGGTGACTTCCATTACAACGGCCATCAGCTGCTGACCGCCGAACCGGCCTGTGCCGAAGCGCTGGCCAAGTACCGCATCAACCCGGGCAATGTCGGCTTCGGCAAGAAGAAGGACCTGCAGTTCGCCCAGTTGATCGAGTTCGCGATCCGCTACAACAAGCCGGTGCGCATCGGTGCCAACTGGGGCTCGCTGGACCAGGCCCTGGCGGCGAAGCTGATGGACGAGAACAACCTGCGTGAGCAGCCGTGGGACGCCGGCCGCGTGCTGCGCGAGGCGCTGATCCGCTCGGCGCTGGATTCGGCAGAGCAGGCGGTGGAGCTCGGCCTGCCGCGCGAACGCATCGTGCTGTCGGCCAAGGTCAGTGGCGTGCAGGAGCTGATCGCGGTGTACCGCGACCTGGCCCAGCGCTCGGATTTCGCCCTGCACCTGGGCCTGACCGAGGCCGGAATTGGCAGCAAGGGCATCGTCGCCTCGTCCGCGGCGCTGAGCGTGCTGCTGCAGGAGGGCATCGGTGACACCATCCGCATCTCGCTGACCCCGGAACCGGGCCAGTCGCGTACGCAGGAAGTGATCGTCGCCCAGGAGCTGCTGCAGACCACCGGCCAGCGCGCCTTCACGCCGCTGGTCACGGCCTGCCCGGGCTGCGGCCGCACCACCTCCGAGTTCTTCCAGGAGCTGGCCAAGGTGGTACAGAACCACGTGCGCGAGAAGATGCCGCTGTGGAAGATCCACCACCCGGGTGCGGAGAACATGACCCTGGCGGTGATGGGCTGCATCGTCAACGGACCGGGTGAGTCGCGCCATGCCAATATCGGCATCTCGCTGCCCGGCACGGGTGAAACGCCTGCAGCGCCGGTGTTCGTCGATGGCGAAAAGAAGGTGACCCTGCGTGGCGACAACATCGCCCAGGAATTCGTCGCCCTGATCGACGACTACGTCGAACACAAGTATGTCCGAAGCGCCGGATAAGCCTGCGATCCTCGCTGCACCGGAGTCCGCCTCCGGCTTCCGCCACTGGATGGCGCGCAATGCCTGGCGCCTGGTCCTGCTGTTCGGTGGCGTGCTGCTGCCGCTGGCCGGCTTCGTCGCCCTGGCTGACGAGGTGCACGAGTTTGAATCGTTCTATTTCGATGCGCCGCTGCTGTGGCAGATGCATGGCCTGCATTCGCCGCTGCTGGACCGCTTCTTCGTGCTCATTTCCAGACTGGGCTACGAATGGTTCCTGATCCCGGCCGACGTGCTGATCATCGGCGTGCTGCTGGGCTACCGGCGTTGGCGCGAGGCGACCTTCGTGGCGGTCAGCTTCGTCGGCTCGGCGCTGCTGAACATGGGCAGCAAGCACTTCTTCCAGCGCCAGCGCCCCAGCCTGTGGGAATCGATCGCGCCGGAATCGACGTTCAGCTTCCCCAGCGGCCATGCGATGGGCTCGATGACCCTGGCAGTGACCCTGGTACTGCTGGCCTGGAACACCCGCTGGCGCTGGCCGGTGCTGCTGCTGGCACCGGCATTCAGCCTGCTGGTCAGCGTGTCCCGGGTCTACCTGGGGGTGCATTACCCCTCCGATATCCTGGCCGGATGGTGTGCCGCGCTGGTTTGGGTGGTAGGGTGCTATCTGGTCATGTTCAGTCGCCGGCACCCATGGCGACGTCACGGCTCGCCGCCAGCGAAGGCCAGCGAAGCATCATCACAGGGGGATTGACGTGGATGGCCCTTGAGGGACGTCTACGTGATAGATCAGTTGTTTCGTTGCAGCAGGTTCTGCAAGACAGGGGGCAAGCACAACGCGCGGTAGTGTGATGCGCAAGGCGGATTGCCGGGGTCGCATTCCGAACGCGCTTGCAGGGGTATCGGCACCCTGCCTAGCTTGACCTGCAATGGCCGCATTCGAAGAGGTACGTGAATGACGATTCGAGTCTACCTGGTGGATGACCACGCGCTGGTCCGCACCGGGATGAAGATGATTCTGTCGGGGGAAACCGACATCGAGGTGGTGGGCGAAGCCGAGACCGGCGAAGACGCGCTGCGTGAAGTCCGCCAGCTGCTGCCCGATGTGGTGCTGTGTGACCTGCACCTGCCGGGTGTGAGCGGCATGGAAGTGACCGAGCGCATCGTGCGCAGCCACCGCAATACCCGCGTGGTGATCGTGTCGGTGCTGGAAGATGGCCCGCTGCCGAAGCGGCTGCTCGAGGCTGGCGCCGCCGGTTACATCGGCAAGGGCTGCGATGCGCAGGAGCTGTTGCGCGCGGTGCGTGACGTGGCCGGCGGCCGTCGCTACCTGGGCACCAGCATCGCGCAGAACCTGGCGCTGTCGACGGTGGAAGGCAACGGTTCGCCGTTCGACAGCCTGTCCCCGCGCGAGCTGGAGGTGGCGTTGCTGCTGACCCAGGGCCTGCGCCAGGAAGACATCGCGCGGCGGCTGAGCCTGAGTGCGAAGACGGTGAACACGCACAAGGCGCGGTTGTTCGAGAAGATGGGGATCCACGACAACATCGCGTTGGCGCGGATGGCCAGCCAGTACGGGCTGGTGGATCCGGCACGGCCGCTGTAAGGGTTTCGGCCAACGGCTGAGCCCCTCGCGGTGTGCGGCAGGATTCGTGGGGTTGGCCCTGCGGAGGGATTGCGCAGGGGACGCCGTGAATCCATCCCTGGAGGCTCGGGCGCGCCATCCATGGCGCTTACGCCCCTGCGCAATCCCTCCGCAGGGCCACGGACAGGTTCCGTGCGCGTCCACCGCGGAATGAAGAAGGAAGAGCAGGAGCGGGTCGCGCGCTGTGCGCGCTCGTCGCCCGGGGTCGGATCCCTTTCCCGGTGGGAAAGGGCTCTGACCCTTGATGATGCCGGAGCCGAGCGTGGGCTCGGCTCTACCCCTTTGTCGGGCTCAGTGGCCGCGCACGCGCTGGATGATCTTGGCGGCGTCGGTGGCACTGGCGCGCACCTTGTCCCATTCGCCGTTGGCGATCCAGTTGCCCGGCACCATCCACGAACCACCGATGCAGACCACGTTCTTCTGCTCGAGGTACTCGGCGGCGGTGTTTTCGGTGATGCCGCCGGTCGGGCACAGCTTGAGGTCGGCAACCGGGCCGGCCAGGCCCTTGATCATCGCCAGCCCGCCCACGGCCGTGGCCGGGAACAGCTTGCACACGCGGAAGCCGCGCGCATACAGCGACAGCAGCTCGGTCGGCGTGGCCGCACCCGGCACCACCGGCAGCGGCGCAGCGGCCAGTGCATCAGCCAGCGCCGGCGGCGTACCCGGGGTCACCAGGAAGTCCGCGCCCGCATCGATCGACTGCTGCATCTGCTCCACGGTCAGCACCGTACCGGCGCCCACCACCACGTCCGGGAGCTCACGCTTGAGCATCGCCAGCGCTTCCATCGCCACCGGCGTACGCAGCGTCAGCTCGATGGCCGGCAAGCCACCTTCCAGCAGCGCCGCGCTGACCGCACGCGCCTGGTCCAGCGTATGAATCGTCACCACCGGCAGGATGCCCGCCGCACGCAACAGCTCCGCCGCCTTCACCTGATGTTGTTCGATACCCATGCTTTTGCCCTTGCCTTTGCTCTTCTTGATTCAGTGGCCGCAGCGCAAATGACGCGCCGGGAATTGTCCAAGGGCAGTAGAGCGCCCTGGCCGGGACCGTGAGCGGCATGGATGCCGCGATCGAGCCCCCATGGATGGGTTTACGGCGTGTCCCGGCCAGGGCGCTCTACTGCCCAAGCCGGGAAGCCTGCCGCGGCTTTTCGCTTCAGGCGTCTTTCGCCTCATGCGGCGCCGCCGCCGCCGCGGCATCGTGCCCCAACTCATACTCCGCGTCGTACTCCCACGGCCCACCATCAGCCGCCGCCGGCCCGCACGAAATCGAAATCGCACCCTGGTCGGCCGGACCCACCACACGACGGTTGATCGCGAACAGGTTGCGGCCCAGATCATGCGCGGCAGGCGCGGTGTTCGGCGCCAGCGGACGTGCAGCCCATTCGGCTGCGTCCACCAGCACTTCCAGCGTGCCGGCCTCGCCATCGAGGCGGATCATGTCGCCCTCGCGAACCTTGGCCAGCGGACCACCCCGCGCCGCTTCCGGCGTCACATGGATCGCCGCCGGAATCTTGCCCGAGGCACCGGACAGGCGGCCGTCGGTGACCAGCGCCACGCGCCGGCCCTGGTTCTGCAGCAGGCCCAGCAGCGGCGCCAGCGAATGCAGTTCCGGCATGCCGTTCGCACGCGGGCCCTGGTAACGCACCACCGCCACGAAATGCTCGGGCAACAGGCCGCCGGCATGCAGCTTGTTCAACACCTGCGGCGCATCGACCACCACCGCCGGTGCTTCGATCGTGCGGTATTGCGGCTTCACCGCCGACAGTTTGATCAGCGACTTGCCGAGGTTGCCGCGCAGCAGGCGCAGGCCACCCTGGTGTTCGAACGGATTGTCGACGCCACGCACCACCTCTTCGTCGGCGCTGCGTTCCAGACCCGGCAGGTAGACCAGCTGGCCGTCGCGCAGCTGCGGCTCGCGCGCATAGTCGGTCATGCCGCCACGCGCCACGCTGACCAGGTCGCCGTGCATCAGGCCGGCCTTGATCAGTTCGCCGAACACGAAGGCCGGGCCGCCTGCTGCGGCGAAGCGGTTTACATCGGCTTCGCCGTTCGGGTAGACGCGGGCCAGCAGCGGAATCAGCTGTGACAGCTCGTCGAAGTCGTCCCAGGTCAGCACGATGCCGGCCGCACGCGCCACCGCGATCCAGTGGATGGTGTGGTTGGTCGAACCGCCGGTCGCCATCAGTGCGATGACCGCGTTGATGATCGCGCGCTCGTCGATGATCCGGCCCAACGGGCGGAAGTCGTCGCCGAGTGCCGTGATGTCGAGCGCGCGCTCGGTGGCTTCACGGGTGAGGGCGTCGCGCAACGGCGTGCCTGGATTGACGAACGATGCGCCCGGCAACTGCACGCCCATCGCTTCCAGCAGTACCTGGTTGGAATTGGCAGTGCCGTAGAAGGTGCAGGTGCCGGCGCCGTGGTACGACGCGGACTCCGCTTCCAGCAGTTCTTCGCGGGTGGCTTCGCCAGCGGCATAGCGCTCGCGCACTTCGGCCTTCTGCTTGTTCGGGATGCCCGGGGTCATCGGGCCGGCCGGCACGAACACCGCCGGCAGATGGCCGAAGGCCAGCGCACCGATCAGCAGGCCCGGCACGATCTTGTCGCACACACCGAGGTAGACGGTGGTGTCGAACATATCGTGGCTGAGCCCGATCGCGGTGGCCTGCGCGATCACATCGCGCGAGAACAGTGACAGTTCCATGCCGCCGCGGCCCTGGGTGACGCCGTCGCACATCGCCGGCACGCCGCCGGCCACCTGTGCGGTGGCGCCCAGCTCGCGGGCGATCTCGCGGATCTGCTCGGGATAGGTCTCGAACGGCTGGTGCGCCGACAGCATGTCGTTGTAGGCGGTGATGATGCCGAGGTTCGGCGTCACGCCGCCGCGTAGGCGGCTCTTGTCGGTGCCGCCGCAGGCGGCGAACCCGTGGGCGAGGTTGCCGCAGCTCAGGCGGCTGCGGAACGGGCCTTCACGCAGGGAGGCGTCGATCGCGGCCAGGTAGGCGGCGCGCGAGGCGGCGCTGCGGCGGATGACACGCTCAGTGATGGCTTGCAGTTGCGGATGGAGGCTCATTGGCTACCGGCGTTCGTGGTGGCGAGAGGCAAGCGGCGGCACGGCGCCGCCGCCAACATCAATCAGCCCAGTGGACGCGCAGGCGCGCGCCTTCCAGGTTGATCGCATTGAGGATGGGGTACTGCTGGGCGTCATTGCTGTCCAGCGCCTGGCGCAGTACCTGCAGCTTCTGCTTGCCGCGCAGCAGCAGCAGGCGCTGGCGGCACTGGCGCAGGCCATGCGGGGTCAGCGTGATGCGCAGCGGCCACTGGTTCGCGCCCGGGCAGCCGGTGGCATCCAGCGCCGCGTAGGGCAGGGTGCTTTCCAGTGCGCGGGCCAGGTCCTTCGAGCCGGGGAACAGCGAGGCGGTGTGGCCGTCGTTGCCCATGCCCAGCGCCACCAGGCTCGGCGGTTGGCTGTGCTGCGCCTGCAGGTTGGCGGTGTACACGCATTCCGGAAGCGGCTTGCCGATGCGTACCAGCGGATCGAAATGCGCACCTTCGGCGCGCTTGAGCAGATTCTCGCGCACCAGCCAGGCATTGCTGTCGCGATCCTGCGGCGACAGCCAGCGCTCATCGGCCAGGCTCACTTCCACGCGGTCCCAGTGCACGTCCAGTTCGGCCAGCGCCTGGTACACCGGTGCCGGCGTGGTGCCGCCGGACAACAGGATGCGGGCGCGGCCCACTTCGTTGATGTCGTGGTTGAGGGTCTGCGCCATCTCGGCGGCCACCGCCTCGATCCAGCCATCGGCATCGCCGTGCTGGATGAACTCGATGCGGTCGTCGTGGAAGGTGGTGGGGCTCATGCGGCAACTCCAGGTGCGTCACGTTCGGCGTCGGCGGCGTAGGCGGCGGCGCCCAGCAGTCCGGCGTGGGGATGCATCACGGCCAACGAGGGCACCCGCGCCATGATCGAAGAGAAGCGGCCCTTGTGTTCGAAGCGCTGGCGGAAACCGGAGTGCTGCAGCGAATCGAGCATCTTCGGGGTCAGCCCGCCGGTCAGGAACACGCCGTCCCACGCGCCCTGGGTCAGCACCAGGTCGCCTGCGATGGCGCCGAACACGGCGCAGAACACATCGACGGTGCGCATCGCCTGCGGGTCACCGTGCAGGGCGCGGGCGGTCACGTCCACCGGCTGCAGTTGGCCCGGATCGATGCCGGCCATCTCGCATACGGCGCGATGGATGTTGACCAGGCCGGGGCCACAGATGAGACGCTCGTTGGAGACGCGGCCGAACTGCTCGGACAGGATCTCCAGGATGCGGATCTCCTCCGGGGTTCCCGGAGGGAAGCTGACATGGCCGCCTTCGGTTTCCAGCGGGTAGCAGCGGCCGTGGCGCAGGATCAGGCCACCGACACCCAGCCCGGTACCCGGCCCGATCACCGCGTAGTTGCGCGGCTGGCCGGGTTTGCCCGGCACCCAGGCGGCACCGCCGACCTGGACCACGTCATCGGGCTGCAGCAGCGAAATCGCCATCGCCTGTGCGGCGAAGTCGTTGATCAGGTGCAGCTCGTCGAACCCGAGCATGGCAGCGGTGCGGCTGCGCGAGATCACCCACGGATGGTTGGTGATGCGTGCTTCGTCACCGTCGACGCGACCGGCCACCGCGAACACGCCGCGGCTGGCCGTGGCACCGATCTGTTCCAGATGGTGGCGCGCGGCATCACCCAGCGACGGGAACTCCGCCACCGCGTACTCGCGGATGCTGTCCTTCTGCAGCGGTGCGTCCTGCGAGGTGTCGGCCAGGGCGAAGCGGGCGTTGGTACCGCCGATGTCGGCGACCAGCACCGGCTGCGAGCTGGCACTCATGCCGACGCTCCGCTGTCCGGCGCGTCCACGCCCTGCGGCAGGAACTCGCCCGCGTTGGCCGGGCCCCACTGGCCGGCGGGGTAGGGTTCCAGAGGCAGCTTGGCATCCTTCCAGGCGTCGGCGACGCTGTCGATCCACGCCCAGGCGGCGCGCACTTCGTCATCGCGCACGAACAGCGTGTGGTTGCCGTTGAAGGCATCCAGGAACAGGCGTTCGTAGGCGATGCGGCGGTGCAGGCCAGTCGGCACCGACAGTTCCAGTTCCAGCGGATGCAGCTCCAGCGCGCCCCATTCCGGGCCGGCCAGGCTGCTCATCAGGCCCAGTTCGATGTTTTCCTGCGGCTGCAGCTGGAACACCAGGCGGTTCGGTGCGGCCTGCGCGCGCTGCGGGCGCTCGAACAGCCAGTGGGTAACCGGCTTCAGCGTGACCACCACGCGGGTGGTGCGTTCGGGCAGGCGCTTGCCGGTGACCAGGTGGAACGGCACGCCGCTCCAGCGCCAGTTGTCGATATGCGCGGTGACCCCGGCGAAGGTCTCCACGTCGCTGCCTTCCGGCGGCTGGTAGGCCTGGGCCGGCTGGCCGTTGATGGTACCGGCGGTGTAGCGGCCACGGATGCTATCACGCGCGGCGTGCTTGGCATCGAGCGGGCGCAGGGCGCGCAGCACCTTGACCTTCTCGTCGCGGATGCGGTCGGCTTCCAGCGAGGCCGGCGGCTCCATCGCCACCATGCACAGCAGCTGCAGGATGTGGCTCTGCACCATGTCGCGCAGCGCGCCGGAGCGGGCGTAGTAGGCGTCGCGGCCATCCACGCCTTCGCTCTCGGCCACCAGGATGTGCACCGATTCGATGTAGTTGCGGTTCCACACCGCTTCCAGCAGCGTGTTGCCGAAGCGCAGCGCGATCAGGTTCTGCACTGCGGCCTTGCCCAGGTAGTGGTCGAGGCGGAACACGCGGTCCTCGTCGATCCACTGGCCGATGGTGCTGATGATTTCCTCGGCGCTCTCGCTGTCGCTGCCGATCGGCTTCTCCAGCATCAGGCGTGCCGGTGCGGCGAGGGCGCCACCCTTGGCCAGGCCTTCGCAGGTGGAGATGTACAGGCCCGGCGGAATGGCCAGGTAGCTGACGCACTTGCGGTGCACCAGGTCGGAGACCGCGGCGGCAACCGAGTCGACGTCGCGCAGGTCCACCGAACGATAGTCGATGCGGCGCAGCAGGGCGCTGATGTCGTCCTGCGTGGCCATCGGCATGGCCTGCTGCAGGCGCGGCCGCAGGATGTCATGGAAGGCTTCGGTGTCATGCCCGGACAGGGCCAGCGCACGGATGCGGAAGTCCTCCGGCAGCAGGCCGTCGCCAAGCAGGCGAAGCAGCGAAGGGAACAGGTAGCGCTGGGCCAGATCACCTGTGGCACCGAACAGGAAGAGGGTGTCGTGCATCGCTCGAGTTTCAGATCCGGGTGACATCGTTGTCAATCGCTTCATGGCTGGGTTCGGGGGACATCCGCGCAACTGCCTGTCCGAGGTTCGTCAGGTGCGATCTCCGGGGTAGCGGAAGACCGTTCCATTCGAAACCACTGCTTCGGCAGAACCTTCGTTCAACCGCCGACGCAGATCGGTGCGCACCGATCATCGGATAGTGCCACGTGAAAACGTTTACATGGCAGAATGGGCAACTGTATTCGATTGCAGTGCTCGCCGTCATGCGGCAGGCGCGCAATCATCACTGCCATCGGGAGGGCCGAGGCAGTCCCAAAAGACAGCCCGGCTTCGGGCGGACCGGATAGGTGATATGGCAAAAGTGCAGTTGCAGGGTGTGCGCAAGGTCTATGACAACGGCCAGGTCGCGGTGAAGGACGCCAGCTTCGAGGTCGCCGATGGCGAGCTGATGGTGCTGGTCGGTCCGTCCGGCTGTGGCAAGTCGACCCTGCTGCGGATGGTGGCTGGCCTGGAGGAGATCAGCGGCGGCACGCTGACCATCGGTGATCGCGTGGTCAACGACGTGGCGCCGAAGGATCGCGACATCGCCATGGTGTTCCAGAGCTACGCGCTGTACCCGCACATGACCGTGGCCGAGAACCTGGCCTTCGGCCTGAAGCTGCGCGGCCATGACAAGGCGACCATCGACAAGCGCATCGCCGAGGCCGCACAGACGCTGGGCCTGACCGAGATGATGGACAAGCTGCCCAAGGCGATGTCCGGCGGCCAGCGCCAGCGTGTTGCGCTGGGCCGGGCGCTGGTGCGCGAGCCGGCGGTGTTCCTGCTGGACGAGCCGCTGTCCAACCTCGATGCCAAGCTGCGCCACAGCGTGCGCACCGAGATCGCGCAGCTGCACCGCAAGCTGGGCACCACCATGATCTACGTGACGCACGACCAGGTCGAAGCAATGACCCTGGGCCAGCGCATCGTGGTGTTGAAGGACGGCATCATCCAGCAGATCGATACGCCGATGGCGCTGTACGACCGCCCGGCCAACCTGTTCGTGGCCGGTTTCCTCGGCAGCCCGGCGATGAACGTGCTGCGTGGCACGCTGCAGGGCGATGCCGGCGGCGTGACCGTGGTCGACGGCGAATGGCGGGCACCGCTGGGCCAGGCCACGATCGATCCGGCGTGGCTGCAGAAGCCGATCGCGGTGGGCGTGCGCCCGGAACACCTGCAGCCGGCCAGTGCCGATGATGCGCATGCATTTGCCGCACGCATTGAAGGCATCGAACCGGTCGGCAACGAGATCTTCGTCAACCTGAGCAGTGGCCAGCACGCGCTGACCATGCGCGTGGCGCCGCAGTCGCTGCCGGCGGTGGGCGAGCAGATCCGCGTGGCGATCCACCCGCAGGGCCTGCACTTCTTCAACCCGGAATCCGGCGAGCGGCTGTAACGGGTAGTGCAGGCCGCTGGCCGGCAACCTCAACCAGGCATGGTTGCCGGCCAGCGGCCGGCACTACCATTCCTTCATCCACCGGGCTCAGCGCGCCAGGCCATCCAGCAACGGCATGCGCTGCGCGATCGCATCACCCACCTGCAGATCAGCGTCGCTGGCTTCCAGCGGCAGCACCGCCAGTGCCAGGTCGCCGGCCACGCAGGCAATCGTGCCCAGCGCTGCGCCATCCTGCTGCACGCCATCGCCGGCCTGCGCCGGTGCCGCGGTATGCAGCAGCTGCACCGCACGCTTGGCCTTGCCGAGGAAGTGGGTGCGGGCGACGATCTCCTGGCCCGGATAGCAGCCCTTCTTCACGCTGTAACCGTTCAGGCGGTCCAACCCCAGCTGCTGCGGGGTCCACACTTCGCGCTGGCTTTCTTGCAGCCGGGGCAGGCCGTAGCGCAGGTCGGCCTGGCGCCAGGCCAGTGCGAAAGCGGCCTCATCGGCTTCACTGCCGGCGGCGAAGGCATCGGCGCTGCCAATGCGCAGGGTCCGCGGGAGGGCGTCGCTGCCCAGGTCCAGTTCCCAGCCGTCACCTGCGGTCTGCGCAATCGCAGCGCCGCTGGCGGCTTCGGGCGCAGTGAACGCACCGGCCACGGCCAGATCGCTGCGCACCTGCACCTTTACCTTGCGGCGGAACACGAAGCGCTGCAGTTGCGACGCAATCGCATCGGCATCACCGTCGGCCAGCACCAGCATCACGTGGTCGTCCGCCAGTCGAAGCAGCTGGAACACCGCCAGAGTGCGGCCCTTGGCGCTCAACCAGGCGCTCCACTGCCAGTGCAGCAGGGGCAGGGCGGTGACATCGCTGCTGAACTGAGCGTGGGCGAAGACGGCCGCATCCGGGCCCTGCAGGCTCAGCAGCTGGTGGCCGGGCAGGCGCGGATATCCGACGAAAGCAGGGGGCAGGTTGTCAGGCACGTGAACGAGGTCTAAAATTTGTGCGTTGCGAGACCGAACATGATAGGCCAAACAACCCCCACTCCCGACGACGAATCTGAAGCCCCGCTGGTCCCCGCGGCACCCGTGCCCGTGGAACAGGAAAAAGCAGAGGAATTCGGCGGCCGCGGCGGACTCGATCCGGTGCGGTATGGCGATTGGGAGAAAAACGGACGCTGCATCGATTTCTGATCAGCATTGAGCCAACGCGGCCACGTGCCGCCCAGCCGAGACAACGAGCCCAGCGAATGGCGACCAGACAACGCCCACTTTCCCCGCACCTTCAGGTGTATCGCTGGCAGATTCAGATGGCCACCTCGATCCTGCATCGAGCCACTGGCGTCTTTCTGTCTGTTGGTGCCCTCATCATCGCTGCCGGCCTGCTGGCCCTGATGATGGGGCCCGAGTCCTGGAACTGCTTCACCGGCCATGCCGGGGCCTGGTATGGCCGCGTGTTCCTGTTCGCGTGGACATGGTCGTTCGCCTATCACCTGTGCAATGGCATCCGCCACGTGGTGCAGGACTTCGCCATCGGCTTCAGCATCCCCGCCTTCATCCGCAGCAGCTGGCTTTCGGTCATCGGCAGCCTGGTGATCACCCTGCTGGTGTGGGCCTATGTGATGTTCGGAGGTGCCGCGTGAGCAAGTTCCGTACCCCGTTGAAGAACGTGCGCGGCCTCGGTTCGGCCAAGACCGGCACCGAGCACTTCGTGCACCAGCGCCTGACCGCCGCCGCCCTGGTGGTGCTGGGCATCTGGTTCCTGGTCTTCGTGCTGGGCCTGCTGGGCTCGGATTACGCGACTGCCGCCGCTGCCGTGGCCAAGCCGTGGAATGCGGTGCCGCTGATCGGCCTGCTGATCGCCATGTTCTGGCACGCGCAGCTCGGCATGCAGGTCGTGCTGGAAGACTACATCCACGAATCGCTGCTGGCTCTGGTGCTGCAGACCGCGGTGAAGTTCGTCGCCGTGCTCGGCATGATCGTCAGTGTGTTTGCGGTGGGCCGCATCGCCCTCGGCGTTGCCTGAGCCCAGGCACCAACACAGGAATCCAGATTAGATGTCCGCTTACAAGATCACCGAACACAAGTACGACATGGTCGTGGTCGGCGCCGGCGGCGCCGGCCTGCGCGCCACGTTCGGCCTGGCCGCCAAGGGCCTGCAGACCGTGTGCCTGACCAAGGTCTTCCCGACCCGTTCGCACACCGTTGCCGCCCAGGGCGGTATCTCGGCCGCACTCGCCAACATGGGCGAGGACGACTGGCGCTACCACTTCTTCGACACCATCAAGGGTTCGGACTGGCTGGGCGACCAGGACGCCATCGAATACATGTGCCGTGAGGCCATCCCGGCCATCATCGAGCTCGAACACTACGGCGTGCCGTTCTCGCGCACCGCCGAAGGCAAGATCTACCAGCGTCCGTTCGGTGGCATGACCACCAAGTACGGCGAAGGCCCGGCGGCGCAGCGTACCTGCGCGGCGGCCGACCGTACCGGCCACGCGATGCTGCACACCCTGTACCAGCAGTCGCTGAAGCACGATGCGCGCTTCATGATCGAGTACTTCGCGCTCGACCTGATCTTCGACGAGGAAGGCGCCTGCCGCGGCGTGCTGGCTCTGGACATGTCCGACGGCACCCTGCACCTGTTCCGCGCCCAGGGCGTGGTGCTGGCCACCGGCGGTTACGGCCGTGCCTACTTCAGCGCCACCTCGGCGCACACCTGCACCGGTGACGGTGGCGGCCTGGCCATGCGTGCCGGCATCGCCATGCAGGACATGGAGTTCGTGCAGTTCCACCCGACCGGCATCTACGGCGCCGGCTGCCTGATCACCGAGGGTGTCCGCGGTGAAGGCGGCATCCTGCGCAACAGCAGCGGCGAGCGCTTCATGGAGCGTTACGCACCGCACTACAAGGATCTGGCCTCGCGCGACGTGGTCAGCCGTTCGATGACCATCGAGATCCGCGAAGGCCGCGGCGTCGGCGAGCACAAGGACCACATCCTGCTCGACCTGACCCACCTCGGCCCGGGCGTGATCGACGAGAAGCTGCCGGGCATCGCAGAAAGCGCCCGCATCTTCGCCGGCGTCGACGTGCACAAGCAGCCGATCCCGGTCATCCCGACCGTGCACTACAACATGGGTGGCATCCCGACCAATTACCACGGCGAAGTGGTGCGCAAGGATGGCGACAACCCCGATGCGGTGATCCCGGGCCTGTACGCGATCGGCGAAGCCGCCTGCGTGTCGGTGCACGGTGCCAACCGCCTCGGCTCGAACTCGCTGCTGGACCTGGTGGTGTTCGGTCGTGCAGTGGCCAACCGCTGCGCCGAGACCATCAAGCCGGGCGCGTCGCACAAGCCGCTGCCGGCCGATGCCTGCGACAAGGCGCTGGGCCTGCTGGACAAGCTGCGCCACGCCAACGGCGATACCCCGACCTCGGTCATCCGCGATCGCATGCAGCGCACCATGCAGGCCGACGCGGCGGTCTTCCGCACCAGCCAGACGCTGAAGGAAGGCTGCGAGAAGATGGACAAGATCTTCGACTCGTTCCAGGACGTGAAGGTCTCCGACCGTTCGCTGGTCTGGAACTCGGACCTGATCGAGACCTACGAGCTGAACAACCTGCTGCTCAACGCGGTGGCGACGATCAACTCGGCCGAACAGCGCAAGGAAAGCCGCGGCGCGCATGCGCACGAGGACTATCCGGACCGCGACGACGTCAACTGGCAGAAGCACACCCTGGTCAGCGTCGACGAGAAGGGCAAGTGCAGCTTCGACTACCGTCCGGTGCACATGTACACGTTGACCGACGACGTGTCCGTAGTGCCGCCGAAGCCGCGCGTGTACTGATCCGACCCCGCCTACCATGCAATCCGCGCCCACGGGCGCGGGCCGCCTGAGCCAACGAGAGCAGCCATGGCCGAGTTTTCACTCCCCAAGAATTCCAAGATCACGAAGGGCAAGCACTTCCCCGTCAAGAACGGCGGCAAGAACGTGCGCACCTTCAAGATCTACCGCTGGAGTCCGGACGACGACAGCAACCCGCGCACCGATACCTATGAAGTCGATCTGGACGCCTGTGGCCCGATGGTCCTGGACGCCCTGATCAAGATCAAGAACGAGATCGACCCGACCCTGACCTTCCGCCGCTCCTGCCGCGAAGGTATCTGTGGTTCGTGCGCGATGAACATCGACGGCACCAACACCCTGGCCTGCACTCGAGCCATCTCGGACTGCGGCAAGAAGGAAGTGCCGATCTACCCGCTGCCGCACATGAACGTGGTCAAGGATCTGGTTCCGGACCTGACCCACTTCTACGCGCAGTACGCCTCGATCAAGCCGTGGATCCGCACCCAGACCCCGGCACCGCCGGACCGTGAGCGCCTGCAGTCGCCGGAAGACCGCAAGAAGCTGGACGGCCTGTACGAGTGCATCCTGTGCGCCTGCTGCTCGACCAGCTGCCCGAGCTACTGGTGGAACGGCGAGCGTTACCTGGGCCCGGCGATCCTGCTGCAGGCCTACCGCTGGATCATCGACTCGCGCGATGAGGACACCGGTGCGCGCCTGGACGATCTGGAAGATCCGTTCAAGCTGTACCGCTGCCACACCATCATGAACTGCGCCCGGACCTGCCCGAAGGGCCTGAACCCGGCGCTGGCGATCGCCGAGATCAAGAAGCTGATGATGGAACGCCGCGCCTGATCAGGCCTGGCTGTACCCGGTAGAGCCACGCCACGCGTGGCTGTGCCACCCCAGCAAAGCCACGCCATGCGTGGCTTTGCTGTATCTGGAGAAACATGATGGAAGAAGACGTTCTGCTGAAGAAGCTGCGCTGGCGTTGCCGCCGCGGCATGCGTGAGCTGGACCAGCTGTTCGGTCGCTACCTGGACCACGAATGGAGCACTGCGCCGACCGAAGAGCGCGAGGTTTTCCTGTTCCTGCTCGACTGCGAGGACGATAAGTTGTGGCGCTGGTTCATGGGCTATGAGGCCTGTCCACATGCGCACGCGATCCCCCTCATGCAGAAGATCCTCGCCCTCAAGCCTTGAGTGGCGCCCCTCGCGGCTGCAGGCCGCCGCCCAGTTGGCGGTGCTGCTGGCTGCGCCCTGGCTGCTGCGCGCATCGGATCTGCCTTCACGGTTGCTGATGCCCGCGGTGGTGCTGGCCTGGGTCATCGGGTTGGCCGAACTGGCCTGGCGCCAGCGCAGGCCACGCGTGCAGGTGCTTCTGCCGGCACCGCCCGAGCCGCTGCAGGTGGCGGGGCAGGACGCCGATACACCCCAGCTGGTCGTGCGTGGTCCATGGCTGTTGTTGCTCTGGCGTGAGGATCGCCGCCGCCGGCGCCTGCTGTTCTGGCCGGATGTGCTCGATTCCGGGCAGCGACGTGAACTGCGACTGGCCGTGGCCGCACGTGGCGTTTCCCGTAGGCCCCGGTCGATGGCACCATAAGCTGAATTGACCGGCGTGCCTGCATGTTCAAACCCATTCCCGTGGCCATTGGCCTGCGCTACCTGCGCGCCAAGCGCCGCAACGGCTTCATCTCCTTCATCTCGATGGCATCGATCCTGGGCATCGCGCTCGGCGTCACGGTGCTGATCACCACCTTGGCGGTGATGAGCGGTTTCCAGAAGGAAATCCGCAGCCGCCTGCTGCAGATGACCGCGCACACCACCATCAGCCGCGACGGCGAGCCGATGCCGGACTGGATGCGCGTAGTCGACGTGGCCCGCAAGGACCCGCGCGTGGCCGGTGCTGCGCCGTACATCGAGATCCAGTCGATGATCAGCGGCCCGCGCGTGCAGGGCGCGATCATCCAGGGCATCGATCCGGCGCTGGAGCCGAAGGTATCGGTGATCGACAAGAAGGTCACCAAGGGCAGCTATGACAGCCTCACGCCGGGCAGCTTCAACCTGCTGCTGGGCAAGGAGCTGGCGATCTGGCTGGGCGTGGACGTTGGCGATCAGGTGCTGGTGACGTTCGCCGAAGTGCAGGGCACGCCTGCCGGTGCGGTGCCACGGATGAAACGCTTTACCGTGAGCGGCATCTTCGAGGCCGGCTACAACGAGGTCGACCGCGGCGTCGGCTTCGCCAACATGAAGGACCTGGAGCGCGTGCTGCGCAGCGATGGTGCCACCGGCGTGCGCCTGAAACTGCACGACATGGACCGCTCGCTGGAAGTGGGCGTGGACCTGGCGCAGAGCCTTGGCGGTGCGTACCGCGTGAGTGACTGGACCCAGCAGAACGCCAACCTCTACCACTCGCTGCGCATGGAGAAGGTGGTGATGGGCATCCTGCTGTCGCTGATCATCGCGATGGGTGCCTTTAACCTGGTGTCCTCGCAGGTGATGCTGGTGACCGACAAGCAGGCCGACATCGCCATCCTGCGCACGCTGGGCCTGACCCCGGGTGGGGTGATGCAGGTGTTCATGGTGCAGGGTTCGCTGATCGGCATCTTCGGCACGCTGGCCGGCCTGATCGGCGGAATCACCCTGACCCTCAACCTGGAACGCATCCTCGGTGCCATCGAGAGCGTGTTCAACGTCAAGCTGCTGCCGGAGGACGTCTACTACATCACCGGCCTGCCGACCGACATGCAGACCGGCGACGTGGTGGCGATCACCGTGGTCGCGCTGCTGATGAGCTTCCTGGCCACCCTGTATCCCGCCTGGCGGGCAGCACGCACCCAGCCGGCGGAGGCCCTGCGTTATGAATAAGGTCTTCAACCGCGGCGATGAAGTGATCCGCGCCGAAGCACTGGGCAAGACCTACGCCGAAGGGCGCATGCAGACCCCGGTGTTCGATGGCCTGGACCTGACCGTGACCGCCGGCGAAACCGTGGCGATCATCGGCGCCTCTGGTGCGGGCAAGAGCACGCTGCTGCACCTGCTGGGCGGGCTGGATATTCCGACCGCTGGCGAGGTCTACGTGACCGGCCAGCGCATGTCGGCGCTGTCGGACACCGCGCGTGGCCTGCTGCGCAACCAGGCGCTGGGCTTCGTCTATCAGTTCCACCACCTGCTGCCTGAGTTCACCGCGCTGGAAAACGTGATGATGCCGGTGCTGCTGGCCGGTACTGCAGTGGCCGAGGCGAGCAGCCGGGCCACCACGCTGCTGGAAGCGGTCGGCCTTGGCCATCGCCTGGACCACAAGCCCGGCGAACTGTCCGGTGGCGAACGCCAGCGTGCCGCAGTGGCGCGTGCGCTGGTCAATCATCCGGCCTGCGTGCTCGGGGACGAGCCGACCGGCAACCTCGATGACCGCACCGCGGCGACGGTGTTCGAGCTGATGCTGGAACTGAATCGTGCGCGGCATACCAGCCTGGTGCTGGTGACCCACGACCGCAGCCTGGCACGGCGCCTGGACCGGGTGCTGGAGCTGCGCGAGGGGCGCCTGCACGCGCTGGCCCACGCTGACGTCTGAGGCGCCGGGCCCGCTTTGGTGGAAGCCGACCTTGGTCGGCTGCTCTTGCAGGGCAAGCGCCAACCAAGGTTGGCGACTACCGGAATCCGGAGCCTTGGGCCTGCTTGGGGCGACCGCCGACCGGCTGCTGAATGGGGTACTGGCTTTCGCGCCGGCGTTGTCTGCGCAGGCGCATGATGGCGACAGTTCCCCGAGGAGATCGCCATGAAGACCCCGATCCTGATGGCCGGACTCTGCCTGGCGCTGGCCGCCTGCGCGACCACCGGCCGGCTCAGCTCTGCCGAGAAACTTGACCTGTACCGTGCCCATGCCGGCGCGCCGCAGAACGACATGCAGTTCTTCGGCAGCCTCAATGGCTGGACCGAGCTGGGCGACAGCGCGCTGGCGGTGTGGACCCGTCCCAGCGAAGCCTACCTGCTGGAATTGAGAGGTCCCTGCCAGGACCTGCCGTATGCCACCGCCATCGGCCTGACCAGCCAGATGAACCGTGTTTCGGCGCGTTTCGACAAAGTGCTGGTGCGCGACCCGACCGGCGGGCCGCGCATGCCGTGCTTCATCGACAGCATCCGCAAACTGGACGTGAAGGCGCTGCGTGCCTCCGAACAGGAGCTGCGCCAGGCGCAGGTGCAGGAGCGCGAGGAAAGCACGAAATAGCGTGGTAGTGCCGGCCGCTGGCCGGCATCGCGCAGATGCCAGGTTGCCGGCCAGCGGCCGGCACTACCTGTGTGTCAGGCTTCCGGGGTGAAGCCGGCCGGCTTTTCCGCGTCCTTCTCGAACAGGAACTTGACCAGTTCGCCTTCAAGGAACGCGCGATGCTCCGGCGTGCGCGGCGACAGGCGGTTCTCGTTGATCAGCATGGTCTGGTGCGCCAGCCACGCAGCCCAGGCCTGCTTGCCGATGTTGTTGAAGATGCGCTGGCCCAGTTCGCCGGGGTAGGGCACGAAGTCCAGGCCCTCGGCATCGCGTTGTTCGTACTGGCAGAAGACGGTTCGGGACATGGCATTCACTCGTGGTTGCGGGGTTTCTTGGAATTTCGTTTCGGCGTCTTGATCGTTGCGCCGTCGAGCAGTTTGCGGATCGGTGCCGGCAGGCCCAGCGCGTGCAGTTCGTCGCTGGCGACCCAGCGCAGCGTGGGTTCTTCCACGCGCAGTCCGTGTACCTGCCGCGACAATACCTGCAGATGCAGCTTGTAGTGGCTGAAGGTGTGCTGCAGCACGGGCAGCTCCTCGGCGTCTTCCAGCGAACCTTCAACGTGCACGTCGAACCAGTCCTGCAGCACGCTGCCGGCGTCGGCCTGCGGCAGCGTCCACAGCTGCGCCCAGATGCCGGTGTCCGGCCGCTTCTGCAGCAGCACGCGCTGCTGCGCGTCGCGCAGCAGCAGGGCCACTGCTTCGCGTTCGGGCAGGGTCTTGCTGGGCTTGGGCGTTGGCAGTTCGGCAGTGCGGCCTTCGCGCCGTGCCACGCAGTCATCCTGCAGCGGGCAGATCACGCAGGCCGGTTTGGCGCGGCTGCACACCGTCGCGCCCAGATCCATCTGCGCCTGCGTGTAGTCGGCCATGCGCCCGGCCGGCACCTGCGCCACGTGCGCCTCGGCGATCGCCCACAGCTGCTTCTCGATGGCCGGCAGCCCGGGGAAACCATCGATGCCGTGGTAACGGCTGAGCACGCGCTTGACGTTGCCATCGAGGATCGCGAACGGGTCGTTCCAGGCCTGGCTGAGGATCGCGCCGGCGGTGCTGCGGCCGATGCCGGGCAGGGCATGCAATGCATCGAAATCACGCGGCAGGTCGCCGTCGTGCAGTTCCACGCAGCGCTTCGCAGCGGCATGCAGGTTGCGTGCGCGGGCGTAGTAGCCGAGCCCGGCCCACTGCGCCATCACCGCGTCGTTGCTGGCTGCGGCAAGGTCGGGCAGGGTCGGGAAGTGCTGCAGGAACCGCTGGAAATACGGGATGACCGTACTCACCTGGGTCTGCTGCAGCATGATTTCCGACAGCCAGACCCGGTAGGGACTGCGTGGGTGCTGCCAGGGCAGGTCGTGGCGGCCGTGGTCGTCGAACCAGTGCAGCAGGCGGGCGACGAAACCGTCTTCCCGGGCAGTCTTGGCGCTGGCGTGCGGCTGGCGGGGCATCGGTGTTCCGGAGGTGGGCAGCCACCCGTGGGGTGGCTCTACCGGTTTCAGTAGAGCCACGCCATGCGTGGCTGCGCGCTGTATCAGGCGCCCAGCGCTTCGGGCAGCAGGGCGTCGACGAAGGCTTCCGGATCGAACACGCGCAGGTCTTCCGGGCGCTCGCCGATGCCGGCAAAGCGGATCGGAATGCCGAACTCGCGCGCCAGCGCGAACACCACGCCGCCCTTGGCCGTGCCGTCCAGCTTGGTCACTACCAGGCCGGTCACGTTCACCGCGGCATTGAACTGGCGCAGCTGCGACAGCGCGTTCTGGCCGGTGGTGCCGTCGATCACCATCAGCACCTCATGCGGGGCGGTGGGGTCGATCTTGCCAAGCACGCGGCGGATCTTGCCCAGCTCGTTCATCAGGCCGGACTGGGTGTGCAGGCGGCCGGCGGTATCGGCGATCAGCACCGAGGTGCCGCGGGCCTTGCCGGCCTGCAGCGCGTCGAATGCCACCGAAGCGGCATCGGCGTTCTGCCCCTGCGCGACCACGGCCACGCCGTTGCGCTCGCCCCAGGCCTGCAGCTGGGCCACGGCGGCGGCGCGGAAGGTATCGCCGGCGGCCAGCATCAGGCTGTGGCCGTCATCCTTGAAGCGCTTGGCCAGCTTGCCGATGGTGGTGGTCTTGCCGACGCCGTTGACGCCGACGGTGAGCACCACGAAGGGCTTGGCGTTGCGGTCGATCACCAGCGGCTTGGCGACCGGCTGCAGGATCGCGATCAGCTCGGCGCGCAGCGCGGCCAGCAGCGCATTGGCGTCGGCGAACTCGCGCGACTTCATGCGCTTGCGCAGGCCCTCGACCAGGTCGGTGGTGGCGCCCACGCCGACGTCGGCGGTGATCAGTGCGGTTTCCAGCTCGTCCAGCAGGTCGTCGTCGAGCTTGGGGTTACGCGAGAACAGGCCGCCGAAGCTGCGCGCGATGACGCTGTTGCGCAGGCGTTCGCGCCAGCCGGGCTTGCCGGCCGGAGCGGGCACGGCGTCGATCGAGGCAGCCGCAGGCAGGTCGTCGGAGACCGGTGCCGGGGTCGGCGCAGGTTCCGGCAGTGGCGCAGGCACCGGCTCGATGGCTGGGGCAACGACAGGGGCGACGTCGATCTGCGCGATCGGGGCCGGAGCAATGGGTGCCGGGACGGCCGGGACCACCGGAGCGGGAGCCACCGGGGTAGGCTCGACCGTTACCGGGGCGACCGCTGCCGGGGGCGGCTCAACGGGGGCAGGTGCGGCCGGCGCAGCTACCGGCGCTGGTTCCCTGTCCTCGACCGGCGCGGCCGACGGGAATGCCGCCGCCAGCTCTTCAGCCGAGTAGTGCTGGGTCTTGGGTGCCTCCGCTGCGGGGGCATCCTGGGGCTTCTTGCGGCGGAAAAAACTGAGCATTGGCAAAAGGCGCTGAAATCAGAGGGATATGCTACCACTCGGGCCTGTCCGGCCGATGTGGACTCAAGGTGGCGGCCCACCGGCCGCTAACCGGTCCGGAGGGCTGCGCCGTGCGGCCCGGAGACCGCCATGGACAACGTGATGGGAATCGCCCTCAGCGGGATGCGCGCGGCCCAGCAGGGCGTGCAGGTGTCCGCGCACAACGTGGCCAACCTGGCGACCCCGGGTGCCCAGCACCTGCAGTTGCAGCGCAATACCACCGAGCAGGGTGGGGTGCAGGCTTTGGTGGCGCCCACCGGCGCCAATGCCGGCGCGCCGCTGGGTGATCTGCTGGCCGCGAAAGCCGAGGTCGTGGCCTTTGCCGCCAACGCCACGGTGATCCGTCGCCAGGACCAGATGCTGGGCTCACTGCTGGATCGGGACGCCTGAGCAACACCGTTTTGGCAGGTGCCAACCGCCGCCCTCTGGTGGGTGCCAACCTTGGTCGGCACGCTCGACCCGCCCTGGTAGGTGCCAACCTTGGTTGGCACGCTTTTGGGGCGCCAACCAAGGTTGGCCTCTACCAGGGCAACAGTGCCAACCAAGGTTGGCACCTACCAGAGCAGGAATGCCAACCAAGGTTGGCATCCACCAGCACCCGGTAGCGCCGGGCCATGCCCGGCGACCACCGCCTCGATCAGACCGACAGCTCCAGCAGAAGCTTGTTCAGGCGCGCCACATAGGCACCCGGATCCTTCAGGCTGTCACCGGCGGCCAACGCAGCCTGGTCGAACAGCACCCGGCCGAGGTCGTCGAAGCGCGCGCCATCCGCTTCGGCATCAAGCTTGGCGATCAGTGGGTGGCCCGGGTTGATCTCCAGCACCGGCTTGCTCTCCGGCACCTTCTGGCCGCTGGCCTCCAGGATCTGGCGCATCTGCAGGCCCAGGTCCTGTTCGCCGATGGCCAGCACCGCCGGCGAATCGGTCAGGCGGTGCGAGACGCGCACTTCGGCCACGTCATCGCCCAGCACCGTCTTCAGGCGCTCGACCAGGCCCTGCTTGTCCTTGGCCGCCGCTTCCTGTTCCTGCTTGTCCGCTTCGGTTTCCAGCGCGCCCAGGTCGAGGTCACCACGGGCGATGTCGACGAAGCCCTTGCCGTCGAAATCGGTCAGGTAGCCCATCAGCCACTCGTCGATGCGGTCGGTCAGCAGCAGCACTTCCACGCCCTTCTTGCGGAACACTTCCAGGTGCGGGCTGTTGCGTACCTGGCTGTAGCTCTCGCCGGTCAGGTAGTAGATCTTGTCCTGGCCTTCGGTCATGCGGCCGAGGTAGTCGGCCAGCGACACGGTCTGCGCATCGCCGTCGCCACGGGTAGAGGCGAAGCGCAGCAGGCCGGCCACCTTCTCGCGGTTGTTGTAGTCCTCGGCCGGGCCTTCCTTCAGCACCTGGCCGAATTCCTTCCAGAACGTGGCGTACTGCTCCGGCTTGTCGGCGGCCAGCTTTTCCAGCATGTCCAGCGAGCGCTTGGTCAGCGCCGCCTTCATCGAATCGATGACCGGGCCGGACTGCAGGATCTCGCGCGAGACGTTCAGCGACAGGTCGTTGGAGTCGACCACGCCCTTGATGAAGCGCAGGTACAGCGGCAGGAACTGCTCGGCCTGGTCCATCACGAACACGCGCTGCACGTACAGCTTCAGGCCCTTGGGCGCATCGCGGTGGTACAGGTCGAACGGCGCGCGGCCCGGCACGTACAGCAGCGAGGTGTACTCCAGCTTGCCTTCGACCTTGTTGTGGCTCCACGCCAGCGGGTCGCTGTGATCGTGCGCGACGTGCTTGTAGAACTCGGTGTACTCGGCATCGCTGATTTCGGTGCGCGTACGGGTCCACAGTGCGCTGGCGCGGTTGACGGTTTCCCACTCGACCGCTGCGCCTTCTTCACCGCCCTCCTTGGGCATCTGGATCGGCAGGCCGATGTGGTCCGAGTACTTCTTGAGGATGCTGCGCAGGCGCCAGCCATCGGCGAAATCGTGTTCGCCATCCTTCAGATGCAGCACGATGCGGGTGCCGCGCTCGGCCTTGTCGATGGTGGCGACGTCGAAATCGCCTTCGCCGCGCGAGGTCCAGCGCACGCCTTCGCCTGCAGCCAGGCCGGCGCGGCGCGAGGTCACTTCCACTTCGTCGGCGACGATGAAGGCGCTGTAGAAGCCGACGCCGAACTGGCCGATCAGCTGCGAATCCTTCTTCTGGTCGCCGGACAGTTGGCGCAGGAAATCGCCGGTGCCGGACTTTGCGATCGTGCCGAGGTGGGCGATGGCTTCGGCGCGGCTCATGCCGATACCGTTGTCTTCGATGGTGATGGTGTGGGCGGTGGGGTCGAAGCTGACGCGCACGCGCAGCTCGCTGTCGCCTTCCAGCAGGGCCGGCTGGGTCAGGGCCTCGAAACGCAGCTTGTCGGCGGCGTCGGCGGCGTTGGAGACCAGCTCGCGGAGGAAGATCTCCTTGTTGGAGTACAGCGAGTGGATCATCAGTTGCAGCAGCTGCTTGACTTCGGTCTGGAAGCCAAGGGTTTCGGTCTGGGTGGTCTCGGTCATCGATAAGGCTCCGTGTGCAATGCCGCGCCAGCGCGTGCGGCCTCGCCAAGGGGTATGGCTGATTGTCCCGAAATCAAGGGGTTGGTCGGCCGGGCTGCGCCCGGCACCCGCTCAGTGCAACTGCAACTGCCAAAGCCAGGGCCAGAGCGGCATTCCGTGGGATGGCGGGGCACTGTGGGTTCGCGGGGGCGGCGCAAGTACGTCCATGTAGCCTTGGTCGCCGCATCCATGCGGCTCACACCCCGCGAACCCACAGTGCCCCGCCTCTGACAGGTTCACGCGGCTGTTGGTGGGGGCCGACCGTTGGTCGGCACATCTGTCAGATATCGAATGAATTCATCCACGCATGGCGTGGATCTACTGGCAACGGCGGCTGTTGGTAGGTGTCGACCTTGGTCGACACGATTTTTCCATAAGACATCGATATCCAACCCAGTGCCGACCAACGGTCGGCACCCACCAGAGCAGAAAGCCCTTTCGACAGATCGCAGGAAACTGTCGAAGGCGGGGTGGGTCCGGTTGAGGGGGCGTGAGCCGCATGGATGCGGCGACCGAGCTTACATGGATGTACTTGCAGCGCCCCCCTCAACCGGACCCACCCCGCCGGCCCACGGATAGCCGGCTTTTGCCGTTGCTCCGGCCGTTGCCGTGGCTTCGACGGGTGCCGGGCAAAGCCCGGCCGAACTACAATCCCGCTCATGTTGAAATTCTCGAATACCTCCCGCCGGGGGCGCCGATGAGCGGCCGTGGCGGCAATGAAGGCCAGGTCCGCATCATCGGCGGGCGCTGGCGCAATACCCGCCTGCCGGTGCCGACCCTGCCGGGGCTGCGGCCCAGCAGCGACCGTGTGCGCGAAACCCTGTTCAACTGGCTGATGCCCAAGCTCGGTGGGGCCCGCGTGCTGGACCTGTTCGCCGGCAGTGGCGCACTGGGCCTGGAGGCGGTCTCGCGCGGTGCCGCCCACGCCACCCTGGTCGAACGCGACGCGCAGCTGGGACACAATCTGACCGCTGCCGTGACCAAGCTGCAGGCCAGCGACCAGATCAGCGTCGTGCAGGCCGATGCCCTGCGCTGGCTGCAGGGCGCGCCGGCGCAGCAGGCCGATCTGGTCTTCGTCGACCCGCCGTTCGCCGACGGCCTGTGGCAGGACGTGCTGGCCCAGCTGCCGCGGCACTTGGCCGCCGATGCCTGGCTGTACCTGGAATCGCCGGCCGGCCACGTGCCGGTGCTGCCGCCGGACTGGCTGCTGCACCGCGAGGGTGGCACCCGCGAGGTGCGCTTTGCCCTGTACCGCCGCGCCACTGCTACACTTTGACCTCATCTGAACATCTGCATCCGCCCATGACCGTGGCCAACCGCCGCATCGCCGTTTACCCTGGCACGTTCGATCCGATCACCAACGGTCACATCGACCTGGTGAGCCGTGCCGCGCCGCTGTTCGAAAAGGTCGTGGTCGGCGTGGCGCAGAGCCCGTCCAAGGGCCCGGCGCTGCCGCTGGAGCAGCGCGTGCAGCTGGCGCGTGGCGCGCTGGCCCACCACAGCAACGTCGAGGTCATCGGCTTCGATACCCTGCTGGCGCATTTCGTACGTTCGGTCCAGGGCGGGGTGCTGCTGCGCGGCCTGCGCGCGGTGTCCGACTTCGAGTACGAGTTCCAGATGGCCAGCATGAACCGGCACCTGATCCCCGAGGTCGAGACCCTGTTCCTGACCCCGGCCGAGCAGCACAGCTTCATTTCGTCCTCGCTGGTCCGCGAGATCGCGCGCCTGGGTGGCGACGTGTCCGGCTTCGTGCCGGCCGCGGTGCTCGAAGCCCTGCGCAAGGTCCGCGAAGCGAAGTCGGCACAGTCGTAAGCCCCGCTGTACCCGCACCCCATTACGTACAACACCACGCACCATTCCGGGAGGAAACCCATGAACACCACCATGCGCGCGATGCTGATCGCTTCGTTGGCCCTGGCCTTCACCGCCTGCAAGAAGGAAGAGGCCGCTCCGGTCGACGAGGCCAAGCAGGCCCTGGTCGCTCCGTCCAAGGACGACGATGCAGGCTGGAAGAAGTACCTGCAGGAAGTGGCGATCCAGAACATGGGCAACATCACCAACAGCCCGTTCCTGTACTACCTCTCGCCGGAATCGGACCCGGACTTCCAGGCCAAGTACGAGCGCCAGACCGAGAGCGCGACCCAGGCCGTGGCCCGTGGCGTGCAGCCGGGCAACATGCTGGCCTTCGGTTCGTCGGCCTCGGGCAAGATGGCTGACATGATCCAGGCCGTGTTCAAGGACGTGTCGCCGGATTCGATGAAGGGCGTGCGCGTCGTCTTCATCGGCCAGTCGGCCGACAACGCCCGCGTACAGGCTGCGATCCAGCCGACCGGTGCCGAGTACATTTTCGTCGAAGCCAAGTAATACCGAGCCATGGCGGCCATGCTCCGGCATGGCCCGGGCGGCGTCCTGCAAGGGCGCCGCTGATGACCTGACCGGCCCGCGCGCCCGCGCTGGCCGGTCCTTTGTCCCAGGGCGCGGGCGAGGAGTATCGCCGTGTCGCTGAAAATCAACGAGCTCTGCGTCAACTGCGACGTATGCGAGCCGGCCTGCCCGAACCAGGCCATTGCGATGGGTGAAACCATCTACGTGATCGACCCTGCGCGCTGCACCGAATGCGTGGGTCATTTCGACGAGCCACAGTGCGTGGTCGTCTGCCCGGTCGAGTGCATCGACCCGGACCCGGAGATCGTGGAAACGGAAGACCAGCTGCTGGCCAAGCTGCGCCAGCTGCAGCACGATCACCCCGAACTCTACGCGGAGCCCCCATCCGAATGAAGACGCTGATCGTCCGCCCCCTGTTGC
Source organism: Stenotrophomonas sp. STK17_22 (assembly GCF_051983905.1). Lineage (NCBI taxonomy): Bacteria > Pseudomonadati > Pseudomonadota > Gammaproteobacteria > Lysobacterales > Lysobacteraceae > Stenotrophomonas > Stenotrophomonas sp. STK17_22. Next base: position 1,857,365 of record NZ_CP197010.1, read on the forward strand.
TGCTCGGCCTGCTGCTGAGCCCGATTGCCTGGGCCGACAGCCCGGCCCGTGCCGAGCGCCCCGATGGCGCGGCCATTGCCAGCGGCCATGCGCTGGCCACCCAGGCGGGCATCGACATCCTGGCGCAGGGCGGCAACGCCTTCGATGCCGCGGTGGCGGTATCGTCCACGCTGGCGGTGGTCGAGCCGATCAGTTCCGGCCTGGGCGGTGGTGGCTTCTTCCTGCTGCACGATGCGGCCACCGGCAAGGATGTGATGCTGGATGCGCGCGAGACCGCACCGGCCGCTGCGACCCCGCAGGCCTTCCTCGACAAGCAGGGCAACCTCGACCGTGACCGCTCGGTCAATGGCGCCTGGTCGGCCGGTATCCCGGGCCTGCCTGCGGCGCTGGTCGAGCTGTCGGCCAAGCACGGCAAGCTGCCATTGGCGGCCTCGCTGCAGCCGGCCATCCGCATCGCGCGCGAAGGCTTCCCGGTGTATGACCGCATGGCCAAGGGCTATGCCTCGCGCCGTGAAGTGATGGATCGCTATCCCGGAACGCGCGAGGTCTACCTGCGCAACGGCAAGCCGATCGCCAGCGGTGACCTGTTCAAGCAGCCGGAGCTGGCACAGACGCTGGAGCGCCTGGCCGCAGGTGGCTTCGATGGCTTCTACAAGGGCCAGACCGGAACGCTGTTGCTGGCCGGCGTGAAGCAGGCCGGCGGCAAGTGGACCGCTGAAGAGCTGGCCGGTTACCGCGTGAAGCAGCGCGAGCCGATCGTGTTCAACTACAACGGCTGGAAGATCACCACCGCGCCGCCGCCGTCGTCCGGTGGCATCGCGCTGGCCAGCATGCTGCAGATCCTGGAAGGCTGGGATATCAAGAAGATGGACCCGGCGCACCGCACCCACCTGGTGGTGGAGTCGATGCGTCGCGCCTACCGCGACCGCACCTTCTTCCTCGGCGATCCGGACTTCGTGCAGATCCCGCAGAAGGTGCTGACCAGCAAGGACTATGCACAGGGCCTGCGGGCGACCATCCATCCGGAGAAGGCCACGCCCAGCGACCTGCTGTCGGGCAACCCGACGCCGCTGGAAGACGACGAGACCACGCACTTCTCGATCATCGACCGCGACGGCAACCGCGTCGGCGCCACCCAGACCGTCAACCTGCTGTACGGCTCGGGGCTGATTCCCAAGGGCACCGGCGTGCTGCTGAACAACGAGATGGACGACTTCGCGCTGAAGCCGGGCACGCCCAATGCGTTCGGCGTGATGGGCTATGAAGCCAATGCGCCGAAGCCGGGCAAGCGCATGCTCAGCTCGATGACGCCGACCTTCATGGAGAACGCCGACAAGGTGGTGGTGCTGGGCACCCCGGGTGGCAGCCGCATCATCACCATGGTGCTGCTGGGCATCCTCGGCTACGACGACGGCCTGGATGCGCAGCAGGTTGCCGCACTGCCGCGCTACCACCACCAGTGGCTGCCGGACCTGATCGAAGCCGAGGACGATGCGTTCGACGCGGCGACGGTGAAGCAGCTGCAGGCGATGGGCCACAAGATCGACCTGCCGGGCAATGTCGCCGTGGGTGGCCGCGGTTCCAGCCACGTGTGGGGCAACCTGCAGACCGTGGAATGGGACCGCAGGGCCAACAAGCTGTTCGGTGGCAGTGACCCGCGCAACCCGGTGGGCAGTGCCCAGGTGGTGCCGGCACACTGATCCGGTGGTGCCGGCTGCTGGCCGGCAATCCGGCTGATTATCGAAACCCCGCCTTTGCCGGCGGGGTTTTCTGTTTCCCTTCTAGCGATTATTTAACGAGCCGGCGCCGATAATCGACACATGAAACTCTGGTCTATTCGTGGAAACTCGCAGCGCCTCGATGGCGGCGCGATGTTCGGCAACGCGCCGCGCGCGTTGTGGGAAAAATGGGCGGCACCGGACGAGCTCAATCGCATCGAGCTGGCCTGCCGTGCGCTGCTTGCCAGCCCGCTGGAAGGCAAGACGGTGCTGTTTGAAACCGGTATCGGCGCGTTCTTCGATCCGCGCATGCGCGAGCGCTACGGCGTGCAGGAAAGCCAGCACGTGCTGATCGATTCGCTGCGCGAAGCCGGCTTCGAGCACGAGGATATCGACGTGGTGGTGCTCAGCCACCTGCACTTCGATCATGCCGGTGGCCTGCTGGCGGCATGGAGCGAAGGGCGTGAGCCCGAGCTGCTGTTCCCCAACGCAACCTATGTGGTCGGCGCACAGCATTGGCAGCGCGCCGTGCAGCCACACCCGCGCGATCGCGCCAGCTTCATTCCGGAACTGCCGGGCCTGCTGCAGGCCAGTGGCCGGCTGGAAGTGGTGGACGGGGAGTACTCGAAGGCGCTCGGCCGCAGCGTGCGCTTCAGTTACAGCGACGGGCATACACCGGGGCTGATGCTGGCCGAGATCGTCGGTCACGCGCATGCAGGCGAAAGTGCGCATGGTGGCGTGGTGTTCTGTGCCGACCTGATCCCGGGCCGCTCATGGGTACACGTGCCGATCACCATGGGCTATGACCGCAATGCCGAGCTGCTGATCGACGAGAAGCGGCAGTTCCTGGAAGACAAGCTGGCGCGCAACGTGCGGCTGTTCTTCACCCACGACCCGCAGGTGGCATTGGCGCAGCTTGGCAGGGATGACAAGGGGCGATTCGTGACCCTGCACGAGCAGGGTGAGCTGAAGGCGCGCGCCCTGGGGTAACGGCATGGCCGGGCAATGCCCGGCCTTTTACTGATGACGGTATATCCACGCCATGCGTGGATGGCGTTTCATCCGGATGCGACCATTACGACGCCTTCAGGCAGCTGCTCATGAAGGTCTTGCGCGCATCACCGGCCAGCTTTTTGGCGCCCGCGTCAGCGTTGCACTTGCGCATGCGTTCCTGCTGCGTATTGACCGGCTTGGCGTCGGCGGCGTGGCCGCTGAGGCAGGAGCTCTGTGCAGTCTTGTAGGCATCGCCCTTCAGCCCCTTGTTCTTGGCCGAACATTCGGCCATGCGCTGCTGCTGCGGAGTGGTGGCATTGGCAGCCAGGGGCAGGCCGACCAGCAGGACGGCGGCCAGCAGGAAAGAGGCTTTCATCGGGAGCTCCAAGGGGGGCGGGTGCGCGGAGCATTCGCTTCCCGGCGCCAAGAGCACGTGAAGAATCGCAACGCGGCCGCGATGGCCTGCGCTGTTGGGGTCAGACCCCTTTCGCGGCGAAAGCTCTCTGACCCCGATTCGTCGGATCAGCCGACGCGGGTACCGAAGATGCGGTCACCGGCGTCGCCCAGGCCCGGCAGGATGTAACCCTTGTCGTTGAGCTGGGCATCGATGGCCGCGGTGTAGATCTCCACGTCCGGGTGCACGGCCTTGACCGCCTCGATGCCTTCCGGCGCGGCGACCAGGAAGATGCCCTTGATGCGGCGGGCGCCGGCACGCTTGAGCATGTCGATGGTGGCGATCAGGGTGCCGCCGGTGGCCAGCATAGGGTCCAGGATCAGCGCGTCGCGCTCTTCCAGGCGCCCGGTCAGGCGCTCGAAGTAGGGCACCGGCTGCAGGGTTTCCTCATCGCGCTGCAGGCCGACCACGCTGACACGGGCCGCCGGGATCAGCGACAGCACGCCGCTGAGCATGCCCAGGCCGGCGCGCAGGATCGGCACCACGGTGATCTTGGCGCCCGCAATGCGCTGCACGGTGACCGGGCCGGCCCAGCCGGGCAGGGTGTGCGGCTCGGTGTCCAGGTCGGCGGTGGCCTCGTAGGCCAGCAGCGTACCCAGCTCGTTGGCCAGTTCGCGGAAATCCTTGGTGCTGAGCGCAGCGTTGCGCATCAGTCCGATCTTGTGCTGCACCAGCGGGTGGCGCACTTCGACGATCTTCATGGTCGGAAGGGGGAAATGGAGAGAGGGCGCCATTTTGCCGGATTGGCGGGCCGAACCCAAACCTGGCCCGGAGCGGCGTTACTCGAAATGTGCAGGCGCATGTCACGGCCATGCAACCTTGCGGACATACCGTGCAGACCCATTCTTAACAGGAATGGGGATTCCCAGTGCATATCAAGACTCCGTTGGCCGTTGCCATCACCCTGACCCTGGCGATGGGGGCCGCAGCCCCGCTGCAGGCCGCCGGGCAGCAGGCGGTAGCCGCCACCGGCGCCGTGGCGTCCGACGCGGTCGACCTGGACCGCATCGAAGTGCGCGCCCAGCTCGAATCACAGATCCGCGCGGTTGACCTCAAGCGCAGCAGTGATGCGATCGAAGACGCCGTGTCCTCCGATGCACTGGGCCAGTACCCGGACAAGAACGTGGCCGAGTCGCTGCAGCGACTGCCGGGCATCAGCGTGACCCGCGACCAGGGCGAAGGGCGCTTTGTGGTCATCCGCGGCCTGGATGCCAACCTCAACAGCGTCAGCGTGGACGGCATCGCCATCGGTACGCCGGAAGATTCCAGCCGTGCCGCACCGCTGGATGTGATTCCGTCCGATTCCACCGAGCGCCTGCGCGTGGTCAAGTCGCCGACCCCGGACATGCCGGGTGATGCCATTGGTGGCGCCGTGCTCGTGGAGTCGGCCTCGGCCTTCGACCGCAACGGTCGCAGCCTGCGTGGCAAGATCGAAGGCAGCCACCAGCAGTTGTCCGGTGAGACCAGCCCCAAGGCTGCATTCAACTACAGCGAAGTGTTCAACGACACCTTCGGCGTGGCGCTGGGCGTGAACTACCAGAAGCGCAGGTTCGAGTCGGACAACACCGAAGTGGAGTATGACGGCGAGGACGATGCCGTCCCCGGCGATGTCACCGCGATCAACCTGCAGCACCGCAAGTACGAGATCGAGCGCAAGCGCATCGGTGCCAACCTCAACCTCGACTGGCGCCCGAATGAAGACAGCAAGTACTACCTGCGCACGCTGTACAGCCAGTTCGACGATGCGGAGACCCGCCAGCGCGTGATCTTCAACTTCGACGACGCGAAGATGGTCAAGACCGGCACCGACCAGTACCGCTTGGATGGAATGCCGAAAGATTCCATCGACAAGCGCATGCGCTACCGCACCAAGAAGGAGAACACCTTCGCGGCCAGTCTCGGTGGCGAGAACAAGCTGACCAACGCCGTGGTCGATTACCGGATCGGCTACACCCGCACCGAAGAGCGCGTGAACGACGAGATGGAGGCCCGTTTCAAGCTTGATGGCAAGGCCTTCAATGGCACCCTCGACCAGCGCAGCCGCCTGCCCAGCTACAGCTTCGACAACCCGCAGTGGCTGGACAACAGCAACTACGCGTTCGACCGCTTCGTGCTCTCGCCCAAGCAGGTCAACGACAAGGAACACAGCGCGCAGGTCAACGTACGCTTCGACGGCGACAGCAGCAGCATCAAATTCGGCCTGCTGGGTCGCTGGCGCGACCGCGACGTGAATGTGGACGAGCGCGAACTGCGTGTCGGCCCGAAGGTGGCGCTGTCGAGCTGGAGCACCTCCTCGCCGGAGCACCGCCACGGCAACCTCGGTGACGGCATGGATTCGGCCGCGATGCGTGCCTTCTGGGCGGCCAATGGCGGCCAGTACAGCGCCCGTCCCCAGGATGCCGGTGGCAACGCGATGACATCGCTGGAAGAGGACTACGTGGCCAGCGAAGACATCTTCGCCAGCTATGCGATGGGCACCTGGGACGTGGGCGCGCTGCGCATCATCGGCGGTGTGCGCGTGGAAAACACCCAGTTCAAGGCGATCGGCAACCAGGTGGACGTGGCCGCCAACGGGCGCAGCTTCACCGTCACCCCGCGGGTGGCCAACAGCAGCTACACCAACGTGCTGCCGGGCCTGCACCTGCGCTACGACGCGGCCGATGACTGGGTACTGCGCGCCTCGGCCAACAAGACCGTATCGCGTCCTTCCTTCGGCGATGTCTCGCCACGCGTGGGCTACAGCCGCGGCGACGAGGAAGTGCGCCTGGGTAATCCGGAACTGGATCCGTACGAGTCGAAGAACATCGACCTGTCGGTGGAGAAGTACATCGGCAGCACCGGTATCGTTTCACTTGGCCTGTTCCACAAGTCGATCGATGGCTACATCGTGCAAATGGTGCGGACCAATGATCCCGCTTATGGCGGCTTCGACGTGACCCAGCCGATCAATGGCCGCAAGGCCACCGTGCGCGGTGCGGAATTCAACTGGCAGCAGCAGCTGGCCTTCCTGCCGGACGGCCTGGATGGCCTGCTGGTCGGTGCCAGTGGCACCTGGCTGGATACCAAATTCGATGCCGGCATCAAGGACCGTGCAGGCGAGGATTTCACACTGCCGCGCGCCTCCAAGCATGTCTACAGCGCGCACATCGGCTATGAAAAATACGGCGTAAGCACGCGCCTGGCGGCGGTGTACCGCAGCGAGTACCTGGACAGCATCGGCAAGGGGCGCGCATTCGACATCTATGTGGCACCCAACACCCAGCTCGACTTCTCGCTGGACTACAAGTTCACCCCGCGCGTGAGCGTCTATTTCGAAGCGCAGAACCTGCTGGACAAGCCGCTTGAGCTGTACCAGGGCACGCGTTCGCGCACCCTTCAGATGGAAGAGTACGGCCGCACCTATGCGCTGGGCCTGAAGGTGGCGCTGTGATGGGGCGTGGCCTCACTGTCCTGGCCGCCGCGCTGGCGGCCACGCTGGTCGCCGGCTGTACGCCGGCCACCGGCAACGATCCGGTCGCGCCGGCCGCCAGCGGCGAGCGCGTGGTGACCACCATCGCCGAAGCCTTCCTTTCCCCGATGACCCCGGCCGACAACATCGACTCGCCGGCGGCCTGGCGCGCGCCGGACGGCGCGCTGTGGCTGATCGCCACCGCCAAGGCCACCGACAAGCTGGTGGTCTACGACGGCAGCACTGGGCAGCATCTGCGTGACGTCGGCAGCAGCGGCACCGCACCGGGGCAGTTCGACCGCCCAAACGGCATCGCGGTGACCGACGACCTGCTGTGGATCGTGGAGCGCGACAATCACCGCGTGCAGGTGCTGAGCCTGCCGGACTTCACGCCGCTGGCGACGTTCGCTGCGGACGACCTGCGCAAGCCGTACGGGCTGTGGGTCGACCGCCGTGCCGATGGCTACAGCGTCTACGTCACCGACTCCTGGGACAACGGCGAGGATGCGCAGGGGCGTGACATCCTGCCGCCGCTGGCCGAGCTGGACAAGCGCGTGCGCCAGTACCACGTGACCCGCGACGGCGCCAAGGTCGAGGCGAAGCTGGAGGCCAGCATCGGCGATACCACCGAAGCCGGTGCGCTGCGCGTGGTCGAGTCGATCTGGGGCGACCCCGAGAGCGACCGGCTGCTGATCGCCGAAGAGGACGAGAGCTACGCCAGTGAGTTCAAGGTCTACACCCTGGCCGGACGCTTCACCGGCACCACCTTCGGCCGCGACGTGTTCAAGGCACAGGCCGAAGGCGTGACCCTGCGCACCTGTGGCAAGGACGGCTGGTGGATCACCACCGAGCAGGGCAAGCAGCGCAGCGTGTTCCACCTGTTCGACCGGCACACGCTGAAGCCGGTCGGCGCGTTCCAGGGCAACACCGTGGCCAACACCGATGGCATCTGGATGATGCAGCAGCCCAGCGCGCGCTTCCCGCACGGTGCGTTGTATGCGGTGCATGACGACCAGGGCGTGGTGGCCTTCGACTGGGAGAGCATCGCCAAGCAGCTCGCGCTGCCGCTGGAGTGTGGCGCATGAGCGGCCAGTGTGTGATGCGTACGTTGGCGCTGGGCCTGCTGCTGGCGCTGCCGTCGCTGTCGTTCGCGGCGGCCGAACCGAATACCCAGGTGCCGGAGGGTAGCCGCCACTATGCAGCGACATCGGTGCCGGACCGTATCGTTGCCTCGCCCTCGGCTGATCCCAGCCACGGTTTTGCCGTGGCCTGGCGTACCGATGGCAGCGTGCAGGCGCCACTGCTGGAGATCGCGCTGGCCGCAGATTCGCCCGCCATCGAGGGCATCCGCCAGGTGCGTGCGACGACCCGCGTGCTGCACACCGAGAACGGGGTGTCGCACCATCATCGTGCCGACATCGGCGGCCTGCAGCCGGACACCCAGTACGTCTACCGCGTGCAGGGCAATGGCAGCTGGAGCGCCTGGAACCAGCTGCGCACGCTGGCCGGCGCCGACCAGCCGCTGACCCTGCTGTACTTCGGTGATACCCAGAACAAGAACGTCAGCCATGTCAGCCGCGTGGTGCGTGCCGCGCAGAAGGCTGCGCCGCAGGCGCGCATGAGCCTGTTCGCCGGCGACCTGGTCAGCGGCGGCGACAACATGGACGACAGCGAATGGGGCGAGTGGTTTGCCGCCACCGGCTGGCTGGCGCAGGAAACGCTGGTGGCCCCGGCGATCGGCAATCATGAGTACTTCGAGGAATTCGAGGACACCCCGCAGGAGCGCCGTGTGCTGGGCTGGCACTGGCCGGTGACCTTCGCGCTGCCGGGCAATGGTGCCAGCGCCGCGCAGCAGACCAGCTACTGGTTCGATGCGCAGGGCGTGCGCGTGGCCGTGGTCGATGGCACCTCGGCGCTCGACCTCGGCACCGCCAAGGCGCAGGCACAGTGGCTGGACACGGTCCTGACCGGCAACCCGCAGCCGTGGACCATCGTGCTGCTGCACCAGCCGTTCTACTCGCCGCGCGAAGGGCGCGAGAACGCTGCGCTGCGTGACGTGCTGCTGCCGGTGGTACGCCGCCACAACGTCGATCTGGTGCTGCAGGGCCACGATCATACCTATGGCCGTCGTGGCGAAGGGCAGGCTGCTACGCCGCAGTACGTGGTGACCGTGGCCGGGCCGAAGCAGTACCGCCTTTCCGACGAGGCACGGAAGACGATGGATCCAGTAGCCGAGGACACCCAGCTGTTCCAGGTGCTGAACATCGATCCGCAGCACCTGCGCTACGAAGCGCGCACCGTGACCGGGCGCCTCTACGACGCCTTCGAACTGCGCCGCGATGCCAAGGGCGCAAAGCAACGCACGGAGTTGACCGAAGGCCGCATCGCACCGCGCGACTGCCCGCGTGCGCAGACCGCCAAGGGTCGCGCCGACCGCTGCTGGGAATGAGGAGGCGCCGATGACCACGCCCCGCCGCATCGTTCCTCTCGCTGCCATCGGCGCAGCCCTGCTGTTGCTGGCCAGTGCGGTGACCGCTGCCGATACCGTGCTGCATCCGTTCCTGGTGGCCCAGCCGAAGCAGGCCCCGCAGGAAGTGAATCTGGCGGTGGAGATTCCGGCCGGCAGCTTCACCAAGTACGAGATCAAGGAAGACGGTCTGGTGCATGTGGACCGCTTCCAGTCGATGCCGGTCGCCTATCCGGCCAACTACGGCTCGATGCCGCGCACGCTGGCCGGCGACAACGATCCGCTGGATGCGCTGGTGCTGACCCGCGAGCCCCTGCATCCAGGGGTAATCGTGCGTTTCCGGCCGATCGGTTATCTGAAAATGATCGATGGCGGCGAGCACGACGAGAAGATCATCGGCGTGCCGACCGACAAGGTCGATCCGACCTATGCCAACGTCCGTGACCTGGCGGATCTGCCGGAGGTCGAGCGCCAGCGCATCGAGGCGTTCTTCCGGGTCTACAAGGACCTGCCGGCCGGTCGCAACCCGGTGCAGCTCAACGGTTGGGGCAACGCCGCTGAGGCGCGTGCGCTGATCAGCGAAGCGATGGAGCGGTTCAGGCAGTAGATACACGCCATGGTGGATGGCCGCCTGCGCGCATCTCCTTCACCGCCGCTGGCTATGATGTGCGCCTTCCACAACGAAGGCGGTGCATGTGTCGGTAGCGTTGGTATGGTTCCGCCGTGATCTGCGGCTGCAGGACAATCCGGCCCTGCAGGCCGCGCTGGACGCAGGTCACGACGTGGTGCCGGTCTACATCCATGCGCCGCACGAGGAAGGCGAGTGGGTGCCTGGCGCGGCCTCCGATGCGTGGCGCCACCGTTCACTGGGTGCCTTGGACGCTGACCTGCACGCGCGCGGTTCGTCGCTGGTGCTGCGCAGCGGTGACAGCCTGCCGGCCCTCCAATTGCTGATCGAGCAGACCGGCGCAGAGGCGGTGTACTGGAACCGCAAGTACGAGCCGGCCACCCAGCCTCGCGATGCCACCATCAAGCGCACGCTGCGTGAGCAGGGCATCGACGCGCAGAGCTGCAATGGCAGCCTGCTGTTCGAACCCTGGGACATTGCCACCCAGCAGGGGCAGCCGTACAAGGTGTTCACTCCGTACTGGCGCAACGTACTCAGTCATTGGCGCCTGCCGACGCTGAGTGCCGCGCCGAAGGCACTGACCGCGCACTCGGTCGACGGCCTCGCATTGGACGAGCTGCGGCTGGTGCCCACGTTGGACTGGGATGCCGGCTTCTGGGAGCACTGGCAGCCGGGTGAGGCTGGTGCGCTGGAGGCACTGTCCGTGTTCGAGGACGGCGCACTGCGCGGTTACCGCGAGCAGCGCGACCTGCCGGATCGCGTGGGCACTTCGCGGATGTCACCGCACCTGCATTTCGGCGAGATCGCGCCGTGGCGCATCGCCCATGCGCTGGAGGGGCTGCGCAGTGCAGGCACTGACGCCGACATCGATGGCTACCTGCGGCAGCTCGGCTGGCGTGATTTTGCGTACCACCTGCTGCATCACTTCCCGAAGACGCCGACCGACAACCTCAACCCGCGCTTCGATCGCTTCCCATGGGCCATGCCGAGCACAGCGCAGCTGCACGACTGGCAACGCGGCAACACCGGCGTGCCGATCGTCGATGCCGGCCTGCGCGAGCTGTGGCACACCGGCTACATGCACAACCGGGTGCGGATGATCGTGGCCAGCTACCTGTGCAAGCACCTGCGCGCGCACTGGCTGCATGGCGCGCGCTGGTTCTGGGACACCCTGGTCGATGCCGACCTGGCCAACAACACGATGGGCTGGCAATGGGTGGCCGGGACCGGCGCCGATGCCGCGCCGTATTTCCGCGTGTTCAACCCGGTGACCCAGGCCGAAAAGTTCGATCCGCAGGCCCGTTACATCAGTCGTTGGGTGCCCGAACTGGCCGCGCTGCCGGTGAAGGCGCGCTTCGCACCGTGGCAGCATCCACTGCTGCTGGCCGCGCATGCCCCCGGCTATCCGCGCACCCCGTTGGTGGACCTGGCGGCCGGTCGGGACGCCGCGCTGGCCGCCTACCGGCAGACGGGGGCAGGGTAAAGCGCGGGTTGAGCGATCCAGTCAGTTAGCTGAACGTGGCCCTGTCGCCGGGTCGCATCATCATCCCGACATCGCATTGGGCTGTTTATTCTCTCTGCGCCCGCAAGCCGCCGGCCCGACCGGAAACCAAGGAGAACCACATGATCCGCAACACCACCCGCAACGTCGCACTGGCCCTGATGAGTGCGGCCGTCCTGTCGGCCTGCGCCACCGGCGGCTCCTACGTGCAGAGTGACCAGTACGGCAACCCGACCGAGCAGCAGAACCGCACCGGCCGCAATGCGCTGATCGGCACCGCGATTGGTGTGGCCGCCGGCCTGCTGACCGGCGACAGCGCTACCGAACGTCGTCAGCACGCGCTGATCGGTGCCGGTATCGGCGCGCTCAGCGGCGCTGCCGTCGGCCAGTACCAGGATCGCCAGGAACGCGCACTGCGCGAGCGCACCGCCAACACCGGCATCGATGTGCAGCGCCAGGGCGACAACATCATGCTGAACCTGCCGGACGGCATCACCTTCGATTTCGGCAAGTCGACCCTGAAGCCGCAGTTCTACGGTTCGCTCAACGGCGTGGCAGGCACCCTGCGTGACTACAACCAGACCATGATCGAAGTGGTCGGCCACACCGACAGCATCGGCAGCGACGCGGTCAACAACCGCCTGTCGAAGGAACGCGCCGACTCGGTGGCGCAGTACCTGATCGGCCAGGGCGTGCAGAGCGTGCGCATCGAAACGCTGGGCGCCGGCAAGTCGTATCCGATTGCCGACAACAGTACCGATGCCGGCCGTGCCAAGAACCGTCGCGTCGAAATCCGCGTGATTCCGCTCAAGCAGTAACGCATAGCGTTACTGCTTGAGCCGGTCCGGCCATCGGCCGGAACGAAAGTGCCGCCCTTGCAGGCGGCATTTTTGTGGGTGCCGAGCGTTGCTCGGCACGCCGATCGCCCCTGTAGAGTCGAGATCCTATGTTCGTGGTCAAGCCTGCTGGAAGCAGGCTTGACCCACTTTCAGCATGGCCGGGTCAAAGTCCCGACCGCTCTTGAAGACGCCCCAAGCGATCCTGGCCAGCTTTCTGGCCAGAATGTTGAAGCTGGCGGTGCTGCTGTGTCCGCGCTCGCGGATGGCTAGGTAGAGAGGCTTGCCGCCTTTGGATCGGGTCAGGCCCATGGCCGCCATGTAGAGGATTTGACGCAGGCCGGCGTTGCCTCGCTTGGACAAACGGCGGCGGCCGATTCGTGCGCCGGATTCGTTGGGTCGCGGATCCAGACCGGTGCAGGCCACCCAAGCGTCTGAGCTGGCCAGCGGCCACCGGGTGATGTGATGGGTGACGAAGGCCGCCACCGTCGGCCCGATCCCCGGGATGGTCATGATCCGCCGATACAGCTCGCGCTGTTCGCCGCTGCGGCACAGTTGCTGAATCTGTTGGTCGAGCATGGCAATGGCCTCTTTCAGACCACCGAAGATGCGCCCAAAGATGGCCGACTCCGATGCCCCCACGCCTAGTGAGAGGTTCAACTTCGCCTTGCTCCGGACCAGGCTGTCACGTTGCTGCAGCAGCACATGTAGCTGCTCCTGCGCAGGCGAACGGGCGACATGCTCGTGCAGATTGTCGGCTTCCTTGGCGATGTAACGCGCAATGATCTGCGCGTCACCTGAGTCGGTTTTGCCGCGGGAGGCCACGCTCTTGGCGTAATGTTTGATGTCGCGCGGATTGAGCACAAAGACGGCATGACCGGCCTTCTGGGCAGCTTGAACCACAAGTTCGTGGTAGCGATTGGTTGCCTCCACTCCAATGCGAGACCTGGCCGGCAGAGCGGACAGCCACTTAGTGATGGCCGACGCTGAATTGGCGATGCGGGCGCTGCCTTTGGTGCCGTGGCAGGCCACCACCAGGGTCCGTGAATCGGCATCAATACCGACGGCGAAACGATCTGACATCTGCGCAACTCCCAGCTATTGTTGAAGGGCTGGGGTGGTACCGCACCACGTTGGCTTGCCTACATCGGCGGTCCTCAAAGGCCGCTAGATCCTTTATCGACGTTAAGGTGCGGGATGGGGATCGCTCGACTCGTCTGTCGGCTGGTACCCGCAGATAACATGTTGACGGTCCCTCCACCCTGGCTCCTACATACCCCGTAGGAGCCGGGAGGAACATACAAGCCATGCTCGACTACCTCTTCTGATAGATGCCGACCTTGGCCGGCGCCGTTCGAAAAGCAGTCGAGCATGGCTCGACTCTGCAGAAAGCGGCATCGTGGCCCGGGTAGATCCACGCCATGCGTGGATACCCTCGGTCATGCCGCCGAAGCGGCGACCTTCTCCAGGATGCGCTTGCCGCTGCTCTCCAGCGCGGCGTCTTCCTTTTCCTTCTGCTGCTGCGCCAGCTTCGCACCCGGGCACTGCGCCAGCATGTAGTTGGCGTCGAAGTTGAGCTTTTCCACCAGGAAATCGACGAACGCACGCACCTTCGGCGAGACCAGGCGGCCACCGGCGAACACGGCGTTGAAGTCCACTTCCGGGCCGGTCCAGCCGGCCAGCACGCGCCGTACCATGCCTGACTCGACGAACGGCTTGGCCATCACATCACCGGTCAGCAGCAGGCCTTCGCCACACACCAGTGCACCATTCAACGCAGACATGTCGTTGGCGGTCATCAGCGGGGTGACCGGGAAGTCACGCAGCTCACCGCCGTTCTCGCCCAGCTGCCAGGTGAAGCGCGGCGAATTGCCGGTGTGGTACGGCTTGCGCATTGCCAGGATGCGATGGAACTGCAGCTCTTCCGGATGCAGCGGCTCGCCATAGCGCTCGATGTAGGCCGGGCTGGCGAACACCTGCGTGCGCAGGCTGCCGAGCTTGCGCGCGACCAGGTTGGAATCGGGCAGGGCACCGACACGCAGCGCCAGATCCGCCTCACCGGCGATCAGGTCCAGCTTCTCGTTGCCCATATGCATGTCCAGGCGGATCTCTGGATACTGCGCATGGAACTGGCCCAGCAGCGGGGCGATCCAGGTGATGCCGATCGAGTAGGGCACGGTGAAGCGCAGCCAGCCGCGCGGGCCGGACTGCAACTGGCTCACCGCGCTCTCGGCTTCTTCCAGCTCGCGCGCGATGCGTTGGCAATGCTCGTGGTAGATCGAGCCGGCTTCGGTCAGGCCGAGACGGCGGGTGGTCCGGTGCAGCAGGCGCGCGCCCAGGCGCGTTTCCAGCTCCTGCACTTTGCGGCTGACCGTGGTCTTGGGCAGGCCGAGCGATTTGGCAGCGGCAATGAAACTGCCTTGCTCGACCACTTTGACGAAGATCAGCGTCTCGTTGAGATCGTGGGACATGGTCGGGGATCCTGGACGTCGGGGATGGGACAATCGTGACAGAACGATTGGACCGGGAGCGGGATGATTATTCCCCTTAATCAGGACTAATCAAGTAAAGGTTTGAGGTCTATCGTGGCGCCATTCGTTAATTGGAGCCCGTCCGCCATGAGCCTGCGCAACATTCTTGCCCGACTCCGGAACGCCGGCCAGAACACCCTGGACCTGGCGATGACCGTCGAAGCCCGTCCGAGTTCCTTGGTACACAAGGACTTTCGTGAGTTTACCGCGCCCATGCGTCAGCAGCGTGGCGGCGTCATCCGCCTGGTCCCGCACAAGGGCGATCGACTGCGTCGAATTGGGACTATCCCGGATTTGGGAGGAAATGTCCCGTGAATGGGATACTGACGCCCGAAGTTCTGGTCCTCGGCGGCACCGGCGCCGTGGGCCAGGGCGTGGTCGGCGCCCTGCTGGAGGCCGGCAGCCCGGTGCTGGTGGTCGGGCGCGATCCGGGCCGGCTGGCGGCGCTGCATGAGCAGTTCGCCGATGAGCCGGGCCTGGAAACCGTGCTGGGTTCGCTCAGCGATGACGGCTCGGCACGTGCGCTGGCCGAACGCATCGCGCAGCGGCCGCGTCCGTTGGCTGCAGTGATCGCCGCGATGGGCGGCCCCTACCGTCGCGGCCGCGTGGTCGACCGCAACGGCGACGAACTGCTCGGCGCGCTGCAGGCCGACCTGATGCCGCACGTGCACGCGGTGCGCCACCTGCTGCCGCTGCTGCAGGACAACGTACACGCGCGCCGCTACGTGATGATCGGCAGCCCGGCCGCAGTCAAGCCGTGGGCCGGTTACGGCGAAAGCTCGATCACCGCCGCGGCGATGCGCATGTACGCGCAGGTGGTGCACCAGGAAGCGCAGGCGATCGGCGTGCGCGCGCAGATGCTGGAAGTCTGCAGCCCGGTGTGTACCCCGGCCAACGCGGCCAACGCCTGCATCGAGTGGCCCAGCTCGCTGCTGGTCGGTCGCCGCGTGGTCTCGCTGCTCGATGGGTGTCGCGACAACCGCGCCATCGTCCGTTGCGACAGCAGTGATGCCGAACTGCCGCGCGGCCTGCTGCACCTGGAAGTTCCTCCGCTTTGGCGCGACACCGCTGGCGTCGCTTGACCTCGACCAAGGTTGAGGTCGCAGTATGCGCCGCCGATTTTCGCAACACCTTCTCATATAGCTGTACCACCCCTCCGTACGGATGCATGCCATGACTTCCCCCAACACCACCCCACATCGTTTCGGCCATCGCATCGCGATGGTCGGCGTGTCGATCCTCGCCGCGGCCGTGCTTGCAGCCTGCAGCGGCGGCCATGCCGAAGAAGCCGGTGCACCGCCGCCGCCGCAGGTCAGCGCCGCGCCGGTGCTGGTCAAGCAGGTCAGCCAGTGGGACGAGTTCAGCGGCCGCGTCGAAGCGGTACAGAGCGTTGAACTGCGCCCGCGCGTGTCCGGCTATATCGACAAGGTCAACTACGTCGAAGGCCAGGAAGTGAAGAAGGGCGAAGTGCTCTTCACCATCGACGCGCGCAGCTACCAGGCCGAATACGATCGTGCCGCCGCCGAGCTGGCCCGCGCCCGCACCCAGGCCACCCTGGCCCGCAGCGAGTCCGAGCGTGCCAAGCGGCTGTCCGAGCAGCAGGCGATCTCCACCGAGACCGCCGAGCAGCGTCGCGCTGCCGCCGACCAATCCGGTGCCGCCGTGCAGGCGGCGCAGGCTGCGCTGGATGCGGCCCGCCTCAACCTGGAGTTCACCAAGGTGCGCGCACCGATCGACGGCCGCGCCGGCCGCGCGATGGTCACCGCCGGCAACCTGGTCACCGCCGGCGACAGCGCCAGCGTGCTGACCACGCTGGTCTCGCTGGATACCGTGTTCGTCTACTTCGATGCCGACGAAAGCACCTTCCTGCGCTACGCACAGATGGCACGCAAGGGCGAGCGCCCGAGCGAGCGTGACAGCGAACTGCCGGTGAAGGTCGGCCTGTCGGGCGAAGAGGGCTACCCGCATGCGGGCAAGGTCGACTTCCTCGACAACCAGGTGGCGCGCAGCACCGGCACCATCCGCGTCCGCGCGCTGCTGGACAACGCCGATCGCCAGTTCACCCCGGGCCTGTTCGCCCGCGTGCAGCTGCTCGGCAGCGGCCAGTTCCAGGCGCTGCTGATCGACGACAAGGCCGTGCTGACCGACCAGGACCGCAAGTACGTGTACGTGGTCGACAAGGATGGCAAGGCCCAGCGCCGCGACATCCAGCTTGGCCGCACCGCTGAAGGCCTGCGCATCGTCGAGCACGGCCTGGCCGCCGGTGACAAGGTGATCATCGACGGCGTGCAGAAGGTCTTCATGCCGGGCATGCCGGTGCAGGCCAAGGCCGTGGCGATGCAGCCGCAGGCTGCGCCACCGGCACCGGGCCGCGATGCCACCGCCGCGCTGAACCACTGATCCGCCGTCTCCTGATCCGCGTCCCCGCTTAGCTGCCGGCGCCAGCAGCAGCCTTCCCTGCCTTCGTCATCTCGGCGAGGGGCGGGGAGGCTGTTGCCCGCCGAACGCCTTTCCCAGGAATTCCTCCATGGACTTTTCCCGTTTCTTCATCGACAGGCCGATCTTCGCGGCGGTGCTGTCGATCGTGATCTTCGCCGCAGGCCTGATCACGATTCCAATCCTGCCGATCAGCGAGTACCCCGAAGTGGTGCCGCCGTCGGTGGTCGTGCGCACGGTGTATCCGGGCGCCAACCCCAAGGTCATTGCCGAGACCGTCGCCACCCCGCTTGAAGAGGCGATCAACGGCGTCGAAGGCATGATGTACCTGAAGTCGGTCGCCGGCTCGGACGGTGTGCTGCAGATGACCGTCACCTTCCGCCCGGGCACCGACCCGGACGCGGCGGCGGTGAAGGTGCAGAACCGCGTGGCGCAGGCGCAGGCGCGCCTGCCCGAGGACGTGCGCCGGCAGGGCGTGACCACGCAGAAGCAGTCACCGACCTTCCTGATGGTGGTGCATCTGACCTCGCCGAACGGCAAGTACGACACCCTGTACCTGCGCAACTACGCCCGTCTGCACGTCAAGGATGCGCTGGCGCGTATTCCGGGCGTGGGTGACGCGCAGATCTTCGGTGGTGGTGACTACGCCATGCGCGCCTGGCTGGACCCGGACAAGGTCGCCTCGCGCGGCCTGACCGCCAGCGACGTGGTGCGCGCGATGCGTGAGCAGAACGTACAGGTTTCGGCCGGCCAGCTCGGTGCCGAACCGTTGCCGAACAGCCAGTTCCTGACCCTGATCAATGCCCAGGGCCGCTTGAAGACTGAAAAGGAATTCGGCGACATCGTGCTCAAGAGCGGTGTTGATGGCGAGATCGTGCGCCTGGCCGATGTGGCCCGCCTGGAACTGGGTGCCGGTGACTACACCCTGCGTTCGCAGCTGGACGGCAAGAACGCGGTGGGTATCGGTATCTTCCAGTCGCCGGGTGCCAATGCACTGGAGATCCGTGACCAGGTCATCTCGACGATGGACGAGATGCAGAAGACCATGCCGGCCGACGTGAAGTACGAAGCCGTGTATGACACCACCATCTTCGTGCGCGACTCGATCAAGGCCGTGGTCTCCACGCTGCTGGAAGCGATCGCGCTGGTGGTGCTGGTGGTGATCCTGTTCCTGCAGACCTGGCGTGCGTCGATCATTCCGCTGATCGCGGTGCCGGTGTCGGTGGTCGGTACTTTCGCCGCGCTGTACCTGCTGGGCTTCTCGATCAACACGCTGAGCCTGTTCGGCCTGGTGCTGGCGATCGGCATCGTGGTCGATGACGCGATCGTGGTGGTGGAGAACGTCGAGCGCAACATCGAAGAAGGCCTGTCGCCCACCGCCGCGGCCCACCAGGCCATGCGTGAGGTGTCCGGCCCGATCATCGCGATCGCGCTGGTGCTGTGTGCCGTGTTCGTGCCGATGGCCTTCCTGTCGGGTGTCACTGGCCAGTTCTACAAGCAGTTCGCGGTCACCATCGCCATCTCCACGGTGATCTCGGCGATCAACTCGCTGACCCTGTCGCCGGCCCTGGCCGCGCGCCTGCTGAAGGCCCATGGAGCGCCGAAGGACGGCCCGAGCCGCTTGATCGACCGCCTGTTCGGCTGGGTGTTCCGTCCGTTCAACCGCTTCTTCAAGTCCAGTTCGGAGAAGTACGAGCGTGGCGTTGCTCGCATCCTCGGCCGTCGTGGTGCGGTGTTCGTGGTCTACGCGATCCTGCTGGTCGGTACCGGTGTGATCTTCAAGCTGGTGCCGCCGGGCTTCATCCCGACCCAGGACAAGCTGTACCTGATCGCGGGTGTGAAGTTGCCGGAAGGTTCGTCGATCGCGCGTACCGATGAAATGCTGCGCAAGGTCGCCAAGATCGCCCAGGAAACCGATGGCGTGGCCCACACCATCTCGTTCCCGGGTTTGAACGCGCTGCAGTTCACCAACACGCCGAACACCGGTGTGGCGTTCATTCCGCTCAAGCCGTTCGCCGAGCGCCATGGCCGTACCGCCGCGCAGATCAACGCCGAGATCAACCAGAAGATCGCCGGTCTGCAGGAAGGCTTCGCCTTCTCGATGATGCCGCCGCCGATCCTCGGCCTGGGCAACGGCAACGGCTACCAGATGTTCATCGAGGACCGTGGCAACCTGGGTTACGGCGCGCTGCAGAATGCTGTACAGGCGATGCAGGGCACCGTTGCGCAGACGCCGGGCATGGCCTTCCCGATTTCCAGCTACCAGGCCAATGTGCCGCAGCTGGATGCCGAGGTCGACCGCGTCAAGGCCAAGGCACAGGGCGTGCAGCTCACCGAACTGTTCGACACGCTGCAGACCTACCTCGGCTCGGCCTACGTCAACGACTTCAACCAGTTCGGCCGTACCTGGCAGGTCATCGCGCAGGCGGACGGTCCGTACCGCGAAACGGTCGAGGACATCGGCAAGCTGCGTACCCGCAATGACCGCGGCGAGATGGTGCCGATCGGTTCGATGGTCACCATCAAGCAGACCTTCGGCCCGGACCCGGTGCTGCGCTTCAATGGCTATCCGGCGGCGGATCTGGCCGGTGAAGCCGACCCGCGCCTGCTGTCTTCGGCCGAGGCGATGAACAAGCTGACCGAGATCGCCGGCAAGGTGCTGCCGGTGGGCATGACCACCGAATGGACCGACCTGAGCTACCAGCAGGCAACCCAGGGCAAGGCCGCCTTCATCGTGTTCCCGGTGGCGATCATGCTGGCCTTCCTGGTGCTGGCCGCGCTGTACGAGAGCTGGTCGCTGCCGCTGGCGGTGATCCTGATCGTGCCGATGACCCTGCTGTCCGCGCTGTTCGGCGTGTGGCTGACCGGTGGTGACAACAACGTGTTCGTGCAGGTCGGCCTGGTGGTGCTGATGGGCCTGGCGTGCAAGAACGCGATCCTGATCGTCGAATTTGCCAGAGAGCTGGAGATGGGCGGCAAGGGTATCGTTGAAGCTGCGCTGGAAGCCTGCCGCCTGCGCCTGCGCCCGATCGTGATGACCTCCATCGCGTTCATCGCCGGCACCGTACCGCTGGTGCTGTCGCACGGTGCAGGTGCCGAGGTGCGCTCGGTGACCGGTATCACCGTGTTCGCCGGCATGCTGGGCGTGACCCTGTTCGGCCTGTTCCTCACCCCGGTGTTCTACGTGGCCCTGCGCAAGTTCGTCACCCGCAACGGTGGTGGCCAGCTGGTGCAGCACGGCGAGCCGACCATCCACCACTGACATGGAACCCCGTCGCCGCCGGTCGCTGGCCGGCGGCGGCTTCCCCCTCACGAGGCAAGAATCCATGAACTCTCATCAGAACAAGATCGCGCTGGTCACCGGCGCCACCCGCGGCATCGGCGCCGAGACCGTGCGCCAGCTGGCCCAGGCCGGCGTGCATACGTTGCTGGCCGGCCGCAAGCGCGAGACCGCCGTAGAGCAGGCGCTGAAGCTGCAGGCCGAGGGCCTGCCGGTGGAAGCCATCCAGCTGGACGTGACCGATGCAGCCAGCATCGCCGAAGCGGTCGAGCAGGTACGCCAGCGCCATGGGCGCCTGGACATCCTGGTCAACAACGCCGGCATCATGATCGAGAACCCGGCGCAAGCCCCGTCCGAACAGTCGCTGGATACCTGGAAGCGCACTTTCGACACCAACGTGTACGCACTGGTTGCGGTGACCCAGGCCTTCCTGCCACTGGTCAGGCAGGCCAAGTCCGGGCGCATCGTCAACGTTTCGAGCATGCTCGGCTCGCAGACCCTGCACGCTGATCCGACCTCGGGCATCTACGATTTCAAGATCCCCGCGTACAACGCCTCCAAGGCAGCGGTGAACAGCTGGACGCTGGCGCTGGCGCATGAACTGCGCAGCACCCAGATCAAGGTCAATACCGTGCATCCGGGTTACGTGAAAACCGATATGAACGGCGGCCACGGCGAGATTGAGATCAGCGAAGGCGCGCGTTCCAGCGTGCAGATGGCACTGATCGGCCATGAAGGCCCGAACGGCAGCTTCACTTACCTGGGCGAGGTGCTGCCATGGTGATCCGCACGTTGGCGATGGCCGTCTCCAGCCTGGTGCTGGCGGGCTGTGTCAGCGTCGGCCCGAACTACAAGGCGCCGGTGCAGGATCCGGTGGTGCTGCAGGGTGCGCAGCAGCCGGTGTTCAGCACCACCTCGCCGGTGGCCAGCTGGTGGGCGCAGTTCGATGATCCGGTGCTGGAAGAGCTGGTGCACGGCGCACTGTCGGACAACCTGGACCTGCGCGTGGCCGTGGCCCGCGTCAGCCAGGCCCGCGCGGTGTTCGTCGAAAGCCGCTTCGACCAGGCGCCCCACGTTACCGCGGGCGGTAGCTACGATCGCCGCAAGCAACCCGATCCGCAGCTGGGTGGGCAGCGGGTGTTCAGTGAAAGCTACCAGCTCGGCTTCGATGCGGGCTGGGAGCTGGATCTGTTCGGCCGCAAGCGCCGTGCTGCAGAAGCCGCGCGTGCCGACCTCGACGCCGAGCAGGCCAACCTGGCCGACGCACAGGTACTGGTCGCCGCCGAAGTGGCACGCAACTACTTCGAGCTGCGCGGCACACAGAAGCGCATCGCCGTGGCCCAGCACACCCTGGTCAATCTGCGCGAGACGCAGAAGCTGACCGAGGCACGCTGGGAGCTGGGCGCCGGCAGCGAGCTGGACGTGCAGAGCAGTCGTGCCCGGCTGAAGGCCATCGAGGCCGACATTCCGCTACTGGAAGTGGCCGAAACGCAGTCGCGCAACCGCCTGGCGGTTCTGCTGGGCCAGCGTCCGGAAACGCTGACCGCCATGCTTGCGCCGCACGAAGTGCCGGCATTCGCCAAGGCGCTGCCGCTGGGCGATACCCGCGAGCTGCTGCGCCAACGCGCCGACGTGCGCGTGGCCGAGCGTCGTCTTGCCGCCGCTACCGCGCGGGTGGGCGTGGCCACGGCGGATCTGTTCCCGCGGCTGTCGCTGTCCGGATTCGTCGGCTTCCTCGGTGGCGATGCCAGTGGCCTGGTCAATGGCAACAACAAGGCCTGGTCGCTGACGCCGTCGCTGAGCTGGGCGGCCTTCGATTTCGGCACCGTACGTGCACGCCTGCGTGCCAGCAAGGCCGAGGCCGAAGGCGTGGCAGCACAGTATGAGCAGACGGTGCTGCTGGCACTGGAAGACACCGAGAACGCGCTGACCCGCTATTCCAAGCAGCAGGCGCGGCTGGCGATCGTGGTCGAGCAGGCGCAGGCGGCACGCCGTGCCGAGTCGCTGGCGCAGATCCGCTATCGCGAGGGCTCGGAGGACTTCCTGACCCTGCTGGATGCGCAGCGTACGCAGCTGGCAGCCGATGATGCGTTGGCCGCGGCCGAGTCCGAGGTCAACGTCAGCGTGGTGGGGGTGTACAAGGCGCTGGGTGGTTGGGGTCAATCACCGCAGCCGGCGAGTGTGGCGCAGGTGCAGTAAGCGCAGGGGACGGAAGCAGTGGCTTCCGTCCCTTTCTTCTTTCAGGGCCAGTGATTGGCTGGTGTCTCGCGCTCGCGCATGCGCACGATGCAGAAGCGATGGCCGGTCGGTGCTTCCATCACCCACCAGCGTTTGACGAAGCCTATCCGCCGCGCGCCGAGCTTCTCCAGGCGGTCGGCCTCGGCGTCGATGTCGTCGCTCTCGATGTCCAGGTGCACCCGTGAAGGATGATTGACGCGTTGCACCTCCACGTTCAGGCCTGCGGGCGCGCCCTGCAGGTCGGCGTACTCGGCGCCGTCTTCGGCATAGGCGGGCTGCGCCTGCAGGCCGAGCGCGGCGGACCAGAAGCGGGCACCTTCGTCGGCGGGAATGCCCTCGCAATCGATGATGAAACCGGCCAGGCGGCTCTGGTGTGCCATGCCTTTCTCCACAGTTCGGGAACGGGGGCAGGGTAGCGCGGCGTGTGCTGTGGACGTTGTCACAGTCGTGACGTTTCTGACTCTGCCGGAAGCCGTGTCCGCCGTGTAACTAGTGGGGCAGATTCCAGGGAGTAAAGACGATGAGTGATGACAGGCGGGATACCCAGCGCATGCTGTTTGGCGACCCGGGGCCACCCGGCGCGGGCCTTTCGGTGGCGGTCGTTGTGCTGCTGGTGCTGGCGACGATGGCCGCTGCGATCGGTTTCCTGCGACTGCCTGATCCGATGCTGGGGCTGGGCCTGATCGGCGTTGCCGTGTTCCTTGCTGTCGGCGCCCGCATCTGCCAGGCGCGCAACCAGCACCTGGCGTTGTACCGGCTGTTGTCGCGGCAGCCGCCGCGGTAGCCACGGCGGCCGCGGAGATTCAGTGCTTAGGCCAGTCCAGCTCGACCACCAGCGGGAAGTGATCCGACGGCAGCACGCCGTCGATGCGGCGGTCATCGGTGAGGAAACTGCGGGCATGGAAGCCGCGCACCAGCACCCAGTCCAGCTGCACGGTGGCCTTGCCGGTGAAGTCGTGGAAGGTCAGGCGTGGTCCCTGCGGTGCCTTCACCTGCGTGCGTGTGTCCTGCAGCAGGCGGGTGAACGCCTTGTAGGTGTCACCGCCGGGCTCGCTGTTGAAGTCACCGGTCAGGACCACTGGTAGGTCGGCAGGCAGGGCTTGCAGGCGCTTGCCGATCAGCTCGGCACCCTTCACCCTGCGCGGTTCGTCCTCGTCGCGATAGGGCAGGTGGGTATTCATGAAGTAGAAACGGCGGCCATCGTCCAGGCGCCGGAACAGGGCCCAGGTGACCATGCGCGGGTACAGGTTGCCCCAGCTGATGCTGCCGGGTACTTCGGGCGTATCGGATAACCAGAAGTTGCCGGATTCCTCGATGGCCAGCACCTTGCTGTCGTAGAACACGCCCATGTGTTCATCGCCGCTGCCACCGCGGCGGCCTTCACCGAACCAGCGGTAGCCGGGCAGATGCCCGGACAGGAAGTCGGCCTGTTCCTTCACCAGCTCCTGCGTGCCGATCACGGCCGGGTGTGCATCGAGGATGACCTTGGCCATGGCATCGCGACGGTCCGGCCAGCGCTTGCCCGGTTCGGTATCGGCCGGGGTACGGACATTGAACGACATCACTTTCAGTGGCGCCGGCGCAGCAGCCCAGGCGACGGCAGGCAGAGCAAGCGCCAGCAGCGCACACAGCGCAGGGCGACGGAAACGCGACAACATCGTGGAATCCCTCCATTCCATGAAAACGGTTTCATGAAGCATGCCATGGACGGTGGGGTCGGCGATATGCCGGGATGGGCGGATGGAAGATGCCGGGCGGGCGGTGAAGGTCCCGCCCGGCGGATCGCGGGGGCGCGATCAGGGGTCGTAGATCATCCCGTTCTCGTCACGGTTGTAATGACTGGTGACTTCGCGGGAGCCGTCGTCGTAGACCACGTACGACGTGCAGCGCTGGTGGAACACGTTGCCAGCGATGCGGAAGGGCACACACTCTTCCTGGACCTCGATGACCTCGGCAGCCGTTGTGGTGGCGACGGGGGCCAGCATCAGCACGGCCAGCACGGTGGCAAGCGAACACACCGATACGCCTTTATGCAGTCTCATTCCCACACTCCTTGTCGATGAGGATTACATCAGATACGGGTTGCCGTATTCGTCGATCCAGTACTCGGTGAGGAAAATCTCGCCGTCCGCATCGGGCATGGTCACGATGCAATGCTGGTGGATGCGGTAGCGCTCCACTTCAAATGGTTCGCAGCGCGTCACGCTGCCGGGTGGGCTGGTTACCCCGGCGTTGGCGTTGCCGCTCGACATCATTCCAGCGAAGGCTACGGCCAGTGCGGCCATCGAGGCCAGGTGCAGTTTCATGGGCATCATCCTTGTGTCTGCAATCGCGCATCTGCGCGGTGTCGTGCAACTACCCCCCGGTAGAGCATGCGCCCGAGTGGCAGCCGCTGCATGCGCGCCGGCCCGGCGGGCGGCCCGGCGCAGTCCCCTGCCGGCTCAGTCGCGCAGGTAAGGGTTGCCGTACTCGTCGATCCAGTACTCGGCTTCGTACACGTTGCCGAATTCATCGGTGTAGGTTTCAGTGCAGTGCTGGTGGACCCGGTTGTGGTCCACTTTCACCGGCACGCACGAAACATTTTCTTTCGGTCCCCCGGCATTGGCGTCCGCCACCGGAGCCAGGGTTGCCGTTGCCATCACCAACGCGGCCATCGCGGCCAGTTGCAGTTTCATAAGCATCGTCCTTGCTTTCTGCAATCGCGCACATGCGCATGGCGTGTGTAACACGCGAATCAGAGCGCCGGAAGTGTCTTGCCCGGATCAGTCCTCGATCTCGCCGCGCCGACTGGCAGCACGCACCGCCTGCGCGGTGGTTGCCACGCCCAGGCGCTGGCGCGCGCGTCGCAGATGATTCTCCACCGTACGGGCGGAAAGTCCCAGCGTGGCCGCGATTTCCGCTTGGCGACGGCCGGCGGCGACCCAGCGCAGCACCTCGCGTTCGCGCGTGCTCAACGCACTTCCGGAAAGCTCGGTGGGCGTCTCGGAAAGCCGGCGTGCGGCACGGAATGCTGCAGCTGCAGCAGCATCCAGCAGCAGTCGCGCGCTGGCCGATGCATCGATCGCTGTCCCGGCAAAACTGATCGCGCCTTCCAGCCCTGTGGTGCCGAACACCGGCACCTGCAGACCGTGCAGGCCTTCACCACGTGGCTGCTTTACCACCTGATAGCGTTCGCCGCGAACGCCCTGGCGCTTGCTCCAGAAGAACGGCGCGTCACTGTCCAGAACGTGGCGATTGACCGGACAGGCGTGCAGGTAGCGCGCGAGGTCGGTAGTGCTGCCGTCGCCGAACCAGTCGCCCTCGATCCAGTACACGCGCTGGGTACCGCGTTCCAACCCCGTGCCGGTGGCGAACACCAGCACGCGGTCGTAGCCCAGCGGTGCAGAGATGCCGCGTAGTACCGCGCCCACCGCACTCAGTGAGCGGGCGCGTTCCAGTTCCAGCAACGCCTGCACCAGATCGCTCACGCCAGTCAGCGCCCGGCCAATGCGTCGAGCAGCGTGCGCGCGGCCAGCTTGCCCAGCGCATTGCCGGCCAGCGGGCTGTCGCCGGTCAGCAACAGGCGGTCCTGCAGCACGCTGCCATCGATGCCGTCGTTGACGATCTGCACGCCCTGCTGCGCCAGGCGCTCACCGAAGAACCACGGCAGCTGCCCGGGCATGTAGCCGATCTCCGGCGTCTGCCGGTCCATCGCATCGGGGAAGGCACGGATGCGGTAGCCGCGGAACAGCGAACCACCGTCGGCCTCGTCAACGCCTGCGGCCAGCAATGCGGCCGGGCCGTGGCAGAGGGTGATGATGTGACGTTGCTCGGCCATCGCCCAGTGCAGGGCCGCCTTTACCGCGCGACTCTGCGGCAGTCCGATGAGGGCGCCGTGGCCACCGGGAATGAACACGGCTGCATAGTCCGACGCGGCATCGAGGCCTGCCACCACCTCATCCAACGGCAGTGGCTGGCGGAAGCGGGCTTCGTAGCGGTCGTACAGTCCGCCGATCTCCTTGTCCTCATGCGGGAACGCCCACCACTCGAACTTGGCGGCGTTGCCGGACAGCGTGGCCACATCGATGTCGAAGCCGGCCTTGTCCAGGTGGTACATCGGCAGCAGGGTTTCCACCGGATGGTTGCCGGTGGAGAACAGGTGGCCGTTGGCGGTGGGCAGATAGCGTTCGTCCGCAGCGATCATCAGCACCTTCCAGCGGCCATCGCGGCGCGCGTCGGGATAGTCGGCGCCGGACAGGTCGCTCTTCGCCGATGTGAACTGTGACAGCGAGTACGGCGACGGGAAGAAGGCGTCGCGCTCGGCCGGATCGGGGCTGGGGTGGCGGCTGGGCTCTTGCGTGTTCATGCGGACCTCCAGTGGGGTAGTGGAGCCAGCATAGAAGGGCGGATGCGTACAGGCGATGAGGGTTTTCCCCTCATTCGCCCCCTGCTATTTCACCACGGCGCCGTGCTGTTGCATGTCTTCATGCAGGATCCGCCGCAGTTCGACGATGGCCGGCGTGGCTTCCTGCACGCTGTGCCCGGACACGATCACCTTCTCCGAATCCGCGTGCGGAAGGTGCGAGCTCCAGTAGGGCACCAGCCCGTCGTCGGTCTTTTCCAGCGGACCATCTGCCTTGGCGCGCGCGATGATCGAGTGGTAACGCACCTTCGGTGCCATCGGCAGGTCGGCCACGGCGCGCACGAAGGGATCGTCCTTGTCCAGGTTCTGGATGCTGTTCATCTGGTAGCCGTGCTTGCCGTCGTTGCGATCGATCTTGCCGTCGTTGGCGATGGTGGCCACGTCCTCCAGGACGGTCAGTGGCAGCCGTACCAGGCGGCCGATCCAGCGGCCGAGGCGGGTGCTCGCCACATCGGTACCGCGGTGCGGCGTGGCAATGAACACCACGCGCGATACTTCCGGTTCCGGCAGGAAGGTCAGCACCGGCGCGCCCTTGGTGCGCAGCAGCTCCTGCTGCGCAGGCGTCATCTGTGCGGTCGCCAGCAGGGTCTCTACCAGGTGGTCGCCGGAAGAAGACACCATCAGCCGTGAGATCACCCCACCCATGCTGTGCCCGACCAGCACCATGTCATGAGAGGCCTGCGCCTTGCCGCTGGGGTCGAAGTGCTTGAACACCTCATCCAGCGTATGGCGCATCGCATCGTGGCTCATCGCGATGGGCATGTTGGTCGGGTAGTAGAACTGCCAGATCTGGAAGTCCTGGCGGATCTCGTCGTCGCGCATCAGCTCGTTGGCGACGTTGACCCAGGCTTCCGGGCTGCTGGCCAGGCCATGGATCATCAGCAGCACGCGGCGGTTCGGGTCGTAGGGCTGCATCATGTACAGATGCGGCGTGTCGATGCCGCCCTTGCCACCGAACAGCGAACGCAGCGATTGGTGGCTGAAATTGGAGCGCGCCAGCCACAGTGCGTAGCCTGCGGTGAAGTTCGCGGCCAATGGCACCTGCTGCCCATGCAGGGTGACTTCCGTGACCTGGTAGGGATCGTGGATCTCCAGTTCCGGCTCGTCGTCGTGCAGTACTTCCCACAGGTTCTTTCCGGAGAAGCGCAGCAGCACCGTCATCGATGGCGACGGCATCTCGCTCCAGCTCTGCGTGACGGGCGTGGTGGCCCGCGCGGCGGCTGTGGTGGCCGGCGGCGTGGTGGCCGTAGCGGCGGCGGGATCATCCATCACGGCCACGAGTTCGGCACCGAAGCCATCGCGGCGATGCACGCTGCGCAGCGTGCCGGTGAACGACAGCGAGGCTGCCGGTACCAGTTCGGTGGGCGTACGCGTATCCAGCGGTGATGCTTGGCCCGACGGCGCCAGCACGAACGTCCAGCGGCCCAGCTGGAAGTGGCTGGCTTCACCATGCACGCGCCCGGTGGCATAGGCGTTGTACAACTGTACCGAGGCTTCCTGCACGGCCAGGTTGTAGTAGTCGCGCACCTGGGTCTGGCGGTCTTCGAAACCGCGCTGGTTGGCCGTGCGCTCGGTGAAGAACAGGTAGGCGTAGGCCTGCCGCGCGACCTGCATCCACGCGTCCAGGCGCGGCTGGAAGTCCGCATCCAGTTCGGTGATCGCGCTCTTGGCACGGCCTGACGTGGAGTACTCGCGCTTGGGCGCGGGCAAGGTCATCGCATACTGCAGCCACAGTTCGGCCAGGCTTGAGCGCTTGTCCTCCTCGCGCACCACGATGCTGCCTTCCATGGCCTCGATGCAGGGCAGGCCTGGCTTGGCGCAGACGCCTTCGTCGAGGCCGGCGACGCGCAGCGTCTCCATGGTGGCCGAACTGAGCTTGCCGGTGGTCAGGATGTCGCCGCGTTTCAGGGCGATGTACTGGCCGGGGGTGACCGAGGCCACCTGCACCGACGGCCCGAACTGGCGCAACGTCGCACAGCCGCCCAGGGTGAGCAGCACGGTGATGATGAGGGTCGTGCGGCCGATGAAGCCCAAGCCCGTGGTTGCCATACGATCCTCCTGCGCGGTGGCGCCACTCTAGCGGTCGGCATGTCAAAGCGGAAGATACCGGGCGGTCGGTTTGGAGCGCGGAAATGCCGCCAACCGGGCGATTCAGGCATTTCCGTGTGACACTGGGGTGAACAGGATGAATGCGGGGCTGCGATGCGATGGCTTGAGACCCGTGTTCCTCCGCCTCTTGTGATGCTGTTGTGCGCCGCCATCGGCTACATGGGCAGCCGATGGCAGCCGGGCGGGGCGCTGCAGCTACCCGTGCCGGAGGTGCTTGCGGGTCTGGTGATGGCCTTCGGCGTGGTATTGAACCTGCTGCCGAAGCTGGCCTTCCGGCGCGTGGGCACCACGGTCAACCCCCTGCGGCCAGCGACGTCGAGCGTGCTGGTCACGCACGGCGTGTACCGCTACACGCGCAATCCGATGTACCTGGGCCAGGCCACTATCCTGGCAGGTGCCATGCTGTACCTGCAGAACCTCGCCGCGCTGCTGGCCGTGCCGCTGTTCGTGCTGTACATCAACCGATGGCAGATCATGCCGGAAGAGCGGGCACTGTCGGCCCGCTTTCCGGGGGCATACGCAGCCTTCCGCCAGCGGGTACGGCGCTGGCTCTAGCGCGGGTCAGGCAGTCACGGTGTGATCTGGCACTTCACGGCAGCGGAATAGCCTTCGTAATCATCACCGGCAATCACGTGCAGGGTGTGGTGCTTGTCGATGCGCTTCACGTAAGACGGTGCTTCGGTGTTGGCGTATTCGTTGACCGTGGTCACCGACCAGGTCTTGGCCAGGCGCTTGGGGTCGACACCGTTCAAGTAGACGAAGATGCTCTTCTCGCCCTCGGCGACATTCACGTCGGCATGGGTGACGGTACCGCCGAACAGGGCGACCGGCGTGGTTTCCGGCTCGAACGTGCCGCCAGGCTTTCTGGCCAGGCCGGCTGCCTGCAGGGCATCGATGGCCTCGGCTTCGCTGAAGGTCGAGCCTGCCTTGCAGGCCAGCAGGGCTTCGAGTGTTGCGGTGCCGGGCGGCGCGATGGCGGGTGCAGCCGCGTGCGCAGCCGGGGTCGCGGCACAAGCAGCCAGGAGCAGGGCAGAGGTGATGATCACGGTTCTCATCGCAGGTCCTTCTGTAGATAGTGGGCAGCAACACGGACGGAGGATGCCGCCTCATTGTGCGATGTTCCAGTCAGTGCCGCGTGCAGCAATGGATCATGACCCATTCCGGTTGCCGTCGTCCGATTCAAGCAAGACGGCGCCGTCGCCGCGTTGTGACAACTGGTCGCCAGGGTTTCGCAACGGACAGTCCTTCAGTGACAGGCAACCACAGCCGATGCAGCCGTCAAGCTGGTCGCGCAGCTGGACCAGGCTGCGGATGCGCTCGTTCAGCATGTCGCGCCAGTTGCTGGACAGCCTTGCCCAGTCCTTCGAACTGGGCGCCCGTTCGGCTGGAAGATCATCCAGCGCGATCTTGATCGTGGCCAAAGGAACGCCCGCCCGCTGTGCGACCTTGATCACGGCAATGCGCCGCAGCACGTCGCGGCGGTAGCGGCGCTGGTTGCCGTTGTTGCGCCAGCCATGGATCAGTCCCTTGGCTTCATAGAAGTGCACGGTGGCAATGCTGACCCCGCTGCGACGCGCGACTTCGCCCACGGAAAGCGGAACGCTGACATCGATCTTCATGGCCGGGGTTCCTTGACCTCATCAATACATGAGGTTTTATAAGGCAGTTCCCTTTTTCCTGCATGTGAACCCTGGGCTGCAGGTCATGAATCATAGGTTTGAACGAAAATGGAACAGCAAGGCATCGCCGTCCCCGGCACCCGCTGGGGCGATCTCCTGTCCGGCCGCAATGCAGTGCGCTCACTTGCCCTGGCGGGCGGGGTCGCACTGCATGCGGTCAACGTCTACATCGCCACCACCATGTTGCCAACCGTGGTGGAGGACATCGGTGGCCTGGATCTCTACGCATGGAACACCACGCTCTTCGTGGTCGCGTCCATCCTGGGGTCGGCATTGTCGATCAAGCTGCTTGAACGTGCCGGGCCTCGTGGAAGCTATGCACTGGCGACGCTCATCTTCGCAGCCGGTGCCGTGATCTGCGCGCTCGCGACCTCGATGCCGATGATGCTGGTGGGGCGACTGGTGCAGGGTGTCGGCGGCGGCTTCCTGTTCGCACTGGCCTACGCCATGATCCGGCTCGCGTTCGAAGAGCCGCTCTGGCCCCGCGCGATGGCCCTGGTTTCGGGGATGTGGGGCGTGGCGACGTTGATCGGGCCTGCTGTGGGCGGCGTCTTCGCCGAATGGGGCGTATGGCGGGCCGCTTTCTGGTCGGTCGCTGCGGTTGCCGTGTTGTTTGCACTGCTGGCGTCGAATGTCCTTCCGCAGAGGGAGGCATCGTCTTCAGCTGCGGCCAGGTCTTCGGTCCCGTGGCTGCAGATCCTGCTGCTGACCCTGGCCGTCATCAGCGTCTCCCTTGGCAGTACATCCTCGAGCGCAGTCAACAATTTCGTTGGCATCGTGATGGCCGTGTTCCTCGCAGTGGTGCTGGTGAGGATCGAGTCCCGCGCGAAGCGGACGCTGCTTCCTTCCGGCGCTCTCCGGCTCCGCTCGCGGCTGGCCGCGTTGTATGGGCTGATGTCGCTGCTGGTGTTGATGATCACCAGCGGCGAGGTCTTCGTGCCACTGTTCCTGCAGGTGCTGCATCAGCAATCACCGCTTGCTGCGGGCTATCTCGCGGCGCTGATGGCGGCCGGTTGGACGCTCGGGTCGTTGGTCGGCTCCGGCTTCAGCGGGCGCGCCGTTGACCGGGCGTTGATGATCGGCCCGGCGCTGGGGTGGGTGGGCATGATCGGGCTGGCGCTGCGGGTGCCGGCTGCGGGCAGCGGTACGTGGTTGCAGATGGTGCCGATCTGCGTGGCGCTGGCCGTCATCGGGATCGGCGTGGGTCTGGCTTGGCCTCACCTGCTGACACGTGTTCTGACCTCTGCACCGCCGGAGGAACAGGAGCGCGCCGGTGCGTCGATCACCACCATCCAGCTGTTCGCCACCGCGGCCGGGGCAGCGCTTGCCGGGATGGTCGCCGATGCAGCGGGACTGATCGAGCCGGGCGGGGCCGAGGGAACCGCGCGTGCGGCCCGGTGGCTGTTTGCCACCTTCGCGTTGGCGCCGATGCTGGGCATGCTGCTGGTGAAGCGATGCCGCTTTCCGGCAGACGTGAACTGAGGAACGGAGGAGGGCGCAGCGACCTTGCCGGGCCGCTGCGCCATGCCATCAGTTGCTGGCTGCCTTCACGGCTTCGGCCGCGTCAATGATGCCTGGCCCGCAGCCACCCGGGCAGTTCGCTGCGGCGATCGGGTGCGCAGTGCGACGCAGGATGTCCTTGACCTGGTCGGTGGTCTTTGGCACCGGCGCCACCGCTTGCATCAGCGCGACGATGCCAGCGACGTGAGGCGCCGCCATCGAGGTGCCGGACATGAAGTCGAAGGCGTTGTTACCCACCGTGGACAGGATGCCCTGCGCCGGATGCTGACGGGTCGGGGCGCAGTTGGCCTGGCTAGGCGGCGTGGCCAGCGGCAGGAACTCGCCGACGGACGCGCGGCAGGACCAGGTTTCACCACCGGGTGCGGTGATATGGATGCCTGCGCCATAGTTGGAGTAGAACGCGCGTCGCCCGCCCTGATCGTTGGCAGCCACGGCGATCACGCCCTTGCAGTTCGCCGGAGCAAACTCGGACACATCCAGATTGCTGTTGCCGGCGGCGACCACCACGATCGTGCCCTGCGCGGTGATGTCGTCGATTGCATCCTGCTCGGCCGGCGAGCAGGCCCGGCGGCCGCCCAGGCTGAGATTGACGACTTCGGCCGGGTTCGCATTGGCCGGGACGTTGGGCACGTTGATACCGGCACTCCAGAGCATGCCGTCGATGATGTCGGCGGAACCGCCATTGCCCTGGTTGCCGAGTACGCGCACCGGTACGACCTTCGCGTTGTAGGCCACGCCGGCCACGCCGATCTGGTTGTTGGTCACCGCAGCGACTGTTCCAGCGACGTGGGTGCCATGTGCGATGCCCGAGGCATCGAAGGCATCGGCGTCGCGTCCATCGCCATCGTCGGAGCCGCCACAGCCGGGATTCATTCCGCCGATGATGCATTGCCAATCACTGAACGGACGGGTCGACGAGATCATGTCGTAGCCCGGCAGCAGGTTGGCCTGCAGGTCGTTGTTGTTGAGGTAGCCCGAATCGACCACAGCCACCACCACGCCCTGGCCAGTGGAGCGATCCCACGCGCCGGGCAGGCGCGCACCACTGGTCGGATTGCTATAGTGCCACTGCTCGCCGTAGCGTGGGTCGTTCGGTGTGGCGAATGCGCTCATCATGTAGTTCGGCTGCACGTACTCCACATCCGGATCGTCGGCGATGCGCTGCATCAGGATCTGCGCTTCCGGGAGGTCCAGTGGCTTGTCCGTGGTGACCACGTCGGCCCCGCCGCCCATGCGGCGTTGATGGGTTACGGACGCGGCTGCTGGCGGTGCGTTGCCGATCGAACGCTTGCTGCGCTGCTGGACGCCGAGGCGCTTCTTCAGCGCATCCTGCGCGGTGGTGGCGGAGACGCGCTTGCTGCTGCCGTCCCGGTACTTGACGATGAAACTGCTGTACTGCTCGTTGCTGGCCATGCCTCGCGTCCATACCCGTTCGGTGGGTTGGGCGAAGGCGGGGGCGCTGGCCAGGACCAGAGTGATGGCACTGGCAAGGGAAACCCGAAGCGACGTACGCATGGATACAGTTCCTTTGTGGAAGATGTGTCGAACAGGCCGTGCCCCTCGGGCTCGGCTTGGATGTGAAGGGTGCAGGTGTCCCGTGGTCTCCTTTTGATGGCGACCAAGGACGAACGTCTTCGCGGACACATCCCCCCCAAGGAGAGGGTGGGAAATTTCTGAAGTGGTTTAGTGATGTCGAAAGCGAGAGAAGATGGCGGTTGTCGACATTGCTTGACGGCATCGGACCGCGATTGCGCCGGGGCGTCGAACTTCGGCGTAGAGCAGCCAATAAAAAAGCCCGGAAACCCACGCTGGTGGAATTTCCGGGCTTCTCCGGTCCTTGACGAACCGTTCGTTGGTGGAGGTGGGCGGAATTGAACCGCCGTCCGAAGGCACTCCATCCCCAGCACTACATGCTTAGCTCACCGTTGAATCTCATTCCCGAGCAGCACGGTGTGCAAAGCGCACCCGGGAACCAGCCTGTTGTGTTCTAGTGCCGGACTGACAGGCAGCCGCCCAGCGCGATTCCATGATAATGACTCTACGCTGCGAGCATGGACACAAGCAGTTTCGAGGCTCCGCCTAAGTCGGCAGAAGGTCACGCACCGCAGTTTTTAGGCTGCGAGAGCGACCGGAGCGTAGTTGTCGTCGTTGGCAACTAGAGTTTTGCAGCTGGATTTACGAGGAAAGCTACCCCCTCGGCATGCGCCAGGCGACTTCACAACCCCCGTCGAAACCAATGCACCCCCGGCTTCTTCAAGCATTGCAAGGCTTTGGGGTCAATGCCGTCATAAAAGCTGACACTGACCCTGCCCAACGAGACGGATCTTACGGCAATCTTCCTGAACAGTCACGCTGAGCGTCCGTCTCCCAGCTGATTGGCACGTTGCGATCCCTTGGGACGCCGAGCTCGAATTTCCGGACATCACTCCACGGGGGGCTCATGGCCATTTCCGTCAGCCCCGGCAACTGGGGACAGTATCGGATCGGGCAAGAGGTGCGCGGTGGCATGCTGTCGGCTGAATCGTCCTGGTCCATCCAGCCACACGCAGATCGGGCGGCGAAGGCCCTCGCGGCAGCGTTTCCGGCAACAGGTCCTGCATCAGGGCTGCAGGCCTATCTGTTGTTGAAGGCAGTGGCATCGGTCTGTGCTCAAGACGGGCCGCAATAGCGCCAAACGCTGAACCGGGCCGGCGTAGGTGCGATCAGGCTTGATAGCATCCAGATCCCTGAAGTTGAGCCAGTGGAAGGACGCCATGACGCTAGACGTTGCAGTAACAGATGAACCCAGCGACGAAGCGCTGGAGGTGATTGGCACTGGCTTGGATCAGTTCAATCTTGACGCTGCCGGTTACGCCGATCGGCGCACACTGGCGGTGCTGGTCACCGATCCGGCCAGTGGCGAGGTGGTAGGGGGCCTTACCGGGCGAACCTCACTGGGCCTGTGGTTCGTGGATCTGTTCCATCTGCCAGCGGCCCATCGCGGCAACGGGCTGGGGTCCCGTGTGCTGAAGGCCGCAGAGGATGAAGCGCGGCGTCGCGGTTGCCGTTCCGGCGTGCTGTACACCCTCAGCTTCCAGGCGCCCGACTTCTATGTGAAGCATGGATGGGTCGTGTTCGGCCGGGTGCCATGCGATCCGGTCGGCACATGCAGGGTGTTCCTCAGCAAGGATCTGTCGGCGGGGTGAGCGCTGCGGGCGAGCCGCGCGTCCTGTCAATCCGCAACTTGTTGTAGAGCGTCTGTCATAGCGGATTGCTAACTTCGTGGGCACGAATTTGCGACACACTGGCGATGACCATCCGAGCCAGGACAGACACGGAGACCATGGGTGACCGATGCAAGCCAACAACGCAGCCTGCGGCAGCTGATCGGGCCGGTCGGTGCCGACTACCAGCGGCGTGCGTTGCCGCCGGGCTGGGTCTGGGCGGTGCTGGCGGTGCTGCTGGCGGCCACCTGGGTGACGGAGTTGCCGGCCACGGCAGCTGCGGCACTGGTCGCCAGCGCGGTGGTGGTGCACTGGTCGCAGCGCGGCCGCATCCATTGGCTGGGGTGGCGCCTGCCGGGCCTGGCGGTGCTGGCTGCCCTGCTGTGGGGGCCGGAGGTGCTGTCGCAGTGGTTTGAGCACGGGCTGGCCGTGGTCCTGATGTCGCTGGCCAGCCTCAGCATCGGTGTGCATGTCTGGCAGTCGCGACAGATGGCGCGCCAGCTGCAGGGCGCGGCCGATGCACTGGACGACGCCCAGTTGCTGGCGTTGCTGCCGGCTGATGCCGCGA
Source organism: Stenotrophomonas sp. STK17_22 (assembly GCF_051983905.1). Taxonomy (NCBI): domain Bacteria; kingdom Pseudomonadati; phylum Pseudomonadota; class Gammaproteobacteria; order Lysobacterales; family Lysobacteraceae; genus Stenotrophomonas; species Stenotrophomonas sp. STK17_22. Next base: position 1,893,377 of record NZ_CP197010.1, read on the forward strand.
ACCTGGCCCAACAGTGGCGCTTGGGTGATGACCGTTACGCACCGGAGCTGGCGGTAGTGATGCACCTGGCGGTGATGCACGCGGCGCTGTCGCCGCGGATGCGCAGGCAGGGCATGCTGGCGGGGTGACCCGCCTTTTGTAGAGTCGGGCCATGCTCGACTGCTTTTCTTACCGAAGCCGAGCATGGCTCGGCTCTACAGAAGGCCAAGGCAGCCGAGCATGGCTCGGCTCTACATGGTCATGTGCAACGGCCTTACGCGTCGCGGTTGCCGCGACGCATCACGCGCTGCTTCTCGATCGCCCAGTCGCGGTCCTTGGCGGCATCGCGCTTGTCGTGGGTCTGCTTGCCCTTGGCCAGCGCCACTTCCAGCTTGATCTTGTTCTTGCTCCAGTACATCGCGGTGGGCACGATCGTGTAGCCATCGCGCTCGACCTTGCCGACCAGCTTGTCGATCTCGCTCCGGTGCAGCAGCAGCTTGCGATCGCGCCGGTCGTTGGCCACGACATGGGTCGAGGCCTGGATCAACGGAGTGATCTGCGCGCCGATCAGGAAGATCTCACCATCCTTCACGTAGGCGTAGGCGTCGACGATGTTGCCGCGGCCAGCACGGATCGATTTCACCTCCCAGCCCTGCAGGGCCAGGCCGGCTTCGAAGCGGTCTTCGATGTGGTACTCGTGGCGGGCACGCTTGTTCAACGCGATGGTTTTGTTGGCCGTCGCGCTCTTTGCTTTATCCTTGCCGCTGTTCTTGCTCATTTCCGTATTGTCTCCGATTCGGGCCCGCCCGGTCGATTGCCGAAACGTCCTGTATTCATGCCTACTATCCGCCGCAGCGCCCTGGTCGAACATTCGGCCGCGCGCATGTTCGACCTGGTCAATGATGTCCAGGCCTATCCGCGCCGTTTCCGCTGGTGTTCGGCTGCCCAGATCCTGGAGCAGGGCGAGGACCGGCTGGTAGCGCGCCTGGACCTGGGCCTGGGCTCGTTCAGCACCTGGTTCCAGACTGAAAACACCCTGCAGCGCCCGCACAGCATCGATATGCAGCTGCGCGATGGCCCGTTCAAGCAGCTGCATGGCCGCTGGGAGTTCCATGCGCTGGCCGAAGATGCCTGCAAGGTCACCCTGACCCTGGACTTCGAGCCCAGTTCACGCCTGCTCGGTCCGGCGCTGGCGTTGGGCTTCCAGAGCCTGGCCGACCGCATGGTCAACGACTTCATCCGCGTTGCCGACGAGGCCTGAGCGATGATCGAGGTCGAGGTGGTGCTGGCCTGGCCGCAGCGGGTGCTTTCGCGCCGGTTGCAGCTGGACGAGGGCGCGACGGTGGCCGAGGCCATTGCCGCTGCTGCGCTGGAAGGCAGTGCCGACTGCCCGGCGGCGGCCGTGCATGGGCTGCTGGCGCGCCCGCAGCAGGTGCTGCTGGATGGCGACCGCATCGAGCTGCTACGCCCGCTGCAGGCCGACCCCAAGGACAACCGCCGGCGTCGCGCGCTCGGCGGTTGATTCCTGTCGCCCGTCCGCGAGAACGGGCTGGGGGCGTCAGCGACCCTTCTTCTTCTTGTCCTTCGGCAGATTGCGGCCGAACTGGCGCACGGTCTGCTGGGCCAGGGCCTTGTCGTTACCCGGGAAGTAATCGCCTTCCCAGCGGGTCACGTTGTCATTGTCGAAGAACACGGTGAAGTTCTTCACCTCGGTACGGCCCAGGCGGTTCACGCGCTGGCTGGAGGTGTAGTCCCAGCGCTGGGCGTGGAACGGGTCCGGAATGGACGGGGTGCCCAGCAGCGCAGTGACCTGCTGCTTGCTCTGCCCGACCTGCAGCTTGGCCACGGCATCTTCCCGGATCAGGTTGCCCTGATAGATGGGTTGCTTGTAGATGATGCCGCACCCGGTGGTGGACAGGGCGACGGCGGCGACCAACAGGAGATTGCGCATCGGGACTGGCGGTTGGGGAAATCAAACCGATGATACACTCCCGGCGTGCCACCGCGACCCAATCCGAGGCAGCTGGCGCTAAATCGCCAATGAACGGAGACCTATGGAAACCCACGACCTGCGAAAAGTCGGCCTGAAGGTGACCCATCCACGGATGCGGATCCTGGCGCTGCTTGAACAGCGCAATGCCCAGCACCACATGACCGCCGAAGACATCTACCGCCAGCTGCTCGAGCATGGCGACGAGATCGGCCTGGCGACGGTCTACCGGGTGCTGACCCAGTTCGAGGCCGCCGGCCTCGTGCTCAAGCACAATTTCGAAGGCGGCCAGGCCGTCTACGAGCTGGACCGTGGCGGCCACCACGACCACATGGTCGACGTGGACAGCGGCAAGATCATCGAGTTCGAAAGCCACGAGATCGAGGAGCTGCAGCGCAAGATCGCGGCCGACCACGGCTACGAGCTGGAAGAGCATTCGCTGGTGCTGTACGTGCGCAAGAAGCGCAAGTAAGCCGTTCCAGCCAGCTGGATGCGACGAAACCCCGGGCCTGCCCGGGGTTTTTCGTTGCTTGCGGCAGATCCACGCCATGTGTGAGGGGCCCCATCAACACCTCCAGATCCACCGCCTCGGCCATGGCCCGGTTACCCGCATCGCCCGGATGCAGGTGGTCGCCGGAGTCGTAGGCGGCGGCCATCCGTGACGGATCGGCCGGGTCGCGCAGCGCCGCATCCAGGTCGATCACCGCATCGAACGGGCTGTCGCTGCGCAGCCAGGCATTGAGCTGTTGGCGCAGGGCCTCCTTGTCCGGCTGGTAGTAGTCGTCCAACGGCGTGCCGGGCAGGGCGCCGGCGAACGGCGTCAGGGTGGCGCCGAGGATGCGTAGACCCCGCCGATGGGCCTGTTCGGCCAGGGTGCGATACCCCGCCTGCAGTTCGGCCAGCGTGGGCCGGGCCTGGTTCCGGGCGAAGGCGGTGCCGGGCCAGCTGATGTCATTGATGCCGATCAGCACGACTACGCTGACCACGCCTGGTTGATCCAGCACGTCACGCCGGAAGCGGGCCAGGGCGGATTCGCCCATGCCATCGCGCAGCAGCCGCCCCCCGGAAATACCGGCGTTGACCACGGCAACGCCTCGCGGTGCCAGGCGCGCCGCCAGATGGTCGGCCCAGCGCTGGTCCTGATCGAGGCTGGCGGTGGCACCGTCGGTGATCGAATCGCCGATCACCACCACGCTGCGTGCGCTGGCAGCGGCCTCGACCTCGATGCCGGCCAGGAACAGGCGGGCAGTGGTGCTGCTGGCCCCGCTCAGGGCCTGGGCCAGGCTCTGGTCGCCGGGCGCAATCCAACTGGTCTGCCGACCCTCCCAGTGGAACGTTTGCACGGGCGTCGGCCCGGGCACAAAGACACTGATCTGCAACGCCTGGCGGTCATCCGTGGCCAGTGGCAGCGGATCGCTCAGCCGTTCCTGACCTGGGCCGATCAGCACCCCGGGCTGGCCGTCGAAGCTGAGCGGCTGCGGGGCGGCACCCGCGTGTGCGGCCACGCTGGCCGCCCCGATCCGCAGCGGCTGGGTGCCGTAGGCATTGCTCAGCCGCACCCGCAGCCGGGGCCCGCCCAAGCTGATGCGCGCGGTCTGGCGGAAGGTCTGGTCCTGCAGCGTGGCCGGAACCAGGGTCGGGAACAGGAAATCGGCGCCCCAGACAGGTTGCGGACTTGCCTGCCAGCTGGCGACCCAGTGCGGGGCCGGGGCGGCACTGGCTGCGCTGGAGAGGGCGATCAAGGCGGTCGCGGTGAGCTGGCTGAGGCGGTTCATCGGGCAATCCCGGGAGGAGGGAGGGCCATGGTGATTCTCCGTCGATCTGTGAACTAGACTGCGCGTGGATAATCATCTGTGAACTGGATTCATCGCCATGGCGCGACCCGACATCAACCGATCCGGCGAACTGGAAGTGTTCGTGCGGGTGATCGAGACCGGTGGCTTCTCCGCCGCGGCCCGTACCCTGGACATGACGCCGTCGGCAGTCAGCAAGCTGGTGGCACGGCTGGAGCAGCGGCTGGGTACGCGTCTGCTGCAGCGTTCCACCCGCCAGCTGCAGCTGACCCCGGAAGGCTGCGCGTTCTACGAGCGCGGCCTGCGCGTGCTGGCCGACCTGGAGGAGGCCGAGCGCTGCGCCAGCGCCCATGCCGAGCCGCGCGGACGCCTGCGGGTCAATTCCAACGTGCCGTTCGGCCAGCATTTCCTGTTGCCGCTGCTGCCGGCGTTCCTCGAACGCAACCCGCAGGTGGGCGTGGACCTGACCCTCAACGACGAGGTGATCGACCTGCTTGAGCAGCGCACTGACGTGGCGGTGCGGGCAGGCCCGCTCAAGAGTTCCAGCCTGGTGGCGCGACGGCTCGGTGCGACGCGGATGATGATCGTGGCCGCGCCAGCCTACGCGCAGCGGCATGGACTGCCGCGCAACGCTGAGGAGCTGATGTCGCACAACCGTCTGGACATCGGCCATGCGCGTGCGATGCAGGGCTGGCCGCTGCTGCAGGACGGACGCGAGCGGATGGTGCTGCCCAGTGGCAATGCCCGCGCCAGCAACGGCAACGCGCTGCGGCAGCTGGTGCTGGGCGGGTTGGGCCTGGCGCGGCTGGCGACCTACCAGGTGCAGGAGGACATCGCCGCCGGACGCCTGCTGCCGGTGCTGGAAGAGGCCAATCCCGGTGACCTGGAAGAGGTCCATGCGGTGTTCCTGGGGCAGGGTGGCTACCTGCCGCTGCGAGTGCGCGCCTTCCTCGATTTCCTGGTGGAAACGGTGGATCTGGCGCGGCCACGGGGGTAGTGCCGGCCGCTGGCCGGCAACCCAACACAGGTGAACGAAGATCATGAGGTTGCCGGCCAGCGGCCGGCACTACCTCGCGCGTTGTAGATCCACGCCATGCGTGGAAAACCGCGAACAGGCCTCAGACCTGCAGCAGCTTGCGTGCGGCGGCGCGCGCTTCCTTGCTCACTTCCACGCCGCCCAGCATGCGCGCCAGTTCTTCCTCGCGTGCCTTGCTGTCCAGCTTTTCCACCGCGCTCTGGGTCATGCCTTCCACCGGCGCCTTGCTGACCCGGTAATGCGCGTGGCCCTTGGAGGCGACCTGCGGCAGGTGGGTCACGCACAGCACCTGGCGCTTCTCGCCGAGCGCGCGCAGCTTCTGGCCGACAATGTCAGCCACTGCACCGCCGATGCCGGAGTCGACCTCGTCGAACACCATGGTCGGCACCGCATCCAGGTCCAGCGCAGCCACTTCAATGGCCAGCGAGATACGTGACAGTTCACCGCCCGAGGCGACCTTGCGCAGGGCGCGCGGCGGCTGGCCGGCGTTGGCCGCGACCAGGAATTCCACGCGTTCGGCACCCTGCGGATCGGGCTTGCCGGCGTCCTGTGGCTCCAGCTCGATCAGGAACTGGCCGCCGCCCATGCCGAGCTCGGCGATGATGCCGGTGGTGGTGGCCGACAGTTCGGCAGCGGCGCTGCGACGGCTGGCGGTCAGCACCTCGGCCTGTACGCGCCAGGCGGCGGCGGCCTTGTCGATCTCGCCGGCCAGGCGCTGCAAGCGTTCGTCGGCGCCGCGCAGCTGTTCCACTTCGGCATGCATGCGCTCGCGCTGCGCGCCCAGCTCGTCCATCGGCACGCGGTGCTTGCGGGCCAGGTCGTGCAGGCGGCCGAGGCGGCGCTCGTTCTCCTCGAACTGTTCCGGGTCGGCGTCGAGGTCGTCATGCACCCGGTCCAGCAGCGACAGGGCTTCGTGCAGCTGGATCGAGGCATTCTCGATCAGGCCGTCCACCTCGCCCAGGCGCGGGTCATGTTCGATCAGGCGCGACAGCTCGTGGCGCACCTGCTGCAGCAGGTCCAGCGCGGAACTGCCGTCGTCGCCGTTGAGCTGGTTGCTGGCCGCCTGGCAGGCGCTCAGCAGGGCGCTGGCATGGGCCTGGCGGCGGTGGCTGGCGCCGAGCGCGGCGATCGACTCCGGTTCCAGGTCCTCGCGGTCCAGTTCGCGCAGCTGGTGCTCCAGGAAGCCGATCCGGTCACTGACGTCGCCCTGTTGCGACAGCGCCAGCGATTCATCGACCAGAGCCTGCCAGGCCGCGGCGGCGCGGCGCACCTGGCGGCGCTCGTTCTCGTTGCCGGCATAAGCGTCCAGCAGGGCCAGCTGCGACGGGCGCGTCAGCAGGGCCTGCTGTTCGTGCTGGCCATGGATCTCCACCAGCAACGAGGCCAGGTCGCCCAGCTGGGCCAGGGTCACCGGGCGGCCATTGATCCACGCCCGCGAACCGCCATCGGCGCGGATCACGCGGCGCAGCTGGCACTGTTCCTCGTCGTCCAGCTCGTTGTCGGCCAGCCACTGGCGCGCGGCGTGCAGCTGGTCCAGCGCGAACTCGGCGGAAAGTTCGGCGCGCGCAGCGCCGTGGCGGACCACGCCACTGTCGGCGCGCAGGCCGGACAGGAAGCCCAGCGCGTCGACCATCAGCGACTTGCCGGCGCCGGTCTCGCCTGAAACCACGGTCATGCCTGGCCCGAACTCCAGTTCGGTGGCGCGGACGACGGCGAAATCCTTGATCGAAAGATGTCTGAGCATGGGTAAGGGGGGTATCAGCAGCCGCGCAACGCTAGCACGCGGGCGAGGGAGGTCCAATGACTTGCCAAGGTGATGCGCCGCCATTATCTAGTGTCCGTGTCTCACAGGTTGATTCCATGCACGGTTCTACCGACCAGCTTGCCCCGCGTGCGCGCCATCTGCTGCGCACGCTGATTGCGCGTTACATCCAGGACGGTGAGCCGGTCGGCTCGCAGACGCTGGCGCGCGTGGCCGGCCTGGAGGTCAGCCCGGCCACCATCCGCAACATCCTTGGCGACCTGGAAGACCTGGGGCTGCTGGCCTCGCCGCACACCTCGGCCGGGCGCATCCCGACCGCGCATGGCTATCGGGTGTTCGTCGACAGCCTGCTGCAGATGCAGCCGCCGGGCGAGGGCGAGCTGGCCCGGTTGCGCCAGGAGCTGGCCAGCGGCGGCAGCACCCAGGCCCTGCTCGGCAGCGCCTCGGAGCTGCTGTCGGCGATGAGTCACTTCGTCGGCGTGGTCAGCGCGCCACGGCGCGAGCAGTTCGCCTTCCGCCAGATCGATTTCGTGGCGCTGGACGGGCGCCGGGTGCTGGCGATCCTGGTGTTTGCCGACAACGAGGTGCAGAACCGCGTCATCGAGACCCGGCAGGAGTTCGCGCCGGGCCAGCTGGAGCAGGTGGCCAACTACCTCAATGCGCATTTCGCCGGCCTGCCGATGGCCGAGATCCGCACCCGCCTGCTGCTGGAGCTGCGCGATGCCCGTTCCGAGCTGGAGCAGTTGCTGGCTCACAGCATCGAACTGGCCGAGCAGGCCCTGCAGCCGGCCGCCGACGACATGCTGGTGGCCGGCCAGACCCGCCTGATGGGGGTGCAGGACCTGTCCGACCTGGAGCGCCTGCGCGAACTGTTCGAGCTGTTCTCCAGCAAGCGCGAGATCCTGCAGCTGCTGGAGCGGACCATCCAGGCCCTAGGCGTGCGCATCTTCATCGGCGAAGAGACCGGGATGATGCCGCTGCAGGGGGTCTCGCTGGTCACCGCCCCGTACACCGCCAATGGCCAGGTGCTGGGCGTGCTGGGGGTGATCGGCCCCAAGCGGATGGCCTACGACCGCGTGATCCCGCTGGTCCAGGCTACCGCCGATGTACTGGGCGCGGCGTTTTCGCCAGCCGGCCGCCCGCCGGGAACATCCGACGCTTGAAACGCAGCATCCCGCCCACACTAGGGTGGGTGGAGGCGGAGATTGACCGCCAGGGACCCAGACATGAACCACGAACAGCCAGATATCGAATCCCAGCAGAGTGCCGCCGATGCGGCCGCCACCGCCGGCGTCAACGACGAAGTCGAGCGCCTGCGCGCCGAAATCGAACAGGTCAAGGCCGATGCCCTGCGTGAGCGCGCCGACCTGGAGAACCAGCGCAAGCGCGTTGCCCGTGACATCGAACAGGCCCGCAAGTTCGCCAACGAGAAGCTGCTGGGCGATCTGCTCCCCGTGTTCGACAGCCTGGATGCCGGCCTGAAGGCCGCCGGCGACGACCCGCACCCGCTGCGCGAAGGCCTGGAGCTGACCTACAAGCAGCTGCTGAAGGTGGCCGCCGACAACGGACTGGTCCTGCTGGACCCGATCGGCCAGCCGTTCAACCCGGAACACCACCAGGCTATCAGCCAGGTGCCGACGCCGGGCGCCGCCCCGGGCAGCGTGGTGACCGTGTTCCAGAAGGGCTACCTGCTCAACGAGCGCCTGCTGCGGCCGGCGCTGGTGGTGGTGGCCGCCGATTGATCGGCCGGGCCGGGCTTTGCCCGGTCCCGGTTGTGCCAGGCCATGCCTGGCAAGGTTTTCCAGGCGCTGAACACAGCGTTCGGGAGACGGCTTGAATGTTCCACGAGCCTCCCCCACATCCTATTCATCCACCGGCCGAACGGCCGGACTGACACCAACAAGCATCCTCAGGAGTCTCCCCCATGGGCAAGATCATTGGTATCGACCTCGGCACCACCAACTCGTGCGTGGCGATCATGGACGGCGGCAAGGCCCGCGTCATCGAGAATTCGGAAGGCGATCGCACCACCCCGTCGATCGTCGCCTACACCAAGGACGGCGAAGTCCTGGTCGGTGCCTCGGCCAAGCGCCAGGCCGTGACCAACCCGAAGAACACCTTCTACGCGGTGAAGCGCCTGATCGGCCGCAAGTTCACCGACGCCGAAGTGCAGAAGGACATCGCGCACGTCCCGTACAGCATCCTGGCCCATGACAATGGCGACGCCTGGGTGGCCACCAGCGACGGCAAGAAGATGGCTCCGCAGGAAATCTCGGCCAAGGTGCTGGAAAAGATGAAGAAGACCGCCGAGGACTTCCTCGGTGAGAAGGTCACCGAAGCGGTCATCACCGTGCCGGCCTACTTCAACGACAGCCAGCGCCAGGCAACCAAGGACGCCGGCCGCATCGCCGGCCTGGACGTCAAGCGCATCATCAACGAGCCGACCGCGGCCGCGCTGGCCTATGGCCTGGACAAGGGCGACAACAAGGATCGCAAGATCGTGGTGTACGACCTGGGCGGCGGCACCTTCGACGTCTCGGTGATCGAGATCGCCAACGTCGACGGCGAGAAGCAGTTCGAAGTGCTGGCCACCAACGGCGACACGTTCCTGGGTGGCGAAGACTTCGACAACCGCGTCATCGAGTACCTGGTTGAAGAGTTCAACAAGGACCAGGGCATCGACCTGCGCAAGGATCCGCTGGCCCTGCAGCGCCTGAAGGATGCTGCCGAGCGCGCCAAGATCGAGCTGTCCAGCGCCCAGCAGACCGAAGTGAACCTGCCGTACGTCACCGCTGACGCGTCGGGTCCGAAGCACCTGAACATCAAGCTGACCCGCGCCAAGCTGGAAGCCCTGGTGGACGACCTGATCAAGAAGTCGATCGAGCCGTGCCGCGTCGCCCTGAACGATGCCGGCCTGCGTTCGAGCGACATCAGCGAAGTGATCCTGGTCGGTGGTCAGACCCGCATGCCGAAGGTGCAGCAGGCGGTGACCGAGTTCTTCGGCAAGGAACCGCGCAAGGACGTCAACCCGGACGAAGCCGTGGCACTGGGTGCGGCGATCCAGGGCGGCGTGCTCGGCGGCGACGTCAAGGACGTGCTGCTGCTGGACGTGACCCCGCTGTCGCTGGGCATCGAGACCATGGGCGGCGTGTTCACCAAGATCATCGAGAAGAACACCACCATCCCGACCAAGGCCTCGCAGGTGTTCTCCACCGCCGAGGACAACCAGTCGGCCGTGACCGTGCACGTGCTGCAGGGTGAGCGCGAACAGGCCCGCTTCAACAAGTCGCTGGCCAAGTTCGACCTGTCCGGCATCGAGCCGGCCCCGCGTGGCCTGCCGCAGGTGGAAGTGTCCTTCGACATCGACGCCAACGGCATCCTGCACGTGTCGGCCAAGGACAAGAAGACCAACAAGGAACAGAAGGTCGAGATCAAGGCCGGTTCGGGCCTGTCCGAGGAAGAGATCGCGCGCATGGTTGCCGACGCGGAAGCCAACCGCGAAGAAGACAAGAAGTTCCAGGAACTGGTGCAGGCCCGCAACCAGGCCGACGCCCTGATCCACGGCACCCGCAGCGCCATCACCGAGCACGGCAGCAAGGTCGGCGGCGATGTCATCGGCAAGGTCGAGGCGGCCCTGGCCGACCTGGAAACCGCGATGAAGGGTGACGACAAGGCACAGATCGAAGCCAAGTCGAAGGCACTGGAAGAAGCTGGCCAGTCGCTGTTCGCCGCTGCTTCGGCCGACCAGGGCGGTGCCCCGGGTGCCGATGCCGGCAATGCCGGCAAGGCGCAGGACGACGTGGTCGACGCCGAGTTCACCGAAGTCAAGGACGACAAGAAGTCCTGATCCGGACCGACACGGGACGCTGGCCACCAGCGTCCCGTTGTCGCATCAGGGTCCTGACCGCCCACCGGCGTGTCGGGGCGCCCGACGCAAGAGCGGACCTGGTTCCGCTCTTCCGCTTTGACGAATCCCGACTTTCCGGAACCAGATCCACGATATGAGCAAGCGCGATTATTACGAAGTGCTGGGCGTTGCCCGCACCGCCACCGACGACGAGCTGAAGAAGGCGTACCGTCGCTGCGCGATGAAGTTCCACCCGGACCGCAACCCGGGTGATGCGGCGGCCGAAGCCTCCTTCAAGGAGTGCAAGGAAGCCTACGAAGTGCTGTCCGACGGCAACAAGCGCCGCATGTACGACAGCCATGGCCACGCGGCGTTCGAGCACGGCATGGGCGGCGGCGGGCCGGGCGGCCCGGACATGAACGATATCTTCGGCGATATCTTTGGCAACATCTTTGGCGGTGGCGGCGGTGGTCCGCGCCAGGCCCGTCGTGGCGCCGACATCGGCTACGTGATGGAGCTGGACCTGGAAGAGGCCGTGCGCGGCGTCGAGCGCCGCATCGAGATCCCGACCCTGGCCGAGTGCGGCGACTGCGATGGCAGTGGCTCCGAAGACGGCAAGGTCGAGACCTGCAATGTGTGTCATGGCCGCGGCCAGGTGCGCATCCAGCGCGGTATCTTCGCCATGCAGCAGGCCTGCCACAACTGCGGCGGCCGTGGCCAGATCATCGCCAAGCCGTGCAAGACCTGCCACGGCAACGGCCGTGTCGAGGAAGACAAGGTGCTGTCGGTGAAGGTGCCGGCCGGCGTCGATACCGGCGACCGCATCCGCCTGCAGGGCGAAGGCGAGGCCGGTCCGGCCGGTACGCCGCCGGGCGACCTGTACGTGGAAGTGCGCGTGCGCGAGCATGCGATCTTCCAGCGCGATGGCGACGATCTGCACTGCGAAGTGCCGATCCGCATCTCGCAGGCGGCACTGGGTGACACCGTGCGCGTGGCCACCCTGGGCGGCGAAGCGGAGATCCGCATTCCGGCCGAGACCCAGACCGGCAAGCTGTTCCGCCTGCGCGGCAAGGGCGTGCGTTCGGTGCGCAGCCGCAGCGAGGGCGACCTGTACTGCCGCGTGGTGGTGGAGACTCCGGTTAACCTCACCCCTGAGCAGCGCAAGCTGCTGGAACAGTTCGAAGCCACCTTCGTCGGCGAGGAAGCGCGCAAGCATTCGCCGAAGTCGGCCACCTTCATGGATGGCGTGAAGGGCTTCTGGGACCGGATGACGTCCTGAGTTTTTCCATGGAAGCGTAGAACGGTAGCGCCGGGCCATGCCCGGCGTTGTCGTTTGTGGTGTAGTAGATCCACGCCATGCGTGGATGCCGTTCAAAGGATCATCGGAAGAAGGCCGCCGGCGTCTGCCCCAGCTGCCGCTTGAACATGCTGGTGAACGCGCTGGGGCTGTCGTAACCCATCGCCAGCGCGACATCGATGACCTTGTCGCCGACCGCCAGTCGCTCCAGGGCGGCCAGCAGCCGCGCCTGCTGCCGCCACTGCCCGAAGGTCATGCCCAGTTCACTGGCGAAATGACGCTGGATGGTTTTCACGTCCACCTGCAGCGCCTGCGCCCAGTCCTGCAGGGTGGCGTCGTCGCCGGGATGTTTCTGGATGTGCTGGCAGATCCGCTGCAGGCGCGGGTCGGAGGGCGAGGGCAGGTGTAGCGGCAGCACGTCCATGCGGTGCAGCTCGTCCAGCAGCAGGCGCACCACGCGGCCGTCGCGGCTGTCATCCACATGCGCGGTCTCGATCAGGCTGGCGGCGAGCAGCAGCTCGCGCAGCAGCGGCGCTACCTGTACCGCGAACGCCTCGTCCGGCAGCTGCGGCGCGAAATCCGGTTCCACGTACAGGCTGCGCATATGCACCTCAGCGATGCAGTCCACCGCATGGGCCATGCCGGCCGGCACCCAGATCGCGCGGGTCGAGGGCACCACCCAGCGGCCGCCGTCCGCACGCACCACCATCAGTCCGGACATGGCGAACACCAGCTGGTGACGGCGATGCCGGTGGGGCGCGATGTGGGTGCCGGGTTTGTAGTGGCGGGCGCGGCAGGTCACCGGGCGGTGTACCGGAACCTCGTTCCACGGTGCAGTCTCGCGGACCGGGCAGGGAGTGTCCTTTTTGCGATATGCCATGACCCGAACGCGGCAGAAGGGAGGGGGAGGCCACCGTAGCATGCGTGGCTCGCCCCCAACCTGACTGTGTCCATGTCGACCCTGGCTTCTCCCGCAACGACCTCACGCCCGGTGGCCCCCGGCGTGCTGGCAGCCATTTCCACCTCGCATGTCGTCAACGACATGATGCAGTCGCTGATCCTGGCCATCTATCCAGTGATCAAGGGCGGCTTCAACCTGAGCTTCACCCAGATCGGCCTGATCACGCTGACCTACCAGCTGACCGCCTCGATCTTCCAGCCCTTGATCGGCATGGCCACCGACCGTCGCCCAGCCCCGTACTCGCTGCCGATCGGCATGGCCTCGACCCTGTGCGGCATGCTGCTGCTCGGCTTCGCACCGAACTACGCGGTGGTGCTGATGGCTGCGGCGATGGTCGGCATTGGCTCGGCCATCTTCCATCCGGAAGCCTCGCGCATCGCGCGACTGGCCTCGGGCGGCCGTCACGGCTTCGCGCAGTCGGTGTTCCAGGTGGGTGGCAATTTCGGAACAGCGCTTGGCCCGTTGATCGCCGCCGCAGTGATCGTGCCGTATGGCCAGCACGCCGCATCGTGGTTTGCCGGTGCTGCCCTGATCGGCATCGCATTGCTGACCTATGTCGGCCGCTGGTACGCGTTGCATCTGGGTACGCCTCGACCGGTCAGCACGGCTGCGATGGCGCCGCGGCATCCGTCTCGCACCGTGGCCAAGGTGCTGGCGATCCTGCTGGTGCTGATCTTCAGCAAGTACTTCTACATGGCCAGCATCGGCAGCTACTTCACCTTCTACCTGATCCATCACTTCGGCATTCCGGTGGCGCAGGCCCAGCTGCATCTGTTCGCGTTCCTGGTGGCGTCCGCCGCCGGCGGCTTCCTTGGTGGCCCGCTGGGTGACCGCATCGGCCGCAAGCCGATCATCTGGACCTCGATCCTGGGCGTGGCGCCGTTCGCACTGATGCTGCCACATGCCGATCTGCTGTGGACGACCGTGCTGGCGGTGCTGATCGGCTTCGTGCTGTCCTCGGCGTTCTCGGCGATCGTGGTGTACGCGCAGGAAATGATGCCGCACCGCATCGGCATGGTGTCCGGCCTGTTCTTCGGCTTCGCCTTCGGCATGGGCGGGCTGGGTGCTGCCGTGCTCGGCCTGCTGGCGGACAAGACCAGCATCGAGTACGTCTACCAGTTGACCGCGTTCCTGCCGCTGTTGGGTATCGTGGCGGCGTGGCTGCCACCGTCGCGGCCTGCTGCTCACTGAGGGGTTTTGGTTTGCAGGGCTTGCAGCCCTGCACCTGCCGAAGCCAAGGCAACGGCAACGGCAACGGCAACGGCAACGTCAAATTCAAAAGCTGGCTTTCCGTGGGTTGGCGGGGTGGGTCCGGTTGAGGGGGACGGCGTAAATACGTCCCTGTAGCCTCGGTCGCGCCATCCATGGCGCTCACGCCCCCTCAACCGGACCCACCCCGCCTTCGACAGTTGGCCGCGATCTGTCGGAACAGCGTCCGGCCCTGGTAGGTGTCGACCTTGGTCGACACGGATGAATTCGTTCGATATCTGACAGATGTGTCGATCAAGGTCGACACCTACCAACAGCCGCGCGGAACAACAGCCGCAGTTGCCAACAGCCGCGTGAACCTGTCGAAGGTGGGGCGGTGTCGGATTGCGGGGTGTCAGCGGCATGGATGCCGCTGCCAAGCCTACAAGGACGTACTTGCGGCGTCCCCGCACTCCGACACGGCCCCGCCACCCCACGGAATGCCGCTTTGGCTTCGGCCGTTGCGGTTGCCGTTGCATTGAGCAGGTGCAGGGCTGCGAGCCCTGCCGAAAACTCCCTTGGGCGTAGAATGCGGGCATGAGCGAATCCCTCGATAACCACCTGGTCCACGGCCGCCGCCAGCGGCCCGACGGCCCGTCGCCGATCGATGTCATCTCGGTCCAGTCGCAACTTGTCTACGGCCACGCCGGCAACAGCGCCGCCGTACCGCCGATGCGTGCGCTCGGTGTGCGCGTCGCGGAAATTCCGACCGTGTTGCTGAGCAATGCGCCGTTCTACGACACCACGCGCGGTCGGGTGCTGCCCGCCGACTGGTTCGCCGACCTGCTGCTGGGCACCCACGAGCGCGGCCTGCCGCAGCGGGCGAAAATGCTGGTTTCCGGCTACTTCGGCAGCACCGCCAACGGTGCCGCCTTCGCCGACTGGCTGGACAACATCCTGCCGGCCTGTCCGCAGCTGCGTTACTGCCTGGATCCGGTGATTGGTGACACCCACACCGGCCCCTACGTGGAACCGGGCCTGGAAGCGATCTTCGCCGAGCGATTGCTGCCGCATGCCTGGCTGGTGACCCCGAACGCCTTCGAACTGAATCGTCTGACCGGTATGCCGGCACTGGCCGAGGCTGATGCCATCGCCGCCGCGCGTACGCTGCTTGACCGTGGCCCGCACTGGGTGATCGCGCACAGCGTGGGCGGTAACCCGGGTGAGCTGGTGACCCTGGTGGTCGGTCGCGAGGAAACCTGGCGCTGGACTTCGCCGCTGCTGCCGGTGGACGTGGCCGGCACCGGTGACGTGCTGATGTCGCTGGTGGTGTCGTTCCTGTTGCGAGGTGAATCGATGCAGCAGGCGATTTCGCGTGCGATTGCCGGTACCCACGCGGCGCTGGAGGCGACTCTGGACAATGGCTTCGAAGAGTTCGACGTGATCGCGGCGGCGCCTGCCGCACTGGCCGAAGGCACGCGCTTCCGCGCCGAACGCGTGGCATGAGCGGTCTGCTCGAACGCACGCCGCGCACGGTCGGCATCGTCGGCAGTGCCGGCGCCTATGGGCGCTGGCTGAGCCGCTTCTTCCAGCAGCACATGCAGCTGCAGGTGATCGGCCACGATCCGGCCGATCCGGACTCGCATACGCCGGAACAGCTGCTGGCGCAGGCCGACGTGCTGGTGTTCTCGGCACCGATCCGGCATACGCCGGCTCTGATTGCCGAGTACGTGCGGCAGTCGGCCGGCCGTGAGCAGGACCGGCTATGGCTGGACGTGACCTCGGTGAAGGAAGCGCCGGTGCAGGCGTTGCTGGCCTCTCAAGCCGAAGTGGTCGGCCTGCACCCGATGACCGCGCCACCCAAGGCGCCGACCCTGAAGGGCCGGGTGATGGTGGTCTGCGAAGCGCGGCTGCAGCACTGGCAGCCATGGGTCGATACGCTGTGCGCTGCGCTGCAGGCCGAGTGCGTGCGGGCCACGCCGCAGCACCACGACCAGATGATGGCGCTGGTGCAGGCGATGGTGCATGCCACCCACCTGGCCCAGGCCGGCGTGCTGCGCCAGTACCAGCCGCAGCTGGGCGATCTGGCCGCGATGATGCCGTACCGCTCGGCATCGTTCGAGCTGGACACGGCGATCATCTCGCGCATCCTGTCGCTCAACCCGGCGATCTACGAAGACATCCAGTTCGGTAACCCGTACGTGGCGCCGATGCTGGAACGGCTGGTCGGCCAGCTGCAGGCCCTGCAGGCGCAGGTCGGGCAGGGCGACGACCGTGCGCGTGGTGAATTCCGCGGGCAGCTGCTGTTGGCCAACCGCAGTGCCTTCGGCGAGCAGGCGCTGGCGGACGGCAACTACACCTTTGAACGCGTGGGTTATCTGCTGGCTGACCTGACCGAGCGTAATGCGTTGTCGGTGCACCTGCCGGAGGACCGGCCAGGCTCACTGCGTGAGCTGCTGAACGTGTTCGAGCAGCATCGCATCAGCCTGGCTTCAATCCATTCCTCGCGCACGCCTGGTGGCGAAGTGCATTTCCGCATCGGGTTCGTGGCCGGCAGCGATGCTGCGGCGATCACCCGGGCCGCAGCCGACGTGGACGCCAGCGGCATCGGGCGGGTGCTGGGCTGAATTCATCCACAGGCGGTGTGGATGGTTTCTGAGCAAACGTGTGGATAACCTCGCTCAGGCCTTGGCAGCAAAGGCTGTCAAGATGACTGGCCAAAAAATGATCACGCCTTTTGTAGAGTCGAGCCATGCTCGACCGCCTTGGGCAAAAGGCGTGTCGACCAAGGTCGACACCTACCAGAGGCAAGAAAGCGGGTCGATCAAGGTCGACAGCCGCCAGAGCGGGGCGATACGAAATCCGGTAGCGCCGGGGTCATGCCCGGCGAACCTCAGATCGTCAGTCGCAGCTCGCCGCCACTGGTGGTGAACTCGCGGCCATCGCGCACCAGCGGCCGCCCGTCATCCAGTTCGTAGCGTGGCGTGGCTTCAGAGTGATGCCCGCTGCCATTCGCCTCGGGCTTGAACTCGATGATGATGTGGCTTTCGCCGTTGCTGTCGACGGCGGGAAACTGACGGAACGACATCGTGCACCTCCTTCAGCGGATGCGGCTGTTGCGCGGCCAGCTTGGCCGCGCCGATGTTAGCCGGACGTCATCAATCGATGAACTGCAGGCGCGCAAGTTCAGCGTACAGTCCACCTTCGGCCAGCAGCTGCGCGTGCGTGCCCTCGGCGACGATACGGCCCTGGTCCATCACCACGATGCGGTCGGCCTTGAGCACGGTGGCCAGGCGGTGGGCGATGACCAGCGTGGTGCGGCCGGCCATCAGCCGCTCCAGCGCCTGCTGCACGCTGTGCTCGCTCTGCGCATCCAACGCGCTGGTGGCTTCGTCCAGCAGCAGGATCGGCGCGTCCTTGAGCAGTGCACGGGCAATTGCCACGCGCTGCTGCTGGCCGCCGGACAGGCGGGCACCGCGCTCTCCCAGTTCGCTGTCGTAGCCCTGCGGCAACGCGCGCAGGAAGCCATCGGCCTCGGCCGCTCGCGCGGCATCTTCGACTTCGGCGTCACTGGCCTGCAGGCGGCCATAGCGGATGTTGTCGCGCGCACTGGCCGCGAACAGGGTGGGCTGCTGCGGCACCAGCGCCAGCTGCGCACGCAGCTCGGCCGGGTCGACCTGGCGCACGTCGATGCCATCCACGCAGATGCGGCCATCGGCCGGGTCGTGGAAGCGCAGCAGCATCGAAAGCACGGTGCTCTTGCCCGCCCCCGACGGACCCACCAGCGCCACGGTCTCGCCCGGACGCACGTGCAGGTTGAAGTGGTCCAGCGCAGCCTGGTCCGGGCGTTGCGGATAGTGGAACACCACATCATTGAACTGGATCTCGCCGTGCAAGGGCTGCGGCAACGCGTGCGGCTGTGCCGGCGCACGGATCTCGATGTCTTCCTGCAGCAGTTCGCCGATGCGGCCCATGCCGCCGGCCGCGCGCTGCAGTTCGTTCCACACTTCGGCCAGCGCGCCCACCGAGCCGCCACCGATCAATGCATACAGCACGAACTGGCCCAGCGTACCGGCGCTGAGGCGGCCGTCGATGACGTCGTGCGCGCCCAGCCACAACACACCGACGATGGCGCCGAACACCAGCAGGATGGCGCTGGCGGTGACCAGCGACTGTGCGCCGATGCGGCGACGGGCGGCGCCGATGGCATCACCGAGTGCCTTGTCGAAGCGCCCGCGCTCGTACGGCTCGCGTGCATGTGCCTGCACCGTGCGTACCGCACCCAGGGTTTCACTGGCCAGGCTGTTGGCATCGGCGATGCGGTCCTGGCTGTTGCGTGCGACCGTGCGCAGCTTGCGCGCGCCGATGATGATCGGCAGCACCGCCAGCGGAATGCCGAGCAGCGACCATGCGGCCAGCCGTGGGCTGGTGACGAACAGCATTGCCAGGCTGCCGATGACGGTGACCGTGCTGCGCAGCGCCACGGACATGGTCGAGCCGACCACGCTGCGCAGCAGTTCGGTGTCCGCGGTCAGGCGCGAGACCAGCTCTCCGCTGCGGCTGCGGTCGTGGAAGCCGGCACCCAGCTGGATCAGGTGGGCATACAGCTGGCTGCGCAGGTCGGCCACGACCTTTTCACCCAGCAACGATACGAAGTAGAAGCGCGCGGCCGTACCCAACGCCATGACGACCGCCACCAGCATCAGCAGGGCGAAGGCACGGTTGATCTGGCCGCCGCTGCTGAAACCGTGATCGATCATCTGCTTCACCGCCGGAGGCAGGCTCAGCGTGGCTGCAGAAGACACCGCCAGGGCCAGCAGCCAGGCGGTGAACAGGCCGCTGTGGCGGCGCACGAACGGCCACAGCGTGCGCAGGCTGCCGAGGCGCCGCAGCGGCGGGGTCGAAGCGGGGGCGTCGTCCTTGTCAGTCATCCTGGTCGTCGTCTTCTATGCGGATACGGTCACGGGTGGCGTCGCGCAGGCGGATTTTCAATGCGTCGACCTGATCGGCAGGCAATTCGATCCGCAGGCACACACCATTGGCATCGAACTGTTCATCGCGCTTTTCGGCACCGAAGGCGGGCAGGGTGGCATGCAGGGTACCCAGGTCCTCGAAGCCGGCCAGCAGCTGCAGCCGGGCCATCGCCACCAGCGGCAGGCGCGGGGCGGTGCGCAGGCACTCGGCGGCGGCGCCGCCGTAGGCGCGCACAAGGCCACCGGCACCGAGCTTGATACCGCCGAACCAGCGCGTCACTACCACCATCACCCGGTCGAAACCCTGGCCGTCGATCGCCGCCAGGATCGGACGTCCAGCCGTGCCGGCCGGCTCGCCATCGTCGCTGGAGCGATAGTCCTGCCCATGCCGGTAGGCCCAGCAGTTGTGGGTGGCATCGGCCACCGCAACCTGCTGCAGGAACGCCATGGCCGCTGCGGCGCCATCGATCGGCGCGGCCTGGGCGATGAAACGGCTGTGTTTGACTTCCAGCGTGTGGCTGACCGGCTGGGCGAGAGTATCGAGCATTCCCGTCATTCTACGGGGTTGCCGGGTATTCCCGTCCGCTTCAGTCGTCCAGCAGCGGGCGCAGGTCGCGCGGCAGGCGTGCTTCCGGGTACTGCTGCATGTAGCGCTCCAGGCTGGCACGGGCCAGATCGCGCTGGCCGTCGTCGCGTCGTGTACGGATCTTCTGCAGCCACTGCCGGCGCGGCAGTCGTGCGTCAGCGTCCACCTCGGCCTGCACGGCATCCGCGCTCAGGCCCGCATCGCTGCCACGGCGCATGATGCCAGGTGCGGAACGGCTGGGAGCCTCGCGCTTCATCGAAGTGATTTCTACCCGGTCCAACGCCGGGGCCTGTTCGGCCTGCACGCTGTTGGACTCTGGCGTGCCTGCCGAGCGCGCCTTCAGCGAACCACTGGCGACAACCGGCGCCATCAGCGGCGCGGGTGCCGAGTAGGCGGTGGGAGCCGGAGGCGCAGGGGGGGCTGCTGCCGGCGCTGCGGCCGGAGCGGGCGGCAGGGCCGCAAAGGAGGTATCGGCGGCCGCATCCGCAGCCATCGATCGTGCAGCCTGGGCCGGCGCTTCAGCGGTCTCGGCGGGCGCAGGCTTGCTTGCGCGCGCGATGGCCGGTGCCGGGGCAGCGGCAACCGGGGCTGCCTCGGGTGCTGCGGGCGCAGCGGCCGGTTCCGCAGTCGCCACCGCGCTGTCGGCTGCACTGCGCTCAGCGGCCTGATCGGCAGCCGCGACGTCGTCTGCCGCAGCCGGTGCCGCCGCAACAGCGGCCTCACCCGCCGGAATCGGTGGCGGTTCCGGACGCAGCTGCCAGGCGATGCCGATGGCGAACACCATCGAAGCGGCGATGCCGAACACCGCCGGCCAACGCGGGCGTGTGCGCTGCGTACGTGGTGCTTCGGGAGAGGCGACCGCATCGGCAGCCGGAGCGTCCACGGCAGCGCGGGCCGCGGCCAGGATGGCGGCGTCCAGTGCGGCGGGCGGTGCCTGTTCGGCGCGACGGCCGAGCAGCCGGGCCAGCTCGCGTTCTTCCGGCGTCAGCGGTTCGTCTCGGTTCATGCGTTCAATCCCGCACGCAGCTTGTCCATCGCATAGCGCAGCCGCGATTTCACGGTTTCCCGGCCTACGCCGGTGATCTGGCCGATCTCCTCCAGGCTCAGTTCCTGATCCAGCCGCAGTTGCAGCACTTCGCGCTGCTCCGGCGGCAGTTGTTCCATCGCCAGCTGGATGCGGCGACGTTGTTCGAATTCGGAAAGCTCGCCTTCCGGGGTCTGTCCATCCTCGATCGCGGCCAGGCGCAGGTCGGCATCGGCCGGGGCAGCCGGCCGGTGGCGGGCGGCGCGCCAATGGTCGTTCAGGCGGTTGTGGGCGATGCGGAACAGCCAGGTGCTGAACGCCGCGTCCGGTTGCCACCCCGCACGGGCGCTGATCACCCGCTGCCAGACGTCCTGGAAGATCTCCTCGGCCAGCGCGTTGTCGCGCAGTTGCCGCAGCAGGAAGCCGAACAGGCGCTTGCGATGGCGCGCATACAGGCTTTCAAACGCGCGCAGGTCGCCACCGGCCCAGGCCAGCATCAAGGCTTCATCGGTTGGCAGTGCGCTGGCTTCCACGGCGTACAGGGTAAGGCCTGCAGGCGATGGCGCATAGCCGGTGGCGAGGGCGGGCAGGGCGGGGGTCATGGCTCGGAAGGGGCTACGGTCAGCAGGAAAAACGTACGGGCGCACGATTCGGGGTTTACGGGCTTCCATTGCCCCCCGGGTGGCGCGCTATGCTCGGCGGCTCAGGGGAGGCGACGCACTGACGGCGCCAAGAGATTGTCATTTGTCCACGCATGCTGAACCGGCGAAAGAGCCACCACACGAGGCCGTGCTGAGCACGGCGCTGGTGCGCGCGTTGCATGCGCTTCTGCCGGAAACGGCTGTGGTCCGTGTCGGCTGGGATGACCCGCAGCTTGGCCGTGGCCAGGGGGCCTGGCCGAGGGCGACTGCCGGAGGTGATGCGGCAGCGCCAGGCGTGGGCGACGGCCAGCATGGCTGGGAACATGATGGGGCGCGCCTGCTGTTGTCGGTGGAAGGCGCGGTGCCTTCGCCGGCATGGTGGGGGATTGCCCGGCAGGCGATGGAGCTGGCGCTGCAGCGCGGCCGCCAGGCCGGCCAGATCAAGGCGCTGGAAGAGGCCGAGCGGTTGCAGCAGGCCTTGTTCCAGATTGCAGATCTGGCCGGTGCCGACCTGGAAATGCCCGAGATGCTGCGCCACGTGCATGGTGTGCTGGGCACGCTGATGTATGCCGAGAACTGCTACATCGTGGAATACGACGATGTGCGCGACCAGATCCGTTTCCTGTACTTCGCCGATCAGGTCGATGATTTCGTTGCCGATCCCACGCAGAGCCATGACGCCAGCGAGATGCCGCGCAGCCTGACCGTGGCGTTGCTGCGTCATGGCAAGCCGCTCAGTGGTCCCTCGCGCGAACTGCTGGCGCAGGTGATGGAGCAGGAGCACGACCCGCAACGCGGGCCCGAAAGTCTGGATTGGCTGGGCGTGCCGATGCTGCGCGATGGCCGCGTATGCGGTGCCATCGTGGTTCAGAGCTATGAGCAGGCGGCCCGCTATGGCGAGGCCGAGCGCGCATTGCTGGGCTTCGTTGCGCAGCACGTGCAGACCGCGATGGACCGGCGCCAGGCGCAGGTGCGGCTGGAGCAGCAGGTGGCGCGGCGCACCCAGGAACTGCAGCGCGCCAATCACAGCCTGCAGGACGAGGTGGCCGAGCGTCGACGCGCCGAACAGCTGCAGACCGCCCTGTACAACATCGCCGAGATGGCGATGTCGGCCGACAGCCTGGCGCAGTTCTACGGACAGGTGCATGGGGTGGTCGGGCGCCTGCTCGACGCACGCAATTTCTACATCGCTTTGGTCAACCCGGCCGGCAACGGCCTGGACTTCGTCTATTCGGTGGACGAGCACAATGCCAGCCGCGCGCCGCGACCGTTCAGCCGGGGCCTGACCGAGTACGTCGTGCGCAACCGGCGGCCACTGTTGGCATCACGCGCGCAGATCGATGCGCTGTTGGCCAGTGGCGAAGTGCGTGAATCCGGTGCGCGCTCGCACTGCTGGCTGGGCGTACCGCTGCTGCGCGACGACGAAGTGGTCGGCGCGATCGTGGTGCAGAGCTACAGCGAGAACAGCATCTTCAGCGTGCACGACCAGCGCCTGCTGACCTTCGTCGCACAGAACATCGGTACCGGCCTGGCCCGTCAGCGCGACCAGCAACGGCTGCGCTCGGCGCATGCCGAGCTGGAAAAGCGCGTGGAAGAACGTACCCGCGAGCTGGCCGAGGTCAACGAGAAGTTGCTCGGGCAGATTGGTGAACGCCTGCGGGCCGAGCAACGCCTGACCCACCAGGCCATGCACGATGCGCTGACCGGCCTGCCCAACCGCCTGCACCTGCTGGACCGCCTGCAGGATGCGCTGGCGCTGGCCAAGCGAGAGGGCGGCCCGGTGTTCGCCGTGCTGTTCCTCGACCTGGACCGCTTCAAGCTGGTCAACGACAGTATCGGCCACGCTGCCGGTGACCGCATGCTGGTGGAAGTGGCCAAGCGCATCGTATCGATGGCTGGCGCCGAGGACGTGGTGGCCCGGCTGGGCGGTGACGAATTCGCGGTGCTGCTGCAATGCCCGCAGGGCCTGGCCCAGGCCTTGGACTTTGGCCAGCGCCTGCTGCTGGCGCTGCAGGAGTCGATGTGGATCGCCGGGCGCGAGCTGTTTCCGTCCGGCAGCCTGGGCATCGCGCTGTGGAACCCCCGCTACCGCACCGGCGAAGAGCTGCTGCGTGATGCCGACGCGGCAATGTACCGGGCCAAGGCGCAGGGCCATGACCGCTGTGCGATCTTCGACGAAGACATGCGCGAGCAGGCCATGCGCAGCCTCGATCTGGAAGCCGACCTGCGGCGTGCGATCAACAACCGCGATTTCGTCCCGTTCTACCAGCCGATCGTGCGCCTGTCCGATGGCGAGGTGGTGGGCCACGAAGCGCTGCTGCGCTGGCAGCATGAGCGCCGCGGCCTGCTGCTGCCGGGGGCGTTCCTGGAGCTGGGCGAGGAAAGCGGCCTGATCGAGCAGGTCGACTGGCTGATCTACGAACAGGTGATTGCCGGCCTGGCCGAGGGCGGGCAGAGCTACGTCTCGGTGAACGTATCACCGCGCCATTTCCGCTCCGCCGGGTTCAGTGGCCGCCTGTTCGGCCTGCTGGATGCATGTGGTGCCGATCCGCGTCGGCTGCGCCTGGAGATCACCGAGGTGGCGCTGCTGGACGATGGTCCGCACACGCTGCGCATCCTGCAGGGCCTGCGCGAGCGCGGCATCCAGGTGCAGCTGGACGATTTCGGTACCGGCTTCTCGGCGCTGTCCTACCTGCACCGTTTTCCGATCAGTACGCTGAAGATCGACCAGAGCTTCATCGCCGGCCTGCATGGGCCGGAAGTGCAGAGCACGCGGGCGCTGGTCGAGGGCGTGTTGTCGTTGGCGCGTACGCTGGGCATCGAGACCATCGGTGAGGGCATCGAAACCGAGGCGCAGCGGCAGACCCTGCGCGAACTGGGTTGCGACTACGGCCAGGGCTATCTGCTGGGGCGGCCCGCACCGTGGAGCTGCGCGGCGGTCTGAGCCGCCGCGCAGGAAAGCATCAGCGCAGGGCGGCGCGACGCTTTTCGTCGATCCACTTCGAGGCCTGCGCTGGCTTGTAGTTCTTCATCCACTCCAGCATCGCTTCGATATCCGAGCCGTACCACAGGTCCTGGCGCTGGTCCGGGTGCAGGAAGCGCTCTTCCACCATGCGGTCGATCATGCCGATCAGCGGGGCGTAGAAACCTTCCACGTCGAGGAAGGCGCACGGCTTGTTGCCGATGCCAAGCTGGCGCCAGGTCAGCATCTCGAAGATCTCTTCCATGGTGCCGAAGCCGCCGGGCAGCGTGACGAAGCCGTCGGCGAGGTCGAACATGCGCGACTTGCGCTCATGCATCGAACCGACAATTTCCAGTTCGGTCAGGCCGCGGTGGGCCACTTCCCAGTCGGCCAGCTGGCGCGGGATCACGCCGGTCACTTCACCGCCGGCGGCGAGCACGGCATTGGCCACGGTTCCCATCAGGCCGACATTGCCGCCGCCGTACACCAGGCGCATCCCGTCGCGGGCGATGCGATCACCCAGGGCAATGGCGCGTTCGGTATAGGCCGGCTTGCTGCCAGCGTTGGAACCACAGTACACACAGATCGATTTCATGGATCTTCCTGTCTCTTGGCCGGAAACGAAAACGCCCCGTCTCCGACCGCAGGGCGGTCAGGGACGGGGTGCCCAAGGATTATGAGGCCTGGAGAGGCCTTCTGTAGAGCCGCGCCGCGCTCGGCTGCTCTTCGTTCAGTAGAGTCGAGATCCTATGTTCGTGGTCAAGCCTGCTGGAAGCAGGCTTGACCCACCTTCAGCATCGCCGGATCGAAGTCCCGGCCGCTTTTGAAGACACCCCAGGCGATCCTGGCCAGCTTTCTGGCCAGGATGTTGAAGACGGCGGTGCTGGGGTGACCGCGTTTTGACAGCTCGTCGTAGAGCGGTTGCCCCCGACGACACCGCTTGAGCCCCATGGCGGCCATGTAGAGCATCTGGCGCAGCACTGGCGCGCCCTGTTTGGACAGCCGACGCCGTCCCGTTCTGCCGCCAGACTCGTTAGGCCGGGGATCCAGGCCGGTGCAGGCGATCCACGCGTTGGCGTTGGCCAACGGCCAGCGCGTCATGTAGTAAATCAGGTGAGCGGCGACGGCGGGGCCGATACCAGGGATGGTCAACAGGCGCTTGTAGAGCGTGCCATGCTCTCCATCGCGACCCAAGCGCTGCAGTTCGCTTTCCAGCTCGGACAGCGTCCCAGCCAGAGCGCAGAACAGATCTGACAGCTCCCCGGGGGCACTTTTGCTTACCCCGAAGGATTGCTCCAGCCGCGCGCGTGTCTTTACCAGCGTCTGCCGCTTGCGCAGCAAATCGTGCATCTGCTGCTGCTCATCGGTACGCGGTACGTATTCACGCAGGCGATCGTTCTCCTTCTTCACGTACCGGGCGATCGCTTCGGCGTCCATGGCGTCCGTCTTGCCACGCGAGCCCGTCGCCCGGCCGTAGTGCTTGATCAGACGTGGATTGATCACATAGACAACGTGGCCTGCCTGGCCAGCCATCCGAGCCAACAACTCGTAGTACCGCCCCGTCGCCTCCATGCCAATCCGGCATCGCTGGGGCAAGGTGTTGAGCCACTGGGCTATGCCGGCCCGGGTGTTGGCGATCCTGTCGCCGGCCTTGCGGTCGGCCACTGCCGGTACGAACTCCTTGGAGTCCACGTCCACGCCAATATCGAGAGAATCAGACATTTGTACGGCTCCCAGCTATCTTTAAGGGGCTGGGGTGGTACCGCACCGACGTTAGCTTGCCTACATCGACGATCCCCTTTGGGGGCCGTACGATCCTTTATCGACGTTCGTGTGCGGGATGGGGATCGCTCGACTCGTCTGTCGGCTAGTATCCGCAGATGCATGCTTGACGGTCCCTCCACCCTGGCTCCTACATACCGCGTAGGAGCCGGGAGGAACATACAAGCTTGCTCGACTATCGCGGCGCCTGAACGAAGTGCAGTCGAGCAAGCTCGACTCTACAAAGAACGAGACTTACGCCGCCGCTGCCTGCTCGCGGCGCGGGCCTTCACGCAGCGCGCGGCCGACCATCCCCACCAGCAGGTCCAGCTCTTCGCTGTCCATGCCGAAGTGCGGAGTGAAGCGCAGCGAGTTCTCGCCACCGTGAATCACGTTGATGCCGTGCTGGCGCAGCCATTCCTCGGTGGAGTTGGCGCCGTAGCACTTGAACTGCGGCGCCAGTTCGCAGGAGAACAGCAGGCCGGTGCCCTGCACCTTGGTGATCAGTCCGCCCAGCTCGTTCTTCAGCTGTTCAAGCTTGCGCACGGCCTCGGCACCACGCTCGGCGATGTTGGCGCGCACCTGCGGGGTCAGCTGGGCCAGGGTGGCGCAGGCCACGTCCAGCGCACGCGGGTTGCTGGTCATCGTGTTGCCATAGATGCCCTTGCGGTACAGCTGCGCGGCATGCTCGGTCACCGCCAGCACCGACAGCGGGTACTGCGCGGCGTTGAGTGCCTTGGAGTAGGTCTCCATGTCCGGCGGGTCCAGGCCTTCGAAGCCCGGGTAATCGACCACCGAGAGCACGCCATGCGCACGCAGGCCGGCCTGGATCGAGTCGAGCAGCAGCAGGCTGCCATGGGCACTGGTCAGTTCGCGGGCAACGGCATAGAACGACGGCGGCACCGAGCGGCCCGGGTCGCCTTCGCCCATCACCGGTTCCAGGAACACCGCCTCGATGAACCACTGGTTGCGCGTGGCATCCTCGAACACCTTGCGCAGGCCGGCTTCGTCGTAAGGCGCCACGGTGATCACCGAATCCTCGCCACGGTAGCTGGCCAGGTGCTGCATGTAGCTCTTGCGGCTGGAATCCGAATAGAGGGCAGGGCGGTCGGTGCGGCCATGGAAGCTGCCCTTGACCACCACGCGCTTGATCGCAGCACCGGCGTGGCGTGCGCCCGGGTCGGTCTGCAGCTTGGCGTTGACGTCGGCGATGCGCGCGGCCAGGCCGACCGCCTCGGAACCGGAATTCAGGCACATGAAACGGGCGAACGGGCAGCCGCCACGGCGGTGGCCGATCTCGGCGCGCAGGGCGGTGATGAAGCGCTGCTGCGACAGGCTGGGGGTCATGATGTTGGCCATCACCTGCGGGCGGGCCATCGCCTCCAGCACGGCGTCCGGGGTGTGCCCGAAGCCGAGCATGCCGTAGCCGCCGGCGTCGTACAGCACGGCGCCTTTCAGGGTGACCACCCACGGGCCGCGCGCAGCCAGTGCCACATACGGGGTCACCGCGTCATCGGCATAGAAATTGACGAAACCGTCCTGCATCGCGTCGATCTGCGCCTGTTCGTCCTGCGCCAGCAGCGGCCCCAGGTCGGCCTGCACGCGCGCGAATTCCTCGGCGGCGGCGTCCACCGCGGCGATCAGCTGCGGGTGGTTGGCGGACAGGGCGGTCAGGGTGGCGTCGTCCAGGCCGGAGGTGAGGCGGGTGCCGGGCTGGTTGCGCAGGGGGGCGAGGCGTTCGATGAAGCTCATTGCAGATCTCCTGAAACAATGGGTCGCACGGGTCTTCAAAAGCAAAACGCGCGTCATCACGCGCGCTTGGGGCAGGCTCGTGCAGCGGACTTCCGACTCGATGCTAGCACTTGTTTTTTTGCGCGATAACCCCGCAGAAACCTGCTGCATAGCAGCATTTTGCGCGACGTTCGCCGCGAAGCACGCCGGCTCGCAGACGCTGGACGTACAATGCGCGCCATTGTCGACCTGTTGCCGCCCACTGCCTTGAAGAAGTCCGATTTCAACTACGACCTGCCGGCTGAACTGATCGCGCAGGCGCCCCTGGCCGAACGTTCCGCAAGCCGCCTGCTGCTGGTGCCTCCGGCGCCCGATGCCTTCACCGACCTGCAGGTACGCGACTTGCCGTCGCTGCTGCAGCCGGGCGACCTGCTGGTGTTCAACGACACCCGGGTGATCCCGGCGCGCCTGTTCGGGCAGAAGGCCAGTGGCGGCCGCGTGGAGATTCTGATCGAGCGCCTGCTCGGCGGCCAGCAGGCCCGCGCGCAGGTGGGCGCCAGCAAGTCGCCGAAAGCGGGCAGCCGCATCGCGCTGGATGCCGGTGGCGAAGCCGAGGTGCTGGGCCGCGATGGCGAGTTCTACGTGCTGCAGTTCCATGTGCCGGAATCGCTGGAACAGTGGCTGCTGCATGCCGGCCGCCTGCCGCTGCCGCCCTATATCCAGCGCGAGCCGGGTGTGGATGACCGCGAGCGCTACCAGACCGTGTTCGCGCGTGAAGTGGGCGCGGTGGCCGCGCCGACCGCCGGCCTGCATTTCGACGAACCGCTGCTGGCCGCATTGAAGGACAAGGGCGTGGACTTCGGCCACGTCACCCTGCACGTGGGTGCGGGCACCTTCCAGCCGGTGCGTGCCGATGACCTGAAGGACCACGTGATGCACCGCGAGTGGCTGAATGTCGGTGCCGAGCTGGTGCAGCAGGTGCGGCGCACGCGCGCCGCTGGCGGCCGCGTGATCGGCGTCGGCACCACCGTGGTGCGCGCGCTGGAAAGCGCGATGCGCGATGGTGAACTGCTGCCGTTCGCCGGTGAAACGCAGATCTTCATCACCCCCGGCTACCGCATCCGCAGCGTCGACGCGATGGTGACCAACTTCCACCTGCCGGAAAGCACGCTGCTGATGATGATTTCCGCGTTCGCCGGCAAGGAGCGCGTGTTCGAGGCCTACCAGCACGCGATCGAGCAGCGCTACCGCTTCTTCAGCTACGGCGACGCGATGCTGCTGTTCCCGCAGGCGGGGTAGGGCGCTGACCTCTGCCTGCTTGTGGTCGGTGCGCACCGTTGGTGCGCACTTGCCGGTGCCTGGAGGCCAGGAAAGCCACGCATGGCGCGGCTCTACTGCCGTGCCGTTCAGGCCTGAATGGGCGGTCGACCCGGTTTTGGGAGACAATGGGTGACTATTTGCCCGAATGACCGCTCCATGTCCCGATTGCAGTTCCAGCTCAAGACCCGCGACGGCCGTGCCCGCCGTGGCCGCCTGACCTTCCCGCGTGGCACGGTGGAAACGCCGGCCTTCATGCCGGTGGGGACCTATGGCTCGGTCAAGGGCATCCTGCCGGACCAGGTGCGTGCGCTGGGCGCCGAGATCATCCTCGGCAACACGTTCCACCTGTACCTGCGGCCGGGCCTGGACATCATCGCCGACCACGGCGGCCTGCACGGCTTCTGCCGCTGGGATGGCCCGATCCTGACCGACTCCGGCGGCTTCCAGGTGTTCTCGCTGGCCCACCGCCGCAAGATCACCGAGCAGGGCGTGACCTTCGCCTCGCCCACCGACGGTGCCCGCGTGTTCCTGGGCCCGGAAGAGAGCATGAAGATCCAGAAAGTGCTCGATTCGGACGTGGTGATGATCTTCGACGAGTGCACCCCGTACCCGGCTACCGAGGATGTGGCGCGCCGCTCGATGGAGCTGAGCCTGCGCTGGGCCCAGCGCAGCCGCAACGCGCATGACGAGCTGGGCAACGACGCCGCCCTGTTCGGCATCGTCCAGGGCGGCGTGCACACCGACCTGCGCAGCCGCTCGGCCGAGGCCCTGCAGGCGATCGGCTTCGACGGTTACGCCATCGGTGGCCTGGCCGTGGGCGAACCGGAGCACGAGCGCAACGCCATGCTCGACCACCTGGACCCGGAACTGCCGGGCGACCGTCCGCGCTATCTGATGGGTGTGGGCCGGCCGGAGGACCTGGTCGAGGGTGTCGCACGTGGCGTGGACATGTTCGACTGCGTGATGCCCACCCGCAACGCCCGCAACGGCCACTATTTCACCTCGTTCGGCACCGTCCGCATCCGTAATTCCCAGTACGCGCGCGACATGGATCCGATCGAGCCCGGCTGCGGCTGCGTGGCCTGCAGCGGCGGTTACACGCGTTCGTACCTGCGCCACCTGGACCGCTGCAACGAGATTCTGGCGCCGATGCTGGGCACCCTGCACAACCTGTTCTATTACGAAAAGCTCATGGCCGACATCCGTGCGGCCATCGAGGCGGGAACCTTCCTGGCCTTCCGTGAGTCTTTCTACGCGGCACGCGGGGCGGTAGCACCGCCCCTGTAACCCGAACACCCCCTGCCAAACGGCCCAAGGACGAACGCCCGGGGCCGTGGCATACTTCAAGGCTGACCCAGATCCGCGGTCGACACCCCGTGCCCGTGAAAGGGCCGGAGCGCCGCCCAACCAAAGGACCAACGATGAACCTGCTTGCCTTCCTGATTCCCGCCGCCCACGCCCAGGCCGCCGGCGGCCAACCGCAGGGCATGGGCCTGACCACGCTGCTGTTCCCGGTCATCCTGATCGCCATCATGTACTTCCTGATGATCCGCCCGCAGATGAAGCGGCAGAAGGAGCACAAGGCCATGCTGGAGAAGATCAAGCGTGGCGACGAAGT
Source organism: Stenotrophomonas sp. STK17_22 (assembly GCF_051983905.1). Classification (NCBI taxonomy): domain Bacteria; kingdom Pseudomonadati; phylum Pseudomonadota; class Gammaproteobacteria; order Lysobacterales; family Lysobacteraceae; genus Stenotrophomonas; species Stenotrophomonas sp. STK17_22. The sequence goes on from NZ_CP197010.1 coordinate 1,923,846, forward strand.
GCTGACCAACGGCGGCATCGCCGGCATCGTCACCGACATCGGCGACAACTTCATCACCATTGAAGTGGCGGACAACGTGCGCATCCGCGTGCAGAAGGGCGCTGTCGGCAACGTGCTGCCGGCCGGTACCCTGAAGTCGGCCCAGTAAGCCACTCCCTTTCCGATGCACAACCGCGGCGCCGGGGATGGCGCCGCGCGGGACCCAAGCAATGCTCGAATTTCCACGCTGGAAGTACGTCGTCATCCTGATCGTACTGGCGCTCAGCGCGCTGTACGCGCTGCCCAACATCTACCAGAAGGACCCGGCCCTCCAGATCACCGCCAACCGTGGCGGCCAGATCGACGATGCGCTGCGTGACCGTGTGCTGGCCGACCTGAAGAAGGCCGGTGTCGCCACCGTCGGTGCCGAGAAGGAAGGGGAGAGCCTGATTGTCCGCCTGCCGGACCTGAAGGCGCAGTCCGCTGCCAGCGACGCCCTGCGCGACACCGTTGGCGAGCAGTACACCGTGGCCCTGAACCTGGCCTCGACCGTGCCGGACTGGCTGGCCAACCTCGGCGGTCGTCCGATGGTGCTGGGCCTGGACCTGCAGGGCGGCGTGCACTTCGTGCTTCAGGTCGACCAGAAGGCGGCTCTGGACAAGCGTCTGGACGCCTATACCGAAGACGTGCGCAGCACCCTGCGTGATGCGCGCATCCCGTACCAGTCGGTGGAACGCCGCGCTGACAACAGCATCGTGGCGAACCTGAGCCCGTCCGCCGGTGACGACGCCGCGCAGCGTGCCCGCACTGCCCTGGTGAAGGCGCAGCCGACCCTCGGCTACGACGTCAGTGGCAATCGCATCACGGTGACCGTGCCGGAAACCGAGATCACCCAGATCGCCAACGGCGCCATCGAGCAGAACATCAACACCCTGCGCAACCGCGTGAACCAGCTCGGCGTGGCCGAGCCGATCATCCAGCGCCAGGGTGCTGACCGCGTGGTGGTGCAGCTGCCGGGCGTGCAGGACACCGCCGAAGCCAAGCGCATGATCGGCGCCACCGCTACCCTGGAATACCGGGCCGTGGTTGACGGCAATGCACAGGACGCCATCAACTCCGGGCGCATTCCGCCGGAAGCGAAGGTCTACCAGCGTCGTGATGGCGGTGGTCCGGTCCTGCTGAACAAGCGCGTGATCGTCACCGGTGACCAGATGGTCGGCGCGCAGGCGGTGACCGATTCGAACAGCGGCTCTCCGGCGGTCAGCGTGACGCTGAACAATGTCGGCGGCCAGCGCATGTTCGACTTCACCAGCGCCAACGTGAACAAGCCGATGGCGGTGGTCTACACCGAGCGCGTGCCGACCGTGACCGTCGTTGACGGCCAGGAAGTGCGTGGCTTCAAGGTCAACGAGGAAGTCATCTCGGTGGCCAACATCAACGGCGTGTTCGGCAAGAACTTCCAGACCACCGGCCTGCAGAAGAAGGAAGCCGAGGACCTGGCCAAGCTGCTGAAGTCCGGCTCGCTGGCCGCGCCGATGGACTTCGTCGAAGAGCGCGTGGTGGGCCCGAGCCTGGGTGCCGAGAACGTCAAGAACGGTATGCGCGCGGTGGTGTTCGCATTCCTGTTCACCCTGGTGTTCTTCAGCGTCTACTACCGCATGTTCGGCGTGATCACCTCGATCGCGATGCTGTTCAACCTGCTGATCGTGGTAGCGGTGATGTCGCTGTTCGGCGCGACCATGACCCTGCCGGGCTTCGCCGGCCTGGCGTTGTCGGTCGGCCTGTCGGTGGACGCCAACGTGCTGATCAACGAGCGTATCCGTGAAGAGCTGCGTGCCGGCGTGCCGGGCAAGACCGCGATCGTGACCGGTTACGAGCGTGCTTCCGGCACCATCCTCGACGCCAACCTGACCGGCCTGATCGTCGGTGTGGCGCTGTTCGCATTCGGTACCGGTCCGCTGAAGGGCTTCGCGCTGACCATGATCATCGGTATTTTCGCCTCCATGTTCACCGCGATCACCGTGTCGCGTGCGCTGGCGACGCTGATCTACGGCCGCCGCAAGAAGCTCCAGAACGTGGCCATCTGACGGGACGACACGCACATGAAACTGTTTCCGCTGCACATCCTCCCGAACGACACCAAGATCGACTTCATGCGCTGGCGCCATGTCGCGATGGTCGTCACGGTCATCGTGTTCCTGGCCTCGGTTGCCATCATCGGCTTCAAGGGCTTCAACTACGCCCTGGACTTCACCGGCGGCACCCTGATCGAAGCCCGCTTCGACAAGGCGGTGGACGTCGAGCAGGTCCGTACCAAGCTCGAGGAAAGTGGCTTCGACGGTGCCCAGGTGCAGAGCGTCGGTGGCAACACCGATCTGCTGATCCGCCTGGCCCCGCACGGTGAGCACGCTGCCGGTACCGGTGACGCCGCGCACGAGGACAAGGCCACCGCCGCCGCCGTGGTGAAGGCCCTGTCCACCGCCGACAACCAGGCCACCGTGCTCCGCAACGAGTTCGTGGGCCCGCAGATCGGCAAGGACCTGGCGATGAATGGCCTGTACGCCACGATCTTCATGCTGGCCGGCTTCCTGATCTACATCGCGGTGCGCTTCGAATGGAAGTTCGCGGTCACCGCCAGCATCGTGGCGATGTTCGATCTGATCGTGACGGTCGCTTACGTGTCCCTGCTGGGCCGTGAGTTCGACCTGACCGTGCTGGCCGGCCTGCTGTCGGTGATGGGCTTTGCGATCAACGATCTGATCGTGGTCTTCGACCGCGTCCGCGAGAACTTCCGCAGCCTGCGCGTGGACTCGATGGAAGTGCTGAACCGTTCGATCAACCAGACGCTGTCGCGTACGGTGATCACCGCGGTGATGTTCTTCCTGTCGGCGCTGGCCCTGTACATGTACGGCGGCAGCTCGATGGAAGGCCTGGCCGAGACGCACATGATCGGTGCGGTGATCGTAGTGCTGTCCTCGATCCTGGTGGCGGTGCCGATGCTGACGATCGGTTTCCTGCGCGTCAGCAAGCAGGACCTGCTGCCGAAGGCGAAGGACATCGAGGCCCTGGCCCGTCGCCCGTAAGCACCCGCTGCACGCAGCACGCAGAGAACCCCGCGCAAGCGGGGTTTTTTGTTGGCAGGGCTTGCAGCCCTGCACCCGCGGTAGTGCCGGCCGCTGGCCGGCAACAGCAATAGCAACAGCGGGCATTCCGTGGAATGGTGGGGCCATGTGGATTGGCAGGACACGCCGTAAACCCATCCATGGGGGCTCGATGGCGCCATCCATGGCGCCAACGGTCCTGCCAACCCACATGGCCCCACCTCTGACAGATTCCTGCGGCTGTTGGATCGCGCGGCTGTTGGTAGGTGTCGACCTTGGTCGACACATCTGTCAGATATTGAATGAGTTCATCCATGTCGACCAAGGTCGACACCTACCAGAGCAGGATGCCGCTCCAACAGATCGCGGAAATCTGTCGAAGGCGGGGTGGGTCCGGTTGCGGGGGTGTCCGCGGCATGGATGCCGCGGCCAAGCCTCCATGGACGGATTTACGGCGTCTCCCGCAACCGGACCCACCCCGCCAACCCACAGGAACCCAGCTTTTGAAATTGCTCCGGCTCCGGCCGTTGCTCCGGCCTCTGCGGGTGCAGGGTGCAACCCTGCAGAACAAACCCCACCCTACGCCAGCGTCGGTTGTGCATTCGGCCCCCGCGCACTACGATCCTGCGGTTCGCGCGCGCAGGCGCGCACCCGTATTCCTGCTGAGCGCCCCGTGCGCCGCATCTGCCAACCCGAGGTATCCATGGTCATCAAACCGCGCGTCCGCGGCTTCATCTGCGTCACCACCCACCCGACCGGCTGCGAGGCCGCGGTCAAGCAGCAGATCGACTACATCCGCGCGCGTCCGCCGATCCAGAACGGTCCCAAGCGCGTGCTGGTGATCGGCGCCTCCACCGGCTACGGCCTGGCTGCGCGCATCACTGCCGCCTTCGGCAGTGGCGCCGCCACCCTGGGCATCTTCTTCGAACGCCCGGGTAGTGAAACCAAGCCGGGCACCGCGGGCTGGTACAACTCGGCCGCGTTCCACAAGTACGCCGACGAAGCTGGCCTGTACGCCAAGAGCATCAACGGCGATGCCTTCTCCGATGAAGTGAAGGCCAGGACCATCGAGATGATCAAGGCCGATCTCGGCCAGGTCGACCAGGTCGTCTACAGCCTGGCCGCGCCGCGCCGCAAGCATCCGAAGACCGGCGAGATCATCAGCTCCACGTTGAAGCCGATCGGTGAGCCGATCACCCTGCGTGGCCTGGATACCGACAAGGAAGTGCTGACCGAGACCCACCTGCAGCCGGCCACCCCGGAAGAAATCGCCGGTACCGTTGCGGTGATGGGCGGTGAGGACTGGCAGATGTGGATCGATGCGCTGGCCGATGCCGGCGTGCTGGCCAACGGCTGCACCACCACCGCCTTCACCTACGTGGGCGAAGAGATCACCCAGGCGATCTACTGGAACGGCTCCATCGGCGCCGCCAAGAAGGACCTGGACACCAAGGTGCTGGGCCTGCGCGAAAAGCTGGCGAAAATCGGCGGCGACGCGCGCGTGTCGGTGCTGAAGGCGGTAGTCACCCAGGCCAGCTCGGCCATTCCGACCATGCCGCTGTACCTGTCGCTGCTGTTCAAGGTGATGAAGGAAAAGGGCACCCACGAAGGCTGCATCGAACAGCTGGATGTGCTGTACGACATCCTCTACGGCGGCAAGGCCGATGGCGTGGCGGTCGATCGTCTGCGCCACGACCTGGTCGATGGCGATGGCCACACCGTTGCGCTGGTCGATGACGAAGGCCGCCTGCGTGCCGATTACAAGGAAATGGCCGCGGACGTGCAGGGCAAGGTGGTCGCGCTGTGGCCGCAGGTGACCAACGAGAACCTGTACGAGATCAGCGATCTGGCCGGCTACAAGGCCGATTTCCTGCGCCTGTTCGGTTTTGGCGTGGAGGGTGTCGACTACGAGGCCGACGTCAATCCGGACGTGAAGATCGAAAACCTGGTCGACATGACCTGATCAACGAAGAGGCCGGCGAAAGCCGGCCTTCTCTTTGGGTGGTGCCGGCCAGCGGCCGGCACTACCATCGGTCATCCGAACTCGAAGCCCATCTCCGGCAACGCCGGGCCGACGAAGTCGCCCTGCACGTAGTCCACGCCGGCGCTGAACAGCAACGTCATCGAATTGGCATCGCTGACGAACTCGGCGATGGTGCGGATGCCGGCTTCCTGCGCGCGCGCGGTGATCTGGCTGATGCGATCGATGTTCTCGCGGGTGGCCGCCAGGTCACCGGTGAAGCCGCGGTCCAGCTTGAGGAACTGCGGCTGGAAGTGGGCCAGCAGCTGGAACGAATCCAGCCCCGAACCGAACTGCTCCAGGCCGATGCGGCAGCCCAGCGGTGCCACTTCAGCAAGGAACTGCTGTGCACTGCGCAGGTGGGTGAACACCTTCGCTTCCGGCGCATGCAGCCACAGCCGTTCGCCAGGCACACCCTGAGCCTGCAGCTCGCGGCGCAGGGTAGCGATCATCTGCGGGTCGTCGAAGGATTCCGGCGTCACTTTCACCAGCATCTGCGTGGCATGGCCTTCGCGTGCACGCTGGCCCAGCACCGCGATGGCCCGTGACACCACCCAGCGGTTGATGTCGGCCAGCAGGCCGTGCTCCTCCGCGATACCGAGGAACGCGGTCGGGCTCAGCAGTTCGCCATTGTGCTCCAGGCGCAGGTAGGCCTCATACAGCTCCAGCGACTCGCCCTGTAGGTTCAGCACCGGCTGGTAGTGCAGCTGGAAGCCGTCACCGGCCAGCGCTTCACGGATTCGGGCGACCCAGCGCAGCACGCGTTCTTCCTCCACGCGGTCGGCGGCAGCCGGGTCGAAGATGCGGCAGGTGTTGCCCAGTTCGGCGGCGGCCTGCGTGCACTCGCTGGCGCGCGCCAGCACCTGGCCGATGCTGGCGATCTTCTCGCCCACCTGCACGCCACCGATGCTGACCGTTACCGTGGCCGAGCGCGCGCCGATGCTGAAGACGTGTGCGGCGTAGGCTTCGCGGATGCGCTCGGCCAGTGCCACGGTCTGCGCATAGGGCCCGGCCTGCAGCACGGCGAAATTGTGCTCGCCGAAGCGGGCCAGCTGTGCGTCTTCGCCAACGACTTCGGCCAGCAGCGCGGCGAGCGCGCCGATCAGGGTGTCGGCCGAGGCCAGGCCAATGTCCGGCAGCAGGCGCGCGTAGTGGTCCGGCTCGATCAGCAGCAGGCCGAACTGGCCTTCGCTGCGCCCGGCCTGGGCCACCGCGCTTTCCAGCTGCAGCATGAAGGTCGGGCGATTGAGCAGGCCGGTGACCTGGTCGCGCTGGCGCAGGTCCTCGACCTCACGTGCCAGCTCAGGGTCGAATTCCATGCGGCGGCGGAGCACCACCTGCAGGCAGGATTCGCCTTCGTAGGTGGCAGCGGCAAACTCCATCGTCGCCGGGAACGCACTGCCATCCTCGTGGCGCGCGTCGAGCTGGTACTGGGGCGGCGGCGCCTCGCCACGGCTGAGGCCCTTCAGCAGCTGCTTGAAGCCTTCCACATGCTGGGCGGCGACCATGTCCAGCAGCGAGATGCCTTCGATGTCGTCGAAATGTTCGTAACCGAACATCTCCAGATAGGCGTCGTTGGCGCGGATGTGCATGCCTTCATGCACGTAGGCGATGGGGTCGCGCGAGGAGGCGATCAGCGCGTCGCAGCGGCGCTCGGTCTCGCGCATCTGCGCCTCGATGCGGCGCAGGCCGCGGCGTGCCTGCAGGTCCACCCACTGGTCGCGGACCACGGCGAGCAGGTGCTCGGGGCGCTGGCGCAGGGCGAGGGCGCGGATGCCATGGCTGCTGGCCTGCACCAGTTCGTCCTCGTCGATGCGCTCGGCCAGCAGTACCAGTGGAATGTCCTTGCCGCTGGCAGCAATATGCTGGGCCACCAGTGGCAGCGGGATGCCCTGGGAGGGCGAAGCCAGCACCAGGTCGATGGCCTGGCTGGCCAGCACCTGGGCCAGCTCGGCTGCATCCTGCGGACGCCACGGGCGTACCGCGATGCCGCTGTTGCGCAGCGTGCTGACGATGGCTTCGGCATTCTCGCCGCTGTCATCGACGATCAGCAGGCGGATGGTGATGTCGTTCGCGTTCTGCATGCACTGCTCCCCAATCTGCAAATCTAGATACACGATGCGCGGCGAACCGTCCATGCGCGCACCCCTTGCACGCATTGAACGGCGATGTGGTTCACACCGCGCCACCGGCTGCGTGGCCGCTGGCCCAGGCCCACTGGAAGTTGTAGCCGCCCAGCCAGCCGGTCACATCCAGCACCTCGCCGACGAAATGCAGGCCGGGCACGCGCTTGGATTCCATCGTCGAGGACGAGACCTCGGCGGTATCCACGCCGCCCAGGGTGACCTCGGCGGTGCGGTAGCCCTCGGTACCACTGGCCACCAGCGGGAACGCGCCCAGCAGCTGTGCGGCCTGGCGCAGCACCGGCTCGTCCAGCTGGCGCACGGGCCGGTCGGGCAGCCAGTGTTCGCACAACCGCTGTGCCAGCCGCTTCGGCAGTACCTCGGCCAGCACCGTGCGCAGCTCGGCGGCAGGACGTTCGCGCTTCATCTGGCGCAACCACTCGCCGGCATCCTGGCCGGGCAGCAGGTCCAGCTCCAGCGCGTCGCCGGGTTGCCAGAACGAGGAGATCTGCAGGATCGCCGGGCCACTCACGCCGCGATGGGTCAGCAGCATGAAATTCTGGAAGCTCTTTCCGTTGCAGCGCGCCTCGATGGGCAGAGCGACGCCGCTGAGATCGGCCAGCCGTTCCTGGTGCTTGCCGCTGAGCGTCAGCGGCACCAGCCCGGCGCGGGTCGGCAGCACCTGGTGGCCGAACTGTCGGGCCACTTCATAGCCGAAGCCGGTGGCGCCCATGCTGGGAATGGACAGGCCGCCGGTGGCCACCACCAGCGAGGCGCAATGGAACAGGCCCTGCGTGGTGTGCACGCGGAAACCATCGCTGCCATGCTCGATGCGCTGCACGCTGCAGTCGGTACGCACCTGCACGCCTGCCGCCTGGCATTCGTCCACCAGCATCTTCACGATCTGCTTGGACGAGACATCGCAGAACAACTGGCCCAGCTCTTTTTCGTGATACGCGATGCCGTGCTTGCTGACCAGCTCGATGAAGTGCCAGGGCGTGTAGCGCGCCAGTGCCGACTTGCAGAAGTGCGGGTTGGCCGACAGGAAGTTGGCCGGAGTGGTGCCGGTGTTGGTGAAGTTGCAGCGGCCACCGCCGGACATCAGGATCTTCTTGCCGACCTTGTTGGCATGGTCGATCACCTGCACCTGGCGGCCGCGCTGGCCAGCCGTGATCGCGGTCATCAGCCCGGCCGCACCGGCGCCGATGACCACCACGTCGCAACGGATCGTGCTCATGCCTTGGCGCGCTTGCGCCAGTTCGGGATCACGTCGAGCTGGATCTGGTCGTTGAGCAGCTGCACTTCACCGTCCTGGATCAGCACGCTCCAGCGCATGGCGCGCTGGATCTGCTGGCCCCAGCGCTCGACGAATTCACCGTCCAGATCAACCACCGAGAGATTGTCGAAGCGTGCCAGGCCCTTGCTCTGCTTGCCCCACCAGATCTCCGAGGCGTTGCCGCCGTAGTTGATCACCTGCACCTGGCGGCTGCGATTGCTGGCCTTGCGGATGCGCGATTCGTCCGGATGGCCCAGGTCGATCCACTGCAGGATGTCGCCGGTGTAGTCGTGTTCCCACAGATCGGGCTCGTCATCGGTGCTCAGGCCGCGGCCGAATTCCAGGCGGTCGCCGGCGTTCAGCGCGAAGGCGAGCAGGCGCACCATCAGGCGATCGTCGGTCTCGGACGGGTGCTGGGCCAGGGTCAGGTTGTGGGTCGCGTAGTAGCCGCGATCCATGTCGCTGATCTGCAGTTCGGCCTTGCGGATGGTGGCGGTGAGGGCCATGGGGGGTCCGTGGACTAAAGACGACAATGATAGAGGTTTGCTCCAGGGGTGTCCGTTGCCGGTCTGTCTGCGCAGCGTCAACGGTGGCACTCTTGCGCTCTTTCCCGTGGCCGGAGTGGACGCCATGACCTTGCCCAGCCGCCTGCAGCTGCCGCCCGGCCACTGGTCCAGCCTGCTCGATGGCCTGTGCGCGCGTTTCCCGCGCATCGACCGTGCGCAATGGCAGGACCGCTTCGCCCGAGGCCGCGTGCAGGATGCGCAGGGCAGGGCACTGGCGCCGGACATGCCTTGGCAGGTGGGGCTGGAAATCCAGTACTTCCGCGAGGTGGCCGACGAGCCGGTGATTCCCTTTGCCGAGACCATCCTGCATCTGGATGCGCACCTGCTGGTGGTCGACAAGCCGCACTTCCTGCCGGTGACGCCGGCCGGTGGGTATGTACGGGAAACCCTGCTGTCGCGCCTGGTCGCCCGCACCGGCAACACCGAGCTGGTGCCGCTGCACCGCTTGGACCGGCTGACCGCCGGCCTGGTGCTGTTTTCCACCCAGGCAGGCACGCGTGATGCCTACCAGCGGCTGTTCCGCGAGCGGCGCATCGGGAAGACCTACGAGGCGCTGGCACCGGCGCTGCCGGGGCTGGAGTTTCCGCTGCAGCGGGACAGTCGTCTGGTGCCGGGGGAGCCGTTCTTCCGCATGGCCGAAGTGCCGGGCGAGCCCAATGCCCGCAGCCGGATCGAGCTGATCGAGGCCGAGGGGCCGGTCTGGCGCTACCGGTTGCGGCCGGAAACCGGCCGCAAGCACCAGCTGCGCGTGCATATGGCGATGCTGGGCGCCCCCATCGAGGGCGATGACCTGTATCCGCAGCTGAGGCCGCGCCCGGATGAAACGGTCGAGTCACCCCTGCAGCTGCTGGCGCAGGGGCTGACCTTCGACGATCCATTGAGTGGGGAGCCCAGGCGGTTCAGCAGCCAGCGTCGCCTGTGCCTGCCCGGCCAGAGCGGGTAGGGTCGTTCAGCGAACCGGGCGTCGCGCCAGCCAGCGGTCCAGCTCGGCCGCGAACAGCTGCCGGTCGCGCGGGCCCAGCGGCGGTGGGCCCCCGGTCTGCACCCCGGCGCCGCGCAGCTCTTCCATGAAATTGCGCATCGACAGCCGCTCGGCCATGTTGTTCGGGGTGTACAGCTGGCCGCGTGGGTTCAGCGCCACCGCCTTCTTCTCCAGCACCAGAGCGGCCAGCGGGATGTCCTGGGTGACCACCAGGTCACCGGCGGCGACCCGCTCGACGATGGCGCTGTCGGCCACGTCCAGGCCCTGGGGGACCTGGATCGAGCGCAGCCAACGTGAGGGCGGGGTCCGGATCCACTGATTGGCGACCAGGGTCAGCTCGATCCCAACGCGTTCAGCGGCACGGAACAGGATGTCGCGAATGACGGTGGGGCAGGCGTCCGCGTCTACCCAGATGCGTGGGAGAGCGGGTTCAGCTTGGGTTTCAGCTTCAGTCATTTACCCAGTGTAGGGTAGGAAAATCCTGAATGGGGGCTCGGAGTTAGCCTCGATCGGCTGCCAGCCCTTGTCACGTCTAGCGGGCGGGGTCTGCCCATGAACGTCCGGGCTATCGCTTTTTGCAGAAAACACGCGTATCGTTCGTCCCACTGTGTTTGCTAGGGTCACCGTGAATCGTGGCCTGGTGCAGTTGATCTCACGATCCGCTCATCGATCCGCTTTACCAACGCCTGCAACTCAGTCTCGGCCCCGATACCCGGTGGCTGCGATTTTTTCAACATGTGTTTCAGGAGTTAGTCAAATGTCTGATCGTCAGACCGGCACCGTCAAGTGGTTCAACGACGCCAAGGGCTTCGGCTTCATCACCCCGGAAAGCGGCCCGGACCTGTTTGTGCACTTCCGTGCCATCCAGGGCACCGGCTTCAAGACCCTGCAGGAAGGCCAGAAGGTTACCTTCATCGCCGTCCAGGGTCAGAAGGGTATGCAGGCTGACCAGGTGCAGGCGGTCTAATCCGTCTGCTACCGTTTGGTAGCCAGAACGCCGGAAGCGAAAGCTTCCGGCGTTTTTTATTGCCCGTTGTTTTGTAGAGTCGAGCTTGCTCGACTGTCTCTGGAAAGCAGTCGAGCAAGCTCGACTCTACAAAAGGCATGCAGCTGGGCGGGCTAAGATCAGATGCATCCTCCCATCGCGGAACCGTCCATGCGCATCGTCCACCATCTGGAAAACTCCCGTTCCCTGCGCGTGCTGTGGATGCTGGAGGAGCTGGGGTTGGACTACGAGCTGCGTCGCTATCCGCGCGATCCGAAGACGCTGCTGGCGCCGCCGGAACTGCGCAACGTGCATCCGCTGGGCAAGTCGCCGGTATTGCAGGATGGTGAGCTGGTGCTGGCCGAATCCGGCGCCATCCTCGATTACCTTGCCGACCGCTACGACACCCAGCGCCAGCTGTCGCCGTCACCGATGCCGGCCGACGGAGCTGAACGCATCGCCTACCGCTACTGGCTGCACTATGCCGAAGGTTCGGCGATGCCGCCGCTGCTGCTGACCCTGGTGATCGGTCGCATCCGCAGCGCACCGATGCCGTTCTTCGCGCGCCCGATCGCACGCAGCATCGCCGACAAGGCCGAGCGCGGCTTCATCGGTCCGCAGCGGCGCCTGCACCTGGACTGGATGGAGCGCCGCCTGGCCGAAAGCCCGTGGTTTGCTGGCGAGCGCTTCAGTGCGGCCGACATCCAGATGAGCTTCCCGATCCAGGCCGCTGCCGCGCGCGGTGGTGGCCTCGACGACAAGCCGGCACTGCGTGGCTTCCTCAAGCGTATCGGTGAGCGCCCGGCCTACCAGCGTGCCGAGGCCCACGGCGGCCACCTGCAGGCGCTCAGCGGCAATTGAGGAGGGCGGCCGTCGCCCCCATCTTCAGCACCATGGATACCGACAGCCCCCGTTTCGACAACCGCCTGCTGCATACCCTGCCGGGCGACCCCGAATCCGGCCCGCGCAGGCGTGAAGTGCTGGGCGCGGCCTGGTCGCCAGTGATGCCGACCCCGGTGACGGCGCCCACACTGTTGGCCTGGGCGCCGGACGTGGCCGAAATGCTGGGCTTCGATACCGCTGAGGTCGAGAGCGAAGGCTTCGCCCGTGTATTCGGTGGCAACGCACTGTACGCAGGCATGCAGCCATGGGCGGCCAACTACGGTGGCCATCAGTTCGGCCATTGGGCCGGCCAGCTCGGCGACGGCCGTGCGATCTCGCTGGGTGAACTGGTCGCGCCGGATGGCCGCCACTGGGAGCTGCAGCTGAAGGGGGCCGGCCCCACGCCTTACTCGCGCGGCGCCGATGGGCGCGCAGTGCTGCGCTCGTCCATCCGCGAATTCCTGTGCAGCGAAGCGATGCACCATCTGGGGGTGCCGACCACGCGCGCGTTGTCGCTGGTCGGTACCGGCGACGACGTGGTGCGTGACATGTTCTACGACGGTCATCTGCGCGCCGAGCCTGGTGCCATCGTATGCCGGGTGTCGCCGTCGTTCCTGCGCTTCGGTTCGTTCGAGCTGCCTGCGTCGCGTGGTGAAACCGCCCTGCTGCAGCAGCTGGTCGATGCCTGCATCGTCCGTGATTTCCCCGAGCTGGAAGGGCAGGGCGAGGCGCTGTATGGCGACTGGTTTGCGCAGATCGCGGTGCGCACTGCCGAGATGATCGCGCACTGGATGCGCGTCGGCTTCGTGCATGGCGTGATGAACACCGACAACCTGTCCGTGCTCGGCCTCACGCTCGACTACGGTCCCTACGGCTGGGTCGAGGACTTCGACCCGGAGTGGACGCCGAACACCACCGACGCGCAGGGCCGCCGTTATCGCTTCGGTACCCAGCCGCAGGTGGCGTACTGGAATCTGAGCCGATTGGCCCAGGCGTTGTCGCCGTTGTTCGCCGATGTGGCGCCGCTGCAGGCCGGTCTGGCGGCCTACCAGTCCACCTTCGTGGCCTGCACCCGTCGCGATGCCGCAGCCAAGCTGGGCCTGGCCGCTGCCGACGATGACGACCTGCAGCTCTACCTGCGCTGGCCGCAGTTGATGCAGGACGGTGGCATGGACATGACCTTGGCCTGGCGCGCGCTGATGCGTATCGATCCGACGGCAGCGGATGCGACGGTTCTGGACGCGGTGTACTACGACGAGGCGCGCCAGCAGGCGGTGCAGGCTCCGTTGCAGCAGTGGCTGCAGGACTACGCGGCACGGTTGCAGGCCGATCCGCTGTCGGCCACTGAGCGCACGGCGAAGATGGCCGCGGCCAATCCGCTGTATGTGCTGCGCAACTGGCTGGCGCAGGAAGCCATCGATCGTGCAGAGCAGGGCGACCTCGGTGGCGTTCACGCACTGCAGGACGTGCTGCGTGATCCGTACACCGAGCGTGCCGGGCTGGAGCATTTCGCCGGCAAGCGCCCGGCCTGGGCCGACAACCGCGCCGGCTGCTCGATGCTGTCCTGCAGTTCCTGAGGGTGGGTTTCGGCAGGGCTGCGCCCTGCACCCGCAGAGGCCAGATCAAAAGCCAAGGCAAGAGCTGGCTTCCGTGGTTTGGCGGGGCGGTGTGGGGCTGCAGGACACGCCGTAAACCCGTCCATGGGGGCTCGATGGCGCCATCAATGGCGCCAACGGTCCTGCAGCCCCACACCGCCCCACCTCCGACAGATTCCCGTTGCTGTGGGTAGGTGTCGACCTTGGTCGACACGGTAGATCCACGCCATGCGTGGATGCTCTTCGTTCAATTTTCGAAATATTGGATTTCGATGAAGATTCATCCACGCATGGCGTGGATCTACAGAAAGCAATGCCCGACAGATCGCAGAAATCTGTCGAAGGCAGGGTGGGTCCGGTTGCGGGGGCGTGAGCCGCATGGGCCCGAGGCATGCCTCGGGCGGGTTGGGGAGGACGCCCAACCCCGGTCTTGCCATGTGCGCAGGACAGCGCACACGAGCAAGCGGCGACCGAGCTTACATGGACGTACTTGCAGCGTCCCCCGCAACCGGACCCACCCCGCCATCCCACAGGAAACTCGCTGTTGCCCTTGCTGTTGCTGTTGCTGTTGCCGTTGCCGTTGCCTTGGCTTGAAGCCTCTGCAGGTGCCGGGCGCAGCCCGGCCGATACCCCTCAACAGGCAGGCGACGCCCGGAACAGGTACCCTATGCCGCCATCAGATAGCCAACGTGACATGACCGACGCCATCGTCGCTCCGCAGTGGGCCTCCCGCCTGCGCGACATCGCCGACTTCCCCAAGCCCGGCATCCTCTTCAAGGACATCATGCCGCTGCTCGCCCATAGCGAGGACTTCCGCGGTGCCATCACCGCGATGGCCGACCGCTGGCGCGACCAGAAGCTGGACGCGGTGATCGGTATCGAATCGCGTGGGTTCATCCTCGGCGCCGCGATGGCGCTGGAACTGGGCGTCGGCTTCGTGCCGGTGCGCAAGCCGGGCAAGCTGCCGGGCCAGGTGCTGCGCGAGGAATACACGCTGGAATACCGCAGTGACTGCATCGAAGTGCACGCCGATGCGCTGCCGGCCGGTGCCCGCGTCGCAATCATCGACGACGTGCTGGCCACTGGCGGCACGCTGGTCGCCGCGTTGTCGCTGGTGCGCCGCCTGGGCGTTGACGTGGTCGGCGCCGGTGTACTGGTCGAACTCGACGGTCTCGGCGGCCGCGCGCGCTGGGAAGCGGATCTGCCGCTGTACACCGAACTGGTGTTCTGATCGAAGGGTGGGTGCCAACCAAGGTTGGCAACTACCGGCTCCAGGCCATTAGCTCTGGTAGTTGCCAACCTTGGTTGGCAGCGCTTTTCGCGATTGGTGCCATGGACGGGCCAACCAAGGTTGGCCACTACCAGGTCAGATCGTTGCCAACCGTGGTTGGCAACGCTGCTTCAATCACGTCATCCGCACGCGGAAACGACGGCCCTTGATCTTGCCGGCTTCCAGCTTGGCCACGGCCTTGTTGGCCTGCTCACGGGCGATCGCCACGTAGGAGCGGGTCGGGAAGATCGCGATCTTGCCGATGAACTTGCTCGACAGGCCGGCATCACCAGTCAGCGCACCGAGGATGTCGCCTGGGCGCAGCTTGTCGGTCTTGCCGCCGTCGATGCGCAGCGTGCGCATCGCGGCTTGCGGCAGTTCGGCCGGGCGCGAGGTTGCCAGCGGCGTCTTCTGCCAGTCCAGCGGCTGCCCCATCTGCGCTTCGATGGCTTCGGCGCGGGTCTTCTCGCGGCCGGCCACCAGGCTGATCGCCAGGCCGCTGGCACCGGCACGGCCGGTACGGCCCACGCGGTGCTGGTAGCTCTCCACGTCGGTCGGCAGCTCATAGTTGATTACCGCCGCCAGCTCTTCCACGTCCAGGCCGCGTGCGGCCACATCGCTGGCCACCAGTACGTTGCAGCTGCGGTTGGCCAGCAGCAACAACACTTCCTCGCGGTCGCGCTGCTCCATGTCGCCGTGCAGGGCCAGTGCGGAGAAGCCGAACTGCTGCAGTGAGTTGGCCACTTCGTCCACGTCCTTGCGGGTGTTGCAGAACACCACCGCCGATTCCGGCGTGTACTTCAGCAGCAGGCCAGCCAGCGCCTTCTGGCGGTGCGCCGGTTCCACCTCGCAGAACAGGTGGCGGATCGCCGGAGCCTGGTCGGCACCCTCCACGGTCACTTCCACTGCGTCGCGCAGCAGGTCACGCGCCATGGCGCGGATGCTGTCGGGGAAGGTGGCCGAGAACAGCAGGCTCTGGCGATCCTTGTGGGTGCGGCCGGCGATCTCGCGGATCGGCTCTTCGAAGCCCATGTCGAGCATGCGGTCGGCCTCATCCAGCACCAGCGTGCGCACCGCGCCCAGGTTCAGCGCACGCTTGCGTGCCAGTTCCTGCACGCGGCCGGGCGTGCCGACCACCACATGCGGATCGTGGCCTTCCAGCGATGCCAGCTGCGGGCCCAGCGGCACGCCGCCAACCAGCAGCAGCAGCTTCAGGTTGGGGATGCCGGTGGCCAGCTTGCGGATCTGCTTGCCGACCTGGTCGGCCAGTTCGCGGGTCGGGCACAGCACCAGCGCCTGCACACGGATCAGGCTGGGGTCGATGGCCTGCAGCAGGCCCAGGCCGAAGGCGGCGGTCTTGCCGCTGCCGGTCGGCGCCTGTGCGATCACATCGCGGCCATCCAGGATGGCCGGCAGGCTCTGCGCCTGCACGGGGGTGAGGGTGGTGTAGCCGAGGGCGTCCAGGCCGGGCTGCAGGGCCGGGCTCAGCGGCAGGGTCGAGAAGTCAGTCATGGCGCATTGTACCCGTCCGCGCGGCCGGCCCCGTCCTGGGGCCTTCATCCATGTGGGTGCCGACCTTGGTCGGCACGCTCCTGCTCAGCCCAGCACCGCCAGCACACCCTGGTGTATCGCCAGCCCGCCGAACAGCAGCCACGCAAACAGGATCAGCGCCAGCAGCAGCGGCTTCAGGCCTGCCTGGCGCAGCGCCGAGACGTGGGTGGTCAGGCCCAGCGCGGCCATCGCCATCGCCAGCAGCACGGTGTCCAGCTGCACCAGCCCCGCCTGCAGGCTGGCCGGCAGCAGATGCAGCGAGTTGAAACCGGCCACCGCCACGAAACCGAACGCGAACCACGGCACCACGATGCGCGCCTTGCTGCCGTCGGCGCCGGCCTTGCCGCCACGCGCCAGCCACAGCGACAGCGCGACCAGGAACGGCGCCAGCAGCATCACCCGCACCATCTTGGTGATCACTGCCGTATCAGCTGCCGCTTCGTTGACCGCGCGGCCGGCCGCCACCACCTGTGCCACTTCATGCACCGTCGCACCGGTGAACAGGCCGTACTGTCGCGCGTCCATCGCCAGCCAGCCGTGCGACTGCACCAGGGCATACAGCGCCGGGTACAGGAACATCGCCAGCGTGCCGAACACCACCACCGTCGACACGGCCACCGTGACCTGTGCCGCGCGGCCACGCACCACCGGTTCGGCGGCCATCACCGCTGCCGCGCCGCAGATCGCGCTGCCGGCACCGATCAGCATTGCCGCCTCACGCTCCATCTTGAACACACGCACGCCCAGCCAGCAGGCCAGGCCGAAGGTGCTGGCGACCACCAGCACGTCCATCAGCACGCCGCTGACGCCGACATGGCCGATGTCCTGGAAGGTCAGGCGCAGGCCGTACAGCACGATGCCGGCGCGTAGCAGCCAATGCTTGGAGAAACCGACGCCGGCCGCGCTGCTTGGCGCGAGCTGCGGGTAGAGGGTGTTGCCGACCACGATGCCGGCGACGATGGCGACGGTCAGTGCACTCAGGCCATGCGCCTGCAACCAGGGAAGCTCGGCCAGGTACAGCGACGCCGCCGCGATCAGGCCCACCAGCAGAAGGCCGGGCAGGCGCGGCTGCCAGCGTTGGCGCAGGGCGGGCAGGGACCAGGAGGAGAGAGCGGGGGCGTTCATGGCAGGGGCAGGGCTGGAGGGATGGGGCAAGCGTGCGCCTGCTTGATCGACCTGTAAAACGAATAATATGGGTGAAACCTACCTATCAAACGGGTAAATAGCATGCGCCTGACCTTGCGCCAGCTGCAGGTCTTCGTCGCCATCGCCGACCATGGCAGCACCACCGCCGCCGGCCAGGCCATCGCCCTTTCACAGTCGGCCAGCAGTGCCGCGCTGCAGGAACTGGAGGCGCACTTCGGTACCCCGCTGTTCGACCGCATCGGCCGCCGCCTGGCCCTGAATGGACATGGCCGCGCGCTGCTGGAGCCGGCGCGCACCCTGCTGGTCAACGCCGCCGATCTGGAGCGGCAGCTGGCCGCCGGCGGCGACCCGTCGCAGGGCGCACCGCTGCGGTTGGTGCTGGCCGCCAGCACCACCATCGGCAATTACCTGCTACCGCCGCGCATTGCCGAACTGCTGCGCCAGGCGCCGCAGGCGGAAGTCGACCTGCGCATCGACAACAGTGCCGGCGTGGTCGCCGCCGTGCAGCGACTGGACGTGGACGCCGGCCTGATCGAAGGCCCGTGCCACGAGCGCGGCCTGCAGGTCACGGCCTGGCAGCAGGACCCGCTGGTGATTGTGGCGGCCGCCGAGGCCCCCGCACGCTGGTCGCTGGATGAACTTCGCGGCGCACGCTGGCTGCTGCGCGAACCGGGCTCCGGCACCCGCGAAGCGGTGGAACAGGCGCTGCTGCCGCACCTGCGCGGCTTCGCCCAGACCCTGCAGCTGGGCAATACCGAAGCGATCAAGCAGGCCGCCATCGCCGGTCTTGGCCTGGCCTGTCTTTCCCGTCATGCGCTGGAAGAGCCGCTGGCCCTCGGTCGCCTGCGCGTGCTCGAGACTCCGCTGCCTCCGCTGCAGCGCACCCTGTGGCTGGTACGTCACCCCGGCAAGCAATGGCTGCCGGGGTTGCAGGCGTTGTTGGGGGAGGTGGGGTAGAGGTGCTTGGGGGCGATGAATCAGTGATCGAATACTGAAAGCTGCTTTGCCATCGTGATGCTGATGTATTGCCCGTCCGGAGTGATAGGGCTACGTAGACAGAGAGATTGGATTGAGTAATGAATTCATTGATGCCTGCGCTTGTCAGTCATTTCGGTTTGCCGGTTGAGCAAAGGCTCGCATTGGAAATCAGGAGTGGAGTTTTTGAATCATTCCGCCGGCCCTTGCGAAACCGGTGAGAGAGGCTCGATGAGGCCGATCTGGCTGCACATGGGGGCGAGGCGGTAAATTCCGATCGCAGCGTTGGACGGTCGAGGATGCTTGTTCTGCCACTCCAATGACGCGGCGGAGTCTCAAGCGGGCGCACTGCATGCGGCACGGAAGTCCTGCAATGGTTGAATGCGACAACAAGTGCCGCAAAGCGAACTTCCCTTGGAGAGGGGGGCGATGCAACCATGTTTCATCTATTCAGTTCAGCGTTTCAAGCGAGGCCATAGGTCGGTTTCCGTCTACGCGCGAGATGCGATGATGGTGGTGAAATGAAGGAAAATACGATGCACGCCCTGGCTGAGTCGATCCGCGGCAGTCAGCGGATGAAGAGCCTGATTCTCAGTGGTATGTGGGCGAGGGAAAGGAAGGTCATCCGGTTTAACCTTGTACACCTTACTTTCGAGCATCTGTCGCAAACGGCTATTCTTGAATATTTTGTCGATGATGAAGAATATCCGCAGGTTGCAATTACCTACAGTGAGCTGGCAGATGTGCTCAACGGCCTGTGTCAGGGCTGATTCGCCGCCAACGCCCGTCCGTCGGGCCAGTCCGTTCAAGGTGGGGGAGGCTGGCGGCGGTTCTTTAGGGGAGGTGGCGCAACCCCGGGGCCGTGGGCGTCCTCACCAGACCAGTAAGGAATCACGCGTGGTCAAGTCGAAGATAAGACTGGAGAGAAGGCGAAATGATGACGTTGCCTATCTGTACCTTCCGGCACATGCGGGAAAGGGCGACCCAGGCTCGGTCGCGAAGCACATTTCGTTGGGCTCGCTGATTGAGAACTATCGGGGCCCAGAAGTGCTTCTGGACTTTGACAAGGATGGCGAACTGGTTGGGCTGGAGTTCCTTCGTGTTAGCGAGACACTGGTCGATTGAGATGGTGGCGAAATGCACGGCGTTTTTATCTTGGGGCAATTGCCTGATGGGGGGGGGGGCTCCAGGTTCGCTGTTCAATGTGGACGTCCCGTGGCGATAGATGATCGAGAAATTCCCGGCCTGATCCCTGTGGAGGGGCGCGAGTATTGCTATGTCTCGGATGATGGGAGTGGTCGCTTCCATGGGAAGGGCCTCTTTCAAAAGTTGACTGACTACTCGAGTTCTTCTCTTCCCGAGAGTGGCGGAGCCATCACGGAGAACTGCAACCTACGGTTGCCTTCTGGAGAGCTTCTGCGTGGCTTGTCATACAAGGGGGATATTGATGGCTGGAGGAGGTACTTTGAGCAAGCGGCTGAGGCGCTGGGACTGTTCATCGGAAGAATGGTCGGCGGCAGGATTGTCCTGTCGGACGGGCGCATTTTTGATCTGTCGGACTGCAGGGCCGTGTTCTATTGATTCAGCGCGGTGCCACTGT
Source organism: Stenotrophomonas sp. STK17_22 (assembly GCF_051983905.1). Classification (NCBI taxonomy): domain Bacteria; kingdom Pseudomonadati; phylum Pseudomonadota; class Gammaproteobacteria; order Lysobacterales; family Lysobacteraceae; genus Stenotrophomonas; species Stenotrophomonas sp. STK17_22. The sequence continues at coordinate 1,943,897 of NZ_CP197010.1, forward strand.
GAGTCTGCGTTCTTCGCCAGGATTGAGCATGAAATCGCATAGTCTTTGGCACGTTTATTATTCGGGGGCGGATGTTGTCGATCAGAATGAGATGTGGCGCCAGAAGGCGACGGGGTCCCTCATCTGTCAGTCTTGCGGGAACTACATGCCCAATGATGTGTCAGGCGCCGACCTGATTGTTGATCAGCGAATCCCGAAGAGAGCCGACATGTTCTTCTCGGAATACGCTTCGCCGGTTATTGTTTCCACTAGGATCTTCTCTAGGATTTCAGCGGTATCCCGTGCGTTTTTCAACTTCGGAAGGGTGTGGCTCGCAGGAGATGGCGGTCCGCTGGAATCGCATCATGCACTTGTCGGAAAGCGCCCTTGGGTGACGCTCAAGGGAGACGAGCCTTCATATTTTGATGGACAACCATGGCTCGGGGCGGAAGATCGGGTATGTGTCGGATGTGGCGCGCGATTTGGTCATGGGCGTGGAGCGAAGTACATCGACTGTGCGGACGCCCCCATTAACTGCGTTTCATGGGCCGACTTTGGAGGCTTGTTGATGACAGAGTCCGCTATGGCGCTGTTGGCAGACATCTCTCTTGAAAGCGTGCGCACTGAGAGAGTGGAGATCCGTGGGAGTGAAAGATGAAGGCTGTTGACAGGATCTGCCTCGATCTCGGCTTGCCATCCGGTGATTCCTATACCCAGGATTGGGCATATGAGCTTTCTGATGAGTATCGGACCAGTGCATGGCTGGATCGATACATGGCGGCATATCGCACCGGCGGCTATCCACGGGATGTCAGGAATGAGTTGATGATCCTGGCGCTTGATGTGAGCAATGATCTGCTTTCCTCGGGCGCGAACCCTCAGGATCACAGCATCGCCGCTGTATTGGACGCGCTTGCCGCTGGCCTTTTGGAGCACCTCGATCTGATTGAGTACTGGGCGCTGGAGGGGGAACCGTTGGAGGACTGCTTTGCACTGACCCCAGAAGTCAGAAGGATCAAGGCCGCAGCCTGACCCGTCGCTTCATTGCCGCCAGTCGGGCCTGGCTGGGTAGTCGAGCAAGCTCGACTCTACCGGCCTAGCCTCCGCCAAGCGCGCCCGCCAACCCGTACAATAGGCGGATGCCTCTGATTACCCTACAGAACGTCGACTTCAGCGTCGGCGGCCCGTTGTTGCTGGAAAAGGCCGAACTGTCGATCGAGCCGGGCGAACGCATCGCCCTGATCGGCCGCAACGGCGCCGGCAAATCCACCCTGCTCAAGCTGCTGTCCGGCGACCACAAGCCCGATGACGGCGAAGTCCGCGTGCAGCAGGGCGTGCGTGTCACCCGCCTGGAGCAGGAAGTGCCGGACGGCGCCGCCGGTTCGGTGTTCGATGTCGTGGCCGATGGCCTCGGCGAACTGGGCCAGTGGCTGGCCGAGTTCCACCACCTCAGCCATGCCGAGGTGTTCGATGGCGAAGCGCTCGGCAACGTGCAGGCCAAGATCGACGCCGCCAACGGCTGGGGCCTGGACCAGCGCGTCAGCGAAACCCTGACCAAGCTCGACCTGGACGGCGAGGCCGAGTTCGGTCGTCTGTCCGGCGGTATGAAGCGCCGCGTGCTGCTGGCCCGCGCGCTGGTGTCCAGCCCCGACGTGCTGCTGCTGGACGAACCAACCAACCACCTGGACATCGAGGCCATCGACTGGCTCGAAGCGTTCCTGAAGGGCTGGAGCGGCAGCGTGGTGTTCGTCACCCATGACCGCCGCTTCCTGCGTGCACTGGCCACCCGCATCGTCGAGATCGACCGCGGCCAGGTCACCAGCTGGCCGGGCGACTGGGCCAACTACGAGCGCCGCCGCGAGGAACGCCTCAATGCGCAGGCGCAGGAAAACGCCCGCTTCGACAAGCTGCTGGCGCAGGAAGAAGTCTGGATCCGCCAGGGCATCAAGGCGCGCCGTACCCGCGATGAAGGCCGCGTACGTCGCCTGAAGGCGATGCGTACCGAACGCTCGCAGCGCCGCGACCTCAGCGGCAACGTCAAGATGGAAGCCGCGCAGGGCGTCAGCTCGGGCAAGAAGGTCATCGACGTCAAGGACATTTCGTTCGCCTTCGGCGAGCGCACCATGGTCCGTGACTTCAGCACCACCATCCTGCGCGGCGACCGCATCGGCCTGATCGGTCCCAACGGCAGCGGCAAGACCACGCTGCTGAAGCTGCTGCTGGGCGAATTGCAGCCGCAGAAGGGTGAAGTCAATCCCGGCACCAACCTGCAGATCGCCTATTTCGACCAGTACCGCGCGGTGCTGCGCGAAGACTGGAGCGCCATCGAGAACGTGGCCGAGGGCCGTGATTTCCTCGAATTCAACGGCAAGCGCAAGCATGTGCATGCCTACCTGCAGGACTTCATGTTCACGCCGGAGCGCGCGCGTGCGCCGATCACCCGCCTGTCTGGCGGTGAGCGCAACCGCCTGCTGCTGGCCAAGCTGTTCGCGCAGCCGTCCAACCTGCTGGTAATGGACGAACCGACCAACGACCTCGACGTGGAAACCCTGGAGCTGCTGGAAGAGCTGCTGGGCGAGTACACCGGCACGCTGCTGCTGGTCAGCCACGACCGTGACTTCATCGACAACGTGGTGACCTCCACGCTGGTGATGGAAGGCGACGGCGTGATCGGCGAGTACGTCGGCGGCTACAGCGACTGGCAGCGCTATGCGGCCAGCGTGGCTGCACTTGCCGCGGCCCCGGCAGCAGCCAAGCCGGCGGTTGCTGCACCGGCCGCCACGGCCGCTGCTCCGGCTGCGCCCAAGCGCAAGCTGGCCTACAAGGAAGCGCGCGAACTGGAGCAGCTGCCGAAGACCATCGAGAAGCTGGAAGGCGACGTCGAAGGGCTGACCTCGGCGATGAACGACCCGTCGTTCTACACCCGCAGCAGTGCCGAAGTAACCGCGCACACCCAGCAGCTGGCCAAGGTGCAGGCCGAGCTGGATGCCGCGTACGCGCGCTGGGAAGAGCTGGAAGGCTGAGCGCCTGCCACGGCCGTCTCGCCCGGCGGTCGGCTGTGGCTTTTGATCTGATTCCGCCTTGAAGCGAGCCGAGCACCGCAGGTCCGGCGAGGGCGAAGAGGCGCGGGTGTCTGAGCGTAGCGAGTTCCCGCGCCGTCCCTCGGTGGGCCGAGGAGCGCAGGGTGCCGGTGCGCAGCATCGGCTCGCGGACGGCGGAGCGTTTCTTTTGGTTACTTTTCTTTGCGCGCAAAGAAAAGTAACGCCCATGAACGCCTCAGATTGCAGCAGTCATGATCCGCGCAGCGTGGTCATTTAACCCCGTGCAGATCCCGCAGCTGGCTCGGCCGGCTGCCGAAATACGCCGCCAGATCAGCGATGTCCTGATCGCTCAGGTCCTTCGCCTGTGGCGTCATCAGCGCATGCTGGCGGTCACCGGCACGGTAGGCCTGCAGCGCATGCGCCAGGTAATCACCGTACTGCCCACCCAGCTTCGGGTAGGTCGCATCGATCGGCGCGTTGCCGTCGGCGCCGTGGCAGTCGATGCAGCTCTGGTTGGTGGCCTTGCTCTTCACCTTGGCGCGGGCTTCACCGGCGGCCTCGCGACCTGGTGGCAGGCCGGCGGAGGATGAAGAGCCGTGTTCGCCGCTGGCATGGCCCGGGTCGGCGGCGGATTTCTCGCTGTTTTCCACCTGCGACTGTGAACAGGCGGCCAGCAGCAGGGCAACGGACAGGGCGATGGCGTGACGCATCGGATGCGCGGCTTTCGACATGGGCGGGCCTTACTTGACGGTGGACAGGTAAACAGAGAGATCGGCGATCTCCTGTTCGCTGAAACTCATCGACTGCGCCTGCATCGTCGGATGCCTGCGCTTGCCCTGGCGGTACTCGGTCAGGGCCTGGGCCAGGTACTGCTGGGTCTGGCCGCCGATCTTCGGCACCCGGTAACTGGGGTAGGCGTTCTTGTAGCCGGTGATGCCATGGCACCCCTGGCAGGTGTAGGCCAGGACACGGCCATTGTCGAAGTTGCCGGTGGGGGCGGCAGGCGCCGGGGCAGCGGCGGGAGCCGGGGCCGGGGCAGGTGTGGCAGGTGCAGGAGCGGGCTGTGCGGCGGCCCCAAGGGGCAGGAGGACGGCCAGAGCGAGACAAGCGGCGAGCGGCTGCGGGCGCATGGTGTCGTTTCCGGGGATTCGGGTCTGGTCGTTCCGGCGTGGGGTACGGAACGCCCCGAGTATAGCCCCAGGTTTCATCTAGCTGAAATGGGGGGCGGGCCGACCAGTGGCACGAAGACACCATGACCTTTGGGATATGGTGTTGCCGTGAAGTGGTGCATTACTTTGCTACCACACCTGTCCACGCATCCTCCAGGGATCTGACGATGTCGCACTCAACCTTCCTGTCCGGCCGTCGCAGCGGAATCTGCGCTGCCGCACTGCTGATCTCCACCTCCCTGCTGCTGGGCGGTTGCGCTGCAGGGCCCAATTCCGAAGCCAAGGCCGCCGAGACCAAGGAGGAGAAGAAGGTCGATGCGGTCCCGGTCGAAGTGGCCGTGGCCAGCCACCGTGCCGTCGCGGCCAGCTACACCGGCACCGCTGCGCTGGAACCACGCGCCGAGTCGCAGGTGGTGGCCAAGACCTCCGGCGTGGCGCTGGCGGTGCTGGTCGAAGAAGGCCAGCGGGTCACTGCCGGCCAGCCACTGGTGCGTCTGGACCCGGACCGTGCTCGGCTGGCTGTGGCGCAGAGCGAAGCGCAGATGCGCAAGCTGGAAAACAACTACCAGCGCGCGCAGAAACTGGTGGGCCAGCAGATGGTCAGCGCCGCCGATGTCGACCAGCTGCGTTACGACCTGGAAAACGTCCGCGCGCAGTACCGCCTGGCCACGCTGGAGCTGTCCTACACCACCGTCGTGGCGCCGATCTCCGGCGTGATCGCCTCGCGCTCGATCAAGACCGGCAACTTCGTGCAGATCAACACGCCGATCTTCCGCATCGTCGACAACTCGTGGCTGGAAGCCACCCTCAACGTGCCCGAGCGCGAGCTGGCCACCCTGCGCGCCGGCCAGCCGGTGACGCTGGCTGCCGATGCGCTGCCGGGGCAGAGCTTCACCGGCACCGTCGACCGCATCGCACCGGTGGTGGATTCGGGCAGCGGTACGTTTCGCGTGGTCAGTGCCTTCGATGGCGCCGCGCACGCGTTGCAGCCCGGCATGTTCGGTCGCATCCGCATCGATTACGACCAGCGTGCCGATGCGCTGGTGGTGCCGCGCCTGGCGCTGCTCGACGATGGTGAGCCGGCGGTGTTCCGGGTGCGCGAAGGCAAGGTCGCACGCGTTCCGGTCAAGCTGGGTTACGCCGAGGGCCCGTGGGTGGAGATCCGTGATGGCCTGGCGGCCGGTGATCAGGTGGTCACCGCCGGCAAGGTCGCCCTGCGCGACGGCACCGCAGTGCAGGTGATCGCCGATCCGAAGGCAAAGGCGAAGACGGTCGCAGCGGCCGCCAAGCCGGCAGACAAGGCCGGGAGCAAGCAATGACCGCCCCGGGCCACGACCACGGTGCCTCGCCGGCGAGCGACGGCGCCGCCGCCAGCATGCGCGGCGGCCTGGTGGAATTCGCCACCCGCCGCCGCGTGACCATCGCCATGTGCACGGTCACCCTGTTGCTGTTTGGCCTGATCGCGCTGGGCAACCTCAAGGTCAACCTGCTGCCCGACCTGAGCTACCCGACGCTGACCGTGCGCACCGAGTACACCGGTTCGGCGCCGACCGAAATCGAAACCCTGATCACCCAGCCGGTTGAAGAAGCGGTCGGCGTGGTCAAGAACCTGCGCAAGCTGAAGTCGGTCTCGCGCACCGGCCAGAGCGATGTAGTGCTGGAGTTCGCCTGGGGCACCAACATGGACCAGGCCAGCCTGGAGGTGCGCGACAAGATGGAAGCGCTGAACCTGCCGCTGGAGGCCAAGGCCCCGGTGCTGCTGCGCTTCAATCCGTCCACCGAGCCGATCATGCGCCTGGTGCTGTCGAACAAGGTGGCGCCGACCAGCGATGCCGATGCGGTCCGTGAGCTGACCGGCCTGCGCCGCTATGCCGATGAAGACCTGAAGAAGAAGCTGGAGCCGGTCAGCGGCGTGGCGGCGGTCAAGGTCGGTGGCGGCCTCGAGGACGAGATCCAGGTCGACATCGACCAGCAGAAGCTGGCCCAGTTGAACCTGCCGATCGACACCGTCATCAAGCGCCTGAAGGACGAGAACATCAACATCTCCGGCGGCCGCCTGGAGGAGGGCTCGCAGCGCTTCCTGGTGCGCACCGTCAACCAGTTCGCCGATCTGGAGGAGATCCGCAACCTGCTGGTCACCACCCAGGCGTCGAACGGCAGCGCGGCCGACTCGGCGTTGCAGCAGATGTTCAACATCGCCGCGTCGACCGGTTCGGCGGCAGCCATCGCGGCGGCATCGGCGGCGCAGAGCGCATCGTCCGGCGGTGGTTCCAGCGTGGTCGCCAACGGTGTGCCGGTGCGCCTGAAGGACGTGGCCACCGTGCGTCAGGGCTACAAGGAGCGCGAAGCGGTGATCCGCCTGGGCGGCAAGGAATCGGTCGAACTGGCGATCTACAAAGAAGGCGACGCCAATACCGTGTCCACCGCCGAAGCGCTGCGCAAGCGCCTGGAGCAGATCAAGGGCACGTTCCCGTCCGACGTCGAGATGACCACCATCGAGGACCAGTCGCGCTTCATCGAGCACGCCATCGCCGACGTCAAGAAGGATGCGGTGATCGGTGGCCTGCTGGCGATCCTGATCATCTTCCTGTTCCTGCGTGATGGCCTGGAGCACGTTCGTGATCAGCCTGTCGCTGCCGGTCTCGATCATCGCCACGTTCTTCTTCATGGGCCAGCTCGGCCTGAGCTTGAACGTGATGTCGCTGGGCGGTCTGGCACTGGCCACCGGCCTGGTGGTGGATGACTCGATCGTGGTGCTGGAGAGCATCGCCAAGGCCCGCGAGCGTGGCCTGGGCATTCTGCAGGCCGCCATCGTCGGTACCCGCGAAGTGAGCATGGCGGTGGTCGCCTCCACCTTGACCACCATCGCGGTGTTCTTGCCGCTGGTGTTCGTCGATGGCATCGCTGGCCAGCTGTTCCGCGACCAGGCGTTGACCGTGGCGATCGCCATCGCGATCTCGCTGCTGGTGTCGATGACCCTGATCCCGATGCTGAGCTCGCTGAAGGGACGGCCGCCGCTGGCGTTCCCGGAAGAAGCGCCGAACGAACCGTGGCAACCGCAGAACCACTGGCAGAAGCCGGTGGCGCTGGGCCGTCGTGGCGCCGTGGCGACTGCGCGCTGGAGCTTCTACGCGCTGGCGTGGCTGGTCGTGCGGGCGTGGCGTGGCGTGGTGGCGGTGGTCGGCCCGGTGATGCGCAAGGCCAGCGATCTGGCGATGAAGCCCTACGCCGGCGCCGAGCGTGGCTACCTGCGCCTGCTGCCGAGCGCACTGGCGCACCCGGGCAAGGTGCTGGGCGTGGCCTCGATCATCTTCGTGGCGACCATGGCGCTGGTGCCGATGCTCGGTGCCGACCTGATTCCGCAGCTGGCGCAGGACCGTTTCGAGATGACGGTGAAGCTGCCGGCCGGTACGCCGCTGAAGCAGACCGATGCACTGGTGCGCGAGCTGCAGCTGGCACACGGCAAGGGCGAAGGCGTGGCGTCGCTGTACGGTGTCAGCGGCAGCGGCACCCGCCTGGATGCCAGCCCCACCGAGAGCGGCGAGAACATCGGCAAGCTGACCGTGGTGATGGAAGGCGGTGGCAATGCACGCACCGAGGCCGAGATCACCGAGCGCCTGCGTGACACCATGGGCCAGCATCCGGGGGCACAGGTCGACTTCGCGCGGCCGGCGTTGTTCAGCTTCTCCACGCCGCTGGAAATCGAGCTGCGCGGGCAGGACATGGCCACGCTGGAAGTGGCCGGCCAGCGCCTGGCGGCGATGCTGCGCGGCAACGTGCACTACGCCGACGTGAAGTCGACGGTGGAAGAAGGCTTCCCGGAAATCCAGATCCGCTTCGATCAGGAACGCGCCGGTGCGCTCGGCCTGACCACCCGCCAGATCGCCGACGTGGTGGTGAAGAAGGTCCGCGGTGATGTCGCCACCCGCTACAGCTTCCGTGACCGCAAGATCGACGTGCTGGTGCGTGCGCAGGAGGGCGACCGCGCCAGCGTGGAGAGCATCCGCCGGCTGATCGTCAACCCGGGCAGCACCCGTCCGGTCACGCTGGACGCGGTGGCCGAGGTGATTGCCACCACCGGCCCCAGTGAGATCCACCGTGCCGACCAGACCCGGGTGGCGGTGGTGTCGGCCAACCTGCGCGACATCGACCTCGGCGCGGCCATGCGCGAAGTGCAGCAGATGGTCGCCGAGCAGCCGCTGGGTGCGGGTGTCGGCCTGCACATCGGTGGCCAGGGTGAGGAGCTGGCGCAGGCGGCGAAGTCGTTGATCTTCGCCTTCGGCCTGGCGATCTTCCTGGTCTACCTGGTGATGGCCTCGCAGTTCGAATCGCTGCTGCACCCGTTCGTGATCCTGTTCACCATCCCGCTGGCGCTGGTCGGTGCGATCCTGGCGCTGATGCTGACCGGCAAGCCCATCTCGGTGGTGGTGTTCATCGGCCTGATCCTTCTGGTCGGCCTGGTCACCAAGAACGCGATCATCCTGATCGACAAGGTCAACCAGCTGCGCGAGGCCGGCGTGGCCAAGCACGAGGCGCTGGTGGAAGGCGCGCGCTCGCGCCTGCGGCCGATCATCATGACCACGCTGTGCACGCTGTTCGGCTTCCTGCCGTTGGCGGTGGCGATGGGTGAGGGCGCTGAAGTGCGCGCGCCAATGGCGATCACCGTGATCGGCGGCCTGCTGGTGTCGACCCTGCTGACCCTGCTGGTGATCCCGGTGGTGTACGACCTGATGGACCGTCGTGGCGATGCGTATTACCGCGAACGTGGCCGCAAGCATGCCGGTGAGATCGAGCCGGGTGCAGTGGGCAGTGCGGCGGGTACGGAGGAACCGGCATGAGTGTTGCCGAGTTCTCCATCCGCCGCCCGGTCACCACCATCATGTGTTTCGTGTCACTGGTGGTGATCGGCCTGATCGCTTCGTTCCGGCTGCCGCTGGAAGCGCTGCCGGACATCTCCGCGCCGTTCCTGTTCGTGCAGATCCCGTACACCGGTTCGACGCCGGAGGAAGTGGAGCGGACCATCATCCGCCCGGTGGAGGAATCGCTGGCGACGATGACCGGCATCAAGCGCATGCGCTCGTCGGCCACCTCCGAAGCGGCGCTGATCTTCATCGAGTTCAGCGACTGGGACCGCGACATCGCCATCGCCGCCTCCGATGCACGCGAGCGCATCGATGCGATCCGCAGCGACCTGCCCGATGACCTGCAGCGCTACAACGTGTTCAAGTGGTCCAGCAGCGACCAGCCGGTGCTGAAGGTGCGCCTGGCCAGCACCACCGACCTGACCACCGCCTATGACATGCTCGACCGCGAGTTCAAGCGGCGCATCGAGCGCATTCCCGGCGTGGCCCGTGTCGACATCACCGGTGCGCCGCCGAACGAGGTGGAGATCGCCATCGATCCGAACCGCCTCAACGCGCACGGCCTGAGCATCAATGAACTGAGCGAGCGCCTGCGCACGCTGAATTTCTCGATCTCGGCCGGGCAGATCGACGACAACGGCCAGCGCGTGCGCGTGCAGCCAGTGGGTGAGATCACCGACCTGCAGGAAATGCGCGATCTGGTGATCAACGCCAAGGGCCTGCGCCTGGGCGATATAGCCGACGTGCGCCTGAAACCGGCGCGGATGAACTACGGGCGGCGCCTGGACGGCAACCCGGCGGTCGGCCTGGACATCTTCAAGGAGCGCAGTGCCAATCTGGTGGAGGTGTCGCGCGCGGCACTGGCCGAGGTTGAATCCATCCGTGCCGAAGCGTCGATGCGCGACGTGCAGATCAAGGTGATCGACAACCAGGGCAAGGCGGTGACCTCCTCGCTGCTGGAACTGGCCGAAGCCGGTGCGGTCGGCCTGATCCTGTCGATCACGGTGCTGTTCTTCTTCCTGCGCCATTGGCCGTCCACGCTGATGGTGACCCTGGCCATTCCGATCTGCTTCACCATCACCCTGGGCTTCATGTACTTCGTCGGGGTGACGCTGAACATCCTGACCATGATGGGCCTGCTGCTGGCGGTGGGCATGCTGGTCGACAACGCCGTGGTGGTGGTGGAGAGCATCTACCAGGAGCGCGAGCGCATGCCGGGGCAGCCGCAGCTGGCCTCGATCATCGGCACCCGCAACGTGGCCATCGCGCTCAGCGCCGGTACGCTGTGCCACTGTATCGTGTTCGTGCCGAACCTGTTCGGCGAGACCAACAACATCAGCATCTTCATGGCACAGATCGCGATCACCATCTCGGTCTCGCTGCTGGCCTCGTGGCTGGTCGCGGTCAGCCTGATCCCGATGCTGTCCGCGCGCATGGCCACGCCGAAGCTGGTGCACTCGCAGACCGGCGTGATCGCGCGCCTGCAGCGGCGCTACGCGACACTGCTGGACTGGTCGCTGCGCCATCGCGGCTGGAGCCTGCTCGGCATCGTGCTGGTGGTGCTGGTCAGCCTGGTGCCGATGAAGCTGACCAAGGTCGACATGTTCGGTGGTGACGGCGGCAAGGACATCTTCATCGGCTACATGTGGAAGGGCGCCTACACCTACCGGCAGATGTCCGAGGAAGTGGCGCGGGTGGAGAACTGGATCGACGCCAACCGCGAGCGCCTGCACGTGAAGCAGGTGTATTCCTGGTACAGCGAGCAGGAAGGCAGCTCCACCGTGGTCACCCTGGACGAAAAGTACGCCAAGGACATCAAGGCGCTGCAGGAAGAGCTGCGCAAGGGCCTGCCGAAGTCGGCCCGCACCGACTACTTCGTTGGCAACCAGGGCGGTGATGGCGGCGGTGGCGGCAACCAGGGCGTGCAGGTGCAGCTGGTCGGCGACTCCAGTTCGATGCTGCAGGAGATCGGCCAGGAAGTGGTGCCGCTGCTGGCCCAGCGCGCCGAGCTGCGCGATGTGCGCATCGACAACGGCGAAAAGGGTGGTGAACTGAAGGTGCGCGTCGACCGCGAGCGTGCGGCGGCGTTCGGCTTCAATGCCGAACAGGTAGCCAGCTTCGTCGGCCTGGCGCTGCGCGGTGCACCGATGCGCGAGTTCCGCCGCGGCGACAACGAAGTGCCGGTATGGGTGCGCTTCGCCGGTGCCGAGCAGAGCAGCCCGGAAGACCTGGCCGGTTTCAGCGTGCGCACCGGCGATGGCCGCAGCGTGCCACTGCTGAGCCTGGTCACCGTCGACGTTGGTTCGTCAGCCACCCAGATCGGACGCACCAACCGCCAGACCACGCTGACCATCAAGGCCAACCTGGCCGAGAAGGTCACCGCGCCGGATGGCCGCAAGGCGATGGAGTCGGTGCTCAAGCCGATGAACTTCCCGGCCGGCTATGGCTTCACCTTCGATGGCGGTGACTACGGCAACGACGACGAAGCGATGCAGCAGATGGTGTTCAACCTGCTGATCGCGCTGGTAATGATCTACGTGGTGATGGCGGCGGTGTTCGAGTCGCTGCTGTTCCCGGCGGCGATCATGAGTGGCGTGCTGTTCTCGATCTTCGGTGTGTTCTGGCTGTTCTGGATCACCGGCACCTCGTTCGGGATCATGTCCTTCATCGGCATCCTGGTGCTGATGGGTGTGGTGGTGAACAACGGCATCGTGATGATCGAGCACATCAACAACCTGCGGCGCGGCGGCATGGGACGCACCCAGGCGCTGGTGGAGGGCTCACGCGAGCGATTGCGGCCAATCATGATGACCATGGGCACGGCGATCCTGGCGATGGTGCCGATCTCGCTGACCAGTACGCAGATGTTCGGCAACGGCCCGGAGTACGCGCCGATGGCGCGCGCGATTGCCGGCGGCCTGGCGTTCTCGACCGTGGTCAGCCTGCTGTTCCTGCCGACGATCTATGCAGTGCTGGATGACCTGCGCAGTGCGGTCACGCGACTGATCCGCCGCGCCCGCGGTCTGGAGATCGTGCCGGGTACCCCGGTGTAGTGGTCGAGCTTGCTCGACCGTAATGCGCGCCAACGTGTTGTGGTGTGGGGGAGGCCGGTCGTAGTGGGGCGGCCTCCCCCTTTTTTTTGATGTTCTGCGCAGAGCATGCTCGGCCGATCTTTGCGGTCGGCGTAAAGCGTGCCAACCAAGGTTGGCACCTGCCGGTCGCGCGCGCAGACGCCGTGCGGCCGGTAGCGCCGGGCCATGCCCGGCGGGGCGTTGCAATCAACCGGCGACCTTGCCCCACACCTTGAACGTGGTCAGCCACAGGCCCAGCATGCTGCCGATGTTGGTCAGCATGAAGGTCAGCACCACGCGGGTGACGCGGTTGCGATACCAGCCCTTCAGGCTCTGCGCATCGTCGCGCAGCTTCAGGAAGTCCTCATACGCCGGCTTGCGCAGGCGCGCTTCCACCAGCGCCGAGAATGCGCCGGTCGGGATGCTCAGGCGGAATGGCTTGAACGGCGCCACCGCGATCGCGGTGAGGATGCTCAGCGGATGGCCGCCGGCCAGCAGGCAGCCCAGGCCGGCGAGGCCGCCGGTATACATCGCCCAGGTCGCCAGCAGTTCGGTGCCCACGCCCAGACCACCGCGGTAGAAACCTACGCCGATGCCGGTCGCTACGATGGCCAGGATGCCCAGCGTGAACCACGGAATGTTGCGCTTCTTCGGCACCGCTTCCAGCTCGGCGCGCAGCGGTGCCGGTGCTTCGGTGTCGGTTTCCAGGTAGCGGGCCAGCCCGGCAAGGTGACCGGCACCGACCACTGCCAGCACCTCACGCTGCTGCGGATCGTGTTCTTCGCGCAGGCGCGTGGCCATGTAGCGGTCACGCTCACCGATGATGGTCTCGTACAGCGCCGGGCTCTCGCTGGCGAACTCGCCGAAGCTCGACTCCAGCATGTCGCCCTGCTTGAGCTTCTCGATCTCGTTTTCGCCCACTTCCTCGGATGAGAACAGGCCGGCGCCAAGCCCGGCAACCAGCTTCAGCTTGCCGAAGAAGCCCAGCCGTTGCGAGGCACGGCGGAAGGTCAGGCCGACTTCACGGTCGATCAGGTGTACCGGCAGGTTGCGCTCGCGCGCCAGTTCCACCGCGCGCTTCAGTTCGGCGCCCGGCTCGATGTCGAGCTGTTCGGCCAGGCGGCGCTGATAGGCGGACAACGCCAGGTTGGCGGCGAACAGGGCCACGCGGCCCTTGCGGATCACTTCGACCAGATCGAGCTTGGCCAGCGTGTCCGGATCGCTCAGGGCCTGCAGGCGCTGCGGGTCCAGTTCAACGGCAACGGCATCGAAGCGGCCGCTGTCGATGGCTTTTTCCACCGCCTCGACGCTGGCGCGGGAGACGTGGGCAGTGCCCAGCAGGGTGTAGCGCACGCCGTCGCGTTCGACGACGCGCACCGGCTGGCCGGCGAATAGGTCGTCGCCGGTGTCAGGAAGGGTTTCAGTCATGGATTCATTCATTGGAAGGTGCGGTGTCGGCGCCATCGCCGAGCGCGCGCTGCATCTGCACGGTATCCAGCCAGCGGCCATGCTTGCGGCCGAGGCCACGGAACACGCCGACCAGCTCGAAGCCGAAGCGTTCGTGCAGCTTGATGGAGGCGGCATTGGTCGGTTCGCCGATCACGGCCACCATCTGCCGGTAGCCACGCGCCACGCAGGCGTCGATGAGGGCCTGGAGCAGGCCAGTGCCCACGCCCTGGCCCTGGAAGCGGGCATCGACGTAGACCGAGTTCTCCACGGTCCACTGGTAGGCAACGCGGGTGCGGTAGGTGTTGGCGTAGGCATAGCCGGCCACCTGGCCGTCGATCTCGGCGACCAGGTAGGGGAAGCCGCGATCGATGATGTCGCGCATACGGCGCAGCATCTCGGTCGCGTCCGGGATGTCGTACTCGTAGGTGTTGACGAAGTCGGTCACTTCCACCGCGTAGATCGCGGTGATCGCGGCGATGTCGGCCGGGCCGGCATCACGGATGAGGACGGCCATGCGCGGGCTCCGGCTCAGTCGATGTAGCGCTTGAGCAGGTCACCGTACGCGTCGATGCGACGGTCGCGCAGGAATGGCCAGATGCGGCGCACGTGCTCGCTGCGCTGCAGGTCGACATCGCACAGCAGCACGGTGGCGTCGGTGCCGGCTTCGGCCAGGAATTCGCCCTGCGGGCCGAGCACGTGGCTGTTGCCCCAGAACTGGATGCCCGATGCGCCCAGCGGCGAGGCTTCATGGCCGACGCGGTTGCAGCTCAGCACCGGCAGGCCGTTGGCCACGGCGTGGCCGCGGTGACTCAGCACCCAGGCGTCGCGCTGGCGGGTCTTCTCGTCCTGCACGTCGTCCGGGTCCCAGCCGATCGCGGTCGGGTACAGCAGCAGCTCGGCGCCGGCCAGCGCCATCAGGCGTGCCGCTTCCGGGTACCACTGGTCCCAGCACACCAGCACGCCGAGGCGACCCACCGAGGTATCGATCGGCTTGAAACCGATGTCGCCCGGGGTGAAGTAGAACTTCTCGTAGAAGCCCGGATCGTCCGGGATATGCATCTTGCGGTACTTGCCCAGCAGCGTGCCGTCCTTCTCGAACACCACGGCGGTGTTGTGGTACAGGCCGGCGGCGCGGCGCTCGAACAGCGAGCCGACCAGCACCACGCCATGCTTCTTCGCCAGCGAGCCCAGGCGCTCGGTGCTCGGGCCCGGGATCGGCTCGGCCAGGTCGAACTCGTCCACCGATTCGTGCTGGCAGAAGTACGGGCCGTTATGCAGTTCCTGCAGCAGCACCAGCTTGGCACCCTGCGCAGCCGCCTCGGCCACGCGTGCTTCGATCACCGCCAGGTTGGCGGCGGCATCACCGTGGTTGCGCTCCTGGATCAGGGCGACGGTAAGGGGGCTGCGCGAGTTCATGCGGGGCGTTCCTGCGGGGGAAAACCTGCATGTTAGCGCGGATGGGCGGCGACGGCGTGTCGGCCGCTGAATGGGTGCTGGTAGTGCCGGCCGCTGGCCGGCAACCCCGTCAATCCATCAGACATTGCATGGTTGCCGGCCAGCGGCCGGCACTACCCATCCTCAGGCCTTCAACAACCCTTCCGGCAGCTGCATGGTGATGCAGTGCAGGCTGCCGTTCTGCCAGATCAGCGAGCGGCAGGGCACCTGCACGATCTCGCGACCCGGGTGTGCCTGTGCCAGCACGTCGCGGGCCAGGTCATCGGCCGGATCGCCATAGGCCGGCATCAGCACCGCGCCGTTGACGATCAGGTAGTTGGCGTACGAGGCAGCCAGGCGACGGCCTTCGTCGATCACCGGCTGTGCCCACGGCAGCGGGAACAGGCGGTACGGCTGGCCATCCTTGGTACGCAGCGCGGCCAGCTCATTGCCCATCGCCTGCAGTTCGGCGTAGTGCGAGTCGCTCTCGTCGTCACAGGCCTGGTAGACAATGCTGTCAGCCGAGGCGAAGCGAGCGAGGGTATCGATGTGCGCATCGGTGTCGTCGCCTTCCAGATAGCCGTGGTCCAGCCACAGCACGCGGTCCTGCTGCAGCCAGTCGGCCAGGTCGGCGCTCAGGCTGGCGCGGTCGCGGTCCGGGTGGCGCTCGTGCAGGCACTTCCAGGTGGTCAGCAGGGTGCCTTCGCCATCGGTTTCGATGCCGCCGCCTTCCAGCGCGAACGGAATGCTGCGCACCGGTGCGTCGTTGAACACGCCGGCCTGGTCGAGCACGCCCACCAGCTGGTCATCCAGGGTGGCGTCGAACTTGCCGCCCCAGCCGGTGAAGCGGAAATCCAGCAGCTGGAAGCCGCCGTCGGCACGGCGCAGGGTGATCGGGCCGGAGTCGCGCAACCAGGTATCGTCGTAGGCCGCCGTGGTGAAGTGGACCTTGTCCATGTCGATGCGGTTGGAGCGCAGCCGCATCTCGGCATAGGTCTCCACATCGTCGTCGGCCACGCAGATCAGCACCGGCTGGAAGCGGGTGATGGCCGCGACCAGCGCGATGTAGGTCTCTTCCACCTGGCCCAGGCGGTCGGCCCAGTCGGTGTCGGCGGTGGGCCAGGCAATCAGGACGCCGCTCTGGGCTTCCCACTCGGCAGGAAAACGAAGGGTCTGGTTCATGGTCTCGCTACACAGGCCCGCCCAGGGCGGGTAAAGGGATCAACGGATCGGCGGTTTCGGGCCGATTTCGTTCGGGTCCGCCTGGTTGGCCACCACGTCGATCACCTTCTGCTTCTCGAAGTAGACAGTGAACTGCGGGTACACCCAGCGGTTGATGGTCGGCCATTGCCGCTTCTGCCCGCCACGCGGCTGCAGCTGCTCGCTTGGCGCGCCGAACTGCGCCTGTACCTGCTGCATGCTCTGGCCGCGCACGGGCAGGGCACCGGCCGGCTTCTCGCGGGCACGGTCTACAAGCAGGGTATCGGCCAGCGCCGGCGTGGCGGCGGCCAGGGTGGCCATCACGGCCAGGGCGGACAGGTAACGCTTCATCTCGATCTACTCCCCAGTGGTCAAGAAAGGCGATTACAGCAAAAACGGCAGGAAAAAGCCGCATAAACAAAAAACCGCCCGAAGGCGGCTTTTTGCATCGGGTCGGCCCCGCGTAGGGCCAGCCGCAGCCGCGAAGGCTGTTGGGCTTAGCGCTGACGCGCCTTGAAACGCGGGTTCGACTTGCAGATGACGAAGATCTTGCCACGACGACGCACGACCTTGCAGTCACGGTGACGGGCCTTCGCCGACTTCAGGGAGGACAGGACTTTCATGGCATACCTCGGCGTAAACAGTAGTTGTTCGGGTGGAGCGTGGCCGCGATATGCGAAAGACAATCGGCAGTTGACGCTCGTTCAAGCCCGCCATTCTACCGGGCTTTTCCTCGTGGTTTCAAGTGGTTGCACAAAAGATCCCATTGGGGGCGTCTGACAGGGGCTAGAATGACCCCTTCACACGCTCTGGGAACCCCATGAATCCACTCGCTCCCGTCCTGACCATCGACGGCCCTTCAGGGGCTGGCAAGGGTACCATCAGCCGCATCATCGCGCGCCGCATGGGCTGGCATTACCTGGATTCGGGCGCGCTGTACCGGGCAGTGGGCGTGGCCGCGAGCTGGGCCGACATCGATACCTCCGATGCCTCGGCGCTGGTCCGCTGCACCTTTGATACCCACGTTCAGTTTGTCGAGCAGGGTGAAGCCATGCGGGTCATGGTGAACGGGACCGATGCCACCGACGAGCTGCGCCTGGAGACCACCGGCGCGCTGGCCTCGGCCATCGCCGCCATTCCCGAGGTCCGGGCTGCCCTAAAGGAGCGCCAGCGCGCATTCAGGGAGCTGCCCGGCCTGGTCGCCGACGGCCGCGACATGGGCACGGTGATCTTCCCGGACGCCTCCTACAAGGTCTTCCTGACCGCCAGTGCCGAGGAGCGCGCCGAGCGCCGGCATAAGCAGTTGAAAGACAAGGGGGTTTCTGTTAACTTTGATGACCTCCTGCGCGAGATCATGGCCCGCGACGCCCGTGATGCTCAGCGTACCGTGGCGCCCCTGAAGCCGGCAGACGATGCTGTCCTCATCGACACCACAGGCATCGGCATCGCAGATGTCGTTGCCAGAGTGATGGATCTGCTTCCGGTTCCGGCTGCCTGATCCGTTCGCGCGGGAGCACTGCCAGCAGCATCGGTGGTGGTCGCGCATAGCAGTGCTGTACAAGCTCCGTCGCGCAATGATGCGTGGCGGTTTTCCTACTACACACGACCTGCGTTTCCGGGGTCGACCAACAGGCGGGCGGTCGCCATTCCCCTGAAGGGGACGCCACCGACCCATGTGTCCAACAGAGTAAATCTAATGACCGAATCATTTGCCGAACTGTTTGAAGCCAGCCAGGCCAATCTGGCCAAGCTGAAGCCGGGCGCCATCGTCAGCGGTACCGTTGTTGAAGTCCGCGGCGACGTCGTGGTGATCAACGCTGGCCTGAAGTCCGAAGGCATCGTGCCGATCGAACAGTTCCGTAACGACGCTGGCGAAATCGACGTCGCCGAAGGCGACATCGTCAAGGTCGCCCTCGACTCGATCGAGAACGGCTTCGGCGAAACCGTCCTGTCGCGCGAGAAGGCCAAGCGCGCGATGGTGTGGGACGAGCTGGAAGAAGCGTTGGAAAAGAACGAAACCATCACCGGCCGCATCAGCGGCAAGGTCAAGGGTGGTTTCACCGTGGACATCAAGGATGTCCGCGCCTTCCTGCCGGGTTCCCTGGTCGATGTGCGCCCGGTGCGCGATCCGGCCTACCTGGAAGGCAAGGAACTCGAGTTCAAGCTCATCAAGCTGGACCGCAAGCGTAACAACGTCGTGGTCTCGCGCCGCGCTGTCGTCGAAAGCGAGCACTCGGAAGAGCGCGAGCAGCTGATGGACAAGCTGCAGGAAGGCGCGATCCTGAAGGGTGTCGTCAAGAACCTGACCGATTACGGCGCGTTCGTGGACCTGGGCGGTATCGACGGCCTGCTGCACATCACCGACATGGCGTGGAAGCGCGTGCGTCACCCGTCGGAAGTCGTGAACGTCGGCGACGAGCTGGACGTCCGCGTGCTGAAGTTCGACCGCGAGCGCAACCGCGTTTCGCTGGGCCTGAAGCAGCTGGGCGAGGATCCGTGGGACAACATCGGCCGTCGTTACCCGGCCAACAGCCGCGTCTTCGGCAAGGTCTCCAACGTCACCGATTACGGTGCGTTCGTTGAGATCGAGCCGGGCGTCGAAGGCCTGGTGCACGTCTCCGAGATGGATTGGACCAACAAGAACGTCAACCCGTCCAAGGTTGTCCAGGTTGGTGATGAAGTCGAAGTGATGGTGCTGGACGTCGATGAAGAGCGTCGCCGTATCTCGCTGGGCATGAAGCAGGTTGCCGCCAATCCGTGGGAAACCTTCGCTGCCACCCACAAGAAGGGTGACAAGGTGTCGGGCCAGATCAAGTCGATCACCGACTTCGGCATCTTCATCGGCCTGGACGGCGGCATCGACGGCCTGGTCCACCTGTCCGACATCAGCTGGAACACCACCGGCGAAGACGTCGTTCGCAACTTCAAGAAGGGCGATACCCTGGACGCCGTCGTCCTGGCTGTCGATCCGGAGCGCGAGCGCATCTCCCTGGGCGTGAAGCAGCTGGAGCAGGATCCGTTCGGCCAGTACATGGCTGCCAATCCGAAGGGCTCCAAGGTCGAAGGCGTGGTGAAGGAAGTCGACGCCAAGGGCGCGATCATCGAGCTGGCTGACGGCATCGAAGGTTACGTCTCGGCACGCGACATCGCCAACGAGCGCGTTGACGACGCCACCCAGCACCTGAAGGTCGGCGACAAGGTCGAAGCCAAGTTCGTGGGCATGGACCGCAAGGGCCGTACCCTGCAGCTGTCGATCAAGGCCAAGGACGACGCTGAAATGCGCGAAGTGCTGGAGGAATACCAGTCCTCTTCGGCTTCCAGCGGCACCACCCAGCTGGGCGCGCTGCTGCGTGCACAGCTGAACGGCAACAAGTCCGAGTAATCGGCCTTACGCTGTTCGTTGTTTCCTGGACGGCCCGGGCATTGCCCGGGCCGTTTCAGGCTGAGATACCCCTGATGTGAGCCGGTAATGACCAAATCCGAACTGATCGAAATCCTTGCGCGCCGCCAGGCGCACCTGAAGGCCGATGATGTCGATCTGGCGGTGAAGTCGTTGCTGGAAATGATGGGCGGATCGCTGTCCGCCGGCGATCGCATCGAAATCCGTGGTTTTGGCAGCTTCTCGCTGCACTATCGTCCGCCGCGCCTGGGTCGCAACCCGAAGACCGGCGAATCGGTTGCCCTGCCGGGCAAGCACGTCCCTCATTTCAAGCCGGGCAAGGAACTGCGTGAGCGGGTCAGCAGTGTGCTGCCGCTGGACGCCGATCCGGCCTGAGCCTCCCGTCGCGCCACCGCGTGCGAATCCAGCCGCGAGTCGGATAAGCTACGGACTCCTGCCACTGGAGCTGTCGCATGAAGGTTTTTCGTCTGCTGGTCCTGCTGGCGGTTCTGATCCTTGGATTGATCATCGGTGCGGTCAACATGACCGCGATGTCGATCAACCTGCTGTTTACCCAACTGCATACCTCGGTGGGCGTGGCCCTGATCGCCGCGCTGCTGGTGGGTGTCATCGTCGGTGCCGGCCTGGTGCTGGTGAGCGTGGTCATTCCGCTCTACAGCCAGTTGCGCCGCGCCAACAAGTCCGCTGTCGCCACGCCGGCACCGGTTGCTTCCCCCCAATCTTTTGATGGACGCTGATCGAAGATGGATTTCGTCACCGAGTGGTTCTGGTTCTTCCTGTTCGTTCCGCTGGCCGCACTGGCCGGGTGGGTGATCGGACGGCGTGGTGGTCAACGCCACGGTGACAGCCAGGTCAGCCGCCTGTCCAGCACCTACTTCCGCGGCCTGAACTACCTGCTCAACGAGCAGCCGGACAAGGCCATCGAGCTGTTCCTGCACATCGCCGAGCTGGACAAGGAAACCTTCGAGACCCAGGTCGCGCTGGGCCACCTGTTCCGCCGCCGCGGCGAAGTCGACCGCGCCATCCGCCTCCACCAGGGCCTGGTCAACCGCCACGACCTCAGCGATGCGCAACGCGTGCAGGCGCTGCTGGCACTGGGCGAGGACTACATGAAGTCCGGCCTGCTGGACCGCGCCGAGACCGTGTTCACCGAACTGGCCCAGCTGGATCAGCGTGCTCCGCAGGCACTCAAGCACCTGATCGGTATCTACCAGGCCGAGCGCGACTGGGAAAAGGCGATCGACAACGCGACCCGTTTCGAGGACGTCACCGGCGAGCCGATGGGCAAGCTGATCGGGCAGTTCGAGTGCGAACTGGCCGAACGCTTCCGCGGTGCTGGCAAGCTGGAAGAGGCGAGGGCAGCGATTGCCCGGGCCTACCAGGCCGATGCGATGTCGGTACGTGCCGGCATCATTGAAGGACGCCTGGAAACCGATGCCGGCAATCCGGAAGCGGCCGTGCGCGCCTTCGAGCGTGCCGCGCGCAACGACCCCGAATACCTGCCGGAGCTGCTGCCGGCGCTGATGCAGAACTACCGCAAGGTCGGCGATCTGGCAGGCGCACGCGCGTTCCTGTCGGAGATGACCGAGCACTACCGCGGCATCGCCCCGGTGCTGGCGCTGACCCGCCTGATGGAAGAGCAGGAGGGCGTGGCGCCAGCCCGTGCCTACCTGGGCCGCCAGCTCAAGGATCGCCCGTCGGTGCGTGGCGAGTCCGCGCTGATCGACCTGACCCTGGCTGAAGGCGCCGATTCCACGGCGACCCTGCACGACCTCAAGCACATCACCGACCAGTTGCTGGTGCGCAATCCGGCCTATCGCTGCACCCGTTGTGGTTTCGGTGCGCGCACCCACCACTGGCAGTGCCCGAGCTGCAAGGAGTGGGGTACGGTCAAGCCGCTGCTGAACTACGCGGTGCTCTGATCCATGCCGTGGCTCGTGATGGGCGCGCTGCTGGGCCTGGCCCTGCTGAGTGCGGCACTGACCTGGGCAGCGCGGGGCTATGCGCTGCGGCGGCAACTGTTTGACCAGCCGGGCGAGCGCCGCAGCCATAGCGTGGCCACCCCTCGCGGCGGTGGCATCGCCATTGTCATCAGCCTGCTGGTGACCGCCGGTGTTGCCATGTGGGCCTGGCCCGAAGCGCGTCCGAGCCTGCTGGTCGCCAGCCTTGGCCTGGCGCTGGTGGCGGGTATCGGCTGGTGGGACGACCACCGGCCGCTGCCGGCCATGCGCCGCCTGATGGTGCACTTCATCGCCGCCGCGCTGCTGGCTGCGCTGGTCAAGGTCCACGGTGGCAGCTGGCTGCTGGCCGTACTGGTCCTGCTGTTCACCGCCTCGCTGATCAACATCTGGAATTTCATGGATGGGATCAACGGCATCGCGGCCAGCCAGGCGATCGTGGTCGCGCTGGGGCTTGCACCGCTGCTGCCCTGGCCGTACTCGCTGGCGGCGGTCGCGTTGGGCCTGGCCTGCCTGGGCTTCCTGCCGTTCAACTTCCCGCGGGCCCGGATCTTCATGGGCGATGTCGGAAGTGGCGCGCTGGGCTACGCGGTGGCGGCAGTGCTGGCACTGGCCAGCGTCAAGACCGATATCCACTGGATCCTGCTGCTGGTGTCGGCATCGCCGTTCCTTGTGGACGCGGGCTTCACACTGTTGGCGCGCATCATTTCCGGACAACGCTGGATGGAACCCCATACCCAGCATGTCTACCAGCGCGCGGTGCAGGCAGGAGCCAGTCACGCCCAGGTAACAGGGATGTACTTTGCTTTGGGCCTGTTCAGTATTACAGTGCTTAATGTCTGCTCCAATTTGCAGCCGAGGTGGGAGGCTGCCGTGGCGATCGCGTGGTTCATTGCGCTGAGCGTCCTCTGGCTCCTCCTGCGCAATGGATTGCGCCACCCAAAAGGAAATACCTGACTTATGGCTTCACCCTGGCGGGACAGAATCCTCGGCCTGATGCCGCGTTCGGCCATCGTCTGCCACGACCTGTTCATGGTCTGGGCATGCTGGCAGCTGCTCCACGCGGGGCGGTATTCGATCCTGGCCAACGCCCCCGAGCTCCCCCTCTGGAACGTCGACACCACACTGGTGCTGCTGCTGCAGGGCATGGTGTTCTGGCGCGTGGGCCTTTATCGGGGCCTGTGGCGGTTCGCCAGCGTCAGCGACCTGCTGAACATCTTCAAGGCCAGCTTCATTGGCATGGTCGCCATCGTGCTGGTGCTGATGTGGAAGCGCTTCGACGGCGTGCCGATGTCGGTGCTGGTGATCTATCCGTTCGCGCTGTCGGCGCTGCTGGGCGCGCCGCGCCTGCTGTACCGGGCCTGGAAGGACTATCAGGCACTGCAGTCGGACTCGTCCGCGCGCCGCGTGCTGATCCTGGGTGCCGGCCAGGCCGCCGAGACCCTGGTCCGTGACCTGCGCCGTTCCGGTAATTTCGAGCCGGTCGGCCTGCTGGACGATGCGCCGCACCTGCGCGGCGCCAAGCTGCAGGGCCTGCCGATCCTCGGCACCCTGGACGATGCGCCGACAGTGGTCCGGGAGACGGCGGCCAAGCTGCTGGTGATCGCCATCCCGTCGCTGGACGCGGCGGGCATGCAGCGGATCGTCGCCATCTGTGAAAGCACCGGTGTGCCGTTCCGCACCGTGCCCAAGCTCAGCGACATCCTGCAGGGCCAGTCGCTGCCGGGGCAGCTGAAGGAAGTGGCGATCGAGGATCTGCTGGGCCGCAAGCCGATCATGCCGGACTGGAACCTGATCCGTGGCTGGCTGGGCGGGCGTACGGTGATGGTCACCGGTGCCGGCGGTTCGATCGGCTCCGAGCTTTGCCGCCAGTGCGCACGGCATGGTGCCGGCCGCATCATCCTGCTCGAGATCAGCGAACTGCTGCTGCTGACCATCGAAGGCGAGCTGCGGCGCAGCTTCCCCGATGTCGAGATCGAAGCGGTGCTGGGCGACTGCGGTGACCCGGCGGTGATCCGCCACGCCCTGTCGCTGCATCCGGTCGACACCGCCTTCCACGCGGCTGCCTACAAGCACGTGCCGGTGCTGGAGCGGCAGCTGCGCGAAGCGGTGCGCAACAACATCCTGGCCACCGAGAACGTGGCCCGCGCCTGTCTGGAAGCGCGCGTTGAGCATTTCGTGTTCATCTCCACCGACAAGGCGGTCGACCCGGTCAATGCACTGGGCGCCAGCAAGCGCTATGCGGAGATGATCTGCCAGAGCCTGGACCAGAAGTCCACGCATACCCGTTTCGTTACGGTGCGCTTCGGCAACGTGCTGGCCTCGGCCGGCAGCGTGGTGCCGCTGTTCCGCGAACAGATCCTGCGTGGCGGTCCGGTGACCGTCACCGACCCGGAAGTCAGTCGCTACTTCATGACCATCCCGGAGGCCTGCCAGCTGATCCTGCAGGCGGCCGCTTCGGCATCGCATGGTGCGATCTATACGCTCGACATGGGCGAGCCGGTGCCGATCCGCGTGCTGGCCGAGCAGATGATCCGCCTGGCCGGCAAGCAGCCGTACAAGGACATTCCGATCATCTACACCGGGCTGCGTCCGGGCGAGAAGCTGCACGAGACGCTGTTCTATTCGGACGAGGACTACCGTTCCACCGCGCACCCGAAGATTCTCGAGGCCGGTGTACGTACGTTCTCGCGTGACCTGGTGCTGGGCAATGTCCCGCGCCTGCGCGATGCCGTGGCTGGTTACGACACGACCAGCATCCAGGAGATCCTGTTCGCGACGATGCCGGAGTTCTCTCCCATCGAACAGGATGCTTACATTTCATCCGCTAAAGTCGTGCCCTTTCCGGCACGTGAGGCCAACAGGCACCAATGAGCAAGCGAATTCGCAAGGCAGTTTTTCCAGTGGCAGGGCTCGGGACGCGCTTTTTGCCGGCAACCAAGACGGTTCCGAAGGAAATGTTGCCGATCATTGATCGTCCGCTGATCCAGTACGCGGTCGATGAAGCGATCGAAGCAGGCTGCGACACGCTGGTGTTCATCACCAACCGCTACAAGCATGCCGTGGCCGACTACTTCGACAAGGCCTACGAACTGGAGCAGAAGCTCGAGCGCGCCGGCAAGCAGGAGCAGCTGGAGATGATCCGCCATGTGCTGCCCAATGGCGTGCGCGCGATCTTCGTGACCCAGGCCGAAGCACTGGGCCTGGGCCATGCGGTGCTGTGCGCAAAGGCCGTGATCGGTGACGAGCCGTTCGCGGTGCTGCTGCCGGACGACCTGATCTGGAACCGCGGCGACGGCGCACTGAAGCAGATGGCAGACCTCAACGAGGCCAGTGGTGCCAGCGTGATCGCCGTTGAAGACGTGCCGCACGACAAGACTGCCAGCTACGGCATCGTTGCCACTGACGCGTTCGACGGCCGCAAGGGTCGCATTTCGCAGATCGTGGAGAAGCCGAAGCCGGAGGACGCGCCGAGCGACCTGGCGGTGGTTGGCCGTTATGTGCTGAGCCCGAAGATTTTCGAGCTGCTGGAACAGACCGGCAGTGGCGCCGGTGGCGAGATCCAGCTGACCGATGCGATCGCGCAGCTGCTGAAGACCGAAGAGGTCGATGCCTACCGCTTCGAGGGCACCCGCTTCGACTGCGGCACGCACCTGGGGCTGGTGGAGGCGACGATCCGTTTCGCGTTGGACAACCCGAAGCTGGCCGGGCCGGCGCGGGAGAAACTGACGGCGATGTTGGCGGAATAGGGTTTATCAAGCGCTCCGTTCGCGGCGCCTTGATTGATACGTGATGGGCGGGACGGGTGGGCCTTTGCAGGACACGCCGTAAACCCATCCTTGGGGGCTCGATGGCGCCATCCATGGCGCCAACGGTCCTGCAAAGGCCCACCCATCCCACCTGTCAGGTTTCCTGCGGGCGCGGACGGGAAGGGCGGAACAAAGGCAAGAGCAAAAGCAGAAAGGCAGCCGATGGCTGCCTTTTCTGTTTCCGCGAGCGTCGAGTCGGGGTTAGATCCCTTTGCACCGCAAAGGGCTCTGACCCCAGCCTTTGCCCCTGCCTTTGCTCATCCCTCCGCCGCGTGGAATGTTGGCTGGCACGGGTGGGTGAGGCTGACCGGGACCGTTGGCGCCATGGATGGCGCCATCGAGCCCCCAAGGACGGGTTCTCGGCGTGTCCCGGGCAGTCTCACCCACCCGGGCCCTGCAGTACGCCGACATCCCGACCGGCAACGCTTTGAACCTTACAGCGCCTCGAAAATACCCGCTGCGCCCATGCCGGTGCCGATGCACATCGTCACCATGCCGTACTTCTGCTGGCGACGACGCAGGCCGTGCAGCAGGGTCGCGGTACGGATCGCGCCGGTCGCACCGAGCGGGTGGCCCAGGGCAATCGCGCCACCCAGCGGGTTGACCTTGTTCGGGTCTAGGCCGCAATCGCGGATCACCGCCAGCGACTGCGCGGCGAAGGCTTCGTTCAGTTCAATCCAGTCCAGCTGGTCCTGGGTCAGGCCGGCCTGCTTCAGTGCCTTCGGGATCGCGGCGATCGGGCCGATGCCCATCACTTCCGGGCGCACGCCGGCTACCGAGAAGCTGACGAAACGAGCCAGCGGGGTCAGGCCGTAGTCCTTGATCGCCTGTTCCGAGGCCAGCAGCACGGCACCGGCGCCGTCGCTCATCTGCGACGAGTTGCCGGCGGTGACGGTGCCACCGAACTGGCCGTTGCGGAACACCGGGCGCAGCTTGGCCAGGCCTTCAGCCGAGGAATCCGGGCGCGGGCCTTCGTCGGTGTCGGCGATCTTGTTGCGGGTGATGATGCGCTGGCCATCGGCCAAGTCCGGCAGGTGCGAGACGATCTCGTACGGGCTGATCTCGTCCTTGAACTCGCCGTTCTGGATCGCGGCCATGGCCTTCTGGTGCGAGGCGAGGGCGAAGGCGTCCTGGTCTTCGCGCGAGACCTTCCACTCTTCAGCCACCTTCTCGGCGGTGATGCCCATGCCGTAGGCGATGGCGACGTGGTCGTTGTCGAACACGCTCGGCGCCATGGCGATCTTGTTGCCCATCATCGGCACCATCGACATCGACTCGGTGCCGCCGGCCAGCATCAGGTCGGCATTGCCCAGGCGGATCGCGTCGGCGGCCTGCGCCACGGCCTGCAGGCCGGAGGAGCAGAAGCGGTTCACGGTCTGTGCGGCGATGGTGTTCGGCAGGCCGGCCAGCAGCACGCCGATGCGCGCCACGTTCATGCCCTGCTCGGCTTCCGGCATGGCGCAGCCGATGATCGCGTCATCGATGCGGTTGACGTCCACGCCCGGGGCCTGGGCGACGACGCTGCGCAGCACGTGCGCAAGCATGTCGTCGGGGCGGGTGTTGCGGAACATGCCCTTGGGCGCCTTGCCAACCGGGGTACGGGTGGCGGCGACGATGTAGGCGTCCTGGATTTGCTTGGTCATTGCAGTGATCTCTCGAATAGGTTTTGTAGAGTCGAGCCATGCTCGACTGCCACATCAGGGAGTGCCGACCAACGGTCGGCACCCACCGAAAGCAGGGAGGGGCGATCAATTACGCAGCGGCTTGCCGGTCTTGAGCATGTGCGCGATGCGGGCCTGGGTCTTTTCCTGCTGGGCCAGTTCGACGAAGTGCTTGCGCTCCAGGGTCAGCAGCCACTCTTCGTCCACCAGGGTGCCGCGGTCGACCTTGCCACCGCACAGCACGGTGGCGATGCGCTCGGCGATCTCGTAGTCGTACGGGCTGATGAAACGGCCTTCCAGCATGTTGACCAGCATCATCTTGAAGGTGGCGATACCCACGTCGCCGGCCACCTGGATGCGGCGTGCCGGCAGCGGCGGACGGTAGCCCGCTTCGGCCAGGGCGCGCGCTTCGGCCTTGGCGATGTGCAGGGCCTCGTAGCTGTTGAACACCACCTTGTCGGTGCTGCGCAGCAGGCCCAGTTCCTTGGCGTTGACCGCCGAGTTGGACACCTTGGCCATCGCCACGGTTTCGAAGGTCTTCTTCAGTTCGGCGAACACGTCACCGCCCGGGCCTGCGGCCTGCGAGGCGCGCACAGCCAGTTCCTTGAGGCCACCACCGGCCGGCAGCAGGCCGACGCCGGCCTCGACCAGGCCGATGTAGCTTTCCAGGAAGGCCACGGTCTTGGCGCTGTGCATCTGGAATTCGCAACCACCACCCAGCGCCAGGCCACGCACGGCAGCCACCACCGGCACCAGCGAGTACTTGATGCGCTGGCTGGTGCGCTGGAAGTTGGCGACCATCTCTTCGAACTGGTCGACCTTGCCGGCCTGCAGCAGGCCCAGCGCGCCGGCCAGATCGGCGCCGGCGGAGAAGGGTTCCTTCTGCTGCCAGATCACCAGGCCCTGGAAGCTCTTTTCGGCAAGTGACACGCATTCCTGCAGGCCGTCGAGCACCTGGTCGGACACGGTGTTCATCTTGGTCTTGAAGCTGACCACGGCGATGCCATCACCGTCGTGCCACATGCGCAGGCCGTCGTTCTCGAACACGGTCTCGCCCGGCGCGAACTTCTCGCCCAGCAGCGGATCGGGGAAGCGCTGGCGCTGATACACCGGCAGCGACGAGCGCGGCAGCTTGGCGTTGCGCGACGGGCTGTAGCTGCCCTCGGCGGCGTGCACGCCGTCGCGGCCATCGAAGACCCAATCCGGCAGCGGGGCGTTGCTCATGCTCTTGCCGGCGACGATGTCATCGGCAATCCACTGCGCCACCTGCTTCCAGCCGGCGGCCTGCCAGGTTTCGAACGGGCCCAGCGACCAGCCGTAGCCCCAGCGGATGGCCAGGTCGACGTCGCGCGCGGTTTCGGCGATGTCGGCCAGGTGGTAGGCGCTGTAGTGGAACAGGTCGCGGAAGGTCGCCCACAGGAACTGCGCCTGCGGGTGCTGGCTTTCGCGCAGCTTGGCGAATTTCTCGGCCGGGTTCTTGATCTTCAGGATCTCGACCACTTCCGGCGCGGCAGCGCGATCAGCCGGACGGTAGTCCTGCTTCTCCAGGTCCAGTACGACGATGTCCTTGCCGACCTTGCGGAAGATGCCGGCGCCGGTCTTCTGGCCCAGCGCGCCCTTGGAAATCAGCGCGTCCAGCCACTTCGGCGACTTGAAGAATTCATGCCACGGGTCGTTCGGCAGGGTGTCGCCCATGGTCTTGATGACGTGGGCCATGGTGTCCAGGCCGACCACGTCGGAGGTGCGGTAGGTGGCCGACTTCGGGCGGCCGACCAGCGGGCCGGTCAGGCCGTCCACTTCATCGAAGCCCAGGCCGAACTGCTGGGTGTGGTGGATGGTCGACAGGATCGAGAACACGCCGATGCGGTTGCCGATGAAGTTCGGGGTGTCCTTGGCGTACACCACGCCCTTGCCCAGGGTGGTGACCAGGAATTCTTCCAGGCCTTCCAGCACGGCGGCGTCGGTGGTGGTGGCCGGGATCAGCTCGGCCAGGTGCATGTAGCGCGGCGGGTTGAAGAAGTGCACGCCGCAGAAGCGGTGGCGCAGCTGCTCGGGCAGCACGTCGGCCAGCTTGTTGATGCCCAGGCCCGAGGTGTTGGAGGCCAGCACCGCGTGGTCCGCCACGAACGGCGCGATCTTCTTGTACAGGTCCTGCTTCCAGTCCATGCGCTCGGCGATGGCCTCGATGATCAGGTCGCAGTCCTTCAGCTGCTCCAGGCCGGACTCGTAGTTGGCCGGGGTGATGGCTTCGGCCAGCGACTTGCTGGCCAGCGGCGCCGGGCTCAGCTTGCCCAGGTTGGCGATGGCCTTCAGCACGATGCCGTCAGCCGGACCTTCCTTGGCGGGCAGGTCGAACAGCACGGTGTCGACGCCAGCGTTGGTGAGGTGGGCGGCGATCTGGGCACCCATGACGCCGGCACCCAGCACGGCGGCGCGGCGGACTAGCAGGGAATTGGACATGGTGTAGGGCCTTTGTTGGTCAGCAGTTACTGGGTGGAATCAAGGGGAAGCGGGCAGGGCGCTGGCGCGTGCGGCGGCGCGGAACCCGGCTTCGGCGAAATGGATCAGTTCGTGGGCGGCATGGGCACGATGCGCCGCTTCGGTGACACCGGCGGGACGCTTGATCAGCCCGAAGTCGGCCATGGCATAGGTGAGGGAGCCGGCCAGGAAATCCAGGCGCCAGTACAGCTCTTCCTTGCTCAGGTCGGGTGCGCATTCGGCAATCGCCTTGCCGAACGCACGCAGCACGTGACCGTAGTGGTCGGACAGGAACTTGCGCAGGTTGTCGTTCTTCTCGGCGTAGGCGCGGGCGATCACGCGCACGAAGGCGCCGCCGTTCTGGCGGTCCTGGGCCAGCGCCAGTGCCGGCTCGACGAAGGCGGCCAGCACCGGGCGCAGCTGCCCGGGGTGTTCGCTGCGGGCGCGCTCGAGCTGCGCCAGGCGCGCGCCGGTCATCTCGTCCATGCGGCGGCGGAACACCTCGTTGACCAGGTTTTCCTTGGAGCCGAAGTGGTAGTTGACCGCGGCGATGTTGACGTCGGCCTGGCTGGTCACCTGGCGCAGCGACGTGCCGGCGAAGCCGTGCTGTGCGAACAGCTCCTCGGCCGCGCCGAGGATCCGGTCCTTGGTCGAGAAGTGGGCGGGTTTGGCCATCGGCGGGCGGACCTTAATCAAACGATTGTTTGATACTAGAACCAGACGGTAGCGTATGGCATTTTGCAGTGCAGCATAATTGCCTGCAGCGGTCAGATTTCACTCAGGTGGGTGAATGGGCGCAAAGGGTAGTGCCGGCCGCTGGCCGGCAACCGCAGGCAGCCCGTGGGGTGCCAGCCTGCCGGCCAGTGGCCGGCACTACCACCCTGCCGCTTTATCTTTTACAATTCGCCTACGTTTATCAGGCTAAGCCCGCGTCCCGACGCGGGTTTTTTTCATGTTACCCTTCGGGCCATCAGCGGCCCGATTCCATTGGAGACATCCCATGGCGCTGGAGCGCACCCTTTCGATCATCAAGCCGGACGCCGTTGCCAAGAACGTCATCGGCGAAATCTACGCCCGCTTCGAGAAGGCCGGCCTGAAGGTCGTGGCCGCCAAGTACAAGCAGCTGTCGCGCCGTGAAGCCGAAGGCTTCTACGCCGTGCACCGCGAGCGTCCGTTCTTCAACGCGCTGGTCGAGTTCATGATCTCCGGCCCGGTGATGATCCAGGCCCTGGAAGGCGAGAACGCCGTCCTGGCCCACCGCGACCTGCTGGGCGCCACCAACCCGAAGGAAGCCGCTGCGGGCACCATCCGCGCCGACTTCGCCGAATCCATCGATGCCAACGCCGCCCACGGCTCGGACTCGGTCGAGAATGCCGCGATTGAAATCGCCTACTTCTTCGCCGCCACCGAAGTCGTTTCGCGCTGAGAGTAATGCCGTGAACGAGGTCGTACAGTCCCCCGCCATCCAGCCGCTGCCGAAGTCGGCACCCACGGCTGGCAAGCAGAACCTGCTCGACCTCGATCGCGCGGGCCTGGAGAAGTTTTTCGTCGAGGTTCTCGGCGAGAAGAAGTTCCGTGCCCATCAGGTGATGAAGTGGATCCACCATCGCTACGTCACCGACTTCGATGAAATGACCGACCTCGGCAAGGTCCTGCGCGCCAAGCTGCAGGCCCATGCCGAGGTGCTGGTTCCCAACATCGTGTTCGACAAGCCCTCTGCCGACGGCACCCACAAGTGGCTGCTGGCGATGGGCGTGGATGGCAAGAACGCCATCGAGACCGTGTACATCCCGGACAAGACCCGCGGCACGCTGTGCGTGTCCTCGCAGGTCGGTTGCGGCCTGAACTGCACGTTCTGCTCCACCGCCACCCAGGGCTTCAACCGCAATCTGACCACCGCCGAGATCATCGGCCAGGTGTGGGTTGCCGCACGCCACCTGGGCAACGTGCCGCACCAGATGCGCCGCCTCACCAACGTGGTGATGATGGGCATGGGCGAGCCGCTGATGAATTTCGACAACGTCGTGCGCGCCATGAGCGTGATGCGCGACGACCTGGGCTACGGCCTGGCCAACAAGCGCGTGACCCTGTCGACCTCCGGCCTGGTGCCGCAGATCGACCGCCTGTCTGCCGAAAGCGACGTGTCGCTCGCGGTGTCGCTGCATGCGCCGAACGATGCGCTGCGCGAGACCCTGGTGCCGCTCAACAAGAAGTACCCGATCGCCGAGCTGATGGCCTCGTGCGCACGTTACCTGCGCGCCAACAAGCGCCGCGAATCGGTCACCTTCGAATACACCCTGATGAAGGGCATCAACGACAAGCCCGAGCATGCCCGCGAGCTGGCCCGCCTGATGCGCCAGTTCGACAACGCGGTGCAGGCCAAGGATTCGGGCAAGGTCAACCTGATTCCGTTCAACCCGTTCCCGGGCACCCGCTACGAGCGTTCGGAAGAAGCGCACATCCGTGCCTTCCAGAAGATCCTGCTCGACAGCAACGTGCTGACCATGGTCCGCCGCACCCGTGGCGACGACATCGACGCCGCCTGTGGCCAGCTCAAGGGCCAGGTGATGGACCGCACCCGCCGCCAGGCGGAGTTCAACAAGACGCTGCAGGCGGGGAAGGGGAGCGATGCCGCGGCCTGACCGCCTCTGGCTGGTTCTGTTCGCAGGCGTGCTGGCCGTTGCGGTCGGCGGCTGCAAATCCCATCCCAAGGCCAAGCTGGGCCCCAGCGAGGCGCCGGTCTACTCGGTCCGTGATCCGGACAGCGTGCGGCGCCAGGTGCGCCTGCAGGACCTGCTGGCCCTGGCCGCCCGCGACATGCAGGTGGGCAACCTCGATGCGGCCGAACGCAAGGCGCGCGAGGCGCTGAAGCTGGCCCCCGAGTCGCCCGATGCGCTGGTGCTGCTGGCCGGCATCGACGAGCGCGGTGGCCGCACCCAACAGGCTGGCGAGAGCTTCCGCAGGGCTGCCGAGCAGGCGCCGCAGCGCGGGGACATCCTCAACAATTACGGCGCGTGGCTGTGCCAGCAGGGTCGGCCGGCCGAGTCGCTGGTCTGGTTCGATCGTGCGCTGCAGGCGCCGGGCTACGCCACGCCGGCCGAGTCCCAGGCCAATGCCGGGGGCTGTGCGCTGGACGCCGGCCAGTTCGAACGTGCCGAGCGCGACCTGCGTGCGGCGCTGGCAACGCTGCCGGGAAACCCGGTCGCGCTGGAGGCGATGGCCCAGCTCAGCTTCCGCCAGGGCCGCTTCATGGAGGCCCGGGCCTTCGCCGAACGTAGGATTGCGGCTGCACCCGCAACGCGTTCCGTGTTACAACTTGCGTCTCAAATCGAAGCGCGGCTGGGAGATCGGGCGGCATCTGACCGCTATCTTCAGCGCATTCGACAGGAATTTCCGCAGGAAGCGGGCTCCTAACTCCAGGGTTGATGCATTGTGATTGATGACCAGACTGTGAGCGCTCTCGAGACTGCGGCCGGCTGCGGCAGCCGCCTGCGCCAGGCCCGCGAGGCGGCCGGACTGACCCTCGAAGATGTCGGCTCGCGCCTGCGCATGCCGGTCCAGGTGGTCAAGTCGCTGGAAGAGGAGCAATGGCAGAAGCTGGGGGCGCCGGTGTTCGTGCGCGGCCAGCTGCGCAGCTACGCGCGCCTGCTGGACGTGGATGTGAGCCAGCTGCTGGAGCAGGCCCAGGTCGGCCCGGTGGTTCCGCCCACCCTGGTCAGCCATACCCATACCCCGCGTGCGCGCCGCATTGCCGAGAATCTCGGCCGTCGCGTGCTGTATGTCGGTATCACCGCGGTGCTGGCGGTGCCGGTGTGGTTCGCCACCCGTGGTCATTTTGATGGCAGTGCGACGCCGTCGCCGAACACCGCTTCGCTGGACGCGATCCCGGCCGCTGTGCCGGTGACCCCGTCTGCCGCCGGCGTCGAGCCGGCCGCCGTGGCTGACGTGGCGAGCGCCCCGGCCAGCAAGCCGGCCGCCACCCCGTACGTAGCCTCGCTGGCCCCGGTGCCGCGTTCAGCCCCGGCACCAGCGGCTGCCGCCAACACGCTGGACATGCAGTTCAGCGGCGACAGCTGGGTCGATATCGGCGGCCCGGACGGCGCTACCGTCGAGAAGGCGCTGATCAAGTCCGGCGAGAGCCGCAGCTTCACGCCGGGCCAGGTGACCCGGGTGACCCTGGGCAACGCCTCGGCGGTCCAGGTTCAGCAGAACGGCGCTATCGTCGATCTGACCCCCTACCAGCGAGCCAACGTGGCACGCTTTCAGGTATCCTCTGAAGGCTCCGTAGTCCCGGTTTCGCACTGAGGCGCGGTTTCACCACCTTCGATTAATCCCAATGGTCCCTCCCGATGGGCGGGGCGAGAGTACGCATGGCGATCGACGATCTGCTCGACGAGCACGAACAAAGTGAACGCGTCCGCAGCTGGCTGCGGAAGAATGGCGCCAGCATCCTCGGTGGCGTAGTCATCGCCATCGGTGCCATTGCCGGCTGGCAGTGGTACCAGAAGGATCAGGGCGGCAAGCTGGCCTCGGCCAATGTCGAGTACCAGAAGGCGCTCGTTGGCCTGCAGCAGAACAAGCTCGACGACGCCTCCAAGGCGGTCAAGGCGCTCGAAGCCGGCCCGTCCAGCATCTACGGCGACCTCGCGGCGCTGCAGCTGGCCAAGGCCCAGGTCGACGCCGGCAAGAACGAAGAAGCCCTGGCCACGCTGCGCGGCGTGAAGGTCGAAGGTGACCTGCAGCGCGTGGTCGACCAGCGTGTGGCCCGCCTGCTGGTGGCCACCGGCAAGAGTGACGAGGCGATCAAGCTGCTGGGCAGCGCCACCGACAGCAGCAGCCTGGAAATCCATGGCGACGCGCTGATGGCGCAGGGCAAGCGTGACGACGCCCGTGCACAGTACGAGAAAGCGCTGAAGTCGCTGGACGTGGCAGCGCCGCAGCGGCGCCTGCTGGAAACCAAGGTTATGGACGCCGGCGGCACCGTTGCCGCCCCTGCGGAGTCGGTTTGATGAGTCAGAAGGTCATGATCACCCGCGTCGCCACCGTGCTCCTGATGGGCATGGCCCTGACCGGCTGCAGCACCGTGAAGGGCTGGTTCGCCGGCAAGGACGCGGCCGCGAAGAAGGCACAGGAACCGGCTGAGCTGGTCAAGTTCGAGCCGACCGTGAAGGTCAACAAGGCCTGGTCGGTCAACCTCGGCAAGGGCGAGCGCCGCATCGGCGTGCGCCAGGGCCCGGCCGTGGCCAACGGCCACGTGTTCGCTGCGGCACTCACCGGTGGCGTGCACGCCATCGACCTGCAGACCGGCAAGAAGGTCTGGACCTGGGAGCCGAAGAAGGAAAAGAAGAAGGCCAAGCTGCGCCTGTCCGGCGGCCCGGGGGTCGGTGAGAACCTGGTCGTGATCGGCACGCTCGATGGCCAGGTCATCGCCCTGGACATCAACGACGGCAGCGAGAAGTGGCGCGCCCGTGTTCCGGGGGAAGTCATCGCCGCGCCGGCCATCGCCCAGGGCGCGGTCTACGTGCGCAGCAATGACGGCCGCATCACCGCATTCGATGCCGGCAACGGCACCCAGAAGTGGTTCAACCCGAGCGAGCTGCCGGCGCTGACCGTGCGTGGCAACGCGCCGGTGGTGACCGGCCCGGGCGTGCTGTTCATCGGCAAGGACGAGGGCGCGGTTGCCGCCCTGGCCCAGCAGGATGGCCGCACCCTGTGGGAACAGAATGTGGGCAACGGTGAAGGCCGTACCGAGCTGGAGCGCATGGCCGATGTCGACGGTGCGCCGGTGCTGGATGGCAACACCCTGTTCGTGAGCAGCTTCAAGAACCAGACGATGGCCATCGAAGGCCCGACCGGTCGCCCGCTGTGGGCGCGCGACCATGGCGGTGCCGGTGGCGTGGCGGTCTCGTCTGGCAATGTGTTCGTCACCGACAACAAGGGCGGCGTGTTCGGTCTGGACAAGGCCAGCGGCGCGGCGATGTGGTCGCAGACCGCACTGGCCCGTCGCTCGCTGACTGGCCCGGCACTGCACGGCGACTACGTCGTGGTCGGCGACTACAAGGGATACGTGCACTGGCTGCAGACCTCCGATGGTGCGATGGCGGCACGGGCAAAGAGCGGCGGTGACGCCCTGCTGGCCCAGCCAATCGTCGTAGACGGGGTGCTGCTGGTGCAGAACGTTGATGGCAAGCTGACCGCCTTCCGGTTGGCAAATTAAAAATTGGAGTAATCGCGATGCTGCCTTTGGTCGCCCTGGTTGGACGGCCGAATGTCGGCAAGTCGACTATTTTCAATGCGCTTACGCGCACCCGTGACGCGCTGGTCCATGACCAGCCCGGCGTCACCCGCGACCGCAACTACGGTGTCTGCCGTCTGGACGAGGACAATCATTTCCTCGTCGTCGACACCGGCGGTATCGCGGAAGAGGAAGAGGGTCTGGCAGGGGCTACCACCCGCCAGGCCCGTGCCGCTGCGGCGGAAGCCGACCTGATCCTGTTCGTGGTCGATGCCCGTGAGGGTACCTCGGCGATGGACGACGAGATCCTGGCCTGGCTGCGCAAGCTGTCGCGCCCGACGCTGCTGCTGATCAACAAGATCGACGGCACCGACGAGGACACCGTGCGTTCGGAGTTCGCCCGTTACGGCTTCGGCGAGATGCTGACCGTGTCGGCCGCGCATCGCCAGGGTCTGGACGACCTGCTGGACGAAGTGATCCAGCGCCTGCCCGAAGAAGGCAGCGGCGAAGAGCTGGACAACGATCCGAACCGCATCCGCATCGCCTTCGTAGGCCGCCCGAACGTGGGCAAGTCGACGCTGGTCAACCGCATCCTCGGCGAGGAGCGCATGATCGCCTCCGACGTGCCGGGCACCACCCGCGACTCGATCGCCGTGGACCTGGAGCGTGACGGCCGTGAATACCGCCTGATCGATACCGCCGGGCTGCGCCGTCGTTCGCGCGTGGACGAGGTCGTCGAGAAGTTCTCGGTGGTCAAGACCATGCAGTCGATCGAGCAGTGCCAGGTGGCCGTGCTGATGCTGGACGCCACCGAAGGCGTGACCGACCAGGACGCCACCGTGCTCGGTGCCGTGCTCGACGCCGGCCGCGCGCTGGTGATCGCCATCAACAAGTGGGATGGCCTGACCGAGTATCAGCGCGAGCAGGCCGAAACCATGCTGTCGCTGAAGCTGGGCTTCGTGCCGTGGGCCGAGTCGGTGCGCATCTCGGCCAAGCATGGCTCGGGCCTGCGTGAGCTGTTCCGCGCGGTGCACCGCGCGCACGAATCGGCGAACAAGACCTTCACCACCAGCGAAGTGAACAAGGCGCTGGAAGTGGCGTACGAGACCAACCCGCCGCCGACCATCCGCGGCCATGTCTCCAAGCTGCGTTACGTGCACCCGGCCGGTGCAAACCCGCCGACCTTCATCGTGCACGGCACGCGCCTGAAGGAACTGCAGGAATCGTACAAGCGCTACCTGGAGAACTTCTTCCGCAAGCGCTTCAAGCTGATCGGCACGCCGGTGAGCTTCATCTTCCGCGAGGGTACCAACCCGTACGAGGGCAAGAAGAACGTCCTCACCGAGCGGCAGGTCAAGGCCAAGCGGCGCTTGATGAAGCACGTCAAGGGCAAGTGATGCAGAGAAAGGCGGCCGTAGGGCCGCCTTTCTTGTTTGTGGTAGTGCCGGCCGCTGGCCGGCAACCCGATGATGCCTGGCGTGTTCACGAGGTTGCCGGCCAGCGGCCGGCACTACCCCCACGTCTACAGATCTCGATCATGGCGGACTGCTGCGACGAGCGCGGCAATGCGGCAACGCGCATGGCATGCCCCGGCCGCGCCGCGATGTTGAAGCCGGTTGCACCTGGCTTGTGGCGGGGATCGATTCCGGTAGCTGCACCTGCCCCGTGATGCTTGCCCAGACCAGGGTCGTACCCAGTGCACCTGCCAGGTACGCCACCGACACCGCCCCGATCAGCAGGCCCGCGGCATGCTCCAGCCATGGAAGCAATCGGCAACACCCCTGTGCCCTGCGCGGATGGCTGCCGAGCCACGCCATCAGCAGGCCGAGCGACAGCGCGACGCCACTCAGGCCGGCCACGTAAGCGGCCTGGGTGCCCGTGTCGGCAACGAGGCCGGTAACCAGGGCTGCAATCGCGAACTGCAGCATCCAGTTGCTGCTGCTGGCGAGCGCCAGCAGGCATCCTGCTTCGGCGTGCGGCCAACGGGAGCGAGCGCGCAGGCCCCAGGGCATCTGCAGGGAAAGCGGAGAGAACGGGGTCAAGCCTGCGTCGCGCAGGCACATGCCCGCCAGGCGCAGCAGCAGGAGGCAGCCCGCGCACTGCATCGCCAGCGTCCACAGGCCGCGGTTTCCCAGCATGCCCGCTGCAACGAAAGCCGTGGCACAGATGACGCCCGTACCGATGGCGATACCGAACGAC
Organism: Stenotrophomonas sp. STK17_22; assembly: GCF_051983905.1. Lineage (NCBI taxonomy): Bacteria > Pseudomonadati > Pseudomonadota > Gammaproteobacteria > Lysobacterales > Lysobacteraceae > Stenotrophomonas > Stenotrophomonas sp. STK17_22. Next base: position 1,981,842 of record NZ_CP197010.1, read on the forward strand.
GCGGCCATGGCGGCGTGCCCGCCCGCGCCCATCGCGGTGCGCAGGATCTTCGCGTGATGCGAAGCAGGCAGGAGCATGGCGAAGCCGTACAGCACCGCGACGACGAAGAACTGCTGCAACGTAAACCTGCCACTGACCTACAGAAAGTGCAGAGTGTGGGCGGGTGTGAACGCGCGGTATTGAACGCCATTGCGACAGGTGCGAATCGCCGGCATCAGCCGGCCCACAGCGACACGACGATCCATAGCGCCAGTGCGATCATCAGAAGCCCTGCGGCCCGCTCAAGCCAGGGCAGGGCGCGTGCGAACCGACGCAGCACCCACGGGTGACCGACCAGCGCGGCGACCAGCAGATCCCAAAGCAGGACGATGCCGAACATCCACGCGCCATAGAAGAACTTCGTTGCGGCGTTGGCCTGGGGGCCATTGAGCATTGCCGCCAACGTTGCGTAGAACAGCGCATTCTTCGGGTTCAGCAGCGCAGACAGAGTGCCCAGTCCTGCCGCCTTCCACCATCCATGGGTACCGCCCGCTGGCGATCCGGCGGCAGCGTCAGCTGCCTGCAGCGTCGTCGAACCCGCATGGCGAAGGAACAGCGTGCCGAGGTACAACAGGAACCCGCAGCCCGCCAACTGCACCGCAATGAACCCTGCGCTGCCCGCGCGCAGCATGGCCGTTCCGGTGAAAGCGGCCACGATGAAGACGCCATTGCCGAGGGCGATGCCTGCGCAGGCACCACTGGCAGTGCGCCAGCCCGAGGTGATCGCGGTGCGTGCAACGAGGAAGAAGTCGGGGCCGGGTGAGAGCAGGGCGAGAAAATGTACGGTGGCGATGACCAGGAATTGTTCCATCGGGTCCGGCGGCGGCTGGCTGGGGCGCCAGTCTGGGGATGCGCCGCGCGATGGTATTGAACGTTATTGCAGGCTCAGCGCCGGTACTGGCCCGGGGTCGCACCGGCGTGGGCCTTGAAGACCCGCTGGAAATGGCTCTGGTCGGCAAAACCCAGCGCATGCGCGACCACGGCCAGTGCCTGCCCTTCGCACAGCCGCCGGCGGGCCTCCTGGATGCGCTGGTCGATCTGCCAGGCGTGCGGTGTCAGGCCCGTGGCGCGTCGGAAGGCGCGGATCAGCTGGTAGCGGCTCATGCCCGCCAGCGATGCCAGCTCCTGCAGGGCCGGGGTGTGTTCGAGCCGCTGGCGCAGAATGTCCATCACCGGCTGCAGCCGCTGCTGTAATGCGGCATCTTCAGGTGGGCCGGCCACGGCTACACCATCGTGTTCATCCAGATCGCCGACGAACGTGATCAGGGCCGCTTCCTTGACGCTGACCGGATCGTCGGAGAACAGCGTCTCGTTGAGCTGGCAGTACTGCTGGTAGCGCGGGCGATGGTGGGAAATCCGGATGGGTTCCTGCTGCCAGTCGGGTCCGGGCAGGCCGTCATACTCGGCGCGGACTTCGGCCATCCAGCGCGCATCCAGGTGCAGCATCTGGTAGCTCCAGACCTGGCCGGGCAGGGGGTTGCAGGCATGCACGCGGCCTGCGGGTACGCCGACCAGATTGCCGGGTTGCAGCAGGCGCGGTCCTTCCGCCGCGCCGGTGAACACACTGCTGCCAGCGTCCACTGCGCCGATCGAGAAGGTGTCATGGCTGTGCGGGCGATGGCTGGCGCGGCTGTCGCACGCCCGTCGGCTTTCGACGAAGGGCATGCGCGGGTCACGCCAGAATTCGGTGGCAGAGCGCATGCAGCGGTTCCGGGATGCAGGGGGCAACGCCGGCATGGTGCCATGTTCGGGGCAAGGCGCGTCGAGGGTGTCTGCGCGATAATGCGGCCATGAGCATCCAAGAGCTTTCCCCCGCGCAGGCACGCGAGCGCCTGGCCCACGGCGCCGTGCTGATCGATGTGCGCGAGACGCATGAACGGGCCGGCGGGATGGCCGAGGGCGCGCGCGGCGTGTCCAAGGGCGAACTGCAGGCCGACCCGGCCGCGCATCTGCCAAAGCACGACCAGGAGATCCTGCTGATCTGCCAGAGCGGCAAGCGCTCGGCCGATGCCGCGCTGTTTCTGCAGGAGGCCGGCTACACCCACGTCGCTTCCGTGACGGGCGGCACCGTGGCCTGGCGCGAGCAATCGCTGCCGCTGGTGCAGCCGCTGGCCAGCGCCGCCGACCGCGACTTCTTTGATCGCTACTCGCGCCACCTGCTGCTGCCGCAGGTGGGTGAGGCTGGCCAGCGCACGCTGCAGCAGTCGCGTGTGCTGGTGCTGGGCGCGGGCGGGCTGGGTGCGCCGGCTGGCTTCTATCTGGCCGCCGCCGGGGTAGGGCACCTACGCATCGCCGACCACGACCGGGTGGAGCGCAGCAACCTGCACCGGCAGATCGTGCATACCGAGGCCAGCGTCGGCCAGCTCAAGGTCGATTCCGCGCGCGAGCGGCTGCTGGCGCTGAACCCGTCGATCGAGGTCGAGGCGGTGCCGGAGCGGGTCACCTCCGAGAACGTGGATGCGCTGCTGGAGGGCGTGGACGTGGTGCTGGATGGGTCGGACAACTTCCCGCTGCGCTACCTGCTCAACGACGCCTGCATCAAGCACGCCACGCCACTGGTGTATGCCGCCATCGAGCGCTTTGACGGCCAGGTAAGCGTGTTTGACGCCGGCCGCCAGCGCGGTGTGGCGCCGTGCTACCGCTGCCTGTTCTCGGAGCCGCCGCCGCCGGAGTTCGCACCGAACTGTTCCGAGGCCGGTGTGCTGGGTGTGCTGCCTGGCCTGGCCGGGGTGCTGCAGGCCACCGAGGTGCTGAAGCTGCTGCTGGGCATCGGCGAGCCGCTGGTCGGCCGCCTGCTGCGCTTCGATGCGCTGGGCATGCGCTTCCGCGAAACCGGCATCCGGCCGGACCCGCACTGCCCGGTGTGCGCGCCGGGCGTGCCGTTCCCCGGGTATATCGATTACGCCGCGTTTTGCCGGGGGGGGTGAGGCTGGCCGGGGAGTGGATTGGTAGATGCCGACCTTGGTCGGCGCTCTTGTGCCAACCAAGGTTGGCACCTACCGAAGCGGGTGCATGGTTGGCGCCCGCCGATGCGCATGCATGGTTTCGGAATCCGGCATCCGGCCGGACCCGCAGTGCCCCGTGTGCGCGCCGGGCGTGCCGTTCCCGGGGTATATCGATTACGCCGCGTTTTGCCGGGGCGGGTGAGGCTGGCCGGGGAATGCCTTGGTAGATGCCGACCTTGGTCGGCGCTCTTGTGCCAACCAAGGTTGGCACCTACCGAAGCGGGTGCATGGTTGGCGCCCGCCGATGCGCATGCATGGTTGGCACCCATCGGCACGCATGCATGGTTTCGGAATCCGGCATCCGGCCGGACCCGCATTGCCCGGTGTGCGCGCCGGGCGTGTCGTTCCCGGGGTATATCGATTACACCGCGTTTTGCCGGGGCGGGTGAGGCTGGCCGGGGAATGCCTTGGTAGATGCCGACCTTGGTCGGCGTTTTCGTGCCAACCAAGGTTGGCACCTACCGAAGCGGGTGCATGGTGGCACCCACCGACGCGGATGCATGGTTTCGGGATGATGCCGGGGGTCGCTCCCTGCATCGTTCCACCTCCAAGACAATCCGGCGCAACATGCGTGCTATTGCCGTCATCGGCATTGCTCTATTGTTGAAGCCGATTCTGGATCTTGGGGAAAACACCGCATGGCGGTAGAAGCAGCGACCAGCGAGCTGGTCAAGGTCGTGGCCCTGTTGGGCGCGGCGGTGGTGATGGTGCCTTTGTTCCGCCGGGCCGGCCTGGGCTCGGTGCTGGGCTACTTCGCTGCCGGCCTGGCGATCGGACCGTTCGGGCTGGGCTGGTTCTCCGACCCGCAGGCCATCCTGCATACCGCCGAGCTCGGCGTGGTGATGTTCCTGTTCGTGATCGGCCTGGAGATGCGGCCCTCGCACCTGTGGAGCCTGCGCAAGGAAATCTTCGGGCTGGGCACGCTGCAGATCGTCACCTGCGCGGTGGTGCTGACCAGCATCGCCAAGCTGTTCGGCCTGCCATGGCAGGTGGCCTTCATCGGCGCCACCGGTTTCGTGCTCACCTCCACCGCGGTGGTGATGCAGCTGCTGGCCGAGCGCGGTGACATCGCGCTGCCGTCGGGGCAGAAGATCGTCTCCATCCTGCTGTTCGAAGACCTGCTGATCGTGCCGTTGCTGGCGCTGGTGGCGTGGATGGGCCCGAGCGCAGGCAGTGCCGACGGCGAAGGCTCGCGCTGGCTGTCGGTCGCGATCGGCGTCGGTGCCATCGTCGGCCTGGTGCTGGTCGGCCGCTTCCTGCTCAACCCGCTGTTCCGCGTGCTCGCCGAATCGAAGGCGCGCGAAGTGATGACCGCCGCCGCGCTGCTGGTGGTGCTGGGTGCGGCGCTGCTGATGCAGCTGTCCGGCCTGTCGATGGCGATGGGCGCGTTCCTCGCGGGTGTGCTGCTGAGCGAGTCGACCTTCCGCCACCAGATTGAAGCGGACATCGAACCGTTCCGCGGCATCCTGCTCGGCCTGTTCTTCCTCAGCGTGGGCATGGCGCTGGACCTGGGCGTGGTGGCTGGCAACTGGCAGCTGATCCTCGGCCTGGTGCTGGCGTTGATGGCGGCCAAGGCGCTGTGCATCTACGTGGTGGCGCGCATCATGGGCAGCGACCACGCGCAGGCGCTGGACCGTGGCGTGCTGATGGCGCAGGGCGGCGAGTTCGCCTTCGTGCTGTTCTCTGCTGCCGCATCGGCCGGCGTGATCGATCTGGAGATCAATGCCAACTTCACCGCCGTGGTGGTGCTGTCGATGGCGCTGACCCCGCTGGTGGTGCTGGTCTACAAGCGCATCGCGCCGAAGCCGACGGTGAACATGGACGGCGTGGACGAGGCCGATGGCCTGTCAGGCAGCGTGCTGCTGATCGGCTTCGGCCGCTTCGGCCAGGTCGCCAGCCAGTCGCTGCTGGCGCGCGACGTGGACGTGACCATCATCGACAACGATGTGGAGATGATCCAGAGCGCGGCGCGCTTCGGTTTCAAGATCTACTACGGCGATGGCACACGGCTGGATGTGCTGCATGCCTCCGGCGCGGCCACCGCGCGTGCGATTGCGGTGTGCGTGGACAAGGCCGAAGCGGCTGATCGCATCGTTGAACTGGTGGCGCATGAGTTCCCGCAGGCCAAGCTGATGGTGCGTTCGTTCGACCGCGAGCATTCGCTGCGGCTGATCCATGCCGGTGTCGATTTCCAGATTCGCGAGACCTTTGAATCGGCAGTGCTGTTTGGCCAGGCCGCGCTGGTGGAACTGGGGGCGGACGAAGACGATGCGGTGGAGATTGCAGAGCAGATCCGTCGCCGCGATGCCGAGCGCTTCGAGCTGGAGATTGCCGGTGGTGGTCTGAATGCCGGCGCCAAGATGGTGTTTGGCAACTCCGGCCAGGGCGTACCGACGCCGACGCCGTTCACCGCGCCGAAGCGGGCAAGCAAGACGTTGAACCCGCAGGACGTGCCGGAAGAGGAAGAGTAGCCCCGGTAGTGCCGGCCGCTGGCCGGCAGATACGGGAACGTTCCGACGTCATGAGGTTGCCGGCCAGCGGCCGGCACTACCAGGTGGGGAATTACCCAAGCCGTGGCGGTGGGCGAGGGGGCCTGAATCGGGGACAATAGCGTCCCCGCCGCCCCACGCCCGCTCCCGATGACCGATTCCGCCCCCCAGCTTCCTGCCCGCATCCTTGATGGCCGCCGTATCGCCGAGGGCCTGCTCGACAGCCTGAAGGTGCGCGTCGACGCCCGCGTGGCCGCCGGCGGCAGCCGCCCGGGCCTGGCCGTGGTGCTGGTCGGTGGCGACCCGGCTTCGACCGTATACGTGCGCAACAAGCGCCGTGCCGCCGAGAAGGTCGGCATCGAAGCGCATGACTACGACCTGCCGGCCGGTACCACCGAAGCCGAGCTGCTCGACCTGATCGACCAGCTCAATGCCGATCCGAAGATCAACGGCATCCTGATCCAGCTGCCGCTGCCGGGCATTCCGGACGCGCGCCGGTTGATCCAGCGCATCGACCCGCGCAAGGACGTGGATGGCTTCCACCCGGAAAACGTCGGCCACCTGGCCCTGCGCGAGTTCGGCCTGCGCCCGTGCACCCCGCGCGGCATCACCACGCTGCTGGGCCACACCGACCAGCCGGTGCGTGGCCGCAACGCCACCATCGTGGGCGTGAGCAACCACGTCGGCCGGCCGATGGGTCTGGAGCTGCTGATTGCCGGTTGCACCGTGACCAGCTGCCACAAGTTCACCCCCAAGGACGTGCTGGAACAGGCCGTGCGCAACGCCGACATCCTGGTGGTGGCGGTGGGTCGCCCGGGCATCGTGCCGGGCGAATGGGTGAAGCCGGGCGCGGTGGTGATCGACGTGGGTATCAACCGGTTGGATGACGGCCGGCTGGTGGGCGATGTCGGGTTTGAGGCCGCTGCCCAGCGGGCGAGCTGGATCACCCCGGTGCCGGGTGGTGTGGGCCCGATGACAGTGGCCACGTTGATGCAGAACACCTTGGAAGCGGCGGAAGCGCTGAGCTGACCGCAGCGGCTCGCTCCTGGTAGGTGCCAACCTTGGTTGGCACACATCCATCGGGGCCATCGGCCCAGCTGGGGCACCGGTGCCGGACAGATCGTGTCAACCAAGGTTGGCACCTACCAAAGGCAGTTCCAGGACTGGCCCGAGTGATCCTCTTAAGGTGGGTGCCGACCGTTGGTCGGCACAATGCTGGGGCAGGCCGATGACCCGCTCCTGGTAGGTGCCAACCTTGGTTGGCACATCCATCGGGGCCATCGGCCCATCTGGGGCACCGGTGCCGGACGGATCGTGCCAACCAAGGTTGGCACCCACCAAAGGCGGTATGCCGTCGGCCCCGACGGCCCCCCTGAACCAATCACCGCCCGCGCGACACTGCGTCGCATCTACCCCCTGCCACAGGGCGCGAAAAAGGGGTAAAATGTCGCGCTTCCCCACATCTCGGGTATGCCGATGCTGCGCATCCAGGCTGAAGCACTCACTTACGACGACGTCTCGCTCGTCCCCGCCCACTCGACCATCCTGCCCAAGGACGTCAACCTCGAAACGCGGTTGACGCGCGACCTGAAGCTGAAGCTTCCGATCCTGTCCGCAGCCATGGATACCGTCACCGAGGCCCGCCTGGCCATCGCCATGGCCCAGCTCGGCGGCATGGGCATCATTCACAAGAATCTCAGCCTGGAACAGCAGGCGGCGGAAGTGGCCAAAGTCAAGAAGTTCGAGGCCGGTGTCATCCGCGACCCGATCACCGTCGGCCCGGAAACCACCATCCGCGACGTGCTGGCCCTGACCCAGGCGCACAACATCTCCGGCGTGCCGGTGGTGGGCAGCGACGGCCAGCTGGCCGGCATCGTGACCCATCGCGACATGCGCTTCGAGACCGAGCTGGACGATCCGGTCCGCCACATCATGACCAAGAAGGATCGCCTGATCACGGTCAAGGAAGGCGCCGCGTCTGACGAAGTGCTGCAGCTGCTGCACCGCAACCGCATCGAAAAGGTGCTGGTGGTCAATGATTCGTTCGAACTGCGTGGCCTGATCACCGTCAAGGACATCCAGAAGAACACCGATTTCCCGAACGCCGCCAAGGACCTGTCGACCCGCCTGCTGGTCGGCGCTGCCGTCGGCGTGGGTGGCGATACCGATCGCCGCGTGGAAGCGCTGGTCGCCGCCGGCGTGGACGTGATCGTGGTCGATACCGCGCACGGCCACTCGCAGGGCGTGCTGGACCGCGTCAGCTGGGTCAAGAAGAACTTCCCGAACGTGCAGGTCATCGGTGGCAACATCTGCACCGGCGAAGCCGCACTGGCGCTGCTGGACAGCGGCGCGGACGCAGTGAAGGTCGGCATCGGCCCGGGCTCGATCTGCACCACCCGCGTCGTCGCCGGCGTTGGCGTGCCGCAGGTCACCGCGATTGATCTGGTGGCCGAAGCGCTGCAGGACCGCATCCCGCTGATCGCCGACGGTGGCATCCGCTACTCGGGCGATATCGGTAAGGCGCTGGCCGCCGGTGCCTCGACCATCATGGTCGGTGGCCTGCTGGCCGGTACCGAGGAATCGCCGGGCGAGACCGAGCTGTACCAGGGCCGTTCGTACAAGAGCTACCGCGGCATGGGTTCGCTGGCTGCGATGGAGAAGGGGTCGAAGGACCGTTACTTCCAGGACGCCGCCACCGCCGACAAGCTGGTGCCGGAAGGCATCGAAGGCCGCGTGCCGTACCGCGGCCCGGTGGGCGGCATCATCCACCAGCTGATGGGCGGCCTGCGCGCCACCATGGGCTACGTGGGCTGCGCCACCATCGAAGACATGCGCAGCAAGCCCAAGTTCGTGAAGATCAGCGGCGCTGGCCAGCGTGAGAGCCACGTCCACGACGTGACGATCACCAAAGAGCCGCCGAACTACCGCGCCTGATGCGCTTGCGAACTGCTCTTGCGATTACGGGCAGCCTGCTGATGGCAGGCTGTTCGTTGTCCGAACCGCCGCCGCGCTCCGGGTCTCCGGGCGCGGCGGTTTCGCAATTGCAGGACGTACAGGCGTGCCAGAACGCGTTCTCGCTGCCGAAGGGCTGGCAGGTGCAGGCCGCTGGCGAGCAGCGCTGGCTGCTGAAAGGCACCGGCGAGCGCCCGCTGCAGGTCACGCTGCAATGCATTACCGAGCTGCTGCACGGGCCGGATGATCCGGTGCTGACGCCGGTACTGGGCGCGCTGGAGCCCGCACGGATGAGCGTGCGCTGGGCGTCCTGGGGCGCTGCGGATTCGGGCGTCTCGATGGCGGCGCTGCAACGGCGCATCGTGCCCGGCACCGAAGTGCAGGAAATCGCCGAGCTGCCGCGCGCCGACCGCTCCAACCCCAACGCACCGCACGGCCTGCTGATGCTGCGCTGGGACGAGGAAGACCCCTCACATATTCAACAACGCGAGGCGTTCATCGCCACGCTGACGCAGAGCCTTGAAGCGCCGGGCGCTGCGAAAAACACCACTGGAACGGCACCATGACCAACATCCATAACGACAAGATCCTCATCCTCGATTTCGGCGCGCAGTACACGCAGCTGATCGCCCGCCGCATCCGCGAGCTGGGCGTCTACTGCGAAATCTGGGCGTGGGACCACAACCCGGCCGATATCGCGGCGTTCGGCGCCAAGGGCATCATCCTGTCCGGCGGCCCGGAATCGACCACGCTGCCGGGTGCCCCGGCCGCGCCGCAGGAAGTGTTCGACAGTGGCCTGCCGATCTTCGGCATCTGCTACGGCATGCAGACCCTGGCCGCGCAGCTGGGCGGTGCCACCGAAGCGGCTGACCAGCGCGAGTTCGGCCACGCCGAAGTGAACGTGATCAACCCGGATGCACTGTTCAAGGGCCTGAGCGACCACGGCGGCGAGCCGAAGCTGAATGTCTGGATGAGCCATGGCGACCACGTCTCCGTTGCGCCGCCGGGCTTCACCATCACCGCTACTACCGACCGCATTCCGGTGGCCGCCATGGCCAACGAAGAAAAGCGCTGGTACGGCGTGCAGTTCCACCCGGAAGTGACCCACACCCTGCAGGGCCAGGCGCTGCTGCGCCGCTTCGTGGTGGATGTGTGCGGCTGCCAGACCCTGTGGACCGCCGCCAACATCATCGACGACCAGATCGCCCGTGTGCGCGAACAGGTGGGCGATGACGAAGTGATCCTGGGCCTGTCCGGCGGCGTCGATTCGTCCGTCGTGGCCGCGCTGCTGCACAAGGCCATCGGCGAGAAGCTGACCTGCGTGTTCGTGGATACCGGCCTGCTGCGCTGGCAGGAAGGCGACCAGGTGATGGCGATGTTCGCCGAGCACATGGGTGTGAAGGTGGTGCGCGTGAACGCCGCCGACCGTTACTTCGCCGCGCTGGAAGGCGTGAGCGACCCGGAGGCCAAGCGCAAGATCATCGGCAACCTGTTCATTGAGATCTTCGATGAAGAGTCGAACAAGCTGAAGAACGCCAAGTGGCTGGCGCAGGGCACCATCTACCCGGACGTGATCGAGTCGGCCGGCAGCAAAACCGGCAAGGCGCATGTGATCAAGAGCCACCACAACGTGGGCGGCCTGCCGGAGCACATGAAGCTGGGCCTGGTGGAGCCGCTGCGCGAGCTGTTCAAGGACGAAGTGCGCCGCCTGGGCGTCGAACTCGGCCTGCCGCGCACCATGGTCTACCGCCATCCGTTCCCGGGCCCGGGCCTGGGCGTGCGCATTCTGGGCGAAGTGAAGCGCGAGTACGCCGAGCTGCTGGCCAAGGCCGATGCCATCTTCATTGATGAGCTGCGCAAGGCGGATTTGTACGACAAGACCAGCCAGGCGTTTGCCGTGTTCCTGCCGGTTAAGTCGGTGGGCGTGGTGGGTGATGCGCGCGCTTATGAGTGGGTGATTGCGCTGCGGGCGGTGGAGACGATCGACTTCATGACCGCGCACTGGGCGCATCTGCCGTATGAGTTCCTGGGTACGGTGAGCAACCGGATCATCAATGAGTTGCGGGGGGTGTCGCGGGTTGTCTATGACATCTCGGGGAAGCCGCCGGCGACTATTGAGTGGGAATGAGTTGATTTATAAGCTGTTGAGCTATGGTGGAGTTTCATTCACACTAGTGATCTTCGCCGAATTATGAATATTGTTCTTAAGTCAATATTTATAAGTGGGTTATAAAGAAGATCCCGATACCATGAGGGCAATTTAGTGGACTCGTGGTATCGGGAATCTCTCACAGATTTGCTGAATCTTTGAAGATGATGTCCTTGACCAATTCTGCGCCGAGGAAGTCAATTAGCATATTTGAATGTGAAAGATCTTCTCTTGCCAATGCTGCGATCGCTTGACCAACGACGATTTCCCAGGGCTTCTTGCAACTGGCGATGTCGCAGATAAGGTTACGGACTGTCTTTATCTTCCTGTGCCGTAGGCGGTCGCTCGATTCGGCGATCTCCTCAATGAGAGCGGTGTCACGATGATTTGGATTGTCCTCAACCCATTTCCTTGATTTGGCGACGAGGTCCTGCCAGGTAGTGCCCATTACTGTAAGACATGAGTCAGTCAATAGAGCATTCTCGATCGCATAGCACTGGAGGCGGTAGCGCTTGAGAGGCGGGCGGTGCTCAAGCGGCTGGTTCGCCACGCCATCGCCATCGCGAATCGAGAATGCGACTGGATTGTCGTAGAGTGTGTCTAGCAATTGGATGCAGAAGGTTTCAAGGGCGCCCTGCTGATCCACACTGGCAGAAAGCACGGGAAAGACCTTGATCCTGCCTTGCGAAGTTCGTGCGGCTTGCTGCCAGACGCGCTCGTCGTCTTCTCCTTCGAGGATCAGGGCTACATCATCGCTAAGTGAAAGGGAAAGAGGGTGTCCGAAGAACGGAGCGATCTTGCGAAGCTCGATGCTGGCTGGTTTCAGTTCAACCATATCGACCGCGAAGATCTTTGTACCGATCGAAACATACTTCGAAGCTGCAAGAGAGCAGACTAGTGGGGAGCTATGGGTGGAGATGCATACGGCGATGCTATCAGCGTGATCTTTGAATTCATCAAGCATGGAGATGATTAAATGTCCGAGCCGTGCCTGAAGATCTGGGTGAAGATGTACGTCCGGCTCATCGAGAAGTAGTACGTTGAACTTCGCGGGATCAATCGTATCGAAAAAGTACAGAATTTCGGCTGCCAAAGCTACGGCTTCTGATTCGCCACTGCTGATGTTTTGCGGAGGTATAGTTTCGCCATTGAGGAGTGAGCGAAATTCGAAATCTGTGTTTCCCACCTCCAGTGAAATGTTAGTAAGTAGGTTATTTATCTTTCTCAGTCGGTCTGTTTCGAAGCTTCGTGTTGGATCTAGGCGAATTTCAGGTGTGCGCGCGAGTCGGCGCAGATAGAGCGTTTCAGCCTCGCGAAAGAGCATCGCCGACGCAGCTTTGAAGTCGCTCGCCTGATTGACTGCCCGCGTCTGTCTCAGCCACTCAGGGTTGTCGCTCATGTTGGTGAGGACACTTCCACTGCGCTTGAATGAGCCTGCTCGCTCTGGGCTGACATACCGGACATAAAACTTATCCTTGCTCTGGTTAATTGATGCCTCAATGTCACGAAGGAAGCGACTCTTTCCCGCGCCATTGCGGCCGACAATTATATTTATGTTGTTCAAACCGGTGAGGCGTGCGGTGTGACCACATAGTTCACTTAGCTTCACTATTTCAACTCCATATCAGAATAATGAGATGTACTGCTTTGCCTATATCCGGTCGATGTGTTTGATGTTATATGAGCGCGAGGCAATCCATCTCCTCAATTGTCTTGAAGCCGCCCCCTCCCGCCAGTCACGTTGATGATCTTGTACGGAATCAGTAGTTTGCGCGCCTGCAATGCATCTATTTGATGTAGCTCTAGCATCCTATTAGCGGTTGAAATGGGGGGGTGAAATAACGAACCTTCCGATAGGCGAAATTGTCCTTCTGAAGAGAATTTCAATCTTCTGTCCAGGGCGGTTTTGACGTATAAAGTTAAGGTGTTGCGAGGAGAATATCTCCTTGATCTGGCTCTAGAGTTTGGTGCGAAGGCATTGGTGGGATGCTCGTGTGGTTCTTTAAGGGATAACTCGCCGCTTCCCCGGGAGTCTCCACACTAGACGAGCTGGCCTTCGCAATGTAGCACCTGCGAAACTTAGTAGAAAATACGCTGCAGTCGGCACTCCAAGAATTATTGGAACTCTTATGCCTGTGTCCAAGCGCTCCCATCTAGTACTACTAAGTCGTTTCCCATTAAGAATTAGATAGTCGGCGCGGCCTTCAATAAGTATGGCGGGGCCATCGGTGCGGGCGAACATTCTACCGCTCAACTGGAGCGTACTCGTCGTACCCGTGGAAATGACCTGTCCATCGACGACTAGGTCTCTCACGGCCCCAACTAGTGACAGCTGCGAGACGTTGCCCGCAGTAATCGCCTCATGGAACCGGTCCTTACCGTAACCTGTGCTACTTATCCAGCCATTTGCGCCTGAAACTGTGACATGAGTGGGCTTGCCAACTTCCTCCAGGCTGAGATGCCTTGGAGCCTCCAAGGACACTACAAGGCTGACGTACGGAACTTTCGAGGTAGCCGACATTTGCTGGTCATTTGCCACTACCTGTAAGCCTTCGCAGGCCATTGCACGCCCCGCCTCAATCATCTCTGAGGCCATTCTGAAATTGATCACTCGCTCGCGATCACCATTGATCGAGTACCTCGCGCTTCTTGCCTTGAATACGGCTCCTCCCTCGTTTCCAGTTAGGGGGATGATTCCAAGTACGAATACAGTTCTGGCGAACTTGTCAGCAACCTGGATGGTTCCATTTCCAAGAAATCTGCTCACGTCAATCTTTTCAGGATCATCGCGCGATGGATTAACCCAGAACTGAGCGATGTTGTCGTCGGAGACTGTGATTTCGTTGAGTTTTGGATCGATGACTCGAAACTCAGTTAATCCGTCATCTGCCGAAATAACTAGGTTACGAATTTTGCCCGTATACAGAGGGGGTGACTTGATTGCGGCTTCAAAGTTTGAATCTTTTCCTGTGCAGCCCTGCGTCGCCCATAAAGAGCCATTTATTGGGCCTTTGATAGTCTTCGTCCATTTAATTTCAAGGCCAGATCCGCCGCCTAGGAATTCAGTCCTGGTACCCTCTGCTTCGATAAATTTCCCTAGAAATGAGAACTTTTCGTTGTTCTTTTCGTCTGTCGACCCGCATTTCTTCAACTCGCCATGGTTGCCAGTCAGACATTCCTCCTCTTTCGCTGTGACGTAGTAGCCGCTCAGAGAGGGCTCGAGTCGAAAGCTGGTTGGAGTCGTAGGTACTTTGGTTAAGAATCCAAGGGCGATGAAAAGGATCGTTGTGAGGGCGAAATAACCCGTCGCCGGAGCGAGCAGCCAAGCGATTCGCTCTACCTTGGCGTTGCCGTTAGCGATGTGCCTGAACATTTTCTCGTCCAGCACTAGAACTAACGTCAAAAGTGCGAGAAATGCGCCTGCTGCAAAGTTGCAAAGGATCGATACTATTAGTCCGTCCAAGGCGCCCGATGACAGGTCTATGGCGGTTAGAGAGACCCCAATCGCAGCCGTTCCAGAAGCAAATACTGTTCGCTTTGTCGATGCAAGACGCATTGCAATTGCCGAGAATAATCCGGCTGAGAGATACGGAATCCACAAAGTCGACGTCAAGTAGGTTTTGATATCTACTAATTGGCCGACGTTCTCGCTGTCGTACAGTGACGACGTTTCTCCCGACAGGAGCGCCACAACAATTGCTTGAACAAGTGGTCCCAAGGCAAAAAGAGAAGCTAAGGAAGGTCTGATCAAAGCGCTCTGATACTTGGATTTCAGCGTCAAGGCGCCAAGTCGACCTCGATATGATCGATTTTGCGCCGTTTCTGACGCTTTTCGACGGGTTTCCCCGTCCAACAGACGGATTTACCCCGTCGGCAGCAACAGACGTCGCCGCGCCATCCACAGATTCGACAGCGCGAACAGCGTCAGCACCTGCGCCGTGTTCTTCGCCAAGCCGCGGTAGCGCACCTTGGTGTAGCCGAACTGGCGCTTCACCACCCGGAACGGGTGCTCCACCTTCGCCCGCAGGCTGGCCTTGAAGTGCTCCCAGCGCTCGGCGTACTTGCGCTCGCGCTTGTTCTTCAGCGCTCGCAACTTCGAGGGCTTCTCCGCGATCCAGAACGCAGCCTCCACGTCTTGCAGCTCCTCGCGCTTGTCCGCGCCGGTGTAGCCGCTGTCGCCGCAGATCGTATCTTCCTTGCCGTGCAGCAGCTTGTGCACCTGCGTCACGTCATTCACGTTCGCCGCTGTGCACTCCACGTGATGCACCAGGCCCGATTCCTCGTCCACGCCAATGTGCGCCTTCATCCCGAAGTGCCACTGGTTGCCCTTCTTCGTCTGGTGCATCTCCGGGTCGCGCTTGCCGTCCCTGTTCTTGGTAGAGCTCGGTGCCGCAATGATCGTGGCATCGACGATCGTGCCGGCCTTCAAGCTCTGGCCCTTGCGCGCCAGGTGCGCGTTCACGCGCTCCAGGAGCTGCGGCGCCAGATCATGCGTCTCCAGCAGCCGGCGGAAGTTGAGGATCGTGGTCTCGTCCGGAATGTTGTCCAGCCCGCTCAGGCGGGCAAAGCGGCGCATCACCGGCATCTCGTACAGCGCCTCTTCCATGCCCGGGTCGCTCAGCGCGTACCACTGCTGCAGAAAGTGGATGCGCAGCATCGTCGCCAGCGCGTACGGTTGCCGGCCACGCTGGCCCATCTTCGGGTAGTGCGGTGCGATCAGCGCCAGCAATACGTTCCACGGCACCACCTGCTCCATCTCCGCCAGGAAGATCTCGCGTCGCGTCTTCTTCCGCTTGCCCGTGTGTTCCGCGTCCCCGAAGCTCAGCTGCATCGTCGTCATCCGTCGAACCTTGCGCTATTGTCGCCGAGGAATTGTTCAGAGCATCCCTAACGCTATCCCAGACATTAAAGTCGACAACCCGTAGTTCCAAAAGTTCGCGCCTCGCGATTTTCGGAGCGAAATCCGCCACTTTGACATCCGCGACTGCATCCATCCCCCCGCCTATTCAATGTCGCACCAATGCTAGCAGGAGCGTTCGTTCAAAGGCAGCATCTGTTCCAGCATCGACAGATGGTGGCAGCCCGGTTGCTGGAGTTCTGCATTTACTGTTCGATCTCTAGCGAGGATCCAAGGGGGTGAGCCTCCCGATTGCTCATTGACCTGGAATGCCCGCTTCTAGGCGAAAACGGACTCTGATCTTGCGGGAGCGTCGCTACTTCTGTGGGCGGATTGGGAATTGGATATCAATCCGGCCGAACCTCACGACAAGCCCACTCAACCAGCCCCCGGCAAGCCAAGAACAGGCCATCCACAACCCCCTCATCCAGATGCCGCTCCGGGTCTGCTGCCACCCGGCAGCGGTCCGCCGCGTGCAGCAGTTCCAGCACCGTCAGCGCCCCCACCATTGCACGCTCGCTCCGCGCCAAGCTCACGCGGCGGCCGGGTGACACATCGGTTTCTGGCCAAGGATGCCCATCTGCGCCCTCGCAGCCGCGCATGCGCTTGAGGATGCCGAGCAGGGAGTTCAGGTCGGGCAGGGGAGTGTCGTCGTTGATGGGCTCAACAACGGTGTACGAGGAGAAGGCGTCGGATTCGTTCATGGTGTCGGCTTCCGTGGCTGTACTTAACAGCGCCACCGCGAAGAGGTGGCGGACGGTGCGGGTTCCAAACCGGGACAGACAGTTGTCAATAACCGGCGGGTCCGAAGACCCCCACGCACCGCCCGCCATAAAGGCCGACGGATTGCCCGCCGGCACCGGTTAAGGACGGTGCCGACGGGCAAGCGTAAACAACTATCTGTCTCGGGTTTGGACGCCCGCTGCCACCCGTTGTCGGTGGCGTGCCATGGTGTTTACGCAGCCGCTTCGAATGCCAATAGAAATTCGCGAAGGAATCGCCGAATCCGAGAGCGCAGAACTATTGTTGCACGCACCACTCGTGCAGCACGCGACGCCAGCAGACGCATTCGCGCAGCTGCTCTGCTGATGGCGAACCAAACTGGCGCAATCGCCCACGCCACAAGCGAATAGCGCGACAGCCTTCTTTGCAACAGTTCTTAGTCCGCCTCGCCAAGCAGCGGCAAGCGATCAGCCGCACATCCCGAAAAGCGGTTCAAACCCGACACCGCCAACGAGCCTCCCAACTTCAACCAACGCCATCCTCAGCCGCATTCCCCACCAGCAACTCAATCATCGCCCGCGCCGCCGCCGATTGCCGGCGGTGCGGCGCATAGATCACCGAGAACGGCCGCGACCGCCCGCGCAGCTGCGGCAACACCTCCACCAGCTCCCCACGCTGCAACCGCTCGCGCACGATGAACTCATAGCTCTGGCAGATGCCGATGCCCTGTTCGGCCAGCGACACCACGCCCAGCACATCGTCGGAGGTCTCGATGGACGAACGCGGCAGCCAGTCCACGTCGCGCCCGTCGTCGCGGAAGATCCACGGCGCCAGCCGCCCGGTACGCGGCATCACGAACGGCAGGCACAAGTGCTGCTGCAGGTCGTCCAGCGTCTGCGGCGTGCCGCGGCGCTGCAGGTAGTCCGGCGCGGCCACCAGCAGCAGCGGGGCGTCTTCCAGCTTCCGCCCCACCAGCCCGCTGTCCGGCAGCTGGCCCAGGCGGATGGCCAGGTCGAAGCCTTCGGCCACCAGGTCCACGTTGCGGTTGGTGATGTTCAGTTCCACCTGCACCTGCGGGTACTGCTGCGCAAAGCGCGCCAGCACGGGCGGCAGCCGGTAGTGGCCATAGGTGGTGGGCACGCTCAGGCGCACGCGGCCAGCCAGCGCACCGTCCTGGGCCAGTACGTCGCGCTCGGCGTCGTCCAGCAGGCCGAAGGCGGTGCGCACCTGTTCCAGGTAGAGCCGCCCGGCGTCGGTCAGGCCCACGCGGCGGGTGGTCCGCTGCAGCAGCTGCCGGCCCAGCCGCGCTTCCAGGCGGGTGACCGCGCGGCTCAGCACCGAGGGCGTGGTGGACAGCGCCACCGCGCCGGCCGTGAACGAGCCGTGCTCGACCACCGCCAGGAACACCTCCACGTCGCCCAGGTAGTCGAACTTGCGGCTCATTTGGCTCTCCGGGGAACAGATGTTTTGCGATGGGGCCAATTTATCGCCGCTGGAGCGATGAATAAAGTGTCGGCCATTCCCCGATAGGAACTACCCCATGAACCTGATGACCCGGCTGGCCGCAGCGCTGGCCCTGACCCTGGCCGCCAGCGGCGCACATGCCGCCAACGTGCTGGTGGTGCTGTCCGACGAAAACCACCTGGACCTGAAGGACGGCAAGGTGCTGTCCACCGGCTTCTATCTCAACGAGCTGATGCAGCCGGTCAAGCTGCTGCTGGACGCGGGCCACGAAGTGACCTTCGCCACGCCGCAGGGGCGGGCGCCGACGGTGGATGCGTCTTCGGTGACGCCGGCATACTTCGGCAACGATGCCGCGCAGCTGACGCTGCACAAGGACCTGTTGGAGAAGCTGGCGCTGACCTCGCCGACGGCCTCGCCGGTGGTCAGCCTGGCGCGCATCGAGCAGCAGGGCTACGCGCGTTTCGATGCGGTCTACATTCCCGGTGGCCACGCGCCGATGCAGGATCTGCTGAAGAGCCCGGCGCTGGGCCGGCTGCTGGCCGACTTCCACCAGCGCAACAAGACCACCGCGTTGGTCTGCCACGGGCCGATCGCGCTGCTGTCCACACTGCCGGATGCTGCGGGTTTCGTGGCGAAGCTGGAGGCGGGGGCGATGCCGGCTACGCCGAAGTGGATTTACAGCGGCTACCAGATGACGGTGATCAGCAACCAGGAAGAAGAGCAGGCCAAGCCGCTGCTTGGCGGCGGCGAGATGAAGTTCTACCCGCAGACTGCGTTGCAGCGGGCGGGTGCGAAGTTCAGCAGCAATGCCACGCCGTGGACCGGGCATGTGGTGGTGGACCGTGAGCTGATTACCGGGCAGAACCCGGCTTCGGCGTTGGAGGTGGGGCAGCGGTTGGTGGAGCGGTTGAAGTAGGGCCGATTCTGCATCGCATGCGGTGCCGTGGCACCATGACGGGCTGGCCTCGTCCTTCCGGGCGGGGCCGTTTTCCCAGGGAAGCCCTCGAACACGACATGCGAACGTCCTTCTTCATTCTCTCCGCCCTGTGCCTTGGCTTGCTGTCCGGCTGCGCCAGTGGCCCGGAGGAGCACGCCTCAAGCCGCGAGATCACGGGTGCGTTCGTGGCCGATGACGGCCAGCTATACCTGCTGCCGCGCTTTGAAGAGCCGATGCGTTTCAATGCCGCGCCATTCCGCGAGTACCGCGCGCTGATGGACAGCCCGCTGCGCGAGGCGGTGGCCTGCGCGCAGATGTACTTCCATGAGGATTGGCGCGACCCGGCCAACAAGGCCAAGGTGCACGGCACCTATGCGCTGCTGCTGCGGCCGGAGCAGGTGACGCCGGAACAGGCCGCGCAGTTCAAGCTGGAGCGGATTGAGGTGCTCCCGCGCGAGGCGAAGTATGTGGATGAGCGTGCGCGCTATTACCTGCCGCAGGATCGGAGCCGTTATGCGCTGGCGTTTGATCGGGCCTGCAACCTTTCAACGAAGGGCGGCAGCTATTACAGCGCGCTGTTCGAGGGCGACGGCGAGCGGGTGAAGTTGCCGGACGCTGCAGCGTTGGCGGAGAAGGGGAAGCTGGCACAGCCGATCAGTGCGCGGGCGCAACGGATCCTGCCGGAGCGGGAGGACAAGCCGGGTGTGGGTTCGGCGGCGGGCAAGGTAATGGGGGCCGCGTTGATTCCTGTGGCCGTTCCGGTGTTTGTGTTGAGCCTGCCGTTCCTGGGGCCGGATCATTGGAAGTGATGGGGCGTTGAGGGAGAGCCATCCGCGCGTGGCGTGGATCTACTTGGGCATCGCCCGAAAGTTCATCCTGGAGATCTGTGTGCCCAGCACGCTGGAAACTGTTTTGAAGACCGTAGGCTTCATTGTCCTCGCGGCACTTCCGTTGGTGATCCTCTGGTTTACCCTTCGGCGAATGTCGGCAACTGCTCGCTCGTCCGTGAAATCGGGGCTGCATTTGGATCCTCCTCGCCGGATCTCCGGAACATCCATGACCTTGGTGATGGTGGATGGCAAAGAGGATCGCGAGCACTATTTCTTTGATGCGGCGTCCTTTTACCTGCGGCGTGGGCCGGTGCCCACGGCGGTTCCGCTTTCGCAGATCACCTCAGTCACACGAACGTCCGACAGGATCTACGGGCGCTATGTCTGGCAGGTGTGCTTCAGCAAGGCATCGGGCAGAAAGTGCGTGACGTTTACCAACAACCTGACGCTGTTCAACCGCGACTTCCTGCTGTTCCTGGAGGCGGTGCGGAAGGTCAATCCGCTCGCGACCGTTGATCGAGCGAGCGTTCTCTTCTAGAGCGTGTTTGAAGTTCGGTATGAACAGTGTCACTGCAATGGCATCACAGCGCGCAGCCCATGTTCGACCGATGTGATCGATGAGAGATGGGCGTTTGTTGCGCGGTATCTGATGCCGAAGCATTCTCATGCGTGGCAGTGCAAGTATGATCTGCGATGAACACGCAAAGCCCGTAACATGGAACGAGGTCCGCTCGTTTCTGCGCGCGATGCGAAGCGTGGGCCTTGTCACCTGTGACGAAGACGCATTTGAGACAATTGTCGAGACGATTTACGTTTATGGCATGCGGTCAATCTCTGCGGAGTAGTTCCTGATGATGTGCCGATCGACGCTGGATGTATCCCTGATTCACGCCTACGCGCTTCCTCTCGGCATATGCGTGGCAGCAGCCGTGGTTCTGATCGCAATATGGTTTGCATCCCGCTCTGGCGGGGTGCCAGCCAGGAATATTGCGCTCGGCTCTGCGCTGGCCGTTGTTGTCGTAGTTGCCTTTGGCCTCGTATATCAAGCGCGGACAGCGTACATCGCCGTTACAGATGGCCAGCTGATTGGGTCAGCAGCGTTTGTCCGACTGCAGCTCCCGCTTTCCAGTGTCTCGTGGCAGGACGCTTCCGATGCTTCAAGGATCACGCTGCCTCACCGGCAACTTGGGACCAGCACAGGGGGCGTTGAACTTGGCAAGTTCCGCATGCAGAACGGTCGCAACGTCTTCGTGCTGCGCACGGACCGTAGCTCTGTTCTCGTCACAACCAGAGGGGATACTGACTTGATTCTGGACCGACGTCTTCACGAACAGCTCAAAGCATGCTTGGATCAGGTACGTGAGACCGGCGGCCATCGAGGAAGATTGCAATGATCAGCAGGAAGTACTGGTTTACCAGGAAAAAGTACGGATGGGGTTGGGGGATGCCGTGCGCGTGGCAGGGCGGGCTCGTGTACGCAGTCGCATTCGGCCTGCTGCTGGCGGGTCCGTTTCTGTTCTCTCCATTTCGCGAGCCCATCGCGTTTCAGCTCTACACGTGGGCCGTAGTGTTGGTCCTTGTCCTTATCTGCTGGATGAAAGGCGCCCCGCCCGGTTGGCGGTGGGGGGAGTAGAACGGCCGCAGAAGCTATTTTCGGACCTGTTCGATTTCGATCCGCCGGGCAAAGCATGGATGCATTGCCCTATGTCGGAGTCGGACAGTATCGCTAGGAGGCCACGACTGTGCCCCCTCTGAGGTGTACCGTCCGTTTTGAATGAACGCTGGACACTTCCCTCGGCGGGTACCTAACGCGTTCTAACCGTTGATTGACCAAGGTAGCGTCGCTTAAAGGGGCGCGCCGGTGAAGCTACACTGGCCACCTACGCCCAATGGAAGCTCACCCATGTTCAGTGGAAAGGTTGCGGTGGTTACCGGCTCCACCAGTGGTATCGGCCTTGGCATCGCCACCGCGCTGGCGCGGCAAGGCGCCGATATCGTGCTGAACGGCTTCGGCGATGCGGCGGAAATCGAACGCATCCGCACCAAACTGGAAGCCGAGTTCGGCGTGCGGGTAGCGCACGATGGCGCGGACCTTTCCCGTGGCGAGGCAGTGCGCGGACTGATCGACCACGCCGTGGCGACGATGGGGCGCATCGACATTCTGGTGAACAATGCGGGCATCCAGCACACCGCGTCGATCGAGGAATTCCCGGTCGAGAAGTGGGACGCGATCCTGGCGCTGAACCTGTCGGCGGTGTTCCATGCAACGGCGGCGGCGTTGCCTCACATGAAGCAGCAGGGCGCCGGCCGCATCATCAACATCGCATCGGTGCACGGACTGGTCGGCTCAGTGAACAAGTCGGCCTATGTGACGGCCAAGCATGGCGTGGTCGGCTTCACCAAGGTGACCGCGCTTGAGAATGCGGGCACCGGCATCACCGCAAACGCGATCTGCCCAGGCTGGGTGCGAACGGCGCTGGTCGAGCAGCAGATCACCGCATTGGCGGAGAAGGAAGGCACGGATCAGGAATCCGCTGCCCGTGCATTGCTGGCCGAAAAGCAGCCTTCGTTGCAGTTCGTGACGCCCGAGCAGCTGGGCGAGATGGTCGTGTTCCTGGCCTCGGATACCGCCGCCCAGATCACCGGCACGGCGTTGCCGGTGGACGGTGGCTGGACGGCGCGCTAGCGGACCCGCATCGGCCGCATTGCCGACGCCGCAGCAGCCAAGGCGCCTGCGGCGTCGTCCCGACGCAGCCGTTTACTTCGGCTTCGCAAACACATCCAGCCCCTTGCCCGTTTCCAGCAACGACTTCAGGCTCGACAGCACGATCGGCCAGCCTTGGCGGATGCCGGTATCCATGCCACTGCCGGGTTCAAGCTCGTCGTGGGTAACCGTCAGCCGCACCATGTCCTGGTAGGGCACGACCTCGAAGGTCACCCGGCTGTAGGCAGCGGGGTTGTCGGCCTGCGAGGCGGCGGCCCAGGTGATGACCAGCCGCGAGGGCGGGGTGCTTTCCACCACTTCGCCGACCAGTTCGACCGAGCGCGTTTCGTTGGCACGCACATGCTGCCAGCGCGAGCCGGGCTTCCAGTCCGAGACGTTTTCGTGGCCCCAGTAGCGGCTGGCGATCTCGGGGCGGGTGATGGCCTCGAACACCTTCTGCGGCGTGGAGGCGATATAGATCACGTGGATGAAGCGGGTGGTCTCTGCGGACATCGACATTCTCCTTCCAGTTCTCGTTTCAGGTCATGCAGCAGGCCCAGGCGCTGCTGCTCGAACTTGCGTACCCAGCGCTCGTAGACTTCGTGCAGTGGCACCGGGTTGATGAAGTGCAGCTTCTCGCGGCCGCGGCGCACGGTGCTGATCAGGTTGGCGTCTTCCAGCAGGCCCAGGTGCTGGGTGACCGATTGCCGGGCCATGTCCAGGTGCTCGCAGAGCTGGCCGAGCGTCTGCCCGTTGTCTTCGCAGAGCAGGTCCAGCAGCGTCCTGCGCGTGGGGTCGGCCAGTGCCTTGAAGACCTTGTCTGTGTTGCGCGCGTTGTCTACCGCCATGGGAATGTCTTCAATTCCAGTTATCGATCCTGACGTCGTGTGGGTTGGGCTGGCCCTTGCCGGTTTCCAGCAGCGCCTTCAGGCTCATCAGGAACACCGCCCACTTGGTGCTGCAGTGGGAGGTGAACTCGACGCGCTCTTTCCAGCCTTCATGGGTGAACAGCACGATGAAGTAGTCGCCCTCCTGCTTCAGCAGGAAGCGCGCGTGGGTGCCGATCCATTCGGCAGGGCCGGCGAGGAACCGCCAAAGCACGAGCTCGCCTGGAACAAGCTGCTCAAGTTTCATTTCCATGGCGCCGATTTCCTGGCCGTTGTTCGTGAAGCGAACCTTGACCGTCCCGCCGGCCACGCGGTCGCCATGGGTGTCTTCAGCCCACCAGGCGGCGACGCCTTCGGGGGTGGCCAGAGCCTGGTACACCTGGCTTGCAGGGGCCTTGATGCCGACCCTGTGTGCGATATCGACCATTACAGGTTCCTCGCTTGGGCGGACAGGCGCCGTCCTTGGGTGGACTATAGGCAGGTAAATACCTGCATGTCAAATCCGGCTCACGGACTTCCAGCCCTGGCAGTGCCGGCCGCTGGCCGGCATCCTCGTCGCAATTGATTGAAGCGTTGAAAGGAATGCGCACATGACTGAAGCAGGAAAGGAAATCTTGAACATCCGCCGCGCCAACGTAGACGATGCCCCTGCGGTGCTGATGCTCTTCGATGAAGTCATCGAATGGTTCGTGTCGATCGGCAACCTGCAGCAATGGGGCAGTGAGCCATGGTCCACGATGCCGCGCCGGATCACCCAGGTGACCGATGCGTGCGCGCTGCCGGGTGCATGGGTGGCGCAGAACGAGCAGGGTGACGTGCGCGCGTTCCTGGCGCTGGGCGAGTCGATGCCCTATGTGCCTGCGCCCACCGGCCCGGAACTGTATGTACGGGTACTGGTGGCATCGCGTGATGCGCGCGTGCGTGGCATCGGCCGGCGCCTGATGGCCTTTGCCGATGAGCAGGCGCGCGCTGCCGGGCTCGACCATCTGCGTGTGGACTGCTACGGCGGTGGCAACGGTGATCTGGTGCGCTTCTATGAGACCTGCGGCTACACGCGCATCGCGCCGTTCAGTGTGGATGGCTGGCCGGGGATGTTGCTGGGGCGACAGCTCTGACGTGGCTGCGTCTTTCGGTCGCAGCCTGCGTGCAGGAATTGGTACATCGGTTCGGCGCTAGAGTAGGGGCATGACCTGCATGGAATGGCTGTGTCATTCCACTGCGGGTTCCTGATGACCCCCTCCAGGAAGGAGCAACGCATGTACTACAGCAGTGGCAACTACGAAGCCTTCGCGCGCCCGCGCAAGCCCGCCGGTGTCGATGACAAGCGGGCATGGTTTGTCGGTTCGGGCCTGGCCTCGCTGGCCGGCGCCGCGTTCCTGGTGCGCGATGGCCGCATGGCCGGTGAGTGCATCACCATTCTCGAGCAGCAGCAGATTCCCGGCGGCGCGCTGGATGGCCTGAAGGTGCCTGAAAAGGGCTTCGTGATCCGCGGCGGCCGCGAGATGGAAGACCACTTCGAGTGCCTGTGGGATCTGTTCCGCTCGATTCCGTCGCTGGAGATTGAAGATGCCAGTGTGTTGGACGAGTTCTACTGGTTGAACAAGGATGATCCAAACTATTCGCTGCAGCATGCCACGATCAATCGCGGCGAAGATGCGCACACGGACGGCCTGTTCACGCTGAGCGAGCAGGCGCAGAAGGACATCATCGCGCTGTTCCTGGCCACCCGGCAGGAGATGGAGAACAAGCGCATCGACGAGGTGCTGGGCCGCGACTTCCTGGACAGCAACTTCTGGCTGTACTGGCGCACCATGTTCGCCTTCGAGGAATGGCATTCGGCGCTGGAGATGAAGCTGTACCTGCACCGCTTCATCCACCATATCGGCGGCCTGCCGGACTTCTCGGCGCTGAAGTTCACCAAGTACAACCAGTATGAATCGCTGGTGCTGCCGCTGGTGAAGTGGCTGCAGGACCAGGGCGTGGTGTTCCAGTACGGCACCGAGGTGACCGACGTTGACTTCGATCTGGAGGCCGGCCGCAAGCAGGCCACGCGCATCCACTGGACGCGCGAGGGCGTGGCGGGTGGCATGGATCTGAGCGCGGATGACCTTGTTTTCATGACGATCGGTTCGTTGACCGAGAATTCGGACAACGGCGATCATCAGACGGCTGCTCGTTTGAACGAGGGGCCGGCGCCCGCCTGGGACCTGTGGCGCCGCATCGCCGCCAAGGACGAGGCCTTTGGCCGCCCGGATGTATTCGGCGCGCACATTCCGCAGACCAAGTGGGAGTCGGCGACGGTGACCACGCTGGATGCACGCATTCCGGCCTACATCCAGAAGATCGCCAAGCGCGACCCGTTCAGTGGCAAGGTGGTGACCGGCGGCATCGTCAGTGTGCGTGACTCGCGCTGGTTGATGAGCTGGACGGTGAACCGCCAGCCGCATTTCAAGAACCAGCCCAAGGATCAGATCGTGGTCTGGGTGTATTCGCTGTTCGTGGATACGCCTGGAGACTACGTGAAGAAGCCGATGCAGGACTGCACCGGCGAAGAGGTCACCCGCGAGTGGTTGTACCACCTGGGCGTGCCGGTGGAGGAGATCGACGAATTGGCTGCGACCGGCGCGAAGACGGTGCCGGTGATGATGCCGTACATCACCGCGTTCTTCATGCCACGCCAGGCCGGTGATCGGCCGGACGTGGTGCCGGAGGGTGCGGTGAACTTCGCCTTCATCGGACAGTTCGCCGAATCGAAGCAGCGCGACTGTATCTTCACCACCGAGTATTCGGTGCGCACACCGATGGAGGCGGTGTACACCCTGCTTGGTATCGAGCGCGGCGTGCCGGAGGTGTTCAATTCCACCTATGACGTGCGCTCGTTGCTGGCCGCGACTGGTCGCCTGCGCGATGGCAAGGAACTGGATATTCCCGGCCCGGCGTTCCTGCGCAACCTGTTGATGAACAAGCTGGACAAGACCCAGATCGGTGGCCTGCTGCGCGAGTTCAAGCTGGTGCAGGAGGACTGAGCGGACGTCGGCGTGGAGGGGAGCGTCCTGGCAACACCGCGGATCAGTCGGCCAGCACGGTACCTACACCTTCGCGATAGGTTGCCTTGGCGCTGCCACACACCGCATAGGTGGCAGCGCTGGCTGGCAGGCCAGTGGCCTTGATGCCGCGCCGCGAATCGCCGTCAAAGACCTCGGCGTAGCGTTCGGCGGCCAGCGCGTCATCGGGCAGCATGTACAGCAGGACGCGCTGCAATGTGGATTGCCCCTGCAGTGGCTGCGGCTGCCGGAACGCGGGCACCTGCACGTGCGCGCTGTGCCACCGCGTCGGCGCGTCTGCAGTCTGCCAGCGCACCTGCAGGGGCAGGTTGAGCGGCAACAGCGCGGGGCTGACCGGGTAGCCGTAGGCTGTGCAATCCCGGGGCGCTTCCGGGATGTTCGCGATGGCCCCGTCGCCGATGTCCAGTGTGAGGCCATTGACTTCCATCCGCAGGATGGGCGCACTGCCGTAGTTGTGGATCTTGAACAGCGCCAGGCCTTCGAAGCGGCTGCGCTCCAGATCATCGGTGGTGAAGCCAGTGAGGCGTGCGAGCGCGGGCGCGACCTCTACGTGATCGCTGTAGTGGTAGTAGATATGCACGAGCTCGGGTGTACCCGCGCGTCGCCAGGCCGCATTGAATGACGCAAGGTCGGGGTACGGCCGACGGACCAGCGGCACATCGGTGACGGCGCGATCTCCAGACGGTGTGGCGTAGCGGTAGTGGTCGACGGAGGGCTTCAGGCGCGCATCTTCATACGGGAAGGCCCTGTCTGCGTCGGACTGCGGGTTGGGGTAGCGGTGGAAGGCCAGGAAGCGCTGGGGCGTTTCGCCCTGCATGGGCAGGTCCGGGCCAGCGCCAGAACCGGTGGATGCATACGGCGAGGTGTCCAGCCAAAGGGGTTGCCCGCTGAGGTTGACGTGCAGCTCGGCGATGGATGCGCGTGAGCCGCCGGCCAGGCTGTCCACACTGCCTTGCAGGAAGTGCCACAGTGGAATGATGAGCATGGCGGCGGCGGTTGGCACGAACATCAGCACGTGTATGCGGCCCGGCACCTGCCCGCGCTGACGCACCATGTAGCGCAGCCAGGCCAGCAGAAGCACCAGCAGCAGCGGGACGCCGGCCCATATCGCGATGGTGGCCAGCGCCACAACGCCCCAACCCAGGTTGGGGCTGGACACGGCAATCAACGAGAGCGTGGCGATCAGTGCCGCCAACAGCAGCGATACGCCGATTCCGACGCGGTAGGTCCTGTAGGGGCTGTCGGTCATCACCGGTCCGTCGGCAGTGCGGGGCATGCCCCTATAGTGCAGTGGTGGTGATGGCGTGGAAAGTCGTCGAAGAAGAGGGCGGGGGGCCTTGCCTGCCGGCCAGGGGCCGGCACTACCCGGGGCTCAGCAGCCGACCAGACGGTCCGCACTGATGCCGTTGCGATGCTGGCTGCGGTACTCGGTGGGGCTGGCATCGACCTGACCACGGAAGTGCCGACGGAACGACTCCTGCGAACCAAAGCCGGCCTGCTCGGCAATCCACTGCAGTGGCCGGTCGGTGGTTTCCAGCAGCTCACGCGCGAAGGCCACGCGCTCGCGGATCAGCCAATCGATGGGCGACAGACCGGTGGCTTCCAGGAACTGCCGTTGCAGGGTGCGCTGGCTGAGTGCGGCCTGCTCGGCGAGGCTGCCTAGCGAATGTGGCTCGCGCAGGTTACGGCGCATCCACTCCATCAGCTTCGCCAACCGCGTGGGCTCGCCGTTGGGGATGGCCCGGCTGACGCGCTGGCTGCGCCCGGCATCACGCCAAGGTGCCAACACCAATCGCTCGGCCACCAGATTAGCCACGCGCGCGCCGTAATCCTTGCGCACCATGTGCAGCATCATGTCCATGCCGGTGGCCGAGCCGGCCGAGGTGATGATGCTGCCGGTGTCCACGTACAGCACATCCTCGCGCACGTCGATGCGTGGGAAGTCGCGTGCCAGCGCTTCGGTGAGGCGCCAGTGAGTGGTGGCCTGGCGGCCGTCGAGCAGCCCGGCCCAGGCCAGCACGAACGCGCCGGAGCAGATCGACGCGATGCGTGTGCCGCGTGCATGGGCGCGGATCAGTGCATCGAGCAGGGCCTGCGGCGGACGTTCGCTGGGCTCGCGCCAACCGGGGATGACGATGATGTCGGCGTCATCGACGCTGCTGAGATCGTAGGGCAGCTGGACCTGGGTGCTGCCGAGCATGCGCAGTGCGCCGGGCTCCCCGGCGCACAGCTGGGTGCGGTACCAGGCCACGCCCAGTTCAGGCCGTATCGGTGCGAACAGGCCGACCGCACAGCCGAACTCGAACAGCCCCTGGCCGTGGCAGGCGACGATGGCGACGAGTGGGGCGGTGGGATCGGCGGTCAGGCTGGGCATGGCTTGATGCTACGGGGGGCGATGCGTGGCGCAGAGTGCTGCGCGGGCATGAGGTGATGCCTGCGGGGTATATGGAGGCCGGGGTCGGATCCCTTCCGGAGGAAGGGCTCTGACCCCGTGTGCGCAGGCCTGCCTAACGTCATTACCAGCGGTCATGTGGGTGGCCGGATGTTACGGCTGGGTGACGCGATCCCGCCTGTCGCGGTGGGTGAACAGGCCCTTGAATGGAAGCGTGTTTCCGGCCCACCCCCACGAGCCCCCATGCCTGCCGCCTACGCCCCAGCCTTGAGCACTCTTGCCGTCCTGATCGCCGCTGCCCTCGCTGCATCGCCCAGCCATGCGGCGGAAGCCGATGCAGACCCTGCCACTACTGCAGCCACCGCCAATGTGGCAGCCTCCACGCTGGATGCGGTGGTGGTCACCGGCTCTCGCACCAGCACGCGCACGGTGAAGAACAGCTCCACGCCCATCGATGTGATTTCCGCTGAAGACCTCGCCGCCACCGGTCAGGGCAATCTGCTGGAAGCCCTGCAGCGCAGCCTGCCGTCGCTGAGCCAGATCGGCGGTTACCAGAGCGATCAGGAGAGCCTGATCCGCGGCTATCAGCTACGCAATCTGTCGCCGGGTTACACCCTGGTGCTGGTGAACGGCAAGCGCCGCAACGCCAGCGCCTATGTGAGCGGTGCCAATGGGGGCGGCTTCCCCGGCCATGCGTGGGCGGACCTGGCGTTGATTCCGGTCTCGGCCATCGACCATGTGGAAGTGCTGCGTGATGGTGCCTCCGCCATCTACGGCTCGGACGCGATCACCGGCGTGGTCAACGTGATCCTGAAGTCGCAGGCGCACGGTGGTGATGTGTCGGTGGAGAGCGGGCAGAGCACCGATGGTGATGGTTCGCGAACCAGCGTGCGCGCCAACGTCGGCCTGCCGTGGGGCGAGGATGGCTTCATCAACCTGTCCGGCGAGACCACCCGCCAGCATCATGCGATCCGTACCCGCCACTACATCGATGGCTACCTGAGTTATCCGGCAGTGGATGGCAGCGGCAATCTGGTGGCGCTGCGGCCGAACAATCGACTGCCGGCCGGCGCGTCGCCGAATCCGGCCGAGGCCAACCGCGATGCCGAGGCCAACACCATCCTCAGCTCGCCTTCGTATGCGCTGAAGGCCTTCGCGGTGAACGTGGGCCATGGCCTGGGCGAGAGCGCGCAGTTCTACGCCAATGCTACGGCCAGTGACCGCACCGCACAGGCGATCCAGAATTTCCGCCTGCCGGCGACCATCTTCACCACCTACAAGGCGCCCGGCGTGCTGAGCGTGTTTCCCGATGGCTTCCTGCCAGTGCTGGAAACCAAGGAGAAGCAGTACACCGGTACCGCAGGTGTGAAAGGCCAGATCGCGGGCTGGGATTACGACGCCAGCTTGACCGGCAACCGCAGCACGGTACGTACCTATACCCGCAATTCGGTGAACTACTCGCTGCCGTATCCCGGTTCGCCCACCGACTTCTATGACGGCAAGCTGGATTACCAGCAAGGCATCGCCAACCTCGACCTGCGTCGTGGCTTCGAGGTGGCGGCATTCGCTTCGCCGCTGGAGGTGAGCGCGGGCGCCGAGTATCAGCACGAGCAGTACGAGCGCGGGGCGGGGCAGTGGGAGTCGTATACCGGCTTCGGCGCTGCAGCCTTCGTCGGCTATTCCACCGCCGACGCGGTGAAGGCAACCCGTAACAGCAAGGCGGTGTACGTGGGTGCGGCCACCAACATCACCTCGCGCTGGTACCTGGATGCGGCCGCGCGCTGGGAAGATCACTCCGACTTCGGCAGTGTCTCCACCGGGCGCCTGACCACCCGCTTTGACTTCACCGATGCGCTGGGTGTGCGGGCAACGGTGAGCAACGGTTTCCATGCGCCCAGCCTGGGCGCGCAGTTCTACCAGGCCACCGGCAGCTGCCCGTGCGGGACCACGCTGGTGGCGCAGGTGTCTTCGCCGGCAGCGATTGCGTTGGGTGCCACACCGCTGAAACCGGAAAAGGCCACCAACTACAGCCTGGGCGTGACCTGGGACCCGAGCCCGGCGTTCCATCTGGCGGTGGATGCCTATCAGATCGACATCCGCGGCCAGCTCGGCCAGTCCAGCCAGATCGGCTACAACGCGCAGGATCCGGCGCGCGTCACCGACAACAGCGGCACGGTGCTGAGTGCGGCGCAGAAGAACACCATCGATGCACTGCTGGGTTCGGCCGGCATCAGCATCCTGCCGGGTGATGCGTTCTACGCCAGCTACTTCACCAACGTGGGTAATACCCGTACACGGGGTGTGGAGCTGACCCTGGAGGCGAACCAGGAAACCGCGTGGGGCAAGCTGCGCTGGAGCTACGCGGCCAACGTCGGCCGTACCACCATCCAGAAGGTCAGCGACATTCCGGCGGCGCTGCAGGGCCTGCCGAACATCAACCTGCTGACCAGATCCAGCGAGTATGCGCTGCGCTTCCGCACGCCCAGCTATACGCAGGTGGCGGGGCTGGGCTGGCAGAACGGGCGCTGGCGCTCGAATCTGGACTTCACCTACTACGGCCCGATCAAGCGCCTGAACAACGGCGTGGAGTACAGGCAGCCGCCGGTGCTGGTGACCAACCTGTCCGGTGGCGTGGAGCTGGGCGCGGGCTGGAGTGCGGCGCTGGGCATCAACAACGTGTTCGACAAGCGCACCCGCAAGGTGCCGGAGTACGCGCGCAGTGCCACCGATGTGGCGAGCATCGAGACCACGTGGGACAGCGGCGATGTGCTGAGCAATGTGGGTGCGTATTGGTACGGGCGGGTCAGTTACCGGTTCTGAGGTGGGAAGCAGCCGAGCATGGCTCGACTCTACAAAAGCGAAGGGCAGCCGAGCATGGCTCGGCTCTACACGGGAGCAGTTCATGTCTTCTGCATTGAGGGTGGTTGCATTGGTGGGGTCACCGACCAGCTCGGCGACGTCGCGCACGTTGTTGCTGGTACGGCATCTGCTGGACTCGCTGCAGCAGCGGGTGCACGCCAGCGTTGAACTGGTGGAGCTGGCGACGATCGCGCGCTCGCTGGGTCAGTCGCTGTCGCGCGGTGAGGTGGAGCCGGCGGTGGAACAGGCACTGCAGACCATCCAGGCGGCGGAGCTGCTGGTGGTGGCCGCGCCGGTGTATCGCGGCTCTTATCCCGGCTTGTTCAAGCACCTGGTCGACTTCATCGAGCTGGAGGCGCTGGTGGATACGCCGGTACTGCTGGCAGCCACCGGCGGCAGCGAGCGACATGCGCTGGTGATCGACCACCAGCTGCGGCCGTTGTTCAGTTTCCTGCAGGCGCACACGCTGCCGATCGGGGTGTATGCCACGCCTGCCGATTTCGAAGGCGAGCACATCAGCAGTGCAGCCCTGCAGGCACGCATCGCGCTGGCGGCCGAGCGTGCAGCCGGCCATCTGGCCGCGCAGCCGCTGACTGCTCCGGCGCCGCTGCGACGTATTGCCTGACGCCATAACCGGCAGCGCTTTGCTTATGGCTACGCCGCATCTGCGTGGCCGGATCTGACCGCCGATTGTCGCCAGCCGTCGCTGCTGCGGCTGCTGGCATCTCTAGCATCGATATCGAAGCGGCATCGCATTGCCGGCCCCGATGAGGACGACCCCTGTGACTTTCGACGCAGCAAGCAAACCCATCCTGTTCCTGCTCGACCGTGAGTTCGAGGACGGCCAGATTCCCGGCCAGCGCTTTTTCTGTCGGCACAGCTTGTTGCTGGAGGGCGCGCTATCGAGCATCGATGGCCTGGACGCGCAGCTGGACGTGCGTCGCATCGGCTTCGCGCGGCCGCGCCGCGAGGTGATTGCCGAGATCGGCGAGCAGGACCAGTCGCTGCCGAAGCTGGTGCTGCCGCAGGGCGTGCGCAGCGAGCTTGCCAGTGGCGCGCACCAGGACCGCCAGTACATCTCCGGTGCCGAGCCGATCCTGGCCGCGCTGAACGGGTTGCTCGGCATTCCCGTGGCCCACCCCTGAGCGAGGACACGACCATGAGCTATCAGATCAGCGTGCTGGACAAGAGTCCGGTGGCCGAAGGTGCCTCGCCGGAGCAGGCGCTGCGCAACAGCCTGCAGCTGGCGCAGCGCGCCGAGCAGCTGGGCTACCACCGCTACTGGTTTGCCGAACACCACGCCGCACCGACCCTGGCCAGCCCCGCACCGGAAGTGCTGGCTGCGTGGGTGCTGGCGCAGACCCGGCGCATCCGCATCGGCAGTGGTGGGGTGATGCTGCGCCACTACGCGCCGTACAAGGTGGCGGAGAACTTCAACCTGCTGTCGGCGCTGGCGCCGGGGCGTGTCGATCTGGGCGTGGGCAAGGCCCCCGGTGGCCTGCCGGCCTCGACCGCGGCGCTGGCAGCCGGGCGTCCGGCGTTCGCCGACTTCGACCAGCAACTGCGTGACCTGGAAGGCTATCTGTCCGGCGCCGACACCGACGCACAGGCACGGCCGGTTCCGCAGCAGGCGCCGGAGCGCTTCCTGCTCGGGGCCAGCCCGCAGAGCGCGCAGCAGGCGGCCGAGCTGGGCTGGCGCTTTGTCTATGCCGCGCATTTCGATGGTGACCCGAAGCACATCGAAGCTGCGTTCGACGCCTACCGCAGCGTCTCCTCGCAGCCACCGTTGCTGGCCACTGTGGCCTTCGCCGCACCAACTGCCGAGGCCGCTGCCCGGCACATCGGCGCGTTGCGGGTCTACAAGCTGCACCTCGGTCCCGGGCAGACGGTGAATCTGCCCAGCCCCGAAGCAGCTGCTGAGTATGCGCGGCAGGTGGGCGTGGCCGACTTCCGCATCGAGGAAACGCGCCCCAGCGTGTTGTCCGGTGATGCGCAGCACGTGCGTGACGAACTGGATGCGCTGCACCGGCGTTTCGGTGTGGGCGAGTTCGTTCTCGATGCGCCGGTGGCCGACCTCGACGCGCGTCTTACATCCCTTGAACTGCTGTCGCCCGCGCCGCGCGCGGCGGTGGCCTGACCTGCAGGAGCGATTCCCATGAGCACGACCCCGCGCCACATTCCGTTCGGCATCATGCTGCAGGGGCCTGGCAGCCACATGCATGCCTGGAAGCATCCCTCCAATCCGGCCGATGCCAGCGTCAACCTGCAGTTCTACATCGACATCGCGCGTACCGCCGAGGACAACGGCATCGCCTTCGGCTTCGTAGCCGACGGCCTTTACATCAACGAGAAGTCGATCCCGCACTTCCTTAACCGCTTCGAGCCGATCTCGCTGCTGTCGGCGCTGGCCACGGCGACGAAGAAGATCGGCCTGGCGGGCACGCTGTCGACCTCCTACAGCGACCCGTTTACCGTGGCCCGGCAGTTCGCTTCGCTGGACCTGCTCAGCGGCGGTCGTGCGGGGTGGAACGTGGTGACGTCGCCGCTGGAGGGTTCGGGGCGCAACTACGGTCGCCCGCACCCGGAGCACGCGCTGCGCTACCAGATCGCCGACGAGTACCTGGACGTAGTGCAAGGGCTGTGGGATTCCTGGGACGACGATGCCTTCGTGCGTGAGCGCGACAGCGGCACGTTCTTCGCGCCGGACAAGTTCCACCGCCTCGACCACAAGGGTCGCTTTTTCCAGGTGGAAGGGCCGCTCAACATCCAGCGTTCGCCACAGGGGCAGCCGGTGATCTTCCAGGCCGGGTCGTCCGACGATGGCATCGCGCTGGCCGGAAAGTACGCCGATGCGGTGTTCACCCATTCGCCATCGCTGGAGGAGACCCGCGCGTTCACCCAGAAGGTGAAGAACTCGGCGATCGCCCACGGCCGCAGCGGCAATGACGTGAAGATCTTCCCGGGCATCGGCCCCATCGTCGGCCGCACCGCGGAGGAGGCTGAAGCCAAGTACCAGGCGATCGCCGCACTAGCCACGCTGGAGGATGCGCTGGCCTATCTCGGCCGCTTCTTCGACCACCACGATTTCAGCCAGTACGATCCGGACGCGCCGTTCCCGGAGCTGGGTGACATCGGCAGCAACTCGTTCCGTTCCACCACCGACCGCATCAAGCAGGACGCGCGCGAAAAGGGCCTGAGCCTGCGCCAGGTGGCACTGGAAGCGGTGAGCCCGCGACCGAATTTCATCGGCACGCCGGAGCATGTGGCCGACGAGTTGATCCGGTGGTTCGATGCCGGTGCCAGCGACGGCTTCATCCTCGGTTTCGCGGCACAGCGCGAAGGCCTGGACGATTTCGTGACCCAGGTGCTGCCGATCCTGCAGGCGCGCGGCTACCACCAGCGTGAGCTGGAAGGGCAGACCCTGCGCGCGCATCTGGGCCTGCCGTACAAGGCCAGCCGCCACTCGACCGACGCCGAGCCGGCGCGGAAGGCAGGGTAAGGCGATGAGCGGAGAAAGCGCGGCAGCACCGGGCCATGCCCAGCGGAATTCCCGAACGACGGGCATATTGCCCGACATCGCGGCACGCGCCGAGGCGGCCATCGCGATCCGCCATGACCTGCACCGGCACCCGGAGCTGGCCTTCGAGGAACACCGTACCAGCGCACGCGTGGCCGAGCTGCTGCAACAGTGGGGCTATGAGGTCACCACCGGCCTCGGCGGCACCGGCGTGGTCGGGACGCTGCAGCGCGGACAGGGCACCCGTCGCCTCGGCCTGCGCGCCGACATCGATGCACTGCCGATCCATGAGGATTCCGGCCTGGCCTACGCCAGCCAGAACGAGGGGCTGATGCATGCCTGCGGCCACGATGGGCATACCGCCATCCTGCTGTCCGCGGCGCACTACCTGGCCCATCACGGCCGCATCGACGGCACCCTGCAGCTGGTGTTCCAGCCGGCCGAGGAAACCGGTTCGGGGGCCTCGAAGATGATCGCCGACGGCCTGTTCGAACGCTTCCCGGTGGATGCGATCTATGGGCTGCACAACTGGCCGGGCGTGCCGGTGGGGCACTTCGGCTTCGTCGACGGTCCGGCGATGGCGTCGGTGGACTGGGCGCGGCTGAAGGTGATCGGCAAGGGCGGTCACGGCGCCGAGCCGCAGGGCAGCGTCGACCCGATCCTTGCAGCAGCGCACATCGTTACCGCGCTGCAGAGCGTTGTCTCGCGCAATGTGGATCCACGGCAGATGGGCGTGGTCACCGTCGGTTCGATTCACGGCGGGCAGGCCGCCAATGTGATTCCAGACGTGGTCGAGCTGAAGCTGACCGTGCGCGCCTACCTGCCGGAAGTGCGCGACACGTTGCGGCGCCGGGTCACCGAGATCGCCGAGCAGACCGCCGCCGCGTTCGGCGCGCGCGCGGAGATCGAGTTCCCGCGTGGCTTCCCGAGCGTGATCAACCACCCTGAGCAGACCGCCTACATCCGTGAGGTGGCCGTACAGGGCTTCGGCAGCGATCAGCTGGTACCGGAGTTCGCGCCACGCACGGCCAGCGAGGATTTCGCCTTCCTGCTGCAGGCGCGGCCGGGCAGTTTCGTGTTCGTCGGCAACGGCGACAGCGCACCGCTGCACAGCCCGCGCTATGTGTTCAACGACGCCGCCATCGCGCCCGCTGCCAGCCTGTGGGCGCGGCTGGCTGAAGACTATCTGGTGAAGGACGTGGCATGAGCAGCAACGAACGCTTCCTCTACACCTCGGTGGACGATCCACTGGCCCGTCCACTGTTCGATGGCCTGGAGCAGGAGTACGACAGCCGCTACGCCGACGTGCGTCGACGCATCGGCGGCAGCGCCCGCGAGGAACTGCAGCGCTACCCGGCGCAGGCGTTCGCGGCGCCGGTAGGGGCGTTCGTGTTGCTGCTGCGCGATGGTGTGGCGATCTCCGGCGGTGCCTTCATGCCGCACCGCGATCCGGACACCGCCGAGTTCAAGCGCATCTGGACGCTGCCGGGCCTGCGCCGCCAGGGCATCGCGCGGCGTGTACTGCAGGAACTGGAGGACCAGGCGGCGCGCCAGGGTTACCGACGGGTGTTCCTGACCACCGGCTTCCGCCAGCCTGAAGCCGTCGGCCTGTACCTCAGCCACGGCTACACCGCGCTGTTCGATCTGGAGGCCGATCCGGAATCCATCGCCCACTTGCCGTTCGAGAAGCACCTGGGCGTATCTGCGCCAGCCGCCGTGCCATCACAGACCGAGCTGCACGGAGCCCACGCATGAGCACGCCTTCGACTGCGCTGGATGGCATTGCCACACGCCCGGCGCCCACCCCGGCGTTGAAGATCGTGCCGGCCCGGCATCCTCTGCAGGTGGTCGGAACCCTCCTGGCGCTGGCTTTGATCCTGATCGGGCTGCAATCAGTGCTGGGCAATCCGCGCTGGGGCTGGGGTACGTTCGCCGAGTGGTTCTTCGCACGCCCGGTGCTGGAAGGCCTGGGTCGCACGCTGCTGCTGACCGCGTTGGGTACTGGCCTCGGTTTCGCGCTGGGCACCTTGCTGGCGTTGGCCCGCGTCTCCGGTTCGCCGCTGCTGTCGGCGGTGTCGTGGGGCTATGTGTGGCTGTTCCGCTCGATTCCGCTGCTGGTGCTGTTGCTGCTGTTGAACAACCTGGGCTACCTGTACAGCACCATCGAGCTGGGGGTGCCGTTCACCGGCATCAGCCTGTTCTCGTACCCGACCACGCAGCTGATCGGTGTGTTCACCGCCGCAGTGCTGGGTCTCACCTTGAACCAGGCCGCGTTCTCGGCCGAGGTGATCCGTGGCGGCATTCTGTCGGTCGACCACGGCCAGTACGAGGCTGCGGCCGCGCTTGGCCTGCCGCGTGGTCGCCAGGTGCGCCGCATCATCCTGCCGCAGGCGATGCGTTCGATCCTGCCGGCCGCGTTCAACGATGTGATCGGCCTGGCCAAGAGCACCTCGGTGGTCTACGTGCTGGCGCTGCCGGAGCTGTTCTACACCGTGCAGGTGATCTACAGGCGCAACCTGGAAGTGGTGCCGCTGCTGATGGTGGCCACGGTCTGGTACCTGGTGATCCTGACCGTGCTGTCGCTGCTGCAGCGGCGCGTGGAGCAGCGCTTTGCGCGCGGCCAACTGCAGCGCGAGCGTTCGGTATCGCGTGTCTCGTCACCGAGGCGCGCCACAGGTGAGGCTGCACCGCGCGTGGTCAATCGCCCGCGCATCGCCGCGCAGGTTGAAGCGGGCGAGGGGGCATCGGTATCGCTGCATGGCGTAGGCAAGGTGTTCGGCGACCAGCCGGTGCTGGAAGACGTGAACCTGGACCTGCGCGCTGGCAGCGTGACCGTGCTGATCGGCCCGTCCGGCGCTGGCAAGTCCACGTTGCTGCGGCTGATCAACCACCTGGAACGTGCCGACAGCGGTTACGTGACCGTCGGCGGGCAGCTGATCGGCTACCGCCGCGATGGCGACACCCTGTACGAGCTGCCCGAACGTGAGATCCGCCGCCGTCGTGCGGAAGTGGGCATGGTGTTCCAGGGCTTCAACCTGTTCCCGCACCTGACCGCGCTGGAGAACATCATCGAGGCGCCGATCGCGGTGCGCGGCGTGCCGCGTGCGCAGGCCGAGCAGCAGGCGCGCACGCTGCTGGAACGAGTCGGCCTGGCCGACAAGGCCGATGCCTTCCCGCGCCAGCTGTCCGGCGGCCAGCAGCAGCGCATCGCGATTGCCCGTGCACTGGCGCTGCAACCGAAGGTGCTGCTGTTCGATGAACCGACCTC
The DNA here is from genome assembly GCF_051983905.1 of Stenotrophomonas sp. STK17_22. NCBI lineage: Bacteria > Pseudomonadati > Pseudomonadota > Gammaproteobacteria > Lysobacterales > Lysobacteraceae > Stenotrophomonas > Stenotrophomonas sp. STK17_22. The sequence continues at coordinate 2,020,019 of NZ_CP197010.1, forward strand.
GGCACTGGACCCGGAGCTGGTGGCCGAAGTGCTTAGCGTGATCGAGGAGCTGGCCCGTTCCGGCACCACGCTGGTGATCGTCACCCATGAGCTGAGCTTCGCCCGTCGCGTGGCTGACCACGTGGTGATGATGGACCAGGGCCGGGTGATCGAGCAGGGCACGCCCGAGGCGCTGTTCGAACGTCCGCGCCAGCAACGCACCGCCGATTTCCTGGCCAAGACCCTGTAACTGCGAAAGGAACACCATGAGCCCTGCAGCACCGCGTCGCCCCTCGCGCAGCACCCTGTTGGTCGTGGGTGTGCTGGTCATCGGCATCGCCGGCATCGTCTACTCGCGCGTGCGTCAGGCGCCGGATACCGGCACCGTGGCCGCAACCAGCCTGGCGGGTGCGAACACCGCCATCCTGAAGGGCACGCTCGATCCGAGGGCGCAGGCGTTGATCCCGGCCGACTATCGCTTTGTCACGCCCGGTACGTTCACCGTGGCCACCCATCCGGGGCAGCTGCCGCTGGCCGACTACGGCGCCGACAGCAAGGACGTCGTGGGCATCGAGCCGGACATCGCACGGCTGATTGCCGATGGGTTGGGCCTGAAGCTGGTGATCGTGCCGGTGGCGTGGGCCGACTGGCCGCTGGGGCTGGAATCAGGCAAGTACGATGCGGTGCTGTCGAACGTGACGGTGACCGAAGAGCGCAAGAAGAAGTTCGATTTCTCCAGCTACCGTTACGATCTGCTGGGAATTTACACGCGCACTGAGGGGCCGATCCAGAAGATCGAAAAGCCGGCCGACGTTGCCGGGCTGAAGGTGGTGGTCGGTGCCAGCACCAACCAGGACCAGATCCTGCGGCAGTGGGACCAGCAGAACATCGCCGCTGGCTTGAAGCCGGTGGAGTACCAGTACTTCGATGACGCCGTGGTTGGGCGGCTGGCAGTGATCACCGGGCGCGCCGATGTCTCATTCGAGCCCAACGCCACCGGCGCCTATTCGGCGCGCGATGGCAAGGTGCGGCGTGTGGGCCTGTTCCCGGGCGGCTGGCCGAACGCCGCAGCGATCTCGGTGACCACGCGCAAGGGCAGTGGCCTGGCCGATGCGGTGACCCAGGCGTTGAACACCCAGATCAGAAGCGGCACTTATGCCCAGGCGCTGGCGCGCTGGAACGTGGCCGAGGAGGCCGTGCCGCAGTCGCAGACCAATCCGCCGGGATTGCCGACGTTGTAGATGACGCCGGGCATGGCCCGGCGCGCCCCTGTAGAGTCGAGCTTGCTCGACTGGCGCATGGTGATCGGCGAAATGCAGTCGAGCAAGCTCGACTCTACCAACGCGCCTCCAGCGTCTTGAACGGCTTCGCCACGCGCACGCCTTCCGCATCGAACGCGGTAACCTCGCGTCCATCCACACGCACCGTGTTCGGCATCGTCCGCGCCGGCCACCAGACCTTCACCGCCGTCCCGCTGCGCAGCCCTTTACCAAGCGTGACCGTCAGCGTGCCGTCGCGCTGCCGCGCCTGCATCTGCAACGTGCCATACGCGGTCGGCAGACGCTCCACCGCCAATCCATCGCCCGCCACCCACGAGGGCGGCGTGCCCGGCAGCAATGACAACGCGTCATCGTCCTCGCGCATCAGCATGCCGAACAACGTGCGACCATACTCGGCGCCGATCCAGGTGTGCGGCATGTCGCCCAGATAGCGCGGGAAGCGCAGCCGCGAATGCACGACCTCGGCCAGCACCTGCCACTCAAGCGGGCGCCGATCATGCAGCAGCCCCTGTAGCAGCTCGTCGGCCGCCTGCGGCTGGCCCAGGTGCACATAGCTCAGCACGTTGCGGATCTCGTACGGGGTGTAGGCATACAGCGCCCCGGGCTGGTTGCGCTTGCGCACATCGTCCAGATAGCGGGCGAAGGTGGTGCGCAGCGCCTCGGCCGGGAGCACGCTCTGCGCGCCGGTGGGATCCAGCGCGATGGATACGCCGGTGGGATCACCATCACCCAGATCCGCCGAGGACGGGATGAAGTCGATGCCCTTCCACGCCATCGTGGCGCGGATCGAGGCATGCAATGCGTCGTACAGCAGCTTGTACTGTTCGCGCGCCCAACGGGCGGTTTCATGGTCGCCAAGTGCCTCTGCCAGCCACGCACCGTCGTGCCAGCCCTTCAGGCCCCAGTAGTCATCCCAGTAGCTGTGGGTGGGCGAGGGGTAGCCCTCATGACTGATCGATGGCGCAAGGATGCCCGCGAAGCGTTCCGGCGAAGGCTGGTCAGCCATGTAACCCGCTACCAGCGTGCGCTCGCGCAGCTGCTGCAGGAAGCGCAGCGCCGCCTTCACTTTCGGCAGGTACGCGCGCACCGACTCCGCACCGCCATCGAGGCGGGCGACATCGGCGACCAGTGCCACATACTGGCCCTGGCTGTCGTACTCGATGTCCGAACCAAAGCCGGTGTTGACGCTGCCATCGTCGTTGAGGATCGGCGAGACCAGTCCGCTGCCGTGCACGCCGTGCTGGCTGTACCACGCCAGGTAGTCGCGCGCGACCTTGGCTTCGCCCATGCGCAGCAGCACCGCCGAGGTGGCCATGCCGTCGCGGATGAAGGAACGGTTGTAGTTGCGTGGCCCCGGTTGCATGGCCGGGCCGGTCTGGTTGATCAGCATGTAGGCAGCCTGCGCGCGCAGCATGTCGACCAGCGAGGGATCGGGCAGGCGCAGGCCGACCTGGCCCAGCCGCGCCTGCCAATCTGCGGACGCCTGCGTGGCCAGCGTCTCGAACGCTGCATCGGCATCACGGGGCAGCGTGGCCAGGTCAAGCGCAGGTGCCTCGGGCAGCACGCCATTGGCATCGGCAGCGGCGGTGCCGAGTGGGAACGCCACGACCACCGCATCGCTGGCACCGGGCGCGAGGCGGATCCGGTAGCTCAATGCGGCTGCGGCCAGTCCTTGCTCGTCACGTGCCTGCTGCGAGGAAGGCAGTTCGCCGGCAGCGATGTCCGCGGTGATCTCCGTTGTGCCGTCCTTCCCGAACGGCGCAACGCCGGACGCAGCCACCGGCGTGAGCGAGCGCAGCAGCGTGCGGCCGTTCACGCGCACCGTGTTGGCTTCGACGGCGACCTCGCGGATCGGCGACAGCCCACCGTTCTGCCATGGCGGGTTCATCTGCATCGGTCGTACCGCCAGGGTCAGCGTGCCGTCGATCGCGGTGGTGCCGGTGTTGTGCAGTCGATGGCGGAGAAAGGTCACCGGCTGGCCATCGCGCTCGATGGCGAACACCTCACTGCGCAGCTCCAGCCCGGGTTGCGGTGACCAGGTGGCGGAGGGCATTGGCTTCCAGCCGTCGCGCAGTGCGTGCTGCACCTTCTGCCCGGCGGCACCGGCTGCGCTGCCATCGGCATTGCGCCAGATCGGCTGCACCAGCGGCGCACCCTTGAACGCTTCCAGGTTGCCGTATTCGTCGAAGATGGATTTCTGCCGACCCGCGTGCACACCCACGGCGGTCCAGTAGGTCTGCTGCATCTGCAGCGACGCCGGGAACAACGCACGCTGCGCGCCGCTGGCCGCGATCTGGTAGCGCTTCATCGGCGTCATCACCGCTTTCTGGCCGAGCAGGCGCAGGCGCGCGATCTGCGGGGCAGCGCCGTCCACGGTGAGGCGGAATGCACGTAGAGGTTGTGCCGTGTCAGCAGCCAGCCAACTCTGCCGATGGCTGGCCGCCTGTGCATCGTGTGCGAGGTCCTGCCATCGGCCCTGTGCGTCCTGCGCCTGCAAGCGGGCGGCGCCGCGCCCGCCATCGGCCCAGTCGACCGCGAGACCGGCCGTGGACTGGGCGCGAGGCAGCATGATCTCGAGCGTATGGGATCCACCTTTTCCGGCTGGAACCGCGACGGTGCCACCGCCTTGCCAGAGCGCCGCCGCCTGCGTTGCATCGACACCGCTGATGCGTGCGCTGAGCGTGCTGTCCAGCGGCTCCATCTCGAAAATCGACACGCCCCAGTCGGACGTGCGCTGCGGGCTGGCCAACCGAAGGTAGCGCGCCTGGCGTGGCGCGAAGTACAGCGTTTCCACGTCGCCCAGCGAATCGGCCATGGTGTACGCGGTCTGCCACTGTGTGCCGTCCAGCGAGGTCTGCAGCGAATAGCCTTCCGGGTTGGAGACATCCCAGGTGAGGCGTGCGCCGGCCAGCATTGTTGGCGCGCCGAGGTCGATCTGGAACCAGTGGCCCGGACTGAAGGCACCGCCGGTGACGGTCCCGGGGTCGCCGTCGATCAGGTGGCTGATCGCCATCGCCGGTACCTGCTGCGAGGAGGCGCTGGCCTGCCATTGGCTGCGTGGTGGCAATGTCTGTGCCTGCGCGGAGGATGCCAGGACGGCGAGCATCAGAGTGGCGGCGGGTCGCCATGGGGCAGGTGGGCGGGAGACCTTGGAGCGTTCGGCGCGCAACGTCATTACGGACAGCCTCGCAGGTTCGACCGGAATCGGGCGAGCGCTACGCTAGCAAGGGATGTAATCGGTTACATGACGCACTGCAGCGCCGCCGGGCGCTGGCGCTGCCATCGCGGGAGCGCTGACGGATGTGGCTCTGGACGGCTGCAGGCTTGCCCCTATGCTGATTGGCAACGACCACCGATCTGAAATGGATTGATGATGGAGTTCAGTTTCACGCTGATGTACCGAGTGCCTGATACCGGAAAAGATCTCAGTGCATTTGAGCGAGGTCTTGCAGAGGTGGGGTGCGACGATGCGCTGCTGGGCAGTGGTTCGCCGGGCGTGTTGGCGTTGCGATTCCAGCGAGAAGGCACAGCCGCAGACGATGTCGCGCGTGCCGCATGCGTGCAGGTCCAGAATGCGGTACCGGAAGCCGAATTGATAACCGTGCATGTCGATGTCAGCAATGCTGGCGGCGTCTCCAATTGCGGTGACTCCAAAGCTGAGCTTGTTTGACGTCCACGGCGCACTTCTCAGAAGCAGCCGAGCATGGCTCGGCTCTACATGGCTTCCGGCAGGTCAAGCGGCATCCCCCATTACAGCTCCACCGTCTCCCACCAGCGCGTACCCGCCTGCGGCGCCTGCATGTCCAGTGCTTCGCCCATCATCGGCGTGGCCACCGGCACGTTCTTTGCGGCGGCCAGTGCGGTGATGCGTTCGAACGGCTGTTGCCATGCGTGCAGCGCCAGATCGAAGGTGCCGTTGTGGATCGGCAGCAGCCACTTGCCGCGCAGGTCCAGGTGCGCCTGCAGGGTCTGCTCGGGCTGCATGTGCACGAAGGCCCAGCGCGGGTCGTAGGCACCGGTTTCGATCATGGTCAGGTCGAACGGGCCGTACTTCTCACCGATGGCCTTGAAGCCGTCGAAGTAGCCGGTGTCGCCGCTGAAGAAGATGCGGAAGTCGCCGTCCTGGATCACCCATGACGCCCACAGGCTGCGATCGCTGTCGCCCAGACCGCGGCCGGAGAAATGCTGGCCCGGGGTGGCGGTCAGGCGCAGGCCACCGGCCTCGGTCGATTGCCACCAGTCCAGCTGTTCCACCTTGCTGGCGTCCACGCCCCACGCAATCAACTGGTCGCCCACGCCAAGCGGGGCGATGAAGCGCGCGGTCTTGCCGGCCAGCTGCATCACCGCGGCATGGTCGAGGTGGTCGTAGTGGTTGTGCGAGAGGATCACGCCGGCGATCGGCGGCAGCTGGTCGATGCTGATCGGCGGTGCGTGGAAGCGCGCCGGGCCCAGCCACTGTACCGGCGAAGCGCGCTCGGAGAACACCGGATCGGTCAGCCAGTATTGGCCACGCAGCTTCAGCAGGATCGTGGAATGCCCGAGCCGGAACAGGCTGCGATCAGGCGCGGCGTCCAGGGTTGCACGGTCCAGCGGCAGCACCGGAATGGGGTGGGCGGGCACGGTGCCCTTGGGCTTGTTGAACAGAAACGTCCACCAGATCTCCGCGCCATCGCGCAGGCCCATCGCCGGACGCGGCAGGGCATTGCGGAACTTGCCGTCGCGGTACTGCGGCGAATCGGGGAAGTCGGGGAGGGACCAGGACTTGCAGAAGGTGTAGGCGGTCACGGCGAGGATTCCAAGCAAAAGGACAAGGAGCAGGCGCTTCATGGGTGACGTCCGCTGGGTACACTGCACAGTGTAGTTTCGTGTTTTTCAAAAGTACACTGCCGGGTGTAAAATGGTGGCGTCCGTTCAGTTATCTGGTTCCTGCCATGTCCCGTGCCCCGCAACGCCTGACCGACCGCAAACGCGAAGCCATCGTGCGTGCGGCGGTGGAGGAGTTCCGTGCATCGGGCTACGAGGCGACCAGCATGGACCGCATCGCCGAGGTGGCGGGGGTCTCCAAGCGCACCGTCTACAACCACTTCCCGAGCAAGGAAGCGTTGTTCTCGATGATCCTGGAGGAGCTGTGGGAGCGCAGCGTGGCCAGCGACGCACTGCCGTACCGCGCCGATCAGCCGCTGCAGGCGCAGCTGATGCAGCTGCTGGGGCAGAAGCTGGAGCTGCTCAGTGATGCCAACTTCATCGACCTGGCGCGGGTGGCGATGGCCGAGATCATCCATTCGCCGGAACGTGCGCAGGCCATCGTCTGCCGCATGGGCGAGAAGGAAAGCGGTGAGAGTGCGTGGATCCGCGCGGCAATCGCCGATGGCCGGCTGCGCCAGGTCGATCCGGAGTTCGCCGGCCACCAGCTGCACGGCCTGGTGAAGAGCTTTGCATTCTGGCCGCAGGTGACGATGGGGCAGGCGCCGTTGAACGAACAGGAGCGCGCACGCGTGGCCGAATCGGCGGTGGCGATGTTCCTGGGTTACTACGCGGTCTAGCTGGCGGCGAAGCGGCGGAACTCGTCGGCCGGCAGCGCCGCCGAGTACAGATAGCCCTGGCCGACATCCACACCCAGTGCGCGCAATTGCTGTTCCTGCGCGAGGGTTTCGGTACCCTCGGCCACCACGATCGCACCGCAGCGATGCGCGACTTCGACGATGAAGCGAACGATCGACTGCGACTTGGCGTCGGACAGGGTGGCAATCAACGCCTGCTCGATCTTGACCTCGGCGATGGCCAGCTGTGAGAGCAGGATCAGGGTTGAATAGCCGGCACCGAAATCATCCAGTGACAGCGTGACCTCCGCCGCCAGCAGCTGTGCGATGTTGGCATCGACCACGTCGCGTTCGACGATCTCGGTCCATTCGACGATCTCCAGGCGCAGCATCACGCCGGGCACATCGTGCAGTGCCAGCAATTCCTGCAGGCGCAGGCCGAAGTCGGGCAGGCGCAGTGACTCGGCCGAAACGTTCACGGCGATGTTCAACTGCGAGCCATCGCGTCGGCACTGCTGCAGGAAGTGGATGGCCGACTGCAGCGTGGCCCATTCCAGTTCAGCCAACCGCCCCTGCCGGCGTAGCAGCGAGATCACCCGCATCGGCGCGATCAGCCGGCCCTCGCCGTCGCGCATGCGCAGCAGTGCTTCGGCGCCGACCAGCTGGCGATCCTGAAGGCGATGCTTGGGCTGGTAGCACAGGGGGGCATCTCCCTGCTGCAGCCAGCGTTCGAGGGCGACTTCGATCAGGGCGTCGATCTCGCTGTCGCGCTGGATCGGGTCGTCGAAGAACACGACGCCGGATTCGATCGCACTCAGCGCCACGGTGATCGCGCGGAACGGAAGATGTCCTTCGTCGGCATCGGCGGGGGGCTTCAGTTCGACCACCGCACAGCGGAACAGCGGCCGGAAGCCGGGCCAATCGCGGCCGACCCGATCGGCCAGGTTGCTGGCCAGCTCGGTGATCTGCGGCTGCGTGCGCAGTTCGAACAAGGTCAGGTCGCGCACCAGGATCGCCAGCGCGGCATCGCCGAACTGGTAGATCTCCAGCTGCCCGGCTGGCAGCGAGGGCAGCAGCCGATGCACCTCGTCGGTGCTGTCGCGCTGCCACAGGCCGTTGTCCTGCAGCGGACCATAGCGCAGGCGCAGATCGCGCAGGTTGCCCATCTCGGCCACGATCAGGCAGGCCTTGCCGATGCCGTCGTTGTCGCGCCAGTAATGTTGCAGGCGTTCGCCAAGTGCACGCATGTTGGGCAGGCCACTGATCGGATCGATCCGCAGCCAGGCCTGTTCGCGCTGACGCTGTGCATCGATCTGCGCATCGTTGTAGACCAGCGCGAACACCGCGCCGAGCATCAGCAGCGATAGTGGCAGTGCCAGCAGCCGCTGGATTGCCAACTCCTCCACGGGCAGCTGATTGGCGCCGATGATTGCGACGCCCAATGCCAGGCCCAACGCAGTGACGGCGATACGCACGCCCCAGGCCTGCAGGATCACGCGCAGCGAGAGCTCATTGAGCATGCGCGGGTGCAGGCGCCTGCGCAGCCAGACGCCGGCCAGCATCTGCAGCGTGGCCTCGAGGCCGGCCGGCAGGAAATACTGGGTGCCGGCAAACTGGTAGCGCGACAGCAGGCTGGCGGCCAGGCAGGTCAGGCCACCGCGCCAACCGCCCAGCAGGCCACTGACCAGCAGGATGTCGAAGCCGAGGTGCAGCTTGACCACACCCTGGGTGTAACGGGCCACGAACCAGGAATTGAACAGGTAGATCAGGCCCAGTGCCACGCCGACATACAGGCGACGGCCTTCAATGGCGTGCCCGGCGCGGCGGGTGGCGATCAGCAGCACGCCGATCATGCCGATCACCGCCGTGGCCTGCAGCAGGTACAGCGGCAGGCTGGGCAGGGCGCTGTCCAGGACCTGGGCCGAGACCCGTGAAAGCGCATCCATAGCAGGTTCCCGCCTGTGACCGACGGCCAGTGACGAGCAGCGTAGTCGCAGCAGGGCGCAGGTTCAATTGCACTGGCTGGGTTCGGGCAGGAGGTGTTCGGCCATGAAATCGACAAACGCGCGTACACGCGGCTGCTGATGGCGATGGCTTGGCCAGAGGGCCCAGAAGGTGCTGCGCTCGGTGCTCCATGGGTCCAGGACGCTGACGAGTTCACCGCGGTCCAGCGCATCACGCGTGGCGAAGTCGGGCAGGCACGCAATGCCATGGCCATCAATGGCCATGTGCAGGATCGTCTCAAGATGATTGGCGGTCATTGCGGCAGTCAGTCGCAGCTCGGTGCCTCCCTCATGCGTGGGCAGTGGCCAACGTTCGATCAGGCCGGTGCCGGGAAAGCGATGGAGAAGGCACGCGTGGCCGCTCAGATCATCCGGGTGCTGTGGCGTGCCGCGCTTGGCGAAGTACGCAGGGGCGCCCACACAGAGCAGGCGGGCACTGCCGAGGTTGCGGCCGTGCAGCCTGGAGTCGGCGGGGTTGCCCGTGCGGACAACGGCGTCGAAGCCCTCCTCGATGACATCGACAAGACGGTCGCTGAAGTGCAGGTCGAGTTCGATGGCGGGAAAGCGGTGCGCAAAGGCCGATAGCACCGGCAGCATCAGTCCGCTGGCGAGTGGAAGACTGACCTTCAGGCGACCGCTGGGCGCGGCCTGGGCGTCGGTCAGCTCGCGCTCCGCTGCGGCGACCTCGGTCATGATGCGACGGCAGCGTTCAAGGAACTGCTCGCCTTCGGCAGTCAGGCTGACGCTTCGGGTATTGCGATTCAGCAGGCGGGCGCCCAGACGCTCTTCCAGCCGGGCAATGGTCTTGCTTGCCGCCGAAGGGGTGATGCCACGCTGTCGTGCTGCGGCCGCGAAGCTGCGTGCCTCGGCGACCAGAACGAAGAGGCTGAGACCGGCAAAGCTGTCCATGACATGGCCATTGATGACGTTCATGTCATTAAAGCACGGACACAACGATGGATTCTTAGGCGATAGCGTCGTCGATAGCATCAATGCGGTGGCGCCTGGCCACGCTGGAGCTTCATCGACATGTCTGTTGCCTCTGCTGAGACGGCCGGATCATCACGCTTTGGAGTGGTGCTGGCGGGCTGCCTGACGGCGCTCACCATTCCCTTGAGCATTGCCAGCCCCGCCGTGGGCATTCCCGCCATCCGGGACGCGCTGGGCGGTTCGCCTGCGGCGTTGTCCTGGATCATCAACGCTTATCTGTTGACCTACGGCTGCACCACGCTGGTGGCCGGTGGGCTGGCCGATCTGCATGGCAGGCGCCGGATCTGGCTTCTGGGCGGCGCGTCGTTTGCGCTCGTCACCGGCCTGGTCCCCTTGATGCCCGATGTGGCGTGGATCAATGCACTGCGACTGCTTCAGGGGATGGCGGCGTCGGCTGCGTTTGCCGGTGCGATGGCGTCGCTGGCGCAGGTGTTCGACGGCCAGGCGCGGGCTAGGGTGTTCAGCCTGATCGGCACCACCTTTGGTGCAGGAGCCGCAGGCGGTCCGCTGCTGGCAGGCGGATTGATCGATGCGCTGGGCTGGGAATGGGTGTTCTTCCTGCCTGCGTTGCTGGCCGCCCTGACCGTACCGTTGGTCGCCCTGTCATCCGTCGAATCGAAGAGCACCGGTTCGCCACGCCTGGATTGGCTGGGCGCCGTCACCTTCATGCTGGCGCTGGGGGCACTCACCTACGCCATGATCGTGCTGCCGGAACGCGGCCTGTTGCATCCGCAGACGCTGGTACTGCTGGCGCTCTCGATGGTGTTGCTGGCCGCGTTCATTGCCGTCGAGCGCTCCCATCGAACACCGCTGCTGGATCTCGGGCTGTTCCGCAACCGGCGCTTTGTCGGCGTGCAGATTCTCGCCGCTGCCCCCGCGTTCTCGTACGTCGTTCTTCTGGTGGTGCTGCCGGCGGGGTTCATCGGTGTTGAAGGGCTGCGGCCCACCGAGGCTGGACTGGCGATGGCAGCACTGTCTGCGCCATTGCTGGTTGTTCCCCTGGTTGCGGGTCACCTGCTGCGCTGGATTCCGGCGCGGACGCTGTGTTGTGCGGGCCTGTTGATCGGCGCGCTTGGGCTGGCATGGCTGGCGCAGGTGTTCCAGCTACCTTCTGTGCGCTGGATGCCGATGCTGGTCATCGGGATCGGCATCGGTCTGCCTTGGGGGATCATGGATGGCCTGGCGGTCAGCGTGGTTGGCAAAGAGCAGGCAGGCATGGCCGCGGGCATCTTCAACGCAATGCGACTGGCAGGCGATTCCATTGCCCTCGCGCTTGTCGGCATCATGCTCTCATCCCGCATTGGTGGGAGTATGGCGCTTGAGGCCAGCGTCGTGGCCCGTGCCGCCGTGCACAGGCTGTCCATGGGCGACCTTGGCGGAGCGGTGGAGGCATTGCCCGGCGTTTCGAGAACGGCGCTGGCCCAGGCATACATGGAGTCCGTCCGTGGCCAGCTGTTTGTCCTGGCGATGGCGACCGTGCTGACCGCCATCGTGCTTGGGTACCTGTTACGCGAAGAGGGTGAGCCTGGCCTGTGCAGGCGCGGTCAGTAGCGCGGGTCGGCGATGGCCGGCAGCACCAGTTCGCGCACGAAGCCGGACGGTGACAACTGCAGCAACGCGCGCACCATCGCAACGACGTCGTGCACCGGCACCAGCTCGCCGTCGCCGCGCGCTGCGGCCTCGGCCACCGGCACTGACAGTGCATCGTCGGTGTTGAGGTAGCCCAGCTGCAGGCTGGTCACCGCCAGGCGGCGATCGCGGAAGCCCTCGCGCAGTGCATCGGCGATGCCGTTGAGCGCGAACTTGGATGCGCCGAACGCCACTTCCGGGCGGCCGCTGCGTGGCAGTGCCGAGGTCGAGCCGGTCAGCACCAGCTGCGGGCGTGGCGCGCCCAGCACCCGCGGCAGCAGGCGCTGCAGCAGCACCAGGGTGGCGGTGATGTTGACGTCGACCAGTTGGGTGAGCGCGGCATCGGTTTCGTCGAGGAAGGCGTACTCGTCGCTGAAGGCGGTCTGTTCCCAGATGCCCAGGTTGTGGATCAGCACATCCAGATCGGCAGGTGCCTGTGCTGCGATGTGGTCGGCAGCCACGGTCGGCTGGGACAGATCGGCTTCGATCCACTGCAGGGTGACGCCCTCGGGGCATTCAATATCGCGCGGTCGGTTGCGTGAAACGCCGATGACGGTGTCGCCTGCACTGCACAGGCCTTCCACGAACGCCCGACCGAGGCCCCTGCTGGCGCCGATGACCATCAATTTCATGTTGCTTCCTTGTTGTACTGCGGCGGCCTCAGTCGGCCGCCAGAACGGTGTCCCAATCGGCGAACGCACGCAGGCCGCTGCGTTCGGCGGTAATGATCGAGGCGGTGTTGTCGAGCTGGCAACGGTACTGCGGCTGCAGCCCCGCCGTCTGTGCGGACACGGCCATGGCGTGTACCAGCTGGCGCGCGTGCCCGCGACCGCGGGCCTCGGGCAGGGTCAGCACGCCCATGTCGGCCAGGGCCGGATCCAGGCTCCACGGGTACATGCTCCCCGCGGCAACCAGCCGCTCGCCATCGAAGGCGCCGAACACCTGCCAGTGGTCCAGCTCGACCCAGGCGGCATCCAGATCCTCCTCGCTCGCGCTGGCCTGGAACCCGTCGAACACGCCTGCGTCGGCCGGGCCAAGACGGCGGATATGTGGCGGTGCAGGGCGCTCGGCCAGGGCCGCAAGTTCTGCGGCGGGGAAGTAGAAGATACGATCCGCGCCATGCGTGCGCTGGCCGAGCTGCTGCAGGCGCAGTTGCAGCTGCGGGAGCGTCCAGTGCGGCTGCGCGTGCAGTTGCAGGCGAGCGGCCAGGGCCGGGCGCAGCAGTGCGCGCGCGGGGCCCACGACCGGCTGCAGCAGCATGCCGTCCTCGCCCTCATCGAAATCATCGCTGCACGCCAACTGCAGCAGTGGATCATCCTGCAGCATGCGCTGCCCGGAGAACACGCTGCGCCAGGTCGCATCGATCAACGGGGCAAACACATCATCCATGACCGGTGTCTCGCTCAGTGCCGGGGCAGGTCCACCTGCAGGCCGGCGGCCTTCCATTCGGGGTAACCGGCGGCGAGCCGCTGCGCGGTCAGTCCGGCCTCGCGCAGCATCGCCACCGCATCGTTGGACAGCACGCAGTAGGGACCGCGGCAGTACGCGACAATGTGGACGGCACGCGGCAGTTCGTCCATCCGTGCACGCAGTTCCGTAACGGGAATGTTCAGCGCGCCGGGCAGGTGGCCCAGATCGAATTCCTCACGCGGCCGCACATCCAGCAGCACCACGCTGCCGCGTTGTTCCAGCAACTGCTCGACAGTCAGACCTTCCAGAGCATCGCGGCGCTGCAGGCTATCGTGGATCACACCGTGCATCTCGCTGCGCTGGTGGTCGGCATAGTCGCGCAGCGCGGCCAGCAGGTTGCCCAGCGGACCCTCACCACTGCGGTAGAGGATGCGCTTGCCATCGCGTCGGGTCTGAACCAGGCCGGCACGGCGCAGCTGCTGCAGATGCTGGGAGGTATTGGCCACCGACAGTCCGGTCAGTTCGGCCAGGCGCTCCACTGCGCGCTCGCCCTGGGCGATGTGCTCCAGCAGGGCCAGGCGATGGGCGTGGCCGAGCGTGCGGGCGATCTCGGCCAGGGCCTCCAGCGGTGAGGGTGGCGGCTCGGTTGCGGTGTTCATGGCCGGCACGCTAGCATCGCTCTATCATTCAAGCAAATAATTGAAGGTATGCGATATGGCTGGCCTGGCGACATTCGTGATGGATGTGGTGGTAATCGGCGTGGGCGCAACCGCGGTGATGGATCTGTGGGCCCTGCTACAGCGACGGTTGCTCGGCATTCCCTCGCTGGATTTCGCGATGGTGGGCCGCTGGCTGGGGCATCTGCCGCGCGGGCGCTTCCGCCACGATGGCATCGGCCGCTCGGCGGTGGTCAGTGGCGAGCGCGCGCTGGGTTGGACCGCGCATTACGTGATCGGTGTGGTCTTCGCCGCGTTGCTGCTGGCCGTGGTGGGGAACGGTTGGGTGCAGGCGCCGACACTGTGGCCGGCGCTGGCCTTCGGCATCCTCAGCGTCGCTGCACCGTTCCTCATCCTGCAGCCGGGCATGGGCGCGGGCATTGCCGCTTCAAAGACCCCGGCGCCGGGCAAGGCGCGCCTGCGCAGCCTGGTGGCGCACAGTGTGTTCGGCCTGGGCATGTACCTTTCCGCGTTGTTGTTGGCTGCGGTCCATGCAGGATGAGCGAGAATCCGTGGGGTCACCGGCAACAGGAACACCTCGGCATGGAAGCACCCAAACCCATCACTGATGACATGCCGCTGCCGTGGGCGTGGCAGGACGCATTGGCCGATGCGCGCATCGAGCGGCAATCGATCGGTGTGTCGCGTGCGGATGTTGCCCGCGTGCATCGGCCGGGCCAGGCCGATGCTTTCCTGAAGTCGGAAGTGATCGACGCCTTCAGTGAGCTGGGCGATGAGATCGCACGCCTGCGTTGGCTGCAGGCACAGGGACAACCGGTGCCAACGGTGATTGCCACTGCCGAAGAGGCGGGCCGGCGCTGGTTGCTGATGAGCGCGCTGCCTGGCCGCGACCTGGCCTCGTCGCCGGAGCTCGCGCCGCAGCAGCTGGTGGAGCTGCTGGCCGACGCGCTACGCGAGCTGCATGCGTTGCCGGTGGCAGCCTGTCCGTTCGACCAGCGACTGGCGTCGCGCGTGCAGGTCGCGCAGGCCCGCATTGAAGCGGGCCTGGTGGATGCCGATGATTTCGATGACGAACGCCTGGGGCAGAGTCCGCAGCAGGTCTTCGCCGAACTGTGCAGCACCCGGCCCGACCATGAAGACCTGGTGGTCAGCCATGGCGATGCGTGCCTGCCGAATCTGATGGTGGCCGAGGGCCGCTTCAGTGGTTTCATCGACTGTGGCCGGCTGGGTGTGGCCGACCGCTACCAGGACCTGGCGCTGGCCGCGCGCAGCCTGGTCCACAACTTCGGCGACACGCGTTGGGTCGCGCCGTTGTTCCAACGCTACGGTGCGGTGGCCGACGAGCGCCGGCTGGCGTTCTACCGGTTGCTCGACGAGTTCTTCTGAGCCCGCGCATGGCTGGCGATGGCCGCGCAGATCAGGCCACCGACCACGCTCAGGTGTTCCAGCGCGAAGAACAGGGCCAGCTGCTGTTCGGCGCCGTGCTTGTTCCAGAAGGTATGCACGATGACGATGGTCAGCAGCATGAACACCGCCAGCGCGCCGCTGCCCAGCCAGAGCAGGCGATCGAGCAGCAGGCACAGTGCGCCGCCCAGCAGCACCACGGCGCTGGCGATGTTGAACAGCACAGGTGGTTGCAATCCGGCGGCCTGCATTTCGGCCACGCTGTTGTCCCACGCCAGCAGCTTGGCCAGGCCCGAGGACAGGAACACCACGGCCAGCAACAGCCGCGCGAGGAACCACAGCACGCGGCTGTCGAGCAGGGTGATGATCATCCGTGGCATGCAGGAACTCCGGCTTGAGCGTGGGACAGGCCGCGCAGTATCGGGCCTCAACCGCAGTTGAGGTCAAGGCTGGCTGAACGGAGCCCGGCGTTGGCCGGATTGCCAGCTTCTAATTGGACGAACGTTCGTTCACTATTTGCGCCATGAACCGAGCCGACCGCAACGAGCAACGCATCGCGCAGATCCTGCAGGCCGCCCTGCAGTGCTTCCTCGTGAAGGGATTCCACCAGACCAGCATGCGTGACATCGCGCAGGCGGCCGGCGTCAGCCTGGGCAATCTCTACAACCACTTCCCGGGCAAGGAGGCGATCATCCTTGCGGTGGCGGTGGCCGAGAGCGAAGAACTGGCACCGTTGCTGCAGCGACTGGCCGCGTCCGATGGCGAACGCACACAGGTGATGGCCTTCCTGCAGGACTTCCATGCACTGTGCCGGCAGCCGGAGTGGGCAACACTTGCAGTGGAGGTGCTGGCCGAGAGTGCACGCAATCCGGCCGTGGCCGAGGCCTTCGCGGCCAATCGCAGGCAATTGCAGGCGACGCTGGCCGAAGCCCTGCAGCAGATGGCACAGCGCGAACGTCGGCGTCCCGTACTGGCGCCGGCACTGCAGGCGCAGGTGCTGCTGGATGCCATCGAAAGCGATGCGCTGCGTCGGGGGCTGGGCGAAGCCGAGGGCACCGATGAAGCATCGCTGGATCTTGGCCTGCTCGCGCTGCTGCTCGGGGCACGCGCATGAATGCTGCTGACCGGCGGTTGCACGGTCTGGACTTGGCGCGTTACCTGGCACTGGCCGGCATGGTGCTGGTGAATTTCCGTCTGGCGATGGCCGTGCCGGCAGAGGGTGAGGGTTGGCTGGCAGGGTTCTTCCATCTGCTGGAAGGCAAGGCTTCGGCGACGTTCGTTACGCTGGCCGGCTTGGGCCTGGTGCTGGCCACGCAGCGGCAAGGGTGGTGGCCGGCCAGCGTGCAGACCTGGAGGCGCGCGCTGTTCCTGATGGTGCTGGGCCTGCTCAACCTGACCCTGTTCCCGGCCGATATCCTGCACTACTACGCGGTGTATTTCGCGTTGGCAGTGCTGTGGCTGCGTGCCTCGCCGCGGGTGTT
Organism: Stenotrophomonas sp. STK17_22; assembly: GCF_051983905.1. Classification (NCBI taxonomy): domain Bacteria; kingdom Pseudomonadati; phylum Pseudomonadota; class Gammaproteobacteria; order Lysobacterales; family Lysobacteraceae; genus Stenotrophomonas; species Stenotrophomonas sp. STK17_22. The sequence continues at coordinate 2,036,412 of NZ_CP197010.1, forward strand.
GCTGGCCAGCATCGTGGGCCTGGCGGCCTGTTCGTTCTGGGCGTTGCTGCACTGGGACTACAGCCAGGGATGGAACTGGCAGACGCTGGAATACACCGGTCTGTGGCAATGGCCGGGCGCGGCCCGCAACCTGCTGTTCAATGGCTTCCACCCGTTGATGCCGTGGCTGTGCTTCTTCCTGCTGGGCATGCTGCTGGCGCGCCTTCAGTTGTCGCAGCCGCGGGTGCAGCATGCATTGCTGGTGCTGGGGCTGCTGCTGATCGGCGCCGGTCATGGCGTGCAGCATCTTGCGCACGGAACGCCCTGGCAGGCGTGGCTGGGAACGCAGCCGATGCCGCCGGGACCCGCCTACGTGCTTACTGGTGCGGGCGCGGCCTGCAGTGTCATCGCCGCCTGCCTGTGGCTGACGCGTGTACGCCCGGGCGACTGGCTGGAGCCGTTCACCGCGGCCGGGCGCATGACCCTGACCCTGTATGTGGGTCACATCCTGCTGGGCATGGGCACGCTGGAAAGCCTGGGCCTGCTCGATGGCCGTGCATCGCTGGCGTCGGTGCTGTTGTGGGCGCTGCTGTTCCTGATGCTGGCGACCGCTGCGGCGTGGCTGTGGTCATGGCAGTTCGCGCGCGGTCCGCTGGAGGCGGTGATGCGCCGTATTGCAGGCTAGTTCTCTGGTCGTGCCGAGGTGATGTTGTGACGGACATGTCTGTGTCGTGGCGAGCGCATCTGCGATAGTGGCGGCAGGTAACACTTTCCGCTTGCATCCATGTCATTCGCTTCGGCGCAGCATCTCGGCGAAGTCCTGCAACAATCCTATGGCATCACCCCCACCGCCGTGGTGCCACGCCCGGTGGGCGCCGACGCCAATGCCAGCGTGTATCGCGTCGATGCGCGGCACGGGCAGTGGTGGTTGAAATGCCGCACCTACCAGGTCGACCCATCGGTGTGGGACAGCCTGCACTGGATGCGCGGCACGTTGGGTATCGATGAGATCGTCGCGCCGTGGCCGGCACTGACCGGTGGTGCGTCGGTGCAACGTTGGGGATTGCAGTTCACCCTGTTCCCTTATGTGGAAGGCCAGTCCGGGTTCGAGGCAGCGTTGAGCCGCACGCAGTGGAAACGGCTGGGTCAGGTGCTGCGGCGCCTGCACGGCGCGCAGCTGCCACCGGAACTGCAGCAGGCGTTGCCGATCGTGCGGCTTGAAACGGCGGCGCTGGAGACCGTTGGGCAATGGCTGGCCGGCGAGGGCCTGGCGGCCGCGAAGGACGGGCTGGGCCGCGCATTCGTTTCGGTATGGGACCAGCAGCACGCGCGCATCACAGCGCTGCACGCACAGGCACGGGAACTGCTCGCGGCCTTGCAGGACGTGCCGGTAGACCTGCACCTGTGCCACACCGATCTGCATGCCGGCAACCTGCTGATGGGCAATGACGGGGGCCTGCACCTGATTGATTGGGATGGCCTGTCGCTGGCACCGCGCGAGCGCGACCTGATGTTCATCGGTGCGGCGGTTGGCGGGCGCTGGGGGCGCGAGAATCCGCTGGGCTTCGAGGACGGCTACGGCAGCGACCGCGGCGATCCGCGCTGGATCGCCTGGTACCGGCACTGGCGCATCCTGCAGGATCTGATCGAGTTCCAGCAGGTGCTGCTGGGCAGCGATGGTGAGGAGCGCTCGCCGCAACTGCGCCGGCAGTCGCTGCATTACCTGGGCGAGCAGTTCGCGCCGGGCAATGTGTTCGATGCGGCGGAGCGGGTGTATCGCGCGCTGTAAATGCCTGTCACCTGCCATCGATGAAGCGTCGCGCTGCACGCGATGAGTCGAGCATGGCTCGACTCTACAGTTACGCTCGGCGGCTCTTCGGGCCGCCATCGTTGATCAGGTGCAGGAATCATCCACGCGTGGCGTGGCTCTACTCGGCGGGCTTGGCCGCTGCAGAGGCCGCTGCGCTCGCGGCGCGGCGCGACAACACGGCCTCGCGATGGGCAATGTAGGCGTTGGCGGCGAGGATGATGCCGGCACCGATGATCGTCCAGCGGTCAACCGTTTCGTTGAACAGCAGCCAGCCGAACAGCGTTACCAGCGGCAACTGCAGGAAGCTGATCGGAGTCAGCGCGGAGACTTCGCCCAGGCGCAGCGCACGTGTCCACAGCAGCTGGCCGATGGTGCCAAGCACGCCGGTGGCCAGCAGCCACAACCACGCCACGCCGGTCGGCCAGACCCAGACGAACACGGCCGGCACCAACGACAATGGCACCCAGAACACGTAGGTGTAGAGCACTACGGTATCGGCACTGTCGATGCGGGTGAGCTGCTTGATCTGGATCGCCACCAGCGAACTGAGCACGGCCGCACCCACCGCCACCAGGCTGCCCGCAGTAAAACCGGCGGTGCCGGGACGCACGATCACCAGCACGCCGATGAAGCCGACAACCACCGCCGCCCAGCGGCGCACGCGAACGGTCTCGCCCAGCCACAGCACGGCGGCGATGGTGACGAACAGCGGCGTGGAGTAGGAGAGCGACACCGCCTGCGCCAACGGCAGGTGGCCCAGTGCCCAGAAGGCGCACAGCATCGAACCCAGGCCGATCGCACTGCGCACGAAGTAGCGCGGCAGCTGCTGGGTTTTCAGCGGCGCGTGGCCTGGCCGCAGCAGCATCGGCAGCAACGCCAGCAGGCCGAAGGCGTTGCGGAAGAACGCCACTTCCTGGGTGGGCACGTAGCGCGTGGCATAGCGGATCGCCACGGCCATCAGGCCGAAGGCCATCGTGCTGCCGAGCATCAGCAGCGCCGCCCGCATCGGGGTGGCGCTGGGGGAGAGGGCGGGGGTGTTCACCACTGCGCGCCGAGCAGGCGGGGCTCCGGTTCGATTGGCACGCCGAACTTCTCCAGCACGGAAGCAGAGATGCGTCGCGCCAGCGCCAGCAGTTCAGCGCCGGTGGCGTTGCCGTGGTTGACCAGCACCAGTGCGTGGCTCGGCGCCACGCCAGCATCGCCTTCGCGGAAGCCCTTCCAGCCGCAGGACTCGATCATCCAGGCCGCCGAGACCTTGCGCTTGCCGTCCTGGTCGGACGGGAACACCGGCAGCTCGGGGAAGTGCTGCAGCAGCACGTCGACCTGTTCCAGCGGCAGCACCGGGTTCTTGAAGAAGCTGCCGGCGTTGCCCAGTACATCCGGGTCGGGCAGCTTGCGGCGGCGGATCGCGATCACCGCATTGGCCACGTCCACCGCGCTGGGCAATTCCACACCCTGTGCCTGTAGTTCCTCGCGGATGCCGGCGTAGTCCATGCGCAGGTCATGCAGCAGTGGCAGCTTCAGTTCGATGGCGGTGATCAGGTAGCGGTCCATCTGCTGCTTGAACACGCTGTCGCGGTAGGCGAAACCACATTGTTCGTTGTCCAGCCGCACCCAGGCCTGTTCCTGGCAGTCCCAGGCTTCAACGGCCTGGATGAACTCGCCGACCTGCGCGCCGTAGGCGCCGATGTTCTGGATCGGCGCGGCACCGGCGGTGCCGGGAATCAGGGCCAGGTTCTCCAGGCCGGACAGGCCTTCCTGCAGCGACCACATCACCAGGCCGTGCCACGGCACACCGGCACCGGCGCGGATCACGGCATGGTCTGCGCGATGCTCGAGGAAGCTGATGTCACGGTTGCCGAACACCAGCACGGTGCCCGGCAGGTCCTCGGCGATCAGCACATTGCTGCCGGCACCCAGCACCAGCAGCGGGCCGATGGCCACTTCGGGCAATGCCAGCACTTCCGGCAGCAGCGTGGGATCGTGCAGTTCCAGCAGCTGAGCGGCGCTGGCCTGCACATGGAAGGTGTTCAGCGCCTGCAGCGGCGCATTGCGGGTGAGCGTCCAGCGCAGCGGGGCGTTGCCGTCGACGGTATCCATGGGCGCGCTCACAGTGGGGCCACCGCGCCGCGGCTCGGCGCTTCGCGGCGGCGACGGATCGCCTCCACGCATTCGGAGACGAGGGCCGGGCCACGGAAGATCAGGCCGCTGTAGCACTGCACCAGGGCCGCACCAGCAGCCATCTTGGCCACGGCGTCGGCACCGGACAGGATGCCGCCGACCCCGATCAACGGCACCGACTCGGGCAGCCGCGAACGCAGGCGGCGCAGTACCAGGGTGGACTGCTCCAGCACCGGCGCGCCGGACAGGCCGCCGGCCTCGTTGGCCAGCGGGTCGCCGGCCACCTTGCTGTGGTCGATGGTGGTGTTGGTGGCGATCACGCCGTCCACCTGCAGTTCGCCCAGCACGCGGGCAGCAGCATCGATGTCGCGCTCGCTCAGGTCGGGCGCCACCTTGACCAGCATCGGCACGCGGCGACCGTGGCGGGCCGCGAGATCTTCCTGGCGGTCGCGCAACTGGCTGACCAGCTGGCGCAGCGCGGTTTCTTCCTGCAGTTCACGCAGGCCGGCGGTGTTGGGCGAGGAAATGTTGACAGTGATGTAGTCGGCCAGCGGGTACACCTTGTCCAGGCAGGCGATGTAATCGTCCACGGCCTGTTCGTTCGGGGTGTCCTTGTTCTTGCCGATGTTGATGCCGAGCAGGCCGCGGCGGTTGCGCGCGCGCTCGACGTTGCGCACCAGCGCGTCCACGCCCGCATTGTTGAAGCCCATGCGGTTGATGATCGCGTTGTGTTCCGGCAGGCGGAACAGGCGCGGCTGCGGATTGCCGGCCTGCGGGCGCGGCGTGATGGTGCCGATTTCGACGAAGCCGAAACCCAGCGCGAACAGCGCATCAATGTGCTCGCCATTCTTGTCCAGGCCGGCGGCCAGGCCGACCGGATTGGGGAAGGTCAACCCGAACACCGTGCTGGGCATCGGCGCGATGCGTGCGGCCAGCAGCGGCGTGGTGCCGGTGCGGTAGGCCAGGTCCAATGCGGACAGGCCAAGGCCGTGGGCGCGCTCGGCGTCGAGCGAGAACAGGAAGGGGCGGGCAAGCGAATACATGCGTCGGTTCAGTCCAGCGTGCCGAGGAAGGCTCGGGTTCGATATTCAAAAGCGACCTGGCCGTCGACCGCGTGGGCGGCGAACAGGTCCTGCAGAGCGTCGATCATCGGCGCGTGACGCGGATGACCGGCTTGCGGGGCATAGGAGGAGGACAGCAGGCGCCCGCGCAGGGCATCGAAGTCCAGGTGCTGCACGTTCGGCAGCTCGACCATGCCGCGCAGGCCGGGGCCGAACCAGGCCTGCATGGTGGCATCGTCCTGGTAGCGCTCGGCCACGGCGGAGTAGTCGGTGCCGTAATCCAGCAGCAGCTGTTCGTAGCCGACCAGGAACGGACTGGCATCGAGCAGGCGCGAATTCCAGTAGATCAGTGCCTGGCCACCCGGACGCAGGATGCGCTGCCACTCGGCGCGCACCGCCACGGTGTCGAACCAGTGGAAGGCCTGCGCGACACTGACCAGATCGATGCTGGTGTCGTCCAGTGTGGTGGCCTCGGCGCGGCCGTCGACCGCGCGGAACTGCGGGTACTGCGGTGCCAGCCATTGCTCGGCCGCGCCCCGCATGGCGGCATTGGGTTCAACCGCGACTACCGGATGGCCGTTGGCCAGGAACTGGCGGCTGGAAATACCGGTACCGGCGCCGATGTCGGCGACCAGCGCCTCGCGGCTGACGCCCATCGGGCCGTGCAGCCATTCCAGCAGCGCGGGTGGGTAATCGGGCCGGTAGCGGACGTAATCGGCGACGCGGCTGCTGAAGCGTTCAGTGCTGTCGGAGGCGGTCATGGCAGTCAGTTCGACATCGCAGCGAGCCAGGCCAGGCCGCCGAAGAACAGGATGAAGACCAGGATGGCGGCGATCACGGCGCCGACCATTACCCAGCCCAGCACCAGGCCGGTGACGGCCAGGCCATCGCCTTCCAGTTCATGCGGGCGGCGGCGGATTTCGGCGCGGGCCATGTGGCCGGTGATGATGGCCACGATGCTGGCCACGAAGGGCAGGACGGTCCAGCTGGCGATGCCCATGACCAGGCTGACCACGGCCAGGGCGCTTGTCTGTCGGGGTGCCACGCTCATCGGGGTCCTCCTTGGCAGTGTGCACATGATAGTGCCTCTGCCCGGGCAATCCCATGCCCGGCGGATGCGATGGTGGGCGTCGACCTTGGCAGACGAAGGGCATTCCAGCCAGGTGGGCGTCGACCTTGGTCGACGAAAGGCATGCCAGCCACGGTAGGCGTCGACCTTGGTCGACGAAAGGCATTCCAGCCGTGGTAGGCGTCGACCTTGGTCGACGAAAGGCATTCCAGCTGTGGTAGACGTCGACCTTGGTCGACGAAAGGCATGCCAACCAAGGTTGGCAACTACCGGAGTGCCGGTGTCAGCCCATCAACACCTGGCCACCATCCACGTTGAGCACATGGCCGGTGATCCAGCGCGCCAGCGGCGAGCACAGGAACAGGGCGGCATCGGCAATCTCACGCGGGTGGCCGAAGCGGCCGAACGGAATCTTCGCCAGCGTGCCGTGGTACAGCGCCGGGTCTTCGGTGCGGCGGCGGTCCCAGAGGCCGTCATCGAACTCGATCGAGCCCGGTGCGATGGCATTGACCCGGATCCGGTCCTTGGCCAGCGCGAGGGCCTGCGAGGTGGTGTAGTGCGACAGCGCGGCCTTGGCGGCGGCGTAGGGCGCACCACCGGGACGCGGCTGCTGTGCGGCAATCGAAGATAGATTGAGAATGCAGGCGTCGCTGGATGCGCGCAGCCAAGGCAGGGCCAGGCGCGATGCACGCACGGCCGCCATCAGGTCGATCTGCAGGCTGGCGGCCCAGCCGTCCTCGTCGTCGGCCATGCCGTAGCCAGTGGCGTTGTTGACCAGCACATCGATGCCACCGAGTGCATCGGCGGCGGCCTGCAGCCAGGCCTGGATCTGGCCGGGGTCGGCCAGATCGGCGGAGAACGTGTGAAGTTCGTAGCCCTGCACCCGTGCATCGGCACGCAGGGCATCCAGACCGGCCTGGCCGCGCGCGCAGACCGAGACCTGCGCACCAGCGCCGGCAAACGCCAGTGCCATTTCACGGCCAATGCCCTTGCTGCCGCCGGCGATCAGCACGCGGCGGCCGGTGAAATCAATCACCGGCTTGCCAGCCTGAAGAGCCGAGCCATGCTCGGCTGCATTACCTGCGGTGTTCATGGCGCATCCTGCCGAGCATGGCTCGGCACTACAGAAAGCGTTACAGGTCGAACTTGATGCCCTGGGCCAGCGGCAGCGAATCCGAATAGTTGATGGTGTTGGTCTGGCGGCGCATGTAGACCTTCCATGCATCCGAGCCGGACTCGCGACCACCGCCGGTGTCCTTCTCGCCACCGAAGGCGCCGCCGATCTCCGCACCGGACGTGCCGATGTTGATGTTGGCGATGCCGCAGTCGCTGCCGGCCGCCGACAGGAACTTCTCGGCGGTCTTCAGGTTCTGGGTGAAGATCGAGGACGACAGGCCCTGCGGCACGCCGTTCTGCATGTCGATGGCTTCGTCGATGCTGTCGTACGGCATCACGTAAAGGATAGGCGCGAAGGTTTCGTGCTGGACCACGGCGTCGCTGTTCTTCAGGCCCGAGACGATCGCCGGCAGCACGAAGTTGCCGGCGCGGTCGATGCGGGTGCCGCCGGTTTCGATGGTGCCGCCGGCCGCCTTGGCCTGGGCGATGGCATCGAGGAACTGCTGCACGGCGCCATCGCTGTTCAGCGGGCCCATCAGGTTGGCGGCGTCGGTCGGGTCGCCGATCTTGCCTTCCACCTGCTTGTAGGCCTTGACCAGCGTGGCCAGCACGTCGGCATAGATCGAGCGGTGCACGATCAGGCGGCGGGTGGTGGTGCAGCGCTGGCCGGCGGTACCGACCGCGCCGAACACGATGCCCGGCACGGCCAGCTTCAGGTCGGCGGTTTCGTCCAGGATGATGGCGTTGTTGCCACCCAGCTCCAGCAGGCAGCGGCCCAGGCGGCGCGCGACCTTCTCATTGACGGTGCGGCCAACCTGGGTCGAGCCGGTGAAGCTGATCAGCGGCACACGGCGGTCATCGACCATCTTCTCCGACAGCGCGGTGCCGGCATCGTTGATCAGGAAGAAGATGTCCGGGAAGCCGGCTTCGCGCAGGGCGTCGTTGCAGATCTTCAGCGAGGCGATGGCGGTCAGCGGCGTCTTGTTGGACGGCTTCCAGATGCACACGTCGCCGCAGATGGCGGCCAGGAACGAGTTCCAGCTCCATACCGCGACCGGGAAGTTGAAGGCCGAGATGATGCCGACCAGGCCCAGCGGGTGGTACTGCTCGTACATGCGGTGGCCGGGGCGCTCGGAATGCATGGTGTAGCCGTACAGCATGCGGCTCTGGCCCACGGCGAAATCGGCGATGTCGATCATCTCCTGCACTTCGCCATCGCCTTCCGGCTTGCTCTTGCCCATTTCCAGGGCGACCAGCGAACCCAGGGCGTCCTTGTGCTTGCGCAGTGCTTCGCCGCACAGGCGCACGGCTTCACCGCGGCGCGGGGCCGGCGTGGTGCGCCAGACCTTGAAGGCTTCCTGGGCGCGAGCGACGACGGTTTCGTACTCGGCCTCGGTGGTCGCGCGGACCTGCGCGATCGGCTCGCCGGTGGTCGGGTTGACCGGGGTGATCAGCTCACCGCTGGTCGCGCTCGACCACTCCCCGTTGCCCAGGTACGTGCCAGCGTTGATCGCGTCCAGGCCAAGGGACTTGAGCAGCTCGGAAGACATGCAGACTCCTGTGTTTCGTTACGTTGTTTGGCGCCATCGCGGGCAGGTGGGGGACGCGATGAACAGAACCGCCGATGGTAGCAGAGGGAGGTTGCTGGGCTTTGGTGCGGTGCGGGGTGGCGTGGGACGTCAAAGAATCGACGTTGAGCCCGTTGGGAAGGTTCAGGTTTGACGTGAAATGACCCATTTTGATACAAATTGACACATTTAAAATTCGTAATAGTTGCAATGACTTACACCTTGGTAAGGTCGTACGGTCAGGTGTCTGCCCTGTCGAAATTCCTATCTTTTGGCCGAGACATCATTCACAATTCAGTCACGCCCGATTGACAAACCTTTGACAATCACGTGCTGGCTGGGGAGTCCATGCGCGTGAAGACGAACAATTCAGCGTTCGGTCGAGTCGTGAATGGAGAAGTGCTTTGCTACATGGATCAGTAGAAGACCTCCCCGCAGCGCGGGCCCGGGCAGGCCGCCGCCGCGTCGAGGCCCGGGCGGCCCTTGAGTTGGGGTTGCGCCTGGGCGATCTGTTGCTGCTGCCGGGCATGGCGGTGCTCTCCCACATTCTGCTGAACGGAGCAGGCGCGCCGGACTCCTCCCAGCGCATCGTGTTCGGCGCGGTGATCCTCAGCGCCATCGTCTGCTTCTCTGTAGCGCCGATGTACCGCAACTGGCGGATCCGTGGCCTTCTGGCTGATCTCTGGCTGTTGTTGCTGGCCTGGTCCGGCACCTTCGCGTTGTTCTCGCTCTATGTCGTCCTGGTCGGACTTGCCGATGCGGTCCCCTCTACCTGGCTGATTGGCTGGTATGCCTTTGGCCTGGGCTCAATGGCGGTGCTGCGCGTATTGCTGAGGGTGCAGTTGCACCGCCTGCGCTCGCGCGGGATGGATCATGAGCGGATCCTGCTGGTCGGGCTGCGGGCGCCTGCCTTGAGGCTGCACCGTCTGCTGCGTGGGAAACCAGAGCTGGGCAAGGAAGTCGTTGGCTACTTCGCGAGCGCAGGCGATATCGCCACCCGTCGTGGCGGTGATGCGCCGCGGAGGCTGGGTATGCTGGCCGAGGTCCCGCAGTACATGGACCAGCATCGGGGTGAGTTCGACCAGGTCTGGGTGTCGATGCCGATGGGGCACGCGGCCGCGATCAAGGACATGCTCAAGCAGATCGAGCGATTTCCGGTGCCGGTGCGCCTGATTCCGGATACCACGGGGCTGGGTGCGTTGAATCCCGGCGTACACCAAGTGGGTGACGTGCCGATGATCGGCGTGCGCCAGGGTCTGGTGGATCATCGCTTCCGCCTGTTCAAGCGGGTTGAGGACATCGTTGTGGCAGGCATTGCGGTGATCCTTCTGGCGCCGCTGTTTGCCGTGCTGGCCATCGGCGTGAAGCTGAGTTCGCCGGGGCCGGTGCTTTTCCGGCAGAAGCGTCACGGACTGGGCGGCAAGGAATTCTGGATGCTCAAGTTCCGCTCCATGCGTGTGCATGCAGAGGGCGCGGGGCAGATCACCCAGGCAACGCGCGGTGATCCGCGCGTCACGCGGTTTGGCGCCTTCCTGCGCCGCAGCAGCCTGGACGAGCTGCCGCAGTTCTTCAATGTACTGGGTGGGAACATGTCCGTGGTGGGGCCGCGACCGCACGCGATCCAGCACAACAACCACTACGAGCGGGTGATCGAACGCTACATGCACCGCCACTACGTCAAGCCGGGAATCACAGGCTGGGCGCAGGTGCACGGATTGCGTGGCGAGACCCCGGAGCTGCGCTCGATGAAGAAGCGCGTGCAGTACGACATCGACTACATCCGACGCTGGAGCCCGACGCTGGACGTGCGGATCATTGCGCTGACAGCCTTGAAGGTGCTGGGTCAGAAATCGGCGTACTAGGGTGATCGATTTCTGGAACTGCGACGTAATTCCATGAATCTGTTGGCGATTTCATCGCCTGTAGTGTGCTTGTAAGGTATGCTGTGCGGCTGCCGCCGGCCCCGGATGTTCTGGTCGCGTGCGCTGCAAGGAATGCCACAGGATCCAGGTCAGTGTTCAAGAACGTTCTTTTTGTATGTGTCGGCAACATCTGCCGCAGTCCCTCCGCAGAAGTGATGCTGCGCCAGGCGGTCGAGGGCAAGGGGATCCAGGTGTTCTCCGCTGGTCTCGGTGCGCTGGTTGGGCATGGCATTGATGCTACGGCGCAGGAGTTGCTGGTGGAGCAGGGCATGGATGGCCTGGGACATCGCGCGCGCCAGATCGATGACGCCATCCTGGGAGCCGCTGATCTGGTGCTTACCATGGAGCGCAAGCACGTGCGCCGCATCGCCGAAATCGCGCCGCAGGCGTCCGGGAAAACCTTCCTGCTGGGCAAATGGCAGCAGGATCGGGAGATTCCCGATCCATACCGCCAACAACGCCCGGCGTTCGAGCATGTTTACAAGTTAATGGCCGAGGGTGTGGAGAGTTGGGTGCGTCATCTTTGATTGCTGCCCGCTCCGATCACCCGGCCCGTAAAACCCTGAATTCAAGAGCTCTGAATAATGACCACTGAAACCCGTTCCACCGCGCAGGACGATACTGGCGAGATTGATCTGCGGCAGTTCCTGGGCACGCTGGTTGACCGCAAGTGGTGGATTGGAGGCATAACAGGCCTGTTTCTCATTGTTTCGGTCGGTTACGCATTCCTGGCAACCCCGGTGTATCGAGCCGATGCGATCGTACAAGTTGAGTCTAAGGTTCCGAGCCTTCCTGGCTTGACGGATATCAGTCAGTCGCTGGGCATGGGGATGGGGTCAGCGGAGGCGACCACTGAGATCGCCTTGATCGGTTCGCGAGCGGTCGTCGGCAGTGCTGTCGACGCGCTGAAGCTGGATGTTGAAGTCGAACCCAATCGATTTCCTCTGATTGGGGGTTATCTGGCTCGGCGGGCAGAACGTTCCGAGCCGGACGTGCTCGCAGACGTCTGGTTCGGAATGAGCCGGTATGGTTGGGGTGGGGAGAAGCTGGACATCTTCCAGCTGGACGTGCCGCGTACTCTTCTTGCTCGCCCCTTGACGCTGGTCGCTGGTGAGGGTGGCTCCTATGAACTCTTTGACGAAGATGACAACCTGCTTCTCAGGGGGCACGTTGGCAAGGTCGCGGCCGCCAAGGGCATTACAGCACAGATTGCAGAGTTTCGGGCGCACCCGGGAATGCGTTTCGAGGTCACCCGTCAGCGGCATTTGACTGTCGTGAATGACCTGCAGACGAAGATCATGGTCAGTGAATCGGGTAAGGATTCGGGAATCCTGACGCTGGCCTACGAGAATTCAGATCCCGATATAGCCCGCGGATTCCTGCAGCAGGTTGCGCAGGCCTATGTCCGACAGAATGTCGAGCGAAACTCGGCGGAGGCATCTGCCCAGCTTGCGTTCGTGAAAGAGCAGCTGCCGAATGTCCGTAACCAGGTCGACGTGGCGCAGAAGTCTCTCAGTGCGTACCAGACGAAGGCGAACTCGGTCGATCTCACGCTTCAGACGAAGGGCCTGCTCGATCAGGCTGTAGCAGTTGAGACCAGCATCCAGCAGTTGCGTCTGCAGCAGGCTGAAATGGATCGCAAGTTCACCCGGGATCACCCGGCCTACCAGGCACTTATGCGCCAGATTGGTGAGCTGGAGGGACGAAAGAACGGATTCCAGGGCCAGGTGAAGCAGTTGCCGGAGGCTCAGCAGGAACTGCTGCGGCTGACCCGCGATCTGCAGGTAAGCAACGAGATCTACACTGGCATGCTGAACCAGGCGCAGCAGCTTGACGTTGCCCGCGCTGGCACAGTCGGCAACGTTCGAATTGTTGACGGGGCGGAAGTCGATGCGACGACGCCAGTGAAGCCTCGCAAGGCCATCGTTGTGCTTGTTGGAACGCTTCTGGGGCTCGCTCTGTCCGTTGGCTTGGTGCTGCTGAGGCAGCTGCTGAACCGAGGCGTTGAGGATCCCTCGCAGATTGAAGAGCTCGGCCTGCCTGTCTATGCGTCGATTCCGGTCAGTGCGCAGCAGCAGAGTGATTCGGTTCGGGGCAAGTTCCGCGCGGACGGCAACCTTCATCTGCTTGCAGTAAAGGCTCCCGCGGACCTGGCAGTGGAGGCGGTCCGCAGTCTGCGCACCAGTCTTCATTTCGCCCGCCTGGAAGCGAAGAACAATATTGTCTTGATTTCTGGTGCCAGCCCGAACGCAGGCAAGACCTTCGTTTCGTCCAACCTTGCCGCTGTAATTGCGCAGGCAGGCCAGAAAGTGCTGATCATCGATGCGGACATGCGCAAAGGGACCTTGCACAAGGCGTTGGGGGTACCCCAAACGCCGGGGCTGTCTGACCTTCTTGTCGGAAAGGCGCAGATGTCCGAAGTTCTCCGTGCGCTGCCGGGTGTCGAGAATCTCAGCTTCATCGCGCGCGGAGATGTGCCTCCGAATCCGTCTGAGCTGCTGATGCATTCGAACTTCACGCGCGTGCTGGAGTCGGTGGCGGGCCAATACGATCTGGTGATCATCGATACGCCGCCGATTCTGGCGGTGACCGATGCGGCGATCATTGCTCACCATGCAGGTACCTGTCTGATGGTTGCGCGCTTCGGTCTGAATCAGGCCAAGGAGCTGGCGCTGGCAAAGCGGCGGTTCGAGCAGAACAACGTTCGAATCAAGGGCGCCATCTTCAATGCTGTCCAGCGGCGTGCGACGGGCTACTACAGCTACGGCTACTACGAGTACAAGTCCGCGGACTGAGGCCAAGGCTATGGTAAGTGCAGCTGATCCGGGCAAGGTGAAGCGCTGCAGGAAGTACGATGCTTGCCCCGCACGCGCGGTGGTGACTGACGCCTGCTGCGAACCGTGGAGTCGTCACCCGCTGCGCCCGCCCGCGCGGCGCATGGCTTTGCCATGCGCCAGCAAGCGCACCCACTCTTCCGATCGCGCTCTCCGCGGGCGTGTCGGATGAATGCGTTTGGTAATGCGCGCTGGGTCGCGCTGTCCCAGCTGTCCAAGATCGCTGCGCAGGTGGTCATCGCATTCGTTCTGGCCAAGCTTCTACCCCCTGCCGAGTACGGCGTCATCGCCATGGCAGGGATCGTTACCGCGTTTGCGATGCTTTTCCGGGACATGGGTGTGACTGCGGTCATCATCCAGAGGGCTGAACTGACCTCAGGCCTCATGAATACGGCGTTCCGGCTTTCCTTGGTGAGCTCGCTGGCGGTCGGCACCATCATCGCCGCAAGCTCGCCCTTGGTTAGCGCCTATTTCCGCGAGTCGGCGCTTACGCCTGTTCTTGTTCTGCTGGGTCTCTCATTTCCGCTATCGGGCCTGATTGCGGTAAATCAGGCTCTCCTCGAACGCGAGTCAGCGTTCAAAAAGCTTGCACGCATCGAAGTGATCGCCAATTTGACCGGGGCGATCGCATCTGTTGTGGCAGCTCTTGCTGGTGCCGGTGTATTCAGTCTCGTCGTACTGGTTCTCGTTACCGGAATCCTGAGCGTGGTGCAGATGATGTTTGCATCTCCCTGGAGGCCGGGCCCAATGACACGGGCCGAGTCCGGTCGATATCGAGAGGTGCTGTCGTTCAGTGCGGGCGTTGTTGGCTTCAACATCGTGAACTATTTCTCGCGAAACGCTGATGGGCTCATCATCGGGCGACTCTATTCGGCATCCATCCTGGGCGCCTATTCGTTGGCGTATCGCATCATGCTGTTCCCACTGCAGAGCCTGACATTTGTCGCGACCAGGTCGCTTTTCCCTGTACTCGCTGATCGGCTGAGAAGAGGCGAGTCCCTGCGGGCACCATACCTTGCCGTCGTGGAGACGATTTCTCTGGTCGTAGCGCCGATGATGGCGGGCCTCTACCTGATCAGGGAGCAGGTGATAGGCATGGTCTTTGGTGAGCAGTGGGGACTGACATCGGAGTTGTTGAAGTGGTTCGCCCCGACCGGGTTTCTGCAGTCGGTGATGAGCATCTCCGGAGTCGTGTTCATGGCCACGAACAAGCCAGGACTGCTGCTGCGTCTTGGATGCATTGGTGCGTTTCTTCAGGTAGGAGCCTTCGTTATGGCAGCTCCCTATGGAGTTGAGCGGATGGCGGAATTCTACCTGTATGCAAACGTCATCAATTTTGTCCTTGTGATGGCCGTCTGCACACGCACCGTCGGCGCAGGTTTCGCCAGGATGCTGTTCGTGATGGGGCGATCAGCGGTCTGCGCACTTCTCATGGTGCTTGCGCTGGTCTTGGTATTTGGTGCGGGCCTGTCCAGCTCGGGTTCCAGTCTGCTTTGGCTTGTTTCAGTGGTTCTCTCTGGTTCGATTGTCTACTGTTTGCTGTGCATGGTGCTGGTGCCTTCGGCGCGTGCGCTGCTGGTTGGTCGCGCACGAAAGCTGCTAGTTGCCAAGACGGGAGTCTGACGTGTACGCGATTGTAATTTTTCTGTCGATAGTGGCTTCGCTGACCGTATTCACGCGGAACATGCGTGGTGTCGCAGCTTATGGTTTGCTCGCGTTCTACATGATCATCGACTATTCGAACTATCTGTTCAGGTTGGGCGACACGGCTACAGGAACATTGGCGAAGTCGTTCAAGGAAATGCTGTTGATCACGCTCGTGCTTGCCATTGGTGCATCTGCTGCATCGCGTCGCACAATCGACAGAAAGGTCGTCGTCATGATCGGTGCCACTCTGTTACTTCTGCTCTACGGAAGCATCATGAATGGGTTCCTGCTGGCCTCACTCGATTGGAGAGGCTCTATCCTTCCAATCATTCTGGCGATTCTTTTGGTTAACGCTGGACTTCTTGACGAGAGGCGTGTCGGCAGGCTGATGTCATTCCTGGCCATCGCCATCGCTGCCAACTCGGCCTTCGCGGTGCTTCAGTACTACACCTTCTCCGGCGATTTCGAATCCACTTGGCGTTATGACTTCCTGTTGCAGGAGGCGCTTCGTGCTGATAGCGATTTCGAATCGAGGTTGATGGAGTACCAGATTGTTCGCGATGGAAACCTGCGATCTTCCGGCGTGTTTGCCAGTGCCTTGCAGTTCTCCTATTCGGCTGCTCTTGCCTGCTTCTATTTCTATTGCCGATCGTCGGATCTTATTCGCCGGGGACGGCTTCTCTCCTCGGTTGGCTGGGGCGCTCTGATGATTCTCTGTGCCTGGGGCGTGTATGTCAGCCAGGTACGGGCGTCTCTGATCATAGTCCTTGTATCGATCGCTTTGCATGTCATCTGCTTCTCCGCCCGCGATGGCGGTCGGTTCAAGGCAGGCATTGCAATCTCAATTGGTGTTGGCGCCGTAGTCGTCTTTGCCTGGGCACTGATGTTCCACGCGTCCGCGTTCGATGCTTCTGTGCAGGGCAGAATCCCGCAGTACGCGTTCCTGGTCCAGAACTTCATTGCGGCGGGGCATGGTGTGGGGTCGTTCAGAAGCAAGTTCGACTCTTACTACATCTATGGATTCCTCACGTTTGGCATAATTTTCGCCGCGTGGCTCATCTACGTGCTGCGTGTTTTCTGGCGCTCTTTCGGCGGTAGGATGGCGAAATGGAAGCCGCCAGGCGACACGATGTTGCGTGGATTCATGTTTTCGTCGGTGATTCCGATGCTGGTAATCTGTAGCTTCCAGCACGTTTCAGGTTCTCTTTACTATCAGGTGATATGGATGTTGCTGTTTGCGGGATCAAGGATGTCGATGCGGATCGGCAGAGCGTCAACGGCAGAGTCGGATTGCCCGCCTCGTGCGATGGCTGGTGTTGCCTCGGCTCGGAGTGGCGCTTGAATGAAGATGCTCGCGGTACATCAGAGTTCGGAGATGTATGGATCTGACCGGAGTTTCCTTTCGGCAATTGAGGCCATTATCGAAAATGCAGGTAGTCCGCTCCAGGTTTGCGTAGTGCTGCCTGATGAGGGGCCGCTGACTGAACATCTACGGTCGATCGGAGCAAATGTTGACCTGGTTCCGGATGGATACCTGCGACGTTCAGAGCTCCGCTCGCCCCTGAGGTTCCTGGCTGCGCTTTGGCGGGGCGTCACCGCCCTCAGGCGTAAGCTCGGCGGCGGCGATGTGATCTACGTAAATACTCTGGTCTGTGTGTCGGCAATCCTGTCCGGCGGCATGTTCAGCAAGCGTCTGATCGTGCACGTCAGGGAGATCCCACGCCCGCTTGAGGCGGTTTTCTTCCGTGTGCTGCTCCGGATTTGTCGGGCCGAGCTGGTTTTCAACTCAAACGCAACCAGGAAGGCACTTGGGTTGGATGGGCGAGTGCTTTACAACGGAGTGGATTCGCCGCAGGACTACGTTTCCGCTGCGGCGTGCAAGCGACGGAGTGCGGACCAGCTGCGTATCCTCGTCATTGGAAGGATAAATGCCTGGAAAGGCCAAGGGCTTCTGCTGGACGCGGCGGCGATACTGGAGCGCGAGGTATCCATTCGCATAGTGGGTTCATCGATTCCGTCCCAGTTGCACATCGTCGATGAGCTAAGGGCGCAGGCGCGTGATCTGCCGGATAATGTGAATGTCGAATTTTTCGAATTCTGTGATGATCCGGGCATGCACTATCGATGGGCCGATTACGTAGTGGTACCTTCGACGCGGCCCGAGCCATTCGGGCGGGTGGCGATTGAGGGAATGTCATTTGGAAAGCCTGTAGTAGCTGCCGCCCATGGAGGCCTATTAGAAATCATTACGGATGGCGCCAGTGGCTGCCTCTTCGATCCAGGAAGCGTGCAAAGCCTGGCCACCGTACTTCGCCACCTTCCAGAACATGGGAGCGATGGGTATTGCGCGATGAGTTCTGCTGCGCGTGAAGCCTTCATGTCGCACTTCTCGGCGGAATCCTATGCACGTGAAGTTCGTGAACTGTTCAAGGAATTTGGGGCAACTGCATGTCTGGAACAGAGCTGAAAATTCTAGGAATCAGAGGTATTCCTGCCGCCCATGGTGGATTTGAAACCTTTGCCGAGCAGCTGGCCATCCATCTGGCAGATCGTGGCTGGCGTGTTGTCGTGTACTGCCAGGAAGAGGGCACGGGCCCTGTTTTCGAGGACGAGTGGCATGGGATCCGCCGAGTTCGGATCCCGGTCTCGGTTTCCGGTCCGGCTGGAACAGTACTCTTTGATCTCAAGTCGACGCTGCATGCGGTCCGGACGAAGGGTTTGTGCCTGACACTTGGCTATAACACAGCAGTGTTCTCCGTGTTCCTGCGATTGCGCGGTGTCGTCAATGTCATCAACATGGATGGCATCGAGTGGGCACGTGCGAAGTGGGGGCCGGTGGCAAAGGCGTGGTTCTGGATCAATGAGCGCTTCGGCTGCTGGCTCGGAAACCACCTCATTGCCGATCATCCCCGGATCAAGGACCATCTCTCCACACGTGTAAGGCGCAGCAAGATCACCACGATAGCCTATGGCGGCGAAAGGATTGAATCGGCTGATCCGTCGGTTGTCGCTTCGCTTGGACTCGTTCCGGGCAGTTACTACACCGTTATCGCGCGTCCTGAGCCTGAGAATTCGCTCTTGGAGATCGTTGAAGGGTTTTCGCGTGCTCCGCGTGAACGGAAGCTCGTGATCCTGGGTAAGTATGACCGGGACAACGATTACCATCGGAAGGTCCTCGAGGCGGCTGGAGAAGGTGTGGTGTTTCTTGGGGCGATTTACGACAAAAAGGTCGTTCAAGCGCTTCGATTCTTCAGTGGTGCGTACATCCACGGCCACCAAGTGGGTGGCACAAATCCGTCTCTGGTGGAGGCGCTTGGCGCGTCGAATCCGGTCATTGCACATGACAATCTCTTCAATCGCTGGGTTGCGGGCGATGGGGCGCGCTACTTTGATGGCGCTCCTGGATTTGCTGCGTTGCTGGACGAGATTGAAGCAGACACGACGCAGCTAGGCGCCATGTCGGTGGCTTCGAAATCCCGTCATCAGGAGGCATTCACCTGGACGCAGATTCTAGCTCGGTACGAAGAGTTGCTTTTGGCGTTCTCGCATGGGCATCAGCGTGGTGCCGATGCGGCTCGCGCGATGGATCAAGATCTGTGTTGAGACCATCTGCCACCCTTGTCATCCTTGTCGTGCTCTATCGGATGGCGCCAGAGGACTCGCCGACATTGCAGTCTCTTGGTGAGATACTTCGTCGCCCGGCGGGATTCGGTGGGCGTGTCGTGGTCTGGGATAACAGCCCCGATTCATTTGGCGCCGATTCAATCTCGGGCCTGGATCTTTCCGGATTCGATCGGAGCTACATTGCATGCCCGGAGAATTTCGGCCTGGCAAAGGTCTACAACACGGTCAGCACACAGTTGCCGGGCGACCTGCTTCTGATTCTTGATCAGGACTCGATGCTGCCGGATGATTTCCTTGGGATTCTGGATCGTGAGATTTCAAGCAACCCGGACTGCAGCCTGTTCCTGCCTGTCGTGGAGTCCAATGGCAGGTGCGTCAGCCCGGGGCGCCTCCGTGTTTTCAAGGGGAAGCATGAAAGCGCTCCGCAACAAGGCGTCCGGTCCCCAAAGAATGTTCTTGCGATCTCCAGTGGAATGGTGATTCGCTCTGGCTACCTGCAGCAGCCGCGATTTGACGAGCGCTTGACCCTGTATGGGATAGACACGCGCTTCATGATTGACTTTGCGGACAATGAGCGGCAGCTCGTAGTCATGCCCTCGGTGATTCGCCACGACACCGCGCTCTGGTCGGACATGCCCGCAGACGGAATGCTCTGGCGTATCCGGTCCTTGATAAGTTCGTGGCCCGTCGTGTTCGAACGGAGACCACTGGCGCGGATGCTCTCGTGGCTTTATGCGCGCTATGTGCTCGCCAAGCTCGCGATCAAGTATCGCGACATCAGATTCCTTTACGTCCTTTGATGGCTGTAACGGGCTGTTGCCTGTTCTACAGCACAGGGGCAGCCTTGGGCGTGGCTTGGCCAGAATCGAAGTAGGACGGCGCGACCAATATGATGTCGGCCACCCTTGTCCGACCGTATCTTCGTGGACAGCCGGGGTCGCCGGACGGCTCAGGCAATGCCATCAATCTTCTATCGCGCGCAGGTTGTCGTAGAAGAAGCGTTCGTCGCGGTCACCTGTCATGCCGTACAGGCCGTACTTGCGCCCGAGCATGGCGCCGCCGTCCCGGATCAGCGGGTTCCAGTTGAAGGCAGCACGGCCGCGCGTGGAGCGGGGCAGGAAACCGTCTAGCGGAATGCTGAAGTAGATGCCCTTGTCGAAGCTGCCTTCGCCGAAGTCGCGGGCCGAGACGTTGGTCTTGGTCGCGTAGGCGCCCATCGTTACGCCGTTGTCGAATACGCGGGCGATATCCAGGGTGGCGCCCTTGTCGCCAGCCAAGTATTGGCCGACCGAGAGTGAGCCTATGATGCGCTCGCGCGCGTCGAAAGCATAGTAAAGCGTGGCGTGGCCGGTGGTGATCCGGTAATCGCGCAGGCCCCAGTGTTGATCATAGTCGCGCTGTTGCACACGATTGAGGTTGGCGCCCACCGCCCAGTGTTCGCCGCTGGGCCGGTACAGCAGTTCGCCGCCGACACCGGCATACATCCACTCCAGATAGCCCGCATAGGCTATGCCATAAAGGTCTGGTGCCAGTCGTCCGGCGATGTTTGCCTGCAGGTTCGGCAACATCACGTCGGACGTGGTGAGATACTGGCGGATATCCGTGCGAACGCGTGGCAACCGGCTCGGTGCGTTGTACTTGAACTTGTGGTAATTGTTGGTGATGTCGGCACTGACGGTGCCGGTCAGCCAGATGTTGTCACGCAGGAACAGGCTGCCCGAATAGTTGGCGGCCACCTGGTACAGGATGAATCCGTCGGGACCGCCGAGATTCTGTCGATAACCAATGTTGAAGCCTCCGCCGAACGGGGAGCGCTTGGGCGTGTAAAGCGTCTCGCGCGCACGCATGTCTGGCGCCTGAAGTTCGGTGCTGCGGCGCAGAACATCCTCGCTGACCGTGCCATCGAGGTACCCCGCGAACGCCTCACGGTTGATCGACAGGTCGGCGATGGGCATGCCCACGCGGGTGGTGCGCAGGGTGTACCAGTTGTAGTCGTCGTCGGTTGCGTTGGCGAGGATGCGTGTGGCCCGCCCCAAGCCCTTGGAAGCATGCAGGTAACGGGTCTGATAGCCGTCGATGTACAGCTCGTCGCCGCGGCGGGAGATGCGTTCAACGCGGAAGCCGGCGTTGCGCTGCAGTTCGCTGGTGACCGCGCCCCAGTCTAGGGCTTCCGCCGCGGGCGTGGTGATCGTGCCTTGGGCGGCAGTGGAGGGCCCGGGCAGCAGGCGCTGAGGTGGCGGGTCGAACGGCTTGGGTGCCGCTGGGGCATTTCCTGGGTTGCCGCGCAGCGTAAGCGAGAACATGGCGGCGTCACCCCGTTCCCATGCTGCGGTCAACTCGACGTTGGGGCTGGGAATGTAGACCACGCCAACGTTGATCGGCGCGCGTTGGCGCAGGTTGTTGCCACGAGGCTCGCGACGATAGTCATTGCCGTCGTACTCGACCTTCAGTAACAACTCGTCCATCGGCGTCTGGTAGGTGATGCCACCAAAGATACCGACCGGTCCCTTGAACATGTTGCTCAGGCCAAACTTGCCGGCCTGGATGATGTCGCTGTTTGCAATTGGCCGCCGGTCCTTGAAGCGATTGTCGATCGCTCCGAGCGGGTTGGAAAAGTCACCGCGATTACCGAGATAGCCCGTCGCAAAGCCGAGGGATGCGTCAATCGGTCCGAAATTCTTGTTGGCAACGACGTACTCGCTCGAAAAAAAGCCCGTGCCGCCGAGATCCCGCACACCAAAGGCGACTTCGGGCAGAAGGCGCGATTCCTTCCACAGCCGCAGCTTGAAGTCGATCGATTTATCTTTGTAGTGCTGGTCGCCCGCCACGCTTCTGCCATACAGGAGGTTGTTGACGTTTATGTACCTGAAAGACGTTTCCAGCCATGGCAGTGGCTGTAGTGTGAGGTTGTAGCGCGCGTAAGGTGCGTTGTAGGACGCAGTGAAGTTCAGGTCTCCATCGTGCGCCATCCGCGCGGTCGGTGTCTGCAGCAGGCCTATGCCGCCCCACTCATTGGCCGTGGCGGGCGGTGCTTCCTGGGCATGCAGAGCGAAGGAAAGAGACAGGGCGAGCGCGCTCAACGTGAGCTTGGCGGGGCGGAGCAGGCGCGGGGGCAGGCGGGACTGGGTCATCACGGGCTGACAGGCTGGGTGGCGATGAACGCGGCGAAATCTCTGTTGAACAGCGGATCGATGCGCTTGATGAGCTGGGCGCGCAGGGGCACGAATAGCGTGCCGCCGGCGGCGATGGCCTGCGGGTCGGCGCGGTTCCACAGTGCAATGCCAAGCTGTTGGACGCGGCCGTCTGGCTGGATCACATAGATATCGTTGCGGTCGGCAAGTCTGCTGGGATTGCAGTCACGCAGGTAGTCACGTGCGTCGCGCTGCGGGGCGTGTCGCAGCACGCAGGCTTGGCCAACTGCGCCCATGACAGTGATCGTGCGTGGCTGAAGCGGGAGCCGCAGCGTATCGCCGGCGGCGAGTACCGGGTTGTTGGCCGGTTGCACCTGGATCAGTCGCGCTGTACCGGCTATGGGTTTCCGTCCGGTCGCAGGGTGTGCGGCCAACCAGTCCATCAGCGTCTGCGCCAAGGCTGAGGTCTCTGCGTCGCTGGAGTCTGCAAGCTGCTCTGCGCCGTACTGCAGGCCGGCACGAAGGCGCACCTGTTCTTCCATCGCCTGCGGGCGCTCGAAGCTGGTGCCCAGCAGGTAGGCGTCAGGTCGAGGGCGAGCCTGCAGCAGAGCGTCGGCGAGACGGGCGTTGGCAGGCAAGTCCCGCATGCCGCTTGCCTCGCTGGCTCCCTCGAAGCGCACCGGAGTTGCCTGTGCGGAGCTCGTGGCAAACAGCGCAGCGATGATCGCCGCGTTGGAAAGTCGAAATTTCATGGCTCAATCCTTGGCCGGGCGATAGGGTTTGAGCTGGGTCAGCTCTGCAACACGGCCCGGGTCCAGGTGCTGGCGGCTCTTCCAGATGAAGCCCGTGGTCGGATCGGCCCAGTAGACGTTGCGGCCGTGCATGCCGCCGCCCTGGAGTTGCTCCTCGAATCGTTGCAGGGTGCGCCGCGTTCCCAGGATCTCTACTTGCTCCAGTGCCCCCTTGCTCAGGGTGCCGGTCACGGCCACGTTGACCTGGTAAGCAGGCACCCAGTCATAGCGGCGCTGCAACGTCACGGGTGTGGTCACGGCAAGCAGGTTGTCGAAGGGGGAGGGGCCTTCGATGCGCGCACGCCACTCCTCACCCAGGCCGCTACCGCCCAACAGCAAGCCATTGCGGTCCATTTCGAACACGGCGTACGTACCTGCATACCACTGCTGGCGGCCTCCATCGATGTAGCCCAGCACCGCGACAGCCTCGATTTCAGGTGTCTCCACCTGCATCTGCGGGAAGCGGTTGCTGGCCACGCTTTCGACGGTCGCCTGTGCCGGGCGATGGGTTATCAGGCGGAAGGTATCAGCCGTGGAGCGGCTGCCAGTGGTGCAGCCTGCCAGCAGTAGAGCCCCGACAGCGGCCGACAGCAGCGCACCGGGCACACGCTGCGTCGACCGATGTCTGGCCGCATCCTTGCGCGCCATATCAGTTGTCCCTGACTTCGGTTCCGGTACGTGCGGCGTTGTACAGGATATTGGTGAAGGGCAGCAGCTGATTCACGAAGCGGTTCCAGCGGCTCACGCCGGCGGCACCGACGAACACAACGTCGCCTGGCTCCAGGTGGAACTGGCTGCCGGCGGCGAACGCGGTCGGCGAACGTGCTTCCAGCTGGTAGACCATAGAGGGCTCCTGCTGCAGGTCAGCACTGCCGCGAATGACGTAGACAGCGTTGCCGTTTGCGGTCTGCTGCAGGATGCCTCGTGCCCGGCCGAGCGCTTGGTTCAGCGACACGTCGCCTGTGCGGAAGCTGTACGCGCCCGGCTGATTGACCTCGCCGACCACGAAGATTTCCTTGCGATCGAGATAGGGCACGAAGATCGAGTCACCATCCTTCAGGAGCAACTGGCGGCCGCCAAACGCGCGGGCCAGGGTTTCCAGGTTGATGGTGTAGGTCGTGCCTTCGCGACTGAGCTGTATGCCCGACAGGTCGGCCTGCAGGTTGTCCAGGCCGGCCTGACTGATGGCGTCCGCCAGGGTCAGGGGCGAAGTGCTGAGCGCGATCGGCGAGGATCGCTGTGCGGCGCCCGTCACCCAGACGCGCTGACTGCCGTAGGTGAGAACTGACACGTCTACCTGCGGCGATTCCACGTACTTGGACAGGCGATTGCTGATCTCCTCGCGGAGCTCCATCGGTGTTTTGCCCGTCGCAACGACCTTGCCGATGTACGGGTAGAACAATGTGCCATCACTCTGCACAAGTCGACCTGCCAGCGAGCCCTGCTGCTGAGGGCCCGCCGGAACGGTCAGTTCCGGATGATCCCAGACCGTGACATACAGGATGTCGCCGGCACCCACCTTGTAGGGTCCGGGCTGGTAGTCGAACAGCGCGGCTGGCAGCGACTTCTGCGCACGAGCGGCATTTTCCTGTGCGATCAGCTTCGGGGTGATGGTGACGATATCGAGCTGGCCGTCGCCGCTGCGGCGGTCAATGGCCACGTCGCTGCGGCGCAGATGCTGGCCCGGTGCAAGCGCGCAGCTGGACAATGTCAGCGCGGCAAGTGCAGCGGCAAGAAAGTGAAGGTTTGTCTTGTTCATGATAATGAGATTCTGGCGGGCATAAAAAACCCCCGCCGGGTCGCGCCCGGCGAGGGCTTGTGTGCTACACGGTGCTTCGATCAGCCGCCGGTGCCGCCGGTGCCGCCGGTGCCGCCAGTACCACCGGTGCCGGGGCCGCCCGGGCCCGGGCCGCCGGGATCGGTGCCGCCGCCGCCATCATTGCTGCCGCTGGTGCTGTCGCCGCCGACGCTGTAGGCCACGGCCGCCGCTGCCACTGAAATCACGGTGGTGCCCACCACGGTAGCGGTCGAGACGCCCGCCGCTTCAGCACCGGCAACTTCAGCCGCACCTGCTTCCGCGGAAGACTGCGCGCCAGCAACGGCCTGCGCTTCCTGCGCGAAACTCATCATCGGGGAGGCGGAAAAGGCCGCCAGGGCCACAACTGCGATCGTCTTCTTGAACATGGGGAGGCCTGCTCCGTCAGGGAAAATTCTGGCGCCATGTTCGGTTGCTGAACGTTGACTGTCAAGGCTTGTTGCATCTCATGTCAGTAACGCTGATCGGTCGGCGATGCATGGTTGCGCAGGTCGTGACGATCCAGTGCGCGCTCACGACCGGACAGAGCCTTTGCAGCGGCTTTCACAAGATCATGCGTGTGCAGGTCTGCCAGCAGAAATGGCAAGCCAATCGCGGCCACGATGGCCAGGACCACAGTGCGGATACGCACAGCCAAGGTTTGCCCCAGTGCCTGTGATCGGCGCAGAACCCAAATGGACGCAACGATGCCGAGGCCAAGTCCGCTGAGAATCTCGGACGGGGAATGAGCCTTCAGTGGGAAACGCGAGATGGCGATCGCCATTGCAAGCATCATGCCCGCCAGGGCCCAGTTCCAAGCCCGCTGGCTGCGGCCGGATGCCAGCAGCCACAGCGCGACCGGGTACACCGCACTGGACATGGCAGCATGACCGGAAATGCCGGTGAAGTCCAGCGACTCCACGCCCAGGCCCCAGCCCATGAATGCGATCTTGCTGGCCAGGGTCGCCCCGGCCACGGCGATGATGGCCACTGTCCAACGCCTCAGCAGGGGGCGATGCATGGCTGGCAGGAACACCGCCAGTACGGTAACCAAAGGTAGAAGGGCACGGCTGTCGCCGATTGCGGACAGGCCCTCCCAGACAATCATCATGTGGCGACAGTGCTGCTGGAGCGGGGGAGTCGCAAAGGATAACGGGACCGACTGCATTGGCGGCGCTGGGCGGGTTGGTCCATTCAGCCAGACGCGGTATCCTTGCCCGCTGCCAATGGCCCCGTAGCTCAGCTGGATAGAGCGTCCCCCTCCTAAGGTCAACTCTTTTTTGGGGCAAGTTCGGGCTGGTAGGAAAAGTCTTTTAATTTCAAAGAATTAAGCGTGTCGAGCGTTGTTTGTCCGCCTTCAGTCGAACACCATAAGACACCCTTAAACACCCACGAACACCCCCTTTTTGCCCCAGTCGTTTGCCCCAGCCTAGGTCCGCTGCTACTGTCTGGATATGAGCAAAACAGCGTTGGAAAACCTGCGTCGAGACTGGCCCAAACGCCATGCGTTGACCCCGGAGGAAGTGGCGGTTGTTCTCGGTCGCAACTCCAACTCTCGGGGCGTGTTGCAGAAGATCCGCGAGGGCATGAAGAGTGGCCGTTACCCCGGTGCCCGAAAGATTGACGGACACTGGCAGCTGCCGCTGGAAGACCTGGCAGAAATACTCGATCCCACGCCCGAAACGGTGATGGTGCCGGTTGTGGCCAAGGCCGGTCGCCGACGCTCCCAGGTTGGCCCACGCATCCGTTTTGTGATCAATGCTCGATTTTTCGCTCAGGTATGCGACTCCATTGGATACGCGCAGGGTGCCCAAGCGCTCCGGAATGATGCTTGGACAGTGCGTGAGGAACTCCGTCAAGAAGACTACGCCCGCCGTGCCGAACGCTCAAAGATGTGTTTGGTTGAGGCGCTCGCAGGGCTGGGACACGCCAAGGATGATTAAGAGCTATGAGTGATGGAATGCTCTTTGTTGACGAGCGAAATGAAAAAAAGAAGGTGCGGAAGCTTTCAGTTGAAGAACTAAGGCTTTTGTATCGTGATGTGCGTGACTTCAAAAGGATGGTTGAGGAAGCTCGGCTAATGAACCAGCGCTCAGCCAACACCACGTACACAAAATTCGCACACACGCGCTTTCAAGAGCTCAGACGGTTGTTCCATCCTCTCAACGAGCGCTTAATGGCATTGGATAGTGACGATATCCGCCGCAGGCGCAATTGGATATTGGAAAACTTTTCCAATGCCTTGACCGTTCAAAGAAAAGACAGTCTAAA
Organism: Stenotrophomonas sp. STK17_22; assembly: GCF_051983905.1. Lineage (NCBI taxonomy): Bacteria > Pseudomonadati > Pseudomonadota > Gammaproteobacteria > Lysobacterales > Lysobacteraceae > Stenotrophomonas > Stenotrophomonas sp. STK17_22. Next base: position 2,063,151 of record NZ_CP197010.1, read on the forward strand.
GGGAAAGATGGGCTCAACAATAGGTAGCCTCAATATGATTTTGGATGAGATCCAAGAGATTGGTGTGGAAATCCAAATAAGCGAGATTTAATGGATGAGCGAACTGAACATCACGCCATACGCCGACCAACACCAGCCCGTGCATATTACAGATCGAGACGAACTGTACAGCGTACAAGTCCAGCATAACGAACTGATGAGTCACATTGGAGGCGGTGGTGGCGAAGGTTGATGAACAGCAGCGCCAAGCGTTAGCCCAAGCGCCTGGGGATCTCCATCTCACCGCAGCGCAAGCCGCTGTGTTGATGCAAGTCAGCACCAAGACATTGCAGCGCCTGCGCAACCAAGGGATGCCACCACCGCCCATTGGGGAGCGTCCAGCACGCACCGAAGAGCGTTGGTCCACTTCACCAGTGCGCTACAGAAAGAGCGATGTGGACGCATGGCTCCAACATCCTGTGATGCCCAGTGTGCATCTTCATGCGTTCCAGGTGGCGAATGGGGTCATCGTGGACCACGCCACCAAATTGGACGACAACACGGTTGTTGACGGTATTTTTGAATTGCTCACCGAGCTGCAGTGGAGCAGCACAGATCTGATGATCGAAGCACAGCAGATGTTGTTCGATGAGCAACAACAACAGCGCGCCAAAGTGCAAGAGCGTATTGCTTTGCACGAAAGAAACGTCCTCGCGCAAGCACTGAGATAGGCGGTGTTAAGCCCCAGTCCCTAGTTGTCCCTTGCAGTCCTTTTCGGCCCCCAATTTGGGGGCTTTTTTTATGTGGAGAAATCTATTCGCCATTGTCAACATTTCCCTGTCGCCCAGCGGGCAAATGTGGAGATATGAAATGGAGAACTACAACAAGCGCGGCAAGTCGGTCCTGGGACTTGCTGTTGTGAAGGGGAAATTGGATCTGCTTGAAGAAAGGTTGAAGCTCGGCGTTGACCCAGATTCAACCTACTACAAAGAAGGTGACCTTCGCAGTCTTGTGGAGCTAGCTTTCAAGTGCAAGAAAATGGAGTCGTTGGAGATTTTGGTTCGATACGGGGCGAACACAAACATTGTATTTTCTTGTGGCTACACAATGGTTCACTACTGCACCCGCATTGATCAGTGGCAGCTTGAGGATGTTCTCAAAATGGGGGTGGATCCAAATACTTGCGCGTCGTTGAGTGACATGGATTTCCCAGGTCACGCCGCTTTGCATATGGCAGTGAGGCAGCGGGATATCAAGACAATGAAGTTGCTGATTTCGTACGGAGCTGATGTCAACTTGCATTGCGACTATTGCGGTTACACCCCGTTGCATGCTGCGTTCTTGTTTCCTGAGAGCGAGACAATCAATTTCCTCTTGGATAATGGCGCAGATCTGTATGCTCTGGATGATTACGGTTTCACGCCAGAGCAGATTGCAGACTCTTACTGCACTGATGAGGCGCAGAAAATCTTGAGCGAGCGATTGTCACGAAAAATTATGGATCAGGTTGAGTCTTGTGGTGACACAAGCTTTGGTAAACGCCGGATGTAATGATACTTGAATATCAACTGGATCTTAATTGCTTAGTTTCATAAAAAACGCAATACAAATTATTGAATGAGTAGGGGTGATTCGCAACACCCCTACTCACTGAAACCCTTGCGGGAGTAAGGCTTAATTGGGTGAGTAGGTGAGTAGGGTGGGTGTTGATAAATTATTTATAGAAAAATACAAAAAAAACACCAAAAAAGCATTCCCAGAGGAAACTTTTTTATGTTTTACCCTACTCACCCTACTCAAAATAGGTTAAACCTATATATACCAACGGTTCTGGCTGAGTAGGGTAGCTCCAAAAGGCCCTACTCAAGCCCTACTCAAAGCCCTACTCACGGCATATTTTGTATTGCAAAATTCAGATGAAATCACCTTCAAAGCCTTACGCCATAAGGCTTTGAAGGGGTTTTTAAAAAGCGGCGATAAAAACAACCCGACCTGCGGTTGAAATTGGATGAATAAAAGTTGCAAAAAACATCCAAAACCCCTGCGGCAGTAAGATTGCGAATTTTGCAATACAAAATATGCTTGACAAGATGCAAAAGTTAATTACAACTAAATAACACAACAGATTTTTTGGAGGTAACACATGGGTGAGGTACTGCAATTCAAATTCAACAAAAAGCGCAAGCCGTACCGCCGCCGCGCGCGGCCACAAAAAATCAACCGCACGTTCCGCTTTGATCAAGAGAAATTGGCGCGACTGGAAGAGATGGCGCAGCGCAGTGGGATGACCGTTTCCGAATACATCCGGGAACTCACGGATTTGGCTGTTGGTAACAACTGGTTGTTCAACGAAGTCCAAAACGCATAAAAAAACCGCGCGGTTGCAGCCGAGCGGTTTTCAATGAGGTAAAACTATAGGAGAAATTCATGTCCAAAACCAACGTATCAAATAACGCTGTGGTGTCAACCCCGCCAGCTTCCATCGGCAAACAGGCGGCTCCAAAAACCGCTCAGCCGAAGATTAAGAAGATCAACAGCGCGAACATCATCCCATCTAATACACCCGCATGGAATTGGGTGAACTACATCAACAGCGGCGCGTGTGGAGATTGGGCACGAGCCAACGGTATGGCATACAAATGGAACGGTGTATTTTGGGACACCGTTACCCAGGCAGATGGAACGGCAATGGCAACCGATTTCCTGTTCAAGCATATGCCCGACAAGGCTACAAATTCGGCTGCAACGGATTGCTTTAAATTTGCCACAAACATGCTTGATCCACTGCCTAAGTTGGATGCAGACAAGATTGTTATTGCCGCGAAAAATGGCTACCTGCACGTGGGCAAAGATGGGGCCGTGACCGTTCTCCCCGCCGATAAAAAACTGGGCCTCATGTTTGGAGTTAACGCGACTGTCAGCACGACGTACAACAAGCAACACACACCTCACGCTGTTCCATCCAACTCGTTGTTTGGCCGCTTCCTTGCCAGCGCATTGCCGGACCCGGATATTTGTGCATTGGTGCAAGAACAGTGTGCTCTCACGCTCATTCCTGGGCCGCATCAATTGGTCTGGTGGTGGGTGGGAACAGGTGGCAATGGCAAAGGTGTGATGTCGTCCATCATTCGTGGGTTCCACCATCGCACGGCGCAAATCTGGCTGGATAAGTGTGGTGACCCTCAAGCGCTCGCCAGTTGCGTGAACGCCAGCTTGATCTTCACACCAGAAGTGACGAATGGGGCGCGAGGTATCAATCAAGAAGCTTTCAAAGCGCTCAGCGGGGGTGATCTGCTGACTGCAAAGTTCTTGTATCGCGACATGATTGAGTTCGTGAACACGTCCTGCCACATCGTCAGTTCCAACTATGAGCCAATGATTAGCGATGCAACCGACGGTGTGTACCGCCGCTTGTGCGTGGTCAAGTGGAATCAACGGCATGGAACATACATCAAAGTCCCAAATCTTGCGGAGCGCATTCTGAAAGATGAAGCGCACATCGTATTGGACTGGCTGTTGGAAGGTATCAGTCGCATTGTTAAACGCGGCGGTTTTCTGCCCGAAGATGAATGGCCCGAAGCAACGAAGATCTTTAAACAGTCAATTCGCAGCAAGAACGACTGTGTGGGCGCGTGGCGTGATTACTGTGGAATTGTTCCTGACGCAAGCACATTGACACCTAAGAGCGATATCTACAACTCATACGCCAAATTCTCTGAGGGCGATGGCCGTCATGTCTTGAGTCCGGCACAATTCTGGACGCGCTTTTGGCAAATGCCAGGGTTTGAACGGCCACAGTCCGTGCGTGGAGACACAAAGCGTATTGATGGGATCCAGGTCAATTGTGTGCGCGCACGCATTCCTGCGGATCTGTCCTGGGAGCTTCCAACCGGCGAAATCATTGTGCGTGCGCCCACAAAAATCGCTCCATCCGTGATTGATACACCCAAGGTTGCCGACGGCGAACCCATTCTTATTACAGTGTCGGATAAGGACTTCACCGACGAACAGTGGAGCTTTTAATATGGACACCAACAAAGACATTGAAGAGGCATTTTGCGCGGCGTTCAGCCACATCATTGTAGATGGTGATGAACTGTTGGAAAAAGCACAGTGGGTAGCGCGTGGGTTCTGTCACCTGTCCAATCACGCGCCGGACGGCAACGTCACCTGGGATGCTCTTATCTTGCAGCGTTATGACTGCAAGATTGGACACGGGAAGACCACCCCCGAATTGGACGTGCAATTGCTTGAATGTGTTTTCAAGACAGCCCGCCAAGGCTACGCCCTCAACCTTTTGCGCAGGGTGAACAACCACTCTGTGCCCAGAGGACTCCAACAATGACATCCATCTCGATGATAACCAAGGGCCGCGTTCGTGCGGCCATTTTTTTTTATTCCTGAATTTTGATTTTTCAGAAAAGCTTGACTTTCAATTTTCCGCCCGTTTAATAATTTTCATTATCAGCGATGGAATAAAGCATGGAAAATTATGAAGAAGACTGGTGGGATGACCTTATTGCGGCGGAGCGCTTTGCAATTTACAAAGTGGATGGCGGCGTGCAAATGGTCCTGCATCACGACTTTGATGACTCCACAGTTGAGCTTCACACCATCGATGACGTTTTGTATCACCTTCGGAAAGCCCTCGAACGGGGTTTAACAGTATCAATCAACGTGGAGAAACAATCATGAGCGCAGCCAGCGAACTCAAGCAAGATATTGCTGAAAAATTTTACGACCAACTTGCCGAACGCCGATCTGTGTTGGATCACGGCTTTCGGGAGACTGAAACACCATTGTCGATGATTGGGGGTTGGCCTGTTGGCCCCAGTGGTTATCCATTCAAAGACTTCAACGCATTGCAACTGATGACCGTTTCACTGGATCGCGGCTTCACCAGCCCCATCTACATGAAATCCGAGCAGATCAAGAAGAACGGCTACTACATCGCCAAAGGTGAGTCCAAAGCCACGAAGATTGAAAGCACGTACAAGCAAGAGGATGGCGATTTCAAATCCGTGATGGCGGTGTGCTTCAACGGGGATCAAATCAAAAATCTCCCCCAAAACAAATACACATACGCGTGGCAGGGATTGGCGGACAATCGCGATGCATTCTTGGATGACATGATTGCCAAGACGGGAGCGAAATTCTCATTTGATCCCATGAACGCGCCGTACTACGAACGGTCCACCGATACGTTGTACATGCGTCCTCAGACGGAGTACGCCACCAAACACGCCGATGGCAAAAGCGCGTACTACAACGATGTGATGTTCTTGCTTGCTGATTGGGCCACCCACCCCAGCCGCTATCACGGCGTGCAACCTGGGGAGCAGGGCAGTGAGCAGGACAGCCAATACCGTTTGGGACGCCAATTGGCGTTGTTGCAGATTGCCAGCCGCTTGGGAATGACCTACGAACCCGATGACAGCGGTTGGGCCAATAACTACATCAACAGCCGTCCCAACTGGCAGGAGTTGGAACGCGCCGCGAAAGCTGCAGACACCATTTTGAAGACCATTGGCGTGCCCGAGGTTCAACAAGAACCCGTGCGCTCCAAGGTGTGGAAACAAGAAGCCTCGCAAGCGTTCCGACCCACCGTGCAGCCCGCAGATCACCAACAAGCACAGCAGCAGGTGGATCCCGTGCAAGCGTTTGTGGAAGACAAAATTCAAGTTGTCCACGTGGCCGACAAGCCCAGCAAACAGGTGGGTAAGGCAGTCAAGAAGGCCGCAGCCCAAAAACTCAACGGTGCAAAACAAACACTGACATTGTGAGGTGGCAATGAGCAAGCAAGACGAAGCGCGCAGCGTTGCCGCCGAATACATCATTGAACAGATGCAGCAGGGCGTCATCCCGTGGCGACGGGATTGGAAACAGCACAGTTCCACAGGAGCGTTTGGAAGCCTGCCGTACAATTATGCACGCGGTAACACATATCACGGCAGCAACGTGATGATGCTGATGATGGCCCAGGCTGCGCGCGGCTTCCAAAGCAACGGGTGGTTGACCTTCAACCAGGCCAAAGCACTTGGCGGCGCGGTACGCAAAGGTGAGAAGTCATCTAAGGTCGTGCGTGTCATCAATGTTTCCGACAAGCAAGGAAACCCTGTACTTGATGAGAACGGGCGACAGAAAATTGCACTGATTACATCCGCTGTGTTCAACAGCGAACAGTGCGATGGCTTGCCCATCCGCGAGTCAAAAGTACCAAAGCCCGTGGAGTGGAGTCATGAGCAAGCTGAGCGCTTGATGCGCGACAGTGGTGTTGAGTACCGATACGGGGGCAACGCGGCGTACTACACCGTCGCCCAGGACTACGTGCAACTGCCCACCAAAGAGCAGTTCCGCACTATGGAAGGCTTCTACGCCACCGCCTTGCATGAGACAGGCCACGCCAGCGGCCACCCCACGCGACTTGGGCGTGATTTGAGCGGCAAGTTTGGCTCGGAGAAGTACGCGAAAGAAGAGTTGATCGCAGAATGCTTTTCCCTGATCGTTGCCGACCGCCTGGGCTTGTCGGTCGATCAAGAGTATGACCCCGGCAATCACATTGCCTACTTGCAGTCGTGGATCAAGGTTCTTAAAAACGATCACTCTTTGATCTTCACAGCGTTTGCCGAAGCCGAGAAGATTGCGACGTACTACAACGTCAAAGAGTACACACGTAAAGCCTTTGAGATGGAGCGCGACGAGAACGAGGTTGAGCCATCCAGTGAGGCGCGTCCAACCATCCAAGTTGTGCGCCGAAGCAAAGCCCCGGCATTGGAGGTGGCGTGATGTGGTATGCAAGCGCGAAAGAAACGCAGCGACTTCTTGAAAGCGAGATTGTCCGTCTGTCCGCCGTCTACGACAAGGACGGCAACGCCCCGTCGTTGGAAGGGATGGTTGACCAAATTAAAGAACTGGTGGGCCTGAACCTGCGACTAAAATTGTTTGAGTCAAAAGTAGAGCGTCATCGCGAGGCATTCGACAACATATCCGGCGACTACAGTGATATTGAAATTGGCCGTCAGGTCATGGCAAACACTGGTATCGCTGGTCCACAGTCCCGCGCAGCATTGCCCCAAAATATGCGCGACATGATTGACACAAGCATTCCGTTGTTAAATCCACAGTTGTGCGATGTGTTTCTGCAAAGGGTCCGGGAGCGTTTCAATCTTCCCAGAGACTCACAACTCTTTGTTCGTGGGAGTTGGGAGAGCCATGCCGTGCAGATCCAATCATGGACAGACGATTTGGTGACATTTGTGCACAACGAAACAGGGACCACTCACAGTGTGGCGGCAAACAAAGTTTATTTAAGGAGCGCAGATCGTAGTGTTTCCTTGTCCAGTGCAATGCGACAGATGTGTCCTGGGCGACACGTCAATCACGACCCACAAATGTGAGGGGAACCATGGACAAAACAACACTCGCAGAGGAAATGGCGCTGATATACAGCGTAAAAGCGAAGGCCGCAGACTACGCACAAAAACGCAACGAGGAAGCGTTGAAAGTCATGGTTGATGAAGTGTGTGTGCTCACGGGCGTTAGATTTAGAAGTCGTCTCCTTGAGCAGCCTATTTCGCGATGTGTTTCGGAAGTCAAGGCATTGTGCGAAAACATAACGGATCTAGATATTGGAAACCAGATTATTTCGCGAACCGGGGTAGGGTCTGTAGAGCGTCGCAGTTCATTCCCGCAGCAGTTTGGTGATTTGTTGGATATGAGTATTCCACCCATCATGCCCGTCTTAACCAGCATTTTCATGGGGCGTCTCTCTGAGCGGTTCGGTTTGGGCGAAGATGTGGTAGCGTCAGTCCAACGCGCACGTGTTGAGCGTCAACCTGTAGAGATATCATCTATCCGCGATGATTACGTTGAGTTTAACGTCAAGGGTGACGATGAGAACCGATGGTATGTTCCCCTTAAAGATGTTCTTTTGGAAGGCAACGGTAGAGCTATTTCAATGGACAGCGCACTTGCACAGATGTCTGCACGAATACAGCCTGTCGTACAACAGCAGTTGAATTTCTAGAGGGCTTGACAATATTCATGCATCTGATTTTCTAAATGCAATTCACTACGGGAGTTGCATATGGAAAATTTGACGCTTCAAGATGTTCGTGTTCTTGTGACGGTATCACCGGACCGATTGTTGGAAGCGGTGGACGTTCACGGTCGAACCGCGCTTCATTGGGCGGTGATCAACAAGCGCTTTGATGTGGCCGACGCGTTGGTTGCTTTTGGAGCCAACCCATTGAAGCCGGATAAGTCCGGTAAGACGCCCATGGATTACGCCGACCGCAGCGTTCTCAAAGAGCGGGAATGGCGCTTGCGCACCAGCGTGATTGCCCAATATTGGAAACGCAACGCGCCCGTTGAACAATCCGCGCTGACGGATTTCCGCGTCAAAGTTGCTTTGCGGTCACATTCGCTTGAACAGTCCCAATCAACAAATGTGCGCATGAAGCTTGACAACGCTTCAAGATCTGCTTGAGTGGGGGCATGTTTATCAAAAGGGGGAATTTATGAAGATCCAATGCATTGCAATTGCAACAGCAGTTTTGTTTTCAGCAACTCCGGCGTGGGCGGAATCCGACACGTCCAGCCGCAACTACAGCCGCGAACAGGCGTTGACCTCACGCAATATCCAAGAGGGGGTTGTGGTGATGGTTCGTGATGTCAAAATTGCCAACCGTTCCAAAGTCAACACCGGAAGCGTCCTGGGGACGGCCATTGGATTGGGAGCAGCCCAACAGGTGAAAAACCGCGACGCACGCAATGCCGCACGGATTGTGGGAGCTGCAGCGGGTGGGGTGGCCGGTGGTGCCATTCAACGCGCAGCCAGCGACCGCGACGGTTTGGAAATATTTATTCGCACCGAGCAGCGCGGACGCAGCAACGTCATTTCCATCATTCAGGACGCCGATATCAGCGTTCAACCTGGGCAGAGTGTTCTTATCAGTGGCAGTGGTCGTGATGTGCGGGTTATCCCCGTCCCGTTGCATCCATACACAACACGGTAACACACGGCAGGAAACGCCCCCGCAAGGGGGCTTTTCTTTTAAGCGCGCCCGCTTAAGCGGGTTTTTTTATTGGGATTTTATCCACACTTCAAAACGGCATTTATTCTAAATAATATCAATTAAACCTATTGACAATGTTGCGATTCGTGATTGAGTGAGTGTATCTCAATCAATTGTGGGGTTTCCATGAAAAAAATATTGGCCAGATACATCATCTTTGTCGGTCTTCCGTTGTTCGTCTTGCATTTTGCGGGGGCGGCTTTTGAAAAGCTTGACACGATTGAAGCAGGCTTGGCCGCCATCCACGCCCGAGCTTCAGGACATTGATGTTGACGTGGGGTGATATGGCGGTGGTGAACGCGATTTCACTGGCGGCGTTTCTATTTTACGCCATCTGCGCGGTCCGTTATGGAGTTCAACGCAACTGGAAGTTGTCACTCACCATGATGTTGTTCTCAACGGTGCCGTGGCTTGTTCTCATTGGTTTGATGAAGTTCTGCCATGTCTACTGCGCGGATTTCACTGGGGTGTGGATCACGTTGGCGGTGATGAAATTGGCATTCTGGTTGTCCTGTGGTGCGTTGATCACCTGCCTGCAACTGTTGCCCATTCGCCATTTGGCGGTGCCATCTCTCATTTTTGGCGCGCTGGTGTTTTGTGTGGGGGCGGGGTTCACCATTGTTGAATTCATGCAACGGTTGAATTCATAACATTCAACGCTTTTGTCAAATATGATGCTTGACATTGTTGGATGATTTGATTAGATAAAAATACAGCGGGGTGTGTATGAGAAAAAAATATTACGAATGGACACATGTGACGGGCGCGACGTATTGGCAACCCAAGGGCGTTCATGATTATTTGCAAAAAGGTGATCTCAACCGCCATTACATGAAGATGATTGCATGGACGGGCAAGGCAAAACTGACGACAAAACAAGAACATATCGAAACCAAATTAAGGAGAGTGCATGAAATCGAAAACTAAGCCAAAGGATGCCATTGGGTATCCAATGTTTTATGAAACAAAGAAGGTTGTTCAGTTGTTGGACAAGAGAGCAGAGGCTGCTGAAAAATCACGCGCGCAGACAATTCGCGAGTTTGTTTGGGATTTTATTGAGTCCCCGAACTTCAGCCGTGTCCATTTCGCCAACTTAGGGTGCGAGTGCCAACGTCCCAAACCCACCAACCCCAAACATCTGGATCCTGGTCGTCGTTCAGGAATTGGTTTTATTCCGGACGCTCAACCCATTGTCAAACGTGTCAATGCATTGGCCGCTGCATATGGGGTTAGCACCACCGATTTGGTCCGTTACATACTCCGAAAGAACGTTATGTAGCCGTCTGCACCAGCGCCGATCAAGAAGCCCCTTTTGGGGCTTTTTATTTTTCATAATGTCAATTATTTCTATTGACAATATAAGAATATTTGTTTTACTCATTAAAACAACGGGGAAATTTATGAAAGCAATCTGTTTATGTATCGCACTTTTGTCATCCGTCTCGGCGAACGCAACTGAAACACGCAAAACTTTCTTGGCGACTATGACCATTGTTGCGTCGTGCCGCATGTTGGATTTTGGAGTTGAGCGCTGCACAACAGGAATGTTGCCGCCCACTATCAAGAAATCCACGCGTGTTTTCAATGTCGGCGGTGAATCATACAAGCGTTCAATCACTGAAATTATTTACTAAAAGGAACGATATGTTTAAAAAATACGACACATTACAAACGCGGCGCTTTTTGGATGGAATAGCAAACATCCAGCCGGAGGTCGTTGAAAACGCGTTGAGCCTGGGAGCTGAGCCGACACCGTTGTTTCGCAGAACATTGGCTGTTTGGACGGCGCAACTGCGTGTCCCCGCCGATGAAGTGCAGCCTCACGGTGATTGCGAAGTGCTGGACAAAGACGCAGGCATGCTCATTGACACTCTGCCATTGCACGACATGGCGGCGGTCAAATGGTTGGGTCGTGCGGGGTCTGTTCCGATTGCCAGTGCCGATGGAAATTCCGTGCGCATGGGGTCTCAAGAATTCACCAACGCCACCATTTCCTCGATCTTTAATATGTTCGCTTCCATCGTTGCCAACAACCCCGACGACTTCACCGACGCGCAGAACGACATGCTCAGCCGAGCGCGAGAAATCATTCACATTTGTCTTGACTACAAATGCAACTTGGCTGGCACCGATGAGCGGGGGATGTCGATTTTGCACTGGTGCAGTGCGTTGTACGACGACAAAGAGTTGATTGAACGTTTGGTGGAGTTCGGTGAGAACCCCAATTTGAAAGACAACGAAGGGTTTACACCCCAACAGGTTGCCGCGTTCTATGGACATGTGGATGCGTTCGCGGGCTTTGGATGCACGCCCGAACCCCAAAACGATATTCCACCCGCCGTCGAACCAACGCCAACAGACCGTTCAGAAAATGATTGGTCACAACTGGAACCGTGCAACGCCGTTCAATACGCGTCGTTCAAACCACACAGCCGCTTCAAACAATTTTTCAACATCCTGTTGGGACGTACAAGCCCACTGGATCATGAAAACTAACTCCCATTTCCCACGCCACAGGAGGCATGTATGAAAAACTTTTTATTCGCCGCAACCGCTGTTCCCTTGTTCGCCATGGGCGCGCAATCCACTCCCATGGGGGCGTACCTCACCGTCGAACAAACCTGCGCGTATGTCAGCGGCAGCGCCGCCGAATTCCTTCAATGCGATGAGCGTGTGCCCGTTGATGAGGACTGCCAGGGCGTGTTTTGTGAAGCAGTGACTTTGCCCGTCAAAATCTCTGTGGAGCGCAACACCCAAGCCTTCGACCCCGATGAAATGCCCATGTGGTGCGACCGGGCGCAATGCTGGGCTAACACGGGGCCGTATGTGATCACCATGGATTACAGCGGATTGCGCGCCCAGGCGGGTCAGGTTCAATAAATGGTGTTGACAATATTCGCGTTCGTGGTTACCTGAGTTTAATTATAGTTATTAGGAGGTCTAAATGGTTAAAGGTTTTATATTGATGTTGTCGTTGGTTATGGTTCCGTTGGTGTCAATTGCGGGCTCTGTAGGGCCGGTATTTAAAGTCAATACCGCAGGGGAAAAAAGTGGGGTTTTAACTATTTCAAATAATGGTCCTGATCGTTCTTATCAAATCACAGTGGATGAACTAACTGTTGATAACGGTGCTTCACGCCGAAGCGCATCATCAAAGATCCGGTTTGCTCCTTCGATTGTTACAGTAAAAAAAGGCGCTACACAGTCCATCCGCTACATCAAAGCCGAACAAAGCGGAAGTGAAGAGTTCTTCCGAGTCAGTGTGGCCGAACTGCCCGCACCTGGTGAGGTGGGGCTTATCAAGTTGGTCAAGCAGGACTTGGCGTGGATCTGGCGTTCGCCTACCGCCCAACCCAACTTGTCCGGGCGCTGGGTGGGTGAACACTTTGAAGTTACAAACACTGGTACTGCGTCTGCACGATTGGTGTCTCCGTCGTCTGGCTCCGCAACCCGCAGTGGCTTGCTGGGTTATGTCCTTCCCGGTGAAACACGCAAGTTTGCACTTGAAAATTTCCCGCACGGTGTGGTGTCTGTTGAAGTCAACGGCCAGCGCCGGGATATCAAATGAAGAAATCAGTCATCGCATTGGCGATGGCTGTCTGCTTTGCACATCCATCTTGGGCCTCAGACGTAACCATTGCCGCCGTATCCATCAATGGATCGCATAAAAGCGACGTTGAAGAACTGCGCGTTCGTGAGGATGGGCAGTTGTTGATATCAATTGATCGGTGGACCCAGTGGGGTGTGCAGGTGCCCGCATCGCTTGCCGACCGTGATGCCGTGTCTCCATCCGATTTGAACGCGGATGTTCAGTTCGATCCGGCCACTCAAAGTTACAGCATCAATGTACCGGCAAAGTACCTGCCTGCGCGCAATTACAACCAAGCATCACGCTTGCGTACGAACGTTGGACCTTCGCCTAAAGGGGTGATGCTGGGTTACGACTATCGCGCGCAAGACAGCGAGTCGTATGGCTTCACGCAGTCGTTGTCCTACGACGTTCGGACCAATGTCCTGGGAGGGGCATTGTTCGGTGCAGGTCAATTCAATAAAGACAGCACTGGCTTAATCCACGAGCGCTCATTGACGACGTGGAGTAGGGATCTGTATGCATCGCAGACTCGCGTGCAGATCGGTGATGTCATCAACGCCACACCCAACGGTGCGTTGCTTGGCTCGCGCAACTTGCTGGGTGTTCGCGTGGGCACAGACCGATCGTTGAGTGATGACGCCTTTTATCCGGTGCCCACGTTCAATGGTGTTGCCGACACGCGTTCGACGGCGGAGGTGTTCGTCAACAGTGTGCGGGCGTCTCAGCAGCAGTTCCAGCCTGGGCCATATCAGTTTGCCAACCTCAATTCACCGATTGGTCTAAGTACCGTCTCCATGGTTGTGCGCGATGAGTTGGGCCGCGAATACTGGACAACCCGTCAGTTCTACAGCACACCCAAAGCGCTTGCCAAAGGCCGCAGCGAGTGGGAAGTGTCTGGGGGCTTGATGCGCAACGGTGGACTGGGCAACAACTACGCAGACTTGGCCGCCAACGCAGTGTACGCACGCGGTATGTCCGACCGCTGGACCACCACCGCTGCGTTTCAGGCCACGGCCAAAGGCCGGACTGCCATGTGGGGCAACTTGTGGACCTTTGGGCGCTGGGGCGCTGCCACCTTTGACATCGCGACCAGTGGTGATGGCATGGCCGCCACCATTGGATACGAACGGCGCACCAATGGCGTTTCGTGGTCCGCTTCGCACACCCATGTCACAGACGACTACTGGAACCTCAACCGCGAACGTTCACGCTTTGCTCTTGAGTCTCAAACCACGTTGGGTGTTGCGTACCGCCAGAATAGTTTCAGTGCGGCGCTTAACTACAGCGATGTTCGCTATTCCAATCGCTCGACTCAATTACTTACAGCCCAATCGCGTTGGCAGTTGAACTCTCGGTCAGAACTGTCTGTATTCGCTCAGCACGACTTATCGCTACGCGACACAACGTTAAATCTCGGGTTCCGCTACCAGTTTGGATCCTCAGCATCCACGAGCGTCAACCTCAATGATGGTGAGTGGTTTGGACAGGCCAACGGTTCAACCACACTGAAAAATCGCCGCCTGAGCTGGAACGCAAGCGCAAGCGCCAACAACCATTATGTATCAGGGCGTTGGGATCTTCCGATGTCCACATTGCTGCTGCAAAACAGCACAACCAATACCGTCTTCGGAGCCAACGGCGGGGTGTGGATCGGGGAGGGCGGGGTACTGCCAACGTCCCGTCCTTTTGGATCGTACGCGCTCATCCGCGTTCCCAATTTGCCCAATACACACGTTCAACTCACTGGCAAAAGTGTCACCACCAACGCCCTGGGCGTGGCCGTGGTCCCCAATGTCTCAGCACTGTTCGACCAAACCGTAACGGTGGACGCGCTGAGTCTTCCGTTCGGTGTGCAACTTGACAGCCTGAGCAAAAAAATCGTTGTCCCACGTGGGGGCGGGACAAAGCTGCAGTTCGACGTTGTGAGCAACACCACACGTGAGTACGTGGTTGTGCAGAACGGTGTGCCCATCGACATGGCCAATGTGAAGGGCAAGGAAACCGTTATTGGAGTGCGTGGGGCGTTGGTGCTGGAAGCACCCATCCCTGGTGACGTACTCACCGTTGAAAAGGACGGTTCCACATGCGCCATCACCATCCCGCAGTCGGGCGAGTTGGACAAACCAATCTTGGAATGCAAGGAGGTCTTATGAAAGTTTTTGTCATCGCGTTGCTTTTGTTCTCAGGCAAAGCCTGCGCGGACTGTTCAATTACCCCCAACCAAGACTTTGCGGTTTTGGATCAGGACGGTGGAGTGAACGTTCAGTACCTCATCGAATGCGACCAACCCACAACCGCCACTTTGCAGATTGACCAGGAGCAACTGATCTTGCGTTCTGAGAGCAACAGAGAAATCCCATTGTCTGCCGTCCTGGACGGATCAGCATTGGTAGACGAAGTGCCCATTGAAATCGCTGAGACGCCGCTGCTGGTCACGATTGAATTCCGAAGCGCGTTGTCAGCTTCGGTTCGGTACAAAGCTGCGGGGTTGTACAGCAGTTCTGTGCGGCTGAATTTAAATTATTAGTTCGACCATTGACAATATGACGATTTATGTTTTTCTGGTCGAATGCAACACAATCAATCACTAAAAAAGGAGAATAAATGAAAATTGCAATTCTAACCGCAGCAACAGTCGCCGCCTTGCTGGCCTCGGGATCCACGTTCGCCGCATCTAAATCCACAACCATGAATTTCTCGTTCTCTGTAGCGGCAACATGCGAAATCTCACTTGAGCAAGACACCTTGGAAACAGCTGCCGTAGGCGGCTACTACACAGGTGGACGCTTTGAAGACAATCTTGGCGTGTTGTGCAGCGAAGATCTTCCGTACATCGTGGAAGCATCTACCGACGCCAATGGACAGGTCATTGCAACATCGGCCACCTCCGCACGCCAATACCCAGTGACGTTCACACGTGGAACCGATCCATCGAGCAGCAACTATTTTGGTACGGACGCCAATGGACTGGCGCATGCCGCCGTGGGTACAGGGGCGTATCAGACAGTTCCATTTGGTTGGTCTTTTGGGTACATCGATAAAGTACTGGCACCTGGCACTTACACAGGCAGTGTGACTTTTACGGTGGTGTACTAATAGATCGTCAATCAAACAAAATAATCATCTTATTAGGAGGAATAAACAATGAAAAAAACACTAATTCTTGCTTCTACGGCCGCCGTTGCCTTACTGGCATCCGGATCCTCATTCGCCGCTTCCAAATCCGCAACGATGAACTTTTCGTTCTCCGTGGCCGCAACATGCGAAATCTACTTGTCTGATACTGACACGATCAATGAATCCGACATCCGCGAGATCGCCGGTTTTGGTTGGGACGACAACTTAGGAGTCTTGTGCAGCGAAGATTTGCCCTACATTGTGGAAGCTTCCACAGATGCAAACGGACAGGTTATGGCTACATCCGCCACATCGGCGCGCGAATATCCCGTGACCTTGTATCGCGGATTGGACACCCGTTCCGCACCGAAGTTCGGTACCGATGCAAACGGTTTGGCTCTTTCAGGAGTCGGTACGGGTGCACACCAAGCCATCCCTCTGTCGTATGAATTTGGTCAGCGCGACGCCTATTACGGCTATTACAAATCGTTGGCGGAGGGCACCTACACCGCATCAGTAACCTTCACGGTGACGTACTGATGTACGCATATAGGGAGAATGAAGCCCGCTTCGGCGGGCTTTTCTTTTGCTCAATGTTCAACACGTCCATCCAGACCCTTGACAATAATCGAGCTTATGTTTGTGTGAATGCATCATCCACTTATAAGGGGTCGGTATGTACACAACAGGGCTACTGCATGACGTTAACAAACACATTTCATCCGCCACCAACATCAATCAGCGGTCGGGCACGGCTCAATTGACAGCTTTGCACCGCGCCGTCGATGACAAATTCTACGAACCTGGGGTTGTCGCCGCGCTTGTCAACGCTGGCATCGATCCCAACGCCATTGAACGCAACCACCGCACACCTTTGCACTATGCGCGACACCCAGAGGCCATTGCCGAACTCATCGCCTGTGGGGCGGATCCTAATTTTACCGATGTCAATCAACAAACCCCATTGCACGTCAACCTGGGGAAAGAAAAAGCTATTGCGCGCATGGACCGCATACATGCGTTGATCGATGGTGGAGCGGATCTGAACGCCCGCGATTACGAGCAGGCCACACCGTTCTTTCGTGCCATTGAAGCCAAGCGGCCCGTTGGCATGATTGAGACGCTGGTTGAGCGAGGGGCTGATATCCATTGCATTGCCGCTGGCAATCAAAACGCCTTGTGTTGGTCCACCGCAGAAGACAGTGTGGACGTGACGCAAATGCTTATTGATATGGGGGTGGATCTCAACCGCCCAACTCTATCCGGTAAAACACCATTGGCGTGTGCATTAGCGTACCAACATTACGAGATGGCTGAGATTTTGCTGTCTGCCGGTGCGGATGGATCCATTCTTGATGTGAACGGTGCCAACGCACTGCACCACCTTTTTTCCAGCAACGGCGTTGCCAAGGACCGCAGCGAACTGGCACGCAAGGTGATGGACAACGGGGCGGATATCAACGCCCAAGACCGATACGGCAACACGCCCTTGCACAACGCCGCGTCTTTAAAATCGGAGTGGGGGGTTCGTGTTTTACTGGACAACGGTGCAGACACATCGTTGCGCAACGCTCAAGGCACGAACGCCCAGGAGATTGCGTATGGGGATGATGGGATGTTGCAGACCATTGCCGCGCACACACAGCGGCGCGAAATTGAGTCCGCCGTCAATATTGTACGGGACGATCCACCCCGCCCATCACGATGGCGCAGAATGTAAAAGCAAATGATTAAGCCCGCTTCGGCGGGCTTCTTTATTGGGATTTTATCCCCCATCAAAAGCGCCTGTGATTTTTATAAACATATGAATTAAACCCATTGACAATGTTGGTTCTTGTGTTTGGATGACTCTTCATTTAAGCAAGGGGGTAACAATGAACGAGATGATTAAATCCATTTCAATACAAAAAGAGTTGGCGCGACATCAATTGGCGAATGAGAAATTTGAGGCTCTGATGGCGACAATTGAAGCTGCACTCCATGAAGCGGACAACATGCATGTTGGTGGTGCTATGCGTAGCGCCCTGGCCCAACTGAACTTCCGCAACTTCGATTGCATGAAAGATGCGCGGAACACACACGCAAAAGCCATGACGGAGAACGGTTGGTCAACAATCATGCGTGAGACGGGGCTGAAAGATTTCATGTGCCACAAAAAACGCGTTGAGTGGGGCCGGGCGTTCTATGAAAACACCGTTCCTGAGTTCAACTACGACAATGTTGTTGCGACGTTTGCCCAACTGTACGACACGCGCACAGATATGTTTGAAGACGGTATTGTCGGCGTCTTTGAAGGTTTGTCATGGGACTACAAAAGCCACCTTCCCGTTCGCTTTGGAAAAAAAATAATTTTGCAATACATGGAGGGCTGGACATACTTCATTTCAAGAGACGTTGTGCAAGACATGATCCGTGCGTTTCACATGTTCGACTGCAAGCCGCATCCGGATTTTAGAAGCGCAGCTTCAAGCCCCGAGGTGTTCACTGAGTACATGGATGTCACGTTTTACAAGAACAGAAACGCCCACATTGTGTTTAAGCGTCTTGATTTGGTGGACAAGCTTAACGAGGTTATCGCTCGACGCTATCCGGGATCATTGCCGCCACCCCGATAGCCCCTCGAGACAGCACTTCCAATAGCCCGCCTCGGCGGGCTTTCTTGTGTGCTTGACAATGTTGCCATCCGTGGTTGATTGAATGGAGTCAATCAATTGGAGGACTTATGGACGAGCAGAGTGTTCTACATTCAATATCTATATCGAGCGATAAGATTTGGGATGAGGTGTTGTCATTTGATGCCGCCCAATTCCAGCGGGTTGGCCGCTATCTTCACAGACGTGCGTGCGGCTATGTCTTCTTTTCGTCTGATGGCAGCACTGCAACACTTGATGTCCTTACTAACTCAATGGCGCGATCTTGCTACCAGATGCTGGGTGTTCGCGTTGACGAGCGTCCGTTGGAGTCGCAACCTCGGCCTATCTATTCATTGTGGCCCTTCATTGACGCCCTGGCACAAAGCACACCTGAGCAACGACAGAGGATCCTGTTGGAACGTGCAGTTCTCAATGCACAGTCCACCCCAAAGAAATCACGCAAGATTTGAGTTGGCGTCGTGCATCCAAAGAAGAATTACGCTTTGGGTTGTTGACAATGTTGGTTCTTGTGTTTGAGTGAATGTATCTCAATCAATTTAAGGGGTGTTTATGTACGACAATGAAGACATTTATGATGAAGGTGATGGGCAATATCTGGAAATCATTGAGGTCACTGCGTTCAATCCCTCCATGTCGTTTGACGAGGATGAAGAGGATCGATTGATCATTGAGCAACTGAGCGTTGTCTGCAAAGTTGAGTACATTGATGAAGACGGAGATGGGTGCGTTGCATGGTTTGACGCGATCCTTAATGATCGCGGCTTGCACTTCGATGGCCCAAACTCTCTTATGAGTGAAGATGAGTCCAACGATTGGTTGTACGAGTGCGTCACAAGTGCGTTTGAAGAAGTCATCGACTCCACGGTGTACGACCTGGGTTATGAAGTGGACCACACGCGCATCCCTGTTTCCCTGCGTGATGCCGTAATGACATTTGAAATGATTGACGATACATATGTCCACGTCATTGGTGATAGTCATTATGTGTGCACTCATGAATATTTAAACTCGGATGGCCAAGGTGCAAGCCTTATTGGCTCAGCCGCACCGTTCTATGTAGTGGAGCGCAACTCAGATTTCATTATCCCCATTCAATCCGCTGCCGAATATGTTTCGGTGGTAAACAATTTGGATGATGAGTTCCAACGCTTGCGATTGCAGCAGCACGTGAGCGCCGCTGAGCAGACACCCACTGAGGTGCAGCGCTCACAGCAGGTGCGGCGGATGTAGTTGGGGGTTTAGCGCTGTTGGGTGTAAGTCTTTCAGCGCCTTAAGACTTAGAGGGGATCTGCCCAATAGCCGTGTTGTGGGCTATCATCACGCCACTAGGGGCAAGGAAGACCGTATGAAGATGACGCCAGAGCTCGCACAGGATCTTGTGCGGCTTCAAACGCTAATGGACAAGGCCAATGAGCCTGGGGCAGATCCGCAGACTGTAGCGGCTGCGTTTGCCGCAAGCCAAGTTGTTGTGCGTGCGCACAACAAGGAATTTTCCGAATTCTTTGCACGCCGCTTGAACGGTGTAGCGCTTTCGTTCAACCGTGGTGAGTTCAACTATTCGTTCAAAGACGCCGCTGACGCAGCGCACGCTTTTACGATGCTGACGATGCAGCAGGTTAACGACCCAAAATCAAAAGCCACATCTGGCGCTGTTGTTAACTTGCTGCTTAGGGATTTGCAGTACAAGTCCAGCTTTGACAGTGACGAGTCCTACTTGACTGCAATCTTGATGATTGCCCATTCCATGCACGCCTTTCGCGTATCCACGTTCAAACAGTTCGTTGCTGAGGGGCAGCGCATCCAAAAGGCAACGTTCTGGCGCTATTTTGTCATCGGCGCAGTCGTTGTTGGAGTTGCCTACCTAATCCTGGGTTAATATTTCAAATTAGGCACAGTCCGCAGCAAGCGGGCTGTATGTCGAGGAGTTATCAGTGTTCAAGCGTTTGATGCTGTTGTGCATCGGGATGGCTGTAATTCCCGCTGCTGTTGGTGCGCCTAAATCCAAAGCCCAAACCCCAGCCGGAGGCTTCATGCCTTTGACACAAGGCTGCGTGTTGGAGGAGGGAATGAGGCTCGGTCCCAACTTCAAGGGGCACTCTGTCATGGCTGTGGTTGCGGCGATAGGAAGTATCCCGCCCAAAGATCAGTACGAAACCAACGATGAGTTCAAGGCGCGTACGGAGAACGTGCTGTCCACGAAGCCATCTGCATTGCGAGACGGTCATCTGTGTGTGATCAGTGCCGGTGCGCGTTTGACAGATGACTTCGACGCGGACGCACAAGTTCTTCGGGTGCGCACACTTGGTACGTACAGCAGCCGATGGTTTGATGGCGAGAAATACCACGATATCGCCAAAGTCTACGGGGGTGAGAGAAACGTTCGCACAAGCGTCTACGACGCAAGCAACGCCTATGGGGTGTCTGTGTCTGTCACAAAGAAGAAACGCGACGCCTATTACGTGGCCTTTGATAAGCAATCAGTGGTGGACGCCGGGGAGCTTCCAGGGCTTTCGTACAAGGAGCTTTCACTGAGAGCTGATGTGGAAATGAGTGGGGCTGATGCACGCGCTCAAAAGGATGATATTGACGTAGTGTACTTGTACGGTGTGGTTCGCCCGTATGTGGGTAACCACTCTGAGTATGAGTTCCCGAAAATTGATTGGCCCTTTGAGTCGGAAGAAAAACAAACACTGGTAACTGCATCCCTCAAGAAGTTGGCTGTCATCAACGTTCGCACTGGTCTAATTTTGAAAGTGTTTGATCTGGCTGGTGAGCAGCCTTCGGCGTCCATCAGTTCTAACACCAACAATGGTGATCTTAAGAGCCTGGGGCCGTCTACAATCAAGAAGCCCTTTGTGGTCAAGTGAAGGATCGATGGCGAAGTGTTTTCGTAAGCCAGCTTCGTTCATCGATCACATTGTTCAGACTGTGACAGTAGAAGAGATTATCTCGGTGTCGGTGTGCAACAACTTGTAGACCAAGTGGATGCACTCACGTCCATAGCACGATCCCATGAAGCCCGTATATCGAGCGTCTGCGGGGATGTCTTCAAACGTTGCAACATCCTCGCAGAGTTCGATACCTGTTTCAAAATTGTTTAGAACGGATCGGACCATTGTTGCAGGACGATATGTCGTGTCTTGAAACATGGCATCGAACACTGGCGTTAGAACTTGCAGTACAGTCAAGTTTCGCTCGGCTGCTTCGGCAGCGGCGTCGCTCATCGTTTCGGCGTTCAAGAAGCACGTCAGCACAAAATACTTTGGGCTTGGTGTGTTCGCATCCTTGTACGTGATAGCGATGGTGTTGGTCATCCGGTAGTTTTGCAATTCGGGCGGCTTTGTGCGCGCCTTGTTCTCAATGATCTTTGTGAAATGATGTCTCATGATCTCTACGTGCGTGTTTTCAATGGTGAATGGCTGATCAAATCAAACTTGATTGTGACTTGTGCGTGGTTGTTGCCTCAATGATCAATTCCGTAATGTTGATGACGCCTGGCTCATCAAAAAGTGAGCGCCGAAAATACAGCGTGTGGCTGTTGGTATGCGCACGGTATCGCCCCAATCTCTGTACCACATCCAGTGGGATCAGTGCAGCGTACTCAACGTGCAGGTTGCTGTTGAACACTACTGCGGCGAGTTGATCGAAGGGATTGGACTGTAAGTTCCGCAACGCGCTTAACTGTGTGCTTTTATTGGCTGCGGTCAGTCGCCTGCCTTTGATTTGATACCGCGTTCCGTCTGGACCGACAGCATCAAAGCCTGCTTGAGAGCCTGTCGCCAGCGTGGCATTGATCGCGCGCGCCACCAATGTCTCTGTGTAGTCGGCCACAGGGTTGTTCGATGAACGTATGACCCCGCGCTGCCTCAATGCGTCCATCACGGTGCAATGGAGATCGAGCAACTGCCGGTCCGTAAGGTCATCTGTGTTCATTGCACGATCCTTGTCCACTGGCCAGTAGCCATCATATCTGGGCCTACAGTCTTCGCCCACTAAGCCGCTAGACTGGCATCTCTAGGGAGGGGGCGCTATGGCTGGTTTTGTTGGGTTCTTGGTACTCGGGCTTGTACTGGTGGTCTTGTTCAATGTCGTGGCGTCCAGGGATCGGGTGATCCGTGAGTTGCGTGAGCAGTCCACCCAGCAGGGCAGAGACATCGCGGCACTGCGGCAGGTGGTGGACGCGATTGCGGATCGTGTGCTTCTGAGTCGCGAACAACGACGGGTGAAGTGGTTTGACGAACTGCCGCCGTTCGCCCTGGATGACTTCAAAGCTCTGAGCGCCGGTTCCGAGCGTGAGTTGATCATGGCCTGTGGGGGGAGTGACGACGCCGAAGTCGCTGGCCTGCACTACCGGCACGACCGGCTTGAGTTCCGCTCCGAAGGTGAGAAGGACGCGGTGGCCTACGGCTTTGCTCGCCCTTGGGCAACCGTTGAGGATCATCCAGTGAAGATCTATCTCAATCAGTACGCGCTTACGTCCAAAATTGTTGGCTTTGAGCAGGACGGATTTGTGAAGCTTGCCCCTTACCGTACGCGGCTTCCTGAGTGATTGCGTATGCTAGAGAATGAACTTGGATTATTGATCCGTGAGCTTCATCGGGCCAATTGTGGAGACTTCGATTGGTTTTCGGAGCAGGATTTCCCCAATTTTGTTGCTGTTGGTGAGGTTCAGTGTCATTTCACAAGCGCTGCCTTGGTTTCGCTCACCAAGCTTGGTCGGGAGCTACATAGGAACCGTGACCTGCCACGGAAACGGATCGAACAAGATGATCTCATTCGAATGCTGCGGGTCGTGGTCGCTCATGCATTTTTTGAGGGAGTCCTGATCGCGGGAGAAGCAAGCGTGATGCGATCCACTAAGAAAACTTTAAAAGAACGGCTTGAGGCAGAGATCGACAAGCGTGCTGGTCGCGTCACGCATGTGTTTCCCATCGCAACAACTGGGTTCGAGAAAGCCGGTCCACTGACCATGGGCCCGGTCGAATTGATTACGGTTCGTCAGTGGATTGAGCAGGTGCATGTCAACCCCGATCCCAATCGTGAAGAGTTGGATCCTGCGTGGAAGCAAGCCGTACTTGGTGTTGGGGCGCAAGTATTGAATCGACGCTCCGAGGAGATCTCTGAGACGGTTAGGTATGCATTGGGGAACAGTGGCGCTGTTCTCCGAGTGACTGTTGATGGCTTCGAGACCGCCTTTTCAAGAAAGTTTGGCCGGATTGTTGCGCAGTGTTGCTTGGATATCCTTTCTTTGCTCCATCGCGTTCCGGCTGTTTTCAAGAAGCAAGGAATTTTCGACTGGAATTCTCGCCCCCTTTACGCGCCATTTTTTTACGAAATGGACGGTTTTCTTGGGATTGATAGCGAGCCCAATCTCCCGTATCGCCTCACTAGTTCGCAAATTGTAAGTCTGAGACGCTGCTTTAATGACTTCCAGGGGTCAATTGACAAAGTGGTATTTGGACTTCTCAATCAAGGGGTTGTGAGAAATCCAAAGCTCTGCCAGCGATGGTCCACGGCGCTCAACTGGTACGCGGAGGGCTGCCGAGAGCCTGATGATGCAGTTGCTGTAGCTAAAATTGGTACCGCCTTGGATGTACTATCTGGTGGCGGGGAAGAGCACGGGATACTGAATATGTTGCTGGTTCTTCTCGAAAAACAAGAGGACCAGAGCGTGATTGAAGGTTATGGAGAGAGCCTAACCTTGAAGGTGGTCGTTTTTAGGTTGTACAAGCAAACCGGTCGTTCCGGGGTTTTACATGGAACTCATGTGGACCGAACGAAGTCATTTGACGAATTAAGGCAGATCGGTGAAATCATCGCTGGCCGCGCATTGTTGGAAAGCTTGCGGCGACTTGGTTCTTACGAGGGGGCCGACGAGGACAGGGCTTTCCGCACCATGGTCGCTCGGTGAAGACGTTCAGCGCGGATGTTAGTAATCCTGCTAACGGCGGGTGTAGGATACCGGGCCATCAACCCCGCCTGCACCCATGGCCCGCCAGACCACCGTCAAAGCCCACCCTGAGCCTGCTGCGGCCACCTCGCCGCTGTTGCCGGTTAACGTCACGTGTGGCTTCCCAAGCCCCGCAGAGGACTTCTACGGGGCAGGTGATGGGCTGGACCTCAACCAGCACTGCATCTCCAACCCTATTGCCACGTTCTTTGCCCAAGCCGACACCGGCACCTCGATGGTGGGCTTTGGGATCCAACCTGGGGACACCCTAATTGTGGACCGGTCACGCACCGCACGTCCCGGCGACATAGTGCTGGTGAACTGGGAGGGTGGGTTCACGGTCAAGAAATTGGTTCAGCGGCGGGGTCGATTTGAACTGCATTCGTCCGCAGAAGACATCCCGCCCATCATCGTGCCGCCCGACATTGAATTGGATCTGTGGGGAGTGGTCACGTGGTCGTTTACCCGGCACGCTTGACAATGTTGGCTTCTGTGTTTGCTTGAATGTATTGAAGGCAAATAACGGGGGGCGCTATGGGGATGTGTTCATCGTTTAGGTCATATATTCATGGGAAGTCCCTTGAGTTATTGATTTCTGTAATTGCTTTTTTTGATCCACTCTTGATTTGTCTAATTGTTGCGTGCGGTGTAAGAGCAGTTCAATTATTCTTGTCGGTCAAGCCAAAAAAGGCCGGGGACATCTTTGATAGTGCTGTTATGTACAACTCGCATTTCAATAATTCAGCATCGGGCATTCTTAAGAGTGCTGCAAACGTTGCTGGGTTTGAAGTCATACGGGATGCATTCTTATACAATGCAGCTTTCAATCTAGACGTGGAAACGTCAATCGAGTTGGTTAATTCGGGCGTGCTTGATAGATGCTGGGATATTGAATGCCTTCTCTTTGAATTGTCTGTGTGGTGCAAACGTCAATCGGAAATTGAAAGTTTGATGGCCGCAATTATTCGTCGGCGCTGGAATGTGAGCCACCTCAAGGTGCTTAATCAACTGACTCGCCCGCCACTAGAGAATGGGGCGTCAGCCGTCCACAATGTTCTTCGGATCATGCAGAAGAATGGCTACGACTTCCACGGCGGTCTTCCTGTAGCACCAGAGACATTCTTTCACCCCAATCCCAGTCCTGGGTTGATTTCAGACTTGATCGAGTGGGGTGTGTATGTTGAGCGTCCGACGGAACATGGCTTGTCGGAGATGGCGGCACACATCAATTCTGAAATAGATGAGGGCGAACGTCGCATCGCCGAGCGTGACGCCGCCAATATCGTCCAGGCACTTGCAGACGCTGGCCTGACTCAAGATGACACCCCTAAGCCGAAAAGAAAGATGTAATTTTCCGCTTGACAATATTGGCACCTGTGTTTGCTTGAATCTATTGAAGGCAAATAACGGAGGTGTCATGGGTTTTTTTCAAAAACTTAAGGGGATATTTGCGCGGGTAGCCGTTGAGCCGGTCGTTGCATTGCCTGTGGCAGTTGAAGAGGTTGCTGCCGTAGAAGATTGTGTGCGTGATAGTGGTGCTGACGAAATAAGAAGTTCTTTGGTCCTATTGGGCTATCATCAGGATGTTGCTAATCTTGTGGTGGAGGGGGATTTGGCGAAAGCAGATGACTACTTGTCAATCTATCGCTACGAAGCGGCACGCGTGTTTAATTGTGCTGTTAGCTTTACGGAAAAAACATCAGTTTCCCGTTCGGATCTTTTAAGGGTCGCTGCAAAATATATTGCAGATTTCTCGCGCATACATGAAAAGTTTTTTGTCAACACGGTTGGCAACCTTGACGTTGAAACGTCAATTGAATTGGTGGAGCAGGGTGTTTTAGGTGTTCATTGCTACAGTGAGCTACTTCTTTTTGATCTGTCTCAACATATCGACTGCCATCCGCGCATGGAGGATCTTCTGCGCGCAATCATTCAGCATCGGCTCTCTTTGAACTTTGATGGGATGCTGATGTTGCTGGCGGGCAAAGACAGAGCAGAAGGGGGGGGCTTGAGTGGACTGCACAGGTTGTCAAAAATAATGCGCAACAAGGGATATGATTTTTCAGTCTGCGAGCCGGTTGAGATTTGGCCATTTTTGTGGTGCGCCATACATTGCGAACATTTTAAGGCTGGCGTAATTTCTGATTTGCTAGCTTGGGGTCTTCGCATAGAGGATCCGAATAACTATCTGTCCATTAAACATATGCAAACCATTCGTCCAAAGTTCATGCCGGTGTTTAAGTCAATAATTGATGAAATGCGTGAGGGTGAACGTCGGAATGCCGAGCGAGAAGCCGCCAATATCGCCCAGGCGCTTGCGGAAGCAGGGCTGACGCAAGATGACACCCCTAAGCCAAGAAGAAGGATGTGATGTCTGTTGCGCAACCATTGATCGGCTTGGTGGATGGGAACAACTTCTACTGTTCCGTTGAGCGCATCTTTGACCCCAAGTTGCGTGGGGTTCCGGTTGTTGTGATGTCCAACAACGATGGATGCGCCATTGCCCGCTCCAACGAAGCCAAAGCACTTGGCATTGGAATGGGGCAACCAATCCACCAAATTCCCTCGCACATCCGCAAGCAACTGCATGTCCGAAGCGCCAATTTTGCGCTGTACGGAGACATCTCCGCGCGCATTGCAACGATCCTGCGCGATCTGTTTCCCGACGTGGAGGTCTACTCCATTGATGAGAGCTTCGTGTCCTTTGACGGGATCCGTGCGCAGGATCGGCGCAAGATTGCCATGGAGGCCCGCGCACGTATTTTGAAGTGGGTGGGCGTGCCCTGTTGCGTTGGGATCGGCCCCACGAAGACCCTAGCGAAGATGGGCAACAAGATCGCCAAGGGGACCGAGCAGGGCGTGTGGAACGTGCGACGACCCGACCTGGGCAACTTCCCCATTGGCGACGTGTGGGGCGTGGGGCGTAAGTTTGCCGCGCGCCTGATGGCCGAAGGCATCTCCACAGCCGCCCATTTGGTGTCCGCAGATCCACGAGGCATCCAGGACCGCTACGGAGTGGTGCTGGTGCGCACGCAAACCGAACTCAATGGGGTGCGCTGCGCCGAGCTGCAGGAGGAAGAACCCGAGCGCCAGCAGATCATGGTGTCCCGCTCATTCGGCAGCGAAATCCACACACACGACGACCTGGCACAAGCGGTGGCCACCTTCGCTCAGCGTGCCGCCGAGAAGTTGCGCGCCCGCCACCTCACAGCGCACGGAGTGTGGGTGTTCTTTCACACCAACCCGTTCGGGAACACCCAGCAATACCACCCATCGCGAACCGTTCGACTGGTGGCACCAACCGCCGACACCCGTATCATTTTGGAGGCGGCGCAGACGGCAACCGCTGCGATGTACCGCCCCCATGTTGCGTGGAAGAAGGCTGGGGTGGGGTTGGTGGATCTGAGCGCCGATCATGTGCAACAGGCGGATCTGTTTGCCCCGGTGCGCAACCCGAAATCCGAGGCGCTGATGAAGGCTTTGGACGCGGCCAACCACAAGTTCGGGCGCGGCAGTGTGTCGTTTGCGTCGTCCAGTACGGGTCCAGGCGGTGCCCCAAAATGGGTCATGCGGCAGGAGCATCTGTCGCGTTCCTTTACGACCCGCTGGGATGAGATACTGGTTGCCAGATAGGGCTGCACCATGCGTGGCTTTGGATGGTCGGCTCACAAACGCAGTGGTGGGTTTCAACAAGGGGGTTTTAATGAAATGGATATTCGGTATCGGATCAATTGGCTTGTGTGCCAATAAAATTAAACAGATCTTCGCGCTTGTCAGCATTTCAATTTTGGGTGCTTGCGATCAGTCGGTGCCACCTCCGGCCTCTCCCATCTCACCGCCTGCCGTGACAGACCCTGCTCCTGTTGTAGAAGTGCAGCCAGCGGAAGAGCCTGCGCCCGAGGCGGCAGCTTCCGCTGACGTTACCGATGTGTCCGAAGTGGTCCAGGATCTTTACCGTCAGATGAAAGACAAGAAGGCGCTGCAAGATAAGTTGTGGGCGGCCGCAAACGCAATCAACGACTACAACCATGTAGGGACGTACTACAACGAGTACCATATCCCCGAGCATTCTTGTTACGTACTTGGGCGGCTGCTAAAGCAGGATAAATATATTGCTGGAACCGTGATGACGTACGATCCAGATTACGTCACCGCCACGACTGAGAACGCCCAAGACCTGCGCGTTATGGCTGTCTCGTTGAGCAACTTTAACAGTGTGGCGAGCGGCATCATTGGGCAGGCTCACCATGAGCGCGTAATTGAATGGAACTTGGACTGTGTGGGTCGATTTGGCATCCCTAGAGATGCATCAATCGAGCAAGTAGGACAGTCGTCGTTCTACGTGATTAGAGCTGAGGGCAGAGTGCTGCAAGTGCTGGGGGATATCGAAAAAGGCTTTGCACAAAAAGTATCTGACGCAGTTGAAGCCAATCCAAAGGTTGAGCAAGTCGCTTTGGGGAGCGGAGGTGGATATGTGCTCGAAGCAATTGCAGCCGGACGGTACATCCGCAGCAAGGGATTGGAGACATCATTGTGGAACAACTGCTATTCCGCGTGCCCATTAGTCTTTATGGGGGGCGTGGAGCGAGTCAATTGGTCGCCATACGGGGACTTGGGCTTTCATCAAGTCGCAGATGAAAACGGGACGGCTGTGCCGGTGGGACATCCGATAT
This sequence comes from Stenotrophomonas sp. STK17_22, assembly GCF_051983905.1. NCBI lineage: Bacteria > Pseudomonadati > Pseudomonadota > Gammaproteobacteria > Lysobacterales > Lysobacteraceae > Stenotrophomonas > Stenotrophomonas sp. STK17_22. Next base: position 2,092,193 of record NZ_CP197010.1, read on the forward strand.
ATCAGGCAATCTTCAACTACACGTCAGAGATGGGCGTTGATCCAACATATGTTCTCAAGCGCATGTGGAGTTCGCCGCCGTCTGGTATGACGATGGTTGAAGGGCAGGAGGATGAACTCTGTGATGCACGTATTATCACCTGGGTCCAGCGGGGCTGTTCCAAGCCAAATTGATGAATGTCTAAAAGGAATTATCCGTGAGTACCTTTCACCGCAATTTTGTGGTTCTTGTATTTTTGATGTTCGCGCTAACGCAGGGAGCCATGGCGTCCGACATTCCGCCCGAAGATTCTGAGAACTGGCCGGTGAACTCCGCGTGGGTGAAGGAGTTGCCTTCGCTTGATCAGCAAATCGTCCTAGTGTCGCTGGGCCTGGGCATGTCAACTCATGTTGAAACGAAGTTGATCCCCGCCGTCAAAAGCAAAAGCGACATGCAATGGGTGTTGAAAGTGGCTGGCACGTCCAATGTCATGTTGGCGGGGCTGGCAACGCACAGCGAGGAACTTCGCGCGATATTTGATGAGCGGTCAAAGGTCTATCTTGAAGTCATCAATGGGCGGATGGGCGCGGACGAGTTTGAACGGAAAATGGCTCAGATCAATTTGAAAATTGAAAAGGCCACCGCCGACATCACGCCGCAGCAAATTGCCCAAGTGCGCAGCCAGTACCGCAGAAGATTGCATGACACGGAGACAGCATTGATTGCTTTTGCGAAGCTAAGAGCAAGGTAGTTCATCGGACATAAAAATGCCCGCTTGCGCGGGCGTAGAAAGATGGCTGGGCGTCACTCATCAAAGATTACTGTGATGCAGTCCAGTTCGTCTTCCGAGTAGATCGGCAGTTCCTCTGCCGGTTCCGACTTGACTTCCTTGATGATGCGTTGCGTGTTCTTTTGGTCGCGAATTGTGTACATGGTGTGGGTGCGATTGCACTCACGCAATGCCAGCACCTTTTTCAAGAACGCCTCATCAATATCAATGTCAATGCCATTCGCCTTGCTGTTGCAAGTCATGGCGATATTCGTAAGGCTTGCACCGTCCTCATGATCTTTTGCAATCCGCGCCATGGAATGCATGAAACGTTCGTCAATGTCATGGAACTTCTTGGGCACCACTTTCTTCTTAGCCATCGTTGTCTCCTTGTGGAAGGGGTAACGTAGGTATAGGCCAAAAAAATGACGGGCACAAGCCGTTGGAAGTCAGCGTAACCGGCAGTTGTGGGTCGCTGACGCCACGCCAACCACCAAGATTTCGGTTGACGAACCATCCACAACACAAGCGGCAGTGGTTAGGGGTGTTTTGGCACCCTCACGCAATTTTTCAGCATCGGCGTGCCGGAGACGTGTCCGTTGCCCAGGCAATCGAGCGTCACTGACTGCCCACTGCGCAAACCGGCCAACTCATCCTTGCGCGCCGGGTCCAGCACAGCTACGGGCCGGTCGTGGATCCCCGTGCCTTCAAAGCTCAGAAGAGGCGAGCGCCGGTACAGCGCGGGCTCCTCGGCAACCACGCCAGTGACCCGCAGCCGTTGACCCATGTAGTGCCTGTCGGCAGCAGCGGCGTCACGGGTGTAGGCCGCCAGCAAGACCGTTGAGTCCAGAGCAAGCGGAGGCTGGGCATGAGCAGCTGCAGCCAAAATCAAAACGGTCGAAATTAGGCTCATGACGGTGTGTAATGGACGGTAAGGCCCTCATGCTACACGCACGCGTTCGGAGAGCGCATTGACCGCCATACATTTGACACGCGAACAGATGTTCGCCCTGGCTGAGCAAATATCGTTCCGTGCAGCAGCAGGAAAGATCACCGCCCGGTTTATGGATCAACTCGGCGCGCTGATCGACGCGGCCGATGTCACGAACGACTTTGAGTTGATGCAAAAATGCATTGAGCTGATTGGCAGGTGTGGGGAACTGGAAGACAAGCGGCATGGGTGCATGCTGCATTACTTCCACGCCAATGCTTTGGGATGGTTGTACATCCACCGTCATACGGATGAGAACGCACTGTCGTGGATCCAGCCGGACAACACCGCACAGATCTATGAATTGCGGTCGGCTATTGCACATGCTGGCTTTCCTCTGCATCCCGTTGAATTCCGCGCGCAGGTTCATTCCAACCTGGGCAACGCATTCAACAAGACGGGGCGAATTCATGACGCATTGGAACACTGGCGCAAAGCGCTAGCTCTTGATCCCATGCTTGCGATGGCCCAAGGCAATATGGCTGGTGCACTGTTCTTTTACGCGCGCAATCTGTACGACGAAGGTGATCGGAAGTGGATCAACATTGAAGGGCGTGAGCAACTGCGCAAAGCCGTTGCCATTGGCGTTCATGGGGCCACATTCGTTGAAGCTGCTGACCGTTTTAGGCGCATGCTGGGTGCCGTAGAGCTAGGCTTGGATCAGTACGGTATTGAGCGCAAACCGGATTGTACATGGATGGACAATTTCTCACTGGGGAAGAGCGCCCAGGAGAAGCGGTATCGACGTTGGTGTCTGGACAACAGGCTTTTCCTCAACCCCATGAATGATGCGTACATCCAGCCAGTTGCCGCCACAGACTCGCTTTCGCTGCCAACACATCGAGCCGATGGGGTGGGGATCTCGTATCTTGCTGCGTTCAACCAACTCAAACAGGAATACATCTATGCCAGATGGTGCTTGTTCGTTGGGCTGGATGACCAGAAGACGCATATAGCCGACCGTGAAGTATTGTTGTCTTCCAACGCCGACAGTGCGCGCTACAGCATCGCCATTGAGCAGGTAAAAACCGCTTATCGTGCGGCCTACTCGCTGTTGGATAAGGTGGCGTATTTTGTGCGTGACCGCTGGGAGATTGATGCTAAACGAAAATCGGCTGACTTCGCACGACTGTGGCGGACAGAACCCAAGAAGAATACTGAGTCAGTCATTCGACCAGAGTTTGAAGGCAGTCAAAATATATGGCTGCACGCGTTGTACAGCCTGTCCGAAGACATCTTCAATGAGGGCACAAGGCAATACGCATCGCCGGACGCTCAAGAACTTCACGTCGTGCGAAATGCTTTGGAGCATCGGTTCTTCAAAATTGTTTGGTCCAAGTCCGAGTGCGACGAAACATCGATGCACCACGACCGACTGTCGGAACAGATGACATTTGACGAGTTCCAAAGCAAAGCCCTGCGAGTTTTGACGATGGCACGTTCTGCAATCATGTACCTATGCCTTGCAATGCATCGAGCCGAAGTTCAGCGCGCCGAAGAAGATAAAGCTCAGTCTATGTCGTTCGGGGTGAACCACATTCCGGACAGACTTAAAGGGTAGAAGCGGCGGCACATGAAAAGGGAGATTTCGCGGTGACGTTCAAGATCGTTGATATTGAAGAACTGATTGCTCAAGCCAAGGCATCTGGTGTGAGCAAGATCAGTGTTGAAGTGCCTTTGCTTGCGTCGTACACCCAAGAGGCGTGCGTCTCGCAGACTCAATGGATGATGTTGCCGCATTACCACAAGCACTACGCCTGGCTGCACGTGGATGCAGAGGGCGTGCCGTTTTACGCCGGTTACGGTCGTGGCCCCTACGCGTGGCAGAAGAACGGTGGCATTGCTTGGGAATGGTTCGTTCGCGAGCGGTTGGGCGGCGAGTACCGTGTGGTCGTCCTGGCAGTGGGCCTGTCAGAAGCACACATCCACAGCATTTTTGAGCAGATGCTAGAGATGTACAACACGAGATTGCTCAATCAATCGAGCTTCTACAGGGGCATGGACTACGATGCACTCAAAGAAGAGAACGACAAGAAAAGAGCAATCCGACCCTTTTATGCATTTGTTGATAGCAAGAAGCCAGCGTCAGAAATATTTCAGGCGGCGCTGACCGCTCAACAATTGCAGTACGAACTTGATCCCTATCGTGGCGAGACTGGCCGGTTTGGTGAAGTTCTCAAGGCAATGGATGCATCACAGCCGGTCAATGATTACTTCATTACATCTATTGTCGAATGGTACATGGGGCAGGGGGACTTGGACGCCGCAAAGAACGCGTTCGCCGAGTTCAAGAAAAGAGCCCCACGATTGGCGGCAAGTAAGAGGGTGACAAGGCTGGATAAGTTATTGGAGCGAGGACGCTTCTACCGACGCCCTGGCTGGTTGGATCAATAAAAGGATTTTTCCCGATGAAATGGCTTGCTCTTGTTGCATTAGCTGTCGGCAGCGCACACGCTGCACCGCTTCCCCTATCACAACCGTGCAATTTGATCGTTGGATCTACTGTTGGAGCACATCCAACCCGTGAGCTTGTAGAACTGCTCGCTCACACGCCCACCAAGGATGAATTCACATCCACGGAGCGGCACGACTCACAGCTACGCGAGTTCTTCGTTTCGCTTGATGTTGCTGGGAAAGATGGGCAGTTGTGCGTCTCCCCCAAAGGCGATGGTGCCCTCTTTGACTACGACGCAGACTCGCAAACGCTGTGGGCCAATGTGGAAGCAGCATCCGGCACCCGCATTTTCCGTACGGCTCGTGGGCGGATCACTGTGAGGGATGTTGTCTCCGATGAATGGGACAGCGTGATTTCCGACCGAGTGATGACCAATGCTTTGGGTGTCAGCGTGGATGGGTTACATGCCACTGGAAAAGCAGCATCCGTAGGCTTCACCAGCGAGCAGATGGACGCATTTCACCGAAAGCTTCCGTACCACCGCTTCAAAAGCGCGTATGGGTCAAAGGCAATGTCCATGCTCATGGATCCGAACCAGGCGCGAGACGTGAAGCCACACGCAATGTTGGTGTTCCAGTACAGGCTGCGAAGCCCATATCTGGCTCAAGGAACCGATGTTCATGCCGCTACGATGGACAGCCCTGGGAGCTTCGCCATTGAGAAATCGGTGGTGCTGGGTGACCTGATTGCCGTCGGCATTGTGGATGGACGGACGGGTGAAGTTCTCGCCGTGACGCGGAATGAGGCGGATCCAGCACTTTAACTTTGGGCTGTCGAGCTGATTTGTAGGTCATGAGAGCAACAGTCCAATGCGTCCATTGGGCTGCTTGCCAGTGCCGATAGTTTTCCAATCAACCAATGATTTTTCCGATTTCTTTGACTATCTTAAGTATGATTTTGAGATTTTCAACGGGTCCGTAAATTGCCATTGCTGAGATGAGAATTAGAGTTGAGTATAGGTCCATAATTATTTTTCCTTGTAAAGTTATGGTCGCACGGTCATTTCCTTGTGTGGTTGTGAGTGCGGATTGAATTGTACGCTGCCCGTTATAATTAACAACTGTCAAACTGGGCCGCGAACGGACATGCGGTGACGTGACACGCGACGTATCAGAGGGTACGCAAGAGTTGAACCGGCATGTACCAAAAGTCCCTGCAATGCAGGTTGTAGAAAAGGCAAACATGGAGTTCGGACGCGGATGGATTGGCTTTGGATCCGCAACCGTTGCACCTTACAGCGTCACCAAATGGACCATGCGGCAGGAGCATCTGTCGCGTTACAAAGGGGTTATTAGTGAGTATTGCCAATCTTAGTGATAAATTTAAGAAAATATTTGAGCGCGATGATGGTGTTGCGCAGCGAGAGATGCAGTCTGCATCACGCATGATCAATTCGGGTGAGTTGACTCAAGATGACGTGCTTTCGCGCGACAATTTGGTTGAGCGTTATGTGTGGCTTATTCACCAATCCAGAAATATCTTATCGGCGTGGGCGAATTCCGGGGATATGCAGCCGGTACTCAATCAGGATGCTGGAATTATAGGAATGGTTGACCCGCGCCATGGAAACATTGTGGCCTTCACAATGCGTCACTCTGAATTGGCGGAAATTGAAATTGATGTGCCAGAGAATGGGAAGTACGCAGTCATTGCTTACGAAGATCTGTCTGTTTGCCTGTACGAGACGTACAAGGAATACCGCGCAAAATGGAATGCAGAGTATGGCGGCACATCCTCCGTTTCCGATGATGTGCCATCAACGCCAGAAGAACTAATCTCCAAGCTTTCAGAGTTCAAGAGGCTGCTGCAAGGTTTGGAAGACGAAGATGATGGTAATCACGTCGTGTCTTTTATGGAGCGAATGAAGGCCAGTGGGGATTCATACAAGCGTCCGAACACAATGACAGAGGCGCGCGCCCAGGCTGGATCAATTTTTAAAGATTCAACCGACCCAATGCTGGGGGCTGTTGTAAAGGGTATCTATCAAAGCCGTCACGTTGACATAGATCCAAACGATCTTCGCCGCTGTGCTATTGCAGCCATCTGTGCCGGACGGGATTTGCTTTACAAGCAAAATGGTCGAGAATTGGATGAGTCAAATCCATTCTCAAATGTGAAGGCATCTATTTCGCCAGAAGGCATCATCCATTCGTTTGCTGTGAACAATCATGTCGTCTTCTTTGGAGACGAGCCAATGGAGGAAGATGACCGTCTGGCGTTCGATTTGGACTACGTTCCCCTGTCGATCCATTATATTGACGCACGCACGCGTAGTGTTCAAGAAATCACTCATGAAGGCGAGCAGGCGACTAGAAAACGTCAAGATTTTCCAAGCCTACTGGATCTGATCAATAATATTGGTCACGAACAACTTGATGTTGTTGCAAACAACTTGGCGGTGATCGATGGAATAGCCAATGAGCAGCTTCCACAAGCCCTGGAACTGGCGTTGTCGGTCGCAAAAATTCGATTTCAAGGCGCACAACTGGACACCATAAACGCCTATATCCGCGTGCGCTATGCAATGCGGCTGAGCGGAGAGCGGGACTGGTCTGTTGCCCCCAGTGGCCGCGTTGTTGCCGGTACAAAAACTGCCATCATTCTAAGTTGTGATGATGGGGTAGGTCACATCTGTTCTGGTGATGATCTGTGCATCCCATCTATCGATCAAATTTTCTTTGTGGGCAAGGATAGCGTCAGTCGATTTCTTAGAAGCTAATAAGGAACGAGATCTCCAGCATCATTAAGGCCGCCGCACGGTGGCCTTTTTCTTGTATTGACAAGGTTCAATCTTCTGCTTAATTGATGATGTCTTAAGGCTATATAAGGGGTGATGCATGACTGACATGAGAATACATGAATTGCTCAAAACCAGTGAGTGGGACGCGCCGTTGGATCGCGAGGAAATTAAAGAGTATTTTCAAACTCATGATGTGAATGAGACGTTCTATGTGAGTGGTGGTGCGAGTCAAACTCTACTGACTCCACTTGCTTACGTTGCATCAAAGAGTATCAACAATTTTGATCGTGATAACGCTCTTGATGTGATGAGGGATTTGATTGAATTGGGTGCGGATGTCAACGCGCCAGTTCGTAAGTCTGATTACTACGGTGACGGGTTTTTAAAGGGTGACGGCAAGGAATTGGTAGATCTTGCTAACGGCACAGATCGCATTGAACTGTTGGTCAAAAGTGGAGCCAGCGCAAAAGAGTCGCATATCCTCTCTTTATTCCAAGAAGGAGCGGATGGCGCTTTTATCGCAGAAAAATATTTCGACTTGATAGAGCCAAGGCACTTCTTCCACTTAAAGAACAACGATGCAAGTGCAGCAATCATTGATGAACTGGCTCTTGCGGGTTACGACTTTAATGTTCAGGATGAGAACGGTGACACGCCACTAAGTTATGTGCGTGACATTCACAATGTGAAGCGGCTTGTTGATTCGGGAGCTTCGGTTCGTATTCCGAACAACGATGGTGAAACGTTCTTGGATCAATGCCGTGCGGAATTTATTGCGAAAAATTCCTCGGCCAATGGCGCTCAAATCATGAGAGATCTCGGTGTTAACCTGAGCGCGCCAGATCACTTTGGAGATACCGCGCTGCACAAGATGATGTACGAAGGTAACAATTTGGAGCGTATTAGAAATCTGTTGGACGCTGGGGCCGATCCCACTGTTCGGGACGCAGATGACAAGCTTCCTTACCAAGTGGATTCCAGGGGTGAAGATCGGCATGAAGCTAAACTTTTGTTGGAAAGCGCAGCCACAAAACGAAAACTTGTGGAAGAACTGGGTGAATCACAACAACAACTTGATATGCGACGAAAAATGTAAAAGAGATAAGCCCGCTTCGGCGGGATTTTTTTATTGGGATTTTATCCCCATTCAAAAGCGCTTTAGATTTTTTACTGGCGTTTCGATGTTGACAATGTTGCAGTTCATGTTTTATTGAGTGCATCTCAATCAATTATATTAAGGGGGTTCTATGGGCAACAGTGGTTCTGAATTCAATATGTTTGAACACAAACTTGATTTAGCTCTCCGGAACGATGATGTGGAGTATGTTCAGAAAATGATTGGAGATGGCCTTGAGCTAAATTGGCTCAACTCAGATGGCGAGTCTTTATTGTCAGCTGCGGTGTATCATGAGGCTCACAACGTCATCCACGAACTCATTGCGTCCGGGGCGGATGTCAATATCAAGGACAAAGATTGGCATGGCGACGGATGTGATACGCCACTGAACGCAGCCGCGCGTATCAATGATATTGAGGTGGTCCGTTTATTGATCGACGCTGGTGCGAATGTCAATCATCAAGGCGAGTTTGGTTCAACGCCATTGCACAACACGGACTGTGGGGAGTGTCAGAAGTTGCTGCTCGAAAATGGTGCAGACCCGTCAATAAAAAATAATGATGGTTGGACTGCCGATGACTTGAATGCTTGCCGCGTTCAGGATCGCATGTTCAGTGGTCAGGATTACAACCAAGCTGTTGGGAGCATGAACCTGGATTTGGGAGCAGAACAACGGGCGTTGGAGCAGCGAAGTGTTTTACAGCAGGCCATTGAAGACGAACCCCGAAACCGCCAATCGGTAACGCGCCGCATGTAACCAGATGTTGAAATGTAAAGCCCGCCGAAGCGGGCTTTTTTATGTTGCCTTCAACGTCAAATCATCATTGACAAAACATGGTTTTCTGTTTGATTGGAGGCATCTTAATCACATAAACGGGGGTGCATCATGCGAACACAAATTTCGGCACGCGAGATGGCTGAATTCATCGAAACGGCGACAGTCGATGAATTGGTGGAGCACTTTAAACATCATAATGTTAATGACAGGGACGCTGTTGTTGCAGATGTGGGTTCAGGGCTAACTTTCGAGGGCGGCGCGCTTCAATACGCGATATTCTCGGATAAGGTTGACAGCGCCAAGCTTCAAGCAATTATCGACAGCGGGGCAGAGCTTGACAGCTTTGAGTTCCAATTGTTCAAAGAGTTGGAAGAGTATGATGAATATCCTGATGCAATCACGTTCCATGCGTTTGAGGATGCCAGCGCAGAGAAGCAAGAGGTGCTGCGCAACGCAGTGGAAGCGCACGCACACTGGATCAATCGCAAATACAGTGATGCAGAAATCTATGATTTGCTGACAACCGGCAACGTCGAGCGGTATTTTTCCGAACTCAAGCACGATCCCAACGATGAAATCACCTGGGAATACCCTGAGAAAAATATACGCTACACCGGACCCATCTGTGGTTTGGCCGCGTTTGAGGACAAGGTGAGCGGCTGGACATTCGAAAAATTGTTGCAGGCGGGCGGGGATCCCAATGCGCAATGTCGTGTGGAAAGCCTTAATGACACAGACAACTACGACGAACTGTCCGTGATCGAATTGTGCCATTCGGTTGATAAAATCAACCGTGCATTAGACAGGGGTGGAATTCCCACGGAACACCTTTTGGGGGACGTTCTGTATGGCATCAAAGATGAAGGCGTCAAAGCGTATCACGTTTATTTCCATAGTCCACCGGAGCAACAAGAAGAAGCGTGGCAGAGGCATCACATAGCGTCCGAGAACGTCAAACAACTTGCGCCGCTTGAATTGAGGCTGGTCACTGAGCATCCCGACATCTTTGAAGCCCATCACATGCATGCAATGACAAACCCCCAAGCGGTCACCGAAATGCTTTTGATGGGCCACGATCCCCGCGCACTCAATGACGAGGGGCAAAGCTTGGTGTTGGCTTCGCTTTTGAACGGAAAATTTGAGACGTTTGAGGTCTTGCGGAGCTTCGGGGCGGTTGACGAAGGTGAAGGCCAACGGCCCATGGATGAGGTTGTGAAGCACTTTGATGGAGTGAAGAATCTTCTTTTATATGGATCTAAAAAAAGAGCGTTAGACTATTTGATTGAACATTCAGAGAATCCAACTGCTGACTTGGCGTCTTATATGAAGATGGAAATCCCCGACGCTGATCGGATTGTTGCGCTGATTGATCGTGGCGCTGTGATGAGTGACGAAGCACAACGGCAGTACATGTCACTTGGAAAAGGTTCCGGTATGGAAGACGTGTACAAGTCCAGAAAAGATGCAGTCCAAGATGCCTTAAACCGTCAACAGCGTGACGTAATCCTGGCGGAAGTGGGTGAGGAAGCGCCCGTGCAAAAAATGCGACGTAAAATGTAAAAGAGATAAGCCCGCTTCGGCGGGCTTTTTTATGCTTGACAATATTGCCAACTGTGTTTGATTGAATGTATGTCAATCAAAACGGGGGTTGCAATGAAGGGTTTACACAGCATGAGTGGTTTTAATTACTACAATTATGCAACGAGCGCGGGTGTGGAGGAAGTGATCGATGATGATATACGTCACGCGTGCAAACTTGGAGGCATAGCATTGGATTTTTTTATCGCCGAGCGGTCTGAATATTTCCAGGCGCATCATGTTTTGGAGTGCGTCAATTCGGGGAGCATCGATAAGCTCGTCTTGGGTGGGATCAACATCAACATGCAAGATGACGCAGGTGATACAGCGCTTCACCTGGCGTTGAATATTTATGCGATTGAGCAACTCATTGAGGTCGGGGCGGATCCAACAATTCTGAACAAAGCCGGTTATAGCTTCAATCAGTCCATTGACTCATGTTTTATAGCATCCAATGTGTCGCATGGAAGTGTTGAGCGCATGATCACCTATGGTTTCGACTTGAACGCCCGAGATGCAAACGGTAGGGCTGCGCTTCATCTTTTGGTGGATGGCCTGTATTTTCACGGTCCCAGTAAAGGAAAGGCCGTAACGCGCATTGAAAAAATGGAGGCGTTGTTGATGGCTGGTGTTGATTGCAACCCTTTGGACAACGAGGGTCAAACACCTATCGATTACCTGCTGGCTGAAGAAAAGAGAATGAAGGAAATGGGGTGGGATTCAGAAATTGACGCGGTGGTGGAGCGACGACTTTTGATTGAGGCTTTTTTGTTAAAGTCGAAACTCACTCAATCCGTCGTGGAAGAGAACGAGGTTCGTAGCGTTGCCAAACGGCGGATGTAGTATTTCCATAATCGAAAAGAATACGCCCGCGAAAGCGGGCTTTTTCTTGACTTGCCTTGAAATTCTGCTTGGATGAATTTTTCATCCACCGAGGAATATCTATGCTCAAAAGAGACGAATTAAAACCCGGAATAATTGTGTACGCCTGCGTTGATGCGCTTCACCGCAACAACGTGGACACCAAGCTTCGCGTTATCCACCCACTGCTGTGCCTGGGAGTCAACGACAGTGAAGGAGTGTGGGCGGTGGTCACCAGTATGGAAACACGGCTGTCACTGAAAACCCGTTGGAAGACAGGACCGGCCACGTGGATCAACAAGCGCTCGTTTATTGACCCCAACCGCCCCGCCATTCGCATCCCCAACACCGTTTTGCTTGAAGCTGCAGAGGCTGGGGAAGCAGGGTACTACCACGATGGCTTCGACCGCCCAGGTGTCAAACCCAACGCCCTACAGTCCATCGTTGAGGCTCTTGGGATCGGTGACGAACTGCCCACAGTCGCATTGGTGAACATCAACGACCTGTCCATTGCCGAGTTGGAGCAGGTGATCCACAAAAAGCGCGAAGAGCAACGCAAGGCGGACTTGGTGCTGGTCCTCACCGGGATTGCAAAGGACTCAGGCTATGACCTGACCAACGTGGTGCTGTCACCGCTCACGTGATGCATTTCAAGACCTGGGAGCCATCAAATTTTCGTTTGACGCGCGACAGAGCGGATTGGAACCCCATTCCGCTGCAATTGAGCTTGACTCCAGCGAAGAATAGGAGCTAGATGACACGGTATGGGCTTGACAATGTTCCAACTTCTGGTTTTGTGAATGGATCTATGAAATAGGAGGAAATATGGACTTGCTCAAAACTTTAGGACGTATCTATCAAGATGCGGATCAATCCACCAGTGACTTGATCAACAACAACATCCAGTTTGCCCAGGGGCAACAAGAGGACCGAAGCATTCGGCAGGATCGGATTGAGGAACGGCGGAAGCATCGGCGTTTAAACTTAGAGCTGGACGCCATCCAGCGGGCCAATGACCTGGCGCGTGAAGTGGAAGAACTTCAAAGGAAAGTGCGGAGTTTGGAGCATCGCTGTGAAGTCACACGCGATCTTGCAACGGATGTCATTTTGGACCGCTCAAGCATCATGAGTGCGATGAAAGCAGTGATTGCAAACTGGAATGACCCCGCACGCGCGGAACAGTTCCTTGCAAGCTTCGACACCGAGCGCCAAGATGAAAAGGCGCGTATTGAACAGGACAACGAACGCCAGAATGCCGCTTACCATCGCGTCGATGAGGTTGTTAACAGTTGGTCTCTGCCAAACTCAACACGGCGCAGACGCCCACCTGGGCTTAAGAAGAAATGACTGAAATGGCCACCTTCGGGTGGCTTTTTTTTCAGCAAAAAGGTCGGGGAATAGCTTGGCAATGGAAATTTGATGAGATATGATCCGGTTGCCAATTGCGGCCCAATAGACAAAAGATCACCAAATGAACGAGAAGACCTTTACCTGGAAAGAAGCTGATGAGCTGGAAAAGAAGCTCGCCAAAGACCTCGCGGCACTGGAAGAAAAGCAGGCTGCGGATCGTCAGCGCATCCAGGACGCGCGCCGCGCCTCTGCTGGCGACGCTCTTGAAGAAGTGTTGAACACCCTGTCCAACATCTCCGCTTATCTCACCGATGGGCAGAAGGCCCAGGTCGCCAACTTCTTTGGGCCGGTGAAGAAGGGTGGTAAGGCTGCTGGCTCCAAGCCGCGCAACACCGTTCCCAAGGAACAGCGCGCCAACAACCGCTTCCTGCACGACGGTAAGAAGACGCCGTTCTATTACGGTGGCAAGGGTCCCAAGCCCGAAGTCCTCAGGAACTTTGAAGCCAGCGAAGCGGGCGCAAAACTCACCGCTGAGGGTAAGCCCACCTACGGCGATCTGTAAGTCCTGCTGCAAACGCATTGGTTAAGCCCGCTTCGGCGGGCTTTTTCTTTCTCCAAAAATAGAGCTTGACAATATTGCCTTCCATGATTGTGTGAATACATCACACACATACTTCGGGGGCAACATGAATATTTTTTACATCAACCACACAAACCTCATTTGCAACGAAGACAATGCTTCCGTCCGCTTTGAATGGTGTCAGACGCTAGCGGGTTACCACGTCTTTGATGCATTCGTATGGAACGGTGAGGGATGGGCTGATCAACCTTACAAGATCATGGCGGATGAATGCAGCCGGGTTGCAGCCATTGATGCCTGGGAACAGCTTGAAGAACGCTTGTTGTCTACGGAAATGGAGGAAGCAGCGTTTTACGAAAACCCAAGCATCTACGAACTGTACGCGCTGAGCCGCGATCACTGGTCCTCGGAGTCAATCAAATGGTAACTCCGTCGTACGATGCATTCGGGTGTACCGACTTGCACAACGCCATCATCCGCCATGATCACAACGCCATTAAAAATCTTGTGGCGAATGGTTGGGATGTCAACGTTTGCAATCTGCGCGGCGAAACACCACTTCACTTCGCTTTGTGGTGCAGCACGTCGTTAAAGACCAACCCATCGGCCACAAAAGACATAATCCGCTTGCTGTTGGAATTGGGGGCCAATACACGTCTGCGCACCCATTATGGAATGTCGTGCCAGGACATCGCGCTACACACCGCACGGCCCGATTTGATCGAGTTGATCGACGGTGAGGTCCAACGGTTGCGCATACTCAGCGCAGTTTGCGATCAACCACCAGAAAAGCAACGCACCAGAAAGATGTAACAGCACAAGAGTAAGCCCGCTTCGGCGGGCTTTTTTTATTGGGATTTTATCCCCAATTCAAAGCGCTTATATGCTGTAAATAATATCAATCAATGCTATTGACAATGTTGTGATCCGTGTTTGAGTGAAGGTATCTCAATCAAAAAACGGGGGTTGTATGAAATCCATCTTATCTCAATTGCAAGAAAACGGATTTGTCGAATTGACAGACAGCGCGCAACTGTGGACTCGCGAAGGAGTGGTGCGCGAAGCCATCATCCGCGCCAAATCCAACAGTGACTCAGATTTCTTACGCGGATGGGAAGGGGATCTGTCCGCCGAGTATTACCTGACATTCCATTGGGTGGACGCATCGGAAGTCGCAACCCATGACTTGGCTGACATTCTTGAAACCGCCAAAAGACTCAACGCTATGCCCGAAATGACGGAGGCTGCATGAAGAAAATACTCATCTATCTCATGGGCGTGGCATGTGTTGCCCTGGCAATGTCTATCATTTTATTGATCGTCAACTTGTGTATACCTTACGCGCCCATCTCCATGGAAATTTTTTTACCGGTGCTTTCATCATTTGGCGTCTGTATTCCAATTCTCTTAATGGAACTTGAGTCAGAAGTGGTGTTTCATTGAAATATTAAAGAGCCTTAATTGGCTCTTTTTTTCATTCTGAGATTTAATTTCAAATAATGTGAGATAACTAACACTTTTGATAAAAAATGTCAATTAAATCTATTGACATGTTAATTATATTTCGTATGATCAATACATACAAAGAGAAAGGGGTTTCAAAATGATTATCGCCACACTTACCACCGCAGCCGTCATGCACATCACGATCTGCAATATTTTAAACCGCATCTGTGCAATCTAATTCACAATTCAATTCAAAAGGGGAATAACAATGGAACAAATCATCAACGCCACCACCTTAAAATTCACAGCCGTTGCAATCGGTGTCGTCCTTGTCGGTTGGTTGGTCTGCACTTTGATTGGCGGGTTGTTCAACTCGGTGTCGTCATCGAGCAGCATGTACGACAAAGCCGACGCCGCTATTGCCGCAAGCAAGGCCCGCTAACCACACCATTCAGGACTTCTTATGAGCAACACAAGCAAAGTTTTCAGTAATAAAATCAAACGTGATAGCAGAAAAATCAAACGTGAAATTCGCTTGATCAAAAAATTGAGAGACAAATCCAAACGCCGCTAATCACCAATCCATTCACGGAGCATTGCATGAACTTATCAACCCAACTTTTCCACGCCGTCGAAACCGCCAACTTAAAAGCCGTTCGTTCTATCGTCTTAACCAACTTCCGCGAAAAAGATGGACGCGTGGACGCCGCACAATTGACCGCGCTGACCAACAGCAGAGCCACCACCTGCGACGCCACTCCCATCCACTTGGCCTGCTGCTTGTACCGCAAAGCTCTGCTGACAAACGACGATCAACTGGCTGGTGTGTACAACACAATTATTGAAGTGCTGGTGCGCGACGGGTATGCATCCGTCACCACACTGATGAACCGCAGCATCAACCGCCGCACCGGCCAACGCGATGACTACACTGGAACAACGATCTTCCAATTGTTCAAAGGTTGTCTTCCACCCTATGTTCAGGAGTATGTCAAATCCATCGACATGACCACGTACGACAAGTACACCGCTTCTATCAACTGATTGATCCCAACATTAAAAACTTAAAAAGGAACCGCTATGAAATTACGCTATGAAAAAAAATACGGACAAAGCGCATTAACCTACTACACTTTGCGCGCAGCGTTGTACGCAGCCATCGCTTTCAACATCTACGGAGTCTTCTATGTCTTCTGTGTTGAAGAAAACGATCCCATGACCTATGAAACGCCCGTATCCATTCAGGAGCGAGCAAAATGAAGACATCTTCACAGCAACGCTTAAAGCGCTTTGAACGTCAAACACAAGTCCAGTTGCACGCCGCCTCCATCCTCTGTCTTGCGCTGGTTGCGTTTGCCCTGGGTCTGGCTGTCTGAGAGATAACATCATGTTGCACATATAAAAAAGGGCCGAATGATCGGTCCTTTTTCTTTTGGTGTGTTACGACAGTTTGAGTTGCAAATTCAGTTCGTGTTCCAAACGTTTCACCCGATCATCCCAATTCTCCACCGGTTGTCCTGCGGCCACGCGCAAATCAATAACGTATGAGTCGTATTGCAATCCTTCCAGCGCACTGGCTTTCTTTTTCAGGTAGTGCCGCCGCCTGCGTACCGCACCGGGCGTCATCGACAACGAATTGCGAACGTACCAGGGCGCTTGCACTTCTCCGTACACACGACGCGTCCAGTTTGATTTGAGTGTCACGTACGAGCGAAACCAGAACGAACGCCACACTGACCGGTCTTCATGGTTGGGCGTAATGGAAACACGGACCTCTCTTAACCAGCAGTTTTCCTCCGTCAACGCCATGGTGACATCGATGAGCCGCGCGCGGGGGACAACAAACAGGTTCAACCCAGCTTTGGTGGCCGTAGCGGTGTATGGACCTGTGACATCCATCCGTTGAGCCTTAAATCCAAACACAAGAAGCGATGACATCTCACCCACACGTTGGGGTGAGCCACTGCGTGCGGTCAACGCCAACACGACATGCGTTGGCAACACCGTAACAAACACCGTGCAGCGCTCCTGGGTCCATCGCGCCGCAATAGCTTTTTGGACATGCGCCATGTCGGTTCTTGGGGATAAATGAGTGAGATGGTTGCGGCTTCTAAGCAACCCCTTATCACGTATACGCTCCAACTTACTTTTCCACGTGGGATCCATGGTTGTGGCGTTCGTTGTCAACGCCGAAAGGCAATCGGAGTTCCCAAATTTTTGGATGCACGGTATGCACGAGGGGATCCAGTTGTCCATGGAAACCTCCCCACCCAATGCCACAGGTATGGCGTGGGTAACGCCCCACGCGTTTTTCTTTTCCGCATTGATCACATCCCCGCAGTACGCGCACACCCCGCCAAACAAACCCAATATTGTGGGACGCGCGTATTTTGGGACGCTGTGCCGTTTGCGTTTGTTGAGCGTAAGAATGATCGAGAGCATCTCATCTTTAATATTCATGTTGTTCCCCTGTTGATGCATGTCTTACTCAATCACAATTTGCTGTATTGTCAAATATTGGCCTTGACAAATTAAGCGCGTGTGTTGCTATGTATATATCCACCCACACAGGAGAAAAAAATATGAATTTCAATGATGAGAACTACCAGCGGCTTGCGAAAGCGGCTGGAAATCTTGAAAAGAATAACGGTGACGAAAAGTCGGCGGATGAGTTTCGGTTGGCGCTTGATGGTATTGTCAATCTTAATGCGCTCAACGAACAAGGCAACTCAATGATGCATATTGCTGCGTACAAAGGGCAAGCGTTTGTCCTGAGTGAGCTTATCAATGCGGGCGCGGACATCAATATTGAGAACGAAAAACATGGTGTTCGACCGTTGCACTTAGCCATCGTCAAGAATTCGTTCGGGTGCGTAAACGAGCTTTTGAAAATGGGTGCGGATGTCAACGCCACAGACCACGAGGGGTACAACGCCTTGCATGTCGCAGCGGCGTACAGCTTGCCGCAAGTGACTGAGAAAATTCTACAAGCAGGAGCCGACGCAACAGCGCGTACTAAAGATGGACAAGTGCCAGCGGAACTCGCAGACGATTTTTCCCTACGGGACCGTTTGACCGAGGCGTTGAACACTCAGACCAATGCAAAAATCATGAGTGAAGTCACAGCAAGCCTGGACGCAGAACCGGTGCGAATGCGGCGGCGAATGTAATAGAAAAACGAAACCCGCTTCGGCGGGTTTTTTGATAGACTGGGATGGAACTGGACGGTGGAGGTGTCCTTTGAAAGTAAATGCTTTTCAACTTATGGTTGAAAATAGGTTTGACGAACTTTTGACAAGTATTGATCGCGGCGAAGTCGATAATCTTAACGCTGATGGTCGTGTGCTTGGGATGAAATTGATGCATTACGCAGTGAGCTATGATAAGCCGTATCTAATAAGAGAACTTGCTCGCCGTGGTGCTGATGTGAATTGCATTGATCACGAAGGGAGGACACCCTTGGTGTCGGCACGGACAGTGGAAACAGTTAAGGCTCTACTTGAAGCTGGCGCAAACATTAACGCAATGGATCATTCTGGTCTTACGCCAATCTTCCATCTTTGGGGTGATGTCGAAACTGATGCTATTAAATTGCTTGTTCATGCGGGTGCGGATGTCAATGCAAGAAACAAAGACGGCGAAACGCTTCTAATGCATCACTTCATTAGCGCAAGTGAGTGGTGCGCTAATGAAGTTAATCCAGTGGCGTCCCTAATCGCCCTTGGGGCTGACGTTAATGCAGTCAACAATGATGGTGACACTGTTTTACATATGGCAGCATATGGGGCAAATGGTGAGGAAGTAATTGGGGTTCTGCTTCATGCTGGTGCCAATCCCTCTGCATTAAATGCCAAGGGGAAAACCCCCGGTGATGTTGCAAACAGATCGGGCATTAAATCGATTATTCAACGAGCAGTGCTAAACGCGGAGTTGCTTGCGTTATCTGAGAATTCACCGGACCGCATCAAGCGTGGTGAAGGTGGGATCTGACAACTAACAATTTTTGGTTGCACGATAGGCCGTCCAATGGACGGCCTTTTTTATGCCCGTTGAATTCTCAACACCTGACGATGAAGTGTTCCAGGGTACTTGAGGCAGGACAACGTATGTATAACCAGAACGGCTGGACGAACAAAAGGTGTTTGGTTTGAGAACCTGACGCTGCGCGCGTTGACCGGACCAGACGCTTGATTGTTGTGCGAGAACCAAACGGTATCACCAGACGGCTGCACGCACGAACCCACAGAGCGGACCAGACGACGTGTGCAGGCCGTCCGAACAGACGGCGCACAGGTGTCTCGCAAGCAACCAGACGTGCAGCCAAGAGCCGCAGGCGAGGGCAGGGGGTGCCCAGCCAACAGGTACAGACGGCTGACACACGAACGACTTGACAGCGGTCAAGACGAGCTGCAGGCCCAAGCCGTGGTGTGGCACTGCAAACATCCAGAAGAACAGCACGAGACGGCCAGGACGGGGCACTGACTGGCGGTGGAGCGCGCCAGTGGGCAAAGCAAAAAACAAAAAAGCCCGAGCGCCCGCAAAGAGCAACAGCGGGACGTCCGGAGCAAGTCAGAAGCGAAAAGCCAGAGCAAAAAACAAAAAAGCGAAAAGAAAAATCAAAACCACGCGGGGGCCGAAAGTCTACAGCCGTCGGTTTGGGACTGAACAGAACGTATGCACATGTCGCACCTTCGGTGTTGTAACGCGGTGTACATAGAAACGATTAAAAGCACACGAAAAGCCTACAGCAGCAAGGCTTTTCAGATGTACACGCATGTGTATTTATTTGCCTTAATAAAATACCCAAAAACCATTGATTTGCTTGAGTTTCGGCAATGAGCTTGACTTTATCCAATTTTTTGTTTGAGTAAAGGAAACAAAAAGGAGGAAAAATGAAAAAAATTAGCAAGCACATCAAAATTACAGAGCGGCAGAACGAACGTATTGAACGTCAAATGGCCGGTTGCGGTATGACATTTGTCGATTGGATCCGCAACGCCATCGAAGTAAAGCTCAGTCAAGTGGAAACAGTGGACGCCATTGAGCAAGCAAAACAGGATTTACTGCGCACCCAAAACGACCTGCGCAAAGAACTGGCAAATCTCCGGCTCAACCTATTGGCCGATCAAAAATCCTTTATTGAGAAAGCCGAGCAGGTCGCTGACGCCATGTCCGAGCATCACATCAAGATCGCACAGCAACACATTTCAGGAATGACAACCGTTCTCAATAGGGGGCTTGAGTCGGGCGCGCTGCATATCGGCTCACCGTCATCGTCAAGCAGCAGAAGCAGTCATTCATCGGGTGGATCGCAAGTGTCATTCCCCAGCGGTGACAAATCGTAATTAAAAAAATCGGTCGTGGTGTACAGGGGAGCCTCACGAACGATGACCAACAACCTCCCCAGGTACAAAACTATTTGAATTCACAACAAGGAGAATGATTTATGAAAAACATTGTATTGGCAGCAGCGGTGGCAGTGGCGTTGGCAACAGGCGGAATGACTGCACACGCACAAACCCAGCAAGAGGACCAACGGCGCACAGAGAAGGCCGGAAAGATCGGCTGTGTTGTCGGCGGATTGTTGGGCGGTGTGGTGGGCGCGAAGGTCTTCAAAGACGATCAAGCGGTTGGAGCGGTGGGCGGTGGAGCATTGGGTTGCGCGGGCGGAAACTTCTTTGGCAAGAAGTGGAGCAAAGCAAAACAACTCAAAGAGTTCCAAGAGGCACAAGCCCAGGCGCAAGCCGCAGGCTTGACCGCAACCGTCGATGCGCGGGACGGTGTGGATGAGCGCGGCAAACCCACCAAAGAGTTGGGCGCAATGGTGATTGCATACAACCCCAGCGACTTGTCCCCGATGTCGGCGAAAACATCGGCGGTGTTCGACAAGGTGGCCGCAATCAGCGTGCGCTCCAAAAACCAACTGACCTTTGAGTTCAGCGGACGCCAAGGCTGTGAGTTGCCGTTGGCCGAGTTGGGCAAGCGTGGCGCATTCAACGGCGCGGGTGTTCAACACGCGGTGAAGGTCAGTTGCGGACAAGGGGACAGCAAGTTCGTCATCACCCCGTTGCCGGAATTGGCGCGTCAGTAATCCAAAACGATACTGGGCGTCGCAATGACGCCCAGTATCCCCAGCACGTTGAGCAATCAATAAGGAGTGAATATGTCAGACGATAAAAATAAAAAAATTGATCCGCGCGCATTAGAGATGCAGATGGTTGACGACGAGGATCTTGTTGACGACTGCAACAGCAAGGATTTGGATCGGGCGGTTGATAAGACAGTCGAGGCCGCGCAGAAGGTCAAAGATGGTGCAAAAAAAATCGGAAGTGGTTTGTGGGGTGGATTGAAAAGTGGCGCGACAGCAGCCGCCAAGAAAGCTTCCGAAGTCAAAGAAAAACAACAACAGAAAAAACACGATGAGGCCAGCGCGCCGAACATCGTTGAAGAGCCTGTTGTCGCACAAGCAGAAATTGTTGCAGATAAAAGGGTGGGTTACGACCTTACACACTCAGCCCCAGCAAATGTGTCCATTGCAATTGCCCGTGCGCCCGAAATGGATGAGTCATTCTTTAGCGATGATCGGGTTGAACAACCTGAGCTGCAGCAAGACGATGAAAAGAAACACCCTTCACGCAAACCCATTGTGTTGGTCGGCGCGGCATTGTTGATCGTTGCTGGTGTGGTTGGAGGCTATCTGTATTGGCCCAGCGACGACACCACAACAGTTGCGGTCGAAGAGGTTCAAGAAGAAAAGCCCATCGTGGAATTCAAAACCAAACGCGGTGCGATCTTGGATGAGCGCGTGACGGCGATCTTTGGAAAGACCTGGGTCGATGGTGAGAAGTCTCTTGTGATTTCCAAAAATGGTGAGGTGGTGTTTATCAACCCTGTGGGTGATGTCCGCGAGGAATACAACATTGAGCCATCGGGGGAGTACGAACCCAATCAGACCAATCCGCGCATATTGATTGATGCCGGGAATGGATTTGTCAGGGCATCGGTCAATTATGGAAACGCAAGCAACACGGTTCCCAAAAGCATCGTCTTTGATGAAGTGGCTGGCGTGTCGATTGTGTTCCGCGAAAAGTCGGTTGTTGATGCCGAGCGTGCGCAACAAAAGGTTCAAGAGCCAACCGTCGTTGAAGAGCCGAAAGTTGAACAACAACCAATTGCTGTTGAACCAAAAGATGTGAGTGTTGAACCTCAAGCAACACCAAAGGTTGAAGCGAAGGTCGAGCCGAAAATTGAAACGCCCAAACCGGTTGCGTCTGTTGCACAACCCGCGCCACATCCACGACCTGCCCAAACAAAACCTGCGCCCAAAGTTGAGCCGCGCAATGCGCGCTCTCAGAACTGGCAGGACAAAGCCAGCGATGATTTGGACGAATGGGCAAAACAATTTTAAAACTATTGACAATGTTAGCTTCTGTGTTTGATTAAACAAGGCATATATATAAGGAGTCAAAATGCTCAACAAAATATACGATCAATACAAAACAAAGTTCGGCCTGTCGCTGGGCAGTAAGATTTACAATTTCTACGGGCGGCGTCTTATTCGCACGCCGTTGCACAAGTATCCCAAGATGAACCCACACTTAGAGCGGGAATATTATTACAACGTGGGTGATCGAGGCAGTACAGCGGATATTTCTGAGTCGGAAAGCAATTGGCGGGATAACAGTTTGCTTTTGGCTCAGATCCGCGACGAAGAGGCTCCGCGTGTGTCGCGAGGCGTGTTTATGACATCACTTTCCATTATTTGTCTTTTGGGGTTGGTGTTTTGGTTCATCATTAAAGTATAAGGGGGTGATATGGGTTTAAGTATTTTTACAATTCCGGATTTTATCGAAAAGCTGTGTGGTCGGTTAAAAGGCCAAGGCTCTATTCCAACGAGTGAGCAGAAAACAATCAGTAACGCCAACAAGCGTTTTCATCGTTTGATCAGTCGCGGTGACCGCCATGTGCTCAATGGTGAACTGCCAAACGTTCAGCTGAAGGACTACGAGAAAGTTCAAAAGATGGGCGCGAAGATGCGTGAGGACGGATCGTTATATGTGCCCGAGGGCGTCAATCGCGAGCCATTTCGCATGTACTCGCCGATGGTCGCAGAAGACCTGGATGACGAACATTCGACGTACAAAGTCACAAGCGACGGCTTGCCCTGGGAAAACTTTGTCACCCCAACCGACACCACGCAGGGGGGCGACTCAACAGCAACATCAATTGTCTACGGAATGGTTCCCGTATTGGCTGCATTGACCATTGTGTTGCTGGCGCTGCCAGGACCGTGGGCGTTGCTCGCGTGTCTGCCCGCCGCCTTGGTGATACCGCACCTCATTGCGTTGTACCAAGGTGAGTCAATCACCGAGGCCGTCAAGAGCGGATTTGTTGGCTTCATCCTCCCGGTTCTCCTGTCGTTGAACGTGGTGTCCACTGTGAAAACAGGGAAAGCCGTGGCTGCACTTGACCAAGCGCAGTTGGTGTCAACCACTCAAGGATTTAAGTTGGCGGATGTGGTAGCGGGACTAACCAACTTTGCCACCGGCCAATGGGGTTTGGTGGGCAACATCTCCATGGCCTTGGGTCTGTTTATTGTGGGAAGTGGTTTTGTGATGCTACTTGGCTCATTGGTGAATGCTGGGAACGACTCAAAAGTTGGCGGGGCTGTTCAAGGCGGTAAAGCCTGGGTGTGGGCGTACGCCAAGTTATGTTTGGCCTTGGGGTTGGTGTTGTCACTTCCACCCGTTATGGCTCCATGGGTGATCTTATTGTTCGCATCAGCGTACGCAATGCGCTACACCGAACAGAATTTCCAAGCGCGCGGCTGGGTGTTGGATCAGCAAAACAAACGGATTGGCGGTGTGATGCAGGATCACTCGTATCAACGTGATATGGAAGACCGTCAGTTCCAACGGATGAATGTTGAGAACGACAAATCTCCGGACATCGTGATTGCTATTTCCACAGGGTATTTGGCGCGCAAGGGCTACAACTTTAGTCCCGACCAAAACAAGTTCATGGTGATGTCGATCAACGACATGTGTACCCACATGTTGAACTTGGGGCGAACTGGTATTGGTAAAACCACCAACTTTGCCCGTTTGATCGCCTTGCAAATAGCTCTGGCGGCCATGAACGGATACCGCGTTGGTTTGTTCGTTTTGTGCGGAAAGGGAACGTTGCCCGGAGAAGTCCGAAACGCGTTGGATTGGAACATCAAGCCTGGTATGGCGGTGGGTTTAATAGAGGGACTGAAGGCAATGGATTTGGCCGACGCCATCAACTCAATGGTCGCCAGTTCGTCCGACAAAGACAAGATGTGGAGCCAAGGGGCGGACAATTTTGTGGTGAACACCTGTCTGATTTTTGAGGCGTTGTGTGAGCATGAAAAAACGGTCTACAAAAAAGCTGTTTCGGAATTAACCAAGATCGACGCAATGCTTCCCAATTTGGAATTCATTGTGAAACAGTTGAATACCAATCCCGACACCAAGAAAACTGAGCAGCATCACAAAGCTGTTCGTGAGTTGCAAGACACACGCAACCGCCGTGAATTCTATGCCAAAGAAGTGAGCCGTCCGCGCGAATGGCAGTGGAGCTACGACCATTTCGTGAAGACCAAAACAATGTTGAACGACATCGTTGTTCCCAAAGGCGGTGAAAAGGGCGAGATTGGTCCGGAAATCAAACGCTGGTTCAACTTCTTGGGCGTGAATGTTCAAGGCGAGAGCCGCAGCCCCATAGCCATCCACCCCAAAATTCAAGTGGAAGGTTCTGCGTTGCAAAAAGCTGTGGGCTACATTGCCGAAATCTGGGCCCCGTACGCCCACGAACAACGCCAATCGTTCCTTTTGAACGTTGATCAACGCATCAATCCTTTGTACCAGTCCGAACAGTTGGTGGACGAAAATGGAACCCCCTGGACGGCATTGACAAGCGGTGTGGATATTACGGGCGTTATGCGTGGAGAACGCATTGGGATCGACCTTCCGGAAGCGTTGTACAAAAGTGCAGGTACAGCTGTGCAAATCCTTTTGAAGCAGCGGGTGTATGCAAAGCTTAGAAGTCGGGTGGAAGCCACCGATTGGCGCAAAGAAATGCCCGATGACACGGTGTTCATCCAGTTGATGGACGAATGTCAACTGTTGGTCAGCAAGCAGGAAAAAGATTTGCTGCCAATTATACGTTCGCTTGGAATGGGGGCTGTGTATTTGACCCAAAACGTCGAAGGCTTGATGCAGTGCTTTCAAACACGTGAAGAGCTTGATGCGTTCCTGGATTGTTTCCAATCCGTCACCTGTTCCATGGCCTCCAAAGCAAGCTATGAGTGGGTTGCAGGTAAGGTGGGGCATGGGTCGATTGTTCAATACGAACCCACGGGTCGTGGATTTGATTACAAGGCCAGCACCAATGCCTTCAAACGTTCAACACTCAATGTGGACGATCACCCGCAGCGTGCGTTCTTGCGGAAATTGAAACGCTTCGGCATGGGGAAAGTTGTATCTCAAGACATGCTGGTCAGCGATTACGGCCACCGTTGGGATCAAAAGATGCAGGCGTTGCAGGGGACCAATGTAGGTGAATCAGCGGGATCCAAGATGCGATCTGCAATCATTGTGGGTGGAGCAGGATCAGCAAAAGACGGCGAGATTGTGTCAGCGGTGGAATTGGAACGCGAACTCAACACAAGTGGTGGTACGCGTGCGTTGGTGTACCTCAACCGAGGAAACGTGCGGCGGGTTGATTTTGCTAAAACCATTCCTGTCACACCCGGCAAAGTGGACAAGTACATGGAACGGTTCAAAGCGGAACGCTTGGAACCCGAGAACTTCCAGAACGAATTGGCATAAAACAACAACTCAAAATAGGAGAGCAATAGTATGAACAAACACATTGAAGACCAGAAAGCCTACAACGACGCAATGTTCAGCACCAAGTTGGAAGATATCTTCCAAGCACCGGACGACATATTCCGCGCGGAAAAGCAGCAGGCAGCGGAAAGCGGAGACCCCCAGGCGCAAGCCTGGGTGGACCACGACGCCACCGTTGATGGGCTTGAGCGCCGCATTGGACAGTACGACCATGAAATTGAACGCCGCCAAGATCCAACCCATGTGTTGAAGTTGGAAGAGCACTACCAAAGCATTTTGCACGCGCGCACCGTGTTTTTGGAGAACAACCCTAAACCCTTAGCGTTTGGTAAAGACGAGTGGCAGAAGAAGTTCAGTGAGTACGAACAACAAATTGAAGACAGCAAGCAGCAGATGCACGAGTGGGAAGAGAAATCCTCCCCCGAAGTTTTGGCAGAATTGACCAAGCGCCGCAATCAAAAATTTGAAGAGTTGTTGGAGGCCACGGGCGAACGTCAGAAATTGGGTGAACTGCCATCGGAGCAATTGATGCACGCCCAGGCGTCAGCGGATGCATACAATCTTTTTCAAGGCCGTGACTCCTTTTCCTTAGCCGAGCGCATCCAGAAACGCCGCGAGACTTCCGACGGTGACAGCGGGCAGTCCGAACAAGGAGAGCGTCAAGGTGGGATGGCGTGGGCGGCAGAAACTTTGGCAAAACCAACTGAAGAGGAAAAGTTGTTGGCTGACTTGCAGCACAAGTTCGTGTTGGAAAACAACCGCTGGCCCAAGGAGAAGGAAATTGACGACCTTCTGTTCAAACATCAGCGCACGCAAAGCGGGCACGTGGATGTTGAAAGCGAAGAACAAACACATGTACAAACCCAGCGGCGAAGTCAAACTTACACCCAGTAACACAAAAGGCCGGGAATTCCCGGCCTTTTTATTGGGCGGTTGACAATATTGATTTCTCTTTTGTAATAAATACAGATTGCTAGAAAAGGGGAATTCATGAAAACAAAAATTATTCTATTTTATCTTGCGCTCATATTTGCAATTCCGTGTGTCGCGCACACTACAAGCGCATACAACGAAAGGCCCATGATTAGCGAAAATCCGATCAAGAACGCCAACGAAACGCAGTGGTGGAATTTCTTCAAGAAGAAAAAGCACGAGCGGATTTGGAAGGGTGTTCACCCCGATATGCGCACCAAGTTGGAAGCGGTGTACAGCGCGATGGCCAAACGCGGATTTGACATCCGCCCCATGGAAGGGTTGCGCAGTGAAGCACGTCAAGCGTCGTTGCTTGCCAGTGGCAGTGGGGTAACAACCGTGGGCGCTGGCATGAGTTGCCACAACCACGGATACGCCATCGACAGTGTGATGTATGTGGATGGTAAACCCACCTGGGACATGGACAACCAACACGTGCGCGACGGCTACCTTCTGTTTGGCGAAATGGTGCAGGCCGTGGGGCTTGAGTGGGGTGGTGCGTGGACAACCATCAAAGACTATCCCCATGTCGAAATGCAAAGCGAATGCCGTGTTGCCATTCGCGCAAAACGTAGCGGTCAAAAGCCACCCGTGATGGTGGCAGACCCAATGCAATTACCGCCCGACATTCTGTTGGCGTCGTTCGTTCAACCCAGTCCCAATGGAACCATATGCACATTCGACAGTCCGTGCGAACAGCAGATCTTTTTCGCCGCAATGATGTGCCCAACGCCTCTACACACGCCAGAACCATTGCCGTGGTCCGTGATGAGCGGGTATTACGCGTACAGTTGGACTTGACACATTGCAAACCCCCTTTAAGTTGAGTGAAAAAGGGGGTTTTATATGAGCAAGATATACGATGCGTTTGGGCCGGTGGGGAAACATGTTGCCCCCCACACTTTGGTTCGCCGTTGGGATACCGCACTCGCTTTTGCTTTGGGGGTGTTTGTTCTCACCTATGGAGCTTTGATTTGGCTTGTGCGTTTAATGGGTGATACCACGCAGGTTCCCTACATGCTGCATCTCATCGTGGGCGCAAGCAGTACGCTCCACTATTTGACTTTGGGAATTTTTTCGCCCGACAATACCAGCACTGAAATTCTTGCGCTGACCAATGCGAAAATTGCAACCTATGTGAGTTTTGTCGTGGCTATGCTGTGTGGTGGTACTGCCTTGCGCATCGGTTTGGTGCCGCGCCGCAATATGTACGTTCTCGATGGCCCTCAACTTCGCCAAGGCAAAGACGCCGAAAAACTGGCGCGGCAGATCACAAAGAAGGAGGTTGGCAATGCCACAAATACACTCGCGCTGCATCCACTGTTGCGTTTGGCGCAGACGACTTTAAACCGCCACATCCTTATATATGGATCCGTTGGCTCAGGAAAGACGGAATTCTTGAAGCGTTTGCTGCAACAAATCATGCGGATGCGCAAGAAACTCTTTTTGTACGACGTAAAAGGCGATTTCACAAGTTTCGGAGACTTTGGCGCATCCGACAGCGAACCACAAACCCGCTGGGCAAAGCGCTTCAAAAAAGCTGTGGTCAACACGGTGGTTCCCCGTCCCATCATTCTCAGTCCGTATGACAAGCGGGGGTATGTGTGGGATGTTGCCTGCGACATCCACACAAGCATGCAGGTGGAGGAATTCGCCCGCAGCATGATTGCAGACAACCCCGGTGAAACCAATCCTTTTTTCACCAACGCCGCACGCATGATTTTCGTAGGCTCTGTGCGCACACTGATTGCCAACAAGCCCAGGCAGTGGAATTTTACAGATCTTAATGAGCAACTGAATAAAACCGCAGCGCAGATGCAACCCGACATTTTGGCGAACTACGCCAAAGCTTTTTCGCTGATCGAAAACGCTGAGTCACAGACGACATCCAACGTTATGTCCACGGTGATGTCCAATATGCAAGCGGTGGAGTATTTGACGCAGGCGTGGCCGGTGGTCACAAAGCGGCGGTTCTCAATAACAGAGTGGGCGTCCGACAGTTACCGTGGGCGTAAGGCGGTCATTGTTCAAGGTGGCGGGATGGAATTGCTCACCAGTGCGTACATTTCATCGTTGATCAACACTTTGGTGGGTGAGGTGATTTCGCCAAAAATGACCGAGAACAAAGACCGGGGAATTTACATTGTGCTCGATGAGCTGACATCCGCTGGACGTTTGAACATCATGCCGCTGATCGACAAAGGGCGTTCCAAGGGTGTGACGTTTATTGCCGCCATTCAAGAGCTTGGGCAGTTGGCAAAGGTCTATTCACAGGAGGACGCCAAGATCCTGCCCACCATTGTTGGCACGCACGTGATTTGTCAGCTGCAGATGTCTGAAACACGCAAGCACGTGGCCGAGATGTTTGGAACCAACGTGACAGCATCGCTGGCGCACGATCCGCAGGCGAACGTGCATCAAGATGGCCGACAGGTGGTGTTTGAGCATCAACTGACCAACGAGTTAGGCCCGCGCAGTTTGAAGAAAGGCTTTGAAGTCCGAGCCATTGTTGCCGTGGCGGGCTACGACCCAATGCTGTTGGCCTTTCCTGGGTTCCCATTGGAGGTCAAACGTCCTGGGCAGGTTCCAGCCAAATGGATGACGGAAGCCGCTGCGGTCAAGAAAGACGATGCTCCTTTGGAACCCCGCGAGGAAGCGCCCAGTGGAGGGAGAACCCATTCCGTTATGACTCAAGAGGAAATATACGATTTGTTCCGTTAGTGTTGACTTTAATGATTCATCTGTTTGGATGAAGCAATACCATGTAAAAGGGGGGTTTATGGATGCACGTGTGAGATATGAGAATTTCAAAAAGAGCAAGCGCTCATCCAGTGTCAATTTGGATGATTATGAAATATCATCTTCTGATTACGCAAATTTCCTTTTGGGGGAGCTGACATTAGATGAGCGCTTGCAAAATCTTGATGTTGTAGAAGATGTGCTGGCGAAGGTGGGGTATCCTTTTATTGAGTATTGGGGTGGATCACAGTTTGATACGGCCAGTCGCGAGCTTGCTGAGTTATACTTGCAATATGGGAACGTTGGTGGTGACACATTAACGATCAACTCATACGGTGGGTCCGGCGTGGACTTTGATGCAGAATTTAAAAACGCCGCGCTGTCGCACAATATACCGGTGATGCGATTGTTTTACAGCCGTGGGTGCAGCGTTGACGGCAGTGGCGACCTCAACGACTCACCGTTGCACACAGCGGCACGTTTGGGCGATCATGAATTGTCGGAATTATTGATCAACGATTTTGGTTGCAATCCATTTTTGAAGAACGCCGAAGGGCGCACGCCATATGATATCGCTATGGACAGGGAGTTGTGCCAAGCTGCTGCACTTGGTGATCTTGAAACGGTCAACACACTCATTGATGAAGGGTATCCATCTCAAGGCGCGATCAATGAATATCGCGGAGAGGGGTATTACTACGGAAGCGTTGAACATGGTGTTCCAGAGCGCCCGCTGTATCGTGAACGTATCTTGGAGGACGTTGAACCCGCGTGGAAAATTGCTTTGGACAATGGGCACGTCGATGTGTTTGCGGCGTTGATTGATCGTGTTGGCCCCAGCGACTACTTTTTAACCGACTCGCACGAACATAAGTCGGCGCTGTGGTGTGCCATTGACACTCAATACAACAGTGTCGCCATTGAGCTTTTGGAGCAGGGCGCAAATATGCATTCGCTTTCTCAGGAATTCCATTTGGCCGCATCCCTGGCAGACACCACTTTGAGCGAGAAAATGCTTAATTTGGGAGCGGATGTTCATCGAAGATTGAATGTCCTCATTGACGATCCTCAAAATCAGTATTTCATGACCCCTGTGGCTGAGGGGCTTACTCCACTCCATTGCGCAGGATCCGCCGAACAAGTCCGATTGCTGATCCAGCATGGGGCGGATGTCAATTCCGATGCCATGGGTGCCCAAATGATGCGCAGGGAAAACGAAGAGTTAATGCATTTCCACCCCAAAGGCATTACTCCATTGCATACAGCAAATTCGCCGGAAATTGCGTTAGAACTGCTCAATGCGGGCGCGGACAGCAACAGGGCGCTCATTGATATTCATCAAGGTGCAACACCTGCAATTCATCACAGAGCAGATGGTCGTGGCGATATCGCGGACGCTATTGACAGTTTTGTTCAAAAACAAACACTCTTGGCTCAACTCACCAACACCGCAGAACTCACAGACGAACAACCACGGATGCGCAGGCGCATGTAACGAACGCCCGTCAATTGACGGGCGTTGAGCTTGACATTGGGTCATTCTTTGTTTGAGTGAATGGATACATCACTTTCAGGGGATCCCAATGTCATATTTCAATCAGAGGTACAAAAGCGCCATCATTGACAACAACGTCAATGAACTGAAATTGTGCGTTGCCCAGTACGGTGCAAACGCCCACGATGAAAGCGGGATCACCCCCTTGCATTACGCCGTCCTGGGAGAGCGAACCGAAGCCACAGCCATTTTATTGGACAACGGGGCCAATGTTGACGCGGAAGATATACATGGTGTACGGGCGTTTGATTTGCGCAAGCCCATGGTTAACAACCGTGAGCAGCACCGCTTAACCGCACACCAAGCTGCAGCGCTGGGGGATATCGAACAAATCCGCGCCTACATTGCCTTGGGTGGCGATGTGAACACCACCGACCACAGCAAGCTTTCGATCTTGCAGCACGCCTGTATGCAGGGGCACGCGGATATCGTTGACGAGCTTGTGTGCGCCGGAGCCGACTGCCGCAACGTCCACCCTTCAACCACCCCTCCTGTGCATCTGGCCGCGCTCAGCGGATCACCGGAGACACTGAAAAAGATAATGGACACGGGGGCCGACCCCTGCCAGTTGGATCCACTCAAGCGAACCGCAATGCATCTGGCCGCACGCAGCGGCAGCGTTGCGTGCCTGGAATTGCTGGCGTCGCACAGCGTCAACGACTTGGACATGCTCAAGCAAACACCGTTGGATACAGCCCGCCAATTTGGCCGTGAGCAAGCGTCCCAATGGTTGGAAGATCACGGTGCGCAATCCGCGCCCTCAACCACCCACACCATCAACGAAAACGACGCCCTGGCGTATAAGCAACGCTTGCTGGGATCCGCGCGCATCCAATACGAGGTGGGACGGGGTGATAAACCCCCACGCATGTGCTTGTGAACGCTCCTGTTGTCTTGACAAATACCATTTGTTTGTTTGGATGTTTGTATCAAATTGATGGGGGCAGCGCATGATCCAAAAGAAACCACTGAAACATAAATCGCAACGACCCAAGGGCGATGATGTCATTGACTATTTACTGTCGGTTCCCGACATTGAATTGAAGGCTCCATCCCACATTCAAGAGTCGGGGCAGGTCACTGACTATTATTTGGACGGCACACCGAATGTCGGTGAACTCTATTCAACCTCACAATGGGGTGGGAACCTTGCCGCAGAACTGGGGTTGATTGGCAAGCCCGTCAACAAAGACGACATGATCGCGTTGTTCGACGGCTTCTCACCAGCAGGAACAGCGCTGTGCCAAAACGCGGGCGCGCGACCAACAGCGGAAGTGAAAATTGATCCCAAGACAAATAAGCCACGTCTCAACGATGATGGAACGGTTATGACCGTGGACGTTGGTGGGCGGCGCGCAGGCTACGACTTAACCCATTCGCCCCCCAAATCCGTCTCACTGTTGATGACTTTGGGCGACGACGACACCAAACGCATTGTCATGGACGCGCAAAAGTTGGCGGTGGAAACATCGATGAAATTTATGTTTGAAAAATTCACTCAATGCCGTCGCGGCAAGGGTGGTAAAGATGTCATCGATGTCGATGGATTGGCGTACTCCATGCACATGCAATTTGGTAGCCGCGAATTGGAGCCGCACTTGCACACGCACGTTTTGGTCTACAACGTGTGCAAAGGCAAGGACGGGGAATACAGCACCTTTGACGCGTCGGAAATCTTCCGTTTCTGCCACGCCGCCGACATGGTGTATCAAAACACCTTGGCAACGCAGTTGTCCAAAGCGGGCTTCAAAATTCACCAAGAAGAGACATTGGATGCGCGCGGTGAAAGAACTGGGGAGCGCAATTGGGAAATCGCGGGGTTGCACGACCGGGATTTGATTGACGAATTCTCCACCCGGCATATGGACATCATGAACGAGCGCGCCAAGGGCACGTCCGATGCCGAGGCGTGGGCGAAGACCCGCAAGCACAAAGATGAGCCATCGTATCCGGAGTTGATGGACCACTTTTCAAAATTGATCGACAACGTGCGCCAGCGCCGCCACATTCCGTCCATTGAGGAATTGAAGAGTCAATCCGATGTGCGGTGTGAACCGCGCAGCCGTGAGGAATTGTTGGAGTTGCTGCACGAACACGACGCTGCTTTTAGCTACCCCACATTGTTGAAGCAACTTGGAATGGAGAACTTAGGCTTTGTCACCGCAGCCGAGCTGTTTGACCTGGCTGAAAAGGCCATCACCAATATGGACGATCTGATGGAAATCAACCCCGAAGAACTGCACGAAGACGACAGGGGGAAAACACTGGCGCGCAAGCACACCGAAGCACGCTACGCCGCCCGTTGGATGGTGGACTGCGAAATCGATCTGGTCACCATGTCCAATGCACGCCAGAAAGAAGAGTGGTGGAAGATTGACCAAAAGGTTGCCAACACCATCATCGCTGAAATGGAGAAATTGAAGGGCTTTAAACTGTCACAGGAGCAGCGTGTTGCGGTAAATCACATTGTGTGCCAGACCGCAGGTGTTTGCATCGCTTCTGGTTTTGCGGGAACCGGTAAGACAACGGTTTCCGATTTTTACTCTGCGGTGTTCCGTGCGCAGGGCAAGCAGATGTTGGGCTGCGCCATCTCCAATCAAGCCGCAAAAAAGCTGGAGGAAGAAAGCCGCATGGAATGCCGTTCGGTCACCAAAATGCTGGTGGATTTGTCGCGCAACCGTCTAACGCTCACCGAAAACGATGTGGTGGTGTTGGATGAATCTGGAATGATCGATGTCCCGCAAATTCGGGCACTGTCGGCGCACTGCAAGAAGGCGGGCGCGAAATTGATCTTGCAAGGCGACGAAGAACAGTTGAAGCCGGTGGGCGCGGGGCAGGGCATGGCGTTGATGAGTGACGTGTTGGGCGAAAGCACCATCACCGAAATCCGCCGCCAAAAGGATGTCGTTATGCGCGATATCATCAAGATGTTCTACCAATACGATGAAGACGGACTGCCCAAGAAGTCCCGTTCGCCAAAATCGCGCAACGAGGTGTTGGAACAATCCAAAGAAATTTGGAACGCACTGATTGCGGCGGGATGTATCGATGAATACAACACCCAAAAGCAAGCGATCAAGGCGTTGGTGAGCGACTATTTTGCGTCCAATGCGACGGTGGATGAGCGGTTGGTGTTGGCCCACTCCAACGCCGATCTTAAAACACTCAATCAAGCCATCCGCAAAGGCTTCCAGGACAAGGGTGAGGTTTCGACCGACGAGGTTGTCATTCGCGCGATGGGCAAAAGGTATTTTGAAAACATCGCCATTTCAGTTGGGGATCGCATTCGCTTCACAACGGCGGACAGTGTGATGAAAGTGGTCAACGGAACCGAGGCAAAAATCACAGCGGTGGTTCCCAACCACAAACGCGGCGGATACAACGTATCGGTGGACATAGAAGAAAAGGGTGGCGTGCGAAAACTCACCTTCAACACTGAGGAATGGAACGCCATCCAGCACAACTACGCGCGCACCGTTCATGGCGCACAGGGTCAAGGAAAAACAGATGTCTTCTTGCTGGGCAACGCGGGTATGACCGACAGCAGCAGCCTGATGGTTGCCATCTCACGCGTCACCAAAGGCAAGTTCACGCTGTACGCCACGGCAGACAACGTGGAAACAATCCGTCAACGCGCCGCTTTGGATCACCGCAAGGAGAACACATTGCACGCAGGCATCCGTGGAACGGAAGGCCAGGACATCACCAAATTGTTCGACAGCCTCAAAGTCAAACCCAACATTTGTCCCATCAAGATCGACATGAAATCGGCCAACACACGCACAAAGAAAGCTCGCGTGTCCATCGAAGACAAAGAGATGTTTGACTGGGTTCAAAAGCATGTGGACGCCATCAAGACCACCCACGATGCCGTAACCAAACAACGCGCGAACACCAACACCCAAAGGATCTAGTGTGTATAAAGAAAGCCACCCATTGGGTGGCTTTTCTTTTACAGTGCCAGTGCGATGATTGCAGCGGCTGCGGACAGACCAAAAATCCATTTCATCCATCCCCATGCGTTGCGTTTGGGTGACGGCCATGTGCATTGCCGTGCAATCGCCTGCCGTCTGGAATTCATGCGCAAAACGGTGTTCACGCGAACATTGGGCGGCTTGCCGTATATGCGCCAACCGGCACGTTGAGCCGTGTACCGCCACGCGTACTCATGATCTTCGGCTTGCTCTTTTGTTCCTTCCATGGTTGCCAAATGAACGAAGGTAAAGGGTTGATTTCCCCATCCACCAGTGGGGTTGCGGTGTTGGCTCTCACGCCGCTTCAAGTCTGTAGTCTGCCCCACATAGCAACATCCGTTCTCAAACAGCAGCGTGTACAGATGTCGGGGGCGGGCGTGGTATTTTTCCGAGCGGCCCAATCCTGCCGCTTTACCGCCACTCAAACGCCCCCTTTACGAGCTAAGTGGATGCCGTTGTTTGTCAACAGCGATACATCCATGCTCCATTTTTGATTGTTGGCGGACCGTTGCGTCCACAACCCGAATGCATCACAGATGTGTTGATCTAAGAAATCATCATCACATTTAGTTGCGCTTTTGAAGTGGTGCCGAACAAGCTCTTCTTCACCAATGAGCTTTGAGTAGCCGTAATTCGTCGCCTTCACGCAATTTTGGCACGCACTCACCAAGCGCTTGAGGGTTTGCGTTTTGCTGTCGTCGCAATACTCCCAGCGGGCCAGGACATCCAAATACTCATTGCGTTTGGCGTCCTCCACGGCACCACACAATTCGCATGTGTGGTTGCAGCGCTGACGCAGGCCCATGGACAGACGTTTCCAGTCGGACGGATCCACCGCTTGCTTCACGGATCGCATCCAGGAACTCATTGGCACCATTGTGATGTGCAAATGGTTCCCGCCAAACGTGCGGTCCTCGCCGACCAGTTCTACAATTGGGTTGGGGTCGTTGATGGCATCGAAATGCTGTTGCATTTGTTCGATGGAGTCTTGTGTATCGGCGTACCATTGCTTGGTCTCGCCGTCAAAGCGTGCGCCCAAATCACGGGCTGTGTCTTTATTGGCATAAGGGACGTGGAAATACTGAGCGGCCATTAGTCCTCCTGTGCGGCGTTTGCCACTTTAATGTCAGATATTTTTTGTTGAGGACCAGACCAGATCCACGAGAAGAGATGGGCAGGTGAGTCATAACGAATAGGCTCACCGATAAAATTCTGTCGGTGGGTTTGCCCCAGGCGGACGCGGCCTGTGTACGACGTTGCATTGTGCGAGACGGTGTAATGACCATCCGAGCGCACATTTGAAAAGTGGTAGCGCCCCTTACTGTTGGTGCGACGTTCAATCACCCGGTTGGTTTCGTGGTGGTGGAACCGGACCACTTCACCCGCCATGGGTTTGCCATCGGCGTCCACCACTATGCCGTTGATATCCGACGCCAAAACGTAAGCTGCATGAGCGGGTTGGGCGGTTAAAGCAATCCATGCGATTGCTGCAATCAATAATGCTTTCATCGTAAATTTCTCCTATAAAAAAAGGGGCACCTTTCGGCGCCCCTATGAATGTTTGCCGAGTTGTATGCGGGTTTCCCCGCGCGCGTAAAAATCAATCCAAAACGTACGAGAAGCCAACACCCCCACCGGGTTTCGCGCCACCGGAACCAAACGTCAAACCACCCGTGACACGAATGCGTGGACTGACCTGGGCGCTTCCGCCGAACGCCACAGCGGTTTCAGGTCCGTACGCACCAACAGCGGCATGCACGGCAACTTTTCCGACCGGCAAATACTGACTTGCCATCGACAGTTGCCCCATTGCCATGGCTTGAGCGCCCAATCCGTTGATTCGCTTGTCCTGCTGGGAAATACGCCGGTTGGTGTCTTCCCAACGGTCGTTCCAACGGCTCTCCATGTCCCACAACTGCCCGCCGTTCACGGCGTCAGTTGAACCCTGCGCGATACGTCCAGGCGCAACACCACTCACGCGTGTCGAACCACCCGAGGCGCTTTGCAAGGTGGCTGTGGATTTGCTTTCGTCGTCGTACTTAACGGCCAACGGGTCTGTAGCACCGTCAATACCGTCCTTTCCGTCCACGCCATCACGACCGTGTAATGACTCAAGCCACTCTTGCTGTGATCCCTGAAAGCCATCGGCAACCGCCACTTCATAAGCACTGCGGCCATCCAAGCCATTCAACCCGTCAACACCATCCCGTCCGTCAGTTCCAATTCCATCTTTTCCGTCCTGACCTGGAGGACCTGCGGGGCCGGGAATTGACGAGCCACCGCCTGGGTTGTTCTCCACGGTGGTGAGGCGTCCGTCGAGCGACACAAGAGCGTCGTGTACGTTCGTATAGCTCGAGCCCCCTAGGTTGACGCTCCATCCGTTGTAAACGCCGTTGGTAAAGCCGGCAGTGCCACCCAATGATTGGCTGACAGCCGACAACTGCCCAAGGTTCACTGCGTCGGTGCTGGCAATGCCGTTGGACACGAACAGCAAACGTTTTGTGCCATTGGCGTTTCCATTGCCAAACGACACCGTGTTGGCCTCGCCACACTCCGAATAATTGCCCAGCGATACGCAGGCTCCGTTGACCAGGGTGTTGTTGCCCAAACCCAAACCGCCATTGCCTACCGCGTTATTGAAGTGACCGACCAGTGTGCTGTTGGTTCCGCTGGCTTGGTTGTATGTTCCCGACAACAGGTTGCCGCTTGCTGTTTCGGCACTGCGGTTCCCATACCCGAACAGGTAGTTGCTTGTTCCGTATTCGTAGTTGGACACGCCGAACACTGCGCCACCTGCATCGGACATGATGAAGTTGTTGGTTCCAGAGATAAAGCCGCTGTGGCCTACGTTGCTCGTTCCGTAAATCATTGCGTAGCCGTACAAGCCATTGCTTGAACCGTAGGCCATTGCACCATTGGCAAGTTCGTCGCTGACGTTCATATTTCCGGATACGAAAATATTATTGCCGCGCAACACATTTTCCCGGCCTGAGACAAAGATCTGAGTCCCATCTAGTACACGATTTTCAATGCCTGTCGCATATAAATTATAGCCTTGCAGGTAATTTCCATTTCCGTATGCGGTGTTGCGTGTGAGTCCATACATGACCGATGGATCGGGAGCAACTGTGGACGACCAAATGCTGGTGTTGCCAAAGCCATTGAGATTATTTTTCACGCCATTATTGATGTTGTCATAACCAATTAAAATGGCTCCGGATGCATAGGATGGAGCATCATCGGTGGATGTGTTGCCTTCACCGACATTGATTGTTGATTGAGCTGCAGCATGTCCGCTTAAAGCCATGCCGATGCATAGAGCTAAAAAAAAGCAGGAATGTTTACTGTGTTTCATTGGACCTCCTTATTGTTAGTGTGTGAATTCACTAATTCAGGAAATCAGACATTACAATTTTGTCAATAGCAAAACCGCGACTACGGTTTCGGCTATAAAAAAAGCCCCCGTGATGGGGGCTTG
This sequence comes from Stenotrophomonas sp. STK17_22, assembly GCF_051983905.1. NCBI lineage: Bacteria > Pseudomonadati > Pseudomonadota > Gammaproteobacteria > Lysobacterales > Lysobacteraceae > Stenotrophomonas > Stenotrophomonas sp. STK17_22. The sequence goes on from NZ_CP197010.1 coordinate 2,130,429, forward strand.
CCGAAGAGACGTAAGGGGGTTGGACGTTCCCGGCACAATTAGAGCATCAGTCGATATGGCCAAGTCAAGCTAATTGACAATATTCATTTACCTCATAACTTGAATTAAATCAATGTTATGGGGTTGTATATGAATAAATGTGTTTTGCTTGCTTTTGGGTTGTCTTTAATAGTTTCATCGGCCAGCGCGTTCGGAGAGGGAGCATATGTCAGTCAAGACGGGGAGGCGCTGCATAGCTTTGTTGAGCGGGTGTCGTTGGCTGAGCGGAAATCGAGCTGCGGTTATATTTCTAAAGCGGCAAGCTCTTATCGCATTCGATTGGTTGACTGTGCACTGAAATATTCTGATGCGGAACTCGTTGTTTACACGGCTGGGGGCTGGACGCGCCTAGTATTTGAGTCAGTGAGTGCCTCAATAAATATCGGTGGCAGTCATCTTGAGGGCCGCGTTCTTGGGGAATTGACCGCAAGCTCTGCAATGTCTATGGATCAGTTTGCAGCCTCGATTTCGGATCCAATTGCGCAGTACACAAAGAACACCCAGCACGAGGTGTGCGCTCAGATTTGCAAGTCCCCCTTGGGGGATTGGGGTGCAATTGTCACAACGGTCGGTTCGCACGTAATGTGCCCAATCACCAGTGTTTGCCCTGATGGCATGACCGCGACAGGTCAGGGGATTCATTCGCACCCAACTGGTTCGACTTACAAAATCAATGCCGCTGATAAGGCTTTGCTTCTATCTGGTCCCTTCTATCGCCTGGGCGCGAAAGAAGCACGCGGACATACGGATGTCTTTTCCGAGGAAGACTTCAAAGCAGGCCCTGGCTACATGGTCACCGACAAGGGCCGCTTGATGCATCAAGACGGCCCCAAAAAGGTTAGGGTTATAAGCATTGATAGGTGATCCAATTCGATTGACCGGCTGAGCCCTGTTGCGCACCAATTGCGGGTGCATCGTTGTACCCCTGCATATACACCGCGTCCCATTCCGCTGGACGACCACTGGCCCATCCGACGTAGGGTGACGATCCAGCACCGGCCACAATTTGCCACCCGCTTGCTGTGCAAATCGCTGCGCGGAATGTTCCCCCACATGGCCCCATCCCACTGCAACTTGTGTAGTTGGACCAAGAGCGCTGACCAATGTTCGACGCGTTGCAGTCTTTCAGCCCGTTCAACGCAGAGGAATTCTGCCACGCAATTCGATACGAACGGTTCTCGACCGTGCAACTTGCAGCACACGAGTTCAGGTGATTTCGTTGTGCTCCTGTGTCGTACCATCCACCCCATGCTCCAACGCTGGGTGATGGCGCAGTTGTCTGACCGATTGGGCAATTGAAGCTTATTGTCCGTTGGCGATGCTGTTGCTTCTCATACGAGTTCTGCCCCGTGTAGCCATTGGGGCATCCCATATCAACCCGTTGCCATTGCTCATCGGTTTCGCTGTAAGGCGATGGGCATGTTGCGCAATTGCTGTTGTGATTTCTGGTGCCTGACTCGATCCATGCTCCATACGTCTCTTTTCGACCTGGTGATGTCTGGCCGGATGTGGCGTTGCATGCATAAGCGACTGTCATTGTTTGATTGAACAACGCTTCCCAACTTTGATTACCAAACGTTCCAGCTGGGCATGCACCGGAGCGCGGTTCTGTGCGGGTCAGTGTCGCGGACGTGTCAGCGGGGCATGCATTGCATTGACCGACAACGGTTGACGCATTCAATTCCCACACGCCAGTCCACACAGGAGCGGATGTTGCGTTAGTGCACCGGGAAAATTGCTGTTCAACCCCATTGCGCTCTCCATAGCTGTGAATAGGGCAGGGCACAGCAGTGGCGCGTTGCATGCGTCCAGGCGCACAACACGTGCCCGTGGTTGTGCACGACGCGCTGCATGTGTTGGTCATTGTCTGCCACTCACCCCATTCTTTTGTTCCATCCGCTTTGCAGCTCCGGTAGCGCTCGCGAATGATGTTTCCGCCTTGACCGGCAGGACAGGTGGTCGTTTCCGTGCCTTTATCCGTCACGGGATCAAATTCGCACGCTGTTTGGGGTGGGGCAGGATCGATGCAGTTCCGAGTTACGGGCGTCCACGCTCCCCATTGTTGGGTTGGACACGCACGGGTTCGCCCTTCAACGACAAATCCAATTTGATCGCTTGGACAGTTTGACACCCGTTGCTCAGTGATTGGTGTGCAGATGGATTGTGGGACTTGCGGATCAATGACAGGTATAGGTGCCCCATTGGCCGCGCACGTGTTGCTGGTGGTCACCCACGATGTCCATTGTCGGGTTGGGCACGATGTTGCAGGGCACGTGCCGTTGCGCCGTTGGGTAATAGAGCCAGCAGCGTTGTCCGGACACGCTAGTGTTTGTGTTTCAATCGTGGGCGAACACTCACAAGCAAGCATGTCTGTTGCTTGGGTCGAAACATTTTTATTCGCGTAACGGAACAAAACTTCATTGCGCTCGCGTGTTGCACAATGCGTTGCCAACAATCCCTCATTTAAAGGTGTGTACGGCTTTTGCACCTGCACATTGTTCACGGCAATGAAGTCCGCTGATTTGGATAGGGCTGTTGCAAGTTTGATGCACGATCCCGTTGGCACCGATAAATACAGAAGGTCTATTGAGTCATTTTCTCCGAACGAAGAGCCGGGCTGAACTGTTGCCATTCCTGCAATTGATGCGGGTGTGCTCAATGCGTTGTTGTGGACAATGAACCTTGAGTTGAATGTACTTTTGAGTGTGTCTGTTGTTAAACCGTTGTACGATGGTTGAAGTACGTATAGGTCTGTCAACGCTTGAACAATCTCACCAGCTCTTTGTTGCTCCGAGCGAATTGCCGCCATTGATGCGGAAGGCTTAAACATCTTGTAGGTCAATGCGCCCAGGCCAACAAATAGAGCGAGGCACAGCGTAAGTTCAACTAAATTAAATCCATTCCTTGCCATTTTTCGCCCCTGAATTTTAAATGTTCATTTCACATTACGGGGGTTTTGTTTTTTGGCAAGCTTTTGTGTTGCTATATATAATTCTTTTAATGTTGTTACTTTTTTGAGTTGTCCTTTGAGTGATGCAATTTATTTGCATTAAGAAAGCCCCATTGCTGGGGCTTGGTTATCGTCCTTTGTTGGACTCTGTGAGCGTCTTCCGTTGAATGGCCGACATGAAAACGGCTGTGATATCTTCAACCGAATGCAAAGCTAGTTTTTCGATCAACCCCTGTAGCTCCTTGTTGTCACCTTTTTGGGCTTCTAATGCGTCAATGCGCCGCCCAATGTCTTCGGGCTTTGGGTTGAAGTACCGCATGAAGGTGCCCATATCGCGATGCCCGGACACCATGGCTGCTTCTGCCGCTGAAAGCAAAGTGCCCAATTCCGTAACACGGGTGTGGCGCAGGTCGTGCAGGCGAGCGGTGCGGATTTCCTCACGCCCCGTTTCGTCGGCCACCGCTTCGCGTGCCCTAGACCAAGCCTGGGTGATGGTGTCGGGACGCAGGCGCTTACCTCTGCTGGTGCGAAACACGGGGCCTACTAGGTCCTTGCCTGTGCGATTGGCCCGAAGAGCTTCCAAAATGGCCATCGTGTCGCCATTGAGAGGAATGGAACGCTGACGGCTCTCCCCAGCGTTCGATTTGGTGTCGCGCAGCAACGCCAGTTTTTTCCGCTGGTCGATATCAGACCAATCCAACTTGCACACTTCCGCCCGGCGTGCAGCAGAGAAGCGGGCGAAGCGAATTGCTGCGTAGGTGGTGGGGTCGGTGCGGCTTCGCTCCATCCATTGGCACAGCAACTCCCATTCCTCGGCATCAATAGTTCGCTCGCGCTTATCATTGATTTTGATGTCCTTGAGTGTTGCCAATGGGTTGTCCAAAGACAGCTTCCACACTTTTGTGGCGTGGTTGATGATTGTGCGCAGCGACGACAAAAGACGCTTAACACTTCCGGGTGGGGCTTGCTTACCCTCTTGCCCCTTCAACCGCCAGTTCAATGCCTCGGTGCTGTTGGGGGAGTGAAACAGGTCGTAGGAAAGCTGGTCCATTCGCCGGTCCACGATGTCGGGAAATCCCTCGCGGTTGGGACCGGTGGTGGCTGTGCCAAGCATCACGGCGATGGCTGACAATTCCTTAGTCACGCTCTTGCGCACGTGGGCCTTCAACGGCACATGTTCAGAGGCCATCTTCTTGTTTTCGCGGTCCTCCTGGGTAGTGATGAGCCCTTGTTCCACCTCCTGGCGGTAGCGTTCCAAAATTCCGCGAAGGGTGTAGTGGTGTGCGGCGCTGGACCACTCCAATGACTCGCTTTTGATTTTTTGACGTTGTTGCTTGGCGTACACCTCGGCATCCGTGCGCGCACGTTCGATGTGGGTGTCTGCCCCCTTGGGCGCGTCAAGGTCCACCGGGTAGCGGACCGTAGGAAGGTGTCGCTTCTCGCCGTTGACCATCCAGCGGATTCGAACCTCCCAACGAGGGGAGCCGTCGTCGCGGTAGGTGACACCCGGAACGCGGCTTGAGGGCTTCTTCATCTTGGTCATCTTCGCCATTGCCTGTATCCTTAACGCCGTTCTTTGACCCCGTAGCTCAGCTGGATAGAGCGGTCGCCTCCTAAGCGGCAGGTCGCGCGTTCGAATCGCGCCGGGGTCACCATCGTTGTAATTGATTTTGCCCCAATCGGTTGCCCCAGATCTTCCAAAAGCCGCCGATAGCCTTGTGCCGCAGGGCTTGCCGATTGTCTATCTTACCCCTCCTAAGGGGAAGGTCGCCCGTTCGAATCGGGCCGGGGTCACCATCCAGGCTGGGGGGCCGGGGTGAGTTCGTCCTCCAGATGTTGGGATAGGATGGCAGTGCACTGGGCGCCAGTGCTTCCATGCGTTTGTCGTAGGGTCTGAATCTTCGAGGGCACTTGTTCTGGCCCGCGCTGCTGTTTTGTTTACTTCCAGGTGGCTTGGTGTCGATCGATCTTTATTCGCCTTTCGTGCCGGCTGGAATCGCCTTGCTCGCACTGCTGTGTGCTTTGCCGCTGGGGAGGTTCGTGCCGCTACCGGACTCCAAGGGGCGTGCTACTTCGATCGATGGTCTCAGGGGGCTGCTTGCCCTGGGTGTGTTCGTCCACCACTCATCCATCTGGTATGTCTACGCGAGGAGTGGGGAGTGGAAGGCTCCAGCCTCCGCCTTGTACGCGCAGCTTGGCGAGGCCGCAGTTGTCCTCTTCTTCATGATTTCGGCCTATCTCTTTTATCGACAAATTGCCGGTGGCGTCACTGATTGGACGAGGCTCTACGTCGGCAGAGTCCTGCGTATGTTGCCGCTTTATGCGATCTGCGTTGTGCTGTTGCTGCTTCTGGTCTTGATCGAGAGCGACTTTCACCTTGTCGATCCATTTATCCGGTTTGGAGTGGGGGTGATCCAGTGGTTCTCATTCACTGTGCTTGGGGCGCCGGATATCAATGGTGTTGTTGGGACCCGCTACATCATGGCCGGAGTCGTTTGGTCGCTTCCGTATGAGTGGGTTTGGTATTCAGTATTGCCACTGTTGGCGTATTTCATGCGTCAGCGTGTCCGGCGCGGATTGCTGCTGCTGTCGGCACTTGGTCTGGCGTATGCGGCTGTCCGCTTGAGTTGGGTGCTGATGTTGCCCTTTGCCGGTGGTGTCGCCGCGTACTACGCAACAACTCGAATGGCCGTTGTGAGCTTTCTCCGTGGGAAGTGGGGCTCGATTCTGGCGGTTTCGTGCATGATCCTCTCGGTTGCCTGCTTCGATTCAGCCCGGCATCCAGCGGCAGTCGTCTTGTGGTCGGCTTTCTTTGCGGCGATTGCGTGCGGTAACACCTTGTTCGGATTGCTTACACTTCGGGTTTCAGCCATTTTGGGTGAGCTGTCCTATGGCATCTATCTCCTGCACGGATTTGTACTCTTTCTTGCCTACAAGAGCTTAGGTACGGTTGCCTTTGCAGATCTCTCGCCCGCCTTGCACTGGGCTTTGACTGCAGCCTTGTTGCTTCCACTGCTCATCGCTTGCGTTGTCAGTTATCGATGCATTGAACTTCCTGCGATGCTGTCGCGTAGAAGTGTCCTCGAAAAAATACAGGTTGTGAGCGAAGTCCTTATTGCCAGATGGCGCATTTTGCTTAGGCCTGAACGAGTGGACTGAAGGTCATTCCGTGTCTAGCAGCGGCGATTTCGTCAGTGCTTGGATCAGTTGGGGACGTCTGCCACCGGAGGTGGCAAGATTTGACTAGTTGTTGGACAACAACCCCAGTCCACCCAGCACCGCCTCTACCTCCTCGCGCTCACCGTCCCGCAGCCCCTGCAACGGCAACGGCAGGCAGTTCTCGCCGCACAGTCCCAGCAGTGCCGCCGCGCAGGCCATCACGCGAATCCCGCCGAACCGGTCGTACAGGGACCACAGCGGCGCCAGCCGGGCAGACAGGGCAATAGCACCCTCTTCATCGCCACTACCCACGGCCCGCATGATCTGCAGCGCAACCTCGGGGAAAAGCCCGGCGGTCACCGAATACCAGCCGTCACACCCCGCCAGCAGCCCTCGCACCGCCGAGGCGTCACCACTGACGCCCAGCGTCACATGTGCGGGAACGCACGCACGCAGTGCAGCAACGCGCGCGTCAGCCTCGACGGGATCATCAGCAAGGCGCGGAATCTTGATCGAAGCGATGTTGGGCAGCGCGGCGATCCGGCCATGCAGTGCATCGGTGAAGCGGAAGTGCGTGGTGCCTGGATTGTCATAGACGCAGATCGGTGTACGCACCGCCCTACAAATGGTCTCAAACAGTGCTTGCACCTCATGGTCCTTCAGGGGCTGGTAAGACACGGGGGCGAGCAGCAGGCCTGCAGCACCTGCATCCTCGGCGTCCAGGGCCAGTTCCAGCACATCGCGGGTACGCAATGCACCGATGCCGGCGATCACCGGAACACCCCCGGCGTGCGCCAGGGCTTCGCGCAGCACGCGCTTGCGCTCGTGCTTCTCCAGATAGGCGTAGCTGCCAGTGGAGCCAAGCACGCCCATCGAATCAACACCGGAATCGGCCAGGCGCTCGACCAGTCCGGCAAACGCACGAAAGTCGATGCCGGCTTCAGAGAGCGGGGTCAGTGGAAACGCGCTGAGGCCTTTGAACATGGGATCTCCCGAAGGGGGAATGGGCTGGACACCTGGCATTTTTTATTGTCCTATGACAAAACTCAAGTGTCGCCACGCAGCGTGTCTGATCGCCACGAATGACGCACCATGCGGGTCATGAAACCAAGCCTTTGCGCCGTCCAGCCTTCCCACTACGCCACCATTGCCGATTGGCTTGATTCCGCCGAGGCCACCCAGCGCTGGGCGGGCCCCGGCGTGCCGTTTCCCTTGCCGCAGGAACGGTTCGCGCAGGTGCTCGAACTCGGGCTGCGGCCGGGCTGGGCGCTGCTTGACGAGCAGGGCCAGTGCCTGGGCTTTGGCCAGTACTGGATGACCGACGCCGGCACCGCGCACCTGGGTCGCATCATTGTTTCCCCGCTGGCACGCGGGCGCGGCCTTGGCCGGCTGCTCATGCACGCCTTGAGTGCACAGGCCATGCGCGAAGACGGTGTGCAGCGCCTCACGTTGCGGGTCTATCGTGACAACGCAGCTGCCGTGGCCCTGTATCGCGACCTCGGTTTCCAGCAGGTTGATGCGTTCTCGACGCCGGAACTTCTGTTCATGCAGCGCACGTCGGCCTGAACTCCGCTCATGCTGGCAAGGTGGCCTGCAGGGCAAGCCATTGCTCGCGGGTGATGCGGCTGATGTGCTCTGTGCGGTAGTCGCCGAGGAAGCTGTTGAACTTGTTCACTTCGGTATGGTGATGCTGGAAACCGCATTTACTCTGTGCGCTGAGCGATTGCAGGTTGTCAGCGAAGTAGCCGCACCACAGTGCGTCCAGTTCCAGCTGCATGAAGGCGTGCCGCATCACTTCGCGCGCCGCTTCGGGCACCAGTCCGCGGCCCCAGTACGGAACGCCGATCCAGTAGGCGATCTCACCCTCTCGATCGCTGATCTCGAAGTTGCTGTCGGTGCCGATCAGGATGCCGACACAGCCGATCGCGTGGCCGTCCTCGCGGCTCTGCAGCGCGTAGACCTCTGGCCGGTTGAAGACGGTGCGGATGATTTCGGTACTTTCCTCAACGCTGGTGTGCACCGGCCAGCCGGCGATGGGGCCCACGCGCGGGTCGCGGGCGTACTCGTACAGATCGGCAGCGTCGGTGTCGCGCCAGGGGCGAAGGATCAAGCGTTCGGTGTGCAGCTGCATGTCAATTCCACGGGAACAAAGAGAGTGCACAGGCTAGGTCGACAGGCGCGATCGGCCCAGAGCGGGACCTTGATGGTTTCGGCACTTTTCACAACGGGCGGCCGAGCCCGGGTATGCTGGGGCCCGGAATACAGCCGGATCGGCCGATGGATCGCGTACCCCAGCTCCTGGACCAAGACGAATCCATGCGCCTGGAGGTCAGTACGCTGGCCGAAGGGCAGGGCGTCCCGCTGTCGTTCGGCCACGCTTATCTGGCGCTGCTGGTATGCGTATCGGGGCGCGCGCGCTTTGCACTGAACTTCCGCGAGGTAGCGGTGCAGCGGCACGATGTGCTGGTGCTGGCAGAGGACACGCTGGCGCTGCTGCGGCAGCGCTCACGCGGCTTTCTGGCGGTGGTCTGCCTGATGCCCAAGGCGCTGGCATCGGAGGTGGCCTATGTGCTTCCCAATGCACTGTTCAAGTTCCTGCACGATCAGCCCCACTGCGTGCCGTCGCCGCTGGACGTGCCGCTGCTGCAGGGCTGGCTGCAGCAGTTGATGGATGCGCAGCACAATGGCGGCCGCTATCGTCACGTGATGCTGCGCAACCTGCTGCAGACGTTCTTCCTCAAATTCGCAACGCTGTTGCCGGCGCGCAGTGTGGCCGTGGCGCAGGTCAGCCGACGCGAGCGCTTGGCCTGGAATTTCTGGGAACTGGTCGGTGAGCGCAGCACGCGCCAGCGCGACGTGCAGTCCTATGCCGACGCGCTGTGCATCACCCCGTTCTATCTTTCGCTGCTGACCCGCGAGTGCTTCGACGAAACGCCAAAGGCGTTGATTGATCGCCAGGTGGTGCTGGAAATCAAGGCGCTTCTGACCTACAGCGAATTGCCGATCGGTCGCATCGCCGAGCGACTGTGCTTCGAGGATGCGTCCTACCTGTGCCGCTACTTCCGGCGGCACACCGGGCAGTCGCTGACCGGCTATCGCCGGGCAGGGCAGGGCGGTACTAGTGCGACACGAACAAGGGCGCCGGTACTTCGGCCAGCAGATCCTCGGTGACCCCGCCGAGCACACGCTCGACCACCCGGCTGCGGCTGTAGGGGCCCAGCACCAGCAGGTCGGCGTCGGCATCGACCACGTGCTGGCGGATGGTCGCGGCAACGCCGCCCTGGCTTGAACTGATCGCCTGGATCTCTACTTCGACGCCGTGCCGCGCCAGGTGCTGGGCCATCTCGGCGCCAGGTGTGGCCTCGGCCTTGGGCGTGTCGACCATCAGCAGGTGCACCGCTTTCGCACGTGCGAGCAGCGGCAACGCATCGGCTACCGCACGACGTGCCTGCTTGCTGGCATTCCAGGCCACCACGATGCGATGGCCGACCTGGTCGCCTTGCCAATGTGGTGGCACCAGCAGCATCGGCACGCCGGTCTGGCGCAGCGTTCCCAGCGGGTGCCAGCCAGAAGGGGCGCCGGGAGTACGCGGATAGCCGGCGATGATCAGGTCGCAGTACAGCGACTGCAGGGCCAGGTCGGCGCCGCCCAGATAGTCCGAGACGATGCGCAGTTCGGTGCTGATCTGCAGCGGCTCGGACACGGCACGCAGGTTCTGCATCAGCTGCGCGGTGCAGGCGGCATCCGCGCGCGCCTCGTGGTCGAGCGCGGCGGCGATGCCGGCACCGCGGGCGAAGCCGTTGGCGATGTCGGTGGGATGCTGGGCGGTGGAGACCGCGACCAGATGGGCCTGCTGTGCCTGCGCCAGATGGGCGGCGATGTTGAGAACGCGGTCCCCGGTGTCGCTGGCGTCGAACAACACAGCGATATCGCGTAGTGGATGCAGCATGGCGTTGTCTCCTTCGATGCCTGTGACGCGTTCCCTGCCGTGCACCGACCCGGGTGCACCGGACGCATCTCTGTTTTAGCGCATCGGTGATCCGAATGAATCATCTTTGATTCAGTTTATTAATTGGTGATTCATGCTAGCGTGAGGGCGAACCCACACCTCAGCGCTTTCATGCGACCTGCCGCAGCACGCACCCGCCGCGACCTGCCCCATGCGCTGGCGGCCACCCTGGTCAGCCATCCACGCTGCACCCTCAGCGAACTCGCGCGCGGGGCGGGTATCAGCCGCGCGACCCTGTACCGGTTTGCGCCCACCCGGGAGGCGATCGACGAGGCACTGTTCGCGGCCGGCTTCGAGCGCGTGGAAGCGGCGGCGGTCTGGTTCGATGAGGGCGGTGATGCGCGCCACGTGCTGGAGCAGGTCACCGCCACGCTGCTGGCGGACTGGGAACTGGTAACGCTGCTGTTCGCGCGGATGATGGAAGAGCAGCAGCGCCAGGGTGACCTGCATCTGCTGCCGGAGCGCTGGGCGCCGATCGGCGAGCGCTTCGAGGCCTTCTTCCTGCGTGGTCAGGCGGCCGGAGAGTTCAACGTTGGTTTCACCGCAGTGTGGCTCGCGGACTTCTACTGGACCTGCTTCTACGGCATCACCTGGTCACTGGCGCGCGGTCGGCTTGCGCCGGCAGCGGCAGCCTCTACGTTGCTGGCTTCGTTCCAGCGGGGGGCGATGACGGGGTGACCGCAGGGCCCTGCTGCCGGGGCACCGTGGATTACGCCTGCTTCAACAACTGCACCAACTGGCGTAGCCGATACGGCTTGGGCAGGAATTCCACCTGTTCCGGCAGGGGCGGCAGTTGCGAGCGCGCATAACCGGACGACAGGATCATCCGCGCCTGCGGCTGTTCGCGCGCCACATGCTCGCTCAGTTCGATGCCGGACATGCCGTTGGGCATGCTGACGTCGCTGAACACCACGTCGAAACGCGCTTCGCCCTTCAGCAGGGCGGCGGCCTCATGCGCATCGGCGGTCGTGGCCACGTCGATGCCGAGGTCGCGCAGGGCCAGGCCGATCATTTCACGCAGATCGGTCTGGTCTTCCACCATCAATACGCGGATCGGGTCATCGGTCATCGGCAGGGTCCTCCATTGCGGGGAGCAGCAGGCTGACCGTGGTGCCGACACCGGGCGTGGTGGACACGTCGACGAAGCCGCCGCTCTGGGTAGTGAATCCGAACACCTGGCTCAGGCCCAGGCCGCTGCCTTTGCCGATGTCCTTGGTGGTGAAGAACGGCTCGGTCGCCCGTTCGGCGATGTCGGCCGCCATCCCGTGGCCCTCATCGCAGACGCTGAGGGTGACATAGCCACGTTGCAGCGTGGAGTCCGCATCCGGATCGAGGCGATGTTCCAGCGCAGTGCCGATCAGGATGCGGCCGCCTTCAAGGGTAGCATCCGCGGCATTGGCGACCAGATTGGCCAGCGCCGTCTGCAGCTGCAGCGCATCGGTGTTGATCGCAGGCAGGCCGGGCGCCAGCTGGGCATCCAGCACCACCGTGGGCGGGCAGGCGCGTTGCAGGTCCGGCAGCCACTGCCGTATCAGCGCATTGATATCCAGTGGTTCGCGGATCAGGGTCTGGCCGGTGCTGAAGGCCAACAGCTGGCGGGTCAGCAGCGCACCACGATCGGTCGCAGTCTGCGCCGCACCAAGCAGCTCGGCGGCCCGTGCATCGTCACCGTTCACGCGCAGGGACAGCAGGTCCAGGGCGTTGCCGATGGTGGTCAACAGATTGTTGAACTCGTGCGACAGCCCGCGGCTGAGGCGGCCGACGGTCTCGAACTGTTGGGTATTGCGCAGCGCACGCTGGGCATCACGCAGCAGCCGCTGTGCCTGCCACTGCTCGGTGATGTCGCGGGTGATCTTGACGAAGCCGAGCAGCTCGCCTGCTTCGACGACCGGCTCGATGACCACGCTGGCACGGAAAGACGAGCCATCGCGGCGCACCCGCCAGCCTTCACTGGCGACGTGACCGTGCTGCGCTGCGAGGCGGAGCAGGCGTTGCGGTTCCCCTGCCTCGCGGTCGGCGGCCAGGTAGAAGCGACCAAAGTGGGTACCCACCACTTCATCGGCTGAGTAGCCCTTGATGCGCTCCGCACCCGGGTTCCAGCTGCAGACGATGCCATCAGGATCAAGCAGGTACAGCGCATGGTCGCGCACGCTGTCGATCAGCAGTCGCAGTTGGCGGGAAGGGTCCGTCAGTACGGACGTCGTAGAGGCGGCAGCGTCCACGTAAAAATAAGTGTTACCCCTGTGAGGGACGTGAAGCTAGGCATTCAAGTGTGAAGGAGGCGTGGAGGCGGGACACGTGCCATTTGTCCTGTGCGGCTGAATACGACACGGAGTACCATCACCCACCCTTTGTGTTCTGGAACCGACCTGCATGCGTCCTGGTGCGACTACGCGTGACCGCTGGATTTGGATGACCTCCGCCGTACTGCTGGCAGCGACCATTGCGTTGGAACTGGTGGTTCCGCTGGGCTACGCCGTCTGGCTGGCGTACTTCCTCGCTGTCGGCGTCACGCTGTTCCAGCGCAGTGCACGCGCGCCGTTCATCGTGGCCGTCGTCGCCTGCATCCTGTTGATCATCGGCTACAACGTTGCCCCGGCCAGCTCCAACTCGGCGTTCTCGTTCGTCAACCGCAGCATTGGCGGGTGTGCGTTCCTGATGATCGCGCTGATCGTCTCCCGCGCCATCCAGGCGCGGCGCGACGCGATGCGCGCGCTGTGGCTGCAGGAGGCCGAGAACGCGGTGGCGATGAGCCTGCGCGGTGATCTGGGGCCGGAGCAGATCGCCGAGGCGGCGGCAACCAGCCTGGGGGCCCAGCTGCAGGCGGACGTCGCCGCCGTTTACCGTCTGGAAGGGGGAAGACTGCAGCTGACCGGCGGCCTGGCGTTGCCGTCCGGCATGCCGGCGTCGCTGGCATTGCAGGAGGGCGTGGCCGGGCAGGTGGCGCGCGACGAACGCATCCGCCACCTGCATGGGGGGGATGATGCGGTGCTTGAGCTGCAGACCAGCCTGGGGCGGTTGCCGGTGCGCGAGCGCATCCTGGCGCCGATCAGCAGCGATGGTGCGGTGGTGGGCATCATTGAACTGGGACGCACCCGCGCCGGAGAACAGGATCGACTCGATATCGAGCTGCTGGAGCGCTGTGCCGAGACCATCGGCATGGCGCTGCGTGCCTCGCTGTTGCGCGCGCAATTGGTGGTACTGCTGGAGGAATCGCAGCGCCAGGGTGAGGAGCTGCAGGCCCAGCAGGAAGAGCTGCGCGTGGCCAATGAGGAACTGGAAGAACAGAGCCGCAGCCTGCTGCAGTCGCAGAGCCATCTGGAAGAACAGCAGGCCGAGCTGGAACAGAGCAACGTCCAGCTGGAAGAGCGCACCCACGAGCTGGAGGCGCAGAAGCAGGCACTGCTGGTCGCGCAGAGCCAGCTGGTGCGCAACAGCAACGAACTGGCCGCGACATCGCGCTACAAGTCCGAGTTCCTGGCCAACATGTCGCACGAGCTGCGCACGCCGCTGAACAGCTCGCTGATCCTGGCCAAGCTGCTGGCCGACAACAAGGACGGCACGCTCACCGAGGAACAGGTGAAGTATGCGCGTGCGATCCTGTCGTCCAACAACGATCTGCTGGCGCTGATCAACGACATCCTGGACCTGTCGCGCATCGAGGCCGGCCACGTCGAGCTGGCCGATGAAGTGGTGGTGACGGGCAGCGTACTGCAGCGCCTGCGCGAGACCTTCGAGCCGATGGCGCGGCAGAAGGGCCTGGCCCTGCAGATCGAGGCCGATGCGCTGGCCCCCAGCCAGCTGGTGGTCGACAGCCAGCGCCTGCAGCAGATCCTGAAAAACCTGCTGGCCAATGCGGTGAAGTTCACCGAGCATGGCAAGGTCAGCCTGCACGTGCGTGCGGGCGGTCAAGGACGCATCCGTTTCGAGGTCTGCGACAGCGGTATCGGCATTGCCCGCGAGCAGCTGCAGGTCATCTTCGAAGCCTTCCGCCAGGCCGATGGCAGCACCCGCCGCCGCTACGGTGGCACCGGCCTGGGCCTGTCGATCTCGCGCGATCTGGCCGAGCGCATGGGTGGCAGCATCCAGGTCGACAGTGAACCGGGTCGCGGCAGCTGCTTCATCCTGGAACTGCCGCTGCAGGGCGCGCCGGTTTCGGAACCGGGCGAAGTGCCTGCCGCCGCCTCAATAGCGCCTGCGCCGCAGCCTGCGCCGCCGATCGCTGCGCGCACCGCTGTCGCACCGACCGTTGCATCCGTGGCGCCCGTCACCGCCAGCGTGGCCGATGACCGCGGCCGTCGCCAACGCGCCGGCCGCTTGATCCTGGCCGTCGAGGACGACGCCACCTTCGCCGAAGCGCTGGTGGCCCTGGCCCATGAACTGGACTTCGACTGTGTGGTGGCCGGGACCGCCGAAGAGGCGCTGACCCTGGCCAGCGAACTGCGCCCCAACGGCATCCTGCTCGATATCGGCCTGCCGGACGTGTCCGGCCTGAGCGTGCTGGAGCGCCTGAAGCGCAACCCCGATACCCGGCATATCCCGGTGCACGTGGTTTCGGCGATGGACCGCAGCCAGGTGGCGCGCGAGCTGGGTGCGATTGGTTTCGCGATCAAGCCGACCACGCGCGAGCGGCTGGTGACGGCCATCGAACAGCTGGAACAGACCAGCCAGCGCGACGTGCGGCGCCTGCTGATCGTCGAGGACGACAGCGAGCTGCGCCACAACCTGGAACTGTTGCTGGGCCGTGATCAGCTGCAGATCGTTGCAGTGGGAACGCTGGCCGGCGCGCTGGAGCAGCTCAGCACGGTCACCTTCGACTGCATGGTGATGGACCTGTCGCTGCCCGACGGCAGCGGCTACGACCTGCTCGAGCACATGGCCGGCAACGATGATGTCGGCTTCCCGCCGGTGATCGTCTATACCGGTCGCGCGCTCGGCCGCGAGGAAGAGCAGCGCCTGCGCCGCTATTCGAAGAGCATCATCATCAAGGGCGCGCGTTCGCCCGAACGCCTGCTGGATGAGGTCACCCTGTTCCTGCACAGCGTGGAAGCCAGCCTGCCCACCGACCAGCAGCGCCTGCTGCGCGAGGCCCGCCGTCGCGACACCGTGCTCGATGGCCGTACTGTTTTGCTGGCCGAGGATGACGTGCGCAACATCTTCGCGCTGTCCAGCGTGCTTGAGCCGCTGGGCGTGACGCTGGAGATCGCGCGCAACGGCCAGGAAGCGGTGGATCGCCTGGCCGAGCGCGAGGTCGACCTGGTGCTGATGGACATCATGATGCCGGAGAAGGACGGCCTGGCCGCGATGCGCGAGATCCGTGCGCAGCGTCACCTGCAGGACCTGCCGATCATCGCGCTGACCGCCAAAGCCATGCCCGATGACCGCGAGCGTTGCCTGCAGGCCGGTGCCAACGACTACATCGCCAAGCCCATCGACGTCGACAAGCTGGTCTCGCTGTGCCGGGTCTGGTGCTCGCGGCAATGAACGAACAGGCGTTGTTCGACCTGGAACTGAAGGTCCTGCTGGAGGCGCTGTACCAGCGTTACCACTACGATTTCCGCAGCTATGCGGTGTCGTCGCTGCGCCGGCGCATGCGCCAGGCGATGCAGCGCTATGAGTGCGAACGGCTGGTCGACCTGCAGTACCGGCTGCTGCACGAGCCGGAGCTGTTCGCCCAGGCCATGCAGTTCTTCACCGTGCAGGTCTCGGAGATGTTCCGTGATCCCGCGTACTTCCGTGAACTGCGCGAGCAGGTGGTGCCGGTACTGCGCACCTATCCCTCGGTGAAGCTGTGGGTGGCCGGTTGCAGCACCGGTGAGGAAGTGTGGTCGCTGGCGATCCTCCTGCATGAGGAAGGCCTGCTTGATCGCAGCATCGTCTATGCCACCGACATCAATCCGGCCGCGCTGGCCACCGCCGAGGCGGGCGCCTATGGCATCGACCGGATGGCCCAGTTCAGCCGCAACTATCTGGCGGCCGGTGGCACGGCGTCGCTGTCCGACTACTACGCCACGGCCTACGACGGCGCGGTGTTCGACCGCCAGTTGCGTCGCAACGTGGTGTTCGCCGACCACAGCCTGGCGACCGATACCGTGTTCTCCGAAGTGCACCTGGTGTCGTGCCGCAACGTGCTGATCTATTTCAACCGCGACCTGCAGGACCGCGCGGTCGGTCTGTTCCGCGAAGCGCTGGTGCACCGGGGCTTCCTCGGTCTTGGCAGCAAGGAATCGCTGCAGTTCGGATGCCACCATGACGCCTTCGAGGTCTGTTCGCGCGAGCACCGCCTGTACCGGAAGGTGGCCTGATGGCGCTGCCGGCGCGTCCTGCCGTGCTGGTGATCGGCGCGTCTGCCGGTGGCGTGGCGGCCCTGCAGGCGGTACTCGGTGCGCTGCCGGCGACGCTGCAGGTGCCGGTACTGGCCGTGCTGCACCTGCCGCGTGACCGCGCCAGCCGCATCGCCGAGGTGCTGGCGCCGTACTGCGCGCTGCCGGTACGCGAAGCCGAAGACAAGCAGCCGTTGCAGCTGGGCACGGTGACGTTCGCGCCGCCGGATTACCACCTGCTGGTGGAGGACGAGGGGGCGGTGGCGTTGTCGGTGGATGCGCCGGTGCTGTTCTCCCGTCCGGCCATCGATCCGCTGTTCGACTCCGCTGCTGCGGTGTTCGGCAGGCGGGTATTGGCCCTGCTGCTGACCGGTGCCAGCAGTGATGGAAGCGAGGGCGTTGCCGCCGTGCGCCGTGCCGGTGGCCGTGCCTGGCTGCAATGTCCCGAGGAAGCCGAAGCGTCGATGATGCCGGCCTCCGCCCTGCAGTACGCCGGCGCCGATGCCGTGCTGCCCCTTGAACTGATGTGTCGTCGCCTGAAGGAGTTGTTTGCATGAACCTGCTGCCACCGGACCCTGCGCAGTCGCAGTCCCCGGTCAACCTGCTGATCGTCGATGACGTACCGCAGAACCTGGTGGCCATGCAGGCGCTGCTGCAGCGCGAGGGCGTGAATCTGCTGCTGGCCGGCTCCGGCGCGCAGGCACTGGAGCTGCTGCTCGAGCACGAGGTGGCACTGGCCCTGCTGGACGTGCACATGCCGGAGATCGATGGCTTCACCCTGGCCGAACTGATGCGCGGTTCGCATCGCAGCCGCGACGTGCCGATCATCTTCCTGACCGCCTCCCCGGATGATCCCCTGCGCGTGTTCAAGGGCTACGAGAGCGGTGCGGTCGATTTCCTGCACAAGCCGGTAGCGCCGCAGGTGATCCTGAGCAAGGTCAACGTCTTCATCGAGCTGTACCAGCAGCGGCAGCTGCTGAAGGCGCGCAACGAGGCGCTGGAACGCGCGCTCAAGCTCAACGAAACAATGGCGGCGGTGCTGACCCACGACCTGCGCACGCCGCTGTCGGCGATCCTGCTGTGCAGTGACAAGCTGGCGATGGAGATCCCGCAGGACAATGCGGGCGCGCAGCAGACCCTGCAGTACCTGGAGGCCAGCACCCTGCGCATGGCACGCATGGTCGAACAGCTACTGGACTTCTCGCGGATCCGCAGCGGCGGCCTGCGCCTGCAGGCCAGTGCCTGCGATCTGGCCGACGTGACCCGCGCGGTGGTGGCCGAAGCGGGCAGCGCGCATGGCGCGGACCGGATCCATCTGGACATGCACGGCGATACGCGGCTGCAGGGCGATCTGGACCGTCTCGGCCAGGTTGCCGCCAATCTGGTCGGCAACGCGCTCACCCACGGCAGCGAGGCGAGGGTGGAGGTGGACGGGCGCGATCCGCGCAGCGTGCTGCTGCGGGTCAGCAATGCCGGCCGGATCGACGACGCGCTGCTGCCGCGGCTGTTCGAACCGTTCAAGGCCAGCTTCCACCAGAGCAAGGGCCTGGGGCTGGGCCTGTATATCGTCGATCAGTTCGTGCGCGCGCACGGAGGGCGCATCGCAGCGCGCAACGAGGCCGGGCAGGTGGTGTTCGAAGCCCTGCTGCCGAGACGCGCAGAAGGGCTGCCTGCAGCGGCAAACTGAATTCTTCAGGAAACATCCACGGGCACTGAGACGGACTCGTCCGCAACTGCTACCGTGGGTGTACATCTTGTCAAGGAAGCACCATGCCACTGCGTGCCATCGCCTACGTCAGCCAGGCGTTGCCGGATCTTTCCGCTGAACGGTTGCAGGCGCTGGTCGACGATGCCGCCCGCTTCAACAAGATGGCGGGCGTGACCGGTGTGCTGCTGCATGACGGCGGGCGATTCCTGCAGTACATCGAGGGGCCGCCGGACGGTATCGATTCGGTGTACGAGCGCATCCTGCAGGCCGGCAGCCATGTCGACATCATCGAGCTGGCGCGCGGCCGCCTGGGCCAGCGTCAGTTTCCATACTGGTCGATGCGCGCGTTGCCGGTGGATGCGGCGCTGCTGCGCCAGCTGTCGGCCAGCGACTGGTCGGGTTTCAGCCGGGCGCTGGAAGGTGATCGTTCGGCGCCGACCCCGGTGGATCTGCTCGACAACGTCGTGCAGCCCGCCCTGCACGCCGGCTGAGCGTCAACGCGAAGTGCCACCGCAGTAGGCAGCATGCAGCGCCTGCAGCACGCCCAGTGCGGGCCCTTCAATCACGCGGTAGTGGATGGCCTGTGCTTCGCGACGCGTCGCGACGATATCCAGTTCTCGCAACACCGCCAGATGCTGTGACAGCGCTGATGCGCTGAGTCCGGTCAGTGCCTGCAGTTCCGGCACCGGTGCCTCACCTTCGACCAGGCGGCACAGCACGCGCAGCCGCGCAGGATGGGCCAGGCTCTTAAGCAGCGTTGCAGCCTCGGCGGCGTGTTCGGCCATGGCGGCGCTGTCGAGCGGGGTGCGGGCCATGGTTGACCTTTTTGTTTAGAAGTGTCTAATTTAGATAAATCTAAATCAAAGGGCAATCCCATGAGCGGCGCAAAAGAGGGCAGGGCATGAACCTGCCATGGACTGCGGTGGCTGGCGGTGCGCTGATCGGCGCCGCCGCGGTGTTGCTGCTCGCCACTGTCGGGCGCGTGGCGGGTATCAGCGGGATCGCTGCGGGCAGCCTGCGTGCAGCGAAAGGTGAGCGCGGCTGGCGCTGGGCATTCCTGCTGGGTCTCCTCGCAGCAGCGGGGATGGCGCTATGGTGGCAGTCGCTGCCCGAAGCCTCGCCACGCGTGCTGCTACGCAATGCCTTGCCCGCCTGGCAGTTGATCGGCGCCGGCCTGCTGGTGGGCTTCGGCACGCGCCTGGGCAGTGGTTGTACCAGTGGTCATGGCGTCTGTGGCATGGCCCGCGGCTCGAAGCGCTCGCTGCTGGCAGTGCTGGTGTTCATGGCCTGCGCGATGCTGACCACCTTCCTGGTCCGTCACGGCGGAGGCCTGGCATGAGTCGCGCGGTCATGGCCGCCGCGGTGGCGGGTGCGCTGTTTGGCGCGGGACTGGCGCTCTCGGGGATGACCGACGCGCGTCGCGTACTCGGCTTCCTCGATGTGGCCGGTGATTTTGATCCGACGTTGATGTGGGTGCTGGGCTCGGCACTGCTGGTCAGTGCCGTCGGGCAGCGTTGGGTGCTGCGACGCGCGCAGCCGTGGTTCGCTCCGCGCTTCCAGCTACCCAGCGCACGTGATGTCGATGCGCGCCTGCTGCTGGGTGCAGCACTGTTCGGTATCGGCTGGGGATGGGCTGGTTACTGCCCCGGACCGGCCATCGCCGGGCTGGCCGTCGCATCGCGTGAAGCGCTGTGGTTCGTGCCTGCCATGGTGGTGGGCTTCTGGTTGCACGATCGCTTCGTGCACTGAGGCTTCACCCCTGTGTCACCATGGATCGGGTCAGATCGACGGACCACGGGGAAAGGAGCGTAACGACATGGCACGGATGAAGTGGAAGGGAAAGGCAATGCTGGCCATGGCGCTGGCATCTGCGATCACGCCGGCACTGGCCTGCACGCGTGCGGTGTATCGGGGCGACAACGGCGATGTGATCACCGCGCGCTCGATGGACTGGAAGGTCGATGTGGCGACCAACCTCTACGTGTTGCCGCGTGGCATCGCGCGCACCGGCCTGGCCGGTCCGAAATCGCTGGCCTGGACTGCGCGCTACGGCAGCGTGGTGGCCACCGGCTACGACGTGTCGACCACCGATGGCATGAACGAGAAGGGGCTGGTGGCCAACCTGCTGTGGCTGGTGGAATCGGAGTATCCGCAGCAGCGTGGCAACAAGCCGGGACTGGCGATCTCGCTGTGGGCGCAGTATGTGCTGGACAATTTCGCCACCGTGGACGAGGCGGTCGCGGCGCTCAAGCGTGAGCCGTACTCGATCGTCACCGACAAGGTGCCGGGCGAAGACCGCCAGGCGACGCTGCACCTGTCGCTGTCCGATGCCACCGGCGACAGCGCCATCGTCGAGTACATCGGCGGTCGCCAGGTGATCCACCATGACCGGCGCTATCAGGTGATGACCAACTCGCCGATCTTCGAGCAGCAGCTGGCCCTCAACAGTTACTGGCAGCAGATCGGTGGCACGGTGATGCTGCCGGGCACCAACCGCTCCGCCGATCGTTTCGCGCGCGCCTCGTTCTACATCAACGCCATTCCCAAGGCCGAAGACCCGGTGGAGGCCCTGGCCAGTGTGTTCAGCGTGATCCGCAATGCGTCGGTGCCGTATGGCATCACCACGCCGGGTGAGCCGAACATCTCATCCACGCGCTGGCGCACGGTGGCTGATCACAAGCGGCGGCTGTACTTCTTCGAGTCGGCGTTGACCCCGAACACCTTCTGGGTCGATCTGAACAAGGTCGATTTCGGCGGCCAGGTGCTCAAGCTCGATCTTGGCAAGGACCAGCGCAACACCTTTGCCGGCGATGCACTGGGCCAGTTCGTGCCCAGCGCACCGTTCACCTTCCTGGGCGTCGAGGGTTAGTTCGACGCCTGGCTGGAGGCCGGGTAGACCGCTTGGATCGCGCAGCTGCCGCGGGTGTACTGCGGCAGCGGGGCGATGCTTTCACCGCGCAGATCGTCTGTCTCGAACTCGGCAGTCATGATCCGATCGCCGGGATTGCCACAGATCAGGCCGTTCTGCAGGCCCGAGTGGAAGCTCAGCTGCGGCGCACGGTCGAGCTGGCGGCAGTGGCTGCCGAGTTCGACCCGGTAGTAGCGGTGGCCGCCATTGCGGCGCGGATTGGTCTCCACCAGCACGCCCTGCGGGTCGGACGACCACGCGCGGACGTTGCGGGTGGCGAAGCAGTACGACGGCGAGCCGCCGAAGCTGCGGCGGATTTCCTTGCGCTCGCGGATGGTCACGGCGGGCAGGGTGGCCGTGCGCAGGCGGTCGCTGTCGCGGGCGACGCTGGCGTAGTCGCGATCCTGCAGCGGGGTGACCGCGCTGATGCCGCAGCGGCGGCCGTCGACCACGACGCGTTCGCTGGGACGACCGCAGGCCCAGCCGGCAGGTGCTTCCAGCTTCAGCGAGGTAGCACCGCGGACGCCGGGGCAATCCTCGCTGAAGTCGATCCGATAGGCCTGTCCGGAGGCGGCGCGCAGTGCGATCGAGCGCGGTGATGCCTGCTCCACTTCCTGCACGCCGACCGCGTCCATGCAGTGCGGGGCCGGGGGCGTACGCTCCTGTGCGGACGCCGAAGCTGCGAGCGCCAGGCCGAGGCTGCTGGCGAGCACCAGTGACACCTGCCGATGGGTCATGTCCTGCACTCCCTGCGTTGGATGACGGATCGACTATAGCAGCGGTTTGCACGGCCGTTGCTACACGCGCACACTGCCCGGATGGGCGCCATCTTCCATCTGCGGCACTACGGCCAGGCCACCGGCCTGGACCGCCATGACTACGCGCAGTGGGTGCTGCCGCTGCAGGGCGAACTGCACTTCGAGATGGAAGGCCGCGGTGGTCGCCTCGACCTGCTGCAGGGGGTTTTCGTTGCGGCCGGCGAAGCGCATGACCAGATGGCCGATGGCCCGAACGGTTTCGTGATCGTCGATTGTCCTCCGGGCGTGCTTGATGACGGCACGCAGGAGCATCTGTGCCGGCAGCGCTGGCTGCACCTGCCGCATGCGCTGCGACAACGCCTGGCGGGCGTGCAGGACGGGCAGCCGATGCCGGCCCTGCTGCCGCAGCTGCTGCAGGTATTTGCACCGGCCGGCAGTGGCGCGCGCATGCAGGGACTGTGTGCGGCAGTGCAGGCCGATCCGGGCCAGGCGTGGCCGGTGGCGCGCATGGCCGCGTCTGTCGGGGTCAGCGAGAGCCGGTTGCACGCGCTGTTCCAGCGTGAGTTCGGGCTCAGCCCGCAGGCATGGCTCAGTGCAAGCCGGTTGCGCTGGGCCAAGCACCAGCTGCGCACCAGCACGGCGCCGATCAGTGATATCGCGCTGGCCGCAGGCTATTCCGAGCAGAGCGCACTGACCCGCGCGCTGCGCCGTGAGTGTGGGCAGACCCCCGCCGCGTGGCGCAGGAACGCCGGACTGTAGCGTCGAGCCATGCTCGACGGCTTCTGCACCGGCCACCTCGCGAACGGCAGTCGAGCATGGCTCGACGCTACAAAGGCGGGAGGGCAGTAGCCTCGGTCAAGAGCGCCCAGCGGCCAGCGCTTACACTGCGCGGCCTGTTCCTCCCCCCGAAGAACCCGAATGCGCAACAACCCGATGGCCCTGGGCATCGCCAATGGCGTTGCCGCTGGCGCGCTGTGGGGCGTGGTCTTCCTCGCGCCCGCCGTGCTGCAGTCGTTCAATGCCCTGCAACTGTCGGCCGGCCGCTATCTGGTCTACGGTCTGATCGCCGTAGCCCTGCTGCTGCCGCGCTGGAAGCGGCTGGCACCACGGCTGGGCCGCGCCGAGTGGATCGGCCTGTTGTGGCTGAGCCTGGCCGGGAACCTGGTGTACTTCCTGCTGCTGGCGACGGCGGTGCAGTGGGCTGGCGGTGCGGCGGCGTCCTTGATTGTCGGCCTGATTCCGGTGGTAGTGACCCTGGTCGGTGTGCGCGAGCAGGGCGCGGTGCCGCTGAAGCAGCTGCTGCCGGCACTGGGCCTGTGCGTGCTGGGCGTGGCACTGGTTGGCTGGGAAGCACTGATGTCTGAGCACCTCGCGACACCGTGGCGGCAGCGCCTGATCGGCCTGCTGTGCGCGTTCGGCGCGCTGTTCTCGTGGGCGTTGTACTCGATCGGCAACAGCCGCTGGCTGGCGCGCCGACCGGATCTGTCCAGCCACGACTGGTCGCTGCTGACCGGTGTCACCACCGGCGGCCTGGCTCTACTGCTGGTGCCGATGGCCTTCATCGGCCACACCGGCGGGCACACGGCGGCGCAGTGGAGTGGTTTCTGGGCGATCAGCGCGGGTGTGGCGGTGGTCGCCTCGATCCTTGGCAATGCGTTCTGGAACCGTGCCAGCCGCCTGCTGCCGCTGACCCTGACCGGCCAGATGATCGTGTTCGAGACCCTGTTCGCGTTGCTCTACGCATTCGCCTGGCAGCAGCGCTGGCCCTCGCTGCTCGAAGCGCTGGCGATCGTGTTCCTGGTGGCCGGCGTGATGCTGTGCGCGCATGCGCATCGCACGCCCCGCGCGATCGCCGAACATGCCGGCTGAATGTGGCCGTCAAGCATACTGATGGCCGCTTTGTCTCAGATGCAACCAAATGTCGGCACGTTGGCCGATGATCGCGGCAACGACTTTTTGCGCCGCAGCACTTGACAGCGGCCCGGCGCACGGTGTTTTCTGTGCGTCATGGTTCTTGATGCCGCCCACGCCAGCCTGATCGCCCCCGTTACTGCGGGCCGTTCGACTGCGCCGGTCGCCACCACCACCATTACCACCACCACCGTCACCACTGCCCTGGTGCGGCCCGTCGTCTTCGTGTAACTCCCGAAAACCACGGCCCCGCACCATACAGGTGGCGGGGAAACTCGACACCTGCATACGACGGGGCCTCCTACCGAGGTCTGCATGTCTTCCCACGCCCCCGCTCATCCCGTTGCCCCGGCCGATCTGGCTGCACCGTCCATCGTCGTGCACAAGTTCGGCGGCACCTCGGTGGCCGATGCCGAACGCTACCGCCATGTTGCCGGCCTGCTGCTGGCCCGCCCCGAATCGCTGCAGGTCACTGTCGTCTCGGCGATGAAGGGCGTCACCGACGCACTGATCGATCTGGCCCAGCTGGCAGCCAAGGGGGACGACGGCTGGCGCGAGGCCTGGCATGCGCTGCGCGCGCGCCATCGTGGCGCCGCTGTGGCGCTGCTGGGCGAGCAGGTGGGCGAGACCGTCGAATGGATCGACGCCCGCTTCGATCAACTGGCCGACGTGCTGGCAGCGTTGGCGGTGATCGGCGAGCTGCCACGCGAAGTACTCGACCGCGTGCAGGGCCTGGGCGAAGTGTTTTCCGCGCAGCTGCTCGGCACGCACCTGCAGGCGCTGGGCGCAGACTGTGCAGTGCTGGATGCGCGCGACGTACTGGTGGTGGGACATGGCGAACTGGGCGTGGATGTCGACTGGGAAGCCAGCGCCGACCGCCTGGCCAAGTGGCGCCTGCAGCATCCGCAGCCACGCCTGGTCGCCACCGGCTTCGTCGCCCGTGACCGTCATGACCGCATCACCACGCTCGGCCGCAACGGCAGCGATTACTCCGGCGCGATCTTCGCCGCGCTGTTCAACGCCGATGAACTGCACATCTGGACCGATGTCGACGGCGTGCTGTCGGCCGACCCGCGGCTGGTGCCCGAGGCGGTGCAGCTGGAGTCGCTGAGCTACGACGAGGCCTGCGAGCTGGCTTATTTCGGCGCCAAGGTGGTGCACCCGCAGACGATGTCGCCGGCGATCCGCCTCGGCCTGCCGATCTTCATCCGCAATACCTTCCAGCCGGCGCATCCGGGGACGCGCATCAGCGCCGAGCGCTCGCCGCGCGGGCCGGTGAAGGGCCTGACCCTGAGCCCCGGCTTGGCCCTGCTGAACCTGGAAGGCACCGGGCTGATCGGTGTGCCCGGTACCGCCGAGCGTGTGTTTGCCGCCCTGCGTCAGGCGCAGGTGTCGGTGGTGATGATCTCGCAGGGTTCGTCGGAACATTCGATCTGCTGCGTGGTGCGTGCTGCTGAAGCCGGCCGTGGCCGCGAGGCACTGCTGCACGCGTTCGCGCATGAGCTGTCGGTGGGCCAGGTGCAACGCGTGCAGGTCAGTGAGGGCGTCAGCGTGCTGGCCGCGGTCGGTGACGGCATGGCCGGCCAGCCCGGTGTGGCCGCACGTCTGTTCGAGGCGCTGGGCCGTGCGCAGGTGAACATCCTGGCGATCGCGCAGGGCTCGTCCGAGCGCAACATTTCGGTGGCGGTGGACAGTGCCGATGCCACCCGCGCCTTGCGCGCTGCACATGCCGGCTTCTGGCTGTCGCCGCAGACCTTTGCGGTCGGTGTGATCGGGCCGGGCAACGTCGGTGCCGCACTGCTGGACCAGTTGCTTGCCGCACGCCCGCAGCTGCTGGCCAAGGCCAATGTGGATCTGCGCCTTCGCGCGCTGGCCTCGCGTTCGCGCATGCGCCTGGAAGTGGATGGCCTGCACGCCGACTGGCGGGAGGCCTTGCGCGAAGCGGGCGAGTCCAGCGATCTGGATCGTTTCACCGAACACCTGCTGGCCGCCCACCTGCCGCATGCGGTGGTGATCGACTGCAGTGGCAGTGCCGAGGTGGCCGAGCGCTATGAGGGCTGGCTGGCGGCCGGCATCCATGTGGTCACCCCGAACAAACAGGCCGGTGCCGGGCCGCTGCCGCGTTACCAGCGCATCCGTGCTGCAGCGGCGGCCAGTGGCGCGCGTTTCCGCTACGAGGCCACGGTCGGCGCGGGCCTGCCGGTGATCACCACGCTGCGCGATCTGGTCGATACCGGTGACGAGGTGCTGGCGATTGAAGGCATCTTCTCCGGGACGCTGGCCTGGCTGTTCAACCGCTTCGATGGCAGCCAGCCGTTCTCGCAGCTGGTCGCGCAGGCGCGGTCGATGGGCTACACCGAGCCGGACCCGCGCGATGATCTTTCGGGAGTGGATGTGGCGCGCAAGCTGGTGATCCTCGCCCGCGAAGCCGGCCACGCGCTCAGCCTGGAACAGGTACAGGTGGAAAGCCTGGTGCCGGCGCTGCTGCGCGAGGGCAGCGTGGATGACTTCATGGCGCGGCTGGGCGAGTCCGACGCCAGCCTGCTGCAACGCCTGCAGGATGCGCGGGCGCGGGGGGCGGTGCTGCGCTATGTGGCACGGCTGGGTGCCGACGGCGCGTCGGTCGGCCTGCAGGAACTGCCGGCCGATCATGCCTTCGCCAACCTGCGGCTGACCGACAACGTGGTCCAGTTCCGTACCCGCCGTTACTGCGACAACCCGCTGGTGGTGCAGGGGCCGGGCGCCGGCCCGGAAGTCACCGCGGCCGGTGTGTTTGCCGACCTGCTGCGGGTCGCGGCCGGTGAAGGAGCGCGCCTGTGATCGCACGTGCGTTCGCGCCTGCCTCGGTGGCCAACGTGGCGGTGGGCTTCGATATTCTCGGCCATGCCATTGCCGGCATTGGCGATACCGTGAGCGTGCACCGCATCGATGAGCCGCTGGTGCGCATCGAGGCGATCCGTGGCAGTGCCGTCGAGTTGCCGCTGGATGCCGCCGGGAACACTGCGGGTGCTGCGTTGATGTCGCTGCGCGCAGGGCTGGGCCTGGACTTCGGTTTCGCGGTGGAGATCGACAAGGGCATTCCGTTCGGTTCCGGCATGGGCGGTTCGGCAGCGTCGAGTGTTGCGGCGCTGGTCGCCGCCAACGCGCTGCTGGATGTGCCGCTGTCGCGCGAGGCGTTGTATCCGTTTGCGCTGGATGGCGAGGCGGTGGCCAGTGGTGGCCGCCACGGTGACAACGTGGGGCCGCTGCTGCTGGGTGGTCTTGCGCTGTGCACGGCCGATCGGCTGCTGCCGATTCCAGTGCCGGCTACCTGGCACAGCCTGCTGGTGCATCCGCACGCGGTGCTGGAAACACGCCGCGCACGCCAGGCCCTGCAGGGCAGCTATGCGCTGGGCGAGTTCGTGGCGCAGAGCGCGAACCTCGCACTGGTGCTCAGTGGTTGCCATCGCAGCGATGCCGCACTGGTGCGGGCTGGATTGCGCGACGTGCTGGTCGAACCACGGCGGGCCGGCCTGATTGCAGGTTTCGAAGCAGCTCGCGATGCGGCGCTGTCGGCCCATGCAATGGGGGCGGGCATCTCCGGTGCCGGACCCAGCGTGTTCGCCTGGTTCGAGGACGCCGACCAGGCCCGCGCCGCTGCCGCACCGGTGCAGGCGGCATTTGCCGCCGCCGGTTTCGACAGCGATGCCTGGGTGTCGCCGCTGGATGCACCGGGAGCCCGCTTGTGCTGAATCCTTCCCCTTTACTGGATACCGAACCCATGCAATTTGTTTCGACCCGCGGCCAGTCTCCGGCCGTTGGCCTCAGCGCGGCGATCGCCGCCGGATTGGCGCCTGATGGTGGGCTGTACGTTCCGCAGATGCTGCCGGCGCCACGCGAGCTGCAGGCCGGGGCGACCCTGGCCGATACCGCCGCCGATCTGCTGATGCCGTTCTTTGCTGGCGATGCACTCGAGACTGCGCTTCCGGCGATCTGTCGTGAGGCGTTCGACTTCCCGGTGCCGCTGCGTGCGCTCGGCGACGGTGACCACGTGCTGGAGCTGTTCCATGGGCCAACGGCGGCGTTCAAGGATATCGGCGCGCGCTTCCTGGCCGGTACGCTGTCGCGGCTGCAGGCCGGCAAGGACCGCGATCTGACGATTGTCGTCGCCACCTCCGGCGACACGGGTGCTGCGGTGGCAGCGGCTTTCCATCGCCAGCCCGGCGTGCGGGTGGTGGTGCTGTATCCGGATGGCCGCGTATCTCCGCGCCAGGCGCATCAGCTCGGTTGTTTCGGCGACAACATCCAGGCCCTGCGTGTGGCGGGTGCGTTCGACGATTGCCAGGCGATGGTCAAGCAGGCACTGGCTGACCGCGAACTGCAGGCGCAGGTGCCGTTGAGCTCGGCCAACAGCATCAGCCTGGGCCGACTGCTACCGCAGATGAGCTATTACGCGCATGCGGCGTTGAGCCACTACGCGGCGCATCGTCGCCGGCTCAATCTGGTGGTGCCGACCGGCAACCTGGGCAATGCGATGGCGGCCGTGCTGGCGCGCGCGCTGGGCGTGCCGATCGGTCAGATCGTGCTGGCCACCAATGCCAATGCGGTGCTGCCGGCGTACTTCAATGGCGGCGAGTACCAGCCGCAGGCCAGTGTGGCGACGGTGGCCAATGCAATGGACGTGGGTGCGCCGAGCAACTTCGAGCGACTGCGCTGGCTCTACCACGGCGACGACGCGGAACTGCGTGCTGCGTTCCGTGCGTTCGCGGTGGATGACGTAACCATCCGCGCGACGATTGCGGCGGCGCATGCCAGCCGCGGCGAGCTGTTCTGCCCGCACACGGCGACGGCGGTGAAGGTGCTGCAGGACCTGCGTGCGCGTGGTGCGAAGGGCGACTGGGCGGTGGTGGCCACGGCGCATCCGGCCAAGTTCGAGGCCGTGGTCGAAACGCTGATCGGCGAAGCGGTGGCGGTGCCGCCTGCGCTGGATGCGTTGCTGCAGCGACCGGCGCACGCCGAACCGTTGTCGGCCGATTACGCGGCGTTGCGCGAGGTGCTGCTGCGCTGATCGGAGAGGGACGCGGTTGGCGGCCAGCGGCCGGCACTACCGGAGAGATACAGCACGGATCGGGCGCGGTTGCCGGCCAGCGGCCGGCACTACCAGGGAAATGCATTCGGGTAGTGCCGGCCGCTGGCCGGCAACCCCACGGACCGCGATGCGGTCAGATCAACCCTTCACCGGCCAGCGTACGCAGCCCATCCTCGTCGAGGATCTCCACCACGTTCAGGTGGGGCAGGGCGATCAACCCCTGCTGGCGCAGCTTGGTGAAGGTGCGGCTGACCGTTTCCATGGTCAGGCCCAGATGGTCGGCGATATCGCCGCGGCCCATCGGCAGCGATACGCGCAGGCCGTCGCCGCCCAGCTTGGCCTCGCGCGCGGCCAGGCGCAGCAGGAAATCAGCCAGCTTCTCGGCCGGCTGCAGGCGCGCCAGTGCCAGCGCGGCGTCCTGCGCGGCATCCAGTTCCTGGCAGGCACGCTGCAGCAGCTTGCGCTCCAGGTGCGGGAAACGGCTGCGCAGGGCCTTCATCTGTGGCAGCGCGACGCGGCAGACGCGGCTGTCGGCGATGGCCTCGATGTCGTAGCGATGGTGGTCGCTGCCACTCAGGCCCAAGTAGTCGCCGGGCAGCACGAAGCCGTTGATCTGGCGGCGGCCGTCGGCCAGGGTGCGCACCAGGCGCAGTGCGCCGCCGGTCAATGTATAGACATGGTCGCGCTCTTCACCGGTGCGGGCCAGCGTGCTGCCCATGCTGACCTGCTGCGAGACGGTGACCTGCTCCAGCGCCTGCACTTCATCGGGCGACAGCGCCGAGCACACCGCAAGGTGGCGAACCGAGCAGTGCAGGCAGTCCAGCGTGGCGCAGGACGGCGAGGCGGGATCGTTGGTGGCGGGCGGAGCGCCGGAAGGCCGTGACATGTTGCGGGGGGCGTATCGCGGGCGGGGAGGGCCTTATGATACTTCAAGCGGCCGTTCGACCCTGCCCGTGGCGGGGGCGCTAGAATGTCGCCCCCTCCCACGTCCCGTTCCAGCAGGAGTTCCGCCCGTGATCAAGCCCCGTACCCCGCCCGGCACCCTTGAACTGCTGCCGCGCGAGCAGATTGCGTTCCAGCGCATGCTGGACGTCATCCGCCGCAACTACGAGCGCTTCGGGTTCCTGCCGGTGGAGACGCCGGTGTTCGAGCTGTCCGACGTGCTGCTGACCAAGTCCGGTGGCGAGACCGAGCGCCAGGTGTACTTCGTGCAGTCCACCGGCGCGCTGGCGAACGCGGCCGAGTCGGGCGATCGCTCGCTGCCGGAAATGGCGCTGCGCTTCGACCTGACCGTGCCGCTGGCGCGCTACGTGGCCGAGCACGAACACGAACTGACCTTCCCGTTCCGCCGTTACCAGATGCAGCGCGTCTACCGCGGCGAGCGCGCCCAGCGCGGCCGTTTCCGCGAGTTCTACCAGTGCGACATCGACGTGATCGGCAAGGACAGCCTGAGCGTGCGTTACGACGCTGAAGTGCTGGCGGTCATCCATGCGGTGTTCTCGGAACTGCGCATCGGTGACTTCAGCATCCAGCTGAACAACCGCAAGCTGATGCGCGGCTTCTTTGAAAGCCTGGGTGTGGCCGAGGGTGAGCGCCAGCTGGCGGTGCTGCGCGAAGTCGACAAGCTGGACAAGCGCGGCGCCGACTACGTGCGCGAGACGTTGGTGGGCGAGGGCTTCGACATTCCGGCCGAGCAGGTCGAGAAGATCCTGGCGTTCGTCGCCGTGCGTTCGCAGGGCCATGCCGATGCACTCGCGCAGCTGGCCACGCTGGAAGCCGACGCCGGTTCTTCGGAGATCCTGCGCACCGGCGTCGCCGAACTGCGCGAAGTGCTGCAGCTGGTGCAGGCGCTGGGCGTGCCGGAAACCGCGTACTGCCTGAACTTCTCCATCGCGCGCGGTCTGGATTACTACACCGGCACCGTCTACGAGACCACGCTGACCGACCACCCGCAGATCGGCTCGATCTGTTCGGGCGGCCGTTACGAAGACCTGGCCAGCCACTACAGCAAGTCCAAGCTGCCGGGTGTGGGTATCTCCATTGGCCTGTCGCGTCTGTTCTGGCAGCTGCGCGAGGCCGGCCTGATCGACGGCATCGAAGCCAGCAGCGTACAGGCGCTGGTGGCGCTGATGGACGAGCAGGGCATGCCGCAGTCGCTGGACATTGCCCGCCGCCTGCGTGCCGGTGGCATCAACACCGAAGTGCAGATGGAGCCGAAGAAGATCGGCAAGCAGTTCCAGTACGCGGCCAAGGCCGGCATCCGCTTCGTGGTGCTGGCGGGTGAGGATGAACTGGCGCGCGGCGTGGTGGCAGTGAAGGACCTGCTGCGCGAGCAGCAGTTCGAAGTCTCCCGCGACGAGCTGGCCAGCACCCTGCTGGTGGAGCTGGAGCAGTCCAAGGCGATGGTGTGAAGCCTGCCGCCGCAGGAGTGCTGAGCGTGCTCCTGCTGGCGGGCTGCCAGAGTGATCCGTCGCTGCACAGCACGCGGATCGGACCGGCGCAGTACCGGCTGGCGGTTGATCGCTGCCATGCGATCGACCGCGCACAGCTGGAGGACGATCTGCAGGCCCTGGCCTCGCGGACGTGCCGGGCGGGAGCGGGGGCGTTGGAGAACATCCAGTCCCTGCCGAGCCGGCAGGGCAGCCTGTTCGGTGAATGCCTGCGGCGCGGGGCGCTGCAGGCCGAGGTGCACTGTCTGCCCTGAGTCGGGCCAGGTTGTTGATTTGAAAGCAGAACGCCCACCCTTTGGTGGGCGTTCTGCGTTTCTGAACGAAGCGCAGTCGAGCATGGCTCGACTCTACAAAAGCCGTTCTCGATCACTTTCCCAGCGAGATCCAGCAGATCGCGGCCAACTGTCGAAGGCGGGGAGGGTCCGGTGGCAGGGGTGTGAGCGGCATGGATGCCGCGACCAAGCCCCCATGGATGGGTTAACGGCGTCCCCTGTCACCGGACCCTCCCCGCCAACGCTCAGCAAATCAGCATTTGCTTTTGCTCTGGCTCTTGGCGGGTGCAGGGCAGCAGCCCTGCCGCCCCCTCAATCCTCGATTTGACGCACTGCGCAAGAATGCGCTAATGTACTAATGCGCTATTACATTGATGCATGGATACGACCCCGTGAAAGCCCGCCCCGAGATTGCCGCCAAAGACCCGAAGGCCGACCTGGAGGCCCTGGCCCAAGCCTTTGCCGCCCTGCGCGAGCCGGAACAGGTCGAAGCCTTCCTGCGTGATCTGTGCACCCCGGCCGAGCTGGAAGCCATGGCCGACCGCTGGAAAGTGGTGCCGCTGCTGCAGCAGGGCGTGCCGTACCGCGAGATCCACGAGCGCACCGGCGTCAGCGTGACCACCACCGGACGGGTGGCACGCACGCTCGAGCATGGCCATCGAGGCTATGCCGCCGCCATCGACCGCCTTGCCTCGCGCTGATCCGCGCCCCGTTCCGAACTTCGAGACATCCCCCATGAGTGCAACCCAGGCAGCGCCGGCACGAGACCGGCTGCGTATCGCCATCCAGAAGAGTGGCCGGCTGGCCGAACCCGCCCGCAACCTGCTCAGCGCCTGCGGCCTGAGCTGGCGCGAGAGCCGCGACAAGCTGTTCTGCTACGGCGAATCGCTGCCGGTGGACCTGCTGCTGGTGCGCGACGACGACATCCCCGGCCTGATCGCCGACGGCGTCTGCGATCTCGGCATCGTCGGCCGCAACGAGCTGGACGAACAGGCCGCCGCGCGGCGCCAGATCGGTCTGCCGGATGCCTACCAGGCGTTGCGCGGGCTGGGCTTCGGCCAGTGCCGGCTGATGCTGGCGGTGCCCGAGGAATGGCAGTGGCAGGGTCCGGCGCAGCTGGCCGGCACCCGCATCGCCACCAGCTACCCGGCCATCCTCAAGCAGTGGCTGGCCGAGCAGGGCGTGGACGCACAGGTGGTCGAGCTGTCCGGTTCGGTGGAAATCGCCCCGCGCCTGGGCACCGCCGATCTGATCTGCGATCTGGTGTCCAGCGGCGCCACCCTGCGCGCCAATCAGCTGACCCCGGTGCACAACCTGCTCGACAGCGAGGCGGTGCTGGCCGGCGCGGTGCGCGCGCCGGATGATGCACGTGCATCGCTGCGCGCGATGCTGCTGCGCCGCCTCGACGGCGTGGTTCAGCTACAGGACCGCAAGCTGCTGATGTTCCGTGCCAGCGAAGATCGCGTCGATGCGCTGGCGCAGCTGCTGGCCGATGCCGAGCCACTGGTGCGGTTGCCGGCCGATGGCGGCGCGCTGCGCCTGCAGACCATGTGCCCTGGGCCGCTGAGCTGGCAGCGCATGGAGGAACTCGAGCGTGCGGGTGCGCAGGGCCTGATGGTACTGAGCGTGGAGCGGTCGCTGGCATGAACCGTCTGATCTGGTCCCGACTTGATGAGGCCGCGCGCAGCGCGGCATTGACCCGCCCGGTGCAGACCGTGGCGCAGCAGACCCGTGACGCGGTGGCGGCCCTGATTGCACAGGTGCGCGCGCAGGGCGACGACGCATTGCGTGCGATTACTGCACGTTTCGACCGTGTCGAGCTGGCCTCGTTTGAAGTTTCCGAAGCCGAATTCGCCGCTGCCGAAGCCGCTGTGCCCGCCGAACTGCGACAGGCGATGGTCGAAGCCGCCGAACGCATCGCGCGCTTCCACGCCGCTGGCATGGGCAAAGGCTATGCAGTTGAAACCGCGCCGGGCGTGGTCTGCGAACGCATGTTGCGTCCGATCGGCCGGGTGGGCCTGTATGTGCCGGCCGGCAGCGCGCCGTTGCCGTCCACCGCGTTGATGCTGGGCGTTCCGGCGCAGCTGGCCGGCTGCCCGCAGGTGGTGCTGTGCACGCCGCCGCGCGCCGATGGCAGCGCCGATCCGGCGGTGCTGGTAGCCGCGCGCCTGACCGGCGTGCAGCGCGTGTTCAAGCTGGGTGGTGCGCAGGCGATCGCCGCGATGGCCTATGGCACGGCCAGCATTCCGGCTTGTGACAAGCTGTTTGGGCCCGGCAACAGCTTCGTCACCGAAGCCAAGCAGCAGGTCGCACAGGATGGCGCCGCCGCCATCGACATGCCGGCTGGTCCCTCCGAAGTACTGGTGATCGCCGATGCCGGCGCCAATCCGGCGTTCGTTGCCGCCGACCTGCTGTCGCAGGCCGAGCACGGCCCGGATTCGCAGGTGCTGCTGCTGACCGACGATGCCGCGATGCTGGCGGCGGTCGAGGCAGAGGTGGAGCGCCAGGTGGCCCTGCTGCCGCGCCAGCAGATCGCGCGACAGGCGTTGTCGGCGTCGCGGCTGATCCAGGTCGATTCGCTGGACGAGGCCTTCGCGATCAGCAACCGCTATGCGCCCGAACACTTGATCCTGGCCTTGCGCGAACCGCGCGACTGGCTGGGCCAGGTGCAGGCGGCCGGCTCGGTGTTTCTGGGCGATTACACCCCCGAAGCGCTGGGCGACTACTGCAGCGGCACCAATCACGTGCTGCCCACTGCGGGTGCCGCGCGCGCCTACAGCGGTGTCAGCGTGGCCAGCTTCCAGAACCTGATCAGCGTGCAGAGCGCCAGCGCTGCAGGGTTGGCGGCAATCGGCGGCTGCGCACGCATCATCGCCAGCGCCGAAGGCCTGGATGCGCATGAGCGTGCGGTTGCGCTTCGCATGGAGGCGGCGGCATGAACGCGGATATCGATGATGTGCTGGCGCTGGTGCGCCCGGATCTGCAGGCCTTCGACGGCTACAGCTCGGCGCGCAGCGCGGCGGTGCAGGGCGAGGTCTGGTTGAACGCCAACGAGTCGGCCTGGGCCAATCCGGCTGATGCGGCGGGCAACAGCCGGCGCTATCCGGAACCGCAGCCGCTGGCGTTGCGTGAGGGCTTGGCGGCGCTGTACGGCGTGACGCCGCCGCAGCTGCTTATCGGCCGTGGCAGCGACGAAGCCATTGATCTGCTGGTGCGTGCCCTGTGCGTGCCGGGCCGCGATGGCGTGCTGGTTACGCCGCCGGTGTTTGGCATGTACGCGGTCTGCGCGCGCTTGCAGGGCGCCGCACTGATTGAAGTGCCCCTGGTGGATACCGAAGACGGCCTGCGTGCCGATCTGGATGCTGTGATCGACACCGCCAGGGCACGCAATGCCACGCTGGTGTTCCTGTGCGCACCGTCAAACCCGGCCGGCAGTGACATCGCCCTGGACGAGGTCGAACGCGTGGCGGTTGCATTGCGCGGGCAAGCGCTGGTGGTGGTGGACGAGGCTTATGTCGAGTACGCGCAGCGCCCGTCGGCGACCACGTTGCTGGCCACGCACGCCAATCTGGCAGTGCTGCGCACGTTGTCGAAGGCGCACGCACTTGCGGCCGCGCGCATCGGCACCCTGATCGCCGCGCCGGAACTGATTGCCGTACTGCGGCGCTGCCAGGCGCCGTACCCGGTGCCGACCCCGTGCGCCGAGCTGGCCGTGCAGGCGCTGCAGCCGGCCGCACTGGCACGTACCGCCGAGCGCGTGGCCACGGTCATCGCCGAGCGCGAACGTCTGTTCGCTGCGCTGCCGGGCCTGCCTGGCGTTCGTCGCGTGTACCGCTCGTCCGGCAACTACCTGCTGGTCCGCTTCGCTGATGCGCAGGCAGCGTTCGACACCTTGCTGGATGCCGGTGTGGTGGTGCGCGACCAGCGCGCCGCGCCGCAGCTGGGTGATGCACTGCGCATCAGTATCGGCAGCCCCGAAGAGAATGACCGCGTGCTTGCGGCCCTGTCGGCGCGGAGGGCCGCAGCATGACACCAATCCTGTTCATCGACCGCGACGGCACCCTCATCGAGGAGCCGTCCGATTTCCAGATCGACGCCTACGAGAAGCTGCGCTTCGTGCCGCAGGTGATCCCGGCGCTGCTGAAGCTGCGCGATGCCGGCTACCAGTTCGTGATCGTCACCAATCAGGATGGCCTCGGCAGCGACAGCTACCCGCGCGCCAGCTTCGATGGCCCCAACGAGCTGATGCTGCAGATCTTCGAGAGCCAGGGCATCACCTTCCGTGACGTGCTGATCGACTGCAGCTGGCCGCAGGACAATGCGCCGACCCGCAAGCCGGGCATCGGCTTGATGACAGGCTACCTGCAGGACCGCAGCATCGACTGGGCGCGTTCGGGCATGGTTGGTGACCGCATCACCGACCTGCAGTTCGCCGACAACCTCAACATCCGTGGCTTCCAGCTGCGCACCGAACAGTTCGGTGGCGAGTGGGACTGGCCGGGCATCGCCCACGCACTGGCCGACGCGCCACGCACCGCCGTGGTCCAGCGCAACACCAAGGAGACGAAGATCCGCGTTGAACTGGATCTGGACCGTGCCGGTGATGCGCGCATCGCCACCGGACTGCCGTTCTTCGACCACATGCTGGAACAGATCGGCAAGCACGGCGGGTTCGCGCTGGACATCCAGGCCGAGGGCGACCTGCACATCGACGAGCACCACACCATCGAGGACACCGGGCTGGCGTTGGGTCAGGCCCTGCGCGAGGCGCTGGGCGACAAGCGCGGCATCGGCCGCTACGGCTTCACCCTGCCGATGGATGAGACCCTGGCCAGTGCCGCGCTGGACTTCAGTGGCCGCCCCTATTTCGTGTTCGAGGGCGAGTTCAAGCGTGAGCGCGTGGGCGATATGCCGACCGAGCTGGTGCCGCACTTCTTCCGTTCGCTGTGCGACGCCAGCGGCCTGAACCTCAACCTGCAGGTGCGCGGCGACAACGACCACCACAAGGTCGAGGCCTGCTTCAAGGCACTGGCGCGCGCGCTGCGCCCGGCATTGGCCCGCCAGGGCACGGCACTGCCGAGCACAAAGGGGGCGCTGTGAGCGACGTTGCGCTGATCGACGCCGGCGGTGCCAACCTGGGCTCGGTGCGCTACGCATTGGAGCGCCTGGGCGCGACGGTGCGGCTGGTGCGCGATGCGGACGGTCTGGTCGGTGCGCAGCGGGTGATCCTGCCCGGCGTCGGCGCCGCTGGTCCCGGCATGCAGCGCCTGCATGCGCAGGGCCTGGTGGAACCGCTGCAGCGACTGGAGGTGCCGCTGATGGGCATCTGCCTCGGCATGCAGCTGCTGTTCGAGCGGTCCGAGGAGGCCGGCGTCGAGACACTGGGATTTATTCCGGGCGTGGTGCGCAAGCTGGTACCGGCCTGTGGCATCCGTGTGCCGCACATGGGCTGGAACCGCCTGCTCCCGCTGCGCGAATCGCTGCTGCTGCAAGGCGTGCCCGAACGCGCCAGCGCCTACTTCGTGCACAGCTATGCGGCGCCACTCAATACCCACACTGTTGCCGCCTGCGACCACGGTGGCCTGTTCACTGCCGTGGTGGAGCAGGGGCGCTACTACGGCGCACAGTTCCACCCCGAGCGCTCCGGCGAGACCGGTTCGCTGATGCTGCGCAACTTCCTCGAGGGCACTGCTGCATGAGTTTCATCGTCTACCCCGCGCTGGATATCCGCGACGGCCGCGTGGTGCGGCTGCGCCAGGGTGACTACGCGCAGGAAACCTCGTATGGCGACGATCCGCTGCCGCGTGCACAGGCCTTCGCTGCGCGGGGCGCGCAGTGGATGCATCTGGTCGACCTGGACGCTGCGCGTGCCGGTGGCTACACCCTTGCGCCGCTGCTGGCGTCGATTCGTGCGCAGACGCCGCTGCAGGTGCAGACCGGCGGTGGCGTGCGCGGCCGCGACGACGTGGCGCGCATCCTCGATGCCGGCGCCGGCCGCGTGGTGGTGGGTTCGCTGGCAGTACGCCGCCCCGACGAAGTGGTCGGCTGGCTACAAGAGTTCGGTGCCGAGCGCATCACCATCGCGCTGGATGCCCGCCAGGATGCCCAGGGCCAATGGCAGCTGCCGGTGCACGGCTGGACCGAGAACGCCGGCGTGACCCTGGATGACCTGGCCCAGCGTTATGCGCGTGCCGGCATGCGCCACCTGTTGTGCACCGACATCGCCCGCGACGGCATGCTGGCCGGGCCCAACATCAGCCTCTACCAGCACCTGTCGGCGCTGCTGCCGGGCGTGGCCGTGCAGGCGTCCGGCGGTATCCGTGACGTGGCCGATGTGACAGAAGCCCGTGCCGCAGGTTGTGGCGGTGCGATCCTCGGCAAGGCGCTGCTGGAGCAGCGCATGGACCTGGCGGAGGCGCTGGCATGTTGAGCCGCCGCATCATTCCGTGCCTGGACGTGCGTGATGGCCGCGTGGTCAAGGGCGTGCGCTTCCGCGACCACGTCGACATGGGCGACATCGCCGAGTTGGCGCAGCGCTATCGCGACCAGGGGGCGGACGAGCTGGTGTTCTATGACATCGGCGCCAGCCCCGAGGCGCGTTCAGTCGACGTCGCCTGGATCGAGCGCATCGCACGCCTGATCGATATTCCGTTCTGCGTGGCCGGTGGCATCGACAGCGTGGAAACCGCGCGCCGCGTGCTGTTCGCCGGTGCCGACAAGGTGTCGATCAACTCGCCGGCGCTGGGTCGCCCGGAGCTGATCACCGAGCTGGCAGACGAGTTCGGCGTGCAGTGCGTGGTGGTCGGTGTCGATTCGGTGCGCGAGGCGGATGGCCAGTGGCGGGTACGCCGCTTCAGTGGCGACCCGGACAAGACCCAGGCGGTGCCGCTGCGCACGCTGGACTGGATTGTCGAAGCACAACGACGTGGCGCTGGCGAGATCGTGCTGAACTGCATGGACAGCGATGGTGTACGCCGTGGCTACGATGTCGTGCAGCTGCAGCAGGCGCGGGCCCTGTGCCAGGTGCCGCTGATCGCCTCGGGCGGTGCCGGCGCGATGGAGCACTTCGCCGAGGCCTTCGACCAGGCCGACGTCGACGGCGCGTTGGCGGCCAGTGTGTTCCACAGCGGCGCCATCGCCATTCCGGAATTGAAGCGCTACCTGCGCGGACAGCAGATCGAGGTGCGGGATGTCTATTGAAGTGAAGCCGTCACTGGATGCGCTGCAGGCGCTGGACTGGGGCAAGGGCGACGGCCTGCTGCCGGCGGTGGTGCAGGATGCCGACACCCTGCAGGTGCTGATGCTGGGCTATGTCAGCGCCGAATCGCTGGCTGCCACGCTGGCCATCGGCCACATGACCTTCTTCAGCCGCAGCAAGCAGCGGTTGTGGACCAAGGGTGAGCAGTCCGGCAACGTGCTGGTGGTGCAGTCGATCAGTGTCGACTGTGATGCCGACACGCTGCTGGTGATGGCACGCCCGGCCGGGCCGACCTGCCACACCGGCGCGGAGAGCTGTTTCGACGGGGCACCGAAGGACTTCCTGGGTGGGCTGGGCCAGCTGGTGGCGATGCGCGAGGCGCAACGCCCGCCGGGCAGCTACACCACCAGCCTGTTCGAGGGCGGCATCCGCCGCATCGCGCAGAAGGTGGGCGAGGAGGGCGTGGAGACGGCTCTTGCGGCGGTGGCGCAGGACGACGAGGCACTGCTGGGCGAGGCTTCGGACCTGCTGTACCACCTGCTGGTGCTGCTGCGCGCGCGCGGTTTGTCGCTGGATGATGCGCGGGCGGTGCTGGAAAAGCGCCATCGTTGAGGAAGGCGTGCGGACCAACGGTCCGCACCCACCTCTGCAATGCAGCCGAGCATGGCTCGGCTTTACAATAGGGGGTCTTCTTCTTTCCCGGACCGCCCATGAAACTGCCTGCCACCTGGCTGTGCTGCCTGTTGCTGACCTCGCCGGCCTGGGCCGCGGATACCGTGGTCAGCGGCAAGGTCTACCTGGAGCGCGACGGCAAACCCGGGCGCGGTGCGACCGATCCGGGTCTGGCCGGGGTGCAGGTTTCCAACGGCGAGGCCATCGTCAAGACCGCCGCCGATGGCAGCTACAGCCTGCCAGTGCGCGACGGCCAGACCGTGTTCGTGATCAAGCCCGATGCGTATTCGTTCCCGAAGGCGGCCGATGGCCTGCCTTCGTTCTGGCGCCACTACCGCCCGAACGGTTCACCGGCACTGAAGTACGGTGGCATCGCCGCGACCAGCGACGTCACCCGCAACTGGGATTTCGCGCTGCAGTCGGATCGCCATGACAGCCGCCGTGGTTTCCAGATGCTGGTGTTCACCGATTCGCAGACCGCCAGCCTGAAGGACATCGGCTACTACCAGCAGTCGATCGTGGCGCCGCTGGTTGGCCAGACCAGGGCGCGCATGGGCACCACCCTGGGTGACATCGTCAACGACGACCTGACCCTGTACCCGGCGATCAACAAGGTCACCACCGCGCTTGGCGTGCCGTGGTTCCACGTGCCGGGCAACCACGACCTCGACTTCGATGCGGTCAGCGACGAACACTCGCTGGACAGCTGGCGCAACATCTACGGCCCGGACACCTACGCGGTGGAAGAGGGCGGCGCCAGCTTCGTGTTCCTGGACGACGTGGTGTACGACCCCAAGGCGAAGCCG
This sequence comes from Stenotrophomonas sp. STK17_22, assembly GCF_051983905.1. Lineage (NCBI taxonomy): Bacteria > Pseudomonadati > Pseudomonadota > Gammaproteobacteria > Lysobacterales > Lysobacteraceae > Stenotrophomonas > Stenotrophomonas sp. STK17_22. The sequence goes on from NZ_CP197010.1 coordinate 2,170,660, forward strand.
AAGTACATCGGCGGCCTGCGCGAAGACCAGTTCGCTTTCCTCGCCAGCTACCTGAAGGGCCTGCACAAGGACCGCCTGCTGGTGCTGGGCATGCACATCCCGCTGTTCGACGCGGCGCCGGGGCGCGAGACTTTCCGTCACGCCGACCGCCAGCGCCTGTTCGATCTGCTGAAGGACTTCCGCAACGTGCTGGTGCTCAGCGGCCACAGTCACACCCAGCAGCACGTCTACCACGGCAAGGCCGAGGGCTGGAACGGCGACAAGCCGCTGCACGAATACAACGTCGGTGCCAACTGCGGTGCGTTCTGGTCGGGCGTGAAGAATGCCGCCGGCGTGCCGGACAGCACCATGAGCGATGGCACACCGAAGGGTTATGCGCTGCTCGACGTGGCCGGCAACGGCAGCTACAAGCTGCAGTACCGCGTGGCCGGCCAGCCGGCCAGCGAGCAGATCGGCCTGCATGCACCCAAGGTGCTGCGCCAGGGCGCCTATCCGGCGTGGGGTGTCTACGCCAACGTCTACATGGGTGAGGACGCCAGCGTGGTCGAGTACCGCGTCGATGGCGGCGCCTGGCAGCCGATGAAGCAGGTCAGCCAGCCCGATCCGCGCCTGATGGTGGAGAACGTGGCCGATGATCTGGCCAACAGCCTGCGCGGCTACGACCGTTCGCCGGAGGCCACTGCGTCGCCGCACCTGTGGCGGGGCGCGCTGCCGACCGACCTGGCAACAGGCAGCCACAAGGTCGAAGTACGCTCCACCCAGCCTGATGGTGCAGTGTTCACCGCCACCACCAGCTACAGCCTGCAGACTGCCCAGCCCTGACACCGCGCACCAGCGCTCCAGCGAAAGGACCCCGCATGGATATCCGCTTCATGGCCGGCACCACGCCGGTGACCCTCAGCCGCCACTGGTTCACCGGCGCGATGCTGCTGCAGAGCGCCACCGAGAAGGTCTGGGTGCAGCACCCGCTGCATCCGGGCACCCACTTCTCGTTCTCGCTGGTACAGTCGTGGCTGCGTCACATCGCCGGCCACGAAGTACTGGTCGAGCGCACCCGGCCGCTGTTGTTCGCCGGCTTCCGCCCCCAGCGCCTGCGCGTGCTGGTGGATGGCGTGCAGGTGGCCGAACAGGAAGGCATGTAGGCCAACCTGAACCATCGGCGCGCTAGGCAAAGCCGCCCCGATGCCTGAGAATCGGGGCGATTCAATCGATCCAAGCAGGCCAGCGTGACCATCGCAGCAGCGTCCCCGGTTTCCTCCGACTCCGCCCGCGGCGGTCGTCCGCGCCATCTGGTCGTTGCCGATGTCGGCGGCACCTTCGCCCGCCTGGCCTTGGCTGAGACCCAACCCGGTCAGGCGCCGCGGCTGGGCAGCCATCGCACCTATGCCTGCGCCGAGCATCCCAGCCTGGCCGCGATCCTGGCCGATTTCACCGCATGCCTTGGCCAGCCGGTGCAGACCGCGGTGGTCGCCATCGCCGGCCTGCTCGATGGCGATGTGCTGATCAACTCGAACCTGCCGTGGACAGTCTCGCTGTCGACCACGCGCGAACAGTCCGGCCTGCGCGAACTGCAGCTGATCAATGATTTCGAAGCGGTGGCGCTGGCCATCCCGTACCTGCAGCCGGAAACCCTGGTCCCACTGAATGGCGACGCCGATCCGGCGCAGGCCTTCCCGGCGCTGGTGCTGGGTGCCGGTACCGGCCTGGGTGCCGCGCTGCGTTTCGCCGATGGCGAGCGCCCGGTGCTGGCCAGCGAGATCGGCCATGCCGCGCTCGGCGCCGGCAACGCGCTGGAACTGCAGGTGCTGGGCAAACTGCTGCAGCGCTGGCCGCACGTGGACAACGAACGGGTGCTTTCCGGCAGCGGCCTGATGAACCTGTATCCGTGCCTGTGCGAACTGCGCGGCGTCACCCCGGTGTGGACCAGCACCGAGGCACTGATCGGCGCCGCGCGCAGTGGCGAGGACGCGCTTGCTGTGGAAACGTTGCAGGTGTTCTGTGCCTGGCTGGGCAGCCTGGCCGGCGACGCGGCGATCGCCGTCGGCGCGCGCTCGGTATACCTGGCCGGGGGCATTTCCGCGCATGTGCAGGATTTCCTGGCCGATGGCCGCTTCCGTGAGCGCTTCCTCAACAAGGGCGTGCTGACCGAGGTGCTGCGCCAGGTGCCGGTATGGCGGGTGGAGCACGGCCAGCTGGGCGTGCTCGGTGCAGCGGTCTGGCACGCCGCACGGCAGCCCACGCACGACTGATCGGCAGGGCCGGCATCGGGCCGGCCGTGCATTGCAGACTGGGAGGGGAAGATGGTGGATCGCAGGCAGTTCCTGCAGGCCGGTGCCCTGGCCGCAGGCATGGCGGCATTGCCGGGCGTGCAGGCGCGCACGCAGGGTGGTGCCAGGGTGGTTTCGACCTGGGACTTCGGCGTGCCGGCCAACCAGGCCGCGTGGAAGGTGCTGGCGCAGGGCGGCAGCGCGCTGGATGCGGTGGAAGCAGGCGCACGCTGGGCCGAGAGCGAGCTGTGCAACCCCACCGTCGGCCATTGCGGCAACCCGGATCGCGACGGCGTGCTGAGCCTGGACGCGAGCATCATGGACGGCGATGGCCGTTGCGGTGCAGTGGCTGCGCTGGTCGACATCCTGCATCCGGTGTCGGTGGCGCGCAAAGTGATGGAGAACAGCCCGCACGTGCTGCTGGTGGGCGAGGGCGCGCAGCAGTTCGCGGTGCAGCAGGGTTTCGAGCGCAAGCACCTGCTGACGCCGCAGGCCGAAGCGGCCTGGCGCGAGTGGCTGAAGACCGAGAAGTACCAGCCGCAGATCAATGCCGAGCGCCGCGGTATTCCCGGCAACAGCGACAACCACGACACCATCGGCATGCTGGCGCTGGATGCCAAGGGCCATCTGGCCGGTGCCTGCACCACCAGCGGCATGGCCTGGAAACTGCACGGTCGCGTCGGCGACAGCCCGATCATCGGTGCCGGCCTGTACGTCGACAACGAAGTGGGCGCGGCCACTGCTTCGGGCGTGGGTGAGGAGATGATCCGCAACGCCGCCTCGTTCCTGGTAGTCGAGTTGATGCGGCAGGGCCGCTCGCCGGCGCAGGCCTGCCGCGAAGCGATCGACCGCGTGGTGCGCAAGCGCCCTGAAGCGAGCAAGACACTGCAGGTCTGCTTCCTGGCCATGAACAAGCAGGGTGAGGTCGGCGCTTACGCGCTGCATCGTGGTTTTGTCTATGCGGTGTGCGATGCACAGCGCCAGGATGACCTGCGCGACTCGCCATCGATCTACACGAGCACCCAGACGTGAGCACGCGGCTCACCCTGGAGATCGCCAGCAATTCGCTGGCATCGGCGCTGGCCGCGCAGGCCGGCGGTGCCGACCGCATCGAGCTGTTCGACAACCTGGCCGAAGGCGGCACCACACCGTCGTTCGCCAGCATTGCGATTGCCCGCGAACGCCTGTCGATTCCGCTGTTCGTGCTGGTGCGGCCGCGCCCGGGCGACTTCCACTACGACGGGCTGGAAGCCGAACTGATGCTGCGTGACATCGCGCAGTGCCGCGCACTGGGCTGCGATGGCGTGGTGATCGGCGCGTTGGATGTACAGGCCGGGATCGACGTGGCGCTGTGCCGCGAGCTGGTGCAGGCTGCCGGGCCGTTGCAGGTGACCTTCCATCGCGCCTTCGATGCCGCCCGCGATCTGCCCGCCGCGCTGGAGCAGGTGATCGGGCTGGGCTGCCAGCGCGTGCTGACCTCGGGCGGTCAGGTCAGTGCCGAGGCGGGTGCCGATGTGCTGGCAGGCCTCGTTACCCAGGCAGCAGGCCGCATTACGGTGATGGCTGGTGCCGGATTGGCACCGGGCAACATCGCTACCGTGGCAAGGCAGACCGGCTGCACCGAACTGCACGCCTCGGCCAAGGGCCTGCGCCGCTCGGCGATGCAGTTCCAGAACCCGGCGCTGCGCGGACTGGACCCGGACTGGAGCCAGACCGCGACCGCCACCGTAGCTTCGCTGCGGCAGGCGCTGGACGGTTGAACGCCGCCGGGGTCGGATCCCTTCGCAGAAGGGCTCCGACCCCACTGTTCGCGATGGATGGGGCGCTGGATCAGATGACGCTTCAGGCACATGTGATTGCCGGGGTCGAAGCGGCAAGTCACGGAAAGTAAACGTCATCTGCGTCTGCATATGGCGGAGCACGGTATCAGTCCGGACAGTGTGGCCGACCATCCTTCGACCGCGAGCGCCCAGATGTTTCAACTGCTTCCGCTGCTCTCCTGTTTGCTTGCGCTCAGTGCGAGTGGCGCCGAAGAGGTTTCGGCATCCGTGTGGCAGTGGCACGAAGCCAATGGCGAGGAAGGTCGAGAGATCCTGCCTATGCCCGGCGTGAAACTGGCGCCAGCCGCTCGGGGCGCATTCGTCGACAGGCGCATGCATGAAGTTGGGGGAAAGCGCTTTCGCGCGCTGTATCAGGTATTCGATTCAAACGCCGATAATCCGATGGGCCGTTGTGGCGCGGGGCGCGAGATCGAACTCTACGTCTACAAATTGATCCCGCCCAAGCCTGTCGAGCGGGGCAGGATACTGATCAGTAGTTGCCTTGAGACCGTGTCCCTGGCCAGCCAGAACTCGGGAAGTCCCGAAAGTGAGTCCGACTTTTCCTCGGTGGTCTGGCAGCACGACGGGTTCACCATCACGTGGTGGGGTGCCGGGTCCGACGGAAAGGGCTCAAGCCACTATGCACTCCGCAATGGCCGTTTTGTCCCGGCTCAATCGGACGAGAGAAGCCGCTGGGGGCGGACAAAATAGTTCCGCGCACGATTGTCGCGATCGTGTCATTGACGTGTGCGCCGTCTTCTCAGCGATGTTTCGCAACCCTTTGATTGTTCTGGATACCTGCAGCCGATAACGGCATTACGCCAAGTGTTGCTGCGTCGCCGCATGCCCGGCGCGGTTCAGCTGTGCTTTAGTTTGGATCGATCCACAGGGGAGGGCGCCGTATCGGTCTTGAACCGATCCAGGTGCCCGGATCAGCCGTAGTGCCGCGCCACCACCCGTCCGTGCGTCCACACTTTCGAAGAGCAACCACCCATGGCTCAGATCGTCCGCAAGCGTCGTCACCTGCTGTCCCAGGCCCTGGTCCTGGCCCTGTTGCCCCTGGCGGCCAGCGCGCAGGAGGCCGCCAACTCGTCCGCCAAGGATCTCGACGCGGTCACCGTCACCGGTTCGCGCATCAAGCGCGCCAGCGTCGAAGGTCCGGCGCCGGTCAACGTGATCACTGCCGCACAGATCCAGAAGGAAGGCTTCGTCAGCGTGTACGACGCGCTGAAGACACTCACTGAAGCCACCGGCACCGTCGAGGCGGCCTCGCAGTGGGGCTCGCATACGCCCAATGCCAGCGGCCTGAACCTGCGCGGGATGGGCCCGAACCGCTCGCTGCTGCTGGTCAACGGCCGCCGCGTGGCCGACTACCCGCTGCCCTACGGTGGCGAAACCAACTTCTCCAACTACGGCAACATTCCCGCTGCCGCAGTCGAGCGCATCGAAGTACTGACCGGTGGCGCCTCGGCCATCTATGGCTCGGATGCGATCGCCGGCGTGGTCAACGTCATCCTGAAGACCAACTATGACGGCGACGAAGTACGCGTGCGCGGTGGTACCTCCACCGAAGGCGGCCGCGATACCTGGGATCTGTCCTGGGCCGGCGGCAAGACCGGCGACAACTGGAGCGTGACCTACGCGCTGCAGTACACCAAGCGCGATCCGCTGTTCGGACGTGACCGTCCGCAGATGGACGATGCCGACGATGCGCCGTACCCGTCCTGGAACATGGAACAACGCAAGGTCGGCTTCCGTCCCACCGCCGGCCTGGCGCTGATCGATCCCACCACCGGCCAGCGCCTGGCGCCGCCCACCGGCACCTGCGAGAAGTTCGATGGCGAGTACTACACCGCCGATCGCCTGGTCTACAACTACGCCGCCAACACCATCACCAACACCGGCCGCCTGTGCGGCATGAGCGCCGACTACGCCAACTGGCTGCTCACCGGCGGTGCCGAGAACGTGTCCGGCAACCTGTATGCCACCTTCGATTTCAGCAATGACCTGCAGGCCTGGACCAACCTGGCGGTGTACCGCTCCGAAGCGATCTGGGGCACCAATCCGCCCGGCGTGTCGCTGATCGACGATGACAACGGCTACTACTGGGATGCCAACCGCAACCGCCCGATCCTCGGCGTGCGCCAGTTCACCCCGAACGAGGTGGGCGGCCTGGATACGCTGCGTAACACCAACCGCGAACTGTCCTGGGACTGGAGTGCGGGCCTGCGTGGTCGCCTGGCCGATCGCTTCGACTGGAGCGCCACGGTGGGGCGTTCCTACTACCGCGTTGAAGAGCGGCAGAACGTGGTCGACAAGCAGAAGTCGTACGACTATTTCCTAGGCCCGAAGCTGGGCACTACCGCCGACGGCGAGGCGATCTATGCGTTGAACGAATCGCGCTGGTGGAACCCGCTGACGCCGGATCAATACTGGCAGATGGGCACCGTGGCGAAGAACCGTGCGTCCTCATGGGTCAATCAGGCGTCGGCGGACATCACCGGCGAGCTGTTCCAGGGCTGGGCCGGCCCGATCTCGTTCGCGGCGGTGGCCGAGGTGGCGCAGCAGGGCTACCACCTCAGTCCGGATCCGCGCGCCGGCATCGACTTCGACCTGCAGAACGTCGATCGCGGTGGCGGCGAGCGCACCCGCTATTCGGCCGGCGTCGAGTTCAAGATCCCGCTGCTGGAAAGCGTGACCGCCACTGCGGCCGCGCGCTATGACCGCTATGGCAGCTACAAGGCTGACAACAGCGGCGAAGCGCTGGACATCGGCAGCCAGAAGGAGACCACCTGGAATGTCGGCCTGGAATGGCGCCCGGTGGAGTCGCTGCTGGTGCGCGGCTCCTATGCCACCAGCTTCCATGCGCCGGACATGCACTACCTGCTGGGCCAGCCCAGCAGCTCCGAAGTGCAGACCTATGACCGCCTGCGCTGCATCCAGAGCGGCGCGTACCTGGTCAACAACTGTGGCGTGGGCAATACCGATGTCTGGTACACGTTCGACGTGAACCGGCGTGGCACGCCGCTGCTGCGCTCGGAGACCGGTGATTCGTGGACGGTCGGTTTCGTCTGGGACGTGATGCCCAATCTGTCGGTCAGTGCCGACTACTGGGCAATCAAGCTGGAAGACATGATCGTCGACGTTGGCGCCGACGAGGTGCTGGCCAGCGAAGCGGGCTGCCTGACCGGCAAGAACATGGACGGTACGCCGTGGGCCAATCCGGCCGGTGGCGAGTATTGCGCTGGCATCCTGGCCCGCGTGAACCGTGGCAGCAACGGTCGCCTGGTATCGATTGAACGTGGCCCGTTCAACCTGGCCAGCCGCGAAGTGCGCGGCATCGACCTGACCGCGCGCTATCGTCTGGAAACCGCGCAGTGGGGCAGCTTCCAGCTCGGCCTGAACTACACCAACCAGATCTCGACCAAGGAGCAGCGCTACGCCAACGATCCGAACCCGGAGCGTCGTGACCGTGACCTGCGCAGCAAGCTGCGCGCGAGCCTGGCCTGGCAGCGTGGCAACTGGAATGCCAACGTCTATGCCGATCGCATCGGTTCGGTGCCGGGCGTGCGCTACCACTGGGGCACCGATCGCCTGAACAATCCTGGCGGCTGCCTGCCGTTCGCCGATGGTTACGTGCCCAGCGACAGCCCGTCGCTCAACTGCCTGGAACCGGCCACGCGTCCGGATGGCTCGCCCAACCCGAATCCCAACGCCGGCCAGCAGACGGCGCGCTACTACGGGCGGGTCGGGCCGTTCATCACCTGGAACTTCAACGTGGGCTACCAGGTGACCGGGCACGCCAAGGTGAATGTCTACGTCAACAACGCGTTCAACTCGGCCAGCTGGAACCACAAGGACCCGTACAAGCTGGACTACGATTTCGCCCCGACCCGCCTGCTCGGCGCGGTTGGCCGCGAGTTCGCGCTGGAATACGTGTTCACCTTCTGAGGTGGATTGCGGGCGGTACGCCGGGCATGGCCCGGCGCTACCGGCTGGACGGGGTGGCTGGATTTGACCTTCCCACGATGGCAAGGTTTAGCCTGTCCGCATCCAGAAGGAACCCCGGGAATCCGATCATGAGCACGCCCCGCGCCAATGCAGTCCCCGCAAGCCCGTCCACCATCAGCCTGCCCATCGAGGGCATGACCTGCGCCAGCTGCGTCGGCCGTGTCGAAGCGGCGCTGTCCAAGGTCGAGGGCGTCGGCAGTGTTTCGGTCAATCTGGCCACCGAGCGCGCGGATATCCGCCCGTCCGGTCCGGTCGATCGCGCCGCGCTGATCCAGGCGGTGGAGCGGGTGGGCTATGACGTGCCGGCCGGCACCATCGAGCTGGCAGTGGAAGGCATGACCTGTGCCTCCTGCGTCGGTCGCGTCGAGCGCGCGCTGCTGGCGGTACCGGGCGTCAGCCAGGCCAGCGTCAACCTGGCCACCGAACGCGCTACGGTGCGCGGCGTGGCCGCTGTGGATGCGCTGGTAGCGGCCATCGACAAGGTCGGTTATGCCGCCCGTGCCATCGAAGCAGGCGTTCAGTCCGATGACGAAGCGGCGGAAAAGAAGGATGCCGAGCGCGCCGAACTGAAACGTGACCTGATCGTGGCCACCGCACTTGCACTGCCGGTGTTCGTGCTGGAAATGGGTTCGCACCTGATTCCCGGCATGCACGAATGGGTGATGGCCACCCTCGGCATGCAGACCAGCTGGTACCTGCAGTTCGTACTGACCCTGCTGGTGCTGGCCATTCCCGGCCGCCGTTTCTACCAGAAGGGTTTCCCGGCACTGCTGCGGCTGGCACCGGACATGAACTCGCTGGTGGCGGTGGGTACCGCCGCAGCGTTCGGTTACTCGGTAGTGGCGACCTTTGCACCGCGGTTGCTGCCGCCGGGCACGGTGAACGTCTACTACGAAGCAGCGGCGGTGATCGTCGCGCTGATCCTGCTCGGCCGCTTCCTTGAGGCGCGCGCGAAGGGCCGTACCTCGGAGGCGATCAAGCGCCTGGTCAACCTGCAGGCCAAGGTCGCGCATGTGATCCGTGACGGCCGCACGATCGAGATCCCGGTCAACGAGGTTCTGAGCGGCGATGTGGTGGAAGTGCGCCCGGGCGAGCGCGTGCCGGTCGATGGCGAGGTGATCGAGGGGCGCAGCTACATCGACGAGTCGATGATCAGTGGCGAACCGATTCCGGTCGAGAAGCAGCCGGGCAGCAGCGTGGTCGGCGGCACGGTCAACCAGAAAGGTGCACTGACCGTGCGTGCCACGGCGGTGGGCGCGCAGACCATGCTGGCGCAGATCATCCGCATGGTCGAACAGGCACAGGGCTCGAAGCTGCCGATCCAGGCGGTGGTCGACAAGGTCACCCTGTGGTTCGTGCCGGCGGTGATGCTGGCCGCACTGGCGACCTTCGCGGTCTGGTTGATCTTCGGCCCATCGCCGGCGCTGAGCTTCGCGCTGGTCAATGCGGTGGCGGTGCTGATCATTGCCTGCCCCTGCGCGATGGGCTTGGCTACGCCGACGTCGATCATGGTCGGAACCGGTCGTGGCGCCGAGATGGGCGTGCTGTTCCGCAAGGGTGAAGCGCTGCAGTTGCTGAAGGACGCGCAGGTGGTGGCGGTGGACAAGACCGGCACGCTGACCGAAGGTCGCCCGCGCCTGACCGACCTGGAGATCGCCGACGGCTTCGATCGCGCCACGGTACTGGCCGCGGTGGCTACCGTGGAGTCACGTTCGGAGCATCCGATCGCCCGTGCCATTGTCGATGCAGCCACCGAGCAGGGCCTCGCATTGCCGGCCATGGTCGACTTCGAATCGGTCACCGGTATGGGTGTACGCGCCAGCGTGGAGGGTGCGCGTGTGGAGGTCGGTGCTGATCGTTTCATGCGCGATCTTGGCGTGGATATCACCGCGTTTGCAGCGCTGGCGGCCGAACTCGGCGCGCAGGGCAAGTCGCCGTTGTACGCGGCCATCGATGGACGCCTGGCAGCGATCATCGCAGTATCCGATCCGATCAAGCCGAGCACGCCGGCCGCGATCGCGGCGCTGCACCAGCTTGGCCTGAAGGTGGCGATGATCACCGGTGACAATGCCGGCACCGCGCAGGCGATCGCACGCCAGCTGGGTATCGATGAGGTAGTGGCCGAGGTGCTGCCGGAAGGCAAGGTCGAGGCGGTGCGGCGCCTGAAGGCCACGCATGGCCACGTCGCCTTTGTTGGTGACGGCATCAACGATGCGCCGGCGCTGGCCGAGGCTGATGTTGGCCTGGCGATCGGGACCGGCACCGATATCGCGGTGGAGTCGGCCGATGTGGTGCTGATGTCGGGTAACCTGCAGGGCGTGCCGAATGCCATCGCGCTTTCGAAGGCAACGCTGGGCAACATCCGGCAGAACCTGTTCTGGGCTTTCGCCTACAACACCGCGCTGATTCCGGTGGCTGCCGGCGTGCTGTACCCGGTCTGGGGCGTGCTGCTGTCGCCGGTGTTCGCCGCCGGTGCGATGGCGCTGTCCAGCGTGTTCGTGCTGGGCAACGCGCTGCGCCTGCGCCGCTTCCAGCCGCCGATGGCGGATGCCCCCGCTGCGAGCCACTGAAGGAGAACCGCATGAACATCGGTGAAGCCGCCAAGGCGTCCAGCGTTTCGGCGAAGATGATCCGCTACTACGAACAGATCGGCCTGATTCCTGCGGCCGATCGCACCGAGTCCGGCTACCGGGCATATTCGCAGGCGGACATCCACCGCCTGCGCTTCATTCGGCGGGCGCGCGATCTTGGCTTCCACGTGGCCGAGATCACCGATCTGCTCGGCCTGTGGAACGACACCTCACGGCACAGTGCCGACGTCAAGCATCTTGCCGAACAGCACATCGCCGATCTGGAGCAGCGTATCGAAAGCATGCGGCAGATGGCCGACACGCTGAAGTCGTTGATCAGCTGCTGTGCGGGCGATGAGCGCCCGGAATGCCCGATTCTGCAGCGGCTGGGCGAGGACGAAGAGACCCTGGCACCGCCGGAGACCGCGAAGACCGGTGCAGTACGGCGCCGCACGCACAAGCACTGACCTGGCGTTGCATACATGAAAAACCCGCCCGGTGCAGCTGCACCGGGCGGGTTTTTCGTTGCAGGCGCAGGCTAGGGGATCAGGCCGTGCGCGGCGGGAAGCCTGCATCGGTCAGCGCCGCCACGATCTGTGCTTCGCTGGCCGAGGTCTGTACCTGCACGCGACGGCTGGCGGGATCTGCCTGCACGCTGGCCTGCGGATCGACCAGCTCGATCGCCTTGGTCACGCTGCGTGCGCAGCCGCCGCAGGTCATGCCTTCCACGTGGAATTCCATCTGTAGCTCCTTCGGTGCTCTTGGGGTGGCGCCAGTGTGCACCTTCCAACATTGGCAGGGTCAAGCGCTGGGCTGAACCGAAGACAAAGCACCAATGAAAACGGCAGCCACCTGTACCAGCGTGGCTGCCGTGGAGGAACGTCCCCGCCAGGGCGGGGCGTGGGTTGCACCGGGGCAGGCCCGGGCAACCCGGTGTTGCCTTAGAACTTCCAGGTAGCGCCGAAGTACAGCTGGCGGCCTGCGTAGGTATTGGAGATCAGGCGTGCCTTGGTGTCGCTGCCCAGGTGCACGCGCTGCTCGGACTTGGTGGCATTGATCACCGAGGCGGTCAGGGTCCAGTCCGGGGTCAGGTTGTAGGCCACGTTCAGATCCAGCTGGTCATACGGCTCGGTGTAGACGGTGAGGCCATTGTTGAGCCCACCGACCACCTGGCCGCGACGGTTGAACGAGGCGCGCGCGAGGAACTTCTCGTTCTCGTAGAACACCGTGACATTGGCCTGGTTCTTGGCGCTGCCGACCAGTGGCGAGGAGCCGATTTCCTGACCGTCCAGAACAATGGAAGCCAGGTTGGTGTCGTTGTAGGTGTAGTTGGCCTGCACACCGAAGCCGAAATCGAACGTGTACTGGCCATACAGCTCGACGCCCTGCGAGACACCATCGCGGCCATTGGCCTGGGTCTCGTAGCGCTGCACGTTCACCGCTTCACCGTTGATGACCATCGGCGTGTCGCGCACCACCGGCAAGGTGAAGTTGTCCACGTTCTTGCGGAACAGGCCGACGCCGGCGACCGCGCCCGGCTGGAAGTACCACTCCAGGCCCAGGTCGAACTGGGTGGCCTTGAACGGTTCCAGCTGCTTGTTGCTGCCCTGGCCGACCCAGCCTGCGGTCGATGCGCCACCGGCAACGCGGCGATCATTGACGTACTCTTCGCTGTAATAGCTCAGTGCGCCCGGTGCTGCGATGTCGGTGTAGCCAGGGCGGGCGATCACCTTCGATGCGGCACCACGCAGCACCAGCGTGTCGGTGATGTCCCAGGCGATATTGAAACTCGGCAGTACGTCAGTGTAGGTGCGATCCACGCCGATGAGGCTGTAGGTCTTGCTCTGCGCCAGATCGTGCGGCAGGCGCACGAAGCCGCTCTCGCAGCTGTAGGTCGGGTAGGCCGCAGCGGCCGGATCGGTGCACGCCATCGGTGCGCCGGACGCGTTGTCCAGGAAGTAGTCGTTGAACTTCTCGATCGAGTCGGAGGACTGCGCGAACTGCTTGGTGCGCACCACGCGCACGCCGACATTGCCGCGCACGCGTTCGGTGCGGAAGTTGGCCTGGAAGTAGCCCGAGTAGATCTTCTCGTTGACGTTGTAGACGAAGTCTTCCTCGGTGCGGTTGTGAGAACCACCGTAGGTCTTGTTCAGGTAATCGATGTAGGCCGGGTAGTTGATGCCCGGGAACACGTTGGCATTGAAGCCGCCCGCGATGTTGTTGATCGGATTGGACAGGAAGAAGCCCGGCTGCGCGTCGCCCGCAGTCGGATCGCAGCCACTCTGGTAGCGGCTGTTGTCATAGTCGGCCGGGTCGCGACCCGGGCACACCCAGTAGGTGTTGCCGGTATTGCGATGGACCTTGCCGTCACGGTACTTGGCGCCGAACTGGATCGAGTCCAGCCAGCCGGACTCGAACAGCTTGGTGACGTCGGCCTGGAAGTAGTTCTGCTTGACCTCGGTGCGCTTCCACGACGAATCGGTCGAGCCGGTGTCGACTTCGGCGATGCCGTTCATCAGCTGCTGCTGCAGGTCGGGCGAGAAGGTGGCCGACGGCGTACCGGTCAGGTCCCAGGCGCTGTACAGGTTGCCCGACAGGTAATCATTGCCGACCTTGCGGCGCGGCTTGGCCGACATCCGGAAGTTCATCGACGGACCACCTTCGGACCAGGTACGGCCGCCGGTGAACGAGGCCTTCCACAGCGGGCTGATGTCCCAGTCGATGGTCAGGTCAGCGGTCTGCGAGAGCGCCTTTTCCTTGCTGTAGCCACCGGTCAGCTGCGGCGTCGGAACCGTGCAGTCGTCCGGGCCCCAGCCGCCGGGCTTGAGGCCAGCGGCCTTGGCCTGGTCTTCGCTGCAGTAGTAGGTCTTTCCAGCCAGCTTTTCGAACTGGGCGCCGGTAACGGTGTTGCCGCTGGGATCGAAATCCAGGCCGTTGAGCAGGCGGCCGCCGGCCCAGTTTCCATCGCCGTTGAAGCGGGCCATGCTCCATTCCGGAATCTTCAGCATGTTCTGGGTGTAGTCACCCTGCAGCTCGAAGCGGAAGTAGTTGGCCGTCATCGTAACGTTGTCGACCGGCTTGAACTGGAAGGTCAGCTGGCCGCCCTTGCGTTCGCGCTTCTCTTCCTTCACCGCGAAGTTGACCGACGTCGGCATGAAGAAGTCGCTGTAGTTGCCGCCGGTCTGGTTGTTGAAGCCGGACTTGCCCCACCAGTAGTGGATGCCATCCTGCGCCTGCACGTTGCCATAGGCATCGCGCGCCTTGCCGGCGCCATACCACTGGTAGTCCTCGGTGCTGGCTTCCATGGTGCGGGTGGTGCGCTTCTGCTGCGTCACGCCGATCAGCACGCCGAAACGCTCGTCCTTGCTGTGCCACGAATACAGGGCCGACGCCTGCGGGTCGATATCGTGGTGGGTATCGGAGGAGGTGCCCTCGAGCGTGACGAAGCCCGAGTTGGATTCCATGTCCAGCGGGCGACGGGTGTGCAGGATGACCGTGCCGCCGATGCCGCCTTCATCGATGCGTGCTTCCGGCGACTTGAACAGCTCGGCGCTGGACAGCATGTTCGACGGCAACAGGGTGTAGTTGAACGAACGGGTGGCTTCGTCGTTGGTTTCCGACGTGGCCACGTAGTTGCCGTTCAACTGGGTCAGGGTCAGGTCGGGTGCCAGGCCACGCACGCTGACGCTCTTGCCTTCGCCGCCACTGCGGGTGATGACCACGCCGGGCACGCGCTGCAGTGCGTCGGCCACGTTCTTGTCAGGGAACTTGCCGACGTCTTCGGCGGTGATCACTTCGACCACGGCGTTGGCGTCGCGCTTCTGCTCAAGACTCTTTTCAATGGCGTAGCGGTAGCCGGTGACCTGGACGCTGTCCAGGTTGGTGGCTTCCTGCGAGCCGGTGGAAGTGGCCTGCTGCGCGGCGGCGCCAGCCGGAATGACGGCGGCGGCCAAGGCCAGCGCGATGGCCAGCGCCAGTGCGTCCTGGCCGTGCGTACGTGTTGAATGCTTCATTCCCATCTCTCCCTCTCTCCTGGATTGATCCGGTGACGTGGCACGGACAACTTGAATCGATCTAATTTGAAGTGACATTGTCGCTATTGCCATGCAGTGGCAGTAGCACCGTGCGCGTGGCCTGGTACGTCCTGTTGCTGCTCCCCCAACTCCCGGCCATCGCAGTGTCGTTCTTGGATCGATCTAAGCGATGGGCGGGCGTTTTTTAGCATGGGTCGCCCGCGGGCGCATGCTGCTCCGCAATATGGTACTGGCGTGGCGAAGGCATGACGGTTTGCTGAAATCAGTGAAATCGTTTTCGTGCGCAGGGGAGGGTGGGGCGGCAGGGCTGCGCCCTGCACCTGCTTGAAGCCAGGGCAACGGCCAAAGCCAAAGCCAAAGCCAAAGCCAAAGCGGCTCTGGTTTTCTGCTGGTTTGGCCGGGCGGTGTGGGCTGGCAGGACACGCCGTAAACCCCCCTCCGGGGTCCGGCCCAGCCGCTGGCGGCTGGGCGTTCGGGCGCTTGCGAAGCAGTGCTTCGCAAGCAAAGCGCCCTCACCCATGGGGGCTCGATGGCGCCATCCATGGCGCCAACGGTCCTGCCAGCCCACATCGCCCCACCCCCGACAGTTTCCTGGTGACGGTTGGATAGGTCTTGGAATCACGCGAGGTCATGGGGTCAGATCCGTTTTCCGTTGGAAAACGGATCTGATCCCGATTGATTTCGTTATCCGACAGAGATTGATCCACGCATGGCGTGGATCTACTGCAGATCGCGAGAAACTGTCGAAGGCGGGGTGGGTCCGGTTGCGGGGGCGTGAGCCGCATGGATGCGGCGACCGAGCTTACATGGACGTACTTGCAGCGGCCCCCGCAACCGGACCCACCCCGCCTCCCCACAGGAAATCAGCTTCTGCTGTTGGTGTTGCTGTTGCTCCAGCTCGGAGCGGGTGCAGGGCGCAGCCCTGCCGAACACCCCCTCTCATGCTGCGCCGCAGAATGCATTCGGCTGAACCTGCATGCTCTACTTGAATCGATCTAAATTCACGGTCTGGTGGGTCGGGCGTCATTCCAGGGGGAGCTTTCTGCCAGTCATGGCGGGGCTCAGCGGAACGGTGCCGGACGGCCCCGGCCGTCTGCCTCCGCCTCATCGACTACAGGAACCCGACATGCGTCCAGTGCCGTCCGCTCCCGCCGTCCCAGTGTCCTCGCGCCCGCTGCTGCGCCTGGCCTGCCTGCTCGCACTGTCGTCAGTGCCGGTGCTGCTGCAGGCCGCGCCGGCTGCGCTGGAGCGCGAGGTCAACACCTTCATCGGCAGCAAGGACGACGGCAACACGTTCCCGGGCGCGTCGGCACCGTTCGGCCTGATCCAGGTCAGCCCGATCGGCAGCCACTATTCGGGCTGGCGCTACGACGACGAGAAGATCCGCGGTTTCGGCCACTCCTTCATCTCCGGCGCAGGTTGCTGGGAGCAGGGTGGCCAGGTGTCGGTGCTGCCGGTGACCGGTTCGATCGGTCCCGGCGGCGATTTCGATACCGGCAACGCGAAGAAGTTTGACCACAAGGCCTATGCCGCGTCGTACACGCATGACGGCGAGATCGGCCAGGCGGGCTATTACAAGGTGCGGCTGACCAGCTACGGCGGCATCGATGCCGAGACCACCGCGCGTACGCGTGCCGCGGCCGAGCGCTACACCTTCAGCCAGCGCAGTGGCGATGGCCACGTGCTGGTCAATGTCGGCCAGGCGAACGAGCGCCACTCGGTGATCGGCAGCGTGGTCGATGTGGTCGGCGACCGCGTGGTGGAAGGCAAGCTGGTCACCAAGAGTTTCTGTGGTGGCCATCAGTACACCACCTGGTTCCGCATCGAGTTCGACCGCCCGTTCAAGGCACACGGTACCTGGGGCGAAGGCGGTGGCCTGCCGGGTGCGCGCCACAGCATGGAAGGCGAGCAGAAGCCGAACGGCGCCTGGCTCAGCTTCGACCTGGCCAAGGGCCAGTCGGTGACGGCGGTCAGCGCGATCTCGCATGTGGACGCCGAAGGCGCGCGCATCAATCTGCGCGCGGACGGCATGCAGGGTGGGGCGCTGCTCGGTTTCGACCGCATGCGTGCGCTGTCCCAGCAGTCGTGGCGCGAGCAGCTGGGTCGGGTGCGTGTGCAGGGCGGTACGGCCGATGACCGCACCGTGTTCTACAGCGCGGCCTACCACGCGCTGCTGCAGCCGATGACCGGCAACGATGCCGACGGCCGCTACCGCGGCTATGACGATGGTATCCACCGCGCCGATGGCTGGACCTATTACGAGTACTTCTCGCTGTGGGATACCTACCGCGCGCAGAACCAGTGGCTGGCACTGACCCGCCCGGACGTGGCGCGTGACATCGGCCGTACCCTGCTGGCGATCGACGAGCAGGGTGGCTGGCTGCCGCGCTGGGGCTATGCCAACTTCGAGACCAACATCATGACCGGCGATCCAGTCACGCCGTTCATGGTCGACCTGTGGCGCTTCGGTGCGCTCAAGGGCCGTGAATCGCAGGCGTGGGATGCGCTGCGCCGCAACGCGTTCGGCACGCCGCCGCTGAACTCGCGGATGGCCGGCCGTTCCGGCAACCCGACCTACCTGGACAAGGGCTATGTGGTCTACGACCGCGCGTTCCCGTCCAAGGGCATGGACGTCGATCCGCATCACGGCGGTTCGGCCACGCTGGAGTATGCGCTGGCCGACTGTGCGCTCTCGCAGATGGCCGATGGCCTGGGCCACGCCCAGGACGCGGCGACGCTGCGTGAGCGCGGCCGCAACTGGCGCAAGGTGTGGGACCCGCAGGTGCGCGACGCCGAAACCGGCTTCACCGGGTTCCCGCGCCCGCGTACCGAGGACGGCCAGTGGTACACGCCGGCCGATGGCCATTACAGCCCGCGCTCGCACCATGGTTTCCATGAGGGTACGGCGTGGCAGTACCAGTGGCTGGCGCAGCAGGACGTGCCGGGCCTGGTCGAAGCGATGGATGGCCGCGAACAGGCCGGCCGCCGCCTCGATGCGTTCTTCGCGATGGACGCGCTGCAGGCCGACCCGCTCAATGCCGCCCGCAAGGAGTGGGTGGTCGGGCCGTACAGCTACTACAACCAGTTCCGCTACAACCCGAACAACGAGCCGGACCTGCACTCGCCGTGGCTGTACACGCTGATCGGCCAGCCGTGGAAGACCGCCGCCGTGGTGCGTGCCGCGCAGCAGTTGTTCACCAATGCCCCGAATGGCGTGACCGGCAATGATGACCTCGGCACGATGTCGGCCTGGTACCTGTTCAGTGCCATCGGCGTGTATCCGGCGGTGCCGGGCAGCGGCCAGTTCCTGCTGCACACCCCGCGTTTCAGCAAGGTGGAAGTGGACGTGGGCAATGGCCGCACCCTGCGCATCGACGCGCCGGGTGCCGATGGCCGCCGCCTGCAGTACGTGCAGGGCGTGAAGGTCGATGGCCAGGCGCATGCGCCGGTGTGGCTGGACTGGAACCAGCTGCAGCAGGGCCCGCGCCTGCAGTTCGCGCTCGATGCGAAGGCGCCGGAGCAGGGTTGGGGCACGGCGGTGAAGGACCTTCCGGTGTCCTGGTGTGCGGCACCGGGTAGCCAGCTGCGCTGAGACGGACTGTGCCGTTCGCGGTGACCCAGCGAACGGCACGGCACGACAGGGCCCTGATCCATTAGGCTTGAGCATCCAGCGGAGTCCGGGAAGACGATGAACGACAACGGCAGCAGTCCCAGCAAGCGCGCCGGCAAGGCGGTGACGGTGACCGACATCGCGCGTGCCATCGGCGTGTCACGGGCAACCGTATCGCTGGTGCTGCGCGGCAGCCCGCTGGTCAACGTCGATACCCGCGCCAAGGTCGAGGCCGAGCTGCGTCGCCAGCGCTATGTCTACAACCGCGCGGCGGCCAACCTGCGCCGGCGGACCTCGTCGAGCATCGCGCTGGTGATCAACGATCTGTCCAACCCGTTCTTCGCCGAATTCGCGTCCGGCGTGGATGAGGCGCTGGGCGGACGCGGTTACGTGACCCTGCTCGGCAGTACCGGTGAATCGCCGGAGCGGCAGCAGGCGGTGCTGTCCACGCTGATGGAGCACACCCCGGCCGGCCTGATCCTGTCGCCGGCCGAGGGCAGCGATACCGCGCTGCTGCGGCAGGCACTGGGTGCCAATGCCAACGTGCTGCTGTTCAACCGCGAGCTGGACGGGGCCGACTGGGATTTCCTGACCCTGGACAACCAGCACGGCGCCTATCTGGCCACGCGCCACCTGATCGAACGCGGCCATCGCCAGATCGCCTTCTTTGGCGGCCACGCTGCATCGAGCTCGTGCCACCAGCGCCGTGCCGGTTTCCAGCAGGCGCTGGCCGAGGCCGGTCTGTCGCTGCCGCCGGGCTGGATGATCGAGTCGGCGCCGAACCGCCTGGAAGCTGCGGCGCGCACCGATGAGCTGTTTGCCGACGGCCATCGGCCGAGTGCAGCGGTCTGCTACAACGACACCGTCGCGCTGGGCTTGATGCTGGGCTTGAATTCGCGTGGCATCCGTCCGGGCGGTGACTTTGCCGTTACCGGTTTCGATGATATTTCCGAGGCGTCGGTCGCGGTGCCGCCGTTGACTACGCTCACTGCCGATCCGCGCGAGCGGGGCCGGCAAGCTGCCGCGCTGTTGCTGCAACGACTGGACGAGCCGGATGCGCCGCCACGGCGCACGGTCGCGCCGGTGCAGCTGCGCATCCGCGAAAGCAGTGCCGCACGACCGAACTGATTCCTTCCATACACCCCTTCCACGCAACAACGACCTTCCGCGCATCGAGGCGCGTACCGCATGCCGATCTCCGCAACGCCCCGTCCATCGGGTTCTTCGGGCAACGCACCCGCCGTTACCAACGGCAAGGCGCTGGCTGTCGTCACCACGATCTTCTTCATGTGGGGCTTCCTGACCTGCCTCAATGACATCCTGATCCCGCACCTGAAGGCGGTGTTCGAGCTGAACTACGCCAAGGCGATGCTGGTGCAGTTCACCTTCTTCGGCACCTATTTCCTGATGTCGCTGCCGGCGGGTCGGCTGGTGGCGGCGCTGGGTTACAAGAAGGGCATCGTGGCCGGCCTGGTGATCGCCGGCATCGGCGCGCTGGGCTTCTGGCCGGCGGCCGAGCTGCGCGTGTATGGCGCGTTCCTCGGCGCACTGTTCGTGCTGGCCACCGGCATCACCGTGCTGCAGGTCGCTGCCAACCCCTACGTTGCGCTGCTGGGCCCGGAGCAGACCAGCTCCAGCCGCCTGACCCTGGCGCAGGCGCTGAACTCGCTGGGCACGGCCATTGCGCCGATCTTCGGCGGCATGCTGATCCTGTCCAACACGGTCAAGAGTGCCGATGACATCGCGGCGCTGCCGGCCGCCGAGCAGCTGGCCTACCGTGCCGCCGAGGCGCAGGCCGTGCAGGGCCCCTACGTGGGCCTGGCGGTGGCGCTGGTGCTGCTGGCGCTGTTCGTGTTCCTGTTCCGCCTGCCGGCGCTGAGTGATGCCACCGAGCAGGCCGACCAGGGCCACCACCACAGCTACCTGGATGCGCTGCGCAAGCGCCACCTGCTGCTGGGCGTGCTGGGCATCTTCTTCTACGTCGGCGCCGAAGTGTCGATCGGCAGCTTCCTGGTCAACTACCTGTCGATGCCGAACATCGGCGGCTTCAGCGAGCAGCAGGCCACGCATTACGTGTCGGCCTACTGGACGATGGCGATGATCGGCCGCTTCGCCGGTTCGGCGCTGCTGGCGCGCTTCTCGCCCAGCCGTCTGCTGGCGATCTTCGCGCTGGTCAATGTGGGGCTGCTGGTCACGACCATGCTGAGCTCCGGCAACGTCGCGCTGTATTCGGTGGTGGCGATCGGCCTGTTCAACTCGATCATGTTCCCGACCATCTTCGCGCTGAGCATCGAGCGCCTGGGCCCGCTGACCAACAAGGGGTCCAGCCTGCTGATCATGGCCATCGTCGGCGGTGCCGTGGTGCCGTACCTGCAGGGCGTGCTGGCCGACCACATCGGTGTGCAGGCCAGCTTCATCCTGCCGTTGCTGTGCTACGGCTACATCATTTTCTACGGACTGGTCGGTGCGCGTACGCCGGCCTCCGCAACGCAGGGAGGCTGAGTCCGGAATGGGTGCCATCGTTTGCTTCGGCGAAATTTTGATCGATCTACTAGCGCAGCCGCCGGCCTCGGCCGATACCCCGCGCGCGTTCCTGCAGTACGCCGGCGGTGCGCCGGCCAACGTCGCGGTGGCGGCTGCGCGGCTGGGGGCGAAGACCCAGTTCGTCGGCATGCTTGGCCGCGACATGTTCGGTGACTTCCTGGCCGACAGTCTGGTCCAGCACGGCGTGGGCACGGATTACATCGTGCGCACCGACGCCGCCAAGACTGCGCTGGCCTTCGTCGCGCTGGATGCCAGTGGCGAGCGCAGCTTCAGTTTCTACCGCCCGCCGGCGGCTGACCTGCTGTTCCGTGACAGTGACTTCCAGGCGGAGTGCCTCGACAGCGCGCAGTGCTTCCACGTCTGTTCCAACAGCCTGACCGAGCCGGCCATCGCCGAGGCGACCTTCGCCGGCATGGATCGTGCGCGCGCGGCCGGTGCGGTGGTCAGCCTCGATCTGAATCTGCGCCCGGCACTGTGGCCCGTCGACGTCGATCCGACGCCGCGCCTGTGGCAGGCGCTGGAGCGCGCCGACCTGGTCAAGCTGTCGCGCGAGGAACTGGATTACCTGGCCGCACCGCTGGGCGCCGATGGCGAGGCGGTGGTGCTGCGGCGCCTGCTGGCCGCGCAGGCGCGCTGGGTGATCGTCACCGATGGCGCGGCCACGCTGCAGTGGTACACCCGCGACAACCACGGCACGGTGACCAGTTTCCGCGTGGCCACGGTCGACACCACGGCCGCCGGCGATGCCTTCGTCGGTGGCGTGCTGGTGGGCCTGCTGGAGCGGGGTGGGGCGGGTGCTGGTTTCGCCGCGTTCTGCCAGGACCCGGAGGCGATCACCGCCACGCTGCGCTTCGGCGCCGCCGTGGGTGCGCTGGCTGTTACCCGCAAGGGCGCGTTCGCCGCGATGCCCTCGCTCGATGAAGTGCAGCAGCTGCTGCAGGCCCAGGACATTACCGCATGAGCACCTCGCCCGATTTCCGTTCGCCCGCGTTCCTGCGCGCGCATATCGCCGACACGATGGCGTTCTACCACCCGCGCTGCATCGATCCGGACGGCGGTTTCTTCCACTACTTCCGTGATGACGGCAGCATCTACGATGCCAGCCACCGCCACCTGGTGAGCAGCACCCGCTTCGTCTTCAACTATGCGATGGCCTACCGCGAGTTCGGCAATGCCGAATACCGGGAGGCTGTCGAGCATGGCGTGCGCTATCTGCGCGAGGTGCACCGCAACCCGGCCACCGGCGGTTATGCCTGGACCCTGCGCGACGGCAAGGTCGAGGACGATATGAACCACTGCTACGGCGTGGCCTTCGTGCTGCTGGCCTACAGTTGCGCGCTGAAGGCGGGCATCGAGCAGGCGCGCGACTGGATGGACGAGACCTGGCAGCTGCTGGAAGCGCGCTTCTGGGAGCCGCAGCACGGCCTGTACAAGGACGAGGCTGACGGCCAGTGGAACTTCACCGGCTACCGCGGCCAGAACGCCAACATGCACATGTGCGAGGCGATGCTGGCCGCGTTCGAGGCCAGTGGCGAGCAGCGCTATGTCGAGCGCGCGCTGCAGCTGGCCGACAACATGACCCGCCGCCAGGCCGCCAAGGCCGGTGGCCTGGTCTGGGAACATTACGATGTGAACTGGGAAATCGACTGGGACTACAACCTGGACGATCCCAAGCACCTGTTCCGCCCGTGGGGCTTCCAGCCGGGGCATCAGACCGAGTGGGCCAAACTGCTGCTGATCCTCGATCGCCACGTGCAGGCCGACTGGCTGGTGCCGACCGCGCAGCATCTGTTCGACGTCGCCGTCGCACGCAGTTGGGACGACACCCGGGGTGGCTTGTACTACGGCTTCGCACCTGAATCGCGGCGGCAGCCGGGCATGGATGGCGCACCGATCGGTGGCGACAGCTTCGTCTGCGACGACGACAAGTATTTCTGGGTGCAGGCCGAAACGCTGGCGACCGCCGCGCTGATGGCCAAGCGTACCGGCGATGACCGCTACTGGCAGTGGTACGAACGCATCTGGGCGTATTCGTGGGAGCACTTCGTCGACCACCAGTACGGTGCATGGTTCCGCATCCTCGATGCCGACAACCGCAAGTACAGCGACGAGAAAAGCCCTGCCGGCAAGGTGGATTACCACACCATGGGCGCGTGCTACGAAGTGTTGAACGTCGTGCGTTGAAGATCGTTCGAATGCAGTAGTGCCAGGCCATGCCTGGCAATCCGAAATCGGTAGCGCTGGGTCACGCCCGGCGGAAAAACAGGAGCGCCACGTGCATCGCCTTTCCCTCGTTGTCCGTCTGCTCCTGCTGCTGACTGCAGCCATCTCCTTCCCGGTGGCCGCAGCCCCGCTGCAGGCGCAGTGGGAATTCCGCATGCTGCCCGGCGACGCGCAGGGCGCCGCGCGTCCAGGCCTGCAGCAATGGCGTGCGGCGAAGGTGCCGGGCAGCGTGCACACCGACCTGCTGGCGCATGGGCTGATCCGCGATCCGTACGTCGGTGCACCCGAGGCCGAGCTGCAATGGATCGGCCTGGCTGCCTGGGAGTACCGCGCCCGCTTTGACGTGGATGCGGCGACGCTGGCCAAGCCGAATGCCGAACTGCGTTTCGACGGGCTGGATACCTACGCCGAGGTCAGCCTCAACGGCAAGCCGCTGCTGCGCGCGGACAACGCGCACCGCACGTGGCATGCACGTGTGGACGGGCGCCTGCGCGCGAACGGCAATGAACTGCAGATCGTGTTCCGCTCACCGATCCGCACGCTGCTGCCGGGCGTGCAGGCGATGCCGCACAAGATTGCCGGCAACTATCCTTCACCCTATGGGGATGAGCCCAAAGACGCGATGGTCGGCAACTTCGCGCGCAAACCGGCCTATCACTTCGGCTGGGACTGGGGCCCGCGCTATGTCACCGCCGGCGTGTGGCGCGGGGTCGACCTGCAGGCCTGGGACGCGCACCGTCTGACCGATCTTGCCGTGCGCACCGATGCATTGAGTGCAGAGCAGGCGAAGCTGGCGGTATTGCTGCAGGTGGAGCAGGGCAGCGCTGCCGGTTCTGCGATGGTCACTGTAGATGTGCAGGATCCGGAAGGCCGCAACGTGGCCCAGGTGCAACGCACGGTGTTGCTGAAGCCAGGCCAGAATACGGTTGAGCTGCCGGTTGAGCTGGCCACGCCGCGGCGCTGGTGGCCGGTGGGCCATGGCGCGCAGGATCGCTACACCGTGCAGGCTCGCCTGAATGGTGGCGGCGATGCAACGCTGGCGCGCGAGCAGCGCATCGGCCTGCGCACGGTCGAACTGCGCCGCGAGGAAGACGGCAAGGGAGGGCAGGGCTTCGCCTTCATCATCAATGGTGTGGAGATCTTTGCCAAGGGCGCCAACGTCATTCCGTTCGACGCCTTCCCCGCACGCGTCGATGCCGCACGCCTGCGCCAGGTGCTGACCGCCGCGCGCGACGCCAACATGAACATGCTGCGCAACTGGGGCGGCGGCTATTACGAGGACGATGCGTTCTTCGACATCGCCGATGAGCTGGGCCTGCTGGTCTGGCAGGACTTCATGTTCGGCGGCGGCATGCAGCCGGGCTACGATCCGGCCTTCCGGGCAAGCGTGTTGGCCGAAGCACGCGACAACGTGCGCCGGCTGCGCCATCACCCCAGCATCGTGCTGTGGTGTGGCAACAACGAGGAAGAAACCGCCTGGAAGGACTGGGGTCACGGCCGCGACCTGAAGGCAGCTGACCCGGCATTTGCGGCGAAGGTCTGGCAGGGCTACGTCGACCTGTTCGGCAACGACCTGCGCCAGGTGGTGGGCGAGGAAGGGCTGGGCGTACCGTACTGGTCCAGCTCGCCCAGCAATGATCTGGATGAGAAGGCCAACGATTCAGCGCGTGGCGACAAGCACTACTGGCAGGTCTGGGGCAATCCAGCGCTTCCGGTGCTGGCCTACCTGCGTGAGACCCCGCGCTTCATGTCCGAGTACGGGCTGCAGGCGTGGCCGTCGGTGGCGACGGTGGACCAGATCGCCACCCGCGCCGAGCAGCGCATCGACAGCCCGGTGATCCGCGCGCACCAGAAGTTCATGGCCGGCGAGGGCAACAGCCGCCTGCTGCACTACATCGAACTGGGCTATGGCACGCCGAAGGACTTCGAGGACTTCGTCTACCTCAGCCAGGTGATGCAGGCCGATGGCATCGCGCTGGCCGCGTTGCACCATCGCGCTTCGCGGCCGTACACCATGGGCTCGCTGTACTGGCAGCTCAACGACGTCTGGCCGGGTGCTTCATGGTCCAGCGTGGACTACTTCGGTCGCTGGAAGGCGCTGCACTTCGCCGCGCGGCGTTTCTTCGCGCCGGTGGCGGTGGCGGCGTTGCGCGACGAGGGCAGTACGCGGGTGCGCCTGATCAACGACGGTGCCGCGCTGGATGCACGCTGGCGGTTGCGGGTGATGGATGTAGACGGCAAGGTGCTGCGTCGTCGCGAAGACGCGGTGACCCTGGCTGCCGCCGGTGTCACCTCGATCGGTGATTTCCGCGACGCCGAAATGTTGGCCGGTGCCGATCCGAAGCGCACGGTGGCAGTGTTCGAGCTGCTGCAGGACAGGTCGGTGATCGCGCGGCAGGTGGTCGGATTCGTCGAAGCCAAGGATCAGATCCTGCCGCGGCAGAAGCTCAAGGCGAGCCTGTCCATTGAAGGCGACCACTACCGTCTGCGATTGGAAAGCGCGGCCTACGTGCGTTCGGCGTGGATCGACTTCGGTGCATTGGACGTGCAGGTGGAAGACAATCTGCTGGATCTGCTGCCGGGTGAAACCCGCGACATCGCAGTGCGTGGCCCGGTGGATCTGACGACGCTGCGCGAAGCGCTGAAGGTAAAAACCCTCAACGATCGTTGAGGGCGGCGCATCCTGTTTTGGTAGGTGCCAACCTTGGTTGGCACACCCCGAACATGCCAACCAAGGTTGGCATCTACCAGAAGCGGAGACGGGTAGGTGCGGACCGTTGGTCCGCACACATCTCTTCTTTACAGCTGGATCTGCTGAAAATTCTCGACGCGCTCATGGCCGTTGGCGGCCTGGCCGGTGCGCGGCAGCGGGTAGTCGTCCAGGCGATCAATCAGGCGGGTCTGCAGGCCGGCTTCGCGGGCAGCATCCAGTTCTTCCACCACATCCGACAGGAACAGGATCTCGCCGGCCGGCACGCCAATGGCCTGCACGATGCGTCGGTAGCTGTCGGCCTCGCGCTTGCCGCCGACTTCGGTGTCGAACCAGCCCGACACCAGCGGGCTGAGGTCACCGGCGTCGCTGAAGCCGAAGAACAGCTTCTGCGCCGGCACCGAGCCGGAGGAGTACACGTACAGTGGCAGGCCGGAGGCGTGCCAGCCCTTCAGCACCGGCGCCACTTCCGGGTAGAAGTGCGCGGTGTAGTCGCCGCGGCGGTAGCCTTCGTCCCAGATCAGGCCCTGCAGCGCCTTCAGTGCGGTGTGCTTGCGGTCCTGGTCGATCCAGCCCTGCAGCGTCTCGGCCACCAGGCTGTCCTGGCAGGCGCCGCCGATCTCGGTGGCCACCGCATCCAGCCAGCGGCGGACTTCCGGCTGCTGGCCGTACTCGGCGACGAACGCGGGCAGCGCCTTGCGGGCATAGGGGAACAGCACGTTCTTGACGAACGAGATGCTGCTGGTGGTGCCTTCGATATCGGTCAGGATGACGCGGGGCTGCATGGATCAGGATGCCTGGGTAGGTACGTAACGGGGGAATTTCTGCGCGATGTCGGTGCCGGTGAAGTGACCGACCCAGCCATCCGGCTCGGTGAAGAAGCGGATCGCCACGAAGCTGGGCTCATCGCCCATGTCGAACCAGTGGGTGGTGCCGTCGGGCACGGCGATCAGGTCGTCCTTCACGCACTCGATCTCATAGACCTTGTCACCCACGTGCAGGGTGAACAGGCCGGAGCCTGCGACGAAGAAGCGCACCTCGTCTTCCTTGTGGAAGTGTTCGTCGAGGAACTTCCTGCGCAGCTCGGCGCGGTTCGGGTTGTCCGGGGCGATCGAGGCCACGTCCACACTCTTGAAGCCGTGCTCGGCGACCAGGCGGTCGATGTCGGCGCGGTAAGCGGCGAACACTTCATCCTGGCTGGCGCCCGGTGCGACCGGTGCGGTGGCCTGCCAGCGCTCGAAGGTGACGCCGATCTTCTGCAGCTCGGCAGCGATGATCGCGCCGTCCTGGGTGTCCAGCAGCGGCGATTCGGGGCGGGTGTCGTCGTAGATGCGCAGTCGGCTCATGGCGGCAGCTTGAACGTCTCGGGGGGAAGACAGGGTAGCAGGGTGGGGGCAGGGCGCAGATTCCGGATCGGCATCTGCATCTGCGCGCCGGTTCAGCCGCGCAGTTTGCGCAGTTCCAGTTCGCAGTGGAACAGGAATTCGAAGGCTTCCAGGTGGCGGCGTGCCTCGGCCATGTCGCGGCCCCAGGCATACAGGCCGTGGCCGTCGATCAGGTAGCCCCACAGGTTCTGCCGGTCGAGCAGGTCATCGACCTGCTTCGAAAGCACGTTCATGTCCTGGGTGTTGGCGAACACCGGCACGTCGATGGCCATCTCGTGGGTGCTGTTGCCGGCGAAGGCCTTCAGCAGCTCGTAGCCTTCCAGGCGGATGTGGCCCTGCGGCGCGTACAGGCGCGAGGCGACGGTCTGCACCGGCGAGTGGGTGTGCAGCACGCAGCCGATTTCCGGGAAACGGCGGTACAGATGGGTGTGCAGCAGGGTCTCGGCGGACGGGCGCAGCGGGCGGCCGACGGCCAGGCCGTCGAAGTCCACCACCATGATGTCGTCCTCGATCAGGCGGCCCTTGTCCTTGCCGGAGACGGTGATCGCGGCGTGGCGGTCGTCCAGGCGGTGGGAGAAGTTGCTGCTGGTGGCCGGGGTCCAGCCGGCGTGGGCCAGTTCGCGGACGTTGTCGATCAGCAGCTGGGCCAGTTCGCTCAGGCGCGCGGTGTCGTACGGGAAGGTGGGGGCGTTCATGTCGGCGATTTTACTGGATTCGGCCAACGGCTGAGCCGCTCGTGGCTGGCGTCAGAAGCAGATTTCGCGGGTTGGCCGGTTGGGTGGGCTGCGCAGGGGACGCCGTAGACCCTTCCTTGGGGGCTTGGCCGCGGCATCCATGCCGCGGACACCCCTGCACAACCCACCCGCCCGACCACGGACAGGTTCCGTGCGGCCAGCCACGGAGTGAAGAAGGAAAAGCGAAAAGCGGGTCGCGGCGCTGCGCTTGCTCTGAGCCGAGCATGGCTCGGCTCTTGTGTCTTGGATCGTGCCCTGATCAGGCACAATCCCCCGGTGACCCGGGAGGCTCCGATGACGCTGCCTCGGCTCTTAAGCCTTCGAGCTTGCAAAGTAGATTCAGCGCGTCGGCGGCCTGACACCGCCATGGAACTTGAACGGTATCTTAGGCCCGCCATCGGGTGAGAGCCTGTACTCACAAGGGCAAGTCTGGCGGCTTCCGATCACGATCGTAAGTTCAAGCTGGAGCGAAATCATGCAATTTATCGGCATCGACGCAGCCAAGGCGACTTTTGACATCGCCCTGCCTCTATCTCACGGCAAGTATCGAACCAAGGCCAAACTCCCCAATACGCCAAAGGGTTTTGATGAGCTTCTGGCTTGGCGCGCCAAGCATGCGCCGAACGCGGCGGTAGGTATGGAGGCTACAGGCATCTATCACGAGGCCTTGGCTCAAGCACTGGTGGAGGCGGGGGTCGTGGTTCATGTGGCCAATCCCGCCCGAGTAAAGGCGTTTGGGCAGGCGGAGGGGATGCGGACCAAGACTGACCGCAGCGACGCCAAGCTGATTGCCCGGTTTTTTGAGGCACAACGCTCGGAAAAGCTGCATCCCTACGTTCCGCCGACGCCCTCGGAGGTGAAGCTGCGCGCCTTGGTACGGCGTCGAGATGATCTCCAGGAAATGCTGCAGATGGAGCACAACCGCCTGGACGTTGCCGATATCTCGGTCCAGCAAGGGATCAAGGATGTGATCCGGACGTTGGAAGAGCAGATCAAGCAGGTCCAGAAGGCGATTGAGGACCATATCGATAACGATCCGGACCTGCGCCGGCGTCATCAACTGCTTACCAGCATCCCCGGTGTAGGCAACACCAGCAGTGCCCAGCTGTTGGCCATTCTGGGGGATCTAAGCAAATACAGCGACGTGCGCCAGGTGGTTGCCCACGCGGGCCTGAATCCGGCCCAGCGTCAATCAGGAAACTACGAAGGCAAATGCCGGATATCACGCGTCGGCGACGCCAATTTCCGCAAAAAGCTGTACATGCCGGCGCTGACCGGGAAGACCCACAACCCCACACTGAAGTCCTTTGCAGACCGGCTCAGCGCGAAAGGCAAGCCCTTCAAGGTCGTCATGTGTGCAGTGATGCGCAAGCTCATCCATCTGATTTGGGGCGTACTGAGAAGTGACCGACCCTTTGAGCCTGACGTCGCCCTTGCCTAGGCGAGGGCGACACGGTATCTACAAGGAATTCATCTCCCAGACGCAATTCATCCACGCATGGCGTGGATCCACCGGATGCGCCGGGAGACTGTCATGGGCGGGGAGGCATGGGTTCGCGGGGGTATCCGCGCCATGGATGGCGCGGCTAAGCCTCCATGGACGGATTCACGGCGTCCCCCGCGAACCCATGCCTCCCCGCCAAACCCCTCAGCCCAGCTGTTGCCGTTGCTCCGGCTTCAAAGGCGGGTGCAGGGCCGCAGGCCCTGCAATGCAAAAAACCTCACTTACCCCGCAGGCGGCTGTGCCTGAAGCCGTAGCAGAAATAGATCACGAAGCCGACGAACGTCCACACCCCCATCAGCATCCAGTTGTGCATCGTCATCGCCGACAGCAGGGCAAGGCAGCTCAACACGCCCAGGCTGCAGATCAGCCATGCCATCGGCATGCGGAACGGACGCGGCAGGTCCGGCTGGGTGCGGCGCAGGATCAGCACGCCGGCGCACACGGCAGCGAACGCGATCAGCGTGCCCATCGAGGTCAGCTCGCCGAGGATGTCCAGCGGGAACAGCGCCGCCAGCAGGGCGATGCCGATGCCGGTGATCACGGTGTTGATGTGCGGGGTGCGGTACTTCGGGTGGATCTTGGTGAACACCGGCGGCAGCAGGCCGTCGCGCCCCATGATCATGAAGATGCGCGGCTGGCCGATGATCATCACCAGCACCACCGAGGACAGGCCGACCAGCGCGCCGACCTCGACCACCCAGCGCAACCAGCCCAGCTGCGGATGCGCCGCCACGGCGGTCACCACCGGCTCATCGGTGCCCAGCAGCTGGAACGGCACCAGGCCGGTCATCACTGCGGCCATGGCGATGTACAGCACGGTGCAAATCACCAGCGACAGCATCATGCCGAACGGCATGTCACGCTGCGGATTCTTCGATTCCTGCGCCGCCACCGACACTGCTTCGAAGCCGATATAGGCGAAGAACACCATCGCCGCGCCACGCAGCACGCCTTCCATGCCGTACTTGCCAGGCCCTTCGTTGGCGGGAATGAACGGCGTCCAGTTGCTGGTGTCCACGTACTTCCAGCCGACCACGATGACCAGCAGGATCAGGCCGGTCTTCAGCACGACCATTGCCATGTTCATCGCCGAGGACTTGCTGATGCCGACGTAGCACAGCCAGGTCAGCAGCAGTACCAGCGCGGCGGCCGGCAGGTTGGCGATCGCGCCGGTGGGGCGCAGCTGTGCATCGAGCGGGGCACTGACCAGCGCCGCCGGTAGATGGATGTCGAACTGGCTGAGCAGGCTGAGGAAATAGCCGGTCCAGCTGACCGCGACCGCCGAGGCGGAGACGCCGTATTCGAGCACCAGCATCCAGCCGATGAACCAGGCCGAGAGCTCGCCGAAGGTGGCGTAGGTGTAGGTGTAGGCGCTGCCGGAGACCGGCACCATCGAGGCGAACTCGGCATAGGCCAGTGCGCAGAAGGCGCAGCAGATGGCGGCCAGTACGAAGGACAGCATGATGGCCGGGCCAGCGTGGTTGGCGGCGGCCTGGCCGGTGATGACGAAGATGCCGCCGCCGATCACCGCGCCGATACCGAGGGCGGTCAGGCCCCAGGGGCCGAGGTGGCGGCGCAGGCTCAGGCCGTTGGCGTCTTCATGGGCGGCATGCGGGTGCTTGGTGGCCCACAGTTGCTTGAACATGTGTGGTGGTCTTGTCGAATCGCGCCACGGGCGGCGCGCGGGGAAAACGGACGGGCCGGCGCGAGGCCGGCCCGTAGGCGGATCAGGGCGACTTGGCCAGCTTGCTGTTGCGGATGCCGTAGCCCAGGTAGATCAGCAGGCCGAGCAGGGTCCAGCCGACGAACAGGTGCCAGTGCACCACGAACGCCTGCCAGAACAGGAACAGGCAGGTGGCTGCACCGAGCGGGCAGATGATCCACACCGCCGGCACGCGGAACGGGCGATGGATCTCCGGCTTGGTATAGCGCAGCACCAGCACGCCGACGCATACGGTGGCGAAGGCCAGCAGGGTGCCCATCGAGACGAGTTCGCCGAGCACGTTCAGTGGCACCAGGCCGGCCAGCGCGGCAGCGATCACGCCGACCACGATGGTGGCGACGTACGGGGTGCGGAAGCGGGCGTGGACCTTGCCGAAGAACTTCGGCAGCAGGCCGTCGCGGGAGATGGTGTAGGCGATGCGGGTCTGGCCCATCATCATCACCAGCACCACCGAGGACAGGCCGGCGATGGCGCCGATTTCCACGAACGTCTTCAGCCAGGACAGGGTCGGGTAGGGCTCCAGCGCGGTCGCCACCGGCTTGTCGGTGCCGAGCAGGTGGTACGGCATCATGCCGGTCAGCACCGCACAGACGATGATGTAGACGATGGTGCACACCGCCAGCGAGCCGAGCAGGCCGATCGGCATGTTGCGCTGTGGGTCCTTGGTTTCGCCGGCGGCGGTGGAGACCGCGTCGAAGCCGATGTAGGCGAAGAACACGATGGTGGCCGCGCGGAACACGCCGCTCCAGCCGAACTCACCCGGCACGCCGGTATTTTCCGGAATGAACGGCTGCCAGTTGGCGGGGTCGATGTGGGCCGCGCCGATGCCGATGAACAGGCAGATGACGGTGACCTTGATCGCCACGATGATCGCGTTGACAAAGGCCGACTGGGTCACGCCCACGTACAGCAGGCCGGACACCGCCGCCACGATCAGCACCGCCGGCAGGTTGAACAGCTTGCCGGAGGAGACGAACTCGCTGCCGGTCCAGGCGATGGGCGCGGCGCTGAGCAGGTCCGGGAACGGCATGTGCAGGGTGGTGGTGATGAAGCTGATCAGGTACGCCGACCAGCCCACCGCGACCGAGGCCGAGGCGAACAGGTACTCCAGCACCAGGCACCAGCCGATGAACCAGGCCATGCCCTCGCCCAGGGTGGCGTAGGAGTACGAATAGGCACTGCCGGAGACCGGCATCATCGCCGCGAATTCGGCGTAGCACAGGCCCGCCAGGGCACAGGCGAAACCGGCCAGCACGAACGAAAGCATCACCGCCGGGCCGGCATGGTTGGCCGCGGCCTGGCCGGTCAGCACGAAGATACCAGCGCCGATCACCGCACCCACGCCAAGCAGGATGAGGTGTTTAGCCGTGAGGGTCCGTTTCAACGTGGCTTCGCCGTCCAGGCTGCCTTCGATGGGTTCGCCGGCATCGACGTGCCCGGCCGGTTCAACCGGCTTGACCCTCAACAGAGCTTTCAGCATGCAGTACTTCCTAGTGATCGGATTGGGTGGGCCGCCGATACGTTGCCGGCAACCCTGGAATGGTGAAGGCCGCGCGAACGGCCCGCTGTACCTTAGCCAAAGCTGAAGCCAACGCACAAGCGCAATCGCAACAATGAACGGCGATAATGAGCAGTATTTTTCCAAACGCCGCCCATTCATGAGCCAGACCGCCGAAACCCTTGCCGTGCTTGACGATCGCCTGCGTGGCCTGCTGCGGGACTATGCCCGCCGCGAGCCCGCCCACGACGCATTGGCTGCCGAATTCGGCACATTGTTGGACGATCCGGAAGATCCGTTCCGGCGCGAGCGGCTGGCCGGCCACTTCACTGCCAGCTGCTGGCTGGTCAGTGCCGATGGCCTGCGCCTGCTGCTGACCCACCACCGCAAGCTGCAGCGCTGGCTGCAGCTGGGTGGCCACGCCGACGGCGACCGCGACCTGGCCCAGGTGGCACTGAAGGAAGCCGAAGAAGAATCGGGACTGAGCGGCCTGGTGTTGGAAGACCCGGCTATCTTCGATATCGACAAGCACTGGATTCCGGAGCGCAAGGAGGTGCCGGGCCACTGGCACTACGACGTACGTTTCGTGATCCGCGCGCTGGGTGGCGAAGCCTTCGTGCTCAGCGAGGAGTCACTTGACCTGGCATGGCGGCCGGTGACCGAAGTCGCGTCCGATCCGGAATCGGACGAGTCCATGCAGCGCATGGCGCGCCGGTGGCTGGCACGTTGAGGTAAAAAGGGGACGGAGGGGATTAAGTCGTTTATAGCGCATGTGCCGCAAACGACTTAATCCCCTCCGTCCCCTTTTTTCAATACAGGATGCGCGTCCGCAGCGTGCCCGGAATCGCGGCCAGCTCGTCGCGCACGGCGGCGGCCTGTGCCTCGCTGGCGGTGATGTCGATCACCACGTAGCCCACCTTCGGGTCGGTGCGCAGGAACTGGCCGTCGATGTTGACGTTGTGGCGCGAGAAGATCTCGTTGACCTTGGACAGCACGCCCGGCACGTTCTGGTGGATGTGCAGCAGGCGCAGGCTGTCAGCGTGCTCGGGCAGGGTCACTTCCGGGAAATTGACCGCCGACAGGGTGCTGCCGTTGTCGCTGTAGCGCACCAGCTTGGCCGCCACCTCCACGCCGATGTTGTCCTGCGCCTCCAGCGTGCTGCCGCCCACGTGCGGGGTCAGGATCACATTGTCGTGGCGGGTCAGCGGCGATTCGAAGATATCGCCATTGCCCTTCGGCTCGACCGGGAACACGTCCAGCGCGGCGCCGCCGACGTGGCCGCTGGCCAGCGCCGCGTCCAGCGCATCGATGTCGACCACGGTGCCGCGCGCGGCGTTGATCAGGTGCGCGCCCTTGCGCATCTTCGCCAGCTCGGTGCTGCCGATCATCCACTGCGTGGCCGGGGTCTCCGGCACGTGCAGGGTGACGATGTCGGCGCGGGCCAGCAGGTCGTCCAGGCTGGCCGCAGCACGCGCATTGCCCAGCGCCAGCTTGGTTTCCACGTCGTGGAAGATCACCTGCATGCCCAGCGATTCGGCCAGCACGCCGACCTGGGTGCCGATGTGGCCGTAACCGATGATGCCCAGCGTCTTGCCGCGTACTTCATGGCTGCCGCTGGCCGACTTCGACCAGCCGCCGCGATGGCATTCGGCGTTCTTCTGCGGAATGCCGCGGGTCAGCATGATCGCCTCGGCGATCACCAGTTCGGCCACGCTGCGGGTGTTGGAGTACGGCGCGTTGAACACCGGGATGCCGGCCAGCTCGGCCGCGTCCAGGTCGACCTGGTTGGTGCCGATGCAGAAGCAGCCCACCGCGATCAGGCGCTTGGCATCGGCCAGCACCTCGGCGCTGAGCTGGGTGCGCGAACGGATGCCGACGATGTGCGCCTCGGCGATGCGCGCCTTCAGTTCGTCCTCGGGCAGCGCCTTGGTGTGCGCTTCGATCTGGCTGTAGCCGGCGGCGCTGAACACCTCCACGGCGGTCTGGCTGACTCCCTCCAGCAACAGCACGCGGATATCCTGCTTCGGGAACGAGGTCTTCTTCGGCGACATGGGGCAACACGGCCAGTGGGACAGGGGCTGACCACTATGCCAGATCGTGCCGCCCATGGTGCAGTGCGCAATTGGTTGCATCCGTAGCTATCTGTACGGCTGCAGGGCTGGACGCTG
Source organism: Stenotrophomonas sp. STK17_22 (assembly GCF_051983905.1). Taxonomy (NCBI): domain Bacteria; kingdom Pseudomonadati; phylum Pseudomonadota; class Gammaproteobacteria; order Lysobacterales; family Lysobacteraceae; genus Stenotrophomonas; species Stenotrophomonas sp. STK17_22. The sequence goes on from NZ_CP197010.1 coordinate 2,205,461, forward strand.
GCGCGTGCCGCTGGCACGCTTGCCCGTTCTTCACGCACCGCGCTGGACCGTCATGACCGATTCCCGCATTGCCTCGCTGCAGCAGGCCTGTCCCGGCCTGAAGCTGAAGACCGATCCGTCCGACCTGGAGCATTACGGGCGCGACTGGACCCGGCGCTGGACGCCGGCGCCGCTGGCGATCGCACTGCCGGCCACGGTCGAGGAAGTGCAGGCGGTGATGCGCTGGAGCGCAGGCGAGGGCGTGGCCGTGGTGCCGTCCGGTGGCCGCACCGGCCTCTCGGGTGGCGCGGTGGCCGCCAACGGCGAGCTGGTGCTCAGCCTGGAACGGATGAACAAGGCGCTGGCCTACGACGCCGTCGATCGCACCCTGGTGGTGCAGGCCGGCATGCCGCTGGAGGCCGTGCACAACGCCGCGCTGGACCACGGCCTGATCTACCCGGTGGATTTCGCCGCGCGCGGGTCCTGCTCGATCGGCGGCAACATCGCCACCAATGCCGGCGGCATCCGCGTGATCCGCTACGGCAACACCCGCGAGTGGATCGCCGGCCTGAAGGTGGTCACGGCCGATGGCCAGCTGCTGGAACTCAACAAGGGGCTGATCAAGAACTCCAGCGGCTATGACTTCCGCCAGCTGCTGATCGGCTCGGAGGGCACGCTGGGCGTGATCGTCGAAGCCACGGTGAAACTGACCGACCCGCCGCCGGCCAGCAACGTGATGCTGCTGGCCGTACCCAGCTTCGAGGTGCTGATGCAGGTATTCGCCGCGTTCCGCGCGCGCCTGCAGCTGCAGGCCTTCGAATTCTTCACTGACCGGGCGCTGGAGCACGTGCTGGCGCATGGCGCGCAGGCACCGTTCGACGAGGTGCATCCGTACTACGTAGTCACCGAGTTCGCCGCCGGCGACGAGGCCCAGGAAGCGGCGGCGATGGCCGCGTTCGAGGACTGCATGGGCAATGGCTGGGTCAGTGACGGCGTGATCAGTGCCAGCGATGCCCAGGCCGCGCAGCTGTGGCGCCTGCGCGAAGGCATCACCGAATCGCTGGCGCGCTACACGCCCTACAAGAATGACGTCTCGGTGCGGATCTCGGCGATGCCGGCGTTCCTGGCCGAGACCCAGGCGCTGATCGGGCAGGCCTACCCGCACTTCGACGTGGTCTGGTTCGGCCATATCGGCGACGGCAACCTGCACATCAATGTGCTCAAGCCGGACGACACCAGCGACGCCGATTTCGTGGCGCAGTGCGAGCAGGTGACCAAGCTGCTCGCGCAGGTGCTGGCGCGCTTCGATGGCAGCATCTCGGCCGAGCACGGCATCGGCCTGGTCAAGAAGGGCTACCTGGACAGCACCCGCGGCCCGGCCGAGATCGCCCTGATGAAGGCGGTCAAACGCGCGTTCGATCCCCAAGCGCGGCTGAATCCCGGCAAGCTGTTCGACGTTTGAGCCGGGCAAATCCTTCACGCACCCGTTACGCTCCACGCTTCCTAACAACCGGCTTCGAACCGATGACCCGTCCGCTTCTGCTGCTCGCCCTGCTGTCCCTGCCGCTGGCCGGCTTCGCTTCCAGCTTCGCCGGCACGTCGGCCGGTTCGGCCACGGGTGCTTCCTCCGGTTCCTCGGGCAGCAGCTCGGGTGACGACAAGGTGGTACTGGCTGCACGCGACGATGCCGCTGCGTTCGTCGCAAGCGATGGCCAGATCCGTGGTGCCCGCCTGCAAGCCGCGCTGGTCCACCTGCGTGAGCAGAGCACTGCCGCGCAGCAGCAGAGCGACCTGGAACTGGCCCGCGCGCTGCTGGCGCGTTGATCCCGCCTTCGGGTAGTGCCGGCCGCTGGCCGGCAACGCCATGACATCTGCACGGAACGCAGCCACGCACGGCGTGGCTCTACTGCTGATCGCTCATGTCGCGCACGCGGCTGATCGCCTGCAGCTCGATCCTGCGGGGTTGAGCCCTGCACAGCAGCAGGTGGCGACGCAGACCCTGGCCGACGTGCAGTCATTGTTGCCAGATGGCCTGCTGCGCGCCCTGCCGGCGCAGGTGCAGGTGCGCTGGAGTGATGGCCTTCCCGCCGAGGTGCATGGCCGCGCCTTCGCCGGCCGCATCACGTTGCGCCGCGATCTTCTGGATGACGGCATGCCCGGCGCCCGCCGTGCGCGCCGCAGCGCGCTGGTGCACGAACTCACCCACGTCGCCGACCGTGGCGGTGCGGACTGGTCGCGCACTGCGCGTTGGCGGGACCTGGCTGGGTGGCAGCGTAAGCCGTGGCGCCTCGGCCGCGGCGACAACGACTTCCATGACCGTAGCCCGGACGCCTATGAACTGAAGGATCCGGCCGAGTACCTGGCAGTGAACGCCGAGCATTTCGTGCTCGACAGCGAGTTTGCCTGCCGGCGCCCGGCACTGGCGCAGTGGTACCAGGCCCATTTCGGAACCCCGCCGTCGCTGCCACAGCCGCAGTGCGCTACGACGCTGCCCTTGCTCCAGGCCGAATCGGAAGAAGGCGCTGCATCGCTGCTGCACCTCGATCCGGCGCGCGTCTACGCGGTGGACTACCTGTTCGCCGAAGGCAGTGCGCAGCCGATGAGTCGCTGGGGCCACAGCATGCTGCGGCTGGTGATCTGCAAGCCGGGGCGCGCACCTGGGCAGGATTGTCGCCTGGACCTGGATTACCACCGTGTGCTTTCGTTCCGTGCCTTCGTTGGTGACGTGCAGATTTCCAACTGGCGTGGCCTTACCGGTGGCTACCCGTCGCGACTGTTCGTGCTGCCGCTGCAGCAGGTGGTGGATGAGTACACCAAGGTGGAACTGCGCGGGTTGCAGTCGCTGCCGTTGCAGTTGTCGCCCGGCGAGATCGCCAGCCTGCTCGAGCGCACTGCGCAGGTGCACTGGAGCTATGACGGGCGCTATTACTTCGTCAGCAACAACTGCGCGGTGGAAACCGCCAAGCTGCTGCAGGCGGGTGTGCCTCGGCTGGGGGAGGCCGGGCTGGCCCAGCTGAGTCCGCGTGGTTTGAAGCGTCGGCTGTCGCAGCTGCATGTGCTGGACGAGCAGGTACTCACGGACCGCAATGCAGCACAGGCGCAGGGTTACTACTTCGCCTCGGCACGCGATCACTACCAGCAGTTGTTCGGCGTGGCGGCAGCCCAGCTGGCATTGCCCGCACGCGACGTACGCGGCTGGTTGAAGCTGCCCGCACAGCAGCGTGCGCTGTGGTTGCTGCAAGGCGACCTGCGCGCAAGCGCCGGCCTGCTGCTGCTGGAACAGGCTGCGCAACGCCGCGCCGAGCTGCGCGCGCGCGATGTGCTGAAACGGCGCCTGCTGGCCGCACCGGACAGTGCCGAGACCCGGGGCCTGCGCCAGTTGCTGGAGCAGGGTGGGCAATGGCTGCGCCCGGGTACGCTGCTGGTGGGCGGCGGCTACGGGTTGCCGCTGGCCGATGAGCAGGCGGTGCTGGCCGAAGCGGTTGCCACCGCCAGCGCACAGGCGGTGCCGGCCTGGCAGGCGCTGCGCGTACAGCTGCGTCAGCAGCTGCCGGAGAAGCAGCGCAACGAAATGGATGCGATCGACGCCAACCTCGCTGCGCTCGGTGCCCGCCTGCGGGAACAGGCAGCCACGCCGGCTATTGGCGCGGCAGCTCGATAACGAAACGGCTGCCACCAGCGTTGCCCGCCGTGCAGTAGACGCGGCCGCCGTGCGCGTCGGCGATGGCCTTGACCACCGCCAGACCGAGCCCGCTACCTCCACCCTGGCGCGAACGCGAACCGTCGGCACGCATGAACGGAGAGAAGATGTCGGCGTGCAGCTCAGGGTCGATGCCCGGGCCCTCATCCTCGATCGCTACCTGCACATGGCCCGGTGTGTCATGCACGGCAATCCGCACCTTGCCCGGGCTGGCATAGCGGCGCGCGTTCTCCAGCAGCGCCAGCAGCGCCTGGCGCAGGCGGGTCGGGTCGCAGTGCGCGTTGTGTTCTTCGCGGCTGGTTTCCAGCTCCAGCACGAAGCCGGCGGCGCGGAACTGGGGATCGACCAGGGTCATCACCGAATGCACTTCGGCCACCACGTCGGTACGTGCGCGGCGCACGTCCAGCCGCGCATTGTCGGACAGGCTCAGCACGCGCAGATCCTCGATCAGTCGTGACAGGCCCTCGACCTGGGCGAGCAGGCTGCGGAACTGTGATTCGTCCGGCTGGAAGACGCCCTCGGCCAGGCCCTGCAGGCGGCCGCGCAGGATCGTCACCGGAGTCCGCAGTTCATGGGCGATGGCTGCATGCCACATCGCACGCTCGCTCTCCACGTGCTGCAGCCGCCGCGCCATGGCATTGAAGTCCTCGACCAAGGTGGCCACTTCGCCCGGCGAGTTTTCGTCGACGCTGGCACGGGCACCGAGGTCGCCGCCCGCGAGCGCGCGCACGCTGTCCACCAGCGAATTCAACGGCGACAGGATGCGATGGGCAAGACGGAACGAGGCGGCGATGGCCAGCGCCAGGCCGGTCAGGATCACGCCGACCATCCATGCCAGTTCAGGGCCGGTCGGCAGCCAGCTTTCCGGTTCCTCGGTAGTGCCGGGGAAGAATTCGACCAGCACCGCATACAGCAGCCAGGACGACAGGATCATCATCACGATGACGCCGATCACCATCAACGACATCGAGACGATGATGTGGCGGCTGAGCCCGGAGCGGCGCAGGCGGGCCATCAGCGGTCGGCCATCAACCGGTAGCCGACGCCACGCACGCTGGCCGGCACATTGACCATGCCCACTTCATCCAGCTTGCGGCGCAGCTTGCTGACATGACTGTCGACCGTGCGCTCCAGCGCCTCGCTTTCCGGCAGGCATTCGTGCATCAGTTCGCTGCGGCTGAAGATGCGGGTCGGCGCCAGCGCCATGCAGTGCAGCAGCTTGAACTCGGTGAGCGTGAGCAGCACTTCGTGGCTGTAGCCTTCGCCTTCCACGTGTACGGCGTGGGTGGCCGAGTCGATCAGCAGCGGGCCCGCCCGCAGCGCGGTCGGGGCATCCACGCGCGAGGCGCGCAACGTACGCCGCAGCACGGCGCGCACGCGCGCCGCCACTTCGGCCGGATTGAATGGTTTGACCACGTAGTCATCAGCGCCCATGCGCAGTGCGGTCAGCTTGTCCAGGTCCTGGTCCAGTGCGGTCAGCATGATCACCGGCGTCTCGCCGCGCTGGCGCAGCTGGGTCAGCACGCTCCAGCCATCCAGCCGCGGCAGCTGCACGTCGAGCAGGACCAGGTCGGGGCGGGCGCTGCGATGCAGGTCCAGTGCGCTGTGGCCGTCGGCGGCGCGCAGCGTACGCAGTCCTTCGCGTTCCAGATAGGCGGTAAGAATGTCGGCGATCTCGGCCTCATCCTCGACGATCAGGACGAGGGCGGCGAGGGCAGGGGCGGCATGCATGCAGGGGCGGGGCCTTAAGGTGCTTGCCTCCATCGTATCCCCACAGTTCCTCCATCGAAACCCCATCATCGCCACGCACACTGGGTTCTTCAGAACCTATCAGCCGCCCGCGCGGCATTGTGCACAGCAATGAGAACCTTCAGGACTCCGGTCGCGTTGATCGCGGCCCTCGCCCTGGCCATGACGGCCTGCTCCACCCCCGAAGCCACGCCCGAAGCCGCACCCCGCGTGAGCGTGGTTACCGTCGGCCCGCAGGTGGTGCAGCGTGACGACGAACTGCCTGGCCGCGTGGCCGCCGTGCGCACCGCGCAGATCCGAGCGCAGGTGGGTGGCATCGTGCAGCGCCGGCTGTTTGACCAGGGCGCGGAAGTAGACGCCGGCCAGGCCCTGTTCCAGATCGATCCGGCGGCCTTCCGTGCCGATGTCGATTCGGCACTGGCCGCGCTGCAGCGCAGTGAGGCCGCCCTGGGCCGCAGTCGCGTGCAGTCGCAGCGCCTGCATGCACTGGCCGCGGCACAGGCCGTCAGCCAGCAGCATCGCGACGATGCCAGTGCCGAGTACGAACAGGCCCGTGCCGCGGTGAATGAAGCGCGCGCGATCCTGGCCCGTCGCCAGCTCGACCTGCGCTATGCCACGGTCAGCGCGCCGATTGCCGGCCGCATCGACCAGGCGCTGGTGACCGAAGGTGCACTGGTCGGCGTGGCCGATGCCGAGCCGATGGCGGTGGTACAGCAGATCGACCAGGTCTACGTCGATGTGCGCCAGCCGGCGGCCCAGCTGGAATCGCTGCAGCGCAGTGCTGCCGGTGGTGGCGAGCTGCCGGTGACGATCATCGGTGCCGCCGGCAAGCCGCTGTCCGAGCGTGGCCAGATGCTGTTCTCCGGCATCAACGTCGATGCGCGTACCGGTGATGTGATCCTCCGCATCCTGGTCGACAACCCGCAGCGCCAGCTGCTGCCCGGCATGTACGTGCGCGCGAAAGTGCCGCGGGGTGCACCGGCCAGTGCGCTGACCGTGCCGCAGCAGGCCGTGCTGCGCAGCGCCGGTGGCCAGGCTTATGCCTGGGTGATCGGTGGCGACGGCAAGGCGGTGATCCGCACGCTGGAGGTCGACGGCAGCGTTGATCGCCAGTGGCTGGTGCGCACCGGTCTGAAGGCGGGCGAAAAGGTGGTGGTCGAGGGCCAGGAGCGCCTGCAGGAAGGCGTGGTGGTCGATGCGCGCGACTGGCAGGTGCCGGTCGCCAGCGCCGGCGCGGTGCAGGCCGGCAGCAAGGGCTGAGCCTTTCCCGGGCCAGCCCCTCCAGGAAAATCCAACATGGCACGTTTCTTCATCGATCGCCCGGTGTTCGCCTGGGTGCTGGCGATCTTCATCATCCTGGCCGGCGTACTGGCGATTCCGCGCTTGGCCGTGGAGCGCTATCCGGCGGTCGCGCCGCCCAGTGTCAGCATCTATGCCAGCTACCCGGGTGCCAGCCCGCAGACGCTGAATGATGCGGTGGTCGGGCTGATCGAGCGCGAGCTGTCCAGCGTCAAGCACCTGCTGTACTTCGAATCGTCGGTGGACACCTCCGGCGAAGCCTCGATCACTGCGACCTTCAAGCCCGGTACCAACCCGGAGCTGGCGCAGGTGGACGTGCAGAACCGGATCAAGGCGATCGAGCCGCGCCTGCCGCGCAGCGTGCGCCAGAACGGCCTGTTCGTGGAGGCCGCCGATTCCGGCTTCCTGATGCTGGTCGGCCTGCGTTCGCCGGATGCCAGCGTCAGCGAAGCCGCGCTGGGCGATTTCATGGCGCGCAACATCATCGAAGAGCTGCGCCGCATCGATGGCGTCGGCCGCGTGCAGCTGTTCGGTGCCGAACAGGCGATGCGCGTTTGGCTGGACCCGACCCGGTTGACCGGCTACGGCCTGACCATGGGCGATGTGGCCACCGCCATCGAGCAGCAGAACCTGGAGATCTCGCCAGGACGCATCGGTGATTCGCCGGGTGTTCCGGGCCAGCGCATCACCGTGCCGTTGAGTGCCGACGGGCAGCTGTCCACGCCGGAGCAGTTCGCAGCCATCGTGCTGCGCGCCGGGGCAGACGGTTCACGGGTGGTGCTGGGCGATGTCGCCCGCGTCGAACTGGGCGCGCAGAGCTATGCGTGGGGCACCCGCGAGGATGGCCACCCAGCGACCGCCGCCGGGGTGCAGTTGCGTCCTGGCGCGAACGCAGTGCGCACCGCGTCGGCGGTACGCGAGCGCATGGCCGAACTGGCGCCGCTGCTGCCGCGCGGCGTGGAGTCGAGCATTCCGTTCGACACCGCACCGTTCGTGAAGATCTCGATCCAGAAGGTGGTGCAGACGCTGCTGGAGGCCATGCTGCTGGTGTTCGCGGTGATGTACCTGTTCCTGCAGAACTGGCGCTACACGCTGATTCCGGCGCTGGTCGCACCGATCGCGCTGCTCGGCACCTTCGCGGTGATGCTGGCACTGGGCTTCTCGATCAACGTGCTGACCATGTTCGGCATGGTGCTGGCGATCGGCATCATCGTCGACGACGCCATCGTGGTGGTCGAGGGCGTGGAACGGATCATGGCCGAGGAAGGACTGCCGCCGCGCGAGGCTACCATCAAGGCGATGCGCGAGCTGACCGGTGCGGTGATCGGCATCACCCTGGTGCTGACCGCCGTGTTCATTCCGATGGCGTTGGCCAGCGGCTCGGTGGGCGCGATCTACCGCCAGTTCACCGTGGCGATGGCGGTGTCGATCCTGTTCTCGGCGCTGCTGGCATTGAGCCTGACGCCGGCGCTGTGCGCGACCCTGCTGCGCCCGAACACCCATGGCCATCATGGTCGTAGCGGGCTGTTCGGCGCCTTCAACCGTGGCTTCGAACGGATGACCGGGCGTTACCAGCGTGGTGTGGCGTCGGTGCTGCAGCGCAGTGGGCGGGTCATGGGCGTGTTCGCCGCGCTGGTGGCGGCGCTGCTGCTGGGCCTGCACTGGCTGCCGGGCGCCTTCCTGCCGGAAGAGGACCAGGGCTACTTCATGACCTCGATCCAGCTGCCGGCCGAAGCCACCGCCGAACGCACGCTGGCCGTGGTCGAAGCCTACGAACGGCATGTGGCGTCACGCCCGGGCATCGGCTCCAACCAGTCGATCCTCGGCTACAGCTTCTCCGGTTCCGGCCCGAGCGCGGCACTGACCTACACGATGCTGAAGGATTGGGGCGAGCGTGCAGGGGCCACCGCGGCCGGCGAAGTGGAGGCCGCGCAGAAGGCGATGGCGACGATTGCCGAGGGCGAGGTGATGAGCGTGATGCCGCCGGCGATCGACAGCCTGGGCCGTTCGTCCGGCTTCTCGCTCGCCCTGCAGGCGCGTACCGGGCAGAGCCAGGCAGAGCTGCGTGCGGCCCTGCAGCAGCTGCTGAAGCTGGCCGAGGCCAGCCCGCTGCTGTCGGAGGTGCATGCCGATGGCCTGCCAGCAGGTACCAGCGTGCGGCTAGACATCGACCGCGCCAAGGCCGAGGCGATGGGCGTGGGGTTCGAGCAGATCAGCAGCACGCTGTCGGCGGCGATGGGCTCGCAGTACGTCAACGACTTCCCCAACAAGGGGCGGCTGCAGCAGGTGATCCTGCAGGCCGATGCACCCCAACGGATGGAGCTGGAGGATGTGCTGAGGCTGTACGTGCGCAACAGCGAAGGCGGCATGGTGGCGTTGTCGGAACTGGTGACGCCGCACTGGACCGAGGCGCCGCTGCAGCTGCAGCGCTATCTCGGCTTCCCGGCGCTGAACCTGTCCGGCGCACCGGCCTCCGGCGTGTCGACCGGCCAGGCCATGGCGGAGATGGAGCGGTTGGCGGAGAAGCTGCCGTCCGGTTTTGCCCTGCAGTGGACCAGCCAGTCGCTGCAGGAGCGGGAGTCCGGTGCGCAGGCGCCGTGGTTGCTGCTGTTGTCGATGCTGGTGGTGTTCCTGGTGCTGGCGGCACTGTACGAGAGCTGGTCGATCCCGCTGGCGGTGATGCTGGTGGTGCCGCTGGGCCTGCTGGGTGCGGTTGCTGCGGTGCTGTTGCGGGGCATGCCCAACGACGTGTTCTTCAAGGTCGGCATGATCACCGTGATCGGGCTGTCGGCGAAGAACGCGATCCTCATCGTCGAGTTCGCGCGCCAGCTGCAGCAGCAGGGTCGCGGCCTGGTGGAAGCAGCGCTGGAGGCGGCGCGTCTGCGCCTGCGGCCGATCGTGATGACCTCGTTGGCATTCGCGCTGGGCGTGGTGCCGCTGATGCTGGCGCAGGGCGCGTCGAAGGAAACCCAGCAGGCGATTGGAACCGGTGTGTTCGGCGGCATGGTCAGTGCGACCGTGCTGGCGGTGTTCTTCGTACCGGTCTTCTATGTAGTAGTGCAGGGCGCGCGGCAGTGGATCGCGCAACGCCTGCGCAGGCGCCGGCCGATGCCGGAAGGATCCGTGGATGGAACGGGACATCGTTGAAGACCTGCATGAGCGGCAGCTGGCAGCGCTGGAACAGCGCCTGCGGCAGGCATTGCTGGATGACGACCACGATGCGCTGACCGCGCTGGTATCGCCGGCCTTGTTCATGATGGATGGGCAGGGCGGGCGCATGCTCGATCTGCCCTGGCTGGGCGACTGGCTGGCCGGGAACCTGCGGGTGAGCAGCCTGCAATCGTACGCGGTGGAAACGCTGCTGTGCGGACGCCTGGCATTGTTGTCCAGTGACGTGCGCTTGTCGGTGCGCGGGCAGGGCCAGGAGCGCGAGCTGAAACTGCGTCTGCTGCGGGTGTGGACCTGCAGTTCAGGCGAAAGCGGCGCGCAGCTGTTGTCGATGGCGGTACTGGCCGCATGAGCGCGGTCAGGCCGCTTTCAGGCCCCGCTCACCGACAGGTGGTAGGGTCGAGCCTCTCTGTAGTGTCGACAAGGAGTCGAGCCATGCGTGTAGTTCCCAGTCTGTTGGCAGCCTCCCTCGGGTTGGTGCTGGCCGCGTGCCAGCCGGCCCAGCCGCCCGCCGCAGGCGGCAATGACGCCCCGCCTGCCGCGCCGCAGCCGAGCGCCAGCACCGAAGGTGGCAGCGAGACCACGTACCAGTGTGGTGATCTGAGCGTGCGCGCGACCTTCAATGGCGAGGATGCGGCCACGGTGGTGATCGGCGAACGCACCTTCGCCATGAGCTCCGAGCGTGCGGCGTCGGGTGCCAAGTACGGCGATGGCAAGGGCAACAGCTTCTGGACCAAGGGCAGCGATGACGGCCTGTTGAGCCTGAAGGGCGAAGCCGATCGCGAGTGCCATGCGGTCGAAGCCACTGAAGGCGATGGCAGTGCCGGCAATGCCGCATTCCGTGCCACAGGCAATGAGCCGGGCTGGCTGGCGGTTGTCGACGGCGACACGCCGGGCCTGCAGGTGGAAGTGGATTACGGTGAGCGTCGTTTCGATGTCGCCCAGCCCACCGCAGGTGCTGACGGCTGGAGTGGCAAGGCGTCTGATGGCACCGACGTCAAGCTCAGCTTCCAGCGCACGACCTGCCAGGATGACATGAGTGGCGAGGCGTTCGAGGCCAAGGTGAACCTGACCATCGGCACCCGCCAGTACCACGGCTGCGGCAATTTCGGCGCGAAGCAGCCGTAAGCTACCTGTAGAGCCGAGCCACGCTCGGCTGCAGTCCCTGTCCAACGCACAGCAGCCGAGCGTGGGCTCGGTGCTACACGACTGCTACATCCGATGGCCTGCCTGCGGCGAATGCGCCGCAGGCAGGGACAGGCAGCCGATCAGCGCGAGGCGATTAGTCGGCACGGCCCGCGAATTCGCCGGTGGCGGTGTTCACCAGCACGCGTTCGCCGTTGACGATGTACTCCGGCACCATGATCTCGATGCCGGTGTTGAGCTTGGCCGGCTTCGGGCGCTTGGTGGCGGTGCCGCCCTTCAGTTCCGGCGGGGTTTCAATCACTTCCAGCACCACCGAGGCCGGCAGCTGGATCGCCACCGGCTGCTCGTCGATCACCTGCACGTAGATGCCGGTCAGGCCGTCGGTGATGTAGCCGGCGTCGTCGCCGATCACGTCCGCGTCCAGGGTGTACGGGGTGTAGTCCTCGTCATCGAGGAACACGAACGCATCGCCGTCCTTGTACGAATAGGTGGACTGGCGGCGCAGCAGTTCGACCTCGACCAGGTTGTCGTCGGCATCGAAGCTGGCATCGAGCTTGTTGCCGCCCGGCACGCTGTACATGATGAAGCGGAAGCGGACGTTGCCGCCGCGACCCTGCGGCGAGCTGCGCTCGATGTCGCGGATCTGGTACACGCCGTTGTTGTACTCGACGACGTTGCCCTTCTTGATGTCGTTGGCTTTCATGGTGATCTAGGTCGTTGGGGGAGGGCGCCGTCCCGGCGCCCGGGGGGAATCACTTCGGAGCGAGGCGGGTAGCGCCGTCCAGGCGGATGGTCTCGCCATTGAGGTAGGTGTTGCCGAGGATGAAGCCGACCAGGCTGGCGAAGTCTTCCGGCTTGCCCAGGCGCGACGGGAACGGGATCGACGCGGCCAGCGACTGCTGCACCGCCTCGGGCATGCCATCGACCATCGGCGTCCAGAACACGCCCGGGGCGATGGTGTTGACGCGGATGCCGAAGCGCGACAGTTCGCGCGCCATCGGCAGCGTCATCGACACCACGCCGCCCTTGCTGGCGGCGTACGCGGCCTGGCCGATCTGGCCTTCGTAGGCGGCGATGCTGGCGGTATTGATGATCACGCCGCGCTCGCCGTCGGTGCCGGCTTCGTTGTGCTGCATGCGGTTGGCCGCGGCCTTTGCAACGTTGAAGCTACCGACCAGGTTGACCATCACCGTGCCCTGGAAGCCGGCCAGCGGCATCGGGCCTTCTTTGCCCAGCACGCGGCCGGCGCCGAGGATGCCGGCGCAGTTCATCGCCACGTTCAGGCCGCCGAGGAAATCGTGGGCCTGGTCGATGGCTGCCGAGACGGCCGCTTCATCACTGACGTTGACGTTGAAGTAGCGGGCCTTGTCGGCACCCAGCCCGGCAACGGCAGCAGCACCCTTGTCGTCGTTGAGGTCGAACAGGGCCACCTTGCCGCCCTGGGCGACGAGGTGCTGGGCCACGGCCAGGCCGAGGCCGGAGACGCCGCCAGTGATCACGGCACGTACGGAAGACAGCTGCATTGCACGGTCCTGCAGGTTCGAGAACCGCCGATTCTAACGGAAGCCGCGACCGCCGCTGTTGTGCACTGCGCCGCCGCTGCAGGGCGGCGCAGCGCGGCGGTCAGCCGGCGGCGGCCAGTGCCTGGCCGGTGCGGCTGGCGGTGGCGCGGCCGAGCAGGCCGGCCAGCCAGCGGCCGGTCTCGGCCAGTGCCGGCAGGTCCACGCCGCTGTCCAGGCCCAGGCCCTGCAGCAGGTAGACCACGTCCTCGCTGGCGACATTGCCGCTGGCGCCCTTGGCATACGGGCAGCCACCGGCGCCAGACACCGCGCTGTCGACCACGCGCACGCCTTCTTCCAGGCAGGTGGCGATGTTGGCGATGGCCTGGCCATAGGTGTCGTGGAAGTGCACGGCCAGTGCCGCCATCGGAATCTCGGCGGCAACCGCCTGCAGCATCGCCCGCGCCTTGCGCGGGGTGCCGACGCCGATGGTGTCGCCCAGCGAGATTTCGTAACAGCCCATCTGGTGCAGGGCACGCGCCACCCGCACCACGTCGGCCAGTGGCACCTCGCCCTGGTAGGGGCAGCCGAGCACGGTGGAGACATAGCCGCGCACGCGCACGCCATCGGCGGCGGCGCGGCGCAGGATCGGCTCGAACCGGGCCAGCGATTCGTCGATGCCGGCATTGGTGTTGGTGCGGTTGAACGCCTCGGACGCTGCGGTGAACACCGCCACTTCCTCCACGCCCACCGCACGGGCGCGGTCGTAGCCCTGTTCGTTCGGCACCAGTACCGGGTAGTGGATGCCGGGCCGGCGCTGGATGCCGGCGTAGACCTCGGCGGCATCGGCCAGCTGCGGGATCCACTTCGGGCTGACGAAGCTGGTCGCCTCGATGCTGCGCAGGCCGGTGCCCGACAGGCGGTTGATCAGTTCGATCTTGTCGGCGGTGGACACCGACTGCTTTTCGTTCTGCAGACCGTCACGCGGGCCGACCTCGACGATGCGGACGTAGTCGCTCATGCGGCCACCTCGTCGGCAGGGCGGTGGCATACCGCCTCGATGTTGTTGCCATCCGGGTCGAGCACGAAGGCGCCGTAGTAGTCGGGGTGGTACCACGGGCGCAGGCCCGGCGCGCCGTTGTCGCGACCGCCGGCGGCGAGGGCAGCGGCATGGAAGGCGTCCACCTGGGTGCGGCTGGTGCAGGCGAAGGCCACGTGCACACCGTGGCTGGCGGTGCCGCCATTGCCGAGCCAGAAGAACGGCTTGCCCTCGCTGCCGAAGCCGATGTGGTCGTGCGCGCCGGTCTGTTCGGCGGTGACTTCCATCACCACGCCGATCTGCAGCGGCGCCAGCGCCTGCAGGAAGAAGGTCTTGCTGCGCGCCAGGTCGGCGCTGGTCAAACCAAGATGATCGAGCATGTTCAGGCTTCCGTGACCCAGTGGGGCGCGCGCTTGTCGAGGAAGGCGCCCAGGCCTTCCTGGCCCTCGGCGGACACCCGCAGGCGCGCGATCAGGGCGGCATTATCGCGATCCAGGGCGTCGCGGTCATGGCTGTCACGCACCTGCCGCACCAGCTGCTTGGCGCTGGAAGAAGCGATCGGGCCGGCCTTGTCGAGCAGGGCCAGCTGGCGCTGCACGGCCTCGTCCAGGCGCTCGGGCTCGACCAGCTGGTGGACCAGGCCGATGCGCAGTGCGGTATCGGCATCGAAGTGTTCGCCGGTGGCGAACCAGCGACGGGCCTGGCGCGGGCCGATGGCCTCGATCACGTAGGGCGAGATCACCGCTGGCAGCAGGCCGAGGCGGCTTTCGGTCAGGCCGAAGCGGGCCGCGGTGCTGGCGATGGCGATGTCGCAGCAGGCGACCAGGCCGACGCCGCCACCGAAGGCCGCGCCGTGGACCCGGGCCAGGGTCGGCTTGGGCAGCTCGTCCAGGGTGCGCATCAGCCGCGCCAGGGCCAGCGAGTCCTCGCGGTTGTCGGCCTCGCTGGCGGCGGCCATGCCACGCATCCACTGCATGTCGGCGCCGGCCGAGAAGGAGGCGCCGTGGCCGGCCACCACTACCGCGCGCACCGCGTCGTCGCGTCCGGCGGCTTCGAGGGCGGCGGTCAGCCGCGCTATCAAGCCGGCGTCAAAGGCATTGTGCAGCTCGGGCCGGTTCAGCCAGAGGGTGAGGACGGCGCCGCTGCGCTCGATCTGCAAAGCATCGTTCATGGGATTCCAGGGTCACTCCATACCTGTATGGATCATAGCGGGCCATTGGTCATGGGCCATGACGCGACGCGGGAATGTTAGAATCGAGAACCATTTACATCCAGCAGAGAATGCGCTAGATGACGCTGTCCGAACTGCCGCTGCACGCCTCGGCCGTGGTCGAGTCCGTGCAGGACCTCCATGCCAACGATGCCATCGCCCGTCGCCTGCGCGAGCTGGGTTTCGTGAAGGGCGAGGAAGTGCGCCTGGTGGCCAAGGGCCCGGTCGGTGGCGAGCCGCTGCTGGTGCAGGTCGGGTTCACCCGGTTTGCGCTGCGTATCAGTGAAGCCAAGCGCGTCGTGGTCGACGCCAACCGCCAGGAGCGTCGCGCATGACCGCTGCAACTTCTACCGCGCCCCTGCGCATTGCGCTGGTCGGTAACCCCAACAGCGGCAAGACCGCGCTGTTCAACCAGCTGACCGGCAGCCGGCAGAAGGTTGCCAACTACACCGGCGTCACCGTCGAGCGCAAGGAAGGTCGCCTGCGCGCGCCGTCCGGTCGCGAGTTCGCCGTACTCGATCTGCCCGGTGCCTACAGCCTGCACCCGGCCAGCCTGGACGAGGCGATCACCCGTGACCTGTGCCGGGGCTTCTATCCGGGCGAGGCTGCACCGGACGTGCTGCTGTGCGTGATCGACGCCACCAACCTGCGCCTGCACCTGCGCTTCGCGCTGGAACTGCGCGAGCTGGGCAAGCCGATGGTGGTTGCGCTGAACATGGTCGATGCGGCCCAGCGCCGTGGCATCCAGGTGGACGTGGCCGCGCTGGAGCGCGAGCTGGGCGTGCCGGTGGTGGAAACCGTGGCGGTGCGCAAGCAGGGCGCCAAAGCCCTGGTCGAGCGCCTCGATGCGATGGTGCCGCACCTGGATGCGCCGGTGCCGGGCCCGGAAGGTGGCATCGACTACCACGCCAAGGTGCGCGAGATCCTGTCAGTGGCCGTGCGCATGCCGGCGCGGACCGCCAAAGTCGACGACGCGCTGGACCGCTGGCTGCTGCACCCGGTGTTCGGCCTGATCAGCCTGGCGGTGGTGATGTTCCTGATCTTCCAGGCGGTGTATGCCTGGGCGACACCGTTGATGGACGGCATCGAGGCCGGTTTCGCCTGGCTTGGTGCGTTTGTTGGCAGCGTGCTGCCGGAAGGCCCGCTGGCCAGCCTGCTGACTGACGGCATCATCGCCGGTGTGGGTGGCGTGGTGGTGTTCCTGCCGCAGATCCTGATCCTGTTCTTCTTCATCCTGGTGCTGGAGGAATCCGGCTACCTGCCGCGTGCGGCGTTCCTGCTCGACCGCATGATGGCCGCCGCCGGCCTGTCCGGCCGCTCGTTCATCCCGCTGCTGTCCAGCTTCGCCTGCGCGGTGCCGGGCATCATGTCCACGCGCAGCATCCAGGACCCGCGTGACCGCCTGGCCACGATCCTGGTCGCGCCGCTGATGACCTGCTCGGCACGCCTGCCGGTGTATGCGCTGCTGATTGGCGCGTTCATCCCGCAGAAGACGGTGTGGGGCGTGTTCAACCAGCAGGGCCTGGTGCTGTTCGGCCTGTATGCGGCGGGCATCCTCAGTGCGCTGGCGATGTCGTGGATCATGAAGAAGTGGCGCCGCGACAAGAGCGAGCACCCGCTGATGCTGGAGCTGCCGTCATACCGCCTGCCGCACGTGCGCGACCTGGCGGTCGGCCTGTACGAGCGCGGCATGATCTTCCTCAAGCGTGTCGGCGGCATCATCCTGGCGCTGACCATCCTGCTGTGGGTGCTGCTGTCGTTCCCGGCGGCTCCGGCCGGCGCCACCATGCCGGCCATCGATTACAGCTATGCGGGCCAGATCGGCCATGCGATGGCGGTGTTCTTCGCGCCGCTGGGCTTCAACTGGCAGATCTGCATCGCGCTGATTCCGGGCCTGGCCGCGCGCGAAGTGGCGGTGTCCTCGCTGGCGACCGTGTACGCGCTGTCCGCAGCCGATGACGATGCCGCCAGCCAGGCACTGACCCCGCTGATCAGCGACGGCTGGTCGCTGGCCACCGCGCTGTCGCTGCTGGTCTGGTACATCTACGCCCCGATGTGCATCTCGACGCTGGCCACCATCAAGCGCGAGACCAATTCGTGGAAGACGATGGCCTTCTCGGCGTTCTACCTGTTTGCTGCGGCCTACGTGGCGGCGCTGATCACCTACCAGGTGACCAAGGCGCTGGGAGGCGGCTGATGGATACCGGCCTGCTGATCCAGTACCTGATCATCGCGGTGGCCGTACTGGTCAGTGCCTGGGTGGTGTTGAAGAAGCAGTTCCCCGGCACCGTGCGCAAGCTGCGCGGGGCGCTGGCGCTGGCCCTGCTGAAGCCGGGCCGCGCTGCCTGGCTGCAGGCGCTGGGGCGGAAGATCGCACCGCCGGTGAGCGGAGGCGGTGGCGCCTGTGGCGGTTGCGACAGCTGCGGGCCGACGCCGCCCAAACAGCACTGAATGTGTCCTGGTAGGTGCGAACCTTGGTTCGCACACTCCTGGAGTCCATCCACGCATGGCGTGGATCTACTAGACCTCTCTGCGGATGATCGCCCGGAAGTTCCCGTCCTGATTCAACCGCCGCACCGACTCGCGGTTTCCATGGGTTGCCGCGAAGCCCGCCACGTCGGCAAGGGCATCGAGCAGCAGGCATTTCATCCCATCGCGATTGCCGGCCTCCAGCAGATCATCCAGATCCTGCTGGATGAAAGCCCGGCGCAGGCCGGGCGTCTCTTCGATCCGCCAGTCGACATGGGGCGTGGGAATGCTGGAGCGGTACCGGAAAGCCGTTTCAAGATCGTCAGGCGCAAGGGGATGCTCGAGCAGTTCTGGAAAGTAGAGCCCGGCATTCACATAGAAGCCCCGGCTTTCGCTGGCGCGCTGGTGATTCACGACAAGCAGGGCGGCATCCAGCAAGCGGTAGCGGGTCGTCGACGTGCCGGAAAAGCCGGTCTTCCTGGCGCACTTGCTGAAGACAGTCGAGGATTTCATGGGCGTTGCCTGGGCCGGAAGAGGGCCCTCAGCCTTGAGGCACGGTGCCTGGCGGTCAATTGGCAAACGCGACACATGGAACGTGGCCGGCATTTCATCCACGCATGGCGTGGATCTACCTGCCGCGTGAACCCAGCTCTGCTGCCAACGCCAGCCACTTGCTGCGTTTTGCTGGGGTACTGCTGCGCACCGCACCGAGACGGCTGACACGCACCGGGCGGATGCCGCAGAATTCCAGGAGGGGGGCGCGGATCTGGGTGATGCCCGGGTCGCGGTAGATCCAGCGGTAGTACCAGGGCGGCGTATCCAGCGTGGTGATCACCCGCGCGCTGCGCCCGGCCAGCAGCCGGTCCCACCACACCGAATCGCGCCGGTAGCGGAAGGCGTACCCCGACAACAGCACGCGATCGAAGAAGCCCTTCAGCAGCGCCGGCATCGCACCCCACCAGGTGGGATAGACCAGCACCAGGTGATCGCAGGCCTCGATCGCTTCCGCCGCGTCCTGCAGGTCGGCTTCCAGCGGCTGGATCTGGCGGTAGCCACGCCGCAGCACCGGATCGAACTCGAGTTCACCCAATGCGATCAAGCGCACCCAGTGGCCGGCATTCTCGGCGGCGGTGGCGTAGCGCTGGGCGAGGGCGCCGCACAGGCTGTCGCGGTCGGGATGGCCGAGCAGGATCAGGATGGAACGGGACACGGCAACCTCGGGCAATGGAAAGTGCGCGAGGCTGCGGTCTGCCCCAAGGGCAGAGTCAAGCCTGGGTCGTGCAGCCGCTGGGTTCCAGCACGCAGTCATTGCTGCCGGAGAGCAGCCACTGCTGCAGTTCGTCGCTGACCTGCTGCAGGTCGAGTTCGACCTGCGCCAGCCGTGCCCGCTCGCTGGCAATGCGGCTGCGCTGCTGCTCAAGCAGGGCCAGCACTGCCTGCCAGTCGAGCCGCCCGTCGCGGCCCTGCAGGCGCGAGATTGCCGCCAGGGTGATACCCAGCCCCAGCGCCTGGCGGATCAGCTGCACCCAGGCCACGTCCTGTTCTCTGTAGTCGCGGTAGCGGTTCAGTCGTGGCACCGGCGGCAGCAGGCCGCGCGCCTCGTACAGTCGGATGGCCTTGGCGCTGGCACCGGTCAGGCGGCTGACCTCGGAGATGCGCATCGGCTTAGTCCCGCACCAGTCCGCCATCCACCACCAGGTTCTGGCCGGTCACCGCGCGTGACCACGGGCTGGCGAAGAACAGCGCGGCATCGGCGAATTCGGCCGGGGTGGTGACGCTGCGCAGCGGGGTGTTGGCGGCGATGTAGTCGAATACCGCTTCGGGCGTGGCGGAACTGGCATCGGTGGTGCGCAGCAGGCCGCCGGACAGCATGTTGACGGTGATGCCATGCGGGCCGAGGTCGCCGGCCAGGGTGCGGGTCAGCGACAGCAGTGCGGCCTTGGCGGCGGTGTAGTCGTGGTAGGGCACCACCGGGTTCTGGAACAGGTTGGTGCCGATGTTGATCACGCGGCCGAAGCGGCGGGCCTGCATGCCGGGCAGGGCGGCCTGCACGGTGTTCAGTGCGCCACGCACGCTGCCCTCGAACTGCGCCTGGAAGGCCGGCCAGCCGATTTCCGCGGCGCCGTCGCGGGCATCGCCATTGAACGAGAAAGCGGCCAGCGCGTTGTTGACCACGGTGGTGACACC
This sequence comes from Stenotrophomonas sp. STK17_22, assembly GCF_051983905.1. Taxonomy (NCBI): domain Bacteria; kingdom Pseudomonadati; phylum Pseudomonadota; class Gammaproteobacteria; order Lysobacterales; family Lysobacteraceae; genus Stenotrophomonas; species Stenotrophomonas sp. STK17_22. Next base: position 2,224,906 of record NZ_CP197010.1, read on the forward strand.
TTGGCCGAAGTGGGCCAGCGCGTGCTGCAGCATCGCATCGACCTGGGCGCGGTCGGTGACGTCGGCCGGCAGCGCGATCGCCTGTCCGCCCAGCTCAGTGGCCAGCGTACGTGCGGCGGCTTCGCTGCGGTGGTAGTTGATGATGACGCGGGCGCCCTGGGCGGCGAAGGCGCGGGCGATGTGCTTGCCAAGGCCGCGGCCGGCGCCAGTGACCAGCACCAGCTGTTCGCTGATCTGCATGAAGGAGCTGCCATCCATTGCATGAAAGGGCATGCAGCGTAGCAGCGATGGCGCTTGCCGGAGCGGGCGTGCTGCCGCTAGCCTGCAGGCATGAACCAGACTCCCCTGCGATTGCTCATTCACGGTGCCTCCGGGCGCATGGGCCAGGCCCTGCTGCGGCTGGCCGCCGAACATCCCGAAACCCTGCAGATCGTGGCTGCGGTAACCGGCCGCGCGCCGACCCAGCGCGTGGTCGACGGCGTGCCGTTCTTCGGCGCCAGCGAACTGCCTGGCGCGCCGGTGTTCGATGTGGCGATCGACTTCAGCCTGCCGGAGGGCTTCGACCCGATGCTGGCGCTGTGCGTGGAGCGGGGTGCGGGCCTGGTCTCGGGCACTACTGGCATCTCCAGCACACAGCGGCAGGCGCTGGAGGCCGCGGCGGCGTCCATCCCGCTGGTCTGGGCGTCGAATTTCAGCCTGGGCGTGGCGGTACTGGACGAGCTGGTCGAGCGCGCGGCGCAGGCGCTGGCCGGCTGGGACTGCGACATCGTCGAATCGCACCACACGCAGAAGAAGGACGCGCCGTCGGGTACCGCGCTGACCCTGGGCGCGGCCGCGCAGCGGGGTGGGGCGGAGCCGCATTACGCCAGCCTGCGTGCCGGTGACATCGTCGGCGAGCATCTGGTGCAGTTCACAGGACTGGGTGAGCGCATCGAGCTGGTGCACCGGGCCACCAACCGCGACATCTTCGCCCGCGGCGCCCTGTTTGCCGCCCGCCAGCTGCAGGGCCGCGCCCCGGGTAGCTACCGGGTGCGGGACCTGCTGGACGGCCCCCGGTAACGGTCCAGGCCGATGGTAGATGCCAACCTTGGTTGGCAGGCTTTCCGGGAAGCGCCAACCAAGGTTGGCGTCTACCAGGGTCATGGCGGCCCGCATACGCCGCCGGATTGAAATGAATGCGCAATCGCCTGTTCATGAAGTGCGATAACCGCTGGCGCGAGCGCCCCGGCAGCGCTACAATTCGCACTCGCCGAATCACGAAAGCCGGACCGGTCCCAGACCGCACGTCCGCGCTTTTTTGCAACCGGATTTCCGTGAAGCGCAGGCGTGACTTCGGCAGCCCCCTCGGTAGCCAAAGTGAGATTCCCGTGACCCAAGCCGCAATCCTCGTCCTCGAAGACGGCACCGTATTCGAGGGCGAATCCGTAGGCGCGCCCGGCCTGTCCGTCGGTGAGGTGGTGTTCAACACCGCCATGACCGGCTACCAGGAAGTGCTGACCGACCCGTCCTACGCCCGGCAGATGGTCATGCTGACCTATCCGCATATCGGTAACACCGGCATGACCGACCAGGACAATGAAGCGTCCAAGGTGTGGTCGGCCGGCCTGATCGTGCGCGATGTTCCCCGCCGTCCCAGCAACTGGCGCAGCCAGGTGTCGCTGCAGGACTGGCTGATCCAGCGTGGCGTGGTCGCCATCGCCGGCATCGACACCCGCAAGCTGACCCGCATCCTGCGCGAGAAGGGCGCGCAGAACGGTGCGCTGATGGCCGGTGACATCGACGTGGAAAAGGCACTGGAAGCCGCCCGCAAGTTCCCGGGGCTGAAGGGCATGGATCTGGCCAAGGTCGTCACTACCGAGAAGACCTACACCTGGACCGAGGGCCAGCTGGACCTGGATGCCAACGCCTTCGTCAACGTGCCGGCCAAGTACAAGGTCGTGGCCTACGATTTCGGCGTGAAGACCAACATCCTGCGCATGCTGGCCGAGCGCGGCTGCGAAGTGACCGTGGTGCCGGCGCAGACCCCGGCCGCCGAAGTGCTGGCGCTGAAGCCGGATGGCGTGTTCCTGTCCAATGGCCCGGGTGACCCGGAACCGTGCGACTACGCCATCGAAGCGATCAAGACCTTCATCGACGTGAAGATCCCAACCTTCGGCATCTGCCTGGGCCACCAGCTGCTGGGCCTGGCCTCGGGCGCGCAGACCATGAAGATGGGCCACGGCCACCACGGTGCCAACCACCCGGTGCAGGACCTGGACAGCGGCCGGGTGATGATCACCTCGCAGAACCACGGCTTCGCGATCGATGAAGCGACCCTGCCGGCGACCCTGCGCGTGACCCACCGCTCGCTGTTCGATGGCACCAACCAGGGTGTCGCCCGCACCGACGTGCCGGCGTTCTCGTTCCAGGGCCACCCGGAAGCGTCGCCGGGCCCGACCGATGTCGGTCCGCTGTTCGACCGCTTCGTGGTGCTGATGGAGCAGGCCAAGGCGTGATCAGTACGCCGCCGGCCCCCCGGTGGCGTCGCGATGGACCGTAAACCCCGCAACGCTGCTGCCGCTGGCGCGGCGCTGCGGATCAAGATTCCTGATCGACAGCGTGCGATCACCCCCCTTGTCACGCTGTACTGACTTAGAGAAGAAAATGCCCAAGCGCACTGACCTCAAGACCATCCTCATCATCGGTGCTGGCCCGATCGTCATCGGCCAGGCCTGCGAGTTCGACTACTCCGGCGCCCAGGCCTGCAAGGCCCTGCGTGACGAGGGTTACCGCGTGGTGCTGGTCAACAGCAACCCGGCCACGATCATGACGGACCCGGAGATGGCCGACGCCGTCTACATCGAGCCGATCAACTGGCAGACGGTCGAGAAGATCATCGCCAAGGAAAAGCCCGATGCGCTGCTGCCGACCATGGGTGGCCAGACCGCGTTGAACTGCGCGCTGGACCTGGCCGACAACGGCGTGCTGGAGAAGTACAACGTCGAGCTGATCGGCGCCAAACGCGAAGCGATCCGCATGGCCGAAGACCGCGAGCTGTTCCGCGTCGCCATGGGTGAGATCGGCCTGGAATGCCCGACCGCCGCCGTCGCCCATACCCTGGACGAAGCGCTGGAAATCCAGACCCGCGTCGGCTACCCGACCATCATCCGCCCCAGCTTCACCCTGGGCGGCAGCGGTGGCGGCATCGCCTACAACCGCGAAGAGCTGGTCGAGATCGTCAGCCGCGGCCTGGAACTGTCGCCGACCACCGAAGTGCTGGTGGAAGAGTCGGTGCTGGGCTGGAAGGAGTTCGAGATGGAAGTGGTCCGCGATACCGCGGACAACTGCATCATCGTCTGCTCGATCGAGAACCTGGACCCGATGGGCGTGCACACCGGTGACTCGATCACCGTGGCGCCGGCGCAGACCCTGACCGACAAGGAATACCAGCGCCTGCGCGATGCCTCCATCGCCGTGCTGCGCAAGATCGGCGTCGATACCGGTGGCTCGAACGTGCAGTTCGGCATCAACCCGAAGACCGGCCGCGTGGTCGTCATCGAGATGAACCCGCGCGTGTCGCGTTCCTCGGCGCTGGCCTCCAAGGCCACCGGCTTCCCGATCGCCAAGGTCGCCGCCAAGCTGGCCGTGGGTTACACCCTGGACGAACTGAAGAACGAAATCACCGGTGGCCTGACCCCGGCCTCGTTCGAGCCGTCGATCGACTACGTCGTCACCAAGATCCCGCGTTTCGCTTTCGAGAAGTTCCCGGCCGCCGATGCCCGCCTGACCACCCAGATGAAGTCGGTGGGCGAGGTGATGGCAATGGGCCGTACCTTCCAGGAGTCGGTGCAGAAGGCGCTGCGTGGCCTGGAAACCGGCAAGGTCGGCTTCGACCCGACCGGCCTGGACCTGAGCAACGAAGAAGACCTGCAGACCCTGCGCCGCGAGCTGAAGGCCCCGGGCCCGGAGCGCCTGTTCTTCGTCGCCGATGCGTTCCGTGCCGGCATGAGCGTGGAAGAGATCTACGCACTGTCGTTCATCGATCACTGGTTCCTGGACCAGATCGAGGAAATCATCGCTGCCGAAGCTGACGTCGCTGCCGGTGGCATCGACGCGCTGGACGCCGCCCGCCTGCGCAAGCTGAAGCGCGCTGGCTTCTCCGACGCGCGCCTGGCGCAGCTGACCGGCACCAACGAAGCCGCCATCCGCGCGCTGCGTCGTGCGCACAAGGTGCGCCCGGTCTACAAGCGCGTCGATTCCTGCGCCGGTGAGTTCTCCACCGGTACCGCCTACCTGTACTCGACCTACGAGGACGAGTGCGAGGCCGCGCCGAGCAACCGCGACAAGATCATGATCCTGGGCGGTGGCCCGAACCGCATCGGCCAGGGCATCGAGTTCGACTACTGCTGCGTGCACGCAGCACTGGCACTGCGCGAGGATGGCTATGAAACCATCATGGTCAACTGCAACCCGGAAACCGTGTCGACCGACTATGACACCTCCGACCGCCTGTACTTCGAGCCGCTGACCCTGGAAGACGTGCTGGAAATCGTCGAACTGGAACAGCCGAAGGGCGTGATCGTGCAGTACGGCGGCCAGACCCCGCTGAAGCTGGCGCGCGCGCTGGAAGCCAACGGCGTGCCGGTGATCGGCACCAGCCCGGACTCCATCGACCTGGCCGAAGACCGTGAGCGCTTCCAGCAGCTGGTCGACAAGCTGGGCCTGAAGCAGCCGCCGAACCGCATCGCCCGCAACGACCAGGAAGCCCTGCTGCTGGCCCGCGAGATCGGCTACCCGCTGGTGGTGCGCCCGAGCTACGTGCTGGGCGGCCGTGCGATGGAGATCGTCTACGGCGAAGCCGACCTGGCCCGCTACGTGCGCGACGCGGTGAAGGTGTCCAACGATTCGCCGGTGCTGCTGGACCGCTTCCTCGACAACGCCGTGGAGTGCGACGTCGACATCATTGCCGATGCCCAGGGCAACGTCCTGATCGGCGGCGTGATGGAGCACATCGAAGAAGCCGGCGTGCACTCGGGCGATTCTTCGTGCTCGCTGCCGCCGTACTCGCTGTCGGCTGAAACCCAGGCCGAGCTGCGTCGCCAGGTGGTGGAACTGGCCAAGGCCCTGAACGTGGTCGGCCTGATGAACACCCAGTTCGCGATCCAGACCAGCGATGAAGGTGCCGACACCATCTACCTGCTGGAAGTGAACCCGCGTGCCTCGCGCACCGTGCCGTTCGTGTCCAAGGCCACCGGCATGCCGCTGGCCAAGATCGCCGCCCGCTGCATGGCCGGCAAGACCCTGGCCGAGCAGGGCGCGACCAAGGAAATCGTGCCGGACTACTACTCGGTGAAGGAGGCGATCTTCCCGTTCGCCAAGTTCCAGGGCGTCGACCCGATCCTCGGGCCGGAGATGCGCTCCACCGGTGAGGTGATGGGCGTCGGCCGCACCTTCAACGCTGCCTTCGCGCGTGCGCAGGAAGCCGGTGGCATCAAGGCACCGCCGGTCGGCAAGGCCTTCGTCTCGGTCCGCGATCCGGACAAGAAGCGCGTGCTGCCGGTGGCCAAGGCGCTGCTGGCGCGTGGCTACAGCCTGGTCGCCACCCGTGGCACCGCCGCGTGGCTGCAGCAGCACGGCATGGACTGCGAGATCATCAACAAGGTGGTCGAAGGCCGTCCGCACATCGTCGACTCGATCAAGAACGGCGAGATCGTCTACATCGTCAACACGACCGAAGGTCGTTCGGCGATCAACGACTCGTTCTCGATCCGTCGCGAGGCGCTGCAGCATCGCGTCACCTACTCGACCACCATTGCCGGCGCCAAGGCGCTGGTGGATTCACTGGAATTCCGCGGCACCGGCCCCGTCTGGTCGCTGCAGGAGCTGCACAAGGAGTTGAATGCATGAGAGCCCCCATCACGATGAAGGGCGCGCAGAAGCTGCGCGACGAGCTGGATCACCTGAAGTCGGTCAAGCGCCCGAAGGTCATTGCGGCCATCGCCGAAGCGCGTGAGCATGGCGACCTGAAGGAAAATGCCGAGTACCACGCCGCGCGCGAGGAACAGGGCTTCATCGAAGGCCGCATCAAGCAGCTGGAAGGCGAGCTGTCGCACGCCGAGATCATCGACGTGAGCAAGCTCAATGCCGGCTCCAAGGTGGTGTTCGGCGCCAGCGTGACGCTGGCCGACGTGGAAACCGACGAAGAGAAGAAGTACCAGATCGTCGGTGACCTGGAAGCGGACATCAAGCTGGGCCTGATCGCCATCTCCTCGCCGGTGGCGCGCGCGATGATCGGCAAGCTGGAAGGCGATTCGATCGTGATCGACGCCCCGGCCGGCCAGCGCGAGTACGAGATCGTCAGCGTCAGCTACGTGGACTGACCCGGTGGCAACGGCGACCCTGCTGTTGCCGGCACGCAGCCGCTTTGCAGCGGCTGCGCTGCCTGATGACGTGGCGCGTGCCCTGGGCCGCGCCAACGCCTCGCAGTTCGAAGCCGGCGAGCGGGCACAGCTGCAGCGCCATTTCACGGTCGCCGCGCCGCACTGGCCGGTAGCCGCACTGAGCCGCCAGCGTGACGTCGGCGATGCTGCCGGCGCATGCTGGCTGCGTGCCGATCCGGCCTGCATGGTGCCGGACATGCACGGCGCGCGGATGATGGCCTACGGCGAAACGTTGCGGCCGACCCTGGCCGACTGCCTGGCCCTGCTGCCGGTGCTGCAGCCGTTGTTCGCCGATGCCGGGTTCGTGCTCGACGCGCCCGATCCCTCGCGCTGGTACCTGCGGCTTCCGATCGACCTGGCCCTGCCGGACTTCGACAGTCCGGACGAGGTGCTGGGCGATGACCTGTTCTCGCACCTGCCGGAAGGCGAGGGTGGCCGCCGTTGGCGGGCGCTGATGACCGAAGCGCAGGTGCTGCTGCACAACCATTCCTGGAACCAGCAGCGCGTCGCGCAGGGACAACAGCCGATCAATTCGCTGTGGTTCTGGGGTGGCGGCGTGATGCCGGTGTCGGTCAGTACGGCGCATGCGCAGGTGCGCAGTCGTGATGCCCTGCTGCAGGGCCTGGCTCTGGCGGCAGGCGTGGCCGTGGATGGCGAGCAGGCGGTGGATGCACTGGTCGACCTGCGCCAGCTGCGCTCTTTGCAGCAGCTCGGCAATGATGCGATCCGTCCGCTGCTGGCTGCGCTGAAGCGTGGCGAGCTGCAGCGACTGGCGCTGGATTTCGAGGATGGCCTGCAGTTCCAGCTGGATCGCGGACAGCGCTGGCAGTTCTGGAAAAAGCCGCGGCAGCTTCACGATTGAGCGGGGTCGGATCCGTTTTCCATCGGAAAGCGGCTCTGACCTTGGACGTTTGCCGGGGTTGCCGGCCAGCGGCCGGCACTACCGCAGCAGCCGGGCGCAATCCCGCCAGCCTCTCCCACGCGCGGTATCATCCCTCTGTCTTTCGTAACCGGCGATGCCGATGTCCCTTGCCGCCGATGCCGTGCAGCCCACCTCTGATACGCCGATGATCCGCCGCCGCGATACGGTCGCGCCCGGTAGCTGGCCGGAGGGCACGCTGCCGCTGCTGGCGCGGCTTTACGCCAGTCGTGGCGCAGGCACACCGGAACTGGCGCTGCCGAAGCTGGGCAGCCTGCATGCCCCCGAGCTGCTGACCGGCATCGGCGATGCAGTGGGCCTGCTGATCGAGGCCATCGCCAACGACAAGCGCATCCTGGTGGTCGGCGATTTCGACTGCGATGGTGCTACCGCCTGTGCGGTCGGTGTGCGCGGCCTGCGCATGCTCGGCGCGCAGCATGTCTTCCACGCGGTGCCGAACCGCATGGTGCACGGCTATGGCCTGTCACCTTCACTGGTGGAGGAGTTGGCCGAGCTGAAACCGGACCTGCTGGTCACGGTCGATCACGGCATTGCCTGCCACGCGGGCGTGACCGCGGCCAAGGCACGTGGCTGGCAGGTGCTCGTCACCGATCACCATCTGCCGGGCCCGCAGCTGCCGCCGGCTGACGTGATCGTTGATCCGAATCTGGACGGCGACGCCTTCCCCAGCAAGTCGTTGGCCGGTGTCGGCGTGATCTTCTACGTGCTGATGGCGCTGCGCCGGCAGATGCGCGAGGCCGGCGTCTTTGCCGATGGCAAGGGGCCGGACCTGACCGCGCTGCTGGACCTGGTGGCGGTCGGCACCGTTGCCGACCTGGTGGCACTGGATCCGAACAACCGTGCGCTGGTCAGTGCGGGCCTACGCCGTCTACGCGCAGGGCAGGGCTGTGTCGGCCTGCGTGCGCTGATCGAAGCCAGTGGCCGTGATGCCGCGCGACTGACCGCCACCGATATCGGCTTCGCACTCGGCCCGCGCCTGAACGCGGCGGGCCGGCTGGAAGACATGGCGCTGGGCATCGCGCTGCTGCTGACCGAAGACCCGCGCCAGGCGCGCGAGATCGCGCAGACGCTGGAGCAGATCAATTCGGAACGGCGCGCCGTGCAGCAGTCGATGACTGACGACGCCGAGCAGGCGTTGACCCGCGTGGTGCTGGACATGGCCGGCCAGCGTCCGGTGGCCGCCTGCCTGTTCGATGCCGATTGGCATCCGGGCGTGGTCGGCCTGGTCGCGTCGAAGATGAAGGATCGCCTGCATCGCCCGGTGATCGCCTTCGCCCCGGCCGAACCGGGCGCCGACACGCTGCGTGGCTCGGCGCGCTCGATTCCCGGCCTGCACATCCGTGACGCACTGGCACTGGTCGATGCGCGGCATCCGGGCCTGATCGAACGCTTCGGTGGGCATGCCATGGCGGCTGGACTGAGCATGCGGCTGGATCACGTCGATGACTTCAAGGCCGCGTTCGTCGGTGTGGTGCTGGAGATGCTCGACCCGGCGGCGCTCCAACAGCAGGTGTTGAGCGACGGCGAACTGGCCGCCGACGAACTCGATCATCGCCATGCCGATGCGCTGCGCCTGGCCGGCCCGTGGGGCCAGGGCTTCCCCGAGCCGCTGTTCGACGGCCACTTCGAAGTGGCCAACTGGCGCGTGCTGAAGGAACGCCACCTCAAGCTGGAACTGCGCCTGCCGGGCGTACCCGGCACGATCAACGCGATCCATTTCGGCGGCTGGCACGGCAACGCGCCATCACGTCACGTCCACCTGGCCTACCGGCTGGCCTGCGATGACTACCGTGGCGGCAGCGCCATCCAGCTGATCGTGGAGCACTGCCTGCCGGTTTGAGCGCCGCTTCGCGAGCGGGGCCGTGGGCGGCGCGCTATGCGTGGATCCAATCAACTGGCCAAGCTCAGGGCGTCACCTCGGTCACCAGCGTCGGCATGTGCCATGCACCCCCAGCCGCGACCAGCCGGCACAGGCCGGAGGTGGATTCATCGGTCTGCACAAAGCGGCGCCCGTCCCAGCCCCAACTCGCGGTGGACCAGCAATCGCCCAAGCCGCGGCCTTTGTGCGCCGAACTGATTACCCGACCATCGTCATCGCCGCCCGATGCGGTCACCAGTGTGGCCTTGAAGGGCGGTGCATCGTTCACTACCCAGTAACCGATGCCTTCGTTGTAGGCGCCACGCCAGCAGAGCGTAGACACCAGCAGGGAAGTCCTCCCCAGCCGGGACACGCGCAGCTCCTGCGGGCCGTCCACCATCGGCAGGCCTTCGGGTGTCAGTGCGACGCAGTCGCCGCCCGGGTTGGCCGCGGCCAGCGCCGCGCGCAGTGCGGGTGAGTGTTCCAGTGCGGCATCGGTGGCTCGTGCCGCCACCAATGGCGCCAGAACCAGCGTAGGCACCGGAAGTGCGGGAGGAACTGAGGCTTCGGCGCGCGACCCCTTGCGCATCAGCGCGCCGGGAGTCTCCAGCCGGCCCTGAAATTCGTCCATCTTCAGAAGCACCGCCGAGGCGCCACGATCGGACAGCGTCCAGCGCTGGCCATCGTTGCCGACCGCCACGATGCGGCTGCTGCGCGCCAGCGAGGCCAGGAGTGCCTTGGTCTGCGCTGTAGACAGTGTCGCCGTGTCTGCGGTCAACGACAGCACGCCCAGATCCTTGCCGTTGATCTGCAGCGACAGCTGTGTCGGCAGCTTGACCTCGTTGTACTGGCCCAGCATCAGTTCGGCGCTGACCGGCTGGCCGGGTCCGCCCTTGCGAGTCAGCAGCACCGACACCGGCAAGTTGCCGCCGACATCGTCCTGGTAGCCGGCGGCGCGGCAGGTACGGGTGTTGTCGCAGGCCAGCATCCAGTCGTAGTGGGCGAAGCGCACCCCTTTCACGCTGCCAGCGGCGGCGGCGCCGGCCAGGACCAGCAGGATCAAGGCAATCAACGGGCGCATGGTGCATCTCTGTGTGGCGAGGACTTCCATGGTGCTGGTTGGAGGGGCGTGTGTCGATGCGAGCACAGGCGCCAACCCCATTACGGTTGCTGGTGCGTTCAAAGGTCCACGATCCCACTGGAGCCCGGTCATGGTCTTCGCCCGTTGCTGCACCGTGTTGTTGCTGGCCCTTGCGGCCTGGCCCGCTGGCGCACAGTCGCCGCCGATCTCCCGGCCGCAGGCCGCCACGCCGCTGCTGATCGTGCCGGCGGCTGAGCAGCCGGTTCAATTACGACACGCCCGCATCGAGGGCGAGGTGCAGGCCGGCATCGCTCAGACCCGGATCACCCTGGAATTCCATAACCCGAACCGGCGCGTGCTGGAGGGTGAGCTGCAGTTCCCGTTGGCCGATGGCCAGCAGATCTCCGGCTTCGCGCTTGATATCAACGGCGAGTTGCGCGAGGCGGTGCCGGTACCGAAGGACCGCGGCCGCCAGGTGTTCGAGGAGATTGCCCGCCGTGGCGTTGATCCGGGCCTGCTGGAACAGACCGCTGGCAACCAGTTCCGCCTGCGCATCTACCCGCTGCCGGCCGGCGGCAGTCGGCGCGTGCAGCTGGTGATGCGTGAGCCGTTGGCCTTCGACGGCCACGGCTGGCAGTGGACGCTGCCGCTGCAGTTCGCCGCCGGTGCAGCCTCGGTTGAACTGAAGCTGCAGGCCCCGGGCGCGACGGCCGCGGGTACGGCGCCCTTCCGCATCAGCGGGGGCCAGCTGCTGTGGCAGGGCAAGGGCGCGCAGTTGCCGCAGCAGCTGCAGTGGAACCTGCCGGCAGCACGTCAGGCGCAGGTCCAGGTGGCGCCCTGGCAGGACGGGCACTACCTGTTGGCACAGCTACCGGTGGCGGCCAGCAGCACGCCGCGCACGTTGCCCAGCGAGATCGGCCTGCTGTGGGACGGCTCCGGTTCGGCGGGACAGCGCGATCGCTCGCGTGAGCTTGCCCTGCTGGATCGCTACTTCGCTGCGATGGGTGACGGCACCGTGGCCTTGACCGTGCTGCGGGATCGCGCCGAGTCGGTGCGTCGATTCCGTATCCGCGCCGGTAACTGGAGTGAGCTGCGTGCGGCACTGCAGGCCGTACGCCCGGACGGTGCCAGCGCGCTGGCGCAGTGGCAACCAGAGCAGAGGGTGAAGGAATACCTGCTGGTCAGCGATGGCCTGCTGACCTATGGGCCGGAACAGCTGCCGGCGATGGCGCCGGACCAGCGCCTGTTTGCGATCAGCAGCGCCGGTGCGCGCACCGATGCCGTGCGACTGCGTGGTTGGAGCGAAGCGCATGGCGGCCGCTTCGTTGCGCTGGGCAAGGATGTCGATGCGGCGGCGCGCGAGCTGCTGTCGTCGCCGTTGGATGTGCAGGTCGATGCGGGGCGCGGCGTGCAGGACGTGGTGATCGATCGTCGCAGTGAAGCCCATGGCTGGTTGTGGCTGCATGCACGACTGGCGGCCGACGGTGTGCCGATGCGGGTGCGCGTGGGTGGCGGCGAATGGCAGGCGCTGCCCGCCACGCAGAAGAGTGAAGACGGCGAGCTGCTGGCCGGCTTGTGGGCGCAGGCGCGCCTGCAGCAGCTGGCCGCCGACCGCCGTGGCAACCGCGAGGCGATGCAGCGCCTGTCGCAGCAGTTTGGCCTGGTCGGCCCGGACACCTCGCTGATCGTGCTGGAGACCCTGGAGGACTACCTGCGCTATGCGATCCGCCCTTCGGGCAAGCTGCGCGCCGAGTACGACGCCAGGTTTGCAGTGCAGGTAAGTGATCGTGCCGCTGCTGATCGCCGGCGTCTGGATGAAGTGGCGGCACGCTGGAAGGAGCGCCAGCAGTGGTGGAACCGCAGCTGGCCGAAGGGTGCGCCGCCGCAGTTGAAGGGCAGGGCGCTGGAAGTTGCATCCGCGGACTACGCGATGGACTCGGCGCCGGTGGCGATGCTCGCCGCGCCGGCCCCTGCGGCACCGCCAGCCCCGGCACCGATTGCCGCAGTTGCCGAGCAGCGCATGGAAGCCAGCAGTGCGCGTGCACGTCGCTCAGCGTCCGCATCGAACAAGGCACTGGATGTGGTCGCGCTCACCGGCAGCGTTGTCGCTGCATCCGCCGCCAACAATGGGGAGCTCGGCATCCAGCTGGCGGCGTGGCAGCCGGACTCGGCCATCGCCCGGCGACTGCGCCAGGGCCCGGCGTCGCAACTGTATGACCGCTATCTGGCCGAGCGCGATGCACACGCCGATAGCAGCGCATTCTTCCTCGACGTGGCCGACCTGTTGCTGGAGCAGGGTCAGCGCGACCTGGCACTGCGTGTGCTATCGAACCTGGCCGAGATGGATCTGGACAACCGGCACCTGCTGCGCGTGCTCGGTTACCGGCTGATGCAGGCTGATGCCGCCGCACTGGCGGTGCCAGTGTTCGAGCAGGTGCTGGCGATGGGCCAGGAGGAACCGCAGAGCTTTCGCGATCTGGGCCTGGCACTGGCAGCGGCAGGCAAGCCGCAGCAGGCGTTGGCGCCGCTGTATCAGGTGGTGGTGCGGCCGTGGGACAACCGCTTCGACGGCATCGCCCTGATCGCGCTGGATGAGCTGAACAACCTGGTGGCACGCAGCACGCCACGGCTGGATACCCGCAGCATCGAGCCGCGCCTGCTGCAGGCGATGCCGCTGGACCTGCGCGTGGTGCTGTCGTGGGATGCCGACAACAGCGACATGGACCTCTGGGTGACCGACCCGAACGGCGAGCGCGCGTACTACGGCAACCGCCTGACCTACCAAGGCGGGCAGATGTCGCAGGACTTCACCGGCGGCTATGGCCCCGAGCAGTTCTCGCTGCGCAATGCCAAGCCCGGCAAGTACAAGGTGGAGGCCAATTACTTCGGCAGCCGCCAGCAGCTGGTGACCGGTGCGACGACCCTGATGCTGCGGCTGACCACGCACTGGGGCACGCCGAAGCAGAAGGACCAGATGGTCACGATGCGATTGAAGGATCGTGCCGAGACGGTGCTGGTGGGTGAGTTCGAGGTGAAATGACCGACCCCAGGCATATGTAGATACCGTGTCGCCCTCGCCTAGGCAAGGGCGACGTCAGGCTCAAAGGGTCGGTCACTTCTCAGTACGCCCCAAATCAGATGGATGAGCTTGCGCATCACTGCACACATGACGACCTTGAAGGGCTTGCCTTTCGCGCTGAGCCGGTCTGCAAAGGACTTCAGTGTGGGGTTGTGGGTCTTCCCGGTCAGCGCCGGCATGTACAGCTTTTTGCGGAAATTGGCGTCGCCGACGCGTGATATCCGGCATTTGCCTTCGTAGTTTCCTGATTGACGCTGGGCCGGATTCAGGCCCGCGTGGGCAACCACCTGGCGCACGTCGCTGTATTTGCTTAGATCCCCCAGAATGGCCAACAGCTGGGCACTGCTGGTGTTGCCTACACCGGGGATGCTGGTAAGCAGTTGATGACGCCGGCGCAGGTCCGGATCGTTATCGATATGGTCCTCAATCGCCTTCTGGACCTGCTTGATCTGCTCTTCCAACGTCCGGATCACATCCTTGATCCCTTGCTGGACCGAGATATCGGCAACGTCCAGGCGGTTGTGCTCCATCTGCAGCATTTCCTGGAGATCATCTCGACGCCGTACCAAGGCGCGCAGCTTCACCTCCGAGGGCGTCGGCGGAACGTAGGGATGCAGCTTTTCCGAGCGTTGTGCCTCAAAAAACCGGGCAATCAGCTTGGCGTCGCTGCGGTCAGTCTTGGTCCGCATCCCCTCCGCCTGCCCAAACGCCTTTACTCGGGCGGGATTGGCCACATGAACCACGACCCCCGCCTCCACCAGTGCTTGAGCCAAGGCCTCGTGATAGATGCCTGTAGCCTCCATACCTACCGCCGCGTTCGGCGCATGCTTGGCGCGCCAAGCCAGAAGCTCATCAAAACCCTTTGGCGTATTGGGGAGTTTGGCCTTGGTTCGATACTTGCCGTGAGATAGAGGCAGGGCGATGTCAAAAGTCGCCTTGGCTGCGTCGATGCCGATAAATTGCATGATTTCGCTCCAGCTTGAACTTACGATCGTGATCGGAAGCCGCCAGACTTGCCCTTGTGAGTACAGGCTCTCACCCGATGGCGGGCCTAAGATACCGTTCAAGTTCCATGGCGGTGTCAGGCCGCCGACGCGCTGAATCTACTTTGCAAGCTCGAAGGCTTAAGAGCCGAGGCAGCGTCATCGGAGCCTCCCGGGTCACCGGGGGATTGTGCCTGATCAGGGCACGATCCAAGACACAAGAGTCGAGCTTGCTCGACTGCCTCGATGTAGAGCCGAGCCCATGCTCGGCTCTATACGACGCAATCCTGCTGCTATTTCCCGCGCATCCATGCGTCGAGTTGTCTAGCCAACGTACGATTCTTGTAGGCAGATGCAGCTGAGCCAGTGCCTGGAACCAGATTGATTCCTAGTCGTGCGTTTATCTGCTTGACCCATTCAGGGAAATGATCAAGCGTGGCGCCGATGATTGGCGGCAATTGGAAATCATTGCTGGTGGGATCGTCCCGGTAGGCGACGTAGGAGCCATTGCCGACGCTCAGATTGATTGACCAAGGGGTATCAGGCCAGCTGTTGAGATCAAGTCTGATCCGGGGATGCCCCGGCTCGCTGCTGTACTCACCTCCGTGATAGAGGGTGATGCTGGCATTCCAATCACGGATGTTGTCAACGTGCCAGCCCTCCCGCTGCGCCAACTGGACTGCGTCGCCCGTCATGATCCGGGTGTCGTGCAGCTGCGCCAGATGTTCGCAGAGAACGTCGAACTCGGCGTCCGCTGCGCAATGGGGCCGGGTCGCCTCGGCGGTGTGATGAAGCAGGGAGAGCACATGGCCGCGTTCCCTGTCTTCGGGCCAGTTCCTGGCTATCAGGTCGTTTGTCATCTGGATGCGTGTGTCCTCATCGAGCAGTACAATGAGCGCCATGCCCCAATAGAGGATTCGACCCATACCCTTGATATCGTGTTGCAGGAACCGAGCTGTCTCGAGAATGGTTCGCGCAAATGGGCGATATGGCAGAAATTTATCGACCTTCTCTCGCTGGGCCTGGAACGACTGGTACTTCCTGCAGTGCTCCACCAGACGCGTGCGCTGTTTCAGATCCGCGGCATTGGTAACCACACCGCTTGGCAGCTCGCCATGTTCATTGAAGCCGAAGCAGAAGAGATGCGGGAGGCTGAGGCCTGGCTGGCGTGTGTCGTAGCCCACAGGGAGCTTCGTGAGCTCCTGGTACGCGGCAACAAGGATGGGAAAGTCTCTCTGCGGAAGTCCTGCGACCTTCCAGTCTCCCACTCGCAGCCAATGGAAGTAGAAGCGTTGCAGTATATCTTGGGGCAGGCCGTTACCAGCCCTTGGTGCGAGTGCCGCGAGTTGATAGTGATAACTCGGATAGAAGTCGCCCTGACGTTCTTCAGCAAGCGCAGCCTCCTCTGATTCAATGAAGGCGGCCAGCATATTGATGTCGGATTGATCCATTGCAGGTCTCCAGGGCAAAGGTCCACTTCCGTCTGGAAGGCGACCAGGGAGAATCGCAAGGTTCTTGGGAACATCCAATGCGAATAGTTGCAAATGCCGTGAAGGTAACCAACAGGTAGGGTTAGTCTCAGACCTTGGAGACCCCATGCGGAATCCACTGCATCCACCGCGCCAGTGCCACACCGCCACCGAGGATCAACAGCGTGCCAACGGTCTGCCACAGCACTTCGGTCGCCGGTACATCAGGCAGCGGAATGGCCGCGGCGAACAGATCGATCAACGGCCGTGCCAGTAGATAGATCACCACCACAGCCAGCACGCGCAACCCCCGCTGCACGATGTTCTTCGGATCCACCGGCCAGCCGCGCCATTGCAGCCACGCCACCAGCAGGCCCAGCGCGAGCAGTCGCCCGGCTTCACCAACTGGAACGAAGCGGGTGGTCGCCGCCGCCCATGCCAGCAGCACGCCAAGCCCCAACAGGACCGGCAGTTGCCATTGCCTGCTTGAGCGCATCCCTGGCATCAGCTGCCATGCCAACAGAGCCACGCCGATGCCGATCAGCCATCCGCCCAGCACGTCGGCCAGGAAATGCCGGCCCAGGTACATCCGTGACAGCGCCATCAGCAGCGGCCAGCCCAGCGCCAACGTCCAGCGCAGCCAGCGTCGGCGAATGCCGAAGGCCAGCAGCAGGCCGACGCAGGCAGCGGTGGCCACGCCCACATGGCCACTGTTGAAGCCATAGTCGGCGTCGGGCTGCGCGCGCAGCATGGCGGTGGACTGCGCATCGGGCAGTGACCAGAACGATTGTCCGCCGCCGTTGACCACGAAGGGGTGCGACGGCATCCCTTCATCCAGCACGCGCGCATCCACATCCGACGGGCGGGGCAGGGCGGCACCCTGTTTGATCGCGTGGGTGGCGCAGGCCATCAGCAGTACCGCCAGCATTACGCACAATCCGGCGCGCAGTCGTGCGCCGAACGCGCACAGCAGGATCAGCGCCGTATAGGCCATTTCGTAGCCGAGCAGGCTGATGAATTGCATCAGCGACAGCATCCCGCCGGCGTCGAAGGTCTGCTGCAGCCACAGGTGCCAATGGGTCTGGAACATCCGTTGTCCTCATTGCGCTGTTGCCATGCGCGTAGGCGCTGACATTAGCGGATTGTCGGTTGTGGACGGGTAGAGCCGAGCCTATGCTCGGCTCACGGCAGAAGCAGCCGAACGCGGGTTCGGCTCTACAACGTTGCGGCGCGTGCAATCGGCGATGCTGGCGGATCGGCGCGCAGGCCGAACAGCGGCCGCAGCCAGCGCGAGCGGCGGATCAGCAGCTCATGGATCAGCAGGCAGCCGCCGATGGTACCGGCCAGCAGCAGGGCCGGTTCCATCCACGGGCCCAGTTGCAGTGGCTTGAGCCAGAACAACAGCACGATGATCAGGCTCTGGTGCAGCATGTACCAGGGATAGATGGCCTCGGTGCAGTACCGCAGCCAGCGGAACGGGCGATCAAGGAACACCTTTCCCCAGCCCAGGATGGCCAGCAGCGCGGTCCATACGTACAGCGACTGGCTGGTCCGGACCTGCAGGTCCCAGAACGGTTCGGGCCATTGCCGCAGGGGGGAATCGGCCGCCAGCACCTGGCCAAGGATGCGCAGGCCCATGTACCAGCCGACCGCCGCCAGTGCCAGCCACAGCGTGGTGCGGCGCAGGGCCACCACCCGTTCCCAGAACAGTGGCTCGCGACCCAGCAGGTATCCGGCCAGGAACACCGTGGCGTACTTCGCGTGCTGGTACCAGTCGCCGAGCAGGGCATTGGTGGACGGATAGATCGGCTCCAGCCAGATCACCCAGGTCATTCACGAGTCCGGACAATTTGAGTTGCGTCGCTTCACTCACAACGGGCAGTTCGGCGCATGGTTTCGGGAGCGTTCCAGCGCAGTTGACTGACGGCTTCGTTAGCGACCCGCGATTTGCTAGTGTCCCCTGATCCTGTCAGGCCGCTGCCCGCTTCGCGCCGGAAGCGGGCGTTCCTCGGGGCCTGAAAGAAACTGTGCTGAAAAGCGACTTCGGCTGAGGAGAAGTTGACCTTAGCCTGCAAGTCCGCTTGCGACGCCACCAAGCACTGCGAGGACCAGTGGATGTTGCAGAAGAGCATTGAGCTTGGCCTTGGCATCAGCTTTGGATTCGGCAGGGGCGTTCTGAGCGTCAATCGCCTTCTCCAGGCTCACAAACGCGGCTTGCAGATTTTGAAGATTGCGGTCTCTGACTTGGATGCCCGTTGAGTGAGTGATGTTCACGTTGTTGACAACACTGGATGGCGTTCTGTGTATCTTCTGTTCCTTTTGGAGCTTTAGGTCATAGCCGCCAGGGATCCCATGGAAATCTTCCCGAAAGTCGGCACGCAGCGCGGTGTAGTGCTCCGGGTCGCAGCGGCGGCCCCATGTATGTCGATACATTGGCAGCCGGCATTCATAAGGCCGGAAGTGCATCTGGAACGGAGTGCGTCTATACGAGCATTGATGACATTGCTGCGTCGCCCTTGAGTTTGGTGCTTCTCTGAGCCCGTACGAATGCGAACGGCCGGCTGTGGCCGGCCATTCGCTGGTAGACCCATCTGATTGTTAATGCAGCTGACGGAGCGTTGGGCCATCGAAATCGGCGTGAAAGAGTCGGTCGCTCACGCCATCGAAGGCCGAAGCCGGCTGGCCACCTCGTACCAGCCGGACCCGAGAGCGGTCAGGGTACCTCAGGATTAACCGTCTTCTCTTGAAAGCTCACGAGCCCTTCCCGAAGGAGAACGGTTCATGCGTCGATACTCATTCCGGGAATGAGCCAGCTGCTGGATGAAGTCCAGTACATCGTGGGTGGTGTGTACGGGAATAATTTCCCATCAATCGCAGACCAAGCAGCATCGATCTTCACCAGTGTCTCCAATTCTCGTACGTTCGGCACACGCCAGTCGTAAGCACCCTTGTACCGCTGCCGATTAGCGACCTCAGCCACTTGCATGGCGTCCGTCCATTCCAGAAAGAGCTGCACCTCCCCGGCGCAGTCACTCCCCACTTGTCCCCAGGTGCAGCGGTTCCAGACCAAGCCTGTCGCTGTATCTGCAACGACCAGTCTGTCGTTACGCACCTGCCATCGCTCCGTTGAGCGATGACGCACGATCAAGGGCGAGGCTCGGCAGGCATCCGCGGCAGGATCTTAGGGGCGGGTAACGGCCGCAACGCCGACGGGACTTATCTCCACGCATCCGAAGGCCTGCAGGACGTGAAGGGTGATGATCGGGACCGGGTGCCATCTCAATAGCACCACCGAAAGGGTCATTGGACTGGTGAAGTGCAGCCCATTCAAGTTTTCGAAGGATCGGCCGATTGAGAAAGAAGCTCCGGCTTCTCCCTGCCGACAATGAAGCAACCATCCGGTAAAACGGCCTTTTCCCCAGGGGTAATCGGTGTGACTGATGCCTTGCAGACATGGGTGCCAACACGATGAAGAAAGACATCATCGGATACGAGAGCATTTTCAGCGTGATTCTGCTGGTGTTGTTCTGCGTCCTCCTCCCTTGTATGGAGTTGATTAAAGCGCAAGCCCAGCCTTGGGTGTACCGACTTCTGGCAGGCGTTCTACTTGGGAGCATGGCTTCGCTGGCCTACGTTGCAGTGGAGGACGTCATCCGCAAGCTCCGCAGTGGGGGTTGGAAAGCAGTTCAGCCCAAGCTGAGGTGGTTGCCCGTGACCGTCGTCACATACCTCGTGGTTGTTGCCGCAGGGCTCGGGATCTGGCTGGTCGGCTGGGAAGGGAAGGGGACGGGGTGGGTGTATGGATTGGGGGTCTTCGTCGGTGCCTTTGTGGTCAATCAAAGCGTGGGTTCGCTTCTCTTGCGCGAGCATCAGGCTCTCGTGGCGACGGTCTGCCCACGGTGTGGTGGATCGGCGGCGGCGGGCCAATACAGTGACCAGCCTGACTCGTCGAACTGAGGGGACATCACTCCCGCCCAAGAGCTGCGTTGCTCGCTATCCCTCGCTCTCCGAGTCCAGCGCCGCCGACTAGGTGCGAAACTCCTCCATCTGCTCGGCCAAGAGCCCCAGCGCTTGATTCAGGGCTGCGTCAAAAAGGGAACTGCCGCTCTGGCCGTGGAGGGTGCTGATTTGGGGAGGCAGTTGCTTCCAGATCTGGGCGAGATCCTGAGGCTTTGGATGGGTCACGATAACGGCGCACAATCCGTACTCAAGCGCTTTCAGGTAGCCGTAGTGTGCTTTCAATTGAGCATCAAAGGCGGAGAGGCGTTCCAGGACATCCTCGGTCGTGGTGGTCGTGGAAAGGGGGCGGGCATGGACAGCTGGTAGTGGGCCCGTCATAGTTTGAGTCAGTCCTCAGGGCAGGCTCGATGAGTATCCTCAACGTTCTTGTCAGCCATGACCAGCTGGTGATCACGGTCGACACGCTTGCCGAAGATGCGCTGACGGGCGTGCACTCTGCGGGGGCGAAGATGCTGCTAATCCCCCAACACAATCTCCTGCTCGCAACGCGGGGGAGCTGCACAGTTCTTTCTGCGGATCTACGAACTGGCCCTGCAGGCAGGCTTTAGGGCCGACTTCACCATGGAGCAGCTGACCGCAGAGATGGGACTGGTCATCGACCACCTTGGCCGAACTACGAGAAGGCCATGGCGGAGGCAGGTTTGCCGATTGAGCAGTTGGGCACGGAAGTGGCGTTGGGCGGTTGGTCACCGAGGAATGGTCGCATGATGGCCACGGCCTACGCCAAGAACGACAGTCGACACCCGGCAGTAGTCCAGCCGATCAGTGGGCAGCTGGCATCTCCCGGTGAGCCACTTCGAGAGGTTGCGCCCAGCATGGGGCAGGCTGACCTGCTGGCGGCCGGCCGGTTGCAGGCCAACTACCTCAACCTCCAGATTGGCCGGAAAGTGGCTGGGGGACGTCTATTGATCGGGTTTCTTCAGAAGGGACAGGCGGTTGTGAAAGACCTCGGCGCGCTCTGAAACGTTCCTTTATTGGGAGCTTTGAGTGAAGCAGAATCTACGAGGGGAATTGTTATATTGCACTCATAGGGGCTTTCGATACTCTTGTTGCCCTGTGATCAGAAAATCGCGTGGGTAACCTTCAGGGGCCTACCGGTAGGCGAATGTAGACAGAGTGAAGTATCTAAAGGGACGAGGGGCAGTGAAGGACATCTACTTTAGCGTGGTGGCACCGGGTACTCGCACAGATGCGAGCAGCGCCTCGGATTGGGTGCTGGCTCAGGACAATTGGAACGACTACTCCTATCAAACGCTTTACCATCTTTCCCATTTCTCGATTAAGGATGGGAAGCGACAGGAGAGCGTCATTGGTCCGGTGAAGATCCTCAAGCGGGGACAAACCCAGAGCGATGGCATTCTGGTAAGGGAGAATTTCCCGGAGCTGGGCGAGGAGTTCTGCTCTGTGGGGGACTCTCTGGACTACTACGAGCGGCTTCGCGCGATCGGACCGTTGGGTGAGCAGATATTGGCTAGCCTTCGGGACGTAATTCACGCTCCGGAACTGGTAGAGAGGTTCCAGAGGGAGCCTGGCTGGCGCAAGTCTCTGTTTCGTGACCAGGACGATGGCGGATCCAGTTACCGAAGTCTGGCGACGGGAATCGTTCAAGGGCACTACACGACCCCGCCGAAGGATCAGCAACCGTTCGAGTTCCAGGTCACTGGCTGGTCGCGTAGCCTGAAGATCGACACGAGGTCGCAGGCGTCGGGGTCCGGCAACGAGAGGCTGCCCGAGCGAGTGAACGTCCTGGTGGGTCGAAATGGCTCCGGCAAGAGCACCTTGCTCTCACGCCTGGCGCGTGTCGCCTTCGCGTCCACGACAGAACGAGCAGCGTCACCACTGAGTGATCTCGGCAAGATGCTTCCGGAGGGCGTTGGCTTCCCGCGTATCGTCGTCATCGCATTCAGTCCGTTCGACAATTTCAAGCTACCCGGAGCGGATGCACGCAACCGCACCCAGATTGCGAAAGACATGCAGAACGGGGTCGGACGATATGTCTTCATCGGACTTCGGGATTTCGCAGGAGAGGCCGAGATCGCGATCTCGGACTTGCCGGGTACCAGGCTTGGCCAACTCGAAGCGGACACCGATCGCGTCAGTCAGACCAAGCTGAAATCGATCGCCGATCTGGCCATCGACTTCGATCGGTACCGCTCCATGATCAGCAACGATTCCCGGCGCGAGCTGGTCCTCAAGAAGGCGCTGGATGCCCTCGAAACTGGGCTGATATCGGACGAATGGCTGGACAGCACCAGTAGCGGGATCGATCAGGAAGCAGCGACATGGTTCATGAGGCTCAGCACCGGTCACAAGATCGCGGTTCTGTCCATCTACGGACTGGTCGCGTGTCTCGAGGATCGATCCTTGGTGCTGATCGACGAGCCGGAAACGCACCTTCACCCGCCGTTGCTGTCGGCGATGATGCATGCGTTCCGTCGGGTGTTGACCCGCTTTGAGTCATCTGCGCTGGTAGCGACGCATTCTCCTGTGGTCGTTCAGGAGTGTCTGGCCAAGCATGTGCACGTGGTGCGCCGTGAGGGCGAAAGCTTCTCGATTCGTCCGCTGTGTGCCGAGACCTTTGGTGAAAGCATCGGACTCATCACGGCTCAAGTGTTCGGCATGCAAAGCGATGCCACCGACTTCCATGCAGTGCTTGATCGATTGGTGGACAAGTACGACTCTCGCGAGAAAATCGAAAAATTGTTCCTCGGCGGCGTGATGAGCGGTCAGGCTAGGGCCTACGTCATGTCCAAGCTCGCGGAGGATGCCTCGGAGTGACCATGTGGAACTTGAGGCCTCTCCAGGACTTCGATCCTCGAGAGCATCTGGATGTGGCCTTTGCCGATGACGAAGTCACGGAGGCTGAGAAGGTTTTCTTGATTGACCTCTATGGGCAGTATCGGATAGCTTCCGGGCGCCCTTCCGATGCTATGCGCGCGGATGGACAACGCGCCGAGTTGTACCAGTTGGTGCACGACGCGTACCAGCTCGTGCAAGACGATCGTCGGCTAAAGACGCTGCGTGCCGATCTGAAGCTTCTGGCCGACTACTGTCCCTACTGTGGGTTCGCCCCGATCTCGGATCTGGACCATCACCTGCAACGATCGCGCTTCAAGCTGTTGAGCATTTTCGCATTGAATCTGGTTCCCTGTTGTGGTCCCTGCAATCGAGGGAAACGGAAGATTCCGTCCATAGAGTCGGGCGAGCATCAGCTCCACACCTACCTTGAATCGGTGACACAACTCGACTTTCTGCGTGCCTCCGCCAGTATTGATCCAGACACTGGAGCGCTATCCGTGGTGTACTCCATTGAGCAGTGCAACGGGATGTCCGAGGAGCTTTACGCTCGCCTGAATTGTCATCTTGAGGAGTTCAACCTGCACGAGAAGTACAAAAAGCAGGTCAATATCCATCTTGCTGAGCAGATCGCCGGTCTAAGAGGCACCTTCAAGCGTGGGGCGCACCTGCTCCAGGAGTTTCTGGTCGAGACGGCAGAGGCCCACAAGGAGAACTTTGGAACCAACGACTGGCGTACGGCACTCTTTCGGGGTTTGGCGGAGTGCGAACCCTTCTGGAGCGGTGGGTTCGAGAAGGCTTTGGGGAAGCGGCCCAAGGCTTGAGTGTCCCTGCCTGGCGCCCTCTCGCTGGGAGGCGAGCTAACAGGGTCCCTGGCGCGCTTCGTCGCGCCAGGGAGAAGTGCAATCGGTGCTGCATGCCGACGGAGATGCGCCACTGTGTGGTTGCCACCTCGGGCAGAGCACGTGCCTGGAGGCTCCGCAGGGAACCCAAAAGAGACAACGGCCGCGACGATGCGCGGCCTAAGTACTTGTAATTCATTGTGCCCGAGGTTGGAATCAAACCAGCGTTCCCTGATGAATAGTCAGGGGGGGGGGGGGCTATCAAAACTCCTGCGGCGAGACCCAGTCGCCCGAGGAGCTAGCCCAAAAGGCGGCAGAGAGGGTCAGTGAACGACCCTAAAAGAAGGTCTTCTTGACTCCATATCTTCGTTGGGGCGGGTCACGATCTGTTTGAGGAAATCGGGAGAGATCAAAAGAGCCTGGGCCAGATCCGAGAAGCTAATCCCGTGGGCATTTCGCAATACGTCCAGCGACTTGGGGATGAGCTCACTGAGCTCATTCGCGACCAAGCCATCCTCCGCCTCTTCAATGGCTTCACCCCGGTTTTTCAAGGTGATGATCGCGCTGCGATACTGATTTTCGTCGATAAGATCCAAGGAACGGGCCCGGTAGAGGATCGCAGCCTTGCTCGCGCCAAAGGTCAGCTTCAGTTGCCGGATTCCAGCCCAATCCAAACGGGTTCCCTTTTTGGGGAAGGCTTTCGCAAAGGTGGATCTGGGCAGGAGGAATGCAGAGGCAAAACGGTTTGCCTCGGTTTCAGTCTTTCGGTCGCCGGTCACCTGCCCCTCATGGAGAACCAAGTGGCCGAGCTCGTGAGCAATGTCAAATCGCTGCCTGAAAGGGCTCTTCTTCGCGTCGTTTCGAACGATGATCGGCCGCTTCGAGGCAATCGAAAGAGCATCCACCTGAGCGGAGGCTTCATTGAAGAATGCAACAACGATTCCCGCGCGCTCGACTACCCGGACCATGTGAGAAATCGGACCGAGTCCGAGCCCCCAATGCATCCGGGTGAGTTCGGCGGCACGTTCAATCTGCTCGGCGCTCGTGCTGTCCGAATGGTCGGGAATGTTTACCTCCGGAAGCCGAACCCGCTTGGCAATGAAGTCAACGACCTGGCCAAAAATGGTTCCTCTGGCCAGCACCATCTGGCGCGTACTCGCCTTGGTGGCCGCCAGCTTTCGGAAGTGAGCTTGCTCCTCGTGGACCTGCTCGCGCTCGCGGCGAAACAAGAAGTCCGGATGCACCTCGACGGCGTTGGCCAAAGCCTGGACGATGGCATCGGATCTGCCCGGCTTGGCCTTTCCAGACTCCAGCTGTGAGACAAACTGTCGGGTGGTGGAGATCGCGTCTGCGATCTCCTGCAACGTCATGCCCCAGAAGTGGCGGGCAGTACGCAATTGAGCGCCGTTGAACTCAGGTTGCTGGCGATTAGGAAACAGGGCGTTCATTCAGGTTCGTTCGAGCAGGTACTTCAGGGATTAGTTCATAGTTGGGCGAGGCGTCATCCGCGGCCGGCTGGTCGTCGATCGGGTCGTAGATGGCATCCAGGTCAATGGGGGCCAGCTCGGTAGCACGGGGGATGTCGGCATCGGTGGAATGGAACGCACGAACCGATTCGGTGAACTGCCACTTGGCCAGGATGTTCCCATAACCGTCATAGCCGACGAAGAAGATCTTGCTCTCATCGTCTTCGGTCTTGGCGCGCTCCACGATGAAGCGCCACAGCGTGGGCATCCCGGAGACGGTGAAGCCTTCGCCAGCGAATGAGCTCTGGCTCATCTCGGACAACTGGATTGCTTCGGCTTCGGTGGGGCTCAAGATTCTCCGCTTCGACGGCTTGCTGTGATCTGCGATGATGAAGAAGCGTACAGGCACGGAGCCTACGCCCACGATCAGATCGTTGCCGGTGTGGCGAATGGTCAACCAGTCATGGGTGCGAGAGCCGGCCAAGAGAAGTAGCGCGTTCTTGATCCAGCCCCAGGAGAGAACGGCACGGGTCCAGGCGCAGTCCAACTCAGTGCTGGTGGCTTCTGCGGCCTTGGCAAGGACTTCAAGCATCAGGCCGGCCACCACTTCCAAGCGTGAGTCGGACAGATCAGGCGAAGCGGCGCTCGGGCTTGTCGGATCACTCATTTAAATGTTCCATTTGTCTGATTTGTAATTGCAAGTATGTTCCGTTCTTGGTGTTTGTCAACTCCGCCTGGGTGGCGCCGGTCGTGAGGGCGGGGCGGCGTGCGGTTTGCATTGTCCCCTCCGTGAGCAGGGCGCGCCCGGAGAGAAGGTCGAAGAGAGTTCCCGCAAAGGAGAGGCGTGGCACGCGGGGCACCGGATGGTCTTTTGGCAGTTAGCGGGGGTGGATCGGTCGTGTCAATTCCGCCGGTCTGGCCACGAGCCGGGATCTGGAGTGATAATGTGGATGCTTACTGGACGTGGATCCCATGCGGTGGCAGTCCGTCGCTTCCCAGCCCCTGGCGCGTGCGGGGGACGTTGTGGGGGAAGTGCTGGAGGAGGTGCTGGAGGAGGTGCGCTAAGGCTTGCTGGATCAAGCACTTGGCGCTATCCTGAACAGTCATCTTTTGAATGCATAATCGCCGACATGATCGAACTGAATCCTGTCCGCCAGCGCATCACCGATCTGACCGATCGCGTGCTGTCGCTTCGGGGGTATCTTTGACTACGACGCCAAGAAAGAGCGTCTTGAAGAAGTAACGCGGGAGCTGGAAAGCCCCGACGTCTGGAACAACGCCGAATACGCCCAGAACCTGGGCCGCGAGCGTTCCAGCCTGGAAAAGACCGTGGGCGGCATCGCCTCGGTGCTGGACGGCCTGGCTGATGCCACCGAACTGCTTGAGCTGGCTGAGTCCGAACAGGACGAAGACACCGCGCTGGCCGTGGTCGCCGACCTGGACAAGCACCAGTCGCACGTCGAGAAGCTGGAGTTCCAGCGCATGTTCTCCGGCGAGATGGACAATGCCGCTGCGTTCGTCGACATCCAGGCCGGTGCCGGTGGCACCGAAGCCCAGGACTGGGCCGAGATCCTGCTGCGCATGTACCTGCGCTGGTGTGAATCGCGCGGCTGGAAGACCGAGCTGATGGAAGTCTCCGGTGGCGACGTCGCCGGCATCAAGTCGGCTACGCTGCGCGTGGAAGGCGACTATGCCTACGGCTGGCTGAAGACCGAGACCGGCGTGCACCGCCTGGTGCGCAAGTCGCCGTTCGACTCGGACAACCGCCGCCACACCAGCTTCACCTCGGTGTTCGTGTCGCCGGAAATCGATGACAACATCGACATCACCATCAACCCGGCCGACCTGCGTACCGACGTGTACCGCTCGTCCGGTGCCGGTGGCCAGCACGTGAACAAGACCGAGTCGGCGGTGCGTATCACCCACATCCCGACCAACATCGTCGTGGCCTGCCAGACCGGCCGCAGCCAGCACCAGAACCGCGACAACGCGATGAAGATGCTGGCCGCCAAGCTGTACGAGCTGGAGATCCAGAAGCGCAACGCCGAAAAGGACGCGGTGGAAGCCACCAAGTCCGACATCGGCTGGGGCAGCCAGATCCGCAATTACGTGCTCGACCAGAGCCGTATCAAGGACCTGCGCACCGGCATCGAGCGTTCGGATACGCAGAAGGTGCTCGACGGCGACCTGGACGAGTTCGTCGAAGCCAGCCTGAAGGCCGGCCTGGCCGTGGGCTCCAAGCGTGTCGATGCCTGATCGACGTGCCTGCGCGGAGATCGTCACCCTCGCGCTCAACGCCGAGGGTGGTTGAACCGTTTTTGTGTAGAGCCGAGCCATGCTCGGCTGTTTTTCGCGAGCTGGCGGACGCGTCGAGCATGGCTCGACGCTACAAAGGGTAGGACGGGCCGATGATGCGCAGCGAAAGTGAACGCAAGGAACTTGGCGGCTTCCTCAAGGCCTGCCGTGCCCGTGTCGACCCCGCCACGCTCGGCCTCCCGGCCGGGCGCCGGCGTACCCCGGGCCTGAAGCGGGAGGAAGTCGCACTGGCGATCGGGGTCAGCGTCAGCTGGTACACCTGGATCGAACAGGGCCGCGAAGTGCGCGCTTCGCCGGAGTTCCTTGAACGCCTGGCGCAGGTACTGCGCATGAGCGACGACGAGCGTGCCTATGCGTTCGCGCTGTCCGGCTACGGTGTGCCACTGGAATCTCCCGATGAGACAGTGACCGATGGCCTGCGCCAGCTGGTCGAGGCCATGCAGCCGATCCCGGCCTACGTGCGCAATACCCGTTACGACATTCTGGCCTGGAACCCGGCCATCGCCGACCTGTTCGTGGACTACAGCCAGCTGGTGCCACATGAGCGCAACACGCTGCGGCTGATGTTCCTGTACCCGCCGTACCGCACGTTGATCCTCAACTGGGAAGAAATGACCCGCGGCCTGCTGGCCGGCTTCCGCGCGGCGATGGCGCAGGCGCCGGACAAGGCCCCGTTCCTGGCGCTGGCCGAGGACATCGCTGCGCACAGCGAGGAGTTCCGCCAGTGGTGGCCGGAGCACGACGTGCGCCGGTTCGACGAAGGTGCGAAGAAGCTGAACCACCCCACGCGCGGGTTGCTGGACCTGCAGTACGTGGCGCTGGTGCCGGAGAGCCGGCACGACCTGTCACTGGTTACCTACCTGCCGCGTAGGTAGGGGGTTGTTCGGCAGGGCTTGCAGCCCTGCACCTGCTTCAAGCCGAAGCAACGGCAACAGCAACAGCGAGCTATCCGTGGGTTGGCGGGGCGGTGTGGGTTGGCAGGACACGCCGTAAACCCGTCCATGGGGGCTCGATGGCGCCATCCATGGCGCCAACGGTCCTGCCAACCCACACCGCCCCGCCTCTTACAGATTTCGCGCGGTTGTTGGTAGGTGTCGACCTTGGTCGACACATCTGTCAGATATCGAAAGAAATTCCGGGGTCAGATCCGTTTTCCTACGGAAAACGGATCTGACCCCAAGAGCATTTCCGACAGATCGCGGAAATCTGTCGAAGGCGGGGTGGGTCCGGTTGCGGGGGCGTGAGCGCCATGGATGGCGCGACCGAGGCTACATGGACGTACTTGCGCCGTCCCCCGCAACCGGACCCACCCCGCCATCCCGCGGAATGCACGCTGTTGCCGTTGCCTCGGTTTGAAGCCTCTGCGGGTGCAGGGCGCAGCCCTGCCAGGACAACCCAACCCATTCAGGCAGGTAACTGCAGGTCACAGGATAAGCAGACGCCTTGTTGTGCCCGTCGATCGGGTCCACATTCCTGTGCAGGAGACGGGCCGCCGCCCGTTGTCGAGACACCAGGAGACCTGCATGTCCGCTGCCCCCAGCACCGCCATTTCCCGCGATCCGGCCACCGGCCAGCAGATCGCCAGCCATCCCTTCGCCACCGACGCCGAACTGGAAACAATCCTGGATCGCGGCCAGGTTGGCTTCGCGGCCTGGAGCGCCAAGAGCCTTGAACAGCGTGCAGACGTACTGCGTGCGATGGCGGTGGTACTGCGCCGTGACCGTGAAAAGCTGGCTGCACTGGCCACCGCCGAGATGGGCAAGGTGCAGGCCGAATCGCTGGCCGAGATCGAGAAGTGCGCCGTGCTGTGCGACTGGTACGCCGACCACGGTGCGCAGTTCCTGCGCGACGAACCGACCCAGGTGCCCGACGACAAGGCCTACGTGTCCTACCTGCCGCTGGGCGTGGTGCTGGGCATCATGCCGTGGAACTTCCCCTACTGGCAGGTGATGCGCGCGGCGGTACCGATCCTGATGGGCGGCAACGGCTTCCTGCTTAAGCCGGCCGAGAACATCGTCGGTACCGCGCAGCTGCTCGACGCCGCCTGGCGCGATGCCGGTCTGCCGGAAGGCACCTTCATCGCCGCCAACATCAGCCGCGACGGCACCAGCCGCGCGATCGCCGATGACCGCATCGCGGCGGTGACCCTGACCGGCAGCGTGGCCGCCGGCCGTAGCATCGCCGCCCAGGCCGGGCAGGCGCTGAAGAAGGTGGTGCTGGAACTGGGTGGCTCGGATCCGTTCATCGTGCTGGCCGACGCCGATCTGGACGCTGCCGTCGATGCAGCGGTGGCTTCGCGCTTCCAGAACACCGGGCAGGTCTGCATCGCCGGCAAGCGCATCATCGTTGAAGACGCGGTCTACGACCGGTTCGTGGCGCAGTTCTGCCAGAAGGTGCAGGCGCTGACCATCGGCGACGGCCGTGAAGCCGACAACCGTATCGGCCCGATGGCACGCCAGGACCTGCTGGAGCAGCTGGACGCGCAGGTACGGGCCTCGGTGGACGCGGGCGCGAAGCTGCTGGTCGGCGGCCATCAGCTGGATCGCCCAGGCGCGTTCTATGCCCCCACCGTGCTGGCGGACGTGGAGCCGGGCATGCAGGCTTTCGATACCGAGACCTTCGGTCCGGTTGCCTCGATCAGCCGCGCCCGTGATGCCGATCATGCGGTGGAACTGGCCAACCAGAGCGAGTTCGGCCTCAGCGGCAACCTGTGGACCGGCGACCGCGCACGGGCCATGCAGTTGGCGCGCCGGCTGCAGACCGGCGGCGTGTTCGTCAACGGTTTCTCCGCCTCTGACCCGCGCGTGCCGATCGGTGGCGTGAAGAAGAGCGGCTTCGGCCGTGAGCTCTCGCACTTCGGCATCCGCGAATTCGTCAACGCGCAGACGGTGTGGTTCGACAAGCGTTGACGCGCAGCTTCCATCCTTCCTGCAACGATCCATCATCAGTCCAGCGAAAAGGACGGCATTCCAATGTCCAAGGGTTCAGATCTGCTCGTCGCCGCGCTTGAGAACGAAGGCGTCGAGCGTATTTTCGGTATTCCCGGCGAAGAGAATCTCGACGTGGTCGAGTCGCTGCGCCATTCCAGCATCGAGCTGGTCATCACCCGCCACGAACAGGCGGCCGTGTTCATGGCGGCGACTTATGGCCGGCTGACCGGCAAGCCGGGTGTGTGCCTGGCCACGCTCGGCCCGGGCGCGCTCAACTTCACCACCGGCGCCGCCTACGCGCTGCTGGGTGCGTGGCCGGTGATCATGATCACCGGCCAAAAGGGCATCGTCGCCAGCAAGCAGGCGCGTTTCCAGATCGTCGACATCGTCAGCACCATGAAGCCGCTGACCAAGCAGGCGCGGCAGATTGTCTCGGCGCGCACCATTCCGACCATCGTCCGCGAGGCATTCCGTACCGCGCTGGAAGAGCGCCCGGGCCCGGTGCTGCTGGAGCTGCCCGAAGACATCGCGGCCGATGAGGTCGGGGACGTAGCGCTGATTCCGCCGCACGCGGTGGATCGTCCCATTGCCAGTCCGGAAGCACTGGACCGCGCGGCGGAGATCATCCGCAACGCCAAGCGCCCGCTGCTGATGATCGCCTCGGCGGCGTCGCGGCCGCAGTCCAGCGAAGCGTTGTCGGCATTCGTGCTGCGCGCGGGTATTCCATTCTTCACCACGCAGATGGGCAAGGGCGCGGTGGCCGGTGGTTCGGGCCTGTACATGGGCACCGCCGCGCTGACCGAGCGCGACTACGTGCACATGGCGATCGACCAGGCCGACGTGATCGTGACGATCGGCCACGAGGTCACCGAGAAGCCGCCGTTCGTGATGCGCCCGGGTGGGCCGACCGTGATCCATATTGGCTATTCGCAGGCGGCGGTGGAGCAGGTGTACTTCCCGCAGGTGGAAGTGATCGGTGACATCGGCCGTTCGCTGACCCAGTTGGCCGACCGTATCGAAGGTGCAGTGCCGAACGCCGACGCGCTGCTGCCGCTGCGCGCGACCATTCTGGAACACTTGGCTGACCGAGCCGAGGAAGCTGGATTCACCCCGCAGCGGCTGGTGCACGACGTGCGCCAGGTGATGCCGCCGGACGGCATCGTGGCGCTGGACAACGGCATGTACAAGATCTGGTTTGCGCGCAATTACCGCACCCAGGTGGCCAATACGCTGCTGCTGGACAACGCGCTGGCGACGATGGGCGCGGGCCTGCCGTCGGCGATCATGGCCTCGATCCTGTACCCGCAGCGGCGGGTGCTGGCGGTGTGCGGCGATGGCGGTTTCATGATGAACAGCCAGGAGCTGGAGACCGCGCGGCGGCTGGGCCTGAACCTGGTGGTGCTGATTCTCAACGACGGCGCCTACGGGATGATCCGCTGGAAGCAGGCGGTGGATGGCTTCACCGACTACGGCATGACGTTCAGTAACCCGGATTTCGTGAAGTATGCGGAAGCCTATGGCTGCAAGGGGCATGAGGTGACGGCCATCGAGCAGTTCATCCCGACGCTGGAGGCGGCGTTCAACGAGGGTGGGGTGCACCTGGTATCGGTGCCGATCGACTACTCGGAGAACCAGCGGGTGCTGGTGGACGAGCTGCGGCAGGCATTCCCCGGGAACGGTTGACGCCTACCGGGGCATCGGTTCCCCGGAATCCGGTAGGTGTCGACCTTGGTCGACACACGGACCGCCAACCAAGGTTGGCGGCTACCAGAGCGGCGGGCAGCGGACCTGGTAGGTGTCGACCTTGGTCGACACGATGGAGCGCCAACCAAGGTTGGCGGCTACCAGGCGGCGGGCAGTGGGCCTGGTAGGTGTCGACCTTGGTCGACACGCGGACCGCCAACCAAGGTTGGCGGCAACCGGGCAGCGGGCCGGGGCCCGGCCCAGGGCTGGGGCGGGGCGGTTTTGGTATGCTGGGCAACCGGCTGTGCCGGGCGCAACATCCCCCCTCACTACACGATTCCCGCAGATCCATGAGCGAAGCTACCGATACCCCCCCCGTTGACGAAAACAAGTTGATCGCCGAGCGCCGCGAGAAACTCAAAACGCTGCGTGGGCAGGGCATCGCGTACCCGAACGATTTCCGTCGCGAGGACTTCGCCGGCCGCCTGCAGGAAGAATTCGCCGACGCCGAGCAGTGGACCGCTGAGGCCCTGGAAGGCAACGGCCGCCAGGTGAAGATGGCGGGCCGCCTGATGGCCAAGCGCATCATGGGCAAGGCCAGTTTCGCGCAGATCCAGGACGAGTCCGGTCGCATCCAGCTGTTCCTGCAGGGCACGGTGCTGGGCGATGCCTACACCGCCTTCAAGGGCTGGGACGTGGGCGACATCATCGCCGTCGAAGGCGGCCTGACCCGTACCAAGACCGGCGAGCTGTCGGTCAAGGCCGAATCGATCCGCCTGCTGACCAAGTCGCTGCGCCCGCTGCCGGACAAGTGGCATGGCCTGGCCGACGTCGAGCAGCGCTACCGCCAGCGCTATGTCGACCTGATCGTGACCCCGGAGTCGCGCGCGGTGTTCATCAAGCGCTCGAAGATCATCCGCGCCATGCGCGCGTGGCTGGACAACCGCGACTTCCTCGAAGTCGAAACGCCGATGATGCATTACATCCCCGGCGGCGCGGCGGCCAAGCCGTTCACCACCCACCACAATGCGCTGGACCTGGACCTGTACCTGCGCGTGGCGCCGGAGCTGTACCTCAAGCGCCTGACCGTGGGTGGCCTGGAGCGCGTGTACGAGATCAACCGCAACTTCCGCAATGAAGGCGTCAGCACCCGCCACAACCCGGAATTCACCATGATGGAGCTGTACGAGGCCTATGCCACGTACAACGAGATCATGGACCTGACCGAAGGTGTGATCCGTGACGTGGCCACGACCGTCAACGGTTCCACCGAAGTGGAGTGGGACGGCGCGAAGATCGACCTGGGCCCGGCGTTCCGCCGCTGGCGCATGGACGAGGCTGTGCGCCACCACAACCCGGAAATCTCTGCTGCCGACTGCACCGACCGCGAGGCGCTGCTGCGCCATTGCGAGCGCTTGAAGATCCGCGTCAAGCCGTCCTACGGTTGGGGCAAGCTGCTGCTGGAGATCTTCGAGGCCACGGTCGAGCACACCCTGATCCAGCCGACCTTCATCACCGACCATCCGGTGGAGGTCTCGCCGCTGGCCCGTGCCAACGACAACGATCCGGGCTACACCGACCGCTTCGAGCTGTTCGTCAACGGCAAGGAGCTGGCCAATGGCTTCTCCGAGCTGAACGACCCGGAAGACCAGGCCCAGCGTTTCCAGGCCCAGGTAGCCGCGAAGGAAGGTGGCGACGACGAGGCCATGCACTACGACGCCGACTACATCCGTGCGCTGGAGTACGGCATGGCACCGACCGGCGGCCTCGGCATCGGCGTCGATCGCCTGGTGATGCTGCTGACTGGCAGCAGCTCGATCCGTGACGTGCTGCTGTTCCCGTACATGCGTCCGGAGCAGTAAGTCGTCTTTTTGACTCCTGTTTGTGCGCGCCGTCGCGAAATGAGACGGCGCGATTGACGCCTCCCGCACTCGGCGTATCGTTAATGCACTACCTTGACGTCTGTTGTGGCTTGATCGGCGCCAGGGGGAGTGCGCATTGTGGAGAGTCCGCTTCACAATGTGATGACGATCATGAACCGGGACGCATGACACGGGAGTCAGGCCGATGCAGGGTGCGAGCGTTCGCAGCGGCAGGGTATCCTCGCCTGCTGATGATCCAGCATGGTCGAGAAACCAGGCAGAGTACGCGTTGAACATCGTCATTGTTGACGACCAGACGTCCGCCCGGACGATGCTGCGTCACGTCATCGAAGATATCGCGCCGGAACTGAGCGTGTATGACTTCGGTGATCCGCTGACCGCATTGGCCTGGTGCGAGGCGCATCCGGTCGACCTGCTGCTGCTCGATTACCGCATGCCGGAAATGGACGGGCTGGAGTTCGCCCGCCGTTTCCGTCGCCTGCCCAAGCATCGCGACATTCCCGTGATCCTGATCACCGTGGTCGGCGACGAGCCGATCCGTCAGGCGGCGCTGGAAGCGGGGGTCATCGACTTCCTGGTCAAGCCCATCCGTCCGCGCGAACTGCGCGCGCGCTGCTACAACCTGTTGCAGCTGCGCCAGCAGACCGAGAACGTGAAGCAACGCGCGTTGTCGCTGGAGCAGCGCTTGCTGGCCAGCATGCACGAGGTCGAGGAACGCGAGCGCGAGACACTGTCGCGGTTGGCGCGGGCGATCGAGTTCCGTGATGCCGGCACCAGTGCCTACCTTGAACGCATGGCGCGCGTGGCAGGGCTGATCGCCGAGCAGCTGGGCCTGCCCGAAGACGACGTGCGCCTGATCGAGATGGCCGCGCCGCTGCATGACATGGGCAAGATCGCCATTCCCGATGCAGTGCTGCTCAAGCAGGGCAAGCTCAACGACGAGGAGCTGGCGATCATGCGCCGGCACCCACGCATCGGCCATGAGCTGCTCAGTGGCAGCCAGAACCGCTTCATCCAGGTCGGCGCATTGATCGCGCTGCGCCACCACGAACGTTACGACGGCAGCGGCTACCCGGATGGGCTGGTCGGTGAGGCGATTCCGCTGGAAGCGCGCATCGTCGCCGTGGCCGACGTCTTCGACGCACTCATCTCACCCCGTCCGTACAAGGAAGCATGGACCATGGAAGCCACACTGGCCTATCTGTATGCCCAGCGTGGCCGCCTGTTCGATCCACGCTGCGTGGATGCGCTGATGCGCGGCCACCAGCAGTTGATGGATATCTGCGCCCAGCACTCGACGGCATCGACGCGACCGGGTGGGTGACATGCAGGACCTGTTCGCACGCGTGAGGCGTCGGCTGGCGCAGCGTCCGGATTCGGAACATGGCCAGGCGATCGTGCGGGTGGTGCTGATCTCGCTGATCCTGGTCTATGTGCTGCTGTCCGGTGCGCGCCTGCACCGTCTGGAGCAGTACCAGGGCGTGCTGGCGACGGTACTGACCGGATTGGGACTTTCGCTGCTGCTGTTCGGTTGGCTGCTGTGGAAGCCGGAGCGCTCCGATCCGCGGCGGGTGGCCGGGATGCTGGCCGATTACGGCCTGATCGCGGTCGGCATGATCCAGATGGGTGAGCCGCTGGCGTGGGTGTATGCGGTGGTGATGTGGGTCACGGTGGGCAACGGCCTGCGCTTCGGGCCGCGTTACCTGGCCGCTGCCATCGTGCTGGCGATGGTCAGTTTCGGCACCACCGTGCTGTTGACCCCTTACTGGCAGGCCAACCTGGGGCTGGCCATTTCCCTGTGGTTGGGGTTGCTGGCAGTACCGTTGTGCTGCTCTTCCCTGCTGCGCCGAAGGATGCGACATCCGACCATGGATACGACTCCCGCCGCTGGCTCCGACAAGCGCTCGCTGCTGGCACGCTTCAAGCAACGCCTGTCCGGGCGCGAGGACAGCGAGCACGCGCAGAACCTGATCCGCATCATCATCACGGCGCTGTTCATCAGCTATCTCGGCTGGCGCTCGCTGAGCGGCGGCGGTGAGGCACTTACTGCGACGTGGCTGATCCTCGCCTTCGAGCTGACCATTTCCGCCGGCCTGCTGACCGCGATCCTGGTCAATCCGGGTGTGTCGCATGTGCGCCGGGTGATCGGCATGCTGACCGACTACACCTGCATGGCCTGGATCATGACCATCCAGGGTGAGCCGGCGGCACCGCTGTATGCGGTGATGCTGTGGGTCACGATCGGCAACGGCATGCGCTACGGCAGCACCTACCTGCGCGTGGCCACGGCCATGGGCTGCCTGGCCTTCCTGTGCACGGTGATGCTGTCGCCGTACTGGCGCGGCCACGACTATCTGGGCTGGGGCCTGCTGCTGGGCCTGGGCGCGATTCCGCTGTACTTCGATTCGCTGCTGCATGCCTTGACCCGGGCGGTGGCAGAGGCGCGCCAGGCCAACGAAGCCAAGAGCCGTTTCCTGGCCAACATGAGCCATGAGTTCCGCACGCCGTTGAACGGGCTGGCCGGCATGACCGAAGTGCTGGCCACCACCCGCCTGGACGACGAACAGCGCGAGTGCCTGAACACCATCCAGGCCTCGACCCGCAGCCTGTTGGCGCTGGTGGAAGAGGTGCTGGACATCTCCGCGATCGAAGCCGGCAAGGTGCGCGTGGAGTGGCACGAGTTCGCGCTGGCCGACGTGCTGCAGGCGATCAACCTGATCCTGACCCCGCAGACCCGCTCCAAATCGCTGGACTATCGCGTGCAGGTGGATGACAACGTGCCGCCGCGCCTGCTGGGTGATGCCGGTCATCTGCAGCAGATCCTGCTCAATCTGATGGGTAACGCGGTCAAGTTCACCGACAGCGGCTACGTGCATCTGCGCGTGTCCAGCCCCGATGTGCTGGGCAGCGAGCGGATGCGCCTGCGATTCGAGATCGTCGACAGCGGCATCGGCGTGCCGGTGGCGCTGCGCGGCCGGCTGTTCAATGCCTTCGAGCAGGGCGATGTCGGCCTGGCCCGCCGCCATGAAGGCACCGGTCTGGGCACCGCCATTGCCAAGGGTCTGGTTGAGTCGATGGGCGGGCAGGTCGGTTATGCGCCGAACAGCCCGCGCGGCAGCGTGTTCTGGGTCGAGATCACGCTGGACGTCGCAGACACTTCATCAGCCCCGGCGGTTCCGTCCGAGGTGGCTGAAGCCGGCAATGTCATCGCGTTCTCCAATCCCTTCCTGCGCCATCGTGCGCGCGTGCGCAGCCTGCGGGTGCTGGTGGCCGACGACCACGAAGCCAACCGCATGGTGCTGCAGCGGTTGCTGGAGAAGGCCGGCCACAAGGTCACCTGCGTCAATGGCGGCGCCGAAGTGCTCGATGCGTTGGAGCAGGCCAGTTACGACGCAGCGATCGTCGATCTGCACATGCCCGGCATGAGCGGACTGGACCTGCTCAAGCAGTTGCGGGTGATGCAGGCCAGTGGCATGCCCTACGTTCCGGTCATGGTGCTGAGCGCGGACGTCACCCCCGATTCCATCCTGCGTTGCGAGCAGGCCGGTGCCCGCGCCTTCCTTGCCAAGCCCGTGGTGGCCACCCGTCTGCTGGAAGTGCTGGCCGATGTCGCCGCCAACACCCGCGCCGAGTCCGGCATCCAGTCGGTGCCGGCATTGCCGGTTGGCGATGGCGTGCTCGATACCGCGGTGCTGGACGAGCTGGCGTCGCTGGGCATGGGCGATGGCTTCGAACGCAAGTTCATAGACCAGTGCCTGGCGGACGTCGACGCGAGCATGGGCCAGCTGCAGGGCTGCGG
Source organism: Stenotrophomonas sp. STK17_22 (assembly GCF_051983905.1). NCBI lineage: Bacteria > Pseudomonadati > Pseudomonadota > Gammaproteobacteria > Lysobacterales > Lysobacteraceae > Stenotrophomonas > Stenotrophomonas sp. STK17_22. The sequence goes on from NZ_CP197010.1 coordinate 2,262,470, forward strand.
CGAGCGCCAGGCCTGGGAGGATTTCCGCGAGCACGCCCACGCCCTGCGCGGGGTGGCGAGCAACCTGGGGCTTGTCCAGGTTGCCGCCTCCAGTGGCGAAATCATGCGCATGGCGGACTGGCAGCTGAAGGGGGAATGGAACGCCCGCCTCGGCAGCCTGGCGACCGCCCTGCGCAACGGCAGGAATGCGTTGGCTGCCCGTAGTGCGGGAGCATCGCACCGCGACGACAGCGAGCGCAGCCCGTCCTGACCCGCCAGACGGTCAGGACGGGTCGCCATTGCGCCGGGCCTGCGCCCGTACCAGCCGATCCATGGTGCGCAGGGACTTCTCGCCGAGCTGCATGGCGGTGTCCACCCAGATCTCGGTGATCCGCATCATTTCATGCAGCGGCACCATGGTGGCGATCTCGTTGACCTCACGCATCGCCGCCCACGCGTGCGGAATGCGCCGGCTTTCCTTGATCACCTGTTCGACCGCGGCAACACCTTCGCCCACCGGCACCACGATGTCGACCAGGCCCATTTCCTTCAGCTGGCTGGCGGTGTAGAGGTTGCCTTCCAGCATGATCTTCTCGGCCAGGCGCGGGCTGATCCGCTGGCACAGGAAGGAGTAGGCGCCCATGCCCGGGAACAGGTCGAACAGCACCTCGGGCAGGCCCATCAACACGCCTTCCTCGGCGACGATGGTGTGGCAGCTCAGTGCGGCCTCGAAGCCGCCACCCAGTGCATTGCCCTGGACCAGGGCGATGCACTGGGCACGGGTGCCCAGGCCGGCATGGAAGGCATGCACGCCGCGCACGCAGCGTTGGGCATAGTCGAGCAGGCGGGCACGGTCGCCCTCGCGGATCAGGCGGCAGAACAGTTCGAGATCGCCACCCAGGTTGAACACGTCGCTGTCCGAGGCAAGAACGACATGGGGTGACAGAGCGTGCGAGGCGCTGAGGCGATCGCCCAGTTCGCGCTGGTAGTCGACGATGTCATCGACCAGGCGCGAGGCGAAGCACGGCCGGCCCGGCTGGTTGACCAGGTTGGCGTGCATGTGGATCCAGTAGACATCCCGCTCGGGTTCTTCGGTGATACGCAGGGTAGGGTGCTGCGAGGGACGGGTGATGATGGGGCGTACTGCGGACATGGGCGTTCTCCGTGTGACCGTCCGGCCAACCGCAGAGCGGACGGAGAGGAGTGAGGGGGCGGGCTGAACGTGCGGCGGCGACTGATTCTATGCACCCGTCGTGAACCGCCCGCAAGCGCTGTACCGGCCATGTTCCGGTAATAAAAAGACCCCGCCGTCTCCGGCGGGGTCCCTGCACTCTCCCGTTGCCCGGAAACCCTTACTGGGCGGGCGTATCACGCAGCTCGCGACGGAGAATCTTGCCGACGTTGGTCTTCGGCAGCTCCTTTCGGAATTCTACGATTCTGGGGTGCTTGTAACCGGTCAGGTTTGCCCGCGCATGTTCCTTGACCATTTCCGCGGTCAGGTTCGGGTCCTTCTTCACGATCACGACCTTGACCACTTCGCCGGACTTTTCGTCCGGGACACCGACGGCGGCGACTTCCAGCACGCCCGGCATCATCGCGATGACGTCTTCGACCTCATTCGGGTACACGTTGAAGCCGGACACCAGGATCATGTCCTTCTTGCGGTCGACGATGTAGAAGAAGCCCTGTTCGTCCATCTTCGCCATGTCGCCGGTGTGCAGCCAGCCGTCCGCATCGATGGCGGTGGCGGTTTCTTCCGGACGCTGCCAGTAGCCCTTCATTACCTGCGGGCCCTTGATGCACAGCTCGCCCACTTCGCCCAGCGCCAGGATGTTGCCGTTGTCGTCTTTGATGCAGGCATCGGTGGACGGGATCGGCAGGCCGATGGCACCGTTGTACTCGGGCAGGGTGAGCGGATTGATGCAGGCCGCGGGCGAGGTCTCGGTCAGGCCATAGGCTTCGACCAGGGTCACGCCGGTGACCTTCTTCCAGCGTTCGGCCACGGCACGTTGCACCGCCATGCCGCCGCCCAGGGTGAACTTGACCGAAGAGAAGTCGATCTCGTCGAAGCCCGGGGTGTTGAGCAGGCCGTTGAACAGCGTGTTGACGCCGGTGATGGCAGTGAAGCGGGTGCCCTTGAGCTCCTTGACGAAGCCCTTCATGTCGCGTGGGTTGGTGATCAGGTGGTTGCAGCCACCGAACTTCATGAAGACCAGCCCGTTCGCGGTCAACGCGAAGATGTGGTACAGCGGCAGGGCAGTGATGATCACTTCCTTGCCCGGCTCGATGCCCGAGGTGGACAGCCACGCCGACGCCTGCTGCATGTTGGCGATCAGGTTGCGGTTGGTCAGCATCGCACCCTTGGCCACGCCGGTGGTCCCACCGGTGTACTGCAGGAAGGCAATGTCGTCGTGGTCGATCTCGACCGGCGGAAGCGCGTGGCGGCTGCCCAGCTTGAGCGCCTGCTTGAAGCGGACGGCGCCCTTGATGTGGTAGTTGGGCACCATCTTCTTGATGTACTTCAGCACGAAGTTGACGATCGCGCCCTTGGCGCCGAGCAGGTCGCCCAGGCCGGTGGTGACCACGTGCTTGACCGGCGTATCGGCGATGACCTGTTCGACGGTGTCGCCGAAGTTGTCGACCACCACCAGGGCGCTGACGCCGGCATCAACCAGCTGGTGCTTGAGTTCGCGCGCGGTGTACAGCGGGTTGACGTTGACCACGGTCAGGCCGGCGCGCAGCACGCCGAAGGTGGCCACCGGGTACTGCAGGCAGTTGGGCATCATCAGGGCGACGCGGTCACCCTTCTTGAGCTTGAGCTCACCCAGCAGGTAGGCGGCGAACTGGGTGACCAGCGCGTCCGTCTCACCATAGGTGAGGACCTTGCCGAAGCTGGAGTAGGCGGGACGGTCGCGGAATTTCGCGATGGAAGCGTCGAAGACCGAGGCGACCGAATGGAATTCGTTGACGTCGATTTCGGCGGGAACGCCTTTCGGATAGCTCTGCAGCCAGGGACGATCCAGACTCATATTCCCCCTCCAGGAATCGTGATGTTTTAGGTTACGGCCCTGAGCGTATCCACAATGGCCGTTCATTGCAGCATACCCCGCCGTAGGGAAAACGCGAAGAGGCCCCGAAGGGCCTCTTTGCTTGGTAATGCCGGCCGCTGGCCGGCATCTGCGCTCGATCGGGATTCCGGTGGATGCCGGCCAGCGGCCGGCACTACCGTGGCCCCAAGCGGGGCGCTTGCGTCAGCCCTGCTTGCGTACCGGTGCGCCGTTGGCCTTGTAGTACGGCGCGGTGCTGCGGGCCAGCGGGGTGCGGCCGCGGATCACGTCGGCCAGCTTCTCGGCCATCATGATGGTCGGTGCGTTGAGGTTGCCGGTCACCACCTGCGGCATGATCGAGGCATCGACGATGCGCAGGCCTTCCAGGCCGTGCACGCGACCCTGGCCGTCGACCACCGCCATCGGGTCATCGGCATGGCCCATCTTGTTCGAGCACGACGGGTGGTAGGCGGTCTCGGCATGCTCGCGCACGAACGCATCGATCTGCGCATCGGTCTGCAGCGCGCTGCCGGGGGAGATCTCGCGGCCGCTGTACGGTGCCAGTGCCGGCTGCGCGAAGATCTCGCGGGTGATGCGGATCGCCGCGCGGAACTCGCGCCAGTCCTGGTCGTGCGACATGTAGTTGAACAGGATGCTCGGATGTTCGCGCGGATCCTTCGAACGCACGTGGATGCGGCCGCGGCTGGGCGAGCGCATCGAACCGACGTGCATCTGGAAGCTGTGTGCCTTGATCGGGTTGGAGCCGTTGTAATTGATCGCCACCGGCAGGAAATGATACTGCAGGTTCGGCCAGTCGAATTCGGCGTCGCTGCGGATGAAGCCACCGGCCTCGAACTGGTTGCTGGCGCCGATGCCGGTGCCCAGGAACAGCCACTCGGCACCGATTGCCGGCTGGTTGTACAGCTTCAGAGCCGGGGCCAGCGAGACGGGCTTCTTGCACTCGTACTGCAGGTACATCTCCAGGTGATCCTGCAGGTTGGCGCCGACGCCCGGCAGGTGGTGCACCAGGTCGATGTCCAGGCTGCGCAGCAGGTCGGCCGGGCCGACGCCCGAGCGCTGCAGGATCTGCGGCGAGGCGATGGCGCCGCCACACAGCAGCACTTCGCGGCGGGCGGTGGCACGCTGCGGCTGGTCGTTGTGCAGCCACTGCACGCCCACCGCACGCTTGCCCGAAAACAGGATGCGGTCGGTCAGCGCGTGGGTGACGATGGTCAGGTTCGGGCGCGGCTTGGCCAGGTCCAGGTAGCCGCGGGCGGTGCTGGAACGACGGCCCTTCGGGGTCACCGTGCGGTCCATCGGGCCGAAGCCTTCCTGCTGGTAGCCGTTGAGGTCGTCGGTGCGCGGGTAGCCGGCCTGCACGCCGGCCTCGACCATCGCGGCGAACAGCTCGTTGTTGCCGGCCTTCGGCGTGGTCACGCGCAGCGGGCCGTCGCCACCGTGGTAGTCGTTGGGGCCGATGTCACGGGTTTCGGCCTTGCGGAAGTACGGCAGGCAGTCCAGGTAGGTCCAGTCTTCCAGGCCCGGCATGCTGGCCCAGTTGTCGTAGTCCATCGCGTTGCCGCGGATGTAGCACATGCCGTTGATCAGCGACGAGCCACCCAGCCCCTTGCCACGGCCGCAGTCCATGCGGCGGTTGTTCATGAAGGGCTCGGGATCGGTCTTGTACGCCCAGTTGTAGCGCTTGCCCTGCAGCGGGAAGGCCAGCGCCGCCGGCATCTGGGTACGGAAGTCGAGCCGGTAGTCCGGGCCACCGGCTTCCAGCAGCAGCACGCTGACATCGGCATCTTCGGTGAGGCGGGTGGCCAGCACGTTGCCGGCCGAACCGGCGCCGATGATGATGTAGTCGTACTCGTTATCGGTGCTCATGGGTGTCTCCTGCAGGCCGGGGCGCGCTGCGTGCAGGCGTCCCGGCGGAATGTCGGATCGGCGCAGTGGCCGGACGAAGGTGCGCGCTCGCGGCGCGCCGATCAGAACACGCTGGCGTAGTCGCCCAGTTCCACCTGCACAGACTTGATGCGGGTGTAGTGGCCGAGGGTGGAAATGCCGTTCTCACGGCCGACGCCGGATTCCTTGTAGCCGCCGACCGGCATTTCGGCCGGCGATTCGCCCCAGGTGTTGATCCAGCAGATGCCGGCTTCCAGGCGGTGGATGATGCGATGGGCGCGGCTGATGTCCTTGCTGACCACGCCGGCGGCGAGGCCGAAGGTGGTGTCGTTGGCACGACGCACCACTTCGTCTTCGTCGTCGTAGGCAAGGATGCTCATCACCGGCCCGAAGATCTCTTCCTTGACGATGGTCATGTCATCGCGGCAGTCGGAGAACACGGTCGGCAGCACGTAGGCGCCATTGGCCAGCGCGCCTTCGGTGGCACGGCCGCCGCCGGTCAGCAGGCGAGCGCCTTCGGCCTTGCCGCTTTCGATGTAGCGCAGCACGTTTTCCATGTGCGGGAAGCTGGTCAGCGGACCGAAGTTGGTCTCGGCGGCCATCGGGTCGCCGATGCGGATGCGCTTGACGCGCTCGACCACGGCGGCTTCGAACGCGGCCAGCATGCTGCGCGGCACGAACACGCGGGTGCCGTTGGTGCAGACCTGGCCGGAGCTGAAGAAGTTGGCCATCACCGCGATGTCGGCGGCGCGGTCGAGGTCGGCGTCATCGCAGATCACCAGCGGCGACTTGCCGCCCAGCTCCATGGTCACTTCCTTCAGCGACGAGGATGCGGCGCTGGCCATGACCTTCTTGCCGGTGGCGACGCCGCCGGTGAAGGAGATCTTCTCGATCACCGGGTGCTCGGTCAGCCACTGGCCGATCTCGCGGCCCGGGCCCTGCACGACGTTGAACACGCCGGCCGGCACACCGGCTTCGGTGTAGATCTCGGCCAGGCGGATCGCGGTCAGCGGGGTCACTTCGGACGGCTTGAACACCATCGCATTGCCGGCGGCCAGGGCCGGGGCCGACTTCCACATGGCGATCTGGATCGGGTAGTTCCAGGCGCCGATGCCGGCGACCACGCCCAGCGGCTCGCGGCGGGTGTAGAAGAAGCTCGATTCGCGCAGCGGCAGCTGGATGCCTTCGATGGCGGTGGCCAGGCCGGCGTAGTACTCGACCACGTCGGCACCGGTGACGATGTCCACGGTGGTGGTTTCGGCCAGTGCCTTGCCGGTGTCCAGGGTTTCCAGGTGGGCCAGTTCGTCGTTGCGCTCGCGCAGGATCTCGACGGCGCGGCGCAGGATGCGCGAACGCTCCATGGCAGTCATCGCCGCCCACACCTTCTGGCCTTCGGCCGCGCTCTGCACGGCGCGTTCGACGTCGGCCTGGCTGGCGACCTGCACTTCAGCGATCACGTCACCGGTGGCCGGGTTCACGGTCTTGAAGGTCTTGCCGCTGGTGGCATCGACGCGCTGGCCGTGGATGTAGAGCTGTTGGACGGGCAGGGTGGTCATGGGGCGTACTCCTTGGAAGGGGGCGGGTGCTGAAGCGCTTATAGCGCGACAGCCTGCAACTGGAAGTCGATGTAGCCGTAAGCAATGCGCCGGGACTTCTCGGCGTTGAACTGGCCGCCGACCAGGCTGCCGCGCAGCCACAGGCCGTCGATCATCGCGGCCAGGCCACGGGCGGCCAGGCGGGCCTGCGGGTGGGGCAGCAGGCGGTTGAACTGGTGGCACAGGTTGGAGAACAGGCGCTGGTCGTTGGCGCGCTGCAGCCGGGCCAGTTCCGGCTGGTGCATGCTGGCGGCCCAGAAGGTCAGCCAGACGCGCATCGCGGTGCCGTTGATCTGGCTGTCGTCGAAGTTGCCGTCGACGATGGCGCGCAGCTGCTCGCGCGGGTCATCGCCAGCGTCGGCACGGTAGCGGGCGACCGCGTCCTTCAGTTCACGCAGGATCTGCCGCATTGCAGCATTGAGCAGGCCGTCCTTGTCGCCGAAGTAGTGGGCGACGATGCCGCTGGACAGCCCTGCTTTCTTCGCGATGGTGGCGACGGTCGCATCGGCCATGCCGATCTCGTCGATGGTCTGGAAAGTGGCCCGGATCAGCTGCTCGCGCCGTACCGGTTCCACGCCTTTCTTCGGCATTGTCTCTCCACGGATTGCGACCCGAAGGATCGGGCTGTCCGCCATTATGCTTTTTATTGATTGAACGTTCAATCAATAAACCCTAGGATGCGCTCGCGCCCCACGCCATGGGCCCGGTTTACCGGTCCGGCCCCGCCCATGTGCCCCCTCGGACTTGATGAGACGACCCCATGTCTTCCCTGGCTCATCCCAAGCGTTCGCCCCTGCGCTTGAACCGTTTTGTCTTCTTCAGCTCTTCGGTGTCGATCGGCATCCTCGGGCTGCTCACCGTTCTTTATCCCGAAAGCAGCGAGCACTGGCTGCAGTGGGCGCAGGCCGAAGTCTCGGCGGCGTTCGGCTGGTGGTACATGCTGCTGATCGTGCTGTGCCTGGGCTTCGTGCTGTGGCTGGCGTTCTCACCGTATGGCCGCATCCGCCTGGGCCACAACGAGGAATCACCGGCGTTCGGTTACGTGGCCTGGGTGTCGATGCTGTTCTCGGCCGGCATCGGCATCGCGCTGCTGTACTACGGCGCCTACGAGCCGCTGGACCACTTCCTCAATCCGCCCGGGCAGCCCGGCGGGACCGTGGCCGCCGGCCGCGAGGCGATGGTGCTGACCTTCCTGCACTGGGGCCTGCACGGCTGGGCGCTGTATGCGCTGGTCGGCGTGGCGCTGGGCTATTTCGCCTACCGCCGCGACCTGCCGCTGGCGCTGCGCTCGGCGCTGTACCCGATCTTCGGTGAGCGCATCCATGGCCGCATCGGCGACATGGTCGATGGCTTCGGCATCCTTGCCACGCTGATCTCGATGGTGACCAACCTCGGCATCGGCGCGCTGGTGGTGCAGTCCGGCCTGGTCTACCTGTTCCACATTCCGGATACGCCGCAGGTGCTGGTGGCAATCGTGCTGGTGATGATGGTGGTGGCCACCATCGGCGTGGTGGCGGGTGTGGAGAAGGGCATTGCCTGGCTCTCCAACCTCAACGTGCGCCTGCTGTGCGGCCTGCTGCTGTTCGTGCTGGTCACCGGCCCGACCCTGCACCTGTTCGATGGTCTGATCCAGAACACCGGCGATTATCTCGGCGCATTCGTGCGCAAGAGCTTCGACATGTACCTCAACGACCCGAAGGGCCGTGAGTGGATGGGCTCGTGGACGCTGTTCTACTGGGCGTGGTGGATCGCCTGGGCGCCGTTCGTCGGTCTTTTCGTGGCGCGCATCTCGCGTGGTCGCACCATCCGCGAAGTGATCATGGGCGTGCTGCTGATCCCGCTCGGCTTCACCCTGGCCTGGCTGTCGATCTTCGGCAACACCGCCATCGACCTGGTGCTCAACCACGGCCAGGCGATCCTGGGGGACGTGGCCCAGCATGATGCGGCGATGACGCTGTTCAAGCTGCTGGAGTACCTGCCCGCCGCGCCGTACGTGGCCGGCGCCGCAGTGGTCATCGGCTTCGTGCTGTTCCTGACTCCGGTCGATTCGGGCACGCTGATGATCGCCAACCTGTGCACCCGTCGCGTTGACGACGGCGTGGAGGATGGCCACGACGCGCCGATCTGGCTGCGCGTGTTCTGGGCGGCCGGCATCACCGTGGCCAGCGTCGGCCTGCTGCTGGCCGGCAACTTCAGTGCGATGCAGACCGCGGTGGTGCTGTGCGGCCTGCCGTTCTCGTTCACCCTGGCGTTCTACATGTGGGGCCTGCTGAAGGCCCTGCGCACCGACCCGGACGCCCCGCGGCGGTAGGTAGCGCCGGGCCATGCCCGGCGAACGCCAAAGCAAAGGGCCGGATCTGTGAGGATCCGGCCCTTTGCGTTTGCTTCCGGGATCCGCCGGGCATGGCCCGGCGCTACCAGTTACTTGGCTGCCAACTGGCGCAGCACGTACTGCAGCAGGCCACCATGGCGGAAGTACTCGACTTCCTTCGGGGTCAGCAGCATCACCGAGACTTCGAAGGTCTTCTTGGTGCCGTCGGCCTTGGTCGCGGTGACCGTAGCGCGCTTGCTGGCACCGTCCTGCAGGCCGGTGATGTCGATCACTTCCGAACCGTCCAGGCCCAGGCTCTGTGCGTTCTCGCCGTTGCGGAACTGCAGCGGCAGCACGCCCATGCCGACCAGGTTGGAGCGGTGGATGCGCTCGAAGCTCTCGGCCACGACCGCCTTCACCCCCAGCAGCAGGGTGCCCTTGGCCGCCCAGTCACGCGACGAGCCGGTGCCGTATTCCTTGCCGGCCAACACCACCAGCGGCACCTTGTCAGCCTTGTACTTCATGGCTGCATCGTAGATCGCCAGCTTCTCCGGCTGGCCGCCGCCGGCCGGGTAGTACAGGGTGTTGCCGCCTTCCTCGCCACCGAACATCAGGTTCTTGATGCGGATGTTGGCGAACGTGCCGCGGACCATCACGTCATCGTTGCCGCGGCGGCTGCCGTAGCTGTTGAAGTCGGCCGGCTGCACGCCGCGTTCCTGCAGGAAGCGGCCTGCCGGCGAGTCCTTCTTGATGTTGCCGGCCGGGGAGATGTGGTCGGTGGTGATCGAATCACCGAACAGGCCCATCACGCGTGCACCGTGCACATCGTCGATGCTGCCGGTCTGCATGGTCATGCCATCGAAGTACGGCGGGTTCTTGATGTAGGTAGAGGCATCGCTCCACTCGTACAGGTTGCCGTCCGGAGAAGCGATGGTGTTCCAGCGGGTATCACCCTTGAACACATCGGCGTAGTTCTGCTTGAACATCTCCGGGCCGATGGTGGCGGCGATGACGTCGCCGATTTCCTTGTTGCTCGGCCAGATGTCGCGCAGGAACACCGGCTGGCCATCGCTGCCGGTACCCAGCGGCTGGGTGGTCAGGTCGATGTCGGTGGTGCCGGCGATGGCGTAGGCCACCACCAGTGGCGGGCTGGCCAGGTAGTTCATCTTCACTTCGGGGTGCACGCGGCCCTCGAAGTTGCGGTTGCCGGACAGTACCGAGGTGACGACCAGGTCGCCGGTGGCGATGCCGGCGCTGACTTCGGTCGGCAGCGGGCCGGAGTTGCCGATGCAGGTGGTGCAGCCGTAGCCGACCACGTAGAAGCCGATCTTCTCCAGCTCCTTCAGTACACCGGCCTTTTCCAGGTAGTCGGTGACCACACGCGAACCCGGCCCGAGCGAGGTCTTGACCCACGGCTGGCGGTTCAGGCCCTTGGCGGCCGCATTGCGGGCCAGCAGGCCGGCGCCGATCATCACCGCCGGGTTGGAGGTGTTGGTGCACGAGGTGATGGCGGCGATGACCACCGCACCGTCCTTCAGCCGCACCTTGCGGTTCTCGATCTCGATATCGGCGAAGCCCTTGGCCAGCTGCTCGTTGCCGACTGCGGCACCGCCGCCTTCATTGACGAACGACGAGACGTCGTCGCTGCGCTTGTCACGGTTGGCGGTCATGCCGACCAGGGCTTCGCGGTAGTTCTTCTGCACGTCTTCCAGCAGCACGCGGTCCTGCGGGCGCTTCGGGCCGGCCAGCGACGGCTTCACCGTGCCCATGTCCAGTTCCAGCGTGGTGCTGTACTGCGCGTGCGGGCTGCCCGGTTCGTGCCACAGGCCCTGCGCCTTGGCATAGGCTTCAACCAGATCGATCTGCTCTTCGCTGCGGCCGGACAGGCGCAGGTAGTTCAGCGACTCGGCGTCAATCGGGAAGATGCCGCAGGTGGCGCCGTACTCCGGGGCCATGTTGCCGATGGTGGCACGGTCGGCCAGCGGCAGGTGCTGCAGGCCGTCACCGTAGAACTCGACGAACTTGCCGACCACGCCCAGCTTGCGCAGCATCTGGGTGACGGTCAGCACCAGGTCGGTGGCGGTGGCGCCCTCGGGCAGCTTGCCGGTCAGCTTGAAGCCGACCACCTGCGGGATCAGCATCGACGACGGCTGGCCGAGCATGGCCGCCTCCGCTTCGATGCCGCCCACGCCCCAGCCCAGCACGCCGATGCCGTTGATCATGGTGGTGTGGCTGTCGGTACCGAACACGGTATCGGGGTAGGCGACCGCCTTGCCGTCCTTGTCCGCCGTCATCACCACGCGGGCCAGGTTCTCCAGGTTCACCTGGTGGACGATGCCGGTGTTCGGCGGCACTACCTTGAAGTTGTCGAAGGCCTTCTGGCCCCAGCGCAGGAAGCCGTAGCGTTCCTGGTTGCGCTGGAACTCGATTTTGCCGTTGAGGTCCAGCGCGTCCGGTTTGCCGAACACGTCGACCTGCACCGAGTGGTCGATGACCAGTTCGGAGGGAATCTGCGGGTTGATCTGCTCAGGCGAGCCGCCGAGCTTGACCACCGCGTCGCGCATTGCGGCGAGGTCGACCACGCAGGGCACGCCGGTGAAGTCCTGCAGGACCACGCGCGCCGGCATGAAGGCGATTTCGGTGTCCGGCTCGGCCGCCGGGTTCCAGCGGGCCACGGCTTCGATGTGGTCCTTGCCGACGGTGATGCCGCCGTCCTCGTGCCGGAGCAGGTTCTCCAGCAGGATCTTCATCGAGTAGGGCAGGTGGGAGATATCGAAGCGCTGGCCCAGCGTGGGCAGGCTGAAGTAGTCGTAGGTCTTGCCGCCGACGTTCAGCTGGCTGCGGGTGGAGAACGAATCGCTCATGCGGGGTAACTCCTTCTTGCGGATGGCTTGCAGTGGCCCGCGCATGGGCGGACCTGCTTGCGGTCGCCGCGGGCCTGACGGCCCCGGTGGTCCCAGTATGAACCCCAGGCTGAATGGATTCATCCGGGCCGGGTTCCGGCCTGCGGCATCGGTTCCAGACTACAGGGGAAGGTGTATGGCGTATGTCACGTTTGTGGCCGATCCTTTGCGAGGCAAGGGCTGGCGGGTTGCCGGTCCTGTTCAGGGTGGAAGTATGCCCGGGGAAGTATGTATAATTTGTGCATACTCTGGAGGGCCTACCGATGGAAGCCACTGTTGCAGAACGCGGACAGATCACCCTGCCCAAGGCGGTGCGTGATGCCCTCGGCCTGACCAAGGGCACGCTGCTGAAGGTCGAGCTGGACGGCAGCCGCATCATCCTGCGCAAGAGTGTTGACGATGCCATTTCACGGGCGCGCGGCAAGTTCGCGCTGGACGGTTTCGAATCGTCCGACGCAGCGGTACGTGCGGTGCGTGACGAGGAATAAGCCGTGATGATCGCCGTCGACTCTTCGGTGCTGGTCGAGCTGCTCAGCAATGGCCCGCAGGCCGATGCCGTGGAAGCCATCCTCAGGCAGAGCCTGGTCGGTGGCCGCGTGGTGGTCTGCGGCGCGACCCTGGCCGAGGTCTGCGCATCGCTGCGTGGCGGTGCCGAGGTGCTCGAAGCGCTGGAAGAAATGGGCGTGCACTTCAACCCGATGGAAGCCAAGTCGGCGCTGCGCGCCGGCGAGATGCACCGCCGCCACCGCCAGCGCAGCGGCAGCCGCCGCAGCCTGGACGAATTCATGGTCGGCGCCCACGCACTGCTGCAGTGCGATGGCCTGATCACCTGGAACGACACGTTTTACCGCGACTACTTCAAGGGCCTGAAGCTGATCGTGCCGCAAGCCTGAGCCCACTTTTTTTCAACCTACGCATTACCCGGGAGTTGTCATGTTGGAAGCCTACCGCCACCACGTCGCCGAGCGCGCTGCGCTTGGCATCCCGCCGCTGCCGCTGAGCGCGCAGCAGACGGCCGATGTCATCGAACTGCTGAAGAACCCGCCGCAGGGCGAGGCCGAGTTCCTGCTCGACCTGCTGACCCACCGCGTGCCGGCCGGCGTCGATGACGCGGCCAAGGTCAAGGCCTCGTACCTGGCGGCGATCGCCCTGGGCAGCGAGCAGAACCCGCTGATCAGCCGCGAGCGCGCCACTGAACTGCTGGGCACCATGCTCGGCGGCTACAACGTTGCCCCGCTGGTGCAGCTGCTGGACGACGCCAGCGTCGGCACCATCGCCGCCAACGGTCTGAAGAAGACCCTGCTGGTGTTCGATGCCTTCCACGATGTGCAGGAAAAGGCCAAGGCCGGCAACGCCAACGCCCAGGCCGTGCTGCAGAGCTGGGCCGACGCCGAGTGGTTCACCAGCAACCCGGAAGTGCCGCAGAGCCTGACCGTCACCGTGTTCAAGGTGCCGGGCGAAACCAACACCGACGACCTGTCGCCGGCGCCGGACGCGACCACCCGCCCGGACATCCCGATGCACGCCCTGGCGATGCTGAAGAACAAGCGCGACGACGCGCCGTTCACCCCGGAAGAAGACGGCAAGCGCGGCCCGATCCAGCAGATCCTGTCGCTGAAAAACAAGGGTCACCTGGTCGCCTACGTTGGCGACGTGGTCGGCACCGGTTCCTCGCGCAAGTCGGCCACCAACAGCGTGCTGTGGTGGACCGGCGATGACATTCCGTTCATCCCGAACAAGCGCGCCGGTGGCGTCTGCCTGGGTTCGAAGATCGCCCCGATCTTCTACAACACCATGGAAGATGCCGGTGCACTGCCGATCGAGCTGGACGTGTCGAAGATGGAGCACGGCGATGTGGTCGAGCTGCGTCCGTACGAAGGCAAGGCGCTGAAGAACGGTGAAGTGATCGCCGAGTTCCAGGTCAAGTCCGAAGTGCTGTTCGACGAAGTGCGCGCCGGTGGCCGCATTCCGCTGATCATCGGCCGAGGCCTGACCGGCAAGGCGCGCGAAGCGCTGGGCCTGGCCCCGACCGATCTGTTCCGCCTGCCGGTGCAGCCGGTCGATACCGGCAAGGGCTTCTCGCTGGCGCAGAAGATGGTTGGCCGCGCCTGTGGCCTGCCGGAAGGCCAGGGCATGCGCCCGGGCACCTACTGCGAACCGAAGATGACCTCGGTCGGCTCGCAGGACACCACCGGACCGATGACCCGCGACGAGCTGAAGGACCTGGCCTGCCTGGGCTTCTCGGCCGACCTGGTGATGCAGTCGTTCTGCCACACCGCCGCTTACCCGAAGCCGGTGGACGTGAAGACCCACCACACCCTGCCGGAGTTCATCTCCACCCGTGGCGGCGTGTCGCTGCGCCCGGGCGACGGCGTGATCCACAGCTGGCTCAACCGCATGCTGCTGCCGGACACCGTCGGCACCGGTGGTGACTCGCACACCCGTTTCCCGGTGGGCATTTCGTTCCCGGCCGGTTCGGGCCTGGTCGCCTTCGCCGCTGCCACCGGCGTGATGCCGCTGGACATGCCGGAGTCGGTGCTGGTGCGCTTCAAGGGCAAGATGCAGCCGGGCGTGACCCTGCGTGACCTGGTCAACGCGATTCCGCTGTACGCGATCAAGTCGGGCCTGCTGACCGTGGCCAAGGCTGGCAAGAAGAACATCTTCTCCGGTCGCATCCTGGAAATCGAAGGCCTGCCGGAGCTGAAGGTCGAACAGGCGTTCGAGCTGTCCGACGCCTCGGCCGAGCGTTCGGCGGCCGGTTGCTCGGTGCGCCTGAACAAGGAGCCGATCATCGAGTACCTCAACAGCAACATCACCCTGCTGAAGTGGATGATTGCCGAGGGTTACCAGGACCCGCGTTCGCTGCAGCGCCGTATCGAGAAGATGGAAGCGTGGCTGGCCAACCCGGAGCTGCTGGAGCCGGATGCCGATGCCGAATACGCTGCCGTCATCGAGATCGACCTGGCCGACATCCACGAGCCGATCGTGGCCTGCCCGAACGACCCGGACGACGTGAAGACCCTGTCCGAAGTGGCCGGCGCCAAGATCGACGAAGTGTTCATCGGTTCGTGCATGACCAACATCGGTCACTTCCGCGCCGCTGCCAAGCTGCTGGAAGGCAAGCGTGACCTGCCGACCCGCCTGTGGGTGGCCCCGCCGACCAAGATGGATGCCTCGGAGCTGACCAAGGAAGGCGTGTACGGCACCTTCGGCGCCACCGGTGCACGCATGGAAATGCCGGGCTGCTCGCTGTGCATGGGCAACCAGGCGCAGATCCGCGAAGGCTCCACCGCGATGTCGACCTCGACCCGCAACTTCCCGAACCGCCTGGGCCGCAACACCAACGTGTACCTGGGTTCGGCGGAACTGGCGGCGATCTGCTCGCGCCTGGGCCGCATCCCGACCAAGGAGGAGTACATGGCGGACATCGGCGTGATCAACGCCAATGGTGCGGAGATCTACCGCTACATGAACTTCGACCAGATCGAGGAATACCAGGACGTGGCCAAGACCGTCGCCGCCTGATGCGGTAACGAAAAGCCCCCGGCTCGCGCCGGGGGTTTTTTGTGAGCGGACGACGCATGGTAGTGCCGGCCGCTGGCCGGCAACCCGTTGAAACGAAGAACCTCCGGTGAAAGCCGGGTTTTTATTGTGCCCGGCCAGGTGGCCTAGCCCATGCGCATCGCGGTTCGGGTCTGCTCCTGGGCGTGGTCTTGCTGACCGACCTGCTGTGCCTGCGCAATCTGTTCGGCCTTGGCGATCGACTGCTCTACCGGCGTATTGATTGCCTCGCTGATCGGAACCGACGCCCGCAGGTGTGCCGGATTGCCCGGTGCTCCCTGAACAACGAACAGGCGAGGGCCCGAGCCATCGCTGGGTGGACTGCCCAGGACCACATGATCAACGCGTTCGAGGCCGCTGCTCTTGGCCGTCGCAAGCAGGCTGGCCGTCATGCGCTCACTGGTTTCATCGAAGCTGCGCCCGTGCCTGGCATCCACGGCGGATACACCATCGCGGATCTGCTGGTAGAGCACATGGTCTGGATGGCCTTCCTTCCTGGGATCCAAGCCTGCCTTGTCCAAGGTTGACTCAATGCTCTCCTGCAATGGACTCCTGGGAGAGAAGCCGGGATTGCCGAGAGAGGGCGAGCCCTTGTCGGTTGCATCCTGGGTCAGTTGCTCCCCCGGCCTGAGCGCATTCTGGGCCCGCTGCTCCGCTTCAGCCTCGCGGCGGGCATATGCACCGGCTTCCTCAATACCGCGCAGGTAATTGACCCCGTCGCGCAGCAGGCCAGGTCCGCCGCCGACCAGCACGGTCGCGCCTGCGCGCAACTGATGAACATCACTGCGGTAGTCGACAATCCGGCGCAGGTCTTCAGGATCTGTGATCCGGGCCTGGGGATTGTCCAGTACAGACTGCACCGGGCCCTTGTCGGTCACGCGATCAAGGAAATGAACCAATCGATGGGAGTCGCCCAACTGGACCGCCACCGCGGCGGACATGACATGGCCGCTTTTCATCCCAGGTGTTCCAAGCGAGGCGATGCGCTGGCCGTGCTCGGCGTTGCGCAGGACCTCCAGTTCCCTGGGCAGCGCATACATCTCGACCTTGCCGTAATGAGGACCGCCCGCACTGACCAGGTCGCCTGCCATCACATGGTTGGTGAAGGGCGCCGCGTTGGCCGGCTGGCCCTCAGGAAGGCGATACGCCAGCCCGGCAGCACCGTAAGGATTGAATGCGTTGCCGGGGAGGTTGTAGTGGTGTGCAGTGATCTGGGCGAGCGCGCCGCCCAGCGAGTGGCCGGTGACGTACACCGGACCATACCCATTCTCTTTAGCCAGATCGATCGCCTGCTTGGTCAGTGCGAGGGCATCACCGAGTTGTGCGTTGACTCTTGCGGTGACCATCGCAGCGTCGATGCCGCCGTCAATCAGAGGCTGGCGATCAAACTCGGTACCGCGATGGGTGACGATTACTTCTTTGGATTCGAGATTATGGTAAATGACGCCTTGGTAGCCGGTGGCGGAGTTTAGGCTGGCCAATACACGATATTCCGTCCCGGCAATGGTAACAATGGCCTTGGGCGCAGGGAGCGGATCCTTGTAGACATGATCTGAGAGGGCTGCATTTGCTCCAGGATTCATTGGGCTGTTCCTTCAGTCCGTGTGGAGATTTCGATTGGGAAGTAATCCTTTCGCTTATCTTGAGGCATCTTCTCGTACCAAGTCGAAGGCTCGGTAGGCGTCCACTCTGGCGATCCCCCTGAAGTCATGGGGCGTAAGGCGCGATGTACGTAGGTAGTAGCGAGTTTCTCGGTTTCAAGCTTTGTGAATGAAGTCCATGCGGTTGCTTGGATAGGGCGATCATCGATGATGAAGGCGAATGAAGCTTCCACGAGCACGGGTGTCCAAGTGCACGGGCCGCGACCGTAATAGTCGGCAACTTCCATGCCATCGTTGAATACAACACTGCTGAATTCAGTGGCACTGAGGCGCTGTGCCTGAAGCTCAACCTTGTGCTGGTTCGGCTCGTACTGCACCCCCTCCCAATTGTTGACCGGAGGGAGACAGAGTGGGTCTATCTCATACGTGACGAAGACCGAAGGAACGGGGACATCCACGGGTGCATCATGGACCCGAATCACAATCGGCAGCGCATCCTTTGGCGCCGGATTCTCGCGATAGACCGGGTATGAGCGTTCCTTGTTGCAGCCCGGAACGGCCATTGTGATCGAGGCGATCAACCAAACGTGAGCAAGGGTCGGGAGAACTTTCAGCATGAGCGGTCCATGTCGCTGCAGGATTTTCCTTGATCCCTGGAACATGCGGTCTCATCACGAACGACGGCGCCCCATCCGGGCAAATGCGACAGGTTGCGCAGTGGGTATTGCCCGTTACCCGGACATCCCTCCCTGCGTACCCGAGCAGCGCGGCCTTGCGGGGTAACGTTCATCGGCGTTCCATTGCTGTGCGATACCTGACTATACGACCCGCTCCAGCCGCGCTCCAAGTCGGTGTCCTGCGGGCCTCCCGTTTGGCGCGCATGGCTTGCGGCAGGGTCCAGCCTCGAGCAGCGCCGTTGAAACATCAATGGTCGAAGGTGCTGCCGGCGGATCGGCAATTGCGCCTGACGTCTCTTGGAGGTGTCCAGCAGGGTGCAGAGCCGAGCGTGGGCTCGGCTCTACAGAGGCCTGTCAGCCGCGGGCGAGGGCCAGCAACCGCTCGGCAATCCGCTCCAGCGGCACCTGCTCTTCGGCAGCGCCGAGCTTGAAGGCGGCACCGGGCATGCCCCAGACCACACTGGTGGCCTCGTCCTGCACCAGCGTCGGGGCGCCGGCCTGGCGCATCTCCAGCAGGCCACGGGCGCCGTCATCGCCCATGCCGGTGAGAATGGCGCCGATGGCGTTGCCGCCGGCGTTCTGCGCGACCGAGCGGAACAGCACGTCCACCGCGGGCTTGTGCCGGTTCACTGCCGGGCCGTCGTCGACCCGGCAGCGCCAGCGTGCACCGTCGCGGATGATGCGCAGGTGCTTGCCACCCGGTGGCAGGTAGGCGTGGCCGGGCAGCACTGCTTCGCCGTCGCTGGCCTCACGCACTGCCATGGCGGAATGGCGATCCAGTCGTTCGGCGAAGGCCGTGCTGAAGCTGGCCGGCAGATGCTGGGTCATCACCACGGCCGGGCCATCGGCGGGCATGCCTTCCAGCACCACGCGCAGGGCCTCGGTGCCACCGGCCGACGAGCCGATCGCGATCAGGCGGTCGGTGGTGCGGAACTGGGGCGTGGCGGGACGCATCGCCGGGGCGGCGTCCAGTGTCAGTTTGGGCAGGGCGGCACGCACCAGCGGGCGCACACGCGAGCGCGCCGCCATCTTCACCTTGGCGATGATCTCGTCGGCGTAGGCCTGCAGGCCGCGCGCCACGTCCAGCTTCGGCTTGGAGACGAAATCCACAGCACCCAACGCCAGTGCCTGCAGGGTGGTGTCGGCGCCGCGTTCGGTCAGCGAGGAGATCATCACCACCGGCAGCGGGTGCAGGCGCATCAGGTTTTCCAGGAACGCCAGGCCGTCCATGCGCGGCATTTCCACGTCCAGGGTGATCACGTCCGGGGCCAGGCGCTTGATCTTCTCGCGCGCCAGCAGCGGGTCGGCGGCGGTGCCGACCACGTCGATGGACGGATCGCTGGACAGGATTTCCGTGAGCATCTGGCGCACGACGGCGGAGTCGTCGACGATCAGGACCCGGCAGGGGGCGTTGCCGGTCAGGGTCATTCGAACAGCTCCACGCCACCGGTGACCGGGGCCTTGGACAGGCGTGCACGCACGGCCGATTCGGTCGCGGCCACTTCGGCTTCATGGGCATGCGGCAGGCGCTGCACCACCACGCGGCCGGTATCGGCGAAGAACCAGATCTTGCGCGGATGGATGCCGCACAGATCCTCGGCGATGATCGGGATGTGCTCGGCCTGCAGGTACTGGCGCACGAACTCGGCGTTGCGGGTGCCGACCGGGTTGCTGGTGAAACCCTTCAGCACGTTGGCACCACCGAACACCTTGGCTTCGATGCGCTTGCGGTGTGCGCCGCGCTTGAGCATGTCGTTGATCAGCAGTTCCATCGCATAGCTGCCGTAGCGCGCGGGTGCTCCGTCGCCGGCGTTGCCTTCGGGCAGCAGGAAGTGGTTCATGCCGCCGATCTTCAGCACAGGGTCGCGCAGGCAGGCCGCCACGCAGGAACCCAGCGTGGTGGTCAGCGCAGTGGTGTCATCGACCACCAGGTACTGGGTCGGCAGCAGCTTGGCCGCAATGGTCTTGAAGCGCGCGTCCTGGTAACGCATCACATCATCGGTGCGCAGCGATGCGTTCATGCGCCTGCCTTTGCCGCACGGCGGTACAGGGTGCGTCCGCAGGGCTGGATCAGGTCGGCGGCATGCAGGTAGTTCTCCGAGTGGCCGGTGTAGAGCAGGCCATCGTCGGACAGGTGCTGCACCAGCCGGCCCAGGATCGCGCGCTGGGTCGGCTTGTCGAAGTAGATCATCACGTTGCGGCAGAACAGCGCGTCGAACGGGCCGCCGACGTCGTAGCGCGGGGCGAGCAGGTTCAATGGGCGGAACTCGATCAACTCGCGCAGCGCCGGCAACACGCGGCACTGGCCCTCGTTGGGGCCGCTGCCGCGCTGGAAGTAGCGGCGGCGCAGATCCGGATCGAGGCTGGTGACGCGGTCGATGTTGTAGACGCCACGGCCGGCCGTGGCCAGCACCTGGGTATCGACGTCGGTGGCGATGATGCGTACCGGTGGCTTCAGCGTGCCGAAGGCTTCGCAGGCGGTGATCGCCATCGAGTAGGGCTCTTCGCCGGTGGAGGCGGCGCACGACCACAGCAGCAGCGGCGTGCGGCTGGAGCGCTGCTGCAGCTCCTCGCGCAGCTTGTCGAAGTGGTGCGGCTCACGGAAGAACGAGGTCAGGTTGGTGGTCAGTGCGTTGGTGAACGCCTGCCACTCGTCACCGTCTTCCTGCTCCAGATGGTCCAGATACTGCTGGAAGCTGCGCATGCCCAGCGTGCGCAGGCGGCGCGACAGGCGGCCATAGACCATGTCGCGCTTTGCCGGGGCGAGGGCAATGCCCACGCGCTGGTAGATCAGGTCGCAGACGCGGCGGAAATCACGGTCGGCGAACTCGAATTCGCGTGGGCCGGTGACGATGGGAGTAGGACTTTGCACGGGGGACGTGTCCATCGGCAGAGGCGGCGGCCGAAGCCGCCGCGGGTGGGTCTCAGAATTCCTGCCAGTCGCTGTCGCTGGCGACGAAGGTGTTGGCGTTGCTGCCGGTGCGGCGAACCGGTGCTGGCGTCGGAGCCGGCCGCGGACGCGCCACGGCGGCGGCAACATGCACCGGCTCGACACGCGCGGCCACGGCCTTCATCGCGGCCGAGACCTGGTTGTCCAGGCGGAAGATCGCCACGGCGTCGGCCAGCTGGCCAGCCTGTTCTTCCATCGCACGTGCGGCAGCGGTGGCTTCTTCCACCAGCGCAGCATTCTGCTGGGTGGTTTCGTCCATCTGCACCACGGTCTGGTTGACCTGCTCGATGCCGGCCGACTGCTCCTGCGAAGCCGCGGAGATCTCGGCCATGATGTCGGTCACGCGCTGCACCGAGGCGACGATCTCGCCCATGGTGCTGCCGGCCTGGTGCACCAGGCTGGAGCCTTCGGCGACCTTGCCGACCGAATCATCGATCAGGCCCTTGATCTCCTTGGCCGCGGCGGCCGAGCGCTGGGCGAGGGTACGCACTTCGCTGGCGACCACGGCGAAGCCACGGCCCTGTTCGCCGGCACGTGCGGCTTCCACTGCGGCGTTCAGCGCCAGGATGTTGGTCTGGAAGGCGATGCCGTCGATGACCGAGATGATCTCGGCGATCTTCTTCGACGAGGCTTCGATGGCCGACATGGTGTTGACCACCTGGCCGACCACGCTGCCGCCTTGAGAAGCAACACCCTGCGCGCCGATCGCCAGCTGATTGGCCTGGCGGGCGTGCTCGGCGTTCTGGCGCACGGTGGAGGTCAGTTCCTCCATCGACGCGGCGGTTTCTTCCAGATTGGCGGCCTGCTGCTCGGTACGGCGCGACAGGTCGCTGTTGCCTGAGGCGATCTCGCCGGCGGCGAGGGTGATGCTGGACGCGCTGGCCTGGATCTGGCCGACGATTTTGGTCAGCTGCGCGACGGTGGTGTTGGCGTCGTCCCGCATGCGTGCGAACACGCCCTGGTAGTCGCCGTGCATGCGCGCGGTCAGGTCGCCTTCGGCGATGGCCGACAGCAGCTGCGAGAGCTTGCCGAGGTTGTCATCGCTGACCGCCATCATCGCGTTGAGGTTTTCCAGCATCAGGCGGAAATCGTGATCGAAGCGCTGCGCGTCGCCACGGCAGCTGAAGTCGCCTGCGGCGGCGGCACTGGCCAGCTGCTTGATCTCGGCGTTGATGCGGCCGAGGTTGGCCTTGACCGTGTCGACGGTGGTGGTCATCGCGGCCTTCTCGCCGGGGTAGCGCGCGACGTCGCGGCTCAGATCGCCCACCGCGTACTGCTGCACCACGTCCAGCACATCGTGCAGGGTCTGCACGTGGCCGCCGACCAGGGCATTGGTTTCCTGCACCATCAGCCCGTACTCGCCGGGGAAGGCGCTGGCATCGATGCGGTAGCTCAGTTCGCCGCCGTCGTGGCGACGCGCCATCTCGCGCTGGCCGCTGATCACCGCGTGCAGCTGCTGCTGCATGCCCGACATGGCGTCCAGCAGGCGGCCGGTCTCGTCATGCGGCTGCGGGCCGATGTGGCTGTCCAGCTTGCCGCGGGCGATACCCTCGGCGACGGCCGTTGCCTGCTTCAGCGGTATGGCGATGCGGTTGCCGATGAGCCAGCTCAGGGCCAGCACGATCAGTACCAGCACGCCACCGGAGACGGCCATGATGGCGGTGAACACCAGTGCCTGCTTCTGCACGTCGTCCATGTAGACGCCACTGCTGACCACCCAGTTCCAGGGCGCGAACAGGCCGGCGTAAGCCACCTTCTCGACCTCGCCCTTGCTGCCGGGCTTGGCCCAGCGGTAGTTGACGAAGCCGCCACCGGCCTTGGCTGCTTCCACCTGGTCGTAGTAGATGCGCACGCCGTCGTCGGTGCGGAAATCCTTCATGTCCTTGCCGACCAGGTCCTTGCGGAACGGGTGCATCAGCAGGCGGTAGCCGGTGTCGTAGATGTTGAAATAGTAGGCATCATTATCGGCGCGCATCACTTCCAGCGCCTGCAGGGCAGCGGCCTTGGCAGCGTCCTCGCTGAGCTCGCCGGTACCGGCCAGGCGATGGTAGTGCTGGAGGATGCCGTAGCTGAGTTCGACCTGGGTCTTCAGCGCGGTCTTGCGGGTCTCGGTCAGGTCGAGGTACTGCATGCGGGCGGCGATCACCGAGAGCGCGATCACGCCAAGCGCGATGAGCAGCGTCAGCAGGTTGAGCTTGCGCCGGACGGAGAGGTTGCTGAAGTAGTGTTGCCAGCGATGCATGAGATTCATCGAGCAGGACCAGGTCGAAGCGGGCGGGCGGCGCCGTGCCGGTCACAGCGGGACAAGCGGTGACAACCCCGTTATCGGCCGCGCG
Organism: Stenotrophomonas sp. STK17_22; assembly: GCF_051983905.1. NCBI lineage: Bacteria > Pseudomonadati > Pseudomonadota > Gammaproteobacteria > Lysobacterales > Lysobacteraceae > Stenotrophomonas > Stenotrophomonas sp. STK17_22. The sequence continues at coordinate 2,285,335 of NZ_CP197010.1, forward strand.
GGCGGGGGATTGAGGTGCGGTGTCCGAACGTATTCAGGTTTCCTTGCAGCGGCGGCTGCGGCGCTGCCTGCGGCAGGCTTTTGAAGCAACAGCAACAGCAACAGCAACAGCGGTTGGTCGGCTCTGAATTTTCAGTGGGAGGCTGGGTCGGGGTGGGCTGGCGGGACACGCCGTAAACCCCGCTCCGCGGTCCGGCCCAGCCGCTGGCGGCTGGGCGTTCGGGCGCTTGCGAAGCAGTGCTTCGCAAGCAAAGCGCCCTCACCCTTGGGGGCTCGATGGCGCCATCCATGGCGCCAACGGTCCCGCCAGCCCACCCCGACCCAGCCCTCTCGGCATTCCTGTGACGGACGGCAAGAGCGTTGGGTTTCCAAGTGGGAAGAGGGGGCAGATCCGTTTTCCTGCGGAAAGCGAATCTGAACCCGGAAGCGGTGCTGTTGCTCTTGCTCTTCTTTCTTCAATCCGGGGTGGACGCGCACGGAAACTGTCCGTGGCCGGGAGGGTGGGCTGCGCAGGGGCGTGAGCCGCATGGATGCGGCGACCGAGCTTACATGGACGTACTTGCAGCGGCCCCTGCGCAGCCCACCCTCCCGGCCAACCCTCAGTAGCCACGCGCCTACTGCGACCACCCCGAGGGGCTTCGCCGTTGGCTGGATATCCAGATACCCCGTAAACAAAAACGCCCCAGCGCAGGGCCAGGGCGTTCTCGTACGTCAGGTCAGGCAGGCATCAGAACTCCTGCCAGTCTCCGTCGGCCAGTTCGGTGGCCATGGGGCGACCACCGGCGGTGCGGCGGGCTGGCGGGGCGACCGGGGTCGGTGCGGCAGGTGCGGCAGCACGCGGGGCCGGGGCAGCGGCGATGCGCGGGGCAACCACGGTCTCGGCTTCGTCCACCACGAAGATCGACACGGCCTCGCTGAGGTGACCGGCCTGTTCTTCCATTGCGCGTGCGGCGGCGGTGGCTTCTTCCACCAGCGCGGCGTTCTGCTGGGTGGTTTCGTCCATCTGCACCACGGTCTGGTTGACCTGCTCGATGCCAGCACTCTGTTCCTGCGAAGCCGCGGAGATCTCGGCCATGATGTCGGTCACGCGCTGCACCGATGCGACGATCTCGCCCATGGTCGCGCCGGCCTTGTGCACCAGCGCCGAGCCGTCATTGACCTTGCCGACGGAGTCGTCGATCAGGCCCTTGATCTCCTTCGCGGCAGCGGCCGAGCGCTGGGCGAGAGTGCGCACTTCGCTGGCGACCACGGCGAAGCCACGGCCCTGTTCACCGGCACGCGCGGCCTCAACCGCGGCATTCAGTGCCAGGATGTTGGTCTGGAAGGCGATGCCGTCGATGACGCTGATGATCTCGGCGATCTTCTTCGACGAGGCTTCGATGGCCGACATGGTGGTGACCACCTGGCCGACCACTTCACCGCCCTGCGAGGCGACGCCATGCGCGCCGATGGCGAGCTGGTTGGCCTGGCGGGCATGTTCGGCGTTCTGGCGCACGGTGGAGGTCAGCTCCTCCATCGAGGCGGCGGTTTCTTCCAGGTTGGCGGCCTGCTGCTCGGTGCGGCGCGACAGGTCACTGTTGCCCGAGGCGATCTCGCCGGCGGCCGAGCTGATCGCGCGGCTGGACTGCTTGATGCGGGTGACGATCTCGCTCAGCTGCGCGGCGGTCGCGTTGGCGTCGTCTCGCATACGGGCGAACACGCCCTGGTAGTCACCGTGCATGCGCACGGTCAGGTCACCCTGCGACAGTGCGGCAAGCAGGCCGGAGATCTGTTCGATGCTGCCGGCGTTGGCATCCAGCAGGCCGTTGATCTGCTGGGCCAGCTGCAGGAAGAAGCCTTCCTTGTCGGTGGCATCGATGCGGCCGGACAGGTCGCCAGCGGCGGCCTGGGCGATCACGCGGGCCACTTCGGCTTCCACCTGCGCTTCCTGGGTGCGGTCGCGCCATTCCACCACGTAGCCGACGGTGTCGCCGCCTTCATTGCGGATGGTGGAAACCACCTGGGCGAACTGGGCATCGCCGTACTGCATCGGGCGACGGGCGACGCCGTGTGCCTTCAGGTTGCCCAGCAGGGTCTGGTCCATCTCGCCGCGATGCTCCAGCACGGTGACCGGCTTGCCGATCAGCGAGGCCTGCGCGTCGAAGTCCGGCAGGTCGCGGCGCACGTCGTCCTGGTACTGGCTCAGGGTCTGCTGCAGGGCGCGATTGGTGTAGACGATGGTATTGCTGGTGTCGGTCAGGTACACGCCGGTGGAGCTGTAGTCCAGCGCGGTGCGGATGCGCAGGTTCTCGCGGGCGATGGCCTGGTCGGTTTCTGTGCGCTCGCGCAGGTCGCGCTGCATGCGCTGCATCGCCTGCATCAGTTCGCCCACTTCGTCCTGGCGGCTGACGTCGATGTGGCCATCGAGCTTGCCGCCGGCCACATCGTTGGCAACCGAGACGGCGCCGCGCACGCTGCCGACCAGGGCACGGGCAAACAGCCAGACCAGCACCAGGCCGAGTGCGGCGCCGCCCAGCAGAGCGATCACGGTCAGCACGGCCGAGGCGGAGTAGGTGGATTCGGCCTCTTCGCGCGAGGCGCGGGCGAGGCGGTTGTCTTCGGCGATCAGCGCTTCCAGCGCCGAAGCGGCCTTGCGGTGCTTGGTGCGGGTCTCGCCGACGAAGGTATCGATGGCGTCGTCCGGCAGGTCCAGTTCCAGCATCTCGGTGACGCTGTCATAGGAGGCCAGGGCGTCCTTCCATTCCTTGGCGAAGGTGTCGAACAGCTTCTTCTGCTGTGCGTTGTCGACCAGCTTCGGATAGTCCTTGATCGACTTGTCCATGCTGGTACGCAGCTCGACGGTCTGCTTGCGTGCATCAGCCTTGACGTCGTCACTGGCGCGGATCAGCTGCTGGTAGGCGGCGTTGCGGTATTCACCCAGCATGCCGCGCATCTCGCCGGCCATGCGGATGCTCTCCATGCGAGAACCCGCCAGCTCGGTGGTGACGTTGTTCAGCGAGTGCAGGCCGCGATAGGCGACGATACCCTGCAGCAGCATCACCAGCAGGAGGACACCGAAGGTCAGCAGCAGCTTCGGCATCAGTTTCAGGTTGTTGATCCACGGCATGGGCGTTGCGAGCTCCTAAGGCAGACGCGCCCGGGCATCGGGCCCGGTTGCAGCAGAAACCACGCCGGCACCAGGTCCGGCGTGGTTCGACGGACAGCGGATTACTTGATGTTGGCCAGCTTCAGGCCGGCCGGCGAGCTGACTTCGATTTCGGCGCGCGAGGCGTCGCGCTGGATCTTGCCGATCACGCAGACGGTCTTGCCTTCCAGGGTTTCCAGCGGGAAGGAGAACTTGCCGCGGTTCTCGCCAGCGATGCGGGCCGAGAAGGTGTGGCGCGGGAAGGCGCCGCCCATGTACAGGAAGGTCGGCTGGCCTTCGGAACCTTCTGCGTAGCGGGCCTTCTCGACCTTGCCGCAGACCATGCCGTCCTTGCCGACCGAGCGCGGTGCCAGTTCCGGCGGGATCATGTCGGCCGACTGGGCGAACGCGGCGGAAGCAGTGGTGGCCAGGACAGCGGCCGAAACGAACGCAAGCAGGGACTTCATCGAGGTGTATCTCCGGGGATGGTGATGGTCGTTCCGGTCCTGCGCGCTCCTGCGCGACCGGCTTCTGTCCCCCTATCGGCACTGCCGGAGGGAACTGAAGGGTTTTGTGACCAGAACGTGAAGCAGGTCCGTTCGATCAGGCAGCGGCGTCTTCAACGACGCTGGCCTGGCCCATGTCGGCGCTGTCCAGCAGGGTCTCGATGTCGAGCAGGATCAGCATGCGGTCGTCCTGCGTGCCGATGCCGGAGATGAAGCGGGTATCGACGGCGGCGCCGAATTCCGGGGTCGGGCGGATCTGCTCGGCCGACAGCGGGATCACATCCGAGACGCTGTCGACGACGATGCCGACCACGCGGTCGTCGACGTTCAGCACGATCATCACGGTGAAGGCGTCGTAGCGGGCATCGTCCAGGCGCAGCTTCAGGCGCAGGTCGATCACCGGGACGATGGTGCCGCGCAGGTTGATCACGCCCTTGATGTAGTCCGGTGCATCCGGGACCCGGGTCACCGCGTCATAGCCGCGGATTTCCTGGACCTTGAGGATGTCCACGCCGTAGTGCTCGGCACCGAGGGTGAAGCTGAGGAATTCGCCACCGGCGCTGGCGGCGGAGCTGGTCTTGTCGTTCATCGAGGGGTCCTGGTTCTGCCGGAAGTCCCGGTGTCAGGCTCGATATCGGCCCCTCGTCGGGGGACTTTAGGTGCCGGGGGAAGGCATCCACGCATGGCGTGGATCTACCGGGGAAGATGGGGGCATCCACGCATGGCGTGGATCTACACGGGAAGCGCTAGTGCCGGGCGCTGGCCGGCAACCTGGCAACAATGTGGATACGGTCATTGCCGGCCAGTGGCCGGCACTACCGGTCGGATGGCCTTACAGCTCGCCGTTGCGGCGCGCCTTGCGCTGGCGGTCGATGCGGAAGATGTAGCGCTGGATGGCACTGTCGGCGCCACGCGGCAGGATGTCGAAGCGCATGCCCACGCGCTTGATCTCGATGCCATTGGGTTGGCGCTGCGGCAGCAGGTTGCAGACGACCAGCTCGATCTCCAGGTCGGGGCCGTCGGGCAGCGACAGCATCGCCGGGTAGCGCTTCTGCAGGCTGAACACCGCGCAGTCGGTAGGTACGGCCACCGCCAGGCCGCCGCCGCTGATGTCCACCACCCGCATCGACAGCGCTTCGGCACGGCTCTCGCCGGCGGGGATCAGCAGCTGGGGCGAATCGGTGACTGGGGTCTCCAGCCGGTACATCTCACGTCGTTGCAGATGGACCAGTTCAATCGGCAGAGGGGCACGGAAGGCGACGTGGCCGTCGTTGTCCACACGCTGCAGTGCCTGCAGGCGGAACCGCACCAACACGCGTTCGAGCTGGGCAAAGCACAGCAGATGGTCGGCCTGTTCGGCGGCGCGGTTGGACGCCTCCTGCGGGCTGCCATCGAGCAGCAGGGTGTCGTCGTCCTCGTCGAGTTCAAGCAGCGCGGTCGGGAACGAGCGGTCGCGGCCGTCGATATGCGCATTGATCAGTGATCGCTGGTCGATCAACGATCGCAGCAGCTGCCGCAGCTGGCGCGGATTACGGACCAGGAAACGTTCGTCAGCGGCATCAGCCGCGTGGACATCATGCACTGCAGTGTCGTTGCCGTCGGACATGGAATCTACGGTCAGGGGCGGGCGCCAGCACGCGTTGGCGCGAGGCTCGATGGGGATATCGGCCACTGTGCCCGATTATGAAGTGAGAATTGCATCACTTTCCATGCGTCAGGGGTCGGATCCCTTTCCCGAAGGAAAGGGATCCGACCCCGGGTACATCAGAACTCCTGCCAGTCGCCGTCTGCGGCCAGCGCCGGCTGGGCCGTCGCCGTGCGCAGCGTACGCGCCGGGACCGGCTTTGCGGCCGGTGCGGCGGCTGCGACCTGGCGCGGTACCGGTGCCGCCAGCGGGCGTGCCGGGATGGCCGTCGTGCCCTGTGATGCCAGCCGGAAGCGGGCCACGGCTTCACCGAGCTGCACGGCCTGGTCTTCCATTGCACGTGCGGCAGCGGTGGCTTCTTCCACCAGCGCAGCATTCTGCTGGGTGGTCTCGTCCATCTGCACCACGGTCTGGTTGACCTGCTCGATGCCGGCACTCTGTTCCTGCGACGCTGCGGAGATCTCGGCCATGATGTCGGTTACGCGCTGCACCGAGGCAACGATCTCGCCCATGGTGCTGCCGGCCTGGTGCACCAGGCTGGAGCCTTCGGCGACCTTGCCGACCGAATCATCAATCAGGCCCTTGATCTCCTTGGCGGCAGCGGCCGAGCGCTGGGCGAGGGTGCGCACTTCGCTAGCGACCACGGCGAAGCCACGGCCCTGTTCACCTGCGCGGGCAGCTTCCACTGCAGCATTCAACGCCAGGATGTTGGTCTGGAAGGCGATTCCGTCGATGACCGAGATGATCTCGGCGATCTTCTTCGACGAGGCTTCGATGGCCGACATGGTCGTGACCACCTGGCCGACCACTTGACCGCCCTGCGAGGCGACGCCATGTGCGCCGATGGCGAGCTGGTTGGCCTGGCGGGCGTGCTCGGCGTTCTGGCGCACGGTGGAGGTCAGTTCCTCCATCGACGCGGCGGTTTCTTCCAGATTGGCGGCCTGCTGCTCGGTGCGGCGCGACAGATCGCTGTTGCCCGACGCGATCTCGCCAGCGGCGAGGGTGATGCTGGACGCGCTGGCCTGGATCTGGCCGACGATCTGGGTCAGCTGGGTGACGGTGGTGTTGGCGTCGTCCCGCATGCGTGCGAACACGCCGTTGAACTGGCCGTCCATGCGCGCGGTCAGGTCGCCGGCGGCGATCGACTGCAGCAGCTGCGAGAGCTGGCCGAGGTTGCCGTCGGCCACCTGCATCATGCTGTTGAGCTGCTCGATCATCACGCGGAAGTCGTGATCGAAACGCTGCGCATCACCGCGCTGGCTGAAGTCGCCGGCGGCAGCCGCCGAGGCCAGCTGCTGGATCTGCGTGTTGATGGCCAGCAGGCTGGCCTTGGCCGCATCCATCGACTCGTGCAGGATCGCGCGGCTGCCGGGCAGGCGGCGTGCGTCCGGGGTGAGGTTGCCGGTGGCGTACTGGTTGAGCACGTCGATGGCATCGCGGATCGCGTCGAGATGTTCGAAGATGACCGTGTTGATGCCGCTGGCCAGCTGCCCGTAGACGCCCGGGAAGTCTTCCGGAATGCGATGGCTGATGTCCGGACCGGCGTGCATCTGCGCCATCAACTGGGTCTGCTCGGAGAAGCGGCGCAGCATCGCGGTCATTTCGGTGGTGGCGGCCAGCATCTTGCCGGCTTCGTCCTTGCTGGTGGCCTGGGTGCTGACGCTGAGATCGCCACGGGCAACGGCCTGGATGGCATGCACGGCCTTGCCGAGCGGGCCGGTGACGGCGCGCGAGATGACCGTTGCCAGGGTTGCGGCGACCACAACCAGCAATACTACGGCGGCAATGATCGCCAGCATGCTGTTGCGGTGGGTGGCGTTGGCGTTGTTGATCTTGTCCTGCATCAGCGAGCTGCTGTACGCGCCCAGTGCCTTGAGGTCTTCAAAGGCTTTGCGGCGCAGCGGGCGCGACTGGTCGTCGGAGATCTGCCGTGCGACGACGCCATCGCCGGCGGTGGCCGCTTCGCGCAGCTTGGCATTGGCTGCGAAGTAGCCATCGACGTCGGCCTGCACGGCGCGGTAGAGCTCGCGCTCCTTGGCGCCGGCCGGCAGCTTGGCGTACGCGGCCAGCTGTTCGCGCACGACGGCGGCGGTGTCGTCCATGCGCTTGTTGTAGTCGGCCACCTTCTCGGGCTGGTCCAGCATGCTCAGCTGGGCCAGCTCATAGGTGCGGAACTCACCTAGCTGCGAGCGCACTTCGCCGAGGTACTGCACGGACGGAATATCGTTGGAGGCCATCGCGCTCAACTGCGCGTTGGCCTCGGACAGGCGGACCAGAGCGAAAGCGCCCAGTACGACGGTCATCAGGGTGGTGAGGGTGAACCCCACGGCCAGCTTGCGGGCGATGGGCAGATCGTGGAACCACTTCATGCAGGGTGCTCCAGGTGGGCAGGGCGCCGGCGTCGTTGCGTCGGCTGGGGGTGGTTGCAGAGCGAACGGTGGTGCCCGGTGGGGGTTCGGTGACGGCCGTCAAAGCGAAATAGCGGCGCAGTTCGGATGGACTTTATGGACGCAGATCACATTCGGTTGCGTAGGGACGGCGGCGCGAAAGTGGCGCCATGACAGGGCTTTCGCTTGAACGGCAAGGTTGCGCCCGAAACCTTCGTGCAGACGGAGTTCACGGTATGCCTGGCGAAGCGAGCGCGGTCAGATCGTGGCCGTGCGCGCAAACGAAAACCGCCGCCCCGAAGGGCGGCGGCTCAGTGCACGCATGCAACGTGGATCAGGCGGCCTGCGGCATCCGCAGCGAGCGCACCAGACCGCCGATGTCGACGATCAGGGCCACGCGGCCATCGCCAAGGATGGTGGCACCGGATACCCCGCCGATGCGGCGGTAGTTGTTCTCGATGTTCTTCACCACCACCTGCTGCTGGCCGACCAGCTCGTCCACTTCCAGCGCAATCTTCTGGCCATCACCTTCAACCACCACCACCAGCGATTCGCTGCCCGGTGCGCGGTTGCCGTAGCCGTAGTACTCGCTCAGCGACAGGATCGGCAGATACTCGCCACGCACGCGCAGCACGCGGCCTTCGCCGGCCATGCTGCGGATGTCCTCGGCCTGCGGCTGCAGGGCCTCAAGCACATAAGCCAGCGGCAGGATCAGGGTTTCACCGGCCACCGCCACGGTCATGCCGTCGAGGATGGCCAGGGTCAGAGGCAGGCGGATCAGCGTGCGGGTGCCAGCGCCGAGGCTGCTTTCGATCTGGACCTCGCCCCCCAGCGCCTGGATGTTGCGGCGGACCACGTCCATGCCGACGCCACGGCCGGACAGGTCGGTGACTGCATCGGCGGTGGAGAAACCCGGCTGGAAAATCAGGTCCCAGACCTGCGAATCGGTCGGGTTGTCCGGCACCGCCAGACCGCGTTCGGTGGCCTTGGCCAGGATCTTGGCACGGTCCAGGCCGCGGCCGTCGTCGCTGACTTCGATGACGATATGGCCGCCCTGATGCGAGGCTGCCAGGGTGATCGTGCCGGTCTCGTCCTTGCCCGCACCGCGACGCACGTCCGGCATTTCCAGGCCGTGGTCGATCGAGTTGCGCACCAGGTGCACCAGCGGATCGGCGATCTTTTCGATCAAGCCCTTGTCCAGTTCGGTGCCTTCGCCGACGGTGCGCAGGCGTACCTGCTTGCCGAGGCGGCTGGACAGGTCGCGGACCAGGCGCGGGAAGCGGCGGAACACCGCATCGACCGGCAGCATGCGCACGCCGATCACCGCTTCCTGCAGGTCGCGGGTGTTGCGTTCAAGCTGGTCCAGGCCGGCGAACAGGCTCTCGGCGTGGACCGGGTCCAGCGCGTGCGAGACCTGCTTGAGCATGGCCTGCGTGATGACCAGTTCGCCGACCAGGTTGATCAGCGCATCGACCTTGTCGACGCTAACCCGGATCGAGGTTTCGGCTTCCTGGCCGCCAGCGCTGCTGGCAGCGGCGGCGGGTGCCGCCGGTACAACGGCAGCCGGTGTGGAAGGGGCGGGTGTGGCAGGTGCCTCGGTGGCCAGGCTCGGCGGCGCAGCCGGACGGATGTCCAGTTCGCAGTCGTCCAGCACCCAGGCGAAGGTGTCTTCGATCTTGCTGCGCGGCACCTTGCCGACCAGACCCAGGTCCCACGCCAGGTGGGCCTCGAGCGGGTCGAGCTGGGCGAAGCCGGGCAGGCGTTCCATGCGCGCGGCGACCTGCAGCGAACCCAGGTGCTCAAGTTCGCGGATGATGCGCAGCGGGTCGTTGCCGCTCATGAACAGCGATGGCGCCGGGGTGAAGCCGATCTGCCAGGCTTCCGGCGTATCGTCCACCTTGGCTGCGGCGGCCGCGGGGGCGCTCGCTGCGGCCTCGCCGGAAAGAACCGCCTCCAGGCGCGCCTTCACCGCAGCGACAGCGGCGGGATCGGCAGCCTGGCCGTGTTCGGCTTCGCGCAGCAGTGCGCGCAGCACGTCCACCGAGGACAGCATGGCGTCGACGGCGTGGCCTTCCAGTGCACGCTTGCCGGCGCGCAGCTCATCGAGCAGCGTCTCCAGCACATGGGTCAGGCCGGCGATCGCGTCGAAGCCGAAGGTGCCGGCGCCGCCCTTGATCGAGTGGGCGGCGCGGAACACCGAATTGATGATCTCCGCGTCCTGCTGCCCCGATTCCAGGGCCAGCAGGCCAGCCTCCATCGCGTCGAGGCCTTCGCGGCTCTCCTCGAAGAAGGTGGCGTGGAAGCGTTGCAGGTCCATGCTCATGGCAGTGGTGGTCCGGAAGCGAAGAAGGGGAGCGGTGACGGGCGATCAGCCCAGCACTTTCTGCACGGTGGCGACCAGCTGTTCCGGATTGAACGGCTTGACCAGCCAGCCGGTGGCGCCGGCGGCCTTGCCTTCGGACTTCTTGTCGGCGGCCGATTCGGTGGTCAGCATCAGCAGCGGCGTGAACTTGTAGTCCGGCAGCTGGCGCAGTTCGCGGATCAGCGCGATGCCGTCCATGTTCGGCATGTTGACGTCGGTGACCACCGCATTGAAGCGCTGGCCCTTGGCGCGACCGAGCGCGACCGCGCCGTCTTCAGCTTCTTCGACGGCAAAACCGGCCGAGGTGAGGGCGAAGGACACCATCTGGCGCATTGACGCCGAATCGTCCACCACCAAGATACGTGCGCTCATGCAGCGTTCTCCACAGATTTCAGGTTGTCATGGGTTACGTCCAGGCCCAGGGCCTGGGTGACGCCCAGCAGGCGCGCGGCGTCACGGAAGGTTGCGGTGCAACCGTGGAAGCCGGTGCCGAGGCCTGCCTCGCGGCGGGCCTGCACGAACGCACACAGCACCTGCACGGCGGCCGTGTGGATGCGGGCGACCTGGCTGGCATCCAGGGTCAGCTCGCCTGCCTGCGCCACCAGCGGGGCGAGGCGGTTCTTGAGCTCGGTGGTGCTCTCGATGCCGAGATCCCCACCCAGTTCGACAGTGCTCATCGTTGCTCCGGACAAACGGTTCCGTGATCCATAACGGCACCCCGGCGGGGTTCTTTAGGGGAATCGACGCGGTGCGTCGATGCGGTCGCTGTTGAAAAGGGGACGGAGGGGATTAAGTCGCAACTGGCTCGGCGCTTTGCGCCGATGCGGTGCCTGTCGGGGACGCAAGGCGTTGATCCGTTGGATCAACACCTTACGTCCCCACTGCGTGGTCGCCGTTGCCGAGGGTGGCTGCGGGAGAGCCTGGTCGATTGCGACTTAATCCCCTCCGTCCCCTTTTTTCGTTCAACTCAACAGCCGGGTGGCATCCAGCAGGATCATCGGGCGCTGGCTGACCCGGGCAACGCCACGGAACAGGTCGTTGGAGATCTGGCAGATGCGCGCGGTATCGGGCGGTTCGATCTGCGAATCGGTGAGGTTGGCGACATCTTCCACTGCCGACACGCGCAGGCCGATGGTCTCGCCGTCTTCCTCCAGCACCACGATGCGGGTCTGTGAGTCGTCTTCGGCGGCCGCGGCGCCCAGGTGCAGGCCGAGGTCCATCACCGGTACCACCTGGCCACGCAGGTTCATGATGCCCAGCATGGCCGGCGCAGTGCCGCGCAAGGGCAGCAGCGGCACCGGCAGCACCACTTCCTGCACCTTCAGCAGTTCCAGTGCATAGGCCTGGGTGCCGCAGCGCAGGCGCAGCCAGCGCGAGGTACGCTCGCCGGCGCGTCGGTTCTGCGGATGCGGGCTGCTGGCGGGCCGATGTGCCTGTGCCTGCAGCTCCTGCCAGCTGCTCGGGCGGTTGCCTGCTGGCGCGTCCACGGCCACGCGCGGTGGCGGCGCGGCATCGGTGCGTGCAACTGGAGCGGGTGCTGCGACCACGGCCGCTGGTGGCGCAGGAACGTCCTCGCCGCCGGCAGCGGCCTCGAACGCGGCCTCCAGACCGGGGCTGTCGGTGTGGGCGAGTCGATGGCTGTCGGCCGGATCGGTCTCGTAGATCACTTCGTCCGGCAGGTCGTCCCATGTAGGTTCCGGGCCGGACTTGGCGGTGGCGGGAGCAGGGGCCGTCTCGTGGATCACCTCGTCAGGCAGGTCATCCCAGGTCGGTTCGCGCTCGGGGGCGGCGACAGGCATTGCGGCGGCCTCGAAGGCGGCCTCCAGTGCTGCGTCGTCCTCTGCCGCGGCAGCAGCAACAGTCTCCGTTTCGTAGATCACTTCGGCGGGCAGATCGTCCCAGGTGGGTTCGCGCTCAGCCGTTGCGGCCGCGTCGAAGGCGGCTTCGAGTGCGGCGTTGTCGACGGCAGGCGCAGCGGCGACGGTCTCGGTTTCGTAGATCACCTCGGCCGGCAGGTCATCCCAGGTCGGCTCGCGTTCGGCGTCGGCTGCAATTGCTGGGCACGCTTCGTCGCTCGCCGGCGGCGGTGCAGCCGGTGGTGCCACGGCGATCGCTTCGCCCAGCAGTTCGTCCAGGTAGTCGTCCAGTACACCGGTGCTGTTCATGCGGCCTGCTCCAGGGCACGGGCATCCTCGCCGAGGATCCAGTTCAGCGCGCGGCGATAGGCGGCCAGGCCGCGGCCCGGGTAATCCTCACCAACGCTCGGCAGGGTCAGGCCGGCGGCATTGCTGATGCGGGTATCGATCGGAATCGCGTCTTCCCATACGCGCGCGCCATGACGGTCCTGCATGGTGCGCAGCGACTCGTTGCCGGCGCGGGTGCGCCGATCGAACAGGGTCGGCAGGATCGAGATCGGCAACGGGCGGCGGCGCGAACGTTCGACCATCTCGCCGGTGCGGACCATGCCGTCCAGTCCATGCAGCGCCAGCGGTTCGGCCTGGGTGGGGATGATCAGCCGGTCGGCTGCGGCCAGCGCATTGATCATCAACAGGCCGAGGGTGGGGGCGCAGTCCAGCAGGATGTAGTCGTGCTGGCCCTGGTGGCGCGCAAGCGCATTCTGCAGTGCCAGGCCAAGGCCGGGCTGGTTGGCGCTGCGTCGCTCCAGCGTGGCCAGCGCCGACTGCGCGCAGACATAGTCCAGGCCATGGATGCTGCTGGCATGGCACAGGCTGGAAAGATCGGCGGGCGGGGCGCCGAACAGCTCCAGCACGCCAGCCGGCGGCGGGTCCACCGGTACGCCGAACGCGCGGCTGAGCGAGGCATGCGGATCGAGGTCGATCAGCAGCACGCGATGGCCAAGTGCGGCCAGTCCGCGGCCGAGGGCGAGGGTGGTGGTGGTCTTGCCGACTCCGCCCTTCTGGTTGGCGACTGCCCAGATGCGCATCGGATTACTCCTTCATTGCCGGGGGAACGGCGGCGCCGACGCGGCTGCCAGCCGGCACCGGCGGCAACTTCACCGGTGCGATGGGGGAGGTGGGGGCGGTAGCCGGAGTTGCCGCGGCTTGTTCGGTATCGGTGTTCCGGGTGGCGCCGGTGGCTGCGTTCAGGCGCTGGCCGAGTGGGTCCACCGAGTGCGAGGTGTCGGCCAGGATGATGACCATCACCCGGCGGTTGCGGTTGCGGCCCTGTGCGCTGTCGTTCTCTTCGCGCGGGCGGAACTGGCCGTAGCCGACCATCGCCAGCCGCGACGGCTGCACGCCCTGGTCGGCGAACAGGTGCACCACGCTGGCCGCGCGCCCGGCCGACAGTTCCCAGTTCGACGGGAAGGTGGCGGTGGCGATCGGTACGTTGTCGGTGTGGCCTTCCACGCGCACGCTGTTGGGCACGTCGCGCAGGACCTCGGCCAGGCTGGCCAGGGTCTGCCGCGCATGCACGTCCAGCGCCGCCGAGCCGGTGGGGAACAGGATGTCGCTGTTGATCTCGACTTCGATCCACAGCTCGGTGCGGCGCACGCTGATCATGCCGCGGTCGATCAGCGGCGCGAGCGCGGCGGTCAGGCGGTCGGCGATGCTGTTGAGCTGGCGCTCGGCGCGCGCGATCTGCTCCTGGTTGTGCACCGAAACAGGCATGCGCATCTGCGAGGTCATCGACGGCAGCAGGGTCGGGTCGTGCGACGGCGCAGGCGCCGAGGGCCCGATCTTGGTGCCGGACTTGATCACCGAGGGGCTGTCCCAGCCGCCACCCTGCACCTGCTTGTTGCCGACCTGTACCGGATTGATCGTGCGCGGCGCGCCCCCGAAGGCATCGGTCAGCGCGTCGGCCATGATCCGGTACTTGCCTTCGTTCACCGAGGAAATCGCGTACATGACCACGAAGAAGGCGAGCAGCAGCGTCATCAGGTCGGCATAGGGGATCGCCCATGCTTCGTGGTTGGCGTGCTCTTCGTGGTGCTTGCGGCGGGCCATGTCAGTGCAGGAAGCCGGAGAGGTTGGTTTCGATGTTGCGCGGGTTTTCGCCCTGGGCGATCGAGATCAGGCCTTCAATGACCATTTCGCGGTCGCGGGTGTTGTGCGAGATCACACTCTTGAGCTTGGCGGCCACCGGCAGGAACAGCAGGTTGGCCGAAGCGATGCCGTAGATGGTGGCGGTGAACGCTGCGGCGATGCCATGACCGAGCTTGCTCGGGTCGGCCAGGTTCTTCATCACCGCGATCAGGCCAAGCACGGCACCGATGATGCCCAGCGTCGGTGCATAGATGCCCATCGCTTCGAAGACCTTGGCCCCGGCCTGGTCCTGGTGTTCCTGGCTGCCCAGTTCGATTTCCAGCATGTGCCGCATCGATTCGGGTTCGACGCCGTCCACCAGCAGCTGCAGGCCCTTGCGCAGGAACGGGTCCTGCTGTGCTTCCACCTGCGATTCCAGGCCCAGCAGGCCCTGGCGGCGGGCGATGTTGCTCCACTCGACGATCTGCTGGATCAGTTCGCGGCGATCGCTGTGCGGCGGGCGCACGACCCAGCGCACGATCTTGAAGGCATGCTTGAACACCGCCGGCGAGGTGTGCAGCAGGATCGCGGCGACGGTGCCGACGATGACGATCACGAACGCCGCAGGCGACCACAACGACGCCAGGCCGGCGCCCTTGAGGATGCTGCCGCCGACCAGCGAGGCCAGGGCGAGAAAGAGTCCAATGAGGCTGAGTCTATCCATGGTTCCGGTATCGGCGTGTATGAATGGGACTTGAGACACCGGTAGATCGCGTACAGACGGTAGTCACAGTTTTCGGGGCGCCGGGCATGGCCCGGCGGGGTTCATCGCAGCCCGTCCACGTCCAGGATCAGCGCCATGCGACCATCGCCGATCAAGGTTGCACCGGCATAACCGCGCAGGCCGCGCAGCGCTTTCGGCAGCGGCTTGATGACCACTTCCTCACGCCCGCGTACCTGGTCCACGACCATCCCGAAGCGCGCTTCGCCAGCCTGCAGCACCACGATGGTCAGCAGGGGCGAGGCGGCCGGTGTCACATCCAGCCACTGGCGCAGATCGACCAGCGGCAGCGTGTGCGAGCGGCGGTCGAGCACGGCACGGCCATCGAACCAGCCCAGCGAGGTGCGCGGCGCGTGCAGCACTTCCATCACGCGGGCCAGCGGCAGCGCATAGACGTCCTCGCCGGCCTGCACCAGCAGGGTCGGCAGGATCGCCAGGGTCAGCGGCACGCGGATCAGGAAGCGGCTGCCACGGCCCAGCTCCGACTGGATCTGGATCTGGCCGCTCAGTTCGCGGATGCGTGACTGCACCACGTCCATGCCGACGCCACGACCGGAGATGTCGGTGACCTGCTGCTTGGTCGAGAAGCCGGGCAGGAACACCAGGTGCAGGCACTCCTCGCTGCTCAGGCGCGCGGCGGCTTCCGGATCGATCAGGCCCTTCTCGCGCGCCTTGGCACGCAGCTTTTCCGGGTCGATGCCGGCGCCATCGTCCTGCACCTCGATGCTGACGTAGTCGCCTTCCTGCTGTGCGGACAGGCGCACATGCCCCATCCGTGGCTTGCCCTGTGCCTCGCGCAGGTCGGGCATTTCCACGCCATGGTCGATGGCGTTGCGGACCAAGTGCACCAGCGGGTCGGCCAGCGCTTCGACCAGGTTGCGGTCGAGCTCGGTCTCGGCGCCGATCAGTTCCAGGTCCACTTCCTTCTTCAGCGAGCGGGCGACGTCGCGGGCAACCTTGGGGAAGCGCGAGAACACCTTGCCCACCGGCTGCATGCGGGTGCGCATCACTGCCGACTGCAGGCGGGCGGTGGCGATATCCAGCGTGGACACGGCGCGGTCCAGCTCTTCATCGCGCAGGCGTGCACGCAGGGTCTTGAGCCGATTGCGTGACAGCACCAGTTCGCCGATCAGGTTGACGATCGCGTCCAGGCGCTTGGTGTCCACGCGCACGGTATGTTCGGCCTCGGCCAGCGGCTTGGCGGCCGGCTTCGCCACCGGTGCCGGTGCGGCGACCGGGCGCGGCGCTGCGATCGGTGCCGGTGCCACCACGGCCGCAGGCTTGGTGCCCGGTGCGGCGCCACCGTGCAGCTGGTCGAGCAGGGCTTCGAACTCGTCTTCGCTGATCAGTCCGTCGTCGGCCTTCTTCGCTGGCGCGACCGCGGTCGGCGCGTTGCCACCATGCAGCTGGTCGAGCAGAGCCTCGAATTCGTCGTCGGTGATCAGGTCGCTGCCACCCGCGGTGGGTGCTGTTGCGGCGGCGGGTGCAGCCACGGCACCGCCGTGCACGTCGAACTGTGCGATCAGGTCCGGCGGCGCATAGCCCGGCTCGGTGCCGGAGGAAACCGCGTCCAGCATCGACTGCAGGTAGTCCAGCGATTGCTGGGCCGCGTCGAAGTGGTGGGCCTGCAGCACGGCCTGGCCGGCACGTGCGGCGCCCAGCGCCTCTTCAGCGGCATGGCACAGCTCTACCATGGCGGTGACGCCGAGGAAGCCGGCGCCGCCCTTGAGCGTGTGGTAGCCGCGGAACACCGCGTTGAGCTGGTCGCTGTCCTGCGGTGCCTGCTCCAGCGACACCAGCTGTTCGCCGAGGCGATCCAGGATCTCCTGCGCCTCGATGATGAAATCGGCAGTGATGTCGTCGGATACCGCGCTCATGCTTACAGCCCCAGATCCGACAACAGGTCGTCGGCGTCGTTCTGCGAGACCGCGTGGCGGTCCAGTCCCTTCAGTGCCGGCCCGGCCAGTTCCGGGTCGGTGCGATGCTGTTCCGGCGGCAGGCCGAGCGCGCCGAAGCCTTCGTGCACGCGGCGGACGATGCCGACCACGCGACGGATGATCTGCCCGGTCAGGTCCTGGTAGCTCTGGGTCAGGGCGATCTCGGTCAGGTTGTGGCGGATGCGCTCGAGCTGCGCGTCCTGGCCCGGCTGCAGGCCTTCAGCGCGCAGCTGTTCGGTCAGGCTGCGGCATTCCTCGGCCAGGTCCAGGGTGCGGTGCGTGGCCTGTTCGGTCATCGCCACCACGTGGTCCAGTCGCGCGCAGGCGTCGTCCAGTTCGCCGGCTTCGCTCGGCACGGTCGGCAGTTCGCCCAGCGCCTGTCCCAGCTCGCGGGCCAGCCGCGAGAGGCCGCTCATCATCGGCTGCGTGCGCAGCGCGACCAGCCCGTCGATGCGCTGCCGCCAGGCGGTCTCGTCACCGGACTCGAGTGCGTCCAGGGCTTCCTGCAGGCGCAGGGCGAGGGCGTTCTTGTCGACCGTGGTATCCATCAGGCGCTGGCCGCCAGGCGTTCGAAGATCTTGCCGAGCTTCTCTTCCAGCGTCTGCGCGGTGAACGGCTTGATGATGTAGCCGTTCACACCGCTCTGGGCGGCTTCGATGATCTGCTCGCGCTTGGCTTCTGCCGTGACCATCAGCACCGGCAGGGTCTTCAGCTTGGCATCGGCACGGATCGCCTTGAGCAGCTCGATGCCGGTCATCACCGGCATGTTCCAGTCGGTGACCACGAAATCGAACGGCTGGCTCTGCAGCAGCGACAGCGCGGCATGCCCGTCCTCGGCTTCGGCGGTATTGGTGAAGCCCAGATCGCCCAGCAGGTTCTTGACGATTCGACGCATGGTCGAGAAGTCGTCGACGATCAGGATGCGCATGTTCTTGTTCAAAGCAGAATTCCTTTGTTGTTCATTCCGGATGGCCGGGGGCAGCCGCCTCGGGTATGTTCATTCTTCGATGCCTGCGTCGGCAGCCTCGAACAGCTTCAGCCGGCCACGCAGGCGCAGTACCGCCTGGCCGTGGATCTGGCAGACCCGCGACTCGCTCACGCCGAGCACCGCGCCGATCTCCTTCAGGTTCAGTTCCTGCTCGTAGTACAGCGAGAGCACCAGTTGTTCGCGCTCGGGCAGGTGGCCGATGGCCTTGCCCAGCTCGCGACCGAACTCACCGCGCTCCAGTACCTGCTGCGGGGTCGGCCCGCCCTGGGCGACGGTGTCCAGCTCGCCCTGGTCCTCGATGCGCGATTCCAGGCTCAGCACCTGGCCACGTGCAGCGTCTTCCATCAGCCGCAGGTACTCGGGCAGAGGCATCTCCATCGCGGCGGCCACTTCAGTGGCGCTGGCGGCACGGCCACTGCTCTGTTCCAGGCGGCGGATGGTGGCGGCGGCATCACGTGCACGGCGGTGCACCGAGCGCGGGACCCAGTCACCACGGCGGATCTCGTCGATCATCGAACCACGGATGCGGATCGAGGCGTAGGTCTCGAAAGAAGCACCCTGGTCGGCGTCATAGCTGCGCGAGGCTTCGATCAGTCCCATCATGCCGGCCTGGATCAGGTCATCGACCTCGACGCTGGCCGGCAGGCGCGCGGCCAGGTGGTGGGCGATGCGCCGCACCAGGTCCGAATGCTGGGCGATGACTTCGTTCGCCGCCGAGCGCTGCACTTCCCTGTACTGGGCTGCGCCTTTCATGCCGTCACCCCACGCTGCTTGAGGATGCGTTCGAGGAAGAACTCGACGCCGCCACGCGGTTCGGTCGGCGCCTGCCAGCGCGCGGTACGGCGCGCGATCTCGGTGATCGCCAGCGCCGCCGGGCTGGACGGATAGGCCTTCACCACCGGCTGCTGGCGCTGCACCGACAGGCGCAGCCAATCGTCCTGCGGCACGCAGCCCAGGTAGTTCAGCGAGACATCGGCAAGGAACTTCTCGCAGACGCGGGTCAGCTTCTCGTACAGCACGCGGCCCTCGTTGGGGTCGCGCACCATGTTGGCCACCACCTGGATGCGGTCCACGCCACGCTCGCGCGACAGCACCTTGATCAGTGCGTAGGCGTCGGTGATCGAGGCCGGCTCGTCACAGACCACCACCACGGTGTCCTGTGCGGCCTGGCAGAAGGTCAGCACGCCATCGGTGATGCCCGCGGCAGTGTCCACCACCATGATGTCCAGCTCGCGCTCCAGTTCGGAGAACACGTTGACCAGGCCAACGTGCTCGGCCGGGGCCAGCTCGGCCATGTGGCGGCGGCCGGATGCGGCCGGGACCACCAGCACGCCGTTCGGGCCTTCGACGATGACGTCATCCAGCGTGCAGCGGCCGGCGACCAGGTCGGCCAGCGTAAAGGTGGGGTTCAGGCCCAGGATCACGTCGATGTTGGCCAGGCCGAGGTCGGCGTCCAGCAGCAGCGTGCGCTTGCCCATGCCAGCCAGCGCCACGGCCAGGTTGGCCGACACATTCGTCTTGCCCACGCCGCCCTTGCCGCCAGTGACCGCAATGGTGCGCACAGGGCCGAGCGGCTCGCTGCGGGTGGCCGACAGCGGGAAGGTCTTGGTCAGCTTGGCGTACTCACGCGACGGCATGGTTCAACTCCGGGTTGCAGGGCATATCGGCCGCGCGGCGCAAATCTTCAAGGCGAAGTACAAGATTGGCTGCACTGGCCCGGTGCAGGTCCTCCGGGACGTCCTGGCCATCGGTCACCCAGGTGATCGGCAGGGCATGATCCACGGCCACCGACAGGGCGTTGCCGAAGCGGCCGGTCTCGTCCAGCTTGCTCAGTACCAGACCCTGCAGGTTGGCGGCGCCGAAGCGGCGGACCACCTCGTCCATGTCGCCGAAGCTGGTGTTGGCCGGCAGCACCAGCAGGGTGCGGACCTGGCGCGCGGCACGCAGCCACTGCAGCTGGGCGGCCAGTGCGCGGTCGCGCGGGCCCAGGCCGGCGGTGTCGATCAGCACCAGCTTGTAGTCCTTCAAGCGTTCCAGCAGCTGGTCCAGGTCGGTGCCGCTGTTGGCCTCATGCACCGCGATGCCGAGCTGGCGGCCGTAGCCGTACAGCTGCTCGCGGGCACCGATGCGGGTGGTGTCGGTGGTGACCAGGGCCACGTCACGCGGCGCGTGCTTCTCGGCGAAGCGCGAGGCCAGCTTGGCGATGGTGGTGGTCTTGCCAGCGCCGGTCGGGCCGACCAGGGCGATCACGCCGCCTTCTTCCAGCGGGTCGACCGGGGCGATCGGCAGCTTGCGCGAGATCAGCCCCAGCATCAGGCCACGGCCACGGTGGGCTTCGGTCTCCAGCGGGATCTGCATGGCCACGTCGCGGGCCAGGCCGGCATCGAAGCCATACTCGTCCATCAGGTCCAGCGCGGTGGCGCGCACCGGGCAGCCGCGCAGGCGCTCGTCGGTGAAGCGGTTCATCTCGCGCTCGATCACATGGCGCATGCCGGCCACTTCCTGGCGCAGCTGGCGGATCTCGGCGTCGTCCTGGGCCACCAGGGTCAGTGCCGGGGCTGGGGCCAGCACGGGGGCAGCGCCGGTTTCGTCGCTGGCTTCGACCGGTGCCGGTTCGCTGGCGACGATCCCGGGTTGCGCTTCGGTCACGGCAGCGGTCGGCAGCGGCGGCGGCTGCACGGCCGACGCCGCGCTTTCGTGATGCGTCTCGTGCGGCGGGTCGATCTGGAAGCGGGCGCGGTTGGCTGGTGCGGCGGTGCTGGGCGCCGGTGCGACGATGGCTTCGGCGAACGGAGCGAAGATCTGATCCGGCAGCGCCGGTTCGTTGACGGCGGCGCGTGCCAGGGTGGCGGCGAAGCCGGTGCTGCCGCGGGTCGGCACGATCTCGTCGGCGCTGTCCAGGGTGCGGCCGGTGGCGCCGACCGCAGCGCGGGCGAGGGCAGCCACGGCCGAGGTGGTTGCGGCGACCGGTTCCGGTGCCGGGGTATTGCTGCGGCGGCGGGTGACCGCGGCGATCACCGCGTCGGCGGCGGTGCGCGGCTTCGGCGCCGGCGGCGGAGCGATGTCACGACGCGAGGCTTCCAGTGCACGCTGCACGGCGCTCTCGTCGTAGTTGGCGGCGGCGACGATCTCGATGCCTTCCTCGATCCGGCGGTTGGACAGGATCACGGCGTCAGGACCATGTTCCTTGCGCACCAGGTTCATGGCCGAGCGCATGTCGGCGGCGACGAATCGTTTGATTTTCATGCTGTGGTCACGGGACGAAGACGGCGGGGTGGCGGTCGGAGAACTCGGGTGGTCGGTGGTCTGCACGGTGCGGGTTCCCCTTGGTATCTGTCTGTTGCGTTGGTTCGAAAGTGGTGTCTGTTTTCTGGCGCATCGGAGGGCGGCGTCAGCTGATCGTTCCGACCAGCTTCAGGCGCTTGTCCTCCGGCACCTCGCTGTAGGCCAGGACCGACAGCGACGGAACGCTGTGGCGGACCAGGCGGGCCAGCGCGGCACGCACCGGGCCAGGTACCAGCACGACCGCGGGCTCGTTGCGGGCTTCCTGCTTGCTGACACATTCGGCCAGGCTCTGGTGCAGTCGCTCAGCGAGTCCGGGTTCCAGCGCGGCGCCGTTGCCCTGCGTGGACTCCTGCAAGACACGTTCCAATTGTGGGTTGAGCGTGAACACCGGCAGCTCCGCCGACATTCCGGCGATCTCCTGCACGATGAAACGACCCAGTGCGGTGCGCACGGCGGCAGTCAGCACGGCCGGGTCCTGGCTGTTGGGCGCGTGTTCGACCAGTGATTCAGCGATCTTGCGCAACTGGCGGATCGGAATGCGCTCGATCAGCAGGTTCTGCAGCACGCGTACCACCGCCGACAACGGCAGTGCCTTCGGCGTCAGATCTTCGACGAGCTTGGGTGCGCTCTTGGCCAGGTTGGCCAGCAGGTGCTGCACTTCTTCGTGGCCGAGCAGTTCCGGCGCGTGTTCGCGGATGAGGTGCGAGAGGTGGGTGGCCACCACGGTGGCTGGATCGACCACGGTATAGCCCAGCGTTTCAGCCTGGGCACGCTGGTGCGGTTGGATCCAGGTGGCATCCAGGCCGAATGCGGGGTCCTTGCCGGCGATGCCTTCCAGCGCGCCGAGCGCGCTGCCCGGGTCCAGGGCCAGTTCGCGGTCGGGGTGGATCTCGGCGGTGGCCACCGGTACGCCGTGCACCAGCACGCGGTAGCCGTTGGCCGGCAGTTCCAGGTTGTCGCGGATGTGCACCGACGGGATCAGGAAGCCGACGTCCTGGGTCAGCTTGCGCCGCACGCCCTTGATGCGTGCCATCAGTTCGCCGCCCTGGCTGCTGTCCACCAGCGGAATCAGCCGGTAGCCGACCTCCAGGCCCAGCGGATCGACCGGGCGCAGTTCGTCCCAGCTCAGTTCGGCAGTCGGAGCCGGCGCGGCCGGGCGGCCGAGTGCGTTGAGCGCGGCAGCGTCATTGCCTGCGGCTGCCGGATCGGTGGCCGCGGCCTTGCCCTTGCGGTAGACCTTCCAGGCGATGAAGCCGAGGATCGCGGACAGTGTCAGGAAAGCGACGTTGGGCATGCCCGGCACCAGGCCGACCACGCCGATGATGCCGGCGGTGATCGCCAGCGCGCGGTACTGGCCGAACACCTGGCCGGTCATGGCCTGGGCCATGTCCTGCGAACGCGAGGCGCGGGTGACCAGCATGGCCACGGCGCTGGAGACCAGCAGCGCCGGCAGCTGCGCCACCAGGCCATCACCAATCGACAGCAGGGTGTAGGTGGCAGCGGCATCGCCGAACGGCATGCCATGCTGCAGCACGCCTACGGCCAGGCCGCCGAGCATGTTGATGAACAGGATCAGGATGCCGGCAATGGCATCACCACGGATGAACTTGCTGGCACCGTCCATCGCGCCGTAGAAGTCGGCTTCCTCGCGGACTTCCTCGCGGCGCAGCTTGGCTTCTTCGCGCGTCAGCAAACCGGCGTTGAGGTCGGCGTCGATCGCCATCTGCTTGCCGGGCATCGCGTCGAGGATGAAGCGTGCGGTCACTTCCGAGACGCGGCCGGCGCCCTTGGTGATGACCACGAAATTGATGATGGTCAGGATCGCGAACACCACGATGCCGACCGCGTAGTTGCCGCCGATCACGAACTCGCCGAAGGCGGCAATGACCTTGCCCGCGGCGTCATGGCCGTTCTGGCCGTTCAGCAGGATGACGCGGGTGGAGGCGACGTTCAGCGCCAGCCGCAGCATGGTGGTGATCAGCAGCACGATCGGGAAGATCGTGAAGTCCAGCGGGCGCTTCACGTAGACCACCGCCAGCAGCACCATCAGCGAGATGGCGATGTTGAAGGTGAACAGGGCATCGAGCACCGGTGCGGCCAGCGGCACCACGACCATGGCCAGCAGGGCCAGCACGATCAGCGGTGCGCCAAGGCCCTGGCGGATCATTTCCAGCGCGCGGCGGGTGTTGAAACCGGTGGAGGGCTGGGCGCTCACGGGCGGCCTCCCTTGCCGAATTCATCCACCTGGATGTGCGGGGCGTCCGGCATCGGGCCAGTGCGCCAGGCGCGCAGCTGGTAGACGTAGGACAGGACCTGGGCGACGGCCGAATACAGTCTCACGGGGATTTCCTTTCCGAGTTGGCCTTCCCGATACAAGGCGCGTGCCAAAGGCGGGGCGGAGACGATCGCCACCTTGTTGCCGTCGGCCACTTCACGGATGCGCAGGGCGGTCTCATCCACACCCAGGGCGACCACTTTGGGGGCGTTCATGGCGCCGCCCTCGTACTTAAGGGCGACCGCGTAGTGGGTGGGGTTGACCACCACCACGTCGGCAGTGGGCACCGCCTCCATCATCCGGCGGTTGGCCATCTGCTGCTGCAGCTGGCGGATGCGGCCCTTGACCTCGGGGCTGCCCTCGCTTTCCTTCATTTCCCGGCGCAGCTCTTCACGCGTCATCTTCAGCTTGCGCATCCAGTTCCAGCGCTGGTAGGGCGCATCGATGGCAGCCAGCACCAGCATCGCGCCGGCGGTGGCCAGCAGCAGGCGCAGGGTGAAGCCGAGGCCGTCGGTGATGGCGGTCTCCAGCGGGTGGTGGATCAGCCCGCGCAGGGTGTCGAAGCCGGTCCACACCACCAGCCCGGCGGCAACGCCGACAAAAGCCACGCGCAACAACGACTTGGTGAACTCGGCGATGGCTTCCGGGCCATACAGGCGCTTGAGCCCGCTCATCGGGTTCATGCGGTTGAAGTCGGGCATCATCGCCTTCTGCGACCAGCGCAGGCCGCCCATCACCAGCGGGGCGACGAAGCTGGCCAGCAGGCAGACCAGCACCAGCGGCGCGATCACCAGCATGAACTGCAGCAGCAGGTCGCCGAAGTGGCCGAACAGCGCCTTCGGGTTCTGCCGCAGGCTCTGTTCCGGGCTGAGTGCATGCTTCATCCAGGCGCTTGCACCACGGCCGATCGAGCCGCTCATGGCCATCACCGCCAGTACGCCGGCGCCGAACACGGCGGCCGTGCCGAGCTCGCGCGAGCGCGGCAGGTTGCCCTGTTCACGGGCGTCGCGCAGGCGTTTTTCGGTAGGTTGTTCGGTCTTTTCGCCGGCGGATTCGTTCTCGGACATCACGGGCACTGCGGCAGGGGATGCCGGGGTGCGTGCAAGAAGTGTTCCGTGATGGGTTCATGTGCCAACCAAGGTTGGCATCTACCAGAGCAGGTGCAGGTGGGAGCGCAGCCTGGATTTACCCCGGCGGGTGCTGCGTCGGCGGGCTCTGCGCCAGTTCCACCCGCGGCCGGGGCAGGTCATGCAGCTGCATGAAGCGCGCCGCATCCACCGGGCGGCCGAGCAGGTAGCCCTGCAGGTAATCGCAGCCCAGCCGCTCCAGGTAGGCGCGCTGCGCGGCGGTTTCCACGCCTTCGGCCACGATGTCCATGTCCAGCGCGTGGCCCAGCGCCACGATCGCCGAGACGATCACCACGTCCTCGGCGCTGTGCTCCAGGTCGCGTACGAAGGCGTGGTCGATCTTGATTTCGGTGGCCGGCAACCGCTTCAGGTACAGCAGGCTGGAATAGCCGGTGCCGAAGTCATCGATGGAGATGCCCACGCCCAGTGCCGACAACGCCTGCAGCAGGCGCAGGCTGGTATCGGTATCGCGCATGACCGTGCTTTCGGTGATCTCCAGCACCAGGTGGCGTGGGGCAATGTCGTAGCGTTCGATCACTTCACGCACATCCTGCAGCAGGTGCGGCGAACTGAACTGCACCGGCGACAGGTTCACCGACATCGACCAGCCCTCGTGGCCGGCATCGTGCCAGCGGCGCAGCTGCTGGCAGGCCTGGTCCAGCGCCCAGCGCCCGATCTCATTGATCGCACCGCTGCGTTCGGCCAGCCGGATGAAGCGGTCCGGCGGGATCAGGCCATGCTCCGGATGGCGCCAGCGGATCAGCGCTTCGGCACCGGCCACCTTCTGCGTGACTACCTGGATCTTCGGCTGGTAGTGCAGGAACAGCTGCTCGCTGCCGATGGCCCGGCGCAGGTCGGCCAGCAGCCGGAACTGTTGTTCGGCGCTGTCATTCATCCAGTCGGCGAACAGCACGAAGGCGTTGCGTCCGGATTCCTTGGCCTGGTACATCGCTGCATCGGCAAAGGCCATCAGCTGCCGCTCGCTGGCAGCGTGGTCCGGACAGATCGCCACGCCGATGCTGGCGGTCACCTGCAGTTCGTTGTCGGCCAGCAACGGCCCGCTGCCGACCGCCTGCAGGATGCGCCGGGCCAGGGTCGGCAGGTCCTCGTCGTGCTCGATGCGCACCACCAGCACGAATTCGTCACCGCCCAGCCGCGCCAGCATGTCGTTGGGCCGAAGCAGCTGGCGCGTGCGTTCGGCCACCGCAACCAACAGTGCATCGCCGGCCTGGTGGCCGTAGGCATCGTTGACCTGCTTGAAGCCATCCAGGTCCATGAACATCACCGCGAAGCGGCTGCCGCCCTGTTCGGCCTCGGCCAGCGCCTGCACGATGCGACGCTGTAGCAGCAGGCGGTTGGGCAGGCGGGTAAGCGGGTCGTGCAGTGCGGCCTGGGTCAGTTCCTGCTGTGCGTCGGTCAGCGAGGTACTCAACAGGGAATTGCGCAGGCGCAGCAGTTGCGCCTCCACCCGCTGGTCCAGCCAGGAGACCACCAGCACCACGGCCAGGATGGCGA
This sequence comes from Stenotrophomonas sp. STK17_22, assembly GCF_051983905.1. Taxonomy (NCBI): domain Bacteria; kingdom Pseudomonadati; phylum Pseudomonadota; class Gammaproteobacteria; order Lysobacterales; family Lysobacteraceae; genus Stenotrophomonas; species Stenotrophomonas sp. STK17_22. The sequence goes on from NZ_CP197010.1 coordinate 2,311,249, forward strand.
CGGTCAGCACCACCACCAGCATGGCCAGCCATTCGCTCTGCAGCCCATCGCCGACGGCTGCGCCGCAGATGCTGCCTTCCGGAAATCGTGCGGCGGCCATGCCGGTGTAGTGCATGCCGACGATGGCCAGCCCGAGCAGGCCGGCAGCCGCGAGCCGGTCGCCGACACGGGTGCGCTGCGCGCGCAGGCGGAACGCCACGTACAGCGCCGTCCACGAGGCGGCCACCGCCACCATCAGCGAAAAAAGCAGCCAGCCCGGGTCGTAGTCGATGCCCGGCTGCATGCGCATTGCAGCCATGCCAACGTAATGCATGCCGGCAATGCCGGTGCCCATCAGCAGCGCGCCACCGGCCAACCGCGGGTGGGGCAGGGTACGCAGCGAAACCAGCCATAGCGCGAACACCGATGAGGCGATCGCCAATGCGAGGGAAAGCAGGGTGATCGGCAGGTCGTAGCCGAGCGGAATGGGCAGATCGAAGGCGAGCATGCCGATGAAGTGCATCGACCAGATGCCCAGGCCCATGGCGAAGCCACCACCGAGGCGCCACCACCACGCCGCGCCCTTGCCGGGTGCAGTGACCGTGCGCCCGGCCATCGCCAGCGCGGTGTACGAAGCCATCACGGCCACCAGCAGCGAGATCGCCACCAGCCACGGGTTGTACGTGCCTACCAGCATTCGTCAGTCTCCCGGACCTGCCTGTCGACGGAAACCACGGTGGGGCATGCATGAGGCAGGCCGACGCACGGCGCCGGCCACGTGCGGCATCCCCCCGGTTGCCGCGTATTCACTCTAACGCGCAGACCCGGGGGAAGGGCAAGCAGTAAAACGTGATGATCCGGTCAGTGTGTGACCGTGTCCGCAGCCTGGAAGGCGGCATCGAACAGGCGCTGTACCGGCGGACCCATTTCCCCGGCCAGCAGCGCCAGCAGGAACAGGCCCAGCAGCAGCGACACTGGCAGGCCGAGCTGGATCGGGTTCAGCGCCGGGGCCGCACGCGCCAGGACGCCGAACGCCAGGTTCACCGCCAGCATTGCCACAGTCAGCGGGATCGCCAGGGTCAATGCGCCGCGCAGTACGGTCAGCAGGAAGGTTGGGGCGATGCTGAAGAAGGCGTGCGGGTCCGGCAGCGGGGCGCCGATCGGCAGCGCCCGGTAGCTGTCCACCACCAGCGAGATCAGCGCAAGGTGCCCGTTGGCGGTGAAGAACAGCAGGCCGAACAGCAGATAGAACCACTGCCCGATCACGCCGGAGGTGCCGCCACGCAGTGGGTCACTCATCTGCGCGAAGGCCAGGCCGGTGCCTTGGGCGATCAGTTCGCCGGCCATCGCGCCGGCCTCGAACACCAGCCGCAGCAGGAAGCCGATGGATACGCCGATGGCCAGTTCACGGGCGATGGTCAGCACCGTGGCGGCATCGAAACCGGTCCAGTCCGGTACCGGCGGCAGCAGCGGCGCCAGCGCGATGGCCAGGGCGCCAGCCAGCACCACGCGCACCCGCGCGGGTACGGCACGGGTGCCGACCATCGGCATGGCCATGGCCACTGCGCCGATGCGCAGCATGGTCCACAGCACGGTGCCGATCATGCCGAAGGCCTGCAGGCCGTCGGCAGCCATCTGGGTGGCGGCGTCCATCGAAGCGCGTGTCCTAGCCGATCAGGTGTGGAATGCGCTGGAACAGCAGCGTGGTGAACTCCACCAGGTGGCCGATCAGCAGGCTGCCCAGCGCGAACAGCACCGCGGTCAGCGCCGCCGCCTTGGCAACGAAGGCGATGGTCGGCTCATTGAGCTGGGTCGCGGCCTGCACCACGCCCACCACCACACCGACCACCAGCACGGTGAGCAGCAGCGGGCCGGCCACCCACAACACGGTGATCAGGCCGCCACGCAGTTCGGTCAGGGCAAGTTCGGGAGTCATTCGGGTTCCATCTGCTCATGTAGAGTCGAGCCGCGCTCGACTGTGCTTCTGTAGAGTCGAGCCATGCTCGACTGCCTCTCGATCACGCCGGATTGAAGCTCGCCGCCAAGGTACCGACGGTCAGCACCCAGCCATCCACCAGCACGAACAGCAGGATCTTGAACGGTGCCGACACCAGCATCGGCGACAGCATCATCATGCCCATCGACATCAGCACGCTGGCCACCACCAGGTCGATGATCACGAACGGGATGAAGATCAGGAAGCCGATTTCGAAGGCGGTCTTCAGCTCGCTGGTGACGAACGAGGCGACCAGAACCGGGAACGGGATCGCATCGGGGCTGGCGTAGGTGCCATGCCCGGCGATGCCGGCAAAGGTCATCAGGTCGGTCTCGCGGATCTGCGCCAGCATGAAGCCGCGCAGCGGCGTGGTGGTCAGCGTCCAGGCGGTCTGGAAGTCGATCTCGCCGTTGAGGTAGGGCGCCATGCCGGTGCTCCAGGCCTTGTCCCAGGTCGGCAGCATGATCATTGCGGTGAGGAACAGGGCCAGGCCCAGCAGCACCTGGTTGGACGGCGTCTGCCCGGTGCCCAGTGCCTGGCGCAGCAGGCCCAGCACGATGATGATGCGGGTGAACGAGGTCAGCACCAGCAGCATCGACGGGATCAGGGTGATCGCGGTCATCAGCAGCAGGGTCTGCAGCGGCAGGCTGACCGGTGCACCGCCGATCTTGCCGACATTGATGTCCGGCAGCGGCGTGGTCGGGGCACCGGAGGCGGCGAAGGCCAGTGCCGGCAACAGGCACAGGGCGAGCATCAGCAGCCACGGCATCAGGGTGGCAAGACGAGTACGGGTGACACGCATGTCAGGGGTCCTTGCGCAGCCGCTGCTGCAGCAGCTGGGCGAAATTCGGCAGGTTCTTGAAGTCCGGCACGCGCACCGGCGCGGGCGGCGGCAGCGGTTCGGGCAGGGTGTGCAGGGTGTTGATGCCGCCAGCGGTGACGCCCAGCAGCAGCTGCTGGCCGTTGACCTCGACCACCACCACGCGCTCCTTGGCACCGACACTCAGGCTGGCCACCACCTTCATGCCGTCGGCCGGGCGGAAGCCGCTGCCGGGCAGGCGCTTGAGCAGCCAGCCGAGGCCGATGACCAGCGCCAGCACTGCCAGCAGCGCCAGCACCGCGCCGAACAGGCTCGGTGCGGCGGCTGCGTGCTGGCCGATCTGCGGGCCGACCGGAGCGGCGGTCTTGCCGACCGCCAGCAGTGTGGAGGCCAGCAGGCTCAACGCAGTCTCCGGATCCGCTCGCTCGGGCTGACCACGTCGGTCAGGCGAACGCCGAAGCGGTCGTTGATCACCACCACCTCGCCGTGGGCGATCAGGGTGCCGTTGACGAACACATCCAGCGATTCGCCGGCGCCGCGTTCCAGTTCCACCACCGAGCCCTGGTTGAGCTGCAGCAGGTTGCGGATCGGCAGGCGGGCACGACCGACTTCCAGCGACAGGGTCACCGGCACGTCGAGGATCACGTCCAGGTTGAGGTCGGCGCCGGCCCCTTCTTCGGCCTGCAGGGTGCCGAACTGGGCCGGGGTCGGTTCGAGGGCGTCGATATCGTTCATTGCGGGTCTTCCTGGATGACGGGTGCGCGCGGGCGGGTGCCCGGCGGATGGGTAGCGGTGATCTTCACGGCGTTCATGCCGTTGGCGATGCCGAACTCGCCGGTGAATACCGGGATGTTCTCCACGCACAGCGGCACCTGCGGGCTTAGCTCGATCGGCAGGATGTCGCCGACCTTCAGCTGGGTCAGGTCACGCAGGGTCATGCGCTTGCTGGCCAGTACGCTGGACAGGGTCACCTCGGCGATGTTGAGCTGTTCGCGCAGGGTCTGGCCCCAGCTTTCGTCGCGATCATTGCGGTCGCTCTGGATGCCAGCGTCGAGCAGCTCGCGGATCGGTTCCAGCATCGAATACGGCAGGGTCACATGGATGTCGCCGCCACCGCCGTCGAGCTCGACGTGCAGCCGGCACACCACCACGTACTCGCGCGGCGTCACGATGTTGGCGAAGTGCGGGTTGATCTCCGAGTTGATGTATTCGAAGTCGACATCCATCACCGGTGCCCAGGCCTCGCGCAGGTCGGCGAAGGTCTGCTTCAGCAGCAGGTGGATCACCCGCATTTCGGTGGCGGTGAACTCGCGGCCTTCAATGCGGGTCGGGTAGCGCCCGTCGCCGCCAAAGAAGTTGTCGACGATGGCGAACACCAGGGTCGGTTCGAACACGATCAGGCCGGTACCGCGCAGCGGCTTGAAGCGGATCAGGTTCAGGTTGGTCGGCACATACAGCGAGTGCATGTAGTCGTTGAACTTGATCAGCTCGATGCCGCGCACCGACAGTTCGGCCGAACGGCGGATCAGGTTGAACAGGCCGATCCGCCACAGGCGCGCGAAGCGCTCGTGGACCATTTCCAGGGTCGGCATGCGACCGCGGATGATGCGGTCCTGGCTGGCGAAGTCGTATGAACGTGCTTCGCCTGACGGCGGTTCCGCATCGGTCTCGACCGCGCCACTGTCCACGCCGTGGAGCAGGGCATCGATCTCGTCCTGGGACAGCAGATCATTCATCGGTGGGCCCTTACTGGGTCACGAAGCTGGTGAACAGCAGATCGTCGGCGCCGTTGCTGCCGGTCTCGGCCTTGAGCACTTTCTGCACTTCGGCCAGCGAAGCGGCCTGCAGCTTCTGCTTGCCGGCGATGTCGGCGATCTGGTCGGGGCTGACCTGCGAGAACAGCATCAGCAGGCGTGCGCGAATGGCTGGCGCATGCGTCTTGATCGCTTCCAGTGCGGCTGGGTCGCGGGTCATCAGCTGCACTTCCAGCTGCAGGTAGCGCGGGCCGTCGACCGGGCCGTTGAGATTGACCACGAACGCCGGGTCCAGCGCGAAGTACTGCGCCGGTGCCGGAGTACTGGCCTTCTTCTGGGCCTGCGCGGTCTTCTCTTCGTGCTTGGACTGGGTGAAGAACCAGACGCCGCCACCGGCGGCAGCGGCAGCGAGCACGGCCACCAGTGCGGTGATCAGGATCGGACTGCGCGGCTTGGCGGCCTTGTCCTTCTCGGCGGTCTTCTTGGTTTTGTCAGCGGCTGCGGCCACGGGGTGAAGCTCCTGAGGGTTGCTTCACCGGGATATGCAAGGGGTGTGCCGGAGCCGGGGCAGAGGGGTGCGACGGAATTCCGTCGGGGTGCCGGTGGGGCCGTGCGGAGCACGCTCCGCACCCACCAACGCGATACTGGTAGGTGCCAACCGTCCCGCTCTGGTGGGTGCCAACCTTGGTTGGCACGCTTGTCAGGCGTACGCGTCCAGCAACCCGCGCTGGCGGATCAACTGCGCGGACGACACGCTGGCCTCGCCCGGCGACGGTTCTCCGTCACCCGCGATGCCGCCGCCACTGGCCTGGCCTGACGCATTGCCGTCACCACCGGGCGCCTGATGACCAACATCAGCATGAGCCAGCTGGAAGCCCTGCTCGCCGAGGAGTTCGCGCAGGCGCGGCAGGCTGCTTTCCAGTGCCTGGCGCACATCCACGTGTGGGCTGCTGAAGCTGGCATGCACCTTGTCGCCGTTCAACTGCAGGCGCACGTCGACCGGGCCCATGTCGTCCGGACTCAACCGGATGTGGGCGTGGCCGATCTTCTGGTCGGCCAGCCAGCCAAGGCGCGCGCCGACGGCCTGGTCGAAACCATCGTCACCGAGCACCGGCTTCGGAGTCGGCTCGCCATTGAAGATGGCGTTGCCGGTAGCGAGTGCGGCTTTCAGATCCTGCACAGCCGCGTTGCCCGGCGCATGCAGCAGCGGCGCTGCGGCACGGTCGCCGATGAGGGGTGCGTCGCTGCCTTCGCCACGCTCGTTGCGCTTGCCGGGCAGCACCAGTTCAGGCAACGGCAATGTGGCTGTCTGGTCGGTGCCGCTGCTGGTGGTGGACGATGTGGCAGCCGCCGCTGTGGATGGCAGGGCTGCGGCGGCCGGTAGTGCGGCGGGGGCGGGTAGTGCGTTGCCGTCTGCGTCGGTAGCCGTTGCAGCCATTGCTGGCAGAGCGGCGGCAGGATCGGCAGGCGCCGGTACCGCCAGCACCAGCCCAGCCAGGCCGAGTGGCGGCCACGGGGCTTCCTCGGTCGCGGCCGGGGTGTCCTTTTCGGCAACCGGCTTGGCCGGTGATGTGGGCACCGTGGCGGCGGTCTCTTCGGGGGCGGCAGCGCTGTCCGGCCTGCGCTCGGCGCCGGCCTGGCCAGTGCTGTCCGATGCCGGTCCCTGCGTGGACGGCATGGGCGAGTTCGAGGGTTTCGAGGGTGCATCGGCAGCCGGCGAGCCACCCTGCAGCAGTTGGCTGAACCCCTTGTTGCCATCACCGCGTGGTGCGCGGGGGGCGCTGCTGCCGGAATGCTGTGGCTGCGCGTTGGCGCTGCTGGCCAATGGCGCGGGCATCACGAGCGGCCTCCCTGCTCGGCGCCGTCCTGATCTTCGGCCTGTACCAGGCGGGCGCGACGCGCGCCAATGTCGTCCATCTCGCGCTGGTCGCGGCGGTCCGTCACCACCTTTTCCTGTGCGCGGTAGCTGGCGGCCAGCTGTTCCAGCACGGCTTTGTCACGGCTGGCCAGGATCAGGCGGGCGCGCTCGGCTTCCACTTTTTCGCGGTTGCCGTTGACCGTGGCCTGCTGCTGCTCCACCGCACTGTCGAGACGGTCGAGGAAGGCGCGCCGGTTCAGCAGCTGCGCCGGGCTGGTCGCTGCCATCTGCGCGTTCGCATATTCCTCGGCATAGCGGCGCAGTTCGTCCAGTCGCGATAGATGGGTATCGAGCACGCGCTGGCGTTCGGCCAGATCGCGGGCGACTGCGTCCTCGTGTTCCTGGGCCCGCTTGAGCAGGGGATCGATGCGCTTGGACTGGTTCATGGCTTAACTCTCTTGTTCCACCAGGCGCTGCAGTGCCGCCTGGCTGTGCGGGAGATCTGCGGCCTTGGCGACGTCCTGGCCGAGGAACTCCATGATTTCCGGCCAGCGTTCCAGGGCTTCGTCGGTGGCCGCGTCGTTGCCGCGCTGGTAGGCACCGATGGCGATCAGGTCGCGGTTGGCCGAATAGGCCGAGACCAGCCGCTTCAGCTTGCGGATGCGCAGGCGCCACGGTTCGTCGGCGATTTCCGTGACCACGCGGCTGACCGACGATTCAACGTCGATGGCCGGGTACAGGCCACTGTCGGCCACGCGCCGCGACAGCAGGATGTGGCCGTCGAGGATCGCGCGCGCTGCATCGGCGATTGGATCCTGCGGATCGTCGCCTTCGGTCAGCACCGTGTAGAACGCAGTGATCGAGCCACGGCCCTTGGCACCATTGCCGGCACGCTCGACCAGCGCCGGCAGCTTGGCGAACACCGACGGCGGATAGCCGCGGGTGGTCGGCGGTTCGCCCACCGACAGGCCGATCTCGCGCTGGGCCTGGGCGAAGCGGGTCAGCGAGTCCATCAGCAACAGCACGTTCAGGCCCTGGTCGCGGAACCATTCGGCGATGGCGGTAGCGCGATAGGCACCATGCAGGCGCGCCAGCGGCGGCCGGTCGGCGGGACTGGCCACCACCACGGCGCGGCGCAGGCCTTCCTCGCCCAGCGTGGTCTCGACGAAGTCGCGTACTTCGCGGCCACGTTCACCGATCAGGCCGACCACGATCACGTCGGCGGCGGTATAGCGGGTCATCATGCCCAGCAGCGTCGACTTGCCGACGCCGGAACCGGCGAACAGGCCGACACGCTGGCCGCGGCCGATCGGCAGCAGCGCGTTGATCGCGCGCACGCCCACGTCCAGCGGCTGGGTGATCGGTTCACGCGCCAGCGGATTGATCGACACGCCGGCCATGCCGACATGCCCTTCGGCGCGGATCGGGCCCTTGCCATCCAGCGGCACGCCGTCGCTGTCGATGACGCGGCCGAGCAGGCCTTCACCCACTTCCACGCCACCACGTCGCGCCGACGGTACCACCCGCGCATTGGGCAACAGGCCATGCAGCTCTGCGCTGGGCATCAGGTAGGTGCGCTCGCCGGCGAAGCCGACCACTTCGGCATCGACCCAGCCACCATCGACCACTTCCACCTTGCAGCTGGCGCCCAGCGGTGCCTCGCAGCCGACCGCTTCCAGGGTGAGCCCGACCGCGCGGCGCAGCACGCCCTCGCGGATCAGGCCGCGGCCATGGGCGGTATCCACACGCAGGCCATCGAGGCGACGGGCCAGGCGCAGGTTGCGGGCCATGGCCCAGTCGGCCGGGGGCGGAGTCGGCTGCTGATCGGGGTTCATGCATTGGCTCCGGTCTGGCGGATCACCGCGTCCAGCGCGCCGCGCAGGCGGGCTTCCAGGGTGCCGTCGATGCGCACGGCTTCGGCGTGCACGCGAAGATCGCCGCGGCTGAGGCTGGTGTCTGGCACCAGGCGCTGTTGTGGCGGCAGGTTCAACAGCGGAGCGAGGGCGGCGATGTCGTCCGGGTGCAGTCGCACTTCCACTTCCCGGGTGCTGCCACCCACCGCGTCGATGGCCTCACCGACCAGCTGTGCCAGCAGTGCCGGGTCGGCTTCATAGGCGCGGCCGACCAGCGCACCGGCGATGCGTACCGCCAGCTCGCCCAGCGCGCCGACCACTTCGTTCTCCAGCCGCACCAGCGGTCGGCTGAAGTTGTCGAGGATGCCTTCGATCTGCGCGGCGAGGCGACGCACCTCCGCCTGGCCCTGGCCGTAACCTTCGGTATGGCCGTGCTGGAAGCCTTCCTTCTCTGCGCTGTCCTGGATGGCCTGGATTTCCTCCAGGGTCGGCAGCTGCAGCGGCGGCTCCGGCTCGTGTTCCGGGTCCGGCTCGGTGAGTTCGAACGCATCCTCCTGATCCAGCACCGGTTCGGGCTGGGCCAGCAGGTCCGGGGCAAGCCAGCGCACGACGTTGCTCACAGCATGGCCTCCGCGCTGCCACCGATGGTGACCGTGCCTTCATCGGCCATGCGCTTGACGATGGCCAGGATCTCGCGCTGCGCGCCTTCCACGTCGGACAGGCGCACCGGGCCACGGGCTTCCATGTCTTCCAGCAGGATTTCGGCCGCGCGCTGCGACATGTTGCGGGTGATCTTGTCGCGCACCTTGATGTCGGCACCGCGCAGGGCCAGGCCCAGGCGCTCGCCGCTCACTTCGCGCAGCACCAGCTGCATTTCGCGGTCGTCGAGGTCGACCAGGTCGTCGAACACGAACATCAGGTCCTGGATGCGGTTGCTCAACGGCGCATCGATGCGGGCGATCTCGCCCAGAATCGCCTGGTCTTGGCCGCTGTCCATGAAGTTCAGGATGTTGGCCGCGCACTGCACGCCGCCGATGTTGGACGACTTCAGGTTCTGGTTGCCGGCGAACTGGCGCTCCATGATCTCGTTGAGTTCATTGAGTGCGTTCGGCGGAATGCCGTCGAGGGTGGCGATGCGCAGCAGCACGTCCACGCGGGTACGGTCGGGCAGCAGCTTCAGCGCGTCGGCGGCCTGGTCGGTTTCCAGGTGCGCCATCACGATGGCGATGATCTGCGGGTGCTCGTTGCGCACCAGGTCGGCCACCGCACGCGGGTCCATCCACTTCAGCGCGTCCAGGCCGGTGGTGTTGCGGCCGAGCAGGATGCGGTCGATCAGGTTCCCGGCCTTCTCGCTGCCCAGTGCCTGCACCAGCATGTTGCGGATGTAATCGTCCGAGCCCACGCCCAGCGAGGTCTTCGAGCCCAGCTCCTGGCCGAACTGGTCCATCACCCGTTCCACCTGTTCGCGGGTGATGTCGGTCATGGTGGCCATGGCGATGCCGATTTTCTGCACTTCCTTGGGTTCCATGTGACGCAGCACTTCGGCCGCATCCAGCTCACCCAGCGAAAGCAGCAGTACGGCGGCGCGCTGCACGCCAGTCAGTGCGGCCTCAGTCATTGGCCACCCAGCCTTTGACCACCTGGGCCACGCGCTTGGAGTCGGTCTTCACGGCTTCACGCGCCATCCGCAGTCGTTCCTCATATGAATCCACCGGCAGGGCCAATGCATCCGGCCCGCCCAGGCTGGCCCGGTCGGCGCCCAGCGCCGGCAGCGGCATGCCATCGTCATCGACCAGCTGCACGTCCGCGGTATGCGGCTCCAGTGCCTGCTCGTCGTTTTTCTTGTTCTGGCCGGTGATCGCGCGCAGTGCAGGGCGCAGCACACCGAACAGCAACGCCAGCACCACCACGGCACCCAGCAGCATGCGGCCGGCGTCGTGCACCCACGGCAGCTCCCACCATGCCGGGCCTTCGACCGGCGTGGTGTCACGCACGAACGGGGCATTCATCACCGACACGGTGTCGCCACGCTCGGCGTTGAAGCCGACGGCCTGCTTGACCAGCGCCTCGACGCGGGTCAGTTCGGCGGCCGACAGCGGCTGCGGGCTCATCTTGCCGTTGGCACCGGCGCGCGGGACGTTGTCCACCAGCACCGCCACCGAGACGCGCTTGATGCGGCCGGCCGGCTGGCGGGTGTGCTGCAGGGTGCGGTCCAGCTCGTAGTTGCGGGTCGCGTTCTTGCTGCTTTCGGTCGGGGCCTGCGCAGTGGCCGGTGCGGCCTGCTGGCCCGGCGGGCTGTTGCTGGTCGCGCCCGGCACGCCCTGCGGCCCCGGGGTGCTGGTGGTGTTCTCGCTCATCTGCTCGCTGCGCAGCTTCTGCGGTTCACCGTTGTAGAGCTCACGGGCTTCCTCGGTCACCGAGAAGTCCATGTCCACGCTCACTTCCGGATTGACGCGGCCAGGACCGGTCATCGGCTCCAGCAGCTCGCGGATGCGCTGGTTGAACGAGGTTTCCTGGCGGCGGACCTGCTCGAACTGGGCCGCATTGACCGCCGCCTCGCTGTTCGGGTCGGTGATGCTGAGCATGCGCCCGCTCTGGTCGACCACGGTCACGCGTTCCGGAGCGAGGTCCGGAATGCTGGCCGCGACCATGTGCACGATGGCGTCCACCTGGCTGCGTTCCAGCTGCTGGCCGCCACGCAGTTCCAGGGTGACCGAGGCGCTGGCCACGTCACGCTGCCGGGTGAAGGCGCTGGGCTTGGGAATGGCCAGGTGCACGCGCGAATCGCGCACCGGGCGCAGCGTGTTGATGGTGCGCGACAGCTCGGTTTCCAACGCATGCTGGTAGCGCGCGCTTTCCACGAACTGGCTGACGCCGAAGCCCGGGTCGCGCTCCATCAGCTCGAAGCCGAGCTTGCCGCTGTCGGTCAGGCCGGAGCCGGCCAGCTTCAGGCGGGCGTCGTGCAGGTTCTTTTCCGGCACGGTGATGCCACCGGTGGCCGGGTCGAGGGCGAACGGGATCTGCGCGGCGCGCAGCAGGTCGGTCGCTTCAGCGGTCGCCTTCTGGTCCAGGCCGGTATACAGCGGGACCATGCCGGGCTTCTGCGACCAGAAGAACACGGACAGCCCGGCCGCTACGGCCACGGCGATCATCGCCATCAGTCCGAGCCGACGGGTGATCTGCAGGCTTTGCAGCCGATCGAACCACTGGCCCGCCTTTTCGGCGTTCAGGGATTCCTTGGAGAGCGACAGGGCCATGCGGTTCTATCCTTACAGCGGCATGTTCATCACGTCCTGGTAGGCCTGGACGAGACGGTTGCGGACTTCCACGGTGGCGCGGAAGGCGATCTGGGACTGCTGCGAGGCGACCATGACCTTGGCGAGGTCGGCGCTGGGGTCGCCCATTTCGAAGGCTTTGGCCAGGGCGCCGGATTTCTGTTGCGCGTCGTTGACGCCGGCAATCGCACCACGCAGGGTTTCGGTGAAGCTGGCCGGCTGGGTCTGCGGTGCTTCCAGCACCGTGCCCGGCAGGGCGTTGCTGCGCGGCGTTTCGCCCAGCGGGTTGAGCGCCGGCTGTCCCATCTGGGTCTGATAGGAGCGGATCTGCGAAAGGATCGACGTGACGGAGTGGGACATCTGCAACGGTTCCAGAAACAGGGGATGGGGTTGTCTGCTGGAGCAGGTGCAAGTGCCGTGCCGAAACCGGTTTTCGATTCAGTGAAGTGAGGAGGTTGGGTGTGCGTGCGGGGTTGCACCCCGCTCCCCGCGGTAGTGCCGGCCGCTGGCCGGCAACCTCAGCGGCAACGGCCGAAGCAACAGCAAAAGCGGGGCTACTGATGGTTGGCGGGGTGGGTCCGGTTGCGGGGGACGCTGCAAGTACATCCATGTAAGCTCGGTCGCGCCATCCATGGCGCTCACGCCCCCGCAACCGGACCCACCCCGCCTTCGACAGAATTCCGCGATCTGTTGGAACCTGCTGCTGATGGTGGGTGCCGACCGTTGGTCGGCACGGGCTCTTACCCCATTGACGGCGCCATTTAACCGGCGTCGGTTTTCTGGCCTATGGCTGCAGGGTCCAACGGCCGGAATTCTGGCGCTGGCGGGGTGCGATGGGGCCGTCGTGCTGGGTGTAGATGAAGCGGCCCTGGTGGTCGGTCTGGCAGGTCAGCAGCAGGGTGTAGTGGGCCGGGCCGGCTGGGTGGGACTCGGTCATCTGGATTTCCGCGATATGCGGGGCCAGGCGCTGATAGCGGTAGCTGCCGCCGATGCGGAGGTCGGTGCCGAGGATGTCCAGTACATACTGGTTGCCGGCGAAGCTGACCTGCACCATGCGTCCGGCATTGGGGTTGTCCGGTGCGTACAGCGGGTCGCTGAGGTTGGTGAACTGGCGCTGGTCCAGTGTGGTGGGCAGGGTGCAGTCGGCGGCGGTGGCCAGGGCCGGGAAGAGCAGGGTGGCAAGCAGGGTGAGGCGATGCATGGTGGGACCTCATTGGGATGTCCTTGCCATGCTCCGCACTGCGGCGGTGATGTCTTTAGGAAAACGTGCAAATGCAATGGGGTCAGATCTCTTTCCGCAGGAAAGGGATCTGACCCCTGGTACTGGAAACACCAACGCCTGGGCTAGCCCAGGCGTTCGTGCCCCCTTCATGCTGGTTGCGAGCTTCAGCCGGCCAGTTCAGCCTGCTCACGTTCGATGCCGTACTTGCGCAGCTTTTCCACCAGGGTGGTGCGGCGCAGGCCGAGCAGCTGGGCGGCGTGGGCGACGACGCCCTGGGTGCGTTCCAGTGCTTCGTTGATCAGGCCCAGTTCGATGTTGGCCATGTGGTTGCGCAGGTCCATGCCTTCATCGGGCAGCGCCGCCGGTGCTGCGGCGCGATTGACGGCAATGCCGTGCTCCAGCGCCGGTTGGTTGCCGCCGCCCGGGGTGTGGAACGAGAAGCTGCGCAGGTCCAGGCGTTCTTCGCTGGCCGTCGGCTGTACCGGTGCCGGTGCGGCCACCGCTGCCAGTGCAGCGTCGCCACGGTAGCGGGCCGGCAGGTCCTGCACGCGCACCGAGCCGCCCGGGTGCAGCACCGCCAGGCGCTCGACCAGGTTGGTCAGTTCGCGCACATTGCCCGGCCACTCGTAGCCGGCCAGGGCCTGCAGGGCTTCCGGGGTGAAGCGCACTTCGCCACGGCCGGTGCGGGCCAGCTGTGCGGCGATGGTTTCCACCAGCGCCGGCAGGTCTTCGCGACGCTCGCGCAGGGCGGGCACGTCGATCGGGAACACGTTGAGGCGATAGAACAGATCCTCGCGGAACTTGCCTTCGGCAATACGGGTTTCCAGGTCGCGGTGGGTCGCGGCCACAACGCGTACGTTGCAGCGGATGGTCTGGTTGCCACCGACACGCTCGAAACTGCGTTCCTGCAGCACGCGCAGCAGCTTCACCTGCATCGGCAGGCTCATGTCGCCGATTTCGTCGAGCAGCAGGGTACCGCCTTCGGCCATTTCGAAACGGCCCTTGCGCGCGGTCAGTGCGCCGGTGAAGGCACCCTTTTCGTGGCCGAACAGTTCGCTTTCCAGCAGGTCGGCCGGAATGGCGCCGCAGTTGATCGCCACGAACGGGCCATCACGGCGCGGCGAGCGCTGGTGGATCGCGCGCGACACCACTTCCTTGCCGGTACCGGATTCGCCCAGCACCAGCACGGTGGTGTCGAATGCGGCCACCTGTTCGATCATGGTGCGCAGCTCGGTCACCGCCGGGCCGTTGCCGGTCGGCCCCTGGTCCTGCGCGGCGCCGGCCTGGTGCTCGGCGTCCAGGCGCTTGAGGCTGGCGCGGCGCAGCAGGGCTTCCATCTGCGCATGGCGCAGCGGCGTTTCCAGCGGCCAGATGTTGGCTTCGTGCAGCCCGTGCTGCTGGGCAAACGCTGCGGCATCACCATCGGCCAGCAGCACCGGTGGCGGCAGGCTGCTGCCGCCCAGCCAGTGGTACAGCGCAGTGCTGGCAGCGGTGTCGTCCAGGCTGCCGACGATCACGGCCATCCAGTCGTTCTGGCGCTGGCGGGCCAGGTCGAAGTCGGCCGCGTCGGACACCCAGCGCGGGTTGAAGTCCATGAATTCCAGCAGGGCAACGGTGCGCTCAGCGCGCACGGCGTCGTTGTCCAGCACCAGGATGCGCGATTCGCTCACGATCGATCCTCCCTGAGGCCTTCCAGGATCGGCATGACTTCCTGGATGTAGGACAGCTTGCTGACGAAATTGTCGGCGCCGGCACGCAATGCGTGTTCGCGGTGTTCGGCGTCGTCGAAGTGGCTGGCGATCACGATGTACGGTGCATCGTCCTGCGACTTGATCAGGCGGGTGGCCTGCAGGCCGCCCATTTCCGGCATCGCCAGGTCCATCAGCACCACCTGCGGGCGCAGCGTTTCCGAGCGCTCGATCGCTTCCAGGCCGTTGCCGGCGCTGCCGACGATCTGCAGCCAGTCGATCTTGCGGAAATGGCGCATCGCCGCGTTGATGAAGCCCTCGTGGTCATCGACCAGCAGGACCGTGAGCTTGTTCATGTCCAACATCCTTTTCAGCCCACCCGGGCCAGCTGGGGTTGCCTGGCGCTGAGCCGGCGCCGTTCGCGGGCCGGGGCGATATCCAGTTGTTCTCGGTATTTTGCGACGGTTCGGCGTGCAATGTTCACCCCCTGGCGTGACAGCAGGCCGGCAATGGCCTCGTCGGCCAGCGGGCGGCCGGCCGGTTCGGCGTCGATCAGGCGGCGGACCATGGCCTTCACCGCCTGGCCGGAGACGCTGGCGCCTTCCAGGCGCACGGCGAAGAAGTGCTTCAGCTCGAAGGTACCGCGCGGGGTCTGCAGGAACTTGCCGGTGGTGATGCGCGAGACGGTGGACTCGTGCATGCCGATTTCTTCGGCCACTTCCTTCAGGGTCAGCGGGGCCATGGCCTCTTCGCCACGGACCAGGAAGGCGGCCTGCCGCTCGACGATCACCCGCGCGGTGCGCAGCAGGGTGTCGTAGCGCATCGACAGCCCGCGGCTGAACCAGCGCGCTTCCTGCAGCATCTCGCGCAGTGCCGGGGCGGCTTCGCTGGTTTCGGCCAGGGCCTGTTCGTACTCGCTGTTGATGGAGACGCGGCGGCTGGTGGCCGGGTTCAGGGCGACCTTCCATTGCCCATCGGCGTGCCAGGCGACCACGTCCGGCACCACCACGGCGTTGCGTTCGGGCAGCAGGCTGTCACCCGGGCGCGGCTGCAGCGAGAGGATCAGGCGCACCGCCTCGCGCACGTCGTCGATCTCGGCGTCGTGCTGGCGGGCGAGGGCGGGGTAGTCGTGGGCGGCCAGCGCGTCGAGCGCGCCATCGAGAATGCGGGCCGCCAGGTGGCGGGCGGGAACCGCACCGTGCAGGCTGCGCAGCTGGGCCTGCAGGCCTTCGCGCAGGTCCTGCGCGGCCATGCCGGCGGGCTCGCCATGCAGCAGTTGCTGTCGGATGGCTTCCACGCCGTCGGCGGCGATGTCGAACTGGGCGCTGGCCAACAGCTGCAGCTGGGCCAGCGGCGCCTGCAGGTAGCCGGCTTCATCGCAGTGGTCCAGCCAGAACGCGGCCACCGCCAGCTGGCGGTCGTCCATGTCCAGCGACAGGCGCTGCAGCACGCGCAGCTGCGGGTCGGTCGACTCGCCGGCGGCGATGCGCGCCATGCGGTCGTCGTCACCATCCTGCCAGTTGGCACCCGCCACGTCCCACATCGACGACTCGGGCAGTTCGTCGAAGGCGGCGGTGTCGAGGGTGGTGGCACTCGCTTCGGTGGCCTCGGCAGCAGGCGCTTCGGCCTCTTCGATCTCCAGCAGCGGGTTGGAGTCCAGCAGGCGCTGGATCTCCTGTTCCAGGTGCAGGCCATCGAGCTGCAGCAGCCGGATCGACTGCAGCAACTGCGGGGTGAGGTGGAGTTGTTGGCCCAGCTGGGTCGAGAGTGCAGCCTTCATCGTGGTTCCCCGGCACCGCTCCCCGGCGCCTTGTGGAACGCATCTTGCTTTTGATCCGGCGGGGGCGGAATCGGGGGGTTCCTGAGGGCTTTCGTAGATATCCCGACAGGGTGTAAGGGTTTCCCCTACATTGGCGCGGGATATTGGCGAAGGCTGCCGCCAAGTCATTGATTCGTGGTGCCGAGCCGACCGTATCCGTGGTGCGCCGTGTACGGATTCCTGTCAGGGCCTGTCAGGGTGACGGGAATTCGTCGCCGGTGCAGTGCCGGGCAGCAGCCGGATCCCTTTCCACAGGAAAGGGATCTGGCCCCACCAGCAGGCAATCACTCCAGCTCGTGCTGGTGGCGTGCAGCCAGCAGCAACAGGTCATTGGCGCGCCGGCAACCCAGCGACTCCATCATGCGTGCGCGGTGGGTCTCCACCGTCTTGACGCTGATGCCGAGATCGGCGGCGATTTCCTTGTTGCTTTCGCCCTTGCCGATGCGGCGCAGGATCTCGCGCTGGCGCGGCGACAGCGCGGCGATGCCGGTGGGCTTCTCGCGGCCCAGCATGGGCGCCAGCATCTTGGCCGAGATCTGCGGGCTCAGGAACACCTGGCCGGCGTGCGCGGCGCGCAGCGCCAGTTCCAGCTCCTGCGGTGCCGCATCCTTGACCACGAAACCGACCGCGCCACGATCCAGCGCGTCGCGCACGTGCGCGGCGTCGTCGTGCATGGTCATCATCACCACCCGCGTGCCGGGGGCGCGCAGGCGGATGTCGCTGAGGGCTTCCAGGCCGGTGCGGCCGGGCAGTGACAGGTCCATCAGGATCACGTCCGGGGCGTGCTGCAGGGCCAGCTGCAGTGCCTGCTCGGCATTGCTGGCCTCGGCGACGAGCTGCACGTCGGCAAACCCCTGCAGCAGCCGCGCCAGGCCGGCGCGGACCAGGGTGTGATCGTCGACGATGAGAACTCGCACAGGCACGTTGGAGGTCCGTGAGGGGAGTCCACCTTAACTTAGCTGAACGGGCGCGCCAAGGGTTGCCCATCCGGCGTCATGGTGGCAGGTTTCAGCGGGCGCGGCGTGCTTCGGCCACCTGGCGGCGATGCAGGCGGAACAGATGCCGCTCCATGGCCATCTCCAGGCCATCGCCAAGGCGCTGGAAACGCAGCCACAGGTAATGACCACCGCTACCGTCCGCCGCTTCGGCGATCACTTCCACGGGCAGGTCGATATGGTCAGGCAGCCAGTCGCTGGGCTGCAGGCGCACCAGGCCGGCCTGGCCAGGGCTGGCGCCGCTGCGCGGCCCCAGCTGCAGGCGGATGCCGCGGCGTGACCAGCGCACGGGGCGCAGCGTCAGTTCCTGGCCCTGCTGGCGTACCAGGCGGCCGAGCAGCACCATTGCCAGATCCAGCTTGGCTTCCAGCCTCTGCAGCTGCAGGCTGGACTCATTGCGGTCGTCGTGCTCGTCAACGCGGCTGTCCTCGACCAAGGCCAGGCTGCGCAGCAGGCCTTCGGCACTGCTGGTGCGACCGGCGGCGCTGCCTGCCTGGAACTCGGCCGGCAAGGCCAGCTCGCAGCTGAGCGTTTCGTCGAACAGCTCGCTTTCGGCGGGGTGGTGCAGCGACGTGGTCGGCAGTTGGGTCATGCGAGTGATTCTGCCTGCAGGTAGGCATGCGCCGCGCGAAGGGAGCGGCCGGTGTGCTTCAGGTGAGCTGCGGCTTCATCGCGGAGGGAGATCATGCGCGCCAGTACGCGTTGCTGGTGGTCACGCAAGGCGAGGATGGCGGCATCACTGGGGCGCTCGACAACCAGCGACAGGGCAGCCACGGCTTCCAGGTGTTCGGCCATCAGGCGTTCGCTGGTGTCGTGGTCCTCGCCCTCGAGGCTGGTTTCCAGCGTATCAAGGGCGTCGTGCATAGTTTGAAGGTTCATGGCGCCACCGCTTTGGTGACCTGGCGCTGGTCTGCCGGAATCGCGTTCCAGGCCGAATCGATCTCCACCATCAAGCCCAGGGCTTCCTTCAGTGCGGTTGGATCGTTGTGCAGGTTGCCCTCGGTCAGGCGCATGATGACGAAGTCGTACAGTGCCGACAGATTGCCGGCAATCTCGCCGCCGGCTTCGTGATCGAGCGAGCCGTTGAGGTGGCCGACGATGGCGCAGGCTTCGCCGATGGCCTTGCCCTTGCGCGCCTGGTCATTCTGCTGCAAAGAGGCTTCAGCGGTGCGGATGCGCTCGCAGGCACCGGCCAGCAGCAGCGCTACCAACTTGTGTGGATCGGCATCGACGACCGAGGTGGTCACGCCGACTTTTCGGTACTGCTCGGCGAACTGCCGATTGGAACCGTACATAGGGGAAGTCTCCTGGAATGCCTGCCCATCCGCGTGGGTTGAGGGGTTCGGCACGGGTCTAACGGGTTATCGGCGCAGCCGGGGCTCTACTTGAGTACCGACTGCGCCGGAAAAATGCCTGGAAATCAGTTGCCGAGCTGCTGGATGAGCGAGCCGCCGGCCGATTGCATCTGCGTGACCATCTTTTCCATCGCGGTGAACTGCTTGGTGTAGCGGTCGGCCACCTTTTCCATGTTCTTGTCCAGCTCGTCCAGCTGCTTTTCCAGTGCCTTGATCTGCTTGTTCAAGGTCGCCGTACGCTGGGTGATCGTGCCGGTGGTCGCGTCCAGGCTGCTCTTGAGCAGTTCGGTCATCGGCTTGCCCAGCGCGCCCTCTGCACCGAACAGTTTGGTGGCGGCCTCGGGGTTCTTGGCCAACGCCGTGTCGAGCTTGGCGCCATCAAGGCTCATGCTGCCATCGGCAGCAATGGTGATGCCCAGATCCTTGAGATCGTTGACGTTCGCACTCAGCTGGGCGCGCAGCTGCTGCTGCAGGCCGCGGACCATGGCATCTCCGGTCATGGTCGATGCAGTGCGCGTCTCGGCGTTGTAGGCGCTGGAGCTCTTCAGTGTCGCCTGAATGCCGTTGTAGGCGGTGATGAAGGCCGTGAGGTTGGTCTTCAGCGTGCTGTTGTCCGGAGTGACGGTCAGCGTCTGCGTCTCGCCTTCCTTCGCCTTGGTCAGGGTGAGGCTGATGCCGGGCACCAGATCGGTGATGGTGTTGGAGCTGCTGGTGCGGGTGAAGCCATCCACCACGACCACAGCGTCCTTGGCGGGCACCATCTCGGTCATCTTCGACGCCGATGTGCCGTCATAGGCCAGTTCGGAGAGTCCGCCATTGCCGCCACTGGCGCTGACCTTCAGCGCGCCCTTGCTGCCGGAATCGACAGCGGTCAATACCAGGTGCATGCCATCGTCGGCGGTCACCACGGCTGCGGTAACGCCCTTGCTCTCGGCGGCGGAATTGATCTCGGCTGCGATCTTCTCCATCGTCGCGCCGGGTTCGATGTTCACGCTGATGGACTTGTCGCCGTATGCGATCGTCAGCGTTCCGTCGCCAACCACGGCGTCCTTTGTATAAGCCTTGGAGCTGAGCTTCTGGTTCTGCGCCAGGGATTTGACTTCCACCTGGTGGCTGCCCGCAGCGGCCTTGCCGGCGGTCGTGCTGGTGTCCAGGGTTGCAGTGAAGTTCGACTCGGTCGGCGTGCTGACTTTCAGGCCGGGGGTGGCCACACCCTTGACCAGAGTCTTCAGTGCGCTCTGCAGGCTGGTCATTCCACTTTTGATGGTGCCAAGCGCCGACAGCTTGGCACTGGCGGCAACGCCCGCGGAGTTGATCTGCTTTTCCCGGGGTTCGCGTTCCTTGGCGGTCAGCTGTGCAACCAGGCTGGGGATGTCGAGGCCGGAACCAATCGTGCCGATGGCCATGAGGGGAATCCTTTTTCTTGGACGGGCCGGGCGGGTGTCCTGCACCTGCTATCGGCCTGGGAGGGGCGAGCTTGAGCGTGGAAACGCTCTCCAGCCATCTGCAAGGCCCATGCCAATCCGCCTCCGGGTACGAAGAAGGGGGCTTTCGCCCCCTTCCCGTTGTTACCTTGTACTACCGCTGGATCAGCGCAGCAGGCTCAGCACGTTCTGGCTGGACTGGTTGGCCTGGGCCAGCATGGCGGTACCGGCCTGCTGCAGGATCTGGTTGCGGGTCAGCTCGGCGGTTTCCGAAGCGTAGTCCACGTCGCGGATGCGGCTGCGGGCAGCCGACATGTTCTCCGACGAGGTGTTCAGGTTTGCAACCACCGAGGTGAAGCGGTTCTGGATCGCACCCAGATCGGCGCGGGCGGAGTTGATCGAGTTCAGGGCTGCGTCCATCGCCAGGATGGCGTTGTCTGCACCGCCCACCGAAGAGATGTCCAGAGCAGCAAAGCCGGTTTCCGCTCCGCCAGCGGCGTAGTTGTTGGTTTTTTCTGCAGTCAGGCCTGTCTGCTCCTTGAGCGCGGCGTTGCCAGCAGCGTCATTCGTCGAGGAGGCCACTGTGAAGTTGCCGTCCTTGGCAGTCAACATGACCTTTCCGTCTTCCAGCGATGCAGTCACGCCGGTTTCATGGGTCTTGGCGTTGATCGCGTTGACGGTCTGCGTGGCGCGGTCGCCAGCGTTCTTCGCAGCGTCGAGGTTGATCGTTACAGCCTGACCGGGCTTGCCATCAACGTTGCCGGTGATCGTGAAACTGGTGGCAGTGTACGTAGCTGCCTTCGCTTCGACACCCGTGAACGTACCTGCGAAGCCGGTGCCATCAAAGCCGCCGCCGGTCTGGGTGATCACCAGATCGGTGCCGTCAGCCTTGCTGAACTTAAGATCGCCGCCAGCCACAGTGCCGCTCACGGTGATGCCGGCCTTCTTGAAGTCATCTGCTTTGTCATTCAGAGCCGTTTGCATAGCGGTAGCAGTGACGCCAGCCGTCGGCTCATCCACAACGGTAACATTACCGACCGTCAGCTTGTACGCAGTGCCAGGCGCCACTGTGGCGAAAGTACCCGCAGGCACGGATTCGGACTTCTCGGCCTTAACTGCGCCGCCATCAGGAAGAACACCTGCAGTCGAACCATTGGTGGATGCGCTGGTCCAGCTACCCAGCTTGCTGATGTTGGCGTTGGCGATCTGCGAGATGTTGATCGTCTGGCCCTGGTCGGCGCCGATCTGGAAGGCCTGGCTGGTGAACTTGCCGTCCAGCAGGTTGGTGCCGTTGAAGTTGGTCTGTTCGGCGACGCGCTGGATTTCCTGCTTCAGCAGCTGCACTTCGGCGTTCAGGGCCTGGCGGTCGGAATCGGAGTTGGTGGCGCTGCGCGACTGCACGGCCAGCTCGCGGACGCGCTGCAGGTTGTTGCCGATCTCACCCAGCGCGCCTTCGGCGGTCTGGGCCAGCGAGATGCCGTCGTTGGCGTTGCGGGCGGCCTGGTTGGCGCCGCGGATCTGGGTGGTGAAGCGCTCGGAGATCGCCAGGCCGGCGGCATCGTCCTTGGCGCTGTTGATGCGCATGCCCGAGGACAGGCGCTGAATGGTGGTGGCCAGGTTGGCGCCGCTGGTGCCCAGGTTGCGCTGGGCGTTCAGCGACATGGTGTTGGTGTTGATGACTTGTGCCATGGTGCGGTTTCCTTGTAGGCAGTGTGTCCGGCAGAGCAGCCTGACCGGTTTCGGGGGGCAGTGGCTGGCTTCCCCCCAAGGGGTGTGCTACCGCTGCTGAAATCAATAACGGCACTACCCCTCCGGCCTTTAGCGGAGTTTCGATCCTTTTTTCTCTGGTCAAACGAAAAGGCCCCGCCATCTGCATGGCGGGGCCCGGCTCCAGCTCGAGTGGTGCAGGTATTACGACTGCAGCAGGCGCAGTACGTTCTGCGGTACCTGGTTGGCCTGGGCCAGCATGGCCGTGCCAGCCTGCTGCAGGATCTGGCCACGGGTCAGCTCGGCGGTTTCCTGTGCGTAGTCAACGTCGCGGATGCGGCTGCGTGCTGCGGACAGGTTCTCCGAATTGGTGTTCAGGTTGGCGATGGTCGAGGTGAAGCGGTTCTGGATCGCGCCGAGGTCGGCGCGGGCGGAATTGACGGACTGCAGTGCCGCATCCATGGCGAGGATGGCGTTGTCGGCGTTGGCCTGGTTGGAGATATCCAGTTCGGCGAAGCCAACTTGCGCAACGCCAGCCGCAAAGTTTGAGGTAGTGCCTGCGGTCAGGCCGGTCTGCTGCGCCAATGCAGTCTTGGCTGCGGCCTGGTCGGTGCCAATTGCGCCGACGGTGAAGTTCGCGTCCTTCGACGTGAGCTGCAGTGTTCCATCCACGAGAGAGGCACTTACACCGGTTTCGTGGGTCTTGGCGTTGATCGCGTTGACCATTTGCGTCGCACGCTCTGCGGCGGTCTTGGCGTTGTCCAGATCAATGGTGACGGGCTGGCCCGGCGCACCGTTCACCGTGCCGGTGATGGTGAAGCTGGTCTTGGCATAGCTGGCTGCCTTGGCTTCGGTGCCAGTGAAGGTTCCGGCAATCGGGCCGGGGAAGCCACCACCGGTCTGGGTGATGACCAGGTTGGAACCATCCGCCTTGCTGAACTTGAGGTCAGCGCCAACTGCTGAGCCGGTGACGGTGATGCCAGCTTTCTTCAGTTCATCTGCTTTCTCGGTCAACTTCGCATCAACGTCAGCGGCGGCAACAGCGTCAGTAGCTTCGTCAACAATCGTGACGCCGGCAACGGTGAGCTTGTAGGCAGTGCCAGCGGCCACGGGTGCAAAGGTACCTGCAGCGCCGGATTCGGACTTGACAGCTTTGATGGCACCGCCATCGGGCGTGACGCCCTGTGCTGACGCGTTCGTCGAAGCACTCGTCCAGCTGCCCAGCTTGTGCACATTCGCATTGGTGATCTGCGAGATGTTGATGGTCTGGCCCTGGTCGGCGCCGATCTGGAAGGCCTGGTTGGTGAAGCTGCCGTCCAGCAGGCTGGTGCCGTTGAAGTTGGTCTGCTCGGCAACACGCTGGATTTCCTGCTTCAGCAGCTGCACTTCGGCGTTCAGCGCCTGGCGGTCCGAGGCCGAGTTGGTTGCACTGCGGGCCTGAACGGCCAGTTCGCGGATGCGCTGCAGGTTGTTGCCAACTTCGCCCAGTGCGCCTTCAGCGGTCTGTGCCAGCGAGATGCCGTCGTTGGCGTTGCGCGCGGCCTGGTTGATGCCACGGATCTG
This sequence comes from Stenotrophomonas sp. STK17_22, assembly GCF_051983905.1. Taxonomy (NCBI): domain Bacteria; kingdom Pseudomonadati; phylum Pseudomonadota; class Gammaproteobacteria; order Lysobacterales; family Lysobacteraceae; genus Stenotrophomonas; species Stenotrophomonas sp. STK17_22. The sequence goes on from NZ_CP197010.1 coordinate 2,334,557, forward strand.
GGTGGTGAAACGCTCGGAGATCGCCAGACCGGCGGCGTCGTCCTTGGCACTGTTGATGCGCATGCCCGAGGACAGGCGCTGGATCGAGGTGGCCAGCGAGCTGCTGCTGGTGGACAGGTTGCGCTGAGCATTCAGCGACATGGTGTTGGTGTTGATGATCTGTGCCATGGTGCTTCTCCGTGGTTGCTCGGTTGTTTCGGTGTGGAAGGCGCGGGACGCGCCGTGCTGGAAGACGGATGGAACGGGGAAAGGGACTAGCGGATCTTGTTGAACAGGGACATCGCCTGCATCTGGCTGAAGATCGTCTGGGCGGCTTGAAGGGCGGCGGTCTCCAGCTTGTATTGGCCGATGGCATCGGCGTAATCGAGGTCGCGCATCGTCGAGAGCGTGCTCTTGACGGTGACGGCAGTGGCTTCGCGGGCGCTGGCCGCGGTATCGATGGCGGCCAGCTGGGCGCCGCCCTTGGCGCGGGCGTCGATCATCGTTTCCGAGGCCCTGTTGAGGTCGCGTATGCTGGACTGCAGCGTGTTCTGCAGCGCCGTGCGCTGGCTTTCGGTGGACGGGTCGGTTTCCAGTGCGGCGACCAGTTTGTCCAGGGTGGAGAAGATGTCGCGGCTACCCGCGTCGCTGACGTTGAACTGATCACCGGCGGCTGGCTTGCCCTCGATGCGCATGCGCACGCCGGCAACGACAATGTCCTCGCCGGGTTTGTGGGTTCCGCTGCCGACCACCGTGCCGGTGCCATCAACCACCTCATAGGCACCTTCGGCAGTGCCGGTGAAGCGGACATTGAGCGTGCCGCCGGCCCAGCTGCCGCTGCCGTCACGGCTGACTGAGGTCAACAGGCCACTGCCGGTGTTGCCGGCGGCCGCGCTGGCATCCACACGGCCATCGCCGGTGGGGATGCGCATGAAGATCTCGCTGCCGGGCAGGGCGTCGGAGACCAGTTGGCCCGGTGCCACCTCCACCTGCCGCTGGTTCTGGTCACCGCTGTAGGTCACGGTGCCGCCGCTTCGCTGGAACGGGGCGTCAGCGTCGTTGCTGCCACCGAACAGGTAGCGTCCGCTGCCATCCCTGGAATTGGCCAGCGACAGCAGGCTTTCCTGGATGGTCTTCAGCTCGCTGACGATGGCCTTGAGGTCACTGGCCTTGGGCACCGGACTGTTGGCCTGGATACTCAACTCCACGGCGCGCGACATGAGCTCATTGACCTGAGCCAAGGCGTTTTCCTGCAGGCCCAGGCGGTTCTGCACGCTGTTGGCGTTCTTGCCGAGCTGCTCGAGCCCGGCCACGACACGGTCCAGGCCAACGGCCGTACCTGCAGCGACCGGGTCGTCCTTGGCGGAGGTGATCTTGCTGCCAGTCGCGATCTGCTGCTCGAGGTGGCTGATTTTCGACTGCTTGGCGAGCATCAGCGACACGGACTGGTTGAACATCATCCCGGTGGAAATTCGGCTGCTCATCGACGGACGGCTCCCAGGATGGTCTGGAACATGTTGTCGGCGGTGGAGATCAGCTGTGAGGCGGCCTGATAGGCCTGCTGCAACCGCAGCATGTCGGCTGCTTCCTCATCCAGGTTGACGCCGGAGATCTCGTCTCGGGCTGCCTGCGCCTTGTCCGTGATGACCTGCTGCGCGTCCAGCGAGTACTCGGCCGAACGTGCCGCCGCGCCGACCTGCGTGGTCAACCCCCCCAGCGCACCGTTGAGGGTGACGGTGCCGCCGTTGAACGCCTTGGCGTCCTCGACCTTGGCCAGCTTTGCCGCGTTGCTGTTGTCCGACGAGCCTGCCGGAGTAGGGCTGATATTGAAGGTGTCGCCGACCTTCGGTGCACCGTCCAGCACGAAGCTCCAGCCATTGGCGCTGATGGTCTGGCCCGGTGTGTAGGTCTGCGGCGGCCCACCGTTGATGGTGTAGGTGGTCGCCGACGTGAACACGATTGAGGCAGGATCGCGCAGGTTCGGATTGGATACATCGCTGACGGTGACTCCGGTCAGCTTCCCGGTGCCGGTGTTGGCCAGTGCAGCCGTACCCTTGACCGCTGCCGCTGCGGCGATGTGGGAGGGATCGGTGATGGCGGTTTCCAGGCTTCCGGCGACGCCCGCGGTCGGCTGCAGGAGGAAACGGTCGTTGGTGGCCGGGGTGCCGCCGACCACCAGCTTGACGCCATTGATCACCAGCGGATCGGCGGTCGTGCCGGTACCGGTCAACGCAACGGTGGCGCCAGTGTCGGCGCGGGTGGCCTGCCACTGGGTGCCGTCGAACTTGAGGACGATGTTCTGTGCCTCCAGCTTGGACAGGTCACCATAGGTCGCAGTGAGGCTGCCGGTACCGGTATTGCTCGCGTTGGGCGTGACGCGTGGGTTGCCGATGGTGAAGAAGTCGCCGCCCATCTTGCCGTACAGGTCCACGCCCTGGTGGTGCGCCTGGTTGAAGCTCTCGGCCAGGCCGACGGCGAGCTTGCCCAGTTCGGCCTGGGCCGGTGTCAGCACGGTATCGCGGAACTCGAGCATGCCGCCGATCTTTCCGCCCACTGCCTTGGGATCGAGCGTGATCGTGTTGCCCTGGGTTTCCAGCGCCAGTTGCAGGCGTTCGGGCTGGTATGGATCGGTCACCGTAGTGACCTTGGACGCGGTCGTGCCCACCACCAGCGCATTGCCGCCTGCGGTATAGACGTTCATCACGCCGCCATCCTGGACGACGGCAGTGCCACCGGTGTAACCGATCAGCTGCGAGATCAGCTGGTCGCGACGGTCGAGCAGGTCCGGCGCCGCGTTGGCCACGTTGCTGCCAATGGCGCCGTTGATCTGCGCAATCTCCTGCGCCAGGCGATTGACTTCCGTGGCGCCGGCAATGAGCCCGTTGTTGACCTCGCTGCTCAGGTTGTTCATCTGCGTGTTGAGCTGCACGAAGCGGCTCGCCAGGGCCTTGCCGCCATCGAGCAGGCTCTGCCGGTCGGCCGTGCCGGCCGCGTTGGACGAAAGGCCACTGACGGCGTCGAAGAAGTTGGACCAGGAGCCGGCGACATTCGTGGCCGGGTCCGAGAACAGGGCATTCACCCGGTCGGCCATGCCCGAAAGCTGCTTCAGGCGTGCCAGCTCGCCGCTGCTGTCGAGCAGGCGCGAGATGGCCAGCTGGTCGGCAGCACGGCGGATATCGGTGATGCGGGTGCCGCTGCCAACGTCCCCAAAGCCGTAGTTCTGCGGATCAGACGTGGCGAAGTCGACCTTCTGCCGGCTGTAGCCAGGGGTGTTGATGTTGGCGACGTTGTGGCTGGTGGTCGCCAACGCACGCTGGAAGGCGAGCAGGGCACCAGTACCGGTGGAAAGTACGCTGGACATGGGGTTCCTCAACGACGAGTGATACCCAGCGCCGCGGTTGCGGTGCTGGCGAAGGTCTGGCCAAGGCGCGAGCCGGCATCGGCCACGGCACTGACGGCGCGCTCGATGGTCGGGCCGCCGGCGATCGCGGCGATCTTGGCCGCGTAACGCGGATCGGTGGCGTAGCCGGCGCGCTGCAGGCCGCGGGCGAAGCCCTGCACGTCGGTGCCGGCCTGCAGGGCCTGCTGGTAACGCGGGCTGGTCTTCAGCAGGCGCACGTAGTCGGCGAAGCTCTCGGCCGGCGAACTGTAGGCGCGGAAGCTGGCGGTCTCGTTGCGGCGCACGCCATCGACATATTCGTGCGTGCCGGCCACGGCGCGCTGGCCGTTCCAGCCATTGGCCTTGATGCCGAACAGGTTGTGCGAAGTGCTGCCGTCGGCATGCTTGATGTGGCGCTTGCCCCAGCCGGTTTCCAGCGCCGCCTGGGCGACCAGGGCGCGGGCATCCACGCCCAGTTCCTTGGCTGCACTCTGCGCGTGCTGCCAGATGCTGGCAACGAAGCCTTCCGGGGTGTGCTCGCCCAGCTGGGCGACGGCGGTGCGGGTAGCCATCGCATCGGCCGGACTGATCGCGGTGCCGCGGTTGCTGACGGTGGCCGACCACTGGTCGCTGTTGGCGGCCCAGTCCTCGCCCTGCAGGCTGCCGATGTACGGATCCTCGGTGCCCAACGAGCGGTGCATGCTGCTGCTCTCGCGGCCGGCGATCAGGTCCAGGGCCTGTTCCATCGGTGCGACCGCCGCCTGCGCACCGTGCTGTGCACCGGCGGCCATCTGCTGCAGCAGGCGCACGGCCTGGCTGCCGTCTTCCAGCGGCAGCGACGGTGCCGGCTTGGCCGGTGCATTGAGCTGGTAGGCACGACTGGCCTTGGCCGGGTCCACGCGGGTATCCAGCGCCGGGCCGTCGGCGGCCTGGCCGGACAGCTGCCGGCTGATCATGCCCGACAGGCCCAGGCCCTTGCCGCGGGTCATTGCCTCGGCAATCTTCTGGTCGTACATCTCGCGGAACATCTTGTTTTCGCCGGGGAACAGCGAGTCGCCGAAGCTGGCGTCACGCATGCTCTTGACCAGCATCTGTGCGAACTGGCCTTCCAGCTGGCGCGCGACCTTGTCGATCTTGGCCGGATCGTTCTGTTGCGCCGGGTGCAGATCGAATGCGGGATTGATACGCATATCAGATCACCTCGAGCTCGGCACTCAGTGCGCCGGCCTGCTTCAGGGCTTCCAGGATCGCGATGAGATCGCCTGGTGCTGCGCCCACGGCGTTCACTGCGTGCACGATCTCGTCCAGGGTGGTGCCGCCGCTGAACTTGAACATGCGGCTGCCGTCGTTGGTGGCGGTGATGGTCGACTGCGGGCTGGCCACGGTGCGGCCGCCGGACAGCGCATTGGGCTGGCTGACGTTGGTGTTTTCCTGGATGGTCACGGTCAGCGAACCATGCGAGATCGCCGCAGGTCCCACGCGCACCTGCTGGCCGATGACCACGGTGCCGGTACGCGAATTGACCACCACCTTGGCCGGGGCGCTGCCGGGGGTCAGTTCCAGGTTCTCGATTCGCGCCAGCAGGCCGATGCGTGCGCCCGGATCGGTCGGCGCGGTAACCGCTACGGTCACGCCGTCGACCGCACGCGCGGCACCTTCGCCGAAGGCGTTGTTGAGCGCGGCAACCATGCGCGAGACCGTGGTGAAGTCGTTGTTGTGCAGATTCAGGGTGATGTCGCCGCCGTTGGCCAGCGGGTCGGGCAGGGCGCGTTCAACGGTGGCACCGTTGGGAATGCGGCCGACGCTGGGCACGTTCACCGAGACACGGGAACCATCCTTGCCCTGCGCACCAAAGCCGCCGACGATCAGGTTGCCCTGGGCGATGGCATAGATCTGGCCGTCAGCACCGCGCAGCGGCGCCATCAGCAGCGAACCGCCGCGCAGCGAGACCGCGTTGCCGATCGAGGACACGGTGATGTCGATCGGCTGGCCCGGCTTGGCGAACGGCGGCAGTTCGGCGTGGATCGCCACGGCGGCCACGTTCTTCAGCTGCGGGTTGACGTTCGGCGGCACGTTGACGCCCAGTTCGCCGAGCAGGTTCTTCAGGCTCTGCACGGTGAAGGGTGCCTGGCTGGTGCGGTCGCCGCTGCCATCCAGGCCGACCACCAGGCCATAACCCACCAGCGCATTGCCGCGCACGCCGCCGACCTGGGCCAGGTCCTTGATGCGCTCGGCGCTGGCCGGGGCAGCCACGACCAGCAGCATCAGCGCAACGAACGACGCCATGCGTCGCTGCCAGGAAGAAGAGGAGAAGAGTTTCATGGCCATACTCAGAACGGCGTCAGGCCGGAGTTGAAGAAGCGGCTCAGCCAGCCCATCGCGTTGGACTGCGCGACGGGACCGCGGCCGCCGTAGACGATGCGGGCCTCGGCCACGCGGCTGGACGGAATGGTGTTGTCCTGGCTGATGTCGCCCGGGCGCACGATGCCCTGCACCTGCACCAGTTCATCGCCCTGGTTCAGGCGCAGGTTCTTCTGACCCTGCACCACCAGGTTGCCGTTGGGCAGGCGCTGCACCACGGTGACGGTGACGCTGCCCTGCAGGCGGTTGCTCTGCGCGCTGTTGCCCTTGCCGGTGAAGTCACGCGCGCCCTTGGCCGTGGCACTCAGGATGTCCTTGCCGCCGAGGGTGACCGGAGCACCGAGAATGGACGGCGTTCCCAGGCTCAGGTTCGATTCCTTGTTGGTGGCCGTGTTGGCGCTGGTCTGCGCGGTGGTGTTTTCCAGCAGGGTGATGGTCAACAGGTCGCCAACATCGCGCGCGCGCCGGTCCGAATACAGCTGCAGGGTCGGGCCGGCAGCGTAGATCGCGCCGGCGGTCGGCTGTGCCTGCGGCGGCATGATCGGCTGGATCGGTGCCATCGTCGGGTAGGGGCGCACGTCGCCCGCGATCACGCAGCCACCGAGCAGGGCGGCCACGGCGCAGGCGAGGGCAGTGCGGGCGAAGTTGGAAATGGGCGACATGGCGGTTTCCCGGTTTGGCCGGTCAGAGCTTGTTGTTGAGATAACCGAGCATCGAGTCGGTGGTGGAGATCGCCTTGGCGTTCATCTCGTAGGCGCGCTGGGTTTCGATCATCGACACCAGCTCTTCCACCACGTTGACGTTGCTGCCTTCCAGCGCGCCCTGCACCACAGTGCCGAGGCCGTTGAGGCCGGGGTTGCCGTTCTGTGCCGGGCCGGACGCAGTGGTCTCCAGGAACAGGTTCTCGCCACGTGCCTGCAGGCCAGCGGGATTGACGAAGTCGGTCAGGGTCAGTGCGCCGACTTCCACCGAGGCGGCGCCGTCGGCCATCTTCACGCTGATGGTGCCATCGGTGCCGATGGTCACCGACTGCGCGCCTTCGGGAATCTGGATGCCCGGCTGCACCGGGTAGCCGCTGTTGGTGACCAGCTCGCTGTCCTGGTTGATCTTGAACGAGCCATCACGGGTGTAGGCCGAGCTGCCATCAGGCATCTGAACTTCGAAGAAGCCGCGGCCATTGACCATCACGTCCAGGGCGCGGCCGGTCTGCTGCTGGCCACCCTGTTCAAAGTTCTTGGCTGTGGCGACCACGCGCACGCCGGTACCCAGCTGCAGGCCGGTGGGCAGCTGCGTCTGCGCCGACGAGGAGCCGCCGGGCTGCCGTACCTGCTGGTACAGCAGGTCTTCAAAACTGGCACGGTCCTGCTTGAAGCCGGTGGTGTTGGTGTTGGCGAGGTTGTTGGAAACCACCGACATGCGCATCTGCTGCGCATCCAGTCCGGTTTTCGCGATCCACAATGCCTGGTTCATCTTCGATGTCCTGTCTGCTGAAGCCGGCCGCGCGGTGCGGCCCTTGTATGCGGGTGTGCAAGCGGTGTGCCAGCGCCGGCATCAACCGGCGCCGGAATTCCGTCAGCTGCCCAGGCGCAGCATGCTGTTGGCGCTGCGCGCGTTTTCGTCGCCGTGCTTGATCACCTGCACCTGCATTTCGTACTGGCGCTGCAGCTGGATCATCTGCACCAGCGCGCCAGCGGCATCCACGTTGCTGCCTTCCAGCTGGCCGCTGTGCACGGCCGTGCCCTGTGCCGGTGCGAACGGCTGTAGCGGGTCGGTGTTGCGGAACAGGCCATCGAGGCCACGCTCCAGGCGTTCATCCGGTGCCTGTACCACTTTGATGCGACCGATCTGCGCCATGGTCTGCGGACCTTCGCCCTGCGGGATGATCGAGAGCGTGCCGTCGGCACCGATCTCCATCGCCTGATAGGGCGGAATGGCGATCGGGTTGTTGTTGTCATCCAGTACCGGGCGGCCGCTGGAGGTCACCAGCTGGCCGTTCGGCGTCACCGACAACGCTGCGCCGCGCGTGTACGCCTCGCTGCCGTCACTGGACTGCACGGCCAGCCAGGTGCCGGTCTGCAGGGACAGGTCCAGCGGTTTGCCGGTGATGTGCTGCGAACCGGGCGTGCGGTTGAATCCGGCGTCGACATGCAGCGCATCCACCCGCGAGGCAAAGCCCGGGCCACGGATCGGGAAGGCTTCGGTGTTGGCCAGCGCTTCCTTGAAGCCGGGGGTGTCGGAGTTGGCGAGGTTGTGGCTGAGCGTACCCTGCGCCTGCAGGGAGGCGCGGGCACCGGTCATCGCCACGTAAAGGGCTTTATCCATGCGGGGAGTTCCGTGACGGGGTCAGCAGGTCATCAACGGATGTTGATGACGGTCTGGGTGATCTGGTCCTGCGTGGTGATCATCTGCGCGTTGGCCTGGAAGTTGCGCTGCGCGGTGATCATGTTGACCAGCTGCTCGGTGAGGTCGACGGTGGACGCTTCCAGCGAACCGGCCTGGATCTTGCCGAGGTTGGAGGTGTCCGGCATGCCGGTGCGCGGCGTGCCCGATTCGAAGGTCTCCACCCACAGGTTGTTGCCCTTCTGCTCCAGACCCTGCGTGTTGTTGAACGTGGTCAGTGCGACCTGGCCCAGCGGCTTGTCGTCGCCATTGGAATATCGGGCGTAGACCACGCCGGTTTCCGACACGGTGATCTCGTTGAGCTTGCCGGCGGCATAGCCGTCCTGCTGGGTGTTGCGCAGCGCGAACTTCTCGCCGTACTGGGTCGAGCCGCTGATATCCAGCGTCATGTTCAGCTGGCCCGCGCCGGTGGTCGGGGTGAAGGTGCCGAGGCTGACCTTGCCGTTGGCCGGATTGATCAGCTTGCCGCTGTTGTCGAAGGCGACCGCGGTCGGGGTACCGGCCGGTTGGCCGTCCACATAGTTGTGAACGGTCCACTCGTTTGGATTTGCGCCCTTCACGAAGTACGAGACCTGGATATGGCTGACGCCCAGCGAGTCGTACACGGTGATGCCGCCGCTGGAGTGATTGTAGCTGTTGGAGTCGGTTGGGTCGAAATTGGTGACCGTCGGTTGCTTGGCGTTGGCGGGCAGGGTGAAACCGACCTTCACTTCGCTGGTCTGCTTCGGCGCGCTGTCGGTAGTCAGCAGCTGCAGGTCCACCAGGCGGCCGGCATCGAAGTTGGTGCCATCGGCGTTCGGCGCGAACACCTGCAGGCGAGCGCCCTGCGGGTTGATCACATAGCCGGCGGAATCTGTCTGGAAGTTGCCGGCACGCGAGTACACGCGCGAGCCGTTCATGTTCATGGTGAAGAAGCCCTCACCGGAGATCGCCATGTCCAGGCTGCGGCCGGTCTGCTCGTTGTGGCCCTGGATGAACTGTTGGGCCACGTTGGAAACACGCACGCCCGAGCCGGTCTGGTTCTTCGACAGGCCGTAGCTGGTGGAGGCGAACAGGTCAGCGAACTCGGCGCGTGATTGCTTGAAGCCGGCGGTATTGACGTTGGCGACGTTGTTGGCGGTGACGCTCAGGTCGGTATTGGCGGCATTGATGCCGGACAGGGAGACGTTGAAGCCCATGGGATGCTCCTGGTAGATGCGGAATGTGCGGCTCAGCTGACGCGGAGCACGTAGTCGATCGGGGCCGTGCCCAGGCCCTTGAGATTCAGGTACAGGCCGTCGGAGCCGACGGTCACGCTCTCCACCGGGGCCTGCACGAAGGTGGACAGCTTGGTGCTCTTGCCGGCGGTGTCGACGTGGTTGGCGACGATGGAGTACTTGCCCGGTTCCATGCGCTTGCCGTTGGCGTCCTTGCCGTCCCACTGAAACGCGGTTTCGCCAGCGGCCTTGGCTTCTACGCTCAGCGAGGTGATCTTGGTGCCGTTGGCATCGGTGATGTCGACGGTCACGATGCCGGCCGAGGGCGCAGCCACCGTGCCTTCGACGCTGCCTTCCTTTTCCAGTACCAGCTTTTCCGACGGCACCAGTACCTGGTGGCCAACCAGAGCGGCACCGCGCAGCACCTGGTCGCTGGCCATCGATTCCTGGAAACCCTTCACCGTCTTGTTCAGATCGGTGATGCCCTGCACGGTGGACATCTGCGCCATCTGCGCAACCATCTGCGTGTTGTCCATCGGCTTCAGCGGATCCTGGTGCTGCAGCTGCTCGGTCATCAGGCGCAGGAAATCGGCCTGGTCCAGCGTGTTCTTCTTCTTGGTGGCATTGCTGTTCGGGGCGTTCAGGCCGAGCGCGGCGTAGACGTCCTGGTTGGTCTGGTTGTTGACGGCGGTGGTCATGGTGGTATCCGGTGCTACGGGCCTCAGCGGCCCATGGTCAAGGTCGCCAGGGCCAGTTCCTTGGCGGTGGTCAGCATCTCCACGCCAGCCTGGTAATTGCGCGAAGTCGAGATCAGGTTGACCATCTGCGCCACCGGATCGACGTCGGGCTGGTAGATGTAGCCATCGCCGTCGGCCAGCGGATGGCCGGGCTCGTAGCGCTTGATCGGCGCTGCCTCGCTCTGGGTGATCTCCTTGACCTTCACCGACGTGATGTTCGGATCGTTCTTGCTGGTCACTGCCTGGAAGATCGGTTCCAGCGGCTTGTACACGGCATCGGCGGAACCGGCGACGGTGTCGGCGTTGGAGAGGTTGGAGGCGATGGTGCTCATGCGCACCGACTGCGCCTGCAGCGCGGAGCCGGCGATATCGAAGATCGGCAGGTTGCTCATGGCTTATTGCCCCGTGATCGCGGTCAGCATGGAACGCACCTTGCTCTCGACGAAGCTGAGCGAGGCGCGGTATTCGAGTGCGGCGCGGCCATAGGCGGCACGCTCGGCATCGGGATCGACGGTGTTGCCGTCCAGGCTGGGCTGCACGCCTTCGCGCGCGATCTGGAACGGGTTCAGGCCACTACTGATCTCGTAGTGCTGCTCGTGGGTGGTGGCCATCAGGCCATTGGCATCCTGCCCCTGGGCGTGGCGCAGGGCGGCATCGAAGTCCAGATCCTGGGCCTTGTAGCCGGGAGTGTCGGCATTGCCGAGGTTGCTGGCGATCAGCTTCATCCGCTGTTCGCGCAACGGCATGGCCTGGGCGTGGACGCCCAGGTAGTCGGTAATCAGGTTGCGCACGGTGCACTCCCACAGGAACGTTGCCCGGGAAGCTGCAAGGGGTGTGCCAGATTCGAGAGGGTGGTGCCGGTCGCTGGCCGGCTTCCCGGATTGTCTGTGGTTGCCGGCCAGCGGCCGGCACTACCGGATCAGAGGCCTCAGGCCGCCATCGCGACCTTGCGCAGGCGGTCCAGCACGAAGTCGGCCAGTTCGTGCGGCGAGTACTTGGCGACGAAGGCGTTGGCGCCGACGCGCTCGACCATCGCATTGTTGAATACGCCCGACAGCGAGGTATGAAGCAGGACGTAAAGGCCGGCCAGGCCCGGATGGCGCCGGATTTCCGTCGTCAGCGTATAGCCGTCCATGGCCGGCATTTCGATGTCCGAGATGACCATGGCGTAGCGCTCGGCGGGGTTCTCGCCCGAGGCCTGGATCTGCAGCAAGTGGTCCAGCGCCTGCTTGCCGTCGGAAAGCAGGGTGGCGCCCACCCCAAGCTGGTCCAGCACGCTGCGGATCTGTTGGCGGGCTACACGAGAGTCGTCCACCACCAGCACCTGCAGCTGCGGGCCGTCGGCGGGCATTGCCATCGCCGGGTCGAGTACTGCTTCACCGCGTACCTGGGCGATATCGGCCAGCACGCTTTCAACGTCGATCACCTGGATCAACTCGCCCTGGAAGCGCGTCACCGCCGTCAGATAGCTCGATTCGGCGCCCAGTTCCGGTGGCGGGTGGATGTCTTCCACCGCGATGTTGACGATGCGCTCCACGCCGCTGACCAGGAAGCCCTGGATCGAGCGGTTGAACTCGGTCACGACCAGGTAGCCGGGCGAAGTGTCCGCATCGGGCTCACGCTCGGGGTGGCCGATGGCCAGGCCCAGGTCCAGCACCGGCACCGAGCGGCCACGGACGTCGGCCACACCGGCGAACTGGCTGGGCAGTCCGGGCACCTGGAACAGCTCCGGGCGGCGCAGGACTTCCTGCACCTTGAAGACATTGACGCCAAAAAGCTGACGTCCGCCGAGGCGGAACAGCAGCAGCGCCAGGCGATTGTGGCCGGCCAGTCGGGTCCGCTGGTCGATCCGGTTGAGCAGGTCATGGGACATGGCTGCTGTATCGGCGGGGTGGGCGCCGAACTTGAGCGCTTTTGTAGAGTCGCGCCATGCTCGACCCTGCCTCTGTAGAGTCGAGCTTGCTCGACTGGTCACGAAGCAGTCGAGCAAGCTTGTATGTTCCTCCCGGCTCCTACGAGGTATGTAGGAGCCAGGGTGGAGGGACCGTCAAGCATGCATCTGCGGATACTAGCCGACAGACGAGTCGAGCGATCCCCATCCCGCACACGAACGTCGATAAAGGATCGTACGGCCCCCAAAGGGGATCGTCGATGTAGGCAAGCTAACGTCGGTGCGGTACCACCCCAGCCCCTTAAAGATAGCTGGGAGCCGTACAAATGTCTGATTCTCTCGATATTGGCGTGGACGTGGACTCCAAGGAGTTCGTACCGGCAGTGGCCGACCGCAAGGCCGGCGACAGGATCGCCAACACCCGGGCCGGCATAGCCCAGTGGCTCAACACCTTGCCCCAGCGATGCCGGATTGGCATGGAGGCGACGGGGCGATACTACGAGTTGTTGGCTCGGATGGCTGGCCAGGCAGGCCACGTTGTCTATGTGATCAATCCACGTCTGATCAAGCACTACGGCCGGGCGACGGGCTCGCGTGGCAAGACGGACGCCATGGACGCCGAAGCGATCGCCCGGTACGTGAAGAAGGAGAACGATCGCCTGCGTGAATACGTACCGCGTACCGATGAGCAGCAGCAGATGCACGATTTGCTGCGCAAGCGGCAGACGCTGGTAAAGACACGCGCGCGCCTGGAGCAATCCTTCGGGGTAAGCAAAAGTGCCCCCGGGGAGCTGTCAGATCTGTTCTGCGCTCTGGCTGGGACGCTGTCCGAGCTGGAAAGCGAACTGCAGCGCTTGGGTCGCGATGGAGAGCATGGCACGCTCTACAAGCGCCTGTTGACCATCCCTGGTATCGGCCCCGCCGTCGCCGCTCACCTGATCTACTACATGACGCGCTGGCCGTTGGCCAACGCCAACGCGTGGATCGCCTGCACGGGCCTGGATCCCCGGCCCAACGAGTCTGGCGGCAGAACGGGACGGCGTCGGCTGTCCAAACAGGGCGCGCCAGTGCTGCGCCAGATGCTCTACATGGCCGCCATGGGGCTCAAGCGGTGTCGCCAGGGGCAACCGCTCTACGACGAGCTGTCAAAACGCGGTCACCCCAGCACCGCCGTCTTCAACATCCTGGCCAGAAAGCTGGCCAGGATCGCCTGGGGTGTCTTCAAAAGCGGCCGGGACTTCGATCCGGCCATGCTGAAGGTGGGTCAAGCCTGCTTCCAGCAGGCTTGACCACGAACATAGGATCTCGACTCTACACAAGCCCCTCTGGCACACCCCTTGCACGGACCTGGGCCAGATCCCATCGACAGGAGGCGCCATGCGCCGGGTCACATCGCTCTTCGCCATCGCGCTGGCCCTGGCCTCGCCGTGGGCGGTTGCCGCCGACTGGCAGCCGGTGGCCAGTATCCGCACCGCCGCGTTGTCGACGCTGCCGGCCGGCAGCGAGGGCGAGGCCCAGGTGGCCGATGCGCTGCGCTTGCCCAGGTGTGGTGGCGCGCTACAGGTGCAGCCCACCGCCAACACCACGGTTGAAGTCAGCTGCCCGGATGCCGGCGGGTGGCGCCTGTTCGTGCCAGTAAAGGTGCGGCGCAACCAGACCGTGCTGGTGCTCAACCGCGGAATCGGTACTGGAGAAACCCTCACCGCCGCCGATATCACCACTGCCCAGCGTGATGCCGCCCGGATTGCCGGTGCGGTGCTGGCCGATCCGAATGCAGCGATCGGCCGCATCGCCCGCCGTCCGTTGCAGGCCGGAGCCCTGCTGTCGAACAACGATCTGGTGGTGCAGCGTCTCATCAAGCGAGGAGACAGTGTGGCCCTGGTTTCGCGTCGCGGCTCGGTCGAGGTCCGTATTGCAGGCCGTGCGATGGGCGATGCCGGTGAAAACGAACGGGTCTCGGTGGAGAACCTGTCCTCGCGGCGGATCGTGCAGGGCACGGTCGATGCCGCCGGTGACGTAATCGTGGCGCGTTGATTTACCGCAAAATATCCCTAAAGATCACGGCCCTGCGGCCGTTATCCCTTGTGAACGGCAATTCCAGGACACCCCATGAGCCAGAAAATCGACGGCAACCTGCAGGTCCCCCAGGCACTGCGCAGCGTGACGACCCCGGCCAACAAGCCCGGCGTCAGCACGGATGCGGCGACGCGCCCGGTCGAAGCGGCCGACAGCCTACGCCTGACCGGCGAGGCCACCAATCTGCAGGCCATCGAGCGTGAGCTGACCACCGCCCCGGCAATCGACGCCCAGCGTGTGGCCGCAGTGCGCGAGTCGCTGCAGAACGGCACCTACAAGATCAATCCGGACGCGATCGCATCGCGCATGCTTGAGCTGGATCAGCAGCTGCACGGATGACCGCGCCGATGAGCGAACAACTGCAGCGGCTGGCCCAGGCGCTTGACGTTGAACGTCAGGCGCTGGTCGATCATGACGTACACGCGCTGATCCGGGCGACCGGTGCCAAGCTGGAGGCGCTGCGTGCACTGGAAGGCACGCCGCCGCTTGGTGAGGGGGATCACCTCCAGGAACTGGCCGAACGCAACCGAGCCAATGGCGTGCTGCTGTCGCGCCGGCGCCGCGAGGTCGATTGGGCGCTGCGCCAGCTCGGGCGTACCGAGGCCTCCTCCTCCTATGATGCCAAGGGCCAGTCGCATACGGTCACTGCGCGGCGCCCACTCGCCATCGCCTGACGCGACGGCGGTCGCACATCCCACCCCCGCGGGCTGAAGCCCGCCGCACGACCGCGTATATTGGGCGCCTGTTCGAATGCCCCGAGTCGCCGTGTCCGCTGCCAACGCCCTGGTTACCGCCCCCCTTCCGCCGCAGCCGGTGCTGCAGGCGCTGCTTGAGCGCCTGCGCGAAGGGCTGCTGCTGTTCACCGAAGACGGGCAGGTGGCCTTGGCCAACCCGGCCGCGCAGAACCTGCTGGCCAGCGGTGAGGGCGGCGGTCTGCCGCCGCCGCAGCGCCTGCGTGAACTGCTGCCGCCTGATGCATTGGAGCAGGCGCGCCAGCATGGTCACTGGAACGGCAGCCTGCCGCTGGGCGAGGGCGTGGTCATCGCCCATCTGTATCACCACGGCCCGGTCGGCCAGGGACACTTCCTGGCGTTGTTCCGCCATATCGAAGGCCAGGAAGACTACGAACGCGAATTGCAGCAGCGTCATGCAGAGCTGCGGCAGGCCTACCTGCGCCTCAACGGTACCCAGGAAAAACTGCTGCAGTCGGAGAAAATGGCCTCGATCGGCCAGCTCGCCGCAGGCGTCGCGCACGAGATCAACAACCCGATCGGCTACGTGCACTCCAACCTGGGCAGCCTGCAGGAGTACCTGCGCAGCCTGTTCACCGTGATCGAAGCCTACGAGCGCGCATTGCGGGCGCCGGACCCGAAGGCGCTGATCCCGGAGATCGACGATATCCGTGACCGCCTGGACATCGATTTCATCAGCCGCGACCTGCCGCAGCTGATGGCCGAGTCGCGCGAAGGCATCGAGCGGGTGACGCGCATCGTGCGTGATCTGAAGGACTTCTCGTATTCCGGCCGAGACGAGTCGTGGAAGCTGGTCGACCTGCACGCGGGCCTGGAATCGACCATCAACATCATCTGGAACGAGCTGAAGTACAAGGTCACCCTGGTGCGGGAGTTCGGCCAGTTGCCGTTGGTGGAGTGCCTGCCGTCGGAATTGAACCAGGTCTACATGAACCTGCTGCTCAACGCCGGCCACGCCATCGCCGAGCGCGGCACGATCACGGTGCGTACCGGCGTCGATGGCGATCACGTGTGGGTCGAGTTTGAAGACACCGGCGGTGGCATCTCGCCGGAACTGCGCCAGCGCATCTTCGATCCGTTCTTCACCACCAAGCCGGTGGGCAGCGGTACCGGCCTGGGCCTGTCGATCTCCTACAGCATCATCAACAAGCACCACGGCCGCATCGACCTGGACAGCACCCCGGGCGTGGGTTCGCGTTTCCGCGTGGTGCTGCCGGTGAAGCAGCCGCGCTGACTGCTCAGGGTAGTGCCGGCCGCTGGCCGGCAACCTCATTGAACTGGGCATCGAGAGCAGCCGGCCAGCGGCCGGCTCTACCAGGGCTTGTCCCCGACCGGGTTCGCGCTTCGGGTAGTGCCGGTCGCTGGCCGGCAACCTCATTGAACCCGACATCCAGAGCAGCCGGCCAGCGGCCGGCTCTACCAGGGCTTGTCCCCGACCTGGATTCGCGCTTCGGGTAGTGCCGGCCGCTGGCCGGCAACCTCATTGAACTGGGCATCGAGAGCAGCCGGCCAGCGGCCGGCTCTACCAGGGCTTGTCCCCGACCGGGTTCGCGCTTCGGGTAGTGCCGGTCGCTGGCCGGCAACCTCATTGAACCCGACATCCAGAGCAGCCGGCCAGCGGCCGGCGCTACCAGAGGGGATCGTTACCGCAATGGGCGATCCTCACCGCCATCTCCGCTTTCCACCGGCGCCGGACCGGCGTTGCTGCGGCGCTGTTCCTCATAGGTGCGGAACGCCTGGTGGATGTGCTTGCGCAGCTCGTCGTCGTTCCACGGCTTGGTCAGGAAGCGATAGATCGCACCGCGGTTGATCGCGTCGGTCACGGTGTTCAGATCGGTGTAACCGGACAGCACCAGGCGGATCGTGTCCGGGTACAGCATCTTCACCCGGCCCAGGAACTCGGTGCCGCTCATGTCGCTCATGCGCTGGTCGGACAGGATCACCTGCACGTCATTGATTGCCAGCAGGTCGAACGCATCGCGCACGTTGCCGGCGGCCAGGATGCGGTAGCCGTCGCGACGAAACAGACGCACCAGCGAGCGCAGTACGTTCTCTTCGTCGTCCAGCAGCAGCAGCGTGCGGTCCG
Organism: Stenotrophomonas sp. STK17_22; assembly: GCF_051983905.1. Classification (NCBI taxonomy): domain Bacteria; kingdom Pseudomonadati; phylum Pseudomonadota; class Gammaproteobacteria; order Lysobacterales; family Lysobacteraceae; genus Stenotrophomonas; species Stenotrophomonas sp. STK17_22. Next base: position 2,351,414 of record NZ_CP197010.1, read on the forward strand.
GACGGGTCTCGGCAAAGGCTTCCGGACGCAGGTAGCGGCGGCGCAGGGTCATGCCGGCGGCATCGGCCGACATCGGTTCGCCGAACAGATAGCCCTGGAACACATCGCAGTCGTTGCGGCGCAGGAAGCCCAGCTGGGCCTGCGATTCCACACCGTTGGCGATCACGGTCATGCCCAGCTGATGGCCCATGGCGATGATCGCGCGGGCGATGGCCGCCTCACGGTTGCCGGCCGGTGCGCTCTTGATGAAGCTGCGATCGATCTTCAGCTTGTCCACCGGGTAGCGGACCAGTGCACTCAGGCTGGAATCGCCGGTGCCGAAATTGTCCAGGCTCAGGCTGATGCCTTCGTTGCGCAGATTGGCCAGCGTCTCGTGCACGAAGTTGACGTTGTTGGTCAGCGCGCTTTCGTTGATCTCCAGCGTCAGCATCTGTGCCGGCACGCCCGCGGCCTGGATCAGGCCCATGACTTCAGCGAAGAAGTTGGGCCGCAGCAGCTGCAGGGTGGAGACATTCACCGCGATGGTGAAGTCGTCGAAGCCCTGGTCGCGCCACAGGCGGGCCTGCTTCAGTGCGCCTTCCAGCACCCAGGTGCCGATCTGCACGATGATGCCCAGCCGCTCGGCGGTGCGCATGAAGCGCTCCGGCACCAGCATGCCCAGCGTCGGCGACTGCCAGCGCAGCAGCGCTTCCATGCCGACCACGTGGCCATCGCGGGCGCTGACCAGCGGCTGGTAACGCAGTTTCAGTTCTCCGTTGGGAATGGCGTCCACGATCTGGCGGGCGATGATGCTTTCGCTGTGCGCGCTCGGTGGCGTATCCACGGCGTGGATGCGCACCGCGTTGCCGCCTTCGCGGGCCGCCTGGTACAGCGCATCCTCGGCATGATCGAGCAGGCGCGAGGTGCTGCTGGCATGGTCCGGACACAGGCTGACGCCCAGCTTGCCGGTCATGAACAAGGTGTACGGCAACACCGACAGTGGAAGTTCCATCTGCTGGCGGATCTCCTCTGCGAAGTCCTCCGGCAATGGCACGTCGGCGGTGCGTGGCACTGCGATCAGGAACTCATCGCTGCCGTGGCGCCACAGCTTGCCGCGACCACGCAGGTAGGACTGCAACCGCTGCGCCACCAGCACCAGGGCCTGGTCACCCACCTCGGCGCTCATGTTTTCGTTGACCGAGGCGAAGTGGTCGATGTCCACGTGCATCAACATCAGTGCGGTGCCGCCCGAGGCCGCCTCGGCGACCATCGCCTGCAGCTCGGGGTTGCCGGCGCCAAGGCGGTCAGGCGCATCATCGATGCTGACCGGGGGCTGGTTGGGATTCCACATAGGCTCAGTAGTCCGGTGACTCAACGGCGGCCATGCTGGCCGCCTGGTAGGGGAGGTGTACGTCGATCAGGGTGCCTTCGCCGTGTGCGGATTCGATCCGCACATGGCCACCGACGCTCTGCGCACGCTCACGCATCACGATCAGGCCCAGCCCGCGCGGACCGTCCGGGTCGAAGCCCTCGCCATCATCACGGATCTGCAGGTGCAGGCCGCGCTGGCCGACATCGCGCAGCTGCAGCTGTACCTGGCTGGCGCGGGCATGGCGCAGGGCATTGGTCAGGCTCTCCTGCGCGATGCGGAAGCAGGCCTGCTCGATGCTGTTGTCGGGGCGGTGCGGCAGCGGTTCGATCTCGGCCAGCAGTTCCACCGGCGAGGAACGGAACAGCACCCGTGCCTGCCAGCTCAGTGCGGCCTCCAGGCCCAGGGCATCCAGCTGCGGCGGGCGCAGCAGCGTGGAGATGTCGCGCAGCTTGGCCACGGTGGTGTCTGCCAGGCTGACGATCTGCGCCAGATCTTCGCCACGGCGCTTCGGATCGTCCTCATCCTGCGCCGCATGCGCCGACAGCTTGATTGCGGTGATCGCCTGGCCGATATCGTCGTGCAGGTCGCGCGAGATCGCGCGGCGCTCATCCTCCTGCAGCGAGAACAGGCGGCCGGCCATCGCCTGCAGTTCACGGTTGCTGGTTTCCAGTGCACTGCGGGTGCGCTCGGAATCGCTCAGGTCGCGCACGATCAGCAGCTTGCAGTCGCGTCCGCCATAACGCACTTCGCCCACCGCCAGGCCGGCATGGAAGCTGCGGCCATCCGCGCGCTGCATCGCCACCACGCTGCTGTGACCGGGCCCCAGGTGTGGCTGGCCTGCACGCAATTGGCTGCGCACGCGGGCCAGATCGGCGCTGTCCACCAGTGCTGACAGGGGCTCGCCCAGCAGGGTGTGGCTGCCATAGCCGAACAGGCTGGCGGCCCAGGCGTTGGCGTACAGCACGTGTTCGTCGGAGAGGATGACCACGCCGTCGGGCAGTACCCGTACCAGCTCGCGGAACTGTTCCTCGCGCTCGCGCAGCAGGCGTCGCGACTGCTCGCGCTCCGTCACGTCCTGCAGGGTGCCCAGCACGCGGTTGCGGCCGGCCTCGTCGATGCCGCTGGCCGCACGCAGATGCACCATCAAGGCGCGCCCATCCATCGACAGCAACGGCAACAGCACGTCCACCTGCACGGGATCGCCGGAGCAGAGCTCGGCCAGCAGCTGTTCGGTCTGGGTGGCGGTGGCCGGGTCGGCCGGCACCAGCAGTTCGTCGAAGCGATGCCAGCGCCGCGCCTCGGGCGGGCGGCGACCGAGCAGGCGATAGACCTGGTTCGAATAGCGGCCAAGTCCCGTGGAGGGGTCCAGCTCCCAGGCGCCGATGCGTGCCAGCTCGTGGGCTTCTTCGACCCGCGCCAGCGCCTGGTCACGGCGCAGCTGGGCCAGGTTTTCAGCGGTGCGGTCGATGGCAATCAGCAGGCGGGCGTTGTGGCCGTCATAGCTGATGGCGTTGGAGCGAAGTTCCATCTGACGCAGGGAGCCGTCGCGCAGCTGCAGCTGGGTACGCAGTATGCACAGTTCCTCCGGTGCCTCGCGGATCGCCTCCAGCTTGGTCTGCAGTGCCTGGTCCTGGCCTGGCGGCCACAGCGAATCGATGGTCTGCTCCAGCAGTTCGTCACGGTCCCAGCCGAAGGCCGTACAGGCCGCCGGATTGGCATCGAGGATCGCCAGTGTGTCCAGATCGTAGACCAGGATCGGGCCGGGGTTGCCTTCGAACATCTGCCGCAGGCGCAGCTCGGAGGCCTGCTGGCGTGCATGGGTGTGCAGCACATGCTCGGCCAGCGGGCGCAGCAGCAGATACAGCAGGCCGGCACTGGCGAGGGCAAAGAACGAGCCCTTCAGGCCCTGCCACAAGGCCGCCTGCTGCGGGTCGGGCACCAGTGCCTGCACTGCACTGTCGGTGGAGATCATCCAGGCCAGCGCCATCGCCAGGTAGCTCAGCACCACCCGGCGCCGGTCGCGGCTCAGCGCCTGCGCCATCCGCGGGTCGGGAACTGGGGCGTTGCCGGTCGGTTCTGCGGGCATGGACAGGGCGGAAGAAAGGGGCGCCGGCCATCTTACCGCGCAGGTGCGCCCAGACCACTCAATTATCCGCCGCAGGCGCCGTTAACCACTGCGTGCCCCGCTGACGGGCGTGTCATCCGGAGCAAGATCGCGTGGACCAAGGGATCATCGCCAGCCTGCTGCAGCACCCGCTTGCGTCGGCGCTGGTCATCGTCGACCGCACGGGCCGCCCGCTGGCGGCCAATCCGGCTGCGCGCGAGCACGGCCTGCCGGCGACCGTGGCTGCGTATGCGCCGATGCTGGAAGATCTGCGCCTGATGGCCGCCGATGGCGGCATCGTGGCCTGCACGCTGCCGGGTGGCCCGCATGGCCACTACGACGGCCACCTGCGCGCGGTGCATGATGGCGCCGGCAACCTGCTGGCCTTCACGCTGAGCATTCCCGAGCCGGTGCCGCTCAGCGGGGGTGGGCGCTGGGAGCTGGCGCTGGACAGCGCCGGGCACAGCCTCTGGGACTGGGACATTCCCAGCGACCGTGTGGTGCGCACCCCTGCACTGGGCGATGAAACCGCTACCGAGATTCTGGCCCGCGTGCACAGCGAGGACATCGCACAGGTGCGGGCTGCACTGGATGAGCATCTGCGTGGCTTGAGCGAGCAGTACAGCGCACAGTTCCGTTTCCGCCAGGCCGATGGCCAGTGGCGTTGGGTACTGGACCGCGGCCGCGTGGTCGCGCGCACCGCCGATGGCCAGCCGCTGCGCATGGTCGGCACGCATACCGATATCGAACAACAGAAGCAGCTGGAAGGGCTGCTTCAGGAACAGCAGCTGCACCTGAGCGAGGCCCAGCGCATCGCCAGCATGGGCAGCTGGTCGTTCGACCCCAACAGCGGTCATTTCTGGTGGTCGCCGGAGCTACGTTCGCTGCTGGCGTTGGAGCAGGGGGCCGTACCCGGCCAGCGGCGCTGGCTGAAGCAGCTGCATCCGCGCTCGCGTGGTGCGCTACGCGCAGCATGGCGGCGCTTGTGGCGCGACGGCCGGGCCGCCAACATCGAGATGGAACTGACCCGGGGCAACGAACCGTCGCAGCATCTGCGGCTATGGATGCAGCCGCTACTGGACATGGATGGCCAGCCCAAGCGCCTGCTTGGCCAGGTGCAGAACATCACCGAGCAGCACCAGACCGATGCACTGATCCGCTGGCGTACAGAACTGCTCAACCGTGTCTCCGCACTGGGCCGCATCGGCGGTTGCGAGATCGAAGTGCAGACCCGGCATATGCAGTGGACCGAGGAGTGCTACCGCATCCACGGCCTGCGCAAGGAGCCGATCACCCTCGACCAGGCGCTGGCGCTGTACACCGAGGATTCGCGCAATGCCTTCGATGCCGCGTTGGTCCGGATTGCCGGCGGCGGGCTGCCCGAACAGCTGGACCTGTGCTTCTACCGCCAGTCAGGCCTGCGCGTGTGGGTGCAGGTGCTGATCGAGCTGGATCGCCGTGATGGCCTGCCGCCTCGGTTCGTGGTGCTGTTCCGTGACATCACCCGCGAGCGCGAGGCCAACGAGCGCATCGAGCTGCTGGCGCACTACGATCTGCTCACCGGCCTGCCCAATCGTGTGCTGCTCGGCGAACAGACCGCCGAAGCCATCGAGGAAGCGCGCGACCGCGGCACCTCGCTGGCGATGTTGTTCATCGACCTGGACGGCTTCAAGACCATCAATGACAGCTTCGGTCATGCCACCGGTGATGCGCTGCTGAAGGCCGCCGCCACCCGCCTGCACCAGAACCTGCGCAACAACGACCTGTTCGGCCGCTTCAGTGGCGACGAGTTCATCGTCGTGCTGCGCGACCTGGCCGAGCCGGAAGACGCCGGCCACGTGGCGCGGAAGCTGATCGCTTCGCTGGCCGAGCCATTGCGCCGTGGCGAGACCACGTTGAAGGTCGGTGCCAGCGTCGGCATCGCGATGCTGGGCGATGCGCAGACCGATTTCGATTCACTGCTGCGTGCCGCCGACGCCGCGATGTACGCGGCCAAGGAAGCGGGGCGCAACACCTACCAGTACTACAGCCAGGACGCATTGGCCCGCATCCAGCGCAAGCTCGAGTTGGAGCATGCCCTGCACGGCGCGATCGAACGCGAAGAGTTCAGCCTGGCCTACCAGCCGCTGCTGCATGCGCACCAGGGTGAGCCACCGGCGATCGAGGCACTGCTGCGCTGGCATCGGCCCGGCATCGGCTACTGCAGCCCGGCCGAGTTCATTCCGATTGCAGAGAAGTGCGGCGAGATCGTGCGCATCGGCGACTGGGTGCTGAACGAAGCCTGCCGCCAGGCAATCGCCTGGGACCGGGCCGGCCTGTGTTTCGACCGCATCGCGGTCAATGTGTCGGCGGTGCAGCTGCGTGATCGTGGCTTCGCCGAACGCGTGATCGAGATCTGCCATGCCCATGGCTGGCCGCCGCAGAGGCTGGAACTGGAGCTGACCGAGTCGGCGCTGATCCGTGACACCGACATCCTGCGCCACTGCTTCGACGTGCTGGAACGGCACGGCGTGCCGCTGGCGGTGGATGACTTTGGTACCGGCTTCTCAAACCTCAATTATCTCAACCGCTTCCCGGTCGGCCGCCTGAAGATCGACCGCAGTTTCGTGCAGGGCATGCTGCATGACTCTGGCACCGCCGAAGTCACCCAGGCCATCGTGCACCTGGGTCACGCACTGGGCATGAAGGTGGTGGCCGAGGGCGTGGAAACGCATCAGGAAGAAGACATGCTGCGTCGCCAGGGCTGCGACGAGATCCAGGGCTACCTGTACTCGCGCCCGCTCAGCCCGCGCGACCTGGCGCAGTGGCTGCGCCAGCAGCACGCCGCGCCCGGGCGCACCGACGCTGCCAGCGAGGTCGTGCTGGCGCGCTGAGGCTGGCGCCGGGCCATGCCAGTCGGGATCGCCGCACGCCGACGCACCGCTCTGGTAGGTGTCGACCTTGGTCGACACGGATGCCGGTGCTCGCGATCATCCACGCATGGCGTGGATCTACTGCGATGCGGCAACCATTCGCTGCGAAAATTCGGAGCGAAGCCGTGCGCGCACTGCTTCCACCACATGTACATAGCGTCGGCGCTGGATGAAATAGCCCATGTAGAACAGCAGCAGGGCCACCAGCATTGGCGACGCAGCCGGGCGGACCAGGATGATGGGCACCAGCATCAGTGTCAGGCCCAGCGCGAACCAGCTGCACCGCCCGACCACCCGCACCTCCCTGCGTTGCGCGTCGATCATCACCCGCCCGCGCATCAGCGGAAAGTAGCGACCGCCAAAGCTCGGCGCGAAGCTCTCGCGAAAGGCGACACTGCCGTCCGGCAGCGCGCGGAACACCAGGCGAAGCCAGGTATCGGCCGGCAGATCATGCTCCAACCCGGCCAGCGAAAGCTGCGCCAGCTCTGCGGGCGTAGCGGCGATGCGCTGATTGAACAGGACGATGCCGGTGCGGAAAAAGAACGGCGCCCACAGCACAAGCAGCAGGACTTCGATCAACAGCACGGCGATCAGGGCGATGGCCATCGGTCTTCCATGAACGGGACCTGCGCATCATGCCATAGCGATTTCGCCACCCCAGTAGATCCACGCCATGCGTGGATGTTGCCCGGAACCAGCTACTTGCCGCCGTGATGCTCCCACACTACATCGCCCAGATATCGTGCAAACACAATCCTCAGGCCATCCTGTTCGTCCTCCGACAACGTTGCAGCCATCGTTGTGTACAGCGCCTCCAAGCGATCAAGGCTCTCCAGGCTGCCGTCAAGATCGAGGCCGCGGAGCTGTGCTTGTTCGATCATCCATTCAATCTGATCGTCCATGATGATCAGAAACTGTTCGAAGGTTTCTCGCGCTTCTTCCGGATTGAATGTCATGCGGTTGCCAGGGAGGGAGAGCGGCGAGTGTGCCCCGTGCCTGTTATCCAGGCCATGCAACAAGTCCGAAAGGATGGAGGGTGGAAGGGCGATCGCATGCATCCACGCATGGCGTGGATCTACCGTTTCATCAATGCGATGCCTGCAATGGAATAGCTGGCGATCAACAGCCCGAACGCGTACTCCGCGACGATGATCAGCCAGAAGGTCATCGGCTCGATGTCCCGCCATGCATCAATGGTGCCGGAGCGGTGATGGCTCAGATGAACATGCCCGGTGTTGATGGCAGTTGCCGGCGCCCAGGCAAATAGAAAGGCCATCAGCATGAAGAGCAGGCTGCCGAACAGGAATGCGACAGGTCTATGCCGGGGTGGCCGCAAAGTGGCGTAGGCGGGGCGCCAGGTGAAGGTGACCGCGATGAGCACCATCACAGCAAATCCCAGCCAGGTCATGAACGTGGTGCTCATGCGACGACACTCCGTGTCCAGCCGTAGGTGGCATGGGCGGATCATGCCATGGGTTTGGAGCGGGTGGTGGTGAAGACCATCCACGCATGGCGTGGATCTACCTCAAGGCTTCCCCATCCAACCCCAGGTCCCACGCCAGACCCAGCAGCGCGTCGTCCGTGCGGGACAGGGCAGGGCGCGCATCGGCCAGCTGCTGCAGTTCGCGGATCTCCTCGCGGGCCACCTCTTCCAGCTGCTGCAGCTGCTCACGCACGCTCGCGTTGCGCGGGCGCTCGGTGTCGGCGAGGGAGGGCAGGGCGCGGATCAGGGTCATGGTGCGTGTACAGGATGCATCCAACGGCGGGTTACAGGCAAAGGCCCCGGACGAACCGGGGCCTTGCGGGCTGCCGGCGGCGGCAGCGGACATCAGGATCAGAACAGCTCGACGGTGCCGGCGCCCATGCTCTGCTGGGCAACCGGCTTGTGCGGCGGGCGTTCCCATTCGCTGCGCAGTTCGCGCAGGCGGCTGCCGGTGCGCTGCAGGGCGGTGGCGATCTCTTCGTCGAACACCCCGCCATTGCGGTGCAGCAGTTCCTGCAGGGCCACCGCCTCGCGGTTGATCGCGGTCAGGCGGTCCAGGTGGGTGTGCACGCCGCCCAGCGCCTGAGTGGCGATGTCTTCGAACTGCAGGGCGCGCACGGCCTCGGCCACGCTGCCATCGATCGAACGGGCGCACTCGGAGACTTCGCGCATGCCGTCGCCCAGCGACGCATTGATCTGCGCGACGTTGTCGAGCATCGCCGCCGCCTCCTGGCGCGCTTCGCGGGAGCGGTCCATGTCACGCGAGGCCATGTGCGAGACCGTCTCGCGTACCTTGGCGATGGCGTCCTTGGAGCTGTGCGCCAGCTTGCGGATCTGCTCGTTGAAGGTGGTCGAGCGCTCGGACAGGTTGCGCACTTCGTCGGCGACCACCGCGAAGCCACGACCGGCTTCACCGGCACGCGCGGCTTCGATGGCGGCGTTCAGCGCCAGCAGATTGGTCTGGTCGGCGATCGACTTGACGTCTTCCAGCAGCGCGAAGATGCCATCCAGGTGCTGCGCCATCTGGTCGATGTGCTGCACGGTGGTGCTGCTCTGGCCGCTCACCTGCTCCAGTGCTTCTACCAGCTGTTCCATGCGGTGGCTGGCGTGCTGGGCGAAACGGGCAACGTCGAGGCCGGCATTGCCTTCATCACCGGCACGATCGACGATGCGCGACAGGGCCTGGCTCTGCTGGCGCGACTTGCGGTTCATGGCGTCGAAGCTGCCGCCCAGGCTGGACACCGCCTGGCGGATCAGGTCACGGGCGCGTTCCACTTCGCCGCGCGAGCCGTCGATCTCGTTGCCGACGAAGTTGCGCAGTTCGGTCAGCAGCTGGTCCTGCTCACGCAGGACACGGGCGTGTTCCGGGGAACGGTGCGCCTGGGCGCGGGTGGTCCACCACGCAAAGCCGAGCCAGCTCAGCGTCATCGTGGTCAGGATCGCCCAGCGCAGGGCGGCCGGCCATTCGAAACCGATGGCGAAGGGGAGCAGCAGGGTCAGAGCCAGGGGGGCGGCCAGACGGATGAAAATGCGTGAGTACATGGACGTTCTCGGGAGGTGCACGGAGGATGTATCGGCCGTACCCCCTTTCTCTTTAACGTCGAAATGCCTCGAAGTGCATTCTGAATGCGCCGGTTTTCCGACGCCTCGGCGGCTTCGGGGTCAGAGCCCTTTCCTTGCCGGAAAAGGATCCGACCCCATGGGGCTCAGGCCAGCTGGCGGTCCACGGCCTCGATCATCGCCTTGCGGCTGAACAGGAAGTCCCAGTAGCTGCCGCCCAGCTGGCGCCACAGCACCGCCGAACGCACCGCGGCCAGCAGCAGGGCGCGGATCTCCGCAACCACACCGGCCTGGCCCAGGTAGTGCGGGTTGCCCTGCACCATCACCCGCGGCTTCAGGTGGCTGATGGTGTCGGCGTACAGGCCACCCAGGTTGGCCAGCACGTCCGGGTGGCCACTGTCGCCCAGCTCGACGGCCTGGCGCTGGGCGCGTTCGATGCCGGAGGCGACCTTGTTCACGGTGGCGCCGTCCTGCACGAAGCGGCGCTCCAGCTGCAGCACTGACAGGGCCAGCTTGGGCAGGATCGGGTCCTGGCCCTGGCTGCGGAAGTAGTTGTGCAGCAGGCGCAGCCCAGCCTTCAATGCATGGCGGTCACCGAACACCTCCTGCGGCGAAGACGCGTCGACGCGGAACACACTGTCCACGGCGGTGCGCACGGCAGCGGCGTCGGAATGGCCGGTATCGGCGATGCGGCGTACCTGCTGCAGGGCCTGGGCAATGCCGGCCAAAGCCAGGACGCGGTCGTCGACAGTGAAACTCATGCAGCGATTACCTCAAAAGGGGAAGGGGTGGTGCGCAGGCGCTGTTCCAGCGGCGCATCGGTGGCGGCGATCACCGCGCCCCCCAGGCACACATCACCGTCATACAGCACCAGTGATTGACCGGGAGTAACGGCGCGCTGCGGGCGCGCAAAGGTGACCAGCACACTGCCATCGTCCAGCACCTCGACCGTACACGGCTCGTCGGGCTGGCGGTAGCGGGTCTGCGCGGTGCATTCGAAGCGCCGTGCCGGCGGCGCGCCGGCAATCCAGTGCGCGGTTTCCGAGCGCAGGCGGCCGGACAGCATCCACTTGCTGTCGCGGTCCTGGTCCACGTACAGCACGTTGCTGGCCACATCCTTGCCGACCACGTACCACGGCGCGGCCGGGCGGCCGCGCACGCCGCCGATGTTCAGGCCCTCGCGCTGGCCCAGGGTGAAATAGAACACGCCCGGATGTTCGGCGATGACGCTGCCGTCGGCCGGGTCGAGGATCTGGCCGGGCTTGGCCGGCAGGTAGCGGCCGAGGAACTCGCGGAAGTCGCGCTCACCGATGAAGCAGATGCCGGTGGAGTCCTTCTTGGCGTGGGTCGGCAGGCTGACGTCACGCGCGATCCGACGCAGGTCGGTCTTTTCCAGGTCGCCGATCGGGAACAGGGTGGCCGCCAGCTGCGCCTGACCCAGCTGGTGCAGGAAGTAGCTCTGGTCCTTGGAACGGTCGGCGCCACGCAGCAGCAGCCACTGGTGGCCGCGCTGGGTCACCCGCGCGTAGTGGCCGGTGGCAATGCGTTCGGCGCCCAACTCGCGGGCGGCATCCAGGAAGTGCTTGAACTTCACTTCGCGGTTGCACAGCACGTCCGGGTTCGGGGTGCGGCCGGCCGCGTACTCGGCCAGGAAGTGCTCGAACACCCCCTGCCAGTACTCGCTGGAGAAATCACGGAAGTGGAACGGGATACCGAGCAGGCCGCAGACGGCCACCGCATCGCGGCGGTCGTCCTCGGCGCGGCAGTCGCCGCTGCCGTCGTCGGCCCAGTTCTGCATGAACAGACCGGCTACGGCCTCGCCCTGCTGCACCAGCCGCCAGGCGGCGACCGAGGAGTCGACGCCACCGGAGACGCCCACCATCACGCGCGGAGTGCTCATGCGACCTCCCGGACCAGCGAAAGCGGATGGCGCTGGCCACCCAGGAAATCAGCCACCACCTGCCAGACCAGCGGGCTGCGCAGGCGCTCCGTGGCGGCCTGCAGCTCGGCCGGGGTCAGCCACAGCGCGCGATCGATGCCGGTGTCCAGCGGCTGCGCCGGGTCGTGCGAGACCGGACGCGCCGCATAGCAGAAGCGCAGGAAGGTGGTGCCGTCGCCGGCCGTCCACTGGTAGCAGCCGATGAAGTGGGTCAGCTGCACCGTCCAGCCGGTTTCCTCGCGGGTCTCGCGCAGGGCTGCCTCGGCCAGGCTTTCGCCCGGCTCGAGGTGGCCGGCCGGCTGGTTCAGCACCTGGCGGCCGTCGATGGTCTCCTCGACCAGCAGCACGCGGCCACCGTCGACCACCACGGTGGCGACAGTGGCGTGCGGTGCCCAGCGCGGGTCCGGCGTGGTGTTCAACTCAGAACTCGTCCTTCTTGGTCAGTTCCAGCTCCATGGCGTCGGCGGTGCGGATGGCCGCATCGATGGCGTCGCTGAGCTGGTCGGCCGTGGCATCGGCGTCGATCTTGACCACGAACATGGCGGTGGTGTCCTGCTTCACCCAGCCGCCCATCTTGGCGTCCTGCGAATCTTCCAGCAGGCGGTTGGCTACGGCCACCGGGAACTGCTTGGTCTTGGCGTTGTAGGCCGGCGACCAGATCTCGCGGATGTTGTGGGTGCCGAAATCTTCCACCGACGAGCGCACGTAGACCATCTGGGTGCGATCACCCTCGACGTCGAACACCATGCGGTAGTCGCCGTCCTCGTCGACCTCGTAGGTATAGCCCAGCTTGTCCAGGTGGCGGGCCACGGCCTTGTCGGCCTGGGTCTCGGCGGCGGCGGAGCCGGCGGCGGCCAGGGCGATCAGCAGGGCGGGAAGAAGGGTCCTTTTCATGAAGATCCTGTGAAACAGTGTTGAGAGAGGGTGCAATTGTGACGGTGGGCGTGCGTGCCGTCCAATCTGCGGCAGGCCGACGCAGGCTGGCCCGTGCCTCTATAATGGTCAGATGCCCCATGAGTCTTCCCCCGATTCCCATCACGAGCACGGCGTTGCCGTGGAGCCCGCGCGCCCGGAAGTGGCGCCGCCGCCGTTCTACCAGGTGATGCTGCTCAACGACGACTACACCCCGATGGATTTCGTGGTGGACGTGCTGCAGCAGTTCTTCAGCATGGACCTGGACAAGGCCACGCAGGTGATGCTGCACGTCCATACCCGTGGCCGCGGCGTGTGCGGGGTGTTCACCCGCGAAGTGGCCGAGACCAAGGTCGCCCAGGTCAACGAGTACTCGCGGATGAACCAGCACCCGCTGCTGTGCACGATGGAAAAGGCCTGACCGGCTGCCGGTTTTCGTCCGGGCACATGGACTCCGGACCCGGTGTGCCCACCAAGGTGGGCACCTACCAAGGCAGGGGCCCGTATCGATAGTGGATGGGGCGTGCCCACCAAGGTGGGCATCTACCAGAGCGCGGGATCAGCCCTCCGCCAACGCCTCCAGTGCCATCCGCGCCACCGCCTCGTCGACTTCGGCGGGGTCGCCATCATCCCGGAACCACACCGCTGACAGCCCCGCGCTGGCTGCGATCCAACGCAGCAGGCGCGTGCGTTCCAGGCCCGCCAGCGCGCCGACCTGTTCCAGCCGGGTGGCAAACCGCTCGGGCCGGGTGGCCACATGGATGCCGGGGCCGCACAGGTCCGGATTACTGAACATCGTCGTGTAATCGAACGCGCGGTCGCCCAGCAGCCGCTTCGGGTCGATCGCCAACCAGCCGCGCGCGCCGAAATCCAGCACGTTGTCGTGGTGCAGGTCGCCGTGCAGCGGCCGGATCTCCTGTTCCTGCTGCAACAGTCCCTCCGCCAGCGATCTGCACTGTTCCAGCAGTGGCGGCAGCGCCGCCCTTGGCTGCAGCAGGTCGGCGAACCATGTTTGCAGGCAGACCAGTTCCGCTGGCGGTGCGCTCCGTGGCCGGTGCAGCCGTTGCAGGACCTGGCACAGGACCGTGGTGCAGGTGTCATCGTCGCCCTTGATCGAACGTTGCCGCAGTGAGTCGCCGCCGGCACGTTCGATCAGGATCGCCGGCCCCTCGTGGGCCAGCAGGCGGGCGGCGCCGTCACCGTCCCACCAACGCAGCAGGCGATGGCCGTTCTGCTCTTCGGTTTCGCTGCTGATCTTCAGCATGGCCGGCTCGCCGGCGGCGGTCAGCACCGGCCAGAGCTGGGCATGGGGCGTTTCGATGGCTGCGCCATCACGCCGCAATCGCCAGCGACTCAGGTAGGGTTCGCTCATGCTGGGTGGGCTGTCCTGGAGTGAATGAAGATCAATCGATTCGCACTGATAACGCCATCTGAACGCAGCAATCCGCTAGGGTGATGGAAATCGCGTAGTCAGGCCGCATATTGTCCCCATCTGCCGCCGGAGTAATCCATGTTCAGCAAAGACCTCGAACACACCATCGGCCAGTGCTACAAGCGCGCCCGTGAGGCCCGGCATGAGTTCATGACGGTCGAACACCTGCTGTTGGCACTGCTCGACAACCCGTCCGCCCAGGCCGTACTGAAGGCCTGTGGCGCCGACGCCGAACGCCTGCGCCAGGAGCTGGAGCAGGCCATCGAGGCCTCCGTGTCCCGCCTGGCCGAAGATGACGGCCGCGATACCCAGCCGACCCTGGGCTTCCAGCGCGTGCTGCAGCGGGCCGTTTACCACGTGCAGTCCTCGGGCAAGAAGGAGGTCACCGGCGCCAATGTGCTGGTCGCCATCTTCGGCGAGAAGGACTCGCACGCCGTTTACTACCTCAACCAGCAGGATGTCACCCGGCTGGATGTGGTCAATTACCTGTCCCACGGCATCGCCAAGCTGGGCGAGGAGGGCGAGCCGCCGTCCTCTTCCTCCGAGGGCGAGAGCCGAATGGAGGGCGGGGAAGGTGAGCCGAAGGGTGATGCCCTGACCGAGTTCGCCAGCAACCTCAACGAACAGGCCCGGGCCGGTCGCATCGACCCGCTGGTCGGCCGTGCCGACGAGATCGAGCGCACCATCCAGGTCCTGTGCCGCCGCCGCAAGAACAACCCGCTGTACGTGGGTGAGGCGGGCGTGGGCAAGACCGCGATTGCCGAGGGCCTGGCCCGCCGCATCGTCGAGGGCTCGGTGCCCGACGTTCTGGCCGATGCGGTGATCTATTCGCTCGACCTGGGCGCGCTGGTGGCCGGCACCAAGTACCGCGGCGACTTCGAGAAGCGCCTGAAGAGCGTGCTGACCGCGCTGAAGAAGGTGCCCAATGCGGTGCTGTTCATCGACGAGATCCACACCATCATCGGTGCTGGCTCGGCGTCGGGCGGCACCATGGATGCCTCCAACCTGATCAAGCCGGCGCTGGCGTCCGGAGAGCTGCGCTGCATCGGCTCGACTACCTTCCAGGAGTACCGTGGCATCTTCGAGAAGGACCGGGCGCTGGCCCGCCGCTTCCAGAAGATCGACATCGTCGAGCCGACCGTCGGCGAGACCTACGAGATCCTGCAGGGCCTGAAGTCCAAGTACGAGCTGCACCACGGTGTGACCTATTCCGACGAGGCTCTGCAGGCGGCGGTGGACCTGTCGGTGAAGCACATCGGCGACCGCCTGCTGCCGGACAAGGCCATCGACGTGATCGACGAGGCGGGCGCCCGCCAGCGCCTGCTGCCGGAAGGCCAGCGCAAGGAACTGATCGACGTCGAGGAAGTGGAGGCGATCGTCGCCAAGATGGCGCGTATCCCGACCAAGCAGGTCAGCGCCACCGACAAGGATGTGCTGCAGCACCTGGAGCGCAACCTGAAGATGGTGATCTTTGGCCAGGACCCGGCCATCGAGACACTGTCCTCGGCGATCAAGCTGGCCCGTTCGGGCCTGGGCAACCCGGAAAAGCCGATCGGCAACTTCCTGTTCGCCGGTCCGACCGGTGTCGGCAAGACCGAGGTGACCAAGCAGCTGGCGCTGCAGCTGGGCATCGAACTGGTCCGCTTCGACATGTCCGAGTACATGGAGCCGCATTCGATCAGCCGCCTGATCGGTGCGCCTCCGGGCTACGTCGGCTTCGACCAGGGTGGCCTGCTGACCGAGAAGATCGTCAAGACGCCGCACTGCGTGCTGCTGCTGGACGAAATCGAAAAGGCGCATCCGGACATCTTCAACATCCTGTTGCAGGTGATGGACCGCGGCGTGCTGACCGATACCAACGGTCGTGAAGCCAACTTCAAGAACGTCGTGCTGGTGATGACCACCAATGCCGGTGCGGCGCAGGCCTCGCGGCGTTCGATCGGCTTCACCAAGCAGGACCATGCCACCGACGCGATGGAGACCATCCGCCGCAGCTTCACCCCGGAATTCCGCAACCGCCTCGACGCGGTGGTGCAGTTCCAGGCGCTGGGCTTCGAGCACATCCTGCGCGTGGTCGACAAGTTCCTGATCGAGCTGGAGATGCTGCTGCAGGACAAGCACGTCAGCCTGTCGGCCACCCCGACCGCGCGCGACTGGCTGGCCCACCATGGTTTCGACCCGTTGATGGGTGCCCGCCCGATGGCCCGCGTGATCCAGGACAGGATCAAGCGTCCGCTGGCCGACGAGCTGCTGTTCGGCAAGCTGGTCAACGGTGGCAAGGTCAGCATCGATGTCCGCGACGACGAGCTGGTGGTCGAGACCCAGGCCGAGCCGGAGCGGCTGCTGCCGGTCACGGTGGAATGAGCTGATGCCATAGGCTTGGCGTGAAAGCCTGGAAATGACAAGGGCGGCTTCGGCCGCCCTTGTCCTGTCTGGGGTCAGCGGCTGCGGCGGCGCGCCTCACGCTTGAATCGCTCGGCATCGATCGGCTCGATGCGTGCAACCTCGCAGCTGCCGCGACCTGTGTCCAGTGCGCTTCGGCCCTCGCTGCACAGCTCGTCAGCTTCTTTGCCGTCGGTCTTGAAGCCGAGGCGGGTGGCCAGTACGGCAGAAGGGCAGCTGTTGCGGAAATGCACAACATAGTGGTCTTCGCCGGAGCGAAGCAGGATGTTCTTGTCGGCGCCGGCGCGAACGATCTGCTGTTCGCCGGTCAGTGATACGCACTGTGCCGGCGCGGTGTCGGCGGCATGGGCGGACGACGCCAGCAGGGTGACGGCAGACAAAGCCAGGGGGATGAGCAGGGAAGACAGGTTCATGGCGGGGCAGGGGGCAGCGATCCGGACTGGATCGGATCCCAGGATGCCGCCGCCGCTGCAAATGCGAATCTGCCGCAAGCAGGGCTGACCGACGCCACGGTGAGATCGGTCACGATGACCTTTGGCGCCTCAGGCCGCGATCGAACGGAATCCCTGCTGGCGCCCCTGGTCGCCGCCGTCTTCGATGACAAAGGCAACCGCCTCGTGCGGAATGTGCAGGCGCTGCTTGAGGGTGCTGCCCATATGCGGAATCTCGCGCTGCACGGCCAGGTACAGCGGGTGCGAGGCGTCCATGCTGGTGCAGACCAGGCAGGGCTGGCCGAACCAGGTGCCGTCCGGGCCCTTGCTGGCGTAGCAGCGGCTGGTGACGGACTGGGGGTCCAGGACGATCAGGTAGGTCATGCGCGCAACGCCTTCTGTGAAGAACGCGTTGAGTCTAGAGTCGCGGCGCGATGCGGTACTTCGGACAGGGACGAAAATCGAGCGGTCCCGGTGCCGGTCGCTTTCTTCCGCGCACGACAAAGGGCCAGCAGCGAGGCCGGCCCTGTCGGAGTGGCGCAATGCGCCGACCGCTTACTTCATGCGGTAGGTGATACGACCCTTGGTCAGGTCGTACGGGGTCATTTCAACCTTGACCCGGTCACCGGTGAGGATGCGGATGTAGTTCTTGCGCATGCGGCCGGAGATGTGGGCGATGATTTCGTGCCCATTTTCCAGACGAACGCGGAAAGTGGTGTTCGGCAGCGTCTCGCTGACGGTGCCCTCGAACTCGATGGAATCGTCTTTCGACATGTAGTCCTGTGCGGTTCAGAAAACGGCCACGCTGGGCCTAAGGCGCGGTATTTTACGCGTGATGGGCCCGGCTTGCAAAGTTTGTGTTAACCCCCGGCCAAACGCTGTGCTGGCAAGCGTCCTACCGCCTGGGTCCAGGGGCCTTCACGGCCGTCACGGTGGACGGCCTGGCGGACGTGTTCCAGAAAGTCCGCGCGCGGCAGGTGCTCGGCGCCCATCAGCAGCAGGTGCGGATTCTCCACCTGGGCATCGATCAGTTCCCAGCCCCAGCCACGCAGGGTGGCTGCCAACGCGGCCAGGGCGATCTTGGAGCCGCCACTGGCGCCACTGAACATGCTCTCGCCGAAGAACATGGCACCGATCGCGACGCCATAGATGCCGCCGACCAGTGTCTGCCGGTCCCAGACTTCGAAGGAATGGGCGAAGCCAAGGTCGTGCAGCTGGCTGTAAGCCTCGACCATCGCCGGGCTGATCCACGTACCGTCCTGGCCGGGCCGAGGTGCCGCGGCGCAGGCGCGCATCACACGACTGAAGGCGGTGTCGGCGGTGACCTCCCACGTGCTGCTGCGCAGCTGGCGGCGGAAGCGGCTGGGCAGGTGCACGCCGTCGGTGCGGAACACCATGCGCGGGTCCGGCGACCACCACAGGATTGGCTCGCCCTCGCTGAACCACGGAAAGATTCCGCCGGCGTAGGCATTGAGCAGACGCGCCGGATGCAGGTCGCCGCCCACCGCCAGCAGGCCATCGGGCTGGCGCAGTGCGGTCTCGGCCGGAGGGAAGGGGGCGTCCGGCGCATCGGCCAGGCGCCAGGGCAGCTGGCGGGTCATGGGGCCATTGTATTCGTCGTGGTGATTCGTGATGTCTGGCACCATCACTGTTCACCGGCAAGGAGCCTCCGAATGAGTGACTCGATCAGCGCCATCCTCGACCTGCATGACGCCCCGCGCACGCGCAACGACAGCCAAGGCATGCTGCTGTCACTGGCCACTGAACAGCCGCGTCAACTGGGAGAGTTGATGCTGCAGGCGCTGGCGCGGCCTTCGCCGGGCTCGGCCTTCCTCGACATGGCACTGGACCTGCTGCCGGATGACGCGGTGCCCGCGGTCGCGGCCGACGCGTGGCGCCGCTATCGCGCGGGCGAGCGCGGTGACGTGTTGACGAGCGTGATGGAGTTCGCCAGCTATCAGGCGCCGCAGGTGCTGCAGGGCGATTGGGAGGCATTGCTGGCGGTCGCCAGTGAGGATGAGGTGCAGTTGGCCGCGCAGGTCTGGCACGGCCTGCCCAGCGCGACGGCAGCGCATTGGGCGCAGATCCTGGCCGAAGCCAATGACGATCGCGAAATGGCGCGGGCCAGGGCGCTGCTGCTCGCCGTCCAGCCCGGAACCTACGCCATTGCTCGCGGCTACCTGGTCGACTGGGGGCGCTTGGATGCCGAGGTCTGGGCGCACTGGGCCGGCGTCGCCGAAGGTCCGCAGCCGCGTCGCCTGCATGGCGAGCGGCCATTGCACTTCCGCTTCGGCCGCGAACAGCATCGCGCGCAGCAGGCGGACGAGCCGAGCTGGCGCAAGCGCACCTGGCGCCTGCACCCGACCTGGAATGGTGGGCAGGTACACCATGCTGGGCAGATGGGAGGGCCGCTGGAAGCGCTGTGTAGCAGCTGCCATGCGCCGCTGCAGCGCCTGCTGCAGACCGATGCCGCCGCGCTGCAGCCGGGCGCGCCGGGCGAGATCACGCTCGGCCTGTGTCTGGACTGCTGCGGCTGGGAAGACCCGCCCGTGCGTTTCTATCGCCATGATGCGGCCGGCCTGCCCAGCTGCCACCCCAGCCAGCACCGTGAGGTACCGAACACACCCACCGACAGTGGCGACCTGATGCAGGCCGAGGTGGGTCTGGTCGCCATGGACAGTGCGCGCTGGCAACAACAGGACTGGGGCCAGTCCAATCATCGGCAGAACCTGTCGCGCGTGGGCGGCGCGCCGAGCTGGGTGCAGAGTGCCTGGTACCCGGCGTGCATCGATTGCGGCGAAGAGATGCCGTTCGTGATGCAGCTGGATTCGACACTGCCGACCACGGGTGAGGGCACGCTGCTGTGGGGCAGCGGCGGCATGCTCTATACGTTCTGGTGTGCAAAGTGCCGGGTGAGCGGGCACTTCTGGCAGTGCACCTGAGCACAGCGCCCTCGCTATTGCCTTGGTAGGTGCCAACCTTGGTTGGCACGCTTTTCGGCACCGCGCCAATCGAGCAAGCGCGCCTCTACGGTTCTACGCGGAACGGCCCATGCCGCTGCAGCTCCTGCTGGTAACGCCGCACATTGCGCCGCTCCTGCCGGCACCACTCCTGCAGCGCTTCCGCGAAGTCCGGATCGGCCACCCAGTGCCGGCTGCGCACCAGCGTCGGCAGGAAGCCGCGTGCCAGCTTGTGCTCGCCCTGTGCGCCGGGTTCGAAACGAGCCAGCCCTTCGCGCAGGCAGTACTCGATGCCCTGGTAGTAGCAGGCCTCGAAGTGCAGGCCGGGCAGGGTGGCGCCACCCCAGTAACGGCCGTACAGCGTGTCTCCACCCCGCAGGCATAGCGCGCCGGCAATCGGCTCGCCGTCCTGTTCGGCCAGGAACAGCACCAGCCCGCGGCCCAAAGAAATGGCCAGATGGCGCAGGAAGGCCTCGGTCAGCGCCGGGGCATTGCCGTACTCGAGGAACGTCTGCAGGTAGAAGCGGTACATCGCCTGCAGGTCGGCGCGGCTCGCTTCATCGCCGTGCACCACGCGGAAGGTGATGTCTTGGCGAACGACCTTGGCCCGCTCCTGGCGGATGTTCTTGCGGTGCTTGTGGTTCATCGCACCGAGGAACTGGTCGAACGTCGCC
Organism: Stenotrophomonas sp. STK17_22; assembly: GCF_051983905.1. Lineage (NCBI taxonomy): Bacteria > Pseudomonadati > Pseudomonadota > Gammaproteobacteria > Lysobacterales > Lysobacteraceae > Stenotrophomonas > Stenotrophomonas sp. STK17_22. Next base: position 2,371,575 of record NZ_CP197010.1, read on the forward strand.
CAGTCGCCCGGGTTCTGCCACTGGAACTGCACGTCTTCGCGCAGCAGCCAGTCATCGCCGAACAACGCCTCGTCACCAGCGGTGTGGAAGTTGATATGGGCCGAGGATACGTCCAGTGGCGGCAACGCGTCGCGCAACGCCGACAGCAATGCGGTGCGCTCTGAATCGTGACGGGCCAGCAACCGCGGGCCGGTGACCGGCGAGTACGGCACCGCGCCCAGCCACTTCGGATAGTAGTCGCGGCCATGACGGGCATACGCGTTGGCCCAAGCATGGTCGAACACGAATTCGCCGTGGGAGTTGGTCTTCAGGTAACCCGGAATGGCGCCGACCAGCGTGTTGCCCTCCCACAGCGTGAAGTGCCGGGGCTGCCAGCCCCAGTCCTCGCGCAGGCAGCCGTGCTGTTCAAGCCCGGAAAGGAAGGCATGACTGACGAAGGGGTTGCGGCCGTCGTGCAGGGCATCCCAGTCGGTGGCGGAAACGGACTGCAGGGAGTCGAGGAAACGGGAGGAGGGCATGGGGGAAGGATAGGGCAGACGAAACAGAAAGGCCGACGCACTGGCGTCGGCCTTTTATCCGGAGTCGAGCATGGCTCGACCCTACAGGAGCGGGTCAGCCTCTCAGCTGGCCTTGCCCTGCGCGTCCAGGTAGCGCTCGGCGTCCAGTGCGGCCATGCAGCCGAAACCGGCCGAGGTGATCGCCTGGCGGTAGTGCTGGTCGGCCACGTCGCCGGCGGCGAACACGCCTTCCACCGAGGTCTGGGTGGCGTTGCCGCCCAGGCCCGAGCGGATTTCCAGGTAGCCGTTGTTCATCGCCAGCTGGCCGTCGAACAGGGTGGTGTTCGGGTGGTGGCCGATGGCCACGAAGAAGCCGTGGGCGTCGATGTCGCGGGTGCTGCCGTCCAGCGTGGACTTCACGCGCACGCCGGTCACGCCGGCATCATTGCCCAGCACTTCTTCAACCTGATGGTGCCAGACGGTCTCGATCTTGCCTTCGGCGACCTTCTTGAACAGCTTGTCCTGCATGATCTTTTCCGCCTTCAGGGTGTCGCGGCGGTGGACCAGGTAGACCTTGCGGGCGATGTTGGACAGGTACAGCGCCTCTTCCACGGCGGTGTTGCCGCCGCCGACCACGACCACGTCCTGGTCGCGGTAGAAGAAGCCGTCACAGGTGGCGCAGGCAGACACGCCGCGGCCCTTGAACTCGTCCTCGGTCGGGATGCCCAGGTACTTGGCGGTGGCGCCGGTGGCGATGATCAGGGCATCGCAGGTGTACTCGTGGCTGTCGCCGATCAGCTTGAACGGGCGCTGCGACACGTCGGCGGTGTGGATGTGGTCGAAGATGACCTCGGTCTCGAAGCGCTCGGCGTGGGCCTGCATGCGCGCCATCAGGTCCGGGCCCATCAGGCCGTGGGCGTCGCCCGGCCAGTTGTCCACCTCGGTGGTGGTCATCAGCTGGCCGCCCTGCTGCAGGCCGGTAATGACGACCGGCTTCAGGTTGGCGCGGGCAGCGTAGACGGCGGCGGTCCAACCGGCCGGGCCGGAACCGAGGATGACGAGGCGCTGGTGGCGGGAGGGCAGGCTGGTGCTCATGTAGACTCGCGAAAAGGTAGATGGGACAAGGCGCTGGCGATGTTTGCGCAGCATCCGTGGCTGGTCATAGAGTGGCGGCTGGGGCAGGGCGATTCAAGCCGATGAACAGAACGCCGTCATCCAGCAGTGGTTTCGGCCGTCGGATTGGCCTGCCGGACGTCGCATAACTGAAAACTGACGCCGTCTCATTTATTATCAATCACTAACAGCGCATTCCAAAGGTATGGTCTAAGGTGGCGAAGCAGGTCCCCGAACGCTCCAAGTCCGACGACAGCAAGGCGTCACGTCGCACGGCCGCGGCGGCGACGACCGACAATCCACGCCGCCAGCGTCTCTGGCGCGATCTGGGCCTGATCGCCATCGCGCCGGCCCTGCTGTACCTGGCGGCCAGTCTTTTCACCTATTCAGCGACTGATCCGGGCTGGTCGCATACCGGCAGTGTGGTCGCGCCAGTGCACAACCTGGGTGGCCGCGCCGGGGCCTGGATCGCCGACGTGCTGCTGCAGCTGTTCGGCTACGTTGCCTTCCTGCTGCCGGTGGTGCTCGGCGCGCTGGCGTGGATCGCCATGTTCGGGCTCAAGCGCGAGAGCAAGGGCGAGAACGACCTGGATCCTGCGCTGCGCCTGGTCGGCCTGGTCGGTTTCCTGATCGCCGGCACCGGCTTCCTGCACGTGCGCCTGTTCAGTGGCGACGTCTCCAGCGCCGGCGGCATCCTCGGCAAGCTGGTCGGCAATTCGCTCACGGTGGGCTTCGGCGCGCTGGGCGCCAACCTGTTCGTGCTGGTGCTGCTGCTGGCCTCGATCACGCTCGCGACCGGGCTGTCCTGGTTCACGGTGATGGAGAAGATCGGCCGCGGCGTGATGTCGCTGGCGCCGTTGCTGGAACGCAAGAAGGAAGAAGTCACCGAGTGGAAGCAGACCCGGGTGATGCGCGAGGAGCGCCAGGAAGTGCGCAAGGCCGACGCCGAGGTGCGCGCCAAGCGCGAGCCGGTGAAGATCGAGCCGCGTCCGGAGCCGGTGATCGAGAAGAGCGATCGGGCCAAGCGCGATACCCAGATTCCGATGTTCCGCGGCGTCAACGGTGATGGCTCGGACCTGCCGCCGCTGGCGCTGCTGGATGATCCCAAGCCGCAGCCGAAGGGCTACGACGAAGAGACGCTGGAGACCCTGTCGCGGCAGATCGAGTTCAAGCTGAAGGACTTCCGCATCGATGCGCAGGTGGTCGGCGCCAATCCCGGCCCGGTCATCACCCGCTTCGAGATCGAGCCGGCACCGGGCATCAAGGTCAGCCAGATCAGTTCGCTGGACAAGGACATCGCGCGCGGCTTGTCGGTGAAGTCGGTGCGCGTGGTCGACGTCATTCCGGGCAAGTCGGTGATCGGCCTGGAAATCCCCAACGTCACCCGCGAGATGATCTTCCTGTCCGAGCTGCTGCGCTCGAAGGAATATGACAAGTCGGCCAGTGTGCTGACCCTGGCGCTGGGCAAGGACATCGCTGGTCGCCCGACCGTGGCCGACCTGGCACGCATGCCGCATCTATTGGTGGCCGGTACCACCGGTTCGGGCAAGTCGGTGGCGGTCAACGCGATGGTGCTGAGCCTGTTGTTCAAGGCCTCGCCGAAAGACCTGCGGATGCTGATGATCGACCCGAAGATGCTCGAACTGAGCGTCTACCAGGGCATCCCGCACCTGCTGGCACCTGTGGTCACCGACATGAAGGAGGCCGCCAACGGCCTGCGCTGGTGCGTGGCCGAGATGGAGCGCCGCTACAAGTTGATGAGCGCAGTGGGCGTGCGCAACCTGGCTGGCTTCAACAAGAAGGTGAAGGAAGCCCAGGACGCAGGACAGCCGCTGATGGATCCGCTGTTCAAGCCGAACCCGGAGCTCGGCGAGGCACCGCGTCCGCTGGAGACGCTGCCGTTCATCGTCATCTTCATCGACGAATTCGCCGACATGATGATGATCGTCGGCAAGAAGGTGGAAGAGCTGATCGCGCGCCTGGCACAGAAGGCGCGTGCGGCCGGCATCCACCTGATCCTGGCCACGCAGCGCCCGTCGGTGGACGTGATCACCGGCCTGATCAAGGCCAACATCCCGACCCGAATCGCCTTCCAGGTCAGCTCCAAGATCGACTCGCGCACCATCCTCGACCAGTCCGGCGCGGAAACACTGCTGGGCCACGGCGACATGCTGTACCTGCCGCCGGGCACCGCGCTACCCGAGCGCGTGCATGGTGCGTTCGTATCCGACGATGAAGTGCATCGCGTGGTCGAACACCTCAAGGCGATGGGCCCGGCCGACTACGTCGACGGCGTGCTGGACGAAGTGCAGACGATGGGCGACGGCGTGGTCGTCGGTGCCACCGGCCTGCCCGAGAACAGCTCTGCCGGCGATGAGTCCGACCCGTTGTATGACGAAGCGCTGCGGGTGGTCACCGAGACCCGCCGTGCCTCGATTTCCGGCGTGCAGCGCCGGCTGAAGATCGGCTACAACCGTGCAGCGCGATTGATCGAGGCCATGGAAGCGGCCGGCGTGGTCAGTCCGCCCGAGCACAACGGCGACCGCACGGTGCTGGCACCGCCGCCGCCGAAGTAAGACCCGACGTATCCCCCACGACGTCCAAGGAACCGACGCATGCTTCACCCCGTACCAAGCGCGCTGGCACTGGCGCTGGCAGCCTTCCTGGCTGCCGGCCCGGCACTGGCAGACACCGCCACCTCCGCGCCCGCCACGGCGCCGCCTTCCACCAGCGGCGATACCGAAGCCAGCAATAATTTCAGCATTGTCCGTTACCGCGCCGACTACCAGGTGCGGCCGGATGCGGGCAATGTGCAGACCGAAACCTACGAAGTCCTGCTCAAGACCAAGGCCTCGGTCGAGCAGTTCAGCCAGGTGCGGCTGAGCTACAGCGAGAAGATGGAGACGCTGGAAGTGCTGGGCGCCTACACCATCACCGCCGACGGCCAGCGCCGCGACGTGCCGGCCGACCGCATCTACACCCAGGAAAGCTATTCCAGCGCCTCGGCGGCGATGTATGCCGACCGCAAGGTGCGGGTGATCGTGTTCCCGAACCTGGCCCCGGGCACCCGCTTGTACTATCAGGTGCGCCGCACCCAGGCCACGCCGTACTTCCCGGGCTATTTCGGCTTGTGGGAGACCTTCAATGTGTTCACCGAGTACGAGGACGCCGAAGTCACCCTGAGTGCGCCGGCCAACCTGCCGATGTTCATCGACAGCCGCGGCGTGCAGGGCAGCGATCGCCCGACGGTGAAGAACGGCCAGGCGCAGTGGCGCTGGCGCTACCAGCGTCGCGAGGCGATGCCGGCGCAGAACTGGTCGGCGGCGGGCTGGGAGTTCGGCCCGAACATCATGGCCAGTACCTATCGTGACTGGTCGCAGATGGGTCGCGCCTACCAGCTCAAGGCGGGCCCGGCGGCCGAGGTGACCCCGGCGCTGCAGGCGCTGGCTGATGAGATCACCGCGGGTATCAGCGACCGCCGCGAGCAGGCTGATGCGCTGTATCGCTGGGTTGCGCAGAACATCCGCTACGTGGCGGTGTACCTGGGCAATGGCGGGCTGGAGCCGAACAGCGCGCAGAGCATCCTCGACAACCACTATGGTGACTGCAAGGACCATGTGACGATCCTGGAGGCGCTGCTGGCAGCCAAGGGCATCGCCAGCTCGCCGGTGCTGATCGGTGCCGGCGGCGGTCCGACGCTGCCGAAGATTCCGGTGCTGGGCCGCTTCAACCACGCCATCACCTACATTCCCGAGTTTGATCTGTACCTGGATTCGACCACCGCGTGGGCGCGCTTCGGTCAGCTGCCGGAAGGTGATCTGGGTGCGCCGGTGATGCGTACCCGTGACGCCACGCTGGCGCGCACCCCGGCCAACACGCCGGAGCGTAACGCCACCTCGATGGAAGTGCGTTTCACCTTCGACGCCAACGGCAACCTGCGTGGTGAGACCATTCCGAAGCTGGGCGAGAACGCCGAGATCGGCATGCGTGCCCAGTTCTCCCAGCTCAACGCGCAGAACCGTGCGCGCGCTGAAGAGCAGATCATGGCCGCCTCCGGTTTCGATGGGCGAGGGCAGCTGCAGATCCAGGGCGTGCCGGTCGACCTGACCCGGCCGTTCGGCTACCGCATGGCGTTCCAGGCCGAGGACTACGCCGACTTCAGCGTGGCCGGCGGCATGGCCGTGCCGGACCCGCCGGGTGGCGAGTCGGTGCGTGGGCTGTACGCCACTGCCTCGGCGCCGGCCAACGAAACGCCGTTCTACTGCAATGCCAGCCTGCGCGAGGAAACCTATCGCCTGCAGTTCCCGGCCAATGCGCCGATCATCGCCATCCCGGCCAGCCAGCGTTTCGCCAATGCAGCCGGCGAGTACCGGGTGGACTGGAGTCGCGAGGGGCAGGAGGTGATCGTGCACCACCGCTTGCAGCAGAATGCAGTGCGTGGGCCAGAGGCGTTGTGCCAGCCGCAGGACTATCCGGCGTTCCGCGCGCTGTATCGCGAAGTGCGGCGTGGCTTCCGCGGCCAGGTGCTGTACGGCAAGCTGCCGGGATCCGGTGGCTGAATCGCCGATGGACGTTCAGGGCGGCATAATGTCGCCCTGATCGCCCATTCATCTTTCCCCGGGCACACTGGCAACCACCTTTCCTGGCGCCCGCGCCCACAGGATTCCCGCATGAACTTCCGCTTCCGCCGTTTCCTTGCCACCACCACCCTGGCCGTGGCCTGTGCCGCCGCCGGCAGCGCCTGGGCTGGCGCCCGCGATGACCTGAAGACCTTCACCAGCGGCCTGAAGGGCCTGGATGGCCAGTTCAGCCAGCAGGTGTTCGACAGCCGCGGCAAGGTGAAGGAATCGACCAGCGGCCGCGTGGCCCTGTCGGCGCCGCGCCTGTTCCGCTGGGAATACGTGCGCCCGCACGAGCAGTTGATCGTGGCTGACGGCAAGAAAGTCTGGATGTACGAGCCGGACCTGGAGCAGGCGACCGTGCGCGAGCAGGGCAAGGAAGAGCAGAACAGCCCGCTGACCGCGCTGATCAATCCGGCGCTGCTGGAACAGCAGTACGACGTCAGCGAAGAGGCCGCGCAGCGCGACGGCCTGCAGTGGCTGTCGCTGTCGCCGAAGCGCGAGACCGAAGCCAGCTTCCAGTACGCCGCGCTGGGCTTCAACGCCCAGGGCCTGGCCAAGATGGAAATCACCGATGCGGTTGGCCAGCGTACCGTGATCAGCTTCAGTGGCTGGAAGCGCAACCCGGGCTTCGTGGCCGGCACCTTCAGCTTCACCCCGCCGAAGGGCACCGACGTCATCGGTAACTGATCGGAGTCGCCGGGCTTGGCCCGGCGCTACCTGCTCTGGTGGGTGTCAACCGGCACCGCCTTGGTGGGTGTCAACCTTCTGCTCCGGTGGGTGTCAACCTTGGTTGACACGCTTTTGCTTGATCTGCCGGCCAGCGGCCGGCACTACCGCATTCGGCCGCCTGATCCGCCGGGCATTGCCTGGCGCTACCGCGATCCGACCTGACCCGCTTGGGTAGGTGCCAACCTTGGTCGGCACGCTTTCGGCCGGCTCATCCGTTGTCAGGGTGAACGATGACCTGCCACTCAGTGCCATCAAATCGCAGCAGGTCCCAAGGCGTCAGCACCCACAGCACGCTACCGGCGGAACTGATGTCAACGATCGTCGCATCTCTCAGCTCTTCGGGGATGCCTTCCAGCAAAGGTTCAAGTACGCCAGTTACGAGGCTGTAGACGTACAGGCCTGCATATTCAGTACCGATGTAGATCTGTTGCCCGTGTTGGCAAGCGGAGTTGAAGTTGATGTGCCCGCTTGCGTCATGCGGCAGGCGTCCAAATCCATTGGAGATATTGCCGGTAACGATAGTGCCTTCGGTGCAGACAAAGATGCAGTGGCCATCGTCGGTCCTGTAGGCGTGCAGCAGATCGGCGGTTGCAACTGGATCAGGGTGTGTCCAGTTCAAGCCGTTCCAGTGCGCAATCAGACCATCAGAGCCAATGGCGTAGAGATCAGCAACGCCCGTTCCGCAGAGGTCGTTTACGCTGGCAACATCAAGATTGGCACGCATCTGAGTGAATGCAGGGCTCTTAAGACTCTCAGTGATCTCAGCGCGCGTCCCAGCATACTTCCGGCGAAGCTCAGTCTCCCGCTCGACCGGATCGATGGGTAGCGGAACCATGCCGTCGAACTCAAACACGTGGGCAACAGACTCAACCCAGCTGTCGAAATCGAGTGAATCAAGATCGTCCTTGAGAGTTCTGTGCTCGGGCTTGGGGAAGTTGGTGGGAAGTTGCTTCCATTCGGTCTTGCTGCGGTGATAGACCATACCGTGCACGCCACAGCAGAATAGATCCTCGCCCAGTCGTCGAATTCGAGTCAAACCAACTGCGCCTGCGCCTGCGCATACGCGCTCGATCGTGGCGCCAGAGCGGGAGTAGTCTTCCAACTGTCCATGGAAATCCAGGGCAAGCACGCGACGGGGGCGACCGCCTTCTTCCTCGGGGACAAGCTGCGTGGACATGACCTGGAAGTCCTGCAGATCATGGTGGAACCACTCCTCTTTGGGGGTGCGGCCAAAGACGAACATGCGGGTGGGTGGGCCGGGATCCGGGTCGTAGTATTCGTGCCCTGGCCCAATCGCCGCAGCCAGATAGTAGATATCCGCATCGACAGCGCAGCCGGCGACGAACTCAAGGACATTGGAGTCGGGGGGCGCGCACGGGTGGTTCCTGAATGGTGGAGTTCCAGATTCTCGGTTACTGATGAGGACACACGGGCCCCGCGAAAGCATGCTCCATGTGAATCAGCGACTTACTGATGGATTCGCTGCGCCGGCTTCGGTTCATTTCCGACACATCGCGGGGCTGCCGGCCAGCGGCCGGCACTACCGGAATCGTGATCACCCGGCGCGGTACAATGAGCGTGTGGCAAGACATCGTTCAACTTCCTTCCCTGGCCCCGATCTGCTGAGCGTCGATCGGGAACATCTGCGCCCGCTGGCCGAGCGCATGCGCCCACGCACCCTCGACGAAATGGTCGGGCAGAAGCGCCTGCTGGCGCCGGACAGTGCGCTGCGTCGCGCAGTCGAATCCGGTCGCGTGCATTCGATGATCCTGTGGGGGCCGCCGGGCTGCGGCAAGACCACGCTGGCGCTGCTGCTGGCCGAGTACGCCGATGCTGAATTCCGCGCCATCTCTGCCGTGCTGTCCGGCCTGCCGGAGGTGCGCCAGGTGCTGGCCGAGGCCGCGCAGCGTTTCGCTGAAGGGCGGCGTACCGTGCTGTTCGTGGACGAAGTGCACCGCTTCAACAAGGCGCAGCAGGATGCGTTCCTGCCGCACATCGAGCGCGGCACCATCCTGTTCGTCGGTGCCACCACCGAGAACCCGTCCTTCGAGCTGAACTCGGCGCTGCTGTCGCGCTGCCGCGTGCATGTGCTGGAAGGTGTTTCGCCTACCGACATCGTCGAGGCGCTGGAGCGTGCGCTGGGTGACCGCGAACGCGGCCTGGGCGAGGAGGGTATCGAGGTCGCCCCCGAGCTGCTGCTGGAAATCGCTACCGCCGCCGACGGCGACGTGCGACGTGCGCTGACCCTGTTGGAAATCGCTGCCGAGCTGGCGGGCGGGGAGGGTGGTCGCATCACCCCGCAGACCCTGACCCAGGTGCTGGCCGACCGCACCCGTCGCTTCGACAAGGGCGGCGAGCAGTTCTACGACCAGATCTCGGCGTTGCACAAATCCGTGCGCAGCTCCAATCCGGATGCCGCGCTGTACTGGCTGACCCGCATGCTCGATGGCGGCTGCGATCCGTCCTACCTGGCGCGCCGACTGACCCGCATGGCCATCGAGGATATCGGCTTGGCCGATCCGCGCGCGCAGAGCATGGCGCTGGAAGCCTGGGACATCTACGAGCGGCTGGGCAGTCCGGAAGGCGAACTCGCGTTCGCTCAGTTGGTGCTGTACCTGGCCAGTACGGCGAAGTCGAATGCCGGCTATGCCGCCTTCAACCAGGCCAAGGCCGACGTGCGCGAGAGCGGTACCGAACAGGTGCCGCTGCACCTGCGCAATGCGCCGACCAAGCTGATGAAGGAGCTGGGCTACGGCGCCGAGTACCAGTACGACCACGACGCCGAAGGCGGCATCGCACTGGACCAGACCGGTTTCCCGGATGCGATGGGCGAGCGCGTGTATTACAACCCGGTGCCACGCGGCCTGGAAATCAAGCTGAAGGAAAAGCTGGATCGGCTGCGCGCCGAGCGCGAGGCGGCGCGGGCGGCAAAGGGTCGTTGAGCCCGCTCTTGTAGAGTCGAGCCATGCTCGACTCCGCTCTTTGACGGACTACGGGTGCCTTCTGGAACAGCAGTCGAGCATCGCTCGACTCTACGGAGGGCAATGGCAGTCGAGCATGGCTCGACTCTACAGGGGGCAATGGCAGCCGGGCGTGGTTCGTCGCAACATTGTCCAGCGCGCGTGCATTTGGCACACTGCGCGGCTTCTCTTTCAAGGATCGATGCCGTGCAGGAAATGATTCTGCCGTTGAAGCGCTACGCCCAGTTCGAGGGCCGCGCCAACCGCCGCGAGTACTGGATGTACCAGCTGTTCCTGTTCCTGGTCGCAACCGCGGTGATGCTGCTGGCCGGTGTGCTGGCGATCCTCCTGCGCAACAGTCCCGATGCACTGGCCGGCATCCTGATCGGCATGGTGGTGCTGCTGGGCGTGATGTGGCTGGCCACGATCGTGCCGCTGATTGCCGTGACCGTGCGCCGCCTGCATGACTGCAACCAGTCGGGTTGGCTGTTCCTGCTGGCCTTGGTGCCAGGCGGTGGGATCGTGATCATGATCTTCTCGCTGCTGCCGGGCACGCCGCAGGAGAATGTTTACGGTCCGGTGCCCGCGGGGCCGTGATCTTGCATGAGTCGAGCATGGCTCGACTCTATAGAGGCAAAGAGAAGAAGCCGGCGTTTCGCCGGCTTCGTCGTTATTTCAGGGTGCAATCGCCGAAGGACAGGTAGTCCGTGCCGGAGCTGAACTGCAGCGTGCAGCTGGCGGTGAAGACGGCGCCTTCTTCCAGTGCGCCCAGTTTGGCGGCCTGCTGCTCATCATCGCTGGTCAGCCGAGCCAGGACATTGCCCTGGTCATCGCCCGCTTCGATCAGCGGCTCGCCCGCCAGGTTGCTGGAAACGCCCAGTGCCACGGCGGTGAACGTCACCGTCTGGTTGAGTTGGTCCATGCTCAGCGTCGAATTGCCGGCCTCTTCAAAGGCCTGGTAGAGCGACGGCAGATCCTGCGCGGCGTGCGCGGCCAGTGGGGCGAGCAGGCCGAGGGTAAGGGCGATCAGTGCGGTGTGCTTCACGGGTTCTCACAATCATGGGATCCAATCCCATGGCGGTTGTGTGCAGATGAACGCGACCCGGATGGCGGCAAGTGCCCGCCATCCACGGCTGCGCTGGAAGCGGGGCGATCCAATGCCCCGATGGCCCGCAAAATAGGTGAATTGCCGCCCCTTGCGCAACCCGGCATGCGCGCGCGTGATACACAGCGTGACGTTCGATCGATGTGATAATCATTCGCGTTTAAGGTAGACTGCGGTCCCTTGTGAACCGGCGGCCGTGAGCCGCTTCTGCTGCCGCTGATGAAGCATTTCGTCCCGCCTTCGCGCCGTGGTCCACTGGCCCGCGGCCTGGTCGCCTTGATGATGGGTCTGCTCCTGGCCACCCCGTACGTCCATGCGCAGCAGCGCAATCCGCTGCAGAAGATCGGCCACACCGTGCTCGACGAGCCGGCGGTCAGTTATCGCTTCGAGCATTTCGTGGTGGACAGTCCCGACCAGCAACGCCGCTGGCGGGTGAACCTGGCGATTCCGGCCAAGGCCGGCAAGACGCCATCGCCGGTGCTGTACGCGCTGGATGGCAATGCCGTGGCGATGGTGCTGGATCAGCCGTTGCTGGCCGAGCTGGCGGCACGCAAGGCGCCGCCGGTACTGGTGCTGATCGGTTATGACAACGACCTGCGCATCGATTCCAAGGCGCGCACCCGCGACTACACCGCGTGGATCGACCGCGCCGACGACGAGAGCGGTACGACCCAGGCGGTCGGTGGCGGTGCTGCCGCGTTCCTGGATGTGATCGAACGCCGCATCAAGCCGGAAGTCGAGCGCCGCGCACGCATTGATACGCAGCAGCAAGCACTCTGGGGCCACTCGCTGGGTGGGTTGTTCGTGCTCAATGCGCTGTACACCCGTCCCGCCGCCTTCCAGGCCTATCTGGCGGCCAGTCCGTCGCTGTGGTGGAGCCAGGGTGCGGCGCTGGGTGATCCGGAACAGCAGTTCGTGCAGAACGTGCATGGCCAGCCAGCGAAGCTGTGGCTGATGCTGGGCGGTGCCGAGCGTGTCGGCGATCGCGGCAAGCGCGACATGAACAACCCACGCGTGGTCGCGCACCTGCGTCGTATCGGTGGGGCCACCCCGGATGCTGCCATGCAGCTGTCCGAGCGCTTGGGCAAGCTGCCGGGCATGCGCGTGCAGTACCGCGAGTTCCCCGGCCTCGGCCATGGCCCGATGCTGCCCGCGTCGTTCCACGCTGCGCTGCACGAGCTGTATGGCGTGACCGACCGCAGCGCCGGTGACGGCGCGCCCAACGGTGGTGACAACGCCGCCGAATGAATCCCTTCGCATGCCACGGCGTGCGACCCCACTACCCAGGCGAGGCTGCCGATGTGCAGCGGCCCAGGCAACCGATGAATCCCGCGTCACATGGCGCGGCCTACGTGTGCAAGGAGCCTTCCATGTCGTTCCGTCCGTCTTTCCGTCTCACTTCTCTCGCCGCTGGCCTGTTGCTGGCCGTGACCGCCACCGCACAGCCGGTGTTCGATCAGCCGGCCAACGCCACCTTCAAGGGTGAGGTCGTCTCGCGCGGTGAGAACGTGGTTCCCGGCAGCACTGCCGACGTGGTCGGTCGCGGTTTCGTGCCGGGCCAGAAAGTCAGCCTGCTGCGTGGCGACAGCGTGCTCAACACGCAGCCGCTGGTGGTCGATGCCGATGGCAACTTCAAGACCCAGCTGAGCATTCCGGCCGATGCCGTGCCTGGTACCCACCCGGTGGTGGTGCGTGCCAGCCAGCCGGCTGCAGCCACCGTGCTGAAGCTGCGCGTCTCGCCGCAGCTGCCGCTGTCCGGCCAGGCGCAGTTCGCCACCCAGTCCAACAAGCTGGTGCCGGGCCTGTACCAGTCCGCCTACAGCGCAGCCAGCAACGCGGTATTCGTGACCTCGGCCGTGGGCCGCCCACCGGTGACCCAGTCGCAGCTGCTGAAGCTGGACCCGAAGTCGCTGAAGGTGACCAAGGCGATCACCCCGGCGCAGGTGCCGGGCAGCACCAATGGTGCGGTGTACGCGGTCTACGGCGTCGGCGTGGATGACACCAACGGCAACGTGTGGGTCACCAACACCCGCCAGAACTCCATCGCGGTCTACCGCCAGAAGGACCTGTCGCTGGTCCATCAGTTCCCGGTCGATGCCGTGCCGCATGCGCGCGACGTGGTGGTTGATGGCACCCACGGCAAGGTGTTTGCCTCGGCCACGGGCGAGGACCATCTGTCGGTGTTCGACGCCAAGACCCTCAAGGAGCTGCCGGCGGTGGCGCTGGAGTCCGGCGTGGACGACGGCAAGTTCACCCCGATGAGCCTGGTGCTGGACGAGAAGGGCGGCAAGCTGTTCACCGTCAGCATCGGCACCCCGGAAGCGGCAGTGATCGACGTCGCCAGCGGCAAGGTCGAGAAGGTCATCGACCTGGGCAATTCGATCAGTGCCTCGGGCGTGGCCTTCGACGCGGCACGCAACCGCCTTTACGTGGCCTCGCAGGGCACCGACAACCTGCTGATCGTTGATGTGGCCGCCGGCAAGGTGCTGCGTGACGTGCCGGTCGGCGCCGGTGCGCTGAACGTCGCCTTCGATGATGCCTCCGGCCTGGCCTATGTGAGCAATCGCGGCGCCGGCACGGTCACCGTGGTGAATGGTGACGGCAAGGTGGTCGCCAACCTCGACGGCGGCACGCTGCCGAACCATGTCCGCGCCGATGGCAAGGGCAACGTGTTTGCGGTGAACAAGTCGCGTGGCGCCGAAGACCCGAAGGGTGACCGCATCACCCGCATCACCCCGAAGCAGTAAGTCACACGGCGGGGCGGCGTGCGCGTCGCCCCGCCAGCAAGGAGATCGAGCATGAACATCGCGTCCCGTCTGCGCCTGTGTGCGCTTCCGTTGGCTGTCTCGCTGGCACTGGCTGCCTGTGGCGGTTCATCGACGCCCTCCGATAGCGGCAAGCCGGTTGAGCCCGCCGCCGCCGCAACCGCGGCTGGCGAAGCCGCGTTGCCGGCTGGCTGGCAGCGCGTGGCTGGCACCGATATGCCGGCCGTGCGCGACCAGAAGGCAGTGCTGCCGGCCAAGGTGCATTCCGATGACGGCGCCGACGTCGAGGTGACCGATACCAGCCGCATCATTGCCGGTGGTGACGACGTGATCGCGGTGATCGAGGCGCTGGGACTGGACAAGCAGGTGTTCGCCGCGCCGACCAATACCACCACCCAGGCCGGCCTGGCTGCCCCGCACCAGTTCCTGTTCAACCGCACCACGGGCGTGGAGGGCGTGCTGAGCCTGCAGGGGTCGCTGTTCCTCGGCAACAGCCTGCGCCGCCACACCGAGCTGGCGAAGAAACTGCGTGAGGTGGGCGAACCGGCGGTGGTCATCGATGACCTGCAGCCGGCACCGGACAAGGTGCGCAAGGTCGCCGCCGCACTAGGGCTGGCCGAAGCAGGGCAGGCACTTGCCACACGGGTGCAGCGTCAGCTGGACGAGGCTGCAGCGATTGGCAAGGGCCTGGGCCATGCGCCACGACTGATCCACGTGTCGGCCACCGGCGCCGGTGGCTCACCCACCGTTGCGGGTGCCGACAGTGCGTCGGCGCAACTGATCGCACTGGCGGGCGGCATCAACATCGGTACCGAAGCGGGAGTGAAGAACTACTCGCAGCTGAGCAATGAGGGCGTGGTCGCGGCGGCACCGGAAGTGATCCTGGTGACCGAGCATGACCTGCAGCTGTTCGGCGGTGCCGAAGGCCTGTGGAAGGCGTACCCGACGCTGAAGCAGACGCCGGCCGGTCAGGCCAACCGGGTCTGGGTGATGCCGGATGTGCAGCTGAAGTACACCAGCGTGGGCTCCGGTGCCGGTGCGCTGGCGCTGGCCAAGGCCCTGGCGGCGTTGCCGAAGGCATGAGTCCGGCGGATCGGCGCCGCCGTCGCGGGCGGACGATGTTGCTGGTGGCGCTGTTCGCGCTGCTGGGGGCAGTGCTGGCGTCGTTCGCCGTGGGTCCGTTGCGGTTGCCGCCGCTGGAGGTGATGCAGGCGCTGGCGGTGAAGCTGGGCCTGCTCGATCCGCAGGCGGTCAGCAGCCGCGACCTGGCCGTGGTCTGGCAGCTGCGCATTCCGCGTGCCCTGTTGGGCGCGATGGTCGGTGCGTCGCTGGCGATGGCCGGTGCCAGCCTGCAAGGCCTGTTCGGCAATCCGCTGGCCGACCCTGGCATCGTCGGTGTCAGCCAGGGTGCTGCGCTGGGTGCGGTGGCCGCCATCGTGCTGGGTGCTGCCGGTGCGGCCGGCTGGCTGGTGCCGGTGGCCGCGTTCGCTGGCGGCGCACTGGCCATCGGCCTGACCTACGCATTGGCCCGGCCCGGCAAGGGCACGGGCAACGCCACGCTGCTGCTGGTCGGTATCGCGATGGCCGCGTTCTGCTCGGCGTTGATCGGTTTCCTTACATATATCGCCAGCGAGAGCGAGCTGCAGTCGCTGGTGTTCTGGCAGATGGGCTCGCTGGCGCGCGCCAACTGGGCCGATGTGGCGGCCGTGGTGCCGTTGTTTGCCATCGGTGTGTTCGCGCTGCAGCGGTTGGCCACGCCGCTGGACATGCTGGCGCTGGGCGAACGCCAGGCACAGCACCTCGGGCTGGATGTCACCCGCACGCGGCGTCGTCTGGTGGCGTTCAGTGCGCTGCTGGTGGGCGCAGCGGTGGCGTTTGCCGGTTCGATCAGTTTCGTCGGCCTGGTGGTGCCGCACGTAGCGCGCCTGCTGGTCGGTCCGGGCCATCGCTGGCTGCTGCCGTTGTCCGGGCTGCTCGGTGCCCTGCTGATCGTGGTGGCCGACACCGCCGCGCGCACATTGGATCCGCCGGCGGAGATTCCGCTGGGCCTGTTTTCGGCCGCACTGGGCGCACCGTTCTTCCTCTGGCTGGTGCTGCAGCAGCG
Source organism: Stenotrophomonas sp. STK17_22 (assembly GCF_051983905.1). Taxonomy (NCBI): domain Bacteria; kingdom Pseudomonadati; phylum Pseudomonadota; class Gammaproteobacteria; order Lysobacterales; family Lysobacteraceae; genus Stenotrophomonas; species Stenotrophomonas sp. STK17_22. The sequence goes on from NZ_CP197010.1 coordinate 2,387,470, forward strand.
CCGCAAGGCGGCCCCATGAGCGCGCTGCTGAAGCTGCACGAGGTGGTGGTGCGCCGCCAGCAGCGCGAGATCCTGCATGGCATCTCGCTGGCGTTCGAGCCGGGCACGGTGACCGCCCTGGTTGGCCCGAACGGCGCGGGCAAATCCACGCTGTTGGCGGTGGCTGCCGGTGACCTGCGTGCCGACGTGGGTGAGGTGAGCCTGCTTGGCAAGCCCTTGGCCAGCTACAAAGCGGGGCCGCTGGCACGCGAGCGCGCGGTGATGCCGCAGGAGCATGGCGTGCGCTTCGCCTTCAGCGTGGAAGAAGTGGTGGCGATGGGGCGGCTGCCGCATCCGCCGGATCCAGCCGTGGACGACGCCCAGGTGGAAGCGGCAATCGATGCCGCTGAACTGCAGGCGCTGCGCCTGCGCGAGGTGCAGCAGCTCTCGGGCGGTGAATCGGCCCGGACCACGTTCGCGCGCGTGCTGGCGCAGGACACGCCGCTGCTGCTGCTGGATGAGCCGACTGCAGCGCTGGATCTGCGCCACCAGGAACGCACGCTGCGCAGTGTGCGCGCCTGTGCCGAGGCCGGTGCGTGCGTGATCGTGGTGCTGCACGATCTGAATCTGGCCGCCGGCTATGCCGACCGCATCGTGCTGCTGGAGCAGGGCAGGGTGGCAGCCGATGGCACGCCGTTGCAGGTGCTCACCGAAGACAACCTGCAGCGGGTCTACCAGCAGGACGTGGTGGTGCTGGAGCACCCACGGCGCGGCGTGCCGCTGGTGGTTGTGACCTGAGCGTCCAGTCGTTCTGCGCGGCCACGTATCATGTGCAGTTCGTTTTCTTCAATGGACTGATGTGATGATCTGTTTCTTCCCGCGCGGCGCACTCTTTGCTGCAATGACTGCGGTTGCCGGCGTGGTGAGTGCTGCACCGGCAACCTCCATTTCCCTGATGGATGCGACCGAGCAGGCTTCGCTGATCGAGAGCCGCCATTCCTCCGGCGAGGGCGCTGCGGTGTCGTCGATGAGCACCAGGTACTACGCCAGTGACGAAATGCATTTCAGCTGGGACGGTCAGCAGGTCCTGACGTTGTGCGAGGGTGCGGTGTATCTGAGGTTTCCCGAGGGCAAGGCGGTGGTGTTGACCGCAGAGCAGCGTCAGATGTTCGCTTACCAGGCCATGATGTCCAGTCTTGGAGCAATCGCTGCCGTCGGTGCCGCATCGGGCGAATCCCTGAAGGTGGCGGCTGATGGCAGCGAGACCCGCAGCGCGGGAGAGAGTCCATGGGCCTATGGGGTGGAGCGCTTTGAGGTGACCACCCAGCGCATGCCGGATGGCGCGGTGCGCGTGCATTCCCGCAAGACCGAGATCGTGAACACGACGCCCCCGGAGCGCCCGGACGATATGTTCAGCACCGAAGACGATCAGGCGGCGCGTCTGTCCGAGTTGGCGCCGGTGGGCAGCTGGACCGAGGTGGTTGTCCATGAGGGGCCACGACTGCCACACATGGACCCGGCGACGTCGCTGAAGGGGTGGATCTCGATGGGGGATGACCAGGCGGCGACGGTGGGTGAGGCGCGCAAGCTGCACGGCTGCAAGTAGGACATGGCGGGGGTCAGAGCCCTTTGCTTTGGGCAAAGGGAGCCGACCCCGATGTCGGCCGGCCTCATCGTTCTATTCATGTGTGCAATATTCACTTGCGCGCCAGATTGGCAGGTCTAGAATGCGCCCCATGAACCGGATGCCGCTCCTGAAGTTTTTCACCCTGACCCGCGCAAGCGCGGAACGGGCGTGTCTGCCTGGAGCCCCACGAGGCCGTTGAAGCGGCTGTCGCTGGACCTTCGACAGAGCGCCCTCCGGGGCGCTCTTTTCGTTTTTGTTTTTTGTGAGTCGACTAACAGTCGACTCTACCCAGTCGACTCTACCCAGTCGACGCTACCCAACAGTACTGCGAAGGAGAACGTGCCATGCACCAGATCGCCGAGACCGAACGCTAGCCGCGCACCCTGTCGCCAACCGGGGTGTGCGGCCCCTGAAGTTGGCTTTGCAGGAACCTCTTTATGAACACCCACGTCCTTTCCCGTCGTCGCAACCTTGGCATCATTGCCCACATCGACGCCGGCAAAACCACGCTGACCGAACGCCTGCTGTGGAAAAGCGGCGAGATCCACCGCGTCGGCGAAGTGCACGACGGCAATGCAACCACCGATTTCTCGGCGATCGAACGCGAACGCGGCATCACCATCGGCGCGGCCGCCGTGCAGGCGCAGTGGGCGCCACGTGACCTGCCGCCGCATCGGCTGACCCTGATCGACACCCCCGGCCATATCGACTTCGCCATCGAAGTCGAACGTTCACTGCGCGTGCTCGACGGTGCCGTGGCCGTGTTCTCGGCGGTGGATGGCGTGCAGCCGCAGTCCGAGACGGTGTGGCGCCAGGCGCGTCGCCATCGCGTGCCGCTGATCGCCTTCGTCAACAAGATGGACCGCGTCGGCGCTTCGTTCGAACGCGTGCTGGAGCAGCTGCAGGACAAACTGCAGGCGCGGCCGTGGGCATTGGGCGTGCCGTTGGGCAGCGAAAGCGGCTTCAACGGCTGGGTCGACCTGGTCGATGAACGCGTATTGCACTGGCAGGATGGCGCCGTAACCACGGTGACCCCGTGGGACGACGCGGCACGCGCGCAGTGGCAGGCTCAGCGCGATGCGCTGGTCGAAGCCGTGGCCGATCACGATGAACAACTGGCCGATGCCTGGCTGGAAGGACGCGCGATCGATGCCGAACCGCTGCGCGCGGCGATCCGACGGGCGACGCTGGCCGGTGCGGGCGTGCCGGTACTGGCCGGTGCGGCCTTCAAGGACAAGGGTATCGAGACGCTGCTGGATGCGGTGGTCGATTACCTGCCGTCGCCGCTGGATCGCCCTGCCGTGACCGCCGAAAGCGAGAGCGGCGAGGTGGTGCTGCCGCCGGATCCGGACGGTCCGCTGGCGGGCCTGCTGTTCAAGATCACCCACCAGCAGCACGGCGCACTGAGCTTCGTGCGGCTGTACTCGGGCACCTTGAAGGTGGGCGACGCGGTGGCCAGCTCGCAGCATCCACAGGGACGGCGTGTCAGCCGGCTGGTGCGGGTGCAGGCCGACCAGACCCACGACATCGAGCAGGCCGTGGCCGGTGACATTGTCGCGGTGCTGGGCTGGAAGGATGCAGTCAGTGGCGAAACGCTGAGCGGCCGTGCGCAGCCGCTACGCCTGGAGAACATCCAGGCACAGGCGCCGGTGCTGGCCTGGCGGCTGGAGCCGGCGCGTGCGGCCGACCTGATCCGGATGGCGCAGGGCCTGGCCAGTCTGGCCCAGGAAGATCCCTCGTTCCGCGTCGAAACCGATCGCGACACGGCGGAGACCCTGGTCTGGGGCATGGGCGAGCTGCACCTGGAGGTGATGGTCGAGCGCCTGCGCAGCGAGTGGAAGGTCGAGGTGGGCGTAGGTTCGCCGCGCGTGGCCTACCAGGAGACACCGCTGCGTGCGATGGCCGGCGTGGTGGGGCGGCTGGTCAAGCAGACCGGTGGCCAGGGCCAGTTCGCGCACGTGGTGCTGGATGTATCGCCGCGCGAGGACGACCAGGTGGTGTTCAACGACCGCATCGTCGGTGGCGTGGTGCCGCGCAGCTTCATCGCGGCGGTGGAGAAGGGCGTGCGTGCCGCGCTGTCGGAAGGTCCGCAGGGCCATCCGGTGGTCGGTATCGAGGTCAGTCTTGTCGATGGCCAGACCCATGCCAAGGACTCGTCGGAGATGGCGTTCCACCGTGCCGGTGCCGAAGCGGTCAAGGCGGCACTGGTGGAGGGCGGTACGCAGCTGCTGGAGCCGGTGATGGCGGTGACGGTGCATTCGCCGTCGGCGTCGGTGGGTGATGTGGTGGGCGATCTCAACCGTCGCCATGGTCGCATTGCCCGCATCGACGACCAGGACGGTCGCGCCGAGGTCAGCGGCTTTGCGCCGCTGGCGCAGCTGGTGGGTTACACCACATCACTGCGTTCGCTCAGCCAGGGGCGGGCCAGCAGTGAGGCGCACCTGCATGGTTACGAGCCGGTACGCGCTGCGTAAGCAAAGGCGAGGGGAGCCCGTGAGCGGGCTCCCCTTTTTTGTAGGCGTTGGTGGGGTTCCGTATCCACGCATGGCGTGGATCTACTGCGAAGCGGCGCGAATGATGAATCCGCATCAGCACGCGAGTATTTGCACTGCATTGCAACAAAACTGCAGAAAAAGCTGGATTAAAGTGATGCCTCACGATAAATTGCGCACCCCCCGTTGCTCGCCGCCGCCCGCACCCCTCTCATGCGTGATGACAAAGACCCCGGAACCCTGGAGCTGACCCTGCCGCGAAAGCGCGGTCGTCCGCCCAAGTTCGGGTACGCAATGAGTGACGCGCAGCGCGCAGCGCGCTACCGCGCGCGCCGGGCCGGGCAGGCCAACCATGCCGATGTGCGCTCCTGCTCGGACATGGTGCTGCTGGACAAGATCCGCGCGGCGGTGAGCGCGCGCGACACCGAGCTGGCCGGGTTCCTGGTCCACGTCCTCTGGCAGCGCTACCCCCTGCAGTTGAAATAGGCCGTCGGTGGGGTGGCCGTTGTCATCGAGCTTGTTGATAATGCGGGATTCAGGTTGTTCCCGCTGGCGCGCCCGGGATGGCAGGCGCGCATGATCGAACGGTTCCCAAGATGACCACCACCAGCGACACCACCACCGAAGCGGCGCCGAGCAGCGCCCCCCTGTTCTACACCCGTCCGGTGCCGCTGCAGGCCGATGTGCACGCCGATCTGCGCATCCTGCCGGGCAGGCTCGAGTTTGCCGCCGGCAACAACGCCATCCCGCTGGTGCTCGGCGAGTTCTCGCTGGCGCTGCATCACTTCCCGATCCTGTTCGCTGGCCCGACCGCGGTGCCGATGGCTGCCGTGGGCGTATCCGACCAGAACCTGTTCATCAAGGACGGCCTGTGGGAAGACGAGGCCTATATCCCGGCCTACCTGCGTCGTCACCCCTTCATCTTCATCGACACCGGCGCGGAGAACGACTTCCTGCTGGGCATCGACGAAGAGAGCGCGCGCGTGGTCAAGGGGGGTGACGAAGGCCAGCCGCTGTTCGTCGATGGCAAGGCCACCGACATGGTGCAGCAGGCGTTGGAGTTCTGCGGCCAGTACACCCGCGAGCACGAACAGACCCAGGCCTTCTCCAAGGCCCTGATCGACAACGGCCTGCTGGTCGAGCGCAACGCCACCGTGCGTACCCCGGATGGCCGCGAATTCAACCTCAACGGCTTCCAGGTCGTGGACGTGGAGAAGTTCGTGGCACTGCCGGAAGCGACCGTGATCGAGTGGCACCGCAGCGGCTGGCTGGCGCTGATCCACCAGCACCTGATGTCGCTGGGTCGCTTCAATGACCTGACCCGTCGCCAGGTCGAGCGCCTGGCGGCCTGATCAGGCCGATGGTGCGGCTTCCGCCTTGCGGGAGCCGTGCCACTGCTGCAATCCCCGCAGCAGTCGCCGCGCCTCGACCCAGTCAGGCGCGGCCTCATGCCCCAGTTCCCACAGGTCGGCCGCTGTGCCGGCCTGATCCGTTGCCCGGCACATCTGCAGCGTTCCCTGCAGCCGATGTGCATGATGGCGCAGTGTCGAGGTATCGGCGTCCTGCACGGCCTGTTCAATCCTGGCCAGCTCATGGGCAATGTCCGCAGCGTAATCCGGCTCGGCGCCAGGGGTGTCATCGGGCGCGGTGCCGTGCGCCGAGGGCGGCAGGTCCAGCGCCTGCAGCAGGCTCGCAACCTGCAGCGGCTTGACCAGGATGGCGTCGAAGCCGGCCCTTCGGCAGCGTGCCGCGTGCCGGCGCCCCATGCGGGCGGACAGGGCAATCACTCGCAGAGGTGCCTGTGCCTGCGCGCGCAGCTGCTGCGCCAGTGCATAGCCATCCGAGCCGCGAAGCCCGATATCCAGTACTACCGTGCCGCGCGGTCGTAGCGCATGCTCGGCCAATGCGGCGTCGGCATCGGCAACCGCGCGTACGTCGGCGCCCAGCCGACGCAGTTGCTCTGCGACGACATGCCGGCTGAGTGCATGATCTTCGACAAGGAGCAGGTCGATGCCGGTCAGTGGCGTCTGCTGCAGCGGCTCGATGGGCGGCTGATCGCCGTGAACGGCGCGGACCGGCAATCGCAGGGTGAAACGGCTGCCGCGCCCATGCACGCTGTGTGCGGTCAGGTTGCCGCCCATGGCAACGGCCAGTTCGTGCGCAATCGTCAGGCCCAGTCCGCTGCCGCCACGTCTCTGGCCATCCTCGTTCTGCTGGAATGGTCGGAACAGAAGCGCCAGTTGAGCGGGTGCGATGCCGATGCCGCTGTCGATCACATCCAGCAACAGCTCCCGGGGAGACAGGGCGGGTTGTAGTTGCAGGCGCACCTCGATACCGCCGACATCGGTGAATTTCAATGCATTGCCCAGCAGGTTGTCGACAATCTGACGCAGTCCATCAGCATCGAGCACAACCACTGGCGCTGGATCGGGCCCGCGATCCAACTGGAGTGACAGCCCTCTCCGCAGTGCCTCCGGCCGGATTGCTTCCAGTGCACGGGCACAGAGTTGGCCGACGTCGCAGGGCGTGGGATGCGGCCTGAAGCTGCCGCTGGCAAGGCGCGAGAACGCCAGCGAGCGATCGAGCAGCCTGCGCAGCGAGTGGCCGGCGGCAAGGGCAGCCGCGAGCAGTTCACGCTGCCCCTTGGGCAGGTGTGACTGGCTCAGCAGGTCGATCGAAGCCAGTACTGTCTGCGCGGAATTGCGCACTTCATGGCTGATCATTCCCGCCGCGCGCCCGAGGCGTTGTTCCGCGCGGCCGATTCGCCAGCGTAACGCCTGCCAGAGCACGGGCAGGCCGATGAGTGCCGCGGCCAGACACAGCAGCCAGAGCAGGAGCGGGGAACGCACCCGATCCAGTGCGCTCTCGATGGATGTGGGCAGCATCTGCTGCGCCCACAACTCCAGCAGGCCTGCGTGCTCTTCGAGGGTGATGGCGCGCAGCGCCTGATCGATGCGCGCCAGCAGCTGCTGGTCCTCCCGGCGGACAAGCAGGTGCAGATCGGTGGAGAATCCGCTGTCGAACGGGTGCAATTGCAGGTTTCCCGTGAAGTGCTGCCGGATCATCGAGTGCAGCGTTGCTTCCAGGCCGATCGCAGCATCGGCGTTGCCGCTTTCAACAGCGGCCAGGGCCGCATGGCGGTCGGGGAGATGCAGGAGGTGGATCCGGGGGTGGTGGATCGTCAGCCAGTCGGCATAGGGACCGCCTTCAACTACGGCCAGCAGCTGCGCCCTCACGCCGGTAATGTCACGGGGCGGGTGTTCGCCTTTACGCACAGCCAATACCGTCTTGCCGCCATGGAAGGCGCCGGAGGCCCTCAGGTCGGGACAGGGAAGCGGGTGATGCGAGGGGCTGCCCATGACCAGCACCAGGTCGGCCTCGTCCCGGCAGACGGCAGCGACCGCTGCGCTCGTGCTGGGGTAGTTGAGATCGCGGAAGCGCAGGCCGGAATGCCGAGCCACAAGCTTGGCATAGCCATGGGCGAGGGTGGGCAGTGCGCTTGAATCCGCCAGCGTTGGGGGGAGCGGTCGCAATGATGGCGCGGTGGCAACCCGCACTTCGCGGCCGGCGGACCATCTCCGCAACTGTGCATCCTCGGCCGATGCAGCCGGCAGCAGGATCAGGGCCAGCAACAACGTGCACGACGTGCGCAGACGGAGGCGAACGCGCCGCCTCATTGGATCTCCAGCTGCTGCCGCAGTGCATAGATCTCCGCATCATTGCGCAACCCGAGCTTGCGCAGGGCCGCGACCTTCTGGGTACTGACCGTCTTGACGCTGCGGTGGCGACGCAGCGCGATTTCCGAGACAGTCAGGCCGGCCAGGAGCAGGTCCAGCACTTCGCGTTCATTGCGGCTGAGTTCCTCGCGGCACGCCGGGAACAGGCAATCGGCAGGGAGGCGGCACAGCCCCTGCGAGATGCGCACGATGGCATCAGACAGCATCTCCAGGGGCTCGGACTTGCTGACTACGCCGGAGATGCCGGTCGCCAGCAGGTGGTCGATGCGGGTGGATGGCGTCAGCGTGGCGAAGGCGAGCAGGGGAATATGTGGGAAGCACTCGCGCAGCAGCGGAACCAGCTCATCACTGCTGCGGTCGCCAGGCGCCAGGGTGAGATCGATGATGGCGACATCCACTGCCAACTGGCGCAGGCTGCCGATGAGCTCATCGCTGCGGGTGTGGCTGGCGACAATGCTGAAGCGGACGTCGTGGGACAGGTGCAGGGCGGTGCCGCGGCGGACGATTTCGTGATCGTCGAGGAGTGCCAGCCGCAGTCGGCGCGGTGCAGGATATCCATTCATGCGCAGGGAGGTGATCGGCGCCCGCAGGGCGTGGCGATCATTCTGGCGCCGCTGTCGCGTCGAGCATCGAACTTGTTGGAATTTTGCGATTATTCCTAAGAATCGATGCGTAAAGCCCATCAATTCAATGCCGCCGATTGATGAGGTGGATCGTCAGTACCCAATCAAGCGCTTCGGGGTACTTCGCTCGCGCTGCGCAGGTCGCGGGCCATTTCGCTGGTCGCAGCCCATCCGAGATCCGCATACAGTGGTTTCCCTTGGGTGGTAGCGTGCAGCACCGCGTAGGCCACCGCTCGTCCGGCGAATGCATGGTCGGCCAGTTTCATCAGTTGGCGGGCGATGCCGCGACGCCGATAGCCGGGCTCCACGTAGACATTGAGTACGTAGCCGCGCGTGTCCTGCTCTGGATGGGCGGGGTGGGGCGGCCAGTCGATCAGCATCAGGCCAATGCCTGCGATGGGTTGTCCATTGTCGGAAAGGACATGGCCGAAGTAGTCGCCTGACACCAGGCGCGGTTCGAGCCAGGTACGGAACGGGGCCGCCATCTGCTGAAGGATCTCTTCGCTCCGGCCGCTTTCACGGAACATCGCTTCTCGGTGAGCGCAGATGAGGTCGAGGTCGCACGGAAGGATCTGCCGGACTTCGAATCCATTCCAGGAGGTTGTGATGGCATCGTCCGCGGGGCTGTTCATCGATCGTGTATCCGTTCCGGCCTTGCTGGCCTGCCCAGCATCGTATCTGCAGGGCGCGTCGCGAGTGCACCACGTTGCAATGATTGATGATCGACTGATGCTCCAGGACGATCGACCCGGGCAGAAGGTGCCGCGTCATCGCACCGATTGCGGCACCCGCCTCAGCTTGCGGGTGTCGTAACCCATGGCCGCAATCCGCTCGACCGCCTGCTGGTAGTCACTGTCCGACACCTGCGGGGTGCGGGCCATGTACCAGACGTAATCGCGCTTGCTTCGTGCCACGATGGTCTGGCGGTAGCTTTCATCGAGCCAGGCGATCACGTACTCAGCCTGGATCGGCCAGATGAACTGCATGCCCCAGACCGCGCCGTTGCCTTCCTTCTCGACACGGCCGATGGGGTGCATGGACTTCTGTGGCGCTTCGAAGCTGCCTTTGCGGTACGTGAAGGTGGTCTGGATGCGTCCATCGGGGCGCAGGGCATAGCTCTCCACGGCGTCGAAGGCTTCGCGCTCAGGGCGCGACGGGATATGCGCGATCACGTACCAGTCGCCCATGAAGCGCGGCACATCCACCGACGGTGGACGCGGCAACGGGCGGGTGTCGCTGGAACTGCAGCCGGAACCGAACAGGCCGACCGCGATCAGGGGAAGCAGCGGAAACATGCGCATCGGGCACCTCAGCGGGGTCGGAACAGATAGTGGGCCACCAGCCACTGCTGGCCGTCGTCGTAGCCGAACAGCTCGGCGCATGCCATCCAGAACATCCGCCAGCGCTGCCACCAGACCTTCGCTGCAACCTGGCCATAGGTGGCGATCAACACCGGCATCACCTGCTCGCGGGCTGCATCCTGGTTGGCCAGCCAGTGGTCGGCCGTGCGCTGGTAATGGGTGCCGTCCAGCAACCACCGTTGCTCCAGGCGCAGGTCGCGCTGGAAATGCAGCAGTGTGTCGGCCGCCGGCATCAGTCCTCCGGTAAAGAAGTGGCGACCCATCCAGTTGTCGCCGCCGTCTGCCTCGAACGGATACATCAGTGTCCGATGGGCGAAGATGTGCACGAACAGTGCACCGTCTGGTTTCAGCCACCGTGCGATGGCTGCCAGCAGGCGCTGGTAGTTGCGTACGTGCTCGAACATCTCCACCGAGACACAGCGGTCGAACCGGGCCGTCGGCAGGTCAAGCTGGTTGACGTCGCGGGTCATCACCTCGACGTTGCCCAGGCCGCGCGCCTGGCACTGCGCCATGATGTACTGGCGTTGACTGTGCGAGTTGGAGACGGCGGTGATATGCGCCTGCGGGTAACGTTCGGCCATCCACAGGGTCAATGAGCCCCAGCCGCAGCCCAGCTCAAGTATCTGCTGGCCATCGGCCAGTCCGGCGCGCTGGCCGTACAGTTCCAGCATGGCGTCCTCGGCCTGGTCCAGCGTTTCGCGCCCGGTGGCGTAGTAGCAGCTGCTGTACTTCAGCCGCTTGCCCAGGCAGGCCTGGAAGAATGCCGCGGGAACTTCGTAGTGCTGGCGGTTGGCCGCTTCGGTATGCAGCGCGAGTGGGCTGTCGGCCAGCTCGGCGATGCGCTGGCTGAAGCGTGCCGATTGGCCTTCGATGCCGCCTTCGCTTTCCTCATGCAGGCGTTGCGCGCACAAGCGGCGGATGCCCGCACGCAGCGCCGCATCGGGCACCAGCCCACGTTCGGCCCAGGCGATCAGCCCGGTTTCCGCATCTTCGGCCGGATTTAGTGACGGGATCGCGCTCATGCGGAATGCTCCTTGGAAGAACGGGGGAACCAGGGAAAGAACATCGATGTAGTGCGCTGGTAGGCGCGGTAGTCGTCGCCTCGGCTGCGCAGCGCTTGCTTTTCAGTGAAGGGAATGCCGCTGAGATAGCGCAGGAACACGTACATCAGCAGCGGGCCGGCCCAGGTCAGCCACCACAGTGGCGAGCCGACCGCGAGCAGGACATAGCTGAACCAGTGCAGCCACTCGAAGAAGTAGTTGGGGTGGCGGGAGTAACGCCACAGCCCCTCGCGGCAGGTGCGACCCTTGTTCGCTGGATTCGCGCGGAACCGGGCCAGTTGATGGTCGGCCAGGCTCTCGCCGCCGACGCTCAGCAGCCAGACGAGTGCGGCGGCCACGATCCACAACGTCGTGCTTGTCTGCGGATTGTCAGCCACCGCGACGAAGGGCAGGGCGAACAGCACGACCAGCAGCGCCTGGGCCATGAAGAAGCCGAAGATCTTGCCTTGATGCCCTTGCCAGTGCTCGCGCAGATAACGGTAGCGGCCGTCTTCCTGTTCGTGGCGGACCCGGTGCCACAGGTGCAAGGCGAGTCGACTGCCCCACAGGCCACCGAGCACGCCGAGCGCCATCCGTGGCGCCGCCGCACCATCGCCGAGCCATGCCAGCAACAGGGCTGATGCGCCCACGCCCTTGGCCCAGAGCACATCGACCACGCCGATGTTGTGATGGCGGCGCTGCCAGGCCCAACCCCAGCTCATCACAAGTGCGGCATACAGCAGGACCCACAACAGATTGATCATGACGGTGCTCCTGCCAAGGGCGGCGGGAGGGTGCGGGAGCCGCGACGAGCAGCCATGCACAGCAGCGAAAGCGCGATGCTCCAGCCCACACCCAGCACCAGCAGGCCCTGCCACAGCGGCGCAGTGAAACGGACCGCCTCGAAACCGCGCGCTGCGGAGAGATACGCCAGCGGGGCCAGCAACAGGCCGAACAGGGCTGGCAGGGCAGGGTGGCGCAGCAGGAAGCGCATCGACGTGGTCAGCGTCATCGCAAACGCGGCCCACAACGCCATGATCCAAAGGGGCGGAGTCCAGCCCGGCGGGGCAGCAGCGTAGCGCACGGCGCCGCTGGCGGCGGCACTGGCGTCGACCAGCCACGCGCAGGCCAGCGCCAGCAGCATCAGCCGAAGGTCCAGTCGAGGGTGCGGTGAAGTCAGCAGCTGGCTGCCGATATAGATCGTTGCGGCCAGCAGCGCCGGCCACTGCCAGCCTCGCCCTGCGCCGGCCACGGCACACAACCAGACCAGCTGGTTGCCAAGCAGATTGGCCCAGAACCGGCGCATGTCAGCGGCTGTCGCCCGCAGCGAGGACGGGCCGGTGGTCCGGACGGGCCAGCAGCAGATGCGAGACGCCGATCGAACGTTCCAGGAAGCCGCCCTCGCAATAGGCCAGATAGAATTCCCACAGCCGGCAGAAGCGTGCATCAAAGCCCTGCGCCTGCACCGCAGGCAGCTGGGCCAGGAAACGTTGGCGCCAGGCGCGCAGGGTCAGTGCGTAGGAGTGGCCGAAATCCTGCTGGGCGATCAGCTGCAGGTCGCTGGATCGGGTCTTGGCGGCCATGATCGCGTTGATCGATGGGATGAAGCTGCCCGGAAATACATAGCGCTTGATGTAGTCGACGCTGCGCCGGGCCTGTTCGTAGCGATGGTCCTCGATGGTGATGGCCTGCAGCAGGGCAACGCCATCCGGCTTGAGCAGGCGTTGCAGTGTAGCCATGTAGGTGTCCAGGTACTCGGCGCCGATCGCTTCGATCATTTCGATCGATACCAGCTTGTCGAACTGGCCCTGCAGGTCGCGGTAGTCCTGCATCAGCAGCGTGATCTGATCCTGCAGGCCCGCCGCCTCTACGCGTTGGGCGGCCAGCGCATGCTGTTCCGCGGAGATGGTGGTGGTGGTCACATGGCAGCCATAGTGCTGGGCGGCGTGTACCGCGAAACCGCCCCAGCCGGTGCCGATCTCCACCACGCGGTCGCCTGGCTTGAGGTGCAGCTGCTGGCAGATGCGGTCCAGCTTGCGCCGCGAGGCGGATTCCAATGGCTCGGATTCGCTGGCGAACATCGCCGACGAGTACATCAGGTCCGGCGACAGGAACAGGGCAAAGAAGTCGTTGCCCAGGTCATAGTGCGCGGCGATATTGCGGCGACTGCCTTCGCGGCTGTTGCGGCGCAGGCGGTTCCAGGCCCGCAGCATCCCCCCACCCAAGCGGGCCGGGCCACGCTCCATGCCGTCGAGCAGATCGCGATTGCGCACCAGCAGCCGGATCAGTGCCACCAGATCATCGCAGTGCCACTCGCCCTGGATGTAGCTTTCACCTGCGCCCACGCTGCCTTGCGCAGCAACCTTCCGATAGAACGCCGGGTCATCGATGGTGACGGTGACATGCAGTTCATCACGGGCATCGCCCAGCCAGACTTCGCCGAGTGCATCGCGCACGCACAGCCGACCGTCGCGCATCGGGGCCAGCTGGGCCAGCAGGCGGCGGCGCAGGAACGCGTCCAAGGCGCCGGGGCGCGGCAGGGCAACCCAGGGAGTCATCGAGTTCATCGCGGTTTCTCGGCAAGAGTGGGGTGGTCGTACACCGGGTTGCGTTTCAACCACAGCCGCAGTGCGTGCCAGTGAATGGCGGCCACCACCTGGGTGGTCATCAGGGGATAGCAGGCCAGGACCCGGGCCAGCCCGCGGCCATCCAAGGCACGCCGCTGCATGGCCTGGGTGGCATCAAACTGGCGCACGCCGTCCCGCCAGACCTGCATGTGCACGCGCAGGTCCTGGTCGGGGCGGTTGAATCGCCAGTCGTAGCCGCAGTCCATCGGCATGAACGGCGAGACATGGAAGCACTTGTCGAACTGCCAACGCAGTGAGCTGCCTTCGTGCGTGGCGGTAGCGACCGGCAGCACATAGGCGTGCCGTTCCTTCCAGGGCGTGTTGGTGATCTCGGCGACAATGCAGTCCAGCGTGCTGCCGTCGGCCTGGTAGCAGTAGTAGAAACTGACCGGGTTGAACACGTGCCCGGCAAAGCGAAGATGGGTGAGCAGGCGCACCGGGCCGGTCGGCCGGTAGCCAAGCGTGTGGGCAGCGTGATCGCGGATGGCATCGGCCAGTGGCCGTGCGGGATCGCCGAAGTAGTCGCTGCGGCGGAACTCGGCCAGGTTGCGGCGATTGACCGACCACAACCATCGCCCGGCGAACACCGTATCGAGTTCGTCCAGATCGAGCAGCAGCTGGGCGATGGGGTAACGGAAGGCATGCGGGTGCGGATGATGCCGGCGATGCATCACCTGCCCGATGTAGAGCGCGCTGGTGCTCATGCCGCCACCTCATCCGCGGCGGATGCCAGCCGATGTGGAGCGCAGGCCTGCAGGGCATCGACCACGCGGCGGGCGCTGCGGATGCCATCCTCATGGAAGCCCCAGCCCCAATATGCGCCTGCGAACCACGTATGGCGACGGCCCTGCAGTTCCGCCCAGCGCTGCTGTGCCCGCACCGCGGCGTGGTCGTGCACCGGGTGGGCATAGCGCAGCGTACGCAGTACTTTGGCCGGATCGATTGCCTCGCTGCGGTTGAGGGTAACCACCAGGGGCGTATCGCCGGGCAGGCCCTGCAGCAGGTTCATGCAGTAGCTGACCGTGCAGGGCGCGGCGCGATCCTCTGGCACGTGCGCGTTCCATGCTGCCCACGCCTTGCGGTTGCGCGGCAGCAATGACGCATCGGTGTGCAGCACCGCTTCATTGGTTTGATAGCGGATGGCGCCGAGCACGTCGCGCTCGATGGGGTTGGCGTCGGCAAGCAACGCCAGCGCCTGGTCGCTGTGGCAGGCCAGGATGACCTCATCGAAGCCTTCCACGCCGGCCGCGCTGTGCACGCGCGCGCCCCAGGGCATGCGCTCGACCGACTGCACCGGGCACTCCAGCCGCTCATGCACCCGCCAGCGGGCGCGCAGGGCATCGACATAGCGTGCCGATCCGCCGCTCACCACCCGCCACGGCGCGCGCCCGCTCATCTGCAGCATCTGGTGGTTGGCCATGAACTGGGCCAGATAGCGCGCCGGGAAGTCCTGCACGGTGGCGGTCGGTGAGGACCACAGTGCCGAGGCCATCGGCAGCAGGTGCTCGTCGATGAAGGCCTCGCCATAGCGCTGGCTGCGCAGGTACTCGCCGAGCGTGGGGCCGTCTTCCTCGGCCAGCAGCAACGGCGCATCCCGATAGAACCGGCGCAGGTCGGCCAGCATGCCCCAGAATCGAGGTGACACCAGGTTGCGGCGCTGGCAGAACAGGCCATCCAGCGAGGTGGCGTTGTACTCCACGCCGCTGCGCTCGCTGTGCATCGAGAAACTCATCGTGGTCGGCTGCGAAGCCACACCCAGCTCGTCGAAGAGCGCGGTCAGCAGCGGATAGTGCTGGGGATTGAACACGATGAACCCGGTATCCACCGCCATGCGTGTGCCATCCACCTGCACGTCGTGCGTGTGGGTATGGCCACCGAGGTAGTCGTTGGCCTCGAACAGTGTGACGTCGTGCTGGCCATCGAGCCACCAGGCACTGGCCAGCCCCGCGATACCCGAGCCGATGACGGCGATGCGCATGTCAATACCTCGCCTTGGCCAGGACCCACTCGGGGATGGGCTTGAGACCTTTGACCAAGCCCAGCGCCGCCATCGCGCGCAGTCCGTACCAGGTCAAATCCACTTCCCACCAGCGGAAGCCCTGGCGGACAGTGCCAGGGAAGAAGTGGTGGTTGTTGTGCCAGCCTTCGCCGAAGGTGAGCAGCGCCAGCCACAGGTTGTTGCGGCTGTCATCGCGTGTATCGAAGCGGCGGCGGCCGAATCGATGCGCCAGCGAATTGATGGTGACCGTGGCATGGAACAGCACGATGGTGGAGATGAAGAAGCCCCACACCAGCAGCTGTGGGCCGGAGGTGTGCAGGCCCGGTGCCCAGCGCCCCAACCCGGCGCCCAATGCATACAGCGCTGCGGCCAGCAGTACCGGTACGGCCGTATCGAAACGGTCCAGCCAGCGCAGTTCGGGGAAGCGCGCCAGGTCCGGTACCCGTGACAGATCGGTGGCGAACGCCTCGCGGGTCAGGAACCAACCCATGTGGCTGCGCCAGAAGCCGCCCTCGCGTGGCGAGTGCGGATCCAGCGGCTGGTCGGCATGCCGATGGTGATGGCGATGATGGGCGGCCCACCAAAGCGGCCCACGCTGCACGCTGGAGGCGCCGATGACAGCGAACACGAACTGCACCGTTCGCGATGCCTGGAAGGTGCGGTGTGAGAAGTAGCGGTGGTAGAACGCGGTGATCGCGAACATACGCACTGCATACAATGCCGCAGCAACCACCATGGCCATCCATGAGGCACCGACCCAGATCACCGCCAGGCAGGCGACATGCATCAGCGCGAACGGCACGGCTCGCACCCAGTCGATGCGCCCCGGCCGCTCGCCGGTGGCCTCTGCGGCGTTGCCGGTATCGAACCAGCGCTGCAGCGTGCGCAGCAGGCGCCAGCGTCGACGGGGAAGGGGCGCTACAGAGGCCATGGCGGATCTCGGCGGGTGTCGTTTCTTCCTTTACGCAGCAGGATGCGCAATGGATGCGCCACGGCGCAGTAAATTTCCACTTCACCTGGGCGTCACGACGCAACGCTCCACCAGGGGTTGCGCCCACGCCTGTTGCCAGTCGCCTGCCGTTCGCTCGGCTGGTGGCGAGCTGAAGCGCACGGTCACCGGCGGATAGCTGCCGCGTGCATCGCGCAGGTTGCTGGTACCGCGGAATTCCAGCAGGCGGCGGTCGGTGCTGGCATAGACCAGTGACAGACGCGGGGCGATGCTGCCGTACCAGGTGTCCAGACTGACGTCGATCGACTGGGCATCAATACCCTGCCAACGTACCGGACCGATGCGCCGCACCTGCACCGGGAAGTAGCGCTGCCGCCCCGGCACCAGGAAGGGCAGGCTGATGCGTTCGCCGCGCAGCAGCGCCGGCCAGTGCAGGCGCACCGCCGCGTCGAACCCTGCATCGATCACCGCGTCCGGCGGCAGTTCAAGCCGGCGCTGATGCGGCTGGCTGGCGGCATCTTCCTTCCAGGCAATCGACACCGAGTCGCCAGTGGCATCGACCTCGGCGGTCTGGCCGCTGCGGCGGTCCTCCAGCGAATATCCCCGTGCCTGTGGGCGGGTGCTGGCGGGCAGATGCTTGCGGGCAAAGGGTTGGCCATCCGGGCACTGGTACAGCACCCAGCGCTCGGCGCCCTCCGTTGCCTCGCGTCGCCAGTGCACTTCGCGGTAGAGGAGGTCGCCCTGCGCGGAGGTGGCCACACCCTCACTTCGCAGCCAGGGTGCCGCCAGCGCGGCATGGGGCAGGCACAGCAGCAGCCAGGCAGTGCGCATGGTGTTCATCCGGAAGGGTAGGTCTCTCAGGTCATACGGTGGGGGCGCCCGGTTGGATGCGCAGTGCCGACTGCATCCAATGGCTGCCCCTGCACGTACAGAGGACAGACCTTCACCCGCCCGCCGCGAACGCAGATGTACCCTGACGCCGCCAGCACACTCCTCAACTTCGATAGCGCACGCACCGTGTCCAGTTCCCAGCAGCCGAGCAGCGAGCCGACGAACTGGGCCGGTGACATGGACGGCGTGGCGCGGCTGCGCGACCGCGAGTGTTTCATGCGGATCTACGACTACTTCATGCCGCGGCTGTGCGTGTACCTGCGCGGCCTGGGCGCACCCGATGCCGTAGCCGAAGAGCTGGCGCAGGAATGCCTGTTGCGCCTATGGCTGCGGGCCGCCGATTTCGATCCGGCGCAGGGTGCGCTGAGTACGTGGTTGTATCGCATCGCCCGCAACCTGCATATCGATCGAGTGCGCCGTGAGCGCAGCTGGATGCAGGTGCAGGCGGCGGTGGAGGACGCGGCGACGCTGGATGTGATCGAGCGCAGCAGCGCCGAGCAGTTCGCTGACCAGGCGCGTCTGCGCCAGCGCATCAACGAGCTGCCCGCGGTGCAGGCGCGGCTGGTGCGGATGTCCTATTTCGAGGCCAAGAGCCACAGCGAGATCGCCGAAGCGCTGGGCATGCCGCTGGGGACGGTCAAATCCCACCTGCGCCGTGCCTTCCTGCAACTGCAGGCGAAAGTGGGAGGTGCGCTGTGAATCCACACCATCACCTGCACGAATCCACGCTGATGAGCTATGCCGCCGGTGCGCTGCCGGCGCCGTTGAGCATCGTGGCGGGTGCCCATCTGGAGCAGTGCCCGCATTGCCGTCAGCGCCTGCGCGATGCTGAGGCGATCGGTTCGGTACTGCTGGAGCAGACCCAGCCGCCTGCAACCGACACGCGGCGCGAACAGTTGCGCGAGGCCATGCTGATGCAGCTGGCCACGGAAACCCCGACGGCCATGGCGGAATCCCTGCGCCCTATGCCGAAGGAGCGGCCCGAGGCCGATCCCGATCATCTGCCGGTATCATTGCATCCCTACTTTGGCACCTCGCTGGGTGACCTGCGCTGGCGTTGGATGGCGCCGGGGGTGCACTGCATCCGGGCCGAGCAGATGCCCTCGCTGATCATGCTGAAGATCGCCCCCGGCAAGTGCCTGCCCATGCACAGCCATGGCCGCAGCGAGCTGACCCAGATCCTGCGCGGTTCCTACAACGACGCGCTGGGGCTGTTCGCGCCGGGTGACGTGGCGGATCTGGACGAGGAGGTGGAGCACCAGCCGGTGACCGCGCCGGGTGTGCCGTGCATCTGCGTGTCTGCGTTGGATGCGCCGTTGGTGTTCAGCGGTTGGCTGGCGCGGAAGATCCAGCGTTTCGTGAAACTGTGAGGCGGGTGCGATGATGGTCGGGACAGGTGCACTACGGATTCTGTTGACCGGTGCCGCAGGCCTGGTCGGGCAGGGTGTGGTGCTGGCCTGCCAGCGCTCACCGCAGGTCTCCCGCCTGACCGCGCTGGTTCGTCACCCAGGCAGTCTGAGCGGCACCGGCAGCGAACTGATTGTCCCGGACTTTCTGCGTATCCAGGAGCGGGTGGAGGAGCTTGCCGGGTTCGATGCATGCCTCTACTGCGCCGGAGCGCCACCGGTCGGCACCGCCGAGGCCGAGTACCGACGCGTTACCGTGGACACCACACTGGCGGTAGCCCGTGCCTGGGTGGCCGCGAATCCCGAGGGATGCTTTCTGTATGTATCCGGTGCGGGTGCGGACCCTCAGAGCCGGCTGATGCCGCTGAGGGTCAAGGGCGAGACCGAAGTTGCTTTGCAGGCCCTGCCGATGCGCTCGGTGATGCTGCGCCCGGGTGGCGTCAGGCCGGTCGCGGGAACCGGCACCCGTCATGCCCTGTTGAAGCCGTTGTACTGGGGCGGCGCGCCGTTGATGAAGCTGGCCGGTGCGATTGCGCCTTCGTTGATGACCAGCAATCTGGCCCTGGGCCAGGCGATGATTGCGTTGGCCGGCAGGGAGCATCCGCCGGCCACGGTGGAGTGCGCAGACATCAACCGGATCGCCGCTGGCATGCGTGATCCGGCGTCCTGACCTCAGTGCGTCGCCCCCAGCGCGGTGCGTACCGCCGCTGCAAGATCACTGCGGGTAAACGGCTTTGGCAGCAATGAAACCGCGCGTCCCTGGCTGCCCACCTGGTCGTGGTCACGTGGATAGCCCGACGTGAACAGGACGGCGACTTCCGGCCAGCGTTCACGGACTTCGTGCACCAGTTCCCACCCCGACATGCCGGGCATCACCACGTCCGAGAACAACAGATCCACCTTGGTGTCGGGGCGCTCCAGCAGCCGCAGCGCGGAGGGGCCGTCGTGGGCTTCCAGCACGCGGTAACCGAGCAGCCGCAGCGCATCCACCGTGTGGGCGCGGACATCGTCATTGTCCTCGGCGACCAGAATGGTTTCCTCGCGCGGTGAGTAACCCGCCAGGCCGGTCTGTGGGGTGCGTGCTTCGCAGGGCAGAGCCAGCGGAGAGCGCGGGAACATCATGGTGATGCTGGTGCCGCCGCCTTCCACCGAGTCGATCAGCACGTGGCCACCGGACTGCTTGACGAAGCCATGCACCATGGACAGGCCAAGCCCGGTGCCGCGGCCAACCTGCTTGGTGGTGAAGAACGGCTCGAACACGCGCGCCAGGGTCGCCGCGTCCATGCCGTGGCCATTGTCGCGAACCCGTAGCATCACGTACTCGCCAGGCGCTGCATCGGGAAACAGGGCGGCGTAGTCGTGGTCGAGATGGCTGTTGTCGACTTCGATCACCAGCCGGCCGCCATGCGGCATCGCATCGCGGGCATTGACCGCCAGGTTCAGTACGGAGGCCTCCAGCTGGCTGATGTCGATCTCCACGCACCAGATGTCCTCGGCATTGCGGATCTCCAGCTGCACCAGCTCACCCAGTGCACGCTGCAGCATGTCGTGCATGTCCAGCAGGCGTTCGTTGAGGTTGGCGGCCTGGCTGTGCAGCGGCTGGCGACGGGCAAACGCCAGCAGGCGCTGGGTCAGGCTGGCGGCACGGCCGACGCCTTTCAGTGCATTGTCCAGTGCACGGCTGACCATTGCCCCGGATTCTCCGGCGCGTTCGTTGAGCAGCATGGCGTGCTCGACATTGCCGGAGATGACCGTCAGGATGTTGTTGAAATCATGGGCGATGCCGCCGGTGAGCTGGCCGACCGCCTCGATCTTCTGCGACTGGCGCAGTGCGTGTTCTGCCTGCAGCCGCGCGGTGGTTTCCACTGCCTCGGAAACCACGGCGGTGACCACGCCTTCGGTATCCAGCAGCGGGCGGAACGAGAAGTCGAAGCTGCGCCGCCCGGTCGGGAGTTCCAGTTCCAGTGCATGCAGCGAACTGCGGCCCTGTACGGCTGCGGCGACGGCCTGGTCGATCAGCGCACTGATGCCATCGGTTGTGGCAAACCAGAGCGATTCGCCGAAGCGCGCGCCAACGGTGTCCTTCTTGTCTGCAAGCACCGCGGCCAGTGACGCGTCATTGGCATCAACCACGCGTCCGGACAGATCCAACAGCACCTGATGCTGGAAGCTGGATTCGAAGATCGCCTGCAGGCGCCGCTTGCTGGCCCGCAACTCGGCGGTGCGTGCCTGCACCTGTCGCTCGAGAACCTGGTTGTCCTCGCGCAGCGCCAGTTCGGCCTGCTTCAACAGTGAAACATCGCTGCCCATGCAGATGTAGCCGACCACGCTGCCATCGGCCGCATGTTCCGGTACGCAGTCCATCTGCACGAATCGGGATTCGCCGCTGCGGTGGACCAGTTCGACCTGGAAGCTGGTGCGCTCGCCCTGCAGTACCCGCTCCAGGCTGGGCAGGGCGTGCTCGAAGGCGGAAATGCCGCTGACATCCCGTGCCGCGCGACCCAGCAGTTCGGCCAGGCTGACGCCGTGCCAGTCCAGGAACGCCTTGTTCGCGAAGCGGTAGCGATGCGCCGTGTCGAGCTGGGCGATCAGCGCAGGGACGGCATCGGTTACCTGCTGCAGTTGGGCCTGGCTGTCATTCAGGGCGGCCTGCGCGTGGGCCAACTGGGTGCGCTCGTACGCCTCCTGGCGGGCGCGTCGGATCGCATCCGGCAGGCGTTGCAGGCGCTGCTTGACTACGTAATCGCGTGCGCCGCGGGTCAGTGCCTGCACCGCCAGTTCTTCGGTCAGCGTGCCGGAAACGAAGATGAAAGGGGTCTGCGGAATCCGCTCGCGTGCCAGTGCAAGGGCCGCATCGCCGTCGAATCCGGGCAGCACATGATCGGCCAGGATCACATCGAAGGCGCGATTCTCAATTGCCTCGATGAAGGCATTGCGGGTCCACAGGCGCTCGGCCTCGAAATCGAGGCCGGCACGCTGCAGCTGTGCGCTGATCAGCTCCGCATCAAGCGCGCTGTCCTCCAGCATGAGGATGCGCAGGCGCTCGCTGCGGCGCGATCCATCACGCATTGTGCTGCCCCGAGCCGTTGGGCCGATACGGCGGGGGCTGGTTGGTGATGCCCCAGAACATGCCCAGCCCCTGGATAGCGTCGAAGAACTCCTTGAAGTCCACTGGCTTGACCACGAATGCGTTCACGCCCAGTTCGTAACTGCGCACCAGATCCTGTTCTTCGCGCGACGAGGTCAGCATCACCACCGGGGTGCTGCTCAGCTGTGGGTCACCACGCACCTGTTCCAACACTTCCAGGCCGTTCACCTTGGGCAGCTTCAGGTCCAGCAGCACCACCACCGGGCCGCCGTGCATGGCGCCGGCGAACTTGCCTTCGCAGCGCAGGTAATCCAGCGCCTCGGCACCATCGCGTACATGGATGACATCGTTCAGCAACTGGCAGCGCGATAACGCGGCCAGCGTCAGCTCGGCATCCTTGGGGCTGTCCTCCACCAGGAGGATCGGCCGCAGGTCCCTCATGGGAGATCTCCTGTGGAACGGGGTAGGGTGAAATGAATCGTGGCGCCCTTGCCGGGCTCGCCCTCGGCCCAGGTACGGCCGCCATGGCGGCCGATGATGCGGCGTACATTGGCCAGACCGATGCCGGTGCCTTCGAATTCTTCGACGTGATGCAGGCGCTGGAACACACCGAACAGCTTGTCCACGTAGCGCATATCGAAGCCGCAGCCGTTGTCCCGCACGAAAAAGTGATCTTCGTCGACGTTGCGCTCGTGACCGACCTCGATAACGGCCTGCTCGCGCTCGCGGGTGAACTTGATCGCGTTGGCCAGCAGGTTCTGCCAGACCAGACGCAACATCGTCGGATCGGCCTCCACCTCCGGCAGCGGCGCCAGCGTCCATTGCACATCGCGTCCGGCGTAGTCCAAAGCCAGGCTCCGGTGCACATCTTCGGCCAGCGCCGCCATATCCAGCCGTACCCGGCCGAGCGTGGAACGGCCCATCTGCGAGAAGCTCAGCAGATCGTCCACCAGTGTCCCAGCGGATTTGGCCGACTCCACGATCGTATCCAGGAAGCGGCGCTCGGTATCGTTGAGGCGTTCGCCGGCCGAGCTGCCCAGCAGCTCCGAATAACCGACGATGTGGCGGAACGGCGCGCGCAGGTCGTGGCTGACCGAATAGGAAAACGCTTCGAGTTCCTTGTTGCTGCGGACCAGCTGCTCGTTGAGCTCGGCCATTTCCTCGGCCTTGCGCAGAACGATATCGACGATGGCCGTGCGCATTTCGTGTGCGGCATCGCAGTCGGCGTCGGTCCATGGCAGGCTGCGTTGCTGTACGGTCTCTTTCCAGGCTTCGAATGAACTGCGCGGGGACAGTGCCACGCCGGGCGCCGCCGCTTTGCGTGGGTCGCCACCCCAACGCACGGTGCGCACTACTTCCGGGCGGAACCACATCAGATAGCTGTCGTGCAGCTGCGAAATGGACACCGCCAGTACGCCGCTGGCCACGTCGGACAGGCGCGCGCCGGGCGCCCAGTTGGCTGCCAGATGGTCACTGCAGTACGTTTCCTGCCCGGTCTGCTGGGTAGCCAGCCAATCAGCCAGGGCCAGCACGTCGCTGGCGGCTGGGCACTCACCCACGCGCATGCAGTCGCCCCTGTGCACGATGGCCGCACCGGCAGCGCCGGTCAGCGACAGCAGGCTGGCTTCATCGTGGCGCAGCGCAGCCATGAAATCCTCGTCGCCGGCCATGCGTGCCAGCAGCTTGACCAGCACCGAGCGGCGCGCCACGCGCTCTTCGATGGCGCGTGCACGCTCCTTCAGGGCGATCTGCAGTGACAGGATCTGGCCCATGAACTCGCAGGCAGTGCGCACGTGGTAGGGCAGGCGGCGTGGCTGCACCGTGTGGCAGGACACCAGACCCCACAGTTGGCCCTCGTGCACCAGCGACACCGACATCGATGCGCCGGTGCCCATGTTGCGCATGTACTGCAGGTGCACGGGCGAAACGCTGCGCAGCACGGCCAGGCTCAGGTCGGTAGCCGGCGCGTCGCGATGGTCCTCGGCCCGCATCAGCGGGGTAGGGGTATAGCTGTTGTCCGCGATCAGGCGCACCCGATTGCGGCGGTACAGCTCGCGGGCCTGCGCAGGAATGTCCGACTCGGGGAAGCGCAGGTCCAGGTAGGACGGCAACAGGCCGTTGCCATCCTCGGCGACCACGATGCCGTTCCAGCCGGGATCGAACTGGTAGACCAGGGTGCGATCGAAGCCGGTCAGCCGGCGCATGTGCGCGGCCGCCAGCTGGCACAGATCTTCCACGGTGGTAGCCGATTCGATGCCGGTCATCAGTTCGCGGATCGACGGATACAATTCTTCCAGCGAACCAGGCTGGCCGGGAACCGGCGCCTCCAGCTCGATCAGCAGATCGGTGGCGGAGCGATGCACCAGCAATTGATGGCGGCCGTGGCCATCCAGGTGCACGGCGCCGACATGCGCGCTGCTGCCCACCGTGGCCTGCTGGAACAGCGCCTGGAAGGGCGCCAGCACGCCGCCCAGTACCTCGCTGACATGCTGCATCAACGGTTCGCCGAACTGCTGCAGCAGGCCGGGATGACTGACGGCGCGCTCGCGCACCCGCAGGGACTGCGGTTCAACGACCAGAAGCACGCCGTAGGGCTGGATCGCGCCGGGGGTGTGGATCGGTTCGCGCGCGCAACTGGACAAGGCAGTGTCGTGCGTGGACTCGGCAGAAGGCATCAAAGGCGGGACTCATGATTCGTGGATGGCTGGAATGGCCCAGCGTTGCATCCGGCATGCACGGATGGTGACGCAAAATCGTGCATTCGCATACCGGTACGTGCGTGTGAAGAACGTTTCATTCAAACCTGAATTCTTCATCTGGACATTCCAACAGCACTTGCATGTTTCGCGAAAGGTACATGTGCGCTGCACGCGCACTCGACACCGACTTGCCTAAGGTGAACGCACATTCCTGAGTGACCACGCCCCGTGAACCTGCAGACCTTGCCTTCAACGCCATACCGCGTGCTTGCCGACAGCTGCCAGTTTGAACTGCTGGATGTGGATGCCCTGCAGGATCCGGCCAGTGGGCGCCTGCTCCACCTGTACTCGCTGGTTGCGCGGTGCATGAGCTGCGAAACGGTGTTCAAGGCCGAGGAAGGGCAAGGGCTGGTCAGCCACACCGCCGCGCGCGTGGTGCGATGCCCCACAGGTTGTGGCCAACAGGCGTTCAAGCCGGCGTTGCTGCGTGCATGGCAGCCGCAGCGCGTCGCACAGGCCTGAGAGCACTGATACGGGGTCACAGCACCCCGGGATTGGCGCGCCACACCGCGAAGTTCAGCGCCGAGGCGAACGATATCCAGGCCAGGTAAGGCAGCAGCATCGCCGCCGCACCGCGATGGTGGCGGGCGAAGGCAACGATCGTTGCGCACACCAGCGCGATAAGTATCAGGATGTCGACGAAGGCCAGCGCGCCCAGCTTCCAGCCGAAGAACAGCCAGCTCCAGAGGGCATTGACGGCCAGCTGCACCAGATAGAGCACCAGGGCCGGTTGCGCGTTGCGCCAGCCGCGTTCGCGCCAGACCAGCCACGCCGCAATGGCCATCATGGCGTAGAGCAGGCTCCACACCGGGCCAAACACGCTGGCAGGCGGTGCCCAGGCAGGCAGGGCGAGGGTGGCGTAGAAGCTGGCGGCGGATGTCGATGCCCACGCGCCGACTGCCGCCGCCGCAAAAGTGACCACGCCCCATCCCAGAAGACCCATAACCTGTGAACGCCGCTTCATTCCGTGCTGCTCCATCCTGCGTTTACCCGCTCATACGAACGGAAGCGGCCAATGGATGCATCCCGGGGCGATCAATCTGAAGAACCCGCAGCGCTTCCACTTCCGCCAGCTGGCAACAGCGAAGGGCGCTGGTCGAACCATTCCCGCGCCTTGGCCAGATGCCACTGGCGCTGTTCGCCATCAAGCTCGATGCCCGCGCCCAGCAGCCCCCAGCGCAGGTAGAGATCGCCACGCTTGCGCTGCTCCAGAAGATCCAGCCGCGCACGTACCGCCAGGCGATCATTCTCGGCCCGCAGGCCGTCGATCAGCAGATGACCCGGGCGCCAGCGCAACGTGGCCTGTGCATCGACCTGGCCGGAGTCGAGCAGCGACAGCGTCCAGCGCGGGTAGTCGGTGCGCTTGGCGAACACGGCCAGCAGGGGGCGTGCATCGCTCAGGGTCAGATCGGTGGTAGCGTCCACTTGGAACGGGGACTGCGCGTCGATGCGGCCCCGCTTGAACACAGCACGGCCTTTCCACGCGCTGCTGGAATCGGTGCCCGCCACCTGCACATTGCGCAGCTCCACGGTGGTGCCGGACAGATCGAAGTGGCGCTGGTTGAAGTCCCCACGGCGAAGCGTCGCGTTCACGTTCACATCGCCGCCCATGTCCAGGCCTGTAACCTTCGCACTGGCGTTGCGCCCCTGTAGGCGCGCGGTGCCGTGGCCGACGCGGCCATCGGTGTCGAGCGTGGCGTCGCCGCTGAGGCTGCCGGTGCCACGCAGCAGGCGCACCTGTTGAGAGCCAAGGTAGCGGTTGTAGGCGGCCAGGTCAGGGATGGTCGCCTCGCTGAAACGCAACCGTGCGCGAACGCCCTTGCGCAGTTCCTGCAGGCGGCCATCGCCGGTAAGGTCCACGGCCAGGTCACGCCCGTCGAACAGCCGCACATCCTTCGCATCGCTGGGGCGCGCGGTGAAGCGGGGCAGCCGGATCGCCAGCTGTGCCTGGTTGGGGGTGCCGGCCTTCAGCTCGCCATGCGCGCTGGCGGTGCCGGCCAGACGCACGCCGGCCACTTCGGCCACCGCCGCGGCGGAGGGAATGTCCACGGTGCTGCCTTCGATCAGTTCGCCATTGCGCAGGCGCAGATCGGCCTTCAGGGTGCCGCCGCCGTCGAGCTGCAGCCACGGCTTGCGCACGAACAGGGCAGGGATCCAGCTGAGCGAGGTGAAGGCCCATTCGCCACGCACTGTACCGGAGCTGCGTTCCAGCAGCTGGGCAGGGTGCTGGAACGGAATCTCGCGCCCGGTGATGAGCAGGTCGGCATCGATGCCGGCGGCCGAATCCGGGCGTGGCGGCAGGCGGGCCTGCAGGCGCAGGTCGTTGGCCACATTGAGCTGCAGGGCCAGCACGCCGCGATTGGGCGCGCCATCGCCGAGGAAGAGCGGCACCTGCCAGAGCGCGTGGTCACCGGGTTGCAGCTGGCCGTCGATCAGGTGGACCGCCAGTTGCAGGCGTCCGGGCACGGGCGCGCTGGAGATCTTTGGCGTTGTGGCATCCGTATCCATGCGCAGGCCCTGGCTGCGCGCATCCACCTCAAGCTGCGCATGCAACAGCTTCAACTTGGCCAGGCCGGGCGCCTGGTCGCGATAGTGCCGCGGATAGCTGAAGCGCGCAGTCAGATTCATGTCGCCCAGCAGCTGCACGCCGTCATAGCTGGTGTCTGCCTTGCTGAACGAGACCTCGGAATCGAACAGTTCCGATGGGCCGCCGCGCAGCTGCTTGAGGAACCCGACCGTGCCCTGGCCCTTGCCGATGATCAACAGCTTGCCCAGCCGGGCGCTGCGGATGCTGTCGCTGTGGATGGCGTCGAAACGCAGGGTCCAACCCTGGTCGCTGCGCGGGGGCGACGGAATGGCGTCCTCGACGCGACTGATTTCGGCCGACACGCCTGTGGCCTGCAATCGGGGAACCCGCACTTCGCGGCGGAACAGGGGCAGCACGGCCAAGCGAGCGCTCGCACGCTCGGCATGCAGTACGTAGACGGTGTGGTTGACGTGTCCGCGCATATGCACGTTCCAGGCAATGACGTGGCCCGGCAGCAGCGTGATGGCCGGGCCGGTGGTCATCACGAACTTGTGCGGCTTGCGGTTGGTGACCTGGTCGAACAGCGGGGTGTTGAGGAAGATGTTGCCGGCCACCAGGTAGGCAGCGTACACGACAAGCAGAATGCGCACCGTGAGGCGCGCATGGCGAGGCCATTGAGGGTAGCGAACGGAAATCAGCGGCTTCAACCTTCATCACATGGGGAGCCAGCGCACTATTGCGAAGTGTTGGGTTGCACCGTGTGAATGCGGGCGTGGAGACGGCCTGAAGTCGGCGACCTGGAGCAATTAGGTGGTACTTGGAATAAGTGCAATGCTTTTTTCCGGGATTATCAACCCAATAGCGGCGGCCTACGCTTTGCCTGCCGAATCCAATCCCCTGGAGAACTGAAATGAGCACCCAAGAGACCGTCAGTTTCAAGAACCGTAGCTGGGATGTCGCCGCCACCCTGCGCTTTCCGGAAGGCTTCGACCCTGCCAGCAAGTACGCTGCCATCGTCTGCGCGCACCCGATCAGCAGCTGCAAGGAGCAGACGTCGGGCGCCATCTATGGTAAGGCACTGACCGCCGCTGGTTTCATCACTCTCGCTTTTGACGCCTCCACCCAGGGCGCCAGCGGCGGTGAGCCCCGCTTCATGGAAGATCCCGCTACCCGAGTAGAGGACTTCCGCTGTGCCATGGATTACCTGATGACGCTGCCGTACATCGATGAAGATCGTGTTGGCGTGCTGGGCGTCTGCGGCGGCGGTGGCTATGCGGTGAGCGCGGCCACTACCGACCACCGTTTCAAGGCAGTCGGCACGGTGGTGGCTGCCAACTATGGCCGGCTGATGCGTGAAGGTGACATGTCGCCGGATGCTGCGTTGAAGACGTTGGAAGCGCTGGGCAAGCAGCGCACTGCCGAGGCACGGGGTGCTGAGCCGTTGATCGTGGGCTACATTCCTGGCTCTGAAGCGGAGCGCGAAGCCGCCGGAGTCAACGACATCGACATCGTCGAGGCGGTGCAGTACTACTGCACGCCGCGTGGCCAGCAGCCGGGCTCGCCGAACAAGCTGCGCTTCACCAGCACCGGCGCCGCCCTGAGCTGGGATGCCTTTGCGTTCACCGAGCATCTGCTGACTCAGCCGCTGCACATCGTCATCGGCGGTGTGCCCGGTGGTTTCGGCTCGTATCGTGACGGCCTGGAGCTGTACGCAAGGGCGCGTTCGGCGCAGAAGAGCATCCAGATCGTGGCCGGCGCCAGTCACTACGAGCTGTATGACCAGCCAGCAGCCACCACCCAGGCGCTGCAGCAGCTGATTCCGTTCTACCGGATGCATCTTGGCGCTTGATGCAACAAGACCAGCCAGAGCAGCGTACGTCCCGCCGGCCCATTTCAGGCGGGCGGGACGTTTGCTTTACAGCTGGATCTGCACCGTAGCGGCGCCCTCGAACGCGGTATCGATACCGCGCTCACGCCACCTGGCCAGATCGGCCTGGCGGTTGGCCAGTGTGGTCTCCAAGATCGAATAGGCATCCGCACCCAGCATCAGCCGCACCGGTGGGTCATTGCTGGCTACAACGTCCAGCATGCGCTGCGCGGCCTTTGCCGGGTCACCCATCTGCTGACCGGAGGATGATTCCAGGTAGGTTTCGAATGGCTCCACAACCGGCCGATAGGCATCGATGCGGTGTGCTGGCCGCATGTTGGCATCACCGGCGAACTCGGTGCGGAACGCGCCCGGCTCCACCAGCGTCACCCGGATACCGAGCGGCTTTGCTTCGATCGCCAGTGCTTCCGTCCAGCCTTCGATGGCGAACTTCGCTGCACAGTAGGGGCCGGCCGCGTTCATTGCCACCAGCCCGGCAATGCTGCTGACAGTGAGAATGTGGCCAGCGCCCTGCTTCCTCATCTGCGGCAACACGGCGCGACTCATTTCGGCAGCAGCGAAGAAGTTCAGTTCCATCTGCTCGCGCAGCTGTTCCAGGCTGAATTCCTCGCAGGCGCCCACCACACCGCGGCCAGCCACATTGGCCAGCACATCGATGCGCCCGAAGCGTTCGATGGCCTCGGCCACGGCACGTGCACGGCCATCGGCATCGTTCACGTCAAGCGCCAGCGGCAGAACGTGGTCCTCATGGCCTGCGGCGATCGCGCGAAGGCGGTCCAGCCGCCGCGCGGTGAGGATGGCGCGGTCACCCCGGGCAATGACCGCTTCGGAAAGGGCCTTGCCCAGGCCGGATGACGCACCGGTGATGAACCAGACACGTGGTTGTTGTGTATTCATTGGAGAATCCTGCGGAATGTTGTGCAACACGCGATCAGATGATGGTCAATCCACCGTCGACCACCAGTTCGGCACCGATGACGTAGGACGCGTCATCGCTGGCAAGGAACAGCGCGGCCTTGGCGATTTCCTCCGAAGTGCCGACGCGGCCGATCGGAATGCCCTTGAGGAGGCTTTCCAGGAGTTGCGGGTCCTCGGTGAAATGGGTGGCCATCGGCGTGTCGATCAGCCCCGGGTAGATGCCGTTGACGCGGATGCCGCGGCGGGCGAAATCGACGGCGGCGGCCTTGGTCAGGTGACGGCTGCCGCCCTTGGAGGCGCTGTAGCCCGGCGGCACGTCGGGGAAGACGATGATGCCGGCGGCAGACGAGATGTTGATGATCGCGCCACTGTGCTGCAGTTCCATCTGCGGCGTGACCGCCTTGATGCCATGGAACTGGCTGGTCAGATTGACGTCGATGACGTGGCTGAAGTCCTCGGCCGTGGCGTTGTCCCAGCGGCCGTCGCGCGGCCCCGGCGTGCCGGCGTTGTTGACCAGGATATCGATGCGGCCATGGCGCTCGATTGTGGTGGCGGCCACCTCGGCCCATTGTTCGGGCCGGGTCACATCCAGGAACGCCGATGTTGCACGATGGCCCTGGGCGGTGAGGTCCTGCACCAGTGCGTCAAGGTTCTGTTTGCGGTCGGGGGTGCCGGTAGCAACAACGACGGCGCCTTCGCTGGCGAAGACCCGGGCGATGACCGCACCCATGCCGGTGCCGCTGCCGGCGCCGGTGATGATGGCGACTTTGTCCTGCAGGCGTTTCATGGGCAATTCCTGTGTCTGATCGGGAGCGGGGCGGTGATGTGCCGCCATGGAATGCACGATAGGCCCGGGGTTCTGTACGATCCATGCCGTGGCGTTCGCCTGACTTCTTCGAGCGTACGGATATGAGCGCTGATCCGCTGTCCGATGTGCTGTCACTGCTGCAGCCAAGCAGCCAGTTCTTTGCCGGATTCAATGCCGCCGGCGACTGGGCATTCGATTTCCCGGCGCACGAAGGCATCAAGTTCACGGCAGTCATGGGGGGCGGCTGCTGGGGCCGCGTCGAGGGTGAGCCCGCACCGTTCCACTTCGAAGCCGGCGACTGCTTCCTGCTCAACAGCCGCTGCCGGTTCGTGCTCGCTTCGGATCCTGCAGTGGCCATCGCCAGCGGCGAACCCATCATCGAAGCGGCGGCGCGGCAGGGCGTTGTGACTCACAACGGGGGAGGAGAGACCTTCCTCATCAGCGGCCGATTCGCGTTTCCCGGGCGGCATGCCGCCGTGCTGTTCGATGCGCTGCCACCCCTGATCCATGTGCCACGTGCTTCGGGACAAGCAGGCGTGCTGCGCTGGGCGCTGGATCAATGGGCCAATGAACTGCACGCGCCGCAGCCGGGCGCAGGGTTGATGTCCACCCATCTGGCCCATCTCATGCTGGTACAGGTGCTGCGCCTGCACCTGGCTACCCCGGGCCGGGTGCCGAAGGGCTGGTTCCTGGCCCTGACCGACAGCCACATCAGCCTGGCCCTCGGGGCGATGCACGCAGCTCCGGCCCAGTCCTGGACGCTGGAGTCACTGGCGCGTATCGCAGGGGTTTCGCGCACGGTGTTCGCGCAGCGCTTCAAGGCACTGGTCGGGCACACGGCAATGGACTATCTGTCACGTTGGCGGATGCTGCTTGCGGCGGACCGGCTGTCCCATGGCGCCGATGCCGTGTCCAGTATTGCCTTTGCCGTGGGCTACGAGTCGGAGAGTGCGTTCAGTACTGCGTTCAAGCGCATCATGGGGCAGGCGCCCGCGCAGTATCGCAGGCAGGCCACCTCGCCCAGGTAAGAAGTATCAGGTCGCGCGCCGGCGAGGCCTGGCCGGTGCACGCTGGGTGGCGGCACGTGTTGCACTCGTTGCGGTGCGCTTCCTGCTGTCTTCCAGGTTGTCACGCAACGCTTGCAGCAACAGTGTGAACACCGGCGAAGCCAAGCGCCGGTTCGGGTAGTAGAGGTGATGCCCCTCGTAAGTCTTGCGCCACTCGGTCAGCGCCTCGACCAGCTCTCCTGACGCCAGCCAGTCCTGCACGTAATGCAGTGGAAGATAGGTAAGGCCGACGCCCTGCAAAGCTGCATCGCGCATGGCCGAAATACTGTTGACCACCACTTGGCCTTCGGACTTCACCCGGTGGTCGCGGCCGGCGCGAGTGAATGTCCAGGCATAGATCTCGCCATGGGTGGGCAGGCGCAGGTTCACGCACTGGTGCTCCACCAGCTGCTGCGGCTGTTGGGGTGCCGGGTGGCGGGCGAAGTAGGCCGGTGATGCCACCACTACCATCGGTATCGGCAGGCTGATCGGCACTGCGATCATGTCCTTGGCAACCAGGCCGCCGCGACGCACGCCGGCATCGAAGCGCCCGCTGACGATGTCGGTCAACCCGTAGTCGGTGGTGATTTCCACACGGATGTCGGGGTAGTCCGGTACCAGCCGGGCGATGGCGGGCATCAATACAGCGTGCACGGCATATTCGTCTGCGGTCAGGCGCAGGGTGCCGGCGGGCTTGTCGCGCAGTTCACCGATGCGGGCCAGCCCGGCTTCCAGTTCGTTCATGGCCGGGCCGATGAGTCCGAGCAGGCGCTCGCCGGCCTCGGTCAGGGCCACGCTGCGGGTGGTGCGAGCGAACAGGCGCAGCCCCAGGCGGGTTTCCAGCCCGCGGATGATCTGGCTGAGCGAAGACTGGGTGATGCCCAGCCGGATCGCGGCGCGGGTGAAGCTTGCCTCTTCGGCAACCATCAGAAAGGCCGAGAGATCCTTGAGGTGACTGCCTGCCATTGGGTGATCCTGCTTATAAGTCCATTACGATTTTTGCGGATTATCACCACGCCATGCCAGCCCTATCGTAGCTGTCATTCCACACAACGTGGACAGCAACCTGTGAGGACGGCAATGAAAGCAGTGCAATTCCCCAATGGCAACATCACCATGGCCGGCCAGCTGCATGTGCCGGAGCACGCCGCACTGTCGGCCCGTCATCCGGCCGTCGTGGTCGTTCACCCGGCCGGTGGCGTGAAGGAGCAGACCGCAACGGTGCATGCGGCCAGCCTGGTCAAGCAGGGCTTCGTGGTGTTGACCTTCGATGCCTCCTGCCAGGGCAACAGCACCGGCGCACCGCGCGGCAATGAGAACCCGTATGCGCGTGTGGCCGATATCAGCGCGGCGATTGACCTGCTGGTCACGCTGCCGATCGTCGACGCTGATCGGATCGGTGTGCTTGGTATCTGTGCCGGTGGCGGCTATGCGGCACACGCCACGATGAACGATCGCCGCATCCGCGCGGTGGGCACCATCAGTGCCGTCAATTACGGCCAGATGTTCCGCCAGGGTTGGGACGGCGATGCCGATCCCCGGAATTCAGTCGCGCTGCTTGATGCCGCAGCGCAGGCCCGCACCCGTCAGGCCGAGGGCGGACAGCTCCAGTACCAGGATGCGCTGCCAGCCAACCGCGAAGCCGCCACACACCCGGACTTTGCCGAAGCCTTCGACTACTACCGCACACCGCGTGGCCAGCATCCGAACGCCACTGGGCTGTTCCCGCTGCAGAACCTGGCCGAACTGGTGGGCTACGACGCCTTCAACAACGCGGAACTGTTCCTCACCCAACCGTTGCTGGCGATCGCCGGCAGCGAGGCCGGCACCCGCTGGATGAGCGAAGAGCTGCACCAGCGCGCGGCAAGCACCGACAAGCACCTGCTGATCCTGGCCGGTGGTACCCACGTGGCGCTGTACGACCAGCCCGAATTCGTGGCGCGTGCGGGCGCGGCACTGGGCGAGTTCTACCACCAGGCGCTGGTTGCGCGCTGAGCACGCCAGTACGGCGTTTCGTTGAATTACTCAAGGATCTGCAGATGAAAACCCAGGCCTACGCTGCGCTGTCGGCAACTACGCCAATGGTGCCGCACACCATCGAACGTCGTGAACTGCGTGACGACGATGTCGCTATCGAAATCCTCTACAGCGGCGTCTGCCATTCGGACCTGCATATGGTCCGCAACGACTGGGGCAGGGCGATCTACCCGGTCGTGCCTGGCCACGAGATCATCGGTCGTGTGGTGGCCACCGGCGCGTCCGCGCATCGCTTCAAGGCAGGTGATGCGGTGGCTGTCGGCACCTTCGTCGACAGCTGCGAGCACTGCGACCAGTGCCACAAGGGCGAAGAGCACATGTGCCGCGAGGTGCTGACCGAGACCTACAACGGCCTGGACCGCGTCACCGGCCAGCCGACCCTGGGGGGCTATGCGCGGCACATTGTGGTGAAGGAGGCTTTCGTGCTGCGCGTGCCCGAAGGATTGGACCTGTCTCGGGCCGCACCGCTGCTGTGTGCCGGCATCACCACGTATTCGCCGCTGCGCACCTGGAACGTTGGTCCGGGCAGCCGGGTGGCCGTGGTTGGCCTGGGCGGGCTGGGCCACATGGCGGTCAAGCTGGCGATCGGACTGGGCGCACACGTCACCGTCATCAGCCGCTCGCGCGCCAAGCAGGCCGACGCGCTTGCTCTGGGTGCAGAGGCACTCCTGCCGACCGACGATGCGCAGGCATTGGCGGCTGCGGCTTCCAGCTTCGACCTGATCGTCGATACCGTACCGACCAAGCACGACATCAACCCGTACATTCCGCTGCTGGATATCGACGGCACGCTGGTGGTCGTCGGGCAACTGGGCGATCTGCAGGAGCCGTTCACCGTGCCCATGATCATGGGCCGCCGCCGCGTAGCAGGCTCGATGATCGGCGGAATCCGCGAGACCCAGGAAATGCTGGATTTCTGCGCGCGACAACAGATCCTGCCGGACTGCGAGCTGATCCGCATGGACCAGATCAACGAGGCCTTTGATCGGCTTGAGCGGGCCGACGTGCGTTATCGCTTCGTCATCGACATGTCCACGTTGGCCTGAAGGCCTGCGGTAGAGCGGACGAGGAGCACAGCATGCGCACGGCATTGATCATTGGTGGTTCGCTGGCAGGATTGTCAGCGGCCCTGGCACTGGCCAACGTCGGCGTGGCCTCCACCGTGCTCGA
The DNA here is from genome assembly GCF_051983905.1 of Stenotrophomonas sp. STK17_22. Taxonomy (NCBI): domain Bacteria; kingdom Pseudomonadati; phylum Pseudomonadota; class Gammaproteobacteria; order Lysobacterales; family Lysobacteraceae; genus Stenotrophomonas; species Stenotrophomonas sp. STK17_22. The sequence continues at coordinate 2,422,442 of NZ_CP197010.1, forward strand.
GCGAGCACCGGCGCGCGGGCGTGCTGGTGTGGCCATCCGCGCCGGCGGCACTGCCTTGCGGATGGCATTCACTGTACCGGCGAGCCAGCAGGTGGTGGATGCATTGGGCGGTGATGCCATCGAACAGGCCGTGCTGCCGCATGCGTGGTGGGACGTCTACAGTGCGCTCCGCCAGGCGGCCAGCGTCGAGCCCGGCATCACGCTGGTGGACGGCGAGGCGGTGGCCACCGTTGGTGAGCGTGTTGACGCGGCATGGGCGCGTAGCGCAGAAGGGCGGGAGTGGACGGCCGACCTGCTGATCGGGGCCGATGGCCATCGGAGCGTGGTTCGACGGTGCGTCGCCCCGGAGCAGCCCGAGGCCTCCTACGCAGGCTATCTGGCGTGGCTGGGGCAACTGGACGTGCCACCCCGGAACGCGCGTGCGCTGAGCGGTGTCGAGTTCCATTCGGCCGGCCACGATGTGCTGGCCATCTACCCGTTGCTGGAGGCTGCACACGCCACCCCGCGACGCGTGGGTTGGGCGTGGTTCGAAGCGCGCAGCACCCGGCTGTTGCAGGCCCTCGGTGCGGTCTGCGAGGACCGGGTGCGGTTCACGCCGAGGGCGGACGCAGTGCCCGCAGACGCCCGCATTGCGTTGGCCAATCGTGCGCGGGTGCAGTGGCCTGCACCGTGGGGCAAGGCACTTTCGCGGGCGATCCGGCAGGCGGGCGCGCTGCCGATGCCCATCTCCGAGTACGTCCCCACGCAGGTCGCGCGCGGGCGCCTGGCCCTGGTGGGGGACGCTGCGCATGCGCAATCGCCGATGACCGGCGCGGGATTCGCTGAGTCCATGCTCGATGCCCTGCACGTGTCACGGGCGTTACGCCTGGAACCCGACGTGGTGGACGCCCTGGCGCTCTACCAGCAACGGCGCCTGCCCCACATGCGCGAGCAGGTGCTGCAGGGCCAGGTCTTCGGGCGCTCCTTCCGCGACGCCACTTCGCCGGGTGCGGCGCGCCAGCGCTGGGCCTGACTTCATTCCGAACCGAGACAGAAACATGTTCAGTCACGTAACCCTTGGCAGCAACGATCTTGTGCGGTCCCGTCGCTTCTACGACGCCGTAATGGGAGTACTGGGCGCCCGCCCGGCACTCAGCCTCAACTTCAATTCCGAGCGCATCCTCTACCAGCACGCAGGTAGCCTGCTGGTGCTGGCCACGCCGCTGAACGGCGAAGCTGCCTCGGCGGCCAATGGCGGCACGATCGGCCTGTTCATGGCCAGCCCGGCACAGGTGGATGCCTTCCATGCTGCGGCGCTGGCCAACGGTGGAACCTCGTGCGAGGAACCGCCCGGTGTGCGCGAGACTCCGGCGGGCTCGCTGTATCTGGCCTATCTGCGTGACCCTGACGGCAACAAGCTGTGCGCGTTCCATACGCTGGCCGATTCCGCTCCCACGCTTGACACTGCGGGGGCGTCGTCGTGATGAGCCCTCAGCGCCCCCTGAACTCCGGCTTCGACCGGACGAGTTCCGCAGCCGATGTGGTGCGGGGTATCGATCTGCGCGGCAAGCTGGCCATCATCACTGGCGGCCACGGTGGCCTCGGCCTGGAAGCCACCCGGGCCCTGGCCAGCGCCGGCGCAGACGTGCTGGTACTTGCGCGCAACCCGACGGCGGCCCGGGCCACGCTGGCCGATGTTCCCGGGGTGGAGGTGGACATGCTTGATCTGGCGGACCAGGCCAGCGTGCGTGCCTGTGCCGAGCGCTTCGTCGCCAGCGGACGCAGGGCGGATATCGTGATCTGCAATGCCGCGGTCATGGCCAACGATGAATCGCGCGTGGGCAACGGTTGGGAATCGCAGTTCGGCACCAACCACTTGGGTCATTTTGCATTGGTCAATCTGCTGTGGCCGGCCATTGCGCGAGGTGCCCGCATCGTTTCGCTGTCCTCGATGGGACATCACTATTCGCCCATGCGCTGGACGGACCTGCAGTTCGAAACGGGGTACGACAAGTGGCTGGCCTATGGGCAGTCCAAGACCGCCATCGCGCTGTTCGCGCTGCACCTGGATGTGCTCGGTCGCACCGCTGGCGTGCGTTCCTACTCGGTCCATCCGGGCAAGATCCACACGGCGCTGCAGCGCCACATGGCACTGGAAGAAATGCAGGCATTGGGCTGGCTTGATGCAGAGGGCCGGTTGATCGACCCCAGCTTCAAGACGTCCGCTCAAGGTGCGGCGACCACGGTGTGGGCGGCCACATCGTCGCTGCTGGATGGCATCGGTGGGGTGTACTGCGAGGACTGCGACGTCGCATGGGAGGAAGACCTTCCCGTCCCGAGCGAAGGGGGTGTTCGCCCGTATGCGGTCGACGCCGCGCAGGCAGAACGCCTGTGGCGGCTGTCGGCCGAGCTGACCGGCATCAATGCTTTCGCTGGCGTGACGTCAGGCGCGGAGTGATGTCGGAGGCACGCGCTCCCTTGGCCGAACGGCTGCGCCCGGTATCGCTTGCCGGCGTTGTCGGGCAGTCCCATCTGCTGGCGGATGGACAGCCGCTGCAGCGGGCACTGGAAGCAGGCCTGCCACGCTCGATCATCCTGTGGGGGCCGCCGGGGTGTGGCAAGACCAGTATCGCGCAACTGTTACTGGGAGCATCGGGGCATCGCCACACATCGCTGCCGGCAGCGGTGATGACGCCCTCCGAATTGAGCCGGGCGCTGGCCGTGGCCAGCCACCAGGCAGGGCGCGGCCACCTGCTGTTCGTCGACGAGGTTCATCGTCTGGACCGCGCCACGCAGGATGTGCTGGTACGTCATCTGCAGGGCAATGACGCCCGCTTGCTTGCTGCCACCACCGAGAATCCGTCGTTCCAGTTGCGACCGTCACTGCTTCAGCGCTGCGACGTTCATGTACTGCAGCCGCTGCAGCCGATCCACATCATCGGACAACTGCGTCGTGCGCTGGTGGAGGGGATGCAGGGACTGGCCCACTGCGATCTGAAGATCGACGACGACGTTCTGGGCGCCATCGCCGTTCGCGCTGATGGAGATCTGCGCAGGGCGCTGAATGCTCTGGAGATCCTGGCGGATCTGGCGCCCGCGGATGGTCGGATCCCACATTCGTTGCTCGATGACGCGCTGCCCCGCCAGGTGCGCCGCTTCGACAAGCAGGGTGAATTGTTCTACGACCAGATATCCGCGGCGTTCAAGTCGGTGCGCAGCACGAATCCCGACGCGGCCCTGTACTGGATCTGCCGGATGCTGGATGGAGGCTGTGATCCACGGTACCTGGCACGCAACCTGAGCAAGATGGCCATCGAGGACATCGGCCTGTCCGACCCGAGAGCGCAGACCAGGGCCTTGGAGGCCTGGAAGGTACTGGAGCGATTCGGCGACGAACTGGGCGCGGTCGCACTGGCCAACACGGCCCTGTACCTGGGGGCCACCCACAAATCCAACGCCACGGTGATGGCATGGCTGAACGCGCGCTCGCGCAGCGGGTCACCTGCGGACGCTGGCTGAGTGATCGCGGTCAGACACGCATGGCCTGAGCGTTGCTCGCGGCGCTTAATGACCTGAACACGACGCTTGCGGCCATGGCATGGAATCCAACGCCAGCCGCAGCTGTTTCAACCCGCGCACGATGTGCGCCTCAACAAGGTGAATGTGAGATGCAACTTGGTATCCAGAACAAGGTCGCCGTGGTTACCGGTGCGACCCAGGGCATTGGCTATGCCATCGCCAGCACGTTGCTGGCGGAGGGCGCTACGGTGGTGGTGAATGGCCGCAGGAGCGACCAGGTGGACCAGTCTGTTGCGCGGCTGAAGGCCGAGCACGGCGAAGCAGCACCGGTGCAGGGCGTGGTTGCGGACCTGGCCAGCGCGGCGGGTTGCAACGTGCTGCTGGCACAGGTGCCGGCGTGCGACATCCTGGTCAACAATGCCGCTGTCTTCGAAACCGCAGACTTCTTCGAGATTGCCGATGACACGTGGGACACCTACTGGGCGGTGAACATCATGGCTGGCATGCGCCTTGCGCGTTCGTACCTGCCGGCCATGGCAGGCAAGGCCTGGGGCAGGGTGGTCTTCATCGGCTCGGAGTGCGGCATCAGCACGCCTCCCGACATGTTGCACTACGCAACCACCAAGACCGCACTGCTGGGTCTCTCGCGTGGCATGGCCAAGCGCATGGCCGGTACTGGCGTGACCGTCAACGCGGTGCTGCCGGGGCCGACCCTGAGCGAAGGTGTGGAGGCGATGTTGCAGGATGAGATCCGCCGGACCGGCAAGAGCATCGAGGAGCAGGGCGCGGCGCTGGTGAAGGCCATGCGGCCTTCGTCGATCACCGAGCGCTTCCAGACTGCGCAGGAAGTGGCCAACCTGGTGGCCTACACCTGCTCAAGCCTCGCATCCGGCACTACCGGCGCCGCGCTGCGTGCGGATGGTGGCGTGGCTGACACGCCATTCTGATGCGCCTGGCTGCCGCCGTCAGTCCGCATCGATACTGGTGCGGACCTGGCGGCGATAGCGGCCAGGTGCGACGTCCATCACCCGGGTAAAGGCCGCGATGAAGGAGAACTCGGAGCTGTAGCCCACGTCTGCCGCGATGCGTGCCAGCGTCTGCTGGGTGCTGCGCAAGCGGGAGGCGGCCAACAGCATGCGCCAGTTGGTCAGGTACTCGATGGGCGAAACACCCATCAGCTGCTTGAAGCGGCCGGCGTAGACCGTGCGTGACATGGCCGCGATGCTGGCAAGATCGTCCAGCCGCCAGGTACGGGCCGGCTCGCCGTGCATGGCGCGGATGCTGTCGGCGATACGCGGGTCGGTCATGGCCTGCATCCAGCCGGGCGGCAGGGCAGGGTGCTCGGAGGACAGGAACAGGCGGAGCATCTCCACCAGCATCAGATGGGCAAGGTGCTCGACCACCAGCGCAGCCCCCGGGCGTGGCTGTACCAGTTCTTCGGCAAGGCGGGCCAGCGCACGGCGCAGCAGGATGGCCTCGCTGTCGCCATGTGACACCTGCACGATACCGGGCAAGGGGTCGAGGACGCGCACCGCATCGGTATCGGCGAAGCGGAAGCTGCCGCTGACGATCAGGTGGTCGCCGCCTCCGTGCAGCGTCCTGCGGCCAGTGGCTTCGAGGTCGAGCACCGAGGCGGCATCAACAGGGGCGAGTTGAGGGTCGCTGCACAGGACATACGAGCCGGCTTTGCTGAGCAGGAAGCAGTCACCTTCCTGCAGGTGCTGCGGCTGTTGGCCGCCATCTGCGGAGATCCAGCATTCCCCGCGCTCGACGGCACAGAACTTGATGCCCTGCCGGTTGGGAAAACGCAGTGACCATGGGCCCGCCACATCCAGCGCTGCGGTACGCGTATGGGTGGGGCGGAGCAGGGTTAGTACTTCAGACAGAGGATCCATGCACCAGAACGGCAACAGAAGGGCCGCACATAGCGTACCGCGCCAACCCCGTCTCCGGCGCGAAGCGGGCGGACGAATGCACATCAACCACGAACGGTGGCGAATGGTACAGCCCGTGTTCCGTTCCTAGAATTTCCGGCTGGACGTGCCGGTCGCCGGCCTGCGTCCCGGTCCATCTTTCCACCTCGGCGGCATGGTGCTTGCCGCCCTGCGCCTTCCGGGCCCTTCCTCGTGAACCCACTTCCAGAATCGCGGTGGCCGGCATGAATGCGGCGGCCACCCTGTTGTTCGCATTGAAGCTCTATGTGGCCTGCATGTTGGCGTTCGTCGCCTCCGTGCACCTCGGGCTGGAGCAGAATTACTGGGCCAGCGTGACCTGCGTCGCGTTGGCCAATCCAATCTCGGCCAATGTCCGCTCCAAAGCGCTGTACCGTCTACTGGGCACCCTCGGTGCCGGCGTGACTGCGCTGGCCATCGGCGGCCTGTTCGGCATTCTTTCCTTCCCAGTGGTGCTGGCTAGTGGTGTGGTTGCCACGCTGGGCTTCACCGTGGCGGCGGCCAACCGCACCCCACGGGCATATGCGCTGCAGTTGTTTGCCGTCACGTTGTGCCTGATCGCCGTGGGCAACGTGGAACACCCGGGGCGCCTGTTCGACATCGCGCTGCTGCGCGTCACCGAGATCTGCATCGGCATCGCCGCGATCACCCTGGTGGACGGCCTGGCGCCAACCGCATTGGGCCCTTCGGTGAGAACCCGACTGCGCCGCTGGCTACCAGACGTCAGGCAGTGGCTGGACGACGCGGTCGCTGGCAACGTGGCTACGGACGTGGCTGCGCAGCATCGGCTCAAGGCCGTAGCCGACCTTTCGGCGCTCTCGCTGGTGGCCGAGCAGCTGCGTTTCGACAGCACGGTAAGCAATCGCCAGCACCGGCTGCTGTTTGCGCTGCAGCGGCGGCTGGCGCGTCTTGTGCCCTTGATCGGAGCGTTGGAAGCGACTACCGCGGGCAGCTCGCGCCTGCATGACCCGGCCTGGCGCGCGCGCATCGTGGCAACACGCCAGCGCGACCTGGCCCGTGCACAGCAGGCATGGACCGATATCCAGGTGCTGGATGATGCCCTGGAGAAGGGTGACCCGCTGCCGCCGCATCTGGAGCGCAGCCTGGCCACGAGCCAGCCACTGCCGCTCGCGCCGGATCATCATCACGCACTCCGCATCGGCGGTGGCTGCGCCCTCGCGTATGCGCTGATCTGCCTGCTGTGGTGGGCCACCGGCTGGGCACAGGGGCCGAACATGCTGATCATGGGTACCGTGACGCTGGCCTTCTTCGGCATCTTCGATGGTGCCAACCTCGCCGCGATGAAGTTCGGTCGCTTCGCCGCGTTGTCGGTCGCGTTGTCGGTGGTACTGGGATACCTGCTTCTACCCATGGCCCAGAGCTTCTCTGGATTCGCACTTGCCTGTGCACTGGTGATCCTGCCATTGGCGGTGTGGAGCATCGAGGAGCCGCTGGCGATCCTGCTGCTGGCGCTGACACTCAGTAATGCAGGTCTGGCCAGTCACTACCAGCCCCAGGACTTCGGCACCTTCCTGGACATGGCCGCGGGAACCCTGATCGGCATCTTCATCGGCTTCTTCTGCCTGCTGCTGGTCAAGCGCATGGGCGCCGAAGCGGCCTCGAAGCGATTGCAGGAGGACGGGCGGCAGGACCTGGCGACGCTGGGCCGGACCGCGGGTCGCGACGTGGAGGACGCCTTCCTTGAGCGCGATCTCGATCGCATCGGGCAGCTTGGCGCCCGTGCCACAGGTGCGAATGCGGTGGCGGCAGCGCACCTGTTTCGGCAGCTTCGCCTGGGCCACAGCCTGGTGCACCTGCAACGTGCCACCCACCATGTGGCAGGGATCGAACGCGACTTGCTGGATGCGCTGATGCGTCGACTCCACCGTGAACTGGCGGGCGCAGCGTCGCCCGGAATGCTGGGCGATCACCTCGACCGGGTGCTGCGACGCGACATCCTGCTGGGCAGCCCGGAAGGCGACGCACTGACCGATGCACTGGTTCACCTGCGCCTGGCCCTGGAGCCGGTGCCGGCGCAGAACGGAGAGGCAGCATGATCGGAGAGCTCGACCTGGCTGGACTGTTTGTCTCGCCGTTGCTGCCGTGCCTGCTGATCGGATTCGTGCTGCGCATTGCGTTGTCGCGCGTGCTGGATCGGATTGGCGCCTATCGGCTGCTCGGCAATCGCCCTCTGTTCGACCTGTCGCTGCTGGTGATGCTCGTCGGCGCGCTCTTGGTTCTCTTTCCGCTTGTCTGGCGCACATCGTCATGAAGAATCTGCAACCCCTGCTGCTTGCCGTTGCCCGGCAGGCCCTTACCCTCATGTTCAGTGCCATTGCTGCGTTCGTGGCCTGGCACATCTACAGCTACTACATCAGTGCGCCACAGACCCGCGACGGCAAGATCCGCGCTGACGTGGTGGCATTGGCCACCGAGGTCTCCGGCCGCGTCTCTGAAGTACATGTGAGAGACAACCAGCAGGTGCAGCGTGGGCAGGTCCTGTTCGTGCTGGACCGTGACCGCCTGGCCAATGCCCTGGAACGGGCGGACGCCGCGGTGGCACTGGCTGCGGAGCGATCCCGCTCTGCGCGCCGTGAGGCGTCGCGCTACGGAGGATTGGTCGGCGTAGCATCCGACCAGGACATCGCTGCCCGCCGCACGCAGGCTGAAGAGGCGGCGGCCAGTCATCGCCAGGCCATCGCTGAGCGGGACCTGGCGCGTTTGAATCTTGAAAGCGCTACCGTGCGTTCGCCGGTGAACGGCAACATCAGCAATTTCTCGTTGCGCCCCGGCACCTACGCCAGCGCAGGCCAGCCGTTGGTGAGCATCGTCGACAGCGAGAGCTATCACGTCGCAGGCTACTTCGAGGAAACCAAATTGCCACGCATCCATCCAGGTGCACCGGTCCAGGTTCATGTGATGGGTGAGGCCGCCACGCTGCGTGGCCACGTGGTCGGCCTGGCACCGGGCATCGATGACCGTGAGCGTGTGACTGCAAATGGCACCCTGCTGGCGAACGTCAATCCGACGTTCACCTGGATCCGGCTGGCCCAACGCATTCCAGTGCGGGTCGAACTGGATGAAATCCCTGAAGGGATGGCGATGATCGCGGGGCGTACCGCCACGGTGACCCTGATCGAAGATGATTCGCAGGGGAGGGCCCCATGATGCGCGCCGTTCCCTGTGGGCATGTCGCCCGGTGGGTACTGCCGGTGTGCATCGTGCTGGCCATCAGCGCGTGCCGTACCGCAGGACCGGACTACCGGCCTCCGAGACCGCCGGCTGCAGGCCTTGGGTTTGCATCGATCGAACCCGTACAGGGAGCGTCGGCGGCCGTCAGCAATGCTCCGTTACCAGAACGATGGTGGCGGCTGTACGACGACCCCGCGCTCGATGCCCTTGTGCAGCACGCCCTTGCCGCCAACACCGATCTGCGGATCGCACAGGCGCGGCTGGAGCAGGCCCGGGCTCAGGCGCGGGAGGTCCGCGCCGCAGCGGGTGTGGGTACTGCTGTCAGTGCCGGGGCAGGTGCCGGCCAGGCTTCCAGCCTCGGAATTGGACCCAGCGCAGGCGTGCATGCCAGTTTCGATGCTGGCATCAGCATCGACTACGATCTTGATCTGGCCGGGCGGGTAAAGCGGCTCCTCGAGGCGCAGGACGCGCAGACCGAGGCCGTCGCTGCGGCGCGGGACCTGGCCACCATCGGTATTGTCAGCGACGTGGTGCGTGTGTACACCGACAGTTGCGCCGCCGGCGCGAGCCAGCAGGTGGTGGCACGTTCCATCCAGCTGCAGGCCTCGGAGCTGGCATTGATCGAGCGTGCATGGAAGGCCGGGCAGCAGCCAGCCATCAATGTGACCCGGGCCAGGGGCTTGCTTGGGCAGCTGCAGGCGCAGATGCCGCCACTACAGGCCGGCCAGCAATCCGCACTGTCACGACTGGCGCTGTTGCTGGGACAGGCACCCTCGCAACTGGATGCGCAGTACCAGCACTGCACCTCGATTCCGACCATGGCCGGTGTGGTGCCAGCGGGCGAGGGCGCCGACCTGATCCGACGACGCCCGGACGTACGTGCGGCCGAGCGTCGACTGGCAGCGGCCACGGCACGGATTGGTGTGGAGACGGCGGGCCTGTATCCCAGTGTGCATCTTGGCTTGAGTGCGGGTGCCACATCGCGTCGACTGGACCATCTGTTCGACGATTCCGCACTGCGCTATTCGGTAGGCCCGCTGGTGTCATGGAGCTTTCCGAACCGCTCCGTGGCACGGGCGAGGATAGACGCTGCCGACGCGGCGTCACGGGCTGAACTGGCCGCCTTCGACGGTACGGTTCTCAAGGCGTTGTCGGAAACAGAGACTGCCGCGGCAGCCTATGCCAAGGCATTGGAAGAGAACGCCGTACTGGTGGATGTGCGCGAGGCGGCCCGACGGGCGCATGCGCAACAGCAGCAGATGCTGAAGGCAGGAACAGTATCGGCATTGGAAGCGCTGGATGTGGCGCGTAGCCTTGCGGCCGCCGAGCAGGCCGTCGCCACCTCCGATGCGACGGTCGCTCGAAGCCGCATCGCCCTGTTCCTGGCGCTGGGAGGAGGGTGGGAGTCGTAAGGAAGGGCCGCAATGCAATCGGGGCCATGGCTGGCCCCGATGCACCGTCTTCTCCTCAGGCAAGACGAACGCGCGGTTGAACGCAGCCGTTCAAGCGTTCGGCCATCCACAGCAGGGTCGCCTTGCGGAAGCCGTGCAGCGCATGCTGGTGGCGGCGATAGAGCAGCGCATGGCTGAGATGTGCGAATCGCCCCTTGATCGACGCGCCACGGAAGAATCCGAAGTCTCCCAGCGTGCCAAAGGCGTTGTAGTCGCTGATCGAAACGAGTGCACCGAAGTCACGGAACACGAATTCGGGCAGCGGCCGGCCCTCCAGCCAGGCCGGAAGGTGACGGGCCAGATGCTGTGCTTGCTGGGTGGCCACCTGCGCCGTGGGTGGCAGGGCGCGTGTGGCACCAGCCAAGGTCAGGCTTGCGGCATCCCCGAGCACGAAGACCGTGTCGTCCGTTGTGGATTGCAGGTTGGGGCGCACCCGTACCTGATTTGCGTGATTGAGCTCCAGTCCATCCAGTCCCTCTGCAAACGTGATGCCTTTCACCCCAGCCGCCCAGACCATGAGGTCGGCTGGAACCAGGTTGCCATCGGCCTGACGGAAGCCTTCGGCCTCGGCGGCGATCACGGATGCCCCGGTCAGGACCTGGAAACCGATGTGGCGCAACTGGTGTGTGGCCGACGATGAGATCGCTGGGGTAAATGCCTGCAGGATGCGCGGGCCTCCCTCAAGCAGGGTCAGATCCAGGCGATCACGCAGGGTAGGGTCTGCATAGCTGGAAGCGAGTTCCAGCAACCGACTCAGTTCCGCAGCCAGCTCCACACCGGTGGCACCGCCCCCGACGATGGCCACACGCAGGCGCTCGTCCTGGGCCATGGCACGCATCACCCGGGTTCGAAGTGCATCGTTGAAGACTTCGGCCTGGGCCAGGCTGTCGATGAAGTGGCAGTGCTCGCGGACGCCGGGTGTGCCGAAATCATTTGCATGGCTGCCCATGGCGAGGATGAGCACGTCGTAGGGGATTCGATGCGCAGGTACCCGCAACTCTCCGTCGGGTGAGCGCAGGTCGCCGATAAGGACTTCCCGCGATTCCCGGTCCAGGCCGCGCATTTCCCCCGGCTGGTAAGTGAAGCCGTGCTCGCTGGCATGCGCAAGCAATACCACCTGTTGCTGCTGCAGGCTGCGCGTGCCCGCTGCCAGTGTGTGCAGCATGGGTTTCCAGATATGGGTGGGGCTCTTGTCCACCACAGTGACGGCGGCACCACCGCTGCGACCCAGCTGTTGGCCGAGCTGGGTCGCAAGCAGCAAGCCGCCGATGCCACCGCCGACGATGACGATTCTCTTCTGATCTGACATGGGGTGTGCCTGATGGCGCGAGGGCGAGGCCGTCCCGCGCCGGATGGGCTCAGACAATGACGTAGCCGCCATCGACAACGATCTCGGCACCGGTGACATAGGACGCTTCGTCACTGGCCAGGAACAGCACCACATTGGCAACTTCCTCTGCACGTCCGAAGCGACCGAGCGGGATGCGTGAGCGCATGCCATGGTTGGCGCCATCGTTGGCGATCAGGTCCTTGTTCTGTGGCGTATCGATGATGCCCGGGTGCACGGAGTTGACGCGGATGTTGAAGCTGGCGAACTCGGCAGCAGCCCCCTTGGCAAGCAGGCGGTTGGCGCCCTTGGACGGGCAATAGCCAGGATGGATGCCGGTGATGGCCACGAGTCCACAGATGGACGACATGTTCACGATCGAGCCCTTGCCCGCGCGCTTCATGTGCGGACTGACCGCCTTCATGCCGAGGAAATGGCTGTTGAGGTTGAGCTGGATGATGGCGTTGAAGCCTTCCAGCGTGGCGTTGTCCCAGGTATCAAAAGGGCCGGGAAGCCCCGCATTGTTGACCAGGACGTCGATGCGGCCGTGCGTTGCGATGACCTGGTCGACCACGTCGTTCCAATGGTCTTCGCGGGTGACATCCAGGGGCAGGGCCGTGGCCGACAGGCCTTCAGCACTGAGCTCCGCCGCAATGGCCTGTGCCGCGTCGGCACGGATGTCAGTGATGAAGACGTGGGCGCCCTCGCGCGCGAACAGGCGGGCATCGGCTGCCCCCATGCCGGCACCCGCGCCGGTGATGATTGCTACTTTGTCTTTCAAACGTGCCATGTGAACGCCTCTGTGCTGTGGATCATGGGTTGAGAGGCCCATGCGCTACGGCTCACTGGCCGGCGCCGGGTTCTGCATCCATTGGGCGCTCTGGCAGCTCTCAATCCCATGTGCAGGCGTCCGCATTACCTGCGGGATTGTTCGTGCCTGGATTCTGCTAGTGTCCGCCTTGTCCATCACGCCACTCCGCGAGGAACCGCATGGAAATCCGGCCCGCCAGCGCGGACGACATCGAGACCATGTGGGCGATCTTCCAGGCCGCCATTGCGACGGAAGATGCGCTTCCGTTCGCCGGCACCTTCGAGGCCGGGACCTTTCGGAGTCATTGGTTTGGAGTGCAGCCGGCCTTTGCGGCCGTTCTGGAAGGGCGCGTGGCCGGAATGTACAAGATGGGTGCCAACTATCCGGACCTGGGAGCGCACGTGGCCAGCGCTACCTATGTGGTCGATCCTCGGGTACAAGGTCGCGGCATTGGCCGGGCGCTGGTGGAGCACAGTCTTGATCGAGCCAGATCGGAAGGCTTCCTGGCCATGCAGTTCAATTACGTGGTCAGTTCCAATGCGCCAGCGGTTGAGCTGTACCGGAAGCTGGGCTTTGCCGTGGTCGGGACGCTACCGGAGGCGTTCCGGCATCGAACGCTGGGGTTGGTTGATGTGTATGTGATGCACCGCTTTCTATAGGGCGACGTGGAGGAGGGGGCTCACAGTAAGCGGCCGCCGCTGGTGCCGCGCACGAAGGCGGCAGCCAATCGCAGTGCATCGTCGCTGCCACGATCGCCACGCAGGGCATTCGCCAGTCGGCCGGGCGTGACTCCTGTCCAGCGGATAAGGTCGCGCGTGGCATGGGCCTGGTCGCTGTAGCCATGGCGTGCGGCTGCAGCGGCAATGCTCGTGGCTTCCTCATCAAGTGTGTGCAGAATTGCCTGCAGACGGCACACACGGGCGTACTCCTTCGGAGTCATGCCCACCGCAGCCAGAAAGCGGGATTGCAGGCCGCGCAGGGACATGCCAAGCCGCCGCGCCAGTTCGGCGATGCGCAGGTCACCCTCCATCGCATCCAGATCTGCTACGGCCTGTTCAACACGCTCGTCCAGGATGAAGCTGGCGCAACGATCCCGCAGAGCCTGCCAGAGAGGCTCGGGCGTGTTGATGACCGCACTGGCGCGTGCGGCGGCACTGAAGGTCTCGGCAAAGGAGGCATCCAGCGTGTACAGGTCAGGGGCCTGGTCACGAAGGCCGGGTAAGCGGGCACCGGCGATCAAGGCGCTCGCGGCCGGCTGCAGGCGCACACCGATGCAGAACACCGCACCAGCGGCTTGCAGCCGGATAGGCCCGCACTGCTGTGCAGCGAAACAGAACGGTAGATCGGAACGGATACGGCCTTCTGCGCCATGCAGCTGCAGCGGCACGCCCAGTTCGGCCAGCAGCTCGCACCGGCCATCGGGATAGATGACCTGCACGTCATTCCCGGGTGCATCGTCGCGCAGCCACCAGATGCACTGTACGTGACGGCTCAGGTCGTCGGGGGCAGGGTGCTCGCGGTAGTCCATGCGGCATCGGACGCCATCCTGCGCATTTTTACAAGCGCCCGAGGTGCCACGTCGATAGCCTGCAGCCAACCCATCCAGGAGGTCAGGACATGTTGAAGTCGAAGGTGGCGGTGTTGGGCGCAGGCCTTGCGTTTGGAAGTGGCGCGGCTATGGCCGCACCGGCCGAGTTTGACTGGCTGGCCGGGCATTGGTGTGGCGGTACCGAGGAGCGCAGGCTTGATGAGGTCTGGCTGCCCGAGGCCGGCGGGGCCTTACTTGGGATGTCACGGACGCTGAGCCACGGCGATATGGAGTCATTCGAGTACATGCGCCTGGTGCCTGCAGGCAAAGCGGCTGGCCTGCATGTGCAGCCAAATGGCGTGGCGGCAACCACGTTCGTCATTGCCGGGCACGGCGCGAACTGGGTGGTGTTCGAGAATCTGCAGAATGACTTCCCGAAACGCATCGAGTACCGGCGTGATGGTACTGCGCTGAAGGCGAGCATCACCGGTCCGGTAGATGATGGCAAGATCCTGCGGATTCCGTTTGACTATCGACGCTGTGGGGATTGAGTGGGGACGCTGGCCTGTTGCACGCGCTGAATTGCGGATCTGTATCTCGTTGATTAATAAAGGATGCGATGCTGCCCCGCGCTACATTCGCGCGCGAGTCAACGCTGTCGAAGTGGGCATTGAACAACGCTGGGTCATGAATTTGGTGCAGTGCCAATGCACGGCTCCCAGTCTTGAACCCTGCCAATGGGGCGTCAGTATGCGGCACCGCAGTTCAATTGGGTGCTTCCAGTGCTGCGGGTGCTTGAGTGCTTTGCCCAACGTGCTACCGATAGCGAGGGCTGAGATCGAGCCTGCATCGCGCTGGCTCGTTGACGCCGAATGTTGCATAAGCTAGGCGCGTGAAGCACCAAGTTACAACATCTGTGCCTTGTGCCAAGAAAGTGACCTCACTCAGTCCGCCTCGACCTATCCAGGAGGCGTGTGAAATCCGGAGGCGTCTTTCGAAAGCAGGCTTCCTGATCCAGCAGCGCCGGAGGATCCGCGCAAGAATGCCTCAAGTCGCGCCCAACAGTTGCCGCTACCAAAGCATCACTTCGTTAACCACTGACCGCAAGCCTATGCGCGTCAGCGTCGATACGCGGTTCGCGCCGGCATGACTGCAGGCTTGGAGCCCGAGGGCGTCGCGCAAGCGGCGCCCTCGGGCGCCCTCGGTAATCCAGGGTCACTTGGCGACGATGGTTCGATGAGTCCAAGCAAAGACTCTCTCAGCGGCTAGTCGCCGCCTCAGGTTCAAGCCTTGCACGTATGAGGTTCAGTGGGGTCAAGTCGTGGCTGTTAGTTCAGTGTAGGCCACAAGCGTCATGCCGGTCGTGACGAGCAATAGGATCGACATGACGATGGGAACACCCCACTGGTGGAATCGAAGCCGGGTTTGCAGTTGCTCGATCATTGGGCGCAGCTGCTTGTAGGTGGACAGTGCTCGCTGGCGCAGCATCTCCGATTCTGCCTTCAGTTCAAAACCAACCTGTCGAAGCGTCAGAACGTGAGCGACAACCAACATTGCAGCAACGAGAAGAAATACCACAGAAGCAGTAAGGAGGGCATGGTTAACTATGGTGTAGTTTGCGTCCGTCTTCATCTGGCTTGCCAGAAGCCCTTGTCCCACCGGAATCGCGATGAGTTTTGTCATCGCGTCGGAGCTTGTGGCATTCATCTTGACGACGAAATCGAGCTTCCTGCGCTCAAACTCCTCTCGCGCCTTGTCGAAATTGAATCCCGAAGCATATATGTCAAAGTCTGACAGGAATGCCTGCATGATCTCGCCCCACGATCTCAGCAGCACTTCGAAACGCTGCTCGGTGGACACATTGAACAAGAATCTGACGAGAACACGCTTGATCGCGTCAAGCCGGCCAACCTTGAGGTGATCGTTAAATATCGCGTGGCGTGATTGCGACAGGTCCTCTTCGGAAGGGACGTCATCTAGGAGCCATTGGCTGTAGGTGAGCGGGATGCTCAACTTACGGCCAGTCAGGATGATTGCTGTGCCTGGACCGCCGATGCCTGTGCGGAAGTCATCGGCCACCAACTTGAGAATTTCGGCGAACTCAATACAGCGTAAGTAGGCCGCCACAAGGCTGGGAATGGGGGCCTCGCCAAGCGCGTAGTCCTCTTGGATCAAGTAGAAAGCTTCTGGTGCTTCGACCTGGAATCGTCCCATGTTGTAAGAAAGCAACGCGCCAGTGTTCTGTGCGACCACCTCGCCAGCCTTTGAAACGCCGTGCACTACAAGTTCAATCTGACATCCATGGTCAATGCCCGCAACTCCCAAGGGGCGCTCCTTCCCCTCAACTATGGTTGTGACTCGCCTCCCTCCCGCCTCGATGGCGTCGATCAGGGCCGATACTTCAGCAGATGACTCTGTTCGCACGATCAAGTTTGCGCCCGCGATCTGGCAGGCGCGGCTCAAACGGCATAGACCGACTATCGAATCGAATGCGGGCATGTCAGGACTCGTTGAGTTCCTGGATCAGTTTTTCAGGGGCGTGCTTGATAACCACCGTCGTTCCTTCAAGATGGACGTGCTCCTGCTTGAAGGAGTAGGTCATCTTGAGTGAAAGCTCCTTGCTCTTGTAGTTGATATCTGACAATGCCTTTATCGAGGTGGCGTCAGGAAGGAATCCCGCCGAAGGGGCGCTTTCATGACCATTAAGAAAGTGCACGAACGCTGCAGGCTCATCGGGCCAGATTGCATTTGCCAACCCATCGAAGTCATCTAGCCGAGGCGATTCACTTTTCCTCAGGCCCTCAACGTAATCGAAAGCCCGGCGCTGGAGGTCGGGCACGTCCCCGGCTGGCATCGCCCCGGCATCGACAAGGCTGCTTGCGAAATCCTTCACAACAAGCACAAGCTTCCTTGATTCTACCTTTGAGTCTTGATCAACTTTGCAACCCACGAAATCTTGGAAGTAGTCGGACGGGCCATCGTCCTTGTTCTTCTTTAGAACAAAGCTGAGGTAGCGTTCTCCGCCAGCAAGCCAAGCCGCCAAATCGATTCTGGCGGCGACTTGGAGGCGATCCAAGTTCAGATATGGCGCCCGTACGACCTTGTCGAGGTCGTCAGAAAAGATGGCGCCGGACTGAGGGTTTAGCTTCGCGACCATCAGCATGTCTCTCTGCTGATGCGTATATCGGAGCAGCAGCATGTAGCCACCGCCGGCAAAGATGACATCGTTCATCGAGACAACCAAACGACGACCAGCATGAATCGAGAACTCGATGAAAGTTGTCCTTCCATCCAGGTGATCCTTGAGATGGACGCTGAAACGGTAGTTGTCCTCATCCTCCTCAAATGATCCGGCAAATCTGGAGCTGCGATTGTTGTAGCTGTCGAGGAGGGTGAGCATCAAAGAGTTGAGCTCGTCCGTACGAGCGAGTTCACCCTTGGCCTCGCCAAGGGTCGCCCCCTTTATCCCTCTGTTCTTGTTCACTCTGTGCGCAACCGCATTCAGAATTTCCATCGATTCCCCCGTCCATTCCTTGATAACGAAGTGCGGCCATCCGCAGGATCTGTTTGCAATATGTTACACACAACTAGGAATGGACAGCTTCGCCGTTCCTCTGCCAATGTTTTGGCGCATTGTGGTGTTCACCTGTCTCACCAGACGAGATACCGGCGCTCAGGATGGATTGCTGGTCAACGAGGCTCCATCTTCCGGCCCTAGGCGAACGTGGAGGCGTGGCTGGACGGGGCCGATTCGATGGGGCGGCTTAGGTGCGTTCGCTTGCCTTTTGAAGGGGGCCCCCTACTGAACGCGCAATGGCGCTGGCGATCGCTTGGGCCTCGACCCGCCGATCGGCTATAAGCGCTGCTTGCTTTCAATGGAGTATTCCCCCTTGGTGCTGATCACCCTCCAGTCGATCAATGCGGAAATCAAGCGGCTCGAAGCCCAGAGGCTGCTGGTGGAAAAGCGCGACGATGAAGTGCCCAAGGCGATTGCGGTGCTTCAGAAGTATGCAACGGCTCTCGCTCAACGTCGCCAGGTTGCGAAGCTCATTGGCAAGGCCATCGACGTCAGGCCGGCGAGTGCCAAGAAGACCGCTGCTGGGCCGCTAAAGGGCTGAAAGCTCCGCAGAGTAGCCCCCATGTGTCGACTCCCCAGCGTCATCGCGCTCCTGACTATCTACTGATAATAGACCAGCCAGAGTCTCTACCTGGTGGCGCCATCTGGCATTGACTGGTACATCAGCATCAGGGCCTGAAGGTGCTTGGCTCTAGCCTGGATTCGATTGCTGTTGTTGGCAGATGCTACGAGTGAGTGGGGCCGCTCACTTCCGGGCGGAAACAGGCGGCTTCTCTATCTCGGCAGCTGAGTTGTGCGTCAGAAGTTTAGGGTGGGGCGATAGATGCCTTTGCTTAGGGTTGCGTTATCCGAACGCCACGCGCAATTCGTGTGGATGGCTCGTATCCAAAAGCGCAATGGGACTGGGCGATCTATAACGCTCCGGAAGCGCGCTCAAGTTGCCCTCATGCTCCGAGAGGAGGATGCCGTCCGCGTAGCCCTGGGCGAGCACCGCTAGTCTCACTCGTAGTCCCAATCCCGCGTTGCTTGCCCGCTGCGGGCTGGAATGGCTGAATTTGCCCAGGAGCTCATCTACGAAGTTCAAATAGTTGGGGTGAATCACTCGATCGCGCCCGCCTGGCCTGGTCGCGGCGTAGCTGCTCCATCCATCCGGAGCCGGTTGATCCCGAGCTCCGGCGACTCGCTCACCTTGAGGGCTAAAGGCCTGATCTGATCGACCTCGTCGGGAACCTCTGGCTGCATTCTGGTCAATGTAACGGAGGATTGGGCCTGAGTCGTCCTCAGGGCCCGTATGGTTTGCACGTAGTGCTGCATCTGCGCCTGCTGGTGGTGATTGTTGATCTGGGTGTGTCGTGAGCCTGTACCTTTTAGCGTTGCAGACCCTCCTGGCCTGGCGTAGCGCCAGGCCAGGAGGAAGGTCCACAAGGCTGGAAATCCTGCTGGGATCAACGTGTACCCCTGGAGTTACGATCAGCCGACTTGTACGCCTTTGCTCCGCACACCAGTTGAGGTAGGCCTGTAGATACGCCGTGGCATTGGGGTGGGGGTGTCTCTGCAAGGCGGAAGCCGACTCATTCATAAGGTCAAAGCCGCACGCACAGGTGAGCAACTTCGTGGGCGTGCCAGCGACTGTCCCCGGAAATCCATTGCATCGTGGGCAACTCTGGCGCAGGCGAACGCCATGCCAGGGACACGTGGAAATCCAGGGCAGCTGATGCAGTGTGGTGTGATACCCGAGTCTGATGCAAGGAAGGCAGTACCTCAACCTGAGATGTGAGGGCAGTCTCGGGTCGTCCGTCATGAACGGATACCACGCCGCCAAGTCCCACTCGGGCGGAGTCTCGATCCCAAGGGTTGTAGAGAGTGCCTCTTGTTGTACTTGCGAGGTCGTCAGGCTCAAGAGCAGGTTGATGTTTCTGTTTGGCTTGATTCCGAGGAGTTGTGAGTACTCCGTGACCCGCCTGGCCTGGTTCAGTCGCGATAGCCTCGCGACGCAGCCAAAAGCCGATTGGTATGGAACAAGTCGGAGGTTGCCTCCGACCAGGTGAGCGCCGCTCCTCATTTGCCTGCGGCCCTATTTCTTGAGCTTTCGAAGCCGGCGTATGCGCTGCGCAGGAGAGCTTCATCGATGTGCTGGGTAGTAAGCCCTTCGAAATCGCTGCGCCCAGCGGCGATCTTGGTGAGTAGGTGGTAAACAAACTGGTTGAAGGAGGCCATGAGCCAATCCTTGGGGACGGGATAGTTGCCTTGATTGGCAAGGTTCTCAATTCGTTCACGTATCGCTTCGGTCTCCTTCTCAAGGCGCCAGCCAACGCTGTAAGCATAGGGTGCGAATGCTTCGGTGTAGGTCTTTCCGCCCTCGTCCGGCCATCTCATAACTTGGTCAAGCTGACGAAATGCCAAGGCGACGTCACATGCGTCCTGCACGTCAGCGTCCTCCTTCGGGATGTCCCAGAGAAGCCCGGTAAAAGGATGGCTGTCGACAAAGAATCGGCCATACAGATGTGGCGGCGCCAGTTGACTAAGATCGTCTGCGCCTCCAATCACGCTGTTGCTCTGGTGGATGAAGAGAAAGAACGGTTGCACTGATGATCCGAGGAAGTGGTTCTGAAGCTTTGCAAGGTGGGCATAGTCCTTGAGCGTGAGCTGCTCAGCCGTATCGATCGCAATCACGACCACATCGGCCGATGCTCTAGCGGCTTCCTGCTCAATTGCCCGGATGATCCTGAGGAGGAGATCCTGTGGGCTGGCTACGGTTGTTGCCCTCATGCCCAGTCCAAGGATGACCTCGCGGAAGAAGTTGCCTTCGCTAGGGGTAGTCGGTTTTCCGACGACCATCCGGAGGAATCCAATAGGAAAAGGTCGCCAAGAAGTGGTGGTTTCAAGTATTCGCGTGGCAGTTGACTTCCCACACCGGCCATCGCCAATGATCCTCAGGCTCGGCCGCCCGTACTCCAGGCACGTGGCGAAGCCAGATGCCATTCGTAGTAAGGGGAGAGTCTGGATATTGGGGCGATGTCGCGCGTGCATTGGGTGGTTCTCAAGGCTCGCCGGGGCCTTCATCAGCGGAGCCTCGTGTTGAACGCGGCCCTGCGGATTCCCATCAGTGGAGAGCCTTGCCCCTGACTGTTGGTCATGGAAGGTGGCTTGGGCACATCGCCAGCTGCCATGAGCGAGGCGCTGTCCCTAACGCCAGCGGCCGCCGATCGGACGGCTGCATGATAGGCCTCAATGTTGTCGGCCAAGCAGTAGCTACCGGGCTCCCGTGACGCGTCGCTCTTCGCCCAGCGTGCCGCGCGCTTCCTGATCGACAGCGTGTGGGCCACGCTCGCATATGGGGCGAGAGTGTGAAGTGTGAGTACACGCTTGCCGCCTCTCCAGAGGGTCAGCTTGCGAATGTCTCGCCAGTCTTCGTAGGTTGCGTCAAATGACTGCCCAATCAGGTGCCACTGTCCAGACAGTGTTGGTGACCTGTACCTAGCGTGGTCGAGATAGACGAGGGGAGGTACACCACTCCTTCTGGAGCCTCTGATGGTCACCTTCATCCGCCTAACGGTCATGTTTCTCACGTCATCTTCGGTGCCAGGTGCATGCCACACCCACTCCCCAGATGCCAGATGCTCATCAATGATTCGCTTGGGCGACCTGGGTTCGCGAGTGGACCGGCTTGTCACATTGTGCGAGGTAACATAAGTGTCAATGAGGTCTTTCAAGACCTCCAGGAGGATGGGGTGGTCTTTCCCGTCAAGCTTTGTAGTGACTTGACGCTCATTCACTTGCGTTGCGGGAGCAAAGCCGCCGGCGATGTGGCGCAGCAGGCCATTCTCAATCTTCTTGAATAGCGCCTCGATGTAGGGGCGACCCTCGCCCATCCCGGATCGTCCAAAGTGCAGGATTCCCTTGTGATGATCAATGAGATTTCGGACTGTCATCTTGGCGTGATGGGATGAGTCGTTGTCCATTGCGATCATTGCGCTTCTCATCACTACCTCATCCACTAGGTAGATCGAAGGCATCCACGCACTAGTCGAGTAGCTCAAGTTCGACGTGCTCAGATCCCTTGGTTGCCAGGGGCTCATGATCTTCGCGAACAGGCTGACTACATCGTGTTGCTCGTACTTCCGGCCAAGCACCATTTCCCATCCAAGGATGGCGCCACTCCCGACATCAACAACTGCCAGTAGCCAGATCCGACTAATCTTCTCTAGCCGGAATGAGCCGTCCGCCATCGGCATGGCCAGCCATGCGTCGATGTCGACGGAATGCTCGTCGTACTCGACTCGATCAAATGGCCGAATGCTGAGTAGGTTCTCGATTCGGGTGGAAGTAGGCTCATCCGCAGCCAAGAGCATCTCATTTTCGCTCTTTGTGCCTCGAATGCGCTTTATGAAGGAGGTCAGTGCTCGTCTTCCCTTGTCGCGGATGTTGAGCGGATACATGGCCTGAAAGCCCTTCCCGGTCAGCACCTTCACGAACTGGGAATGCAGCCTGTCGAACGCGGGGCTCCTTTTGGACCTTGTTGGCAAGGCGCCCTTGAATCTTGCGACTGCATCGCCGAGTTCGGGGATCGCTTGCAGGACAGCATCTATGGCGAACGGATGTGAGCTATCGGGGACGACCGAATTGTTGCGATCTGACACGCTGAATCGCGCATAGGGAATGCAGGCTCGGTATCCGACTCGATGACCGCTCTCGTCGAAGAGCAGTGCGGTCCGGATCATTCGAGAGAGGGTATTTCGCGGCACGCCCCATCGAAGGGCTGCGTCGACCAAGGTTGCCCCATCAAGGACGCTGGTGAGTGCGGACAGACGGGCTTGAAATTCCGACTGTTGATCAGCTGGAAGTACGATCCCATTGGGCCTTGGAGTTGCCCGGATCGACTCGAGGTCGACGGCATTGAACTTGGAACTCATGCGTCGGCCCTCCAGATCCTTGATCGCCCCGCCATTCGAGGAAATGCATCGGTCGCCAGAAATCCGACGTGAAGCAACTCAGCCACGACCCCCTGAATGTGAGTTCGAGGGTGGTGCCTAAGCTCATGGATGAGTTCATCTGCACTGATGCTGCCGCTTCGCTCGATGGTCGCGGCGATTTCCTGTCGCAACGCCAGGCTGCTCCCCAGATCCCTGGCTGACTGGCAGAACCCGAGCAGTTGGTAGCAGAGCTCATTCCTGCCACCGGGCGCCTTGAGCTCGTCCTCCGTGATTAGCCGCAAAGAGATGCCTGCATCCTTGGCTGCTGAACGAAGCCGGTCCAGCTCGCGAGGACGACGCTTGCCATCCACGCCGGGTACTGTCTGCGAATTCGGAATGACGTTTGCATAGATCTCCTGGCCTCCGCGCCTCTGAAACCAGAAATGGAGTTCCATGCTGTCAAGTCCTACCGGGATGGACCGAGGCCTCTCGGTCACGGCCGCCACTGATGGATCAAACTCCAATTGCAGTCGAAGCGCGAGTTGCAGGGGGCCGTGTACGGTAACCGTACGGTTCTCTTTCGGGCTAAAGAAGGTGAAGATGTCCCCCCTCTTGATCTGGCCAGCGGTGAGTTCACGGGGGGCCAGCGGTCGATCCGTCCCATTGTGGAGCGGGTCGGAGGCGCGTGCAGACGCTACGCCTTGGAACGGGCTCACGGGATTGGTCGCGCGGTTGCTCATGCTGCCTCCTTGTGGATGACTGCAGTTCGCATGGTCGAGGAGTGGCGCTGCGCAATCGCGATTGAGGGATGACTCAATGCATGGGCAGCTGAGTGTTGGATCTTCATCGATCGACTTCCCGGTTGGCCTCGGAGAATGAGGCTCGGTACTGGCGGCAATGGCCAGCAGGGTCATTGGGGATTTCGGGCATGGGGCGCCGTGCCGATTGCCATACGGTGGCAGTCGGCGCGCGCAGATGCCCGCTCAAGCAGCTTTGCTGCTTGACACGAAGTCGGAATTGCGGGAGCCTACATTCGTTATCGTAGAGCTTCACCTCCTCTCGCTCCGGCGAGAGGCTATCGCCCCCGTTGCTGCGGGGGCGATTTCATTTCCGGGGTCGGAGATTTGATGGGCTGGGGGGGCTAAATGCCTCCTTCGAAGCTGGAGTTATGGCGTCAAGCCATTCAGGGGCGCACTGTGCGCCCAAGTGAGTTTCAGCAGATCAGAAGTGGTGCGGGCCTTTTGGCTTCGGCCTCAGCTCGCGTGCTTAGGCATTACAGCGAGTTCAGCCACTCAGCGACATCTCGCGTTTTGGCGAACAACCCCCGCCGACCTGGCAGCGGAAAGGTGCGAACCGGCAAAAGATCGCGCTGGACGGCTCGGCCGAAGGTGCGGCCGTTTGGAAAGCCAAGGTTCCGCTGGAGGTCGCTGCCGCCCATGAGCTCCCCATGCCGCTCTAGCAGCTCACGACTGAGTTCGGTGGAGACTGCTGCTTCTGGATTCTGGATAGGCATGACCCAACTCCTAGCTACCGTTGGGCTCCATCATGCACAATTGCAGCCAGTTCTAGGGGATTCTTTAGTCCCGCTTCAGAAGATCCATAAGTATGCCTCGTGGCAAGACTCCAACAGACGGGGCGCTGGTCGTCCGCAATAGTGTGTGGGCCTGCGTTGTACGAAGGCTGCATGGCGATCGACTGACCTGGGATGATCTTGATCAGTTGCTCTTGCCTAGAATTGGGCTCGATATACACGCGCAAGCGGCGAACGGTCGTCCCCGATCTTTCTACCGGTTCTTCAGCAAGGGGCATCATCCAGGGAAGCTACGCGGTCCTGGTGGATACTTGATTGACTCGGTGCATGGGGAACCAGCGTTCGCGGCTGCAAAGGAGGCCTTCGAGCATCCGATCTGGATGATCTGCAGCACAGAGGCTCCCACTGCGGAGCAATTGCGGGGCGTACGTCGATCACTAATGGAGCGTCTTGGGCTACTGATGCCGTCCATCACCGAACGCCTGGTGGCTTCTCATCACAATCTCCCTGGCCTCAGCAGCTATGCGCCAAGTCGGGTAGATGCCTTGGAGTCCATGTTCAACGTGGCCGAAGGTGGCTCCTTGGACGCGATAGGCCTGTGTGCGTGTAACTATCTGTTAGCTATAGACAGCGGTAGGCTCGAGACTGCAGTAGATGTCCGGGATGCACTACGCTGGGCAATTATTCGTTTTTGTGCTGTTTGGGGATTGCGCCCCGACGCATGCACGGCAATCCAGCTGTTGATGGAGCAGCGAGTGGTCAGGCTTCGTAGGGGATCGCTCTTGCCAAAGGATGTTGGGTTTCCACTTGGCAATACGGATTCCAGCGCGTTTAGTAGCAATTCGGCGAAGGGGGTACTCTTCGCAGATGACTATCCGTGCATGCTTCCGGTGACTCCTCGCACAGGTGGGGTGGATACATTCTTCGCCCAGTTTCACTCGCACTATCTTGCTTTCGTGAATGATCTGACAAGGCAAGAAGCATTCGCGCAGCTGGCTGGGACTGAGCTCGGCGGATCTTTGCCGACTCAAGACGCAATTGACGACCTGTTTCTTGGGCTGCTGGACGTGCCGGAGGATGTTTGTCACGGCGAGGTTGCAACTCTCAAGCAGTTTGCGCCAATCAGTCCGGTAGCGGCATGCGTGGCGGAAGTCCTGCCCACTTCTAGCATCGGAAGCTCGCCTTACACCCGCATCAAGCCTCTGGGCGCAGCGCTTCTGAAGTTCATGCGTTCTGTCGACAGGCTGGTTGACGTTGAGCATCCGCGTTCCATGGTTGATGAGCCGTGAGATGCGCCTCCAGGATCTTTCGTTACCTTGAAGTGGCGGCAAGAGGGGAGAGGTATCAACGCTAGCCGCGGGGTGGAGGTCAGTGTTCTTGCCGGGAGATGCGCATGCTGGTTCTGCAATGCATGCCGAGCCTTTTAAGCTATGGCCAGTACAAAGAGATCGCCCTAGAAGAATTCCCTTGAAGCGCTGAACCTCTTATTGCGAAGGAATCGTCAGTCAAGCGCGCCGACAGGGCTTATGAATGCTTTCCCTTCTAGCTCGGATAGTGCGCTGGAGGCCACCACTTGACCAGCCAGTCCTGTATAGCCAGAACTGGCAAGAAGCCATTTGCTCAAAGTGGTCGCATGCTCGTTGGGCGGGAGAGTGGGGGGCACTAGGTGTGAGCCTGGTGGTACGCATCTGAAGAAGACTGAGCCTTAGCTCAGTAAAGTCAGTCTTTGAGTCGCTTCTCAAAGTCGGCAATGAGCTTGCCCAGGGATAGGCCAGTCAGGCGCGCTATGTCCCTAAGCTCCACGACGTCAACCCTGCGCTTCCCTGTCTCAACATCGCTAATGAACGACTGGCTGCGCCCCAGCTTGCTGGACACTTGTACTTGGGTAAGGCCAGCAGCCAAGCGCGCGTCTCTGACGGTCTCAATCAGGGCGGCGTATTCCTTGCGATGGATTGTCTTGGCCACGGCCGCACCCTGGTTGAGCGGCTTCAGAAGCTATATCCAGTTCTCCGATATCTAAAAACCAGATATCCTGTGCTTCTCATTGACAGGGGAAGGGCATGATCAAAGAACAATGTCGACGCGACGCAGCTGGCTGGGGCAGGCAGGGTTTGCTGCTTGCTCTGACGGTCCTAGTTGCCGCCTGCGGCGGTCCAGTAGACAGGAAGATGGTCACTGACGGCACGCAGGAGCAATACAGAGCGTCGATTGACGCAATTGACGCCGAGCTGAGTGCCCATGAGCGGGATGCCTTCAACTGGGCCGTTGCCGGCCTTGATCTGGCTGAGCTGAACAAGGCCTACCCGAATGCATCTGTAAGACAGGTGGTTAGGGGGCACATCAAGCAGATTAGGGATGCCCATCCAAAAGAAATTCTTGCTCTGCAGGAGCAGGCCAACGCGCAGCGGCCGACGATCACCGAACTAGAAAGAGTGCGTGCGAGTGGCGCAACGTTACGGATCGAGGACAGCTTCTTTGGCCCGAAGCCGGTCATTGAGGCGCGAATTGCCAATGGCTCAACTTTGGCGCTCAGCCAGGCCAGCTGGGCGGCGACGCTCTACATCAATGGCGAAGCGCAGCCCACGGCAAAGTCGCGGGTGCACAGCGACTTCCGATCGATTGATGGCCTCAAGCCGAACCACGGCGTCACGGCGCGCTTCAATGTTGGTTTCGTAAAAGGTGATGATGCGTGGTCGACACTGGCAATTCGACAAGCGTCTTCAACGCGAGTTGAGCTCGAACTAATTCCTCAGACGGCTTTGGACTTCAATGACAAGCCCTACATAGCTGCCAACTATAGGGAAAAGATCCAGTCTCTGGAGAATCAGCTTAAGCAAGCCGAGAAGTTCTCAGATATCTGATTCATTGGCGTTCCGCAACTGCGTCCGATGACCAAGCGCAGCGCGGAACGCTCCAGATCCAAGTGTCCAACTGCTGATGAGGATCCTAGCGCTCAATGCGACCGACCATCCTTGCTCTCGATCTCGAGGGGACGCTGATCTCAAATGCTGTCAGCCAGATTCCACGCCCAGGGCTCTATCAGTTCCTTGAGGTCGCTCATGAACTCTTCGAGCATATGGTCATCTACACCACGGTCCCTGAGGCAGCTTTCCGCAGGATTTCGCGGCTACTGGTCGATGAAGGGAGCGTGCCAGGCTGGTTCGCTGAGTTGCCATATACATTCTGGGGAGGGACAACGAAGGACCTCCGGTATGTGTCTCCGATCCTGGGGGCAGCGCTGTTGCTGGACGATCACTCGGACTACATCCATCCGGGTCAGGAGCGCTATTGGATTGAGGTCTCTTTGTTCGGCGCTCCATATGACACAGATGATGTCGGCCTGGAAGTGGCCCTTGAGATGCTGAAGGAACGATTGGTTGTTCCGTTGTAGTTGGTGTGCTTAGTGAGTGGGTTGGCGGGTGCAGCTCTTCCAGCCAGCAGCGCCGGTTGCTGCATAGGAATGGGCTGTCGTTCAGGAGATCCGACATGATTCGAACAAGTTTGACCCACCCTTTAGCTATCGCGGAACTCCCGGTTGGCGAAAGGGGAGGGGCAATTGGTGTGACCTTCGCGCCAGGTAAGTACCAAGAAGTTGCGATGACGGGGGCATGGGCGAGAGACATCGATGTGGATGTCTCTGTGATTCAGTGTTGGGGAGCCAGCCACCTGATTACGCTACTCGAGCCGTGGGAGTTCAGTGAGTTGCGGATCGAGTGCTTACCTCAAGTGGTTGAAGGGCAGGGCATCTCATGGCATGGCCTTCCAATCACGGATGGCGCAGCGCCTGACCAGAGGTTGCTCGAACGATGGCCAGTACTGGGGTCAATGCTCGTTCGGAGTTTGCATTCGGGCCTGCGCATTGTGGTCCACTGCAAGGGTGGGCTGGGGCGAGCCGGCACTGTCGCAGCGATGCTTCTACTGCAGTCAGGGGCTGAGCGAACAGCGCAGGCTGCCATTGGCTCGGTGCGACGTGTCAGGCCGGGTGCCATCGAGACCGCTGTCCAGGAGGAGTTCCTGCAGCAATGGGCACAGGGACTGCGCTCGTAGTTGCCCTTCCAGATCAAACGCGTGGCGAGCTCATCAGTCGTTCAAGGCCAGGCCCTGGCTATTGGCGCCACCGATACCTACGCGATCTAGTTGACCGCTGACACCGGTTCGCTGGGTCGCGCGCCCACTAGTGGACGCGGCGCGGAGAGTATCCGCTAAAGCCTCCAGTCGCTACTTGGCTGCAGCCAGTACTGTCTGCCCAGAGGGATAAAGGTCTCCATTGCCACGTCCAAGATCAACGGCTGACGCCAGCCGTGGCCTGGCACGAAGCAAAAGTCAGTCGGGTCAAGTGCTCCCGATTGAACTCGGCTAACGAGCCAAGTGCATCTCCTGCTGATCTCTCGATCAAGTACCCGACGGGCGGCCTCCTCGTCCAGATCAGCTTTCAGGAACTCCGACGCAACGTTGCGCATGCCGGCCCACAGTACATACCTCTTGCGTCCCAAGCTCAGTGCATTCCACTCCGGGAGCTGGGTCGATCTTAGGCCATTGCCCAGCGTGGGAGATAGCCGATACTTGCGTAGCAGGTTGGCCAGGTATGCACGGGCTTCGCTCTCTGCGAGCGAGGTTCCCAAGGTCCGTTTGGCAGTGGACGGGCATTCGGCAGCCCATCGGGTAAGCGTACTGGTCAACCTGGCCTCCAGACTCACGTCCTGACGTGACCAAGCGGCCTGATAGGTCCATGCCAGAGGCTCATACAAGGACCTCGCCCCGGAATTGGGGGCTGCGATGGGAATGCGCTGCAGTACGCGAAGTGAGGCAAGCGTATCGAGTGCGGCTGAGGCCAAGCCCTCGGCGGCAACAGGCCCGCTTACGGTCCTTGAGCGCTCCAGTGCGCACCAGGCGCAGGCTAAGAACGGGCCGATTGAACGAACGAAATCGTCCAACTCTGGCCAATGCGAAATGAGGGTCGGTTGGGTGACAACATAGGCCACTTGTCTCTCAGATCGCTCGCCTAGCTCACCAGCATAGCAGCGAGGCGAGTTCGCGTCTATCTGATCTTCAGATATCGCCACGCTGCTGTCCGTGGCTGCGCTGGAGTTGTGAGTGAAAGTCCCGTCGCTTCCTCCAGCGGTGTTCTAGGTTCTTTGGGGAGCCGTGCTATGCCGAGGAGCGCGAGTAGGCCATTGAGCATGGACGAATCAGTGGTTCAAGTTCCATGTCGCGCGGCCGATACAGCCCTGTCCAGACTCCTGGCGGGTCGTCCCGGCCACGAATCCAGTCGATGGCATCCCGTTTGCCCAGGAGCTCCGGAGCGACGTTCTAAGTACCCTGCCATGTACTCAATTCAGAAGATCATCTACCTGCTGCTGCTATTGGGCGTTCCTTCGCTGCTCTTCATTGGCGCTTACGTTCTGCGCCGCCCCCAAAGAGAGCTCAGTTGGGAGCCGGTGCTGGATCAGCGGGTTCATTGCTGGAAATGGTGCGCCTATGGCTTCATTTTTCTCTTGTATGTTCCCGGGACGACGTTGTATCGAACGTTGATTCCTACGGGTTGTGATGGACTTGTTTGCGTCCAGTTCTTCACCGCGAGTGGATACCGTATCGCCTCGAGCGAACTTCATGTTGTTCTCGTCGCAACTGCCGTTTTCGCGGGGTACTTCTTTGCGCGTGTTCGAGCTTCGTACTCACCGATTCCTACCAGGGCCCGGGGCTACGTCCTGAAGGTTGCCTATCATGGCAAGGGGGAGTACTCGCCACACTTGGAGATAGCCCGCCAAGTTCGCCGGCGTCAGCTCAGAGCGGAGCTTGCTGAAAGGCGTAGGCTTGAGCGGGAGGGCTTCCACCTATGGTTAAGATCCGTACGGCCGTGGGTTTGCACGTTGGCCAGAGGCTCTACTGTTGAGCTACTTAGCCCCATGCTGTCGGGAAGGGACCCACTCACTCTTGTCAGGTGGCTATCTCGTAGCGGCCCCATACATGATGTAGTCCTTCTTTCTAGGCGACTTCGTTGGTGTGAGGCGTTCTTCTACCACCTCACCGTGAATCATCGACTTTCCTTCAAGTCAGTTCGATCCGAGGGCATACGATTCAGGGTCGGCTGAAGGCCCCACTCATCACATCCTGTGTGTCTTAGGGCGATACACGATTCTGGGAGGCCGGGCGTATTGGCTAACTGATTGAGTCAAGTCGAGGGCCAGAGGCGGTGGCATTTGACCTTCGGCTTAGCTGAAGATAGTCCAGTGACATTCAGTTCATGAGTCGGCCGCCACCGAACCCACTCGCCCTTTCCGGGCTTTAGTTGAGCCCATTCTCCACTTCAGGCGAATGGGCTGCATATCACGCTCAATGATAGCTCGTGCTCGCACTCACCTTGCCGCGGAAAACGCGGTATGACCAGGCGGTGTAGCCCAGGATGACAGGAAGCATGACCGCCAAGCCGACCAGGCTGAAGCCAAGCGACGACACTGGCGCTGCTGCATCCCAGATCGTCAATGCCGGGGGGAGCAGGTACGGCCACATGCCGAGTACGAGGCCTAGGTAACCCAGGACAAACAACGACAGGCTCAGTAGGAAAGGGGCAAGATCATGAGTGGGGCGTTTCTCCGCGCGCCACAGCGCCACTGCCACTGCGAGCGTAAGAAGGGGGACGGGGGACAGCCACCAGAAATTCCCGTCACTGAACCAGCGAGTCATTAGTCGCAGATCAAGGAACGGCAGCCAGCTACTCACGAGCCCCATGGCCACGATCACGGCGACCACCAGGGGGCGGGTCAGGCGCCTGGCAAGTGCGTGGGTTCGCCCCTCAGTCTTCAAGATTAGCCAGGTGCCTCCAAGCAAGGCGTAGCCGGCAACCAAGGCTGCTCCGGTAAGCATGGCAAAGGGGCTGAACCATAGAAATGGTCCGTCAACGTAGGTGTCACCAGTCATTGGCACGCCTTGCACCACCGTGCCAAGAATCACTCCTTGAGAGAACGCGGCCAGAAGCGAGCCAAGGCCAAAAGCCACGCTCCAAAGCCTCTTGGAGCGATGTGCTTTGAACCTGAACTCAAAGGCGACCCCCCGGAAAACCAATGATACAAGCAGCAGAAGTACTGGAAGGTACAGGGCCGAAAGAAGCGCTGCATAGGCTGTTGGAAACGCTGCTAGCAATCCGGCTCCGCCGAGCACCAGCCAGGTTTCGTTGCCATCCCATATTGGGGCAGCGGTGTTCATCATCACATCGAGCTGCTCTTCATCCTCGGCAAAGGGCGCGAGAATGCCAATACCGAGTACGAAGCCGTCGAGGACGACGTACATCAGGACGCCGAAGCTGATGACGGCGAACCAGGCGATGGGCAACCAGGTCATCGAGTCCATGTCAGCGTTCCTCAGAGAGATTGATCAGCGGCCGAGATAGGCCGTGCAGGTGTACGATCACCACCCTCTAGCGACGGACTTCCGTCTTGGGCATGTGGGCCATGTCGGAGGATCTTGACCAGATACCAGATGCCCCAACCAAATACGAACGCATATCCAGCGACATAGACCGCGAGTGAGATCGCTGTCATCCAGGCCGTTTGCGGCCCCACGGCATCAGCCGTTCGCAAAACGCCATAGACAATCCAAGGCTGGCGCCCCATCTCGGTGACAAACCAGCCGGCCACCAAAGCAACGAACCCACTTGGAAGCATCCAGTTCCAAGCGCGCAGCAGGGGCCCGGAATCGAACAGCTTACGGCGGGCCAGGGTGAAAGCAGAAAGCCAAGCGAGCAGTAGCATGAGGGTGCCTATCCCAACCATGATCCGGAATGCGAAGAACACAGGCATGACCGGAGGTCGTTCGCTCGCCGGTACGGATGTCAGCGGTGCGAAGGTTCCATCCATGGAGTGAGTCAGAATGAGGCTGCCAACACGGGGAATCGCGATCTCAAGATCGTTCCGCTCTTCCTTCTCATTTGGTACAGCGAAGACGACCAGCGGAACTCCTTCACCTTCTTGGCCCTGATGCCAGTGAGCCTCTACCGCTGCGATCTTCATCGGCTGGTGCTTGAGGGTGTTCAGACCATGCATGTCACCCACGAAAATCTGAACAGGAACGGTAATGGCCGCAAATATCACAGCCGCTCCAAGCATCTTGCGGCCGGCTTCGACGTGCTCCTTGCGCCGCAGGTACCAGGCGCCAACACCACCCACCACGAAGCAGGTTGTTATGAATGACCCTATTGCCATATGGGCCAGTCGATAGGGGAACGATGGATTGAACACAACCTCGAACCAGTCAATCGGATGGACCACTCCGTTGATCATTTCGTAGCCCGCAGGCGTATGCAACCAGCTGTTGGAGGCAAGAATCCAGAACGTTGAAAAGAGCGTTCCAAGTGCGACCATGCATGTGGAAAAGAAGTGCAGGCGTGGTGATACTCGCCCCCAGCCGAACATCATCACTCCGAGGAAGCTTGCCTCCAGGAAGAAGGCTGTCAGGACCTCGTAAGTCAGTAGGGGGCCGATTACGGTTCCGGCGATCTGGCTCAAACGAGGCCAGTTTGTGCCGAACTGGAACGCCATGACGATACCGCTTACCACGCCCATGCCGAAGGACACGGCAAAGATCTTCTGCCAGAAGAAGAACAGATCCCGCCACACCGGGTTGCGGGTTCGAAGCCAGCGCCATTCCACGAAACCAAGCCAACTGGCCAAGCCAATGGTGAAGGCAGGGAAGAGCACATGGAAGCTGATGAGAAAGCCGAACTGAATTCGGGAAAGGAGGAGGGC
This sequence comes from Stenotrophomonas sp. STK17_22, assembly GCF_051983905.1. Lineage (NCBI taxonomy): Bacteria > Pseudomonadati > Pseudomonadota > Gammaproteobacteria > Lysobacterales > Lysobacteraceae > Stenotrophomonas > Stenotrophomonas sp. STK17_22. The sequence goes on from NZ_CP197010.1 coordinate 2,454,963, forward strand.
GTCCATAACGATCCCAATAGGGGGTGGGTGGTGGCTAGCGGCTCAAGTTCCGATCGTGCTTGGCAATTTCATCGGCGGAGATCCTTGCTTATTGCACGGCAGGCGTCATCTGGCGTCATACGGCTGCTAGGTGTGCAGCTTCCAAATCGAGTAGGCGCTGGGGGTGTGAATAGATGTTGAAGCCATCCGAGCGCGCGAAGCCGACAAGACAGATTCCTGCTGCCTTTGCGAGATCTATGGCTAAGGCTGTGGGTGCCGATACCGCTGCAACGATCGCCATGCCTGCATAGGCGGCCTTACTCACCATTTCGTAGCTAGCACGGCTAGATAGAAGCACGAGACCTTCGTTGGTTGAAGTCGATGAGCGCCTCATTGCACCAATGAGCTTATCTAGTGCGTTGTGCCTGCCTACGTCTTCGCGTACCACATCGATAGCTCCGTCCGGGAGAGCCCACGCTGCTGCGTGGGTTGAGCCGGCAGCCTCGTTCATTGGCTGTAGCCCTTTTAGCGAGGACAGCGCTACGCGTAGCGCCAAGGCGGAGTAGGTGGTGGGTCGGTCGATTGGCAAAGGCATTCTGAGCACTTGCTCCAGTCGACTAGCTCCACATAGCCCGCAACCGCTACGCCCGGGTAGGTTGCGGGTGGCGTCCTTGGGCATTGACACGATGGGCGCACTATCTGTGACTTCCATCGCCAGCTCAATGCCTTCCAGCGATGGCCTCACTTCAATCCGGAGAAGTTGGGAGGGATCAGAAATTGTTCCCTCCGTCATGGAAAAGCCCAGCGCAAAGTCTTCCAGATCCGTTGGGCTGGCCATCATCACCGAGAAAGGATTGTCGTTGTAGAGCATCGCGACAGGCACTTCTTCGGCAACGCTGTCCATGATTGAGCCGCGCTCGCCACCACGCCACCGAAGGGTTCTTCGATATGCGATGCCGCAGGGCTCGTTGGCAGGTACTGGGCTGGGCGCTTGCATGGAGATGAGGCCTGGCGGGGAGGGAAGCCGGTAACGATGATCTGGGCGTGCAGGGTCCCTCGGGTCGGGGACTTCTTAGTGGTTTGACAGTGCGGAGAGTATCCCAAGGCGTACACCCCGCTGCGGTCAAAATTTACAAATGTTCGCAGATGGACAGTTTGGCTGAGTTGATCCGACATTCTGTTCGAGGGGCTGTGGTCCGCCTGTCCGCTACAGGTGTCTGTAGCTAGAGAACGCCCGATAAATTAGATAGTTACAATCGATGGCGGGTGGCGTGAAGACCTGTTCGTGGTGAGGGCCAGGATGAGCGCTTCGGGTCCGTTGAGGCACTCGTATCGGACACCAGTGCCTCGATTCGATCCCCGGCGTGTACGCCGGACGTCTTGTCTGGGCAGGGTGGACATACTGTCCGTGGAAGGGGAGGCCGTCGCGTGCTTAACTTTTCCCACTCCCAATTGCATGCTGCGAGTGCCTGTCATGTCAGAGCAGAAGATCCCCCGTTACAAAGCCTACGACCATCCTGCCGGTGGTTGGGGTGCCGCCGGTGCAACCGCCAAGGTTCTGATGCAGCAGAGCGTCATTGCCAAGGGATCTAAAGCGCTCTTGTCGATGAATCAGCCTGGGGGATTCAAGTGCCCCAGTTGCGCTTTCCCGGATGCAGATCACACCAAGAAGCTGGAGTTCTGCGAAAACGGTGCGAAGGCCTTGGCATGGGAGGCAACCAAGCATCGCGCCACGCGTGAGTTCTTCGCGGAGCACACTGTCCAGGAGCTGATGGCGCAGTCCGACTATTGGCTGGAGATGCAGGGTCGATTGACCGAGCCGATGCGATATGACCCGGTATCCGACCATTACGTTCCTTGTAGCTGGGATGAGGCCTTCGCGCTGATCGGGCGACACCTGCAGGCCCTGTCCAGCCCGCATGAGGCTGAGTTCTACACCTCGGGGAGGACGCCGAACGAAGCCGCGTTCCTGTACTCGATCTTCGTGCGCGAGTTCGGAACCAACAACTTCCCGGACTGCTCGAACATGTGCCACGAGCCGACCAGCCGGGGGTTGCCGCCGGCAATTGGCGTCGGCAAGGGCACTATCGTGCTCGATGACTTTGAGCATGCTGAGGCCATCTTCGTCATCGGCCAGAACACAGGCACCAACTCACCACGAATGATGTCCAACTTGGTGGAGGCGCGGAAGCGTAATGCTCCAATTGTCGCGGTCAATCCTATGCCGGAACGTGCGCTGATTCGCTTTGCCGAGCCCCAGGACGTCGTGCAGATGGCCACGTTTGGCTCCACCGAGATTTCCAGTGAATTTGTACACATTCGCATCGGCGGTGACCTGGCCCTGATCAAGGGCATCATGAAGGCTATGTTCGAGCGGGAAGCGGCCGGCGAGTCTGTTCTCGATCACGAATTCCTGACCGAGCACACCGTCGGGCTGGAGGCATTGCGTGAAGAAGTGATGTCCCTGGAGTGGAGCCAGATCGCCCAAGTGTCCGGGATCAAGAAGGAGCAGATTCTGCGTTGTGCAGAGATCTACATCCGTTCCCGTGCGACCATTATCTGCTATGGCATGGGCCTGACCCAGCACCAGCAAGGATCTCGCCTTTTGCAGCAGGTTGCCAATCTGCTGATGCTGCGCGGCAACTTCGGAAAGCCCGGGGCGGGCATTGCTCCTATTCGCGGCCATTCCAACGTGCAAGGCGACCGTACCGTCGGCATTGATGAGAAGCCGACGCAACGCTACCTGGACCAAGTTCGCGACGTGTTCGGGTTCGAACCGCCGCGCGAACATGGGCACCATGTGGTTGAGTCTATTGAGGCGATGCTGGCTGGAACCGCCAAGGTCTTCATCGGCATGGGCGGGAACTTCATCCATGCTGTTCCTGATACCGAAATTGCCTACAGGGCAATGCGTGGTCTTGAGCTTACGGTTGGCATCGCCACCAAACTCAACCGTGGCCACCTAGTGCATGGCAAGGAGGCGCTGATCCTACCGGTGGTGGCGCGCTCGGAGTGGATCCATACCCCGCTGGGTGAGCAGTTTGTCACCATTGAGGATGCCATGTCGAATGTCACCGCATCCCGTGGAGTACTGGAGCCTGTGAGTGAACATGTTCTTCCGGAAGTTGAGATCGTGTGCCGCATGGCAATGGCAACACTGCCGGACAGCAAGGTCGACTGGGCAGCTTGCATGCACGATTACAACCATGTTCGTGAGCTGATCGCGGCGGTCTATCCCAGCATCTACGCAGACTTCAATGAACGGATCCAGGCGCCGCGTGGCTTCCACTTGGACATTCCGCCGCGCCGCCGTGAGTGGCCGACACCTAACGGGAAGGCCAATATTCTGGTGTTGCCGGGTCTTGAAGTGAACGACCTGGTCGAGGATCCCACTATGCTTCGGCTGGCCACGGTTCGCTCCCATGACCAGTACAACACGACAATCTACAGCTACAACGATCGCTATCGCGGTGTGTACAACGATCGAATGATCCTCTTCATGAACCTGGAAGATCGAGTAGCACGAGGGATTGGGAAGGAGGAACAGGTGAGCCTCGAGACGATCTCCAGTGATGGCGTCTGCCGGCGGGTCGATGGGTTGACTGTGCTTGACTATCCGATGCCGCGTGGCGCGATTGCGGGCTACTACCCTGAACTCAATCCACTGCTACCTCTGGATTACTTCGATCGCATCAGTGGTACCCCCGCGGCGAAGTCGATCCCGGTCAGGGTGGTCATTTCACAGTGATTGCGCCGGCATGTCGTAGGGAGGACTAAGAATGTCAGCCGAGCTCATTCGGGCGCCAGAGCCGGTAGGTGAGGGCGCACTGGCAGGTCATCCCCGCCAACTCACCGACGGTTTCGGACGCAGCTTTCCGTACCTGCGCCTGTCGTTGACCGAAGCCTGCAACTTCCGTTGCAGCTACTGCCTGCCCGACGGTTACCAGGCCGACGACCGCCCGCGCTTCCTGCAGGTGGATGAAATCGCGCGCCTGGTGCGTGCGTTCGCCGCGCTGGGCATGAGCAAGATCCGCCTGACCGGCGGTGAGCCGAGCCTGCGCAAGGATCTGGACGAGATCATCGCCACCGTGGCGGCGGTGCCGGGCATCGCCAAGGTGGCTATCACCACCAATGGCACGCTGCTGCCGCGGCGCCTGCCGGGCTGGCACCGCGCCGGGCTGACTGCGCTGAACGTGAGCATGGACAGCCTGCAGCGCGAACGCTTCAAGATCATCACCGGGCATGACCGCTTGCCGGAAATCGAACAGGGCCTGGCCTTGGCGCAGGCACTGGGCCTGCCGGCGATCAAGCTCAACGCGGTGCTGCTGCGCGGCCTGAACGACGACGAGCTGCCGCAGTGGATGGATTACCTGCGCGATCGCCCCTTCAGCGTGCGCTTCATTGAACTGATGCGCACCGGCGACAACGAAGCCTATTTCCAGCGCCACCACCTGCGCGCCGACGTGGTGATCGAGCAGCTGCTGGCGGCCGGCTGGCACGAACGGCCGCGCGCCGCCGATGCCGGCCCGGCGCGGGAGTTCGGGCATCCGGACCATCGCGGCAGCATCGGCATCATCGCCCCGTATTCGCGTGACTTCTGCAAGGGCTGCAACCGCCTGCGGGTAACCGCCAAGGGCGACCTGCGGCTGTGCCTGTTCGGCGAGTTCGGCGTACCGCTGCGCCCGCTGCTGCAGCGCGACGACGACCACGACGCGCTGCTGGCACGCATCACCACACAGCTTGGCCTGAAAGCGGCCGGGCATGGACTGCACCAGGGCCAGACCGGGCTGACCCCGCACCTGGCCTCCATCGGAGGATGAGCAACACGATGAGTGGGGAATTGAATGCGGCCTTCCACATGGCCGATGTCCGCGACAAGCGCATCACCCGCCGCCGTGCGGTGGCGGTGGGCGAGCTGCATGCCGGTCCGGTGGCCTATCCGCTGATCGTCGAGCGCCGCCTGCCCAAGGGCGATGCACTGGTGATGGCCGAGATTGCCGGCCTGCAGGGCGCCAAGATGGCCTCGATGCTGATGCCGCTGTGCCATCCGCTGCCGCTGGAACTGGTGCAGGTGTTCTGCGCGCCGGTGCCGGAACGGGAGGCAATCCGCGTGTGGTGCGAGTGCGCCAGCGAGGCGCGCACCGGCGTGGAGATGGAGGCACTGGCTGGCGTCAACGCGGCACTGCTGACCCTGTACGACCTGAGCAAGCCGGTGGAACCGGCCCTGCGCATCGAAGGCATCCGCCTGCTGTTCAAGGAAGGCGGCAAGCGCGGCGTGTGGCTGCACCCCGACGGCATGGACGATGCCGAGCGCGCGCGCTTCAAGCCGCGTGCGCCGAAGGGCCTGGAGGGCGCGGCCTGCGCGGTGATCACGCTGAGCGATCGCGCCAGCGAGGGCACCTATGAAGATGTGTCTGGCCCGACCCTGGTGAGCGGCCTGAAAAAGCTGGGCGGCGAGGTGGTGGCGGTCGACGTGCTGCCCGACGGCATCGAGCCGTTGGCCGGCCGGCTGCAGGCGCTGGCCGCCGAGGGCGTGCGCCTGTGCCTGTGCACCGGCGGTACCGGACTGGGTCCGCGTGACCTGACCCCGGAGGCGCTGCGTTCCTTGAACGCACGGCCGGTGCATGGCCTGGCGCAGATGGTGCGGGCACTGAGTGCACAGCACACGCCGATGGCCTGGCTGAGCCGCGCCGAAGTAGTGCAGCTGGGCGGCATGCTGGTGTTCGCACTGCCGGGCAGCCCGAAGGCGGCGGCGCAGTGCCTCGATATTCTGGCGCCGGTGCTGGGCCACGCTTTGGCGATGGTCGATGGTGGTGGCCACTGATGATTGCCTATAGCGAAGCCCTGCAGCACCTGCTGGATGCGGCCACGCCGCTGCCGGCCGAGCGCCTGCCGTTGCATGAGGCCGGCGGCCGCACTCTGGCCAGTGACATCATCAGTGAGCAGTCGCTGCCGCCGTTCGACAACTCGGCAATGGACGGTTTCGCGCTGCGCGCCAACGGCGCGACGTTCGAGGCCGGTACCGGGTTCGCGGTGCAGGGCTGGCAGGCGGCCGGCGATGCCGGTGCCGAGGGCGGCGAGGGTGCCTGGGAAATCATGACCGGAGCGCGCATGCCGGTTGGGCTGGATACGGTGGTGCCGGTCGAGAACGTGGAGATCCTTACCAGCGAGGACGGCCGCCCGACCCGCATTGCTCTGAAGAGCACGGTGAAGCCGGGCCAGAACGTACGCCTGCGCGGCCAGGATGTGAGCGACGGCGACCGTGTGCTGCAGGCCGGGCAGGTGCTGGATACCAACGCGCGCACGCTGCTGCATGCCATCGGCGTGGGCAAGGTGGCGATGGTGGCACGGCCGAAGGTGGCGGTGATCGCCACGGGCAAGGAGCTGGTGACCGAAGCAGTGCAGACGCTGGAATCCGGCCAGATCCGTGACAGCAACCGGCCGTACCTGGTCGGCCGTCTGCAGGCAGCCGGTGCCGAAGTGGTCTGGCAGGGTACGGTGGGTGATGAGGCGGCCGCGTTCAATGCAGTGATGGATAAGGCGCTGGCCGCCGGCGCGCAGCTGCTGATCAGCACCGGCGCGGTGTCGGCCGGGCGCTATGATTTCATTCCCGATGCACTGCGTGGCCGTGGTGCGCGCATCGTCTTCCATAAGGTGGCGATCCGCCCCGGCAAGCCGTTGTTGTTCGCGGTGTTGCCCAATGGCGCGCTGTACTTCGGCCTGCCCGGCAACCCGGTCTCGGCTGCCGTGGGCCAGCGCTTCTTCGTCGAGCCGGTGCTGCGCCGCCTGTTGGGGCTGGCGCCGGAAGTCATGTTGCAGCTGCCGCTGCAGGCCGACGTGCGCACGCCGCCCGGTCTGCGCTTCCACGCGCGGGCGCGGGTGGAAATGGACGGGCAGGGCCGCCTGAGTGCGCGCGTGCTGGCAGGGCAGGAGTCGTTCCGATTGATGTCCATGCTGCAGGCCAACGCCTGGGTGGTGCTGGAGGCCGAGGGAGACCTGGCCAGCGCTGGCACCTTCGTACGCGTGCAGGGTTGGGGTCACCACGAACCGGTGCAGCTGGTGAGCCAGGAGTCATGATGAAACAGGTGAATCTGCAGTTGTTCGGTGCGTTTTCCGATCTGGATGCCAGCCGCGAGATTGCCGTGGACGTGAGCGGTGGCACCGTGGCCGATCTGCGTCAGGCGCTGCGCGAACTTCTGCCGGTGCGTTGGCCGGGTTTCCGCGCCGGCCTGCTGGACTACTCGGCGTTCGCCGACCAGCAACGCGTGCTGCGGGACCACGACGCACTGCCCGACGATGGCCGGGTGGCGATCCTGCCGCCGGTGAGCGGGGGCTGAGCCATGAACGAGAAGATCATCGCGAAGGTGGTGGACCGCGCGCAGGCGGCGATCGATCCGGCCGAAGGCATCGCGGCGGTATCCGATCCGGGGTTTGGCGGCATCGATGTGTTCATCGGCAAGGTGCGCGATGTGAACATCGGCCGCGCAGTGACCGGCATCACCTACGACCTGTTCGAGCCGCTGGTGCTGAACGAGTTCAAGCGCCTGGCCGCCGAGGTCGAGGCCACGTTTGGTCCGAAGCTGAAGCTGTATGTGGCGCATGCCAAGGGCCGGTTGGGCATTGGTGATGTGGCGGTGGTGGTGGCTGCCGGCAGCCCGCACCGCGACGAGGCGTTCCGCGCCTGCCGGCAGTTGATCGAGGTGGTCAAGCACCAGTGCCCGATCTGGAAGCAAGAGCATTACCAGGACGGCGACAGCGAATGGAGCGAGGGCTGCAGCCTGTGCCATGCGGATAACGAACCCACGCAAGCCCATGACAATGCCCATGAACGTGCACACGATCACGAACACTTCCATTGACGGCATCGTGCTCGCCGGTGGTCTTTCCAGCCGGATGGGCCGTGACAAGGCGCTGGTACCGTGGCACGGGCGAACCCTGCTAGAGCACATGCGTGGCCTGCTGCGACAGGCAGGTGCGGAAAGGGTATGGGTGAGTGGCAACTACCCGGCCTTCGGTGGCATTCCTGATCGCGTGGCACGCTGCGGCCCGTTGGGCGGGCTCTACAGTGTGGCCATGTGCATGCCGGACGCTGCCGCTCTGGTGATTCCGGTGGATACGCCCAACGTGACCCCGGCGTTACTTCAACGGTTACGTGATGCGCCCTCGGCTGCCTGTGTGCTGTTTGCGGGAGAACCGCTGCCGATGCGGTTGCAGATTGATGACCATTGCCGGCATGTGTTGCGGGAATTGATCGAGAATCCAGCTGCGCACCGTTCGCTACGCGCCCTGCGAGAACGCTTGGGCACAATCGAGCTGCCACTGAGCGAACACGACCTGCTGCTCAACTGCAACACCCCAACCGAGCTCGAGTTCATTGCATCATGAAAGTCCAGCTACAGCGGCAGGGAGTTCGTCTGCGCGTTGATGAAGAGGAGCTAGCGCAGTTGCTGGCCGGCGAATCGGTGGAGAACCTGACGCGGTTCGGCGGCGATCGCGGCTGGAGCATGGTGCTATCACTGCATGCAGGGCAACAGGCGGTGCTTCTGGAGGGGAGCGAGTACTGCCGGTTGATGCTTCCTCGCGAAGCGGTTCAGTCCTTGGCATCACGTTTGCCCTGTCGTGATGGTCTGGGTTTTGGCATCGGGCTGGGTGATGACATCTCGCTGCAGCTTCAATTCGATGTGGATGTACGAGACAGCCTGCGCCAACGAGGTCCGCACCGCCGTGCACCCTCTGCCTAGCTCTGGGCGGGCCAGCTATGTAGCGCCTGCGATGCCAAGGATAGGCGGTGAAACCGATCTAAACCCAACCAAACGGGGAAACCAATGATGAAACGAGCTGGACTATTGTTGCTGGGACTGCTGGCCACGGTGCCGGCCTGGGCGGCCGAGCTGACGGTGTCGGCGGCGTCGAGTCTGACCGAGAGCTTCCGTGAACTGGGCGCGGCCTACGAGAAGGCGCACCCGGGCACCAAGGTCGACTTCAACTTTGCCGCGTCTGGCGTGCTGCTGCAGCAGATCAGCCGCGGTGCACCGGTGGATGTGTTCGCCTCGGCCGACGAAACCACGATGGACCAGGCGCAGCAGCAGGATCTGCTGGCCGCCGGTGCCCGCGAGGTGTTCGCGGTGAACGCGCTGTGGGTGGTGGTGCCACCGCAGGCCAAGGCCGCGCCGCGTACCTTGAAGGACCTGGCCGGTGCTGGTGTGCAGCGCATCGCACTGCGCAACCCGGACAGCGTGCCGGTCGGCCGCTATGCCAAGGGCGCGCTGGAGGCGGCGGGCCTGTGGCCGTCGGTACAGGGCAAGACCATCACCACCCAGAACGTGCGCCAGTCGCTGGATTACGTGGCACGCGGTGAAGTGGATGCCGGCTTCGTCTATGCCACCGATGCGCAGGCGATGCCCGACCGGGTGCGCCGTGCCTTCGCAGTACCTGTGTCGGGGCGCATTGCCTATCCGCTGGCGGTGACCAAGGCCAGCGCGCAACCGGCTGAAGCAAAGCGCTTCACCGCCTTCGTGCGTTCGGCACAGGGCCAGGCGATCCTGGCCAAGCACGGGTTCGGCAAGCCCTGAGGCATGGATCTCGACTGGAGCGCACTGTGGTTGTCGCTGAAGGTGGCCGGTTGGGCCACCGCGATCAACCTGGTGCTGGGCGTGGCACTGGGCGCGCTGCTGGCGCGTCGGCGATTTCCCGGCCGTGAGCTGCTGGATTCGCTGCTGACCCTGCCGATGGTGCTGCCGCCGACCGTGCTGGGGTATTACCTGCTGGTGCTGATCGGCCGCAACGGCCCGATCGGCGCGTGGCTGCAGTCGTGGTTCGGCATCAACCTGGTGTTCACCTGGCAGGCGGCCGTGATCGCTGCGGCGGTGGCCTCGCTGCCGCTGGTGTTCAAACCGGCACGCGCGGCATTCGAGGAAGTGGACGGTCAGCTGGAGCAGGCCGCACGAACGCTGGGTGTGTCCGAGGCGGCGGTGTTCTTCCGCATCACCCTGCCACTGGCCTGGCGCGGCATCCTCGCCGGCCTGCTGCTGGCGTTTGCGCGCGCGATGGGCGAGTTCGGCGCGACCCTGATGGTGGCCGGCAGCATTCCAGGCCGCACGCAGACGCTGTCGATCGCCATCTACGAGGCGGTGCAGGCCGGGCAGGATGGCAAGGCAAATGCGCTGGTGATCCTGACTTCGGTGGTCTGTATCGTGATCCTGTTGCTGGCCGCGCGGCTGGTGGGCGGGCGTCGCCGGGAGCTGCGCGATGTGGCTTGACCTGCAGGTGCGGCGCCGCCTGCAGGGGGCCGGCCAGGATTTTGTGTTGGACGTATCGCTGCAGTGCACGCAGCGGCAGGTGGTGCTGTTCGGGCCTTCAGGCGCCGGCAAGAGCCTGACTTTGAAGGCGGTGGCTGGGCTGCTACGACCGGGCCAGGGTCATGTACGGCTGCAGGGGCAGACCCTGTTTGATGCGGCCACCGGCGTGGATCTGCCGCCGCAACGCCGCCGGCTGGGCTACGTGTTCCAGGATTACGCGTTGTTCCCGCATCTGAGCGTGCGCCAGAACGTGGCGTTCGGTCTGGAGAAGGGGTGGTTGAATCCGCGGATCGGCCAGCGCTTCGATGCGGTGGAACAGTGGTTGCACGCATTCCGCATCGATACGGTGGGTGATCTGCTGCCCTCGCAGGTGTCCGGCGGCCAGCGCCAGCGCACTGCATTGGCGCGTGCTCTGGTGACGCAGCCGCAGGCGTTGCTGCTGGATGAGCCGTTCTCTGCGCTGGACCATGATCTTCGCCAGCACCTGCGGCGGGAGCTGGAGACGGTGCTGGACGGGGCCGGTATTCCACTGCTGCTGATCAGCCATGATCCCAACGACATTGAGATATTTGGGGGCCAGATCGCCTACATCGAAAATGGGCGACTGATCTCTCCTCCCGGCTCGCGTCAGAGGCCGACCCGTCAGCCCCGCCTTCTACCATCCTTAGTCAGCTCCCCAACAAGCCCGGGTCTTGAGGGGAAGAGCAACCATCAGTCGGTTGGAGACTCAGAGAGCCCAAAGCCACGATACATCTGCCCGCGAGCCGCGCAAATGGGAGACGACCCTGGTGCATAGGCATCTCTATGCCGGTAGGCGAGCGGTAGGGCCTGGACCTTCTTGCAAGGCGGATCGACTCGCCCGCGCTTGGCCGCGCTTCGTGGCTCCGGCCGAGGCGGGGACAACGCGCACCCAGCGCTTCCCATATGGCCGAATTGGCGTAATGATCCGCTCGAAGGGAGCGAGACTTCTCCAGCCTCCCGTGGCGGCAGACCGCCGAGGGGCTTGGAGGGGCACGGAGGCCATTGGCGCTCTGGGCAATATGGCGAGGAGCCCCCGGTCCGTTTGGCCACCAAGAGGTCGATACGAGGCTCGTAGGGTAAGAATTCCGGATTGGCATATGACTGAGGTCGACAGCATTGAACGTCTCAGACTGGCCTTTGGTGCACAACGTCCTACGTCGTGAGAGGGGGTGTTTTGTTCGATATGTCACCCGTCATCTAGCGGTCGAAAGATCGAAATGAACTCGACCACGAATCGACGGAACTAGCCACGCTTCAATTGTACTGAGGGAAACATGACGCCAAAGAGCGCCAACCAATCTTCCGAAGAGCGCGCAAACGGCGATCTTGCATGGCCGGACCTTGCGCGCTCATCGATACTGATCGTTGACGACGAACCTGGCATGCGTAGCTTCTTGGTTCGTGCCTTGCGACCGCGATGCAAAGCTGTGGAAGCTGCAGCTGACACCATTGAAGCGGAGCAGCATCTGACGGAGCGCCACTTTGACATCGTGATTGTGGACAACGTGTTGCCAGGGAAGAGTGGCATCGCGTGGCTGGAGGACCAGCGCAGGGGAGGGGTCTTGGCCGACTTCATTCTGATTACTGCGTACGCAGACTTGGATTCCGCTATCGGCGCTATCCGCGCGGGAGCGGCTGATTTTCTTCTCAAGCCTTTCAGAACCAATCAGTTGCTGGCCGCTATATCGCGCTGCCTGGAACGCGGTCGCCTACGGCGGGAGAATGCCATTCTCCGTCACGAGCTACATGGCTCCGGTGCACCAGCTGCGCTTCGAGACAGGCTCACAGGTAGCTCGCGTGCGATTCAGGCCACCAAGGATCTGATCGCGAAGGTCGCACCACTGCCCAGTAGCGTGCTGTTCACTGGAGAATCCGGCTCTGGAAAGGAGGTTGCCGCAAGATCGCTGCACGCGTTGTCCGCAAGGGCATCTCATCCTTTCATTCCAATAAATTGTGCAGCTGTTCCCAGCGAGTTGATTGACGTTGAACTGTTCGGGAGTCTCAAAGGAACGTTCAGTGGAGCGAACTCGTCTCGCCAAGGACTGGTCGCCTATGCAGAAGGCGGAACATTGCTGTTTGACGAAGTCGCTGATCTTCCCTTGGCTCTCCAAGGAAAGCTGCTAAGGATGCTTGAAGATAGACGGATACGACCAGTTGGCGCAGATCGGGAGATTCCGATCGATGTCAGATTCATCTTCTCAACCAACAAGAATTTGGTTGCGGAAGTGAAGAATGGAACATTCCGTTCGGATCTCTACTATCGCATCAACGTTCTCGAGGTGTCGCTTCCTCGCCTTCATGACCGCGGCGCTGATGTGTTGGAGCTGGCGGCGGGCTTCATGCGTGAGCTGGGGCTGCAGCTTGGCCTTCAACCGATTCCGATCGACGAAAGGACCCGGGCATATCTTCAGAGCTACTCGTGGCCCGGGAACGTCCGCGAGCTTCACAACTACGTTGAGCGTAGCCTGATACTCGGACACTTTCCGACTCAGCTTGAGCGGTTGGAGTCACTCTCTGACCCACGAAGCCGGCTGCTCTCGGAGGTCGAGCGCAGGCACATCCTTGCAGTGCTTCGTGAGACTGGCGGAGATCGCGAAAGAGCGGCCACGATCTTGGGCATATCGCGAAAGACGATTGATCGTAAGTGCTCCAGTTGGAATGTATTAGCCTAGGAATCTGCAATGAACCGAGCGCGCTCAGTTCGCTTCCGCCTGCTTCTAATCGCGATCCTTCCAATGTTTGTGATCCTGCCGGCTATCGTCGGCGGACTCATCTACCAATGGGATTTGCGCTTCGACCGACTGCTCGCCTCGAAGGTTGGCGGGGACCTGAAAGTTGCGGGACAGTACATGAACCAGCTGCTCGTCAACGACCGCGCGACGCTGGCTGCGATTGCTGATTCGCAGAGCTTCCATGGCGTCATTAGCCAGGGGGTCAACAAGAATGCAGAGCTTGGCAGCCTACTAGCGTCGAAAGTCCAAGGTGGTTCACTAGACTTCATCGCACTGTTGGATTCAAACGGTCGCTTGTTGGCTAGTAGCGAGCCGGCCTCGCCAGCTGAGCTTGACTTGGACTGGTCAGTCATCGAAAAGGCCCTGAAGGGAGCGTCCAGCGTGGAGGTGGGGGTGGTAAGCCGGGACGATCTGATGGAGATCTCCCCAAAGCTCGCCGCACGGGCCGAGGTCATTCGTCCGCATAACGCAAGGAATCCTGTCGATTCGGCCCAGAGTGAGAAGCGGGGCCTAATGATTCAAGCTGCAACGCCGGTTGCACTGCCAAACAATCAGGTCGGCGTCTTGATTGCGGGTACTCTGCTGAACCACAACACCGAATTCATCAAGCAGATCACTGACCTTGTCTACCGAGATAAGGCCCTGCGTACTGGCGCAACAGGGATAGCCTCCATCTTCCTTGGTGATACCCGCATCAGCACCAACGCGTTGTTGGCGGGAGGGAACCCAGCGTCGGGGACACGGGTGTCTTCTGAAGTGGCCGAGGCCGTGCTGGGCCAGGGAAAGACCTGGCAGGCAAGAGCCTACGTAGTCAATGATTGGTACATTGCCGGCTATATGCCCATTCTCAATGGCCGGGGCGTACCCATTGGTATGCTCTTCGTGGGCTTTCTGGAGAAGCCATTCACCACCGCCCGTCGAAACTCCATCGGAGCGATCGTGTTCGGTTGCCTGCTTGTTGCAGTCATCACCGTACCCCTTTTTCTGTACATCGCTCGCGGCGTGTTCAAGCCACTTGAGCGGATGGATCAGGCAATTGGACGGGTCAAGGCGGGTGACCGCAGTGCTCGCTCCGGAGCAGGGGCATCCAATGATGAAATCGGACGTGTCGCTTCGCACTTGGACCAGCTGCTCTGTCAGCTGGAAGAGAAGGAACGACAGCTGGTCGCCTGGAACGAGGAGCTCAATTCCAGGGTAGAGGAGCGAACTGCTGGTCTCGCACTAGCCAATAGACGGTTGGAAGAGACGACCCAGCACCTGATTGTCACTGAGAAGCTGGCAACAATTGGCGAGATCGCAGCAGGAATAGCGCACGAGATCAACAATCCGCTTGCCGTCATGCAGGGGAACCTCGAGCTTCTGCGTGACTCGATCAGGGAGCCCGAGGGTCAAGGGTTTGGAGAAGAGATTGACCTCATTGAGGATCAGATTGGGCGTATCAGCACCATTGTTTCCAAGTTGCTGCAGTTCTCCAAGCCCAGTGAGTACTCCGGTCATAGTGAGCTGCTAGAGCCTGCCACGCTGATGTTGGAGACGCTGCCCCTGATTCAACACCTCATCAAGCGCCATCCCGTGAAGATAGAGGAGAACTTCCTGTCCACACGGCTCGTAACGGGCAATCGGGGCGAGCTGCAGCAAATTCTTGTGAACCTCATGATCAATGCAATCTATGTGATGCAGAAGGGCGGAACGCTGGGATTGGCGACGTTGGACGTTGACGACGTTCATGGTCACCCTGGCGTCGCTTTGCGAGTCTCAGATACTGGAAGCGGCATTCCTCAGGATATTCTGGTCCGAATTTTTGAGCCATTCTTTACGACCAAACATCGTCAAGGTACCGGGCTGGGTCTTTCCATCAGTCAGATGCTTGCCAACCGCTACGGTGGCAGCCTGTCTGTGGAGAGAACCGGCCTGACAGGGACGGTCATTGAACTATGGATGCCCGAGGCTGCCGACGATGAACTGCTTTAGACCTGCTGTAGCAGTGTCATGCGAACGGCGTGATGTCATTCGCATTTCGAACTCAAGTGGAAGGAATTTGTTGCCTGGGCGTATCGACGCCAGCAGTCGATCAATGAATCAGAGGTTGGCATGACACACCGTCTCCCAGATGTTGAAACGAGAATGCGAAGGCAGCCGACGTTGTGGGACGTTGCGTTTGCCGTCAGGGGTACCATCCTGCCCAGGATCGCATTGCATCTACTACTGATTAGCATTGTGACCGCAGGAGCGGTGCTCGCATCAACGGAGCATCCAGGAATCTTTGCTCGCTTCAGTGCCGTTCCGTTCACGCTCATTGGTATCGCACTTTCCGTATTCATGAGTTTTCGAAACAACGCTTGCTACTCCAGATGGTGGGAGGCGAGGCACCTTTGGGGTGACCTGGTCATAGCGTGTCGCTCGATAGCCAGGCAGACGTCCCTGCTGGATCCAAACAGCCGAGCACAGATCCTGCGAGGCCTGTGTGGCTTCAGTGCGGGCCTCTATTCTCGACTGCGCCGGGCCGACGAAGCCCATGCGATCGCACCTTGGTGGGATATTGGCAAGGCATCACAAGGCCCGAATCCGACGGACGCTGTGCTCCAGGGCATTGGCTTGAAGCTTGCCCATCTGGCTCATGAGGGAAGGATCGACTCGATTCAGTACTCGGTGCTGGATAAGCAGCTTGCCAACTTGGCTCGTATCCAAGGTGGGTGCGAGAGGATACTCAATACTCCGATTCCATTCTCGTATTCGCTGCTGCTTCACCGGACTGCGATCGTATTCTGCACAACGCTTCCTTTTGCGCTGGCAGGAACATTGGGGTGGTGGACCTTTCTACCGGTGCTCATTGTGGCGTACACGTTTTTTGGTCTCGATGCGCTGGGCCGTCAGCTGGAGGAGCCATTCAGTTCCGCGCCGAACGCGCTCCCGATCTACTCAATGAAGAGGACGATCGAGACAGAGCTAATGTCTACGCTGGCCCTGACTGTGGTCGATCAGGAGTCGGTACAGCAGCCAGTGCAGCAGCCACGTAGGGAGGAGTGAGGTGTGAGCGGAGGAAGGTCGGTGCACTTGTAAGGCCGCTCCGGCATTTTCCAGCAGGCAAGCTCATGCCCTAGCGTCAGTCAGCCATGGATTACGAGGCTCACCTGGAAAGAACTTGCCCAAAGGTAGCATTCGTGTCGCTCATCCGATTCTGTCCGCACGTATGCGGCGGAATATTCTAGACGGCTTTAACTTCCATAACGATCAAAAATTGAGCCAGCAGGAGCAAGAGTGATGTCAACAGATATGTTCGTGATGCATTCGGATCATACGCCGGCGGGGGATCAGCCCGAGGCGATTGCCAGGCTGATTGCTGGCATCGAGGAGGGAGCAACACATCAGACCTTGAAGGGAATTACAGGGTCAGGGAAGACCTTCACGATGGCCAATGTGATCCATCGGCTGAAGCGACCCACGCTCATTCTTGCGCCAAACAAGACGTTGACTGCTCAGCTCTACGGGGAGATGAAGGCGCTGTTCCCCGAGAACGCCGTGGAGTATTTCGTTTCCTACTACGACTTCTTCCAGCCAGAGGTCTATATCCCAGGTAGCGATCGTTACATCCAGAAAGACTCAGCCATCAATGATCACCTTGAGAGGCTTCGACTATCGACTACGAAGTCTCTGATTGAGCGTAGAGACGTGATTGTTGTCGCTTCGGTGTCCTCAATCTATGGACTGGGAGACCCACAGAGCTACCGGGATCTGCAGGTTGAGCTTGCGCTTGGAATCGAGCTGGATCAGAGGGACTTCCTGCGTCGGCTTGCATCGCTTCAGTACGACAGGACTGAGCGGACCCTGAAGCGTGGCACGTTCCGTGTGTCTGGCGATGTGGTCGATATTTTTCCCGCCGACTCTGAGTACAAGGCAATTAGAGTAGAGCTCACGGACGAGGGGAGAGTGCAGTCGCTCATCTGGATTGATGCGGTTACAGGGAAGAAGCTTGGCGATGAGACGCGCTACCTCGTTTCTCCAAAGACACTCTTCGCAAGCCCCAAAACAGAAATCAATGAGGCTACGAAGGCCATCCTCAAGGATTTGGAGGCCAGGGTGGCGGAGCTCAACGCATCTGGTCGAATCGTTGAGGCAAATAGGCTTTACGAGAAGATCACGAACGACGTGGAGATGATGAGGGAGCTGGGATATTGCTCTGGCATGGAGAACTACTCCAGTTACCTGAACTCAAAGCCGTCAGGAGCTAGGCCGACGACGCTCATGGACTACCTCCCGAAGGATGGCCTGCTATTTGTTGACGAGTCGCACGTCATGGTTCCTCAGATCGCGGCAATGTTCAGGAGCGATCAGAGCAGGAAGGAGACTCTAATCGAGTACGGGTTCCGTCTACCTTCGGCAATGAACAACAGACCGCTTAGCTTCTCTGAGTTTGAAGCCATCAAGCCCCAGACGATCTTCGTTTCGGCTACGCCTGGCGCCTATGAGATTGGGAGATCCAAGGGAAGATTGATTGACCAGCTCATCAGGCCCACTGGCTTGCTCGATCCGCTGGTAGAGGTGAGGCCGAGGGAGGGCTACAGGCGCGATCTTCTGTCAGAGATCGCCCGTTGTGTACGAGAGGGCGACAGGGTCTTGGTGACCACGCTGACAAAGGTGTCTGCTGAGGAGCTGTGCGAGTTCCTCGAGGATCAAGGGGTGCGTGCGAAGTACATGCACTCGGATATCAAGGCAGAGGATCGAGTTGAGATCATCAATGGGCTGAGGGCCGGCGAGTTCGATGTGCTAGTGGGTATCAGCCTGCTGAGAGAGGGGCTCGATATTCCCGAGGCCTCTCTGGTCGCTATCGTTGATGCGGACCAGGCGGGCTTCCTTCGGTCGAGCCAGGCCCTCATTCAGATGATTGGACGAGCTGCAAGAAACTCGCGCGGTAAGGCGATCATGTATGCCGATACGATCACCAGTGCGATGCGGCAGGCCATTTCTGAGACTGATGACAGGCGACAGCATCAGATCGCGTTCAATGAGGAGTTCGGCATCACCCCGTCAACGTCTCGCGGAATGTTGGGATCAACAGAGGCTCGCCCTGACCGGTCGCATGCCCATTCAGCGGAGTTCTGCGCCAGCCTAAAAGATCTCTGTGATCGAATTACATCAAAGGAGCGACAGCTTCTGGATCTCTCTGATGCCGGGGACGAGGAGGAGATCGAGTTCGTCAGGCTGGAGCTAGACAAGCTATACCGCCAATTCATCTACATGTAACCACTCTCCCGAGTGGTGGGGCGTGGCTCCTGCAGGAGCCCGCCTTTTCTGGTGTGCGGGTGGGGCGAGAGGGGCCTTTCACTGGCCTCTGGCGGCTGCTCGAAATCAGGCGCAGACTCAGTTGACGGAGTTAAAGACCCTCCCAGATTGCTAGCTTGCATACTATCGGGGAGTATAGTATCGTTCCCTCATGTGATACGGACAGGTGCGCAATGCCTCACAGCCCTCGGGAGAAAAAGCAGGCCCTTACCCGCGTACGTCGGATCAGCGGACAGGTGGCTGCATTGGAGCAGGCTCTGGAGAGCGGGGCGGAATGTGCTGCAGTACTTCAGCAGCTTGCTGCTGTGCGCGGGGCGGTCAATGGTTTGATGGCGACGGTTCTGGAGAGCTATCTGCGTGAAGAGTTCCCGCATAGCGACACCCACACCGACTCTCAAAGGAAGTCGATTGACGAGACCATCTCTATTGTCCGCTCCTATCTCCGTTAGTCAGTTCGCGACATTGCTTGATGGCGCTAGTACTAAGTAGAGGAGGCAATCTATGGGTGTCCGAACTACTTCATTTCCAAGTAGAACCCGCCATTCCTAACCCCTTCGTGGGTTAGGGCGTCACGACTAGGACGTTGAGGCCTTTCCAGGAGGCTCCAAGGCATGCTGGATGATGTCAGTCGAGTTGTGCCTGTCTGTATTTCTTGGGGCGGGCAATCTCTGTCGGCATCGTTGCCTTCCGCATCTGACTGAGTCATGGCAGGCCCTTTGAAGTGAGCTTCCAGCCTCGTTGCGACTCCCATGTGGTCCGCGCCTGGCTTGGAAGGTGGGAGAGCAAGGGCCTGCGATCTATGCGGTGCCGTCCTCCCAGCTTGTTGTGGTTCCCACTACCGCCCTACACCAGAGCCGGTTCCACCACGCGACCTTTCGCTGAGCTATCGCACAAGCAAGTGATAGACCTCCCGTGAGCGGTGTTTAGAAGATCATCCATTCTTGAGGCTATGTATGAATGACCCATCCGGCCTGAGCCAAGCTGCAGGCACGCCAGCAGAAGGCTACGTATATGGGATGCCGGCGCACGCGGACCGCCGCGCCGCCGTTGAGGAAGTCCATGCGCGACCGCACCTGCTCACCCAGTCTCCGCGAAGCCTTCTCCAGCTCTCCTTCATGACAGAAGGGGACATGAGTCGAGATCGTGCCGCGATCGACGATCTTTCAGGTCGTATGGGGGCTGCAGTCGAGGATCACACCACACCTCATCACGCGCTTACGTGGAATGAGGGCGATCTGCACTGCGAGAAGCACACTGAGTTCTCTTCCTACCTCTGGAGCGCACCACTGAGCTCAGAAACAGGTGAGCCTTGTGGGGACAACCCGTTTAGACAGGGATTCAAGCCGCCAGGACCCGTGATCTCGGCTGTTAGCGTCAGGCTTTTGCCTTGGACCGCGGAGGCGGAGAAGGAAATAGATTGCTTTGATCCCGTCAGCCGCTGCTATTCGCTGGTTGAGAACGGTGCCGCGGCCATTGTGACCGACTTCCGGCAAGACGAGGAAGGGCTAACCCACATGCTCATCCTTGATCGCGGCCTGACTCCGGCGCGGGCAGGGGCGCTGGCACAACGACTGCTCGAGGTCGAGACATACCGAACGCTTGCCCTGCTAGCGCTACCGCTGACTCGCTCCATGACGTCGAATCTTCGTCGCATGGAGGCGCGTCTGGCTGCAATTACTGAAGAGATGCGCAGGGCCTCCGGTGGACGTCGTGACAGTGACGTACTCCTCTCGGATTTGACCAGCTTGGCTGCAGAGTTGGAGGCGGACGCCGCGGCAAATCTCTATAGGTTTGGTGCAAGTCGGGCTTACTACGAAATTGTTGAAGAGCGACTGGATGCGTTGGCGGAGGATCAAGTTGCCGGCTATAGCACCTGGGCGGACTTCTTGTATCGAAGGATTGCACCGGCCATGCGAACTTGCCAGTCAGTGAAGGAGCGACAGGGGAAGCTCTCAGACAAGTTGACGCGCTCAATCTCGCTCCTTCGGTCGTGGATTGATGTTGAGCTCGAGCGGCAGAACCGCGACCTACTGGCGTCCATGAATGAACGGGCGAAGGTTCAGCTGCGCCTGCAGCAGACGGTGGAAGGTTTGTCGGTGGCCGCCATCTCGTACTACGTCGTGAGTCTTCTCGCATACCTGCTCAAGGGTTTGCCTGGGACGCATGACATCGCAGCAACCGTCACTGCGATCTTGGTTCCCGCTGTATTGCTGCTGATTTGGTGGATTGTCCGAAGGATTAGGCATGCACACGGTGACTCGGCAGTCGAGGACAAGGCCTAAAGCCTCGCTTAAGGCCACATTCGATTCGCGATAGATGGCCTATCAAATTCAATTCAGAGGAAAGAACAATGGAACGCATTGAGCGTCACGCAAGCTTCGGTGGATGGCAGGACGTCTACCAGCATGAATCATCCAGCCTTGGTTGCACCATGAAGTTTGGAGTCTATCTCCCTCCGCAGGCGTCCAGCGGCCCGGTACCTGTTCTCTACTGGCTCTCTGGCCTGACGTGCACAGAGCAGAACTTCATCACCAAGTCTGCAGTGCAGCAGCTCGCTGCTGAGCATGGCATTGCCATCGTTGCTCCGGATACAAGTCCGCGCGGAGAGTCCGTCGCGGATGATCCAGCTTACGATCTCGGCCAAGGCGCGGGGTTCTACGTCAATGCCACCGAGGCACCGTGGTCTGACCACTACCGCATGTATGACTACGTTGTAAGTGAGCTGCCTGCTCTCGTTGAGAAGAACTTCCCTGTTAGCCAGGCTCGCTCAATTAGCGGCCATTCAATGGGCGGCCACGGTGCCTTGGTCATCGCTTTGCGAAACCCAGGTCGCTATCGCAGCGTATCCGCCTTCTCTCCGATAGTGGCGCCCACCCAGGTTCCTTGGGGCCAGAAGGCGTTTTCGGCCTACCTGGGGGGAGATCAGGAGCAGTGGCGGCAGTATGACGCCGTGGAGCTGATTGCAGATGCAAAGGAGCGCCTGCCCCTACTGGTGGATCAAGGGCTCAGTGATGACTTCTTGCAGAATCAGCTTCGCCCTGAACTGCTTCGAGATGCATGCGCCAAGGCGAATCATCCGCTTTCGCTGAACCTTCGCGATGGTTACGACCATAGCTACTACTTCATCTCCAGCTTCATTGCCGATCACCTCAGGCACCACGCATCGGCACTGAGCACCTAATTAGGGAGTGCTGCCGTGATCAAGACCTCCAGAAATCGTCATCAAGTTGTGATCGTTGGGGCGGGCTTCGGCGGACTGGAGGCCGCCACGCACCTTGAAGGAGTGGATGTCGATGTAACAATCATTGACCGGCGGAACTATCACTTGTTCCAGCCGCTGCTCTACCAGGTAGCTGGTGCGTCACTGTCACCGTCGGAGATTGCATGGCCGATCCGCTATCTGTTCCGTGACCGCCCGGAGGTGAGGACCCTCATGGCGGAGGTCGAGGGTGTGGATAAAGCTGCCCGCCAAGTGATCCTTCAGGACGGCACTCGATACCCTTACGACACCCTTGTGCTCGCTACGGGAGCGACACATGCCTACTTTGGGCATGACGAATGGTCGAAGTACGCTCCAGGCCTGAAGAGCCTGGAGGATGCAACAACCATTCGAGGCAGGATCCTGAGCGCGTTCGAGCAAGCGGAGCTCTGCAATGATCCCGAGGTTCGAGAAGCCCTTCAAACCTTTGTGATCATTGGTGGTGGGCCTACAGGTGTCGAGCTTGCCGGAACCATCGCGGAGCTGGCGCGAGGCACGCTGCAGGATGACTTTCGGTCAGTTGATCCCAGCAAAACCCGGGTATTTCTCATTGAAGCGGGTCCGCGGCTGCTTCCTGTCTTTCCTGAAAAGCTCTCCGAGTACACGAGGCGCGCCCTCGAGAAGCTTGGGGTATCCGTTTTGTTGGGGGCACCTGTCACAGAGTGCGCCTCTGATGGGGTGATGCTCAATGGCAAGAAGCTGGCGGCATCCACAATCGTCTGGGCAGCCGGAGTTCAGGCGTCTCCAGCCGCACGTTGGCTCGACACCGAATCAGATCGGGCGGGGCGCGCAATCGTCGGCCCTGATCTAACGGTGCCTGGTTCCCCCAACATCTTCGTGATTGGGGACACTGCTTCATCAGCCACTGCGGACGGAAAGACCGTTCCTGGAATCGCGCCGGCGGCCAAGCAACAAGGCAAGTACGTCGCGGGCCAGATTGAAGGGCTGATAACAGGGGCGCGGAGGACCGCTGCATTCAAGTACCGGCACCAGGGCAACCTCGCCACGATTGGACGCAGCCTTGCAGTAATCGATATGGGGAAGCTAAAGCTGAGCGGAGGAATCGCATGGTGGATCTGGAAGCTCGCTCACATCTACTTCCTTATCGGAGTGCGAAATCGCCTGAGCGTTGCAATGAGCTGGGTATGGAATCACAGCGTTGGATACAGAGGAGCTCGCATCATCCTCCGTGATAAAGCAAGCAATGCCACAAGCGGCTCATTGGATGGGAAGCTGAAATAGGGGCCAAGAAGCTCCGAATGCATACTCGCAACTGACCTCCCGAAGGAGAACACCTTGGCAGATCTATTCACAGCGAAACCAAGGGCACCCCTGGCCGAACTGCTACGACCGAAGTCTCTCGACGAGTTTGTTGGGCAGCAGCACCTGCTGGGGCCGGGGAAGCCTTTGCGTCTTGCCTTTGAAGCAAGAAGTCTGCACTCCTTCATCATGTGGGGGCCCCCGGGCGTCGGTAAGACCACCCTGGGGCGCCTCGCAGCGATGGTGACTGACAGTCACTTCATTGCGATCTCCGCCGTACTCGCCGGGGTAAAGGACATCAGGCAGGCCATTGATGATGCGCGGGCCGAACTCGACGTACGCGGTCGCTCCACGGTACTTTTCGTCGACGAAATTCACCGGTTCAACAAGGCCCAGCAGGATGCGCTGCTACCTCACGTTGAATCAGGGCTACTCACGCTGGTGGGCGGCACCACAGAGCATCCAGGACTGGCCGTTAACTCGGCGCTGCTTTCGCGCGCGCAGGTGTACACACTTGAGCCTCTGTCTGACGCAGATCTTGAGAAGCTCTACGAACGCGCCAGACCTCACTTGCGAGGCGTTGACCTCTCCGATCCCGCATTGCAGCTGCTGAAGGGCTTCGCTGATGGTGATGGCCGCAGATTCCTGAATCTTCTCGAGCAGGTCTCAACTGCGGCCTCTGAGAAGCGGGTGGAAGAGGTGGATCTTGAGTTTGCCAAGCGCTCCACCAGCCCGTCACTGCGTCGATTCGATAAGGGTGGGGACGAGTTCTATTGGCAGCTCTCCGCGTTTCACAAATCACTGCGTGGCTCTGATCCCGACGCCTCCCTCTACTGGCTAGCGCGCATCCTGGATGGGGGCGGGGACGTGAGCCAGGTCACACGTCGAATGATTGTTATGGCAAGCGAAGATATCGGAAATGCTGATCCGGGCGCTCTGCACTTGGCCATCCACGCTGCGCAGGCGTATGAGCGACTTGGCTCTCCTGAAGGTGAAATTGTCTTGGCCCAGGCTGCGACCTATCTGGCGCTCTCCCCCAAGTCGAATGCGTCCTATGCGGCTTGGGATCTAGCAAGGGCCTTCGTCAAGGAGCACGGATCATTACCAGTTCCCATGCATCTTCGGAATGCTCCAGCGAAGCTTATGAGGCAGATGGGGTATCGACAAGCATATCGCTACGCGCATCATGAGCCAGACGGCTACGCAGCTGGACAGACGTACCTGCCGGAGGGTGTGGAGAGGCCGAACTGGTATCGGCCCACTGATCGGGGAGCTGAGCGCGCCTTGGCTGAGAGACAGGCATGGCAGCGAGCCTTGGATGAAGAGGCATCGCAAACCGAAGCCGATCCCTCTTCGGGCCAGTGATCCAGCTGAACTTAACGTCTACAACCTACAGAGACATGCACATGCCAAACGCCACATTCGGTGAAGCTTCCTGCAGTGTCGCAGCAAGCGGCCTTGTAGAGGTGCGCGGTGCGCGTGAGAACAACCTTAGAGACGTTGATGTCTCAATTCCTCGCAACGCACTGGTCGTCTTTTCCGGTGTATCCGGTTCCGGGAAGTCATCTCTTGCATTCGGGACAATCTATGCGGAAGCTCAAAGGAGGTACTTTGAGTCCGTTGCTCCCTATGCTCGACGCCTAATCGATCAAGCAGGCGTCCCTGATGTTGACTCCATCGATGGACTCCCGCCAGCGGTAGCACTGCAGCAGCAGCGTGGTGCCAGCAATGCGCGA
Source organism: Stenotrophomonas sp. STK17_22 (assembly GCF_051983905.1). NCBI lineage: Bacteria > Pseudomonadati > Pseudomonadota > Gammaproteobacteria > Lysobacterales > Lysobacteraceae > Stenotrophomonas > Stenotrophomonas sp. STK17_22. The sequence goes on from NZ_CP197010.1 coordinate 2,479,528, forward strand.
TCTTCGGTGGGTAGCGTCACCACGCTATCCAGCCTCATTCGTATGATGTATTCCCGCGCGGGAGCATATCCGGCTGATCAGCCTATGCTCTATGCCGAGGACTTCTCACCCAATACTCCCCAGGGCGCATGCGCGACCTGCCATGGCCTTGGCCATGTGTACGAGGTGACAGAGGCCCTCATGGTGCCGGATCCAAAGCTGAGCATCCGTGAGCGTGCCATTGCTTCGTGGCCACCTGCATGGCACGGGCAGAACCTTCGCGACATTCTGGTGACGCTGGGCTACGACATTGATAGACCTTGGAAGGACCTTCCCAAGAAGGACCGCGATTGGATTCTGTTTACCGAGGAGTCGCCCACTGTGCCGGTCTATGCTGGGTTCACGCCAGCGGAGACGCGTGCGGCCCTGAAGCGTAAGACTGAGCCAAGCTACATGGGAACCTTCACTGGCGCCCGTAGGTATGTCCTGCACACGTTTGCTAACACGCAAAGTGCCCTGATGAGGCGCCGCGTATCGCGATACATGGAGGGAAAGCTTTGTCCCACCTGCCATGGCAAGCGCCTTAAGGCAGAGTCGCTGTCAGTGACATTTGCGGGTGTGGACATTGGTCAATTCATGCAGATGCCTCTTGACCAACTGGCGTCCCTGCTCGAGCCCATTTCTCGAGGAGACTTCAGTGCTCATGCTGGCGGGGGGAAGGCGAACAAGGAGGCCACCCGTCGTGATCGCGCCGATAGGGCGGCCAGTGGGCGGGCGGTCCACGCGGTGTCTCCTGACGTCCGCCGCACCTCAGCGCTGTCGGAAGAGAAGCGCCTGGCCGCGCAGCGCCTCGCTAGTGGAGTGATGAGCCGAATCAGTCAGTTGCGTGGCCTTGGGCTTGGTTATCTAACTTTGGATCGCGCTACGCCGACATTGTCCGCTGGCGAGTTGCAGCGATTGAGACTCGCCACGCAGTTGAGCTCGCTGCTCTTTGGCGTGGTGTACGTGTTGGACGAGCCGTCGGCAGGCCTTCATCCCTCCGACAGCCAGGCTCTCTATGACGCCTTGGACCGCCTCCGCGACGGTGGTAATTCCGTATTTGTTGTGGAGCACGATCTGGAGCTGATGCGCCGTGCCCAGTGGTTGGTGGATGTTGGGCCTGAGGCGGGAGAGCGGGGCGGCAAAGTGCTCTACAGTGGAGAGCCGGATGGTCTTCGTGACATCGACGAGTCACGTACCGCGTTGTACCTCTTTGACAAGGTCCCGCCCCCTAGTGGCCAAGAGCGTCAAGCGAGTGGTTGGCTGGAACTTCAGGGCATCCAGCGTCACAACCTGAAGCGCATTGATGCAAAGATACCTTTGGGCATCCTCACCGCGGTGACCGGGATTTCGGGATCGGGCAAGTCCAGCCTCGTCGCCCAGGCGTTGCCGGAGCTGATGATGCTTCAACTTGGGCACGAGCCTGAGGACGACGCGGTGGAAACGGGGGCAGCAGACGGGCCAACCGTCATCGAGACGACAGGGGGACACCTCGGCGGAGATGTCGATGCTATTCAGCGTCTCGTCCAGGTTGATCAGAAGCCAATCGGACGGACGCCGCGATCGAATCTCGCGACTTACACCGGCCTTTTCGATCATGTTCGAAAGCTGTTTGCCGCAACACCAGATGCGCGGCGTCGACGTTACGACGCAGGTCGATTCTCCTTCAACGTGGCCAAGGGACGTTGTGAGACGTGCGAAGGGGAGGGATTCGTGAGCGTCGAGCTGCTGTTTATGCCTAGCGTCTATGCACCGTGCCCAACGTGCCACGGTGCGCGATACAACGAGGCTACGCTGAAGGTGCTTTGGAACGGTAAGAACATTGCAGACGTTCTGCGGATGACTGTCGAGGATGCACGTGAATTCTTTGGCGATGAGGACGCGATCGCTCGCCCACTTCAGTTGCTGAAGGAGATCGGCCTTGGATACCTTCGACTGGGCCAGCCGGCTACCGAGCTATCGGGTGGTGAAGCGCAGCGAATCAAGCTGGCCACAGAGCTTCAACGGAGCCAGCGCGGGCGGACACTGTATGTCCTGGATGAACCTACTACGGGCCTCCATGCCTCGGACGCGGATAGGCTGCTTGTGCAGCTCCAGCGGCTCGTTGATTCCGGCAATACGGTGGTCATGATCGAGCACGACATGCGCGCCGTTGCTCAGGCGGATTGGGTAATCGACGTGGGTCCAGGTGCCGGTGATGCGGGCGGGCAGATCGTGGCGGCAGGAACTCCAAAACAGGTCGCTCGCGTGAAGAGAAGCCGCACCGCCCCCTTCTTGGCTGAGGAACTCGCCCGCGCGGGTTGACCCGACGCTCTTTTGGCCACCATGAGCGTCCCTGGCGCTCATGGTGGCCAGATCCCGTATCAGAGAGAGGCCAAGCGACTCGGCGTTAGCGCTTCCCTGCTTTGGATGGCGTTAGGGCCGAGGTGGGGGAGGGCGTCATCTGCATAAGGCTCGGTAGTGCTCCGACGGCGGAATGGAGTGCATCGAAAACTACTCTGACGCGAGGTGAGACTGGGCCGCGTTGTGGCCGATAGACGTACAAGCCCCACGGGGCAGGATCGAATTCTTCCATCACACGCTGCAGAACACCTGACTGAATGAGTGGGGCAGCCATGTAATCAGCAAGTTGGGCAAACCCCAAGCCCGCAATGACCCCTGCCATCTCCATGTCGGCATTGTCTGCAATGAAGGCCGGTGCTGTCGGCGCCACCTGTACGCCTCCAGCCAGGTACCAGGGCCAGGGCCTGCCTGTATTGATGTCCACCGACGCAACCAGTGGAAACCGCGAGAGCTCGCTAGTCTCCGCTGGTGCTCCGATTCTCTCTACAAGTGCGGGGGAGCCAACGATGTGCAGTCGCATCTCTCCTGCCTTCTTCGCAATGAATCTGCTATCACGCATGAAGCCGACGCGGATTCCGACATCGATCCCTTCATCGACAGCGTCTGCAACCCGATCGCTTAAGCGAACGTCCAAGACAATTCCCGGGTGACTTTGGGTCACTGTATCCAAGGCGGCAAGAACTGCCCTGGAGCCCATGCTGTGAGGGGCACTAATTCGGACTGTGCCCACAATCTGTGAGGCCGTCGCCTTGGTTCGCGGGCGCCACAGCTTGTCTAGGCCCTCAAGCGCCGGCCGCAGCTGATGTAAGAGATCCTCCCCAAAGGCCGTGATGCGAACCTGGCGTGTGCTTCGGTGGAACAACAGCTCCCCGTAATGACTTTCAAGGGCCTGTATCGCTCGGGTGATGGCCTGAGGAGAGCTTCCCAGTCGAACAGCGGCCTCACGAAAGCTCGGCGCCTCAGCCGCGGCCCTAAACGTCTTTAGAAGATCCAGCTCGCTGTTCATCTCAAGGCCCCCGTGGTCGTTGGGCTCATATTATTCCATTTCAGGGAATTATGAAATCCTATCAATTCCATATACAACAATTCTTCAGATCTCCAGAATTCCTCCACACCCTCACCTGACCGGAGAACCTGATGAGCAAGTTCAACTACATCGAAGAGTACTACCAGGCATTCAACCGCGGTGATCGCGACGCGATGCTCTCGATGCTCACTGATGACGTTGTGCACGATCTAAATCAGGGGAATCGCGAAGTAGGGATCGACGCATTCCGCGCGTTCCTGAGCCGCATGGATTCCTGCTACAGCGAGCAGCTTCACGACATCGTGGTGATGTACAGCAGCGATGGTGCGCGTGCCGGCGCGGAGTACGTGGTGCACGGACTCTACCACCACACGGACGAAGGTCTCCCTGCAGCGGCAGGGCAGATCTATGTTCTTCCCGGTGGCGCGTTCTTTGACATCCGTGATGGAAAGATTGCGCGCGTTACCAACTACTACAACCTGGAGGACTGGATTTCCCAGGTCCACAAGGCGCCCTGAAATGGCTACCAACGTGCGAGTAGAGGTACTGGTCGGCACCGAAATCGAGGACTGGCTCGATCGCGTCGCTCAGCTGCGGATCGAGATATTCAGTAGCTATCCCTACCTGTACGAAGGAGACATGGACTATGAGCGTCACTACCTCCGCAACTATGCGACGTCTGACGGGGGCATCGTTGTCCTGGCCAGGGATGGAAGGGACGTTGTAGGTGCATCGACTGGCCTTCCTTTGTTGAGCGCCGATGCCGCTTTCATTCGTCCCTTCCAGGAGCACGGTCCCCGGCCAGAAGAAGTCTTCTACTGCGGGGAGTCCGTACTGAGGCCGGAGTACAGAGGAGCTGGCTTGGGCCACGTCTTCTTTGATCGAAGAGAGGAGCAAGCCCGACGAAAGGGCTTCAAGTGGTCTTCTTTCGCGTCGGTGGTTCGGTCGGAGACTGATCCGCTTAGGCCACCTGGATATCGAAGCAATGAAGGCTTCTGGACTCGCCGTGGGTATGCACAACAGAGCGCGATGAAGGTCGCTCTTCCTTGGCGGCAGCATGGGGCCACGCACGAAACCGAGCAGACACTTTCACTTTGGCTCCGTTCCTTGGAGGACGTTACATGAAGATTGCAGCAGCTAAGTACGTGATCGGTCGTCCGAAGACCTTTGCCGAGTTCGCTGCGCGCCAGCGCCGAATTCTGAATGACGCACGGGAACAAGGAGTTGAGCTTGCAGTACTTCCGGAATACCTGTCGCTGGAACTGGGTTCGACTCTTCCAGAAGCTCTTCAGCTTAGCCTGAGGTCCACCCTGGAGTCGCTCCAGATCTATCAGAGCGCATGGTGTGAGCTCTATAGCACCTTGGCTGTCGAACTGGGAATGACCATCCAGGCAGGAACGATCCTCACCGCAACATCCCATGGGATGTATCGCAACCGTGCCTGGTGGTTCACAGCTGATGGTCGCAGCGGATGGCAGGACAAGCTTCAGCTTACTGGCTTCGAGAAGCAGGCAGTTGTCATCGAGCCTGGCGATCGCATCGCGGCGTTTGAGCAGGACGGAAAGCGTGTCGGGATTGCGGTTTGCTATGACAGCGAATTTCCGCTTCCTGTTCGCCTCCAGCAGGAGGCAGGGGTGCGCTTGCTGTTGGTGCCAAGTTGCACCGACACCGACGCCGGTGCCACCCGTGTCGATGTTGGGTGCCGAGCGCGAGCGCTTGAGAATCGGATGTTCGTGGCAAAGGCGGTCACCGCTGGCGTCGCCGACTGGAGTGAAGCGCTTGATGTCAACACCGGTGAGGCAATGATCCTCTCACCGATGGACCATGGCTTCCCCAGTGACGGCGTGCTCGCAGCGACCTCCGACGATCAGGAGTGGGCGATTGCTGACATTGACTTCGCAGCGCTCGAGGCAAGCCGTGCACGAGCGCAGGTAGCCGTCGACAAGGATTGGGATGGTCAGCTCCGCTTCCATTCCGTTGAGGTCCTGAACTAACCAACGTCTAGATGCCTGGGCCATGAAGTGCTCGTGGGCGTCGCTGGCAACTCAAATACCTGGGGAATCAAAATGCATCGTATTGTCATTGTTGGTGGTGGGGCCGGAGGGCTGGAGCTGGCTACGCAGCTGGGCCGGAAGCTCGGGCGCTCAGGGCGAGCAAAAGTCACTCTTGTCGATGCTCGGATGACGCATCTGTGGAAGCCACTTCTTCACGAGGTTGCCTCAGGCGCGTTGGATGCCGCAGAAAGTGAGCTCAACTATCTCGCCCAGGCTAGCTGGAATCACTTCCAGTTTCAGTTGGGGCGGATGACGGGTTTGGATCAGAAGTCCAGAAAGATCGAGCTTGCCCCACTGTACGATGAGGAGGGCAACGTTATTGCGCCCCGTCGCTCGATCTCCTACGACACCCTGGTGATCAGCGTGGGTAGCGGAACGAACGACTTTGGAACTCCCGGTGCAGCGGATCATTGCCTGTTCCTGGACGATCCCGATGCCGCCATTGCTTTCCAGAAGCGGCTGCTGAGCGAGTACATGGGCGCGCAAGCGCGTGGCAAGTCAGAAACACTGGAGGTTGCGATCGTCGGCGCCGGTGCCACCGGTGTCGAGCTGGCTGCCGAGTTGCGTGATGCTGCGAGGCAATTTAGCGCTTATGGGCTGGACAAGATCTCTCCCGAGAATCTGAAGATCACGCTTATCGAGGCTGGTCCGCGAGTGCTGCCAGCTCTGCCAGAGCGCGTGAGCCTGCCGGTAGCCGAGCGACTTGTACATGAAGGCGTTCGTGTCATGTGTGGCTCGGCTGTCACCCTGGTGGATGAAGAGGGCCTGCAACTCGCCAATGGCATCAAGGTTGCTGCGAGGCTGAAGGTATGGGCGGCGGGCATCCGTGCTCCCGTCTTCCTTGCATCCCTCGGGAACCTCAAGACCAATCGCATCAACCAGCTCGAGGTATCTGAAACGCTGCAGACAACGCAGGATCCGAACATCTTCGCATTCGGGGATTGTGCAGCCTGCCCGAATGGACGCAGCGGTACAAACGTGCCTCCAAGGGCACAGGCCGCTCATCAGCAGGCTCACTTCCTTGCGCTGGCAATTACCCGCCGTATCGAGGGACGCCCACTGCCCAGCTTCACCTATCGAGACTATGGATCGCTGGTGTCCCTGTCGAGGGAGGGTGCCGTTGGCACGCTGATGGGCAACCTCATGGGGTCATTCAAGGTCGAGGGCTGGCTGGCCAGGATGTTCTACATCTCACTGTATCGCATGCACCAGAGGAGCCTGTTCGGTACACGCCGTGTGGTTGCGCGCATGCTGGCAGACGCATTGGGACGGAGTACGGAGCCTCGCCTCAAGTTGCATTGATGCGGACGAGCTGAGGGGCGGAGCTGCGAGTCAATAATTCCAACGCAAGGAATTATGAAATCCAATCTGTTCCATATACAGCAATCCATCGAAGTCCAATACTTGGTCCCAACAGCTCGCCAAGAAGAATGCTGTAGGCGCATTCGACCTGATTGAAACGCGTTCTAGAGCCGGCGCCAGGGGCGGCGCGCCCGATGTACCACTGATCAAGCTCGCCCCAAAGACCGTTGTCGCACTTATCTCGTTACACCCAAGGAGAACTCACATGAAATCCCGTGCAGCCGTTGCATTCGGTCCCGGTCAACCGCTCGAGATCGTCGAAATCGATGTTGCTCCGCCGAAGAAGGGCGAAGTACTGGTGAAGATCACCAGCACTGGTGTCTGCCATACCGACGCATTCACCCTGTCGGGCAATGACCCTGAAGGCCTGTTCCCGGTGGTGCTGGGCCATGAAGGCGCCGGCATCGTTGTCGAAGTGGGCGAGGGCGTGACCAGTGTGAAGCCCGGCGATCACGTCATCCCGCTGTACACCGCAGAATGCGGTGAGTGTCTGTTCTGCAAGAGCGGCAAGACCAACCTGTGCGTTGCCGTACGCGCCACCCAGGGTAAGGGTGTGATGCCTGATGGCACCAGCCGCTTCAGCTACAACGGCCAGCCGCTGTATCACTACATGGGTTGCTCGACCTTCAGCGAGTACACCGTCGTGGCCGAAGTCTCTCTGGCCAAGATCAATCCGGAAGCGAATCCGGAGCACGTCTGCCTGCTCGGTTGCGGTGTCACCACTGGCATTGGTGCGGTGCACAACACGGCCAAGGTGCAGGAAGGTGACAGCGTGGCCGTGTTCGGCCTCGGTGGCATCGGCCTGGCGGTGATCCAGGGTGCTCGTCAGGCGAAGGCTGGTCGCATCATCGCAGTGGACACCAACCCGTCCAAGTTCGAGTTGGCCAAGCAGTTCGGCGCAACCGAATTCGTGAACCCGAAGGATTACGACCGTCCGGTTCAAGAAGTCATCGTTGAGATGACCGGCTGGGGCGTCGATCACAGCTTCGAGTGCATCGGCAACGTCAATGTGATGCGTTCGGCGCTGGAGTGTGCACACCGCGGCTGGGGCCAGAGCGTTGTCATCGGTGTGGCCGGTGCTGGTCAGGAGATCTCCACCCGTCCGTTCCAGCTCGTGACCGGTCGTCGCTGGATTGGCAGCGCCTTCGGTGGTGTGAAGGGCCGTAGCCAGCTGCCTGGCATGGTCGAAGACGCCATGCGGGGTGAGATCGATCTGGCTCCGTTCGTGACCCATACGATGGGCCTGGAAGCAATCAACGAAGCCTTCGAACTCATGCACGAAGGCAAGTCCATTCGTACTGTCATCAACTACTGATGCACCGCAGCACCGGGCAACCGGTGCTGCACTTCCAACAATAGGAGTTTAAGTCCATGCAACACCAAACTATCCATCCCTCGGTCGATTCCGGCGTCGTTGCCGGAACCGCCGGCTTCAAGGGCGGAACGCTGAAGTGCCTGTGCTCTGACAAGCCGGTTGAGATCTCCGTCGCAAGCAATGTGGCCCACAACCACGCCTGTGGTTGCACCAAGTGCTGGAAGCCGGAAGGCGCCATCTTCTCCGTGGTCGGTGTCGTTCCCCGCGATACCGTTTCGATCACGGCGAACGCCGACAAGCTGGCGATTGTCGATCCGGCTGCGACCATCCAGCGCCACGCGTGCAAGGACTGCGGTGTCCACATGTTTGGCCGCATCGAGAACAAGTCCCATGCCTTCTACGGCCTGGACTTCATTCACGTTGAACTGTCCGAACAGAAGGGCTGGGAAGAACCGCGCTTCGCCGCATTCGTGTCTTCGATCATCGAAGGCGGCGGCGCAAGGCCGGAACAGATGGACGGCGTCCGTAGCCGCCTGAAGGCTCTGTCCCTGGAGCCGTACGACGTATTGAACCCGCCGCTCATGGATGCGCTGTCCGCGCATGCTGCACGACTCAGCGGCGTTCTCTCATAAGTAGTGTAAATGCCGCCCCTTGCATGCAAGGGGCGGTACTTCCTGACAGTACGCCACCGGCGTATACATTTTCGCTCAGAGCCTGGAGTCTTCGACCATGTCCTTGCTTCCCCCCAACGCAATGCACGAGCGGACTCTGCAGGGCGTACAGAGCACCGGCAACGCACGGGCAATTACGAAGGCCGCGACTCTCACTGCGGTCATGATGTCCGTCGAAATTGCTGGAGGATGGGCCTTCAACTCGATGGCTCTTCTCGCAGATGGCTGGCACATGAGCTCTCACGTGCTGGTACTCCTGTTCGCACTTTCTATCGCTTGGTACGCTGAGCGGAATCAGAGCCGCCCAGAGCGCGCGGCTCGGGTGCTAGCGGTTGAGCTCATCGCGGCGAGCGTAAGCGCGATGATCATGCTTTGGATTGCCGCTTCGATGGCCTATGAATCGACGGAGCGTCTCCATGCGCCAGAGGCTGTTCAGTACTCAGAAGCGCTTGCCATCGCCGTTGCGGGTTTGATTACAAATATATTCTCAGCGCGGTGGCTACATTCTGCCTACCATCGCGAAGGTGCTGCGGTTGATCACTGCCACGTTCCGCATGAGCGCCATGCTGACGAGAAGGGGCCCGGTGCGCGCAGGAGTCCCAATCTTCGTGCGGCCTATCTTCACGTCGCTACGGACACCGCTGTAACGGCACTCGCAATTACTGCACTTGTCGTGGGGATGATCTGGGACGTGACATGGCTGGACTCAGTCACAGGCCTCATCGGCGCGTCGGTTGTCGCAGTCTGGGCCATTAGATTGCTTCGTAGCTCCATTTCGGCGTGGACAGGTCGGCGTAAGTAGCTAGTGCGGTGGTGCCTCCGTACTCAGCACGGAGGCTAGCCCTGCGATTGGGAGCCTTCCACAAAACTCGCTGCGACCGGAGTCATTCCTGGACGCATCTGGCGAGCCCGCCGAGCGCATATGCCCCACCTCACATGATGCGGAGTTGCTGGCGGGGTGGCCATTCTCTCAGTCAGAGATCAACAAACTGACTGTGATTCTGAAACGTCCATCTTGAGCGGCTGACGTTGCTTCGCAGCGAGGTGACGTGCCCTTCAGTCTAGGTCAGCACCTGGGGCGCCGGCTGTTGCGGCACTTAGGGAAGGTCTGATCAAAGCGCTCTGATACTTGGATTTCAGCGTCAAGGCGCCAAGTCGACCTCGATATGATCGATTTTGCGCCGTTTCTGACGCTTTTCGACGGGTTTCCCCGTCCAACAGACGGATTTACCCCGTCGGCAGCAACAGACGTCGCCGCGCCATCCACAGATTCGACAGCGCGAACAGCGTCAGCACCTGCGCCGTGTTCTTCGCCAAGCCGCGGTAGCGCACCTTGGTGTAGCCGAACTGGCGCTTCACCACCCGGAACGGGTGCTCCACCTTCGCCCGCAGGCTGGCCTTGAAGTGCTCCCAGCGCTCGGCGTACTTGCGCTCGCGCTTGTTCTTCAGCGCTCGCAACTTCGAGGGCTTCTCCGCGATCCAGAACGCAGCCTCCACGTCTTGCAGCTCCTCGCGCTTGTCCGCGCCGGTGTAGCCGCTGTCGCCGCAGATCGTATCTTCCTTGCCGTGCAGCAGCTTGTGCACCTGCGTCACGTCATTCACGTTCGCCGCTGTGCACTCCACGTGATGCACCAGGCCCGATTCCTCGTCCACGCCAATGTGCGCCTTCATCCCGAAGTGCCACTGGTTGCCCTTCTTCGTCTGGTGCATCTCCGGGTCGCGCTTGCCGTCCCTGTTCTTGGTAGAGCTCGGTGCCGCAATGATCGTGGCATCGACGATCGTGCCGGCCTTCAAGCTCTGGCCCTTGCGCGCCAGGTGCGCGTTCACGCGCTCCAGGAGCTGCGGCGCCAGATCATGCGTCTCCAGCAGCCGGCGGAAGTTGAGGATCGTGGTCTCGTCCGGAATGTTGTCCAGCCCGCTCAGGCGGGCAAAGCGGCGCATCACCGGCATCTCGTACAGCGCCTCTTCCATGCCCGGGTCGCTCAGCGCGTACCACTGCTGCAGAAAGTGGATGCGCAGCATCGTCGCCAGCGCGTACGGTTGCCGGCCACGCTGGCCCATCTTCGGGTAGTGCGGTGCGATCAGCGCCAGCAATACGTTCCACGGCACCACCTGCTCCATCTCCGCCAGGAAGATCTCGCGTCGCGTCTTCTTCCGCTTGCCCGTGTGTTCCGCGTCCCCGAAGCTCAGCTGCATCGTCGTCATCCGTCGAACCTTGCGCTATTGTCGCCGAGGAATTGTTCAGAGCATCCTTAGGGAGGGCCTGGACGATCTCTTGCTCAGGCGAACGTCTGGGCGAGCCCAAGAGCGCTAGATACTGCTGCAGGGATTCGCCGCCTTTGAAAGCAATTGGCGTGCGGCCGGCTGATGGCCTGGTGTATGGCTCAAACCCCTTCCTCCGGGTCTACTGCGACAGCGCATTAGATCTTCAATTGAACCTCACATTGAGTCAAATGGCAGCAAGCCCATGAAAAGACTGGCGCTTAGTCGGTTGTCTGTGATGGCGGCACTCGTGTTCCTGGCCGCTGCCCGAGCCCCGGTGGCCCAGGCGGCCGAACAATGTGGTCCGGACGCGATGCGCGACCACCCGCCGCAGATCAGCTTCCGCGTCGACAACGACCTGTTCGGTGGCCGCCACCAAGACCAGGGCTATACCAACGGCGCGCAGCTGACCCTGGTCTCGCCGAACCTGGTCGACTACACCGCCGACCCGTGCCTGCCGCGCATGGCGCGCTGGGTGAACCAGTACCTGGAAGGCCTGCACCCCGGCAGGTTCGAGCAGCAGAACATGATCTTCAGCATCGGCCAGGCCATCTTCACCCCCACCGACCCGACCCGCCGCGACCTGATCGAGGATGACCGGCCGTATGCCGGCGTGCTGCTGGCCAGCTTCGGCTTCAACGCACGCAGCGGCGACCGCCTGCAGACCACCCAGCTGGCCGTGGGTGTGGTCGGGCCCTGGGCCCAGGGCAGGCAGGTGCAGAACGCCGTGCACGACGCGCTGGGGGACGAGAAGTTCAAGGGTTGGGACAACCAGCTGCGCAACGAGCCGGTGTTCATGCTGACCCACGAGCGCATGCGCCGCTGGCCGGGCGATGCCAGCGTCAATGCCGGCGGCTGGGGCTGGGATGCGATCAGTCATTATGGCGGTGCGATCGGCAACCTGGAAACCAAGGCCAACGCCGGTGGCGAAGTGCGCTTCGGCTGGAAGCTGCCCGACGACTTCGGCAGCACGCCGCTGCGCCCGGCCGGTGAGAACACCGCACCGACCCGCGGTGGCCGCCCCAGTGGCTGGTCGTGGCACCTGTTCGTGACCACCGACGCGGCGTGGATGATCCGCGACATCACCCTGGACGGCAACACGTTCCGCAGCAGCCACAGCGTGGACAAGCGCCACGTGGTGGCCCAGGGCGGCTACGGCATCGCCGTGATGCGCGGGCGCTGGAAATTCGCGATGGCGCGTTACCACAGCACCCGCGAATTCGATGGCCAGCGCCAGTCGCCGGTGTTCGGAAGCTTCACTATTAGCCGCTCACTATAGTAGATGGCGACGATCGCGGGTGTTCGACCATGCAATGTCATTGAGTGCAGTACCTCGCAGAGCGACTACAGAAGTAACGCGGGAGTGCATGATGGAGAGTACTGAATGATGCTAATCACCAAGCTCGTCGTAGTCATCGTCGCGCTTGCCGCTGGGATCAAGGCGATTGAATGCTGTGTCGTGTGGGCAGCGCGACGAAGGTTGGAGAAACTTCAGAAGCTAAAGGCGCCGGCCCCATCGAGATCTCCTTTACCCGATGCCCTGGTGGTCTACTACTCTCGCTCTGGGCACACCGCCTTAGCCTCTAGTTATCTGGCGAACGAGTTACACGCCGATTTGCGTGCTGTCGAAGCATTTGACTACTCATTAGGCTTGGCCGGGTGGGTGAATGCTATGGCTGATGGGGGGCTTGATGACGCGTGGATAAATCCCGCGTGGATGGATCTAGCTCCCTATGACGCTATCTATTTGGGAACACCCATCTGGCGTGGTTGCCCAGCGCCGCCGGCTTGGGAGTTTGTTAGGAGCAACATGTTCCCTGGGAAAAAGGTCGTACTAGTCACTACATCCAGAGGATCATGGAAGCAGTCAGCTATTGAGCTCCTTGGGCGAGAGATAGTTCGACGAGGTGCGCGATCATTCGAGCATCGGCCTTTGGCGCGCAAGCGTGCCTGGTTCAGAAGATCGGACCCAGATGATCTCAGAATTACGGATCTCATGTGACCGACCAACCATGAATGCCCACGGCCAGTGCTGCGTTTAGTCGGCACCCCTCGCTTTGGTTAGCGCTATGCCAATCGCCGCGTCAACCCTTGCTGCACGCTCGTCAACTGCCCAGGGCCGTCCCGAGAGTTTCGTGAGGTGGTTTCATTCGCGATTGTCGAGCCGTCCGTTAGACAACGAGCCTCTCGGTTTCCGAGTACAAGTCTTGGCAGTCGCGGTACTCATGATATTAGTCAATCAGAGTGGCGAACTCGGTCCTCGACCTGTGCCTGCATCGCCTGCAGTTCCTCGGTCGTGGGCAGCCGGAAGGGCTTACTGATTGCGTCGATGTCGCTGAGTTCAGGGGCGTGAGCTAACGCGCGTCGAATGTCGAAACTGGCCGATTTGCCCTGTTCAACCCGCTGAATGGCGCGCACATTCAGTCCTGCTATCTCAGCCAGTTGCTCCTGTGACCAGCGGCGCTGCTCACGGAGCTGGCGGATGCAGACGCCAACTTCTGTGGCTGTCAGCAAGCGAGGAGGGGACGTAGTGGTCATGGGGCTGTTTCTCCGATGGGGTAGGGTCCTAGCCTAGGAAGGCATTAGACCAGACAACACGACAGCTACCCGCCGGGCGCACCACATAAGTCAATTCCCTAAGGAACATAGGACACAAGCTTGCTCCACCGTAGCTGACTTGGAAATGCATCCATGATGTTCGACATCAACGGGTACTGAGTAGGCTGCATGATCGCGGCAGCGACAGGTGGTTGCTTCGCCATGGCGACGTGACCGTGCTCCCTCAGAACGGACGCCATGAAGCAACTTAAGGCAACGACCATGAGCCCGGAAGTATGGGTGTTGGGGGATTGGCACCCGACAGACCAGCCGGTGGATTGTAGAGGCCTTGGGTAGGCCGCGGTGGATTGACTGGCTCGCTCTCGGGGGAGTGCGGATCGGCAGCCTTTTCCGTCTTAAGGGTGCCCATGAAGCTCTCTGCAACTGCATTGGGCCAGCATTTGCGAAGCGGCTCATGCTTTGGACCAATCCGCAGGACTGCAGAAGCTGGAGAAGCTCATTGCCCCAATCCTGCCCGCCGCGATCCGAAAAGGGAATCAATGCAGGCAGTTGCGAACGTAGGGCCCAGGCGTTGGCAAAGCTACGAGTACCAGTTCCCGGTCATTTGCTCGGAGACAGCGCAGCCCCGCAACTGCAGGGCCCGGACATTGATGACCACGGCCAGATTGCAGCCGTCGGCAAGTTCAGTGCTGAGCTTCGTTGTGTTGGTGGCCGTCGTTGTGGACATATTGGGCACCCCGGTACGGAGAAGGGCGTAGCTAAGCCGGGGTAGTTGGAAGCGTCCTCGCGCACTTGCTGGTGCGCCGCGGTTCGATCCGGGGCGAAGGAGCGGAGAGCGCGAGAAGGGTGAGGTGAATCCGGATGCTAGTGCGAACGATTTGCATTTGGTATTATTTAACGCGAAATTAACGCCGCCGCAGCTGCCGCCTAGGGCGCACTTCCTACCGTAGGCCCTCCAATGTCCAAGATCACCCTTACCTCCCGAGTGCCCATGCGCACCCTGTTGTCCACTTCCGTTGCCCTGATGCTGGCGTTGCCGCTGGTTGGGCACGCTGAAGATTCGTCACCACACACACCCGATGGCAGCGCCACCACGCTTGATGCGGTGCGGGTCAACGCGTATCGCACAACCACCCACACCTCTGGCGCTACCAAGACCGACACGCCGGTCGCGGAGATGGCCAAATCGGTCTCGGTCATTGCCCGCGAGGAGCTCGACGCGCGTGGTGTGCAGAACCTCAACGAGGCAATGCGCTATGTGGCCGGCGTTGTCCTGGAAAGCGGCGGCATCGACAACCGCGTCGACGACTTCCGCATCCGTGGCTTCGATGCCGGCAGCTGGAGCAACAACGTCACCATCGACGGCATGCGGGCGCCGCAGGGTGGCCAGTGGAACCGGACCATGGTGGACAGCTGGAACCTGGACCGAGTCGAGGTGCTGAAGGGACCGTCGGCCGTCATGTATGGCCAGGTGGCTCCGGGTGGCATGGTCAACCAGGTCAGCAAGACGCCGACACCTGACCAGCAGCAGGTGCTGCAGTTGGGTCTGGACGGGAACGGTCAGTACAGCAGCGCGTTCGACCTAGGCGCGGCATCCGACGACAAGCGTCACCTCGGGCGCCTGGTAGGCCTGTATCGCGACGGTGACACCCAGATCAAGCACACCCAGCAGGAGCACTGGTTCCTGGCCCCCAGCTACACCTTCCAGATGGCCGAGCGCACGCGACTGACGGTGCTGGGCCTTTACCAGCGCGACGACGGTGGCTCGACCTACCAGTTCCTGCCGATGGACGGAACGCTCAAGGCCACCCCCTATGGGCGCATGAAGAACACGACCTTCATTGGCGAACCGAACTGGAACACCTACGACCGCACGATCTGGACGGCCGGCTGGCTGTTCGAGCATGCCTTCAACGAGAACTGGACCCTGAGCCAGGGCGCTCGCCGCACGAACGTGGAATCGACCTTCCGCACCGTGGTGACCAATGGTGGGCTGAACCCGGATGGCCGCACCCAGAAGCGGCGCGCCACGTGGGGCGAGGGGGACTCTCAAGGCGACACCATCGACACTCGCGTTACCGGCAAGTTCCAGACCGGCTCGGCTGAACACACTTTGCTGGTGGGCGTGGACTGGCAGAAGGCCGATTGGGATGCGGCGCGTGGCGCGATGCGTGATCCGGCGCCAATCGACATCTTCAATCCGGTCTACACCGGCTATGTTCCGGTGACCAACAGCATCAGCTACTCGGGAGGCGTCAACCGCCAGACCGGTGCCTACCTGCAGGATCAGATCGCACTGGAGAAGTGGCGCTTCACCGTGGGCGGCCGTTACGACTGGACCAAGGACGACACCTGGACGCAGTCGTACACCGTGGCCACCGATCGCTACGGCGCACGCGCGCCGAGCCGTATCAAGAACGAGGCCTTCAGCGGCAACGCGGGCATCCTGTTCGTGGCTGACAACGGACTGACGCCATATCTGAGCTATGCGGAGTCGTTCCAGCCGGCAGGCAGCACGGCTACCCAATCGTTCGACCGGACCCCGTTCGACCCGATCACCGGCAAGCAGTGGGAAATGGGCGTGAAATATCAGCCGTCTGGATTCGATGGCCTGATCACGCTTTCAGCCTACGATCTGCGCCAGCAGAACATCCTGACCAACGACCCCGATCCCAACCACAACACCTGCGGCACGACTGGGTCCAGCCAGTGCCAGGTGCAGGACGGCGAAGGCCGCGTACGTGGCGTAGAGCTGGAAGGCCGCATCACCCCCCTCGATGGCTTCAGCGTGATCGGCGCCGCATCATGGATGGACTCGGAAGTCACCAAGAGCAACAACGGCTACCGGGGCAAGCAGTTGGCGATGGTCCCCGACTGGACCGCCGCGCTGTGGGGCGACTACACCTTCCAGGGTGGGGCGCTCGCAGGCCTGAGCCTTGCCGCAGGCGTCCGCTACAACGGCGAAAGCTATGGCGACAGCGCCAACGTCTACCTGATTCCGTCCTACACGATGTGGGATGCAGCTATCCGTTATGACGTCGGTGCGATCGGAAGTGTGGGCACGCAGTTCGCACTGAACGTCAGCAACCTGACCGACAAGCGATTCGTGACCACGTGCAGCGGTGTCTCCTCATGCTTCTTCGGCACGGGACGCACCGTCACGGCCACCGCCCGGTTCACCTGGTAACCCTTCTGCCCCGTGACCGGCCAGCCAGGTCACGGGGCCTCCAAATGAGACTTCCAGAATGTCGGTCGTGATGGCAGTGCTGGCTTCAGCCGCGGGTGTGGTTGGGGCATGGCTGTTCTATCTGGCGTCGCCGAAACAGCAGTGGCGGCACGCTGGCCCCTGGCCTGTCCGTGGGAAATGGATTCCCGGCAGCACCTTGTCGCTGGTCTCGCTGGCCATGTTCCTGTCCTTGATGGGAAGCGGTGCGGCCTTCTTCACCTGGCTGACGATTCTGATGCTGGTCTGGTCGGCCGCGCCCTTCCTGGGCGTCTGGCGCGCTCGACAGCGTGGAGGTGCCCATGGCCAGCCCTGACAAGCTGCAGAGCCGGCACTGGCTCGGAAAGACCTGCGCCGGCGTACTGCTGGGTTTCGGGCTCTCCCTGGCCTTGTCCGGCCTCTTCGCCTGGTTCGGGCCCGGCGGCATTGATGGCGGCGGCGGCAAAGCCCAGTTCAACATGTGGCTGGTTGCGCTGCTGTGGGCCCCCATCCTGTCATTCGTTTTCCTTTTCCGTAGCAGCGCACGCGCCTGGCTGTGGCTGGGTGCTGCCAACGCTGTGGCCTTTGGCGCGCTCTGGCTGGCGCGAAGCCATCTGGGCTGAGACCTCGCATGAATATCCGCAACGACATCATCAAGGTCTACAAGGACGTGCACATCTGGGTCGGCATCCTTGCTGGCCTGATGCTGTTCGTTGCCTTCTATGCCGGCTCGATCACCATGTTCGAGAAGCCGCTGGAAAGATGGGCAACACCACCGTCTGCGCTGTCTGCGCCGGTCCCGATGGAACGAGCACCTGACCTGTTGGCCGCGGTGCTCAAGGCGCACCCCGAGGCGGCAAAGAACTACAGCGTGATGGTGCAGACCTCGCCGGAGGCACCTGCCCGGGTGATCTGGCGAGTCCGTGGCGACAAGCCGCGGCAGTTCACCGAATTTGGCGCAAGCTTCGACGCGGAAGGGCGGCTTCAGGTGGAGCAGCTACGCAAGGCACCCGTGGCGCAGCTTGTTGATACCTTGCACCAGTTCGTCGGCCTGCCGTTCCCGGATGCGGTTTCGCGCCCCATCATGGGCATCATTGCGCTGATGTATGCCGTGGCATTGATCTCCGGCGTCATCGTGCTGCTGCCAACGCTGGTGAAAGACTTCTTCGCCGTAAGGGTAGGCAAGAACATCAAGCGCATGTGGCTGGATGTGCACAACGCGCTGGGCATTGTCAGCCTGCCGTTCCACCTGATCATGGCCGTGACCTGCGTGGTATTCGCTTTCCACGATCAGATCTACGACATCCAGGACAAGGTGATCTATCCAAACGGCATCCAATGGGGCGAAGAGCACGACGCCGGGCCCGCTCCGGGCGCTCAGCCTCTGCCTGCTCCGGCACTGCTGGAAAAGGTAAAGGCACAGCTGCCTGGTTTTGAGGTCTACAGCCTGGGCTTCCAGCAGAAGGCCGGTGTGGTCGAGGGGCGTGTCACCGGTCTGGATATCCGCTACGGGACCCGTGCCCGCACCTACATGAGCACCCATCTCGATCCATACACTGGCGCGGTGGACACACATGACCTGCCAGGACACATGGGTGGCTGGGATACGGCGGTCAATGCCTTCTTCATGCTTCACTTCGGCAGCTTTGGCGGCAACCCAGTGCGCTGGATGTACCTGCTCCTTGGGCTTGGCGGTGCGATCGTGTTCTACACCGGCAACCTGCTGTGGATCGAGTCACGACGCAAGAAGCAGCGCGATGCCAACCTGCCGGAGCAGAAGCGATCCACTCGGGTGCTGGGATCGCTGACCATCGGTGTGTCCCTGGGCTGTGTCATCGGCATCTCGGCAACACTGGCAGCTACCAAGTGGCTTCCTGGGCTGGTTGCCAATGTCCCGGCATGGCACGAAGGCATCTACTATGCGGCCTTCCTACTGGCAGTGGCCTGGGCATTCGTGCGTGGGGCCGCGCGCTCCGCCTATGAGCTGCTGTACGTTGGCGCCGTAGTGACGGCACTGATCCCGGTCGGCAGCCTTGCGGCTTTAGCCGGCGTCCCCGGCACCTGGAACCATTCAAGTGCGGGGGTGGCCGTGGACGCGACCGCGTTTGTCGCTGCTGCCATCCTCTGGCAACTGGCGAGGAAATCCAGGAAGCGCGCAAAGGTCGGCCACAAGGACAGCGTTTGGGCCACCGAAGGGAATTCTGCCTAGGGTAGGGCGCGATCAGGTAGCCGAGGATTAGATCGACCTTCGGAACTATCTCCGAGGAGGGCAGGGCCGTTCTGCGGCCGCGTCAATCTGCTCAGTAACGAACTTAAGGCCTTGGCGTAGACCATCGACGTAGTCATTGGCCGCTTCTCCACGCTCTTCGGCGTGGTTCTCCAGGGCCATCGGAATCAATTGCGCCCACGCGGCACGCAAGGCCGAGGGATTAGAAACATTGTCGACAACCGCCCGTATGGCGCATTCCAATGCCCTGGTTCGGCCATCGGACTTTGCTATACGGCGCTCGCACTCCCTTACGCGTAGCTCCAGCACCAGGAACGCGTCTTCCCCTCGCTTGAACATGGCTCCACTCCCCGTGGCGGGGCCGACAGGCCCCTATCACGATTGTCGCGCCAGGCGATGGGAAATGTGAACTACATCTCGTTCAGTTTCGGGGGTGACGGATATCTGATGGACATCCAATCAGGCGGGCGTTGCTAATTGCTTGTCGCTTTCCGCAGGCGTGGCAGGACAACACGGTTCCTCCTCTGACATGCTCCATCTCTTGCTCGTTCCACACGCCGGCTGCCCCGCAGGCAGTGCAGGTGGCTTCAATCTGCAGGGCACGGGCCAGGCCGCCCTCTGCGCCAAGCCTATAGGTGAGATCGGTGATCTTGAATATGCCGGTGTGACTCATCGGAGCATCAAAGTGGGTCTATTGCGGAAAGATACGGCTAGGGAGATATCGGGAACGTGGGTGTGATGTTGAGGCGCGGTAGCGACGCCGCCTACTCGCTGCCCTGTGAGCTGAATTCCTCAAGCCTGGCGCGACTGACCGACTGGTGGTTCCCGCAGCCAGGGCAGTCGAGAGCTGCAGCACCATTGAGGTCAACCAGTCCATGCCCGGGGGTCGCTCTGAACTGCCGTGAGCATTTCAAGCAGGAGCAATCAATGCGGGTTACCTGAAGCAAGGTGCCATCTGCACGGGTCACTCCTTCGACGCTTGTTACATAGAACTGTCCGATGTCGCGCATGAAGATGAACGAAGTCCTGAACGTGGGGCGCCCATAATGCGGCTTGCTCGGGCGTTAGGTTCGTTGATGGGAGCAGCAGATTCTGAAGAGTTAAGAATGCGCATCCCGGCCCCTACTTGTGCCGAGTGGTAGAGTGTGAATAGGTGCCGATGTGGCCCTCTTTCAAGGCAAAGACCATGCCCATTCGGGCCGTTGTATACGCAAGCGAAGCAGTTGAAGGTCTTTCGATTGATCAGCTAGAAGCGCTCGTAGCCGATGCTGCGAGGTTCAACAAAGTTGCAGGCGTGACGGGAGTTCTGCTGTACGACGGAGCTAGATTCGTGCAGTACTTTGAAGGCCCGGAAGATGGGGTTGCCAGCGTCTATGAGCGCGTGCTGCAATCTACGAGCCACACGGGCGTCGTAGAACTGGCGAGAGGCCGCGTATCTACGAGGCAGTTCCCCTATTGGTCAATGCATCGGCTTCCCGCCGATCAGCTGCTCGTGGGCAAGCTGGCAAGGGCCGATTGGTCGCGCTTCAAGAAGAGTGAGCCTGAGGAAATTGCTGGATCGGTGTGGGGAATTGATGTGCTGGCCGCAGCTGTAGCCCCCTACGTGCAAGCCGCATAGGTTCGACTCAGATCCGATCACGACGATGCCCTTTCGGGGCGTCAACAGCGATGGGTGTGAACACCATCAACCGTTCGGTTGCACTGAGTGGGGAAGGCTCGTGCATGTAACAGTGGTCTTTCGTCTTGCTGCGCCATTCCTCGGCGCGGGTACATAGTGGAACAGGTGCCATTCACGGGTCAGTGAATGGCTCGTCGCCATTGTGTGATTTGGCGAGAAGAGCGGCGGCTTCAGCCGGGACGGGCATGCCGTAGAGCCATCCTTGGCCTACTGCAGAAGGCGCGATCTGCTGCAGCAATGCATCCTGCTCTGCAGTCTCCACTCCTTCCACGATCACCTCCAGGCCGAGCTGGCGAGCGATCTGGTACATGCCCGGCAACACCGGACGCAAGGGTGATTCCTCGGTTATGGCCGATACGAACATGCGGTCAATCTTGATGCCGATGAAGGGGGATTGGGCAAAGTGTGAGAAGTTGGAGCTGCCAGTGCCGAAGTCATCAATGAGGAATCGGAATCCCAATGCTGCCAACGCTGCCATGTGCGCGGTTACGCCAGGGCAGACCAGTTCCTCACGTTCGGTGATCTCGATTCTGACCTGATCCGGTAGAACACTGGCCTGCTGCGTGACGCTTACGACGAAACGAACGGTGTCCTCCGAAGCCATGTCAACGGGCTCAGCGTTTATGCTTAGGTATGGTGCATTCGCGCCTGCGAGGGCCGGTGCCATCTCTCTCAGCGCCTTCGACAACACGTACCGGAAAAGATCTGAACTCAGACCAAGTTGACGGGCCATCGGTACGAAGATACCTGGAGATATTTCACCTTCGCCAAGTGGGCTCCAGCGGCTTAGCACTTCGAACCCGACAAGGCGCCTATCCACAACGGTGTATAGAGGCTGATACACCAACTCTATCTCGTTTCGGCGCATGGCAAGGCTGAAACGCTGCTGGAGCGTCTGCCTTGCAGTCCTGTTTCGGCGTATCAGGAGGTACGAGAAGGTACCGCCAAGCGCGGCACCTATGCCGATGATGGTGTAGAGAAGAGAGGGGACAAGGTCCCAGATGCCCCGCCGGGGCCGTGATACGAATGCACAGACGTTTGCCTTGTTGCTGCATCGGCTCAGCCGTATGCCGGATGATGCGGCTTCACTGGCGTCCGTTGCAGGCTCCACACTCCGGAACACATAGGAGCGATCACGCGTTTCGACAGTGAATGTGCTGGTTCTCGCGGGGTCCAAACCATCGAAGGACGAGGGCGATGACACCGTGAATGTCCGGCCCTGGGCGATCAGGTTGGTGCCTCCGTAAGGCGAGCCAACGAGATCGGACGTATTCCATAGCTTGGTCTCGCCCGATGAATAGTGCGGCGCAGGAAGCTTGAACGGAACGATCCTTCCCCAGAGCGCACTGCACAGCAGGTGGCCCTCCTGGATGCGTCCCACGTCGCTCATATAGCTCGAGTTGAATGCGATTTCCTTGAGTGCTCGAACGTCTTCGTCGGAGCACGCAATGACAGCAGACTTCAACGCTGCATCTGAAGCGACTCGCCGGGCTCGAGAGACAGTCTCTGCTCGAGCTACCACCGCTTCAGCGATGGTCTCTGTGGACTCACTATCCTCAACATACAAGACGGCTTGAGCAACTATCAGCATCGCCAGCATGGACAGCGCTGCAGAACCCAGAATCGTCAACAGAAATCGCGCGCGGTTGCCAGAGACGGTCAATCAGCTCCCCCTGAAACGGATTTGTACCTAACTCAGAGTCAGAGTCGCATTGCTTGTCCCGCTTTTATCGGCATTTGGTCACACAACTGGAGTGATCGACTCCGCTTGCTGGATGGTTCAATATGAATGGCTTATCTGCGCGGTATTCGTCTTGACTGGCGGCCATCCACCCTTCGATCAGACCATCCTGCAGCCCCCGACATGCTTTAGTGGAAGTTGGCGGACACTCCGCCCCTAGGGATGCTCTGAACAATTCCTCGGCGACAATAGCGCAAGGTTCGACGGATGACGACGATGCAGCTGAGCTTCGGGGACGCGGAACACACGGGCAAGCGGAAGAAGACGCGACGCGAGATCTTCCTGGCGGAGATGGAGCAGGTGGTGCCGTGGAACGTATTGCTGGCGCTGATCGCACCGCACTACCCGAAGATGGGCCAGCGTGGCCGGCAACCGTACGCGCTGGCGACGATGCTGCGCATCCACTTTCTGCAGCAGTGGTACGCGCTGAGCGACCCGGGCATGGAAGAGGCGCTGTACGAGATGCCGGTGATGCGCCGCTTTGCCCGCCTGAGCGGGCTGGACAACATTCCGGACGAGACCACGATCCTCAACTTCCGCCGGCTGCTGGAGACGCATGATCTGGCGCCGCAGCTCCTGGAGCGCGTGAACGCGCACCTGGCGCGCAAGGGCCAGAGCTTGAAGGCCGGCACGATCGTCGATGCCACGATCATTGCGGCACCGAGCTCTACCAAGAACAGGGACGGCAAGCGCGACCCGGAGATGCACCAGACGAAGAAGGGCAACCAGTGGCACTTCGGGATGAAGGCGCACATTGGCGTGGACGAGGAATCGGGCCTGGTGCATCACGTGGAGTGCACAGCGGCGAACGTGAATGACGTGACGCAGGTGCACAAGCTGCTGCACGGCAAGGAAGATACGATCTGCGGCGACAGCGGCTACACCGGCGCGGACAAGCGCGAGGAGCTGCAAGACGTGGAGGCTGCGTTCTGGATCGCGGAGAAGCCCTCGAAGTTGCGAGCGCTGAAGAACAAGCGCGAGCGCAAGTACGCCGAGCGCTGGGAGCACTTCAAGGCCAGCCTGCGGGCGAAGGTGGAGCACCCGTTCCGGGTGGTGAAGCGCCAGTTCGGCTACACCAAGGTGCGCTACCGCGGCTTGGCGAAGAACACGGCGCAGGTGCTGACGCTGTTCGCGCTGTCGAATCTGTGGATGGCGCGGCGACGTCTGTTGCTGCCGACGGGGTAAATCCGTCTGTTGGACGGGGAAACCCGTCGAAAAGCGTCAGAAACGGCGCAAAATCGATCATATCGAGGTCGACTTGGCGCCTTGACGCTGAAATCCAAGTATCAGAGCGCTTTGATCAGACCTTCCCTAGGGCCACTGCCATAGCTCTGCAGAAAGACGTAGGAGGCTGCTCAGGATTGCATGTCCTGAATGTTGAGTGTGGCGATGATCTGCCCAGCAACCTCCGCATCTGCGCAGAGGAAGAAGACTGCATCCTTCTCAGCTGCTTGAGAAAGGAAATGGTGGACGGTGATCAGTGCCGCTGTGGTGTTTCGGACGAACACCTCGTGGCACTGCGAAAGCCTAACGTGCGCAAGCTGTGCAGCAAGCGCCTGCTTGGTTGCGTGGATCTCGGCTTGTTGATCGCTCTCAATGCGCCCGGGCAGGCCGACTCCGCAACCGGTGTAGACACATTTGTCCTTGAACCTGGTTTTCCACACGAACTGAGGGGAGTTTGGCTCGAAGGGCGGTGCGTTTAGGGGATTGCTCTTGATCATTCAGGGGCGACGGTGTAAAGGCTGATCGCTTCCTGCGAATTGCGCGCAGCGGCCTGATGCCGCTCACGACCGCTCAGTCTTGAGTGGCGTGCGAAGAGTAGTTGTGCCAGCGTGAAAGTTCCGCGACTGTGCGCCACTTCTTCCTCTGCTTCTTGCACGCGCTGAGCACAGGGCTGGGCATACGATCGCTTCTGAATTCGAGGTTGTGCCGCATGCTCAAGTGTTCAGTCGTGTTCGTAAGCTCTGCCGTAGAAGAAGTGGAGGAAAGTCGGCTTGCCCAACTAATGACCGCCGGGGCTAGGTTCAACGAGGCGTGCGGGTCGAGTGCGGTCGTGTGCTTCGATGGAAGCCGCTTCTTCACCTACCTCGAGGGGGCCGCCAGCTCGGTAGCTGCAACTTTGGTCTACGTCGAGTCGCTGGCTATCCATTCGGAACTGGTGCAACTCGCTCGAGGCAACGTCCAGCAGCTTCGCTTTCCGGAACAGCCATTGCTATTCATGCGGGTGACCACCCCTCAGCTTAAGTCCTTGGTCCGTGCCGACTGGACCAATTTCGCTCAGCGCCTCACAGGCCGGTTTGATCCCGTTACGGGTATGGAGCTACTCGCCGACCTGGTTGCGCAACGCCGCGAGCCGGCGGCAGCCTGAATTGATGCGGCGCTCCCGGAGATTGCACCCTGTGCTGTGCCCGGGTGTATAAGCAATCAAGGGCAGCAGGGGACAGATCGATGCGCTTTGAGTTCACGCATACCCACATCTATCCCGGGGCTACCGCCGATCTCTCTGGCAGACTGCCGGAAGCTGAGGGCGAGACCACATGCCTGGTGGAGTTGAGTGATGGCGTAGTCCTCTCGACCAGGTGCTCGGTAAGTGGGGAAGAGGTTCTTCTTTCAATGCCGGAGTACCTCACGGCCCGTGGCGCAAAGATACCCGCCAAGACGTGGGCGCTACGCAGGGACGTTGAGACAGGAGCATGGCGGGCGAAAGCTCGGGTACCCACCTAGGGGATGGGTTGGCCCTTTCATCGCATCACTTTGTGATCGTTACCTTCCGCTCCCACACTGAGATCTATAGATGCACGAGTTTCAAGATTGGACATTCAGCGCCAGAGGCAGAACCGTAACGGCCAGGGTGCAGGTGGATGGCCATGGGGGCGGCACTGTTACGCGGTTTGAGACCAGGCCCGGTCCGTCGCAAAGCGGCCTTTCGATCAAAGCGGGCTCCCAGCAGGAGGCCGCCGCCGAGCTTGAGCGAATCCTTACTGGTCTGCTGGGCGCTGATTGGTAGCCCTGGGCTCGATCGAGGAGATCTGATCGGTCAGCATCCGAAGAGACTGCTGAAGGGCAGCGGTGAAAACAGCGCCGTTGCTGCCCGCGTGAACGTCCGCCGCTTCTACCAGCATCAGGTCCCACATGCGGGCCAGTGATGGCGGATCGTTATGGGTGGCGATGGTGGCGCCAAGCGCGTATTCCATTGCCTTGAGGTACGCCCGATGGGCTTCCAAGTCGACCTCGCACGCGCGCAGTCGCTCAGCAATTTGCTCCAAGGTGAGTGTCATATTGGGCTCGACTTGCGTATGAATAGGATGGATAGTCTTTGTGGGCCACCGGGCGTACACAATGAGCATCCTCAACGTTTTGCTGCGTGCTGACCAGCTCCTCGTTGCTGTTGACACCTTGGCAGAGGATGCCCAGACCGGAGCCCGTTCCTCTGGCGCGAAGTTGCTGCTGGTTCCGCAGCACAACCTTGTGATGGCCGCGCGCGGCTCCACGCAGTTCTTCATTCGCGTCTATGAGCTGGCTCTGCAGGCGAGCTTCCGTGCTGATTTCACGATGGAGCAGCTCTCCGCCGAGTTGGGCCTTGTAGTGGATCAACTGTGGCCGAATTACGTGAGGGCGGCAGCCGAGGCTCGCTTGCCGGTCGAAAAGCTTGGGACCGAGCTGGTGCTGGGTGGCTGGTCGCCGAAGAGAGGCCGGATGGTGGCCACAGCCTATGCGAAGAGCGACAGCTCCAGACCAACGATAGTGCAGCCCCTCGATGGGGGCTTGGCTTCACCTGGGGAACCGCTGGCCGGCAGGCCGGATAGCTTCGCTCCAGCCGACGTTCTTGCTGCTGGCAAGGTCCAGGCTACTTGGCTCAATGAACGCGTAGGGCGACAGGTCGCTGGAGGACGGCTGTTGGCTGGTTTCCTGGAGAAGGGGCAGGCCGTGATCAAGGATCTTGGAGAGATATAGGTCGTTGGCGTCAATCGGGCTAACGCCAAAGCGCGCCCGCACCTTATCTCTCATCTCCATGGGATCACAGTAGGCCCAAGGTCAGTCATGGATAAGGGATGTTTATCGGGGGTAGGGGAGGGCAGCTGCTGACCCGTTGCGGCCATTCGTGGCTCGGTGGCCAATGTCTGCTGCGCAGAGATTGCAGTCTTGCGTCAGCGCCCGTTATCGGTCGCACTTCGGTCATTCCGCTAGCACCAAAGATTCTGCCGCTCGCTCTTCAAAACCAGTAGAATTCGCTTGCATTCCCCCCCCCCTGTGGATACTCGGCGTGACGAAATGTATCTATGATGGGCATAGGGCGAAGAGACGTTCCATGCTGTGCTTGGGGAAGCATTGATCGGGAGTAGCCCAGTTCATAGGTGATGTTCTGGAGGACCTTGCTCGGTGAAGATCAGAAAAGTAAAAATCCAGAACTTTCGAGGCGTGAAAGAACTTGACTGGAGCCTCCCCAATGCCGACATCTTCTGCCTGATTGGCAAAGGTGATTCTTCCAAGTCCACGATCTTGGAGGCCATCAGATATGCCTTCCATCCCCAGTGGAACCTGACCCTCAGCGACTCTGATTTTCACCAGTGCAATGTCGCCGACTCAATCGTAATTGAAGTCACCATCGGGGCCTTAACAGAAGCGTTCTGCTCGTTGGACAAGTACGGGCTGTACCTCCGCGGCTGGGATTCAGCGACGCTCAAACTCACTGACGAGCCTGAAGATCACTTGGAGGGTGTCTTGACCGTGCGGCTGACGGTCGACAAGGATCTTGAGCCCAAGTGGGTGGTTGTCTGTGATCGACACCCTGACGGTGTTCCGTTCAAGCAGGGCGACAGGAACAAGGTTAGTGTTGGTCTCATCGGTGCCTACAGCGAGAAGCAGCTTTCGTGGGCTACAGGCACGGCGTTGGCAAAGCTCACTGAGGCACAGAGTCTGAACGAGCTGCTGGCAACTGCCTCTCGCACGGCCAGAGCCTCCTTGGATGCCAATCGGCCTGTCACCCTCAAGAACTTCGATACTGCGGCTGAGAAATCGCAGGAGATTGCGAAGCTGTTGGGGGTGCCGGTGTCAGACGCCTACAAGGCTCACCTCGATCTGGCTTCTATCAACCTGAAAGCTGGTGGGTTAGCGCTCCATGACGGTGACATCCCTCTTCGTCAGCTAGGTCTGGGGTCTCGGCGAATGCTGCTGTGCGGTATTCAAAAGATGGGTTTGGAAGAGGGCCACATCACGTTGTTTGACGAGGTGGAGTTTGGCTTGGAGCCGCACAGAATCACCCGTCTTATCAAGCACGTCCGAGAGGACAAACGAGGTCAATACCTCCTCACCACGCACTCGCCCACTGTCCTGCGAGAACTGACTGTCAAAGAGCTATACGTAGTGCATAGCAAGGGCGGGGTAGTGCAGATCACTTCCGCAGCGAAGGACGGTCTGGAACAGCTTGAAGTGCAAGGAAAGATTCGGTCCAGCACTGAAGCGTTCTTGGCGAAAAAAGTGGTGGTCTGTGAGGGCGCTACCGAAGTTGGATTCGTGCGAGGATTTGACGATCACCAAGTCGGCAAGGGCAAGGACCCTCTGTCCTATCACGGCATTGCCCTTCTGGACGCGAAGGGTGCCAGCAAGATCAAGGGCTTAGCAAAGGCGTTCAAGTTGCTCGGCTATGACGTTTCAGTGCTTGCAGATGCAGACGCTGAAGATCAGTTCTCTATGGCAGACGCTGCTGCACTTGTGAAATTGGGTGTCTCGGTCCACATGTGGAGCGACAAGCTCTCCTTGGAAGAACGAGCACTCCAAGATTTGCCTTGGGAAAGCGTACTGTTCAGTTTGAGGCTTGCGCAAGATGAGTTGGGCTTTGCTGTCTATGACCAGGTGCGCTCCGAGTTTCAAGAGGCGCTTGACCAGGACATCGCTAAGTGGGCTGATGGTGCGAAGCTGCGGACCGTGATTGGGGTTGCAGCTAAGAAGGGCGGCTGGTTCAAAGACACCACACGGGGCGATCAGTGGTTCAAAGTCGTGAGCCCTGCGTTCAACGACGCCGCATTCTCAAGGAGGGACCTGGCAGTCAAACTGGGGGCGCTTTGGACTTGGGCAGAGCATGTCTGAGGAATTGGCCCTCAAGCTCAACGACTTCACTACCAAGGGGTATGTGATCGCGCCGGCCGGCTACGGCAAGACGCACCTCATCGCCATGGCAGTGAAAGCTGCCAGCAAGAAGCAACTGATCTTGACCCACACCTTCGCGGGTGTAAACTCCATCAAGGCCAAGATGACGGCTCTTGGCGTGCCGTCCTCCAAGTACCAGATTGACACGATTGCGAGCTGGTCGCTGCGGCTCTGTTTGGCCTATCCGAAGACTTCCGGCTGGAAGGGAGAGCACCCCACAAGCAAGCAGTGGAACAAGCTCTACGAGTGCTGTTCTGGGCTACTGGGGAAGCAGTTCGTTCGCCGCGTCGTCGCTGCCACCTACGCCGGCGTCTATGTGGATGAGTACCAGGACTGCTCTGATATGCAGCATGGCCTTGTATGTGTCTTTGCTGAGTTCATGCCCTGCCGAATCTTGGGCGATCCGATGCAGGCCATCTTCGACTTTGGTGGTGACGAAGGCAAGCCCGTTGATTGGACGGTAAGTGTCTATCCGACGTTCACCTGCCTCGGTCAGCTAGATACTCCGTGGCGCTGGAAGACAACAGGTGACCCGAAGCTTGGGGATTGGCTCAAGAAGGCGAGAGAGACTCTGGAACAGGGTCAGAAGATCGATCTTTCAAATGGCCTGCCTGCATGTGTGAAACGTGCGCATACGACCCCAGAATTCTTGGCGTCAAAGCAGTACTCCTCTCTCATGGACTTACTGGGGAATCACGATAGTGTGATTGCTCTGCATGGTGGCGATCAGCAATACAAGAACAAGACCCATCTGTTAGCACGAACCATGGGGGGAAAGTTTTCTTCCATTGAAGAGGTTGAGGGCAAGGATCTTCACTCATTCATCAAGAAGCTTGTTGCAGCCCAAACAACCCAGCAAGGCTTCCTCCTAGCTTTGGTTTTTTCCAAGAAGTGCTTCACTGGCATAGGGGACATTTTGACGGCGGGGACGAAGAAAGGTGAGGTCGCAAAGCAGAGCAAAGTCACCAAGTACCCGGTGGTCCTTCATGCTGCCAATGCCTATCTGAACAGCCCAACAAGTGCTCACCTTAGAGCGTTCTTCTTGGCGTTAAAGGACAACCCTAAAACGTCAGCCTACCGTCGTGACCTGCTGTATCGCTTTCTCAACGTTCTGAAGATTCACATTGACGGTGGCGGTGCGACACTGGTGGACGCGGTAAACCTGTACCAACGTGAAATGAGGCGAACGGGAAGGCCCATCAGCCACCGTAAGCTCATTGGTACGACGCTACTGGTGAAAGGGCTTGAGTACGACCATGCAGTCATTCTCGATGCAGACACTCTGGACGCGAAGGGTCTGTATGTTGCAATGACCCGTGGCGCCAAGACCCTGACGATAATTGGCGAGCAGCGGTACCTGCCGGCAAGGTGAATCGGCTAAGTTTTCCTAGATAGCCCAAGGCAGCGTTAGGTCATGCTCAGAATTCTGCAGAAGCCTCGGCGCAACGACTGCTCTGGGTACATCTCAGCAATCATTGGTTTTTGCTGATTTGAACGACAGCATCCGGCCTGAAGTGGGCATCGGGGCCAAGACGCTGAACTTCCGCCTCTGGCCGGACACGGGCATCGCTGGGCAGGAGATAAGGAAGATTTATCGAGGATAGGGAGGTCATGATGCGCTCCCAATCATGGCTGTTGGCGGGCTAGCACTCCACGCCCAACGCGGCGTCGCATACATGCGGGCCGATGCCTGCCGTCGAGGCTCAGATGCAATCCAACTGGGCCGTCAAGTGGCCACACTCCCAGGCGAGAAGGTCCAGCATGGCATGGAAATGCCGGGAGTCATTGCGGTCCTGCGGACTCAATGTGGACACTGCAACTCAGACGCGCTAAATTGAATAAACGGAGATGGCGTTCCTCCTTTAACCGCAGCGATTCCCCTGCTGCTGATGACGCCTACAGACACCTGACCACGGTCGGGGCTGTAGGCGCTCGCGTTCACATCCCTTGCCGTTGGTCAGCCCGATTCATTTCGAGCAGACATGACCAATGCGCGGATTTCGCCGTCCTGAACAACTTGAGCTGCTGCCCTATATCGGCAAATGGCTCGCTATCGCCAGCCTCGTTGCCTTCCTAGCGGGCACCGCTTCCGCCTTCTTCCTCGTTTCCCTCGATCGCGCCACCGCGTGGCGCGAGACGCACCACTGGGTCATCTGGCTGCTGCCGGTAGCCGGCTTCGCTGTCGGGTGGCTCTACCACCTGATGGGCAAGACCGTCGATGGCGGCAACAACCTCATCATTGACGAGATTCATGACCCCAAGAAGGTTGTGCCGCTGCGCATGGTGCCGCTGGTGCTCGGCGGCACCGTCGTTTCCCACCTGTTCGGTGCCTCGGTAGGCCGCGAGGGAACCGCCGTGCAGATGGGTGGCGCACTGGCTGACCAGCTCACCCACCTGTTTCGCATGAAGCATGAGGACCGGCGCATCCTGTTGATGGCCGGCATCAGCGCCGGCTTCGCCTCCGTATTCGGCACGCCGTTGGCCGGCGCCGTGTTCGGTCTTGAAATCCTCGCCATCGGGCGCATGCGCTACGACGCGCTGTTCCCGTGCGTCGTGGCCGGCATCGTCGCCGATCAGGTCTGCCTGGCCTGGGGTGTCCACCATACGCACTACGTGATGGGTGAAATCGTGCCCGTCAGCTTCTGGAGCGTGATGGCGGTGGTCGCGGCCGGGATCGTGTTCGGCCTCGTGGGCATGTTATTCGCCACGACCGCGCACAAGTTGAGCGCGGTGGTAAAACGCCTGATCCACTACGCACCGCTTCGGCCCGCTGCTGGCGGCATCGTCATTGCCACGGCGGTGTGGGCGCTCGATGCCTACAGCTACATCGGCCTGGGCATCCCTGACATTGTGCGTTCCTTCCAGGAACCGATGGCGCCCTGGGACTTCCTCGGCAAGATGGCGTTCACGGTCGTCTCGCTGAGTACGGGATTCAAGGGCGGCGAGGTCACACCGCTGTTCTACATCGGCGCGACGCTGGGCAATTCCCTGGCACCGCTGCTGCAATTGCCGTTTTCCATGCTGGCCGGCATCGGTTTCGTTGCCGTGTTCGCGGGCGCGGCCAATACGCCCATTGCCACCACGCTCATGGCGATGGAGCTGTTTGGAGCGGAAATCGGCCCGCTGGCCGCAGTCGGCTGCATCACGGCCTATCTGTTCTCGGGCCACACCGGTATCTACCATGCCCAGCGCGTGGGTCACAGCAAGCACAGCAAGCACCGCAACTCAGTTCCCGAAGAACTACGTATCGCTGATCTTGCGCATTTCCACAAACAGAAGGAAGAGTCGGCGGGAGAAGTCCCGCCGGCGCCGGAGAACAAGACCGAAGTATCCGTCGCAGCAGAGGAAAAAGCCCAATGATCTCAAAGTTCAGCCAGCAGCATATCGTCGCCCTACGACTGTATTTCCCAACCGCCACCAAAGCCAAGGTCACGCGCTTCTGGCATCACTTGAGTGCGCCTGCGCTGGCACATCATCTGCTGACGGTCGCCAAGAAGGCCAACATCGTGCAGGCCATACTCCATCAGGTTGGTTCTGGCTACCTGCCCGGCGAGCGCCTGTCGCACCATCATCCTGAACTAACGGGCATGCGGCACCCGCAATGCTTGGAGTTGCTGGATACCGAGGAGCGCCTACGCAAGTTCATGCACGAGCATCGCGAGGAACTGCGTAAGGTGCATGCCGTGCTGTTCCTGTGTGAACTGCCGCTGGCCCACCACCGCACCGTCCATGCAGCATGTACCGGCGAGGTTAGCTAACGATGGCGGGCGCATACGCAATCCTCGCTCTCAGCATCGGCTCGGTGATCGGCGCCCTAGTTCGCTATGGATTGAGCTTGAGCATGAACGCACTCGTCCCGCATATCCCAATGGGCACCTTGGCATCCAACCTGATCGCGGCCTACATCGTCGGTGTCGCCATCGCCTATTTCGGCTCGATGCCGAACCTGTCCCCGGCCTGGCGACTGCTCATCATCACCGGATTGGCCGGAGGGATTTCCACCTTCTCTACGTTCTCGGCCGAACTGCTGACGCTGCTACGCGAAGGTCGCCTCGGATGGTCGGCCGGCATGGTTGTCCTGCATGTGGGTGGTTCGTTGGTGCTGACCGCCCTGGGTATGGCCACCATTTCGCTCGCCCGACAATCTTCACCCTAGGAGGCTCCATGAAAGGCTATCAGCTGACATTTTTCACAGCGCAGGACCGCAGGCATCGGCACACCCCCATCGGCGAGTGGTTGCTGAACATCGCCAAGGAGCACGGTGCAGTAGGCGGCACAATGGTCAGCGGCGCAGAAGGATTCGATCACGTCGGGCGCTTCCATTCCGCGCATTTCTTCGAGCTGGCAGACCAGCCGGTCGCAGTCACCGTCTCGGTGGACGAGGCAGGGTACCAACGCCTGATGGACGCGCTCGCTCAGGAAGAGATCAGCCTAGCCTACGTGAAAGTACCCATCGAGTACGGGCGCGTGGGAAAGGCCGCGAGATAACCCGTATGCCGTGCCAGAGGTGTCCATTACTCACAGGCAAACAGAGGCACCTTCCCAGCTGCCACAGGGGCGCGCTCTGTAGTTGACTCTAGTGCAGATTCCAACATTCGTGCTGCCGGATTCGTCTCGGCTGCACCGGCTTGATAGTAGCCGATGACACTGGCCACCGATCGGTGATCGGTCATTGCCATAATGGCTGGCAGGGCAATTCCTTGCCTAGCACCTTCCGTCACGAATCCCGATCGTAGGCTGTGACCGCCAAAGCACCCCACCAACCCGGCAGCGCGTGCGCGATTCTGGATGATGGTGGCCACCGACTTGGGTGACAAGCCAGCCCCAACTTTCCCGCGTGTTAATTGGCGGAAGAGGGCACCCTCCTGCAGTCCAGCCGCTTCGATCCAGGTGCGAAGCGCTTCGGCCGGCGGACCTAACAAGGGCTTGTCCGGCGAGCCGCCTGCTTTGACGCCCTCCTGAAGCGTTTTGCCGACGTCCAGGTGGTAGAGGTAGCCGCCGTCGATCGGCGCAAGCTTGCTCAAGGTGGCATGGGCCGTCTCGCTCCGACGGCGCCCACCACTGGCGAAAGCGAAGTAGAGCAGGGCACGATCCCGTTTCCCAACAAGATCGTCCTCACAGGTCGCAATCATCGCCATCAATTCGGTCGCGGTGATCGCCGTCTTCTTGCTCGGCCGCTCGCCGCGCTTATGCGCGGCGCGACGGCCCTTGGCCAGCAGTTGCCGCACCTCGCTGCTTTCGCAGGGATTGGCCAGCTTGAGCAGTTGATGGGCGCTGGAGAGCACCGCGACGCGGTGGACGATGGTCGACAGCTTGAGCGGTCCTTGGCGCTGCTTGAATTTGCCTTCCACCAGCAGCGCATCCAATGCCGGCGGCAGCTCCCAGGCCAGGGCATCGCCTGAGCGCCGGGCCAGATGATCGATGATGAACTGGATCACACAAGACGCGTCCACCGGCATGGCGATGACCACGCCGTAGCGGCCTTGGTACCAAGCCGCCCAGTAGCGCAAGGCGCTGGCGTAACTGCGCGTGGTGTTGGCCGAGGCCGCTTCGGCGAAGACTTCGCGCACCGCATCCGCCGAGGACTGCGACAGCTGCGCCACGGTCGGTTTGGCAGGAGCCGCGGTGGTCAGAGTTGGCAGGAGGTCGCTCATAAGTAATTGAAAATATAGCGTAAAAATCGTCCGAGTTCCGATAAATATATCTTATCGGAACCATCAGAACATAGGGTAGGGGCTCGTTCAACGGCTTTCCACACAAATCACTCAACCATCCGTTGCGTGACATACATCACGCTTACTATGATCGCGCGGACACACTTGGTGTCAGGCTCGAGGGATCGAAATGGCTGTCTATGTCGTCACCTGGAACTTGAATCGCGAAGCCAACTACGACGCAAAGCGCACAGCGTTTCTCAAGCAAGTCAACCAATATCAGAACGTTGCAGATCCCGGACTGGAGTCAGTTCGTTGGATTTCAACGAACCTAACACCCGACGCGCTCACAGATGATCTTAAGCATCCGCTCGATAAGAACGACAGACTTTTCGTAGCGCGCATCACCACCGGCAGCCACCAAGGCTGGTTGAACAAGGCGACCTGGGATTGGATCAACCAGCGACTGTGACGTCACAAAGGCTTTCCAGTGGCGTCTTCCTAGGCGCCACTCCATCTCGGTCACCGTAACGGAATCCGCCGCTCTGCTCGCCAAATCTGCAGCAGAGAGACCACTAAGCTGCCCCAGAATTCAAGCAGGCGAGGATTGCCGGGCCCGGCTAGACGGGACGCCCCTGATCGTTACCCCAGGCCGCTGAGGTGGCTCAGAAATGAAGCTGATGGTCATAGCCGTCTCCTGAAGTAGATGCTCTCGAAGGCGCGTGGCTAAAGCGCCTTGGCAACATCATTGGGGACGCACCAGATTCGCGCCCCGCCATTGGCGATACGCCAAGATCACAGCGAGTCATTGGGACTGCACGCAGCTCAGTGCATCAATTGCTACAAGTTGCCTCACAAGCTGCCCTAAATTCGCAGCGCTCAACATGGCCAGGAGTGAAGTCAGGGATCTGAGGACTGGGGAGGCTCTGGCTTCTTGGGTAGCGATCTTGCCTGTAACATAATATACATTATGCGCAATTCTGTCAGGCGCTTCGGTCAGCGCTG
This sequence comes from Stenotrophomonas sp. STK17_22, assembly GCF_051983905.1. Classification (NCBI taxonomy): domain Bacteria; kingdom Pseudomonadati; phylum Pseudomonadota; class Gammaproteobacteria; order Lysobacterales; family Lysobacteraceae; genus Stenotrophomonas; species Stenotrophomonas sp. STK17_22. The sequence goes on from NZ_CP197010.1 coordinate 2,514,793, forward strand.
GTCCTCCTTCGTCGGCTCCGCGTGGCAATGGCTGGGCCTCTGGCTCGGCTCTTGCCTGCGACCTGGGACCCCGGCCAAGGATGAGATCGCGGCATGATCGTGTTCGACCCGCACCACCGTATCGACTTGACCGGCCCTTGGGCCGGTTTTTCTTTCCTCGGTGATCGGCTGATCACTCCTGAAGGCCGCGAGCTGCTGCCGGAAGATCTGGCCTGGCTGTCACTCACCGCCTGCCAAGCACAGGAATGGCGCAGGATGATGGAAAACGGCCGCGCGATCGGCGGCACGCGAAAACCGTTGCCGCACAAGGCCGCCACCGTAGTGAATCTCTCCGATGCCCTGGCAGAACGCCGCAAAAAGCGGTTGCCGGTGGCGATGGCCGGACCCGACGCCGAGCCAACCACGGCAGTCCTGCCAGCACCGGGGCCGAAGCCTCTCCAGCGCGTGTGAGGCGCTTCCGTAGGGGCGCTGCCCCTACACCCCGTCATTGCTCCCGGCAGCGTTGCCAGCCACCTGAGGGCGACGACACTTGCGCCCACCCGTTCGATAGCTTCCGGAATGCTTGTCCGCCGATACATGCGTATCCCGAACGTTTGGCCGCATCAGAGCCCAGAGACGGTAGCGAAACCACCTCCGTTGATGGAGACGGACGCCCGGCGTTGCGCGCCTCATCCTGCAATGTCCGGGCCTCGATCCCATCGCAGACGCCCTTCATTGCCGGGTGCGGATGATTAGGCCAGCGATATTGGTCGCAGTTGAAGGGTGTCGTTGTCTTGGACATCGAATTGTGCGCCACCTTGGGTGCAACAGGCAGCGGCCTGGGCTTTGGCCCTGTAGCAGATTGAATCTGCGCAGCCGCGGGGAGCGCAAGCGCAAGTAAAGCAATGCAGAAACCAGCTCGGATATCCATACCCTACCCCTGTCAGGCTGTTATAGCTCTGGCAGAGGCTACCACGACGAACGGCACCGCCAGCAAACCTCACCGCTCATCACATCTTGTTCGGCTGTGTGGCTGATGTCATTCGACTGGCGCTTGGGAAGGGCGCGACCTCAGGAAAGCTTCCTGAGAGCCGTTCTACATGGCTGATTGTCGCCCCCTGACTGGCAACACTGCCCTCGCCTCGTCTGTCCTGGCGCGAGGCTGATTCGGAGCGCTCTGGCGTGTCCTGTGGCCGCAGATGATCGTTCTTGCTCGCAGGGGCCTTGAACGGGTTGTAGGGCTCGCCCCAGCGGGCAATTTCGCGGCAAACGTCATCCCTGACAGCCACGATAGGTTTAGTGCCCTGATCCGTGACGCAGCGGCAGCTGTTCTCCGTACTCATGCAGTACAGATGCGGGTCAGAGACCACTGGCCGCTCCATGTACGCGGGAGCCGACCACGGCACGTCCTGAACCATCGGTGTAATCGCGGCGATGTAGTCCGTTCCTGTCCGCATTGCAACACGGCTCCCTGACGCATTCGCAGGCTCACTGCCGCCGCTCCGGCTCGCCGTGGGCTCGCCGGGCGCGGCGGCAGCGCCCTGCTCTTGTTCGGCGATATCCGCGTATGCGCTGCGGAACATGAAGTACCACACGCCGAACAACGCAGCCGCGCCGAGGCCGCCAATCAAAATGGCCTTCTTCACCACTGCCGGCATGCGGTACTTGATCGTATGCGCGCTGTTGGCAGAGACGTACATCTTGCCGGCCGTTTCAATCGGGAAGCGGAACGTCTCGTAGTCGGCCTTGGATCGGCCGCGAGGGCTGCGCGGGTCCTCCATGATTTCGTCACTGCGGTAAAGCTTGGATGACAGCTTCCCCGACTCCCGGAGCAGATGCTCATGGCAACCCACAAGGTCCTTGATATGGCTGTCCAGGTACTTGGGATGCTGGGTGAGCAGAACCATGCGCACGCCCTCTTCGCCACGCATGGTATTCATTGCTTTGAGGTAGTCCGGGGCGTATCCCGAACGCCGCTCGCCGAACCACTTCTGAGCCTCATCCACAAAAAGGATCGCGCCGGGCGGCAGCTCCTGCCACTTGCGCGGATCCTCCCAGTCGATGACGCCGGACACTTGCAATCCCTTAAACCCCGACTGGTAGACCTTCTCGCCATCCTTGATGGCTTCCATCATCAGCTGCACTGCGCGCAGCGTCTTGCCGCTGCCAAGGATGCCGGTCAGTAGCGACATTGCAGCGGTTTTGTAGATGCTCACGGGTTGTCTCTCCGGCGCAAGAACAGTCGCTCCGTGCCCTTGAAGCCGTAGGCACTCAGGATGATTGAGACAGCAACGTCAACGCCGAGAGCATGCAACCACATCGCGATGTTTCCCGGCATTGCCTGCCACTTGGCGATGGCCCAGTCCAACAGTGGCTGCAAGATCATCACGTAGCTGCCGAGGCCGATCCCGAGGCCAAAGAAGGTCTTGGTGACCCAGCGCGCAGCCTTGCTGATGATTACCTTGGAGAGCCATACGCCCAACCCCTCAGTAAAGAGACTCATCCGTTCCCCCTCATGATCCCAATGGCAGCAAGTGTCGCGACAGCGATGATGAGCATTCGGAGGATTGGCAGGAAATCGAGCACTTGTTGAGGCATCTCGAACTTCACCCCCTCGACCTCAAAGCTGTAGCCAAGCTGGCCGCCCGCGTACGACACTTTGCCTTCGTCAAGCGACGGATTCTTGCCGGAATCATCAATGAAGATGCTCCCTTTTCCGTCGTCGCCGTCGCCCTGGCCTGCGTGTTCCTCAACGCCTTTCGTGAGCTTCTCAACGGAGCAGCGTGCCCGCCACTGCTGAAGAAGCTGGGCGTACGCTTCGGCCTTGCAGCTGGAACCGGCGCAGACCGGAACGTCGTTGTCGCCGCAGCCGTCACCCTTGCTGATCTCCGAACCCTTCGTGTTGCACTGAATCTTCCACGTGAATCGAAGATGGAGACATTTCAACGTATCGCCTGTACAAAGCGGCGGCGTGTCGCAGTTGCCGCTATCGCTGGCCGAGTCCCCCTCCCCCTCCTTCCCGCTGCCGCCACTTCCCTTGCCGGGCGTGCCGTTGCCACTTGTATTTCCGGTGCCATCAGCGTTGTTGTCACCAGTTGAATTCTTGGCCTCACCCTTGCCGGTCTGACCGTAGTTGGTGACGTTATACGTGGTGCATGTGTTGTTTATGCAGGCCGTCTGCTGATGGCCTTCCTTTCGCTGATACTCCTTCGTTGGATCGTCCGACGCCGGGGGCATGACCGGCTTGCCTTTCTCGCCCTTGGTCTGAGCGTCAGAGCCGTCCTTCTTCTCGCCAGTTTCGTTGGGTTTCCAACAGAACGTCTTCCCTGTCGACGAAGTTGCGCAATGATCGCCATTGGGCTTGATACACGCTGTTTGGCCTCCCCCGAGCGCTGTGCATTCATTTGGCTTCGGCTTCGACTCCGATTCCTTTGTTGGCGGGTCTGGGCTGATGCCAGGTTGCCCACTAACCGACTCACACACGTCGCCGCTGTAATAGCGGTCCTTCATCCCGTAGACCTTGACCCCGCCACTCTCTTGAGTGAAGGGTGTACCAAGAAGCCTGCATCCACCGACGCACGTATTGGGAGCGCTATACCAGAGCGCTGCGTCGCCCGGAGGGCTTAGAGAGTTTCGACCCTGACAGGTTCCTGCGTAAGGGAAAAAGCGTTCCGGAACGCAATCAATCCATGCACCAGCGGTGCTACTGGGATGCGAGAAGGTACACCGGTACGCGGAGCCGTCCTTGGTACAACGAGTGCTGGCTCCCGGATAGTCAGATAGCGTTCTGCGAACCTGATACTGACAGTTCGCATATGCCTCACCTTGATCCACAGCTGCATAAGCGCTCTGTGGCGCAAGCAACGATGCCACGCTCATTGTCGCGCAGACTACGGCCAGCCACATCATATGCAGGCGCGACATCGTCACACCCTCGCGCAGGCAGCGGTGAGAACCATCCACCACAGCAACATCACCAAACCTTCCATAAATCCCCCTATTGAAAAAGGGGAGGTTGCCCTCCCCTTACTGGAACTGCCCTGCCGGTATCACTTCTTGCCGATCAGGCCGGCTGCGCGAAGGCCCCACACGGCAGCGGCGAAGGCGATGATGATCACCAGCGCGTAGCCTGCGTAGGTGCCGATCTTGACGGTGATGCTGGACGGATCGAACGCCGCGTCCTGGGCCATTGCGAGTGACGGCAGCATGGACGCAGCACCGACCAATGCCACGCCACGGGCCTTGGTGGATGCTGCCAGAGCCTTGGCGCGCAGCACGATGCTTTCACGGTTCTTGCGGTTCATCGGATTTCTCTCTCTTCTGGTGGGAATAGCAGGCGTTTTGCGACGGCCACGATCATCACTGAGGTGAAGAAGGTGGCGCCGACCACGTTGGCCTGTTCAACAGTGGGCAGGTAATGCGTCACATCCGATTGCTCCAACCAGACCTCTTTAGAACAGGTGCCGGTTGCTTCCTCGTAGGTGACGCATGTGAGGACGCGGGCCATGCTCAGCGACCACCAAGAATCTTGGCCGCCAGACCGACGGCGAAGATTCCTGTAAACACGCCGATGCAAAACCCGATGAGGATCAACGTGTACGGGTTCTCAGTGGCAATGAGCATGCCCATCGCTTTAGGCCTTCGCCGCAGGAGGTGCGGCCTTGAACCCGATGGAAATCAGGTCTACGTAGCGCTTCAGCACCAGATCGCCATAGGGCGAAAGTGCAAACGACTTGGGATCAATGTCGTACTCGCCAGCCGGGTACGGCGGACGCTGGCCGAGGCCGACGCGGAACGGCAGTTCAAAGCCGTTGCCCAGGTCGAGGCCGACCATCTGGGAGCGGATGATGGAGTTCGTCTTGGCGTTGTGCTGTTCATCGACAGCAGCCGACTTCACGCGGCAGATAGGCATAGTTCTTCTCTCACATAGCGATGGAGTGCGTCACCCTTGGCAATACCGCGAAACCGTCCGGGGTGACCGTCACGGAGGATGCGGCTCTCTACGAAGTCGGCCCATGAATCGCCGAGCGCTCCGCGAAGGACGTTGAGGAAGGGCCCTGCCTGTCGATGCGCCCACTCAATACCGGCTTCGACAGAGGTTTCCACCTGCTTTTGCAGCGTGCGCAGTCGCGTGCACACGCCAGTAATGAGGTTCTGCAAGGCGCTGTACGAACCGCGCAGGTATGCGCCGGGGTTCAACAGCACATCCAGCGGGATTTCCATGTGCTTGCCGTACAGGCGCACTTCCGCGCGCACCCAGCGCGAGGACGGGAGGCCTTCGGCCTTGCCTTTTTCATACACGCACAGTTCCTTGTGGCCTTTGCCGCCGACGTACAGCGTGCAGCCGGTGTTGTGGCCTTCATCGGAAATGAAGCGGTGACGCGGAGGGCATCCGCCCTCGGTAAAGCCGCCCTGCGCGGCAACCTCGCGGAGCGCATGCACGTCCAGGCGTTCGCCCTCGTAGTCGTCGTGCGCGCAGTCAACGCGGGTGATCTTGGCATCGAGCATGGCGCACTGCTTGTAGACGCGTGCCCAGTCACGAATCCACTTGCAGCCCATGCCGGTGAGGCTCAGGCACACGGTGCTTTTTTTGCCCCCGATGCCGACACGGCCAACCACCTCGTTTTCCCGGTCGATCAGCACCGCCGACTGCTCGTAGAAGTTCCAGTTCTTCTCACGGATCGCACCGGCAACAACTTCGCCACGGAAGCCGAAAATGCGGAACAGCAAGAGGTCCAGCTTCTTGCAGTTCACTTCTTCAAGGGCGGAGAGCGGGACCACAATGGTCAGGTAGTCGATGATTGCGTCCTGCTGACCCTTTTGGCCCGTGTTACTCCCCGGGCCAATCTCCGCCGCCGCCCGCTGCCCCTTTTGACCGGGCGAAAGCGGGGAAAAGCCCCCTGCCCGGCCCTCTACGGCCATCCTGAAGCGAGCGCGATCAACGGCCATTGCCTGCCCCCTTCGCGAGCTTCCACAGCCGACGAAGCCCCAGCCATGCCTGCTCGATCACGATGGAGACCAACGCGCCTCCCAGCCAAACGGCTATGAGCGCGGCGCACGCCGCAAGACCCATATCGAACTCCGCCAGTTCGGCGAACGAGGGATACCTGCTCATGCGGCGCGCTCCTGCTCTTCGGCGTAGCGAGCGGCGGCCAGCAGATCACCGCGCTTGGTGGCGGCGATTTCAGCCTGATAGAGGGCTTCGTGATTCGGGGTCCAGCCAGTTGCGGCCAGTTCGGCGCGTGCCTGGGCTACGAAGGCGGCTTCGTGTGCAGCACGGCGGGATGACTCCCCTACCCGACCGGCGCACCACGAAACCAGTTTGACTACCCCAAACGAGACGGCTGCGACGGAACCCAGCAGCGCGGCGGTGACAAGTGCATCCATGTGCCCTACCCCTCCCCAAGCCCCTGCCCCAAGGGAACCCGCCAGCGGCCTTGGGGTGCCGGTGGCGGGGGATTCAAAGGCCCTTTGAATCCGGACGTGATTCAATACCCCTTGTAATCCAAAGTCAAGGGGCTTTGAAAACCATGTCAACCATTGATGCGCTGCTGGACGCGGCGAAGGCCGCCACGAAGTCGAGCAATGACTCCGAGCTTGCGAAGGCCTTGGGGATCAAGCCTGCTGCTGTAAGCAACTACAGGCGGGGCGTTTCGCTCCCGAATGCCGTTGTGTGCGCAACTCTGGCGGGGCTCACAGGCACCCCGCTGGCGCGCGTGCTGGGGATTGTCGGCGAAGCCAGGGCCATCAGCTCAGACGAAAAGGCCGTTTGGCGTAAGCTCGCGGCCACCGCGATGGCCCTATGTTTGGCCGTTGGTTTCGCCCTGCCCCACAAGGCTCAGGCGGCCGTGCCGGGCTTCGATAACGCTCACGTTGTATACATTATGCGCAATTCTGTCAGGCGCTTCGGTCAGCGCTGGTCCTCCTTCGTCGGCTCTGACTGCCACAACGGAAACGCCCCAGATCCCACAGCTGTCCGCCCGTATTTCCCCACAAGGACGCCCGCGATTTCCAGATCTCCCCCAAAGATGCCCTTGATTCCTGGATCCGCACCTAAGACGCCCTCGATTTCTGGCTCCACATCCAGCTCGCCCTTGAGTTCCCAACTGCGCACCTGATCGGTCAGAGCTTGTCGCCTGCACTTCCCAGTTCCGCCAGTCGCGACATTGGTCGCAAGAACAATTAGACGAGATCTCGGGCCTGAACGTGCGAACAGTTCAGCGGGTTGAGCAGGACTACAACACCGCGACTTCCCTGGGTGACGCGCCACGCCCCGCTCCACCTGCTCAAGCGCGTCGCTCGCCCCCTGACCAAGCTTTGACCTTAACTGGGCGTCGGTGACTCCCTCCCGTTCTGGTCGGCATCTGGGCCTTGTAGCGGCTCAAGCGCTGAGCTATAACGCCTTAGCCAGTCGCTATAAAGCGCCGGTGTTGTGCCCGCATAGCCAATAGGCTCCGGGTGCCCGAGGTCCACCCAATGGGGGCACGGGAATCCTTCGATTCCGGAGCCATCCATGACCGCCAAACGCCGCAGATCCCTTCGCACTTCTGCCTTCTACGCCCAATCGGGCCGTTGCTTCTATTGCGGCCTGCCGATGTGGCTCACTGCACCCTCAGAGCTCGGGCTGAAGGCCAGTAAGGCCCGAGCCTTTCAATGCACCGCCGAGCACCTGGTGGCCCAACAGGACGGGGGCAGAGACGTGTCCGGGAACGTGGTGGCCGCGCATAGCCGGTGCAACCAGGGCAGGCACCAGCGGAAGGGACCAGCCCCTTCCGCTGAAGCGTTCCGGGCGCTGGTTCAGACGCGGCTGGCAATGGGGAGATGGTGGTCCCGACTGCCATCAGGGATTGCACGTGCTTCCGTATGGCCAATTGAATTGAATCTTTGCAAGGAATCGGCAGCTGCTTGCCTGATTCGCTAGTCCACACTAGTGGCGCCCGGTTGCGGTGCTAGAACGGCGAGTCTGCTGCGAAATGGTCGCGCATTGGGCCTAACAAGGTCTGCGACCCTGTCAACACGTCCGAGAATTCCACCTGTCGCCACCTTCTCGTTCCAATATCGTTCCATCCACTCGGCTTTATCCAGGATCTTACCCGGAGCGCCTAGCAGCCTCTTGGCGATGAAATGCCGGATGAGAGCGGCCTGGCTATCGAGAATCACGACGCCCGCCCTTGGATTAGAGTCATAAGCGCTGTACGAGATCAGATAGTGGACATAGTGGCGGTCTGGCTCTTCGTCATCCCACGTCAACAGGTTGCTTAACCCCGCAGCGCGAGCATCCGATCGCACCTCTTCGCTCACGAGCACCATGGGATTGCGTGCTTCCTTACATTCCATGCGATAGGCGTCCAGCATCGCCGGTCCGAAGATCATCTGAGAATCATGATGAATGCTTCCAACTGTGAGCCCTCCACGTATCAATATATCAACCACTAGCAGGTTCTCGGCCAACATTCTGATGCAGCTCAGGATGTCGGCAAGGCCAGCAGGAGAGCGGCTGCTTGATATGACGATGCAGTCGCTGAAGTAAGTGAACAAAAGTCCTGTTGCTGGGTTGCAGCACGCTGTGTTCTTTAGTCTGTCGATGGCCTCTGCTATTTCATCAAGCTTGCTCATGTCGGCTGCCGACTCTTGGACAAGTGCGGAGAACCCGAGCATGTCGATGAAGGCGACGTACTTATCTTGGTAGAGCATGAAGAACTCCTTAGATGGTCGTGCCCATGGTGCCGAGGGCGGTTCCATTTGACCAGCGGGTGCGGGGCACGTCATAGGCCATGGAGCAATGTCAGCGACCTGGCTCGCGCACTAGTCTCGCAGAGGCTTGTTACGGCGCATCTTCGCATCGGATAGAAGCGAGCGAACGAGAGAGTTGAAGTCCATCCTGGCCCTAAAAGTTTCCTTCACCCTTGGTTAAACGAATGTCCGCTTTCGGTCAGAAGCGGACCAAAGTAGCCGGTGCTCTTCGCAGCCCGTACGCGACTTGGAGTCATATCATCAATCTGTATCAGGGCTCAGACCTAAGTGCCTGATGGTCCAATTCAGCGACACTATCCAGCTTCGGCGTCATCGCACACTTCGGGATACAGCCAGCGCGATCCGCTTATGGAACCAAACCGCACTGTGCCTTACTCTTAAGGAACATTGCCAACGGCAACCTTCGGCAATTGAATTTAGAGAATCCGGGCGGTTCATCCCGCGCGGCCCGTTAATGTCTACAGCTGTGGAGTTGTGAATGGCAGAAGATCAAGGTGGTGAAGAGGTAATTAGGGAGATAGGGAAGGCGCTAGCCCTTGCGTCTGAGCTTGATCCACAAATTGTTAGATCGCTTCGCTCCGCGATTGTTCAGGCGATGTCTGATTACGAGGACGACACGAATGCACAAGCTGCAGCCGCACTTGCGGCGGTTCTCGATTTTAGACCTGTGACGACCCAAGACGCCCTCTCGCAAACCTTGGGTGAGATCGGGAAGCTGGTCCAAGGTCTCACCGGACTGGAGGACGTTCATTACACTGTTGAGACACCAGAAGGTCGCCGAGTTCGCTCAATCCGGTCACATCTACCAACTGTATCACCCCAGCGTTTGACGGATCACGAGCAGGCAGATCTTGAGGCCTATATCGCTCGATATCTGCCACCGGACGACCCTCGCGAGGAACACGCGCCACGAGGACCGCGACTGTGACGATCAGTAAGTTAGCAATCCTCAACGCTGTGAAAGCAGCCATTTCGCGTGCTAAGGCGAGCGGGTCTCCCTACGCGAAAGGAAAGGCTTACGAACTTCGGGTGCTGCTTAGGCTTCTGCGAATCATCGATAGTGCGGGCTACAAGCTCACGTGTACCCCCAAGATGGCAGGCGTCCTGACGTTTGGAGGATCTCCATGCAAAGCAAACCATCCGGATCACGATTACATCAGTGGATCTACGTCTACTGAGAAGCTCGAGATTAGGATTTCAGTGCAGGTCACCACACTAAGCCATAGCTGGAAAGGCACGACGGTGGTCAAAGCGGCTGACCGTCACGAGATTGACGTCGGTGTATATCGTCCGATTAAGACCCGTCGCTATCCCGCATTTACGGAGTTACTTCTTGGGGTCTCGTGCAAGACTGGCGGCTGGAACAAGGCGTACGTCCGCGAGGCGCTAGGTATGCGTAGGGAGCTAGGATTCCTCACATCACCTAGGACGAGCTTGACGAGCTCAGCTCCGTGGTTCATCGCAACAGTTCCCTGCGATCCTCCGGTTCCCTTTGCCTTGTACGCGACCAACGCTGGGTCCGCCGTGTATGCGTCGTTGGCAGCTTTGGGGCTCTACGTCGAGCACTACAAGGGGTAGCGGAAACAGGCTTTGGAGTACGGATCAACTCAGGTGTGTCGAGAACGATGCCCGCTTTGGGTCGAAGGCGGATGCCATCACCGGGCCGGTCGCCGCCCAATGTCCGCTTCCGGCCAGAAGCGGACATCCACCCTGCCCTCGATAAACATCCCAAATCCACGGACGACCTTGGTCTGCTTTGGCCTTCTGCCTTAGGGCCAGACCTGAACTTCGATTTCAGCCCCTAGCGTATTTGACTCCCGCGACCTAGATCTCTCCTAGATCCTTGAGCAGGGCTTGCCCCTTCTGCAGAAACCCAACTAGCAGTCGACCTCCTGCTACTTTCCGGCCCAATTGCCCATTGAGGTAGCTGACCTGGAGACGCGCATGGGCCAGCAGATCCACCTGGGCCATGCTAGGGGTCGCGGCCTGGAGCGGTTCGCCCGGCGACGCCATCTGCCCCCCGATCGGCTGGACAACGCAAGGGCGCCGGCTGTCACTCTTCGCATACGCCGTGGCCATCATCCGGCCGTTCTTCAACGACCATCCACCAAGCACCAACTCGGTCCCGAGTTGCTCGATCGGCAATCCCGCTTCGCTAACCGCTTTCTCAAAGTTCGGCCAGAGTTGGTCCACCACCAGCCCTAGCTCGGCAGATAGCTGTTCTATTGTGAAATCTGCGCGGAAGCTGGCCTGCAGTGCAAGCTCGTAGATGCGGAGGAAGGGGGAACCGCAGAATTCGGAAAAAATCGTACGCTAAGCTAACGGTGTTCTCGTGACAGCTCTTTGACTAGGCTTTCTAAGGGGTCGTCTCAGAAAACGGAAAATAAAGCACGCTAAGGCATAGCCGAACCTGCCAAGCTTGCTCCACCCTGTAGTGACGCGATCAGCGGGCAGGAAACGTTCCCCCTTCGCGCATGGCAGGCGCGCACCAACTCAGACAGCACGGCCTCCATGCGCGCCAGGTCAGCCATTTTCTCGCGCACGTCCTTGAGCTTGTGCTCGGCCAGACTGCTGGCTTCCTCGCAATGGGTGCCATCCTCCAGCCGCAGCAGCTCGGCGATCTCATCCAGGCTGAAGCCCAGCCGCTGGGCTGATTTCACGAAGCGCACCCGCGTTACATTCGCCTCGCCATAGCGGCGGATGCTGCCATAGGGCTTGTCAGGCTCCAGCAACAAGCCCTTGCGCTGATAGAAACGGATGGTCTCCACATTGACCCCGGCCGCCTTGGCGAAAACGCCAATGGTCAGGTTCTCCAAATTGTTTTCCATATCGCTTGACTCCGTACATGAGTACGGAAGTAAGGTTACGCTATCCAATTTCAATTCGAAAGGACAAGCGCATGTCTGAACCAAAAACCGGGCGCGGCGCGCTCTTCACTGGAGGGCTTGCCGCCATCCTCGCCTCGGCTTGCTGCCTCGGGCCGTTGGTTCTGATCGCCTTGGGGTTCAGCGGCGCTTGGATCGGCAACTTGGCGGTGTTGGAACCCTATCGCCCCATCTTTATCGGCGTGGCGCTGGTGGCGTTGTTCTTCGCCTGGCGGCGCATCTACCGGCAGGCAGCGGCCTGCAAACCGGGTGAGGTCTGCGCGATTCCCCAAGTGCGAGCTACTTACAAGCTCATTTTCTGGATCGTGGCCGCGCTGGTTCTGGTCGCGCTCGGATTTCCCTACGTCATGCCATTTTTCTACTGATCGGAGTTCACCATGAAGAAACTGTTTGCCTCCCTCGCCCTCGCCGCCGTTGTTGCCCCCGTCTGGGCCGCCACCCAGACCGTCACGCTGTCCGTACCGGGCATGACCTGCTCCGCCTGCCCGATCACTGTCAAGAAGGCGATTTCCAAGGTCGAAGGCGTCAGCAAAGTTGACGTGACTTTCGAGACACGCCAAGCGGTCGTCACCTTCGACGATGCCAAGACCAGCGTGCAGAAGCTGACCAAGGCAACCGCAGACGCGGGCTATCCGTCCAGCGTCAAGCAGTGAGTCACTGAAAACGGCACCGCAGCACAACGGACGTCATTGTCTGGCGCCACAAACGATAAAGGATCTGTTGCATGACCCATCTAAAAATCACCGGCATGACTTGCGACTCGTGCGCGGCGCACGTCAAGGAAGCGCTGGAAAAAGTGCCAGGCGTGCAGTCGGCGCTGGTGTCCTATCCGAAGGGCACAGCGCAACTCGCCATCGTGCCGGGCACATCGCCGGACGCGCTGACTGCCGCCGTGGCCGGACTGGGCTACAAGGCAACGCTAGCCGATGCGCCACTGGCGGACAACCGCGTCGGACTGCTCGACAAGGTGCGGGGATGGATGGCCGCCGCCGAAAAGCACAGTGGCAACGAGCCCCCGGTGCAGGTAGCGGTCATTGGCAGCGGTGGAGCCGCGATGGCGGCGGCGCTGAAGGCCGTCGAGCAAGGCGCGCAGGTCACGCTGATCGAGCGCGGCACCATCGGCGGCACCTGCGTCAATGTCGGCTGTGTGCCGTCCAAGATCATGATCCGCGCCGCCCACATCGCCCATCTGCGCCGGGAAAGCCCGTTCGATGGCGGTATTGCGGCAACTGTGCCTACGATTGACCGCAGTAAGCTGCTGGCCCAGCAGCAGGCCCGCGTCGACGAACTGCGGCACGCCAAGTACGAAGGCATCCTGGGCGGTAATCCGGCCATCACCGTTGTGCACGGTGAGGCGCGCTTCAAGGACGACCAGAGCCTTACCGTCCGTTTGAACGAGGGTGGCGAGCGCGTCGTGATGTTCGACCGCTGCCTGGTCGCCACGGGTGCCAGCCCGGCGGTCCCGCCGATTCCGGGCTTGAAAGAGTCACCCTACTGGACTTCCACCGAGGCCCTGGCGAGCGACACCATTCCCGAACGCCTTGCCGTAATCGGCTCGTCGGTGGTGGCGCTGGAGCTGGCGCAAGCCTTTGCCCGGCTGGGCAGCAAGGTCACGGTCCTGGCGCGCAATACCTTGTTCTTCCGTGAAGACCCGGCCATCGGCGAGGCGGTGACAGCCGCTTTCCGTGCCGAGGGCATCGAGGTGCTGGAGCACACGCAAGCCAGCCAGGTCGCCCATATGGACGGTGAATTCGTGCTGACCACCACGCACGGTGAATTGCGCGCCGACAAACTGCTGGTTGCCACCGGTCGGACACCGAACACGCGCAGCCTCGCGCTGGACGCAGCGGGGGTCACTGTCAATGCGCAAGGTGCCATCGTCATCGACCAAGGCATGCGCACGAGCAACCCGAACATCTACGCGGCCGGCGACTGCACCGACCAGCCGCAGTTCGTCTATGTGGCGGCAGCGGCCGGCACCCGTGCCGCGATCAACATGACCGGCGGCGATGCGGCGCTCGACCTGACCGCAATGCCGGCCGTGGTGTTCACCGATCCGCAAGTGGCGACCGTGGGCTACAGCGAGGCGGAAGCCCACCACGACGGGATCGAGACCGACAGCCGCACCTTGACCTTGGACAACGTGCCGCGTGCGCTCGCCAACTTCGACACACGCGGCTTCATCAAGTTGGTTATCGAGGAAGGCAGCCATCGGCTGATCGGCGTACAGGCGGTCGCGCCGGAAGCGGGTGAACTGATCCAGACGGCGGCTCTGGCCATTCGCAACCGCATGACGGTGCAGGAACTGGCCGACCAGTTGTTCCCCTACCTGACGATGGTCGAGGGGTTGAAGCTCGCGGCGCAGACCTTCAACAAGGATGTGAAGCAGCTTTCCTGCTGCGCCGGGTGAGAAAAAGGAGGTGTTCAATGAACGCCTACACGGTGTCCCGGCTGGCTCTTGATGCCGGGGTGAGCGTGCATATCGTGCGCGACTACCTGCTGCGCGGATTGCTGCGCCCGGTGGCGTGCACACCAGGCGGCTACGGCTTGTTCGATGACGCCGCCTTGCAACGGCTGTGCTTCGTGCGGGCGGCCTTCGAGGCGGGCATCGGCCTCGACGCGCTGGCGCGGCTGTGCCGGGCGCTGGATGCGGCGGACGGCGACGAAGCGGCCGCGCAGCTTGCCCTGCTGCGTCAGTTCGTCGAGCGTCGGCGCGAAGCGTTGGCCGATCTGGAAGTGCAGTTGGCCACCCTGCCGACCGAGCCGGCACAGCACGCGGAGAGTCTGCCATGAACAACCCCGAGCGCTTGCCGTCCGAGACGCACAAACCGATCACCGGCTACCTGTGGGGCGGACTGGCTGTGCTGACTTGCCCCTGCCACCTGCCCATCCTCGCTGTCGTGCTGGCCGGCACAACCGCCGGTGCTTTCCTCGGCGAGCATTGGGTCATCGCGGCGCTCGGTTTGACCGGCCTGTTCCTTCTGTCCCTGTCGCGGGCGTTGCGGGCATTCAGGGAAAGAGAATGAGCGCTTTCCGGCCGGATGGATGGACGACGCCGGAACTGGCCCAAGCGGTCGAGCGCGGGCAGCTTGAACTGCACTACCAGCCCGTCGTCGATCTGCGCAGTGGTGGGATTGTCGGCGCGGAAGCCCTGTTGCGCTGGCGTCATCCGACGCTTGGACTATTGCCACCGGGCCAGTTCCTGCCCGTGGTCGAATCGTCCGGCCTGATGCCTGAAATCGGCGCTTGGGTGCTGGGCGAAGCCTGCCGCCAGATGCGTGACTGGCGAATGCTGGCATGGCGACCGTTCCGGCTGGCCGTCAATGTTTCGGCGAGCCAAGTGGGACCGGACTTCGACGGGTGGGTAAAGGGCGTGCTGGCTGATGCCGAGTTGCCCGCCGAGTATCTCGAAATCGAGCTGACCGAATCGGTCGCGTTTGGTGATCCGGCGATCTTCCCCGCCCTGGACGCCTTGCGGCAGATCGGTGTGCGCTTCGCCGCCGATGACTTCGGGACGGGGTATTCCTGTCTGCAACATCTGAAGTGCTGCCCAATCAGCACGCTCAAGATCGACCAATCGTTTGTCGCCGGGCTCGCCAACGACCGCCGCGACCAAACCATCGTGCACACCGTGATTCAGCTTGCGCACGGGCTGGGCATGGATGTGGTGGCTGAAGGCGTGGAAACATCGGCGAGTCTTGATCTATTGCGACAAGCGGACTGCGACACAGGACAAGGCTTCCTGTTCGCGAAGCCAATGCCGGCGGCGGCATTCGCCGTCTTCGTCAGTCAATGGAGGGGTGCCACCATGAATGCAAGTG
Organism: Stenotrophomonas sp. STK17_22; assembly: GCF_051983905.1. Lineage (NCBI taxonomy): Bacteria > Pseudomonadati > Pseudomonadota > Gammaproteobacteria > Lysobacterales > Lysobacteraceae > Stenotrophomonas > Stenotrophomonas sp. STK17_22. The sequence goes on from NZ_CP197010.1 coordinate 2,530,232, forward strand.
ACTCGACCACCACCAGTTGCTGCGTGTGCTGCAAGGAAATCCCGCTCGATGCCGCCTTCACCCCGGAAGGCGCGGAATACGTCGAGCACTTCTGCGGGTTGGAGTGTTATCAACGCTTCGAAGCGCGTGCCAAGACAGGGAACGAAACCGATGCCGATCCGAACGCCTGCGACTCGCTACCGTCAGATTGAGGCATACCCTAACTGGATGTCAGGCAGGGCCGCGCCGCTTAGTCAGAATAGAGTCATCTTTCGCATTTTTTGACACATGCCTGCGAAGGTCATAGATTTCAGCCTGACAGAAACGGGGTTTGAGGCACAACGGAACAGAAGGAGCACTTAAGCCGCCTTCAACCAAGGAGACATCGTGCAGGGGCACCGCATCGGCTACGTCCGGGTCAGCAGCTTCGACCAGAACCCGGAACGCCAGCTGGAACAGACACAGGTGAGCAAGGTGTTCACCGACAAGGCATCGGGCAAGGACACCCAGCGCCCCCAGCTCGAAGCGCTGCTGAGCTTCGTCCGCGAAGGCGATACAGTGGTGGTGCACAGCATGGACCGGCTGGCCCGCAACCTCGATGACCTGCGTCGCTTGGTACAGAAGCTGACTCAACGCGGCGTGCGCATCGAGTTCCTGAAGGAGGGCCTGGTGTTCACTGGCGAGGACTCGCCGATGGCCAACCTGATGCTGTCGGTGATGGGGGCCTTCGCTGAGTTCGAGCGCGCCCTGATCCGCGAGCGGCAGCGTGAGGGCATCACCTTGGCCAAGCAGCGTGGCGCGTACCGGGGCCGCAAGAAAGCCCTGTCCGATGAGCAGGCTGCTACCCTGCGGCAGCGAGCGACGGCCGGCGAGCCCAAGGCGCAGCTTGCCCGCGAGTTCAACATCAGCCGGTGTCATTTTCAGAAGACGACTGCACCAATTGACGGGGCGTAACGCCAGATGTGCAGGCGACTCCTGACAACGCAATATCAGAAGTCATCTGCACCAATCTCGACTATGCTCAATACTCGTGTGCACCAAAGCGAGGTGTGAGCATGGCGTCAGACACATCATTGATTGCCGAGCAAGGCGTGGCCACCCTGCCCGATGCGGCTTGGGCGCAGGCCCGGCAACGGGCGGAAATCATCGGGCCGCTGGCAGCGCTTGATGTGGTCGGGCATGAAGCCGCCGATGCCGCTGCTCACGCGCTTGGCCTGTCCAGGCGGCAGGTGTATGTCCTAATCCGCCGTGCCCGGCAAGGTGCTGGGCTTGTGACGGACCTGGCTCGCAGCCGATCCGGCGGCGGAAAAGGCAAGGGACGCTTGCCGGAATCAGTTGAGCGCATCATCCGCGAGTTGCTGCAAAAGCGCTTCCTGACCAAGCAGAAGCGTAGCCTGGCAGCGTTCCACCGCGAGGTCGCGCAGGCTTGCAAAGCGCAAAAGCTGCGGGCGCCGGCGCGCAACACCGTGGCTCTGCGGATCGCCGGCCTCGATCCGCTCAAGGCCACTCGCCGCCGGGAAGGTCAGGATGCGTCCCGCAGCCTGCAAGGTGTCGGTGGTGAGCCTCCCGCCGTGACCGCGCCACTGGAACAAGTGCAGATTGATCACACGGTCATCGACCTGATCGTGGTGGACGAGCGCGACCGGCAACCGATTGGCCGTCCGTATCTGACCATCGCCATCGACGTGTTTACCCGCTGCGTGCTCGGCATGGTCGTCACGCTGGAAGCGCCGTCATCTGTTTCGGTCGGCCTGTGCCTTGTGCATGTCGCCTGCGACAAGCGTCCCTGGCTGGAGGGTCTGAACATAGAAATGGAGTGGCCGATGAGCGGCAAGCCCAGGCTGCTCTACCTGGACAACGCGGCCGAGTTCAAGAGCGAAGCGCTACGCCGAGGCTGCGAGCAGCATGGCATCCGGCTTGACTATCGCCCGCTCGGGCAGCCGCACTACGGCGGCATCGTGGAACGGATCATCGGCACGGCGATGCAGATGATCCACGACGAATTGCCAGGGACGACCTTCTCCAACCCTGACCAGCGCGGCGACTACGATTCCGAAAACAAGGCCGCCCTGACGCTGCGTGAGCTGGAGCGCTGGCTCACATTGGCGGTCGGCACCTACCACGGCTCCGTGCACAACGGCCTGCTCCAGCCGCCGGCAGCGCGCTGGGCCGAAGCTATCGCGCGGACCGGCGTGCCAACCGTCATCACTCGCACCACGGCTTTTCTGGTCGATTTTCTGCCCATCATCCGCCGCACGCTGACCCGCACCGGCTTCGTCATCGACCACATCCATTACTACGCCGATGCGCTCAAGCCGTGGATAGCTCGGCGCGACCGCTTGCCTGCGTTCCTGATCCGGCGCGACCCGCGCGACATCAGCCGCATTTGGGTGCTGGAGCCGGAGGGGCAGCACTATCTGGAAATTCCATACCGCACCTTGTCGCACCCGGCTGTCACCCTCTGGGAACAACGACAGGCGCTGGCGAAATTGCGGCAGCAAGGGCGCGAACAGGTGGATGAGTCGGCGCTGTTTCGCATGATCGGCCAGATGCGCGAAATCGTGTCCACCGCGCAGAAAGCTACGCGCAAGGCGCGGCGCGACGCGGATCGACGCCAGCATCTCAAGGCAACGGCAGTTCTTTTCAAAACCACGCCACCACCGGACGCGGACATGGCTGACCCGCAGGCAGACAACCAGCCACCTGCCAAACCGTTCGACCAGATTGAGGAGTGGTAGCCGTGGAAGAATATCCCATCATCGACTTGTCCCACCTGATGCCGGTGGCCCAGGGCTTGGCCCGTCTTCCGGCGGACGAACGCATCCATCGCCTTCGCGCTGACCGCTGGATCGGCTATCCGCGAGCAGTCGAGGCGCTGAATCGGCTGGAAGCCCTGTATGCGTGGCCGAACAAACAACGCATGCCCAACCTGCTGTTGGTCGGTCCAACCAACAACGGCAAGTCGATGATCGTCGAGAAATTCCGCCGCACCCACCCGGCCAGCTCCGACGCCGACCAGGAGCACATTCCGGTACTGGTCGTGCAGATGCCATCCGAACCGTCGGTAATCCGCTTCTACGTCGCGCTACTTGCCGCGATGGGCGCGCCATTGCGCCCGCGCCCACGGCTGCCGGAAATGGAGCAATTGGCGCTGGCACTGCTACGCAAGGTCGGCGTGCGCATGCTGGTGATCGACGAATTGCACAACGTCCTGGCCGGCAACAGCGTCAACCGCCGGGAATTCCTCAACCTGCTGCGTTTCCTCGGCAACGAGCTGCGCATCCCGCTGGTCGGGGTCGGCACACGCGATGCCTACTTGGCGATCCGCTCGGACGACCAGTTGGAAAACCGCTTCGAGCCGATGATGCTGCCGGTGTGGGAGGCCAACGACGATTGCTGCTCACTGCTGGCCAGCTTCGCGGCTTCGCTCCCGCTGCGGCGACCCTCGTCGATTGCCACGCTGGATATGGCCCGCTACCTGCTCACGCGCAGCGAGGGCACCATCGGCGAGCTGGCGCACCTGTTGATGGCGGCGGCCGTCGCTGCCGTGGAGAGCGGTGAGGAAGCGATCAACCATCGCACGCTCAGCATGGCCGATTACACCGGTCCCAGCGAGCGGCGGCGGCAATTCGAGCGGGAACTGATGTGAAGCCAGCGCCACACTGGCCACTGCATCCGGCTCCCAGGGAAGGCGAAGCCTTGTCTTCGTGGCTCAACCGCGTGGCCCTTTGCTATCACATGGAGGTGTCCGAGCTGCTGGAGCACGATCTTGGTCACGGCCAGGTTGATGACCTGGACACCGCGCCACCACTGGCGCTGCTGGCGATGCTCTCCCAGCGGAGCGGCATCGAGCCGGACCGGCTGCGTTGCATGAGTTTCGCCGGCTGGGTGCCTTGGCTACTGGACAGCCTTGATGATCAGATTCCAGATGCATTGGAAACCTATGCGTTCCAGCTCTCGGTGCTGCTGCCGAAACTCCGCCGTAGGACGCGATCCATCACGAGCTGGCGTGCCTGGCTGCCCAGCCAGCCGATACATCGCGCCTGCCCGCTCTGTCTGAACGATCCGGAGAACCAAGCCGTACTGCTCGCGTGGAAGCTGCCCCTGATGCTGAGCTGCCCACTGCATGGCTGCTGGCTGGAATCCTATTGGGGCGTGCCAGGGCGGTTTCTCGGCTGGGAGAACGCCGACGCCGAACCGCGCACTGCCAGCGACGCGATTGCGGCGATGGACCAGCGTACCTGGCAGGCACTGACGACCGGCCACGTGGAGTTGCCGCGCCGACGCATCCACGCCGGATTGTGGTTTAGGCTGCTACGCACGCTGCTCGATGAGCTGAACACCCCGCTTTCGACGTGCGGCACCTACGCGGGGTATCTCCGCCAAATCTGGGAATGCTGCGGGCATCCGCTGCGTGCTGGGCAAAGTCTGTGGCGACCGTATGAAACCCTGAACCCGGCAGTACGGTTGCAGATGCTGGAGGCGGCGGCAACGGCAATCAGCTTGATTGAGGTGAGGGATATAAGCCCGCCAGGCGAGCACGCAAAGCTATTCTGGTCCGAGCCCCAAACCGGGTTCACCAGTGGCCTGCCGGCGAAAGCGCCGAAGCCCGAACCCGTCGATCACTGGCAGCGTGCAATCCAGGCCATTGATGAGGCCATCATTGAAGCACGACACAACCCCGAGACGGCACGCTCGCTGTTCGCGTTGGCTTCCTATGGTCGGCGCGACCCCGCTTCCTTGGAACAGTTGCGCGCCACCTTCGCGAAGGAAGGCATCCCCCCGGAATTTCTGTCACATTATGAGCCTAGCCTACCCTTTGCATGCCTTAGACAGAATGACGGGTTAAGTGACAAATTTTGACGTGCAGAGCTTCCCGATGCAAACTGTCACATAATCGAACGTATATGTGACAGGTACAAGATGCTGATTGGCTACATGCGAGTATCGAAGGCGGATGGCTCCCAGGCGACGGACTTGCAGCGCGATGCGCTGGTCGCGGCCGGTGTTGATCCGGCGCATCTCTATGAAGACCAAGCGTCCGGAAAACGCGAGGATCGTCCCGGTCTGGCGAGCTGTCTGAAGGCACTACGGCCAGGCGACACGTTGGTCGTTTGGAAACTGGATCGGCTCGGGCGCGACCTGCGCCATCTGATCAATACCGTCCATGACCTGACCGGACGCGGCATCGGCCTCAAGGTGCTGACCGGGCACGGCGCGGCCATTGACACCACGACCGCCGCCGGCAAGCTGGTCTTCGGTATCTTCGCCGCGCTGGCCGAGTTCGAGCGCGAGTTGATCGCCGAGCGCACCGTGGCGGGCCTGGCCTCAGCACGGGCACGCGGCCGGAAAGGCGGCCGGCCGTTCAAGATGACCGCCGCCAAGCTGCGGCTGGCGATGGCGGCAATGGGGCAGTCAGAGACCAAGGTCGGCGACCTGTGCCAGGAACTTGGCATCACGCGGCAGACCCTGTATCGGCATATTTCACCCAAGGGCGAGCTACGTCCAGATGGCGAGAAGCTACTCAGCCGAATTTGATGCCGACATGAGGCGACGTAGCGAAAGCGTGGTTTGTCTCAATTTGACGGCGGCGAACCGCAAGCGTTCGGTTCGCCGCTCGTTTCGGTCGCAGTGCTGGCCCGCGCCTGGAAACGTTGATAACACTCCAGCCCGCAGAAGTGCTCGACGTACTCCGCGCCTTCCGGTGTGAAGGCGGCATCGAGCGGAATTTCCTTGCAGCACACGCAGCAACTGGTGGCGGTCGGATCATTTGCATTCATGGTGGCACCCCTCCATTGACTGACGAAGACGGCGAATGCCGCCGCCGGCATCGGCTTTGCGAACAGAAAGCCTTGCCCGCGCTCGAACGCTTGGGCCCTCCGCCGTAGTCCATCCATCCGGCCGGGAAGCGCTCATGATCTTTCCCTGAATGCCCGCAACGCCCGCGCCAGTGACAGAAGAAACAGGCCGGTCAAACCGAGCGCCGTGATGACCCAATACTCGACAAGGAATGCACCGGCGGTTGTGCCGGCCAGCACGGCAGCGAGGATGGACAGGTGGCAGGGGCAAGTCAGCACGGCCAGCGTGCCCCACAGGTAGCCGGTGAACGGTTTGTGCGTCTCGGCCGGCATGCGCTCGGGGCTGTTCATGGCAAACTCTCCGCATGCTGTGCCGGCGCGGTCGGCATGGCGGCCAACTGCACTTCCAGATTGGCCAACGCTTCGCGCCGGCGTTCGACGAACTGACGCAGCACAGCAAGCTGCGCGGCAGTTTCATCGCAGTTCGCCGCATCCAGCGCCCGGCACAGCCGCGCCAATGCGCCGAGGCCGATGCCCGCCTCGAAGGCGGCCCGCACGAAGCACAGTCGCTGCAAGGCGGCGTCATCGAACAGGCCGTAGCCACCCGTGGTGCAGGCGACTGGCCGCAGCAATCCGCGCAGCAGGTAGTCGCGCACGATATGCACGCTCACCCCGGCATCAAGGGCCAGCCGGGACACCGTGTAGGCGTTCATCGAACACCTCCTTTGGGTCGGTTCACGGCAATGCATATACCGTTTCGCCGAGTTCAATCCGCGCGCTGCGAATCCGATGCCGGTGCCGTAGAACATTGGGTCGATATCCGATCACGGTGTCCTAGATGACATGGTCTGCAACAGATGTCGATTAAACTCCTGGCCCAAGCCGAAAGCCTCGTGGACACTGACGATCGCCAATCCTTCCAATCCTTGATGCTTGGAGGCCCAGTCTTCCGCCGTCGGGACAGATGCAAAGAAATGTACATGGCAACAGAAGGACTGACGAACGTCGGCTGCTTCCTGCGGCAATACCAAGGACACCGCCATGCCGGCAGGTTCGACAGCCTGTATCTCGCTGGGTGAAACCGTAAGCGAAACGGGTGCTCCAGTTGCAGCGCAATGCGACGAGACGCGAGCTGTACGGCCGATTAACGCCGGGAGCATCAGGGTGTCCAGCGCGCACCAGGCATACAGCCGGCGGTTGTCAATTTCCAAGACATGCGACGTCTCGCGCAAGGTGAGGACATAGCCGATGATGTTCCCATCGTTGTCGTATTCGGTACTGGTGGCTTGTTCGAGCACAGCCGCCACTTGCTCAGCGGGCCAGCCAAGAGTCCTGGCAAGCGTAGTTCGCGAAATCGGGCGTCCCTTGGCAAGTTCACCCAGTAGCGCGACCAAGAACTCCGCAAAACCTTTGGGCCGGTTGGTCGGGGTGAGACGTTCTAAAATATATGGGGCGAGCTTCATGGTTCCATCTCCTATTTGAATTGGATAGCGTAACCTTACTTCCGTACTCATGTACGGAGTCAAGCGGTATGGAAAATAATTTGGAGAACCTGACCATTGGCGTTTTTGCCAAGGCAGCCGGCGTCAACGTGGAGACCATCCGGTTCTATCAGCGCAAGGGCTTGTTGCCCGAGCCGGACAAGCCCTATGGCAGCATTCGCCGCTATGGCGCGGCGGACGTGACACGGGTGCGATTCGTGAAATCGGCCCAGCGGTTGGGCTTCAGCCTGGATGAAATCGCCGAGTTGCTGCGGCTCGACGATGGCACCCACTGCGAGGAGGCCAGCAGCCTGGCCGAGCACAAGCTCCAAGACGTGCGCGAGAAGATGGCCGATTTGGCGCGCATGGAGGCTGTGCTGTCTGACCTGGTGTGCGCCTGCCATTCGCGGCAGGGGAATGTTTCGTGTCCGCTGATTGCGTCGTTGCAAGGTGGAACGAGCTTGGCAGGGGCTTCCACAGCTTAGCGTGCTTTATTTTCCGTTTTCTGAGGTGCCCCCTACCAGCAACGCACCGCCGAAGACCGGCAGCAGGAGCGCGAGCAATTCCAGATGGTTAACCGGGGCCTGAAAGACCAGATTCAAGACCTGCAAAACCGGCTCATCCAAGCCGAGTCAAGAGCGTCCGAGCTGATAGACACTAATGCGCAATTACAACGACAAACGCATGAGCTCGAACAGGCCAATGCGATGCACAAAAGCACCTTGGATAGGCAAGTGGCCGATATCCAGAACTTGGAGCATCAACTTAACGACGCCTCGGCAAAAAACCGGGAGCGGAAGCATGAAAGCAAACAATTGGCGGATAATATTGCCGCACTCGCAAGCCAGAAAGCAGATGCCGATAAGCAGGTGGCCGTACTATCCCAAGCATTAGAGGTCACCAAAACGGATCTGAAAGCCTCTCAGAATAGAGCGGAAGTTCTGTCCGATGAGAACAAGTTGATTCTTCAGGAAAAAGCGGTGATTCAGGGGCAGTTTAAGCAGCTTCAGGAGTCACTGTCGCGATAAAGGCTTTAGTCAAACATTCATCGAAAAAGCTATATTAATCAATATATTATATACGAAGTGGCTAATTCCAACGCTTTTACCGGCCGGACCTCAAGTAGCTGCACCGGCCGCCATTTCATTCAAAGAGGCCTCGACGACAGTCAAAACTGTTCGACGCACGTCGATCTTCCATCGCACGCGCTCGACGCATCGGTCCAGGCTTTCGCTATCGTCTGCGTCCAATGCTTTGCAAAGTCGCGCCAGTTCGTCGAGCCCAATTCCGGACTCGAAGGCTGCGCGGAGAAACCGCAGCCTTCCGAGTGTTTTGTCATCGAAAATGTTCTAGCCACTTTCGGTTCGCCGAGCAGGGTGCAACAAGCCGCGTATCATGTAGTCGCGCACGACATGCACGCTGACGCAAGCATCATCAGCCAGCTTCGATATCGAGTACGCATTCATACTGGGCTTTCCTCGCAGTCCTCTAGCAGCTTAAGCGCGACATCATGACCAAGGTCGAACGCACTCTCGACAGGCACGACCTCAATCCCTTGGTGGGTCGAAGCCCACGAATTTGCAATAGACGGAGACGCAAAGAAATGCACATGACAGCAAAACGAACAACGAATGTCGGGCGAAGTATCCGGAGTTCGCAGTGAAACCATTGCTTCTGCCGGTTCGACATGAAGCACTGCTTCTGGTGCAACGGTGAGAGTGATCGGCCTACCGGTGGCGGCGCAGCGGGAAGTGACACGGGCAATCTTGCCGGTCAAGGCGGGAAACATCAAGGTGTCCAGCGCACACCATGTGTACAAATGACGGCCATCCACCTCAAAAACGTGAGAGGTTTCACGTAGTGTCAGCCCCAGTCCAATGATATTGGCCTCGTCGTCATATTCCGTACCAGGTGCCTGCTCAAGTACCGTTGCAACTCTCGCTCCAGACCATCCGAGTGCGCCGGCGAGCTTTTCGCGTGATACAGGTCCCCCCATCGCTAGCTGTCGGAGCAGCGCGACAAAGAGCGTTGCGAACTCTTTAGGATGATTGCCAGATGAAAGGCTTTCGGCAATCTTTTTGGAATAAATAGTCTTGTCCATTTTCCACCTGTTATATCGGGCAGCGATCAACCGGGATAAACCTTACTCGGCGGTTACGTCCTGCGCTTAACAAAGACGAATTACTTTGTGCCTTGCCGGCGTTGCCATTCCTCGGCCAGCAGCTGGGCTTGCTGTAACTGTTCGGGCTTCATTTGAGCTGCATAGTCTGCAACGACTTTTGCTGCTGTCGGTTCTCCCGACGCTGCGGCCAGACTCATCCACTGGTATGCCTGCACCTGGTCGGGCGCGATGTCGGTAAGACCCTTTGCAAACAGCTGGGCCAGCCTGACTTGAGCCTGCGTGTGTCCCTGCTCGGCAGCGAGGCGGTACCACTTGAAAGCCTCTGCATCGTTGGCAGGAGCCGCACGCCCATTCTTATACATACCGTCGACTTCACTTCCGTAGAGGCGCCCGAGGTTGAACTGTGCATCGGCTTCACCCTGCTCGGCCGCCCTGCGGAACCACTGGATCGATGCCGCGTGGTTTTGCTTTACGCCCATACCGCATTTGTACGCAAGACCCATGATGTTCTGAGCCATGGCATCGCCAGCCCTGGCCTTCTTTTCCCAATCACTGACGGTCTCTGGCGACAATGTTTCAATCGCGGCGCCGAGCTTAGAAAAATCATAAGCCGCCAACGCTTGGTTTGGCATGCCTAACGTTGCGGTACTTGCCAGTACGATCGTCAAGCACGCGCGTACACGGCGTAATTTAAGTCTGATGTCACAAAACATAAAAACTCCTCTGTCCCTGTTTTGGTGCCCAAGGTTTAGCCGGCACAGCACGATAGCTGTGTCACATCCTTCGAAAAAGTCTGTGCCACCAGTTTGAGACCTTCAACCATGGTGAGGTAAGGGAAAAGCTGGTTAGCCAGATCCTGGACGGTCATGCGGGCCCGGATGGCAATCGCGGCAGTCTGGATGATTTCGCCTGCTTCCGGTGTCACAGCCTGGACTCCGAGAATGCGTCCGGACCCTGCCTCAGCAACAAGCTTGATAAAGCCGCGGGTATCGAAGTTGGCGAGTGCACGCGGCACATTGTCGAGCGTGAGCGTACGGCTTTCGGTTTGCAGACCAATGCGCTGGGCCTCTGCTTCACTGTAGCCTACCGTGGCAACTTGCGGATCGGTGAACACGACTGCCGGCATGGCGTCGAGATCGAGCTTTACGTCGCCGCCGGTCATATTAATGCCAGCCCGGGTACCAGCCGCGGCTGCAACGTAGACGTACTGAGGCTGGTCAGTGCAGTCGCCAGCTGCGTAAATGTTCGAAGCACTCGTGCGCATGCCTTGATCGATCAGGATGCGATGTTGCGAGTCAAACGTCACACCTGCGCGCTCGAGATTCAGGCTTGCGGTATTTGGCGTGCGGCCGGTGGCAACAAGCAATTGATCCACCTTTAACTCGCCCTGCGCGGTCGTCAGGATGAATTGGCGGTCGCAATAGGTCACGGCACTCGCCTGCGTCTGTGTCAGCACCGTGATGCCTTCCGCACGGAAAGCTGCAGTCACGGCCTCGCCAATGGCAGGGTCGTCACTGGCAAACAAGGTGCGCCGGGCCAGGACCGTCACCTCGCTGCCCAAGCGCGCAAACGCTTGTGCCAGTTCCAGTGCTACGACCGAGGCGCCAATTACTGCCAGCCGTTTAGGAATGGCTTCGCTAACCAGGGCTTCGGTGGACGTCCAATATGGCGTTCCTGCAAGACCAGGCAACGGCGGGATGGCAGCGCTTGCACCAGTGGCAATGAGACAGCGATCGAAGGCCACTTCGCGAGTGTCACCTTCTGCCGCTTCCACGATAAGCGTTTGGCCATCCTTGAATCGGGCGCTGCCTCGCACCAGATTGATCGACGGATTGCTTTCGAGGATGCTTTCATATTTAGCATGACGCAGCTCGTCCACACGGGCCTGCTGTTGCGCCAGCAGACGGTCACGCAGGACAACTGGGGGCGTTGCCGACAGTCCCACGTCAAAAGGACTTTCGCGTCGCAGATGAGCGATATGCGCTGCCCGAATCATGATCTTAGAAGGGACGCAGCCCACGTTGACGCAGGTGCCGCCGATAGTTCCCCGCTCGATCAGGGTGACACGGGCACCGTTTTCAGCTGCCTTCAGCGCTGCTGCCACAGCGGCGCCGCCAGTACCGATGATCGCCACATGCAGCTGACCTGCCGGTTTCTCCACCGCGCGCTCGCCGCTCAGCCACTGGGCGGCTTTGCCAAGGAGTCCTGGCTGTTCAACTCTGCGCTCTTTGCTTTCAAATTCGTCTGTAGGCGTAGCACCGTAACCAAGGGCGCCCACTGCTGCTACGAGCGCGGACACGTCAAGCCTATTGCCTGTGACTTGCGCCTTGTTCGATGGATAATCGACAGCCGCTCGCGTTACGCCGGGGACCGCCAGCAGCGCGTCCTCAACGTGCCTTGTACAACTTGGGCAAGTCATTCCCGCCACGCTCAAACCAACTTCGTTTAACTCTTGCATTCCGCTCTCTCTTTTATCCGTTGTGCCCAAGCCAACTAGTACGACGCCTCGGTCACTGAATCGGTTGTGCGCTTCAGGGAACAGGCTCCGTGGGTCGTTTACAGGCTGCTCACGCGATGACGACCGGCAGAATCGCCTGAGCGGCATCTCTGCCGTGGTTCTAGCGATGCTGCCGTTATTTGTTGCCTTACTTCTTCAGCTCAGATGGGTAGCCTACATCCGTCGTCGCCTTGCTAAGCGCCTGGACGTTGGTCTTCGCATCGTCAAACGTTACGACGGCAAGCTTGGTTGAGAAGTCGACCTCGGTCTTGCTAACACCGTCGACCTTGCTCAAGGCCTTTTTAATGGTGATAGGACAAGTCGCGCAGGTCATGCCAGGAACGGCCAAGGTGACCGTCTGCGTGGCGGCCCACACCGGGGCAACAGCGGCGGCGAGGGCAAGGGAGGCAAACAGTTTCTTCATGATGAACTCCTGGTTAATAGAAAAATGGAACGACATAGGGAAATCCAAGCGCGACCAGGACCAGCACGGCCACGATCCAGAAAATCAGCTTGTAGGTGGCGCGCACCTGCGGAATCGCGCAGACCTCACCTGGCTTGCATGCCTGCACGGGCCGGTAAATCCGCTTCCAGGCGAAGAACAGCGCCACTAGCGCCGCGCCGATGAACAACGGTCGATAGGGTTCCAGCACCGTCAGGTTGCCGATCCAAGCACCGGAGAAGCCCAGGGCGACCAGTACTAGCGGCCCCAGGCAGCAGGTCGATGCAAGAATGGCGGCCAGCCCGCCGGCGAAGAGCGCACCGCGCCCGTTTTGTGGTTCAGACATACGTTGGCCCTTTTGAATTTGGATTGGATAGCGTAACCTTACTTCCGTACTCATGTACGGAGTCAAGCGATATGGAAAATAATTTGGAAAACCTGACCATTGGCGTTTTTGCCAAGGCGGCCGGGGTCAACGTGGAGACAATCCGCTTCTATCAGCGCAAGGGCCTGTTGCCGGAACCGGACAAGCCTTACGGCAGCATCCGCCGCTATGGGGAGGCGGACGTGGTTCGGGTGAAATTCGTGAAATCGGCACAGCGGCTGGGGTTCAGTCTGGACGAGATTGCCGAGCTGTTGCGGCTCGACGATGGCACCCACTGCGAGGAGGCCAGCAGCCTGGCCGAGCACAAGCTCCAAGACGTGCGCGAGAAGATGGCCGATTTGGCGCGCATGGAGGCTGTGCTGTCTGACCTGGTGTGCGCCTGCCATTCGCGGCAGGGGAATGTTTCGTGTCCGCTGATTGCGTCGTTGCAAGGTGGAACGAGCTTGGCAGGGGCTTCCACAGCTTAGCGTGCTTTATTTTCCGTTTTCTGAGACGACCACAGATCAGAAAAGACTGTGCAGCCGACTCTTGATATTCCGTGCAGTCACCTTCTGAAAATGACAGCCGGGAAACCCTCTACCAGTACCTCCGCACGGACGACTGACACATGCCGCGTCGCTTGATCCTCTCGGCCACGGAGCGGGGCACCCTGCTCGCGTTGCCAGAAAGCCAGGATGACCTGATCCGCTACTACACCTTCAACGACTCCGACCTGTCGCTGATCCGTCAGCGGCGCGGCGACGCCAACCGCCTCGGCTTCGCCGTGCAACTCTGCCTGCTGCGCTACCCCGGCTATGCGTTGGGCACTGACAGCGAGCTGCCCGAACCGGTCATCCTGTGGGTGGCCAAGCAAGTCCAGACCGATCCGGCGAGTTGGACGAAGTACGGCGAGCGCGATGTGACCCGTCGCGAGCACGCCCAGGAACTGCGCACCTACCTTCAACTGGCCCCGTTCGGCCTGTCCGACTTCCGCGCCCTGGTGCGCGAGCTGACCGAACTGGCCCAGCAGACCGACAAGGGCTTGCTGCTGGCCGGCCAGGCGCTGGAGAGCCTGCGGCAGAAGCGACGCATCCTGCCGGCGTTGAGCGTGATCGACCGGGCTTGCTCGGAGGCCATTGCACGGGCCAATCGGCGGGTCTACCGCGCCCTGGTTGAACCGCTCACGGACTCGCATCGGGCCAAGCTGGACGAGCTGTTGAAGCTCAAGGCCGGCAGCAGCATCACCTGGTTGACCTGGCTGCGCCAGGCACCGCTGAAACCCAACTCTCGGCACATGCTTGAGCACATCGAGCGGCTGAAGACATTTCAGCTGGTGGACTTGCCCGAAGTCCTGGGCCGGCACATCCACCAGAACCGCCTGCTCAAGCTGGCCCGCGAGGGTGGGCAGATGACGCCCAAAGACCTCGGCAAGTTCGAGCCGCAGCGGCGCTATGCGACCCTGGCCGCCGTGGTGCTGGAGAGCACTGCAACCGTGATTGATGAGCTGGTGGATCTGCACGACCGCATCCTAGTCAAGCTGTTCAGCGGCGCGAAGCACAAGCATCAGCAGCAGTTCCAGAAGCAGGGCAAGGCGATCAACGACAAGGTGCGCCTGTACTCCAAGATCGGCCAGGCGCTGCTGGAGGCCAAGGAAGCCGGCAGCGACCCCTATGCCGCCATCGAGGCGGTGATCCCCTGGGACGAGTTCACCGAGAGCGTCAGCGAAGCCGAGCTGCTGGCCCGGCCGGAGGGCTTCGACCACCTGCACCTGGTCGGCGAGAACTTCGCCACCCTGCGCCGCTACACGCCGGCTCTGCTGGAGGTATTGGAGCTGCGCGCCGCCCCGGCCGCGCAGGGCGTGCTGGCAGCCGTGCAGACGCTGCGCGAGATGAACGCCGACAACCTGCGCAAGGTGCCGGCCGATGCTCCCACCGCCTTCATCAAGCCGCGCTGGAAGCCACTGGTGATCACCCCGGAAGGCCTCGACCGGCGCTTCTACGAAATCTGCGCCCTGTCCGAGCTGAAGAACGCCCTGCGCTCCGGCGACATCTGGGTCAAGGGCTCGCGGCAGTTCCGCGACTTCGACGACTACCTGCTGCCGGCCGAGAAGTTCGCCGCGCTCAAGCGGGAACAGGCCCTGCCGCTGGCGATCAACCCGAACAGCGACCAGTATCTGGAAGAGCGCTTGCAGCTGCTGGACGAGCAGTTGGCCACTGTCGCCCGCCTGGCCAAGGACAACGAGCTGCCCGATGCCATCCTCACCGAGTCCGGGTTGAAGATCACCCCGCTGGATGCGGCGGTGCCGGATCGGGCGCAGGCGCTGATCGACCAGACCAGTCAGTTACTGCCGCGCATCAAGATCACCGAACTGCTGATGGACGTGGACGACTGGACGGGCTTCAGCCGCCACTTCACCCACCTGAAGGACGGGGCCGAGGCCAAAGACCGGACGTTGCTGCTGTCCGCGATCCTCGGTGATGCGATCAACCTCGGGCTGACCAAGATGGCCGAGTCGAGCCCCGGTCTGACCTACGCCAAGCTGTCCTGGCTGCAAGCCTGGCACATCCGCGACGAGACCTATTCGGCGGCCCTGGCCGAGCTGGTCAACCACCAGTACCAGCATGCCTTCGCCGCCCACTGGGGCGACGGCACCACCTCATCCTCCGATGGCCAGCGTTTCCGGGCTGGCGGCCGGGGCGAGAGCACCAGACACGTCAACCCGAAGTACGGCAGTGAGCCGGGACGGCTGTTCTACACCCATATCTCCGACCAGTACGCGCCGTTCAGCACCCGCGTGGTGAATGTCGGCGTGCGCGATTCCACCTATGTGCTCGACGGCCTGCTGTACCACGAGTCCGACCTGCGGATCGAGGAGCACTACACCGACACGGCCGGCTTCACCGATCACGTCTTCGCCCTGATGCACCTGCTGGGCTTCCGTTTCGCGCCGCGCATCCGCGACCTCGGCGAAACCAAGCTGTACGTGCCGCAGGGCGTGCAGACCTACCCGACGCTGCGGCCGCTGATCGGCGGCACCCTGAACATCAAGCACGTCCGCGCCCATTGGGACGACATCCTGCGCCTGGCCAGCTCGATCAAACAGGGCACCGTCACTGCCTCGCTGATGCTGCGCAAGCTCGGCAGCTATCCGCGCCAGAACGGCCTGGCCGTGGCCCTGCGCGAGCTGGGCCGGATCGAACGCACGCTGTTCATCCTAGACTGGCTGCAAAGTGTTGAGCTGCGCCGCCGCGTGCATGCCGGCCTGAACAAAGGTGAGGCGCGCAACTCGCTGGCCAGGGCGGTGTTCTTCAACCGCCTTGGGGAAATCAGGGATCGGAGCTTCGAGCAGCAGCGCTACCGGGCCAGCGGCCTCAACCTGGTGACGGCGGCTATCGTGCTGTGGAACACGGTGTACCTGGAGCGCGCCACCCAGGGGTTGGTCGAGGCCGGCAAGCCGGTGGACGGCGAGCTGCTGCAATTCCTGTCGCCGCTGGGCTGGGAGCACATCAACCTCACCGGCGATTACGTCTGGCGGCAGAGCCGCAGACTGGAAGACGGGAAGTTTCGGCCCCTACGGATGCCCGGAAAACCTTAGCGTACGATTTTTTCCGAATTCTGCGAGCCCCCCAGGAAGAATTGCGTAGACCCGCGCGCAGCAAGCACTACGTTGTGCTGAGGGATCAGCAGCAGCTTTGCCCCCGCGGAATACGCCCCTGTGAGAGCATCCTCTGCCAGGGTATCCGCTGCGACGACGAGGTGGTCACGAGTGAGGAGAACGTTGAGGATGCTCATTGCGGGATCGTCTAGACGTTTGCAGACTATCGCCTTCCCCTCCCCTCCTGTCCAGACTGCTATGGCCTCCGCGATCACACAAATTCTTGGTCGCCCCAATGCTTGCGAGAACGCACTTGAGATACGCCGCGGCTACCTCAAGGCGATGGAAGATGCGCTGCGGGTTTCGCTTCTGATCCACCAAGATCCAAGGCTTCTGTTCGACACGTGGGCCAGACTGCTCCCCTTGATCGCTCAAAGCCACGAGAGTGACGGCAGCCAGCCATTTGCGACCGGGATCGTCCGCTCGCGCGATCATGGATCCCGGCGGTTGGCTGGCTGAGCGTATGGTTGCAATATAGGAAGCAATCGCGCGCGGACCAGAACGCTGTTCATCGCAGACATTCTTAGGGTGCCATTGCAGAGATTTCAGCTTTTGAGGAATAAAATTTCAGTGCAAGACGGTCCATTGCAGAAAAATTTGACTTGCGACTGACGCAACGCAGAAATTGCTGATGCACGGATGATGCAATGCAGAGATTACCGGCTAACAGATGCTGCAGCCCAGCCGGCCAACTGAGGGCTTTGCCCGATGGACGAGCCGTTACTCTTGCCTGCAGATCACGATTCTAGGATGACTTGTGCCTCAATCGGCTGACCAGGATCGGGCGTCTGTGCTGGAGGGCTCCTTAGAGCTCTTGGGTGAAATTCGAGCCGCTTGGATGGAGATAGAGCATGGACGTGACCGAAGATCGACGGCGGTGGCGGCACTTTGCCAGATGTCCCTTGATCACGCCGTGGCAGTACAGTCCCTGATCGCTACTCTGCCCCAGTCAGCAATCTCGCTGGTCCGGCCCCAGTATG
This sequence comes from Stenotrophomonas sp. STK17_22, assembly GCF_051983905.1. Taxonomy (NCBI): domain Bacteria; kingdom Pseudomonadati; phylum Pseudomonadota; class Gammaproteobacteria; order Lysobacterales; family Lysobacteraceae; genus Stenotrophomonas; species Stenotrophomonas sp. STK17_22. Next base: position 2,547,550 of record NZ_CP197010.1, read on the forward strand.
AGGCCCTCGTGCGTGCAACCTGGGCATGTTATGCAGCTACCGACACCGACATCGAGAAGCTTCTTGCGCCCCTGACTCTGGAGAGTCAGCAAGCGGCAAAGAGGCTCCCTGGCGTTCAGGACATGCTCGTAAAGCTTGAGTCCTCTGGGCCCCGAGGAGCATCACAGTTGTTGGGCAGAGCCAGACAATGCCTTTATGTCGGCTTGAACTCCTATCTCCATGCCGGGATTCACCCCTTGGCAAGGCAGTTAAATGGCTACCCGGGCGCGCTTCTGGCGGGGGTGGCCATGAACAGCAATGCGCTTGCCATGCTAACCCTTCTGAATCTGGCGCACCTGTGGCCAGGCGAACCAGTTCTGGCATGGATGAATGCACTGCATCATCAATTTGGGGGTGTTTTGCCAGAGTTGGAGCCATTGACCCCCCATCAGCCCTCGCCATAGAGCTGTCCCGGATCGCCTGCGCGTCTAGGGTGGGGTCTGTGGTGAGTGACTAGGCAGTTGGGCCTCGCCCCCCTCTGGGGGCACGGGGAGAACATCACGGGCGCATAAGCAGTTGCCCCGGATTTCTCGTTGGGGCAAGTCCTGGCAGTTGATCTGTGTCGGGGGCCTGTCGGGCGACTGTCATGTTTCCAAGTTCGGCACCCTCCTAATCTGGGCTCCCTACCCCTCCGGAGTTATCTTCTATGACCACCAAGACCCCGCCTCGCCTGCTTACCGCTGCTGAGGTTGGCGCCTGCATTCGCCAGTTCCGCCAGTTGCGTCATTGGTCGCAAGAACAATTGGCCGAGATCTCGGGCCTGAACGTGCGAACAGTTCAGCGGGTTGAGCAGGGTGACTCGGCCAGTTTCGACACCCGTCGCGCACTGGCGCGCGCCTTCGATTTCAATGACATCGATGCACTCAACAAGCCTTTCTCGCTGCCGACAGACGAGGAACTGCAGGCGGCGCAAGCGCAGTTTGAGCGCGACTACATCACCCTGGCGGTGTCCCCGCTTGCTGCTGGGCGCGAGCTGGCCAGCCTGATCGTTTCGTGCGACATGGATCTGTCCGAACCGGCTTTCGAGCTGTCGCGCGAGGCGGCGAGCGAGTTTGCTGCACTGGTCGACTACTACCGTGAGTATCGCGACTGCCAAGACCTGTATTCAGAAGTCGACAAGCTAGACATCTACGACGGGCTGCAGCAGCGCATTGAGGTCCTGCGGGAACTGGGAGTATCACTGTCGCACGGTCAGCGTAAGGTCGTCATTCGGATGGGCTCAGGTATGCCGATGGATGCCACGGTCCTGTACGTCGTGGCGTTTCGCCTCGGCCACGAGTGCAGTCAGATCGTAACTCCTAAGGCAGCACGCATCGGCTGAGTCAGCATTCATTAGATCGATAGTGGTGGCGATACATCTGACAGATGTCTATTGATCGCGCCGTCGCAGTACAGTCCCTGGAGGTTGCCCTGCCTTAGTCAGCGATAGCGCTGGTCCGGCCCCAGCACAAGACCCTGATTCGTGCGACAGCAAGGTTCTTAGCTTTCGAGGCAGCGAATTTTTGATGTGCCCTGAACCCTCGCGAAGATCCACTATGGAGACGCCGTCGATTTCTGGATCCAGACCTAAGAAGCCCTCGAGTTCTGGATCCACAGGCAACTCGTCCTTGAGTTCCTGACTGCGCACCTGAGTGGTCAAGCTCCGCCCGGGTGAAGGCTCTGCGCCCAGTACTCTAGGAACTCCTCTTGAGCAATCGTTTCGATTGCGCCTGGCCTGGCATGCCGCACCATGTGGATGGCATCCGATGCCCGCTTGGCCTCGCCAGACTGCAGCAAAAGCATGGCAGCGACCGTTCCCGCGCGTCCCAACCCCCCCTTGCAGTGGACCACGATCCTTTGACCGCTCAGCATGTCAGCGACGAGCTCAGCACTTAGCTGTAGCCAATCTTTGAGGAGTCTGTCGTCTGGTGCGGCTCCATCAGTGATTGGCAGTCCATGCCAAGAGATGCCCTTCCCCGCCACTATCGCCGGTAAGCTCTCGATTCGAAGGTCCTTGAGCTCCCAAGGCTCAAGCAAGGTGACTAGGTGAGTGGCACCCCAGTCCTGAATAGCCGAGACGTCCACATCTAGGTCTCTCGCCCATGCTCCAGTCATGGCGACTTCCTGGTACTTGCCTGGCGCAAATGTCACCCCTATGCCGCCTCCATGGGCTCCAACAGGCAACTCTGCAATCAGTAACGGGTGGCTAGCGCTGGTGCGCATCATTTCGGCTCTCCCAACATGCGGTAACGTTCTGCGTCGTGCGCCGGGGCGCTCCCCGCTCATTCGCTGCACGGCTAGGATATCGGATGTTCAGATATCGTTGAACTGGAGAGAACACCTAAGGGTCAATATCGGAAAGTCAGATAGACAGTCTGTGGGCAGGTTGATATCCTGACAACTGGTATCGCGATTTGAGGGCTGTGTGGCCTATGTCGTTAGCCAACCGACCCTCATCGCGCCCTGGCCAGAACTGGACAATTTCGTTCGTTCAATAGGTCCCTTTCTTGCGTGCGCGTGGTGCGCGCTAGAGCGCTCAAGAACGGCTAGTTCGCCGGTAGCTGCTGAGGGGTTGGCCTCGCAGGCACTTGACACGCTTGCGACGCTGCGCGTCCTCCATCGCGAACCAGTCGAATGTTCTCGGCTTGCCGCAAGATCTCTGTATGAGCCCCTGGCTTGGTCCTACAAATCTCCGTGGTCTCGCAGTGACTTGAACCTTGAGTCGGCATTGACCCGGTCGCTCACCCAGTGGGCGGCTGAGTGCACGCCCAGTGCGAGGCGGAATCTCGGAATTTCACTGGCATCCACCGAAGCTCGAGCGTACTTGGCAAACCTTCTGCGGAAGCATCGGTTGGACCCGAAGCTAGGCGACGGGCTTCAGTCGATTGGATCGCCTGAATGGAATGCGCTCAGCTTGGGGCGTAAGCGCTACGTGCTGTGGGCGAGCATGCGAAATTCTGCCTCGGAGTTCATACAAAGCGGTTTGGATGAGCATGCCGCGAGGCGAGCACTTGATCGCGAGATAAAACGCAGATGCATCTGGTTAGCTGGACGCGAGCAAGCTGGAACCCTCGCCCGGAAGGATTTTTGCTTCTTGCCTGGTCAGGGTTGGCGTCAGCCGTTGATCCTGGACGTTGCAATGGAGACTTTCCTGCCGCTGGGCATGGCGTACTGGCTGGAACCTAGCGGCAGTTGGCAGCTTTAGCTTCTAGTCTGAGTAGACCGACCAGCTGCCACGGGTCCATGAGATGGTTTGAGGGGGCTCAGGACTCTATCGCGGTAAACGCCCCCCCAGGTCTATATCGACGGTTCTCCAACGAAGCGCTGGACCTTGGTTGACCGGCGAGCCTGTGGCCCATTGGACGCTGGCCAAGAGATGGCCCTCTAGTACTCGTTCAGTCGCTTACGGATTGCCTCGATGGCATCGTCCAGTCCCGCGTCGTCCTCGGGGTAAGGAGAACAAAACAGTTGAACCGGGACCCAGCAATGTTCCTGTCCCGGTTGTACATAGGGGGCGTAATCATCTAGTAGCCATGCAGAGCCGATGGGCTGGGAAACGTTGGCAAGATCCTTCGTCGGCCCAGTCCAGTCTATGTATGGCAAGCGGGCAAACCAACCCGGGGCCGCTCCTTCGCAAGCCAATAGGTCGGCAATCTCGCGAAATCTAGGCTCCGGAACTGTGGTGAAGATGACTAGACCCTCAAAGAGCGACTTTGCCGACTCCAGAAATTCGTAGAGGCCCGGGCGCGGGATCTGGCTTACAGCGTTGGAAATCAGCGTTCCTTCTAAGTCCAAGGCGAGGATGGACGGGCGCATTGTGTAATGGTCCTCTTTGGCGGGGGTGAACGTCGGTACCGCTACCAAGCCCCGCCGGAGGGTGATCCGCCGGCGGGGCTTGGTAGCATCAGACATCTTCGAACTCGCTCGCTTGCTTGAGTTGGTTCTCAAGGAAATCAATGCGCTTCTGAAGATCGGCACTTAGATAGGCTTTGTCCGTAAAGTCCATTGCTGTCTCAGGGATCATCTCCAGCTCGACGCGTGTGGATGTAGCTGATGTACAGCGCCGCATTCCAGCTCGCTTCGCTCAATGGCAGTGTTGAGCGGTTGATGATGCGGGCGGTGATGACTGGCTTGGGCCCAAAGAAGCTGTTTTCCATCCGGAACTCTGGATCAACCGCACTGACCCTCTTTAGCTCGGCGATAGTAGGAAGTTGATCGTTGGCCTCCTGTCATAGCGCTTCTATCTCCTTGGGATTGCTATCCCTGATGTGCTTAACCTGCCCTCTCACCACCTGCCTTACGGAAGCGTTTGGGTAGGTCTGGTTCAGTTTTTCAAGAAGGTCGGCAGGGATTCGTGAGAAAAACAGCCGAATCGTCTCTAACACCATGATTCAACGAGGAAACACCCCTCGACGTCAGGCAGTTCGTGGATTACAGACCTAGGCTTGATTGAACCAGAAGCCGCGTGACACAGGCATTCCTGGAGTACTGCTCAGGCACGCGTGCCCTTCTTGAATATTGGATTCAAGAGTTTCCACGCTCCTGACCCAACGGAAACCTTCAAGAAGGCTCTGACCGTCGCCTGATCCATTGCAGTAGTTCCTCGTGCGGGATCGTACGTCCAGCGTCGACGTCGGCCATACCCTCGCGGGTCCGCCGTTCCTTCTCTTCCTCGGTCAATCCCGGAAGGAGTGCTAGTAGCTTATCTTCAGGGCTCATAGGCCGATGAGCTGTGCTCAAGTTGGCTTGATTCTCGTGAAAAAATATGGGCAGGATCTGGGGATCATCCAAGCCCGCCGGCAAAGGCAGCGATACGTCGTGGACCGCCAAGTCGATGATGACGTCCAAATCTGAGCATAAGGGCTGTATGGCGGTGGTCACCAGACGAGCCGCCCGCTCGGCGAAAGCCAGGTCCACCACCAGCCAGATCAACAGACCGGGAGGCTGTTCGACGCCCCCTGACGAGTGAGTTTCCAGGAGATAGGCCGACGAGACGAAGTCGGCGTGCTCAAGGCTGCCGCTGATGGCCGGAGCGAGCCAAGCCGGCGCGGCCTGGGCAGGTCTCACCGCGAACTCCGCCGGCGCCAGACGTTCCACCCTGGCCAGAAAGCCCGTATCCAACAATGTCGCAACCTCTTCCGGGTACAGGACAACGCCGCCGTAGTTGGGATTGAGCATCAACGTCGCGCCGCGAGTACCGGTTAGCAGCTCACGGCCTGAAACTCCCAGAATTCTGACAGCAGACGAGCTGGCCGCCTGCGCCTTGTCGAGCGAGGTAAAGAAAGGGATCGCATCGAAACCGTCAGGATGGCGGAACTGGACCAGCCGCAGTGTCTGCGCGTCGTCCGAGATGGGCGCATGCACGTACACGATCGCATCCATCAGTCGCTTGAAGAATGCGCGTTCCTCGGCCGCACTGTCGCGGGCCCGTTCAAAGGAAGCCTCCAGCGCTGTCTCCGCAGACGTAGTCCCTCTTCCACGCGGCCTGCTCGGTTGCTTCATGGTCAGATGCGATGAGGGCCGAGCGGGTACCCGGAGAACCAATCCGCCTCGATCTCGCTGCTCAGGTAGGGTCGTACGAAGGCCGACTGGGTCAGCGCTCGCAGCCGCTCTTCGCGCTCAGCAATCGCCTCGATGTCGCTGACGGTTGGATAGTGCCGCAGCAGTCGATATGCCTCTTGCCGCACCTCTTTAGGCACGGCTTGGCTGGCCGCTAGCTGCCTGAGGAACGCGCCCGCCTGCAGCACATTGCGGGTGCGCTCAGATGGCATCGTCATGACATCAAGAATGACTAGCACTAAGGAATGCTTAGCTTATCGCGTTTGTGGCCGGCCAGGGCACGGTGCAACTACAGACCTTGCGATTCCTGTATTAATGTAATATAATCAATAACTTAATTCGCATAAGTGAGCGTTATGTCCATGGAGTGAGGGCCAATAGGAACGAGCAGGTAGCCTGAGCCTTCCCATGATGGGAAGGTCAACAACGCGGGACGGATTACCACTCAACTTGCCTGTCGTTTGACCTTCCCACCGTGGGAAGGCTCATCGTCACGCCGTCGGCAAACCGCCGATGCTTTTGGAGGGTTGTCCATGAATCTCGTTGTTGAAGGTATGACCTGTGGTCACTGTGTCCGAACGGTCACCCAAGCCATTCAGGCCCTTGACCCCCACGCCCAGGTGGACGTCGATCTGGGCAGTGGCGTGGTCAAGATCGAGGGCCTGCTTGCCGTAGAACAGGCGGTTGAGGCTATCCAGCGGCAAGGCTATGTGATCGCTGCGGTGCTCCCTTCTGAGGCTGGTACGCCGGCCGCCCCGGCCGTCGCATCCTCCTGCTGCGGCGGATGCCACCGCTGAGTCCGCGCGAGGGCTTGATCCTGATCAATGACAGTCGGCCCCAAGAGGGCTAGACTGGCCATCATGAGAGCTCGCACGTCCCCTGCCCTGATCTGCCCAGCGTCCGCAGGCGCTGCTTCGGGCGTGCGGGAGCTGTCATGGTGAGGCTGCTGAGGCGGTGGCGGCGACCCCGTTCTCGTGCCCGACTGGCATGGCTGGGACTGTGGGCGCTGCTGCTGCAGCAACTCGCGCTGGTGGCTTACGCCTGTCCGCTGGAATCGGTGGAAGCTGGACAAGCGACCCTGATGGTCGGTTGCGAAGAGATGTCCACGCCGGATCCCGATGCTCCGGCGTTGTGCGACCAGCATTGCCAGCGCGATCACATCGCCACGGCCGATGCGAAGGCCCCTCAAGTGCCTTACCAGCCCGCGCTGGCCGCCTTCGCGCTGGTGCAGGCTCTGTTGCCACCGGTACACGCGCAGTTGTATCGGGATGTTCCGGTGTGCGTGTCCGATCCGCCTCCCCTGCAGCGCTTCTGTAGCCTGCTGATTTAAGCCCCCTCCTGGATTGACCCGTGCTCGTGCTGCATGCGTTGCAGCGCGCTCGTTGTCGTTTCCCGGAGGTCTTATGGAGATGTCTTTCTTCTTGCGTGCAAGGCGCAAGATGGCGTGTGGGTTCGTGTTTGCCCTGGCGCTCAGTGGTCCTGTGCTGGCGGCATCGCCCGCTATCCCGATCAGCTACACAGAAGCCCTACAACGGGCGCTTGCTAACGCCCCAACCCTGCACGTGCGCCGATCGCAGATCGATGCCAGTACCGAAGAAGCCGCGCGTGCTGGCGCGCTTCCCGACCCACGTTTGATCGTGGGGCTGGCGAACTGGCCCGTCAGCGGACCCGATGCCTTCAGCTTGCGGGCCGATGAGATGACCACCCAGCAAATCGGTCTGATGCAGGAGTTTCCTGCGCGTGCGAAACGACGTGCCGAGCACGCGTTGGCGCAAGCGACGCTGGCGCAAGCGCGCTCACTGTCGATGGCCGAACAGCAGATGGTGGCCCAAGCGGCCGCGCTGGCCTGGATCGAGCTGTGGAGTACGCAGCAAGCCGTAGATGCGTTGGAAGGTCTGCGCGAGCCGGCCCGTATAGCCGAGCGTGCGGCGCGTGCTCGCTTGGCAGGCGGCACGGCCGGGGCCAGTGATGTGCTTGCCGCCCAGGCCGCCCTACTGCAGTTGGACAATCGCCTGGAGCAGGTACATGCGGAGCACGCCGCCGCGCAGGCCGGCCTGGCGCGGTGGTTGGGTATTGCACCAGAGGCGATCTTGGCCAGTGGTGCGGCACCGGATTTTTCGCAGTTGCCATTGGAGCCCACCCAACTGCTGGCCAAACTGGACCAACACACGCCACTACTGGGCTGGGAGGCACGCGAGAGCTTAGCCCAGGCCCAGGTGGATGCGGCCGTGGCCGAAACCCGCCCGGATTGGAGTGTGGAGCTCACCTACGGACGTCGCGAGCGCGCACCCGACGGCATGGCGCGCAGCGACATGCTCATGGTGGAAGTGGGTGTGGGCCTGCCGCTGTTCCAGAAGAACCGCCAAGCACGAGGCATCGCGGCACGGCGGGCCGAGCTGGAGGCGGTGTCCGCAGAGCGCGATGAGGCCCGGCGCATCCAAGCCGAGTCGGTGCAACGCGCGATAGCGCGATGGCGCGGGTTAACCGGCCAGTTGGAGCGCCAGAACACGCAGAGCCTGCCTTTGGCGCGCGATCGTGCACGCACGGCGTTGGCCGCCTACGGCGCCGGTGCCGACCTGCAGCCGTGGCTGGAAGCGCGGCGCGATGAGATCGAATTGCACCTGGAGAACGCCCGTCTGCTGGGCGAACAGGGCCGTGCCTGGGCGGCACTGGCCTATCTGCTACCCCATGAGGAGAACACGCCATGAGCCCGACCAAGACGCGTCTCACACAGCTCGCCGTGGCCCTCGGGTTGCTGGCGCTCGGCTTTGCCGGCGGCTACGCCTGGATGACTCGAACCTCTGATACCACCCCGCCCCCCGGCACGAGCGTCGCAGATCAAGCACGCAAGGTGCTGTACTGGTACGACCCCATGGCGCCGGAGCAGCGATTCGACAAGCCGGGCAAATCTCCGTTCATGGATATGGAGTTGCTGCCCAAATACGCAGATGAGGCCATAGGGGGCGGAACGCAGATCGATCCGCGCCTGCAGCAGAACGTGGGCATACGCACTCAGGAAGTGACGGTAGAGTTACTAGGGACTGCCGTACGCGTGCCGGGCACACTGACGTGGGATCTGACCCAGGAAAGCGTGATCAGTGCGCGCATGGAAGGCTTGATCACCCACGTGCAGGTAAAGGCGCCGTTTACCGAGGTTCGTCGTGGTCAAACGCTGGCCACCGTGCAGGCCCCGGCATGGAACGCGGCCATCGCCGAAGCACATGCCCTGAGCCAAGCTCAGTCCGCGGGCGCGCGTGAGCTGCAGGGTGCGGCGCAACAACGGTTGCGTTCGTTGGGTGTTCCTTCTGGCGCCTCGGCCAGAAGTGGCGTCGTGCTTAGCGCAGACCACAGTGGTGTCGTGACCGAGATCCTGGCACGCGAGGGACAGACGGTGATGCCCGGTACGCCACTGTTCAAGATCAATGGGCTGGACACGTTGTGGCTGGAGGCCTCGGTACCCCAGGCAGCGCTGGGCACCTTGCGGCCGGGGACCTCAGTGCAGGCCACGGTCAGTGCCTGGCCGGCAGAGCGCTTTGCCGGACAGATCCAGGCGTTGCTTCCCCAGGTCGACATGGCTAGTCGCACGCAGCGGGCGCGAATTGTGCTGCGCAACCCGCAGCGTCGGCTGGTGCCGGGCATGTTCGCCGAGGTTCTGGTGCAGCCCGACGCCGAGCAGGCCCTGCCAGTCGTTCCCACGGAGGCGCTGATCGCCACCGGGCGGGACAGCCGGGTCATCGTGCAGGATCCGGACGGGAGCTTCCGGCCAGTGCGGGTGAGTGTGGGACGTAGCGTGCAAGGGCGCACGCAGATCGTGGCAGGCTTGGCCGGTGGTGAACGCGTGGTCGTCTCGGGTCAGTTCTTGCTCGACTCCGAAGCCAGTCTCTCCGGTGCGTTGGAGCGCCTGGGTGCTGCACAACCGACACGCCCTGCCAGCGCATCAGGTGTGCACGAGCGCCATGACGCCGGGCACGAACCACGCACTGTCGTGCCGTCACCGTCCAGACAGCCGGCGCCTGTCGCGCCAGACACCTCCACCTCTACGCCGCCGCGCTGCCCGGTGCAGTACTGGTATGACCCGATGGTGCCGGAGAAGCATTTCGACAAGCCGGGCAAGTCACCGTTCATGGATATGCAGTTGGTACCCAAGTTCGGCCCCGCCGCAGCCGCTGATTGCCAGGCAAGCGAGGTCATGTCCGAAGCGATGGAGGGCACACCATGATCGCGCGCCTGATCCATGCTTGCATCGCCAATCGCGTGCTGGTGCTGGTTGCCGCCGCGCTGCTGGCGGTGGTCGGTATCTGGTCGGTAAAGAACACGCCGCTGGATGCGCTGCCGGACCTGTCCGATACCCAGGTCATCATCCGCACGCAATGGGCGGGGCAAACCCCGCGCATCATCGAAGACCAGGTCACCTACCCGTTGGCCACCACGATGTTGTCCGTGCCGGGCGTGAAGGCGGTACGCGGCTTCTCCTTCTTCGGTGATTCATTCGTCTACATCCTGTTTGACGATGCCACTGATCTTTACTGGGCGCGCTCTCGAGTGCTCGAGTACTTGAGCCAGGTACGCGATCGACTTCCGCCGAATGTGAATCCGGCGCTGGGTCCTGATGCGACAGGACTGGGCTGGATCTACCAGTACGCCTTGGTGGATCGGACAGGTCAACGTGATGTGGGGCAGCTGCGTGCGTTGCAGGACTGGTTTCTTCGTTATGAGCTAAAAACCGTGCCGGACGTGGCTGAAGTAGCCAGTGTGGGCGGTGCGGTGCGCGCCTGGCAGATCCAGCCCGATCCGCAGGCGTTGGCGGCCCGTGGACTGACGGTGGCCGAGCTCATCGAGGCGGTGGATGCGGCCAACGGCGCTACCGGGGGCTCGGTGATCGAACAAGGCGAAGCCGAACTGATGGTGCGCAGCGAAGGCTACCTGCGCACACAGGAGGCGTTCGAACAGGTGCCGGTAACCGGCAACGACGGCATCCCCGTCCTGCTCGGCGAGGTGGCCACGATCAGTCGCGGGCCGGTCTTCCGTCGTGGTATCGCAGAGTTGGATGGTCAAGGTGAGGTGGCCGGCGGCGTGATCGTCCTGCGGACCGGCAAGGATGCCTTGGGGGCCATTCGGAACGTCAAAGCGCGACTGCAGGCGTTGCAATCCAGCTTGCCCGAGGGCGTGGAAGTGGTGCCGGTGTACGACCGCTCCGAGCTGATCCAGGATGCGGTACGCAACCTCACCCACAAGCTTGGCGAAGAGTTTCTGGTCGTAGCGCTGGTATGCCTGCTGTTCCTGTGGCACCTACGCTCGGCGTTGGTGGCCGTCATCACCCTGCCTTTGGGTATCCTGGCGGCCTTCATCGTGATGCACGCCCAGGGGATCTCCGCCAACTTGCTGTCATTAGGCGGCATCGCCATCGCCATTGGTGCGATGGTCGATGCAGCGGTGGTGATGATCGAAAATGCACACAAGCATCTGGAGCACTGGCGGGAGGCGCACGGCCGGGAACCTCAGGGTGAGGAGCGCTGGCAGCTGATGGCCCGCTCGGCGGCCGAGGTCGGACCGGCCCTGTTCGCCAGCTTGCTGGTCATCACCCTGTCTTTCGTGCCGGTTTTTGCCCTGCAGGCGCAGGAAGGGCGATTGTTCTCGCCTCTGGCCTACACCAAGACCTACGCGATGGCCGCCGCAGCAGGGTTGTCGGTGACCTTGATCCCCGTTTTGATGGGCTACCTGATCCGCGGCCGCATCCGCCCGGAACAGCAGAACCCCATCAATCGCATCCTGATCGCTGGCTATCGGCCCATCCTGCTGTGGGTCCTCAAACATCCCGGTGTCACCTTGCTGCTCAGCGGCCTGCTGCTAGTGCTCACCTTGATCCCCTTTAGCCGGTTGGGCAGTGAGTTCATGCCGCCCTTGGAAGAAGGCAGCCTGTTGTACATGCCCACGGCCCTGCCCGGCCTGTCCGCCGACAAGGCCCGTCAGTTGCTCCAGCTCTCGGGCCGGATGATCAAGACCGTACCGGAGGTTGAGCACGTGTTCGGCAAGGCGGGCCGTGCCGAAAGTGCGACCGATCCGGCACCGATCGAAATGTTTGAGACCACCGTGACCTTCAAGCCGCGGGATCAATGGCGCCCGGGCATGACCCCCCAGAAGCTACGCCAGGAGTTGGACGCAGCGGTCAAGATTCCCGGTCTGACCAACCTATGGGTCCCGCCCATTCGCAATCGCATCGATATGTTGGCCACCGGCATCAAGAGCCCGATTGGGATCAAGGTCTCCGGACCCGATGTGGAGCAGATCGAGCGCCTGAGCCAGCAGATCGAGCAGGTGGCCAAGACTGTGCCCGGCGTGAGTTCGGCACTGGCCGAACGCGTCACGGGTGGGCGCTATGTCGATGTACAGGTGCGCCCGGAAATCGCTGCACGTTACGGATTCACTCAAGGCCAACTCCAGCAACTGATTGCCACGGTCGTTGGCGGTGATCCAATCGGGGAAACGATCGAGGGGCGCGAACGCTATCCCATCGTCTTGCGCTACCCCCGTGGCCAGCGTGACTCGTTGCAGGCCTTGCAGGATCTGCCGCTGATCGCGCCAGGCGGTGTGCAACTGACCTTGAGCCAGGTGGCGGAGCTGTCAATCAGCCCAGGCCCGCCGATGCTCAAGAGCGATAACGGCCGGTTGGTGGGCTACATCTACGTGGATGTGGCCGATCGCGACTTGGGATCGGTGGTCCAGGACCTGCAAGCCGCGGTGCAGACCCAGGTGAGTTTGCCTGCCGGCTATGGTCTGGCGTGGTCGGGGCAGTACGAGTATCTGCAACGGGCTTTGGCACGCCTGCAATGGGTGGTGCCCGCGGCGTTGGCGATCATCTTCCTGGTCATCTGGATGGTGTTTCGCCGGCTTAGCGATGTATCCATCATCCTGCTCAGCTTGCCCTTGGCGTTGGTGGGCGGTTTCTGGTTGATCTGGGGGCTGGGCCATGCGATTTCGGTGGCCAGCATGATCGGATTCATCGCCCTGGGCGGCGTTGCGGCTGAGTTCGGCGTCATCATGCTGCTGTACCTGCGTCATGCCTGGGAGCAGCGCTTGGCCAGCGGTGCGCCGGAAGATGTGTCTACCCTGCAAGAGGCTATCTACGAAGGCGCCGTGCAACGGGTGCGCCCGAAGGCGATGACGGTAGCCGTCATCCTGGCCGGGTTGTTTCCGCTTTTCGTCGGTGCCGGTGCCGGCTCGGAGGTCATGCAACGTATCGCCGCGCCGATGCTGGGTGGCATGCTCACCGCACCGGTGCTCTCTATGGTGGTGATTCCCGCAGCGTTCTATCTAGTGCGGCGACGTGGATTGCGCGCGGCGCGGGGCGACCAATGAGAGACAGACTGAGCACTTGAGGTAAGTCCCCACAAAAAGACGCCAGTCATGGAAGAAGTCATGACTGGCGTCAAAGGGGAGAGTACCGCCTACATGCTTACTTATCAGTGCCCGGCGTGCGGGGAAATCTCAAAGCTCAGCGACGCCCGATCCGACACAAAATCCAAACCCTTTTGTGTAGAGGGCACAATGTGATTGGTGTGGATGTACCAGGTCTTGGCGGTGGTCACCTGGAAACTGGCTTGGCCTTGGGCATCGGTGCGCAGGAGCGTAGCGCTACCGTGCCCACCCTTGACCGGTGCGTCAGCACGATGACCGACGTACACGCGTAGGTTGGGCACTGGCGTGCCCTGCTGCAGCACCTGGAACGACAGCTGTTCGCCGACCTTCACGCTTCCAGGATTGCGGGCCAAGCGGATCTCCAGCGGATAGCCCAGCGAGGCAGCGAAATCGTCGGTCAGTTTTGTGCCCACCTGTCCAATGGTACGAGCATGCTTGGTATAGCTATAGGTGACCCCTTTGGGAAACTTGCTCGCATCATAGGTGGCCAGGGTATCGGGCAAGTCTTCCAACTCCAGGTACTTGCCGAACTCGCTGGCCGTACGCGTGCTGGTGGAGGCCATCGTCGAGACCCCCAGCAGATAGGTGCCCTCGCCCGCCGGATGCACGGTGAGCTGGCTCTGCTTGCCGACCTCTTTCCAACTGGCCAAGTCCGGTGCAGCCTTAGCGCCGCCCTGACTCAGCGAAACGTCCTGTAGACGCGCTCGGGTGACTGCACCTGCACTTTCATCGAAGGTGCCATTGTTCACCAACGCTGTGTTCGCCTCGCCCGCTGCGGTGCCAGGCTTGGAGAAAGCGACAAACAGGTCGTGCGCACCGGCACTGCCGGCCACAGCGAACAGCAGTAGTGTGGCGGATAGTTGCGTGTTTCTCATGATGTGTAGCTCCTCGTGATCGTGGCTTACCAGTGGTAACCAAAGCGGACATTCCAGCGACGACCCAGCAAGTCGTACGTCATGGTGTCGGTGTCGGTGTCGGTGTTGGGGTTGTTCTTCACGAACGGCGCCTTCTTATCGAGCACTTTTTCAACGCCGGCGGAGATATCCCACTTCTTCTTGATGCCGTAGCTCAGTTGCAGGCTGTGGTACACCACGCTGGACACATGCGAGCCGATCGTGTCGGGCACGGCGATGATGTCGTCCGCGCTGCCGATGTACTGCGCCGAATAGACGCCGGTCCAACGGTTCTTGCCCATACGCAGTGAGCCCAAGCCACGCCACTGGGTGTAGCTACCCAAGCCGCTGGTGATCTTGCCGGCGTACTCAATGGTGGTGGCCCCGGGCGTGAGCGCCCCCAACCCACGCGGGGTGAGTCTGGAGGTCCTGGAAGCCCTGCTGGATCTGGTCATGGCCTCGGGCAAGGTACGTGTGGTCGACGTGGCGGAACTGTGTCCGCCCCTGGATCCGGATCAAGCCACCGCACGTGTGGCCGCGCGTTTGATCCACCGAATGGTCAGTGCGCAGGCTCAGTGAAGTGATATCGGCTGGCAAAAGGCAGTGAGCTAATGGGAACGCTCAGCCAGCAACTGCTTCATTTGCGCGATCTCCTGTGTCTGCGAGGTAATAATGTCCTGGCAGAGCTTCACCAACTCAGGATCCTTCAGACGATTCTCCTCACACATCAGGATGGCGCCAGCGTGGTGGGGAATCATCGAACGGATGAACTGTTTGTCAGTGACCGCTGCTTGAGTGCGAATGCCCCACCAGCAGAACAGCATGAACGCCACCGTCAGACCAGCCAGAATCAGATTGCGTCGGCGATCGGGGTACATGCTGGACATTAGCCACAGCTCGATCAGCAGCATGGGAGCGGCCATCAGGCCCGCCATGTAGAACTGGTTCACGTTGTTATAGACGTTAGCCCACTGATCGACCATTGCGTACATCAATGCGTACATGGCCACGAAAGACAGGCCCATCATCAACAACAGGCGGCCGTAATGGCCTTGATGCCCTTGTTGTGCCTGGTGGGCAGGTTGGTGTGAGGCGTGCGGTTTTGCGTGCTGGGACTGCGGGTCTTGCGCGTTTTCGTGCGTACCGTGCGAAGAGGACATAACAATCTCCGTGGGAATGGCAGAACGGCGGAAGAACCCGCGAACTGTTGGAACAGCTCCCGGGCTGAGAACACTTACATACCCTTGCCGGCAGCGAATTCCTGCGGGCTCAGCTTGCCATCTTTGTTGCTATCGAGCATGCCAAAGTGCGGCGCCAGCTTGTGCTTGGCCAGTTCTTCCTTGGACAGCGAGCCGTCCTTGTTGGCATCGAGCTTGGTGAAATCGGCATCGGCCGCCGCCGGCTTGTGCTGACCGTGGTCGGTGGTGGGCGTGGTGGTCTGGCCGCCGGCGAAGGCCGCGCCCGCCATCAGGAACAAGGCCATCATCGAGAGGGAGGCATAACGCTTCATTGCAGTACTCCTTGTGGGATATGAGCCATCAGTGACAGGAATGGCCGCGCGCAGGCTCATCGGCGCGGTCAGGGTGGGGGGTGGCAACAACGGTGGAGCCGGACAAACGCAGGGCATTGGTGACCACCGAAACCGAGCTCAGGCTCATGGCCAGGGCCGCCATCATCGGACTGAGCAAAAGGCCGAAGCTGGGATACAGCAAGCCGGCGGCGATAGGCACGCCGATGGCGTTGTAGACGAAGGCGAAGCCCAGGTTCTGCTTCATATTGGCCACCGTCAAAGACGAGATGGCACGGGCTTGCACGATGCGCCTCAAATCACCCTTGACCAGGGTGAGCTGGGCGCTGGACATGGCCACATCCGTGCCCGTCCCCATCGCGATGCCCACATCGGCTGCCGCCAGGGCCGGCGCATCGTTGATGCCATCGCCAGCCATGGCCACGCGACGACCCTGGGCTTTGAGTTGCTGGACCAGGTCGGCCTTGTCCTGCGGCTTGACGCCACCACGCACATCCTCGATGCCCAGCGTGCGCCCCACGGCCTCGGCCGTCGCCTGTGCGTCACCGGAGGCCATCACCACGTGCAGGCCATCGGCACGTAGCAGGTTCAAGGCAGGCAAGGTCGTGGCTTTGATGGGATCAGCCACCGCAATGGCGCCGGCCAACCGACCATTGACCGCCAGGAACATCACGCTAGCGCCTTCTTTCCGAAGACGCTCGGCGCTGCTTTGCAAAGGTGCTACATCGGCGCCAACCGACGCCATCAGGCTTTGGTTGCCGAGCACGACATCCTGATCGGACACGCGCCCGCGGACGCCTTGGCCGGTGAGCGAATCAAAATCTTGGGCGGCCACCAGGTTCAAGCCACGTCGCTGGGCTTCAGCCACGATGGCCTCGGCCAAGGGGTGCTCACTGCCCTGCTCCAAGCTGCCGGCCAAACAAAGGATCTGATCGGCGTCGAAGCCGGCGTTGGAGAGCGTGTCGCGAAAGGCTGGACGCCCCTCGGTCAACGTACCGGTCTTGTCCACGATCAACGTGTCGATCAGACGTAGCTGCTCGATCGCCTGAGCATCGCGGAACAGGACCCCGACCTGCGCAGCGCGGCCAGTGGCGACCATGATCGACATGGGGGTAGCCAAACCCAAGGCACACGGGCAAGCAATGATCAGAACCGATACGGCATTGAGGACGGCAAAGGTCCAGGACGGTTCGGGTCCAAACAGACCCCATCCGAAGAACGTGAGCACCGCCGTGGCCAGCACGGCCAGGACAAACCAGTACGCCACCTTGTCCGCCATACGCTGCATCGGCGCGCGGGAGCGCTGGGCTTGGGCTACCAACTGCACAATCTGCGCCAGTACCGTCCCGGATCCGACTTTGTCCGCCCGGATGACTAAGGCGCCCGTCCCGTTGAGCGTGGCGCCTATAACGTGATCACCGACAGCCTTCTCCACCGGAATGGGTTCACCGGTCAGCATCGACTCATCGACACTGGCGCGGCCTTCGATGACTTCCCCATCGACCGGCACCTTCTCGCCCGGTCGTACGCGAAGCAGATCACCCACGTGCACGTCATCCAGCGCAACGTCCTCTTCGCCCCCATCGGGTTTGACGCGGCGAGCCGTCTTGGGCGCCAATCCCAGCAGGGACTTGATGGCCGCCGAGGTTTTGGAACGCGCCCGCAGTTCCAGCAGCTGTCCGAGCAGGGTGAGCGAGACGATGACCGCTGCCGCCTCGAAGTAGACCCCTACCCGTCCATGCTCGCGGAAAGAGTCCGGAAACAGGTCCGGTGCCACGGTGGCCACCACGCTGTAGCCAAACGCGGCGGCCACGCCGATGCCGATCAGCGTCCACATGTTGGGGCTGCGATTGCCGATGGACTGTAGGCAGCGCTCAAAGAAAGGCCACCCCGCCCAGAGCACCACCGGGGCGCTCAGCACGAGCTCAATCCAGGTGCGCGCCTGCGTGGACAAGCCGGGCAGACGGTGTCCCAGCATGGCCAAGACCAGGACGATCAACGTCAAAGGCAACGTCCACCAGAACCTTCGGGTGAAATCGCGTAACTCTGGATTGTCGTCCTCCTCCAGCGAGGGCATCTCCGGCTCCAGCGCCATGCCGCAGATCGGACAGGTGCCGGGACCTGGCTGACGAATCTGCGGATGCATCGGGCAGGTGTAGACCGTGGCGTGGGTACCGCTGGGTTGGGCCACCGCTGCTGGGGCGGTCAC
The DNA here is from genome assembly GCF_051983905.1 of Stenotrophomonas sp. STK17_22. NCBI lineage: Bacteria > Pseudomonadati > Pseudomonadota > Gammaproteobacteria > Lysobacterales > Lysobacteraceae > Stenotrophomonas > Stenotrophomonas sp. STK17_22. Next base: position 2,565,173 of record NZ_CP197010.1, read on the forward strand.
TTCAACTTGCTGGGGAGCATCGTCCGTATAGCGGACGGGATTGGTGATGACCCGTCCATCCGCAGCCTCGACAGGGGCTGCGCCTGCAGAATGGTGATGGTCATGGGACGACGGTGAGTTCATGCCGATGCTCGCTTTAGTGGGGATGGACTGCCAAGGCAGTGTGCCATTGCGGGTTACACAGCTATTCGGGGCTGAGCGTCCCGAGCACTGAAACAACAATCAGGATCAAGATGGCCAGCGCGGCCTCAGCCGTAACACTCTGCCGCAAAGCCCGCACCTCCTGCGCGGGATCTCCGCTGGTCAGCGCTCGTTCCAAGCGCGGCACCAGCGTCCATCGGTGCAGCGCTCCCAAACCCAGCATTCCAGCGAACAGGGCCAGTTTGAAAAGCAGCAACTTCCCGTAGGTGCTCTGGAACAGGGCCGAAAACGACCACGCGGTGAGATCCCCGTAGTGCGCGATGCCGGACACGATGAGCGCACCAACGAAGATCGTTCCCAGCGTCGAAAAACCATGCAGAAAGTCATGCGTTGATCGCAGACGCCCGCTGCCGTTCGTCTCTTTGCCGCGCAGCAGCATGGCAAGGAACATCAGGACCGCTGCGATCCAGCCGCCTGCCGCGAGAAGATGGACGATGCCTGCAGCAAGCCGGACCGCGCCTGCCAAGCCCTCGCCAGCGGCGGCGTGGCCGTTCCATGCCAGCGAAGCGAGTGCGCCGCCCGCCAGCATCGCCCCCAGCGGGAAGGCGGTCTCCACCTTCCCGCGGCGACGATGCCATCCGAGCACGAACATCAGGGCGACCAGCAGCGCGCCTCTCGCCATGGCTGCCCGGCCCGCGGACGTCTCGAGCAGATACCAGCCAAGCGATGCGCGATCAACCTCGGCAAGCGGCATTCCCATGATGCCCGCGGTCTTGAAGACGACATCGAGCCCGGTGAGCACGAGACCGGCTACGGCACCCGCCAATAGAACGCCCATGAGTGACCACCCGGCCAAGGCGTCGGCGAGTGCCGATCGACGCGACCCGTACCAACCGAAGAGTGGAACCCCGAAAAGAACCATGATGACAAGGTATTCCAAGAATCTCAGTGCATAAGCCGACAGGTCGAACATTCGCGACTCCTCAGCGCACCGTGAAGCTGAAGCTGCCCGGCATGGGGTGGTTGTCACCACCGACGGCGCGGTATTCCACGGTATAGACGCCCGGAGCCAGCGGTCCAGGCAACTTGGCACGCAGGGTCTTGCCGTTGTTGACGATCTCGGTCGTGAAATTCTCGATCGGCATGGTGGAACTGCCGTGCTTCATGAGCAACTTGAGACGCGACGCCCGCGGAATCAATGTCTCGTTGAACACGAGATCGATCTGGCCTGGCGAGGCCACCACCGCATTTGCCGCCGGTGTGGACTGCTGCAGCGCGGCGTGGGCGTGCGCGACCTGCAGCGAAAACTGCCCGGCCGCGATTGCGAGGACGAGCGCGAAGGAGCGAATGACGTTGGACGACTTCATATGGATAAATCCTCATTGGAATGTGATGCAAAGCCCGTTCGGGAGGGGCCGCGCTGTGTTCGATGCGACAAGCGTTAGATGTCGGACTGTCACTGAAACCACGATTTGTCGGATTTTCTTGATACTTCCGCTTTCGCGAGACGAGGATCCCACCGGCTCAGGCGGGATCCTCGACGCATTACGCTGCCATGGCGCTGCAGCTTTCCGCGCAGCGGCGACAAACTTCGGCGCAGCGCGTCATCTCAGGGTCGTTCATGGCGTCGCATGCATCGGCGCACTGGCGGCAGATCTCCGCGCAGGCACCGCAAACCACGTCGTGAACGCTGGCACCGCGCAGCATCGCGTCGGCACTGGTTGCGCAGGTATCGGCACACGTCGCCAACAGGGCGATGTGCTCCGGGGCCGCGTGAACACCTCCTTTGGTCAGGCAGTAGTTGATGGTCTCCAGGCAGATCGCATGGCATTGCGTGCAGTTGTCGATGCACTCGTTCATGGCCTGGGGCCGGTGTGCTGCGGAATGGTGAGTCATGTAGTTCTCCTTCTTCCTCGCGGGCGAGAATCGGCGCGCCCGCAACACCGTCCCCTGTTGCTGCGACGGATCAGTGCTGTGCGAACGGTTCGGTGGTTCCGTCGCGATGTATCAGCTCGACCGTGAACGGCTGCTGGCGTCCCTCCGGGACCTCCATGCCCGGAGAACCAAGCGGCATCCCTGGGAGGACCAGGCCGCGTGCGTTCGGCTTTTCTTCGAGGAGACGCTTGATGTCCGCGGCCGGAACGTGGCCTTCGATGACGTATCCGCCGATCTCGGCCGTGTGGCAGGAGCCCTTTGCATAGGGGACACCCAACCGCTCCTTGACCAGACCCAGGTCATCCATGTCGTGCACATCCACGGTGAATCCCGCCTTCTGCACGTGGTCGATCCAGACACCGCAGCACCCGCAGGTCGGGGTCTTGTGGACGGTCATGCGTGGCAGGGCTGCTGGAGTCGCGTCGGCTGATTGGACGACAACCTGTGCGGAGGGCGAGGTTGTGGGTTGCGCGGATGAAGCATCCTGGGTGCAAGCACCCAGACCAGCCACGGCAAGGACCACAAAAGTCAGACGGTGCAATGTGAGCGTAGTCATTTCAATCTCTCGACTCAGCGCTTGGTCCGCGAGGACCAGTGGATGTGGACGATCCGCCAGCCGTCCGCGGTCTCCTTCAGCACCATCGTCTCGTCGCTCTGGACGGTCAGTGGCTGGCCGTCCTTCTGGGCATGCAACTCGCTTTCGGTTCCGACCCACGCGAACTCGCCAGCGGCTCGTGCGCGCTGACGGAGCAGCTGGCGATGGGCGCCCTTGAGGAACGCCGCATCGCTGACTGCGTGATGGCCCATGTATTCCTCGCGGCTGCGTTCGGCGCCCCCGGACTCGAGGATGAGAACGTCGGCAGCGAGCAGGGCTTCGACCGTGGCCAGATCGCCGCTAGACAGGGCCCTGTTGAAACGCTCCGCTACGGCGACCGCGGCCTCTGCAGTGACTGGGACGTCGACGTCCGCAGATGCCGCGGCAGCGGGGTGATGTGCGTGCGGCTGTGTCGCCTGCGCCATTGCGGGGGACACGACGGCCAGTGCCAGTGCGAGGGTGAACGAGATTGCTGTTGCGTTCATTGCGTGGGCTCCAAGAAGATCAATGGGGGTGCGCATGGCCGTCATCGGCCACGGGCGTGTGTGGTGCAGGGTGCGACTCCACCTTGCCGTCGGGATGGCCGTGGCTCACCAACCCGACTTCCGTGTCGCTGGGTGTCGGGCCGTGGTGATCGTCGTCCACGCCCGGCGGGTGCGCATGCGGCATGGAGTTGTTGCCCGGCTCGAATAAGGCAGGGTGATCCTCGGCCTTTTCGTCGTCATGGTGGCCTTGCGTCTCGCCGCCGCCATGCGAATGGCCCTCGCTGCTGTCGACAAGTTCCTTGTACGCAGTCGCGTCCAGCGTGGGCAACTTCTGCAGGAAGGCCGACATGTTCCATATGAACTCATCGTCCATGCTGCCGCCCCAAGCGGGCATGCCGCTGGCCTTGATGCCGTGCTTGATCACCCAGAACGCCTCAGCTGGAGCGACCGGCTGTTTGCTTAGGTTCGGTGGCGCGGGGTACAGGCCCTTGCTCATCTCGGTGGCCGCCGCGTCTGGTGAAAGATGGCAGGTCACGCACATGGCGTTGTAGTTGCCCGCACCCTGGCGGATACGCTCAGGATCATCAAGGTTCGTGGGTAGCTGAAGCTTGGCGGCGCGCACCTCAATGGAACGCTCGCGCGCCGTTTCAAGTAGCGCATACACCGGGCGACTATGCGGATCGTCGGCGGCCACGTTGTACACGCCCAGAGAGAGCGTGGCGGTTGCGACCACCGCAACCAATGCCACGCCGGCACCGAGCCATACCCACATCTTTTTGTTGGATTTCATTGTCAGTTCCCCTTAGAACCAGGTACGAAGGCCGATGACCAAGCGCGTGTCTTCAAAGGACTCGCCATGCTCGCGTCGCATGTCTGCGGTATTGCCAAACGCGCGCTCGTACACCACGCCGATGTAGGGAGCGAACTTTCGGGTGAACTCATAGCGAAGTCGTAGCCCCGCCTCAGCGGCACTCAGACCCGAACCTATCCCGCGCAATGGATCGTTCTTGCCATAGGCGGTGACTTCCACCAGCGGCTGCAAGATCAGCCGGTTGGTTAGCAGCAATTCGTACTCGGCCTCGACATTGGCGGCAGTCTGGCCCCCTTCGCCGAGATAGGCTGTGGCGGACACTTCGAACTTCATCGGCGCCAAGCCCTGTACACCGATAGCGGCGAAGTTCTGCGATGCCCCAGGCTTGAAGTCATGACGCACACCGGCCACCACATCCCACCACGTGGAGATACTGCGGCCGTAAAGCACTTCCAGATCAGCCGACTCGGTCTGACCATCCGTGCGTTCGCCTTCACTGCGGAGCCAGACGCGATTGAGGTCCGTACCGATCCAGCCCTGGCCCTCCCAGCCCAGCCCGGTGCCCGGATCGGCATCCCAGGTTTCCAGGCGATTGAGCAGCACGTAGCTCTTGATCGAGTTGTCATGCACCGGATGCGCGTGTTCCGGCGCGATGGCCGCCTTGCGATCCGCGTCCGTCACCGCGGGAATCGGGGTGCGCGGCTGCGTTGGCGCTGCAGGCCCGTGTCCCATCTGACTGTGGTCCATGCCCTCCATCGATTGCATTCCCGCTTCTGGTGTAGCGGGCGCGGGCGAATCATGGCCCATCTGCGAATGGTCCATCCCCTGCATCGCAGGCGTGGCCGTGCCGGAGGTGTCGGCTGCAGCGGGCTGTGCCATCTGACTGTGATCCATGCCCTGCATCGACTGCGCCTGCGCTGTGGGCGCCGCAGGTGTGCTCGCGGGCGAGCCGTGCCCCATCTGCGAATGGTCCATGCCCTGCATGGCAGGCTCGGCTGCGTTAGCCTGCGGCTCGGCGTGGCCCATCGCCGCATGATCGATCGTCGCTTCGCTCGTCTTGGCCGGTGTTGCAGGCTTTTGGGCTGGCGCAGGTTTTGATGTCGGTGCCTGATGTGCAGAGTGATCCTGAGTCTGGGTCTGCGCGCCCTGCTCCATCTGCATGGAGCCGTGCTGCATAGATTGGGCGCTGGCCGCATTGGCCAGGGCCAGCGAGATAGCCGTCAGCGCAGTCAGGGTGGTATCGCGTCTATTGATGTTCATTCGTCGACCCTCACCGTGCGCATCATTCCGGCTTCCATGTGATAAAGCAGGTGGCAATGGAACGCCCAGCTGCCCAACGCATCGGCACGCACGCGATACGTGCGTCGGCTACCTGGCGGCATATCCACCGTGTGCTTGCGCACCATGAAGTTGCCGTTGTCGTCCTCCACGTCACTCCACATGCCGTGCAAATGGATGGGATGGGTCATCATCGTGTCGTTAACCAATACGATGCGCATACGCTCGCCGTAGTTCAGCCGCAGCGGCTCGACATCGGAAAACTTCTGACCGTTGAAGCCCCAGGAGAATTTCTCCATGTGTCCGGTCAGATGCAGCTCGATCTCGCGACCGGGGTCGCGTCCGTCAGGGTCTTCAAAGGTGCTCTTGAGCATGGAATACGTCAGCACATGACGGCCGTTATCGCGCAGGCCATTGCCCGGATCATCCAAGCGCGAACTCACGCTCATGGCTTGGTTGTCCAACAGGGGATTGTTGGTCTCGCTAGCAGGGTGTGATTGCATGCCCCCGTGCTGCATGCCTGCCATGGCACCATCGCCGGCGGCGGGCATCGCATGGCCTGCATGGGCCGAGGTCGCGTTACCGCTGACAGGTGGGGTCATGCCAGGCATGCCCATGGCCGCACCACAGCCGCCTTCCATGCCCTTGCTGCCGCCAGACATATCCATCGACCCATGATCCATGCCCATGTCTGCCATCGTCAGCAGCGGCCGGGGATCCACAGACGGAACGGGCGCGCGTAATCCTTCGCGCACAGCGAGCGTGCCGCTGATGTAGCCGGTGCGACCGGAGTCTTGGGCAAAGATGGTGAATGCGTCCTGCCCGGAGGGCTCCACGATCACATCGAAGGTTTCTGCTACCGCGATGCGGAACTCGTCGACGGAAACCGGATGGACATACAAGCCATCTGCCGCCACCACGGTCATCTTCAGCCCCGGAATACGCACATCGAAGTACGTCATGGCAGAGCCATTGATGAAACGCAGGCGCACCTTCTCGCCACTGCGGAACAAACCGGTCCAGTTGCCCAGTGAGGTCGTGCCGTTCATCAGGTAGGTGTAGGTGTTGGCGTTGACGTCGGACAGGTCCGTGGGCGTCATCCGCATCACGCCCCACATCTTGCGATCTTCCAACGTGGCCGACAGGCCGTTGCGCTTCACATCGCGCGCAAAATCGCCGACCGTGCGCTTGTAGTAATTGTCATGGCCCGGCATCTTCTTCAAACGATCGAACAGGGCCGTCGGGTCCAGGTCTGTCCAATCGCTCAGCATCACGACGTAGTCGCGATCGAAACTGAAGGGCTCCGGCTCCAATGGGTCGATGACGATCGGGCCATAGAGCCCGGCTTGTTCCTGGAACCCTGAGTGGCTGTGGTACCAGTAGGTTCCGCCCTGATGCAGGGTGAACCGGTAGTGGTAGGTCTCACCACGTCCGATACCGTCAAAGCTCAGACCCGGCACGCCGTCCATGTTGGCCGGCAAAATGATGCCGTGCCAATGGATGGAGGTGTCCGCGCCATGGATGGAGTTAGCGGGCAATGCATTAGAGACGCGCAAGTTGACCGTGGTGCCTTCCCGCCACCGCAGCAACGGCGCCGGAACGGACCCGTTGACCGTGATCGCGGTGCGGGTCTTGCCGGTGAAGTTCATCGGCGTCTCGCCAATGGTCAGGTCAAACTCAGTGCCCGATAGTACGTTGGGTTGTCCCGGCCCCTTGAGCGCCCAACTGGCTTTGGGCCAGAAACCTAATCCTGCGACTGCGCCTCCCAAGGCCAAGCCTTGGACAAATCGCCGCCGCGAAGGCAGCAGCGGTCCACCGCGTGGACCACGAAAATCATCATGCGACATGAAAATGCTCCAAGCGTCGTGTTGCCACCGGCGGGCGGTGGTACAGAGCGGGCGGCTGGCCTAAACAGGCATGCAAGCCACACCAACGGCGCCATTGCGGCGCCTAGGGACGCTTAGCCGATCGGTGGTCGGATCAGATGAGGCAAGGCAGGTGCCGCATGCCCTAGGGGCAGCGGCATGACATCCAGGCCCAAGGCCAGTTGCACCGAAACATGCAGGCGCGCAGGAAGTGCGCTCGCGCAAGCGTGTACGCAGGCGCACCGGCACGCAGAAGACTTGCAACAGTCGGGACCGGCATGGTCGCCATGCCCAGTGCCAGCCTTTTCAATCGATGTGGCATCGGGATGATGCTCAGCACTGTGATGGGCGAAGCAGTCTTCGTCGACTTGCACCGCGGCAGCCACTTCGCTGGCCTGCTCTTCCATGACCGGGTTCATACTGACGGACGCAAACGCCGACCACGCGCCGTTAAGCACGAGCATGGCGATCAGGAACAGTCGCAGTAGAAGTGAGGAGGCTGACACGGGCGACATGGTATATCACTTTAGACAAGGCGCGTGTGTATCGGTCGTGAACAAAATCTCAAGTAAGCCTGAGATGTCGCGACTTGTCAGTCGCACTAGCCGCGGACACTGCAGCTCCCTCCAGAAGTGTCCGTCGCAGACATTTTTAGGTCGCCATCGCAGAGATTTCAGCTTTTGAGAAGGAAAATTTCAGTGCAGGACGAACCATTGCAGAAAATTTTGACTCGTGGTAGGCGAAACGTAGGGTATGTTGGTTGACAGGTGACGCAACGTAGATATTTCTGACGTACGGATGATGTGATTGAAGGTGCGTGTCGCCAGAACTGAGCCAGCCTCAGGCTGGCCTGTCCGGTGTTCTAGCATATGGACCAACGCTCCCTCGAGTACGGGCGAGCCTTGTATTCTGCCCCCTCCGCACTATCCGGTGTTCCCTCAGCTTAAGCCGGGGGCTGGAGCTGCGCCTGCCACGTAAAGCTCATGACTCACGCTACTGGATATCTGAAAGTCAGATAGACAGCCTATGATCGTATTGATATCCTGACAACTGGAAGCGCGATTTGAGGGCAGTGTGGCCTATGTCGTTAACCAACCGACCCTCATCTTGCATTGGCCAGAACTGGACGAATTTGTTCGTTCTATTGGCCCATTCCTCGCTTGCGCGTGGTGCGCGCTAGAGCGCTCAAGAACTGTAAGCGCCCCAGTGGCATCGTATGGCTTGGCCTCAGATGCGCTTGATACGCTCTCAACGCTGCAGGTCCTGCATCGCCTTTCAAGCGATGATCCGAACTCAACGGCCAGGTCGTTGTATGAGCCTTTGGCTTGGAGATATCAATCTCCTTGGTCGCGTCCTGACGCAAACCTTGAGGCCATGCTGGGGTTCAGCCGACATACGTGTAAAAATCGCTCACAAGATCCGTTTTTATCCATTGAATCAGCTGGTTAGAGAATATTTTCTGGCGCCAAGACTATGCCGCCAACGCCAGTTCGATCTCATACGGTTCCGGAATCGCCTCTACATCGATCAGGTAGTCGCCGAACCGCTTCACGTGGCTGGTCACGTACGGGCTGAGCGAAGCCACGTCCTCCCGGGTGATCTTCCACCCCTGTCGTATCAGCGACTTCATGATCCGGGTCTGCTCGACCACGTTGTAGAAGATGACAGCATTGGAGACCAGATCGTTGTATTTGACGGCCTTCTCCTGCTCGACAGGGTCGTTGTCGGCAATCACCCCTTCCCCGCCGAAGAAGAAATACTTCGCGAAGCCGTTGTAGGCCTCCACCTTGTTGGTCGAGGCGGTGATCTGCTCGCGCAGCTCGCGGTTGGAGATGTACTGCAACAGGAACAAGGTGCGCACGGCCGCACCGAGCGCCTTGAAGGCCTGGTACAGACGGTTCTTGCGGCTGTAGTTGCCCAGTTTGCGCAGCAGCGTCGAGGCCGCGATCTTGCCGGTCTTGATCGAGAGCACGACCTGCATCAGGTCCTTCCAGTGGGTCTCGATCAGGTCCCAGTCGACCGTGTCGCGGAACAACGGCTCGATGTGCTCGTAGCGGATGTCCTCGTCCGGGCGGAAGAACTTGTACTCGCGCCAGTTGCGGATGCGCGGCATCAGCTGGATGCCCAGCAGGTGCGAGAGCCCGAACACCGGCAGCGACTGCCCCTGCGTGTCGGCATGGACGGTGTCGGGCTGGATGTCGGAGGTGTTCTTCAGTAGGCCGTCGATGATGTAGACCGCCTCCCAGACGCCGCACGGGATGAAGTGGCTGAACAACGCCACGTAGGTGTCGGAGACGTGGTGGTAAGCGATGCCGCCGTAACCGCCATAGCGGATGTGGTACGACGCCAGCAAGTTCTGGTCGTAGAGGTCGTACTTGGTGCCGTCGGCGGCGGCGCTCTTGCCGTCGCCCCAGAATTTGGGGAGCTGCAGGCCAGCGTAGCTGTTGATGATGTCGCGGCAGGCCGCCGCCAGCTTGTTGGCGTCCACGTGCCGGCGGTTGACGAACGACAGCATGTGTGCCGAGACGGCGCCGCGCAGGTGCCGGGCGGCCTGGGCCGGCCCGAGGTTGCAGCCGTAGGTGAAGGCGGTGAGGACGTAGCGTTCGGTTGGCTGTTCGATCTTGGTGTCCGAGCCGGACAACGGCCCGAAGTGTCGGGTCCAGCGTGTCCAGTGAGCCACGTCGCACAGGATTTCGATGACGCTGCGTTCGCGCAGGCGGTCGAGAATCGCGGTCTCCAGGGCACGGGCGCCGCTGCTCATCTCCTTGGCCTTGCTGCGCTTGAGCACAGGGATACCGTCCTCGCCGATGACGACCTGGCCGTTCTCCAGATAGCCCTGATCGGTCAGCTCGGCGACCTGCATCAGGCGTGATTGCAGCGCATTGACGAAGCCCACGGCCGTTGCCGGCAGGCCGACCTGGCCGCAGTAGTCCTCCAGCATGGGCTCGCATTGCTCCCACGGCAGCAACTGCTCGCGGTAGTCGGCGTAGGTTTCCGATCCGCGCACGGCCACGTCGCCCGATTTCAGTTCGTTGGCCAGCGACGAGAACACGCAGACCTCGAACAGGCGCCGGTGGATGCGCTCCTCGCCCTGTTCGGTGCGATGGACGATGCTCTTGCGCCAGAGTTGGGTAGTGAACGCCAGATCGACCGGTTCATCCAGCCAATCGCCGCGGGCCCGTTCCTGCGTCAGGATCAGCTCGATCGCATCGATGAGCGAGCGATCCTCCGTGGTCGAGGCCAGATCCAGCATGCGCACCATCCGCAGGATGGTGGCACGATGGCTCTTGTAGAACGGCCACAGCAGCGGCAAATGGTTGTCACCACTGTGCGCCGCGATGGCATTGCAGTCGGCCTGGAGGGTCTGCACGCCGCCGTGGGCGTTGACCAGGCGCCGGATTTCCCGGCCCGCCTCAGTGTCGCCGGGATGATGGTCAAGGACGCGAACCACGTCCGACATCGTCGCCACGATCGCTTCGGTCTTCTCGCGGTAGCGTGCCCGCAACCGCTCAAGCTCCTCGCGGCCGCGATTGTGGATATTGCCCATGCGTTTGATGAACATCTCCGCGAGATCGTCACGGGTCTGGACGCGGGCCCGGTGGATCAGGCACACCAGTACGGCGTAGCGCTTGGCGGGACGAAACTTGCGCAACTCGGAGGCATCCAGCGCCCGTGCCTCTGCGGCGAAGTGTCTGCGCTTGATTTCCGGAATGCCAGCGAGGTGCAACTCGCTGCCGACCAACTCGCCCAGTTCGGCGATGTGGTCGATCAGTTCCTGGAAGTGCTGCAGCGAAGCGCGCTTGGGCAGGCGCTTGATCGCGTGCAGCGGGCTCTTCTTGCGCCCCTCTTCGACCTGCAGGAGACCTTCAAGGCGCTGCTTTTCGTCGACGGTCAGCCGCGCTTCGATCTGGGCGAAATAGCGACCGTTGACCAGCGTGCGAATGCGCCGCGTCAAGCGGTCTAGGGTGGAAAACGCCGGCAGCTCGACGCGATCGCGCACGAGCTGTTCGATAGCCACGTTGATGAGGTCCGCCGGGTTGTCCATGACTGCGGCGGCTTCGTATACCGCCCGTGCCGCGATCTTCAGGCCGCCATCGCTGTAAGCCCGGACTTGCAGGAACTGGCGGATCCGGCGGTAATAGCGATAGCGCGAGGCGTTGGCGAGGACCGCCGGCTTGACCTGCACCCTCAGTTTCAGCGCGCCGCGGATATGGCGGACCACTGCCGGCGGCACTTCGTCCAACGCAGGGAAATATCCCAGCCGTTGGAAGGTCTTGATCAGGATCGCCAATGTCAGGCGGTGCGCGGGCTGCCGGGTACTCTCGGCAACAAAGGCCAGTTCGGCGTCGGTCGGCGTGTAGGCCGCAACCAGTTCGCGTACGACGGGGTTGCGCTTGAATTGCGGGTATGCGGTCCGTTCAATCGACGCCATTCGGTATCCTCAGGTAGGCCCAAGCAGCGTTGGCGTTCCCGGCAAGCTCGCTTCGATCCGCTGGCGGGCGAACGGATCGCCGCCATCGATGTAGCGCATCGCCGAGTGCACATCGCGCCAGCCGACGTATTCCATCAATGCCTTCACGTCCCAGCCGTTGGCATTGGCCCAGCCGGCGAAGCCGCGGCGCAACGAGTGGCTGCTGTACTCGTCGGCATCAGGCAGCCCAGCGCACGTCAGCAACCGGCGCAGCAGCGGAATCAGGCTGTTGGGGTGTAGCGCCTCGTCCGCAACGTGGCCCCAGCGATCAACAGCACGGAACAGTGGCCCCTCGGTCAGCCCGGCGGCGTCGATCCACTCCCACGTGGTCGTCACGGGGCACAGCCGCGACAGCGCCGGCACCTTGTACGTGTTGCCCTGTGCCTGCCGGTCGCCCTTGCTGCGCGGGAGAAAACAGGTCATCCCCTCACCGGTGACCAGGCGCAGGTGCTCGACCTGCACCCGGATCAACTCGTCGCCACGGAAGCCGCGCCAGAAGCCCAGAAGGATCAGCGAGCGATCGCGGCGATGACGCAGTTCGTCCGCATGATCGCCGCGCTCGCGTGCGGCGGCGATCGCGGCGCCAAGCCAATCGTCCACCTGTGCCAGTCGGGTCAGTTGCAGCGGCTCGGCCTGCTTTTCTACCGACGGATGCAGGGTCTGTATGCCTTTGAGCACCTTGCGCACCAGCGGAGCCCGGGTCGGATCGACAAAGCCGTGTTCGTGGTGCCAGCCTGCCAGGGCCGCAAGCCGGTGCCGAAGCGTGTTGGTGGAAAGTTCGCCCGCGTGATCAGCCAGATAGCGGGCCACGCTGTCCGGCGTGGCCGGCAGGTGCCCGCCCCATTCGACCTCGAAATGTCGCAGTGCCGAAGCATAGCTGCGCTGCGTGTTTTCGCGGTTGGCGGCCTCCAGATAGCGCTCCACTGTCATCTGCGACCTCCGCCGACGGCACGCGCGATTGCCTTGCTTAATTTTGACGTAGTAATTACATCATTCATGTAGGATACTCTACCAATGAATTGGCTCATCATGGTTCTTTCCTTGCCCACCGAGAATGCCACGGTGCGCCAGCGGGCTTGGCGCTCGCTCAAGGCGGCGGGTGCTGCGGCCCTGCGGGACGGTGTTTACGTGCTGCCAGCGGCGGCGGAGCACCGTGCCGTGCTCGAAGCGGTGGCGGTCGATGTGACCGGGGGTGGCGGTGCTACCCATCTGCTGACCGCCCAGGCCACCGACGAGGCGCCCTACGTAGCCCTGTTCGACCGCAGCCGGGACTACACCGAGCTGCTGGCCGATGCCACGCGGCTTCGTGAAAGCCTTCCCGACACTACGCCGTCAGAGGCGTTGAAGCACTCGCGCAAGTTGCGCAGGACCTTCGAGTCGATCACTGCGATCGACTTCTTCCCGGGCGAAGCGCGGCGGCAGGTCGAGGACACGCTGGCCGAGCTGGAAATGGCCTGTGCCCGCCTGCAGGCGCCAGACGAGCCGCGCTTTGTGGCCGGTACGATCCAGCGGCTGCGCACCGCCGATTACCAAGGCCGCCTGTGGGCCACGCGGCGACGTCCGTGGGTGGATCGGCTGGCCAGCGCTTGGTTGATCCGCCGCTTCATCGATCCCGAGGCCCGCATTCTGTGGCTCACCCACCCGGCTGACTGTCCGCCGGAGGCGTTGGGCTTCGACTTCGACGGCGCCACCTTCAGCCACGTCGCCCACCGCGTCACCTTCGAGGTGCTCGCCGCCAGCTTCGGCCTGGAACAAGGCCCGATCGCACGCGTGGGCCTGCTGGTGCATTACCTCGACGTGGGCGGCGCACCGCCGCCGGAAGCGTCGGGCGTGGAAAGCGTTCTGGCGGGATTGCGCGACACCGTGGCCGATGACGACCAGTTGCTGGAACGCGCCTGCGCCGTGTTCGACGGGCTGCTGGCCAGTTTCCGCAGCAACGGGAGCACCGCGTGAATCGCCTCCCACTCAATCGAAGCGCGCTCGCGATGCAGCAATGCGCGCACTGCATGGGCCGCACCTTTCTCCTCAAGCTCCGGTGATCACCGAGATGACCATGACTTCACCAATCGACACGCAACGCCGCCACGTTCTGAGCCTGGCCGCTGCGGCCCCCCTCGCGCTGGGAGCCGCCAAGGCCGCCCATGCCGTTCCGACTTCGGAGACCACCGCCATGTCCACCTCCACACTTGCACCCGTCAGCACCCCCACGCTCAAGCCGCTGCCGTTCGACCCGTCCAAACTGAAAGGATTGTCCGAACGCCTGATCCGCTCGCATTGGGAGAACAACTACGGCGGCTCGGTCAAGGCGCTGGCCGTGACGAAGAAGCACCTTGCCGAGGCGCTCGCCGCACCGGACATGCCGCCGTACCTCTACAACGAACTCAAGCGGGAGCACCTGCTGCGCACCGGCTCGGTGGTGCTGCACGAGTACTACTTCGACAACCTGGGCGGCAGCGGCCAGGCCGATGCCGGCAGTCGCAAGGCCCTGGCCGAAGCCTTCGGCAGCTTCGATGCATGGGAAACCGAATTCCGCCGGATGGGCACCGGGCTGGGCGGCGGCTCGGGCTGGGTGGTACTCGGCTTCAACACCCACACCCGCCAGCTCGAGAACTACTGGATGGCCGATCACGCTCACGGCCCGGCGGCCACGCTGCCCATCCTGGTGATGGACATGTACGAGCACTCCTACCAGATGGACTACGGCGCCGCGGCCGCCAAGTACGTGGATGCGTTCTTCCAGAACATCCAATGGGACACCGTGGCGCAGCGACTGGAGGCTTGCTGCAGGCCTTCCGCTGCCTGACCCCAAGTTCGCCCGTCAGATTGAGACGCTGTCGTCGCGAGCGCAAGTGCCCCTTCATCTTTTTTGTCGATGTAAATGTAAGGAGTAGTCATGAACGCCATCGCTCATCGTGCCCTGCGGGCCCTCACGCTGTCGCTGCTTTGGGGCTGGGCCAGCGTTCACGCGGCCGAGATCGACTCCGCCCGGATTGGCGAGGCCAGCGGCGCAGTCGCGAAGGTGCAACCGGACGGGGTGGTTCGCATCGGGTGGAGCCGCGACGACGTGGCGGTGACCGTGGACGGCATGCGGCTGCCGCCGCCCGCAGGGCTCGGCTCGTGGGCCGCGTTCATGCCGGCGGACGAGAACGCGATGCTGATGGGTGACACCGTCGTCTTCGAGGATGAGGTCGATGCGGCGATGGACGCAGCGTTCAAGGCCGGCCTCGATGTGACCGGGCTCCACAACCATTTCTTCTTCGATTCTCCGAAGGTGTACTTCATGCACATCGGCGGTCACGGCGATCCGGTGCGATTGGCCGGCAGCGTCAAAGAGGTGTGGGACGCCATCAAGGCCGTGCGCGCGCAGCGCCCGCAGCCGGCCACTGGCTTCGGCGGTCCCGTGCCCACACCGGGAAAGATTGATGCCGCTGCCATCTCCAAGGCCATCGGGCATCCACCGGAAATCACTGGCGACGTGGTGAAGGTGACGATCGGCCGGGAGGGACGCATGCACGGCCGGCCGGTAGGCGGATCGATGGGCCTGACGACCTGGGCGGCCTTCACCGGGTCGGATCGGCTTGCTGCCGTCACCGGCGACGTGATCATGACCGCCGACGAAGTCCAGCCGGTGCTGCGTGCACTGCGCCAGGCAGACTTCCACGTCGTGGCGCTGCACAACCACATGGTGGGCGAGCAGCCGGCGTTCTATTTCGTCCACTTCTGGGGCAAGGGGCCTGCGGCCGGGCTGGCCCAAGGGTTTCGCCGTGTGCTGGATGCCCAAAGTGCCCAAGTCAAATCCGCGGCGCGGTGATCCGATGCACGACCTGACGCAAACAACGACCACGGGAGCCCCATGAGCACAGTCACCAACCCTGTGGCCGCGAGCGAGACCAACGACGCGCCCACCTACGTGGTACCGCAAGAACCGTGGCTGCGGCTGTTCCTGCGGTTCCTACGCTTCGGCGCATTAGCCTGGGGTGGCCCGGTCGCCCAGATCGGCATGATCCGGCATGAATTGGTGGAGCAAGAGCGCTGGATCAGCAGCGCCCAGTTCAACCGGGTGCTGGCCGTCTATCAGATCCTGCCGGGCCCAGAGGCGCACGAGTTGTGCGTGTATTTCGGGATGCTGTCGCGCGGCCGCTGGGGCGGTGTGCTGGCGGGCTTGGGCTTCATGCTCCCGGGGTTCGTGCTGATGTTCGCGCTATCGTGGGCGTACGTGCGCTTCGGGTTGAAGGCCGACGGCGTGCTGGCCATCTTCGCGGCGGTCCAGGTGGCGGTGGCGGCGCTGATCGTGCGCGCCGTGTTTCGCATCGGCGGCCACGTCGTCACCGATCGCTGGCTCTGGGCGATCGCGATCCTGGCGACAGGTGCGCAGTTGGCCGGTGTGCACTTCGCGCTGATCCTCGCTGTGGGCGGGATCATCTACCTGATGGCACGCCACCGCCTCGGCATCGCCGCGCTGGGCGTGATCGGAGTGGCGGCCGCCGGGACCGTCGTGTTCGCAGTGCGCAACGGCGGCCTGGCCGGACTAGACGCGCTGAGTCATGTGGGCGCAGAGAGCACCGCCGTCGTGCAGGCGACGGTACCGCTGCTGCTGCTGTTCTGGTCCGGGTTGAAGGCCGGCCTGTTGACGTTCGGTGGCGCCTATACCGTCATTCCATTCCTGCAGCGCGATGCCGTAACCCAGGGCGCGTGGATGAGCAATGCGCAGTTCCTTGACGGCCTGGCTTTGTCGGGATTGCTGCCGGCGCCGCTGATCATCTTTTCGACCTTCGTGGGCTACCTCGGCGGCGGGCCGTGGGGCGCAGTGGTGATGACCGTGGGCATCTTCCTGCCGGCCTTCGCCTTCACGCTTTTGGGTCACGATGCCTTGGAACGCATAGTGCATCAGCCACGCGTGCGGCTTTTTTTGGAGGGCGTGACCGCAGGCGTGGTCGGCCTGATTGCGGGAACGACGCTGGCCCTTCTGCGCGTAAGCCTGACGGGCCTGGAGGCTCTGATCCTATTTGCGATCGTCCTGAGCATCTTATTCGCCAGCAAGGCGCGGCTGGTGATTCCGGCGGTGATTGCAGGCGCCGCACTGTGGGGCTGGGTGTCGCAGGCACTTGGCCACTGAACCGGTTGCGTTGGGCGACGAAACAGCGCCTGGTCATCATCACGCCGGCGACTGCCGGAACCGAGGTATATCCGCACACGCACTTTCTGGAGAAGCTGCAATGAAAATTGACCAAAAGCCTACGTTTCTGCTCCTCGCACTTGTTCTGCTCGTGTCCACTCCGGAGGTCCGCTCCAGCAGTTTGCAGGATGAAGGAACGGTGTCGCGGCCAGCGAATTCAGCTCCTACGACGTGCATTGAACTGGCCGCCTGGGGCGATGCAGCCGACTTCAGTTCGCGCGGAGTCGGCATGCTGAAGCAACGTTGCGACCTGGAAGATATCCGAGCTAAGTTCGCCGACTTGGACTCCAACCGCGATGGGTACCTCAGGCCGGAGGAATTGCCTATGGAACACTCGCTGAGCCAGCACTTCGCAGGCGTGGATTTCAATGGTGACGAGCGGCTCTCGCTGGCGGAAGTCGCGGAGCACGACGCAGAGACGAATCCAGTCGAGTGAGTGCGGTGCTGTAAGCGGTGGACGCCCCTTCGTGAAAAGCTCTCACGTGAAGTAACGCACGGAGCCGCGGCGTCGCGAATTGGCGTTGCGAACGCGCATGTCGGTGATCTGGAATCAGCGCCGGCGCAGGTTGCTTCGGACGCGAAGACCGCTGTCACAATCAAGTACGTACGCTAACGTCGAGATCGCCATGTCGCAACGAAAAGGCCCATCGAACTTGGGATCGCGCGTCAAGCTGTCGATCCTTCCGGCCGGGCGCGGTGACCATCATCCCGCATGTTGCATGATGAGCCGGGACATCCATGCACGCCGAACTCCGCAAATGTGGGAAGAGGCAGTCGCTTCACTCCAAAGGAGGCGGTGAATGAAGGTGATCGTCGCGTCTGGATGGCTCATGGCCTCCATGCTTCCCGGCATCGTCCTTGCCGAGGACGCAGGTTGGCGTACTGTCCAAGGCAAGGATCTGCAGTCACTTTTCTCCGATCATGAGCTTAGCGACGGCGTGCATTACACCAATCAGTTCCGTCGCGACGGATCGGTCATCGGCGTGGATATGGGCGAAAGGTTCAATGGCACATGGAAGGTCAAGGGCCCTTGCCTGTGCTACGCATGGGTACGTCCCGCCGGCCAGAACGAGTGCTTCGGAGTCAAGCGACGAGGCAACGAAGTCCGGATGTTCCAGAACGGCATTGAAATCTTTTCGGGCACTGTGACACGCATTCGTTCCCCACTGTGAAGATCAACAGGCGCGAAAGAGGATGGCCGCGTGGCGACTTCAAGAGGGTTCGACTGCAGGAAGTTCATGCACTGAACGCAACTGGCGCGCGACATAGCGAAGATACCACCCGTGACGGTTTCGGGTTCGAGCAATGCCGCAATCGGCGCAAAAGCCATGGCCTATCCGCGGGGTCATCGCCATTCCGCTTAGTCCGAGCCAACCCTGGTAGCCCCTGTGCGGGGCCCACGAGACGATAACCGCGCCGGAGAAGTAGGGCGCCTTCCATGCGAACCCGCCGTCTCCTAAAGCCGCAATGCCGTCCAACTGCAGGCGAGGGGAAACGCGTGTGCGTTCTCTCGGGCCGCTTGAGGTCCCACGCTCTCGCGCCATGTGCAGCCGCACCTCGAAATCGGTATTTCGTACCGAATTTCCCTCCGTCCCACTCGAATAAAATGATCAGGCGGGATAATTCAATATTATCCCGTGTAAATTTATAGCCGAAGTTATGACCACTTCCGTACTTTATTGTTATGTAATTACGTGGTATGTAATACATTACGAAATAGTCGGAGAGGGCGATGGCACGCGGCGGCTTGTACAAGAGCGACATCCAGAAGGCCCGCGATACGCTGCGGGCGCAGGGCAAGCACCCGTCAGTGGACGCGGTGCGGGTGGCGCTGGGCAACACCGGCTCCAAGACCACCATTCACCGCTACCTGAAGGAACTGGAAGAAGAGGAAGGGCAAGGCCTGGGCGCCAAGGTTGCGGTCAGCGAAGCCCTGCAGGATCTAGTAGGCCGGCTCGCCGGGCGCCTGCACGAGGAGGCTGAGATCGTCGTCACCGAAGCACAGCAGCGCTTCGCGGCCCAGCGACAGGAGCGTACGGGCGCATTGGAGCAGGCTCAGCAGAAAACAGCCGCACTCGGCGATCAGTTGCAGCGGACCGAGACGATCCTGCAGGAAGAGCGCGCCGCCCATGCGTCGACCCAGCAGACCTTGGCCGATCGGGTGACCGAGGTGGCCCGACTCAATGAGCGCATCGCCGGCCTGACCGCCCGCCTGGGCGAGCACGAGGCCCATGCGAAGTCGCTGGAAGAAAAGCATGCCCACGCCCGCGACGCACTGGAGCACTACCGAACCTCGGTGAAGGAGCAGCGCGAACAGGAACAGCGGCGCCACGAGCACCAGGTGCAAGAACTGCAGGTCGCGCTGCGCCAGGCTAACGAGGCCCTGACGGCCAAGAACCACGAATTGCTCCAGCTCAACCGCGACAACAGCCAATGGCTGGAGCGCCACGGGCGCCTGGAGCGGGAGCTGACCGAAGTCCGCCGCGGCATCGAGGTCCAGCAAAAGGAACTGGACGCCTTGCGGCTGATGGCCGCAGAGCATCAGGCATTGCAGGGGCGGTGGGCCGAAGACGCACAGGCTCTGGAGAGGGCGCGGGCCGAGTTGGCCAGTGTTCGTGCCGAAGCGGCCAAGGAGCGGGAACGCCGCGAGCAGGCCGAGATCGAGGCCTTGCGTGCCGGCGTACGACTGGAAACACTGGAACAACTACTGGTGCAGCTGAAACCCGATCAGGCCGCTGCCGACACCGCGTCAGGCGAAAAGGGGCGGGGTCGTGGATAGCCTCGACAAGGTACCATTTTTTTCCGACATCCTCATGATTCATAAGAGGAAATCTGATTCTATGGGGCATTTTTACACGTATCTCGGCTGAATCCCATGCTGACTGACGCTCTCATGCGGTGGGCTGCAGAATGTGGTTCAGGCCTAAAGCGTGGCTTGGGGCTTTCGCTGGGCAGAAGCGAGACGCGGTCATACTTGGCGAACCTGCTCCGCAAGCATCGGCTGGACCCCTCAGTAGGTGATCGCCTACGATCGATGCAGTTGGCCGAGTGGGACGCATTGAGCCTGGGTCGGAAGAGATACGTCCTGTGGGCGAGCATGCGCAATGCCTCCTCGGAGTTCCTGCAGGGCGCAATAGATGGAGAAGACGCCCGTCGCGTGCTGGACCGGGAGATCGGGAAAAAGATCGCGTGGTTGCTCAGCCGCAGCCATGCGGGTTCGCTCGCTGCCACTGATTTTTGCTTTCTGCCCGACCATAGCTGGCGTCGGCCACTTATGCTGGATGTGGCTATGGAGACATTCCTCCCCTTGGGGGCGCGATATTGGCTGGAAGCTGCCGACCGCTGGGTGCTCTAGGGCCCAGCCAATTAGCTGGAGCAGCAATCGTCAGCCAATCGCAAACTGGGTAAGCGCGCCGCGCAGAACACGAGCAGTGTTCTCTGTCGTACAAGCAGGGCGAAGATGGTCACGACTCAATGACATAGTGATCCCCCCCTATGCCCTGCCCTATGCCGCTCGTCGGTTGCCAGCCACTCGCCAACTACATCGCTCTACTTAGCCTGATCCTGATCTGCTCAAGGGCAATGTCCAAGCCGGAGTCGTTTGCAGGGTAAGGAGCTGCAAACAATGCCACTTCAATCCAGCAATCTTCCTGTCCCGGATGAACATAGGCCTGGTGGTCATCTAGGAGGAGCGCCCGACCAGGTGCACTAGCTACATTGGCAAGATCCTTCGTGGCGCCACTCCAGTCGACATATGGAAGTTGGGTGAACCAACTAGGAACAGAGCCCTCATCCGCCAGGAGCTTGGCGATCGCTCGGAATGAAATCTCAGGAACGGTCGTGTAGATGACCAAGGACTCAAAGAGTTCGTTGACTGACTCTAGGAAGCGATAGAGGCCGGGGCGCGGGATCTGGCTGACCGCATTGGATAGCAACGTTCCCTCAAGATCCAGCGCAAGTATAGTCGGTCGCATTGGCGGAATGCTCCGGTGGCAGGGGCAATGAATGGTGGCATCAGAAGGCCCGGCGGCGGCGGTTCGATCCGGCGGTCGAGCCCCGATGCATTCGTGACGGCTTAGAATATCTGGTTTGCGGATATATTAGAACTGGCTGCAGGTTGTCTCGCTCGGCTTGCCCGGCCATCGTTGCGCACACACACTACCCATCTTGAGAAGTGCCTCAAGCGCTGAGATGTAACCGTTGCCTAAAGGTAGGACGGACTTCCGTCTCATTGGCCGCCTGCATCGTACCAGTAGGCTCACGCACCAGTAGGCTCACGCTGTAAGTCACTTGCGATGGCCGTCCTTGTTCGGACGCTCTTTTCTGCTGTCCCGGTCGCTAGGTAGACAGTAAGCTATTGGCGATTCCTTGCAGGACGGGTATGGACAATTTGCGCCGAGCTATCTTTTGGGGACGTAGTGTGGGGACGTAGTGAGGCTTGGGGCCGTCCCGTGCTGGTGATTTCTAAAGGCAGCCACCCGACGCGAGGGTCTTGGGTCTTGGTCCGCCCTTTATGAATAGAGGTAGGAATGACTGACCATCTCGCGCTTGAGGGGCCGGCATTACGCACGTTCTTCCGTCTGGCGGAAGAGTGGTCCCTTTCGACGTGCGAGGGGTCCAACCTGCTCGGGATCCCAGATGAATCCCTGCTTGAGCGTTGGTGTCAGGGTGCAATTGACCAAGTTGACTGCGAGGTTCTGGTGCGCATTTCATTGCTGCTGGGAATCTACCGAGCGCTGCACACTGTTTTCAGTGATCGGAACCAAGCTAACGGGTGGCTCCGCCGAGTGCAGGTGACCGGAAAGTTCCAGAGCACGTCTGCCTTGGCGCACATGCTAAAGGAGGGTTTTCCAGGGTTGCAGCGCGTGCATGCCCACCTTATGGCGCTTTTGGATTAATGGCCTGTGCCGGCCCTTGCGGCGTACAAGTAGACTCACGGAAGCCCCGGCATTGCTCGATCCCTCGCCCCGAAAAACCCGCGTCATCATCCGGGTGCTATCGCCGGCCCCGCCGCTCCCTCCTCCTCCTGCTCGGTGTTTTGCGCCGTTTCCCGTGAGGCACGCCGCCATGGAGAAGGTTCTTTGTGCACCATTCCTCCACCGGCATATTGCTGGCTAGAAGGCGCACAATTGAGCGCAGCATGAGTGAGAATGAAATCGAAGGGTCCCGTAGCATAGCTTGCCAGTACCCGGCGGCAGCAAGTGCAGAGAGGCCCAGAACCAGGGTGGATGCGGTGAACCAGCTTCCGCTTATCCTGCCTGCCTCTGGTTGGGCCCGTCCTGCTAAAGATGCAACTGACAGAATGATGGTGGCTTGTAGGAGCATCGCGAATATCGTTGAGGGAATTCTTGCGCGATGGCGCGCAGCAGCAACAAGAGATGTGGCTGAAGAGAACAAGGACAGTGCCAAGCCAACAAGCAGTACCACTGGCCCGCTAACCTCATTCCATCCCGTCCAAGTAATTGCGACTACAAGGACGGCCACTAACGCGAACATTAGGCTGCTGGCGGAAAACACCGAATTATGGCGCGTCCCCTTCTTCGATGTAGTCCAGGCTTGATCCACGATCACCGCGCCAATCCACGCCATGGCCATGCTGCAAACTGTGACTGTGGTTGGAATCCACATCATTCCTTCATGTGGTTTCGGCGCGTACGGCTGCATCGCCAGCATGCCCCACAGAGCGCCGACAACAAAGGTGACAACCGGCACGCCGGCAAGCAATTTTTTGTACATGGGTGCCCCCGGTCATCCATCGGAACCCGGTCTGTCCATCACGACGGCTCGGATGTCTTCCGCACTTTGAATGGACAGTCGGTATCCAAAGCGTGGAATGGTGTGAATCAACTTTTGCTTGTAAGGACCATCAATGGCACTGCGAAGACTGGATATATGTGATCGAAGTAGGTCATGGTCCGGCGGTTGGTGACCCCACACTGCACGCTCAAGCTGCTCTCTGGATGCCACCCCTGGACTCTCACGCATCAGCACCTCCAGCAACTTGCGTGACGCCGGGTAGAGCTGAAGTCGGTCTCCGGCACGAAACACCTCCAGAGTGGTCAGATCAAGGGTCAGATCGGCTACCGCAAGCCGACGCATGCCCACCCTGCCACGCGACCGTGCCACCAACGCTTCCAAGCGAACTTCAAGCTCCAGTAGCTCAAAGGGCTTGGTGAGGTAGTCGTCGGTTCCTGTTCTAAACGCATCGACCTTGTCGGCAAGGTCAGCTTTGGACGCAAGCATGACAATGGGCACCGACGCGTTATGCTCTCTTCGTAACCTGCGCACGACATCCAGGCCGCTTATCCGCGGCAGGTCCCATTCAATCACCACGACGTCATAGCTGTTGGATACAGCAAGATGCAGGCCTGTCACTCCATCCAGCGCAACGTCCACGCTGTGATGCTTGGCTTCAATTTCGCGCAGGACGGTCCGAACGAAGCTTCGATCATTGTCAATCAGTAGTATGTTCACGGTCAGGCCGCTCGGAATCCGAGCAGCCGAAGCGCGTTGATCACAACCAGGAGCGTCGTCCCCTCATGCACTGCCACGGCAGGACCAATTCCCAGCCCCATGACCGTAGCGGGCACTAGCAAGGCCACCA
Organism: Stenotrophomonas sp. STK17_22; assembly: GCF_051983905.1. Classification (NCBI taxonomy): domain Bacteria; kingdom Pseudomonadati; phylum Pseudomonadota; class Gammaproteobacteria; order Lysobacterales; family Lysobacteraceae; genus Stenotrophomonas; species Stenotrophomonas sp. STK17_22. The sequence continues at coordinate 2,588,534 of NZ_CP197010.1, forward strand.
CGCCGAGGCTCACATAAAGATTCTGGCGAATAACGCGCTTGGTCCGTCGGCTCAGGGCCACAGAAAAAGCGACCTGCCGTAGATCCTCTGACATAAGCGCGACATCCGCCGTTTCCAAGGCGACATCGGAGGAGGCTGCGCCCATCGCGATACCTACGTTGGCGCTGGCCATGGCGGGCGCGTCGTTGACTCCATCGCCGACCATAGCAATCCTCTGACTCGCCTTTATCTCGCGTATGGCGGATACCTTGTCATCTGGCATGAGATTGCCCCAGGCCTCATCCACGCCAACGTCGCTGCCTACTGATTGCGCGACCAACTGGTGGTCACCGGAGATCATGATCATCCGGCTCACACCCAAACCGCGCAACTTTTGGAGCGCTTCGCGTGCCTCGGCGCGTGGGGTGTCCATCAAGCCGATGATGCCCAGATCTCGATCGCCCAGACGCACCGCCATCGTCGTCCGTCCGCGACTGCGCAGCGCTTCGATGCCTTCTTTGGCGGCTGCCCCCAATAACGGAACTCCGTCTGCCCCGAACATCTCCGCCTTCCCGATCCAGGCCGGTCGCCCCCCCACCTCTGCGCGCACGCCTCGCCCGGCGAGATTCTCGAACCCACTTGCCATAAGCGTGACCTGTCCGGAGAGGCGCGCCTTGCCGTCGACAACGATGGCGCCCGCCAACGGATGGTCACTCAGTGCCTCCACTGCGACGGCCACCTCAAGCAGTTCCTGCTCGCTCACGCCCTCTGCCGTGACGACATCGGTCACGCGTGGCTTGCCTGCAGTGAGGGTGCCGGTCTTATCGAAGGCGATCGCCGTTACCATGCCGAGCTCCTCGAGCGGCGCACCGCCCTTGATCAGCACGCCACTGCGTGCGGCGCGGGCGATGCCTGCGAGAACAGCGCTGGGTGTGGCAATGGCCAATGCGCAAGGACTGGCGGCGACCAGCACGGCCATGGACCGGTAGAAGCTGTCCCGGAATGGCTCATCGATCACTACCCATGAGAAGAGCAGCACGCCGGCAAGGGCCAGAACGCAGGGAACGAAGATGCGTTCAAACCTGTCGGTCAGGCGTTGAGTAGGTGATTTTCGTGTCTCGGCCTCGCTGACCATCTTTACCACGCGTGCGAGCGCAGACTCGGTTGAGCGTCGGCTGACTTCCACCTCGAGGGCACCGGAGCCGTTGATGGTTCCGGCAAACACCCTCGACGCGATATCCACTGCGTCGGGGCTGCGCCTCGCGACTTCGGCGTCGGCTACGGCATGCTTGTCCACAGGGATGCTCTCACCCGTGACCGGTGCCTGATTGACGTTGCTCGTGCCCTTGATCACGAAGCCATCAGCGGGCAAACGGTCATTTGCTCTGACGAGAACGACGTCACCGGGTTCGAGCGCGGTGACCGGTACTTCCACAGGGCCACCCTCCTTCACCACCAAGGCGGTTTCCGGTGCAAGCTTGGCGAGGGCTTCGATGGCGCGCTTGGCGCGCCCCATCGCGTAGTTCTCCAGCGAATGACCCAGGCTGAAGAGGAACAGCAGCAGCGCGCCCTCTGCCCACGCCCCAAGCGTAGCGGCACCCGCTGCCGCCACCAACATAAGCGTATCGATTTCGAAACGCTTCTGCTGGAGGTTCTCAATAGCTTCGCGCAGGGTGAACCATCCGCCGAACACGTACGCCAGCATGTACATCGACTTGGGCAGCCACACGATCCCGAACGCAGCCGACCTTTCAATGATGAAGCCGGTCACGAGCAGTAGCCCGCAGCCCAAGGCAAACATCAGCTCTGTATTGGCGCCAAACAGGCCGCCATGGGAATGGGCGCCCCCTTTGTTAGGGGATGCGCCACCTTCACTTTCTTGGCTCATCTTGATACTCCAATTGTGGCCTGATCATTGAAGGCTCCGGCGCAGTAAATACTGCGCCGGAGCCACCTTCAGTTGATCAGTCGCTTTCGCCCTTTCCTGCGGCAGCTGTGCCTCGCTTTGCGATGCGACCCGCAAAGGTGGGAAGCACCAGCAACGTCAGGATGGTTGCGGTGAGCAAGCCACCAATAACCACGGTAGCGAGCGGCTTCTGGACCTCTGCACCCGAACCGCTGGCGATGGCCATAGGAATGAAACCGACAATGGCCACCAGTGCAGTGGTGAGCACGGCGCGGATACGACTCGCTGCGCCGTTGAGAGACGCCACCAGCGGCGCATCGCCCGCATCAAGGCGTTCGCGGATGGCCTGCATCAATACCAGGCCGTTCAGGGTTGCAACGCCAGAAACTGCAATGAACCCTACGGCGGCAGACACCGAGAACGGCATCCCCCTCAGTAGCAGTGCCAGGATGCCACCCACCAGCGCCAGCGGAACGCAGCTGAACACTAGAATGGCTTCCTTGGCGCTGCGGAGCGCCATGAACAGCAGTGCACCAATCAGCAGGAACACAACCGGAACCACTGCCGCCAGTCGCTTCTCCGCCCTCTGGAGGTTCTCGAACTGCCCACCCCAGGTGAGATAGGAGCCTGCTGGCAGCTTCACATCCGCTACTGCGGCCTGTGCTTCGCCAACAAATCCGCCCAGGTCGCGCCCACGCACGTTGGCCTGCACCACGACACGACGGCTGCCGTTGTTGCGGCTGATCTGGTTGGGTCCTTCGCTGATAGTGATCCTTGCGACGGACGAAAGCGGAATCACTGCCCCTGAGGGGGTGGCGACAGGCAGTGAGCTGAGCTGGTCCGGATCATTGCGCGCTGCGTCGTCTAGTCGCACGACAACGTCGAATCGGCGATCGCCCTCGAAGATCTTGCCTGCCGCGGTACCACCAATTCCGGTGGACAGGGCCTCGCTCACATCCCCAGCGGTCAATCCGTACTGCGCTGCTGCCAGATGGTCGATCTTGACGTTGAGAGTGGGCAGGCCGGAGATCTGCTCAACCCGAACGTCCGCAGCGCCTTGCACACCTCGCAGCTTCAGTGCCACTTGGTCTGCAACCTTCTGCAGCTCGCCGAAGTCGTCGCCGTAGATCATCACCGCAAGATCGGTGCGCACGCCGGAGATCAGCTCGTTGAAGCGCAGTTCGATCGGCTGGCTGAACTCAAAGGTGTTGCCCAGCTGCTTCGACGCGAGGGACTCGAATCGAGCGACCAGTTCATCCTTGGGAAGCTTCGGATCTGGCCACGCGCTTCTCGGTTTCAGCACGATCACGCTGTCGGAGATATTGGTGGGCATCGGATCGATGGCCGCCTCCGCCGTACCGGTCCGCGAGAACACTGTCTCCACTTCCGGTTGCTTGGCGATCTCCTTCTCCAGTCCCAACTGCATTGCCAGTGACTGCTCCAGCGAAGTAGATGGTACGCGTAGCGCCTGCATAGCCACGTTGCCCTCGTCCAGCGTGGGCATAAACTCGCGCCCCAGCATCATGAAGGAAGTCACGCCAACCGCCAGCGTAAGAATCGCGCCCCCCAATACCACGCGCGGCATGGCGACGGCGCGCTCGATCACGGGCTCGATCCGGGTGCGCAACACCTTGATGAGCTTGGTCTCATGCTCGCCGTGATGGAGCTCCTCGCCCGACTTCATCTTTGGCTCGCGTACCCACAGGGCGGTCAATGCCGGGACCAGGGTGAAGGAGAAAATGAACGCACCCATCAGCGCCAGCATGAAGGTGGCGGCCATGGGCTGGAAGGTTTTTCCTTCGACGCCTTCCAAGGTCATGATTGGCAGGAAGACCAGCAGGATGATCAACTGGCCGAAAGCCGCAGGCCGTGCCATCTTCTTGGCTGATTCCGTGGCGACCTTCATTCGTTCCATCGCCGTCAACGGCCTGCCCAGTTCCGCGCGGCGTTGACCCAGCATCAGTAGCGTTGATTCAATGACAATGACCGCACCGTCGACCAGAATGCCGAAGTCCAGCGCGCCTAGGCTCATCAGGTTGCCACTGATCCCGAACCGGTTCATGCCGATCACGGCAAACAGGAAGGACAGCGGGATCACGAGCGCCGTGATGGTTGCCGCTCGCAGGTTGCCCAGCAGCAGGAACAGCACCACCACGACCAGCAGTGCGCCTTCGGTCAGGTTCTTGGCGACGGTCTTAATGGTGGAATTGACGAGCTGGCTGCGGTCGAGCACCGGAACGGCGAAAATGTTTGGCGGAAGCGATTTGTTCACCTCTACCAGCCGGTCCGCCGCAGACTGCGCCACGGTGCGGCTGTTGCCTCCGGCGATCATCAGCGCCGTACCTAGCACGGCCTCATGTCCGTTGCGACTTGCGGCGCCCAGGCGCGGCGCGCGGCTCAGCTCGACCTTGGCAACGTCGGCGACACGGATAACCACCCCATCCTTGGTCGCCACTGGGGACTGTGCGAGGTCGCTGGTCGTCAGTGCGAGGCCATCTGCACGCACTACGAGGCCCTCACCGGCACGTTGCACAAAGCCTGCACCTGCTTGCACGTTGGACCGCTCTAGTGCCTGGACCAGGTCGGACAACCCGAGCCCATACGCAGCCAGGCGTGCGCTGTCCGGATGGACGCCGTACTCCTTTACATAGCCGCCCACTGTATCGACGCCGGCTAGGCCCGGGCTGGAGCGCATCTGAGGGGCGATGATCCAGTCCTGCACGGTGCGCAGGTAGGTGGCGCGCTCCTGTGCGGTTGTAAGTCGGTTGCCCTCAGGGGTGAGGTAGACCTCTCCCTCCTGCCAGCCGGCTTGGCCCTTCGGTGCGAGGTTGTTTGGGTCGTAGTCGGTGAAGTCCACCGTCCACATCAGAACTTCGCCCAGGCCGGTGGTCACCGGCGAAAGGACCGGGGACACGCCTTCCGGCAAGTCCTCGGCCGCTTCGCGCATGCGCTCGGCCACCTGTTGGCGTGCGAAATAGATATCGGTCTGGTCGGTAAAGATCGCCGTGACCTGGGAGAAACCATTTCGCGATAGCGAGCGGGTAGTGTTCAGCCCGGGAATGCCGGCCAATGCGGTCTCAAGCGGATATGTCACTTGACGCTCAATCTGCTCAGGCGTCAGCGCCGGCGCGATCGAATTGATCTGTACCTGTCTGTTGGTAATGTCCGGTACCGCGTCAATGGGCAGTTTGCTCAGCTGGAACAGGCCCCAGCTGGCCACCATTGCGGCGAGGAACACCACCAACCAGCGGAAACGAACCGCTGATTCAATGATGATATTGAACATGTGTGGATTCCTTAGTGGCCGTGCTCGGCTTCACCCTTGGCCAGTTCGGCCTTGAGCAGGAAAGCATTGATACCGACGATGCGCTCGTCGCCCTTGAGGCCGTTTACGATCTCGACGTTGCCGCCAGCACGGCGCCCGATCATGACCGGGGTCGCTTTGAATCCTTCGGCCGTTTCGACGAACACCACATTGGCCCCGTCTACCGTCTGCACGGCATCGGCCGGAACACTCAGCGAGCCGGCGTCGCCGTCGGCCACTACCAGCGCTGAGATCGGCGAGCCTGCAGGTGGCAATGCCGCTGTGAGCGGCTTCGCACGGATGATCGTGGTGCCGCCCTGCTGGCGGATATCCGCAGCCACGCCCGTAACTTCAGCCTGGAACGATCCCGCAGGTGCAGTCACTTCAAGCTTCATTCCAGCAGCAACCTGTGAGGCCAACGCGGGAGGTGCGGTAAAGACCAGCTCGTTCATGTCGGGGTTGGAGACGTCAGCCACCACACTGCCCGCCGACACCACCCCGCCCGGTGTGACTTGCACGTTGCCAACGATCCCCGAAACCGGGCTGGAGATGCTCACCCGCCCTGAGCTGTCAGGCGAGCCATTTGCGGCGGCCTGGGCGCGTGCAGCTGCAGCCGCTGCTTCCGCGGCGATCGAGCGTGCGCGCGATGTTTCCATTTCCTGGCGCGCAACGACACCCTGATCGACCAGTGCCTTGTCGCGGCCATACACCAGCCGCGCCACCTCGGCCTCGGCACCTGCGGAGACCGCGGCCGCGCGGAATGTGGCGGCATCACCGCTCACCACGACAGCAAGTGTCTGATTGGCCTTCACGTGAGAACCCGGTGCAACCAGGACACGCTCAACGCGACCGGTTACTGTCGCCGCGACCGATGAACGCGCGCCAATGGAGGGCTCGACACGTCCGGCTATGCGTGTGGAAGCGCCGCCTCCCCGCCCTACGGCGATCACACCCACGCCGGACGCCTTGATCTGGTCAGCAGTTAGCTGGACCACCCCTTCCGGAGCCTCTTCTTCTGCGTGTGCCCCAGGCTCCTCGCCGGCATGGTCATCAGCCTGCTTGGCGCCGTCCTTGCCTTCACCTTCTCCTTGAGCTTCCTTATGGTCATGGCCATCATCTTTTGCCGATGCGTCCTTTTCGGTCGCGGGCGCTTCGCTGGCTCCCTTGCAGCCGGTCAATCCACCGGTGATGGCCAAGGCGGACAGCAGTAGGGCGCCAACGAGAATGGGGTTACGGGGCTTGTTCATTTCTGCTCCAGAAAGGGGGCGCGTCCTTCGAGACGGGCGAGGTCAATTTCGGCGGCTACGCGCGCGAGCCTTGCATCGACGGCAGAGGCGCGCGCGGCGATCAAGCTCGAGCGGGTACTGCGCAGCTCCAACTGGGAGATGCGGCCGGCTTCAAAACCGATTCGAGCGAGTCGGTAGGCCTCCTCACCAGCCGTGACGCTATCGTCGGCGGCCCGCGTCCGACTGTTAGATGCCTTTAGCGAGGCAATCGCCGAAAGCCGGTTCGCTTCACTTTCCCTCTTCTGCAGCTCCAGCCGCGCATCGGCCGCAGTTTGCTCAGCGTATGCCGCCCGAATTCCGCCTCTGTTCCTATCGAAGAGCGGGATGGAGAGACTTATCCCGACGTTGTAGGCGCGCTCTCCAGCCTGACGGAAGCGCGTTTGCGCCACGGTGGCGCTCAGATCGGGGAGCGCGCGCTTTCGTTCTACGTCCACCAACCGGCTCGCCGTTGCAGCTTCGGCCTCGGCGATCTGAACCGCTAATGCTGCGCGGGCATCACCTGTCGGCAGAGGGGGCGCGCGATCCAGCAGGCTTTGGCTGATCGAGTTCACAGGCGCATCCAGCTGCGCTGCACCGGCCAACCGAGCAAGGGCTGCGTCGCGGTAAGCCAATGCCTCGTCCAGCGCCGCCTTCGCATTGGACACTTCACTTTGAGCCTGAACGGCACGGAGCTGAGGCTCCCGCCCTTGCTGGACCATGGCGCTGGTCGCGTCGGCATCTTCCTGGATCAGCTGAAGTGCCTCATTGGCCAAGTCATACCGTCGAAGTGCGCTTTCGGCCTGCGCATAGGTCGTTGCGAGCAGCGCGGCCACTTCGCTCCGGCTCAGTTCGCTACGCAACCCTGCGGCCCGCGCTTCGCTCTGTGCTGCACGCACACGGGCACCTCGCTGGCCGAATAGCTCCAGCGGCTGAGAGAGGGTGATGATTGAATCGGAATTGCTGGTTCCGCGATAGGCACCGGTGCCTTGCGCGTTCTCCAGGTCGTAGGAAAGCGTCGGATTCTTGAGCGCACGAGCCTGTTGAACACGGGCATTGGCGGCTTCAGACAATGCCACGCCTTGAATGGTGCCTGACAGCTGATCAAGACGACCCAGTAGGTCGTCATAAGAGGGCGAAGCTTGCGCTGCCGCAGGTCCCGCCGACGCGAGCGCCAGCAGGACAGCCACGAACAGCCCGGCCGCTTGGAGCGGCCGACGTGTGGAGGTCGACATTTAGAGATTTCCAGAGGTGAAAAGAAACGAGATCCCGCGTTACACGGGTCAAGCTCTGATCAGCCCTGGGGTGGCCTCGTCAGCCCATCGAGAACAACGGCGTAGGCGCCGATGTCGGAAGAAGCGTTCCATACCGACCCGGCCAATGGCTGGGGTGTATTCACCGCTTCCAGTGGCAGACTGGCGCTGGAATGGTGGCAGTGGCCGTGGCTGCAACCCGCCGCTAGGACTTCATGGCCCAACTTCCCGTCGCGGTCATCTGGAACGTCCTGAGGGGCGCTTGCCGTCGAATGAGGTTCTACTGCGCAGGCAAATGCATCGGAAACAGGCACGACCACCAGCGCCGCAATTAGCAGCATCAGGAGGCAGAGCCCAATTTTCCGGGAGATTTGGCGCATCTGGGAAGACTATCAACGACTTGAGCATGGATACAATAACAATCGAAGCCAGGGAACTGCGGCGGCGCTCCGTTCACTTTCTGGACAGCTACGACCCCGCAGCCAGCGCAGGTGGGATCCGGCCACGCGGCTTACATGAGTGCGATCGCGCCCCAGGCCAGTGCCGAACTGGCGAGCGTCATCAACACAGCGGCCGAACCCATGTCCTTTGCCCGTCCAGCTAGCTCGTGGTGTTCCGATCCATATCTTTCAATGATGGCCTCAATAGCAGAGTTGAGCAATTCTGCCGCCAGTACCATCAGCAATGAGCCCAGCAACAGTACAAGCTCGACCGGAGTTTCGGCTAACCAGAAAGATAGCGGAGCAAGTAGCAGTGTCAGAACAGCTTCAAGCCGAAACGAGGACTCGTGCAGCCATGCTGCGCGAATTCCCAGCATTGACCATCGGAACGCCTTCAGCACGCCCAGCGGCCCGCGGGGCCGGTGACCATAGGTGTCAGCCATGTATGTTTCCTTTTCTGTCGTATTTTCTGAACGTCAAACTCAGCGCCCTCAGCTTGCGATCCTAACGAGCGACCTCTCGCATCGTCCGAACAGATTCAGTGCTTCGTCCCTTGAGCGGCTCTGCACCTCCATGAGTCCGAGCACCGAATGAAATAGGTTGTCGTGACTCAAGGGCATACTTGCCTGTTCCCGGAGGCAGGACGGGGCAATCCCACGCGCCTTCTGCAGGCCCTCCGACAGCCACACAACCATAGGCACTTTGACCTGGGTAGCCGGTGCGATCGCATACGGAAGTCCGTGGAGGTATAGATTTCCTTCACCGAGGGACTCGCCATGATCTGACAGGTAGATCATGGCAGTGTCGTGCGACGAGTCCGCCGCGAGCATGTCGACGGTTTTTGCGAGGAAGTCATCAGTTGCGACAATTGCGTTGTCGTATGCATTGACGATCTCCTCTCGAGTGCATTTACCAAGATCAGCGCTGCGACAGTCCGGCGTAAATGTCCTGAACTCCTCGCCGTAGCGCTTGAAGTACGCAGGGCCGTGATTTCCCATTTGGTGCAGAACAACGACGACATCCCCCGGGTTATCGTCTATGGCGTCATGCAACCCACTAAGCATCACCTCGTCACGACACGCCTGATCCGTACAGAGAGGGTGCTGTGGTGGTTCTCTGTAGGACTCAAATGCAAGGTCCTTGCAGACACCCTTGCAACCAGATTGATTATCGCGCCACAGTGTCTTGACCCCCGCGCGCTCCAATACATGCAGCAGAGACTCGGAGTTCCTGATCTTACCCCGGTCGTAAGCACGCCTTCCATAAATGGAGAACATGCACGGCACTGATACCTCGGTATTGGATCCACACGCAGTCACGTCGTCGTAGTTCACCACATTGCGCCTGGCCAGCTGGGGTGTCGTCTGCCGGGCATATCCGCTCAATCCCCAGTTCTGCGCGCGGACGGTCTCCCCTACCACGATCACCAGAAGATGAGGCTTGGAGCCGGCCGGATGCGGCCCGAGACGGGCATCCTCAGCCACTTTGGCAAGTGGCCCGCGCGAGCCTCGGCGATCTTGCTGAAGTACACGGATGCTTGATGCGATGAAGTTTTCCGGGGTGATCAGGTATCGCGCCGACTTGTTGTTGCGCATGAGTGAGGACAGATCATCGAACTGTGACATGGCCGCACCGCCGGCAACCAAAGCCGCGGCGATGGCCAGCAGCAGACGCTTGCAAATCAATCGCAGCGTGCTGACCTCTGGACGAATGCGAATCCAAAGCAGTGCAAGCAGTGGCGGCGCGCTCTTCAAAAGCAGGGTGCCCATCATGCCCAGCGTCATTAACTCCGCAGCTTCAACCGTGTCCGTCTTGAACACGTTGCGCAGCATGCTGGCGTCAAAGACGATGCCGTAGCTGTCAGAGTGGTAAGCCGCTGCCGCAGACGCGGGAACCAGTAGAAATAGAAAGGGCTTCAGCGTCCAGCGCCAACCGATCAGCGTCAGCAACAGCACGTGAAGGCCGGTGACGAAGATCAGGGCCGCGCACAGTACAAGTGCCTGCGCCAAGCCTTCCAGGTTAGTGGCGTCGATAACGAATCGAGCGAACGCATTGTTGAACACCGCCGTGAAGTAGAGCGACGACGTGAGAATCAGAGCTGTTTGACCGACTTCTGGACGGTTGCGCCACCGCAAGACACCGGTCATACGTATCCCCGCAGCAGCCCGACTGCATGCGTACCGAAACGTGAAGAATCCCCAGGTGCGATGAGCGCCCGAGTCAGGAAGATGGACATGGATGTACCCGAGATGTCAGGTGGCGTATCAAGGAAGTGGGGCGCGCACGGCGATCCGCAAAATGCGGGATCCGATCTGCCAGCAATGCGAATTCGCTGTGCCGCTCCCTCTGCACAGAACAAAAGCAGCGGCTCAGTCGCTCAATTTGAGAGGGAGACCGGCTCTAACACTCTCTGGGAGGGCGAATCAAGCCGTCGCGCCGCTCCGAAGGAAGATTGCGGGTAGCCGCAACTACCAACGGGCCAGCCACCGTTGCGACGTCGTCCACCGTCAGCGGGATGGGCGCTTGGAACACGCCTCCGTGGTGGCAGTGTCCATGCGCGGCAACCCGGTCCTTCCCCTGATTGGCTGGTGACGAATTTTCCTGCGAGGCAGTCAGGTCCACCTGATCTGTGCACATTGAGGCTTCAACCGACGGCACGACCAAGAGCACTGCTAGAAGCAGTGCAACCAAGAGCCGCATGATCGGAGAAGAACCTTGGTGCATTGGACGAGAAAAACAGGCTTTGAGGGTAGACGACGTCTATTCTGTGGGCACGTCGGTCGTCGCATTGTCCATGATCGGAGCGGGAAAAACACCAGAATCGGGGGGTATCTGAGGTGACTCCTTCGCCCTCCCCTATCGGTTATGACGTTTCTACGACCCCTGGTCGGAAAGGTTAATTTGCTAGAGTTGGGTGTCAGGCCGGTACTACAACATATTTCTGACATCTAGAAGGTCGAGCCTGGTCTTGGCCAGTTTTCGAGACCATAGCGCGATGGATGACACGGGAGGCATCCTGTCGGCATCGTAGCTGGGTATTACCCCTGATTTGGCCTGGCTAGGCATATGCGTGCCTATGGCGGCCGCGGCGTCAGAGTGCCCTTGGTCTCACCCCCGAGGCGCTGTGTGGACACCCGCCTCGGTGATCTGCTTGGTCACGTTCAGTGGTGCGCGATAGCCCGCATTAGTTCCAGCTTGGCGGCCAATTACTCCCCACGTAGGATCTCCCTCACCAGAGTAGCGGCGGCAGCACTGTGCTCTTGACGGGGTTCACCACGCTATACGCATTCGCATGGAGTAGCTTCTGCATCTGCTTGAGAGAGGTGTGCGCGGCTCGCGGCTTAGGTCTGAAATGGGATAGCGCAGCAGCGGCCTACTGCCAAGCACAACTGTGGAATGGGTGCTCGCTGCAGAGGCGGGCGTGATGAGGGGCTGGCTCGTCAAGGATGTGACAACCTTTCATCCAGTCCTGCCCTTGCCCGCTAGGCGCTGATGCCAGTGGATGAGAAATTCCTCCTGCTCGACAGTCTCGATGGCGCCAGGTCGGACGCCCCTAACCCTGCTGATAGCCTCTGCAGCGCTCAAAGAAGCTCCTGAGTCCAGTAATAGCATCGCCGCTACTGTGCCCGCGCGCCCTAGCCCTCCTTTGCAATGCACCACAAGCCGGCCACCTTGATACAGATCTTGGACGAAAGCTGCACTCAGCGCAGGCCATTTCGCTAGTAGGCGTTGATCGGGGGCTGCGCCGTCCGTGATCGGCAGGCCGTACCACTGGAGCTCCTTAGCCTCGGCGATTGCGGGCAGGTCTTCGATATCAAGCTCGTTGAACTCCCAGGGTTCAATCAGCGAGATCAGACTAGTGGCCTTCCATTGTCGAATCGCCTCCAGATCCAGATGCAGGTCTCTCGACCATGCTCCTGTCATCGCCGTCTGTTGGTGTTTGCCAGGCGCGAAGGTCACCCCTATAGCGCCCCCCCTATCTCCCACCGTGAGCTCGGCGATGATCAGTGGATGACTCAGGCTAGTGCGCATCGTACGAGGCCCCGCGGTCTTTTGAAGGCCTAGATTATCGGGTTTTTAGATATCAGAGAACTGGATATAGCTTCTAGAGCCGCTCAACCTAGGTGCGGCCGTGGCCAAGTCTATTCATCGCAAAGAGTACGTGGCCCTGATCGAGGCTGTGCGGGACGCCCGCGTGGCGGCCGGGCTTACACAGGCTCAAGTCTCAGCCAAGCTTGGCCGTAGCCAGTCATTCATCAGTGACGTTGAGACTGGCAAGCGCAGGATCGATGTCGTTGAGTTGAGAGATATTGCGCGATTGACGGGTCTGTCCCTAGCCAATCTCATTGCTGATTTTGAGAAGCGCATCAAGCGTTGACGGGCCGAGTGCTCCACAAGGGAAGAGCCGTGAGGGTCCTGGCCAAGGGGGAATAGGCCAGCTCAAGTGCCTGCATCTGTCAGGAGGCTCCCGATACCAGCGACGAGCCCGGAGGCCTAGTCTCGCAGGAGCCTTCCTCTAAGCGCTATCTCCTGGATGAGCAACCAAGAATTGACCGAGACGCTTGCGGTGCATGTTGCTTCCGCAACTTCGGACGACGGTTTGCGTTGATGCGTCCGATCAAGATCGACTGGCGGCATGGCTCAGTCACCGGGACAGAAGTGACCGAGAGGCCAAGGGTCCCGCCATTTACTGCGTTGTCGCGGCGCTTGGCATCTACTGGGCTCACGAGGGCAAAAATCGGGTCCAGTTTTTACGAGATCGAGGGTTGAGCTACATTCCCGCAAACCTGACGGCCTACAGCTACCCAGCGCCAGACCGTATCGAGCTGTTCGAAGAGCGTGTTTTTGGTCGCGATGAGGTCTGGGCAGTCCTGGATCGTCGCTGGGTACGGCCCATCCTGATTCCTCGCATTGGCACTCCTGTGTTGCGCGAGTACGGGGTCCTTGATGCATCTCGCTGGCCAGAGAATTGGCCGGACGCCAAGACTGTGGCAGAGCAGATGTACCGCGATGGCGATCCAGACGGGGCTCGACCGTTCCGTTGCGTCGACCTGCCCCCCTTGGAGGCGAGTCGCCTGGAAACGGAGCGTAGTTACAAGGAGTTGGAGGCTAGCATCATCAAGTTGGATGGCATCCGCTTCAAGCCCGGCCCGCTAGTCGCGTTCCTGGGCGTCTGCGTTGCTCTCAGCGTGGGTGGTGCCGCGATTGGATCCGGCTGCAGGTGGTACCGTCTCCGGATTTGGTCTGGGTGCACTGTGCGCTCTTTTCAGCCTCATGAGCTTTCCTTTGGTAAGAACAAACCGGCGCAATCTCAAATCTGCGCACCAAGGCCGGCCGGATCGCCAAGAGCTCAGCCTGGGGCGGCCTGGAGGGCGGTAGATTCCCCGACCTGTTCCGGTGTTTGGATTTCCCAACAAAGGGGGGCATGTGACTGCCCTGCCCCGCTGACCTCGACACTTGGCTGCGGGTTCGTGTGTCGGTACGGCGTTTGCTTGGACGTGGTCTTCTACAACACAAAATTCGCAGGTAAGTAGCCCGCCCGCCCTCCCTGCCGGCCTGACGTGCTCGTCAGTTCGGCCAACGTGAATGGAGCTGATTGATAAAGAACCGATGCCGGTGCGTGCCATCTGCGCTGCGATGTGCCGAGAGGTGTGGATCGTCCGGAGCGAGGTGTTGGTGCTGATGAGCGATCTCCTCTGGATCCAACGTGGGCCATTTTCGCCACGCTGCGATGAAGCCGAGCGCTACCAGAGTCACTGAGGCGGACAACGCAACATGTAGGCCGTAGCGGGCACCAACCCAGCCAGCCAGTGGGTAGGCAATCAACCAGCAAACGTGGGAGAGGGAGAATTGGGCGGCGAAGAGAAATGGAAGATCAGCGGACTCAGCCGAGCGTCGCAGTAGCCTTCCGCCAGGCGTAACCAACCCGGCATACGCCACGCCCAACAGCGTCCAGGTCGGAAGGACTGCCACCCATCCAAGATCTCCACTCAGTGCGAACCAGATGCAGAGGAACGTGACCAGAACAATTAACATGAGCAGACCGGCAGTCAGCATAACTGTCCTTTCTGAAATGCGGTCAAGAACCTTCGGAAGAAGAAGAGCTACCAACATTGAGCCTCCGCCAAAGGCGGCCAGCGCCCACGCAACCTGCTTCTCAGCCCCTCCTAAAACCGTGCGAACAATGACTACTGTATTGACGAACACCATCGCGCCACCGGCTGCGGCGCAAAGGCTCAGTGCAAGCAGGCCCTGCAAACGAGGGGTGCGAAAGTAGATGCGCATTCCGCGGATGGCTCGGGCAAAAGGACCGTCCTTGGACGACGCCGTGACGAGGGCGGGAAACCTAGTGGACGCGACAAGGGCCGCCGACAGCATGAAGCCTACCGAGGTGCCAGCGAACAGCCAGTGGAAGCTGATGATCGTGAGTAGTGCGGCAGCGAGAGTCGGACTCAGCAGACTCTCAAGGTCGTATGCCAATCTGGACAGCGAGAGCGCGCGGGTGTAATCGCGCTCATCTTTAAGGATTTCGGGAATAGTGGATTGGAACAGTGGGGTGAAGCATGCGGAAGCCGATTGCAGCACAGCGATCAAAATGTACACCTGCCAGATCTCGGTTACGAATGGCAGACAGGCAACGGCTGCAGCACGAACTAGGTCGAGCGCAATCAAAGCTTGCTTTCGAAGCCGTGCTGGCACTAGTGCTCCCGAAACGGGTGCCAAGGTCACATACACAACCATCTTGATGGCCAGTGCGGTACCCAGTACCCCGCCCGCCTGTGCACCCGCCAGGTCGTAGGCTAGAAGGGCAAGGGCGACAGTCGCCAAGCCGGTTCCGATCAGTGCCACGATCTGCGCACCAAGTAGGCGGCGAAACTTTGGATGACTCAGTACTTCGAGCATGGGGTTATCCTAGTATTAACTTGTTGGCAGCTCCAACTCGCGGGACCCTCTGCCCGCATTCTGGGTATCGGGCCGAGTGTACGCCTGCCATTGCTCAGCTAGGAGTGACGAACCCGCCTGTATTGCCTGCACGTTCGATAGACTCCAGTAAATTTGTTCTCGTCTATGGCGCTGTCTGCGCTTCGCAATGCTCCTTTAGCACCGTGGACTAAGTACCGTTGATGTTCACCTTCAACATCGAACGGTCCGCAAGCTGTTCGCGGGTTGTCGGCTTGGCCTTGGGAGCCGCCATGGATTCTGGATCGGCATGAAGCGTCGCGTTTCCGGCGGACGCCGGTGAAGAGGACCCGGGCCACCCGCCCTCCGAACGCCGCACGTCAGCAGGTGGGCGGGCACGGCCCCACAACGTCGGTGGCCACAAGCCACTGAACGTTGCGGAGAACCTCTGATAATTGGCAATGACGAAGTGATGCCGGCCGCCATCTAGCGGGCTGAATGCTTAGACCGCCACACCGCGAAAGCGATCGTCAAAAGATCGGAAGTCTGAAGGGCGTGCTGCGATAGGAGGTGGTCGAAGGCCCCTAGTCAACTGGCAGAGCCCCCACCCAATCGGGGAGTTTTCAAACATGCGGCCCACCTTGCAAACATAGGGGGAAGCCGTAAGCGACCCGTTATGGGACAGCGGGGATGAGGTCATGAGTTTGAGAGATTTGCTGCTCCGCGCCGTCTCCAGCCGAGCCATGCGAGCGCCAGGGCGGCGGCCAGCAGCCAAGGGATCAGCGCTAGATTCATCTTCTGCCAGCCGAGTGTATCCAATAGACCTCCCGCGCTGAAGGAGCAGCTCAGGCCCACAATAAAGATCGTCATATCATTGATGGCCTGGGCGCGCGCGCGCTCAAACGGGGTGTAGGTGGTGGTGAGCAACGCAGTGCCACCCACATACATGAAGTTCCAGCCCACCCCGAGCATGACCAGCGCTGCAGCAAACGAGCCGAACCCGGTCCCCGTGGTCGTCATCAGTATGTGGCCAATGAAGATCACGGCGCCAGCCAGCATGATGCGGATCGCCCCCAATCGAGCGATCAGGGAACCGGTGAAGAACGACGGAAGGAACATGCCCAGGACGTGCAACTGGATTACGGTCGCGGCATTGGCGAGTTCGTGATGATGCTTGACCATCGCGATGGGGGTCGCGGTCATGGCGAGGATCATGATTCCGTACCCGGTCGCGGCACCGAGCAGCGCCACCAGGTAGGCCGGCTGAAACACAATTTCCTGCCATCGGCGGCCCGGCTGCCCATCCGTCTCAGCGATCGGTGTAGATGGCATCTTCAATCCCATCAGAAGGCCGGCAGCCACGAGCGCAACCACGGCGAGGATGATGAAGGAGCCCTGGTACTCTGCCGCGAAGATCGGCCCTCCAAGGCGGGCCAGCGACGGCCCAACCAGCGCTGCGACAATGCCACCTGCCATCACCAGCGAAATGGCCCGAGGGCGAAATGCTTCATCCGCCACTTCGCTCGCCGCGAAGCGATAGAACTGCGCAAAGGCTTGGTAAGCACCCACCAGGAACGTGCCGGTGGCCAGCAATGCCATCGACTGTTGAGCGATGCCGAGCGCAGCGATGCAGCCCCCGGCCAAACCCAGCAGCGAACCGCAGATGAAGCCGATGCGGCGGCCGGCCTTGGCCATCCACATGGCGGCAGGGAACGTGACCAGTGCGGTGCCGAGGAACATGGTGGCAATCGGCAGCGTCGCCCATTGGGGCGCGCTCGCCAGACGGGCGCCGGCCAGGCCGCCAACCGTCATGACGATGACCGAGACGATCTGGAACAGCGCCTGGGCACTGGCCAACAGGAGCACCTGGCGGTGCATGGGCTTGCTGAGCATTGGGGCTCTTCTTCAATGAGGTGGACTGAAGGCCGTCAGAAGACGAGCACTTTCTCGGAACGGACCGTCGCTGCGGCAAGCTCATCCAGCGTCGAGCGCCGTGAGCCCACAACAAGCTCGGCGTCGACCAGGCCGCGGGCATCCAGGCAGGTGCCGCATAGCAGCACATCCGCCCCCGCAGCGGCCAAGCGCTTGAGCATACGCTCAGTGTTGTAGTACCCATCCGGGGTCTTTTGCCCCGTCTTCGCAGCCGACACCGCGTCGCCCATCAGGAAGACGGTGATTGCCTTCTGCTTGGCCTTGATCGCTGCCCCCGCCAAGCGCAGTGCGTTGTACATGCGCTCGCTGCCGTAGGGTGAATCGTTGATTAGGATGAGCATCTCCACTCCTGTTCAGTCGGTTGGCTGGACTTTCATTCAATCAATGCGCAGAATGTTTGAGTATGGAAAACGCAAAGTCAATCC
Source organism: Stenotrophomonas sp. STK17_22 (assembly GCF_051983905.1). Taxonomy (NCBI): domain Bacteria; kingdom Pseudomonadati; phylum Pseudomonadota; class Gammaproteobacteria; order Lysobacterales; family Lysobacteraceae; genus Stenotrophomonas; species Stenotrophomonas sp. STK17_22. Next base: position 2,605,935 of record NZ_CP197010.1, read on the forward strand.
CCCAGCCGAAGCAAGCGATCTACCAAGCCCTGAGCGAGGTTGCTCAGGCGATCGGCCATGTGCACCGCCTGGAGCTGCTGGAGGCGATCTCCCAAGGGCCACGCAGCGTTGAAGCGTTGGCTGAGGCGACCGGATTGAGTGTGGCCAATGCCTCGCGGCATCTGCAGTTGCTGCGCCGCGCTCGCCTGGTGGAGCCCAAACGGCAGGGCAAACGCATTTTCTACAGCCTGTCGGGCGAGTCTGAGGTGGTTGCGCTGTTGCGCGCACTCGGCTGCTTCGGCGAACGCAACGTCGCTGAAGTGCAAGGCGTCATGCGCGATTTCTTCGAGCAGCGCGATGCCTTGGAACCGGTGTCGCGCGAGACACTGCTGGAACGGATGGCAAGCGATGGCGTAATGCTTCTGGATGTCCGTCCCTCGGCGGAATACGCATTGGGCCATCTTCCTGGCGCATTGAATTGCCCGGCGTCGGAGCTGGAAAAGGCGTTGGCCGGTCTGCCTCGGGACAAGGAGATCGTGGCGTACTGCCGTGGTCCATACTGCGTGATGTCCTTCGAGGTTGTCGCAAAGCTCAGGGAGCTTGGCTTCAACGTACGGCGCCTGGAAGACGGTTTCCCCGAATGGAAAGCGGCGGGCCTGCAGGTGGTGACAGAGCCCTACACCAATGACCACACGGCGGACCAAGGTCCGTGACCACCATTGCCGTTGGCCGCTGCATGTGCGGCGAAGTAAAGTTCCACGCCAAGGGCGAGCCCAAGTGGGTGCTCTGGTGCCATTGCCAGAGCTGTCGGCGGCATACGGGGGCACCCGCATCAGCTTACGCCTCATTCGATGACGCGTCTGTCGAAATCCTGCACGGGGAGATAACGTACTTCGCCTCCTCGCCCGGTGTACTGCGGGGGTTCTGTGCGAGGTGCGGCTCGACACTGACCTGCAGCAATACGCGATTGCCGAGGGAAACGCACTATCACTTGGGTGCCTTCGAGCATGAGGCCTGGGCACCCACCGGCGAACTGTACAGAGAGGATCGGCTTCGATGGTTCACTCCACGAACCGGTCCTTGGGGCAACCTCAAAGCATGGTTGGCCGTGTTGGCTCACAGGCGTAGGAAGTAGCGTTTCTATAAGCCCGCCGCTTGTGAAGCTTCTATTGGCCGCGGGCGAGATTGTCGTGTTCGTCGACCTTGCTGGCTGCCGAGCTTCAAGGACCCGGCAACCGGAGAGGTGCCCCGAGATTGTCTTTCATGCATCCGTTGCAGATCTGTCTGCAACGCCAACAGATCGTTGACCTTCTATCTAATATCGACTCTGTTGTGCCAAGCATCATTTACCTTGCAGATGCGGTGCACGACCGCCTTGACCCGAGCTAGGTTTTGCGTAGGTCCGAATGGATTGAAAAGAGGAATCGGACCCACTTAAAAGGTGCCGGCACGCTTACCCTCCGGCGCCCGTGTCCGCGCGACCGCAGGGCCATTGACGGCCTCCTAGGCTTGAGTCATCCTTTCGTGTCATCATATCGTGAAATGTTGAAATGAATGAGGCTAAAGCAGTGCGGAGGTTCGGCGCGATCGCTCACGCTGATCGCCTGCGGATCGTACGCATGTTGGTCGTAGCAGGTGCCGAAGGTATGTCTGCCGGCGCTATCGCCGCGGCACTCGACGATGCCCCGCCCTCACGCATCTCATTTCATCTCAAGGAACTTGAGCAGTCGGGTCTAGCGCTCTCGCGTCGAGAAGGAAAGTCGATCATCTATAGCGCGGATTTCCCTGCGCTCTCTGACTTGGTCGCGTTCCTGATGCACGACTGCTGTCAGGGGCACTGCGTCTACTGCGACAAGGCGATCAAGCTCTTCGCACAATGTACTGGCCGCCCTACGCTTACCGATGTCTCTGACTAGGTCGCGCCTTTCATCCGCTAGTCCTCTTCTCCTCGTTGCCGGCGTCCGCCCATGAATTTTCGTTCTATTGCATTTACGCTAGCCGCCGCGTTCGCCCTGCTACAGGCAGGTTTTGCTTCGGCCAATGAGAGCAAGGTGCCGACGACGTGGCGTCTGCTCGATTACATTGCGGTGGACTACCGTGAGGCCGTTCGTGATGGTGAAGTGATCAATGAGACGGAGTACGCGGAGATGCTGGAGTTTTCCGCCACCGCTGCGCAGAGCATCAACGAGCTTCCGCTCAGCTCCGAGTCCGAACAGCTGAAAGAAGGCGCGTTGGCGCTTCAGCAGGCGATCCAAGCCAAAGCCGAGCCGGAAGTTGTCGCCAATCGTGCTCGTTCGCTCGCCGGTGTTCTGGTCAAGGCACACCCAATTCCACTTAGGCCCAGCAAGGCGCCCGACTACGCGCGCGGACAGGAACTGTACGGTCAATTGTGTGCCAGTTGTCATGGCGCTACTGGTGCCGGCGACGGACCTGCCGCGGCGGGGCTGGACCCTCCACCGATCGATTTCACGGACCGTGGTCGCGCCGATGAGCGCAGCGTCTTTGGTCTGTATCAGGTGATCGATCAAGGCCTGGAAGGAACCTCCATGGTCAGTTACTCGAGCCTTCCCGTGGATGAGCGCTGGGCTTTGGCCACTTATGTCGGTGCGTTGGCATATCCCGAAGCCGCAGCAAATGAGGGAAAGGCTCTGATTGAGGGTAATCCCAAATTGCGCTCCGAGCTGAATTTCGACACCTACATCAGCATGACCCCGGCCGCTTTGGCCAACAACGTTCGTTCAGCAGAGCAGGCAGCGGCCATCGTTGCATACCTACGCCGCCAGCCTGAGGCAGCCCAGTCTCAGGCTATGGAATCAGCGCTTGCGACTTCTCGACGACTGCTGGAACAGTCAATGAAAGCGTACCGGCTCGGGCAGGCGACCAAGGCGAAAGAATTGGCACTTTCAGCTTATTTGGACGGATTTGAACCGGTGGAGCCGCTGCTGGCCGCGCGCGAGAACGGCTTGATGGTTCAGATTGAGGCGGCTATGGCGCGCGTGCGCTCGGGCATCGCGGGCAATGTTGCGGCTGATCAACTTGAACATCAAGTCGAGGCGCTCGACGGCCTGTTTGCTCAGGCCGAGCAGGTGCTGGGGCAGGAGCAAACCTCCGCGATCGCAAGCTTCGCCGCAGCGTTCACGATTTTGCTGCGGGAAGGCTTGGAGGCTCTGCTGATTGTAGTTGCGATGATCGCACTGCTGCGTAAGGCTGAGAGGGCTGAGATGCTACCGTGGGTTCATGCCGGATGGATCTCGGCACTGGCGGCCGGCCTAGCCACCTGGATCTTGGCGACATGGGTCATTGCCATCAGTGGAGCCAGCCGCGAGCTCTCGGAAGGGTTTGGCTCGCTTCTTGCTGCCGTCGTGCTGGTATGGGTTGGCATCTGGATGCATGGAAAGAGTCACGCTGAGAACTGGCAACGATATGTTCGCGAGAAGCTTGGGCACGCATTGAGCCGCAAGTCGGGGGTGTTCCTATTCGGCTTGATCTTTGTGGTGGTCTATCGCGAAGTATTTGAAACGATCTTGTTCTATGCCGCCATCTGGAGCCAAGGCAATGCCAATAGCGTCGTCGCGGGTGGTGCAAGTGCTTCTCTGGTCCTCGTGGTCATCGGGTGGCTGATGATGCGTTTTAGCCGACGCCTGCCGATCAGTCAGTTCTTCCGCTACAGCGCCGTACTGATTGCGGTGCTGGCTACTGTTCTCATTGGTAAGGCAGTGTCTGCACTGCAGGAGGCGGGGTATCTGCCAATCTCTTGGCTGGACAATGCTCTGCGCATCGAAGTATTAGGGTTGTACCCCACCGTCGAGGGAATTGCGGCCCAGGTGCTAGTTGCAGTGATTCTGGCAGTTGGCTTCTGGCGTGCTCAGCGATCCAGTTCGCCAAGCCAGGTGCCATGACCCCCGGGCAGCCGATCATTTTGATGCCGGCGTTGACCTGGACGTCGCTGGTGGCTCCTGGTGAACAAAACGCAGGGGCCGTACCGGCGCCTGCGCTTTGTGTACGGTGCTTACCTTGAACAGCAGTTCATCACCTGTGAGCGTGCCTTTCTCGCTGGTTTGAAGGCGGATGTCGCGTCGGTGGCTACCTATGGGCTGCGCGCATCCTCTCCGGAGAAGAATGGCAGCGTTCTTCCCGCTTGACACTTCCGTCGCATAGATTCTGAGAGCAGACGTTTCGATGTCAGCCACACACAACGCGTATCGGATGGGACTGGCTACTAGATAACGATTTCCGGTTCGCTGAGCACCATGCCTGAAACCGTAGCGTTGCGGTATCTGGCGGCGTCCACCGTCCGAACGGATCGGCGGAGACTTCCTGTTAGATGAAAGCATAGAACGGAAGGCTCATCTTGCCGGTGTTCGGTGATGGTCACGGCATAGCATCCTCGCCAAGCGGTGCTTTGCGCGTACCAACTGATTGCGGGGGCGAAACGCCGCTCGCTAACATGGTTGCTTCACAGTCACGCTGTGCCAGCCCTCTCCCTGGAATTGGCGGCGTCTTGCCAGACCACCTTGCAGTCATGCTCCACTGCTCGATAGCCCTCCACGCCAAGGGCGATGGCCGCAGCGATGCCGCCGGGCCCATCGAACTCGTCGTGTTGAACCAAAACACTAAGAGGTGGCGTTGCGATCGAGCAGAAGTCAGTCCGAGTTAGTGACAATGGGCGCAGACGTGTCGGTACCGCTTGGCTGCGGCGGACGCTTGAATCGACAGCATCGAGTCTGCGCGGCAGGCACAATCGGCATGAGGGCGGGAGCCGGTCGTCCTCCATTCCAATTGCCGGCCGCGCATACGCAGATGCGCGGCCGACTGGGTCAGCGTGTGCTCGTTAGCGCGTGCACTTTCCATCAGGCAAGCAACGTGAGACAGCCTCGCGCAACGCAGCGGGGGAAAGAGACATAAGGGGCTTGCCATTGACGTAGAAAGTTGGTGTTCCGCGAATAGCCGCAGCCTTCGCGTCCGCATGATCCTGAGCGATCAAGCCTTCTACGGGGTTCTCGCTTAGAAATCGCTGTGCCCTTGCAGTATCCAAACCGGCGCGGGCGGCAACGGCCCAGGCGGCTTCCGCATTCAAGCGACCATGCGTGGCCCACTTTGGCTGATCTTCCATCAGCGCATCCAGGACTTGCTCAAACTTTCCCTGACGACGCGAAGCTTCCAGGATTCCAATAGTCGTCACTGAGATATGGCCATGGAAGGGAACGTACTTCAAGACCAGCCTAGTCGTACGTGGGTTTTCCGCAAGCACTTTCTTGACCTCGGGGTACATCGCCCGGCACGCCTCGCAGGCAGGATCAAAGAACTCGATGATGGTGACGGGGGCCGCCTTCGGCCCAAGCACGGGGGAGTGAGGGCGTACGACGACGCCCTGAGGTGCCTGCGCATCGGCAACGGATTGTCCGGAGGGGGCACTCATGGCGGGCGATGCATGGGTCAGTGTGATGGCTGCGATCAGGCCTGCCAGGAGCGTGGCACAAGTAGAGCTAGGTTTCATTGGAAGTCACCAGTTGAATGTTTAAGAATCGGAACGCCGCAGGCATTTACGCGTGCTTGCGGTGGACCCAGCGGTAGAGCACCGGTAGCACCATCAGGGTCAACAGCGTCGATGAGACGATGCCGCCGATGACTACCGTGGCCAAAGGTCGCTGCACCTCTGAACCAGGACCAACATTAAGTGCCATCGGAACGAAGCCCAGCGAGGCGACAAGCGCCGTCATCAGGACCGGGCGCAGCCGACTCAGGGCACCCTGGCGCACCGCTTCATTCAGCCCTTCGCCGCGCTGTCGAAGATCCTTAATGAAGCTGATCATCACCAATCCGTTCAGCACGGCCACTCCAGACAATGCGATGAACCCAATGCCCGCCGAGATCGAAAGCGGAATGCCACGCAGCACAAGTAGCAGCACACCGCCAGTAAGCGCGAGGGGCACACCGGTGAAGACGACCATGGCGTCCTTGAAGGAGCCGATTGCCCAGTAGAGAAGCGCCACGATCAGCAACAGGGTGATCGGCACAACGATTGCTAAGCGCTGGCTAGCTGACGCCAACTGCTCAAAGCTGCCGCCGAACTCGATCCAGTAGCCAGTTGGAACCTTCACCTGTGAATCCAAGGTTCTACGAAGCTCTTCCACAAAGCTGCCCAGGTCGCGATCCCGGACGTTAGCAGTGACTACCAGGCGTCGCTTGCCGTTTTCGCGATTGATCTGATTTGCGCCCTCACTCAGTTCAATGCGGGCCACGGCTGCCAGCGGTACCGTCCGTGCCGAGTCAAGGCCACCGTGCGTTTGACTTGTAGCAGCTATCGGCAGTGCAATGGGCAAGCGTGCCAATGCGTCAGGATCTTGGCGGAGCGTTTCCGGCAGACGCACGACGATGTCGAAACGACGGTCGCCTTCAAAAATCTGCCCGGCCACCTCTCCCCCCACGGCTGTCGCCACAACGTTCTGAACATCTTCTGGGGTAAGGCCAAGTCGACTCAGAGAGGCTCGATCAGGAATGACAGAGAGGAACGGCAGGCCGCTGGCCTGCTCCATGCGAACGTCTGAGGCCCCCTGCACCTTCTTGGTCGCCGCTTCGATATCTTTCGCAGTTTTGGCGAGGACTTCAAGATCATCTCCGTAGAGATTGATCGCCACATCAGCGCGGACGCCCGAGATCAGCTCATTCATACGCATCTGAATGGGCTGGGTGAACTCATAATTGTTGCCCGGAACGCGTGCAACAACAGTCTCAATTTCCTGGACAAGGTCAGTCTTGGTTTTGCGAGGATCTGGCCACTGCGAGCGCGGCTTCATCATGACCAGAGTGTCGGCCACCGAGGGCGGCATCGGATCCGAAGCGACCTCTGCCGTGCCGACCTTGGAAAATACGCGTTCGACCTCAGGTACGGCCAAAAGGCGCGTCTCGAGGACGCTCTGCATCTGGACCGACTGCGTTAGGCTGGTGCCGGGGATGCGCATCGCACCAATGGTGAGATCCCCTTCGTCGAGGCTGGGAACAAACTCACTTCCCATTCGCGATGCGATCACGCCGCTGCCTGCGACCAGTAGGATGGCCAGGCCGGCAATGATGCGCCCATGACGCAGACTGCCATCTAGAAGCGGCTCGTACCGCCTGCGCAGCCAGGACATCAGTCGGTTTTCTTTCTCCTGAACCCGCCCGCCGAGCGCCAGGGCGATGGCTGCCGGCACAAAGGTGAGCGCCAAGGCCATCGCGCCGGTCAGGGCCAATACAACAGTAATGGCCATCGGGTGGAACATCTTGCCTTCCACGCCGGTGAGCGCAAAGATCGGCAGGTAGACCGCAGTGATGATGCCGAGTCCAAACAGGCTGGGGCGAATCACTTCGGCTGTTGCCGAAGCGGTCAGCTCAAAGCGCTCCTCAAGCGAGAGCGTCCGACCCAGCTCGTGCTGGCGATCGGCAAAGCGGCGAAGACAGTTCTCGATGATGATGACCGCGCCGTCAACGATCAGGCCGAAGTCCAGCGCACCCAAGCTCATCAGGTTGGCCGAGACCCCGCCACGGGCCATGCCGGTCAGAGTAAAGAGCATGGCCAGAGGAATCACTAGCGCGGTGATGAGTGCTGCGCGGAAGTTGCCCAGCAATAAGAACAAGATCACGATGACCAGCAAAGCGCCTTCGGTCAGGTTCTTAGCCACCGTCGCAATGGTGCGATCCACGAGCAGCGTGCGGTCGTAGACTGGGGTCACCGTCACGCCCTCTGGCAAGCTCTTGGCGGCCTCTTCAAGGCGTTTAGCCACTGCTTGGGAGACATCACGGCTGTTTGAGCCCATCAGCATGATGGCGGTGCCGAGCACAACCTCATGTCCATTCTGGGACGCGGCACCGCTTCGCAGTTCTTGGCCCTCCCCGATCGTGGCCACGTCGCGGATACGGATGGACACCCCTTCCCGCCGGCTGACCAGCATGTCGCCGATCTGCGCAGGTTCGGCCTGCGCAGGAACGCGGACCAGGTATTGCTGGCCGCTGCGTTCAATGTAACCAGCGCCAATGTTCTGGTTGGCGGCCTGCAGTGCACGCGAGACATCTTCCAGCGTCAGATCCAGTGCACGCAAGCGAGCAGGATCGGGCGTGACGTGGAACTCGCGCTTGAAACCACCCAAGGTATTGACCTCGGCGACACCGGGTACGTTGCGAAGCTGCGGACGGATGACCCAGTCCTGTAGGGTCCGAAGGTCGGTAGCGTTGTAAGGCGACCCATCCGGCTTTCGAGCTCTGGGGTCGGCATCCACCGTGTAGGAGAAAATCTCTCCCATACCCGTGGCAATTGGCCCGAGCATCGGCTCCATCCCTTGCGGAATCTGTGACTTGGCTTGCTGCAGGCGTTCAGCTACCTGCTGGCGAGCGAAGTAAATGTCAGTTCCGTCCTTGAACACTACCGTGATCTGGGAAAGACCATAGCGCGAGAACGAGCGGAACGAATCCATCTTCGGCAGACCGGCCATCGCCGTTTCCACCGGGAAGGTGATGCGCTGTTCGACCTCAAGTGGAGAATAGCCCGGCGCGGCGGTGTTGATCTGCACCTGGACATTGGTGATGTCGGGAGTGACATCGATGGGGAGATGCCGGAAGCTCCACGCACCGACGGCGACCAAGACTAGCGTGAGTGCCATTACCAACCAGCGATGGTTGATTGAGGCCCGAATCAGGCGTTCAAGCATGCGTGAATCCTCAGTGGTCATGACCGGCCGCCGACTTTTCGATGTCGGCCTTGATCAGATAGCTCTGAGCCACAACCACCTCATCGCCGGCCTTCAGTCCTTCCAACACCTGTACATTAGTGGCATCGCGGGCTCCGAGTTTGACTGGATGGGAGGCGTACGTTTCCCCATCGCGGACAAACACCGCATCGCCGCCGTCCATGCTCTGCACAGCCGACAGCGGCACGATCAGCCCCGCGTTTTCGCTGGCGGTGGTGATGCGTACGTTTACGCCTGCTCCGGGCCTCCATTTTCCAGACTGATTGTCCAGAACGGCCCGGCCTACAACACTTTGGCTAGATGCGGCCGTACCTGGAAGGATGCGCTGCACACGCCCCACCGTCGGCTCGCCGCCATATAGGTCGACCACTTCAATTTCCTCACTTGGACGCAGCAGCGATGCGTCAGCGCCAAATACGTGGACGTCCACCCATACCTGGGACAGGTCGGCGATTTCAAACAGGACTTCGCCCTCTGCGGCACCACTGCCCACCTGTGCGGGACGCGTGATGACGACGCCACTGCGTGGCGCGGTGATGCTGTACCGGCTCAGGCTGAGATTACTGTCCACGGTCGCGAGTACTTGGCCGGCTTTCACGCTGTCGCCTACGTTGGCAGTCAGAGAGCGCACGGTCCCCGGGAAGCGTGCCGTCACCTGCGACTGCGCGCTCTCGCTTGGAACGATCGTGCCCTGCACTTCGAGCTGCGTGCGGATCGCTCCCGGCCCCACCGCAGCGACCTTGATGCCGTTTTCCTTGGCATCCTGCGCTGCGATGGTAGTGCTCTCCAGAGCGCCCTCTTCCTCGACGTCGGCATGCTCATCCGCGTGCGCATCTGCGCCCCCTTCTTCGGCGTGCCCGTGCGGATCGGCCTCTGTCTGGCTGTCTACACTGGTCGTTTCGCCGCCGCAGGCGCTGAGGGCTGCTGCCAGCGTCGCTACAAGGAGCCAGCGCGGGGCATTGCTGAGAGAAGAAGTCATGGCGTGTTGGAGTCCTGTGCGGAGGAAGAAGAAGAGCTGAGATCCAGCACGGGCTGACCGGTGAGGCGCTGCAGCTCGATCAGGGCCTGTTGTGCGGCCAATGCCGCCTGCAGCTGCCGCCGCCGCGCTTGCGCCTGTTGATCTTGTAGTTGGGCCCATTCGAGATAGCTGGTCGCACCGGCTGACCATGCCGCCGCTGCGGCCTTTTCGGCACGGTCCAGTCGCGGCAGCACATCGCTTCCCAGCCGTGTTGCTTCCAATCGTGAAGACTGATACTCGCCAAAAGCTTGCGCGGCGGCAGCGTACAGGCGGGTTTGCAGCGCTTCGCGTTGCACCGGTATCAGTGCCAATTCGGCCTCCGCTGCCCGTATTCCAGGCGCTGCTCGGCTGGCAGCGCCCAAGCCCAGCGAGACGCCTGCGAACAGTGTCGTATCGTCCGACTCCTGCAAGCGGCGTACGCCCAGTTGCCAGCCCAGGTCAGCCCGGGAGGCACTCCGCGCCAGTCGCACCTCGGCTTCGCGAACTCTCGCATCGCCTTGCAGGAGCGCAAGCTCCGGAGAGCGCTGCAACTGATCGGCGAGCGGCGCAAATTCACCAGCGGCTGGCAGCACCAGCGGATCACCCGTCACCTCCCCCGTCGCCGGGCTGGTGCTGTTCCACAGAGCAGACAGGCTCTGCCTTGCAGCCTGTTCGGCTTGGACGGCACGATCCCGGTCGAGCTCGGCCTCGGCTAAGGACGCCTGCGCGGTCAGAACGACCGATTCAGGTGCTCCTCCAGCCTGGTGCCTGCGTCGAGCTGCCTCCACTGCGCGTTGGCGCTGGACGATGTCCAAATTGGCAATGCGGTGTTGCTGCGCGGCACCGGTAATTGCCAGATAGCGGCGCGCCGTCTCAGCCAGCAGGTCCAGTCGGGTCATCTCCCGCTGTGGTGCCAGACGATCGATGTTGGCGCTGGCCAGGATTCGACGTGCATCGAGCTTGCCGCCCCGCTCCAACGTGCCAGCCAAGCTGACACTGAGTTCGGCTTGCTTGATACCGGTATAGCTCCCGCTTCCCATCGCATTCTCTATCCCCACCCCGGCGGACATCTGCGGGTGCTGGGCGGCGACTTCTGCGCGTGCATCAAGGATGCTGCGCTGGCCCTCAATTAAGCGAAGTTCGGGGTGACCTTGAGCGACACGGGAAATTGCGGCATCCAGAGTCAATGGCTCTGCCGCAATCGTCCTCGCAGGCACGCAAGCAACGCCCAGGCCGAGGGCGATGAAGAACACACATGATTTCATTCTATTTTTCCAAAGAAGCGGCGGACTAGAGGGGCCGTGAGGCCCTCCATGCGGGCCAAGCTTCAGCGATGACATTGATGGCTGAGCGCAGGAACAGCGCGGCAATCACGGCTCCGGCAAGTACGTCTGGCCATCCCTGTCCGGTCAACGCGACGCCGCCTGCAGCGACCAGGACGCCCAGGTTGGCGGCGACGTCATTGCGCGAGCATTCGAAAGTGCTCTTCATGTTGATGTTCAGCTTTCTGAAGCGCCACAGCAGCACAAGGCAGCTCACGTTGGCGACCAACGCCACCGCGCCGAAGATCAGCATCAACGTGCTGGATGGGGGCACCCCGTTAATCAGCTTGTTGATGACCTCAATCACGATGAACACGAAGAAGCCTAGGATCAGGAACCCCTTGGCCAAGGCGGCCCCCGCCTCCCAGCGCGCACCGCGGTTGACTGCCCATAGGCTCAGACCGTAAACAATGGCGTCGCCCAGCATGTCGACCGCATCTGCCTGCAGAGCGCTGGAACGTGCGATCAGGCCAGCCCCGAACTCGATGAAAAACATTGCTAGGTTGATGAAGAGCACCAGCAAGAGCACCCGGCGCTGTGCGCCGTGTAGAGCTAGGCTTTGCAGCTCCTGGCGCTTGTTGCCACAACAGTGGTCCATGAATGACTCCGCCGGGTTGGCCCGGACTTGAAAAAGGATTCAGGCGCCTTTATGAACCCTGTACCCACTAGAAGGTCAAGACATGTCTGAGATATTCACAATCGGCCAGCTCGCGCGCGAAACTGGCACCAAGGCAGAGACCATCCGCTACTATGAAAAGATCGGACTGCTGGAGGCCCCCGCTCGCTCGGGAGGCAATTACCGCCACTATGGCCAGGCGGCGCGGCGCCGTCTGGCCTTTGTCCGCCGCGCCCGCGAACTTGGGTTCTCTATTGAGCAGATCCGCGAACTGATTGCCTTTGGCGAGCAGGCCGAGCACCAGTGCAGTTCGGTCGACGAGGTCGTCAAGACCCATATCGACGACATCAAGCGCAAGGTAAGCGATCTGCTTGCACTGCAAGTCGAACTGCAGTGCATGCTCGCAAACTGCTCGGGCGGACGGGTGGCTGACTGTCGTGTCTTGGGAGCCTTGCAGCCTGCACGAGCCACCGCCTCTTGAGGCAGCGTACTGTCGAGAGCGGGTGTGCGTTGTCGCCACCTGCCCAGCCGCGTCCTGCGCTTGGTCCTGTCCCTCTGGAAAGGCCAGATCTGCTCAATGACCGGGCGCACTTGGCGGCCGAGGACGGCGGAGCTCGCGAGCCGCCGGCTGATCGTTGCTTGGCCAGCGCGGCAGCTACCTGAGTAGCGTTGCACCCTTGGTTGGGTTTCCCCTCAGTATCAGTGTTGCCCGTTCCCTTGTTACTGAGGAACCGCCGCTTGAAAAACGGCTCACGTTCACCGGCTAGACGAGGACGCCCCCCTACTGTTGCCAGTGGCAGTGGCGGATCGGATGGGGTCAATTTCGAACGCCGAGTGCGGCGTTCACCGACAGCCGCCTCACAGACAGTCGGATGCCTGTGGGAAATCCAGTTGTGGTTGCAGCGACCGGTAACCACGCGCACCGACATCGGTTGGGGCACGACGTGCTACTGTCCTGGCATGCTCAAACACTTGGACTCTGAAGTGCTGATCGTCGGCGGGGGCCCTGCTGGGCTCACGGCGGCTATCTATCTAGCCCGTTTTCATCGTCGTGTGGTAGTGATCGACGATGGCAACAGCCGCGCGAAGTGGATCCCGCGATCGCACAACCACGCCGGCTTCCCCGATGGTATCGGTGGAGCTGAATTGCTAGGCCGGATGCGGGAGCAAGCCGCGCGGCACGGTGTCCATTTTATCGAGGCCAAGGTCGAGACCGTTAAAGCTCGCTTGGACGGGTTCATCGCTACGTCCGCAGATGCCGCCATCGAGTGCCGCGCCCTCGTCATCGCGACTGGCGTGCGGAATAGACGGCCAACGCTCGATGAAGGGGTGCATAGCGACGCGCTCAAGCGTTGCCTTCTGCGCTATTGCCCCATTTGCGATGGCTACGAAGCAACTGATGCGACCGTTGCCGTGCTTGGCAACGACGACCATGGCGTGGCCGAGGCACTGTTCCTACGCAGCTTCTCGTCGAAGGTCACACTACTGGCCCAGCAGCCTCTAGAGCTTGACGCGCATACGCACTCCACGCTTGCTCAAGCCGGCATTGCCTTGGCTTCTTCGCCCGTAGCGCATCTGGATTTTAGCGGTCCTCAGGTGATCGCAACGCTACACGACCACAGCGTCCTATGCTTTGACACGCTGTATCCGGCACTAGGCTCGGACGTGAACAACGCACCTTTGCTTGGCTTGGGCTTGGAGCGCAGCGGGGAAGGCTGCATCGTTGTTGATCGCCACCAGCGCGCCAGCTTGGCCGGTGTTTATGCAATCGGCGATATCGTAGATGCGCTTGATCAGATCAGCGTCGCGATGGGACATGCGGCAGTGGCCGCAACCACACTGCACAATGATCTGAGAAGGGCGGATGGGCAGACACTTGAACGCAACTCGCGTTGACGCCTCTACTTCACGCGGCGCGACGCATGAGCGTCCTTGAGGGTCTTCCAGCCACCGTAGCCGGCCACCGCGGCGATCGCGATTGCCACAATCAGATCAGGCATGCGAGAGCCAGTCCAGGCGACCAGTGCTCCTGCTAGCACAATGCCAAAATTGGAGACAAAGTCGTTGAGACTCATGGTCCACGCTGCGCGCAGATTTACATCGGCCGAGCGATGTGAGCGAAGAATGCGAATGCACCAGTAGTTCAGCGCTACTGCGGCGAAGGCCATCACGACCATGGTGGCTCCAATGGGTGCAGAGCCCACGACGAACCGTCGCCAGGCGTCCGCGAGCACGCCGATCGCCAGTATCAAAAGCATGATGCCGGTCACGCCTGCTGCACCTGCCTTCCAGCGCAGTGAGCGAGTGACCGCAAAGTAGCTCACGGCGTAGGTCAGCGCGTCAGACAGGTTGTCCAATGCGTTTGCCATCAATCCGCTGGAATCTGCAAGTTGCCCTACGATGAAAAGAGCCACTGCCAAGCCAGCATTGATGGTCAACACTTTGACCAATGCCTTCCGCTGTGCAGCATCCGTATTTTGGTCCGTCATGCGGCTTTCACTCATTTTAACCTTTGACCAACGCAGAGTGCGGTCGGGGGAAACGTCGTGGCGATTGCGAGTCGTTATCCAAGATTTGGCCCATGGTCTGCTCACCCATTGCCCATATCAGTCTGGTTACCACAGGGCCGCTTCTGGCAGAAAAGGCCGGATGCTCTCATTGTGGAATCAAGCAATGGCAGTAGACAAGCTACTGGATCGCTAGGCGGTGCCTTGTGATGGACCGGTCCAGAGCCGGCATCTAGATCACGTTGGGAGGCAGAGCGCGGGAGTGTGCGACCTAGCCCGCCCCTTACAAGGTTGATGAAAGGTGCCGGCACCAGCACGCGGCGTTGCGCGCCCTGCCGGGCAAGGGTTTGCAGCACCTAGCGGTTGTGGCTGGTCTATGGAAGAGTCCGCCGGGCTGGCCCGGGCTTGAGAGGGGATTCAATCGCCTTTATGAACCCTCTACCCACTAGAATGTCAAGGCGTGGCAACTGTCGTGGGCCAGTGCATGCTTGACGCAGGCAGCTTTCGAAAGCAGGCAGCAGGTTTCGCATCACCGTATGCCCATCCCCTGCCCTCCTTCTTGACCCCAACCAGGGATTTGGTCTATTCGATGACCACGTGTGATCGGCGCGCGAGGAGCACGGAACTCGCACGCCGTTTGCTCATCGTTGCTTCACCGATGCGGCAACTACTTGAGCAGTCTTGCACCCTTGATCGGAATGCCCTTCAGCCTCAGCGGTGTCGGCGTCTTTTTCATTGAAGAACCGCCGCTTGAAATAGAGGCTCACATTGACAAGCCCGATCAGCACGGGCACCTCGATCAACGGCCCAATGGCCGTGGCGAATGCGATTGGAGATGCAATTCCGAACACCGAAATCGCAACGGCAATGGCGAGTTCGAAATTGTTGCCGGAAGCGGTGAAGGCCAAGGTGGCGCTGCGCTTGTAGTCCACGCCGAGGCGATGGGCGATGAAGAAGCTTACCAAGAACATGACGACAAAGTAGAGCGACATGGGGATGGCGATCCACAGCACGTCAAACGGCCGTTCGATCATCTGCTCGCCCTGGAGAGAGAACATGACGAAAATGGTGAACACAAGCGCGATTACCGCCAGTGGAGCAACCTTGGGGAGGAAAACTTTCTCATACCATGCATGGCCTTTTAGGCGAGAAATCAGCACACGACTGAGGATGCCCAGGGCAAAGGGAATACCCAAGTAGATCAGCACGCTGTTAAAGATCTCAGAGAAGCCCACTTCTATGACGGTGCCTTGCAGCCCCACCAGCGAGGGCAGGACCGCGATGAACACCCAGGCGTAGAGGCCGAACGTCAGGATCTGGAACACGCTGTTGATGGCTACCAGTCCTGCCCCATACTCACTGCTGCCACCTGCCAACCTGTTCCAGATCAGAACCATGGCCACGCACCGGGCAATGCCAACCAGTAACAGGCCCGCCATGTAAGCCGGCCAGCGCTCGTCTGGCCCGGCCAGCGTGGGCGCGAAGAAGCCGAAGAAGCCAATCGCCAGCACGAACATCAGCAGCGGACCCAGAAGCCAGTTTTGCAGCAGTGAGACGCCTAGAACCTTGGTGTCGGTGAACACCTTGGGCAACAGGTCAAATTTCACCTCTGCCAGCGGTGGATACATCATCAAAATAAGACCGATGGCAATGAGCAGATTGGTGTGCCCCCCCACAGTCAACGCACTGTTGATTTGCTCCACGGGGCCGCGGAAGAAGTGACTTACTAACGCTCCAAGCACCATGGCCAGCAGGATCCATACAGTGAGGTAGCGGTCTAGTATTGAGATCTTTGTCGTCATAGGTGACATGGTTCAGCTTTCTTGTGTGATTGAAAATTTTGGGCTGCAGCTGTGCTGCAGGAACGTCGGTGCGCCGCGGTCGCCACGCCTCGGTGTAGCTCCGCGCGCAGTTGGCGCGCGCGTGAGGCGGGTTGCGCTGTCGGCATTGGAGGTGCATTAACGCTTCAATCCGCCGCAAATCATTGAGGCGAGCACACCTGAGCAACATTACGACGATTCATGTACCATTGAAATGTACAGCAACTTTTCGGAGATGGCTATGTCTGATGCAAGCGTTCGCAAGGTGCCCGTGAAGGTCCACAGCTCCCCAGCAGCCCCGCCTCCGACCAGTGGCTACCCGACGGAAATCCAGTTTTGGTTTCAACGCCCTGGCGGCCATGTGTACATTCTGTGCAGAGACGGCTGGAAGAAGTGGGCGAAGGGCACCGCTGTCAAGGACGTTTGTGGTTGCTAAGGCGTGATGCCGGTGCCCGTGACTGCGGCCGATTGATCGAGGTGACCTGCTCGCCCAGGTCGCCGCTACGAGAGTAACGCCCGGGAGGCGTGGCCGCGGAGCTGAAATCGCACCTACCGTTCGAGGGGCAGGCCCGCGTCATAGGAGCCACGTCGCACGACCAGTAGTTGTCGCTGGCGGCTTGGCCTTAGCGACCTCGGCTTTGGCGGCGAGGTTAAGCAGGCGATGCAGCAGCGCGCCGTCTTCTTGGTCGAACAAGGGGGTGCCGAGAGGCGGAGGCAGCGCCTGATCCTCGCCCAGAACCTGTTAAGCAATTTGCCCAACTGGTAAATGGCGCGCGCCGCGAAGGGCTTTACCATTGGGAGCAGACCTGACCATCGACCAGTGGTCGACTGCCTGCGAGTTGCCGGCATACCTTGGCGCTACCTCATGCTCGCCAGCGGGCACTATGCGATGCTCGACGACGGCATGGGGTTAAGCGCTGTGCCGCAACGTGACAATGGCGTCGCGCAATCAGTTCGGCGCTTACTATGTCGCTCGGCTAGTTTTACAGAAAACCCGCTTATAGGCTGAGGGCGATGTACCCAACTGCACGCTGAATTGCTGGCGAAGCGATAACGGCGTGCGGAATCCAGATTCTGATGCGATGCGCTCGATGGCCATCTCGGTGGTTTCCAACAACTGCTGCGCGCGAGCAACGCGCTCAGCGTTGAGCCATTTGATGAAGGTGGTGCCGGTGGCCTCTCGGAATCTCCGTGTAAAGGTGCGCCGGCTCATCATCGCGACGTGAGCCAGGCGATCGACCGACAGGGGCTCCGACAGGTGCTCGCGCGCCCATTCCAGCACGCCGGGCAAACGGTCTTCACTAGCAATCTGGGGGACTGGGCGCTCAATGTACTGCGCCTGCCCCCCCTGGCGATGTGGTGGTGTCACCAGCACGCGGGCCATGTGATTGGCCATATCTGCGCCATGACGCTGGCGGACCAGGTGCAAACAACAGTCGATGGCGGCCACAGTGCCAGCTGAGGTGACGACGTTGCCGTCAGCCACGTAGAGCACGTCTGGCCGGAACAGTGTCTGGGGAAAGCGGCGGGCGAAGGTATCCCGAGCTACCCAGTGGGTGGTGGCCTCGCGACCATCCAATAGGCCTGCATCGCCCAGTACAAAGGCACCTAGGCACAGACCCACGATCACCGCGCCCTTGTCGTGCGCTCGGCGCAGTGCTTCGATCAATTCGGTAGGTGCCGGGATCTCCGGATCAGACCAGGCCGGCACTACGACGATGTCGGCATCGTACATCGCCCAGAGCCCATCTGGCACTTCAATCACAAGCCCTTGGTCGCTGCGAATGTTGCCTGGCTTCAGCGCACAGTGACGCACTTCATAGGGAGGGAAGTCCGTTGGCGCGTTTACCACCCCAAACGCTAGAGCAGGCACCGAAAGCTGGAAAAGGCTGACGCCTTCGAAGGTCAGCACTGTGACGCGAATTGAGGACATGGGCTCGAGAATTGCTGTATGGCCCAAAAATAACGCTCATCGTCATTCAGGTCAATTGTCGTGCTGTCTCAGGATCACCAGAATTTCACTCTGGAGAATTGCCTCTCTGTGCGGGCAGTCCATACAAGTGAGAAACCCAATGACCCAGTCCATCTTCGGCACGCGCTGTGGCAAGGCCCCCGTGCCGCTTTCCGTTCTTGATTTCGCTATGGCGGGCAGAGGCGTTTCGGCGCGCGAAGCCTTGGCGGACAGCATCGAGTTGGCCCGTCTGGTGGATCGCCGAGGCTTTACCCGTTACTGGGTGGCCGAGCACCATTCCATGCCGGGCGTCACCACCTCATCGCCGGCGATGCTGCTAGCCCGGCTGGTCGGGGAGACCCAACGCATCCGGCTCGGTGCCGGCGGCATGATGCTGCCGAATTTCCCCCCGTTGGTGGTGGCCGAGCAGTTCGGCTTGCTGGCCTCGTTTGCGCCGGGGCGTATCGACCTGGGCATCGGTCGCGCGCCAGGCACGGACATGAACACCGCTGCCGCGCTGCGTCGGGGCCAGATCGGCGCGGAAGATTTCCCAGCGCAGTTCAAGGAGCTTCTGCAATTCCTGGATGGCGATTTTCCCAACGGACACCCTTACAAGCAGGGCGAGGTCTATGCCGTGCCCGGCCCGATCCAAGATCAGGAAAACGGGATTGCGCGTTCATTCGAGCGCCCGCCGGTGTGGCTGCTGGGCTCGTCCGACTACTCCGCGCGGCTGGCCGCCAAACTTGGCTTTCCGTTCGCCTTCGCTGCCCACTTGGCGGACCAGAACGTGATGATCGCGCTTGAGGTTTACCGCGAGAACTTCCGTCCCTCGGCCGTGCTGGACCGCCCCTATGTCATCGCCAGCTTCGGCGTCATGGCGGCCGACGACGAGCGGGAAGCCCGGCGCCAAGCGTGGGCGTACTCCCACGCCATGATGCGCATGACCACGCGCCGCTCCTTCGTGGTGCCGACACCGCAGGAGGCCGAGGTTTACGACTACTCACCCACCGAGCAGCGGGTCATGCAGATGTGGAACGCCAAGATCATGAGCGGAACCGGCGCCCAGGTCGCCGAAAAGCTCGATGCCTGGCAGCAGCGCGTCCTGGCGGGCGAGCTGATGATCCTGAACCTCGGCCATTCGCAGCGGGCCATTTACCGATCGACCGAGCTCATCGCCGATGCCTATGGCATGCCCGACAATGTGCTCGGCAAGGACAGCGCATGACCGCCCAGCACCATCAGGACCATCTGGCCACGATCGCCCGGAAGCTGGACGAAGCCGATGCCGTCCTCGTGGGTGGTGCATCGGGTATGTCCACGGCCAACCAGCATGACTTCTATGGCTACAGCAAGTACTTCCGGGACAACTTTGGCGAGTTCCGGGATGCCTACGGCATCCGCAATCTTTGCGACGCGCTCTACTACCGCTACCAGACCAGCGAAGAACGCTGGGCTTATCTGTCCAAGCACGGCGCGCTGCTGTACGACGAGCCACCAGGTAAGACGTATGTCGATCTGCACGCGCTGATCAAGGACAAGAACTACTTCATCGTCACCACCAACCAGGACTTGCAGTTCTCCAAGCTGTTTCCCGAGGAGAAACTGTGCTATCCCCAGGGCACCTCGCACTACCTGCAGTGCGGCATTCCCTGCCATGACGACGTCTATCCCTCAGAAGACGCGGTGCGCAAGATGGCGGCCAGCATCACCGACACGCGCGTACCCAAGACGCTGATCCCCAAGTGTCCACGCTGCGGCGCCGAGATGGAGCCCTGGTTCCGTTCTCCGGTCTTTCTGGAAGGCGCGTTCTGGAAGGCGGGTATGCGCCGATACCAGGACTTCATCGAGCAGAACTCGCACAAGAAGATTTTGCTGATTGAGCTTGGCGTGGGGCCCATGACGCCAAACATCATCAAGCATCCGTTCTCGGTGGCCGCCCTCCATTGGCCGCAGGCTTTCCTACTTCGCATCAACAAGGGAGAGCTGCCGACGCATGCGCTGCTGCGCAACAAAGCCATCACGCTCGACGCCGACATTGCGCAAGTACTGCACGACTTGCGCGCACACATGCACACGCCCGTAGCGGGCCTGAGCGCCTGAGTACCCTAGGATCCACGCGATGACAGAACAACTGCGAGCCGCTTTGGAACGTATCCAGGCAGCCGATGCCGTAGTGATCGGTGCCAGCAATGGCTTGTCGATCTCCGAGGGCATCCACATTTTCGCGGAGAACGAGGACTTCGCCGCACACTTCAGCGAGTTCCGCAGACAGCACGGTTTTCACTGCATCATCCAGGGGTGCTTCCACCCTTATCCGTCAGAGGCGCAGGAATGGGCCTTCTTCAGCCGGATGCATGCCTACTTCACGCGCGACAAGGCGCCTGGTGAGGTCATGCGGAATCTGCGCGATCTGGTGCAGAATAAGCAGCACTTTGTCGTGACCTCCAACATCGACGCACACTTCCGTCTGGCTGGGTTCGACCCGGCACACCTATTCGAGATCGAGGGCAACTGCCAGCAGTTGCAATGCGCCAATGCCTGTCACGATCATCTCTACCTCGGCGTCGAGATGCTCAACGAGATGGCTGCCACAATGCGCGACGGCACAGTGTCCGAACATCTGATACCGAAGTGCCCCCAGTGCGGCGGGCCGATGCAGGTGCATATCGAGGTGGATCGGATGTTCCTCAAGGGTAGCGAGTGGCAAGCACGCCGCCGTGCCTTCTCCGAGTTTCTGGAGGGTGCGCATGGCAAGAGGATCGTCTTCATTGAGCTGGGTGTGGGTGCCCGCAACCAGCTAATCAAGGCGCCGCTCATGCGGCTCGCCGAACGCGAGCCGCAGGCCAGCTATCTCTGCTTCAACCGGGGCGCCGAGGTGTATATCCCAGGCGACATCGCCGGCAAGTCCATCGGCATTGATGGAGACATTGCCCAGGCCCTGCGGCGGCTGGCCGTCATGGCCGATGGCGCATCACTCGGTGGTTCGACCATGCGGGCACCAGCATGACGACGAAAGGGGTGCCGGTACTGGATCGGCAGAATCTGAGCAGCGGCGCGTTCCTCAATGCGTTCAAGGATGTCCCCGGCATCGAGTGGTGGTCCGAGGAACAGATCGAAGCCTCGATGCAAGAGGTGTTGGCCCGACGTCCTGAACGTGAGCCGGTCTGGCTGTTTGCCTATGGGTCGCTGATCTGGAACCCGGTCTTCGCGTTCGAGGAATGCCACTTGGCGACCTTGGATGGCTGGCAACGCAGCTTCTGCATCCGCCTGGTGCTGGCCCGAGGCAGTGTCGAGCAGCCCGGACGCATGCTGGCGCTTGAGCCGGGCCACCGCACTCAGGGCGTTGCGCTCCGGCTGCGGGAAGATGACCTGGAGCAAGAACTGCGCATGGTCTGGATGCGGGAAATGGTGGGGGGCGTGTACAGGCCTCAATGGGCGCCCATCACCTTCAAGGACGGCCGAACTGCCCAAGCCATCATATTCACCGCGAACCGGGACAACCCGCTGTATGAGGCGCACGCGCTGCCCGAAGTCATCGCGCCGATCATCGCTCAGGCTCGGGGGAGCCTGGGGAGCAACCGGGACTACGTGTTGCAGCTCGACAAGGCTCTGCGGCAGCACGGCATCGAGGACGGCTACGTTAGCGCCCTTGCTCAACGGTTGACGCTGTCCGTGGCGCAGTAACAGTAAAGGTGCGGGCCAGGCCCGCACGCTTAGCAACACATGGCCGGCTCGCGCTGGTAGAAGCTCACCAGGCGGGCCGGCAAACCCTTCACGCAGACAGGTAGTCTCCTGTCGATTTCACGGTGCCGTAGCCGAAGGCGAAAGCGGCCATCATCGCGGCATGAACCTGAGCAGCAGGCACCTTCACGCCATCGAACTCCAGATCCAACGTGGCGCAGGCATCATGCAGCACCGTAACGGGGTAGCCCATGTCGGCCGCCGCGCGCACGACTGCATCGACGCACATGTGGCTCATGGCACCAACGACCACGACCTCCTCGACCCCGCGCGCGTCCAATTGCTGCTTCAGGTCTGTCTCGCGGAACGAATTGATGTAGTTCTTGACGATGACGGGCTCAGTGCCGACGGGGGCCACGGCAGGCTGGATCTCGACGCCATCGGTGCCCGGAACGAACACCGGCGCTTCGTTGTTGGCGAACTCGTGACGGATGTGGAAGACCGGTACGCCCTTGGCGCGCGCGTCGGCAATGACCTTGGCGGCGTTGTCGGAAGCGGCCTCGATGCCCGACAGAGGCAGCTTGCCGGTGGGCAGGTACTCGTTTTGCAGATCGACGACGATCAGACCACGCTTTTTCATGGAATTCTCCTGGATGGTTCATTGATGAACCTCAATGGTCACAGGAGTCAGAGATCCCGAAAAGTGGCGGCAACGACATCTTTCATGTCGATATCGACATGCAACACCACCGGCCAGATCGAGCGTTAACCTAATCTGCGTAGGTGGACTGCGCGGTGTTCCGAGTCGCGCAGAATCGACGGCGATATTCGCCTGGTGGCAAGCCGACGATTCGGGTAAACACCTTGCGGAAGGCGCCCGGGTCGCCATAGCCGACCTCCCAGGCCACACGGTCGATGGAGTCGGTGCTGAACTGCAACAGTTCGCGTGCACGGCCCACGCGCAGGCGTTGGCAGTACTCGGTGGTCGTCATGCCGGTGGCCTTCTGGAACCGACGGAGGAAAGTGCGTTCTTCGAGCTTGGCTTGGGCGGCCAGCGTCGCCAAGGCAACATCCTTGGCCTGAGTCGCTTGCAGCCAATGCTGCACTTTGAGCACTGCCGCATCGCCATGCGTGAGCCGCGGGGCGAAGACACTGTAGTAACGCTGTTCTCGGCCGGGCGGATCGACGAGCAGCATGCGCGCTGTTTCAATCATCACCGAAGGTCCCAGCAGCCGATCCACCAGCCGCAGTCCGAGATCGGTCCAGGACATCAGGCCGCCGGCGGTGATGATGTCACCGTCATCGATGATGAGGCGGTCGGCATCCACACGAACTTGCGGGAAGCGTTCCTGCAATTGCTGTGCGTAGGCCCAATGTGTCGTCATTGGGCGTCCTGCCATCAATCCGGTTCCAGCCAGCAGAAAAGCCCCAGCGCACACTGCACTCAAGACAATCCCGTTGGAATGTTGCTCGCTCAGCCATGTGGCCAAGGACGGTTCCGGGGATACGGCCGGCGGCTCCGAGAGCGTGGGCGGAAGAATCAGGGCAGACAAAACAGAAGACGAATTCTCTTCGCTGTCGAAGATGCGTTCGGGAGGCATGCCAGACACCTGCTGCTGCCAATGGGTGACTTTCAAGGCGAGCACTGGCTTGTCTTGGTACGAGGCAACGATGCGATTGGCCATGCAGAACAGGTCCGTCAAGCCCAGCACAGCCGCCTGCTGCACTCCTGGGTAGAGGACCAGTCCCACTTCCACTGCTTGCGTTTGCGGCATGTGACGCTATCACCTTCCAGTTGAGTTGTTAGCCGCAGAGAGCAAAGCTGCGTCCGCCATCGCGCTTTCAGGCAATGAGTCGCCCCAGCGCTGCATGGCTTCAAGCACGTCTCGCAGGCTCTCTCCCAAAGACGTCAGTGCATAGATGACTCGCGGCGGAGTTTCTGCATAGGCCGTGCGCGTCACAAGGCCGCACTGCTCGAACTTGCGCAGCCGATGGGTCAGTGTGTGTGCGCTAATGCCTTCCAGACGATCACGCAGTTCCGTGAAACGCAAAGGCCCATGCAGGAGTTCTCGGACGATCAATGTTGCCCAAGGCCCTTCCAACAAGATTAGGAAACGCGCGACGCCACACTGCGGCAGCCCATTGTTCTTGGTCATCAAGATATTTCATTTAACGAATGTGAAGAAGTTGACGCACGAATAACGATCAAGACCAAGCCCCGATTCCGATTGTTCCGCCCCCATTAGTGCAGTTGAAGTAACCGGTGCAGAGGCTGCACCATTGGAACGATTCTAGTTGTTCTCTTGCTTCCAACCAACTCTGGAGAGTCTTGATGACCTACATCATTCATGGCGCAACAGGCGCACAAGGCGGCCCTGTGCTTCGACGCCTGACGCAAGCCGGTCGGCGTGGCGTTGCCGGTTCCCGGCACGGCGGCAACCGTGGCGGTATCGCCTATGTTCATCTTGACAACGCGTCTGTGGACTCGTTGGCCGCGGCCTACCGCGGAGCGGACGGTGTGTTCGTCCATCTGCCACAGACCGTGGAGGAAAACCGCGTGAACTTCGCACGGAACATTGCCAAGGCAGTGGAGATCGCAAAGCCCGGACGTGTGGTCATCTCTACCAGCGGACTCATTGTCGATGAGCCGGATTCGCCCCTCCACGCTCCGGCCAACTCGGCCATTTCCTTACTGATCGATGGCGTGCAACAAACTGGCGTGTCCACTGCAGTCATTGCGCCGCGCCTTTATCTTGAGAACCTGCTCTTGCCAATGGTGCTCGGGCCTGTTCAAGCTGAAGGCATGCTACGGTATCCCCTGCGTGCGGACTTCCCGGTGTCGTGGAGTTCTCACCTGGACGTAGCCGAAGTTGCCGAGCGCTTGCTCACCGATTCCTTGATCACCGGCGTCGTTGGTGTTGGCCAGTTGCCCGGCCTGTCGGGTGCCGACTTGGCCGAAGGCTTTACCCGCCATCTTGGACGCGAAGTAGTGTTTGAAAGCATTCAGCCGGAAGATTTCGGAAAACTAGTGCAGCCGATACTGGGGCCAGCAACGGGCGCTGTGATTGGCCTGTATCAGGCCCTTTCCACTGTTCCTGCCAACACGATCATCCCTATCTCCAGCGCACAGCAGCGGCTGGGGATCACGCCTTGCACTGTGCCGCAGTGGCTGCGCAAGATCTTGGGTTGATTGCCATGCCCACGCGGTGGCGTTTTAAGCGGGGCCTGCCAGCGATGAGCCTTATTTTTCGCCCGCTGCTTCGATAGGAGCTTTCTGCAGCCCGGCTATTGTTCCAGACGCCCATTCCGGTCCGGAGAAATGGCGGCTGCTGAACGCAGCATACGCTGCCACATGGCCAAGCATCACGAGAAAGGGCATAAAGCCATCGGACGCAGATTCCGACAACGACCCGCCGACAAGTTGACGCTCTAATTCTCGGCGCTGCCTGGTGCCGCGCAAGAAGGTATGAATGGCTGCGACATCGGACGATGAGATCGGGATTGGTCAGAGAAACGTGGGAAGCGCGGCAGGTCTGGATTCATGTCGCCGCAATGGCGATTGGGGCGGATCAGGCCGGTAGTTTTGATGTGCGCTACGTGATGAGCGCAATCAATTGGCAGCACAAGTTGGTTCGTCAGAAAGCGGTTGAAGTGCTAGCTTAAGATGCCAACTGCTGCCACAACTGCCCTGAAAATCGACAGATTCTGGGCATTGATCGTGGTATCTGTTGGAGATGGCGGGAGATCAGGCCTTTCGAAGCTGAAGCGGAGCTGATTTGCGGGCTCGTTGCACTCAGTGCTGATTTACATCCTTCGGTGACGGGTCGGTCTCCCGGCTCCCTCGAGCGTGAGAAAATACCGCACGCTCGGGAAGCGATGAGCTTCGTCTGCTTAAAGCAACGAGCATTGCCGGTGCACATCTTGCAGTGGGCTATCTGCAGCTTGGCAAAATTCAAGCGTTCGCATTCAACTCTTCCGCAGCTAATCTATCGCTCGGCATTAAGTTTTAAGCTCCGCGTGACTTGCGCGATAAACGTGAGGCCGACCCATTTTTGAGTGCCCGGTGCCGCTTGCCTTCCTCGGGCAGATTAGGCGTAGAGGGCGCGGTGTGTCTTAGCGCCTCAGCGAGTCGGTTGGTGGTTTCCTTCAGTGAAGTCAGTTGCGCCTCCAGGCTATCGGCCCGCGCGACAACGCCTTCCAAGCGACGCAGGGCCTGTTGTTCGCGGTTGGCCGCCGCAATGCCTTGTTGTTCGCTTTCGCCCAGTGCGGTGGTCAGGCTGACGCGCTCCCGACCCCATTCCTGCTCGGCTGAACGCAACAACAGGCGATGCCGGTCGACCTCGGCATGTGCACGATCCTCGACTGCCCTTACGTGCGTCTGAAGCACCCTCCTCTCCTCCTCGTGCGCGGCAGTGGCCTCACCCAGACGTGTGCGAATGCAGTCCAGCTCGTGCTCCAGTCGTTCCGCCCGTCCGTAGGCTCCATCGCGTTGGCGCAGCAGGTCTTGGACCTGTGCGGCGAGCTGTGAGACCTGCGCGGCCAAGTGCTCCGCGGTTGCGACGGCGGCCTGGGCTTGGGACTTGGCATCATTCTCGCGCTTTTGGCTTGCCTCGCGCTCCTTATCCAGGTCGGCCCGCTGGCCCTCGAGCAGCCGCTCTCGTTCCTCCAGTGCATGTCTGGCGGACTCCAGCTGGGTTTGAGCAAGTTCGCCGGCGTCCTGCAGCGCGGCGTGCCACAGGCGCCGACTCAGGATCGCCACCTGCTCCGGTACGCCGGGCACGGACGCCTCAATAGCACGCTGACGCAGGCGAAGGCCTACGGTCTGCCACCAGGTCTCAAGCCAGCGCGTGACGGTATTGGGTGACCCGGTACCCAGATGGGCGCGGATCCGTTCGACGGTGGGGCGCTCGCCATTTGCGACGATGTCGTCAGCCGCTTGGTGAACGTCGAGTTCCCTGATGCCCTTGGCCACGGGGGTGTCCTCCTGCGAAACGGCGGGAATTGGCAGGCTAGATCTGATAAGGCATATTTATCAGATGTAGCTCAACCTAATCATAGTGCACAATACATAGTACATATGAATAATATCACTGCTGCGTCAGGGGAACTCGTTTCGGGGCTGGTTCCGGAGCGGCTGGCCACTTCCGCCGCAGAAGCGGTGCGAGACATCCTGCAGGAGGCCGAAGCGCCTAACACCATTCGCAGCTACGCCGGCGCCCTGCGCTATTGGGCGGGCTGGTTCGAAGGGCGCTATGGCAGGCCCATCGCCCTACCCGTCCCCCCGGCGGCAGTGGTTCAGTTCATCGTGGATCACATGGGGCGCTCAGGCGATTTGGGGCTTCGTTGGGATCTGCCTGCAGACTTGGATAGTGCCTTGGTGCATGCGGGCCTGAAGAAGAAGCCTGGGCCGCTGGCGTTCTCCAGCCTGGTCCACCGGGTGGCGGTCTTGTCGGCGGCCCACAAGCAGGCCCGCCAAGACAACCCTTGCGAGAATCGCGCCGTGAGGACCCTACTGTCCAAGGGGCGCAGGGCTTCTCACAAACGAGGCGAGCGCCCGGCCAAGAAGACCGCGCTGTCAGCCGCAGATCTGCGCGCAATGGCGGCCACCTGCGACACCTCGCTCAAGGGGAAGCGCGATCGCGCCCTGCTCTACTTTGCCTTTGCTAGCGGCGGGCGCCGCCGCAGCGAAGTCGCCGAGGCGACGGTGAATCACCTCACCCGACTGCCCGAAGGCGGCTACACCTATCGCTTGGATCACGGAAAAACCTTGCAGTCCGGGCCAGTGGTTGGCAGCAGCCCCGACAAGCCCATCCTGGGAGAGGCAGCCACCGCACTGCAGGACTGGCTGGACGTGGCCGAGATTACCGACGGCCCCCTGTTCCGGCGCGTCTGGCCACGGTCATTGGGCGGCGCGCTCAGCGGCAAGGCGGTCGCCGCCATCGTTAAGGACCGGGCGCGGTTGGCCGGTCTGGACGGGGACTTTGCCGGCCACAGCCTGCGCTCGGGCTTTGTTACCGAAGGTGCGCGGCGTGGGGTGGCCCTGCCGGCGCTGATGGCGATGACCGATCACCGCTCCGTGGCCAGCGTGATCGGATATTTCCAGCAGGGCGGCGTCGGCAGCAACCCCGCCGCGCGCCTGATGGATGAGGACTGAGCCTCCGGCCCGAGCGGCCAGCAGTGCGCGTTGAATGTGCCCCGCTCGGGCCCTATCCTGCACAAGACGCGCACCATCCACGGCAGGAATCAGGGGGCAGCATGAAGCTAGTCAAGGCACGGATCCGAAACTTCCGTTCTGCAGAGGATTCCGGAACGTTCGATGTCGGAGAGCTGACCTGCTTGGTCGGTAAGAACGAGGCGGGCAAGACTGCAATTCTGACGGCGTTGTTTGGTACCCGTCCCATCGCCGACCAGTTTGCTTACGACACGGTGCGCGATTACCCCCGCCGCTTCCTCACGCGGTATGAGGAACGCCACGACGACGAACCCGCACCGGTTGCCACCCTGACCTGGGAGCTCAGCCACGAAGACCAAAAGGCGGTCGCCGACGTCCTGGGTGCCGGCGCGTTAAGTAGTACGACCGTTGACGTAACGACAGATTACAGTGGCCACAGCACTTGGAGCATTCACGTCGATCCCAACGTGGTGCGCGCGTTTCTGCTCGACCAGCACGGTGTGGCAGGCGAAGAGCGGGAGAAGTTTTCCAAGATATTGCTGGATCGACTCGTGGTCGAGATAGATGCGCACCCCGAGCCGTCTGACCAATTGCAGGCGGTCAAGCGGTCCATCAGCGGCTTCCGCAAGGGGAAACCAGTGCTGGCGGCCATCGATATCCTGCAGAAAAGGATGCCGGCGTTCTTCTATACCTCTCACTTTGATCGCATGTCCGGGGAGATATCGCTGGACAAGCTGTCTCGTGACACCCAAAGCGGCGCGACGATCTCCCCGGGTGACCAGATTTTCCTCGACTTCCTCGAGTACGCCGGGACGTCGGTCAGCGAATTGCAGTCCAGCACACGCCTGGAAGAGCTCAACGCACGTTGCCAAGCCGCCTCCAATGAAATTACCGATGAGATCTTCGAGTTTTGGAGTCAGAACGACGCGCTCAGTGTAGAGATAGCGCTTGCCCAAGGCCTCTCCGAGGATCCCGCCCCCTTCAATAGCGGGACTGTTGCCAAAATCCGCATTCGGAATGACAACCACAAGGTTTCGGTGCCCCTGTCTGAGCGCAGCGCCGGATTCGTCTGGTTCTTCTCCTTCCTGTCGCAGTTCAAGCAGATGCGAAAGAGGAACCCCGGTGCGATCATCCTTCTGGATGAGCCTGGATTGACGCTACATGGAAAGGCGCAAGCTGATCTGCTCCGCTACATCATTGAGCGTCTACTCCCCGACCACCAGGTCATCTACAGCACCCACTCGCCCTTTATGGTGCCGGCCGATCGTCTTGCGGACGTTCGCGTCGTCGAGGACGTTGTCACCTACGACCAGCGTCGCCGCCCCACCGTTAAGGGCACACAGGTCTCCGCGGACGTCCTGAGCGTCGATCAGGACACGCTGTTCCCCCTTCAGGCCCATCTCGGTTACGAGGTTACCCAAAGCCTGTTTGTGGGAGCGCATACCCTGTTGGTCGAAGGACCTTCGGATGTGCTCTATCTTCAGGCGGCATCGCACGCGCTCAAGCAACGCAAGCGCCAAGGCTTGGACAGCCGGTGGGTGATCTGCCCCACAGGCGGCATAGACAAAGTGCAATCGTTCGCCTCGCTCTTCTCTGGCAAGGGCATCCACATGGTCGCCTTGTGTGACTACGGCAATGGCGATAAAGGCAAGGTGCAGCGGCTGAGGGAGTCTCAGATCATGAAGACTTCCGGCGTCTTGGTAGCCACGGATTTCACCGGAAAGGCGGAGAGCGACATTGAGGACTTCTTCGCACCCGCCGTCTTCGCCGACATCCTCAACGGTGCCTACGGTCTGAAGGGAAAAGGGCAAATTTCCGCCCGGCAGTTCAGCCAAGACGGTGCCCTGACGCGCCAGGTCAAACAGGCCGAAGCACTGTTTAATGTCATGGGGGCTTCCGTTCCGCCCCTGGATCATTTCACTCCCGCCAACTGGCTCATCCAGAATCAGCACGTGCTGGCCGCGGAAACTACGGCCATCAATGAAACGCTGGAGCGCTTTGAGAAGGCCTTCGCTGAGATCAATGCGGCGCTAGGGGCCGGTGCGTAGATGAACCTCTGCCAGAGCTCCGCAATGGCAGCGGGTTCCTCTCCCGGCGCGCACTCATCGGAGGGCAGGACTCGGCTGCCTGACTCCCGCGCCATGAAATCGGCCTCTAACAGTGCGCCCTTTCCCTGCCATGCTGGCCCTGCGAATGCCGGGTCCGCAGAGGGCGCTTTAGACGCGCCAAGCCCAGTCTGATCCGTGAATGCGGCGACCACCCTGCCGGTTCCAGCGGAACGCCTCCCACATCAGAGTCGGCGGCGTTCCACCGTACTTCAACTCATCAGCCAACCGGATGAACACCTCATCGGTAATCCAGGTTGACGGGGCAAGGTCCAGGTCCGTGAGCTTGGCCGCATGATTGGCCGCGCGTCCAACCCAGACGATGTCGTTGCCGCCTCGAATACCCGTGCGAGCAGCTCGGATTGGGCTGCTGTCGATTCCGACGACATGCCTCACGGTACCTGTCCAGTCGGGGTACTGCTTTTTCAACGCTGGCATGACGATCATCTTGACCGCATAGTTGATTTTCAACCCGGCCTTAGCCGCCGGCGTGGCTTGCCGGTCACCCACCCAGATGCCCATGACACGATCTCCGTCGTAGGAGGTGATCTTGCCGCCCTCTTTCCTGATGATCGTCGCTGCACAGTGCAGGAACGCTTTGTAGATCTCTGCACTCAACTGCCAGGCTTCGGTGTCGACCATATTCGTTGAGCCGTTCAGGTCCGCGTACAAAACAGTGGCACGATCAAACTCCACTGCGTCATTGCCCAATCGCAGATCTTCTGGATCGGGTACAACTTGACCTCTCCGTGTAGACCATCGGGTTTGTGCTATCGCCTGCACGGCGGCCGTCATCTCTTCCAGCAGTGCCACCGTCAGTCCCTCGGCCCAGCTTCGAGAATGCGGGAGCGAATTTGTTCGCATGCCGGTGCAATCAAAGCCCGGGCGTCCGGGCCAGGGGTGTATCGGTAGGGGACGGTCGTGAGCCCCGTGAGATCACTGGGAAGCTTCAGCTTGTCTTCGCGCGGCTCCATCAAGAAGGCGCGCCGACGCCCCAGGAATCCAATGAACATACCCAGTTCAAAGACGACGTTGTCGCGCATGACAGGCCACTCGTCACCGCGGCTGATGACCATGTCATCCGCGTGGGCCACGGCAATGGCAAAGTCTGCCTGTTCCAGCTGGCGCTCGAGCTCGTCAAGTGTGTAGTTGGCGGCGCGGAACACCCCGTGGTCCCATACCACCGTCAGGAACGGGTCGTGCTCGAAGTGCTGTACCAGCAACCGCGTGACAGGGAGCGCCTCCACCGACGACATCACAAAGACCCGGACCTGTCCGCGAGGTTGGGTAATCATGTGATTGCGCTCTTTTAGACGGCGCGAAAGGGTCGCGGCCAGCCGCCGCCAGATGACGGGGTGTGAATCCGCAATCCTGCTGAAATCGATTTCCGGCACCTTTAGCACTACGGTCGGCTCGCGTGCAGTAACAGTTGCCGCCCGCAGTTGCGCCGGTTCGATGGCTGCCATTTCGCCGACGTGGTCCCCAGCCCTTCGGGTATTAACCACTTTGCCGTTGACCAGCACGTCCACGGAGCCGGAGACAATGAAGAAAACGTCGGTCTCTGGGGCGCCCTGAGTGATAAAGGCCTGCCCTGTCCCCACGTCGAGCAATTCCCCGGCCTGTGCCAGCTGGGCTGCGGCCGCGTCCAAGCCGGCCAGCAGGCGGAACTCAGCCAAGGCGGCGATCAGTCGCCTGCCATCATCCGCCGCGAGGCGCTCGACGATCCCAGTCCCCATACTGCCCCCTTGAAAGTGTGAACTGGGTCCCAATATACGCCCAAAGGAGCTGGAATGAATCCGGCTGCCAGCCACGCCGTAGGCGACGCGACCCGCCCGGCCTGGCCTCCTCTTGGGCGCAGGGAGTAGCACGATGGGACACAGCTGGAAAAAAGATCGCACCAAGAAGCGCATTGCCACCCGTTACGCCGAAGTCCGCGACGTGGACATCCGCGATTACAAGCGGGAAACCTCGCTGGTGGATATTCCAGTCAATCGCGCCTATCGCGTCCAAGGGGCGCATGTCTACATCGACATCGTCAATCTGGCGGACATGCTTAGCTGCACTGACATCGAAGGCGAAACCTGCCACAAGCGGGCCCTTCGATTCCTGAATCAGCACTACCGCGCCGTCCATCGCATCCTCGTTGAAAGTGATGCCATCCGTGTGGACTTTCACAACCAGCGGCTGCATGCGGTTGTGACCAAGCCGTACGGCGATGCCAACGAACGCGCCCGGATCGAGCGCGCGGTTGCGATCGCCCAGCTCGCCATCGATGTGCTGGCTGAAACGGGCGACTCGGACGCGCACATCCCCAATGCCCAGGTTCGTGTCGGCATTGACAGCGGGATGGCGTTGGCCGTCAACAATGGTCGTCGCGCCAGCCGAGAACCTCTTTTCTTAGGCTCCCCAGCCAATCAGGCGGCCAAGTGTGCCGGGCATGGAGGGGCTGAAGGCATCTACCTGACGCACGGCGCACGTGCCGTGCTTGAACTGCCTACCTTGACCGGCAACAAGGACCGCACCACTTCGCTGACCGATGCTCAGATTTCCGCATGCGTCGAGGCCGCTGCACTCGGCATTTCCAAGTCGCGCATCATCGAACTCTGGAAAGATGAACAGGCCGAGCTCCCTATCGGCGAATTCAAGTTCAGTCGACCGACGCCTCCGCTTTCTGATCTGGACTTCTCCCTGCTCAGCGCGGCGAACTCAAGGCGATTTGATGGCGTTTCGATCTATGCCGACATTGACGGATTCACCGACTTCGTGGACAAGCACTTAGAGGAGGATCCCGAACATCTGGTTCGAACACTGCACGTATTGCGCTCTGAGCTGGATGCGGTCGTACACGAGGATTTTGGAGGGCGTCGTGTCCGTTTTATTGGCGACTGCCTTCATGGGGTGCTGCTGGAGGGCACGTCACAGACGACAGATGCGCAGGACACGGTCAGCACCGCTGCCCAGTGCGCGGGTGCATTGCGCAGCAGTTTCTCCACTGCCCTGGAGCAACTGAGCGCCGAAGGCGCGGAAGTGGCAGAGCTGGGATTGGCCATTGGCTTCGAACTTGGCCCCCTTGCCATTTCCCGCCTGGGCATGAAGGGGAGCCTTCCGCGGTGTGCCACGGGGCGAGCGGTGTTGGAATCTGAAGCCCAACAACGACTCTGCGACGGTGTGGAGACGGCCATTGGTGAAAATGCCTACAAGGCCGCCAGCGCCGCGATACGGACCGTCTTTACCGACAAGCGAAAGGCGGCGAACCTAGACTATGCCGCAGCGGTGGAGGAACTCGCCGCATCCGGGGACCGCGTGGCGAAGGCAACACTGGAGGCACACTACGCTGAAGTGGCACCCGCAGTGGCTCCTGCGCTCGCGCAGCCGATCCGTCCTCATGTGGCCGCGACGTGACGCCAAGGCCTTTGGAGCTGCTGCAGCGCGTGGCACCGGACTACGGTGCCACGTTGATCGTAGACCCTGTCGGGGGGCTGGTTGGGATCACAGTGGTTCGGGCCGGCGGAGCCGAGTACGCATTTAGATTGCTCGTCTCCGTTGCAGGCGAGCACGTCTCAGTGCGCGAGATCGCCGACCCCGGCATGCTGCCGGGGTTCTGTCCCGATCGGCATATCAACGGTGACCGTAGCTTCTGCCTCGGCTGGGGAGAAGACAATCCGAGCCGGATCCAAGACGAAGCAGCAGCGAGGCATTGGTGGGCCACGGTCTACCAGTACCTGACCTACCAGATCGGCGCGAACGCCCGCCGGGTCTTTCCTGGAGCGGAGAACGGCCGCGCGCACGGTCGTGCTGCGCAGCATCAGGCCAATGCTGAGCAGGCAGCCGAACGACTGGGTCCGGCATTCAAGGCAGATGTGCTCGCGGGGCAGTTCATGGTCCGCAAGGATTCGCGCCCTCAGAAGCGGAGGCTCGAGCTCTGGCACGGCAAACTACTCCTTGCTCGGGTGTCGACGCGCACTGAAACCTTGGTCGGGAGACCCCCAGTCTGCCCATGTGGCCGCGATCCTGACGGTGCGATCACTGCATGTGGCGACCACGCTGCGGCCCTGGTCACTTTCATCTTGGAACAGCACCGATGTGCGCTGGCCGACACAGCTTTCCTTGAGGATTGTGCGGCTGCAGGAGCGCGCTGCTGCGGAACGCTGGACATCTGCGGTCTTCGATCTGCCATCAAACGAACACAAACCGTATCCCTCAAGACAGAGAACTCACCCCGTGCAAGAACCTCAAAATTCTGGCGGCCACCCGCCAAATCAAAGCGACCGCGTTAGTGCCGCTTGGCAGCAGCTGAATTTGGTCTTGGGCTTCTTCTCCCGTGTAGACACAAAACTCTCGGTCGGCCTGGGTATCAACCTGGGCATGCTTGCCATGATCGCGACGCGGCTGCCGAAACTTGATGAACTAACGGCCCTGATCTCGGTTGTGGGCGTTTTGTTCCTTACACCGCTTACTGTTAGCTTCTGGCACCTGTGGTACGGATATTTTCCGGAACTGCGAGGCGGGTCAAATTCGCTCATCTTCTTTGAACGGGTGTCGAGCATGGCCGAGCACGAGTTCTTGCAGAAGTGCGCGGAGCGTACGCTGATGGAGTTCGAGGAAGACCTCCTGGGTCAATGTTGGCGCAATTCCAAGATTCTCTCGTCAAAATTCAGCTGTTTGAAGTACGCGTACATTGCCACTGTTCTGGCAATCGCCCCATGGATGGCACTCATCGTTGTGCTGCCTCCGCCGGCAAAGTGACACACAAGTGGCTTCTGCTCATCCAGTTGTTGAGCCGGAGCCCCGGGCAGCGCTGACAGGGCCGGGCCTTCCGGCCCAAGTCGGCCCAAGGTGAGAAACGGTGCTGGCCATTGCCGGAGTTTGGCCATCGGCTATCACACGCACGTCGCAGTTAGCTCCCTTTCGGAAGGGGATGCCAGCCTAGACGTGCAGCAAACTCACGACGATAGACGGTGTCAATCTGGGGCGGGGCTCGCCGGACGTACTCTTCTGCGAGCGTCGCAGTTTGCCCTGAGAGGCTTGCGAGGTAGGCAACTGCTTCTTCCACTGATGGGACGCGTTGATTTTCCCCGTTGAACTTCGGTGGCAGCGCCGTCCATAGCACAGTGGTAATCCCGCGAGCAGCGGCCCAGTCAGCGAGCCCAGGAATACTCGCCGGTGCTGGACAGCCATGTGTCCAGACCCCCAAGTGTCGCTCCATGTTCTTTGAGGGAATGGCTTCCCGCTCACGCAAGGCTCGCTTGGCGTCGCCCTCGTCGTCGGTACCAGCCTCAACCCAGAAGGAGGTGACAGCAGACGCGGCCGCATGCATGACCAACGTAAGCCGTCCATTGCCGGATTGCCTTAAAAACTCTACGCAAACCGTTGGCCCGTCTGCCAGCCACTGTCCACGAACCGGTAGACCGTCGGGTTGCCATACCAGCGACCCCCAACCAAGATAGGCAATCATCTTGAGCCTCTACTCGACTGCGACAGCCGTGCCGCCCACCACAAGCGGCTCATTTCGTAATCGGTCGAGCCTTTAGTCTCTGCGCTCACCATCCTGGATGCCTCCTCGTCTCAACAAGACTCTGTATTGATAGCGCTACCGCGCCATCTGCCGCGATGTTGCGCTGCAGGGTCCGACGCCGGGCGAGAAGAAGCGCAAAGACGGAGCATGCTGCTGATTGCGGACTACCCGCAAGAGCGGGTGACGCATGCCTGGGAGATAGTCGAACCCGCTGTCTTCAAGCTCAAGTACGAGGCGGGAGAGAACCTCATGCTGCAGGAGCAAGCGGCGTCGCGACGATGCAATCCGAACACCCCGGCACCCTGTGAAAGGAAGCACGAAATGGCTGAAGTACCAGAACAGCTCTTCGGCAATAAGCTGGATGGGACTATCCTGCCCCACCAGTAGCAGGCAATCGTGCAGTGCACGCCCCAAGGCAAAGCAGTCATGCCGTCTGCCCTGCTCATGGGCGACCCTCAACATCACCACTAGTGCCGCCAGGCTATCCAGAGTGCCCAGCCCGCACAAGCCCTCGGTGATCTCTCGTAACCGACGGTCTCGGCGGACAAACATGCCGGCTCGCAAGCTCGCTCCGCTGAACACTTCCAGTTGCACAGGTGCACTGAGCGACATGAGTATTGATTCTCCACAACCGCCAAGTGCCTCGTGGACATTCAGAGCGGCCCAGACCGGTGAACATAGAACCATGCGGGAGCCGGGATAGCGCGCCTCGGCTGCTGCCTGCGTCGCCTGGGACGGGACGTGTTCCGCATGGGCATATTTCACCCACACATTGGAGTGGCAGCCGGGACGCTCCGGGGATATCGACTGTCCGAGCGCGTATGCGCTGGATAGGCCCATTCGGCTTCGCAAGCATTCAAACCACAATCCGACACTGAGTGATCGCAGGCAGTACGGCACGGCTCGGTTGGCGGGAAGTATGCTCGTGCTTGCACGCATGCGGGCAAGTCGCGCCTCGCCGTAAAAGGGTATCTCTTTGAGCGCCATGGCCGTGCCCCTCCCCATTCACCTTTGATGGGTAACGAAACGCGAGTTTGTTACTCCTTCCACCATCCGTATTAGAGGGGCAGAATCAGGAGGACACAAGCGACGGGGTGTGACCACGCCATGACGGAGCGGACCAACGAATCAATCCTGGCCCCGGAACGCCGTGAGATCGAAAGAGAATTGACCTTTCATTTCGGGCCTCTCATCGGCTATGAAAACTTGCCGCGAGCTCTTGGCTATCGCTCCAGCCACGCGCTCCGCCAAGCAGAGGCACGCGGAACCTTGCCCGTGAAGATATTCAAAGTGCCCGGCCGCCGCGGCAAATTTGCCTTTGCGATGGACATCGCCGACTGGATGGTTGGGCTGAGGGCCGCAATCAGTCCGCCGGCAGTATCTGGCACCCCGCAAGATGAAGCGGCTGCTCTGAAGCCCAACCAGGAATGACGCCCCACAACCCAAACTCAAGGGGCCGGGCTTGTAGCGTTTCAAGAACAGACTCAAGACGTCCCCGAAGATGCGCTCGCCGAGCGCCGAGGAGAGTACCAAGAGCCGGAAACTAACATCTCCGAACCCTGGAAATGACTTGCCCCCGTTGGCGCGGGGGCAAGTGACATCTGTTGGAGCAGATGGTGGTGAAACTCAGCCTGTACCC
Organism: Stenotrophomonas sp. STK17_22; assembly: GCF_051983905.1. Taxonomy (NCBI): domain Bacteria; kingdom Pseudomonadati; phylum Pseudomonadota; class Gammaproteobacteria; order Lysobacterales; family Lysobacteraceae; genus Stenotrophomonas; species Stenotrophomonas sp. STK17_22. Next base: position 2,642,962 of record NZ_CP197010.1, read on the forward strand.
TGAGGCTCACCCTTTTCCTTGACAAAGTCAAGCGACTTCCCGTTCGCGCGGAGGGGTGCGCCCATTTCCTCCCCATCTCATATGGCGGAGGCGAACCTGAATGGGCACCTTGTTCCAATCTCGAGACCGGGCAGACGTTCGCAAGCCGACGGCTGAGGAGCAGGATGATGACCGCAGGAAAAAGCGCGACCGCCAAACCGACGGACGAAGACCGCCGTGAGGGGCATCTGCCCCATTCCCCTCTCGAGCTAGCACGCGGCAAGCGCGACCGCCGCGAAATCTTTGTATTTCAGTCCCCGAAGAATGGGCGGACCGTAACGGTGGCCGACCTGGTCAACTTTTGCCAGGCGCTGATGCTCGAATTTGACCCCCAGGTGGAGATGTATGTTGAGAGGCCGCGTCGAATCACGGTAGGCGAGAAGCGCGACCTTGAGTTGAGCTTCTGGGTCGGGCGGAGGGATGGCACCCAGCACTACCAGTTTGTAATCCCTACAAAACGGGTGGCTTCACTGAGCGTTGGCTTAGTCAAGCTTCCCGCAGATGACGAGCTCATCCACATGGCCTTGAATCAAGGGCTCGTATTGCGACTTGTCCACGAAAACTCTCTGGCATCTCGCGCCAGCGAGGTCGCTGTTGCCTACGAACTACTTCCGCTTGTCTGGGCCAATGCAAAGATCGCGGGGGCCAGGCAGTTGGAAGTGAGGATTGAGGACATGCTCCAGAACGTTGAGCGCCTCACCATGAGCGCATTACAACTGCAGACGGGCCAGGCCCGGTTCGCAGTGGCTTGCGCAGTGGCAAGCCTCGTCTACACCGGCCGCGTACAACTCGTGGACTATCGCCCAGGGGATCCGGATGCCCTCGTGGAGGTGCGTCATGGCTAGGTACGAAATCTATGATCAGGCGACACTCGACGAGTGGTACTCCCCACATCCGGTTGATATTGCACCAGATCATCTCTCCAAGTTCCGCGTGGCCAAGGAAGCACTCACCGCCTTGCTTCTGGGCCGTTCCACCATCACCGCTATATCCCGGAGATATGGAATCTGCCACAAACGCCTGAAGCGCATGGCAATGAAAGCGCCCACGATAGCCCACGATGGCATGCCGCACGGATTTCGCGTATGCATTCCATGGGGCAGTTACTCGACTGAGCTTTCCTTCGAACCCGCGGAATTGCCGCTGGTTCCAGGAAGATTTGCGTGGCACAAAGTCTCCGAAGCTGTGCCGAGTGTTAAAGCCTTGATCGATGGCTTTGCAACCCATCTGCCGCCGGGCCGCCCTCCAAGCGCGTTCGTAAAATTGCACCAACGAGTCCTTGCGGAGCTGAAGCAGCACAACCTGGAGGACAAATTCCCCCTGAACGATCCTGGCAAGGGGAAGCGCTCGCTGCTTGCTTTGCTCAAGCGGCGGCAGTCGGCAGTAGCCGACGTGGACCTTTATGAACCTCAATCGGCATCGAACGCTCCTGTCGCTTTGGAGCAAGCAGTACGGATGGGCCTGTTCGCCAGAACGGAGTTTGACGCGCACCAAATCGATGTTGAATGCAAGATCTCCATCGATATGCCCAATGGCGCGCGTGTTACGCGCAAAGTGTCACGGCTATGGCTTCTCATCGAAATAGAGACTGAATCCAGGGCGGTAACGGGATGGCTTCTCTGTGTCGGCCAGAGCTATGACAATCTTGATGTAGCGCTCTGCTTGTCCAAGTCAATGGAACCCTGGGCTCCCAGGGACCTGACGATCCCGGACCTCTTCTACGCACCTGGCGCTGGAATGCCCGTCTATCAGGCAGCAACGCCGATAGTCACGCGCTCGGCCGCTGTCGCACTGGACAACTTCCTTGCGCACTCGGCCCATGCACTCGAAGCAGCATTCTGCAGGGCTCGGGGAGGTGTGATGATCTTCGGAAAGTCGCACACACCGCGCTCACGACCCATTGTAGAGCAATTCTTCTCGCGCTTGGAACGTGGTGCGCTGCGTAAGATCCCCGGCGGTTTTGAGCCCGCCAAACGGCTGGGGGAAAACAAGATCAGGATCAGCAACTTCTCTCCGGATGCCCATCCCATCCAGATGCACCTTCTCGAGGAGCTCCTGGACGTCATCATAGCCAACTACAACGCGACGCCTCACTCCGCACTCGGACAGATGACGCCGCTAGCGTATCTCACGAATCGCAAAGAGTCAGCGTTTGCGTTTGCGCCGGAAACCTGTGGCCTGGATGCTGCAGATATGGCTTCGACAATCGTAAGCCTGCCCGTAAAAGGCAACAAGGATAATGGGGAGTTGCCCCATGTCACCTACTTGTATGCGGACTACCGATCCCCTTCCCTTAACGATAAATGGGGACTGATTGGCACCAGGATTCTTGCGCGCGTGAATAGGCGCGATCTTCGTTCAATCGTGCTACTTCAAAGTGCCACCGTGCCATTCGGAGTGGCTACCGCGCGAGCGCCTTGGTCGCGCGCGCCGCATGACGAGAGGACGCGAAGGATCATCTGTCGTTGGTCCAAACAGCGCAGTGATTTCTCAATCGCTGGCGTGGAGTGTGCAATTGAAGCCTTCATAGCGCATCTTCGATCTACTGCAGACACGTCCCAACCCGCAGTCGACCAACTTGCGCGCTTGCAGCAGTTGCACTTCGGCCGTCTGCCCGACATTCGGTCCCAGCCAGCTCACATCCCGGTAAGAGTCCCCCGGGGAGGCAAGGTGAATCTTGATGACTAGATCGGACCTTGCGGAGGCCATCATGGCCGTCCGTCGCCTTGACCCCGACCATCCACTTTTCATTGAGTCTGGCTACCGTATCAACACGAAGCCTGTCGAACGCATGGCGGATTTCGTTCTGTACAACATTCAGCAGGGTCATCATGGGTGCTCTCTTTACTCAGAGAGCGGGGTTGGCAAATCCACGGCGCAAGACTATCTAGTCGAAACCGACTGGCGCTGGCTCGTGGAGGACGGACGCCGCGCAGGTGTGGCCAGGGCAATCGTCGCAACCTCAGATGCATGCAGGAGCCCGCTGAGCTTCTGGCACGCGCTTTCACATCAACTGGGAATGCCGCGCTGGTCATCGGCCAGGCCTCACGAGCTGAGGGCACGAATACACAATCACATGCGCGCCGCGTGTGGGCACGCCGACGTACGCAGGTACGTATTGTTCATCGACAGTGCTCAACGGCTCACCAATCTTGAGTTTCAGTGCTTAGAAGATCTTGATAACTTGATGAGCAAGGACAGGCTTACTCTCTTTTTGGTCTTTGTGTACCAAAGTGACCAGCAGGGCATCGAGCTTGGCGACATGTGGCAGCACCATCCGTCACATGTTGTTCGCCGGTGGTTTCTGGACTCAGCCCCATTTCTTCCTCTTGCGGCGCGAGATGAGGTCAGGCATGCCCTGTCGCGCTACGACGGCGCAGCATGGTGGCCGACAGAGGACATGCCATTTTCTAGATACTTCGCCACCGACGCATTTGATCGCGGATGGCGGCTGGAATCTGAAACGGAGATGATTTGCGATGCTGTGTCCGCCCTCCGGAGGGAGGTGGGACTTCCCGAACATAGTGGCTGGCCGATGTGCTCCTTCACATCGACCGTGCGGAATCTGCTAACGAACGCTTGGTTTCAGCAGAGTTTCGAACGCTTCACTCCATCTGACGTCCGTGCTGCGCTTGTGCATGTCGGGTACCTGCGAACCGAGTTCATTCGCATGCGCGAGAAGATGTCCGACAAGGCAATCGCCATCATTGAGAAGATACAGAATACGGCAAACCAGGTAGGGGGAAGCAATGAATAGCTCTCGCGCCGTAAATCCTTCTACGCCTCGGATTGTCGGCGCAGAGCATGAGTTCTATCCATACATATCGGGCTACGGCGTGCTGCAGCGGATCGTTGCACTGGGCATGCCAACAAGTGAGCAACTCATGATCATGGGGGTGAGGCGTAAGACTGGGCGCTCCATGCTCCGCCCTTTGCTTCTGCCGGGCCGGGTGCAGGATACTTTTGCGTCAGCCATCGAAGTCCGTGACGTCACAACGAAGAATCTATGGAATCCGGCCGCGTGGCTTCCAGTTCAATCACTTCGACTTCTCGCGGGTAGTGAGCTTCCATATATGCGGTGCCCCGCATGCGCACTTCACGGCTACCATTGTTCACTATTTCTCCTTCCTTCCATCTCTGCGTGCCCTTGGCATGGCGAGAAGCTCATCAGCCACTGCGAGGCATGCGGAAGGACGCTGGGCACCAGTTTTGACCACTCCGGTGGTCTCGGGACTTGTACTTGTGGATTTCAGCCAATCGACGCCCACACAGCGCTACTGGACGTCAGGCAATTTCCCGCTCGTGAAGTGTCGCAGTGGGTGGATGACTACCTTCATTGGGCATCACGCCAGCGGGCAGGCCGAGTGATTCACTTCCCCAGTGATGCGCAAAGCTGGCCTTCAGCTCTGGCGCGCCTGATTGATAGAACGACTCCTATGCCGCCCGTCCACCAGGACGATGGCAATGCTCACGTAAGGTATGAGGCTTTCCAGCCATCCGCTGACGATCCGGAGCCAGGGGCGTTCTGGGGCTGGGCAATGATTGGCGGCAACTCGGGCCTCATGTGCGCTCCGCTCCCATTGATGGCCTACGATGCTTTGACGCGGGCCACTGCAGCGGCATGCGCCAGGGTCGGACTTGAAGGCCTATCTGTCCTGAGCTTCCGCTCAACGCACTACGACACCCAAGGACCCACTGAGGTAGAGCGGCACGAGTCGTTCCTAGCTCCCTATGGTGTTTCTGCCAGCGGCGCGACTTGGCTCAATCTCTCGGTTGTCGACCCGATGGTAACGTTAGCGTGCGGCACAGCGCTGGAGCTGGCCGCTGCGGCCTTTGGTATCGCGAACGACAAGCCGGATAGGTCCCCTTCCGTAATCGTCGCTTCGGTATTGGACAGCATTAAGGGAAGATCCGCCTTGGTCGACGCGCTTGTGTGGGTTCTGGCAACCGCTTATGAGGAAGGCTTGGCGTTGACGCTTGCAAGGGTGTTCAAGCTGAATCCGAAGGATGTACTGCCTTCAGGTGGGTATCCGGTCATCGAGCTTCAGGGTTCCGCCCGTTCCTTGAGAGAAGTCCGGGTCGCCTGGGTGACACCTCGAAAAACAGCTAGAATCCAGCAGAAATCCTAAGGCAGGCAGTTCTTAGCAATTTTTGCCATCATTGGGGCAACGGCACTGTCTCGTGCCGGACTGCGAACGGCAGTAGCCTTCATGCGAGTACGCAACACAAGGGGAGGCTTTGCCGCCGCGTGGGCTAATTGGCAATTCTAATGAACCCCCGGCAGTCGTGGGCGTGTTTTATGGGCTTCCGGAACTGTTGGGCGTTATTTATGTACTTCTGGAAATGCCGGGCGTCTTTGGTGAACTTCCGGGAATATCGGGCATCTTTGGTGGACTTCCGGAAATATCGGGCATCTTTGGTGGACGGAAGCTGCCAGGAAGAGGCTAAGCTCACCCCATCCATATCTTCTAAAATCAATGCGTTAGAGGCCGGGCGTTTTCGGTGCGGCAGACATCTGGCTTGGCTCTTGCCTCCCTGTTGGTTCCCCCGACAAGGATGAGCCGGCCCTTGGGTCGGTTTCGGATTCCAAGCTGGGCACATGTTCACCTCTGAGGGTCACCAGTTGGAGCCTTGCGACATGACCTGGTGGTCCCTGACCTGCAACATCGCGCGGGAATGGCGACTGATGATGGCGGAGGCGGCTCCCCGGACCTTGGTTGCACGGAAAGCCTCGACCACGTCGAAATCCAGCGTAATCTGCCTAGCCGAAGCGCTCAAAATTCGCCGAGAACGACGGTTCGGCATGCGTGATCCCGGCCCCGACGCCGAGGTGTCCAATGTGGTCTACTTGAGCCGTGGGCCGAGGCCGCGCCAGCGCGTGTGAAGCGCTTCCGTAGGGGCGTCGCCCCTACACTGCCCTGCTCGCTCCGGTCCAGCCTTCTGACAGAAGCACCTCAATTCCGTTGGGGGAAATTCTGAATCCTTTGGAATCCCCTTCCGAGTTCGTTGCCTCCCAAGTGGCCAAGTGCGCATCAGCGAGCAAGTCAAATATGTATCGCGCGAACCCGATTGAGATTCCAGCTTCCTTGTTGTAGTCAGAGGGAAAGACAAGATATTCCGACTCGGCCAGCTTCTGCAGTGCACGACGCATGGCGTGATAGACGCGGGAATCTGGATGTGGCCAAGTGAAATTACTGGGGGGGCTTGGTTTTTCCTCGGAGGACCATTCGTCAAACAGCCCTTCTTGGCTGCGCTGGCTGGATGCGGAGTCTATTTGACTCTGGAGCTCTTCGATCTTTCCATTGGCAATTGCCAGTTCGTGCTCCAGGTTGAACATCTCCGCTGCATCAAATGCAGCGAGTCTTCCTTCTGGATCCGAGGCGACTCGCGCTTCGGCCAGCTCTTGGACAGCCTTCTCGGCTCTGTCCGCAAGTAGCTTGATTTGATCCTCCTGACTCTCGATGTTCGCTGTAAGTTTTGAGATTTCCGCCCGGTGGGCTATTTGGCGCTGAGCGTATTGCTCGCGCAGCCTTTGCGAGTCGCCGACCGTAAGGACGTCTTCATTCTCGACCTTCCTCTTCGTTTCAGTCGTCCGCCGCCTTTCCTTAAGCGTATGTTCGTAGACAAGTCTGGCTGGACGTGGGTACAAGAACAAATAGATGAGCGCGGTCGCCAGGGGAGCGGCAAATCCCTGGATGGCTGTCGCCGTCCAGTCAGGAAATATTATTGCTCGTACAAGGTGCAATTTTCGAACTACATGCTCATCTGAAAGAATAATTAGGATGAATTTGTAGTTCCAAATGCACCATGACAAAACAAAAGCTCCAGTCAAAGGGCTTGCCACTCTATCCAAGAAGTACTCCCTGGCGCTCTTGATGACTTCGTCCAACATCTGCCCCTCCCCCTGCCCAGTAACAGTCCTTTATCGGTGAGCGGATTGTAGTTGATGGGCCGCGCGTAGAGGGGGGGGTGTGACGCATCACGATAATTAGAAGGTGGCCGGATATGGTGGCATCTCGGGGAACGTGCCCAGCGGGCGCTTACCAACTGCAATCAGGGTGCTCCCGTTCGCCGCGGCGGTGGTCGGCTGTGTCTCGCTCCCGCTCGTCACAGGCGCCCCCGCCGCAGCCCTGATGCGCTCTGTGGTCGAATCGGAGTGTTCGCCGAACGGATCAACGGGCCAGGTGGTCGCGATGATCTCATGGCCCTTCGCTGACAGCAGTACGCCGAACTCCGTCCGTTTGACGGACCAACCCAAGGCCCAAAGCTGCTCAGTGGTGAAGCGGTCAAGCACCTGGCCACCACCCTGCGCACGGAATTCAACGATATCGCGATGCCCATACCACCCGGTCGGTCATGCCAGAATTCCCATCCTCAAAGGAGCGACTCGGGAGGGGGAATGAAGACGGAGCTGCATAAAGTGTCCACAACGGCGCTGTGCGCAATTGTTGTGTTTGCTTTCTCTATCGGTGCAGTCTGCGCCGGCTGGGCAACCGGCATCTTTAGTACCAAAGGAAACGCGGCGGATTGGCTCGCAGCCCTCTGCGGAGCGGTAGCTGCGCTTGGTACTTGGGCGATCGGAATCGGTGCCAACAACTATGCCCGCGAGGCACATCTTCAAAGAGTGGCCGAGCGAGCTGCCCAGGATAAGCAGGAGCGCGATGCGTTGCGGCGACGCTACAGCGTCATGAAGCTGAAGCTCATAGGACTGACATACGAGCACGACGCATTCTGCGCCACCAATGATGCTGCGTCGTTTGATGATTTGAACCGATTTACTATCGAAGCAAGGAGCGTGGCGCTGTTGCATCGTCTCGGTAGCGCCGGATTCGCTCCCGAAGAATTTGTCCTCCTGGAGGAAGATGCCAGAAGAAGCTACAAAATTGTCGAGCTTCAAACCCAGCTCGTAGCTCAGCTTATTGATATGGCAATTAAGGACGAGGGCGACACCTTTGTGGTATTTGTCCGCAGTGCTGCGGAAGATCTCAAGAGGCTGGCAGTCGTCGCTGAGGACTGCCTCACGCTCGTTGACGCGGACATGGATGCTGCGCTCGCACTGGATCCGCGGTGATGTCACTTGCACCTTCCCCCCTCCTAGCTCCAGAAGAACCCGCCAGCGGCCTCGTGGGGGGGGCGGTGACGGGAATGTTCAAGGCCAATGAACATCAGGTGCATGCATTTTCCCCTTGAACACAGCCTGTCAAGGGGCATGAACATGCAGGGCATCAATTCCTCGCAGCAGCTCTTGGCGTAGGCCGCTCAGCGATCAGCAACTACAGGCATGCGAGGGCCCTGCCCGACCCTGTGGTGTGTGCAACCATCGCTGGGTTGAGCGGAATTCCGTTAGCGCGTGTTCTGGCGATCCGCCGAATCGACGGTGGCTGGGAGAACCTGCCCGGCTCCCGTTGCGGTGACCTGCTATCGAGCAACGTACAGTGCTTCGCAGGGAAGCCCTATCGGCAGATGGCGGCAGCCGGCGGCTGGGTGTTTTCGCCGCGCGACCGCTGCCCGTGATGCGTCAGGTTAATCAGAAGCTCGGCGGGTAGGGCTTGGATTCTGGGAACGTGCCCATCGTGCGCGCGCTCACCTAGGCGCACGATGGCGCCCCCGCTGCATGCCGCCATGACCGCGCCCGCGCCGCCGCCGCTTCCACTCGCTACGCTCGCAGAATCAGCGGCAGCACGGTCACTGTCCAGGCGGTACAACGTTGGCTCTTCCTCGCGCCGGGGTGCTTCCCTCGGCCACGCGGCCACGCCGTGGCGAACGTCTCGAACGAACTCACTGTGAGCCGAACCTCGCACCGAATTGACCTGGCCGGCCCGGGGGCCGGTTTCGGACTCCTAGGGCCTTTTATCGAGCCTATTCAAAGGTCAATGATTCGATATCGTCAAGGCTGCGATCGTTTTTCACGTACTCCTTAATCTTTTCTAGGTCTTCAGCGCTGGCCGAAGACGCTGGAGCTGCCGTCGCAAAAAATTGAACGGAGTCGGAGGACGCGAGGAGCTTCTTCAGTGTGGCCCCATCAAGATCCATCACATCCCGGGCAGAATATGAAACAAGGATGGACTTGGAAGTGCCGCCCTTCAGGCTACCCAGCATGTCCGAGTTCCCAGGCAGGGTGAACTTTACCTCGGAGGTTCGGTCTGGAAGCCCAAGCTGCTCTGATTTATCCGCAAGCTCATGCCTAACGGCGGCGACATCTTTGGATTTTATCGGAACTGATACATTCCAGCGTGGTCCGAAATGGTACACGGCGGCATACATGACTCTAGCCTTGTAAGGGTCGACCTTGCTCGCAAGCATCGCCTCATAGAAGACGCGATGCACCTCCTTCCACGGCATGCTGCGGCTAACACAGTAGACATCGTGGATGATGGACGCGTTTCGATAGTCGCCATCGAGCGGACCGCCTATGACACTCCAGAACATGCGCGGAATTGACGCTCCATCTGCAATAGAGCCCTTTGGAGCGTGCCACTTTCGGCCTGCATCATCGGTATAGATGACATCGCTAGCCAGTTCGATCATGCCGCCGGGCAGGAGATTCACTGTAATCGGCTTGGTGAAATTCCCCGCACTCACACCACCTGAAGCAACCATCAAAAGCGCTAGAGCGATCTTCTTCATGGTTCCATCCTCGATCTCAGGAAATGGGCTTCATTGCCTTGTCCCGGGCAGGCCTTAACCCAGGCGCTACTGAGTCTGAATCAGGATCTGTGGATATTCCATATCCCCCTGTGGTTTGCCGATAGATGGTAGCGCGAGTCCGTAGCCGGCGGCGTGGTCTCTGCCGATGATGAGGATCTTGGCTCCAGGGGCAAGGATCTTGGTCGCCCCCGCCGGATTCAATCATATTAACGTGACGGGTCACGCCCGATCACCCCACCCCATTGGCGCCCCACCCCTCCCCCACTATAGTTCCAGCCCCCACAAGGACGAGGCGGCACACATGCCCTATATCGGAATCGGACTTCACGTACTGGCGGCCATCTACTTCGCGGTGCACGCCATCCGCTCGGGCCAGAGCCTCTATTGGCTCATCCTGCTCTTCTCGTTCCCGCTGCTCGGCAGCGTCGTCTACTTCCTCGCGATCTATTTCCCGGAAGTCCGCCACTCACGCGGCGCCCGGCAGGTCGTCCGTTCCGCCAAGCAGCTCATGGACCCGGGCCAGGACCTGCGCAACGCTCGCGCCGAGCTGGCGCGCACGCCTACCGTGCAGAACCGTGTTCGCCTGGGCATGACGCTGCTCGATTCCGGCCAAGCCGAGGAAGCCAGAACCCTGCTCGAGCAGGCGGCAAGCTCGCCACTGGGCGACGACCCCTACATCCTGACCGGCCTTGCCCGTGCCCGCCTGGAGTCCGGCCACGCCGCACTTGCAGTCGGGACGCTGGACGGCCTGTTTGCCCGCCATCCGGATGTGCGCCGCAAGCCAGAACAGACCCTGCTCTATGCGCAGACATTGGCAGCCACCCAGTCGCCCGACGCCCGCGCCGCGTTCGAGCGCGCTGTTGAATGCGGAAACGATGCGGCGGCCCGCTGCCTCTACGCCGAGTGGCTGATGGCGCAACCGCAGCCCGCCGATCGTGAGCAGGCCCGTAGCCTGTTCGCCAGCATCATCGACGATGCCCAGCACTGGTCGCGCCACGCGCGCAGCCACAATGCCGCCTGGCTGGAGCGGACCAAGGCCGCGTTGAAGGGCTACTGACGCCTGGCGGCCTTTGGCAATCCTGTCGCATCCGCCTCGCTCATGATCCCTGCGTGCGGATGCCGACAGTCCGCAGGCCTGCACTACCGACATCGCCGATAGCATTGCAGCGCAAGGCTCCAGCCTCATTGCGCCGCATGCAACGATTCTGAAAATGTTGAAAGTGGTGTCGGCATCGGCCTTACTGCATTGGCATCACGCATGACCGCGCGTATTCCTTTTCGTGCCACCAATACATCGGTGGCCGGGGCTCGAAATCCCGGTAACGCGACTGTAGTTTGCGCTTGCCAGCCGGCACCACGCCTTGTGGTGCCGGCTGGCAATCCGTCGGCCGGCTATGGCGGGCGGTGCGTGGGGGCCTTGTGCCCACCGGGCCTAGTCGCGTACCGGATTTCGAGCCACGCATCGTCCGCCACCTTTATCGGTGGCGGCTTCTGCACGCACGCAAGGAGCCCAGCCATGAACCAGCCCCACTCCCCTGCCCCGCACCCGATCCACGACGCGCCTGCCAACGGTCCTGCGCTGGATCCGAACACGCTCATCGCCCTGCTGCACAGCATCGGCTCCGGCGCCGCGTCCGATGGCCAGCCCTGGCCTGAGCGCCATCAGATGCCTGGGCGGCGCATTGCTCTGGCAGACACCGATTGCTCCTTGGCCGGCCTTCGTGTGGTGCTGGAAATCCTGTTGGCCGCACAGCGTGCCCGCGAGAACGGCGAGTTGGAGCAATACGTCGGCCCGCGCGTCATGGAAGGGCTGATCATGGCTGGGTTGGGACTCACGGCGCATGCCATCGATCGGGTGCGCCCGGAGGGCTGAGTGGCTTGCTGCCGCTGGGCGGCCACAGCGCTGCTCCTCACGGCAGTGGTCGCGGCACAACCTTGGTGGTCGGCGCCGCCTGTGCCCGAGGCGCTCGCGTTCCAGAGCATCACCGACAATCGCTTTTCACAGCTGCGCCGCCAAGCGGTGCAGTTCGTGGAGGCTCGGCCTCGGCAGGGCTTCCAGTTCGTTGAACGGCAACGGGATGTCTCTTTCCAGATTCGCTGCAACGGCGTTCCGGTGCTCTTGCTGGAGAGGCGCTCGCGACATCTGCTGTTGCGTGTCTCACTGGACGCGGAGCAGCGGGCGCCCGCCGTTGTGCAGTTGCGGGCGCTCCTCCAATGGCAGTTGGAGCCATTGGATCATCTGGAACAGGTGCTGGCTGGTGTGCCAGAGCCTGTTCTGATGGACCGGATGCTGCAGGTTCTCGCTGGCGATGTGCCTGAGGGCGCGCGATGTGGCGTGCCGTAGTCGAGCGTGGTTCGACTCTACAGAGCCGCGGGCTGCGGGGGTTCGGGTTCGTGGATGGAGCCTTCGAGCAAGGCGACGTAGGTGTCCAGGCGGATGCGCATGCTGATCAGCATCCAGCCCAACAGGTACAGAAGCACCATGGCGAGGATCAACAACCCGCCGACCAGGCTGACGTCGAAGGCGCCTGCCCAGTCGCCCCATTTCCATCCCCGGAACTGCAAATAGAACGCAATGAGCAGCGGGAATGGCCCAAGGCGTTGCAGACCGCCGTACATCAGGCCCATGCGCTCGATCATGTTGTTGCGCAGCTGACTGACATACTTGAGGCGGCGCTCGCGCTCAATGCGAGGGAAACGGCGAAGCTCGGTAACCACCGCTTGCCAGTGGGCGAAGTCACCGTCCATCTCCTTGGCGTGCGACAGCCGTGGCTGACTGAATTGGCGGATGCCTCTGCGGGCCGCCAGGGCGCCCCCAACAATGAAGCCCCCGATTTCGATTGCCAGGCAGGCAGTAACCACCTGGAGTACTGCGCCAATAGGCAGCCATCGATCCGGAAGCTGAGCAGTAAGTATGCCGATGATCGCCGCACCCATGCCGATGCGAAACGACCAGGTCTCCACCCTGCCCGCCTTACGATAGATGCTATGTTCAACCAGCCCTTGCACCCGCTGGTAGAGCCAGTGGAAGGTCAGTTCCTGGTGCTTCGTCCTGTCCGACGAATCGAATCCGCCCTCTGCCTGCATATCCATTGCGTCCCCCTGCCCGCCGGCGCAGATGCCGGCGCCACCATCGTAGCCGACGACTCACCTCCCGGCATCGATCCAGCCCGCAAGGCGCGCACGCGCGAGATCTTCTGGCGTGTCGATATCCAGGCCCAGCTCCGGCGCTTGAAGGGCATGCACGGCATCGATGGGAAGCTGCCTCAAGCGCGCTCCGAAGCCGCGGTCACCGGTTGCGCCCGCAGCGTTGAACCATGCACGCGGCACTACTGCAGGAACGCCAAGGACGTTTCCGTGACGGGTGCCAGCGCACTCTGACGCCGAAGCGCGGGCACCCAAAAGCAACGCCTGCAGATGAGCATGCTCGATCGCGGGCTGGTCGCATGCCACGACCATCACGGCAGCCACCGCGGGCAGCAGGTGTGTGCCAGCAACCTGCAGGCTGCTGGCCAGGCCGCGTTCCCAGTGGTGGTTGGTTACCGGGGTGGCATCCAGCCCGGCAATGCTGGATGTGACGGCCTGTGCGTTCGCGCCCACCACGACCAGCACCTGCACTGGCGCGAGCTCCAGCGCCAGCCGAACCACGCGATGCACCAGGGTCTCGCCCTGCCGGGTTAGCAGCTGCTTGGGTTGGCCAAGCCGGGTGCTGCCGCCCGCAGCAAGCACCACGACCGCATGCGCGGACGTCACCTGCCGGCCGTGCTGCGCCATTGCTGCAGCTGTGCGGCGATGCTGAGCGCGATCGCCTCTGGCCCTCGGCCGCCGATGTTAAGGCCGACCGGTGATCGAAGTCTGGAAGACAGGCGGTGGCGCTGATCCAGCGTCAGCAGCTTGAACAGGTCCTCACGCCTTCGCCGCGGACCCAGAAGTCCAATGAAGGCAACCTCGGTATCGACCAGGGCCACCAGCGCCTCGCGGTCCAGCTCGAAATCGTGGTGCATCACCAGCACCGCGTCGCACGGGTCGGCATGGAGGGCCTCGGCCGGGCTCACCTGGAGCTGTGCATCCGCGCCCTGCCCCGCTGAGGACCAGCGCGCTCGTCGTTCGGCTACGCTGACCCGCCATCCCAGTCCCCGCAGCAACGGAACCAGGAAGGGCGTTTCGGGACCGCCGCCCAACACCAGGGCCCGTGGAAGCCGGGGCAATGGCAAACGCCACGCTGCTTCTCCAAAGGGCTGCGCCCCGTCCATCGGGTTCAGCTGCCATGCCTGCTCGCGATGGCCGGCGCGGAAAACGATCTGCCCCGACGTGCGAAGGTCGCGCTGGAGTGACACGCCGTCGCGCAGCCAAGCCTCGATCACGGCGTCGATACCGGTCATGGCGCGCAACGGCAGAAGTGCAATCCGAAGCCGGCCGCGGCAGCCGAGCGCGGACCCACTCAACAGGTCGTCGTCACTGCGGGTGTCAATCTCGATCCAGTCGACCTGCCCTGCCGCGCTCACCTGCTCCGCGCGTCGCGCGAGCTCGGGCTCCAGGCATCCGCCGCTCAGCCAGCCGACCTGGCTGCCGTTGCAGAACAGCACCATGTCGCCGGCACCGGCGTAGGTGGAGCCATCGGTTTCCAGCACCAGCGCGAGCACGGCGTGCTCCCCTGCGCGCAGCCGCGTCACGGCCGCTTCGAGCACGCCGCGCGGGCTGCCTTCGGTGAGGAAGCCCGGCGCTGCGGACAGCTCCCCTCCGCTGATCGCGGGGGCCTCCAGAGTGGGCCAGGCCACGGGTCGGTCCATGCGCAAGGGTCAGCCCACGTCGGGCAAGCCGGGCAACAGCTTGTCCAGGGTGATGGGATAGTTGCGCACGCGCACACCGGTGGCGTTGTAGATCGCATTGGCGATCGCGGCGCCAACCCCGCAGATGCCCAGTTCACCCACACCCTTGGCCTTCATCGGCGAGATCACCGGGTCCAGCGTGTCGAGGAAGACCACTTCCTGGTGCGGAATGTCGGCGTGTACGGGAACCTCGTAGCCCGCAAGGTCGTGGTTGACGAACAAACCAAGCCGCTTGTCGACCACCAGCTCCTCCATCAGGGTCGCGCCCGCACCCATCACCATCCCGCCGATGACCTGGCTGCGTGCAGACAGCGGATTGAGGATCCGGCCGCCATCGCATACGGCAAGCATCCTGCGGATGCGCGTCTCTCCGGTGTAGGCATGCACGGCGACCTCGCAGAAATGCGCTGCATAGGTGCCGACGTCGTAGCCCTGCTTGAAGTTGCCGAAGGCAATGCCGTCCTCTGCCGAAAGCGTCCCCGCTTCGGCCAGGTCGATGGTCCGCGCACCCGCCTGGATACGGCCATTGGCGAAGTTTGCGGTGTCGCCGTCGAAGCCCAGTTTCTCGCCCACCTTGCGGCGCAGGCTGACGCACGCCGCGTATACGCCTGCGGTGGAGCTTGCCGCGCCCCACTGGCCGCCGGAACCGGCGGAGGCCGGATGGCGGGAGTCGCCGAGGGTCACCTGGACCTGGTCCAGCGGCACGCCCATCGTCTCGGCCGCGGTCTGCGCGATGATCGTGTAGGAGCCGGTGCCGATGTCGGTCATGTCGGTTTCCACGATCACCCCACCCTGGCCGTCAAGCCGCACTCGCGCCGCCGACTTCATCGTCGGTGCGCCGCGATAGCCCGCAGACACGCCCATCCCGACCAGCCAGTGCCCTTCCCTTACCTGCGCCGGCTTGGCGTTGCGTTTGTTCCAGTTGAAGCGTTCCGCGCCCTCGCGCAGGCAGCGCACCAGGTTGCGGTCGGAGAACTTCTTGGACGGATCACCGGGCACGACCTCGGGCTCGTTGAGGATGCGGAACGCGATCGGGTCGAGGCCCAGCTTCTCGGCCATTTCGTCCATCGCCACTTCCAGCGCCATGTGGCCCGGTGCTTCGCCCGGCGCGCGCATCGCATTACCTTCGGGCATGTCGAGCGTGGCGATGTAGTTGGCCACCAGGCGGTTGGCGCCTGCATAGAGCTTGGGCGTCTGCAGGGTGCCGTTCTCGCCGTCCTCGCCGTTGATATTGCCCGACCAGTTCTCATGGGCGATGGCGGAGATCGTGCCGTCTTTCGCGCAACC
Organism: Stenotrophomonas sp. STK17_22; assembly: GCF_051983905.1. NCBI lineage: Bacteria > Pseudomonadati > Pseudomonadota > Gammaproteobacteria > Lysobacterales > Lysobacteraceae > Stenotrophomonas > Stenotrophomonas sp. STK17_22. Next base: position 2,658,765 of record NZ_CP197010.1, read on the forward strand.
GATCCGGACGCGTTGGATGGTCGCGTGCCGGTGCGTGGTGTTGTTGGGCATCAACGGGCGTTGCAGCGCGATCTTCACCGGCCGCCCGACCTGCTTGGCGGCCAGTGCGGCCAGCACTGCATCGGCGCGGATGAACAGCTTGCCGCCGAAGCCGCCGCCGATATAGGGCGAGTCCACACGCACCTTGTCGGGATCGATGCCGAGGATCGCAGCGATGCCCTGTTTGGCCCAGTCGATCATCTGGTTCGAGGTCCACAGCGTGAGCTTGTCGCCTTCCCAGGTGGCGATGGTGGCGTGCGGCTCCATCATCGAATGACTTTCGTCGGCTGTGTGGTAGGTCGCGTCGAGCTTGACCGCGGCGCCTGCGTAGGCGCTGTCGAAATCTCCCAGCGCCTGCCGGTCGGGCTTGCCACCGCGCCCCTTTGCCAGCGGCGCGGACGGCGCAAGCGCTGGGAAATCGAAGCGCCCCTTGCCGCGCTCGTAACGGGTGCGGATCAACGCCGCAGCGGCGCGGGCCTGCTCGAAGGTCTCGGCCACCACGCAGGCAATGGCCTGGTGGTAATGGGCGACCTCGGGCCCGCCGAACAGTGGCGCATTGTTCCAGTTGGATGTGCCGACCGGTTTGGTCTCCGGTGCGGTGATGACCGCCAGTACGCCGGGGGCGGCACGTGCACGGGAGGCATCCATCGACATGATGCGCCCCTTGCCGATGCCCGCGCCGACGATGTAGCCGTAGGCCTGGTTCGGCGCCACGTCATGGCGCTCGTAGGCATAGGGGGCGGTGCCGGTGGTCTTGCGTGGGCCGTCGATGCGCGGCGTCGACTTGCCGACCACCTTGGCCTTGTCGAACAGGTTGTCACCGGCGGGGGCGTTGAATTCGAGGGGCATCAGCGCTCTCCTTCGGCCAGAACGGCTGCGAGGGTGCGCTCGGCAAGCGCGATCTTGAACGCGTTCTCCTGCGTTGGACGGGCACCGGCGAACACCTGCCGGGTCGCGGCCTTGACGCCGTCGCGCAGCAGGGGTTCGGCTGCTTCGATGCGCCACGGCTTCGGCGCGACCCCGCCGAACGCGAATCGCGCCGAGCCGTCACGCTGCACGACCGCGGCGACCGACACCAGTGCGAACGCATAGGACGCGCGGTCACGTACCTTGTGGTACACGTGCCGGCCGCCCAGCGGTTCCGGCAGCGTGACGTGGGTGATCAGCTCACCGCGCTGCAGCACGTTGTCCTGCTGTGGCGTGTCGCCCGGGGAACGATGGAACTCGGCAATTGGAATGCTGCGTGTGCTGCCATCGGCCTTGATGGTCTGGATCGATGCGTCCAGCACACGCAAGGCCACCGCCATGTCGCCCGGATAGGTCGCGATGCAGCTGTCCGAGGTGCCGATCACGCCCATCTGCCGGGAGAACCCCTCGAGCGCGCCGCAGCCGGATCCGGGCAGGCGCTTGTTGCAGGGCAGATGGGGGTCGTAGAAGTACGGGCAGCGCGTGCGCTGCAGCAGGTTGCCGCCGGTGGTGGCCTTGTTGCGCAGCTGCCCGGACGCGCCTGCCACGATTGCGCGGGTCAGCACACCGTAGTCGCGGCGCACGCGCTCATGCGAGGCCAGCGCGGTATTGGTGACCAGCGTGCCGATGCGCAGGCCGCCGCCGTCCGTGGGTTCGATCCTGTCCAGGCCGATGTCCTGCACGTCGACCAGGTGCACGGGCGTCTCGACCTCCAGCTTCATCAGGTCGAGCAGGTTGGTTCCTCCCGCCAGGAACTTCGCGCCCTCGGTCCCGGCGACGGCCCTGGCGGCCTCGGCCGGGGACTTCGCGCGCTCGTAACTGAAGACTTTCATGAGCGCTCCCTTCCAGAGGTAACGCCAGCGACCTCTTGCATCGCCTCGGCAATGTTGGAATACGCGCCGCAGCGGCACAGGTTGCCGCTCATGCGTTCACGCATTTCCATGTTGGTGGCCTGGGGCCGTGCGCTGACATCGGCCTGCGCATGGCTGGGGACGCCGCGCTTGATCTCGTCCAGTACCGCCACCGCCGAACAGATCTGCCCCGGCGTGCAGTACCCGCACTGGTAGCCGTCATGTTTGATGAAGGCGGCCTGCATCGGATGCAGGTCATCCGGGGTTCCGAGGCCTTCGATGGTAGTGATGGTATCGCCTTGGTGCTGCACCGCCAGGCTGAGGCAGGCATTGATGCGCTCACCGTTGACCAGCACGGTACAGGCGCCGCACTGACCGTGGTCGCAGCCCTTCTTGGTGCCGGTCAGTTTCAGATGTTCGCGCAGGGCGTCGAGCAGCGTGGTCCGCGTGTCCAGCTCGAGCTCACGATGCGTGCCGTTGACCGTCAACGCCACCGTGCTGATGACCGGCGGCCTGGGCGGCGGGGACGCCGCCAGTTCGGCGGCAAGCGATGATGCCCCCGGTGCGGCGGACATCGCCATGGTCGTGGCGCCGCCGGCGATCACCTGGCGACGCGTCAACTTCATTCCTTCGTCCCAACTTGGCACAGTGACCTCCTGGCGTTCGGGGAAACCCCGTGGCTGGATGGACGCGCTCAGACTACCCAAGGGGCACTATGCCCGTCTGGGTAGTACAGATCTGTGAAGCCTGTCCATGGCGTGCCGATATCGACGGCCGAGCCTGCTGGCCGGTCATCTTCAGCGCCGCCTCTGGCAAACGTGGGCCTGGTGGACAGCGTATTGATGCCCAGGTAAAGCCGCCCAGACAGGCCCAAAGCGCGCCGTGGGCTGGTCTGCGGAACTGCGCCATGCGGCGCTCGGATACGGTGCTGCGTCGGTGGTCAGCAAGCGCTGTGGTCCGGGCGAGCTGCCACGGCCGTGCACGATGCTGGACTCATTGCCGTGTGGATCGGCTGCGGGAAGACGCCAGAAGGATGAGCAGTAGCAGGCCAACGCCCCCAGGGTCAGGCCCATGGCAGGCAATAGTCGAGATCCTATGTTCGTGGTCAAGCCTGCTGGAAGCAGGCTTGACCCACCTTCAGCATGGCCGGATCGAAGTCCCGGCCGCTTTTGAAGACACCCCAGGCGATCCTGGCCAGCTTTCTGGCCAGGATGTTGAAGACGGCGGTGCTGGGGTGACCGCGTTTTGACAGCTCGTCGTAGAGCGGTTGCCCCCGGCGACACCGCTTGAGCCCCATGGCGGCCATGTAGAGCATCTGGCGCAGCACTGGCGCGCCGATTGATCACATAGACAACGTGGCCTGCCTGGCCAGCCATCCGAGCCAACAACTCGTAGTACCGCCCCGTCGCCTCCATGCCAATCCGGCATCGCTGGGGCAAGGTGTTGAGCCACTGGGCTATGCCGGCCCGGGTGTTGGCGATCCTGTCGCCGGCCTTGCGGTCGGCCACTGCCGGTACGAACTCCTTGGAGTCCACGTCCACGCCAATATCGAGAGAATCAGACATTTGTACGGCTCCCAGCTATCTTTAAGGGGCTGGGGTGGTACCGCACCGACGTTAGCTTGCCTACATCGACGATCCCCTTTGGGGGCCGTACGATCCTTTATCGACGTTCGTGTGCGGGATGGGGATCGCTCGACTCGTCTGTCGGCTAGTATCCGCAGATGCATGCTTGACGGTCCCTCCACCCTGGCTCCTACATACCGCGTAGGAGCCGGGAGGAACATACAAGCATGGCTCGACTCTACAGAGGCGCACCCTGCGAGCCGACCCGAACATGCACCACATGGCTGATGCCACGATGGAACATCTTGGCGTATGGGCAGACGCGTTCGGTATTGCGCACCAGTTCGCCGGCCAGGTCCGCATCCATGCCGGGAAGATGGACCACGATCTCGGCCGACAGCAGGTACAGCCCATCTGCCGGATCACGGGCGAAGGTGACCGCCACTTCGACGCTGGGGTTGTGCAGCAGCAGGCCGGCACGCGCGGCCACCAGTACCATGGCGCCGTGGAAGCAACCGGCGTAGCTTGCGGCCAATAGCTGCTCGGGATTGGAGCCACCGCCGGGCCCGCCGAATTCCGGCGGCAGGCGCAGGTCCACCGCCAGTGCACCGTCGTCCGATCGCACCACGCCGGACGCGCGCCCGTGCTGGGCTTGGCCACCGCTCACCCGCACGCGGCCGGTGTACAGCGGCTGCACGTCGTCGCCCTGGTAGCGGTCCAGCATGGCGGGCGAAGGTGGCTTCAGCTCGATCATTGGCAGGCAATCGATTCGCTGCTCAGGCGGGCTGCCGCTGCAACAGGCCGGACTGCTGCAGCCAGGCTTCGAAGCCGACCTGCCCCAGCCACGCCTTCCCCACCGGCACCAGCGTATCGATCTGCAGCGGCGCACCGAAGTACAGGGCCTCGGCGTCTGCCACGACCTGCCGCGGGTCGCCGGTCTGCTGCAGATACTGCCTGGCCAGATCCGCCATCGCGGCGCGCTGGGGGCCCGCAATTTCCGCGACGCCATTGCGGGGTGGCTGCTGCGCGATGCGTGCCACCGCTTCGGCAACATCCTCAGCGGCAATCGGCTGCACGTCGGCGGCGGGCAAGCGCAGGGTCGCCCCATTGCCGGCGGACTGGATGATGCCCGGCAGGAACTCGAAGAACTGCGTGGAATGGATGATGGTGTACGGCAGGCCCGAATCGCGGATCAGGCGCTCCTGGGCGATCTTGCCGCGGAAGTAGCCGCTGGCCGCAAGCTTGTCGGTGCCTACGACGGAAAGCGCAACGTGGTGGCGTACGCCGGCACGGGCGGCGGCGGTCAGGATGTTGTGACCAGCGGTCACGAAGAACGAAAGCACTGCCGCATCTTCGAACGAGGGCGAGTTGGCGAGGTCCACCACCACGTCGACCCCGTCCATGGCGGCGTCCAGGCCTTCACCGGTCAGCACATCCACGCCGGTGGAGGGCGCGGCCACCACGATGTCATGCCCGGCGGTGCGCAGGCGCTCAACCACCTTGCTGCCGATGCGGCCGGTACCACCGATGACGAGGAATTTCATGACGTGTCTCCTGGAATGTAGAAGGGGCGACCGGCTGTGGCCGGGCATGCTGGAATCGTAGGCAGCGTGGGCGCGGGGCAGTAGGTCCGCGCTGGGGCGCGCACTGTTGCCCGGCACGCACCAATGCTTCAGGCCCAGGCGGGCTGTGCCTCTGGCTTCATGGACGTGGCCTGTTGGCGCGCTTCCCAATGCGAGATCACATCCAGCTCGAGCGCGCGCACCCGCTGCGTGCTGAAGTCGATGAAGGCCCGTACGCGCTTGGGGAGCTGGCGGCGGCTGAGGTAGCACAGGTAGTGGCCGCGATCGAGCGGCGCATGCCGATCCAGGCAGGTCACCACCCTGCCCGCCCACAACGCTTCGCGTACCTGATAGCTGGGCAGTTGGGCGATGCCCAGCCCGTCGATGACCGCCTGCAGCGCGAGGTCGGCATCGTTGAACACCAGTGCGGCCGGGGGTTGCAGGTGCACATCGGTGCCGTCGACCCGGAATTCCCAGGGCTGCATGCGCCCACCCGGCAGGCGCCGCCCGATGCAGGCATGCGTGGACAGCGCATCCACCGACGACGGTAGACCCTGCGCCTGAACGTACGCCGGTGACGCGCACACCACCAGCTGCATCGGCACCAGCTGCTTGGCGATCACCTGGCTGTCTTCCAGCAGGCCGTCGCGGAACGCCACATCGATGCGGTCACCGGCCAGGTCGGGGGCCTGCTCGTCCAGCAGCAGTTCTACCGAGACCTGCGGATACTCGGCGCGGAAGGCGGCCAGCAGTGGGGCGATCACCCGCCGGCCGAAGCCGTGGCTGGCACTGATGCGCAGGTGCCCGCGCGGCGGGCCCTCGCGCAGGTCGCGCATTTCCTCCAGCGCCTGCAGGATGCAGTTCACGCCCGGGTTGCAGCCCTCCAGGAACAGCTCGCCTTCGCGGGTCAGCGTGGTCGAGCGCGTGGTGCGCAGGAACAACCGAACGCCCAGCTGGCTTTCCAGCTTCTGCACGCTGCGGCTGACGGCCGAACGGCCGATGCCAAGGCGGTCGGCCGCGCGCGCGAAACTGCCCTCGGCCGCCACTGCAATGAATGCCAGCACGCCGGCGTAGCTGGTGGAGAAGGATGCATTGAGCGCATCGTGGCCGTCGCTGGCCGGGCTGGGCTGTGCGGTGTTCATGGGCGGCCTGGCTCCAGGCGGGCACGGTGTGCGTGCAGGTGGTTCCGCGCCAGCGCCAGGCGCTGCCTGCATGCGGAAAGGTCGAGCCCCAGCAGGGGCACGATGTCCTCGAACCCAGCGCCCAGCACGTCGTGCAGCAACAGCACCGCACGTGCATCGGGCGGCAATTCACGCAGTGCGGCCAGGAAGGTCTGCCAGACCTGTTCGCTGGCAGGGCGGAATGCGGTGCGCAGGTGCGATGCGGTGTCCATGCCCGGCAGACGGCCGAGCATCGGCCGCTGTGACAGGCCATTGGTGTTTTTCATGCAACAGCGTGCGGCCCGGCCACGGCCTACCGGCAGCGCGGGCGCAGGCCTAGCCTCGCTGTGTCCTTCACTCGCTACAGGAACACGCCATGACCGCACGTCTGGATTACGCCGCGCAATCGCCGGAACTGTTCAAGAAGCTCGGCCTGTACTCGCATGCCGCCCATACCGCCTCGATCGAAGCGGCCATCATCGATCTGGTCAACATCCGTGCATCGCAGCTCAACGGCTGCGGCTTCTGTCTGGACATGCACGTGAAGGAGGCCACCCTGCGCGGCGAGCGCCCACTGCGCTTGCACCACCTGGCGGCATGGCGTGAATCGACGCTGTTCAGCCCGCGCGAGCGCGCCTGCCTGGCCTGGACCGAAGTGCTGACCCAGCTGCCGGCGCAGGGTGTGCCCGACGAGTTGTACGCGCGGGTGCGCGGCCAGCTGTCCGAGCAGGAGATCGTCGACCTGACCCATGCGGTGATGGCGATCAACGCATGGAACCGCGCCAACGTCGCCTTCCGTACCACGCCCGGCATCCTGGACGCGGCCTTTGGCCTGGACAAGGCCGGCCTGGCCTGATCGATCCGCCGCTGCCCCATGCAGCGGCCCTCCCCTACCGCACTGGAGACCTGCCATGCGTCGTTCTGTTCTGGCCCTGCTTGCGCTGCTGCCACTGTGCAGCGCTGCCGCCTCCCCGCCCCCTGCTTCGCCCGAGCCCCTGGTACGCGAGGTGATGACCCGCGCCCTGCCGGAGCAGCCCGGCAAGGAAGCGCTGATCCTTACCGTGGAATACCCGCCGGGTGGCGCCGATCCGGTGCACCGCCACGATGCCCATGGCTTCGTCTATGTCCTGGAAGGACGGATCGTGATGGGCGTGGCCGGCGGCAAGGAAGTCACCCTCGGCCCGGGCGAGGCCTTCCATGAAGGCCCGGCCGATCTGCACACCGTGGGTCGTAACGCCAGCGCTACCGAGCCGGCGAAGTTCGTGGTGTTCCTGATCAAGGACATCGGCAAGCCGGCGGTTCTGCCGCCGCACTGATCGCACGTCCGGCGCTGGCACCAACGACAGGTCCCCGGGTGTCACAATCCGGGGACCTGTCCCGTCTACGCTGGCATGGACGATTCCACTGCGCTGTTCTCCCGCCTCCGCCCGCGCCTGTTCGGCGTGGCCTACCGCATGCTCGGGTCTTCGCACGAAGCCGAGGACGTAGTGCAGGATGTCTGGCTGCGCTGGCATGGCGCCGACCCGTCACAGATCGAGAATCCGGAAGCCTGGCTGGTGGCCACCACCACCCGTCGCGCCATTGATGGCCTGCGCCTGGCACGGCATACGCGCGAACACTATGTCGGCATGTGGTTGCCCGAACCGCTGCTGACCGATGACACCAGCACCCCTGAATATGTGCTGGAAACCGCCAGCGATCTGTCGGTCGCCTTCCTAAGCGTGCTGGAGCGGTTGGCCCCGGATGCGCGTGCAGCCTTCCTGCTGCACGACGTGTTCGATCAGGACTACGCGGTGGTCGCGCGCACCCTGGACAAGACAGAAGCCGCCTGCCGGCAGATCGTACATCGCGCACGCCTGCAGCTCAGGCAGGAGCGCCCGCGCTACAACGTTCCGCAGGAGGTGCACCAGAAACTGCTGCGCCGCTTCGCTGAGGCCGCATCCAGCGGCGATTTCCGTACGATGAAGGCGCTGATGGCCGAGTCGGCCGAGCTGGTGGGTGATGGCGGTGGCATCGTCACCAGCTTCCCCAAGCCGATGGTCGGGGGCGCACGCATTGCCCAGCTGCTGTATGCCCCGCACCTGCGGCGCAGCGCGCAATTGCGGATGGTGCCGGCCATGCTCAACGGACGGCTGGGACTGCTGCGCTATTTCGATGGCGAGCTGGAAGCGGCGATGGCCTTCGAGACCGATGGCGAACGGATCACGCAGATCCTGGTGCAGCGCAACCCGCACAAGCTGCAGCGGCTGGCACTGCCCACCTCCATCCAGTAGATCCGCGCCACGCGTGGATGGCATCCATTGTCGACCTCGTTCTTGCGGGATTCGACCGGGGCGCCGATGCGCCCCGATCGTGAACGTCTGCCTGCGCAACGGCCGCAGGACCCGATCAGAAGTCCCAGAACACCGGCACCCAGCGGAAGGTCTCGCCCTCCAGCGACACCCGGCCCACTGACGGGAACGGAAGATGCGTGGCCACCAGCATTTCGCCGGTGCCTGCCAGTTCCTTCAGCAGGGCGATGCGGACGCGCGCGGATTCCTCCGGGTCGTGCTCGAAGCCGTTGTGCCAGTTCGGCTGGTCGAAGCCTACCGCGAACACCGCGTCACCGGCGAAGGTCAGGGCCTGCCCGGCAGACGCCACGCGCACCACGCAGTGGCCCGGGGTATGCCCTCCGGTTCGGCGGGCCATCACGCCCGGCGCGATCTGCTGTTCGTCCTGGAAGGTGTGCACGTAGCTGCTGTACTCGGCCCAGAAGTGCTTGGCCGTGGCGCGCAGCGCATCGGGGAACCCCTGCGGCATGTTGGTGCGGCTGAAGTCCGGCGACTTCCAGAACTCCACCTCCGCCGCGGCCACGTGGATTTTCAGGTCCGGGCGCAGCTGTTCCTTCACGCCTTCAACCAGCAGCCCGCCGACGTGGTCCATGTGCATGTGGGTGATCACCACATCGGTGATTTCGCCCAGGTTGATACCGGCGGCACCGAGGCGGCGGATCAACTGGCCGGCGCGCGGCAGCTGCAGGTCCGGGTCCATGCCCAGGCCGGCATCGATGAGGATGGTGCGATCACCGCTGTGCACCACCATCACGTTCAATGCCCAGTCGAAGGCATCCTGCGGCAGGTACATCTCTTCGAACCATTCGGCACGGTCGGCGGCCGGAACGTTGTGGCCGAGCATCTGGGTGGGCAACGGCAGGACGCCATCGCTGATCACCAGCACTTCGACGTCGCCCACTTTGAGGGCGTAGCGCGAGGGCACCAGTTCATCGAGGGCGGGGGCAATGGGCGCGGCGGTGTTTTCCAGACTGAACATGAGGGATCTCCACGAAGGGGCATTGGGCGGGCAGCGATGCAAGGCTGGCGCGGAACGATTCCGGGCGTTTTCCCGCGGCGCAGGGCGTGGCGTTGCCAGGGCACGATGCCTGGCAGGCCAGCGCTGCAGGGTTCATGGGAAGGCGGGCCACTGCGCAAGCGGTGGGCCCGGAACACGGCATGTGCCGTGTGCGATCAGCCTAGGCAGCACACCTTTGCTGCGGTAGGCCCGTGGAGGGGGACGTGATGTTGCATTCCAGGAAGCAATGCGAATCACATACCCAGATCAGACAGCCCCGGATGATCATCGGGGCGGCGCCCCAGCGGCCAGTGGAACCTGCGGTCGCTTTCCTTGATCGGCATGTCGTTGATGCTCGAGAACCGGCGCTGCATCAATCCATCGGCGCCGAATTCCCAGTTCTCGTTTCCATAGGAACGGAACCAGTTGCCAGAGTCGTCATGCCACTCATAGGCGTAGCGCACGGCAATACGGTTGTCGGTGAAGGCCCACAGTTCCTTGATCAGACGGTAGTCCAGTTCCTTCTTCCATTTGCGGGCCAGGAACTGCCGCGCTTCCTCGCGGCCATGGGTGAACTCGGCGCGGTTGCGCCACTCGGTGTCCAGTGAATAGGCCAGCGCGACTTTGTCGGCATCGAGGGAGTTCCAGCCGTCCTCGGCAAGGCGCACTTTCTCGATGGCCGATTCACGGGTGAACGGGGGCAGTGGCGGACGGGGTGCTTCAGTGGACACGGTGGGGCCTCCAATCAAATGGATCAACGGGGTGCTTCGACGGATTTTGATGACTCAGACGTCAGCGCCTGGCCTGCTCCAACAGCACTTCTGCAACATCCCTTGCAGTGTCTGCGGCGTTGTAGTCGCCCATCACGCGCGAGACGGTGATGGCGCCTTCCATGAGAACCAGCAGCTGCCGCGCCAGTGCGTCCGGCTGCTGGATATCCAGTTGCGTGGTGAGTTCCAGCGTGTAATCCAGCAGCTTCTGCTTGTGATGTTTGGCGATGTGGCGAATCGGATCATCGGGGTCGCCGACCTCGCCTGCGGTGTTGATGAAGGCGCAGCCGCGATAGCCCTCGGACTGGAACCAGCCCTTGAGCACGGTGAACATGCCGAGGATGCACGCTTCCGGGGTGTCGGCCTTGTTGCACTCCTGCTGGAACCAGGTGAGCCAGCGCACGTCGCGCGCGTTCAATGCCGCAGCGGCCACCTGGTCCTTGTTTTCAAAGTGCCGGTAGATGCTCTTCCGGGCAACGCCGGAGGTCTTCACCAGCAGGTCCATGCCGGTGGCGTGGATCCCGTTCTGGTAGATCAGCGCCTCGGCCGTGGCCAGGATCTTCTGCTGGGTATCGGAGGTAGTTGTGTTCACGACGCCAAGGTAGAACGAGCGTTCTACCCTGTCAACGGGTGGCGCGGCGACCTCTCGCGCGGGCAAGCTCGCGCAGGACGATCTATCAAGAAATTCGTACATGTCATCATCCAGGCGCCTGATTTCGGTCGCAAAGTACGTCTCACCACCCACCCATGAGACGCCTCGCATGAACACCTTTGCCCGTACCCTGGCCGTTGCCGCCCTCGCCCTCTCGGTTCAGGCCGGCTTGTCCGCGCAGGCCACCGAACCGGCCAAGCCGGCTGCAATCACCAGCATCGCGCGCACCGCCAGCTACATCACCACCACCGATGGCGTGCAGCTCTACTACAAGGATTGGGGCCCGAAGGATGGCCCGGTCGTCACCTTCAGCCACGGCTGGCCGCTGAACTCGGACAGCTGGGAATCGCAGATGATCTTCCTCGCCAACCACGGCTACCGCGTCATCGCCCATGACCGTCGTGGCCATGGCCGTTCCAGCCAGCCTTGGGATGGCAACGACATGGATCACTACGCCGATGACCTGGCCACGGTGATCAACATGCTGGACCTGCACGATGTCACCCTGGTGGGCTTCTCCACCGGCGGCGGCGAAGTGGCGCGCTACATCGGCCGTCATGGCACCGGACGGGTGAAGAAGGCGGTGCTGATCAGCTCGGTGCCGCCGTTGATGCTGAAGACCGCCGATAACCCCAATGGTCTGCCGATGGAAGTGTTCGATGGCATCCGCAAGGCGCAGATGGACAACCGCGCACAGCTGTACAAGGACATCCCGTCCGGGCCGTTCTACGGCTTCAATCGCCCGGGTGCAAAGGTGTCGCAGGGCCTGATCGATGGCTGGTGGGCGCAGGGCATGCAGGGTGGCCACAAGAACACCTACGATTCGATCGCCGCGTTCTCGGCTACCGACTTCCGCGCCGACCTGAAGAAGTTCGATGTGCCGACGCTGGTCATTCACGGCGACGACGATCAGATCGTGCCGATCGACATCTCGGGCCGCCAGTCGGCGAAGCTGATCAAGGGCGCCAGGCTGATTGTGTACCCGGGTGCGCCGCATGGCCTGACCGATACCCACAAGGACAGGGTCAACCAGGACCTGCTGACGTTCCTGCAGGAAAAGTAAGCAACCCGGGCTCCGGCAATGTGCCGGAGCCCATTTCCTGTTGAAAGGCGCTGCCTCGATGCTGGCCTTCCGGCGCCGGACATCGATAGCCGAGCATGGCTCGGCGCTACAGGGGCGCCAGCTCCTTCGCAAGGAACGGCGCCGTTCTGCTGCCTTTGGCGCGCGCCACCTGTTGCGGCGTTCCCTTCGCGACGATGGTGCCCCCTGCCCCGCCAGCGCCGGGGCCGACATCAATCACCCAGTCCGCCTGTGCAACCGCGCGCATGTCATGCTCGATCATCACCACCGTATTGCCCGCGTCCACAAGCCGCTGCAGCTGCACCAGCAACCTGTCTGCGTCCGACGCATGCAGGCCGGTGGTGGGTTCGTCCAGCACGTACAGCGTGCGCCCGCGTTGGCTGCGCTGCAGTTCGGTGGCCAGCTTGATGCGTTGCGCTTCACCACCGGAAAGCTCGGTGGCCGGTTGGCCGAGCCGCAGGTAGCCCAGCCCGATCTCCTGCAGCAACTGCAGCGGCCGGGCAATGGCCTCTTCCTCGCTGAAAAACGCATGCGCCTGGTCAACCGTCATCTGCAGAACCTCGGCGATGTTGCGGTCATTCCATTGCACGTTCAGCGTGGCGTCGTTGTAACGGGCGCCGTGGCAGGTGGGGCACGGCGCATAGACGCTGGGCATGAACAGCAGTTCGACACTGACGAAGCCCTCGCCTTCGCAGGTATCGCACCGGCCCTTGGCCACGTTGAACGAGAAGCGACCCGCATCGAAACGACGGCGGCGCGCGGCGGGTGTCGCGGCGAACAGCTTGCGTACGTGATCGAACAACCCGGTATAGGTGGCCAGGTTGGAGCGTGGCGTGCGGCCGATGGGCTTCTGGTCGACCTGCACCACCCGCTGGATCGCGTCCATATCGCCCGCCAATGTGCCCCGCGTCGTTTCGATCACGGTCGGTCCGTCGGTGGGCGCGCTATCGGCGCGGTCGTCGGCAGGCTCATGCCCGAGGTGCAGCAGCAACAGCTCGGGCAGCGCCTGCGCCATCAGGCTGGATTTGCCTGAGCCGGAAATGCCGGTCACCGCCGTCAGCAGCCCCAGCGGCACCTGTGCGTCCACGCCCTGCAGGTTGTGGCGGTGGATGCCCTTCAGTTCCAGCCAGCTGTTCGCGCTGCGCTGGCGGCTGGCGGGTGCCGGCACCTGGTCGAACAGATACTGCGCCGTGCGCGACTCCTGGATCTGGCGCAGGCCGTCCGGTTCGCCGCTGTAGAGGACCTGGCCACCGTGCTCGCCTGCTTCCGGTCCAACATCGACCAGCCACTGTGCGCGGCGCATCAACTCCAGGTCATGTTCAACCACGAACACCGAGTTTCCGCCGTCGCGCAGCCGCTCAAGCGCGTCGTACAGCGCCTGGCTGTCGGCAGGATGCAGGCCGGCCGAGGGTTCGTCGAGCACATACAGCACGCCAAACAGCAACGAGCTGAGCTGGGTGGCCAGCCGCAGGCGCTGCAGTTCGCCGGCCGACAGTGTGGGCGTGGTGCGATCCAGCGAGAGATAGCCCAGGCCCAGGTCACGCAATTGGCGTACGCGCGCCATGACCCCGCCTGCCAAGCGTTGTGCCGCCAGGCGCTTTTCTTCCGACAGGGCGGAGGTCAGCCGCACGTCCGGGGCACCCTCGTGAGTCGCCTGGCCACTCGCGGCCCTCCGGGCGCGATCGCGGGGTGTCGCGCTCCTGTTGGTGCGAGCGCCCGTGCTGTGCGCGCCGAAATCACCTTGTGCGATGGGCTCCAGCAGCGCCGCCAGCTGGTCCAGCGGCAGCCGCATGAACTCACCGATATCCACCCCGGCAAAGGTGACCGAGAGCGCCTCCGGCTTCAGGCGCTTTCCGTGGCAGGCCGGGCACAACCGGCCTTCCATGTAGCGCGACACGCGCTTGCGCATCAGCGCGCTCTGGGTATTGGCAAAGGTGTGCAGCACATAGCGGCGCGCGCCGGTATAGGTGCCCATGTAGCTGGGCTCCTGCTTGCGCTTGAGCGCGGCACGCGTCTCTGCGGGCGTGAACCCGGCATAGACCGGCACGCTGGGCGCGTCTTCGGTGAACAGGATCCAGTCCCGGTCCTTCTTCGGCAGCGTCTTCCACGGTACGTCGATGTCGTAGCCGAGCGTGACCAGGATGTCGCGCAGGTTCTGGCCATGCCATGCCGGCGGCCAGGAGGCGATGGCGCGCTCGCGGATGCTCAGCGAGGGATCCGGAACCATCAGCGCTTCGGTCACTTCGTAGACATGCCCCAGGCCATGGCAGGTGCTGCAGGCGCCCTGCGGCGTGTTGGGTGAGAAGTCCTCGGCGTACAGCATGGGCTGGTTGGCTGGGTAGGCGCCTGCGCGCGAGTACATCATGCGCACCAGGCTGGACAGGGTGGTCACGCTGCCCACCGATGAGCGCGCATTGCTGGCCCCGCGCTGCTGCTGCAGGGCCACTGCCGGCGGCAGGCCGTCGATGGCGTCCACATCCGGCACGCCCGCCTGATCGATCAGGCGCCTGGCATACGGCGCAACGGACTCGAAGTAGCGCCGCTGCGCCTCTGCAAAGACGGTACCGAAGGCCAACGATGACTTGCCGGAACCTGATACGCCGGAGAACACCACCAGTGCATTGCGCGGAATGGAGACGTCGACATTCCTGAGGTTGTGCTCGCGCGCACCACGCACCTCGACGCAACCGCTGGCGGCGGCAGCGCATGACGATTCACCAAAGGGGGTGTTGGACATTTCAGCGTTCCTGCATTCGGTGGGCGGGCCGCACAATGGGCGCGCCCGGTAGGCCATTCTCGCTGCTGCGGAGTGAATGGTGTGAGGGCGCAGCAGGTGGAATGCCACCTTCACCCCCCCTTCCTACGCCGTTGCGCGGCCAAGGGCTAGCGTGAGGCATCTGCTCGATAGGAGGCGATCATGCATCCCGATGTACTTGGCTGGGTCGCCACGGCGGTCCTGATGGCGACGTTGATCCGGCAGATGGTGAAACAGTGGCAGTCGCCACACCCCGAGGTGGTATCGAAGTGGCTGTTCGTGGGCCAGATGACCGCGTCCGCGCTGTTTACCGTGTACAGCGCGATGCTGGGCAGCACCGTTTTCGTGGTGACCAATGCGATGTTGCTGTTGACGGCCGTGGTGGGCCAGGTGATGGCCTGGCGCCGTCGTGGCCGACCCCGAACACCCCCGCCCTGCTGATTGTTAACGCGCTTTGCCTGAAGGCTTGACGCCACGTTGCTCCGCCCTTGATGGGGCCGCTCACGATGCAGTTCCTATGCTGGGCGCGACACCTTAGTCGTGGCACCCAACCTGGAGACCGCACCATGCAACGTGATCAGAAAGACCTTCCCCACCCGGACCCGGAAGCGCAGAATCCAGATCCTGTCAGTCCACTGCAGGCGAAGCTGCACAACCGCAGCAACCATGACGAAGCGCTGCAGGAAACCTTCCCCGCCAGTGACCCGATCTCTCCCTTTGTTGCTGCACCAACAGCGGAAGAGCAGGCCAAGCGCCTTGGGGAGCGGGTCACGCTGCCAGACCGCCGCACGGATAAGGAGGCCGCGGGAGGTGACGCGTGATCCGGCGCGGTTTTGCCCGTGTGGCGGCCGCAACGGCACGATTGTCCGGCAGCCTGGGCGCATTCGTCGCCGCGCTGGGGGTGATCATCACCTGGGCCGCCAGCGGGCCGGCCTTCCACTTCAATGATACGTGGCAGCTGGTGGTGAATACGGGGACGACCATCGTGACCTTCCTGATGGTGTTCCTGATCCAGCACACGCAGAACGCCGATACGGCCGCGCTGCACATCAAGCTGGATGAACTGATCCGGGTCAGCAAGGATGCCAACCAGGAGCTGTTGAACCTGGAATCGATGGAGCCCGCTCACCTTGAAGAGATACGCCAGCGTTACGAGGCACTGGCGAAGACCGCTGCAGACATCAAGTTCAAGAAAGAGCGTTGCATGCCCTGCGAGGTGGACGCGGCCGCCGAGGCCTGAAAGGCGCCGCGACGACGGCAGACCCGCGTGGGGATGTCCTGGTGCAAGGCACTGCCTGGCAGGGCCTTGCAGGGCTGTTCCGACGGAGGCCATCGACCGGGGACGCAAGCAGTCCCAAGCTGCGATGCCATCGTGAAGCCATGCCGAAGGCCTGCCGGCAGCGAAATGCAGCCACACACGGTGACGGGCGCCGCTTCGTGAAGACGGCGCGCAGGCTTTCTGCTGACGTTCCCATGCAGCCTTCACCTGGCCCCTGCTTTGGCGCAACCGGGCGACGCCTACGCTGAGCGCTCCACTCAACGCGGAGTCCACTATGGCTATCAAGACGGCGGAAGACCTGTTCATCCACGAACTCTCGGACATCTACAGCGCCGAGAAGCAGCTGACCAAGGCCCTCCCGCGCCTGGCCCGTGCGGCCGAGAACCCGGATCTGGCGGCGGCGTTCGAAACGCATCTGGAAGAAACCCAGGGCCAGATCGAGCGCATCGACCAGGTGGTGGAGGTGCTTGGCATCCGCCTGAAGCGCATCAAGTGCGCGGCGATGGAGGGTCTTGTAGAGGAAGGCAAGGAGGTGATTGACAGCATCGACATGGGCCCTGTGCGTGATGCCGCGCTGATTGGTGGCGCGCAGAAGGTCGAGCATTACGAAATTGCGTCCTACGGCACCATCGCCGCGCTGGCCAAACAGCTGGGCTACAAGGATGCCCTCCCCTTGCTGCTGGAGACGCTGGAGGAAGAGAAGGCGACCGATGAAAAGCTCACCCTGCTGGCCAAGGGCGGCGGCAACGCCAAGGCCGCGCAGGCTGCCTGAGCCGCGTGGAATGCAGCCCGGCCGCCATGGAAGGCGGCCTCAGGGTTCGTACAGCACCTGGTCGTTCGGGCAGAAGAAGGTGCGCCGCCGGGTGGTGCCCATGTACAGCTTGCTGATCGGGCCACCGCAGACCGGGCAGATCCTGCGCGTGTGTACCTGCCAGTGCTTCTTCAGCTCGAAGCGGCGCTTCCACTCCAGGAAATCGAAGCTGTAGGTGCGTGCCTGCGTGATCAAGGCGGTGAGCTCGCGCGGCGGGAGGTTACCCAAGCGAGTGGCCGGGTGCACGCCTATGCGGAACAGCACCTCGTTCTTGATGATGTTGCCGACGCCGGCGAAGACAGTCTGGTCCAGAAGCGCGTCACAGACCAGGACGTCCGGCATTGCCTTCAGCTTGCGCCGGGCCAGCTTCGGATCCCAGGCATCGTTCAACACATCCGCGCGCCAATCATAGACGTCGTCCAATGGCTCGCCAATGAGCTTTACGGAACAGGCATAGAAGTTCAGCTCGCCATTGTCGAACCCCAGGGACACCCGCGCAGGGGTTGGCTTCCGTTCGTCGATGCGCCAGCTGCCGAACATCATCAGATGGATGCGCAGGGTCTGGTGGCTGAACTCCAACAGGAAATGCTTGCCCCAGCTTCGAACGGCTTTCACCCTGCGTCCTTGAAGTGGCGACAGATCGATCCGGCTGTTCCCTGAAACCGCGCGGACGACGTGCCCTTTGAAATGCCTCGCAGCCTCGCACAGCAGGACAATGGATGGGCCCTCAGGCATGCTCGTCCTCCTGCAGCAAGGCGTGCAGGCGCAGGGCGTTGCTTGTGGCGTGGCCCAGCGCGGTATTGTCCAGTACGAACCAGACTGATCGTTGCGTGTCGGCTTCGCGCCGCAGCCGTTGCGCCAACTCCGCCAGGGTCTGTTCACAGTACGCACTGCGATAGATCTGTGGCTGGCCGTGCCAGCGCCAATAGCTCCAGGAGCGGTCCCCGCCAGGAATCGCGGCTGAGGGCGCCCGTGCCGGGTCCGCGGCAACCCGTGCAACACCATGGTCGCTCAGCAGGGCGTCCGCTTCCGTAGTGAACCAACTGGGATGGCGCGGCTCACAGGCCACATCGACCTGGACGCGTTCGCGCAGACCCTGCAGAAAGCTCTCCGCCGTCGCCGGTTCGTATGCCAGGCTGGGTGGCAACTGGAGCAACAGCGGACCCAACCTGTCACCCAGTGCCAGCACCCCATCAAGGAACCGCTGCAGCGGCGGCATTGCATCGCGAAGCCGATGTTCATGGCTGATCGAGCGCGGCATCTTCACTGCGAAACGGAAATGGTCCGGTACGCTCGCAGCCCACCGCGCATAGGTACTGGGCAAGTGCGGACGATAGGACGAGGAGTTGATCTCGACCATGGGCAGGCGGGTGGCATAGCGTTGAAGAACGCTATTGCCCTGCCCAAAGGCTTCCTGCGCCGACCGGGACAGGGACCAGCCGGCACAACCGATGCGTACCGGACCAGACGGCGACGGAGTTGTATTCATCGCGCCACCCAGCCGTCAGGTTCGATAGCGCGGCTGGCAACGCCTTCCAGATTTGATTGCGTCACCCACAACAGGCGATCGAGCGCGCTGGTGCCTGAAGCCAGCGCCGATGCGCTGCGCACGAAGCCTGTCCAGTCGGAGATGGCGATCTTTCCCAGCGCCAGTTCATCCACCCGCACGCAGCACATCCGCCAATGGGGGAACTGCCGCCGCCCCACCCTCCCCCGGTTGAGCTCAACCACGCCGCTGTGGCTGCCGGCTGCCAGGATCCGCTTGTACGCGCCGTTGACCCCAGCCTCGGGGCCTTCGAGGTACTGCAGGAAGCGGCTGCCATCAAATAACAGCGTACCGGTGACATCGGCGGATTCATTGAACAGCACCGCGTCCATCACAAGCTGCTGCAGTCGTTCCGCAGTCAGGCTGTCGGACGCTTCACTTACATAGGCAATTGCGCGAAGAGGCATGACACCACCGGCTGTTGCAGACAGCCCTACCTTAGCGACGCGCATCGTACGCGCGGTGACACCGGTGTGGAGGTTGCGTCGAGCTGTGGCGTGGCCGCTGCGCATCGCGTCTACAAGCAACGTGCGCTTCAGATGTGCGCACGCGTGCCAGCACATGGCGGGCTTCAGCCGCGAGGGCGGCCGGCATGGGCTGACAGTGGCAATCAAGGCGGAATGCCGTATCGGCCCAGGTCGCACTCAGGCGGTCATCGAGCTGGAGAGTGCTGCGCCCGGGAAACCCTTGGGCCTGGCCGGGTCGCGGCCCGGTTCCGCCGAAATCAGCGCCTGCATCACGTGATGCTGGACGCGATTCCCACTCTCCTCCATGCCCACGAAATACACAAAACGGCCATCGAACTTGGCCTGCGCCCCCTCCAGGGCGGTGTTGGCCTGAACGGCTCGCTTCAGCGACTTCATCCACACCCGTTCGGGTGTGCGGTCAAGCTCTACAACAACGGCGGTGCCACCGCAGTCCAGGGACATGCTCTCGACACGCAGCACGCGTGGCGAAGCGGGATCGGTTCCAGGTCGATGCATGGCAGAAGCTCCAGTGTCGAAGATGGCGGCAATAATCCATGGCCGCTGCCAAAATGCCGTCAAGGAACGCCGCGCTCTTTCCACGCCACCTCGACAGCATTGGCGACACCTTCCCAGCTTCGCACCGGGCTGACATTCCACACGCGCAGCGTTGATGCAGCACAGCACACACTGCAGTTCCCGAGGCAATACAGGCATGCGCGCATGCAACCCGATATGAGCTGGCGCAGGTGCAACCTGCTGCTGGTGGAAGATCAGTTCGATCTGGCCGCACTGATGGAGCAGGCGCTCGAAGACGGAGGGGGCCAGGTAACCCATGCGTATAGCGTGTTTGATGCGATGGGGCTGTTGGAGAAGCAGACGTTCGATGGCGCCGTGCTGGATGTGGAGCTTCGTGACGGCGTGGTCTTTTCGGTTGCCGATCGCTTGGCCGAGCTTGGCATCCCGTTCCTGTTTGTGTCTGCGGTCTATGACCAACTGGTGCCGCAGCGCCACCGAAGCGCGGCCTTCGTGGCCAAACCGTTCCACATCGCCCAGTTGCAGCAGGCCGTCCAACGCGTGATGGGCGATGCCTGCACGCCCTTGACCACGCACTGATCCTGCGTCGCAGTCAACTCAGTGGTGTGTCAGCAAGGGAAAACCCATTTCACTTGTCCTGCGCCGCCCTGCGAAATTCGGGAGGGTCGGCCTACAGCAACGCATCGACCAGTCAGGCCGCTTTAGCATAGGGTTCGACGATCGAGAGGAGCTTTTCCATCGCGGTAGCTCCCGCCTGGTTCGTCGCCGCCCGCTGGATGAAACTGGTCCAGTCAGCAAGGGCGATCATCCGCAGCTCATCCGCACTGACTGGCAGGCAGCGCATTGGCCAGAACGGCAACCGCCGTTGCCCGACACGCCCGCGAGCAAGCTCCATCAGGTCGGTGTGACTGCCGGCGCCACTGACGCGGGAGAAGGCCACATCCAGCCCGTCGGCGGGGCCCTCCATGTATTGCAGGAAGTGCCGGCCGTCGAATAGAAGCACGCCGGTCACACCCGCTGATCGGTTGAAGCGGGCCGCATCTTCCATCAGTGCTTCCAAGCGCGCGGACGTGAATCCAGCGACGGCTTCGCTGACATAGACAATGGCTCTGTTCGGCATGGTGGCGCTCCTGCTCTCCCGGTCGCTCAATCTAAGGCTGGTGTCGTTGAGAGACCGTAAACGCCAAACGTGAATTGGTCACATATCGCCCGGCGAACCGGTGTTTTTAACAGCATTTCCGTTGCATCCCGCCATGGCGCGCCGAAGCGGCTGATTTTCAAGCCAACAGGATCGGCTGGCCCGCCGCCGGTGCGGCGCCCAACCCGCCCATCTCCGCCAGATAGGCTGAAAACCCGCCTGTCGCGCGCCCTGCCAGGCGGGCACTGGTCATGACGAGCGGCGCCCCCGCCCACCGTACATCAGCGCCGAGACGCTGCAATGTCCTCACCAGCTGGACGTCCTCCCCGCAGTGCAGTGGCGAAAAGCCGCCTGCCGCACGATAGGCCTGGGCGGAAACACCCAGGTTCGCACCGTGGATACGCCCATGATCGTCCCCCCATTGCTGCCGCCTCCGGAACGCCTTGCGCAGGCGCTCCTCGGCGCTGCAGTTCGTTGCGATGTCCACCAGCCCGCAGAAGACGTCCTGGCGTCCCTCAAGCTGTGCGACCAGCCACTCAGGAGGTACCTCGCTGTCCGCGTCCGTGCTCGCCAGCCATCTTGCACCCCGGCCCAGCAGCTCGGCGGCGGCGGCGGCCCGGGCGATGCCGACGCAGCGTGCATCCAACCGCAGCGTATCAACCCGTTGCTGGGCGCAGATGGATTCCGTGGCGTCCGAACAATCGTCCAGCGCAACAATCACCTCCACCGCTTCGCCACCCAGCCCGGGATTCAGGGCCGCCCTCCGGATCGACTGCAGGCACCGCTCCATGCTGGCGGCCTCGTTGTGGGCCGGAACCAGCACGCCTATCACCGCAGGCCCTCCAGTCGGGCCAACGACATCGCGCCGCGCGTCCAGCCCTGCAGTACGAAGTCCGCGTCGCGATAGTGGAAGGCCTCCTGCAGGCCTTCACCCAGGCATCGATGCACGACCTCGGTGCGGCTCGCGCGCCCCGGGAACGAGGGCAGCCAGTGGCAAGCCACCAGCAGCCCGTCATCGCGAAGCGCTTCCCCGATACCGGCGCGCAGTTCGCGCAGCGCGCCGGCTCCCAGGTAGTAGCCCATTTCGCCGCAGACGATCAGATCGAAGCGGCCCGGCGGCCATTGCTCGGGATGGCTGGCGCAGTGGACCTGCACGTGCGGCAGGTGGGCCAGGTTGCGGCGCGCCTGGAACGCAGCACGCGGGCTGATGTCGGTTGCCAGAAGGCGCTCGCAACGGGCGGCCAGGGCCTCGGTCAGTACGCCATTGGAGCAACCCAGCTCCCAGCCACGGTTGAAATGCCGCTGGCTCAGGCTTGCCAGCAGCAACGCACGCTTGCGTTCTTCATACCATCGGCTTCGGTAGCCGAACGGGTCCTCCTGCTCATGCAGGTCATCGAAGTACGGTTGCGCGCTCATGCCAGGAATACCTCGTAGTTTCGGAAGAATCGGGTCAGTACATGCGCGGGCAGCACCGGAGGGCTGTTCAAGCCCGGCACGTCGCCCGTCTGCGTACGGAAATGCGCGATCGCGTTTCGTTTCGCGGCCGCTACTGCTGAAATGTCGACCAGCCTGGGCACCTCCCACGCCATATGTGCACAGGCCGGATCCAGCCAGTGCCATCCCCAGACCGGGTACTCCAGGCGGCGGCACCCCACCGACCGGGCGGCGCGGCAGGCAGCACGCCCTGCCGCTTCGTGGTCGGGGTGGCCATCAAACCGCCATGGTGCCAGGACCAGGTCGCGGGGCTGCAGATGCTGTTGCAGCCAGCTTTCCAGGCCCTGTTCGTGCGCGCTGACCGCGCCGTCGGCGATACCCAGGTGAAATATGCAACCGGCCGGGATGCCGAGTTCGCCAAGTGCCGCGGCAAGCTCCGCCCGTCGTGCCGACCGCAAGCGCGCTGGCGTCCACCACGGCTCGCCCGGATAGCATGCTTCGCCGTCCGTCACTGCAACGACGCTCACCTCCATGCCCTGCCCCACTGCGTGATGGAGCAGTCCGCCACAGCCGAGGATCTCGTCGTCCGGGTGCGGCGCGACCACCACCAGGCGGTCATGCCCGGTGCACAGCGCGCTTGCCGGTGTGATCGGCTGCTGCCAGAGCCAATTACAGCGCAGCCATGCCTGCTCCTGGGTTCCTTCGCCTTGCAGCGGTGCTTTGGCTACAGCGCCCATGTCGCCTCCTGGGCCGCCCGCTGCCCACCCAACCACTCCCAATCGCGGTCGGCGTGGTTCTGGCGAAGGAACACGGCCAGGTCCGCGCAGCGGTGGGCATGGGCGTCTTCCAGGCACATGGGGGCCGGGCCCAGGGCCCGGCCCGCCAGATCCAGCACGCGCGTAGCTGCACGCTCGACCACGCAACGTACCCGCACCACGTCCTCGCGATGCGCCGATTCGGGCTCGACATCGATGCGTGTCGCCAGCTCGCGAAGCAGCGCCGCGGCCGGCGCCAACGCGAGGTCCACTTCACCCAGTAGACGTGCGCGATTTCCCTCGGTGCAGGCTGATCGCATGCGCTCGGCCAGCGCGACCGCTGCGCCAAACCAGACCGCCGCAATACCCGCGCCTCCATGCCAGAAGCCAGGTCGCTGCAGATAGTCATCGCGTGCGCCCAGTATCACCATCGGCGCAGCGTCAAAGCGCACGGTGGTGGACGGAATCCCGGCCATGCCGACGGCGGGCCATGGTTCACCCGACAGCGTCCTCCAGTGCTCCGCTGCCACCTGGCATAGCCACACCCCCTGAGCACTGCGAACCGTGACCAATGCTGCATCCACCCAGGCGCTGCCCGAACACCAGGGCTTGTCCCCGCGCAGCCTGCCCTCGGCATCGATGCGGAGTGTGCTCGCCGGGCCCTCTGCGGCCCACACCGCCCACAGTCGGCCTTCAGCAGCCGACGGGGCCTTCAACTCGGCGATGATCGCCTGCGCGTCGTAGTGTGCCTCCAGCACCTTGGCCAGGCAGAGATCTTCGCCCCCCAACGCCGCAAGCGCCCTCCAACGATCCAGTGTCTGCCCGCATCCCGGTAATGGCAGTTCAGGCTGCTGGACGAGTAATTGGCGGGCGCGGTTGATCAACGATGATGGCGGCGTCACATCCGGCATGAGGGCTTCTGCAATGAAGACATGTCATGAACGTAGGCGGCAGGCGGTCACATCACTGTCTTGGAGGTGTGGCGGGCACATGAATGCCCTGCGCAGTGATCCTCACGCACCTGTCCCACGCCGTTGCTGCCTCACGCGCAGGCACTGCTGCAATTCCCAAAGCCATGGCAGCACCACCAGTACCACCGCCGGCAACAGAACGAGCCACCAGGCCTCAAGCACCGCAGGATCCACGCTCAGCGACCACCGCGGCTGCGCGTGCCAGCCGACCCAGCCCAGCAGAACCCAAGGCGCGGCATCGAGCACGCTGTGCACGTGCTGCTCCGCTGGACTGATACGCCGGCGACCGTCCGCGCTGACGGTGTCGAAATAGCCGGTGATCGCGTGTGCGATGACCAGAAGCGCCAAGAGCGCGACGAGTGACCGGGTATTCTCCAGCAGGAGCCATGCCAGCACGCCACTGCCAATCAGCAGTAGCTGCAGCCCGTGCAATGCGCTTTCCCGCAACGCTGAGGTGTGCGGCAGGTCGGTACGCCGGTGGAAGTGGAAGTCGAGCCAACCGGCGGCCAACCAGAGCGCATAGACACATGCCATGACGATCGCGCTCATTGCGGCATGCTCAGGGTGTCAATACGATCTTGCGGCAGTCGTCGTCCTTGGCATCAAACATCGCGTAGCCTTGCGCTGCATCGGCCAGGCGCATCCGGTGCGAGATGATGTCACCCGGGTCCAGCTTTCCTTCCATGATTGCGTCGAGCAGTTCCGGCATCAGTCCCTGCACGTGGGTCTGCCCCATCTTGAACGTCAGCCCCTTGTCGAACGCGTCACCCAGCAGGAAGCCATGGATGAAGCCGGCGTAGACGCCTGGGATGCTGACCACCCCGCCACGGCGCGCTGCCGCGATGCACTGCCGGATCGCCACGCCGCTGCTGCCTTCCAGTTTCACGGCGGTCAATGCTGACTCCAGCGCACTGCCCTCGGCCTCGAAACCTACCGCCTCGATGCAGGCATCTACGCCCCGCCCACTGGTCTGGGCGAGGATGAAATCGGCTGGGTCTTCGATCTCGTTGAAATCAATGGGGGTCACCCCATAGGCGCGGCGCGCATAATCAAGGCGGTAGCGAAGATGATCGATCATGAAGATGGTCTCGGCCCCCAGCAGGCGGCAGCAGGCCGCGCTCATCAGCCCGACCGGGCCCGCACCGAAGATGGCCACCGTTGAGCCCGGCTTCACCCCTGCGTTCAGCGCGGCCTGGTAGCCGGTGGGCAGGATGTCGGACAGGAACAGGACCTGCTCGTCGGCCACGCCTTCCGGAATACGTAGCGGGCCCACATTCGCCTTGGGCACGCGCACGAACTCCGCTTGGCCACCGGCAACCCCACCATACAAATGGCTGTAGCCGAACAGCGCGGCCGGCGGCAGAAGGCTCTTCTGATTCAGCGCCGCGCCCCTGCCGGTATTGGTGGTTTCGCAAGCGGCATACTCGGCCAGCCGACAGTGGAAGCACTCACCACAGGCGATCACGAAGGGAATCACCACCCGATCCCCCGGCTTCACTTGGGTAACGCCGCTGCCGACCTCTTCCACGACGCCCATGAATTCGTGGCCCAGCACATCGCCGTCGTGCAGATCCGGAATCTTGCCCCGATAGAGATGCAGGTCCGAGCCGCAGATGGCGGTAGCGGTAACACGCAGGATCAGGTCGTCATCAGCCGCCAGTACCGGGTCCGGCACGGTCTCGACGCGTACATCCTTGCGGCCGTGGTAGGTCAATGCCTGCATCGCGGTTCTCCAGCAAGAGGGGGTTCCAGCATCGCAACACCCCCCTCCCCCTGCGGTGACATCCCGGTGTGCATGGTGTTCATTTCGCGACGTCATCGTGTTAACCGCACTGGCCGCACGCTTCAACCTCCTGCTGCAGGAGCGACCCATGACCGACAAGCTTCCCTTCAATCCGACCACGGACGTGGATGATCAGTCGAAGGCCCATACGCCTGACAAGCGGCGCAATGATCGAGCCAAATGGAAGGAGCACGACATGCCCGACGATGGCGATGGCCCCAAGGCTGTACCCGAGGACTACGAGCGTCCTGATCCCGATCCAACAGGGAAACGTTGAGACCACATCACATTCTGGATGCGCAGCAATCACAAGTCACGGCGCTGCGACCGCGCAAGCTTCATGCATGGCCTCTGGAACAGACTGAACGAGGTGTTGCATGTGGAAGCGCAACGGTCTCTCGCTGGTGCTGCTTGTGCTCACCGTTGTATTCATTGGTGGGCAGGCAATTGCGGGACATCACGTGCACAACCAGGAGCTGCTGCAGCACGGACGCACGCCGATCGATCTCTGGCACTACCTGGCAACCGGGCATTTCGTCAGCGCCACATTCGAGAACTGGGAGAGCGAATTCCTGCAGATGGGGATGTATGTCCTTCTGACAGTGAGCCTTCGCCAGCGCGGTTCGGCCGAATCGCGGCCCTTGGACCCTGCGCAGGAACAGAATCGCGTCGAGCCGGGGCCCACGCCCTGGCCCGTGAGGCGTGGTGGCGCATGGAAAATCATCTATGGCCATTCGCTTGCCATCGCCTTCGGCCTGTTGTTCCTGGCCAGCTTTACGCTGCACGCATTGGGAAGCTGGCGAGCCGAGCAGGCCGAGCAGCGGCTGCAGGGCTTGCCAGTGCCGGGCTTTCTCGAGCACTTGGCCAGCAGCACGTTCTGGTTCGAATCGATGCAGAACTGGCAAAGTGAGTTTCTGGCCGTGCTGTCTCTGGTTGTGCTGACCATCTTCCTGCGCCAGAAGGATTCGCCACAGTCCAAGCCGGTCGAAGCGCCGCATGCGCAGACAGGAGATTGAGGCATGGCACGCCGCCCTTCTACCGCCCTGCTGATCATCGACATGTTCAGTCGTTTCGACTTCCCAGGTGCAGACGCGCTGGCGCCAGCGGCAGAGAACGCGGCCCGGCAGATCCGCCGCCTGAGAGACCACTTCGATGACCAAGGGTGGCCAGTCATCTATGCCAATGACAACTTCTCAGATTGGAAGCGGGACTTCCGCCAGCAAGTGGAGCAGTGCCAGCGGGACGGGGGACGGCTGCCCGAATTGCCACATCCCTCTCCCCCCTGCCCGGCCACTATTTCGTGCTCAAGCCCAAGCACTCGGCGTTCCTCGCCAGTCCCTTGCCGATTCTGGTGGCCAAGCTGGGAGTACGCCGTCTTTGCCTCACTGGCATGACGGCCGACTCGTGTGTCCTGGCCACGGCGCTGGACGCCAACGCCAGGGAGTTCGAGGTCGTGGTGGCATTGGAAGCTGTGGCGGCGATGCCCTCGCAGAAACGGCGTGCACTGGCAGTGCTGGCAGACTCGGGCGCAGCCCGGGTCGTCCGACTTTCGTCGCTGGTCTCTGCGTAATCGGCAGGATCAAATCGAGGCAGTTCAGGCCCGGTCCGCTACACCCTGTACACCGGCATGACCGGCGCAATGTGCACAGCAGAAGATCTGGCCCTTTCCTTCAACGCCATGCCCGATCACCGCGCAGTCGCAATGTGCACAGCGCGGCGCGAATGCATGAATCGCGCACTCGAACGAATCGAAGGTTCCGCTGCGTCCGCCCTGCTGCAGGGTGAAACTCTTGTCGTAGTTGTTGCCGCATACATCACAGGTGGCCATGTGGCACCTCTTCGTGCGTAAGGAAGGTGCAGTGTGGTGAGCGCGGGTGTCGGTGACCGTGAACGCAGTGTGTCCAGAAGGTCCAGAATACGCATTGCAAGGTACTCTAGAACGTGCGCCGCCCAGTTGACGGGTGGGCTGTCCAGGCGTGCGTTCCGCCTGGTCAAACTCTTGCCGTGTTCTGCATCGGTTGGGATGCGGCACGTTTCCGGATCGGTAGCGAAGAACCCGCACGCGAGGGCCGGCTGCAGGGCGGCGATCCTGTTCCAGTGAGCCCATCGCGGCTGTGATGCCGGACGGTCATCGAGGCAACATCGACCTAGACCCGCAATGCCTCCAGCACCAGGCTGAACGCCGGGGAAGGCTGCCGCCTGCTCGGGTAATACAGATGATAGCCGGGGAACAGCGGGCACCAGTCCTCCAGTACCCGCACCAGGCGGCCGCTTTCCAGATGGGGGGCCAGCTCATCAACGGGCAGATGCACCAGGCCCAGGCCGTCAAGCGCGGCATCGATCATGTGCGGTGACGTGCTGAACACCAGCGGGCCATCCACGCGCACATTGATCTCGCGACCCTTCTTCTCGTACTCCCACACATACAGTCCACCGCTGGTGGGAAGACGGATGTTGATGCACCGGTGACCAGTCAGATCGCCCGGCACCTTCGGCATTCCGTACGCAGCGAAGTAGCCCGGCGTCCCTGCGGTGGCCATGCGCAGGCGTGGGCCGATGGGCAGGGCGACCATGTCCTTGTCGATGGATTCGCCAAGGCGAACACCGGCGTCGAAGCGGTCGGCAACGATGTCACGCAGTGCATAGCTGACGTCGAACTCGATGCGGATGTCCGGATAGCGGTGCAGCAGCGGCATCAGCTTGGGCAGCAGCACTGTGCGCAGTACGTGGTCGCCGCTGGTGATCCTGACCTGCCCGGCTGGCGTGTCCCTCAATGCAGTAAGGGCTTCGAGCTCCATTTCGATGTCGTCGAAGTGGTTGCCGATCGACTGCAGCAGGCGCTCGCCTGCCGTGGTCGGCGAAACGCTGCGCGTCGTGCGGGTCAGCAGCCGGATGCCGAGACTCTCTTCCAGGGTCTTGATGGCCTGGCTCAGTGCGGACTGGGTAACTCCCAGCACGCCCGCCGCGCGGGTAAAGCTGCCCTCCCGCGCTACGGTCACGAAAGCCAGCAGGTCATTGAAGTTGCGTCGTGCCATGCGTGCAGTGTGTCACAGGAATTAATTAGCGCAACTAATTGACCCATTCACAATTGATTATCTAATCAAGTACCTCTGCGTGGTCCAGACTGGCCCCCTTCCCCACCAGGGGAGCTCCGGCCGCCGGAGCTTTCCGCCGTCATCGCCCTTTTGGGGCCTGGAAACCTTCATGTGTTCACTCAATCTCCCCCCGACCGGGGCGAGCACGGCCGCGCCTGTCCGCTCGGCATCTCCCAGGGAATGGGGTGCCGTGCTGGCCCTGTCACTCGGCGCCTTCGCGCTGGTCGCTTCCGAATTCATGCCGGTCAGCCTGCTGACGCCCATCGCCACGGACCTGCGGGTCAGTGAAGGCCAGGCCGGACAGGCCATCGCGGTGTCCGGCGGGTTCGCCCTGGTCACCAGCCTGCTGGTCTCGCCACTGGCCGGACAGCTGGACCGCAAATGGCTGCTGCTGGGCCTCACTACCGCAATGATCCTCTCGGGCACGCTGGCGGCACTGGCGCCCAGCTTCCCGGTGTTCATGCTGGGCCGTGCGCTGATCGGCGTGGCCATCGGTGGCTTCTGGGCCATGTCGGCGGCCACCGCCATGCGCCTGGTTCCTTCGCACCAGGTGCCCCGCGCACTGGCCATCGTCAACGGCGGCAACGCGCTTGCCACCGTCATTGCGGCGCCGATGGGCAGTTACTTCGGCGCCATCATCGGTTGGCGCGGTGCGTTCTTCTCGCTGGTGCCGGTGGCTGTGGTGGCCCTGCTGTGGAAGATCGCCGCGCTGCCATCGATGAAGGCGACCGCCGGTCGCGCTTCCTGGAATGTGTTCGCGCTGTTGAAGCGCCCGCCGGTGGCGTGGGGCATGGCGGGCGTGAGCCTGTTCTTCATGGGCCAGTTCTCGCTGTTCACCTACCTGCGCCCGTTCGTGGAAGGCACGCTGCACGTATCACCTTCGACGTTGTCGCTGTTGCTGCTGTTGATGGGTGCTGCGGGCCTGGCCGGCACGTTGTTGATCGAGCCCTTCGTGCACAAGGCACTCTTCCGCACACTGGTGCTGCTGCCCGCACTGATGGCCGTGGTGGCGGCGTGCATGATCCTGCTCGGCAACACGCTGCCGAGGGTGGCGGTGTTGTTCGCCCTGTGGGGCCTGCTTGGCACGTCGGCGCCCGTGGCCTGGTGGTCGTGGCTGGCCCGCACCCTGCCCGATGACGGCGAGGCCGGTGGCGGCCTGATGGTAGCCGTGGTGCAGATGGCCATCGCCATCGGTGCGACCGTGGGCGGCCTGCTGCTGGACCACCAGGGCTACCGCGCCACGTTCTGGTTCAGCGCTGTCCTGCTGCTGGGCTCGGTGGTCACGTCTTGCATCGCTGCGCGCTCGGCGCAGCACCATCGCCTGCCTGTCCATTCCTGAAGGAGTTCCCCATGCACTACACCTCTCTGGGCCGCTCGGGCCTGAAGATCAGCCGGCTGGGTCTTGGCACCATGAACTTCGGCGAGCTTGCCGACGAGCCGACCAGCTTCGCCATCATGGATGCCGCCGTGGATGCAGGCATCAACTTCTTCGACAGCGCCGACGTCTACGGCGGACCGCAGTCGCCGGACATGGCGCAGGGCTTCGGCCTCTCCGAAGAGATCATTGGGCGCTGGCTCAAGCGCAGTGGCAAGCGTGATGGTCTGGTACTGGCGACCAAGGTGTACCAGCCGATGGGGCTGGGCCCGAATGATCGCCGGTTGTCGGCGTACCACATCCGCCGCGCCTGCGAGGCCAGCCTGCGCCGACTGCAGACCGACCACATCGATCTGTACCAGATGCACCATGTGGACCGGGCCACGCCATGGGAAGAAATCTGGCAGGCCATGGAACAGCTGATCCGCGAAGGCAAGATCACCTACGTGGGCAGCAGCAACTTTGCCGGCTGGGACATCGCCACCGCACAGGGCGTGGCCACCGCGCGGCACACCTTCGGCCTGGTGGCCGAGCAGAGCCTGTACAACCTGACCCAGCGCACGGTGGAGCTGGAAGTGATCCCGGCCCTGCGCTACCACGGGCTCGGCCTGATCCCCTGGAGCCCGATCGGCATGGGCCTGCTGGGCGGCGTGCTGAAGAATGTCGCCAATGGCCGACGCGCTACCCCGCACCTCCTGCAGCGTATCGAACAGCTGCGCCCGCAGCTGGAAGCGTATGAAGCGTTCTGCGATGAACTGGGTGAGGCGCCCGCCGACGTGGCGCTGGCCTGGCTGCTGCACAACCCGGTGGTGACCACCGCGCTGAGCGGGCCGCGCACGGTGGACCAGCTTTTGCAGAACCTGAAGGCCCCTGCGCTGAAGCTCTCAGATGTTTCACTGGCTCGACTGGATGCGATCTGGCCTGGCCCCGGTGGCGAGGCGCCCAATGCCTACGCCTGGTAATCCCCCAACTCCTGGAGTGCTCCCCATGTCCATGCTTCTCGGTACGTTGATATCCATGGCTGCGCCTGCGACCGGCGGCGGCCCGGCCAGCGATGATCTGAGCATAACGCCTGCTGGCAGCGCATCGTCCGTGGCGGGCCCCGCTGACTACTTCACTGGCAACGTGCGCATCGATGGCGGGTTCCAACGCCCTGCGCCGGCACGCGTAGGAGGTGCAACGGTCACCTTTGAGCGCGGCGCACGCACGGCCTGGCACACCCACCCGCTGGGCCAGACCCTCATCGTGACCGCAGGCGTGGGCTGGGTGCAGCAGTGGGGTCAGCCACGCCAGCAGATCCGTCCGGGGGACACCGTGTGGATCGCCCCGGGCGTGAAGCATTGGCATGGTGCAAGTGCCACAGTGGCGATGACCCACATCGCGATTGCCGAGGCGGTGGATGGCAGCCCGGTGACGTGGCTGGAGAAAGTAAGCGACGAACAGTATTCGGAGATGCGCGAATGAAGACGCTGATGCTTTCTCTGGTCCTCGCGGCCATCCCCCTCACTGCAGTTGGACAGGACATGGCCCACGGCGCGGACAACTTCTATCGCAGCACCCAGCTCACCAGCGAGAAGGTGCGCTTCAACAACCAGTACCACATGCAGATCGTCGGCAATCTGTACGTACCGAAGAACCGCAGGCCTGGGCAAGCATTGCCCGCGATCATCGTGGGCCATCCCATGGGCGCGGTGAAGGAGCAGAGTGCGGATCTCTACGCACAGAAGCTGGCTGAACAAGGCTTCGTGACCCTGGCTATCGACCAGTCATTCTGGGGTGAAAGTGCGGGCGAGCCCCGCAATGCAGTTGCGCCGGACATCTATGCCGAGGCCTTCAGTGCAGCCGTCGATTACCTGGGCACGCAGCCACAGGTGGATCGCGAACGGATCGGCGTGCTTGGCATCTGCGGCAGTGGCAGTTTCGTGATCAGTGCGGCCAAGATCGACCCGCGCATGAAAGCCATTGCTACCGTCAGCATGTACGACATGGGCGCTGCGAACCGTAGTGCCCTCAACCGCTCGCAGAGCGTCGAGCAGCGCAAGGCCGTGATTGCTGCTGCCGCGCGCCAGCGTTGGGTCGAAGCCGAGGGCGGCGCCGCACAGTACACCTCCGGCACGGTGCATAGGCTTGAGGCAGATACTCATCCGATCCAGCGCGAGTTCTACGACTTCTACCGCACTTCGCGCGGCGAGTTCACGCCGACTGGTTCATCACCGCAGCTCACCACCCACCCGACGCTGACCAGCAACGTGAAGTTCATGAACTTCTATCCGTTCAACGACATCGAGACCATCTCCCCGCGTCCGATGTTGTTCATTGCGGGTGATCAGGCGCATTCAAAGGAATTCAGTGAGGAGGCCTACCGGCTGGCGGGACAGCCGAAGGAACTGCTGTGGGTGAAGGGTGCAGGCCATGTGGATCTGTACGACCGCACCGATCTGATTCCGTTTGCAGCGCTGGGAGCGTTCTTCCGGAAGAGCCTGGACGGAAGCATGTGACAGGCCAACGCCCCCCCTGGCCTCACCCCGTCCGCAGCATCGCCACCAGCAACCCCATCAGGGCACTCCCCGCCGCCAGACTCAGCCACACCCTCCCAACACTGCGGGCACTGAAGACGCCCGCAGCAACGGCAATGAACAGCACGAACCCCAGCAGTGAACTGGCCAGGACCGAAACGGACGTCCTTACCCCCACCAGCGCGGGCAGCAACAACGCCAGTGCCGCAGCGGTAACGGCGGTGAACACGTAGCCGCCCAGCGAGGCGGCCAGCACACGGCTCGCCACCTGCCAGCGATAGGCCGCTTCTCGCCCGGCCGGAGGCTTGGTCGTACGCGCCGCCTCCGGTGCCCGGGGCCAGCGGCGCTGCAGCATCAGGGCCATTCTTGCCAGCATCAACCCGAATGCCAGTGCGACCAGCTCCACGCCGGCCTGCTGCCACGCGCCCCGCTGCAGATACATCAGCAGCCCCTGCCCGGTGGTTGCCATGTTCACCAGCGGCAGCGCCAGGCACAGTGCTGCAGCCAGCCACAACTGCTCGATCCAGGCCAGGCGCGGTGGGCGCCACAGCGCGTGCAGCACCGAGGCAGCGCAGGCAGCAAGAAAAATGCGTATTTCCCATGCGCTGCGATCGCTCATTCCCAATGGCAGCAACCGATTGCCATGCAGGTAGACGATGCTTGCCAGCGCCACCCCGGCCAGCGATGCCACGTTGAAGGCTTCCACGCAGCGGTAGATGCCCGCCGTGGCCGCGCCGAACTCATGCTCGCTGCGCTTGCGCCGCTTGATGGAGAACAGCAGCGTGCCGATGGCGATCATCGCCGTGCCCAGCAGGCCGCTGATGAAGTACAGCCACTTCATCGGCCAGCCGCCGAAATCGGCCTTGTGCAGTGCTTCGATGGTTTCGTGCACCTGTACGGCGCCAATGACATGCGGATGTGCACCATGCTGTTGCAGCAGCGCGCCGCTGGCAGCATCGAACGCCGCCCGGCTGGCCTCGGTCAGCAGATGCCTGTCTGCGCGCCCCACGGGCTTGCGACCGATCACCTCCACCACGCTGTGCACGGTGCCGGGCGCCTGGATCACGATCAGTGCCGGTGGCTGCCCGCTGATGGCGTGCGCGCGTGCCAGCAGTTGCTGCAGGTCCGGCAGTTGCGCGGTGGATACCAGGATGCCTGGCGGAGCTGGCTGCACAGGCGCCAGCTCGGCTTCGTAGCGCGCATAGGCGTCATCGGCATCGCCATAGGCCGCATGCACCGGCCACGGCAGATAGCTGCTGTAGAAGAAGGTCAGCCCGGTGTAGCCGATCATGAACAGGAACGGCAGGGTCAGCACGGCACTCAGGTTGTGCGCATCCAGCCAACTGCGCTGTCCCTTGCCCGGGCGGAAGGTGAAGAAGTCCTTGAAGATGCGTTTATGCACCACCACGCCGGACACCAGCGCCAGCAGCATGCAGGCCGTGATCCAGCCGACCAGCCAGTAGCCGGCCATGCCGCCGTGCAGGGTGTAATGGAAGGACATGAAGTGGCGCCCGCCTTCGGTTTCCCGAAGACGAGGTGGAGGCTGTGGCATGCCGGCGCCGGCATCCACCCAGCGTTCGTGCGCAGTGCCGTCGCCATCCTCCCATGACAGCTCCAGGGGCCAGCCGTGCTGCGCAGGCCAACGGATCTGCCATGCCCGGGCATCGGCGGCGTTGGCGGCCAGCCAGTGCTGCGCACGCACCGCCTGCGTTGCGGTGTCCACCGCTGGCGAGGAGACCGACACGGGGCCGGCCTCCATCCATCGCGTGATCGGCTCGCGGAATACGCTGAGCGTGCCGGTCAGGAAGATCGCGCACAACAGCCAGCCACAGGTGAGGCCGCACCAGGTGTGCAGCCACGACATGCTCTGCCGGAAGCCCGCTTTCATGCCTGCCTCGTGGCGGGCAGGCCGTTGCCCCGCCGGCTGCGGAAGATCACAGCGAGCCGCGCAGCGTCAGCATCACATTGCGGGGTTCGCCAAAGAAGTTGCCGCGGCGGATCTGGCTGATCATCGCGTAGTAGCGGGTGTCGAACAGGTTGGCCACGTTGACGCCTACGCTCCAGCGCGGATTGATCCGGTAGCCGGCGCGCAGGTCCCACACGGCACGTCCCGCTGCGCCCATGCGCCAGTCCGGGTCGTCGTAGGCCGGATAGGAATAGCTGCTCTGTGCCGATACACCCCCGCCCACGGAGAACGCGTTCCACTTGCCCGGCAGCTGGTAGGACGTCGACAGGCGCAGCAGGTGGCGGGGCGTCTCGGCGCTGATGGTCGCGCCCTCATCGTCGCGGCTGGTGACGTGGGTATAGCCCGCCATCATCTGCCAGCCCGGCGCCAGTTCGCCGCTGGCCTCCAGCTCAAAGCCCTTGCTGCGCAGCTTGCCGCCATTGCGGTAGCAATCGGACGACGCCAGCGAGCCACGGCAGCTGCCCGGGTCGGATTCGTCCACCACGGCGTTGCCGGTCTTGCGGATGGAGAACACTGCGGCGGAGACATTCAGGCGGCCATCGTTCAACTCACCCTTTACGCCCAGCTCGTAGTTGGCGCCGATGGCCGGATCCAGCACCGAGCCGGACGCGGTGACGTACGAGCTCTGCGGCTGGAAGGTATCGGCGTAGCTGGCATAGACCGACCATTGCGGGCCCAGGTCGTAGACGAGGCCGGCGTACGGGGTGAATTCGTGCTTCTGTTCGTAGTCGCGGCTCTTGGCGCCGGTGAAGCCATCGCTGGACTGGTACTTCACCCAGCTCAGCCGGCCACCCAGCGTGAGGTGCAGCGGTTCTGCCAGCTGCAGGCGCAGGTTGCTGTACACGCCGCTCTGCTGGGCGCGGGCGTTTTCTGACCAGTCCCACGCGGGCTGCAGCGGCTGCGCGATGGCGCTGTGGTCGGGTGCGTAGACATCAATCGGCACGTCGATGGCCAGGTCCGCCGAGCTCTGGCGGGTACGCTGGCGCGACCACATCGCGCCCAGCAGCAGCTGATGGCTGCGGCCGAAGGCGTCGAAACTGCCGGTGGTGTGCAGGTCGATGCCATCACTACGCACGCGCGAGCGGTTGAAATAGATGTCATAGAAGCGCGAACCGATGCCGGTGGCGCGGTCCACCCCACCCAGCGGAACCGCGACACGCTGGTCCAGGTCCGACTCGGTGCGGTTCACCGACAGGCGTGCCTTCCAGCGTTCGTTGAAGCGGTGCTCCGCCTCTGCAAAGGCTTCGTCGACGGAGCCCTCCTGCCGGTTCCAGTCCTGGATGAGCGAGGTGGAACGCTTGATGTCCAGCGCACCGCCATCGGTGTAGCGCGGCAGGCCGAACAGCCAGTAGCCGTCGGTGTCACTGGCCTGATGGCGCAGGCCGAAGGTCAGCGTGGTATCCGTGCCCAGATTGGCATCGATCACCCCATAGGCCACCGGCGTCTTCGATGAGGTGCCCCGCTGGAAGTAGTCGCGGTCCTGATAGGCGGCGACCAGTCGGCCGCGCACGCTGCCGGCAGCATTGAGCGGGCCACCGCCATCCACCTCGACGCGGTAGTTGTCCCACGAGCCCAGCGTGGCCGCCAGATCCAGATGGGCCTGGTCGCGCGGGCGCTTGCGCACCATGTTGATCGCCCCGCTGGGGTCGGCCGCGCCGAGCATCATGCCACCGGCACCGCGCAGCACTTCAACCCGTTCCAGCACGGCGGTGTCGATCGGCAGCCAGCCCACCGGGGCATAGACAATGCCGGCCACGCCATCGACCAGATAGTTGCTGTCGTCCACGGTGAAGCTGCGGATCGAGAACTTGTGGTTGCCGAAGTTGCGGGCGGTCTTGGTCACGCCGGTGGTCTGTGCCAGCGCTTCGTCCAGCGTGGTGAGGTTGCGGTCGTCCAGCTGCTGGCGGGTGATCACGCTGACCGACTGCGGGGTCTGGCGGATGCTCTGCCCCAGCTTGCCCAGGCTCAGCTCACGTGCCGTGTAAGCGCCATCGCTTGGGGCATTGGCGGTCACGTTCACCGTCTGCAGGGTGGTCTGGGCATCCTTGCTGCGCGCAGGCGCTGCTGCTTCCTGCGCCAGGGTGAACACGCCCGGACGGGTGGCATTGACACGCACGCCACTGCCCTCCAGCAGGCGCGCCAGTGCCTCCTGCGGCGTGTAGCTGCCGGTCAAGGCCGGGGCGCGACGGCCCGCCACCGCCGATTCGCTGAACAGCACCTGCTGCCGGGACTGCTCGGAAAAGCGGCGCAGTGCGGCATCCAGCGGTTGCGCCGGAATATTGAACTGTACGCGTGCAGCCGGCTGCGACTGTGCAATGGCCGGCGCTGCCAGCGCGCTGGAAATGCACAGCGCCAGCAACGGCAGCCGCTTGGCGTGTACCCCCGTAGAGAACGCGCCAGCAACAAGTGCGCGCTTGATCTTCATGTACCCCATTACCGCTCCATCATGCTTGGCCGCTACTGGCCTCACTGGGGTAAACGGAAAATGGCGATGGGGTGGGAACCCGCGCCGGAAGAAATTTTCGTTCCGGCGTCAGCGGGCAACAGGCCGTTCGTCGATGCGATAGCCGCCCTGCGCATTGCGGGTCACCTGCACGGGCAACAGATCCGGCAGCGCTTCCAGGAAGGTGGCCGGGGCATCGGTGGCTGCGTAGCCGGAGACCGGCAGGAACTTCAGCCCTGGCTGGCCCAACGTGACGGGATGGCCCAGATACTGCCCGACCTCCTGCGCCACTTCGTCCAGCGGGGTGCGCCGGAACACCAGGCGTCCATTGCGCCAACCGCCAATGCTGTCTGCGCTTGCGGCGATGGGGCGATAAGCAGCGGTGAGCGTGGTAACGGCCAGGCCCTGTTCGGCGCGCAGGCTGACCGGCGCGGCACCTTCGGCGCGATCCGGCTGTACTCGCACGTGCCCATGCAGCACCTTGACCACGACTTCGCCCGGCCCATTGCGCACATTGAAGGCCGTGCCGACCACCGTCACCCGGCTGCGCTGGGCATCAACGGTGAAGGGCCGGTCGGCCGCCGGGGCGACCTCGAAGAACGCCTCGCCCTGGTTGAGCACCACTTCACGGCGGGATCGATAGAAATGCACGGCCAGCGTGCTGCGTGCATTGAGCGAAATCCGTGAGCCGTCCGGCAATTGCAGATCACGTATCTCGCCCGCGCCGGTGGCCACGTCCTGTACGTAGCTGGGCGCGGCGTACCAACCGTAGCCGACGTACCCCAAGGCCAGCATCGCCACGGCCGCAGCCGCCGCAACGCGTGGCAGGCGCCACGAGCGTGCACGCCGCGCCGCCCTGCCCCGCCGTAGAGCGGCAGGTGCAGGTACTGCTGGGGTGATCACCGCATGCGCGTCCGAGGCCAGTACGGGGCGTGGCAGCTGGCCCAGGTCGTGCCAGGTTCTGGTCACATCGGCGAACGCCTGTCGATGTGCTTCGCTCCCGGCCAGCCAGTGCTGCAGGGCCGCCTCGTCCTTCGGTTGCCAGTCCGCATCCTGCCGCCGTCCCAGCCACGCGGCCGCCGCCTCATGCAGGGCAAACGGGTCGGAATCTGCGGGAGAAGGGAGATCGGTCATCGGCAGGGAAAATCAGCATCGATGGCAGGCGCCAACGCCTCGCCCGCCTTGGTCGGACGATGCAGTTCCTGCATCTGTGCCAGAGACGCATAGCGTACCCGCACTTCGCAGTAGGCAACCGCTCGCGACAGGTGCTTGACCACCATGCGGCGGGAGATCTGCATGCGAGCGGCCACGTCCTCCTGGGTCAGGCCATCGAAGCGGCAGAGCACGAAGGCCTCGCGTTGACGTTCCGGCAGCTCGGCCAGCGCTTCTCGCAGGCGCTCCAGGCGCTGCCGCTGGGCGCTGAGCTGCAACGGGCACTGTGATTCATCGCTGGTGATGGCCTGGCCCGCATCCTCGGCATCTGCCAGTGGCAGGGTCTGGAGACGGCGGCCTGCGGTGTGCTCACGATACTCATCGGCCACGGTGTTCATCACCGTTCGCCGGAAATAGGCGCCTTGCTGGTCGCACGAGGCCAGTGCAGGGTTTGCCGCCAGCCATTTGACTGCACCGTCGTGCAGGGCGTCCTCGCCGTCCGCACCTCTGACACGCGCAAGGCTGCGCAGAATGGGCCCGCGCCAGCGGGCATAGGCTTTCGCAAGGAGGTTCCCGCCCATTGGCGAGGCGTCTTCCGGAATGCCCGCCTCCGTGGACGAGGCCCGATCCGCGTTGCTGCCCGTGCCCCGGCCTAGCGTGGACACATCACCCTCAGGGCAAATGCCAGCGGTCTGCACAGGTGGGGCGGGGAATTCACGTCGGGAGCCGGAGTTCTGGCCGCCATAGGCGGCGGAAGGGGTGGGATGCCGCAAGTGTAGTGAGAGGCATTTGCAATTGGAACTCCCTACCCCCTCCCTTTCCTGCAGCCGCGGTTCGGATGAGGCCTGGGAACCGGGGTGAAGCGCACGGCAGTTGCGCCCTCCGGGAAGCTGCCGTGATCGCACCATTGGCGCGATGAACTCCACCGCCTCAATCGCGAACCGGCCTGCAATCGCCTTGGCGTGACCGTCCGGGGTGTAGCTTTTCCGGATGTCCCTCATATCGGCTTCGTCGGCGAGCAGCAGCAGTGCTACCTGCCTGCCAGTGCCTGCGTCGATCGCCTCGATCTCGAGGGAAAGCTGCCCCTTGCTCACCGGTCCCATCAGGACCGATGTGGCAATGTTCAGGCCGACAGACACCTCCTTCACCGAGGTGATCCTTGCAAGCAGCAACAGCCCCGTTCCCGGCCGCCCTGCCCCACTCCAGCCCAGGCGCCTGTCGATCTGCCGCTGCAGCTGACTGCTTACGGCAGCCTTGAGGCGATCACCGACGCCCGGGCTCAGCGTTGCAGCTACCTCTGGCATCAGCAGGACGGGGGCGAGAGTCACCGTCTGGAAGTGCCCGTGCGTGCTACCCGCTGGCACGATCTCCATCCGACGCTCCCCGTGGATGCTGAGACCCGCATAGGTCCTGGCCTGGTTTGACCTGACCACATGCACCGGACTGCATGCGGCCAGCAACAGCATTCCCACTCCTGCGAGGAGCCGCGGAACCCGCCGCGACAAGCAGCCTTTCGCGGCGCGTCCGGAACCGGATGTTCTGGCCAGAGTGGCAGTTCGATCGCCGCCTGATGAATGACTACGGCAGCAGGGAATTGCAGAGTGCATGACTTTCGCAGGTTGAGTGGAACGGAATCAATCGAGGTCGAACATCCCCCATGTGCGGGGCTCGCCTTGGCCGGTCCGGAATGACGGGCCCGACGATTGCAGGGTGTCGGCAGGATGTCGGCAATCACCAATGCAACATGTGCTTCGGATCGAACAGCACGCACGACACTGCCATGATGATCACGACAAGCACCGCGAATCCTGTGGCAATGGCGCCTCTGAGAAATCCAATCCGGATGAGGATGTGCTTCAACAGGGTCACCTCGCCAAGCAGAAGGACAAAGAGAAGTCCTGCTTGTGCTGCGGCAAGCAGCGCATAGACCAGTGCCCAGCACCCCCATGCGATGGCCGCCACACGAATGACGGACGCCGGAACGTCCATCAGAAGCCCCACCACGATCAGCATCGTCACCGCAATGGTGATCGTGCGCATGTTCTCAGCCACGTTCTTCAACGTGGCGCCTTCCCGCGCCAATCGATCGACCTCAAGGAATCTCGCCGCGAGTTTCGATTCAAACAGCCGTATGCGCTTCATGGTTCTACCCAGGTGAAGGAGGGGTGGCTGGAGAGGACTGCACACGCACTGGTGCAATGGACTACAGACGCGCAACCACCACCGGCAGCACGGCCCGGCGGCAGCCCCGACGTCATTGGGTGGCCCGGTCTCTACCGATGGCTACCCGCCGTGCTGGAACCAGGGTGGATGCTGTCTACCTGGATTCCCGGAACTCGGTTGGCAGGCAACCCGCCCAACGCTTGAATGCGCGGCGGAATGCACGGGCGTCGGAGTATCCAACCGCGTCTGCAATTTCGGCGATGCTCAACTCTGAGTTCAGCAGGAGATCGCGGGCCCGCTCATACCGGGCCTCATCGCGGAGTTCCCGATAACTCGAATCCTGGCGATTGAGCCGGCGCCTGAGCGTTCTCTCGCTTACATTGATCAGGCTTGCGAGTTCGCTCTGCCGGGTGGTCGTCTCGATGTCACACCGCAGGTGGCTCGACAGCGACTCGACAATTTCATTGCGCACGCCCCGCATTGGCAGCAGCGTGTCGAGCTGGTCGCGTACGATCTTCGAGTTGATCCGGTCGAAGCCTGGCAGCCGCACACTCAACCAGTGTGAGTCGAAGGTCAGGCGGTTGATCCCTGCATCAAAGCGCACCGGGCACTGGAAGAACCGCCGGTAGACGTCCGGATCGGAGGGCTTGGGTAGGGAAAAGTCGACCCGTAGCGGCGCAAACGAGGGGCCAATAAGGTACCTGCTGACGGCGACGAACCCAGCGAATGCATCCTCCACAAGAACGGATTCCAGCTGGATATCAAAGCGCCGGAATCGGACCTCCATCCGGATTTCACGACCCGCTTCCTCGATCGTGTGAATCAGCATGGCGCCGATTGCCTGCTGGTGGCTGAGCCCATAGTTCAGGGCTTCCCCATAGGTCTCGCAGGTGAGCATCGCCAGGCCGGGAACACCCCAGGAGATGGGTGTCTGCCGGGCTCCCAGGGCGAGGCCCAATGCAGGTTCGTCCAGCAATCGTTCTGCGCGCATGAACAGCTTGCGCATCTGCCTGTAGGACAGCCTTACATCTCTCATCGAGAGATCGCGGTACGTGAAACCAAGCCCGCGGCACAGCTCTTCCGGCGAGAAACCCCGTTCTTCAACAAGCCCAAGGATGGCCCTGGCTCCGGTCGGCACGATTTCTGCGATCTGCGATTCGTGCGTTGAGCCTGGATCGTCGGAGGGGTTCAGAGACGTCGCGTCCAACGCGAGTTCCTCACCGGGCTCACGCCAGTCCATGGAGGTCGGCAGATTCTTGGAGATGGCAGCCATCACGTTTTCGAAGGGGCGTTTCGCAGTCCCCATAGTCATCCCGTGGGGGACTGATTTCAATGCAGGAGACCGCGCGTGGCCTAAACGGCCCCCCGCGTGTCCGGTAATGCTCCTGATGGGTCCGGATGATGATCCAGCGTCGATGTGACTGACTGGCTTCAGGTGGGACTGCGTTGTCCGGATGGCCGCTTTGAGTGCGCCGCCTGTCCCAGATGACCTGTACGAGCCCCGGCATGTCCGGAAGTGTCCTGTTCGTGGTCCAGGTGTCCCCCTAAATTTACGCCGCCTGCAGACCTGACCACACCGCGCTGGTCTGTGGAACTGACCACCCATACAAGGAATCGAACGTGAAAACCCATATGACCTGGTCATTGGTGCCTCGTCTCAGCGCGCTGGCCATTGCCCTGTCCGCGATGACGGGATGTTCCGATACACCAGAGAGCGGGACGGCAGAAGCCCGCACCGCGTATGTCGCCTCCGTTCGACAGGCTGCTGGCGATCAGCGCGCTTACATCGGCACCGTGCGTGCCACGCAGCGAGGACAGCTGTCCTTCCCGGTCTCCGGAAAGGTCTCCGCGGTACTTGTTGAACCGGGTGACGTTGTACGCAAGGGACAGGTGCTTGCTCGACTGGATCCGGTCCCCTTTGCAGCGCAGGAGGCGTCCGCTGCCGGCGACGTCGCACGCGCGCAGGCCGCACTGGACGAGGTCCAGCGACGCGTCGAGCGACTGGATGTTGCGCAGAAGGCTGATGCGCTCAGCCCGGCGGAGATGACCGCCGCGAAGGCCGAACTGGCGGCTGCGAATGCGGCCGTCCGCAATGCCCGCGCGCAGCACGAGCTCGCCGGCTGGTCACAAGGGGAAGCCACGCTGAAGGCAACGTTTGACGGAGTCGTGGCTGCCCGAAACGTTGAGGTTGGACAGTCCGTGGGCCCGGGCGCTGTCGCCATCCAGGTCGATGGTGCGGGCCGCGAGCTGTCTGTCGCGATTCCGGGCACAGCTCCCCTGGCTGTTGGGCAGCTGGTCAATCTGATCAGCGGCTCGGACACCGTGGCGAGCAAGGTGCTCCGTGTCGACGGCCGCGTTGATGCAGGCGGCGTGCGTACCGCATACATCGCAGTGCCCGAGGCGGCGACCGTGGGTTCGACCTGGTCGGTCCGGATCACTGGAACGGATACAGGCCCAGCCAGGCTTCAAGTGCCATTTCGGGCTGTTCTGCCGTCTGCCGTTGGCGGCAAGGGCCAGGTGCTTCGGCTGGCAAAGGATGGCAAGACGACCGAGCTGGCGGAAGTAGATCTGGGTCAGTATCACGGTGACTGGATCGAGGTGAGCGGGCAGATTTCCGCCGGTCAGCGCGTCGTGGTTGCGGGTGCCAAGGCCATCCGCCCGGGCACGCAGATCAAACCGGTCGACATGAAGATGGGATCAGAACAATGAGCCTCTCGTCATTCTCATTGGCGCGTCCCCGCCTGACCCTGCTGGCGATCGTAGCGATCGTCCTCACCGGCCTCATTCTGGCGCTGGACTTCCCGTCCACTGAAGAGCCCCCCATCACCATTCGCACGGCGACGGTACTCAGCTTCATGCCGGGCGCCGGCGTGGACCGGGTCGAGCAGCTGGTCGCTCGCCCGATCGAGGAGAGCATTCGTGGCATGCCGGAGGTCAAGCGGATCCGGACGACTGTCCGTCCAGGCTTTGCGTTCACCTACGTTGATCTCTATCCCACCGTGGAATCGGAGAAAATTCCCATCGTGTGGCAACGGTTGCGCTCACGCATGGGGGACATCCAGAGCCAGCTTCCCGAGGGAACGATTGGCCCGGTCGTGGACGACGAATTCGGTCGGGTTGCGGTGATGACCATGGGCCTGATCGGCGATGGCTATAACGCAGGCGAGCTCCGGGCAGAAGCCCGCCGCCTGCGCGATGAACTGTTCCGGCTGCCCGGGGTGGAACGTGTCTCGCTGCACGGCGTGAGGGACGAGCAGGTCCAGATCATCCTGGACGTGCCTTCCCTGGCTGCGCGTGGGCTCAACCCCAATGTGATTGCCGATGCGGTTTCCAGGCGCAATGTCATTGCGCCGGCGGGCTACGTCGAGATCGGAGGTTCGGAGATCACGCTCAACGTGAGCGGTGACGCCGACAACCCCTCCCAGCTGAAGAGCACGCCGATACCGCTGCCGAAGGGTGGCTCGGTGCCGCTGGGTGCCCTTGCGCGAGTGGAACGGGTGACCCAGGACCCGCCGATGACGGGTGCATTCGTCAATGGCACGCCGGCCGTGGTGATAGCGGTCTCCATGGCGCCAGGACTCAACGTAGTCAGCTTCGCAGATCTGCTGCGCGGCGACGTTGAACGGCTTTCGGAAACGCTGCCGGCCGGCATGCAGCTTGTCCAGATCACGGATCAGGCCGAGGTTGTTTCCACCCAGCTGCTGCGTGTTGCCAAGGTTTTCCTGGAGACCCTGGCCATCGTCATGGCGGTCGTCGTGCTGTTCCTTGGAATGAGGACCGGCCTGATCGTGAGCGCCATCGTGCCGACCACGGTGCTGGGGACGATGGCAATCATGAAGATCCTGAACATCGATCTGCACATGATCTCGGTGGGTGCAATCATCATTGCCCTGGGTCTGTTCGTTGACAACGCGATCGTGGTTGCCGAGGACATGGAGCGGCGGCTCTCGCTGGGTGAGTCGCCGGACCAGGCTGCCGCTCACGCAGGCAGCACGATGTTCGTGCCGCTTCTGGTTTCTTCGCTCGCGATCATCCTCGCGTTCATGCCGCTGGCCATCTCCAGCACGGAAACCGGCGAGTATCTGCGCAGCCTCGGCATCGTGATGGCCATCGCGCTGCTATTGTCGCTGGTCATCGGCGTTACCCTGATTCCGCTGCTGTGCAAGTACTTTGCCCATCACCATGCCGAACTCAGCCGCACCGCACGCGCGGTCGAGCGGCTGACGGGCTGGTACCGCAGCAAGGTCCGCTGGATCCTGGGGCACAAGGCCATCTACATCGGCGTAATGGTTGCACTGCTGGCAACCTCCGGCTGGTTGTTCACCACCGTCCCCAACGAGCTGATGCCGCCGTCCGAGCGCCATCAGCTGCAGATGGCCATCGAGCTGTCCCCGGATTCCAGTCCGGCCAATACGATGGCGGTTGC
Source organism: Stenotrophomonas sp. STK17_22 (assembly GCF_051983905.1). Taxonomy (NCBI): domain Bacteria; kingdom Pseudomonadati; phylum Pseudomonadota; class Gammaproteobacteria; order Lysobacterales; family Lysobacteraceae; genus Stenotrophomonas; species Stenotrophomonas sp. STK17_22. The sequence continues at coordinate 2,703,347 of NZ_CP197010.1, forward strand.
TCACCAGATCAGCAAGGTACTGGCGGACGAGAAGCTCGTTCCGGAGATCTCCAGCCACGCCCTGTACATGGGCGATGGTGGCCCACGCTTCATTCTGGCACTCAATCCCCCTACTCCTGCAGGACACCGCGCGTATGCCGTGCTGTCACTTGCGAAGGGCGTAAAGCATGAAGCGGCCATTGAGCGGCTGCGTTCTGTGATGGCAACACACTTCCCGGATGTGCGGGTGGAGCCCAAGCGGTTCTCGATGGGGTCTTCGGATGCCGGCGTTGCGACGTTCCGCATCTCCAGCAGCGACGGCGCACATCGGATTGCTGCCGAGAAGCTGCTGCGCACGCTGCAGGACACACCAGGGATGGTGGATGTATCCAGCGATGCCGAACGCCAGGTCGTCCAGCTTGATGTGGACGTCGATCAGCCCAAGGCCCAGGCCGCAGGCATCAGCAGCGCGGACATCGCCAAGAGCATGGACATGCTGCTGACCGGCGCAACGATCTCCCGTTATCGTGAGGGCGACACCGTTCTCCCGGTCATCCTCCGCGGAGAGGCGGCACTGCGCACGGATATCGGCCAGCTTGAGGCACTCCCGATCCAGAAGGCGGATGGCAGCGGAAGCGTGCCCCTGGGCCAGGTGGCCAAGCTTCGGTTGGCGCCGCAGCTGTCTTCAATCCAGCGAGTGAACCAGACGCGCGCGGTCACCGTGCTTGCAAAAAGCTCCGAGCTGACGGCCCAGGGGATCGCGGACAAGGTCGAGCCACTTCTTTCCGAATTCCGCAAGCAGGGCGTGCGGGTCGAACTCGGTGGCGAGATCGAAGAGAGCAAGAGCGCCAACGAAGGCATCGAAAAGCTGCTCCCGCTCTGCCTTGCTGCCATGTTCCTGTTGTTCGTATGGCAGTTCGAGAGCATCCGCAAGAGCCTGATCGTCCTAGCGAGCATTCCGTTCGTGGTCATCGGCGCGACCTTGGCACTCAAGCTGAGTGGCACCAGCCTGACCTTCATCGGAACACTGGGGCTGCTCGCACTTGCCGGCATCATCGTCAACAACGCGATTCTGCTCATCGATGCGATCGACGAAGGCCAGCGCGATGGCTTGCCTCCTCTCCAGGCCATTGAAGAGGCTGCGGCCAAGCGTCTGCGCCCCATCGTCATGACCAAGATGGTCTGCATTCTCGGCCTTGTCCCGCTGCTGCTGTTTGGCGGTTCCATGTGGACCAGCATGTCGATCGTGATGATCGGCGGCCTTGCCCTTGGAACGCTGATCACGCTGGGTCTCATTCCAGCGCTGTATGCCGCGCTCTACCGCATTCACCCGGCCGAGGAGGCATGATCATGTCTATTGGAAATCGAGTTGCCTGCCTGTCGATTGCTGTGCTTGTAGCCCTGTCTTCTGGCTGCGCCTCTGTGGCTCCCAGGACCGAGATCCCTGACGCCGCAGCCCGGCATCATGTGGGCCAGGCCCCCACGCCGGCGGCGCTGGATGCGGATGTCCTGCCCGGGACGCCCAACAGGCAATGGTGGAAGGACTTCTCCGACCCCAACCTGGATGCGCTGGTCAGCCTGGCCATGCGCGGGAATCATGACCTGAAGTCTGCCCTTGCCGCCGTGGTGGAAGCGCGCGCACTGGCAGGCGCAGCGCGCAAGGACTATCTGCCGAGCGGTGCGCTGCAGGTCAAGGCCGAAGCCATGCAGTCCGCCCAGATCGAAGCGGATCCCTATCGCCAGGATCTTCCCCGCCCCCCTTCCCAGAGACTGCTGTCCGCCGGACAGATGTTCTCCTGGGAGCTGGATCTGTTTGGGCGCATTGGCACCGCCGCAGCCATGGCCGATCGCAAGGCCGATGCGGCGGCGGCTGACGCGAGATCAGCTGCCGCAGTGCTCCAGGCCGAGGTTGCGAAGAACTACTTCCTGCTCAGGATGGACCAGATCAACCTGTCCTCTCTTGAGCGGGAGGTTGAGCTGAGCAAGGCGCGCGTTGTGCGTGTGAAGGCCCGGTATGCGGCCGGGCTGGTCGATCGCAGGGAGGCGCTTGCGGTCGAATCCGAACATGCCGAGCTGGTGGCGCAGGAGGCGGCAACCGTTACCCGGCTGCAGGCGGACAGGGCCGCATTGGCGGTTCTTGCGGGCCGCTCGCCGGCCGCGCGGGACGACACCTGGGAGGCGTTGCTGGCCCCGGCTCCACTGCCGGCCCCGCCGGGCCTTGCATCGCTTGCGCAGCCGACCGACCTCCTGGCGCGGCGGCCGGACGTCGCCAAGGCCGATGCCCTACTGCGAGCAAGCCTTGGCAACGTCGTACTCGCCGAGCGTGCGCACCTTCCGCGCCTCACGCTGAATGTCTTCGGCGGCATCCTTGCACCGTTCGGTTCGCTGGGCGATTCCAGTGCAAAGCGCTTCTCGGCCGGCCCGGAGCTTCAGTGGGAGTGGCTGAGCTTTGGCCGGAAGAAGGCCAGGGAGGAAGCCGCTCGCGCCGGCAGTGATCAGAACTGGCATGCCTTCGAGCAGACCGTGCTGACGGCGCTGAAGGAGAGTGAGGACTCCCTGCATGCGTGGACGAGTTCCCAGATCAGGATGCAGCAGGCGGTAAATGCCGAGGCACTCAGCAGCAGATCTTCGGCCTATGCCTCTTCCCGCGTGGACGCCGGAATCGAACCGAAGGATGCCGGCCTGCAGCAGCAGGCGCTGCACGAAAAGGCGCGCAGAGAGCTTGCGGCGGCACAGGCCGGGCTGCTGATGGCCCACGTGCAGGTGCAGCTGGCGCTGGGGGCATGGCAGCCCGAGAAGGGGGACCCTGAGATTGAAATCGGCAGGCCCATCGCTTCCCGGAAGAGCGCCGAAAGCGAAGCATCTGCGGCGCATCACTGACTGGCTCGAACGGCAACCCGCCAGGCCGTACCGGCCTGGCGGATCGTTCGTCGCCCGCTACATGAGGAAAGCTCTCTTGAACGCTACCCACAGTTCGTCCGTGCGTGTGCCCGGCATACTCATCCGCGAAACGGCAGCGCTTATCGTCCGCAATGGTCGGTCTTCGGTGACCGTCAGTGAGATTCTCGAATGCTCGGGCGTCAGCCGTGGCGCGATGTTCCATCACTTCTACTGCAAGCAGGATCTCATCGACGCCACTTTCTCGTGCTGGCTGCAGAACTTCAATCAGGATGTGGAACGGAGAATGCGTGCCAACGGGCTCCGCTCCGGCGCATTCACCAACGCCTACGTGGAATCGGTGGTCGAGGGCTGCAGGCGGCACGACGTTGCAATGCTCTCGGCCCTGATCATCCGCCTGGACCTGACCCAGGCATCCGCGTCGCAGTGGATCGAGTGGATGAAGAAGAAGCTGGCCACCGAGCCGTCCGAGGCGGACGATCCCGCGCTGAAGTCTGCGCGTCTCGCCGCCGATGGTCTGTGGCTTGGCTCACTGTCCTGCCCTGCCCCCGCCAATGAGCCGAAGATCGACATTCAAACGCCGCAGATCCCGGTGCAGCGCTGTGGCCATGGTCCGTCCCATCGCCTTGTCTAAGGACGATCAGGACGCGCGACCGCGCGCTCATCGAACAGCAGGGATGCAACCGTGCCATGGCTAGAAGAACCAGGGAGGACGCACAGGCCACGCGCGAGAGGATCCTCGATGCCGCACTGGTGTGCCTGCTGCGCCATGGGCCCGCCGGCGCCACGCTGGAGCTGATCGCCACCGAGTGCGGCCATTCGCGCGGCGCGATCTACTGGCACTTCGGGTCCCGTCAGAACCTGCTGGGTGAACTTTCCGCGCGAGGGCGGCCAGATGCACCCGAAGGACTGCGGGAAGCCGCCATCCGGCAGTGCAGTGACCCGTTCAAGCTTCTGTTTGCGGACCTGGTCAGGGTCTTTGATCACACGCGCCGCACCCCACGCGTTCGCCGAACGGTTGAGCTTCTGCTGCGCTCTGGTGCATCACATGAGCTGGGCGGCATAGGCGACGTGCTCGCGGCGTGCGCGATGCCGGAGGTCCGCATGCTGGAGCTTGTATACCAGCGTGCAGGAGCACTGGGCCAGCTCCGTGAGGGCGTTGATACAGCCGCTGCGGCGCGCAGCCTTCATGCGATCGTGGTCGGTGTTCTGCTGGGATCAATCCTGGAGCCCGGCATCCTCGACCTGGAGATGGGCGGGGCACGCACCGTGGAAGACCTGCTCAGGCTGCACATGGCTGTTCCCTTCGCGGCCGCCGGAACGTGGCTCAGCCCATGTGTGGGCTGAGCCGGTTCCTCATCGATCCACTTCGCCGAACACAATGTCGTAGGTGCCAATCATGGCGACGACATCCGCCAGCATGTGGCCCCTGACGATTTCATCCAGAGAAGAGAGATGAGCGAAGCCGGGAGCACGCAGGTGCACCCGGAACGGCTTGTTGGCGCCATCGGAGATCAGGTAGCAACCGAACTCGCCCTTGGGCGCCTCGACCGCTGCGTAGGTCTCACCTGCCGGCACCTGGTAGCCTTCGCTGAAGAGCTTGAAGTGATGGATCAGCGCTTCCATGTCGGACTTCATCTCCTGCCGGGACGGCGGCGCCACCTTGAAGTTCTGGACCATCACCGGGCCGGGGTTGGCGCGAAGCCAGTCGATACATTGCCGGATGATGCGGTTGGACTGCCGCATCTCCGCGACACGGCACAGGTAGCGGTCATAGCAGTCACCGGCGCTGCCGACCGGAATGTCGAAGTCAACGGCATCGTACTTCGCGTAGGGGCGCTTCTTCCTCAGGTCCCACGCCACGCCCGAGCCTCTCAGCATCACCCCGGTCATGCCCCAGTCCATGGCCTGCTGCGGGGTCACAACGCCAATGCCCACCGTGCGCTGCTTCCAGATTCTGTTGTCGGTGAGCAGGGCTTCGTACTCATCAATGCGGTTTGGGAATTCGCGGGTGAAATTCTCGATGAAATCGAGCAGCGACCCTTCTCTCGCGGCGTTCAGCCGCCGCAGCTCCTTCCCCTTCTTCCAGCGTGACTCCTTGTACTTCGGCATCTGGTCAGGCAGATCACGGTACACACCGCCGGGCCGGTAATACGTGGCATGCATTCGAGCGCCGGATACCGCCTCGTAGCAGTCCATCAGCTCTTCGCGTTCCCGGAATGCATAGAGCATCACGGCCATGGCGCCCAGGTCCAGCGCGCCCGTTCCGATGTTCATGAGGTGATTGAGGATACGGGTGATCTCATCGAACATCGTGCGGATGTACTGTGCCCTGATGGGTGCCTCGATTCCCAGAAGGGTTTCAATCGCACGTACGTAGGCGTGTTCATTGCACATCATGGATACGTAGTCCAGCCGATCCATGTAGCCGATGGACTGGTTGAAGGGCTTGGACTCCGCCAGCTTCTCGGTACCCCGGTGCAGCAGGCCCACATGCGGATCCGCGCGCACAACGGTCTCGCCATCCATCTCAAGCACAAGGCGCAGTACCCCATGTGCCGCAGGATGTTGGGGGCCGAGGTTCATCACGTAGTTCCGGATCTCGGTATCCCGCCGATCACCGCGCACGGGAGCGGGGCCGCCCGCCGTCGTCCGCTTCATGTTCATCCAATAGCTTCCGTAGTCCGAACGCATTCAGCGGAAGTGCTCAATGCTCCAAGCGTCGATGCTACTTCGACGTGGAAGGCCGGTTATGGACTGCTTGGTCTGGAATGTGGAGCGCTGGGATTGTTCCCGAGCCGAAGCAATCTGCAGTCAAAACGCGGATTTTCTCGACGGCGGCGCTTGCTGCCAACCCCCTGTTGCGGGGGGAACAAGCCTGGCAAATCACTTCAACGAGGCTGGGTCAATTTTCCCTGGACTGTCCGATGCCACCGTGCAATGCCCGGCGTTCGCAAGGAAACGCTGTTCGCAGGCCTTCCACAACCAGCGAAGAAGCATTCTGTTGCAAGCGCTCCTGGGGCAATTGCTGAAGATGGGAGGTGACACGATCGGCCAGTTCATGTGGAAGGATCTGGCCTTGGCCGCACCACTGGCCACGACTGGTATCGGCAGCACCCTGGATGTAGGCATTGGCACGGGCGATGGACAGACTCCGGCACTGTTCGCTGGTACAGAATCCGTCAGCCCCTTTTCCCTGCAGTAGCGTGATCAGCTCCGCGCCGCTCACAAGCCAGGTGCGCTTCGGTGGTGATGTCTCCGCAAGCAAGGATCCGGTCAGGAAGCAGGCTCCAAGCATAAGCAGCCGAATCATGCGACGACCCGCCTGTCGGCCTTGATGTCCTCTCATGCCTTGGACCTTGGTTGTCGTCCTTCTGGATTCCATGCAGTTGATCCCCTCACCACGCACCGGCCCGTCATCACCAGCCGGCGTACCGGCAGCTCCGGCGCGCGCAGGCGCTCAAGCAACAGCGACATCGCTGCGCGCCCCATCTCTTCGACCGGCTGTTCGATCACGGTGATGCCCGGTTCGACCAGTTCGGTCCAGCGTTCGTTGTCAAAGCCCGCCAGCGCCAGCGCGTCCGGAATTGCCAGGCCTGCACTGCGGGCGGCCTTCAACGCTCCCATGAGCAGCAGGCTGTTGCTGGCGACCAGCGCCTCCGGCCGCGATGGGCCGGCCAGCCACTGATCGACCGTTGCAATGGCCGCTTCAGCCGTGGGCTCAACCTCGCGGTAATCCGGCTGAAGCCCATGTGTACGCATCGCAGCGAGATAGCCGTCGCGACGCTCGGCTGCCGTGGTGCTGGTGCTGCCGAACAGGCCGCCGATGCGGCGATAGCCACGCGCGACCAGATGCTCGACCAGGCCCGCCATCGCGGCCGGATTGTCGAGCACCACGCTGTCGATCGACCCGCCGGGTGCGGCGCGGTCCACCAGCACCGTCGGATAGTCCAGTGCGAGCCGCTCCAGCCGCCCCACCGTGGTCCGGGTGGGCGCGAAGATCAGTCCGCTGATGCGCTCCTCGTGCATCAACTGCAGATACAGCGCTTCGCGCTCGGGGTCCTCGTCGGTGTTGCAGAGGGTGACGCGCAGGCCTTCACGATAAGCCATCTCCTCCACCGCTCGGATCAGCGCCGTGAAGAACGGGTTGCGGATGTCCGCCACGATCAGCCCGATGATGCCGGTGTGCCGGGCACGCAGGCGCCGTGCCTGCAGGTTGGGGTGATAGCCGGTCTGGCGGATCGCCGCCTCCACCCGGCCACGCACGGCCTCGCTGACCGGGCCGCCGCCGAGCACGCGCGACACCGTGGACTTGGAGACCCCCGCCACGCGCGCGACGTCGTTGATGCTGATGCTCATTGGAACCGTTCCCGGAAACTGTCGCTGTTCGAGGCCGGATGGCCATTCAGGACAATGCTAACGCCAAAGGACTATTGGCTTTTTGTGCAGTGCACATTGAAATGATGTGTGGGAACGTTCCCAATACGCCATAGCACCCCCTTCCCGGAGCCCGCCTTGCAGCCCTTGACCTCTCCAGCCCCCGTCAGCCGGGAATTAATCCGCCTGGATGCGCGGGCGCTCGACAAGGCCGACGCCATCACCCAGGTGGCGCAGATGCTGGTCGCCGCCGGCTGCGTTGCGCCGGCTTACGAGGCCAGCATGGGGCGTCGCGAGGCGTTGGCGAACACCTTCCTCGGCCATGGCGTGGCCATTCCGCACGGGCTGGGCGAGGACCGTCACCTGGTGCGCCGCGATGGCATTGCCGTGCTGCAGTTCCCGCAAGGCGTGGAGTGGAATCCGGGCCAGGTCACTCGCTTGGTGGTCGGCATTGCCGCCCAGTCCGATACCCACATCACCCTGCTGCGCCGGCTGACCCGACTGATCCAGGATGACGCAACGCTGCAACGCCTGTTCACCACGGCAGATGCGAGCGAGATCATCAGCGCGCTGACCGGCGATGTTGCGACCACGGCCCCCACTGTGCCGGTGACTGACCTGGCCGACCGTTTCGACTGGACCATCGCCTATCCCAACGGGCTGCACGCACGCCCGGCCACGCGCTGGGCCGAAACAGCGCGCGGCTTCGCGGCCCGCGCACAGGTCCGAGCGGGCGATCAGGCTGCCGATGCCAAGAGCCTGGTGGCGCTGCTGCAGCTCGGGTTGCGCCATGGCGACGCGGTCAGCGTGTCTGCTGAGGGCGCCGATGCCCCTGCCTTGCTGGCCGCGCTGCGCAAGGTCATGGACGGGCTGGTGGCACAGGAAAGGGCCGATGCCGAGCGCGCGGCGCAGCGCAAGGCCGCGCCGGTTGCGGGCTGGAATCCGCCCGACGCCCAGGCGGCGATCGTCGGCATCGGCGCCAGCCCAGGCTTGGCGATCGGCCCGGTGCATGTGCTGGCCAGCACGCATGCCGACGTTGCTGACCGCCCCACCCCGCTCGGCGAAGGCGGCGCACGCCTGCAGGAGGCGCTCAGCCGCACCCGCCAGCAGCTGGCTGCACTGCAGGACGACACCCAGCGCCGGCTCGGCGCCTCGGATGCGGCAATCTTCAAGGCGCAGGCCGCGCTGCTCGACGACACCGATCTGATTACCCGTACCTGCCAGCTGATGGTCGAAGGCCATGGCGTTGCATGGTCCTGGCACCAGGCCATCGAGCAGATTGCCTCCGGCCTGGCGGCACTGGGCAACCCGGTGCTGGCCGGGCGCGCCGCCGACCTGCGTGACGTGGGCCGGCGCGTACTGGCACAGCTTGATCCGTCCGCGGCGGGTGGCGGCCTTGCCGACCTGCCTGCACATCCTTGCATCCTGCTCGCTGCTGATCTGTCGCCGTCCGACACGGCCAACCTCGATACCGGTCGCGTGCTTGGCCTCGCCACCGCGCTGGGCGGGCCGACCTCGCACACCGCGATCCTCTCGCGCACGTTGGGCCTGCCGGCGCTGGTCGCCGCTGGCGCGGAGCTGCTGACGATCAGCGCGGGGAGCGAGGCGATCATCGATGGCAGCAGCGGGCGCCTCTATCTGTCGCCGTCCGAGGCCGATCTCGCCTCGGCACGTGCGTGGATCGCCGAACAGCAGCAGATCCGCGAGCGTGAAGCGGCGCAACGCGCGCAGCCGGCACAGACCCCTGACGGACACCGCATCGACATCGGCGCCAACGTCAACCTTCCCGAGCAGGTGCCGCTGGCACTGGAGCAGGGCGCGGAAGGCGTCGGCCTGATGCGCACCGAATTCCTGTTCCTCGAGCGCGGGAGCACGCCCAGCGAGGATGAGCAGTACGCCACGTACGTGGCGATGGCCAAGGCACTCGACGGCCGCCCGCTGATCGTGCGTGCGCTCGATATCGGTGGCGACAAGCAGGTCGCTCACCTGGAGCTGCCACGCGAGGAAAATCCGTTCCTCGGCGTGCGTGGCGCGCGCCTGCTGCTGCGCCGCCCCGACCTGCTGGAACCACAGCTGCGTGCGTTGTATCGCGCGGCGAAGGACGGCGCACGCCTGTCCATCATGTTTCCGATGATCACCTCGGTGCCCGAGCTGATCGCACTGCGCGCCATCTGCGAACGGTTGCGCGCCGAGCTCGACGCACCCGAAGTGCCGATCGGGATCATGATTGAAGTCCCTGCCGCAGCAGCCCAGAGCGATGTGCTGGCGCGCCATGCCGACTTCTTCTCGATCGGCACCAACGACCTGACCCAGTACGTGCTGGCGATCGACCGCCAGAACCCGGAACTCGCCGCCGAGGCCGATAGCCTGCACCCGGCTGTGCTGCGCGCGATCCGCGCCACGGTGGAAGGTGCACGCCTGCATGGGCGCTGGGTTGGCGTCTGCGGTGGCCTGGCGGGTGATCCCTTCGGCGCAATGCTGCTGGCCGGCCTGGGCGTGGACGAACTGTCGATGACCCCGAACGACATCCCGGCCGTGAAGGCACGCCTGCGTGGCAACGCGATGACCGATCTGCAAGCGCTGGCCACTACCGCGCTGGACTGCGAAACCGCCGAGCAGGTGCGCGCCCTTGATGGAGCGCGCGCATGAGCGCCCGCGCCGTCACCATCACTCTGAATCCGGCGATCGACCAGACCGTGCGACTGGCGCACCTGCAACCGGGCCATGTGCATCGTGCCCGCAGCTCCCGCGACGACGCCGGCGGCAAGGGCATCAACGTGGCCGCCTGCCTGGCCGATTGGGGTGTGCCGACCACCGCGCTGGGCGTGCTCGGCGAAGGCAACGACGGCGTGTTCAGCGCACTGTTCGCCGAGCGCTGCATCGCAGACGCTTGCCTGCGCATTGCGGGCCGCACCCGCACCAACATCAAGCTGGTCGAAGAGGCCAACGGCGAGACCACCGACATCAACCTGCCCGGCCTGTCACTGCGTGATGCCGATCTGGACGCGGTATCGCGCCGACTCGACGCCCTGCTCCAGCCAGACCTGCCGGTGGTGCTGTCCGGCAGCCTGCCGTCCGGGCTGCCAGCCGATGCATGGGCGAGACTGCAGGCGCAGGCGAGCGCCGCCGGTGCGCGCGTACTGCTCGATACCAGTGGCGACGCACTTGCCGCCGCGTTGAGCGGCGCACAGGGCGCACTGCCCTACGCGATCAAGCCCAACCGCCACGAACTGGAGGCCTGGACCGGTACGCCGCTGCCGGATCGCAGCGCCCTGCGGGCCGCAGGCCACGCCTTGGTTGAACGCGGAGTTGCGCTTGTGGCGATCTCGATGGGCGCCGACGGCGCGTTATTCATTGATCGCAGCGGCGCCCTGATCGCGCGACCGCCGCGACTGGCACGCGGCAGCACGGTCGGTGCTGGCGATGCCATGGTCGCCGGCATCGCCGCCGCCTTGCTGGAGCCCTCCCTGGATCTGACGGGTTGCGCCCGATTGGCGACGGCGTTCTCGATGAGCCGGCTGGAGAGCGGCGACGCGCGACGACTGGACCCGACGCAGGTGCGCGCGTGGACCGGCGACGTACTGATCGAGCGGTTGGATTGAAACCCCTGCAGAGGGAGCTGCGGCTGGCCCGCCCCCTCCCGCAAGGACGAACCCGAAGAATTCCAGGAGTGCCCATGCAAGCTTCCACCGTAGTCATCGCCGCAGGCGAACGCAGCATCGAGGCGGTTCTTGCCGCCGAAGCGCTGCGCCGCGCCGCCCGCCAGCAAGGCGCTGAACTGGCGATCGAAATCCGCAGCGACCAGGGCGTGACCGGGGCACTGCCCGCCACGCAGGCCGCCGCCGCAACGCAGCTGCTGCTGGTGGGTGACGGCGAGGCGGATGCCGCGCGCTTCGGCAGCGCCCAGATCGTACGCGCCAGCCTCGGTGAGGTGCTGGACGACCCGCTTGCCGTGCTGGCGCAGCTTGCCGCGACGTCCGGAACCGCGCCCGCCGCGGACGCCAGCAAGCACATCGTCGCCGTTACCTCCTGCCCGACCGGCATCGCCCACACGTTCATGGCGGCCGAAGGCCTGCAGCAAGCCGCCAAGGCATTGGGCCACGCGATCCGGGTGGAAACCCAGGGCTCGGTCGGCGCGCAGGACGCATTGAGCGACGAAGAAGTCGCTGCCGCCGACCTGGTGCTGATCGCCGCCGACCGCGAAGTCGATCTGTCACGCTTTGCTGGCAAACGCCTGTTCAAGAGCGGCACCAAGCCGGCGATCAATGACGGCCAGAACCTGATCCGCAAGGCGCTGGCCGAGGCCAGCGTGCAGGCGGGTACGGCGGCTTCAGGCCGCACCACCGAAAAGGCCAAGGTCACCGGTCCCTACAAGCACCTGATGACCGGCGTGTCGTTCATGCTGCCGTTCGTCACTGCCGGTGGCCTGCTGATCGCACTGGCGTTCGCGCTCGGCGGCATCTATGCCTTCGACGATGCACACAAGGGCACGCTGGCCTGGTCGCTGTTCCAGATCGGCGCCAAGTCCGGCTTCATGCTGATGGTGCCGGCGCTGGCCGGTTACATCGCCTACTCCATCGCCGATCGCCCGGGTATCGCGCCGGGCATGATCGGCGGGCTGGTGGCAGTCAACATGGATGCGGGCTTCATCGGCGGCATCCTGGCCGGCTTCATCGCCGGTTACGGTGTGCACTGGATCAATCGCGCGCTGCGCCTGCCGCGCAGCCTGGAAGGCCTCAAGCCGGTGCTGATCCTGCCGGTGCTTGGCACGTTGCTGGTCGGCCTGTTGATGATGTATGTGATCGGCACGCCGGTCGCCGGGTTGCTGGCCTGGTTGACCGACTGGCTGCGCGGCATGCAGGGCAGCAGTGCGATCCTGCTGGGCCTGCTGCTGGGCGGAATGATGGCGGTGGACATGGGCGGGCCGGTCAACAAGGCCTCCTATGCATTCTCCACCGCACTGATTTCCAGCCAGGTCTATACGCCGATGGCTGCGACGATGATCGGCGGCATGACGCCGCCGCTGGGCATCGCGTTGGCAACATGGTTGTTCAGCAACCGCTTCACTGCCGAGGAGCGCGGCACGGCCGGTGCCGCGGGCGTGCTTGGCCTCAGCTTCGTGACCGAGGGTGCGATCCCCTACGCCGCACGCGATCCGCTGCGCACCATTCCAGCGCTGATCCTTGGCTCTGCCGTGGCCGGTGCGATCTCGATGGCCGCAGGCGTCGAGCTGAAGGTGCCGCACGGCGGAGTGTTCGTGCTGCCGATCCCGAATGCGGTCACCCACCTTGGCATCTACCTGCTGGCGCTGGTGGCCGGCGTGGCCGTCACCGCGGTCGCGCTGCGCGTCCTCAAGAAGCCGGTCACGGCTCACACCCTGTAAAAGGAACCTCGCCCATGATCTGCTCTTCCCGCCGCCTGTTGCCGGTAGCGATCCTGCTGGCCCTGCCGTCCGTGGCCGCAGCCGCCGGCACGAGCGACGTCTTCACCCCCAAGCTGGCGTACACCGGTGAAGCAGCTGCCACGCTCGACGGCGGCAAGCGCAGCGGCACGGCGTATGCCGGACAGCTGATGTTCGGCGCCGACGTGAACCTGGATGCTGCGTTTGGCTGGCGGGGCGCGACGATCAAGGCCTACGGTATCAACCGCCATGGCACCAACCTGGCCAACAGCAGCACTGGCAACAGCACCTCGGTGCAGGAAATCTACGGCGGCCAGGGCACGCGCCTGGCCAACCTGACGCTTGAACAGAAACTGCTGAACGACCGACTGGTGCTGGAAGCGGGGCGCAGCGTCGCCAACCTCCATCACCTCGGTTCGGAGCTGTGCCAGTACTTCCAGGGCAATTCGGCCTGTGGCAACCCGACCTACGTATTCCGCACCAGTAATTTCACCTGGTGGCCGGTATCGAGCTGGATGGCCGATGCCACGGCCTGGGTGACGCCCGATGTCTATGTGCGCGTCGGCGCCTACCAGGTCGACCCCAGCCAGGCCGAGGACGGCCAGCACGGCCTGAAATGGAGTACCCACCAGGCCACCGGCTGGATCGTGCCCTACACGCTCGGTTGGCGCAGCCCTGCTTCGGCACGACTGAAAGCCCGCTACGAACTCGGTGGCTGGCAGGACAACTCGACCTATCTGGATCCGCTGCGCGATGCCAACGGCAGCCCGGCGCTGCTCAGCGGGCAGGACTATGCGTCCCGTCGCGGCCGATCCGGTGCGTTCGCCCGCTTCGAGCAACAGCTCACCAGTGATGGTGGCGGCCGCGGCCTGACCCTGTTCGGTGCGGCGCTCAAGGGCACCTCCGGCCAGTTGATCGAGGATCATTTCCTGCAGGCTGGCATGGTGCAGAAAGGCACGTTCACCAGCCGGCCGCAGGACAGCATCGCTTTCGTTGTGACCCAGCAGAAATACAGCAGCATCGCCTTGGAGAACCTGCGCCTTGCCCGCGCCGCGGCCGGCGGTAGCGGCACGCCGCACGGGAGCCAGGTCATGATGGAACTGAGCTATGGCATCCAGCTCACCCCGCAGCTCCGGATCGCACCGAACCTGCACTACATCGTGCATCCGGACCAGTTCAACGAACCTGCCCGCCAGCGGGACCTGCCGAATGCGTTGATTGCGGGCATGCGGGTTGATTGGAGTCTGTAGGGACAAGGGGTGCCGGCCACCGGCCGGCACTACCCTCTGGGGCTATTAATGTGACGCGTCACGACGGAGCTGGTTTCAGCCTGCCACCCCAACCCCTTTACCTGCCTCACCCAGTCGCAACGAGGCCAGATAGCGGCAGTACTTGCCGATGAAGAGGCCGGTGAATCCGCCTGCCAGCAGCAGGTAGGCGGCGCTGAAGCCGGCGTTGGCGGTCAGCGACGGCGACACCGCAAATGCGACTTCGAAGCCGTACTTGACCAGGAAGGTGATCAGCAGCAGCGGCAGCAGGCTGAAGTCCGCGCTGCGCCAGAGCTTTCCGGTAGCGCCATCCAGGGTCAGCTTCACGTGGCCCAGCAGCAGCCATCCCAGTGCCGCACCGGTGCCGATGCCGGCCAACCACTCGCCCCAGGCGGTCGGCGACGCACCGAAGCGATGACTGATCGACCACGCGCCCCACACAGCGAACAGGACGGGCACGATCGCCAGCCTCTGCAACGAAGTCTCACCCGGTTTCATAGCCGCGAGGCCACGCGTGACCAGAAACGCCAGGAGCAGCCAGACCCAGATCGGCGTCTGCGAGGTGAGTTGCTGGAGCATGTTCATGAGCGGTCGCCTTGGTGAGTGGTGGCTGAGTGGTGGCGAGGCGCCCTCGCCTTGGCGCTCACTATTCGCTTCCCCCAAGGTTGCAGCCAGTGACAGCTGTCAGCCTTCGTAGGTGATGTGGCGGCGTGCCACGCTGCCAACAGCCACAGTGCGGACCCACCCGGGACACCCGCCTCATCCGCTCGGCCTGCTCGACCCGCGATACCATTGCCACAATGCCGCTGCGAGCTGATACGCCATGCGCAACGATCCTGTCCGGCGCCACCTGTGTGCAGCACTACTGGCTGCCGGCTGCGGCCTGTCTGCCCGGTCTGCACTGGCGAGCCGGCGTACTTCAGGCAGCTGCAGTTCGCTGGCCGCGCTGCTGCGGGCCGAGCAGCAGCCTGGCCTGGCGGCCGTTCTGGTAGATCATGGGCGCATCGCCGCGCTAGCCACGGCGGGCCGACGCACCGACACCCGGCCCTCACCGATTGATCGCCATACCATGTTCGAGCTGGGATCGATTACCAAGGTGTTCACGGCGCTGCTGGTATTCCGGCTCCAGCAGCGACAGTTGCTCGACGTCACGGCGCCCATCGGCCTGTATGTGGAGGGACTGCCTTCAGAGTGGGCATCCACTTCACTGCTGCGGCTGCTGAGCCATACCTCCGGCATTCCCAATTATTTGAATGAAGACAACTTCCTGCGATTGATGCCGACGAGTCCGCAACCCCGTGAACTGTTGGCAGGGGTGGAGCAGATGCCGCTGGAGTTTGCGCCAGGTACGCGGCATGCCTATTCCAATACGAACTACATTCTGCTCGGTCTGGCCATCGAACATGCAACCCGCATGGATTACTGGAACGTTCTCCAGGAAGAGATCCTGTCGCCGCTAGGCATGCGCGACGCGGGACCGCGCCGCTCAGAGGATCGGCGCCGGATTGCCCAGGGGCATCTATTCCAGGATGGCCAGTGGCACGACCCACCGCCCACTGCTGCGGGTTCGGCGTGGGCGGCCGGCAGCCTGTTGGCGAGCATCGATGACATGGCACGCCTTGCTGTGGCATTGGACCAGGGTCGGCTGCTACCTGATGGTGCGCTGAGGCGCATGTGGTGCGACACGGTTCTTTCCAACGGAAGCAAGGCGGGCTGGGGGGCCGGCTGGCAGGTTGCCGATGACGGCAATGTAGTCGGTCACGGAGGCGGAACCGCAGGCTTTACTGGGTACTTGCGGCACGTTCCTGCGCAACGAAGAACGGTCGTGGTCCTGATCAATCGTGCCGGAGACATCAATCCCCAGCGCATTGCAGAGCGCCTCGATCTTGGGATGCGCCGCTGCCCGGATTTTCAGCCGCCGCTGCTGTAAATGCTCCGCCGATACTGCTCCACCCACTCCAGCGATGGCGCGATACCGCCGAACAGGAACAAGTGCGGGCTGACCGGGCCATGGGCGTCCGTCAGCCCACTCAGCAGGCGATCCATGAACACCTCCGGCCCTGCCGTTCCCAGCAGCCGGCCGATCGAGATGCCGTACCGCGCCAGCATCGATGCACTGGCACCCACGCCGCACATCGCGGCGTAGCGCGCCAGCCGCGCAATGCTGGCCGGGCCCGGCACGCCCACCAGTACCGGAACCGTGATGCCACGGGCGCGCAGCGCATCCAGCCAGGCCAGCACGATATCGGCATCGAAGGCGAACTGGGTGACGACCAAGGGGGCCATGCCGCGCGCTTCGATGGCCTGGCATTTACGCCCAAGCACCTCCCAGCGATCGTCAGCGCTCATCACCGGGTGGCCTTCCGGGTGCCCGCCGATACCAACGACCTTGATCCCGGAGTGCTCCAGAAGACCGGTCTGGATGATTGAAGCACTGTCGGCAAACGGCCCGGCGGGTGTGGCCAGGTCACCGGCGATCAGCAGGCACTTCTCTACCCCCGCTTCGCTGGCGGCGCGTTCCAGGAACCACGCAAGCGCCGCACGCGACCCGATGCGGCGGGCAGAGAGATGCGGCATCGGCTCGAAGCCGAGCTCGCGCACCGTGCGTGCGGCGGCCAGGCGTGCATCGTCGTCCTCGCTGGCCAGCCAGGGAATGGAGATGACCGTGCCGCGCCGGATGCGGGCCGCCTCGGCGCGCAGTGCCGGCATGGCCTTCGCGCTGACTTCCAATGAAAAGGCGTTGATGAAGGCGTCCGCCTGCGATGAGGTACCGGCCGGCATCAACGCGCTCCGCCCACATTGCCGGCAATCGGCGTGCTGTTACGCGCCAGTTCGACGAAGGCCTGCAGGTAGTCGATACCGGTATCGGCCTCGCGCGCGCCCAGGTAGATCTGCTTGGGAATGCCCTTCGCCCCCAGGCGCACCGGCACCACGTCCATGCGTGCGGCATATTCCTCCACCAGCCAGCGCGGCATGGCGGCCACGCCACGGCCGCTGGCCACCATCTGCATCATGATGTCGGTGGTTTCGATGGTCTTGTGGCGCCGCGGCGTAATGCCGGCCGGCAGCAGGAACTGGTTGTAGATATCCAGGCGCTCGAACGGAACCGGATAGCTGATCAGCACTTCCTGGCCGAGCTGGCGCGGCTTTACGTGGTCCACCTTGGCCAGGGCGTGGCCCTTGGCCACCACCAGCACCTGCTCGTAGTCGAACACGGGCACGAACTTCAGGCCCGGCTTCAGCAGTGGATCGGGCGTGACCAGCAGGTCGATCTCGTAGCCGAACAGCGCGCCGATGCCACCAAACTGGAACTTCTGCTTGACGTCCACATCCACGTCCGGCCACGCCGCCAGGTAGGGCGAGACGATCTTAAGCAGCCACTGGTAGCACGGGTGGCATTCCATGCCGATGCGTAGCGCGCCGCGCTCGCCCTGGGCGAACTGGCCCAGCCGCTCTTCGGCCAGGTCCAGCTGCGGCAGCACCCGGTTGGCTACCGCCAGCAGGTACTGCCCGGCCTGGGTCAGACGCAGGCTGCGGCCTTCGCGCAGCCAGACATCGGTGCCGAGCTGCTGCTCCAGCTTCTTCATGCTGTGGCTCAGGGCTGACTGGGTCAGGTTGAGCACGCCGGCGGCAGCGGTCAGCGAGCCCTGCTGCTCGACCTGCTGCACGATGCTGAGGTGGATCCGTTCCAACATGACGATGAATGCCGCTCATGGATTGGTGAAGTAATACCATTTTACGTCATGGAAGGGCATGACTAGGATCGGGTCATGCCTTCGGTTGCCTGCCAGCCCGGTCACCTCGCCGGCCTGCAGGACTGCGCCCCCGCAGATTGCCCGAAGGAGCCCCTCCCCTGCTGAAAGCGAACAGATGACCCGCTCCCTCCGTATCGTCGCCGTTTCCGGCGGACTGCAGCGCCCCTCCAGGGCTGCAACCCTGGCCGAGCACCTGCTGGACCTGATCGGCGAGGACGTTGCCTGCGAGCCGCACCTGATCGAGCTGGGCGAACTGGCGCCGCAGCTGGCCGGTGCGCTGTGGCGCTCGCAGCTGCCCGAGGCTGTGGAGCGGCAGCTGGTGGCCGTTGAACAGGCAGACGTACTGGTGGTGGCCACGCCGGTCTACCGCGGTTCGTACACCGGCCTGTTCAAGCACTTCTTCGATTTCATCCACCAGGATGCGCTGGTCGACACCCCCATCCTGCTGGCCGCCACCGGCGGCAGCGAGCGGCACGCACTGGTGATCGATCATCAGCTGCGGCCGCTCTTCAGCTTCTTCCAGGCGCGCACCCTGCCCCTCGGCGTCTACGCCACCGACCGCGATTTCGCCGAGGGCCGCGTGCACAACGACGCTCTGATCCAGCGCGCACGGCTGGCGGTGCAGCGGGCGATGCCCCTGCTTGCCCTGTCCCATCGCATAGCGCCTGCCACTGCCGAGACCGCTGCAGTCCTTTGAATGCCGAATGCCAGCGACCCGCATTCGGATGTCACCTCCGCAACCCGGAACGCCGCCCATGACGACCGAGAACTTCACCTTCAGCATCACGCGCATCCCTTTCAACGAGGACTACCAGCCCGCTGACGGCACGCGCATCACCACCAACTTCGCCAACCTGGCTCGCGGCGAGTCCCGCCGGGAGAACCTGCGCAACACGATCAGCATGATCAACAACCGCTTCAACGATCTGGCGCACTGGGACAACCCGAGTGCGGACCGCTACGCCGTCGAGCTGGACATCATCTCGGTGGAGATGCACATCGATGGAGCCGACGGCAGCGATCCGTTCCCGCTGATCGAAGTGCTGCGCCCGACCATCGTCGACACGCACACCGGCGCGCGCACCGAGGGCATCGTCGGCAACAACTTCTCGTCCTATGTGCGCGACTACGACTTCAGCGTGGTACTGCCGGCCAGCAACGAGGGAAAGGCCACCTTCGGCATTCCGGAAGGCTTCGGTGATCTTCACGGCAAGCTGTTCCAGCACTTCCTGGAATCGGAGGCCTACCGCGCCAATTTCAGCAAGGGGCCGGTAATCTGCATCAGCGTCTCCAGCAGCAAGACCTACCATCGTACCGAGAACCACCATCCCATCCTGGGCGTGGAGTATCGCCAGGGCGAGTTCTCCCCCACCGACCAGTACTTCGACAAGATGGGCCTGCAGGTGCGCTATTTCATGCCGCCGGGCAGCGTCGCGCCGCTGGCGTTCTACTTCCAGGGCGACCTGCTGGGCGACTACTCGAACCTGGAACTGATCGGCACCATCAGCACGATGGAGGCATTCCAGAAGATCTACCGGCCGGAGATCTACAACGCCAATTCCGTGGCCGGCAAGGTCTACCAGCCCAGCCTGAAGCACCAGGACTACTCCTCCACCCGCATCGTCTACGACCGCGAAGAGCGCAGCCAGCTGGCGGTCAAGCAGGGCAAATTCACCGAAGAGCACTTCATCAAGCCGTATCGCGCCGTGCTTGAGCAGTGGGCTGCCCGCTGATCCACCGATTCTCCATTCGCCCCAGGACACAGAACGCAATGTCGACGAAGAAACTGCTCCCCACCTCCACCGCCGGCAGCCTGCCCAAGCCCTCCTGGCTGGCAGAGCCCGAAAAGCTCTGGTCGCCCTGGAAGCTGCAGGATGAAGGACTGACCGAAGGCAAGCAGGATGCCCTGCGCCTGTCCCTGCAGGAACAGCAGCACGCCGGCATCGATATCGTCAGCGACGGTGAGCAGACCCGGCAGCACTTCGTTACCACGTTCATCGAGCACCTCAACGGCGTCGATTTCGAGAAGCGCGAAACCGTGCGCATCCGCAACCGCTACGACGCCAGCGTGCCGACCGTGGTCGGCGCCGTGAGCCGCCCCAAGCCGGTGTTCGTGGAGGATGCGAAGTTCCTGCGCCGGCAGACCACGCAGCCGATCAAGTGGGCCCTGCCCGGCCCGATGACCATGATCGACACCCTGTACGACGCGCACTACAAGAGCCGAGAGAAGCTGGCCTGGGAATTCGCGAAGATCCTCAACGAGGAAGCGAGGGAGCTGGAAGCCGCTGGCGTCGACATCATCCAGTTCGACGAGCCCGCCTTCAACGTGTTCTTCGACGAAGTGAACGACTGGGGCGTGGCCGCACTGGAGCGTGCGATCGAAGGACTGAAGTGCGAGACTGCCGTGCATATCTGCTACGGCTACGGCATCAAGGCCAACACCGACTGGAAGCAGACGCTGGGCTCGGAATGGCGCCAGTATGAAGAGTCGTTCCCGAAGCTGCAGACCTCCAACCTCGACATCATCTCGCTGGAATGCCACAACTCGCACGTGCCGATCGATCTGATCGAGCTGGTGCGCGGCAAGAAGGTGATGGTGGGCGCCATCGACGTGGCTTCCAGCACGGTGGAGACGGCTGAGGAAGTGGCCAACACCCTGCGCAAGGCGCTGCAGTTCGTGGATGCCGACAAGCTCTACCCGAGCACCAACTGCGGCATGGCGCCGCTGGCCCGTGACGTGGCACGGGGCAAGCTGCGTGCGCTCAGCGAAGGGGCCAGGATCGTGCGCGAGGAGCTCTCGGCGTAGTCGCTGAAAGAGATCAGCGTCCGGACCTCTGTGCGGGGTCCGGACGCATCGGCACTCAGCGCTTGCGCGCGCGCCGCTCGGGGCACTGCTTCGGATCGAACAGATCGTAGGTCTGCTTGATGGCCAGATTGCGGATCGCCCTGCGGTTTCCCTGCGCTGCAGCCTCACAGGTCCAGTAGATATCCTCATCCTGGTCCTTGGGCACCCCACGCCCGATGGAGTACAGGTATCCCAGCTCGGCCTGTGCAGGCGCGTAGCCCGCCATTGCCGCCTTGCGATACAGGTCGGCGGATCGGGCCTCATCCTTCTCTACGCTGATACCCTTGGCATACATCAGGGCGAGCCTGGTCTGCGCCTCCACATCACCGCCATCGGCAGCCGCTGTGAGTGCTTCAACCGGGCCAAATGCGCCGGGCGTGTCCATCTCGGCACACCACACCTCGTTCTCCTTGCGATTCAGGCACAGCTCCAGACGGGCCTCCTTGACTCCCGCTAGGCCGAGCTCCTGCACGGCTGCCCTGGCATACCACTGCATGGCCTGGGCCTCGTCTTTCGTGAGGCCGGCGCGTCCCTTCTGATAGAGATTGGCAAGGCTGTACTGCCCGGCCGGCGAGCCGAGTTCAGCGGCTCGGCGGAGCCACAGGACAGCCTGGGCATCATCCTGCTGCGGGCCCAGGCCCTGCAGGTACATGATCCCGAGATCGGACTGTGCGTCCGCATTGCCCTGATCGGCAGCCTTGCGTACCCAGTGCAGGGCCTGAGCGGAATCCTTCGGCACGCCATTGCCTCGCAGATACAGCACACCCAGCATGGACTGTGCCGGCGCATAGCCCTGATCGGCCGCCTTGCGGTACCAGTCCGCTGCCTTCGCTGCGTCCCTGTCGACGCCTGCGCCGCGCAGATACCTGTCCCCAAGTTCATTCTGGGCTTCCGCGTTGCCGGTCTTCGCCGCAGCCATCACGCGATCCCGCTCGGCTGCGTTGTCATTGCCAAGCGCAGGCGTGCTGCAGGCCAGAGCAGCCAGTCCCGCACAGAGTGCGACGCGCCGCAGGGCGCCAATCCATTCTTCCGTGAACGTCTGCATTCTTGATCAACTCCAGATGGATGCCGCAGGTAGACCCGGCAGGTGCCTCGATCAGCAAGTGATCGAGGCTGGGGGCGGCATTATAGGTGCGCGCAGGACCACGTGGCCGAGGTTCTATCTGGGTAGCGGGCGTGCCTGCTCCTGCGCTCGCGACATCGCAGGGGTCCGTCTCAGCGCCAGCGCCTCCTTGATCCGGCCCATCTCACGCGACCCGGCCTCGGCCAGGCGGCGGGCCTGCTGCCGCTGCTCCCGCGTAGGCGCCGGAGGTGATGGAGCACCGGTATCTACCAGCCGCGCCACCGCATCGCGCAACCGCAACTGCGGGCAAAGCCGGGCGGCACACCATCGCTCGGCGTAGCGCTTGGCCTGGCGAGCATTCACGGCGGCCACGACCTTGGGCTGGGGTGATTTCCGCGCGGCGAGGAACAGGCGGACGCCGAGCACGGCATGCGGCACGACGTTGGCCACACAGCGGCCGTTCCACCACAGGTCCCAGCGGTCACCGCTCTGCACCCAGCCGGAGGGCCGGGTAGCGGTCATGAAATCGGGAGGGCTGGAGGGTGAATGCATGGCCCGAAGAATACGGTCGGCCGTCGCATGGAATGAGATTGCGGATTTGCGCTGGCGACCTCTCAACGCTTCTGCCGTAGCGAAGCCCTCTTCACCACTCTGGGCCGAGCAGCTTCTCCACCTCGGTTTCGAGTTTCTTTGCGGCTTCGGCCTGCGAGGCTACCTTGATGCACAGCCCGGACTGCGCGGGACCCGGAGTCAACTGGTAGCGGTTGATGGTGCCGCCGCCGTCGCCATCCAGCTCCACCCGGGCCACCAGGGTTCGGCCGTTGGCATTGAAGATCCAGTCCCGGTATTCGGACATCGTTGATTCCATGCGTGACACTTTGAGTGGCCTTCACTCTAAGAGGAGCGACGGTGAAGAGCGCCCGAAGAAAACGTTCGCGGAGCGTGGGTGCCGGGGGCGCGCGGCAAGCAGACGAGCATGGGCTGGGCTCCACAGCTCGGGCGCGGCTCACGGAGTATGATGCCGCCTTCCCCGAACTGCCGTGATTGCAGCGGGCGCGCTCCCGTGAGGTACGCGTCGGCGCCGCTGAGACACCCCGCCCGATGCTCGTTTCCTACTCCTCTTTCCTCATCTGGGCGGCCGTGGCCGTTGCCACCGTAGGCCTGCTGTTCCGGCCATTCCGCATTCCGGAGTACGTGTGGGCACTGGGGGCTGCCCTTCTGCTTCCACTGCTGGGAGCGATGTCGTTCGGCACGACCTTGCACGCGGTGGCCGAGGGCCGCGATGTCTATCTGTTCCTGGTCGGCATGATGGTACTGGCCGAGCTGGCCCGGCGCGAGGGCCTGTTCGACTGGCTGGCGCTGTACGCGGTCCGCCATGCGGGTGGTTCGGGACGACGCCTGTTCGACCTGGTGTTCCTGGTCGGCACGCTGGTGACCGTGTTCCTTTCCAACGATGCCACGGCGGTGGTGCTGACCCCGGCGGTCTACGCAGCCTGCAAGGCGGCCCGTGCCAACCCCCTGCCCTATCTGTTCGTCTGTGCGTTCATCGCCAATGCGGCCAGCTTCGTGCTGCCCATTTCCAACCCGGCCAACCTGGTGGTGTACGGCCAGCACATGCCGCCCTTGATGCAGTGGCTGGCACAGTTCGCGTTGCCGTCACTGGCCGCGATCGGCGCCACCTATCTGGTGCTGCGCTGGGTGCATCGGCGCGAGATCGCGCAGCCGCTGGTGGCGGCGCCGGCGCATCGCCCGCTGACCGAAGGTGGCCGGCTGAGCGCGCTGGGCGTGTTGCTCACCGGCACCGTGCTGCTGGTGACGTCCGCACTGAACGGCCCGCTCGGCCTGGCCACGTTCTGCGCAGGCACGCTGAGCGTGGCAGTGGTGGCGATGCGCCAGCGGCGCAGTCCGTTGCCGCTGCTGCGCCATGTGTCATGGGGCGTACTGCCGCTGGTGGCCGGCCTGTTCGTGCTGGTGGAAGCGGTAGCACAGACCGGTGTCATCCAGACGGCGGCCAGCGCGCTGCAGGCCGTGGCGCAGGCATCACCGCACCAGGCCAGCTGGCTGGCCGGTGGCGCGGCGGCGTTGCTGAGCAACGTGGCCAACAATCTGCCGGTCGGCCTCGCCGCAGGCTCGCTGGGCCAGATGGCCGACCTGCCGGCACAGACCCGCGCCGCATTGCTGGTCGGCGTGGACCTGGGCCCCAACCTGTCGGTGACCGGCTCGTTGGCCACGATGCTGTGGCTGGTGGCGCTGCGCCGCGAGGGCGAGCATGTCAGCGCGCTCGACTTCCTGCGCGTCGGCGCGCTGGTGATGCCGCCTGCGCTGATCGGGGCACTGTTGCTGCTCTAGCCGGGGGCTGCCGGGCGCCACCCGGACTATGGGGTCTTGCCTGCAGCAATCTTCCCGACCAGGGCATCGATCGCCGCTTCCATGGCATGCGCGGTCTGGTCGCCACTCTGGTTGGTGATCACGAAGATGCCCAGATCGTGCTCGGGCATGATGTAGATGTAGCACTGTGAGCGCGGTACGCCACCGTGGTGGGCATAGTAGACGCCCTTCTGGCGATCGCCGGCGACGATGTTCCAGAAGTAGCCGATGCTGAACTCGTCGTCGAATCTGGCCAGGGCGCGATGCGATTCCTTTACCACCGGCCCATTGGCCAGTTGGAACCGAAGGTACTTCACCATGTCCGGGACGGTTGCTTTGACGTTGCCGGAAGCGCCCCATGGCAACTGTGGCATCGGCGTGGTCGGTACGGGATTGTCGCTGTGATAGCCGGCCGCCAACCGCGACGCTTCGGCATCATCCAGCCTGATCCGGAGGCTGGTCATCGCCGCGGAGTCGTTGAAGAAGCCACGCAGCAGTGACGCGTAGTCGGTCTTGTAGGCCACCTCCAGAACATGCGC
The DNA here is from genome assembly GCF_051983905.1 of Stenotrophomonas sp. STK17_22. NCBI lineage: Bacteria > Pseudomonadati > Pseudomonadota > Gammaproteobacteria > Lysobacterales > Lysobacteraceae > Stenotrophomonas > Stenotrophomonas sp. STK17_22. Next base: position 2,727,839 of record NZ_CP197010.1, read on the forward strand.
CGCCAGCTCGGCCCCTGCGCTGGAGTAGGCGTATTCCTTGCCTGGCATCCGCGGGATCTGCACAGCGTGCAGGTCCCGTAGGAAATCCGGCTTGCCGTAGTGCGCGTAGAGCGCATTGAGCTCGCCCGGCGTGCGGTGATCGGTAAAGTCCTCCAGTACCGTGTTCGCGCGCTCCGGCAGCATGTTCGGCAGGCCACTGGTGTGCGACAGCAGGTGGCGGACGCGGATGGGTTGGCCCTGGTACTGCAGGTTGGGATAGTCGCCCTGCAGGTAGGTGCGAACGTCATCCTCCAGGCCCACCCTGCCTTCCAGCACCGCATTGGCCATCAAGGTGCCGGCCAGCGTCTTGCTCAGTGAGCCGATCTCATAGAGCGTGGCATCGGTCGGCGCGCCGGCTGTACCGGCCACCATGTCGCCGCGATGGCGGATGAAGGTCCTGCCCCGGTACACCACGCCAATGGAGGCCGAGTGCAGCAAGGGCTGCTCGATCAGGGTCTGCGCGACCTCGTCGATCTCTGCTCCCGGTTCCTTCGATGGCGACTTCCCACCCGTGCATCCGGTACCAAGGAGTACGACGGACACGACGAAGGCATGAAACCAACGTCTGTTTCGAACGGTCATCGAAGTGGCTTCCATGCGTTGGCGCTTGAAGGGCGATCAGGAAAGAGCGCTCACGATAGCCGATTGTCGAGACGAACACGCTGGCTGCGGAGCGCCTCCTGGCCCTAAGCATCGCCCCCGAGATCAATCACCCGGTCAGTCGGGCTCACGATGCCTCGCCGATGGGTGATGGCCACCACGGTTACATCGTTCGCCAGTGCGCGGATATGGTCCATGATCTCGCGTTCGGTGGCCTCATCCAGCGCGGAGCTTGCCTCGTCCAGAAACAGGATCGCCGGCTCGCCATACAGGGCACGGGCAATCGCGATGCGTTGGCGTTCCCCACCGGACAACTTCAGGCCCCGCTCGCCCACGGTGGTTTCAAGGCCCTCGGGCAGCGCCTCGATCAACGGCAGGATCGCAGACTTGCGTGCGGCACGCTGCAGCCGATCATCATCGCGTGCGCGCCCCAACAGGATGTTGTCGGCCAGGCTTTCGTTGAGCAGGATGACATCCTGCGGAACCACCGCGACAGCGGCATGCCAGGCCGCACGGTCGATCCGGGACAGGTCAAGCCCATCGACCAGGATCCGGCCACGCTGGGGATCGATCGATTTCAGGGCGAGCTTGAACAGCGTCGACTTCCCTGCCCCGGTCGGCCCGATCAGGAAATTGATGCCGCCACGTTCGGCCTCGAAGGACACATCGCTTACCCCGCGACCGTTGCCATAGCGGTGGCTGACCTGCTGGAACTCCAGGCCACCGCTTTCCCCGGCGAAGCGCTGGGCATCGGCCACCTGCTGCTCCTCGGGCGCCGCCCACAAGGTGGAAAGCGGAGCCAGCATGCTCCACGAGCGCGCGACGTCATCGATCGAACGGGCGATCATCTCGAACGGCATGTTGAGCTGGAGCAGCAGCAGATTGAACAGGACGATGTCGCCGACGCTCAGACCGCCGCTCTGGTAGCGCGGCAGCAACAGATGGAAGGTAACGATGAACTCGACCGCCAGGCCGATGCCCAGCAGCGCAATGAAGCCGATCCGCTGCAGTACGTAGGCGCGCCAGCTGTCGCGCACCTCCTGGGCCTTCTGCTCGAAGCGCTGCACCATCCAGGCGCTGCCGCCGAACTGGCGCAGCGTCTCCATGGCATTCATGGCATTGCCGACGAAGCGCGCGTTCTGCTGGCCGGCCTCGACCGCAGCTTCGCGATGGATGCGTGCGCGCCGGGTAGCGATGGCGGAAAGCGTGACGGCTACCGTGCCGTAGGCCAGCACGATGGCCACCACCTGCAGGTTGATCAACGCACCAAGCGTTATCAGCGTCAGCAGGATCTGCAGCGCGCTGGGAATGAAGGCCACCAGCCCCAGCTGCACCACGATCTTCAGCGCGCCACGGCCTTTCTCCCCTGCAACCTGCAGCTCGGCGGCGTTGTACTCCAGGAAGAAGCTGTTGGTCTTCTTCAGCAGACGGGCGAAGTAGCGGGTACTGGTGATGAAGCCGAGATTCTCGCCACTGAGGAACGACAGGTACTGCACGGTGTTCTGCAGGGCGCTGCCAGCGCCAAGCATGACCGCATAAAGCAGGAAGCCGCCCGCGAGAGCGCCGACCCCGTCGATGGGCAGACGGTCGATCAGGCGTGAGAAAAGATAGGGCGCCGCAACATTGGCCAGGCTGGACAGCACGACACTGCCGGCGATGAGCAGCAGCAGCCTGCGGTCAGCCTTCCAGTACGCGCCCAGGATTTCAGCGACGGGCGGCGGAACAGCAGTCTTCTTCATTGGCCTGGTTCCGGCGTGGACTCAACCCCAGAAGGCTATGATATAACATATCTATTTAGGAGCGACGTCGCCACGTCGCAGGCCACTTTCGGATGGGATCGATGGACCGGGGAATGACGAACGTATCCGCTGCCATGCCACGCGCGCTCATGGCCCTCAGCATTGCCGCTGCACTGTTGGCCAGCGTGCCTGCGATCGCCCAGAACCCCGGCGATGCCCGGCGCTCGCGGGCCGCAGGCGCAGCGCCCGAGGCGCCGACCGCCACCCTGGACAAGGTGCTGGTGGTCGGCAGCAACATCCGCGATGCCATTGGCGGAGGCGCCTCGCCGATCATCGTGATCGACAAGGAGGCCATCGACCGCACCGGCGTGGCCACCGTGCAGCAGCTGTTCGAGAAACTGCCGCAGAACTTCGGCGGTGGCGCCAATGGTGCCAACGTCGCCAACCTTGGCGTCGACCGCGATACCGGCAACAACTTCGGCCAGGGCACCGCCATCAGCCTGCGCGGCCTGGGAACCGGCACCACGTTGACCCTGATCAACGGCCATCGCGTGACCTCGTCGAACCGCTACCAGTACGTGGATGTCTCGCTGATACCGCTGAGTGCGGTGGAACGCGTTGAGATCCTCACCGATGGTGCCTCGGCCATCTATGGCACCGATGCGGTCGGCGGTGTGGTCAACATCATCCTGCGCCGCGACTTCACCGGGTATGAGACCGCTGTGCGTTACGGCGCCGTGACCACCGGCGGCATGGAGGAATACCAGGCCTCGCAGTCGGCAGGCTGGTCGTGGGATGGTGGCCATGTGCTGGCCAGCTACGAGTTCCTGAAGCAGAGCAACCTGCCGGCGGTGGACAAGGATTTCTCGAAGAACGTGCGGGTCAAGCCGTACGACCTCTACCCCGGTTCGAAGCGCCACAGCCTGTACGTGGACGGCGTGCAGCAGCTCAGCGATGTGCTGACCCTGAACGTGACCGGCTCGTTCGCCAAGCGCGAGATGGACACCACCATTTCCGGCACGGCCGACGAAACCCGGTTGTTCCCGCACACGCGCCAGTTCGACCTGTTCGCCGGCCTGACACTGGACCTTCCGCGTCAGTGGCAGGCGCGCTTGGATTCGGGGTTCGGCAGGAGCGATGTGTCCTATCAGCGCACCACCATCACCGGCAGCTCGGCCAGTACCGCGCCACCCACCAATACCAACTCCGAATCGCGTTACCTGGACCTGGTCGCCGACGGTGAGCTGTTCAGCCTGCCCGCCGGTGGGGTTCGCGCGGCATTCGGCGCGGGCTACCGCCGCGATGGCTATGAACTGATCGATCACCGCGGCCTGGAAAAGCCGCTCGACCTGCAGCGTACCGTGAGGTCCGCTTTTGCCGAGCTCAACGTTCCGCTGCTGAAGGATCTGCCGGGCGTGCGCAGCCTGTCCCTGACCGCCGCAGCGCGCTATGACGACTACAGCGATTTCGGTTCCACGCTGAACCCCAAGTTCGGCCTGCTGTGGGAGGCGACCCAGGGGCTTTCGCTCCGTACCAGCTACGGCCGCTCCTACCGGGCGCCGGTGTACCAGGACATGCAGTTGAACAACACCGTGGTGGTGGCGAACGTGCCCAACCCGAGTGCAGCCAATGGCAACACCATCCTGATGATGCTCTCCAATGGCAATCCCGATCTGGGCCCCGAACGGGCCAAGACCTGGACCGGCGGTTTCTCGTTCGCGCCGCCGTCGCTGCCGGGGCTCAAGATTGATGCGAGCTACTACCACATCGAATACGCCGACCGTATCGGCAGCGGCTTCGGCGGCAGCTTCCCGTCGCTGTTCCTGCAGTCCACCGCACCTTACGCAGACATCCTGACCACCAATCCCACGCAGCAGCAGATCCAGCAGGCACGCCAGCTGGGCGTATCGGGGCTGGGCCTGTTCGTCTCGCGCGTGGGGCCGTATGCGTTGCCGCCAGGCATGGACGAAACCAACAGCCAGGTGATCCTCGACAACCGCTTCCGCAACAACGCCTTCACCCGGCAGCGTGGTGTCGACTTCAGCGGATCGTATGGCTTCGATGCCGGCCAGACCCACATCGGGCTGAACCTGGCCGGGCAGTACATCATCGAGTCGAAGCGGCGCGTGACCAGTACGTCGCCCGAGGTGGATGCGGTGAATTCGGTTTACTACCCGGTGGACCTCAAGATGCGCGGTGGCATCGCGCTGAGCCGGCAGCAGGCCGCGGCGGGGATCTTCGTGAACTACGTGGACAGTTATCGCGACCCCGCCAATGTCGCCCGGCCCCACGTCAGCTCCTGGACGACCGTAGATCTGAACCTCGCCTACCACTTCGGTGCATCGGCGGACCCGCAGCGTGGCACCTCGCTTGCGTTCAACGTGCAGAACCTGCTCGACCGGGATCCGCCGTTCATCGTCAACAGCATCAACACCGGCTACGACCCCACCAATGCGACAGCGCTGGGCCGCTTCCTGTCCATGTCGCTGACCCACCGCTGGTAAGCCGCCATGCGCGCCGAAGCCCCTGCCCTGTCCCGGTCCGTCATGGCCATCCAGCAGGCGTTTGCTGTTGCGGCAACCCAGCTCACGTTGATGTGGCGCGAGCGGCGGGTGCTGTGGCTCGCCCTTGCCCTGTTGCTGATTGCGGGAGCATCGGTGCTCAGTGGTGCTGCACGCCTGACCCTACAGGCGCAGGAGCGCCAGGCAATGAGCGAGGAAGAGGCGCGGCTCTGGGACAGCCAGGGCACAATCGACCCGCATAGCGCCGCACATGTGGGGCGTGCCATTGCTGCCCCTGTGCGGCCACTGGCTGCACTGGACCCGGGGCTGACGGACTACCTGGGAAGCTCGGTGTTCATCGAGGGCCACGCGCAGAACCCGGCCCGGCACCGTGCCGTGGATGGTGGCACCGCACTCAGCCGTTTCGAGGGTTTCTCTGCGGCGTGGGCGCTGCAGGTGGTGGCGCCGCTGCTGATCATCCTCGCCGGGTTCGCCACACTGTCCGGCGATGTGGCCCGCGAGACGCTGCGCCAGGAACTCGGCACCGGCGCCTCGGCCGGCGTACTGATCTGTGGACGCCTGATTGCCCTGGCGGCCGCCTCGCTGCTGCTGGTGCTGGCCATGCTGCTGATCAGTCTTCCGGGGCTGTCCATCCAGTACGGCGACGCCACGGATCTTGCCGCCCTGCTCGCACTGGCGGCCGCCTACCTGCTCTATCTGCTGGTGTTCTGTGCACTTACCGTGGGGGTGTCGGCACTTGCCGGCTCGGCACGGACGTCACTGGTCGTGCTGCTCGGCTTCTGGGTGGTGTCCACACTGCTGCTGCCGAGGGTGGCGCCTGCGGTTGCCGAATCCCTGTACCCGACCCCTTCGGCACCGGCGTTCAGGACCGGCGTGACCGAAGAAGCGGAGAACGGCGCGGATGGCCATGACCCGGCCGACAAACGCCTTGATGCCCTGCGCACGACGTTGATGGCGCGCTACCGGGTCGACAGCGTTGACGACCTGCCGCTGGCCTTCCGCGGCGTGGCGCTGGAGTTTGCCGAGGCCAACTCGACGCGCGTCTACAACCGCCATTTCGATCGCCTGCATGCCACCTACCAGCAGCAGGACGCCACCCAGCGCCTGTTTGGCCTTGCCTCGCCGACGCTGGCGCTGCAGTCCTGGTCGCGCGCCTTCGCCGGCACGGATTTTCCGGCGCATCTGGCGTTCCTGCGCGGCGTGGAGGACTACCGTTATCGGTTGATCCAGGCACTCAACCAGGAAGTGAAACTGCACAAGGCACCACAAGGCGGGAAGCATGTGGCCGACATCGCCGGCATCACCCGTTCAGTGCACTACCGGCCGCCGCAACAGACCCTGGCCGGTACCGCTACCGCGCAGCGCGGAAATCTCGTCATTCTGCTGGTCTGGCTGATGCTGGGTTGCGTGGTGGTGCTCATCTCCGCTCGGAAGCTGGGGAGATCGCCATGAACGTTGTGTCGATTGCCCGCTATGAGATCCGCCGATTGCTGCGCGATCGAGCGCTGCCGGTGCTGCTTGTCCTGCTGCTCGGGCTGGGTGCCTACGCCGCGTGGAACGGCCGCGCATGGGTGGACCAGCGCGAGGCGGCCATCGCCCTGATCAAGCAGGAAGAACAACAGACGAAGGAACGCAGCCGGGCATTCGTCGGCAAGGCGCCCTCGGTGCTGCCCCGCGCCCAGCCGGTGCTGGCGCCCGCCGCCATGGCAACGCTGTCGATCGGCCAGGCAGACGCCTACCCCTACACCGCCGATGTGGTCGCGCTGGGCGATCCGACCCTGCTGCTCAAGCACGTCTGGGCCGACATCGGCAATCCAGCGGCACGGGCTGCGGGACGGTTCGACCTCGCCTTCGTCATCGTCTTCCTGCTGCCGCTGGTCATTCTCGTGGCCACCCACGATCTGTGGTCACGTGAGCGCGAGCGCGGCATCGCGGCGCTGGTGCTGTCACAGCCGGTGTCGGCAACGCGTCTGCTGGTGGTCAAGGTGCTGGCCCGTGGCCTGATGGTGCTGCTGCCCGCACTGGCCATCCTCCTGGCGGTGACGATCGGGGCCGGCGCGCGCAGTCCTGCGGGCCTGGCCATGCTGGCCCTGACCGTCCTCCTGTACGGCGCGTTCTGGCTGGCCCTTGCACTGCTGATCGGCTGCCTTGCCCGGCGCACCACCGAGGCGGCCATCGCCGCCGGCGCGCTGTGGCTGCTGATCGTGGTCATGGCGCCGTCGCTGGCGCTAGCCACGGTGAATCTGATCGCGCCGCCGCCGTCACAGATGCAGTTCGCCACCGAAGTAAAGGCGATGCAGTCCGACATCGCCACGCGCCAGCGGCGCGAGCATGCGACGTCGGCGCCAGTGAATTCGCCGTCCCCCGTCATCTCCGACACTGTGCGCCAGGCCTACGCCGATCGGGTTGCAGCTGACCGGGAACTGGAACGCCTGATCGCCTCGCATGCGCAGGCCGAGGCCGCACATCGCCAGGTTCTGGACAAGGTGCGGCTGCTGCTGCCGGCCGTCGCGACACAGGACGCGCTCGACCGCATCGCAGGCTCGGATGCCGACCGCGCGCTCGACTTCCAGGGGCAGGTCCACTCCTTCTGGCAGGCGCGGCGGCTGTTGCACAAGGCCTATCTGGATCGTGACGCGCCGCAGACCTTCGAAGAGTACGACACCCTGCCCCGCTTCCAGTTCCACGAAACAGCCGGCGTCGCCCAACGTGGTGTCCTCGCCGATCTCGCCGCACTGATCATTGCCACCCTGCTTGTCCTGCTTGCAGCCGGTGCATTGCGCAGCCGGCTGGCAACGCCCTGAGGAGACGTCCACATGCTGTCTGCAAAAAGCCTGGTCATGGAACACGGTGCACATCGGGCGCTGGATGACGTCAGCTTCAAGGTGAAGCCCGGCGAGATCTTCTGCCTGCTGGGCGCCAACGGCGCCGGCAAGTCGACCACCATCAAGCTGTTCCTTGGCTTTCTGAAACCCACCTCCGGTGCGGCCGAAGTGGACGGTTTCAGTGCGCACCAGCAGCCGCGGGAGGTACGCCGGCGGCTGCTGTACATCCCCGAGACCGTGGCGCTGTACGACGAGCTGACCGGCTACGAGAATCTGGACTACTTCGCCCGCCTGGCCGGTGTCGAGGAACGCTCGCCAGCGCGGTTGAAGGACGCACTCAGGTCCGCTGGTCTGGCGACCGACGCATTCGGGCGACGCGTGGGCCTCTATTCCAAGGGCATGCGGCAGAAGGTCGGCATCGCACTGGCCATCGTCAAGGAAGCCAGGGCTCTGTTGCTGGATGAACCCACCTCGGGCCTGGACCCTACGGCGTCAGCCGAATTCCATGAGTTGATCGTGCGGGAACGCGATCGCGGCACGGCGATCCTGATGGCCACCCACGATCTGTTCCGTGCCCGTGAGGTGGCGACCACGATCGGCCTGATGCGGGCCGGCCGCCTGCGCAGGACACTGGATGCCAGCACGATCACCGCGAACGATCTTGAGAGCCTGTACCTGGAAGAAATGAGCCGCAGCGCCTAGGCCACGGCGGCCGCCTGCGCGCCACGTTGGCCGGACCAGCGCCGCAGCCATGCTTCGATGTTGATCTGCGGGCCGAAGATGCCGAGCACCTGCGACGAGTGGTCCGGGCCGACCTGCTGGATGCCCGCATCGGCCAGCGCGCTGTCGAGATAGCCGCGCCTGGCCAGCATACCGTCAACCAGCAGATTCCTGATGAACTGCTGGTGCCCCTGGGTGACCGCCACGGAATGATCATCCAGATAGGATTTCACCTTCCGCGACAGCAGCACCTCCGGCAACAGGCCTTTCATTGCACGCCGCGCGATGGTGCGGTCTTCCGCGTCCGCGATGAGCAGGTGCAGCGGAATGCGCGCGAACAGTTCGACAAGCGGCTGCGCACTGATCGGCGATACGCCATGCCAGTGGCCTGCACCTTCGAAGGGATCAAGGACGCTGGTCGGAAACACCATGCGGCCGATATGGGCCAGCTTGTAGGGTGATACGTGATGCCCCTGCGCCTGCGCGTGCCGCAACCAGGCCGGCTGCAGGCCATCCTGTTCGGCGCGGCCCACCCGCACCCATGGGCAGGGTTTGCCCCAACGGCCATTGATGCTGCCTGGCCGCTTGAGCAGACCATGGACCATCGCATCCTTCAGCACGCCGTACAGTGAATCGCCGGACTGCGCGGTTTCGAAGGCGACGCGGAAGAAATCCCGGTCGATGCCGCGCCGCCAGGCGTAGTCGATCGCAGCGGCATTGCCCTTGAAACGCAGGAACACCGCATCACCGCCAACGCCGGTGAACTGCACGGTGTCACCGTCGAAGGCCACTTCACGGCGGTGGAGAAGATAGCCGGAACAATGCGCCGGCCGGGCTGTACGCGGGAAGGTCATGATCTCTTCCAGCGCGCAGTGAGGTTGCCTTCGATACTCGATGTACTCGCAACGCCTGCCCGAGGAATCACTGGCCCCTTGCACTGCCATCCGCGCGAACAGCCGTTCGTCGGCACCGATGCCATCATCGTAGTGGTGGACACACGTCACCTCCGGTGCCGACGGCGCCTGCAACAGGCCGGCCAGGATGATCGAGGAATCCAGCCCGCCCGACAGCTGCAGCTGGATGCGCCGGTGCGGGCTGGCCAGTGCACCGATGCAGCCCAGCAGCGTGGAACGCGCCAGCGACACGGCTTCCTGAAGATCTTCGATCGGCGCGTCGCGGGCCAGCCGCACCACGTCCCACTGGCAGTGCCGGCCCACCGGCTCTCCATCGCGGATTGAAACCGCTTCACCCGCTTCGACCGCCGTGACCTCCTCGAAGCCGGTCTGCAGGCCATCACGAAACGGGTACAGCAGCGAGTACGACAGGAAGGACCAGTCAACGCTGAATTCGCGCAGACCCAGCATCAGGCAGTCTTCCATGTTGGAGAAGACCAGCGTCAACTGGCCCACCGTGGTCATATAGCACGGGATCTCCGCAGTGGGATCGCGCAGGACGAACCAGCTCGACGTTTCCTGCTGGAAGCCGAACGCCACGTAGCGGCCCCAGTAGTGTTCTACGATGCTGCGGCCCTGGCTGCTGCAGGCGTCGTCCGCTGTTTCGGCATCCAGGTTAGCGCACCCAGGCACGGTGCCTGCGCCGAAATCCTTGTGGAACAGCTTGCCGAGTACTACCAGGGAGTTCGCACGGCGGCATTCGAAATAGCCGTGGTTGTCACTCTGCGCATGGATCGCTGCGCCATTGCCGTTCATCACGCAGGCGATGCCGGGCAGCCTGGCGCCGATCCTTTCCACGATCCGTTCCGCCTGCGCTGTCGCGGATTCCGAGTGGGTGTTCCAGAGCACGGCGAGGTATCGGTACATGGCAGGTTTCGTTACAGCACCAGGATGGGAACCATCCGGCGCAGGTTGAAGGGAATGTCGGTCAGCACCTGATCGCCATACTGCAGCCAGCAATGCGCGGCGAACGGCTGGGTTCTGACGGCGAACACCCAGGCCGGAACGATGCCGTAGTTCGACAGGAATCCGCGCATCGCCAGGCAGTAGAGAAAGCACTCATCGGTTTTCCTGAAGGCCAGGGGTCGAAGCCAGTCGAACACCCGCACCCGCAGGGCCAGTTCTTCAGCGCTTACCGGCCGGCTGTGGCCGCGATCCGCCCGACGGCGCACGGCCGACACCGTGGAACTGAAAGGAAGGAACGTTCTGCTGCAGGCGGCATAGGCGCACGAGGCGATGAATCGACGCAGGTCGCGCGCCATGATGGGCGGACGGCCTCGCGGCGCGCCTTCGCGCGCCCAGTACCGAGGCAGCGCAATAGCAGGGCTGGCAGCGGATTTCCCCTGCTGCGGATCCGCGGTGATCAGGCGGCGGTCGATCAAGGCCTGCAGAAGCCTTGGCGTGCTTGCGTCATCGGACTGGAGGGGCCAATCGAGAACGAGCTTGCCAAGGCCTGCGGCGCCGCGTTTTTCAAGGGAAAGATACTTTCCCGTGGCCTGGTCCAGAATCACCATCGCATCGCCGGTGACACAGACGTGGGCGTGCTTTGACAGGAAATACGGGGCGGCAGCCTGCTCCATCATGCGCTCCTGCGCCGGAACCGGAGAAGCGGTGCATGCAGGGCATGCACCGCAGATGCGACATTGCGCGGTAGATCAGGGCGACGTGGTCGGGAACACGCCATCCCACAACGTGCCGTGGTTGTGCGCCTTCGTTTCCGAAACCACCGAGCCCAGCTCGATCAGTTCGCCACCCATGCCCTGATCCTCAGGGTTCTGCTGTCCTGCTACTACACCCAGCTCAATCAGCTCGTTCATGAACATCTCCTATCGTCAGTGGATGTACCCGCGCATTGCGTTGGATCGCGTTGCATTGGATACGGAGCAGCCAAGCCACCATCGCCGCGACATTGCAGGGCGATTGCCGCCAAGGCACCCAAATGTTACGATATAACATATTATTTTGGCGTGACGAATGACGCCAGTGGCCCGTTGTCGATATGACCTACGAGAGGCGAGAGGGATGAGCAGCGAGATCAGAGACGACGGCCTGGATCCCACGCTTCTGCTGAAGGGGATGTTTCCCCTGCCGAAGTTCATCCGCTTTGTACGGGAGCGTTGCCCACCGGGACGCTTCGACGAGGCTGCGCTGGTGGAGGAATGGCGGACGGCACGTGCCGAGGTGCCCAAGTTACAGCAGGAGGAAGCCGGTGAGGCCGAAGCCATCAATGTCCATGCGTTGCCGGATGAGATGCTGCCGCTGGCTGAGCAGGCGCTGCGACAACCCTCGATGCACCGGATGACGAGTGTTCTGCCACGCAGTTGGCAGATGGTCGAGATCGATCGACTGGTGATCTTCCAGGAGTGCATCAACCTGCGTCACATCGATCAGTTGGCGGCATCCCTGACCGCCTCGCCCAGCGCGCAGGAGGTCATGCAGCTTGTCGCGCGCAGCGGCAGCCATGCACATCCGGAAGTGCGCTTCACCCAGTCCGATGGCAGCTACACCTTCGCGTCCACCTCGAACGACCTGCGCTTCCTCGATGTGGCGACCCTCGATCCGGCTGCCATCGCCGACTACGAGCCGTTCGGCGCAGCCAGCCACGCCGTCGTCATCTATCTGGGTTTCAGTGACAACCTGATCAGCGCCACCCGGTTCGGCAGGCGCATGGTGCTGACCAATGGCTCCCATCGCCTGTACCTGCTGCGCCGGCTCGGGTTCCGCCATGCGCCCTGCCTCGTCACCGATGCCTCCGACAGCGACCTCAGCGAGGTTCTGCTGCCGGCGGCGGTCAAGCAGGATCGCGGGTTCTACCTGTCTTCCCCGCGTCCGCCGCTGTTCAAGGACTATGTCGATCCCCGCCTGACCTGCGTCGTGCCGGTCACCCGCAAGCACTACGCCCTGCGGGCCACGCTCGACCTGCAGAGGATCGCGGTTCCGGCGCTGTAATCCTGGGCCGAACCCTCCCTTCCCTGGGGCCACGTCGACAGAGATGGCCGGATTGGTGAATCACCTGGCGGAACTGTCGAATGACGGTCTCCGGCCCGCCGAATACGCTTCCCCTCCTCGGTTCCAGAGGATGCCCGCATGAATGACACCGCCCCCGCCACTGAAGCAACACACAGCAGTCTGCCCATCATTCACGTCCTGATGGGATTCATCTGCGTCTGGCACCGACATGAACCCGGGCAGGCCCGTGATGAGGAGTGAGGCACGCTGTGGCGCCCGGCCGACCAGGGTTGCGCAGGTGCAGGCGTGACCAAGGCGGTTGCCGGGCGCAATGACGTGGGCGCCGATTACCCGGATCGGGTCGCGCAGACGGTCATGGTGTTCGAACTGGACCCGATCCCGGATGCGTGGGAAATGGACTTTCATTCGCATCGGAAAGCGCAGCTGCTGGTGGCCACGCATGGCCTGATCACGCTAGAGTCGCCAGCCGGCCTGTGGGTGGTGCCGCCGCAGGGGGCGATCTGGATTCCCGGCGGGTTGACCCACCGCGCCAGCAGCAGCGGAAAACCCCATGGGTTCGTCGTGTTCATTGATCCCGAGGCGGTTCCGGGATTGCCAGCCCACTGCTTCGCGATGGCGATCACCCCGTTCATGCATGCCCTGCTGCAACGCACCGCACGCCTGCCGCTGCAGTACGAGGACGGCAGCGCCCATGCCCGGCTGATGACCGTGCTGCTGGATGAGCTTGCTGCGGCGCCGCCGGAGTGGCTTCACCTGCCCATGCCTTCCGAGCCGCGACTGCGCACCCTGGCCAATGCCATGCTGGCTGCACCGGCCGAGCGCGCAACGCTCGACCTGTGGGCCGGCCGGATTGGAATGAGCGAGCGCAACATGTCCCGCCTGTTCTACGCTGAAACCGGATTGAGCGTGAGGCGCTGGCGGCGGCAGATGCATGTGATGGTTGCCCTGCCGATGCTGGCAAGGGGCAGGACGGTGCAGTCCATTGCCGATGACCTTGGCTACGACAGCGCTGGCGCCTTCGTGACCATGTTCCGCAAGGCGGTCGGCGCCCCGCCCAAGCGCTTCCTCGCCGAACGCGGGGCCTGGCTGCAGGCGCCCGACGCAGGCGATCAACCGCGGGCGTGGCCCGCCTGCGGTTGATCGTGCGCCCGGCAGCTGGCAAGGGCACGCCCAGGCTGCGCCCGGGCGCAGCGATCACTCAGCGCTGCTGATCCTTCAGGAACAACCACGTGATCAGCGTGGCATCCGGTCCCTTCGGGTCGGTGAACGGCAGGCCGGACTGGCTGCCGCTCCAGGCATGCCCCATGCCCTGCACCACGTAGTGCTGCACCAGCGTCCTGCCACCATAGGCATAGGTGTCCACGGTGTAAGCGCGCCCACCCGGCACCTGCCCCTGGTAGGTGCTGGTCGGCAGGTACTTCACCGAGTCGTTGTCCAGGCCGTCGTCGGCCAGATCATTGGTCTGCAGGAACTGGCGCACGGCCTGCTGGCCGTTCACCGGATTGACGGTGAGATCGGCGCTGCCATGGAACACCAGCACCGGGATCGGACGCGGTGACGGCGAGCCCGAACACTGCCAGGCCAGACGGCCATTGCTGTCCGGCGAATAGATGCTGCCGGCCAGCAACGCATAGGCGCTACCGGAAATCGTGGTCGCACCCTTGAACATGCCACCGGAATGGATGGCGCCGGCAGCGAACACATCCGAATAGCAGGCCAGCATGATCGAGGTCATCGCGCCGCCCGCGGAAATGCCGGTGACATAGACCCGGTGCGGATCCACGCTGTAGCCCGCTTTCACCATGTCCACGATGCCGGCCAAGATCGATGCTTCGCCGCTGTCGCGGGCCTGGTTGATCGGCAGCTGCCAGTTCCAGCAGCGGGCCGGATTGGAGGTGACGTTCTGCCGGGGGTAGACCACGATGAACCCCTCCGTGTCGGCCACATCATTGAAGCCTGACGCCTCGCCCATCAGGTTCGGCCCGGTCACACAGCCATGCAGCACCAGCAGCAGCGGCAGCGGCCGGCTGTCGTCATAGCCGGCCGGCACCCATACCTGGTACTCGCGGGCGCCGAACAGATTGCCGTACAGGCCGATATCCCAATGCCCGGCCGGGCCAGCGGCAACCGCGCTGCCCGCCATCGCCAGCCAGCTGCACAACACCAGCAGTACCACCTTGATCGAATCGATTCCGGATTTCATGACCAGATCCTCGTGCGTGAGTCGTGGATGAAGGAGTACCGGGGACCGCTTCCGGCTGGGGGCGCGCCCAGTATCCGCATCCACCGGCCGCTGCCGACTGGACCTAGGTCCACTCGCTGCTGGCCGATGACACCGCTAGCCTTGGCTGCAGGGGTGGCAATGGGCCATCCGCACGCTCATGCCTGGGGGAGGACCGAATGAAACGGAATTGTTTGAGTCTCATGATCGGCGCGCTGCTGGCCACGGGGCCGGTACTGGCACAGGAATCACCGACGGCAGGCAGATCCGCTTCGCCGACCAACCTGGACAGCATCAAGGTCACCGCGCGCAAGCGTGAGGAAACCCTGCAGGAAGTGCCGGTTGCCGTCACCGCATTTACCTCCGAGGCGCTGGACAAGATGAATGTCCAGGACATCAGCGACCTGGACGCGCAGGTGCCCAACCTGACCATCTACGCGGCGCGCGGCGCCAGCAGCACGGTCACCGCCTACATCCGCGGCATCGGCCAGTCCGATCCCACCTGGGGCGCCGATCCGGGTGTAGGCATCTACCTGGATGACGTCTACATCGCACGCCCGCAGGGTGCGCTGCTGGATGTGTTCGATGTCTCGCGCATCGAGGTGCTGCGCGGCCCGCAGGGCACGCTCTACGGCAAGAACACCATCGGCGGCGCGATCAAGTACATCTCGCGCGGCCTGCCCACCCAGACCGAGGGCTTCGCCCAGATCACCGTGGGCAACTACAGCCAGCTGGATGCAAAAGCGGCCATCGGCGGCCCGATTGGTGTTGCCGACAGTGGCCTGCGCGCCCGCGTGGCGGTGGCCAGCATGAACCACGACGGGTTTGGCGAGAACACCTTCAACGGCCAGCCGGTCAGTGACAAGCAGATCAACGCGGCACGCCTGAACCTGGGCGCGTACGCGGGCGATGACTTCGACGTGCAGTTCGCACTGGACTGGATCGACGATCAGTCCGGCATGCGCGGTTCGAAGATGCTGGCGCCCAATCCGTTCCTGCGCGCATACCCGCCGATGGACAGCCGCTATGACATCCGCTCGGGCATGCGCAACCTCAACAACGTGGAGAGCAAGGGTGCCTCGGCCACGGTGAACTGGCGGCCGAACGAGGACATTGCGCTGAAGTACGTGGTCGCCAAGCGTGAATCGGACAGCGAGGCCAACATCGACTTCGATACCGCGCCGGTCAAGCTGGCCGACGTGGGTGGCACCTATCACGACGACCAGGTCAGCAACGAAGTGCAATTGAACTACGATGCCGGCGGCCGGGTGCGCGGTGTGGTCGGCCTGTACCAGTTCAGTGGCGAGGCGGGCGGCCAGATCCAGAACAACTACTTCAGTGCGCAGTTCGCCGACAACCAGGGCAAGGTGTTGACCGACAGCATCGCGCTGTACGCGGACTGGACCTTCGACCTGACCAGCAAACTCAAGCTGGATGTAGGCGCCCGTTACACCGACGAGGACAAGCGCGCGATCGTGCTGAACCGCCTGTACGCCGACCCGGCCTTCAGCCGCCCGGTGGCAGTGACCGCGGACTTCGACAAGAAGACCAACTTCAAGAACGTCTCGCCCAAGGTCTCGCTGGACTACCAGATCACTCCGGACATCATGGTCTACGGCCTGGCCACGCGTGGCTTCAAGTCCGGTGGCTACAACATCCGCGCCAACGCGGTGGCCGTGCCGCGCTCGGCCGAGCCGTTCGACGACGAGACCGTGGACAGCTACGAGGTCGGCAGCAAGATGGCCTTCCTCGACCAGCGCCTGTTCCTCAATCTGTCGGCCTTCTACAACAAGTACAAGGACATCCAGCTATCGGTCTTCACTGGCCTGGATACCAATGGTGATGGCATCGACGATTCCTTCTTCGGCGATTTCACCAATGCCGGCGCGGGTACCGTCAAGGGCCTGGAGGTCGAGTACCAGTATCTGCCCAGCCAGCACTGGCTGATCTCCGGCAACCTGGCCTGGCTGGACACCAAGTACGACGAGTACATGGATCGTGGCGTCAATGTCGCCAAGCAGATGAAGTTCACCAACGCGCCGGAGTTCTCGGGCGCGTTCAACGTGGAGTACCGCACCGACCTGGCCAACGGCAGCAACCTGTCGGCACGGGTGAGCTACAGCTACCAGAGCGAAGTGTGGCCGACCACTGATCTCAGCCCGGTGATCAGCCAGCAGGGTTACGGGCTGGTCAATGCCGGCGTCATCTGGCGCCTGGATGATGCGTGGACCTTCTCGCTGCAGGGCACCAACCTGGCCGACAAGGAATACCGCACCACCGGCTACAACATCCCGGCGGTCGGCACGCTGATTGGCTTCTATGGTCCGCCACGCCAATATAGCCTCAGCGTCCGTTACGATTTCTAGCGCATCCGTTACGATCTCCAGGAAGCTTATGCATGACGCAGTCTTACGACGACCTGTACTGGAACAGCAATGATGGGTTGCGCCTGCACGCGCGCGACCATGCACCCGATGCGGGGCAGGCAGCGCGTGGCACGGTGGTCTGCATTCCCGGGCTGACCCGCAATGGCGCTGATTTCGATGCGCTTGCCGATGTGCTTACCGCCGAGGGCTGGCGCGTGATCGCGGTCGACCTGCGCGGTCGCGCAGGGTCGGAACGCGCATATGACCCGTCCAGCTACAACCCGCGTGCCTATGCGGATGACATGGTTGCGCTGCTGCGCTCGCAGAACATCGCCAAGGCGGTATTCGTCGGCACCTCGCTGGGCGTGCTGGTGACCATCACCCTCGCCTCGCGCGCGCCCGAGCGGATCGCGGGCGCGGTGCTCAACGATGCCGGCCCCAAGGTGCCGCGTGAGGCGCTGGCACGGATCGGCAAGTACGCCGGCAAGCCGGTGCCGCCGATGGACCTGGTGCAGGCCACCGCTTACGTGGAATCCATCGGCAAGGCCGCGTTCCCTCGCTTCAGTACCGACGACTGGCGGCAGATGGCGGTGCGCACCTTCCGCCCGCGCAGCGATGGACTGCTGGAGCTGGATTACGATCCGGCCGTGATCCGGACGACACGTCCCTGGCTGCTGTGGTTGCTGCGGCCAGTGCTGTGGCGTGCGGTTCGTGGGCTTACCGCACGGGTGCCGGTACTGGTGGTGCGCGGTGCGCTGTCCGACATCCTGCCGGCCGATGTCGCGCGGCAGATGGCGGCCACCTCGGAAAGTGCCCGCCTGGTGGAAGTGCCGGATGTGGGACACGCTCCGATGCTGTCCGAGCCAGAGGCACGTGACGCGATCCTGACCTTGCTGGAGCGTGTGGCGTGAGTGCGGAGAGCAATCTGCCTCCCGCGCTGCAGGCGTTGCAGCAGTGGGCGGCCAGCGAGCGGGTGAGTGGCGTGACCCACGTGGACCAGGCGCGCATCGATGCCTTTGCCGACGCCACCGGCGACCACAACTGGATCCACGTCGATCCAGGCCGCGCGCAGACGCAGCTGCCGGGCGGGCAGACCATCGCGCACGGTTTCCTGCTGCTCTCGCTCACCGTGCAGGACGATGTGGTCGCCCTCACCGGCTTCCCCGGCATCGCCCATGTGCTCAACTACGGCCTCAACAAGGTCCGCTTCCTGGCGCCGGTACCCAGCGGGTCCGGGGTGCGGGTACGCTCGCAGCTGCTGTCACTGGACGCGCGCCAGCCCGGCCAGTGGCTGCTGACCCAGCGCAAGGCCGTCGAGCGGGTTGCCGATGGCGAGCTGGCACTGGTCGCTGAGCAGCTGTCACTGATCGTGGTCGTCCCCTAGCACCACCCTGCCCGGTTCTCTCCCTACACTGGAGCGATGTTGACGCCCTCCATCGTCCTCTTCGCCTGCATTGCATGGACCGCACTGCTGTTTGGCGTGGCGCTGTGGGGTGAGCGCCGGGGGCACCGGCTTTCGAAGGCATGGCCGCTCATCTATGCGCTGTCGCTGGCCGTGCACTGCACCGCGTGGACCTACTACGGCGCGGCCTCGCAGGGACTGCAATGGGGCTTCCCGATTCCACCCACCCTGGCCGGCATGGCGTTGATCTTTGCGTTCGGCCTGCCGTTCCTGCTCCGCCTGGGGCGGCTGGCCAAGCAGCACAACAGTGCCACCATCGCTGATCTGGTCGTCGCACGACTGCGTGCCGATCGCGGCCTCGGTTTCACCATCACCCTGGTGGCACTGTTCGGCATCATTCCCTACATCGCCCTGCAGTTGAAGGCTGTCAGTCAGGGTCTGGGCGCGCTGCTGGGCGATCGTTTCGCGCCTGCTGCCGCGCAGCTGGACATGTCGTTCTGGTTCGCGCTGACGATGGCCGCGTTCACCCTGCTGTTCGGTGCACGCAAGGCATCGGCCACCGAGCCCAATCGTGGCATTGTGGTCGCCCTGGGGCTGGAGTCGGTGTTGAAGCTGGTGGCGCTGCTCGCCATTGGCCTCTATGCGGCGCTGTCGGTGCGCCAGGCGGACACGCCGCTGTTGGAAAAGATGGCGCAGCTGCCGCCACCGGCCATCATGCCGGACTATCTGACCATGGTCGCGCTGGGCGCGATCTCCGCGTTCACCCTGCCGCACCAGTTCCATGTCGGCGTGGTCGAACTGCGCCAGACCTCGGACCTGAAGACGGCACGCTGGTTGTTCCCGGTCTACCTGCTGCTGATCGGGCTGCCGTCGGTGCCGATGGCGCTGGCCGGTGCCGCGCAGCTGCCCGCATCGGTGTCGCCTGACCTGTACGTGCTGGCGCTGCCGCAGGCCGGTGACCACCACCTGCTGGCCTTGCTGGCCTATCTGGGCAGCCTGAGCGCCGCCACCGGCATGATGATCCTGTCCGGGCTGACCCTGTCGATCATGCTCGGCAACCATGGCTTCGGCTCACGGTTGCTGGACGGCATAGCCGGCGGTGCCACGGCGGCCGACCTGCGTCCACGCGTGCTGGCCTTCCGCCGTGCCGGCATCCTCGCCGTGTTCCTGATGTCGTGGCTGTACAGCCGGGCGATGAGCGACACCGAGGCACTCAGCGATTTCGGCCTGATGTCCTTCACCGCCCTCTCGCAGCTGGCGCCGGCGGTCCTGCTGGCGGTGTATCGCCCGCGCACGCCCTCTCCGGCCATCATCGCCGGCATCGTGCTGGGGTCGTTGGCCTGGCTGTGGCTGGTGCTGCTGCCGATGGTGATCCCTGCCACGCCCCCCGCCTCGGGGCCCGATGACCTGCACTGGCTGTCCGTGGTCTCGCTGCGCCTGCAGTCGGGCCATATCGCCATCAGCATGGGCGCCAGTCTGGCGGTCAACCTGCTGACGGTTGCGCTGGTGTCGCGCGCGGTGCGTCCCTCGTTGCCGCGACGACGGGATGCGGTGGCGGCAGCCTCGCTGCGCAGGACGGCCGGACGCTTCCTCGGCCAGGAGCGGGCCCGGCAACTGATGGATGGGCATGCCGGACAGCTGCTGGACGACGACCGGGTCATCACCATCGAACGCGAACTGAGCGCCGTGGTCGGCGCGGGCATGGCGCGCCTGCTGGTGGAGGCCGCTCGCGATGGCGGTGCCGCGCCCTTGGATGCGGTAACCCGTGCTGTAGGCGAAGCCACCCAGGCGCTGCGCTTCAACCAGCGCCTGCTGGAAGCGGCGCTGGAAAACATGAGCCAGGGCATCAGCGTGGTCGACGCGCAGCTGCAGCTGGTAGCCTGGAACAGCCGCTACGCCGCGTTGTTCAAGTTTCCGCCCGAGTTGCTGCAGGTCGGGCAGCCGGTGGTCAATCTGACAGCGTGGGCGCTGGCCGAACTGAAGATCGGCGACGGCCCTGGTGACTCTCGCGACAAGGCCCTGCAGCGTCGCGCCGCACACATGCGGCGTGGCACGCCGCATCTGTCCGAACGGATCTTCCCCGACAACACCATCGTCGAGATCCGTGGCAATCCAATGCCCGGCGGTGGCTACGTGGCCACCTTCACCGACGTCACCGCCTTCCGGCGTGCCGAGGAAGCGCTCAAGCGCAGCAATGAAACCCTGGAGCGCCGCGTACAGGACCGCACCGCACGGCTGGAACAGGCAGTGCACGAAGCCGAGCGCGCGAACGTTGCCAAGACACGCTTCCTGACGGCGGTCGGCCACGACCTGATCCAGCCACTGCATGCGGCGCAGCTGCTGACCGATGCGATGTCGCAGCACATCGAATCGGAGTTCCTCGACAGTTTCCTGCGCCAGATCCGTGGTGCGCTGGACTCCACCGACGACCTGCTGTCCGGGCTGCTGGATATCTCCCGGCTTGAGGCGGGTGGACTGGTCGCCGATCCGCGCCCCTTCGCGCTGTCTACCGTCCTGGATCCGCTCGCGCAGGAGTTCGCGGTACTGGCGGCGGCGCGCGGCCTGCAGTTCCGCCATGTACGGAGCCAGGCCTGGGTCCATAGCGACCCCCTGCTGCTGCGCCGGGTGCTGCAGAACTTCCTGGCCAATGCCATTCGTTACACCCGCCATGGCGGTGTGTTGCTCGGTGTGCGCCGCCAGGGACAGGCACTGCTGATCGGTGTGCATGACACCGGCCCCGGCATTGCTCCGGAGCAGCAGGCGGTGGTGTTCGAGGAATTCCACCGGGTCGATCGCAGCAACGGCCAGGGACTGGGCCTGGGCTTGACCATCGCGCACCGCATCGCCGACCTGCTGCACGCACCCCTGCACCTGCGCAGCGTGCCCGAGCACGGCTCGGCCTTCTCGATCAGCGTGCAACGCGCAGCACCCCCTGCGACCCCGCGCAGCTCGCCGCCGGCGGCCGGCAGCAGCGCGCTCAAGGGAGTCCGCGTGCTGGTGGTCGACAACGACCCGGACGCATTGGAGGCGATGCGGCAGCTGCTGCTTTCCTGGGGTTGCGATGTCATCGCGGCAGGCCAAGCCGATGACATCGGACCGTCAGCGCACGAGGCGGCGCTGTGGTTGTTCGACTATCACCTGGATGATGGCGATACCGGTGTTGCGCTGTGGAAGCGGCTGGTAGGCATGCATGGGCCGCGTCCGACGGTGATCCTCAGTGCGGATGCCGGCAGCGATACGCGCGAGGCGGTGCGCGGCGTTGGGCTGTCCCTGCTCAACAAGCCGTTCAAACCGTTGGCGCTGCGCTGGGCGATCAACCACCTGCTGGCGGCCAGCACCACGCCCTGACCGGTCAGGGCTCAGGCAGTTCTTCGATCTGCCGGGACGGATCGGCCAATCCCATTTCGTGCAGCACGCGGATGGCCTGCGCGCGGTTGCGCACGCCCAGCCGCTCCATGATGCGTGTCATGTGCGCCTTGACCGTGCGCAGCTGTACGCCCAGCCGGTCGGCAATCTGCTTGTTGAGCAGGCCCTCGGCCACCAGGCCCAGCACCTTGTACTGATGTGCCGACAGGCTGGCCAGGCGTGCGGCCAGGTCGGCATCCCTGCTGAACGTCGCCACCCGTGCCACCGGTTCGCGCAGCAGCGCCGGGATCCAGCGCTCGCCCTCCAGCACGGACTGCAGCGCGGACTGCAGCTCGTTCAAACCCGAGCTCTTGGGCAGATAGCCCGCGGCGCCAAGGTCGATGGCACGCCGGATGACCTGCGGCTCCTCGTTGGCGGAGACGATGATGATCGCCAGGCCCGGCTGCAACGCACGGATCGTGGCCAGCCCGGCAAGTCCGTGGTTGCCCGGCATGTGCAGGTCCAGCAGCATCAGATCGATCGACTGGTTCTCGATCACCTCCAGCACGCTGTCCAGCGAATCAGCTTCGCTGATCTGCAGATCGGCGACCGCCTCTTCCGCCGCGCGATGCAGTGCCGCGCGGAACAAGGGGTGATCGTCGGCGATGAGCAGGGTGGGCATGTCCTGGCGAGATTATCAAATCGGGTGCGCGCGGGAACAGGTACCTAGGTACGCTGGTGCAGCAGGAAGGGCTTGCTAGTGTGGTGCGGAGAAGGCCGGCGACCGCAACGCCGCCCACGAGGAAATGCCATGTCATCCGCTCCCACTCCCGATGCCCATGCCTATCCACTGCTGATCAAGCAGCTGCTGCTGATGCCGCTGGCGGTGAGCCCTGAACAGGAAATCGTCTACGGCGACCAGGTCCGATTCGACTACCGCACCCTGCAGGCGCGCATCGGCCAGCTGGCCGGCCTGTTGACCTCGCTGGGAGTCGGCCACGGCGACACGGTGGCGGTGATGGACTGGGACAGCAACCGCTACCTGGAGGCCTACTTCGCCGTGCCGATGATCGGTGCGGTGCTGATGATGGTGAACGTGCGCCTGGCCCCAGAGCAGATCGCCTACACGCTGAACCACAGCGGGGCGCGGGTGATCCTGGCCAACCGCGAGTTCCTGCCGCTGCTGGACGCCATCGACGAGCAGCTGCCGGACCTGCGCACGCGCATCCTGCTGGACGATGCAGGCGGTCCGCTGCCGCCAGGCTTCGCCACCGAGTACGAAGCGGGGTTGCGCGATGCCACGCCGATCGTCCGCTTCCCGGACTTCGACGAGAACGCCCGTGCCACGGTGTTCTACACCACCGGAACCACCGGGTTGCCCAAGGGCGTGTATTTCAGCCACCGGCAGCTGGTGTTGCATTCGCTGGCGGCGATGGCCGCGCTTGGCGGTGCACCCCGTCAAGGCCGCCTGCATCGTGACGATGTCTACATGCCCATGACCCCGATGTTCCATGTGCACGCGTGGGGCCTGCCCTACGTGGCAACGGCGATGGGCATCAGGCAGGTCTATCCGGGGCGCTACCTGCCTGCGAAACTGCTGGCTTTGATCGCGCGTGAGAAGGTGACCTTCTCGCACTGCGTGCCAACCATCCTGCACATGCTGCTGGAGCATGCGGACGCGGCGCGGACCGACCTGGAAGGCTGGAAGGTGATCATCGGCGGTGCGGCCCTGCCGCGTGCGCTGGCGCAGCGTGCGCTGGCGCGGGGCATCGACATCTTCGGCGGCTATGGCATGTCCGAGACCTGCCCTCTGCTCACCATCGCCCAGATCGACGTGGACAGCGTGACCGATGCCGATGAGGTGCAGTCGCTGCGCACCAAGGCCGGCATACCGGTACCGCTGGTGGACCTGCGCATCGTCGATCCGGACATGAAGGATGTCGCCCACGATGGCATCGCCACCGGAGAGGTCGTGGTGCGCGCACCCTGGCTCACCCAAGGCTACCTGCACAACCCGGATGCATCTGCAGCACTGTGGGCGGGAGGTTATCTGCATACCGGGGACATCGGCAACATCGATGAAAGCGGCTACCTGAGGGTGACCGACCGGATCAAGGATGTGATCAAGACCGGCGGTGAGTGGATCTCCTCGCTCACCCTGGAGGACATCATCGCCCTGCATCCGGCGGTCAGCGAAGTCGCGGTGATCGGCATCGCCGACACGAAATGGGGCGAGCGGCCGTTGCCGCTGGTGGTCAGGCAGCCTGGCAGTGAGGTGACCGAAGCGGAGATCATCGAACTGGTCGCTGCGCGAAGCCGCTCGGGGGACATCTCACGGTATGCGATTCCGGAACGGGTCAGTTTCGTGGAATCGATCGAGCGGACCAGCGTGGGCAAGATCAACAAGAAGAAGCTGCGTGGGTTGCATGACCCAGCGACTGGCTCGGGCCGTGGGTGATCTCCGCCCGATTGCCGAGGTCTATGCTCGAAGGACACGATGCAGGGCACGCCAAGGTATGAAGCGGCGCCCCGGGACGATGATCTCCCGGGGCACCACTGCTCTGCAGCAGACCTGGTTCAGTTCTGCCAGGACCGGTCACCCTCAGTCGATGCAGGGTCCCTTCGCAGCGGTCTCCGTGCCGGACACCTTCGCACCGATGCCGGCCGGGCCCTGGCATGCATCAAAGCTGTACTTGATCAGCTTCCACGCCCCACTCGACCATCGGTATGTCCACGACTCGGAAGCACCGCTCGGCAAGGTATTGGAGATCGAGATGACCTCGCCCTCCACACCGCGTGCAGGCAATGGAACAGGCGGGCCCGCCGCACCGGCCGGCTTCAGGCTGCCAGCAGACTGATAGCTGTGCGAGATGGCCAGTTCGCCCGTCTGCAACGCCGGCGCGTAGGCGGGCGAATTCCGTTTGATCCAATCGACGATGTAGCCGGCTTCCAGCGAATCCGACGCGTACGTGGCCTTCGCAACTACAGTGGCGGTCGTGGTACCCGCGATCGGTCCTGCATTGACGCTTCCACCGGGGACTCCACTCAGTGCCAGCACCAATGGCAGCGCCGCGCCCAACAGCGAGAACTTCATACCCTGCTCCTTGTGCGTATGCAGCTTTCTCAACGGGCCGTCTATGACCCGCGGGCAGTGTAGGCATTGCGGACAGGCTGGGCATCGGCGCAGTCATGCCCATTTCTCATATCCATCAGGCTTCGAGCGCGAGCTGCCCTGCTGAAGGTCGCAGCGCCGATTGTGTTGAACGCGGCGCTCAGATCCGCGTCGTTGCCATGAACCGTTCGCGGTCCTGCTGCGTGCGGCGGCGGATCTCCTCCAGCGCCTGGCTTTCGGTCGCCTGCAGCATGGCTTCGAACAGGCGCTGGAAGTGATGGCGCATCGCATTGCGCGCGGCCACCGGATCACGCGCGCGCAGGGCTTCGAAGATCGCCATGTGCTCGTCCGCACGGCTGGCGCCATCATCATGGCAGACCCGGGCATAGACCTCGGTCACCCGCGGCAGTTCGCTGCGCATGCGCCAGATCTGCTGCACGAAGAATTCCACCACCGGGTTGCCGGAAAGCCGTGCGATGGCCAGGTGGAAGCGGCGGTCGTACTCGCCGGCTTCCGCGTCACTCAGGTCGCGACGGCACAGCGCTTCGGCCAACGCCTGCAGCTCGGCAATGCCGGCATCATCCAGATTGCTGGCAGCCAGAGCGGCGGCCTCGGCCTCGAATACCGCGCGGGCGGCGGTGAGGTCGAAGGCGCTGACATCCGGCAGCCCGCCGGACGCCTGCGTCGGGCGCGGTTTCACATGCACGCCCGAGCCGATGCGGATGGCGATCCAGCCCTGCGCTTCCAGTGCGATCTCGGCTTCGCGGATGGTGACCCGGCTGACACCGAACCGTTCGGCCAGCTCACGCTCGCCCGGCAGCCGCGAGCCCGGCGGAAATTCGCCGTCCTCGATCAGCTTGCGGAGCTTGGCAGCGATGGTCTGGTAAAGGCGGTTGGCGGACATGCGGCTGACCCTTGGCGATTCCTTCCGGGTCCCTGCCCTGCCACCGCGGCCGGCAAGGGTCCGGTTGGAGCGACGGCGCGACCACTGGCCGCGCCGCCCTGTTCAGAACTTGTATCGTACACCGAAATACGCACGCCGCCCGTAGGTCACCACTTCGCGGAAGTTCCCATAAAGCGGCTGGTAGGCCACGCGCGGCTCGTTGGTCAGGTTCATCAGCTCCAGCGACAGCGACAACTGCTTGTTCACCCGGTAGCGCAGGCGCAGGTCCACGCTGGTGTTGTCATCGTAGTAGCGGTTCTGCTGCGCGGTGTTGCCGGTGAAGTCCTGGTAGTAGTGCGAGCGGAACTTGCCGATGGCCTGGATGTTGAAGCGCCCGACGTCCCAGTAGATTGAGCCGGACAGCACGTGCCGCGAGAAACCACTCAGGCCAGCCGGTGGCACGATGGCCGGAATGATCGTGCCATCGCTGGCCAGCTGCTCGCCCAGTCGCGAGTCCTGGGTCTGATAGTCGGCATCGGCGTAGTTGTAGCTGACCTTGAAGCCCAGCCCGTCGAACGGCTTGGGCAGGTACGACAGCCGATGGGTGGCGGTCAGCTCGAAACCGGTCAGCGTACTGTCCTCGTTGGTGGTCACCTGCTGGCGCACTGGCACGGTCACGCTCTGGCCATCGATGGTGTAGGTCTCCGGCACCAGTGCGGTGGCGGTGCCGCCGTTGAACTGCTTCCAGTACACAGCGCCGGCCAGCATCGTGTCCGGGTTCGGGTACCACTCCAGGGAAAGGTCGCCGTTCCAGGACATCAGCGGCTGAGCGGCGGGGTTGCCGCTGGCGCTGATGTCATCCAGCGCGTCGGCCAGGTTGCCGTAGGTGGCATCACTGCTCACGTTGATGGTGCGCCCGGCACCCAGCGCGGCAATGTCCGGCCGTGACATCGCGCGATATGCACCGACCCGCAGCAACACGTCCGGGCGCAGCTCGAAGGCCGCGTTGAGGCTGGGCAGCAGCTTGTCGTTGCCCGCCTTGAACACCTGCGTGCTGTACTCGCCGGTGGGTTGCAGGCGGATCGTCCCGTCACCGTTGTCCTCGATGCGCAGCCCGGTACGCACGCCTTCAGAACGAACATCGGTCTTGACCCAGCGCAGGCCGAGGTTGCCGGTCACCGGCAAGCCGAACAGGGTGCTGCTGAACTCACCCATCAGATAGAGCGCGCGTGTCTTCTCGGTGATGTCGACATTGTTCGGATCCTGGAAACCCGGATCCAGCCCGCTGTCGAGGCTGCCGCGGAACGACTGGTACAGGCAGTTCGGATCGAAGTACGCCCACGAGGAGATCGTGTTGCCGCTGGCGGCATCCATGAAGTCATCCTGCGGGAAGGGTGAACGGCAGGCCTGGTTGGCGGCGATGATCTTCGCTTTGTCGGCCGCCACGCGCTGGTCGTAGTCGGTTACCAGGGTGTTGTCGCGCAGGCGGTAGTCGGCCTGGCTGGCGCGCACGCCGCCCTTGATGCGGGTGAAGAAACCGGACTCCGGCATGAAGCTGGCATCGAAGCGGCCGGCCTTGATCCTGTGGTCATTCTCGGTGGCGCTGGAGGTCACCCGCGCCGCCCCCGTATAGGCGTCCCAGTTGTTGGGGTCGAAGTTCGGCGCCAGGGCAACACTGGGCACTTCGCCGTGCCAGTCCCAGTCATAGTCCACGTAGCCGGTGGCACCACTGCTGATACCGGGCACGACGGCATTGTTGACGTCGCGCTGGTTGGCGCGCAGGCGCGTCATGCGCTCGCTGTCGAGGCGATTGGTGTGCGAGTAGGAAAGATCGGTAGACAGCTCCCAGGCCGGGGTCGGGCGCAGGATCAGGTTCAGGCCACCCCCGGTGTATTCCTCGCCACGCCAGTAGCGGTTGGAGGTGGAATCAATCGAGGTGCTGCCTTGCAGGTGGCGCACGATACCGTCTTCGTCAACCTCGCGCTGGGTGATGCCGCGTCGTGCGTTGGACAGGCTCAGATCGCTGCGGTTCTCATACCAGTTGCGCTCGGTGTGCTCGAAGTCGACATTCAGCTCGACCACGTCATTGGGCCGCCACTGCAGCGCGGCGAACTCGCTCTGCCGGTCGTTGCGCTCCTGCTTGAGCCGGTAGATGCGGCTGCTCGGCACCAGGTAGTACGGCGCGCCGTTGGCGATGGCCTGCGCGGACACTTCGTTGCAGTTGGCATTGCCCACGTTCTGCGTGCCATCGCAGGCATACCAGGTGGAACCGCTGGTAATGCTCTCTTCCGGATCGGTGCCGTCCAGGCGCTGGAAGCCCAGCGAAATGCCCAGCTTCTGCCCGTTGCCGAACTCGAACTGATCGATGTAGCTGGCGGTGCCGCGATAGCCGATGCCGTCCTTGTCACGGTACTTGCTGTCGTACTCCGCCCAGCTGCCGCGCAGGTCCAGCTGCGCTGCACGCTTGCCGTACTCCAGTGGGCGCACTGTTTCCAGGCCGATGGTGCCGGCCACGCCGCCTTCGATGATGTCGGCGCGCTGGGTCTTGTAGATGGCCACCGTGTTGATCAGCTCGGCCGGGAACATGTTGAAGTTCACCGAGCGGTCGCCGCTGCCGTTGGTGATCTCGCGGCCATTGAAGTTGGTGCTGCTGAGGAAGGCGCCCAGGCCCCGGATGGAGATCTCCGAGGCGCCGGTCTTGTCGCGGGTCGAGGCGGCGCCGGTCAAGGTCTCGATCGCATCGGCCAGCGACGGTGCCGGCAGGTCGCCGATGTCATCGGCCGAGAGCACGTCGGCGATGACCGTGTCGTCGCGCTTCTTGTTGATCGAACTCTGCATTGATTCGCGGATGCCGGTGACCTGCACCTGGTCCAGCGTGGTGGGATCCTGCCCTGACGCGTCCTTGCTGGACTGCGCCTGGGCCGCGGGCATGCCCGCCAGCACAGCAAGCAGCGCCACGATCAGGGGTGTGGGGGACAACGAGATGCTGTGCACTGCTCCGGCGGGTCGCCGCATGGTTTCCTCCTCCCAAAGGATCGCCTGCATGCCAGGCGTGGGACGCAGCTTCGGCACGGCGACATGAAAATGTCAACCAATTGGTATGCGAATGTTCAAATGCCTTTCATCCATACCATTTGAATGCAATTTAATGTGCTCATGCAGCATGACTTTGCGCGAAAGCTGGCTTACAACGGACCCGGAAGTGGTATGCAGACCCACCCTGAAACGACGGCCCGGCCGTCTCTGGAAGGATTTCATGCGCATTCGTCCGCTTGCTCGACATCCGCTCAACTATCCATCACTGTTTTGCCTGACCACTGGTCTAGCCATGTGCCTGACCACTTCAGCGGCAAGTGCAGCCAGCTGGCTCGTCCACGATGTCGCTGAGTTCACTACCGCCGCCTCGGCGCTGCAGCCCGGCGATGAGATCGTGTTGGCTGACGGCACCTGGACCGACGCGCGGTTGCTGCTGAAAGGCCAGGGCACGGCAGCCGCGCCGATCGTGTTGCGCGCGCAGACCGCCGGCAAGGTCGTCCTCAGCGGACGTTCGGACCTGCGCCTGGCGGGTAGCTACCTGCAGGTGTCCAACCTGGTGTTCCGCAACGGCTATACGCCGGGTGATGCGGTGGTGGCGTTCCGCGAATCCAGCAAGGCGGTGGCCCGCCACAGCCGGGTGACCGGCCTGGTGATCGATGACTACACCAACCCCGATGCCAGCGACCAGGACTACTGGGTATCGCTGTATGGCAGCAACAACCGGTTGGATCACAGCCTGCTGCGCGGCAAGACCAACGCCGGGCCCACGGTAGTGGTGGTGCGCGATGCCACCCAGGGCCTGGACAACCAGCACCGCATCGACCACAACTGGTTCGGACCGCGCCCGGCGCTGGGCGTCAACGGCGGCGAAACCCTCCGCGTCGGCACCAGCGACACTTCGTTGAGCGATTCCAACAGTACGGTGGAGAACAACTGGTTCGAAGGCTGCGACGGCGAGACCGAGATCATCAGCAACAAGTCCGGCGGCAATACCTACCGCGGCAACGTGTTCTACCGTTCGGCCGGCGCGCTCACGCTACGCCATGGCAACGGCAACCGGGTGATCGACAACGTGTTCCTGGGCGACGACAAGACCGGCACCGGCGGCGTGCGCATCATCAATGCCGACCAGACCGTCAGCAACAATTACTTCGAACGACTGGCCGGCTCCAGCAACCGTTCCGCGCTGGCGGTGATGGACGCGCAGGCCGATCCGCCGCTGTCCGGCTATGCGCCGGTGGTGAATGCCACGATCAGCCGCAATACCTTCGTGGACGTGGCGAAGATCAGTTTCGGCGTCGGCCATGATGAGGCCAAGGGCATCGTGGTCGCCGCCAGCAACAGCCGCTTCAGCGCCAACCTGATCGTCAACCGCACCAGCAGGAACCCGCCGAATGCCGCCAGTTCGCTGGCCGGCATCGACTTCAGTGGCAACGTGCAGTCACCGGCAGCCAGCACCGTATTCCCGGGCGGCGTAGAGGGGCGTGGCGTCAGCCTGCAGCAGGCTGCCAGCGGATTGTGGGTGGCCGCGCCCGGCCTGCCCGCCGTGGGCGCCGATCCTGCCCTGGCGATGACCGCGCGCGAGGCGGCCGGCGTCGACTGGTATCCCAAGGTGGGCGAAGTTGCCCTGTCACGCACCCGCAATGGAGTTGATCGATGAGGTTGCAGCCGCTGTTCGTCTCCCTGGCCCTGGCCACCCCCTTTGCCCTGCTGCCGGCCGCGCCGCTGTTCGCAGCCCCCGCTGCCGCAGCGAGGCAGGCCGACACCGCGCCGGTGCTGGTGACCGCAGCGCAGTGGCAGCGGATGGCCAGCGAAGGCGGCCGCTACCCGTGGTTCGCCAAGGAACAGGCGCGCACGGAAAAATCGCTGAAGAAGATGATGAAGGCCGGCATCGACGTGCCGGTACCGAAGGACAAGGGCGGCGGCCGCACCCATGAACAGCACAAGCGCAACTACCAGGCCCTGATGGCGGCCGGCACCCTGTACCGGCTGACCGGCGACAAGGTCTATGTCGACTACGCGCGCGACATGCTGCTGCAGTACGCCACGCTCTACCCCACCCTGGGCCCGCACCCCGAAGGCCGCGGACAGATTCCAGGCCGCGTGTTCTGGCAGGTGCTCAACGATTCGGTGTGGCTGGTCAATGCCATCCAGGGCTACGACGCGATCCGCGACGCGCTGTCCGCCGAGGACCGCGACACCATCGAATCGAAGGTGTTCCGGCCGATGGCCGAGTTCCTCGTCAGCGAGCCGAAGAACTACGACCAGATCCACAACCACGCCACCTGGGCGGTGGCCGCCACTGGCATGACCGGCTACGTGCTGCGCGACCCTGAGCTGGTGGAGAAATCGTTGCGCGGCAGCCAGAAGAACGATCAGTTCGGCTTCCTTCGCCAGATCGACCTGCTGTTCTCGCCCGATGGCTATTACGAGGAAGGCCCGTACTACCAGCGCTACGCACTGGCACCGTTCCTGCTGTTCGCCAACGCCATCGAACGCAACGAACCGCAGCGCAGGATCTTCGCGCGCCGCGACGGCGTGCTGCTGAAGGCCGTGGATGTGCTGGTGCAGTCCAGCTATGACGGCCTGTTCTTCCCGATCAACGATGCCATCCTGGACAAGGGCATCGATACCGAGGAACTGGTGGCCGGTATCGGCATTGCCTATGCGCGCACCGCTGACGACCGCCTGTTGTCGGTGGCCCAGCAGCAGAAACGCCTGCTGTTGTCCCCCGAGGGACTACAGGTGGCGCAAGCCCTGGCCGCCAACAAGGCCAAGCCCTTCGATTACCGTCCGATGCTGCTGCGCGATGGCCCGGACGGCGACCGCGGTGGCCTGGCGATCCTGCGCATGAACGGCGAACGCGGCCAGGCGCTGGTGCAGAAGGACACGATGCAGGGCATGGGCCATGGCCACTTCGACAAACTCAACTGGCTGTTCTACGACAACGGCAATCCGGTGGTGACTGACTACGGCGCTGCCCGCTTCCTCAACGTGGAAGCCAAGCGGGGGGGCATCTACCTGGCCGAGAACCGCAGCTGGGCCAAACAGACCGTGGCCCACAACACCCTGGTGGTGGACGAACAGAGCCACTTCAAGGGCGACTGGAAGCGCGGCGAGGAGCATGCCCCGCAGGTGCGCTTCTTCCAGGCCGATGCCGATACCCAGGTTGCCTCGGCGACCATGCGCGATGCCTACCCCGGCGTGGTGTTCACCCGCACCCAGGCGCTGCTGCGCCATCCCGACCTGGGCCTGCCGGTGGTGCTGGACCTACTGCAGGTGCACGGCGACAAGGCCGCGCGCTACGACCTGCCGCTGCACTTCAAGGGCCACATCGTCACCACCGGCTTCGAGGCAGAACACTTCCCCACCCAGCGCCCGGTGCTGGGCAAGGACAACGGCTACCAGCACCTGTGGCTGGATGCACGCAGCACGCCCGGCAGCGAACCGCGTTCGCTGGCGTGGCTGCTGGATGGGCGCTTCTACACCTACCGCTTCGGCAGCAGTGCGCCGGCACAGGCGCTGCTGGTGGAAAGTGGTGCCAACGATCCCGAGTTCAACCTGCGCCGTGAACCGGCCCTGCTGCAGCGCGTGGAAGGCCAGAAGGACGTGACCTTCTTCAGTGTGCTGGAGCCGCATGGCGAGTACAACGGCACCGCCGAGTACGTGCACGGCGCGGACAGCCGCATCAAGGACATCGTGCGCAGCCGGGGCAGCGATGCAGAGGTGATCGAACTGCGCCTGGCCAGCGGTGCACGCATCGCCCTCGGCGTGGCCGACGACAGCAGCGCCAAGGGCGAGCACAGCGTGACCGTGGACGGCCATGCCTACCGCTGGAGCGGCAGCCATGCACGCATGGACCGCAGCAAGGGTGACGGAAAATGAACGGCCCTGCCGTGGTGGCCAACCTGCGCAAGGTGCCGGTGCGTTCAGCAGTGCGCTGGTTGATCGTGGGCCTGATCGCCGTCGCTACGGTCATCAACTACATCGACCGCAATGCACTGGCGGTGATGTGGCCGGAAATCGCCAGGGAAGTAGGCGCGACCAAGGACGACTATGCCCTGCTGGTAACGGTGTTCATGCTGTTCTACGCCGCCGGCCAGTTCCTGTTCGGTCGCCTGTTCGACATGATCGGCACGCGCCTGGGCTTCGCCCTGTCGATCAGCGTGTGGTCGATCTCGATCGCGCTGCACTCGATCACCCATTCGATGCTTTCCTTCAGCCTGGTAAGGGCGATGCTCGGCATCAGCGAAGCGGGTGCGTGGCCCGGCGCGGTCAAGGCCAATGCCGAGTGGTTCCCTGCGCGCGAACGCGCGTTGGCGCAGGGCGTGTTCAACGCGGGTGCGTCGATCGGCGCGATCGTCTCCGCACCCGCCATCGCCGGCCTCTATCTGTGGCTGGGCTGGCGCGGCACCTTCGTGCTGGTCGGTGCGATCGGCTTCCTGTGGCTGCTGCCGTGGCTGTTTGTCTACCGCGCCGGGCCGGACAAGCATCCGTGGGTGAGCGATGCCGAGCGCCGGCTGATCCAGCAAGACCAGGCCCGGCAGCAGACAGAGGCGGCGCCCAAAGCCAGCGTGCGCGAGCTGCTGGCCCATCGCCAGAGCTGGGGCATGCTCGCCTGTCGCTTCCTGCTGGATCCTATCTGGTGGCTGTTCGTATCCTGGCTGCCGATCTATCTCGCTGAAACCTTCGGCTTCGACATCAAGCAGATCGGCCTGTTCGCCTGGGTACCCTTCGTCGGCGCGATGCTGGGCAGCCTCAGTGGCGGCTGGCTCTCGGGTCGCATGATCCGCGCCGGACACAGCGTGGACCGCGCCCGCAAGCTGGCCATCACCCTGGGGTGCGTGATCATGGCGCCTGCCCTGCTGGGTGCTGTGCTGGCCAACCAGCCGCTGCTGGCAGTGCTGGCAATCGCTGCGGTGCTGTTCGGCTTCCAGGTAGCCATCGGCAACATCCAGACCCTGCCCGGCGACCTGTTCGACGGCCGTTCGGTGGGCACGCTGGCAGGCCTGGGTGGCCTGGCGGCGGTCGCCGGCACCTTGATCACCACCTGGCTGGTGCCGGTGCTGACCCGCCACTCCTACGCCCCGATCTTCATCCTCGTTGCCGCGCTGGTGCCGCTGTCGCTGGCTGCGCTGTGGTGGTGGACCGGACCTATCCACAAGCTCGACCGTCGCGGCGGCTGAGCCTGGGTCTCCTTCTTTTCCAAGTACATCCATTCCCCCGTAAACCAAGGAGTTTTCCGCATGTCGTTCCAGGACAAGGTGGCCATTGTCACCGGTGGTGGCCGCGATATCGGCCGCGCGGTTTCGATCAAACTGGCTGCCGCCGGTGCACGCGTCTGCATCAACTACGCCCATGATGAAGCCAGTGCCCAGGAAACGCTGGCACAGATCCAGGCGGCCGGTGGCCAGGCCATCGTGCATCGCGCCGACGTCACCGATGCCGCCGCCGTGGCCGGCCTGGTCGCTGCGGTACAGGCCGCGTTCGGCGAGCGTATCGACCTGCTGGTGAACGTGGCCGGTGGCATGGTGCAGCGTCGGCCGCTGGCCGACATCGACCCGGCGTTCTTCCACGCCGTGATGGACCTGAATCTGACCTCGACCTACCTGACCACGCACGCGGTGGTGCCGCACATGCGTGACGGCGCGGCCATCGTCAACTTCGCCTCGCAGGCAGGTCGTGATGGCGGCGGCCCGGGGGCATCGATCTACGCCACCGCCAAGGCGGCAGTAATGACCTTCACCCGTGCCATGGCCAAGGAGCTGGGGCCGAAGGGCATCCGCGTGAATGCACTGTGCTGCGGCATGATCGCCACCCGTTTCCATGACGAGTTCACCAAGCCGGAAGTGCGCACGGCGGTTGCCGGCGCTACCCCGCTGCGCCGCCAAGGGGCACCGGACGAAGCTGCCGACGCTGCGGTATTCCTGGCCTCGGATGCGGCGGCGTTCATCACCGGTGCGAATCTGGACGTCAACGGCGGCACCTACTTCTCCTGACTGGAATCCTGACCATGCAGCGCTGGACGCTCCTGCTTTCATTGACGATCTGTTCCGCCGCGGCCGCGCCTGGCGCGTTGGCCGCACCGGTCTGGGTCACCGCGTGGACCGCCTCGCCGGCACCGGACCGCAAGGATGGCATCGCCGAGGCCCCCGTACAGTTCGCCGCGCAGACCGTGCGCCAGGACATGCGCATCGGCAGCCGTGGCGACGCGTTGCGGCTGCGCATCAGCAACGAACTCGGCACGGCGCCGTTACGGGTCGAGGACCTGCGCGCAGGAGTGAAAAACGGCACGTCCGCCCCTCTGCCGGTAACGGTGGATGGCCGCGCGGTCATCGAGGTGCCGGTGGGTGCCGCGCTGCTGAGCGACCCGGTACCGATGCCGGTGGCAGCGCTGCAGGAGATCAGCGTAACGGCCTACTTTCCGCAGCCGACCCGCCCGGCGGTGCGCCGCACCGAAGTGCGGGTAGCGGACGGCAGGCAGACATCGGTTGCCGACAGCGTGCGGCTGAGCTACCAGCAGAACGTGTTCTCGGCAGTGATGGTGCAGCGCGCTGATCGTCCCCAGGTGATCGTGGCACTCGGCGATTCCATCACGGAAGGTGCCACCGCCCATCGCGGAACCTTCAACCAGTGGCCGGAGCGATTGGCGCAGCGCCTGCAGCAAGCCTGCCCGAACCGATTCGTGGTACTCAATCAGGGCATCAGCGGCAACAAGCTGCTTGACCATGGCCGCAGCCACAGCGCCCTGTCACGATTGGATCGCGATGTGATCGCGGTGGCCGATGCCGATCAGGTCATCCTGTTCGAGGGCATCAATGACATCCGCCACGGTGGTGGCACGCAGCCGCTGCCTGGACGCAGTGCGGCGGACATGCTGCTGGGCTATCAGCAGGTTGCAGCGCGACTGCATGCGCACGGCATCCGCGCCTGGCTGGGTACGTTGACCCCATTCGGCGGTTCCGAGCGCTACGAGCCCGTGTCCGCAGCGACCCGCACCTCGATCAACCAGTGGGCACGCGGTGGGAAGACCGGGTTCGATGGCATCATCGATTTCGATGCCGCGCTGCGTGACCCGAAGGCCGTGGAATCGTTGCCCAACGACATCACCCGCGACCACCTGCACCCCAATGACGAAGGCTACCGGCGCATGGCCGATGCCATCGATCTGCGCATGCTGGGCTGCACCCCCACCGAGTAAGAGAGAACCGATGAGCCGCGTCGTTTGTTTCGGTGAATTGCTGCTGCGCCTGGGCGCACCCGGTCGTGAACTGCTGCTGCAGACGCCGCAGCTGCAGGTCCACGTAGGGGGCGCCGAGGCCAATGTGGCGGTCTCAATGGCCTGTCTCGGCCACGATGTACAAATGGTCAGTACGGTACCCGGCAACGCGCTGGGCCGGCATGCCGTGGCCGAGCTGCGGCGGCATGGTGTGGGCGTGGCAGGTGTGCGTGAAGTGGAGGCTGACCGCATGGGCCTGTATTTCCTGGCCACCGGCGCGCTGCAGCGCGCCAGTGAAGTGGTGTATGACAGGGCGGGTTCGGCATTCGCCAACACTGCCCTTGCCGACCATGATTGGCCAACGCTGTTGCGTGATGCGCAGTGGCTGCACCTCTCCGGCGTCAGTCCGGCACTGGGTGCCAATGTGGCCGAATCCGTCTTGAGCGCTGCACGGGCCGCACGCAGGTCAGGCGTGCGAGTGTCCTTCGACGGCAACTACCGACCTTCGCTCTGGCAGCGTTGGGGCGGCAACGCCGCCGCCATCCTGCGGGAGCTGTTCGCAGAGGCGGATATCGTCTTTGCCGACCATCGCGATATCGAACTGGTGCTGGGACTGCGCTTCGCCGAGGACAGCCCCATCGCGCGGACCGACGCGGCTGCAGCGGCAGCGTTCGCGGCGCTCCCGCACCTGCAGTGGCTGGCCTGCACCCAGCGCGACGTGGTGAGTGCAGACCATCACATCCTGGGCGCGCTGCTGTTGGGACGCGACGGTACCCGTGCGCAGGCTCCCTCGCGGCCATTGCCCGGTATCGTTGATCGCATCGGCGGCGGCGATGCATTCGCGGCAGGCATCCTGCACGGGCTGGCGTCCGGGTTCGATGCAGAGAGCACCGTGCGCTTCGGTCTGGCGGCAGGTGCGCTGAAGCACTCCATTCCCGGAGACTTCAGTCCCGTGCGCGAGGCCGATGTCTGGGCGCTGCTGGAGAGTGACCAGTTCGACGTCCGGCGCTGATCTCGCTGTAGTTCACTGTACTCAGCGCCCAACGCTCGACGCCAGTGAAGGGTCGAACCATGGCGAATCAAAACCCGCGAAGAAACTGACCGCGCTGGCAACTGCGGCTAGCAACAGGATCAGCAGCCCTGCACGAGGCCCTGCGCGCACTTACAGCGTCAACAGCCACGCTTCCAGCGACCGGGTGTCGCGCATGTCGCCCATATAGCGATGATCGGGCACGTGCGGTTCATTCGAACCACGTACCCGCCCACGGAACACCTTCATCGGCACCGAGATCCTGGCCAGCCCGCTGGGCAACCGCTCCGGCCGCACGTCCATGTACAGACTGTCGGCCGAGGTCTCGACGCCTACCTGCACCGCGCCCAGCCGCTTCCAGAGGTCCAATGCATCCAGGCAGGCCGAGCCACAGGCAGCATCGGCCACAACCAGGACCCTGCCCTTGCGCACAGGTCCGGCCTGGCTTGCGGCGGATGCTGGATCTGCGCTGGCCTCGGATGGCTCGCGCCACAAAGCCTCCCCCCGGCCGCGAGCCTGCGCCATGCCTGCCCTCACCGATTCCAGCATGCGACGCAGCTCAGGCGACGCGTCGGGCGCCTGTTCCAGCTTCTGCAGGAAGCCGCGAAGCTGGGCGATGTTGCCTTCCGAGGTCCGCCACTCTACCCAGCTGCGGTCGGGCAGCGCGTCGACAGCGGCCCGGCCCCAGATCAATCGCGCCAGTTCGATGCTCCATTGCGAAGCACCGCCAGTGTTGCCACGCACGTCCAGCACCACCGTCGGTGCCTGCTGCAACCCTTCGGCTTGCGGTGCAAGCTGCTCAAGCAGCGCGGTCAGTTCCTTGAAGTTCTGCTCCGCAGGGTCGGCATTGAAGCTGCTGGTGGTGATCCAGTAACTGCCATCGGGCATCGCGTGCCAGCCGTTGGGGGGACGGAAGCTGCGCCGGGTATCAGCCAAGCGCTCCTTGCGCTGTGCTGCCTGCAGCGGCTGCCACCGCAGTGCATAGGATGTCTCGCGTCCGCCCACCTGGAAAACGCAGGTACGCAATGCAGGCACGTAAGGATTGCCCTGTTCGAGCAGCACTTCACCGCCACCCTGGATGCGGCTGGCCTGCAGGTTCCAGCGCCCGTTGAAGTCACCCACCCGGCGTGCAGCCAGCGTCTGCGCATCACTGCCATCACACGACAGCAATCGCGCCCCCAGCGGCGGATGCCCCGGGCCATCGTCCGCAGTCATGACCACCTGCGCGTCGCCGTCGAAGCCGGTCAGGAAGCCGGGCCACCGCGTCGGCAGCTCGGGCGCCCCGGCAAGTGCATTGAGGCTGACATGGCCATCATTGAACGTCGCCGCATAGCCCTTCATCGCCCACCAGTAGCCCGGGTAGCTGGCGACCCGTTCCGCGCGCGAGCGTGCAAGTGCCAGGGCATCGTCCAGCTGTGCGCCGAAACCAGGATTGCGCAGGTCCACGGCGCCCGGATGGCTGCCGCGCATGGCGGCGTCGGCAGCGTCCAGATCCTTCAACAGCGTATCCGACCAGTCGATCGGCGCGCCTTGCGCGGTAGGTGCCGCAAGCGCTGCACCGAGCAACAGCCATGCAATGACCATGGATTCTTCCCTTCCCCGGAACAAACGCCAGTCTCGCAGTTCTACTGCCTGACGTACCGCGCCCGCCGCAACGGGCGCGGCCTTCCATCAATGCAACGGCACCTTCAACACTGATGGCGCATTGGCCGGCGAACTGAAAGTCACCGTGCCACCCAGCTGGCTGATGCCCGCGTACCGCAGGTCCACGGTGTCCACCACCAGGGTCAGGCGGCTGCCGGCCGGAAGGTTCCAGCTGCTGGCTTCCAACCGCAGGTCGATGGTCTTCGCCTGCCCCGGCGTGGCACCACGCAGCGTATAGGGCTTGTGGCTGATCAGCTGGCCGTTGCCCAGCACATCCTCGGCGTACAGGTAGGCGTACAGCGTGGTGTTGGCGCGGCTGGGCGTGACGGTCAAGCGTACCTCCGGCGTTCCATCCAGGCGCTGCGCACTCCACTGGATCGGCCCCTGCCAGACACCTGCGGCGTTGCGGCCCACGAAGGGCACATAGGCACCGGGCGGCAGGTTGATCATCTGCAATGCACCGGAGGCCATCGCCACGCCGGAATTGGCGGCGGTCAGCAGCCCGCTGCCGATCCGGTAACTCCAGCCGGTGCTGCTGCCGCTCGCGACCAGGCCGCCCGTGGGCAGCAGAAGTCCTTTGGCCGCGCTCAGCGCATAGCTGACAGCGCCGGAACTGGTCGCCTGCCAGTTCGGATAGGTACTCCAGCTGCCCTTCTGCGATTTCAGCTGTACTGCAGGCTGGCGGTCGATGCCATTGGCTTCACCCTTGAGGTAATGGTCGAACCAGTCGCCCACCGAATCGTAGACCTCGTTGGGAACACCCAGAGCGCCAAAGGCTTCGTTGAGCGCATGATCGCCATGGCGCAGCTGCAACTGCTTGGGGCCTTTCAACCGGGTGAAGAAATCGACCAGCTGGCCCGGCGGGAACAGGCTGTCGTTGAAGGCGTTGGCGAGGAACACCGCTGGCTGGTTGGCGTTGATCTCATCGATGCTGGCCCCAGGGCTGCGCTGCGCCGCCACCGGCAACAGCGAATCCACCGCGCCCTGGTAGTTGCCGACCAGTACATTGCGATTGATGGTCGTCAGTTCCGGTCCCGGGCGGCCGGTGGCCAGGCCGGCTGCCACCAGCAAGGCGATGCCCTGCGCGCTGGGGGTGTCGTTGCTGTACAGCGAGGCCTGCAGGTCGGCCCAGCCACTCAGCGCCGCCACGGCCTTGATGCGTGGATCGCGCGCCGCCGCCAGCAGGCTGGTGCCTGCGCCGTAGGAGATGCCCGAAACGCCGATCCGGGCCGGATCGGCGCGGGTGTTGTCCAGCGCCCAATCAATCAGGGCGCTGACATCTTCGACCGTGGCTGGCCCTGCGATGTCGATGCTGCCGCCGGACTCCCAGAAACCCCGCGAGCTGTAGCTGATCACCACATAGCCGCGCCGCGCCAGCGACTGCGCCACCCCCACATACTCCACGCTGGGTACCGCCCAGCTGCTGGGCATCACCAGCAGTGGATAGCGCCCGCTGCCCGCGTCCTGCGGTTCGATGACGAAGGCCCCGAGAGGCGTTCCATCCCAGCTGGGAATGGTCCGGTGGGTGGTCTTGACCGTAGCGGCCCAGGCGGTGGGCGCCAGTCCGGTCAGCAGGATCAACAGCAGCAATACCTTGCGCATCGTCGTCTGTCCCCGTCGGTGGTGGTGCAACGGGTTGGACCGTACCAGTGCGAATGGTGGGTGGCACCTTGCGACGCAACATGACGTTTGCTGCATTGCCGGCCCATGGGATCGATGCTATGAGAGCTGGGCCCCAAGGATGAATGGACGTCATGAGGTCACGCTTCCTGCTCTTCGCTGTACTGGCGCTATGTGCGCAACGAACCGTGATGGCCAACGAGCAGGCGTTCTCCGACGCGGCGGCCCGCGAGGTCTTCCGGCGCGCCGAACAGCTCTGCAACGGAGACCGGGGTCGATTGTGGGGTCAGTCCCTGTGCGGGCCGATGATGCTGGTGGATCCAAAGAGCCGGCAGGTCATCGCCTCGCAGGCAGACGCACAAGGTGCGCTAAAGGAGCGCGGCAATGTGTTCGCAGGCCAGCTTCCGTCTGATGCGATCGTCGCCAACACCGCCGTGGACTGGTCCGGCACACGCTGGACGCAGCTGCTCTGGCCATTGCCGCAGGACGCGTCCAGACGCAGTACGCTGCTGGCTCACGAAATGTTCCATCGCCTGCAGCCGGCGCTGCCCATCATCGCGCCGGCGGCAGGTGGAAACGAACACCTCGACACGCTTGAAGGACGTTACTGGCTGCAGCTGGAATGGCGCGCGCTTGCGGACGCACTTGAATCCACCGATGCAGTAGCGCAGCACACTGCGATGACGGACGCGCTCGCATTCCGCGCCGAGCGCTACCGCCGGTTCCCTGCGGCCGCGCAGGAAGAAGCGGCGCTGGAATTGAACGAGGGCCTGGCCGAGTACACCGGCGTGTTCGTCGGCAATCCGACGCCGTCGACACGTATCCAGGCGGCACTGCATGACCTTCGCGCACACGTGGGTGATCGCAGCTTCGTCCGCTCTTTCGCCTATGCCACCGGCCCGGCCTATGGCCTGCTGCTGGACCAGGCGGCACCTGGCTGGCGCGGCGACCTCGCCCACCAGTCTCGCGATCTCGGCACGCGTCTGGCCGAAGTGACGCAGGCCCCATTGCAGCTGGACGCGACCGCGCTGGGAGCGGCTGCCGCGCGCTATGACGGGCCAGAGCTGCACGAAGCCGAAACGCTGCGCGAGCAGCAGCGCCATGCGCAGCTGGAACACAACCGTGCGCGCTTCGTGACAGGCCCGGTCGTGCGCCTGGATCTGCGCAACATGCGCATCCAGTTCGATCCCAACACCATGCAGCCGTTGCCAGGCCAAGGCATGGTGTATCCAGCAATGCGGCTGTCCGACGTCTGGGGCAGCCTGGATGTCACCGACGGTGCGTTGCTGCAGAGCGACTGGAAGGTCGTATTCGTGCAGGCCCCGGCAAGTGCTGAACCGCCACTGGAGGGGCCGGGGTGGTCGCTGAGCCTGAAGCCGGGATGGTCGCTGGTGCCGGGAACACGCAAGGGCGACTACGTGTTGAAGACGAACCCCTGACCATCGCTACAGGCGGCGCGATGTCCTAGCACGCCTGCGTTTCATCCACGCGCCGCATGATCTGACACATCTCCAGTGCTTGCGCGCTGTCACAGCTTCGTCGTTTCGCCATTGACCGAAAGACGACAGCTTGTGACGCTTACGACACCGCACGGCCTCCGCGGCCCTGTCATCGCGGTCACGTCCCACGCATTCCGCACTACCCGACTCCGCAGTGTCCTCACATGACCTCGCTCCGGCCCGGTCGTGGCGGGCGGCTGCGTCCTGAATCCTCTGCTGGAGAATCGCAATGCGCCTTGCAGGTTTCTTCTTCGCGTTCGTCCTCAGTACCTTCGCCGGTGCCGCCCAGGCCCAGGTCGTCACCCTCAACAGGGGCGGCTTCGTGCTCACCTACGACTGCAGCATCCACAGCGCCACCCGCTACGAGTACACGCTCACCGCCGACACCGGCTCCGCCGCGCGCCCGTCCAGCTTCTACAAAGACCCGGACCTGCCGGCCGGCTGCCTCGGCCAGAACAGCACCGCGTCGTATGCCAGCATCCGCAGCGGCTATGACCGCGGCCATCTGGTGACCTCCAACCACATGGACTACAACGCGACCTACATCCGTCGCGCCAACTACATGACCAACATCGTTCCGCAGGTTTCCAGCTTCAATCAGGGCGTCTGGGTGAAGGCCGAAAACGTGGCTGAGTGCTACCGCGACATCGCGCCGGTGGATGTCTACGGCGGCGTGGTCTACGCCGACGCGTCCAACGATTACTTCCTTGCCAGCCACGGCATTCCGACCCCGGAGTTCTTCTGGAAGACGATCATCACCCGCGATCCGAACACCGGCACCGCCAAGGCGATCAGCTGGATCATCCCGAATGAAGCGAACCTGGGCAGCCTGGACAGCTACCTGGTGACCATCGCCGACCTGGAGGAGCTGCTGGGCGCCAGCTATGTGGCGATCAACGCGCCCGCTTCGTTGAAGAACATGCTGCCGGCCACCACCTGGCCGCAGCCGGCGGGCTGTGATCTGGGCTGATCGGCCTGCCGGGAATGGGTGGCACCCGCTCCGGGTGCCACGCAAGGATGGCTGTGGGAAAATGGCGGGCAATTGCACCACCGCATTGCCCCTTGGAGCTGTAGATGTCCCGTTTCCCCTTCGATGCCGTGCTGTTCGACTGCGATGGCGTACTCGTTGATTCCGAGCCGCTGGTCGCCCGCGTGCTCTCGGAAATGCTGACCGAGCGCGGCTGGCCGCTGACCCCGGCGCAGGCCGGTGAGGTGTTCCTGGGCCAGTCCGTGGCCCATCTGGCCGGCCTGATCGAAGAACGCACCGGCAAGCCGTTCACCGAGGAATGGCTGGAAGAGTTCCGCCAGCAGCGCAACCGCGCGTTGGAACGTGACCTGGTTGCCATCCAGGGTGCGCCCGAGGCGGTGCGTGCGATCGCGGTGCTCACCGGCGGCCGGATTGCCTGCG
This sequence comes from Stenotrophomonas sp. STK17_22, assembly GCF_051983905.1. NCBI lineage: Bacteria > Pseudomonadati > Pseudomonadota > Gammaproteobacteria > Lysobacterales > Lysobacteraceae > Stenotrophomonas > Stenotrophomonas sp. STK17_22. Next base: position 2,770,992 of record NZ_CP197010.1, read on the forward strand.
CGTCCGGCGCCGATCTGCACAAGGTGAAGCTGCAGCTGGGCAAGGTCGGCATCCTTGATGCCTTCGGGGCCCACGTGTTCAGCGGCCAGGACATGCCGCACACCAAGCCGCATCCGGATGTCTATCTGGCCGCCGCCGCTGCGCTGGGCGTGGACCCGAAGCGTTGCGCGGTGATCGAGGACACTGTTACCGGTGCAACGGCCGGTGTGGCCGCTGGCGCAACCGTGTTCGGCTTCAGTGAAGGCGGTCCGCACCACAGTACGCCGGAGGCCCTGCGTGCAGCGGGTGCACAGGTGATCTTCCAGCGCATGGAAGACCTGCCCGCCCTGCTTGCCGCCCATGCGGTCGACGCGGTCGCCTGACCTTGCCTCAGCCCGCAGCGCCGAGTGCGGCGCTGCGGCGCCTTCCGGCGTAGTGCAGCACGAACAGGTAAAGGCCGGTGAACAGTTGCAGGAACAGGGGTGGCAACGGCGAGTAGGTGAGCCACGCCGCAGGCTCGCCCTGTCCCATCGCGCGCACTACGAAGTTGGCGATCACCGCCAGGGTGAACACGATCGAGGTCCAACGGTGCACCGGCCGTGCCCAGCTACCGCGGCTCATTGCCGGCGCCTCGTCTCGGAGCGGGCTTCGATCATCTTCCAGCCATTGCCTGATGGATCGCGGAATCCGGCATCCACGGCGCCATAGCGCTCGATCGGCTCCTGGGTGAATTCCACGCCCAGCGCCAGCCATTGCGTGTAGCGCGCCTGGCAGTCATCCACGGCCAGCACCAGCGGCGGCATTGCGCCCTTGGCCACCAGCTGCTGCAGCGAAAGCGCGGTGGCCGCATCGTGGGTGGGCGGGCCAGGCACGAACAGGCCCAGCTGGAAACCGTCCTGGCCCGGGCTGCGTACCGTCAGCCAGCGGTAGCTGCCGTTGCGTACATCGGTATGCACCTCGAAGCCGAGCTTGCCGACATAGAACGCGAGCGCCTCATCCTGGTCGCGCACATACAGGCCGACCGTGTTCACAGTGTTCGTCATGGGACCTCCCTCAGGTGGGGTCCACGTTAGCAACCGCCTCGCGGCGACGCTTCTCCAAAACTGCGATCTTCAGGTCCGGTCGCTGTGCGGCACGTGCGTGGCATTCCGGCACGCTGGCCGACGCCGCCTGGCCTGCACGCTCACGCTCACGCACATTGCCCGGGCTGTCACCGGTGATGTCACGGAAGATGCGGCCAAAGGTGCCCAGGCTGCTCCACCCGGTCTGCACGGCGATTTCGGTGACCGGCAGGTCGGTGTCACGCAACATCGCCACGGCCCGTTCGATGCGCCGGCTGAGAAGATACCGGTGCGGCGGCAGCCCGAATGCCTGCTTGAACGAGCGGGCGAAGTGCGCCGGCGACACCGCACTGACCTCGGCCAGGCGTGTGACTGGCCATTCCTCATGGCTGGCCCGGTCCATCCGGTCCTTGGCACGCAGCAGTCGTCGCAGCAGTTCGGGGCTCTGGTTCACGGCGTCACCGCTTGCGCCAGATGATGGCGTGCTGCGTGCCGTGCCTCGGCGGCCTGTTCGACCAACCAGTCACGGAATGCGATGACCTTGGCGCTGCCACTCCGCGCCGAGGGCGCCACGAACCAGAAGCTGCGACCGTCGCTGGCGACACCCGGATGCGCCTGCACCAGGCGCCCGCTCTCCAGCTCGGCCTGGAACAGGATCGGCGAACCGATGGCGATGCCCTGCCCTGCGATCGCGGCACCGACATCCAGATGCTCGACGGCGAAGGGCGTGACCAGACTCCCTGGTGCCGGCGGTGGAAGGTGCCCGTGCGCGGCGAACCACAGGGCCCACCAGTCCGGCCGACCGAGCAGGGGAATCTCCAGCGCGGTGCTGCCCAGCCCACGGGCCGCCGGCAGCAGCGCCGGCGCACACAACGGCATGAAAACGCTGGGGAACAAGGGCGTGGCCTGCAGCCCAGGCCACTCGCCATGCCCGTTGCGGATGGCGGCATCGAAGTGGCCGGCGGCAAGATCCTGCGGCTCTGCCGACAGATCCAGTTCCAGCAGGAGCTGCCGATGGCGGGCGCGGAACGTACCCAGCCGCGGCGTCAACCAACTGGTGCCCAGCGTTGGCAGTACGGACAGGCGCAGTCGCGCCGCATCCATGCCAGCGGCGCGCATGAAGCTGGCGCGTAGTGCGTCGAATGCCCGGGTGGCTTCCTGCGCGACGCTGGCACCCACCACCGTCAGTTCCACATGCTGTGCGTGGCGCAGGAACAGGCAGGTACCGGTCTGGGCCTCCAGCCGCCGCACGTGATAGCTCACCGATGCCGCAGTGGTGTCGAGCTCCTCGGCGGCACGCGCGAAGCTGCCCAGCCGCGCCGCCGCCTCGAAGGCGCGGATGGCGGCAAGCGATGGCAGCTGGCGTTGGGTGACCATAAGTGTGACTTAGCCTGAGCCCCGATATCTGCGTGGTCAATCCCCTTCGCACCCGCAACCATGGGGGCACCTTCGGTAGGGGATCACGCATATGGATCGACGGCAGTTCCTGGTCACCCTGGCCGCCACGGCCGCGTCCACCGCCCTGCCCGCCGGGTGGGCCCTGGCCAGTCACAGCGAAGACTGGAAATGGTTGCAGGGCAACTGGCAGGTCCGGCACCAACGCCTGAAGGAGCGGCTGGTGGGCGATACCCGCTGGGAAGCCTTCACCGGCGCCAGCGCGGTCTGGCTCACCCTGGGCGGGCTCGGCACCATCGATGACAACGTCATGGAACTGCCCTCGGGTCCCTACAGGGGCCTGGGCGTGCGTGCCTTTGATCCGGTGTCTTCCACATGGTCGATCTGGTGGATCGATGGCCGCAATCCTGCCCATATCGAAGCCCCCGTACGCGGCGGTTTCAAGGGCGATGCCGGCAGCTTCCGCGGCACCGACCGGATCGACGGACGCCCCATCGACGTGTGGTTCCGGTGGCACGCCATCCATGGCGAGGAGCCGTGGTGGGAACAGGCATTCTCCGACGATGCCGGTGCGCACTGGGAGGTGAACTGGCGCAACTGGTTCCGCCGCACGGCTGCGGCCCCCTCGCCGCTTCCGAAGCTGCCGGATGCACCGGGCGATTTTGATTTCCTGGTGGGCCATTGGAACGTGCGCCATCGTCGCCTGCGCGCCAGGCTGGCAGGCAGCGATGCGTGGGACGCGTTCAACGGCACCCTGCACAACTGGCCGGTACTGGGAGGATTCGGCAACGTAGGTGACAATCTGATGAACATGCCAGGAGCGCCGCTGCGCGGCATGGGCATCCGCGCCTGGAATGCGGCTGAGCGGCACTGGCTGAGCTGGTGGCTGGATGGCCGGGAACCGACCCGGATCGGCGCGCCGCTGCGCGGTGGTTTCAAGGCCGGTGTCGGTCGCTTCTTTGGCGAAGACCAGCACGACGGACGAGCGATCCAGACGCGGGTGATCTGGTCACGCATTACCCCGCGTTCGGCGCGCTGGGAACAGGCGGCCTCGACCGATGGTGGACGCAGCTGGGAAACCAACTGGGTCAGCGACTTCGAGCGGCAGGCATGAAGGCGCTGCTGGCCGTGATGCTGCTGGTGTCTGCATCGCCTGGCGCGTCTCCATCCAGGGTGTTGCAGATCGTCGGCCCGGCTGAGCGCTTTGCTCCGGGCGTTGCATCCACGCAGTACGACGAGATTCGACTGACCTTGAGCCCGGACGGAAAAACCGCACTGTGGTTCAGCCGCAACCGGCCCGGCGGTCCGGGCGGGTATGACATATGGGTTTCGCGCCACGACGGGCAGCGCTGGCGGCCTGCGACGCCGGTGCCGTTCAACACGCCGGGACGTGACTTCGATCCCGCCTTTTCCGCCGATGGCCGCGTGGTGTATTTCTGTTCGGATCGAGCAGGCGGCCAGGGTGGTGACGATCTGTATCGGGTCAGCGTGGGGAGCGACGGCCGATTCGGGGAACCGGTCAATCTTGGCCCCGCAGTGAACAGCGCGGCCGATGAGTTCGCGCCGATGCTCTCACCAGACGCAGCCACGCTGCTGTTCTCCAGCAATCGTGCAGGCGGTGCGGGTGGCCATGACCTCTACGTCGCAGCGATCGTCCGTGGTGAGGCGCAGCCCGCGCGGCCACTGCCCGGAGACCTCAATACCTCGGCGCAGGAGTTCGATGCCACCTTCCTCGGGGATGGCCGTACTGTGGTCTTTGCCCGCGCTCTCGACTTCGGCAGCGCACCGGTGCGCCAGTTCATTGCTTACGAACGTGGAGGCCGTTATGACGCGGGCCATGCATTGCCCTCGCCCTTGAACGAGACCTCCGGCAACAGCTACGGCGCGATGCTGGATGGCTCGCAACCCGGCACGTTGACCTATTCGGCGCGGCGTGCGGACGGTGCAGGGTTGGACCTGTACCGCATCCACTACCGGATGAAGCGCCCTTGAAGGCGGATGTTGTCGATTCCCGGCGCCCCGGTTCGTCGAGAGGATGAGTACCCCAGGAGAAAATGCAGATGCCCTCCCAACAGTCCCTTGCCTGCGCCTGCGGCCAGGTCCGCCTGACCGCCACGGGCCAACCCATTGCCACCGTCGAATGCTGCTGCGACAGCTGCCGCAAGGCCGGCGCCATGCTGCAGTCGCTGCCCCGAGCACCCGAAGTACTGGGCCCGCACGGCCAGACGCTTTTCGTAATGCACCGCAAGGATCGCGTCAGCATCGACGCCGGACATTCCATGCTGCGTGCGTTGCGCTTGTCCAGCAGGGGCGGCAGCCGCCGCGTCCTGGCGGGCTGCTGCAATACGCCGCTGTTCCTGGAGTTCAGTGGCGGCCATTGGCTGAGCCTGTATGGCCTGTTGTGGCCCGCATCGACAAGACCCGCCGTGGAGATGCGGACGATGGTCAGTGATCTTCCTGATGCGTCTGTCCTTCCGGACGATGTGCCGAACCTGCAGACCCGGTCGCTGCGGTTCTATGCACGGTTGATGAAGGCGTGGATCGCCATGGGCTTCCGCAGCCCTCGCATCGAAGTCGCGGGAGATAGCCATGTCTGAGCCCGAGCGGATCGAGATCGAGAGCATCACCGCGCCCGGGCACACCCAGCGTGTGGATCGTGCCAAGTATCTCGCCATGCGCCATGCCTTGCTGCAGGCCCTGCCTGCGCAACCGCCAGGCCTGACCGTTGCGCAGGCCAAGCAGGCGCTGCTGCCGCACCTGCCCGCCGCCCTGTTCCCGGCAGGCGCCACCGCCGGCTGGTGGTTGAAGGCCGTGCAGCTGGACCTGGAAGCCAAGGGCGTGATCGAGCGCGTCACGGGCAAGCCGTTGCGCCTGTTCAAGCACCTGGCGGCCGGCTGATCAGCGCTGCGCAGGCAGCTCCAACCGGTGCTTGCGGCACAGGCGATACACCGTCACCCGCGAGATCTGCATCTGCCGCGCGCACTCGGAAACGTTGTAGCCGGTCTGGCGCAGGGTCTGCAGCAGCACATCGCGCTCGGCCTGCCCCCGCGCATCGTGCAGCATCGCCCCAGGCAGGACCGCCACCGATGCGCCCAGCTCCAGGTCACGCTCGCTGATCAGCTCGCCCTCGGCCATGATCGCTGCACGCTGCACACGGTTCAGCAGTTCGCGTACGTTGCCGGGCCATTCGAAACGCCGCATGGCCTGCAGTGCGGCCGGCGCAAAGCCGCGTGCACGCACGCTGTGGCGCTGCCGGAAACAGCGCAGGAAGTGTTCGGCCAGCAGCTGCACATCGGCACCGCGCTCACGCAATGGTGGCATGAGCAGGCGCAGCACGTTCAGACGGTAGTAGAGATCGCTGCGGAACCGGCCCTGCGCCACCGCGTGTTCCAGTTCCACGTGGGTGGCAGCCAGCACTCTCACATCCGCCCGCAACGGCTGGCTGCTGCCGACGCGCTCGAAGGTGCCTTCCTGCAGTACACGCAACAGGCTGGTCTGTGCCTCCGACGGCAGGTCACCGACTTCGTCCAGAAACACCGTGCCGCCGTGCGCGGATTCGAACACGCCGATCTGCCGCTTGTCGGCACCGGTGAACGAGCCACGTTCGTGGCCGAACAGCTCCGACTGCACCAGGTTGGCCGGAATCGCACCACAGTTCACCGCAATGAAAGGTCTCCCAGCACGCCCCGACAACGCATGCAGCCCATGTGCGGCCAGTTCCTTGCCTGTACCGGTTTCGCCGGTGACCAGCACCGGCAGCTCCACCGGCGCGAACTTGTGCAGCACCGTGCGCACCGCATGCAGCGCAGCGCTTTCACCAATCAATGCGTGCGGTCCCTGCCCGCTGCAGGTTGCGTCGACAGGCGGATCATCTGCGTCGAACTGCTGGCGCATTGCGCAGACCAGATCCTGCAGGCCGAACGGCAGCGTGAAGCGGGCACAGCATCGCTGCAGCAACGGCAGCCAGGCCGCTGAAGCAGGTCCGGCACCCGGTGGCAGTACCGCCAGCCAGGGTAGATGCTGGTGCTGCTCGATCCACGGTACCAGCAGCTGCAGCGCGACCGCATCGAGGTGGCGCAGATCGAGCACGGCGAGCAAGCGATCGCGCCCGCGCAGGCCAATCGCCATGGCGGGATCGGGACGGATGCTGCGCACATACCAGCCTGCTGCCGCCAGCGCACTGCGCTCGTTCGCCAACGGCTCGCCAAACCAGAGCACGCAACGTGACGTTGAAGCCTCCGGGACCGCTGCCATGCTTCCCCCAGCATCCGGACACCGTCGGCGGACTGTCAGGCAATCACCGGCGTGCCGCCCCCCGCCGGGACCTCTACGGCCACCGGGGCGGCCTTTGTTGGGCGGATCCTAGCGCTTCCCTAAACGGCGGCGCAATGAGCAGTGCGTCAAGAAATTCCTGGCTGAAGCGGCACCGTTGCAGACCGCGACGCCACCTGTAACACGGATGCGACAGTCGCCCGCGGCCCTTGCCCTGCGGTGCCTGGGGCTTCGAAATCCCAACAATTCCGCGACGTGCCTGTAACAGCGTGGCAGCAGCCCGGTCAGGTGCGGCACGGTGCCGACATTGGCCGGTGGGCACTTCGAAGTTGGCACGGTTGATGCGTGGTTCCGCCGCACCCATCGCGGGAGATCGGCATGGACGGCTCCACCCTGATTCGCGGCCTGGCCGCAGCACTGGCAGTGGCCCTGCTGTCGGTTGGCGCGGGCGCATCCGCATCCGGCGCCCGCCAAGGCGTGAAGGCACAACCGGGCGAGATCGTCCTGCTGCGGGATGTATCCGCGCGCCCGGCATATCGCATGGCACCGCCGGGCATGGCGCTGATTGCCGACCCGAAGCCGCAGCGCGAGATCGCCACCGCATTGGGTGCCGGCGGCACAACAACCGGCATGGACGAGTTGAGCGATGAGGACTATGCCGGCATGGGCGCCGGCCAGGCCGCGTCCATCACGGCGCCGGGTGGCACCACCGTTGAACGGGTCACCCAGCAGGCCCTGGGCGGCACGCTGGGCCGCAGTGGCGACGGCATGGTCGGCAGCAATCTGGGGGGCGCCATGAGTGGGCCGCTCGGTGCGGTCGGCAGCAGCACCCGCGGTATCGCCGATACCGTGCGCGGCGCACTGGCCCAGTTCCCGCTGCAGGGCACGGCCCCGGCAGGTGGAAAATGAAGCCCCTGCACGGGTTGCTTCTGCTGCTCGCTGCCGCGCCCTGGGCGACCCGGGCCGACGACTATAGCGGCATGCTCGCCTATCTCGACGTGGCCCGCATCGACGGCCACGCACTTGCCGGAACGAATGGCGCCATCGCTGTGAACCAGGCCGCCGGCGACCTCAACGTGCAGGCCAACCTACGGGGTATCGCCAAGGGTCATCGCGCCGACGTCGCGATCAATGCGCGGCAACTGCAGCAGGGCAACCGCGTGCTGTCCGGGCCGCTGCAGGCCACTGCATTCATTGGCGGTGACGCACTGGCCGGTGCCAGTGGCATCGCATCCATCAACCAGGCCAGCGGCATCGCCAACACGACGCTCAACGTCGTCAGCGCGACGCTGGCCCGACAGGGCATACGCGAAACCGACGATACGGCCTTGGCCGCCGAGGGTTCCGTGTTGGCAGGGGGGCGGGACGACACCGGTCACGGCGTCGCGACGGGCACCCGCAGCGCAGGTGTAGCCAGCACCGCACTGCGGGGATTCGACGGGGTCCTGCAACTCAATCAGATCGCGGGCAACGGCAACGACACGGCCAACGTATTGGGCCTGGTCGTGCAGGACCGCCCGTGACAACCACCCAACCGATGCACCACCTGATGAGAGAGAGGGCACCATGAAAGCGACCGTCAAACAGACCATGCTCGCCATGGCGATTGCCACTGCCTCGACCGCCGCTGCGGCCAATGGCTGGGACAACCAGAACGCCAACGCGAACATCAATCACAACCACACCGTCAGCGAAACCCGCAACGACACCCACAACCACACCGACAACGACGTACGCAACCGCACCGTCAATGTCAATGTGCAGAAACACAGCAACATCCAGGCCGACGAACGCAAGGAAAAGAACAACCACGGCGTCGACGTGAACCTGGAGAAGGACCTGCGGCTGAGCACCGACATCAATTTCTCCGGTGACCCGAACATCACCGGCGACATCGACCTCGACTCGGCGGCCATTGCCGTGATCGACAACCGCCAGTCGATCAGCAACAACGCCACCAGCAACAGCCTGGTCACCAACAGTGCTTCCATCGGTGACAGCGTGGGTGCCGGCGCCTCGGGCAATCTCGGCTTCAACGTTGTCTCCGGCGACAACAATGCGCAGGACAATGCCGCGTCGCTGTCCGCTGCCGACGCGTCCTTCAGCTTCGGCATGGCCGACGCCGAGGTGTTCGTCAACCAGGCCGGCTTCGGCAACGCCACCATGAACTCCGGGGTCACCAACGCCGCAGGTCTCGGCGGCAACGCCTTCGGTGGTGCCTCGGGCAACATCGGCGTGAACATCGCCTCGGGCAACAACAACGAGCAGAAGAACGCGCTCGCGGCCTCGGTAGCGACCACCGCGGTGGCGCAGTCGAGCATCAGCTCCAACCAGGTCTCCACCGGCAACACGGTCAGCAATGCCGGCTTCGTGCAGTCCTACACGGATACCGTGCAGGTCGGCATGCGTGGCGGCGTCAGCGGCCTGACGCTGGCCTATGGCGCGGGCACCTACCGCGGCACCGGCAACGCCTATCAGATGGCCAACTACTATCTGGATACATGGAATGGCGAGCTGCCACATCCGGGTGGCAACAGCACCGGCCACATCGACCTGGACAACGAGATCCAGAACGCCACGATGAACCCCAACCGGCCGGGAGTGGGCGGCCTGGGCTTCGATACGCGTGAGAGTGGCACCAGCCAGTTCGTCGAACTGGGCGTGGCCGATCTGTACGCCAGCCTCAGCGGCACGGTCAGCACCACGCGCTGGGTGAACGTCAACGCCACCAACACCTCGGCGTTGTCCGGCAGTGCCTTCTCCGGCGCCTCCGGCAACATCGGCGTGAACGTTGCTGCGGGCACCGGCAACCTGCAGGCCAACAGCCTGGCCCTGGCCGTCGCCCAGCCCAGCACCGGCGGCGGTGGCGGCAGCGGCGAGTAAGCGCAACACCCCGGCCGGCCGCCAATGGCCGGGTCCCCGGGAGCCCCTGTTCCTCCTCCCCCTTGGGACAGGGGCTCCCCCCTGCTGCCGGAGAACGTGATGATCCGTTGCCGCCTCTCGATGCGCCTGCTGGCGATGCTGTTGCTGCTGGGTACCGCCTCCGCGTGGGCGGGCGAGGTGCGCTTCAGCGGCGTATTGCCCAATGGCGCGTTGCTGCAGCAGAAGGTGGAGAGCATGCAGGAGCGGCGCTACCGCAACGTGGTGCGGCAGCACACCGATTACAGCTGCGGGGCCGCCGCGCTGGCCACCATCCTGCGCCACGCCTACCACCTTGATACCGACGAGGCAACGGTGATCGAGGGAATGATGGGGGTCTCCGATCCCGCTCTGGTAGCCGAGCGCGGCTTCTCGCTGCTCGACATCAAGCGATACGTGGAATCGCTGGGCATGCGCGGTCGGGGCTACCGCATCGATGAAACACGACTACGCACCCTTCGCGTGCCAGGACTGGTGTTGATGGACGTGCGCGGTTTCCGCCATTTCGTGGTGCTCAAGCAGGTGCGCAACGGCATCGTGGAAGTGGCCGACCCGATCCTGGGCAACCGCAGCCTGGCCCTTCCGGAGTTCCTGGCCGCCTGGCCATCGCGCGCGGTCTTCGTGGTGATCGGCAGCGACTTCGATCGCAACACCGCTCTTCTGCAACCCAGCGAACGGCCAAGCGCCCGCGCGCTCTACGCGCGGCAAGGGCCGATCACCGATGCAGAACTGGTCGACTTCGGCTTCAGCCACGCCGACCTGTTCTGAAGGAGGTTCGACCATGTTCCGCCAACCGATGATGATGGCTCTGCTGCTGGCCTTCCCTTCCCTGCCTCTGCAGGCGGCAGAGGGTGCTCCCGGTCGCGGCCTGAAGGAAATTCCGGACCCGGAACTGAGCCTGATGCGGGGGCGCTACACCGTGGGTGGCAACAACGTTGCCTGGTTCGGGGTCACCATGGTGTCGCAGTGGCAGGCCAGCAACGGCGCGACGCTGCAGGGCAGCCTCACCCTGGGCATGGACTTCCGTGGTGGTGGCGCGCCGAAGCTGAGTTTCCAGCCCAGCGTGCATGTCACGGCAGCCGATGCGCCGCTGCCCGATACCCACGGACGCAGCATCGACAGCAGCGGCCTGGCCAACGCCAGCGGCCTGGTGCAGAGCGTGCAGGTGGCCGGCGATGGCAATGTCGCGCGCAACGTCACCACGCTGACCGTCCGCGAGGGTGGCGTGCCAGCCGTTCTCTCTGATGGCGCAGGCAACGTCACCGCGCAGCAGGCCGGCGCCAGCGCGACCGCCGTGCTGGAAGGCAACCAGGCACGCCTGCTGCTGCAGGTGGATGGCCAGGGGCTGGTGCAGCAGTGGATCCGCAATGGCAGCGTCGGCCAGGGTATCGCCCTCGCCGGTGACGGCCAGATCGCCAGTAACCAGCTGCGGCTGGAGCTGGTGCGCAACGCCGTGGGCAGCAACCTGCCGTTGAGCCAGAACGTGGCCCAGGCGATTGCGTTGAACCGCGGCATGGGGCCAGGCCAGTAACAGGGCCTGGCATTGGGGGAAACGCTCCACAACGCAGGACACCAACATGCACACCCTGATGAGGATCACCCCGTTGGCGCTGGCGGCGCTGGCGGGCACCGCCCTTGCCGCACCGCCGACGTCCGACGATGGCGCTGACGTGCAGGCCCTGGCCAACCAGCTGGAACAGCTGAAGGCCAACTACGCACAGGAAGTGCGGCGGTTGCGCGAACTGGACATGCAGGTCCAGGCCATGCAGGCGCGCTTGAGCGGGCGGGTTGGCCCGGTCACAGCCCCACCGGCCGCACCATTGGCGCAGGCGGCCGCCGCCGCGGTCCCTCCGAGCAGCGAGGGCTACGCCAGTACCGCCGCCGAGGCGCAACAGGCCAAGCAGGAGTCGCGGCGCAGCGTGGACGACGTGAAGCAACAGCAATCGGCCCTGTTCTCCCGCCGCTTCACCATCGAGAACAGCCTCACCTACGCCCGCTACGACCGCAAGCAGCTCACCCTCAACGGCTTCCTCGCGCTGGACGCCATTTTCCTCGGCAATATCGCCATCGAGAACGTGGAGTCCGACTCGCTGACCTACAACGTGGCGGCCCGCTGGGGTGTCAGCCCGAACCTGACGCTCAACCTGGACGTGCCTTACCTGGCCCGGCGCACCGTATACCAGAAGGGCGGCGCCGGCGGAGCAGCGGCCGCCATTGCACAGGAAGAGACCAACGGCAACGGCCTGGGTGATATCGGCCTCAGTGCGAACTACCGGTTGTTCGGCGAACGCGGCTGGCGTCCTGAGACCGTGCTTACCGCCGGCGTCACCGCCCCCACCGGGCGCGCACCCTACGGCCTGGACTGGAAGGTGATCGAGCGCGATGACGACGACTACATCCGCTTCGCCGTGCCGCGCGAGCAACCCACTGGCAATGGCGTATGGCAGGCCAACCTGGGCCTGTCGATGGTGAAGACCGCCGACCCGGCCATCCTGTTTGCCAACATCGGCTACGTGCACTCCATCCCGCGCGGGTTCAACGACATCGACAGTAATCCGGACACGGTGAACCCGGGCGATGTGAAGCTGGGCGGCTCGGTGTACTTCGGCGCAGGCGTGGCCTTCGCATTCAACGAGCGGACCAGCCTGAGCCTGTCCTTCAGTGACCGCATCAGCGCACGCGCTTCCACCCGCTTCCAGGGCGGCAAGTGGATGAAGGTAATCGGCAGTGATGCCAATGCGGCATCACTCAACCTGGGCGTGACCTATGCGTTGAACCAGCACACCACGCTGGTGACGCTGCTGGGCATCGGGCTGACCCCGGATGCGCCGGACTTCACGTTGGCGTTCAAGATTCCGTACATGTTGTAGCCAGCTGGAGTCCTATTGCACGTGCGGCAGGCAGATCTGCGCAGAAGTGACAACTCCACATCCACATTCTGGCTGGGTTCCAGCGAGTGGAATGTACTTGTGGCCATGAACCTCGCCGCATCGGCCACAGCTATGTCTTGCATCCGTGCGAGTTACGAACCATCCATTGTTCAGCGCGTCGGCGATGGTTTGGTCATGGGGCACGCTCGGATAGGCATTCTCATATGTCGAGAGGACCATGCGACCTGGCCCCCGCACGGCTGGTGTAGCGCCGAGTTGAATCTTACCTCCGTGGTGTGGAGCGACTACAGCAGTTACACCAACGAAAACTCCTGGGGCAAATGAGCCGTAGTCGGCATCACCACACAACACGGCGGCGGAATGTGCAGAATCAACCCTGAGTGCCAGCGAGCTGTTGTTCTTCAGGTAGCTCTGGGTGTTCGGTGAGCCGGCGGAGGGCGAACAGGACCATATTCCGATGCTCGCCCCCTGAATGTGGACACTCCCTTCAGGCCAGACGAAAAGTGAACCATTACTCGCTAGCGTCCGCAGGAAATGAATGTGGCTTCCCCAGTACAGAACACCCTTTGGCAGACGGACAATCCACTTCCTTTGCAGGGCACTATCGCGATACTTCGGGGCTGTTTTCCAGTACTTTTCTGTTGAGTCCCAGGCTGCCCGACCGGACTCCACAGCAAACAGCCAATGGTCCTGATCCAGATGAGAGAGCACGACTGGTTCAGCATGATTGAACGCAAGAGGATTGAAATTGACAAGCAGTGGTTTGGTTCTGGCCTTGAGCCCAATCGGGCGGCCGAAATCAAAGAAGAGGCGAGGATGTTCGTTGCAATCGACAACCGCGTTGAAGTTTGCCTGGCCTACATCATAGATCGCGATACCATGGGGTACTCCCGCTTCTGCATTCTTCAGCAGTTTTCTGATGCCAGCCTCACTTGCAGGCTTGCCGACGGAAAACCTGCCTATTGTTCCGCAGACCTCAACATCTTGAGGCGACATCTTCTCAATCGTCATGAACAGCTGCTCTCGCTCGCCGTCACCACGATCGTCCAGAACGGCCGTTGACACCGGGATCGCCCCGTCAGAGGGAGTATCGGAGAGTGTGATCAGCTGGATCGTCTCATACAGAAGCTGGTCGGTTGGCCCCCTCCCCTCTTCCGCATATGCCAGCAGGAAATCAAGGGAGGAGAGATCCGCCCCTGACTCCAGATAGTTCTTCGCTCCATCTACCGGAATCGCATCAATGAGCAACGGCGCCCCTCGATCTTCTTCGCCTTCCTCTGGCTCGTTCAACGGTTCAATAAGCGCGTAGTACTGCGCACTACGCCCTTCGGATATGTGGCGTTGCATGCTCTGCACCCTCCTTGGCTAGACCCGACACAGCGTCGGCTGGGACGTCATTGCCCCTCCACCGATTAGGCCCGGAGTCGGCGGCAGAATCAATGACCGGACTATTACAGAGGTTCCACGGTGCCCATTCACCCACCGGCACCACAGCCGCCCCCGGCCACTGCTATATTCAGTCCAGCTCGGCAGGCATGGTGCCTGCCCTCGAATCACAGGGAGTTGGTCATGGGTCTGGTACAGGCGGTGAAGGGTGCGGTTGGCGGTGTGCTGGCCGACCAGTGGAAGGACTTCTACACCGTGCCGGCGGGCCTGCCGTCCACGGCGGCCCTGTTCGCGGCGGTGCCGCAGGGCACCAATGCCGGCCGCGGTTCCAACACCAGCGGCTCGTCCAACATCATCACCAACGGCTCGAAGATCATCGTGCCGGAGGGCTATGGCCTGCTGCTGTTCCAGGACGGCGCGATCACCGCGTTCGTCGCCGAACCGGGCGGCTACGAGTGGCGTTCGGACGATCTGAACTCGCAGTCGATCTTCGCCGGTAACGGCCTGGTCAGCACCTTCATCAAGCAGAGCTGGGAGCGCTTCAAGTTCGGCGGCCAGCCGGGCTCGCAGCAGGCGGCCTACTTTGTCTCGCTGAAGGAACTGCCGGACAACCGCTTCGGCACCCAGTCGGAAATCTACTGGGACGACGGCTTCCTCAATACCCAGGTCGGCGCGGTCACGCGTGGTTCGTACACGCTGAAGATCGTCGACCCGATCCTGTTCGTGAAGAACTTCGTACCGGCCAGCTACCTGCAGCCGGGACAGGTGTTCGACTTCACCGATCTGGACAACGCCGCGGCCAGCCAGCTGTTCAATGAAGTGGTCGGTTCGCTGGCGCCGGCCTTCAGCCTGTATACCAACGACCCGAGCAAGGGCAACCGCATCACCAAGCTGCAGCAGGACTCGCTGGGCTTCGCGCAGAGCCTGTCGGCTGCGGTCGAACAGGGTTACCAGTGGAAGTCCGACCGTGGCCTGGCCATCGTCAGGACCGCTATCGTCTCGATTGAATACGACGCCAATACCCGCGAACTGCTGAAGACTGTGCAGCGCGCCGATGCGTTGTCCGGTTCGCGCGGCAATTCCAACCTGCAGGCCAGTGTCGCCCAGGGCATCCAGTCGGCCGGCGAGAACGGCGGCGCGGCCGGCCTGGTCGGCGTCGGCATGGCCTCGGGCATGTTCGGAGTGGGTGGCATGCAGCAGCCGGTCACTCCGGCCGCGGATGATCCGGTGGCCAAGCTGAAGAAGGCCAAGGAAATGCTCGACCTGGGCCTGATCACCCAGAGCGACTATGACGCCCTGAAAGCCAAGGCACTGGGCCTGTAACAGCAGGACGCACAACGAACATGTCCGATCCCCGAAACGGCCCACCGCCGCTGCCCGGATCCGCACCCGCGACGCCGCCGCCCTTGCCGGCGGCGTCGTTGGATGGGCCCGGTTCGCCGCAGGACGTCCCTCCCCTGCCCGGCAGCTTCCCGCTGGACACCTCGAGACTGCCACAGGCCATCCGCGATGAAGTGGAAGCGCCCGATCCTGTGGCCATCGATACCTCGGCCAGCGAGCTGAAGGACGGCCTCAACCGCTGCCCGAAGTGCGGCGCCACCGACATCCGGCCCAAGGCCGGTACCGATATCCTGGTCTGCCTGTACTGCCGTCACGAATGGCATGGCGCACGCGTCGAGGAGGAGTTCGGGCTGGGCGAGGCCATCGACCAGCTGCGCGGCACCGTCATCGCCTCCGGCGCACGCGACATCGATGCCGACACCTCGGCGTTGATGACCTTCAAGTGCACGGGCTGTGGCGCAGAAGTTACGGTCAACACCGAAAGCACGATGACGGCGCGCTGCCACTGGTGCCGCCACGTCTTCGGCGTCAACGAGCAGATTGCCAATGGCGCGGTACCCGATGCGGTGCTGCCCTTCCACATCAAGAAGGACGATGCGGTCGCGCGCATCCGCCAGTTCGTCGACAAGCGCCGGATGTTCGCGCTGAAGGCGTTCAAGGACCAGTTCACCCCTGAAAACGTGGTGGGCGTGTTCCTGCCCTACATGATCGTCGACAGCAATGTCAGCGCGGCAGTGGCCGGCAAGGGCGAGATCAAGACGCGTGAGTACACCGTCGGCAGCGAGAAGAACAAGCGCACCCTCTACGACGCCGATGTCTACCAGGTCGAACGCCAGGTCGATTTCACCGTCGACGATCTTCCGCTGGAATCCTCGGCCGAGCGCGGCAATCTGGATACCCGCGCCAACACCAACAACATCATCAACACCATCCTGCCGTTCGATACCAAGAACGCGGTGAAATGGAACGCCTCCTACCTGGCCGGCTTCACTTCGGAGAAG
Source organism: Stenotrophomonas sp. STK17_22 (assembly GCF_051983905.1). NCBI lineage: Bacteria > Pseudomonadati > Pseudomonadota > Gammaproteobacteria > Lysobacterales > Lysobacteraceae > Stenotrophomonas > Stenotrophomonas sp. STK17_22. The sequence goes on from NZ_CP197010.1 coordinate 2,787,237, forward strand.
CGCAACCTGGATGTGGAAAAGCTGCGGCCGCGGCTGGAAGACCAGCTGCTGTCGATTGCCCGCGCACAGGTGGAAGGCTCGGTGAAGCGCTACAATCGCGGCGTGCGCTGGGAGCAGGAACAGCTGGAGGTGCATGGCACCCGCTGGGTGTCGATGTACCTGCCGGTCTGGCTGTACTCGTACCATCAGCCTGGCAAGAACGGCGGCATGCTGCACTACATCGCGGTGAACGGCCGTACCGGCGAAACCATGGGCAGCGTGCCCGTGCAGCAATGGAAGATGCTGCTGGCGGCCCTTGCCACCGGCACCGTCATTGAAGCCCTCGCAATTGCCTTCCTGGTGGCATCGACATGAGCGACGACAGTGGCCTCTGGCTGTTGGCGGCAGGTCCGGCCGGCGCAACCGCGCTGTACTGGGCGTTGTACCGCTATTACCGCAACACCGACAAATCGCATTCCTTCGAGCACGAGACCGAAATCGAGGCGCAGCCCGTGACCGGTTCAGACCAGCAGGTGGGCCGGGTCACCGGCACCGAGGAAAAGCGCATACGCGGTGACAACGTGTACGAGTACCGGAAACGGGTGGCAAGGGTGAAACCCGACCCGTAGAGCCAGGCCATGCCTGGCTGATCGACAACGTCGCAACGACGACGGTGAACAGCTTCAGCCGGGCAGATGTGTACGCGCCTGCGACTGTGGCCTGCTTCGCAGATCAGCTCTGTTTGCCATGCCTATACTACCGCCGCTTCCACCCCTGCCATCGTTGCACCTGCCGGTGGAAGCGGCGGGGCTGGATGTCCCCGTCGGGCCGGCCGCCACACTGCCGCCGGCCCTGCCAGTGATTTGTAACCCAACGCGGTTCAACCAATCACCAGGGGGAAGGCTATGCGCTACACACGTCGTGATTTTCTTGCCACCACCGCCAGCGCTTCATTGGCGTCACTGGTGGCGCCCGGAGCCTGGGCCAGCGGCGCCGCACCGGCCGGAAAGGCCGCGCAGGCGCGCTACCACCGCTACAACGTCACCAGCCCCGAAGGCCAGCGCATGCTGGCCAGCTACGCGCGTGGCATCAAGGCCATGCTGGCACTGCCGGCAGACGATCCACGCAACTGGTTCCGCAACGCCTTCGTGCATCTGATGGACTGCCCGCACGGCAACTGGTGGTTCTATGTCTGGCACCGGGGCTATGTCGGCTACTTCGAACAGACCATCCGTACGCTCAGCGGTGATCCGCAGTTCGCCATGCCCTACTGGGACTGGACCGAGCTGCCACGGATTCCCCCGGCGATGTTCGACGGCGTATTGACGCCCACTGACAGCGCCTATGCACCGTATACCCGCAACCTGGCGGTCTTCACCCGGTTCATGCGCCCGGCGTTGCAGCGCTACTGGGACACGCTGGATGCAGGCCAACGCGGCCAGCTCAAGTTCCGCGGCTACCTCACTGCAGACGATGTCTGGAACGATGTGACCGGCTACAGCGTCGCGGAAAAGACCGGCATCTCGGGCAATGCGGCCTATGCGATCACCTGCGGCGCCCGCTACCTCTGGCGCGAGAATCCCGGCTTCGATGCAAAGACCGCTTCGGCCGTGTCTCCCGACACCATCCACGCGGGGCTGTCGCCGGTCGAGTTCTACAACGACGATGTCAGCCGCAGCTTCACCAGCTCGCGTACGGCCTCGCACGTGGTGCAGCCTGACGGCGCCACGAAATTCTCGGTACTGGAAGGATTCCCGCACAACAAGGTGCACAACTGCATCGGTGGCGTCGGCGCGGTCGATCCCGGCCCCTACGGCAACATGACCAACTTCTTGTCGCCACTCGATCCGATCTTCTACCTGCATCACGCCAACATGGACCGCCTGTGGGATGTCTGGAACCAGCTGCAGCAATCCCGCGGCAAGCCGATCATGCCCATCAACGTCGACCAGCGGCGTCAGTTCATGAACGAACCGTTCCGGTTCTTCGTCGATGCACAGGGCAAGCCCGTTGGCGAGCGTCCGGCCAGCGCGTTCTTCTCCACCACGGCCTTCGACTACGACTACGTCTACGCGCGCCGCAACGACCTGCTGGAGGCGGTCGCGCTGCCAGCAGCTGCCAGCGCGGTGCGGCTGGTGCGCGGCACACGCTCCGATGGCGCCGTCCGCGTGGCTGTCCCCAATGAGGCGGTGCGCGCGCACCTGACCACATCGGGCCCGCGCCAGCTGATTGCCGAAGTGACCCTGGAGCGACCACGCGGTTTGAACAATACGCGCGAGTTCGACGTGCTGATCAACGCACCTACGGGCACCGCCTCCGTGGCGGCCGACAGTCCGTACTACGCCGGCACCGTATCGTTCTTCGGGCCGACCATGGCCGGGATGGATCACAGCCACCCAACCACGTTCGCGGTGCCGCTGCCGCAGAAACTGGGGGCCCTGCAGGCGCTGAATGCCGCCGATGGGGGAACGACCACGCTGGAGATCCGCCTGGTTGCATCGTCCGGCCAGGCACCGCAGACATTCCCGGTGCTGGATGCCGCCATCCTGGTAGCGCCACCGCAGCCGTGATGACGCACGGCAGGTGCCGGGCTGTCCGGCACCTGCCTTCAGCCTGGCAGTCTTCAGCCAGCCTGCCCCAGCCGTACCTTCAACTGCTGGATCTCCTGTTCGCTGACCCCGATTGACTTCAGGTAACCCTCTGCACCACCGTACTGGCTGTGCAGTGCCGCCAGGAACTGTTCCATGTTGTCCGGTGCGGTACCGGCCATACCGGCCATCTTGCGGGCGATCTCGGGATTCTGCTTGACCAGCGCCATGATCTGCGCGTTCATCGCGCTGTCCTTTGGCTGCCCTTCCAGGTAGTGCGCGGAGATCGCGTAGTTGTGCACGATCTCGGACTTCGGCACGCCGGCCAGATCCAGCAGCAGGCCAGCGATGATGCCGGTGCGATCCTTGCCGGCCGTGCAATGGAACAGCACGGCACCGTCCTGCTGCGCGGCGATGCGCTGGAACACCTGCTTGAACTGCGGCTGGCTGTGGCCCAGCCACTGCACATAGGCTTCGCCCAGCGAATCCGGGAAACTGGTCATCATCTTCTGCAGGTCCATCTTCTCGGTGCCCATCAGCGAAATGCGCTGGTAGGCAAAGCGATCATCCTTGGCCAGCAGGTCCGGCGACTGCGCCTCTTCATCGGCGGTACGCAGGTCGATATCCAGCTTCACGCCGGCCGCGGCCAGGGCATCACGGTCGGCATCGGTGAGGCGGCCGAGGTCTGCGGTGCGCACGAACGCATCGGCCGGAATCGGACCGTGGCGGCCCTGCAGGCCAGCGAAGGTACGCACGTTCCAGGCGCCCTGCAGCGGGATCACGCGCTGCGCATCGGCAGCGACGGGCTTTACGTTCGCAACGGCCGTCGGCTTCGCGGCGGCGACTTGCGGCGCATCAGCGGCAGCAGCCGTCGCAGCCATCGGCAGGCTGAGCATCAGGGCCAGGACAAGTTCGGTAGAGCGGTGCTTCATGGAATTCTCCGTTCGAATCAGAAGTTGACGGCCATTTCCAGGCCGAAGGTACGCGGGTCGTTGAAGATGCCGCTCTGGCCCAGCGCCGCGCTGTTGATCTTGTAGAACAGGTGCTGCTCATCGAGCAGGTTGCGTGCCCACAACGAGAACGACATGGTGGTGCCAGTGCTGTTGACCGGCACATCCACCAGCGCCACCCGTGCGTTCACCACGAACGAGCTGTCGGTCAGCATCTGGTCGTACTCGCTGGTGTAGTAGCCATCGGACCAGTTGCCGTCCACATGGAGCTTCAGTGCCGAGAAGTTCGCGAACGGCACCAGGTAGTCGACCGACAGGCTTCCGGCGTTCTTCGGCGCCAGCAGCGGCTGGACCGTTACCTGCACCCCTGCACCGAACGGGTCCGTCGCGGTCTGCGCGTCGATCTTCGTATAGGCGTAGTTGAGGCCGAGGGTGAGGTTGTCGATCGGCATCACATTGAACTCCAGCTCCGCGCCGCTCGACTTGCCATCGCTCAGCGCATTGGTCGTGACCATGGTGGTGCGGGTTTCGCCGCTGTTCGGGTCGAACGGCAGTGAGAAGTCCATCTGCTTGTGCGCGATGGTCGAATCGAACACGGCCAGGTTCAGGCGGGCACGGTTGTCCCAGAACTGCGATTTGAAGCCCAGCTCATAGGCCGTCACTTCTTCAGGACCGAACGCGCTGTAGTTGGTCGAGCGCGAGTTGGCACCCCCGGCCTTGAAGCCGGTGCTGTACTTGGCATAGACCATCGCGTGCTCGCCGAGGTCGTAGGCGATATTGACCATCGGGTCGAAACGGCTCCAGCGATCCTTGAACGCAAGGTTGGTCGCCGCACCATTGACGATGTACAGGCTGCCCTTCTTGTCATCGCGGGTATAGCGGCCACCCGCTGTCAGGTGCAGCCGCTGCATCGCTTCCGGGGTCCACGTGGCCTGGCCGAACACACCCAGGCTGTCGGTCCACGCCTTGCTGGCACGGTCGATGCGTACCCGGGAGAGATCCAGCGGATTGGTCGCCGGGTTCACCGTATAGCTGTTGCCACCCGGCCCCCACACCAGCATGTTCGGGGTCTGCGCATTGTCACCAGCGGTTTCGTGGTAGTAGAACGCACCGCCAAGGAACTGCACCTGCGAGGTGTTGCCGATCAGCTGGAACTCCTGGCTGTACTGGTGCTGGTAGACCTGCGCCAGGCTGTAACGACCGAACGGCGTCCCTGCGCCACCATAGGCGGAAATCGCATCGACCAGGCCCATGTCGAACTGGCCCTGGGTGAGTTCGCGGTAGGAACTGATCGACTTCAGCTCAAGGTTGTCATTCAACACCCACGACAGGTTCAACAGATGGCCACTGGTGCGGCCGATGTTGTCTTCCTGCTGTCCACCGAGGATGGCGCTGTCGCGGCGGTCCAGGCTGGCACCCGCCTTCTGCAGTGGGCTGAGGTAGGCGCCCGGCACCAGCACCTGGGTGTGGTACGGCGTGGTGGCGTCGTAGGAACGGTCGAACGCGTACAACAGCGAGAAATCATCGCTCGGCTGCCACAGCGCACTCAGTCGTGCGCCACGCTTGTCGTAGCTGTTGAAGTCCCGCTCGCCGCGCATCGGGTTGTCGGTGGTGCCACCGCGCTTGGCCTGCACGGCGTCGATCTTGAAGCTGACATCGCCCACCCTGGGCAGATCCAGGTGCAGCGCACTGTTGTAGCCGCTGAAGTTGGACACGCCCGCGCTGACGTTGCCGCCAAACTCGCCGGTCGGCGCCTTGGTCACGATGCTCACCGCGCCACCTTCGGTGTTGCGGCCGAACAGCGTGCCCTGCGGGCCCTTCAACACCTCGATGCGCTCCACGTCGTAGAGCATGTTGCCCAGGCCCTGTGCGCGGCCCATGAACACCCCATCGACATAGATGCCGACGCCGGCATCGCGGGCCGGCTGGTTGGCGTCGCCGGAAGCGCCGATGCCGCGGATGCCGATGTTCAACGCCGAGCTGCGGGTAGCGAACGGCGTGACCCGCAATGATGGGATGGAGCCATCGGACAGGCTGCCCAGCGAGATCGCGCTGCGGTCCTTCAGCGCTTCGGCATCGACCACCGATACCGAGATCGGGGTTTCCTGCAGGTTGGTGGCGCGCTTCTGCGCGGTCACCACCACCTGGTCAAGGGCAACAACAGTGCGCGCGGTCTCGGCGGTTGTGGCGGCGCCGGCGCTGGAGGCGTCTTCGGCATGGGCCAGCGCCGGTAGAGCGGCGGCAATGGCGAGGGTGAGCAGCGGGCGGTGCAGCAGGGCGTGGCGCATCGGACTCATTCGCGGAAGGAGAAGGCCGGCGCAGTCTGGGAGGCGGGAATTACAAATGAATGACCGTTCATTCACATCTTTTGTGACGTACTATCCCGCCTCTGGACGCCCCGACTTCACGCAATGACGCCGAAACCCGCCGTAGCCGTACCCGCTGACGCCCCTGCCGCCGCCCATGCCGAAGCCCAGCGCCGGCGCATCCTCGATGCTGCCCAGAAGTGTTTCATCACCCGTGGTTTCCATGCCGGTTCGATCGGCGATATCGCTGCCGAGGCCGAGATCAGCCAGGGGCTGATGTACCGCTATTTCGCCAACAAGCGCGCCCTGATCCTGGCCCTGATCGAGCGCCAGCTGCGCCACGACCAGGCCTCGATCAGCGAGATGCCGGTGGCGTCCGATCTGATTGATGGGCTGCTGGAGTGCTACCAGCAATGGGCGCGCGGCGAAGTGCTGCCGATCCACGGCAATGCCATCGCCAGCGTGGCGCTGTATGCGGAAATCAACGCCGAGGCGCATCGCGACCCGATGCTGGCCGAGGTGCTGCGTACCCATGACAAACAGACCAGCGCCGCGATCCATGCCTGGCTGCGCCAGCGTGACGTCAATCTGGGCCGCGGCGTGGACGAAGAGCGGATTGCCAGCCGGACCCTGCTGCTGCGGCTGCTGGTGGAAGGGCTGGCGATGCGTGCAGTGCGCGATCCGGACTTGCCGCCGGATCGGGTGCGGGCGCTGCTGGCCGATGCGATTGGGCGGGTGATGGCCGATTGAGCCACCCTCACACCGTCTCCCGCCCCGCCAGTTCGATACTCGCGCGGTCCACCCTTCCGAGGATCCTGCGATGGCTGCCCCGCTTGCCCGTAGCTGCCTGTCCGCGCTGTGCTGCCTGGCCCTGCCCGCCCTGGCCCAGGACGCCTCGTTCGGCTTCGGCGAACAAACCACCCGCACCGAACAGACCACACAATCCAGCAGCACCCAGACCCGGACCAGTGGCGCGATGACCACCCAGACCACCACCAGCGGCAGCTCGCAGTCCGAGACACGCAGCGAAAGCAAAAGGATGGACGTGGACTTCGGCTTCCACGACAACAGCGATGACTGGGGCCATGACCGCCGGCGCGATGACCGCGATGTGCGCGACAGCGACCTGTTCGGCAGCTGGACACTGGGCCAGGAGAACGGCAGCAACTGCACGATCGAGCTGAAGAACATCGAATGGTTCGGTGGCTACAGTGCCTATGTGCCTGCCGGCTGCCCGGATGGCTTCTTCTCGGCCAATCGCTGGGTGCTGTCGGGCAACCAGTTGCTGTTGACCGACACCAGCAACACCGTATTCGGGCGCTTCCGCGCGTCGGGCGGAGGGCGTTGGTCGGGGTATCGTGAAACGGATGGGGCGCGCTTGTATCTCAATCTCAAGGGGCGCTGACCTCGAAAGCGAGGTAGCGGGCGCTGGCTGACAGCACGCCGCCGGGAACTGAATAGCGCACTCGCTAAAGAACACGCGCGCTGGGCCGATAGCAGGCCCGAGCCAACGCTTTAAGGACGACGCGCCGTGTCTACGCCCGGATCCTACCCTTCAGGAATGAATTCATCCACACGCGAGGAACCCGCTCTGTGGTCGCGTGCGGCGTCAGTACTGGGAGTCATCATTGCGCATCGCTGGGCCTTCGCTGCTGCCGGCACTTTGGCGATGGTGGTGTTCTTCTGGCGCATCCGTTTCCTACCCAGCATCACCCTGACCGATATCGGTCTGGTTGCGATCGCGATCGTGGTGTTTTCCATCCTCTTGATGCTTGTTTTCCTAGCGACGCTGCTGATTCCAGCCGCGCTGCTAGTCGAATGGCATCAGAGGGGAATGATCTTCAGCGCGAGTGGTCCGCGTAGCCCAGGGTCCCGAGAGCGACACCTCGCATTAAACAGCATTCTCTCACTCCTTGTGGGGGCTGCAGTTGCACTGCTCCTTCTGTACGCGTCACTGGCCACAGCATTTGGCAAGAGCCATGACCATGCGTTTCTCATTCTCGTAGGTCTGGGCGCCATTGCCGCACTGGGCCCGGTGCTTCGCAAAACCACACCTTCAGCAACCGCTGAGCGTATAGCGAACACACGCCCTTGGAGGGGGCTGTGGCCACTGTCCCTGGCGTTTGCTTCTACGGCACTGTACCTACTGTACATGCCCATCTTCGTTCTCGTGGTGATTGGAACACATGAGGCGGCTACGGCCCTGACGGACTGGCAGTTCGGCCTCATGCTGTTGCTTCTTCCACCGCTCCACTATCTGTTCTTCCTCGTCCTGAGTTCACCCGCACGCCACAAATCCATTGCTGCCCTCGCTATAATTTTCTACGTAGTCATGTTTGCAGGCACACTCACTGAAGCGCTTGACCGCGCTGCGAACATCTTCCAGCTGGGCCTGTTGAAGCATCACAGCGTGGTGGTCTCCAGCGAGGGTTGCCGCATCGCTAAGTCCTCGCGCGTGGTGAGAGCGTGCCACAAATTGGAAGGACCCGGTGAAGCCCTTTACGAGATCCGGGACGTCCAAATCCTGACTCGCCTTGGCAGTCACGCAGTCATTGCCCGCAACCAATGGACCCCCGCGCAGCGAACCGGATCGGTGCCCATACCCAGTGCACATGTCCGGTCATGGTTCCCTACCGCTCCTGTGAAGGGCTTGCCACGGGCACCTCATTCAAGGGCACCCGCCGCCATGGTCGACATTCCAACGCAAAGACCCGTCCCCACGCCCCGAGCATCCCGAAAGGCGCCCGCTCGGCGCAAGACGGTCAGCTGCGTGGCGCGGTAGTCCGCCAACGCTGGCCAAGAGCAATATGTGCGCGCGATCACAAGGTGGTCGTGGCACCCATTGGACTCACGTCGGCATCACCCGTCGGTGGCGATACATAACAAGGTTCGCACTACCGTAGCACCTGACTGCCGCCGCGCCCGCCCTCGCCACCCTGCCCTGCAAAGTGCCATGGACGAAGCCGAACGACTGCTTGAACTCGACCGCCTGCACCTGCTCGACACGCCACCAGAGCCTGTTTTCGATGCGATCGTCGCCGCCGCGCGTGCCGCTACCGGCATGACCATGGCTCTGATTTCAGTTGTTGCCGACGAGCGCCAGTGGTTCAAGGCCAACATCGGGCTGGAAGGCGTCAGCGAAACCGCACGCGAGATTTCCTTCTGCACGCATGCCATCCAGCAGGACGCGCTGTTCGAGATTCCGGACGCGCGCCAGGACCCGCGATTCGCCACCAATCCGCTGGTCACCGGTGGCCCGCGCATCCGTCACTATGCGGGCATCTCGCTGGGCTCGGCGCATGGCGCGCGCATAGGAACGCTGTGCCTGCTCGACCCGATGCCGGGCGTTCTGTCTCCCTCGCAACGCGAACTGATGGTGCATCTGGCCCGGGTCACCACCCAGGTGCTGGAGCAGCGCAGCACGCTGATGGCGCAGGTCGGCCAGGCCAAGGCCCTGCATCGCGAATTGAAGCGCAGCGAGGACTTCCTGGAGCGCACCAACCGCGCGGCCCGGGTGGGTGGCTGGGAAATGGACCTGGTCAGCAACGAGGTCCGCTGGACCCGCGAAACCAAGCAGATCCACGGCGTGCGCAGCAACTTCGAACCGACGCTCGAAACTGCGCTCTCGTTCTATCGCGAGGACAGCCGAAACATCATCCGCACGGCGGTGCAGCGTTGCATCGATGAAGGCACGTCGTGGGAGGTGCAGCTGCCGATGACCACCGCCGACGGACGAGCCATCTGGACCCGCGTGGTTGGAGGCCGGCAGCAGGTCGATGGCCGGCCGCGGCTGGTCGGGGCCATACAGGACATCACCGAGGAGCGCGCCGCGCTGGATGCACTGGAAGCAAGCGAAACCCGCTACCGGCGGTTGTTCCACTACAGCCTTGGCCTGATCTGCACCCACACGCTGGAGGGCGTGCTGACCTCGGTGAACCCAGCGGCCGTGCAGTCACTGGGCTTCGATGAGAGCTACATGATCGGGCGCAGCTTGTGCGACCTGATGCCGCCGGAGAAGCGGGCCGCGTTCAAGGCGTATCTGGAACGCATCGCAGTCAACCACACCGATGCCGGCGTCATCGAGCTGATCGCCGCCGATGGTACCCGGCATTTCTGGGCGTATCACAACGTGCTCGACAACGAGGCCACCCCACCCTACGTGCTCGGCCATGCGCAGGACGTCACCGCACTGCGGATGCAGGAACAGCAGTTGCGCGAGATGTCCTTCAAGGATCCCCTCACCCAGAGCTACAACCGCCGCTTCCTGCCCCGCCTGGACGAACTGATCGACCAGCCTTGGGCTTGCCTGATGTTCGATCTGGATCATTTCAAGCAGATCAACGACACCCAGGGCCATGCACGGGGTGACACGGTGCTGGTGGAGTTCGCCGCCTTCCTGCGCGCTCCACTGGGGTCAATGGAAAGCGTAGTGCGTATGGGTGGCGACGAGTTCATGGTGGTGCTGACTGCACCGGAACCGGGACGGCTGGCCGCGCTGGAGCAGTGGTATGCGCAGCATGCCGGGCAGTCACCCACGCCCTTCTCGCTGGGCGCGACCCATCATGCACCCGGCGAGACGGTGGCCGACACCCTGCAGCGCGCCGACAGCCGTCTGTATCGCGAGCGTGCACGCGTGCGCACGCATCCGCGCCCCTCATCCTGAGGCTGCTCCTGTGGAGCCAAAGGCAACGGCTCCTGCCGTTGCCTTCGGCTCCACAAATGCCCGCACCGGGCCTGCGCCTACTCCGCTGCCAGCGCCTGGATCGGATCCAGTTGTGCCGCGCTGCGCGCCGGGAAGTAGCCGAAGCCAAGCCCGATCGCAGACGAGCACGCCAGTGCAGCCAGCACCGGGCCCGCGGTGAACAGGAACGGCACACCCAGCGACAGCAGGCTGGACAGCGCACCCACGCCGAATGCGAACAGCACCCCCAGCACACCACCGAACAGGCAGATCAACACCGCTTCAATCAGGAACTGGCGCAGGATGTCCCCTTGCCGCGCGCCCACCGCCAGCCGCACGCCGATCTCGCGCACGCGCTCCTTCACCGAGACCAGCATGATGTTCATCACGCCCACGCCGCCGACCACCAGCGCCACCGCCGCAATCGCCGAAACCAACGCAGCCATGGTCTGGCTGGACTTCATCACCGCCTTGCGGATCTGGTCGGCGTTGTAGATGAAGAAGTCACGACGGCCATGCAACCGCTCCAGCTCGGCCCCCAGCGAGGCCTCGGCGGCGTTGGTGGGCACGTCGTCGCGCACACGCACCGTGATGCTCTCCAGGCGCTCGCTGCCCAGCAGCCGCGAGGCCGCCGAGGTATACGGCACGTAGACCGTCGGGGTTGCACCGCCAGCGAACGCATTGGCCCCGACCACACCGATCACCTCCACCGGCATGCCGCCCAGCAGCACCGTGCTGCCAATCGGGCTGTCGCTGAACAGCGCTTTGGCGGCCTTCTGGTCGACCACGCCCACGGCGCGATGCGCATCCACTTCGGCGTCGGTGAAGAAGCGGCCGGCCTTCAGCCGCAGCCCACGCACGCGCGGCATGTCGGCCCCCACGCCCAGCACCTGGGTGTTGGCACGCCGGTTGCCCTGCAGCGCTGCCACCAATCCGCTCAGGTTCGGGCTTACGCTGTCCACGTAACTCAACGCCGCAAGATGGTCCGCATCGCCCACCACCAGCGTCTCGATCTCCGCCGAGCGCGGGTCACCGAAATCCGAGCCCGGGAAGATCTCCAGCGTACTGGCGCCCAGTTCGTTGATCTGTGATTCAACCTGCGCCTGTGCACCCTTGCCCAGCGCAACCACGGTCACCACGGCCGCTACGCCGATGATGATCCCGAGCATGGTCAACAGCGTGCGCAGGCGATGGGCCAGCATCGAGCGCACGGCCATGCGCGCGGCTTCGCGAATCGCATCCATGCGTGCGCGGCGCTCGGTGACCGGCGACACGCCGCGTTCGGTCCCGGGTGTTTCAGCCACAGCACGCGATCCCCGCTCGCCGCGGTCGGTCACCACCCGGCCGTCGGCGATCTCGATCACCCGCGCCGCGTTGGCGGCAATCGCCGCATCGTGTGTCACCAGGATCACCGTGTGGCCCTGTGCATGCAGGCGCTTCAGCTCGGCCATCACCTGCTGGCCACTGGCGTGATCGAGCGCGCCGGTGGGTTCATCGGCCAGCACGATCGCGCCGCCGTTCATCAGCGAACGGGCAATGGACACGCGCTGCTGCTGGCCTCCGGACAGCTGGCTCGGCCGGTTCGCGGTGCGTTCGCCCAGCCCAAGTGTTTCCAGCAGCGTGCGTGCACGCGCAGTGCGCACGTCCGCCTCCACGCCGGCATAGACTGCCGGCAGCGCCACGTTCTCGGTGGCACTCAGGTTCTCCATCAGGTTGTAGCGCTGGAAGATGAAGCCGAAATGCTCGCGACGCAGGCGTGCCAGCGCGTCCGGCGCCATCTGCTCGGTGGCCTCGCCGTTCACCCGATAGCTGCCCTCGGTCGGCCGGTCCAGGCAGCCAAGGATGTTCATCAACGTGGACTTGCCCGAGCCCGAGGGGCCGATGATGGCGATGAACTCGCCGGCATCGATGCGCAGCGACACGTCCTTCAGCACCACCACCTCGCCGGCGGCGGAGCGATAGGCGCGCGATACGCCATGCAGTTCCAGCAGTGCGTCAGACATGCTCACATACCCAGCAGGCTGGTCGGTTCGGATTCGCCGCCACTGGGCGCCTGGCCGACCACCACGTTCTCGCCCTCGCGCAGGCCGGACAGGATCTGCACGGCGGTGGCGGTGCGCAGGCCGGTCGTCACCGCACGCTGCTGGGGGCGGCCCTTGGTGTCCACCACGCGCACGGTTCCACGGCTGCCGTCCTTGCCATCCGAATCGACCAGCGCCGTCAATGGCACCTGCAGCGCGTTGGCGACCCGCGCCAGCTGCAGGGTCACCTTCACCGTCATCGAGGGCTTCAGCTTCAGGCCGGGATTGGCCACGTCGAACAGGCCGGCGTAGTACACCGCCTTCGGCGTCTGCGCAGAGCCACCCGCATTGCCGGAGGCGACGTCGGCAATCGAGGATGGCGCAGGCTCCAGCTGCTGCAGATGGGATTCATAGCGGCGGCCGCTGGGCCCCAATGTCGAGAACCACAGCGCTTGTCCCGGCGCTACCAGCTCGACATCGGCCTCGGCGATCTCGGCACGCACGGTCATTGTATCCATCTGCGCCAGCATCACGATCGTCGGCGTGGTCTGCATCGAGTTCAGCGTCTGCCCGGCCTTGGTGACAATGGCCACGATGTAGCCATCGCTGGGCGACACAATGCGGGTATAGCCCAGGTTGATCCGTGCGGTTTCGACTTGGGTCACGGCCTGGTCGATCTGCGCCTGCAGCGCGGCCACCTCCGAACGCGCCGCATCACGTGCCACGCGCGCGGCTTCGAAACCTTCCTGTGACACCAGCCGCGATGCCACCAGCTGCGACTGCCGCTGGTAAGCACGACTGGCCTGCGCATAGCGGGCCTGGCTGGCGGCATGCTGGGCGCGCAGCGTGTTGGTGGCCGCCTCGGCACTGCGCAGCGCGATACGCTGCGGCTGCGAATCGACCTCGGCGATCAGGTCACCGGCCTGTACGCGCTGGCCCAGCACCACATGCAGGCGCTTGACTTGGCCGGACACCTGCGCACCCACCGCCACCAGCTCCTTGGGATGGACCCGGCCGACCGCCTGTACGGTCTTCTCCAGATCCGCCACCCTTGCCGGTGCGGTGATCAGCGCGGCATCATCGCCGCCGGCAAACGCCCACCATCCAGCGCCGGCGGCCAATGTGGCCACCGTAGCGGCAATGATCCAGGTCCTGCGGTTGCTCATCGAAACGCCCGGCTGCGTGCAGTCGCCCAGTGCGACCGCCTAAACCGCAGTCTGGAAGCCGCCGATGGACGTTTCTTGGAGCCACTGTGGAGATTGCATGGAGGGGCGGCAGCCGTTCAGGCACCAGCCCCGCGCCTGAATGCTGCGGCCTGCGTCCACGCAATCTCGACACAATCTCGACCGAGTCTCCATCAACGGTCGCTAGCCTCGTCGGCCTCGCCGACTGCCCGCCTGCCGTGTCCCTTTCCCATCCAGACCTGCCACCCATCGATGTGCGCCGCGCCTACCTGGCGTGGTGTGCGCCTTCGCCGTGGTTGATCGCCGTCGTGTTCGCATCGACCACCAGCTGGATGCTGGCCGCGCCGGATCCGTTACCCCCGCTGCTGGCGGGCTTCGGGGCGGCCGCCCTGGTGGGGTTCCGCAGCGATGGGCCCGGTGGCTCTGGCCGTTCCGGCGCACTCGCGTCGCTGGCGCTGATGGGTCTGGCGGTCTGGGCGGCAACGCACCCGGTCGCCGACGCCACCCTGCATCTGCTGCTCGCCCTAGCCACTCTCGTGGTCGTCGCCCTGCTGGCACTACGCCTGCGCGCCATCCTGGGCATGGCCTTGCGGCTGCAGGCCCGGGTAGATGCCACTCCCATGGCATCGCGCTGGAGCAAGCTGCCGGCGGCGGTGTCCACCCTGATGCTGCAGCAGCTGCGCGGCGCAGGTGCAGTGGAAACGAGTCTGCGGCGCACGCTGGTGCTGGCCACCCTGGCCTGGGCTGCCAACGAAGAGGCGCAGGACATGCAGTGCCGACGATGACCCTGCCCCAGATCCCGCCCTTGCCCACCCTTGCCCCGAACCCGCAGCACGCAATGAAACACGATCTCCGTACCCGACAGGCCCCCTTGGTGCTGATTGCCGAAGATGAGGGCGAAATCGCCGACATCCTCAGTGCCTATCTGGCCCGTTCCGGCCTGCGCAGCGCCCGCGCCGCAGACGGTGAGGCGGCACTCGCCAGCCACCGCCAACTGCGTCCGGACCTGGTGCTGCTGGATGTGCAGATGCCAAAACTGGATGGCTGGCAGGTGCTGAGCGAACTGCGACGGATCGGCAACACCCCGGTCATCATGCTCACTGCGCTCGACCAGGACGTGGACAAGCTGACCGGCCTGCGCGTGGGCGCCGACGACTACGTGGCCAAGCCGTTCAATCCGGCCGAGATCGTCGCCCGCATCCAGGCCGTGCTGCGCCGGAGTTCCCGGCCCCTGGTCGAAGCGCCCAACGGGCTGATCCGCCAAGGGCCGTTCGAGATCGACCTGCGCAGCCACGAGGTGACCGTGCGCCATGGCGAGCAGGTGCACGAGCTGAACTTCACCCTCACCGAGTTCCGGCTGCTGGTGCACATGGCGCGTGCGCCACGGCAGGTGCATGCGCGGGCCGATCTCCTGCATGCCTGCCTGCCCGAGGGCGACGCGCAGGAACGCACCGTCGACAGCCATGTCAGCAAACTGCGCCGCAAGCTGGAGGATGTCGGCGTGATCGGCGTTCCCGCCACCATCCGCGGCGTCGGCTACCGCTTCCTGGACTGAATGATGAACCCCAAAGGCAAGAGCATCGGACGCCAGATCACGCTGTCCATCACGGTGGCCTCGCTGTGTTCGACGGTGCTGTCGATCAGCGGCTTCTACCTGTTCTATTACCTCATGGAGGTGTTCTATCCGCGCTGGTACGACGAGCCGGAAACGATCATGCCGTCCGGGCTGGAATGGCTGTGGATCGGATTGACCGCCACCGTGGTCGTCATCTTCGCCACGCTGGTTGCCTCGCGCCTGACCCGGCGCATCATCACGCCGTTGAATTCGGTGGCCGAAAGCCTGCGCCGGGTCGCCAGTGGCGATCTGGAAGCGCGTGCGCGCGGTGGTGATACCACGATGGCCGAAGCGGCCACGCTGGTCAGCGATTTCAACTCCATGGCAGAACGGCTGAGCCGGATGTCCGAGAACCGGGTGTTCTGGAACGCGGCGATCGCGCATGAACTGCGCACGCCGATGACCATCCTGCGCGGCCGCCTGCAGGGTATCGCCGAAGGCGTGTTCGAACCGGGCCCGGAGCAGTTCAACAGCATGCTCACCCAGCTGGAAGGCCTGACCCGCATCATCGAGGACCTGCGCGTGGTCAGCCTGGCCGAGAGTGGCCACCTGGATCTGCGCCTGCAGCGCAGCGATGTCAGCGTGCAGGTGGCCGCAGTGGTGGAAGCCATGTCCGAGGCTCTGACCGAGAGTGGTTTCTCGGTGACATTGGACGCACGACCTTCGCTGACCGACTGCGATCCTGCACGCATCCGCCAGGCAGTACTGGCACTGCTGGAGAACGCGCGTCGCCATGCCATTCCCTGCCCGCTGCGGGTGTACGTGACGCTGGCAGAAGGCCATTGCACCGTCACGGTGGAAGATGGCGGCCCCGGTGTGTCGGACGACCTTCGCGACAGCATCTTCGAAGCCTTCCAGCGCACGGATGTCTCGCGTTCGCGGCAGAGTGGTGGTTCCGGGCTTGGCCTGGCGGTGGTGCGCGCGATTGCCGTGGCCCATCACGGAACGGCGCGATGCAGGGCGACCGAACGCGGCGGCAGTGCCTTCGAGATCCGCTGGCCGGTGCACGCGCGTCGTTGAGGACGCAGCATTGCGGAGGACGTTGCTCCGGTAGCGGCCCACCTTGGTGGGCACCACGTGCGTGGCTGAACGCCGCCGGTTTCTCCACGCAATCTCCATCGTCCCTCCATGCCTTCTCCAAAGGGCTGCAGATACTGGGCGCGATCCGGGACATGGCAGGCACCCGTCCCCTGCCCTGACTCCGACCCACCCAGGCATCCCCATGAAACCCCCACACGATCCGGCGGCCGCCGCCGGCAGCATCGGCCAGCAGAACGCGGCCGCCACTCTCAAGGCCATCCTGCGAACCTATCCGTGGCAGCTCACCGGCACCTTTTCGCTGGTGGCGCTGGAAAATGCGCTGCTGCTGGCGTATCCGCTGTTTGCCGGCTTCGCGGTGGATGCGATCATCCGCGGCAACATCGGCCATGCCATTTCCTACGCCGGCGTGGTGCTGCTGTTCTGGCTGGTCGGTGCTGCCCGCCGTGCGGTCGATACCCGTACCTTCACCCGCATCTATGCCGACCTGGCGGTGAACGTGGTGCAGGCGCAGCGCAGGCTGGGCCACGCCACCTCCACCTCGGCCGCGCGTGTTGTGCTGGCCCGTGAGTTCGTCGACTTCTTCGAAAAGCACGTGCCGATCATCGCCACCGCGCTCGTATCAATGTTTGGTGCGGCGGTGATGCTGCTGGTGATCGAACCGCTGGTGGGCGCCGCGAGCCTGATCGCCCTGCTCGGCGCAGTGTTGTTGATGCCGTCGTTCGCACGCCGCAACGAGCAGCTGCATGGACGCCTGAACAACCGGCTGGAACATGAGATCCGCCTGGTCGACCGGGTCAGTCCCTCGGTGCTGCGTCGCCACTACACCACGCTGTCGCGGCTGCGCATCCTGCTCTCGGACCGAGAAGCTGGGGCCTTCGTGGTGGTGGGTGCGGCGGCGGCGGTGTTGTTCGCGCTGACCATCGGCCGTCTCGCCACCACCGACGGGGTTACCCCGGGTCATGTGTATGCGGTGATGACCTATCTGTGGACGTTCGTCGGCAGCCTGGATGATGCACCGTCGATGGTGGATCAGCTGGCGCGGTTGAAGGACATCGGCCGCCGCGTCAGCCCGGGCATGGAAGACGCGGAGCACAAGGATGCCGCGTGACCGGTAGATGCCCACCTTGGTGGGCAACGATGTATCGCGGCGCCAACCAAGGTTGGCGACTACCGGGGCAACGGCGCCAACCAGGATTGGCGGTTACCTCGTGGAAGGACATCGGCCGCCGCGTCAGCCCGGGCATGGAAGATGCGGAGCACAAGGATACCGCGTGACCGGTAGATGCCCACCTTGGTGGGCAACGATGTATAGCGGCGCCAACCAAGGTTGGCGACTACCGGCGCAACGGTGCCAACCAGGATTGGCGATTATCTAGCGGAAGGACATCGGCCGCCGCGTCAGCCCGGGCATGGAGGATGCTGAGCGCAAGGACGCCGCTTGACCGGTAGACGCCCACCTTGGTGGGCACCGACACATCGCGGGGCCAACCAAGGTTGGCGACTACCGGGGCAACGGTGCCAACCAGGATTGGCGGTTACCTCGCGCCTGCCATGCGCCCGCACATCGCCAATGCACCGAAGATCAACGCCTCCATGCCGCGGTCGAACTCGGCCTCCTGTGCCTTCCGATCCAACGGGCGTCGCGTGGTATCTACCACCGCATGCCGCGAGTACACGGTGTCGGCCAACGCCACGGCGTGATAGGCCACGGTCGACAGCAGCCACGCCGCCTGCTCAAGCGGCAGATCATGCACGCGGCTGAATTCGGCATGGTGGCGCTGGATGCGCGCCAGCATCTCCGGTGTCTTCGCGCCGTGGCTGACCAGGAAGGGCGCCAGGCCCGGATTCCCGTCCACCAGCGTCCGCAGTGAACGTTGGAACGCACGCAGATCCTCCTCGATGCTGCGCCGGCCAGCGGCATCCAGTGCCGGTGCCTGCCAACGCTCGAAGATCGCCTCGGCCACCAGCTCGCGCAGTGCCGCCAGATTCGCCACATGCTTGTACAGCGCGATGTGGCTGACCCCCAGCGCCGCCGCCACGCCCACGAAGCTCAGCCCCGGCAGCGTCATGGCAATGCCGGCGTCGGCGATGCGCTCGCGGGTGATGCTGGGCGGTCGCCCACGGGCAGCGGTCTTTTTCGGTGCAGCCATGCGGTAACGGTTCCTGCGCGGTGCGCGGGCAAGGGCTGTCATGGTGGTCCGCAGCGACGCCGCGGTCAACGCGTCGCTGCGGTCCGTGGACAGGCCCCGGTTGCGGCATGATCAATTTAGTTTACTATGATGTAAATAATTCGCATTTGCAGTGTCCAGGATCGTTGTCGATGTCCGCGTCCCCCACTTCAATCACCCCGGCCGGGCCGCTGCGCGGCGCCGACCATGATCGCGGCCTGCAGGCGCTGCAGGTCCAGGTGGTCGCGGTTGCACAGCCGTGCGCCAGCCTGCTGCGCCTCGTGGTCCAGCTGCCGGAACATGCAGAACTCGCACCCTGGCAGCGTGCCAACACCGCCGTGCGCATCCAGCTCGGCGCCACGTTCGGCGATGTGTCACGGATCTACACCGTGCGCAGCCTCGATCCCAACACCCGCCAGTTCACCCTGGACGTAGTGCTGCATGAGGCACCGGGGCCGATGCTGGCCTGGGTAGGTGCGCTGCGCCCCGGTGATGCCTTCGATCTGACCGGACCGCGCCCCCATCTGCAGGTACCGCAGCGCGAGGGCACCTGCGCCCTCCTGTTCGCCGACCCAAGCGCCATCCCTGCCCTGTTTGCATTGCTGCAGCAGTGGCCGGCCGACCTGCGCGCAGAGGCCTGGATCGCCTCGGATGATGCATTCCCGGTAGACGAATTACCCGCCATTGAAGGTGTCCGCGTGCTCCGCCTCGCCACCGGTGACGCGCCGTTGCTGCAGCAGGCGCGCCAACTGCGGCCGGAACCCGGCAGCACGGTCTGGGCGGCCGGCGAGCGCGAGGAAATGCGTGCCCTGCGCCGCCACTTCATCGAAACGGTCGGCCTGCCACGCAGCGACGTTGCCGTGGCCGGCTACTGGAAACGTGGCGAGACCACCACCGAGACCGACCAGCGTCGCCGCCGCAACTACGAGCGCGTGCTGGCACGCGGCGGTGGCCTGCAGGACCTCGACGACCTCGCCGACGATATCTGATCCACCCCGCAGTATCCGCGCCCCGCGCTTCGTTTCACCCAGCCACAGATCGCCCACGCACCTCGCGTGCAGCACTGCCACACCGGCAGTGCCGTGCCCTCTGCCAGCCATTCCACAGCCCGCGTCGTCCTGCCCCTGCAGGTCACAGACGGCGCCGTGCTGGCCGATCGCACGACCCACCACACGAGAACCGCCATGTCCCTCCCCCTGCGAACCCTGCCCCTCCCACGCCGCTCGGCGCTGTCCCTGGCCGCCCGTGCGGCGTTGCTGCCCACCCTGCTGATCGCCACCGCCGCACACGCCAACGATGCACCTGATGGCGCCCGCCAGTTGCCCACCGTGAACGTGCGCGCCGACAAGACCGCACCCACCGATACCTACGCCGGCGGCCAGGTCGCGCGCGGCAGCGGCGTCGGCCTGCTCGGCGAGCTCGACTTCATGGACACGCCGTTCAACACCACCCGCTACACCGCCGAATTCATCGACAACATCCAGGCGCCGGACCTGGTGCGGGTCATCGCACTGACCGACCCCAGCGTCTACAACAGTGGCTCCAGCGGTGGCATCACCGACTACTTCAACATCCGCGGTTTCGGTGTCGCCTCGTCGGATATCGGTTTTGGTGGCCTGTACGGGCTGATCCCCTACTACCGCGTCACTCCCGAACTGGCCGAGAACATCGAGGTGCTGAAGGGTCCGTCCGCCCTGCTCAACGGCATGCCGCCGGGCGGCTCGGTGGGCGGTGCGGTGAACGTGGTACCCAAGCGTGCAGGCGACACGCCGCTGACCCGCTTCACCGCCAGCTACGGCAGCGACGCGCAGTGGGGCGGTCACCTGGATGTCGGCCGCCGCTTCGGCGCGGACAAGCAGTTCGGCGTACGCCTCAATGCCGTGCATCGCGACGGCGACACCGCCACCGACCACCAGCAGCACAAGACGCAGCTCGCATCGCTCGGCCTGGACTGGCGTGGTGAGCGCTCGCAGGTGTCGCTGGACCTGTTCAGCAGCCGCGACCATGTGGATGGCCTCAACCGTGGCGTCTCGCTGGCGCCCGGCCTGGCCGTGCCCCGCCCGCCGAAAGCCACCACCCTGTTTGCACCGGACTGGACCTTCAGCACCGTCAAGGACCAGGCCGCCGCACTGCGCTGGTCGTTCGACATCAATGACTACCTGCAGGCGCATGCCAGCTACGGCCACGGCCATACCGATTTCGACTCCATCGCCAGTGCCACCACGCTGATCACCAACACCGCCGGCGACTTCCGCAACAACTTCGCCCACCAGCGCTTCATCTACAGCAAGGACACCGCCGAAGCCGGATTGTCGGCGCGTTTCCGCACCGGCGCGGTCGATCATGCGCTGGCGATCAGTGCGGCCTGGTACCAGCACGACCAGAAGTTCGGCTTCAAGCGAAACCTGCTGGCCCGCGATTGGGTAACCAATATCTACAACCCGCAGTGGGGCCCTGCCATCGACCGCAGCTTCAGTGATGCGTCGCTGCCGAAGACCGCGGAAGTGCGCACCACCAGCTTCGGCATCGCCGATACGCTGTCCTTCATCGATGATCGTGTGCAGCTGACCCTGGGCATCCGTCACCAGACCGTGCTCAGCGATACCTTCGATGGCGGCACAGGCAAGCGCACCGCACGCTACGACGCCAGCGCCAACACCCCGGCCGGTGCACTGCTGTTCAAGGCCAGCGACCGCCTGTCACTGTATGCCAATTACATCGAAGGCCTGAGCCAGGGCAGCACCGCCCCGGCAACCGCCGCCAACGCGGGCGACGTGTTCCCGCCGTTCAAGACCCGCCAGCGCGAGGTCGGTGCCAAGCTCGACTTCGGCCGCTTGGCCAGCGCATTGAGCGTGTACGAGATCGAAAAGCCCAGCTCCTATACCGACCCGACCACGAATGTCTTCTCGTTCGGAGGCCAGCAACGCAACCAGGGCGTGGAATGGACCGTGTTCGGCCAGGCCACCGAGCAGCTGCGCGTGCTCGGCGGCATCGGCTGGCTGCAGCCGAAGCTGACCCGCACCCAGGGCGGCATCAACGAAGGGCGGCTGGCGACGGCCACACCGCAATGGCAGGGCAAGCTGGGCGTCGAGTGGGACGTACCAACCGTGGCCGGCCTCACCCTCACCGGCAACGCGGTCAGTATGTCCAAGGGCTACATCACTGCTGACAACAGCCAGTGGGTGGCGGGCCGCACCGTGTTCGATCTCGGTGCCCGCTATGCGACGCAAGCGGCCGGCCATCCGCTGGTACTGCGTGCCACCGTGCAGAACGTGACCAACAAGGCGTACTGGGCGGGCAGCCTCGGCTCGGGGCTGGGTACGCCACGCACCGCCCTGCTGTCGGCCACCGTCGATTTCTGATCCTCGTTTCAAGGGCGCCACGCCATCGCGCGTGGCGCCCCGGAGAACTGATGTGAGCGTTTCCCGTACCACCGCCGTGCTGGCCTGGCTGCCCCTGGTCTCACGCATCCTCGCCGCGCTGTTCGGCGGCTATGTGCTGGCCGCGCTGTGCAGCATCGCCGCACTGGCGCTGCCCATCGATGGTCGCCAGGCCGTGTTCACCGGCATGCTGGCCAGCTTCCTTCTCTATGCGGGCGCCGTAGTCTGGGTGTTCGCGGTGCGCTCGGCGTGGCGCGCGTGGATGGGCCTGATCGTCGCCGCGCTTCCGCTGTGGCTGGTTGCACAGATGGTCGGCAACGGAGGCGGTGCATGAGCAAGGTCGAGCGCAGCCCGAAGCCACGCGGCATCCGCCAGACGATGTCCGACCTGCACATCTGGGTCGGGCTGCTGGCCGGCTGGATCCTGTACGCGATGTTCCTCACCGGCACCGCCAGCTACTTCCGCGACGAGCTCTCGCGCTATACCCGCCCGGAAATCGCCACACCGTCCACGTTGCCGGATGCCGCTATCGTCACGCAGCGCACCGTCGCCACGATCATGGCCGACACGCCTGCGGCCAGCCAGATCAACCTCAGCCTGCCGAGCACGCGCATGCCGTGGGTGTCGGCGATGTGGGCCAGCCCGGGTGGGCGTGGCCGGCATGGTTTCGACTCGGGCCTGTTCGATGCCAACACCGGCGCGCCGCTGCAGGCACGTGACACCGGCGGCGGCGACTTCTTCTATGCCTTCCATTTCAACCTGCATTACATGCCTGCCATGTGGGGTCGCTGGATCGTCGGCCTGTGCGCGATGTTCATGCTGGTGGCCATCGTCAGCGGCGTGATCACCCACAAGAAGATCTTCGCCGACTTCTTCACCTTCCGTTGGGGCAAGGGCCAGCGCTCGTGGCTGGATGGTCACGCGGCACTCTCGGTACTCGGCCTGCCTTTCCATTTCATGATCACCTGGAGCGGGCTGGTGATGCTGGCGGTGCTGTACATGCCGTGGGGCCTGGCCAAGCTGCCTGACAAGCGCCAGCAGGCCGAGGTGGTCAGCGAGATGCGCCTGTTCCTGCCGCCGCAGAAGGCCGCGGGCCACGCTGCCCCGCTCACCGACATTGGTGCGCTGGTGCAACAGGCCGAGCAGCGCTGGGGAACCGAATCGGTGGGCAGCGTGCAGGTGCAGGACCCCGGCGACCAGAACGCGCGCGTGGCCGTGGTACGTGCGCAGTCCAGCCGTGTTTCCACCACGCCGAACTACCTGCTGTTCGATGGCAGCAGCGGACAGCTACTGCAGGTCAAGGAGCACTCGGGCGTCGCCGCCGATACCCAGGGCGTGCTGTACGGCCTGCACCTGGGGCGCTTCGCCGATGCCGCCCTGCGCTGGCTGTACTTCATTGTCAGCCTGGCCGGTACCGCCATGGTCGGCACCGGATTGGTGCTGTGGACGGTGAAGCGCCGCGCGCAGCTGCCCGATCCGCAACGACCGTACTTCGGCTTCCGTCTTGTCGAGCGACTCAACATTGCCACGGTCGCCGGCCTGTCGGTGGCGATGACCGCCTACCTGTGGGCGAACCGCCTGCTGCCCGTTGCCATGGACGCGCGCGCGGCGTGGGAGGTGCATGTGTTCTTCCTGGTCTGGGCGGGCATGTTCGTGCATGCAACGCTGCGCACACCGAAGCGCGCATGGATCGAACAGTTCCTGCTGGCGGCGTTGCTGCTGGCGCTGCTGCCGGTGCTGACCGCGGTGACCACGCCGCATCCGCTGTGGCGCACGCTGGCCTCGGGCGATTGGGCGTTCGCAGGGACCGACCTGGCCCTGCTGGCATTGGCCGCCCTGCACATACTTCTGGCCTGGCGCACCTGGCGACATGCTCCGAAGGTGAAACGCGCCCGGCCGTCTGCCGCGTCACGCACTGCGGCACCGGAGGCCAGCGCATGATCCACGTCATTCTGTTCGTGTTGTCGCTGGCCGCGTTCGCCTGCCTGGCACTGGCGATGGAGCGTCATCAGCGGGACGTATTGCGTCGTGCGTTGAGCGCGCAGGCAACCCAGCAGCTGCGCGCGATTGGCTGGGCACTGCTGGTGTTCAGTACCGTGTTTGCCATGCGCGGGTTGGGCGTGGGTTTCGGTCTGGCTGCGCTGTCCGGTCACACCAGCGTTGCCGCGGGCGTGGTGGTGTTGGCGATGGTGGTGCATGGGCGGTGGAATCGGTAGATGCCCGCCTTGGTGGGCATTGATGAAAGCGACGCCAACCAAGGTTGGCGACTACCGGGCTTGAGCGGCGCGGCTTTGGTAGCTGCCCACCTTGGTGGGCAACGATGGAAGCCAGCGCCAACCAAGGTTGGCGACTACCGGGCCTGAGCGGCGCTGCTTTGGTAGCTGCCCACCTTGGTGGGCACCGGGAGCGATAGGTGCCAATTCGCCGCTCGGCTCTACAGAAAAGCTGCCATGCGCTGCAGCTCATCTTCCAACGCGCCACGAAATACCTTGTCGCGGGCCAGTGACTTGCCGGCGTAGCCCACGCTGGACGCCAGTTCACCGTCTCGCACGCTGAGATTGGCCCAGCCCACTACCCGGTCGTGCCACAGCACCGGCAGTGCGTAGTAGCCGTACTGGCGCTTCGGCGCAGGCGTATACGCCTCGAACTTGTAGACCCAGCCCCACAGCAGCTCGAAGCGGCGGCGGTCCCACACCACCGGGTCGAACGGGGCCAGCAGCCGCACCTGTTCGTCCGGCGCATGCCGGCGCGAGCGCGGGTTCTCGTAGGCAGGCCAGTACCAGGTGGTGCCCTCCAACGTACAGCTGGCCAGCTTCTGCTTGGCCAGATTCAACGCCTGCCGGGTCTGCTCGGCCAGATGCGGTGCACCGTAGCCCAGCAGGCGCACCAGGTAGGTCAGGCTGGCCGATGGCAGTGGCGCGTACTTGCGCACCACCAGGTCAATCAGGGCGGCGGCGCGTTCAATCTGTGCCTGCTCGCTGGCATCGACTTCCGCGTGGTCGGCCACCGCGTAGATGCGCGTACCGCTGTCGCGCCGCTGCACGCGCAGCAGGCCACGGTAATGCATGCCATCCAGCAGGTGCGTGCTGGCATTGCTGGTGCCGCCCCAGTAGTTGGTCACCCGCCCATGCGCGAATGCCTGGTCGACCTCGCGTGGGTGCACGCTGCCGCGCTCGCGCACGAAAGCCAGCACGTCCGCCGCGCGGCGCTGCGTTTCGGCATCCCATGCGCGCTTGGACACGCGCGGGTGCATCAGTGCCAGATGTTCACGTGGCAGGAAGCCGTAGTTCACCAGGCAATCTTCTTCCACCGGCAGGCGCGTATAGCGCCGCTCCAGATCACCGGCGCGGTAATCCTTCACCCGGTGGCGCAGAGTCAGGTCCTGCGCGCGTGCCGGTGCGCGGATCGGGTCGGCCTGCACGAAGCCCAGGCGCCGGATCGCGGTCAGCAGCGTGGTGGGCTTGAACAGCGTGCGCGCCACCGCATGGCGGCGCAGATCATCGAGGGTGGGCGTGGCAGGCATGGCCGCATTGTAGATCCACGCCCTGCGTGGTTGGGGCCGAGGCGAACCGTGCAACGGCATCCACGCATGGCGTGGACCTACCGAAGCTCCAACACCTCCAGCGATCCGATTACCAGCGCACGCATGCCCTGCTTGAACTCGGTGATCACCTGGCCCTCTTCGTCGTCGGCAATTCCGTAGACCGTGTCCGCACCGGCAATGCAGTAGAAAGCAATCGTGGCCAGCAGCCAGCGCGCCTTGTCCAGCGGCAGGCCGAACACCTCGGCCACATGGGCTTGGTGCGAGGCGATCTTCTCCAGCATCGGCGTGGTCGCCACCGAACGGCGCAACAGGTACGGCGGTAGTCCGGGGTGCGCTTTCACCACCTCGCACAGCGATTCCACGAACCCCAGCAGGTAAGCCTGCAGCCCGCCCGGTGCATCGGCCGACGCGCGCGGAATCTGCCAGCGCAGGAACACCGTATCGGCCACCAGACGCTTCAAGGCCTCCAGGTTGGCCACACGCTTGTAGAGCGCGGCCTGGGTCACCGCCAGTTCGGCGGCCACGTTGGCCATGGTCAGGTTCGGCAGGCCCAACGTGATGCCGATGTCGGCCAAGCGATCGGGGGTGATGGTGGGCGGACGGCCACGGGCCGACGCCGGGGTTTCAGGGTGCATGTTCATACCGTAGTGAGGGTGCCAGCAAAGGGACCCTCTTGTCCGCTTCATATGGTTTAGTTTAATTTACTCAACTAATTCGGAATGCGTGTGGTTCGCAACCCCGCCGCCGTCCGCAATCGAGCCCATGGCTCACTTCCCGCCAGGTCCCCACCCAGCCGACAACCCTGCGCTGCGCCCTCCCCCGTGCTTGCCGATGGCAGCGCGCCAGGCGCGTTCGCGCCCGCGATTCACAGGAACCTGGCATGACCGTGTACGACCTTTCTTCCCCGCTGCAGCGCGCAGCGGCAGACGCAACCCGCGTGCTGATGCATCCGCCGGGCGTGGCCCGGCGCTACCGGGTGTCGGCCCTCGCGCTGGGGCTGCTGGCATCGTCTGCCGCGCTGGCCGACTCCGCACCATCCACCCTGCCCTCGGTGCAGGTGCAGGAACAGCGCCGGGTCACTGCAGACTATGCGGGCGGCCAGGTGGCCGCCGGCAGCCGCGTCGGCCTGCTTGGCGACAAGGACTTCATGGACACGCCGTTCAGTACGGTCAGCTACACCGAAGCCTTCATCCGCGACCGTCAGGCCAAGGACCTCACCGACGTCATTGCCGCCACCGACCCCACGGTGTTCAGCAACGGCGTCACCGGCGCCTGGAGCGAGAACTACGCCATCCGCGGCTTCGCCTCCAGCACCAGCGATACCACCTTCAACGGCCTCAACGGCATGGCGCCGTACTACCGCACCTCGCCGGAAATGTTCGAGCGCATCGAGGTGCTGAAGGGCCCGTCCGCTCTGCTCAACGGCATGCCGCCGGGCGGCTCGGTCGGTGGCAGCGTCAACCTGGTGCCCAAGCGTGCCGGCGATCAGCCGCTGCTACGCGTCAGTGCCAACTTCGCCTCCGATGCGCAGTTCGGCACCCATGTGGATGTGGGCCGCCGCCTGGGCGCCGACAAGCAGTTCGGCATCCGCTTCAACGGCGCGTACCGTGATGGTGATGGCGCCGTGGGCAAGCAGAGCAAGAAGGTACAGCTAGGTTCGCTGGCATTGGACTGGCGCGGCGAACGTGCGCGGCTGTCGGCCGATCTTTACAGCGCCGACGACCGCGTGGACGGCCCGGCGCGTGGCGTCGGTCTGGCACCGGGCGTGGCGATTCCGCGACCGCCGCGTGGCGACACCCTGATCAACCCGGATTGGGCCTACGTGGACAGCCAGGACAAGGGCGCGATGCTGCGTGGCGAGCTGGACATCAACGAACACCTGATGGCCTACCTGGCCTACGGCACCAGCAAGACCGACTACCGCTACAACGGTTCGATCAGTGCGCAGATCCTCAACCCGGCCGGTGACTTCACTACCGTGATCGGCCAGCTGGCGTTCGACATCAAGAAGCAGTCCGGTGACGCTGGCCTGCGCGGCAGCTTCCGTACCGGCAGCGTCGGCCACCAGTGGGCTGCCAACGTGACCCATTACCAGCACACCCAGAACGACTACGGCCGCCGCAGCGTGCCGGGCTGGGACTGGACCACGAACCTGTACAACCCGGTGTGGGGCCCGGCGGCGCCGTTCGTGGCACCGCATATCTCGCACACCGAGCTGCGGCTGGACAGCCTCGGCTTCGCCGATACCCTGTCCTTCGCCGAGGACCACGTGCAGTTGACCGTAGGCGTGCGCCGCCAGCAGGTGGTCAGCGAGACCTTCAATGTCGCCAGCGGTGCACGCACCTCACGCTACGACGAGAGCGCCACTACGCCGGCAGCGGCCCTGCTGGTGAAGGCCACCGACACGGTCTCCCTCTACACCAACTACATCGAAGGCCTCAGCCAGGGCGCCACCGCGCCGATGACCGCCGCCAATGCCGGCGATGTGTTCGCACCCTTCCGCACCAAGCAGAAGGAGCTGGGTCTGAAGCTGGACCTCGGCAGCTTCGCGCACACGTTCAGCGTGTACGAGATCAAGCGCCCGAGCAGCTACACCGACCCGGTCACGAATATCTTCTCGTTCGGTGGCGAACAGCGGAACCGTGGCGTGGAATGGGGCTTCTTCGGCTCACCACTAGATGGCGTGCGCCTCCTCGGTGGCGTGGCCTATGTAGAGCCGAAGCTTACCCGCACAGCAGGCGGTGTGAATGAGGGGCGCATCGCCACTGCCGTAGCGCAACGGCAGGCCAAGCTGGGTGTGGAATGGGATGTGCCGACCTTGCAGGGCCTCACCTTGACCGGCAATGCCACCGCGATGTCGAAGCAGTACATCAGTGCCGACAACAGCCTGTCTGTGCCGGGGCGCACGTTGTTTGATGTGGGTGCGCGTTACAACACCACGATGGCCGGACGACCACTTTCCTTGCGCGCCAGCGTGAACAACGTGACCAACAAGGCGTACTGGGGCATGCCGTTGCTTTCCAGCCTGGCGCTGGGCGCACCGAGGACGGTGTTGTTGTCGGCCACGATGGATTTCTGAACCGGGCGGCCTCCGCGCCAGACATGCATCACCTGTAGAGTCGAGATCCTATGTTCGTGGTCAAGCCTGCTGGAAGCAGGCTTGACCCACCTTCAGCATGGCCGGATCGAAGTCCCGGCCGCTTTTGAAGACACCCCAGGCGATCCTGGCCAGCTTTCTGGCCAGGATGTTGAAGACGGCGGTGCTGGGGTGACCGCGTTTTGACAGCTCGTCGTAGAGCGGTTGCCCCTGGCGACACCGCTTGAGCCCCATGGCGGCCATGTAGAGCATCTGGCGCAGCACTGGCGCGCCCTGTTTGGACAGCCGACGCCGTCCCGTTCTGCCGCCAGACTCGTTGGGCCGGGGATCCAGGCCCGTGCAGGCGATCCACGCGTTGGCGTTGGCCAACGGCCAGCGCGTCATGTAGTAGATCAGGTGAGCGGCGACGGCGGGGCCGATACCAGGGATGGTCAACAGGCGCTTGTAGAGCGTGCCATGCTCTCCATCGCGACCCAAGCGCTGCAGTTCGCTTTCCAGCTCGGACAGCGTCCCAGCCAGAGCGCAGAACAGATCTGACAGCTCCCCGGGGGCACTTTTGCTTACCCCGAAGGATTGCTCCAGGCGCGCGCGTGTCTTTACCAGCGTCTGCCGCTTGCGCAGCAAATCGTGCATCTGCTGCTGCTCATCGGTACGCGGTACGTATTCACGCAGGCGATCGTTCTCCTTCTTCACGTACCGGGCGATCGCTTCGGCGTCCATGGCGTCCGTCTTGCCACGCGAGCCCGTCGCCCGGCCGTAGTGCTTGATCAGACGTGGATTGATCACATAGACAACGTGGCCTGCCTGGCCAGCCATCCGAGCCAACAACTCGTAGTATCGCCCCGTCGCCTCCATGCCAATCCGGCATCGCTGGGGCAAGGTGTTGAGCCACTGGGCTATGCCGGCCCGGGTGTTGGCGATCCTGTCGCCGGCCTTGCGGTCGGCCACTGCCGGTACGAACTCCTTGGAGTCCACGTCCACGCCAATATCGAGAGAATCAGACATTTGTACGGCTCCCAGCTATCTTTAAGGGGCTGGGGTGGTACCGCACCGACGTTAGCTTGCCTACATCGACGATCCCCTTTGGGGGCCGTACGATCCTTTATCGACGTTCGTGTGCGGGATGGGGATCGCTCGACTCGTCTGTCGGCTAGTATCCGCAGATGCATGCTTGACGGTCCCTCCACCCTGGCTCCTACATACCTCGTAGGAGCCGGGAGGAACATACAAGCCATGCTCGACTCGCTTCATCAGTAGAGCCAGGCCATGCCTGGCTGCCGCCATGTTGATCCGCCAAAAGCATCCACGCATGGCGTGGATCTACTGAACCTCGGCCTACCCTTTCATTCCGGATGCAGGCGATAGATGGCATGACTGGTCAATGCCAGCGCGGCCAGCTTCAACCCTTCCATCACGCGGTCGCCGACGTAGTGTTCCGGGCCGCCATTCTGGCGGGCGCGTTCGGCCGCCAGAAGGATTTCCTGCACGATGCGCAGCCCGGCCAGCGCACCATCGGCATCGGCCAATGCCATGCATCGGCCCGGCAGTTGATGGCGCTCGGGCCAGGGCTGGCCGTCAGAAGCCGCGCCCAGCCCGATGCGATGCAGCAGGGCCGTCAGGTTGTTGGGATCGGGCGGGATGTCGTGCCCTTCATCGGCATTGGCCGGGGCGCGCTGATGGGGGAACTCCGATGCGTTCATGGCAGGTCTCCGTGCAAGGCATGCGGGACCACCGCCCTTAACAAAGGCGGCGGACGGTGCGTGGCTGGAATCCGGTGGTTGCGTGAAGACAGTCCGGTAGGCACGCTTGCGCGCACCTCCACGCACCGCCCGCCATAAGGCGCGGACGGGTTGTCAGCCGGCGCCGCACAAGGCGACGCCGGCTGACAAGCGCGAACAACACAACCAACGGGGATTCCAGCCCCCGGCCATCCTTTGTCGATGGCAACTCATCATGTGCACAACAGGGTGGCAGGCGCCAACAACCCAAGTGCAAAGACAGCAACGTTCACGCAGTGGCAGCATTGTCGCATATCGACAATCGCGCCGAAAATTCAATAACTTGCACCATGCCGGTGGCGGCATGCTTCACCCGCATCGGCACCGCGCATTCCTTGACCGCATCCGGCATTCAGGACATGCCACATGCCAGTTCCGACATTACGTAAGCAGATGGGCAATCAACGCCAGCACCGCCAGATGGCCCACGTAGTACCCGTAGAACGCCCACCGCCAGCGCGGCAGTTGCCACGGCACCCGCGCCGCCAACAGCACCACCGGAACGGCCAGCAATGCCCAGCCGTTGTGGTTGGCCCAGCACACCGCTGCAAGCCCAACCAGCAACAGCCACCACGCCCGGTGCCGGAACGCGATCCAGGCCAGCAGCACGCTGCCGACACCGGCCCACTGGTAATCCACGAACATCGGCAGCACGCCGGCGGCCAGCAGCAGCTGCGCCGGCCGATTGTTCGCCAGCGCATGCACGGCCACTGCGGCAAAAGCAAAGGTGAGCAGGATGTTGAGCGGCAGCCAGTCGCCGAAGGCCCATGCGTGCAGCGGCTGTGCGATGACGCCCCATACGGCCAGGCGACGGATCGACTTGCGCAGGTCCGCCCCCGGCTGGGCGAGGTTGCAGGCCATCACCAGCGCGAACAGCGGGAACGCGATGCGCCCCAGTTCGCTTATGACCGGCAGGTAGCCGCCGTAGACCACTTTTGCCGCGTGGTCGCCGGTCATGGTCAGCAGTGCGATCCATTTCAGCAGCTCGCGTGCGCCGCTGCTGAGGCTGGGGTCGGGCGTGGACATCCCTGTCGTGGTCGCTTGCATCGCGGAAGCTTATGCGCATCGGCCAGCCCATTTCCAGCACCGCGAAAGCATGTGCCACTGCAGGCACCGAGCTGCGGCGCTATGCTGGCCGCCCCTGTTTGTGAGCATCCCCATGCGTACCCTGTACCCCGCCATCGAGCCCTACCGCGAGTTCACCCTGCCGGTGAGCGATCTGCACACCCTGCATATCGAAGAGTGCGGCACGTCAGAGGGCATCCCGGTGGTGTATCTGCACGGTGGCCCGGGCGCCGGCATCTCGCCGACCCATCGGCGCTTCTTCGACCCGGCGCGCTACCGCATCGTCTTGATCGACCAGCGGGGCAGCGGCCGCTCCACGCCGTTCGGCGAGCTGCGCGACAACACCACGCAGGATCTGGTGGCCGACATCGAGAAGGTGCGCGAGCACCTGGGTATCGAGCGCTGGCTGGTCTATGGCGGCTCCTGGGGCTCCACCCTGTCTCTGGCCTATGCGCAGGCACATCCCGAACGCGCCACTGGCCTGATCGTACGCGGCGTGTTCCTCGGTCGTGAGATCGAGAACCGCTGGTTTGCCGAGGCCAACGGCGGTGCGCGCTGGATTTTCCCGGAGCGCTGGGACCGCTATGAGGCCTACATTCCAGAAGCCGAGCGCGGCGACATGATTGCAGCCTACTGGACGCGCATGGACAGCCCCGATGAGGCCACCCGCATCGCCGCCGCGCAGGCGTGGCTGGGCTGGGAGGACAACGCCGCCACCCTGCAGCACGATGTGGATGCCGTTTCCACGGATGACCCGCTGGATACGCTGGCCAAGGCCCGCATCGAAGCGCACTATTTCCGCAATGGCATCTTCCTTGAGCCGGACCAGCTGCTGCGCGATATCGATCGCATCCGCCACCTGCCCGGCGTGATCGTGCAGGGCCGCTACGACATCATCTGCCCACCGCGTAGCGCCTGGGACCTGGCCAAGGCCTGGCCGGAAGCCAGGCTGGAGATGGTGACCTCCGGCCACAGCGCGAACGAGCCGGCGACGGTGGATGCGCTGGTGCGCGCCACGGACGCGTTCGCCGACCGCTTCTGAAGGCATCGGGTAGTGCCGGCCGCTGGCCGGCATCCCTGCGATTGCAGGTAGAGTCGACTGACAGTCGACTCTACCCATGCCAGCTGCCCCCTCGTCACGGATTGGCATCAAACACCACGGTCATATTGCCCTGCCAATGCGAGCCAGGCGACTTCAGCATCTCCACCACAGCATCACGACCAGCGGTGAAGCGCAGCGTAGAACGCCGCTCTATCAGGTAGCCATCAGGCGTGAAGCGTGGCGCTCGTCCATCATCCGGCAGCAACGGCGTGTCCTGTGCCGGACGCCCGTCACCCACATTGCTCATGCCGGGAATGGTCACGTCCACATCCACCGGCACCACCAT
Organism: Stenotrophomonas sp. STK17_22; assembly: GCF_051983905.1. Lineage (NCBI taxonomy): Bacteria > Pseudomonadati > Pseudomonadota > Gammaproteobacteria > Lysobacterales > Lysobacteraceae > Stenotrophomonas > Stenotrophomonas sp. STK17_22. The sequence goes on from NZ_CP197010.1 coordinate 2,820,022, forward strand.
GTCGTCGCGCAGATTGCGGATTCCGCAACGATCGTCGGCCTCATGCTCGCAGCGCAGCTTCAAGCTCAGGTTCCTTGACGTGGTAAGGCGGAACGTCAGTTCCTGACGCAGGCGTGCCGGTGGAAGGCCTTGGTCCATCCATTTTTTCCAACCTCCATCTGGCGCCAGTTTCACGCTGGGGGATTCGCTAGAGAATCGGACGTGGAAATCGTGGGATACGTCCAGCTGCAGCTTCAGTGTCAGCTCTGAATCCGAGTAGTCACCCTGACCAAGATCGATCTGCTGCCCATTGCCCACCGTGTAAGTCACGCTTCCGGTGTACTGACCGTCCTGGGCCTGAAGCGGGTTGGGCGTTTCAAGGTGATAGCCAATCGAGAAGTTCAGATAGTTCGCAACTCGATCGGTGGTTGCCCTTGGGCTCCGCACACATACAGGATTGCCTTCCGGAACATCCCACGCATACCGATACCATGAACCACCACCAACACCCAGGCGACCACGGCAGCCGCCTGTGGCTGCTCCATATGCCCCGGGCGCGGTGCCATCAGATGGCAAGCCCCATTGCATGCCGATCAGGAACAGACGCAGCCGGGCCCTCAGCTTGTGGTTGTTCGCGTTGTGCACGACTACATCTCGCCAGCTTCCGTCAACGGACAGGTACCATTTCTCGCGCGGATCATCGCCGCCGCCAAACAGGCGCCGCTGGCTCACATTCATCCCAGTATTGACCGTGAAGTCGCCAGCTCTGCAGAAGCTTGAATGCTGTGCGCAGTAGCCGGACTGGGGCGTAGTATTAACGAACCGATTGTGCGAAGGGTCCAAGGCGCTTGGACGAAACTCCGCCCTGATCTGTAACTCGGCGGCTCCCGCCGAGGCCATCAGCACGACCAGGAGCCCACTCGCCCGCACAAGCGGACCACACGGTGACAAAGCGGAAATGAAGCGTTCAATCATGGACATGGAGTGGTCTCTCAGCGGATTACTCACGGGCCAGCAAGGGGTGCTGGGCAGCCAACGCCCCCCACCATCAGCACATCGCCTTCTCGCGGATACCGCCCCTCTTCCATCGTCAGCACGCAACTGACCAGGTTCGGGTAGCGCAGCTCCACCACCGGCGCCCGTGCACTCAGCTCCAGCGTGAAGAAGCCTTCCTCCTGGCTGACGCTGCGCCCGGCGTGGTTGATCACCTGCACACCGCGCACGCCGTCGCCATCCGCATCGAGCACCTGGCCCATCACGGTGATGGTGCGAAGTACATCCACGGTGGCGTGCATCACGCCACCTTTGTTGAGGTGGTAGCTGACCGTGGACGGCTGCAACGTACCAGCGGGTGCGTACCGGCCCTGGAAGTCGAACTGCACATGGCCTGCGCGGTAGGCGGTCACCGGCACGAAGTTACGCCCTGCCTTCAGTTCCACGCCACCGCCCCGGCTGTCGTCGGCACGCAGCCTCACATCGGAATAGTCGCTGCGCACGTCAACGATGATGCCGGTATCCACGCCGCCACTGCGGCCTTGGCCAAGCACCGCTGCACGGCCGCCGCCGATCACCAGTGTGCTGTCCAGGTTGGCGCTGCCACTCACGTGGCCCGAGCCCGCGCCACGGTATAGCTGTACATCGCCTTCCAAGAGCGCGCTCTGCAGGTAGGCACCGGCGCCTGCACCGATGCCGCTGCGCTCGGCACTGATCATGCCATTCACGCTCTGCACAAGCTTGCCATCCACGCGCTGTGTCGCCGCCGCGCTGACATAGGTGTCGCGCTGGCCGGCTTCGCCAGTGCGGCTGCCCAGGCTGCCGCTGTAGCTGCGACGCTCGCTGCCCAGCGATACGCTGACCGTCAGGTCGACACCGCGCTGGCGGCGGTAGTGGGTGAAGCGGCCGCCAGGGCGATCGTAGGCCGAGACCCGCCAGTTCACATCGTGCTTGCCAAACACGGTCTCGCGACGGCCATAAGACACATCGATGCCGTTGCCTTTGGTGAAGCCCGAGCTGCGCGCTACCCGCACGCTGGCGTTGTCGCGATGACTCAAGCGATGGGTGATCGACACGGCAGTTGTGTCCTGCCAGCCCCCGCGGGTTACCCAACGCGGTGCGGAGCCGTCACCGGGCAGGACGCGCTGGCGCTGCTCGGCCCAGCTGCGAGCATGGTTGGCCACTACCGACCCGGCGCGGTAGCGGTACAACCCCTGCAGGTCGACGCCGCGCCCGGCATCACTGGAGGTGTAGACATTGGTGTAGGTGCTGAAGCGGTCGCTGGCCTGCCAGTCCATCGACAGCCCCGCCGCGCGGCGCGTGCCGATCTGCTGCACGGTGGCACCGGCCACCGCCCGCGGGTGCACCAGGTAATTGACCACCGCACCCGCGGCCAGCCTGCCCTCCTGCAGTGCACGACCGCTATCGAGCAGGCCACGCTGTTGGCCGGCGAACACGCTGTAGCGCCATCGGCGTGTGGGGTCGCTCCAGCGACTGGGCTTGTGGATCGACGCGGTCTCACGCGAGGCCTCGTGGCCATCCTCGATGACCCGCAGTTCCACGTCGTAGATGCCACCGGGAAGACGGCGGGTGTCGATCTCCTGGATGCCCGGCTTGACGGCCTGCGTGGACAGCAGGTTGCCGTCGCGCAGGATCTCCACCACGCCTTCGCGGCTGGCAGTGACATAGACCGGGTACACACTGGGGCTGCGCGTGTCGGCCAGCAGTACGTCCGACGAGCCGAGCATGAAGCCCAGCGCAGTATCGTTCTGCGTGCCGGGTGCGCGCGGCTGGCGGATGATGCCTTCGAAGGTGGGCAGGAAGTAGCCCGCACGCACGAAGTGGTCGCCCAGCTCGCGTTGGGTATACAGGGCACTGAGATAGTGCTCGCGGCTGCCCGGCTGGGCGTAATACTGGTAGCTGCCGACAGTGCTCCAGCGGCCAACACTGCCACGCAGCTCGGCGCTGTAGCGTGCGGACGTCTGTTGCTCCTGGCCGCCATGTACGGCCACGCTGTTGCGGACGATCAGTCCATGGCTGCCGCGCTCCGGCAGCGCGACGTGGCGACCTTCCTTGTGCGCACCTGCTTGAGTCAGCAGGCTGAGCAGGGAATTGGACAGGCTGTAATGCAGCGCAGCCAGGCCCCGGCATTGCTCGCTGCACACGCCCAGCGCCATCGGCTCGGCCAGCGCCTCGACCCAGCGCGTCCGCTCCGTCTGCGGAAGCGGGCTGTCATGGGCTTCGCCAAAGCCGATCAGCTGCACACGATTGTCTTCGTGCAGCAGCACCTCGGCGTCCCCCAGGTAGCGACCGTCCAGCTCCACCCGCACGGTGAGCGGATTGCCGAACAGATGCTCGCGGAACTCCGCAGGCATGCGCTCGCGCTGCTCCAGCAGGCTGGGCAGCTCACCCAGCGCAAGACCGGTGGCATGGCTGGACGCGGCAAACACCACGGCGCCGATGCCAGCAGCCAATCGCGCAAGGGCCGGAGATGCGGGACGGAGGGGTCGTTTCATGGGCGGATGCCCGTGCCCTCCCGCTGCATCGGCGATGCGGCAGGAAGGGCACGAAGCTGCATGATCGTCAGATGTCGCTCTCGAAGATCATGTGGAACTGGCCGCCGTAGCTGCCCTGCTTGTAGCCACCGCTCGGCGCGGTCGGGGCAATGGCGAAGGCCAGTGACTTGCCGGCGGCCGCCTGGGTGGCATTGGCCACTTCGATCTTCGCGGCCGAGGTGGGCGGCACCACCACGTTGTCCAACTTCACTGCCAGGTCGACCACATCGGCGGCCGATGCCATCTGCGCCGGTGCCGACAGATAGGCACTGATCGCCGCCGGCGACTTGATGTTGATGACGCGGCCGGTCAGATCGCTCAGGGTCTGGCGCGCGGTATCCCACGGCAGGTTCTGCGGCAGGCCTTCCCAACCATCGGGGGTGGACACCTGCAGGCCGGCGCTGTTCGGTACGTCGGCGGTGACATTGATAGTGATGGACTTGGTTTCGGTAGCGGCCAGGGCAACGGCCGGGGTGATCAGCAGGGCGGTGGCCGCTGCCAGCAGGGTGGTCTTCAGGGACATGGATGCACTCCAGGTTCAAGGGTAGGAATCAAGGTGCCAGGCAAGGGCAACGCCGTCCCAGCGGGCGCCTGACAGGCCCGTTCGGGACAAAACCATCGGTGGAAGCGGGCTTAACGGCGCGAGTCGATGCTGCGCTGGCTGTCGCCTTCGCGAAGCTCGAAACGCAGGTACTGATGCTCGGCGGCCTGCAGCGCGTAGCTGTTGCCGGGGCGTACATGGGCGATGATTCCCGGCGTGCAGGTATCGGGGTGGTTCCGCTCGCACTGGCGCAGATTGTCCAGCACCACGGTGGCATTGCCGCGATTGCGCACCTGCTGTTGTTCGATGAGCGTGTCGTAGTGCGGGTTCTCCGGCGCGACGAAGAAGATCGTGCCGTAGCCGGTGAATACGCGGATGGCCGAAGTGAGCTCCGCTGCCTCCCGGGCCTGCTCTTCGCTGAGCGAGAATTCCTCGGCTGTCGGCGCCACCGGGATGAAGCGCAACCGGTAGTAGCGCTCCTGGTCACGCGCACCGCGATACACCAGGCGTGTAGCCTGCTGTCCATTGCCTGCGATGATCAGGCGGCTGGGACTGGCGATGACCCCTTGCGCATCCGGCGTGTTGTGGACAAGCGCGGTGGTATCCACCGGCGTTTCGCTGGCCTTGCCGTCTGCATCGAAGTGCATCTGGGTGACTTCAACCCGCACGTAAGCCGTGGCGTCACCGGTGTTGCGGATGCGCTTGAGCAGGTTGCTGTGCGTGGGTTGCAGGTAGTCGAACAGTACGCCGACGTTGATCTGTGGGGTGGATGCGTGCGCGCTACCAGACAGAATGACCAACAGAATCAAAGTGAGAAGACGATGCATTGCGAGCCCGCGGGGAAAGGCGAGCGCGAATTTTCACGGCGGCGTCACAACCTCGACATACAAGAAGTTGCAAAAATCAAACATGTCCTACTCGTTTGAAAACATTCTTAGTCTGCCGCTCCTGGTCTGCAGGACCTGCACGCACGCGGTGAACGGCAACCAACTTGCCTGCACGCTTACCTGCATTCTTCGCAACCGGCTTACAGTCCCGCGCAGAAGATCCGGCCGTGGCCACCACAACGGTGGCCCGCACCTCTACTTCTGGAGCCTGTCATGACCGAGGTCCGCTATCTTCCCGTCGCCCTCACCCTTTGCGCGGGCCTGCTGCTCGGTGCGTGCTCCAAGGCCCAGGAAGCCAGCAAGGCCACCGCGGCCGAGGACGTAACCGAAGTGAAGCTGATTCCGTCCTATGAGTCGCTGGACAAGGACAAGGACGGCATCGTCACCCTGGCCGAAGTGGATGCCGTGGCACCCGACTGGGCCGAGCGCCTGCACGCCTGTGATACCGATCGCGACAAGACGCTCACATCCGGCGAATATGACGTCTGCAAGCAGACCACGCCGGCCGCCCATTGATCCGCGCCTTGGCACTTCGCGGGGTCTCGCTATACCAAGGTATAGCCGGGCTAACCCACGAGCCTCTAGGACTACCCCATTCAGGGGCGGACAATAGCGCCACTGGCCAGGGCAATCCTGGCCGGCCCCTCCCCTCATGGAGACGCAGATGGACCCCGACCCTGCCGGGCGCACCGCGCCCCGTATGCCCGCCTGTTGCCCGTTCCCGGCGCCTGCCCGCCGGTCCCTGCCTGCCTGAATGACGGGGGATCGCCAGGCGCCGCCTGCCTGGAGATCACCCCCATGTCCTACAAGATCCTCTACATCACCCTGCGCCGCCTGATCGGCGAGCGCGATGTTGCCGCCCTGCGCAGCCACCTGCTGCAGCACGGCGCCGTGGTTTTCGCCCGTTCGCTGTCGCTCGGCTCGCCACGCGTGGTCGCCGACGCGCTGTCGCTGCTGCCGATCAGCGAGCGCATCAATGTGCTGCGCCACCTGCCCTACCCGCTGCGCGATGCGATGAAGCCGCTGTGCATCGGTGGCAGCCAGCGCCTGCACATGCAGCTGTGGTCACCGGCGGTGCTGGCAATGCGCCACGCCTGAACCGTTGCATCCGTTCCGTTCGTGTTCCGGCCGCGGCCGGCTCTGACATTCAAGGAGTTCCCATGAGCCTGCTCAACGCCTGGTTCAATGCATTCCTGCGCAGCCGTCGCGCAGGCAACCTGTTCGGTCGTCGCGCCATGCCCGAAGCCGGCTTCGGCCCGGGCAGCGCCGAGGCCGCACCGTTCGCACTCACCACCGGCCTGGTCACCCTGTCGCAGTTGGACGAGCCGCGCCTGCTGGCCGCGCTCGACTCGCACGTCGATGGCCTCAGCCCGCACGAAGCCGAGGAGCGGCTGGCCACGCTCGGCCCCAACGAGGTGGATCACGAAAAGCCGCTGCCGTGGTGGCGGCACCTGTGGCAGTGCTACCGCAACCCGTTCAACCTGCTGCTGACCGTTCTGGCGGCGGTGTCCTGGCTGACCGAGGACATCAAGGCCACGATCGTGATCGGCGCGATGGTGCTGCTGTCCACGCTGATCCGCTTCGTGCAGGAAGGCCGCTCCAACCGTGCCGCCGAGCGGCTGAAGGCACTGGTCGGCAACACCGCACGCGTGCTGCGTCGCAATCCGGGTACCGAGGCGGCCGATGTGGCCGACCAGTACTTCGGTGCGCACCTGCACAGCCGTCGCCCGGCACGGTTGCTGGACCTGCCGATCCGTGAGCTGGTGCCCGGTGATCACATCGTGCTGTCCGCCGGCGACATGATTCCGGCCGACTGCCGCGTGTTGACCGCCAAGGACCTGTTCGTGGCGCAGGCAGTGATGACCGGCGAGTCGCTGCCGGTGGAGAAGTTCGCGCACCCGGGCGATGGCCTGGCCGGTCTGCTGGAGCAGCACAACCTGTTGTTCATGGGCACCAATGTGGTGTCCGGCACCGCCACCGCCGTGGTGCTGGCCACCGGCAACCGTACCTACTTCGGCACCCTGGCCCAGCGTAGCACCGCCACCGACCGCGCGCCGACCGCGTTCCAGGCCGGCGTCAACAGCGTCAGCTGGCTGCTGATCCGCTTCGCGCTGGTGATGGTGCCGTTCGTGCTGCTGATCAACGGCTGGACCAAGGGCGACTGGACCGAGGCGTTTCTGTTCGCACTGTCGGTGGCGGTAGGCCTGACGCCGGAAATGCTGCCGATGATCGTCACCTCCACCCTGGCCAAGGGCGCGGTGCTGCTGTCGCGGCGCAAGGTGATCGTCAAGCGCCTGGATGCAATCCAGAACTTCGGCGCGATGGAAGTGCTGTGCACCGACAAGACCGGCACCCTCACCCAGGACAAGATCGCGCTGGAACGGCACACCGACGTGTTCGGTCACGATTCGGAGGATGTGCTGAAGTTCGCCTACCTCAACAGCCATTTCCAGACCGGGCTGATCAACCTGCTCGACCGGGCGGTGCTGGAGCACGTGGAGCTGCAGAGCTCGCTGCGGCTGTCGCAGGACTACCACAAGGTGGATGAGATCCCGTTCGACTTCGAGCGCCGCCGTATGTCGGTGGTGGTGTCCGAACGCGAGGACCACCATGAGCTGATCTGCAAGGGTGCGGTGGAAGAGATGCTGGCGGTATGCAGCACGGTGCGCGAGAACGGCGAGGACAAGCCGTTGGATGAGCAGCGGCTGGCGTGCGTGCGGCAGACCACCGAGGAACTGAACGAACAGGGCCTGCGCGTGGTGGCAGTGGCGATGAAGGAAACTGCTGCCAGCCAGACCGTGTACTCGCAGGCCGACGAATGCGGACTGACCCTGGTCGGCTACGTGGCCTTCCTGGATCCGCCGAAGGAATCGGCTGCGCAGGCGCTGCAGGCGCTGGCCGCGCATGGCGTAGAGGTGAAGGTATTCACCGGCGACAACGAGCTGGTCACCGCCCGCGTCTGTGCCCAGGTCGGGCTGGAGGCCGACACCATCCTGACCGGCCCGCAGATCGAGCGCATGGATGACGGCGCGTTGTCGCGCGCATTGCACCACCATCGTGTGTTCGCTCGATTGACGCCACTGCACAAGGAGCGCCTGGTGCGCGAGCTGCGTGCGCAGGGCAAGGTGGTCGGTTTCCTCGGCGATGGCATCAACGATGCACCGGCGCTGCGTGCGGCGGACATCGGCATCAGCGTGGACAGCGCGGTGGACATCGCCAAGGAGGCCGCCGACATCATCCTGCTGGAAAAGAACCTGATGGTGCTGGAGGAAGGTGTCATCCAGGGCCGGCGCACGTTCAACAACATGCTGAAGTACATCCGCATGACCGCCAGCTCCAACTTCGGCAACGTGTTCTCGGTGCTGGTGGCCTCGGCCTTCCTGCCATTCCTGCCGATGCTGCCACTGCAGCTGCTGGTGCAGAACCTGCTGTACGACATCTCGCAGATCGCCATTCCGTTCGACAACGTGGACGAGGAGCTGGTGCGCAAGCCGCTGAAGTGGAACCCGGCAGACATTGGGCGCTTCATGGTGTTCTTCGGACCGATCAGCTCGATCTTCGACCTGAGCTGCTTCGCGCTGATGTGGTACGTGTTCGATGCGCGCACACCGGCCGACCAGGGCCTGTTCCAGTCCGGCTGGTTCGTGGTGGGCCTGCTGACCCAGACGCTCATCGTGCACATGATCCGTACGCCGAAGGTGCCGTTCCTGCAGAGCATCGCCGCGCCGCCGCTGCTGGTGATGACCGGCCTGATCATGGCCATCGGCGTGGCCCTGCCGATGAGCCCGCTGGCTGGCTACTTCAAGCTGCAGGCCCTGCCGACCGGCTACTGGCCGTTCCTGGTGGCGATCCTGTTCGGCTACGCGGTGCTGACCACCGTGCTGAAGAAGATCTACATCCGTCGTTACGGCTGGCAGTAAGCGCCCGCCGCCTGGTCCAGGGAGAAACACAATGGACATCAATCCGAACCTGCCGGCGTTCAACGCCGGCGCAACCCTGAGCTCGCTGATCAGCCTGTCGGTGGCGTTCGTGCTTGGCACCGTCATCGGCCTGGAGCGGCAGCTGCGCCAACGCACCGCCGGCCTGCGCACCAATACCCTGGTGGCGGTGGGTGCGGCGGTGTTCGTCGACCTGGCCGTGCGCTTCCACGACCTGTACGGCGGTCCGCCGTCGCCGCTGCATGTCGTGGCCTATGTGATCTCCGGTGTGGGCTTCCTCGGTGCCGGCGCGATCATGAAGGACGGCGCACAGGTGTCTGGCCTCAATACCGCCGCCACCCTGTGGGGCTCGGCGGCGGTGGGTGCCTGTGCGGGTATCAAGCTGCTGCCAGAGGCGGTGCTGGCGGCGGTGTTCGTGCTGGCCGCCAATACCCTGCTGCGGCCGGTAGTGAACCGCATCCAGCGGCAGCCGTTGCCGGAGGCGTTCAGCGAGGCGACCTATGCGATCAACGTGGTCTGCCAGCGCGAGCAGCAGGCCGAGGTGCTGGACCAGCTGTTGCTGCTGCTGGAGCAGGCGCACTACCCGGTGCGCGCGGTGGACCAGCGCCCGTTCGGCGAGCGCGACGTGGAGATCGAAGCGGTGCTGTATGCCACCACGGTGGATGCCGGTGAACTGGATGCGGTGCTGGCCACGCTGGCGACCACGCCCGGTGTCCTGCAGGGGTTCTGGAACGCCAGCCTGGATGAGTAGTGCCGGCCGCTGGCCGGCAACATCGTGCACCGCTTGGTAGGTGCCGACCTTGGTCGGCACAGAACCCTCAGATGCCACGACTGCTGCCAGAGCCTGCCGACCAAGGTCGGCATCTACCAACAGCCCGCATGCACCACATTGGTCTGTGCCGACCTGGGTCGGCACAGACCTGGGTAGTGCCGGCCGCTGGCCGGCAACCTCATGATCTCCGGGACGATCCTGCAGCTGCCGGCCAGCGGCCGGCACTACCAGGCATCGCTTTGGTGGGTGCCCGCATCCACCCAAGGCGGCTTTGCTATCCTTTCCCCCCACGCCCGGGAGCCGTTCCGATGCCATCGCTGTCGCCCCGTCGCCCGCTGGTGCTGCTGGCCCTGATCGTCGTGATGGCGGCGATCTTCCTGGTCGATACCGTCACCGACTACGCCGTGGCGGCAGCCTGCTTCTACGCAGCGGTCATCCTCGCCGCATCGCGCGTACTCGCCACGCGCGGGCTGATCAGCCTGGCCATCGCCTGCATCGCACTCACCGCCCTGAGCTTCTTCCTCACCCGCTTCGGCACCTACCGCATCGGCCTGGTCAACTCGGTGATCGGCATGCTGGTGATCGGCATCACCACCTACCTGGCGTTGAAGATGGAAGCGGCCAAAGCCGCAGTGCAGGAGGCACAGGGCCGCCTGCTGCGAGTGGCGCGCGCATCGACCGTGGGCGAGCTGACCACCTCCATCGCACATGAAGTGAACCAGCCGCTGGCGGCCATCGCCAGCAGCGCCGAAGCCTGCCAGCGCTGGCTGGCACAGGACCCACCGAACGTGGACAAGGCACGGCAGACCGTGGCCCGCATCCTGGCCGACGCGCATCGCGCCGGTGACGTGATCGCCCGCATCCGCGGCCTGACCCAGGGTGCCGCACCGGAACGGCGCGCCTTCGATCTGAACCAGGCGGTGGAGGAAATGCTGGCACTGTCGCGCAGCGAGCTGGACCAGCACGGCGTGGCCGTGGCCCTGCTGCTGGACGCCGACCTGCCACTGGTGCAGGCCGACCGCGTGCAGGTGCAGCAGGTGATCGGCAACCTGATCCTCAATGCGGTGGACGCGATGGAAGCCGTGCCCGCCGCCGACCGGCGCCTGTCGCTGCTGACCCGGCGTGACGGCCAGCGGGTCAGCCTCAGTGTGCGCGACCGTGGTGTCGGCCTGCCCGCCGATCATCCCGAGCGTGTGTTCGATGCGTTCTGGACCACCAAGTCGCACGGCCTGGGCCTCGGTCTGAGCCTGAGTCGTTCGATGATCGAGGCCAACGACGGCCAGATCCGCGCCGAACGACCGGCAGGTGGCGGCGCCTGCTTTGTGTTCGACCTGCCCATCGCCACGGAACTCCCCCATGCGTAAGCCCGCTGCACCCATCACCGACCCGGCACCCATCGTCTACGTGATCGACGACGATCCGTCGGTGCGCGCCGCGCTGGAAGACCTGCTGGCCTCGATGGGCCTGCAGGTAAGGGCCTTCGCCTCCACCCAGGCGTTCCTCGAACACGAACTGGAAGACGCACCGGCCTGCCTGGTGCTGGACGTGCGCATGCCCGGTCAGAGCGGGCTGGAGTTCCATCGCACGATGGGCAGCCACGGCCTGCAGCTGCCGGTGGTGTTCATCACCGGCCACGGCGACATCGCAATGGGCGTCAACGCGATCAAGGACGGTGCCATCGAGTTCCTGACCAAGCCGTTCCGTGACCAGGAGCTGCTGGATGCTATCCACAAGGGCATCGAGATCGACCGCCAGCGCCGTCGCGATGGCGAGGCACTCGATGCCCTGCAGCAGCGCTGGAACACCCTCAACCCCGGCGAGCGCGAGGTGGTCGATGGCGTGGTGCGCGGCCGCCTCAACAAGCAGATCGCCGGTGACCTCGGGGTCAGCGAGATCACGGTGAAGGTGCGCCGCGCGCAGGTGATGCGCAAGATGGGCGCGCGTACGCTGGTCGATCTGGTACGCATGTACGACCGCCTGCAGGCAGGTTCCCCATGAGCGTGCATGTCGCGCTGCTGCGAGCAGTCAATGTCGGCGGTACCGGCAAGCTGCCGATGGTTGAACTGGTGGCGATGTGCGAAGACGCAGGCTTCACCGACGTCCGCACCTATATCGCCAGCGGCAACGTGGTGTTCCGCAGCGGACTTGACGAAGAGGGCGTGCGGAAAGCCCTTGGCCAACGGCTGCAGGCCTATGCAGGAAAACCGGTGGGTGTGCTGGTGCGCTCGGCAGCCGAGATCGCGGCGGTTGCCGCCGGCAATCCGTTCCCACATGCCGCCGGCAATCGCGTGGTCGCGCTGTTCGTTGATGAGGTACTGCCCGCCGATCCCTTGACCGGGGTGACCGGCCTGCGCGATGAGCAGCTGGCGCTGGGTACCCGCGAGATCTTCGTCCACTATGGCGACGGCATGGCCGACTCACGCCTGCGGATTCCCTGTGCCCAGCAAGGCACCGCCCGCAACCTCAACACGGTCGGCAAGCTTGCGGCAATGGCCGCCGCGCTCGGCCAGGTCACCTCAGACAGTAGAGGGCGGCGGTAGAGTCGACTGTCAGTCGACTATCGCCCGCAGCACGGGATTTTCCACAACCTTGTGGAAGAGCAGTCGACCAACATTCGACTCTACCCGGCAGAGGGCTGATCACGCCCGTTGCAGACGGTGCTTCAACCGCGTATCCATCAACCCCACCGCCAGCAGCACCGCACTGGTCAACCAGCCAGCGGCCAACAGATGGGTCTGCGGCAACACCACGCCCAGCACGCCCAGCGCCACCGCGCCGATCAGATGCGAGTACGGTGCGCGCCCGTATACCACCCGCTTGTACAGCGCGCTGCCCAGCAGGTAGATCAACGGGCCGGCCACCAGCACGGCCGCATACACCGGCGTCACCACAGCATGCGGGTGGTCCATGACCAGGTCATTGCCCACCGCCGTAGCGATGATCCCTGCGATCAGCAACGCGTGCACATAGTGGAAGTTGGCCCCCATCCGGCCCGGGTCTTCGGCATGGCTGATGGCCTCGGTGGCGTCGCGGCTGGAGATGCCGAAGTACAGCCACCACATGGCGATCGTGCCGGCGAACGTTGCCAGCACCGCCGACACCACCGCCCCACTCCACTGTTCGACCTCGCTGAGCACGCCACCGGTCGCCAGCAGCGTCTCGCCCAGCGCGACGATGACGAACAGCTGGCAGCGCTCGGCCAGGTGCCCGCCCTCGATGGTCCACTCGCGGGTGTGCGAACGACCCAGCCCCGGGAACGCGAAGCCGAACATCGGTGAGACGTATTCGCACGCCACTGCCACCGCCCACAGCGCCAACCGCGTATTGCCCTCGGCTGCCGCACCTGCCAGCCAGAAGCAGGCCGACACGCTCACCCAGGCCAGCATGCGGCGGAAGTTCGGCGCCAGCGGGTGCGTGCGGCCAACCTCGAACAGCACGAAGGCGGTACGCCCGACCTGCATGGTGGCGTAGGCGCCGGCGAACACCCAGGCACGGTCGGCGAAGGCCTCGGGAATGGACGAGGACATCAACAAGGCCAGCAGCATGGTGGCGAACAGCAGGCCGCGGATGCGCGGTGCTTCCGGATCGAACCAGTTGCTGACCCAGCAGGCGTACTGCCAGCCCAGCCACACCGCAAACCACAGCACCAGGGTCTGCAGCACGCCGGCCAGGTCCAGGTGGTGCAGCAGGTGGTGGCTGAGCTGGGTGACCGCGAACACGTAGACCAGGTCGAAGAACAGCTCTTCGTAGGTCACGCGCGCATGGTGGCCATCGCGCTGGCGCAGGGCCGGCAATCGCAGTCGTGTACTCATGGCTGTCCTTCAGCGCGCCAGGCGCCAGTAGAGCAGACCGGCCAGCAGGGCCGGCACCGCGAACACCAGCAGCAGGATCGGCAGTTCTTCGCGCATCCCGTAGCCGGCCTTGCTGACGCCTACCCACAGGTTGGCCACCGTCACCAGCAGCCAGGTGGCAATGAACGCGATCAGGGCCGTGGGCAGCTGTGAGGTGCCCACGCTCCACAGCCGCCCGAACAGCAGGAACACCCCAAGCAGCACGACGCCACCCACCATCACCAGAAGCACATGCATGGTCCACCTCCTTGAGCCTGCAGGCAGGCTAGCCGTGGGCGATTCTGCGCTCCAGCCGATGATCGTGGATTCACTTTCCAGGCGCGGCGAACAATCGCCCTGACGATCGCGGCATAGCAAACGAGAACAGTTCCCATTAGTATTGCGTCATTGCGCAGGGATGACCTCCCGGCACCCGCCTTTCACCCTTGCTGCCCGTCCGGATGTCCCAGCCGACACTTCCCCGCCCACCTGCGCTGCCGCTGGTGACCTCGCTGGTGCGCCACTACGAGGAACTGGTGGACTACCTGCATCGCCGGTTCCGCTCGCCCGGGCTGGCCCGCGAAGTGGTGCACGATGTCTGTGTGCGCCTGCTGGAACGCACGGCCGCGCATGACGCCCGCCAACCGATCGCGCTGCTGCGCAGGATCGCCCACGATGCGGCGGTCGACCGCTGCCGCGCCGAGGACCTGCGCCGGCACTGGGTGGAGCCCCGCGCCGAGCTTCCCGAAGGCGCCTGTGAGCGCCCCGGACCCGAGCGCCAGGCGCAGGGCCAGCAGGCGCTGCAGCGGCTGACTACCAGCATCGAGCGCATGCCCTGCCGGCGGCAGCAGGTGTTCATCCTGCACAAGATCCACGAGCTGCCCCAGGCCGAGGTGGCGCAGCGGATGGGCATCGGCCTGAAGGCGGTGGAACGTCATCTGCGCCTGGCCATGGCCGACTGCCAGCTGCACGGTGCGCTGCGGTGAGTCCTGTATCACCCGATCCGGCACCGCCGTCGGCGCCCACCGAACCGTCCGCCGAGGACATGCTCGATCAGCACCGGGAGGCACTGAAGGAGCGTTTCCCGTTGCCAGGCCCGGAGCAGTTGCAGCGGCGGCGCGGCGGATCTGGCGCAAAACGGGTACTGCCGGTGCTGTTGCTTGCGGCCGGAGCGCTGCTGTTGACCGACCCGGCCTGGCAGGTGCGTGACTACCAGACCGCCGTCGGCGAGCGCCGCGACATCGAGCTGCCGGACGGCAGCCGCGTGCTGCTCGACGCGGGAACCCACCTTCAGGTCCGTCGCCATCTGCGTTCGCGGCAGGTGCTGCTGGCGCAGGGCCATGCGCGCTTCGAGGTGCAGCATTCGGCGTGGCGCCGCTTCCAGGTTGATGCAGGGCCGGTACAGGTACGCAACTACGGCACGGTGTTCGATGTTGACCGCCAGGGCGATCTCAGCGAAGTCACGCTGTGGCGCGGCGAGGTCGGTGTCAGCGTGGATGGCGGCGGCACCGAGCAGCGCCTGAAGCCGAGGCAGCGCCTGCTGGCCCAGCCAGGCTCGCTGTCTCCGCCGGAAGCTGTGGACCCGGACCGGGCCGACTGGACCACCGGCCGGCTGCAGTTCGACCGCATGCCACTGAGCGAGGTGCTGCGCATCCTGCAGCGCTATCACGACCGTCCGATCGTGCTGGACGACCCGGCACTGGGTCCGCTGCAGGTGTCGGGCGTGTTCGATGCCGATCGTGCCGAGACGGCGGTCGCCTTGTTGCCGGAGATCCTGCCGGTCCAGGTGCATACCGCCGCCGACGGCAGCCTGCATCTGCGCGCCCGCGATTGATTGCCACGCCGAGGGTGGGTTGCGCGCCGTCCCATCCGGCAAGTGCTTGAACCCTTCCGAAGGACCCCCGCATGACCCGCCCTGTTCCGCCCGCCGCGCTGCGCCGGCTGGCCCCCACCCTGCTCGCCGCCTGCCTGTGTGCGGCGCTGCCCGCCACCGCGCAGACCGCTGCGTCCGCACCTGTCGAACTGCACCTGCCGGCCGGCCCGCTGCAGGCTTCGCTCAACTCGCTGGCGCGCCAGAGTGGCATCCAGCTGCTGTTCGCTGCCGACAGCGTGAGCGGCCGCAACGCGCCCGCCCTCGACGGCCGCTACACCCCGCACGACGCCCTGCAGCGCCTGCTGGCCGGGCAAGGCCTGGCGATGCAGGAGCGCTCGCCGGGGGTGTTCGTGGTGAGTGCTGCGCCGGCATCCCCCAAGCCCCGCGCTCCGGCCCGGGCCGCGTCATCGGCAGCGTCCCCAGCCACGACCACTTCGCTGGCCCGGGTCACGGTATCGGCCTCGACCGCGCGCATGCCGCAGGGCGAGACCGCCATGCCCAACACCATCACCGTGCTGACCCGCGAGGACATCGCGCAGCAGCTGGCGCTGGGCTCGGATGTCTCGCGCGTACTCTCGTCACAGATCCCGGCGTTTGCCCCAGCGCGCGAGAAGATGTCCAACTACGGCGAAACCATGCGCGGCCGCGGCATCCTGTACATGGTCGACGGCGTTCCGCAGTCGACGCCACTGCGCGATGGCTCACGTGATTCGCACACCATCGATCCGGCCATGATCGAACGCATCGAGGTCATCCACGGCGCCAACGCGCTGCAAGGCATCGGCGGTACCGGTGGCATCGTCAACATCATCACCCGCAGCGCGCCCAGCGAGCCCGGCGCCTTCCTGCTCGACACCAACGTCAGCTACAGCTCGGCCCTGCCCAGCCGCCGTGATGACAACGGCCAGCGCGGCTCGGCACTGGTCGGCGTACGCGGCGAGCAGTTCGATCTGGTGGCCGGCCTGGCCTATGAGAAGCAGGGCCTGTACCACGACGGTGAGGGCCGTTCGATCGGTACCAACGCGCAGGGCGAACTGATGGATTCGACCTCGTCGAACGTGTTCGCCAAGCTGGGCTGGAACATTGCCGAGGGCCACCGCTTGCAGCTGATGGCCAACCGCTACGAGCTGCGCGGGCTGGACAACTACCTGGCGGTGAACGGTGATTACCGCACCGGCCGCCCGACCCTTTCGGTGCCCGGCGATACGCCGCTGGATCCACCGATGAACCGCTCGCGTTCGTTGACGCTGGACTACAGCGCCGCCGATCTGCTCGGTGGCCGTTTCCAGGCACAGGCGTTCGCGGTCGACTTCGAAGGCCGCTATGGCGCCAGCCAGTGGGATCCGTGGGGCAACACCGGCGCCAACGCCGCCTGGGACCAGACCCAGAACGAATCGGACAAGCGCGGCTTCAAGCTGACCCAGAGCTGGGCCCGCATCGCCGACACCACGCTGGACGTGACCCTGGGCCTAGACGGCCTGCGCGACCGCACCCACCAGGTGCTGCTGGCCAGCGGCATGAACTGGGTGCCGCAGACGACCTACCAGAGCCTGTCGCCGCTGCTGCAGCTGCACTGGTGGCCAACCGACCACCTGATGCTGTCCGGCGGCCTGCGCTACGAAAAGGGCGAGCTGGAAGTAGGCGACTACACCACCCTGCCCCGCTACGGCGCACGCAAGGTGGCTGGCGGCAAGCCGACCATGAGCGAGACCCTGCCCAACTTCGGCGCGGTCTGGTACATCAATGACCGTCTCAACGCCTACGCCTCGTATTCGGAAGGCTACACCGTGGCCGACGTCGGCCGCGTACTGCGCGCGATCAACCGCGACGGCCAGCGCGTGGACAATCTGATTGATCTGTCACCGGTGGTGTCGGACAACCGCGAGATCGGCCTGGAGTACGACGATGGCCGTTTCAGCGGTGACATCGCCTACTACACCTCCGAATCCAAGCTGGGCTCGGTGCTGATCTACGATCCGGGCATCGACGCCTATGCGGTGCAGCGCCAGGCCACCCGCGTGGAAGGATTCGAAAGCAACCTGCGCCTGCGCCTGGGCGACAGCCGGCTGGGCCTGGGTTATGCACGCGCCAACGGTCGCTACGACGCCAACGTCGATGGGCGTCTCGACAGCGATCTAGCTGGCGTCAACATCGCGCCAAACCGGCTGACAGCGTTCTGGGAACAGAACTGGACGCCGCAGCTGAGCACCCGCCTGCAGGCCAGCCATGCCTTCGACCGCGACTTCGACCTGCAGGGGACACGCGTGGCCGAGTTCAAGGGCTACACCACGGTGGATCTGGTCGCACGCTATGCGCTGGACAAGCACGCCTTCACGCTGGGCGTGCAGAACCTGACGAACAAGCAGTACATCAGCTACTACTCGCAGACCACGCCGTCGAACCCGAGCTATTTCTCGGGCCGTGGCCGGGTGGTGACGCTGGGGTGGCAGTACCGGTACTGATCCATGGCGCCCTTATGGGAGCCATGAAATCTATGCGCGACGCGATGAAGGAGGCCCATGCTAGTTTCTGGGCCTCCTTCAAACGGACGTGAACCATGCGTTTTTCCCCGCTCGCCTTCGCCCTGGTCACTGCTCTCCCGATCGCGCACGCCAGTGGCGCCGAGACACCACTGCCGCAGCTGCGGGCCTACACCGTGGACGCCTCGTGGCTGCAGCCGATGGCACCGCTGCAGATTGCCGACCACACCTGGCAGATCGGCACGCAGGACCTGACCGCCCTGCTGGTGCAGACCGCTGACGGCGCGGTACTGCTCGACGGCGGCATGCCACAGATGGCCGGCCACCTCATCAGCAACATGAAGGCGCGCGGCGTGGCCCCGCAGGACCTGCGGTTGATCCTGCTTAGCCATGCACACGCCGACCATGCCGGGCCGGTGGCGGAGCTGAAGCGCCGTACGGGCGCCAAAGTAGCGGCCAACGCCGAATCGGCGGTGCTGCTGGCGCGCGGTGGCAGCGACGATCTGCACTTCGGCGATGGCATCACCTACCCGCCTGCCAGTGCAGACCGCATCGTGATGGATGGCGAGGTGGTCGAGGTGGGCGGCATCGAATTCACAGCCCACTTCATGCCCGGGCACACCCCGGGCAGCACCGCGTGGACCTGGAGCGATACCCGCGAGGGCAAGCCGGTGCGCATCGCCTACGCCGACAGCCTGAGTGCACCGGGCTACCAGCTGCAGGGCAATGCGCGCTATCCGCGCCTGGTCGATGACTACAAACGCAGCTTCGCGACGGTGCGGGCGTTGCCCTGTGACGTGTTGCTGACCCCTCATCCGGGTGCCAGCAACTGGGACTACGCCTCCGGCAGCAAGGCCAGCGCCAAGGCACTGACCTGCAAGGCCTACGCGGATGCGGCCGAACAGAAGTTCGACGCACAGCTGGCCAAGGAAACAGCCGGGGCCCGCTGATTCTGTAGAGTCGAGCTTGCTCGACTGAAGCAGAGCAGTCGAGATCCTATGTTCGTGGTCAAGCCTGCTGGAAGCAGGCTTGACCCACCTTCAGCATCGCCGGATCGAAGTCCCGGCCGCTTTTGAAGACACCCCAGGCGATCCTGGCCAGCTTTCTGGCCAGGATGTTGAAGACGGCGGTGCTGGGGTGACCGCGTTTTGACAGCTCGTCGTAGAGCGGTTGCCCCCGACGACACCGCTTGAGCCCCATGGCGGCCATGTAGAGCATCTGGCGCAGCACTGGCGCGCCCTGTTTGGACAGCCGACGCCGTCCCGTTCTGCCGCCAGACTCGTTAGGCCGGGGATCCAGGCCGGTGCAGGCGATCCACGCGTTGGCGTTGGCCAACGGCCAGCGCGTCATGTAGTAAATCAGGTGAGCGGCGACGGCGGGGCCGATACCAGGGATGGTCAACAGGCGCTTGTAGAGCGTGCCATGCTCTCCATCGCGACCCAAGCGCTGCAGTTCGCTTTCCAGCTCGGACAGCGTCCCAGCCAGAGCGCAGAACAGATCTGACAGCTCCCCGGGGGCACTTTTGCTTACCCCGAAGGATTGCTCCAGGCGCGCGCGTGTCTTTACCAGCGTCTGCCGCTTGCGCAGCAAATCGTGCATCTGCTGCTGCTCATCGGTACGCGGTACGTATTCACGCAGGCGATCGTTCTCCTTCTTCACGTACCGGGCGATCGCTTCGGCGTCCATGGCGTCCGTCTTGCCACGCGAGCCCGTCGCCCGGCCGTAGTGCTTGATCAGACGTGGATTGATCACATAGACAACGTGGCCTGCCTGGCCAGCCATCCGAGCCAACAACTCGTAGTACCGCCCCGTCGCCTCCATGCCAATCCGGCATCGCTGGGGCAAGGTGTTGAGCCACTGGGCTATGCCGGCCCGGGTGTTGGCGATCCTGTCGCCGGCCTTGCGGTCGGCCACTGCCGGTACGAACTCCTTGGAGTCCACGTCCACGCCAATATCGAGAGAATCAGACATTTGTACGGCTCCCAGCTATCTTTAAGGGGCTGGGGTGGTACCGCACCGACGTTAGCTTGCCTACATCGACGATCCCCTTTGGGGGCCGTACGATCCTTTATCGACGTTCGTGTGCGGGATGGGGATCGCTCGACTCGTCTGTCGGCTAGTATCCGCAGATGCATGCTTGACGGTCCCTCCACCCTGGCTCCTACATACCGCGTAGGAGCCGGGAGGAACATACAAGCATGGCTCGACTCTACAAAGAGCATGCCGAGGGTGGGCTCGGCTCTCCGAGGGGTGCCGGTCAGGACGACCGGCACCGCCGCCTGTCAGCCGCCCTGGCCGTGCTGCGCGAACGGCTCGGTGGTGCCATCGTTGCGCACCAGTTCAACGGTGTACGGCTGCACGTAGCCGTCCGGCATTTCCATGCCCGGCGAGCCGGCCGGCATGCCCGGCAACACCAGGCCGCGCGCGGCCGGCCGCTCCGCCAGCAGTCGCTTGATGTCCTCGGCCGGGATATGGCCTTCAACCACGTAGCCACCGATCTCGGCGGTGTGGCAGGACGCCTTGCCGACCGGCACACCCAGCCGGACCTTGATCGGGTTCATGTCATCGGTATCGCGAACATCCACCTGGAAGCCTTCGGCCTTCAGGTGGTCGACCCAGATGCCGCAGCAGCCGCAGCTGGCGGTCTTGTGCACGATGGCGATGGGCAGTGCCGGATCCACCTGCGACGGGCTGGCCTTGATCGGTGCCGGCGGGGCTTGGCTGGCAACCGGCGCAGCAGGCGATTCTTCGGCAGCACGCGCGCAGGCGGTGGTGGCCAGCACGGTGCCCAGCAGCAGGCCGAGGGAGAGAGAACGGTTCATGGTGTTGATTCCTTTGCAGATGCGGGCAACGCGGCCCGCTGCCTGCGCACCGAAGGCACAGGCAGAGTCGAGAATGAGTCGAGCAGCTACGGCAGGCGCTTGAGGCCTGCAGGGAATCACACGATGGGCGGCCGTAGCGGATCCGGCAACGGCGGCGGTGCGCGTTGCTGGGTGCTGGCTGGCAAAGGCGCCTCGCGCCAGGGTAACGCTGGCGTTCCGCTCAGGGCGGCCAGCATGCCGAGGCTGGCCGGCGGGCATTCACACTCATTGCTCTGGCAGACCGTTGATGCTGCCTCGTCGCAACATCCGGCCATGGCCGCCGGATGCGGTGCGGCGCAGTGGTCCGCGCTGGACTGCGCCGCGTACGAGGATGAGGCAACCGCAAGCGCCGGTGCATTCAGCACCAGGGCAACAAGCAACATCCATCGCAGCAGAAGGCCAGGCAGATTCACCCGCTGATGATAGCCGATGCGCGCGTCACGCAATCGCCGCCACCATTGCGCTCATCCGCACCGGGATCGACTTGGCCGCTGGGGTACCGCTGACCCGGTCGTAGTAGTCCAGCGGCAGCAGCGGGTTCAACTCGGGGTAGTAACCGGCCAGGGCGCCGCGCGGCATCGGGTAGTCCAGCACGGTCAGGCCCTCGATGCGCCGCTGCACTCCGTCGCCACTGATCGTCTCCAGGCAGACCAACGCCTCCTTCTCCAGCCCGCGCGCGAGCCGGTCCTCGATGTTCATGAACAGCACCATGCGATCGTTGTACACGCCGCGGTAGCGGTCGTTGTAGCTGTAGATGGTGGTGTTGTACTGGTCGTGCGAGCGCACCGTGGCCAACCGCAGCATCCCGGGATCGTCCACCGGCGCGTCCACGTCCAGGCCTGGCATCACCAGGATGTTGGCCTTGCCGTTGGGCGTGGGCCACACCCGGCGGCGCGGCGGAATGTCCAGGTGGAAGCCGTGCGGCTGCTGGATGCGCTCGTTGAAGCCGGTGTAGATCTCCGGGTACACCGCCGCGATCAGCTCCCGGATGGGAGCGTAGTCATGCATGCACCCCGCCCAGTCGACCTTGCTGTGCGGCAATGTTGCCATCGCCATGCGGCAGACGATCTCGACCTCCGGGAGCACGTCCGTGCTGACCGGCTCGAGCACGCCGCGCGAAGCGGTCACGTTCGACATCGCGTCCTCGATGGTGACGAACTGCTCGCCGGCAGGCGTAACGATGCGCTCCGAACGCGCGACTACCGGCAGGATCAAGGCATCGCGGCCGTGTACCAGATGACCGCGATTGAGCTTGGTGGCGATGCCCACCGTCAGCTCCAGGCCACGCATGGCCTCGTACGCGCGCGGTGTATCGGGCACGGCGTGGATGAAGTTGCCGCCCATACCGATGAACACCTTGGCGCTGCCGTCCAGCATCGCCTCGATCGATTCGACCACGTGATGACCGTGCTCGCGCGGCGGATCGAAGCCGAACACCTGCTGTACGCGGTCCAGATAGGCCGGCTTGGGTTTCTCGTCGATGCCGACGGTTCGGTCGCCCTGCACGTTGGAATGGCCACGGATCGGCCCGATACCGGCACCGGGCTTGCCGAAGTTGCCACGCAGCAACAGCAGGTTGGCCACCTGCTGCAGCAGGGTCGAACCATACTGATGCTGCGTCAGGCCCATGCCATAGCAGATCACCGTGGCCTTGGAGCGGATGTAGATCTCGGCGCAGCGACGGATCTGCGCCTGGGTGATGCCGGAGACCTCCACGATCTCGTCCCAGTCCTGCGCCAGCACGTCTTCGCGTAGCGCCTCCAGGCCCACCGTGTGTTCTGACAGGAACTCATGGTCGAGCACGCGCTCACCCTGCGCCTCGCGTTCGAACATCACCTTCATCATGCCCTTGATCAGGGCCAGATCGCCGCCGATGCGGATGTGCACGAACTCACTGGTGATCTCGGTCGAACCGAACGTGGCCATCTGCACCACATCCTGCGGCTCGGCGAAACGGATCAACGCACGCTCGGGCATCGGATTGACCGCTACGATCGGGATGCCGCGTTTGCGCGCCTCGACCAGGTTGCTCATCATCCGCGGCGAATTGGTGCCGGTGTTCTGGCCGATCACGAAGATCGCCTCGGCGTGCTCGAAATCCTGCAGCACGATGGTGCCCTTGCCCACGCCGATGGCCGGCGGCAGGCCGCGACTGGTCGGCTCGTGGCACATGTTCGAGCAGTCCGGGAAATTGTTGGTGCCGAACTCGCGCACGAAGATCGAATACAGGAACGCGGCTTCGTTGGGTGTACGGCCGGAGGTGTAGAACTCGGCCTGGTGCGGGCTGTCCAGCGCCTGCAGATGATGGCCGATCAAGGCAAACGCCTCATCCCAACTGCACGGCACGTAATGATCGGTGGACGCGTCGTAGCGCATCGGCTCGGTCAGCCGGCCCTGCATCTCCAGCCAGTAGTCGGTCTGCGCCATCAGCTCGGTGACCGTGTGCTGGGCGAACAGCTCGCGGCCAGCACGGAACTGGGTGGCTTCCCAGGCCAGCGCCTTGGCACCGTTCTCGCAGAATTCCAGTTTCTTGCGTTCGTCGGCATCGGGGAACGCGCAGCTGGGGCACTTGAAGCCACCGGGCTGGTTCATCGCCAGCAGCGCCTTCGAGCCCTTGCCGATCACACTCTGCTGCAACAGCACCTTGGCCGTGGCGCCGGCGGCACCCCAGCCACCGGCCGGCTGGTTGTAGGGCTTGTAACGCGGCGGCTTCTGCTCGGACATGTTCGGGAACCTGGCGGGAGGAGCACAACAATCAACGGCGGGGGATGGGCCGGATACGGCGTCTGCAGCGCGGCCAGCCCCGCAGTCAAGCACGGACAAGGCCGCTTCGCCAGAGGCAGACGCTGTTTTCAGCGCAGCCTGCCATGACAACGGTTACACCCGCGTCAGCGCCCGGCCACTGCGCTATTCTCGAAGCCGTAGGTGGTCCACCACCTGCGTATTTCCCTTGCCCGGACGCGCTGCATGCCTGACTCGACCCCGCCGCACATCCCGCCTGCCGGTACGGCGCAGCGCCCGTTGCAGCGCTGGCGCAGCGAGGGGCACCAGCAGCAGGTCGACGTGGTGGCCGAGGAAGTGCCGGTTGCACTGCGCTACAACGGCGCCGCCTTCGCAGTGATGATGGCCACGCCCTGCGACCTGGAAGACTTCGCGCTGGGTTTCTCGCTCAGCGAGGGGCTGATCACTGCGCCCTCGCAACTGCTGTCGATCGAGGTCCGCCCGCAGCTGGAGGGCATCGAACTGCAGATGACCGTTTCCGAAGACGCACCCGGTGCCGATCTGGATCCGGCCAATGGCCGCCTGCTGCCCAGTCGCGGTGGCTGCGGCCTGTGCGGCACGCGCCAGCTGGAGGATGTGCTGCGCCCGCTGCCGCAGATCCGTGAGCGCCGCACCTATCCGCATGCCGCATTGCAGCGCGCGCTGGCCACGCTGGCGCAGCATCAGCCGATGAATGCGGTGAGCGGATCGACGCACGCCGCGGCCTGGGCCGATGCCAGCGGGCGGATCGGCTGGGTGCGCGAGGATGTGGGCCGTCACAATGCGTTGGACAAGCTGATCGGCGCCCTCCATCACAACGAGCACGCCATCGACGGTGGGTTGCTGGTGATTTCCAGCCGCGCCAGCTATGAGATGGTCAGCAAGGCGATACGTGCGGGTGCCAGCGTGCTGGCAGCGGTGTCTGCGCCGACCGCGCTGGCGATCGACCTGGCCCGCAGTGCCGGACTGTGCCTGGTCGGATTCGCGCGGGAGAGCGGGTTCAATGTGTATACGCACCCCGAGCGGCTGCAGGCGGACGACAGGTAGCGCCGATCACCCCGTCTGCTCCCTTTCGACCGGCCCGGGCGGCCCATTGCCACCCGGGCCAGACCGTACCTCAGCGCAGCGCCACCTTCGGGAAGTCCACCGGCACGTCGAACGCCACGTTGACGTAGTTGGTGAACAGGTTGAGCGCCACATGGGCGAGGATCTCGACGATCTGCTCGTCATCGAAGCCGGCTGCGCGCAACGCCTGCACATCACTGTCGGCGATCTGCGCACGTTGCTCGACCACCTTCAGCGCGAAGTCGAGCGCCGCCGAAGTGGCCGGATCGCTGGACTGGCCGATCTGCGCGGCAGCCATCTGCTCGCTGCTGGCGCCGGCCTTGCGACCCAGCGCCGTGTGCGCGGCCAGGCAGTATTCGCAGGCATTGCGGTTGGCGATGGCGACGGCGATCTGCTCGCCCAGCAGCGGCGACAGGCGACCGCCGCCCAGTGCGCCGAACGAGCCCCACATGCTCTGCAGGGCGGCCGGCGAACTGGCCACCGCGCGGAACATGGCCGGGGTGGCACCGAAGGCGGCGTGGACCTGGCCCAGCAGGGCCTGGCGGTCGGCGGTGGTGTTGGCGGCATCGATCAGGGGGACACGGGACATGGTGGATCTCCTTGGGAAAGCGCCCGGGATTGGACGACCCGCTCATCCTAGGTAGACTCGACGGACTTATTGACCGTAATAATCCACAAATGTTGTCCATTCGTCCATGCGCATACCCACCGACACCTCCGCACCCGACCGCCTGTCCTCCCTTCTGGAACGCTTCCGCGTGCAGGCCGCGCTGTTCCACAGCGGCCCGCTGTGTGGACGGCAGGTGTTCGAGCCGCAACCCGGGCGCGCGTTCCTGCACATCCTGCGCCAGGGTGAGATGGAGGTCCGCCATCCCGATGGCGATACCGCGCTGCCTCGGTTGAAGATCGACACCCCGAGCCTGCTGCTGTACCCGCAGCCACTGCACCACGTGTTCTTCAATGCGCCGCTGGATGGCCCCGACTTCACCTGCGCCACGCTCGACTTCGATGGTGGCGCGCGCAACCCTATCGTGCAGTCGCTACCGCCGGTGATGGTGGTGCCGCTGGCCGCGATCAGCGAACTGGACGACACCCTGCATCTGCTGTTCACCGAGGCCGACCGCCAACGCTGCGGTTCGCGGCTGCTGACCAACCGGCTGTTCGAAGTGGCGCTGATCCAGATCCTGCGCTGGGTGGTGGATCATCCCGATGCGGCGGGCGTCAGCCATGGGCTGATGCGCGGGCTGTCCGACGCGCGGCTGGCACGCACGCTGGTGGCGATGCACCAGGCGCCGCAGGACGAATGGACGCTGCCGCGCATGGCGTCGACCGCCGGCATGTCGCGTAGCGCGTTCGCAGCCGTGTTCAAGGAGGTGATGCAGGCCACGCCGGCAAGCTATCTGCTCGACTGGCGGCTGAGCCTGGCCTGCGCGCAGCTGCGGGCAGGTGTGGCGGTCAAGCAGGTGGCGATCGAGGTGGGGTTTGCCGATACCGCGTCGTTGTCGAAGGCGTTCCGCAAGCGCTTGGGGGCGTCGCCCAGGACGTGGTTGGCCGCGAGCGCAGCGCAGGCTGGGTAAATGGATGAGGGGTAGAGTCGACCGCTGGTCGACTATCGCGCGAAGCGCGGGATTTTCGTGAGCAGCCGACCAGCGGTCGGCTCTACCAAGAGCGGCGTCCCCGCGTCGGTCGACGGCTCAGCTGGACGTCCCATCAGACTTCGCCAGCAGCCCGGCGATGCGCTCCGCCACCTGGCCGCGCACGCTTTCATCCAGCTGCCCTTCGTACATCGCTTCGTAGATCCACAGGCCATCGGCGGCCAGCCGCGCCACGAAGTTGTCGAGCGCGGCCGGGTCATTCTGTCCGGCCGACGGCGGCAACGGTGCCCAGCGCCGCACAGCCGGTCCCCACGGACGCTCATCGGCGTCCGGGTCGGCCGATTCAAGCATGAACATCAGTTCGGCACGGGTGGCGCTCTGCGCCGAGACGCGCACGAAGGTCTGGTAGCGCTCCAGCGCAGATGCTTCCTCCGCACGCTTGCCCAGCAGCGTTTCCATCGACGTCTCCCAGGCCTGCACCAGGTGCTCGTCGATGCCGCGCAGCAGCGCCTCGCGCGACGGGAAGTGGTACAGCAGGCCGCCGCGGGTCAGCTTGGCCTCGGCCGCCACCGACTCGAAGGTCACCGCGCGCACGCCGTCACGATTGATCACGTTGACGGCGGCGTCGAGGATGCGGTCGCGCTTGCTGGTTCTCATCGCGTCATTTTACGCGATCGGCCGCACCCTCGCGGCCACCGACGCGCCCCCGCAGCAGGCGCGCGATGATCGCCGCGCCCACTGCCAGCACCACCGTGATCACCAGCAGCACGATCTGGTAGCCGCGGTCATACGCGGCCGTGGCCAGTGCGAACCACTCGCCCTGCCCGCTTTCGCGTGCCGCGTGCAGCGCCTGGGTGAAGCCTTCGCGGGCAAGCTCGGGCATGTCGGCCGAGGCCGGCAGGAAGGCGCCGTACATTGCCGCACTCAGGCTGCCCAGCATCGCCACCGCCAGCAGGCCACCGAATTCGTAGGACACCTCTTCCACCGACGAGGCCATGCCCGCGCGGTGTGCCGGCACATTGTTGAGGATGGCAGTGGACGCCACCGAGATGGCCGAGCCCATGCCGAAACCGGTGATCGCCATGCCAGCCACCACCCAGCCAAGGCCGTGCGGGAAGCCGAACGCCACCACGCCGACACCCAGAGCACCTGCGGCCAGGCCGCCGCAGATCAGCGGGCGGAGGCCCACGCGGTGCAGAATGCTGCCACCCAGCAGTGCACTCGGCAGGCTGCCCAGCGCCGCCACCGATACCAGCAGGCCTGCCTGCAGCGGTGTGAAGCACGCCACCAGCTGGAAACGCTGGGTGGTAACCAGCTGCAGGCCAGCCATCGCAAACAGGGTGAATACCGCCGACAGCGTGCCGGCCAGGAACGCCGGATTGCGGAAGATCGCGAAGTCCAGCAACGGGTACGGCAACTGCTGCTGGCGACGTGCGAACGCCGCGCCGCTGATGACGGCCAGCAGCAGCGCACCGGCACCCAGCGCATACGACGGCGGTGTAGCGATCAGCGACTTGATCGCCAGCACCAGGCCGGACAGCGCCGCCAATGCCAGCAACGAAGACACCAGGTCCCACGGCCGCGAGGTATCTCGCTGGCCTTCCGGTGCCAGCAGCAGGGTTGCGACGAAGGCCACCACCACCACCGGCACGTTGATCAGGAACACCGAGCCCCACCAGAAGTGCTGCAGCAGCCAGCCGCCGATGATCGGACCCAGTCCCGCACCGACGATGGCCACCGAACCCCAGATGGCGATGGCAATGTTGCGCTCGCGCTCTTCGTGGAAGCTCAGGCCGATCAGCGCCAGCGTGGCCGGCATCATTGCCGCTGCACCGACCGCCAGGAACGCACGGGCGGCGATCAGCTGTGCGGCGCTGTCGGCGAAGGCCGCCGCCAGCGAGGCGGTGCCGAACACCACCAGGCCGATCAGGAACATGCGGCGATGACCGATGCGGTCACCGAGCGTGCCAGCGCCCAGCAGCAGGCCGGCCATCACCAGCGGATAGGCGTTGATGATCCACAGTGCCTGGCCGGCACTGGCCGAGAGTTCCTCGGTCAGGGTGGGCAGTGCGGTGTAGAGCACGGAGTTGTCGAGCGTAACCAGCAGCAGGCCGGCGGCGACGGTGAACAACAGCGCCCAGCGACGGGCACGCGACAGGGCCGGAGCACCGGCCAGGGGCTGGGACAAAGCCATGGGAGAACCTGGTGGGATGGAGTACAGCCATAACTATACCGGATGTCCTGTATAGTTATGATCTTCGGAATCCACCAGTTCAGGGTCTGTAGGGGCAAGTCTGCTTGGCTGAACCGCCAGCCAGGCATGGCCTGGCTCTACTGGTAAACGCTTATCGGCAGTCTTCCGGCAGCGCGGCAATCGCCGACACCACCGCACCCTGCATGCCCTGCCCCACGGCCATGTCCAGTTCCCCGCCCGTTCCCCCATGCTGGCGCCGCAGTTCGTCCTCGCACAGCCCACGCACCCGCGCACGCGCATTGGCGCGCAGGCTGCTGCATCGCCAATCGGTGCCACCCAGCGGCAACACCGAATACACCACGCTGTTGCAGGCGTTACCGGCCCGCTGCTGCAGCGACAGGCCGCCGAAATCCCGCGGCTCGCTGCTGCGCTGCGGGTCGAAATAGCTGTCCGGGAAGGTGCGCGCGTACTGCTCGATGTCCACGGCCATGCTGCGCCCACCGGCCAACGGCATCTGCAGCGGCTGGCCACACGGCGTCGCATCGGCCCGGTGCTGGATGTACTGGTAGATCGGCCGGTCCAGCGATGGATCCTGCTGGGTCACCGCACTGACCGCCGCCAGCACCGGCAGCGATGCACGATTGGCCATGCGCGCCAGCAGCCCCGTCTGTGCCGGCTGGCAGCGGTCGCGCAACGTTGCCGCAAGCAGGAACAGCACGTCGTTGCGAAAAGCGTGGTCTTCGCCGAGGCGTTGTTCGATGCGCTGGCTGGCATCGGTCGCGGGTGCCGGGAAGGCGATCGCCGGTGGCTCGGTCACGTCGACGCGCAGGTGCCACCACACCAGCAACACCACGCTGGTGACCAACACGCCCGCAACGATGATCCAACGCGTGCGCTTCAATTGTGGATCGCCGTCAGTGTCGCCGCCGCCGCGTCGTAGGACGCGCTGGCGATATCCGCATCGAAGCGCTTGACCTGCAGGCGGCCGGCAAGCCGGTACGGGTCCCACAGATCTCCCAGTGCGATCGGCGTGGCCAGGGTCACATGGATGATCTGGTTCGGTGGCGGTGGCGGCACATGGATGCAGGCCCCGTAGAACGGCACGAACAACAGTTCCTCAACCAGTCCCGCGTCGTTGGTGCCCAGCGGCACCACGTAGCCATCCAGATCCACCGCGCGACCGTCGACAGCGTCGACCACGCGCGAAGAGCCGAACTGCTTGGCGCGATCCGGGCTGGAATGGTCGATCTCCTGCCCCGGTGGCGTGCCCGAGCCGGTGTCATCGATCAGCCCGCCCACCCCGTCCATGCCATTGCGTGACAGGCCGATCTGCGGCGGCGGACGCTGGTAGGTCACTTCGTCGGGCCGCAGTGCATCCCAGCGGTCGATGGGCGCCTCGGTCGTGGCCGGCTGTGCCGGTGCTGCGGCGCCGGTGGTGGCTCCCCCGCCCGCCTGCGTACACCCCAACAGGCCCAGGCAGCAGGTCAGTCCGATCAGGACGCTACGGTTCATACGGCCTCAGCTGCGCATCGCGCATGGTGTAGGCGGAGCCGGCCAGATCATCGTCCAGCCGTTCGGCGCGCAGGGTACCGGCCAGGAAGAACGGCGAATACATGTCCGGCATCTCGATCGGGCGCGGCAGCACCACGTGCACGATCTGGTTCGGCGGTGGCGGCGGCACATGGATGCAGGCGCCGTAGTACGGCACGAACAGGAATTCGGTCAGCCGCCCGTCCTGCGCGTTGGCCAGCGGCACCACGTAACCCGGCAAGCGCACCGGCCGCTGCAGTACGGTGTCCACGGTGCGGAACGTACCGAACTGCGGCATGCGCCGGTTGCCGTTGTGCTCGACTTCCGGGCCGTCGCCGCGTTCCAGCGCGGCCAGCTCGTCCCTGGGCATCATCTGCAGCCAGTCCAGCTCCTGTTCTTCGGCAGCTGCCGGGGCATCGCGATCGATCACCGGCGACGGTGTCAGCGCCTGCACGCCGGTATCGACCGTGCGTTCGCAGGCGCTCAGCACGAGCAAGATTGGCAACAGCGGCAACCAGCGCATGCTCAGCCCCCGGGTGACAGGCCATCGGCCAGCGTGCGCCGATAGGCCAGCAGCGCCGGTACCAGGCCGGCCACCGCGCTGATCGCCAGCACACCTGCGACCCACGCCAGTTCGCGGCCATCCGGCCAGATGTGGGTGATCGACAGGCCAAAGTTGGCCAGCGCCCAGCCACGCCCGGCCAGGCTGGCCACCACCAGTGCGGCCAGTGCGAGCACGCAGGCAAGCGCGCTGGTCGCCACCGCCTCCACCACCAGCAGGCTGGCGATATAGCCAGGGCGTGCACCGATGGCACGCAGCACCGCCATCTCGCGCCGGCGCTCCTGCAGGGTCGAGACCAGCAGCGCCACCAGCGAGACCATGCCCAGCAGCACCACCATCGCACTGATCAGCTGCAGTGCCCGCTCGGCGGTGCCCAGTGACTGCCACAGCTGCTGCAACGTCACGCCGGGCAGGATCGCCAGCATCGCCTCGTCCGGGTACTCGTTGATCCTGCGCTGTACCGAGAACGTGGCGATGCGCGAATTCAGGCCGAGCATGAAGGCGGTGATGCTGGTCGGGGTCAGGTCCAGATGGCGCGCCTGCTCGGCGCTGACACTCTGGCTGCGCAGCTGCACGCCGGAGCGCCAGTCGACATGGATCGCCTCGATGGCCGGCAGCGAGACCAGCACCGAGGAATCGACCGGCGTGCCGGTGCGCTGCAGGATGCCGGCCACACGGAACGGCTTGTCGGCATGCGTGGCCAGCGTGACCGCGCCGGTGCCATGGGCCAGCACGATCTCGTCGCCGAGGCCGACCTTCTGCGCGCGTGCCACCTCTGCGCCGATCACGGCGTCGTACAGATCGTCGAACGGCCTTCCCTGTGCAAACGCCAGCGCATGTCCCGCGCCGTAACGATAGTGCTCGAAGTAGCCGCCACTGGTGCCGACCACGCGGTAGCCGCGCCACGAATCGCCCAGCGACAGTGGCACCGCCCACTTCACCTGCGGCAGCGAGGACAGCTCCTGGTAGGACTGCCAGGACACGTTGTTGGTCGGGTCGCCGATGTGGAACACCGAATACAGCAGCAGGTTCACCGGCCCGGAGCGGGCACCGACGATCAGGTCGGTGCCTGAGACGGTGCTGGCGAAACCTTCATGCGCCTGCGTGCGCACGCGCTCAACACCGAGCAGCAGCACCACGCTGAGGGTGATCACCAGCACGGTGAGGCTGACGCTCAATGCGCGGCTGCGCAGGCTGGCCCAGGCAAGTTCAAGCATGAGTGCCACCTGCGTGATTGATCTGCGACAACGCGATGGTGCGGTCGAACAAGGGCTGCAGGCTTTCATCGTGGCTGACCACCAGAACCGTGGTACCGGCGGCCCGGCACTGTGCGGACATCAGCTGCAGGAAGGCGGTCGCAGCTTGGCGATCCAGCGCCGAAGTCGGCTCGTCGGCCAGCAGTACTGCGGGGCGGCCGATCAGGGCGCGTGCGGCGGCCACGCGTTGCTGCTGGCCGACACTCAGGGTACCGGCCGCACGCTTGGACAGCGCCGGGTCCAGCTGCAGCGCTTCCAGCAGGCGCAGGATCTCGTCGTCCAGCGGCCCGCTGATGCGCTCACTGCGCACCGGAGAAAAGCGCAGGCCAAGCGAGATGTTGTCGCGCACGCTGAGGAACGGCAGCAGGTTGAACTGCTGGAAGATCACGCCCAGGTGATCGGCACGGAAGCGATCGCGCGCGGCACCCCGCATCATCTGCAGCGCGTGACCCGCCACTTCGACGCGCCCCCTGCCGGGTAGCAGGACGCCGGCCAGCAGGCCGAGCAAGGTGCTCTTGCCGCCCCCGCTCACTCCACGCAACAGCACGCTGCTGCCCTGCTCTATCAGCAGCTGCGGGATATCCAGCACCAGGCGTGTTGCGTAGCCGAACTGCACATCCTCCAGGGCGATCACCGCTGGCGTGCTCACGGCGCCAGCACCACGCGCAGGTTGTCGGCACTCAGCACGCTGCGGTCCTGACCGTTGGCCGTCGCACTGTTGACGATGACTTCGTGCAACCCGGGGAACAGCACCGGCAGGCGCACGACCAGGGCGCGCAGTGCACTCGGATTCGTGCAGCGATACTGCAGGTTGGCAGTGAAACCGGCGTGGCGATGCTGCCCGGCCGCTGGCACAGCGGCGGTCGCAGCGAAGCCTTCGGCACTGGCGTCACTGCTGGCCAGGCGGCAGTTGGCGGCGGTGGGCAGGGTCACCCAGCTGCCGCCCTTCAGCAATGCCGTGGCGCGCGACAGTGCCGCCTGCTCGGTCGCGTTGGCGGGCGGCCGCTCGAAATCAAGAATGCCGATACCCGGCGCCTGCAGGGCGAACTCCAGCGTTCCCTGGTCGAGTGCGAGATCAACGGTGGCCTGGCCGTGCACGTGTGGCGCGTGCTGGCGTACATCGTGTGCCTGGGCCGCGTTGGCAGCCAGCAGCAGGAAAAGAGCAGCAGGAAGCTTCATGGGGGAGACTCCAATTGTTACTATGTAACATAATGGACCACATCCCCCCGACCCCTGCAAGGGCTCTGGCCCAGCCGCCAACTTCGGCACGCTGGCATCCCCGTTTCGATCTAGCCGGCGCCTGGCTGTCGCTGGCCTGCGCCGCCCATTGCATCGCCCTGCCACTGCTGCTGGCCTTCGTGCCGGCGGCAATGATGGCGCTGCGCTCGTTCCAGCACCCCGGCCACGGCGTGATGACGCTGCTGTTGATGATGTCGCGCTGGGAATGGTTGTTCGCCATGATGGCCTCGACGCTGGCGCTGGCCAGTACCACGGCCGGGCTGCACCGGCATGGGCGCTGGCTGCCGGTGCGGCTGGCCGTGGTTGGCACGGTCCTGCTGGTGTCGGCGTCGCTGTACCTGCCGTTGAAGGAATCGCTGCTCTGGCATGGTGTGGCCACTGCCTGCGGTGGCGTGCTGCTGGCATGCGCGCACATCGGCAACCGGCGGGCATTGCACGGCCACAGGTAGCGTTCCGAAGATGCCGGCCAGCGGCCGGCACTACCGTTTCCTTGGACCGGTAGCGCCGGCCGCTGGCCGGCGCGCGGCCCGCCTCCTCAGAAGCGGTAGCCCACTTCCGCGCCGAAGATGCGCGGGCTGTCGACCGGGCCGTAATAGTTGCCGTCGCGCCCGAAGGCCAGGTTGTCGAAGATCAGGCCATTGATGCGGCGCTTGTTGGTCAGGTTCTGCACGAACACCCGCGCGCTCCACGGCCCGGTCTCATAGCCCAGCTGCGCACCGAGCACGGCCACTGCGGGCTGGAACGCGCGGTTGCGTTCATCCAGTGCACTGGAGCCGGTGAACTGCGATTCCAGCCGTGCATGGATGCCTGAGTCGAACTGATAGCGCGCCGCCAGATAGCCAGTGTAATGAGGGGTCAGCTTGACCCGCTTGCCATCCAGGTTCTGGTCCACGCTGACCCACAACCTGGTGTACTTCGCATCGACGTAGCCCACATTCGCCATCAGGGTGAAGCCCGGCAGCACTTCAAACACGCCCTCCAGCTCGGCACCGCGGGAACGGATCGAGGCATCCGAACCGACGTAGTCCGACGAGATCGGGCGGCCGTTGCCATCGGTGGCCACCTGGATTTCCTGCCAGTTGTCCGAGGTGATGTGGAACAGCGCGCCGCCGATGTGGCCACGGCCGCCGGCCAGGTTCATCTTGAAGCCCAGCTCATGGCTCCACATGCGCTCGGATTCGTAGCGCAGTACCTTGTCGTTGACCACATCGCTCTGCGCCGCGGCAAGATTGAAGCCACCCGGAATGTAGCCCTTGGCCGAGGCCGCGTAGAAGGACAGGTCGTCAGTGGCGTCGTAGCGCAGTGACACCCGCGGCAGCGTGGCCGAGAAGGTATGCGCCAGCGCGGCATCGCGGTACAGCACGCGGCCACCGGCGCCCAGGTCCAGCGCACCGGCACGCTGTTCGGTGGAGCGCCGTGCCTGCTCATGGCGCAGGCCGGCGCTGGCCGTCAGCTTCGGCACCGCCGGGAAGGTGTAGCTGGCGGTGGCGAAGACGCTGTAGTCCTCGCCCTTGGAGGTCTGCCGCGGCGCCAGGTTGTAGCTGTCCAGCCCATGCAGCGCCGGTCCGACGAAAGTGCCCAGGATCGAATCCTTGCTGTTGCGGTAGGTCGACACACCGGCCATCCAGGTCAACGCCTGGTCGCTGGGCGAGCTGAAGCGCGCCTCGGCCGTCCATTCCTTCTTCCTGTCGTAGATGCGACCGGCCAATGCCGGGCTGTTGGTCATGTCGAAGTCGTAGCCGGCCGAGGTCACCTCCTCGTCCCGCCAGGAAGCGGCCACGTCCAGCGTGCCGGCCTGCAGCTGCCATTGCGCACTGAGGCCCGCCACCGTTTCGTCCTTTTCGGTGCGCTTGGGCGCGTCGTTGATGTAGGTGAAGTCTCCGGCACGGCGGCCGCCATTGAGCGATGTGCCGTAGGTGCGGTTATAGAGGCCGGTATCCAGCGGCAGGTATTCATACTCGAACATGCCCGGCGCGCGGGTGCGCAGGTGGTAGGCCAGCGCGTTCACCGAAACGTAATCGCTCGGCTGCCAGCGCAGCTTGCCCTGCAGGTAGCCTTCGCCGACCTTGCCGCGCGCACCGGAAGGCGTGAGGTTCTTCAGGTAGGCGTCCTCATCGGAGCCCATGAACGCCACCGAGCCGGACAGGCTGCCCGTCTTGTTCAGCGGCCCTGCCAGGAAGCCATCGAGAGCGGTGCCATTGCCGTTGCCGAACCAGGTGCTGCGCACATTGATCTCGCCCTCGCGTGCATCAGCCGGGCCGCGTGTGCGCACCAGTACCAGGCCGGATTCGCTGTTGGCGCCGTACAGCGTGCCCTGCGGGCCGCGCAGCACCTCCACCGACTCGACCTGGTTGAGCACGGCATTGCTCAGCTCGCGGAACGGAATGCCATCGATATAGACCGAGGCACGATTGACCAGGAATGGATTGGACTCGATGCCGCGGATCGAGATGAACATGTTGCTGAGCTGGCCCATCGCATTGAACCTGACGTTCGGCGCGAGCTTGTCGAGGTCACGGAACTCGGTGACGCCCGCTTCTTTCAGCGCCTGCCTGTCGAGAACCGTCACCGACAGATCGCTCTTCAGGTATGGGGTATCGCGCTTGGAACCGGTGACGCGGACACCGTCGAGCGTGGCAGGGTCGGCCTGCTGGGCGAGCACGGGCATTGCAGGAATGAGCAGGGATGCCGCGACGAGCGCGGCGGCGGGCGTGGACGACTTCAACGGGGAACCTCGGCGAATGGAGTGGCGGACGCGCGAGCGGCGGCAGCGCGGGCAAGAGTGTTATCCTGTAACATTCACGCGACGCCGCCACTCCATTTCCGGCAGTGCCGCTCCATTCCCGGATCCGTGATGCCCGCCCTCGCCGACCAGCTGCTGCAGGAAACCGGCCCGCAGGCCCCTGCGGCCTACGCCAGCGATGACGGTGGGATGGTGCTGCTGCGCCATCGCTTCGATGCCAGCGAAGGTGAGATGGGACATCCGCAGCAACTGCGCCTGGGCATGGCCGTGGGCGGCGGCGGTCGGCTGCAGCAGCGCACCCTCAGCGGTCTTCTGCAGGCGCCGTGGCGGCCCGGACAGTTCAACCTGGTACTGCCGGGAGAGTCTGGCACCTATGCCAGCCCTGCAGTCGATCTGCTCGGCATCGCCATCGATACCCGCATGTTGCCGCACGACGCGCCGGCGCTGCAGCACCTGCAACCCCTGGCGGCGCGGCTGCACCGCGATCCGGTGGTGACTTCGGTGCTGCAGGCGCTGTGGTCCAGCGCACAGGCCGACGCCTGCCTGCCCGGCTTCCTCGAACATGGCGCGCAGGTGCTGCTGCACCGCCTGGGTCAGCTTGCCGGTCAGCCGCGCCAGGCGCGTGGCACGGTGTCCCCACTGTCTGCCCGACGGTTGCGGCAACTGGAGGCCTACATCGACGCGCAACACGGCCAGGCGCTGACCGTTCCACAGCTGGCCGCTGCAGTGCAGATGGAGGCCGCGACGTTCGGCCGCGCGCTGCGTGCGGCCACTGGCCTGCCGCCCTATGCGTTCCTGACCGAGCACCGCATGCAGCGGGCGCGCGCCGAACTCGCGCAGGGCCGGCGTGTCACCGAGGTTGCGCTGGCCAGCGGATATGCCAATCCCAGCAAGTTCAGCGCGGCGTTCCGGCGTGTGGTCGGTTGTTCGCCCTCAGCATGGATCGCGCAGTCACGGGCCCGGTAGTGCCGGCCGCTGGCCGGCCGCCAACATTACAAACTGGTAATGTCCAGGTCAGGGCCTCGAAAGGCGGTGGACGTCACCCTGCAGGCCACTTCCTCATCGGTGATCCGCATATGACCCGCTCCCTGTTCCGCGTCGCCCCGCTCGCCCTGCTGCTGTCCGGCCTTTCGGCCGCGCCGCTGGCGCTGGCCCATCCCAGCCTGGTGCGTTCGACGCCAGCGGCCGATGCCACCGTGGCCCCGGCCAGCCAGATCGAGCTGCAGTTCAGTGAGAAGGTGATGCCGCGTGCCACCCGCATCGAACTGAGCATGGACCACGGCCGCATGAAGATGGCGATGCCAACCACGGCGCAGGAGATCTCCGAGGACGGCCACACCCTGCGCGCGCGCTTTGCCAAGCCGCTGCCCGCCGGCAGTTACGCGCTGCAGTGGCGCGCGGTCGGCCAGGACAGCCATCCGATCACCGGCACCTACCGCTTCACCGTGAAGTAAGGCCATCGCTGTGGCCGAGCTTTCGCCATACGCGCTGCGGCTGGCGCTGTATCTGGCCCTGATGCTGCTGTTCGGGCGGATGCTGTTCGTCCGCCCCGGACTGCCGCGCAGCGTCTCGCTGGGCCTCACTTTGGTGGCACTGGTGCTGGTCGGCATCGATGCGGTCACCCGTTTGTCCGGCGTGCTTGGCATACCACCGGTCGACATCGATGGCGAGACAGCGCGCTGGTTTCTTACCGGTACGCCGGTGGGTGAAGCGGGTCTGCTGCGCATCCTGGCCCTGCTGGCAATGCTGCCGCTGCTGGCCATCAACCGCCCCGTACAGGGCCTGCGCCGCCTCGCACTGCTGGCACTCTCGACGGTGACCCTGGCCAGCCTCGCCTGGAACGGCCACGCCGCTGCTGGCGATGGGGTCGCTGGCCGGCTGCGTCTTGCTGCCGGCATCGTGCACCTGCTGGCGGCCGGTGCCTGGATCGGTGCGATCTCCGCCATCGTACAGTTGGCACTACGTCGGCAAGGGCCGAGCCGGCGCGAGCGCACCCACGAACTATGGCAGGCCGCGCACGGCTTCGCCCTGCCCGGCACGATCATCGTCGCCCTGCTGGCGATGACCGGCACCTATACCTATGTCGATCTCGGCGGTTCCATACAGACCCTGACCGGCGCCGCGCATGGACGCTGGCTGCTGCTCAAGCTGGCACTGGTGGGTGGCATGCTGGGCCTGGCCGCGCTGCATCGCTGGCGGCTGGTGCCGGCGCTGGCGGTCTCCATCCGGGGTGGCTGGCAGCCCAGGCCGCTGCGTTCACTGCGCCACAGCCTGGCCTGCGAATCGGTACTGGCCGTGCTGGTGCTGGCCTGTGTCGCGATTCTCGGCACGCTGGATCCGCTGGCATGAGACTGCGCAGCCAGCCCACGTCCAAGCTGCGATGATGGGCGCACCATGAAACTGCTGATCGTCGAAGACGAACCCAAGACCGGCAACTACCTGCGCCAGGGCCTGATCGAGGCCGGCTACGTGGTCGATCTCGCCTGCAACGGCGTCGACGGGCTGCACCTGGCCGGTAGCGGCGAGTACCAGCTGGTCATTCTCGATGTGATGCTGCCCGGTCTGGATGGCTGGAATGTGCTGTCGCGGCTGCGCGAGGCCGGCTGGCAGGTGCCGGTACTGTTCCTGACCGCGCGCAGCAGCATCGCCGACCGTGTGCAGGGTCTGGAGCTTGGGGCCGATGATTACCTGGGCAAGCCGTTCGCCTTTGCCGAACTGCTGGCGCGCGTGCGTACCCTGCTGCGCCGGGGCCAGGCGGTGCCGCAGGCCGAACGCATCGTCATCGCCGATCTGGTGGTGGATACCCAGCGCCGCCGGGTGGAGCGTGGCGGCCAGCGCATCTCCCTCAGCCAGAAGGAGTACACCCTGCTGGAGCTGCTGGCACGCCGCCGTGGCGAAGTGCTGCCGCGCTCGCTGATCGCCTCGCAGGTGTGGGACATGAACTTCGACAGCGACACCAATGTCATCGATGTGGCGATCCGCCGCTTGCGCGCCAAGATCGACGATGATTTCGCCGACAAGCTGATCATTACCGTGCGCGGCATGGGCTATGTACTGGAGGCGCCGGACGACAGCGCCGCGCGCAACGGATGAGCCTGCGCCGCTCCATCGCGGTGCGGCTGACGCTGCTGTTCGCCACCGTGGCCACGCTGGTGCTGGCGGCACTGGGCGTGGCGATCTACGTCAGTGCCCGTCACGATCTGGTCGCACAGGATTTCACCGAGTTGGAGAACAAGGTTGCGTTGATCCGCGATCTTGCTGGCAATGGGCCCGCCGCCGCACGCGGCCCGCGGTTGGCAGAGGCGCTCAGCCATCATCCCGATATCGCCTTCCACATTGTCGATGGCCACGGAGCCGTGCTGTTCTCGACCGCACCTGCACTGCTGCGCGAGCACGCACGCAGCCAGCCCATCGGCGCCGCGCCACGGCGGCACGACTGGATTCTCGACGATGGTCGCTGCATGCATGCCCTGCACCTGCGCCTGACCCTGGCCGATGGCAGCCAGCTGGTGACCCTGCTGGCCATCGACGACGACCGCCATGCCGACTTCCTGGAGCGCTTCCGCCACCTGCTGGCGATCGCGATCATCGGTGCCGCGGTGGCCAGCAGCCTGCTCGGTGGCTACGTCGTGCGGCGAACACTGCGACCGCTGCGCACGCTGGCCGATGAAGCCCGGCAGATCACCGCCGGCCGGTTGCAGCGCCGCCTGAGCGCGCGCAGTGCACCGGCCGAACTGGAACAGCTGGCGCAGACGCTCAACGGCATGCTGGCACGGTTGCAGCAGGACTTCGCGCGGCTGACCGGGTTCTCCGGTGACCTGGCCCATGAACTGCGCACGCCGATCACCAATATGCTGACCCAGGTGCAGGTGGTGCTGGCGCACCCGCGCAGCAACGAGGCCTATCGCGAGACGCTGGTGTCCTGTGCCGAGGAGCTGCAGCAGCTGGCGCAGACCGTGGGGGACCTGCTGTACCTGGCGCAGGCCGAGGCGCCCGGCGCGCTGCCTTCGCGCGAGCCGGTGGCGCTGGACGTAGTGGTGGATTCGCTGTTGGAGTTCTATGACCTGCTGGCCGAAGACCGGCAGTTGACCCTGCATCGCGAAGGCACCGCGCGTGTCGAAGGCAACCGGCTGATGCTGCACCGGGCGATCGCCAACCTGCTGTCGAACGCGTTGAAGCACGCGGCGCTGGGCAGCGACGTGCGGGTGCGGCTGGTCGAGGACGGCAACCTGTGCAGGATCAGCGTGCACAACATCGGCGCGCCGATTGCCGAAGAAGCACTGCCGCGCCTGTTCGATCGCTTCTATCGCGGCGAGCGTGGCCGCCACGAGGGCGCCGGACTGGGCCTGGCGATCACCCGCGCGATCGCACAGGCGCATGGCGGAACGGTAAGCGTGACCTCCGATGAAGCCGGCACCGTGTTCGAGCTGGTGCTGCCGACCGTCGCCGCCCGGTAGTGCCGGCCGCTGGCCGGCAACCCCGGCACATCAAGCGTGTTGCAGTTGCCGGCCAGCGGCCGGCACTACCTCATCTGGTCGAACACCCCGGCCACCCAATCAATGAACACCCGCAGCCGCGGCGATGGCGTGCGGTTCCGTGGGTAGACCAGGCTCAACGGGCTCGGTGTCGGCGGCGAGTCCGGCAATAGTTCAACCAGCTGCCCGCTTCCGACATACGGGTCCATCCGGTAGCGCGGCGCCTGGATGATACCGAGGCCCGCCAGCGCGGCGCCGAGGAAGGCATCCGCACCGGAAACTCGCACCTGCGCAGGCAGCGCCAGGTAGCGCACGTGCCCACCCTGCTGGAACTCCAGCGGAATCAGCTGGCCGGTGGCGCTGGAGCGGTAGCCGACCATCTGATGGCCTTTCTCCAGCGATTCGATGGTATCGGGCAGGCCGTGCGCCTGCACATAGCCAGGCGCGGCCACCGTCACCTCGCGCAGCATCGTCAACCGGCGCGCCGCCAGATCGCTGTCGGCCAGCGTCCCCACGCGCAACGCCGCATCCACGCCTTCGCGCAGCAGGTCAACATAGCGGTCGCCTTCGCTGACCTCCAGTTCGATCTCCGGGTAGCGCTGCAGGAATTCCGGCAGATGCGGGAACAGCAGGTGGCGGCCCAGCGTGCCATGCACCTCAATGCGCAAGGGGCCACGCGGCGGCGCGTCACGGAAGGCGGCCTCGGCATCATCCATGTCGGCGATCAGGCGCAGGCAACGCCCATAGAAGGCCTCGCCTTCCAGCGTGGGTACCACCAGCCGCGTGGTCCGGTGCAGCAGGCGCACGCCCAGCCGCTGTTCCAGCGCCTTGATCGCGTCGGTCACCGTGGCCCGTGGCAGGCCCAGGTCCTCGGAAGCCCGGGTGAAGCTGCGGCGCTCGACGATACGGACGAAGGCGCGCATGGCCGTGAAGCGGTCCATTGTTCGGCGATCCGGATGATGTTGACGGATTATGCAGGATTATCCGAAAAGACAATGTCGCGAAGATGGCCCTGCGCCACTCCGGCGCGCCCTGCTGGAACCGACCATGACCCTCTCCCCCACCCGCTCTGTCGCCCTGGTCACCGGCGGCTCCCGCGGCATCGGTGCCGCCATTTCGCGCCGGCTCGCCGCCGATGGCCACGCCGTGGTGATCAACTATGCCGGCCGCCGCGATGATGCCGAGGCATTGGCCGCCGAACTCAACGCCGCCGGCGCGCAGGCCGTTGCCCTGCAGGCCGATGTGGCCGACCCGCAGGCGGTGCGCCAGCTGTTCGACGCCATCGAGGCCCGTTTCGGCGGCATCGACGTGGTGGTCAACAGTGCCGGCGTGCTGCAGCTGGCGCCGCTGGCCGACAGCGACGATGCCTTGTTCGAGCGGGTGATCGGGATCAACCTGAAAGGCGCTTTCAACGTGCTGCGCGAAAGCGCGCGACGGGTGAGCGACGGCGGCCGCCTGATCAGCCTGTCCACCAGCGTGGTCGGCATCAGACTGGAGAACTACAGCGTGTACGCGGCCAGCAAGGCGGCGGTGGAAACGATGGCAGCGATCCTCAGCAAGGAGCTGCGTGGGCGCAACATCACCGTGAACACAGTAGCTCCCGGCCCGACCGCCACCGACCTGTTCCTGGAGGGCAAGTCACCGGAACTGATCGAGCGGTTGGCGAAGATGAATCCCCTGGAACGGTTGGGTACGCCGGAGGACATCGCCGGTGCGGTGGCGTTCCTGGCCGGTGCCGATGGCGGGTGGATCAACGGCCAGGTGCTGCGCGCCAATGGCGGGATGGTGTAGGTAGTCGCCCACCTTGGTGGGCGCGTCGCCGCGTGCCCACCAAGGTGGACACCTACCGGGCCATGCCTGGCGGCCGGGTGGCATCCACGCATGGCGTGGATCTACGGTGCCGATCAGCCGGCGCGGGCCTCGCGGCGCCGGTGCACCCAGTAGTACAGCGTCGGCAGCACCAGCAGGGTCAGCAGCATCGCCGACAGCAGGCCACCGATCACCACCACCGCCAGCGGCTTCTGGGTCTCGGCACCGATCGCATGCGAGGTCGCCATCGGCAGCAGGCCGAACATCGCCAGCAGTGCGGTCATCAGCACCGTGCGCAGGCGCTGCAGCGAGCCCTGCACCACCGACTGCAGCAGGTCCATGCCCTGCTCGCGCAGCTGGGCGAAGCGACTGAGCATCACCACACCGTTCAGTACCGCCTGCCCGAACAACGCAATGAAACCGATGGCCGCCGACACCGACAGCGGAATACCGGTCAGCCACAGGGCCAGGATGCCGCCGATCATCGCGAGGGGCACGTTGGCCAGGATCAGTGCTGCGCTGCTGATGTCCTTGAAGGCATCGAACAGCAGCACGAAGATGAGCAGCACCGACAGCGGAATCACCCAGCCCAGCCGCTTCATCGCACGCTGCTGGTTCTCGAACTCGCCGGACCACTCCAGCCGGTAGCCTTCCGGCAGCTGCAGGCTGAAATCCACGCGTTTGCGCATGTCGGCCACCACGCTGCCCATGTCACGACCAGCGATGAAGATGCTGACCGCCTTGACCCGCTGTGCGTTCTCGCGCGAGATATTGATCGCGCCGCTGGCCATGCGGAAGTCGGCCACGTCGGACAACGTCACCGTGTGGCCATCGCCGATGCCCACCGGCACCGTACGCAGCCGCTGCAGGTCACGATCGGCATCGTCCAGGCGCAACGTGATCGGGAACCTGCGGTCGCCCTCCCACAGCTCGCCGACCTGGCGCCCGCCCAGTGCGGTCTCGATCACTTCGTCGATGTCGCGCACGTTCAGGCCATAGCGTGCTGCGCGGTCGCGATCGATATCGATCTGCAGCTGCGGCAGGGAGCCATCGCGGTCGATGAAGGCACTCTCCACCCCCTCCACCCCACGCACCTGGCCCAGGATCGCCTGCGCCTGCCGGTTCAGTACGTCCAGATCCGAGCCACTGACCTTGATCACCACCTGGCCTTTGATCTGCGAAATGCTCTCCAGGATGTTGTCGCGCACGGGCTGCGAGATCGAGAACTCCGGCCCCGGAATGCGTTGCTCCAGCGTGCGCTGCAGGTCGCTCACCAGCTGCCGCTTGTCCACGCCCTTCGGCCATTCCTTCTCCGGCTTCAACGCCACCAGCGCCTCGATCTGGTTCGCGCCCTTGGCATCGGAGCCGTCTTCCGGGCGCCCCAGCTTGGCCACCACCGTCGACACCTGCGGGAAGGTGCCGACCAGCTCACGGATGCGCCGCGACTGCTGCTGCGCTTCGGCCAGGCTGGTGCTGGGGTCGAGTGTGGCGGTCAGCCAGATCGATCCTTCGTCCAGCTCGGGCAGGAACTCCGAGCCCAGGCGAGTGCCCAGTGCCAACGTACCCACCAGCAACGCCACTGCGGTCAGCACCACCGCACGTGGCCGGGCCAGTGCGCGCTCCAGGATCGGCCGGTACCAGTCGGTCAGGCGGTCCATCAGCGGGTTGCCGTCGCGCATGCGGTCGCGCCGCAGCCACCAGTAGCAGAACAGCGGTACTACGGTCAGCGCCAGGATCAACGCACCTATCAGCGCAGAGGTCACCGAGTACGCCATCGGCGCGAACATGCGGCCTTCCTGGCGCTGCAGGGTGAAGATCGGGATGTGCGCGGCGATGATGATCAGCATCGAGAAAAAGGTCGGGCGACCCACTTCCGATGCGGCCGAAAGAATGGTCGAGAAGCGCGTCTTCCGGTCGGCCGTAGGTGGCAGCTTCGACAATCGCGAGACGATGTGCTCGGTGACGATCACTGCGCCATCGATGATGATGCCGAAGTCCATCGCACCCAAGGACAGCAGGTTGGCCGGCACGCCCCACAGGTGCAGGCCAAGGAAGGTCGACAACAGCGCCAGCGGCATCATCGCCGCCACGATCAGTGCGGCGCGGGCGTTGTACAGGAACAGCCACAGCACCAGGAACACCAGCACCGCACCTTCCAGCAGGTTGCGGAAGACGGTCTTCAGCGTGGTCGACACCAGCCACGAGCGGTCGTAGAACGGCTCGATGCTGACCCCGGCCGGCAGCTGGTTCGCCTCGATCTCGGCGATGCGCGCATGCAGGGCGTCGAGCACGTCGGACGGATTCTCGCCCTTGCGCATCAGCACCATGCCGAACACAGCATCGTCATTGTCGTCCTGGCCAACCAGACCCTGCCGTGGCAGGCCGGTATCGGCGATGCTGGCCAGGTCGCGCACCAGGATCGGCGTACCGCCGCGCTGCGCCACCACCACCTTGCCGATGTCACCCGGCGAACGCATCAGGCCCACGCCGCGGATCAGGAACTGCTGCTGGCCGCGCTCCACGTAGCCGCCGCCGGCATTGGAGCTGCCCTTCTCCAGCGCCTCGGCGAATTCACCGAGGCTGATCCCGCGGTCACGCAGCTTGTCCAGGTCCGGCTTGACCTGGAAGGTGCGCGCGAACCCGCCGAAGCTGATCACATCGGCCACGCCCGGCACGGTGCGCAGGCTGCGCTCCATCGTCCATTCCTGCACCGTGCGCAGCTGGGTCGGCGTCATGTGCGGGCCCTTGAGCACGTAGCGGTAGATCTCGCCCACCGCCGAACTCATCGCCTCCAGCTCCGGGGTCACGCCCTCCGGCAGCTCCACGCCCTGCAGGCGTTCAAGCACCTGCTGCCGCGCGAAATTGTCGTCGGCCTTATCGTCGAAGGTCAGGATGATCATCGACAGGCCGAACTGGGTATGCGAGAACACCCGCACCGAAT
This sequence comes from Stenotrophomonas sp. STK17_22, assembly GCF_051983905.1. NCBI lineage: Bacteria > Pseudomonadati > Pseudomonadota > Gammaproteobacteria > Lysobacterales > Lysobacteraceae > Stenotrophomonas > Stenotrophomonas sp. STK17_22. Next base: position 2,864,900 of record NZ_CP197010.1, read on the forward strand.
GCGGAATGCCGGACAAGGCCACTTCCAGCGGCATCGTCACTTCGCGCTCCACCTCTTCGGCGGCACGTCCCGGGTGCAGCGACACCACCGTCACCTGGGTGTCGGACACATCCGGGAAGGCTTCCACCGGCAGCACGCGGAACGCGGCAATGCCGGCGCCGATGAACAACAGCAACGCCAGCATCACCATCAGCGGCTGGCGCAGGCAATAGGCAATCAGGCGATCGATCATGGCGCGGCGTGCCCGCTACCGGTGCTGGCGGCGGCCGGTGCGCTGTCGACCAACTGCTGCAGCAGCAGGCCCCCTTCGACCACCACCCGGCTGCCGGCGGCGAGGCCGTCACGTACCCACAGCCGGCCGTCACCCAGCTCCTCGGCGTGCACGGCGTGGCGCACGAAGCGGCCCTTGCCCTCTTCCACGAACACCACCTGCGTGCCGTCGATCAGCAGCACCGCGGCATCGGGCAATGAGACACCGCCCTCGGCCGGCAACGCCACCTGGGCGCGCACATACTGTCCCGCCTTGAAGCCGCGTGCGCGATTGTCCAGCTCGGCGCGTGCCTGCACCACGCGGCGTTCGCTGTCGACGAAGTCATCCACGTGCTGCAGGGTCGCCTGAAGTGACTGTCCATCGGCGCCGGGCACGCTCACCTGCATGCCGGCCTTCAAGCGTCCGGCCAGGCTTTCGGGAATGTCCAGCAACAGCCACAGGCGGTCCGGGTCGCCGATCATTGCCAACGGCTGATCGCTGTCGGGGCTGACCGACATGCCCGGGCTCATCCGCCGCTCCACCAGCACGCCATCGATGGGAGCGCGCAGCGGCAGGCGCTGGTCGACGCGCTGGCCGTTGCCATAGGCCTTGGCGAAGGCGGCCGCGCGTGCATGATCAGCCTGACTTCCAGCGAAGTTTGCCTCGGCCTCGTCCAGTTCACGACCCGACGCCACTCCCGCCGCATGCAGTTCGCGGGTACGGTCCAGCTCCTTGCGTGCCTGCTGCAGCTCGGCGCGACCACGGGCACCTTCAGCCTGAGCCTGGCCGAACTCGGGCGAGGTGATCCAGGCGATGACCTGGCCGGCTTTCACCTTCTGCCCCGGCTGTGCCTCGATGCGCGCTACCTGCCCCGGCAGCGGCGTGTGCAGTGCGCTGGAGCGCGTCTCATCCCAGACCACCCGGCCCGGCAGCTGCAGGCTGGCGCTGGCGCCGGCACTCACTGTCTCGCTGCGCAGCACGTCCAGCTGGCGGCTGTCGGAAGGAAACTGAATCTGGCCGGCACTGACCCGAGGTGCGTCCTCAAGATAGGAAGCTGGCTCTCGACCACAGCCGCCCAGCAGGATCAGCGCCAGCAAGACGGGCAGCACGGCGTATCGCGCCTGCGGGCGATAGGCGACGGTGGACTTCATCGGGATTCTCCTTCGGCAACGGATGTGGCGGCTTCCCAGCGCGCCAGTGCAATGGCATGGTCGATGCGCGCCTCGATCAGTGCGGCCTCGAAGTCGCGCCAGCTGCGGCGCGCATCCAGCAGATCGGTCAGATTGGCGGCACCGCGCCGGTACGCCAGTTCGATGCCCTGCACCGCCTTGCGTGCGGCGTCGGACTGCAGTCCCTCATAGTCGCTGCGGCGCTGTGCGGCGGACTGCGCGCTGGCCTGCAGCTGGTCCAGCTCGGCGCGTGCTTCGCGCTGCAGCACCTGCAGCTCCAGCGCGGCGCTGTCACGGTCGGCCTCGGCACGCTGGATCGCGCCGCGCGCGCGCGACGGCCCCCCCAGCGGAATGGTCAACGACACGCCCCAGGTAACACCGCTGATGTCGGTCGGCTCTCGTTCGGCCTCCACGCCCAGCTGGATATCGCGATGGCGCTCGCTGCGCGCCAGGGCCACGCCTGCGTCGGCCGCGACCAGGCGCGAACGCGCGGCACGCAGGTCGGCGCGCTGCTGCGGGTCGAACGCGCGTACATCGGCCACACTGCTGGCATCCGGCCAGGGGTCATCAGCACTGAGGCCGCGGCTGTCATCGCTGCCCAGCAGCATCCCCAGCACATTCCGCGCGTCACGCAGATCCAGTGCTGCCTCGCGCGCCGCATCCGCCACAGCCAGGTCGTCCACCGCCAGGCGCGCGCGATCCACCGGTGCCATCGCCCCTGTCGCAACCTGCTTATCCGCCGCCGCCATCTGCTCGGCCGAACTCTGCCGGTTGGCGTCGGCAATCTGGGCCCGCTCCTGCGCGCCCTTCAGGCCGAAATAGGCTTCATGCAGTGCCACCTGTTGTCGGCGACGGGTATCGAGCATCTCCAGCCCTGCCACTTCCAGCAGCGCGTCGGCCTGGCGGATGCGCAACGCACGCTTGCCACCACGTTCCCAGGTCCAGCCCAGGCCCACGGTGCTGTCCACCCGCTTGTCCTGCCAACGTCCAGGACCGATGCCGTGCTTGGGGCTGATCTTGCTGGTGCCGATCGACAGCTCGGTGGCCGGGCGCAGCGCCGCCGTCTGCGCGTCACCCTGCAACCCGCGCAGCTCCAGTGCCGCGGCGCGCAGGTCCGGGTTGTGCGCTTCCATTGCACGCTGCGCTTCTGCCAGGGACAGCGCCGAAGCCGCAGGCGCGCACAAAAGGGCGGCCAGTACGACCGCAAGACGAGGGGAGAAATTCATGCACGTCACGGTAAGGTGACGGACTTGCGCCAAACTTGCCCCAACCTTGCACGAAGCTTGCAATGCGAATCCTGCTGATCGAAGACGACGCCGCACTGGCCGATGGACTGATCCGTGCCCTGCAGGGCGCCGGTCATCTGTGCGACCACCTCCCGCGCGGGCTGCACGCGCCGGCCGCGCTGGCCAGTACCCCATATGACGTCATGGTGCTCGACCTTTCGTTGCCGGACGTGGATGGCCTCGACCTGCTCTCGCGACTGCGCAACGACGGCGCTACCCTGCCGGTGCTGATCCTCACTGCGCGCGATGGCGTGGAGGACCGCATCCTCGGTCTCGACCGCGGTGGCGATGATTACCTGGCCAAGCCATTCGCACTGGGTGAGCTGGAAGCCCGCCTGCGTGCGCTGTCACGCCGCCGCAGCGACGCGCCGGCACAGAAGCGACTCGGCCGGCTGTGCTTCGACAGCATCCGCAATGAAGTGCAGGTGGAAGGCCAGCGCATCGAGCTGACCGCACGCGAGCTGTCTCTGGTCGAAGCGCTGATGCAGCATCCGGGCCGCACCGTCACCAAGCAGCGGTTGTTCGATGCGTTGTACAGCTGGGACCACGAGGCCAACCTGTCGGTGATCGAGGTGCATGTCAGCCGCCTGCGCCGCAAGCTGGAACAGGCGCGCGCCGGCGTCGGCATCCGCATGTTGCGTGGCCTTGGCTACCGGCTGGAGGCCGTGGGTGACTGAGCGCGTGCACAGCCTGCGCGGCCTGCTGCTGCGACGCCTGTGGCTGCCGCTGCTGGTGCTGCTGCTGTGCAGCGCAGTAGGTTCGTTCGCGCTGGCGCGCTTCTACGCCGGCCAGGTCTACGACCGCTGGCTGCTGGACTCGGCGATGTCGTTGTCCGAGCTGGTGACAGTGCGGGATGGCCGCGCCTCGATCGAGATCACCCCGGCCGTATCGCGCATGTTCACCTGGGACACCGCCGACGAAGTGCATGGCGAGGTGGTCGACGCTGCAGGCGGGCGCCTGTATGGCGACCTGCCCGAAGCATTGCCGCGCCCGGCGAGCGCTGCCGCGGATGACGATGCGGTCTACTACGATGCCCGCCTGCGTGGGCAGCCGGTGCGCATGGTCGAAGTGGTGGTCAGCGCCGGGCAGGGCCATGACATCCGGTTGCGCGTGGCCGAGACATTGCGCAAGCGTCACCGGCTGGAACGCAAGCTGCTGCTGACCAGCGTTCCGTTCCAGGCCGCGATCCTGGCACTGGCGGCGTGGCTGGCCTGGTCCGGCACCGGCGCCGCCGCACGCCACGCGAACCTGGTCGCACGGAAGCTGGCCAGCCCGCGGCCGGATCCATTGGCGCCGCTGGACCCGGCGCAGGAGGCACCGCGCGAACTGTGGCCGGCGGTTGAGGCCTACAACGCCCTGCTGCAGCGCCTGGACGCGATGCAGGATGCGCAGCGGCGCTTCGTCAGCAACGCCGCACATCAACTGCGCACACCGTTGGCGGCCATGCAGGTGGAGCTGGAGAGCTCATTGCGCCAGCATGATCCGCAGGCCCAGCAGCTGGCGCTGTCCGGCACGCTGGCCGGGTTGGCCCGCTTGCAGCATCTGGTCAACCAACTGCTGATGTTGAGCCGCTCCGAAGATCCGCATGGCAGTGCACTGCAGCTGCAGCCAGTGGACCTGGCCGCGTTGGCGCGCGGCGTGGTGGAGCGCTATGCGGACCGTGCATTGGCTGCAGGCGTGGACCTGGGTTATGACGGGCCCGACGACGGCGTGCAGGTACAGGGCGATCCGCAGCTGCTGCGCGAGGCGTTGGGCAACCTGCTGGACAACGCGCTGCGCTACGGTGCCGTGCCAGGCGTGATCACCCTGGGACTACAGCAGGATGCCGAGGGCGTGCAGGTGTGGGTGGACGATGACGGCACCGGCATTGCCGAAGCCGAGCGCACGCGCGTCACGGAACGCTTCTACCGGGCCAGCAGTGAAGGCGATGGCTGTGGGCTGGGACTGGCGATCGTGGCCGAGATCGCGCAGCGGCATGATGCTGCGCTGGTGATCGATACCGCCCCGATCGGTGGCGCGCGGGTGGGGATGCGGCTTCGATCCCGCTGACGTCCTGCGTGCCAACCAAGGTTGGCACCTACCAAAGGCACCCCAGCCGGCGGGCCCCGGTAGATGCCAACCTTGGTTGGCGCCGTTGATGCTCCTCGTGCCAACCAAGGTTGGCACCTGCCAAAGGCACCCCTCCGGCGGATCCCGGTAGACGCCCACCTTGGTGGGCGCTGTTGACCTCCCGCGTGCCAACCAAGGTTGGCACCTACCAAAGGCACCCCTCCGGCGGATCCCGGTAGACGCCCACCTTGGTGGGCGCTGTTGACGTCCCGCATGCCAACCAAGGTTGGCACCTACCAAAAGCACCCCAGCCGGCGGACCCCGGTAGATGCCAACCTTGGTTGGCGCCGTTGATGCTCCGCGTGCCAACCAAGGTTGGCACCTACCAAAGGCACCCCAGCCGGCGGGCCCCGGTAGATGCCAACCTTGGTTGGCGCCGTTGATGCTCCGCGTGCCAACCAAGGTTGGCACCTACCAAAGGCACCCCACCGGCGGATCCCGGTAGATGCCCACCTTGGTGGGCGCTGTTGACCTCCCGCGTGCCAACCAAGGTTGGCACCTACCAAAAAGCACCCCAGCCGGCGGATTCCGGTAGACGCCCACCTTGGTGGGCGCTGTTGACGTCCCGCATGCCAACCAAGGTTGGCACCTACCAAAAGCACCCCAGCCGGCGGATTCCGGTAGACGCCCACCTTGGTGGGCGCCGTTGACCTCCCGCGTGCCAACCGAGGTTGGCACCTACCCAAAGCACCCCTCCGGCGGATCCCGGTAGACGCCCACCTTGGTGGGCGCTGTTGACGTCCCGCATGCCAACCAAGGTTGGCACCTACCAAAAGCACCCAGCCTGCGGATTCCGGTAGACGCCAACCTTGGTTGGCACCTACCAAAAGCACCCCAGCCGGCGGATCCCGGTAGATGCCAACCTTGGTTGGCACCTACCCATCATCATCGGCTCATCGAATACGGCGCCTGCGCGCCCTGCCCCGGCCAGTCCCTGTTCGGCTCGGCCTGCATGCTGAAGCGCAGCTCGCCACCGGCCAGGATCTCGTCGTGGCGCAGGAAGGTGCGCTGTAGCGGCTTGCCGTTGAGGCTCACGCTGCCCACATAGGTGTGCCTGTCATCCAGCCCATCGGCCACGATGGTGAAGGTCTTGCCGTTCGGCAGGCGCATCGCGGTCTTCGGCAGGAACGGGCGGCCGAGGATGTACTCACCCGAGCCGGGGGCCACCGGGTAGAAGCCCAGCGCGGTGAACACGTACCACGCCGACATCTGACCGACGTCATCGTTGCCGGCCAGGCCATCGGGGCGGTCGGCGTACTGGGTGTCCATGATCTGCTTCAGGCGCGCCTGGGTGCGCCACGGCTGGCCGGCGTACGAGTACAGGTAGGCCACGTGATGGCTGGGTTCGTTGCCATGTGCATACCAGCCGATCAGCCCGGTGATGTCTTCCATGTGCTCGAAGATGGACGGGTCGACCTTGGCGTTGAACACCTCGTCCAGGCGCGCGAGCAGCTTGTCACTGCCACCGTGCGCTGCCGCCAGACCGGCCACATCCTGCGGCACGTACCATGAGTACTGCCAGGCATTGCCCTCGGTGTAGTCGGTGCCGTATCCACTGGCGCTGGGATCGAACGGCGTGCGGAAGCTGCCATCGCGCTTGCGTGCGCGCATGAAGCCGGTGTCCTTGTCGAAGGCGTTGCGCCAGTTGCCGGCGCGCTTGTCGAAGGTGGCCGCAACATCGGTCTTGCCCATCGCCTGTGCCATGCGTGCGATGGTCCAGTCATCAAAGGCGTACTCCAGCGTCTTGCTGGCCGCTTCGCCTTCCTCGTCGATCGGCACGTAGCCCAGCTCGCGGTACTGCGCGATGCCATCGTACGGGCCGTAGTTGGCAGTCTCGACCATTGCCTTCAGCGCCTTGTCGGCGTCGAAGCCGCGGATGCCCTTCACGTAGGCGTCGGCGATCACCGGCACCGCGTGGTAGCCGATCATGCACCAGTCTTCCAGGCCATGGAACGACCACACCGGCAGCATGCCGTAGGGGCTGTGCTCATGGTGGGCCAGCATCGAACTGACGAAATCGCTGTTGCGCTGCTCCGGCTGCACCAGCGTCAGCAGCGGATGCAGCGCGCGGTAGGTGTCCCACAGCGAGAACGTGGAGTAGTTGGTGTAGCCCTTGGCCTGGTGCACCGCGTTGTCCGAACCGCGGTACTGGCCATCGGCATCCATGAACAGCGTCGGCCCCAGCATCGTGTGGTACAGCGCGGTATAGGCGCTGCGTCGCGCATGTTCCGGCGCATCGATATCGAGCACCGACAGCGCCTGCGTCCATTCCTGCTTTGCCTGAGCGCGAACGCGGTCGAAATCGAAGCCGGCCACTTCCGCGTCGAGGTTTGCGATGGCACCGGCTTCGCTGACAGGCGAGATCGCAACCTTGACCACCAGCGGTGCATCCAGCTTGCCGAAGGCGAAGGTGCCGACCAGCTGGCGCCCCTCGATCTGTGCGCGCTGCGCCGGATCCTTCTCGCCCGGCGGCGGGAAGCCTTTGTACACAATGTCCTGCTCGGTGTTGTGCAGCTCATGCCCGGAAAGCGGCCGCGAGAAACGCATCGCGAAATACAGCTGGCGGCCCGGCGCCCAACCACGGGTTTCGCGGAAGCCGGTCACCGTGCCATCGGCGCGCACCCGCACCCGCGACCACAGCACCTTGCCCGGGTAGTCGTACATGCTGGTGCGCATGTCCAGCAGCACCTTGGCATCGGTGCCCTTGGGGAAGGCATAGCGGTGCACGCCCACGCGCGCACTGGTGGTCAGCTCCGCGCGCACCTTGTAGTCATCCAGGGTGACTGCGTAGTAGCCCGGCTCGGCCTTCTCGTCGTCGTGGCGGAAACGCGAGGCGTAGCCGCTGCGTGGCTTTTCCGGATCACCGCGCTCCAGGCCGGGATTGCCGGTGAACGGCATCAGCAGGATGTCGCCGAGGTCCGAATGACCGGTGCCGGAAAAATGCGTGTGCGAGAAGCCGACGATGCTGCTGTCGTCGTAGCGATAGCCGGCTGCCCAGCCATAGGCCTTTTCGCGTGGTTGGATGCGTGTGTCCGGGCTGAGCTGGACCATGCCGAACGGCACTGTGGCACCCGGGTAGGTGTGGCCTTCACCTCCAGTACCAATGAACGGGTCGACCGAGGCGTAGGCCTTGTCGGCGGCGGTTTTGGCGGGAGCGGCCGACGCCAGGCCGGAAGCGAGCATTGCCGTGGCGGCGACAGCGATCAGGAGACGACGGTCCAGCGTGGGCATCGGCGTTTGGATCGATTCATGTGGTAGCCGGATGCTAGCACTGGGCCTGTCACGCCGCATGCTGCAGTGCGACTGCCCGGTGTCCCGCGCCGGGTTCAATCATCAACCGGGAAGCGCGCTCTGCAACGACATGAGGTCCGCACTGTCCAGCGGCCTCACCACCCGCGCGACCTCTTCTCCATCGCGCAGCAGCACCACTGTCGGCCACAGCTTCACCTTGAACGCTCGCCCCAATGGCCTTCCCTTGCCATCCTCGATCTTCCAATGCGGCAGATCGTTCGCTTCGACGAAGACCTGCAACGCGGGCTGCGCGGCCTGGCAATGACCGCACCAGGGCGCACCGAACTCCAGCACCTGCCACCCAGCCTGCGCCGCCACCCCCGCAAAGGTGGGCTCGTTCGGAAGGTGATCACGCATGAACGGCATGAGCGCTACGCCGCCAGTGCCTTCTGGATGTCTTCCAGCGGCGCGTTGGTCAGATCCTTGGCAATATCCCCGAGCAATCGCGCCTGGACCTCTTTATGCAGCAGCGGACGGATGCGACCCAGCGTGGTCGGGTCGGCGATCAGCACCAGGTGCGCATAGCGGTTCTTCAAGGCATCCTCATTGAGCTGTTCGGCCACCTGCTTGGCGAACGTCGCCTCGTTGAGCTGCGAGACCGACATGTCCTTCGGCACTGCACCCGCAGGCCCCTGCCCGGACACGCCCTGCTCACTGATGTCCTGCAGGCGCAGCTCGCCCTCCTGCTTCAGGGTCAACTGATGGTTGCTGCCCACGTTGGTGAACACCCGTGCCGAACCACCGTCGGCTACCACGATCAGCGTTCCTTCGGGAATCGTCCGCGCCATTGCATCCTCCGTCAACTTGAAAAGTGGGTGTGCGTTCCACCTTATGCACGCCTATGTCACCAGAGCGCGTACAGGATGTGATTCCGTCATCGCAATCTGAAATCCGCCCTAAATTTACCCGGAGGCCTGCCGCTATGGCCTCCATCATCGCGAGGAACCGCTGTGCACGCTGGCTCACTGTTCCACGTCTGCTTCGCCACCAGCCTGGCCATTGCCGGCTGCGCCGGCTGCATCCACCAGTTCCTGCAGGGCCAACCGTTCTTCGCCCTGGCCATCATGCTCTCGGTGCTCACGATGATCGGCGCCGCACTGGTCACGCGGAAACTGGCACTGCCGGGCGCCTTGGCGATTACCTGCACGGTGTTCGGTTTGCTGGCGAAGTCGGCCTGAGCCTTCTGAACAGGCGACGTGGAACACAGCGTGCAGATCAGCCCGCTTCGCTGCACGCTCACGCCGGTGCCGTTATGATGAACGGATGATCGACACGACCCACTACGTGACGGGCGCACCTGTTACGTGGGAAGCACTGCCGACCGGCGCTTCGCTTGCCACGATTGCTCCCGCCCTGCATTTCCATCGCCTCGCGCTGGATCCCGGCGGATGACGCCCGCAGGCCCACGGCCTGCCTTCCCCACACGCTGATGTGACACGCGGCTGCCAACTGCGCTGCCGTTGTGAGCCCGTTGCTGCGTTTCCGCCGTTGCGGCGGTGCTTTGCCGTGCGCGTGGCGTTGCGCCTGCACACATTCCCCGGCCCCCACGCCGCCTTCCGATGCCCCTGCGCCACTTGCGCCTGCATCGCCGTTTCCGATTTCCGGGACACACCACAGCACCCATTCCCCTATTCCATACCTACAAGGGAGCCCCTATGCAGGACACGCCCGATTCCCATGCCCACTTCGGCTGGTTCAAACGCCGCCGCCACCTGAAGGTCGATGAGATCACCGTCGTCGACAAGCCCATGCTCAAGCGCGCCGTCGGTGCCGCTGCACTCGGCAATGCCATGGAGTGGTTCGACTTCGGTGTCTACGGCTATCTGGCCGTCACCATCGGCCAGGTGTTCTTCCCGTCGAGCAATCCCACCGCACAGGTGATCGCGGCCTTCGCCACCTTCACCGTGGCATTCCTGGTGCGTCCACTCGGCGGCCTGGTGTTCGGCCCGCTCGGCGACCGCTATGGACGCCAGAAGGTGCTGGCGTTCACCATGATCCTGATGGCGCTGGGTACCTTTGCGATCGGCCTGATTCCTTCCTACGAGCGGATCGGCATCTGGGCACCGGTGCTGTTGCTGCTGGCGCGCGTGGTGCAGGGCTTTTCCACCGGTGGCGAATATGGCGGCGCGGCCACCTTCATCGCCGAGTATTCCACCGACCGCAACCGCGGGTTGATGGGCAGCTGGCTGGAGTTCGGCACGCTGGGCGGCTACATCGCCGGCGCCGGTACGGTCACCGCACTGCACATGCTGTTGAGCAACGCACAGATGCTGGACTGGGGCTGGCGCATTCCATTCCTGGTGGCCGGCCCGCTGGGCCTGCTCGGCCTGTACATGCGAATGAAGCTGGAAGAGACCCCGGCATTCCGCGCCTTCGCCGAGGAAGCCGAGAAGCGCGAGCACGACCGGCCCGGGCTGGCCGCGCTGTTCCAGGTGCACGGCCGCCAGCTGCTGGTGTGCATGGGCCTGGTGCTGGTGTTCAACGTCACCGACTACATGCTGTTGACCTACATGCCCAGCTACCTCAGCGTCACCATGGGCTACGCCGAGAGCAAAGGCCTGCTGCTGATCATCATCGTGATGCTGGTGATGATGCCGCTGAACATCGTCGGCGGATTGTTCAGTGACAAGCTGGGCCGCCGGCCGATGATCATCGGCGCCTGCATCGCGCTGCTGGTACTGGCGATTCCATGCCTGCTGCTGGTCGGCAGCGGCAACGACTGGATGATCTTCCTTGGCCTGATGCTGCTGGGCCTGGCGCTGGTGTGCTTCACCAGCTCGATGCCGTCCACGCTGCCGGCGCTGTTCTATACCCCGGTGCGCTACAGCGCGCTGTCGATCGCCTTCAACGTCTCGGTATCGTTGTTCGGTGGCACCACGCCGCTGGTGACCGCGTGGCTGGTGGAACGTACCGGCGACCCGCTGGTGCCGGCCTACTACCTGATGGGCGCGGCGGTGGTCGGCCTGATCACGATGCTGTTCGTGAAGGAAACCGCCGGCCTGCCGTTGCGTGGTTCACCGCCGGCCGTCGGCAGCGACAGGGAAGCTGCGGCGCTGTTGAAGAGCGATGTGCCGGTCACGGTGGACCCGAGCCTGCCGCCGCTGCCGGACGTTGCTGAGCCCGAGCAGGTGAAGCCGGCCTGAGGCTCGCCGCGAAATGCCACACGCATGGCCTGGATCTACATGGGGCCTGCGGCGCCGGGCGGATACGCCCGGCGCTACCTGGCGCTATTTCTTGATGCGGGTCAGCTTCCCCGGCGTCCAACGCAGCGTCCATGTGTAGTTTCCGTCCGGCGGACAGACGTGGCGGTTCGGGCTCTTCCATTCGCAGACCGTCGCACCGGCACTGACGGTGAAATCGACAATGATGCGACCACCCTGGATGCGGATCGCGCGGATGGCGCCTGGAATCTGTTCAACCGCGTCGTCACCATAGCCATACTGGCGGATGGCGGCATAGTCCTCTGCTTCCACCGGCGACAGGCTGTTCGGGTTCTCCTGGCCGCGCGGATCGTTTGCCGTCAGCGCCGTCATCACCGCCACCACATTGCGTTGCGCGAAGCTGCCGCCGGTGTAGGTGGACGTATAGAAGTACACGACCTCGGCACGGCCATCGCCATCGAGGTCGGCAACAGCGGTCCACACCGGACGGAAATCGGATTCAATGTCGTCGCCGGGAATCAGCCGCAGGTTGGCTTCGGCGGCGTGGTAGGCCTGTACCAGGCTGGGCGGCGGCGCCACCCGCTTGGACGCGGCAGGCGCGGCCGTCGCCGTCAGGCTGGACAGCGCCAGCGCAGCAAGCACCAGACAGATCGAAGTGGAGCGGAACGTCGCAGGTCCGTGCATGTCGTCCTCCATGAGTGTGCGGTCAGTCTAACCGCAGCTCCGGTGGCGCCCAGTCGTGCACGGCGCGCCTTCGCGCGATGTGAAAGACATCCACACATGGTGTGGATCTACTGCGGGGTGTCCAACTCCATCGCACGCATCACGATCGGTTTGGCCCAGTCCGGCGTGTGCAGCAGTTCGGCCACCGAGACCGGGTACTGCAGCTGGCCGCGCTCCATCGCCAGCACCGGGAGGGGCTCGGCGCAGCCTTCTGCGTCGGCCGGCGCGCTGTTGTCGTAGACATGCAGCTCAGCCAGGTGCGGCAGCAGGTCCAACAGGTTCTCGCGCGCCGAATCGAAGCGGGCGTGGATCTTTTCCACCGGAATATCGTGGCCACCGGCCTCTACCCGCGCCGCCACGCGGGCGATGTGCAGCTCGACCGTGGCCAGGCCACAGAACCAGATCGCGACGTGATGGTGCTCGCAGGCCTCGCGCAGCAGGCGCGGAATGGTGTTGCCACCCAGCGTCGTTTCGAAGGCGAAGTCCGTGCCATCGGCCATGGCCTGGCGCAGGCGGCGGGTGCCTTCCTGCCAGGCCTCGGCATTGGCTTCGGGCAGCGGCCAGCCAGCCTCGACCAGGCGGCGGGTGAACGAATCGGGGTTGAACCAGCTCAGTCCTTCGGCTTCCAGCCAGGTACCCAGCAGCGAACTTTTGCCGGCGCCATTGACGCCGGCCAGCACCAGGATCCGCCCCATCGTTCAGAGCGGACGGCCGAGGGTGACCTTGCGGCCACGGCGGATCGGCTGGCCCAGCACCTTGCCCAGCCCCTCACCGCGCTGCAGGCTGGCCAGGGTCTGGTCGAACTCACCGCGCAGGCGCAGCAGTTCTTCACTGCGCTCACCGGCGTCACCGCCAGCGGCCTTGGCCAGCAGCTCCTGGTACGTGCGGATATCCACGATCACCGCTTCGGGATGATTATGGTTGGTGATGACCAGTGCCTGCTTCTCGCGCACGGTGCGCATCAGGCTCGGCCAGCCACGGGTCTTCACCGACGAGGCCGGGGCCTTTTCGAGGCCAGGCAGATCCAGCGGCAGGGTCATGGCACGGCTCCAGACGGGGATAGTTGAGGCCATTATGCCCAATTTGGCCCAATTGGGGATAAATGGACCATTACCTGACGGAGCCCTCCGCCGCCGCGCCCGGCGCATCGGTCTGCAGCAGGCTGTCGCGCTCCCGCAGCGGGAAGCGGATCCAGGCATCCAGGCCTTGTGGGCCAAAGCGCAGCTCCCCGCTGCCAGCCAGCTCGTACGGCACGCGCTGCTCGATCAGCGCCCGGCCCAGGCCGCGCTGGCGGGGCAGCTCCCAGTCCTCCACCTCGGCATGACGCTCGCACCAGTGCAGGCCCAGCCATGGCTGGCCGGCCTGAACCTGCAGATCCCAGGTGACCTCGATCCGGCCATCCTCATGGGTGAGCGCGCCATGCCTCAGCGCGTTGGTCGCTAATTCGTGGATCGCCAGGGACAGTACTTCGGCTGCTTTCGGCGGCAGCAGCACGTCCTCGCCCTGCAGGCGGTAGGCGGCCGCTGCCGGCGTCTGCGCAGAGATCTCCTCTTCGAGCATGCCACGCAGGCAGACGCCGGCATTGGCACCACGGGTCAGCAGGCTCTGCGTGCGTGCCAGCGACATCAGTCGCCCGCACAACCGTTCAGCGTATTCATCCACACTGCTGACCGACTCGCGGGTCCGCCAGGCAATGGCATGGATGGTCGACATGATGTTGCGCACCCGGTGCTGCAGTTCGGCCAGCAATACCGATTGACGCTCAGTGGCACGCTTGAGGTCGTCGATGTCCACCGCGATGGCAAATACCCCGCTGACCTCACCGTCGCCATCGCGCAGGGGCGCGGCAGCGACCCGGGTCCAGCGCGCGCGGCCATCATCATGCAGGTACTGGAACTCCAGCCCCGGCACCACGGTCTCGCCGCGCATTGCGCGGGCGATGGCGAAGTCGTGCGCCTCGATGGCGTTACCGTCCGCATGCCACCCGCGCCATCGATGCAGGTTCACCTCATCCGTGGAAGGCACCTTGCCGCTGGGCAGGTAGGCACGCATCTGGTCGTTGGACAGCTGCAAGCGCCCCTCGGTGTCGACAATGCAGACACCTACCGGCAGCACCTTGAAGGCCAATGCCAGGCGCCGGTCCGCCTCCCGCCGCTTCTGCTCTTCGCGCTCGCGTGCCAATTGGGCCACATGTGCCGCTGTGGTCTCGAACATGGTCACCAACACGCCGTTGATGCGCCCCTCCTCGCCACGGATCGGGCTGTAGGTAATGGTGAACCAGACGTCCTCCAACCGCCCTCGGCGCGCCAGAGGATAGAGCTTGTCCTCGTAAGTGATGGTTTCGCCCTGCCAGACGCGCTGGTAGATCGGCCCGTTGATATGCCACACCTCGGGCCAGCACTCGCGGGTCGGCTGGCCGAGCCCGCCGGGATGCTTGTCGGCCAGGATCTCGGCATAACCATCGTTGTAGAGCTGCACCAGCTGCTCGCCCCACAGCACGATCATCGGGAAGCCATGGGCCAGCATCAGGTCGACGGTGGCGCGCAGGTGGGGCGGCCACTGCTCACAGGCACCCAATGGCGTGGACGACCAGTCGTGGCGGGCGATGCGCGCGGCCATGCCATCGTGGCGCGCATGCAGGCGCGGCGCAGGTGGCATCGAGCCACGCAGCTTGGCAGCGTGGATGCCTTCAGGACGGCGCGACATGCCGCGCAATCAGGCGATGCCCGCAGAGACCTGCGGCGCCGCCACCAGCCCGGCCAGCTGCTGCACCAGGGTTTCGATGTGATAAGGCTTGGTACAGCGCGGCGCGCTGGCGAAGCGGCTGGGCAGGTTGTCGTCGTAACCGGAGGTCAGCAGGAAGGGCGTACCCGCCTCGGCCAGCCGATCGGCCAGCGGATAGACCTGCTCACCGCCCAGGTTGATGTCCAGCAATGCCACATCGATGGGATGGGTATCGACCAGTTGCCCCAGCGCCTGCAGGTCACCGGCCGGCCCCACCACCTGTGCGCCTTTCAGCTCCAGATAGTCGACCAGGAACATCGCGATGGCGAATTCATCCTCCGCCACCAGTACACGCAGCCCTTTCAGGCCCTCTGGTTTGTTGCCCGCTTCCAGCACGACCGGCGCTCCTCGATACACGCGGCCCAGCTCTGCCGCAACGCCCGCAGGATGCGCGAACCGGGCTACAAGAGCGCGTGATGATGGATGAAGATCTCGGCCACGGCCCGTTCACCGCGGCATTGCAGCGGCGTGTTCAGAAGGCCCGCTCCCACTTCAGGCTGAGCAGGCTGCGGTCGTGGCTGTACAGCCAGCCAACGTTGCTGTCGATGCGCGCGTAGCGCAGGCTCAGGCTGGGTACCAGCCCGGCCACGGCAAGGCGCTCGCTGCGCACGATGGCGATCAGGTTCTGTTCGCTGTCCTCACGCCGCGCCTCCAGCAGCGGACTCCACGCGTCGTAGTCGCGCTCGCGCAACGAGACGAATACGGTGGCGGTGGTGCCACTCCATTGCCGCGCCGCACCCAGCCGCACGCCGCGCTGGCGATAGCCGTTGGCCGGGTTGGCGGCGCTGCTGTCACTCAGGTCCAGCCCGGCAAAGAGGGTCCAGCGCGGGTTGAGCGCACGGAACCAGGTGGCATACACCGCGGCCAGCTCACCGTCGTAATTGCTGGCCAGGCCACGCTGGCGATAGCGCTGGCGCTTCCAGTCGGCCTCCAGCTTGAGCAGGCTGCGCGCGTCCAGCGCATATTGCCATTCGCCATGCAGCCCGCTGCCGCCCTGCAGGGCCCGGTTGCCGACGCCCTGATAGTCATAGCTGGGGGCGATCTGCAGGGTATGCCGTGCGCTACGCCAGCTGTAACCCGCCTGCACGTTGGCATTGAGCTCGTTGTAGGCGCTGTGCCCGCGCCATGCCTGGCCGAATGCGAGGCCACGCACGTACACGCCATGGTGGCCCTTCAGTGCCCAGCGACGTTCGAGGTTACCGTCATAGTCCAGGCCCATGGCGCGCTGGGCATCGGGAAGATTGCGCTGGATGATGCAGGTGTCGCCTGCCCCGAACAGGCAGGTGCGGCTGGCCGAACTGCGATTGATGTTGTCGCTCCATGCCGGGCCGGCGGACAGCGCGCCTTTCCAGCGCTGGCGCGCCTGCAGCGCAGCCAGATAGGCGCCCACCCGTCCGCGTACACCTGCGGTGGCAGGGTCATCGGCGCTGATGCCATCCTCGATCGCCGTGAACAACGCCACCGCATCGCGATCGCGCTGGTCCTCGGCGTAGACGCGCGCAAGTTCAAGGCGGGCCGGCAGGAAATCCGGCTGTGCCTCCAGCAGCGCCTCGTACTCGTTGGCCGCGCGGTGGTGATTGCCGGCCACCCGCGCCAGGCCGCCCTGCGCATAGTGGCGCAGCAACGGGTCGTGGCCGGGCAGTTCGATGTATTCATCCAGGAAGCGTTGCGCGGCGCCCCATTGCTGATGCTGCAGCGACAGGTACAGCGCCTGGCCCAGATCGTCGACCGTGCGCTCCACGCGCAGGGTCTGGCCGTCGATGGTGATGGTCGGTCGCTCCGACTCGGCCTGCTGCAGGCGCTGCTGGTCCTGCTGCTGGTGGCGCAGGTCGGTGCCCTGTTCGAGCACGCGGCGAAGATCGTCCTGCTGGGCGCGAGCGTCGGCGGCCGCCAGCAGCAGTACGACAAGGAAGATGGGATGGCGCATGGTCGATCCGTGGTGGTGCATGCAGCGGGCCGAAGCAGGGACTGGCGGATCGCGGCTTGTCCCTGCCCTGCCCCGTCAGGGGCGTGGCAATCAGTTCTTGCTGCCGCCGAAGGCGGTGTCGTACTGGCTGTTGCCGCTGAAGGTGGCGATACCGGCCAGGGCGGCCGCGTTGGCGCCGAAGAACTGCCCCTGGGTGGTGCCGGCAACGCTGCCGTTGGCGGTGGCCGAACCGGCGAACGATGCGTCGGCACTGTTGATGTTGGCAACGATGGCCAGGTTCAGGCCGTTGCCCGACAGCGCACCATCCAGGGTGCCGGCGCCGAAGTCGGCGTCGAAGGTGCCGCTCAGCAGGTTGCTGCCGTTGAACTTGTTCAGGCCAGCCACGGTGTAGGACGCCACGCCGGCGGGCAGCGTGGTGCCGGCGCGGTCACCGACGAAGTAGACCTGGCGGTTGTTGAAGCCACCGGCGGCGCCATCCTTGGACCATTCACCGAACCAGACATCGCCACTGCCGACCTTGACGAAGTTGAAGTGGCCCATGCCGGCGTGGCTGCCCGGTGCGCCGGTGATCGGCATGGCCAGGGTACGTACCGTCACGCCATTGACGGTGGTGGGTGCCGAGTAAGCGCTCAGGCCCTAGAAGTCCACCGGCTTGGCCTGGGACACGGTGCCGACACCGATACCGGCCTTGCCAGCACGGTGCGGGCCGCCATTGACCTGCGATTCGCCAACCGCCACATACAGCTCGGCATCGGTCTTGGCACTGGCGGCACCGACGATATCGGCAGCATGCGCGGCACCGACCAGAGCCAGCGAGGCAGCAACGGCGAGAACCGAACGGGAGATCATTTTCATGGTATTGCTCCTTGGTTGAGGGAACTACGGGTACAACGCTTGAAGGTGGGAGATCAGAAACGTGCGGTGACGCCGAGCTTCAGGGTGCGACCCGGGGCCGGCAGCGTGGACCGCGTGGCTGGATCGACGTAGTAGCGGTTGCCGAGGTTGCTGCCGACCAGTTCGACGCTGGCATGCTCGTTGAAGCGCCAGCGCGCATAGGCATCGACGGTGGTGATGTTTCCCCAGGTGAACGGCACGTTCTGCCAGAGCAGGCCGCTGCCACCGCTCAGCAGGCGGTCACGGTAGGCCTGCAGATCAGGGTTCTCGTGGCGCTGGTAGTGCACGATGCGGCTGCCAAGCTCCAGGCGCTCATCGAACAGGCGCGTGCCCAGCGACCCGTTGATCGACAGCTTGGGAATGGCCTGGGTCAGCAGGTAGCCACCGACGAAACCATCCTGCACGCAGTTCGGGACCAGGCCGCGGTTCGCATCCAGGAGCACCGCCGTGCTCTCGTCACACACCTCGTTTTCCAACGTGCGGGTGATGCCCAGATCGGTGAAGAAGCGCCGGTTGTCGAAGCGGGCCTGCAGTTCGATGCCACGGATGGTCTGCTTGTCGATGTTGTCGAACAGGAAGTTGCCATCGCGCTCGATCACGTCACGGGTCTTGTGCACGTAGTACGCCAGCTTGACGTCGGCATCGGCGGTGTTGCCGAACAGCGCCGACAGGTTGTGCACGTAGCCCACTTCGTAGTTGTAGGCGTGCTCGGGCTTGAGCGCATGCAGCGGATTGAGGCTGCCGGAGAAGGCGATGGTGCTTTCGAACATGCTCGGGAAGCGCACCGCTTCGCTGTAACGCACGTAGGCACGGGCGGCCGGGGACAGGTGTGCAGTGGCCGAGAAGGTCGGCAGCCAGGCATGGTCGCGGCGGCGGCTGTTGCGTCCATCGACCGGCTGCGACTGTACGCTGTTGCCGATGTTGCAGACCTGGTCGCTGCCGGCGAACACCGGCTGCACGCCGGGAATGGCCGCCACTTCGCCATTGAGGCAGGGATTGCCGGCGCGGGTGTAGTTGCCATCGGCATCGGGCAGCCAGGGCCGCGTGTACCGGACCGGACGCGGCGTCTCGTACGGTGCCAGCAAGGCACGGATGCTGTCGTCGATGAACCAGCCCATGCCGCGCTTTTCCCATACGGCGCGGCGTGCTTCCAACGCGTCGATGCGGGCCTGCAGATTGGCGGGACGGGGCGGCAATTCGTTCACGGTGTACTGCGCTTCCTTGCCACCTACGCCCTTGGTCAGCAGCTCGGGGTGCGCCTCGAGGAAATCGTCGAAGGCCCAGTAGCGGCTGTAGCGCACGCCTGCATTGAGGGTAAGGAAGTCGACCGGCCGCCACTCCAGGGTCAGGTAGCCCTCGCCCTCCTGTCGGCGCCCGGCACGCGGGAACATGCGCCAGCCATCGGTGGTACCGAAGTACGGATCGCTCGAGCCGAGCTTCTCGTACTGCCAGTTGCCGCCCACGGTCAGGTCCAGGGTCGAATGCAGCGCGAAGCGGTTGCTCAGGATCAGGCCGGTGCGGTCGTTGCGCGCGTTGGCCAGCGCGGTGTTGCGCAGGATCGGGCTGGCGTCCGGGTTCCATGCCGGATTACCCACTGCGAAGTTCGGGAAGCCGCCAGCACTGTAGGTATCGCTGTCCGTCTCCGTGCGCCACAGGTTGGCGTAGAGGTCCAGCCAGCGGCTGCCGGCCGGCTGGAAGCGGTATTCCAGGTTCCAGGCATCGGACGCAACCCGGCTGAGCGGCCACTGGATGCGCCCGTAGTCGGGCGCGGACAGGATGCGCGACGGCATGATCTCGCCATAGTGGGACAAGGTGCGCCGCCAGGTCGCCTTCAGCTGCTGGTCGTCGTTGATCTGCCAGGTTCCCTTGACCAGCCACGACTCCTGTTCGCTGGAGGTATTGGGCACTTCATCGCCCGGTTTGAAGTAACGCGCCAGCGTGGTGATGTAGTCGATACCCTGGTACTCGTACTGCTCGCGCCGGTCCTGGTCGTAGTACGCGCCCCCCTTGCTGCCGGAGAAGTAGTTGCCGCGCTTGCGCCAGGCGTAGGCAGCCATCAGGTCGACGTTGTCGCCGCGTACGCCCAGTGCCAACCGCCAGGCCTGGTCTTCGCCATCGAAGGGGTTGTTGCCACTGCGCGACTTCACCGGCACCACCAGGGTGCGGTCGTCATAGGGTGAGTTCGGCGAGCCCTGCGGGAACCCCGGCACAGTGCGGTAATCCTCGCCGGTGTGCAGGCGCGGCAGGCGCGGTGCCACCGCATTGCTGCTGCCTTCGATCTTCAGCTCCCCGCCGAAGCGCTCGCCGGCAGCAACAATGTCGTCAACGTCGATGGTCTTGATAACCAGCGCACCGCCGATCCCGCTGTGCACATCGCGCACCAGCCCTGGCCCCTTGATGACCTGGATGCCACCAATCAGGTTGGGATCGATGTAGTTGCGGTTGCTGACGCCGTTGTAGCCGCGCCAGACCGTGAGCGCCTGTTCGCCACCGTCGATGCTGACCGGCACCCGCCCGGGCCCCTGGATGCCACGGATGTTGACGTCCAGCGCGCCGCTGTTGCGCGCATCGCCGCTGAACACGCCGACCAGATCCTTGACCACGTCGGCCGGGTTGGAGCCACGGTAGCGCTCCACCCGGTCGCGCCCCGAATACGCCGTGGTCAGGTCCAGCGCGAACACATCATCGTAGCCGCGCCGATCGCGGGCCTCGCCCCCTTCCGACTGCAGGCGACCGGCCACGTCCAGCGTCTCGGTCACCCGCACCCCTTCCCCCTCACCCGCTTCCGCTGCAGCCCGCAGGCTCCAGGTGCCGTCCATGCCGCGCTGCGCGCGCACGCCGCTGCCGCGCAGCAGCTGCTGCAGGGCCTGCATCTGGCTGTACTCGCCTTTCACTGCACTGGAGCGGCGGCCTTCCACCAGGTCGCTGCGGAACACCACCTGCACATCGGCCTGGCGGCCAAAGGTACGTACGGCATCAGCCAGTGGCTGTTCCGGAATGGCGTACTGGCGCAGCGGCGCGACGACCGCCGGTTGCGCCTGCACGGCCGGCACCCAGGCCAGCGGCAGCAATGCGGTGGAGATGGCCAGGGCCAGGGCGGTGGCGCGACGATGACAGGCGGATGCCGTGGACGGCATGGACAGGAACTCCTCAAGCGTGGCTGGACCACGGGCACATCCGGTGCCGGTGGTGTGTCTGGCTTGAGAAGAAACGGTGTTTCGCTCTGGCTATACCTCTATAGACAGCGGGACACTGCAGGTGCCCACGGTTTTTTCATGTTTTTTTCATGCGGCGCTTTCTGCCATCAACCGGCTGCACCTCACCACAACACCATCGCGCCGCCAGGCAGGCGCTGCACGCGCAGTCCCGCCTGCGCGGCCACCGCATCGATGGCGGTCTCCGGTTGCTGCAGATGGAACAGGCCACTGACCCGTACGCTTGCGCCCTGCCCGCCCAGTACCCAGACCGGGGCACGGCGGTAGCGCGCCAGATCGGCGATGGCCTGAGCGGCCGGCTGATCGTCGATCACCACCTCGCCACGCCGCCACGCCGCCATGGTCTCGCGATCTTCCAGCTGCATCGGCTGCAGCCAGCGACCGTCACGGAACACGCGTGACTGCCCCGCATGCAGGCGCTGTACGCTGCCATCGCCCGGAAACACGTCGACCACACCCTCGCTGACCTGGGTGGTGACCGTGGTATCCAGCATCGACACACTGAAGGCGGTACCAATGTCACGAACCAGGCCGCCCGCCGCCTCGACCTGGAACGGGCGCGCCTCGTGTGCCACCTGGAACCAGGCCTGGCCGCGCAGCAGGCGCAGGTGCCGCTGCTGGCCATCGAACTCGACCGCCAATGCGGTGCCCGCATCGAGCACGGCAGTGCTGCCGTCATCCAGCTGCACCACGCGCGGCGCATCACTGCTGCGCAGGTCACTGCGCGCCAGCAACAGCGCCTGCGGTGCGGCCGCGACCATCAGAACCACGGCGGCGGCGCTGGCCAACAGCCATGGCAGGCGACGGCGCGGTGCGACCGGACGCAATCCCTGGCGGTCGGCGGTCAGTTCCGGCAGCGCCGCCAGCACGTCGGGCCCGGCGGCATCCAGCCCCTGCCAGAAGGCCTGCTGCTGGCGCCAGGCCAGCGCATGGCGCGGATCGGCCTGCAACCAGCGCTGCAGGGTTCGTTGCTGGCGTTCCGGCAGCGGGCCTGCACTGCACCGGATCACCCAGCGCAACGCCTGCCTGGCCTGACGCGGCGAGGGTTCGGACGTGGTCATGGTTGTGGCCTGCCGCACCACGAACGGGTGCGCTTTCCTGTTGTGACAACGGCGGGCGCGATCTGCCCACTGCAATCGCCGCTCATCGATGCATTCCCTGCTGGTGCTGCTGGATCAACAGCGCCGCGCGCAGCACATGCTTGCCGACCAGGCTCTTGGAAATACCCAGCCGTGTGGCGATCTCGCGCTCGCTCAGGCCCAGGTAGCGGTTGAGCACGAAGCACTCGCGCACCTGCGCTGGCAGCGCGAGGATGGTCTGGGTGATCTCGCGCAGCTGTGCCTGGTCCAGTGCCTGCGCCTCGCCGTCGTGGCCCGCCTCGGCCATGTCGGTGGCGTACTCGGCCATCGCGCGCCGCTCGCGGGCGTCGGCCTGGCTGCGGTTGAGCGCATGGTGATAGGCCATCCGGTACAGATAACCGCGCGGCTCCAGGATCGGTGGATCACCGGGCACGCTGCTGGCCTTCAGGTACAGGTTCTGCAGGGTGTCCTCGGTACTGGCCGGGTCGAGATAACGCGCGATGAAGCGAGACAACGCACGGCGCTCGCGGATCAGCAGCTCGACCAGCGCCAGGGCATTGGGAGACATAGGTGCCAAGGCCGGACCGGGGAATGATGGGCGTGATGGCGACGGTCCGGACATGGATTGTGGGCTGCGCGGCCGCAGGCGGCAAGCGAAGGCCCGTCGCGCGGCACCAGGATCATCCACGCATGGCGTGGATCTCCCAGGCGGCGCCGGATCCAGTAGATCCACGCCATGCGTGGATGTGGATGCGGAGCCTACGGTTCGTCCAACGCCTCGAAACGCTCGGCGAGGTAATCGATCAACGCGCGTACCGCCGGCAGCAGCCCACGCCGCGAAGGGAACACCGCATGCACGATGCCGTGTTTCGGCACCCACTCGGGGAGCACCGGCAGCAGCGCCCCGCTCTCCAGCTCATCGGTGATCATCATCCGCGGCAGCATCAACAGCCCGACCCCGGCCACCGCGGCTGCGCGCAACGCGATCATGTCATCGCTGACCAGGCGCGGGCGGTGATGCACGCTGGCCTGGATCTCGCCGGGCCCACTGTATTCCCACACATGCTGCTGACTGGGCGAGGCCAGATCGACGGTCGGCATCATCGCCAGGTCGGCCGGCACCTGCGGCGTGCCCAACCGTTGCAGCAGCGCCGGGCTGGCACTGGTGCACCAGACCCGGCGTGCCAGCACGCGCACCACCAGGTCGCTGTCTTCCAATGGCGGCGGCCGTACCCGGATCGCCACGTCCACACCCTCGCCCACCACGTCCACGCGGCGGTTGGTGGCGTCCAGCTGCACCGTCACCTGGGGGTGCAGGGCCAGGAAGTCGGCCAGCATCGGGCCGATGCGCGCGTGCAGGATCGCGATCGGGCACGCCAGGCGGATGGTGCCGCGCGGCTCGGCGCGTGACATCGCAATCGCTTCTTCGGCCGCCTCGGCCTCGACCAGCATTGCCTTGCAATGGCGGTAGTAGTCCTGGCCGACCTCGGTGACCGAGAAACGCCGGGTCGAGCGCTGGATCAGGCGCACGCCCAACCGTTCTTCCAGCAGCGCGATGCGCCGGCTCAGTTTCGACTTCGGCATGGCCAGCGCCCGACCGGCCTGCGAGAAGCCGCCGTGCTCGACCACCATGGCGAAATAGAACAGATCGTTGAGGTCACAACGGCGGATATCTGCGATGAACACGGGGCGATCTCCTGCGGCCCACGGCCTGCCGCCATTGTTCACCAGATAGGACTATGACGGCAAATATTGGCGTCTACCGGCCCAATTGTCGCGACGATATCGTCTCCTGCAACGAAGAACAGCGGCCGGCAGCCCCGGCCAGGAGATCGCCATGAAGCGTGTCACCGGTAGCTACAGCGCCCCCCGCCCGCACTGGGTAGGCGACGGATTCCCCGCCCGCTCGATGTTTTCCTACAACACCCACGGCCAGCACCTGAGCCCGTTCCTGCTGCTGGACTATGCCGGCCCGTACAGCTTCGCGCCCAGCGATACCCCGCGTGGGGTCGGCCAGCATCCGCACCGCGGTTTCGAGACAGTCACCATCGTCTATGAAGGCGAGGTCGCGCATCGCGATTCGACCGGTGCCGGCGGCACCATCGGCCCGGGCGACGTGCAGTGGATGACCGCTGCCTCCGGCATTCTCCACGAGGAATTCCATACGCCGGAATTCAGCAAGCGCGGCGGCACCCTGGACATGGTGCAGCTGTGGGTGAACCTGCCGGCGCGGGACAAGATGGGCGCACCGGGCTACCAGACCCTGCTCGACGCCGACATTCCCTCGGTGGATCTGCCTGAAGGCGCCGGCCGCCTGCGTGTCATCGCGGGCCGCTTCGACGGCCACGCCGGTCCGGCACGTACCCACACGCCGATGGATGTCTGGGACATCCGCCTGCAGCAGGGCCACCACGCCGAACTGCCGGTGGCCGATGGCCGCACGCTGGCGCTGGTGGTGTTGAAGGGCCAGGTCCGGATCAACGGCGGCCAGCCGGTCGGCGAGGCGCAGCTGGTCACCTTCGATCGCAGCGGCGAGGACGTGTTCGTCGACGCCGACAGCGACGCCACTGTGCTGCTGCTCAGCGGCGAGCCGATCGACGAGCCGGTGGTGGGCTATGGCCCGTTCGTGATGAACAGCCAGGCCGAGATCGCACAGGCGGTCAACGACTTCAACAGCGGCCGCTTCGGCCAGATCGCGCACTGAGCGCTTCCGCGCGGCGGGCGATGACCCGTCGCGCCAATGGGCCATCGCCCACCTTCCCCAGGAGACTGACCATGAGTACCCCCGCCAACTTCAATGGTGCCCGCCCGGTGATCGATCCGGACAACGCCGCGATGCTGCTGATCGACCACCAGAGCGGCCTGTTCCAGACCATAGGTGACATGCCATTCACCAGCGTGCGCGCCCACGCCACTGCGCTGGCGAAGATGGCCACGCTGGCAAAGATGCCGGTGATCACCACCGCCTCGGTCCCGCAGGGCCCGAACGGCCCGCTGATCCCGGAGATCCACGACGCGGCCCCGCATGCCCAGTACGTGGCGCGCAAGGGTGAGATCAACGCATGGGACAACCCGGAATTCGTTGCTGCGGTGAAGGCCACCGGCCGCAAGCAGCTGATCATCGCCGGCACCATCACCAGCGTGTGCATGGCCTTCCCGTCGATCGCCGCCGTGGCCGATGGCTACCAGGTGTTCGCGGTGATCGATGCCTCGGGCACCTATTCGAAGATGGCCGAAGAGATCACCCTGGCCCGCGTGGTGCAGGCCGGCGTGGTGCCGATGGACACCGCCGCGGTGGCCTCGGAGATCCAGCGCAGCTGGAACCGCGACGATGCCCAGCAGTGGGCCGAGGTCTACACGAAGATCTTCCCCAACTACCAGCTGCTGATCGAAAGCTACCTGAAGGCGCAGGACGTGCAGAAGAACCAGGAGCAGCTGGATTCGCAGCGCAGCTGAGCTGCCCCCGGGGTGCCGGCCCTCCGCCGGCACTCCTCCCAACCGGAGACCCATCATGTCCAGTGAACCGATCCGCGACCCGGCCAGCGACCACCTGCTGACCCCGCAGAATTCCGCCTTCATCATCATCGACTACCAGCCGGTGCAGGTGAACTCCATCGCCTCGATGGACCGCCAGCTGCTGGTCAACAACATCGTCGGCACCGCCAAGGCCGCTGTGGCTTACGGTCTGCCGATCGTGCATTCGACGGTCAACGTCAAGACCGGCCTGAACAAGCCGCCGATTCCGCAGCTGCGCAAGGTGCTGGGCGACTACCCCACCTACGACCGCACCACCATCAATTCCTGGGAAGACGTCGAGTTCCGCAAGGCGGTGGGGGCCACCGGCCGCCGCAAGCTGATCATGACCGCACTGTGGACCGAAGCCTGCCTGACTTTCCCGGCCCTGGATGCGTTGAAGGAAGGCTATGAGGTGTACGTGGTGGTCGATGCCGTTGGCGGCACTTCGCTGGCGGCGCATGATGCCGCGTTGCGCCGCATCGAACAGGCCGGGGGCCAGCTGATCAGCGTGCCGCAGTTGTTCTGCGAGCTGCAGCGCGACTGGGCCCGCTCGGAAACGGTGCCGGCGTTCATGAACCTCTTCATCGAAACCGGTGGTACGGCAGGCATCCAGTTCTCGTACGATCGTACCGAGTGATTGGGTGGCGGCGCTGGCCTTGGCTGGCGCCGCCTTTGGGAGCAGTCGAGCATGGCTCGACGCTACAGTGGGTTTGGTCGAGCGTGGCTCGACGCTAGAGACAGATGGAGAATGTGATGGCCTACGCGCGCATTGTTTCGACCGGCGACAACTACCTGCACCACATCAGCAATGGAAGCTTTGATGTAGACGCGGACGAGCCCGCCTCGCTGGGCGGTCAGGGCAAGGGCTTCGCGCCCTTCGATCTGTACCTGGCCTCGCTGGCCGCCTGCACCGCCATCACCCTGCGCATGTATGCGCAACGCAAGGGCTGGGAGCTGGGCGAGTTCCATGCCGAGCTGCGCTCGGAACGCGACGAAGATGGACGCTTCCACGTGCACCGCGTGCTGCATGCCAGCGCCGAGCTGAGCGATGCGCAGTGGCAGCGGTTGCTGGAGGTGGTGGAAAAGACCCCGGTGACGCTGGTGATGCGCGAAGGTGCGCGCATCACCAGTGAGCGCGGGGGCGCAGCGTAACCCCATCCACGCGTGGCGTGGATCTGCTTCAGCGCCGCGAATGCAGCACGGTGCGCTGGCGCATGGCGTTGAATTCCTGCTCCACCTGCTGGATGTCCTCGGCCTGGAAACCGGCCGCATCCAGCAGCTGGTCGGCGGCAGCCGCCGCCAGCGGATCATCGTCACGCTGGCGCCAGCAGCGCGCCGGCAGGAAATAGCCCACTTCGCTGCGCCCGCGCATGATCACCACCGGCCGGCCCGCATACAGCAGGAACTCGGCCAGGTGCTGGCGCAGGCCCTCCACTGAAACATAGGCCGGTCCAACACCCAGCATCTGGCTGGACGGTTCGGGACTCTCGAACAGCTTGCGACGGCTCATCCACTCCTCCTTATGTGCAACGCGTGGTCTCCTTTCCTTAGACGGGCGCATCGCTGCGCCCCCGCCACGCACTACGTGATCCGCATCACGCTCGCCACTCAGAACCCGGTGTTGAACTCCAGCTGGAACACGTCGATCGACAGCGGCGCACCGGACACTTCCTTGGCCGCCATCCACTTGCCGCTGATCCAGCTGCGCGCATCCAGCGCATAGGCACCGCCCACGTAGTAGCCGCGGGCGTTGGTGCCGCCCAGGTGGAAGTTCGGATCGTTGTAGGCATCGGGCAGCGCGTCGGCCTCGATGTGCTTGTAGCCCAGCAGCGCCTGCCACTGGCCCTTCTCCTTCAGCTCGGTGGCACCGAAGGTGGCCTGCACCATCCACGCGGTGTCGCCGCTGCGGAAGGTATCGATGCTGGCGGTGCCACCGGCGCCGTAGTTGTTGACGATGCCGTTGTTGGCACGATTGAACATGGCCTGCTTGTCGTAGGCCAGATTGCGGATGTAGTCGCCATCCAGGCGCAGGCCCATACCCTGCGCCAGCTGCGTATCCCAGCGCAGGTTGAGCGTGGCCAGGCGGAACGCCGAGGCCAGGCCGACATACTGCGGGGTGGGCGTGTTGGCCGGGTCCAGCGGATTGCGCGCGATGTCGCGGATCAGCATCAGGGTGTTGCCCTTCTGCATGAACGCCGGGCGCGACCAGTCAGTGTCGCAGCCCACCGCACCCGAGTACAGCGAGCACGTTGAGGACAGGCGACCGCTGATGTTCTTGAAGTCGTAGTAGCCCAGCGCAGCACGCAGCGCGTTGTCGTCTTTGAAGCGCCAGTTCACGCCCACCTGCGCGCCGGACAGCCACTTGTTCTCGTTCGGGGTCTTGACCCGGCTCTGGCTGGGCGAACTGTCGGAGGTGTATTCCAGCGGCACCACCGCGAGGTTGCCGAACAGGTCGAGGTCGCCACCGTCGAAGTCATACTTCAGGTTCGCGGCCAGGCCATCGAAGTTGAGGTCGTTGGAGAACAGCGTGTCGCTGGTCCAGAACGGATTGCCGAAGCGGCCGCCACGCACCGTCACCCAGTCCGCCGGGCTGTAGGCCAGCCACGCCTGGTCCAGCCACACGTCCTTCTTGCTCAGGCCGCCGCCCAGCTGTTCGGTGGTCGACACCGGGCCATTGCTGCTGCCACTGGCCAGGCGCACGCCCGCCGTGGTGTGCTGGCCAATGGTCGCTTCGATGCCGAGGCGGGCACGGATGCGCCACAGGTTGCGGCGGTCCTGGCGGGTGTTCAGCAGCGGCGGCAGCTGCAGGTTGGTATTGGTATTGGTGTCGAAGCCGTTGCCGGCGTTGATCGACGACCAGTTGCTCACGATGTCGCTGTTGCGCTCGGAGTAGAAGCGCGACTCGCTGCGCACACGCATGTCACCGGTGACCTTGATGCGCTTGGTCCACTCGGCCACTTCGTTGGGTGCCGCCCAGCCTTCCGATTTCGCCTGCGCCATCACGTCCTGGCGCACTTCGTCACGGATACCGTCGCGCACGCTCTGCGGCACGTACGGCACGCGCACGTCACCGGCCTCCAGGGCCACGCCACCACTCGCCGCGGCGCTGTCCGTGGCTGCAGTGCGCTGTGCGGCCGCCGCTTCGGCTTCGGCCTGTACCAGCAGTGCCTGGCCGTCTTCGGGTTTCAGTGCACCGCTGGCGATCAGGCCCTTGATCAGCTTGACCATGGTGGTTTCGGCCGCCATCGCACCGGCCGGGGCGGCCAGGCTGAGCAGCACGGCGCAGCACAGCAGCGCCCGTCGGGCCGGCCGCGGGCGGCGGGAGTCGGTTCGTGCGCGGACGTGGTCGTTCATCACGGTTCTCATCGAAAGAAGGGAAATCACGGAGGTCGGGAATCAGGCCCCGGGCCGGCGGCCCTGGATCAGGACGCGGGCGGGGAAATCAAGCGACGGCGGCGGTGCCTGGTCGACCTTGCCGATGCGGCGCAGTGCATCGAGCACGGCCGCGTCGGCCTCCTCGTTGCCACTGCCACGCACCAGCTCGACCTTTTCCAGGCGGCCATCGCTGGCCAGCCATACGTTCACCTGCAGCTGGAATGCCAGGCGCTTGACCTTGTCGTCGCGCGAGATCGCCTGCTGCATCAGGTAGCCCAGGTAGCGGCCGTAGGTAGCGTTGCCGGCGCCACCACGGCCAACGCCGGACGAACCGCCACCACTGCCGGACTGGATACCGAAGTTGTCACCACCGGCCTGCGCGTCGGCATTCATCGTCACCGGATCGCTGTTATCCGGCGTCGGCGTCGGCTCTTCGGCCGGCGTCGGCTGATCCAGCGGTTCCGGCTCGGGCATCGTCTCTTCCGGCGGCGTCTCCGGCTCCGGGGGTTTTTCCGGGGGCGGCGGGGGCGGCGGCGGAGGGGCTGGCAGCGCCAGCATCGGCGGTTGCACCACCGGCCGGCGGGTGCTGGCGGTGTCCTTGAACAACAGCCACCACACCGCGATACCGAGCACCAGCAACGCGGCCAGCACCAGTGCCAGGGTCACCAGCAACTGGCGACCGCGCATGCCGGGCTCCGGTCGAGGGGGTTGATGGGCCGTCATGCCTCAGCCCTGCGCCTTGCCGGTGACCAGGCCGACCTGGGCCAGCTCCAGGCGCCGCAGCAGGTCCAGCACCTCGACCACGCGGGCGTACTGAACCTGCGCGTCACCGCGCACGATCACCGGGAAATCCGGCGTGGTCGCGCGTTCGGTACGCAGCCGGTCTTCCAGCTCGGCCATCGTCACCGGATAGGCATCCAGGAACACCTGGCCACTGGGGTCGATGGTGATCGCCTTGGTCTTCGGCTTTTCCAGGGCCACGCTGTTGCTGGCCTTCGGCAGATTGACCTCGATGCCGGGAATGGAGGCGTTGCTGGTCAGGATGAAGATCACCAGCACCACCAGCAGCACGTCGACGAAGGGCGTTACGTTGATGCCCTTCTCGCGCTTCTTGATGCCGAACTTCGCCTTCTGGCCCATGGCGCGCCCCTCAGCCCTGGACCGCGGCCGGGCCGCGCCCGTCCTGCTCTTCGGCCAGGCGCGCGGCGAACTCGTCGATGAACACCGCCATGTCGGCGCCGATCGCTTCGGCACGCGCACCCAGGTAGTTGTAGCCGAACAATGCCGGGATCGCGACGCCGAGGCCGGCAGCGGTACACAGCAGCGCCGCGGCCATGCCGGGCGCCACCGAGTTGATGTCCACCGCGCCGGCCATCGCCGCCACCACGAACACCAGCATGATGCCGATCACGGTGCCGAACAGGCCCACGTAGGGCGCGCCTTCGATGGTGGTCGACAGCCAGTTCATGCGCCGTGCCATTGCTTCCTGCTCGCGCACCATCACCGCATCCATCGAGGCACGGATCGCGGCGATGGTGGCGCCGCTCAGGTAGCCACTGTTGCCATCGCGCTGGTGGCGCTGCTGCATTTCCTCGATGGCCACCTGGTAGATGCGCCACAACGAGCCATCGTGCATCGCAGTCGGTGCCTTGCCCTGGCGATCCATGTCCGACAGGGTGCGCAGCGGCACGCCGGACAGCTTGCCGAAACTCTCGGTGAACACCGCATTGGCCTTGCTGGTACGGCCGAAGTGGCGGCTCTTGGCGATCATGATCGCCCACGACAGCAGCATCATCAGGCCAAGGATGGCGACCACCACCCAGGCATCGAACGGCATCGCCTTGAGGATGAAGGCGAAGTGGCTCTGGCCAGCCGACTGCTCGTCGGCACCGTAGCTGATCAAGCGTGAATCGGCGCCCTGCGCGGTGGCGTCGGCCAGCAGCAGCGCCGCCGGGCGTGCCACCCGCGAGACGCGCAGCTCATCCAGCGCTCCTTCGAAGTTGGCCAGCGGCTGCGCCGCACCCGGGGCATCGGCGCCGACCACCGGCGCGGTGCCCAGCGCCGGCAGCTCGCCGCTCAGCTGGGCCACCACACGGCCGTTGAGGTACAGCTGCAACGCGCCCTTCTCCGCCGTCAGCGCCACGTGCGCCCACTGCCCTTCCGGAATCGGCTGTGCAGGCGTGCTGCGCTGGCCGTTGAGCTGCACGAACGGCACCCGGTTCTCGATACCCAGCACCAGCTCGGACGCGCCATCACGACGGGCGTAGATCGCCTGCGCGGCATTGTTGCTGTCCGGCTTGATCCAGGCCGAGACGGTCAGCGGCGCACCCGCTTCCTGGGCCAGCGACGCGCTGGCGGGCAGTGGCAGCGGGCCCGCACCCAGCTGCACGCCACGACCGATCACCGCGCCCTCGGACGGCGGCACGACGGCGCCGGCGTTGTTGCCGTAAGCGGTGGTGTCGCGCGCCGGCGCATTGGCCTCGGCAAAGTGGTAGACCAGCGTGTAGTCCGGGTCGAACACCTGCTGGCCGTTGCCGCTGGCCGGTGCCTTCTCATTGCCGTAGTACATCCAGATCGTCTGCGGCGCGGCGGCGCTGACTGCCGGCACGTCCACCCAGACCAGGGCCAGGCCCAGCTTGGGATCGAACTGTTCGATCTGATGGGCCAGCACGGTGCGGCCATCGCCCGACACGAAGCGCAGGTCGTTGCCCGCGTCCTGGGTACCGTCGAAACCGAAGTTGCCGGTATGCAGGCGCAGCAGCAGCGGCGTGCGGCCCGGGTCACCGGCCAGGCCCGCGCCCTGCGGGCCGGCGTCGACGGTGATCGGCTTGCGGTACTTCCATTCGGCCTGCCACCAATTGGCATCGGCCGCAGCAGCAGGCAACGCAACCAGCGCGGCCAGCAGCAGCAACACTCGGGAAAGCAAACGGTCCATGCGAAGGGTCTCCGGAGAACGCATGTTCAAGGGATGGGTCAGTAACTGGTGCTGATGTTGAAATGCAGGCGCGGGTCGTCCTTGCGCGTGACCGGGCCATCGGCATAGGGCCAGGCGTAGTCCAGGCGCAGCTGCAGGTGCTCACCCAGGCGCAGCTGCGCGCCCAGGCCGACCGAGGCCAGGTTGTACTTGTCACGCTGTTCGGGCAGCGGCTGGCGCAGGCGCAGGTAGGCCGCGTCGGCAAAGCTGTAGACGCGCAGATCGCTGCCATTCCACAGCGACCACGCCGGGGTGCGCCATTCCAGGCTGGCCAGGCCGCCGTAGTCGCCGATCGCCTCGGCCGACAGATAGCCACGTACGGTATACATGCCACCGGCGGCGAACTGCTCGGCCGACACCAGCGGCGCGTCGGTCACCTGCAGCGAGCCGCGCGCGTACCACTGCCAGTCGCTGCCGAAGGTATGGGTGTTGGCGACATCGGCCTTGAACGCCACGAAGCTCGGGTCGGCCCAGTAGCGCTTCTGGCCGAAGGCGGTGGCGTCGCTGCCGTAACCGAACAGGCGGCGGGTGCCGGCCACCAGCTGGGTGTTGATGCTCAGCTGATCGTGCTCGCCCTGGCGCACGCCGACGAAGGCCAGCGTGATCGGCGCATATTTCAGCGGCGTCTTCAGGCTCTCCTTGCCCATCTGCGTGTCTTCCTCGGTGTCCTTGAAGTCCACGCCGAGGCTGAGCTGGCGCCACCACTGGCTGCTGCCGACCAGTCGATAGTTGAGCTTGAGGCCGATCGAATGGCCGTTGCCGATCACATTGGTTCCGGTGCCGGTACCGACCTGTCCGCCCGCGTTCAGCACGCGACTGTCGGACTTGTAGCCGGACGCTTCCAGGCTCCACGGCGTGCCCTCGAACGGCATCATGTACGAGGCCGAGAACACCTTGGCCTGCTTGGTATCTTCCGGCGCCAGGTACACGCCGATGTTGGCGCTATGGCCGCGCTTCCACAGGTTGTCGTAGGCCAGCGATGCACTCAGGCGCAGCTTCTCGGTATCGGCGCTGTGGTCGTTGTTGAGCGCCGCGCTGGCACGCCACGGCGACTTCTCCTCGACCTGCAGGTCCACATCCATCGTGCCCGGCACCTGGCCCTCTCGCACCAGCGGCATCACCTGGCGACGTCCGCCTTCATTCAGCGCGGTCAGTTCCTTCTGCGCCTGGTCGAAGTCCGGCACCTTGCCCTCGGCAAGTGCCGGCACGCGTTCGCGGATGCGTTCGGGCGATTCGTGCTTCGTGCCTACGACCCGCAGCTGCCCGATCGGCGTCTGCTGCACCTTCAGCAGCACGACGCCACCACTGACCTGCTGCTCGGGCAGCTCGACGTAGACCGACTGGTAGCCTGCCTGCTGGTACAGCGCATTGACGGCATCGCGCGCCTTCTCGACATCGGCCAGGGTCTTGCCCGGGCCGAGGAACGGCTCCACCGCACGTTCGATCTGGCGCGGATCGAGCACGGTGTTGCCGCGCACGATGTATTCATTGATGTTCACGCTGGGCGCAGGCGCCGCGTCCTGCGCGAACAATGGCAGCGGCATCGCGGCCAGAGCCAGCACCAGCGGATGCAGGCGCAGCGGAAGGCGGACGGCTCGGCACGGAACAGGAGTCATCGAAGGCATCGCGTCGTATCGAAGGGAGTGGCCAGGGAGCGGCGCGTGGGTCTATCAACAGGACGTGTACGTCGCGTCAAAACCGCCAATAGTTTTGTGACAGTACTGTCATCTTTTGACAGCGCCGGAACAGTTGCAGGCGGACACTGTCTTCGCCATACGTCTTCATTGCTGAGCGTCGGTTTTCGCAGGAGATTCAAGATGAGTGAGTCGTTGGAGGCGGGCCTTCGCCCTGCCCTCGCCCTTGCCTTGTTGCTGGCGTTGCCATCGGCCTGGGCCGGAGAGGCGAAGAAGCAGGACGATGCCGCGCCGTGCATCGAAGTACAGGTCAACGGCGAGCGCATCCCCGCCTGGGAGTGCCTGCAACTCAAACTGGCTCCGGCGCCGAAATCGGCGAAGTCACCGGCGCTGCCTGAAGCCGAACGCCTGATGCGGCAGCCGGGCAACCAGCTGATGCAGTACAACCTGGAAGGCACACGACAGCGCATGGGCGATGCCTTTGGTCGTTCGGTGGAACCGCAGCGTCCGGCGCGTTGAGCCTGCGCAGCTGTAGAGCCGGGCCCGCGCTCGGCAGGATTTTGTAGAGTCGAGCCATGCTCCACTGGATTTTGTAGAGTCGAGCCTTGCTCGACTGTTCTTCCAGACGCAGCCGAGCGCGGGCTCGGCTCTACAGGGACCCGCCCGGCACGATGCCATCGGTCGGCACCGGCGGCAGCTCAGGCACCGGCAGGCTGCGCGTTTGCCCGGCCTGGTTCAGTTCCACAGCGCTGGCGCTGATGCTGGCCAGTACCGTGCAGGGTCCGAGTCGTTGGCCGGGCGCATACGCTTCCGCTGGGCGTCCATCTACCGAGAGCAGGGCCAATGGCGCATGGTCACCCGCCATCACGCCCAGCACGACCACCTCGGTCTGCACCGCGCCGGGAGACAGCAGCCGCACCAGTGGCAGGCTGGCCACTGCATCGAACATCGGCCGTATCGGCGCCTCGGCATGCGCTTCGCTCGCGGCCGCCGCTGGCGCCACCGCAGACAGGGTGACGCTCCAGTAGGCCACCACGGCCAGCAGCAGCGTCGCCGCCAGCAGGGTCAACATCCGATTCCGATCCCAGCGCCTGCCGTCCATGTTCCACATCATCGCCACGTTCGTGTCCGCCCACGCTAGCAGGTGCGGCTGACGCTTTTGTTTCATCATGCGGGCCTACGCTGGCAGGTATCGGCCAGGACAGGAGGCAACGTCGATGCAGCGTGTGCCGCGTGGGTTCACCCTGCTGGAACTGATGGTGGTGCTGGTGATCATCGGCATCTGCACGGCCGGGATCGGTCTGGGCTTGGGCAGCCTGCTCGACCCGGGCCGGCAGCTGCGGCAGGAAGGCGAGCGGCTGGCGCAGCGCCTGCAGGTGGCGCGCGACGAGGCCCGCATCGATGGCCGCCCCCTGCGTTGGCAGGCCGACGCCGCCGGCTATCGTTTCAGCCGCCTCGAAGGCAGCCGCTGGGTCACCGTTGAACGCGATGATCTGCTGCGTCCACAGAAGTGGCAGGCTGCAGGCATCACGGTGCAGCCCACCAACGCCATCGAGCTGAGCCCGGAGTGGATCGGTACCGCCTGGGAGCTTGGACTGTCGCTGGACGGCCGCGCACTGCGTCTTCGTGATGATGGCAGCGGACAGTTGCAGGTCGTGCA
The DNA here is from genome assembly GCF_051983905.1 of Stenotrophomonas sp. STK17_22. Classification (NCBI taxonomy): domain Bacteria; kingdom Pseudomonadati; phylum Pseudomonadota; class Gammaproteobacteria; order Lysobacterales; family Lysobacteraceae; genus Stenotrophomonas; species Stenotrophomonas sp. STK17_22. The sequence goes on from NZ_CP197010.1 coordinate 2,899,947, forward strand.
GTGAAGCAGACGGCGCGCGGATTCACCCTGATCGAGGTGCTGATCGCGCTGGCGATCGTATCGATTGCACTGGCTGCGGTGATGCGCTCGGTGGCAGTGGCGACCGACGATCAGTCACGGCTGCGCGACCGTCGCCTGGCGCTGTTGTGTGCACAGGACCGCTGGCAGGAGCTGCGCCTCGCCGGGCAGCCGCCGCAGGATGCTCGGCAGCACTGTGTGCAGGGACGCGGCAGCTTCCTGGTCCTGCAGCATCTGGGCACCGGCAGCGACGGGCAGCCGCAACTGGAACTGACCGTGGTGGCCGAAGATGCACCGCGGCAGTCGCTGGTCCGCATGCAGCTGCCGTGGACTGCGGCGCAATGAGGCGCGCCGTGCGTGGCTTCACCCTGATCGAGGTGATGATCGCGATCACCATCATGGGCGTGCTGGCGCTGATCTGCTGGCGTGCGCTGGACAGCGTGGCCAACAGCGATCAGCGCCTGCGCCAGGCCGATGCCGAGACCACGACGGCGCTGCGCGTGCTGCAGCAGTTCCAGCGCGATGTTGAAATGCGTGCCGACGATGCGCTGATGAATGGCGCAGTGCGCCCGGCAGATCGTCCGCAGCGATTGCTGCCCCCGTCGCTGGTAAGCGAGCGGCACCCGGATGGCAGCTTCGCGCTGGAAATCACCCGCAGTGTCGGCAGTGATGGGCTGCACTGGCAGCGGGTGCGCTGGTGGCGGCAGGGCAGCACGCTGTGGCGGGCCAGTGGTGCGGCTACAGACCGGTATCCGCTGCCAGCGCCTGAGCAATCGAGAGGCATTGCGGTGGCGCGCGATGTGCAGCGGTTCGAGGTGCGGGCGTGGCAGCCTGGAACGGGATGGGCCGTGTTGCCGAGCGAGGGCGAGGTATTGCCGGCCACCGGACTTGAACTGCGGTTGGGCCTGCGCGATGGGCGTGGGCCGTTGAGTTACCGGCGGGTGCTGGAACTTTAGGATTGGTTCGTGGCACCGCATCCACGCATGGCGTGGATCTACTGCCGAGCCTGTTCCTGCTGCGCGGTCTGCTCTGGTGGGTGCCGACCTTGGTCGGCACTGAAGCTGGCCAAGCCATCCACGCATGGCGTGGATCTACTGCCGACCAACGTCGGCATCTACCGTGACACATGCGCGCGTCCCTCCTGCCGCCGGGTGCTCTCCTGCACCCGGCGGCGCTGTGTCGGTGGTCCTCACCGCTGATGGCCTCTCCCTGCCCTCCGTGCCGTCCTGGCTGGGGCCGCCACCGCTCCCTGGCGGCTGGCCCGATGCTGCAGCCCGATGCGCTGCATCGGGCAATGCGTGCCGACCAAGGTCGGCACCTACCGGGGCGTGCTATGCCTATCGGCGCTGCGTGCCTTCGTCGCGGCTTGCCTGCGGGAACTGGAAGGCGCTGTTGGCGTCGTAGCCGCTGTTGGCAGTGGTACCGCGTGCCGGCGGCGCAATGCTGCTGGTGCCACTGCCGAAGCCGAGGATCTGCACGCTGATCACCGATGGCTGGTTGCGCCGCGCGTCGTCCTGGCTCTTGCGCATCACGTCCTGTGCCGCCTGGCTGGCGCTGTTCGCCGCTGCACTGGCCGAAGCCAGCGCATTGACGTTCACCGTGGCCAGCACCGGCAGGCCCTTGCTCTCACCCTGCACCTGGATGTTGGCCGCGTTGAGCACCTGCAGCGCGGCGAGGTTGATGTTGCCCGAGACACGGATGCCTGCTTCGCCCGCATCGATGGTGCCCAGCGGCGCGATCAGGTCGACGTCGCCCGGCGATACTTCGGCGATGGGGTTCAAGGTGGCGATGCCAGCACCGCTGGCGGGAGCCTGCGGCGACAGGATCACATTGCCCCAGCCGTCATAGACGCGACGCGGAGGCGTATACAGCAGCGTAGTCTGCGAACCGCGTCCGGCATTGATGTCACCCCGCTCCGACCAGGCCAGGATGTCACCACCGAACGTCGTCATCACCCGCGACAGACCCAGCAGCACGCTGTCCTGGCTGAACAGCCGGATATCGCCCTGCCCTTGGGTGACGAGGCCAGCGCTGGCAGGCGGCACCACGCCCTGTACGCCGACCACGATCTGGCCGCCCGGCGCCATCAGTTCGATGTGGCCGCCCGCCTCGGTGCGCACGCCGGAGCCGCCGTACATCACGATATCGCCAGTCCGGTCGATCGTCGCACCGGTCGCATCCTTGTCCGGCATCAGCGTGGCGATGGCTTCGCGCCCGCGCAGGTAGGAGCCGAAGCGGGGCCCTTCTGCATCGGTATACTCGCGCCCACCTTCGCGAAGCTCGGCATAATAGATCTGGCGCAGGAAGATGCGCTGCTGTTCCTGCGGCAGCGCATCGAACGCAGCCAGCGCCCCGTCACCGTCGGCAGCCACGCCGAAGCGTTGCTGCAGCCACTGCTTCAGTTCCTGGTCGTATACCTTGACTGCCTTGCCCGGCTGCGACGCAAGCGATTGCGCGGGATCGGCAAGGTTGACCGGGTCCAGATAGCGGGCACGCAGGGCCGCGAAATCGATCTGCTGGCTGCCGGCCGCAAGCGCGATGCTGGCACCGGGACGGGTGTCGCCCTGCACGATGCCACCGAGGCTGACGATGCTGCCCGCATCCTCCTGGCGCAGCTGGCGGCCGGCACTGATCTCGGTGTTGCCGGGGCCCGCGATGGTCGCGTTCAGATGCACGATATCGCGGCCCGCCGCCGCCACCGTGATGTCGGTGGGCGCGGTGTTCAGCGCGGTCATCGACACCCCGAGGATGTCCCGGCCTGCCCGCAGTTGCACGGCGCCGGCGGCCTCGAACCAGTTCAGCTGCGTGCGCTGCCCGACGTTGGCATTCAGCGCGCGCTGGGCGCCGGTGGCCAGACCGATGATGTCGCCCTGCACCGCGTAGAAACGGCTCGGCGCCAGGGCCGCAGACACGGTGGACAGCGGAGTATTCGGACCAAACGCAAACAGCGGAAGCGATGCCTCCGGCGATGCAATGTTGCCGTCGACCGACAGGTTGTGCCGCGAGCGGGTCACATTGCCGCTGGAATCCCCTTGCTCGGCCATGAATGCCGGGTCGAAGGGTCCCGGCAGGCGCGCGTCGCTGGCGGAGCGCGCGATCTGGGTCGCGCCACGCTGGGCAAAGATGCCGCCACCGGCCAGGACGTCCAGCCGTCCTGTCGCCGAGGGTGCCAGCAGGATCACATCCTGCGTCCCCGGCGTGGTGCTGATCCGGTCCAGCTTGATGTCGCCCTGCGCAGCAATGGCACTGAAGCGCGAAGGATAGAGCCAGTAGTTCAGCAGCTCCTCCCGGCTGCCCGGTGCCAGCGCAACCTGCTCGGGCCACAGATTGCTGCCGGTCACGTTATCCGGCCCGGCCAGGCCCGGCGCCAGGTCGCCACCGGCACTGAACAGGTCCACGGCGGTCGTGTCGGTCCACAGGGAGAACCAGGTGCTGCCCGCAGCGCGGCTGCCGTTGTCGTGCACCACCGCGCTGTAGTTGGCCAGTGGAACCCGACCGGCATCGGCGACGCCGCCGAGCACGACGTCACCCCGCGCCTGCAGCTGCGCGACCGCATCGCCCAGCACCAGCACCGGCCCGCCCATCGGGCGAGCGGCGTCGGCGGCGAACAGATCGGCCGCACGCAGCTGGCCCAGCGTCGCGTAGCTTTCCAGGGTGACGCCCATTGCACCGATGCGTCCCGCATCCAGCTGCAGGCTGCCACGCAGATTGCTGAAGGTACCGTTGAGGTCGAGATTCTGTCCCGCCCTGGAGGCATTGAGGCTGGAGAACGTCGCCCGCAGATTCGGATTCAGTGCGCCACCGATACGCAGTTGCAGGTCGCCGCCGCCGGTCAGGTGCAGCTGGCCATCGCTGACCCGGCCGGTCGATCCCACCGCCGCGATGATCGCACCCGAGCGCGGTGCGATCGTCGAGTCCAGCGCGTCACCTATCGCATCGCGCACGCCGGCGTCACGCCCGGCCTCCAGCGTCAAGTTGCCGCCGCCCAATGTACCGAAGCCGGTGAAGCCGACCATCCGCGGAGAGGCGCCAGCAGCAGCGGACACGTTGGTGTAGGCGCCAAAGTTCACCCACCAGCTGGTCGGCACCGGCTCCACGCCGGTGGTGCTGCCGGTTCCCTGCCGCCACAGCCAATTGCCGACCGCGGCACTGGAGTACAGCGCCCAGTCACGCTCGCTGGTGCCCGACTCTGCGCGCCCGGTCCAGACGTCACCGACGATATCTCGCCCGGCTTCGACGCGCAGGTTGCCGCCATGATCGGGATACCAGGCCTGATAGCCGGCCAACGCGGCATCATAGCTGCCCGGCACCAGGTTCGGACCCAGCAGTGCGGTGTTCCTGGGGGCTGCTGCACGGGGCGAATTGAAGGCAGCGTCGCGGCCCTCGCCCAGCGTGGTGGGAGTGCCCGCCGTGTACACACCGAAGCCGGACTTCATCACGACATCACCGGCAGCGAGCAGTTCCAGGTCCCCCTTGCCGGTGCGCAGCACGCTCCAGGCCGGCGTGCCCGCGCGCTTGCCGTAGGTGGTCACTTCGGTCTGCGTGCCACCGCCGGCGCAGTAGCTGGGTGCGGTGCTGCAGAACTCGTCTTCGGTCATGCCGAACATCGCCGCGAAGTCCTTCGCAGGGGTGCCCACGTAGGACTCATCGCCCCAGTAATCCAGCGAGCCCTGCGCGGCCACCTGGCGGGGGGCCGGGCCGCAGTAGTCAGCCGACATCGCACAGAACTCATCTTCGGTGAAGCCGTACATGTCGGCCAGCTCCGCGATCGGACGGCCCGCATAGGAGGTGTCGCCGATCCAGTCCAGCGATGCCCGCTCAGTCAACGCACGATCACCCACCCAAATGATTTCGGTCTTGACCGTACCGATCGAGCCCTGGTGGGTGTCGGCCAGCACCACGCTGCCTTCGGCGCCCCAGCGCCGGCTGCGTGGATCGGCCGCCCCGGAATCGGCACCGGCAACCACGGTCAGGTCCCAAGATGTGGTGCCCTCGGCCAGCATCGGCGCCAGCGCCCAGTTGCGCCCCTGGTTGCCGTTGGCATCGGCCGGCCGCAGATTCACCGGCCCGTTGCCGGGCAGCTCCACCTTGGTCAACGATGGGATGTAGGCGCCCACCTTGAGCTCGACTTCGCGTGCCAGGCGCAGCGCAACCGGCAGCACCGCGCCGGCGGGCCACTCCTGTGCCGCCATCTGTACGGCGCTGCGCAGGCGGAAGCCGGCCCCCAGGCGCGCACCGGCCGCCAGCACCAGCGGCTTCTGCAGCACGGTGCCCGCCGCCAGCGTCTGCCCGGAGTCGGTGGTCACCGCCGCACCCAGCACCGTGCCCGCAGGCAGGCGCAGGGTCTGCGAGATCACCATCGGCGCGGGCAGCACGGTACCGACCGGAAGCGTTACCGATTCGACCGGCACGTCATAGTTCAGGCGGGTGCCGGCCTGGAACTCGGTGCCGGGCTGCAGCTTCACTCCGTCCACCGGCACCACCAGGTCGCCACCGAAGGGGGTGTGCCCGGCGCTGCCATTGCGAGCCTCATACAACTGCCAACCGCCCTCGTCCGGCGTGGACGGCGGCGGTGCGAAACCATCGTTGATGCTGCCATGGACGTTGATGTTGCCTTCGGCGCGCAGTACCAGCGAAGCCGATTCACCGAAGCCACGCCGCGATGGATCGGCGCGGTTGGCTTCGGGCCCGTAGCGGTAGCCGGACAGATCGATGTCGCCGGCAATGGTCAGGTCGCCCTCGGGATTGGCCTCGCTGCGCCGCGCCACCACCTGCACGCCGGGACGCAGGCGGACGTCGCCCAGCGCGGCGGTGCGCTGCTGCAGATCCGGATTGCCCAGCGCGCCATCGATCCAGGCCACGCTGTGCGGATCGACCACCTGGTCCAGCCACTGCTGGGTGACCAGCTGCGCGCGGTTGCCGCGCACATCAGCGGTGCTGGCCAGGGGCGCATCGTCGTAGCGACGGACACCATCGAGCTGGATGTCGGCCGCGCCATCGATGCGCAGGCCGCTGGCCGCAGCAATCGCAGCGTCGTTGCTGCCCAGCCGCGGCACATCGATCTTCAGCGAGCCCCGCGCCATGCCGTCGTTCTGTCCAGGGACGTCACCGAGGGCAACGTCGCTGCCTGCACGCATGTCCAGGTGCGCCGCGCTGCCCAGACCAACGGTGCCTTCGGCGCTGCCCAGCGTGATGGTGGCCCGGTTCGGACTGTCGATGATCTTGCCATGGCTGTCCACGCGCAGGCCGGTACCGTGCGCGTCCAGCGTGCCGTCCACCTGCAACTGATCACGGGCGTACAGGCGGATGCTGCCGACCTGCTCGCCGCTGGCGTCGATGCGGCCGGCCACGGTCATGCTGCCCGCGTCGACACTGATGTCGACCCGGCGCGCCTTCACTTCGTCGCCGATCCGCAGATCGCCTTCACCGATCTGGAAGCTGCGACCACCGACGACGCCGCCGGCGGTCAATCGCTGGTTGAGGCCGGTGAAGTCCTGCAGCTGGCGTGCCCGCACCACAAGTTCACCACCGTCGTAGGGCACCAGCGTGCCACCGGCATCGTAGCGGCCACTGGCGGTGCCCTGCAGATCACCCGCCAGATCGGCTCGGCCGGCCATTGCGGTGACCGTCATGCGCCCGCCGCGGTTGTTGCGGGCGGAAACATCGATGCGGGAGGCCGCATCGGTGCGGATGTCCCCCGTGTCGCTGGACAGCAGGACATCACCGCCCCAGCTGAACTTGTCCACGTCGTACAGCGAGACCTTGCGCCCGGCAAGGTCCAGCGCCGCCCGGCTGCCAAGCGTGATGCCCTCGCGCGCGTTCGCAGACAGCCGTCCTGAAGCCAGCGCGATCGTGCTGTCCAGCGTGATCCGGTTGGCGTCGATGCTCAGCTCACTGCCCAGTGCATCGCCACCCGCCTTACCGGTGCCCCCCTGCAGGCGGAAGTCGCCGCCGGTGCGCACGCGCAGCTGCGCGGCGGGATCGGCGGTCAACAGCGGTGTATCGATACCCAGGCTGCCTCCGCTGTACTGCCAGCCCTTGTCGGCCAGATAGTCGCCGCGCTGCTGGAACACGTCCAGCGTGCCCTGCGCGGAGAACGACAGCTGCTCCGAAGCACTCAGGTTCAGCGCACTAAATCCGAGTACCTGACGGTTGGCAGGCACCTCGGAGCTGGGACGGCTGAACGGGGCGCGCGCCAGCTGCAGGTTGCGGGTGACGATGTCCAGCTGCCCCGCGCCGAGCCGGTCCACCATCGGATCGGCCGGCGGCACCGACGCATCGCTGCCCGGCGCCTGCGTCGCCGCCAGCGAACCGTCCCAGACCAGTGTGTCCACCAGGATGCGCGCACGGTCGCTCGCCGCACCATAGCCATGGATGGCCTGCGCGCCCAGTACCAGCGTCTGCAGGCCACCGCGGCCGGTGGCACTGTCGCGCGCATCCAGGTCGACGCTGCCGAAGACGTTGACCGAATCCCGTGCGACCAGGCTCAGCGTATCCAGCGCCGGTGCGCCGGTGGCATCATTGCCGCGCAGCAGCTGCTGCAGCACGGACTGGTTCATGGTCATGCCATTTGGCAACGCCCCTGCGGCCGCCGCCTGCGCGATCGCCTCGGCGGTGCCGAGGTTGAGCGCCGCCATGCTCACGCCAAGCTGACGCGTGCCATAACGGGCGGAATCGCGCATCTGCAGCACACCATCGGTGGCCACCCCGATGCTGCCATCGGACACCAGCCGTGCCTCGCCTTCGCAGTCGTTCTGGCAGCCGCCGATGTCGATCGCGACCGGCCCGGCCGCCACACCGGTCGTACCGGTGATCAGGTTCAGGCGCTGGTTCGAGACGGCCAGCAGGCCGCCATTGACCTGATAGGGCACGGTCGGCGCGGACGCGCTGTCGCGTGCGAAAGACAAGGTGTCGAGTGTCGCCCCGGCTTCGACCAGGATGCCGCTGCCACCGGACGCCGCAGCCACCAGTATCTCCGGTGCCTGCAGGGTCGCACCGGAGCGGATCGCCACATCGCGCACCGAGCCGGACACCGCCACCAGCGAAGCCGACTCGTTGAACTGTCCGCCGATCACCATGCGTTCCGGCCGCAGCGCATTGAGTGCGTCGTCGGTGAAGGTCGCGCCGCGATCGTGCGCCTGCGACGGACTGCCGGCAGCAGCGACCTCCAGCGAACCCACGGCCGGGCTGGCGAGCGTGGCGACCAAGGTACCGCCGCGTCCCTTTTCATTGGCCGCGGAGAAACGCGCCGTGCCGGCGAAGTCGATGGCCGCGGTTCCCTCGCGACCAGCGCCTTCACCCAGTGCCAGGGTCAGGCCCAGCGCATCGATGGTCTGCCAGCCGCGCGCCTCGCCACGACGGTCGGCGGTGGCCTGCACGAAGCTGTTGTAGCTGGTTTCGTTGTAGCCGGAATGCCGGCGTACCACCGCCGCCGGCGTCAGCAGGATATCGGTGAGCAGCGGCGACGCCACCCCGCCCAGTGCCGATCCCTGCCGGCCGGACACGCGCCAGGTACCGGTGCCGGTCTGGATCGGCTGTGGCACGCCGGAGGTCCCCATCGCGCCCAGCTCGACGCGGAATGCACCCGGCTGCAGCGCAAAGCTCGCCGGCAGCAATGTGTAGGTGCCCGCAGGCAGGCCGGGAACGCCGGCGGGTACGGTGATCTGCTGGCCCACCGCTGGAGCAGCGAAGCCATCATCACTGCTGGGTGCGAAGCTGCCGGCACGTCCCGGCACGATCGCGTACACCGGGTTGCCGGAGGCACTGAACGCATAGCGCGGGTTGGCATCGGCCAACGCGGTGCGCAGCACGTCGACGGAGCCACCGCGGCCTGAGACGAATGCCGCGCCGGTCAGTTCGCCGCCACCTGACACGTCCAGCAGCGCACCGGCATGCACATCCACGTCGTTGGCGGTAAGGGTCACGCCCTTGGACGCAATGCCGGCCGGCGTCAGTGACTCCAGGCTGCTGCTGCCCCTTCTCCACGACACACCGTCCACGGTACCGCCGTAGGGCAGCGCCAGACCTGCGCCACTGGTGGAGGTGATGCTGCCCGGCAGCAGCTCCACCCGGCTGGCGCGTGTGCCGCCCAGGACCAGGCCGCCCAGCTGCAGCGCCCCCATCGGCGCCTGCACGTTGCCGCCCTGCTGCACGGTGGCTGCCACCAGCTGCAACGCGCCCAGCGCTGACTCGGGCGGAGTGGTCGCCGCCGTACCCGTACCCCGGATGCGCAGCACCGCATCCGGATCTGACCAGTATCCGGGCGTCGCCACGGTCGCCGCAGACGCACCCGCGACCAGATAGCCCGTCGCACCGGAGGTGGGGTACAGCCGGGCGGCACTCACGTCCATCGACCCGCTCGCCATCAACGCACTGATCGATCCGCCGTTGGACACCGCGTTGAGCAGCCGCACGTCGCTGCGGCTGTCGAGCACGACCTGGTTGAAGCCGGGCAGCCAGGTGACATCACGGATGTCGATCAGATCAGCCCTCGCCGACAGCACGTGGTCGCCTTCCGCAGCCGACGCCACGGTATCGGTGACCACCAGGTTCTCACCCGGCAGCGACTGCCAGTGCGACTGTGCCAGCAGCAGGTGCGGAGCACTCAGCGAAATGCCGCTGGACTGCGGTGCTGCCACGGCCATGCCGAGGCTTGACTGCCCCTGTCCGTAGATGCGCAGGCTCTGGCCCATGCGCAGGTCGACATCGCCCTCCGCGCGGACGTCACCGAATACGGACAGGGTGTCGAAGCCACCGGCCTGGATCTGCTCCACCGACAGCGCCGCGTGCCCATACTCCAGCCGGTCCGGCAGCACCGCGTCGGCCGGGCTGCGCTGGCTGAGCGTAATGCCGCGCGCGCGCAGCACCTCCTTGCTCGCGCCGCGCGCATGAACGCTGCCACCAAAGGCCACGCCCAAGGTGCCGCCATGCGCGCCACTGCCGCCGGCAGAGGCATCCATTGCGCCGTCCAGGTACAGAGCGTTGGCCGAACGCAGCACGATCTGCCCGCCGTCGCTGTCTACCCGGGTGCGCCCCTTCCCGTCGACATCCAACGGCGCCGAGGCGCCCGCTGCCCGCAGCTGCGCGCCACGCTCGAGCACGACGAAGGCTTCAGGCGGACGGTTGTCCACCGACGCGGAGCTCTCCCAGTCGAGCGCGCCGCCGATCTCGATGCGCCCCCCCGCCCGCACCTGTCCCTGCAGGCGGCCACCGGCGTCGGCCAGTGACACCGCATCCGCACTGGCATCCAGCAGCGCACCATCGGCGAACCGCCAGGTCCGCTCGCTCCGCTGCCCGGCATAGAGCGTGGTCGGCAGGCGCACATCGTCGATGCTGATGCGTCCTCCCTGCGCACGCAGCGTGCCTTCCACATCGATGTTGCCGGCGCCGAGCAGGGAGATCGCCTGCCCCGGGTCGACCTCGATCAGTGCGGCCTTGCCCACCCGCAGGTCGCCGCCGACGCTGTTGCGATCCGAGCGCAGGCTCACGCTGGCACCGCTGCGCTGGCGGACCAGCCCGCTCATCGGATCGGCACTGTAGAGCGGTGCCAGCCAGCTCTCCAGTGCCTCCTTCCGGTCCGTCGCGACGCGCGCGTCTGCGGTCATCCGAAGGCCCGGCATGCGCGCTGCCAGCTGCGTGCCATCGGCAACCTCCAGCCCTTGATGGCCATTGATGTCGTACTGGGCAAAGCCACTGCCGAACAGGCCGGCATCCACCTGCAGCGCTGCTGGGTCCGCCGGATCCGCATCGCCCACCCGCACCCGGCCACCGGTGCCCAGCGAGAACGTGCCGCTGCCCTGGCCACGGCCACTGAACCGGCTCCCCTCGCCCAGCTGCACCCGGCCACTGCCGTCGGTCGCAACTGTGCTGCTGTTCGCCTGCAGGCTGACGCTGCCCCCTTTGCCGATGCGGCCCTTGCCGCGCAGGTCCAACGCGGCGCCGGCCTCCACGTCAACCGTTGCCTCGGCGCCCACGACCACGTCATGACTGTTGCTCAGGCTCAGGCGACCGCCATCCGTCCAGGCACCGCTCGCGTCGAGCGGCATCGCCAGTGACGCATTGCTCCATTCACCGGAGAGATCGATCCGCGTGCCGTCGGCAATGGCGGTGCGGGCGCGGCCATCGTGCAGCAGCGCCGTCGGCCGGCCCTGGACGTCCAGCAGGTTGCCCGCCGACAGCTGGCCGCCGGCAATGCCGATGTCGCCTGCCAGTTCCACCTCGCTGCCGGTCAGATTGAGCTGTCCGCCTGCCTGAAGGCGAAGGCTGCCATCGATGCGGATGCGATCGGCGGTCGCCAGGTCGATCCGTCCCCACTGCTGGGCACTCAGCTCTGCGGTATCCAGCCACACTGTGTCACGCCGCTCCTCGTTGACCGGCGCCAGCAGCGACCACGCCGCCTTCGTCGGAGCCTTGTCATCCAGGCGCACCTCCGAGCCGAACACACCGCTGCGACCCTGGCCGTCGTAGCGCCCCAGGTACAGCTGCGCATTGCGCGCGACCGCCGTCTGCGCCTGCGCATAGCCGTCCAACCCGGTATCCGGCCTGCGGTTCTGCTGCGCGCCCTGGAAGGTGGCAGTCTCAACCTTCCCGTCCAGCACCGCAGTGGGTGCGGAGACGATCAGGCGTCCTGCATCACGGCCGACCGTGTACCCATTATCGACACGCTGCGCCGCGAATACGATCGGATCACGGAAGGTCTCGGTGATGCCCCAGCGCTCCTGCTTTACTTCGTGGCCCCTGTACAACCCATCGAACAGCATCTCCGCCGGCGCATCATCAAGGCGGTAGACCTGGCCATCGACGCCGCGCACCCAGCTCTGCCGGATCACGCCGCTCTGCACATCCAGGCTGCCGCCGGCAAGGTTGATGCGTGAGCCGCCATGCGTGATCACTTCCCTGCCGCCCAGCAGGACGGTGCCTCCCTGCGCGGCCCATTCGCCGATCGAGTGCCCCTGGTTGTCGAGATAGCCACCCACTTCCAGCAGGCCGCCTGCAGCGTACCAGCGCTCACCCTCGTAGCCCCCGGTACCGGCCGGAACGTGGACCAGCCTGCGGCGGTCGACCCAGACTTCGCTGCTGGTCAGCTTGCCGCTGTCGCGGTTGTCCAGGGCGTCGCGCAGTTCGTTGCCCTGCACCTTGACCTGGACATTGTTGCTCTCCATCGACACCTGTACGCCCACTGCGCCGGACACGTCCACGCGCGCGGCGTCGCCTACGTAGCTGCGGGCCGCCGCATCGGCGATGATCTGGCCGCCCGTGGCAACCGTCAGCGAATCCGCACTGAAATGGATGTTGCCACCCGAAACGATCTCCACCCGCGACTGGTCCCGGCGATCATTGTGCTGGGACAGATTGTCGAAAGTTGCCGAGCGCGCGCCGGCGCGGATCGCGTCCTGCTCTGCCGACTCCTTGATGAGGCTGTTGCGCTGGGTATCCAGCACCGTGGCCTTGCCATCGTCCTCGATCAGCACCGCCGTGGTGGCTCCATCGGCAAGCGTGACGCTGCTGCCGGCATCACTGGCCGAAGCCAGAAGATGCACGGTGCCGCGCTGCGCAAGCGTGGTGCTGGCCACGGCCACACCGGCCTGCTCGACGCTGCGCCCGGCCAGGGTCACGTCACCCTCGCGGGCGCGCAGCAGGCCGGTGTTGCGCACGCTGCCAGCCGTGCTGCCAGCGATGAAGCGCGGCGCGATTTCATTGCCGCGGGTGGTGGAGCTGGTATTGGTCGCCGTACCCACGCCGCGCCGGATCACGAAACTGTCACCGGCAGCGAGCTGCACCTGGCCTTTGCGCGCCTCGATATGTCCTGCATTCTCCACGCTGTGCCCGGCCAGCAGCACGTAACCACCGCCGCGCGTCGCACTGGTCGGCTCATGGGTCGCGATGCGGGCGCCCTGCTCCACCATCACCTTGCCGAATGCATCGCTGAGCGCGCTGCTGCTGGCGTCGGGGCTGTACAGGCCATTGTCGCGGAACTGCGCATCGCTGATCCGTGCTGCAGCCGCCAGCAGATTGCGTACATTGACCTGGCTGTTGTTGCCGAACACCACCCCGTTGCGGTTGGCCACGAACACCGTGCCATTGGCCTTCAGCTGGCCCAGGATCTGGCTGGGCCGCGCCTGCGGATCATTGACCCGGTTCAGCACGGCCCAGTCAGGGTTCTGCAGGAAGTTCAGCGTGGTGTTGCCGCCGATGTTGAAGGTCTCCCAGTTCAGGATTGCCTTGTCCGCGGTCTGCTCGACCGTGACCTGCACCCGCCCGTCGCTGCCCTGCGACTGGATCGCCTCGCGCGCATTGAGCCAGCCGCGGGTCAGCGGGTTCTGGTCGACGCTCAGGCCGTCCTTGCCGAGGCCATCGGCAACGATGAAGCCAGCCTCGCGGCGCGCCTGCCGCGCCTGTTCCTGCAAGCGCTGCTGCAAGGCAATCGCCTGCGCCGCGGTGCCGAGATTGTCGATCGACTGCTGCAGCTTCTGCCGTGCTGCATCCTGCTGCTGGGCCGGCAACTGGAACTGGATCGGCACACCGTTGGGCATCCGGCCACTCTGTGCCGCGCTGCCCTGAGCCGCGCCCCGTTCGGCGAACCAGCCCGGGCTGAACGCCTGCTGCGCCTGGCTGGCCGGGGCCACCATGCTGCCCAGTGCGACCGCGATGGCCCACGCCATCGGATGATTGCGGCGCATCGGCGCGGCCGGATGAACAGCGGACGGGAGCGGGTGCGACATCGGAACCTCATCAACCTGGGGGCCGCGGCTGCGGCGACGATCGGGGAGGCACGCGCAACGCATGCCCTGCCCCTGATAGACGGTTCACGTGACACGAAGCCGACAGCGAAACGCTGCAGTGGCACCGTCGCGGAAATGGCGACGCCGGCCCAGGAGGCCGGCGTCGGGTCAAGCAGGACTCAACCAGTGCTGCGGATTACAGCGGACGACCGATGCCCGAGCAGGTGCTGGGGTTGTTCAGGCCGGCAGCGCTGCTGGCCAGCACGAAGCGGTTGCGGATCGCATCGCGCCACATCTTGGGCAACGGGGCGAAGCCATGGCCGGTGATCGATGCCTCGTAGGCTGCCGGGTAGGCCGCCGAATAGTGGCGAGCCAGGAAACCCCTCAGCTTATTGGCAACCGTCTGATCCTTGTAGCACTGACCAATCAAGAGGTACGTGTAGCCGATGATGGGGTAGATGACTGAAGGATTGCCCATGTAGGGAGCCCAGTTGGCAGGGTCCTGAGCAGCGATGCCGGACGGAGGATCGAAAACAGTCAGGATGAATTCCCATTGCGCCCGATCCGGCGAGAAGCCTCTGACCTTTGCGACCTTGGTCGCATCGGTCAGGCTCGGGATCACGTCCGGCCCGGCGTAGCCGATACGGCCTTCAAACGCGTAGACAGCGTTGTACAGCGAGGTGTCCCCGGTGGCCGGGGCGGCCACCAGGAACCCCGGCAGGCTGCCGTTGGCATCGCGCTTGTAAAGGTCGGCGAAGGTCGACTTGATGGCGAACGTGCCGCCCACCAGGTTCGAGGTCTCAGCCCGCTCACGGGCGCAGTTAGTGGCAAGGAATCGGGTGAGAATCTCGCTGGTTCCGCTGCTTTCCGGACGGTACACGACCTGGATCGGGCCGCTGCGGTCGGTGTCGATGGTCGACCAGTCGCTGATCGCACCCGAGAACACGCCGCAGATCTGCGCCACGCTCAGGTCCACCGCCGAACCGGCCTTGTTGAACGGGATGGTGACCGAGGTGGCCACCGACGGCACCTGGATCAGCGCGCCGTAGCGGTTGGCGTTGGTCGGCCGGTTGAAGTTGGTGGTGTAGGTACTCAGCTCGGCGCTGCTCAGCACCGAATCGCTGCCAGCGAAATGGACGGTGCCGGTGGTCGAGAACAGCGCCGAATTGTTTTCCAGAAACGCCTTCTTGCCGGTACCCGATCCGGTCACGGCGTAGCTGAAGTTCGCCGGCAGGATGCTGTCGGCCGAACCCTTGTAGAGGTCGGCGGGCAGCGAGGCACCGCCGCCGGTAACGGTCTGCGCCGAGGCGGCGCCCACGGTAGCGAGCAGCATGGTGGCAACCAGCGCGGCGAGAGTCTTGTACTTGTACATGATCTTCTCCTGAAGGGTTTACTGCGAAGGGAAACGCCAAGGGAGGTACCGTTACTGCACGCCTACTGTCATCTCCCAGCCCGCTGCATGAGGACACGTCCATCCTCATTCGTGCCTACGCGAGCTCTGCAGCGCAGCCCCGTGTTGCCGGACCACCAACCGCAGCTGGAGGCGTCCGACGTCGTGCATTCGCCTGATGCGAGTGACCGCGCACTGGACCGCACCGGCGGCGGTGATCGGAGACACGCGCAACGCATGCCCTGCCACTGATAGACGGTTCGCGTGACATGAAGCCGACAGCGTGCAGCGGACCATGACGTTGCACGCCGCACGGCGGAAATGGCGACGCCGGCCATAGGGGCCGGCGCCGGGTCAAGCTGGGTTCACGCGGTGCTGCGGATTACAGCGGACGGCCGATGCCCGAGCAGGTGCTCGGATTGTTCAGGCCGGCCGCGCTGCTGGCCAGCACGAAGCGGTTGCGGATCGCATCGCGCCAGGCCTTGGTCAGCGGGATGAAACCATGGCCGGTGATCGACGCCTCGTAGGCCGCCGGGTAGGTCGCCGGATAGTGACGGGCCAGGAAGCCGCGCAGGCTGGTGGCAACCGCCGAATCCTTGTAGCACTGGCCGATCACCAGGTTGGTGTAGCCGGCAATCGGATAGCCGGCCGACGGGTTGCCGAACACCGGCACCCAGTTGGCGGGGTTCTCGGCAGCGGTGCCGGTCGGCGGAGCGACAGTATCCAGGGTGGCCTGCACGCTCACCTGGTCAGGCGAGAAGCCCTTGACCTTGGCAACCTTGGTCGCATCGGTCAGGCTCGGGATCACGTCCGGGCCGACGTAGCCGATGCGGCCATCCGCCGCATAGACAGCGTTGTACAGCGAGGTGCCGCCCGTGGCCGGCGCGGCAACCAGGAAGGCCGGCAGATTGTTGTTGGCATCGCGCTTGTACAGGTCGGCGAAGGTCGACTTCACGGCGAACGTGCCGCCGACCAGGTTCGAGGTCGCAGCCGGCTCGGCGGCGCAGGCGGCAGCCAGGAAGCGGGTGAACATTTCGCTGGTACCGCTGCTTTCCGGGCGGTACACCACCTGGATCGGGCCGCTGCGGTTGGAATCGATGGTCGACCAGTCGCTGATCGCACCCGAGAACACGCCGCAGATCTGCGCCACGCTCAGGTCCACCGCCGAACCGGCCTTGTTGAACGGGATGGTGACCGACGTGGCCACCGACGGCACCTGGATCAGCGCGCCGTAGCGGTTGGCGTTGGTCGGCTGGTTGAAGTTGGTGGTGTAGGTGCTCAGCTCGGTGCTGCTCAGCACCGAATCGCTGCCGGCGAAGTGCACGGTGCCGGTGGTCGAGAACAGCAGCGAGTTGTTTTCCAGGAAGGCCTTCTTGCCGGTGCCCGAACCGGTCACGGCGTAGGTGAAGTTCGCCGGCAGGATGCTGTCGGACGAACCCTTGTAGAGGTCGGCCGGCAGCGAAGCGCCGCCGCCGGTAACGGTCTGCGCCGAGGCGGCGCCAACGGTGGCGAGCAGCGCGGTAGCAACCAGCGCGGCCAGGGTCTTGTACTTGTACATGATCTTCTCCTGAAGGGTTTACTGCGAAGGGAAACACCAAGGGAGGAACGGTCACTACACGCCTGCTGCCGCCGAGGGCCTCCCAGCCCACTCTGCGGCGACGTGTCCATGCTGGTCCGCGCCGATGACAGGCCGCTTAAGAAACCTGTGGAAGATCGAAAAAAGGTGTGGAGGATTGTGTGGAGAAAATCCAGGTGTCACTGGATCCACGCCATGCGTGGACGCACCGCATATGACGCGCGTCGCGCGATCCATCCACGCATGGCGTGGAACTACTGCGCCAGCTGGTTCATTTCCATGATCGGCATCAGCACCGCCAGCACGATCGTCAACACCACGCCGCCCATCACCAGGATCATGGTCGGTTCCAGCAGTGCGGTCAGTGCCATCGCGCGGCGCTCGATCTCGCGCGAGATCGTCTGTGCAGCGCGGTCCAGCAGTGGCGCCAGCGAACCGGTCTTCTCGCCGCTGGCCACCAGGTGCACCAGGATCGGCGGATACACTTTCTGTACCTTCAACGCCGCACCCAGTGCCGCACCTTCGCGTACGCGCGCAGCCACATCATCGGCACAGCGCGCCAGCAGCGCATTGCCAAGCGTCTGCCGCGCCGCCTCCAACGCACGCAGCAGTGGCACACCGGCATCCAGCAGGATCGCCAGCGTCGAGGCAAAGCGCGCACTGTTCACACCCAGCGCGAAACGCCCGACCATCGGCACCCGCAGCAGCATCGCGTCCCAGCGCAGGCGCAGCTCGGGCCGGCGCAAGGCCAGTCGCCATGCCACCACCAGTGCACCTATTCCCAGCCCTGCCCACACGCCCCAGCTGCGCACGAACGCGCTGGCCGCCAGCATCACCTGCGTGAGCATCGGCAACGTCTGCCGCGCCTGCACGAACGCGGTCACCACCTGCGGCACCACGTAGCTGAGCAGGAAGATCACGATCGCCACCGATACCAGGCTGATCGCCGCTGGATAGATGAAGGCGGTCAGTACCTTGGCCTGCAGCGCGTTGCGTTCTTCGATGTAGTCGGCAAGGCGCTCCATCACCCGCGCCAGGTCACCGGAGTCTTCACCTGCGCCCACCAGCGCCCGATAGATCGGCGGGAAATCGCGCGGCCGCGCGGCCAGCGCAACAGTCAGGCGCTGACCAGCGCGCACATCGGCACGAACGGCAGTAAGCGCCTGCGCGACATGGGGGCGCTCAGCCTGTTCGATCACCGCGCTCAAAGCGCCTTCCAGCGGCAGGCTGGCGGCCAGCAGGCTGGCCAGCTGCCGCGTGGCCCACGCCAGCTCGCTGGCGGACAGCCGGCGCGTGCCCCAGCCACTGCCCGCACTGCGCGCCGCGCTGACCTGCACGGGCGTCAGCCCACGACCGCGCAGCACCTGGCGCGCGCCGCGCGGGCTGTCGGCGTCCAGCTGGCCCTTCTCGATGCGGCCCTGCGCGTTGGCGGCCTGGTAGTCGAACAATGCCATCGCTGCCTCAGTCGTCGCCGGTGACGCGCAGGATCTCTTCCAGCGTGGTCACCCCGCTGTCGACCCAACGCTGGCCGTCCTGGCGCAAGGTCCGCATCCCGGCGCGCCGTGCCGCCTCGCGCAGCGCAGGTTCACCCTGCCCTTCATGGATCAGCGCACGCACGCGATCGTCCACCACGAACAGCTCGTGGATGCCGGTACGCCCCCGGTAGCCGCTGTTGGCACAGGCCGCGCAGCCCACCGCACGCCACACGGTACGGCCGTCGCCGTCCACCTCGGCACGACGGCACTGCGTGCACAGCCGCCGCACCAGCCGCTGCGCCAGCACGCCGCGCAACGACGAGGCCAACAGGAACGGCTCCACGCCCATATCGGCCAGGCGGGTCACCGCCGAGATCGCATCGTTGGTGTGCAGCGAGGCCAGCACGCCATGCCCGGTCAGCGACGACTGCACCGCAATCTGCGCGGTCTCCAGGTCGCGGATCTCACCGATCATGATGGTGTCCGGATCCTGGCGCAGAATTGCACGCAGCGCCGTGCCGAAGCTCATGCCGATGCGCGCGTTGACCTGGATCTGGCCGATGCCGGCGAAGTCATACTCCACCGGGTCCTCCACGGTGAGGATGTTGCTGGTGCTGCTGTCGAGCTGGCCCAACGCGGCGTACAGCGAGGTGGTCTTGCCACTGCCGGTAGGGCCGGTGACCAGCACGATGCCATGCGGCTGCCGGATCAATCCGGTGAACGTGGCCAGGGTGTCATCGGCCATGCCCAGTCGCTGCAGCTGCAGCCGCCCGGCATCCTTCTCCAGCAGTCGCAGCACGGCGCGCTCGCCATGCCCGGTCGGCACCGTGGAGACACGGATATCCAGCGGCCGCCCGCCCACCCGGATCGCGATGCGCCCGTCCTGCGGCAGGCGCTTCTCGGCGATGTCCAGGTGGGCCATGATCTTGATGCGCGACACCAGCGCCGCGTGCAGTGCGCGCCGCGGCTGCACCATGTCGCGCAGCGTGCCGTCCACCCGGTAACGCACCACCGAGTGGGTCTCGAATGGCTCGATGTGCAGGTCGCTGGCGCCATCGCGTGCGGCCTGTGCCAGCAGCGCGTTGATCATGCGGATCACCGGCGCATCGTCCTGCGCGTCCAGCAGATCGGTGACTTCCGGCATGTCCTGCATCAGCCGGTCCAGATCGACTTCGCTTTCGGCGGCACCGACCACGGCAGCGGCATCGCCGCCGTCACGGTACTGCTCACCCAGCCGCTGCTGCCAGGTCGCGGCATCCAGCGCCTGGAACGGCAGCGGTCCATGCCGTCGGCGCAGTTCGGCCACGGCCCACGCCGCGGTGTCGGCGGTGCCCAGCAGGACCGGCTCGCCGCCAACTTCGGACAGCATCACGCCATGGCTGCGCACCCAGGCGTACGGCAGTGGCGCGGCCGCGCTCACGGCCCGATCACCAGTTCCGGCGTGTAGCCCAGCCCGCGCAGCTGCTGCAGCGCCGGGTCCAGCGTCGCCGGGTCGCGCGGCAATCGCACCCGCAGGCGTTGCCCGCTCTCGCCCGGCGTCGCTTCGGCATAGGCCTGCAGGCCCAGTGCCCGCACCTGCGCCACGCCCTGGCTGGCACGGGCCGGGTCCAGCCCCTGCGCGAACTGCACCAGCTGTGCGTCGCTGTCACCGGACGGGTACAGCGCCGCCAGGCTGCTGCTCTGCAGCGGCTGGCCCTGGCCATCGCGCGCATTGCCCTGGCCGAGTACAGACAGGTCCTGCGGCGGCAGTTGCGGTGCCGACAGCGCCGGCAATGCCCAGCTCTGCACCGGTTGCGCGCCGGCCTGCGCGTTGCGCATGTAGTCGTAGCGGTCGCGGGTCAGGCGTTGGCTAGCGGCGGGGTCGCGCACCACGTGCGGGCGCAGGAACACCATCAGGTTGGTCTTGGCGCGCTTGCGCGTATCACTGCGGAACAGCGCCCCCAGCACCGGGATCTTTCCCAGCCCCGGCACCGCGTCACGACCGTGGCTGACGTTGTCCTCCAGCAGGCCACCCAGCACCATGATCTGGCCATCGTCCAGCAGTACGCTGGTATCCAGGGCGCGCTTGTTGGTGATGATGCCGGCCGTGCTGTTCGCGCTCTGCGCGTCGATGCTGCTGACTTCCTGGTAGATGTCCAGCTTCACCGTGCCGCCCTCGGAGATCTGCGGGCGTACCCGCAGCTTCAGGCCCACGTCCTCGCGCACGATGGTCTGGAACGGGTTGTTGCTGCCGCCGCCACCGTCGGTCACGTAGCGACCGCTGACGAACGGCACGGTCTGGCCGACCATGATGCTGGCCGCCTCGTTGTCCAGCGTCATCAGGTTCGGCGTGGACAGGATGTTGGCACCACCCTTGCTCTGCAACGCATTGGCCAACGCCTTCATGTTGAGGATCTGGCCGACACCGGGCAGGTTGATGGTGCCGTCGATGACACCGATCTTCAGACCGTCCTTGGGCAGCACGTCCAGGGTGGTGCGCGCGGCGGTGTTCAGGCCGCTGCCGCCGGTGACACCACCGAAATGGGTGCCGCCGAAGGTGCGGCCATTGCCCAGCATCCACTGCACGCCCAGTTCGGCCGCGTCGGTCTGGTTGACCTCCACGATGAGGCTTTCCACCAGCACCTGTGCACGGCGCTGGTCGAGCTGGTCGATCACCCGCCGAAGGTTGCGGTAGACCGGCTCCGGCGCCGAGATCAGCAGCGTGTTGGTGGCCACGTCGGCCTGCACCGAAATGCCGTTCTGGCTGAAGCCCGTGCTTCCGGCGTCGATCGGGTCGCGGCGGTTCGGGTCCAGCCGCTGCGATTCCAGCGCATTGCCACCGGTCTTGGCCTGCTGTGGCTGCGACGGCTGCGCGGGTGTGGAACGGTTTGCATCGCCGGGCAGTGGCGTGATGCCTTCGTTGCTGCCCATTGCCGGTGCATCGCTCTGCCCGGCCACCACGCCGCGCAGCACACCGGCGAGCTGGTTGGCCTGGGCATTGCGCAGGTAGACCACATGCAGGTTGCCGGACTCGTCCTGGGCACGGTCCAGCTTCTCCACCAACTGCCGCGCCAGGCGCGTTCGGCCCGGGCTGCTGGAGCGCAGCAGCACGCTGTTGCTGCGGGGGTCGGCCATCACCACCACCTTCTGGCTGGGCTCGGCGCCCTGCGCATCCAGCAACGGCGCGACCATCGCCGCTACGTCAACGGCAATGCCCTGCTGCAGCTTCACCACATCCGTGTCCATGCCGGCCGGTGTATCGACGCTGGCGATCACGCGCGCGATGCGCTCCAGGTTGTCGGCATAGTCGGTGATCACCAGGGTGTTGTTGCCCGGGTTGGCAGTGATCGGATTGTCCGGGCTGATCATCGGCCGCAGCACTGCCACCAGCGCGGCCGCATTCTCGTAGCGCAGCGCGAAGGTGCGCGTGGCGATCTCACCCCCTGCACCGCCGCTGCCCACGCGGCCACCGAGCAGCTTGGCGTCGGCCTGCGGCACCACCCGGCTGACCCCGCCGTTCTCGACCACGGCGAAGCCGCGCATGCGCAGCGCGCCCAGCAGCAGCTGGTAGGCCTGGGAACGGCTGACCGGGCCATCGGAGACCACCGTCATCTTGCCGGTCACCCGTGGGTCGACCAGGAACTGGCGGCCGGTGAACCGTGCTGCCATGCGCAGCACGCCACCGATATCGGTATCCACCAGGTTCAGCTGCACCGGCTCATCGGGGGCGTCCTGCGCCTGTGCCGGTGCAACAACGTGAGCGGAACCCACGATCAGGGCCAGTACAGTGCTGCAGGCAAGGCTGCGCATCGCCCTCATGAATGGCCACCCGCAGTGAGTGCCACCACGATGTTTCCGGATATCCGTGCCGCCGGCATGTTCGCATCCCCTGTGCGTGTCAGTTGCAGCTGCTGCAGTTCGATGGCCGGATCGGCCAGCACGGGCAGCAGCCAGTTCCACAGTGCGTCAGCAGGTACGGCCTGCACCTGCAGGTGCCAACGCCCGTCGCGTGCTTCGACATGCAGTCCATCGGCGAGGCCGGCGGACTTGATTCCATTACGCAGCGAGGCCAGCGTCGGGCGCTGCCCCTGCACCTGCTGCTGGCGTTCGCGTGCACGCAGCAGCGGCGCCAGTGCGCGCGCCTGCGCCTGCAGCCGCGGCAGCTCAGCCTGCCAGTGCGCACGCTGTTTCAGCAGCGGCTCCAGCCAAAATGACCACAGCCCCGCTACCAGCAGCGCCAGCACCATCACCCACAGCATCCAGCGGTCGCGCGGCGGCAGGTGCTGCCAGCGTCGCTGCAGACCGGCCACACCCTCGCCCAGGCGCACGGCTCTGGCGGTCACTGTCCGCCCCCGCTCACGCGCAGGCGTCCACCGGCCTCGCGCGCCAGCTGCAGGCCCTGCGCCTGCGCCGCCTGCTGCCACTGCTCCAGCCGCTGTGCGTCATCGGCTACCGCCTGCGCATCGGCGTCCAGCTCCAGTTCCAGCTGGCCGGGTTGATAGTGCAGGCCGCGCACCTGGCCGCCCAACTCCGGAATCGCCTGCAGCGTCGTTGCGACCTGCCGCTGCACCGGTGGCAACGGCGGCGCCGGCAACGGCACGGCCAGCGCGCGCCGCGCCTGCAGCACCGGGTCCACCACATCGGTGATCTCCGGAAAGTGCGAGCTGAACTGCCGCGCCATGTCCTGCTGCAACGCCTCGCCCTCGCTGCGCCAGCGCGAGACCTGCAGCTGCAGCCCAAGCGCAGCCAGCAACACCGCCGCCAATGCGAGGCCGATCGCCACGCGTGGTGCCTGCCTGCTGCGACCAGGCAGTGGCAACGACCACGCTGGCACGGGTCCGCTGGCCTGCAGTTCATGCGCGACCACGGTGGCCGGCAGGTTCTCCGGCCACGCCAACGGCACGCTGTCGATCCACTGCACGGCCTGCACCCCGGATTGCTGAAGACGCGTCGCGAGCGACTGCAGCACCGCCGCCGTGTCCCGCCCACCGCACCACTGCACAAAACCACGATCGCGCCCGCAGCGCACCAGCAGATGCTCACCGTCAGCCTGCAGCGTTGCCTGGCCGTTCTGCCACGGCAGCAGCAGCGGCGTCGGATACAGCGCCTGAAGCTGCAGTGCGCACGAGGCCAGCAGCTGTTGCGCCTGCAGGACTGCCTGCTGGCCAAGCCACGCCACAGGAACCGTGCCGTCCGCCGCCTGCGCACCGTGTGCCAACGCGACCTCCTGCAGGTCATCCAGCAGCATCGCCTCTACTTCGCCCTGCAGTGCGGCCTGCAGCCTGCGGCCCGACAGTGGCGGCAGCTGCAGTTCCAGCAGGATCAGGTCCTGCGGATCGAGACAGGCCAGCACCTCGGCCTGCGGATGACGTTGCCCGAGCACGGCCAAGCCCTCGCGGCCATGGGCCAGCACCCCACCCTTGTGCAACCGCGCCCACTCGACCGTACTGTCGGCGCGCAGGTGTTCCAGCGCCGGCAGGCGCACCCTCAGCTGCACGCTCATGCTCCAATCCTCGTCCACACACGCTGCACGCGCACACTGTCATCGCGATACTCTCGCCAGATCAGGGCCCTGAAGTCGACCGCATTGCCATCGGCCTGTACCTGGCCGACGGCAAGGAACCACTCGCTATGAATGCCAAGCGGCACCACGGCCATCTGCGCGTTGCTCAGTTGCAGTCGATTGGCGATATCGCCGCGGTTGAGCAGCCAGTGGCCACCGTCGCGCTCACCGAGCAGCGCCTGCAGGCGCCCCGGCTCCACGCCGGGAGTGACCGCCTGCAACACGCTGATGTCACTAGTGTTGGCATTGACCAGGGTCTGGGCCGGCAGCACCACGGTGCGCCGTGCCAGTGCCTGCACCGCCACTGGGTCGGCGCCCGCCAGGGCCTGCTCGATCAGCGATTCACGCGGCAACGGCGCCTGCGCCTGCAGGTCGCCATCACGCAGCCGCGCCTGGATGTGGTCGGCAGCAGATGCACAAGCACCCTGCCCCAGTCCCTGCCCGGCACACAGCGCGATGAACGCGCGCCGTGCCTCCAGGTCCGGCTTGCCATAGGCCAGCAGGTTGCGCAGGTTGAACATGGACTGTGCATCGACCAGCTGCAACTGCACCGGCAGCGGCGCCTGCAGCGTCAGTGGACGCGCCCAACGGCCGCTGCGCACCGTGGTCAACTGCTCCTTTACATCGTCACGCAGCTGCTGCGCCGCGCGCTCCAGGGTGGCATCGACCGCCATGCGCACCTGCGCACGCAGCTGGTCGCCACGCAGCGCACGCAGCTGTGCCGACTGCCGGGTCAGCAGTGCAGTGGCAATCACCGCCACCAATGCCACCACCAGCAGGGCGACGATCACCGCCATGCCGCGCTGGCGGGTGCACGGGACCGAACGCGTCCGGGCTGTCATCTGCACGCCTCACAGCTGCCAGGAGCCGATGTCCGCGTTCCCGGCGTCGCCACCGGGCTTGCTGTCCGCACCCAGCGAGAACACATCGATGTCGCCATGGGTTCCGGGAATCTGGTACTGGTACGGATGGCCCCATGGGTCATTCGGCAGGCGATCCAGATACGGTGTCACCGGCATCGCACCGCTGCCCTGCGGCGGCTTCACCAGCGCCTGCAGGCCCTGTTCGGCGCTGGGGTAGCGCCCGTTGTCCAGCTTGAACAGCTTCAACGCCTGCATCAGCGCCGCGATGTCCTGGCGCGCCGCCACCACGCGCGCCTGGTCGGGACGGTCCATCAACCGCGGCACGATCAATGCCGCGAGAATGCCGATGATCACCACCACCACCATGATCTCGATCAGGCTGAAGCCCTGCTGCCGAGCCCTGCGACCACCCACCTGCCTTGCCATTGTTCCGCCCTCGTCATCCTGGAAGAGACCGCTGCGCCATGGTCAGCGGTGCATGTGTCAGTACGATAAACATCCGCCTGCTATTCGCTGCGCGTGTGCCTGTGCAGGCGCAGCACGTGCCGCAGGTACACATGCAGACTCGAACAAGTGCTGCGGCACGCTGGCCAGCGCATCGTCGATGCAGCCGCGCAGCAACGGGTGCGCGCAGGCCTGCAGCAGGCGCAGGCACTGCATCGGCGACCACGCGGTGCCATGGTCGAGGCCGATGAACATCCGGTAGGCCTGGTGGTAGCGCAGATCGTCGTGCACGCGCTGCGCACTGGTGAGATCACGCACGACCACCAGCAACGCCGCACGTTGCAGCTGCCGCACATCGCCCGCGTCAAGCGGCAGCGCGTTCATGGCCGCTTCGGGCCAGGGCCGCAGCTGCAGATCGAGGGCGCGCCGCAACGCCGCCAGCGGATGCGCGCTGCTGTCCAGTGCCGCCCAGCGCGCCGCATCTGCCCAGGCGTCACTGGACAGTACCCAGACCCACGAGCGCCCATAGCGCTGCACGTTCACGGGCGTATGCCGTGCCTGTTCCAGCGACTGGCTCAGGTGACGATCCAGCTCCAGCATGCTGATCCTGCGACTCTCTGCCATCGGCGCCGCCCGTGCTCCGCGACGCATGGTGCGCCGTACTCTGGAGAAGACGTCAGCAAGGCAGGTGAAACGACAGCGCGCATGCAGCTCTGTGCGCTGCGTGGCGCTTCATCGACAACGTCATCGCAGCGTCACCTGCCTGCAGGCTTCGCGCTCCAGTCGCGGTGCTTCGCCCCCGCAACGGCGCGCCAGTATCGCCACATCGCTGCGCGCGGCGAACGCGGCCAGCGCGTCGGTCATCTCCGCGTCATCGCACCATGACGCCATAGCAACACGCAGCGCTGGCAGCTGCCAGCCATCCATCACGCCATGGCTGCCGGCCACGAACCAGTGCCAAAGACGATGATGCTGTACCTGCTCGTGCAGTTGCACGAGATCGTCGATGCCGTGCATGCCCATCAGCAGCAGCACGCGCGCCATCGCCGCAGGCGGCAGCGTGCCGGCCTCAGCGAGGGGCAGCACCTGCTGCTGCAGCCGCAGCAGCATCGCCAACGGGTGCGACTGCGGATCGAAGTCCAGCAGCACGGCCTGTTGCTGCCACTGCGCGTCGGACACCACGCACACCCATGGCGAGCCGTAGCGATGCACCATCAAGGGCCGTCGCTGCGTGGTTTCCAGCAACGCCGACAGGTTGCGGCGCAGATCCAGCACACCGATGATCTCGTTGCGCATCCTTGGCGTCTCCTTGCTTGCAACAGCCCTGCACGGCGCGCACGGCCAGCGTCTTCATCTAACCAAGGACGGCAATGCCACCCGGAAAGCGACGCAGATCCAGCGACATCGTCAGTCGCAGCTGCTCCAGCGCCGCGTCCGGATCATCGATGCGGAAGCGGCCGCTGACCGGGGCCCGCGCCAATGCCGATTCGCCCAGCAGCACCTTGCCGCGGCGGTAGCGGTTGATTTCATCCACCACCTCGCGCAATGGAGCGCGACGGAACACCAGCATGCCCTCGGTCCAGGCGCTCACTTCCGAGGCCAGGGCTTCGGCCACCACGCCACTGAGGCGCTCGTCGTATTGGGTCTGCTGGCCCGCCTGCAGCTGCAGGCGGCCCTGCGGGTGCTCGATGCGGGCGCTGCCCTGCAGGCAGGTCACCCGTACCTGGCCGTGGGTGTTGCGGACGTCCAGGCGCACCGCACCTTCATCGGCGATCACGCAGCCCGGCCCCGCGAACAGGGCGAGGCGCAGGCCTGCCTGGGTTTCGATCGCGGCCTGGCCCTGCACCAGCTCGAAGCCTTCGCCTAGCGTGTCCGAACGACGGCGCAGGCTGCTCTGTGTATCCAGTTCGATCTTCAGCTGCGGCAAGGGCGCGATCTGCAGCCGTTCACCGGTGCCGGTGTGGAAATCGGCCGCCATCGCCCTCACCGAGGGCCACAGCCCCAGCGGCGGGCGGATCGCCGCCACCACCACCAGACTGGCCGGGGCGGCAATCGCGGCGCCCAGGAAGGCGCGCCGGCTCCAGCGCTGGGACGGCGTCGGCGCGACCGGTTGGCGGGCGGCGGCGGGCAGCTGCTCGCCGGCCAGCCTTACCTGCTCCCATTGCCGGCGCGCACGGCCGAATGCTTCGCGATGACGCGGGTCAGCCTCGCACCACTCGCGGAACCTGCGCCCATCGGCGGCGGTCGCCTCGCCCGAGGTCAGCCGCACCACCCACGCGTGGGCCTGACGCTCGACGGCATCCAGCGGGCGTTGCGGGCGATCGTCAGGATCCATGGGGGCTCATGCCGGACCCGCACGCTGCGGGGTTCTGCTCGGCGTCAAAGTGTAGACGCATGCCGCCGCTCAGAACCGCACCTGACGCCCCTGTCCGCTGCGCTCGGCCAGGTAGTCCTGGGCCGCTTTCAGCTCGCGCTGCACAAGCCGCAGCGACACGCCCAGCTGGTCGGCGACGTCGCGCTGCTGCAGGCCATCGACCCGGATCGCCAGCAGGATGCGGCGTCGGCGCTCGGGCATGCGCTGCAGCAGGCCGACCATGTCTTCCAGCGCGAAATCCAGTTCGGCCGCCTGCGCCGGGCCCGGTGCCGGGTCGGCCATCTCCATCAGCGTATCCACCTCTTCCAGGCTCAGCAGGCGGTGGTCGGCACGCTGGCGGTCGATCACCGTGTTCATCGCCATGCGCAGCAGGTAGGCCGCGGGGTTCTGCACCGCATCCAGGCGGTCACGGCGCGCACTCAGGCGCATCCAGGTGTCCTGCAGCGCATCGCCGGCCAGCTCCTCCGACCCCAGCTTGCGCACCAGGCGGCGCTTCAGCTCGTCGTAGGCCCCCAGAAGGTGGTCCATCAGGTCAACTGCCCCAGCCGTACCGTTGCTCATGTTCGAATCCTTGAAGTCATGGAAGGGGCGCGCGCCGGCCACAGTCGTGGTCGGTGCCGGAAGGTCGGATCTGCAGCGTCACCGGCTGCGGCAGCGCGGCGGCCTCGGGCGCCAGCACCAGGCTCTGCAGCGCCTGCACCAGGCGCGCATCGCGGCGGGCACTGCCACTGCCCGACAGCAGCTCGGGCTGCTGCACCCGGCCCTCGCCGTCGACGCGGAAGCGCAGCGTTGCGGCATAGCGGCCGGGCGCGATCTCGGGGTCGTCACAGAACGCCGCACGCAGCCGCTGCTGCAGGCCGCCGTAGCGACGCCGACGTTCAGCATCCGGGAGCTCGGCGCCAATACCGGGTTCGGCTGCCGCGGGCGTGCCCCGGCGCAGCACCACGCGCTGCTCGCCGATCACCTCGGCCTCGATACCGGAATCCTGCAGCAGCATCTGCAAGGCAGGCAGCGGCGCAAGGCTGGCGCGCAGCGCATGGCTGCTACGGCCGGCGGCAAGATCGCCCGGGTACATCACCGACCACCCGCTGATGACACTGAAGCGCTCGACCGCCTGTTCCAGCGGCTGCGCAGGGATGTCGTAGGCATGAACACCGTCCTGCGCGGCAGCGGCAAAGGACAGCAGCAGCCATGCGGCGATGGCCACCTTCCAAGTTCTGACCGCATGGTGTCCATTCAGCCCCCTGACGTAGAACACATGACCCTCGGCAGCGACAGCAGCTGCAGTGGACGCGCGCCACGACCGCAGACCCGGCCCGCGCGACCAGCAAGCAGGCTCAAACCGTACCGGGGCCAGATGTCATTGCGATGACCGCTGCCTACGCCCGGCGTTGAGCCAGGCTCCGTGAACCCAGTCACGCATCAGGAATCAATGAATCGAACAGACATGTCCATCTGCTCCCGGGGTCAGAGCCCGTTGCACAGCAACGGGATCCGACCCCAACAGGTCGCGGGGAACTGTCAGGCGCGGGGCGGTGTGGGCAGGCAGGACCGTTGGCGCCATGGATGGCGCCATCGAGCCCCCATGGATGGGTCTACGGCGTGTCCTGCCTGGCCACACCGCCCCGCCGCCCTGGGAACATCGCCGTTGCGGTTGCTGTTGCTCCTGAGGTTGCCGGCCAGCGGCCGGCACTACCGCGGGTGCCGGGTGCAACCCGGCCGGAACCCCCATCCCTCAAAGCGGCAACTGGGTCGTCTGCTTGATCCGCTGCATCGGAATCTCGGTCTTGGTGTTCTGCACCCCGGCAATCCGGTTCAGGTGCTGCATCTGGAACTGCCGGTAAGCATCCAGGTCCGCCACCGCCACCCGCAGCAGGAAATCGCAGTCACCGGCCATCAGATGGCATTCAAGCACTTCCGGAAAAGACTTGATGCTGTTGATGAAGTGATTGGTGGTGTCCTCGTCCTGCCCGCGCAGCCAGACCCGCACGAACACCGTGAAGCCACGCCCCACCTTGGCCTCATTCAGCAGGGCAACGTAGCGGTCGATGTAGCCGCCCTCCTCCAGCAGCCGCACCCGCCGCAGGCAGGCCGAGGGCGAGAGGCGCACCAGCCGGGCCAGCTCCAGGTTCTGCAGCCGTCCGTCACGCTGCAGGGCATCGAGGATGCGGCGATCGAGGTTGTCGAGCTGATACTGCACGGGATTTCACCTTTGGCGACCTTCGCCGCATGGAATCTCAATATTCCCGAATTGAATGGCATCAACGCAACCCGATTTCGCGATTGGACCGCTAGCATGGGCCACCCCCACCTCGTTGTGCCGTTCCA
Source organism: Stenotrophomonas sp. STK17_22 (assembly GCF_051983905.1). Lineage (NCBI taxonomy): Bacteria > Pseudomonadati > Pseudomonadota > Gammaproteobacteria > Lysobacterales > Lysobacteraceae > Stenotrophomonas > Stenotrophomonas sp. STK17_22. The sequence continues at coordinate 2,929,678 of NZ_CP197010.1, forward strand.
TGGACGCCCGTACCACCCTCCCCCTGCCCGACACCTGCGATACCGCGCCGCGTGCCGAATTCCTGCGCGGACTGCGCGCTGCCGTGCCGGTGATGATCGGCTTCATTCCCTTTGCCCTGGTGCTCGGCGCCCAGGCCGCGCAGAAGGGCCTGAGCGCACTGGAAGTGCCGCTGATGACCGGCCTCAACTTCGCCGGCGGCTCGGAATTCGCCGCCGTCGAACTGTGGACCTCGCCGCCGCATATCGCGCTGATCGTGGCGATCACCGCGCTGGTCAACAGCCGCCACCTGCTGATGGGCGCCAGCCTGGCCCCGCTGCTGCAGCACCTGCCGCGCCGCCGCGTGCTGCCGGCGCTGTTCTTCATGTGCGACGAGAGCTGGGCGATGGGCGTGGCCGACGCGCGCCGCCGTGCGCTCGGCTTCAGCCTGGCCTATTACCTGGGCGTGTCGGCAGGCCTGTACACGGTCTGGGTCGCCTGCACCGCGCTGGGCGCGATCGTTGGGCCGATGCTGGGCGACATCCACGCCTACGGCTTCGACATGGCCTTCCCGGCCGTGTTCCTGGTGCTGCTGCGCGGCATGTGGCAGGGCATGAAAGCAGCGCGTCCGTGGCTGGTCAGCCTGGTGGTGGCCGCGGCCACCTACCTGCTGGTTCCCGGCGCCTGGTACGTGGCCAGCGGCGCGCTGGCCGGTCTGGCCGCAGCCTGGCTGCTGGCGGAGGACGCGGCATGATCTTCAACGGACTGATCCACTGGACCTCGGTGCTGACCATCGTGCTGATGGCCGCTGCCACCTACCTGACCCGCATCATCGGCTTCCTCGCACTGCGCAACCGCACACTGAGCAAGCGCGCAGTGACGGTGATGGAAGCCGCACCCGGCTGCGTGCTGATCTCGGTGATCGCGCCCGACTTCGTCGCCGACAAGCCCGCCGACCTCGCCGCGCTGGCGATCACCCTGCTGGCCGCCACGCGGTTGTCGATGCTGCCGACGGTGCTGATCGGCGTGGTCTCGGCGGGTGTGTTGCGTTATCTGATGGGCTGATACCTCTTCGCCGGGCATGGCCCGGCGCTACACTTGTACCGCCACCCTGATAGCGCCGGGCCATGCCCGGCGGCCCCCCTGCGACACCCAGTCGCAGCCGATCCCGCCACCCACTTGATCAATGTCAAAGCGCCCGCCGCCGTGCGGGCGTATTTCTATGCAGGACCCGAACACGCCGGCGTTACCGGCATCCACAAGGACCCTGCGATGAGCTACACCCCCGACAACGCCCAGCTGCTGAATGCCATGCAGAACGTCATGGTGATCTCCACCACCGACCTGCAGGGCAACATCACCTACGCCAATGACCTGTTCTGCACGCTCACCGGCTTCGCCCGCGAGGAGCTGATCGGCCAGCCGCACAGCATCGTGCGCCATCCTGACGTGCCCAAGGCGGTCTACAAGGACATGTGGGACACCATCAAGGCTGGCAAGACCTGGACCGGCATCGTGCCCAACCTCGGCAAGGGTGGCGTGCTCTACGTGGTCGACACCACCGTGCAACCGCTGTTCGACGCCGACGGCAACATCACCTCGTACATCAGCATCCGCCGCGTGGTGAACGACCTGATGCAGAACTACGACCTGGTCGAGTTCAGCAAGGAAAAGTTCGACGACTTCTACGAGGCCGCGTGAACGCCCTCCCGACAAGCACGCCCTTCAGCCGCCTGCTGGTGGGCTTCGCGTCCGAGTCGGGCAATGCCCGCGCCCTGGCCCAGCGCCTGGGCGCGGACCTGCAGCCGCACGCGCCGCAGGTGCTTCCGTTCAACGATATCGACGTGGCCAGTCTCGGCCAAGGCGATGTACTGCTGGCGATTTCCAGTTCCTTCGGTGACGGCGAACCGCCAGCCAACGGCGAGCAGTTCTTCGAAACATTGCGCCAGACCCCGACGCTGAGCGGCCTGCGCTATGCAGTATTCGGCCTTGGTGACACCGGCTACCCCAGTTTCTGCGGCTTCACCAAGGCGCTGGATGCCGCGCTGAGCGAGCGCCAGGCGCAGCCGCTGCTGCACCGCGTGGATGCCGACCTGGGTTACGAGCAGTTCTTCCAGCAATGGCAGCCGGTGCTGGGCCAGGTTCTGGATGGCGACCTCAACGCTGGCCAGGACCTGCACCTGCAGGTCACCGCCTATGGCGAAGACAATGCCTTTGCCGCCCGCATTCTCGAACGCCGCCGCTTGAACAGCAGCGACCCGGCCGCCTGGCACCTGCAACTGGACATTGCCGGCAGTGGCATGGCCTACCGCGCCGGCGACACCCTGCACGTGGTACCCGAGAACGACCCTGCCCTGCTGCAGGCATTGGCCACCTGGTACGGCGACACCGCCGCTGTGGCTGCGCTGCATGACCGGGAGCTGCGCCTGCTGAGCAAGGGCGTGCTGCGCGAGCTGGCCAAGCTAGGTGGCAGCGAGGTACTGAAGGGCCTGTTGAAGGTCAGCCAGAAGCGCGAGCTGGAAGCCTACCTGCACGGGCTGGACCTGCTGGACGTGCTGCAGGACCACGCCACGCCGGCCAGCGTGCCGCTGGCCCGCCTGCGCGAGCTGCTGTCACCGCGCCTGCCGCGCGCCTACTCGATCGCCTCGCACCCCTGCAACGACCAGCTAAGCCTGTGCGTGCGCGAAGTACGCTACACCCTGCGCGGTCGCGAGCGCTTTGGCACCGCCACAGGCAGTCTGCTGCACGGCGGCGATACCGCTCGGGTGTACTGCCGCTCCAATCCCGGCTTCCACCTGCCCGATACCGGCGAGGCACCGCTGCTGCTGGTCGGCACCGGCACCGGCATCGCACCGTTGATGGGCCTGATGCAGGAGCTGCAGGCCAGCGCCTGCGCGCGCGAAGTGCACCTGGTGTTCGGCGAGAAGCACAGCCAGCACGATTACCTGTACCGCGAACAGCTGCAGGACTGGCACGCGCGTGGCGTGCTGGCCGGCCTGCATACCGCGTTCTCGCGCGATGGCGCCGAAAAGGTCTATGTGCAGCATGTGCTGCAGCAGCGCGGCGATGAAGTGCGCGATGTGCTGGCCCGCGGCGGGCATCTTTACCTGTGCGGCAACAAGAGCCACCTGGAAGGCGCGGTGCGCGAGGCCATCGATGCCATCAGTGGCGAAGGGCATTGGGACACGCTACGAGGTGAAGGCCGCACGCATTGCGAGCTGTATTGATCCATTCCACTGGATTGCGCGAACGCTGGAATGGTAGAGCCGGCCGCTGGCCGGCTGCCCCAGATTCCGTGGTTGCCGGCCAGCGGCCGGCACTACCATCAGCTGTAGTCAACCATCGTCTGTGCGTCGCGGAACCCCTGAACCGGTAGAGCCGGCCGCTGGCCGGCTGCTCCGGATTCCATGGTTGCCGGCCAGCGGCCGGCACTACCATCAGATGCAACCATTCATCGCCTGAGCGTCGCGGAACTCCTGAACCGGTAGAGCCGGCCGCTGGCCGGCTGCTCCGGAATCCGTGGTTGCCGGCCAGCGGCCGGCACTACCATCAGATGCAACCATTCATCACCTGAGCGTCGCGGAACCCCCGAACCGGTAGGGCCGGCCCTTGGCCGGCTGCTCCGGATTCCACGGTTGCCGGCCAGCGGCCGGCACTACCATCAGATGTAGCCATCCATCGCCCGTGCGTCCATCACGGATCAACCGCCGACGATGCGGCCATCCACTACGCGCGCCACCTGATGGCCGAACATGGCCACATCCTGCGGGTCGTGGCTGATCAACAGCAACGGAATGCCAGTCTTGTCCAGCACGGTCTCAAGCTCCTGGCGCAGGTGCTGGCGCAGATCATGGTCCAGCGCCGAGAACGGCTCATCCAGCAGCAGCGCCTGCGGCTGTGTCACCAGGGCGCGTGCCAGTGCAGTGCGCTGGCGCTGGCCACCGGAGACCTGCGACGGTAGAAGATCACCGACCGTGTCGATGCGGAATGCGTGCAGCCACTGCTCCACCGCATCGAAGCGCTGGCCAGCCCGCGGATTCAACCAGCCCTTCTGCAGACCGAACGCCACGTTCTGGCGTACGCTCAGGTGCGGGAACAGCGCGTAATCCTGGAACACGTAGCCCAGCCGGCGGCGCTGCGGCGGCAGGTCCACGCCGGTCGCCGCGTCAAACAAGGTCTGCCCTTGCAGTCGCACATGGCCCTGGCCCGGACGCAGCAGCCCGGCCACCGCCTTCAGCGTCAGGCTCTTGCCCGCGCCCGAGGGGCCGAACAGCACTACCTGCCGCTGCGTGCACTGCAAAGCTACGTCCAGCCCGAAACTCTGGCCGGCCGCCTGCAGTCGGCGCTGCACCTGCAGGTCAAGCCACATCACGCAGCTCCCGGCGACGCCCGCCCACCAGCCGTGCGGCCAGCAGCAGGATCACGATGCACACCACCGAGGTCAGGATCACCAGCGCGTTGGCCTTGCCGTCCTGACCGGCCTGCACCGCCTCGTAGATGGCGATCGACAATGTCTGCGTGCGGCCCGGAATGCTGCCAGCCACCATCAAAGTGGCGCCGAACTCGCCCATCGCACGTGCAAACGCCAGCAGCAGGCCAGCGAGGATGCCACGCCAGGCCAGCGGCAGCGTGATGCGGAAGAACACCGCCGCTTCGGACACACCGAGCGTGCGTGCGGCCTGTTCCAGCTGTCCGTCCACTTCCTCGAACGCCGCGCGTGCCGGCTTGAACACCAGCGGCAGCGAGGCCACCGCCGCAGCAATCACCGCCGCCTGCCAGGTGAACACCAGGTTGATGCCGAACCACGACTGCAGCCACGCGCCGATCGGTCCGTTGCGGCCGATCAGCACCAGCAGGTAGTACCCCAGCACCGTTGGCGGCAACACCATCGGCAGGGTCAGCAGCGAATCCAGCAGCTCGCGTCCGGGAAAGTGCCGCCGCGCCAGTAGTGCGCCCAGCGCCACACCCACTACAAGATTGATCGCGGTGGCCCAGCCGGCCACCTTCAGCGACAACCCCAGCGCGCTCCAGTCGAGATCCATGCCTCAGGGCTTGCCGAACCCGTGCCTGGCAAGGATCGCCTGGCCCTGCGCCGAACGCACGAAGGTGGCGAAGCGTTTGGCCTCGGCCGGCTGCGCGCTGGCCTTGGTCACCGCCAGCGGATAGGCGATGCGCCCGGCAACCGGCACCGCGAAGGCACGGCGCACCCGGTCGGGCATCGCCTGCGCATCGGTGGCATAGACGAAGCCGGCATCCACTTCACCACGCGCCACGTAGTCCAGCGACTGGCGCACGTTCTGGGTGGTGATGACCCTGCCCTGCACCGACGGCCACAAGCCCGCCGCTTCCAGCGCGCCCTTGGCGTAGCGACCGACCGGCACGCTGTCCGGGTTGCCCAGTGCGATGCGCTGCACGCCGGCACCGGTCAGGTCCTTCAAGCTACGCGGCGCGACCTTGGCCTGCGGCGGCACCACCACCCACAGCGCGTTCACCGCGAATACCTCGCGGGTGCCCGCCGCCAACAGGCCCTGCTGCTGTGCCTGGTCCATCGTTGTTTCATCGGCCGAGGCGAACACGTCCACCGGCGCGCCACGGCTGATCTGCTGCAGCAGTACGCCGGACGCGGCGAAGTTGAAATCGACCTTGGTTCCCGGGTGTGCCTTCTCATAGGCGGTGCCGAGTTCACGGAAGCTCTCGGTCAGGCTCGATGCCGCCGACACCGTCAGCTCGGCGGCCCAGGCCGGCAGCGTGGCCAGCAGTCCCAGCAACAACAGTCCAGCGCGTTTCATCGTCGGCTCCCGGCCAGGTTCAGTTCGGATCGGATTCGTCGGCCACCGCCAGCGCCGCCAGACGCTCGGGCTGCAGCAGCAGGATCTCGCGCTGCTTCACCGCGATGATCCCATCATCGCTCAGGCGGCGCAGCACGCGGCTGGCGGTTTCCGGCGCCATCCGCAGGTAGTTGGCGATCTCGGTACGCGCCATCGTCAGGTTGAAGCGCGTGGCGGAAAAACCGCGCCGCGCGTAACGCTCGGACATGTCGAGCAGGAACGCCGCCATGCGCTCTTCGGTACGGTGATTCGCGGCCAGCGTGGCGACCTTGCCGATCTCCGCACTGAGCAGGCTGAACAGCTTGGCCTGCAGCCCCGGCATGCGCGTGGCCAGCAGGCTCAGCTTGGGGAACGAGATGCGGCACAGGTGCACGGTGTCCAGCGCCACCGCATTGCAGGGGAAGCGCGAACCGTGGATCGCATTGAGGCCGATCACTTCGCCGGGCAGGCTGAAGCCCAGCACCTGCTCGTTGCCCTGGCTGTCATCGACGAAGGTCTTGACCATACCGGCGCGCACCGCAGCAATCGAATCGAACGATTCGCCAGCGCGGAAGATGTAGTCACCCGCATGGAACGGGCCAACGTGGTCGACCAGGACGTGCAGGTCGCCCAGCGCGGTCTTGTCGTAACCCTGGGACATGCAGGCATCGGAAAATGCACAGGTGCTGCAGAAGTGCAGCGCGTCGCCGTCATCGGCGGCGGCGGGGTTCGGCGTGGCCCGGCCGAGGCGACCCTGGGAAGGCGGAGTTGAAGACATCGGGGCAGGACTCAAACGATGGCGGCCGCCGGCCGGAAGCATGCGGCCATCATACGCCACAGCAACCGCCCTTCTTTGGCCAGCCGCAGCACACGAGCATCCCACTGCGCCCAGCCGCGCGCCAGCAGCGGCGACAGCGCCGGCAGCTGTTCGGCGAAGCATTCCTCGAACGGTTCATCATTGCGCCACTCGAAGGCGGCCGCATCGAGCGCATGATCGCAGGCGATGCTCTGTGCCACCTCGGCCGCCATCCGCTCGTCCTCGGACAGGATCAGGCCCGCGGCCACGCCCATGTGACCGGACTGCAATCGCGCCCGCCATTCGCCCAGCTCGTCCTCCAGCCGGTAGAACACTTCGCCGATCTGGCTGCAGGCGGACAGGCCAAGCCCGATGAAATCACTGCGGTCACGCCGTGGCACGCCGGCCAGGTCGCAGTGGCGCTGGCCATCGCCGGGCCCATGTGGGTTGGGCAGGTCGCCGCGCTGGTAGTGATCACCACCGATCGGTTCGTAACCGGCCGCGCGCAGCAGGCGCCAGGCCTGCAGCCAGTGCGCCGCCGAGGGATCCCGTGGCAGCGCACACGGCGCCGGCAGCAGGATGCGCTCAGGCGCTTCGGCCAGCACCTCATGCAGCCGTTCGATGAAGCCGGTGTCCTCGCTACCGGGCACCCGCAGCTGGTAGTAGCGCGCGGTGAAGCCGCCCTGCCGCGCCTGTGCCAGCAGGGTTGGCCCCGGCGCATCGGCACGGTCGATCACGTTCAGGCGGGTACAGCCGACCGCACGCAGCTGCGCCGGTGACAGCGCGCTGCCGGCGTCCAGCCGCACCTCCACCTGCGGGCGCGCCACCGTGCGCAGGTGCTGCGGCACCGCATCCAGCAGCTGGCCCAGCTGGGATGGCGGCAAGGTCTCGGCCAAGCCCAGCTGCAGCACCATCGCCACCACTTCGCGGTCCTCGGCCAGGGCATCGGCCTGCAGCTGCAGGGCCAGCAGCAAGGTGTCCAGATACGCCTGTGGCGGCACATCGCGCCCGCCACGACCGGCCTGGAAGCCGAGCGTCAAGCCACGCGGGATCAGGTGCTCATTGCTGGCGCGCACGGCGGCGCGCCAGCCGCTTTCGCCAAACCCGGTGCTGAACTGGTCAGCCGCCGGGAACAGCACATGCCGGGGCTGCCGCAGCAATGCTGCCTGCAGCGCAGTGTCCTCACTCTCATCGACGTGGAAGCTCATGGCACACATCTTCGGGCGTTCCTCTTCGCGTGGCCCTGATTGAAATCAAGCGTGGCGCATCGGTCGGTTCATGCCGGCCAGCGGCCGGCACTACCCTCTCACCCGCTACCCGGTAGTGCCGGCCGCTGGCCGGCAACCCCCTCACCCACCGCGCACCGTTCCGGTAGTGCCGGCCGCTGGCCGGCAGCCCCGTTCACCCACCGCGCACCACCCCGGTAGTGCCGGCCGCTGGCCGGCAACCCCGTTCACCCGCCGCGTACCCGCTCGGCGGCGGCCGCATCAATGGCTTCGGGCAGGTCGGTCTCGCGGTCGATCTGCGGGAAGTGACGGCGCTCCATGCGACGGATCGCAAAGTGCATCCACGCCAGTGCAGCCGCCACCAGCACGAACAGCAGCATGAAGCAGCTGCTCCAGATGCCCACGGCGTCGTTCAATGCCCCGAACACGATCGGCAGGATGAAGCCACCCAGGCCGCCGATCATGCCGACCACACCGCCCACCGCACCCACGTGCTGCGGGTAGTACACCGGAATGTGCTTGTAGACCGCGGCCTTGCCCAGCGACATGAAGAAGCCCAGCACGAACACCAGCACGGTGAACATCACCACGCCGATGGCCAGATGGAAGTGGATCGGGCCATGGATGCCCTTCACCACGTACTCGGTATCCGGGTAGGCCAGCAGGAAGGTGCAGATGGCCGACACGCCGAAGGTCCAGTACATCACCCGGCGCGCGCCCATCCGGTCCGACATCCAGCCACCGACCACGCGGAACAGGCTGGCCGGGATCGAGTAGCACGCCGCCAGCATGCCGGCATGACCCACGTCCATGCCGTAGGCGCCCACCAGGTAGTGCGGCAGCCACAGCGCCAGCGCCACGAAGCCGCCGAACACGAAGAAGTAGTACAGCGAGAACCGCCACACCTGCAGGCTCTTCAGCGGTGCCATCTGCTCGGCGAACGGCACCGGCTTCACGCCCTCGCGGCGGCGCTGCTCCAGCGACGGATCTTCCTTGCTGAAGAGGAAGAACAGCACCGCCGTGACCGCCAGCGCGACCGCCCAGACCTTGGCGACCATGGTCCAGCCGGCCGCCACCATCACCAGCGGCGCCAGCAGCTTGGTCACCGCCGAGCCGATGTTGCCAGCACCGAAGATGCCCAGTGCGGTGCCCTGCTTGCTGGCCGGGAACCACTTCGAGACGTAGGCCACGCCCACCGAGAAGTTGCCGCCGGCGATACCCACGCACAGCGCGGCAATCAGGAACTGGGTGTAGGTCTGGGCATAGGTCAGCATCCAGGTGGCCACTGCGCCACACAGCATCACCAGCACCATCACCTTGCGGCCACCGAACTGGTCGGACCATATGCCGAGGAAGACCCGGCTGACCGAACCGGTCAGCACCGGCGTGGCGATCAACAGGCCGAACTGGGTGTCATTCAAGCCGAGCTGTTGACTGATCTGGATGCCGATGATCGAAAAGATCATCCACACCGCAAAGCACACGGTGAAGGCGAACGTGCTCAGCCACAGCGCACGTTGCTGCTGCCCGGCACTGGCGGGGGCAAGGGCCTGGTTCATGAATTCTCCTCGTTCAAGGGGGTTCATCCGATATCCGCTTCGGCTTCGATCTCATCCAGCCCGCGCACCGGGTAGCGTTCCTGCAGCTGCAGCAGGTAGGCCTGCACCTCGCGCTGCCGCACCTGCAGCTCCAGGTAATCACGCAGCTGTGGCAGCACCGCCTCGAACAGTTGTGGCTGGCCTTCCTCGCGGGCATCGACGCAGACCACGTGGTAGCCCCAGCGCGATTCCACCGGGAATCCCGCCAGGCCCTCGCGCAGGCGGAACACCTGGCGGTCGAACTCCGGCGTGGTCTGCCCGCGCTGCAGCCAGCCCAGGTCGCCACCCTCGCTGCTGGACGGGCAGCGCGAATGGCGCAGGGCGAAATCGGCGAACAGGTGCGGCGACTCCTTCAGCAGTCCGACCAGCCGCTCGCCTTCGGTGCGTGCGGCAAATCGCCCGGCCACGTCGTCGGCCGGCGCCGCCAGCAGGATATGGCGCAGGCGCACGCGATCGGGCGAGCGGAAGCGCTCCGGGTTCTGCTCGAAGTAGCGGCGGCAGTCCTCGTCGGTCGGCACGCGGTCTTCGATCGCGTCCTCCAGCAGCTGCTGGATCAGCACTTCCTCGTCGCTTACCCGGTTGCCCTCCGGTGCCCGCAGGCCCAGCCGCTGCGCTTCCAGGCGCAGCAGCTCGCGCACCACCAGTGCACGCGCCGCTTCGGCGCGTGACTGTTCCGGGCGCATCGCCCGATGGTGCTGCATCTCACGGGCGATGTCGGCCTCGCTGATTGCGGTCTCGTCCACGAACAGCCGGCACGGCGCCGGCTGCCCGAGCGAGCGCGGCCCCTGCTCTGCCGCGTCGTGGTGGTGCGAATGCGCCTCGGCAGGCACCGGTGCGGCGGAGTCGATCACGGTGATCGGCAGGAACTTCGGCAGGCTGCCCATGGTTTACTCCCGCGGACCGTAGCGCAGCGTGGCCTGGCGGCGGCGCACCACCTGGTAGGGCCGCCACAGATAGCTGATCGGGATGCTCCACACGTGCACCAGACGGGTGAACGGCGCGATCAGGAACAGGGTCAGGCCCAGGAAGATATGCATCTTGTAGACCCAGCTGACACCCTCGATGTAGTCGGCGGCACCGGCGCGGAAGGTCACGATGTGCTGCGCCCATTCGGCCAGCTGCACCATCACCCCACCATCCAGGTGGCCGGACGAGATGCGGATGCTGTACAGGCCCAGGCACAGCTGGGCGAACAGCAGCACCAGCACCAGCGTGTCACCGAAGCTGCCGGTAGCCCGAACACGCGCATTGAACAGGCGGCGTACCAGCAGGATGCTGATGCCGACGAAGCACAGTGCGCCGAACACACCGCCGACCACCATTGCCAGCATCTGCTTCTGCGACGAGGTGATGAAGTGCTCGTACACCGCGTGCGGGGTCAGCAGGCCGACCAGGTGGCCACCGAGGATGGCCAGGATGCCGATGTGGAAGCAGTTGCTGCCGATCCGCATGCCCTTGTCCGACAGCATCTGGCTGGAGCCGGTGCGCCAGGTGTACATGGCCTTGTCATAGCGGGCCCAGCTGCCGATCAGCAGCACCGCCACGGCGATGTACGGGTAGTACTGGAAGGCGAATTGATGCAGGGAGTAACTCATGGCTGGACCTCTCGATGCGAAGGACGGGCCGGCGAACGCACGGGCGGCTTGCAGTCTTCGGCAGGGGCTTCGGCGCCGAAGCGCACCGCCTCCTCCTCCCACAAGCGGTCCATGGCCTCGGCGGTATCGTCGCGGACTTCTTCGCTGGCACGCTGGCGCAGCGCCCGCAGATCGGCCTTGCCGTCGCCGGCTTCGACCAGGATCTCGAACAGCACCCGGTGCGGCAGCTCACGCTCGGCGGCACGCGCCGCCAGCATCCCGGCGATATGGCCGATGTGGTGCAGCCACTCGCGGGCCTCGCTGCCGGGGCGATGGGCCAGGAACTCCAGCAGCAGCGGTAGGTAGTCCGGCAGCTCGCGCGCATCCAGTTCGAAGCCGTTGCGGCGGTAGGTCTCGACCAGATCGACCATGGCCTGGCCACGATCTCGCGACTCGCCATGGATGTGTTCGAACAGTAGCAGGCTCATCGAGCGGCCGCGGTCGAAACTGGCCAGCCATGCGGCCTGTGCGTCCAGTGCATCGGTGTCCAGCAGCTGCTGCACGAAGCTGCGCAGCTGCTGGCGGCGGGCGGCGTTCAGCGCCGGGTCGTCGCAGGCGGCGAGCAGTTCCTCGCCGTGCTGCCACAGTTCTTCACGGGGGTAATCCAGCAACACCCCGACCAGCTTGAGCACGCCCATCACACCACCTCCTTGCGGCGGTGGTTCGGGCCCTTGTCCACCACGAAGGTGGTGCTCTTGCGCTGGCCGAACAGATCGGCCGGGCTGTCACCATTGCAACCGTTGCCGAAGGTGAAGCCGCAGCCGCCGCGCTCGCCGAAGGCATCGTTGGCATACTCGCGGTGGCCGGTCGGAATCACGAAACGGTCCTCGTAGTTGGCAATGGCCAAGTAGCGGTACATCTCTTCCACCTGGGCGATGCTCAGTCCGGTCTGTTCCAGCACGGCGGTGTCTTCCACGCCGTCCACGTTCTTGGCCCGGCGCCAGGCCCGCATCGCCATCAGCCGCTCCAGCGCGCGTACCACCGGCGCCTCGTCACCGGCCGTCAGCAGGTTGGCCAGGTAGCGCATCGGGATGCGCAGCGAGGCCACGTCCGGCAGCTCGCCGCTCATGCCCACCCGGCCACGCTCGGCGGCGGACTGGATCGGCGACAGCGGTGGCACGTACCAGACCATCGGCAGCGTGCGGTACTCCGGGTGCAGTGGCAGCGCCAGCTTCCAGTCGATCGCCAGCTTGTACACCGGCGACTGCTTGGCCGCATCCAGCCAGCTGTCCGGGATGCCTTCCTTGCGCGCGGCGGCGATCACCGCCGGGTCGTTCGGGTCCAGGAAGATGTCCAGGTGGGCCTGGTACAGGTCCTTCTCGGCGGCCACCGAAGCGGCCTCGGCGATGCGGTCGGCGTCGTACAGCATCACGCCCAGGTAGCGGATGCGGCCCACGCAGGTCTCCGAGCACACGGTCGGCTCGCCCATCTCGATGCGCGGGTAGCAGAAGATGCACTTCTCCGACTTGCCGCTCTTCCAGTTGTAGTAGATCTTCTTGTACGGGCAGGCCGACACGCACATGCGCCAACCGCGGCACTTGTCCTGGTCGATCAGCACGATGCCGTCTTCCTCGCGCTTGTAGATCGCGCCCGACGGGCACGCCGACACGCACGCCGGGTTCAGGCAGTGCTCGCACAGGCGCGGCAGGTACATCATGAAGGTCTTCTCGAAGGCGCCGTAGATCTCCTTCTGCACCTGGTCGAAGTTGTAGTCGCGCGAGCGCTTGCTGAACTCCGAGCCGAGGATCTCCTCCCAGTTCGGGCCCCACTCGATCTTCTGCATGCGCTCGCCACTGATCAGAGAGCGCGGCCGCGCGGTGGGCTGGTGCTGGCTGTCCTTGGCGGTGTGCAGGTTCTGGTAGTCGAAATCGAATGGCTCGTAGTAGTCGTCGATCTGCGGCAGGTCCGGATTGGCGAAGATCTTCGCCAGCATGCGCCAGCGGCCACCGGCGCGCGGCACCAGCTTGCCGGCGCGGGTGCGTACCCAGCCGCCGTTCCACTTGTCCTGGTTCTCCCATTCCTTCGGGTAGCCGATGCCCGGCTTGGTTTCCACGTTGTTGAACCAGGCGTACTCGACACCCTCGCGCGAGGTCCAGACGTTCTTGCAGGTGATCGAGCAGGTATGGCAGCCGATGCACTTGTCCAGGTTCAGCACCATCGCGATCTGTGCACGGACCTTCATCACACCACCTCCTTGCTGGCCGATGCCGAAGCACCAGCGGGCTGTTCATCGTCCAGCCAATCGATCTTGTCCATCTTGCGCACGATCACGAACTCGTCGCGGTTGGTACCGCAGGTGCCGTAATAGTTGAAGCCGTACGCCAACTGCGCGTAGCCGCCGATCATGTGGGTGGGCTTGAGCACGATGCGGGTCACCGAGTTGTGGATGCCACCGCGGGTCCCGGAAATCTCCGAGCCCGGCACGTTGATGATGCGTTCCTGGGCGTGGTACATCATCGCCATGCCCGGCATCACGCGCTGGCTGACCACCGCACGCGCGGCAATCGCACCGTTGACGTTGAACAGCTCAATCCAGTCGTTGTCGACGATGCCGGCGCTGCGCGCGTCGTCCTCGCTGATCCACACGATCGGGCCACCGCGCGACAGCGTCTGCATGATCAGGTTGTCGCTGTAGGTGCTGTGGATGCCCCACTTCTGGTGTGGCGTGATCCAGTTCAGCACGATCTCCTTGTTGCCGTTCGGGCGCTGGTTCAGCAGCGGCTCCACCGTGCGCGTGTTGACCGGCGGCCGGTAGCCCATGAAGGCCTCGCCGAAGTCGATCATCCACTCGTGGTCCTGGTAGAACTGCTGCCGGCCGGTCACCGTGCGCCACGGAATCAGCTCGTGCACGTTGGTATAGCCGGCGTTGTAGCTGACGTTGTCGTCTTCCAGGCCCGACCAGATCGGCGAGGAAATGATCTTGCGCGGCTGTGCCTGGATGTCACGGAAGCGGATCGCCTCGTGCTCCTTGCCCACCGCCAGGTGGGTGTGCTCGCGGCCAGTGAAGGTGCCCAGCGATTCCCAGGCCTTCACTGCGACGTGGCCATTGGTTTCCGGTGCCAGGTGCAGGATCACTTCGGCCGCGTCGATCGCGGTCGAAATAGCCGGGCGGCCCTGGCTCACGCCCGCGTCGTGCACGGTGTGGTTGAGCTTGCCGAGGAATTCGACCTCGTGCTTCGTGTCCCAGCTCATGCCCTTGCCGCCGTTGCCCAGCGTGTCCAGCAGCGGGCCCAGCGAGGTGAACTTGCGGTACAGGTTCGGGTAGTCGCGTTCCACCACCGTCATCGACGGCATGGTCTGGCCCGGGATGGCCTCGCACTCGCCCTTCTTCCAGTCGGCCACGCCGAACGGCATGCCCAGCTCGTTCGGGGTGTCATGCAGGGTCGGCACCAGCACCAGATCCTTCTCCACGCCCAGCACACCCGGCGCCATCTCGCTCACCGTGCGGGCGACCTCCTTGAAGATCTCCCAGTCGCTGCGCGATTCCCAGGCCGGGTCCACCGCCTTCGACAGCGGGTGGATGAACGGGTGCATGTCCGAGGTGTTGAGGTCGTCCTTCTCGTACCAGGTCGCGGTCGGCAGCACGATGTCCGAGTACAGCGCGGTGGTGCACATGCGGAAGTCAAGCGTGACCAGCAGGTCCAGCTTGCCTTCCGGTGCCTCGTCACGCCACGTCACTTCCTCCGGCTTGATCGCCCCCATCTCGCCCAGGTCCTTGCCCTGCAGGCCATGGCGCGTGCCCAGCAGGTGCCGCAGCATGTACTCGTGGCCCTTGCCCGAGGAACCGAGCAGGTTCGAGCGCCAGATGAACATCATGCGCGGGTGATTCTGCTGCGCGTCCGGATCGGCAAACGCGAAGTCCAGCGAGCCGTCCTTGAATTTGCCCAGCGCGTAGTCGGCCGGGGCCACCCCTGCCGCTTCGGCCTCGCGCACCAACTGCAGCGGGTTGCGGTCCAGCTGCGGCGCACATGGCAGCCAGCCCATGCGCACCGCACGCAGGTTCAGGTCGGCCAGGCTGCCGCTGTACTTGCTGGCGTCGGCCAGCGGCGACAGCAGTTCATCCACCTGCAGCTTCTCGTAGCGCCACTGCCCGGTGTTGAAGTAGAAGAACGAGGTGCCGTTCATGTGACGCGGTGGCCGGCTCCAGTCCAGGCCGAAGGCCAGCGGCTGCCAGCCGGTCTGCGGGCGCAGCTTTTCCTGACCCACGTAGTGCGCCCAGCCGCCACCGGTCTGGCCCACGCAACCGCACATGATCAGCATGTTGATCAGGCCGCGGTAGTTCATATCGTTGTGGAACCAGTGGTTCATGCCGGCGCCGACGATGATCATCGAACGGCCATGGGTCTTGTCGGCGGTACGTGCGAACTCGCGGGCGATCTCGATCACCTCGGCGCGCGACACGCCGGTGATGCGCTCCTGCCAGGCTGGGGTGCCCGGCACCATGTCGTCGAAGCTCGATGCCACGTTGCCGCCGCCAAAGCCACGGTCCACGCCGTACTGGGCCAGCAGCAGGTCGTAGACCGTGGCCACCAGGGTTTCGCCACCCTCGGCCGTGGCCAGCCGGCGCACCGGAATGTTGCGGTCCAGTACTTCTTCGGCCGGTGCAGCGGTCCAGCCATCGCTTTCAATGCCACCGAAGTACGGGAAGCTCACCGCCTCGATGCCGTCGTTGGCGTCGGACAAGCTCAGGCGCAGGCGTGTGTCGGCGCCGTTGCTTGCCTTCTCTTCGATGTTCCAGCGACCCTTCTCACCCCAGCGGAAACCGATGGAGCCATTGGGCACCACGATCTGGCCACTGTTCTCGTCATAGGCCAGGGTCTTCCAGTCCGGGTTGTTGGCTTCACCCAGGCCACCCAGCTCGCTCGCACGCAGGAAGCGGCCCGGCACCAGACGGCCGTCGTCGCGGCGCTCCAGGCGCACCAGCATCGGCATGTCCGAGTACTGGCGGCAGTAGTCCTGGAAATACTGCGAGGGCGAATCGACGTGGAACTCGCGCAGGATCACATGGCCGAAGGCGAATGCCAGCGCCGCATCGGTGCCCTGCTTGGGGTGCAGCCAGTGGTCGGTCAGCTTGGCCAGCTCGGAATAGTCCGGGCAGATCGCCACCGTCTTGGTGCCGTTGTAGCGCGCCTCGGTGAAGAAGTGCGCATCGGGCGTACGCGTCTGCGGCACGTTCGAGCCCCAGGCGATGATGTAGCGGCTGTTGTACCAGTCGGCCGATTCGGGCACGTCGGTCTGCTCGCCCCAGATCTGCGGCGAGGCCGGCGGAAGGTCGCAATACCAGTCGTAGAAGGACAGGCAGGCGCCGCCCAGCAGCGACAGGTAACGCGCACCGGCGGCGTAGGACACCATCGACATCGCCGGGATCGGCGAGAAGCCGACCACGCGGTCCGGGCCATACTGCTTCACCGTGTACAGGTTGGAGGCGGCGATGATCTCGTTGGCCTCTTCCCACTGCAGGCGCACGAAGCCGCCCATGCCGCGGCGGGTCTTGTACGAACGCGCCTTCTCCTTGTCCTCCACGATGCTGGCCCAGGCATCGACCGGAGCCTTGCTCTTGCGCGCTTCGCGCCACAGGCGCAGCAGCGTGCCGCGGATCAGCGGGTACTTCAGCCGGTTGGCGCTGTACAGGTACCAGGAATAGCTGGCGCCACGCGGGCAGCCACGCGGTTCATGGTTGGGCAGGTCCGGGCGCGTACGCGGGTAATCGGTCTGCTGGGTTTCCCAGGTGACCAGGCCGTTCTTGACGTAGATCTTCCAGCTGCACGAACCGGTGCAGTTCACGCCGTGGGTGGAACGCACGATCTTGTCGTACTGCCAGCGGGCGCGGTAGCTGTTTTCCCAGTCACGGCCCTCGCTCTTGGCGAATCCGTGGCCATCGGCAAAGGTCTGGGGGTCACGCTTGAAGAACTGCAAGCGATCGAGGAAATAACTCATCGGGGGTCTCCCTTTGCGGACATCGGCATCGTGGCTGTGTGTGTCATCTGGCTGCGGTGCGTTTTCATGTCGTCAGCAGGGTGTCTCGGCACCGCGCCGGTAGTACCACCACCAGGTCACGGCCAGGCAGGTGACGTAGAAAACAACGAATCCGTACAGCGCCATGTCGGGGCTGCCGGTCAAGGTGATGGACGAGCCGTAGCTCTTGGGAATGAAGAAGCCGCCATAGGCGCCGATCGCACCGGAGAAGCCGACCACCGCGGCCGACTCGATGCTGGCCTGGTGGGCAGCAGCAGCCTTGCCCTCGGCGTTGTCGTTGGCCGACCAGCGCTCATGCAGGGTGCGGAAGATCACCGGGATCATGCGGAACGTAGTGCCGTTGCCGATGCCACTGAGCACGAACAGCGCCATGAAGCTGAGCAGGAAGCCATGGAAGTTGCCGCCCTGGCCGTGGCTGGGCAGGAAGTGCAGTACGCCGAACACGGCCGCGATCATCAGCGCGAACACCCAGAAGGTCAGGCGTGCGCCGCCCCAGCGGTCGGCCATGCTGCCACCCACCGAGCGCATCAATGCGCCCAGCAGCGGGCCGATGAAGGCGTAGGCCAGCGGGTTCACGTCCGGGAACTGGCTCTTCACCAGCATCGGGAAGCCGGCCGAGAAACCGATGTAGGAACCGAAGGTGCCGATGTACAACCAGCACATCAGCCAGTTGTGCTTGCGGCGGAAGATCACCGCCTGCTCGGAGAACGACGAGCGGGCGCTGGTCAGGTCGTTCATGCCGAACCAGGCCGCGATGGCGCACAGCGCGATGGCCGGCACCCAGATGAAGCCGGCGTTCTGCAGGAACAACGGCGCCCCGCCCTCCACCGTGGGCTGCGGTGCACCACCCAGCGCACCGAACACGCCCACGGTGATGACCAGCGGGATCACCGCCTGCGCCACCGACACGCCCACATTGCCCAGGCCGGCGTTCAGGCCAAGCGCCAGGCCCTGCTTCTGCTTGGGGTAGAAGAAGGAGATGTTGGACATCGACGAGGAGAAGTTCGCGCCACCGAAGCCACACAGGATCGCGATGGCCACAAACACCCAGTACGGCGTGGCCGGGTCCTGCACCGCAAAGCCGAGCCAGAGCGTCGGCGCCAGCAGCGAGGCCGTGGACAGCGCGGTCCAGCGGCGGCCGCCGAAGATCGGGATCACGAACGAATAGAAGATGCGCAGCGTGGCGCCGGACAGGCTGGGCAGCGCCACCAGCCAGAACAGCTGGTCGGTGCTGAAGTTGAAACCGATCTTCGGCAGGCTGATCGACACCGCCGAGAACAGCACCCAGACCGAGAAGGCCAGCAGCAGCGAGGGGATCGAGATGACCAGGTTGCGGGTGGCGACCCGCTTGCCGGTGCGCTCCCAGTAGCCGGGGTCCTCCGGCGTCCAGTCGCTGATGACGCGACCCGGACGGGCAGTGCTGCGGACAACAGGATCGCTACCGACGGTCATACATGGCTCCAAGGCTGTGGAATGACGTGGGTACTGCGTTTCAAGTTGTGACCCGTCGTCATGCAGCCATTAGGCCGCGCAGCAACAACGACGGGGTTGATCTGGATCAATCAGGGGCCGGTTTCCACCGTGCCCCTGACAAATGTCAAACCGATGGTGCGATGGTGCGGCGGGTCACCCCGCGCTGGCGCACGCTGTCGCGCACGTCCACATCGAACTGCAGCTGAAGCTGGCTGCCATCTTCCAGGGCAATGTCGAACGGCAGGCCATCCCGGCACGGCAACCGCGCCGCCAAGGCCTCGACGGCCGGGCGCGGCAGTACCAGGCGGCAGAAGGTGCCGCCATCGAGCAGCACCGGTTGATCGCCGCCATGCAGCGACACCGCCATGCCCCAGCCCTCGATGCCGCCAAAGCGGGTCATGTTCTCGACCGATTCACCGGCCAGCAGGCGTGCCAGTTCTGCCTCGTCCAAGCGAAGCCGTACTGATTGATCCTGCAACTGCACTTTCATGACGCAACATCCTCCCATTGTTCGGGGGTATTGCAGTTGACCAGGCAGGCTTCGTCAACGCTTTCCAGCAGCAGCGCGTACATCTGCAGGCGGCGCTGGAAGGCCTGTACCGAGCGCGGCCCGTCCGCATCATCCAACATCGTGGCCAGCACGCTACGAGTGGCATTGTCCACATTCAACCGCATGGGAAAGGGATGCCCGTCAAAGATCGTGCATGCGCCCTGCCCCTCGGCAGCCAGCCGTTGCAGCAGCCGTGGCGCCAGCAACGGCGTATCCACCGCTACCACCCAGGCCGGGCTGTCGGGCATCTGCTGCATCACGCTGTGCAGTCCACCCAGGGGACCGCAGCGCGCCACCTGATCGGGGATGCCACCGAAGGCCGGATAGTCACCGCTCACCCAGACCCGACCGGCGCCAGCCTGCAGCAGCAGGCCACGCATGTGTTCCAGCAGGGTGCGCCCCTGCCACGGCAGCAGCGCCTTGTCGCGGCCCATCCGGCTGGACAGGCCGCCGGCCAGCACGATGCCGTTGATGGTTCCATTCATGGTAGAGCCACGCCATGCGTGGCTGCAGCGGACTCAATGGTGGTGATCGTGCGCATGGTCATGGGCATGTGCGGACTCGCTGTCCGCGTGGCACAGGCTGCAGCCCTCGCTCCACTCGCTGTCGCCGTCCTCGTAATGCTCCTGCTTCCAGATCGGGCACTGGTGCTTCACCACCTCGATCAACTGCCGGCAGGCACGGAACGCCTCGTCACGGTGCGGGCTGCCCGCCGCCACCACCACCGCCACATCGCCGATACCCAGGCGGCCCTTGGCGTGGGCCACATACAGCTTCAGCTTCGGACCGAACGTCGCCTCGACCTCGGCGGCCAAGCGCTTGAACTCGTTCAGCACCAGCGGCTCGAACAGGTCATAGGTAATCCCGTTCACCGGCCGGCCGATGTTGACGTCGCGCACCTTGCCGATGAACACATCGATGCCACCGAAACCCGGATCGGACACCGCAGCGATGCCCTCGGCCGGATCGATCGACGCCTGCGCGCGATCCACCACTTTGGCGATGATCTTCTCGCTCATGGCTCAGCCCCCGCTTACCGGCGGCAGGATCGCCACCCGGCCATCGTCGGGCAGCGCCTCGTGGTCACGCAGTACGCGTTGCTGGTCGGCAAACGCCGAGTAGTCCAGCAGGCCCGCGCGGAAGCCCGGCCAGCGCGCAGGCAGCAGCTCGCGCAGCGCCTGGCGCAGATCGGCCACAGTGCCACCGGCCACCTCCACCGCGATCTCGCGGCTGGCATCCAGATCGGAAAATGCACCGAACAACTGCAGATTCACCTGTTTCATCATGACTCCTGGCTCGCCAGCTGCACCGGGTCATGGTGACCCCAGCCCTGCACGCGCACGTAGGTGCCAGCGTTGGCCAGGTCGCCCTCGGCCTCCAGCACCACCCAGGCGTTGGCCTGCAGCATGGACATCAAACGGAACGATTCCTGCCCGGACAGCACGCGCGCACTCAGGCGCCCCTGCGCGTCCACTTCCACCCGCGCACGCGCGTGGAAGCGCAGGCCCGGCGGCTTGCGCACGTCGGCCTGCAGCGGCAGCTGCAACACGGTTTCCGGTGCCAACCCCAGCAGGCGGCGCAGCACCGGCTCCACGAAGAAGCGCTGGCCCACGGCGGCCGACACCGGGTTGCCGGGCAGACCGAAATACAGCGCGCCATTGGGCAGCACCGCAAACAGCAGCGGCTTGCCCGGGCGGATCGCCACCTTGTGGAACACGATGCGCGCACCACGGCCGCGCAGCGCATCGGGAACGAAATCGTAGCGGCCGGCCGACACCGCGCCGGTACTGATCAGCAGCTGCGCGCCGGCAGCCAGCGCTTCATCCAGCACCGCATTGAACGCGGCCACGTCATCACCCACCGTGCCCTGCCAGACCACCTCGGCACCGGCGGCCTGCAGGCGGCCAACCAGGTAGGGCCGGTTGCTGTCGCGGATCTGGCCGGACTCCAGCGTCTGCGCCGCCTCGGTCACCAGCTCCTTGCCGGTGGCGATCACCGCCGCCTTCGGCCGTGCCACCACCGCCACCTGGCCCGCGCCGATGGCATGCAGCAGGGTGCGTGCATTGATATCCAGCACCTGCCCGGCCTGCAGCACACGCTCGCCGTCGCTCACATCCTGGCCGCGCAGGCGTACGTTCTGGCCCGGCTTCACCGTGCTCTTCAGAGCAATGCGGGTCGGGCGGCCGTCCTCGCTGGTAAGGATCTCCACGTTCTCGACCGGCACCACCGTATCCAGCCCAACCGGCATGCGCGCTCCGGTCATGATTTCCCAGGCACCCTCGCCGCCCTCGGCACCGGCATCGCCGGCCGCCTGCCAGCCCTGCACCGCGAATTCGGTACCGGCCTCGAACGTCGCGCCGTTGGCGCGCAGCGCGAAGCCGTCCATCGCCGAATTGTCGAACGGCGGCAGCGACTGCTCACTGATGATGTCACTGGCCAGAGTGCGGCCGCCGGCCTCATGCAACGGCAGGCGCTCGGCCGGCAGCGGCGTGGCCGCATCCAGCAGGTGCTGCAGGGCTTCGCTATAGGCAATCATCAGTGGCCACCACCATCGACCATCGCCAAAGCGTGGCCCAGCACCGGCGCCAGAATATCGAGGCACTGCGCCGCCGCCTTCGGGCTGCCCGGCAGTGCGAACACCAGCATGCCGCCCAGCTGCACTACTTCGGCGCGGCTCAGCCAGGCCATCGGCGTGTGCTGTGCACTCAGTGCCCGCACCATCTGCGCCAGGCCATGCACCGGCCGTGCGTTCAAGGAACGCAGCGCCTCCGGGGTCAGGTCACGCGGACCCAGTCCGGTACCGCCGGTGCACAGGCACAGGCGCACGCCCTCGGCGGCCAGCGCCTGCAGCCGGCCGGCCAACGGCTCGATGCCGTCGGGCAGCACGTCGACCGCCACCACCTCGCCGCCCAGCTTTTTCAGGCCGCTCACCAGGGTCGGGCCAGACACATCTTCATAGGTGCCCTCGCTGGCGCGATCGCTCAGCGTGATCACCGCGCAGGCCGCGCCCTCCAGGCCCTTCGGCGCACGCGGCTTGAAGCGCGCGCGCTCGGCATCGTCCATGCCGTCGGGGTGCAGCCACACGCCGCGCTTGCCGCCTTCCTTGAACAGCAGGCGGATGCCTTCGATGCGCAGGGCCGGTTCCACCGGCTTGCTCAGGTCGTACAGGGTCAGCAGTGCCGCGTTGACGCCAGCCAGTGCCTCCATCTCCACGCCGGTGCGCGCCTCGCTGGCGCACTCGCACCACACGCGGATTGCCTCCCGTTCCGGCACCGGCGCGCAGAACACCTGCACCAGTTCCAGCGGCAGCGGATGGCACAGCGGCATCAGCATCGAGGCCATCTTGGCGCCCTGCAGGCCGGCAATCTCGGCCATCACCAGTGCATCGCCCTTGGGCAGGCGGCGCTCGACGATCAGCGGATAGGCCACCGGACCGGCATGCAGCTCGCCCACCGCCACCGCACGGCGGCGGGTGATGCGCTTGTCGCGGACATCGGCCATGTGGAAGGCCGCATTCAATTCCCCACTCATCGTGTTGCTCATCCTCCGATGGAGGCCAGGTGCGGGGTCAGCCCGGTCTGGCCCTGGTGCAGTCCATGCCCGGCCGCTTTCAGGCCAAGCTGTGTGGTGATGCGTGCCAGCAGCGCGTCGTGGTCGTCGTCGCGCTGCAGCAGCGGGCGCAGCGGTACGCCGAACTCGCCGAACAGGCACAGCCGCAGGTCGCCCTTGGCGGTTACCCGCAGGCGGTTGCAGCCCTTGCAGAAGTCACGCGAATACGGGGCGATGATGCCGATGCTGCCGCGATGGTCCGGATGCCCGAACTCCCGCGCCGGGCCGGCATCGGCGGCGCGCGGCCGTTCGTGCCAGCCGGCCGCCAGCAGCTGCTCGATCACCACGTCGGCGCGCAGGTGGTGGCGCTGGAAATAGGCTTCGTTGTCGCCGGTGCGCATCAGTTCGATGAAGCGCACGCTGAAAGGACGGTCGCGCAGGTAGTCCATCCACTGCGGCAGCTCGTCGTCGTTCAGGCCGCGCAGCAGCACCGCGTTGAGCTTGATCGCCGGCAGTCCCAACGCCTGCGCCAGGGCCAGGCCCTGTTCGATCTCCGGCAGGCGGTCATGCCCGGTGATGGTCCTGAAGCGTTCGCGCTGCAGGCTGTCCATGCTCACGTTCAGCGCGGTCAGGCCGGCGCGGTGCCAGCCCGGCAGGCGACGCGGCAGCAACGTGCCATTGGTGGTGATGGCCACCTTGCGGATGCCCGGCGCCGCCGCCACGGTGGCGATGATCTCGTCCAGATCCTTGCGCAGGCTGGGCTCCCCACCGGTCAGGCGGATCTTGCTCATGCCCAGCGCGGCAAACGCACGCACCAGGCGCGCGATTTCATCCACCTGCAGGAAGCGCGGGCGGCCATCGGCCTGGTAACCGTCGGGCAGGCAGTAGCTGCAACGGAAGTTGCAGGCTTCGGTCAACGACAGGCGCAGGTATGGAAAGCTGCGTCCAAAACCGTCGGTGAGTTGGCTCATGGCTGGTCCACCTTGTTGCTCCACCGTCTTGCCTGTGCCCGGAACGGCCCGGATACCCTCGCCTGCTGGAACGATTGCCAGAGTACGCGGCCGTCAGTTCCATGGGCATGACTTAAATCAATCGCGTTCGGCCCCGCGCGGCAGGCGTTGTGGCAGCATGCGGCTTTCCGTGCAGTAGGCGTGTGACAACCCTCATGATGATGAACGATTTCCAGCAGCTGCTGCACGCCGCAGGCCAGCAGGCTGAACCGCAACGCCTGCTGTTCGTATTCGTGCGCGCCGAGCTGCCCGAATCGCCCACCAGCGACCAGCGCGACCGGCATGACCGCCGCGAGGGCGGCACCCTGTCGCCGGTGCTGTGCGTGGACAAGCTGCCGGCCGAGGTGCCCAGCTTCCAGGCGCTGGCTACGGAATCGACCACCACCGGCATCGACTGGGACCTGGTCTTCGTGGCGGCGCTGGACGGCCGTGGCGGTTTCGCGCCCAACAGCGACGAAGCCGCGCGCCCGCTGCAGCTGATGGTCAACGCCATCCATGACGGTCAGATCGGCCGCTTCGCCGCCTTCGACCGGGGCGGCGAGCCTGTTCAGTTCTATTGAGCCACCAGCTGCAGGGTCAGGAAGAAGATCACCAGCACGGTGTTCAGGCCCCAGGCCACGGTCAGCCCGCGCGCGGCCACGCCCAGGTTGGGGTTGTGCGCAGTGGGCGCCGCCCGCCACACCGCCGGGATGATCCAGCCGGTATAGAGCAGCAGCACGGCAAATACCCCCAGCAGCAGCGTGGTGCGCTGATTGGCCAGGGCCCAGAGGGCTACCGCCCACAGAATGTTGCTGGGAATCACGCCCTGCAGCCAGAACACACTCCAGAGGCGCGAACGGCCTTGGGTGGCGGGGGTTGGGTGCAGCGAAGCGGTCGCGGTCATAAGTCTCCTTCTGGTTAGGAAACGTGCCGGACCAGCCTGCGCTTGGTGGCTGGGAACGTCAACCCGAGTCGCACGTCACGCTTTGGCGCCGAGGGGGCCAGCGACGCTCGACTCAGGCCCCTGCGGAGCCTGTCGCCATCGCCCCGCCCCACCCGTGCCCTTCCCTCCCCCAACCTCGACACCTGTCGCAGATTGCACGGTGTGGACGGATCACCACGCCAGCCAGCGCTGGCAGTGCTTAACAGCGTGGGAGAATGCCGAAAGCGTCTCCAATCGAGTGATGTTTGCAACTCTTCTGATTGGCATTGCACAGCGCCAGGGGCTCAGATGGCGTGCCACCGGAAAAGGGTGGCCGGGCTTCGAACACCCGAGTTGATGTTGATGTATGCGCTTGCCAGCCGGCGTCACCATGCGTGGCGCCGGCTGGCAATCCGTCTGCCGGCTATGGCGGGCGGTGCGTGGGGGCCTTCGGGCCCGCCGGACTGACATCAACCCGGTGTTCGAACCACGTACCGCCCGCCACCTTTCGGGTGGCGGCTACCGATTGCCCTGCACGGAGCTCTGCCATGAACGAATCGGACTTCCCCCATCTGCACGCCTATCGCAGTACCGCCCACGACGACGGTTCGCCACAGGCTGCGCCCGCAGTGGACAGGAACACCTTCATTGCCAATCTCAACCGCATCGGCTCCGGTGCGGCGGCCGATGGCCAACGGTGGCCGGAGCGGCATCAACTCCCCGGCCGCTGCCTGGCCCTGGCCGATGCCGATTGCGCGTTGAGCGGATTGCGGGTGGTGCTGGAAATGCTATTGGCGGCGGAGCGCACCCGCCAGAACGGCGAACCGGAAGAGTACGTGGGCGACCGGGTGATGGAGGGGTTGGTACTGGCCAGCCAGTCATTGTGCGCGCAGGCGGTGGGGCGGTTGCAGCCTGAAGGGTGAATGCCATGCGCCACGGCCTTCAGCGAGGACCGCTTTCAGCAGGCGTCAGTGCTCGCTGAAAGCGCTTCTCAGATCGACGCCGATGATCGAAGAGAAGTCCACCTTGCACAGCTCCAGCTCGAAGAGCTGATCGTGATTATCCAGGCACAGGGTGACTCTCACCGGCACGCCGTCAGCATCGGCAAGCATGGCCGTGGCAATGTCACTGCCGAAAAGCTGGGTCGTGCTGGAGAGGAACACCACGCCCCCGAATCCCACGACCTCCACGTCCTCCACCTGGGCGAGCGCCAGATCCTTCAACAACCGTTCGGACAGCTCGGTCGCCCCAGGCAGCAGCCTGTGGATGAGGGAGACCTCGTCGGGGGTGAGGAACCTGGGCACGGGATGTCCTTCAGGGCACTGCACCCGCCATCGGCAGATGCTCGATCCGCCATGTCCTGGCGTAGATGAGAATGACGCTTCCGGTCGAGCTGGTCTCGAGACGGAAACACTTCAGGCCGGACAGCGGATAGCCGACCGCCTTCCAACGATCAAGAAGATCAGCAAGTCCCGGCTCGTTATCGTCAACCCTGGCGAACTCAATTCGCTCTTCACCCAGTAAAACTGGCAGAGCGTTCTGCGCGAGCAGACATCCTGTGCAGCATGAGCCGGATAGGAAACAGCCATGACAACGCATCGATGGAGAACTTCTTCCAGCGACAGTAGCGGGAACATACAAAGCAGAGGATCTAAAGCAATCACGACGAGACACGCGCAAACGTCGCCCTGCACATCGAGATGTTCTAGAACCCAAGACAGCGCCACCGCTCCAGCGACGAGCCGCCCCAATAAAGTTCGAGACGCAGCAGGCACTTGGCGGCTGATGGCTACCCGGGGAACACTGGACGATTAACCTTTGGATCAGGCCCCGCCCAGCTTCTTAACATTCTTCTCCTTCACCACGTCCAGCATCGATTTGACCGCCTCAACTCCATGATTCAGGGCCACTATTAGAGAATCGCAAAGTTTCAGATCATGATCATCCAACGCCGGGACTAGTTCCTTCAGCAACTTCAGCGCTAGATCCGTCTTGCCTAATAGCGCCAATGCAGTTGCATGATTGATATGAGCGTGAGCACCTCTCAAGCCCCGCGTCTCAAGAAATGATGCAAATTCCATCAAGGTCATTGAAGACTTCGCTTCAATAACGTTTCGCAGCTCGATCGATGAAAGAATGCTCTCAACCACATCATCGTCTGCCATTTGATCCCTTCCGATAAACGGCCGATCCGCGATTCGGCTGCTGTAGGAAAGATGCGGCCCAAAGGAGTCAAACAATGGAAATACAAAATTCCATACATAGAGCCCCCTTGGGACGAACTCCAGAGCAATTCCTTGTGCCACATAGTCATAGTCACTTCGGAAAAAATATCCGCTTGACCCGCCGATCAGGCCGGACCTTTTCCGCAGAAGGCTGCAAATGTATCGCTTGTTCATCTTATCAACGGCCTTCAGGCTTAAGTTCCACCACGAGAGTTCCCTCGGGGAGATTCTTGACGTACTTATTGTACTGATCCCAGGAGATGTAAGCCCAACCAGTCTTCAGATCGAAGATGGCTTGAGGTGCATCAACTGGGCCGTACACAGCGTCCGCCCGTGAGGACCCCGGGTACCCATACCTAACAACCCTACGGCCAGCGTAGCTCACCTCAGTCGCATACTGAGACGTCGGGCATGTGGTATCCACCAGGCGCTTGAACTCACTATGGATGAGCGTTCCGCGTATCCAAGGCAGTGAGCAACGCCATCCACAGGTGGCGTCAATGGTGGACGCTGCTTGGTTTGCCAGCCTCTGGAGCCGATTTCCGACCGCCTGCAACTCCGGTGAAACAGGTACGGCCTGAGGTATGTATTTTTTATCGGCCAAGCCTAGCGGATCGACACGGCCAGTGGGATCTCCGCTTCCATACGCGAACGAGTTCAGTCCACCCATCAACCCAATTGGATCGCTCTGGGTATACCGCCCCACTGCCGGGTCGTATTCCCTCCGATAGTTGTAGAACAGCCCACTCGCATCCGTCGCCTGTTGGCCCGGGAATCGCAGCGCCAACTCGAATGCCACGCCATCGCCGTCCGGGTCGGTACTCGG
Organism: Stenotrophomonas sp. STK17_22; assembly: GCF_051983905.1. Lineage (NCBI taxonomy): Bacteria > Pseudomonadati > Pseudomonadota > Gammaproteobacteria > Lysobacterales > Lysobacteraceae > Stenotrophomonas > Stenotrophomonas sp. STK17_22. The sequence goes on from NZ_CP197010.1 coordinate 2,957,226, forward strand.
AATCTGGTTGCCGAACACCTCGCTCTTGTTGCTCCACTCCCAGATCGCCACATCGCGCGCCGGGTCGATCACCACGCGCGGCGTACCCAGATGGTCCGGCTGGATGTAGGCCAACTCCGGCACACCTGCGCTTGGCACGCTGATCAGCGCCACCGGGTAGTTGTCCAGCCAGATGGCCTGCTACTGCGCCTGGCCCGTGGCCGAGTAGTTGCCCAGCCACTGCCCTGCTTCGTTATACAGAGTGATCTGTGCAGCGCCACCAGCCGGGGTGCGCAGCACGCGCTCGCCGCGATGGTTGTAGGCGTAGCTTTCCAGTACGGCGTTGCCTTGCTTCACCGCGTTCATGCGGTTGGCATCGTTGTAGATGAACGTCTTGCCGCCGATGCTGGTGGTGTTGCCCACCGCGTCATGGTTGCGCGCTTCACCATCCACCGCAGTCAGGCGATGACTGGTTGCGGGATAGGTGTAGCTGGCAGTGCCCGCCGAATTGGTCAGCGCGGTGCGATTGCCGGTGGCGTCGTAGGCATAGGTTTCAATCGGCGTGCCGGTCGCACCGTCCTGGGTCTGGGTCAGGCGACCCAGCGCGTCGTAGGCGTACTTGGCCAGTACCGTCGAGCCAGTGCCGTTACGGTGACATGTTCAAGTCAAGGCCCGCGACATCCGTCACATTTCCACCCGCGCGGATTCCAGATCCAGCCGATTACCGCGACAGCTTTCGGAGCAGCCTGCGGGCAGGAAACACCTGCAACCGCCTGCACCCCTCACGCATCAGAAGATCCTGGACACCCATGGAACAGGATCATGAGGCGCATTCCCCCGCATCGCCATAGCGCACTCGGCACTCGCCGTTGGCGCAGCATTGCCATCTTCACTCTGTGGCCGTTCGCTGCGCCCATCCTCGCCTCACCCGTGCTGGAGAGCGCCTGTTCCCTCGCCGCCCACCCGGGCGAGCGCATCATCGACGTTCCCTTTGACGTCATCGACGGGCGCATCCATGTGCAGGTGCAGGTCAACGGCAGCGGCCCGTACCGCTTCGCCATCGATACCGGCGCCAGCGGCATGGCCCGCGCGGACAGCCGTCTGGTGCGGAAACTGGCGCTACCCGCGGACGCCAGCACCCGCCACTCCGACGGCGTGCAGACAGCCTGGGCCGATACGGTGCGCATCAACGCCCTCGCGCTCGGAGGGCTGCGCCACAGCGACGTGACCGCGCTCACCCGCGACTACAACGCACGGCAATCCAAAGACGCAGTGTTCGACGGCATCCTTGCGCGCGGATTCTTCGCTGATGGCGTGCTGATCATCGATTACCCGCAACGGCGCCTGCAGTTCCGCCGCGACATCGATCTCCTGCCCGCGCAACCAGACACGCTGGCCTATGCACGCGCCTTCCGCATCCCGGTGAAGATTGGAGCAGTCAGCACGGAGGCGCAGCTGGACACCGGCGCCAACGTCGCGATGGTGCTGCCCACTGCACTCTTCCGGCAGGCCGTCGGTATCGCAGTGACCACCGGGGATCGACTGACCCTCAGTCATGGCGAGGTCGATGGCGGACGCGCACGGCTGGATGCCACCGTATTGATTGGCGGCCTGGCACTGCAGGGGCTGCACGTACGGGTGTCCGACCGCTATCCCGAAGCGGTGGTGGGCGCCCATGCGCTGCAGGAAGCGGTGGTGCTGATCGATCAGCGCAGCCAACAGGTGGCGATCTGCCCAAGCAGGCACCACCGCAACTGAGTCACTGTCGGCGTGCTGCCCGCCATGCCGGCCACGCTTCCGCGATCACGCCCACTGCCGACCTCAGGAACAACAGGGCGATCACCGCACCGACGACAATGTCCGGCCAGCCGCGCCCGGTCATGGCCACGCCACCTGCGGCCACCAGCACGCCCAGGTTCGCGGCCACGTCATTGCGCGAGCACTCGAACGTGCTCTTCATGTTGATGTTCAACCTGCGGAATCGCCATAGCAGCGCCAGGCAGGTGAGGTTCGCCGCCAGGGCAATGCCACCGAACATCAACATCAGCGTGCTGGACGGTGGCACGCCGTTGACCAGCTTGCCGGCCACTTCGAACACGATGAACACGAAGAAGGCCAGGATCAGCAGGCCCTTGGCCAGCGCCGCGCCCGCTTCCCAGCGCGCGCCCCGGTTTACCGCCCACAGGCTCAGGCCATAGACGATGGCATCACCCAGCATGTCGACCGCATCGGCCTGCAGGGCGCTGGATCGCGCGGCAAGGCCCGCGCCGAACTCGATGAAAAACATCGCCAGGTTGATTGCCAGCACCGCCACCAGCACCCGCCGCTGGGCGCTGTGCAGCGCTATCGATGCCAGCTCCTGGCGCTTGTGGCCGCAGCACTGGTCCATGGGGGCGCTCCGCCGGGCGTGCCCGGGCTTGAAATGAAAGGGAGCTGCCTTTATCAACCTTGTAGCCCCTACAAGGTCAAGCCCATGACAGCCCCACTCACCATCGGCCAGTTGGCCCGCCAGACCGGCACCAAGGCAGAGACCATCCGCTATTACGAAAAGATCGGCCTGCTGCAGCCGCCGCTGCGTTCGCAGGGCAACTACCGCTGCTACGACGTACAGGACCAACGGCGGCTGGCATTCGTGCGCCGTGCGCGCGAGCTGGGGTTCGCCATCGAGCAGATCCGCGAACTGATCGCCTTCGGCGAACAACGCGAGCACCAATGCAGTTCGGTGGATGACGTGGTGAAGGCACACATTGCCGACATCGCGCGCAGGATTGCCGACCTGCAGGCGCTGCAGGGCGAACTGCAGCGGATGATCGGCAACTGCCCCGGCGGGCGCGTGGCCGACTGCCGGGTACTGGAAGCCCTGCGGCCCGCGCCGGCAGCTTGACCTTGTAGCCGCTTCAAGGTTTACAACGCCGGGTCACTTCGCCACCGTGCGGCCTGGCCGCCCTGACGACACCATGCCCCAGTACCTGCGTTCCACGCCCCTGTTCCTGGCACTCAATACTGCACTCCTTGCCAGCACCGCCCCCGTTTTCGCGCATGAGCCTCCTGCGGCGCATGAAGGCCATGGCGACGAAGCAGTGGAACTGGACGCGGTGACGGTGCAATCCACACGCTCGGGCCGCCGGGTGTCGGACGAGCCCATCCGCGTGGACGTGGTATCGCAGGAAGAGATCGAAGAAAAACAGCTGATGTCGCCCGGCAACGTATCGATGCTGGTCGCCGAGACCGCCGGCGTGCGCGTGCAGAACACCTCACCAGGCATGGGCGGATCGAACATCCGCATCCAGGGACTTCGCGGACGCTACACGCAGCTGCTTGCAGACGGTCTGCCGTTGTATGGAGGGCAATCGTCTTCCATCGGCCTGCTGCAGATCCCGCCTACCGATCTGGGAAGTGTGGAGATCATCAAGGGCAGTGCTTCGGCGCTGTATGGGCCGGCTGCGCTGGGCGGCGTGGTCAACCTGATCTCGCGCCGCCCTCGCGACACCCGCGAGGCCGAAGTACTGCTCAATGCCACCAGCCGTGGCGGCCAGGACCTTACCGGCTATGTGGCCGGCCCGTTGGGCGGACACTGGGGCCTGTCGATGGTGGGCGGCTATCACCGCCAGGATCGGCAGGACCTGGATGGCGACGGGTGGGCGGACATGCCTGGCTACGAACGCATGACCCTGCGCCCGCGCGCGTTCTGGGAATCGGAGGACGGCGCGCGTGCGTTGCTGACCGCGGGTGCTACCCGGGAAAACCGCCAGGGCGGCACCCTGCCCGGCCGGGTGGTGGCTGACGGGCAGCCCTTCACATTGAGCCAGCACACCGAACGCTATGACGCTGGCGCCGTGGTCGACCTGCCCATGCGTGAAAGCGATCGCCTGCAGCTGCGCGCTTCGGCAATGACCACACGCCATCGGCACCGCTACGGCGCATCGCCGGAAAACGACACCCATCAGACCGGCTTCGCCGAGTTGAGCTATGGCTCAGGTTTCGGCAACACGAATTGGCTGGCTGGCGTGGCCGCGCAGCAGGACCGCTTCCGCTCGCGCCAGTTCCAGTCCTTCGACTACCGCTATACGGTACCCGCTGTATTCGTACAGGCAGAGCAGACGCTGCTCGATGATCTGATCCTGTCAGGCAGCGCACGCTGGGATGAGCACAATGCCTATGGCAACCACTTCAGCCCGCGCCTGTCACTGCTGTTCCGCCCTCGCGACTGGACCGTGCGTGCATCGCTGGGCAAGGGATTCCATGCACCCACGCCCTTCGTGGAAGAGATCGAGGCTGCAGGATTGTCACGACTCGAACCACTACAAGGCCTGCGCGCCGAGACGGCGACCACCGGTGCCATCGATGTCGGCTATGCGCAGGGCGCCTGGGAAGCGAATCTGAGCCTGTTCGCATCGAACATCGATCATGCGGTCCGATTGGTTGATTCCACGACGATGCCCGGCGAGCGCGTGCAACTGGTGAATGTGCAGGGCATGACCCGCACACGTGGCAGCGAACTGTTGCTGCGCTACCGCTGGCAGGACGTCACGGTGACCGGCAGCTACGTCTACACCGACGCGCGGGAGCCCGGCGTGGAGGGAGTTGGCCGCAGGACGGTCGCACTGACTCCACGCCATACTGCCGGACTGGTCGCGATGTGGGAGCAGCATGGCCGGGGCCGGGTCGGCCTTGAAGCGTACTACACCGGAATCCAGGCACTGGATGACAACCCGTGGCGCCAGCGCAGCCGGCCGTATGTAGAGCTGGGCGCTCTGGGTGAAATCGTATTGGGCAAGGTCAGCCTGTTCCTCAACCTGGAAAACCTGCTCAACGTGCGACAGAGCGGCTACAACCCGATGTTGCGCCCACGCCGCGCCGACGACGGGCAGTGGACGGTGGATGCCTGGGCGCCGTTGGAGGGTTTCGTGGTCAACGGCGGCATGCGCGTGAAGTTCTAGTCAGACGCCGGTCGCTCCCGCCGCCCGCGCCAGCTCCACCGCCAACGCATCGCCCTTGCGCTCGCTGTAACGGTCCACGAGGTAGTCGGCGCGGCCGCGGGTGAGCAGCGTGAACTTCACCAGTTCTTCGACCACATCCACCACACGATCGTAGTAGGGCGAAGGCTTCATCCGCCCGTCTTCGTCGAACTCCTGCCAGGCCTTGGCCACCGACGACTGGTTGGGAATGGTCAGCATGCGCATCCAGCGGCCCAGTACCCGCAGCGTATTGACCGTGTTGAACGACTGCGAACCGCCGCAGACCTGCATCACCGCCAGCGTCCGGCCCTGGGTCGGCCGCACGCTGCCGTCTTCCAGTGGCAGCCAGTCGATCTGGTTCTTGAACACGCCGGTCACCGTGCCGTGCCGCTCCGGGCTGACCCACACCTGCCCTTCCGACCATTGCGACCACTCGCGCAGCCGCTGCACTTCCGGATGCCCCTTGTCCACGCTGTCCAGCAGCGGCAAGGCATGTGGATCGAACACGCGCGTTTCGCAGCCCAGATGCTGCAGCAGGCGTTCGGCCTCCAGTGCCAGCTTGCGGCTGAACGATTGCGGACGCAGTGAGCCATACAGCAGCAGGATGCGTGGCGGTCCCTGGCGTTCGGCCGCCAACCGCTGGTGATCTGGCTGGGGAAGCGAAGCCTCCCTCAGATGGGGCAGCGAAGGACTTGTGATCGGCTTGTTCATTCGACTATTCTAGAACTATGGAAACATCAAATGCAATCACTGCGCTCACCGCACTCGGCCACGCCACCCGCCTGGCAGCCTTCCGCCTGCTGGTCGAAGCCGGCCCGGCCGGTCGCATGGCGGGCGACATCGCCGCAGCCCTCCAGGTCCCACCTGCGACCCTCAGCTTCCACCTGAAGGAGCTGGTACAAGCCGGCCTGGTCGAGAGCGAGAGCCAGGGCCGCCACGTCTGCTACCGAGCGAATTTCAGCGCAATGAGCGGCCTGATCGAGTACCTCACGCACAACTGCTGCGCCGGTTCGCCCAGCGAACAGTGCACGCCGTCGGGCAATCCCTGCAGCTGCTGATACGGAAACGCCTTCATGTCCCGCTCCATCCTGTTTCTCTGCACCGGCAACAGCGCCCGCAGCGTGCTGGCCGAAGCCACCCTGCGCGCATGGGGCGGCGACCGCTTCACGGCCTTCAGTGCCGGCAGCCACCCGACCGGCCAGGTCAATCCATTCGCGCTTGCACAGCTTCGCGCCGAAGGCATGCCGGTCGCGGGACTGCGCAGCAAATCCTGGGATGAGTTCGCCGACGCGGCTCCGATGGATCTGGTGATCACCGTCTGCGATGCAGCGGCAGCGGAAGCCTGCCCCGTAGTGTTTGGTGATTTCATCCGTAGCCATTGGGGTCTGCCGGACCCAGCCGAGGCAGAGGGCAGCGATGCCGACAAGGCCGCCGCCTTAGCCCACGCGCATGCCATCGTGAAGGCACGGGTGAAGGCCCTGCTGGCGCTGCCCGGGCACGTGTGGCAAGACCGCGGAATGCTGCAGCAGGCGCTGGACCAGATCGGCCATCTGCTGCCGGCAGCGCGCACGCCATGAGCACAGCGGCACCCATGGGCCTGTTCGAGCGCCACCTGACGCTCTGGGTCGCGCTGTGCATCATCGTCGGCACGCTGCTCGGGCACTTCCTGCCAGGTGCTTTCGCCTCCCTGGCGGCGGCTGAAGTGGCCAAGGTCAACCTTCCGGTGGCGGTGCTGATCTGGCTGATGATCATCCCGATGCTGCTGAGGGTGGATTTCGGTGCCATGCGCCAGCTGGGGCAGCACTGGAAAGGCATCGGGGTGACGCTGTTCATCAACTGGGCGGTGAAGCCGTTCTCGATGGCGCTGCTGGGCTGGCTCTTCCTGCGTCACGTCTTTGCGGACTGGCTGCCCGCCGGCCAGATCGACAGCTACATCGCCGGCCTGATCCTGCTGGCGGCCGCGCCCTGCACGGCCATGGTGTTCGTATGGAGCAACCTGTGCCGCGGCGATGCCAACTTCACACTGAGCCAGGTGGCACTGAACGACGCGATCATGGTGGTGGCCTATGCGCCGGTGGTGGCGCTGCTGCTGGGGCTGTCGGCCATCACCGTGCCGTGGGATACGCTGCTGCTGTCGGTCGGCCTGTACATCGTGGTTCCGGTACTGGTGGCCGCATTGCTGCGGCGCTGGATCCTGTCGCGCCGTCTGCAGCCCGGGCTGCAGACGGCGCTGCGCCGGCTGGGGCCACTGTCACTGTCGGCGCTGCTGCTGACGCTGGTGCTGCTGTTCGGGTTCCAGGGCCAGCAGATCGTGCAGCAGCCGCTGGTGATTGCGTTGATCGCGGTCCCGATCCTGATCCAGGTCTATTTCACCTCCGGCCTGGCCTACCTGCTCAACCGGCGCCTGGGTGTGGCGCATTGTGTGGCCGGGCCGTCGGCACTGATCGGCGCAAGCAACTTCTTCGAACTGGCGGTGGCGACGGCCGTGGGCCTTTTCGGTGTCCACTCCGGTGCGGCGCTGGCCACGGTGGTGGGGGTGCTGATTGAAGTCCCCGTGATGCTTTCGGTGGTGAAGATCGTGAACCGGTCACGCAACTGGTATGAGGTACGCGAGCGCGCCTGAGGCAGCCATGCCGGAGGCCGCTGCGTCGTGCCCGAGCCGCCAGTTGCAACACCGTGGAATGCGCCCTGCTGCAACGGTGACAGCTCAAAAGTCCGTTCACGTTCATTGTTCCATACTCCACGGCACCACGCCGCATACAGCGGCAAGGCCCGGAGGTTGCGATGAACACCGCACGCTTGTTCGCCATTGCTTTGACCACGGCTGCCGCGCTGGCCGCGGCACCGGCCTTCGCCGATCCGCCGCACCATGCGCGCGGCAACGGGCCACCGCCGCACGCCGGTGGCCCGCACAACCGTGATGCACCGCCGCCGGGCTGGCAGAAGAAGGCCTGGCGTCGCGGTGAGCGCCTGCCATGGGCGGAAGTGGACCGCCGTTACTGGGTGGATGACTATGCGCGCTACCACCTGCGCGAGCCGGGCCGCGACCAGCGTTGGGTCCGGCAGTCCGATAGCGAGTACCTGCTGGTGGAGATTGCTACCGGGTTGATCATCGACGCGCTGCATCGTTGAATGAGGGGATGCGCCGGGGCGCTGATGTAACGAAACGTCCCGGCAGCATCCCCTTGTCCCCGGAAGCTGCAGATGCAGACATCAAGAGCACCACTCGCCCTCCTCGCGCTTCTGCTGTCAGCGTCGTCAGGCCATGCCGGCAACAACAGCCCAGCCCACAGTCCAGCCGATGAAAAAGCCATCGAACAGGTGGTCGAATCGTTCCGCACCTCGCTGATCAACAAGGACAAGCCGACCTACATGGGCCTGTTCTTCTCCGACAAACCGGAAGACTTCGATCCGCGATTCACGCAGCCCGGCCGAATGAGTGATCTGTCAGACTGGTGCCCACCGTTCGTCCATGCCAGCCAGACCCGATGACCCGGATTGCCGACCTCAGCGCCGACCAGCTCGCCCACCACGCGCTCAACATCTTCATCGCCCAAGGCCGTCACGTGGAAGGCGCCCGCGTGATCTACCGTGCGCTGCAACTGGACCCGCATCACCCCGCTGCACTGCGCTGCCTGAGCGATTTCCTGGCCCACCAGGGCACCGAGCCGTTCGCAGCGGCCACGCTGGAGCACGCCTTGTCCGGCGCCCTTCCACTGAATGACGATGCGCGCCGGATGCTGGATGACCTGCGCTTCCTCGACATCTGGTCCTGGGGATTCTCCCGGCACGTCTCCGGCGAAACCAACCTCAGCGGCGAAGCCTTCCAGCAGCGCGAGGACTTCATCTTCGATGGCCCGGCCTATGCGGCCTTCCTCAACACGGTCACCGAGCCGGCCGGTTCTCTGCAGGGCGCCTTCCAGGCGGCCGTCCGCATCTGCGGGCTGATGTCCGGCCTGCTGCGCCACCCGGAGAAGGACAATCCGGCGTTCGATGATGTGCTGCGATCCTCCGCCTTCGTCGAGACCGAGGCGTACCCGGCATGGCTGACCTCGCCGGCGGACGATCTGGATGCCCTCGACCAGGCCATCCAGGCGCAGCGCCAGGCCGGCTGAAGGAAAATCCAACGGGCGTCCGACGCTTTCCCGACGCCCGCCTGCACATCCTGTCGTGAGATCACTTCATGGCAGGACCGGCATGCAGCCCCCCTCCCCCAAGGACAGCGGTAAATACCCGCATGGCAAGACCGGCCTTCGCCGCATCTTCTACACGCTGATCCATTCGCGCGACGGCTTCATCGCCACCTTCCGTGGCGAAGCCGCCTTCCGGCAGCTGTTGCTGCTGCATGCGCTGCTGATCGCCACCGCGTTCCTTCTGGACATCAGCCAGGTCGAACGCGCCGTGGTGCTGGCCGTCTGCTTCATCAGCCTGCTGGTGGAACTGCTCAACTCGGCCATCGAAGCGGTGGTCGACCGCATCTCGCTTGACCACCACCCACTGTCCAAGAACGCCAAGGACATGGGCAGCGCCGCCCAGACCACCGCACTGCTGATGGTCGGCACGGTGTGGGGCGTGATCCTGCTGGGTTAGCTCGCGCCCGACCCGCCGGGCATGGCCCGGCGCCACAACGCCGCAGCCGCTAGCGCCAATGCGAGATGGCGAGCTTGGTCAACATGGTTGCGGCGATGGCCCAACCGAAGCTGAGCATGGTACCGATGATCACATATTCGGTGTGTGCCCGCGCCTGCCGGTCGGCGAAGCGCAGCACCGATTTGGCGGCCAGCATCAACCCCACGCCCTCCGGCTGGCCCAGCAGCAGGAACATGAAGATCAAGCCTCTTTCCAGCCGCCCGATATAGCGCCCTGCGGTCTGCATGCCCTTGTGATCGTCGCTCTGCACGGCTGCGGTCGTAGGCGCCGATTCGGCGCTTCCCATATTGAGTCCTGCCGTGAACGGCGCAAGCAGCTTCTCCACCAGGACGCCGCCGACGTTGACCACCAGGATCAAGCCGCTCGCGATCGACATGCCCTGATACATCAACAGTTGGACCTGGGTCGGGATCATCCCGTACCAGCCATCGCGGGACATCAACGCGATCAACACGATGAAGGCGATATGCACCAACTGGTCAATGACGAATGCGTGCACGCCATCGGGGAGCCAATGCACCTTGATCCAGTCCATCACCGCATGGCTGAAACCGATGATGAGATAGACCCATGGGTTGATTGAACCGGTCAGCGCGGCGATGACGAGCAGCACCACTGCTACGTGCAGCAGCAGGCCATGCAGTTCCTGCTTGCGCGCGATCATCTTCGTGGTCTGCAGCACGAAATCGGCGACAAGGTGAGCGGTCAACAGTACGAGCAGCGTTTCAAGCATGTCCTTTCTGCCTGTGAGTCCTTCCTGTGGCTCGCGTCGCGATAGCCAAGTCGCCGCCAAAAGCAACGAAATTTAGTTGCTTAAGCCAAAGCAACGCTATTTAGTTGCTTTTCCAGAACCATGAACACTCCCGTACGGCTGCATCAGTGCACGTTCAGCCGCGGTGATCAGCGCCAGCAAGGCAAAGACGCCAGCATCGTGATAGACCCGGTTCACCGATTGTCGGTGCCGGTTCAACGCATTGGCAGCTTCCAACTGCGAGGGGGCATCGGGGATCAGAAACAACGACGCCACCTCAGCCTGACTGCGTGTCCAGCGCGCGACAATAACATCGCAGGCAGACACCACTGCCGGTAACCAGTACAGATCCTCCCGTTGTACTGGCAGGGCTACGTCCATGTCCTGCGTGCGCCCCATGGATTCAAGCAACCGACCGGACAGCACGAATGCCTCACCCAGCGAACGCGACACCGCCTTCCGGTCCAATGCCTCTACCGTACCCAGTCCAATCGCGATCCGCGTGCGCGCCCGCGACTCCGACGCGGCAAGCTTGGCCTTGATCCAGGTCGCCAACCTCAGGAAACCGTGCGGCTGGGTGACCGCCAGCTGCTAGGCGTCGCCCCGGTAGAACTCGGGGCCGACAATGCCCGGCAAAGGCCACTCCATGGCCTGGGCCACGGCCACGGAAATCACTTCACGGACGTCATCAATGGTGGCCGCGTCCATCTCCGTGGACTTGACCAGGTCGCCGGTAAGCACGGCAATCAGATCAGACGATGTATCGGGCATGTTCATACCTTGGGCTGCACAGGCTGTACCTCACAGGACATCTGCGGCTGGCCAGCGCCGGCCACATCTGTGCCGGGCCCGCTCAACGCCATTCTACCGTCGTAGCGGTTGATCACCGCCTGCAACGTGCCCGCGCCAGCGATCGAAGGAAAATCCAGCCGATACAGGTTCGCCTCCACCTCCAGCTTGCCCGCGCGCGCGCTCGGACGGTTGACCCAGACCACCGACGCCTGGCCGGAGTCCAGGATCAACACCATCGGCGCCTGGGGCGTGGCGCTTGTGCTGCTGCAGGACAGCTGGATCACCCGCGGCGGCGTCAGATCGAGCGCCGACAGCTTGCATCCACCGAGTGCGGTCGTCGCCACCAGGACCGACACGAGTGATGGCCGGAGCAGAATCTTGGTCGTGGTCTTCGCCCGATCGTAACCCGACAATCGATCCTATGACCGGCGCATCGTGCAGGAACCTGCCGGGTCCGCTTGCACGTCCACGTGCCTTACTTCGTCAGGGCGAAATCCAGGCCTGCGCACACCGCCGCCACCTGCGCATCATTGCATTCCTGCGGGTTGGTGCGCGGGCTGTCCGGGTAGACCTCGGTGGTGGTGGCAAAGCGCGCGTCGGTGAAGCCGGCGCAGGCGCCGATCGAACGCGACTCACCCCAGACCACGCCTGGCGACTGCAGCGGCAGGCCGACCAGGTTGCCTTCGGCGTCTGCGGGGGCGATGTGGGTGATGGGCGCCACTGCGGCGATCAGGGCCTTCTGGAACTCGGCCTGCGGATTTTCACTGTTGCCGATCACGTAGAAGCCATCCGGAATGGTGTCGCGCTCGAACGGCTTGCCGTCACGGGCGCAGCGCGCCGGATCGAACTCGTGCAGGTCGCTGTCGGTGGTCTCGTGCAGGTCCAGGTGCACCAGCAGGTTCGGCTTGCGCTCGGCCACCCAGCGCATCAGCGCGGCGGCTTCCTCGATCTGGCCGCCGTCACGGAAGCTGCGGTTCGGGTCGATGGCATCCGGGTTCCAGCGCTGGATGCGCTCGTAGCCCCACGGGCTGACGCACGGCGCCACGATCAGGTTCAACCGGCCCAGGTAACGCTCGGCCAGCTGTTCCAGGAACTGCAGGGCGCCATGCACGCCGCTGGTCTCGTAGCCATGCACGCCGCCGGTGATCAGCGCGGTCGGCAGCGCCGGGTTCCAGTTGTGGTTGACCACCGCGAACAGCGGGTAGTGGTCCGGCGCATAGTCCAGCTGGCCGTACTGGATCACATCGAAGCTGTCGTCCAGGCGCTCGAGCGCGGCCACCACGTCGTCGTGGTAGCTGCGCTGGCGCTGCTGGCGCGCCCGCCACTGTGCGCGTTCCGCGTCGCCCCAGGGCTGTCCGGGGGTGCCGATCGGGTAGAACTGCGCAACAGTCATGGGGTACTCCAAGGGTCGAACGGGATGGGTGCAGCCGGTCATTCTAAGCCTTGTCGCGCCTGCGGGTCCCCTCCCCCCGCCCCGCCTTCATCCAGGCAGGGTCATCTGGTTGTAAAATCAACGGTTTTTGGCCCCTCACCCCTTGATGGCGAAAGCAGCGCAGCCGGTCCTGGGTGGACCGGAATTCCTCCGCCTGCTCGCCCGTCTCAGCGACGGCGCGATGCCGGCCAGCAGTCCCGCCCTGACCGATCGCCTCGGCCAATGGGTGGACTGGAGCCGTGCCGTGGCCCTGTCCGGGGCGCTCGGCGGACGCCTGCCCGAGCCGGGTGAGGCCACCGAAGCGGCCGGGGATGTGCTGGACGACTGCGCCCAGGCCCATGCCAGCCTGCTGGCCTCGATCAGTGAGGATGCCGAGGCCGAGCGCCTGCTGGACCTGGCCGAAGCCGCCGCCGCACCCAATTTCGCATCGCTGCGCCAGCGCTACCGGGTGCTGCAGCAGGCCATCCAGACCGCCACCGGGCGCCTGCGCGGCCGCCTGCGCGACCAGCTGATGCAGGTTTCACCCGAGCTGGCACGGCTGGCCGAGGTCGATGCGGTGATGGAACAGACCCTCACCCCGCGCGAGCACAGCCTGCTGGCCACTGCGCCGGCGGTGCTCGGCGCCCGTTTTGAACGCGTGCACGGCCAGCCCGGCTGGCGCGCGGCCTTCCGCCATGACATGCGCACCCTGCTGCTTGCCGAGCTGCAGCTGCGCTTCCACCCGATCGAAGGGCTGCAAGACGCCCTGCGCTCCCACTGACCGGAACACCATGTCCAGAACTGCTTTCCATGTCGTTGTTTTCCTTGTCGGCCTGCTGGCCGTGTGCTGGATCGGCATTGGCTACGTTTCGGTGCATCCGCTGGGTGCAGCGGTGGCGGCGATCATCGCGGCCTGCTACATCGCCGGTGGCGTGGAGCTGTACCGTTACCGCCAGGCCAGCAACGGCCTGCGCAGCGCGCTGAGTGACCTGTCCAGCGCGAAGGAAAGCCTGGCCCCCTGGCTGGAGCGCGTGCCGTTGGGCCTGCGCAACGCCGTGCGCCTGCGCGTGGAAGGCGAGCGCACCGCCCTGCCCGCGCCGGTGCTGACCCCCTATCTGGTTGGACTGCTGGTGCTGCTGGGCATGCTCGGCACCCTGCTCGGCATGATGGACACCCTGCGCGGCACCGGCCTGGCCCTGCAGAGCGCGACCGACATGGCCGCCATCCGCGGCTCGCTGGCCTCGCCCGTGCAGGGCCTGGCGGTGGCATTCGGCACCTCGATCGCCGGTGTGGCCAGCTCGGCCATGCTCGGTCTGCTGGCGGCGCTGCTGCGCCGTGACCGCCTGCAGGCCGTGCAGCAGCTGGACCGTGCCATTGCCGGCGACCTGCACCCGTACTCGCAGGCCTGGCAGCGCGCCGAATCGCTGCGCCTGCTGCAGGCACAATCTGCCGCGCTGCCGGCGCTGGTCGACCGCCTGCAGGCGATGACCAGCACCTTCGAACAGCACAGTGCGGCCGCCAATGAGCGCCTGCTGGCCGGCCAGGCCGAGTTCCTGACCCAGAGCCAGGCGCTGCAGGAACGCCTGGCGGTCTCGCTGCAGCAGTCGCTACGCGAAGGTGCCGAGGCCAGCGCCGCCGCCATCGGTGGCGCGCTGCAGCCGATGGCCGAGACCACCCTGGCCGGACTGGCCCACCATGGTGAGGCGCTGCATGCGCGTGTCGAGCAGGCGGTGCAGCAGCAGTTGTCTGGCCTGAGCGAAGGCTTCGAGCGCAGCCGCGTGGCGACCGAGGCCAGCTGGGCCAAGGCGTTGAGTGAACAGAGCCAGACACAGCAGGCACTGGTCAGTGATCTGCGTCAGCACCTGCAGGCCTTCAGCGATGGCCAGGGCACGCAGGCCGAAGCACTGGTCGCGCGCATCGGCGAGCGCCTGCATGCCGATGCCAGCGGCAATGCCGAGGCCTGGCGCGCCGCCGCCGAACAGCAGCAGGCATTGAATACCGCGCTGGTCGAACGCCAGCAGCAGGCATTGCTGGCCACCAGCGAGCATCTGGACGCGCGTGCGCAGGCGCTGCTGCAGGCACTGGAACAGCATCACAGCGCCAGCCAGTCGCTGCTGCAGGATCACGAACAGCAGCGCTCGCAGCAGTGGCAGTCCGCACAGGCCGCCGCCGCGACCGCGCACGCCGAACTGCAGGCCCGCCTGGACAGCCGCGAGCAGCAGCGCCAGGCGCGCTGGGACGCGGTCAGCGCCGAGCTGCAGCAGGCCCACGCCACCCTGCAGGCACAGCTGCAGGCCGGCGACGAACAGCGCCTGCAGCGCTGGAGCGATGCCCTGCAGCATGTTTCCACCGACCTGGCCGAGCGCCTGCAGGCCAACGGCGAACGCCTGGCCGCGCAGCAGCAGCAGGTCTGTGACACGCTGGCGGCCACCGCACGGCAGATTGGCGAGAACGGTCGCGCCCAGGCCAGTGCCACGCTGGCGGAAGTGTCCACCCTGCTGCAGACCGCGGCCGCTGCACCGAAGGCCGCCGCCGACGTCATCAACGAGCTGCGCAGCACGCTCTCCGAGAGCCTGGTGCGCGACAACGCGATGCTGGAAGAACGCGGCCGGCTGCTGGCCACCGTGCAGACCCTGCTGGATGCGATCAACCATGCCTCGCACGAACAGCGCACCGCCGTGGACGCGCTGGTCGGTGGTTCGGCCGAGCTGCTGGAACGCGTCGGCAACCGCTTCACCGATCATATCGCCGCCGAGACCGGCAAGCTGGATGGCATTGCCGCAGCGCTCAGCGGCAGCGCGGGCGACGTTGGCCAGCTGGCCGGCGCCTTCGGTGAGGCGGTCGCGCAGTTCGGCAGCGCCTCTACCGCGCTGTCCGGCCGCCTGGAACAGATCGGCGGCGCGCTGGACGCTTCGCTGGCCCGCAGCGATGAGCAACTGGCCTACTACGTGGCGCAGGCGCGCGAAGTGGTCGACCTCAGCCTGCTGTCGCAGAAGCAGGTGATGGAAGAACTGCAGCAGCTGGCCACGCGCCGCGGCAAGGCCGGCAGCGCATGAGCGACGAGCTGGAGGTCGACGGCGGCTCACATGCCCCGATCTGGGCCGCCTTTGGCGACCTGATGTCGGTGCTGCTGGGTGCGTTCGTGCTGATACTGGTCGGTGTGGTCGCCGTGCAGCTGGAGCTGTCGCAGCGGCTGGACCAGGAAGTGAAGCAGCGCCAGGCCGAAGCCAAGCGCCTGCAGACCCTGGAACAGGCACTGGCCGGCCCGTTGGCCGCCGGTCGCGTGACCTTGGTCGATGGCCGCATCGGTATCAGCGGCAGCGTGCTGTTCGCGCTGAACTCGGACCAGCTGCAGCCGGAAGGCCAGGAGCTGCTGCGCAGCCTGGCCGCACCGCTGGCCGCCTATCTGGGGACGCGCGAAGAGATCCTGATGGTCAGCGGCTTCACCGATGACGCGCCGGTGCGCGAAGGCAACCGGCGTTTCGCCGACAACTGGGAGCTGTCCGCACAGCGATCGCTGACGGTGACCCGCACCCTGATCGCCGATGGCGTACCGGCTGACGCAGTGTTCGCCGCCGCGTTCGGCAGCGAGCAGCCGGTCAGCTCCAATGCCAGCGAAGACGGCCGCGCGCGCAACCGTCGCGTGGAAATCGCGCCGATTGCCAAGCCCAAGGCCGCGGATGCCAAGTAAGCCGCCCGCACTGGATGGCCTGCGCGCACTGGTGCGCGATCTCGATGCGGGATCGCGTTCGCTGCCGCATTACCCGCAGCTGCCGATGCTGCAGCAGGTGCAGCGCGAGTGGTCGGAGCTGCGCAGCGAACTGCAGGTGCGCCGCTCGCTGCGCACCGAGGCCCCGGCCGATGGCGGTCCGCTGAATTCGGCGGTACTGGTGCAGCGCATGCTGGACA
Organism: Stenotrophomonas sp. STK17_22; assembly: GCF_051983905.1. Taxonomy (NCBI): domain Bacteria; kingdom Pseudomonadati; phylum Pseudomonadota; class Gammaproteobacteria; order Lysobacterales; family Lysobacteraceae; genus Stenotrophomonas; species Stenotrophomonas sp. STK17_22. The sequence continues at coordinate 2,973,676 of NZ_CP197010.1, forward strand.
CGATGCAGGCGACCAGCCCTGGCTACCTGCGGCATTTCATCGACTACGTGGACACCCTGTCCTGGCTGCAGGCGCTGCAGGATGGCGCCGCCAGCGGCGGCGACACTGCAAAGCCAAAGCGCACGCGAAAGCCCCGCAACGCGGGGTGATCGCGCATTGACGCCGACCTCGTTCGGCACCCCTGGATACGACAATCCTTTTCCGCGCTCCTGGTAGACGCCAACCTTGGTTGGCGCTCCACCAACGATGCTGCGCATGCCAACCAAGGTTGGCATCTACCAATGCATGCGTCCGCATGCCACGCGCATAGCAGTGTCACCAGACAGTCATCTGTCTAGCGCACCATTTTCACGTTGACCCACCGCGCCTGCAGCGCCACCGGTCGCATCGGTTGTCTCCCTTTTGAACTCCATGAGCTCCGCGCCCGTGCGGTGGCTCGTGCCTGCCTGAGTGTCCGTAACATGACGAAGACTTTGTTGGCCGCTGCGCTGTCGATCGCGCTCGCTCCCGCGGCTTGGGCGCAGGATGCTGCCCCGACCTCCACTGGCACCTCCGCCACCGATCTCGATGCGGTCTCGGTGATCGGCAGCGGTGAAGCGCGCCAGGTGCAGCGCATCACCCGCGAGAACCTCGACATCCTGCCACCGGGCACCAGCCTGCAGAAGACGCTCAATCTACTGCCTGGCGTCAACGCGCAGTCGGCCGATGCGCTGGGCACCAACGAGCAGTCGATGACACTGAACCTGCGCGGCTTCAACTCCACCCGCCTCGGTTACACGCTCGACGGCGTGCCGCTGGGCGACGGCGCGTACAACAACTACAACGGCCTGACCATCAACCGTGCGCTGATCAGCGAGAACATGGCCGGCGCGGAACTGGCGGTGGGCATCGGCAGCCTCGGTACGCCGTCCACCAGCAACCTCGGCGGCACCATCTCGTATACCTCTGACCGCCCAGCCCAGGAGTTGGGTGGCCGCGTGGTGCAGACCTTCGGCAGCGATGCCAACCGCCGCACCTTCGTGCGCGTGGACAGCGGCGAGTACAACGGCTTCTCCGGCTACGTTTCCGGCATGAATGCCGTCTCCGATCTGTGGAACGACCAGACCGCCTACAACAAATCCACCACCAAGCAGTTCAACGCCAAGGGCGTGTGGAACTTTGGCCGCGGCCAGATCACCGGTTTCGTCGATACCTCACGCACCACCCAGGCGGACTACTTCTACCTGTCCAAGGACGAGATGTCGCGCGGCCTGGGCTGGGACTGGGGCGGCTACGCGCCGGACTGGAACAAGGCCGTGGCCAAGGCCTACTGCAACACCGCTAGCTTCAATGCGAAGAAGTGCGACAGCAGCGGCCCGGACAAGGATGCCGATGGTGCCTTCACCGCCGGGCAGATCCTGCGCGACGATAACCTGTACTACCTGGCCGGCGACTTCTTCCTGGCCGATGGCTTCAGCCTGCGCGCCCTGGCCTACCACCACGATGACCGCGGCGAAGGCCACAACTGGAACAGCGGCGCCTGGTCGAACAAAGGCACCGCACAGGAGATTCCGATCATCTTCCGCAACACCATCTACACCATCGACCGCGATGGCGGCACGCTGTCGTTCGACTGGGAGCTGGGCGCGCACCGCATCGAAGGCGGCGTCTGGTACGAGCGCAACACCAGCAGCGCCGAGCGCTACCAGACCGCCGTGGACGGCCCGCGTGACCTGAGTGGCATGAACACCCTGCCCTCCGATGTCGGCGTGTTTGCCCAACGCACCCGCTGGAAGACTCACCAGTTCTTCCTGAGGGACACCTGGCGCCTGCTCGATGACCGCCTGACTCTGGAGTTCGGGGCCAAGAGTCCGCACGCCACCTCCGATGCACAAGCGCTGCCGGGCGATGCGAAGACGCCGATCTCGCCGACCTCCAATAACCAGTTCGCCACCGGTTCGTTGAAGGCCAGCAAGAATTTCCTGCCCAGCGTTGGTGCCAACTTCCGCCTGGCCGAGCACCACGAGCTCTTCGCCAGCTACGCCGAGAACATCGCCATGTTCCAGGGTGGCTTCAAGCTGGGCCCGCAGGCCGTCAGCCAGGCCACCTGGAACGCACAGGGCAACCTGAAGCCGGAGGAATCGCGCTCGCTCGAAGCCGGTTACCGTTTCGTCACCGATACCCTGCAGGCTTCGATCGCGGCCTACAGCGTGCGCTTCGACAACCGCCTGCTGCAGTACAACCCCTGTGACTCGCGCCAGCCGGTGGGTCCGACCTGCGGCAACCGCTTCTACAACGTAGGCGGCGTCGACAGCCGCGGCGCCGAGCTGACCGTGCTGTGGACCCCGAACGAGCACTTCAGCTGGTACACCTCGGCCTCGCTGAACCGTTCGACCTACGCCTCCAACTACGTGCAGGCCGGTGTCGAGCAGCAGATCAAGGGCAAGATCCAGACCGATACGCCCAAGCAGCTGCTGGCCACCGAGATCACCTGGCGCGACAACGGCTGGTTCGCCAGCCTGCGTGGCAAGTACACCGGCGAGCGCTTCTACACCTACAGCAACGACCAGGGCTTGGGTGGCTTCACCGTATTCGATCTGGCCGGTGGCTATGACTTCGGGCAGGTCGGCTTCGCCAAGGGCATGCGCCTGTCGTTCAACGTGACCAACCTGACCAACAAGCGCTACGCCAGCAACCTGGATTCGAGCGTGTTCGCACCCAGCGACCCGGCCGGCAAGCTGTACGTGTTCCATGCCTCGGCACCGCGCCAGGTGTTCGGTACGATCGACCTTCGCTTCTGATCTTCCGCCCGGAGTCCACTGATGCTCACGACCGCCCTGCTGCTGGCCACCCTCTCCGCCAGCGGATACTCCGCTCCGCATGAGGCAACGGGTGCACCACCGCGCACCCTGCAGCTGGGCGGTCGTACCTATGTGGACAAGGGCCTGGTCGCTGCCGGACGGTTGCCCGCGGGCACGGTGGACTTCCTCGGCGATACGCTGGGCTCGTTTTCGTCGCTGGCGGTGCAGCCCGGCACCTGGAAGCGCACCGCCAGCGGCTACGAAGGCGTGCTCTGGACCCTGCCCGACCGCGGTCGTAATGATCCCGAGGCCGGCCTGTTCTACGACTACGCCGGTCGCGTGGAGCGCATGCAGCTGCGCATCGACGTTACCCCGGGCAAGCCTGCGCTTGGCACGCTGAGCATGGTGCCCGACAAGGGCGTGGTACTTAAGGATTTCAAGGGGCAGCCGTTCACCGGTGCCGACCCGGGTGAGCACACGATCACCCAGCGCGAGGTGGTGCTGCCCTCACCGGCCAGCGGCGCAGGCGCGGGCAAGGTCTCGCTGGATGCGGAGTCGCTGCAGTTCACCGCCGATGGCCACTTCTACATCGGCGATGAGTACACCGCCAACGTCTACTACTTCGATGCACAGGGCCAGCTGCAGGGCGTGATCATGGCGCCGCCGGCGATCCGTCCGCAGCGCGATGGCAAGCCCGCCTTCGGTTCGCTGGCGGCGCCGCAGACTGGGCGCCGCAACAACCAGGGCGTGGAAGGCATGGGCCTGTCCCCCGACGGTACCCGCCTGTTCGTGGCCCTTCAGAGCGCGACGCTGCAGGACAGCGCAAAAGGCAACGCGGCCGGGCGCATCAACACCCGCGTGCTGGTCTACGACGTGACGGCCTCGCCGACGCCGCAGCAACCGATCGGCCATTACGTGATGGCCCTGCCCGCCTATGCACACGACGGCAAGGGCAAGCTGGACCGTACCGCCGCGCAGAGCGAGCTGCGTGCACTGGATGCCCACCGCTTCCTGCTGCTGGCCCGCGATGGCAACGGTCTGGGCAAGGATGGCGATGACCCGATCGTCTACAAGTCGGTGCTGCTGGTGGATGTGGCCGATGCCAGCAACCTGGCAGGAAGCAACTATGAGTCCGGTACGGCCTCGGTGCTGGCCGACCCGGCGGGCACCGTGTTGAAGGACGGCATCGTGCCCGCACGCAGCGACGAACTGCTGAACCTGCTCGACCGCCCGCAGCTGGCGCGTGCCGGCCTTGACCTGAACACCAAGCGCGGCCCGCATGCCGGGCTGCTTTCGGAAAAGTGGGAAGCCATGGACGTACTGCCGGCGCTGGACCCGCAGCATCCGAACGACGTGCTGCTGCTGATCGGCAACGACAACGACTTCATCGCCCGCCACTGCCGCATGCAGGGCCAATCCTGCGACAGCGCGTACGACAACGACAACCGCATTCTGGTCTACCGACTGACCCTACCCTGACTGCAACGGGTTGTGCCGGCCGCTGGCCGGCATCACGCCCATATCGACCACGCATGCGGATACTCGCCAACCTGCGGGGCAATACTGGCGCGTACCGGGTTCGCCAAGATGTACAGCGCCTGCTCAGCCCTCACCGCAACCGGTAGTGCCGGCCGCTGGCCGGCATCACGTCCAGGCCGACCACGCATGCGGATACTCGCCAATCTGCCGGGCAATACCGGCGCGTACCGGATTCCCCAGGATGTACAGCGCTTGCCGCGCCAGCGACTCCTCGGCCCTCACGGCATGATCGAAGTAGCCTGGCTGCCACACCGTACTTCGACGACCCGCCAGGCGATTCAGGGCAAGCGCGCTCGACGACTTCATTCGGCGCGCAATGCCTGAAAGGTGAGCTGCACGCAGCTCGAACATCCAGTGGACATGATCCGGCATGACGACCCATGCGAGTGACTGTACGAGCCCGCGCTGTTCGATGTAATGAAGCTGGTCGATTACACATGCCACTGCAGCTTCGCTTCCAAAGAGCCGGCGGCGCTGATGTGTGGTCGTTGTCAGAACGTAGACATGGCCGATGATGGAACGCCGGCCCAGGCGGAGGCGATGGCTGCTCATGCCCCATGGTGGAGCGATCATTGCGCGTTGAACGTCAGGCCATGCCTCGATGGAAGTTCGGAGATGTCTGAAGTTGAACGAGGTTGCCGGCCAGCGGCCGGCACTACCGGAGACTATGGGCTGCCGGCCAGCGGCCGGCACTACCAGGGACCATGGGTTGCCGGCCAGCGGCCGGCACTACCGGAGACTATGGGCTGCCGGCCAGCGGCCGGCACTACCAGGGACCATGGATTGCCGGCCAGCGGCCGGCACTACCAGGGACCATGGATTGCCGGCCAGCGGCCGGCACTACCAGGGACCATGGGTTGCCGGCCAGCGGCCGGCACTACCATTGCCGGCAGGCGGCCGTCGGGGCTCAGCCGCGCAGGGTGGCGCCGCCGTCGACGTACAGGTCGCTCATTGCCACATGCCCGGCCTGCTCGGAGAGCAGGAACATCACCGAGTGCGCGATGTCCTCCGGGGTGGCCAGTTTGCGCAGCGGGATGCCGGCCTTGTACGTCTCCAGGCTGCCGGCGATCACCCGCTCGGCACCGTGCGCGTCCTGCCACATGCCGGTCTGCATCGGGGTCAGCGTTGAACCCGGGGCGACGATGTTGCAGCGGATGCCCAGCGGCGCCAGTTCCAACCCGAGGCAGCGGGTGAACATCGTGGCGGCGGCCTTGGACGCGGCATAGGCGGCCATGCCGTGCCGCGGCACGCCGGCGGCGTTCGAACTGACGGTGACGATCGCGCCCTGACCACGCGGTGACATCACCCGCGCCAGCGCACGCCCAACATGGAACACGCCATCGGCATTGACTGCGAACACCCGGCGCCAGTCGGCATCTGTGGTCTCCGCAACAGCTCCCACATGCAGAACACCCGCCACGCTGGCGGCAAGGCCAATGGGCCCGATGCCGGCTTCCACACGATCCACCAGGGCGTCCACCGCTGCGCTGTCGGTCACGTCGAGTGCAAACGCCTGCACACGTGCATCCACCACCGCGGGCGCCTCACGGTCGGTTGCCACCACCGTGCAGCCGGCCTCGGCCAACAGCCGTACCAGGGCCTCGCCGATGCCGCCGGCGGCGCCGGTCACCAGTGCCACGCGACCTTCAAAGCCGGTCAACTGCATGTTGCGATCTCCTCTTGCTCATCCCAGTGGCGCAGGCGCGCCGACAACCACGGTGCCAGCTGCGCCACCGCATCGCGGCCGGTCAGCTCGGCATGCAGGAACGGCAGTTCCAGCGCCTGCACCCTGCGCGCGTGCGTGCGCCACAACGCCGACTGCAGCTGCGGCCGCGCCTGATGATCCCGGCCAGCGCGCACGTGCACCAGCGTGCCGTCGAACGGTTGGTGGATGTGTTCGCGGATCAACCGGTTGGTGCCGGTCACCGCACGCACCACGCCATCGAGCACTACATCCGGCAGGCTACCGAGCGCACTACCGCCACGGCGCAGGAAACCAAGAATGCGTTCACGGCTGTCCAGCTCCGGATGCGCCTCCGGGTCATGGCCTGCAATCGCCAGCAGCGCACGCAATGCGGCGATGGCATCGGGTTCCGGCTCAGCCCGCCAGCATTCGCTGGGGTAGGCGTCGAGCAGCACCAGTTCACCGACTTCACGCCCGATTTCATGCAGGCGCACCGCCATCGCCTGGGCGAGGATGCCCCCCACCGACCAGCCCAGCAGATGCACCGGTCCCTTCGGCTGCAACGTGACCACCCGCTGCACATAGTCATTGGCCATGGCTTCGATGCTGGACGGCAACGGCTGCTTCGGATCCAGCGCGGGCGACTGCAGGCCATATACCGGGCGTGCCGGCTGCAGGGCGCGCGCCAGCGTTCGGTAGTTCCAGGCGATGCCACCGGCCGGGTGCAGCACGAACAACGGAGTGGGCCCGTCAGCATCAGTGGCAGCCAACGAGATCACCGGCCCCAACGCGTGGTCGGCCAGCGCCGGCGGTTCGCGAATGCGCGTCGCCAATGCGGCCACGGTCGGCTGCGCGAACAAGGCACCGAGGCCGAGGTCGCAGCGCCAGCGTTGTTCGATGGCCAGCAGCAGGTGCACCGCGGACAGCGAGTCGCCGCCGAGGCTGAAGAAGTCCGCATCGACCGCCACGGGCGCTTCACGCCCGAGTGCCTGGGCAAACAGCACCGCCAGCTCCTGTTCCAGCGGCGTGCGCGGCGCCAGTCCGGCAATCTCGTTCTGCGGCGGCTTCGGCAACGCGTTGCGGTCGAGCTTGCCGTTGGCGGTCACCGGCCACTGATCCACGCCAACGAACGCCGACGGCACCATGTAGTCCGGCACGCGCGTGGCCAGGTGGCTGCGCAGCATCACGGCATCGGCAAGCGCCGCTGGCACATAGGCCACCAGCCGGGCATCGCCCGGCGTGTCCTGGCGCAGCAGCACTTCCACGCGCTCCATGCCCGGCAGCTCGCGCAGTGCCGCCTCGATCTCGCCCAGCTCGATGCGCAGGCCGCGCAGCTTCACCTGGTGGTCGCTGCGGCCCAGGTATTCGACTGCGCCGTCGCTCCGCCAACGCCCCACGTCGCCGGTGCGGTAGATGCGCTCCCCTGGCAGGAAGGGATCGGCCAGGAAGCGTTCGGCGGTCAGGTCATCGCGGCCGAGATAGCCACGCGCCAGCTGCACGCCGCCCAGATACAGATCGCCCGGCACACCCACCGGCAGCGGCTGCATCCGCGCGTCAAGCACGTACAGGCGGGTGTTCCAGACCGGGAAGCCGATCGGTACCGGCCGTGAGCGGTCCTGCGCCGAGGCCGGCCAGTAGCTCACGTCCACGGCCGCTTCGGTCGGGCCATACAGGTTGTGCAGTTCGGCCTGCACGCGCCCATGGAAACGATCACGCAGCGATGCGTCCAGCGCTTCGCCACTGGTGAACACGCGGCGCAGCTGCAGGCCTTCGGAGGCTGGTGCGGCGAGGAACGCGTCGAGCATCGACGGCACGAAATGCGCGGTGGTGATGCCATGCGCACGGATCAGCCGCGCCAGCTCGGTCGGATCGCGATGCGCGTCCGGACCCGCCACCACCAGCGTCGCGCCGCACAGCAGCGGCAGGAAGAACTCCCAGACCGAAACATCGAACGTGGCCGGGGTTTTCTGCAGAACACGGTCATCGGAACGGATGCCGTAGTGCTCGCGCATCCACAGCAGGCGATTGACGATGGCACGGTGCTCGATGACCACGCCCTTCGGCTCGCCGGTCGAACCGGAGGTATAGATCACATAGGCTGCATCGCTGGGCGCCGGATCGGCCCACGGTGCTGCGAAACTCAGCGCGGTCCATTGGTCGGGGGCAAGCACCGGCACGCCGTCCATGCGCGCCGATACCTCTGCCGCAGCCAGTACGCACGCCGGCTGCGCCGAGGCGAGAATACGCGCGAGGCGCTCATCGGGATGGGCAAGGTCCAGCGGAAGGTAGGTGGCACCCGCACGCAGCACCGCCACCAGCGCGATCACCAGTTCCAGCGAGCGCGGCAATGCCACCGCCACCACACTGCCCGGACCGACCGCCATCGCGCGCAGTTGTGCCGCCAGCGCGAAACTCCGCGCTTCCAGCGTTGCGTAGTCCAGCGTAGTGTCGCCGAACACCAGCGCAGGCGCATGCGGATCACGATCCATGCCCTGCTGCAGCAGTTCAACCAACGTAGTCTGTGGCAGCGCATGCGCGGTGGCATTGAAACCATACACCACCTGCTGCGCTTCTGCGACGGTGGCCAGCGGCACCGCCGCGATGTCTCCGGCCTCCAGCGCCGCCGATACGAAATGCAGCAACCGCGCCGCGTGTGCTTCGACATCCTCTCGACTGTAAAGCGCGGGGTTGGCTTCGATCTCCAGGTCCAGCAGGTGCTGGCCATCGCCACGGAAACCCAACGTCAGATCATCCACCGGACCGGTGCACAGCACCTCCAGCGTCGCCTGCACGCCAGTCACCGCCAGCGGCTTGTAGAACGGCTGCACATTCACCAGCGGACCGTGCAGGCGCTGCTGCGCGCCCACCAGGCCCAGGTCGCGGCGCAACTGCTCGCCACGGTAGCGGCCGTGCTTGCGGCCCTGGCTGAGCTGCCGGCCCAATGCCCGGGTAAACGCCTCGACACTGCCCTCGCCGGCCGCCACCCGCAGCGGCAGCACATTCATCACCATCGCCGGCACCCGCGCCGATGCGTTGCCGAGCCGCCCCATGTAGGGCACCCCCAGCACCACTTCATCGGCGGCGCTCATCCGCCGCAGGTACTCGGCCGACAACGCGGCCAGCACATCCGGCCAGGGCTGCAGCCAACGCACCGATGCCTGCAGCAGCTGCTCACGGAATGCAGCATCGAGCGGCTGCACCCAGCGCAGCGCGTCGTCACTGGCCGCGAGCGTACCGGCCAGGCCCGCGCCCGCCGGCGCGCCCTGCATCTGCTCGCGCCACCACTGCCCGGCCTGCGTGCGACGCGGGTCGGCACGATAGGCGGCATCATCGGCCAGCACGCCCGCCAGTCCCGGCAGTGCCTCACCCGCACGACCGGCATACAAGGCGCATACGCGATCAGTGAACAGCGCCATGCCATAGCCATCGGCTGCAAGGTGATGCACACGCAGATACCAGACCCAGCGCTGCCCACCCAGATCGAACAACACCTGCTGGCTTATGCGGTCGCGGGTCGGATCGACCGCGCTGAGCCGGTCGGCCTGCATCACGGCACGCGCCGCCGATGCCGGCTCGGCCTCGACGGATAGATCGCGCAGCGAAAGCAGCGGCACATGTGCCGGGTCATGCCACTGCAGCGGCTGACCATCGCCCGCCTCGGCAAACCGCAGTGCGAAAGCCTCGGTTTCAACCGCCGCCCGGTTGGCAGCCGCCATGAATGCGGCCACGTCCAGCGCACCCTCGATCCACACCGCATGCGCGGTATTGAACGACGGATTCTCCGGTGCCAGCCGCTGCGCGAACCACAGTCCGGCCTGGGCCTCGGTCAGTGCCACCGGCGTGGCCAGCACAGCGACGTTCATGCGTTCTGCGCGGCCTGCAGCTTCTGCACCACACCCCACCACTGGCGCAGCGTGGTGTGTTCGGCCAACTGCGAGAACTCCAGCGGCAACCCGGTGTTGCCCCAGGCCAGGACCAGGCCGAGCATGCGCATCGAGTCCAGGTCCAGGTCGATCAGGTTGTCGTCGTCACCGATCTCGGCCGGCGTGCACTCCAGCACGCGCGCAACGTCGGCACGCATCCGCTCCAGATCCAGCGCATCACCCGTGGCAGCCATCACAGCACCTCCAGCAACTGATCGGTGGTCATCGGCACGCCACAGGTGCGTGCGATCCAGTGCAGCGCCTGATCGTGATCGGCACGCGAAAAGTCCGCCACCGCATCGGCTGCGATGAACGCCTCGATATCGCGCTGGAAGGCCTCGACCGCGGTCGCGGTGCAGCCGATATGGGCGTACACGCCGGTCACCAGCAACTGGTCCCGCCCACGCACTCGCATCAGCGTCTCCAGGTTGCTGCGCTGGAACGCGCTGTAGCGGTGCTTCACCAGCACATGCTCGCCCGGCTGTGGTGCCAGCGCCTCGATGATCGGCTCATGATCGGCACTGCGGCGCATGCCCGGGCCCCACAGGTCGGCCTGCAGGCCACGGTCGCGGCGGTCCTGGTCGCCATGCTGGGCGGTGTAGAACACCGGAATGCCATGTGCGCGACAATGCGCCAGCAGGCGCGCGATGTTGTCCACCGCCGGCCGCAGCGGCGCGTTTCCGGCATCGAACGCGGCCAGGAAGTAGCGCTGCATGTCGTGTACCAGCAGCGCGACACGATCGCGTTGCGGGCGCCAGGGCCCGCGCGCCTGCGGCAGTTCGGCAGCGGTCGGCAAGGAATAGTTGGTGATGCGGGGCAGCGCCATCAGCGCGTTCCTCCTGTCTGTTGCAGATGACGCGCACGCAGCTGCGCGCGCAGTTCGCGGCGGCTGATCTTGCCGACCGCGGTGGTATCGAAACTGTCGACGAACACGACCTGGTCCGGCACCTTGAACGCCGCCAGGCCGCGCGTACGCATCCAGGCTTTCAGTGCCGGCGCCTTGATCGGCTCCCCCTGCTGGATCACGAACGCGCAGCTGCGCTCACCGAGATACTCGTCAGGAATGGAGACCACGGCGGCGTCGAACACGCCGGGGTGGGCCAGCAGGTGATCTTCAATCTCCTCGGCGGAGATTTTCTCGCCCGCGCGGTTGATGTGGTCACCGGCGCGGCCCTGCACCACCAGATAGCCACCGGCCAGCTGCTGCACGCGGTCGCCGGTGCGGTAGAACCCATCGTCGGTGAACGAGCGCGCGTTGGCCACCGCGTCGTTGTGGTAGCCGCGGATGGTGTACGGGCCACGGGTGAGCAGATGGCCCACTTCGCCTTCGGCGACCGGCTGGTCGTGGTCATCGACCACGCGCACTTCGTCGTCCGGACTGATCGGACGGCCCTGGCAGGCCACGATCAGTTCCTCCGGATCATCCAGCCGGGTGTAGTTGACCAGGCCTTCGGCCATGCCAAACACCTGCTGCAGGGTGCAGCCCAGGCCGTCGATCACTCGCCGTGCGGCTTCCGGTACCAGTTTGGCGCCGCCTACCTGCAGTACCTGCAGGCTGGACAGGTCGTGCTTGCTCGTAGCCGCTGCCTGCGCCCACAGCAGCGCCAGCGGCGGCACCAGTCCGCAGCAGGTCACCTGTTCGCGGGCGATCAGCGGGAAGGCCGCATCCGGGCCGGGACCGGGGCTGAGCACCACGCGGGCGCCGGCATACAGCGCACCGAAGAAGCCGGGCGAACTCATCGGGAAGTTGTGCGCGGCCGGCAGCGCGACCAGGTAGACGCTATCGCGGTCGATGCCGCAGAGGTCATTGCTGGCGCGGAACGAGTAGATGTAGTCGTCGTGCGTGCGCGGGATCAGCTTGGACAGGCCGGTGCTGCCACCGGAGATCTGCAGGAACGCCACCGACTGCGGGTCCGGGTCGGCCGGCAGCTGGCTACGATCGCCCTGCAGCGCCTGCAGCGCGGCGAACTCCGCCGCATCGCCGTCGATCACCACGTGGCGAACGGCCGGCACTTCGACCTGCAGCGCCCGCGCCAGCCCGCGATGATCAAAGCCATCGTGCAGGTCGGCAGTGATGTAGGCACTGGCCTCGGCCTTGTTGGCGAAGTGCACCAGCTCGGTGATGCGATGCGCCGGCAACGCGTATACCGGCACCAGACCCGCACGGAACAGCCCGCATATGGTGGTGATGAATCCGGCGGTGTTGCCCAGCTGCACCAGCACCCGCTCACCGGGCTGCAGGCCGAGGGCCAGCAGTCCGGAACCGATGCGACCGGCTTCGTGCCACAGCTGCGCGTAGCTCAGGCGGACGTCACCGGCGACCACCGCGATGTCATCCGCATAGCGTTCCGCGCGCTCGCGCAGGAACGCCGGGAAGGTCTCGCCGCGCCAGTGACCGGCCTCGCGATAGCGCGCCATCAGTTCATCAGGCCACACCTGCTGCAGTGGCAGGCGGGAGGAATCAGTGGAGGTAGTCATGCGGCAGGCTCGATGACGGGCGCGCATTCCTGGACACCCAGCGCGTTCAACAGGGCAGCGAACTTCGCCGCGGTTTCGGCCACCTCGGCCCCGGGTTCCGAGTCGGCGACGATGCCGGCACCTGCATACAGGCGCAGCTGCGTGCCCTGCAGGCGTGCGCAGCGGATCGCCACGTACCAGTCGCCGTCACCCTGCGCATCCAGCCAGCCCACGGCGCCGGCGTAGAAGCCGCGCGGCACCGGTTCCAGTTCGCGGATGCGCTGCAGTGCCGCCAGCCGCGGCGTCCCGCAGACCGCCGGCGTGGGGTGCAGCTGTGCCAGCAGTTCGGCGGCAGACGTCTGCGGATCCTTCAGGGTGGCATGGATGCGGGTGCCCAGGTGCCACATGCTGGCGGTGGCATGCAGCACCGGCCGAGGCTGTGCATCGATGTGGCTGCAGTACGGTGCCAGGCCCTCGACGATGGCGTCCACCACATGGCGATGCTCGTCATGGTCCTTGGTCGAGGCCAGCAGCGCCTGCGCGGCACGCTCGTCCTCGGCAGCATCGGCGCTGCGGCGTGCTGACCCGGCGAGCGGATGCGACAACAGTTCGGCACCGCGCTTGCGCAGCAGCAGTTCCGGGGTTGCCCCCACCAGCCACGCCGGCGCCTGGCCCAGCTCCACCGGCAACGGCACCGCGTAGGTCGCCACCGACGGATCCGCGCCCAGGCGTGCCAGCAGCACGTCCGGCGACAGCGCCTGGCGGGTGCGCGCCAACAGGCTGCGCGCCAGCACCACCTTGTGCAGGTTCTGCTCGGGCGCACGCAGGACCTGCACCGCCGCGGCAACCGCTGACGCATAGTCCTGCGGCACAGGCTCGGCCCGCAGGGCGCCGTCCAGCGGCGGTGCGGCCTGCGGTTGCAGTGCCAGCGCAGGCAGCAGGCGCTCGGGCTGGTACAACGCATCGTCCGCGCGCGGTTCGAACGGCACCGCGCCAACCAACAGGCCCGGACCACCGCGCTGCTGGGCAAAGAACTCCGAAACGCGCTCAGCCAGGGTTGCCAGCGCGCCACTCGGCAGCGCGGCGCGGCACCCGCGTGCGTGCACGTGCTGGCCCGCATGCTGCAGCAGGAACAGCGACGCGTCGTCGGTGTTCTCCTGCGGCGCTGGCGCAGCCTCTGGCCACGCGCCCTGCATCAGGGAATCGTTCATGGGGTCTCCTTCATCCGATGCGCTGCGGCCAGCGCGCACAGCAACAGCAGCAGCGCGCCGACCAGCAGGTAAGGCAGGCTTGGCCCGCCGCGATACAACAGCGTGCCGAGCATCGGCCCGGCCACCATGCCCAGCCCCTGCGCGGCAGCGACGGTGCCGGCGGCGGCGCCCTGCTCGTGCGCCTCCACCGCATCGGCGGCCAGCGCCTGGAACGAGGGGAATACGAAGCCCATGCCGAACGCGGCCAGCGCGTACGCCGCCGGCAACTGCCAGCCCTGCTGTACGCCTGCCACCGAGGCAAAGCCAATGCCGGAAATCAGGGCGCCAAGGACGATCCAGCGGCGTGGATGGACCTCCAGCTTCATCACCAGTGCCTGTGCCAGGATCAGGCCGACGCCAACCGCTGTGAGTGCAATGCCGGCCATGCGCGCGCCCGCCGCTGCATCCAGACCGAGGCGGTCGATCGCGAAGAAGCCGACCGTCACCTGCGCGATGGTCACCGAGACCATGGCGATGAACGCCGCCAGCTGTGGCAGGCGCAGACGTGGATCGAGACGGCTCATCGGCTGGCGGCGTTGCGCAGCAGCGCTCTCCACCGGCGGTGTGGCCGGCAACCGCCACGCCAGCAATGCCAGCGCAAGCAGCGGCAACAATGCGGCCACATACAGCGCCAGCGACAGATTCGTATAGGCCAGCCAGCCAGCGGCGGCCGGGCCAAGTACCATGCCGAGTGCGTTGGCGCTGCCCAGGCGGGCTAGGAATTTCGCACGCTGCCCGGTCGGTGCCTTGTCGGCGATCAGCGCGGCAGCGGTAGGAGGCACCGCGGCGTAGAACAGGCCGATCAGGCCACGCGCACCGACCAGCACGAGCACCGATACCAACACAGGCGGCACCGCCTGCAGGGCCACGTCGATGAACACCGCCAGCGCGATGTAGACCACGGTGTAGGCACTCATCGCCAGCATCAGCACGCGCTTGCGGCCGATGCGGTCGCTGAGCTGGCCCCACGGGCGCGCGGCCAGCATCCACAACACACCGGCGGCGGTGACCGACAGGCCGGCATGCCACTCGGACAAACCGAGCATGCGGACCACCGGGCCGATCACGGCGACGAAGGACATCATCGCCATGGTGCCGATCAGGGCAGCCAACACCAGCGCCGGCAAGCCGGGAACGACGGGACGTGCGTGCATGAAACACCAGCCGTAACAGGAAAGGATGGCCGGGCGCGTCTGTACGCCCCCGCCCGGCATCAGTCCTGCTCAGGGCCCGATGCCATCCTTAAATGATAACGGCTCGTATTTGCATTTAATACCCATTCTCTTAAATGATCATGCAACAGTGGGTTCAGCGCATTGCACGCAGGCCCAGCAGACCACGGCGCTTGAACCACCACTCCAGCGGCAGCGTCACCAGCGGCGGGATCGCTGCCAGCAGGGCCAGGGCACTGGCCCACCACGGCCAGCGCAGCCGCACCGCCGCGAACAGAGTGACCGCCACGTAGACCAGGAAGGCCACGCCATGCAGCGGCCCGAACAACTTCACCAGCGCCACGTTGGCCATCGGGCCGTATTTCATCCACATGCCGATGAGCAGGCCGGCCCAGGTCACGGCCTCGATGAAAGCGACCGCCGCGAACAGGCGTCCAGCCGAGTGCATGGGGGAACGTTGGGTCATGCGGAGCTCCAGCATCGGGATATCAAATGCGAATGATACGCAGATGCGAACCCCATGTAGAGTCGAGCCGTGCTCGACTGCTGGAACGTGTCCACCAAGGTGGACACCTACCGGAGCACATCCGGCAGAACCTGCTCGCCGATCTCGCGCAGCACCGCGTCCATCGGCCGTCCGTTGTCGACCAGATTGAACATCACGTGCGCCACACCCTGCGCATGCACGCGCCGCAGATAGTCGCGCAGCCCGTCGCGGCCGACCTTCAGGCCCAGCGGCAATGGCTCGGCTGGCGCCTGCGGATCCGCCTGCAGGTCCAGCAGCATCGACTGCACGAACGGCTTGCCTGGCCCGCCGCGCTGCACGAGCGCCTGCTGCCACAGGCCGATGCGTCCTTCCTGCGCAACCTCCTCGCGGTGATAGGTGGCCCAGCCTTCGCTTTCACGCGCGATCCATTGCAGGCTCTGCCGCGCAGTACCCACCACCAGCATCGGAATCCGCGTTGCCGGCGCCGGCAACACGTCGAAACCACCGGTCGCCTGCAGTACGGCGGTCCGTTCATCGGCCTCTGGTGACAACGCTGCGCGCAACAACGTCCAGCGCTCACGGAACGCCGCCGCCCTGCCCTCCAGATCCTCACCGAACGCGGCAAATTCTTCCGGGCGGTCACCCGAACCCAGGCCCAGCACGAAGCGGCCGCCACTGATCCGGTCCAGGCTCAAGGCCGACTTCGCCACCTGCAGCGGCTGGCGCAATGGCAGCACGATGGCTGCACTGCCGACCACGATGCGCTCGGTCGCTGCAGCCAGCATGCCCAGCCACAGGAACGGGTCATCCAGCGCACTCGCTGTTGCATCCGGGCCCTGCGGCACCATCAATGGCACGTCGCGCGTCCATAGCGCGGCGAAGCCAAGATCATCGGCCAGCCGTGCGATCCGCCTGGCTTCATGCGGATCGGCCAGCCCATGTGCGGCGACAGGCGTCATCAGGCCCAGGCTCAGACCCTGTTGCGGAAACAAGGCAACGTAAGCAGGATTGAAATCACTCATGCCGCCAGCTTAGCGCGCAGGCCTGCGGCGACGATGACGCGCCGCCCACCACTGGAAGAACACTGCATGCCGACGATCCGCCCTGCCCACGTCGATGACCTGCCCGCGATCAGCGCGGTGTGCCTGGCTGCGTTCACTGCAGCGGTGGCGCCTTCGCTCAGCGCTGCCGGTATCGCCACCTTCGGCAGTGTCGCAGCAGCCGACGCATTTGGTGCGCGCCTGCAGGGTGACAACCACATCCTGGTGGCCGAACAGGATGCGCGCGTGGTCGGCGTGGTCGAACTGAAGGAGGGCCGGCACCTGGCAATGCTGTTCGTCGATCCCGCCTGCCAGGGCCAGGGCATCGGCCATGCCTTGTTCGAAGCCGTGCTGCCGCAGGTACGCGAGCCGGTACTGACGGTGCGCGCCTCGCTCAACGCAGTACCTACCTACCTGCGCTATGGCTTTGTGCTGGATGGCGAGGTCGGCGAGATCAACGGGCTGGTGTACCAGCAGATGGTGCGGGCAGCGGCCTGAAGGCATCCGTCCGGCAATGCCCGGTGGGCGTCATGCCCTGCGGCACGCCTGTCATAAGCAAACTGAATCAGCAGGCTCCCCGGCGGTTCCTACAATGGCCTGTCACCCTGCCCTTCGAGATGCTGCCGATGCGCGTCGCGCTTTCCGTGTTGCTGCTGGCCTCGGCGCTGAGCGCCTGCACCCCGGCCCCGGTATCCACCGCCAACTCCGCCGAGGCACCCGCGCCGGCATCCGCCATCGCCTGGCGCCAGGGCGATGTGGACGATGCCTTCGCCGAAGCCGCCGACAGCGGCAAGCCGGTGCTGCTGTACTGGGGTGCGGTCTGGTGCCCGCCGTGCAACCAGCTCAAGGCGGGCCTGTTCAAGGACCCGGCCTTCATCGCGCTGACCAGCAAATTCGTTCCCGTCTACCTGGATGGCGACGAGGAAGGTGCGCAGGCCTGGGGCGAACGCTTCGGCGTACGCGGCTATCCGACCCTGATCGTGCTGGACCCACAGCGCAACGAAATCACCCGCGTGGCCGGTGGCAATGACGCCGCCGAACTGACCCGGGCCCTGACCGTCGCTGCAGGCCGCCGCAGTGCTGTTGCCGCCACCTTGGCCACAGCGCTGGCAACGCCGGACCGGCTGGCCGCCGAAGACTGGCAGGTGCTGGGCGACTATGGCTGGGAAGTGGACGCCAACCGCCTGGCCGGCGAGCGCAGGAGCCAGGATGTGCTGCGCCAGTTGTCCAAGGCGGCACCCGACGCCGCCCTGCAGCGCCGTTTCGCCCTGCTGGCTCTGGCTACAGCCGAAAAGCCCGATGCCTCGCCCACCGAAGTGCGCGAGCTGCTGCAGGCCGTACTGGCACAACCGGCGGAAGTGCGCCGCAACCGTGAATTGCTCGGCTATGCAGGCGTGCAGCTGGTCAAGCAGGCCAGTGCCGGGCCGGCCACCAGCAACACGCTCGGACAGCAGCTGCTGGTCGCACTGGAGCGTGCAGACGCCGAGCGCGGTGACCGCGCCGACGACGCGTTGTCGCGTGCGCTGACCGAAGTATCGCTGGCCCGCCAGCAACAGCCCAAGGGCGCACTGCCCGCGCCGCTGGTCGAGCGGGTCAAGCAGCGCGTGGCCGCTGCCGATGCCGCCGCCACCGATGCGCATGCACGCCAGGCCACGATCAGCAGCGCGGTGTACGCATTGCGCGAGGTAGGTGACGACGCGGGTGCCGAGACACTGTTGCTGGCCGAGCTGAAGCGCAGCGAGCAGCCGTACTACTACATGCCCGAGCTGGCCGAACTGGCCGAGCAACGCGGCGACGCCGCCGGCGCGCTGGAGTGGTTGAAGCGCGCCTACGATGGTGCACAGGGCCCGGCCACCCGCGTGCAATGGGGCGTGCTGTACGTGGAAGGCCTGCTGAAGCTGGCGCCGGACGATGCACCACGCATCGAGCAGGCGACCGCGTCGCTGATCGCCGAACTGGAGGCACAGCCGTCGGGTTACCACCAGCGCACTCGCCAGCGCTTCGAGCGACTTGCCGGGCAGTTGAAGGCGTGGAGCGGCAAGCACCAGGGTGCGGAGACGCTGGCACGGCTGCAGCAGCGGATGCAGCAGGCGTGCGGTGACCAGGTGGATGGCGCGTGCAAGGACTGGTTGAGCTGAGTTGATGAAAGCGCTGGCGGCGGGTTCGCCTGCCGGCGCTTTTGTTAATCCGTGTGGGAGGGGGCGGGGGCAGCGCTTCAGCGCGCCGGTGAGGGTTCGGAAAGCGGGTTCTGGTAGTGCCGGCCGCTGGCCGGCAACCCGACCTTCGCTGAATGCCGGCCAGCGGCCGGCACTACCATGCCTCCGTCTTGACCTCTTGATCTATTGACCTCAACCAATGTTGAGGTGCGATAACAGTCTCCCCACGGCCAGCCCGTCTGGCCTTCCCCACGGAGATTGCTTCGATGTCGTACTCGCTTCCCCCGCTCCCCTACGCCTACGACGCCCTCGAGCCGCATTTCGATGCGCGCACGATGGAGATCCACCACAGCAAGCACCACCAGACCTACGTCAACAACCTCAATGTCGCCATCGAGCAGGCCGGCATCGCCGAGCAGCCGGTCGAGGCGCTGATCGCCAACCTCGATGCCGTGCCCGAGGCGCAGCGTGGCGCAGTCCGCAACAACGGCGGTGGCCACGCCAACCACAGCCTGTTCTGGACCGTGCTCAGCGCCAACGGCGGCACGCCCGATGATGAGCTGGCCGCCGCCATCGACCGCGATCTGGGTGGCTTCGATGCCTTCAAGGAGGCCTTCACCAAGGCCGCGCAGACCCGCTTCGGCAGTGGCTGGGCCTGGCTGACCAGCGATCGCGACGGCCGCCTGAAGGTTGAAAGCAGCGCCAACCAGGACAGCCCGCTGATGGGTGCAACGGTCGGCCTGTCCGGCAATACCCCGATCCTCGCACTGGACGTCTGGGAACACGCCTACTACCTGCACTACCAGAACCGCCGCCCGGACTACATCGGTGCGTTCTTCAACATCATCAACTGGGCCGAGGTCGGCCGGCGCTACCGCCAGGCCCGGGCCTCATGAGCGGCGAGACACTGCCGTACGCCGGGCCGTGGGCGGGGGTCTTCCCCGCCCCGGCCCCGGTGCCGTCGGTCGAGATGCCGCCGCGGGCACTGCGGCGGCTGCTCGGCCACTTTCCTACCGGCGTAGCCATCGTCTGCGCGCGCGATGCGCAGGGCAAGCCCATCGGCCTGACCATCAATTCGTTCGTGCCGGTGTCATTGCAGCCGCCACTGGTGCTGTGGAACCTGGCGTTGCACGCGCAGAGTCTTTCCACCTTCCAGCGCGCCACCCGCTTTGCGATCAGCGTGCTGGCGGCCGACCAGGAAGCACTGGCCCGGCGCTTTGCCGATCCGCAGGTACGCAACCGCTTCGACGGTCTGGCATTGCTGGATGACGACGAGGACGCCCCGCCACGCATCGCCGGTGCGGTAGCGCATCTCACCTGCACCCGCCATGCGCAGTGGCCGGTGGGCGATCACCTGCTGCTGGCCGGCCGCATCATCGAAGTGCACGAAAACGGCGGCGCGCCACTGCTGTTCCATCGCGGCCGCTTCCAGCCGGGACCGGCCGAGCTGCTGGTGGAGGTGCGCTGATGAACATCGAGGCTCTGGAATGCATGCTCGCCAGCGGCAAGGACGGCGCGCTGCTGCGCTTCGGCCTGGGCAAGGGCTGGCTGGATGCCGGCAACCCGGTGCGCGCGGCAACCCATCTGGGCCGTTGCGTGGTCCTTGATCCGCAGTATTCGGCGGCGTGGAAGCTGCTGGGCAAGGCCTGGCTGGCCAGTGGCCAGCCGCAGGCGGCGCGCGAAGCGTGGCAACGCGGGCTGAGCGTGGCCGGCAGCAAGGGCGACCAGCAGGCACGCAAGGAAATGCAGGTGTTCCTGCGTCGCCTGGACCGCGAACAGGCGGCCCTGGCGAAGGCGGGCTGAGTCGATCAGCCCGCGTTGGCCGATGCCGGTGCGGACATGATGTCCGACATCGGCAGGCGGCGCGGCTTGCTCGGGAACGCGTGGCGCAGGATACGCCAGACCACCTGGCCGAACTGGCGCGGCAGCGAGCCGTTGTTGTAGTGCTGGCCGTAGCGGCGGCAGATGTCCTTCACTTCCTTGGCGATGGCCGCATAGCGGTTGGCCGGCAGGTCCGGATAGAAGTGGTGCTCGATCTGGTGGCTGAGGTTGCCCGACAGCACATTGATCAGGAAGCCACCACTGATGTTCGACGAACCGCGCAGCTGGCGCAGGTACCAATGACCGCGCGACTCATTGCGCAGGCACTCCTTCGGGAAGGTTTCCGATTCAGCGGTGAAGTGGCCGCAGAAGATGATCACATAGGTCCAGATGTTGCGCAGGCCGTTGGCGACCAGGTTGCCCAGCATCACGGTGAGGAAGAACGGACCGGCCAGCAGCGGGAAGAACACGTAGTCCTTCAGCACCTGGCGCAGCATCTTGCGCGCCACCGGACGGGTCTGCAGCCACATCGCACGGCTGCTCATGCGGCCCTTCAGCCAGCGGCCCAGGCGCAGGTCCTGCGCGGCCACGCCCCACTGGAACAGCAGCGCGAAGATCGGCGCGATGATCGGCTGCAGCAGGTAGAACGGCTTCCAGCGCTGTTCCGGGAAGATGCGCAGCAGGCCGTAGCCGATGTCATCGTCCATGCCACGCACGTTGGTGTAGGTGTGGTGACGGAAATTGTGGGTCTTGCGCCAGTTGTCGGCGGTGGCAACGATGTCCCACTCGTAGGTGTTGCCGTTGAGCTTGGGGTCGCCGGTCCAGTCGAACTGGCCGTGCATGACGTTGTGGCCCAGCTCCATGTTCTCCAAGATCTTCGACAGCGCCAGCAGCAGCGTGCCGGTGATCGC
Source organism: Stenotrophomonas sp. STK17_22 (assembly GCF_051983905.1). Lineage (NCBI taxonomy): Bacteria > Pseudomonadati > Pseudomonadota > Gammaproteobacteria > Lysobacterales > Lysobacteraceae > Stenotrophomonas > Stenotrophomonas sp. STK17_22. The sequence goes on from NZ_CP197010.1 coordinate 2,994,896, forward strand.
GGCCGGCCACAGCAGCGGCATCCAGAACAACGGCGAGAACGCCGCCAGGAACAGCAGGCCACGGCCACCCACGCCGAACCAGCGCACGGCGGCGGCCACGCGGCGGATGTAGCGGGTATCGGAGGCGCCGAGGCTGCCGATCACACGGTCGCGGATCGCGTCGAGTTCCTCGCCGAAGGCATGCATCTCGGCGGTGCTCAGGGCACGGTCGGTAGCGCGGGTCATGGCAGGCGTCCTCAGAGATCCAGGGTCAGGTCGGTGGTCGGTGCGCTCACGCAGATCCGCACCGGCTGTGCCGATTCGGACTGCAGGTCGCCTGTGCGCAGGTGGCGGGTGGCGCCACTGACGCGGTCACAGCTGCAGCTGTTGCAGATACCCATGCGGCAGCCGTGTTTGGGCTTGATGCCATGGGCTTCGAGGCTTTCCAGCAGCGAGCGGCCACGCGGCACGCTCAATTGGCGGCCACTGCGCGCAAGCGTCAGCGACACCTCACCTTCGCTGCTGGCATCGCGCAGCGGCGCCGGCGGTGTGAAGGCTTCGGCCTGGAAGCCGGCGACCTGGTGCGCCAGACGCTCGCGCGCGGCGGCAACGAAGCCGTCCGGGCCGCAGGCCAGCACATGGCGCTGCGCCAACGGCGTGTCATCGCCGGCCACCTGCAGATCATGGGTATCGATACGCGCGGCCGGCGCCTCACCCTCGCGGGTGGTCAGCAGATGCACGCGCAGGTTCGGATGCGCTGCGGCCAGCGCCTGCAGTTCATCACGAAACTGCAGATGGGCAGCGGTACGCTCCCAGTAGAACAGGTCCACCGGCGCGGCCAGCGGGCGCTGGCAGGTGTCGCGCAGCAGGCTGCGCATCGGCGTGATGCCACTGCCGGCCGCCAGCAGCAGCACTGGCGCCGCGGCCGGCATATGGAATTCGCCGAAGGCGGCATCGAGGCGGAACAGTTCGCCCGGCTGCGCATGATTGACCAGATGCTGGCTGACCCGGCCGCCATCGACCGCCTTGACGGTGATCGCCAGCTCGCGCCGACCCAGTGCGGTGGGGCTGTAGCTGCGCTGCCACAGGCGTCCTTCAATCTCGACGCCGAGGGTGACGTGCTGGCCAGCGCGCATGCCAGTCCAGTGCCGGTTGGTGCGCAGGACCAGGGTCGCCGCGCCCTCGCCGGCCGGCTCGCGCCGGACCAGGCGGGCCACCGGCTCGCGCAGGGTCCACAGGGGATTGAGCTGGCCCGCCCAGAAATCGAACAGCGACGGCGAGACCCAGCGGTATGGAGAAAACAGGGACGGACGGACGACAGCGCTCATGGGCGCACTATACGGGCGCACATACACCTGTGTATACATGTGTATATTGAACCGGATTGGGTATGATTCAGCCTCGCCCCACCGGAACCCCCATGGCCGCCGCCACCGCTTTGTCGACGCCCGAAGATGCCAACAGCCCGGCCCGCCGTACGGTGAGCCGTGAGGATCTGCTGGCTGCTGCCCTGAAACTGATCGGGCCGCACCGCAGCCTGTCCACGCTCAGCCTGCGCGAAGTGGCGCGTGAGGCTGGCATCGCGCCGAACAGCTTCTACCGGCAGTTCCGCGACATGGACGAACTGGCCGTGGCGCTGATCGATGCGGCCGGCCGCTCGCTGCGCACCATCATCGGCGAGGCCCGGCAGCGCGCCACCTCCACCGCCACCAGCGTGGTGCGGGTCTCGGTGGAGACCTTCATGGAGCAGCTGCGCGCCGACGACAAACTGCTGCACGTGCTGCTGCGCGAGGGCGCGGTCGGCTCGGACGACTTCAAGCATGCGGTCGAACGCGAGCTGCACTATTTCGAGGAAGAGCTGCAGCACGATCTGGTGCGCCTGGCCGCACTGGATGGCGCCGTACTGCATGCCCCGGAACTGGTGGCCAAGGCCATCACCCGGCTGGTGTTCGCGATGGGTGCCACCGCCATGGACCTGCCACCGGAGAAGGATCCGGAGCTGGTCGAACAGATCTCCACGATGATCCGCATGATCATCGTCGGCGCCCGTACCCCCGCCGCGTTCCGCCGCGGCTGATCGAGGCCCCTGAGTCGGATCCCTTTCCAGAGGAAAGGGCTTTGAGCCGTACCCGACTCCATGAACCCCGCCACGCAGCGCCACGGCGCCGATGAACTGTGGCCACTGTCACGGATTTAGATTGCAGATGCGCAGCTTGAGCATCCTGCACGCGCCATTCACTGCGCTCTCACGCACGCTGAATTATTCAGACCACGCGCTCCATTCAGTTTGGTGAGTTATTGAACGGGGTTTGAATCCGGCAAGTATCGCTGCAGTCGTTTCAGATTAATTGCATGGCCCAGGCAAGACCCGATCCGCACAGTGCCGCCTCCGGTCCTGCGGATGCAGGTCCACCCCAATGAGCTTCAAGGAGAAACACCCATGCGCATGATGCAGTTCACGCCGAAGTTTCCTTCCACCAAGAACCAATCCGATCTAGCTCGGGCTATCGCCACAGTATTGCTAATTGCCACTTCTGGTGCAGCCGGCGCAGCAACCGTCAATCCAGGCCAGACTCTTGTGGTGAATGCAGGCTCACTACCTCAACCCTACGACGTAAACGGTGGCACGCTGATTGTGGAAGGAGCCACGACCAACCGAATCGACACCAACTATTCTGGAGGTCAACCCGCACAGGTCATTGCGAATGGCGCAAGTATTTCCAGCATGCGGCTGCTCAATAGTGTTGGCACGCTGCACAACTCGACCGTGAATGGCCAATTCACCCTCTCAATCTTCGTCGGCTCAGGCTATGCTGGACTTACTCGGCCACACCTTACGACGGCAGGCAGCACCTTCAATGGGCCCTTCACCGGCAGCGGCGGCGGCCGACTGGACTCGGAGGGAAGCACTTTTGCGCAAGGGATTCGCAGCCTTGGCACAATCCTCAACCTGAAAGCCAACACAAAGGTCGTCGGAAGTGCCTATGGCATCAGCCTCACGAACAGCGCAATCGCAGGTTCGGCGGGCATGCAGGATTGGGGACTGCTCCTCGATTCTTCACATGTTGCAGCAACAAGCGGGCCGGCGCTTCTTATTGGCGGCACCACGACGGGATACCCTGTCCGCGTAGCAATCCAAAACGGATCGACGCTTTCCAGCAGCAATAATGTCGTGATCGAAGGGCGCGCTAGCTCAGTATTTGACGTCACCGCCCGCACCTCCACGCTCAAGGGCGATATCACCATCGCCGATACCGCCACCGGCACGCTGCGCTTCCTTGACGGCCTCGACCTCACCGGCCGTATCCTCGGCCCGGCCGACGTCATCGTCGACCAGGGCGGCCGCTGGACGCTGTCCGGCGACAGCAACACGGGTAATCTCACTCTGGGTGCAGGCAGCGACATCCTGCTCGGGCCGGGTGAGTTCCGCCAGCTGACCGTCAACGGCAACTATGTCGGCCAGGGCGGCACGCTGCACTTCAATACGGTGATGGCCGCCGACGATGCGCCGACTTCGAAGGTGCACGTCACCGGCGATGCAAGCGGCAGCACCCGGATCGTGGTCAACAACATCAATGGCGCCGGTGCGCAGACCATCAACGGCATTCCGCTGGTGCAGGTCGATGGCACCTCCACCGCAACTTTCGCCATGCAGGGCCGCGCCATCGGTGGCATGTACGAGTATTTCCTGCGCAAGGGCACTCCGGGCGCGACCAACGGCAACTGGTACCTGACCTCGGCCTACACCGGCAATCCGTGCGATATCAATCCGTCGCTGCCGGAGTGCCAGGGCACTGGTCCGGTGGATCCGGTCGATCCTGTTGACCCGATCGATCCGGTCGATCCGGTGGATCCGGTCAATCCCGTCGATCCGGTCCCCGTGCTGCGTCCGGAGCCGGGCGCGTACCTGGCCAACCAGGCCGCGGCCGTGCAGATGTTCCAGCTGCGCCGCCACGACCGCGGCGAGCCCGGCTTCGACCGCGCCCGCATCGGCACCTGGGTGCGCGCCGGGCGTGACCAGCTGCAGGCGAACGTGGCCGGCCAGGTTGACGCCCGTACCCACATCAACACCCTGCAGCTGGGCAGCGATGTCTGGCGTTGGGGCGATGGCCGTGGCCAGATCGGCGTGATGCTCGGCACCGGCGAGGCGACCACGCAGGCGGTGTCGAATCTGAGCGGTTATGGCACCCGCGGCAAGGTCAAGGGCAAGTCGGCCGGTGTCTACCTGGGCTGGGTGCAGGATGCACAGAGCAGTGCCGGCCTGTACGTGGACGGCTGGCTGCAGGCGGCACGCTTCGACAACGAGGTGCAGGGCGAAGGCATCGCCCGCGAGAGCTACGACTCCAGGACCCGCAGCGCATCGCTGGAAGCCGGTTATGCCTGGGCCATCCGCAGCAGTGAGGCCAGCACGCTGTACCTGCAGCCGCAGGCGCAGCTGACCTGGACCGACTACGACGGCGACAGCCTGGTCGAAAACAATGGCACCACGGTCGAGGATGGTCGCGGCGGCGGCCTCAACAGCCGCCTCGGCGTACGCCTGTTTGGCCAGGGCACGCTGCAGGGCAACCGCGTGCAGCCGTTCCTGGCGGCGAACTGGCTGCGTGGCCAGCGCGACGCGTCGATGCGCTTCAACAGCGAGTCGCTGAACGCGAAGACGCCGGAGAACCGCTACGAAGTGCAGGCCGGTGCCCAGCTGCAGCTGGGCCAGCGCTGGAGCGCATGGGGTGACCTGCGTGTGCAGCGTGGCGACAGCGGCTATCGCAACCACGGTGCCCAGATGGGCCTGCGCGCCGCCTGGTAAGCCCCTCGCCGCCCCGGGGGCCAGACCGGGGCGGCGTTCCTCGATTTCGATCGCACCCTGCCGGGCATGACATCCGGCAGGGTTTTGCTGACGCAATGTAATGTTATAACACTGTCGTCCGCGATGATCCGACCTGAGCCCTCGTCCTCATGATTGCCAGGACTCATCTATATAGCATTTGCTATATCTATGACCCTCTGCTTTCATATGCGTCAGCCAGGTCGCCCTCGCCGCCTTTCCTCTCCCAAGGACGACGCCCTCATGCCCGTTTCCAGACCCCTATCCCGCCGGCTGCCTCTGGCTGCCGCCATCGCCCTGACCCTGCCGTTGCCCGCGCTGGCAGCCACACCGAAGCCGACCGAGCTGGACCGTGTGCAGGTCAAGGTCAGCACTGCCACCCGCAGCGAACGCCTGCTGTCGGACGTGCCGATCCGCACCGAGGTGCTGCGCAAGGAAGACATCGCGCTGCGTGCGGCCACCGACTTCTCGCGCGCCGCAGAGCTGATCAATGGCCTGCGCGTGGAAAGCAACTGCCAGAACTGCAACACCAGCGAAGTACAGCTGCTGGGCCTGCCCGGCGCCTACAACCAGCTGTTGTTCGATGGCATCCCGCTGCTGTCCACGCTGGGCAGCGTGTACGGCCTGGAACAGATCCCGGCAGGCTTCGTCGACCGCATCGAAGTGGTCAAGGGCGGCGGCTCGGCACTGTACGGCCCGGGCGCGGTGGCCGGAGTGATCAACCTGATCCCGCCGCTGCCGGCGCGCAGCGGTGGCCATGTGCAGGCCGGCGTGGATGTCTTGAAGGGTACGCCGCAGAAGAACGCCGACGTGCGGCTGGACCTGGTCGCCAAGGACGCAGACGCGGGCCTGTCAGTGATCGCCCAGCGCAACTGGAACAGCGGCATCGACTACAACGGCGACGGCTACACCGAGATCACCCGCAAGAACCTCAAGGTCGGCGGGCTGCAGGCCTGGTACGCCCCCACGCCGGGCACACGCCTGCGCCTGGACCTGCAGGTGACCGATGAAACCCGCCGCGGAGGCAACCGCCTGGACCAGCCGGAATACCTGGCCAACATCGCCGAATCGCTGGATACGAAGTACCGGCGCGGCAGCGTGTCGTGGGACCAGGAGATCAATGCCGACGTCGATTTCCGCCTGGCCTATGCCTTCGCCGACATCGACCGCGACAGCTTCTATGGCGGCCTGGGCGACGTGGTCACCGATCCGTCGGCGCCGGGCTATGACCCGTCGCAGCTGGACCCCAACGTGGCCGGCAGCGCGGCCTCGCGTTCGTGGCGCCAGTACGGCCGCACCCACAACCCGCTGCACTACATCGACAGCCAGTTGAACTGGCGGCTGGGCGCGCACGCGCTGGCCTTCGGCGTGCAGTACAAGCACGAGGCGCTGCGCGACGACAACCGCAGCGGTGACGGCCAGCGGCTGGCGGTGCTGGAAGATGCCACCTTCCACAACCTCGGCGCCTTCATCCAGGACGAGTGGAGCCTGCGCGACAACGTCGACCTGGTGCTGGGTGCGCGCGTGGACAAGAGCTCGGAGCTGGACAGCGCGGTGTTCTCGCCGCGCATCGCGCTGGCCTGGCAGGCCACGCCCAACCTGAAGTGGCGGGCAGGCGTTGCCACCGGCTTCCGTGCACCGGAAATCTTCGTCGAGGATGTGCATGTCGATACGCTGGGTGGTGAACAGGTGCGCGTGCGCAACACCGACGGCCTGAAGGAAGAGCGCGCGTTGACCACCCTGTTCGGCTTCGACTGGCGCTCGGACCCGGCCAATCCGGTGTGGAGCTGGGATGCCACCGCCTCGTATGCGCGCATCCGCGACACCTTCGCACTGGGCGAGATCCAGCGCGGCGATGACGGCCAGCTCAGCCAGCTGCGCTACAACGCGTCCGGTTCCAATGTGCTTGGCGCGGAAACCAACCTCGGCTGGCAGCCGTCGCCGCAGTGGCGCCTGACCGCGGGTGCCTCGTGGTACCGCTCGCGCTTCCGCGAACCACAGCGCATCTTCGACGACACCGGCGACGGCGGCGACACCGTGATCGAAAGCCGCGACTACCTGAAGACCCCACGCTGGACCGGCCTGGCCCAGCTCAGCTGGATGCCCGCCGAGCCGTGGGAGACGTTCGTCGCGCTGCGCCACACCGGCCCGATGTCGGTGCTGAACAACCGGCTAGGCGAACTGCACCGCACGCGTTCATTCCTGGTGACCGACCTGGGTGCGCGCTGGCATCGTCACCTGGGCGCGCAGGCGCAGCAGGAAGTGTCGGTGGCCGCGGGCGTCAAGAACGTGTTCGATCAGCGCCAGAAGGATCTGGAAGTCGGCGCGCTGCGCGACAGCGACTATGTCTACGGGCCGCGTTTCGCGCGCTCGTGGTACGTCAACCTGCGCTATGCGTTCTGATCCACTACGAGCGTTGTTGCTGACCTGTGCCGTGCTGCTGGCCGCACCGGCGATGGCTGCGGACCTGCATGCGCAGGTCTCGGCCTCGCTGATGCGGCCGGAACAGCGCTCGCTGCGCCCGATGCAGTGGTCATCGCCACCGAAACTGGTGGCGTTGTACTTCGGCGCCGACTGGTGCGCGCCCTGCCATGCTTTCGTACCCACACTGCGCAGCATGCGTGACGCATTGCGCGAGGCCGGAGCCGATACCGAAGTGGTGTACGTCAGCCTGGACGAGAGCGAGGCCGCGCTGCGCCGCTACATGCACGCGCAGGACATGCCGTGGCCGGTGCTGGACCCGCGCCGCGCCGCGCGCATGCCGGCACTGCAGGCATTGGCCGGGCTGGCACCGCCGAATCTGGTGCTGATCGATGCAGACGGGAATGTACTTGCCAATGGCTGGCACGGGCGCCGCTATGAAGGCCTGCAGCCTGTGTTGAAGGAATGGACGAAACGGGCGTGCGCGCAGCAGCAGGCCCATTGTCCGCCCGATCTGTAGAGTCGAGCCACGCTCGACTCATTCCATCACCGCGCGAACAGCCGCCGGGCATGGCCCGGCGCTACCGTTACAGCGCCCCGCCTTCGGCCTTGCGCACGAACGCTTCGAACAGCGCCAGCGTCTGCTCGCTTACATGGTGCTCGATACCCTCGGCATCGCGCCGCGCGGTATCCGGGTCCACGCCCAGCGCCAGCAGGAAACGCTCCACGGTCTGATGGCGCTGGCGGCTGGCATGCGCCAGCGCCTCGCCTTCCGGGGTCAGGAACACGCCGCGGTACGGCCGCTGCACCACCCAGCCATCACGGGCCAGCCGCCGCAGCATCTTCGCCACGGTGGGCTGGGCCACGCCCAGGCGGGTGGCGATGTCGACCTGGCGGGCCTCGCCGCCGTCGGCCAGCAGGTCCGAGATCAGCTCGACATAGTCCTCCACCAGCTCCATCCGGTGCGCCTCGCGCACTTGCCGGAAGCTCTCGACCTGGCGCTCGGCCTCGATCAAGGGGGTGCTTTTCAGCGATGTCGAATCGTCGGTCTTGCCCACGCCTGCGCCTGTCCTTCCGGTTGTTCCGGTGTTGAACCTGAATTCTGGACCAGTAACGCGATAAAGACGATTGTTTCACATTGCTAATGACTATAGCAGGAGCTATATTCGGAGCCATGAACACCCTGGCATCCCGCGACCCCTCGGCCTCCACCCCGGCCAGCCTGGGTGCGCTCAACGCCTCGGTGGCGGTGCCCGACAAGGGCCACTGGTGGTTCCGCCTGCTGGCCTTCCTCGGCCCGGGCTACATGATTTCGGTCGGCTACATGGACCCGGGCAACTGGGCCACCGACCTCGCCGGTGGTTCGCGCTTCGGTTACCTGCTGCTGTCGGTCATCCTCATCTCCAACCTGATGGCGGTGATCCTGCAGGCGCTGTCTGCGCGGCTCGGCATCGCCACCGGCATGGACCTGGCCCAGGCCTGCCGTGCCCGCTACCCGAAGCCGGTGAACCTGGCGTTGTGGGCGCTGTGCGAGGCGGCGATCATCGCCTGCGACCTGGCCGAGGTGATCGGCACCGCGATCGCGCTGAAGCTGCTGTTCGACCTGCCGTTGCTGTGGGGCGCGGTGATCACCGCGCTGGACACGCTGCTGGTGCTGCTGCTGATGAACCGCGGTTTCCGTGCGCTGGAAGCCTTCGTGATCGCATTGCTGATGGTGATCTTCGGCTGCTTCGTGGTGCAGATCGCGCTGGCCGCACCGCCGGTGATGGAAGTGCTGGGCGGGTTCATCCCGCGCGCGCAGGTGGTGACCGATCCGCACGCGCTGTACATCGCCATCGGCATCATTGGTGCCACGGTGATGCCGCACAATCTCTATCTGCACTCGTCCATCGTGCAGACCCGTGCCTACCCGCGCACCGATGAAGGCCGACGCAGCGCGCTGCGCTGGGCAGTGACCGACAGCACCCTTGCACTGACCCTGGCACTGTTCATCAACGCCAGCATCCTGATCCTGGCGGCGGCGGTGTTCCATGCCAATGGCCGTTTCGACGTGGAAGACATCGAGCAGGCGCACCAGCTGCTGGCGCCGATGCTGGGCGTGGGCGCCGCTGCGACGCTGTTTGCGATTGCGCTGCTGGCCTCGGGCCTGAACTCGACGGTGACCGCCACGCTGGCCGGGCAGATCGTGATGGAAGGCTTCCTGCACCTGCGTCTGCCGCCGTGGCTGCGGCGGCTGATCACGCGGGCGCTGGCGATCATTCCGGTGGTGGTGGTGATCATGGTGTTCGGCGACCAGGGCGCGGTAAAGCTGCTGGTGCTGAGCCAGGTGGTGCTGTCGATGCAGTTGCCGTTCGCGATCATCCCGCTGGTGCGGATCGTGACCGACAAAGTGACGATGGGTGCGCTGGTGGCCCCGCGCTGGCTGGGCAGCATCGCCTGGGTGATCGCACTGGTGATCGTGGCGTTGAACGTGAAGCTGCTGGTGGATACCTTCAGCGGCCAGTAGATCCACGCCATGCGTGGATGCCTTTGTAGAGTCGAGCCATGCTCGACTCATTCCATCACCGCGCGAATAGCAGTCGAGCATGGCTCGACTCTACAGATGCAGTGCAATGGCGGCCTCAATCTGCTGCGGCGACTGGAACCCGGCCAGGCGGGTACGTTCGTCGCCGTCACGGAACAGGGACAGCGTCGGCGTCTGCCGCAACCCCAGTCCCCTGAAGAACGCTTCACCCAGCACTTCCAGCTGCACGCGCAGCAGGGTGATGCCCTGCCCTGCACTGCTGGTCGCCACGCGGTGCAGCGACATCTCCAGCATCCGGCACCCTGGGCACTGGTCCTTGTGGAAATCCACCAGCACCCGCGGATGTTCGGCCAGCAGCTGCTGGAACTGCTCAGGCGTGGTGGCGTCGATGATCTGCATCGGTGTTGCTCCAGTAATGGGCCAGGACCGCGTCGGTCCAGGCCTCGATGGCCGCGGCATGGCGAACGCCATGCGGCATCTGTTCGATCTCCAGCGGCGGGTAGTCGCTGCGGAAGTAGCGGATCAGCCGGTGCACGGCGCCGCAGTAGTACTCCTGCCCCCACTGCGTTTCGCCGGTACCGAACACCGCCAGCTGCCGTGGCCGCTCGCCGCGCTCCGTAATACCGGCCACCCACGCCTTCATCTCCGCCGGCGTGCGGCCGGCGTTGTCGGTCCAGCAGCCCAGCAGCACCAGGTCGGCCTCATCGGCGGCCAGAGGCGGCGCCTGGCGCGGGTCGTCGGCCTCCTGCCAGTGCACCGCATGGCCCGCTGCGCGGCAACGCTCGGCAATCTGCCGGCCGAGCTCGCGGGTGTTGCCACTCAACGAGGCCACCACCAGCAGGATGCTCAGCGCTTCGCTGGGCTCAGAGGTCATCGAAGCCGTTGTCGACGTTGGTCTTCTTGTAACTTGCATTGCGCATCTCGAAGAAGTCGGTCTTGGTTTCGGTGAAGTTGTCGGCGTAGGCCTTGATCCACGGCATCACGTTGTCGGTGGTGTCGCTGTACAGGCGCTCGATGCCGAGCATGCCGGCCATCTTGTTGGCGCGGTACTTCACGTAGCGCACCATCTCGTCCACGTCGATGCCGTCGATACCGTCCAGCACCTCCGACGACCACTGCGTCTCCAGCTCGATCGCGTGTTCGAATGATTGGTGCACGTAGGCGGTCAGCTCGTTGGTCTGCAGCTCAGGGTTCTCGCCGATGATGGCGCGGATCAGCTCGCTGATGAACTTGGTATGCGCCAGCTCGTCACGGTTGATGAAGCTGATGATCTTGCCCGTACCGTTCATGCGGTTCTGCCGCACCATGTTGTAGAAGTAGGCGAAACCGGAATAGAAGTTGATGCCTTCCAGGATCGAGGACTGGATCAGCGACTTCAGCAGGGTCTCGGCGGTCTTCTCGCGCATGAAGTCGTCATACGCGCCCATGATCGGTGCGTTGCGCTTGATGATGGTCGGGTGGGTGCGGGCGATCTCGAAGATGCGGTTCTGGTTCGGCAGGTCGGTGATCGAGGCCAGCACGTAGCTGTAGCTTTCGTTGTGGATCACTTCCTGCTGGCCGATGATCGCCGCATTGGCGTGCGCGGCCGGGTCGGTGATGTACTCGGCGACGTTGTAGATGAAGCGCGTCTGCGGCGAATCGAGCGTGGCCAGCAGGCCGATGATGGAGTCGTAGGCGTTCTTCTCGCGCGCATTGAGCTCGCCGTACTGGCGGGCATCGAGCTTCATGTCGACCTCATCGGGAATCCAGAAGTTGGTCGACAGCTCCTTGTAGGCCCGATAGAACGACGGGTACGGAATGTCGTTCCAGTTGAGGATGCCGCTGGTGCGGCCGTTGATGATGCCGGTGCTGCGGTTGGGATGGCGCGGTTCGAGGATCTTGATGCGGTCGAGGGGGGTTGCCATGGGTTTCTGCCTTCGTTCTCTTTCTATCGTGTTGCCGGCCAGCGGCCGGCACTACCGTGGGTCGCCGGCGGTCAGCTGGAGCACCACTCGCATTCGCTGATGTCGATGTCGTTGGAGCGCACGTAGTAGGTGGTCTTCAGGCCTTCGCGCCAGGCGCTCAGGTGCAGCTCCAGCAGCGTGCTGGCGCGGATGGTGCTTGGCACGTACAGGTTGAAGCTGATCGACTGGTCGACGTGGCGCTGGCGGCGCGCGTTCTGGCGCACGCTGGCGAACTGGTCGACCTTGTAGGCGCCCTTCTCGTAGTACGGCCAGGTTTCCAGCGACAGCCCCGGTGCGGCCACCGGCCGCCGGAAGTCCTTCTTCTCCTCGTAGTAGAACGCGCTGTAGATCGGGTCGATCGACGCGGTGGAACCGGCAATCTGCGCGGTGCTCATGTTCGGCGCCACCGCCAGCAGCCAGCCGTTGCGCAGGCCGTGCGTGGCGACCTCGCGGGCCAGGCTGTCCCAGGCCGCGCCGCTGTAGTCGCGGTCACTGAAGTAGCGGCCGTTGTGCCAGTCGCTGCCGGTGAACATCGGGTAGCTGCCCTTTTCCTTCGCCAGCTGCGCGCTGGCCTGGATGGTCAGGAAGTTGATGCGCTCGTAGAGGCGGTCAGCCAGCTCTTCGGCATCCGGTGATTCCCACTGGATCGCCTGCTGCGCCAGCAGGTGGTGCCAGCCGAAGGTGCCCAGGCCGATGGCGCGGTATTTGCGGTTGGTGATGGTGGCCTGCGGCACCGGCAGCGCATTGAGATCGATCACGTTGTCGAGCATGCGCACCTGGATCGGGATCAGGCGCTCCAGCACATCGGTGGCCAACAGGTCATCCGGCGCACTGATCGCACGGCCGAGGTTGATCGAGGACAGGTTGCAGACCACGAAGTCACCGGCGCGGCGCGTAGTCACGATCTGGTCGCCGCTGACGATCTCCTGGATCATCCGCGTCGGGCTCATGTTCTGCAGGATCTCGGTGCACAGGTTGCTGGAATAGATCATGCCCGCGTGCTTGTTCGGGTTCCGGCGGTTGACCTCGTCGCGGTAGAACAGGAACGGGTTGCCGGTCTCCAGCTGGCTGAGCATGATCCGCTTGAACAGATCGATGGCCTTCACCGTGCGGCGGCTGATGCGCTCATCGGCCACCAGCTCGGCGTAGCGGTCACGGAAGCTGCCCGAACCACGCTTCTCGTCGTAGAAGTCCTGCAGGTACCAGCCCTTGGCCTGCTTCACCTCGTGCGGGTCGAACAGGTACCAGTCGGCGCGACGCTCGACCGCTTCCATGAACAGGTCCGGCACGCAGACCGAAGTGAACACATCGTGCGCGCGCAGGCGCTGGTCGCCGTTGTTGAGGCGCAGGTCCATGAAGGCTTCGATATCGCGGTGCCAGATGTCCAGGTACACCGCCACCGCGCCCTTGCGCTGGCCGAGCTGATCAACAGACACCGCTGTGTTGTTGAGCTGCTTGATCCACGGCACCACGCCGCCGGAGGAATTGGCCACGCCACGGATCGGCGCGCCGCTGCTGCGCACATAGCCCAGATAGGCTCCAACACCACCGCCGTGCTTGGACACACGGGCGATATCGGTGTTGGAGTCATAGATGCCCTGCAGGCTGTCGTCCACCGTGTCGATGAAGCAGCTCGACAACTGCCCGCCCACCTTGCCGGCATTGGCCAGGGTCGGTGTGGCCACCGTCATGTACAGGTTGGACAGCGCCCAGTACGCCTCTCCGACCAGCTGCATGCGCCGCTCGCGCGGCTTTTCCTCCTGCATCAGGTACAGCGCAATGGTCAGCCAGCGCTCCTGCGGCAGTTCGTAGACTTCGCGGCTGCGGTCGCTGGCCAGGTAGCGCGTGGCCAGCAGATACAGGCCGTTGTAGGCGAACAGGCGATCGCGTTCCGGATCGATCATCTCGCCGGCCTGCTGCAGTTCTTCCTTCGAGTAGCAGCGCAGGATGTCGTTGCTGTAGATGCCGCGATCGGCCAGGCTTTCCTGCAGGCCCACGTAGGAGCCGTACTTCAGGCCGACGTCGTAGAAGCGGTTGCGGCTGGCGCGCTTGTACAGGCGGCGCAGGTAGATGCGCGCGGCAAACTGTTCCCACTCCGGCGCGACCAGGTCCACGCGCGATTCGGCCTCGCGGATCAGCAGATCGACCAGGTCATCGGCGCTGATGCTCGGTTTGCGTTCGACCATCGACTGCACTACACGGCGGTAGTCGCTCACATCCAGCTGCGGGAACTCGGCATGCACGGCGTCGATGCTGCGCTGCAGGCGCTCGGCCTCGAACGGCAGGCGACGGTTGCCGGCCTCCTTGGTGATCCAGGTCGGCACGCGCTCGCCACCGGCGCGCAAGGCGTCGCCAGCGCCGGCCAGATCGGCCACGCGGAAGGTACTGTCGGTCATGGTGGTGAAACTCCAGGCTCGCACGCGCGTTGGCGGTCGATGCCATGGCGGCCCTGCACGCGATACCGGCGCACGGGGCGGTCGGGGTGGGATGCCAAAGCGCGGGAACACCAGATCGTCGGCAACAGCCTGCGCCTGCGGCCGGTATCCGGGCCGTGGGGGCGATCTGGGTCCGCTCGATGGCGGCCGCGTCGACACGGCAAGCCTTCAGGGGGCGGGCCGCGGGACGTTTGCTGCATGTCCGGCGGCGGCGGCTGACCGGGAGTGACGGACACAACATAGTGGGGATATTCCAGCCCGTCAACACAAGATACGGCAATCAGCACATGTCGCGACGATCAGTCGCAGGATGCCGTGTTGCACCTGCGGCGCCTTGTCGACAACGCCTGCGTCCCCAGTTCGGTACAACATCAACTTTCCCCGGAACACCGCCCATGCGCGCTGCCCAGTACCCCTCCTTCGGCGACCCGGCCGACGTCCTTGCCATTGCCGATGCCGCCTTGCCCGAGCCCGGCCCCGGCGAGGTGCGCATCCGCACCGTGCTGGCCTCGATCCACAACCACGACCTGCTGACCGTGCGCGGCCTGTATGGCTACAAGCCAACGCTGCCGGCGATCGGGGGCAGTGAAGCACTGGGCGTGGTCGATGCACTCGGCGATGGCGTCGACGGCCTGCAGATCGGCCAGCGGGTGGCCGCCGCCTCGGTGCACGGCACCTGGGCCGAGGCCTTCATCGCCCCGGCACGCATGGTGATTCCGATGCCGGAGGCGATCCCGGACGAAATGGCCGCGCAGCTGATCGCCATGCCGCTGAGCGCGCTGATGCTGCTGGAATTCCTGCACGTCGAAGCAGGCCAGTGGATCGTGCAGAACACCGCCAACGGCGCGGTGGGCAAATCGCTGGCGATGCTGGCGCGGGCGCGTGGCGTGCATGTGGCCAACCTGGTGCGCAATGCCGATGCGGTCGCACAGTTGAAGGCATTGGGCATCGATCACGTGTTCGACACTTCGGTGGACGGCTGGAAGGATCGCGTGCGTGAAGCGACCGGCGAAGCACAGGCCGCGGCCGCGGTGGATTCCATTGGCGGCGACGCCAGCGGCGATCTGGTCGACCTGCTTGGCCACCACGGCACCCTGGTGTCGTTCGGGGTGATGAGCGGCGAACCGATGCGCATTCCCGCCGGCGGCCTGATCTACAAGGAAGCCACGGTGAAGGGTTTCTGGGGCAGCAAGGTCAGCCAGGCGATGGCAGTGGAGGACAAGCGCCGGCTGGTTGGCGAGCTGCTGAAGCGTGCGGCGAGCGGCGAACTGACCCTGCCTGTGGAGCAGATCTTCGCGCTGGACGACATCGCCCAGGCAGCAAAGGCCGGTGCGGGTTCGGGCCGCAATGGCAAGGTGCTGCTGCGGCCTTGATGCAAGGCGCTGGATCCGGCGGCGCTACGCGCCGCCCCATCCCAATGGATAATGTCTAGATCGTCTTTGCTGAAGAAGAAATCACGTTGAGTGGAATGAATGGTCGGAAGGTGCTGCTGGCAACCTTTCTCGGGAGCAAACACCCACCTGACGATGTTCGGCCCTCCGAAGACTACTGGAGATTGATCGGTACCAACGGGACCATTGTTCTTGAGGAATCCCAAACGTCCATGGCCAGGCATCAACGCGGCTTGCGGGTGCTGGTCCAGTTTCCTGGAAGCATCACGGATATGGGGCTTGCGTGCCACAACGAAGTGCCGGACAGCCTTTGGATTTTCGTCTCCGACCTTGAAATCCACTCGGGTGATTGAGTGGATCGGGGTTGAATGCCGCAACGGCGCCCGAAAGCGCGAAGTCACCACCCGCTCCAATGGTTAAGAACCTGTGATGTATAACTGAATGCGCTTTCGTCATTGGAAGGCGCACGTGGCTGCGTGCGGTACTGACGGCTCCTCCCCCGTTTGGCGTTGTCGCTTCCATGTACCGCACCACCCTGAACCTGCTTGCCGGCGCGATCGCGCTGGGCCTCACCGCCGGCGCTGCCGGCGCCGCTGAAACCGCCGATTCCGGCAAGGACAGCACCACCCTCGGCACCGTGCTGGTGACCGGCTCCAACATCAAGCGCAGCGATACCGCCGGGCCCAACCCGGTGCAGATCGTGAGCCGCGAACAGATCGAACAGACCGGTCGTTCCACCCTTACCGACGTGCTGCGCAACCTGTCGGCCAATGCCGGCAACAGCTTCGACGAGCAGTACACCGGCAGCTTCGCCGCCGGCTCGGCCTCGATCGGCCTGCGCGGCCTGTCGCCGAAGAACACGCTGGTGCTGGTCAACGGCTACCGCGTCTCCAACTTCGGCTTCGCGCTCAACACCCAGGACACCTTCGTTGACCTCAATGCGCTGCCGATCAGTGCGGTCGAGCGCATCGAAGTGCTGAAGGATGGCGCCTCGGCGGTGTACGGCTCCGACGCCATCGCTGGCGTCATCAACATCATCCTGCGCAAGAACTTCCAGGGCGTGGAAGTCGGCGGCGGCTTCGGCACCGCCCCCCAGGGCGGCCTGAACGAACGCAAGGCCAACCTGCTGGCCGGCTTCGGTGATCTGGAACAGCAGGGCTGGAACGTGCTGTTCGGGCTGGACCTGCTCAAGCGCGACCGCCTTGATGGCGATGACCGTGCCTATACCCGCAGCGGCGATTTCCGCGACAAGCCCGGTGGTCGCCTTGCCGGCTGGTCCACTGCCGGTGGCAACTGGCTGAGCAACCCGCGTGCGCCGCAACCGTTCGGCAACTGCCCCGACGGCAGCCAGCTGCGCCCGTACAGCGACTTCGGCAGCACCCTGCCCGGCCAGGCCTGCGCCTTCAATGCGCAGCCGTTCAAGACCCTGCAGCCCGGCGCCGAGCGCCTGCAGGCGTCGCTGAGTGCGACCTACCGCTTCAATGACAGCGTCGAGGCCTTCGCCGATGTGCTGTACAGCCACAACAAGGCCGACCAGATCTTCAGCGCGCCACTGACCGTCGGGCCGGGCCTGCGTGCCTACAACCCGGCCACCGGCACCCTGATCGATGTGCCGGCGGTGCTGCCGGTCGGCCACCCGAACAACCCGGGCAGCACGCCGCTGCCGTTCGAGTACACCTTCTTCGATCTCGGCCCGCGCCTGAAGGACAACACCCAGGTGTTCTACCGTGCCCTGGCCGGCGTGCGTGGCAGTGGCGAGCGCTGGGACTGGGAAGTGGCAGCGCTGACCTCGCAGAGTGCACAGCGCGAGTACGTGGACAACTTCGTCAACCGCTACGCATTCGAGCAGATCCTGCGCGATGGCAGCTACGACTTCCTCAACCCGTCCAGCACGCCGGGGGCGCTGGATGCACTGCGCCTGCAGACCAAGCGCCCGGGCTGGTACAAGCTGCACTCGTTGAATGTGAAGGCCTCGACCTCGCTGTGGGAGCTGCCGGCCGGTGCAGTCGGCTTCGCCTGGGGCGCCGAGTTCCGCAAGGAATCATTGGATGCGCGCACCAGCGCACAGGTGCTGTCGGGTACCGAGCTGCGCCCGGCCATCAACGTGGTCAACGGCGAGCGCCAGGTCAGTGCCGCCTACGCCGAACTGAGCGTGCCGCTGCACCGCACGCTGGAACTGCAGCTGGCCGGTCGCGGCGACCGCTACGACGACTTCGGCAAGGCGTTCTCGCCGAAGGTGGCATTGCGCTGGCAGCCGCTGGACAGCCTGCTGCTGCGCGGCTCGTTCTCGCGTGGCTTCCGTGCGCCGTCGCTGCCGGAGATCGCGCCGGGTCAGACCGTCAGCTACGGCTCGGTGATCGATCCGTTCGACCCACTGCAACCGGGTGGCAGCCGCGGCGTGACCAACATCCGCACCGGCAACCCGGACCTGAAGGCCGAGCGTTCGCGCAACTTCAACGTGGGTGCGGTGTGGTCGCCGGATGGCGATACCAGCATCGGCCTGGACTGGTACCGCATCGAACAGGACAACCTGGTCAAGCCTGACAGTGCGCAGTTCATCGTCGACAACCCGACCCTGTTCCCGGGCCGCGTACAACGCGAGAACGGACGCATCCAGTTCATCACCAACCAGTACGCCAACCAGGGCGAACTGACCACCTCGGGGCTGGACCTGGACGCCAGCCGTACCTTCCGCACCGACGGTTGGGGCAACTTCACCGTCGCCGGCAGCTGGACCCACCTGCTCAGCTTCAAGCAGCCGCTGGTGGCCGGCCAGGCGCCCTATGACGGGGCCGGCAACAACCGCCACGGCGCACTGCCGCGCACCCGCGGCACCACGTCGTTGAACTGGGCGGTGGGCGACTGGAGCAGCACGCTGAGCCTGCAGTACGTGAGTGGCTACGACCAGCGTGTGGCGACGGTCACCAGCAACCCGGGGCTGCGTGACCGCATCAAGCCGTATCACCAGCTGGATCTGTACGTGGCCTACGAAGGTGTTCCCAACACCACGCTGTCGCTGTCGGTGCTGAACCTGACCGACAAGGATCCGCCGTTCGACCCGGCGGGTGGCTCCAATGGCTTCGACATCAGCCAGTACAACTTGCGCGGGCAGTTCGTCTCGCTGGGCGCGCGCTACCGGTTCTGACGCGGCGATGTAGAGCCGAGGCCATGCTTGGCTTATCTCCATCTGGAACGGCGCCGGAGTGATCCGACGCCGTTCTGGAACCTGATGATTCTCCCGAAAGGCGCTGCACGCGCCGTGGGCTGAGGGGAGCTCAATCGTCCTCCCGATTCTCGTCCCATTCTGGCCACCATCCATACGCAGGGTAGGACTGGCCATATCTGCAGCCTGTCAATGTGACGCCTTGCCCCCACTGGAATGCAATGCGCTCGCGCTCCTCGATCCAGCCATCGGGTGCGACACGATCGTCAAGCCTGCGTACGAAAAGCGCTTCGACCGCATCGCTTTCGGTCGCCGTCATTGCCCAGCGACCGGCCAGCGCGCTCGAAGGCGTTGCTTCTACCACACCATAGGCGTGTTCACCTGAGAGCCAGATCCTGGAAACGGAGATGCCGTCCACCATGATGGGCTCCGGCAGCAGCCACTCCGACGTGTCTTTGAGTGCTCGCCCACTCCACCGTGTTGCGGGTGGGACGCGGTGATAATTGCGGACCAGCGCAACGGCAGAATCAGCGGCGTCTGCGCGCTCCAGACGACACGAGAGGTAATCGCCAATGATCTTCAACCTGCCCGCGTTGGAGTGGTAATCAGCCGATGTATCCAAGTCGTCTGATTCGCCTGCCCGCGGGCGGGATTCGCTGACATCGCCGCAGCCAACATAAACGTTGCCCGAGTTGTCCATTGTCCGCGCGACAATGGAGCGGACATTGGCGATGCCAGTTGACATGGTCCGAAGCGCCACGGGTCGGGTGCCCACGATATCGTGGGTGTCATAGAGTCCGGCCCTATGCTTGAGTCCTCCGCGATGGATCACGTCATCAAGCGACGTACCCTCAAGGATGGCCCAGAATGAAGCATAGTTGAGAAGGACCTTCCGCGTATTCATGCCGAAAACACTGATCTCTGCCGGCAACTCGATCTCAAGGCCTGAGCCGTCCGATCGTGGAGTACCTCTCCAGTTGGCATAGCGAGGATTCCCATTCAGGTCATCCAGGCCATCGATGAAACCTTGTCGGATGTGGTACGAACTGCTTGACGACGCGCGGCACAGGATGACGTCCTGCAAGATCTGAAGTGGAGGCCGCTCCAGATCTGCAGCGCGTTTGGTCGAAAAATTCTGTGCCAAGGCCTGCGCAGGCAGTGTGCAGGCCACGGCCAGCAGTAGAAGATGTGTCGGTCGATGCAGTGGCGTGAGAAAGGACACGAAGGCATTCCGGATTGACGTGTGCAGATGCTGTGCGCGTTGCCCAGCTCGCGCCATGCAAAATCTTGCAAAGCGCCGCGCCGACAGCGGGCCACGCCCGGCGGGATGGCCTCAAGTCACCTGCGCCTGCTCATCCACATATTCGGACAGCCCACGGCAGGCCAGCAGCAGGCCCTCGCACACATCGTTGCCTATCTGCTGCGCCTCATCGCCATCCTCGCGCACGCGCTCGATGGCGTGCCGCAGCACGACCAGCCTGGCGATTGCCCGGTTTATGCGTGTCAGGACCATGCACTGGCCCGTGCCGCGCCCTTTTCCGCCGCAGCGGCTCACCATCAGCGGCTCCACCTGGCGAATGCGCTGCGGGCTGCCGAGCAGGCAGTAGATGGCGTCGCGTGCCGAATGCGACAAACCCTGTAGAGCCGAGCCCATGCTCGGCTTTGCAGGGGTGTGCGGACCAACGGTCCGCACCCACCGCATCAACGGCTCAGGTGCAGGAACTGCAGGTGCCGTTCGTACTGGCTGATGATGTCGTTGATGATCTGCTTGCGGCTGTAGCCGACCAGGTCGTAGTCCTGACTGCCTTCGAACAGGTGCACTTCAGCGCGGTAGTAGCGCTGGTTGCGCAGCTGCTGCGCGGCGAACGACGGCGTCAGGTAGCCACTCAGGATCACCCGGTACAGGAAGTCCTGCTGCTCGCCGTGATTCACCGTCAACTCCATGTCGCCGGCCTCGAACCGCGTGGCCACATCCCAGCCCTGCCCGCGCAGCTGCTCGGCCACCGCCTCCATCGCTGGCTTCACGGTGTCGTCCATGAAGCGGTAGACCTGGTCGCGCACCGGGAAGTGCATGGCCTGGCTCAGGCGCTGGCGCCAGCCCTGGTGGTGGCGGTCGTCACCGATCAGCGGCGAGGGACGGTACTGCAGCGCGCGCTTGCGGTGCGATTCGTCACTGAAGGCGCGGGTCAAGCCCCACATCATCAGCAACAACACCGCCGAGAACGGCAGCGACGCCAGCACCACCGCCGATTTCAGCGCATCGATGCTGCCGGCCAGCAGCAACCCGGCGGTCAGCACCGCGATCACCGTGCCCCAGAACACGCGCAGCCAGCGCGGACCATCATCCTCCGGCGCCCCGCCATGCGAGGACAACGTGGACAGCACCACCGCGCCGGAGTCAGCCGATGTCACGAAGAAAATGAAACTGACGAACACCGTCACCGCGATCACCGCCTTGCTCCACGGATACCCATCCAGCAGGGCATACAGCACGGTGGGTGGATCATCTACCGCCAGTTGCGCCAGTTGCTGCTGGCCATGGTGCAGCACCTGGTCCAGTGCACTGTTGCCGAAGATCGACAGCCACGCCAGGGTGAAGCCGAGCGGGATCAGCAGCACGCCGAACACGAATTCGCGGATGGTGCGGCCACGCGAGATGCGGGCGATGAACAGGCCGACGAACGGCGCCCAGCCGATCCACCAGGCCCAGTAGAACACCGTCCAGCCGCCCAGCCATTCCGGTCGGCCGCCATAGGCGTACACATCGAAACTCTTGCCGACCACGCTGCCGAGGTAGTCGCCCAGGTTCTGCATCAGCGTGCTCAGCAGGTACTGGGTGGGGCCGGCGCACAGCATGAACAGCACCAGCGCGATCGCCAGCAGCATGTTGATGTTGGCCATCCAGCGCACGCCCTTCTCCACGCCTGAAACGGCCACGGCCACCGCCGCACCCATCATGCTGACCACCAGGATGATCTGCACCAGGTTGGAGTGCGGGATGTTGAACAGGTGCGACAGGCCGGCGTTGAGGTGCAGCACGCCGAAGCCCATGTCGGCGCCGATGCCGAACACGGTGGCGACAATGCCCAGCGCGTCCACGGTGTAGCCGATCGGGCCATTGATGCGCTTGCCGATCAGCGGGTACAGCGCCGAACGCAGCGCCAGCGGCAGGTTGTGGCGATAGGCGAAGTAGGCCATCGCCATCGCCGCGAGTGCGAACACGCCCCAGCCATGCAGGCCCCAGTGCAGGAACAGCAGCTGCATGGCCTGGCGCGCACCAGCCTCACCGGCCGCCGGATCGCCCTGCGGCGGCTGCAGGTAGTGGGTCAGCGGTTCGGAGACGCAGAAGAAGAACAGGGTGATGCTGATGCCGGCGGCGAACAGCATGCCGGCCCAGGAGAGATAGCTGAACTCCGGCTCGTCATGGTCGGCACCGAGCTTGATGCCACCGTACTTGGACAGCGCCACGCCGACCACGAACACCAGATAGAGGGTCATCGCCAGCAGGTAGTACCAGCCGACATTGAGTGCGGCCCAGTCCTGCGCCTTGACCAGAAGGCGGCCCGCACCGAGCGGGAACAGGCTGACAAACAGCGCGAACGCCACGACAACGATCGCCGCGAAGGCGAACACAGGTCGAAGGGTGCGCACCGGGGATTGTTGCGGCTCCAGTACTTCCATGGGGCGGCGTTCTCCGGTAGATCAAAGGGTTAGCCGACCGATTCTGGCTGAACCGCAGTGGACAGAGCATGAAGTTGCGGCCTGCGGTCACAGGCCCGGCCCACCATTCCGTGTTATCACGCGCGCGCCGAAGCGTGCCTGCGAGCGCAGCCGCGCGCGGACCGCGTGCATCGCGGCCACGCGCGTACTGTCCAATCACGACATCACATGCACCGCGCACAGCTTGTTGCCATCCGGATCGCGCAGGTAGGCCAGGAACAGCTGCCGCCCGGCCATGTTGCGGATGCCGGCCGGGTCTTCGATGGCGGTGCCACCGTGGCTTACGCCTGCGTCCTGCCAGCCACGCACGGCATCGGCGCTGTCCAGGGTGAAGCCGATGGTGCCGCCATTGGCATGGCAGGCCGGCTCGCCGTCGATCGGTGCGGTGACGATGAACATGCGGCCGTCCTTGAAATACACCAGGCGCCCCTTGTCATCGAAGACACCGGGACGGGCGCCCAATGCGGTGAACAGGGCATCGTAGAAGCGATGCGCGACGTCCATGTCGTTGGTTCCGACGGTGATGTGACTGAACATGCGGGCACTCCTTGTGGAAAGACCGCAGTGTCGGCGAGCGCGGCGGGCATCGCAAATGCACGCCTCCGGCCTGCTGCCAAGTGCGCAGGGTTTGTCGTACACCGCTCGATCACCCTATAATGGGAATCATTCTCATTAATGATCGATGCCGATGGCCGTGCCCGCCGCCTCCAGCACCGCGCTGGCGGGGTTCTACCGCGAACACCATGGCTGGCTGCTGGGCTGGCTGCGCCGCCGCACCCACAACGCCGACTGCGCTGCCGACCTGACCCAGGACACCTTCCTGCGCCTGCTCAGCCGTCGCGTCGATCCGTCCGAACTGCGCCTGCCGCGCGCTTACCTCAGCACCATCGCGCACGCACTGCTGGTCAATCACTGGCAGCGCGCGGATCTGGAGCGCGCCTACCTGACGGCCTTGGCCGCGCAGCCGGAGCCGGTGCATCCATCGGCGGAAGAACGCACGCAGGCACTGCAACTGCTGCACGCCATCGCCGACATGCTGGCCGGCCTGGCCGAGCGGCCACGCCGTGCGTTCCTGCTGGCCCGGCTGTCCGGCCTGGGCTATGCGGAAATCGGCCAACAGCTGGGCGTGTCCGAGCGCATGGTCAAGAAATACATGGCGCAGGCGATGCTGCATTGCCTGCGCCTGTCCGGCGATGCCACGGCATGAGTGCCGCATTGGCCAGCCCGGCACTGGAGCAGGCGGCAGAGTGGTTCGCGCTGCGCGAGCAGGGCTGGAGTGACAGCGACCAGCAGCGATGGCACGCATGGCTGCATGCCGATGCTGGCCATGCCGATGCGTGGCGTCGGGTCGAGTCGGTCTGGCAGTCCTTTGCGCCCCTGTCGGCGCCGGCCGCCGCCACCGCGCTGGATGCCGCAGGCCGTCGTCGCCGGCAGGCTCTGCGCAGCCTCGGTGGTGCACTTGGCATCGGCGCGGTTTCACTGCTGGGCCTGCATGGCCTGCAGGCGCAACGCGGCCTGCAGACGCAGCGCACCGTTGCCGGGCGCACCGGGCACTGGAGGCTGATTGATGGCAGCCAGTTGTGGCTCAACGCGGACAGCGAAGTCACCATCGACATCGGCAGCGGCCGCCGCGCCCTGCATCTGCTGCGTGGCGAGCTGCTGCTGCAGACCGGCCATCACCCTGCGTTCGCCGGCCAGCCGTTGACCGTGCATGTGCCGGGCGCACGCCTGCAGCCGATCGGCACCCGCTTCGCGGTCGGTCGTGAGGCGCAGGGCAGCCGCCTGGATGTGTTCGAGGGCGTGGTGCGCTGCCTGCCCATGTTCGGTGCGGCGCTGGATGTGGCTGCAGGAGGCGCGGTGCGGATCGGCCTGATGGGCGGGCTCACAACGGTCGCTGCCGATCCTCTGCGCGGTGACTGGCAGGACGGACGCCTGCAGGTACAGGACACGCCTTTGGTCCGCGTCATCGATGAGCTGGCCCGCCACCATCAGGGCTATCTGGGTTGTGATCCGGCGCTCGCCGCATTGAAGGTCACGGCAGTACTGCCACGCCTGGACAGCACCCAGGCGCTGCATCTGCTGGCCCGCGCCCTGCCGATCCGTGTCGAGCAGCGCTGGCCGTGGTGGACCGTCGTGCGTCCGCTTTGAAATCGCGGTTCCCTTTCTGCGCGCTCACCGGGCACTACAAGGGAACCCATTGCGGATGTTGCCCCCCATGAAACTGCCCTGCCCCTCCCCTCGCCCCCTGGCCATCGCGCTGTGCCTGGCCCTGGCCTCCCCGTGCCTGCTGCCGGCCGCCGCCCATGCACAGGACACTGCGGCCGCCATCCGCTGGCAGATCCCGGCTGGCCCGCTCGACCAGGCCCTGTCCGCGTTCGGCCAGCAGTCCGGCCTGTCCATCGCTGTCGATGCGCGCCTGACCCGCGGCCGCCACAGCAGCGGTGTGCAGGCCGCGCTCGGTACTGACGCCGCATTGGCGCAGCTGCTGGCCGGCACCGGCCTGGCCTTCCAGCGTGATGCCAGCGGCGTGGTGCTGCAGGCGGCACCTACCGCTGAAGCCGGGGTACGCCAGATCGGCACCCTGCGCGTGGCTGGCCAGGCCAGCGAAGGCACTTCACCGTGGGGCCTCGCCGATGCCGATGCGGTCTACCGTGACAGCGGCTCGCGCGTGCACCTGGACCATCAGCAACTGGAACGCTTCCGCGGCCAGTCGATCGGCGACGTGCTGGCCGGTGCAGTGGGCGTGCACACCGCTGACGTTCGCAACGGCGGTGCGCTGGACGTCAACATCCGCGGCCTGCAGGGCCAGAACCGGGTGCCGGTGATCATCGACGGCGGCCAGCAGGCCATCGACGTGTACCGCGGCTATGCCGGCGTGCAGCAGCGCAGCTATCTCGATCCCGATCTGATCAGTGCGGTCAGCATTGAAAAGGGACCGAGCCTGGCCGCCAACGCCGCCAGCGCGATCGGCGGCGTGGTCTACATGGAAACGTTGAACGTCGATGACATCCTCGATGATGGCCAGACCTGGGGCCTGCGCATGCGCGGCGGCGTGGCCGACAACAGCATCGACCGCACCCGCACCTTCAAGCAGATCGCGCGCGGCAGCGACAACCGCAACAGCCTGCGCGACCCGCGCGACTGGAATGGCAGCGTGGCCTTCGCTCAGCGTGGCGAAGACTGGCAGCTGGTCGCGGCCTATGCGCGGCGCCGCCAGGGCAACTTCTTCGCCGGCAGCAACGGTGCGCATCGCTACGACAACCAGCACCTGTCCAGCGGCGGTACCGGCATGTCCAGCCAGGCCGTATCCAAGCTCTTCCATCCGGGCGATGAGGTGCTCAACACGCATACCGACAACGAATCGGCATTGCTGAAATTCACCTGGGCGCCCAACCCGGACCAGCGGTTGGAGCTGAGCCACCGCTACTTCAACTCCAGCTTCGGCGAGATCATGCCGTCGGCGATCGGACGCGTGGGTGAGTCCAATGAATGGGTGACCTACGTGGACAAGGCCAACACCATGTTCCAGTTCGAGCCGGGAAAAATGCGGGTCAACGCCACCTCGCTGCGCCACCGCTACCGGCCCGAGGCACATCCGTGGCTGGACCTGAGCAGCACGCTGTGGTTTACCACCGCCACCAGCCGCATGTTCAACAGCAACATCGCCAACACGCCGCTGTTCAAGGACGTGCCCAACGACCAGATGCCGGACACGCTGGGCGAAACCTACGGCCCGGGACTGCAGTCGGACGTGAAGACCCAGCGCTGGGGCGTGGACAGCAGCAACACCACGCGCTTCAGCAATGCTCTGGGCGACTGGACGCTGCGCTATGGCGCGTCCTTCCAGCACGAGGACACGGCGCCCAACTCACCGGTGCTGCCGGTGGATTTCAACAACAACCGCTACCTGCGCTCGGGCACGCGCCGCGAAGCCAGCGTGGTGGCATCACTGCAGTGGCAGCCGTGGGACTGGCTGTCGCTGACCGCGGGCGGCCGCTTCACCGACTACCGCACCCGCGACCGCAACCGCGTGGCCTTCGTCAGTGAATCGCGCGACCTGCGCTACACCTTCGCGCGCCTGAGCAAGGGCGGCCAGCTGCTGCCCGGCTGGTACAAGGAGTGGTACCCGGATGCCCAGGGCAATTACACCTATGACTCGCTGCGCGCTACGCCCTATGGCGACAGCACGCTGGGCCAGGCCTACGATTTCGACGGATTCATTCCCGATCCGCGCGGCGCCAACGGCTTCTATACCAAGCAGATTCCCACTGCCTGGGGCTACAAGCCGGCGATCCGGCGCTCCGGCCACGGCTTCGCGCCCTATGCCGAAGCACGCTTCAACCTCGACCAGGACATGTTCTTCTACGTGAAGTACGCGCAGGGCTGGAAGATGCCCAGCCTGTTCGAGTCGACGCTGGGCAACAGCACCTCGGCGCCGGTGGCCGACCTGAAGCCGGAGAAGAACCGTTCCTGGGACATCGGCTTCAGCCTGCTCAAGCAGGACCTGTGGCGCGACGGTGACCGCCTGGCGTTCAAGGTGGCCTGGTTCAAGAACGATATCGACAACGCGATCACCCGTCGCTTCGATTCCAGCAACTGGGCGTTCTATGTCGACAACGTCGACAATTACACCGTGTCCGGCTATGAGCTGCAGTCCGCCTATGACGCCGGCATCGCCTACCTGGACCTGTCCGCCAGCTACTACCAGCGCGCGCGCACCTGCGATGCGGCCACCGCCAAGCGCCTGCGCGAAGACCCCTATGCGAAGTGGAGCAAACTGGACACTACCCCGGACTGCGTGGACGGCGGCTTCGGCACCTCGTTCGTCAACGCACAGAACCCGCCGAAGTACTCGATCCACAGCACGCTGGGCTTCCGCCTGTTCGACAAGCGACTGGATACCGGCATCCGCCGCACCTACAACAGCGGCCCCACCCACGAACTGGACAAGCCCTGGAACACCACCGGCTCGACCGGCCTGCAGAACATCTACCTGCCGACCGCGATCTATGACTTCTACGCACGCTGGCAGTTCACACCGCGCAGCGAAGTGGAGCTGGTGGTCAGCAACCTGCGCAACACCTACTACATGGACACGCTGGCGATGAGCCTGATGCCGGGCCCGGGGCGCACCACGCGGCTGAACTTCACCGCACGCTTCTGAGTGCTTCAGAAACAGCAACGCCCCGGGGAGATCATCCCCGGGGCGCTTGCTTGCGGCCGCTCACGCTCTGGAAGGGGCCAACCGTGGTTCTGGTAGGCGCCAACCTTGGTTGGCGCAACGATGCATCACTTCGCGGTACTCAGCAGCAGCACTGCAATAGTGACCAGCGCAATGCCGACCCAGCCGATCGGACGCAGGCGGTTGCCGAACAACAGGCGGCCGCAGGTAGCGGTACCGATCACGCCGATCGCACCCCACATCGCATAGGCGGTGGCCAGATCCATGTAACGCACGGCCTGGCCCAGCAGGGCAAAGGCGATCCAGACCATGACGATCGCAGCTACGCCCCAGCGCCAGCGGCGGAAGCCTTCCGACTTGGCCACCATCATGTTGGCGGCGACGTCGATCAAGGCCGAACAGATCACGAAAAACAACGCCAAGGTATTCATCAGTGCGCCTCCCCGAGGGTGACGCAGACGATGCCGACCACTGCCAGCACCAGGCCGGCCAGCTGCTGCAGCGACAGGCTTTCACCGAAGACGGTGAGGCCGACCACAGTGAGCAGGGTCAGGCCGAGGCCTTCCCACACTGCGTAGGCCACGCCCACAGCGATGCGGCGCACCGACTGCGCGAGGAAGAAGTAGGACAGCGCCAGCGCGCCGGCCATGATCAGGTAACCGGTCCAGCCACCATCGCGGGCGGCATGGGCCATGAACGAGGTACCGACCACTTCGGCGACGATCGCCACGGTCAGGCAGGCCCAGGCGACCAGCGCGCCACGGGCGGGAACAGTACGGGACATGTGAAGCTCCTTGCAGGGCGGGGACCACGCCGCCTCATCAATGGATCCACGCCGAGCGTGGAGGGTCCGGAACGCCCCGCAGACGGGGGCGACGGAAGCCAGTATCATCGCCTTTTACGGTGGGATCAAAATGGATTCCATCGACAGGAACGATGGATCAATGCCCTACTCCCCTGAATCCCTGCAGGCCTTCGTGGAAGCCGCGGCGCTGGGCTCGTTCTCGGCGGCGGCGCGACGCCTACACAAAACCCAGTCGACGGTCAGCACCGCCATCGCCCACCTGGAAGCCGACCTGGGCGTGAGCCTGTTCGACCGCAGCGGGCGCTACCCGCAGCTGACCGAGGCCGGGCGCCAGGTGCTCGGTCATGCCCAGGAAATCCTCGCCGCCGATACCCGCCTGCAGCAGTTGAGCGTGCGCCTGGCCGCACCGGTCGAGCCGCGCTTGACCGTGGCATTCTCCGACGTCTACCAACTGGACCCGGAACAACGGGTGCTGCAACGCTTCGCCGAGGCGTTCCCGGAGATCGAGCTGGAATGGCTGGATGCCGAGGGCGAGGACGTGCTGGAACTGGTGAGCAACGGACGCGCCGCGCTGGGTCTGCTGCCACGGCAGGAGCACTATCCGGACGGACTGGTGGCACGTCCGCTGGCGCACCACAGCGAACTGTCGGTGTATGTGGCGCGCGAGCATCCGCTGGCCAGCGCTGGCCGTCGCGCCGCCGCACAGCTGGCGCGGCATAGACAGGTGCGCTTGAGCGCGGAAGTCGATCAATCCCGCGTGGTCACCGGCCTGGCCTGGACCGCAACCGATTACCTGATGGTGATGGAGATGGCCGAGGACGGCCTCGGCTGGGCCGAACTACCGCGCGCACTGGTACAGCGCTACGACCGCGGGCGGCTGGTGGAACTGGTACTGCCCGGCTGGCCAAGGCGCATCCACAGCGACCTGCTGTGGCGCCGCGACACGCCGCCAGGCCCAGCCGCACTATGGTGGGCCGACGCGTTGGGGTGAACCGAAAAAGGGGACGGAGGGGATTAAGTCGTTTGTGCCACAAACGACTTAATCCCCTCCGTCCCCTTTTTCAGTTGCCGGCCAGCGGCCGGCACTACCGATCAGGGGTGCGCCAGCGCGTAATCCAGCGCCGAGCACACTGCGGCCACCTGTGCGTCGTTGCACTGCTGTGGGGTCGCACGCGGGCTGTCCGGGTAGACCTCGGTGGTGGTGGTGTACTTCGCCCCGGTAATGCCGGCGCACAGGCCCAGCTTCACCAGCGGGTACTCGATCACGCCATGCGCCACCACCGGCGAACCGATGATCTCGCCCCTGTCGTCGGCCGGCGCGATGTGGGTGACCTTTTCCACCGCGGCGATCACCGCCTGCTGGAAGGCCGCCTGCGGGGCCTCGCTGTCGTCCACCAGATAGAAGCCATCCGGAATCAGGCCTGGCTCGAACGGCTTGCCATCACGCGCGGCCAGCGCCGGGCGGAACTCGCTCTCGTCGCTGTCCGTGGTTTCGTGCAGGTCGATGTGCAGCACGAACTGGCCCTTGTACGGCGCGATCAGTTCGATGACGGCGGTCGATTCGCGGGCCGGGCCGTCGGCCCGGAAGTTGCGGTTCGGGTCGATCGCATCGAAGTTCCAGCGGTTGATGCGCTCGAAGCCCCACGGATTCACGCACGGCGTCACCAGCAGGTTGGCCTTGCCGGCATAGTCGGCGGCGTGCTTTTCGAGGAACTCCAGCGCGCCCATCACGCCGCTGGTCTCATAGCCGTGCACGCCACCGGTGACCAGGGCAGCCGGCAGCGCCGGGTTCCAGTCGCGGCTGCGCAGGGCGAACAAGGTGTAGGTCTCGCCCGCGTAGTCGAGCTGGCCGTAGGCCACCTTGTCAAAGCGCGAAGCCAACGCCTCGATGCGCGGCAGCACCTCCTCGTCGTAGCGACGCAGGCGCTGCTGGCGGCCACGCCACGCCTCCCGTTCCGCCGCTCCCCACGGCTGGCCAGGGGTTCCGACGGGGTAGAAAGCGGCTTGGGACATGGCAGATCTCAGCGAGTCAGGAAGCAATCACCCACTTTACCATCGGCCCGTCAGCATGAACCGGAGGCGCATTCCATTGGCGAATGGAATCAGCAATAATTCTCATTTACGACCTTCCACAACCCGCACCGATGCCCACCCACGTCCCGCAAACGGCCCGCCTGCCACTGGCTGCCGCCCTCGCCCTGTGTCTGCTCCCGGCCACCCGCGCCTTCGCCCAGGATGGTGCCACCACGCTGGACAGCATCCAGGTCTCCGGCAGCTGGCTGGGCACCGGCCTGCATGACAGCGTCAAGCACTTCGCCGGCGCACGCACCGTGGTCGACCGCCAGCGCATCGAGGCCAGCGGCGCGGCCAGCATCGGCGATGCCATGCGCCGCATCCCCGGCGTGCAGGTCACCGACAACTCCGGCACCGCCGGCAGTTCGGTCTCGCTGAACATCGGCGTGCGTGGCCTGACTGGGCGCTACTCGCCGCGCTCGACTGTACTGCTGGATGGTGTACCGCTGGCGGTGGCGCCGTATGGCCAGCCGCAGCTGTCGTTCGCGCCGACCAGCCTGTCCAACATCGAATCGATCGACGTGGTACGCGGCGGCGGCGCGGTGCGCTACGGCCCACAGAACGTGGGCGGCATCATCAACTTCAGCACCCGCGCCATTCCCACCGAGGCCGGCCTGCACGGCGAAGCCGGTGTGCGCTACACCGCCTACGACCATGGCGGCGGTGACAGCACCCAGTACAACGCCTTCCTCGGCAGCACCGGCGACAACGGCCTGGGCGCGGCCCTGCTTTATTCCGGCCAGGATGGCCGCGGCTGGCGCCAGGGCAGCGATGACCGTTTCAACGACCTCGCGCTGAAGTTCGCCTACGCCATCGACGAACAGCAGGAACTGCGCGCCAAGCTCTCCTACTACGATGTGCGCTCGCTGACCCCGGGTGGCCTGACCCGCGCCCAGTACGAAGCCGACCCGTTCCAGAACACGCGCCCCACCGATTTCTGGAAAGGCCACCGCACCGGCATCGACCTGGGCTACACCAATACGCTCTCGGCCAACAGCGAGTTCGAGGTACTGGCCTATTACAACGAAAGCAGCCGTGCCAGCTCGCTGATCAACGCCGCCAATACCCAGCTGACCGTGCAGCCGCGCGACTACCGTGTGCTCGGCATCGAGCCGCGCTACACCCAGCGCCTGCACTGGGGCGCCAGCGTGCACGACATCACCGCCGGTTACCGCTTCCTGCGCGAGCGTGGCAACGACCGCAGCTACACAGTCACCCGCCGCACCGGCGCGGCCAGTGCCACCACCCGCTTCGACAACGCCACCGACGCACACGCCTTCTACATCGACGACCGCATCGCGATCGGCCAGTGGCGGATCACCCCGGGCGTGCGCATGGAGTGGATCGACATGGACCGCCGCCAGGCCGGGGGCGCGGCGACCTTCAGCAGCCGCAACGACAAGGCCCTGCCCTCGCTCAACGTCGCCTATCTGCTGACCCCGCAGCTGACCGTGTTCGGCAACTACACCACCTCGTTCGGGCCGGTGCAGAACATCCAGCTGAACTCACAGACCGCCAGCAACCCGCTGAACCCGGAAATCGCCAAGACCACCGAACTCGGTGCGCGCTGGCAGGACGGTGCACTGCGCGCGGAAGTGACCGTGTTCAAGATGCGCTTCGACAACCAGATCCTGCAGGTGCCGGGCATCACCCCGCCAACCTTCCAGAACATCGGCGCCACCGACCACAAGGGCGTGGAAAGCGCGCTGGAGTACCACTTCGCCGAGGGCAGTGCGCTGGCCGGGCTGGAGCTGTACGCCAACTACACCTGGACCAAGGCGATCCAGCAGTCCGGTGACAACCGCGGCCTGGACGTGCCGTTCTACTCGCGCGACACCGACAGCGTCGGCGCCCGCTACGCACTGCCCGGCTGGACCTTCAATGTCTCCAGCACCCACCAGAGCGGCCAGTTCTCCGACGCCGCCAACACTTGGGCCGAGAGCGCCGATGCGCGCGTGGGCCGCGTGCCGGGCGTACGCCTGTGGAACGCGCAGGTGGCCTGGCAGGTGCCGGGACTGGGTGACAGCGAGATCGCGCTGGGCGTGAACAACCTGGCCGACAAGCGCTGGTATACCCGCAACGTCGATGGCAACGCCGGCCGCATGGTGGCTGCGCCGCGCACCTTCTACGTGCAGGGCCGCTACCGCTTCTGACGCAGTAACCGCCCGATGCAGTGACGGCGGCGATCACGGTGGCGGCGTATCATGCCGCCACCATGTCACAGCCTGTTTCGCCATCGCGCCTGCATGCGGCCTTCCAGGGCCTGCGCCTGCGCCTGCGCGGCAGTGACCTGTGGTTCATTGCGCTTGCCCTGCTGGTCGGCCTGATCGCCGGCTACCTGACCCTGCTGCAGTCCGGCATCGCACGCTCGCTGCAGGGCACCCTGTACGGGCTGGACGACGGCATGCGCCTGAGCTCCCTGCCCTCGCTGACCTGGACCGCGCTGCTGGTGCTGCCGCTCGGTGGCCTGCTGGTCGGGCTGGTCAGCCTGGCTGCCACCCGGCTCAAGCGGCCCCTGCTGGATGCGGTGGAAGCCAACGCCCTGCATGGCGGCCGCATGTCGATGCGCGACAACCTGATCGTGCTGACCCAGACCCTGCTGTCCAACGGCTGTGGCGCCTCGGTCGGACTGGAAGCGTCGTACACGCAGATGGGCGCGGGCAGCGGCTCGCAGCTGGGCCGGGTGATGCGCCTGCGCCGCAACGACGTGCGCATCCTGGTCGGCGCCGGTGCCGCCGGTGCCATCGCCGCCGCCTTCGGTGCACCCTTGGCCGGTGCGTTCTACGCCTTCGAGATCGTCATCGGCGCCTATACCCCGGCCGCACTCGCCCCGGTAGCCGTCGCCGCGCTGGCCGGTGCATTCGTGGCCGACCAGGCCGGCATCGAGGCCTATCTGCTGCCCGCTGCCTCGACCATCGATGTCCGCGCCGCCGACTACGCCATCTACGGTCTGCTGGGGTGCTGCTGCGCGATGGTCGGCATCGCGGTGATGCGGTTGATCGCCTCGATCGAAGGCACGGTCAAGCGCAGCCCGTTGCCACTGTGGGGCCGGCCGGTGGTGGGCGGCCTGCTGCTGATTCCGCTGGCACTGGCCAGTCCGCAGGTGCTGTCGTCCGGCCATGGCGCGCTGCACCTGGACCTGACCACGCACCTGCCACTGATCTGGATCGGCGGCCTGCTGACCCTGAAGTGCCTGGCCTCCGGCATCTCGCTGGGCTTCGGCTTCCGTGGCGGCCTGTTCTTCGCCTCGCTGTTCATGGGCACCCTGGTCGGTGCCCTGTTCGCCGGCCTGCTGGCGATGGCCACCGGCGTGCCGGTGATTGATG
Organism: Stenotrophomonas sp. STK17_22; assembly: GCF_051983905.1. Classification (NCBI taxonomy): domain Bacteria; kingdom Pseudomonadati; phylum Pseudomonadota; class Gammaproteobacteria; order Lysobacterales; family Lysobacteraceae; genus Stenotrophomonas; species Stenotrophomonas sp. STK17_22. Next base: position 3,028,677 of record NZ_CP197010.1, read on the forward strand.
CAACTTCGGCCGCACTGGCCGGCATGGCCGCGCTGGCCGCTGCGGTGGTCGGCGCACCGATGACCATGGCCATGCTGGTGCTGGAAGGCACGCACGACTTCCTGCTGACCAGCGTGGTGATGAGCGCGGTGCTGGTCTCCAGCACGCTCGTGCGGCAGTGGTTCGGCTACTCGTTCTCGACCTGGCGCATGCACCTGCGCGGCGAGACCATCAAGAGCGCCCGCGACGTCGGCTGGGTACAGAACCTCAACGCCGGTCGGCTGATGCGCAAGGGCGTGGCCACCGCCCCGGCCGACCTCGATGCCGCCGCCTTCCGCCAGCGCTTCCCGCTGGGCTCGGGCAGCCGCGTGATCCTGATCGACAGCGAAGGCCATTACGCCGGGATCGTGCAGATTCCGCGCGTGTACGGCGACGGCGTGAAGCCCGAAACCACGATCGGCGAACTGGCGGAAAACCGCGACGTGTCACTGCTGCCAAGCGCGGACGTGGTCACCGTGATGCAGCGCTTCGACCACACCCAGGCCGACGAACTGGCCGTGGTCGCCGCCGACGGCCAGGTGCTGGGCGTGGTCTCCGAAGCCTTCGTACGCAAGCGCTACGCCGAGGAACTGGACAAGCGCCAGCGCGAACTGATGGGCGAGCGGGTCGAGGACACCGACTGACCCCGCAAAAAGGGGACGGAGGGGATTAAGTCGTTTCTGGCCCCCTCGAAATCCACGCATGGCGTGGATCTACTGTCACCTCGACCGGGTAGACTCCGGCCATGCGCTTCATTGAAACCTTCCAGGCCGGTCCCTTCGCCGACACCGTGGTCAGCCTGCTGGCCGCCTTCGTGCTGGGCACGCTGATCGGCGCCGAGCGCCAGTACCGGCAACGCACCGCCGGCCTGCGCACCAACGTGCTGGTCGCCGTCGGCGCCGCTGCCTTCGTCGACCTGGGCATGCGCATCGCCGGCAGCGCCGAGGCGGTGCGGGTGATCTCCTACGTGGTCTCCGGCGTCGGCTTCCTCGGCGCCGGCGTGATCATGAAGGAAGGCATGAACGTGCGCGGCCTCAACACCGCCGCCACCCTGTGGTGCTCGGCGGCGGTCGGCAGCTGTACCGGCGCGGACATGCTGGCCGAAGGCGTGCTGCTGACGGTCTTGATCATCGCCGGCAACACCCTGCTGCGGCCGCTGGTGAATGCGATCAACCGCATCCCGATCAACGAGACGGCCACCGAGGCGACCTACGAGGTGCGCCTGAGTGTGGATGCCGAAGCGGTGCCACGTGTACGCGAACGCCTGGTCGATGCGCTGGAGGCGGCGCAATATCCGGTCGGTGATGTGCAGGTGGTCGAGCATGCCGATGCACCCACCGATGTGATCGCGGTGCTGGTCAGTACCGCCGTCAGTGCCGATGAGCTGGACGTGGTGCTGGCACGGATGGAGCACGTGCCGGGCGTGCTGCATGCCACCTGGGAAGTCAGTACCCGCGATTGACGGGGCTGCGCGGGTTCACCCACCCGCCAGGCGCTGCTGGGCCCGCAGCAACTTACGGAACGAACCGCACTGGCGCGCATCCTGCGCTTCCGGGCAGGCCGCCGCGCGTTGTAGATGGCGGCGCACCCGCTGCAGCTGGGTGATCTGCTGCTGCAGCACATCGGCCTGTGCCAGCAGGGCTTCGCGATCCAGCGTAATGCATCCGCGCTGAGGCGGCAGCGACAACCCGATCTGCTGCAGCGACAACCCAGCCGACTGGCCAAGGCCGATCAACGCCAGGCGCTCCAGCACCTGCTCGTCGTACTGCCGGCGCAGGCCGCGACGGCCCAGCGACTGCAACAACCCGAGCTGCTCGTAGTAACGCAGGGTCGAGGCCGGCACGCCGCTGCGCTTCACCACCTCGCCGATATCCAGTTCACGCATGGGCTTGACCTCAAGTCGCCTTCAAGCATCAACCTATGGGCAACTTCCCGGCAGGACAAGGCCATGGCCAGTACATCCCCCGTTGATCAGAATGCGCTCTGGAATGGCCCTGGCGGCCAGATCTGGGTCGCCCAGCAGGCCATCCTCGACGGCCTGTTCCAGCCCATGGCCGACCTGCTGGTGGCCGAGCTTCCGCAAACCGTCACGCAACTGCTCGATATCGGCTGTGGCACCGGCGCCAGCCTGCTGGCATCAGCCGCCGCTCGCCCGGCGACACACAGCACCGGCCTGGACATCTCCGCGCCGATGCTGGCACTGGCCCGCCAGCGCGCCGAGGCGGCCGGACTGGACGCGGACTTCATCGTGGCCGATGCGCAGCAGCATCCGCTGCCCTCCGCGCACTTCGACTGGATCCAGTCGCGGCTGGGTGTGATGTTCTTCGAAGATACCGAGGCCGCCTTCGCCAACCTGCATCGTGCTGCAACGCCAGGCGCTGGGCTGCGTTTCATCGCCTGGCGCAGTGCCGACGAGAACCCGTTCATGACCACGGCCGAACGCGCGATCGGCGATGCACTTGAGCTTCCGCCGCGGGTGCCGGGAGCACCCGGCCAGTTCGCCTTTGCCGATGGCCAGCGCGTGCAGCGTCTGTTGCAGGCCGCCGGCTGGAAGGATGTGGAGTTGGTCGCGGTAGACCTGCCCTGCTCGATCGCCCGCGATGAACTGCCGACCTATGTCGGCCAGCTGGGCCCGTTGGGCTTGGCGCTGCGGAACCTGCCCGAAGACCGCGCCGACACACTTCGAAACAAGGCGCTGGCCGCGTTCGCGCCCTTCATCGAAGGCGACCGTGTGCGCGTCGATGCCGCCTGTTGGCTGGTCCGCGCCCGCGCCTGATACAAAAAAGGGGACGGAGGGGATTAAGTCGTTTCCGGCACAGCCGGGGCAAGAACGACTTAATCCCCTCCGTCCCCTTTTTCCTACTACAGCGCCTCGCCGGCGTCCGCCAGGCGCGATTCAATCAGCGCATACCACTGCTGCAGCACGTCGATCAGCATGTCCAGCTCGGCGTCGGTGCGCTGCGCGCGCCCACTGCGCAGGCAGGCCTGGGCTTCCTGCAGCTGGGCCAGGAAGCCGGCCACGGTGTCTGCCTGCAGGATCAATCCCGGCAGTCGCCGCCCGGGAATGCGCACCACCGCATGATTGCCGAGCTGGCCGTACACACTCAGTGTGGTTTCCGTCTTCATGGAAAGAGGCAGGAATTGGGCGTTCATCGCGTGCACCATGGAAAACCTGAGCCGCCGGCAGGCGTGGACAACGGGGGAGACGTGGCCACGTCCTGCCGGCGGTCAGGGGGGACTCGGGATGCCGGGGACTTGCCCCGGCGCAGGATTCTCAGCGTGGCTGCGCCACACCCGCGATCTGCACGCGCCGGTTCGGCGCCAGGCAGGCGATCAGCTCGCGACGGTTGCGCTGCTCGCACTGCACGATCGGCTCGGCCGCGCCGCGTCCTTCGGCACTGATGCTGGCTGCAGGCACGCCGCCCTGCACAAGCGCGCTGCGCACGGCCTCGGCACGTCGCTGCGACAGGGCCTGGTTGTAGCTGGCACTGCCGATACGGTCGGTATACCCGGTCACCCGGATTGACTGCACCTGACTGGCCTCGCGCACCTGCGCCAGTACGCCCTGCACGGCCTGCTGGCCTTCGGCACTGAGCGCCGCGCTGTCGAAACCGAACAGCGCATCGGCGGACAGGCGCAACGGCTGCTCCGGCAACGGCGCCGGTGCAGGCGGGGCCGGCGGCCGCGGCGGGTCCAGCACCGCCGCACATGATTCAGGCTTCCAGTAGCCGCCCTGGGCAATGCCCTTGCTGTCGAAGCGGACCTGGAACTGGCAGGTGAAGTATTCGGCCCCCTGTGCGGTGCGGAAGTTGAACAGGTAGTTCCACTCGCGCACGCCCCACATGCCTTCATTGAAATGCGGCGTGCCCAGCAGCGTGTACAGCTGGCGCTTGCTCATGCCCGGCGCGAAACGGCGCAGGTCGGCGACGTCGGGATAGATGCCTTCCTTCAACGAGGCCTTCGAGGCCTCCGGGAACTGCACGGCGGTGGTTTCGGCAGGACCTTCGGCGGCCGGCGCATGGCTGCGGCAGGCGGCCAGCAGGCCCATTCCCAGGACCAGGCCCAGCACTGCGGCCATCTGGCTGGTGCGGGCGATGCGATGCTGTTTCATGTCATTCCCCCTTTGGACGTTTCCGCGATGCCGGGCCGCGCGTGCGGCCCGGCGGCGGGGATCACCACTGGATGCCTGCACCGACGGCCACACCGGCCTCGCCACGGCTGTTGGTGGAGCCGCTGAACTTGTAGATCCAGCGCCCTCCTTCGGAGACACCGGAGATACCAACCGCCACGCCCGACTCGCCGTTGTAGCTGCCGGCGGCGACCGAGGCCATGCTGCGGCCCGCTTCGCTGGGCTGCGGCAGTGCTGCGGTGGCCATAGCCGAGGCGATACCGGCCGAGGCGCGGTTGTCGGTCTTGCGCAGGTCGCGCTCGAAGCCACCCATGCGCTCGTCGGTGTAGGCCTTCGACCAGTCCAGGGTCTGCGCCATGCCCGACTTCAACTGGTCGACGTTGACTGCGTCGGTACCGGCGGTGCCGGCGGCGACGTTACGCACCGTGGTCGGGCCGCTGTTGGTGCTGCCCAGCGTGACACTGTTGTAGTTGGTCGCGCCGTTCACCGTGGTGTCGTAACGGATCGTGCCCTGCTGCGAGGCCTGCAGCTGGCGTACGTTGACCGCGTCGGTCGCCTGCGAACCGTCGGCCACGTTGACCACCTGGCGTTCGGCACCGGCGGCACCCACTGAGACCGTGTTGGCCCGGTTCGCCACCGAACCCGCACCCAGCGCCACCGAGTTGTCGGCCTGCGCCTGCGAGCCATTGCCCAGCGCGGTCGAGTTGGCACCGGCGGCGGTGGAGCCAGCGCCACCTGCGGCCGAATTGGCACCGCTGGCGGACGGATCGGCCAGGTTGTTGGTGTTGTTGGCGCGGAAGCTGCCGGCCACGTTGGTGATGTTCTGGATCTTCTGGTCGGTGTACTTCTTCGATTCGTCGATGGCGTAGTTCACGCCGTTCTTCAGCTGGCCGACGTTGGTCGCGTCGTACGTATCGGAACCGTCGGCGACATGGGTGATCTTGCGCTCGCTGCCGGTGCTGCCGACCGAAACCTCACCGGCCGAGTTGCTGGCGCCGGTCTGGCCATAGGCGCCGGTGTAGCCGCTCTGCGCACCGACGCTGGCCACCGACCCGGCACCCAGGGCGACGCTGTTGCCGGCACTGGCGCTGGCGCCGTTGCCGACCGCCACGCTGTTGGCACCGGCCGCACTGGCCTGCGGGCCGACCGCCACCGCTTCCGCACCGGCAGCCGTTGCAGGCGCTGCGGTCGAGTTCACTGCCAGGTAGGCACTGCCACCGCTGTTGTTGGTGATGCGTTGGTTGAGGACCTTCAGCGAGCCGTCCACCGCAGTGAAGGCGGCGGTGACATTGTTGTAGTCGCCGCTGGTGAAGGTGCCGTCGGTGGCGATGCTGGAGATGCTGAACTTCGGCGCGGTCCACACGTTGGTGGTGCCGTTGTACGCGGTGGTGCCACCGAAGTAGTTGGCGATGGTGCTGTTCGTGCTGAACAGCTGGTCGCCGGTGATGGCATCACTGCTGCCGGCCAGGATGCTGCCGGCGGCGACGTTGGTGATCTTCACCGCGCCGGTGCCGGTACCCGTCAGCGTCACGCTGTTGAGCACGTTGCCACTGCCATCGACGTCGTACTTCACGGCCAGCTTGTCGATCTCATCGGTCTGGTCGGCGACGTTGGCTAGCGAGTTGCTGACCGCATCGAAGGCGGTACCGACGTCGTTGTAGCTGCCCTTGGTCACGGTGCCGTTGGCGGCGACGTTGTTGATCGAGTAGGTCGGTGCGGTCAGCACGCCGCTGGCGTTGACCGCCGCGCCACCACCGAGGTGGGTGGCCACGGCCTGGTTGGCCGCAAACAGCTGGGCACCGTTGATGGCCTCGCTGCTGGTGGCACTGACCTGGCCCGGGCCGAGATTACGCAGCGTGGTGGCCGTGCCGGTCTGGCCGAGCGTGGCACTGGCGTAGTTGACGCTGCCGTCGCCATTGAGGTCATAGCGCAGTGCCCCCTGTTCCGACGCCTGCAGCTGGCCGACATTGACCGCATCGGTCGCTGCGGTACCCGCAGCCAGGTTGGTGACCTGACGCTCAGCACCGGCGGCACCGATGGACACGCTGTTGGCACGGTCAGCCAGGCTGCCGGCACCCACCGCGATGCTGTTGGCGGCGGTGGCGCGGGCGTTGGTACCGACCGCGATCGAGTCGGCGCCGCTGGCCAGCGCCTCGGTACCGGTCGAGTTCACCCGCAGATACTTGGTGCCACCGTTGCGGATGTCGGTGATCTGCGTGTTGAGATTGACCAGCGAACCATCGACCGCGGCGAAGGCATCGGTGGCGTTCTCATACAGACCCTTGGCGATCGCACCGCCGGTGGAGATGGTGCTGATCTCGAACAGTGGTGCGGTGAATGCACCGCTGGCCGGATCGAAGGCTGCGCGACCGCCGAAGAAGCTGGCGATGGCCGCATTGGTCGCCGCCAACTGGCCGCCATTGACCGCTTCCAGGCTGCCGGCGGTGACCGCACCGCCGGCCAGGTTGCCGATGGTGGTAGTGCCGGTGCCCGCACCGAGCGTGACACGGCGATAGTTCGGATTGCCGGCACCGTCCAGATCGTAGGTCACCGCAGCGGCCGCCACATCATCGATCAGGCTGATGGCACCCTTCAGCTGGGCCACGTTGACCGCATCGGTATTGACACTACCGGCGGCCACGTTGGTGATCTGGCGCTCGCCGCCACCGGCGGTACCCACCGACACTTCACCGGCCGAGACCTGCGGCGCAGTGAGGCCATAGGCGCTGTAGCTGGCCTGGGCACCGCGCAGCGCGGCCGAGCGGTAGCCCAGTGCGACCGAGTTGGCCTGGTTCGACGTCGCCTCGGCACCGAGCAGGGTCTGCCCGTTGGCCGTGCCCACCGCACTGTCGCCGACGATCACCGAATGGCCCATGCGTGCGGCGTAGTCCGCGGTCGGCACACCGGTCGGGTTGCTCGGATCATTGGTGCCGGCGCCCGGGAAGGCGACGTTGGCATCGACCTTCGGCAGCTCGTGGCGGGCATTGGCACCGATCACCACTTCCTTCGAACCGTTGGCAAAGGCGCCGTCACCCATCAGCACCTGGTAGTCCTGCGCCGCATTGACTGCCCAGCAGGAGATGTCGGCGAGGACAATATCCAGGCACTTGGCCGCCCATGCCGGCGAATCCTTCGGCAGCAGCAGCCCGAGCAGGCCGCCCGGATTGCCGTTGTTGATGTTGTAGATGTAGCTGTCGGAGGTGACACCACCGATCAGGGTCAGGTGCGAGCTACCGCCGGTGACGGCGCCACCCAAGCCGTTGAGAGTGCTGCCGACCGGCGACAGGTTGACCACGGGCAGGCCCAGCACATTGACCGTCGAGTAGGTCTGCATCACGTTGGCGTTGCTGAGCTTGAGGTTGCCGTTGCTCAGGTAGCCGTTGCCGCCAAACAGGCTGGTGGTGGTCGGGCCAATCAGCTGCCCGACGTTGCCAACCAGGCCGCCGGTGCCGATGATCAGGCCCGCGTTCGGATCGGCCGGAGCCGGCGCCTTCGGGCTGGTCGGCGGAATCGCCGAGGGCTTGGTCAGGCCGAGGCCGCTCAGCGTGCCACCGACCAGGCCACCCACGGCACTGCCGAGATTGCCGATGGTGCCATTGAGGTTGCCGTTGAGCAGGTTACCGACGGCGCCGCCGACATTGCCGAGCGTATCGCCCAGCAGGCCACCGAGGCCGCCGGTGCTGCCACCTGTAGCGCCATTGAGTACACCGCCGACGGTGCTGCCCACCGCACCCACTGTATTGTTGAGCGTGCCGCCCACGGCGCCACCAACTGCACCCACCGTGCCAGCCGCACCATTGAGTGCGCCGCCGACGGTGCTGCCGACCGAACCGACCGTGCCGTTGAGCGCACCACCCACAGTTCCGCCGACTGCACCAACCGTGCCAACCGCACCGTTGAGTGCCCCGCCGACGGTGCTGCCGACCGAGCCGACCGTGCCGTTGAGTGCACCACCCACAGTGCCGCCGACTGCACCAACCGTGCCAACGGCGCCATTGAGCGTGCTGCCCACTGCTCCGCCCACCGCACCAACCGTGTTGCCGACGGTGCCATCAAGCACGCCACCCACGGCGCCACCTGCCGCGCCGACAACGCCGCCCACCAGGCCACCCACGCCCAGTGCGCTGTTCTGCGCTGCCACAGTCGCTTGGCCGGCCAGCTTCAGATTGCGGTCGGCCACGACTTCCTGGCCATCGGGCGCCTGCACGCGCACTTTGCCGGCAACACCGGTATCGAAAGCTGCGGTGATCGCACGATCATGGGTCTCGCCCGGCAGCTCCTCCTTTGCCGGCAACGTGACCGCTGCCGTCGCCTTGACCTGCCCCTGACCGTCGATCTGGTGGCCCGCCAGCTTCAGCTGCGAATCCACCTTGCCGTCAACGGACGCCTTGAGGCCGGACAGCGAGCCAGCGGATGCGCCAGCAACAGCGGCAGCCGCCTTGGCACCGGTATCGATCGAGGCCACCTGGGCACCGGCGATGCCAACCCTGGCCTTCGCCTGCGCATCCGCAGCCACACCGAGCGGCGCATGCGCGGACGGCGCAACGTTGGCCGCCAGCGAGGCATCCATCTTCGCCACATTGGACGCTGCGTGCCCCAGCCCGACATTGGCGCGAACATCGGCGGCCAGTGCAGGAACCGCGACCTGCTTCGGCGCGGCGTTCGCCGCCAGCTTCACCTGTACGGTAGCCGGCAGCACGTCGCGCACGATCGGCAGCGAGGTCGTACTCAGCTGCAGGCCCACACGCGCGTCTGCGCTGATCGCCGGACTGCTCTGCGCCTGGCGCGATGCCGCGGCCAGCGCGACTTCTGCGTCGACCTTGACCGGCATCGGCTGCGCGTACTTCGCGGCCAGTGCCTGCAGATCACGCAGCGACTGATTGGATTCGGATGCTCCTGCATGCCCGCTGGCCAGCGCACACAGCAGGGCCAGGGCCAGTGCGGTCGGCATCAGCAGGACACTGCGCGGATCGCGGGCGGCGCTGCCGCCGCTATCGCCGGTGGCCAGTTCCGAGGCCACAACCAGAGCATTGAGCTGGCGGTTCCATACACGCCGGTAGATGCGGTTCATGAGCATTTCCCCCGTAGGCGAACAACTGGAATGTCAGTGGACTTGCCGTTAGGCAGGTGACTGACATTTCAGCGTTTGCAACAGCGGCTGCGCACTTCATTCCGGCACGGCAATCGCGCATTCCGGCAAATCCACGGTCGGAATCGGCAGCCGGTTATGCAGAAGCGGCAACCATATCGGCAAGCGGATATGCAATTCCGGCAGGAACCGCCGGGAAACCCTTATGGGGCCTGGATCAGGCGGGCTGGCCGATCTGCGCGGGTGCGCGCATCAGCGTGTCACGCGGCAGTTCACCGAAGACCTTGCGGTAGTTGTCGGCGAAACGCGAAAGGTCCCACAGGCCACAACTGAGGGCGATGGCCTTGACCGAACGGCGGCTGGAATCGGCCATCGACAGGCTGCGGCAGGCTGCGCACAGGCGCAGCATCGACAGGTAACGATTGGGCGACGTACCGAACAGGTCCTCGAACGCGTAGCGCAACCCACGCTCACTGACACCGGCAGCGTCGCAGATCTCATTCATGTAGATATTGCGGCGCAGGTTGAGGCGCATGAAGTTTTCCGCCCGCTGTGCGATCAGATAATGCGTGCGCCGCGCACGGCTGCAACCTGGGCGTTCGGCGGAACCCGCACCCAGCAGTGCCTGCACGTGTTCGTGCAGCAGCCGCTCGGTTTCTTCCGGCTGCAGGCCCGTGCCCTGGCCCAGCTGCAGGTGCAGCTGCTGGTAATGCTGTGCCAGCGGGGCGGCCTCGCTGGCGAGATTGAACAGTGAAAGCGCCTGTCCGGCCGGCGGCGTGCTGCGCAGGCTCAATTCGGTCAGCTTGCGTTGCACCCGTGCCACCGGCACCAGCATCAGGGTCATGTGCGTGCCCGGGCTCAGGGTGAACTCGCTGATGCCCTCGGGCATCACGGTCAGCGCCATCCCAGGGGCAAGCGGTACGCCATGGCACCAGCTCAGGGTTTCATCGGTCGCATGCAGATACCCCAGCATCGCCCAGTCCGGGGGCAGCATGAAACGTCCACGGCAATGGAATCCACAGCTGATGCTGCAGAACAACGCCTCCTCGTGCACGCGTGACGCGAAGGCCGCCCGCGGCCCATTGCCATCGAGCAGAAGCAGTTCGACATCACATACACGAAGCACGCCGCTCAGCGTCGCCAGGTCGATCGACCGCAGGCCGCTGTCGTCGCTGTCTCCTACCCCACCATCGACCATGACAGTGTCGTCCCCCCGATTATCCGCCGTGCGGTACGGCCCCCACTGCCTGACAGGGCGCGCACCTCTCATGGAATCTATTCCATCACCGGAATGCGCGCCGCCAAGGTGCGGACCCCAAAAGAAACGCGAGTACTTGAATGCGAGTATGCCCGATAATTCAGCGGGGTAAACATCTGCACCGCGTTGAATAAGATGGATACAGAGGTGAAAATCAGATTGTCGCGTTTGGCACGGTTTTCGCATGCGACCTGAAGCCTGCCTCACATTATCTGCACGTCGATGAATCGTTGTGCGGGCGAACGGATTTCCGTCACAGAACCCGGCCTGAAAATTAAGGAGCAATGGGATTCTGCCGAATTTGCATATAGGTTCCGGTTGCAGCCGGCCGCCATTCAGGCAAAGTCGATAACACGGTGATCCGGTCTTTGATAATGACCGCACCCAGGGGGACAGCATGACCATGCACGTATCGCTCGACACGTCGACCACCGGCCCCGCGCCGCGCGGTCGCGGTTGCGCGAACGGCGTCCCGCCTGGAAACGATCACCCTGCTTGAGCACAGCGGGTCCATCCCGCCGTGCCTCCTCCGCCAGGACGTGCGGAGGTCCACGGACGATCCCGGCGGAGCCGGGCCACCGCCCAACAGGTGTCCTGTAGCAGACAGGTAGAGGGAGACAAACGTCATGAACGCATCGATCCGCAAGTTCCTGAAGGAAGAAGATGGCGTTACCGCACTCGAGTACGGCCTGCTGGCGGCTGTGATTGCCGGCATCCTGATCGCGGTCGGCAATGCGCAGATCAAGTCCTTCTTCGAGACCTTGTTCACCAATCTCTCCGCATTGGCCACCAAGGCCTCCGGTAGTGCAGCACCGCCTGCCGGCGGCGGGGGCTGACCGGGACCGCGCGCAGCCGTCGGCTGCGCTTGCGGCTCATTGCAGAAGGCGGCGGCTGACCGTCCACTGACGGACAATGGAGGGTGCCATGACACTGCTGGGATTGCTGGCCATCGGTGTGTGCCTGCGGATCGCGATCAGCGATCTGTACGCCCGTCGGGTGCCCAACGCCTGGCTGCTGTCCGCATGCGCGATCACCGTTGTCGTGCTCATCGCCGGACAGTTCAACGCGCCGCGCCTGCCGTGGGCTTCCCACGTTGCCGGCGCGGCGCTCGGCCTGGTCGCATTGCTGCCTTTCCATGCAGTGCGTTGGATGGGCGCCGGTGATGTCAAGTTCTTTTCGGTACTGGGATTGATGCTGGGCTGGCAGGCACTACTGCCGATCTGGATCGCGGCCAGCCTGGCAGCGGGCGCACATGCCGCACTGGTGCTGGTATCGCGACGGTTGGGTCCAGTACTGCCCATCGGCCTTCAAGCCCATATGCATCGGGCAAGTTCGCAATGGCATTCGCACCCGGCGCTGCGCGGGATGCAGAGCGCCCGCCAGGGACGCCAAGGCATTCCCTACGCCGCCTACCTGGCGGTATCCGCCATCGCCTGGGTCCTGATCAGCACGTACGGAGGTGTGGCATGAACATCCACAACCGACGCCGGCAACGTGGCGCGGCCAGCATCGAGTTCGCGCTGATGTTGATGCTGGGCCTGCTGCCGCTGCTGCTGTTCACGTTCTCCGGCGTAATGATCATGGCGGCCCAGCAGACGTTGGCAACCGCCTCGGCCGAGGGTGCACGTGCATCGCTGCGCTATGGCAGCGCCAACGAACGCCGTACTGCCGCCTGCGTTGCAGCGCGTAGTTCGATGCAGTGGCTGCTGAACTTCTCGGGTCAGCCGGTCGACTGCAGCAATGGCGGAAACAACGCCATTCTGGTTTCCGCGCAGGCCCCCTGCGCCGGACTGGCCAGCGCCCAGTGCATGACCGTGACGGTCAGCTACGACTACGCAAGCCATCCCTTCCTGCCCGGCACCGCCACGCTTTACAAGTGGGTGATGCGGGCTCCCATCCGCAGCGTCGCGGTCGCTCAGCTCGACCTCGGCAGCGGCAACTGACGTTCGGTACAGGAGACGGTTCCATGCTCAAGTTGACCCGCATTGCTGCCGTCGCCCTGATCGGGCTGGCCGTGCTGCTGGCGGTGATCGCCTTGATGATCGGGCGCAAGCCGGCCGCACCGGCAACGGTTGCCCCGGTAACGCAGAGCGAAGCCCAGGCGATCACCGTGGTGGAAGCGGTGGCGCGACTGCCGGCCGGCGAACCGATCTCTGCCAACGGACTGCGTCTCGCACAGCGCAGCGCCCCGGTTTCCGGTGCCGCCACCAGCATTTCCGCCGTGGTCGGAAAGGTGCCGGTGCAGGACATCGCCGAAGGCACGGCGATCAGCAGCAACGCACTCGCGCAGGGATTCTCGCTGCAGCTGCGCCCCGGGGAACGCGCACTCGCGGTCCCGGTCGACGAGCTGGTGGGGGCCGGCAACCGCATCCTGCCCGGTGATTTCGTCGACGTGTTCCTCAACTTGCGCACTGCCCAATCCAACCCCAGCGGCCCGGCCGACGCAGCGCAGACGCGCCTGCTGCTGTCGCGCCTGCGCGTGCTCAGCTATGGCCAGCAGGACATCGCCCCGGCCAACCATGACGCTGTTGCCAGCAACGAGGCTGATGGCCGCAACGATCCGCGCGCCGCCGACATCACCGGAAGCAGCAGCACCCAGAGCACGGGCAGCGGGACCGCCCAGCCGGCACGCAGCGCGGTATTGGCGGTGTCGGTGGCCGATGCCAACCGGCTGCTGCTGGGTGCACAGCAGGGCAAGCTGTTCCTCGCCCTGCGCAACCCTGCCGATTCCGGCCAGCCCGATCTGGCGCTGTTCCCGCAGGCACGCGGGGTGATTGATCCCCTGCGTGGCCTGGATGCGGAACAGCAGCTTGCGCTGCAGCGGCCAGAGAATCACGCCTTCGCCGGCATCGACGGCGATGCATTGGCCGGCCGCAGCAACGCGCCCGCGCGCAGCACCCAGGATGCCCCGGCACACGCACCCGCACCACGGCGCAGCGCCCCACGCGCATCGGGCATCGAAATCATCCGAGGTGACAGCTCCGCCCCCCGTGGTTCCCTTTGACCTGCATCGAGCGCATCCATGACCGAACGTCGCCGCAGTCCACGCCCTTCCCCCCGCCAGCGCTGGCTGGCCCTGCTGCTGGTGCTGCTGGCACCGGCGACAAGCGTGGCCGCCGACGACCTGGTGCTGCAGGCGCGTGAGCAGCGCCCCTGGACCCTGCCGGGTGATCTGGAGCGGGTCGCCATTGCCGATCCGGGCGTGGCCGATATCGTGATGCTGCGCGGCCAACGCCAGGCCCTGCTGGTCGGCAAGGCGCCGGGCACCACCACGCTCCTGCTCTGGCACCGCAAGCAGACCGAACCACAGCGCCTGCAGGTGCGGGTACAAAGTGCGGTGCAGGGTGCGGCCGATGCCGGCGCGAACGGGCTGGTATTCACCCAGCAGGACAATCAGGGCCTGCTGCAGGGAAGCACCGAGAGCGTGCTGTCGCACATGCAGGAGCAGAAGACTGCCGCCATGGCCCTGGGCAAGGATGGCCTGCTTGCCGACGCATCCACGGTGAGCAGCGGCGGCGTGGTCCAGGTCGAGGTCAAGGTGGTCGAGTTCAACAAGACCGCACTGAAGCAGATCGGCATCAGCTTCCAGAACCGCAATGGCAACTTCGCCTACGGCTTCGCCCGCCCGGGCGGCCAGCTGCCGGGCAATACCGGCATCCTGCCCGGCATGAAGGAAGGCAACTCCGGCAACGAAGCCGAATCGCCCATTTCTTCGGCCTTCCGCCTGGTGTTCGGCTCGACCAAGGGCCTGTGGAATGCCGACGTCGACCTGCTGCAGAGCAATGGCATGGCGCGTGTGCTGGCCGAACCGACACTGGTCGCGCTGTCCGGGCAGAGCGCCAGTTTCCTGGCCGGCGGCGAGCTGCCGATCCTGGAACCGCAGGGACTGGGCACCACCACCATCACCTACAAGCCCTTCGGCATCGGCCTGACCGTGACACCGACGGTACTGGCACCGAACCGCATCGCCCTGAAAGTCGCACCGGAAGCCAGCGACCTGGACTACAGCAACGCCATCGCGCTCAACGGCGTGCAGATTCCCTCCATCACCACCCGCCGCGCCGACACCACGGTCGAACTGGGCGATGGCGAGAGCTTCGTGATCGGTGGCCTGGTCAGTTCCAACGTGGTTTCCAGCGTCGGCAAGATCCCGCTGCTGGGTGACCTGCCGATCATCGGCTCGTTCTTCCGCAACTTCGACTACAAGCGCCAGGACAAGGAACTGGTGATCATCGTCACGCCACGCCTGGTGAAGCCGCTGGCACGCAACACCGAGCTGCCGCTGCCCGGCGACCGCGAGGCCAAGCCGCACATGCCCGAATGGGGCGCCTGGCTGCTGGGTCCTATCAGCCAGGACCCGGTGCCCGGCTTCTCACGCTGATTCCATGATGCCTGCGATACCACGCCCATGCCCTACGCCACTGCCCAGCCGCTGCATCCGCAAGGACCGCCGATGAACCTGGTCCTGTACGGAATGGATCGCGAACTGCTGCCCCGGCTGGCGGCGAAACTGCCGCCAACCACCACCCTGCACTGGCAGGACAGCAGCACGCCGACCTCCGCCCAGGACCTGCAACGCGGGCCGCAGAGCCTTGTGCTGCTCGACTTCCGCCCGGAACATGCGGCCGCCTCCAGCGTGCTGGCGCAGCAACTGCAGCAGACCGAGCCGGATCTGGCATTGGTCGCGGTCGGTGCCACCAGTGCCGGCCAGGTGGAAGGCGTTGTCATCGCATTGCGGGCGGGCCTGCGTGATGTGCTGGACCTGGACAGCGACAACGTCGGCATCGAGGCCGCGTTGCGTCGCGCCCTGTCACCACGACCGGCTGCCGCCGCGCAGCAGGCGCACAAGGCCCGCCTGATCGTCCTGCTGGGCGTGCGCGCCGGGGTCGGCACCAGTACGCTGGCCGCGCATCTTTCGGTGCTGGCACAGCAGACCCGTGCACTGGCACAGGGCGAGGCACTGCAGCAGGATGGCCTGCTGATGGAGCTGGCCCAGCCTTCGGGCGACCTCGCCCTGTACCTCAACCTGGACAGCCGCTTCCACTACGAAGACGCGCTGCGCAACGCCAGTCGCATCGACGCCACCCTCGCCCGTACGGCCATGGCCCGTCACGATTCCGGGCTGGTGCTGCTGGACCGCGCCAGCGGCAGCGATGCGGTACCGCCGTCCGATCCGGGTGCGCTGCTGCAGCGCCTGCGCACCGTGTTCGCCAGCGTGCTGTGTGATGCCGGTGGCTGCCCGCTGCGTCAGCTGCCGCCGCTGCTGCTGGACCAGGCCGACGAGATCTGGCTGGTCACCGATGCCTCCATTGCCACACTGGTGTCGCTCGACCAGGCACTGAAGCATCTTGCCGGCCAGCGCGAACGCGAGAAGCGCCTGCAGCTGGTGATCAACCGCCACGATGACAGCAGCGGCATGGGCCCGGAGCAGATCGCGCGCCGCTTCGAGGTTCCCCTGCTTGCCACGCTTCCCGAACGACCGCGCGTGCGCCTGGCTGCCAGCCAGGGCCACCTGCTGCTGCAGGATGCGCCGCGCGACCCCTACCTGCGTGCCCTCGCCCCGCTGGTTTCGCGCCTGGATCCGGCTGCTTGCCCGGTCCAGGCGCAGGGCCTGCGGGAAAGACTCTCCCTTGCCCTGGGTGGATCGCAATGGAAGACAAGGTAACCCCGTTCCCGCATGCCGTTGCCCGGCCGGTGCTGCCCGAAAGCTCGCCGGGCCATCAGCCGTTCGCGCAGACCGAGCAGTACCAGAAGGTGCTGTCGGCCGCGCATGAGCACCTGCTCAACAGCATCGAGGACGAGCGCATCGACATCGATTCCTGGGCCCCCGACACCATCGCCCGCTGGGTGCAGGTGCAGACGGTGAGCTTCATCCAGGAATGGCGCATCCCGATCAACGAAGAGGAGATGCAGGTGGTTGCCGACGGCCTGGTCAAGGAGCTGACCGGTTTCGGCCCGCTGGACGACCTGCTGCACGACCCGTCCATCGAAGACATCCTGATCAACGGTTTCAAGGATGTGCACGTGTCCCAGGGCGGCCAGCTCAAGCGGGCCACCCAGCGCTTCACCGACGATACGCATCTGCTGCGCATCCTACGCCGCATCCTCGCCCCGCTTGGGCGCCGCCTGGATGACTCCAATCCGATGGTCGATGCGCGCCTGCCCAACGGCGGCCGTCTCAACGCGATCATCTCGCCACTGGCGGTGGATGGACCGATGGTGTCCATCCGCAAGTTCCGCAAGGACCCGTTCACCCCCGATGAACTGCTGGCCAAGGGCACCTTCGATGCGCCGATGCAGGCCTTGCTGAAGGCGATGGTACTGGGTCGCTGCAACATCCTGGTGTCCGGCGGCACCAGCTCGGGCAAGACCTCACTGCTGAACGCCCTGGCCAGCTACGTCCCCGCGAACGAGCGCGTGATCACCGTCGAAGACACCGCCGAGCTCTCGCTCAACCACCCGCATGTAGTTCGCCTGGAAAGCCGTATCGGCGGCGCCGAAGGGCACGGTGCGGTCAGCATCCGCGATCTGGTCCGCAACAGCCTGCGCATGCGCCCCGACCGCATCGTCGTCGGCGAGGTGCGCGGTGCCGAGGTGCTGGAAATGCTGCAGGCGATGAACACCGGCCACGATGGCTCGATGGCCACCATCCACGCCAATTCGCCCCGCGACTGCCTGTACCGGATCGAGATGCTGGCCGGCTTTGCTGGCTTCCAGGGCAGCGAGGACAGCCTGCGCCGACAGATCGCCAGTGCCATCGACTTCATCGTGCAGATCTCGCGCCTGGGCAGCGGGCGCCGCGTGCTGGTCTCGATCACCGAGATCACCGGAGTCAGCGACAACCTGATCACCACCCAGGAAATGTTCCGCCACGAGCTGCAGATCGACGGCAACGGCAAAGAGATCGATCGCTGGGTCGGGCTGGGCTTCCATCCGCACTCGCACAAGCTGGAGCCGTTCCGCCAGCAGCTGCGCGAATCGCTCTACGGAGACTTCTGAGCATGGGAACCGGCGCGCTGCTGGGCATGCTGAGCATCATCGCGGTGCTGCTGGCGCTGGCAGCCTGGCTGTGGGGCACGGCCAGCAGCCGTGAGCAGCGCCAGGTTTCAATGCGGCACGCCGAGCAGCAGCTTTCGCGCGGAAGCGCCACGGGCGGAGCACCCGCCGGGCCGTCCGTCACCGCTGCCAACGACCCGGCGCGGCCCGCCAGCGCCGGGCGCCGCGTGCTGCCGCTGGATGGCCTGCTGCAGCGCGCAGGGCTGCAGACCGGCTGGAAAATTCCCATCATGCTGCTGGTACCGGGGCTGGTACTGTCGGTGGTGGCGATGCTGCGGCTGGGCACCGCATGGATGTTTCCGCTGACCCTGCTGCTGTACCTGCTTGGCTGCTGGCTGTGGGTGATGCGGCGGACCACGAAGCTGCGTGCGCAACTGCTGCATCAGCTGCCGGACTTCCTCGACAACCTGGTGCGGCTGACCGCACTGGGCAACAGCCTGCAGGCAGCGTTCCAGGTTGCATCGATGCAGACCAGCGCGCCGTTGCGCGGGCTGCTGGACACCACGGTGCGCTTTGCACGCAGCGGCATGGAGCTGGACCGTGCACTCGCACAGGCCTCGCATCCCTATCGCATGGATGTGCTGAAGGTGTTGTCGGTGGTGATCGGTGTCAGCGTGCGCATCGGCGGGCGCTCCGACCAGATCCTGCAGCGCATGGGCGATTTCATGCGCGATCTGGAACAGGCCCAGCAGGAGCTTGCAGCGACCACCTCGGAGACGCGGATGTCAGCGTGGGTGCTGGGCCTGTTGCCACCGGCCTGCGCGGTATTGATGGCGATCACCAGCCCGGACTTCTTCCAGCCGGTGCTGCACGATCCGCTCGGCCACAAGATCCTGCTGCTTGCACTGGGCATGGAACTTGTCGGTGGCTTCCTGCTGTATCGCCTGGCCAAGTCGCTATGAACCCCCTTCGCCCCGCCGGAGACAACCGATGAGCGCCAGCGCCTGGTTCGCCCTCTCCCTGCTCGTGCTGGCCGCCGGTATCGCCCTGCTCGGTATCGGCGGCTGGGTACGCAGCCATCGTGAGCAACGTACAACGGCCACCTTGAAGACCGCCCTGCAGCCGCGCGAGGCGTCCCGTGACACCGAGCCTGCGCGGCACGATTCGCTGGGCTGGCTGGAACGCTTCGGCCGTGCCCTCAGCGGCGGCCGCCTGGAAACGGCATTGCTGGCCAATGAAGACCGGCTGCTGTTGGATCTGGCCGGGTGGAACACCCGCCGCGGTACGGCCATCTACCTCGGCCTGCGCCTGCTGCTGGCCGTGCTGGTGCTGGTACTGGCGCTGACATTCAGCAGCGTCACCGGGCTGGCCAGGATCATGGTGATCATCGGCGCCCTCGCCGCCGGCCTGCTGCTGCCCAAGTTCGTTCTCTCCTCCTGGGTGAAACGGCGCCGACGAGCGGTCGACAACGAGCTGCCGCTGCTGATCGACCTGCTGCGTCTGCTGCAGGGCGTGGGCTTCAGCATGGACCAGAGCCTGCAGACGCTCGGCGACAAGCTGCGCGATGCATTGCCGGTCCTCGGCGGCGAGCTGCAGGAGGCCAACATCGCCTATACCCACGGCCGCACCCGCGCACAATCCCTGCGCCGGCTGAGCGAGGTCTATGCCGACGATGACCTGACCAGCCTGATGCAGCTGATCCTGCAGGTGCACGCCCATGGCGGCGCGGTGCAGGAGCCCCTGCGGCAGTTCAGCATCCGCCTGCGCGAACAGCGTCGCAACACGCTGAAGGAAAAGGTCGGCAAGCTCTCGGTGAAGATGACCGTGGTGATGATGCTGACCCTGCTGCCAGCGTTGATGCTGGTCCTTGCCGGTCCGGCGCTGGTCGCGCTGGCCACCACCATGTCCAAGATGGGGTCCCCCTGATGCCTGCCCTGCGCACTTCCTGCCTGATTGTTGCCCTGGCTGCCGTTGCCGGCGCCAGCGGCTGTGCATCGACCACGCCGAAGTACCTGCGCGCGCCCAGCCTGGCCGCGCCCGAACCGGCACCGCAGGACAGCCGCAATGCCTACCTGGAGCTGATCGAGCGCATGCAGCAGCAAGGCGCATGGTATGCCTCGCTCGCCCACGTCGACGCCTTCCGCCAGCGCTACGGCGATCCGCCGGCGTTGCGCCTGCTGCAGGCCGACGCGCTGCGCGAGACCGGCCAGGCCGATGCCGCGGTCACCCTGTACCGCGATCTTTCCAGTGGCCCCCAGGCCGCCGCGGCCGCCCATGGCCTGGGCCTGATTGCCGCGCGCCGCGACGACGACGCCGGCAGTGAGCAGGCGTTGGCGCGGGCGACCGAACTGCAGCCATTGAATACAAGTTATCTCGGCGACCTGGGCTATGCGCGGCTGCGCGCCGGGCAGTTCGAGCGCGCGCGCGAACCCCTGGCCAAGGCGCTGGAGCTGTCGCCGGGCAATGCCAAGGCCACCGCCAACCTCGCCCTCTGGGCGGTACTGCGGGGCGACTCCGCCACTGCCGAACGCCTCGCCCAGCAAGCGAACCTCAACGACGAGACCCGGCTCAGCATCGAGCAGCAGGCGGCGCAGATCCGTGCCCGCCTGCAGCAGCGCCAAGCCGCAGCGGCAGCCGCCGCAGTCGTGCCGGCCGCTGCCCGTGCTCTCGCCAGCGATGCCGCCGGCAACCCGCCCGGCGCCACGCGACTGGCGGCGGAACCGCGCCGCGACAGCCGCGATGAACGCGATCCGCAGCGCCTGCCGCCCTCGATGCTGGAACGCTTCAGCGCCTCCGACCACCCGAACGGGAACACACCATGACCGCGACGCCCCTGACCCGACGCCTGCTGCCCGTTCTGATCTGCCTGCTGCCAGCCGCCGCCGTGCAGGCGCAGCAACAGCCGCTGACCGGGCAGATGCTTGGCGGCAGCACGCCGGCTGCGTCGGCTTCGCAGCCGCTGCAGTCCGAGTCACTGCCCACCGTGGACCTGGCGGCCCCGCCAGCACCGGTGCCTCAGGCGGCGCCTGCAGCAGTGGCCAACACCGACGGCAGCACTGCAGCCCCGCGGCCCGGCCGCAGCCAGATCGGCGATACCACGCGCAATCTGTTCCGCCTGCAGGCATCGGGGCAACAGGCCGGACAGCACCTGCCGATCCTCGGCGACCAGGCGACGCTGAGCTACGCCCGCTACATGAAGAGTTTCGAACACGAGATCCCGGACTTCTTTGAAGCCGATGTCGCCAAGTCCAAGGGATCATCCTCATCCGGACGCTGAGGTAGGCCATGAAACGCCCACGCCAGTTCAGTTTCAGCCGCCCACGGGGCGGCATGTCGATCACCATGATGCTGGTCATGCTGGCGCTGCTGGCGATGCTGGGCCTGATCGAGATCGGTTACCTGTTCTGGGCCAAGCGCGATGCACAGAAGGTCGCTGATCTGGCTGCACTGGCCGGAGCGCAGCGACTGGAACTGTGCACCTCGGACAACAGCGACAACAGTGCTGCGCGGCAGAGCGCACTCACCCAGAACACCTTCGCAGGAAGCCTGGAAATCCGCTGCGGAAACTGGAACGTGACCCGCGCCACCGAAGGGCACTTCAGCCCGGTCGTCGATGCAGCGAATCAACGCAACGCTGTCCGTGTCATCACCCGCCGCGCGGTGCTTCCCTTCTTCGGGCAGAACAGCAGCCTGCCGACCGTGACCGCCCAGGCGGTAGCGCGCCGTGCAGAACCGACGGCGGTTTTCAGTGTCGGCTCGCAACTGCTGCGTATCAATGGCAACACGCCACTGGGAAATGTCCTGAAACTGGTGGGCGCCGACCTCGACAAGACCACCCTGCTCGGCTACGACGGCCTTGCACAGGCGCATATCACCCCGAATGGACTGCTGCAGGCACTGGGCATTCCGATCGACGTCAACATGGGCGTGGCGGAGTTCAACAATCTGCTGGCCGGCCGCAAGGTCAAGCTGGGCAAGATTCTTCAGGCGACCGTTGACCTGCTCACCCAGCAGGGCGTTGCCCACGTGGACCTGAGTGCACTGGAAAATGCCCTGGTCGTGAAGGGCATCGACCTCAAGCAGCTGGAGGTGAAACTCGGCTCCGATGACAGCGGTGGCGGCCTGTTCGCACGCGTGGTCGCGCCGGATGGAACGATTTCCAGCGCGCTGCAGGCCGATGTCAATGTGCTGGACCTGATCGGCACCAGCATCAGCATCGCCAATGGCGGCCGTGCGGTCTCGGTCGATGAACTCAACCTGCTGGGCCTGGTCAATGCCAAAGCCGCTGTGGTGGAACCGCCGTCCATCGCCATCGGTGGCGTTGGCTCGCGCGCTTACAACGCGCAGATCCGTGTCTTCCTCGACATCGACACCAACAACATTCCGGTTGCAGGCGGCGTGCTTTCACTGCTGGGCATCCGCCTGAAGCTGCCGGTCCATGCGGACGTGACCAATGCAATGGCGACCCTGACCAGCCTGCAATGTGGCAGCACGCCTCCCACGGCGACGATCAAGGTCGAGTCTTCCGTGCTGCGCGCCTGCGTCGGCAAGGTGGCCGACAGCGAGCGGTTCTCCAAGCAGAATGTCTGTGGCGACACCCTGCAGAAGGAACAGATGCTCACACTGCTCGGCGCGCCGTTGATCAATGACAGCATCAAGGTCAATACGCTGACCGACACGCAAAGCCTCACCCTCCCCGCCGGCGCGACCGGTTCAACCCAGGTCAACTCCCTGGAGGTGGGCACCGCCGTGTCCGAGCTGGTCAGCGAACTGCTGCGCGTACTGTCCGGCGTGCTCGATCCGCGCGACGATGGCATGAGCCAGGGCTCGACCGCAGCGCAGTTGGCCGATCGCTACCTGAAAGCAGCCAACGTTGGTCGCAATCGCTACGACGTCGATGCGTCCATCAAGCTGCTTGAACTTGGCGACCAGACGCGGGGGTTGAAGCCCTTGGGCGCGTGGGATGTACCCAAGGGTGTTCCAAAACCCTGCCTGGTGGGCCTGCTCACATGCTGGGAGGATGGCTCGGTCTGGAAAGGCTATCGCACGGCTGTGACTGGCGAAGGGCTGGGCGTGCTGCCGGCACTGCTGGGTAGCCTGCTCGGCGGACTGACCGTCAACCGGTGTGCAAGCCTGCTGATTTCCTTGAGCGACCAGGCCTACAACAACTGCATGACGCAGAACCTCGCGTCTTACCTGCAGACCGCCCACGACGGCTTCCTGGACCAGTTCGCCGGCGACGGCGTCACCGCCCCCGGCAATGGCCCGGTCAGTTGTTCGGGCCTGCTGTGCTTGCTGCTGAAGCCCGCCCTGGACGTCCTGAAGCCGCTGCTCAACAGCGTCGGCTCCCTGCTGCGCTCGCTGCTGGCGCAGGTGCTGGGCCTGGAACTGGGCCGTACGGATGTGCATGTCCAGTCCATCCAGTGCACGCCCGCACAGCTGGTCTACTGACCCGTGACGGGCGCCCTTGGCGGCGCCCGCGCACATGCTAGACTCCCGGCGGGGAACCACCTTCATCTCAACCCACACTCATCCGTGGATGGTCTAGACATGCGAGAAACTTCAGGGGGCGCGGTCTTCGCCCGGCACGCGCGCGGCGCGGCACTGCTGGCCGTGGCCATGATGCTGGTGGCACCGGCGGCGATGGCTGCCCGCGGCGACCGCGAAGCAGCCGCAGAGCCGGCCGCACGTACCGCACCGGTGGTGCGCAACACCGTTGACGAGCTCAAGCAGCTGATGGATGCCCGCCAGCTCACCGAGCTGCGCACCACCTACAACGGCAACTACGGCGCCAGCCTGCTGTTCAATGCCAACACCCTGACCTACTACGTCGCCCTGTTCCAGGAGAAGAACTTCTGGCGGGTGATCAAGACCGATGCCGTCGACAACGCCGAGCGTGTCTACCGCACCTTCGCGCAGCAGTCAGAGCAGCTGGCCCAGGTCTACATCGACACCACCCGACTGGAAGCCGGCAAGCGCTATACCGAGCGCCTGGTGGCCTACAACGAGGAGCGCCTGCGCACCCTGCAGCAGGAAATGGAACAGCAGCAGGCACAGTCGGCCCAGGTCAGCGCTGCCCTGCAGCAGGCCCAGCAGCAGGCGGTCAGCCTGAGCAGCGACGTGCAGAGCACCAACAGCCAGCTGGATTCCCTGCAGCGCCGCATCCAGATCCTGCAGGCCGAACAGGGCAACCCGGAGCTGAGCCTGCCCAAGCCGGACAGCGTGCCCTCGCCGGCACCGGCGGCCGCCAGCGACGGTCGCTGAGGTCCAGCGCCTGGCGTGCCGTCCAACGGCGCCTACGGGCGCCGTTGTCGTTTCCGGCACCATTCCATTTCAACGGCACGCCTCATGCACGGCATCGTCCAGTTGCCGGCGCTGCACGAAGTCCATGCGCTTGCCATTGGCCAGCACCTTCCCACGATGCTGCCGCGCGCGCTCACAGGCGGCGGGATCCGCGCTGATCGGTATCACTGCAGCCCGCGCACGCCGCTGCTGCACCACACGCGGACGCATTGAAGCTGGGCTCGCTGCCTTGGCCGCGCTCGCACCTGTCGAGGGCGGCTCCGCCGGCACCTCCCAGCGCCATTCCGCGCGCCCCTGGCACGGCGTCTGCTGGTAGACCGGATGCGGCCCGTCCACACATTTGTAGACGTTGGTCTGAGCATGCGCCCCCGTGGCCAGCAGCAGGTACAACAGCGGGCTCCAACACGCGTTCGACATTGCAGGCTCCTCGTCAGGGCTGCCGCCATCCTCGATGCCGGCACGGCTTCGTGCCAGAGCGATACACGTCACATCCGGCGTAATCCAGCACAGCCGTGCAAGTCGTCGGTCTGGCGCTGCGCTGTACTGCCGAAGGCACCGGCATCCACGCCAGCGCCTTCCCTCCCTTCCGTCAAGGAAACCACAATGAGCAACTTCGTCACCGTCGCCGACGGCGCGCGCATCTTCTACAAGGATTGGGGTACCGGCCAGCCGATCGTGTTCGCGCACGGCTGGCCGCTGTCGTCCGATGCCTGGGACCCGCAGATGCTGTTCATGGGCCAGAACGGCTTCCGCGTGATCGCTCACGACCGTCGCAGCCACGGCCGCTCCAGCCAGACCTGGGACGGCAACAACATGGACACCTACGCCGACGACCTGGCCGCCGTGCTCGAGGCGCTGGACCTGAAGGACGCGATCCTGGTCGGTCACTCCACCGGTGGCGGCGAAGTGGCCCATTACATCGGGCGCCACGGCAGCAAGCGCGTGGCCAAGGTGGTGCTGGTCGGCGCCGTGCCGCCGCTGATGCTGAAGACCGATGCCAACCCGGCCGGTACCCCGCTGGAAGTCTTCGACGGCATCCGCAAGGGCACCGGCGGTGACCGCTCGCAGTTCTTCAAGGACCTGACCACGCCGTTCTTCGGCGCCAACCGCGACGGCAACAGCGTTACCCAGGGCATGCGTGATTCGTTCTGGCTGCAGGGCATGCTCGGTGGCGTCAAGGGCCAGTACGACTGCGTGCACGAATTCTCGGAAGTGGATTACACCGAGGACCTGAAGAAGATCGATGTGCCAGCGCTGGTGGTGCATGGCGATGACGACCAGATCGTGCCATTCGATGCCTCAGCCAAGCTGTCCTCGCAGATCATCAAGGACGCCGAGTTGAAGGTGTACGCCGGTGCGCCGCACGGCCTGACCGTCACCCACGCCGACCGGTTCAACGCCGACCTGCTGGCGTTCGCACGCAAGTGACATGCGGCGGCGGCGCCACCCAGCGCCGCCGCCCCTGTGGTAGAGCCGGCCGCTGGCCGGCTGCGCAGGATCGGGATGGATTGATCGCGCAAAAAGGGGACGGAGGGGATTAAGTCGTTTGTGCACAAACGACTTAATCCCCTCCGTCCCCTTTTTGGGTCAGATATCGCTGTGGTGGTGCGGGACCCCGGTCTTCGGCAGCGGGTCATGCCCGCCGACGAAATGGCGCACCACCGGTGCACGCTCACCGCGATGCAGCCCGCGCAGCACTTCCTGGATCGCCTTGTCATCGGCGGTGATGCGCTCGTGCTGGCGCAGGTGCTCCAGCCACGACGGGGTCACGAAATACTCCAGGTGGATGCCCGGGCTGGCCACGTCCTCCACCACACCCCAGACCACGGCGCCATCGCGGCGACGGATCGTGCCCAGTGCGCGCATCTGCGCCTGGAATGCGGCGCGATCAGCATCGTCAATGCGGTACTCGATGGTCACCAGCACCGGGCCGCGATCGTTGGATACCTGCACCGACAGTTCCGGTGCAGGCCAGTGCCCGGCCGGACGCAGGTTCAGATCCTCGGTGCCAGCGATGCGCACGCGCCACACCAGCAATCCGCCGATCACCGCGCCGGCAGCCGCCACCAGCAACGCCAGCTCCGGCGAGGTGCGCTGCGCCAGCGCGCCCCAGCTCAGGCCACCGGCCGCCATGCCAGCGGAGAACACCATGATGTACAGCGCCAGTGCACGCGCCCGTACCCACGCTGGCACTGCGGTCTGCGCGGCAATCTGCAGCGACGACAGCACGGTGATCCAGGCAAAGCCATTGATCAGCATCACCAATGGCAGCACGTACCAGCTGCGGGTCAGCGCCAGCCCGACCAGGCTGAGTGCCAGCGACAGCGTGGCCAGCAGCACCAGCAGGTCGCGATCCATCTGCGCGCGCAGCTTCGGCAGCAACAACGCACCACCCACCGCACCCATGCCGATGCAGCCGAGCAGCATGCCGTACTGCCCCGCCCCGCCGTGCATCTGGCCGCGTACCACCACCGGCAGCAGTGCATTCATTGCCGCAGCAAAGAAGAAGAAGCCGACCGACTTGATCAACACCGCCTGCAACCGTCCGGCACGGCTAGCATAGCGCAGGCCCGCCTTCAGGCCGGCACCGAAGCCTTCCGGCGGCAGGCTGGACTGTTTCGGGTCGCGCTTCCAGCCCCACACCACGAACAGCATCGCGGCAAAGGTGATGGCGTTGAAACCGAACGCCCAGACCGCACCGAGCTGGGCGACGATCACGCCGCCGATGGCCGGGCCGATCGAGCGCGCGATGTTGATGCCGATCGAGTTCAGCGCCACTGCTGAAGCCAGCATCGGCTGCGGCACCAGTTCGGACACGATCGCCGCCTGTGCCGGCATCGCCATCGCCGCACCGCAGCCCATGCAGAAGGTCAGCAGCACCAGCAGTTGCGGGGTCAGCATGTCCATCGCGGTCAGTGCCGCCATCACCGCCGCGACCAGCAGCATCCAGCCCTGGGTGGCCAGCAGGTACCTGCGGCGGTCGACGATGTCGGCCAGGGTTCCGGCGGCCAGTGCCAGCAGCACGATCGGCAACGTGGTGGCCGATTGCACCAGGGCCACCATCAACGGCGAACCGGTACGCTCGGCCATCACCCAGGCGGCGGCCACGTCATTGACCCAGGTGCCGATGTTGCTGGCCAGGATCGCCAGCCAGATCGAGCGGAACATCCGGATTTTCAGCGGGGACCAGGCGCCTGCGGCCTGTGCGGAAGGTTGCGACGCGGTTGCGTTCACCATTGCCATGCTCCAACGATCGAGGCGAACAACGTGTCCTGGCCTCCGGCCTGCTTCAGCGCAGGACCGGCGTCGACCCAGGCCAGCTGCAGCTGCCATTGCCAGTGTTCGCTGGCCTGCCAGCGGGTTTCGGATTTGTACTGATTACCGATGCGGCGCGCGCCACCGGCGCTGCCCGGCAACGCCACCAGCGGTGCCGGCGTGGTGTAGACCGCATCGGCGCGCCGATGCTTCCACGCCATCTGTACGCCCAGCTCCGTCGTCACCGCGTCGTGCAGGCGCAGGGTCAGGGTCGGCTGGATGTCCATCAGGTTGGCCGGGGCCAGCAGGCTGGCCTCGCTGAAATAGGCCGACTTCGGGAACAAGGCGTTGAAGGTTCCCAGCCGGCCGTCATGCAGATTGCCATCGCCACTGGCGATGTCGGCCTTCAGCCCCAGCCGCAGCTGCAGCGGCAGGTTGGTCCAGCGCCACCCCGTATCGGTCGCCAGCGTCCAGGCGCGGATATCGAGCGTGCCGGCGGTCGTCCGCAGTTCACCGCCCTGCGCCACCAGCTCACTGTTCCAGTCCAGTGCACCGGCCTGGCCGAACCAGCGCGTGCCCAGAGTGTGCCGACGTTCGGTACCGCTGCCTGCGGCGAAGCGCGCGCCGTCGCGGCGGTAGTCCAGCAGGTACATATCCCACTGTCCCGCACCCTGTCCACGTGCCGTGGTGGCATAGGCACCCCACAGGTGGGCGCCGTGTTCGCCGCGATCATCGAAGGCACCTGGTCGGTTTTCCACTGGCCGCAATGCCATCAGATCAAGCGTACCCAGGCGGCCTTTCCAACCCACACGCGCACCGTCGAACGCCAGGCGGATGTTCGGCCCATCGCGCACCGACAGCAGCCGTGAGCTGCCATAGCCGGCTTCCTGCCGGCCCAGCTGCAGATGGAACGCGCCCTGCTGCCAGCGCCAATACGCCTGCTGCACATCCAGCGTGCTGCGGTCGGTACGGCCAGGGCCGCCGGCCTTGCCATTCTCCCCATGCACACCCAGCTGCAGCTTCGCCTGCCAGGTGTCTTCCACATAGGTGGCCGAGGCCAGCGCGCGCAGCAGGCCATAGCCATCCTCTGCGCCGCCAATCCCGAACCGGGTCGGGTCGTAGTACAGCCCACGCACACGCAGCGACGCATCCCATTGCAGTTGGCCGTCACCGGCGTCGCTGCAATGACCACGGTCGCAGGCCTGTGCAAGCGAAGGTGCGGCCAGCAGCGCCAGGCTCAGAACGCGAAGCACGAGCATCCCATCGCGCCCCAGAACGCGGTCAGGTCGTCGGTGGGTGCAGCATGCCGGGCCGCATGGCCGTGCGCGCCGTGGGTGCTGCAGGCCACACCGTGATGGTGATGGTGCGCGGTGGCCAACCCGGTGGCGGTACCGCCGACGTGGTAGCCACCGAACCGGTTGACCGGCGACCAGTTGGGCATGGCCGGCGGCAGCTGCGGCGCAAGCCCTGCATAGTCGGCGTCGGCATGCACGATGCGGCCACCGACCACGGTCAACACGCTGGTGATGTCGGCGATCTGCGCATCATCCACGCGGAAGAAGTCGGCCGAGAGCAGGATGAAGTCGGCCAGCTGGCCGGCCTTCAGCGTGCCCTTGACCGCCTCGTCGCCGGAGAACCAGGCGCTGCCCTGGGTCCACAGGCGCAGCGCCTGCTCGCGTTCGAGCAGGTTCTCATCGCCATACAGGGCCAGTCCGCCCACGGTGCGTCCGGTCACCAGCCAGGACAACGCCACCCAGGGGTTGTAGCTGGCCACGCGGGTGGCGTCGGTACCGGCACCGACCGGCACGCCTTCGGCCAGCATGCGCTTGACCGGCGGCGTATGCCGCGCGGCCTGCACGCCGTAGCGCTCGACGAAGGCTTCGCCCTGGTAGGCCATGCGATGCTGAACGGCGATGCCGCCACCCAGCGCACGGATGCGCTCTATGTTGCGCGGGGTGATGGTTTCGGCGTGATCGATGAACCAGTGCAGGCCATCGAACGGCACCTCGCGGTTGACCTGTTCGTACACATCGAGGATGCGGGTGATGCTCTCGTCGTACGTCGCATGGATGCGGAACGGCCAACGCTTCTCGACCAGCAGCTTCACCACATCGTGCAGTTCCGGCTCCAGCTCCGGCGCCAGTTCCGGGCGCGGCTCGTTGAACAACTCGAAGTCGGCCGCGGAGAACACCAGCATCTCGCCGGCACCGTTGTGGCGCAGCAGGTCATCACCCTGCCGCGGCTGCAGCATCTCGCTCCATCCGCGGAAGTCATCCACTTCCTTGCCCTTGTTCTGGGTGAACAGGTTGTAGGCGATGCGCACGGTCAGCTGGTCATCGCGGTGCAGCTGCTCGATGACCTGATAGTCCTCGGGATAGTTCTGGAAACCACCGCCGGCGTCGATCACCGAGGTGATGCCGAGACGGTTCAACTCACGCATGAAATGACGGGTGGAATTGGCCTGGTACTCGATCGGCAGCTTCGGACCCTTGGCCAGGGTCGCGTACAGGATCAGCGCGTTGGGCTTGGCCAGCAGCAGCCCGGTCGGATTGCCGAGCGAGTCACGCACGATCTGGCCGCCCGGCGGATCCGGGGTGTCCTTGGTATAGCCACAGGCACGCAGTGCGGCGCGGTTGAGCAGCGCACGGTCGTACAGGTGCAGCAGGAACACCGGCGTGTCCGGCGCGATGTCGTTGAGCTCCTGCAGCGTGGGCAGGCGCTTCTCGTTGAACTGGGTGGCGGTGAAACCACCGACCACGCGCACCCACTGCGGTGCAGGCGTGCGGTCGACCTGCGCCTTCAGCATGTCCAAGGCATCGCCCAGCGAACGCAGGCCGTCCCAGCGCAGTTCCAGGTTGTAGTTCAGGCCACCACGTATCAGGTGGGTATGGCTGTCGTTGAGGCCGGGCAGCAGGCGCCGGCCTTGGGCGTCGATCAGGGTCGCTTCATTGCCCCAGCCACGCATGATCTCCTCGTCGCTGCCGACGGCGACAATCCGCCCTTCCTGCACGGCCAGTGCCTGTGCATGCGGCTGCTGTGGGTCAAGGGTGGTGATGCGGGCATTGCGGATGACCAGCGTGCTCATGCGACGCTCCTTGGAAGTGGAATCGAGTGCGGCACCGGCACGGCCGGCCAGGCCCAGCGCCACCGCGGCGCTGCCGGCCAGCACCACGTTGCGGCGGCCGTGATCGAGTGGATCGTGACTCATGCGAGATCTCCTGGAAGGCGTTGGCCGTCCAGTGCCCAGGCGCCGGGCCCGGTCAGCGCGAGGGCCAGCAGTACCGTGGTCCACATCAACGGGTACTCACTGCCACCGCGCATCCAGAACCAGCCCTTGGGCAGGGCCAACAGAACGGTGAAGCCGATGAAGGCCGCCGCTGCAAGCGCGGCGACGCGGGTCTGCCAGCCCAGCAGCACGGCCAGCCCTGACAGCACCTGCAGCAGGGCCAGCAGCAGCGGCAGCGGTGCCACCGCTGGCAGGCCGAAGCCGCGCAGTTCGGTGGCGAAGCCGGCCAGCCCAGGACCGCCGAACCAACCGAACAGCTTGCCCAGAGCGTGGGGCAGCAGAAAGCCTCCTGCCGCCACGCGCAGCATCAACAGGGCCAGGTCGAGGCCATGGCCAGCCAGCATGCTCAGTGCCCGCCTTCCTGCGCGCCGAACATGCGCTTGGCGTACTGGATGCCGATGCCATAGCCACCGGCGTGGTCGCGGGCGATGCCGGTGGTCAGCTCGTAGGTCTCGCCACGCGCCCAGTCACGCTGCAGCTCCAGCAGGTACTGCACGCTGGTCATCGGCACCGCACCGGCCTGCACCATGCGGGTGATCGCACGCTCGTGGGCTTCTTCGCTGACATCGCCGCAGGCATCGGTGATCACATACACCTCGAAACCCTGCGCCAGCGCCGACAGCGCCGGGCCGACGATGCAGACGCTGGTCCACAGGCCGGCAACGACCAGGCGACGCTTGCCGATGCGGTTGATCTCGTCGATCACCGGCTGGTCTTCCCAGGTGTTCATCGAGGTGCGGTCGAACACTGGCTGGCCCGGAAAGATCTCCGGCAGTTCCGGGAACATCGGGCCGGAGAACGACGCTTCGGCAACGGTGGTCAGCAGCACCGGCACGTTGAAGCCCTTGGCGCCCTTGCTGATCAACGACACGTTGTTGCGCAGCGCGGAGATATCGATGGTGTGGGTGGCGAATGCCATCTGCGACTGGAAGTCGATCAGCACCAAGGCATGGTCGGTGGGCGACAACAGGGCCGGGGCGGGCGTGGCGGTGGCAAGGCTCATGGTTGGACTCCGTTGGAAACACGATCAGGGGGAAGCAACAGGGCCGCATCGCCGGCCAGGTACTGGCCGGGGCTGCAGCCGGTCTCGGCGCGGAAGCTGCGGACGAAATGGCTCTGGTCGAAGAAGCCCAGCTGCTGCGCCAGGCAGGACATCGGCAGCTGCGCGACCGGCAACAACTGGCGCGCACGTTCGATGCGGCGACGGCGCACGTAGCGCAGCGGGCTGGCGCCGGTGCCGCTGCGGAACAGGCGCACCAGATGGAAGCGGCTGACGCAGGCGGCTGCGGCCAGCTCTGTCACCCGCAGCGGCTGCGACAGGTGCTCATCGACATAGCGCAGGGCGCGCTGCAATGCGGCGGCCTGCTGCGGTGCCAGCGCCACGGCGGGCGGATCGGGCGAAAAGACGGTGGCCATGCGGGACGCCGCGAGGGGGTGCCCCATGGTGCATGGCCGCCGCACGATGCCCTACCCCCGTCGGTCGAGGCCAGCACCTACCCGAATGGGGGAGGCCGACGCCCGAGCAGGCGACGACCGAACAACCGCGCATCCAGTGAATAGGCACCCGGGCCCAGCGCCAGCAAGGCCAGCGGCAGCACCACCTGTGACCACGGCGCCTGCTGCGCGAACAGGCCCACGGCCGCTATCGGCGCGGCCAGTGGCGTCAACACACCCAGCGTGAGCATCGGCACTGCCAGCAGGCACAGCGCCGACCACCCGCCCGCATGCGTGCCGGGCGTGCACAGTGCCGCGGACAGGCACAGCCGCAGCCACAGCAGGCCGATGCCCGGCCCGCGGTCGGGGAACATCACGAACAGGCGCTGCATGGCCGGGCTCCACAGGGCATGCCGGCGTGATAACCGACCGCGGCGGCGACCGCCTACCCCGTTCGGGTCACCCCGGACTGCCCCGCACCTGCCAGAATGCGCGCCATGCGTGGCCGCCCCTTCCCGTTCCTGCGTCGCCTGCCGACGCTGCTGACGTGCCTGCTGCTGTTGACCGCCCTGCCCGCTTTTGCCGTGCAGCGCCCGCCGGTGAGCCGCGGGCTGCCCGGTTACGAGCACACCGCGTGGCGGGTCGGCCAGGGTGCACCCGGCGATATCTGGGACATCACCCAGGACCGCGACGGTCTGCTGTGGCTGGCCACCGGCTCGGGCCTGTACCGCTTCGATGGCCGTCGCTTCGAACGGCAGGCAGCGCCCGTCGGCAGCCAGTTCCCGTCCACCAACATGGTCACGCTGGCGCATGCCGCCGACGGTGCCCTGTGGATCGGCTACTTCCAGGCCGGCATCAGCCGGTTCGCACAGGGGAGGCTGCACAACTACGGCCGCGAGCAGGGGGTACCGGTCGGCGTGGTCCCACGCTTCAGCCAGGATCGCCAGGGCCAGCTGTGGGCGGCGATCAATGGCGGGCTGCGCCGCTTTGATGGACAGCGCTGGCAGCCGTTGCCGGCCGCAGCCGGACTGCCCGAACGCCGTGTGCAGTGGGTGCTGCACGACAGCCGGGGCAGGTTCTGGGTGCTGGCCGACCTGAAGATCTGGATGCGTGCGGCCGGCCAGACCACGTTCGAGGACACCGGCATCGCGGTCTCGCAGATGGCAACGCTGGCCGAAAGCCCGCAGGGTGAAGTGTGGTTGGCCGACCGGGTGCGCGGCACCTCACCCCTGGCCAACGCGCAGGGCCTGTTGGCGGCCAGCGAACGTGAAGCGCGGCGTCTTCCGGAACTGGTTGCTGCACGCCTGCAGTTCACTGCCGATGGCGCGCTGTGGGCCACGATGAGCCCGCACGGCGGCGTCGCCCGCATCACCTTCGACGGCAGCCGCGCCGTGCGCATGGAGCGTTTCGATTCGCCGCACGGGCTGACCGCCACCTCGGCGGTGCCGATCATCGCCGACCGCGAAGGCAATCTCTGGGTTGGCACCAATCTCGGCCTCAACCGCTTCCGCGCACGCAGCGTGCACACCCTGGCAGTGGGCCCGAGTGATCCCTACCGCTCGCTGGTGCGGGCCAGCGATGGCCGCGTGTATGGCTATGGCGAAGACCTCAAACCCTACGATCTGCGGCGCACTCTGCTGGATGGCAGTGCCCCGCAGCTGCAGGCCGCCGCGCGCCAGGCACCCACGCCGATCTGGCAGTTCGATTGGGTCAATCTTGCGCGCACGGTCGCCGGCCACACCTCGTTGATCCCGCTGCCGGCCCCGTTCACCGGGCAACCGCTGCACGCCCTGCTGTTCCCCGACGACGCGCAGGCCTGGGTATGCACGGGTGAACGCGGCGTCCTGCACTACCTGCATGGCCAATGGCAGCGCGAGGTCCGCCTGCCCGAGCAGGCCTGCTCATCGCTGGCGCTGGATGCCCATGGCCAGCTGCTGCTCGGCTATGCCGACGGCCGCCTGCGCCGGATGAGCGCGGGCCACATCGAGAGCTTCGATGCCAGCCAGGGCCTGTCGGTCGGGCCGATCACCGCAATGCTGCATCACCAGGACCTGCTGCTGGTCGCCGGCGAAGCCGGTCTGGCTGCGCGCGTTGGCAACGGTCGTTTCGTTCCGGTGCGAACCGACATGGCCGGTGTATTGGAAGGCATCACCGGCATGGTGGCCGATCCGAACGGACACCTCTGGTTCAATGGCAGCCGTGGCCTGGTCCGGCTGGGGAGCGATGAGCTGCGACGGACGCTGCGGACCGGGCTGCCGGTGACGCCACGCCTGTTCGATGCGGTGGATGGCATGCCGGGCATCGCCCTGCAGAGCGGACCGATCGCCACCGCCACGCTGGCCGATGACGGACTGCTGTGGCTGGCCACCAACCAGGGCCTGGCCTGGCTGGACACCACCCGCTCGCACGTCAACACCATGGCGCCCAGCGTGCGCATCGGCGAAGTGCTTTATGGCAGTGAGCACGAGCCACTGCGCGATGGCCTGCGCCTTCCGGCCGGCACCAGCCAATTGCAGATCGATTACGTGGCGCTGTCGCTGGCGCGCCCGGAGCGCAACCGCTACCGCTATCGCCTGTCCGGCGTCGACGACGGCTGGCAGGATGCCGGCAGCAGCACCCGCGCGTATTACACCAACCTCGCTCCGGGCAACTACCGGTTCGACGTGGAAGCCGCCAACGAGGACGGCATCTGGAGCACTGCACCGGCCAGTCGCGGCTTCCGCATCGCCCCCACCTTCATGCAGACGGTGTGGTTCAAGCTGCTGTGTGCGGCCGCGATCCTCGCACTGCTGGTGATGGCGGTGCGCATCCGCAGCGGGCAGCTGGCCGCGCTGTTCCGCGCGCGCCTGCAGGAACGCAATGGCGAACGCGAACGCATTGCCCGCGACCTGCACGACACCCTGCTGCAGGGCAGCCAGGGCCTGATCCTGCGCCTGCATGCAATCAGCCAGGCCGCGCAGACGCCAGAGCCCGTGCGCAGCCAGCTGGAAGCGGCGATGCAGCTGGCCGAACGCAACCTGGCCGAGGGCCGCGAGCGGGTCAACGCACTGCGTGACGGTCCCTTCGCGGGCCGCGACCTCGCTTCGGCGCTGGCCGATGTTCACGCCGAATACGCCGGGCACGGTACCAATCCGCTGCGCCTGACCGTGGAAGGCGCAACACCAGCGCTGCAGGCCGATGCCGCCGAGGAAGTGTTCCTGATCGGACGCGAAGCCATCCGCAACGCGTTGCGTCATGCCCATGCCAGCGCGATCGAAGTGGAGCTGTCCTACGGCACGCGGTGTTTCCTGCTGCACGTGCGCGACGATGGCGTCGGCATCGACGACGAAAATGCCGGCCATGGCCATTGGGGCCTGCAGGGCATGCGTGAGCGTGCGCAACGCCTCGGCGCCGAACTGCAGCTGTGGACCCGCCCCGGGCTTGGCACCGAAGTCGCGCTGGCGGTTCCTGCCCGGCGCCTGTATCACCGCCGTCCATCGCGTTGGCGCTGGCCCTGGAGTAAAGCAAACCATGACTGAGTCCCCTGCCCCGATCGGCGTGCTGGTGGTCGACGACCACCCACTGCTGCGCGACGGCTTGGCGGCGCTGCTGGGCGCCCATGCCGACCTGCGCCTGCTCGGCGAGGCCGCCGATGGCGAGGAAGCCATCGCGCGCTACCAGCAGTTGCAGCCGGACGTCGTGCTGATGGACCTGCAGATGCCACGCCTGGATGGCGTCGAGGCCATCGTGCGGATCCGCGCGATGGACCCGCGCGCCCGCATCATCGTGCTGACCACCTACCGCGGTGACGTACGTGCGGTAAGGGCACTGCAGGCCGGCGCCAGCGCCTATCTGCTGAAGGACATGCTCCGCCATGAGCTGGTCGATACGATCCGCATGGTCGCTGGCGGCCACCGCGCACCGATTCCCCCGGCGGTGGCGGCCAGCATCGCCGCGCATGTGGTGGAAGACCGGTTGTCGCCGCGCGAAACCGAGGTACTGAGGCATGTAGCCGGCGGCCTGTCGAACAAGCGTATCGGCGAGCGCATGCAGATTTCCGAGCAGACGGTGAAGGCGCACATGAAGAGCCTGATGGACAAGCTGGGCGTGGGTGATCGCACGCATGCGGTGACCCAGGCGCTGCGGCGCGGGATCATCAGCCTGGACGACAGCGGTCACGATTAGGGGTTGTTCGGCAGGGCTTGCAGCCCTGCACCTGCGGTAGTGCCGGCCGCTGGCCGGCAACCTCTACAGCAACAGCAGGTTTCCTGAGGATCGGCGGGGCTGGGCATCCTGCCCAACCCGCCCGAGGCATGCCTC
This sequence comes from Stenotrophomonas sp. STK17_22, assembly GCF_051983905.1. Classification (NCBI taxonomy): domain Bacteria; kingdom Pseudomonadati; phylum Pseudomonadota; class Gammaproteobacteria; order Lysobacterales; family Lysobacteraceae; genus Stenotrophomonas; species Stenotrophomonas sp. STK17_22. The sequence continues at coordinate 3,064,744 of NZ_CP197010.1, forward strand.
GGGCCCATGCGGCTGACACCCCGCACTCCGACACCGCCCCACCTCTGACAGATTCCGATGGCTGTTGGTAGGTGTCGACCTTGGTCGACACGGTAGATCCAGGCCATGCGTGGATGAAGCTCAATCGGATCGGAATCGAACATCTGGAAGGAAGAACAGGGGGCCGCACTTTCGGCTACAGCGCCTCGGCAAGGAACGCCAGCACCGCTGGCCCTACCTCTCGGTCCGCGCGGGCATGACCTTCGGCCGTGCCCCCCACTTCAATGTACGGGCCTACATCATGGCGATGGGTGGTCGGCTGCAGAAACGGTGTGATCAGATGCCCCGCATCTGAGTAGTACAGGAAACGGTCACGGTCACTACGCGCTGCCGCTGCTAGCCGACGCTGCGCAACAGCCAGCATCGTGCCTGAGTCACCCAGCCGATCGTCACCACCTCCGATCCACAACGTGCGTGCAGCAATGTTCTCGATGGGCAGCATCGCCGCACGCAATGCCGGTTCCCACTGCGGCCCCGGCCTCCCCCAGTCAACCTCCTCGCGATACGGCAGCCACGGCAGCGGCCGGCACTGCCAGCTCAACGGCGAGCGGTCCACCGCGCGGAAATCGGCGGGGGCCACGTCACGGGCGATGCCACGAAACGGGGCTGGACTGCCTACCCAGGACACAGCGACGCGGAGCTCAGGCAGATGCACCGCCGTGGCCATGGTCACGATGCCGCCCCAGGAGCCTCCCATCAGCCCTACCCGCTGTGGATCCACCCGGGGATGGCGCTGCAGCCAGTGCACTGCGTCGCGTACGGTTTCCAACGGAACCTCGATCAGGTCCTTGGGCACGCCCGGCCCGCGATACCACGCCACCGACACCGCGACATAGCCGTTGCTGGCCAGCCAGGCGGCATAGAGGTCACCACCGTCGAATCCGCCTTCGGCACCGCCCAGCGTCACCAATGCTGGCGCCCGTGCATCAGCCTGCTGGCCCGATGGCAGGTACAGATGTGCTTCGCGGCCACCGATTTCGACCCGTTGCACCTGCACGCCCGGCAGCATCAGATGGCGCTGCAGGGCCCGCCGTGCGACTACCGAACCTGCATGTTCCACCTCCAGTTCGAAGGCCTGCGACTGGAATCCCAAGCCGTCATCGGAGCGCTGCCACTGCAGGGGAAGTGCGTTGGCCCTTCCTTCCTGCGGCTGCATCGACCAGATCAGCGCGCTCGCATCGACGCCTCGATAGCTTCCCTGTTCCGAGCCGCTGCGTGCGGTGTCGACCGTCCCCTGCGGGTCCGCGCGCAGTGCAGCCTGTGACTGCCAGCGCTGGCCCCGGCTGTCCCGCATCGACAACCGTAGTTGCACCACCTCGGCCGCCGCCAGTCCCTCAACCCTAATGGCTGGAATACGATCAGCGCGCCCCTGATGGTCATCGACAATGACCCGCACATCGGCCAACGCAGGCAGCGCCAGCACGCCCAGCAACACACCCAAGCACCACCGCATCCGCATGCTCCACCCTGATCTGGAAAGGCGCAGGGTGCACTGGCCGCAACGACCGGATTGCGTACTTCGGCGACGATGGCACCAACCGTGCCGCTGCAGGCACCAGCCGTGTGTCAGGCGCGTGCCGCCAAGGCCGCCTCCAGCACCGGCCGGTAGCTGCGGCTCACCGGCAGCTGCACGCCATCGGCCAGTTCAAGCAGCGCATCACCGTTGTGGCGCTCGATCAGTGATCGCACCCGCAGCGGGTTGACCAGCGCCGAGCGGTGCACGCGCAACAGTCCTCCATCCGCCAGCCGTTTGGCCAGCTGCGCCAGCGGCTCACGCAGCAGGTGCAGTCGCTGCCCCACGTGCACGCACGCGTAATGACCGGCCATGTCGATGTAGTCGATCTCCGCCAGCGGTACATACTGGACACCACCACTACCAGGCACCGCCAGGGTCTGCGCACAGTCCTCCGTACGCGGTGCCAGGCCTGCCAGGCGGCGCACGCGCTCGATCGCTTCACGCAACCGCTGCGCTGCCACCGGCTTGAGCAGATAGTCTGCGACGCCCAGTTCGAACGCGCGCAGCGCATGCTGCGGCAGCGCGGTCACGAAGATGGTGTGCGCGGCCAGTGCCGGCTGCTGCTGGGGCAACTCCCAGCCACGACCGTCGGGCAGGACCAGATCCAGCAGCAGCAGATCGAAACGGCGCCCCTGAAGCTGCTCGCGTGCCTGCGCGAGGGTGGCGGCTTCAGCATCGACCCTGACCTGCGGAATGCCCGCCAGCAACTGGCGCAGGCGGTCACGTGCCAGCGCCACGTCATCCACCAGCATGACACTCAATGGACGCGTCATGCGACGACCTCCGGCAGGACCAGCCGTGCACGGTAACCACCGTGCTCGCTGCCGGCCTGCAGCCTGCCTCCCGACAACGCCAGCCGCCGCTGCACCGCAGCGTGGCCAGTACCCAGGCCATCGCTCGTAGAGGGGCGCATGCAGGGATTGAACAGCGTCACCTCAAGCAGGCCTCCTTCCACCTGCGCATGCAGCTCGATCCGCAAGGGCGCATCACCGGGCTGCCAGCCGCTGTGCAGGACCGCGTTCTCGATCAACGGCTGCAGCAGCAGGCCCGGCACCTGCCACGCCAGGGCCTGGGCGCTGGCCTGCAGGTGCAGCTGCAGTGCCTCGTCGCGCAGCAGCGACTGCAGGGCCACATAGTCCTGGGCGGCTCCGAGCTCATCGGCCAGGGCGCGATGCGGCGGGCATTGCAGGGTATCGCGAAGCAGCGAGGACAGCTGTGCCAACGCCATGTCCGCCATGCCGGGGCGCTGCAGGGCCAGGCCACCAATGGCGTTGAGTGCATTGAACAGGAAGTGGTGCTGCAGATGTTGGCGCAGGGCGGCTTCACGGGCCTGCCGCAGCACCTCCGACTGCGCCTTCAAGCGCTGCAACCCGGCCAGGCCATGACCCACGCCCGCCACCGCGATGAAGGTCGGCAATGCGAACAACGCCGTGATACCGATCGCACGCATCACCTGCGCCGGTGCAGGCCAGGGTCGCGCCTGCCACTGTTGCAGCAGCAGGTGGCCCAAGGTCCATCCCAGTGCGGTCAGCAATGGGGTCAGCAGCAGGCCCAGACCCAGCCAGCCAATCAGATGCCGGCGTCCAGGCAGTGGCCAGCGCCGGCACGCTGCCCACAACGCCGGCGTCGCCAGCATCCAGGGCAGCTCGGCGCCCAGGATGAACAACGCCGCCGGCAGCAGACCACCGGGTGTCTGGCTCAGGTGTACTGCAGGCACCGCAGTGGCGATCAACAGCCCCCACAGGGCCAGCATCACCCAACACGGGCGTGGCAACGAAAGTGGCGGCTCTGCGGCAGGCAGCAGGAAGTCAGGGGAAACAGGCATGCAGGGATTCAAACCGGAAACGGGCACCATGCTAGGTGCCCGCACCGGATCGTTCCCGTGCCGGAAGCAAGGGGCTCATCCACGCATGGCGTGGATTCCGTTCGAGGCCCCAGGGTCGGGTCCCTTCCCACCGGGAAGGGCTCTGCCCCTGTCGATCACTGCGTCTTCGCAGCCTCGACATTCCACGCTGCGACCCTGGCCTTGGTTTCGGCCAGCATCTTGTCCAGCGCGGCGCGGTCATACACGTTGCCGCGCAGGATCACGCTGTCGATCTTTTCGGTGGCAGCAATGTCCTGCAGCGGGTTGGCGGTCAGCAGTACCAGATCGGCGGCCTTGCCCTGTGCGACACCACCGTAGCGGTCCATCTGGCCGAACCAGGCCGGGCCGGAACGGGTTGCGGCCGACAGCGCCTGCGGTGCGCTCAGGCCTTCCTTCACGAACAGCTGCAATTCCTGGTGCAGGGCGATGCCCGGGAAGTTGAACGAGTTGAGGAAGCCCGCATCGGTGCCCGCAATGATCGTCACACCGGCTTCCTGCAGCATCGGCAGCACCGCGGCCACCTGGTGGTACTGCGCGTGGCGCGCTTCGATCTGTGCCGGCGTGGCCTTCGCCGCGCGGTCCACGCGCCACTGGTAGGTCGCGCGCAGGCCCGGGCCGATGTAGGCCAGGTACGGATCGTTGGCGTGGTCATCCTGGTCAAGGAAATCGAGGATGCGGCCACCGTTGAGGGTCGGGGTCACGAACACGCCGCGCTTGGCGAAATCGCGGTAGGCGTGCATCGCCGTGTCACGATCGAAGCTGGCGTCGAGGCGGCGGTTGGCTTCGGCGCGGTCGATGCGACCGGCACCGAAGTCGGCGGCGATCTGCGCTTCGTCCTTGCTGCCGGCCTTGAATGCATAATCCAGATGCTCGATCGAGGCCAGGCCCGCATCGACCGCCTGCTCCACGGTCAGTGCCATCGGAATATGCCCCGAGGCCTTGAAGCCGGCCTTGCGCGCAGCACTGGCCGAGTACAGGAACAGTTCCGGCTTCAGCGTGCTGTCGGTGATCTTCACGAAATCAACCTTGTCGTGCTGCAGGCGGGTGATCGCCTTGTCGGCGTCAGCCTCGCTACCCACCTCGATCGTGCCCTTCCAGACCGGCTTGATGCCTTCGATCTTCGCGCCCGAGCTGAGCAGGCGCGGGCCGAACAGCGTGCCCTTGGCAATCTCGCCGCGCCACTGCAGTACCTGCTCGGGCAGATCGCCGGAACAGTCGCGCACGGTGGTAATGCCGTGCGCGATGTACAGCGGCAACAGCGCCTTGTTCTCTTCGATCAGCGCCGGGCCACCACCGAAGTGTACATGCATGTCCCACAGGCCCGGAATCAGGTACTTGCCCTTGGCATCGATCTGGCGGGCCGCGCTCCACTGGCTGCGCAGCTGCGCGTCCGGGCCGACGGCGACGATGTCCTCGCCACGGATCACCACGCTCTGCCCGGCCAAGGTGCTGGCGTGCTCGACATCGACCACGGTGGCATTGCGGATCAGCAGGTCGGCGCGCTCGGCAGCAGACACCGACAGCGGCGCCACCGCAAGGAGGATGGCAAGGGACAACGGACGGGAACGGAACATGGACAGCATCCTGATGGGCACGCCCAGCGTGCGGGTGGAAGGGGTGTGCATTCAGCGGACCGCGCCGTGCTGGCGCAGCAGGGTTTCAATTCCGGTGTAGCCGCGCTGGCGCGCGTGCGCCAGCGGCGTCACACCGTCGCCGTCGGCCAGCTCGGGGTCGGCGCCGGCCTCCAGCAGCAGCTGCACGATCTGCACGTGGCGCGCGCCGCCATCGCCAAGCAGGATGGCCTCCAGCAGCGCGGTCCAGTGCAGGCGGTTGACATGGTCTACAGCGACGCCGGCACGCAGCAGCGTGCGCACGGTGGCGACGTGGCCGCGCTCGGCGGCGGGAATCAAGGCGGTGCCGCCGTAGCGGTTGGTGCTGCGCAGGTCGGCGCCATGCGCCAAGGTCATCGCCAGGATCTCGTCCAGTCCACGCGCGCCGGCGTACAGGTAGGCGCTGTCCTGCATGGCGTCCTTGGCATTGACGTCGGCGCCGGCTTCGATCAGTTCACGCGCGGCGTCTACATTGTTGCCATGCGTGGCAAGCAGCAGCGCGGTACGGCCCTGGCCATCACGCGCCTCCAGCGTGGCGCCATCCTCGATCGCCTGTCGCAGCGCATCGGCATCGCCACGGCTGGCAGCATCGCGCAGGCGGCCATCGACGTCGGCTTTGGACGTTGCGGTGCAGGCCGGGGAGACCATGGCCAGCAGGAACAACAGCAGCACGCGCGCGAACGGCGCAGGCCAGCCAGGGGAACGATGGACGCGCATGACGGTGTCTCCTCATGACCGTCGCCACGGAACGCCGTGCGACGGTAGCAACAGCCGGGCATTGCCGGCCCCTGCCCTGCATGGTAGAAGTCGGCCTGGGTATCCAGAAGTGAAATGTTCAAATGCAAGACAGTGCCAAATCGAATAGAACCCTGTTCGAACTGGACCTGCTGCGTGCGCTGGTGATGGTGGCCGACTGCGGCAGCTTCACCACTGCGGCCACGCGCCTGCATTCGACCCAGTCCACGGTCAGTCAGAAGGTGCGCCGGCTGGAGGAACTGGCCGGGCATCGCCTGCTCGAACGCGGCCACCGCGACGTACACCCCACCGATGCCGGCCACACCCTGCTCGGCTATGCGCGGCGCATGCTCGACCTGAACGAGGAAATGGCACAGGCGCTGGCCGGCGCCACCGTGGAAACCGCAGTGCGCATCGGCGTGCCCGAGGACTTCGTCAACGCACAGACCACACGCATGCTGGCCGCCTTCAGCCGCCGCCACCCACAGGTGAAGCTGGAGATCAGCAGCGGCCTCAGCCGCGACCTCGCGCAGGGCTTCGACCACGGCGAGCTGGACCTGGTGCTGGTCAAGCAACGCCGCAACAGCCGCCAGGCGGTGCATTGCCGACGCGAGCCGATGCATTGGATCGACAGCCTGCGCAGCAGCTGCCTGCAGCTGGACCCGCTGCCGCTGGTCACCTTCCCGCCACGCGGGCTGTACCGCGACGAGATGATCCACGCCGTGGAAGCGCTGGGCCTGCGCTGGCGCATCGCCTTCACCAGTTCTTCGCTGAGTGGCATCCAGGGCGCGGTGGCCGATGGTATCGGCATCAGCCTGCTGCCGCGCCGCGCGGTCACCCGCGAACACCGCATCATCGATGGCGAGCGCGAGCTGCCGGTGATCGACAACTACGAGATCGGCCTGCTGCATCGCTCCGATGCCGATGATGCCGTGCGAGCGCTGGCCAGCGAACTGTGGCGGCAGGTGCAACGCGAACCGGACTGAGCACCGCACATGAGGTAGTGCCGGCCGCTGGCCGGCAACCTCGACGGCCACATTGTCCAGCGCGGGCATGGATCTAGCGCACTGATCATCGATATCTGATCAGACCTGCCGCACCAGGGCACTACATCGCCGGCTACAGTCGCCCAAGTTTCCGTGCCCCACGGCGCCTCGCCATGTCCGATGAAATCCCCACCCGCTTCGATCCCCTGCCCGCTGCGCTGCAGACGCATCTGCAGCACCAGCGTTCGCTGATCGCCGCGCGCGTGGCCGCCGGCTTTCCGACGTTGCCGGTGCAATGGCCGCTGGCGGCCACCACGCTGCAGCGCGTGGTCGATGCCGAGCTGATCGACCGTGATGACGGCGATGGCTGGGAAGCGCTGGGCGTGGCGTTCGGTGACACCCTGGCCCAGCGCGTGCCTGGCCTGGCCTGGATGCAGGTCACCGATGCCTGGGGCATCGACGCGGTGCTGCGCTATGCCGACAGCAGCCTGCAGATCGGCGCCAGCACGCTGCTGCTCAAGCGCATCGAGCAGGGCGAGCTCATCGACATCGCCCATCTGCTTGCGTGGCTGGAAGAGTTCGTCGCTACCCGCGCCGACGATTACGTATGAAAAGCCGCCGAGCGTGGCTCGGCGCTACACGGGTTGGCCCGGCGTGGATCTACAGCCAACGGCCATCAACTACCACGCGTCGCTCCACCGGCACCCCGGCCACAGCGGCCGGGCCGTGGTCGGCACGCACCGCCACGAAAGTGGCCGGATGCCCTTCCACAAGACCGTACTGCGGCAGCCCGATCACCTGCGCGGCATGGGTGGTCACCATGTCCAGCGCCAGCATCAGGTCGGCATCGGTATGGAAGCCGGAGCGGTAGCCCAGCAGCATCGCGCGTTGCAACAGGTCGCCGTTGCCATACGGCCACCAGCAGTCGCGGATGTTGTCGTTCCCGGCGAACACGCGCACACCAGCGTCATGCAACGCGCGCAGCGGCGGGAACGGATGATCGCCCGGCGCGTTGCTCATGATCGCTACGCCGGCCGTCGCCAGCGCCTCGCCCACCTGCAGCGCGCGTGCCAGCGGCACCTCGCCCAGCGAATAAGCATGACTGACCGCCACCCTTCCCTGCAGGCCGGCGGCCCGGGTCCGCGCGGCGATACGCAGCAGCTGGGCCAGGCCGGTTTCGCCAGGCTCATGCAGGTGGATGTCCAGCTGCACGCCATAGCGCTCGGCCAGGCCGAACAACAGTGCCAGCTGGCCCTCGGCATCGCCATCGAGCGTGGTCGGATCGATGCCGCCCAGCACGTCCACACCCGCTGCAAGGGCCTGCTCAAGCACCGCTGCGGTACCCGCGCAGGACATCACCCCGGCCTGCGGGAACGCCACCAGCTGGATGCGCATGATGCCGGCGCAGCGCAGCGCGGCCTCGCGCACCGCTTCCAGGTGGCCCAGGCCGGTGCTGCCATCGATATCAACATGACAGCGCATCGCCACTGTGCCGAAGCCGCTGCACTGGCGAATCAGCGCCTCGGCGCGATCGACCATCGGCGCCGCAGCCGCCACTGCCGCCTTTTCCACCGCCAGCCGCTCACGCAGGCTGTTCACCGGCTGGTGCGGGTGCCAACGGTCGCCGACGAAGCTCTTGTCGAGGTGAATGTGGCCGTCGACCAGCCCGGGCAGCACCGCAAAGCCCTGCAGGTCGACGCATTCCGCCCCTTCAGCCGGCGCGGCCTCGCCATTGAGCCCGCTGATGCGGCCATCACGGATATGGAAATGCAGTGGCGCGCCGTCGCGGTCAACACCACCGTGGATGAACTGCAGGGTCATCGGGAATTCCCGGAAAGCCAAGACTGGCGCCATCCTGCGCCTCGATAGCGCCATCGGCCAACGAAATATCTGGATGGCACGCATTCACCAGAACGATGATTCCCCCTGCGACAACCGGTCGCAGCCACGCCGTGCACACCCCTGAACGGGTAACATGGGCGCCTGTTTCCGCTGTGATGCCGCATGGGCCCGTCCGACCGCCACGATCGTCTCCGCCGCTGGCAGGCCGCGTCCCTGCTTGCCGCCGCTCCGATCGCCAGCCTGTCCGCCACTGATGCTGCGGCCGCCGCGCCGCTGCAGTCGCCGCCGGGCCAGCAGCGGATCGCCCCGGCTGCGCTGGTCGAGCGCCTGCACCAGCGCGTGCTGTCCGGGCAGAGCGCCACCGCCACGCTGGAACACTGGTGCGCCGAGCACGGCCTGGCCGAACAGGCGCGGGTGCGCGCCGTGCGCATACACGGCCAGGACAAGCCTGCCCCCGCCGACGTGCTGCAGGCGCTGGGCGTGAAGCCGGGTACCGACCTGCGCTATCGCCGCGTGCAGCTGGTCTGCGGCAGCCGCGTGCTGTCCGAGGCCGACAACTGGTACCTGCCTGGTCACCTCAGCCCGGCCATGAACCAGGTGCTGGACAGCACCGACGAACCGTTCGGTCGCGTGGTCGGCCCGCTCGGCTTCCAGCGCCAGACCCTGGCTGACCAGACGTTCTGGCCGCCGCGGGGCGAAGGCGATCACGGCGTGATCCTGGAAGTGCGTGCCCTGCTGCGCGACCGCCAGCAGCAGCCTTTCAGCTACGTCATCGAGTCGTACCTGCAGCAGACGCTTCCGTAACGCGCCGCGGCGCCGGGCATCCGCCGGCTACGGGCCCGTGATGGCGTTGGCTGCAGGATCCACCGAGAACACGAAGCGCCCACCACGCTGGTCCCTGCCCCATGTCATCGGCGCCGTGGTCAGACTGTAGACCGGGGCCGCCTTGTCCGTGCCGATCGCCTCGGACCAGGCACTGAAATCCTCATCGGTACGGCTTCGGATCTCGCCAACACACAGGCTGTAGCCACAGGCGAAAGACACCAGCGTGCCGTCGCTGCCGATGAGCCGGGTCGCGGCCGTCCTGTAGAGCCGGGTCAGGTCCTGCACTTCCGGGTGGCCAGCCGCATCGCGCTCGAACTGGCTGATCGCCTGCGCGAAAGCCTTGTCGGAACCCAGCAGCGCCTCGCTCTTCTGCACGGACACCGCACCCTCGCTCAGCAGCATGCGCTCGCCCTCGAGGAAGTGCCCCTCCGGTTGCGCGAGCCCAGCGGCAGCCGTCGTGGCACTCGATGCCGTTGCCGCGCGCGATGGCCCAGCGTGCTCCGCTGGCTGCGCGTGAGACTGCGCAGGCGCGGCATTGGCCACCTCCGCGGCATCCTCCACGCTGGCCGCCTGCCTGCCACTGCAACCTGCAATGGCCACCACCGCAATCACACTCCACACCCTGACATCCATGCGCATCCTCCTCCGGGTAGCGCCACAGCATGCCTCGCGCGCAGCGGCAACACGGGTGCACTGCACAAAGAAAAGCCCAGCAATGCTGGGCCTTTCGTTCGCCTGCGGAATCAGCGGAACCGGTAGTCCAGCTGCACCCAGTACTGGCGGCCATACGGGTCGTAGTTGCCGACCGGGTAGAACGGCCAGCCGCCACCGTTCTTGTCCGCCGGCGGGCGGCTGTCACGCAGGTTGTTGACGATCACACCCACCGACAGGTTCTCGCCGAACTGGCGGAACACGCTGGCGTTGTAGGTCATGTACGGCGCGATGCGGCCACTGCCATCGGTCTTCGGCAGCGAGCCGAAGCGGTTGCCGTACAGCGTGGTGGTCCAGTCACCCTGGTTCCAGGTGATGCTGCCGTTGGCCTTGCTGCGCCACTGGTAGTCATCCAGCGAATTGCGGATGTCACGCTCCGGATCATCGGAGAACTGTCGGTATTTGTGCTCCAGCACCACGGTGTAGGCCAGGCGCGTGGTGAAGCGGCCATAGCGGCCGGCATCGAAACGCCAGTTGCCCTTCAGGTCCAGACCGCGAACCGATTCGGAGGCCGCGTTGATCGGATTGATCAGCACGCGGGTCACCTGGTCCGGCTGCACCGTGGCATTGGACGGATTGCGGATCACCCGCGACAGCGCGTCCTGGCACAGCGGCGAACCGATATCGCGCGCTTCGCCGCCCAGCGTGCGGCCCAGGCGGCAATCGGCCTCATCACGCAGGATGCGGCTGGTATCGAGGCTGGTCACTTCGTTGTCGATGCGGATGTCGTAGTAGTCCGCGCTGAAATCCAGGCCGGACAGCGGCGACCAGACCACGCCGAAACCATACGACTTGGCCGATTCCGGCTGCAGCTGCGCATTGGCGCGGTTGCTGTAATCAATCGACAGGCCGTTGTAGTCGCAGTTGTCGTACGACTGGCCCGCCGTGCGGCAGCGCCAGTAATCGGTCATGCCCGGGTTGTAGCCGCGGGTTTCGGTGGCAAACACGTAGTTCATGTCCGGCGCACGGAAGCTGGTCGCCGCCGTACCACGGATCAGCAGGCTCTCGATCGGACGGAACTCGACGCCGAAACTCCAGGTGGCCTTGCCGATGTGCTCGCCACCGGCACGGTACTGGTCATAACGACCGGCCAGGGTGGTGGTCAGCGACTGCAGCAGCGGCAATTGCAGCTCCACACCTGCAGCGTAGCGGTCACGCTCGCCACCGGCGCCGACGCCTGCACTGGTGTTCCAGAACTCGCCGCTGCCCAGGCGCGGGTCCGGTCGGTTGCGGTAGCCCTGGCTGCCGGCCTCGACCACCGCTGCCAACGCCGCATCGCCCCCAGGCAGCGCGAACAGGCGGCCATTGACGCTGGCGCTGAAGGTCTGCAGCCATGCCGCGTTACGGCTTTCCTGGTAGTCGGACAGCCCCTCGTATTCGTTCGGGGTCAACGGCTGGAACAGGCGCGCCGGATCCGGCGCATAGACCTCAACGCCGTTGCGCACACCCAGCTTCGGGCCGAGCAGGTATTCGTTGATGCCGGCCAGCAGCACCGGGCGGCGGGTGCGGTTCTCATATCGCGAGCGGCTGTAGACCGCCTCATAGTCCCAGCCGCTGTCGCCGATCTGGCCACGTGCACCGACGTTGAACGACCACGAGTTTTCCAGGAAGCGGTTGGCATTGCGCGGCAGCCCGCCGATTTCCTCCGGCGCGAAGCGGCGGTACCAGCTTTCCAGGTTGCCGGTGGTCTGGTTGTAGAAGTAGTTGCGGGCCGAGGTCCAGGTCGGCGCACGCGTGTTGTTGTAGATCCGCGCGCTGCCCACGGCGACATCGGCAAACAGGTCAGTGGTCTCGTTGACGTGGAAGGTCAGCAGGCCATAGCCATTGAGGTTGCGCTTCTGGGTCTGCACGGTCCAGTAGCTGGCGGCGGCCTCGTTGCTGCCGCAGTACCAGCCCTGGCGAGGGTTGAAGGCGCGGAACACGCTGCCGCCATAGATGTCAGACGCCCCGTCGCAGCCAGTGACGCCCGGATCGATGTTGCGGCCGGTGGCGGCATTGCGGCGATAGGCGATCGCGGTCGCCTGCGGTGCCTTGCCGGCCGGATCATCGTCCAGCGAATCCATGAAATCGCGCTGGCGCGCGTGGATCGCCTTGCGCACATCGAACTCGAAGCCGAACAGCGCATCCCAACGCTCGCCGGAACTACCACCGACCACCTGCGCGCGCTGGTTGTCGCCGCCGCCCTGCTGGGTGCCACCGGCGCGCACGTTCACATCCACGCCCTCAAAGCGGTCCTTGAGGATGATGTTGACCACGCCGGCGATCGCATCGGAGCCGTATACCGCAGACGCACCTGCCGCCAGGACCTCGATGCGCTCGATCAGCGCACTGGGAATGTTGGCCAGGTTGACCACGTTCACCGACCCTTCGTAGGCCAGCGGGTAGTCGGCCTGGCGGCGGCCGTTGACCAGCACCAGCGTGCGGTTCGGGCCCAGCCCGCGCAGGTTGATGGTGTTGGCGGCCGGGGTGAAGGTGTTGCCGAAGTCCTCGCCCTGTACGTTGCCGGTGTTCTCGGTCAGCGCGCTCAGTGCGTCGAAGGCATTGCGGTAGCCCTGCGCATCGATCTGCTCGCGGCTGATCACCGTCACCGGCGACGGGCCCTCGACACTGGCGCGTGGAATGCGCGAGCCGGTGACCTTCACTTCCTGCAATGTGGTGGGTGCGCTTTCCTGCGCGAAGGCCGGCATCGAGACCAGCATCAGGGACGACAGTGCGAGCACCAGCGGACGCGGGCGCAGCGCCTTGTGGGAGGCGGACATGGGCTTCCTGGGGAGTTGGGCGGGTGGTGGTACGGGGGCAGCGGCCTGTACGGCGCATAACGATCCCGTAACGAAAGTGTCCTGAATGGGGGGTTTCAACGGAAATGACCAGGCCTGATGGCCTTATGCCTGAACCGAATCAGACCCGCAGTGCCATCCACCACACTTTTGCAATGTTTTGAATGGTGCAGGGCTGCAGGCACGGCCATCGTGCCGGGGATGATGACCCCGTACCCCACTTCCCTCCTTCCCCCATTGCGCCCGGTGCTGCGCCGTCACCTGCTGCAGCTGCAGGCCGCACCGGTCACCCTGCGCCCTTTCCAGCGTGCCGACCTGCCGCGCTGGCGCCTGTTCGATGACCGCCGCCGGCGCGGCCGCCGCGATCCGTCCGTCATCGATGAGGAAGCGCGCTTCCTCGCCCACATGCATCGCTCACGCCTGGAACAGGACAACGACCAGCTGCTGCTGGGGGTGTTCGATGACGAGCACGGCAACGTACTGGACCAGCTGCACGTACGGCTGCAATCACTACACGCGCGCAGCGCCGAACTGCTGTCGCTGCAGCATTGGCACCCGCATGCCGACGCGGCGCTGCAGGCGCTGTGCCCGTTCCTGTTCGAGGACGTCGGCCTGCATCGCCTGTTCGTGATGCTGCCACCGGACTGCAGTGATCCGTTCGCCACCGCGCTGCGGGCCTTCGGCTTCGAGCAGGAAGGCCTGCTGCGCGACCATCATCTGGATCTGGATGGCTGGCAGGATCGCCAGCTGCTGGCGCTGACCGCCCCCATGTGGCGGAGCAAGCACAGGATGCTGGACTAGCGCACCCGCTCCAGCGCGTTGCCGGCACCGGTCAGCACCGAGCAGGCGTGGTCCTGCAGCTCTTCGGCGCTGGCCTCGTTGCCGGTGCCGGCGTCCACACGGGTGGCCAGCAGGATGAAGCCCGGGCCGCCCTGCACGGCGTCCCGGCCCGCCACAACCAGGCTCCACTGGCCGACGTCGTCCACGCCTGCGAGGTCGTAGGCCAGCAGATTGAGCGGATTGGCGGTCAGTTCTGCGCCCGGCAGCAGGTGGGCCTGGTACTGATGGCCGCGCAGCAGCACCGGCAGCGGTGCCCACTGGCTGCCCAGGGCGGCAGCATGCGTATCCAGCGCCTGCAGCACGTCGGCACGCAGGCAATCCACATGAATATGCAGCTGGTGCTGCGAGCGGCCGTGCGGCGAGTTCAACGCCAGGCTGGCGACGTTGCGCGGCAGCGGTTGGCCCAGCGCCCGTTCGGTGTGGCTGCGCGCCTGCCAGGCTGCAGCGAAGTAGTTCGGTGCACCACGCTGGTACAGGCTGCGGCTCTCGATGCCGCTGACCTTGTCCAGCGGCATCAGCAGGAACTGGTAGTCGCCGTGCGCGTCCTTGACCAGCACATCGCGGCGGTCTGCTGCCGTCTCCACCCGCAGGCAATCGCCACGCGGGCCTTCGGCGCCCTGGCAGTCACGTTCAATCAATCGCCACAATGCATCGGAATGGGCCGGCGGCGGAGGCGCGCTGGCACAGGCAGACAACAGCAGCAGGGACGACAGCAGGAAGGGGCGCAAGGACACGGCACGACTCACGGAGCAGGCACGGCAGACAGCGCCGCGCTGCATTCTAGCCAGTGCAACGCTGCAATCAGTAGGTGCCGAACGGCACTTCAACCACGATCGGGGCGGCACCCTCGCCGGCCTGCAGGCTGTAGCGGTCCAGCGCGCCATCGTCATCGGCGTGCGGCTGGCGCTGGAAATGCAGCGGGTAGCGGCTGTCCCCCAGGCGCACGGCACTGCCGTCGGCCTCCAGCGCGGCACCTTCCGGAATCAGCAGCCCACCCAGGTCGCTGTAGGCGCCAGGTACATCGGCGAAGCTGTAGTCGGCCAGCTCGTCCACCCGCTGCATCGCATAGACGTGCGGCACATAGGGTCGTGCAGGGCTACGGCCATTGCTCAGGTCCGTCACCCAGGCCTGCGGCAGGTGGTACTCCCCGCGCAGCGCAGCGACGCCCAGCGAGGGGCTGGCCACCTGCAGGCAGCACACCGCCCGCTTGCCCTCGCGGTCGAGGATGGCGAAACGGTCGCCGCGGGTGGCCGCCTGCGGCAGCATGGCGAAGGCCAGGTTACGCTGCGCCGGCGCGTAGCCGGATTCGGTCTGCAGGTTGCGCCAGGCACCGAATACCGGGGATTGGACCTGCTCGGGTTCCGGATCGGCAGCGGCAGCGGAGGCGGAGGCGGCAAACGCCATGCCCAGCAACGACAACACCAGCGCCGTCATCGTCTTGTCCTTGCCGCGGAAACTGCCTGCCGTCATACCGTATCCAACACCTGCGCCGGAAAGGCCCGGCCTGCCCGCTGGCGTACTGCCAGCCATTGCTCCCACTATGCAATGACCACGCTGTGCCGGCAATGACCGGGGCGCTGACGCCTTTCGCACGCTCGGTGCTATCGTTCCCGCCATCTTCCCCTGCGCAGGAGCGCTCGCATGTCTGCATTCCGTCTGTCCCTGTTGCTGCCGGCCTCCGCCCTGCTGCTGTCGGCCTGCGTCAGCACCCCTGGCCCGGAAGTCAAAGGCAGTGGCCGCTGCGACGCCAGCCAGCTGGGCTGGGCGATCGGCCAGCCGGCCAACGAGCCCAACATCCGTCGCCTGTCCCGCGAGAGCGGTGCCGGCCTGGTCAACCCGATCGGCCCCAGCACCATCACCACCAAAGACATCCGCCCGGACCGCCTGCGCGTGTTCGTGGATAAGGACAACATCATCACGTCCACCCGCTGCGAGTAAGCGCGGCAGCAGGCTTTTGTAGAGTCGAGCCATGCTCGACTGGCTTTTCGCGCGGCGCATCCGAAGACCAGCCGAGCGTAGGCCCGGCTCTACAAGGTTCAGGGTTCGGTATACCCCGCGCAGTCCGGCAGCGCGTGGTCGGGGTGGAACACCCCATCGCTGAAGCGGAACAGCCGCGTGTAGGTGCACGCCGGGTCCTGCTCGGTGCGCAGATCCTGCTTCTTCAACGGCCCCTTGGCCAGCGAATCCTCGAAGCGCGAAACACCGGCCGGGAACCGGGTCGCCACGGTCTGGTAGCTCAGCACCGGCATGCCCTCGGCGACCGTATCCAGCGCCAGCTTCGCCGAGAAGCCGTATTCGTCATGGCAGGCACCTGCGCGCTGCTTGATGTCCTGTTCGCTGAAACAGGCGAGGATCATCGCATTGCCCAGCCATGGCACGGTCAACACGTCGTCGTCCACCTGGATGTCGTCCTGCAGGTGGCGCACGCGTGCCAGTTGCAGCGTGGATGCGTCGGCACCTCCACCGGAGTACATGGCGCTGAACGTGACGATGCCACCCACCAGCACATTCTGGCGGGCGCGCTGCTGCGGGTCGGTCACCGGTTCATCGCTGCCCACGCCAGGTGCCAGCCGCACGATCCACGGCCACAGCGACAGCTCGCTTTCCTGCGGCACGTCGATGCTGACGTGGTAGGTGTGTGGCGTGCCCTGGCCCGGTGCCTTCTCAAGTACTTCCAGCACGGTCGGCCGGTCACCATCTTTGGCAACCGGCTGCACGCGCACGCACCAGTTGCCGTCCCGCGTGCACTCGTAGAGCCCCACCGGCCCCGTCTCACTGGCGATCAGCACCTGCCCCAACGGCTCCATCACATTGCCCGCAGCGTCACGCTGCTGCGGCAGGATCGAGCCCTGCGCCAGCGCCAGCATCGGGGTGGCCAGCAGTGCAACGCACACGGTCGTGCGGGCAAGGACGGGGGGCATGGATGAGATTCCTGCTCGTGGAATCAAGATGGTAGCGCAGGAATAACGGAACGATCGCGACCAGCCCGGTCAACCGGAACCCAAGCGGCACACTACCTGTCAGAACGGCGCTCCCAACTACGCCCCTCCAGCAGTACGGAGAATGGCCGGGGGAGCGAAGCCGTCATCAGTTGTCGACTCGAGATTCTCACCATCCCAGCTTGCCTGAGTGATCCACTCCACAGCCTTCTCAGCGAAGTCAGCGAAAGTGGGAGCAAGAAGGTACTTGGTTTCTTCATCCGCACCAAAGGCAATCATCTGTCCTTCAGCACCGTCAATATCGGGATCGAAATCCAATCCCATGTGATTGCCGCCACCATCGTGAGTCAGCGGTATCCAACGTGCATTGGTATACATCGGCTTCACCACCCCCGCAGGACTGGACTTCATGAACTCCGCACAGTCCTCGTTCATGCCGTCGGCCTCGATCTCACGCCAACCCTGCCACTGCCGCCTGATCTCCATGGACGAGAGCATCTGAGTGCCGAACAGAAGCCCGGCCCCATCCTGCCCGTCGTGAATCATCAGCAGCTGCCTGAGCAGATCTGGCAAAGCGACTGCAAGCTGAGCTTCCAGTTCAACCAACTCGCTTTCGGAAGCTCCCGGTCGCAACTGCACTTCATCCAGACAATTTTTCTCGTGAAGCGACGCTTTGATGGACGCCCATATCTGATCCGCACTCTGCATTGGTTCTGTATCCGTTTCAGCCAAGACCTCAGCCTAGTGCGAACCCGATCAGTGATGAATGCAAGAGATCCGAATTTTCAGAGAGTGCGCCGCTAATGCCCACTACAGTCGCAGCCACCCCACCCTTTCGCCTTCGATGTCTGGCCGATGCCCGGATTGAACGTATTGCTCGGGTCCAGCTGCCTGTAGAACCCGGCCAGCGCCGGCTTGGCCGGGTACAGGTGGCCGACGTTGTGCTCGGCTGGATACTCGGCGCCACGCTGGTCCAGCAACGCCCACATCGCATGCTCGATCGCCATCGGGTCTTCGCCTTTGCGCGCGATGTAGTCCTGGTGGAACACGTGGCACAGGAAGTGCCCGTAATACAGCTTGTGCAGCAGGCGGCCATCGATATCGACCGGCAACTGCTCGAACCAGTCGGCATCATCGCGGCGCAGGGCGATGTCCAGCGCGACGATGTCCTGCACCTGGTCGCGGTGTACCTCGCGGTAGCGCACCGCGGCGCCGGCCACAGCGAAGCGATGCAGGAACGCCTTGCGCCCCTCATCGGCCGTGCAGTGGAAGTAGTCGCCCTCATGGTCGGCGAAGAAGCCGCGCAGCCAGGCCTCGGTGTCCGCGGCGTCCTGCGCGGAGACCTTCAACAGCAGATGATGCTCGTAGCGCTGGCGGAACTCGCCCATGCGCTTGGGCAGGTGCGAGGGCAGCAGGCCGGTCAGCACCTGCATCACCCGGTCGGTCACCCCGCGCAGGCCCAACCGCTCGAACCAGCCATCGACGCGGCTCTTCAGTGCGAAGGCGGCCGGCACGCGGGCGGTGCCGAGGCGGTCGATCAGCAGGAAACTGTCCTTGCCGTAGCGCTCGCCGATGTCATAGGCATCGCGGTGGATGTATTCGCCGGCAATCGGCAAGCGTTCGAAGCCGGTCAGCAGCTGGCGCCGGATCGCGGTGAGGCTGTCGGTGCGGTTGCTGCCGATGTAGAAGACTTCGGCGGCCTCCTTCTCGAAGGTATCCAGGCGCACCGCGAATACTGCCAGCTTGCCGGCAGACCCCGCTGCCTCGAAGTGGCGGCTGGGGTCGGCATTGAAGCGTGCCGGCGTATCGGCATCGACCCGGCGCACTTCCTCGGCGTAGCGTGGATCGGAGGCGGCGCGGCCATCGCCGTCCCCAACGTCGGCAGCACGGTAGTCGCCCGCCTGCAGGCGCTGCAGGATCTGCTCGGGCGTATCGCCCAGCGCGATGCCCAGATGGTTGACCAGCTGCAGCTGGCCCTGCGCATCGACCTGCGCGTACAGTGCCAGTTCGGTATAGGCCGGGCCACGGCGCACCAGCGCGCCGCCGGAGTTGTTGCAGATGCCACCGAGTACCGACGCACCGATGCAGGACGAGCCGATCACCGAATGCGGTTCGCGGCCGAGCGGTGCCAGCGTCTGCTCCAGGCGGTCCAGCGTCGCGCCGGGCAGGCACAGCACCTGGCGGCCCTCGTTCAACAGCTGGATGCCGGTCAGGCGCAGCGTGCTGACCAGCACGATCGGACGCCCATAGTCGTTGCCATCCGGGGTCGAGCCACCGGTCAGGCCGGTGTTGGCCGCCTGCAGGATGATCGCTGCCCCCCCCTGCACCGCCGCCTGCAGAACACGCCACAGCTCCAGCAGCGTCCCCGGGCGCACCACCGCCAGCACCGGGCCGTCGCCGAAGCGGTAGCCGCGACGGAAGCGGCGCGTGGCCTTGTCGCCGGTCAGCACATGGCGGCTGCCGACCGCGTCGCGCAACTGTGCCAGCACGGCATCGTGGCCACTCATGGCAGGCTGACCAGCGAATCGCGGCCGATGTCAGCGATGCGGCGCGCACCGGTCAGTGTCATCGCCACGCGCATCTCCTTGGCGATAAGGTCCAGCAGGTTGGCCACGCCGGCCTCGCCCTGCGCGGCCAGCGCATAAACGAAGGCACGCCCCAGCAGCACGGTATCGGCACCGAGCGCCAGCATGCGCACCACGTCCAGGCCGGTACGGACGCCCGAATCGGCGAGAATCTTCAGATCGCCCTGTACCGCATCGGCAATCGCCGGCAAAGCACGCGCAGTGGACAGCACGCCATCGAGCTGGCGGCCGCCGTGGTTGGAGACCACGATGCCATCGGCGCCGAACTTGACCGCATCACGCGCGTCATCCGGATCAAGGATGCCCTTGATCACCATCGGGCCCTTCCAGAATTCGCGGATCCATTCCAGGTCCTTCCACGAAATGGAGGGATCGAAGTTGCTGCCCAGCCAGCCGATGTAATCCTCCAGCCCGGTCGGGTTGCCACGATAGGTGGAGATGTTGCCCAGATCATGCGGGCGGCCGAACAGGCCCACGTCCCACGCCCAGTGCGGGTGGGTGATGGCCTGGCCGATGCGGCGCAGCGAGGCATTCGGTCCGCTCATGCCGGAGTGAGCATCGCGGTAGCGCGCACCCGGCACCGGCATATCCACGGTGAACACCAGGGTGGTCACGCCCGCGGCCTGCGCCCGCTCCAGCGCGTTGCGCATGAAGCCACGGTCGCGCAGTACATACAGCTGGAACCACATCGGCCGCTGGATGGCCGGTGCCACTTCCTCGATCGGGCACACCGATACGGTGGACAGGGTGAACGGGATGCCTCGACTGTCGGCCGCGCGCGCCGCCTGCACCTCGCCGCGCCGGGCATACATGCCGGTCAGGCCGACCGGCGCAAGTGCCACCGGCATCGCCAGCGTTTCGCCGAACAGTTCGGTTTCCAGGCTCAGGTCGGACATGTTGCGCAGGATGCGCTGGCGCAGCGCGATGTCGGACAGGTCGGAAACGTTGCGCTTCAGCGTGTGCTCGGCATACGCGCCGCCATCGATGTAGTGGAACAGGAACGGCGGCAGCCGGCGTTGCGCTGCGGCACGGTAATCGGTGGAGGCGGAGATGATCATGGGGTCAACCGTGTGGGGAAGGTAGACGCGAGGCCCGCGCACGCCGGGCTTCGTTGTCATCGAGGGTGCGCAGCGTGGTGTGCACGAACTCGAGGTGGGCATGCGCGGCGGCGCGCGCGCGTTCGGGGTCGCCGGCAAGCACCGCGTCCATCATCTCGCGGTGCTGGTCAGACAACGGCGAGAAGGTCCTCGCCGAGGTGTAGAGCTTTTCGCGACTCTGCGAGATGTTGGTCTGCAGCAGGTCGAACAGGCCGCGCATCACCTGCAGCAGCACCAGGTTGTGCGAGGCCTCGGCGATGGACAGGTGGAAGGCCGCGTCGGCCTCCGCTTCGCCGGTGGGGTCATCCTTGCCATGCGCGTCCATCATGGTCTGGAAGGCCTGGGCGATGCGCTTGCGGTCCTCGTCGGTCGCGCGCAGCGCCGCATGCCAGGCGGTGGCACCTTCCAGCGCGTGGCGGATCTCCAGCACGTCGAAGCGGTATTCCGGGTCGCCCTGGAACAGCGGCAGGTACGGCGCCAGCGGTTCATCCAGCGCCTGCCGCGCGCGCGCCGCGGGTTCGGCCACGTAGGTGCCGCCACCAACCCGTGCGGTCAGCAGGCCCTGGCTGGCCAGCTGCGCGATGGCCTCGCGCAGCGCGGTGCGCGAGACCCCCAGCTGCACCGCCAGGGTGCGCTCGGCCGGCAGCCGGTCGCCCGGTTGCAACCGCTGTTCCTGCACCAGGCCGCGCAGCTGCGCGGCCACCTTGTCCGAAATACGTTGCGTGCTCATGGTGCCATTGTGGCCCGAAGCGCGCAGCGGGTGGTCGGCTGACCGTGCATGGCTCAGGGAATCATCCAGGTCAGCCAGTAAGCCTGGGCCAGGGTGATCAGGCCGACCATCGTGGTGAAGATCAGGCTGTGCTTGACCGTGAAACGGAACAGGTCCGATTCCTTGCCGGCCAGGCCGACCGCCGCGCAGGCAATGGCGATCGACTGCGGCGAGATCATCTTGCCGGTCACGCCACCAGTGGTGTTGGCCGCCACCAGCAGCACGTCGGACACGCCGATCTGCTGCGCGGTGGTCGCCTGCAGTGCCGAGAACAAGGCGTTGGATGAAGTATCCGAGCCGGTCAGGAACACGCCCAACCAGCCAAGGAACGGCGAGAAGAACGGGAACGCATCACCGGTGTGCGCCAGTGCAAGCGCCAGCGTCGCCGAAAGGCCCGAGTAATTGGCGATGAAGGCGAAGGCCAGCACCATGCCGATCGAGTAGATCGGCATGCGCAGCTCACGCACGGTCTCACCGAAGGTCTGCAGCGCCGAACGGGCCGGCATGCGCAGCGCGATGATGGCGATCACCGCAGCGAGGATGATCGAGGTGCCGGTGGCCGAGAACCAGTCGAACTTGTAGATCGCCTCGTAGCTGAGCGGTGCATCCACGATCGGCGGCATCTTCTGCACCATCTGGTCCAGGCCCGGCACCGGGAGCTTCAGCACCCAGCTTTCCAGCGGGCCATCCGCCGCGAACAGCGATTTGAACGGTTTGATGCTCCACAGCGTGACCATCGCGGTGAGGATCAGGAACGGCGACCATGCCTTGGCGATCTGGCCGACGCTGTAGCGCGGCGCCTCCAGCGCCTGTGCGGCCGCCTCGGCGCTGGTTTCGGTATCGAAACGGAAGATCCGCACCGGCTTCCAGCGGCGCAGGAACAGCGTCAGGCAGACCAGCGAGGCCAGCGACGCGGTGATGTCCGGCAGCTCCGGGCCGATGAAGTTGGAGGTCAGATACTGCGCGATGGCGAACGAACCACCGGCCACCAGCACTGCCGGCCAGGTTTCCTTGATGCCGCGCCAGCCATCCATGATCGCCATGATCCAGAACAGCACGATGATCGTAAGGAACGGCAGCTGGCGCCCAGCCATCTGGCCGATCTCGAAGGCATCCAGACCGGTGACCTGCCCGGCCACGATGATCGGAATGCCCATCGCACCAAAGGCGACCGGCGCGGTGTTGACGATCAGGCACAGGCCGGCCGCGTACAGCGGCTTGAAGCCCAACCCGACCAGCAGCGCCGCGGTGATCGCCACCGGTGCACCGAAACCGGCTGCGCCCTCCAGGAACGCACCGAAGGCGAAGCCGACCATCAGCATCTGCAGGCGCTGGTCTTCGGTGACCGACAGAATGGAGGCACGGATGATGTCGAACTGTCCGGTCTTGACCGAGACCTTGTAGAGGAACACCGCGCCGATGATGATCCAGGCGATCGGCCACAGGCCGTAGACGAAGCCGAAACCGGCCGCGCCCAGCGCCTGGCTCAGCGGCATGCGGTAGAACAGCAGGGCGACGCCGAGCGCGATGGCCACGGTGATCGTGCCGGCCAGCCAGCCCTTCATGCGCAGCACGGCCAGGGCGACGAAGAAGAACGCGATCGGCAGCAGCGCGATCAGGCTGGACAACCACAGGTTGCCGGCGGGGTCGTACAGGTGTTGCCAGGGCTGCATGAGGGCTCTCGACTGGGGACGGGTTCAACACCGCAGGGGTGGGCGGTCATGGGCTCCAGCATTATTGGTCGTACCAATAATGGATTTATGGAGCCACCGGACGCAGATTGAACCGCTGATTGCGCGAAGAGCCTATTAGACCATAGGGCTAGAATCAATTATTGGTACGACCATTAAGACGGTTGAGACAGTGGCGCGCATCCACCACACTGGATCCTGCCCCATCTCTGGTACACGAATGACACTCGCCCCCACCCGCGACCTGCAGTCCATGCAGCAACAGGCAGCTGACTGCCTGGCCGGCTACGCTGAAGCGAACCTTCTCAATCATGCAGGCTTGGATGCGCTCATCGCCCACCTGCGCGCATATCCGGATTCGGGCGAACCCATGGCCCTGCCAGACTGGGATCAGGCAGGCTCAGAGCTTCAGATCGCGGGTCGAGGCGATCCATTGCCGCCATCTCTGTTGGGGCAGATCGCCACAGACAAGCACGAGGAGTTGAATGACCTGATCTGTTCCTGCGTTGAAGTGGGAATCGCAGATCTGTACGGCGCTACGACGGATGTTCCTGACCAGATGCTGGCCAGAGCACTGGCCATCCTGCAGCGCAACACTTCGCAGCAGACCTGACTGCTTCAACTCCGCCTTGGAATCACGATCAGATCCCCCGAAGGGACTCTGATCCCACTCCCTCAACCCCTTAGATCTTCTTCTCCAACCGCCGCATCACCGCCAGCACCAGCACGCACAGCACGCTCACCCCGATGGCAATCACGTACTTTCCTATGCCCACGGCGATGCCGATGGCCGCCGCCATGATCAGCGAGCTGGCCGTGGTCAGGCCGCTGACCTGATCCTCGCGTGACCCACGCAGAATGGTGCCGGCGGCAACGAAGCCGACGCAGGCGACCACGGCTTCGATCAGGCGCACCGGGTCGACCTGCAGCAGGTCGCGGTAACGCTCCT
The DNA here is from genome assembly GCF_051983905.1 of Stenotrophomonas sp. STK17_22. Classification (NCBI taxonomy): domain Bacteria; kingdom Pseudomonadati; phylum Pseudomonadota; class Gammaproteobacteria; order Lysobacterales; family Lysobacteraceae; genus Stenotrophomonas; species Stenotrophomonas sp. STK17_22. The sequence goes on from NZ_CP197010.1 coordinate 3,088,519, forward strand.
GCTGGAAGTGCTCTGCCACTGAATCGCCGAGTCCAACAATCAGCGCAGCAGCGCCGGCAATCAGCATGTGGGTGCGCAGGCCCGCAGCGTGCTTGCCCATCTCGCGCTCGACACCGAGCACGCCGCCGAACAGCATTGCTGCGGCCACGCGCAGCAGGATCGAGACATCCTGGGTGAGTTCCATGGGCAGGCTCCGGGTGTTTCCCGGAGCGTTGCTCGGCAGCCGTAGGATGGCGGTGAAGACGATGGCACGCCCTCTTCACCGCATGCGCTCATCCACGCATGGCCTGGATCTACTGGCCATCGCCATGCGTAACCTTCACGCACTCGGTCATTGCGCCAGATAACCACCATCGATCGCATAGTATGTGCCGGTCGCGAACGAGGCGTCGTCGCTGGCCAGCCAGGCAACCAGCGCCGCCACTTCCTCGGCCGTGCCCAGTCGCTTCAACGCGTGGCGGCCTTCCAGCGTGGCGCGCACCTTGGGGTCCATCTTCTCCAGCAGTGGTGTGCTGATGAAGCCCGGGCCGACCGCGTTGACACGGATGCCGTCGGCTGCATGCTCCCAGGCGGCGGTCTGGGTCAGCCCGACCACGCCGTGCTTGGCCGCCACGTACGCGGTGGAACCGGCATAGCCCACCTGGCCCAGGATCGAGGCCATGTTGATGATGCTGCCACCGGTTCCGGCCGTGCGCATCGCCTGGATCTGCGCACGCTGGCACAGGAACACACTGGTGAGGTTGACGTCGATTACCCGCTGCCAGCCATCGATCGGATAGTCACCGCTGCTTGCGGCCGGCCCGCCGATACCGGCGTTGTTGACTGCCACATGCAGGCCGTCGAGTTCCTTGATCGTGCGCTGCACCGCCGCCTCCACGGCCGCGTCGTCTGTAACGTCCAGCGCAATGCCGATGGCCTGTGCACCGGCACTGCGCAGCTGCGTCACGGTGGCATCGACTGCATCCTGCTTCAGGTCCCAGACCGAAATACGGGCACCGGATGCGGCCAGCGTCTGCGCCACGGCCAGGCCGATACCGGACACGCCGCCGGTCACGATCGCGGTCTTGCCGGTGAGCTGGTAGTCAATCATCTGCGTTCTCCATCAGTGGGGGTATCGATGTGACCTGCAATGGCCAACCGCCCAACCCTACGCGCCCGCTCGTGATGGCCCGGCCGACATCGCGTCTACGGGTGATCGTTCCAGCCATGAAACCTCAACTCAAGTTGATGTATGGAATTGCGTACGGATATGCATGCAAAACGCTGGCGTATGTTCGGCGGCATTTTCACTTTGGCCGTATTCGTCAATCGTTTTGACCATATTGAAATCAAAAGCGCGCGAATCAAGGCGACAATGGGAAACGTTTCCAGTTTCTTCGACACATTCCATTCAACCTGGTGTTCCCCCACTATCCAGAGTGCCCACGCCCCTGCTTCCCAGCATGTCTGCACGGGTAACGACGGGATCTGCATCTGCATTGCAGAGCGCGTGGGCGAGGTAATGCCAGCGTCCACCTCCAAAGCACGTGCCGAGCGATGTCCCGATATTTCACTTTTGCTGATTACCGCCGCTTCGGCCACCGCCATGGCTTCGATTACCGCGCCGACCCGGAACACCTGCGTGACGACCAGTGGGCCGGCCATGGCGAGGTCAACGAGCAGTTCCTGCGCGGCGGCATGAGCCTGATCGCCTCCGACGTCCATAATCGCTTCCCTTATGTCGCCACCGCCCAGCAGAGTCCCGGCCTGGCCATCCGCGTGATGCTGCAGGGCCAGGTCGATGTGCGCATTCCGCGACGTGGTGGTTTCACCCTGCGTGCTGGTACGGCGATGACCGCGCACCACCGCGAACAGGTTGAGATGACCGGTGCGCATCCTGGCGAAACGCGCATGCGCGGCGTCAGCGTGATGGTGCCCGGCCAGATCGATCCGGACCTGTTCCAGCTGCCACAGTTGGAGACCGCGCTCAACACCCACCTGGAATGCCGCCACTGGGCCATTCCGCATACCCTGCTGCCGGTGCTGGGCCAGCTGTTCGAAAGCCCATGGGAGGACGGCATCGACGCGTTGTGGCGCGAAGGCGTCGCGCTGCAGCTGCTGGCCGTTGGGCTGAAGGCCGAGGATCTGCAGACCGACCATGTACGAACGCTGCGGGCTGGCCAGCGCGAGCGCCTGGAGCGCGTGCGTGCCTACCTGCATGACGATCCCAGCCACGCCCATAGTCTGATCGAACTGGCCCAGCTGGCCTGCATGAGCCCAAGTTCGCTGCGCCGTCATTTCGCCCAGCAGTACGGCTGCTCGGTGTTCGACTACCTGCACGAACAACGCATGCGCCACGCCGAGCAGGGCCTGCGCGAAGACGGCTGGACTGTCGAGCAGGCTGCGGCCGCCAGTGGTTACCGCCACCCCAGCAACTTCGCGGCTGCATTCCGTAAGCGTTTCGGCCTGGTACCCAGCCGCTGGCGCACCGGGCCCTCAAAGGTCGGATAGCAGCTTCTGCTTCACGCCATCGCGGATGCCGGCCAGCGGCCGGCACTACCGCAGCCACCTGAATCGACCTGCCATGGCTCCGCTCTGGTAGGTGTCGACCTTGGTCGACACGCGCTGGAAGCGATCATATTCCCGACACATCTCTGCGCATGTCGCATATGCCCATTGCCGCCAAAGATGGGCCGCGCCATCGTAGTAAGGCTGACTACAGGGACTTCTCGTGGACAATCGAGATCAACCAAGCACGCCTTACTTCATCCGATGCATCCAAAGTCCATGGCTACCCGAGACAGGCGCGCATGAGGACGATCTACGCAGCTTACAGGCACATTGGAGCGAGGCAGCGATTCCAGAGGAATTCATGCAGCTCCTGCGTTGGTCAAACGGTGGGCGCTGCGTGTTCCCTCATGCTTATGTCGACCTATGGTCCATCGACACCATCATTCAGCTCAACCGCAGCTACCAAATCCGTCGTTATCTTGGCGACTACCTGATGGGCATTGGAACGGACGGTGGATCGACGCTCATCGCGCTCGATCTCTGCCCGCTCAGTCGCGGACAGATCATCTCATTCGATCTGGGCGATCTCGACATCAGCCGGGGAAAGCCCATCGCCGAATCAATTGCCGAACTCTTTCGGAAGTTCGACAGTGGGCTGCTGACGAGCGACAACCTTTATCCTTGAGCATAGAAACGCCGGCCAGCGGCCGGCACTACCAAAACCGTCGTGCATCGCGCGGGCCCAGGTAGCGCCGGGCCATGTCCGGCGTCACCCTGTGGGCCTCAATACACCGGCAGATCGATGTAACTGGCCTGCGCCGCGCTGTGCCAGACCCGCTGCGTGGCCTTCTGGTAATCGCCGGGCTTGGCCAGGTAGACGTTCGGCACGTAGGTCTGCGGGTTGCGGTCATACAGCGGGAACAGACTGGACTGCACCTGCACCATCACCCGGTGCCCCTTCTGGAAGGTGTGGTTGGCGTTGGGCAGGTCGAAGCGGTACGGCAGCACCTCGTTGGCGGCCAGCGGCTTCGGATCGCTGAAGCTCTCGCGATAGCGGCCACGGAAGATCGCCAGCGACACCGGCAGCTCGTAGCCGCCCATCTCCGGCGTCGACGCTTCCTGGTCCGGATACACGTCGATCAGCTTCACCACCCAGTCGCTGTCGGTGCCGCTGGTCGAGGCCTGCAGGTGCACCACCGGCGCGCCGCCGATGCGCAGCGGCGCGGTCAGCGGTTCGGTGATGAAGGTCAGCACGTCCGGGCGGCCATCAACGAAGCGCTGATCCTTGACCAGCCAGGTGGTCCACATGTCGCGGTCACCGAAACGCACCGGACGCGGCACGAACGGCACCGGCTTGGCCGGGTCGGACACGTACTCCTCGAAGTCCCCCTCGCCCGCCGCCGGCGCCTGGAATGCCAGCTTGCCGCCGGCCCGCAGGTACAGCGGCTTGCTGCTGGCGGCACAGCCCTTGTCGCAGCTGCGCGGCCAACCCTTCAGGCGATCCCAGTGGTTTTCGCCGGTGTTGTAGATCAGCACCGGCGGCGTGTCCGCCTTCGGCGCACCGTCCACCAGGTACTGGTCGAAGAACGGCTTGAGTACATCACGGCGGAACTGCAGCGCGGTATCGCCGTCGAACTTCAGCGCGCCCAGTTCGCTGCCGCTGTAGTTCACCTGGCTGTGCCGCCACGGCCCCATCACCAGGTAATTGCGGTTGTTGCCGCTGTCGCGCCCTTCCATTGCCTGGTAGGCGTGGTTGGCGCCCCACATGTCCTCCTGGTCCCACAGGCCCTGCAGCCACATGGTCGGCACCTTCAACGGTGTTTTCGCCATCACCGCGTCCAGCGCCTGACCCTGCCAGAAGCCGTCATAGGCCGGGTGCTCGACCAGCTTCTTCCACCAGGTCAGCTGGTCCACGCCGGTGAAGCGCGCGTAGTCGCCAGCCGAACCGATCCGCAGGAAAGTGCTGTAGTCGTCATAGCCGAGGTTGGGCAGCGGCGTACCCTTGCCGCGCTTCTCGGTCTGCATCGCGAAATAGTTGAAGTTGACCTGGCGGAACGCACCGTAGTTGAGCCAGTCGTCGCCCATCCAGCCATCGACCATCGGGCTCTGCGGTGCGGCCACCTTCAGCGCCGGATGCGGGTCGGTCAGCGCCATCACCACGGTGAAGCCCTCGTACGACGAGCCGAGCATGCCGACCTTGCCATTGCTCTCCGGCACGTTCTTCACCAGCCAGTCGATGGTGTCCCAGGCGTCGGTGGAGTGGTCGACTTTGGTGTTGTTCAACGGCCCGCGCAACGGCCGGGTCATCACGTAATCGCCTTCGGAGCCGTACTTGCCACGGATGTCCTGGAACACGCGGATGTAACCGCCGTCGACGAACACCTCGTCGCCCTGCGGCAGCAGGTCGCGCATGCGCGGCGAATCACTGCGGCTGGCGCGGCCAGCGGCATCGTAGGGCGTGCGGGTCAGCAGGATCGGGGCATTGCGGGCGCCCTTGGGCACCACGATCACCGTATACAGCTTGGTGCCATCACGCATCGGCACCATCACCACGCGCTTGTCGTAGTCACGACCGACATCGGGGGCAACGAAGGGCTTGCCGCTGATGTCCGGGGTCATCGGCGGGGTTTCGGCGGCCAGCACGGTGCTGGACAGGCAAAGGGCAATGGCTACAGCGACGGCACGCACACGCATGGACAACCCCTCCCGGCAGGAAAGCCTCAAGCCTACTCCTGCCTTGAGCCGTGAAGTGTGTGCAGGCTTTGCATTCTGCGGTGGATGCAGGCAGGACTGATGGCACATGTGCGACCAGCTGCTGCGCTCGTTGGCAACCGGTAGTGCCGGCCGCTGGCCGGCAACTTCATCCACCTCGGGCACGGTACGCGGTTGCCGGCCAGCGGCCGGCACTACCGATCAGGCTGCCGTTACCTCATGCAGCGCCAGCCAGCGCCAACGCCCCTGTTCCTGGCGCAGCACCGCCAGCGATTCCCGCCATACGGGCTCGCCGCCATCGATCGCATGCCCTTCGCGATAGCGCAGCACCGCCAGCGGTGAAGGCGCTTCCACCGCCTGCACGGCGTCGATGGAAATCTGCAGCCCTGGACGCGCGCCATGACCACCCGCGAACAGTTCCTGTACGGCATTCCGATCCAGCCTGCGACCCGCGATGCCGACCATGCTGAAGTCCGCGCAGAAATGCGCCATCAGGTCCTCCAGTGCGTCGGTGCCGACGTCGGCGCGGAACCAGGCCTGCAGCTTGTCGTGCAGGTGGTGGACTTCGTGTTCTGCGGTGGTATCCATCAGGTGTTCTCCGGTTGCGAAAGGGTGAGCAACTGCGGCCGGCGCAGCAACGTCATCGGCAGCAGGGTAAGTAGAGCGGCCAGACCCAGCGCCACGCCGGTGGCGCGGACCGGCAGCCACTGCATGGCCAAGGCCAGCAGCAGCGCGATGGCCGCGGTGCCCAGGCAGAAGCTGAGCTGGCGATTGAGGTTCCAGAGCGCACTGGCATCGCCCAATGCTTCGCCCTCGACCCCATGGAAGGCCAGCGTCTGCGCCGTGCTGCTGCACAGGCTGCCGCCGGCGCCCATCAAGGCAAACAGCCATGCTGCAATGGCAAAGACCGGGTGTGGCAGCAGCGCCATCAACAGCAGGCCGCTGGCCTGCAGAAGCATGCCCGTACGCAGTACCGTGGCTGGTCCGAAGCGAGCCAGCAGGCGCTTGCTGGCCGTGATCGCCATGGCCGAGGCCAGCGCCCACGGCAGCATCAGCGCGCCGATGTGCGCGGCACTGTAACCGGCCTGGTGCAACTGCAGCGTGCTGACCAACTGGCTGCCGATGAATACACCGGGTACTGCCAGGTAGACCAGCATCGCCAGGCGCAGGCCGCGATGGGATAGCAATGACCAGCGCAGCAGTGGCTGCGCCTGCTGCCGTGCATGCCGCAGGTGAGCCGCCGCCAACAGCATTGCGATCAACAGCAGTACGGCACCGGCGGTCCGATGTCCGGGCTCGCCCAGCCAGGTCAACGCCAGCAGCAGCGCGCCCAGCGCCGCCATCGCGGTGGACAGCGCATAGGCCTGCAGGCGTGGCGCACTACGCGCGCCATCGGCCGGCATCCACGCCAGCACCAGTCCAATCGCCACCACGGCCAGCGGCAGGCTGGCCCAGAGCACACCGCGCCAGGACAACCACTGCACCAGCAGCCCACCGAGCGCAGGCGCCAGTGCCGGCACCAGCAGCGCCACCAGCAGGATGCGGCGGGTCAGCGCGCCACGCTGGTCAGGCGTGCACTGTCGGTACGCTGCCGCTTGTGCCACCGGAATCAGCAGGCCACCAGCCAGGCCCTGCAGCAGGCGCCAGCCCAACAGCCAGCCAATACCCGGTGCAGCCCCGGCCAACACTGCGGAGGCGGCGAACAGCAGCAACGCCACCAGCAGCAGGCGACGCTCACCGCAGCGTGCGGCCAGCCAGGGCGCCAGCGGAATCACCACGCTCAGGCCCAGCATGTAGGCGGTGCCGACCCAGGCCAGGGTACCGACGTCGGCATGCAGTTCCGCCGCCAGCGCCGGATAGGCCACCGTGGCGATGAACATGTTGACCAGATCCAGAGCGAACACCAGCAGGAAGATGGCCTCATGGCGCAGGCGGGGGGACGGCATCGGCGACGCTCCAGCAGGGAAGCGGCCAGCATGCCGTGCGGGCCTTGTTGGAAAAACACGACAGCAACTGCAACACTGGCAAATCTGCTTTGACAATGAATTGCCATGGTCAGCCTTGATCGCTTCGATATCTTCCGTGCAGTGGTCGAGGCCGGCAGCCTGACCGCTGCCGCCGATCGCCTGGGCCTGAGCCGTGCGGTGGTCAGCTTCAACCTGAAGCGGCTGGAGCAGGAGCTTGGCGTGACCCTGCTGCTGCGCAGTACCCGCCACCTGGCCCTGACCGAGGCCGGCGAACAGTTCCTGCAGCACTGCGTGCAGGCGCTGGACGCCGCACAGGCGGCGATCGATGCCGCCCGCCGCGACCAGCACCAGCTGCAGGGCGTGCTGCGCCTGACCACCACCCCGGAGTACGCCCAGCTGCGCCTGATTCCCGCACTGGAAGCCTTCCGTGCGCGGCATCCGGCTCTGCAGCTGCACCTGTCGACGTCACCCGCGCCGGCCGACCTGATTCCCGAACGCTTCGACCTGGCGATCCGCCTCGGCCGTCTGCCCGATTCGGGCCTGCGCGCCAGCGAACTGGAACGGCACCCACTGTGCGCGGTGGCGGCTCCGTCCCTGCTGGCACGCCTGCCCTCTGCCGAGGCTGTCGATGACCCGGCACAGCTCGGCACCCTGCCCCGCCTGGGCTATCCGCGCCTGGCCGATGTGCCGGTCGTCGCGGCTGATGGCAGCGACGCCTTGTTTGCCACCAACCCGGGCAACGCAGTGGTGGGCGTGGATGGTGCCAGCAGCCTGCGCGCCTTCGCCGTGGCCGGCGCCGGGGTCACCGTGCTGCCACGCTGGCTGATCGAGGACGACCTGGCCCAGGACCGGCTGCGCCCGGTGCTGCGCCAGCACCGGTTCCCGCAGCAGAGCGTGTACGCGGTCTACCCGCACAGCACGCAGCCCTCACCGAAGGTGCGGCAGCTGATCGATTTCCTGCGCGGGTGGTTTGTCACCTGAAAAAAGGGGACGGAGGGGATTAAGTCGTTTATGCATAAACGACTTAATCCCCTCCGTCCCCTTTTTGCATGGCCCCTTGCGGGGCCATGCCTTCAGGCATCAGCGCAGCACCTGCTCCACCAGCTGCACATCCACCGTCTGCAGCGGCTCGGCAGCGTTGCGCGACAGCTGCACCTGGTAGGTGCCGCCATCGATCTTCCACTGGCGGGCCTGCGCATCGTAGTGAGCCAGCGTCTTCGGCTCGGCTTCGATGCGGATGCGGCGCTGTTCGCCCGGCTGCAGGGTCACCTTGTCGTAGCCGATCAGGCGGATCGGCGTGGTGCTGCCGGCCGGCAGCTTCAGGTACAGCTGGGCCACGTCGGCGCCGGCACGCTTGCCGGTGTTGCGGATGTCGACGCTGGCGACCAGGCGCGAGCCCTCCACGCTCACCTTCAGATTTTCATAGGTGAACGAGGTGTAGGACAGCCCGTGGCCGAAGGCGAAGGTCGGGGTCAGGCCCTTGGCCGCCATCCACTTGTAGCCGACGTTGGCGCCTTCGATATCGAAATCGAACACATCACCGAACGGCTTGGCCGGCTTGAAGCCGAGGCCATCAATGTGCGGGCGTGGCAGCTGCGATTCGTCCGTCACCCAGGTCACCGGCAGGCGGCCGGACGGATTGGCCTGGCCGGTCAGCAGCGCGGCGATGCCTTCGCCACCACGGATGCCCGGGTACCAGGCCTGCAGCATCGCCGGCACCTGCGCCAGCCACGGCGTGCGCACCGGGCCATTGGTTTCCAGCACCAGCACGGTCTTCGGGTTGGCCTTGGCCACTGCCGAGATCAGGGCATCCTGGTTGTCCGGCAGCTGCATGTCCGGCAGGTCCACCGATTCGGCGGCCCACTGGGTGGCGAACACGATGGCCACGTCAGCCTGCGCGGCGGCCTTGGCCGCAGCGGCGGCATTGGTCCCGTCCACATACTCGATGGTCGCGTCCGGGCGCGCCGCACGCAGCGATTCCAGCGGCGAGGACGGATGGAAGATCACCGGGCCCGGCCAGGTGATCGGCATCACGCCCGGCACCGCATTGGTGCCCTTGGCGGTGACGCCCACCATCGACGAACCACCGCCGCCGATCACGCCCTTGTCGGCATGGCCGCCGATGATGACGATGCGCTTCACGCTGTCGGCCAGCGGCAGCAGGTTGCCCTCATTGCGCAGCAGCACGCTGCCCTCTTCCACCGTGCGCTGGGCAACGGCGAAGCCGGCCTCGGCATCCACCTTCTGGTGCTGCGGCGGGTTGTCGAAGTTGCCATGCAGGAACATCGTGCGCAGGATGCGCGCCACCATGTCGTTCAGGCGCGCCTGCGGCACCACGCCGCCGTGCACGGCCAGGCGCAGCGGTTCGTCGAAGAACACCGCCGCGTCGAACACTTCACCGGCCGACTGCTGGTCCAGGCCGGCCAGCGCTGCCTTGGAACCGCTGTGCACGCCGCCCCAGTCGGACATCACGAAACCGGGGAACTTCCATTCCTGCTTCAGCACCTGGTTCATCAGGTAGCCGTTCTCGCAGCCGTAGGTGCCGTTGATCTTGTTGTACGAGCACATCGCCACGCCCGGGCGACCGGCTTCCAGCGCGATCTCGAAGGCCAGCAGGTCCGACTCGTGCATGGCCTGTTCGCCGATGCGCACGTCGTGGAAGTTGCGACGGGTCTCCATGTCGTTCAGCGCGAAGTGCTTCATCGACGAGATCACGTGCTGGCTCTGCACGCCCTGGATCAGCGCGCCAACCATCGAGCCGGCCAGCAGCGGATCTTCACCGGCATATTCGAAGTTACGGCCGTTGCGCGGGTCGCGCTGCAGGTTGACGCTGCCCGACAGCAGGATATTGAAGCGCTGCTGCCATGCCTCGCGGCCCATCGTGGCGCCACCGGCGAAGGCGACTTCACGGTTCCAGCTCGATGCGGTGGACGGGCCCGACGGCATCGCCGTGGCGAAATCGCCCGGGCGGATGCCACCCGGATTGGTCACGCCGACGCCGGCATCGGCTGATTGCTGCGACGGAATGCCCAACCGCGCCACGCCCGGCACGAAACCTGCCGAACCGACTGCGCCTTCCGGCAGCGGGCCGCCGTCCTTGCCCAGCCCGAAGTAGCTGTGCAGCATCTGGAACTTCTCATCCTCGGTCATCGCCTTCAGCAGCAGCGCAGCGCGCGCGTCGGCGTTGAGGGTGGTGTCCATCCACGGCCTGTCGCCATGCGTGTCGGCGGCGTAAGCCAGGGTCAGCAGGGTGGCGCGCAGGGTACTGCCTTCCACCTTGAACGGCGCACTGCTGGCGGCCTGGAAGCCATCGCTGAAATAGCTGGCATCGGCTTCCAGCGCGACACGCGCCGGATCGAAGCCTGCGGCCTTGGCCGATTCACCGGCCACCGCGCCGAGCAGCACCGCCGGTGCACCCAGCCGCGAACGGGTGACCAGCGCCGGCAGCTGCGCCGCACCTGCACCGGCATCGGTATAGACCGCCACGGTGTGGCGGCCGTCGTCCAGGCGCAGGTAGTTCAGGCCCGGCTGGTCGGGGCCGGATTCAGCGGCGATCGGCAACCGGGTCAGCACGGCCTGGCCGCGCTGGGTCTGGCCATCATCCTTGCCGGCAGCAATGAAGCGGTACGCGTAGCCCAGGCCATCGGCCAGCACCTGCAGCGGATCGACCTGGCCGATGCCGCGCTGCACCTGGCGCACGCTCACCGCGTCCACCTGCAGGGTCTTCAGCTGGGCGGCCAGGGCCGGCATCGCCTCGGCGGTCGGGGCCTGTTCCAGGGTCAGCACAGTGAACGCGGCGGGGTCGGCCCAGGCCGGGGCGGCCAGTGCGGCAGACAGGGCCAGGGACAGTGCAAGCGGCTTTGTAAACGTTTTCATCGGCAGGCGTAATTCCGTTGCCAAGGCAATCGGTCCAGGGAAAGTGCCGCCGAAGGGTGCAGCGTTCATGCCGCGCAGGGGTTGCCAGGCAACGTCCCGCAGGCCGATGGACGGGCCGGTCTGCGCGCGGGACCCTCCTCCCGGCGTGACAACCTGCCTGCCCGGGCCGCGCAGGGCGACCCAATCCTGTGAAGATTGTGCGAGGGCGTTCACACCTGTCAACAGGACCTAAGTCACAGGGGCAACCCGGCCAGCGGTTATCAGGCCATCACCGGCGGTCATCAGCGCGCCGCGCGAGGCTGCCGATAATGAGGGTCCCTGGCCACGAACCGAGCCCATGACCGTCCATCGCGACTTCGACCATCTCTGGCGCGACCGCTGTGATACCTCCAGCCAGCGCGCGCCGCGCGTGTTGATCCGGGTGTTCGTGGCCCCGGGGGAGTTGGAGCGCAGCGTGGCGTTCTACGAGCAGCTGCAGGGTGTGGTGGCCGATGCGGGGTTCCCGTTTCCGGAGGCTGGGCTGCGTCTGGCAATGGTCGGTGCGTTCCTGTTGATCGAGGGCAGCGAGACGGCGCTGGCGCCGTTCACTTCGACCACGGGGACGCTGCTGGTCGACGACGTTCGGCCCTATCACGACAAGCTGGTGGCGGCTGGCGCTGAAATCATCTTCCCGCTGCAGGTGGTCCCGACCGGGGCGGCGTTCAATGCGGTGCATCCCGATGGCACCGTGGTCGAGTACGTGCATCACCGGCCGGATCCGCACGGGCGGTGAGGGGGCACACGGCCGGGCTGCGCCCGGCACCCGCGGTAGTGCCGGCCGCTGGCCGGCAACCTCAGAAGCAACAGCCGAAGCAACAGCGGGCTTCCTGTGGGGTGGCGGGGTGGGCCCGGTTGCGGGGGACGGCGCAAGTACGTCCATGTAGCCTCGGTCGCCGCATCCATGCGGCTCACGCCCCCGCAACCGGACCCACCCCGCCTTCGACAGTTTCCTGCGAGCTGTTGGAACCTGCTGCTGTTGGTGGGTGCCGACCGTTGGTCGGCACGGGATCGGATCTCCAGATATTCGATTTCGATGGAGATTCATCCACGCATGGCGTGGATCTACAATTCCTCCATGTCCTCTCCCGCCCTGCCCTGGAATGGCACGCTGCTGCTGGATGCTCACGTGGCCGTGCTGCAGGGCCACGCCGGTGGCAGCGATACGCACGCGCACTACGCCCATCAACTGTTGCTGAGCGAAGCCGCGCCCTGGCAGGTCGAGGTTGATGGCGTGCGGCACCAGGGCCAACGGCTGTGGCTGCCGTCATTCCAGCCGCACGCAATCCTGTCGGCGCCGGAAGCGGGCTGTACGGTGTTCCTCGAGCCCGCACATGCCGATCCCGGGCAGATCGAGCAGCACCTGCACGCGCTGCCGGGCAACGCGCTGGAGCTGCACGACTGGCTGCCACGGCTGAGTCGCCCGCAACCGCTGGACCGCCGCGTGCAGGCCGCGCTGTCCCGTATCGCCCAGCACCTGCCCGGCCCGGTGCCGGCTGCCGATATCGCCGAGGCGGCGCATCTGTCGGCCAGCCAGCTGCATCGGCGCTTCCAGTCCGATCTGGCGGTGACCCTACGCGGCTGGGTACTGTGGCAACGGCTGCGCCGCGCACTGATGCATCATCTGCGCGGGCACAGCCTGACCGACAGCGCGCACGCGGCCGGATTCGCTGACCTGGCCCATCTGTCGCGCAGCCTGCGCCGCATGTTCGGCATCAGTGCCGCGCAGCTGCAGGGCCTGCAGCTGCACGCGGCCTGACACGCCCCATCATCCGCGCCTGCGCAGACCTTCCGGCAGCTCCGGCACCTCGCCATGCGGCAGTTCGCGGAACGGCGCCAGCAGCTGTCCGGGATAATCGCGCGGATAGTCCGGCTGGCTGCCGATGCCGAGGTCGCGTTGCTGCAGCCGATAGCCGGGCGCATCGAAGGCGGTCCCCAGCAGGTGATCCCAGACAGTCAGGAACAGGCCGAAGTTGACGTCGCCGGCGGTGCCGTAACGCATGTGGTGGAAGCGGTGCAGCGGCGCCCAGGCCATCACCCGGCCCAGCACGCCGGGACGCATGTCCACGTTGGAATGCTGCAGCAGCAGCTGGATGGCAATGGCGAACGCCAACACCGCAGCCACCGGCATCGGCAGGCCCAACAGCAGCAGCGGCAGCACGCCACCGACCGCTTCGGCCGCCTGGTGCAGCGGATGCTTCATCAGTCCGTTGAAACCATACATGCGGGTCACGCTGTGATGCACCGCATGCAGCCGCCACAGCCAGCCGATGCGATGGCTGGCGTAGTGCACCAGGGTTATGCCGAGATCGGCGCAGATGACGGCCAGCAGCACCTGCAGCGCGAATGGCCACTGCAGCGGCCAGGCCTGCCACGGAATGATGGCTGCCAGCAGTGGCACCGCCGCGATCGACAGCAGGTTCAGGCTCTCGTTGACCAGCGCATGCAGGGTGTCACGCAGGCTGTCGCCGTGATCGTGGTTGAACGCGGGGTCATACGGCCAAGCACGTTCGGCAGCGAACGAGACCGCGATGGCAACTGCCAGCAAGGCCAGCAGCCATAGCGGGTCGCCGTGGAGGTGGCCGACCCAGGCGACGGCGGCGGCAACGAAACCCAGCAGGAACAACGGGGCATACAGGCGGAGCATCCAGTGCTTCATGAGCAATCCGGAAAGTAAGGGGCCTGCATGCTGGCGCCGCGTATGGGGCGCCGGCTTGAACAAACGGCGCAACCCGGCGCGCTCCCCGGTGGATGACCATCGTGGACGGCACCACGTTTCCCACATCCATGCATGGCGTGGATCTACAATGGCGCCCTCATCGCGCCCGGGACCGGCATGGATTCCTTCAACCTGATGCGTGCCTTCCGCCGCATCGTCGAACGCGGCGGGCTGGCCCGCGCCGCCGAAGACCTGGGCATGTCGCCGGCCGGCCTGAGCAAGCAGCTGCGCACCCTGGAAGCGCACCTGGGCGTGGTGCTGCTGCAGCGGACCACGCGGCGCATGAGCCTGACTGAGACCGGCCACGCCTATTACCGCGAATGCTGCCGCCTGCTCGACGAGCTGGATGCATTGGAGCGTGGCATCGCCGAACAGCGTGGCGACGTGGCCGGACGCCTGCGCGTGAACGCACCGCAATCATTCGCACTGAGCACGCTGTCGCCGCTGCTGCCGCGCTTCCTGCAGCAGCACCCGCAGCTGTCGCTGGACCTGGTGATGGAAGACCGCCTGCTCGATGCGGTGGGCGAAGGTTTCGATGTGTCGCTGCGGTTGCGTGCCGAGCTGGACGACTCGCGACTGGTGGCGCGCCGCCTGGCCTCGCTGCAGCAGGTGCTGTGCGCTGCCCCGTCCTACCTGCGGCAGCATCCGGCACCGCAGGCGGTGGACGATCTGCAGACGCACAGCGTGCTGGCCTACAGCCTGTCCGACTCGCCCGGCAGCTGGCCGCTGCTCGGCCCCGACGGCCAGGTGACCATCACCCTGCCGGCGCGCGTCACCGTCAACAACAGCCTGCTGCTGCGCGACCTGCTGGTGGCCGGCATGGGCATCGGCGCCTTGCCCTCGTTCCTGGCGGCACCGGTGCTGGCCCGTGGCGAACTGCAGCAGGTGCTGCCCGACCACCGCTATCCACCACGCTTCGTGCATGCGGTCTACCCCACCTCGCGCCACCTGCAGCCCAAGGTGCGTGCCTTCATCGATTTCCTGCACGCCGAGCTGCCCGGCTGCGCCGGCCTGGATTCGTAACCGCCAGCGAAAACTGAGCTGCCCGCAGCGTGCTGTTTCGGCCACGCCGCGCTGCCTACTCTGCCGCCTCCCCTCTCACCGATGGCAGGCAGATGTCTTCCGTTCCTTCCCCCGCCACCGCCGCGCCGGTGGTCGATTTCTTCCACGACGTGGTCTGCGGCTGGTGCTTCGTGCTGGCCCCTCGCCTGCAGCAGGTCTCGGCCGAACTCGGCATCCAGGTGCGCCACCGCAGCTTCGTGCTGCAGGACTCGCGCGCGCAGATGGTCGAGGTGTTCGGCTCGATGGAGCGCGCCAAGGCGATCATCCTGCGCCACTGGACCGACTGCGCCGCGCATGAAGACACCGCGCGCATCGATATCGAAGGCATGCGCGCACAGGACTTCGAGTATCCGTCCGGCTGGCTCGGCGCACTGGCCTGCCAGGCCGCCGGCATGCTCGGTGGCAACGACGCCCATGGCGCGATGTTTGATGCCGTGCAATGGGCGCACCTGCACCAGCACCGCAACATCGGCGACGCCGAAGTACTGCTGGATATCGCCGAAGCACTGGGCCACCCGCGTGGCGCCTTCGCTGACCACATGCGCAGCGACGCAGCAGCCCGGCGTGTGCAGGCTGACCGTGCCGAAGCCGCGACCCTCGGCATCCGCTCCATTCCCACCGTGATCGGCGGCAACGGCCTGCGCCTGCAGACCCTGCCGCTGCCGCAACTGCGCCAGGCCCTGGCGCACCTGGTCGCGGCCTGAGCCGCACCGTCCCCCACCCTGCAAGGAGATTCCCCATGACCTCACGTACCCTGGCCACCGCGCTGGCCCTGCTGCTGGCCGGCACCGCCGCTTCCACCACCGTTTCCGCGCACGAACGCGTTCCCTCCGGCCAACAGGTCGGCACCAGCCCCTGGGGGCCGAAGGACGAGATCGGCCGCCTCAACCTGATCACCGAGGCCTCGCGTGCGGCGATCCTGTCGCGGGTGAGCGGCGGCAAGGCCTATGACCTGGCCACCGAATACTACGTCGGCATGCCCAGCTGGCAGGATGCCGGCGACCCGCACTACCAGTTCTGGATGACCCACACCCCGCGCGGCACGGTGATGGATGATCCGATGGGCGTGGGCGAGACCATGAACCTCACCCGCAGCTACACCGGCACCGCATTCTCGATGTACAGCCACACCGGCACCCACATCGATGCGCTGAACCACTTCGGCATCCACGGAAAGATCTGGAACGGCTTCGAGGCCGACAAGCACCTCGGTGACCGTGGCTGGAATGTCACCGGCATCGAGAAATTCCCGCCGCTGATCGCGCGTGGCGTGCTGATCGACGTGGCCGGCGCCAAGGGCGTGGACATGCTGCCGGACAGCTACCGCGTCACCCGCCAGGACCTGAAGGATGCGCTGGCACGCCAGCAGGTGAAGCTGCAGCAGGGCGACGTGGTGCTGATCCGCACCGGCCGCATGCGCCTGTTCGAACAGCCCAAGGCCTACATGGCCAACCCGCCGGGCATGGGCCTGGACGCGGCGCGCTTCCTGGTGGAGGACAGCGGCGCGATGATCGTCGGCGCCGACAACCTCAGCTTCGAGACCTTCCCCTCGGAGGTGTCCGACGACTACGTGCCGCTGCACACCTACCTGCTGGCCCAGCAGGGCGCGCCGATCATCGAGCTGGTGGCGCTGGACGAACTGGCCCGCGACAAGGTCTATGAGTTCGCCTTCATCGGCGGCCCGCTGAAGATCCGCGGCGGCGATGCCGCGCCGCTGCGCCCGGTCGCGCTGCCGGTCCGCCCGTAACCGGGAGTGCCCGTGCCTGTAGGTGCCGACCCTGGTCGGCACCGTTTTCCCATCCACGCATGGCGTGGATCTACTGGAGAGAACCCTGGTAGATCCACGCCATGCGTGGATGCTTTAGCCCTTCAGCAACCTGAAACCCGACCTTCCGATTTCATTAGTAATTCTACTCACAACGCGAGTAGCATGTCCGGTCTCAGCCCCTGATACCGGCCCGTCGATACTCGCGCCATGCCTGCCGTTTCCGCCCGTTCCTGCCGCTTCCAGCCCACCCGGCACCTCCCTTGGAGGACCGGCTGATGGGCGCCGTCGTCGCCCTCGACCGGCTGCTGGACGGCCGCCAGCTGTGGCGCGGCCCGGCCCGCCAGGGGCCGGCCAGCGACCACCTGGCCAGCGGTCACCCGGCACTGGACGCACGCCTGCCCGGCGGTGGCTGGCCGGCCAGCGGGCTGTGCGAGGTGCTGCAGGCCGCGCCCGGCGTGGGCGAGCTGGCCTTGGTCTGGCCGGCGCTGGCGAAGCTGAGCCAGCGCGACCGCCCGATCGTGCTGGTCGCCCCGCCCTACCGCCCGCATGCCCCGGCCTGGGCTGCAGCCGGGCTGGACCTGGCCCAGCTGCAGATCATCCACGCCGCGCCGAAGCAGGCGTTGTGGGCTGCCGAACAGTGCCTGCGCTCGGCCGCCTGCGCGGCGGTACTGTGCTGGCCACACCAGGCCGACGACCGCTCACTGCGCCGCCTGCAGGTGGCTGCCGACAGCGGCCAGTGCCTGGGCTTCGTGTTCCGCGAGGCGCAGGCAGCGCGCAACCCCTCCCCGGCCAGCCTGCGCCTGCAGCTCGACCACGGCCAGGTACGGGTGCTGAAGTGCCGTGGCGGCCTGCCACCCGCACAGCCGTTGCCACTGGCCATCGCCCACTGAGGCTGCGCCATGCATTGGGCCTGCCTGTTGTTGCCGCAGCTGGCGCTGGACAGCGTACTGCGCCTGCAGCCGGACCCGCAGCGGCCACTGGTGCTGCTGCAGGGGCCGGTACAGCGCCGCGTGCTGCGTGCGGTCAGCCCGTCGGCACGCGCAGCGGGGCTGCGCCCGGGCATGCTGCTGTCGGCTGCGCAGGTGCTGGTGCAGGACATGCACCTGCACGACTACGACCCGAACGCCGAACAGCACACCCGGCAACTGCTGGCCAGCTGGGCCTACGCCTACAGCTCGCAGGTCAGCCTCGATTTTCCGCACGCGCTGGTCATGGAGATCGGAGCCAGTCGCGCCCTGTTCGGTGACTGGCTGACGATCGAAAAGCGCCTGCGCGGCGAACTGCATGAGCTTGGTTTCCGCCATCGCCTGGTGGCCGCACCCACCGCGCATGCCGCGCGCGTGCTGGCCAACGTCCACGACGGCCTCGGCATCGATGCGCAGCAGCTGCCAGCGACACTGGCGCAGCTGCCGTTGCCGCGCTGCGGCCTGCCCAGCGACGCGGTGACCGTGCTCGGTCGTTCCGGGCTGCGCACGCTGGGTGCGGTGCTCGAACTCCCTCGCGACAGCCTGGCCCGGCGCTTCTCACCCGAGGTGCTGCAGCAGCTGGATGCGCTGCGCGGCCTGCCCACCGCGCCACTGCGTTACTACCAGCCACCGGACCGTTTCGATGCGCGCATCGAATTCGAATACGAGATCGAATCCAGCCAGGCCCTGCTGTTCCCGCTGCGCCGCCTGCTGCTGGACCTGGCGGCCTTCCTGTGCTCGCGCGATGGCGGCGTACAGCGCTTCGACCTGCACTTCGAGCATGACCTGCTGCCGGCCAGCGTGCTGACCATCGGCCTGCTGGCACCCGAGCGCGATCCCGCGCTGCTGTTCGAGATCGCGCGCAACCGCATGGAAGCCTTTGCCCTGCCCGCCGGCAGCCGTGCACTGCGCCTGCAGGCCGAGCAACTGCCACCATTCGTGCCCGCCGCGCGTGACCTGTTCGACACCCGGCCGGCACAGGCAATGCCCTGGAACCAGCTGCGCGAGCGCCTGCGCGCGCGGCTGGGCGATGACGCCGTGCAGCCGCTGGCGGTGCAGGCCGACCATCGCCCCGAACGCGCCAGTGGCAGCCAGCCTGCGGCCAAGCCTCCGTCGTACTGGCCGCTGCGCCCTGGCTGGTTGCTGGACACCCCGCAACCGCTGCGTGATCCCCGCCTGCGTATCATCGCCGGGCCGGAGCGGATCGAATCGGGCTGGTGGGACCAGGCCGATGCGCGCCGCGACTACTACGTGGTGGAAACCGCGCATGGCCAGCGCGGCTGGGCGTTCCGCACACGCAATGATCCGCATGCGCCGTGGATGCTGCACGGCTGGTTCGGCTGAGCCGCCATGCACAACGAACTGCCCGGCTACGCTGAACTGCACTGCCTGTCGGCCTTCAGTTTCCAGCGTGGCGCCTCGATTGCCGAAGAACTGTTCGCGCGCGCCGCCGGCCAGGGCTACCGCGCGTTGGCGATCACCGACGAATGCTCGTTGGCCGGCATCGTGCGCGCCTGGCAGGCGGCGAAGACGCATGGCGTGGCGCTGATCGTCGGCGCCGAATTCCAGGTCGAGGACGGGCCGAAGCTGGCCCTGTTGTGCACCGACCAGGCCGCCTATGCCGGTCTCTGCCAGTTGATCACCACCTGCCGGCGGCGCGCGGCCAAGGGCGAATACCGCTGCCTGCGCGAGGACCTGCTCGGCCTGCCCGAGGGCCTGCTGTGCCTGTGGCTGGACCGGCAACCGGCCGCCATCGATCTGGAACTGTTGCGCACCGGCTTCGATGATCGGCTGTGGCTGGCGGTGGAGCTGCACCATGAGCATGACGACGCGCGTCGCCTGCAGCAGCTGCAGGCCTTCGGCGAACGCCACCACCTGCCGCTGGTCGCCAGTGGTGATGTGCACATGCACGTGCGCCGCCGCCGCGCCCTGCAGGACACATTGACCGCGATCCGCCACCGCTGCAGCGTGGCCGAGGCCGGCTGGCGCCTGTTTCCCAACGGCGAGCGCCACCTGCGCCCGCGTACCGCGCTGGCCCAGCTGTATCCGCCCGAACTGCTGGCCGAAACCCTGCGCATCGCCGAGCGCTGCCACTTCACCCTGGAGCAGCTGCAGTACACCTATCCACGTGAACTGGTACCCGAGGGCCACGACCCGGACAGCTGGCTGCGCGTGCTGGTCGAGCGCGGCATCCCGTGGCGCTGGAAAGGCGGCATCGAACCGGCACAACGCAAACAGATCGAACATGAGCTGGCGTTGATCCGGGAGAAAAACTACGCCTCCTACTTCCTTACCGTGCATGACATCGTGCGCTTCGCCCGCAGCCAGGACATCCTCTGCCAGGGCCGCGGCTCGGCGGCCAATTCGACGGTGTGCTTTGTGCTGGGCGTGACCGAGATCGATCCTGCGCGCAGCAATCTGTTGTTTGAACGCTTCATCTCCGCCGAGCGCAATGAGCCGCCGGACATCGACATCGACTTCGAGCACGAGCGCCGCGAGGAAGTGCTGCAGTACGTGTTCAAGCGCTATGGCCGCGAGCGCGCCGCACTGACCGCAGTAGCAATCAGCTACCGTGGCCGCAGCGCGATCCGCGACGTGGCCCGTGCGCTCGGCCTGCCGATGGACCAGGTCAACGAACTCGGCGCGGCGATGGACCACTGGGGTGGCAGCATCCCGCTGCCGGAAACCCTGCGCGAGCGCGGCTTCGACCCGGACACGCCGCTGATGCGGCGGCTGCTGTCACTGACCAATGAACTGATCGACTTCCCGCGCCACCTGTCTCAGCATCCGGGTGGTTTCGTCATCTCCGAGCATCCGCTGTCGACCCTGGTGCCGGTGGAAAACGCGGCGATGGCCGACCGCACCGTCATCCAGTGGGACAAGGACGATCTGGATGCCACCGGCCTGATGAAGGTCGACTGCCTGGCGCTGGGCATGCTCACCGCCATCCGCAAATGCCTGGCGATGTTGAAGCAGCACGGCCTGCATGAAGGACGCATGGATGCGATCCCGCCCAAGGATGCAAAGACCTTCGACATGATCTGCGCCGCCGATACCATCGGCGTGTTCCAGATCGAATCGCGCGCACAGATGGCGATGCTGCCGCGCATGCAGCCACGCACGTTCTATGACCTGGTGATCGAGGTGGCGATCGTGCGCCCTGGCCCGATCCAGGGCGACATGGTGCACCCCTATCTGGAGCGGCGCCGGATCCTGCGCGAAAAGGGACCGGACGCGTTGAACGACCCGGACAACCCGCTCTACCCACCGCAGCTGGAACGCGTATTCGCACGCACGCTGGGCGTGCCGCTGTTCCAGGAACAGGTGATGCAGCTGGCGGTGGAAGCGGCCGGCTACACGCCGGGCCAGGCCGATGCCCTGCGCCGCTCGATGGCGGCGTGGAAGCGCCGTGGCGGTCTGGAACCGCATCGCGAGAAGCTGCTGGCCGGCATGCTGAAGAACGGCTTCAGCCGCGAGTACGGCGAGCACCTGTTCGAGCAGATCAAGGGCTTCGGTGATTACGGTTTCCCGGAAAGCCACGCCGCCAGCTTCGCCCTGCTGACCTATAACAGCTGCTGGCTGAAATGCCATCACCCCGCCGCGTTCACCGCCAGCCTGATCAACAGCCAGCCGCTGGGCTTCTACAGCCCCGACCAGCTGCTGCAGGACGCGCGCCGGCACGGCATCCGCGTGCTGCCGGTGGACGTGCGCCACAGCGACTGGGACTGCACCCTGGATTTCAGCAAGGGGCCGGCGGCGATCCGGCTCGGCCTGCGCCTGGTCGATGGCTGCAACGAGCCCGCCGTGCAGGCCATCATGCGCGAACGTGCGCGGCGCCCGTTCGACGATGTGGGCGACCTGTGCCAGCGCACCGCCCTGGATCGCCGCCAGCAGGGCCTGCTGGCCGATGCCGGTGCGCTGCGTGGGCTCAGTGGCCATCGCCATCGTGCACGCTGGGATATCTCCGGCGTGGAAAACCGGCTGCCGCTGTTCGACCAGGCCCGCGCCACCGCCGAAGCCCGCGTGCCGTTGCCCCTGCCCAGCGCCTGGGAAGACATGCAGGCCGATTACCGCAGCACCGGCACCACGCTGGGCCGCCATCCGATCTCGTTCCTGCGCGCGCAACTGCGCACCCGTGGCTGCCTGGATGCCGCACAACTGGCTGCCCACGGCCATGGCCGTCGCGTGCGCATCGCCGGCCTGGTACGCATGCGCCAGCGCCCACAGACCGCCAGCGGTGTCACCTTCCTCACGCTCGAGGATGAGACCGGCATGGTCAACGCCGTGGTCTGGCGGCACCTGGCCGATCGCCAGCACCGGGTGCAGGTCGATACCCAGCTGATGCAGGTCGATGGTCGCCTGGAACGCGTCGATGGCGTCCAGCACGTCATCGTGCAACGCATGCACTGCCTGGATGAACTGCTGCAGGGACTGCGCAGCCACAGCCGCGATTTCCACTGACGCCGGGAATCACCGCGTAACGGCCACTGGGTGATGTCGAGCAGGTAGAGGTAGAGTCGACTGTCAGTCGACTTGCGCGCGCCAGCGCGGGAATCTCCGTGATCTGATCGAACAGCAGTCGACTGACAGTCGACTCTACCCATCCCCTTTTGCATCCGCTATCGTCGGCACATCCAAGGAAGGACCACCCGATGCCCCGTGCGCTGCTGCTGACCACACTGGTGGTCTCCACCCTCGCCCTGCTTGTTTCCGGCTGGACCGCCTGGAACCTGCATCGCAGCCAATCGCCACAGCGCATCATCGAGGCACGCGGGCTGATCATCCACGATGCAAGCGGCCAACCGCGGGTAATCCTCGGCGCACCGGTCCCCGACCCGCTCAGCCAGGGCCGCACCCAGGGGCCGCGCGCCACCGCCCTGTCTGGCCTGATCCTGCTTGGCCCCGACGGTTCGGAGCGTGGTGGTTATGGCACCAGCGACCGCGGCGGCGAAGCCCTGCTCACCCTCGACGATGCCACCGGCACTACCGAAGTATTCAAGGTCGTCGCCAACCCGGATCGCGGCGCCAGCCTGATGGTCAAGCACCAGAACAATACCGGCGCCATGCTCACCTCCTGGCAGGGCAAGCCGGAGCTGATGTTCGTCGATGACAGCGGCCAGTCCTACTACGTGCGCCCTGGCGCCAACGCCGCGCCCTGATCGGCTTCTGTAGCGTCGAGCCATGCTCGACGCTACACCCCGCACACGGCCGCCAGGTCATCGGCCAGCTGCCGCAGCTGCGTCGTCCCCAGCGCCGCACAGGTGATGCGCAGGCCATGTCCCGGCGCCGCCACCGCGAACACTTCGCCCGCCCGCACATGCCATCCGCGCGAAGCCAGTGCCAGCACCTGAGGATGGCTGTCAGCCGACAACGGCAGCCACAAGTTCAATCCCTCCATTGGCAGCGGCGTCGGCATGCCACGCGCGCGCAGCAACTCCTGCAGCGACTGCAGGCGCTGCTGGTAACGCTCACCTGCCGAGGCGATCTTCGCCCGCTGCGTTGCCGACGCCAGCACCGACGTCGCCGCATCCTGCAGCAGATGACTGACCCAGCCGGTGCCGGACGCCAATCGCAGCCGCAACCGCATCGCGGTTTCTTCATCGCAGGCCAGCCAGGCCAGGCGCAGGTCGGGGCCGAGCGGTTTGGACAACGAACGCAACAGCGCCCAGCGCCGGCCATCCAGCGGCAGTACCGAGTGGTAGGCCTGCTGCGAAAGCAGCGCGTAATGATCGTCGACCAGCACCGCCACCTGCGGGTAGGCCGCCAGCAGCTGGCGCAACGCCCGTGCCCGCTTCGCATCCAGGCTGGCCCCGGTCGGGTTGTGCGCACGCGGGGTCAGCAGCACCGCGCGTGCACCGGCCTCCAGCGCCTGCCGCAGCGAATCGACCTGCATGCCATGCGCGTCCACCGCCACCGGCAACGGCGCGTGGCCCACAGCATTGAGCACATTGAGGCTACCGAGGAAACATGGATCCTCCACCGCGATGCGGTCTCCTGGCAGCAACCACGCCGCCAGCAGGCGCTCGATGCCATCAACCGCGCCATGGGTCAGCTCCAGCGCATAGCCCTCCGGGCAGTCCGCATCCAGCGAGGCGCGCGCCAGCGCCTGCAACCTCGGGTCGACCGTGCCTACGCCGTACAAACGCGGCGCGGCCGGGGCCAGGCGCAGGTTCGGCAGCAGGCGCGGATCCGGATTGCCACCGGCCAGGTCCTGCAGCGCCAGCCCGGGCGTACTGCCCTCGCGCGCCAGCGTCGGCGGCAATCCGCGCACCACCGTGCCACGGCGGCCCGCCGTGCTGGCCAGGCCCGCCGCATCCAGGCGCTTGTAGGCAGCGGCCACGGTGTTGCGGTTCACGCCCAGTTGCTCGGCCAGTTCACGCACCGGCGGCAGCACGCTGCCGGCCGGCAGGCGGCCCTTGCCGATGCCGTCGCGGATGCTGTCGAAGATCGACTCGGCGCTATGCCCGGTGATTTTCATTTTGTCCTATGCCAAAATATCTCTTGTCCTGTGCCAGTGTATCCCACCCTGGCCGCCCTGCATTGGAGGTGCCCGCATGCCCCTTGCCGCCGCCGACTGGCCCGTCGCCCAGTCCGTTGAACAGATCGCCACCAACCTGGTCACGGTGCGCCAACGCATCGCCGATGCCTGCGCCCGCGTCGGCCGGGACCCGGCCAGCGTGCGCCTGCTGCCGGTCAGCAAGACCGTCGATGAAGCCCGCATCCGCATGGCGGTGGCCGCAGGCTGCCATGAACTGGGCGAGAACAAGGTGCAGGAAGCACAGCGCAAGGCCGAAACGATGGCCGACCTGGCCGTGCACTGGTCGGTGATCGGCCATCTGCAGACCAACAAGGCGCGCTACGTGGCGCGCTTTGCCAGCGAGTTCCAGGCGCTGGACAGCCTGCGCGTGGCCGAGGCCCTGCAGCAGCGCCTGCAACTGGAAGACCGCACGCTGGATGTGTTCGTGCAGGTCAACACCTCGGCCGAGCCGAGCAAGTACGGACTGGAACCCGACGCGGTCGAGGCCTTCGTGCAGCAGCTGCCGGCCTTCGATCGCCTGCGTGTGCGCGGCCTGATGACCCTGGCCATCTTCACCCCCGACGTCGAGCGCGTGCGCGCCTGCTTCGTGCGCCTGCGCGAACTGCGCGACCAGCTGCAACGCACCGCCCCGCCCGGCCTTGACCTGTCGCAGCTGTCGATGGGCATGTCCGGTGATTTCGAAGTGGCCATCGAGGAAGGTGCCACCGTGGTCCGCGTCGGCCAGGCCATCTTCGGCGCCCGCGCCACCCCGGACAGCTTCTACTGGCCGAACAGCGGAGCCCCGGCATGAAGCACGCAGTCGTTCTGCAACACGTCGCCTTCGAAGACCTCGGCACCCTGCAGCCTTTGCTGTTGGCACAAGGCTGGCAGCTGCAGGTGCTGCAGGCCGGCGTCGATGCGCTCGATCCGGCCGAAGTGGCCGACCTGCTGGTGGTGCTGGGCGGCCCCATCAGTGCCAATGACACAGAGACCTATCCCTTCGTCACCGACAGCATCGCCCTGCTGCAGCGCCGGCTGCAGCAGCAGCGGCCAACCCTGGGCATCTGCCTGGGTGCACAACTGATGGCGCGTGCACTCGGTGCCAGTGTCGCTCCCAGCGGCGGCAAGGAAATCGGCTTTGCGCCACTGCTGCTGACCGATGAAGGCCAGCGTTCACCGCTGCAGGCCCTGCAGGGCATTCCGGTACTGCATTGGCATGGTGAGGCGTTCGACCTTCCGGCCGGTGCACGCCGCCTGGCCAGCACGCCGGCCTGCCGCCACCAGGCCTTCGCCATCGGCAACCACGCATTGGCCCTGCAATGCCATCCGGAACTGGACGCCCGCCAGTTCGAGCGTTGGCTGGTCGGCCACACGCTGGAGCTGGCCCAGGCCGGCATCGATCCGAATGATCTGCGCGCGCAGGCGCGTCGCTATGGCGCACCACTGGCCGCGGCCGCCACCGCGATGTTCGACCATTGGCTGCAGGACCTGCCGGAGACACCGCGATGAACTATCGATTGCAGATCCACCGCGATGGCGTCTATTGGGGCCACTTCGACTGCAGCGGCCCTGATGCCCTGCAGCGCATGGACGCCATCGCCGCACAACTGCCTGCGGATCAGGGCTTCCAGCTGAAACGGCAGAAAGGTGTTGGCGAAGAGCGCATCCTGTCCAGCAATGCCGACGGCCTGCGCGTACTGGCTTCGCAGATCCAGTACCGCGACCTCTGACGATCGTCACGGTAGTGCCGGCCGCTGGCCGGCATTCGAATCTACCGGCCAGCGGCCGGCACTACCGCGGCTGTTCGGCCGCGTGCGAAGCTTCACCGATGCTGACCCTGCAACGCGGCAACCACCACGGACTGCTCATCGCCCCGCGCTGGCCCTCCACCCGCATCCAACTGGAAGAAGAGGTACTGCAACGCCTGCTCGACGCACAGGCAATGCTGCCTGTGGGGCTGCGGCTACTGCTCACCCGTGGCTTCGAACCCAGCCACAGCCGTCTCGGTGGCTTCCGCCGCCTGGTGCGTCGGCTCGGCATCACCCTCTTCCGTGCCTGTTATCCGCAGCGCCGCGATGAGATCGATGCCATCTTCGGTGCCAACGGCCACGACATCGATGGCCGTCATGTCGATGTCTCACTGGTACTGCACGGCAAGCGGCTGCGGCTGCTGCCCCTGGGCGTGTTCACCCCACTGCGCTGGCAGGATCGTCGCGTTGCCCGTCATTCCGAAGCCGTCGTGCAGGTGAAGCGCAGCCTGCAGCAGTGCGGCTTCGAGCTGCATCACAACGCCACCGAAGCCCTGCAGATCCACTGCGACTATCGTCCGCGCTGACGCCGCGGTGACCCATGCGTGCCGTGCCTCGCGCCATGGATGCAAATGATTCTCTTTTGCTGTAAGGTGCAGCCGCTGCCCTTGCCGCCGCGGGCTGTTCCCTTTCCCAGTTGTCGCCCGCCCCGTGTCCACGCCTGTCGAACCGACGGATGTCGCGCAGCTGTGCGCGGCCCATTACCGGCCGCTGCACGCCCATGTCCGCCGCAAACTCCCGCAACGCAGCGACGCCGATGACGTCGTCCAGGAAACCTGGCTGCGTGTCGTCAAAGTCGCCGCCAGCGGCCTGCTGAGCAACGGCCGCGCCTATCTGTACCGCGTCGCCCACAACCTGATCGCGGATCACTACCGGCAGCGCCAGCGCCGTCGCGAAGAGGTACCGGATGACACGCAGCTGCAGGCCATCGCCGATCCTGCACCACTGCCCGAGCAGCGACTGCTCGACGCCGAACAGCTGCGCCACCTCGACGCGATCATCGCCGCGCTGCCACCGCGCTCGCGCCAGGTGTTCCTGCTGGCGCGGGTTGAACAATTGGCGCTGGCTGAGATCGGGCGCCAGCTCGGCATCAGCCGGCAGACCGCGCACGGCCATCTGCTGCGCGCCCTCGTCGCCCTGCAGCAGGTGCCCGGCGCATGAGCCAGGACGCGATCGCGCGTGAAGCCGCACGTTGGTGGCTGGACGGGCACGACGGTGACCGCGACGAGAACGCGTTCGACCAGTGGTACCAGGCCGACCCTCGCCATGCCGCGCAGTACCAGTATCTGCAGCACCTGTGGCAGGCAGGCGCGACGCTGCCCAGCCTGCAGCGGCAACAGCAGCGCAGGCAACGCCGTCGCCTGCGCGAAGCCGGCATTGCGGTTCTGTTTCTGTGTGCGCTGGGTTTCTACAGCCGCCATGCCTCGCCGCCGGTGGCGCAGGTACTGCGTACGGCCGCTGGCGAGATCCGCGAGGAGACCCTTCCGGATGGTTCGCATGTCCTGCTGTCACCCGGCAGCGAAGTGAAGGTGCGCATCGATGGGCAGCGCCGCCAGCTCCAGCTGCAGCGTGGCCAGGCCTGGTTCCAGGTCGCCGCCGATGCCGACCGGCCCTTCCAGGTACACACTCCGCAGGGCACCGTCACTGCACTGGGGACCGCATTCGATCTTGCCGCGCAGGGCAACAGCAGCGTGGTCACCGTTACCGAGCATCGCGTGCGCGTGGACAGCGGCAACGCCAGCATGCTGGCCAACGACGGCGAGCAGCTGCGCTTCGATGGGCAGTCAACAGCCCATGCAACAACCACCGCCCCGGGAACACTGGCCTGGCGCGCGCGGCGCCTGCACTGGGTCTCGGCCCCGCTGGCCGACGTCACGCAGGGCCTGGACCGCTGGCACGGCGGGCACACGTGGGTCGTCGGCGAGCAGCTGCGCCAGCAGCCGGTCACCCTGCTTGGCAGTGCCGACGGTGCGGCCGGCAATCGCGACCAGTTGGCCACTCAGTTGCAGGTGCGCGTGCTGCACCTCGGCGCGGGCATACAGGTGTGGCTGCCGCCACGCAGGGAACAGCGTGATGGACCCTGACATCCGGCCTGCGGCTGCGTCTACCCAGGATGACGACGCTCTGCGTCAGCCCCTGGAGCCCCCGATGCTGTGCCACCGCCCCCTTGTCCTCGCCCTGTCGCTGGCCTGTGCCAGCGCGATTCCACTGCTGCCTGCCAGCGCCCAGGCGCAGGCTGTCAGCCGCCACTACGATCTGCCCGCACAGCCGCTGGCGGCCGCGCTGGATACCTACAGCCGCCTGAGCGGCGTCGATCTGGTGATCGGCGCGGCGCTGCCCGCCGGCCACGCTGCCCCTGCCCTGCGTGGTGATTTCGACGATGCGCAGGCCCTGTCGCGCCTGTTGGCAGGCAGCGGCCTGCGCCCGCGCTTCGTCGATGCGCGTCGTGCCGCCCTGGAGCCGGCACCGGCTGAACGCGCCGATGGCAGCCGTCGCACTGGCCCGCTGCGGGTGCAGGGTACTACCGCACACGGTCAGGCACCGGGTGCCGGCGCCAGTCAATATGTACCAGCCACCCGCGATGGCTTTGCGCCTTCGATCGGCAGCGAGCGCGTGGCGATGGCTGAACGCCAGGAAGGCAACAGCCTGCTGCGCTCGATGCCTGGCACCCACAGCTTCCATTCGCGCAGCCAGCCGGGCCTGCAGGTCAACATCCGCGGCATGACCGGTGCTGGCCGGGTCAACACCATGATCGACGGTGTCACCCAGACCTTCCGCAACAATGCCGGGCATGGCTCGGGTGGTCCGTTCGCCTATGTCGATCCCTTCCTGCTGGCCGGTGTGGACGTGCAGCGCGGTGCGGTCGCCGGTGGTGATGGCGCCGGCACGCTGGCCGGCAGTGCCAACTTCCGCACGCTGGACATCGACGATCTGCTCGGCGAGGGGCGCGACTGGGGCCTGCGTGCGGGCTACCGCCACGGCAACAACGGCTACGGCAGTGGCCGTACCTTCGCCGGTGCCTGGCGCCACAGCGAAGAGGGTGGCGACCGCCAGTTCGGCCTGCTGGCCGCCGCCAGCAGCAGCCGCAGCAGCGAATACGCGACCGCACGCGGGCAGAAGAACAACGCCGACCCGGGCAGCCAGCAGCCCAGCAGCTGGCTGTTGAAGGCGCGCCTGCAGCCCAGCGACCAGCATCGGCTGGACCTGAGCCACATGCGTTACGAAAACGACTTCTACCACAACTATCCGTGGCAGATTTCCGCGCGCAACCAGCGCGCCAGTTACCACTACACACCCTATTCGCCGTGGATCGACCTGCGTGCGACCTTCGCCAGCAACAAGACCCGGCTGTTCTACCCGCCGGTGGAGGACTCCAGCTACATCGGCCGCCGCACCCACAGCAGCCTGAGCAGCTGGACCGTGGACAACACCAGCCGCTTCGACATCGGTGCACTGCAGGCGCGCTGGAACACCGGCATCAAGCACCAATCGGACATCTATGTGGCCGATACGCCCATCCTGCGCGGTGCCAACCCGCAGGGTCGCAGCCAGCTGGACAGTGTGTTCAGCACGCTGGAGCTGCAGTACGACATCTATGCCCTGACCGCAGGACTGCGCCAGGACCGCTTCGGCATCCGTGGTCACATCCCGGTGTGCTCGGATGTGCCCGGCCAGTGCGCGGAGATCAATGGCGGCGACATCGACGTGCGTCGCACCGAGCGCGCACTCAGCCCGAGCCTGGCGGTTTCACTGCAGGCCACCGACTGGATGCAGCTGTTCGCCGAGGTCTCGCGCACGTCGCGGCCGCCGCGGGTGCAGGAGATGTTCTTCGAGAAGATCCCGCTGGAAGGCATGAGCGATGCCGATGGCGTGGGCGCCAACCCGTTCCTGCGCCGCGAGCGCTCGCGCAACCTGCAGTTCGGCGCCAACCTCAGCACCGACTCGCTGCTGGTCGACGGTGACCTGGCACAGCTGAGGATCACCCGCTTCGACAACCGCATCCGCGACTACATCAAGCCGCAGTATCTGCTGATCGTGCATCCGCCGGAAGTGGAACCGTTCGTGGTGCCGATCGACAGCGATCCGCAGCTCACTGCCTGGACCGATGCGCTGGACGTGGACGACTTCAGCACCACCACGCGCTGGATGAACCACCCCGGCGTGGTGCGCATGCGCGGCATCGAACTGGAAGCCCATTACGCCAGCGAGCACTACCACGCCACGCTGAGCTGGACCCGCTCGCGCACCAGCGCGCCGGCCATCGAGTTCGTCAACCTGGAAGACATCACCGCCCTGCCCGACCGCTACTGGACGCTGGACGTGGGCGGCCGCTGGTGGCAGCAGCGCGTGCAGGCCGGCCTGCGCGCCGAGTACTCCGGTCCGACCGAGGAAGGCTACGACTTCTTCCAGACCCGCAAGACCGGCGGCACCGGCGTGCTGCTGGACTTCTACGCCAGCTTCAAGCCGCAGGCCAACACCACGCTGTGGCTGAACATCGAAAACCTGCAGAACAAGGCCTATGACAACAATGCCTCGATCGACAGCATCTTCAGTCCGATCCTGGACCGCGGCAACGGCCGTGGCCGTACCGTCTCGATGGGCGTCAATGTGGCGTTCTAGCCGTCGCTGGCTGCCCGTCTGCCTGCTCGCGCTGGCGACCGTGGCCAGCGCGCAGCCGATGCCTGGCTCAGTGATCGACCTGGCCAACGGCCGGCACCTGGACGAAGCCGCGTTCGTGGCGCGTGCGGCGGACGCCCGGAGGCTGCTGCTGGGTGAGCGCCATGACCTCGCCGGAGACCACGCCGCCCAGCGCTGGCTGCTGCAGGCGCTGCAGCGGCGGCGCCCGCAGGGTTCGCTGGTGCTGGAAATGATCGCCAGCGAGCGCCAGCCACGCCTGCAGCGGGTGCAGCGCTGGCTGGCCAAGGGCAACCAGGCCGAAGGTGCACGCCTGCAGGAACTGCTGGACTGGGATACGCGTTGGCCGTGGGCCGCGTATGGCGGGCTGGTACAGGATGCTGCCGATGCAGGCACGCCGCTGTTCGGCGGCAACCTGTCGCGTGCCGAGGTCAACGCGCTGCTCGCGTCCACCGAGGGCGTGCGGTTCCCGGTGGCCGCTGCCCGCCAGCGCCTGTCGGCGGTGGTGCTGGCCCAGCACGCAGACGCAGCACCGATGCTGGAAGGGATGCTGGCCGTGCAACAGGCCCGCGACACGCGCATGGCACAGGTGCTGACCGCAGCCCCCGCACCCGCGCTGCTGGTAGCGGGGCGCTGGCATGTACTGCGCGGTACCGGGGTACCGGGCTACCTGTCACCGGCTACGCCTGCTCTGGTGATCGCATTGGCTTCGCCGGGTGAAACCGTGGATGCGGCGGATGCCGATCTGCTGTGGGTGCTGGACGATGAGTGAGCGCGGCCAACACTGGCAGGCGATCGCGATCACCGCCGTCCTGCACCTGCTGCCCCTGCTGCTGTTGCTGCACTGGGTGGCAGCGCCGCCGATGCTGCCGCCGCCGGAGCAGGACGTGCGCATCAGCCTGCGCCTGCTGGCGCCGGCCACGCCGCCACAGCCCGTAGAGGAGCGCCAGGCCGACACCCCCAGCCAGGCGCAGCAGGCGCGTGCATCGCAACCGACCAAGTCGCCGCCACCACCGAAGCCTACCGCCGCGCGCGAGGGCGAGTTGGCCGCCAGCGAAACGGGCGGGACGGGTCGAAAGCCGCTGCCGGTCGCCCCGCCTGCGGCCGCGACCGATGCAAGTCCCGCACCGGCATCGATCACGGCCGCGCCGCCCGCTCCAGACGCGCCACCGGCGGACTTCCAGGCCGGCGCCGCCAGCGACCAGTGGGAAGCCCGCCTGATGGCGCGGCTGGAGCGTTACCGCTATTACCCTGCCGCCGCGCGCTCGCGCCGGCAGCAGGGCACTGCCTGGGTCAGGGCCAGCATCGACCGCGAAGGTCGCCTGCTGGCGCTGCGGCTGGAGCAGTCCAGTGGCCAGCCGATGCTCGATGACGCTGCGCTGCAGACCTTCCGTCGCGCGCAGCCGCTGCCGCCCATTCCCGATGAACTGAAGGCACCGCAGGAACTGGTGGTGCCGGTGGAGTACTACCTGCGCTAGGCGGCGTAGGCCTCCGCCTCGATCTCGAACAGCATGCCGTCCAACGCCAGTCGCGGCACCGGGATCAGCGTGCAGGTGGGCGCCGCGCGGTTCGGCCAGCGCCGCCGCACCTGGTGGGCAATGATGCCCAGCCGGTCCTCATCGTGGCCGACCACCAGGATGCGCAGCCGCGCCACATCGGCCAGGGTTGCCTGCGCCGATCGCAGCGCGGTCTGCAGGTTGTCCAGCGCCTGCACGACCTGTTCTTCGAAGCTGGGCGAGAGGCGGCCCTGCGCATCTTCGCCGCCCTGCCCTGCGACATGGATCACCCGTGCCGGCAGGTGCACCACCGCCACGTGTGAGTAGCCGTTGGCCGAAGGATCGTAGAGGCCCGGTGGATTGAACAGTTCCAGCAGGCCATGGCTGAGGTCCGGTGTGGTCAGCAGGTTCATGCCGCGCGCCTCGTGGGGGATGCCGGCAGTCTGTGACCTCAACCCCGGTTGAGGTCAAACGGATCCGGTGCAACAGACCGGTCTGCCACGCGCAACGATCACGCGATCCCGTGGAATCGAGCCTGCTCGACTTCCGCTGACGAAAAGCAGTCGAGCAATCTCGACTCTACAGAAGCGTGATCACGTCCACGCTGGGTCTGCGGTGAAATCGATGGTCAACCAGAACGTGCTGCCCCGAGCATCCAGCCTGACCGCGATCTCGTCACGCATCGCATCGACCTCGCCCACCGAGCCCAAGGGCGTAGCCGGATCGGCCAGCACATGGATTTCGATGAAGCGCATCCGCCCCATCTTCGCCACGTGGCTGGTGAAACCGGCATAGCCACGCTCGGCCACGAATGCCTGCATGACCCGCTGCACGCGCCGGTCCAGATCATCCGGCGCCACCTGCAGTACTTCGCGCATGGCCTTCCACGCACTGCGCGCCGGTACCGGCAGTACCGCCAGGCTGATCAATGCCAGCACGATCGAATCCAGGTACGGTACCCAGTGGTGCCACTCACCGCCATGCAGGACCAGGGCCAGTACGAAGGCCAGCACTACCGCCAGGCTCATCAACCCACCCAGCAGCCAGCCCCGTACATCCAGCCACAACAGCGCCGAGCGCAGGCGCCGCGCCCGCTGGGCGACGAACGCCGCCATCGCCAGGTTGCTGGAACTCAGCAGCGCCGCCCACCACAGCGCGGGCCCGAATTTCACCTCGTGTCCGCCCGTGGTCAAACCGATCACCGCGTTGGCCAGCGCATACACGCAGGCCAGCGACAGGATCACACCGCCCAGCGCCTCGACCATCGGCTCCAGGTGCCAGTAGCCGTACTGGAAGCGCGGGCTCTGTTCCCGCGCCACCAGCCGCAGCACCGACAGCGACACCAGGGTCAGGGCAACGTCGACCAGGCTGTACACACCGTCGAACAGGATGGCCTGCGATCCCACCAGCAGGCCACCGCTGAAGCCGACCACGCTGACCGCGATGGTGACCCCGATCGAGAACTTCAGGATGCGTTGCTCGCGCGCGGTATCCATCGTTCGCCGAAGGGCCGACCGTCGCCGGTCAGGCCTTCAGTACCTCCACCTTGTACGAGGTCACATCGCCGTCGTTCTCGATGATGAGCCCGTGCACGTCCGACTCGAAGCCCGGGAAGCGGGCATTCTGCTCACGGGCGATGCGCAGCGACTGGATGATCGGCTCATCGCTGTCGCCGAAGCGCTCGCCCGGCATGATGGTCGGAATGCCCGGCGGGTACGGCACCAGCATGGTCGCGGCGATGCGACCACTGACCTGCTCGATGTCGACCCGCTCGATCTCGCCCTTCACCAGGTGGTTGTAGGCATCGGCCGGGGTCATCACCGGGGTTGGCAGATCCACGTACATCTCGCGCATCACCTTGGCCACCGCGAACTCCTGGTTGAACGCATGCAGCGCGTCGCACAGGTCACGCAGGCCCCAACCGGCGTAGGCATTCGGATAGTCGGCGGCCAGCGTCGGCAGTGCCTGGCTGAGCGGCGCATTGCAGTCGTACAGTTCCTTGAACGCCATCAGTTCGGTGACCAGGGTGCTCCACTTGCCCTTAGTGATGCCCATCGAGAACAGGAACAGCACCGAGTACAGGTTGGTCTTCTCCACGGTGATGCCGCGGCCCCACAGGAACTTGCTCAGCACCGCCGCCGGAATGCCCAGCTTGCCCATGCTGCCGTCCATCGCCAGGCCCGGCGTCAGCAGGGTCACCTTGATCGGGTCGATCAGAACATAGTCATCCACCAGGCTCTCGAAGCCGTGCCAGTGCGCATCCGGCTGCAGGTACCACTCCTCGCGTTTGGCCACCATCGGTGCCGGCGTATCGCCCTTGTCCAGACTGCGCTCGACCTGGGTCGGCTGCCACACGCTGAACCACCAGTCGTCGCGGCCGAGATCATCGCGGACGTGCAGCATCGCGCGGCGGAACGCGATCGCCTCGTCGTGCATTTCCTGTACCAGCGAACGGCCGGCATCGCCTTCCATCATCTTCGACGCCACATCGCAGGCCGCGATCACCCCGTAATGCGGGCTGGTCGAGGTGTGCATCATGAACGATTCGTTGAAGCGCTCGGCATCCAGGTCGCGCTGCGCCGAGTTGCGCACGTGGATCATCGAGGCCTGCGAGAACGCGGCCAGCAGCTTGTGCGTGGAATGCGTGGTGAAGATGATCGCATCCTGCTCGCGCGGCTTGCCCTTGGCCATGCCGTAGTGGTTCTCGTAGAACGGATGGAACGCAGCGTAGGCGTACCAGGCTTCGTCGAAATGCAGGAAGTCCACCGCGCTGCCGATCTCGTCGGCGATCTTCTCGGCGTTGTAGCACAGGCCATCGTAGGTGGAGTTGGTGACCACCGCGATGCGCGGCTTGGAGCCGGCCTTGTAGGCCTTGCTGGCCAGCGGGTTGGCGGCGATACGCTGCTGCAGCGACTCGGGCGTGAACTGGTCCAGGCTGATCGGGCCGATGATGCCATGCGCGTTGCGGCTGGGAGTGAAATACACCGGCACCGCGCCGGTCATGATCAGCGCGTGCAGCAGCGATTTGTGGCAGTTTCGATCGACGAACACCACATCGCCACGGGCCACCGTGCCATGCCAGACGATCTTGTTGGCGGTGGAGGTTCCATTGGTGACGAAGAAGGTATGGTCGGCACCGAAGTTGCGCGCCGCCTCGTTCTCGGCATCCTTGATCGGGCCGGTGTGGTCGAGCAGCGAGCCCAGCTCCGGCACCGAGATCGACAGATCGCTGCGCAGGGTGTTCTCGCCGTAGAACTGATGGAATGCACGACCGACCGGCGACTTGGTGAACGCCACGCCGCCGGCATGGCCGGGCGTGTGCCAAGAGTAGTTCGACTCGGCCGCATGGTGGATCAATGCCTTGAAGAACGGCGGCAGCAGGTTCTTCATGTAGTCTTCGGCCGCGCGCATCACCTGCCGCGAGATGAAGCTCTTGGTATCTTCAAACAGGAAGATGAAACCGTGGATGTACTTGAGCAGCTTGCTCGGCACCTTCTCGATGGTGCGGCGCTCGCCGTACAGGAACACCGGCAGATTGGCGCGGCGTGCGCTCTGCTCGCGCAGGAAGGCGGTCAGGCGCTGGAACTCGCCATCCACCTCTTCACTGCCGTCGATCGAGATCAGCACCGCCGAGGCCGCCACGTAGGTGCGGGCACCGGCGCGGGCATCATCCAGGTTCAGGCCGCACAGCACGCGCTGGTCGTTGCTGCGCAGCTCCTCCACCAGGGCGCGGATCAGGATGCCGCCGATGCGCGGCGACTCGTAGTCGTTGTCGATGACAATGACCGGGTAGTCCAGGGACTTGAAGTACACGTTGATTCTCCTTGTCTAACTCAGGAACGCTGGGCGCCGGCGCTGATCGCCGAGGCCTCGCGGGCGCGCTGCCGCTGCTGGCGGCGCTCCTCGCTGAAGAAGGGATAGAACACGGTGATGAACAGCACGAACAGGAAGGCGTACTGCACGATGGTTCCCGACGAGCCGTAGATCGCCCACAGGCAGTAAACGACGGTCAGGCTGGTCAGGGTCCAGAACGCACCGGTGTGGACCAGGGTGTGCGAGCGCTCGACCACGAAGTAGCAGGCCACGCACGAGTAGATGTAGGGCAGCAGGGTCAGCACCACCGCCGCCGATGTGATCACGTCGAACTGTGCCGACGCGGTTTCCGAGGTGGAGGTGACCAGCACCGCCAGGGTCATCAGCACGGCCACGATCAGCACACCCTTGACCGGCACGTCGTCCTTGTTGGTCTTGCTGAAGATGCTCGGGAACAGGCCGTCATCGGAGGCCGCCTTGGCGCTCTGCGCGGTCAGCAGGATCCAGCCGCCCAGCGAACCGGCGGCACCGATGAAGGCACACAGGCTGACCAGCGCACCACCCCAGCCACCGACGGCCTTGGCCGCAGCCAGTGCGAACGGCGCATCGGAAGTCTGCAGTTCGCCATTGGGCACCATGCCCATGATCACCGAGGAACTGGCGATGTAGGCGATGGCGGCCAGGAACACACCCGCCAGGGTGGCGCGGGCCACGTTCTTTTCCGGGTTCTCGACCACACCAGCGGTGACCGAGGCCGACTCGACACCAATGAAGGCCCACAGCGTCAGCGCCGCGGCGCTGGAGATCGCGCCGAAGTTCGATTCGCCGGACACGTTGTAGGCGCCCTTGAAAATGTCGGCATCGAAGAAGAACCAGCCGAAGATGGCGATGCCCAGGATCGGCACCAGCGCAAAACTGGTGGTGACGGTCTGCACCCGGCTGACGAACGCCGGACCGATCACGTTGGCGAAACTCAGCGCCCACACCAGGATCAGCACCGCGATGCAGCGCACCAGCGGCTCGGACAGGATCGGGAAGAAGTAGCTGAAATAGCCCACTGCGGCGATCGGAATGGCGACGTTGCCGATCCAGTTGGCGAACCAGTAGATGGTGTTGGTCTGGAAGCCCATGTACGGCCCGAACCAGTCGCGCGCATAGGCGTACGGGCCGCCCGCCTTGGGTGCCAGCTTGCCCAGCTTGGCGAACACGAAGGCCAACAACAGCGCACCGGCGGTGGTGATCAACCAGCCCCAGATCGAGGCGGTACCAATCTTGGCCAGGCTCGATGGCAGCAGGAACACGCCTGAGCCCATCATGTTGCCGGCGACGAGGAAGGTGGCTCCGACCACCCCGATTTTCTTTGCTTCTGCCATGACGATCTCCGGTACTGGCATGAGCCCGGCAGCACCGGGCGTGGGGACGGTTGCGCTGGCGTACGACCGCTGGCGCCTATTTGATGAAGTTGTATTGCAGGCTGCCCTGCACCCGGACCGTGTCGCCGCGTGCGCCGCTCTGCTGTTCCAGGCGGCCGTACAGCAGCTCCATGCCCATCGTCCACGACGGTGCCGGGCTCCAGATCAGGTTGAACACGCCGTACCGGCTCTGCCGGAATGCATCGGCCGCCAGTGCGGCATTCCGCTCCAGGGTCAGCTGGCCGAAGATCAGGTTCGAACGCCACAGCTCGGACCAGTAGTGGGTGTAGCCGACGAAACCGCCGTGCAGGTCCAGCGCGTCTAGACGGCCATCGGCACTGACCACCGCGTCCAGTCCGGAGCCGGTCAGGTCGGCGGTGTAACGGCTGAGGCCGCGCCCACCCAAAGCGCCGAACAGCAGCAGGTCGCGTTCGCCTACCGACGCCGAGCCGCTCAGCTGCAGGCCACCGGCCATGCGCCGGTCGCGCTCATCGTCACCGTCATAGGCCAGGCTGCGTGCCACCGCGCCCAGTTGCAGGTGGCCCCAGTCGCGCTCCATGCGCGCGGTCGCCGTCACGTCGGGCAGGCGGTTCACTGCCGCTCGCTCATCGCTGGCGCCGGCCAGTTCGGTCTTCGGATCTTCGGCGGCGACGGTCAGGGTGTTGCCCTTGCCCATCGCAAAGCTGTGGTGGATGCCTGCCACCAGCAGGTAGCCGGCACCGCCGGGACCTGCGAAGTCCAATGTATCGGGCAGGCTGTCCGGATCCATGAAGCTGGAGTAGCCGTAACCGGCATAGGTATTGCCGAGCTGGCCATAGGCATGGCGCAGCCGGAATTCGTAGCCGTCACTACTGCCGAAGAAGTCGTTCTCCAGGTAGAAGCGCAGGTTGCCGTGCGTGGTCGGACGCCGCGCCTCGAAACTGAAGCGGGTCTGCTTGGCATGGATGTTGAAGTTCGAGACATCACGATGACTGCCACCGACCGGCATCGACGAGGGAATGAACTGATCCTCATCCCCCGCTGCACGCGAATCGGCGATGGCATCGAGCTTGGCGTAGCCGCCGATGCGGATCACCGTGTCAGTACCCGGAATGGCGAAGAAGCCCTTCAGGTCCGGATCGGTCGGGCCGGCCGCACTGTCCGGTCGCGACGCGGCGGTGGACGGATCGGCCACCGATTCGCGCTGCGGCAGCACCGGCTGTGCCACGCCCGGTACCTGGGTGGGGTGCAGCAGGTTGGCAGTGCTGGCAGGCGCGACCACGGCGGCGGGTGCCTGTGCTGTAGCAGGCGCAACGGTTGCGTCGCGCTGCTCAAGGCGGTCCAACCGCTGCTGCATGCCCTCCAGTGCCTGCCGCATGACCGCAATCTCACGACGCAGCGCCTGCGCGTCCTTCTTGTCATCCACCTGTGCATACGCCGGCGTGATCGCCAGTGCTGTCACACAGGCCAGGCTCAGTACCGCCGCGCGCATTGCATCCTCCCTGGACGACCCCTGTTCGCAGCACGCAGACGGGACGCACGCATGCGCCACTCCGGCCTCGTGCTGCCGTTGCTGGAAATGCGGATACTGCGTCGACGACACCGGCCAGCCTGCGCATGGCAGGCAACAGGACGATGACACTGCCCTGCCCGCACCGATGTCGACGCCATCAAGGCCGCGCTGCCAGAGAGGTGGCGACCGCAGCGGTCTGGGTAACAAGCACAGAGTGAGAGTGTCGTGAATGGCTGTGCCAGCCGACCCTGATCAGGGCGTGGCGAGCGCGGCATCCATCGCGCATTGACGCTGTATTCCATGCGTCACAGGCTAATCCGCCTGTCGTTTTTGGCCTTGATTGGAATCAAGGCGGGATGCTTGATGTCAGTCACGATTCATACGTGACGATGAACCACTGTTGCGCGGGCCCGCAACCGCAATGCCCGCCATGGAATGTGACAGGCCCGCATGCTGCCATGCGGGCCTGCGCAATGTTTCATGGGGCTGGCGCCACTCAGCGCGGGCCAAGCACCGTCTGCAGATCGGCACCCTGCGGCAGACCCGCACGACGCTGCACCTGGCCCTGTGCGTCCTGGAACAGGATGCCCGGGGTGCCCTGGAAGCCCATCTCGATCATCAGCACCTGATTGGCGTCGAGCTTGCCAGCGATCTCGCGGCTGATGTTCGGCAGCGCCTTGATGCCACCGCGATCAAAATCGTGCTCGTTCTGCAGCAGCGCCGCACTCGGGTCACGCGCGGCAAGGATCGCCGCGGCCTTGGCCGGGCTGTCCTCGCGGATCACGCCGACCATGATGTGACGCAGCTGCACCTTGCCGGCATCGACCCACGGCCGTGCCGCTTCCCAGAACTTGTGGCAGTACGGGCAGTTGGCATCGCTGAAGGTATAGACCACGCGCGGCGCATCGGCCTTGCCATCACGCACCCAGGCGCTGGCTTCCAGCTTGGTCCACATCTTGGCCGACATCGGCGAAGCCACCAGCTTCTCAACGGCCTCAGCGGCTACATCGTTGCCCTCCGCATCGAACAGGCTGCCGACCAGTACGTTCTTGCCGTCAGCAGTGACATAGGCCGCTGCCGGCTGCTGGCCGCCGACCACGCCGGCGAAGCCCCGCAGGCCACCGGGGGCATCGAATTCTGCGACGACCTCGAAACCATGCTTCTCGATGCCCTTCAGCACCGCAGGGCGATCGCCCTTGTTGGCCGTGGCTGTGGCGCTCGCTGCCGGTGCCGCGGCGGTCTTGCCCGGTGGCGTCTGTGCCTGGCTGCAGGCAGCCAATGCCAGCAGGACCGGCAGCAACAGCACCGCAGGGGCGGTTCGCAGGGAAGTCGACAACATGGGAACTCCGTAGTGAGATGCCCGCGCAGGCTACCGCAGCCGGCGCAGTTTGTGTTCAAGACCGGCTGCCGTCAGTTCGCCGAGGTGCAGTTCACGCAGGCGCCCTTCGGCATCGAAGAACAGGGTCGAGGGATAGGCCTGCACGCCCAGCACCGTGGATGCCGCAGCGTCATCATCGAGCAAAACGTTGTGCAGCAGCAGCCGTTCGCGCGCAACGAAACCCTGGACCTCCTCAAGGGTTTCACCCTGGTTGAGGAACACGAACTGCACGTCCGCATGCGCCTGCTGCGCCGCAGCCAGGACCGGCATCTCGCGCCGGCAGGGCCCGCACCAGGTCGCCCAGAGATTCAGCACAAGCGGTTTTCCCCGGAACTGCTGCAGATCAACCCTGCCCCCCTGCAGATCAGCAACCTGCAGTACCGGCAAGGGCATCTGCCGCTCCTGCCATGCGGACAGCAGCTGACTACCGCCCGCCCATAGCAGCACACCCGCCAACGCCGCGCCCAGCACCGGGGCGCGCAACGCCCGCCATGGGCGCACCCGCCACAGCCCCCATGCCGATCCCGCAACCAGGACAACCACCAGGTGGTAGCCACCATCGGCAATCTGCAGAATGCTCCACGGCGCCTCGCGATACAGGGCGAAGTTCAAGGCCACGAAGCTGATGCGACCACACAGCAGGCCCACCAGCAGCATGTCCAGAACCATGCTGGGTGCAGAAGGCAGCGGCATGCCGTCCTTCCTGCGTGGCCACAGACGCGCCACGGCCATGGCAATCACTACGCACACGAGAATCAACACCACCGGCATCGGCACCGGCCCAACGCTCGACATCAGACCACCTGTTCAATCGTCCACTGACTGCATGGTCGAAGTGTCGCGCTCCGGTTGCAAGCGCGACGATGCCGCCGACATCAGGCCGCGCTGCGCCCCAGTTGCATCACCGACGGCGATTGCAGCCCGCGCAGGCTGCCTGCCACCGACGGCATCAAGGGCCGCTCGCGACGCTTGCTGCTGACGTGACGCCGATAGTTGGCCGGCGTCATGCCAACGATGCGCAGGAACAACCGGCGGAAAGCACTCTGATCAGCATAGCCGACACCCCACGCCACCTCATCGATACCCGCCCCCTGCTGCAGCAGGGTCTGCGCCTTGGCGATGCGCAGCCGTTGGCAGTATTCGATCGGCCGCAGGCCGGTGGCCTTGAGGAACCGCCGCTGCAGTGTGCGCGGCTCCAGCCCGGAGACCTCGCAGATCGCGGCAAGGGTGGCGCCGCGTGCCGCCGTGGTGTGCAGCCAGCGCTGTGCCTTCAGCACATCACGATCGCCATGTGCGAAGTTGGCGCTGAAGCGCTCCAGGTCCTGCTGGATCGTGGCGGGCACGGTGATGCCCAGTTGCTGTGCGACCGCACTGGCCACGCCCTGCCCGTGCAGCCGGTACAACAGTCGCAGGCCAAGGAAGCGCCAGGCCTGGGCCCCGCCGACCGTCAGCAGGTCACCGTCATCCACCAGCGCCCGCTCGCTCGGCACCCAGCTCGCGGCCTGCGCCTGCAGGCCTGGATGGCGTCCGAGATCGGGGCCACTGACCGTACGCCCGGCCAGCAACCCGGCGCGTGCCAGCACGCTGACGCCATCACTGGCGGCGGCCAGCAGGCTGCC
Source organism: Stenotrophomonas sp. STK17_22 (assembly GCF_051983905.1). Taxonomy (NCBI): domain Bacteria; kingdom Pseudomonadati; phylum Pseudomonadota; class Gammaproteobacteria; order Lysobacterales; family Lysobacteraceae; genus Stenotrophomonas; species Stenotrophomonas sp. STK17_22. The sequence continues at coordinate 3,130,284 of NZ_CP197010.1, forward strand.
GCCGTCATAGTGCGCACGCAGCCAGTCCAGCAGGACCTCGTCCGCGCGCAGGCACGCGCCGGCACTGATCTGGCCGGGAACCGCGATCACAGCCGGGATGGCCGCATCGAGCATTTCCGCACCCGCAATACGATGCACCCCTGTCTGGCTGGCCGGCACGATCCAGCGGGTGACCAGCACCCGCTTGAACGGCCGACGCTGCTGCTGGGCAAGGCGATTGGCAACGTGCGCCATTTCGGCCAGTACGGAGGCGGCAGACGGATCACCTCCCGGGTATTCAACCACCGCGATCTCGACGAATCCTTCGTTCCTGAATCCTTCCACAGACCACCTCCTCGGTTCGTTGCAGGCCATCGAACGGCCGGTTCAGGCGAAGGGTAGGAACTGGTCCATCGGCGGGGCTATGAAGAAAGTTGCAAAGTGCGCTGAATGCGCGCACCCGGGCCAAGCCTTGACTCTAGACCAGACTCCAGGCTTCACAATGGTCGGCAGCCCCTGCAGGAATCCGCCATGAACATTGGACAACTGGCCCGCCAGGCGGGCGTACCGATCGATACGGTGCGCTACTACGAACGACAGCAGCTGCTGCCGACTGCGGCCCGCTCGGCGGGTGGCTACCGCATCTTCGGCGAGCAGGACCTGCGCCGGCTGCGATTCATCCGCCGCGCCAAGGCGCTGGGCTTCAGCCTTGAAGAGATCGGCGAGCTGCTCGCATTGAGCGATCGCCATTCGCAGGACATGGGCAGCGTGCGCGACACCGCGCAGGCGCGCCTGCAGGACATCGCACAGCGGATGGCGGAGCTGCAACGCATGCACACTGCACTTTCGCTGCTGGTCGACGCCTGCCCAGGTCACGGCGCGCTGGACCAGTGCCCGATCCTGGCGGCACTGACCGAAGACGCTGCACAGGCGAAAGGCGACTGACATCGGCTTCGCAACGCACGTGAAGAAAAGTGCAACAAATGCTTGCCAACCCCCTGGGTCAAGGCTATTATTTCGCTCCTCAGCGACGTGGGGCCATAGCTCAGCTGGGAGAGCGCCTGCATGGCATGCAGGAGGTCAGCGGTTCGATCCCGCTTGGCTCCACCAATCTTTCGGCATTAGGCCGTCGAAAGGTCGCTAAAGAACATTGATGAGAATTGCGTCCCCATCGTCTAGAGGCCTAGGACATCACCCTTTCACGGTGGCGACCGGGGTTCGAATCCCCGTGGGGACGCCACTCATCACGAACAACGAGGACCCGGCCGATAACCGGGTCTTTTTTGTTCACCGCCTACCGGCATTCAGGTTGTGGCGTTGCGGTTCCCCTGCCCTCGTGGTCGCGGTTGAACCGGAACGAAAAAAGCTCAAAAAAAAGCTTCCACAAACGTGAACACGCAGGTATGATAGGCGGCTCGGTAACACGGGGCCATAGCTCAGCTGGGAGAGCGCCTGCATGGCATGCAGGAGGTCAGCGGTTCGATCCCGCTTGGCTCCACCACTTTCGACATTAGGCCGTCGAAAGTTCTACAACTTGAAGTTTTTCGTGCGTCCCCATCGTCTAGAGGCCTAGGACATCACCCTTTCACGGTGGCGACCGGGGTTCGAATCCCCGTGGGGACGCCAGTTTCAAAACGGACTCTGCTCCCGGCAGATCATCCGGAGTTTCATTGGGGCCATAGCTCAGCTGGGAGAGCGCCTGCATGGCATGCAGGAGGTCAGCGGTTCGATCCCGCTTGGCTCCACCACTTCGACATTAGGCCGTCGAAGGATCTACAACTTGAAGTTTTCGTGCGTCCCCATCGTCTAGAGGCCTAGGACATCACCCTTTCACGGTGGCGACCGGGGTTCGAATCCCCGTGGGGACGCCAATTCTTTAAAACCCCGGCTTCGGCCGGGGTTTTTCTTTGCCTGTGATTCCTGGGAAGGCCCTGTCCACGCATGGCGCGGATCTACTGCAGGGCCGGGATGGATCCGGCGGCGGTTGGCCCAGTAGATCCACGCCATGCGTGGATGGCTTCAACTCGGCCACACCTCAGAACCGGCGATACATCCCGATCGATGCAGGTGCGGTGGGTGCGAAACCAAACTGCGCGTACAACCGGTGCGCTTCACCATCTGCCAGAAGGCTGACGTATGCCGACGGCGGCAGGTTCGCCTGCATCCAGCCCTCCAGGCGACGCATCACTTCCTTGCCCAGGCCCTGACCCTGCAGGCGCGGCAACACAGCGATATCGCAGACCTGCAGGTGGCAGCCCCCATCGCCGACGATGCGCCCCATCGCCACCAGCTCGTTACCCTGGTAGGCACACACGCCATACAGGGTATTGGGCAGCGCGCGTGCCGCCGCCTCCTGGCTCTTGGCACTGAGGCCCGCCAGCACACGCAACTGGCAATAGTCTTCGACCGTGGGCACGGCGTCGCGGAACTGGCAGGCGACGGAATCATTCATGCGCTATCTCCCTGTAGGTCGGGCTATCCTGCCTCATCCATGTCGCAGCTGCTGCGACCCACGCCCGCAGAGTTCCCATGTGCTATTCCGCCCTGATCCGCGCCGACTACGCCAAGCTGGTGCGCGAGTTCGGCGCCATCCTGTCGCTGGAAGAATTCGCGGAGCTGTACGCGCACGATCCTGGCAAGAAGCGCCCCAGAACTCCCAAGGCGATGGATGACGGCTTCGCCGGCGCGCGCACCGAGCAGGGCCGCGACATCGTCGCGAAAATCCAGCAGTGGCATGCGCAGGAACGCCAGGATCTGGAAGCGGAGCTGGCCCGCCAGCGCGAGCGACGCGATATTGCCAATGCCACGCTGGCGACCCGCCCCACCCAGAAGGCACGCAACGACCTGCGCGTGGCCGGCAATCGCATCGATCGTGCGCAGGCTCGGCTGGAAGACCTGCACCGGGTGCAGCTGCTGCCGCGCGACAACCGCATTTTCCCCGGTACCTACGCACCGGTGATGGTCGGCGAGGGCGGCAAACGTGTGATCAAGCCAATGCGCTACCAGTGCCGGCTGCCGGACAAGCCGGTGCGCAACGACATCCTCTATCCCGGCACCTACAACGCGCGGCGCGACAGCCTGGAAGGCTATTGGCGCGGTGCATTCGGGCTGCGCCACGGCGTGGTGGTGGTGCACGCGTTCTATGAGCATGTGCCACGCCATGCCATCGCCGGCCATACGCTGGGTGCCGATGAGAAGGATCAGGACGTGGTGCTGGAGTTCCGGCCCGATCCCCCGCGCGACCTGCTGCTGGCCTGCCTGTGGGCGGAATGGGAAGGACCGGAAGGTCGCCTCCTGTCATTTGCCACGATCACCGACACGCCTCCGCACGACGTCGCCGCTGCGGGCCATGACCGTGGCGTCGTTCCCATCCGCAAGGAACACCTCGATGCCTGGCTCAATCCCGATCCGGATGACCTGGCGCGGCAGTACCGCATCCTCGACGACCGCGAGGAGATCCGCTACGTATACGAAGAAGCGGGCTGAACACCGCGCACAGATGAAAAACCCCGCCTGGGCGGGGTTCATGGATCAGGGATTGCCGCCGCACATCGCCTCTTCGCAGAAGGCCTGTTCCTGCAGGCATTGTTCGACCTCTCCACCCCGCGCGATGCAGCTCTTGTAGAGCTGGAAACAGGGCTGGCCACACCACGCGGCAGAGGCCGTACCACCGAAGACCGCCATCGAAAGGACACCCGCAGCAACCATGCGCTTGATCCACTTCTTCATGCCACTCTCCTTGTAGGCCTGAGCATTCAGGCCCGGGCAGGATACGCCCACCGCTTCAGCACGCGCCAATCAAGCGCTGGCGCTGGCGCGGCCCACTGCGCGTACCAGCGCCTGGCTCAGATCTGCCGAGAGATAGGGCTTGACCAGCAGCACGCCGGCCAGCATCGGCTCGGGCAGCTGCTCGGCCTGCATCCCGGTGGCCAGCACGAACGGCACCCCGCGCGCCGACAGTGCCGCAGCCACCGGCTCGCTGGTCTCATTGCGGGCCAGGCGGTAGTCGAGCAGGGCCACGTCCGGGGTCGACGCCTGCAGCAGGCGCAGCGCTTCAGCCACGCTCGCGGCCAGCCCCACCACCGTCGCACCGGCATGCACCAGCTGCATCTGCAGCAGTGCGGCACTCATCTCGTCGTTCTCGACCACCAGCACCCTCAGGTCCTGCAACACTGTCATCGGCTACCGCTCCTGGAGGCATTCAAGCCGCCGCAGTATAGCCATGACAGGGCCGAAGCCGACAGGACGCGCCCCGATCGGCCTCCCCACTATGAAAGCCATGCCGACCTCGGTTACACTCGCACGCTGCCTGCCGGTGTGGCGGAATGGTATACGCAGCTGACTCAAAATCAGCCGGGGGTGACCCCATGAAGGTTCGAGTCCTTTCACCGGCACCACTGCATCAAAGGCCAGGTCACCGACCTGGCCTTTTGCATTTTCAGGGCCCGTGCGCCGACACTGGCGACGATGCCAACGCCCGCCCTGCCCACGCTCCCTGCCACCCTGCCCGCACGGCTGCGTCCACTGCACGTGGATGATGCTGCCGCCTGGGCCGGCTATCTCTCGCTGCCGGGCGTGACCGAGCACACCAGCTGGGGCGACGTTTCCGAAAGAGCACTGCGCTGCCAGATCGCCGGTTACCTGCCCACGGCAACGGACCAGCGCTGGGCGCTGGTGGGCGCCGACAGCCAGCTGATCGGCACCGTTGGCCTGAACGGAATCGACCTGTCGCATGGCCGCGGCGAACTTGCCTATGATCTCGATCCGCGCTGGCAGGGTCAGGGACTGGCCACGCACGCAGCACGCGCGGTGCTCGAATGGGGCCATGCCGCACTCGCCCTGGTCCGAATCCAGGCGACTGTCCTGGACAGCAACGCCCGCTCGATCGCCGTGCTGGAACGCCTCGGCATGCAGCGCGAAGGCCTGCTGCGCGCTTACCGGCGGGTTCGAGGACAGCCCCGTGACTTCTGGATGTACGCCCGCGTCGAAGGCTCCGCGTCACCATGCTGAAACACAACTGCGACTTCCGGCAAGCTTCGAAATAGACGCAGCGCACACTTTTCTTGCAAGCCACACGTGCTTCTGCCTATCGTGATCCCAGCCGGAGCTGGGGGCGGGGGAATGCATGACGTTGCGTGCGGCACTGTTTTTTCTGGTCACGCACGCGCTCGTCATTGCCTTTGTTGGCCCGCAGGACCCGGTCGGCTCCTACCTGATGCTGATCACCGCCCCGTTGCTGGCTGCACTGGCCTGCGTGCGGCGTGCACGTGACAGCCGCCAGGCGGCCTGCAAATGGCGGACGCTGGGCGCTGCCGTGGGCCTGTTCTCGCTGGCCCTGCTCGCCCTGCTGTACCGCAATGTGGCCGGCCTCGATCCTGCGCAGATGACCGTGTCTTCGCTGATCCTGTACGTGTTCTACCGCATCCCCCTGACCTACGTGGCCGCCAGCCCGGGCGGCGGCAACCGCTGCATCCGCGCGGTGGACCTGCTGATCATCGCACTGCTGTGGCTGCTGTACTTCGGGCACACGCGGGCGATGGCGCATTTCAACGCCGCATTGTGGACGCAGTGCCTGAACGCCATGAGCAACCTACAGAACAGCCTGGTGTTCTGCTTCGCGCTGATCCGCTTCCTGGCCGAGGACAATCCCGACCGCCGCGATTTTTTCCGGACACTTGCGATCTACGCGCTGGGCTACTTCCTGCTGGCGTTCTACATCAACACCTGCCAGCCGCAGCTGCCTGACGGCAACTGGGGGGACCTGCTGATCAGCGGACTGTTCGTGATGCTGGCCGTCATGGCCGCCAGCAAGCGCCGCTATCCGGCGGTGGAGGTATCGCGCAGCCTGCGCCGCATCGTCGACGCCGGCGTGCCGTTGATGCTGCCCTTGCTGCTGATGATGGTGGCGCTGCTGGTCGCGCGCCTGCAGCCCACCCTGGCCACGGTGGGCTTCATTGGTGCCATGCTCGGTTATGCCCTGCGCAGCGTGCTGAGCCAGGTGGAGATCCAGCGCCAGCGCGATGAGCTGGAAACGCTGGCGCGGCGCGATCCGCTGACTGGGCTGGGCAACCGCCGCAGCTTCGACGAATCTCTTGGCAATGCCCGTGGCCGCGCACGCCGCCAGGGACTCGGGCTGGCGGTACTGATGATCGACATCGATCACTTCAAACGGCTCAATGACACCTATGGCCATCCGGAGGGCGATCGTCGCCTGCAGTCGGTCGCCGCCATTCTTGATGGCTGCCTGCAACGGGGTGACGATCTGCTGGCGCGCTATGGCGGCGAAGAGTTCATCGCCGCCCTGCCCTCGCCCGATGCCGCCCACGCACTGGGCCTGGGCGAACGGCTGCGCGCTTCGGTCGAAGTCGCAGCCCTGCCCGCTCCCGAGGCCACCGTCACCATCAGCATCGGCGTGGCCTGGCAGGCGCCCGGCGAAGACCGCGATCCGCGCGACCTGGTCGAACGCGCCGACCAGGCCCTGTACCGCGCCAAACATGCCGGTCGCAACTGCGTACGCGGCGACACCGATAGCATGGAAGACCCGTCCGGTCGCCGCGCCTAGACCGCGTGCAGCCCCGCTGTTCCGTGCCGGTGCCCGGCCCCGCCCTGCACGCGGAAACTGGCCACGGTCTGCAGCAGCTGCGCCGACTGCTCTTCCATGCTGCGCGCCGCCGCCGACGCCTCCTCGACCAGGGCCGCGTTCTGCTGGGTGCCCTGATCGATCAGGTCGACCGCATGATTCATCTGCTGGATATCGTCGCTCTGCTGCTGCGAGGCCGCGCTGATTTCAGTCATCAGGTCACTGACCCGGCGCACGTTGGTCACGATTTCATCCATGGTACGGCCCGCGCTCTCAACCTGCGCCGTGCCGGCGCCCACATTGGCAACCGACTCATCGATCAGGTGCTTGATCTCCTTGGCTGCGCTGGCCGAACGCTGCGACAGCTCGCGGATCTCAGTGGCGACCACGGCAAAGCCGCGGCCATGTTCACCGGCACGCGCAGCCTCCACCGCTGCGTTCAGCGCGAGAATGTTGGTCTGGAAGGCGATGCCGTCGATCACTCCGATGATGTCGACGATGCGCCGCGACGAGGCATTGATCACCGCCATCGTCTCGACCACTTCATGCACCACAGTGCCGCCTCGAGCGGCGACGTCGGCCGCTCCACCGGCCAGCTGGCTGGCCTGGCGCGCGTTGGTGGCCGTGCGCTGCACGGTCTCGGCCAGGCCTTTCATCGACACAGCGGTTTCCTCCAGCGAGGCCGCCTGCTGCTCGGTACGCTGCGAGAGGTCACTGTTGCCCTGTGCGATTTCGGTCGCGCCGACTGCGATGGTGTCCGCGGCGAACTTGATCTGGCCGATGATCGCGGCCATCGCCTCGACCAGCGAATTCACGCCTTCGCACAGTTCGGCGATCGACCCGTTCTTGTCGGCGGTGGCCACGCGCGGGGTCAGATCGCCCTGCTTGGCGGCAGCCACCACCTCGCGGGTCTGCGCCACGGCGCGCTGCATGGCCTGGTTCTCGTGCACCTGCGCGGTGATGTCGGTGGCGTACTTGACGACCTTGAACGGCTTGCCATTGAGGTCCAGGATCGGGTTGTAGGATGCCTGGATCCAGACCTCGCGCCCGCCCTTGCCCAGGCGCCGATACTGGCCGGCGTCATATTCGCCGCGCCCGAGCTTCTCCCAGAACTGGCGATACTCGACGCTGCTGCGATGCTCAGGCTCGACAAACAATGAATGGTGCTGCCCGCGCACCTCGTCCAGGCTGTAGCCGGTAGCGGCCAGGAAATTGTCATTGGCCGACAGGATTCGGCCATCCATGCTGAACTCGATCACCGCCTGCGATTTGGCGATCGCGGCCAGTTGCCCCGCCGAGTCGGCCGCCTGCAGCTTCTGCGCGGTGATGTCGGTCGCGAACTTGACCACCTTGTACGGCCGCCCCTGGCGGTCCAGCACCGGGTTGTACGAAGCCTGGATCCAGATCTCGCGCTGACCTTTGCCGAAGCGGCGGTACTGTCCGGCGTCATATTCGCCACGCCCCAGGCGTACCCAGAAGTCGCGGTATTCCGCGCTGCGCGCCTGCTCGGGGTCGACGAACAGGGAGTGATGCTTGCCCTGGATCTCCTCCAGCCGGTAACCCATCGCCTGCAGGAAATTGTCATTGGCCCGCAGGATGGTGCCGTCGAGCGCGAACTCGATGACGGCCTGCACGCGATGCAGCGCGGCCACCTGCGCTTCCAGCTCGGTGCGGTCGGTCATCGCCGCCTCTGTGCTGGTGCGTTGCTGCGGCGCCAGCACGCCAAGCAGCGCACGCCACGGCGACCAACGGGTATGCAGCTCGGCCGGCGCCTGCGCGCCTGCCGTGAAGCCTGGAATGAGCATTGTCTGATCCTCGGTGTCCGGTAAGCGGTTGTGACCCGACGGGCGGGATGCCCGGCGGCAACATCAGTTGCCAGGGACTACAGGTGCCAACGGGCACCTCTCGAGCGACTGCCAAGAACGTCTGCTGCGGGTGCGATCGGCATCTGGAAACGGCGGAACACACTGCGCGGACCACCCGTCGGGGGCAGCCTGGGGTCCTGCGGCGGGTGACTGGAGCGGGATCCAGAGGGAGTATCGGCGACGCCGTCGGCCGCTTTAGCGGGATTCCGCGACGTCCGTCGCAACTCCGTGCATTGCAGCCGGAATGCGGTAGACGATTGCCGTGTACTTCACGCCCTGCTCACGTGCCACAGCCTGCCCACCAAGGGACTCAGCCAATGCACGGCTGGACCGGTTCCGTTCCGCCACCGGGTAGCGGAACGCAGCACAGCGCAGGCGCCCGGAGGCCGCCGACCACACCGCCGCCACTGCCTCGCGGCCATAGCCGTGCCCATGCATCACTTCTGCGATCCAGATGCCCAGTTCGGGTTCTGCTTCACGGGCTCGATGCAGGCCTGCCAGGCCAAGGAATACCCCATCCCCGCGCCTGCGGATCACCAACGTGATGTCGGTCCCGTCGGCGATGGTAAGCAGCCACGTCCGCCAGACGGCAACAAACGCCTCCTTCGAGGGTGGCGGCTCGAACGCCATATAGCGGGTCAGCCCGGGTGTGATTGCCACAAATGCCTCGTCGGCGTCACCGGGCGTGAAAGGGCGGAGGTGCAGCCGCGGACTGTCGATGGTCCAGTCGTCCAATGTCATCTTCTGCATCGCCTGGGCATTGCGTGCAGCATCGCTCAGCAGAAGGATGCAGCTCAAGGCAGAAAGGTTTACATGACCAATGCGGGATTCCCCAGCAGGAGAAAATGACCAGCATGAAGGTCCCGCAGGATGCTTATCGACATGGAGATCGCATGTTCCCTCGCTTTGCCAGCCTTCTCTTCCTGGCCCTGTGCAGCAGCAGCGCGCTGGCCAACGACGCCGCCTATCGACCCGCCTTCCACCCCGACCAGCTGAAGGGACCACCCGCAGGACGCCCGAACGAAGTGCTGGTGCTGGGCAGCCCGCACCTGTCCAGCCTGCCGGAGACCTTCACGCCGGCGATGCTGGAACCTCTGCTGCAGCGCCTGGAAGCCTGGCGGCCCACCGCGATCGCGGTGGAGAACCTGTCCGGCCTGCAGTGTGACTTCATGCGCCGCAATCCGGCCCGATACGCGGAGAGCGTAGCGGACTACTGCGTCGACCCGGCACCGGCGCAGGCCGCCACCGGCCTGGACGTGCCCAGCGCCAACGTGGAGATGGAACGCCTGCTTGCGGATTGGCCGAAGGCGCCGACCGCTGCCCAGCGGCGCCGATTGGCCGCCGTGTTCCTGGCCGCGGGCGAAAGCAGCTCGGCAGTCGTCCAATGGCTGCGGCTGCCCAGGGAAGAGCGACGTGCTTCGGACAGCCTGACACCGGAACTGGTGCAGTTCCTCGACACGCGCATGGCCCGCCGCAACGAGGCCGGACTGGTGGCCGGCGTACTTGCGGCACGCCTGGGGCTGGAGCGCCTGTGGTCGGTCGACGACCACACTGCAGATTCGCCAACACCGGAATCGCAGCAGAAGGCCTACGCTGCCGCCATACGCGGTGCCTGGGACAATTCCTTCGTCAAAGCGCGCAGGGCGGCCGATGAACGACTGGAGGCCAATCTTGCTCAACCGGATGGATTGCTCGCAATGTATCGCGCCTACAACGCCCCCGCGGCCACGATGGTGGCCTTCAACAGCGATTTCGGCGCGACCCTCGTCGAGCCCTCGCCGGAAGGCTTCGGCCGCAACTACGTGGGCTACTGGGAAACCCGCAACCTGCGCATGGTCGCCAACATGCGCGACATCCTGGGCCAGCATCCAGGCACCCGCATGCTGACCATCGTCGGTGCCTCGCACAAGGGCTACTACGAGGCTTACCTCAACCTGATGCATGACGTGCAGCTGGTCAGTTCGGATGAAGTACTGCGTTGACGTCAAGCCGGTCGGCTGCGGTATCTTGGATGCAACTTCAACCACTCCACGGAAGGAACCCATAATGAAGCAACGCATTTCCGCCGTACTCTTTGCCATAGGCCTGGCCGGTGCTGCACAGGCCTCGGCATGCGATCTCACTCTCGACAGTGGTGGTGACCTTGCTGCCGCAGTGACCGCCGCACCTGGCAAGAAAATCTGCCTGCGGCCTGGCGCCTACGTCACTGGGCCTGCACCACTGGAAGTTCCCTCCGGCACGACCATCGAGGGATTGGGTGCGAGCATGGCCGACGTCGTGATCTCCGCCCATGGCTCCCCACAGAAGGCAATCGGGCTCGGCAGCGGCACCATGCTGCACAACTTCACATTGTCCACCGGTGCAGGCGGAAACTTCGGTGTACTGGCCTATCATCAGGACCGCATCATCATCTGGAGCCTCGATATCGTCGGCTTCCAGATCAGCACTGGTGTCGTGGGCGGGAAAGGTGTGGATATATGGGACACCTTCATGCGTGCCAACGGCATAGCGGGCAACAATGTGGCAGACCCGAATCTGTGGATCACCGATTCCCGCGACGTCACCATCCTCTATGGGCAGCTGACCGGACGCAAGGATGGCCCGGGGGGCGATGGCGAGATGGCCATCTACAACTCGAGCAACGTCATGATTGATGGCGCCCGCGTCATCGACTCCGGCGCCAGCGCCATCTATCTGGTGAACTGCGTCGACTGCACCATCAAGAACTCGGTGATCGAACGCCCTGGTGAATGGGGTATTGACGTCGTACAGGGTTCACAGCGCTTTTTTGCAGAAAACAATGCTGTAAGCGGTGCGAACTATGGTGGAGCGGTGTTTGAGACATCGGGCGGTACCACGGCAACATTCCGCTCCAACCGGTTCATTCAGAATCGTCGCTTGGGTGTTGGAAACTGCAACGGCATCAATGCAAAGGGTGGTGTTGCAGGCGTTCTATCGACAGGTAACATCTCTTTCCCTTCAGGTGATCTCTGCGCCTTCCCGTGAAGCATGGGCCTGAGCATCAAAAGCATGAGGCGGTACTTCCTTCCCGCCCGTCCGCCACAGCACGATGCTGGCGGCACCGATACAGGACAGCGTGAACACCAGCAGGGCGACCGCGCCGCCCTGCAGTACCGGCAGCAGGGCCTGCGCGTGAAGGTCGCCGCGCAGCTGTTCCGCACGCAGGCAGGCGGCCAGCGCGAGGCACCAGCCAACCATCGCCGGGGCGTAGGCCCGCATCGCAACCGGGTTCCAGACCTTCATGGGATCACCTGCATGAGTGGATGTGCGCGCAGTATTCGCGCACGTCCTCTCACAGGCTGAGATCAGCCTTCGGCGGCTTCGGAATCATCGCCGGGCAGCTCACTGGCCTCGCCCTGCACCTGTACGTTGTTGCGACCCATTGCCTTGGCCCGGTAGCACTGGGCATCAGCCGCTGCCACGGCCTGGTCCACGCTCATCCCACCCGCCAATGGCGCGATACCGATGCTGGCACCCACATGCAGGCGGTCCCGGTCCCACGGAATCGACAGCGACGCCAGGGTGTGCAGCAGTTCACCGCCGATGCGCGCGGCACGACGCGGCGTGCAGCCGGACAGGATCACTGCGAATTCGTCGCCGCCCAGACGCGCCACTACGTCCGAATCACGCACACCGTGGCGCAGCACGCTGGCCACCGCCCACAGCACGGCATCGCCGGCCAGATGGCCCCAGGTGTCGTTGACCGGCTTGAAGCGGTCCAGGTCGATGTACATCAACGACGCGGCCTGGCCAGTTCGCTCGACGCGGGTGATCGCCTGCTGCAGATGCACCTCGAAGCCGCGACGGTTGCTCAGCTCGGTCAGCGGATCGATCTCGGCCAGATGGCGCGCTTCGCGCTGGCGCGCGCGCTGCTGGGTGTCATCACGCAGTACCCACACTGCACCGCGTACATGACCTTCATCATCGCGCAGCCAGGCACGGGTCAGGTCGACCGGGATCGTGGCCGTGCCCAGGCGCAGCAGAAGATCGGCGTGCAGGTCCACCGCATTGCTTTCCGGGTCCAGCAGGACCGACACATCCAGTACCGAGCCGGGCGCATATTCGGTGGTCAGCGCCAGCACGTCCTGCACCTTGTGCCCGGCCAGCGACAGCGCGCCATCACCCGCCAGGGTGCGTACTGCGGCGGCATTGGCGTAGTCGATACGGCCATCCAGGCTGACACTGAGCACCAGGTCGGCAACCGCATCAAGCGTGATACGGCTGCGCTGCTCGCTCTCGAACAGGCGCTGCTCGCTGCTGCGCTGGGCGCTGATGTCCTGGATCTGCGACACGAAATGCAGCGGTTCACCGTGCTCGGGGCGCACCAGCGACACCGACAGCCGCGCCCAGATCACCTTGCCGTCGCGATCGAGATAGCGCTTTTCCAGGTGGTAGTGGCTGCGCCGCCCGGCCAGCAGATCCTGCACCAGGGCCAGGTCGGTCTGCAGGTCATCGGGGTGGGTCAGGCGCTGGAAATCAACCTGCAGCAGTTCTTCGCGGGGGTAGCCCAGGATCCGGCACAGTGCGTCATTGACGTCCAGCCAGCGTCCTTCCAGCGACACCAGCGCCATGCCCAGCGCCGCCGACGTGAACGCACCGGCGAATTTCTCTGCCGACAGGCGTGCTTCGGCGCGCGCCTGCAGGATCTCGGTGATGTCGATGGACATGCCGACATAGCCGATCCGCGCGCCGCCGGCACCATCCATGCGGCTGATCGACAAGCGCACCTGGCGTGGCTGGCCATCCTTGCGCCGCAGTGTCCACTGCCGTGAATAGGTCTGCTCATCGGCGCGGGCGCTGAGTGCTTCAAACGCGCCCGGCAGGCTTCCGTCCGCAGCCGCCAGCGGACGCAGCCAGGCCGCCAGCTCGTCCGGATCGTGGAAATCACCCAGTCGCCGCTGGCCGACCACTTCTTCCGCGCTGTAACCCAGCAGGCGTTCCGCGCCGGTATTGAACAGGGTGATGGTCCCTTCGGTATCGGTCGCGATCACCGCCACCTCATCGGACGCGTCGACCACGGCCTGCAATCGCTGTCGGCTCTCGGCCGCATCCTGCCGCGCCTGCTGCAGCTCGGTCACGTCGGCGTGCGCACCGGCCATCCACAGCGGTCGTCCCTGCCCGTCCCATTCGAACACGCGGCCACGATCGTGGATCCATATCCACTGGCCATTCTTGTGGCGCATGCGCAGCAGGCAGACATAGTTGTCGCTGCGGCCTTCGAAGTGATCCTCGAGTGCCGCGTCGGACAGGACGATGTCGTCGGGGTGGACCAGCTTCAGGAACGTCTTCTGGCACACCGGCTCAAGCTCTTCCAGCCGATAGCCGACAATCTCCGCCCAGCGCGCATTGACCCGCATTTCGCCGGTCTGCACGTTCCATTCCCAGGTACCGGCAGCGGTGCCGTCGATGATCATGGCCAGGCGCCGGCGCTCCTCTGCCAGTTCCTGCAGGCGCCGCTCGAGCAGCCCGTTGCCGTTGTTTCCCTGGCCCGCCATCAATCCGGTCCCCGGCCCGCACAGGCGGGCAGCAGCCGCAGCACAACGCTGCAGCCCTCAACGAAGACAACGGGTCCTGCTGGCGTCATGGCCCTCCCCAGCGACAGCGGGGAGGCCAAACGCCCCCCCTCAGGCGCAAGTGTGCGCAATCACGGGGAAAATCGACAAGTCCCCCGCCACGAATCAAGCGTGACGGGGGACACGGTCCTCAACTGCGCTTGGCGCGGGCGAAGGCCTCCGCCAGGGCGTTGTTGGCCGGGGGCGCGGACTGAGCGGGACGGCCGCCATTGCCCTGGCCCCGGTTTGGCCCGCGGTTCTGGCCGCCTGCGTCGCGGCGCGGCCCCTGCCCCTGGCCGCGGTCATCGCGCTGGCCCGGGCGGCTGGTGGCCTGGCCCGGGGTATCGTCCAGGCGCCGGGTCAGGGCGATGCGCTTGCGCGCCACGTCCACCTCCAGCACCTTCACCTTGACGATATCGCCGGCCTTGACCACGTCGCGCGGGTCCTTCACGAACGTATCGGAGAGCGCCGAAATGTGGATCAGGCCGTCCTGGTGCACGCCGATATCGACAAAGGCGCCGAAGGCCGCGACGTTGCTGACCACGCCCTCCAGCACCATGCCCTCGCGCAGGTCCTTGATGTCCTCGACGCCCTCGGCGAAGCGCGCGGCCTTGAACTCCGGACGCGGGTCACGGCCCGGCTTTTCCAGTTCCTTCAGGATGTCGCGCACGGTCGGCACGCCGAAGGTGTCGTCGGTGAACTGTTCTGCCTTCAAGCCGCGCAGGAAGCTGCCATCACCGATCAGCGCCTTGATCGGGCGCGCGGTGCTGGCCACGATGCGCTCGACCACCGGGTAGGCTTCGGGGTGCACCGCCGAGGCGTCCAGCGGCTGGTCACCATCGGCGATACGCAGGAAGCCGGCGCACTGCTCGAAGGTCTTCTCGCCCAGGCGCGCGACCTTCAGCAGGTCCTTGCGGCGCTTGAACGGGCCATTGTCGTCACGATGGCGCACGATGTTCTCGGCCACCGTGGACGACAGGCCGGACACGCGCGACAGCAGCGCGGCCGAAGCGGTGTTCACGTACACGCCCACGGCATTCACGCAGTCCTCGACCCGCGCATCCAGCGCCCGTGCCAGGCGGTACTGGTCCACGTCGTGCTGGTACTGGCCGACACCGATCGCCTTGGGTTCGATCTTGACCAGTTCGGCCAGCGGATCCTGCAGGCGGCGCGCGATGGACACCGCGCCACGCAGCGACACGTCCAGCCCCGGGAATTCCTTGGCCGCGAACTCGGACGCCGAGTACACCGACGCGCCCGCCTCGCTGACCACCACCTTCTGCAGCTTCGGGTTGGCGGCAGCCTTGATCGCTTCGCCGGCCAGCTTGTCGGTTTCGCGGCTGGCGGTGCCGTTGCCGATCGCGATCAGTTCCACGTTGTGCTTGGCGCACAGCTGCTTGATCGTCTGCAGCGACTGCTCCCACTGGCGGCGCGGCTCGTGCGGGTAGATGGTCTCGGTGGCGACCAGCTTGCCGGTGGCATCGACCACGGCAATCTTGCAGCCGGTGCGGATGCCCGGGTCCAGCCCGAGTACAGTCTTCGGGCCCGCCGGAGCCGCCAGCAGCAGGTCCTTCAGGTTGTCGCCGAACACTGCGATGGCTTCGGCCTCGGCCTTTTCGCGAGCCTGGTTGAACAGGTCCAGCAGCAGATGGGTGTGCAGCTTGGCACGCCAGGTCAGGCGGCAGGCATCCAGCAGCCAGCGGTCGGCGGCGCGGCCCTGATCGGCGATGCCGGCCTTGCGCGCCACGCGTCCTTCGGCGTACTGGTGGCCGGCCTCGGCCTCGCTGCCCGGGTCCAGTTCCAGGAACAGGATCTCCTCGCGGCGCGCACGGAACAGCGCCAGCAAGCGGTGCGAGGGAATCTTCGCCAGCGCCTCGGCGTGTTCGAAATAGTCACGGTACTTGGCGCCTTCGGTTTCCTTGCCCTCGGCCACGCGGGCACGGATCACGCCGGTCTCGCCCAGCCAGGTGCGCAGCTCACCGACCAGCGCGGCATCTTCGCCCCAGCGCTCCATCAGGATCGCGCGTGCACCTTCCAGCGCAGCCTTGGTGTCGGCCACGCCCTTGTCGGTGTCGACGAAGGAAGCCGCGAAGACCTGAGGGTCCTGCGTCGGGTCGGCCAGCAGGCCATCAGCCAGCGGTTCCAGACCGGCCTCGCGGGCGATCTGGGCGCGGGTACGGCGCTTGGGCTTGTACGGCAGGTACAGGTCTTCCAGCCGGCTCTTGGTGTCGGCGGCCAGGATGTCGTTGCGCAGTTCGTCGCTGAGCTTGCCCTGCTCGCCGATGCTGGCCAGCACCGCCGCGCGACGGTCTTCCAGTTCGCGCAGGTAGGTCAGGCGCACTTCCAGGTTGCGCAGCTGGGTGTCGTCCAGGCCCCCGGTCACTTCCTTGCGGTAGCGCGCGATGAACGGAACGCTGGCGCCCTCGTCGAGCAGGCCGACGGCGGCACGTACCTGGGCGGACTGGGCACCGATCTCGTCGGCGATGGTCTGGGCGATCTGCTGGGCGAGCGCGCTCTGGGCGTTCTTGGCGTCGTGCATTGCTTCAGGTCTGTGCCGCGTTACGGGAAGACCCCATTCTGGCAATCCACGACGGAGCCGGACAAGGCATTGACAGGGGGCGAGGTTCAGCGGTGAGGCCGGAGTGGACGCCGGCATCCTGGCGAAAAGAGGGCTCGGACTGGCCCTGGGCTGGGATGCCGGCGCGGGCGCGCGATGGTGGGCGCGCCCTGCCGCGTGTTGCGGAGGTCAGCGGTAGTGGCGGGCGGCGCGCTGCATGACGATCTCGTCACGCATGCCTTCCAGGGCCATCAGGCGGACCTTGCCGACACCCTGCAGTTCCATGAACCGCTCCGTGTAGAACTCCGGCCCCAGCGCGGTGTCGGCGCGGGATTTGCTGAAGCCGTAGGGCACCACGCCCTTCTCGCCATCCTTGCTACCACCGACATAAAGAACGATTGCCATGTGATGTATTCCTCCAAATTGCTACTGCGTACTGCACTCGATGAGCGATGCTGCGAGCTCATCGAGGGAGAGCTTACCGCGTCGAACCTGACTGGAACGTCACGAAGGCTAATGACGATCGGTTGCATGCAGATGACTGCGGGATCGCAGCAGAATGCTTACGGATCTTTAACTTCCGACTAACGAATCGGGGGTTTCCAGCCAACGGCGCAGCCCCTCGTGGGTGGTTTGGGATGATCGCGGAAAGCCGGTTTCCTGTGGGCTGCCCGGGTGGGTGGGGCTGGCGGGGACGCCGTGAACCCGTCCCTGGGGGCTTAGCCGCGGCATCCATGCCGCGGATACCCCGCCAGCCCCACCCACCCGGCCGTTGACAGATTTCTGCTGCGTCTACCACCCACGGAGAAGAAAAAAGAAGATCAAAAGCAAAAGCAGCCTGGCTGGCCGCTTTTTGTAGAGCCGAGCCCACGCTCGGCTGCTTTCAGACCAGTCCGCGAAGCCGACCGCAGGCTCGGCTCGCGAGCAAGCGCAGCGCGCGACCCGCTTCTGCTGTTCTTTTTCTTCTCCGTGGCTGGACGCGCACGGAAACTGTCAGAGGCCGGGTGGGGTGGGTTCGCGGGACCGTTGGCGCCATGGATGGCGCCATCGAGCCCCCAGGGACGGGTTTACGGCGTGTCCCGCGAACCCACCCCGCCCGGCCCAATCACATGAAACGTATTCCGCGACCAAGCCACGAGGGGCTGCGCCGTTGGCTGGAAACTACGGCCACCAGCCACGCCCGAACCGGGCGAAATGATCGGCCGCGCGCTCGAACGGGTTGCGCGCACTCACCCCGCCACACAGCAGGTACACCGGCAGGTACAGCGGCCCCAGCACCATGTATTGGTACACGTGCGCGCGTTCGTGGTCATCCAGCCGGATCAGCGGCTCCACGCCCCACCCCGCCTGGTGCGCATAGGTGCGGCAGGAAATGCCCAGGTCATGCCCGGTGTGCAGGATCACATTGCCCAGGGTGATCGCCCCACCCGGCCCCCACGGCCAGCGATCGAACACCAACGCGCTGTCACGGCCGCTCCAGCGCAGCGTCGCGCCGCCGAGCATGCCGGCCAGTCCACCGATCAGGCCGAGCAGTGAATTGGGGGACGTCCACACCGCACCCAGCACCTGCAGCGCGCGCAGCCAGACCGGCCAGGGCGTCACGGGAGTCTTCAATCGGCCTCGTTGGGAATCAGCAGCCACAGGATCAGGTAGACCAGGATGCCGGGGAAGGCCGCCGAGCCGATCGAGACCAGCACGAACACGATCCGCACCAGCGTGGGGTTCCAACCGAAGCGGTGGGCGATGCCGCCCATCACGCCGGCAATCATGCGGTCGTTCAATGAACGCGACAGCGTGCGCGGCGTGGTGTTCATGGCGGTTCTCCTGGGCTACGGGAAAAAGCAGTCGAGATGGCTCGACTCTACACCGCCCCTATGTCTACGGCGTGCGGTGGCGCAGGGCCTGCAGGCGTGCGCCGAACCAGGCGGCTGCAGTCTGTTCAGGCTGCCCCGGGCACTGGATGCGATAAGGCTTGCCGCTCATGCTGCTCTGGCTGGCGGCGCGCTCGATGAACTGCTCGGCGCTGTCCACCATGTTCTTCTTCAGCAGGTAATCGTACTTGCGCTGCAGGTGCGACCGCGCATCGCTGCCGTCGTACCAGCTGCCATTGCGCTGGAACCGGCACTGGGAGCCGTCCAGGCTGGAGATCAGCTGGGCGATCTCCCGGCGTGCATCCGTACTGGGTGCGGCGTGAGCAACAGGTGCTGCCAGCAGCAGCGTGGCAAGCAGCAGCGTGAACCGTTGCGACATCATTATTCTCCAAGGCAGTCGAGCAAGCTTGTATGTTCCTCCCGGCTCCTACGAGGTATGTAGGAGCCAGGGTGGAGGGACCGTCAAGCATGCATCTGCGGATACTAGCCGACAGACGAGTCGAGCGATCCCCATCCCGCACACGAACGTCGATAAAGGATCGTACGGCCCCCAAAGGGGATCGTCGATGTAGGCAAGCTAACGTCGGTGCGGTACCACCCCAGCCCCTTAAAGATAGCTGGGAGCCGTACAAATGTCTGATTCTCTCGATATTGGCGTGGACGTGGACTCCAAGGAGTTCGTACCGGCAGTGGCCGACCGCAAGGCCGGCGACAGGATCGCCAACACCCGGGCCGGCATAGCCCAGTGGCTCAACACCTTGCCCCAGCGATGCCGGATTGGCATGGAGGCGACGGGGCGGTACTACGAGTTGTTGGCTCGGATGGCTGGCCAGGCAGGCCACGTTGTCTATGTGATCAATCCACGTCTGATCAAGCACTACGGCCGGGCGACGGGCTCGCGTGGCAAGACGGACGCCATGGACGCCGAAGCGATCGCCCGATACGTGAAGAAGGAGAACGATCGCCTGCGTGAATACGTACCGCGTACCGACGAGCAGCAACAGATGCACGATTTGCTGCGCAAGCGGCAGACGCTGGTAAAGACACGCGCGCGCCTGGAGCAATCCTTCGGGGTAAGCAAAAGTGCCCCCGGGGAGCTGTCAGATCTGTTCTGCGCTCTGGCTGGGACGCTGTCCGAGCTGGAAAGCGAACTGCAGCGCTTGGGTCGCGATGGAGAGCATGGCACGCTCTACAAGCGCCTGTTGACCATCCCTGGTATCGGCCCCGCTGTCGCCGCTCACCTGATTTACTACATGACGCGCTGGCCGTTGGCCAACGCCAACGCGTGGATCGCCTGCACCGGCCTGGATCCCCGGCCTAACGAGTCTGGCGGCAGAACGGGACGGCGTCGGCTGTCCAAACAGGGCGCGCCAGTGCTGCGTCAGATGCTCTACATGGCCGCCATGGGGCTCAAGCGGTGTCGCCGGGGGCAACCGCTCTACGACGAGCTGTCAAAACGCGGTCACCCCAGCACCGCCGTCTTCAACATCCTGGCCAGAAAGCTGGCCAGGATCGCCTGGGGTGTCTTCAAAAGCGGCCGGGACTTCGATCCGGCCATGCTGAAGGTGGGTCAAGCCTGCTTCCAGCAGGCTTGACCACGAACATAGGATCTCGACTCTACAAAAGCGAAGCAAGCCTTACACGTCGCGCGCCTTCAACCAGCCATCGATCGTGGCCGGCACTTCGCGCTGCGCGCGACCCGACACGTAGATGCCGATATGGCCGCCACGGAAACTGGACTCAGTGTAATCCTCGGTGCCCAGGCGTCCACGCATCGCGCGCGAGGCATCCGGCGGCACCAGATGGTCCTGCTCGGCGTAGATGTTCAGTACCGGCAGGGTCACCTTCGACAGATCCACCGCCTCTTCGCCGATCCGCACCGTGCCGTTCATCAGCCCGTTGCCCTGGTAGAACTGCTTGATGAAGTCGCGGAACGCCTCGCCCGCCAGGTCCGGCGAATCGAAGATCCACTTCTCCATGCGCAGGAAATCCTCCAGCGCGGCCTTGTCATCGAGGATGTCGAGCAGGCCCACGTACTTCTGCACGTTCAGGCGGAACGGCTTGAGCATCAGGTAACTGGCATTCATCAGGTCGGCCGGGATGTTGCCCAGCGTGTCAACCAACAGGTCCACATCCACCTGCCGCGCCCAGTGCGAGAGCATGTTGTCGGCGGTGTGGAAATCGACCGGGGTGACCATGGTGATCAGCTTGCCCAGCTTCTGCCGGCGCAGCGCGGCGTAGCACAGCGCGAACACGCCGCCCTGGCAGATGCCGAGCAGGTCGACCGGTCCACCACTGCGCGCGCGCAGCGCATCGACCGCGCCATCGATGTAGCGCAGCAGATAGTCCTCCAGGGTCTGGAAGCGCTCCGAGCGATCCGGGTAACCCCAGTCCAGCACGTAGACGTCCTGCCCCAGCGCCAGCAGCTTCTGCACCAGTGAGCGATCGGCCTGCAGGTCGACCATGTACGGCCGGTTGACCAGCGCGTAGACGATCAGCAACGGCGTGCGCCGGGTCGGTGCCTGTTCGCCGACGAAGCGGTACAGCACCACCTTGCCGTCGCGCCAGACTTCCTCGCGGGCGGTGACGCCATAGTCCACGTCTTCCACCTGCGGCAGCAGCTTCAGCCCTTCCATCAGCTTGCGCTGCATGGCCAGGGTTTCCTGCATCAGGTCATCGGCGTTGAAGCCCAGCGGTCCTTTCATCGGTCACGCGTCCGCGTGGAAGTACGGGGCGCTGCCTTTGGTGCAGCCTTTTTCGCAGGCGCCTTTTTCGCAGCCGCCTTCTTTGCCGGCGCGGCCTTCTTCGCGGCCTTGCGCGCGACCGGCTTCACCTTCGCCGGCGCCGGCTGTGCCACCGGATCGACCTCGCCCGTACCGGCCATGGCCGCCACCTGTGCCTGCAGGCGGCGCAGGCTGCGCTCCAGCTCGGCGATGCGGCGGTGCGCGGCGTCCATCTCACTGCGGGTCGGCAGGCCGATCCGTTCACTCATCTGTTCCACCTCGCGCTGCAGGCCGGCGCGCAGGCGCATCTGAGCGTTGCCCAGCGCGGCATACACCTGCTGGAACGGTTCGGACATGGCGACCTTGGCGTAGGCCTCCTCGGCCACTTCAATCCACAGGTCGAACATCGCGCGGGCGCTGGTCAGCTGGCTGCCCGGCTGCTCGTGCTCGGCCAGGCGCTGCTCGAACAGCGCGAAGGCCTCGTCCAGTGCCTGCTTGATCTGATCGACGTAGGCGCGTGAATGCTGCTGGTATTCCTCCTGCGCCCGCAGCAGCGCCTGCCAGCGCGCCTGGTGCTCGCGGCCGGGCCCGAACGCCGGGCTCTGCAGCCACGGACCGGCCTGCAGCTGGAACTGCTGCAGCCAGGCGGCAAACTCCGGTACAGCGGCGCCAGCGTGGGTGCTGCCACGGGCGCCCTGCAGCATCCACTGCAGCATGCCGTCGCCCTGCCCCTGCACCGCCTCGCGCCAGGCTTGTGCCACATCGGCACTGCTGGCGTCGCGGCCGGCGAAACGCGCGGCCACTTCCTGCATGGTGCCGTACCAGCTGCCCGCCTGTTCGCGGAAGCGGCGCACGGCATCTTCCGGCGCGCCCTGCCCCTGCTCGGGCAACAGCTGGCCCCACCAGTCGAACAGCCGTTGCCAGCTGCCGGGGTCGTCACCTGCCGGCGCACCGGGCGTGCTGGCATGGCGCAGGGCATCGCCCCAGGCGCCGAAGTACTGCCGGGCCAGGGTCTCGAAATCGCTGCTGCCGGCGTCGTGGGCCGAGCTGGTCATCGCAGGCCTCCGCAGGGCTGGCTCATGGCTTGGGGATACGCAGGGTCTTGCTGATCATCAGCGACCCGGACAGGGCGAACAACAGCACCATCGGGTGCAGCTGCCACGGGCCGATCTGCCACTGGCCGAACCAGATGTTCTGGCCGATGGCATCGGTACCGGCGGCGATCGCCAGCACGATCACCAGCACCAGGCTGGTCGGGATCGGGGTGCCCTCGAAATACGCGACCTTGCCCTCGTCGCCGGCCAGCGCCTCTGCGGTGACGTTGTAGCGCGCCAGGCGGCTGACGCCGCAGCAGACGAAATAGCTCAGCACCAGCCAGTCCCAGCCGCCCTGCATGCCGCAGGCGTAGGCCAGCGCCGCCGGGGCCACACCGAAGGAGATCACGTCGGACAGCGAGTCCAGCTCGCGGCCCAGGGTGGAGCTGGACTTGCGCCAGCGCGCGATGCGCCCATCGAGGGCCTCGAAAATGAAAGCCAGCGGGATCAACGCCATGCCGAACAGCAGGTAGCCGCGCTCGCCGTCCTGCAGGAAGCGCATTGCGGCAAAGACCGCACCGGTGCCGCAGAAAGCATTGGCCAGGGTGAACCAGTCGGCCAGCTGGAATTCGCGCAGCATCGAGAAGTGACGTTTCATGGGGTCTCACGGAGCATCAAGGCCCACAGGTTACCGCGAGCGCCGCCACTGGCGACAGCGCTGGCAGGCCCCAGCCTTCACCGCTCCCTCACCTGTCCTCACCGGCGGTGAATTTTTCGCCACCCATCTTGACAGCCTAGGGGGGTGGCGCCTGTCGCGGCTTATCCACAAAGTTGCCCACGCGTAATCCACACCCCCTGTGGACAACCAGATCTCACCGACTGCGACGCTGGACATTTCCTCATCACCCCGAAGCGGGGTTTCCCTACTTCCCAAGCCACAAGGTCGGCGCTATGGTCACCGGCGGACCCGCCGCCGCCACGTCCGAAACTCTGCAACGGACGATGATGATGCTGGATGCTCCCACTCTGGCCGCACAGCTGCGGCAGCCCCATGGCGAGGCCGCGCTGGCGGTGGCCGACTCGATGAACCGCAGCAACGGCGCACTCAACCTGGCCGCGATCGGGCTGCTGGCCGTCGGTACTGGCGAACGGGTCCTGGAGATCGGCCCCGGCAATGCGGCCTTCGCGCCGCTGATGCTGCAGGCCACCGACAGCCACTATCTGGGTATTGAGCTGTCCACCGCCATGGTCGAGGCCGGCAACCAGCGCCTGGCCAGCGCCGGGTTGGCCGAGCGTGCCGCGATGCGACACGGCGACGCTCATGCGCTGCCGGTCGCCGATGCCGCGATGGATGCCGCGCTGGCGGTCAACACCCTGTACTTCTGGCCGAACCTGGCGCCGGTGCTGGACGAGCTGGCGCGGGTGCTGCGCCGGGGCGGCCGCCTGTGCCTGGCCTTTGGCGACGCCAGCTTCATGCGCAGCCTGCCATTTGCTGCCGACTTCCAACTGCATGAGCTGGACGCGGTGGAGCTGGCGCTGCGTGTGTCGGGCTTCCGCGTCTCGGCCTGGCGCAGCCACCGGGAATCTGCAGCCGGCAATGACGGCCAGATCCGCGAAAAGCACTTCCATCTGCTGCTGGCACAGCGGCGCTGAAGTGGTAGAGCCGGCCGCTGGCCGGCTGCCCGGACCGTTCCGCGTTGCCGGCCAGCGGCCGGCACTACCCAGCCTGCACCCGCCGCCAGCGAGCAGCACAGAACACCTGCATCACCAGTGGCCGACCCACCGCAGCAGCCGCAACGACTGTGATCCGACCGCGTGGTAGAGCCGGCCGCTGGCCGGCTGCCCCGGCCGTTCCGCGTTGCCGGCCAGCGGCCGGCACTACCCAGCCTGCACCCGCCGCCAGCGAGCAACACAGAACACCCGCATCACCAGTGGTCGGCCCACCGCAGCCGCCGCAACGACGGTGATCCGACCGCGTGGTAGAGCCGGCCGCTGGCCGGCTGCCCCGGCCGTTCCGCGTTGCCGGCCAACGGCCGGCACTACCCAGCCCGCACCCGCCGCCAGCGAGCGAAACAGAACACCTGCATCACCAGTGGTCGGCCCACCGCAGCCGCCGCAACGACTGTGTTCCGACCGCGTGGTGGAGCCGGCCACTGGCCGGCTGCCCGGACCGTTCCGCGTTGCCGGCCAGCGGCCGGCACTACCCGGCCTGCTCCCGCCGCCGCCAACGCGCGAAGCAGAACACCTGCATCACCAGCATCGCCAGCAGCCCCAGTGGCCACGCCCACCACAGGCCGGCCAGACCATGCCGCGCCTGCAACCACATCGCCAACGGCAGCTCCAGCAGCAGTACCGCTGCCATGCCCAGCAACGCTGGCAACATCACCGTGCCACTGCCTCGCATCACTCCGACCAACACCGCGCTGCCTCCCATCGCCAGCACGCCCCATACCACCGTGCGCAGCTGCGATGCGGCCAATTCGCGCACCTCTGCGGCCGCCAGAATCAGCCCGGTCAGCCAGGGCGCCAGCGCCATCACCAGCAGCACCACCACGCTCAGCATCGCCAGCCCAAGCAGCACACCGGTGCGAGCGATGGCGGGCAGCCGTGCCGTACGCCCCGCGCCCATCGCATGCGCCGCGAGGATGGTGGCGGTGATCCCCAGCGACATCGCAGGCAGTTGCACCCAGCTCATCAACTGGTTGACCGCACCGTAGGCGGCCGTGGCCGTGTAGCCGTAGCGGTTGATCCAGCCCAGCAACACGATTTCGGCAATGGCCAGGCTGAGCATCTGCAGCGATGACGGTACGCCGATGCGCAGCATCGCGCGGATGAGCACGCCATCGAAACGGATGGCACGCAGCAGCTCACGTCCCGGTGCCAACGGGTGCCCCATCCTCTGCCACCGCCACATAAGCCAGGCCAGGGCCAGCAGCGAGGCAAATGCCGCCGAGACTGCCGCACTGGCCGAACCCAGCTGCGGCGGGCCGACCCTGCCGAGGATCAGCAGCGGCGTGCACAGCAGGCCGACCACCGTGGCCAGCAGCAGCGCATGCAGCGGTGTCTTCGCATCGCCCACAGCGCGGCTCACCGCAGTGGCCAGCCACAGCAGGAAGAACACCGGTGCCGTCAGCAGCAGCACGCGTGCGTAGACAATGGACTCACTGAGGACCGCTGCCGGCGTGCCCAACGCTGCCAGCAGTTGTGGCGCGAAACCGCCGCCCAGGGCCATCACCAGCACCGACAACAGCAGGATCAGCGCCACCGCGCTGCCAGCCACGGCGCGTGCCTGCTGCGGGCGGCCCGCGCCCCAGGCCTGGCCGATCAGCACCATCGCACCGGTCGCCAGGCCCATTACCAGGGCCAACAGCAGGAAGAAGACGGGGAAGAACGCAGCCGCTGCGGCCACTGCCTGTGTGCCGAGCAGATGGCCGAGGTAAATGTTGTCCAGCGTGCCTGCGGCCAGCTGCAGCGCATTGGTCAGCAGCATCGGCAGCAGCAGGGTCAGATAGGTGCGCCACAGCGGGGGTGCTGCCGGAGGTATCGGATGTACAGGGGGGCTCATGGGGTTCTCTGGGCAAGGCGCCGCCCTGCCCGGCGTTTCCGCCAGCAAAGCACGCACAGGGGAAGCGGGCCTGGACCCGCGGTCAGGTGGGGCCGTCGCTCAGCAACGGCGCGATGGCTCAGCCGTCGGCGTGGTCCGCAGGATCGTCGAAGGCCAGGCGCAGAGCGTGGGCGCGCACATCCGCGGGCCAACTCCGCAACGCCGCTTCCAGGCCCGCGCGGTCATGCGCGAACAGGACGCGGATGGCTTCCTCGAAGCCCGGCAGGTCACCAGCGATGGCCTGCAGGAAGTGATAGGCACGCTCGCTGTCACGACGCTGGCGGTCCTTGTCAGCACCGGCACGGCTGGCCGCCTCCACCAGCCTGCGCAGCACCACTGAGGCACCGCCAGGCTGCTCGGCCAGCCACGCCCAATGGCGCGGCAGCAAGGTCACTTCTCGGGCGACCACACCCAGCTTGGGGCGGCCACGGCCTCGCGGGGCAACAGGCGCGTCTTCAGGAGCGATTCCGGCGTCCGCTTGCACGGCCGATGGGAACGCGGCAGCCACCCGCGAAAGCAGTTCTGCGTCGCTGCCACGCGTATCGAAATCACGGGTGCGACCGGTGGCGTTGTCGAACACCAGCAGCGGACCGGCAGCGTTGTCGACACGCAGCTGCTTCAACGCCAGCGCGGCCACTTCCGGCGTACCGGAAGCGACCAGGCGATGGCCGTCGAAACAACTGAAGGGAGGGAGTCGGGACGCAGGCATGGCAATGGCATCAGAGGCGATGCGCGAATATTGCCCGGGTAATTCTCTCCCGTCAATATTGCCCGGGTATTAATTTGCCAGAAGAGCGTGCCGACCAAAGGTTGGCAGCTACCCGATTTCCCGGCTCACAGGCGGCTGAAGGACCAGCTCACCATGCGCCCGTCCTTGTACGGCATCACGCCGTGGAACGGGCGCGGGTCGGCGTCGAACACCAGTGGCAGGAAGTTGCGGTCGCCCTCCCACATCGGCAGCGCATCCAGCTTGTCCAGGTCCACCCACTCCAGCGTGCCTTCATGGTTGCCGCCGTGCGGGGTGCCTTCGAAACTGTCGATGACGAACACGAAGCCCAGCCAGTCCTCGCCGTGCTTGCCGAATCCCGGCCAGCTGATGGTGCCGCGCAGCCGCATGCCGGTGCAGTCGATGCCGGCTTCCTCGGCGATTTCGCGGCGCATGCTGGCCGCCACATCCTCGTCCGCTTCGATCTTGCCGCCCAGGCCGTTGTACTTGCCCAAGTGGTGGTCACCGGGCCGGGTGTTGCGGTGGATCATCAGCACCTGGCGACGATCGGGCGACAGCACGTAGCCCAGGGTGGCGACGATCGGGGTGTACGGCATGGGGCAGCATCCAGCGGCAGGTCAGCCGTGGATTATGGCCGATCAGCGCACCAGCGACAGGCGGCGCTCAGCAGGTGTGCCAGCACCGTCGGGATCGCGGCGCAGGGTGGCCACGCCGTGGCCGCGCTCGGCCAGGTATTCCAGCCACTTGCCGAGGAAGGTGTTCATCCGCATGCGGTGGCTGATCAGCTCCGCCGGCGGCGGATACAGGCCCATCGTGTCCTGCCAGCGGCGGCCTACGTAGCAATGGGTGGTCTCGGCCTGGCGCGCGTCACGGTACAGACGCACATAGGCCGACGGATCCGGCTCACCGGTGACCGGGTCGGCCAGGTCGTAGGTCAGGCGCAGTTCCACCGTGTAGCGGTGGCACTCGATCACGTCCAGGCGTACATCCAGGCCGTCGCCGATCGAGGAAATGTAGCTGCCCGCCACCAGTCCGGCCGGTTCGAACAGACGCACCAGATGGCGGTAGTTTTCCGCGTACAGGCCCATGAGCCAGCTCAGCCGGCTCAGGCGGGGAATGCGTTCGGTGCGGGGCACGGCTCGGGCCATGGGTCGATCCTACACGTTGGTGCTTCAACGTGGGGGCGCGCACGTGCAAGCCAACCCCTGGGTAGTGCCGGCCGCTGGCCGGCAGCTCTGCATCGCGGCCGTGGGTTCATCCACCAGCCGGCCAGCGGCCGGCTCTACCAGACGAGGATCAATACAGCTCGCGCTGCAGCCCCAGCGTAGCCAGCACCTTGCTGGAAATCTCCTCGATCGAGGTATGGGTGGTGCTCAGGGTCGGGATCCGCTCCATCTGGAACATCACCTCGGCCGCAGCCACCTCGCGCTTGCAGGTGTCCAGGTTTGCGTAGCGCGAGTTCGGGCGGCGCTCCTGGCGGATCTGCTGCAGCCGGTCCGGGTCGATGGTCAGGCCGAACAGCTTGCGCCGGTAGTTGCGCAGGCGCGGCGGCAGGCGGTCGCTTTCCAGATCCTCGTCGGTCAGCGGGTAATTGGCCGCGCGCACCCCGTAATGCAGGGCCAGGTAGATGCAGGTGGGCGTCTTGCCGGCGCGTGACACCGCCACCAGGATCACGTCGGCATCGTCGTAGTTCACCGCGATGCCGTCGTCATGGGTCAGGGCGAAGTTCATCGCGTTGATGCGGCGGTGGTAGGTGTCGAAATCGACCATGCCGTGGGCCTGGCCGACCCGGGCCAGGCGCGGACTGGCCAGTTCACGCTCCAATGGCTCGATGAACGGCGCGAACACATCCAGCATCAGCGCGCCGCTGTCGGCCAGGATCAGGCTCAGGCTCTGGTCCACGCAGGAGTTCACCACGATCGGCCGGACCTGGTACCGCTCCCCTGCCGCCTGGATCCGGGCACAGGCTTCACGCGCTTTTTCGGGGTCGTCGACAAACGACATGCGATCGGTAATGAAGCTGAACCCGGAGAACTGGGTAAGCAGGCTATGCCCAATGGTTTCAGCGGTGATACCGGTTCCATCGGAAACGTAGAACACCGGACGGATGGTCGACATGCGCGCTTTTACCCCCTACGAAGCCTAAAAAGGCCGCCAGCACAAGCTTGTGCCGACGGTACTCTGCCCGGCATCATATCGGCTTCTTCCTACGGACGCGGCCATTCCAGCCCGCCTCGGGCGATGGCCAAACGGAGCATCGCGCTTGAACGAGAACATCCTGTGGTTGCACGAACTGCGTCTGGCCGATCTGGCCCGCGTAGGCGGCAAGAATTCGTCGCTGGGCGAGATGATCGGCAACCTGGCCGGTCTGGGCGTTTCGGTGCCGGGCGGTTATGCCACCACCGCTGAAGCCTTCAAGGACTTCATCGCGCACAACGATCTGTCCAAGCGCATCTTCGACAAGCTGGCCACGCTGGACGTCGAGGACGTCAACGCGCTGACCGCAGCGGGCAAGGAAATCCGCACCTGGGTGATCGATGCCCCGCTGCAGCCGCAGCTGGACCAGGACATCCGCACTGCCTACGCCCAGCTGAGCGCCGACAACGGCGGCGGCGACGTGGCCGTGGCCGTGCGTTCGTCGGCCACCGCCGAGGATCTGCCGGATGCCTCCTTCGCCGGCCAGCAGGAAACCTTCCTCAACGTCACCGGTGCCGACGACGTCGTGCACAAGGTCAAGGAAGTGTTCGCCTCGCTGTACAACGACCGTGCCATCGCCTATCGCGTGCACCACGGCTTCAAGCATGAAGACGTGTTCCTGTCCGCCGGCGTGCAGCTGATGGTGCGTTCGGGCGTCGGTTCCTCTGGCGTGCTGTTCACCCTGGACACCGAGTCCGGCTTCCGCGACGTGGTATTCGTCACCTCGTCCTTCGGCCTGGGCGAAATGGTCGTGCAGGGCGCGGTCAACCCGGACGAGTACTACGTCTACAAGCCCACCCTGCAGGCCGGCAAGCCGGCGATCCTGCGCCGCTCGCTCGGCAGCAAGGCCATCCGCATGGTGTATTCGGATGTTCCGGGTGAGCGCGTCAGGATCGAGGACACTCCGGTCGAACTGCGCAACACCTTCTCGATCAGCGACGAGGACGTGCAGGAACTGTCCAAGCAGGCGCTGGTCATCGAAAAGCACTACGGCCGCCCGATGGACATCGAGTGGGCCAAGGACGGTGTCAGCGGCAAGCTGTTCATCGTGCAGGCGCGCCCGGAAACGGTGAAGTCGCGCAGCCATGCCACCCAGATCGAGCGCTTCGCGCTGACTGAAAAGGGCGGGAACGTGCTGGCCGAGGGCCGCGCCGTCGGTGCCAAGATCGGTTCGGGCGTGGCCCGCGTGGTCAAGACGCTGGACGACATGAACCGCGTGCAGCCGGGCGACGTGCTGATCGCCGACATGACCGATCCCGATTGGGAACCGGTGATGAAGCGTGCATCGGCCATCGTCACCAATCGCGGTGGCCGTACCTGCCACGCCGCGATCATCGCGCGCGAGCTGGGCGTGCCGGCCGTGGTCGGTTCGGGCAACGCCACCAAGGTCATCGAAGATGGCCAGCTGGTCACCGTCAGCTGCGCTGAAGGCGATACCGGCTTCATCTACGAAGGCAAGCTGGGCTTCGAGCGCACCACCACCGATCTGGGCAACATGCCGCCGGCACCGCTGAAGATCATGATGAACGTGGCCAACCCGGAACGTGCCTTCGACTTCGGCCAGCTGCCGAACGCCGGCATCGGCCTGGCCCGCCTGGAAATGATCATCGCCAGCCACATCGGCATCCACCCGAACGCGCTGCTGGAATACGACCGTCAGGATGCGGCGACGAAGAAGAAGATCGACGAGAAGATCGCCGGCTATTCCGATCCGGTCGGCTTCTACGTGGACCGCCTGGCCGAAGGCATCGCCACCCTCACCGCCTCGGTCGCACCGAACGCCGTGATCGTGCGCCTGTCGGACTTCAAGTCCAACGAGTACGCCAACCTGATCGGCGGCAGCAACTACGAGCCGCACGAAGAGAACCCGATGATCGGCTTCCGCGGCGCCAGCCGTTACGTCGACCCGAGCTTCTCGGCCGCCTTCGCGCTGGAGTGCAAGGCCGTGCTGCGCGTGCGCAACGAAATGGGCCTGGACAACCTGTGGGTCATGATTCCGTTCGTGCGCACCCTGGAAGAAGGCCGCAAGGTCATCGAGGTGCTGGAACAGAACGGCCTGAAGCAGGGCGAGAACGGCCTGAAGATCATCATGATGTGCGAAGTGCCGTCCAACGCGCTGCTCGCCGATGAGTTCCTGGAAATCTTCGACGGCTTCTCGATCGGCTCCAACGACCTGACCCAGCTCAGCCTGGGCCTGGACCGCGACTCGTCGATCGTCGCGCACCTGTTCGACGAACGTAACCCGGCGGTGAAGAAGCTGCTGTCGATGGCGATCAAGGCAGCACGTGCCAAGGGCAAGTACGTCGGCATCTGCGGCCAGGGCCCGTCCGATCACCCGGATCTGGCCGAATGGCTGATGCAGGAAGGCATCGAGTCGGTGTCGCTGAACCCGGACACCGTGGTCGATACCTGGCTGCGCCTGGCCAAGCTGAAGGCCAACGGCTGAGACCGTGATTGCTGAGGGCTGACGTCGCTTTCATCGGCGCCGGCCCATACTTCAGCTGCATGCAAGCCCCGCCTCTGCGGGGCTTGTTGTTTCTGGCGTCTGCGCGCGCCACCTCCCCCGCTGCAAAGGAGCCCGCATGCTCGCCACTGCCCCACCCGCCCCCGCCGCAACGCCCTGGTTCCATTCGCTCGACTGGGAACGCCTGCTGGAGACCTACGGCGTGCCATTGCTGGCCGCGATCGTGGTGCTGCTGGTCGGCATGTGGGTGGCGCGACGCCTGTCCAATGCGATGCCACGCGCCACCGCGCGCATGGGCGTGGACCCGATGCTGGGCAACTTCCTGCGCAACGTGGTGTACGCCGCGTCGCTGATGATCGTGGTGGTGCTGGCAATCGGCACGCTGGGCGTGCAGATCACCCCGCTGCTGGCCGTGCTTGGCACCGCCGGCCTGGCGGTAGGCCTGGCACTGAAGGATTCGCTGTCCAACATCGCCTCGGGCGTCATGCTGGTGACGCTGCGCCCGTTCCGCGTGGGCGATGTGGTGACAGTGGCCGGACAGACCGGCACGGTGCGCGAAGTGCGCATCTTCCAGACCGTCATCACCGGTGCCGACAATCAGCACACCACCATTCCGAACACGCTGATCACCGCTGCGCCGATCATCAACCTGACCGCCGAGCCGACCCGCCGCGTCGAACTGGTGGTGGGCATCGGCTATGAAGACAACATCCAGCTGGCGCGCGACACCGCGCTGGCGCTGATGAAGGCCGACCCACGCGTGTTGCAGACACCGGCACCGGATGTGGTGGTGTATGAGCTGGGCGCGCACGCGATCAATCTTGGCATCCGCTGCTACGTGAAGTCGGCCGACTGGTTCGGCACCAAGGTCACGCTGCTGGAACAGCTCAAGCTGGGCTTCGACAAGGCCGGCATCAACATCCCGTATCCGCAGCAGGACATGCACCTGTACCTGCATGGCAAGGATGGCGGCGTGGTCGAGGCCGACGCGCTGGTGCGCGACAAGCCTTGATCCGACACAGAAATGCCGGCCAGCGGCCGGCACTACCCTGCCCCGCACATCCTGGTAGTGCCGGCCGCTGGCCGGCACCCACCCCATCTCCATACATCGGTAGTGCCGGCCGCTGGCCGGCAGCCTCCGGGATCAGGCGGTGACGCTTTCTTCCAGCGTCGCGTAATCGGTGAACCCGACCGCACCACCGCCGAAGAACGTTGCGCGATCCGGCGGGTTCAGCTCCGCCCCCAGACGCAGGCGCTCGGGCAGGTCCGGGTTGGCGATGAACGGGCGACCGAAGCCGATCAGGTCGGCCCAGCCTTCAGCCAGTGCCTGCTCGGCGCGCTCGGCGGTGTACTTGCCGGCGTAGATCAGGGTGCCTGGGTAGACCATGCGCAGCGCCTGCTTGAACGCCACTGGCATCAGCGGTGCGTCATCCCAGTCGGCCTCGGCGATGTGCAGGTAGCCCACGCCCAACTCGCCCAGCAGGTGTGCCGCCGCCAGGTAGGTGGCCTGCGGCGTATCGTCCACCGCGCCCTGCAACGTCGTCAGCGGCGCCAGGCGCACGCCAACGCGCTCACCACCGGCTTCTGCAGTCACCGCCTGCACGACCTCGCGCAGGAAACGCAGCCGGTTCTGCAGCGAGCCACCATAGCCGTCGGTGCGCTGGTTGGCCTGCGAATCGATGAACTGGTTGATCAGATAGCCATTTGCACCGTGAAGCTCGACACCATCGAAGCCGGCGGCCAGCGCATTGCGGGTGGCCTGCGCGTAGTCGGCGATGATGCCCGGAATCTCGGCCTCGGCCAGCGCGCGCGGCATCGAGTGCTGGATCATCTCGCCCACGCCCGCTTCCGGGCCGGCGCCGGTGGGGTCGACAAACACCTTCACGCCCTCGGCCAGCAGCGCCGACGACGACACCGGCGCGGCACCGCCGGGCTGCAGCGCCACGTGCGAGACCCGACCCACATGCCACAACTGGGCGTAGATGCGACCGCCTGCAGCGTGCACGGCATATGTCACCTGTCGCCAGCCCTGCACCTGTTCCGGGCTGTGGATGCCCGGCGTCCAGGCATAGCCCTGGCCCTGCGGGCTGATCTGGGTACCTTCGCTGACGATCAGGCCCGCGCTGGCCCGCTGCGCATAGTAGGCGGCCATTTCCGCGGTGGCAACGTTGCCGTCGGCGGCACGCGAGCGGGTCATCGGCGGCATCACGATACGGTTGGGCAGGGCCAACAGGCCCAGACGGTGGGAAGTGAACAACATGGCGGCGATCTCTTGCGGGGGGACTGACCGCAAGGATGGGGATGGATGCCGCAGTGCAACAGGCGGATCGTGGCAAAACAGTTGTGCCTTGCAGGCAAGGATGGCGTGGCCGGGGGTCAGAGCCCCTTGCTGCGGAACGGGATCCGACCCCGCGCGCAACCGGGGTCGGATCCCTTTGCAACGCAGAGGGCTCTGACCCCGAAGCCGGTTACAGCGTGGGCTCGATCAACGCCCCGCCATGCGCCACGCGGTCATAACAGGTGCGCACCACGTCTTCGCCGTACTTGATCTCCAGCCGGCGCACGATGAAGTGGCCGCGCGCCATGTCCTGGTAGTAATCGGTGAACATCGTATTGAGCGTCGCACCGGCAGCGGCACCCACGATCGGCACCGCCTGTGCGGCGAATTTCTCGGTGACCACCACGCCGAAGCGCGCGGCCACCTTCTCCACCATCTTCGCCAGCAGCTTGCCGGCTTCCTTCGGCGCCACGCCCAGGGTGAGGTCGCGGCCGGTCACCACGCGCCCGGCCAACTCGGCCGACAGGTGGCGCATCACATCGGTGGTGAAGCCACGGGCCAGGTAGTAACCGGTCTCGCTGGCGTCATCGCGCGGCGAGTTGCCACCCAGCGCGAACACCTCCAGGCAGGCCTGGCGTGTGCTGAACTCGGACAGGTCGAAGCCCTCGCTACGGGCCACGTCGGCTACCGCACGCATCATGATGGTGGTCGATACCGGCAGCTCGATGAACAGCGCGGCAAAACCAAAGGCGCCGCCCACCGCACCGGACGTCGCTGCCGCCAGCTTGTGCCAGCGGGTGGATGCCCCCTTGCCGGGCGTGTTGTCCATGCTCCACAGCGCCGCCTGCGCCGACTTGGACAGTGCTGCCTGCACCGCACCGTGGATGCGGCCGGAGACCGAGCTGGGCAGCGCCTTCACCGCGAACTCCAGCGGCGTGCCGACCAGGTTGGCCATGCGCGCGGTCAGGGTCGGCGCTTCCAGCAGGGCCACCGCCCGCTGCAGGTCAGACCAGTCGCGGGCGTCGTGGGCAATGTCGCGGGGAAGCAGGATGGGCTCGTTCATGGCGCTGATCTTAGCGCCAGGGAGTTGAACGGAGGGTGGTGCCGGCCGCTGGCCGGCAACCTGATACACGTCAAGAAGGCCGCTGAATTGCCGGCCAGCGGCCGGCACTACCAGTTCGCGTGTCACCCGGTAGCGCCGGGCCATGCCCGGCGTCGTTGTTCAGGCAACCGGCAGCCCCGACAGCGCGCCCATGAACTGGCGATAGTGGCGCAGCTCGGCAATCGAATCGTGCACGTCGCTCAGCGCGGTGTGGTTGCTGTTCTTGCCGACGCCGGCGGCCACGCTCGGCGCCCAGCGCTTGGCCAGTTCCTTCACCGTGGACACGTCCAGGTTGCGGTAATGGAAGTACTTCTCCAGGCGCGGCATCTGGCGGTGCAGGAAGCGGCGATCCTGGCAGATCGAGTTGCCGCACATCGGCGAAAGGCCGGCCGGGATCCACTGCGCCAGGAAGTTCACCGTCTGCGCCTCGGCCTGGCCGAGGGTGGTGGTG
This sequence comes from Stenotrophomonas sp. STK17_22, assembly GCF_051983905.1. NCBI lineage: Bacteria > Pseudomonadati > Pseudomonadota > Gammaproteobacteria > Lysobacterales > Lysobacteraceae > Stenotrophomonas > Stenotrophomonas sp. STK17_22. The sequence goes on from NZ_CP197010.1 coordinate 3,165,288, forward strand.
CTGTCCACCACGCGCTGCCACAGGCCCGAACGACGATGCTGGTTGCGGTTCCACTCGTCCATCGCCTCCAGCGTTTCCAGCGGATGATGGATGGCGAATTCCGGACCTTCGGCCAGTACGTTCAGCTGGGCGTCGGTGACCACGGTGGCGATCTCGATGATCGAATCGTTGTCGGTGTCCAACCCGGTCATTTCCAGGTCGATCCAGATCAGTCGTTCGTTGGCCGCGCCGGTGTCCGCCATTGTGTCGCCTCGTTGCTGGGCAGGCGCGCGGCCTACCGGTGATGGAAAGAGGCGCCCATCATACCCGTTCGCCCCTCAGCCCTCGCCGGCGTGGTCTTCCAGCAACAGCGGCGGCTTGCCACGCTTGGCGCGGAAATAGTTGGTCAGGCGCATGCTGGCTTCCTTGGCCAGTACCCCACCGTGGATCTCCACCCGGTGGTTGTGGCGGGCATCGCCAATGAGGTCGAACACGCTGCCGCAGGCACCGGTCTTGGGGTCGCTGGCACCGTAGACCAACCGTGCAACGCGCGCGTGCACGATCGCCATTGCGCACATCGCACACGGCTCCAGGGTCACATACAGCGTGCTGCCAAGCAGGCGATGGTTCGCCAGCAGTTTTCCGCCCGCCCGCATGGCCACGATCTCGGCGTGTGCGCTGGGGTCATGCGAGGCGATGTTGAGGTTCCAGCCCTCGCCCAGCAGTTGGCCGTCGGCACCGACCAGCACTGCACCCACCGGGATCTCGTCGAACTCGCGTTGTGCGCGCTCGGCCAGCGCCAGCGCGTGGCGCATCCAGTGTTCGTCGGTGTCGTGCACCGGCACACCCAGGGCGTCGGTCATGGCGGTTCTCGCGTGTCTGCAGGGCCAGGATGGCCGCCGGGGCCGCATTGTACGCCCGCAGCCGTGCAGGCGCCGCTAGCGCGCGTCGAAGCGCTCGCGGGCAGCGTCCAGGGCCGGGAAATTGTGCTCGGCCCAACGGTCCAACGCGGTCAGGGTGTCTACCAGACTGCGCGCAACCTCGGTCAACCGGTACTCCACGTGCAGTGGCTTGCCGCCCAGATCGCAGCGCTCGATCAGGCCGTTGCGCTCCAGCTGTCGCAGGGTCTGGGTCAGCACCTTCTGCGAGATGCCTTCGATCTTCCGCAGCAGCGCACCATTGCGTTGCGGGCCTTCGGCCAACGCCGGCAGCAGCAGCATCACCCACTTGCCGGAGATCAGTGCCAGCGCATCGCGCGCCGAGCAGTCGGCGGCATAGACATCACCGGGAAAGGCCATGGTTACCTCAAAGTGCGTAATTGCCGGGGCATGCCGGCATCGCGAGGATGGTCGCACACTCCACGAACACCTCGCCCCATGCGCGCCCTGATCCTGCTGGCCCACCCCGAACCCCGTTCCTTCAATGCCCACCTGGCCATGCAGGCGGCCGAGCAGCTGCGGCACGACCATCTGCAGGTGGACATGGTCGACCTGTATGCAGAAGGCTTCGATCCGCTGGAAGCGGCCTGGCACCATCCACGGCGCCTGCAGCCCGAGCGCTTCGATGCCCAGCGCGAACAGCGCTACAGCGCCGAACACGACCAGTTGCCCGCCGATGTGCGGCATCACCTGCAGCTGCTGCAGGCCGCGGACCTGGTGATCCTGCAGTTCCCACTGTGGTGGTTTGCGGCGCCGGCCATCCTCAAGGGCTGGCTGGACCGCGTGCTGGTCTACGGGCCGATGTACAACAGCCGGCAACGCCACGAGCGCGGCGTGATGCAGGGCAAGCGTGCGTTGCTGAGCGTCACCACCGGCTCTTCGGCGCGGGCGTGCGCGGTCGATGGCCGCGAAGGCGATACCCGGCTGTTGCTGTGGCCGTTGATGTACAGCCTGCGCTACGTCGGCTTCGAGGTGATGGAGCCGCACATGGTGCACGGCGTGCGCTCAGAGCTTGCAGCGGAACGCGTGCAGGCCCACGACGAAGCATTGGTTGCAGCCACCCTTTCCTACCGCGAGCGACTGTCGCGATGGCGGCAGTGGCCGACCGTGCCCTTCAACAGCAGTGAGGACTTCGAGGATGGCGTGTTGCTGCGCGCGGAAGCGACTGCGTACAGTCCCTTCATCCGCCATCGCAACGCCGGATGAACCCGCACCTGCAGGCACGGCCGAAAAGCTTCATACTTCGCATTCCTGCAAGCACCTTGGTGAACATATGACCACCCTCCGTCTCTCTCGCGCTGACGACGGCGCCGCCCTTGTCGATCTCTGGCGCCGCGCCGTCGACGCCACCCACGACTTCCTCAGCACTGAAGATCGCCTGGCGATCGATGCCGAAGTCGCCGGTTTCCTGCCGCAGGCGCCGATGACCGTTGCTGTCGATGCACAGGATCGGCCGCTGGGCTTCATGCTGATCGACGGCACCCACATGGAAGCACTGTTCATCGATCCGGACGTGCGCGGCACCGGTATCGGTCGGCAGCTGCTGCAGCACGCACTGGCCCTGCACCCGCAGCTGAGCACCGACGTCAACGCACAGAACGCGCAGGCCGTGGGCTTCTACCTGCGCATGGGCTTTGTCGAAACCGGTCGTTCGCCGCTGGATTCGCAGGGCCGCCCGTATCCGCTGATCCACCTTCGGCATAAGGCCTGACATCCGTTGGCAGCAGCTGCGTGTTAGCGTGGCTGCTTTCGATCAAGGAATGCCGTACATGGATGGTGCAAAAGCCCTGTTGACCCTGTTTGCGCTGGGCATCAGCCTGGTCTGGATCCTGGTGCCGTTCGCCATCTTCGCCGTGCGCAACCTGCTGCGTGAGGTACTGATCGAGCAGCGTCGTACCAATGAACTTCTCGAGCATATCGGCGGCTACCGCATTCCGAAACCGCAACCCGAACCGACCGTCTGGCGCGCGCCCTGAGCGGGCGCACGCCCGCCGTGGCTCAGGCTGTCGCCTCGAAGGCCGGTGAGTACTGCACCTCGCCCTGAGCCAGCGGAGGCTGCAGGCAAAGCGCCTGGAAGTACTCCGCCGGCACGCCCGGCAACACCAGGCCCGGCTCGGCACGGAAGCCGAAGCGCCCGTAATAGGCCGGCTCGCCCAGCAATACACAGCCATGCGCACCCTGCTGACGCAGTGCTTCAAGTGCGGCGCGCATCAGGGCCGCACCGATGCCCTGCCCCTGCCACGCGGGCACTACCGAGATCGGGCCCAGACCAAACCAGCCCGCGCTGCCATCGCTGACCGTCACCGGCGACAGGGCAATGTGACCGACCACCTGGCCCTGAGTTTCGGCGACCAGCGAAATGCTCAACTCCCCGCGGGTGCGCAGGGCGTCGACGATGAACTGCTCGGTGTGGCTGCTGTGCGGGGCTTCGCGGAAGGCGGCCTCGGTGAGTGCATGGATGGCGGCGTGGTCGGCCGTGGTTTCGGTGCGGATCATGCAGTTCAAGAGAACGCCTTTGATAATGTGATGAATGCGTGAATTATTGATTTACGTCGCAGATTCAACCGCGAGCAGCCCCTGCCAGCAAGGCCAACGCGACGCCCGAATCCCCTGTGCTGCAATCGATTCGCCGGAATACACCGCATCGGGCGCGTCAAAAAGCCGTCGCGGCGGTGGCGCAGCGTTCCTGACACGCTCCATAATCGAGAAACCTGTCACCCAGGAAGGATATATGGACATGGACGCACGATGCAGGATCAGGCCATGGGAGTAGCGCTCCCTGAAAGGAAAAGGCAGCCGCTGCTGGCGTTGCTCGCCCTTATCCCACTGGCCGCATGCTCGCCCTATGCTGATGCCGAGCGCGACGTCGCCGCTGGTGGGCGCGGCCTGGCCAAACTCAACCCATCACCGCAGCAAGGCTACGAGCTGGTGCTGACACTGAAGGATGCGCCGGGCCCGTTCGCGATTGTTGAGGGCGTGGCCCAGTATGACGCCAGCAACTACGCAGATTGTGGGCGGATCTTACCCGCGACAGGCACTGCGGGCCGCATCACCAGCCAAGAGCCCGTCACGCTGCGCAAGATCGGCGAGAACGAATATCGCGGCACGTTCTACCTCGACCGTATGCAGGACGAGGACTACTACGGTCGTGGCGTCTGCCATTGGTCGCTGACTGGTGTTGGTGCGATGTTGCGCGCCACGACCGGCAAGGCGGATACGCGATTCCTGACGTATTTCAGAAAGGAACGCATGAACGCCGAATCGCCATTGACTCTCTACTATCCGAAGGCTGCCTATCCTCGCGCCGAACTTGCTGCCAACTATCCTGCAAGTGGCAAGGAAGATCCGTCAGCCTACAAAGAAGAGCTGCGAGACGCGCTGTTCTCTACCACCACCACTGTGCAGAAGCTCATGCCATGAGCTGCCAGTTCCACACCCCTACCCCCAAGGAGGCCGACATTGCGCCACAAGATGATTCCGTGCCTTGCTCTGCTTCTGTTGACCGCCTGCCACCCGGAGACCGCCATGAACCAGGAACGTGCCGCTGCTGAAGCCGATGTCGCCCAGGGTGGGCGTGGCCTCGCCAAGCTCAACCCCAGCCCGCGCAAGGCCTATGAACTGGTGCTGCGCCTGAAGGATGCACCCGGTGAGTTCGCGGTGGTTGAAGGTGTCGCGCAGTACGACGTGACCAACGAAGACCAGTGCGGGCACATCGAACCGGCCACCGGTACCGCCGCACGCATCACCAGCCAGGAACCGGTGGAGCTGCGCAAGGTCGCCGACGGCGAATACCGCGGCACCGTGTACCTCGACCGGATGCTGGATGAGGACTACTACGGTCGTGGCGTCTGCAAGTGGGAATTCAGCGGCGCCGGCGCGATGCTGAAAGCCACCGGCGCCGAGGGTGAAACGCGCTTCCTGTCGTTCATTGAGGCAGCGCCGTTCGTCAAAGGCGAGACCGAAACTCGCCACTATCCTCGCGCAGACTATCCGCGTGTGAACGAGATTCCTGATTACGGCGCAAGCGGCCAGGAAGATCCCACCAAGTTCCGGCCTGAACTGCAGAATGCGCTGTTCTCCGCTTCGCTTGAAGCCAGTGAGGTGCGCCAATGAGCCTCAACAGCCAGGACTATGCTGCACTATCCGAAGATGCATACAAGGATTATGCGGTCGGTCGTCGTGCACCTGGTCAAGAAGAGATCGTCCCGATCAACGGCCACAAGTACAAGATTCTTGAGCATGTTGATAATCGACTGAACGGCTATCAGGGAACGATCTACCAGCGAGTCGACACCCATGAAATTGTCGTCGCACATCGCGGCACCGAACAGATCGCACGCGATGCAATTCTGACCGATGGTGGCATGGTCGTTGCCCGCACCAACGTGCAGGCTCCGGACGCCATCGCGCTGACTCAACGCGCCCTCGCCTATGCCAAGAAGGAAGGGCAGGATCTCGGACAACGTCCGCCCGAAGTTACCGTCACAGGCCACTCCCTCGGCGGTGCCCTGGCCCAGATCACCTCGCACCACTTCAACGTCAAGGGCGAGACCTTCAACGCCTACGGCGCGGTCAGCCTCAGCTACCGCATTCCGGAAGGCGGCAACACCATGATCAACCACGTCATGGCCTCCGATCCGGTCAGCGCTGCCTCGCCGCACTTCGGCCAGGTCCGCATCTACGCCAAGCCCGACGAGATCAAGACGCTGGCAGCGAACGGCTTCAGCAATCACGCCCTGCGTGATCTGATTCCAGACCGTCCGATCATCGCGGCCACCAGCTCATTCGGCGCGCACAAACTGGGCAACTTCCTCAACGAAGGCTCGGTGCTGAAGCACCCGGAAACGCAGAAACTGGCGAAAGACAACGCCAAGATGATCGAGGAGTACCGCGACGACGTCGAATCACTGCGCCGCGGTGTTACCCGTGCAGCACGCGGCATCCCGGGCGGCGCCATCGATCTGTACGACCACCTCCGTGGCCCGCTGCAACCCGGTGAGCCGGCCCGTCGCGAGGCGGAGAAGAACGGCCATCACACCAGCATGCTGCGCATGGACGATGCCAATCACCTGGGCAACCCGCTGTTCAACGACGCGATCCGTGGCGTGCATGCGCAGGACGTTCGTGTCGGCCGCGTGCCGGATGTGATGAGTACGCAGTTGGCCGGTAGCCTGGCGGCGGAGATGCACGCTGCAGGCGGCAAGCGCATCGACGAGGTGGTGATGAATGCCGATGCTTCGCGCAGCTTCGCGGTGCAGGGCCTGGGCGGCGACCCGGCGCATCTGCGCGTGTCGGTGGACACGGCCGTGGCGATGAACACCCCGCTGGAGCAGAGCAGCCAGCGGATTGATCAGCAAGCTGCGGGACAGCGCCTGGCACAGGACCGCGATCAACAACTGGAACAACAGCAGAACCAGACCCGCAGCATGCAGGCCTGATGAACAGCGCGGGAACCGGTCAATCCGGCTCCCGCGTCACTTCGGCCCTCTGCCTCAGGGGCTGGAGGCCGCGACCGGCGCGGACGCACCGGCGGTCACGAACAGATCCGGCCCGGAATCCGGGAAGCCACCACAGGCGCGATCACCCGGTGCTACCGGATCACAGGGCCACTGCGCCCGCGCGACCTTCTCACGCAGCTCGAAGCGATCCCCAGTCCAGACCACGAAGGCCAGGTGCTCGCGGTTCCAGTCACTGTAGGCACGCGGACCGCCCTTCTGCGCTGCCTCCGGGTACTGCACGAACCACCGCATGGCCGGGCCGTACTGCAGCTTGCTGTGGTCCAAGCTGATCCGGCCGTCGCGCGACAGCTGCCGCGCACGATCGGCCTCCGTCACCTGGGGCATGGCCGGCATGGCGTCGGCGGTCACATCCCTCGGCGCGCCGTCCCCGCGAACCTGGTACACACGCTGGCCCACATAAGCCTCGCGACAGTCACCCGCTGGCACACGTACCGGCTCCGCGCCGTACTCATCACGGTTGGCGACCTGGTCGCTGCAGGTGAACGGCGCTGACACCAGATAGAACGTGCTGTCGGCGTCGCGCCCTTCCAGCGAACGCACCCAGATGTCGCCCATCCGCGCGATGAAGTCCGGGCGCTGGCCGTAGCCCGGCACTGCCTTGAACCAAACCTTCTGTTGCACCTCACGCTCGCGCCAGCTGCGCGGCAGGTGGATGTCCTGCTGGGGCAGCGCGACCAGCAGCGCGGCCAGATGCGCCGGCATCGTGCCCTGGCAGGCGCCGATCAGCAGCTCGCCCTGGGCCGCCAGCCGCCCAGCCAGATCCACCGGGCAGCGGGCACCAAGCGCACGCTCGGTCGCCTGCTCGGGCGGCAACGGCGCGATGACCAAGGCGGGTGGTGCGGGAGCTACCGCCGGGACGGCTAGCTCGACGACGGCAGGCGGTGCAGCGACAGGCGCCGCCGCCGCGGGTGCAACGGGCACAGGCGTCGGGTCTGCAGCCGGCACTTCGGGAGCCGGCGCCGCGACAACGGCTTCGGTGGCCATGGGCGCTGCAACAGGTGCCATCCCTGCAGGCGCGTCAACGATCGCCTCGGCGGCGATGGGCGCCTCCACGACGGGCGCCGCTGTCTCCTGAGCCTGAGCCGACGCCGCGGCAAGTCCAAGTGACAGAAGCCAGAGCGGCGGCAGGCGGCGCACGGATGCATTGCAGCGGGCAGCGGCGTGCCGGGCATTCGAGGGAACGATTCGCATGTGGTGTCCTTCCGAGTGGGTTTCCATGTCGGCGCCACAGGGCGCCACGCGTCGTACGTAAAGCGCCGGCGGATCCCCTGCCCGCCGGCATCAGGTGTTACAGGGATCGAGAACGCTGCTCCTGCTCGCGGGCGAGCGCGGCCGCCGGGTCCTGCTGGGCGACACTGGCAGCCAACTGCTGGCTGCTCTGCGCCAGCGGCTGCTGCGCCGCCTGTTCGCGATCGACCGATGCGCGCAGCATGGCTGGATCGCCCAGCGCACCCTGTACCGCAAACAGCGTGCGACCGTCGTTGCCGGCCAGGAGATGATCGATACGCGACAGGCCGGCCTTCTGCGCGCTCAACGCCAGCGCGCCGGCGGCGTTGTCCAGTTCCTGTTCACTGCGCAGTCCGCTCTGCACCCCCATCTGCTGCAGGTGCTGGCGTGCCCCCTGGAACAGGGCGTGTCCCGGCTCGCCCGGCTGCGACATGTCGCGCAGGGTGGCCTGCTGCGCCGGCGCCCCTACTTCGCCCCGCTCCAGCCGCGCCATCACATCAGGCGTCAGCTTCTGCTGCCACGCATCGAATCGCTGCTGGCGGGCCTCGATGCCGTTAAGGCCACCATTGATCGCGCGCGTCGCTTCGCGCACATCCTCGCGCGCCGCCTCCGGCACGCGCGTTTGCCACTGCCACACCGCAATACGGCCCGCATGCTCAGGCTGCGCGGCCAGTTCCGGTTGATTCACCAGATCCAGATCCAGCGCCTTGCCGGCACGCTCGTAATTCTCTTTGCCGACCAGCGGCAGATAGCCGCGACCGTGATACTTCAATGCGTCGCCGGGCGCATCATTGCCCATGCGCCCGCCGTACATCAGCTCGGCCAGATTCTCCGGACGGCCGCGCAACGCGTCCTGGCGGGCGTCCTCAAGCGCGCCATTGCCATTGCGCCACGCCGCTTCCACCGGGATCTGCGAGATACCCCGGGTGAAGTTGAAACTTTCATTGAGCCGGCTCAGGCCACGGGACTCGTGCCCGGCCTGCGCCATGAAGTTGGCCAGTTCCCGGGACGAGGTGATGCCGGCCTCCGTGGCCTGCCGCAGCAACTGCGACTCTCTATCCTGCGACACGGTGAAACTCCTGCTCGATCATCGTTGGGTACTCCCGCCTCCTTACAGGCATGGCACTCAGGGCAAGCTCACGTCGGCGACAACGGACGGATCGAAATCCTCGAACCGCACCCGGCCAAGCTCGGCCGCCGAAAAGTCACGCGTGTGGGTGGCTTCGGTCTCGGTGTCGACCACCCTGCGCTGCACGCCATGCACCCAGCAGGCCTGCTCGGCGGGTGCATAGCGGAAGGTGTAGACACTGCTCCAGCGCTCACGGCTGCCACCATTGGTGATCACGCTGAACGCGCCGTCCTCGATGGTCACGTACGCGAAGGGATCGCCGGCGATGCCACCGCGCGTTGAGCACGGCACCAGCTTGTCGTTGCGTGCCGCCAGCTGCCAGCGGCCCGTGGCATCGCCCAGCAGCAACAGCAGCACCCGGTTCGGTCCGTGCTGGCCGGGCAACAAGCCGTCGGGTGCCGGTTGATCGATCACCAGCAACTGGTCGTCGATCCCGTTGCCGGTGAGATCGCCGCGTACCGCCTCCAGCAGGTTCGCGCCGGACGGAACGAACGCCAAGGCATTGTCCATGTGTACGCCACTCCCCTTCTGCATCCCCTGCGACTCCTTCAATCCTGACTTTCCAGTACCCGCGCGACGACCGGGAAACCATGCGCTGCGCTGCAGGCTCCGGTTTCCACCATGGCGGATGATAGCCCCGGCCCTGCGGCGTCTGCGATGGTCGCAATCAACATCCGCATCGTGGGTCGTCAGAGTCCTCATGGACGGAAAAGCTCCTGCGTTCGATGGCACCGATGCGTCGGGATTTTGACGCGCACGCAGCTTACTTCGAGGAGGCGGGGCTCGTCGAAGGGAGCTTGGGATGAAAAGCGCACTTGATCACAGAAAAAGCGCAGTTAACGTGAATGGTGGCTTATCCGAAAAACAGATCCGCGGTGGATGGCGCCGGGGATGCATCGCCTCCCGCAGCCCCGCCGGCCTGAGGTTGCGCGGAAAGCGTGCGCTGCTTATCGCGCCCGAACATGCCCATGCTGGTGGCAACGGCCACAATCAACGCTGCCCGCGCCATGTTGGTTACCAGGACCATCATCGAGTCGCGGCTGCAGCCTGTAACGATTCGATAGCCTTGCAACACTTCTCCACAGCGCAGTAAACGGGCATCCCCCCCCTAAGAAAGATGCGCCTTTCGCATCGCATTCTGGATGCCGTCGTTCTCGATCAAACTTCTCGGCGTGCAGCTTCTTCAGCCGCAGGCTCTCACCCCAGACTCTCGAGTCGCTTGGTGTCAAGTGCTTTCATGCAACCAAACTTCCTCACCGCAGGTCGGAACGACGCCTTTTCACGTCCAATCCCCTTGCCATTGAGGATTGGTCTCCAAGCCGCCTCGCACTCAATCCCGGGGCGATGCGAGATCCAGCATCTGATCCGCTGTCACTCATCCTTCCGCCACCACGCACCCGAGTTACGGAAGCCGATTCGCCTCTACGCCAAACGCCCGAGCCAGCGCGCAACTACCGGGCACCTCACCATTTCGACCTGCCTGACATTCAATCTTCCGGATTCTTTCCATAAAGGACTGTGCCAGGACGCCAGTCGGACGACCACAGACTCGCTATTGGATTTTTAGAATTCCTCGAAGATCGGCTCAGAGCAAGCGGAGTAGACGGCAGCACAATCGCTCCCTCCTTTCGAGGCACAGAGGCGGGAGGCAAACTCCGTGGCACTCTCGATCGTTGCACCGGTACCAAACTGCGTGGTTCCACCTGTGCCCGAGCTGGCGACAACGGCGGCCACGCATTGATTCTTATATGTAATTGCAACCTTACATCCCACTCCGCCGGATTCAGCACACTTCCTCTGCGCCTCTTCAACGGCCTCCGTCTTCCGTACCCGCCCTGTTGAGGAGCCAGAGGCGCCCGACGGCGCCAATGATATTGCGCCCCAAGTCTTGATCCATTTACCCGTCGCTCTGGGCCCACTGGTAGCTGCACCTTCGCCTCCAGGAATCGGGGCGCAACCACCGACTCCCTTCCCTCCGATCGGGTACTGCCCAGGAGGACATCGCCCCTCAGCCCGAGCCTCAAGGGCCGATGTGGCGAACATGAACACCAACGGCGCTAGCAAATGGATCATTCTCATCAGGCAACTCTCCTTACACAGACAACGCGCATCTCCGCGAGCTAAATAGGTGCCTTGGCAAATCGGCCTGTATCCGACGGCGTATCGGCAACATGTGGAGATCCAGTTGATCTACCCATCTGCCCCACTCCGCTTGCTCCATGCCCGGTGCTCCCCTTCTCTGGAGCCGGAGGCGTGTAGTAACTACCCGGCGGCTGCCCGCTCGGGCCCGGCGCCTGCGCAACCGGGCTGCCACCTATCTGCGAATATGCCATGAAGCTACCCAAGGTACCCTGGAAGAACATGGCCGCCATTGGGGATATTCAGAATAGTGTCCGTCAGGATCAAGCCCACGCCCCCCTTCTGCGCCGCGCACCGTCACCCGCAATGCTCGTCGCCAAAGTCCTCATCGACGGAAAAGCGCCTGCGTTTGAGGGCCAGATGCGTCATCATTTCTGACGCGCACGCAGCCTACTTCGAGGAGAGGTTGCTCGTCGAACGGAACTTGGCGTGTTCACCAGCGCCGTTGTTCAGAACGAATCCGACGCCAAAATTACCATGTCCCAGACGAGGGCGACCCCATTCAACTGCACTCAGGTGATTAGTGACGACACCTAACCCTACTAACTAGATCAGCTGCTCCAGCTCGCCGAAAAATGAGATGGCCTGCTCTTCGGCAGGCCATCCCCATGCAAAGGCCGATTCAAGAATCTCACCTGTGATTCGACTGGCATAGCTCAGAAAGATTCAAATATTGGCTCAGCACAATCCGTGTACAACACCTTGCATTGCCCTCCACCGTTCTTCGCACAGTAGGAGAGAACCCGACTGGTCGCCTCCTCTCTTGAGCCGGCGACTGAAATAGAAACTATTCCCTTACTGCTCGGCTCAGGGTCAGCATATGCGACGCACTGGTTCTTGTACGTTGTATCGATCTTGCAGTCTTTCGCTCCATGTGTCGCGCACCGAGCAAGCGCTTCTGAGACAGCCTCTCGCTTGGAACGCCTTCCAACGGAAGCCCCCATATCGCCCGTGCTTGCCGCCCCCGCAATAGCCCCCCAAGTCTTGATCCAACGCCCAGTAGCAATGGGGCCGCTCTGGACGCCACCGGTACCAGAGCCCGGAATAGGTGCGCATCCACCTACGCCCTGACCACCAATGGGGTACTGCCCTGGCGGACAACGCCCTTCCGCTCTCGCCTCACCCGTCACAAACAAACATAGGAGCAAGCCGACAAGAATGAGAGGAAACATGTATTTCACACTTCTACTCCGTACGCATGGGGCTATTGATTGCCGGGATGTGCAGCTCTGAGACCGGTTTCGGCAACCCTGGAGGATTCCGACGACGGAAGGGTTGAACGTGCGGTCGCATGTCGATCATGCGCACCACTGTCCTGGCCGGACTGCCCCTTCTCCGGAGCGGCCGGCGTGTAGTAACTACCCGGCGGCTGCCCACTCGGGCCCGGTGCCTGCGCGACCGGGCTGCCTCCTATCTGCGAATATGCCATGAAGCTACCCAAGGTGCCCTGGAAGAACATGGCCGCCATTGGGGGCGCAGTCAGAATCAGGGTCGTCAGGATCAATCCCATGCCGCCCTGCTGCATCGCCTGACTGGTCATGCCATCGCTGGACGCGCCCATCAGCGGGAACTTGTTCACCAGCGCTGTCACCCCGAACGACGCAGACACGCGAATCACCATACCTATGGCCAGCGATTCCAACCCCAAAGGCAAAGTCGATGTCTTAGGCGGAAGTGAGAAATAGAAATAGCCCGCTTCTCAGCAGGCCACATCTAAAACAAATAAGCAGAACCTCGGCGTGCAACAAAGCTCACCCAACGCGAGGATTCCATCAGCGGAAAGGCTTAAACTCAGACATGCTGCACGCAGAGTAGATAACGGTACAACTGCGCCCCTTACCCTCGGATTCACAACGGCGCACTGATTCCGCCTTCGCATCCTCTTCATTAGGTGATCGATACGCCACGGTTGTCACGTCGGCCAGGGGTACTGAGCCAATCACCGGGCCGGCTAGCGCGGCGCATTGATTGTGGTACTCAAGAATAACTTTACACTTCTGCCCCCCCATGCGCTGACATTCAGAGAGCGCGAGAGACCTGGCTTCTCTCTTTGATTTTTTGACCTCTGCCACACCAATCGCCAAATTCTGGCCTACTTGATGGTCTGCATCTTGCGCCAAAGCACCCCACCGGGTTTCCCACTTGCCAGTTGGCGTGGGGCCATTGCTCTCACCACCAGTTTGACCGCCCGGAATTGGCGCACAACCTCCTACGCCCTGCCCTCCCACCGGGTACTTACCTGGGGGGCACCGCCCTTCTGCCAACGCCACATTAGAAATAACGAGCAGCAAAAGCACGACAATGCACTTCATACTTACACCTCTATCAATCGACACTGTCATTTCACGCTAGGCACCAGCCTGCCCATACTTTCCAGTATCTTGCTTGATCTCACCTGATCGCCCAATACCGTAACCAGAAGTCGCGCCGTGGCCGGAACTGACCGATGAAGCACTGGAATGATCCTTTGTCTGGGCCGACGAATAGTAGCTACCCGGCGGCTGCCCACTCAGTCCCGGCGCCTGTGCCACCGGGCTGCCACCCATCTGCGAATATGCCATGAAGCTACCCAAGGTGCCCTGGAAGAACAGGGCCGCCATTGGGGATAGTCAGAATAGTGTCCATCAGGATCAAGCCCATGCCGCCCTTCTGCGCCGCGCAGCGTCACCCGCAATGCTCGTCGCCAGAGTCCTCATCGACGAAAATGCTCCTGCGTTTGAGGCCCAGATGCGTCAGCATTTTTGACGCACACGCAGCCTACTTCGAGGAGAGGTTGCTCGTTGAACTGGACTCTGATTGAGAAGCGCTTTTGACTAAAAAAAGAAAGCGATAACGGTGAGTCGCTGCCTACTTGGCTCAATCGCCAATCAGTAGTCTCACCTGGAGACAGACACCCCTGACGCACTGGCGATCTGGCTGTCGGCTCGTTCTACCACGATTGCACTTCGAGCGCGGGACCGAACTCCCGAGTTCAGCTTCGAGAGTTCACCTCGTGATGACCCCAAGGCACTCAGATCCATCTACCAAAGTGCGACAGGCGTTGGACGTCGAATGTGTCAACGCAGCTCCATAGTGAGAAAGATGAGGCTCAGGCTGACACCCGTACGGAGATCCGATCACGTGATTAGGACTTGCGATTCGATCGGCGCAGAAAAGAAATGACCCGCTCAATGGCGGGCAATTCTACTGCCGCATCATCTGAAAATGCGGGCAGTGATTCAAAACTTCTCAAACTCCGGCTCGGTGCAATTGGACATGACAACCTCACACCTCTCCTTGGACGCAGCACCACATTGCGCCAGAGACAGACTTGACGCCTCTTCCTTTGTGGCAGCCGCAGAATAGAACGTCCCGCCGATGCCCGTTTTCGAGACAGCCGCCGTCCCACACTGATTCTTATATGTAAACTTCACCCTGCAATCCCTCCCGCCCGAATCAGAGCAGGATCTCACTGCCGCGTTTGACGCGTCGCCCTTCTTCCTCCACCCACTTGCCGCACCGGCGATACCGGACGGCGAGGAGGCAAAGGCTCCCCAAGTCTTAATCCATCGACCAGTTGGACGCGGGCTTTCAGACCCGGATCCACCGGCAGGAATAGGCGCACATCCGCCGACCCCTTGCCCTCCAATCGGATACTGGCCCGGAGGACACCTCCCTTCTGCGAAGGCTAGACCCACCCCAAAAAAGAACAGGGTCAATGCGAGCGCAAACCGAAGAATTTGAGTTGACCAGTCAGTACTCATATGACACATACCCTTTAACCTAAGTCAGAACCGTTAGTCCGCCAAGCCATATTGTCCCTGCCTCTGGGTAGAGGGCGTATAAGTACTTGGAGCAGAGTTCCTTACAGTGACGCCAGCATCCTGATGACTCGAATGTCCTTCGCCCTTGGATGGCGAAGGAGGCGTGTAAGTGCCTGGCGGGCGACCGTCCGAACTTGGAGTTGAAGCCGCGCTGCCACCTATCTGCGAATATGCCATGAAGCTACCCAAGGTACCCTGGAAGAACATGGCCGCCATTGGGGGTGCAGTCAGAATCAGGGTCGTCAGGATCAATCCCATGCCGCCCTGCTGCATCGCCTGACTGGTCATGCCGTCGCTGGACGCTCCCATCAGCGGGAACTTGTTCACCAGCGCTGTCACCCAGAACGAGGCGGACACGCGAATTACCATGTCCAGTGCGATCGACACCATTGCCGCCAGCACCGCCATCGAGAACATGGTTCCGATGCCATAGAACAACCATCGCTGGAACAACTGCTTGGTCTGGTCGAACAGAAGGCAAAGAATGAACAACGGCCCGAATCCGATGAACAACGCCATTGCTACTTCGTAGAGCAGAAGCATTGAACCCGCAGTCACCGCTGGACCGCCGGTGCCGAGGCCGATGAACCACATGGCCCGGGTCTTGTCTTCCTGCAATCCAGGGTCATTCAGAATCTTGATGCCATCAATGCTGGACAGCGCCACCTGCATCCAAGCCAGACTCTTGTCGATCTGCTCTTCCGGCTTCTGATCCTTGCCAGTGACAACATGGGTGATCAGCCCCTTCACGTCCTCGGTCAGGAACTCATGAAGATCGCGCCCGAACATGCCCATGCTGGTGGCAACGGCCACAATCAACGCTGCCCGCGCCATGTTGGTTACCAGGACCATCATCGAGTCGCGGCTGCGGCCTGTAACGATTCGATAGCCCTGGATCAGCACCCACAAGGTCATGAGGGTCAGCGCGATGCCGCCCACCCACGCCATCATGTTGTCCATCAGGTCGAAGCCGAACTTGCCGATCCTGTCCCGCAGGTAGTCGAGGATCAGCTTGAAGAACACGAAATCGCCAATCGACTGGACACGCGCGACGTGCCCCATCAGATCCTGGAATCCGCCCGAAAAATCAAAGTTGGCAATCGACCTGATCGTCATACCCACATTCCCTTGGTAATACTGCAATCACATGAGGGGCGACGCAGACGCGCGCACCCTTGGTGCTCCATTCCATGCATCAGTCGATGGACAGCGCTGCCTTCAGCGCCGCCGTCTTGACCAGATCACTGGCAATGGTCTTCATCGGGTCGCCCTTCAGCGCTGCCTGTGCAACGACCTTCTGATTGGCTTCCATCACCTCGATGTAGGCATCGTAGGCCTTCTGCTGTGCCTCGAAGGACTTTGCCTTGGCTGCCATGTCGTTCGCGGTGCGCAACGTGTCGTTCTGCGTTGCGTTGACGTTGCCGAGCAGATTGCTGACATTTCGCTGCTTCTCGATTGCATCGAGGCTATCGAAGAACGACGGCATCGTCTTGAGCATGAAGTCCACCGCATCGTTGTACTTGCGGTTCTGCATCATCCGGATGTTCACGCAGATCTGTTGCTGCTGATCTTTCCAATCGCCCTTGAAATTGAAAACGACCCGGGTCGCGAGAGTCTTCAGGTCGGTGCCGATTCCGCAGGTCTCGGCAACCAGATAATTGGGTGGCACCGGCGTCAGCGGGGCGGAATCCGGCAACCCGAAGGAATTCACGATGCCCTGGATCTGGACCATCGTCTCCTGGTACTCCTTGATCGTCTGCGCCCAGTCCCGTGCCCACTGGGTGTTCTCCTTGACGAACTGGTACTTCTCCTGGAAACGGGCCTGGTACGTATTGATCTGATTGAGGATGTGCTGCCACAGCGCAGGACCCGTTTCCTGCACCGGGCCGATGGCGCCCGCATTGGTCGCTGAGAGGGCCAAGGCAACGCCGAGCACCTTGGCCATCGGCTTGAGTACCTTGCGGGCGCTGGCCCGACGCTTGACGTTGTTCATGGGAAAACTCCTGTTGTTCTGATTGACGTCCACTTGCCTGTCTCCTGCTCGCACGGCCATCAGGCCGCGTCGGACCGGGGTTCCTTTCCCGACCCCTTCCGGTTCTTGTAGAAATCTTCCAGCCACTGCTCCGGGCTGAGCTCGTCTACAGTGACGCGATTGCGGACCGCGGCCGTCTGCAGGACCCGATGCATGACATCGATGTTGTCGGTCGAAGCCGAGATCACCGACAGGATGTCGTCCATGCCGCGCAGGTTGAGCTGGCACACGCTGGAGGCATGGCCCTGCTTGACCAGGAAGCAGCGCGAGCGCTCGTCCAGTGCAGTCACCACCCTGAACTCGGCCTCGGTCAGCTTCAGGCCGTCCATGTAGTCGCTCTTGCTGGCATTCGGGTTCGGCAGCAGGATCAGGGTAGCGGTCTGCTCGATCAGGGCGGCGGAGATATCGCTCTTCAGCGCATCTTCCGGGCTCTGCGTAGCGAAGATGCCGAGACCGTTCTGCTTACGGATGGTCTTCTGCTTGTTCTTCGCGAACTCCTTCAGGCCACCTTCGCCGTCCAGGATCTTCCAGAATTCGTCCATTACATAGATCAGCGGACGACCGTCGATCAGCGACTCCAAGCGGTGCAGCAGGTAATTGATCACCGGCACGCGCACTTCAGGATTGTCGATGATGTCGGTGTAGTCGAAGCCGATGATGTTGGCCTTGCTCAGGTCAACGGTATCGATCGGATTATCGAACACCCAGCCCAGCGAGTTGCCCGAGGTCCAGCGGCGCATGCGCGCGTAGAGGCCATCGTCGCCCATATTGGGCAGGCTCTTCTGGAAGTTGGTCATGCTGCGCAGGTGCATCGGCGTATCGAGCATGCTCTCCACCGCGCGGTAGATATCCTCTTCCTCACGGGCGCTGTACTCGCGCTTGCCGGCCAGCACCTTGATCAGGTCAGCCAGGAACTGCAGGTTGGCTTCGTTGTTCTCGCACTGGAACGGGTTGAAGCCGGTCGGTGCGCCGTTCTCCAGGGCCAGATAGTTGCCACCGCAGGCGCGCACGAAGATCTCCGCGCCGCGATCCTTGTCGAAGAAGAAGATGGTCGGCGACGGCTCGTACTTCTGCACCTGGCTGAGCAGGAAGTTGATCAGCGCGGTTTTACCGGTACCGGACTTGCCGATCACCATGGTATTGGCGATCGCCTTCTCACCCAGCGAATTCTCCGAGGGATGGGTCGCATGGAAATTGAAGTAGTACGGCTGGCCATTGGTGGTCTGCAGCGTGGTGACGCAGTCGCCCCACGGGTTGTTGTGCTGCTTGCCGGTGGCGAAGTTGTGCAGCGGCGACAGGCCCAGGAAGTTCAGCGAGCTGACATTGGCCAGGCGTGTGCGATAGCGCCAGTTGCCCGGCAGCTGCGAATAGAACGACGAGGTAACCGCCAGGTCTTCCTTGGTCGATACGAACCCGGCGTTGGACAGCTCGGCGCGGGTCGAGGCGACGTTCTGCGAAAGCTTGGCCTGCGTGTCGCCGTAGACCGCCATGATGAAGTGGTATTCACCCAGCACGAAGTTGCCCGACGACAGCTGATCCATGGCCTGGTCCAGCTCGACGATCTGGCTGACCGCCTTGTCGCCGGAGGAGATCATCATGCCCTTGGTGCGGTCGAGCACCTTCAGCGCATCCTGGCGCCCCATCGGGCTGAACGAATGGGTGATGACGTATTCGTAGTCGAGGTACTTCAGGCCGTTGAGGATGCCCGGGTAAGTCCCCTCGGCATACTCCTTGATGTTCAGAATGGCGCCGTAGTGATTGGCACCGTTGGGAGTATTGATCGCAAAATCGCCGGTCTTGGCCGAGAACATGTGGCGACTGACCGGCAGGTAATCCTTGATCGGTGCCGACAGCACCGGCACCGGCTCGTCGATGCGATTGATCAGGTAACCGAACAGCTCCAGCGTTTCCGAGAACACCACGCCATTCTTGGCTTCGTACATACCCAGGCGATACGGCGCGTAGTCGCGGATCACGGCCTCGACGTTGCCGGCCAGTTCCATCAACTTCTCGACCGCCTGCTCCTGCTCGGCGCGCAGCTTCTCCACGTTCGCCGACTTTTCGACGAAGCGTTTGCCCGCCACCACCGGGCGATAGATCATGGTCAGGTACAGCTCGTTCTGCATGATGCGCTGCGAGGACAGCATGCCCATGTACTGGTCGGAAACGTCCTGGTTGAAGCGCTGCCTGTAGTTGCTCTTGCCCTTCAACGTGCGACGGCGACGGATGTCGTGCACCCAGAAGGCTACGTTGACAAAGTCAGGCGCGCGCAAAGTCTGCAGCAGGCGGTTGAACGTGTTGTGGCGATGCTCCAGCTCCCACTCCTCGCGGCCGACGAACGGCAGCCCTTCCAGATGCCAGGTCAGCAGGTAGTCGCCGCCCGTGGTCTTGACCACGTTCGGGGCAACATGCGACGACAACGGAATGAACTCACTGATGGAGGTGTCAGGACTGAACATACGACTGCTTCCAAAGAGGTACTGCCAAGGAATTTCAAGAGACCCGGCGGGCGCGGGCGCCCGCCAGGCCGGATCCGGACCTCAATCCATTCGGGCCGGCTTGTCGCGGTAATGGTTGGGGTTGAGCACCCACATGCCATCGTGCTCCTGCACGTTGCGCACCTTCAGCTTGAACATCAGGCGCAGGCCCAGCAGACGGAAGATCATCTCGTCACGCTTGGCCATGTGCCGCATGATGAAGACCGCCACCGGAATGGTGAGCAGGAACCAGAAGTTCGTGTACATGCTGAGCAGCAACAGCCCGCCTGCCACCATGAAGAATGGCAGGTAGGGAACGCCCAGGAACATCGCTGGACGCGTGCAGCCGCGGAACACGACGTTCTTATGCACTGTAGTACTGGATCACGTGGTTGATCAGGTAGGAGGTGCTGGTGCCACCACCGCACTTGCCGTCGCTGCCATCACCCAGCAGCATGCGCGCGATCTGGCCTGCGGCGCCGATCAGCACGCCACCGATCAGGATCGGGGCGACGTCAGCGATGCGCTTGTGCGCGAAGGCGATCTGGTAACCAGCGAAGATCACCGCGATGGTGACCACGGCGATCGAGGCGATGTTCAGCAGGCCGTTGATGTTGTTGAAGAAGCTGCAGACCTTCTTGTCGGTGCCGCCAAAGTCGGTGGCGCCGTTGGCGAAGACTTGCGGGGCAAACAGTGCGCCGACGAACAGAGTGGCCATCAGCAGGGTCTTCAGCGTGCGCTGGGCCTGGACGAGGTCGAGATTGGATCGCTTCATGGATTGATTTCCTTGTTGATGGACTAACACAACTGAATCGACCAGCCGGGGGACTGGCCGTACCACGACTTCGTCAGAACACGAAGGCCGCATCCCCTGCGGGAATCTGCTGCACCGGTGCGGACTGTGCCGGTGCGTTATATGAACTGCCATTGCCGGCCACTGGCTGATTGCGCTCATTCCAGGGCCGCAACATCACAGGGCCCTCGTTGCTGCCACCTGCAGCACCTGGCAACTGCTGCGGCATGGCCATCGCCTGCGCCGGACCCTGCTGAGGCAGCTGCTGCGGCATGCCACCGGCCTGTTGCTGCGGATAGGCGGCCCCTTGGGTGGGCTGCGCCTGCGGCTGCATCATCCGATCCACCGAGCCCAGTACCACTTTGGAAAGCGCCTGGTCGGCGATGTTCAGCAGGCTGCCCCGCGCCATTGCACCGGTGGACGGATACACGACATACGCACGTGCCGGGTCTTCCGACGGCACGTACACCGGGCCACTCGCCTGCGCAACGATGCGCGCCTGCGCCGGGGAAGCGAGCTGCGGGTGATGCTCGACCTTCACGCTGCGGCGTTCGCCGCGACTCACCACGTCGATCGGTGCAACACCATTGCTGGCAAGCTGCTGCCCACGGCGCATCGAGTCATAGACCTTCTGCACATAGCCATGGCGGAAGCCAGTCTCGAAATTGCCCGAGTAGTAGCAACTGAATGACTTGCCCCAGTCACCACCGGAGCGCTTGTAGCACTCGGCGAGGATCCGAGAACCCGCTTGCAGGTTCGGGCATTGCTGGAAAGCCTTCTCGTAGGAATCCAGACCGTACTTGCCCAGGTTATAGCGGTTGACCTGGGCCAGCCCGATGGAGAAGTTGTAGCCTTTCTCTTCCAGCATCCGAACCGTCGCCAGTGCCTCGTCCAGCGCCTTGGGCTGGCGCACCAGAGCGCCACCGACTACGCCGATGGCATAAGGGTTGCGTGACGATTCAACGTTGATGACGTGCTGCATCACGTCCATCGACACCGCCATCTCCGGGCACGCCATCATCTCCAGTCCTGGCAGCATCCTTCAGCCCTCCTGCCCCTGGGCACGCCCAGGATTGAAATCGATACCGGTGATGTAGCGCGAACCGGCGTGCGCCTTGATATGCACGACGATGTCGATGGTCATCATCAACAGTCGCTTGATCACGTTGAACTCCAGGCCCGAACCTTCGGTGGAGGCCTTCACCATGAGGGCCAACTGGTCCCAGGTCTGTTCCGGACTGCCTGCATGGCAGCTGGTGATCGAACCCGGGTGGCCCGATGCGCAGTTGCGGATGAAGTAGAACGCCTCGTCACCGCGCAGCTCGGCCAGGATGATGCGCTCGGGCTTCATGCGCAGGCAGGCTTCCATGCAGCTCTTGGCACTGACATTGCTGGTGCTCTGCCCACCCTTGGAGTACAGCAGGTGCACCACATTGGGTTGGGTCAGAAACAGCTCGCGCGCGTCCTCGATCGTGACCAGGCGTTCGTTGTCCGGAATATGATTGACCAGCGCTTTCATGAAGGTGGTCTTGCCGCTACCGGTCGCACCGGATACCACGATGTTCTTGCGGTACATCACCGCACGCCGGAAGAACTCTGCGTACTCGCGCTGCTGACGCAGCTCCAGCAGCTCGCGATCCTGCTCGCTGATGCTGCCATCGCTTTCCAGGATCTGGTTGAAGAACCCATCTTCGTGATACTGGCTGAGCGACTTGGTGTGCTTGGACGGCAGACGGATGGTGATCGACACCTTGCCTGCATCGCACGCCGGCGGAATCACGAACTGGGCACGCTGGCCGGTGGGAAACGTGAGCGAGACCACCGGATCGGCATCGGTGATGCGCTGGCCGGTGTTGCTCTCGTTCACCACCGCCGTGCAGAACTGCCGGGCCCGCTCGAAGGTCAGGCTCGGCACATCCACCCGCTGCCACCCCGCCCGGGTTTCCAGGTACAGCTCACCGGGACGGTTGATGCAGATTTCCGTCACTTCCGGGGAAGTCATGTACTCGGCGATGCCCAGCACTTCGTACTGATAGCGCAGGAAATCGCTGGAGACGAGGGCAAGGGGTGACACTTCAGCGTCCATGATCGTTCGTTGGGTTACCGGCGAGGATGCAGCACGCTCGTGAAGTCGACGTCCTTGGCGACGTACACATTCACGATGGTGCCTTGGTTGATGGTCACGGTCGGCGGGCGACGTTGGCTGAGCGACTCGTTGGCCAGGCGTTCCATGGTGCGCGCGGTGGCGCTCTCATAGGGCGACTGGATGGTCATGCCGTTGTTGGCCACCGTGGTGGTCTCCGGGCCATGTTCGGCGGCGGCATACTTGAACGCATCAGCCAGCAAGCTGATCATCAGCGCCGAGGCGATACGACTACCCCAGTGCGCGCTGTACTGGCCCGGATGACCGGCGCCACCCAGCTGATCCACGCCCGGGCTGGACATGGCCACGTCAATACCGTTCGGCGTGGTGATGCGGTCCCAGATCACTTCCACCCGCTTGCCGGTAGGACCACCGCCATAGGCGCCATAGATCTTGGAGCCCTTCGGCAGCAGCAGATTGCGGCCGTTGATCGAGTACACCGGCTCTGTCACCAGGCACGAGGTGTAGCCCGCGATATCAGTGATGATGCGGGTTTCCAGTACACAGCGCAGATAGGTTCCTCGCACCAGCAGCGCATCGGGGCTGCGGATGTAGCTGGCATTGGACACGTCATCCACGTCGGGGCCACGACGCACGCGCGCTGGCGCTGCATTCTGCTGCCCGTTCATCTGCTGCAGCATTGCCCGCGTGTATTCGTCCATGCCCGCCTGCTGCGAGCGCTCCTCATCCTGTGAACTGCCATTGCCAACGAAACCGTCGGCACTGGCACCCATCCGACGTTCGGCAAGCGTCGGACCACGAGGGCCCGCGGAGCGATCTTCCAACGTCACTGGCGGCTCAGGGCGACTCGGCCCCAATGGGGGCGGCGGCAACATCGGAATCGGATCAACGGGCTGCATTGCCTGCGCCGGACCCGGATCGGTCTGGACAGCATCCGGCAGTGTTGGCGTGCTCGCGCGCGCAACATCCGGCACCTTCGGCGCATCGTCCTTGTCTTGGCCCTTGCGGAACAGCAGGAAGCCCATGGCAACAAGCAGCACCACGATACCGCCCAGGAACAGCAGCGCCTTGCGGTTCAATCGCTGCTCTTCAGCCGAGCGCAGCTGCGGCGCGGCCGCGTCCAGATCCGGTGCAGGCTCAGCCTGGGTCGTGCCGAAGTACGGATTCGTCTGCGCCTCCGGAGCAGCCTGTGCACCGTACGGGCTCTGGCTCTCGTCGCGTCCGTTGTTCGGGTCGTTTCCGGGAGTGTTCTGCTGGCTCATTTCTTCACGTTCCTTCGCAGGCCGACGACGAAGTCGCCGTGGCGGATGACCAGGTACGGGTGCGTCCCGTGCACGATCAGCGTATTGCCTTCAACCGTGGTGTTGACCACGAAGTCTTCACCGTATTCCGTTTCGCGACCGAAAACCGCCGGGAAGATGCCGGTCTTGTACTCCGGCGAATTCGGCAGTTTCAGGTAGGTGAAACGACCATCGTCATAGGCGTTGACCGGGATCAGCCATCCCATCTTCTTCGCCTTGCTGGTCGAATAGGAGTAGTTGAAGTTGTACTGGCGGTCCTTGGCCAGTTCAGAGCTCAACAATGGCTTGGCCTCTTCTTCGACCGCTTCCTGGGCGACGCCGAACACGGTGTCGTTCGGGTAGGTGAAGGCGATCTTGTACTGCACGCCAGCACGACGGGCCTGTTCCAGCTGGCGCCAGTCAGTGGCCACCACCTTCAGCTCGAAGATGTAGGAATGGGTCTCGGTGCGCACCATCATGTTGGTGTCGACGTCGACGTTCTTCGGCTTGAGATAGAACACGTTCTCGCGACGGGTCAGTTCCCAGCCGCTGCTGAAGCCGGTGCTGTAGTCGAGGATCTTCTCGTTCGGGCTCAACTCGATCTGGGTGGTCAGGCCCAGGCCGGTGCGAACCGGATAGATGCGGTCCTTCTCGTACTCGTAATGGTCCACCGCCTGCGCCATCGCCGCTGCTGAAAACAACAGCGACAACATCGACAGCAGCGCCAGTGCGCTTCCCCTGATATTTCGACTACTCATCGGTTGCTTGCTCCATCAGCAGTTCCGGTGGAATTGTTCTGCGCCGGCCTCATGGCCGGCTGTCCGGGCATGGCCTGCCCCGGCATTGCTTGCCCCTGCACCGGCTGACCCGGCATGGGCTGCCCCTGTACGGGCTGACCCGGCATCGGCTGGCCCGGCGTCGGGCCATTGGCCGGGACGGCGACCGGCTGGCCGGTGGCCGGATCGATCATCGTGGCCGCGGCCGGGTTGTTGGGATCGTAGACACCCTGGGCCTGCTGCGCGGCCTGTGCAGCCTGCTGCGCCTGCGCCTGCATGGCGCCGTCATCCGGCACCGGGACGCCACGGGAATAGTCGTTGTCGACGCGATACTCGGTGACCTGGAAGGCCAGCGGATTGAGGATGCGATCCTGCTCGGACAGCGCCAGGTTCTGGTTGTAGCCGAAGCGCATCGTCACCAGCTGGTTGTCCAGGTAGGTGGCAACGCCAGTGCGCTTGTCCAGCAGGCTGCGCTGGATGCGCACCGAAGCGCCGCGGAAGCTGCCGTTCGCTTCGGCGCCCAGCGGCGTGATGCTGAGGATCTTGACCCGGATGGCACGCTCGCGGCCATACATCACAAACGGGTTCTGCGGGTTGTTGCCGGCATAGCGCACGCGCATGGACTGCGCCACCGGATCGGTGGACATCACGAACACCAGTTCCCAATCGCGCAGGCCCATCACCGCCGAGTCGTACGACTCGCGCGCCAGTACGTACTGGGCCACATTGCTGCGATTGATCGCTTCGTTGCTGGTAATCGTCTCGCCCTGGAACGTGCCACTCAGGCGTGCGACCGTCGCGGTACCCGTGTACGCATCGGCCATCACCAGGAACGGCACCTTCTCCTTCAGCGGCAGCATGTAGTAGTAGCCGCCCGCCAGTGCGAGCGACATCAGCAACGAGCCCGTGGCGACCCACCAGGCACGGCGCTCGCTGCGACGCGCCATGTCGGCCACGGTGATCTCGTAGCTGACCGCCTTGGCGACCGACTGCTCGACCTTGGGACTGTTGCCGGGATCCTTCTTGCGGAACATGGATTCTTCCGTACTGCTGAAACATCAATGGGCATGGAGCCCCTGCGACAGGCGCGGGGAGCGGCACGTTCGATGGTTTCGAGGTGGACTCAGGTGCCGCTGTTGGAATCAGCGCTCTGCGCCGACGCGGTGGGCGTCGAGCCAGCGCTCTGCACAACGATCTGGTTGCCAACAATGGAGACGGAGATGCCTTGCGCCGAATACGCCGAAGTCAGATCGATCACGGCCTGCTGCGCATTGGTGGTGTCGATCTTCGAGACCGCGCCATACAGCGTGAAGTCCGAGCTGAGGCGGTAGTCCAGTGTTCGTCCGGAATCCTTGGCCCAGCGCTCGAGCATGGCTTTGAGCGTGCCATCCATCGGCGAGGCCTGGTAGACGTAGCTGGAATACAGCGGGATCTCGGTCGTCGCCACGGCAAAGCGGTTGACCGGCTTCCAGCGCCCACCGAAATCGGGGGCGGACTTGGTGGCACACCCTGCCACCATCAGCGCCGCGACTGCGGCGATGGAGATTTTCGCGATAAACGCCTGATTCATACGGGCTTCACTTTGACGTACGAAAAAGCAGTCCCGAGCGTTGGTTCCCTGGCCGTCCGGCGCTGCATGGCGCACGCCGGAATCGGGGAGACGCGCTGGCATGCAGCACACCTGCCCCGGCTCCCCTGCAGCCCGAAAGCTGCCAACCAGGTCGCGGGGCCGCCAGACGTTGCCGACGACACACCCGCACACCCTCACCAACGTCGAAACCATCCTTGTTTCCATGGCACAAACTCCTGGCCACCCTGCGTTACAACTTTTGGCATCCAGCACACACTTCTGGATGACGCACACAGAGTTACACAACCACGCGTCAATTCCATGTCAGACAAGTCTGAAAATCTATGAACAGATGCCGAATTTTTGACTCAGCTCACGATTTCACGTCGGTGAATATGAATCTACGTCACAAATTTAGCGACGTGAATTAGACGTTAAGCATCGGAACGTCGACCTTCGGCAGCAGCCGCGATGTGAAATAGCGATCCTTGTAATAGCGGATCTTGTCGCACTTCACCGGATGCGGTATGCCCTCGTAGAGGAATACTTCCTTGTCCGGCCCCATCGCCTTCAGCTCCTGCGGCAGCATCAGTGCACGCCGCTCTTCGGTGAAGTTGTGGGTCTTCTCACGGGCATGGGTGACGTTCTTCTTGCGGACGGTGGTGTAGCCCAGCATGTCCGAGTAGTCGTTGGCGTCCTGCTGCTCGCGCGGCGCGTACAGGATCTGCAGTGCGTGGTTGGTGATGATCGTGCGTGACACTTCCCGGCCGTAGGTGGCATCAAGCTGGGACATGCTCTGGATGATCGGCAGCAGGCGGATGTTGTAACCGGCCATGTAGGACACCGCCGAGGCGATGATCTCGACCTTGCCGATCGAGGTGAATTCGTCCATCAACAGCAGGCACTGGTACTTCAGGTCCGGGTTGGACTTGGGCAGTTCCTTGGTGTTGAGGTTGATCAGCTGGCTGAAGAACAGGTTGATGATCAATCGGCTCTCGGCCAGCTTGTTGGGCTGGATGCCGATGTAGATGGTCATCTTCTTCTTGCGGACATCGGTCAGCAGGAAGTCGTTGCTGCTGGTGGCCTTGTCCAGTACTGGGTTGATCCAGGGATTGAGCGGCTCCTTGAAGGTGCCCAGGATCGAAGCGAAGGTCTCGTCGGCCTGGGACAGCATGTTGGCGAACGCCGAACGCGCGTTGGCGCTGAGGAACGACCGCTCCGACAATGCCTTGAGGTACTTCTTCAGATCGGTGCCGTCCCCCGACGACAACCGGTAGACAGCGCCCAGCGTAGGCGTGCCCGAGCCGCCCGGGAAACCGCTGCTGCGCTCGTCGTCCCAGTTTTCGAACAGATACAGGGTGAAGGCCATGAACGCGTTGCGCGCCTGGCTGACCCAGAATTTCTGGTCCTCGGCCCCGTCCGGATACAACATCGCGGCGATGCTCATCAGGTCCGAGACACGGAACGCCGGGTCATCGGAAACATAGCTGAGCGGGTTCCAGCGGTGCGTGCGCCGATCTTCGGCGAAAGGATTGAACAGGTAGATCTCCTGCCCTTGACTGGCACGCCAGCCACTGGTCAGGTCGAAGTTCTCCTGCTTGATGTCCAGCACCACCAGCGATTCGCCGTACTCCAGCAGGTTCGGGATGACGACGCCCACGCCCTTGCCCGAGCGGGTCGGCGCGGCCAGGATCACGAACTGCTGGCCGTCCAGCCGCACCAGCTTGCCGCCATGGCTGCCAACCACGATGCTCTGGCCGGTCTTCTTGAACATGCCGTGCTTGGACAGGTCGGCGCTGGTGGCAAAGCGTGCGTCACCGTGCAGCGAGCGCTTGTCCTTTTTCAGAAGCAGCACCAGGCCGGTCACCAGCAGCACCAGCAGCGGCAGGCCAAAACCGAGATAGCCGGCCCACTTGATCTTGCCCACGAACGGCGCGACCTGCGGCTGGCCAATGGCGTGGTAATACTGGTAGTACGTGTTCCAGGTGAACAGCTTGGTGTCCAACCCCAGCAACAACAGGGTCAGGTAACCGGAAAACACGAGACCAAGCAGCAGGGTCGCCAGCGTGATGATGGCGATGAGCAGATACTTCTTACTGGGCAACACCCGGATCCTCCATGATGCGCACAAGGGCGCGACGGCCTAGCGGCGGCGCCAGCGCGACGCCTTCTTCCGCAGGTGGTTTTCGTTCTCCAGCCCGGGCTCGATGCCCTCTTCCCGCAGCAACCCTTCCAGGTACTGCCGCGCTTCGGCCAGCGACATCAGATCGGACAGGCGTTCCCCGTCATCGGCGATGACCGCATGCCCGATCACATCGCCGGCAGCGTACACCGGCGCGTGGGTCACCGCTACCAATCGGTAGCGCCCACGTAGTTCAAGTTGATGGGTGTATTCCTGCATGGCTTCACTCCGCGACGGCGTTCACATGTCGTTCCTGCGACGGCCCCGTTCGCCGCGCCCAGTGGGGTGGCAACGCGCAGGTGTCAGCACCGACAATACACGCCTGCGCCCCGGAGATTGTCATGGAATGGATTGCTCGCGCCCGCACGTTGGCCACCCAGGCCCACGCCGGGCAGTTCGACAAGGCCGGCCAGCCTTACATCGGCCATGTCGGCCGCGTGGCGGCACGGGTCAGCGGGGACGACGATGCCGAAGTGGTGGCCTGGCTGCATGATGTGGTGGAGGACTGCCCTGGCTCTGCCGCGCAGGTGCAGGACTTTCCCGCGCACATACAGCACGCCGTGCACCTGCTGAGCCGCAACCGCAGCGCCGATACGGACCTGTACTACGCAGGCATCGCGGGCAACCCGCTGGCGCTGAAAGTGAAGCTGGCCGACATTGCCGACAATGCCGATGAGCAACGGCTGGCCGCACTGGACAGCGCCACCGCCGAACGCCTGCGCGGCAAGTACCGGCACGCACTGTCGGCCCTGGGCGCACGCCGCACACCACTGCAACCGCCCCGCTACAGCCCGTCCAGCGAGCGCGAAGAGCCGGCACCACGCCAGCGCCTGGCAGCGCTGATGCACGCCGGTGAGCAACTGGACGCAGTGGTGTGCGGCTTGGATCGCATCAACGCCGGCTTCCGCGAGGAAACTGAACAGGCCGCTGCGCTTCTGCTGTTCATGCACGACCAGAAGGTGCTGCACAGCCTGGCCCGCGTCCGCCGCATTGTCCTGCTGGAGCTGGAGGCGCAGATGGAACTGGAGGCCTACGACACCTGGATGGACACGGGGACGCCGGACTGGACGCCGCCCTATGGGGAAAGCGCCGAAGGCATACTGCAGCGCTTCATCGATACCTGTGGACCGCTGCCGCGCTGCCAAGGCGTGCCTGCCGACCCGCCCGGTGACTGAGCCCGGCCGCTGGGCACGGATCGAACGCTGTTTTACCGCCAGCATGGCTGCTGCTGTTGCGGTGCAGCAGTACAATGCACGGCTCCCCGCCCCCATCGCGCCCCCGCATGAGCCCCAACTCTTCCCTGGCTGCGCGGCTGACGCCCCGTCAGCGCACCCTGATCATCCTTGCCCTGTCACTGGGCGGCTTCGCCATCGGCACCAGTGAATTCGCCAGCATGGGCCTGATGCTGGAGATCAGCCGTGGCCTGTCGATCTCCGAAACCCAGGTCGGCCACCTGATCAGCGCCTATGCCATCGGCGTGGTCGTCGGTGCGCCGATCCTCGCCTTCGTCGGCGCCAGCTTCCCGCGCCGCAAGCTGCTGCTGGCACTGATGGGCTTCTATGCTGTCGGCAACCTAGCCAGCGCACTGGCACCGAACTACGGCACGATGCTGATCGCACGTTTCGTTGCCGGCCTGCCGCATGGCGCCTACTTCGGCGTGGCGATGCTGGTGGCCGCCGCAATCAGTCCGGCCGGCCAGCGCGGCCAGGCGATGTCGCGCGTACTGCTGGGCCTGTCGATCGCGATCCTGGTCGGCAATCCGCTGACCACCTGGCTGGGCCAGCAGCTGAGCTGGCGCACCGCCTTTGCCCTGGTCAGCGTGCTGGCCATCGCCACCGTGGCGATGATCGCGCGCTTCCTGCTGCCGGACCCGGACGAGGTGCGCACCTCGCCGATGCGCGAACTGCGTGCCTTCAACACCCCCCAGGTGTGGCTGGCGCTGGCGATCGGCGCGGTCGGTTTCGCCGGCATGTTCTGCGTGTTCACTTACCTCGCGCCGACGCTGGTGCAGGTCACCGGCGTGGCCGAATCGTGGATGCCACTGGCCGTGGGCGTGTTCGGCATCGGCGCGATCATCGGCAACATCGCCGGTGGCTGGCTGGTGGACAAGTTCCACTTCAAGGCCGCCGCGGTGGTGCTGCTGTGGTCGATCGTGATGCTGCTGCTGTATCCGCTGGCCGCGCAATCGGTGTGGACCATCGGCCCGATGATCATCACCGTCGGCACCATGGGTGCGCTGGCTGCGGTGCTGCAGACGCGCCTGATGGACGTGGCCGGCGAAGCGCAGACCCTGGCTGCCGCCTCCAATCATGCCGCCTTCAATACCGCCAATGCGCTCGGCCCGTGGCTGGGTGGCATGGCGATCAGCGCCGGCTTCAGCCCGGCCAGCACTGGCTACGTCGGTGCAGCCACCGCGATCGGCGGCCTGCTGCTGTGGTGCGTGGCGGTGATGGTGGACAAGAAGCGCAAGATCACCGTCACAGACAGCCACTGAACACCGCGCCGGGTCGTCAGCCGTTGCCCATGCGGCGGCGGCGATCCGGTCGCAGCATCGCCACGTCGCCGGCCGCCAGCGTCGGCCGCGCCAGCTCACCGCGCTTCACGCGGTCCAGCACCCGCCGGGAATTGGCCGCGCAATCGATGCCCTCCGGCCGCGCCTGGATATCTTCGATCAGGGCCAGCAGGTGCACACGGCTCTCTGCCAGCCGCAACTGCAGCGCTTCGATGTCGGCCACCTTCTGCTGCAGCATCGTGATCAGTGCCTCGTGCTGCCATTGGCCCATGTCCGGCGGCAACAGCGCGCGGATTTCTTCCAGGCTGAAACCGGCGCGCTGCGCACCGGTGATCAGTTCCAGCAGCAGCACCGCCTGCTCCGGATAATCGCGGTAGCCGTTGGCCTGGCGCTGGACCACCAACAACCCGGCCTCTTCGTAGAAGCGGATGCGCGACGCTGCCAGGCCCGTGCGGCGGGCCAGCTCACCGATCTTCATCTGCCTGAATCCTCGACATGGAAGCCTGTTGACCTTCAATCAAACTTGAAGGTTAGCGTAGCCCCATTCCCCTGTCCTGGAGCTGTCCGATGTCGCTGTTCTCGCCCCTGGCACTACCCTCCGGTGCCGTCATCCGCAACCGCATCGCCAAGGCGGCGATGGAGGAAAACATGGCCGACGCCGACCACGCTCCCTCCGAAGCGCTGCTGCAGTTGTACCAGCGCTGGGCCGACGGCGGCGCCGGACTGATCATCACCGGCAACGTGATGGTCGATGGGCGCGCCATGACTGGGCCCGGCGGCGTGGTACTGGAGGATGACCGCCACCTCGACCGCTTCACTGCCTGGGCGGACACTGCCCGCTCGCGGGGTGCGCAGATGTGGATGCAGATCAATCACCCGGGGCGGCAGATGCCGGCCGCACTCGGTCAACCCGCGCTCGCGCCGTCGGCCGTTGCATTGCAGATGGGCGCGCTGTCCAAGCAGTTCGCGCCGCCGAAGGCGATGACCGAGGACGACATCGACTCGGTGATCGCGCGCTTCATCCGCAGTGCCGAACTGGCCGAGCGCGCCGGTTTCAGTGGCGTGGAGATCCATGCCGCGCACGGCTACCTGCTCAGCCAATTCCTGTCGCCGTTGTCGAACCGGCGCGAGGACCAGTGGGGTGGCAGCCTGGAAAACCGTGCGCGCCTGCTGCTGGAGATCGTGCAGGGTGTACGCGCGGCGGTAGCGCCCACGTTCGTGGTGGCGGTGAAGCTCAACTCCGCCGATTTCCAGCGCGGCGGTTTCTCGCCCGAGGATGCGCGCGCCGTGGTGGAGATGCTGGCCCCCCTCGGCGTGGATCTGGTCGAACTGTCCGGCGGCAGCTATGAAGCACCGGCCATGACCGGCGCCGCACGCGACGATCGCAGCGTGGCCCGCGAAGCGTACTTCCTCGAATTCGCACGCGAGATCGCCACGGTGGCAACGATGCCGTTGATGGTCACCGGTGGCATCCGCCGCCGCGAAGTGGCAGAACAGGTGCTGGCCAGCGGCGTGGCCATGGTCGGCATCGCCACCGCGCTGGCGATCGAGCCGGATCTGCCACAGCACTGGCAGCAGGGCCGCGACCCGGCGCCGACGCTGCGCAACATCAACTGGCGCAGCAAGCCGCTGGCGGCCAGCGCGCACATGGCGGCAGTGAAGTATCAGCTGGGCCGGTTGAGCCGGCGCCGCCCCACCGCACCCACGGTTTCACCGGCGTGGGCACTGCTGCTGGCACAGGCGGCCGCAAAGTGTCGGACCCGCCGCTACCGGCGCTGGATCAGCGCCCGCGCCATCGCACATTGAGCCGCGCGGTCTTCTCATCGCCGCAGCGATGCTCCACCATCTGCAGGGCCGGCGGCAGTCCGTCGCCGGTCGCAGCATGGAGATGGAACCCACGTGGCAGCAGGATCAACCAGGAACCGCGAGAAGCTGCTCGATGACCTGCTCTCGCTGGGCCGCAACTGGGCACTTGCCATCGCCATCGCCGGTGCCGGGGCTGCCGTCCATTACAACGAATCGGTCTACGAGGCCGGGCTCTGGCGCGGCCTGTTGCCCACGCTCTGCTTCCTGGTCGCGATCATCTGGATTGTGCTCAGCATCATCCGCTTCGACCTGACCATCCAGCAGCACTTCGAGCGCAAGCTGTCACGCTGGCTCAGCCGCCTGCTCTACGTGGTGCTGCTCGGTACCGGCATCACCGCCGTGTTCTTCGTCACCGAGCTGGCAGAGAACAATCATATTGCGCGGATGTGCGACTCGGTAGCCAACGAACCCGGCAGCCGCATCCACAGGTCGGCCGAATGCCAGCGCCTGTATCAGCACCGCGCTGCCTACCGGCGACGGCTGGAATCGGCCGAGGGTGAGTTCGACTGAGCAGATGCGTGGGCGAAGGCGCACGAGGACTCACACAGAGGTCCAGCACGGGTGGATTCGAAATAGTTGCATGGACTTCATTGCAACGCGACGCGACCCTCTCTTGCCGGAAAGCCGTGATCGAACACAGTCCATGAAGTTACCCATCGCCCACTCCCGCCTCCCCGCCCGGCCCCGGAAGATCGACAGTGAAGTGCGCATCTTCAGGCGCTATCACCAGTACGCCATGTTTGCCATCGGGGCCGTACCACTGGCAATACTCCTGTTCGCCCGCGCACCCGAACTTGGACTTCTCACCGCACTGGGTGCGGCAGCGGTTTTCACGCTGTCGGCGTTGATCCTCGCCTTCGCTGTCTATCCCCCTCGACGGGACCGGGTGGCACTGGAACATGATCGTCTGGTATTCCAGCACCGTGCTCCTCTCCCGTTCAAGCAGATCCGGTCCTACAACCTGGACGATCATGTTGATCTGACCCTGATCGATGGACCGAGCGTGCTGCTCCAGCGCACACGGGCATCGACGCATGATTTCCCAACCTTCCGGGACGCGCTGGCAGAGGCTCTCGCGAAGCGGCCCGCCAATGCTGCCGCCGCTCCGCAACGTCGCCACTTCTTCGGTGCCTGGCCCGCACGCGCTTGGGGTGCGGTCCTGTTGCTAGCGACGGCGGCACTGGTGATCACGGGCGTACTGCAGGGCTGGCCGTTGTACAAAGCACCGATGCTTGGAATCGTGCCCGTGGTGGGCATTGGGCTATTGCTGTCGCGCCGCCGTCACTGATTACGTCGTCGGCGAAGTACACATGGCGTGGATGTGCATTCGGGCACA
Organism: Stenotrophomonas sp. STK17_22; assembly: GCF_051983905.1. Lineage (NCBI taxonomy): Bacteria > Pseudomonadati > Pseudomonadota > Gammaproteobacteria > Lysobacterales > Lysobacteraceae > Stenotrophomonas > Stenotrophomonas sp. STK17_22. The sequence continues at coordinate 3,198,950 of NZ_CP197010.1, forward strand.
GTACGCGCGCCGCTCACGCTTGGAACCATCCAGCCACCATGCTTCACGCGCCTGCCCCCGCACATCACGATGCCATTGCCCTGCAGGCGGGAGTGCTCGGCAGCGTGTTGGGCGTGGCTCTGTACAAGGCCATCGCGTTGTCGGCGCTGGCGACCGGATCCTTGATTGTGATCGGGCTGTGGCTGCTGGCCTGTGCGCTGCTGGCTGCCTGGGCACTGGCCGCCTGCCTGGCCTGCCTTGCGCTCAGCCGGCGCGTATTCGTGCTGATGCTGGCGCTGAGCATGATGCTGATGATCTGCGTCGCCTGACAGCAGCAGGCGCCGGACTATCGCGCATCTGTTATAGAATAACAAGTGTGATTGGTCGGATTGTCTGCGCCCGGTGTCACGGATTTGAATTCCATGGCCAGCCCGGCACCACCCGAGACCTCCCCATGATCCTGCAGCCCCTGCTTCGCGCCTCCCTCACCGCCTTTGCCCTGGCCCCGCTCAGCGCCTGTGCCACGTATGACGACAGCAACATGCACCAGGCCTGCCAGGAGTCGCCGCATCTGAAGGACCTGCCGCCCGAAGTGGCTGCCCGCGAGAGCCGCTGCAACAAGAGCATGGAAGTGTGGTCGAGCGAGCGCAAGGGCAGTGACAGGCCGATCGACCTGAGCGGCAAGAAGAAGGATCTCTGAGCCGCCGGGCATCTTGATCGTTCCAATGCATGCGGATGACCAGCCCGTCACGATCGGGGGGGCAGGATAAGGCCTCCCCATCACGACGACTTTCCCGATGCCGGCCACTGGTCACCCTGTCATCCATGCCTTTGAAGCTGTGTTCGACCTGTCTGGCGGGGTGGAGCGCATTACGGCGCTCACTGTCATCTGCCGGCATTGCTCTGAAACCCGCTCGGCCAGCGAAGACAATCTGGTCCAGCTGCCCGGCGGCGCCTTGTTCCGCTGCGACGGATGCGGCAGTCATCAGGCGGTGAGCCATGCGCGGGTTGCCGATTGGCAGGTGAATTCGCTTCTTGGTGTCTGAGGCTGCAATACGACGGTGCCACGACGCAGGCTGTTGGCGCAGGGATGATGGTGCAGTCAGAGGGCGCCCCGTGAGCCACCTCGTCCGCCGCGCAGGGCCGATGACAGCCAGGGCAAAGGAGCTGTGCAGGGCGCAATGACATCACCTCGGCTAAGCTGCGGCACCTTTCTTCGCGCACGGCCATGCATCCCTTCCCCCTTCCTGTCTCGGCACCCGATCAACTCGCCTACCGACTGCTGCAGGACAGCGACTGGGCCCGTTCCACCGACGCGATCAACGCTCCTCCCGAACTTCGCGCTCTGCTGGCGATGATCCTGGATTCTCCGGAGCCGCTGTGGATCGCATGGGGCAGCGACAACAAGGCGTTCTTCTTCAACGATGCCTACCTGCCGATGCTGGGCGGCAAGCTGCACGGCGCCATGGGCAGCCGATTGGAAGACGTCTGGGCGGACGTCTGGGCCGACGTCGTCGATGCTGTCAACGACGCCTTTGGCGGCACGAGCCGCAGTTTCAAGAACATGCCGTTGATGATGGACCGTGATGGCACGTTGCGCGAGACATTCTGGACGTTCTCCTACTCGCCGCTGCGTGCCGGTTGCGGAGGCGTGGCCGGCATCATCTGCATGGTCAGCGAGCAGACCGAGCGGGTGATCGAACGCGACCGGCACACCCGCCAGGTAGCGGCCATCACCGAGCAGGCACGCGAGGCCCATCTTGAACTGGTACGCGCCCGCGAACAGCTGCGGCAGTCGCAGAAGCTGGAGGCCATCGGCCAGCTGACCGGCGGCGTTGCCCACGACTTCAACAATCTGCTGCAGGTCATCACCGGTTCCGTGGACATGCTGCTGCATACCTGGCCGGCCGAAGATACGCGCCTGCGCTATGTACAGGCGATCGAAACCGCCGCTGACCGCGCCACTCGCCTGACCGCCCAGCTTCTGGCGTTCTCGCGCAGGCAGAGCCTGTCGCCGCAGGTATTCGACCTCTGCGAGAGCGTACGCGCGCTTTCGGACATCATCACCACAGTGCTGGGTGCACGCATCTCCGTGTCGGTGAACCTGCCCGACGCCCCGTTGCCGGTGCTGCTGGACCGGACCCAGCTCGACACCGCACTGATCAACATCGCGGTGAACGCGCGCGACGCCATTGACGGCCACGGCAAGGTGACGATCGATGTGGAACAGCTGACATCGGTGCCTTCCGTACGGTTCGCGGCGCCGATGAAAGGCAACTTCGCTGCGATCAGCGTCAGCGACACCGGTGCCGGCATCGATCCGTCCGTGGTGGACCGGATCTTCGAGCCATTCTTCACCACCAAGGGAGTGGGCGCGGGCACCGGGCTTGGCCTCAGCCAGGTGTTCGGCTTCGTCAAGCAGTCCGAGGGCGAAGTGGACGTACAGAGCCAGGCCGGTGTCGGTACGCGCTTCACGCTGTATCTGCCGCTGGCGCAGGCAAACGCCTCCATCGAGCTGCCGACCGCGCAACCGGGATTGCTGCATGGTCACGGATTGTGCGTGCTGGTGGTGGAAGACAATGTGGATGTGGCCGAATTTGCAGTCGGTGCGCTGCGCGAGCTTGAGTACAACGTCGTACTCGCGCGCAATGCCGACGAAGCACTGGCGGAGCTCGAGCGCGACGCTGCGCGTTTCCACGTGGTGTTCAGCGACGTGGTCATGCCCGGGACCAATGGGCTGGATCTGGCCCGCACCATCCGCAGCCGCCTGCCCGATCTTCCGATCATCCTCACCAGTGGCTACAGCGAACTGCTGGCCCGCGATCCAGGCCACGGTTTCACGCTGCTGCGCAAGCCCTACTCACTGAAGCAGCTGGCCTTGGTGATGACCGAGGCCAGCTGTCGCTCGCAGACGATGGTGACTGCGCATTAGCGGGCAGATCACCGGGTCGGACCGGTCCAGGAAGCAAGCGCTGAATCAAGGCCGGACATATCCCCCCGTGTGCCACAGACCCAGGCAACGATGCCATCCGGGCGCACCAGCACCGCCCCCAGGCCCGATGTCGCATCCCCAGTATCTGCGGCGCAGGCGATGGAAGGCTGCCAGCGTTGGCCATGCTGCGGCGGCGAAGACGCCGGGTCGAAAACAAGCAGCGCCCCCTGCCCCGCTCTCAGCAGTTCGCCCAGGCGGCGGCCATCGACCAACCGGAAATCCGGCGCGCTCCTGCCGACCAGCGGGTGGTCTCCGTCAAGATCCAGCTGCTGCGAAACACCCCAGATCCGCTCGGCCAGATACGTGGCCCCATCGCGGGTGCCGGCCAGGTCGGCCATGATCGCTGCCAGTGCGCGCGAACCGGGCCCGGGTCGCATCAGCGCAACCTGCGCGCGCGACCAGTCCAGCACCTTGGCACCCACCGGATGGCGCTCCGCCTGATAGCTGTCCAGCAGCGCCTCATCGGCCTTGCCCCGCGCCACGGCGGCCAGCTTCCAACCGAGGTTCATCGCATCGCCGATGCCGAGGTTCAGTCCCTGGCCGCCCAACGGCGAATGCATGTGCGCGGCATCACCTGCCAACAGCACACGTCCGCTGCGATAGGCCGTCGCCTGGCGCGCAGCATCGGTCCATGTCGTGGCCAGGTGCAATGCAGTGATCGTTGCCTCGCGGCCAGACACCCGCCGCAGCAACGCTTGCGCGGTGAGCCGGTCCAGTGGCGTGCGATGGCCGGCGCCACCATCGAAATCGGCCAGCGCCAGCATGCCTGGCGGGTTGAAATTGCACATCCCGTGATCGGTGAACTGTCGGCCTGGTGTGAGTACACACCCATCTGCCAGTTCGACCAGCAGCGTGTAACCGGTGAACTCTGGCCCGGTTCCAGCGAAGAGGAAGCCCGATTGTTTGCGTACCGTGCTGCGGGCCCCATCACAACCGACCAGCCAGCGGCCGTGGACCCTGCCGGAGCCGGTGTGCACGGCAACCTGCGCCTCGTGCGCATCCACCGCCTGTACCGCACGCCCGCGTTCGATGCGCACGCCCAGCGCAGTCGCACGTTCGGCAAACACCGCTTCCAGGGCCTGCAGCTCCACCGCCATCTGGGTGCCCACCGGTGTCGGCAGGCGCCAGCTCCAGCGCGTCTGGTCCACATCGTCCAGTGCAAATGGAATACCCGCGAAGTGCCCACCCAGCGCACGCGGCTGCGCCAGCCAATGGGCGGTGCCGGGCGGCGGCGCGCCCTTGTCGGGCTTGAGCACCTGCGTCGCGGCGACCGCGTCCAACAGGCCGCGCCGATCCAATGCCTCCAGCGTAGGGGCGTTCAAGCCGCGGAGCCCGAATGGCAAGCGCTTCAACGGCGAACCGGCGGACCTGGCCTGTTCCAGCACCAGCACTGAACACCCGGCCAGGGCCAGTTCACAGGACAGGAACAGGCCCACCGGGCCAGCACCGGCAATGACGACGTCGTACAGCATGGGGAATCCTTGTGAGCGCCGGGTCGGCGCTCTGGCGGGTCAAATGTTACACTCGGTGTACGTTTCCACAAATGAACCGCCCATGACCCCGCCTCCAGGTCGTCGCGAACAACGCAAGGCCGAGACCCGACAAGCGATTTCGGACGTCGCCACCGAGCTGATCATCCGGCGTGGCTTCGAGGCCGTCTCCATGTCCGAAATCGCCGAAGCCGCGGGCGTCTCACGCAAGACGGTCTTCAACTACTTCGCCAGCAAGGAAGACCTGGTGTTCGATCGCGATGAGGAGGCGCGCATGCTGCTGCGCGAGGGCATGATGGCGCGCAGCGGCATGACCCCGCTGGCGGCCTTCCAGTCACTGGTGCGCGAGTTGCTGGAGGCTGGCCATCCGCTGCTGCGCATCAATGCCGGCGCTGCCGCCTTCTGGGGCACCGTGGCGGAGAGCCCGGTACTGGTCGCGCACGCGCGACGGCTGCAGGCGCAGTTGATTGACGACCTGGCGCGATTGATGGCCGACGCTGCCGGCCGGCCAGAACATGACGCCGAAGCGCGATTGGGCGCGGCCATGCTGCTGGCGTCGATGGTGGCGGCCTATGAGAAGGGATTGGCAAGCCAACTGCAGGGCGAGGACCCGCGTGAGGCCATGCTGCAGCTGATCGTGCGCGGCGCCACCGGGGTACTGGTGGCCTTGGCGGGCACCCCGTATACGGACCCCGGCGCGCGTCCATAACGCATTCGGGGATAGGTCACGAAGTGCTGCAAATGCTAATCTTTCTCATTTGCAGACACACCCCCTCTCCCGATGCCTTTTCCAATGCCCCTGCAACGCGCCCTGTGCCTGGCACTGACCCTGCCCCTGGCAACCCTTGCCCATGCTGCCGAGCCCTCCACTGCCGCACCAAAGGACCTGGACAAGGTCGAAGTTCGCGGACGCGCACAGACACTGTATCGGGTAGACGATGCCGCGGTCGGCACCCGCACCGATACGCCCCTGGAGCTGGTCCCACAGTCGATCCAGGTCATCCCGCGTGAACTGATCGACGACCAGGCCGCGCGCCAGGTGACCGACCTCTATCGCAGCATCAGCGGCATCAGCTATTTCAGCTATGCCGGGGTGACCCTGCGCGGCTTCCGCCAGGAGAACGTGCTGTATGACGGCCTGCGCGGCGACCCGTACGCAGGATTTTCGGTGCCGCAGCTGTTCAACATCGAGCGCGTGGAAGTGCTGAAGGGGCCGGCAGGCGCGCTTTATGGCGGTGGTGATGCAGGCGGCGTCATCAACTATGTAACCCGCAAACCGAAAGCCAGCGCCGGACGCAACATCGAGATCCAGCTGGGCGACAAGAACTTTCGTGCCGGATCGATCGAGGGTACCGGGCCGTTGAATGCCTCCGGCAGCGTGCGCTATCGCGCCGGGCTGTATGCCGACAGTGAAAAGGGCGTGCGCTGGAACACCGACAGCGAAAGCGTGATCGGCGACGCCTCGCTGGCCTTCGACATCGGCCAGACCGGCGAGCTGGTGCTGCAGTTCACCGACATCACCCAGAACCTCGGCGGCAACCGCCTGCGCGGCGTGCCGGTGAATGATGCGGGCACCTTCCTGACCGATCGCCGCTGGAACCACAACGAGGCCAGCGACTTCCTCGACATGCGCGCCAAAGTGGCGCTGGCGCAGTACCGCTTCGCACCACGCGACAATCTGGATGTGGACTTCGCCGCTCGCTGGTTCAGCAACAACGAGCACCAGATGTACCACGAGCCGATGGGCCTGATCGATCGTGACCGCGATGGCGTGGCCGAGTGGATGACCCGCCAGCTGCGCAACCAGATCCGCGACAACGAAGCATTCACTGCCAACGGCAATGCCGTCTGGCGGGTGACGACCGGCGCGGTTGAGCACAAGGTGTTGTTCGGTGCCGATGTGTACCAGCTGGATGCGGATTTCACTGCACAGACCGCCAACAGCGCCGACCTTGCCCGTGGTGCGGGGCCGGTGCGCGGCATCGACCTGTTCAATCCCGTGTACGGCGCCAGTACCTGGCACGACTACAACCTGGCGGCCCTGCCCTGGCGCAGCACGTCCACCCGCAGCACGCGCTATGGCGGCTACCTGCAGGACGAACTGGCACTGGGCACACGCTGGCATGTGCTGGCCGGGTTGCGCTGGGATGGCTTCAAGGACGACGACCGCATTGCCGGCAGCAGCGTGGACGGCAACGACCTCAGCTGTCGGCTGGGCAGCACGTTCACCGTGCGCGAGGGCCTGAATGTCTACGCCAACGTGGCCAGCGGCTTCGTACCGCAGAGTGCTGCCAACCAGAACCCCGCCGCTGGCGGGCCGTTCGATGCCGAGCGCAGCAAGCAGTGGGAAGTGGGCATGAAGTCCCTGCTGGCCGACCGTGTGACCTTGAACATGGCCGCCTACCGGATCGACCGCAGCAATATCGTGCAGGCCACCGGCGAAGTGATCGGTGGCGTGAACCAGTTGGCCGCGCTGGGCCTGGTGCGCAGTACCGGCATGGAGCTGGATCTGCTGGCCGACCTCAGCGAGCGCTGGGTGCTGAATCTGACCTACGCCTACAACGATGCGCGGGTGAAGGATGCAGGCCCGAATGGCATCACCAACGCTTCCGGCGACCGATTCGCCAATGCGCCGCGCAACAAGCTGGGGCTGTGGACGCGTTATGACCTTCCGGCGATCAACTCCGCCATCGGCTTTGGTGCTGACCATGTGGGTGAGCGCGTCAGTCTGGACGGGCAGACGGTCAAGGCTTACACCGTGTTCGACATGAGCTGGAAGACCACATGGAAGCAGTGGCAGTTCCAGGCCAACGTCAAGAACCTGTTCGACAAGGTATATGCGGCCAGCGGTTTCATCGCGCGCAACGGGCATTTCCCGGGTGAGCCGCGGCGGGTGTACGTGCAGGCCGCTTACAGCTTCTGACGAAGGGCTGGGGGCGGTGATGACGGGGAGGTGGCACCCCACCTCCCCTGTGGGTGTCAGTGCGAGCAGGCCACCAGCATCGAGCGGGTGGCCATCTGGGTGGAAGTGAAGCCGTTCTTGTTGCCCACCGCGATGGCGTTGCCGTCGTCGCCATCCTTGCTGAAGACTACATAGCCGCCTGGGCACATCTGTCCGGCCTTTTCGTAGCAGCCACTCCAGGAACTGGAGCCGCTGCAGTCGATGGAGACGCCGCGCCGGCCATCAGGGGTAACGGTCATCTTCGCGGTGGTACAGCCACCCAACGCGGCCACGAGCAACAACGGAACGAACAACTTCATGGGTACTCCAGGGATTGGGGGGCAGCGAGTGGGCGCCAAGGCTGGAGTGCCTGGATTGCGCGAACCTTGCGCCGACAGCGTGTTTCCTGCGTCACCACAGCCGTGCGGAAGATCGGGAAGGCACGCCATGTTCACGCAATGTTCCTGTAATACGGTGCCGGCGCGTGCCGGACCGCCCTGCCACGCCCTTCCTGCCCAAGCCCTGCCGATGCACATCCTGCTGATCGAAGACGAAGCCGAACTGGCCGCCACCCTGAAATCCGCCCTGCAGCGCGAGCGCTACGTGGTGGACCTGGCCAACACGCTGGCACTGGCCCGCGAAGCGGCCCTGTGCGGATCGCACGATCTGGTGCTGCTGGACCGCACCCTGCCCGACGGTGACGGGCTGGGATTGATTTCCCTGCTGCGTGAGCGCAACCCAGGGGTGCCGATCATCGTGCTGAGCGCGCTGGGGCAGCTGCCGGACCGCATCGCCGGCCTGGATGAGGGCGCGGACGACTATCTGGCCAAGCCCTTCGCACTTGAGGAACTGTTCGCCCGCATCCGCGCTGCAGGGCGCCGGCCGAGCGGCATGCAGGTGGAACTGGTCAGCATCGGCCGGTTGGTGTTCGACCCGGCATCGGGTGAAGCCAGTGTGGGCGGGCAACGGCTTGAGCTGCCGCGCCGCGAGATCCGTGTGCTGACCGCGTTGGCCCGGCGCCTGGGGCGCACCGTGCTGCGCGAGTCGATTGAGATGGCAGTGTATGGATTCGATGACGGCATCCATTCCAACACGCTCGACTCGCACGTCTCGCGCCTTCGCCGCAAGCTGGCCGATGCCGATGCAGGAGTAGAGATACACGCCATCCGCGGCGTCGGCTATCTGATGCGGGAAGCCAAGTAATGGCGCGTCGTCCCTCGCTGAAGCGCCCGTTGATCGTCAAAACGCTGATCTATCAGCTGCTGGCGTTGCTGGTGGCGTTCTTCGCGCTGCTGATGGTGCTGATACGTGCCGACAGCGGTGGCTACTACACCATCCAGACCTTCGCGCCGGTGGCGGCCGACGCGGTGCACCGCGACCGCAATGGCGACCTCTACGTGCAGAACACGCCGGAACTGGCCGAACTGCTGAAGGTTGTTCCCGGTGCATGGTTCATCGCCGAGGATGAGCACGGCCACCACGTTACGTTCGGGCCTGTGCCGCCGGCCTATGCCTCGCTGGTTGGCGCACTGGATGGCATCCCCTTTGGCGACCTGCGCGGGCGCGACCGCAGCGATGGCCTGGCCGTCGTGGTCCGCCAGCACAGCGGGCCGGCCGGCAAGCTGACCATCATGGCCCACGGCGAAACCGATACGCTGACCTGGCAGATGGCGTTGGCGGCACACATCATCACCCTGCCGATCTTCCTGCTGCTGGGCCTGGCCACCATCGTCCTGACACCGATCATCGTGAGACGAGCCTTGGCCGGGGTGGAGCGCATCGCCCAAGAAGCCCGCAACATCTCCGCCAGTCGCCGCGGTGTCCGCCTGACAGAAACCGCGGTGCCGGTGGAGATCGCTCCGTTGGTGACGGCGGTGAATGAAGCACTGGAGCGGCTGGACGAGGGGCACGAGCGGCAACGCCGCTTCATCGCCGCCGCCGCGCATGAGCTGCGCACCCCCATTGCAATTCTGAGGGTGAAGGTCGATGCGGCCGACGACGCCACCACGCGCAACCTGGCCGTGGAAGTGGCACGGTTGGCGACACTGGCAGAGCAGTTGCTGGATCTGCACCGCATGGACGAAGACGGGCCGAAGGAAACCATCAACCTGGCGCGGGTGGCCAAACGGGTGGCCGCCGATCTGGCGCCGCTGTTGATCCAGTCGGACAAGACCGTAGCCGTGGTGGTGGAATCGCACTTCCCGGTGTTCGGCGAGACCGGCGCAGTGGAGCGGGTAATCTCCAATCTGGTGCTGAATGCTGCCGAACATGGCGGACGCCAGATCATCGTGCGCGTTCAGGGCAGCTGCCTGGAGGTCGAGGACGACGGCCCCGGCATACCGGTCGACCAGCGCGAACGGGTTTTCGAACCCTTCCAGCGGCTGCGGCCGCGGCAGACAGGCGCAGGCCTGGGGTTGAACCTGGTGCGCCAGGTGATCGACCGCCACGGCGGCCACGTCACGATTCTGGATGCGCCTGGCGGTGGTGCATTGATCCGTGTTGAGTTTCCACTGCACCCGGGCGTGACCAGCGCGCCACCGCTGGAGCACTGAACACACCGCATGCACCTGTGTAACTGGCACCTGTCCATGCGAAGCCGGTAGCGAGGACAGGCAAGGTTGCGGCAATGTTCGCTGCACAGCATCGGGGTGTGGCACCTGCCGTGCCACCGCGTTCCGATCTGACAGGAAGCCTGCATGTGACCCAGGGAGCTCCTCCACCGTCCTCTTCCACGCGCACTGTGCCACCGCGGAATTCGCCGGGCCTTACCGCTGCCGCATGGAATCGCCGCCCACGCACTGGCCGCGCACTCGGCCTGGAACATTGGCCGCTCTGGCTGCGGGAAGTTCCCGAAGCCGAGCGCGCAGGTGTATTGATGCGGCTGTTCGGCGCCTTGTTCCTGCTGCTGCCCGGCATTGCACTGGTGGCTTCAACGTATAGGCACGCCAGCGCTGCGGCGGCCGCTGTTGTGCTCCTGTTCATTGCCGTGCATGCCGCGCTGCATGGGTTGGCGGCATGGCGCGCGGCAACCTCGCGCCCGATGTCACCACTGCTGCGCGTCCTGGATGGTCATGCCACCGGGATGATGATTGCCAGCGCGCTGCTGATCAGCATCGGTGCAGGGATGGCGAAGCTGCCTGTTCCAGCATTCTTCTGGTTGTTGGCCGGCGCGGTGAGTCAACTCTTCGCTGCGCGATTGGCAGGTCACCGGCTGCGCAATGCAATGCTGGTTCTCGGTAGCGCCCTGCAGTTCATCGCCGTAGCATTGCTCGCCCTTCTTGCCGCACGCTGACACAGCGACAGCCCCGCAAGGTTCACGCAACCCAGCGCATCGAGACTCGACGGCCAACCCCGTCTGCCACGCCAGACGTGTGTCTCTTCTGCTGCGAGGACCCGCGATGACCTGTCTCTACTGGATGCTGCGACGATGAGCGCCGCACCACGCAAGCGCCGCCGCGCGCTCATGATTGCTGCCGCCCTGCTGTGCAGCGCGCTGATTCTGTTTGCATGGTTGCGGCCCGCACCACCTCCGCAACTGCAGGTTGCGCCGGTCGTTCGCGGCAGCATCGAACAGGTGGTGGAAGCCACTGGCACGCTGAAGCCCTCGCGACTGGTAAGCGTGGGTGCGCAGGTCTCCGGCCGCATCGACACCCTGCATGTGAAACTGGGCGACAAAGTGAAAGCCGGCGATCCCATCGCCGATATCGATTCGCGTACTCAGCGCAATGCATTGCTGAGCGCGCAGGCCGCACAGCGCACCGCGCGCGCCAACCGCGATGCGCTGGCCACCGACCTGCGCCAGTTCGAATTGACACTGCATCGGCAGCAGCAACTGGCTGCCGCGCAACTGGTGGCCCGCGCCGACTTCGATGCAGCCAAGGCCAAGGTCGACGCCACCCGTGAACAGATCGCCGCGTTGGACGGTGAAGTTGCGCGCCGACAGACCGACGTCGATGTCGCGCAGACCAATCTGGAGTACACCCGCATCACCGCCCCCACCGACGGCACCGTACTGGCCGTGGTCGCGCGCCAGGGGCAGACCGTGAATGCGGTGCAGAGCGCACCGACCATCGTGATGCTGGGCAATCAGGACGTGATGACGGTATACGCCGAGATCTCCGAGGCTGACGTCGTACACACCGCTGTTGGGCAGGAGGCGTTCTTCACCATTCTTGGTGATGCCGGTCGCCGCTACAGCAGCAGGCTTCGGGATATAGCACCAGCACCGGAATCGATCACCAACGAAGACAGTTCCAGCCTCGCCGCACCGGCGGTGTCGGGTGGCAGCCGCACGGCCATGTACTACAACGGCCAGTTCGACGTGGACAACGCCGATGGCCGCCTGCGCAGCTACATGACCGCGCAGGTTCGCATCGTGCTGGGCCGCGCCAACGACGTACTGACCATTCCCTCGGCCGCATTGGGTGCGCGCGCCGTCGATGGCAGCTACAGCGTGCAGGTCCGTGGTGCCGACGGCCGCGCCAGCACGCGGCGCATCACCACCGGGCTGGATGACCAGATCCAGGTGGAAGTACGCGACGGGCTGAACGAAGGCGAACAGGTCGTGCTGGCGCAGGCCAACGACGAAGCCACCAGCGCACCCGCGCAACCCGAATGAGTATGACCATGACCGAGCCACTGCTGCGCGTTCGCGGCGTACGCCGTGAATTTGCCGCAGGCGAGCAGACACTGGTGGTACTCGACGGCATCGACCTGGATATTCACGCAGGTGAACTGGTGGCCATCGTAGGCCAATCCGGTTCTGGCAAGTCCACGCTGATGAACATCCTGGGTTGCCTGGATCGCTCTTCCGCCGGCGTCTATCAGATCGCCGGGCGCGAGACCGCGCAGATGTCGCCTGATGAACTGGCCGAACTACGCCGCGAGCACTTCGGCTTCATCTTCCAGCGCTACCACCTGCTGACCGATCTGACTGCACTGAGCAATGTGGAGGTGCCTGCGATCTACGCCGGCATGCCTGCCGAAGCACGCCATGCACGGGCAGCCACCCTGCTGTCGCGGCTGGGTCTGGGCGAGCGTATGCAGCATCTCCCTGGCGAGCTCTCGGGCGGCCAGCAGCAACGCGTTTCGATTGCGCGTGCGCTGATGAATGGTGGCGCGGTGATCTTCGCCGACGAACCCACAGGTGCGCTGGATACGCATTCCGGCAAAGAGGTGATGAAGATCCTCGGCGAGCTGCACGCGGAGGGTCATACCGTGGTGCTGGTCACGCATGACATGGCCGTGGCCGAGCATGCGCAGCGCATCATCGAAATCCGCGATGGGCGGATCGTGGATGATCGTGCAACCGGTACAGCTCTGGCAGCGGGCGTGGCGACGCCAGCCGCGCCCCAATCCGTGGGTAGCAGCGGCTGGCAGGTCTGGCGGGACCGGTTCGCTGAAGCCTTCCGCATGGCACTGCGCGCGATGAACGCCCACCGCATGCGCACCTTCCTGACCATGCTCGGAATCATCATCGGCATTGCTTCGGTCGTGGCGGTGGTAGCACTGGGCACCGGTGCACGGCAGGCCATCCTGTCCAACATCTCCTCGTTGGGTACCAACACCATCGAGATCTATCCCGGTTCCGGTTTTGGCGACCTGCACTCGGCGCGGGTGGAAACACTCACTCCCGGCGACAGCGTGGCCCTGGCCCGGCAGCCATTCGTGGACAGCGCCACCCCGGGTGTTGCCACCAGCGGCACCGCCCTGCGCGGCAATCGCTCTGCCAGTGTGCAGGTGCAGGGCGTCAGCGAGCAGTACTTCCGCGTGCATGGCCTGAAGCTCGGCGAGGGCGCCTTCTTCGGTCCACCCGGCGTGGTCGGCTACCAGCAGGTGGTGGTGATCGACGCCAATACCCGCGCACGCTTCTTCGCCGCGACCGACAATCCGATCGGGCAGACCCTGCTGCTGGGCAATGTCCCGGTGCGCGTGGTGGGTGTGGTGAAGAAGGATGCCGGCACCACTGGTGATGCATCGTTGCTGCGGGTATGGCTTCCCTACACCACCGCAATGGCGCGCGTACTGGGGCAGAGCCACGTCTCCAGCATCACCGTGCGCGTCTCGGATGCGATCAGCATGGAAGCGGCTGAGCAGGCCATCGCGCGACTGCTGACTCGCCGCCACGGCAGCACCGATTTCTACATGAGCAGCAACGCGCAGATCCGTAGATCCATTGAACAGACCACCGGCATCCTGACCATGATGATCAGCTCCATCGCTGCCATCGCACTGGTGGTGGGCGGAATCGGGGTCATGAACATCATGCTGGTCTCGGTGACCGAGCGAACCCGCGAGATCGGCGTGCGCATGGCGGTGGGCGCGCGACGCAGCGACATCCTGCAGCAGTTCCTGATCGAATCGGTGCTGGTCTGCCTGCTCGGTGGCGTGCTCGGCATCGGCGTGGCGCTGGCGCTGGGCGCGGTGATGGAGCTGGCCGATGCGGGCTTCAGCCTGGTGTTCTCCGTCAATTCGATTCTGGCTGCATTCGTGTGTTCCAGCCTGATCGGCGTTGGTTTCGGCTTCCTGCCGGCACGCCGTGCCGCACAGCTGGATCCTGTGGAGGCGCTGGTTCGATAGCCGCTGTCATTGCTCGCCCTGACGGCAGGTTCGCGCAATGTCTGCAGGGTGTACTACGGCTACCAACGATGTCCGCACAGGAGCTGGACGATGTTTCTGAAGACAGGAAGAACCGCGCTGATTCTGGCGGTCGCTGCGCAGCTGGTGTTGATGCCGTACGCCGGCGACGCCCATGCGCAGCGTGGCGACCGCTACAACCCGCAGTGGAACCAGGACTACCGCGATCGGGAGCGCGATGCATGGGAACGGCGCGAACGTGAGCGGAATCATGAGCGCGAACGCGAGCGCCGGCACGATGCCAAGACCGCCGGTGTCGTGGTGGGCGTGGTAGGTGCAGCGGTGGTGGCCGGCGTGATTGCCGCTGCCGCCAAACGTGAGCGTGAGACCCGCGAGCGCGCCGACTACTGCATGAACCGCTACGGCAACTACGACCGCCGCAACGACACCTATCGCGGCGCCGACGGCTACACCTATCCCTGCCGCTGACTTGTATCTCTCAAGGAAAAACCACCCATGACCAGGATCACTCTATTGATCGCGCTGTGCGCTGCTCCGTTGCTGGCCCAGGCCTCACCGACCGACCCGAAGCAGGCCTACATCGACGCCACATTCACCGCCATGGATGCCAACAACGACGGACGCGTTGACAAGGTCGAGTACGCGAAATTTCAGCAGGAACGTTTCAGCAAGCAGGCCGATTCCATCGACGCCGCGTTTTCCGCGATGGACAGGAACAAAGACGGCAGGATCAGCAAGGAGGAAGCCAACGTGGTGCCGGAGATCGCGAAGTACTTCGCGGGCCTGGACACCGATGGTGATGGCTATCTGTCGCTGAAAGAGATGCAACAAGCCATGGTGGCCGCTCAGACTGCAGACGCGCCAACAAAGTAAATCCAGGGCGGAGCGCTGAAGATGGATACCCATCCGGGCGCGGTGCGGGTTGAATACACCCTCTTCCCACGTTAGCCTCCGAGGTGCCCAAGGAGGGCTATCAACGGAGTGAAGCATGAAGATTGGATTCAAGCTGTCTGTTGCTATTGCGGCTGCTGCACTGACCCTGGGAATCGGCAGTGCCTCCGCGCAGTCCCGCTGTACCCCGTGCTACACCGCGTACGAGGCCTGCCTCGCAGCGGGCAATGGCGAGAAGGTGTGCTACCCGGCTTTTGCCCGCTGCCTGCGGAACAGCGGCTGCACCATCCCATAAGTCACGCACTGCCGTGATGTGTGCCGGCCCCCATTGCGGGGGCTGGCATTGGTGCTTCTCGAAAGGTGCTCCTCGCTCCTCACGGTATCAGTCTGCATTCCAGCTGGCCGGCCGAGCCGAGCATGCACGCAGAATACCCATCCGCCATATCGGTAGCACGATGCGTCCGGCGCATTTGCGCGACGGCGCGCGGACCCGGTGCTGAGCCCCTGGCACCCTTTTCCGTCCTTCGCAGCACCAATCCTGCAAGGTGACAGTACCAGGCAGATCGCCCCAATTCAGGTATCCTTGCGCGCAGTCAGCCACGCCTTCATGCGGCCGCTGCGGTGCAGCATCGTCGTTGCCGACGAACACACGATTCGCCATGGATGTTTCAACGTAGTCACAGGGGAAAATGGATGAAGAAGTTTCTGTTCGCAGCGATCATCGCCGTGTCGCTGGTAGGTTGCACCACCAATCCACCGCTCAATTTTTCGGTCCCGAATGTCGGGGTCAGCAGCAAGAAGATTGATGGCGAGTTGAAGTCATTGACGGTCACGCTGGCACGTCCGGATGAAGCCAAGGGCAAGATCCCCGCGCAGGCCCAGCACGAAGTGCCGCAGATGTGGCAGAACGCGTTGACCGAAGCGCTGAACAAGATGGCGGTGTTCCGCGACGATGCGCCGGTGAAGCTGAGCCTGTCGGTGAAGATCCTGGCGATCGACATTCCGAGCTTCGGTGCATCGATGACCACCAAGACGATCGCCCGCTACGAGCTGATCGATCGTGCAACGGGCAGCATCGTCTACACCCAGGATGTCAGCGCGTCCGGCGAAGTTCCGTTCAACTACGCCTTCGCAGGCGTGATCCGTGCCCGTGAGTCGATCAGCCGCTCGGCCCAGAACAACATCGCCCAGTTCCTGCAGGCCCTGGAGACAGTGGATATCTCCAAGCCGATGTTCCCGAACAAGCAGGAAGCGCCGTGAAGCGCCTGCTGCTGGCCGCATCCGCTGCTGTGATGCTGACCGCATGCGCACCAAATGTGCGCACGGACAGCTACTCCATCGGTTCGGTGGGACAGGTCAATCGCACCGTCAGCGGCACGGTCATCAGCGTCCGTGCGGTCAGTATTGACGGCTCACAGGGCGGTGGTGCCGTTGCCGGCGCTGCGGCTGGCGGCGTGGCCGGCTCCACCATCGGTGGCAGCGACCAGGCGGCGGCCATCGGTGCCATTGGCGGCCTGGTGGTAGGCGCGATTGCCGGCGCAGCCTCCGAACGCGCACTTTCGCAGGCCAAGGGCCTGGAATACGTGGTGCAGACGGAGAACGGCAATCTGATGACAGTTGTACAAGGCCCCGATCCGGTATTCAGCACCGGCATGCGGGTGCTGGTGCTGTATGGGTCACCCTCGCGGATCATTGCCGATCCACGCCAGCCGAAGTCGGCCCCGTAAACGCGGCGATGCCCCTTTCATGGGGCATCGCTCTGCAGCGGTGCGATTTCAACCCATCCGCACCGCGTGACTCTCGCGAGCCTGCACTTCGATATCCTGCTGGCGCTGCATGACCGCCTGCTGCCGCTCCAGACTGGCGGCTTCCATCTGCTGCAACGACTGCGCAACCGGCGTATGCACTGCTACATCTGTGGGCATTGAAACGCGCAGGTGGGCGGGATCGTTCATCTCGCCCTGCACCACGAACACGTTCCGACCTGCGGGAGTGTCGGCCGTCTGGGCACTCAGCAGCACGTGATCGGCGCGTTCAAGCTGGTTGCGGCGGGCCAAGGCCATCACGCTCGCCACAAGACGCTCGCTGTTCTCATCGTGGGTGCGCCCGGCGCTGGCATCGATCGCGGCAACGCCTTCGCGCACCTGCTGCATCAGTGCGTATTCCCGATGGCCTGGGCCGATGTCCGCCAGGCGGGTCGGCGCCTGTGAGGGATCCGGCACGTCGTCCGCCGCTGCGGTCAGCGGGCTGCGGGTAATGGTCCGATACGGGTCGTCCGGGTGGAACTGGGTACGCTTTTCCTGGCGTTCCAGACGAACCTCGCGCGCGTCGTTGAGTTCAGCGATACGGGCGGGATCGGTGATCTCGCGCAGCGACATGTGACCGCTGCCCGCATTGACGCTGGCCCATTTTCTGTCCGCTTCGAAGTACATCGCGTAATAGCTGTTGCCACCGATGATGTTCGGATCGACCGCTGAGCGGCCCTCCAGTACCTGGGTGGCTTCCAGCACGCTCAACCGGGTCAGGTACTGGCCACCCTTCGTCCATCCCATCTGGCTGATGGCATCGACGCTGGTGTTGCCTACGCGGGGGCCCCCGGCATAGTCGTTGTTGAGCATGTTGGTCCAGATCTGTTCCAGCTTCGCGGGGCTGCTCTTCTGTTCGGCCGCTTCCAGCAGCACGCGCGGGGTCCAGCAATTGGGGTCGAGTTCATGCCGTTCAAACGCACGATCGTGCGCCAGCATCACATCCTTGCCGGGAAGATTCAGTGCCAGGTCTGGGCGGCGTTCGTTCATCCACTGCCGCCGCAGTTCAAGATCTCTTTCGAGCAGGGTCTGCCCGAAGGACTCCCATTGCCGCTCGGTCAACTGTGCATTCGAGAAACGGGATCCCTCTTCCTGCTGGGTCTTCGCGTAGCTCTGTGCATAGCTGTTCGCTACGCGCCCCGGCAGGCTGTCATTGCGTACAACACCCAGCCCAGTGTCCCGTACCCATCGGCGCCCGGCAGCTGCGACAGGTAGTTCCAGTAAAGCTCGCGGTTGCCATCTCTGGCATAGCTGCCAAGGATTCTGAGATCGTGTTCGGTCAATCCACTCATGCCTTACCCCTTCTCTTCCCTGAACCACCGATCACTTGGACCGGGTGCGCGCGATGACATCCCTGACGGCCTCTTCCATACGCTTCCAGTCCTTCAGAAACGCTCTCTTGTAGTCCAGGCTGATGGACAGCCTGTTGTCGATGTCCACGAAATAGTGAACGCAGCCCGCTGCCACTTCTCCCGGCTCGCTGATCACCTCGCCCCCCTCCAACCGCACGCCATCGCGTCGGAATTCCTCGCCGTCACATTTGATGAACGAGCTGATCCGGCCATCGCCCTGGCGTGCGATGTACCAGTCTCTCTCATAGGCCGGATTGCGGACAGGCGGCTTCCCGTACCGCGCCTCATGCTTCTTCGCGTACAACACCATCTTCGCTTCATCGATTGCATAGGGCGTCAGACCCAAGGTCTCCGGCTGTGCAACGCGTTGATCGAGACGGTCCCTGGGATCCTCCCTTTCCACAGAGCCCTCCTCCGTGATGGCTTCATTTGACGACAGCCTTGAGAGCAGTGTTTCGACGGGAACCCGATCAACGTAGTTGATCCGAATGGGAATCTCCTTCCGGAAATCATTCGTACGTGGGTTCGCCCGGGCGCCCGGCGGCGTCGGCTTCATGTCCGGCCATTCGATGACCAGGGTCACACCTTCTCCGGGCCACGGTGCGATCTGGCTGTCCAGATAATTGGCCGGAATGCGGAAGGTATTCGGCCCGAGCTTCACGTCCACGGGCGCATCGGTATAGGTGTGGCCGTTGATCGTGCGGCCGGTCTGGGTTGCGCCGGACATGGCGGGATTCCTTTCATTCTCGGTGGACGGCGGCCGTGCACACGCGCTGGCACTCACTGCGATGGCAAGTGCCAGCGGCAGACAACGGCGGGGGGACATCACGTGCATGGGCATTCCATTGCAGGGCTCCTGGGCCACTATAGGCAAGCGGGCGTCAACGGAACAGGAACCGCATCGCGGTCTTTCACGGAACCAGGCAGCATTCCAGCTGCAGCGACAGGGCCTGGCAGGCGTTGAACAGCCCGTCGACCAGCGCTGCGGACGGGTAGCACGCGGGATCGTCGCTCTCCCGCGCCACATGCGCGGCATGCAGCAAGGCGGTAAGCGCAGTGATGCCCGACGCGCTGCGGGTGGCCAGGGCCAGATCGACGGCTCGGCCTGGGCTGAGCCGGGTTTCGGTCCAGGGCTGGCCGTCGGCGCGCAGATTCCCGCCATGCGCTTGAAGGTGCGCGAAGAACGCTGAGGGCACGACGGACTTCGCAGATTCACAGAGCGCGCCTTCCAGCTTCTCGGCCAGGGCCGCGGGAAGATCGCGCACTGCGGTGCCGAGCAGCTCGCGCAGCCGGGGAACGTCAGGGGTACGGTCAGGCATGGCGACAACCTCACGGTGTGGCCACCTGCAGATGCAAGGTGGCGGACGGTGCGGGTTGGCGTGCCGGATACGTACCACTAAAGCCGGCGGATCAGGAGATCCCCACGCACCGTCCGCCATGAACTGGCAGGCGGTGCATTGTCGCGGCTGCCGCCAAGGCAGCAAGCACGACCGGTAGTGGTACGTAAGTTCGGGACGCCAATCCCGGCCAGGGCGAGTGCCTTGGCGCGGGCATGATTGCCGCACTGAACCTGCACTGAGAAGTAGGAAAATCCCGCGCTGACGCGGTCTTACGCCGGTAGCGTCACGGCATGGCGGGTTATCCATCGACTGATGCACTTCGCCAGCAAACGTGCCCGGCTGGCGTGCGCTATCTGGACACCCTATCCAGCCATACACGACACGTCCATCGAGACACACGCTGCCCACTGGTGACCGCGGCCGTTGGCGAGACCGAAGTGCGCGCGCAGCGAAAGCACGTACGCGGCCCCTTCATCCTTCAGCTGTTGGCGTCCTCGCTCTTATGGCCGCGATAGGTTTCACCCCACTCGCGCATGGCAAGGAGTACCGGCACCAGCGTGCGCCCGAATTCAGACAGTTCGTATTCCACCTTCGGCGGCACTTCCGGGTACACGTGGCGGATCACCACGCCGTCAGCCTCCAGTTCCCGCAGCTGGCTGGTCAGCATGGACTGGGTGGCGTTGGGCACACGCCGCGTCAGCTCCATGAAGCGTCGCTTGCCTGTCATCAGGTGAAACAGAATGATCGGCTTCCACACGCCGCCCATCACCGACAGCGTGACTTCCACCGCGCAACCGCTCTTGCCGTCCCAACGCCTGCTACGCATGCATACTCCGGAAAACCATAGTACCTACGGAAAATCATCGTTCTTGTTGCGATAACGGTGCGAGCCTAGCATGGGCTCATCCACTGAACGTGAGACCGCACCATGAGTTTCAAGGCACTGCTGACCCGCAAGACCAACGACGGCGTTTCCACGGAGCTGGTCGATTTCGATGAAGCCAACCTGATGGATGGCGACGTGCTGGTGCAGGTCGAGTACTCCACGCTGAACTACAAGGACGCGCTGGCCCTCACCGGCACGCGCCCGGTGATCCGGACGTTCCCGTTGATCCCTGGCATCGATCTGGCTGGCGTTGTACTGGAATCGGGCAATGCCGGTTTCCAACCCGGTGACCGCGTGGTGTTGAACGGCTGGGATCTCAGCATGGGCCACCACGGCGGCCTCGCCCAGCGTGCCCGTGTTCGCGGCGAATGGCTCAACAGGATTCCCGCCAACCTGAGCACCCGCGACGCCATGGCCATCGGCACAGCAGGCTATACCGCCATGCTGTGCGTGCTGGCACTGGAAGATGCAGGCGTGACGCCCGGGAAGGGCGATGTGCTGGTCACCGGCGCCAACGGCGGCGTCGGCTCGATTGCGGTGGCGATCCTGTCCAAGCTTGGCTATCGCGTAGTGGCTGCCACCGGGCGACCTGAACACGCCGAGTATCTGCACAGCCTGGGCGCCGCCGAGATCATCGACCGCGCGCAGCTTTCAGCCCCGCGCGAGCGGCCGGTGAGTGCCGAGCGCTGGGCCGGCGTGGTCGATGTGGCGGGCGGCCCCACCCTCGTCAACGCCATTGCCGAGACGAAATACCGTGGCGCAGTGGCCGCCTGCGGGCTGGCGCAGAGTGATGATCTGCATGGCTCGGTGCTGCCCTTCATTCTGCGCAACGTGACGCTTGCCGGCGTGGATTCGGTGAATGCGCCGCAGGCCGTCAGCCAGCGCGCCTGGGATCGTCTTGCCACCGATCTGGACCCGCAGAAGCTGGAAAGCACCGTGCAGTTGATCGGGCTTGCCGGCGTGCTGGACGTCTACGACCAGATCATTCCGGGCAAGGTGCGTGGGCGGATTGTTGTGGATGTGAATGCGTGACGGCAGGCAGTCCCGCGGTGGCACGCTGCCGCCGCGCGGCCGATGCCGTGCTGTGCGTCAATGCAGCGCTATTCTGAAACTTCAATCGGCAGCTTGCATTCGCTGCGGAACTTCCCCGCTTTCCGGTCCAGTTCAGCACGTAGCTTCGGAATCTTCGCCAGCTTCCTGCGCATCGTCGCGATGGGCAGCACGCCCTTGGCGTAACTTTCCGTCACACCCAGAGCGTTAGGCGCACCGCGGATGTGCCACACCAGTTTTTCCAGGCCCGTACCGTAAGCCAGCAGCGTATCCAAAGACAGAAAAGCCCTTCCGCCGAGGTTTCCGTTTCGGAGGCGATTCCAGTCCATATTGCCTGTCAGGCTGGTGGAGTAGACCGAAAACTGCTTGTTCGGATCTTCCGACCGATACAGGTGTATCCAGGTGTGTCCGGGATCCTTCGGCTCCTGGCCGATTTCCTTGGCGTCAAAACGGAAACCCATGACCACTACGACCTCAGCCTCTGGAACAGCCTTCTGGCGCGTCGCGTCTTGTGGCCAGTAGTAATTCAGGGTCCAGCTGCTGGCCATGCCAGTGCCGAATGGCGTGCTGTTTGACGTCCATTCGTAGGTGTCGCGCGATGCCGTGGCACCCGTTGCTGCGTCCACCTCCCGGGACACACTCCATGTTCCGTCCGCTTCCTCAGTCCAGAAGCCACAGAACAGTGATGGGGTGGACGATTGCGCCGCCGCAGGCAGTGCTGCCAAAGACAGTACAACAGCCAGAAGGCAGTTGCGGCCAGATGTAGAGAACATTCCTGCAGGCATTGGATTCCTTCCCGGGGCGCCATCCACGGAGTAGTCGGAGCCATCCGCTACGGCATGGCGACAGCCTAACCCACTCCGACCACACGGCAACAGTCACGCGCCTGATCAAGCCCCCTTATCATGGGGCTGTAAGGGCACTTTACGCCCAGTGACGTACGCAAGGCAGTATCCGGATGTCTATGGAATGGCGCCCCTCGGGCTGGGGCCAGCGTGTGACCCGCTCGCCGGACTGGCGGCTGCGGCTGGATGGCGAGCATGTCGAGCATGTCGAGCTTCTGATTGAAGGCCGGCAGTACCGCCAACACATCGATGATGACCAGCGTGTGCGGATTCTTCCGGGCCTGTTCTGGGCCAGGGTTGCGCTGCAGAGCGAGGACGGCGAAACGCTGTCCGTGGACGGCCTGCCCAACGGCCAAGCTTCCCGCCTCGCGGCTGCTGTCCAGCAGGTGCTCTTCGCGCGCACCACACGCGGGCGCAAGGCGCTTTTCGAGGACATCCTGGAGCAGATCCAATCGTGGCTGGCCGAGGCCGACGCCCTCACTGACCGGGGCACCGCCGGCCGCCGCTGGATCACCCACGAACAGCAGCACATCCTGCTGGCCGAGCGCCCCACCCTGCCCTTGTCGCCCGCCGAGCTGGAACGGCTGTTCCTTGATGAGGATGTGCACGACGACCTGCACTCCCATAGCCATCGTGCCGCATTGGATGCCCTGCACGACTGGCAGCTGGATTGGCCCGCCGTATGGGGGGACGCCAATGCGACCATGGCGACGCGGGAGCTGGTGCTGGCCAAGGACTTCCTGGACCGGGTCGAGAGCAAGCCGCTGACCGAGGAACAGTCCCGCGCCGTCATCTGCTTCGACAACCGGGTCCAAGTCGTGGCCGCGGCCGGTTCCGGCAAGACCTCCACCATGGTCGCCAAGGCCGCTTATGCCATTGATCGGGGCTTTGTCGAACCCGAACGCATCGTGATGCTCGCCTTCAACAAGGACGCTGCCAAGGAGCTGGAGGAGCGCGCGCAGCGATCCTTCGATCGGCTCGGCATGGGCGACACCGTGGTTGAGTCGCGGACCTTCCACGCCCTGGGCCTGGCCATCATCGCCAAAGCCACCGGGCGCAAGCCCGATATCCCGGAATGGACCACTGACGCCACACTGGGCTTCAACAAGCTCGCCGAACTGGTGGACGACCTGAAGGACCGCTCGACCCACTTCCGCACCCAATGGGACATGTTCCGCCTGGTGTTCGGGCGCGACCTGCCGCCATTCGGCGCGGAAATGGAGGCCGATGGCTACGACCGCGATGGCACGCCCTACATCCGTACCCTGCAGGGGGAACGGGTGAAGAGCCTGGAAGAGTGCGTCATCGCCGACTGGCTCTTCTACAACGGCGTGACGTACGACTACGAGCGACACTACGAGTTCGACACCGCGACAGACACCCATCGCCAGTATCGCCCCGACTTCTATTACCCGGACGCCGGGCTGTATCACGAGCACTTTGCGCTGGATGCCGATGGTCAGCCGCCAAAGCACATTGCCAACTACAGCGAAGGGATGCACTGGAAGCGCCAGCAGCATGTGGCACGCGGCACGGCCCTTGTCGAGACGACATCCTTTGGCCTGCGCAGCGGGCATGCCCTGCTGGACCTCGCAGAGAAACTTGGCGAGTGCGACATCGAGCTCGACCCGAACCCGGACCGCGAGCTGCCCGATCAGGGCGCCAAACCGATGCCGGACGCGGACCTGATCGGCTTGATGCGCACCTTCATTGCCCACGCCAAGAGCAACTGCCTGACGCTGGACGATATGGCCGCACGCCTGCGGCAGATGCCCGAGGATCAGTTCAAGGAGCGACACCGTCGCTTCCTGGAAATCGCAGGGCCGGTTTTCCAGGCCTGGGACAACGCACTGACTGAGGAGCGCGGCATCGACTTCGAGGACATGCTCAACATGGCGGCCGGGCTGCTGGAACAGGGCCGCTACGAATCGCCTTACGAGCTGGTGATGGCCGATGAATTCCAGGACGCTTCGCGCGCCCGCGCACGCCTCTGCCGTGCATTGGTCAGCCAACCGGGCCGCCATCTGTTTGCAGTGGGCGATGACTGGCAGTCGATCAACCGCTTCGCCGGGGCCGACGTTTCGGTGATGACCGGATTCCGCGAGTGGATGGGCCATGGCCAGGTGCTGAAACTGGAACAGACGTTCCGCTGCCCACAGGCGCTCTGCGATGTGTCCAGCCGCTTCATCAGCCGCAACCCCGCGCAGATCGCCAAAGCAGTTCGCTCAGCTGCAACGGCCATGGGCCCGGTGCTGCAGGCGTTCCAGATGAATCGGCGGGAGGAGGTGCAGGATGGCGTTCGCCAGTACCTCGCCAAGCTGCATCAGCAGCTGCTGTCCGGTGCCGTTCCACAGGGCCGCAACGGGCGCGTGACGGTCTTCATCCTGGGGCGCTACCGCGCCGATCGCAGCGCGCTGCCCTCGGATTGGAAGACAGCCTTCGGCAACACGATGGACGTCGAGTTCCTGACCGCACATCGATCGAAAGGACGCGAGGCGGACTACGTGATCCTGCCGGGCATGATCAACCGCAGCTTCCCGAGCTTGCGCGCGGATGACCCGGCGCTTTCGCTGGCGATGCCGGATGGGGATACCTATCCGCTGAGCGAAGAACGGCGGTTGTTCTATGTCGCGCTTACGCGGGCGCGACGGTCGGTGGCGATGTTCACCGTGCAGGGGAAGCATTCGCCGTTCCTGGATGAGCTGGTGAAGGACGGGGCAGTGGAAATAACAAGCCTGTCTGGCGTGGCCATCAATGAAGAACGCTGCCCAGTGTGCAAGGTCGGCGTGTTTGTGGACCGCAATGGGCCGCATGGGGCTTTCCGGTCGTGCTCAAGTTATCCGTTGTGCCACAACAAGCCGAAGGTTGGGCGACGCGGGTAAGTGCGTTCAGCTGAACCCATATGCGCCCGTACCAAGCCGTGCAAGCTGGCCTGATGGTTCGATGGCTGCACAGCAGCTGCGGAGGCAGAAAAAAGGCCCCTGTTCCCAGGGGCCATTTCATGATTCTGGCGGAGAGAACGCTGGCCATGTAGCCGACGTCGCTGATACCAGCAACGTCGCCAGCTGCACATACCGTATGGAACTCAATACACGGCTCAACCACTCAGAGAAGCTTGTTGAGGTCAGTCTCTAGTTGGGCTGGAACCCCCAAGCCCTGACGCGACTGAACGGCATTCCGGTGAGCGACTTGCACTCGCCCGGTAGCGGCGTGTCCGAGCGCGCAGATTTGACAATGCCATAACCGGTGTCCTGGAAGAACATTGCAGCACCGCTGTCGCCACCACCGCACGCGAGCGAGCTTCCCTCTACCTTGAACCAGACCTCATCGCACTGCATAGACTCGGTGGGCCCACAAATGTTTCCAGGACTATGCTTAACCGACGTGACTATTCCACAGCTGTATCCGCTACGCGAACCGCGGAAGCAGATGGTACCGTCTTTCGCTGGCACATTGTAAACGTTCGCAATAAATCGCGTGGACACGGTTGACGACGCGTACGTCTCCAGCAAAGGAATGTGCGGAGATGGAATTCGATGCCACTGCACATCGGTTTGCGCATCGTTCCTTTGATCCTGGAACATCAAGGGGAACGTAACCAAGGTCCCGTTCTGGCTACTCCCATAGTTGCCATAGATGACGTCGTCGGGGCAATGCGCCGCCGTTATGATTCCCTTTAGACCTGTAGCCGTGTGCTTCACCGTAAATCCGGTGGTGCAGTATGAATTGTTTGACTGCAGCACGGCTCCGCCGATTGCATATATTGAATTGCTTTCAGGAACGTCCGATGTCTTGAAACGGAGCTTTACGCGATAGGCACGTTCGAGCTTGGACAGGATTCCCATATATTTCTGGGCGTCCTGTTCATCCCCACGTATTCTGACCTCAGCCTCGTTATCTCCCGCATATCCGGTCAATCCAACGAAACCCGGGATAGCTGACTGTGCTGCCAGCCGAATTTCCTTCAGTTGCTTGGTGAACTCATCCTCCGTGAAGAGGTGCCCAGAGGAGAACTCGACACGCGCTTTACCAGCCGCCGTCGTCCATTGCCGCCCTGCAACAGCACCATCTCCCTTGAGCTTCACTGAAACATGAAAGTCAGGCGACTGCTCAATGCTGATTTCCGTCAAGCGCCCGGCATACTCTCGACGAATGTCCTGGATGCTGGGCGCCACTGCCGCCTCCAGCTGAATCCGTCTGATTGCCTCATCAACCGATAGAGACTTGACTCTGGAAAGGAGGGAGCTGACTGCAACCGCAGTCTCCTCATCCAGCCCCTTCAGTTTCTCACTTTCAGAAACATCCTTCTGAGCAAGTGCAGTGGTGGACACAACACTCCCCAAGAGGAGCCCGAACACACTCACGTAAATAGCGCCTGTTTTCACCTAGCCTCCTCCAATGAATGCGGTAGGAATTCTGCGCAGCCTGCTGCAAACTGAGCATGAGTGTACGACGTGATTACGATTGCTATTGAGTAGAGTGTTCCATTTCCAACCGTCAGCGTGTTGTCAGGGAGCCAGCAGCCCGTGATACGCTCGATGGAACCCACGCGGGATCGTGGCCCTAATCTCACGTTCTGCGCACTTTCTCTGTCGCCTGTCAGCCAGCGCGCTTGGCAGCATGCGTGCTCTGCGCGACTGCCGCCCCTCCCTGGAACCAAGTAGCTGAATTGATGAACTGACGGGCAGCAAGGCGGGAAATACAAAAAAGCCCCTGTTTCCAGGGGCTCTTTGAAACAACTGGCGGAGAGAGTGGGACTTCCTTGAGAAGTGCCCTCACCCCTTGGGCGGCTTGGGTTTCACCCATCTGGGAGGTGCCCTGGAATGTGCCCGCCACGAGCATACCCCTTGCGGTGCAACGGATCCAGCCGTTTTTGCAGCCCTTGGGAGCGTCAATCTCGATCCCCTCCGAACCTGCGCGATCAGGGCAGATGACCCGCTTACCCCCACTCTCCGCCGAAAAGGGAAGCAATCCGGTGGACCGCTTCCTCATGTATGTCTCAGGGCAATTGGGGCCATGGGACAGGACGCCTCAGCAAACGGTTCTGGACGGAGTCCTTTCAACGGCGGCCTTGCCCCATAGCTCCATGGCCGGCTCACCGTCGCCCAAGACGCACTGCAAAGCACGGACTCGCACGCCCAGTCCGGCGCCAACTCGGAATCGACGCTCCAGGCCCACCGAGGTGCTCTCGGTAGGTCAGACACTGACTCCGCCTTGGCAATCACTGTTTGCATTGATCGGCGGGGGGCAGATCCGCCACGAATGGCTACCAGGCACTCGCTGCGCATCTCGACGTGGGGCATGTCCTTGAAGCTCTTCCAAGCCCCACCCCACCTCAATCCCGCCTGCTGGGCCAGCTCACCGAAGCGTTGGTAGCCCTGCCGCACCTGCTCGTCCGTCAGGTCCCAAGACGGGCGGCCGCGCTTGTAGATGACCATGTCTGCGGCCCAACCGTGGTTGTGGCAACTGCTGCCTGGCCCCACCTGGGTCACGCCCTTTTGGCTGGCGAGCAGCGCGGCCTGGCGCTGTTCAGAACGGTAGCCCTCCATCAGCCGCAGGTCGTAGCCCTCGTCCTTCATCTGCAAGGCGATGCGTTCCAGCGTTGAGCGAAGCTCAGGGTGGACACCGTCCCACTGCGGGGCGTCCTTGTGACGGTGGAACAGGCGTTTGAAAAACCCTGGCTTCTTCCCGTGGACCTCAACGGAATCGGTGGCTGGCACGTGAGCGTGGACCAGGATGGGGGCGCTGGCCAATGCGAGCGCGAGCAACAAGCGTTGAAACATGAGTAGGCCTCCTTACTCACATGAGCGATGCACTCATGCAAGCGGAGAATCGAGAATGCGCAAGGGGGGGCTTGCGGAATCTTTTCCCTGACGTAGAAGAAGAGGGGTGGGGAAAAGTCGGCCCCACCGCTTCCCGGCGCAACGGCTCCTCCTACCGTTGTGCCGGGAAGTTTCGTTAGGGGGGGCTTGCGCATTCCAGGATCTGATCTATTCGTGAGTGCACACGATCACTCATTTCATATCCCAGGAGGCCATCCCATGAAACGCTCCCTCATCCACTGCGCTTTGCTGGCGGGCCTCTTTGCAGGCACGGCGCAGGCCCAGGTTCAAGTGGGCAACGGCGCCGTTGCCACCAAACCCGATACCACCGCGGTGGGCGACCGCGCTCAATCGTTGACCATAGGGGCCACGACCATCGGGGCAGACGCCCTCGCCGATGGCGGGGTGGAGGTGAATGAAAACGGCGTTCCGGGCGAGTGCCTGGGGGCCACCGCGGTGGGCAATCGCGCCACCGCCCGCGGGTGCAGCACAACCGCTCTGGGATTCTTGAGCGAAGCGCAGGGCCCACATGCGCTCGCCATTGGCTCTCGCGCACAGGCATTCGCGGTTTACGCCGTCGCCGTCGGCCCTCAAGCGCAAGCCACCGGCGACTTTGCGGTAGCCATTGGAGGGCACAGCTTGGCCAGCGGAATCACCAGTGTGGCCATCGGCTCTAATGCCCGTGCGCCTGGAGCCAGTGGGACCGCTGTAGGGCCGTCCGCAAAAGCCAATGGAAACGGTGGAGCGGCTTTCGGCAGCGGTGCGACTGCGCAAGGCGTTAACAACCTGGCGCTGGGCGCCGCATCCCAGACCGAGGGCGAAGGCGCATCCGCCGTCGGGCCCGGTGCCAACGCCACCGCCGACTTCGCGGTTTCCTACGGTTACGGCGCTGGCGCTGCCGGCGAGGCCGGCACCGCCGTGGGCCCGTGGGCCCAGGCGTTTGCGCCCTACTCTGCAGCCTTCGGCGCGTCTGCCACGGCCAACGCCACAGAAGGCGTGGCATTGGGGCCTCGTGCCGCGGCCAACGCATGGGGATGCGTGGCCGTGGGCGCCAACACCACCTGCGATGAAGAAGAGACCGCAGCGTTCGGCAACCGTCGTTTGACCCAGGTTGCCTTGGGCAAAGCTGACGACGACGCCGTGGTCGTCAGCCAACTGCGCACCGCCGTGGAAACCCTGGGCGCTGGCGCTACCGTAGTAAACGGCGTGATCGTGGCGCCGAACTACCAGCTGAGCAGCGGAAACAACCACACCACCGTGGCCGGCGCTATCTACGATCTCGACGGGCGCGTTCACCAGCTGGAGCAGAACCCTGGCGGTGGTGGTGGCACCACCGGCCCGCAAGGTCCGACCGGCCCGCAAGGTCCCGCAGGCCAGGACGGTAAAGACGGCAAGGATGGCGGAAGCAGCACCACGGTGGCCGGGGCCAACATCGAGGTCACGGACAACGGGAACGGCACCCAAACCGTTGGCTTGAAAGACACCATTGAGCTGTCCGAGCAGGGCTCGGTCCAAGTGGCCAAGGCCATCCACAACAGCGACGGCTTCACCGTCCAGGGCGGCCCATCGGTCACCCGATCCGGGATCAACGCCGGCAACCAGCGGGTAACCGGAGTGGCAGCAGGAGCGATCGCTCCAGGGTCCACGGACGCGATCAACGGTGGTCAATTGTGGGATTACCAGCGGGAGCAAGACGACCGCTGGAACCTGACGGACCGCCGTTTCCGCCAGCTCGACAAACGGGTGAGCGGTGTGTGCGCCATGGCCCAAGCCAACGCGCAGATGGCCACCTCGACGTCGGCTATCCATGGAGAGAACCGAAACCGCCTGGCCGTGGGCGTCGGTGGCTGCAGCGGCCAAGCCGCCATTTCCATCGGCTACACCCGCGACGTGACCACCCCACGCGGATCTCCATCGGCTTTCTCGATCGGCGTTTCCCGCAGCGGGCAGGACACGGCCGTGGGCGCAGCCTGGGCCATCGGTTGGTAACGAATTAAAGAATGTCAGCGGCGAAAGGAGGTGATCGTGTCTCGGCAAGGGCCCTTCGGGGCCCTTGTTCGTTAGCAGGAGCTTACATGAATAGCTGTAGGCGTCTTGAACCCTTCGCAGCAGGCTTGCCAACTCAAGATTCTGATCTATTCGTGAGTGGGTCGCTTTACTCAAGGAGAGACCATGCCCCACCACCACAAACTGGGACGCAGTGAGAAGTATCACACCCTGCCCCGCACCCTTTATGCCCTGCTGTTCGACGACGGGGGCTGTTACATCGGCCAAAGCTCAAACCCGCAGCAGCGGGAGAAGCAGCACCGCTCCCCCAAAGGCGGCTGGCACCGTCCCTTCCGGTTCCATGCGCTGGAAGTGGTGACCGCCACCAGGGCGGAAGCCGAAGCGTATGAGCAGGCGTGGCGGGTGAAGGCCTCCCGAGAGGGGTGGCGCATCTACGCCAAGCCACCGGGGATCGTGGTCAACCCGCACCGGCGGTCAACGCCGCACGTGCGATGGCTGGCCCACCAACGGCGGTGGCAGCTGGGAACACCGGTGAAAGCCCCCTCCGAACGCGTGGGGTGGTGGCCGTGGGTAGTGGTGGTGATCAGCGTTTTAACACTGGCCCGATGCGTCACCGGGTGAGCCCCATGTCGCGCTGTTTCGCGTTCATGCTCGGCACCTGAGGTTGCGGTTTCAATCCTGCGAGCAGCTCTTCGACGTCTTGAACCAGGTCGCGCATCGGAGCAGCCTGGGTCTCGGACAAACCGACGCTCAGCGCCATTTCTTTGTGTCGCTCGGTGCCCAAGCGTTCGGCCATGCGCTCCATCACGTCGTCCGTCGTATACATGCGGTAGCTGCCCTTGGTGAGGCGGGTGAACGCCACCAAGGCCGACTGCTGGTCGAGCATGCCCATGTTCGTGGCCAAGTGGTAAACCTCGGATTTCCCTTGTCCTTGCGCCTTGTGGACGGTCATGGCATACCGGTGGGCCAAGGCATTGTGTTCGCTCGTGTTGAATTGCACGATGCGCCCATTCTCCTTCGGATTCGAGCCCTCGATGCGCACCACCACGTCGTAGCCACCGGACTTGTCCTTCCGGATGCTCTCCACCGTGCCCTCGGTGCCGTTGATGACACCCAGGTCGTTGTTGGTCGCCGTGAACATCACACGATCGCGGCGTGAGAGCGTCAGGTCCTCCCACTGCCCTTTCACGATCGAGCGGAAGGTGAACTCCTCCTTGTCCAGCAAGCCTTGTTCCTGAAGCCCCGTTCGGATGCCCGTGGTGAGGGCTTTGACTTCAGAGCGCGTGTGGGCCAAGACCAGCTTCTCGTCCATCGGCGTTTTGTCTTTCAGGTAATCGTCCACCAACGCCTTGATGGCCTGTCTTTCCGTTCCGAAGTCGTCGATGCAGTTGCGTTGCTTGAGGTTGTTCAGGATTTCTGTGCCCATATCAAAGGTGCCTTGGCGGCTGCGGTGCCCGCGGCGCATGTCCTTGACCTTCCCCTGCTGGTCCCGCTCGTAGAAGCTGTTGGCGGTGATCAGGTCACCGGCGTTCTTCTGCCGGCGGATCTCGGTCAGCTTCGTGTCGCCCAGGGCCATCTTCGCCAGTTCAAAGCCGTTGCCCGCGGCGATGGGCTGAAGCTGGTCACTGTCCCCTTGCAAGATCAGCTTGGCGCCCACCCCTTGGCAGTAGGTCATCAACTTCAAGGTATCGCCGGTGGCAATCATCCCGGCTTCATCGAGCACCACCACAACGTTCTTCGTCAGTGCAACCTTGCCCTGCCGGAGCTGGGAAAAGAACTTTGCAACCGACATGCAGGGCATGCCGGACTCTTCTTCCAGCTTAGCCGCGGCTTTACCCGACACGGCCAAGCCCATCAACTGCTTTCCTTCGGCTTCGAAGCACTGCTTGTAAACCTCGGCCACGGTGGTCTTGCCGGTGCCGGCCAACCCCGACATGACCCCCACGCCGGCCGTGCCGTGGGTGAGGTGACCGATGGCGGCGTTCTGCTCCTCTGTGAGGATGAACCCCTTTCGCTTCTGATACGCGGCGATCACCCGGTCTACTGTGGAGCGGAACAGCTTGAGATCCGTCTCGTTCTCCCGCTCCTTCGAGCGGCGGATGATCTCGGCCTCCCATTCGACCATCCAGGTGGCGCAGAAGCGATCCTCCCGGTGCTTGCGCGCCAACCGAGTGCCACGGTCGTCTTTGTGGAGGTGTTCGGCTTTCACGCGCACCAGGTCGTCCTGTTCGGTGAACTCCTTCACCATTTTGAGGATCTCCTCCGCGTTCTTTTGCCCGGCGAACTCCATCCCCAGCTCCCGGACCAGGTCATGCTCGCAGAACATCGCCTCGTTCTCGTGCATGCGCTGCAAGACCTCATCAAACGTATGCGGGTCCAGGTGCTGGCCTTGGGTCTGCTTGAGCGATTGGGTGGTGGGAACCAAGTCTGGCCTTTCTCGGGCAATGTTGGCGAAGGTTTGCTGCCAGTCCTTTACCACCTGATCGAAGGGCGGTTCTTCCTTCTTCTTGCGGGTGGCCTTGCAGGCCTCGTCGTGGCTGGCGTTGGGGTGTTCTTTGACGTAGTCCAAGATTTCCTGGCGGCGGGTCTTCGTCTGAAGCACCAGCTCACGGTCGATGCCGGCAATCGTGGTGAGGATCTGGCCCGTCTCGTGCCCCATCACGTCCACCTCGCGTTCCCGCTGAACCCCATAGCCCAGCGCTTTCATCGCGCTGTAGAGCTCGGCCTTGTAGAGGTGATCGGCCGCATGGCGGTGGCGGTAGATCTCGATGGCATCAAACGTGCCCCAACGGCCGTCCTCCCCCTTCGAAACACCAAACGCGAGATGATGGGTGTGCAGATCGGATTCCACGTTCCGGTTGCTGACGTGGTCGGCGGCTGCCCAAACCAATCCCGCCGTGCCTATAACGTCTACGCCCGCTTCTCCGCGCCGGGTCTCTACCTTGCTCTCGATGTAGCGCATCGCCACGGCGCAGGCCTGGCGGTGCGCTTCCAAGATGGCCAGCTTCTCGCGTTCATCCGCAAGGGCAAACGCCACGCTCACGTCCCCGGGGGCGGAAATGGTCAGATCGAACCCCACCCGGTGGCCGCCCTCCCACTTCTCCATCGGCTTGCCGTCGTCGTCCAACCGCACGTTTCCCCAGCGATCCGTCTTGATGACCAATCGGGCCTCCTTGCCTGCGTTTTTGCACAACGGCCTTCCGGTGGGTGAGAAGCCCTTCCCCAGCTTTTCCATCACCTCGCGGGTGACCGGCTGCCCTTCCAGGCCGAGTTCGGCGGCAAGGCTGCCGCCCCAATTGAGCGTCTGCCGCGGATCAGGACCGCTGCCGACGTAGTAAGCCACGGCGCTGTCGATGGACAGGCGCTCGGTGGCCAGCATGTAGTCGAACATGTTGCCGTTGTGCTTGTTGTGGCCGCGGGCGTCGATTCGCGTGCAGTTGATCATGTGGCTCTCCGAAACGTTGACTGATCCAAGGTCCCAGAAAACGGAGAGTTGGCAAGGCCGATCACCGCTTGAAAAGCGCGTCGATTTCCTCGGGTGTCATGGTC
Organism: Stenotrophomonas sp. STK17_22; assembly: GCF_051983905.1. Lineage (NCBI taxonomy): Bacteria > Pseudomonadati > Pseudomonadota > Gammaproteobacteria > Lysobacterales > Lysobacteraceae > Stenotrophomonas > Stenotrophomonas sp. STK17_22. The sequence continues at coordinate 3,232,496 of NZ_CP197010.1, forward strand.
AGCACACACTGCACCGCATCGATGCCTTCGGCGGTGATTGGGAAGGCAGACGCGCCAGCGTTTGAAGGGGACGTTGCCGGCGACGGCCCTTCAGCCTCGGCCACCGGTCCGGCTGGCTTGGTGGTCCACGCAGCGGCCACCTGCCCCTCGCGAACCGTTTGATGGCTCTTTCCGGGCCATGTCAGCAACAGCACGTCTCCGCCCATCTGCACGATCGCCTCGATGCCCCACCTCTCGGGACCGTAGCGCTTGCCTTTGCGGAACCCCAGCCGGTCGGTGAGCTCACCGCTGGAAACCAAGGCGCGGCTTTCTTCGTGGACCTGGGCTTTGTCGTCGTGCCCACGCCAGGCGATTTTTCGCTTGCCGAGCTGGCTGGCCAGCTTGTCCCGGGTAGCCCCCATCTGCACTTGGCACACCACGTGGGTTCCCACCAGCGACGAGAAGGCCTGGGCGGTCTTGTCGCCGTAAACCAGCTCAACCTGGGAGTGATCCTGGACCGCCATGACGGCCACCACGCCTTTGCTGCGCCCCAATGCCAGCAAGGGATCGATGTTCAAGCGCCCTGCGCTGGTCAGCTCATCGAACACGAAGTAGAGCCCACGCCCGCCCTCCTTGTCCGGCAAGCCCGGCCCAATGAGATCCGGCACGGCCACGTTGATCATGGCGGCGATGTAGGCCTTCGTCAGGGTTGGATCGGGTCCGGATTGAACGATGACCTGCTTGCGCCCGGTGTAGTCGTCCCGTATCCACTCGGTCATGGAGAAACGGCGCTTCCCAACCTTGGGCCATGCGGTGGCCAGATCGTCGATGAGGCGGGTGAAGCCCCCCAGGGAAGACAGCACGCTGGACGTGGTTTGGCTCTCCGGGTCACGCACCAGTGCGGCGCCTCGGGGGTAATGCGGGCGCATGCCTGCGGCCATCTCTGCGGCGGGGCGGCGCACCAAGGCCGCCAGATCGGGCCACTCCCACTGGCCAGGCCGGGTGTTTTGGAGCTCGCGCACGCACCCAATCAACAAGTCCTGAGCGGCCATGCTCCAGAACTTGGCGTTCCCGTCGCCCTCCGGAATGATCGAGGCAGCGAACGCCGCCGCCTGGGCGGGGGTCCGCACGTCGGCGGCAACGTCCCACACGTAGGACCGCGCATCAAAAGGGGACACGATGATGGGCCTTTTGAGAATCGACGTGAAGTCGCCTTTGATGTCGTAGAGGAATAGCTTTGCGCCCCTCTTTCGCGTCAGTTGTTCCAGGATGTGCTTGAGGATGACGCTCTTGCCCGAACCCACCGAGCCGGTGATCAGGACGTGGCGCGCCCAATGCTTTTTAGACAGCAACAGATCGGGGTGGAGGGACAGGGCGAAGGGATCCGCCTCGGCTTCCTTGGGTGTCATCGAGCGGTGCCGGGCCTCGTCCACAGCCTCCTTTCCATCCAGCAGCCTCGGTCCAGACAAATGCCAAGTGTTGCTCACCGGCTCAGCTGCCTTGAGGAACATGCGAAGGCCAAGGCCCACCGCCAGCAGAAGCGACACCCCGATCCGGGACCACGTCGCCACTGGGTGGTGGTAGGACACCAGTTCGATGAACTCCCGTGCCGGAGCACGTGCCGAGATGCCAGCGGTCAGGAAGTGAAAAGCGGTCACCAGACCACCTTTCAAAGCATCGGCGAAGCGGATGAGCGAGCCATCGGGATTCGGCAAGAGCCAGGCAACGCCCATGCTCCCCACGTAGGCCAAGCCAAAAACGAATGCACCGGCGAGAACGGCGCGGTGCCAGTATCGGACCGGCTGGGAAGGCGCAACGCTGCCGGGCACGTCACCCAGCGCGTCAAAGGGCTCGGGTTTGCTCATGTCGGTGCATGCGCGTAGGGGTCCGCCCTCGCCACCCTGGCTGCTCAGGATTGGCGCCGTGGGCCATCAGGTGGAGGCAGACCCGGGCGTGCCTGTGAAGCGCGGCGAGGTGGAGCGGCGCCCACCCGTGGGCGTTGAGGGCCGCCACGTCGGCGCCGGCTTGGACCAGCGGGGTGACCAGCGAGGCGTGACCAAACCGGGCCGCATGATGCAGTGGCGTGTTGCCGCTGGCATCGGGCAGCCGGGCGTCCGCGCCCATGCCGATGCAGGCCAGCAGTGCTGCTTCGTGGCCCGCTCGGGACGCCCCCACGAGCCAGGCTTGCCACGGTGCGTTCTCCCGCAACCGGTTTGCATCCGACAGCCGAGCCCGCGCCTCCTCCACCGCCATCGCCATGCCTTGGAAGAGCGAGGCGTGCTCTGCCATGGACAACCCAGCCACCCTCTCTGCCAAGGTGCTGTAAACCATCGGCTCGTCACGGTCTGCCAAGCGCCTCTCGTAAGCACGCACCAGGTCCCGTGTGGACGCTCGCGTGTGCGCGTCGAACCCCAGGCGATGTAAGCCCCAGCGCAGGTCCACTTGGGGCGCATCATCGTGCTTCCGCTGGCGGACCTGCCAGACCAGATCGCCCAACCGCCCCTCGACAGGGGCAACGCTCAGGGCGTGGGCACGCGCCAACACTTGCGAATCGTGAAGGCCTCTGGACGCTCCGGCTTCGCGCGCGAGCGCGCCCGCCAAGGCCTCCGCTCGTTGGAGGCCGAGGGGACGCAAGAGGCGCAACAGAGATTCTTGGATGTCCATCTCTATTGTTGTAAAGCCGAATCCGCGACCGTCAAGAGAACGTGTCAGCTGTTGAGGCGAGTAGCCACCGCAACACTGAAATGCCGAAGAATCCCAGTGTCATGCCAGAGCTTCTGCCCTGGGCTACTGCTGTCCAGTTCCTGAAGCACATTGTCCAAGCTTCTTCCAGCCAAAACCTGGGAATCCACATACCCGCCGACCAAGGCGAAAGAACTCAAATGCTCGGGAGCAACGTCGGGAAAACGGTGGAAGTTGGTGTTGTTGATATTCATCTGATCCTCCTGCAGTGGTAAGCCAATGTGCCTCATCGGAAAGGTCCAGCTCGATCGCTGGTGAACTAATGGGCTAACGCGTCAAACACTGTCGCGTGGGCCAAAGACGATTCAACCCAGCATGTAGAAAATCAGCGCGGGATAGAACCAGAAACCAAAGCCCTCCCAGTCAAAACGGCGCCAACGCTTCCTGCACCTCGCGCAGCTTGAGCCAGCGCCAGCTGCTCATCGGAAGGAACTCTGGACCACCACCCCGATGGTCACAAAGCCCACCGCCGCTATGGCCATTACCTTGAGCAGAACCGGAACGGCCGGAGGGTAGGCGAGGACGGCCGTTGCGAAGGCCGCGACCAGCAGGAACAAGCCGGTCAGCAGTGGGACCGCGTTTTCGAAAGCGAAGTCTTTGATGGCATTGAACAACGTGGACATGGCGGCTCTCCTTTTGGTTTTATGAGTAGGTCTACCTACTCGTTACATAACCATTAAAGCACCGTCAAACTGGACGTCAAGACGCAAAAATGCCCGATTCTGCGAAGAACCGGGCAGATTTGAACATCGGTGAAAATTACTGTCGAAAGACGTTTGGCTGGGCCTGCTTCTGGTGCTTCTCCCAATCGTAATTGGCAGCGTAGTCCTTCATGAAAGCCGCCTCCTTCAACGAACTGCGGGCGTAATCGGCGTATCCCAGGCGCCCAGATCCGTTCTCCATCCGCTGCTCACGGGTCAACATGGGAGGGCTCTCCTCCCGCTGGACGCTGCGTTGCTGCCGCCACTGCGCAACGGTCGCATGAACCACCTGCTCGTGCCTGTCGTCCGGCTTTGCATCACGAACGGCTTTGTCGGCCTCCTGGATCTTTGCCTGGAGCGCGGCGATCTGATCGGGCGAGGCCTTCTCTGCCCACGCTAGAACGCGCTGTCGGCGTTGCTCGATGGCGTCTTGGTCTTGGGCCACGTTCTGCTCGAAGTCCGCCCGTGCCGCGCTGTCCTTCTTGGGCGGTGGGCGATCGCCCAGAAGCCGCTCGTTGCGCTGCGCCTGGAGTGCTCGCAGCTCGGTCATTTCTTCGATGGGTTGGGAAAGGCTGTCGCTCATGTTTGTTCCCTCCGCTGGGGTGAATGGGTTCATCGTTGATCAATCCGCAGGTTTGGCAAGGGGGGTGAGCCCCCTTGCCTATCCGCATCAATCCGCATCGGGCAGGAGCTCTGCCAGGTCGAACCGCTTGATGCCAGCCCGGTTCAACGCCACAACGGCGTGACCGCGGGGCTCAAGAAGGGCGGAATACTCCTCGCGCAGGAACAGCGGCTGCACCTCGCGCTTGCCCCCGGTGGGCATGTCGATGTCGCGCGCGATCTCGTCTTGGCCCAGCGTGTCCTCCGATCCAATCCGCCAGCGGCGGCCCGTCACGGCGTCGATGCGCGAGGCCGTCAACCGCCCGGCCCCTTCCATTCGCATCTTGTCGTAGGCGGACGCGTAGGCATGATCCGGGTCGTTGAGCACGGAGTGGCGCCAATTGTTCATGCCGCCTTGGTAGTCGATGCCCCGGGTGCGCTGTTTGAACGTGGTCAACGTTGCCTGTCCGAACCGCTTTTCCAGGTATTCGTGGGTGTTGTGCGAGCACTTCAGCGCGATCACCGATTGCATCGTGTTGGCCATCAGCTCCGCCTCGTTGACTGACCCAAAGGCGTTGACCAAGCTTTCAAACCCTTGCGTTGCAAGCACGGGCATCAACCCCAGCGAGCGCGAAACGGAGAACAGGTTGATGTCATCGGCCGTCAACAGCAGGTGGGCCTCGTCCATCATCAGCATCACCTCGGTCTGGCCGGGCAGTGCTTCACGCCATTTATCACCGTATGCACCACGCCCTTTGATTCCGTTCATGACCCGCTGTTTGAGCAGACGCATCATCATTTCACCTGCCTCACCGAATTGGGTCGGGGGCAAGAAGAGGCCTACCATGGCTCCATAGAGCGCGTCGGAGACGTCCACCTCGCCCGTCTCAATCGAATGCCAGGGCATGTCCGTCTTGCTGTCACGCAGCTTTTCGCCTCGCAAGAGCTTCTCCAGCAGCCCTCGTGAGTTGAGCGTGAACGATTGCCTCTGTTCCGGATGCATCGCGGGAATCTCCAGGAACGCCCATTCCAGCGAGCTCTGCAGCTGAGACATGGGACGGAAGAGATCCGGGTGGATGGTCTGCGGAGCGCTCTCTTGACGAAGGCGGTGCTGTTGCAGGTAGGCCGCGTAGGCCAGGCGCCCTTCTTCGTCATGGCTCGTGTCCGCCTCTTCCAGGCCCAAGTATTTCACCACCTCCATTAGCTTTGGACTGGCACGAGGCGCGGGACTTGCGGGAATCACGCGTTCCACAATGGACAACAACTTGTGGTGGTGGAATGGCGTGTAATGCCATTGCCTGTCGTCACTCACCGGTATTCGATGGATGGCGATCTGCTCGGCGATCCGCTCGATCAATGCCTCAGTTTCGGCCACGTCCTCGCCCAGCTTGCGCTGTTTGACCAGCTCAAGCTCCGCGTCCATCTGTGCACGCTCCAACCCTTCCAGCTTGGCCGAGCACCAGGACCTGTAAGCCATCTCGTGATCCACGAGCGCACGAAGGATGATGCCGGTGTGGTAGAGGAACGCGTCACCGCCGTCCATCCAGAGCTTGGAACTCTCGTCCACTCGCCCACCGGCTGCACCGCGCAATGCCCGGACGATCTGATCGGGCGCCAACCCTTCGTAGGGCCCCACGCGCATTCCAGGCTTGACGACGATATCGAACAACCCTTCCAGATCCGCGATGATTGCTCCGTCCTTACCGTCAGCAATGAGAGCACCGCCGGCCAGCTTCTGCCGCGTCAAACGCTCCCTTACATCGCCTTGGTCCGACGCCACACACGCCATTGCCAAGGCAGCTTTACGGAACCGACGAGCGATGGGTCGCAGCGCGGCATAGGATTTGCCCGAACCGATGGCTCCGAACACGAGCAGGCCCTGCTGGCAATCGCGCCATGAGAACATCATCACGGTGCCCAAGTCGGGTGAGTAGCCATAGCCCTTGTCGGACAGGTGTCCCGTGGCGCGCCCGATGGTGATCAGCGGGGTCTTGTCCCGCAGGGCCGCCTCGGCTTGCTGTTCACGCGCCTTGACGTGCGCGTTGATCAGCGCCCCCTGGGTGGCCAGGTTGTTGTCGTTGTTCTGCAGGTAAAGCCGGGCGGCGTTTTGGACAAAGTTGCCTTCGGCGTATTGCATCGCATACATGCATGCCAGCACGTAAGGCGCCGCCTCGCCCAAGCCAAATGGCAGGACCTTGGCGACCACCAGTGTGGCAAAGACGAGCCCCACCCACTTCATCGCTTGAATGAAGCGCGCGGCTGTCCCGCCAATGACGCCCCGGTGCGGGTGCGAGGCCGCCGCCACAAAGCAAACCACAAACAGGATGCCGACCAAGCCAAAGGCCCACCACAGGTAGGTCCTGGCGATCTGGGCATACACAGCCATGCCGCCGGCTTGCATTGCCACCTCGGTGCCGCCCTTGCTGTCCCCAACCACGAACTGAAGCGCCATCGGAACCCACTGCAACAGCACCCATGCCTTCAGTGCCTCCTTCATGCCCTCGCCTTGCTTGAGGGCAATGAAATAAGGAATGGTCAGCAAGAGAGCTATCACGCCCGCCCCACCAATCCGAACGAAGCTTTCCAGCGTCGAGGCGGCCTCTAGCTTGGTCCACCCCATAGAAACGATCAGGCTCACCAGGAAGGTTGCCAGAACGCCGATCACGGGGAAGGCGAGATACATCAAGGGAGTGGCCAGGCTGTCGCCGCCCTGCCCCATGTCGTTGCCCTGCAGAAAGCCCTCGGCACGCCGTCCAAGCTTCGTCGTGATGATCCGCGATTGCGTGTCACGCAAATCTTCCGGAACCTTCGGCCACCACTCCTGGAATTCGTCCTCGCTGCGTCCGTCGGGCACCTTGAACACCTGGGCGTTCTCGTCCCAGACGGCGCCGCACTCCAGCGCGAAATCCCGATCAGCCTCCGGCACATCGAGCTCTCGGCTGCGAACGCGATCGGTCACGTCAAAGCGACCCACGAGGTTTTCATACTCATCGTGGGACTTGACGATGATTTCTTCTTTCACGCCCGAAGGCTCGCCGCTCTTCCGTCGGAACTTGCGGCCCAGGCCGCTCGTCCAGTCCAGAACGTTTAACAAACTGATTGCTGCCATCTCTGTTTCCCTCCCCTGTCAAATCAACGAAGCCAATGCGCCAAGACGGCAAGCACCAAACAAAGCGGCGCGCACGCCAGGAAGCCCGCTTTGGCCACCCAGCGCTCTGCGACCTGCTCAACCTTGCTCGCGTAGAGCCGATCCTTGGTCCATGCGTCATACGCGGCGTCGTCTCTGACCGGAGGCCTGCGATCGGCCCGCAAGTAGTAGAAAGTGCGGCGGACGCCTTCACTCAGGTGGCCTATGCCAAATGATTCAGGGCTGCCGAGGAACAAGCGCCCGTGCAGGTTCAGCCACTTTGATCCGAAGTGAAGTTTTCCGGGTTCCCGGTATTGCGTGAACAGCCACTTGAACATGTCTCCCCCCTATTCGTGAGTAGGTCACTTCTTTCTAGATCGAATCCGCGGATGCGCAAGGGGGATTAGTCGATCCCCGACTTCTTCGCCCAGGCGTCCAGGTCTGCATTGGCTTTTTGCTGCCAGTCGTTCCGCGGTTCGGCGGCTGGTGCGGTGGCCTTCCTCGGCAACGGGGCGATCGCACGTTTCGGCGAAGGCTTGGGCTGGGACGCAATCGTCGCTGACGCTGTCACATCGGGAGCGGCGACCGGCTCTGGCTTCTCGATCGCAGGTTCTGGCTCGGCCTGCTCTGTAAGCACTGCTGGAGCAGGCGCGACCACGGGGGCTTCCACCACCTCGGGCAACTGCTCGGGAGCGGCTGGAGTAGCAACCGGTGCCACGGGCTGCGGTGTGCTCGGTGGCACCTGATCGCCTTTCCCATGTAAGAAGTAGATCGTCCCCACGACCAATGCCGCCGCCACCACGCCGCCTACTGCCCAATGCCAGCGAGAGCCGGGCGTGGAATGCAGTGACGCTTGCGATGCTTCTGAAGACTTGGCGTCGGGTGAGGGGCCAAGCTCCTCTGCGGCAGCGGCGGTCAACTCTCCCTGCCCTGTCGAAACGTCATCGGTCACCTGCGGCTCTTTGACAGCATCTGCTGGCTGATACGAAGTGGCGTCCGCCTCCGGTGTAAATCTGGTGGCTTCCACGACAGGCCGCTGTTCCGTCACTCCTGGCTCAAGATTCGTTTCGCTCACGCCAACCGCTTCTGCTTCGACGGCAATTGCCGCTGGCTCCCGGGCGGGCAACGCATCGACCAAGTCCTCGGGTCCCACCTCGGCTTCGCTCGGCTGGACGGTGGGTCCAGACTCGGCTTCTGCTGCCTGAACTCTTTCCTCCGCGCTCCTTGCCCGCTTGGCGTCCACGGTCGCCTTGACCTCCTTCGCCTTCTCGGCAGCGGCAGCAACGCCCTTCTGGGTCAACTCGGCAGTGCGCCTGCTGATCACTCCGGCCCAGTGACTGGCAGCTTTCAGGTTCTCTTTCATGCCGTCGGAAACCAGCCGCTCTTCTTGGGTGGGCGATGCGGTCGGGGTTGCCCTGGCACGCTCAAGCAGCTCCTTGCGCTTGCGCTGCAGCATTATTTGGTTCTTTTCTTCTGGGGTCATGTGGGCTCCTTGAATTGGGAAAGGACGCCCGAGCATCGACAGACACCCGGGCGCGAGATCACCGGACGTCAGGCACCGGGGTAACGACGATCACGGGCTCACCGCTGCCGCAGCGGTCGTCCACCGTGACCTTGGACAGCGCACCACGCTTGGCCAGCTCCACGATGGGCACTTGGCAGGCGGCCTTGTCGGCTCCTTGGAACACCACCGTCAACCCGTTGCTGGACTTGTTCAACAGACCCGCGAACTTGTCGAGGAAGGCCCGAGTGTCGCTGTCCAAACGCTTCATGTCGGTGGGGTTGTAGTTCAAGCGCAACGAATCCAGGACGGCTTCCTGCTTGCCCTCCACGGTTTCAGTCTTGGTGACCACTTCGGCCTTCATGCCAGCCGCACGGGCGGCGTCGGCGGCCTGCTCGGCGTGTTCCCGCTGCTGGTTCACGTAAGACGCCGAAGCACCCACTGCAGCACCCGCGGCGCAAGCGCCCAGGGCCTTGTCTTTCTTGCCCGTGAGCAAGGCGATGGCTCCGCCGGCCACACAACCGATACCACCGGCCTTGAACAGACGCTTCTTGTCGGCCTTGGGCTTGCCATGGTCCGCCGCGGCGTGCACTTCGTCAGGGGCGGCTTGGGCGGAAACGTGAAGCGGCATGAACGCCGCCAGGCAGAGAGTGAGAGGAAGGGAAAAACGTTTCATGGGATGGATCTCCTGCTGTGGGGAAAGTTAGGTGCGTGGAGCAGTCATGGGTCCGGTTGCGGGCACCTTTGCCGCACCAGGATCTTTGGGAGAGGGTTGCGAGAGGGCCGCAGTCACGACCTTGCGAAGCGCTTCTTCGTAGCGCTGAATGGCGCGGTCCTGCTCCGCCTTCGTTTCGTCTCGCAGCCGCCGCAGATCTTCCTGGAGCGCACTCCGGAACAGCGCGTTCTCTTCCCGCAGCTCGTCAATGAGCTGCTCCAAGTGAGCGTTGGAGTTCTCCAGCACACTCGCCACAGACATGGAGGTGTTGTGTCGCTCCAGCGCCTCTCGCACGTAGGCGCTGAACCCACTGCCCGATTCACGGGCAAGCCGCTGAGCAAGTTTCAGTTGCCCACGGTCGAGGTTTACGTTTTGACGAACGAACGCCATCGGTCGAGTAACTCCGCATCGGGATTACTCCACCGATACCGCGAATCTCGGAGTTGGCAAGACCCCACCGCAGGAGCCTGAAAAACAAGGGCCAAATGAGCTAACAACCACTGACGCTGTCTCCATTCGCTGGTGACACGGTCAGGCCTTGATTGCATTGAGGTTTCGGCAGATGTGAGGCCGATTTTTGGGCGAAAAACGCACTCCCACTTCAGTGCGTCATGTGTATGACGACTCTGGGGAACCGTCCGGGCTCCTGCTTCTCTGCCACTGCCGACACTGCTTCCACCCACGTTGGGCTCTTGCAGTTTCTTTTCGGCGGCCCCTTGCGTGTTGCCCCAGGTGCGCTATTGGTGGTCTACGCCCCCTCGCCCCCACAGGACCACCGCCCACGCCATGCCCACGCAGCGCTCCCGCTCTTCCACCCCTCACGCCCACCGATGCCCCACCCCGGGAATCCGTGCGGAGTTTTCCAGCCCACTGTTCCCCATTGCCTCGAATCCCCAGAACAGGATGCCCTCGCCCACCCGCAGCACCGCCCCACGACACCCAAGCCACGTTGGTTTTAGTCAAACGTGTGCAGCGCCCTTGGATACACCGACACCGTGTTTTCCGAACCACAAGTGGGGAGCCAAAGAACCCCTGGAAGTAAATCGCAGATCCCTCGTCCCATTTCGTTTTAGTCAAACAAGGGTGCGCGCCATGGCCTTCATTCACCGCCATTGGCCCATCAATGATCCACCTGCTTTCGTTTCAGGAGCGCTCCCATGACCACCGCTGACGTGGACGCGTTTGCCCACCGCGTGCGGGCCTTCCATGCCGCCCGTGGGCCTGCCACCCCACGTTGGGGGCTGGACGTGGCCCGCCGCTCCGAGAACCCTGCGTGCGCTTTCTGCACCGCTCCCCTGGACTTGGATCGTCGCCACGCCTGGGGGCTTTCACCGCTCGTTCCGTTGAGCCAGGGCGGCCCAACGGACACCGAGAACCTGCGCATGGCTTGCAAGCGCTGCATCACCGAGCGGGGCAGCCGTGACCTGTTGGCCTGGCCCGAGTTGAGCCAGCGGCTGCCACCAGACACCCTAGAGGCCCTGCTGGCCGACCGGCTGCTTGTCCTCCAGCGCTCCGACAACCACCTGGTCGAGGTGGGGCGCTTTGCGAAGCCGGCCACCGTTCTTGCCCAGCTTCAAGAGCGCTGGATACACCCCCGGTTCCTCGTCCACGTGGAGCGACATTCGGACAGCTGGATGTTGGGGTGGCCACTGGCCCAGCGTGCCCATCTGACGCGAAACGACTTGGCCGCACTCTTGCGCAACGTGCACCAGGGCGAATGGCTGGAACACCCCGAGGTGGTGGCCTTCCGGTTGACCGCGGATGTTTTTCAATTGGCGGTGTGGCAGCTGATTGCCCTCCACGCGTTGGTCGTTCCCCTGCCTATAGAGACTTATCCCCTCCCCGACCGCACCTTTGAGAACCGGTGGATGGCCCGGTATCCAAGCCTGCGCCAGATCCAACTGCGGCGACAGGGCACGCACGAAGCACCGTGGCCTAGCCAGGCCAAAGACCACGTCCCCGCTTACAGCGACAGGCCCAACGCCGTTCGCATGCGGACCCAGCGCCAAGCAACGCGTGAGGGGGAAACGAAGGCCCAGTGGTTGGAAGCACGGCGGCGTTTGGCGAAGCGAGACGCGGGCGTGGCAAGTGGGACGCTGAGGGCATGGTTACCCGGGGAGCGGGCAGCCATGCAGGCCGATGTAGACGATCTTGCCCAACAATGGCTTTCAGCGCGCCGTCTATTTACTGGGACGCTGAAAGAAAGCCCAGCAGCGCTAATCGGCTCTTGTTCCATTAATGGACTGATAGATCAGTGACTTCAACCCGTCCAGATCGAGCGCTTCGCTCTTTCCTTGAACTTCGAAAATGTGTTCGAAGGACAAAGGTGGGTTGAGTTCCTGGGCGAGTATCCGGACCTTAAGAAGATGGGGACCAGGGAGTTCCGGGAGCACGGCTAAGGCTTCGTCCCCAAACACTGACTCGCCCGGCAACAGGCTGCCCAATCGGACACGGCATACGTGATGGCCTTCCTTGGTGTCCACTTCCATCTGAGGTGCGCGGCTCCCGTGTCGAGCTACCGGAACCATATGTCGCATTCGACGGGTCATGATGTTCCACCTCGGCGTGGGCATCTCTGGCAACTCGTCCACCAGATTTAGATCCACAGCCATATCACTCGGCCCAAGTGCCCATACCTCCAGCTTTGCGCCATTCAAGGCGAACTCTGACCGATTGGTTACCTTCATTCGAACAGTGACGAGGCGGCTTCTCAGGAACAAGTGTTCCGCGGCTTCCCTCCAAAAATGCCGATTGTCTTCGTGCGTCTTGATGTAAATAGACGTCCTGTCGAAGGGGTCATATGATCGCTCTTCCGTGCTGAAGTCAGGGTAGGGAGAGGATGAGCAGTAAAATGCCAGTTGGAAGTTCTCAACCAACGGAAGGTTGCCGTGTCCCATTAGCTCGAGGTCAATCTTGGCCGGCGGCCGGATGGCGTTGCCGGCCCCCATCATGGCCACTTCACGCGGGGAAGCTACCGCAGTCGAGCTTCCACGCCGGATATAGACCGTATCCTTGGGCAACTTGCCGTAAGACTTCTTGAGATAGAACGGACGCGATTGCTTGGGGATAGCAATGACTGCCACATGCTTCCCGTCGAAGATTCGCTCTTCATAGCGGAAATCCAGCTTGCTCTCCAGCTTCTCGTTAACGAACTGCTGGATTCTTGAATCATCGATTGCGCCCTCTGCGAGGACACCCACCACTTCAGCTGGGTGCGGCGAGCTTTCTTTAAAACCGATCAGGATGTAGGCCGTGCCGTCCCGATGGGCATTGGCCATGGCCAGAATGTCCTTCAGCAGCTCTGACTTCGCGTCATCCGTGGCGGACGCGAACGGGTAGCGATCAGCCTTGTAGTCCAGATCCGAGCCTTCACCCTTGTATCGAAGCTGATCCAACTGGTCATCCGTGAGCATGGCGGGACACTCCCTGTCAGTAGATCTTTCCGTTCTTGCTCATCCCCAAGTTCCGCACCGCCACCCTGGCGGCCTTGCGGTCCTCCGCGTGCTCGTCCACCGGCGAGCTCACGATCAGCAGCGTCTTATCCTGGATGAGCGACGCTGCCGCGTAGTCGGCCAACGCCACCATGGCGGTGGTCAACGCGACTTCACTGCCAGCGTCCTCCGAATCGTCAAAGCCGAACAGCTTGGCGATGTTCTCGCGGAGCTTGGGAGGAATGGTGACCATGGCCCGGTGGTGGCGCAGCCCGTCTTCCCGACGGCGGTAGTCGTGGAGGGTGACCGATCGGGGCATGACCATGTGAACCCGCTTGCCTCCCACGCTTCCCGCCTTCTGGCTGTCGTCGTAGTCAAAATAGGACTTGCGCTCCGGGTAGTCGCCCGGCCCCAGCAACAGGTGCTCAGGGATGCGGGCGATCGGAAGGCTTGCCGCTTTGCTGGCCCTGCGGGGCTTGGCATGGGTGACGTCCTTGACGTCATCCAAGGTGCGCTTGACGGCCTTCTTCGTCGCAGCCTTCTTGGCAGGAGCTTTGCGGGTCGCCATGGGTAGGTCTGGGAGGGAAACCAAGGGAAGCTCCATCATGCCGTAGCCCTCCGGCCTGCACCAGCGGCCAAGGTATCGCGCACCCGGACAGCCATGGCGTGGATCTCCTCCTGGGCCACCCGGGCCCAGCGGCCGTTGGCGTCGAACACGGTCTTTCCCTCCTCGTAGCAGTCCGCAAACAACGCACGATCCCGCACCAGGATAGCGCCCGACATCTTGGGGTGCTCCAGGCGGCGTCGATGGGCTGCCCGCTTCTCGTTGGCCCGGTTGGCGATGGGCAGGTAACGCTTTCCCTTCTTTTCAAGAACATCCACGGTTCGCAGGAAGATGAGGAAGCTGGCCCCGTCGAGCAACGTTGGCACCAAGTAGAGGTCAGCATCGGGAATCACCTCGTTGTCCGGCAGACGCGGCGGGGTGTCGGTGATCTCCACGTCGAAGCCAGGGGAGCGCGATCGCCCGACACTGAACGGTGTTTCGTCCGACAGCGAGGCAAACGCACAGGCTCCGCCTTGGGGGTCCCGGTCGTTGACCAACACACGCAGGCTGGGGTCACGGGCATAGCACCCGGCAAGATTCAGGGCCAGCGTCGTGCGGCCGACGCCACCCTTGAGTGAGAAGTTACACAGTCGCATAGGACATCCTTTCGTGAGTAGATAGGGATTCCCATCGAATCTACCCCGACGCCGCCGTTGCGCAAGTGCATGTTTTTGCAACCCTTTTGGGCCGTTCAGCCCTTGGATTCTTTTCTACGCTTCCGACAAGGCGCCTGGACGACGGCATTCCCACCGCAGCGTGTGGGCGGTGTTTGACGCCGAGCAATGCAGATCGAACGGCTGAGAGGCCATCCATGCTTTGACAGACGGTGGCGCGGCGCCATGCAGTGCTTCGATGATCGTCCAGCGTTGTTTTGCCGGGCCGAACTCCGCGAACACGTCCGCTCCCGCTTCAGCCAACATTCCGGCCATCTTGTCGTAGCACTGCCGTTTGGCCGGGTCATGCTGGTTCACGTGCCACGCCATGCAAGCGACGTGGAAAGCGGTAATTCCGTTGGGCCCCACCGGGTGATCCAAGGACCTGAAAGCCGTCAAGCCCCTCCACGCCTTCAGACGTGCCTCGCGGATGGCCGCAATGGTTCTTTTCAAAGCCTGTGGGTTGCGGTGTTCGATGGCATCCAGAAGCCGTTGAGCACGCCGGTCGGTGGTCATTTCCATTTCAGCTCCTTGCGCAGCTGGCGCTCGAAGTGGCGTTGCTGACGGGCCAGCCGGGCTTGCCGGCGAAGCTTGCCTTCGGGCAGGAACGCGGGAGCCGTGGGTGGGATGTGCGCGAAAGGAAGGCCAGCAATGGGGCGGGCCGAGCGGGTGGGGCTTTCAATCATGGCGGCGGTCTCTTGGGTTGTTTAGAACGGATTTCGTGAGTAGGTCGCCCCACTCCCTTGATCCCATGCAACCAGACCACCGAGCAATGTCAAGATGGAAAATCCAACTTTTTTTGACTAAAAACAGGGGCTTGCGGAATCCAAGGTGCATCGCATGCTGAATGCGTGACGCACACGATCCGCCCCCGCTGTTCGCCCACCCTCACCCGCCTGTCCAAAGGCGTGCGCAGCGCGCTGGGCTTCACCCTCACCGAGGCCTTGCTGGCGCTGGGCGTTGTGACCGCCGCAACGGGCGCGATGTTCCTGTTCTTCGGCCAGGTCGATGCAAAGGCCAAGGTGGCCAGCGAAACGCGCAATTTGCGCGAGCTGTCCCGACGTATCGAGAGCAGTTTTGGGATGGTGGGGACGTTCCGCGGGGTGAGCACCTCGGCCGTGGTGGTCGATGGCTTGGCCCCTGAATCCCAACTCGGCGTCGGGGAAAGCGTCTTGACCAACGCTTGGGGCGGCGCGGTAAACGTCCAACCCTACACCGTCGAACGCTTCGGTGATTCGTTCTCCGTCAGCTACGCCGGCCTTCCTCGCCAAGCGTGCGTGGACCTGGTCGCGGCCAACGCGGGCGGGGTGTGGGACGCCCAGGTGTCGGACGTTTCGGTGATTCGAAACACGGGCGGCCAGCTCGACGTGGGATTGCTGGGCCGCACGTGTGCGGACAAATCGCGCGTGGTCTTCGTCTACCACAACGGGTTGTTGGGGGGCGAATGGACCGGATCGCCGCTGGTATTGCCGCCCGCCACGCCCTCGGTCACGCCTCCCGTTTCTCCACCCGTGGGAACCCCAGTAGGGCCCGTGGGGCCGGTCGCGCCTTCCACGCCGATGTCGCCAGCATCCGCCCCGCCGCCTAGCGCCCCACCTGCTACACCCCCACCGGTCACGCCGCCCGCTCCCCCGGTGAGCGTGACGCCTCCGGCTCCGCCCACTTCACCGCCGGTCACGCCGCCGCCGATCAGCACCACGACGCCGTGCCAAGAGTGGAGCGAGAACCGAACGATCAACTGCCCAATGGGCCAAGTGGGCCAGGTGTTCCAGAACCGCCGTCACCACTGCGGACCCGACCCGAGCGTTTACGAGGCGTGGGCTGGGTCCACGACGGCCGGCAGTTGGACCACGACCAGCAGCACCTGCACGCCGTGCCCTGCTCCCGAGACGCGCAACGTGGGATGCCCTGCAGGCCAGTTTGGCGCGATTGGGCAGCAGCGGACCTTCTCGTGCACGGGCACCGGTTCGTGGAACACATGGACCCAAACCAACACCACCTGCGCGGCGTGCCCAGCGCCTTTCCCACAAGCGGAAACCCAGTGGGTCACCACGGCGGCCGCTTGCCCGGCGGGCCAGAGTGGATCGCACACGTGGCAGGCCGAGCAGCGGCGGACGAGGACTGGGACATACAGCTGCCCGGCCACCACGTGGTCGCTGCCCAGCCCGACGTTCACCACTTGGACAAATTGGGCGGAGACTGGGGTTCGTCGCAACGAGGCCAATACATGCACCCCCAACGCACCACCTCCGACGTTTCCCGAATACACCGGGCGATCTTGGCATTCGTGGGGAGACGGAGGGCACTACGGCTGGGCGATCTTCTGCAACGCTCCCCGGACCCTGGCCGAGCTTCAAGCCACCTCGTTGGCATGCACTTGGCAATACGAAACGAACGACACCCCCACGTTTACGCCAGAGCCACCTGGCGTGACCCGCCCAACACCGGCTTTGGAAGCCTGTGTCTACGCGCTGCGCGCCAACTTAACTCCGATGCCAGGTTACGGCTTCGTCAACCACCCAGGCACCGCGGTTTGGCCGGCGGCTTGCTCGTGCAGCGTCGTGGGTCCAGGCGCACGGTTCTACTGGCAAGACCTGGGAGCGAGCGACTGGGTGGGCTTTGAGTTCAAGTGCCCCTGACGGCAAAGAAGGCGGGGGCATCCCTCACGTTCGAAGTGGCAAAGCTTCGGCTCTCCAAAACCGACCGGAGGCAATGCCCTCGCACCAAGCGTGCTTTTCAGAAGGCAGGTGGCTTGGCCACCTGCGGCGGCTTCTGGGCTCTTCGCTGTTGTGCCTCGAAGTCAAACCCCAGCCAAGGTTTTCCACATCGCCTTGCCCTGGGCTTCGTGAACCGATGCGTATTGCTGTGGATCCCAACTGGTTCCGGTCAAGAGCAGCCCCAGCTCTGCCACGGCGGCTTGGCAACGATCACCAAAAGCCAAGACCTCATTGAACGTCAACCCAAGCGTGTTGATGTCAAAGGCGCCGGGCTCCTCGTCCAACTTTCGCATTTCCAGGTGGGCATGGTGCTTGTCCCGCAAGGTCTTGATCTTCGCTGCCACGGGATCAGCCGTAAGGCTCACCATTTCATTGGAGACCTTTTCCCAGCCACTATCGAAGCGCGAGTAATTTTCGTCCCGATCGCTCTGTCTGAACTTCTCCTGGAAAACAGCCGAGCTTTCGGGCGGCAGGTCACTGATAGGCTCGTCGTCGAAGTGGTCGAACATTCGACCGTAGGCTTCTCGGTAGTGCCTCTTGATCGCGGGATCTGCCTGGAGCTTGCGCCAAAGGTTCGTCAGGCTTCCGGACCGCCAATGGTTGTCGAGGAAAAGCCGTGACTGATCGCGCACCAAGTCTTGTCCAAGAAGCGGCGCCAGGTGGTTCCAGGCATTGGCACCCGGCGTCTTGTCCAGCTTGGTTTTCAGCCCTGCCTGGATCTCGGGATCTTGAATGAGTGGGGACAGGATGTGCCGGCGCTCGTCGAGGATGTGGCACTCCTGCGTGAGCACCCGAACGAATCCATCGATTTGGCGAATACGTTGCTCCAGTTCCTCAGGCTTCATTCTTGCTCCGCCTCCAGCGGCACTTGCTGGAACCGCACCTGCAGCCGCTTGATGAGCGCCCGGGTTTCCTTGTTTGGCGCACGCGTGCAGACCAAGATCGCCTCCCCGTTGGGCACGTGACGGATCGCCTTCTGCTCGGCCCGAAGAACGGCGCGGTATTTCACCGCTTGGTAAACGCCGCGCTGGAGCTCGTCCTCTGAGCACTTGCTGGTTTTAACTTCCACCGCCAGACGATGTCTTCCGTTATCGAAATGCGCGTCCAGTCGGTCACCCGAGCTCAACAACTTCTCGTTGCTCCCCGCGGGGAAGCTCCCAAAGTCCACGAACTCTTCGGGATGGCTGACCACCCACGCCTTCAACGCTTTGTGCTCATCGCTTTCTGGCCTGCCACCCTCCTGGACTTTAGGAAGGGGAAGAGGCGCATCCGCTGCCACCTCTTCAACCGCCCCGGCGGACGGGGTCAGCATGGTGGCTCCCAGAGCGCGGGCGACCTGGTCCCAATTGGGATAGGTGAAAACGTCTTCCATCGCCTCTCGCAAGTGCGCGCGGCGCTCTTCCTCGGTGTCCAACTTCTTGCCCGCGAAGTAGGCCGGCGAAATCGTTATGGCACCCTCGCCAGGGTGTTTCGTGTTCTTGTTGACGACGATTGCGTGGAGGGGCGGGATGGGTTCCTTCCACTGCTCGCTGAGCCACTGCAGGGCCTGGGCCACTCCCCCGGCGACGGTGCCGTAGAGGTCTTTGCGGGGTTTGATCTCGTGTCCGAAGGTGTCGTGCAGCTCTTGGGCCAGGTCGCTGTAGGAATGAGCTTCGCCCTCCTGCGCCCACCGGATGAGGATGGGCAACGCGTCCGGGATAACCCGGCTCCGCCAGGGTGTGCGTGCAAACTCCACCTTCGACCAATCGAACTTTTCCATCCCCTACTCCTCCCTTGTCGTCTCGCCATGGTAGCGGCGGGACCAGCACGGGAAAACGATGGGGGGCCGATGTCCTGCACCCTCCTTTCTCAATCCGCGTTGGGCAGCATGATGGTGACCACCGGCTCCAGGGAGTCCCCGGGCCCACACAGTGCTTTCAAGGTAACCAGGCGATGGGTGGACCGCGTCAGGCCAGACCCGGCCTCCAGGTGGGCTTCGTTCGACAACCAGTCGCCGGCATCGGGCAGAGCCACGTGGAGCTGGTAGTGGATCTCCGAACCGTTGCCCTGTTGCCGCTTGATGGCCACGTGGAGCATGAAAAGCACGTCCCAGAGCCGGCCGTCCACCGACTGCCCACGCACCTCCAGTCCCGCTGGCACTTCGACGTAGCGTGCCCACGCAGTGCGGGTGATGGCCACGGGCAACTTGAGGCCGGCTTCTTTGGCCACGTCGGACACGTCCACCAAGACGCCGTCCTCGATCGCCTGGGCGCGGGTGTAGGAATGGATAAGGTCGAATTCGTCAAACATGGAGCGCACCTCGCTGATGAGTAATGGCCCGGTCCAGGGCATCCGGTCCGGATGTCCTGGAATGGAAAACCCACCGCCCCACCGCTCGGCGCGGTCAAGGGAGGAAATGGAAGGGCTGGCGCGGCCCGCAGCGGAGCGAGGACACGGGCCCTGGAATGACCCTTGACCGGAGAGCCGGGCGATGGGGCCGCGCGGAGCGCGAGGGGCTTGAATTGGGCAGTAGCTTCGCCATGAAGTTGTGTGCCTAAGCCACAGCAGCTTGCCTAGCCATCGGACGGTTCGCACCCATCCACGCCATCTGCTTGTATTCGTCCTGGCTGAGTAGTTTTGACACCCCCAACCATTGCACCAGGTGGTAGTGCGCGATCGTTCGTGGGTAGCGCTGAATTCCCTCGTGCAACAGTTTTGGCAGGTAACACACAGAGCCATCGCGGCGCTCGTATGCGTAATAGCGGTGGCGGGCGGCACGCGTGGTCATGGCGTTTCCCTCAGTGCGCCCAAAGGGCACGATCGATGCAGCGTTCAAGGCGCTGGGCCAACCAAACGCTGAAAGGAAGGGCGATGGGGGCAGCGATGGCGAGAAGAGAAAGGGTCATGTCGGCGGTTCCAGTCGGTGGGAAGAGCGTTGCGTTCTTCCTGATTCCAAGGTAGACCGCCCTGGAAATCTGTCCACGGTTGTGGTGGACAAAATCTTGACTAAAAGTAAAAACTGCGGAGCCAAGGCCGCAGTTATTCCTAACATCACTTCTCGCGCCGAAGGCGTCACCTGCTCTTTTCCACCCCTGCTTTTACAGAATCCGGCGCGTAGCGACCGGTGGCGGCGCTGGGCCGTTGGCTCTACAGCCTTGTCCGCTTTGCACTGACACTTCCCCGGGCAGCCCATGCCTGCTCCAGATGGACAGCGCGTTGTTCGGCTTCCACCGTGGCCACCACGTGCGGCATCGCCGCCTTCAGCGATGGCGTGTTCCAGAACGGGCCGCCCCGGTGAGGGTTGCCGCCCAGCCGCAACAGCAGCAACGCCGTCTGTTCAAGTCGGCTGCGCTCGTCGGCGTCGTCGCTCAGCTGGTAGTCTGCCGCCAGCTTTTCCAGCGGGCGCTCGCACCAGTGGTTCCTCTCTTGAGGGTGCGCACCAGCTTGCAGGAGGGCTTCGACGATGCGGGGCCAGGCAAGTGCGGAATGGAGCGCAGGACCTTCGTTGAGGCGCCACGCATTGGGGTTGGCGCCCTGCCGCAGGGCCTGTAGAGCGCGGAAAAGACTTCCATCGACGCACGCGTGAATCAGCTCAGCGCTCGGACTTCCTGGCGGTGGTGGGCGGCGGTCACCCATGCCGGCTGCCCCGAACCTGGTTCCGAAGCAGATGTCCTTGGACGTAGTCACGGATGATCTGGCGCACCGCTTCTGCGGTGGATATCCCAGCGTTCACCGCGCCCTGCTCCACCGCCTCCAAGACGCTGCGCTGCAGCGGTAGGTAGGCCAGGCGCACGTCCCTCTCCCCACCCAGCCGATGCTTGCTCAGTGCGTAAGGGTGGGCGGCATACATGGCGAGCACTTGGCGCACGGCTTCGTTTCGGGTGACCTGCGCGCGTGCGGCGGCCGCCTGCAAGCGCTCCAAATCACGGGAGTAGCCCCGGGAGGACGGAAGGGTGACAAGTTTTGGGGAAGGGACGGGTTTAAGCACTTCTCTTTCCTTGGACGGCGGTTACAGACGCACGCGCTGACGGGGAGCTTCCAGGGCGGCCGCCGGAGTTGGAGCTTGGCTCTGCGCCTCTTGGCGCGGGTTCCACACCTCCCCACCGATGATCATGCTCGGACCACCTGCAGCAGGAAGGACCTGCGAAAGCCTGGCTTGCTTCGCTGCGGCATTGAGCGCACGCGCGGTGTCCTCCTCCATGCTTTTGGCTTCGTAGATCACCGGCCCCTTCAAGTGGCCCTGCGCTTCGTCCACGAGGGCGGCAAGGGTTCGACCGAACTTTGACTTTGGCCCTTGGTTGCGAGCATCGACGTCCCAACGCTCAATCACTTCGAACGCCTTCTCGTGACGGTGGCCAGACCTGTTAAGCTCGCCAAGCGCCGCTTCAGCGTCTTGCACGTTGAAGCGAATGGCGGAGAGCTTCACCGGGTGCGCGTAACCACCACCACTCGAAGCCGATTGCGTGATGGCGACCGCTTGGTTGCCGTCGCTGATGAGGTGATGGATTTTCATGTTGATTTCCTTGATGGTCTTTGGAAGGCGCGATTGCCCATCCACAAATTCAAGGTAGATCGCCCAGGAGATTTGTCCACGGCTACAGCGGACAAAATCTTGACTAAAAGTTAAAACTGCGATGCTGGGGCCGCACTTTTTCCTAACATCACTTATCGCGCGGAAGGCGTCACCTGCTCTTTTTCCACCCCCGCTTTTATAGAAGCCGGCGCGAAGCGACCGGCGGTTGGTTCTTTGCACAAAAAAGGCCCCTCGCGGGGCCTTAAAGGACATGGATTGTTCTCACGTGACAGCTTTTGTAAGCACATCTCAGTCCACGCCGATCCATTCTTCATCGAACCATTCGTCCAGCGTCTCCAGGTCCTTGACTCTGCAATTGGTGCCGTAATCCGACCCTTCGATGTCGAACACCACCTCATAAAGGAGCTGCCCGTCCTCTTGACGCTCCACGTTGACGGAGACAGTTTGGTCAGCCAACAGCTCGTCGTCTTCGCATCCCAGCTCAGCCCAATTGCGGTTCAGCAGGAAAGCCAGCAATGCGTCCTCAGCGGAAGACTGGAACGCGGGATAGAGATAGCCCGCCGCGCCGGTCGAAAAGGTATACCCAGACAACTGGTCAAACAAAGTGCTGGCAGCGGCATGCGCAGCTTCGTGAGCCTCCTTGACGGTGATGGTGTCGTTTGTGATGAGCATCGTGTGGTTCATGGCGAGGTCCTTGTTTGTCGGTTGGCACGATTGCCTTCCCATGAATTTAAGGTAGATCACCACGAAAATTTGTCCACGGTTTTGGTGGACAAAATCTTGACTAAAATCAAAAACTGCGGAGCCAAGGCCGCAGTTATTCCTAACATCACTTATCGTGCCGAAGGCGTCATCTGCTCTTTTCCCACCCCCGCTTTTACAGAAGCCGGCGCGAGGCGACCGGCGGGGGCGCCGGGCTTTGTTCTTTGCACAAAAAAGGGCCCCCTCGCGGGGGCCCCAAAGGACATGGACTGATCTTACAGGCTGGTGGAGCGCCAGAGATTGCCTACGACGCCACCTGCGATCAGCGCCACGGGCAGGAGTGCCATCAGAGCCATCGGAGGCACGTAGCTGAAGAAGTTTCGCTCACCCTCCTCCAACCCCGGGTAGAGCAGGCCCACGGCAACGCTGGCCAGCTGCAGGGCAACGACGAAGAACATGCCCATCATGGCGCCCTTTCCGAAGCCGCCCTTGCGAGGCGAGACCAGTAGCCCGCTTGCCCTTGCCGCGCGCACTCGGGCCGCTCGCCAGTTCAACACGTAGAGCAGGAGCAGCAAGAGCAGCACGGCTGCCCCACCAGCGACTGCCAGGCCGGCCTGCCAGCCGTAGCCCACGTTCTGGCCGATCTCTTGGGCCCCGGCAAGAAACAGCAGGCCTGCACCACCGAGGATGACGGTGGCCGGTGCCAGCAAGCCCCACTGCATGTGACCGCCGGGGGTGTGGTGAGCGTTGTAAGGCATGGGACCTCCTTGAAGTGGTGTTCCCTCAATGCATAGCGCGATTCCGCGCCTTGGCAAGGTCAGCCCTTCTTCTGGGCTCCGACCGGCACCCAGCCGGCGGGCTGCTTCTCAAAGACGAAGTCGTAAGCCGACGGCACGGGAACGGGATCGGGCTTCAACTGCTGCCCGCCCTGGAACCCGACCACGTCCAGCGTTCCACCGGTCACGCACGTGGCCCGCTGGGGACCAGTGGAGGTGCAATCCGCGGTGAGGTCTTTCCAACCCCGGACCTCGATTCGTTGGCCCATTTCGCTAGAGAGGTTGGCATTGGCATGCGCCTCGTAAGCGTGGGCGACTTGTTCAACGGTGGGAAAATCCGCCTTGCTGCTGCAGGCAGCCAGCCCTGCGGTGATCAGGGTGAGGGAAACGAGGGTTGCTTTCATGCCGGAGCTCCTTGCGTTTTGGTCAAATCAACGTCAATCGTTTCGTCGCGGTATCCGAGCCGAACCCTCTCTATCGTCACGTCCATCTTCGGCACCGTGCCGTCCACCCAAACCCGGTTGACGGAGAACACCACCAGGTCGTCTCGGTAGCTGCGACCTTGTCGCGCCAGGTTGGCGGCCTCTTGGGCATTCATTCGGATCAGAAGGTGGAAGCGGCCGGCGTTGGGTGGGCTGGACACACCACCGGCGGTGCGGTGGACCCACGGCACAAAGCCGTTGCCGGTGACGCTTTGCCCAGCCGCGGACACCTGAGGCATGGGGATGAATCCCTCCAGCACCCCACGGTCGGCTCGGTAGGCGACATCGCCCAAGGCTTGGAAGGTGGGACGAATGGCAAACCGCCGGATGCCCTTGAAGCGTTCCTGGCGCGCATCGAAAGCCGGCCCATATCGGCGCTCGATGGCAGCCGGATCATTGCCCGAGACACCGTTGGCGCCGTGGGCCTTCGTGTCCATCAGCCACCATTGCCTTAGGCACCACTGGCGCTTGTCGGCGTCGATCCGATAGGCCGAATGGGCCATCGCCAGCAGCTGCATGTCGCAGGTGTCCACGCCCCCGCCCCCGACAGCCGTCACCCCGACCCGCAGGTGCTGAGCCCCTTCCAAGTCGTCCTGATCCAGATCCCAATAGGTCCCTGCCGGCTCAAGGTAGGGGCTTCTCGCCCTGTCGCTCACCACCTTGGGCGCGCCTTGGATGGCTCGGCCGATCTGGCGAAGCAGATCCGATCCAGCCCCCGATTGCGCCTGCGCTCCAGCCGCCGCAGTCAGGGCAAAAGCCCCGGTCAGCACGGCCCTTTTAACTCCCTTCATGGAACCCCCTGTTCCCACCGATAGATTTGGGATCTTGCAGCCAACTTACGTGCCACGTAGAGTCTACCCGGGACGTAGCCTCTGGGTCATCCTGTCCGCATGCCTGCATTGCATCCGTTCAGCCCGTGACCGCCGCCCCGCCCGTTCCCCGAACCGTGGTGGCCGCGCGCCTGCGCCAAGCCCGCGTCCTCCGGGGCTTGAGCCAACGCGAAGTCGGAGTGAGGATGGGGATGGACAAGGACACGGCGTCGGCACGCATCTCTCGGTATGAATCAGAGGGCATGTCGATCAGCTTGGAAGCCCTCTTCGAGCTGGCCCAAGCCTTGGAGGTGCCCCCGGCCTATCTCTTGGCAACCAGCCCGGCGATGGCCGATGCGATCTTGGCTTTGGGGGAGCAGAGCGCGGCTCAGCAGGAACGTTTTGCCGAACTGCTGGGCAAACTTGGCGAACTGTCCGAAAAAAAGCGCAACGCGCTCATCGAGCAGCTGTTGCCGCCCGGCAAGGATTAGGGCGTCGGCGAACAAGGACGAATCGACCCCATGTGGACATGGATCACCCACCTCTGCCGCCGCAATAGGACGGAGCCCACCCGGTCCGCCGTTGCCATGGCCACGCTGATCGAACTAAACATGCTAGAGCTCAACGCAGCGGAGGCCCGCAGCCGCGTTGCACTGAACCCACCGGGGCATGAAGCAGCACTTCTTGAGAGATTCAAGGCATCGGCCCAGCTGATCCTCAACGAAAAGCCTCCATTCGACGCCGCAGACTCAACCTGGGAATCCCTTGGTCAGAAGGCACGCCGCCTAAACCGAGGATTCGCAGACCTCCGATTGCAACTCTCCCCGCCAGCGATCGTTGGTGGGGATACAGAGCCGCGCGACAATGTGCGTCCGGTCCTTTAAGGCGGCCAGGCCAGCTCTTCCATGCGAGCTTTCCTCCGTTGCATGTAGTGCAGCATTCCGCTGGCGCACTGCTCAACAACGGGGCTTTCCTCAAAGGCCCCAACCCCAACCGCTGTCAGTGCTGCAATGACGCACAAGTTGGTTGTGGCCACCGCGTTGACGGTGGTCTGAAAAAGAATGGCTGCCGGCACGTGCGCCCCGATCTGCCCATTGGGATCTTGATACATAACCCGAATGGCCTTCGCGCCATGAACCAGTCCGCAAAGAGGATCCCACGAATTGGTCACCGTCCGAGCCAGCTTCTGAGGCCCATCGTCCTGCCCGATGCGTGCAATGGCCTGCTCCACGTCTGCGGCCAAGTCTTTGAGGGCAATAGCCACCCACTTTCCTTTCTCGTTCTTCTTTCGGGGGCCGCGATCTTCCTGGAGAAAGTCCTCCAGCTGTTCGTCGTCGGCAAGGAACTGGACAAACACCGCCCGCAGGAATTGCTCAATCTGGGAGCGGTGCATTGCCAAGGCCACCGCTGGAAGATCGACGGGATGGGTCTCTAGGAGGAACAGCAACGCACGCCCGTAGTCCATTGACGCCCGCAACAGCTGGAAGGTCACCCGATGGCGCTCACTGCCGGCGGGAACAGTGATGCGGGCCATGCAGGACATGTTCGATTCCAGGCTGGCCTTGGCCTCTCTGGCCTCCTGTGCGATGTCCAACGCCGTGGGCTGCCGCGTGGCAGCACGCGGCTCCAGCGCATCGCGGATCGCATCCTTCAACGAATTGTGCGTCATATCCTTTGCCCTTCATTCGCGTATTTCAAAAGATGCCTCAGAGCTGCGGCACGATCTTCCCAGCAATCTACGTTCCAAGATGGATGGTAGACCCAAGTCATCCACGCCCCCCCGTTGCCATAATCGAGAGACCATACGTGGCGCTCCTCCAGATAGCGCCGCCTCCTGCCCTCTGAGTTTGCATGGCGAGCCTGGAAGGTAGGCTGGTCCGACCGCTTCCCGTGATCGAACATTCGCCAAGCGGTGCGGCCGAGCACCAGAATCACCTCTGGCCGGAGCAGAGGGAGGATCACCTCTACCAACAACTTCCCGCCTTGACTGAAGTCGGTTCCTGACGGACGGTGTCCAGCTCTCGTGCCGGCAAAGCGCTGGGACAAGTTGCAAAATGCAACGTGCTGCCAGGCGTGGGCGGCATCCACAACATTTGGGCTGCTTTGACCAGTCAGCAGGCGATCCAGCTCATCAAAGAACTTGCCACCACCTTTCCTGTTGCAAGTCTGCATGTCGCCAAACGTTTCACGGGTGAAAGGACGAGTGACGACGGGGTCGTCGGTCCACCCAGCCTCCCGGTAGTGGGACTCGCCCAGTAGCAAGACGCGGCGCCCTTCAACTCCCTTCCAGTAGCCGCGGCCGACGTAGGGCACGAAGACCACCTCAGCCGGCCACGCTTCCATGTTCAACTCAGCCGGATCATCCATGCCATTGACCTTCGTATGATGGTGTCAGGCTACTCCACACCGTGCTGCCATGCAGCTATTGCACGCCATCCCATGCCATCCCATTTTTCCGCCACATTTAGCCGACAAAAAGCTCTTGCATACCGCTCGCACGTGCTTTAACTGTATGGGCCTTCAAGGATCATGCGGAGGCCCCATGACAACTCACCACGGCTGGCAGGCGTGCCGCGCATGCCATGCACCAGGACTTGATGTGCGTGTAGAGGGAGGCTGGCACCTCCGTGCCAATCCCGGCTACTGGGGAACCAGCGTCCCTAAAACCTTGGTCCTGGGCTTTTCCAAGGGGGCCACCCAAATTGCCGCCGCCCAACACGGGAGCTTCGATGGGGTCGCCTTCGCGGGTGCTATGCGCCCTCGCCTCGCAGCTGTATTGCACGAGCTTGGGATCGATCTGGGTGGGCAATCGATCAACGACGCCCTGACCGCCGAAAGCCGCCACATGGGCGCCGCCTCCTTGGTGCGCTGCGGGTTGTCGGTGATGGACAACGGCAAGCTGGTCAGCAGTGGCACCATCATGCCCAAGGCCATTCGTTCGTCGTTGCCTTTGGAAGCCATGAAAACATGCGTGGCACGCCACCTGGACCCGTTGCCTGACAGTGTGGAGCGCGTGGTCTTGTTGGGGACCACCGATGCCTACATGAAGGGGGTCAAGGCGCTCATGCGCCAGCAATTCAACGACTTCCAAGAAATCAACGAGGTAGCCTTCAGCGCCCAAGGCCGGACATGGGTGTTTGCGTCGCACCCCAGCCCGGCCAACGGGACCTTTCAAGCCTGGATCGACGGTGACACCGCCACCGAACCGGGCCGCAAGAAGCAGCTGGCGCGCCAAGCGTTGGGTCACAAGGCCCCAGCGCAGCCCCTTTCAGCTCCGCCTCGCCCGGCACCGGCACCGGCACCGGCACCGATCCAGCGTGCCACGCCGCCTGACCCGATTTCACCAGCTAGGGCGTCCAACGGCGACCGTTTTGCCCGAGCCTTCCACCTGGTTCGCCACGATGGAAGGGTGATCGTCCCGGTGCGGATGAGGGACCGAGACACGGGAAACGTGGCGTTCCGGGTGGCCAAGATGGGCAACACCAAGGATGGCCAGCGCGAGATCCACGACGAAGCTGAGTTGTTGCGCTTGTGCGAGAGCGGGCAATACCAGGTGCGCGCCCAACCATTGGACAAGTCCACGCCGGCCAACTTTATTCGGCCGCTGCTCAACCACCGGATCGTGAAGCGCCCTGCCTATTGATCGCCGCACGGCGTGCCAAGCCCTCGCAGAGCAACAAGCGAACCATTTCGCTGGCATGCAGCCCCTCCCGGGCTGCCGCCTGTTCCAGCCGATCTTTCAGCTGCCGTGGCACGCGAACGGCCATCTGCACATAAGGTGGCCGGCTCACGTGGACAGCCTCGCCAGGGTGAGCACCCACGCCAACGCCAAACCGGCCAGAATTTGGGCCCGCAAGCGGTAGCGCTCACGAAGCGCCCCGCTGGCGTGCCGGGCGTTGACCCAATGGATACCGGCCACGGCCAGGAACGCTGCAGCCAACATGGCGGCCAGCATCGCGCCCACGGTGGTCATGCCAGCGCTCCGGCCATGGTGGCCAGGACGAACCACTGTCCAGCGATGAGGCCGTAGCCGATAAGCAATCCCTCCAAGCCCGCCCAACGTTGGCCCGGGGTGCGCAGCAGCGCCGCGCTGTCGTTGAGCAAGGACCACCCGGAGAGGATGGACAGCCACTCAAAATCAATGGTCGTAGCGGTCATAGATCGAGCCCTCCCCTCCAGCGGAATTGATGGTCGAGGGCAGCATCACCTCCTCGTTTTTCACGCGCCCGAACACGCTGGCAAAAACATCCATGAGCTTGGTGCTTTGCGCCGCGTCCAGTTCGGCCTGGCGCGCATACTCGTCCAACCCCGACGGGAACACCTGGCGTGCGCCGTTGACGGCCCCGCGCAACCCGCTGGCGTTGGGCATGTTCGCCCCAAACGTGCGGTTCCACGTGTCGGAAAACCGGTCCAAGCCGTCCATGCCCATGAACAGCAATCGCGCCAGCACCAGGGCAACCACGACGTTGACGACAAGCCGCTTCGTCAGTCTAAATCCAATGAACATGTTCCCCCCTTTCGTTTCGTTGGTCGGTGTCAGACGCACGCATCGCGAACGTCATACGTTTGGGATACACCGACACGCGAAACCCACAAAGGGGGTTATTCTGACTAAAGCTAAAAATTGGGAGAAAAGCCCGATCACGCTGCAGGCGCGGCTGCACTTGCCCGTCAGCCGGCGCTCGACTGGGGCAGTGCTTTGAACGGTCCGAGTGACCAAATTGGCAGGGCTAAATCGGGCCCAAGTCTTTGACCACCGCCTGGCCAGGCTTCAAAAAGCCCAATAGCAACCGTCCGCCGGCGACGGTCCGCCCCATGCTGGCGTTGAGGTATCGAGCCTGGAGCTGCGCTGCCACCAGCAGGTCCTGGGTGGCCATGCTGGCGATCGCCGGGCTCACGGCCTATTGCTGTACAGTTCAGACGCAGATGCATGGTTGTTCGATCGAGGCTTGCAAGCCAGTGGAGCTGGGGCTGAAGTTCATGGAAAGCTTGCCGATAAACCTGTAACAAGGTAAATGAGGCGAGAAGCCAAGCGAAGCGATGGCGCGTTTCAGATCGGGGGTTGCTTTGAGCGTTCGAGAAAATCGGCGTCGCTACGTCTTGACCGTAATAGGAGCCACGGCGGTGTGCCTCTTGGCGATGCTCGCGGTCGCCCAAGCCATCCTCTACGTGCGTGACAAGGAAGGGGCGGAGGCAGTGGCGGAAGCCGCGGTGACGCGCGCGGAGGCCATATCTCGTAACCGGCGCGTAGCGGCCGAACAAGCCTCTCGCATCGGACAGCCGCCTTGCTCCGACACCGACATCGACTCACTAAAGGAGATCGCGTTCCGCTCCATCTACATGAGCGACATCGGTCGCATCCGAGACGGACGCCTTGTCTGCAGCGCTCTCTGGGGGCGCTCGCGCCCCTACACCCTCCCCGCCCCACGCTTCTCCAGCGGCGCTGTCCGGCTTTGGCACGCGTCGGATCTCGTTGGCTCCCCCTACACCGGGTCCAATCTGATCGCCCAAGGCGACACGTTCACCGTGTCCTCCCCGTCTGCCTTCGAGAGCTTGGACCCTGCGCGCAGCAGCTCCATCAGCATCGAAACGAAGGACCGATCGTTTACATTCCGCACCTTGTCCCCGACCAGCCGCGTCGGCACCCCGTCTCTCGTCCAAGCTCAACATTGCAGCCGGGTGGCCGACGTTTGCGCGTTCGTTACCAGCCCTAGGCACGTGGTGTCCGAACTGCCCTCGGCGTTGCTCACCACCATCCTGGCAGCGGGTGCCTCGGTAGGGCTGTTGCTCGCGTTCTTGCTGATCAAACACCAAATCACGGCTCGGCAAACCATCCAGCAACGGTTGGTGCTTGCACTGAAGCGCAGCGAGATCGAACTGGCCTACCAGCCACTGCGTCGAATTGGCACGCGGGAGCTCGTGGGATTTGAAGCGCTCAGCCGCTGGCGCCCGCCGGGAGACGATGAAATCCCGCCGGCCATCTTCGTGCCCATCGCCCACCGATTCGGCCTGAGTCCTGATCTTTTTCGATACGTGCTGGCCCGTGCCATGAATGATCTCGCCCCCGCGCTGAGGGAGCATAGGAACCTCTACGTAAGCATCAATGCCGAGCCCGTGGACATGGCCCAAGAGTGCGTCGTTCGCTACATCGGCAGCGTCACCAACGATTTTGGCGTGTTGCCAGAGCAAATTCGCATCGAGATCACCGAGCGGGAAGAACTCGTGTCCGCTGCCGCAAAGAGCAACATGCAGGCCCTCTCAGTTCTGGGATACCGGTTCTTGATCGACGACTTCGGGACCGGCAGCGCCAACTTCTCCCACCTCGCCCAATCGCCATTTCGAGGAATCAAGATCGATCGCATGTTCGTGGCCGCTATCAACGAGGACTCCCCCCTGCGGCCCGTTTTGCCAGGGATGTATCGCATCGCACGTGAGCTTGGGCTGGATGTCATCGCAGAAGGCGTCGAATCAGAGGCGCAAGATTTGCTGCTCTACCGGATTGCTCCAGAGGCTATTGGCCAAGGGTGGCACTATGGCTGCCCTCTCTCAACCAAAGACGCGCTTGCCGCCATCCAAGTTGGGTAGCCCTCGCGCACGGGTCGACCCTAGCGCGTTCACTGGCGCTTGACGTTCGCCCTAGCAAGATGTCCGTGCGTCCGATGGACGCGACAATCGTGAAAATCTCCGCTATGGCGCTGACCCCAGTTGGCGCCGCCGAACCAACGGGGTGACTCCCCCTCGCCCTAGGTGACGCCCCGGCAGTTCAGGGCATCGTCGTGATCGGCACCCCTAGCAGGCGGCCTCTTTAGGGCAACGCGCGACACACACCCTCAGCAGTGGTCGCAACCGACTGGCCGCCGGTCTGGCCTTTTGCTGGTTAACGAACTGGCTCAGCGCGTTCCAACAGCGCCGCTCGGTGACTTCCCTGTGCCTAAGGCTGTCGCCGTGCAGCCCGCCTCTTTATCATGCTCCTGCGACGGCAATAGAGGAATCGGACAGCGGTATCTGGCGTGCGGACTGCGCGGACGACCCCGTAGATGAATTCTTCAGAATCCAATTTTCTCATCTGGTTCCGGTGGGGTTGTCGCGGTGCATCATATGCATTCCGCTCTGTTCAGCTTTTTGTTCATCTTCATGCCCAACATTGGACGTTTCTTCATCGATCAGGTTGAGGGTGTGCGGCGGGCCGACGGCTCGCTCTTGCAGGTCACGCGGATCAGTTGCGCTTGTCTGGAATGCGGCCGCCAACTGCGATTGGTTCCAGGGCATGGCCTGCTGGACTTGGACGGCGCCGCCGTGCTCACTTGCCCGCTCTGTGACAACCGCTAGGCGGTGGCACGCGCGAGGTTGGAAAAGCTTTGCCCCCAACCTAACCACCCGCGCATGGCGAGTCGTGATTGAAGAGTGGACCGCTGTGTGCTGGCCCGAAAGGGCCGATTGACGGTGCAGTCAAGCGGAACGCTCACCGGTTTCCAACGCTTGAGCTTGGGGCCACCCTGCTGCCAGACCGCGATTCGGTGGCCAGCCAATGGAGGAGGGGTATGCACAAGGCTGAGACGGAGGCGTTGGTCAAGTTGGAGCTCAGCCTGAGCGAGTGCGAGAGGCGCCTGCCCAACGCTGAGGGCAAAACCAATGCCTTGGAGTATGCGGTCAGGGCTTTGGTGGCCAGTTCTGCCAATCCCACCACGGTGCGCCTTGCATGGGCCCACCTGATGCCCATGATCGTCGACATCCATGTGCCTCCCCAGCCAACGCTCCAATGCAGACTTTCTGCTTGGCTTGCGTCATGGACTGAGGTCCGTGGCCGAGCAAATCGACGCTTTGCCCTGCCCCCTAGAGACCTCCCAGATCGAGAACGGTTGCTTGGCCCTTTGAGAGAATTGCTGCCAACAGACGACCGCCCGCTAATGGCCGCTCGCTGTCGCCGTTGAGGTAAGCGGCTTGCAAGCGTCCTGCTGCCATCAACTCCGCCCGTCCCATGCCTGCTGGCTGATTCCGCAAGGGCTCTCCTGGCGACGCCAAGCCTCCCACCAGCGCTTGGACCACGGCGGGACGGCCATCTTCGGACTTTGCATAAGCGGTGGCAACCATGCGCTGGGCGTGCGCCGACCAGCCGCCCAAAACCAACTCGGTGTGCATAGCGCTGATGGGTATGCCAGCGGCTGCCGCCGCGCTCACGTAGTTTGGCCAGAGGCGATCAATCACGCCGCCAAGCTCGCCGGACAGCCGCTCTATCGTGAAGTCTGCTCGAAAACTGGCTTGGAGACAGAGCTCGTAGATTCTTAGGAAGAACTGGGCCGACCCACGCGTGGCCAAGACGGCGTTGTGCTGAGGCAGCAGAATCAACTTGGCGCCCTCTGAGTGCGCCCCGGTTTGAGCATCTTGCGCAAGGGTATCGACGGTCACAGCCAAGTGATCGGCACTCAGCAACACGTTCAAAATGCTCATCTGCCGTCCTTGGGATCCACTCAGTCGATTGAACCTTCCAACGCCAATTCAGCCATTGGGGTTGTTGAGAATCTCAGACGCAATCCGCTCTCCCGCGTCCAACGCATGGAGGCACGACGACGCTTTGATGCTCAAATCCGAGCGCCCTCCCACGCCGTGGACCTCGACAGCGAGAAGAACCCAACGGCTTTCACTGAGCCGCCAGATCTCGGAGGTGTAAACGTGCTCTCCCACCGACAAGGTGACCCGTTCTAAATCTTTGCCCGGCTTGGAAGTACCCATGGCCCTCGAACCCTGACTGTTCAAAAGCAGTGTGCACGCGAACGCCGCTGGCCTCAACCAATCCCGTATGTTCCACGCTTGCCCTTCCTGCGACGCGGAAAGTCAGGCTCAGACGACTGCAACCTAGCAATTCATCCCTCACTGGCGGCCGGCAATGTGACTCCGAGCGTCGCTTCGTTCCTGTGTAGCAGACCGCTTGCCTAAATGCTCAGTTCGCCCCTCCTTTGCTAAGTGGCCTAGACAGGGGCCCAACGTAGACCGAGGCAGCCGGCCCACCTGTGAATCGCACAAGGAGATCCATCGCCGTAGCATTCATTGCTTCCGCATCGCCCCGCTGCGCGAAGCCGGCCCAGCCCGCCATCGCGATGCTCTGCAGCTGGCCCTCATTGGCCTCAAACAATCGCATTGGCCACCGCGGCAGCCGGCGTTGCGAGACACGTCCGCGTGCCAACTCAATCAAGTTCAGGTGGCTGCGCGCTTCGGATGCCCTGGCGTATGCAACGCGAAGGCCGTCCGGTGCGCCTTCCATGTAGGACAGGAAGCGGGCCCCGTCGTAGAGGGTCACACCAGTCACCCCGGCTTGCCTGTTGAACCGCTCAGCATCGGCCATCAACTCAACCAGTCGGCCAGCGGAGAGGTAGGGGCTGGCCTCGCTCACAAAGACCACCGCACGATTTGGCATAACATGCTCCAATGACTGCTTCAGACCAAAAAAACTGCCGGGTCGTGGAGAGCGACACGCGCTACTCGGCACCCTTTGATTTTGCCTTCCAAGCGCCGGTTTCCAAGTCCTTCCGCAGCACCCAATCCTTAGCGGGAATCTTTGCACCACGGGCGGTCAGGTAGCTCGGCATGGAAAGAATGATCTCACCGTCTTGAACCAGACAATTGGTCGAAAGGACCACGCCATCGCTGAGCTCGACCAAGCACGTGGTTCCCTCGCCCGATTCGGCCTGCTCTCCGTTCAGGGTCGCTGCGGCCCCAGGGTAGATGTGGCTGTGAGTGAATTCCAACCGCATGGCAGGCCCCTATCGACTGTGCCAAATTGCCAACGCCCGTGCTTCCGCTTGTCCGATCTCAACCGCGGGACCTACAGGCAAGTCCGCTACCCCGTCATCGCGGGATGTCATTCATCCGACTGTTGACCAATTCGGCAAGCCGTTCCATTCCCGTTTCAGGCACGAACTTCCCACCGAAGCGCTGGGAGAAGTTAACCCAGTCCGACCTCATCAACCCTTTCATCTCGGCCTCCGACACTGGCAGGAAGAGCAACGCATGCGCAGGGAACCGCAACTGCTGGATGGAGCCCCGCGCCAGCTCAACGATTTCGGTATGCAGGGTGAAGGACTGGGTGTAAACGGAGCTCGCAGCCACCGCACTCGCTGTGCCTTCCAAATACGTTAAAAACCTGCTGCCGTCGAAGCATACAACTGCACGCGAGCCGCACTTGGCATTGAACTCTCGGCCTGCACGCATGACTTCGGGCAAGCGCTCCTCACCGATCTCTTCCACAGCCGCGCTTACGAACACCACCGCACACTTAGACATTACGGGCTACCTTTCACTCGGCACCAGTGCAAGCCGGCCAACGTGGATCAGCTGTGTACAAAACGCAGGCCAGCTTGAATTTCAGTTTTCAGTTGCGCTATTCCTGAACCTTTAAGAGTGCTCCATGGCTAGCCCCGTCCCCGACTCAAGTTGGCTGCAAGAGCGATGACCTCGCTAGGGATCACGGCCCCGAGGTGCGCGAGAACCGCGGCTTTCGTCCCTCTTGTGGCTCCGTGGGCGGCGCGAACTGCGAGCTACGAACGATGGACAGGATCAGTATCCGACAGCGGCAGCGGTGAGAGCAACGCCTGCGCGCCGCCCGTCATTTCGGCCGTCCGGGTAGATGGGCTCACCGCACCACAAACGGCCGATCTGTAAGCGAAACAAACCGAGCGGGTTGTGTAGGGCTTAAATCCTTTGGCGGCCCGCCAGGCTCAGCCGAAGCGATCATTGCTCCGCCGATTCAGGCCCCCGGTGCACGCGAGACAGACGCCAGCCACCGTGCGACTTGAAATAGCCGGTGTCGCCCGTAAACGAATAGCGGACTCCGGCCCAAATCGATGTCGCTACGGAGCTGTGCCAATCGCGAGCCTTCCGGTAGGCGTAGTGAAACGAACGCATCATCTCGCTCTCCTACGGCGCAACCATTCCCGGCAGGACGGCGGCTTGAAGAGCGCGATCACAAGCTGGAGCAGCGCCAGACCAGTTGCGCAGGCCAAGATAACCATAGCAAGACGCAAAAGTAGTTCCATGATGGGATCCTACAGGCCCGCGGGTGGCAGCAAGTCAAGGCGCCCGGGCCATTGGCGCTCAGCAATCTCCTGTTCGCTTGGGGTGAAGATCGCCATAACCGCGTGACAGTGGCGTGAAAGTCGTGTGGCGATCGCAAGTAGCTGGCGCATAGCGAGCTGCCGTCCGGACGCAGGTTGGCCCCCGTGTGCGCAGCCATGACCGCAGCCCCCAACAGGTGCACCTGGGTGCGCCCGTTGTCCTGCCACCCTTTGGGCAGCGATTCAATGGCCACCAAGGCTTCTTGCCCTGACAGGCATTGGATGCAGGTCAGGTAGGGCCATTAGGCACACTTCCTCGCGCAAGCGCCTGCCTGCGGGCTTCTCGTCCAATCGCCCCTCGGCACTGTCCAGCAGCACGTGGGCGGCCGCGATGGCGTTGCCTTGCGGCGAGAGCCGGCTCTTCTTCTTGGGGAACAGGCCGCGCATGATCAGGCCTTCTTGCTGGCCTTCTTGGCGACGGCTTTCTTCGAAAGTTTCTTGACGGCCTTCTGGACGGCCTTCTTCACCGTCTTGCCCGCCTTCTTGGCAACCTTGGCGTGTGCCTTCCTCACCGTGCCACCAGCCGAGGGCAACTTCGCACCGGGGTTGGCCTGAGCCCACGCCTTGCCCTGTGCGGACTTGCCCCATTGCGTGAAGACCTTGGGAGCCAAGCCGCGACCTGCCCAGGTCTCACCGGTTGAAAGGCGATACTTCGGCGCCACCTTCCCGGGCTTGCGCCCTTCGAGGGGACCCGCGGCAGCCTTGGCGGCACGCGCCGGCTTGGCGTCGATCGTTTCCCCGATGAGCTTGGCCACCTGCCGCCGCTGGGCCGGACTGAGGACCTTCGCATACTTCTGGAGGACCGCCAGGGCTTTGGGCACCTCACCGTCGCGCTTCTCGACCACCTTTTTCTAGGCTTCGAGCTGTTTGCTTTCGGCGTTGAGAGACTTCAGGGTGGTCAGGGCCGAGGGAGCGCCCCATTAGGGAATTCAAAGGTTATAGCCCATCGACCCTGGCATGGCCACTCGAACGGGCGCCGGGCAAGCCCTTCTCTGCAAATTAAACGCTGTGAGGGTTACAGCTCTCACAGTTGAAGCTTCCGTTGGCTGCTGCAAGAACGGCAACTCTTGCAGCAAGGATGCTCCTGGATCGAGAAAAGGTTCCGACCAATTATGCGCGCTGAAACACCCTACACTACGCCTTCCCTCCACCGTCAAAGGTCGGTGGGGCAGGCGCCGTTTCACCCAACACCTGAACCAAGCCCATGTCGCGCAGCATGGTGACGATCTCGAGTTTCTTCTCCGCAACCCACTGCGGCCGGGTAGCCATTTCTTCCTCTGGCACCCGCTTTCCGGCGAGTTCCACGGTTTCGAGAGAAGCATGGAGCGCCATGGACGCGCTGAATCCCAGCAGGTCCACCACCTCGTCAGGGGACGTGTCGATGACGCCGGAACGACGGATCAGGGACTGGTAGCCATGGTGGACGTAGCCGTGCATCGTCTTTTGAGACTGCTCCCAGGTATCCAACAAATCCGCGTAACGCTTTTCACCGGAACGCTGGATCACCCTGCGGATCATCTTCTCTGGGGTTGCAGTGTCATGGCCCTTCTGGAACCGCGCCAGCTCTTGGTCATCGGCCCATTGCAGCCACAGCCCGCGCACGAACGCCTCAAAGGCAGGCCGCATCAATGCCGTCGCAGAGCCCAACAACCCATGTTTGACCAGGAGCATGGCTGACGATTGGTGCTCGTGCACCACCGCGAAAGCCACGACCGCCATGTGGTCTGGCTCCGGCCCATGCAGGATCAATCCATAGAGTTGCTCCTCGTTCCAACGCCGCACGTGGTCGGCCCACTCCAGTGCCCGCTGCACGCGCGGCTCTTTCAACCAAACGGGCCATGCGTCCGGTGCTGCTCCGCCCTCAGGCATCGGTCTCCTCCCCGCTGGCCGGAACCGGACACAACGTTACCGAGGCGTCGAGCAGATCATTGGTTTGGTCAAAGGTGGTCATGGCCCATCTTGACACCCACTACCCTGGGGCGCGATAACTCCCTTGCCGCGAGGGGAAATGCCCCCGGCGTATTGCCTGCTTAGCTCAAGGCAACAGGTTCCCGATTCGATCGCACTAGCGACGACGGGATGGTTTTTCCTGTCTTTTGAGATCTAAGCATGCCCAAACTCCAACGGTTGAGAACCGAGGCTTTCCTCGCCCAGAAGGGCCGGTGCTGCTATTGCAGCGTGCCGATGTGGAACGCCTCTCCCGATGAACTAAAGCCGTTCGGCCTGCGCGCCAAAACGGCCACGCCGCTCCGTTGCACCGCCGAGCACCTGGTCGCCCAGCAAGAGGGCGGCAAGGACGTGGCCGGCAACATCGCTGCCGCCTGCTGGCTCTGCAACACACGCCGGCACAAACGCAAATCGCCGCCCTCCCCCGAGGCCTACCATGCCTTCGTGCAGAAGCGCCTGGCGAAGGGGAAGTGGCACCCGCCGGTGGTGGCCAGACTACGTGTCAAAGCACCTGGAACGCCACCACCCGACGGATGAGTTCCGCCACGCTCACGTGCTGCCGCTGCGCCTCGCGGCGGACGCGGTCGGCCAGGTCTCGGGAAGCCTGGATAGGCGACAAGCGGTCGTCCCTGGGGCCGGCGACGGGAGAGCGCAGCAGCTGGGGGCGCGCCAGGTAGGCGGTGAGCCATTGGCGCACGGCTTCGCTCTCGCTCACCCCGGCTGCTCTAGCGCGTGCGGCCAATGCCTGGCGCAAGGTTGAAGAAAGGGACACTTTCGGCAGCACGGCCGTCAAGGGAGGCTTGGGCGTCAGCGTCACAGCCTCTGCCTCGGTCGGCCCACAGGGGCTGGGCGGAAGAAGCGCTCCAATCGTTTGGTCTCCAGCAACGCTTCCATGAAGGCACCCATGGCGTGGGTGTAAGCGTCCTCGCTGGCCGCCAACCGCAAGCTCAGCGCAAGCCGTTCCCACTTTCCGTTCGGTGCGCATGCGATGGCGAACAACCAGTGGTGCGTCCAGTCATCCTCCAACCGATCGGATGCAACGAAGAGCACCCGGTGATCACGCTGGAACGGCAGGGACGACAGCGCATGGTCAACGGCGTGGCGGTGGGCAGCCTGTAGCCGTGCCCTCTCCTCGCCGTCGGCGTCCAGTAACGCCGCGAACCCTTTGGGCAGGCGCAACGAGACTCGGTAGCCCGCCGCACAGGTGTGGTGGTCTTCGCCTTCCCACAACCGCTGTTGCCCATCGAGCTCCTGGCCCATAGCAAAGCGCCGCATGGCGTCCTCGGTCACCGGCCCACCGGGCTTCAACTGGGTCAACCACGCACCACCCCAGCGCAACGCGGCCAAGGGCGCGTCCAGCAGTTCTGCGAAGGAAAACCCATCGGCGAACACGTCCTCCCGGCAGATGCATGTGAGTTGCAGGTTCATGGGATCAGCCTCATAGCTGCAGCTTGCTCGTCCGAACGGGCTCATCAGTGCCAGGGAGGGATACTTTCAAATGTGCGGCGGCCCGCTTCGCTTTCCATTCGTCGATGCCATTTCTGATCTCTGGCGACCCAGTGCTTGCCAAGGCATCCGGGTCTGCCCCAGCTTCGAGCAACACAGTGAGCAATGGAACATGTCTGTAGAGATCAGCCGAGTAGAGAGCCACCCACCCATCGTGCCGTTGAGAATTCGGATCAGCCCCCGCTGCACACAGCACGCGGCAGGCCTCGACCCATCCACGCCTCGCAGCCATGAGCAGCGGAGTCTCCTGATCTTGCTTGCGCCGAGCGTTCACGTCGGCGCCTTCTGCGATCAAATGCCTCAAGGCACCCAGAGCAGGTTCGCGTTCCCAGCTTTCAAGCAACCTAATGATCGGCGGCGTCCGCAAGTCGTCCCGCCATCGCCGGACCTTGCCCACAACCCAATTTCGAGGAAACCAGATAGGGGCCGTTAGGGTGTAGAGGAGGACGTCCTTTCGAGAAAGAAGCCCGCTTCCTTCGAATCCCATACCCATCTCCCATGGAATACGTTTGCATTCCTTCTCCCCCATGCAAACAGAGACCGGCGCGGTGTCCAGTGCTTCGGGACGGCTAAACTCAGAATCTGCGGCCTCTGGCCGACAGATTCAAAAGCCCACGTCCTCCACCGACCTTGAAGGCGCCCATGCCCGTCTCTGATCCCCTCGCGTTCGACCTGCTGCGGGCGTTCGCGCAGTTGGAGTTTCGCCTCAAGAACGATCCAGGCTTTCTTCGCGCCGGTCCCTACCGAATGGCCCAGGTGAACTGGCCCGCGGTGGATGAGGCGGTGTCACGGCTGGACGATTCACTCTTCTTCGATCGGGTGTCGGACAGCACGCACGAGCAAATCCTCACACCTCCACGTGATCGCCGGATGGTCCAGGAGGTGGCGGTGATCAACGGCCTCAACCACGCTGTCTTCCAGCGCCTGCCCCTTCAGCAATCCAATGCCGGTGCATTGCTCGAAGCGGCACGCCGCGTGCGCAACAACCTCTTCCACGGGGGCAAGGAAGAGCCGCATTTGGGCGATGATGACGAATGGGCCGCCGCCGCACTGGACGTGGCCGAGTGCCTGCTTCACCTGCTGAACCATGGAACGCTCAGATCGGGATTGGCCCCGTGAAGGGATATGACGCCTCCGGGGGACGGACGTAGGCACTGGAGAATCGAGGGGATGACTAGAGCGCGACGGGCGGGAAACGCTCTTCGTGTTCCGGATACAGGTCGATCATGAAGAACTCCCGGCGGAACCCTTCAAAGATTCCTGGGTCACGGATCATGGCCTCGATTTGCGCGTGCGTCCAAACAGCGCCATGTTCCGCAGCGCGGGCCTGGAGACGTTCAGCCTGCTGTCCCACGGCCTCGTCCGTCAGGTGGTGTTCCGCGTAGCCTTCCACGATCAATCGGTAGATGGTCTGCACGCTCAACTGCCAGAACTCGTGGCCAGCTTGCGTTGCCCGAAGGGCACTCATGGCCCGCTCCGAGGACCGGGTCATCAGCAGGGCTTGATAGAACGCAGACAGCGCCGTCTCCAGATCCCCAGCCGATATCTGCCGTTTGGGGGCCAAGAATGCCCAGAACGGCGCCCGATGCTCAGCACGAACAAAATTGGCGATGGCGCCCCCATGGCATGCGGCCACCACCGTGATGAGGTTCAAGCGCGTGGCCACGTTGAGGTTTACGAACGCCGGCTTCATGTCATCCCACGTCAACCAAGACCCGTCAGCGAACTCCAGCCCGTCCTCTCCACCGTGGCACTCGATGTGAAGCAACGGCACGTAGGGCTCCCTGGATGCTTGCTGAGCAAGCTGGGCCAACAGATCGAGAAAAGCCCCGCTGGAAGGAACACGAACGCTGGCGATGTGAGGAACGTCGCCGATCACCCGCGCCCAGTCTTGGGCATCCGCGAACAGGCGGGCTGCGGTGTTGAGTTGGCCTTCCGGGAGGGAATCCACGATGAGAATTTGGTTGAAAGTAGCGTTCATCGGCGCCTCCCCAGCCCCGGACTGCCACCTTGCACCACGGGGCTGCCACCTCGCCGCCGCCTCCCATCGTCCGGACCCAGCGCACGCTCTAGACGCTGCAGCGCTGTCTTGGGCGCTGGCCTGGCATCAATGGACGGTAGCTTGGCTATCTCAGCCTTGGTCATTTTGGTCGAGGGCTTGAACCGATTCTTGGGAAGCTCTGTCTTCCCCGTCACTTTCTTCTCAAGCGGCCTCGGTTTCGGTGCAGGCGGCGCTTCGTCGAGCATGCCAAGCTTGGCAGCCACCATGCGCAGTTTCGAAGGTGAATTGGCCTTGCGGAGAAAAATGCGCGCACGGCGCTCCGCATAGGCACGCGACCACCCCATGCGTGTCATTCCCTCGACGATGATCGTTTCCAAGAACCTCTCTTGCGCTGGGGTCAGAACAATCGGCCCGTTGGGCTGCCCCTTCTTAGACACCCGCTTTTTGGGGGAACGCCCAACAGGACCCTTCTTACCCGAAGGCTGCGCCGACTTCGGCTTCCTTGCCGATCGAGGTGTCACTTATCCACCTCCGATTTGGGCGGCCGTGCTTGCGTGCGGTCCCGGTAGGTCTCGGTGACGAAGTCCACAAACGCCACGGCAGACGCCACCGCCAAGCGCGCATGCCGGGGCTGAAGCCCACGGTGCTTGCCGTCCTTGCCATGGCCGGTGCCGTAGAGGCTGCGAAGGTTGGCCAAGTTACCGGCGATTTGGTTCAGGTTGCTCAGGATGCGCTTGATGCACTCGGCACCCTTGGCTTGGTCATCGATCCCTTCGGGCACCAGGTCCAAGCTCTTGGCCAGTTTCTTAGCCAGGTCGTTCATGTCATCGCTCTTGCCTATCTCCACCCCCATCTTGCCCAGGATGGTCTTGCAGCACGATTCCACCAGCTCCTTCGCGCTGCCGATGGCCAGCTCGGGATCTTTCTCGACCGCGTATTCCATGCGCTGTATCTGCTTGGCGATGGCGCCCGCGTCCAAGGAATCGGCGGCAGACCTTCCCCTCTCAAAGGATCGGTGACCATTGGAGGTCAATGGGCGGGGTTCATACCGGGCCCTTCCTGCGATCCGCTCGACTTCGACCAAGTGCCAACCCGCTTGCCGCAATTGGTCGTTGAGGTGCTCAACGATGGTGGCGGCCTCCTCCCGGTCAGGCCTCACCACCGGGTGGACCATTTCCGCCAGGAACCGTAGGAAGGTATCGGCCGGACCATCCAGCAACGGAAATCGGTCGTCGTCGAAGATCCAGTAATCGTCCCAGTCAAAATTGTTGACCCGGTGCTGGTAGATGTCCCCCGCGGCGTCCTTGTAGCGCGAATCGGTGGATGGCAACCGCCGCAGCTCGTAGATGCGGCTTAGAAACTCGGTGTCGTCCAACGCGCCGAACACGTTCACCTGCTCCAATCGGAGCCCATCAAAAATGTTCCGACGAACGGCACGGGGAATGACAACTGGAGAGGAGGAGCGCCAGTCTTCGTTCTGGCCCACGATGGGAATCAACCGGGCGGCGAACAAGTCGTGGCCATTCGGGGGAATGGCTTCCGTCAATGCCTCGGTGATCTGTTCGCAAACGTCCTTGAGCTTGGGCCGCAAGCGCGCAAACTCCGGCGCTGGCACCTCCAGCAGGACGTTCCAGTAGTTCGTTCCCCCGTTCCAGTTGTCAGAGGTATCGTGCTGGATCACTGCGGTCGCGGTGCGAAGAAGATCTGCCGCGTC
This sequence comes from Stenotrophomonas sp. STK17_22, assembly GCF_051983905.1. Classification (NCBI taxonomy): domain Bacteria; kingdom Pseudomonadati; phylum Pseudomonadota; class Gammaproteobacteria; order Lysobacterales; family Lysobacteraceae; genus Stenotrophomonas; species Stenotrophomonas sp. STK17_22. The sequence goes on from NZ_CP197010.1 coordinate 3,274,825, forward strand.
GGTGTGCCCGCTCTCTTGGAGCAGCACGTAAGCGGCGCCCAAGCACCGCTCCAACACCTGATCATCGAGAGGGCTCGTCAGCACTATCAGCTCCGGCGAACCAGCATCGCTTGGGCAGGGTCGTAGACGTAGTCGGTGATGCTCCCGTCTTGGATGCGCTTGACGGCCTCGTCAATCACAGGAAGAGGAACCAAGAACCACTCGCGAGGTTTCACGGGGTTGCCGAAACGATCCTCGATCGTCAGATCCAACCTCACGTCTTGGAAAATTCGGTGGAACAGGTTCTCCAGGCGTGCACGATTGAGGTTGGACAGCTTGTAGGTCGCCACCACCTCGACCTTGGCCAGCATGTATGTGGGATCCTTCTCGGCGTTGCCGACGCGGGCCTCGACCCTGCCGCCGGTAATGCCGATCTTGTGAATCAGCTCGCGGTGCTCGACCACGTAGGAATTGTTGGACAGGCTACGCAGGACGTAAATGGTCCCATTGACGATGTCATTGGGCTCTAGGGTGTCTCCAAACAAAGGGCCATGATCATCGTCGGTGATGCGTCGGCCGGTATCGTCCTTGTAGAGCGCCCGCTGCAAGGAGCGCTCGAGCAAATCGCTCTCGGTGCCGTTGGAATAGATCACCCGCAGCCTGGCGTTGGATTCTCCATTGGGTGTGCGCACCGGCTCGCCCACCTCGGCGACGTAAGCCATCTGCCCGCCGAGAATGAAGAAGTTGCCCTTCTCCACGCTGGCGTCGCGGCCAAACCGCAAGGTTTTCCGGAGCCCCGACTTGAGATCCCCTTCCACGCGCTCAAAGAGCGGCACAAAGCGTTCAAAGTCTGCGCAAGGCGTGCGGCTGGCAATGTCTTCCAACGCCTTGCGTTCTTCATAGGACCGAACGTGACGCAACTGGGTGATGTCGTCCTCGGATCCTCCTTCGCTCACACCCAAGTCGGCCAGCAGGGCGTCATCGTCTACCGATTCACCTCGCCCGGTGGCAGCAAGGGTGGGGGCTTCTTGGAGCAGTCCGTGCGTATCCAAGGGCATGAGCAACGGATGCGCATCGGCAAGCGACCGCAGGCGGTCCAGGCGCACGGCGAACAGGCGTTCAAAGATGTCGCGTTCCTCTCCATGCTGCGGAGAACGCCCATGCTCGTCCACGAACCGGAGGATTTCTTCGAAACCGGCGATCAGCCGTTCTTCCTGGGGCGTTCGCGCAGCGGCCTTGATCGGGGCCAGATCTTGCCCCAGTTCGGCCAACAAGGCCTCGTCTTGGTCCCAATCAGCCATGATCGCTACCTCGGGCCTCGGCCGCCTTGCGTTGCTGGACGTGCTTGGCCAAGGCCACCACGCCTTCGGCCATTTTTCGCTCCCACGGGTCTGGCGAGTTGATGTCGGGGGCGCGCTGCTTTTCTGCCTTGAACGCGCGGGCTCGCAGGGCCAACGCCTTGGCCTCGTCGTAAGGAATGGCCACGCGCTTGGCTGAAATGCTGGCCTGGACCTGACGGAGAATCTTCTCATCCATGGCCTTGGCCAACACCGCGTAGGCGGCATCGAACGGGTTGATCCGGTCGATGAGGTCAATGTTCAAGTCCCGCACGTTGACGAACTTTCGCACCCCGTCGATGAGCGAGGTGTTGCCCTGCTCCCCTTGGGCATCGTCTTCTGCCAGCCGCTGCTTGGCCTGTTGGGTCACGTTGAGCGCGGCGATGGCGTGCTGACGGATAGCCTCTTGATCTTCCGCGGTCAGGTCAGGGTATCGGTCACGCACGATCTTGCCGAGCTGAACCTGGGTCAGGTCTTCGGGCAGGGTGTTTTCCTTGTCGAACAGCCCACGTTCCACCGCCGTCTTGTCTTGAATGAAGGTGGTGATCACCTCGTTCAAATCCTCGCGGCAGATCCGTGCCGCTTCGGGCGAGGTCGGCATGGCCAGCCCCCCAATCTCCACGTGAACTTGGCCGGTGGTCGGATTGACACCCACGTTGGGACCGTCCTCTTGGTAGCCGTCCTCGCCGTAGTCAAAGCCGTCCATCTTGCCGGCGTTCTTGGGCGTGAACTCGAACCGCGGGGCCAGGACCTGCTCCATGAGCAAGCTGGCCGCGATGGCCTTCAGGGTGTCGTTGACGGCGTCCACGACCGCGGCCTCGTCGGCAGCGGGTTCGGCGATGAGGTTGGTGAAGCGGGAACGCTCCTTGCCGGGTGCATCGCGGGTGGCGCGGCCGATGATCTGAACGATTTCGGTCAAACTGCTGCGGTAGCCGATGGTCAGCGCGTGTTCGCACCAAATCCAGTCGAACCCTTCCTTGGCCATCCCTAAGGCAATGATGATGTCGACGTGGTCTCGGTCGTCCTTGTGCGCCGGATCCTTCAGCGCCGACAGGACCTTGGTGCGCTGTGCAGCGTCGGTGTCGTCCACCAGGTCGGCAACCTTAAGCACGCGTCCGTCGGCCAGCTCGACCTGATGGAACCCCGTGGCCGGGTCCAATCCCTTCCAAGTGCCTAAGCGGGACATGATTTCCTCGACCTCGCGGTGCTTGTCCTTGAGGCTCTCCCGGGCATTGACGTTGGGGATGTGGACGATGGTTTTCAGGCCAGGATCCAGCACCTTCATGATCGCGTCCAGGTAGCGGCCCGTGTAGAAGAAATAGCCGATGTCCAGGGACTTGAGGTAGGTGTAGCCGTTGAGCTGTTCGTAGTAGGTGTAGGTCACCGTTTCAAAGCGTGCCTCGTCCGAGGGCGAGAGCACCGCCACGGTGTCTCCACGGAAGTAGGAACCGGTCATCGCCACCACGTGGACCTGTCCATGCGCGATGAGCTGACCCAGCTGACTGCCCAGCTTGTTGTCCGGGTTGCTGCTGACGTGATGGAACTCATCGATGGCGATCAAACGGTTGTCGAAGGCCTCGATACCGAACTCGTCCACCGCGAAGCGGAAGGTCGCATGGGTGCACACCAGCACCCGATCATCGCTGGACAAAAACTCGCCAACGGCCTTGATCTTGGACTTGGCGACCTTCCCGTTGTCTTCGCCCGGTGCGTTGCACAAATTCCACTGTGGCCGAACCACCCAATCGCTCCAGAACCCGTGCTTGCTCAGCTCTTCGTCGGCAAAGCTGCCCCCGATCGAACGTTCGGGCACCACGATGAGGGCCTGCTTGAGCCCTTGGTTCTCCAGCTTGTCCAACGCAATGAACATCAGGGCTCGTGACTTGCCCGAGGCCGGAGGCGACTTGATGAGCAAAAACTGCTCACCCCGCGAGGCGTAAGCTCGTTCCTGCATGGGCCGCATGCCCAGCGCATTGACCTTGTTCGACTCACCGGTGCGAGCGGCCGTGATGGAGACGGACGGCACGGTGTGCCGATTGGTCGGATTGGTTTCCATGGTCATTTCGCCCTTCCCCCCTTCTTGGGCTTGGCCGGCCTGGCCGTCATCTTGGTGTAGAGATCGAACAACTTTTCCAGCCGCTCAGTGTCGTTTCGGAATCTGCGACCGATGTAGATTCGATCGATCACATCATCGTTCCGTTCATGAGCTTGGCGCAGATCCTCCGGCATTTGATCAGCGACATACAAATCCGCGATGGTGGATGGATAGTGCGCCTCTCTCGCCAGCAAAATCTCTTGGGCACAGGTCATTAGATCTATTCGATTCTGATCCGTTAACAGCGGAACAGGAAAGCTGTTGTAGCAGACGCCCGATGAGTAGCGAAGATCTGATTTCATTCGCCCCGCAGTCAACGACACCCAAGCAAGATGCATTCGAGAACAAATCAGCGACAACACATACAGCGGCGCATCATAGATAGCTTGGGCAGCGTCGGATATCACAACATCATTACCCAGCAGGCCAACCGGAATGTGCGGCCGCTTTTCCGATGAAACGCGCGGAACAATTATCGAAGTGGCCTTAGCCGTGATCGTGCGCTCAAAGCGATGTGGCGTATCAACCCCTAATTTGCCCCGCTCGCTACCACCCTCTCTATAGGCAGCAATCGCGTCCAACCGTTTCTTGATGAATGGGATCGAGTTCGCCAAAGCCGCCTTATCGTCATCGATCCAAAGGCAATAACGCTCAATCCCATTGATGAACTCCATGGAGCCAAGAATTTTCCTTACGAGAACCGCAGCCTCCGGATGACCTTGGAGCAACTCTTCCTTTTCATTAGAACTAAGCATGAAGTTACCAAGATCCCGAGGAATATTTCCCGCAACCATCTCAGGCAGGCCTGAAATAGACTGCGAGTGCTTTTCCACGATGACATTTGGGCCATTCACCAAATAAGCATTGATATTCCCAACGACCTGCCGCTGAGAATCCCTGTAAATGCATTTGTCACCAACCCGCCCACTCGAAACCCCAACAACCACACAAATTACGTTCGCGTTGTTGCTTGCATTATTGGACCAATAAAAGTCCTTATGGGCGAAAAATATTTCCTGACCCCTAGCAAAAATTTGAGGCCAAATGATGGGAACCTGAACCCCCTGGCAAATTGAATTCGTTGATACGAACGCAAATGCCCCGCCCCTTTCGATATATTGAGATGCCTTCCAGAACCATCCGGCAATGTAGTCCATTGCTTTGTGTTTGCTCCTAGGCCCTAGGGAAGGTCTGATCAAAGCGCTCTGATACTTGGATTTCAGCGTCAAGGCGCCAAGTCGACCTCGATATGATCGATTTTGCGCCGTTTCTGACGCTTTTCGACGGGTTTCCCCGTCCAACAGACGGATTTACCCCGTCGGCAGCAACAGACGTCGCCGCGCCATCCACAGATTCGACAGCGCGAACAGCGTCAGCACCTGCGCCGTGTTCTTCGCCAAGCCGCGGTAGCGCACCTTGGTGTAGCCGAACTGGCGCTTCACCACCCGGAACGGGTGCTCCACCTTCGCCCGCAGGCTGGCCTTGAAGTGCTCCCAGCGCTCGGCGTACTTGCGCTCGCGCTTGTTCTTCAGCGCTCGCAACTTCGAGGGCTTCTCCGCGATCCAGAACGCAGCCTCCACGTCTTGCAGCTCCTCGCGCTTGTCCGCGCCGGTGTAGCCGCTGTCGCCGCAGATCGTATCTTCCTTGCCGTGCAGCAGCTTGTGCACCTGCGTCACGTCATTCACGTTCGCCGCTGTGCACTCCACGTGATGCACCAGGCCCGATTCCTCGTCCACGCCAATGTGCGCCTTCATCCCGAAGTGCCACTGGTTGCCCTTCTTCGTCTGGTGCATCTCCGGGTCGCGCTTGCCGTCCCTGTTCTTGGTAGAGCTCGGTGCCGCAATGATCGTGGCATCGACGATCGTGCCGGCCTTCAAGCTCTGGCCCTTGCGCGCCAGGTGCGCGTTCACGCGCTCCAGGAGCTGCGGCGCCAGATCATGCGTCTCCAGCAGCCGGCGGAAGTTGAGGATCGTGGTCTCGTCCGGAATGTTGTCCAGCCCGCTCAGGCGGGCAAAGCGGCGCATCACCGGCATCTCGTACAGCGCCTCTTCCATGCCCGGGTCGCTCAGCGCGTACCACTGCTGCAGAAAGTGGATGCGCAGCATCGTCGCCAGCGCGTACGGTTGCCGGCCACGCTGGCCCATCTTCGGGTAGTGCGGTGCGATCAGCGCCAGCAATACGTTCCACGGCACCACCTGCTCCATCTCCGCCAGGAAGATCTCGCGTCGCGTCTTCTTCCGCTTGCCCGTGTGTTCCGCGTCCCCGAAGCTCAGCTGCATCGTCGTCATCCGTCGAACCTTGCGCTATTGTCGCCGAGGAATTGTTCAGAGCATCCCTAGCACAGATTTCAAATCAGCCTTTTGAGAGTCTGTCTGGAACTTATCTCCCACATACGGTGGATTTCCGCAAATGTAGGTTTCTCCCCCCTCGTTTTCAAAGTCGATTTCGGACTGATCGGCGGGAGCAGTGAACAAGTCGTCGCCCTGGAGGTTGACCTCGGTTCCTGTCGGCGGGCAAACGGAGAGCCAATCGATGCGCAAGGCGTTGCCGCAGGTGATCCAGTTCTTGCTGTCGAGCGGAAGGACGGTAGCCAACGCCTGCTGCTGCCCGCGGTAAAGCACGTCGCACTGAAACTCGGCGATGATGAGCGCCAGCCGGGCAATCTCGGCGGGGAAGTCGTTGAGTTCAATGCCACGGAAATTGTTGATCGGGATGTCGGACTTCCGATCCTCCTCGCCGCGCCGCCGGTTGATCTCCGCCTCAATCTTGCGCATTTCCTTGTAGGCGATAACCAGGAAATTGCCGGACCCGCACGCCGGATCGAACACACGGATGTGCGCCATCCGCTTGCGCAGGTTGAGCAGCTTGGCCTTGTTGTCCTCCGCGGATTCCAGATGCGATCTCAGGTCATCCAAGAAGAGCGGGTTCAGCACCTTCAGAATGTTCGGCACGTTGGTGTAGTGCATGCCCAACGATCCGCGCTCCTCCTTGTCGGCCACCGCCTGAATCATGGACCCAAAGATGTCTGGGTTGATCTGGCGCCAGTTCAGTTCACCGATCCGGAGCAGATACGAGCGTGCAGCCCGGGTGAACCGCGGAACTTCTGTGCTGCCTGAGAACAACCCGCCATTGACATAGGGAAATGCCAGCGCCCAACCGTGAAGGCCCGCGCTGGGACGATCATCGGATTTCAAGTTCATCGCCGTGAACAGCGTTCCGAGCACGGCGTCCGTGTTCGATCCGTCAGGAGCCGACATCCGGTCCACGGTGCGCGTGAACAAGCTATCTCCGTGGAAAATGTCCGTGTCCTCGGCGAAGAAGCAGAAGATCAGTCGGGCCATGAAGTGATTCATGTCCGATCGCCGCTCGTCGGTGTCCCAGTCCGGGTTGTGGGTCAGCAGCTCCACGTAAAGCTTGTTCAGACGGCCCGTCGCCCGGACATCGATCGGGTTTTCCTTGATCTCCTGAACGGTGGTGATGCCAGCGAAGGGCAGGAAATAGCCAAAGTGCTCGGCCAGCTCGGCATAGGGGCATGCCAAAGGCTCCCCTGTGGCCAGATACTCCGCCTCAAGGGATTCACCGTCGGTGGCAAGGACGAGCTTGATCCGATACGTCGAGTTCTTGGCGCTGGCCTTCAACGCTTCGAACGTCTCACGCACCTTTCCTCGTTCGCACACTGCCAAGTGGATGTGGTTGCGTTGAAGAATGGCCCCTGGAACGTCGGAAAGATTCGTCCCGCCGGACCCGACTTTTCTCAGGCGCTTGAGGGTGACCTCGTTGTTGCCAAACGCCGCCAAGAACTGGAAGGGGAACTCTGCAGAATCAAAGGGAGCCTGGGCCAGCTCGTAGATGGCCTCTTCGATTTCCACCGCGTTCATACGGCCAAGATCCACGACGAAGCCCCGCCGTGACAGGCACGGCGGAAGGGAGGATGGGAGCAGTCCACGTAACGTTGAAGCAATGACATCCGGCAACTCTCAAAAGGCAGGTCCCAAGTATCGTTCAGCCCCATGGTAGAGGGCCACTTTCGCGGCACCTGCGACGTAGCAAGCCTTTGTTTCCAAAGGCCCTCCCCATCAGCGGCAAGCCACCTCGGCCACCGTTTGCGCAGCCCCAAGGTCCGCGGGCAGCTGGGCCTTGCAGACCCCTTCCACGTCCACCGTCAGGCCGGGTCGCGGCTGCTCCAGGTAGAGCACCCCGTCGTAACCCACCTGGGTGGTCTCGGTCGCCGTCTTGGCCACCGTGCCCGCTTCGATGGCCGGGCCAGTGAGGCGGAAGGTTCGTGCGGTCTCGGTCAGGACTGGGAAGGTGAGGTGCATGCCGGCTTGGCGGCCAGCGGTGGCGGTTTGCTCGATCTCGGCCAACTGGGTGCCCAGTGGCAGCGCCCGATCGTCTACGCGGACCTCGGTGGGCACCATTGGGGTCACCTCGCCCACCACCAGGCGGCCCTGGGCGTTGGTCTTCCCTACCAATCTGCCGCCCACCCTCACCGGCACCCCGGCTTGGCCGGGCACGTCCACCACGGCGAAGGATTCGGCCGGACCTAGGAACGTCACGCCCTGGCGGTCCAGGTGAACGGCACCGGCCATCGAACCGGAAGCCCAGGTGCCGCTGGGCCCGTGCTCGGCGTTGATCTGGGCCCACCCTGCCCGGGTGGTCCAGTTGGCGTTGGCCCTGGCCGTCTGGCCAGCCGCTCCCTCGTCCACCGAAGCGGACAAGCCGACCGGGGTTCCCAACACCGTGGGGCGGGCGCGTCCTTGGACGGCCCAGGCGGTGGCATCCGGGGCTTGCCGGGCCCGAACGCTCACGCCCTTGCCCCGACCGAAATCGTAGCTGTAGCCCACCTCCACCCGGGTTTCCTTGAGCTCAAGGTCCCGCAAGGCGGAGACGGCCACGGTGTGCCCGTTGCCACGCCAAGTCAGCCCGGCGTCGGCGTAAGCGGTGCGAAAGCGTGGCGTGCGCACGTCCGAATAGCTGGCCCGAAGGGACCACTGGGGCGTGGGCCGCCAGAACACCGAACCTCGGGTGCGCTGCTCCACCTCCACCGCACTGGGGGCGCGCAGGCGCCAGTAGTCCTGTTGGCGCTGGTGCTCCAGGCGCACGCCAAACCTCGGGCCGCGGTAGTCGTAGGCCACGGCCTGCCGTTGGCCGCCTTGCGTGGAAGTGCCCAATTCCAGATCGAACGTGCCGTAGGTGCCAAGCACCGTGGTGGCCCCCAAAGCCACGTTGGCCTTCCCATCCGTTGAGGTTTGGGCGGTGCTGCGCAGGGTCCACCGGTCGTTGAGGCCCCAAGCCGCCGACCCGGTCGCGCCCAACGTCCCGTAATCGCTCTCTCCTTGGCGCACCCGGCCTGCCGCGACCTCCCAGGTGGTGAGCCCTTTGCGGAGCAACGTGGGGGCGACGTAGAAGCGCTGATCGCTCACCACCGTTTCGCGGCCGTAAGGGTCTCGCACGACCACTTGGGTTTGCTGTGCTCCGGTGCCCAAGGCGCCGCCATCGGCGGTGAACGGCCCTTTCCCCACCCGGCCTTGCAGCACGCGGGCGCGGTTGGCCAGGACTTCGACCGTCGCCGGATCGAGCGCCACGCCGCCGAGCACCGGGACCGGATACGTGGGCGTCAGCGGGTCCAAAGCCCGCGGGTCCTTGGCCACGCGCACCCCGCCCAAGTTGACCGGCGAGGACCACGGACCAGCGAACACATCGCCGGCCTGGTAGGTCACCAAGCGGTTGGGATCGTCTTTCTGCCAGCGCGTCACGCCGCGAACGTAGCCGGTGCCGGACGCGTCGGTGTTGACCTGCCCGCTGGTGCTGACAACGCCCCAGCGCCCCGCCTTGCGGACCTCGTGGCCCAACGAGAGCGCCTGCTGTTGCTCGGACACCATGCCGGCCACGCTGTAGTTCACCAGCATTCCGGGAGCGGGCGGCGCGATGGGCCCGCGCTCGGTGCGATCACGGGCCACGCGTTGGGCCTTGAGCCGATCGCCCGGCAGATCCAGGGCGACCGTGGCGGTGGCCTCGTCCACGGCAAAGCCCACGCCCAGCGCCTGGGCGCTCATCGGCTCCGTTTGACCGGCGGGAAGTTGGAGCCCGACCTCGCGCCAGGTGACCGGGTCGGCGAACCACTGACCGCCTTGCTGCCAGAACGTGAGCGGATCCGCCTTGGCCTTGCCGCCGATAACCGGCACCAGGAGCGCGGGTGCCACGCCGTCGGGCACCGCTGCGCTGGCCGACGAAGCAGCCAGCAACACCAAGGCCAGGGCCCGGCCACGCATGGATCACCGCCCCACGGGGACGGTGACGGACTGGCCGTTGACGGTGATCGAAAGCACTTCGGCACGCTGGCCAGGCTGGGTCTCGTAAGTCATCGAGGCCCCCGGTAGCGTCCAACCCAATGCACCGTCGCGCCACGGCTTCCCACCGGCCGGGCCGATGGACGAAACGCGGGCCGCGGTTTGGCCGTGGTTGGTCAGACGGTAGCCCTTGGCCACCGCTTGGACGGTCACCTGGGGGATGGGTGCGTTGGTGGCTTCAAAGGCCACGGGCAAGTCCTGGTTGACCAACAACTGGACGCCTTGGGCGTTGGGGTCTTTGAGCTGCATCAGCAGCACGCGGTAGTAGCGCCGCTCGCCCAGCGCGCCCACCCTCATCAACCGGGCGGTGCGCTTGGATTGGGGCGGGACGTCCACGAAGGTCGGCGCCCCCACGATCTCCGTGGTGGGTGAAAACACTTTCTGCCCCGTGGCCTGATCCCACCCCACCGCTTTCACCTGGTAACGCACCGAGGCGTCCCCGCTGTTGTGCAGCGTCACGGCGACGTGCTTGGCCGAGGTATCGGCCATCAGGGTGGTGGGGCCCACGGAGATGGAACCGGCGGACGCCGAAAAGGACAGCAAGGACGCGGCGGCCACGGCCAAAAAACGTTGGGAATGGGTCATGGGATCTCCTTTGGGGGTCTCCATTCAAGCTAGATCGGAATGCAATTCCGTCAACCCATACCTACTCACCTTTTCGACAACAAAAAAGCCCCCGGGGGCAAGCCGGGGGCTTCGGGACAACCGAGGGGATCAGTTGTAAGTGGCGGTGACGGTGACCGTGTCGGTGTAGTTGCCGCCCACGGCCTGCTTGAGGGCCAAGAAGCGCACCGCGTAGTTGTAACTTTGGACAGTGCCGTCGCCAACGCCGGTGAACGCGTCGGCGTCATCCCCCCATACTTGGCTTCCCTGCGGGTCCTTGAAGAAGCCGTAGGGGATGTAAGCTCCGGCGCCGTTGGTCACAGCCCGGTAGGTCTCATACCCGGACAGCAGGCCGAAGTTCTGCCCCTGGCCCGGCGAAATGGAGTAAGTCGTGCCCGCGTTGCACACGATGCTCAGCCCGGAGGTGCGGGCGGCAGCTTCAGAGATGCCCGACCAGTCCATCCCTTCGATGGAGGTCACGGACAGCTGGCAGGTGTTGGTCAAGGTGCCCTGAATCGTCAGATCCGCGGTGGTGTCGGCGGCGAACGCGGGCACTGCCAGCGAAGCCAAGGCGATGGGCAGAAGGGCGCGAAGGAAGGTCTTGCGTGTCATGGGTATCGTCTCCTTGAGAGGGATTGAGTGGGGATGAGTAGCCCCCAAAAGGGCCATCCCCTTACCGATACCTCGAATCTGAAAACGCGCAAGGGGGCCATTGAGCCAGCGGTCAGAGCCTGGGTCGTTTGCCACCTGCGGTGGCTGACTGTTCCCATACCCGATCCAGCTCACGCGCCCGGTGCTGAGCCATTGCCTCCTTAATCATGCGCTGGAGGACAAACGCAAAAGCGTCAGTCACAAAAACGCCCACGCCGATCCCATAGTTATCCGGCAGGCTGGAAATCTGCCTTATCGATGGCTTGTAAATGACCTCATCGATCTCAGGAGGCAACGGATCAACGCGCGTGTCAATGAACGCGCCCACCTCGGTTTCGGCTGCCTTGCAGAGCTCGGCGTCAGTGAGCAGCGCCCGCAAGTCGGCCAGCGTGGGAAGCCACACCGTGTTGAATAGCGGGCAACCCACCGAGGGACTGATGAAATGGATGCCGTGAAGCACGGTCGCCCTCTCACTCTTTCCGAGCTCGCCGTCTCCCCAATGACCGTTCATTCGAGGGGTGACGTCACCCATCATTAGCCAGTTCCGCTCGCCGCCCCTGCTCTTCTCGCCAGCACTTGAGCAAGTGTTTGTAACCGGACTTGGCTTGGGTGACGTGGAAGGATCGGCCGTTAACGTAGACCTTCCCGCCGTTGTGGAGCTCGACGGCATGAACCGCACTCCAAGTGGTCGCCCAGCCCAGGCTGTCCTCTTCTTCAAAGCTGACGGGCTCCAACGAGACCGCTGCATAATCTTCAAACAAGCCGGGATTCAATCCCAACGCGATCATCTTGGTTTCGTGGACTGTGAAGGTTCCGCTCATTTGCCACCTCTTGTCTTGGTCGGCGGCAGTGCCTACCCCTGAATCCAAGGTAGATCGCGCTGAAAATTTGTCCACGTCTGTAGCGGACAAAACTTTGACTAAAAGTAAAAACTGCGGAGCTAGGCCGCAGTTTTTCCTAACATCACTTATCGCGCCGAAGGCGTTGGTGCTTGCCATCCATGCGGATGCTTTTTCAGATGCCGGCGCGCAGCGGCCGGCGGCGGCTTCCGGCACTGGCCTTTGCTCCCAAGTGGGCCAGCCATCGGGAACTTGAGAGCTTCGGTCGGAACAGCGACGATGGGACGACCTGTCCTCTCACGAAGGCCCCTATGTCCAACATGGCCGATCCCAATCAAGCCCTAATCTCTTTCCAAGAAGCCCTGGCTGCGGGCGGCCTTCGGCTGGAGCGGGGCCGCATCGATCCAACGGTCTACCTGCACGTGGATCACCTCCAAGGCAAGCCGCGATTCCCTTACGTTCAGATGGACGGGAAGACCGTCACGGCTTTTGCCAATTTCGTTCCCAATGGAACCTTTGAAGGCCATGCGAACCTAGCGGTTGGCTACGCGGTTCCCGAGCGTTATCGAAACCAGGGGCGCGCCAAAGCCATCCTTGCGACGGGCATTGCAGAGCTCCAAAACGGCTTTCGCGGGCATCCGCCCTTCTACATCGAAGCGGTGGTGAGCGTGAACAACCCCGCTTCGCAGAACGTGGCCCAAGAGGTTCTGGGCGGCGAACCTGAGCCAATCGTGGACAACCATTCGGACGAGCCCGCCCTTCGCTACGCAAAACTGTTCCCAACCGGCAAGTAGACGGCAACGCCCGCGCCTACTTTGGACCCTACATACAGCAAGGAAAGCACATGAGCACGTTCTCAGAACGCCACAACTACAGCTCGCCCGATGCAGACATCACCATTCGTGAAGATGCGCCCGAGGTGTTGCGCGGAGCCGTTGTTGCCATCGCTGGCAAAGCGGGGATTGGATACGAAACCCTGCGCAAGGAAGTCTGCGGTGCGCTTGGCGTGGCACCAGACACCCGGGGCAACTGGAGCGAACCCAACGTGATCGCGGAGGTGCAGCATCACCTGGAAGAGTGCGAATGGTTTGAGGTGTATGACGTCATCGAAAGCATAGCAGCGTCCCTTCAAGGTCGCCCACCTGCCTATGGGCAGCCCAAAGCACCTTCGGACGTCTTCTCGGACGGAATCAACAAGGTCTTTCGGAAGAACGGAATCGGTTGGCAGCTGTTGGGCAACCGCATTGAGTTTCGCGGTTCAGAAGCGTTTGAAATTGCTATCAGGAAGGGCACCAGCGAGTTGCGAAGCGCTGGGAAAAACACGACGGCAAATGAACTGCACGAGGCTTTGCGCGACCTGTCTCGTCGCCCCAACCCCGAGCTCACCGGCGCCATTCAACACGGAATGGCTGCGTTGGAATGCTTGGCAAAGGATTTAACGGGTGGTGACAAGGAGACGCTGGGGGCGTTGGTGAAAAACAACCCCAGCCTGTTCCCCTCGCCTCTTGGAGAAGCAGTTTCCAAAGTCTATGGATTCGCGTCTAACAACGGGCGCCACCTTAAGGAGGGCGGTGATCCGTCGTTGGAAGAGGCCGAACTGATCGTGGGCTTGTCAGGGGTGCTTTGCCGCTACTTGGGACACAAAGTCCGCCGTCCTTAACTCAGCGCATCCGCTGCCATGGGGCGTCCTTGGGCGCCTCCAGGGAAACCTCGACAACGTCGTCTGCAGCACGCCATGCCCTCCCTTCGAGCACCATGGTGGGACCTCTGGAACGTGCGATGGCGGCCTCTTTGGCGGTCGGAGGGTTCCACGACCGATGCTCCTCAAGGTAGCGCCCCATGGACGGCTTCAACGGCAAGCCACCGCTCGGCAAAGGCAACGCCCGATCATGGCGTTCGTCTTGTTGACGGGCATAGGCGACTTGCTCGGGCTCCCCAAACGCCTCCCGGTGGGCATCCAGCATGCGATCAATGGCGTCCACGTCCCCGCGGGCATGGAGCGATTCGGTGTAAAGCGCCTGAAGCAACGGGTCGCGCACTTGGTGAACCTCTTCGCCCGTGCCTTCGCCCTGGAACAGCCTGTCGTGGCGAGGGCGGGCGTCGACGGGGTCTTGGCGTAACCGCCCGTGGCTGGTATTCATGCTCGCCTCCGTGCCAGTCCGCTGCCGTGAAGCATCCCGCACGTGATCGAATAGACGACAAGAGCCAGCGAAGATGACAGGTATGGGTTGGAAGGATCCAACCAGACCACGGCCACTAGGTGCTGAAGTTGGTAGGCCAGCAATGCCAAGCACGCGTAGAACAGGGCCAACCGCCACAGCAACGCAGCCACGGATGGGGCGTCTTCTCGGCCGACCTGAAACGCCTCCCAGCCCCTGCGTGCGCTGCGGGCTTTGGAGGCGCACAGCCACGCGATTCCGAAGGTGATCGCAAACATGGCGAGCTCAAACAGCACGACCACCAGAATAACGGTCATGGGATCCTCCTCTGGGTTGGGAGCAGGCCATGGGCCTGCAGGTAAGCGTGGACTGCCTGTCGGGTCACGCCGAGGCGCTTGGCAATTGCAGGGCCGTTGCTCCCCTGCTCCAGAAGGCCCACCACCAGGGCGTGTTGGTCAGCCAGTGGGCGCCGGGGCTTTTGACGCAACCCCAGGTGAGCGAGGTCGGCGCTCACCACGGGCGACGGAACGCCCAGGGCTTGGGCGATGGCGGCGCGGCCGTGTCCCTCTCGGAACATCCGGGCGACTTTGGAGCGGCGGTGGGCAACGGATGGCCGCTTCATGAGCTCAACCACAAGCCCGCAAGCCGTGCCTTCGCAATACACGCCTCCACCAAGGTGTTCGCTTTCGTGCATCCTTACGGCCCCACGCGAGCGCTGTTATCCGACCGGGCATTGATGCCTATGGCACAAGGGCTTCCGCACGAATAATCGCCAATGCGCACCGGCGAAGCATCAAGCGGCACCGCCCGGGAGTAATCGCCAATGCGCTCCGGCGAAGCATCAAGCGGCACCACCCGGGTTTTCTTACCCTTCCCCACCAAGAAGACCCGATCACCTTCGCGCACGTCCACGTCGGCGTCTTGGACTACCGCCAGGACGCGCTGGCGGCGATCGGACAGATCGCGCACGTAGATCTCCACCGCACGCCGGCCGCTGAGGCCGTTTTGAACCGCGGTTCCGGCAACCCCACCGATGACGCCACCGGCCACGCGGGCAGCATTGCGGCAGTCCCGGTTCTTGACCTGGTTAGCAGCCCCATAACCAACGGCCGCCCCGATGGCGGAGCCGGCGTTCAGACGCTGGTCGGACTTCAGTTGAAGCGTGCGAACCATCAGGACCTCGCCCAGTCGGGCGTCCTGGACGGATAGGGCCTCGGACGAACCGTAACGGCGAGCGGAGGTGGAATCGCCGGCAAAGGCGGCCGGAGCAGACAACGCCAATGCAAGGGCCAGAACGATGGGTTTCAAGGTGCACCTCCATTTCGTGAGTAGGTTCACCTATGCATAGATCGATTCTGGGAATGCGCAAGGGGGGCTTCGGAGCGCGGTTACACAAACTGCAGTCCGCGTCATTAAATTGACGGAAAAGCGACAAAAATGAGGCAGCGCACGGATCGGAATTGCTGTTACTGCACGTAGATCAGACTGGCCATTTCTTCCCCTTTCTCTCTCCCCCTCCGCGTCTGGCAAGGAATCTGAAACCGGCAAGCTCTCCTGTCGTGCAATGTTCCTGATCGACATTCAACCTGTGATGATGTGGGAACGCTCTCCCTCAACCTGCCAAACCGTCTACGAAAGTGGCAAAATTGCAGGATCACTCACAGGGGGAAATTGGATGTCCGACACGACCTACAGCCACCGCATCCTCAAGACTTATGGCCTGCTGGTGGACTTCGAAGGTAAACCACGCCTCAAGAACGTTCCGTCGCCTCTAACCGGTCAAAAGAAGGCAAAGGAGACGATGGAAAAGTGGACGCAGCGAGTGCTGGGGGATGAGGTCAGCAAGGTCCGTATCTACCGACCGGCGCGCGTTAAGAGTGACACACTGATTGCCAGTCTCACAGACACGCACGACGCCAAGCTGGTGCGCGACATTGTTCGCGGCGCCGTTCGCAAGAAGAGCAAATCAGCGAAAGCAAAGATTGAAGAGATCAAGGTAGAGCACGCCGCCGAGCTTAGAAAGCGCCGAGCCACCGCGCGAGACCTTCGGAAAGCACACGAAGAAAACTTGTCGGGAAAGCTCGATGAGATCCTGGCTGCGACGGCCTATCTGCCGTTGGATGACCTTCAGGACTTGGTGGTGGAACTCGGAGAGGACTTGAGCCCTTCGGTCCGCAACTGGGCACTTGCATTGACTCCGGCCAAGGATGCTGACGAGGTTTCCGTCATCGACGTTCTCAAGCAAATGCTCCTGCGTATGGACGTGCTGTCGAAGAATAAGTAACCAGAATTTGTCAGCCACTGTCGCGCACCCTTCCTCCCGACAGGCGGGTGCGCGTTCAGTCGCTTGTTCGCGGGTCAAACTGCCAGGTTCAGACGCCCCCCTCTTGCCTTGAAGCGCGGTCGCGGCTGGTCGTTGGCGGCATGTTTTTCGACCTCCTGCAGATTGGCCGCCACTGACTGCCGCTCCTGCTCAACCTTCTGGAGCGGCTCGCGAACCAACTCGGGCACCTTCAGGAACTCCACCACCCGCTCGGCCGCCGCCGCGGCTCGGAAGAGCTCCCGGGGATCGTCTCGGAGGATTTGGATCCAGGACTTCACGTAAGCCGCGTGCTGGGTTGGATCGTGGCCAATGCCCAGGCGTTCGCCCATCAGCATTGACGACACCTCCGCGACCAGTTCTTCCTTGGCGTAGTCGATGCTCCCAAAGGCCCCCTTCTGATCGCGGTTGAGGCGGGTGGGAAAGCCGGTCCAGTGGCCCAGTTCGTGCAACGCGGTGGCGTAGTAACCGCTGGCCGAGTGAAAGGTGTTGCGCTGGGGCAAATGGATGCTGTCCGTCATCGGCCGGTAGAACGCCTGGTTGCCCCCGTCGTGGTGGATCTCAGCCCCGCTGCCCTTGAGCACCGCTTCGCAGGCCTGATGGATATCGGGCTCTGCGCGCGGGGGTGGCAGGACCAACGCCGGCAACCCATCGATCTGCATCGCGTTGAACACCCGGGGGAAGAAGACCTTGGGGTGGGCCTTGGCGATGAGCTCTGGGTCCCCGCTCTTCTTTGCCTCTTCGACCGGGGACCAATCCCAGTATTCGATAACGCTGGCTTTCTCGCCTTTGCGAACCTGAGCGCCCACGGCCGCGGCTTGCTTGTAAGTCATCCACCGGTTGTCCTGGGTGTCCCAGGCGCTCTGAAGGGCCCACAGGTGGAGCAAGTTACCGCCCCGGTAGTTTTTGCCGGTAGTCGGGTTCATCGGCAACCCGAGGTCCACTCGGGCGTCCCACGGCTTGAGGAAGGGACCGGTGCCCTCCTCCATTTGCCGAATCAGGCGTTCGACGACGTCGCGGGAGTGGCGCTGAAGGAAGCTTTCGTTGGGGGTGGCATCGGACACGGACAGGCTCTCCTGAAAGGCAAGGAAAGGCGCCTGTCGGCAACGCCAAGGGGGTTAGGCTGGAAACTTCAATCGTGAATGGTGACGGCGCGTCCCTGCTCCAACAAGTTCTCCAGCAACGCCAAGGCCCGGCCGATGGCCAAACCGGTGCCGGGGTCTGTGTCGCCCTCCTGGAGCTGCACCCGGATGCCCTCGGGGGTTCGGTGCACGGTGAAACGGAGGGAGGCCGCCAGGGCGTCCTGGCGGTCCATGCTGTCGTCTACAAAGGCATCGGAAGGGGTCATGGTGTCAGCATGCGACAGGATAAGGATTTGGCAAGCCCCCGCCACGACCTCACCTGCTGACAGGGCGCCTCTAGGGCTGGATGAGAAATGGGACCACTGCTTCCGCCTGCGGTTGACGGCATTGAGCCCCAGCCTCTCTACAAGCCAGCCAACCGCAAAACGGTTGTTGTGGAACTGGCTCACACAGGCGTTTCCAAATCTGCCATGTCCCGCAGCGGCTTGATGCCAGCAATCCGAATCTCGGCCACACGTGGCTTCTTGCCCCCATGGGAGATTTGGTAGATGCCGGCCTCGGGGAACTTCTCGCGAACGCGCTTCCAGAAGTCCTCCGCGTTGACAGGCTTCTTGCCCAGTTCTTCCAACACGTATTGGCGGTAGTCGGCGTAAATGGCCGTCTTGTCGGTGCAAACACCGCTGTCGTAGGAAGCGTCGCGGTCCGCCATGTAGGCCATGGTCGTGTCCGATTCCATTCGGTTTTGCTCGGCCAGCGCCAGCACGGCGTCGGGCAGCTTCTCGGAAAACCCGCCACGCTCCATGAGGCGCAGCGCTCCTTCCAGCACCCAGTCCAGCACCTGGGCCATTTCCTCCTCGCTTTCGGTGATCTGAAGGTGGAAGTCAGGCTCACGCTTCTTTCCATTTCCACCCTTCGCGTCGTCGTGGGTCTTCTCGCCCATCCGAACATTGAAGGGGATGGCCAGGACCTTTCGCCAGAACCCGTGCTCATGCCCGGAAACCGTGAACCAGGCGTTGACGCTGGCGAACAGGGTGCCGATCGGGAGCGTGGTGTATGCGTCTTTGCGCTTGGCCTCGACTTGGATCGGGTCACGGGAAATGAGCGCTTTCAGGACTTCCTGGATGGATGCGGCAAGGACCTTTGGCGTCTCCGTGACAATGTAGGCGCTCTTGCCCACCAGCGGGGCCATGGCGAAGGTTCCGTCCAACTTCTCCAGACGCAGCGACACGTTGCGGGGGTGAAGGGCGCGCAGGATGTGGAGGAACGTGGATTTGCCATTGCTGCCCGACCCAACCAGGAAGAAGGCCTTCTCAAAGCAGATCGACATCAACGAGCTGGCCACCGCCTCCTGAAGGAGTGCACGCACCTCCAGGTCGGGCTGAAAGAGATCCAGGTATTGACCGAACTTCGAGTTGGGATCCAGCGGCTTGGGAGTGTAGTAGCCATCGCCGTCAACCTGGTCCATCCGCAGCGTGGCAGGGACCTGGTAAGTGATTCCATGCTCCTTGGTGGCCGCCAGGACCCGAATGCGCGTCCTAGACGGCGTCTCGTCGTTTTGAAACAGGAGTGCTTGCCGCGGGCCCAAAGCCTGTCCATAGGTCGCAGAGAAAACGTCCTGATCAACGACCTCTTCCCCATCCGCCGCTGCGCGAGCGCAACGCGGCTCGTCAGGCTTGACGATCTCAAGGTAGCCCCCCTTGAGGGGAACGATGGCCCTGCGATCGGACTTCTTGGGCAACCAGCATTTCCGATCCCCCATCAGCTCAAGCACCGCTGTGTTGATGCAGCTGGTTGCATGACCTGCGTTCGCCTTGTCCTTGCGCTCCAATCGAAGCCAGGAAAGCGCCTTGGCTGCCATGTCCTTCTCCGAGCAACGGTCCCAGTAGCCCTGCTCAGGAAGCCAGCGGAAGAAGCTGCAGTCGTCGTCGCCATCCGGCAACTTGCCGCCGATCGCATACTCCTCCGTCGCTTTCAGGTGATCGGCAAAATCGGCCTCGAATGCTTGATCGCTCAAGGTTGCCTTAGGCGCTGGTGCTCCAAAAGCCGCCTTGGGGGCCGCACTCCCACGGAAGGAAAGGACGTTGCTGGGGCGCCCGTTGACACCCGAGGTTGGTGTTGTATCGTTCATGTGTGTGATGTCCATTTTCGAACCCCGGTTGGCGCCGGGGTTTTTTGTTGATTACGCGGCCTGCTGGACGCGACTCATCCATTCCACCAGCGCTTGACGCATGGCTTCCGATGAAGTCTTGCCCTGGGCATCAGCCGCCGCTTGAAGCCGCCGCTTGAACGCTCGACTCACCCGCGCCTTCAGCATTTCGTCTCGCGGTTGCGTCGCCTTCTTCGATGTGGGGGAGTTCGTCATTGCTCGTTTCCTGGTTGATGTGGTCCCGTTGTGGCCACAACCCCATCCAAACAGAGCTCACGAACTTGTCCAGACCGACTTCTTGACTAAAACCAATATCTGTTGCTTCAACAGCATTTTTTGCATAAACGAGAGGCAATTCACGCTTTTCAGCCAAGGTGTAACAGGTGCTTGTTACACCCCTTGTTACGGCTGAAACCCTGACCAGACAAGGGTTGTCACGGGTGTAACAGGTGTAACAAGTAGATCCATTGGTTTGAAAAAAGTGATTGGCCTTGACGCCAAAATCTCTGATGCAGCTGCAAGTAATACCTACCCACCCGTTACACCCGTTACACGCGCCTTCGACTCTGCAAAGCCATTGAATCCATTGGACAAACTGCCGTAACAAGCACTTGTGACGGGTGTAACGGGTGCTTGTTACGTCTCCGAGAAGATCACTCTTCGCCATCGGCTTCACTCGCGGATGACAAAGAAATTTCCGCACACCCGCACGCAGCTGCCGGTCGCTTCGCGCCGGCTTCTAAAATCTAAAAGCCCGTTTGGAAGTGAATAACTCCGCCTTCGGCGCGATAGCGATAGGCCCGGGTGGGCACCACCGGCGTTAACCGTCACTGGCACCCGGCAAGGGTTGAGCCCTGGGCGAACCGCACGGCAGCTTTGACTGGGACACTGCCCCTATCCGCAACCATTTGCTTGCTACAAATCGTCCCGCACGAGTTCGAAGGGGCAATCCTCGCGACACTCCGACGCAAACACCGGCACCAACAGGTGACGCTGAGCGATGATGTCTTTGCATTCCACGTGAACGGCTCCGATGGGGCGCTCCCAGACCAACTGATTGATCAACAGCTGGAGAGCGGTCATTGCAGCGCAGAGCGGATCCCTGTCGTTGGCCGACACCACCAGGTCCATCAACGCGTCCGGATCGTTGGATTGGCTCCAAAGAAGGGCATGGACACGGGCCAGAAGCAGCGTTCCAGCACCGCAGGTGAAATCGTTGAACAGCGGTTCCTGACACCCATCGCCCAAACCCCTGGGAAGAAACCTCATCGCGCCCCGAGCAAGGGCCCACGGGGTGAAGTCCTGGCAATCCCTTTTCTTCTGACCCGATCCCGCCAGCTCGTTGAACACCCACCCCAGGATGCACTCAAACGGCTCAGCGCTTTCGATGGCGGCGATGTAGGCGTCGGCCACCTCTGCCCCCCAATCCCCGTCTTCAAGATCCACGTCGCTGAGCAGGCCCACGTCCATCCAAGGCAAGACCGATACCCCCACCCCGTTCTTGCGCTTTTCCAGCTGCTTGTGAACGGCCGCCCTAAGACCGTATGCCACGAATTTGGACATGCGTTCGCGAGGCGAGAGGGCAGGAATACAGTTGACGGCCTTCACCAGCCGCTTGTAAGCCTGCGCCTTCTTTTGAAGTTCGCGTTCCTCCCATGCCTTCGCAACATTGACTGGGCCATCGCGACCCTCAATCCTGCCTTCCATATCGCTCATCCTCTGCAGGATATGGAGGGCTGCCTTGGTTTGGTTACTCATCGTTCGCACTCCCCTGGTTCGCAGTGGCCACCTGCGCCACCCGCTGGATGGCAAAGAACTTCCCGCGCAACACACCGCTTGCCTGCGCTTGCTGAAGGTGACCGGCGGCGCGCTTGCCGTAAGCCACCACCAACGATCCCGACGGCGCTGCCGTGCCGGTGGTTCCGTCTGGACGCACAAACCTCAGCCTCCCACGGGTGAACAGAATCGCCGTCGCGCTGGGGTGGGAAAGCACGCAGTCGTGCATCCATCCCGTCTCCATGCTGACCGGTACCAGGGCGATACCGCCGCCGGGGTGGTTGGCCAGCTTGCTCAACCACTTCTCAATCCCTTTTCCGTAAGGCGGATTCATCCACACGAATGCCTGCTTGGGCCACGGCGTAGCCAAGCCGTCCTGACTCGGCGGGATCATCCGGCGGGCCGTGGGCGCCGGCAGCCGCGACGGGTCTTCGGGCGTGCAAGGGTCGAGGTCAAAGCCGCGCTTGCCCCCGAGCGCCTTGACGATGGCAGGCGGGGTATACCAATCCACGCTCGTGTGGGCCTTGTCGCTTGCCTTGTAGCAAACGGAGGTGAGCCGGGTGGGTTTCTGTGCCAGAAGGCGCTTGGAGCGGGTTGCTGCGTTGAACGGCAGAACGTTGGACTTGGGCTGCATGAGGATTCTCCAGGCAATGCTCCGCCAGCACGGCTGCGTTGCCGCGTTGAAGGAATGGGTTTTGGGAGTTGGGCTTGAACTAGCCCGAGAGGCGCTACTGACGGCGGGTTACCACCAAGAGTCGTAGAACACGTTCCAACCCTCGTTGATCAGTGCGCGGGCCTGCGCAATGAAGTCCAGATCTTCTTCAGCTCGATCGGCATCCGATTCACCGAAGAAGAAGCCTTGGGTATAAGGCAAATCATCGTTCAGGACAGCCAGTTCCAACGCATCAAGATCGTCCAATCCAAGGAATACGGGAACTTGGTTGAAGTCGAAGGGATCAACCTGCCCCGTCCTAGCACTGTGCAACTTGCACATCCACCCGTGAAGGTTTGGATGCTTTCGCCAGTAGAAAAATAGTTCTTGAGTGCGATCTCGCACATCAGTGCGGGTCTTGACCGCATACATATCGAGGCCCATCGGCTTGCTCCATCGCCCCGACCACCGAGGCGTTGGAGTAATCATCCGAACTGAGAGCTTCCATCGATACGGATATTGGAGGCCTCCAATATCCGTTAGCGGCCGTTACATTCGCCCATTGCGCTTGTCGGGCATCTTTGGAGGCGTTGGCTGCAGGCGTTCGTCCAGCGCTTGTTCGATCACCCTAGCTCGCGAGGCGTCGAGCTGCTGCGCCAGGTCTCGCAGACGGCTGGCCTGGGCTTGGGCTGCGTTGTTGAATGCGTCCACCCACTGGCGCTTTACGTCAGGGTTCTGCCAAGGCTGGGCGAATGCCTCGGCCAGCGTGCAGACCCGAATCCCAAGCCCGATCTGCGCGCCCAATGCTTGGAGCCGGCGAATTAGCGCACCGGTGATCGGTTGGTCAGTCAGTGGCTCCAGGAAGAACTGCTTAGCCTTGGACCCTTTGGCCACCAGAAACGGCAGTTCTGCAGTTAGGAGGGTGTCGACCGCAACGCCCCGTTCGCTCAACGGCTTCCACAGGCCCTTAGCCTTGAGCTCGGCTGCCCAGGCCATCAACGGGACAAGGGTGGTCGAGCGCTTGCGAGTTCCCTTCACCGTGAACAGCGTCCCCGTTGGGGGGTGTTCCTTCAAGAGGTGTTGCAACTGGGCCGTGCTGATCGCCAACACCCCGGCGGCCTCATTGAAGCTCAGCTCCACGTCCACCGTGGGGCGCTGCTTCGCTAGGCGCAAATGGTCTGCAACCTTCTTCTCCATCTGGCCCACGCTTTCGGAGCCAGAGAGTTTGCCGAGAAAGCGATCGATGGCTCGGCGGTAAGCATCAGCGGCAGTGAGGGCCATTAGTTTCGCTCCCTCCCCTTACCACTGACCTTCGTAGGGCGTGCAGAGGTATTGCTGCTGCGCCGCCCGACCTTGCGTGCCGGCAGGGTGCGCAGCGCCTCCAGGTCGATTCCGTAATTTAGGACACCCAAAGCTGGCGTTCCTCCGGCACCGTTGAGCTTCTCACTCACCGTAAAGGGCCTGCTGTAAGTCGCGTGGTGTTCGTCGTCCAATTCGTGGCCGACGATTTGGGCTCGCATCTCAGAGGCCACACCGCTGCCCTGCATCTCCTGAATCACGGTCTTTCGGAGACTATGGAAACCACGCTTCGCTTTCGGCCACCCACCACTGTGCTTTTGGAGGTAGTAGCTGAACGCCTTCGATATCCAGTTCCCCGCACCATTCTTCGCCTTACTGTCAGCCTGCGGAAACAATCGCCAGTCCCCGCTCTCCCTTCGTTCGGCGACGTAGTCCAAGAAACCGAGCTTGATCAGGTCGGGATGCAACGGGACGACCCGATTGGAAACATCGGTCTTCAACCGCTGATCCTCCCCCTCATCGGTAAACCGTATGCACGGGATCCCCTCCTCCTCCTTGACGTCGAGGGTGAACAGCTGCCCCACCTCACCCGCCCGGGCTCCCGTATACAGGCCCAACAAAGCCGCCCAGCGCGCTCCCGTTGAAAGCTGCCTGAAGCTATCGGGTGCGAAGAGTTGATGGACCTGGTCCAAGGTAAAGGCCTGGAAGCCAAATTTTCTACGCTTGCGCTTCTCGGCCATCGAAACGCTGACGTGACCTGCGGCGACGTTGTCTCCCTTTAGCACATAGCCTGAAGCCATTGCCCAAGTGAAGAATCCTCTCTTTCCTGCGAGGTAGCTCTGGCGATTGTTGAGCGTAGAACGCGTTAAACCGCGCTTGGCCAAATGGTCGTAGAAGCGGGCCATCTCAGGCCGCGTGATGGTGTGCAGCTCGCGCTCGGCGCCCAAGAACTCGATCAGCTCTGTCACGGGAAGCAGTTTGATGCCGACCGTTTTGACCTCAATGTCCTCGGCGGCGACTTTGTCCTGCCAGATTCGCTTCGCATCGATCAGGCTGATCGTCTCAGCTGGCAGGGGCTGCGCCGCCACTGATTCCAACAGTTTGGGCCCAGCTGCCGCCGGAACTGCCCCCGCATCACGGAAGTGGAACTTGCCGATTTCTTCCAGCGCCTCCATTGCTCGAGCATGGTCGGCCGCATCCGTGGTCCGAAGACGGAAGCCCGGCAAGTCAATTTCATAACGCCGGGAGCCGTTCTCCGCGACGCTGCGCAGAACATCCTCAACCGTGAGTCCCTTCTTGGTCATGCACCCATCCCTGATGGCATCGAATGCTTGAGCATAACGCTGTGCGATGGCCAAGGCAGCCACCCTTGCGCTATGCAGGTGGATGCCTAGGGGATGCTTGACGAAGGGTTTGCCGAGGATGCCGCGCATGTCCGTCGGAACGCGCATGCGAAACTGGTAACGACCAGTGGAAGAGCGAGTGAGATAGCTTGGTAATCGCATCGGAGTTGTGCCCCGATTTGTGCCCCAAGCCGCCCTTCAAGACCCTAAAAAATGTTGTTTAAAAACAAACACTTACTAAGGATTGGCGGAGAGAGT
This sequence comes from Stenotrophomonas sp. STK17_22, assembly GCF_051983905.1. NCBI lineage: Bacteria > Pseudomonadati > Pseudomonadota > Gammaproteobacteria > Lysobacterales > Lysobacteraceae > Stenotrophomonas > Stenotrophomonas sp. STK17_22. Next base: position 3,299,714 of record NZ_CP197010.1, read on the forward strand.
GGGATTCGAACCCACGGAAGGTTTAACCCTTCGCCGGTTTTCAAGACCGGTGCCTTAAACCGCTCGGCCATCTCTCCAATCGGGTCCCGGTCGCCCGGGCAGCGGCGTATTCTCGCACGTGAAGGGCATTTGCCCAAGACCACCCTTGCCCCCGCCCTTCGCATCCGGCACGGTGGGGCCTTCACTGCAATCGGAGCCCCCATGGCCCACCTCGATCTGGCCAACCTGCGCACCACCCTGCTGGACGACACCCAGCTGGCCGCAGTGGCCCTGCACCGCACGTTCGCCGGGCACCTGCCGGTCAGCACTGGGCATCTGGTGGTCTGCGATCCGCTGGTCCAGGCCGAGGCGCCCGCGCTGGCCGACTACACCGCCCCCCTAGGCCGACATCCGGTCGAAATCATCGTGCACAGCGGCCGCCCGGCGCTGGCCGTGGTCTGGTTCAAGCCCCGCGAAGCCCTCACTGCGTCTGCCCTGCACTGGCAGATGGCACGCTGGACCACGCAGGACCTGACCGGCCTGGATGAGGACAGTTTCATTGGCTATCCGGTCGACGCCGGCATCGGCTGCTTCATGGATACCAACACTCAGCAGGCACTGCTGGCCCTGATCGAACAGACCGATGGCGACGAAGACAGCGAATGGTCGGATGCGCTGATCGACCATGACGGCCTGGATGAAGGCGCCGAGTACCGCCCCTGGGGCGAGGACTCTCCACACGGCCTGATCGTATTCACCAGCGGCTGGGGCGACGGCGTCTATCCGAGCTACTGGGCGCTGGATACCTCCGGCATTCCGGTCGCCCTGGTCACCGACTTCCTGTGCATCCAGGGCGGTGACGGGCGCGACGAGCGCGAGATCGCCGACCAGGCCTATCGCGACAGTCTTCCACCCGAAGAAGCTGAAGCGCTGGCACGGCTGGTTGCCGCCGTGGACCGCGACGACCCGGATGCGCTGCGAGAGCTGTTGAAGGATGCGCCACAACGCGCCAACCAGATCGAACCCGGTTGCGGCGGCACCGCCCTGTTCGAGGCGATCCGCCTGGACCGCCCACAGGCACTGCAGGTGCTGCTGCAGGGCGGACCGTTGCCCGCAATGCCCGAGCGCCTGCACATGAGCAAGGTGACAAGCTATCTGGATTACGCGCGCTTCCTGAAGAAGCCACGCAGCGCGGAACTGATGGCGGTGCTGGAAGCACCGGTCATTGCCGAGCCCAGGCCAGCCGCACCGCCGCGGCGCAGCTTCTGGGACCGGCTGTTCGGCCGGAAGTGACCGGGGCCGGAAAGCAGCAACGCCGGGCATGGCCCGGCGCTACCGTTTCACAGATTGGCGGTGCGGTTGCGGCCAGGTGCCTCAGCCCGCATCCACCGCCAACGCGCCCAGCGCACTGGCCTTGATCCGCTCCTTGGCCTTTTCACAGGCGCCACCGCAATCCAGGCGCGAGGCCTCCAGCTGCGGCGGCAGGTGCTCGGCCAGGAAGTCGATGAACACGCGCACCGCCGGCAGCAGGCCGCGGCGCGAGGCGAACACGGCATGGCACACGCCCTGCGGCAGCGACCAGTCCGGCAGCACCACTTCCAGTTCGCCGTTGCGCACGGCATCGGCGCACACGGTTTCCGGCAGCATGGTGATGCCGAAACCGTCCTTCACCATGCTCTGCAGCAGCGGGAAGTCGAAACCGGCCACGCGCGGCTGCAGGTCGACCCGGCGCACTTCGCCTTCCGGGCCGTGCAGCTCCCAGCGCTGGCGGGCCTCGTCTTCGCTGATGCTGAGGGTGACGTGCTGGGTCAGCTCTTCAGGATCCTTCGGCCGGCCGGCGCGATCCAGGTACTTCGGGCTGGCCACCAGCAGTTCCTGCACCTGTCCGAAGCTGCGCATCACCAGGCTGCCATCGTCGTCCAGGCGCGAGCGCACGCGCAGGGCCACGTCGTAGCCTTCGTTGATGATGTCCACGCGGCGGTTGCTGATGTTCAACTGCAGGCGCACCTTCGGGTACTGCTCAAGGAACTTGGGCAGCAGCTTGGGCAGCTGCATCTGCGCCAGCGATACCGGCACGCTGGCGCGCACCACGCCGCGCGGTTCCGCGCTGAGGCGGTCCACCACTTCGCGTGCGGCCTGTGCCTCGGCCAGCATCGTCTGCGCGTGGCGGTGCACGCTGGTGCCGACATCGGTGACGGCGAAACGACGCGTGGAGCGCTGCAGCAGGCGAACGCCCAAGTCGGTTTCCAGCTGGCTGATGCGGCGGCTCAGGCGCGACTTGGGGATACCCAGTGCGCGCTCGGCGGCGGCGAATCCGCCATGGTCGACCACCATCGCGAAGTAGTACAGATCATTCAGGTCATGCATGCCCGAGTTCCATATCTAGAACAATACGTGGCATTCAACCACCTTTATCCCGCCTTTGCAACAACCTATCGTTCTCTCCGTCGGCGGCAAGCCCGCCACCTCTCCCGAACATAGGTACTGCCATGAAGCTTCTGCACATCGACGCCAGCGTGCTTGGCGACAACTCCGTCTCCCGCCACCTGACCGCCGCCGTGGTGGCCCAGTTCACGCAGCAGATCGACGGCCTGCAGGTTGATTATCGCGATCTTGACGCCAATCCGGTACCGCATCTGCGCAGCGGATCGCTTGCCAGGACCGACGCTGCCGAAGCCGCCGATGCTGAACAGGTACTCGAGCAGTTCCTTTCGGCCGATATCGTGGTGATCGGCGCGCCGATGTACAACTTCAGCATTCCGTCCACCCTGAAGGCCTGGATCGACCGCGTGGCCGTGGCCGGGCGCACCTTCAAGTACACCGAGAACGGTCCGGTCGGCCTGGCCGGTGGCAAGCGGGTGATCATCGCCAGCAGCCGTGGCGGCATCTACACCGATTCGCCCGCGGACTTCCAGGAGCCCTTCCTGCGCCAGACGTTTGCCTTCTGGGGCATCAACGATGTCGAGTTCGTACGCGCCGAAGGCATCGCCTACTCGCCGCAGCACCGCGAAGACGCCATTGCTGGCGCACTGGCTGCGCTGCCGTCGCACGAAGCGGCCGCGGCCGCTGCTGCATAAGCGTTCCAGCGTTCGGCGCCGCTCTCTCCTCGTCTGGGCGCTGAACGCGGGCCGGGATCCCCTCCCCCATCCCGGCCCACCCTGGCGGCCCCGCTTTGCGGGGCCGTTTTTTTGTGGCGTATGGACTGAGCGCTACGTCATCCACGCATGGCGTGGCTCTACCGCACGTGCGCGTGGATACGCTGCCATGCGCGACGCTCACCAGAACGTTAGGCTGGGGCCATGAACTACATCGTGACCACTGCACACCGCAGCGAATTTCCGCACCCGATCACCCTGCGCCGTGGCCAGGCGCTGGTGGTGGGCGAACGTTATGAAGGGCCTGAAGGCTGGGAAGACTGGTTCCTGTGCGAGGCAGAGGGCCAGCAGCCGGGATTCGTGCCCGCGCCGGTGATCGGCCGCGACGCGCAGGGTTGCGCATTTGCCACGGAAGACTACTGTGCGCGCGAACTGGATGTGGATCCCGGGCAGCTGCTGCGTGGCGAGCGCACGCTCAATGGCTGGGCGTGGTGCGTGCCGGAGACGGGCGAACCGGGCTGGGTGCCGTTGGAGAAGGTGCGGGTTGTGGAGTGATCACGGTGGTTCATCCACGCATGGCGTGGATGTAGCCCGCATTGTAGATCCACGCCATGCGTGGATACGGTGCCATGCAAGCATGGCACCCACCAGAGCCGCAGCAGTGCCATGCAAGCATGGCACCCACCAGAGCCGCAGCAGTGCCATGCAAGCATGGCACCCACCAGAGCCAGAGCAGTGCCATGCAAGCATGGCACCCACCCCATCAGGCTATCAGCCGATGGTTTCCAGGCCACCCATGTACGGGCGCAGCGCCTCCGGCACGGTGATGCTGCCGTCGGCGTTCTGGTAGTTCTCCATCACCGCGATCATCGCGCGGCCCACCGCCACGCCCGAGCCGTTCAGCGTGTGCGCCAGCTCCGGCTTGCCGGTGGCCGGGTTGCGCCAGCGGGCCTGCATGCGGCGGGCCTGGAAGTCACCACAGTTCGAGCACGAGGAGATCTCGCGGTAGGTCTCCTGCGACGGCAGCCAGACTTCCAGGTCGTAGGTCTTCACCGCCGAGAAGCCCATGTCGCCGGTGCACAGCAGCACCTTGCGGTACGGCAGGCCCAGCTTTTCCAGCACCACTTCGGCGCAGCGGGTCATGCGCTGGTGTTCGGCATCGCTGTCTTCCGGGCGGCTGATCGAGACCAGCTCGACCTTCTCGAACTGGTGCTGGCGGATCATGCCGCGCACGTCGCGGCCACCGCTGCCGGCCTCGGCACGGAAGCACATCGAGTGGGCGGTCATGCGCAGCGGCAGGCGTTCGGCATCGACGATCTCATCGCGCACGATGTTGGTCAGCGGTACTTCCGAGGTCGGGATCAGGTAGCGCGTGGAATCGCCCACGGCGGTCTTGAACAGGTCGTCCTCGAACTTCGGCAGCTGGCTGGTACCGCGCAGCGAGTCGGCGTTGACCAGCAGCGGCACGTTGGTTTCCTCGTAGCCGTGCTCACCGGTGTGCAGGTCGACCATGAACTGCGCCAGCGCACGGTGCAGGCGCGCAATCGGGCCGCGCAGCACGGTGAAGCGCGAACCGGACAGCTTGGCGGCGGTTTCGCCGTCCAGCCAACCGTTGCGGGCGCCCAGTTCGACGTGATCGAGCACCTTGAAGTCGAACTGGCGCGGGGTTCCCCAGCGCGCCTGCTCGACGTTGTCGTTCTCGTCGGCACCGGCCGGCACGTCATCGGCCGGCAGGTTCGGAATGCCCATCGAGATGGCGTCGATCTTCTCGCGCAGCTCGTCCAGCGCCACTTCCGAGGCCTTCAGCTCATCGGCGAAGGCAGCGACCTCGGCCATGATGGCCGAGACGTCCTCGCCCTTGGCCTTGGCCTGGCCGATGGCCTTGGAACGGCTGTTGCGCAGGCTCTGCAGCTCCTGGGTCCGCACCTGGATGCGCTTGCGATCAGCCTCCAGGGACTCCAGGGCAGACACGTCGAGCTCGAAGCCGCGGCTGGTGCGCAGGCGTTCGGCGAGGTCGGCGGGCTGGTGGCGGAGCAGGGCTGGATCAAGCATGGCAGGTGTCGTGGTGGGTATCAGGGATGGGATTATCGCTTGTTATACGGATTTCTGCCGCCCGGTTCATTCCCGGCGTGGCAGAATCGGGCTATTCCGTACTGGTCCGGTCCATGTCTGCACCCCGCTCGTCGTCCGCCAAGTCGTTCACTGTGCATATCCCGCGCAACGCCCTGAAGATCGCCGGCATCGCCTTCGGCGTGGGCGTGCTGCTGTTCGTGCTGGTCTGGCTGACCGGCCGTGACAAGGAGTTCTTCCGCGCCGACCCGGCCGCACAGACCCCGCAGGAAACCGCCCAGGTCGAGCCCCTGCCGGAACCCTTGGCCGCTGCAGCCGGTTCCAGCGACATGCCTGACGCCAAGCCGGCACCGGTGGAGGAGGAAGCGCCGAAGCTGGTCGAAACCGCTCCGCCGCCACCCGCCCCGATCGCCGAGCCGGCCCCGGCCGCCCCGGGCGCTGCGCCGGCTGCGACCAGCAACAGCCAGCCGATGCCGATTGCCGGCCAGTCGCCGCCGCCGTCGTACCCCGCCGCCGCCCTGCGCGCCGGCGAAACCGGCACCGTGGTGGTACGCGTGGACGTGGACGCCACCGGCTATCCCAACAACACCACAGTGATCCAGCGCAGTGGTTCACGCGACCTCGACCGTGCCGCCACCGACGCGGTGCGCCGCTGGCGTTTCACCCCGGCGCAGAGCAATGGCCAGGCCGTGCCCGGCAGCATTGAAGTACCGTTCGACTTCAAGACGCAGTAACTGAACGCTTCCCGGCAGGCAAACTGAACCCTGCCGGTGGCGTTGACGCAGCGCTGACACTTCCCGTCCATGGCTCGGGCAACACTTCCCACGTCGTCAGTTGACGGAAGGAGTTTGCGATGACTGCCACCACCCACGAAGACCTTCATTCGCCGCAGCTGCAGCAGGATTCGAGCGTGCAGCACAAGCCCACGTCGCCCTGGATGTGGATCGCGCTGATTGTGGCGATGTTTGCGGCCGCCCTGCTGTGGCTGCGCCATTCCAACCAGGAGGATGTGGCGCCGGCGCCGGTCGGTGAGCGCATGTTGCCCGCCGCTGAGCAGGCTGCGGTGACCGATGCAGCAGCACCTGCAACGCGCCAGGCTGCCCCGGCCTCCCGCCAGCACAAGGCCGCACCGGTCGCGCGTAATCGCGAAGCACGCCCGCTGGCCAGCAACCGCATGCCCACCTACCCCGCTGCCGCACTGCGCAGTGGCGTGCAGGGCAGCGTGATCGCCAGCCTGAATGTTGATACCCGTGGCAATGTCGCCAACGCTGCGATCGTTTCGCGCAGCGGCGAGCGCAGCCGCGACCTGGACCGTGCGGTGCTGAACACCGTGCAGAACTGGAAGTTCCAGCCTGCGGTGCATGACGGCCGCGCAGTAGCAAGCGTGGTGCGGGTCCCGGTGGATTTCCGTACCGAGCAGCGTTGATCGCGGACGAGGGGTTCGTGATGTTTCGACGGAGGCTTCGGCCTCCGTCTTTTTATGCGGAAAGGCGTGCCAACCAAGGTTGGCACCTACCGGGTGATGTGAGCGTGCCGACCAAGGTCGGCACCTACCGAGTGATGTGAGCGTGCCGACCAAGGTCGGCACCTACCGGGTGATGTGAGCGTGCCAACCAAAGTTGGCACCTACCGGGTTACGTCATCCGCCGGGCGTGGCCTTTCAGGCCAGATTGAATCCGGCGCTGCGGGCCAGGCCGTCGAAGTCCGGGAAGGACGTGGCGACGTTGGCGATATCGTTGATGCGCACCTCGCCGTCACTGATCTGGCCGGCAATGGCGAACGCCATGGCGATGCGGTGGTCGCCGTGGCTTTCGATGGTGCCGCTGCCCAGGCGCACGCCACCATGCAGGGTGGCACCGTCTTCAGTTTCGTCCACCTGCATGCCCAGCGCGCGCAGGCCGGTCGCCATCGCGGCGAGACGATCGGATTCCTTTACCCGCAGTTCGGCGGCCCCGCTGACCACGGTCTGGCCTTCGGCGGCCGCAGCGGCCACGAACAGCGCCGGGAACTCGTCGATCATGTCCGGCACCAGTGCTTCCGGAATGCGTGCGCCCTTCAGCGGGGCGTAGCGCACCACCAGATCCGCCACCGGTTCACCGCCCTGCTCGGCCGGATTTTCTTCGGTGATGTCCGCCCCCATCAGGCGCAGCGCGTGCAGCAGGCCGGTGCGACGCGGGTTCAGGCCGACCTGCTTCAGGCGCAGCTCGGAACCGGGAATGATGCTGGCAGCCACCAGATAGAACGCGGCCGAGGAGAAGTCGGCCGGCACCACGATGTCAGTAGCGCGCAAGCGCTGGCCACCACGCAGGCGTGCCTTGCCGGGCGAGAATTCGATGTCCACGCCGAACGCGGACAGCATGCGCTCGGTGTAGTCACGGGTCGGGTGCGGTTCGGTCACCTGGGTTTCGCCCTGCGCGTACAGGCCGGCCAGCAGCACCGCCGACTTGATCTGCGCGCTGGCCACCGGCGAGGCGAAGTCGATGCCGTGCAGCGACTGGCCGCCATGCACGTGCAACGGCGGCGTGCCATCGCTTTCAGTGTCGATCTTCGCGCCCATCTGCGACAGCGGGCCGGTCACGCGGCGCATCGGGCGGCCGGACAGCGACTCATCGCCGATCAGCGTGCAGTCGAACGCCTGGCCCGCCAGCAGGCCGGCCAACAGGCGCATGCCGGTACCGGCGTTGCCGCAGTCCAGCGGCGCATCCGGCGCCTTCAGGCCGTCGATACCGACGCCGTGCACGATGCGCTGCGACGGGCTGGGGGTTTCGATGCGCACGCCCAGCTGGCTGAAGATGCGCGCAGTGGCGCGGGTGTCCTCGCCTTCCAGGAAACCTTCGATATGCGAGGTGCCATCGGCCAGCGCGGCGAACATCACCGAGCGGTGCGAGACCGACTTGTCGCCGGGAATGGTCAGGCTGCCCTGCAGCGGCTGGCCCTTGCGGGCGATCCAGTGTTGCGCGTTGCTCATCGTTCGATCGTTCCGTAAACGCCGGCAGCGCCGGCGATGCATCAGGGAGCGGCGGCCGTGGCCGCCGCCGCAGCACTCAGGGCACGGCCACCGGATAGGAGCCGAGTACCTTGATCTGTGCCGAGTGCGCTTCCAGTTCGGCCAGCGCGGCCTGCATCGGCGCATCGTCGATGTGGCCGGCCAGGTCGATGAAGAAGCCGTATTCCCACTTGCCGTGGTGCGACGGCCGCGACTCGATGCGGTTCATGCTGATGCCGTGGCGGGCGAACGGACTGAGCACGTCGAACAGCGCACCGGGCTTGTCATGGATGAACACCAGCACCGAGGTGCGGTCGTGGCCGGAGGTCGGGAAGATATTCCGGCCCACCACCAGGAAGCGGGTGGTGTTGTCGGCATCGTTCTGGATCGGCTTGGTGACCACCTTCTTCAGGCCGTAAACATGGCCGGCACTCTCGCCACCGATGGCGGCGGCATCGTCGGCATTGCGGGCGCGGCGCGCACCTTCGGCGTTGCTGGATACCGGAATCTTCTCGGCCTTCGGCAGGTTGGCGCGCAGCCACGCCGAGGTCTGCATGAACGACTGCGGATGCGCGTAGATGCGCTCGATGTCCTCGATGCGGCCGCTGCGCGACATCAGGTACTGCTGCACGCGCAGTTCCACCTCGCCACAGATCTTCAGGTTGGAGGTCAGGAACATGTCCAGGGTGATCTGGATGGTGCCCTGCCCCGAATTTTCCACCGGCACCACGCCGAAATCGGCGTTGCCCGCTTCCACTTCCTGGAACACTTCTTCGATGCTGGCCATCGGCAGGCCCAGCGCCGAGCGGCCGAAGTGCTTGAGCACCGCCTGCTGGCTGAAGGTGCCTTCCGGGCCGAGGTAGCCGATCTTCAGCGGCTCCTGCTGGGCCAGGCAGGCCGACATGATCTCGCGGTAGACGTGCACCAGCAGCTCATCGCTGAGCGGGCCTTCGTTACGGTCCACCACCATGCGCAGCACCTGCGCTTCGCGCTCGGGGCGGTAGTAGTCGACGGCGGCGGCAAGCTTGCCCTTGGCCTTGCCGACCTGGTGGGCGAAGCGCGCGCGCTCGGCGATCAGGCTCTGGATGTCGCGGTCGATCTGGTCGATCTTCGAGCGCACATCGGCCAGCGCCAGCGGCGCCAGGGTGGGGGCCGGGTTCGACGCGGCCTTGGCCTTGCCCTTCGCCTTGGTGGGCGCGCTGTCCTTGGCCGGTTCGGCCTTCTTTGGCGCCTTCTTGCTGGATTTGCTGCTTGCCATCGGAGTTCCTTGTTACGGGGCCCGCACCCGACGGTGCGCGCCGTTCATTGCTCAGCCGTGACGCTGCTGGAAATCGGCCATGAAGGCGACCAGCGCCTCGGCCCCGGCCAGCGGCATGGCGTTGTACAGCGAGGCGCGGATGCCACCCACTACCTTGTGGCCCTTCAGCGCCAGCAGGCCGGCGGCCTTGGCTTCGGCGACGAAGCGGGCATCAAGCTCGGCATCAGGCAGGAAGAACGGGATGTTCATCCGCGAACGGGCCGCGTGTGCGACCTCGTTGCGGTAGAAGCCGCCGGAGCCGTCGATGGCGCCGTACACCAGCGCTGCCTTGGCGGCATTGCGCTTGGCGAACTCGGCCACGCCGCCCTCGGCCAGCATCCACTTGAACACCAGGCCGGCCAGATACCAGTTCCAGGTCGGCGGCGTGTTGAGCATCGAATCACGGGCGACGTGCGAGCGGTAATCGAAAATGTCCGCACGCGGTTGTCCGCTGCGTTCAAGCAGGTCGCGGCGGATGATCATCACCGCAATGCCGACCGGGCCGAGGTTCTTCTGCGCGCCGGCGTAGATCACGCCATAACGGCGCACGTCCAGCGGTTCGCTGGCGATGGACGAGCTGAAGTCGGCGATCAGCGGGACGTTGCCGGTGTCGGGCACATCACGGAACTCGACGCCGTGGATGGTCTCGTTGGCGGTGATGTGCACGTAGGCGGCATCGCGCGACAGCTGCCAGTCGGCACGCGCCGGCAGCTCGCGGTAGCCGTTGGCCTCGCTGCTGGCGGCGATGTTGACGTCGACGTAGACCCCGGCCTGCTTGACCGCGGTCTTGCCCCAGTGACCACTGACCACGTAGTCGGCACGCTGGCCGGGGCTGGCGAAGTTGAGCGGGATCAGCGCCTGCTGGGTGGTGGCGCCACCGGACAGGAACAGCACCGCATAGTCGTCGGGGATGTCGAGCAGGCGACGCAGGTCGGCCTCGGCCTCGGCGGCCACGGACATGAACTCCGCGCCGCGATGGCTCATTTCCACGATCGAAGCACCGGTACCGTGCCAGTCCAGCATTTCCGCCTGCGCCTGGCGCAGGACCGATTCCGGCAAGGTTGCAGGGCCGGCACTGAAGTTGAACGCGCGCGTCATGTCACACCTGTGGGGCAAGACCCCTAGTATGCCGCAGTGCACCAGCCTTGCGGCCTTGTGCGGCAAGGGAAATTTGGTTTCATTGGAATCCATTGGCCAGCAGCATTGCCCCGGTAGTCGCCGACCTTGGTCGGCGTACGCCGTCAGGCGTCATCCCCGCCGAAGGAGCGTGCCGACCAAGGTCGGCACCTACCAGAGCGGATACGGCCGGTTCAGATCAGCGCGCGCCGAACCAGAGCAGCAGGCTGAGCAGTGCGGCCAGCAGCAGCGCACTCACCAGCAGCCACGGCCAGCGCCGGACCTTGCGCGGCGCGGCCGGCAGCACCGGCGCCTGCTCGGCGTCCTGGCTGGACTCGTCTTCATCCGGCAGCGGGCGCCGGCGCGGGTCATGCGGCACTTCCAGCACGAACCGGTGCTGGCCATCGAACACCACCTGGTCGCCTGCCTGCAGCCAGCAGTGGCGCACGGCCACGCCATTGACCCGTGTGCCATCGGCACTGCCCAGGTCACGCAACAGCACGCGCTCGCCATGCACTTCCACGCGGGCGTGCTGTTCGGCGAAGGCCGGCTCATTGATCTCGATGTCAGCGTCGCCACCGCGGCCGATCAGGCGGGACCGCGACAGCGTGAAACTGCGGCCATGGTGCAGGCCACCGACACCGCGCAGCAGGCGCTGCTGCTCATTGGTGCCGTCACCGCTGTTCGGTGCGGGGGCCTGCAGCAGGCTCTCCACCTCGCCCTGCAGGACCATTTCCACGCCGTCCACATACACCGCATCGCCCGCACGCAGCAGCGCCATGCGCCGCACCGGGCGACCGTTCACATGAATGCCGCGGATACCGTTGCCGACCTGCAGCCAGAGGCCGCGATCATCCACGCAGAACTGCGCCAGCAGCAGGGCACCATGGCCGGCGTCGCCGAGCCTCACACTGCCATTGGCCTGGCGCACGATGCGTTGCACCCCGGGCCGCAGCGGCTGGTCGGGCTGTTGTTGTTGGCTGAAGTGAACAAGCAGGTTCTGCACGCGGCGCAGCCTAGCAGGTTGGCCGCCAACGAAGAAGAACCTGCGATGAGTGCTTGGCGCGACGGCCCTCGATGCGCACAATGCTCGCCCTCATTGATCATCCCCGCCCTGCGCCAGGAGCCTGCATGTCCACCATCGATGTCCGCCACGCCCACGCCCTGCCCGACGCACAGGCACGCGCCGCGATCGAACAGGTCGCCGCCAAGCTGTCCGAGCGCTTCGGCCTGAAGTCGTCCTGGACCGCCGACGTGCTGAACTTCTCTGGCAGCGGCGTGGACGGTGCGATCGAGCTGCAGCCGGGCGCCGTGCGCGTGACGGCCAAGCTGGGCTTCCTGCTGTCGGCGATGAAGGGCATGGTCGAGGGCGAGATCCAGCGCGTGCTGAAGGAAAAGCTGGGCTGAACCCCGGCGGCGGCCGTCACGGCCGTGCAACGCCATCGCGCGCTACTCTCGGGGCAGGCCCAACTCCCACGGGAAGTGCGATGAACCAGTACGAAAACGATGACCGCCGCAACGACGACGCCTCGTTCGGTGACCAGGCCGAGCGCTTCTCGCGCAAGCTGAGTGACTCGGCGCAGCAGGTCTGGCTGGCCGGCCTGGGCGCCCTGGGCCGTGCACAGGCCGAAGGCAGCCGCTTCTTCGACGGCCTGGTGAAGGAAGGCGAAGCCTGGGAGGCCCGCCGCCGTGAACGCCACGGCGAACAGGGCCCGGGCTGGCGCGACAACGTGGAATCCTCGCTGGATGAGGCCCGCGAGAAGGCCTCTGGCACCTGGAACAAGGTCGAAAAGGCCTTCGATGACCAAGTGCAGGGCGTGCTCAAGCGCCTGCATGTCCCCACTGCGGACGAGGTGACCGCGCTGGAAGCCCGCATCGACGCCCTGCATGCGCGCCTGGCCAAGCTGGAGAACCGTGCCGCTTCGGGCGCCGATGCTCCCGTCCCGGGCAGCCATCAGTCGCCCGACAGCGTGCCCTGAATGCCATTGTTGCAATGCAATAAATTTTGATTGACAATCGCGAGCAACCCGCCAATCGCTTCGGCTGCCGTTTGTTCCCTCCCCTCACGGCTTCAGGATTGGCGGGTTTTTCGTGTCCGCCGTATACCGATCTGCGCGCGCCATCACGTTTCCTGTCAGGAACCTCCTGACCCAGCGATGCGGCACGACCTTTACACTGTCGTCCTCGCATTCGCCCCTTCCGCGCACCTCCTGCATGCTCCCTTGGATCCTGGCCCTGCTGTCGGCCCTGCTTACCTGTTCCCTGGCTGTTGTCTATCTGTGGTGGATCAAGCGGCGGCAGAAGGAGATGCAACTCGGCCTGCAAGCCCTGGCCGGCATGCACTGGCGCGAGTTCTCGGTACTGGTCAAGCGCATGCTGCGCGAACAGCGCGGCCTGCGTGAACTGAATGACCCGGCGGAGGAGTCCCGCGAGCCAAGCAGCGACTTCCTGCTCAGCGACGGCCCCAACCAGTGGCTGGTGTCCTGCAAGCATGGCCTTGCCTACCGTATCGGCACCGCCGCAGTGAACGAGCTGGGGGCTGCTGCGCGCCTGGCCGGCGCCAAGGGCGGCGTGCTGCTGACCGAAGGCCGGATGGAACGCGACGGCCGCAGCGCTGCCGAGAAGCAGGCGGTCGAGGTGCTGGACGGTCCACGCCTGTGGCCGCTGCTGCAGCCCTACCTGCCGGCGGAAATCGAAACCCGTGTGCGCGCCAGCGCCCGCCATGAAGCCCTGCGCCGGATCGCCATTGCCGCGCTCGGCGCGGTCACGCTGGGCCTGCTGGTGGGGTTGAGCCTGCAAGGGCTGCATGTGCAGGACGCCGCGCCTGTTGCCGAGGTGGCGGACACCCCCGCGCCGGTTGCGCCTGCGGTTGAAGCGGTGCCCGAACCGGCGCCGGCCCCCGCCACCACGCCGCCGGCCGCTGCGCCTGCACCGGCCGCGCCCTCAGCCGACGCGCGCAGCAACCCCAACCCGGATGCCGCCACGCTGGAGCGCTTCCAGGCCGATCTTTCCCGCGCCTTGGCCGGCAAGCCCGGTATCGCCAGCGGGGTCTGGCTGACCCGGCAGACGCTGGCGATCAACCGCACGGGCGAGCTGGACGCGGTGTGGCCACAGGTCTGCGAGGAAGTGCTGCACTACCCCGCCCTGCGCAACGTGCGCATCCAGCTCAACGCCCGCCCCGGCGTGGATGAGCCGGTGCGCTGGCGGCAGTGCGCCACGTATTGATTGGGATGTCCGTAGATGCGTGGGTGCCCTTGTAGAGTCGAGCCACGCTCGACTCATCGCGCATCGCGCCAACAGCAGCCGAGCATGGCTCGGCTCTACATGGCGCCTGCTCAGCCCAATGCCGCGAGATGGGCGATGTAACTGGAGCGCGATTCACCTGCCGCTCTGGCCTGCGCATCCAGCCTCGCCAGGATCCGGCGTGGCAGGCTGATGTTGACCCGCTCGATGGTGTCGTCCAGCAGGGCCGGATCAATGCAGATGTACGCAAGAATCCAACGGATGTCCTTGGATGCCTCGGCGGCGATCTTCTGCGGCGCGGAAGGTGTCGGAATCGAACGCCCCTCATCCAGGGCCGCATCAATCCAGGCGAGTGCAGCTTCCTCGGCAGCGCTGAGCGCATCATCAAGCGTATCGGCCGCCGAGAAGCACCCCGGCAGATCCGGAACGACCACACCCCACGCGGTGCGCTCATCGCCTGCCTCGATCAAGACTGGATATCGCATGGGCCCTCCTACGTCAGTCCTGCGAGCATCCGCATCGCCTGCACCAGCCCTTCCCCAGATCCTTCCTTGGGTGAGGAACGGTGATGATGTGAGGGTGCTGCGGGTGCACGAATACATTATGGGATCCGCGGATTCGACGACAGATCCAACCTGCCGCTTCCAGATCCCGGATGGGGTCCCTGCTCTTCATGCAGGGACGATACACATCGCACACACGCCCCGACAGAGTTCAAGGCGACAGTCGTTCCGGCCCAGTAGATCCACGCCATGCGTGGATGGAATCCCTATCGCGCGCCCGGCGCGAAGCGCGCCACCAGATCCCAGGCATCCCCCAGGAACACCTGGCGCACACGGGTGATCGGCTGTTCGCCGCGCCAGGTCAGGCGCTCGATCACCAGACAGGCGGTGCCGGGCTTCACCTCCAGCAGCTTGGCGGTGGCGGTGTCCGCGCCCCAGGCACTGATGCGGTGCTGGGCACGGGTCCACGACACGTTCTGCAGCAGCCAGCTGCCCGGCGCGGTGGTACTGAAATCGACCTCCAGCACCTCGGGCACGCCCACCGGGCTGATCAGGCGGTGCTCCAGCGCCAACGGACGGCCATCGGCCAGGTGCAGGCAGCGCATCGCCAGCAGCGTCTCCTGGCCGGCCAGCTCCACTTCACCGGCATTGCCAGCGTCGGCCAGGCGTAGCTCGCGCTGCAGCAGACGATAGGCGTACTGATGGCCGCGCGAGCCGACCTCCATCGCGATATCGGGAATCTCCAGCGCCACCTGCTCCAGGTGTGGGGGCTGCCGCGCCACGAACGAACCGGCGCGGCGGCGCCGCTCGATCATGCCGCTCTCGGCCAGCGCGGTCAGCACCTTGTTCACCGTCATCCGCGAGCAGCCGTACTGCTCCATCAGCTCGTGCTCGTACGGAATACGGAAGCCCGGCGCCCACTCTCCGCTGAGGATGCGGCTTTCCAGATCGCTGCGGATACGCTGGTTGAGCGTGGCGGACTTGCTGGCCTTCACGTGATGGGGTCTCGGTGGCGGGAGGCGATCAGCCCAGCACGCCACGCAGGGCGGCAGCGAAGGCGGTGGTGATCGCCTCGCGCTGCAGGTGGCGGCCGTCGGCCACGCACTGGCGGCCATGACGCCAGACCGATCGCAGCGCGCCATTACGTGCGGCGAACACCCAGCTGTCAAGCCATGCGTCATCCTGCCGCGCCTGTAGCGCGGGGTGTGCGGCATCCAGCTCGACCAGGTCGGCACTGGCGCCGACCTGCAGGCCGGCGGCCACACCCAGGGCCTGTGCACCGCCTTGCAGTGCGCCCTCGAACAGGAAGCGGCCGGTGCTGCGGGTGGCATCCGGAGCCAGCACATTGCGCCCGCGCAGGGTCAGGCGCTGACCGTATTCAAGCAGGCGCAGTTCTTCAGCCGCGTCGATCAGCACATTGGAATCGGAGCCGACACCGAAGCGACCGCCTTCGCGCGCGAACGCCTGCATCGGGAACAGGCCGTCGCCCAGGTTGGCCTCGGTGATCGGGCACAGGCCAGCCACGGCGTGGCTGGCGACGATGGCCGCGCGCTCGTCATCGGTGATGTGGGTGGCATGCACCAGGCACCAGCGCGCATCCACCGGCGCATGGTTGTACAGCCACTGCACCGGGCGCTGGCCGCTCCAGGCCAGGCAGGCCTCCACCTCGCGCACCTGTTCGGCGATGTGGATGTGCACCGGGCCGTCGGTCAGCGGCAGCAGGGCACTCAGTTCCTCTCCGGTGACCGCACGCAGGCTGTGCGGGGCAATGCCGAGCACCGCATCGGGCAGCGCGGCCAATGCCGGCCTGGCGGCATCCAACAGCTGCGCGAAACCGTCCACATCGTGGATCAAGCGACGCTGCGCGGGATTCGGCGCCGCACCGCCGAAATCGGCGTGCGCATAGAACACCGGCAGCAGGGTCAGGCCGATGCCGGTCTGGTCGGCCGCCGCCGCAATCCGCGCGCTCATCTCGGCACGGTCGGCATACGGCCGGCCGTCAGCATCGTGGTGCAGGTAGTGGAATTCGCCGACGCGGGTGAAGCCGCTTTCCAGCATTTCCATGTAGGCCTGGGCGGCGATGGCCTGCACTGCGTCCGGGCGCAGATGGGCCAGGAAGCGGTACATCAGCTCGCGCCAGCTCCAGAAGCTGTCACCGTCGCCGCCGCCGATCTCGGTCAGCCCGGCCATGCCGCGCTGGAAGGCGTGGCTGTGCAGGTTGGGCAGGCCCGGCACCAGGATGCCGACGCAGGTGTCGCCGTGCTGGGCGCCCTGCCCCATGTGGATCGCCGTGATGCGGCCGTCCTGCACCTGCAGGCGGACATCACGGGCCCAGCCGTCGGCCAGCAGGGCGTGGGCGGCATGGAAACTGTGCGGGGAACGCGAATCGGACATGGCTGGACAACCCGAAATGGACGCCTATATTGTATAGACATATAAGCACAGCCGCGTTGTGGATGCCATGCACGTCGATACCCTCTGGTCCAACGTTCACCTGATCACCCTCGATGGCGAGGGGCTGGGTGTCATCCGCGATGGCGTACTGGCCTGCGCCAACGGCCGCATCGTCCATGTCGGCGCGGCCGGCAGCGATGCCCACCTGCAGCCGACCACCCGCATCGACGGCGAAGGCCGCTGGATTTCGCCCGGCCTGATCGACTGCCACACCCACCTGGTCTACGCCGGCAACCGCGCCAACGAATTCGAGCAGCGCCTGCAGGGCGTCAGCTATGCCGACATCGCCCGTGCCGGCGGCGGCATCGTCTCCACCGTGCGCGCCACCCGCGCCGCCACACCGGAACAGCTGGCGCACGAAAGCCGGCCGCGCCTGCTGGCGATGCGCGCCGAGGGCGTGACCACCCTCGAGATCAAGTCCGGCTACGGCCTGACCCTGCCCGACGAGCGCAAGCAGCTGCAGGTGGCGCGTGCGCTGGGCGAGGAATGCCGGGTCAACGTGGTGACCACCTTCCTCGGCGCACACGCGATTCCGCCGGGCCGCGAAGCACAGGAATACACCGACGAGGTGTGCAATGTGATGATTCCGGCCATCGCCGCCGAAGGCCTGGCCGAAGCGGTGGACGTGTTCTGCGAGAACATCGCCTTCTCGCCGGCACAGGCGCGGCAGGTCTTAGAAGCGGCGCGCGCTAACGGGCTGGCGGTAAAGATCCATGCCGAGCAGCTGAGCAACCAGCATGGTGCTGAACTGGCCGCCAGCTTCGGTGCCCTCTCGGCCGACCATATCGAACATCTGGACGAGGCCGGCATCGCCGCGATGGCCGCCGCCGGCACCGTCGCCGTGCTGTTGCCCGGTGCCTTCTATTTCACCCGCGATACCACCCTGCCGCCGATCGCTGCGCTGCGTGCGGCCGGCGTGCCGCTGGCGCTGGCCACCGACAGCAATCCGGGCACTTCGCCGCTGACCAGCCCGCTGCTGGCGATGAACATGGGCGCCACCCTGTTCCGCCTGACCGTGGACGAATGCATCGCCGGCTTCACCCGTGAAGCGGCGCGCGCACTGGGCCATGGCGAGCGCATCGGCCGCCTCGCCGTGGGCATGGACTGCGACCTGGCGATCTGGGACATCGACGCCCCCGCCGACCTGGTCTATCGCATTGGATTCAACCCGCTGCACGCGCGCGTGGTGCGCGGACAGCCCGACCTGCCTGCCTCCTGGAGCAACACATGAGCAACACCCTGGTTCTTCGCCCCGGCCATGTCACCCTCGCCCAGTGGCGGCAGGTCTATCGCGGTGCGCCGCTTGCACTGGACCCGGCCGCGCTGCCGGTGGTGCGTGCCAGTGCCGCGACCGTGGCCGCCATCGTCGCCAAGGGCGCGCCGGTCTATGGCATCAACACCGGCTTCGGCAAGCTGGCCAGCGTGCGCATCGAGCGCGAGGACCTGGCTACCCTGCAGCGGAACATCGTGCTCTCGCATGCGGCCGGTGTGGGCGAGCCGATGCCGGCGAATGTGGTGCGACTGATGATGGCGCTGAAGCTGGTCAGCCTGGCGCAGGGCGCTTCGGGCGTGCGCGAGGAAACCCTGCTGCTGCTGGAAGCAATGCTGGTCAAGGGTGTGCTGCCGGTGGTGCCCGCACAGGGCTCGGTGGGTGCCTCGGGTGACCTGGCGCCGCTCTCGCACCTGGCCAGCGTGATGCTGGGCGTCGGCGAAGCCTTCATCGGTGACGAACGCCTACCGGCGGTCGACGCACTGGCACGTGCCGGCCTGCAACCGATCGAGCTGGGCGCGAAGGAAGGCCTGGCGCTGCTCAACGGCACCCAGTTCTCCACCGCCTATGCGCTGGCCGGCCTGTTCGAGATCGAAACCGTGTTCCAGGCCGCGTTGGTCACCGGCGCGCTGTCGGTGGAAGCGGCCAAGGGCTCGGATACCCCGTTCGACCCGCGCATCCATGCCATCCGCGGCCAGCGCGGGCAGATCGCCACGGCCGCCACCCTGCGCACGCTGATGCAGGGCTCGGACATCCGCGAATCGCATCGTGACAACGACGTGCGCGTGCAGGACCCGTATTGCCTGCGCTGCCAGCCGCAGGTGATGGGCGCAGCGCTGGACATCCTGCGCCAGGCCGCGACCACGCTGGAAATCGAAGCCAACGGCGTGTCCGACAATCCGCTGGTGTTCACCGATACCGGCGAGGCACTGTCAGGCGGCAACTTCCACGCCGAACCGGTGGCCTTCGCCGCCGACATGCTGGCGATGGCGGTGTGCGAGATCGGCTCGATCAGCGAGCGCCGCCTGGCGATGCTGGTCGACCCGGCGCTGTCCGGCCTGCCGGCGTTCCTGACCCCACGCCCGGGCCTGAATTCCGGCTTCATGATTCCGCAGGTGACCGCCGCCGCGCTGGTCTCGGAAAACAAGCAGCGCGCCTACCCGGCCAGCGTCGATTCGATCCCGACCTCGGCCAATCAGGAAGACCATGTGTCGATGGCCGCACACGGTGCGCGCCGCCTGATGCAGATGGCCGAGAACGCCGCCAACGTGATCGGCATCGAGCTGCTGGCCGCCGCGCAGGGCTGCGACTTCCACGCGCCGCTGCGCTCCAGTGCCGCGCTCGAATCCGTGCGCGCCACCCTGCGTGCGCAGGTGCCGACGCTGGAAGAAGACCGCTACTTCCACCCGGACATGGTGACCGCCACCAACCTGGTGCGCAGTGGCGCGCTGGCGCAGGGCTTGGCCGGGCTTCTGCCAACCGTGGAACCGCAGGCATGAATGTCCATCCCGAATGGCTGACGGTGCACGAACGCGATGCCCCGCTGATCGTCAGCTTTCCGCATACCGGCAGCGAGCTGCCGCACGACCTGATCGGCGACTACCACTCGCCGTGGCTGGCCCGTCGCGACGCCGACTGGTGGGTGCACGAACTGTACGACTTCGTGCGCGGCATGGGCGCGACCACGGTGCGTTCGGCGATCTCGCGTTCGGTGATCGACCTCAACCGCGATCCCAGCGGCGTGTCGCTGTACCCGGGCCAGAACACCACCGGCCTGTGCCCGCTGACCACCTTCGACAACCAGCCGCTGTACCACGCGGGCCGCGAGCCGGATGAAACGGAAATAGCCCGTCGCCGCGACACGTATTTCCTGCCTTACCACGATGCGCTGGCTTCGCAGATCACGCGCCTGCGTGAACGCCACGGCACCGTGGTGGTGTACGACGCGCATTCGATCCGCTCGCATATCCCGCACCTGTTCGACGGTGAACTGCCGCAGTTCAATCTCGGTACCGCCGGCCCCTCCGGCGCGCCGGACACCTCCTGCGACAACGCGCTGAGCGATGTGGTGGAGAACCTGCTGAAGATCAGTGGCATGAGCCAGGTGCGTAACGGCCGCTTCAAGGGCGGCTGGATCACCCGCCACTACAGCAACGTCGCCGGCGGCGTGCACAGCCTGCAGATGGAGCTGGCCTGCCGCGGCTACATGCACGAACCCCTGCCGGACCAGGTGGACGAACACAGCTGGCCCACCCCGCTCGACCCCGACCACGCCGCACCGCTGCGCCACACCCTGGCGCAGGTGCTCAACGCCTGCCTTGAATTCGCTACGAACCGGAGCGCCGCATGACCCGCAACGACCCGTCCCGCACCATCGCCGCGCCGACCGGCACCACGCTCAACGCCAAGAGCTGGCTGACCGAAGCGCCGCTGCGCATGCTGATGAACAACCTGCACCCGGACGTGGCCGAGCGCCCGCAGGAACTGGTGGTGTACGGCGGCATCGGCCGCGCCGCGCGCGACTGGGAGAGCTTCGACGCCATCGTCGAAACCCTCAAGCGCCTGGACGATGACCAGACCCTGCTGGTGCAGTCGGGCAAGCCGGTGGGCGTGTTCCGCACCCATGCCGATGCGCCGCGCGTGCTGATCGCCAATTCCAACCTGGTGCCGCGCTGGGCCAACTGGGACCACTTCAACGAGCTGGATAAGAAGGGCCTGGCCATGTATGGCCAGATGACCGCCGGCAGCTGGATCTACATCGGTGCGCAGGGCATCGTGCAGGGCACCTACGAGACCTTCGTGGAAATGGGTCGCCAGCACTTCGGTGGCGACCTGACCGGCAAGTGGCTGTTCACCGGCGGCCTCGGCGGCATGGGCGGCGCACAGCCGCTGGCTGCCGTGATGGCTGGCGCCTCGTGCCTGGCCGTCGAATGCCGCAAGAGCAGCATCGACATGCGCCTGCGCACCGGCTACCTGGATACCTGGACTGACAATCTGGACGAAGCGCTGCGCCTGATCGACGAGTCATGCAAGGCTGGCACGCCGAAGTCGGTGGGCCTGCTCGGCAATGTCGCCGACGTGCTGGCCGAACTGCTGGCGCGCGGCGTGAAGCCGGACCTGCTGACCGACCAGACCTCCGCGCACGACCCGGTGAACGGCTACCTGCCGCAGGGCTGGACCGTCGAGCAGTGGGACGAAAAGCGCGTGAGTGCGCCGAAGGACGTGGAGAAGGCTGCACGCGCATCGATGGCCAACCACATCCGCGCCATGCTCGGCTTCCACGCGCTGGGCGTACCGACCGTGGACTACGGCAACAATCTGCGGCAGATGGCACTGGAAGAAGGCGTGGCCAATGCCTTCGATTTCCCGGGCTTCGTACCCGCCTACATCCGCCCGCTGTTCTGCCGTGGCATCGGCCCGTTCCGTTGGGCCGCACTGAGTGGTGACCCGGAAGACATCGCCAAGACCGACGCCAAGGTGAAGGAACTGATTCCTGACAACCCGCACCTGCACCGCTGGCTGGACATGGCCGCCGAAAAGATCAAGTTCCAGGGCCTGCCCGCGCGCATCTGCTGGGTGGGTCTGGGCGACCGCGATCGTCTCGGCCTGGCGTTCAATGAGATGGTCGCCAACGGCGAACTGAAGGCGCCGGTGGTGATCGGCCGCGACCACCTCGACAGCGGCAGCGTTGCCTCGCCAAACCGCGAAACCGAAGCGATGGCCGACGGCTCCGATGCGGTGTCCGACTGGCCGCTGCTGAACGCCCTGCTCAACACCGCCAGCGGCGCGACCTGGGTGTCGCTGCACCACGGCGGTGGCGTCGGCATGGGCTTCTCGCAGCACGCCGGCATGGTGATCGTCTGCGACGGCACCGAGGCCGCGGCCAAGCGGATTGGCCGCGTGCTGTGGAACGACCCGGCCACAGGCGTGATGCGCCATGCCGATGCAGGCTATGAAATCGCGATCGACTGCGCGAAGGAAAAGGGGCTGGATCTGCCAGGAATCCTGGGCTGATCGCAGGGGTGCCGGCCAGCGGCCGGCACTACCGGAAGCGTAGGGTAGTGCCGGCCGCTGGCCGGCTCTCCCTGATGCGGGAATCGGTGCCCTTGACCCGCTCCCCCGCCGCTGACCAACATGCGCCATCACCGCTGACGGATCACCGCGATGTACCGCACCCTTGCTGCTGCATTGCTCTGCGCCCTGTTCGCTGCTCCGCCCGCTTCCGCGCGTGACCTCCGCGTCGGCCTCTCTTCACAGCTCCACGCCCAACTGCAGAGCAACCGCGAGCGCTACGGCATTGCCGGCCAGGCGGTACTGGTCGCCCACAACGGCCAGGTGCTCTACCAGGGCGCCAGCGGCGAACGCGATCCCGCTGCCCATGTGCCTGCCACTGTCGACACCATCTTCGCCGCGCAATCCATGGCCAAGCTGCTGACCAGCACACTGGTGATGCAGCTGGTCGACCAGGGCAAGGTGGATCTGGACGCACCGGCCAGCCGTTATGTTCCGGACCTACCGACGGCATGGCAGACCATTCACGTACGCGATTTCCTCAACCACAGCTCGGGTATCGGCGAGTATTACGACCGGGTGGACAACCGCTGGGTGAGCAAGGGCTACACCGGAGTGGCGCCTAACCTTGGCGCTGCACTGAAGGTGGCCGGCGCGACACCGATGCAGTTCGTCACCGGCAGCCGAGTGCAGTACACCCAGGCCAACTACCTGGTGCTGACCGCCTTGCTGGAAGCGCATTGCGGCAAGCCCTACCCGGCCATCGCGCGCGAACGCATCCTGCAACCGCTGAAGATGACCAGCACCTCATGGGGCGTCACCAGCGTCCCAGCCACGCGCGCGGCAGTGCCTTACATCGGCAAGGACGGCCAGCTGCAGCCAGCGAACGAAGACCCCTGGCCGGGCTACGGTTGGGGCCACGCCGACCTGCAGACCACCGTGGGCGACATGAACCGGTTCCTGCAGGCGCTGGCGACCGGCAAGCTGCTGCGCACGTCAACGCTGGAAACGCTCTGGCAGCCGCAGAAGCTGAGCGGCGGCGGCAGCAACTTCTTCTCCACCGGTTGGGACACCACTCGCAGCGACGGCTACACCCAGGTCGGCCACGATGGTGGCACCCGCGTGCGGGCACGGCTGGCCTACAAGGGCACGCTGGCCAGCGGTTACTGGGTATTCGTGTACCTGACCAACGGCAGCGCCCGCAATGTCTGGTCGAGCACGCTGGTGGAGAGCACGATGGCGGTGGCCGCGCCGGAGGAATTCCCACATACGGTGTTGTCCGAGCGACTGATCGCGTATGCGCTGGATGACAGCGCTGGCGCGGCCGAAGCTGTGCATCGCTGGCTGCGCGACAGCAACAAGGTTGCTGCCAGTGAACTGGAACGCGCGATCAATGCCGATGGTTACGCGATCCGCGAGAGCCTCGGGGCACGCAAGGCAGTAAAGGTATTTGCTCTCAACACCGAGCTGTATCCGGATTCGGCAAATGCGTGGGACAGCCTGGCGGAATGCCATGCGGCGCTGGGTGAGAAGGAAGCGGCCGATCGGCTGTATGCAAAGGCCAAGGCGCTGGCGAAGCCGGCTCTGTAGAGTCGAGCCGTGCTCGACTCCGGGACACAGAGGCAGTCGAGCAAGGCTCGACTCTACAGAAAGCGAAAGACAGTCGAGCAAGCTCGACTCTACAAGGAGCGCGGGCGGCCATACGCCGCCGATGGGTGACGTGACGCCGCCGACCTGTTAACTTGCGCGCCACTTTCGTGGTTTACAGCATTCCCGCATGTCGCTCTCGTCGTACCGCCCCGCCCCGTCGCTGTTGTTCCTGGCCGTTTCTCTTGGCCTCTCCTCCACCGCCGCTGCGGCCCCGCAGGCCACCACGCTGGATGCCGTGCAGGTCACCGCCGCTGCCGATGCCAGCGCGCAGGCGCGCGCGGCGCTGACGCGCGTGCCCGGCGCCAGCAATGTCATCGACGTGGCCAAGGCCGACAGCCGCCTGTCCAGCAGTGCCGATGTGCTGGCCTACCAGCCGGGCATCAGCGCACAGTCGCCGGGCAACGAAGGCACCAAGATCTCGATCCGTGGGTCGGGCATCAACCGGGGCCCGGGTGCGCACGCCTCGGGCATCGCTGTGTCGATCGACGGTCTGCCGCTGACCGGCCCGGGTGGTACGCCCTATGAGCTGCTGGAGCCGTTGTGGCTGTCGCGCGTGGAAGTCCTGCGCGGCGCCAACGGCTTCGAACGCGGCGCGTTGGCGCTGGGCGGTGCCATCGATTACGTCAGCCGCAGCGGGCGTGATTCGGCGGGCGTGCAACTGCACTACGAAGCCGGCAGCCGTGGCTACCAGAAGCGCGGCATCAGCTGGGGCGGCGTCAGTGGCGATGTCGATTACTTCCTGGCCTACACCGATACCGAGTTCGATGGCTATCAGCGCCATGCGCGCGGCGATGGCAAAGGCGCGATGGCCAACATCGGCTGGCAGATCACGCCCGACCTGCAGACGCGCTTCTTCGTGCGCTACCGCGAAACCAATCACGAAGCACCCGGTCGCCTGACCCGCGACCAGATCCGCAATGACCCGCACGCGGCGAACCCAGCCAACCTGGCCATCGATGCACGTCGCCCGCAGCCCGGCAGCACGTGGGTGGGCAACGTCACCACGCTGCAGATCGATGAGGATTCCTCGCTGCAGGCGGGACTGGTCTATCACAAGTACCCGATGGACTTGAACGAGAGCCTGTACCGCCAGCAGCTGGACTACGCCAACCTCAACGCCACACTGGACTACCGCCACCGCCACCGGCTGTTCGGCCTGGACAGCGAAACCACGGTCGGCCTGCGCGTCACCCACGATCTGGACGCCGATGTGCGCGAGTCGCTGCGTTTTGCCAGCAACGGCTATGCCACCGGCACGCGCACGCGTGACTTCCGCCACCACGGCACCGACAGCACGCTGCACGTTGGCAATACCCTCACCTTCAATGACCGCCTGCGCATGCAGACCGGGCTGGCACTGATCAACACCCGTCGGAATGTACAGGTGACCTGGCCGAGCAGCGGCGGCCGCCTGCGCGACCACGACTGGGACTATGCGCCACGACTGGGCTTCACCTGGCAGCACAGCGCCCAGACCCAGTGGTTCGGCAACCTAAGCCGCTCGGTGGAAGCACCGCACCCGTGGTCGATGATCTGGGGCTCGAACCAGTACTTCAGGCCGGGCAATGGCCCGTCCACCGGACGCCAGCGCACGCCGGTGCCGATGCAGAACCAGACCGCCACAACGCTGGAACTGGGCGCGCGCGGTGACGCGGCGCTGGGTCGCTGGGAACTGACCGGCTACTACGCGCACGTAAACCACGAACTGCTGAGCGTCGAACTGCAACCGGTGCCGAACCTGTTCATCGCCGAGAACAACGCCAGCCCCACCGTTCACCGCGGCATCGAAGCCGGGTTGGACAGCACCCTGTGGCAGGCTGCGCCGGGCCGCCTGTCGCTGCGCCAGGCGTACACCTTCAGTGACTTCCGCTATCGCCACGATGCGCGTTTCGGCAGCAACCGCCTGCCCGGCCTGCCGCGCCACGCTTACCAGGCCGAGCTGCGCTTCGATCACGCGTCCGGCCTGTACGCTGCGCTCAATACCGAATACGCCTCGCGCATCGCGGTGGACTACGCCAACAGCTACTGGGCTGACAGCCATGTGATCTTCGGCAGCCGCATCGGCTACGACGCACCCGGCGGTCGCTGGCAGGCCTGGGCGGAGATGCGCAACATCGGCAACCGCCACTACGCCGCCACGGTCACGCCAGGCTACAACGATGCCGGCAAGGATATTGCCCGCTCGACGCCGGGCGAAGGCCGTGGCATCTACGCTGGTGTGCGTTTGCGCTTTGACTGATGACCGCAGGCGGCGCCGGGTGTGATCCAGCGCCGCCGTTTCAATGTCAGCTGATGCGCCACGCCGGCAGGCGCTCGCTGCGTTTCCAGATGGACGGCGCGAAGCCGATCAGCACCATCGCCGCCAACCACTTCGGTGAGGTAGTGAGCAGTGTCGATGTGAGCGAGCCATCGACGGGGGCAGCCATTTCCTGCCACGGGTTGTAGCCCAGGTAGACGATGCTGCCAGCCCACCACAGCAACGCCACACCGAAACCCACCAGCAACAGGGCCAGCGTTCGGCAGGTCCAGCGCTGCGAGGTGGTACCCCATTCGCGGGATACCGCCACCAACAGGCCCACCACCAGCAGCGAAATCAGGGCCACCAGGCCGATATCGACCTTGGGCCCAATGCGCTCATAAGTGCAGGCGCGGCATTGCGCCTCTTCCGCGGCAGTAGCGGCTTCGGCGCCATCGGCCTGCCCGGCTGCAGGCTGTGCCAGTGCTGCAAACGGCAACAACACAGCCAGCAGCGTCACCATGATCCAACGAAACAACATCCTGTTCCTGCGTGCAGCGACATCCATGCGCTCTTCCTCGTCAGTGGTTGTACGTCCAGGGCCGCAGTACGCGGCCGTCCCATACGCCGCCCAGACCCCGTTCCGGGGGTTCGGCCATCCAGCGTCCTTGTTCCCGATGCAGTACGACAAGCTCCCGGTAGACGAAATCGTCGGAACACGAATCCCAGGCGACCGCGATCATAGCCCACTGCCCATCGACGCTGAAAACGGGCCGGGTCAGATAGACGACGTGGTCGTATGTCCGAGTCGGCCCATGCACCGTTGCCCCGCACCCCTGCTCCCGCAGCGCTCGAAGCCCCGCGCTGTCCATCCGCTGCGCACCGGCCAATGCGGCCGCAGGCACTGGCGTGGAACGGCGATTGGCGGGAACCAGGTCCGCCTGCAGCTGCAACCGCAGCGCATGGATGTCCTGCGGCCACCAATCGTCCAGCGGCAGGACCAGATCGTCCACCTCCTGGCAGGTGGAGGTACTGCTGCCCGGCCAGCAATAGGGCAAGGTCTGCTCCATCACGTAGATGTCCTCCCCCACCGGGTCGGTCAACTGTGGCTGCTCCTGCGGGCGCCATCGATCGACACGCGTGGACGGCGTCTGCGGTGCTGTGGGCACCTCGCTCAGCGGCGATGGCAGAACTGGTGTTGGCTGCGGCTCTGGCGGAGGTGGAGGGGAGAAAGGCGGCCTCTGCCGGATCGCCAGCGCCATCGCCTCCGCCTGCATCTGCGCCGTTCCCAGGTTGACCAATGGCGGACCGATCGCCTGCCGCCACCTCGGGCGCAGGCTGCAGACTCCGGCCATGAGAGCCAAAGCCGACAGCGCCGCCGCCAACGACGCAATGCGTCGCCAGACGATCCGTTGTTGGCAGTCACGGTCCGGCTTGAACGAGGTATCTGTCATCACGACTCCGGCAACGCGGGCCACAGGCCGTGGCCAAAGCTCATATAGCGGACAGGATCCACTCGAACACGCTCCCATCCGCCCTTGCTGCGGTGCAGAAGGTAGAGGGCGCGCATCGCCGTTCCTCCACTGCACAGATCCGAGGCGATCGATGCCATTGCCCAGTTCCCGTCCAGGCTGAACACAGGGCGCTGCAGATAGACAACGCCCAGATCCGGATTGCCCGGGCCACCCGTGCATCCCTCGACGCCGCGTGCGCGCCGTTGCTGAAGCTCGTCCCACGTCATCCGTTGCGCTCGCACATGCGCAAGCTCAAACGCGAGGTCGGGTACGCGTACAGCCCGGCGGTTCGCAACCTGCAGCATCGCCTCCAGATGCTGCTGAAGTTGAAAGGACGCCGCACTGTCATCATCGCGCCACTCGACGACGCTGTGACGAACCTGGCAGACCGGGACGGGGTCTCCTTCACCGCAGGAAGGCGCAGTCCATTCCATCACTGCAAATGGCATGTCGGGTTCCCAGCCGCGCGGCTCGAAGTGTGCTGGCGCGACATCTGCCAGTGGCACCTCCGCGGTCGCGAACGCACTGTTGCCAGTCAGCATCGGGGAGGAGACTGCCTTCATTGGAATCGGTGGTACTGGCGGCTTTCCTGGCGGTGTCGGTCGCAGGTCGATGAGCTCTGCCATCACCTCGGCCTGCATCCGTGCCGTTCCCAGATTGATCGGAGGCGGGCTGACATCCTGCCGCCACTGCGGGCGCACGCTGGCCATCAGCGCTGCGCCAGCAGCCACGAACAGGACGACCGCTGTCGTCAGGATGCGCTTCCGTGCAATGCGCTGTCGCATGAAGCTCCTCGAAGAAATGAAGCAGGTTGGGATATCGGCCGGGAACGTG
Source organism: Stenotrophomonas sp. STK17_22 (assembly GCF_051983905.1). NCBI lineage: Bacteria > Pseudomonadati > Pseudomonadota > Gammaproteobacteria > Lysobacterales > Lysobacteraceae > Stenotrophomonas > Stenotrophomonas sp. STK17_22. Next base: position 3,327,972 of record NZ_CP197010.1, read on the forward strand.
GCGCTACACTGCTTGAATGACCTGCAGCAGGTGGGTCGCTCCTGGAGCCAGCGCCTGCGCAAGCCAACCCAGCACAGCAAAGAACAGCAGCAGGCCGAGCAGCGGCCAGATCGTGTGCGTCACGCATACGCGCCACCATCCCTGCTCCCGCATGCCCTGCATGCGCCGGTACAGGCCTCCGGCAATGGCCGCGTCCACCAGCAGCTCGGCCATCAGCACTGGCGCCGACCACACCACCCACACGCTGGCCAGCAGAACGGTCGCCAGCAGCGCGACGAGGCCGAGGATCGCGAGCAACGGCAGGCCCGCTTCGTCTTCGGCCAGGCCGGTCAATGGCAGCTCACCGGCATCGTCGCCGTTGACCCGCGCCGACTCATTCCACGAAGCTGACGCGCCGCCACCTCCAGAACGGCCACCGACGCCGCTCCACGGTGGTTCCACGGCACTTCCGCGAGGCGATGGGCTGCCACTGCCCACATCCGGCGACAGGCCATCCAGCACGTTGTCCCAGCGCCAGCGGATCCAGATCCACATCAGCAGCAGGAATACGCCATAGGCCAGCAGCACGGCCATCGGGTAGCGCAGCAGCATCGCGTCGATACCGGCCAGACGCAGCAGGTGCGAGGCGAGGAAACCGGCCGCACCGGTCAGGGCCACGATCAGCGCCATCTGCAGGCGCGGCCAGCCGAGCTGCTGCAGATGCTGCCGCGCGCGCACGACTTCACTGCCGCGATTAGCCGGCAGCTTCAATGGGCTGCGTGTAAAGAAACGGGTGCGTTTCATCGGCGCCGCTGGATGCCGCAGATCGTGCAGCGTGGAAGCTCGAAAACCTGATACTGCATGCGGACATCCTTGCCGGGCACGCGTAAGCGGTGGTGGGCGGATTTTACCGCGGGCAGGTCCGCTGTCCAGACGGCGGACCTGTGCCATCGATCCTCAGCTGCGGTCGATGATCCGCACGATGCGACCGTCCTCAAAAGCGAACTCGCTGCGTCCCTGCAGGGCCAGTTCCGTGCCCGCACTGGGACCATCGGGAATGTCCTGCGCGAACACGCCACGCCAGCCGATGCTGGCCAGCGCCATGCCATCCTCGAAGGTCAACTCGAGCAACCGCTGCTCGCGCTCGCGGAACAACGGCGCCGATTGCCGTGCCAGTTCGCCGAAGGCATCGATGCCTTCGGTGACCATCGTCAGCTGGCTGCCGCTGTGGTTCTCGAATCGCACGTTATGCGCCAGCACCGCCAGCATGGCGTCGATGTCGAAGCGGTTGTAGGCCTGCAGGTAGTGCTCGATCAGGTGGCGGCAGTGCGATTCGTCCATGGCGGCGTCCAGTCAGGGCCTGCGCCGAGTCTCCCGCGACCGTGCCGCCGGATCAAGGTCGCGCGGCGGCTTTCAACAACTGCGCGGCCACCTGGTCGAACGGGGCGATGTCCTGCAGTGCGCGGCACATCGCCACCGCACCTTCCACGCTGGCAATCACCAGACTGGCCAGCCCACCTGCGGCGGCCGGATCGTGTCCGTCGGCGACGAACGCTGCGGCCAGATGGCCCTGCCAGCGCGCGAATACCTCTGCAGCTGCCGCGCGCGGCTGGCTGTGCACCGCGTCAACCGGCTCCTCCACCGCAGCGGCCAACACCGGGCAGCCGGCGCGGAAATCGGTGCGCAGCAGGCGCTCGCGCCACATCGTCAGGAACTGCTGCAGGCCCTGCACCGCCCCACCCTTCAGCAGCTCCACCAGCAACGCTTCGACCTTGTCGCCGGCCATGTGGGTGGCACGCGCCAACAGCTCCTGCTTGCCGCCCGGAAAGTGGTGATAGGTGGAGCCCAGCGGTGCCTCGGCCAGCTTGGTCACCTCACGGATGCTGGTGGCATTGAGACCCACGCGCGCCAGCATCTGTGCCGCAGCATCAATCACGCGTTGTGGCGCATCAGAGGGACGTGGGCTCACGGCAGGCTCCTTGCCAGGACAGTCGTCATAGATTAGCGTACCGGCGATTCTATAACAGTCGTCATAACCATGAATCTCTGGTTCCGCCTGCTCCATCTGCTGCTGTGCAGCCTGTTCCGGCCCAAGCTGGAGGCCCCGTTCGGGGTCTCGCGGCTGCAGTTCCGGGTACTGCCCAATGACCTGGACAGCAACCTGCACATGACCAACGGCCGCTACTGGAACATCTTCGACCTGGGCCGGCTGGACCTGATCCTGCGCATGGGCCTGGGCCGGGTGGCGCTGCGCGAGAAGTGGGCACCGATCGTCGGCGCCGGCACCATCCAGTTCCGCCGCGAACTCAAGCCATTCCAGCGCTTCACCCTGGAAACGCGGCTGGTCGGCTGGGTCGGTTCGCGCGGCATCATGGAGCAGCGCGTGCTGATCGGTACCGAGCAGAAGATCGCCACCCGTGCGCTGCTGGTCACCGGCATCTACGACCGCCGCGCGCGGCAGTTCCTGGGCATGCCGAAGATGATGGAAGCGATCGGCGTGGTCGCCCCGCCGTCGCCGCCGCTCAGTGCAGCCGCCGAGGCGCTGCTGGCGGCCGATGCGGCGTTGAAGCAGGACGACGCCTGAGGCACCTCAGCCTACCTTCGGCATGTTCTTGGTCACGCAATGGATGCCGCCACCGCCACCGGCGATCGCATCGATGTCCACCTGTTCGATCACACGACCGGGATACATGTCTTCCAGTAGTTCACGGCAGTAGCCATCGGCTGCGTCGTCACCGAACTGCGGCGCGACCACCGCGCCGTTGATCGGCAGGTAGTTGATGTAGCCCATCGCCAGATCGTCGTTGTCGCGCGTATGCACGTTGTCGCGTCCGTCCAGCGGCGGCGGCAGCGTATGCACCTGCAGGCGACGGCCATCGGCATCGGTGGCCCCGCGCAGGATCCGCAGATGCTCGCGGGTCAGGTCGTAATCGTAGGACTCCGGATCGTTGTCCAGATTGGCGATCACCACGCCCGGGCGTACGAAGCGCGCATAGAAGTCCACGTGCGCATCGGTGATGTCCTTGCCGGCGATGCCGGGCAGCCAGATCACCTTGCGCAGGCCCAGGTGATGCTTCAGCTCGGCCTCGATATCCGCGCGCGACCAGTCCGGATTGCGGTTGCGGTTGACCCAGCAGCTTTCGGTGAGGATGGCCGTGCCATGGCCATCGACTTCGATGCCACCGCCCTCGCCCACCAGATCGCTTTCCAGCAGCGTCGCGCCAGTCACCTGCGCCAGCCACGGCGCCACCGCGCCATCGTTGCGCGCGCTCTGCTTGCCGCCCCAGCCATTGAAGTTGAAGTCGACCAGGCCCAGCCCGCCCTGGCCATCGGTGACGAAGCACCCACCATAGTCGCGCACCCAGATGTCATCCAGCGGCACCTCGAGGAACTCGATGTTGTCGCGGCCACAGCGATCCTGCGCCTGCTTCAACTGCGCCGGGCGGCACAGCACGCTGACCGGCTGGTGGCGCGCGATGGTACGGGCCAACCGCGCCACGGCGGTGTTCACCGCATCGGCTTGCGCGCCCCACACCCGCGGCTGCGCGGCGAAGGCAAGGAACACGCGTTCCTGTGGGCCGTGCTCGTCCGGCATGCGCCAAGTCCCCGCACCTGGCCCTGCTGCAGCCACGCGACCCGGCAGCCCGGCCAGGCCCAGAGCAGCCAGGCCGCCAAGGCCGGCGGCGCCCGCCAGCTGGGTGAGGAAGTGACGACGGTTGCTCATGACAGGCTCCATGGCCGGTGTGGGATGGGCGCTATGCTGCGCTTGCCGACACATAAGAACAAACGATAGATTCAGCCATCAATTGAACAGTTTTACTTATCTGAAATGCTCAAGCACTGGCCACCACTGAACGCGCTACGGGGTTTCGAGGCTGCGGCCCGGCTGGGCAGTTTCCACCGTGCGGCGGAGGAACTGCACCTGACCCAGTCGGCCATCAGCCAGCAGATCCGGGGCCTGGAAGCGTCGCTGCAGCAGCCGTTGTTCTTCCGGCAGGGCCGCAGCGTCACCCTCACCGATGCCGGCATCGACCTGCTGGAAACAACGCAGGCGCTGCTGCGGCAGCTGGCCAGCGGCATCCGCCGGCTCGATCAGTACCGCAAGCCCAATCAACTGATCGTCAACGCCAGCCCGGCCTTTGCTCGGCATTGGCTGGTGCCACGCCTGGCCAGCTTTCACCGGCTGCATCCCGACGCCGATCTGTGGCTGCTGACCAGCGAGGAAGCGCCGGACATGACCACGCAGACGCTGGACGTGGCGGTGCGTGATGACCTCGACTCACAGGCGCAGTGCCAGCATCGCGTGCTGCTGCAGGACCGCCTCTATCCGGCCTGCCATCCGGCCCTGCTCGCCACACCGGCGCACGAACGCCTCACCCTGCATGGCGAGCGCGAGATGGACTGGAGCCAATGGCAGGTGCAGGGTGGCGCCGATGTCGGCCAGCGCCGCGAGGGAATGAATTTCTCCGAGCCCGGGCAGTTGCTGGATGCCGCGTGCCAAGGGCTGGGTATCGCACTGGTCAGCGAGCTGCTGAGCGCGCGTGCCTGCGAACAAGGCCTGCTGCAAGCCCTGGATGATGCACGCGTGCGCGGCCCGCGCTGGAGCTGGCTGGTGCATGAGGACAGCGCGGCCGATCCGCTGGTGATCAGTTTCTGTGAGTGGTTGCTGGCGAGTCTGCCCGCAGAAGCTACTTCTGCTGCAGCGCGCGCTTGACCGCCGCCTCGGCCAACGGCGCCATCACCGCATAGCCCTTCGCCGTAGGATGCACGCCGTCCTCCGCCAACTGCGGGTCCAGTCCGCCGATCGCATTGGCCATCGGCGTGTAGTAGTCCAGATAGACCAGCTGCTGTGCATCGGCATAGCGCTTCAATGCCGTGTTCAATGCACGCACCTTGGGCGCAGGTGCTGTGCCCGGCAGCCACGGGTAATCGCTGACCGGCAGCACCGATGCCAGCACCACACGAATGCCATGTGCACGGGCGAGCTCCACCATCGCGTGCAGGTTGTCTTCGATCATCGCCTGCGTGGACGGGCCGGTGTTGCCGGCGATGTCATTGGTGCCGGCCAGGATCACCACCACCTGTGGCTTCAGTGCCAGCACGTCCTGCGGGAAACGCACCAGCATCTGCGCCGTGGTCTGGCCGCTGATGCCGCGGTTGAGCCAGCCCTTGCCGGGGAAGAAACCGGCACTGCCCTCCCTGCCCCAGCCCTCGGTGATGGAGTCACCGAAGAACACCACGCGCGGCTGGCCGGGCACCGCATCAGGTAGGCGCGCATTGGCATCACGATAGCGTTGCAGCTCCGGCCAATCGGCCAGGCGCTGCTGCATGAAGCGCACTTCGTCGGGGCGTAGCTGGTCGATGGGCGTCTGCAGCAGCGGGTTGACTGCGACGGCCTCAGCGGCGCCCAGCGGAGAAGCCAACGCGAGGCCCAACGTCACGACAGTGGCAGTGGCAAGCTCAACAGGTCCACGCATGCGGGTACTCCTGAAATCATCTTCAGCAGTCTAACGCCCCACCCTGTGCTCAGCGTGCAGCCGTACGCGCCGCCACACCCGTGACTTTCGCCGGCATCCACATACCCGGCGTCCAGCCGCTGGCGGCCAGGATCGCCTTCGGGTTGTCCTGCTGGATCAGCGCACGCACCGCGTCACGCTTGTTCTTGGCCTGCAGGTAATAGGCCTTGGCGATGCGGTATCCCACCCAGTACCCGAGGTCATAGGGCTCCTGCGAACCGGGCTTGTAGTTGTACAGCCACGGCGACAGATCGGTGCTGTCCAGATCCAGCGCGAATGCGCTTTCGATATGCACTTCCCGACCACGGGTCCAGGCCGCATGGCGCCCGTTGCCGACGTTGCCGGAAATCAGTTCGGCGATGAACTCAGCAATGCCCTCGCCCAACGAAACACGCAGCACCGTCGCATGCGGGTCGCCCGGCTCGAAGTCGGTCAGGCCGGTCTGCTGGATGTGCACGTACTCGTGCGCGATCACATGCACGAAGCGGTCCTGCACATTGGGATTCATGAAATCGGCTGCGCACAGCGCTTCCAGGCCGATGATCACGCCGCTTTTCGAGGTCAACCCTACCGGACGACCACGGCCGACGGCGATGGTCACCGGCGGAAACGCAGCCTGCGGATAGATGGCCTGCAGGTTGGAAAACACCTGCGTCAGACGTTGTTTCACCGCCGGCAGTTCGGCCAGGCAGCTTCGCCCCTGCACATACAGCTCCGGCTGGCTGGCGATGGACTCGGCAATGCGCTCGGGGGTGACCCGGCGCGCCTTGGCCAGCTCGGCCAGGCCCGCCGAACCCTCGGCCATGTAGCCACGCAACTGCGCAACGCTGGGTTTGCCACCTGCGTTGTCGTACAGCGCGTAGAAGCGGCTGACATCGTCAGTGACAATCTGCGGCCCGGCCGGTGCCGCCGCCGTGGCCATGCCAACCACCCCGGCACAGGCCAGGGCCAACAGGCCGCGCAGGATCATGGACATCGCTCCGTCCTTGGTGGGGTGCATGCGAAGCGCGCAATCTATCACTCCGGCCCGGCCGCCGCAGCAAGCAGATGCGGGCACCCCGGCGCTGTGCCAGACTCGCGTTGGCACCTGCCACGGAAGATAGAGCACCCCGCGATGATGATCGTTCCCGCCTACTGGGCCGAAGCCCGCCTGCAGGCCCGTTTCCGTGGCCGGCCGGTGGTGGTGCGCCGCTTCGGCTGGTCCGACGAAGGCCCTGCCGAGGCGCAGGTGCACGCGGACCGCCGCGCCAATGAAGCCCTCAATGCCATCCTCGCCGGACAGGTGCTGCCGCGTCGCGAAGTGCGCAGCAACTACGGCGTGGAAGGCGTGCCGATCCGCGAGCAGATCGTGCAGCGCGACGGCGACGTCGTCATCACCCGCAACAGCTATGGCGCACTGTGCCTCAACAGCCCGGACGTACTGTTCGCCGACATCGACCATGCGCAGCCGCCAGCCGGCTGCGTGATGCCGGCCATCGTTGCGGCGGTCGTGCTGCTTGCCGGCGCCGTCACCGGCACACTGCTGTGGCATTGGCTGGTGGGACTGGTGCTGGGCGTGGCGGCGGTGGTTCTGGTCAATGCGGCATTGCTGATGCGCCGCAGGCAGCGGCTGGCCGCCGCCGGGGGCGCCGAGGGGTTGGCGCTGCGACGCGTGGAAGCCTTCAGCGAACAACACCCCCACTGGCATCTGCGCGCCTACCGGACGCCTGCGGGACTGCGCGTACTGGCGATGCATGCCACGTTCTCCCCGGAGGACGAGCAGCTGCAGGCATTCTTCAAGGCACTGGGCACCGATACCCTGTACGCGCGCATGTGCCGGCTGCAGCATTGCTTCCGTGCGCGACTGACACCGAAGCCGTGGCGCGTCGGCCTGAAGTACCGCATCCGGCCGCCAGTGGCCGCGTGGTCATCCGAACAGGCCAACAATCCGGATCGATTGGCCTGGATTGCCGAGTACGAAAAGAAGAGCGCCGGCTTCGCAGCCTGCGCTTATCTACGCAGTTTCGGTGATACCACCCGGGTGCATGCCAAGGCCGAGCACGTGCGCGACCTGCATGACGGGTTTTCCCACGCGCAGGACCGCCTACCGCTGGCGTGAGGGCGGGTGCTCAGTCAGCGCTCTGCACGAACGGCTGCCCTGCCAGGGTAGTGCCCAGCCGCACCGCGACCTGCTGTTCGCCCTTTTCAAACGTCGTTGCGCACTGCTTTCCGCCTTTCTGGCATCCGACTTCGGGAAAGCCTTCCAGTGACTCCGGTGCGCCCTGCGCCGGCTTCGCCTGCCAGCCGGCGGCGTCCAGCAGGCGCTTGGCCTTGGCGTAAGGCATGCCGGCGATGATCCCCAGCTGCGCCAGCTCGGCAGGCAGTGGCTGAGCACTTGCAGTTGAGACCAGGACCAACGACAACGCTGCAGCAAGAAGGATGGCTTTCATTGCATCGACCCGGGGCGGACTTACACGATCAGACTAGACCATTTTCATGGCCTGCGAATGTGCCGGTAACACGTCGTTACCGAGTCTCCACAGTTGATTGCAGAGCACTTCAATCTGTTTACAGGCGAACAAGCAACCGAGCACGGGCTCGGCTCTACAGGATGCAGGAAGGCCGCCCTGAGGCGGCCTTCCTGTGCCCTTACTTTGCGTTCTTCACGTAGGTGTCGAACCAGTTAAGCATCTCCGACACCAGCTGCTCGTTGGACTCCAGCGCGGTGTACCAGTGCGGTTCGTTCGGCAGCATCACCAGGCGGGTGGTGCCGCCGTTGCCACGAATGGCCTGGTACAGCTTGCGTGACTGGAACGGCTCGGTGCCCGGGTTGGCGTCGTCCTCACCATGGACCAGCAGCAGCGGCAGCTTGATCTTGTCGGCGTAGAAGAACGGCGAGGCCTTCAGGTACACGTCCTGCGCCTGCCACACCGAGCGACGCTCGTTCTGGAAGCCGAACGGGGTGAAGGTCTTGTTGTACGAACCGCTGGTCGCCACGCCGGCCTTGAACAGGTTGGTGTGCGCGATCAGGTTGGCGGTCATCAGGCCGCCGTGGCTGTGACCGGTCACGCCGATGCGGTTGCGGTCGACCACGCCCATGTCCACGGCCTTGTCCACGGCCGCCTTGGCGTCGGCTTCCAGCTGCTCCAGGTAGGTGTCGTAGGCGTTCTTCGGGTCACCCACGATCGGGAACGAGGCGTTGTCGATGATCGCGTAACCGGCCAGCAGCATCAGGCGGTACGGCTGCAGGCGGGTGAAGGTCTGCTGCGAACCGGACACCTGGCCGGCCTGCGCGGCATTGGCGAAGTCGGCCGGGTAGGCGTACAGGATCGCCGGCACGCGCTGGCCCTCCTTGTAGCCCGGCGGCGTGTACAGGGTGAACGACAGGTCCACGCCGTCGGCACGCTTGTAGGTCACCAGCTGCTTCTTGATCTGGCGCACTTCCGGGGTCGGGTCGACCAGTTTGGTCAGCGCGGTCGTGGTCGACGTGAACTGCGCCTCGCCGGCCTTCGCATCGGCCACTGACTCACCCTGCTGACGGATGAAGGCGTTCGGCGGATCGATCACTGACTGGTGCCAGGTCAGGTAGCGGCCCGGCGTGTTGCTGAAACCGAGGAACTGTTCGTAGGCATCGGCACTGCTGCGGAACAGACGCTCGCTCTTCAGCGTGCCCAGGTCCAGGCGATCCAGGAACGGGCGGTCGCCCTGCGGCGAGGCACCACGGCCGCTGAGGAACACGTGGTTGCCCTCACGGCGCACGACCTGCGCGCCATTCGGCAGGCGGGTAAACACCAGGTTGCCGGGGTTGCCGTACAGCTCATCGCTGGACATGTCCCACAGCAGGCGACCGTCCTTCTTCGGCTGGTCCACATCCACGATGCGGGTCTGCATCCAGTGGCGGTTCTCGTCGTTCTCGTACTGGAAGGCTACGGCCGGATCGGCGGTCCACGCAAACCCTTCAAAACGTTGCGCGGTACGGGTGATTTCGGTCGGCTTGCCGTTGAACGGGGCCTTCAGCATCAGCACGCGGTCACGGTGCGGCACGCTGACCTTCCAGTCGCCTTTGTCCAGCGCTTCGGCATAGACCAGGGTCGCCGGATCGGTGGCTCGCCAGTCGAAACCGCGCGGGCCTTCCGGTACGCCGTGCACCGGCACGCGATCCGCCAGCGGCAGGCTGGCGATCGGCGTGCTGCGGCCATTGCTCACGTCCAGTACGGCCACGTCGTTGGCGAAGCGCTGGTAGGTCACCGCATGTGAGTACGGCGCCTTGATCGATTCGGTCAGCACGTGCACGCCGTCGGGCGCGGCGCTGACCTCGTTGAACAGCGCAGGCTGCCCCACCGGGCGCACGCTGCCCGCGGCGGTATCGACCACGGCCAGCTGCGAAGCGCCGTAGTAGGCGAACAGCTTTTCATCATGCACGCTGGTCAGCGTGTCGCGGGCTTCGTAGGTGCTGCTCTCGCCACTGCTGCCCAGCGATTCCTGCGCATCCGGACCGGTCGGCACGCCACCGTTGGACGGCGCCGGACCCTGATTGGCCGGCACCAGTTTCACCAGCAGGTTCTGGCTGCCGCCCAGCCACTGCACGGTGTAGCCGAAGATCGGATTCAGCTGCACGTTCGGCACCTGCTTCACCTGGCCGGTGGCCGCATCGCCCACCCACAGCTGCACGCTGGTATCGACCGCATTCTGGAAGGCGAAGTGGCTGCCATCGGCCGACCACAGCGCGCCGGTGGCGCAGCCCTGCGGCAGGTTGACCTTGGTCTCCTTGCTGCTGCCGATATCGACCAGGGTGAAGTCGGCCACGCAGGCCGGAATACCGTAGCCGCCGGGGGTGTCATGCCGACTGCGGTTCTTCGGCTCCAGCCGAACGCCGGCCAGCTTCAGGTACGGCTGGGCGACGCGGCTGATCGACGGATAGGTCTGCGCGGTAGTCAGCAGCAGGCGCTGGCCGCCCGGGGCCACGTTCGGTGCTGGCGGCGGCGGTGCCTTCAGCACCTTGAGCAGGTGTTCCGGCGGCTTCGCGTAATCGGCAAGCGCCGGGCCAGCGGCCAGCAGGCCGACGGTGGCAACGGCAACGGCCGCTGCCAGAGAGGTTCGACGGATCAGCATCCTTATCCCCTGGGGTGTGAATGGGTACCCGGAATCGGGCATGGCCCCGAATCTAGCACCGCAGGAGTTGTCGTGAATGGGCCGGAAGGGCTAGTGGCCGGATGGGGCAAAGTGCATCTCCGGGAGTGCCGGGGAGCTGCCGGCACCTGCTTGGCATGGCCTGCCACTACTGCTGGGCGTGCAGGTCCCAGGCGGTGAGATAGTCCGGGTCGACCACGATCATGCCGCTGTTGCTCATCCGGTACTCTCCCGGCTGGGCCGGCAGGTACTGGTCAAGCATCGGCGGCAGGTAACGCTCGTGGCCATCATTCTCGTCGGCCAGCACTACGCCTTCATCGGCACTGATGCGCAGCACCGTTCCCGCATACTGCTCCAGTCCCTGCACCTGACCGTCGCCGCCGTAGCGGGTCACCCCGACCAGCACCAGTTTTCCGATCATTTCCTCGACCTTGGCATCGTCCAGGGCCGGCAGCATTCGTTCGTATTGGTCGCTCATCGGTGCACCTCCAAAGCCTGCAGGATCATCATGGACAAGCCAGCCTCCGCGCTGCGAAGGCCATCGGGCAACGCAGAGGACAATCTGGCGGGCGTATGTCTATTGCAGGGCCGGCAAGAGCATGCCGGGACCGCATCGGGTGAACAGTGGCAGATGCTGTGGGTGGCGGCCATCCGTGCCGGCAAAGTGGCCGTATCAGACCAGGGTCAACACCACGCGTTGCATTGCATGCAGGGTAAAGCGTGACAGCTGCGCAGTTGTTGCATGACGGCCTCCTGTTGAAGGTCACACGCGAAGTTGATGATCCATGGACCCGATGCTGACATCGCGCGCGGAATGGTCAAGTGAAGAATGCGCACCCGTTCACCTTTTGTAACGCATTCGGGTGCCTCGATTACGCTTAACCTCTGCTTCATCCGGCTGGCCCTAGGGTCAGCCTTCAATCTGCAAGGAACGCACATGCCCCGGTACGCATTCATACGACCGTGGACGCTCGCACTTTCAGCGACCACGCTCTGCGCCTGCGCACATGCCGCCGACCGCACGCCGACTTCTCAAGGAACCGACACCATGGCCCCCGCCGTATCCGAGACCACTTCGCCCTCACCGCTCAATGCCGAGCAGTTGCTGCTGCGCCTGCTGGACCTGATCAAGGTCACGACCTCCACCCGCGAGCTCACCGCCGAGCGCCTGTCCGCGGCAATGCAGGCGCCGGCGCAGGTCTTCGGCCCCGGCCACTTCGGCTATGGCGGCACGCTGACACCGGAATGGGGCTATGGACTGGAAGTGCAGCGGGCCGGCACTGCCGACGCGCGGCTGGACCTGAACTTCATGGACACCAGCAGCGATCGCAAGGCCTCGGCTGCGGCGATCTGCCAGGTCGACTTCAACCACTTCGCTTCCGCACTGGGTGCCGCCGGCTTCAAGCGCGAGACGGTGCGCGGCGAACACGGCCGGGTGATCTACGACCGCTTCGATCGACCGCAGCTGAGCATCAAGGTCGACACGATGCCCGAGAACCCCCACGCCCTCGGCGACGCCACGCATGCCTGCGTGCGTCTTGTCACCGTGCAGTAAGGGGAGCCATCAATGACGATCCTTTCCGCAGAAACGGAACGCCTGCTGGGCGAATTCGCTGGCAAGACCGACGTCACCAGCGACCAGGTCGACAATCTGCGCAGCGTCATCGCGGGCTCGCCCGTGCTGGCAAAGCAGGTGGACGCCGCCATCGCGGCAGGCTATCTGGAACGCTTCGAACTGTTGCCCGCCACAAGCAACGCGGGTGGCACCTACGAGACCGGCACGAAATCCATCAACCTGCCCGCCAGCAGCTTGTCGACCCCGGCGGCGCCGGACCGGTTCGACGCGGCCGAGGTCACCTTTGTGCTCGGTCACGAGATCCAGCACGGCTTCAACGATGCTGATGTCGAGCGCGCCTACGTGCAGTTCGAAGCCGACGTGGAGCAGGTCGCGGGCCGTACAACGAGCCATGATTACACCGAGGCCATCGGCACCCTGCTCGCGGCCAACCGCCGCGATGAGGCTTCTTCGAACATCGCAGGCTGGAATGCGCTGGTCAGCCAGGTACGTGCCAACAACCCGGACGCTACCCTGCGCGACCTGTATGAAGCCAGCGCCCGCTCGACAGATGTCATCCAGTCGCGACCCGGCCCGCCGATCACCTATGCCCCGCACCCGGAGCTGACCCTCAATGCGGACCTGACCATCTCCCCCACCGCAGCCAACATCGAGGGAATGGCCAGGCACTATTACGATCAGGGCGTCAGCACCGGCCTGGGCCATCATGGGAATTCGGACTACCAGAATTTCTACGGCGCCCTGGCGATCGGACTGGCCAGCGAATACGAGGCCGCGAATCCAGCGCCCGATGGCGTCAGCCGGATGGAAGTGAACATGAAGAAGCTGGGCCTGGATGAGCGCCTACTGGAGCAGAACGGGCTCAACCTCGGCGAGGGCTCGCCCCCGCGCCAGCCCTACTTCGATACCAGTACCTCGCCGTCGACGCTGCATTACTTCGACCACACTGAGGGCACGCATACGCATGTGCCGATCACCACACAGCATGCGGTGGAGGGCGATGGCTTACCGACGCTGCTTGCGGAAGGCCGTGACCGTTCGCTGCATGAGCAGATCCGCGGCAAGGTAGCTGAGCTGGATGCTGCCAACGGACGCAGTTTCGATGCGTCCAGCGAGCGCCTGAGTGCCAGCCTGCTGGTGCTGGCCCGCGAAAACGGGCTGGACCGGGTCGACCATGTGGTGCTCAGCCGCCAGACCGAGGGTGCGGGCGCGGCGCAGAACATCTTTGTGGTGAAGGGGCCGCTGGATGATCCGGCCTCGCTGCGCGCCTCATCACCCACTGCCGAGGCCGCCCAGCGCCCGGTGCAGGACAGCCTGGATACGCTTGCCGTGGTCAACCAGCGGCAGGCCGATCAGGCCACGCAGGAACAGGTCCGCGTGCAGGAACAGCAGCGCGGTGCGCTGACGCACTGACGGGGAACGACATGGAGCCGCCGGGACGCGCCCGGCGCTCCCTTGGCGGCACCCACGCTAGAATGCGCGCATGCGCACCGTACATGCCCTCCGCTACATCACCCCCTTGCGGGAAGGTGGCTCCCTGCCGGCCGTGGTTGAGACCGACGACGACGGCATGGCCGTACTGAAGTTCCGAGGCGCCGGCCAGGGCCCGAAGGCCTTGATCGCGGAGCTGATCGCCGGCGAAATGGCGCGCACGCTGGGCCTGCCGATTCCGGAGATCCTGTTCGTGGAGCTGGACCGCGAGTTCGCCCGCACCGAGCCCGACCCGGAGATCCAGGAACTGATACGCGCCAGTGAAGGTTTGAACCTGGGCCTGGACTACCTGCCCGGTGCGATCAACTACGACCCGGCGGCGATGCCGGTGGATGCCGACCTGGCATCGCGCATCGTCTGGTTCGATGCGTTCACCAGCAATGTCGATCGCACCACGCGCAACCCCAACCTGATGGTGTGGCACCGCAAGCTATACCTGATCGACCACGGTGCGGCCATGTACTTCCATCACGACTGGGCCAACGCCGGCGATGCCTGCGAGAAGCCGTTCGTGCTGATCCGCGACCATGTGCTGCTGTCGTTCGCCAGCCGCATCGCCGAAGTGGATGCCGAGCTGGCCGCGCACCTGACCGATGCCGAGATCGAGCGCATCGTCGGCCTGGTGCCGGACAGCTGGCTGGTGAATGAGCCCGCGTTCGACAGCCCACAGGCCTATCGCCAAGGCTATATCAACTATCTCAAGCACCGCCTGAAAGTGCGTGCAGTGTTCGTGCAGGAGGCCATCCGTGCCCACGCTGCACACGTATGACTATGCGGTCATCCGCGTGGTACCGCGGGTGGAGCGCGAGGAATTCATCAACGTCGGGGTGATCGTCTCCTGTCCCGGTGCGCGTCATCTGGAAGCGGCCATCGAGATCGATCCGGCACGCCTGCACGCCTTCGCGCCAGCGCTGGACCAGGAGGCGCTGCAGCCATGGCTGGATGCGATCGTGGCGATCTGCCGCGGCGATGCCAGCGCCGGGCCGATCGCGCAGCTGCCGGCGCGCGCGCGCTTCCATTTCCTCACCGCCAAGCGCAGCTCGGTCGTGCAGATGTCGAGCACGCATGTGGGCCGCACGGCAGACCCGGCGGGTGTGGTGGAACACTTGATGACGAAGATGGTGCGGGTGCCGCGCTGACGCGCCCGTCTCTCACTTTCTGGCGCGCGCCCTGTGCCAGGCAATGAGCGCACAGGCTGCTGCAGCGGCAATCAACACCCACCCGGCTGCCGCTTGTCCATGCAGGTAGCCTTGTGCATACGCAGCACTGGCACCTTCGCTGGCCATGGCCGGAACACCCTTGAGTATCACGTGCACCCCACGCAGCAGCAGCACCATGCTGGCGACCAGACACACCACGGGAAGGAGTCGGCTCATGGCCCGATTCTGGTCCGCCACCTGCCCCAGCGTCAACATCGCTGCGGTATAGTCGCTCGGGACTACAGCGGCACTCTTCGCGCGATGTAGTTGACCACATTGCCGATCGCATCCGGATCGACATTGGCCAGGCCAACGATCACATAGCCCTGCACGGGTAGCACCACGATGGCACTGTTCGATCCGGGCGCACCGCCTTCGTGGCCGTACTGATGCTCCCTGCCCTCGCCCTGCACCACGAAGCCGAACCCGTACCAGCCCTTGTGGTTCTGCGCCGTGGTGGCCTGCTGCAGCAATGCAGGTGAGACCAGCTTTCCGCTGCGCAGCGCCTCGGCGAACTTCACCATGTCGCTCACCGTGCTGTAGCCACCACCGGCTGACATGCCGCGCCAGGGCAGCGACTTCGTTTCACGCACCCATTGCCCATCCTGCTTCGTATAGGCGACCGCACGCTGTGGCACCGTCACTGTTTCCGGTTCGAAGCCGGTGCCGGTCATGCCTGCCGGGCGCAGGATGTGTTGCTCCACATAGGCGTAGTACGACTGCCCGGAGACGGCCTCGATGATCCGCCCAAGCACGATGAAGCCATAGTTCGAGTAGCTGTCCTGGCTGCCGGGCGTGAACTGCGGTGCATCCTTGGCAAAGCGCTGCACATAGTCATCCAGCGTCTTCAGCGACGCGGAATACTGCTCGAAATCTTCGCCGAAGAAATCACCCAGGCCACTGGTATGGGTCAGCAGCTGACGAACCGTCACGCTGTTGGCAACGGCCTTGTTCGGATAGTCCGGCAGGTGCTTGCCGATCGTGTCATCGAGACTGAGTTTGCCCTCCTGCACCCGCTGCAGTATGGCCACTGCGGTGAACATCTTGTTGGAGGACGCAAGGCGGAACTGCGTATCCACGCCCACTGGAATGCCAGCGGTGCGATCGGCATTGCCACCGCGCCAGTCCAGCAGCACCTTGCCGTTCCGTGCCACCTGCAACGCACCCGACAGCGCGTCCTGGGCCCGCAGCGCCTCCAGCCTTGCTGTGGCATCGGCCATCAGGGCAGGCAAAGCAACCCTCTCCGGCTTGAACTTGTCCGGCGTTTCAGTGCCTTCGATCTGGAACTGCTTCAGGTGCGCCGGATTGTCCGGGTCCATGCTGGCCGTCACCCACATCGCGCGCTCGTTCAGCTGGCCCATCACCAGCACCTTCGCGTGACCGGGCGCGCTCTGGCGTGTTTCCAGCACACTCAGCGGGCCGGTGCTCTCGCGGAACTCGAGATAGTCCTTGGGGCTGCTGCCTTCCTTCTTCGCGTAGGTATCGGCGAACGCCTGCAGTTGCTCGAGGCTGCCAGCGTTGAAGGCCGCCAGCCAGTCATCGATGGCGTCCTGCGCACGTGGATGTGCACGCTCGGAAGATGTAGCGCCGATTGTTGGAAAAACCGGGGTAACCAGTAGAACCGAACAGGCCAGTGCATTGCAGAGAAACAGGCGTCCAACAACCCTCATGGCAGTTCCTTTGCGGGGATTCCTGGACGCATCCTAGACCAAGGATGCGGCCGCCGCATCGACACCAGGGACTCTGCCGCAACACCTCAACAGTGACGCTGAATGCTTCGATGCGCTGCCATCCACTCCGCGTGCGTGGTGGAATGCGCACAGCCCCGGATGCAACGTGAGTGCGAGATCCTTCGCAGTTGATGGAAACCCTGCTACCCGATGGCCCCGCTATCGCCTTGCCATCGTCTGTTCGCTGAATCTCGCCACGCAGAAGTCCAGGAAGCTGCGCAGCTTGGGCGTCAGCTGGCGATCGCGCGGATACACCAGGTTGATCCAGGTCGACACCGGTACGTAGTCCGGCAGCACTTCCACCAGCTCACCACGCGCCAATGCTCCGGCCAGCATTTCGTGCGGTTGCAGGATCAGCCCCAGCCCTCCGATGGCGGCGGTCAGCAGCGGCTCGGCCTGGTTGACCATGAAGCGGCTGGACACCGGCACGGTCAGCACGCCGCCATCGGTATCGCGAAAGCTCCAGCGGGTGCGGATGATCGAATGCGCGAAGCCCAGGCACTCGTGGCGGCTCAGGTCATTGGGATGGGCAATGGCCGGGCGCGAAGCCAGATAGTCCGGCGAGGCACACAGGACCAGCGGATACGGCCCCAACCGCCGCGCCACCAGCCCACTGTCGGCCAGATCGCCAGTGCGGAACACCAGGTCGTAGCCGTCTTCAACGATGTCCACCAGATTGTTGGACAGGTTCAGATCGACCTGCACGTCCGGGTACTGCTGCAAGTAGGCCACCACCGCGGGGCCCAGCGCGTGCACGCCGAAGGTGACCGGCGCACTGATGCGCAGGCGCCCCATCGGCCGCCCGCGCGCCACTTCGGCCAGCTGCTCGGCCCCCTCCACTTCCTCCAGGATCACCCGCGCCCGCGCGAGGTAGGCCTGGCCGAAGTCGGTCAGGCTCTGCTTGCGCGTGGTGCGGTTGAGCAGGCGCACACCCAGATGCTGCTCCAGCGCCTGGATGTGCTTGCCGACCAGCTGCGGCGACAGGTCCAGTGCCTCGGCAGCGGCGGCGAAGGAGCCGACCTCGGCCACCTTGGCGAAGGTCCGCAGGGGAACGATCAGGTCCATTGCAAACAATTGTTTTTCAATGAAACGCCAGATTACCCCTTATTCTGGATGCAGACTACGCGCACAGTAGCGCTCACCCTTTCGCCGGCGCCCTCGCCGGCCCTTCCTCGGAGCCCCCCATGAGCCAGGTTGTCCGCATCCACGAATATGGCACTGCCGATGTACTGCGCATCGACGATATCGACGTTCCCGCCCCCGCCCCTGACGAAGTCCAGATCCGGGTGAAGGCGATCGGCCTGAACCGCGCCGAGGTGATGTTCCGTAACGGCGCCTACCTGCAGGAAGCGCAGTTCCCCAGCCGCCTGGGCTACGAAGCGGCCGGCGTGGTTGAAGCCGTCGGCAGTGCAGTGAGCGGATTCACCGCGGGCGATGCGGTCAGCGTGGTGCCGCCGCTGGATATCGCGCGCTGGGGCACCTACGGCGAACTGGCCAACGTGCCGGCACGACTGGTGGTCAAGCATCCGCAGGCACTGGACTTTGAAACGGCCGCCGCGGTGTGGATGCAGTACGTCACCGCCTGGGGGGCGCTGTTGGAGCAGGCGCACTTGTCCGCCGGGGATTTCGTCATCATCACCGCCGCCAGCAGCAGCGTCGGCCTGGCCGCCATCCAGATCGCCAATGCAGTCGGCGCCACGCCGATCGCTGTGACCCGTGGGCCGGGCAAGCGCCAGGCCCTGCTCGATGCAGGCGCCGCCCACGTCATCGCCACCCAGGAGCAGGATCTGGTGGCCGAAGTGGCGCGCATCACCGGCGGCGCAGGTGCCCGCGTGGTGTTCGATCCGATCGGTGGCCCGCAGTTCGTGCCGCTGACCGAAGCGATGGCGCGTGGCGGCATCCTGCTGGAATACGGCGCGCTGAGCAGCGAACCCACGCCGTTCCCGTTGTTCAACGTGCTGGGCAAGTCGCTGACGTTGAAAGGCTACCTGTACTCGGAGATCGTTTCCGACGATACCGCGCTGGCCCGCGCGAAGGCATTCATCGTGGATGGCCTGGACAAGGGCACGCTGGCACCGAAGATCGCCAGGGTGTTCCCGTTCGCGCAGATCCAGGACGCACACCGTTACCTGGAATCGAACGAGCAGATCGGCAAGGTGGTGGTGACGGTGTGATCCAGCGTCATGCAACGGGGGCGGCCCACCGCCCCCGTTGCGGTTACCTGGGCAACGCAAACGCCATCACGTAATCGCCGTTCGGGGTTTCCATGAAATGATGGCCGCCGGCCATGATCACCACGTACTGGCGCCCGCCCTGCTCGTACACCATCGGGTTGGCCTGACCTCCCGCGGGCAGCGTGGCATGCCACAACTCCTTGCCGGTCTTCAGGTCGATGGCGCGCAGCAGGTCATCGGTGGCGGCGGCGATGAAGATCAGGCCGCTGGCGGTCACCACCGAACCGCCATTGTTCGGTGTGCCGATCTCGATCGGCAGGCCGGAGCGGATGCCGAAGGGTCCGTTGCCGCGCGCACTGCCGAATGGACGGTCCCACAGCAGCTTGCCGGTGCGCAGGTCGATGGCACGGATGCCGCCATAGGGCGGCTGCTTGCACAGCAGACCGGTGAACGGCAGGCGCCAACCGGCATTGACCTGGATGGCGTAGGGCGTGCCCACCTGCGGGTCACCCGCGCCTTCTGCTCCGCCCTTGTCGAACCGGATCTTTTCGCGCGGCAGCCAGCCCAACCGGTCGGCCTCCGCGCGTGGCACCAGCCGGTTGTAGTTCGGCATGTCGTTGTAGTTGGCCACGATCACGCCGCGGCGCGTATCGATGGACACACTGCCCCAGTCCGAGCCGCCGTTGTAGCCGGGGTACTCGATGGAATGGCGCTCGCTGCTCGGCGGCGTGTAGAACCCTTCGTAGTAGGCCTTGCGGAACTGGATGCGGCAGACCAGCTGGTCGATCGGGGTGATGCCCCACATGTCACGTTCGGTCAGCTCATGCTCGCGACGCAGCGTGTGGTACAGCGAGAACAGTTGCGTGGGCGAGCGCTGCTCGGGTTCAACACCACCGATGGGCACCTTGCGCTCTTCGGCCGCGGTCAGAAGCTGGCCGTTGCGGCGGTCGAGGATGTAGATGTCGCCCTGCTTGGTCGGCAACAGGATCGCCGGCACTTTGCCGGCAGCGGTCGGGTAATCGATCAGGCTGGCCTGCGAACCCAGGTCGTAGTCCCACACATCCTTGCGCACCGCCTGGAAATGCCAGACCGGCTTGCCGGTGGCCACGTCGATCGCCACCAGTGACGTCGCATAGCGGTTCTGGTTTTCCGTGCGTGAGCCGCTCCAGTAGTCACCCGCGGAATTGCCCAGCGGCAGGTAGACCAGGCCCAGCGCCTCATCACCGGTGGCGGTGGTCCACATGTTGGGCGTGCCGCGCGTATAGGTCTGCTCGCGCGGCGGCAGACCGCTGCGCTCGGGCTGGTCCATGTCCCACGCCCAGCGCAGCTTGCCCGTGATGGCATCGTAGGCCTGGATCACACCCGACGGCGCATCGCGGCGCTGCCCGTCCAGCACCTGGTGACCGGTCACGATCACGCCACGCACGATGGTCGGTGGCGAGGTGATCGACACGTAACCCGGTGGCACCTCCCCCATGCCCAGGGTGATGTCGACCTGGCCGTTGTTGCCGAAGTTGGCGCAGGGACGGCCGCTGTCCGCGTCCACCGCGATGATGCGGCCGTCCAGCGTGCCTTCGATGATGCGTGCCCAGCACGCCGGTCGACTGCCCGGTGCAGCACTGCGGGTGACGCTGGGCGGCGGCTCCGGCAGCGCCAGATCGGCGGCGACATCGGCCAATGCCGCATCGGCAATGGTCGGCGTGCGGGGCTGCTCGTAGTAGCTCACCCCACGGCAGGCGGCGGTGTACGGAATCGAGGCGTCCTTCACCTTGGGGTCGAACCGCCACAGTTCCTTGCCGCTGGCGGCATCGAGTGCGATCAGGCGGTTGCGCGCGGTGCACAGGTAAAGGCGATCGCCGATCTTCAGCGGCGTGGTTTCCGCGCCCCAGCGCTTCTTGGGCATATCGCCGGTACGGAACTGCCAGGCGGGCTGCAACGTGGCCACATTGGCCGGGGTGATCTGCTGCAGCGGCGAATAGCGGGTGGCTGCATTGCTGCGGCCCCACGCCGGCCAGTCGCCCTCGGCGGGCTGGTCAGCCGGCTGCAGGCCCGTGGTATCACGCGTAGGTTCCAGTCCGGCGCTGACCGCGCCTTCCGGGAACGGCTGATGCCCATCCACTTCACCATGCGGCGCAAAAGCCAGGCCGAAGGCGGCTACGAACACCAGCATCAGCACACCCGCCACGCTGCGCGACAGGCGTTTGGAGACCGGCTCGTGCAAGGTGGGCGCCAGCAAGGCCAGCACGATGCCGAGTGCGGTCACCAGGCCCAGCCGTGGCACCCAGCGCCAGTAGTCGCTGCCTGACTCCCACCAGGTCCACAGCAGCGTGCCGATGAACACCAGCGCGTACAGCAATGCACCGCTGCGGCGGTTGCCGAACAACAGGATGCCGCTGGCCAGCAGGCCGAGCCCGGCGATGGCGTAGTACGCCGAGCCGCCAAGGCTGAGCAGCCACGCACCGAGCCCGCCGATGACCAGGCCGAGCACGACCAGCAGCAGCGACAGCACGGTGACAAGGGGATGCCGGGAGGCGCGAACAGGGGCAGGAGCAGACTGCGGCGTGGCGGACATCGTCGATCTCCGGGGGCAGCATGCGCCGTTATCCCACCGCCTGCGTGAAGCGCGCGCGTATGTGCGGCATCCGGATACGACGACGCCGGCACAGGGCCGGCGTCGTCGGGTACCTCAGGCTCGTGGCAGGATCACTCCTGCGCGGCGTCCTCGCTGCTGGCAGCAGCCGGTGCGCCGTCGGTCGCGGCCGGGGCAGCGACGGCCACCTCGTCCTCGTCCTCGTCGATCGAGGCATCCATGCGCTCCACCGCCTGCAGCTTCTCGTCCTTGGACAGGCGGATCAGGGTCACGCCCTGGGTGTTGCGGCCAACGCGGCTGATTTCCGAGCCACGCGTACGCACCAGGGTGCCGCCATCGGAGATCAGCAGCACTTCGTCGCTGGAGCCCATCAGCACTGCGGCGACCAGCTTGCCGTTGCGCTCGGTGGTCTGGATGCCGATCACGCCCTGCGTGCCACGGCCCTTGCGCGGGTAGTCGGGCAGCGGGGTGCGCTTGCCGTAGCCGTTCTCGGTGGCGGTGAGGATGTACTGCACGCTGGCGTCATCGGCGCCGTCGATCACCGCATCGCCATTGGCTGCGGTTTCCTCGACACCGTTGTCGTCCTCGTTCTCGTCCTCGCTGCCACCGGCACTCTCGGCCACGATCAGGCTGACCACTTCCTCGCCGGCCGGCATCTTGATGCCGCGCACGCCGGTGGCGGTACGGCCCATCGAGCGGACCTTGTCTTCACCGAAGCGCACGGTCTTGCCGTTGGAGGCGAACAGCAGGATGTCACGCTCGCCATCGGTCAGGCCGACGCCGACCAGGGCATCGCCCTCGTCCAGGTTGATCGCGATCTTGCCGCGGGCCAGACGGAAGGCGAACTCGCCCAGCGGGGTCTTCTTGACCGTACCGTTCTTGGTGGCGAAGAACACGAACTGGCCATCGGCGTATTCACGTACCGGCAGCACGGCCTGAACGCGTTCGCCCGGCTCCAGCGGGATCCAGTTGATGATCGGACGGCCGCGGGCATTCGAACCGGCTTCGGGCAGCTGGTACACCGGCAGCCAGAACACCTTGCCCGAGCTGGTGAAGGTCAGCAGCGTATCGTGCGTGTTGACCAGCCACAGCTGTTCGATGAAATCCTCTTCCTTGGTCGCTGCCGCACTGCGGCCACGGCCACCACGGCGCTGTGCGCGGTA
This sequence comes from Stenotrophomonas sp. STK17_22, assembly GCF_051983905.1. Lineage (NCBI taxonomy): Bacteria > Pseudomonadati > Pseudomonadota > Gammaproteobacteria > Lysobacterales > Lysobacteraceae > Stenotrophomonas > Stenotrophomonas sp. STK17_22. Next base: position 3,350,499 of record NZ_CP197010.1, read on the forward strand.
CACGCTCACCGGCTGCCGCTTCACGTAACCGGCATGCGACACGGTGACCACCACGTCTTCCGGCGCGATCAGGTCGAGGATGTCCAGGTCTTCTTCGCTGTGGCGGATTTCGGTACGACGCTCGTCGCCGAACTCGGCCTTGACGTTGACCAGCTCCTCGCGGATCACCTGCAGCAGGCGGTCGGGATCTTCCAGGATGTGGATCAGCCCGGCGATCACTTCCAGCAGCTGCTTGTACTCGTCGGTCAGGCGGTCCTGCTCCAGCCCGGTCAGGCGGTGCAGGCGCATTTCCAGGATCTGGGTGGCCTGGATCTCGGTCAGCTGGTAGCCGCCCTCGATCAGGCCCACGCCCTTGGGCAGGTCTTCCGGACGCGAGGCTTCGGCACCGGCGGCACCCAGCATCGCACCGACCAGGCCCGGCTCCCACACGCGCGCCAGCATGCGCTCGCGTGCTTCATTCGGGTTCGGCGAGGTCTTGATCAGCTCGATCATCTCGTCGATGTTGGCCAGCGCAACGGTCAGGCCTTCCAGCACGTGGGCACGGGCGCGCGCCTTGCGCAGCTCGAACACGGTGCGACGGGTGACCACTTCGCGACGGTGGCGGACGAACGCCTCCAGCATCTGCTTGAGGTTCATCAACTGCGGGCGGCCATCGACCAGCGCCACCATGTTGATGCCGAACACCGATTCCATCTGCGTCTGCTGGTACAGGTTGTTCAGCACAACCTCGGCAGATTCACCGCGCTTGATCTCGATGTAGATGCGCATGCCGTCCTTGTCGGACTCATCGCGCAGCTCGCTGATGCCTTCGATCTTCTTTTCCTTGACCAGCTCGGCGATCTTTTCGATCAGACGCGCCTTGTTCACCTGGTAAGGAATTTCAGTGACGATGATCGATTCGCGACCGTTGTCGGCCACTTCGATATCGGCCTTGGCACGGATGCGCACGCGGCCACGGCCGGTGCGGTAGCCGGCGACGATGCCGGCGGTACCATTGATGATGCCGGCGGTCGGGAAATCCGGGCCCGGGATGTACTCCATCAGGCCGTCGACATCGATTTCCGGGTTATCGATCAGCGCGATGCAGGCGTTGATCGATTCGCTCAGGTTGTGCGGCGGGATGTTGGTGGCCATGCCCACCGCGATACCAGCCGAACCATTGACCAGCAGGTTCGGGAACCGGGTCGGCATGACCGTCGGCTCCAGTTCCTTCTCGTCGTAGTTGGGCTGGAAATCGACGGTTTCCTTGTCGATGTCGGCCATCAGCTCATGCGCGAGGCGCGACATGCGCGCTTCGGTGTATCGCATCGCCGCGGCGGAGTCGCCATCGATCGAGCCGAAGTTACCCTGGCCATCGACCAGCATGTAACGCAGCGAGAACGGCTGTGCCAGGCGCACCAGCGTGTCGTACACCGACTGATCGCCATGCGGGTGGTACTTACCGATGACGTCACCGACGATACGCGCCGACTTGAAGTAGGGCTTGTTGCTGTGCGCGTTGAGTTCGTTCATCGCGAACAGCACGCGGCGATGCACCGGCTTGAGGCCATCGCGCGCATCCGGGAGCGCGCGGCCCACGATCACGCTCATCGCGTAATCGAGGTAGCTCTTGCGCATCTCGTCTTCCAGGTTGACCTGGATGATTTCCTTGGCGTTTTCTGCCATTCGGGTTCCGTTGTCTGGTAGCGGTCCAGTCCGGCGCAGCCCTCTGCGGGAGGGGGTCGTGCCGGAACCTCGATTCAACCTGTGGATACTACCACAACAGGCCGTTTCCCGCCTCCCTTTACGGAGATTTTACCGGCACAAATCAGGAACTTAGGGGGTTGCCGGCCAGCGGCCGGCACTACCGGGGGCGGAGGTCACGCTGCCCCTTCCCCTGTGCCTCAACCGCCGAAGGCGGCGCGCATGTTCTCGGTGGTCGGGTTCAGGATCACCCCGCGCTCGGTCACGATGGCGTCGATCAGCTCGCCCGGGGTGACGTCGAACACCGGGTTCCAGGCGGCAATGCCCTCGGCCACGGTGCGGGTACCGCCCACGCCGTAGAGTTCGCCCGGATCTCGCTGCTCGATCTCGATCTGGCTGCCATCCACGGTCTCCATGTCCACGGTCGAGGACGGCGCCACCACCATGAATTTGACACAGTGGTGGCGGGCGGCGATGGCCAGCTGGTAGGTACCGATCTTGTTGGCGGTATCGCCGTTGGCGCAGATGCGGTCTGCACCGACGATCACCCATTGCACCGCACCGGTCTTCATCAGGTGCGAGGCGGCGGAATCGGCGATCAGGGTGGCGTCGATGCCATCCTGCTGCAGTTCCCATACGGTCAGACGTGCGCCCTGCAGCCACGGACGGGTCTCGCCGGCGAACACGCGGGCGATGCGGTGCTGGGCCATGCCGGCACGGATCACGCCCAGTGCGGTGCCGAAGCCGGCGGTGGCCAGCGAGCCGGTGTTGCAGTGGGTCAGCACGCCACTGCCGGCCTCGATCAGGCCCGCGCCCAGCGCGCCCATGTGGCGGTTGGCGGCCAGGTCTTCCTCGGCGATGGCCTGCGCTTCCGCTTCCAGCAACGTCTTCCAGTCGGCGCCGGCGGCGTTCAGGCAGCGGCGCATGCGTGCCAGCGCCCAGGCCAGATTGACCGCGGTCGGGCGCGATGCGTTGAGGCGCTGCAGCGCCGGTTCCAGCTGCTGCAATGCATGCGCCCCATCGGCGGCCTGCACGTCACGTGCGGCCAGCACCACGCCCCAGGCCGCGGCAATGCCAATCGCCGGCGCACCGCGCACGGTCAGTGCGTGGATGGCGGCGGCAACCTCGTCACTGTCATGGCAGACCACACGCTCGACCACGAACGGCAGCTTGCGCTGGTCCAGCAGTTGCAGGGCATCGCCGGTCCACAGGATCGGGCGGATGTGGTCGTAACGGGCGTAGTCGATGTCAGAGGCAGTGTTCATGGGCCCATTGTAGGGCCACGCCCCACGTGGTTGGAGCCCGCCCGGACTCAATTCACCGAGAATTCGGCGCGGCAACCGCCATCCACCCAGATCCCGTTGCGGTTCCAGCCCCAGGTGCTGCCTTCCTCGCACGGCGTGCTGGACAGCTGCTCGGAGACGACGGCACCGACCGAGATGCTGGCCCCGCAGAACCGGCGCTTCTTCGACTTCGATTCGCAGGTCAGCCGGCGTGGCACATCGACGAAGCGGCCGTCATCGTCGGCCACCTCGAAATCTCCCTGGCAGCCGCGGCTGGTCCAGACTTCGTTGCGCTTGTAGCCCCAGCCCTGCCCTTCCCGGCATGGCAGTGCCGACAGCTGCCGCAACAGACGCACGGGGGCACCGTCGAGGCGCACCGGGCAGCTCTGCGGACGACCATTGGATTCGCAGCGCACCACGCGGCGGACCAGGCGCTTGCCTTCCGTTGCCGCAGGCGCTGCACCTTCCGCACGACGCGCACGGAACTCTGCGCGGCAGCCAAGGGTGACCCACACGCCACTGCGGTCGGTGCCCCACTCGCTGCCACGGATGCAACTGTTGCTGGACAACTGGCGCACAAGGTCGATGCCATTGCTGACGTCGATATCGCAATGCACCCAGCCCATGTCGCGCGATTCGCAGGTCACCACTTCGCCGTCATAGCCCGCCTGCTGGGCCGACGCCGATGACGGCAGCCAGGCACCCCAGAGCGCGATGGAGTACACCGGTGCAGCGACAACCGCAAACCACTTGACCAAAGCCTTCCCCAGCAGGAATGGATGAACTGCGTGCCAGTGTCCGGCATCTGCCGTGATAAGAGCATCATCCTGCTTACCGAAGCAAGCGCGGAAACGCGGAATTCCGTTCAGCCTTCGATGTTCAGGAACGTGCGCACCGCGCTCACGCGTGGGCGAAGTCGTAAGCCAGCACATCGGCGATACGCGGCGTGCGGTTCATCGCCATCAACAACCGATCGACACCCACCGCCACGCCAGCGCAGGCAGGCATCGATGGCAACGCCGACAGTAGCGCCTCATCCACGGACGGTTGCACCTGGCCCCGCTCATGGCGTCGCTGCAGGTCACGCTGGAATCGCGCACGCTGTTCGTGCGCGTCGTTCAGTTCGTGATAGCCGTTGGCCAGTTCCACGGCCCCCAGATAAAGCTCGAAACGCTCGGCCAGCGGCGGCGTGCCGGCTCGAATGCGCGCCAGTGCGGCCTGGCTGGCAGGCCAATCATGGACCACGGTCATCACCGCGTCATCGAAATGCGGCTGGATATGATGGGTCATCAGCAGATCCAGCCAGTCATCGCGGGTCAGCCCGACCGGGTCGATATGTACCTCGCCCAGCGCGGCACGCAGCGCGGCCTCGTCGGCATCGAACGGATCCACACCCACGTACTGCTGGAACAGCTCGCGGTAACTGAGCACACGCAGCGTCGCACTGCGCCCGACCAGGGCCAGCGCCTGGCCGACCAGCTCGGCGGTTTCCTGCACCAGACGATGGTGGTCCCAACCGACCCGGTACCACTCCAGCATGGTGAATTCCGGATTGTGGCGGCCGCCCGCCTCGCCGTTGCGGAACACCCGGCCCAGTTCGTAACAGTCACCCACGCCCGCCGCCAGCAGGCGCTTGAGCGGATACTCCGGCGAGGTGCGCAGCCAGCGGCGGCGGCCACCGGCATCGACATGGCCGGTGAAATCGGTGTGGAAGCTGTCGATGTTCGGCTCGGTGTTGCCGGCCACCGACAGGATCGGCGTCTCCACCTCCAGCACATCGCGATCGGCGAAGAAGCGGCGCACCAGCGCGTTGAGCGCGGCACGCTGCTGCAGCGCGCGCAGCAGGGCCTCGCTCACAGGATGCCCTCCGGGCGCGGATGATCCAGCGGCAGGGTCAGCAGATCGCGGGTGTCATCGATGTAGCCACTGGCCAGGTACAGGCGCCGGGCCAGTTCGTTGTGGTGGTTCACTTCCAGCCGCAGGCGGCTGACGCCACGCCCGCGAGCGCGCTGTTCGCAGATGGCCAGCGCCTGCTTGCCGCGGCCGCGGCCGCGCGCGCGGTGACTCAGGTACAGCTCGTCCAGCAACATGAAGTGGCCGCCCTGCTCCAGGCTGAAACCCATCGCGATCACTGCGTAGCCCACCACCTCGGCGGCCTCGTCCAGCCACAGCAGCACCTCGCCATTGCGCGGATCGGCCAGCAGCGCGTCCACGCCGCGACGCACGCGCGCGTCGTCGAAGTCGATCTTGTCTTCGGCATAGAACTCGCGCATCAACGCGATCAACAGTTCTTCGTCGGCACGGGTGGCCAGGCGGAAATCCAGCGGAGCGGTCTGCATCGGTGTTCCTTTGTGTTTCATGCCGGGCGCCAGGCACCCGGCGGGGTCATCATTCGTGTTCGGCGAGGTAGGCCAGCAGGCGGTCTTCGTCCCATACCGGCACGCCCAGCGACTGCGCCTTGTCCAGCTTGGAGCCGGCCTCGGTACCGGCCACCACGAAGCTGGTCTTCTTCGACACGCTGCCGGAGACCTTGGCACCCAGCGCTTCCAGGCGTTCCTTGGCGGCATCGCGGGTGAGCTGGGCCAGGGTGCCGGTCAGCACCACGGTCTGCCCATCCAGCGGGCCGGCCACGATCTCGGCCAGCGCCGGTGCCTTGGCCAGGATCTGCTGCATCGCCTTCTCGGCCGCCAGCAACATCGCGCCATGGCCATCTGCATCGAGCCACGCAGCCAGGCCGCGTGCAGTGTCATCGGGCAGGCCGGCGTTGACGAACTGGCCATGCTCGGCGTCGAGCACTGCTTGCGCGCCGGAAAGCGCAGCGACCAGTTTTTCGGCGCGCAGGCGGGTGATGCCAGGGATCTCCGATTCGACCAGCAGCTGCGCCAGATCCAGCCCTTCGCGCAGCTTGGCACTGGGCGCATGCACATCGCTGATGCGCACCTGACCGACCTGCAGCAGGTCATCGATGGCCTGCTGGTTGCCCTGCTGCTCGAAGAAATGACCCAGCGAACGCGCCACTTCGCCGCCGATGTCCGGCACACGCTTGAACAGCGGCCATGGCAGGTGGCGGATCAGCTCCAGGTCACCGAACCACTGCGCCAGCGCCTTGGCCGTGCTCTCACCCACGTGCTCGATGCCAAGCGCGAACAGCAGGCGCTCCAGCGTGGCCGCACGGCTGGCGTCGATCGCCGCGATCAGGTTGTCGGCCCACTTGGTGGCGATCTTCTTCGTGTTCCATTCGAAGCTGGCCGGCTGTACCAGCGCCTGTGCTCGCCAGCCCGGATCGTTGCCATCCAGCTTGAGCACCGCATTGAGCACCGCACCACTGCCTTCGGCGGGCAGGTGCAGCTTCAGCGCAGCCGCCAGTGCGGAAGGGTCCTCGGCATCCAGCACCAGCTTCAGATGCAGCAGCTGGTCACGGTTGAGCCGGTACAGATCGGCCACGCTTCTGACGATGCCGGCGTCGACCAGAGTTTCGATGTACTTGTCACCCAGGCCATCGATATCCATCGCGCGACGCGAGGCGAAATGGGCGATGGCTTCCTTGCGCTGCGCCGGGCAGGACAGTTCGCCCGAGCAGCGCCATGCGGCAGCACCTTCCTCGCGCACGATTTCCGAGCCGCACACCGGGCAGCGCGTCGGCATCTGCCACGGCGTGGTGCCCGGCGGGCGGCGATCAAGGATGACGCTGACCACTTCCGGAATCACATCACCGGCGCGGCGCACGATCACGCTGTCACCCACGCGCACATCCAGGCGTGCGATCTGGTCGGCGTTGTGCAACGTGGCGTTGGACACGATCACGCCGGCCACCGCCACCGGTGCCAGCCGCGCGACCGGTGTGGCTGCACCGGTGCGGCCGATCTGGATCTCGATCGCCTCTACCGTAGTGCTCTGTTCCTGTGCCGGGAACTTGTGCGCGATGGCCCAGCGCGGCGCACGCGAAACGAAGCCCATGGCCTGCTGGCCGGCGCGGTCATCCAGCTTGTAGACCACGCCATCGATATCGAACGGCAGGCCATCGCGGCGCTCACCGATATCGCGGTAGTAGCCGAGCAGGCCGTCGGTGCCTTCCACCACCTTGCACAGCTCACTGACCGGGAAGCCCCAGGCACCGAGCTGGGCCAGCGTGCCCGAATGGGTGTCCGGCAGCTCGCCGCCCTGCACTTCGCCGGTGCCGTAGGCGAAGAAACTCAGCCGGCGCTGCGCACTGATCTTCGGGTCGAGCTGGCGCAGCGAACCGGCGGCGGCGTTGCGCGGGTTGGCCAGCACCTTGCCGCCCTGCAGGCGCGCACGTTCGTTGTAGGACTCGAAGTCGGCGCGGGCCATGTAGACCTCGCCACGCACCTCCAGCACATCCGGCCAGTCCTTGCCGTGCAGCCGCTTGGGAATATCACCGATCTCGCGCAGGTTGGCGGTAACGTCCTCGCCGGTACTGCCATCGCCGCGGGTCGCGCCGAGTACGAAATGACCGTCCTCGTAGCGCAGGCTGATCGCCAGGCCGTCCATCTTCGGCTCGGCCGAGAACCGCAGGCTGCGTCGGCCCAGGCGCTCGTCGATGCGGCGCACGAAGTCGGCCACTTCCTCATCGCTGAAGGCATTGGACAGCGACAGCATCGGCACCGCGTGGCGCACTTCCGGGAAGCGACCGGACGGGCGCGCACCGACCTGCTGGGTCGGGCTGTCGGCACGGGCCAGCTCCGGATGCTCGCGCTCCAGCGCTTCCAGCTCGCGCACCATCCAGTCGTAGTCGACGTCGGGGATCTCCGGCGCGTCCAGCTCGTGGTAGGCGCGGTTGGCCTGGGCGATCTGCCGGCGAAGGTCTTCGGCGCGTTCGGCGGGGCTGGGGCTCATCGGAATCCGGTGGTTCTGGGATGGCCGGGGATTCTACCGCGCCCGGCTGTCAGGCCCGGTAACGGCCCCGCCTTCGTAGCGTCGAGCTTGCTCGACTGGCCCTCCCCCGCCCTGGTACGTGCCAACCACTCCCCCGCTCTGGTACGCGCCAACCACTCCCCCCGCTCTGGTAGGTGCCAACCTTGGTTGGCACATCTGCAGTCGAACATGGTTCGACTCCACAAAGAGCAGCTTGCCGCCCACCACCACCGGCGCTAGCGTGCGACGGTCTTCCCTTCGGAATCCCACCCGTGACCCTGCCTGCCTCCCGTCGACGCTTCCTGCAACTGGCCGGTGCTGGCCTCGCCGTCGCCGGCACCGGGCTGCCGCAGCTCGGCCATGCCCAACCCGCGACAGCCGCCGCCCCAGCCCCTGCCGAAGGCGCCGTACTACTGAACTTCAACGAATGCCCGTACGGCCCCTCGCCCGCCGCCCAGCAGGCGGCGCGCGACAGCATCGCCAGCTGCGGCCGCTACCGCTTCGAACTGGCGGGCCAGGTGCGCGATGCGTTCATCGAGCAGGCCGGCATTCCGGCCGACCATATGCGCCTCTATCCGGGCTCCAGCGAACCACTGAACCGCGCCGCCACGCTGTGGACCGGCCCGCAGGCGGGGCTGGTAGTAGCCGACCCGACCTTCGAGACGCTGGGCGAGGTCGCCGCCGCACACGGTGCACACGTGCAGAAAGTGCCGCTGCGCGAGGACGGTGCACACGACCTGCGTGCGATGGTCGCCGCCGCACACGCACGCCCGACCGGGCTGCTGTACGTGTGCAACCCCAACAACCCGACCGGTTCGATCAGCCCGCAGGATGAGCTCGCCTGGCTGCTGGCCCACAAACCCGCTTCCACCCGCGTGCTGTTGGACGAGGCGTATCTGCAGTACAGCGAACAGCCGAGCCTGATCGCGCAGGTGGCGCAGCGCGATGACCTGATCGTGTTGCGCACGTTCTCCAAGCTATATGGCATGGCCGGCCTGCGCCTGGGCGTAGCGGCCGCGCATCCCGACCGCCTGCGCGAACTGGCCAGCCTGGGCGACAACCCGCTACCCGTGCCAGCACTGGCCGCGGCACTGGCCAGCCTGCAGGATCCTCAGTTGATCGCGCAGCGGCGCCTGCAGAATGCCAAGGTGCGGCAGGCCACCGTCGCGTGGCTGGGCAAGCGTGGTTTCAGCTGCGTGCCGTCGGAAGCGAACTGCTTCGTGGTGGATGTGCAGCGCGACGGTGCCGCCTTTGCCAAGGCGATGGCAGACAACGGCGTGATCATCGGCCGCAGCTGGCCGATCTGGCCACAGCGCGTGCGCGTGACCGTCGGCACCGAGGACGAGATGGCCGCGTTCCGCCATGCGTTCGCGAAGGTGGCCGGCGTACCGGCCTGACCCTGTTGGTGGGGGCGAACCTTGGTTCGCCCCATCCACGCATGGCGTGGATCTACTGTTGTGGGTGCCGACCGTTGAGGTTGGTGTGTGCCGACCATTGGTCGGCACACCATGGCGCTTACCAGCGCGGGGTCTTGGTCAGCGGCGGCGCCTGGTGCTGGCGATCATAGGCACGCAGTTCGTCACGGATGTGCGCGATGCGCTGCCGGCCGAGAGCGTTGCGGCTGTCGTCCAGCACCACGCCGTCGAGCAGCTCGGCCATGCGCTGTACGGTGGGCAGCATCTTCTCCCAGGCATCCAGCGCGGTCAGCGGTGCCGGCAGGGTCAGGAAGAAGGCGATGGCCGGGGTCTCCATGGCGCGGATGTTGGCCATGTCGAAGCTGCCCGGCTTCATGATGCTGGCCATCGAGAAAATCGGGCCGCGCTCGGGGTGACCTTCCACCAGGCGGTGGAACACGTTCATGTGGCCGAACACCAGGCCGGTCTTCTCGGCCGCCACCACGATGTCTTCGCCACGCAGCTGCTCGCCGGCCCGGGCAGCCACGAACAAGGAGACGATCTTGTCGAAATCCTGGGTGGCGCGCTTGCCGAGATCACTGGCGCCCGGGTCGGTTTCGCCCAGACCAAGTTCGGCCTGCTCGCCTTCCGTGCCCATGCCCGGTTCGACGCGGCCATCGGCCAGGGCGACGCCGTCTTCGCCCAGTACCGGTTCGCGGCGCTCGCCGCTGGTCGGTTCCGCGCCTTCCACGCGGCGCCCCTGGGGCTTCTTTTTCGGACGGCCAAACAGGAAGATCGCGGCGATCAACAGCAGGCCGGCGGCCAGGATGCCGATGCGCAACAGTGCCGTGTCGGACATTCGATAGGTTCTCCGGCTAGTTCATTCAGGTAACTAGGATGGCACGTCAGGCCGCGCCCGCCAATCGCGCGGCTTCTTCCAGGTCCACGCTGACCAGGCGGCTGACGCCCGGCTCGCGCATGGTCACGCCCGACAGCTGGTGCGCGGCCTCCATCGTCGCTTTGTTGTGGCTGACGAACAGGAACTGCACCTTTTCGCTCATCTCCTTGACCATGTTGGCCAGGCGGCCGACGTTGGCTTCGTCCAGCGGCGCGTCCACCTCGTCCAGCAGGCAGAACGGCGCGGGGTTGAGCTGGAAGATGGCGAACACCAGCGCCACCGCGGTCATCGCCTTCTCGCCGCCGGACAGCAGCGAGATGCTGGACACGCGCTTGCCCGGCGGACGCGCCATGATGGTCACACCGGTGTCGAGCAGGTCTTCACCGGTCAGTTCCAGGTAGGCATGGCCGCCACCGAACAGGCGCGGGTACAGCGCCTGCACGCCAGCGTTGACACGATCGAAGGTGTCCTTGAAACGACCGCGGGTCTCGCGGTCGATCTTGCGGATCGCATCTTCCAGGGTTTCCAGCGCGGTGGTCAGGTCGGTGTGCTGCGAATCCAGGTAGTCCGAACGCTGCGACGCCTCGCCGTACTCGTGGATGGCGGCCAGGTTGACCGGCTCCAGCCGGCGCATGCGGCCATCGATCTGGTGCACGGCCTGCTCCCAGTCACCCAGGCGGGCGTCCTCGGGCAGTGCGTTGAGCACGTCCTGCAGCACGAACCCGGCCTTCTCCACCGCGCCCTGCAGGGTATCCGCACTGAGCACCAGCGCCTGCTGGTCCAGCTTGCGCTGCGAAATACGCTCGCGCTGGGCCAGCGCCTGTTCGTCACGCTGGTGACGGGTCTGCTCGTAATTGCGCAGCTCGGCGTCGATGCCGTCCAGCAGCGTGCGCGCCTCGGTCAGCACGCGATCGGCCCGCACACGCTCTTCCAGTGCGTTCTGGTGCTCGGCCTGCAGCGACTCGACCGGCGAATCACCTTCGTCCAGCTGCGAATGCAGTTCGCCCAGTCGCGAATCCAGCTGCCCGCGCTGGGTGCCCATGCGTTCCAACGCCTGGCTCAGTGAAGCCAGCTGCGCACGCTGCGATTCCAGGGTCAGGGCCAGCGAATGCGAGCGCTCACGCACCGCACGTGCAGCATCGCGTGCCAGGTCGCGGGCCTCGGTCAGCTGGCGGCGCTCGCCCTCCAGCCGCTGCCGGGTCGATTCCAGGTCGCCCATGCTGCTGACCGCGTTTTCCAACCGCGAGCGCGCTTCACGCGCCTGCTCGTTATTGGCTTCCAGCGTTTCCTGCAGCTGCTTCAGTTCGCCTTCGATGCGGTCGATGCGCGTGCGCGCCGCCTCCACCTTGCCCTGCTGCCCCTGCAATTGGCCAGCCAGTTCAGAGACCGCACGATGGGCCTGGTACAGCGCACGCTGTGCGTCTTCGCGGTGCTGCTCGGCGGCCTGCAGTTGCTCACGGAAACCACTCAGCTGTTCTTCCAGCTCGGCTTCGCGATCCTGCAGTTGCTCGATCTGCTCGCGCAGCTCGTTGATCTCACGTTCGCGCAGCAGCGCGCCCTGCTGGGCCGCACCAGAGCGCGATACACGCAGCCAACCCTGGCCCAGGCGTTCGCCGCTCTGGGTGATGATCGAATCGCCTTCCGGAAGGTTGGCCTGCAGGGCCTTCGCCTCGGACAGGTCCTTGGCACCATGCAGGTGCGCAAGCAGGCGACGGATCGCGGCCGGGCCACGCACGCGGGCCGCCAGCGAAGTCGGTGCAGCCTTGACGTCGGCACCCGCGCTGGCAACCAGCGCAATGTGGCCATCGCCGAGTTCGCCGAGGGCATCAACCAGGCTGCCCGGGTCATCGACCAGCACGCCTTCGATTAACTGGCCAAGCGCGCTTTCCACCGCATTTTCCCAGCCGGCATCGACGTCCAGACGTTCGCCGACACGCGCCGCCGAATCCAGCCCGCGCGCCTTCAGCCACGCCACGGCAGCGCCCTGCTCCTGGCCCAGCGCAGCCTGCTGCAGGGTTTCCAGCGAAGCCAGGCGACCGCGCAGGCCGTTGGCCTGCTTGCGCAGTTCGGCCAGTTCGTTCTGGCCATTGCGCTGCTGTTCCTGCACTTCCGCCACGCCCTGCTTGCGCAGCTCGACGTCTTCGCTCAATTCATCCAGCGCGGTCTTCTGCGTGTCGTGCTGCAGGTGCAGCTGCTCGAAAGCTTCTTCCAGCGCGTCCACGTCCAGCCCGGCGCGCTCAGCGGCCAGGGCCTCGCGACGGCGGTCGGCATCGAGGATCTGCTTGTCCAGGTAGTCCACGCGCGTGCGCTCGACATCTCCGGCGCGCGAGGCCTCCGAACTCTGCGAAGTGTGCTGTTCCCAGCGCTGCTGCCAGCTGGCCAGCCGGTCTTCGGCCTCGCGCAGGCTTTCCTGCTTTATCTCGTTTTCTTCCTGCAGCTCCTCCAGCTGCGGGTTGGCGGCCTCGACCGCTTCGCGCAGCACCATCAGCTTGGCCTCGTCGCCGCTGATGTGCTGGCCCAGTTCGGCCAGTGCCTGGCGGGTCTCGTCGCGCGCCTTGTGCAGGCGCTGCGACAGCTCGCGCTGGTGCTGGATCTGCTGTTCCAGGCGCGCCAGCGTGCTGCCGACCTGGTAGACCGCAGCCTGCGCGGTGTTCAGCGCATCGGCGGCCTCTTCGCGTCGAACGCGCGAGGTCTCGATGCGGGCCTCGGCGTCACGCTGGTCGGCGATCAGCTGCTGCAGCTTCGTCTCTTCCTGCGACAGCCCTTCGCGCAGCTTGGACAGGCGACCGTCCAACCCGCGGAACTCCAGGGCCTTCCACTCGGCATCCTTGACCCGGCGCTCTTCCTGCAGGGCCTGGTACTGCTCGGCCTGCTTGGCCTGGCGCTTGAGGTGCTCGAGCTGCTTGCTGATCTCGTCGCGCAGGTCGCCCAGCCGGTCCAGGTTCTCGCGGGTGTGGCGGATGCGGGTCTCGGTCTCCTTGCGGCGCTCCTTGTACTTGGAGATGCCGGCCGCCTCTTCCAGGTACACGCGCAGGTCTTCCGGGCGCGCCTCGATGATCTGGCTGATCATGCCCTGCTCGATGATCGAGTAGCTGCGCGGGCCCAGGCCGGTGCCGAGGAACAGGTCGGTGATGTCGCGGCGACGGCACTTGGTGCCGTTGAGGTAATAGTTGCTGGTGCCGTCGCGGCTGACCGTGCGCTTGACCGAGATTTCGTTGAACGAGGCGTACTCGCCGGAGATCGTGTGGTCCGAATTATCGAAGATCAGCTCGACGGTGGCCTGCGAGACCGGCTTGCGGGCATTGGAACCGGAGAAGATCACGTCGGTCAGCGAGTCGCCGCGCAGGCGGCTGGCCGAGCTCTCGCCCATGACCCAGCGCACGGCGTCGATGATGTTCGACTTGCCGCAGCCATTGGGCCCCACCACGCCGGTCATGTTGGTCGGCAGGTGCAGGGTGGTCGGATCGACGAACGACTTGAAGCCGGACAGCTTGATCGTGGAAAGACGCATAGGGGTTCCGGACTGGGGCCGGCAAGCGGCCTGCGTTTACCCTCCAAGCCATTGATCCTGTTGGGATCGATGCCCGTGGAACGGGTGTGACGCCCTGAGTATACCGATGTGGACGTGTTCTACGAATGGGCGTGAAACATTGTCCAGCCCTGCCTCGTCGGCCGGACGTCGCTCGACACCCCGAACCGGAGCCATAAAACAAAACGGGCACCCTTGCGGGCGCCCGTTCTGCGGTGATTCCAGGCCTTGCGGCGTGGGATCAGGCTTCGGCGACGACGACGACCTTGACGGTGGTCTCGACGTCGGCGTGCAGGTGGACCAGTACGTCGTATTCGCCGATGTTGCGGAAGGCGCCTTCGCCCAGGATGACTTCGCTCTTTTCCAGCGGCAGGCCGGCGGCGGTGAAGGCCTCGGCGATGTCGCGCGGGCCAACCGAGCCGTACAGCTTGCCTTCGGTCGAAGCGTTGGCGGCGATGGTCACGCTCGCGCCTTCCAGCTTGGCCTTGCGGCCTTCAGCGTCGGCGTGGATGGCCTGGGCCTTGGCTTCGTATTCGGCGCGCTTGGCTTCGAACTCGGCCTTGTTGCTCTCGGTGGCCGGCACGGCCTTGCCCTGCGGCACGAGGAAGTTACGGCCGTAGCCCGGCTTCACGTCGACCAGGTCGCCCAGGTTGCCGAGGTTGGTGACTTTCTGCAGGAGGATCAGCTGCATGGTATTGCTCCAGATAAGTTATTCGTTAGCGAGGCGATGCCCCGCAACAAAGGCTGTCCGAATAGCTGGCACAGCGGGGGCGGCGCCGGGCCGCCCCGCTGGCATCAGACGTCGTGGTTGTCGGTGTACGGGATCAGGGCCAGGAAGCGAGCGCGCTTGACGGCGGTCGCCAGCTGGCGCTGGTACTTCGACTTGGTACCGGTGACGCGGCTCGGCACGATCTTGCCGTTCTCGGTCAGGTACTGGCGCAGGGTGTTGAGATCCTTGTAGTCGATCTCCTTCACACCTTCAGCAGTGAACTTGCAGAACTTGCGGCGACGGAAGAACTTGGACATGGGAAGGCTCCTTAGGCGGCGGAAGCGGCGTCGTCGCCGGCTTCGTTGTCAGCGGTGTTGTTGGACTCGCCTTCTTCGTCGTCACGACGACGGCGCTCACCGCGCTCCGGCTTGTCACCCTTCTCGTCCTTGCTCTTCATGATCAGCGACTGCTCGGTGTCAGCCTCGTCACGCTTGATGACCAGGTTGCGCAGCACGGCGTCGTTGAAGCGGAAGCTTTCGGTCAGTTCGTTCAGAACGGCCTGGTCGGCTTCGATGTTCATCAGCACGTAGTGGGCCTTCACCAGGTTCTGGATCGGGTACGCCAGCTGGCGGCGGCCCCAGTCTTCCAGACGGTGGATGGTGCCGTTGCCGTTCTCGACCAGCGACTTGTAGCGCTCGATCATGGCCGGGACCTGCTCGCTCTGGTCCGGGTGGACCATGAACACGATTTCGTAATGACGACTCATGTTTTTTTTCTACCTTTCGGATGTGGCCTTGCGGCCGGACAGCCCCCCGCCGTTGATACCGCGGTGGGGCAAGGATTCCCGCCGGGGAGGCAGGAAGCCGCGCATTATGGCGCAGATGGGGGTGCCGGGCAACCGGCGGGCCACAGGGCAACCTGAACCGGGCTACCCCAGATCCACATGAAGGCGGTGCTGGCCGCATTCCAGGCACTGGAACAGGCAGCCAATCATCTCCCCGTCCCGGCTCAGGTGTTCCAGCACCCAGTCGGCGTCGCGCGGGTTGACCTCAACCACGTCGGGCCGGACCTCGTCGAGGATGGGCTGGAGGTCCTCGCTACCGGCGTAACCGAGGAAGGCGCAGGGCCGCTCACAATGGCTGAGCCAGACCGACTGCTGCCAGGACGGGTAGCCCGGGGTGCGCTCGCAGATCTCCAGCAGCAGCTCGCGGGCGATGGTCGGCGGCGGATCGGCCGGATCCGGGGATACCCCCTCGATATCGCTCCAGCCGGTGAATTCACCCTCGTAACTGGCCGCCGCCCTGCCATCGGCGATACACCAGGGGCACAGGTAATCGGGGCTCAGAACGGAGTAGAACGGCCCCCGGTAGCGCAGTGTGCGCGGCTGACCACAGCAGTCGCAGACCCCGTCGACCTCTTCGAAGGAGAGGGCGTAGGCGTTGGGGTGATAAATGAAAAGCGGTCGTTCCATCCGTGGATCCCTTCCCCTGCCGACCAAGGTCGGCATCTACCACCGCCCGGCCATGCCCGGCGGACGCCAGAACCAGCCCTCAGGCCTTGTCGGCGTCGGTGGTGAAGCTTTCACCGCAGCCACACTCGGCGGTGGCGTTCGGGTTGCTGAACGTGAACGTTTCGCTCAGGCCGTGCTTGCCGAAGTCGATCACGGTGCCGTCCACCAGCGCCAGGCTCTTGGCATCGACATAGATCTTCACGCCGTCCTGGTCGAACACGGTATCGCCCTCGCGCTCGTCGCGGGCCAGGTCGGTGATGTGACCCCAGCCCGAGCAACCGGTCTTGGTCACGCCGAAACGCAGGCCCAGCGCGCCGGGGGTCTGGGCGACAAAGCGCTGCACGCGCTCGAAGGCAATGGGGGTCAGGCTGACGGCCATGGGGCTACTCCAGAGGTACGGGGACATTATAAGGAGCCGTTGCCACGAAAAATGCCTCGCAAGCAGAACGCTGCAACCGGTAAACTCCCGTGTTCACAGATCGAGTCGATCAGCAGAGGATTCAAGTCATGACGGTGGTCAGCGTTGAACATGCGCTTGCCGGGAAGATCCCGGAAGGCGGCGAAGTCACGGTACGCGGATGGGTGCGCACGGTGCGCGGTTCAGCGAATCTGGCTTTCGTGAATGTGAGCGACGGCTCCTGCTTCGCCCCGATCCAGGTCGTGGCCGGCGACAGCCTGGCCAACTTCGATGAGATCAAGCGCCTGACCAGCGGCTGCTCGGTCATCGCCACCGGCACTCTGGTGAAGTCGCAGGGCAAGGGCCAGTCGTTCGAGATCCAGGCCAGCGCGCTGGAAGTGGTCGGCTGGGTCGAAGACCCGCTCACCTACCCGATCCAGCCCAAGCCGATGTCGCCGGAGTTCCTGCGCGAAGTGGCGCACCTGCGCCCGCGCACCAACCTGTTCGGCGCGGTCACCCGCATCCGCAACTGCCTGGCCCAGGCCGTGCACCGTTTCTTCCACGAGAACGGCTTCAACTGGATCAGCACCCCGATCATCACCACCTCCGACGCCGAAGGCGCCGGCCAGATGTTCCGCGTGTCCACCCTGGACATGGTGAACCTGCCGCGCGATGAGAAGGGCGCGATCGATTTCAGCCGCGACTTCTTCGGCAAGGAAACCTTCCTGACCGTGTCCGGCCAGCTGAACGTCGAGGCCTACTGCCTGGCGCTGAGCAAGGTCTACACCTTCGGCCCGACCTTCCGCGCCGAGAACAGCCACACCACCCGCCACCTGGCGGAGTTCTGGATGATCGAGCCGGAAATCGCCTTCGCCGACCTGGCCGAAGACGCACGCCTGGCCGAAGAGTTCCTGAAGTACCTGTTCCGTGCGGTGCTGAACGAGCGCAGCGACGACCTGGCCTTCATCGCCGAGCGCGTGGACAAGAACGCGATCACCAAGCTGGAAGAATTCATCAACGCACCGTTCGAGCGCATCGACTACACCGATGCGGTCAGCCTGCTGCAGAAGTCCGGCAAGAAGTTCGACTTCCCGGTCGAATGGGGCCTGGACCTGCAGACCGAGCACGAGCGCTGGCTGACCGAAGAACACGTCGGCCGCCCGGTGGTGGTGACCAACTATCCGGAGCACATCAAGGCCTTCTACATGCGCCTGAACGACGACGGCAAGACCGTTGCCGCGATGGACGTGCTGGCCCCGGGCATCGGCGAGATCATCGGCGGCAGCCAGCGCGAAGAGCGCCTGGAAGTGCTGGACGCGCGCATGGCCCAGTTCGGCCTGGATCGTGAGCACTACAGCTGGTATCGCGATTTCCGCCGCTATGGTTCGGTGCCGCACGCCGGCTTCGGCCTGGGCTTCGAACGCCTGGTGGTGTACGTCTGCGGGCTGTCCAACATCCGCGATGCGATCCCCTACCCGCGCGCCCCGGGCAGCGCGGACTTCTAAGCCCCACACGACCACGGAGGTACCGCTCCCATGACCCTGTTCTTCGCCCTCTGTTTCGTCGGCGTTGCAGTGGCCGGGTTCAGTGCCTTCGTGATCTTCTGGCCGCTGACCCTGGTGCACGTACGCGATCGCCATCCGGCGCTCGCCGAGCGCTTCGGCAGCGGTGCCTTCCTCAAGCCCGATGCCCTGGCCTGGCTGCTGCGCCGTGACTATCGCCAGCAGCCGGACCGCTCGCTGTCCGGGCTGGCGACGCCGGCCTGGGTATCGCTGCTGACCCTGCTGGCCGGACTGGGCATGGCCGCCCTGCTCTGGCTGGCCTCGCTCTGGTAACACATCCATGAATGACATCACCGCCTCGCGCGACAGCTGGTGGCTGGCCAGCCTCGGCAACACCCTGATCTGGGCGCGCCTGCGCGTGCGCCCGGCCGGCACCGCCGAAGTGCTCGACAGCGATGGCAACACGCTGAGCTATGACAGCGAAGACACCGCGCGTTCGCAGCTGTTCGACGCCGAATTCGTCGAGTACGACGGCCTGGACGAGGAAGACGCGCTGGTGCGCGGCTTCAGCCTGCACGAAGTGCAGCCGCCGCAGGCCGACAGCGATGAGGGCCTGCGCGGCCGCATGATCCAGTCGCTGGGCGGGCGCGCCTGACCCCTGCATGTTCACCCCGCGCGCCTTCGCCGAGACCGACCTGCTCTGGCTGGACCGCCTGCTGGCGCGCGACCCGTTCGTTACCGTGCTCACGCCCGGCAGCGATGGCCTGCCGGAGCTGACCCGGATGCCGGTGCTGTACCGGCGACCAGATCGAACTGCGCGGCCACTGGGCGCGCGCCAACCCGCAGTCGCGCCACCGCGGCGCGGCCAAGGTACTGATCGATGGTCCGCATGGCTACGTCTCGGCCAGCTGGTATCCGGACAAGGAGCCCGCTGCGCGGGTACCCACCTGGAACTACGCCGCTGCCGAGCTGCGTGGCCAGCTGCAGACCCTCGACGATACCGAGGCGCTGGCCGAACTGGTCGGCGCGATCAGCGACCGCTTCGAAGCGAGTGTCGGCCAGGCCTGGCAGTTCGATGCCACGCGTGCCGAACATGGCCCGGAGCTGCGCGCCATCGTCGGCTTCCGCTTCCAGGTCGAACAGGTGCAGCTGAAGCTCAAGCTGAGCCAGAACCATCCCGATGCGAACCAGCGCGCGGTGATCGCCGAACTGGAACAGTTGGGCACCCCCGCTTCCACCGAGTTGGCGCAGTGGATGCGCTGGCACCGCGAACAGGCCGCCCGCAGCGACTGAACGCCCCAGATTCCCGCGACGACGCAGCCGGACGGCTGCGGCGAGCCCCCACCCGACGCCAGGGACCCATACATGAAAGACATCCACAAACTGCTGCAGAACAACCGCGACTGGGCCGACCGCATCGAGAAGGAAGACCCCGAGTTCTTCCACCAGCTGGCCAAGCAGCAGCACCCCGAATACCTGTGGATCGGCTGTTCCGATTCGCGCGTGCCGGCCAACCAGATCATCGGCATGGCCCCGGGCGAAGTGTTCGTGCACCGCAACGTCGCCAACGTGGTCGCCCACACCGACCTGAACTGCCTGAGCGTGGTGCAGTACGCGGTGGACCAGCTGAAGGTGAAGCACATCCTGATCGTCGGCCACTACGGCTGCGGCGGCGTGCATGCCTGCCTGCACAACACCCGCGTCGGCCTGGCCGACAACTGGCTGCGCCACGTTGGCGACGTGATGCAGAAGCACACCGGCATCCTTGATGCGATCGAGACCGACGAGCTCAAGCACGCACGCCTGTGCGAACTGAACGTGATCGAGCAGGTGGCCAACCTGTGCCGCTCGACCATCGTGCAGGACGCCTGGGCCCGCGGCCAGAAGCTGATGGTGCACGGCTGGGTCTACAGCCTGAAGGACGGACGCGTGCGCGAGATGGGCATCGACGTCGGTTCGCAGGAAGAGCTGCAGCCCGCCTATGAAAAGGCCCTGTCCTACGTCCCGCGCAAGGGCAAGCGCGACTGATCCCTTACGGATGACCACCATGCTCGCTTCGCCGATCAACCTGCACGCCTGGATCGAAGAAAACCGCCACCTGCTGAAGCCGCCGGTGGGCAACAAGATGATCGACAACGGCGACTTCATCGTGATGGTGGTGGGCGGGCCGAACTCGCGTACCGACTTCCACTACGACGAAGGCCCGGAGTGGTTCTACCAGCTCGAAGGCGAGATGGTGCTGAAGGTGCAGGAAGACGGCGCGGTGCGCGACATTCCGATCCGCGCCGGCGAGATCTTCCTGCTGCCGGCAAAGGTGCCGCACTCGCCGCGGCGCCCGCCCGGTGGTATCGGTCTGGTGGTCGAGCGCAAGCGCCTGCCGCACGAGATGGACGGCGTGATCTGGCACTGCGAGCGCTGCAACCACAAGCTGCACGAAGAGTATTTCCCGCTGCAGAACATCGAAACCGACCTGCCCAAGGTGTTTGCGCGCTATCACGCCAGCCTGGAACTGCGTACCTGCAGCGAGTGCGGGCACGTGGACCCGCTGCCGGCGCCAGCGGCGGGCTGAGCCATCGAACGGTAGTTCCCCACCTCGGTGGGCGCATGCTCGCCCCCGCTCTGGTAGATGCCCACCTTGGTGGGCGCTTGCTTGTACGTGCGCCAACCAAGGTGGGCGACTACCGGGTCAAGCGGCGCTGGCGTTGGGTTGGCAGCTACCGGGCCATGCCCCAAGCGCTACACTGGCGGTCCCGTTGCAGCCTGTTGCCCGACCATGTCCGACCTGCTCAGCCGCACCCACGCCATTGCCCTGGACGCCGCCGATCCGCTGCGCCCGCTGCGCAATGAATTCCTGATTCCGCGCCATGGCGGCGGCGAGCAGACCTACTTCGTCGGCAACTCGCTGGGCCTGCAGCCGCGTGGCGCGCAGGCGGCCGTGCAGGAAGTGATGAAGCAGTGGGGCGAGCTGGCGGTGGAAGGCCACTTCACCGGCCCGACGCAGTGGCTGTCCTACCACCGTCTGGTGAGCGCGCAGCTGGCCCGCGTGGTCGGTGCGCTGCCCAGCGAGGTAGTTGCAATGAACACGCTGAGCGTGAACCTGCACCTGATGATGGTCAGCTTCTACCGGCCCACGGCCGAGCGCCCGGTGATCCTGATGGAAGCCGGCGCATTCCCGACCGACCGCCACGCAGTGGAAGCACAGATCCGCTTCCATGGCTTCGACCCGGCCGAGTGCCTGGTGGAAGTGCAGCCGGACGAGGCCAACGGCACGATTTCACTGACCGCGATCGAGCATGCCATCGCCGAGCACGGTTCACGCCTGGCGCTGGTGCTGTGGCCTGGCGTGCAGTACCGCACCGGCCAGGCCTTCGACCTCGATGCGATCACCCGCGCCGCACGTCTGCAGAGCGCGCGTGTCGGCTTCGACCTGGCACACTCGGTCGGCAACCTGCCGCTGCGCCTGCATGACGTGGCCCCTGATTTCGCCGTGTGGTGCCACTACAAGTACCTCAACAGCGGCCCGGGCGCGGTTGCCGGCGCCTTCGTCCACGAGCGCCATCACCGCGACACCACCCTGCCGCGCTTTGCCGGCTGGTGGGGCCATGAGGAAGCCACCCGTTTCCAGATGGCGCCGCAGTTCACCCCGGCCATCGGCGCCGAGGGCTGGCAGCTGAGCAACCCACCGATCCTCGGCCTGGCCCCGCTGCGTGCATCGCTGGACCTGTTCGAGCGTGCCGGCATGGAAGCGCTGCGCAGCAAGTCGCTGGCGCTGACCGGCATGCTCGAAGCGCTGGTGCGCGCGCGCCTGTCCAGCGTGCTGGACATCATCACGCCGGCTGACCCGCAGCGCCGCGGCTGCCAGCTGTCGCTGCGCGTGATCGGTGGCCGCGAGCGCGGCCGTGCGCTGTTCGAACACCTGCGCGGCATCGGCGTGCTCGGCGACTGGCGCGAGCCCGACGTGATCCGTATTTCGCCCACCCCGCTCTACAACCGCTACCTGGACGTGCACCACTTCGTCGAGGAAGTGGAAGCCTGGGCCGGCCTCTAAGCCGGCCCCTCCCCTACTGCTGGACAGTTCGTTGATCGCACACGCTTCCCGCTCGTTGAGCATTATCGGTGCCGGCCTCGCCGGGTCCCTGCTGGCCATCCTGCTGTCACGCCAGGGCTGGCGCATCACCCTGTACGAACGCCGCGGTGATCCGCGCGTGGCCGATTACGAGAGCGGCCGCTCGATCAACCTGGCGTTGGCCGAGCGCGGGCGCAATGCGCTGCGCCAGGCGGGCGTGGAGGACGAAGTGATGGCGCGCGCGGTGATGATGCGCGGACGCATGGTGCACCCACGCGAGGGCGAACCGCAGCTGCAGCGCTATGGCCGTGATGACAGCGAAGTGATCTGGTCGATCCACCGCAGTGATCTGAATACCACGCTGCTGGAGCTGGCCGAACAGGCCGGCGCCACCGTGCACTTCCATCGCCGCCTGCACACCGTCGATTTCGATGCGGGTTACGCACGCTTCATCGATGACCGTGACGACAGCCCGCACGACATCCGTTTCGACACCCTGATCGGTGCCGACGGTGCCGGTTCGGCACTGCGTGCGGCGATGAACCGGCGCGCGCCGCTGGGTGAGGACATCGCCTTCCTCGACCACTCCTACAAGGAGCTGGAGATCCCGCCGGCTGCCGATGGCAGCTTCCGCATCGAGCGCAATGCACTGCACATCTGGCCGCGCGGCCACTACATGTGCATCGCCCTGCCCAACCACGAAGGCACCTTCACCGTCACCCTGTTCCTGCCCAACCAGGGCGATCCCAGCTTCGCCACGGTCAACACCGGCGCGCAGGCCGAGGCGCTGTTCGCGCGCGAGTTCGTCGACACCCTGCCGTTGATCCCGAACCTGCGCGCGGACTGGGAGCAGCATCCGCCGGGCCTGCTTGGCACGCTCACTCTGGAACGCTGGCACCAGCAGGGCCGCGCCGTGCTGATCGGCGACGCCGCGCATGCGATGGTGCCGTTCCATGGCCAGGGTATGAACTGCGCGTTCGAGGACTGCGTTGCGCTGGCCCGTCACCTGATGGAGGCCGATGATCTGGAAGGCGCGTTCGCCGCGTTCGAAGCCGAGCGCAAGCCAAATGCGCGCGCAATCCAGCAGATGGCGCTGGAGAACTACCTGGAGATGCGCGACCGCGTGGCCGATCCCGCCTTCCTGCTGCAGCGCGAGCTGGAACAGGAACTGCAGCGGCGCTGGCCGACCCGCTTCGTACCGCACTACACGATGGTCACTTTCCTGCACACGCCGTACGCCGAGGCGCTGCGCCGCACCGAACTGCAGCGCGACATGCTGGTGGCCGCCACCGCCGGTCACGATTCACTGGACAACATCGACTGGACCGCACTGGAAGCACAGATCCACGCGCAGCTGCCGGTCCTGGAGGGGGCGCACTGATGGCTGACAGCTTCCTGTTCTACGACCTGGAAACCTTCGGCCAGGACCCGCGGCGCACGCGCATCTCGCAGTACGCCGCGATCCGTACCGACGCCGATCTCAACGAAATCGACACGCCGGTCAGTTTCTTCGTGCGCCCGGCCGATGACCTGCTGCCCTCGCCGATGGCCACGCTGGTCACCGGCATCACCCCGCAGCAGGCACTGGCCGAGGGCATCAGCGAGGCCGAGGCCTTCGATCGCATCAACGAGCAGCTGTCGCGCCCCGGCACCTGTGCGCTGGGCTACAACACGCTGCGCTTCGACGATGAGTTCGTCCGCTACGGCCTGTTCCGCAACTTCCACGACCCGTACAAACGCGAGTGGCGCAACGGCAATTCGCGCTGGGACCTGCTGGACATGCTGCGGCTGATGCGCGCGATGCGCCCGGACGGCATCCAGTGGCCGCTGCGCGAGGATGGCGCCACCTCGTTCAAGCTCGAGCACCTGGCCGAGGCCAACAACGTGCGCGAAGGCGATGCGCACGAAGCGCTGTCCGACGTACGCGCCACCATCGGCATGGCACGCCTGTTCAAGCAGTCGCAGCCACGGCTGTGGGAGTACGCGCTGAAGCTGCGCGACAAACGCTTCGTCGGCAGCCTGCTGGACGTGGCCGCGATGAAGCCGGTACTGCACATTTCCATGCGCTACCCGGCCAGTCGCCTGTGCGCGGCCCCGGTGCTGCCGCTGGCCGCGCACCCGACCATCAACAACCGGGTGATCGTGTTCGACCTGGAAGGCGAGATCGACGATCTGCTGGAACTGCCGGCCGAGGTGATCGCACAGCGCCTGTACATGCGCGCCAGCGAGCTGCCCGAAGGCGTGGCGCGGGTGCCGCTGAAGGAAGTGCACCTGAACAAGGTGCCCGCGCTGATCGCCTGGAACCACCTGCGCGCCGATGACCACGCGCGCCTCGGCCTGGACGTGGCCGCGATCGAGGCCAAGGTGGAACGCCTGCGCGCGTTCGCCCCGCAGCTGGCCGAGAAGGCCCGGCAGGTCTACAACCAGCCCCGCACCGCCACCGTGGCCGATGTCGATGCCTCGCTCTACGACGGCTTCCTCGGCAATGGCGACAAGCCGCTGCTTGCGCTGGCACGCACCACCGCGCCGGAGCAGCTGGCCGCGCTGGAAGGCCGCTTCCGCGACCCGCGCCTGCCGGAGCTGCTGTTCCGTTACCGCGCGCGCAATCATCCCGACAGCCTCGCACCGGCTGAACGCCAGCGCTGGCAGGATTACCGCCGCCAGCGCCTGCTCGGAGACGGCGGGCTGGGCGAACTCAACCTGCCCCAGTACCAGCAGCAGCTCGATGCACTGGCCGCCGAAGCGCCCGACGACACGCGGCGCCAGGCCCTGCTGCAATCGCTGCGCGACTGGGGCCAGCACCTGCAGGAGACCTTGTGAGTACCTATTTCTCGGACGCCAGCTTCAAGTTCCTGCGCAGCCTGGCGCGGCATAACGACAAGGCATGGTTCAACGACCACCGCCAGCAGTATGAAGACCACGTGCGGCAGCCATTCCTGCGCCTGCTGGGTGACCTGCAGCCGGCGCTGGCCGAGGTCAGCGACCACTTCCGCGCCGATACCCGTGGCGTCGGCGGCTCGCTGTTCCGCATCCATCGCGACGCCCGCTTCTCCAACGACAAATCCCCGTACAAGACCTGGCAGGGTGCACGCCTGTTCCATGAGCGCCGCCGCGAGGTGGCCGCGCCCTCGTTCTACGTGCACCTGCAGCCGGGCGAGAGCTTCGTCGGTGCCGGCCTGTGGCATCCGGAACCGGAGACCCAGCGCCGCGTGCGCCACTTCATCCTCGACAACCCGGGCAGCTGGAAGGCCGCAGCGCATGCACCGGCCCTGCGCAAACGCTTCGACTTCGAGGAGAGCGAGAAGCTGGTGCGTCCGCCGCGCGGCTTCCCGGCCGACTTCGAATTCATCGACGACCTCAAGCACCGCAACTGGGTGATGTGGCGCTCGCTGGACGACGCCACCATGACCGGCCCGCGCCTGCTGTCCACGCTGGGCAAGGACCTGGCCGCGCTCGGCCCGTTCGTCGACTACCTGTGCGCGGCGCTGGACCTGGAATTCTGATGCCGTTGGCACAGCAACGCCGCACGCTGGGCCGCACCGGCCTGGCGGTTTCGCCGGTGGGCCTGGGCTGCTCCGGCTTCTGGGGGCATCGCCGCTTCCCGGAACAGTCGGCCGCGCACGTGGTCGAGCATGCACTGGCACAGGGCGTGAACCTGTTGGACACCGGCCACAACTATTCCGGTTTCCACGCCGAGCCGCGGCTGGGCCGCATCCTGCGCCCGTTGCTGAAGCGATACCCGCGCGAGTCGCTGGTGATTTCCAGCAAGGGCGGCACACTGACCGGCCAGGCCGGCGTCAGCGGCGCCGAGCAACGCAATTTCTCGCCGGCAGCCATCACTGCCAGCTGCGAGGCCTCGCTGCGCAACCTCGGCCTGGATTACCTGGATATCTACCAGCTGCACGGTGCCAGCCAGCACGACATCAACGATGACCTGCTGGCCGCGCTGCAACGCCTGCGCGAACGCGGGCTGATCCGGCACACCGGCATCAATACGCACACGGCATCGACCCTGCGCTGGATGATCGACCATCCCACGCTGTTCGACGTGGTGCTTCTGGACTACAACGCCCTGCAGCAGGACCGTGAACCCCTCATCGACCAGTTGCACGCAGTGGGCATCGGCGTACTGGCCGGCACAGTGCTGGCGCAGGGCCATCTGCTGCCACCACGCCCGCGCCTGCCACGACCGGCGGATGCCTGGTACCTGGCCAGGGCTTGGCTAAAACCGAGCAGCCGCACACTGATGCACAGCGCACGCAACATGCGGAAGACCCTGGCCGCCATCCGCAGCCAGCGCCCCGCCCAGACCGCCTTTGCCTACGCCCTGGGCCATCCCGGCGTGGCCAGTGGCATCCTGGGTACCACCCGCACCGCCAGCCTGGAAGAAGTACTGGCAACGCGGCTTGAGGCACTGACCGCAGCCGAACGCCAGCAGCTGGTGGACGCCTTCGGTGATGGCCGCGGATCTCCCAGTCATTGAGTCTTCACCCCATGCTGCTGCGGTTGCGGCAGTCTGGGCGGCATGAAGAAACTCACCGCACTCGTTGGGCTGTTGGTCCTGGCCTTGGCCGCATGGTGGTTCGGCGGCCCGTACATGACCGTCAATGGCCTGTCCAAGGCCATCGAGCAACGCGACACCGCGCGCCTGGAGCGTTACGTCGATTTCCCGCGCGTGCGCAGCAGCCTGCGCGCGCAGCTCAATGACTATCTGGTGCGCCAAGCCGGCCCGGATGTGGCGGCCAGCCCGTTCGGTGCCCTGCTGTACGGGCTGGGCGACCAGCTTGGTGGTGCCGCGGTGGACACCATGGTGACCCCGACCGGGATCGGCGCGATGCTGCAGGGTCACGTGCTGTGGAAGCGCGGCCGCAATGAACTGCAGGGCGGCGATGCCTTCGGCGCGACCGAACCCGCGCGGCCGCTGAAGCATGCCGAACATCATTTCGAAGCGCTGGACCGCTTCGTGATCGATGTCGATCGCGGCCCCGGCCAGCCGCCAATGAAGGTGGTGCTGGAACCGCAGGGCCTGCGCTGGAAGGTGGTGGACCTGCAGCTGGGGATGTCGGGCAGCCCTTGACGGGACCCGTGGCCTGACGGCAATGCCAACCAAGGTTGGCGACTACCGGGGTACAGCGCTCTGGTAGATGCCCACCTTGGTGGGCATGCATCCAGAACAGCGCCAACCAAGGTTGGCAACTACCAGACCCTATCCTTCGTTGGCAACGCCATGCGGTACGTGGCCGGCGGCTACATGCTCTCGGGCGCTGTCGATGTTGTGCTGCGAATCATCGAAGAAGATGTCGGCGCCGAACGCCTGCAGGAACGGGCCCTTGTGGCGGCCACCGAGGAACAGCGCTTCGTCCAGGCGCACACCCCACTCACGCAGGGTGCGGATCACCCGTTCGTGCGCAGGTGCCGAACGCGCGGTCACCAGTGCGGTGCGGATCGGTGCACTGTCTCCGGCCGGGAACACTTCCTGCAGCGTGTGCAGCGCCGACAGGAAGCCACGGAACGGCCCGCCGCTGAGCGGCTCTCGGGCGCGCTCGCGTTCGTGGCGGCCAAAGGCTTCCACGCCCTGCTCGCGCGAAATGCGCTCACTCTCGTCGCCGAAGATCACGGCGTCACCGTCAAAGGCGATGCGCAGCTGACCGGCCGGGCGACCGGTATCGATCTGGTCGGCCGCCGCGGCGGCGGTTTCTCCAGGCGGCTTGGGCAGGATGGTCGCCGCCGCGATGCCATGGCGCAGCGCGCTGCGCACCGATTCCGGGTTGGCCGACAGGAACAGGTCGGTGCCGAACGGCTTCACGTACGGCCAGGTCGGCTCGCCGGCGGTGAACGTCGCACGGATGATGCCCAGGCCGTAGTGCTGGATCGAATTGAAGATGCGCAGGCCGGTATCGGCCGAATTGCGCGACAGCAGGATCACCTCGACCCGCGGATTCTCCGGGCTGGCGCCCTGGTTCAGCGCCAGCAACTTGCGCACCACCGGGAAGGCCACGCCGGGCCCGAGGATATCGTCCTCGTGCTGGCGCTGGAATTCGGCATAGGCCGCCACGCCATCGCTCTCGAACAGCGCATGGCTTTCCTCGAGGTCGAACAAGGCGCGCGAGGTCACCGCGACGGTCAGCAAACGGGGGGAGTTGTCGCCCATCGGTGGGGGTCCTTCAAGCGGTCGGCGCGGCCGGCCGCCTATTGTCGTCAAAAAACGAACTGTTCGCTCAGGATCCGGTCTTCCAGGTTGTGCTCCGGGTCGAACAGCAGGGTCACGCGGCGGTCCTTCGACTCGCGGATGGTCACCTCGACCACGTCGCGGGTCTCGTGCGAATCCGCTGTGACGCTGACCGGGCGCTTGTACGGATCGAGCACGCGGAAACGCACTTCGGTGTCGGCCTTGAGAATCGCCCCGCGCCAGCGTCGCGGCCGGTACGGGGCCAACGGCGTCAGCGCGATGGTATGCGAGCCCAGCGGCAGCACAGGACCGTGTGCGGAATAGTTGTAGGCGGTGCTGCCGGCCGGGGTGGCCACCAGCACGCCGTCACCGATCAGTTCGGCCACGCGTTCCTGGCCGTTGAGATCGATGCCGATATGCGCCGCCTGCCGGGTCTGGCGCAACAGCGAGACGTCGTTGTAGGCCAGCGAGCCGGTACTGGTGCCTGATTCGGTCAGTGCCACCATCTCCAGCGGGCGCAGGTTGGCCGGTTCGGCACGGGCGATGCGCGCCTGCACGTCATCGTCGCCACGGTATTGGTTCATCAGGAAGCCGACGGTGCCCAGCTTCATGCCGAACACCGGCTTTCCCAGGTGTCCGTGCCGATGCAGGGTCTGCAGCATGAAGCCGTCGCCGCCCAGCGGACACAGCACGTCGGCCTGCTCCGGCGCGTGATCGCCATAACGCGAGATCATCGCCGCGCGGGCCATCTGTGCAGGTTCGGTGGCGCTGGCCAGGAAAGCGATGCGGGGGGTGTCGCTCATCGGTGGATCCGGGTGGGTGTGCCAGCAAGAGCATACCCGGTAGTGCCGGCCGCTGGCCGGCAACCGCCCATCTGCGGGGAGGTCGATGGGGTTGCCGGCCAGCGGCCGGCACTACCCTACCCAGGCATGCGCCGCAAAACATAACGGCCCCGCTTTCGCGGGGCCGTTCCGTTTCACTCAAGCCAGGCATCGCCTGGCACCACTCCACTTATGCGCCGTGGGCAGCGAGCTGGCCCAGGCGCTGCACCGCGACCGAGACGGTCGGGTAGTCCAGGGTCTTCTGCTCGGCCAGTTCGGCCAGCATCGCCAGGGTGAAGCGCAGGCTGTTGTCATCGCGGCCCATCCATGCGGCCACCTTGGCTTCGGCACTACCACCCTTGGTGCCCAGCACCTGGCCCGCCAGGTTGCGGTGGTTGGCGGCCAGCTCGTCGCGCAGCACGCCACGTGCCACGGCGTGCCAACGGCCGTTGACCTCCAGCGCATCGACCTGCTCGAACAGCCACGGCAGCTGCAGGGCATCGCCCAGGCGGAAGTGGACCTTGGACACGTCCACCGGCTTCAGCTTGCGGGTACGGGCCAGTTCGATGATGTCGAACGCCGGCTCCAGGAAGTGCAGTTCGGCCAGCTGCTGGGCCAGCGCGGACGGCAGGCCCTTTTCCTTCCACTCGGCCACCAGGGCTTCATAGGTCGGACGCTGCGAATCCGGCAGCACACCCGAGGCAACGCGGATGTCGTTGAACGGACCCTGGTAGCGGTTGACCGCTTCGGTGATGCCCGGCATCGCGCCCGGGCGCGACAGCAGCCAGCGCACGAACGAGCGCTGCAGCTTCCAGATCACTTCCAGTGCGTCGATCTGCACCGACTCCGGCACCTTGCCGTCGAGGGCATCGATCTGCGCCCACAGCGCGCGTGCATCCAGCGTTTCACGGCTGATGGTGTAGGCCTTGGCGACCTCGGCGATGGAACGGCCGGTGTCTTCCTGCATGCGCATCAGGAAGGTGGCGCCCATGCGGTTGATGGTCTGGTTGGTCACGGCCGTGGCGATGATTTCGCGCTTCAGGCGGTGACGCTCCATCGCGTCGGCGTACTTCTTCTGCAGCGGGGTCGGGAAGTAGCGCTGCAGCTCCTTGGACAGGTACGGATCTTCCGGAATGTCCGAATCCAGCAGCTGGGCGAACGCCACCAGCTTGGAGTAGGACAGCAGCACCGACAGCTCCGGACGGGTCAGGCCCTGGCCGCGTGCCTTGCGCTGCGACAGCTCGGCATCGGACGGCAGGAACTCGATCTGGCGATCAAGCAGGCCCTGCTGCTCCAGGGTACGGATGAAGTGCTGCTTGGAACCCAGGCGCTTGACTGCCATCCGCTCCATCAGGCTCAGCGCCTGGTTCTGGCGGTAGTTGTCGTTGAGCACCAGCTCGGCGACTTCATCGGTCATCGAGGCCAACAGCTTGTTGCGCTGCTCGACGGTCAACTTCTTGGCCCGCACCACATCGTTGAGCAGGATCTTGATGTTGACTTCATGGTCGGAGGTGTCGACACCGGCCGAGTTGTCGATGAAGTCGGTGTTGAGCAGCACGCCGGCCTGGGCAGCTTCGATGCGGCCCAGCTGGGTCATGCCCAGGTTGCCGCCCTCGCCCACCACCTTGCAGCGCAGCTCGCCACCGTTCACGCGCAGCGCGTTGTTGGCGCGGTCGCCGACATCGCTGTGCTGCTCGCTGGCGGCCTTGACGTAGGTACCGATGCCGCCGTTCCACAGCAGGTCGACCGGTGCCTTCAGGATCGCGCTCATCAGGTCGTTCGGCGACAGCGCCTTGACGTTCTCGTCCAGGCCCAGCACTTCACGCACCTGAGGGGTGATCTCGATCGACTTCAGGCTGCGCGGGTACACGCCGCCGCCCTTGCTGATCAGCTTGGCATCGTAGTCCGCCCAGCTCGAACGCGGCACGGTGAACAGGCGCTCACGTTCGACGAACGTGGTGGCTGCATCCGGGTTCGGGTCCAGGAAGATGTGGCGGTGATCGAACGCAGCGACCAGGCGGATGTGGCGCGACAGCAGCATGCCGTTGCCGAACACGTCGCCGGACATGTCGCCGACGCCGACCGCGGTGAAGTCCTGGCTCTGGCTGTCACGGCCCAGCGCACGGAAGTGACGCTTGACCGACTCCCACGCACCGCGTGCGGTGATGCCCATGCCCTTGTGGTCGTAACCGACCGAACCACCGGAGGCGAACGCATCGCCCATCCAGAAGCCGTGCGCGATGGCCAGGCCGTTGGCAATGTCGGAGAAGGTCGCGGTGCCCTTGTCGGCAGCCACCACCAGGTACGGATCGTCCATGTCGTGGCGCACGACATCCACCGGCGGCACGATCTTGTTGTTGACGATGTTGTCGGTGATGTCCAGCAGGCCCTGGATGAACAGCTTGTAGCAGGCCACGCCGTTGGCGAAGATCGCGTCGCGGTCGCCGTTCACCGGCGGGGTCTTGGCGAAGAAGCCGCCCTTCGCGCCAACCGGCACGATGACGGTGTTCTTGACCATCTGCGCCTTGACCAGGCCCAGCACTTCGGTACGGAAGTCTTCGCGACGGTCCGACCAGCGCAGGCCACCACGGGCGACCGCGCCGAAGCGCAGGTGGGTACCTTCCACGCGCGGGCCGTAGACGAAGA
This sequence comes from Stenotrophomonas sp. STK17_22, assembly GCF_051983905.1. Taxonomy (NCBI): domain Bacteria; kingdom Pseudomonadati; phylum Pseudomonadota; class Gammaproteobacteria; order Lysobacterales; family Lysobacteraceae; genus Stenotrophomonas; species Stenotrophomonas sp. STK17_22. The sequence goes on from NZ_CP197010.1 coordinate 3,381,978, forward strand.
TTTCGCGGTACGGGCGCGGCTTCGGCAGGTCCGGCACCAGCGCCGAATCGAACTTGAAGCTGATGACATGGCCGTGCTGGCCGTTGGCATCGGTCTGGTAGTAGCTGGTACGCAGGGTCGCGTCGATCACGCCCATGAACGAGCGCAGGATGCGGTCCTCGTCCAGGCTGGACACGCGGTCCATCAGCTTCAGCAGCGCATCGCGCGCGGCCTGCATCTGCGCATCGCGGTCACCCTTGCGGGCGTCGACCACGGTCTTGAGCACCTTCAGGGTGGCGTCGTCGCCAGCAGCCAGCACATCGAAGTGGGCCTTCAGCTGGGCCTGGCCGGCGGCGATATCGTCCTTGCTCTCATGGCCGGTAGCCGGATCGAAGCGGGCTTCGAACAGCTCGACCAGCAGGCGGGCCAGCAGCGGGTAGCGCGCGAAGGTGCCTTCCACGTAGGCCTGCGAGAACGGCACGCCGGTCTGCAGCAGGTACTTGCAGTAGCCACGCAGCATGGCGACCTGGCGCCAGTGCAGGCCGGCAGCCAGCACCAGGCGGTTGAAGCCGTCGTTCTCGGCATCGCCGTGCCAGACGCGGGCGAAGGTCTCGCCGAAGGCTTCATCGACGCTGGCGGCATCGATCGCGCCGGCGGTCGACTCGACCTCGAAGTCCTGCACGTACACCGGCGCGTTGTCGACCGACAGGCGGTACGGGCGCTCGGCGATCACGCGCAGGCCCATGTTTTCCATCATCGGCAGCGCGTCCGACAGCGGAATGTCGTCCAGCTGGCGATACAGCTTCAGGCGCAGGCCATCGCCGCTTTCGCGCGGCACGGCCTGCAGGCTCAGGCGCAGGTCGTCCGGGCCGGTCAGGGCATCGAGCTGGCTGACATCGTTGGCGGCAACGGCGGTGCTGTTGTCTTCGATGTAGCCAGCCGGCAGTGCCTTGCCGATGCGGGCAGCGATGCGCAGGCCTTCGGTTTCGCCGTGGCGGGTCACCAGCGCTTCGCGCAGGTCGTCCTGCCAGTTGCGCAGCACCTGGGCCAGCTTCTGCTCCAGTTCGGCGGTATCGACGTCCAGCATTTCGCCCGGCTTCGGGCGCACGATCAGGTGCACCTGGGCCAGCGGCGATTCGCCCAGCACCACCGAGCTGTCCACGTACTCGCCGTGCAGCGCGTCCTTCAGCATCGCTTCGATGCGCAGGCGCACGTCGGTGTTGAAGCGCTCACGCGGCAGGTAGACCAGCGCGGAGATGAAACGACTGTACTTGTCGCGGCGCAGGAACAGGCGGCTGCGCACGCGCTCCTGCAGGCCCAGCACGCCCATCGCAGTGCGGAACAGTTCGTCCTCGCTGGACTGGAACAGTTCTTCGCGCGGCAGGGTTTCCAGGATGTGGCGCAGGGCCTTGCCGCTGTGGCTGGCCGAGGCCAGGCCCGACTGCTTCATCACGTGCTCGTGGCGCTGGCGCACCAGCGGGATTTCCCACGGGCGACGGTTGTAGGCACTGGAAGTGAACAGGCCGAGGAAGCGCTGCTCGCCGATGATCTTGCCCTTGGCGTCGAATTCCAGCACGCCGATGTAGTCCATGTAGCCGGCGCGGTGCACGCGCGAACGGGCATTGGTCTTGGTCAGGATCAGCGCGTCCTTCAGCCCGGACGTGGTGTTCAGGCCCTGCGCGGCCAGGGTCTTGACCGGACGTGCGGCGGACTTGTCCTTGCCGCGCATCAGGCCCAGGCCGGTGTCGTTCAGCGGCGCCAGCACCTCTTCCTTGCCCTGCTTCTCGACGCGGTACTCGCGGTAGCCGAAGAAGGTGAAGTGGTTGTCGGCGGCCCAGCGCAGGAATTCCTGTGCTTCCTTGCGCGACGCGTCGTCGACCGGCAGCTGGCGGCTGCCCAGGTCGTCGGCCAGCGCCAGCGCCTTGTCCTTCATCGGCTGCCAGTCGCGCACGATCGCGCGCACTTCGTCCAGCGCCTTGTTGATGGCCTGTTCGATGGCGGCCATGGCTTCGGCCGGCTGGCGGTCGATCTCCAGCAGCATCACCGACTCGGCATCACCCTCGCCGACCTTGACCAGCTTGCCGGCCTTGTCGCGGGTGAAGCGCAGCACCGGGTGGCCCAGCACGTGGACGCCCACGCCCTGCTCGGCCAGCGACATGGTGACGGTGTCGACCAGGAACGGCATGTCGTCGTTGACGATCTGCAGCACGGTGTGCGGCGATTCCCAACCGTTGGCCTTCGCGGTCGGATTGAACACGCGGACGTTGGCCTTGCCGGCCTTGCGGGCACGGGCGAATTCCAGCGTCTCAGCCGCGAGCGCGGCCCACTCTTCAGCGCTGTGGTGCGGGAACTCGTCCGACTCCATGCGCTTGTAGAAGTCAGTGGCGAAGGCCACCGCTTCGGCCTGTGCGGCCGCGGGGTAACGCTTGCGCAATGCCGTGTACACCGGCTCCAGGGAGAAACCAGCGGTCACTGCGACCTCCGACTCTGCTGGTTTGGTCTTGTTTTTCACGGTCTTGGCTGCGGTTTTTTGCGGTTTCATGGCAGAGCGATGCGCTTGCTCAGTTGGGAAAATGAAATTGTAGCCCTACCGCACGAAAAGGCCTTGCTGCAGGACGGAATAACCAGATTCGGGTTTGCTGCGGTTTAGACGCCTATTCAGTTCGCACCGGTATGGTGCTGGCGCGCGCTTCAGCACTGCCGACAGGATGGGCAAAGCGTGTTACCGGAAGACACACGCGGCGACGCCGATTCGATTCCACAATCCTGAACTGGACGGTATAGTCCACCGCGTGAACCCGGCCTACCTCCCCGTTGCCCTCGACGCACGCGATGAGCGCGTGTTCGATGCCGTGCGCGAGCTGCTGGCCCAGCAGGGCATGCAGATGAGCATGGACGCGGTGGCCCAGCATGCCGGCTGCTCCAAGCAGACCCTGTACTCGCGCTACGGCAACAAGCAGGAACTGCTGCGCCGGGTGATGCAGCGCCATGTCGGCCACGCTACCGGAGCCATGGTTCGTGCACTCCGCACTGACGACCTGCGTGCCAGCCTGCTCCAGTTCGCCACCGACTTCCTGGAGCATTTCAACCAACCGCACGTAGGGCAGGCCTGTCGGCTGATCGCCGCCGACGCGGCCCAGTTTCCCGAAGAGGCGCGTACGCTGTACCGGCATGGCGCCGGCGCGCTGACGCTTCATCTTGCTGAATGGATTGAAACCGTTTGCATGCGTGGCCAGCTCCGGCATGACGACCCGCACTTCATGGCCGAACTGCTGCTGAGCATGATCGCCGGTCAGGATTTCGACAAACAGCGTTTCCATACCCCCCATCGTGATGACGCGCAGCTGCGTCGGCGCTGGGCAGAGTTCTCCGTCGACAGCTTCCTGCGCGCCTTCGCGCCTCAGCCGTCGGCGGCCCCGTCTTCAAACCAACCCCGGAGTTCCTCCTGATGACCGCCCCACTCCGCACCCTTGCCTTGACGTGCGCCGTTGCTGTCGCGCTGGCTGCCTGCAAGAAGCCGGAACAGCAGACGCCCCCGCCGCCGGAGGTGGGCGTGATCGACGCCAAGCCGCAGACCCTGCCGCTGCAGCGTGAGCTGGTCGGCCGCCTGTCGCCGTTCCGCAGCGCCGACGTCCGCGCGCGCGTGCCGGGCGTACTGCTCAAGCGCGTCTACCAGGAAGGCTCGCAGGTCAAGCAGGGCCAGCCCCTGTTCCTGATCGACCCGGCGCCGCTGCGTGCTTCGCTCAACGCCTCCGAGGCACAGCTGGCCTCGGCCCGCGCGACCTACGCCAATGCCAAGGTCGCCGCCGACCGCGCACGTTCGCTGGCCCCGCAGCAGTTCGTCTCCAAGGCCGACCTGGACAATGCCGAATCGGCCGAGCGCACCGCGCTGGCCGCGGTCAAGCAGGCCGAAGCATCGGTGACCTCCTCGCGCATCAACCTGGGCTACACCGAAGTGACCGCACCGATCAGCGGCGTGGCCAACAAGCAGCAGGTCACCGAAGGTGCGCTGGTCGGCCAGGGCGATGTGACCCTGCTGACCACCGTTGACCAGCTCGACCCGCTGTACGTCAACTTCTCGCTGAGCGTGGACGAGCTGACCCAGCTGCGCGCGCAGCAGGCCAAGGGCGCGCTGGCGCTGTCCGGCGACGGCAAGGCCACGGTCAACGTCAAGCTGGCCGACGGCAGCACCTACAGCGAGCCGGGCACGCTGGACTTCTCCTCGACCACGGTCGACCCGGCCACCGGCGCGGTGTCGCTGCGCGCGCTGCTGCCGAACCCGCAGCAGATCCTGCTGCCCGGCGCCTTCGTCAGCTTCCAGGCCAACCTCGGCGAGCGCAACAACGCCTACCTGGTGCCGCAGCAGGCGCTGCTGCGCGACACCACCGGCGGCTACGTGATGGTGGTCGGTGCCGACGGCAAGGTGGTGCGCAAGAACGTGAAGACCGATGGCGCGCAGAACGGCAACTGGCTGGTCAGCGACGGCCTGGCCGCCGGTGACAAGGTGATCGTGGCCGGCGTGCAGAAGGTCAAGGAAGGTGCGCCGGCGGTGGCCAAGCCGTGGACCCCGGGGCAGGACGCCAACGGCAAGCCTGCCGCAGGCGGCGCCGCTCCGGCGGGCGCAGCACCGGCCGCAGGCAAGGCACCGGCCGACGCGGCCAAGCCCGAGCAGGCCGATGCGGCCAAGCCGGCCGCCACCGATTCGAACAAGCAGTAACGGGAACCTTCCGTCATGCCTAAATTTTTCATCGAACATCCAGTCTTCGCCTGGGTGGTTGCGATCCTGATCTCGCTCAGCGGCGTGATCGCGATCCTCAACCTGGGTGTGGAGTCCTATCCCAACATCGCCCCGCCGCAGGTCACCGTCTCGGCGACCTACCCGGGTGCCAGTGCGGACACCACGGAGAAGTCGGTCACCCAGGTGATCGAGCAGCAGCTGACCGGTATCGATCACCTGCTGTACTTCAGCTCATCGTCCGCTTCCAACGGCCGCGCGCAGATCACCCTGACCTTCGAGACCGGTACCGATCCGGACATCGCCCAGGTGCAGGTGCAGAACAAGGTCTCGCTGGCCACGCCACGCCTGCCTTCGGAAGTGACCCAGCAGGGCGTGGTGGTGGCCAAGGCCAACGCCGGCTTCCTGATGGTGATCGCGCTGCAGTCCGATACGCCGGCCATCAACCGTGATGCCCTGAACGACATCGTCGGCTCGCGCGTGCTCGACCAGGTCTCGCGTATTCCCGGCGTCGGCAGCACCCAGCAGTTCGGTTCCGAGTACGCCATGAACATCTGGCTCAACCCGGAGAAGATGCAGGGTTATGGCCTGTCGGCCAGCCAGGTGCTGGCGGCGGTGCGCGCGCAGAACGTGCAGTTCGCCGCCGGTGCGCTGGGTTCGGACCCGTCGCCGGAAGGCCAGCACTTCACCGCCACGGTCTCGGCCGAGGGCCGCTTCAGCTCGCCGCAGGAGTTCGAGAACATCATCCTGCGGGCAAATCCGGACGGTTCGCGGGTGCTGATGAAGGACATCGCCCGCGTTGCCTTCGGTGCCAACAACTACGGTTTCGACACCCAGTACAACGGCAAGCCGACCGGTGCCTTCGCCATCCAGCTGCTGCCGGGCGCCAACGCCCTGAACGTGGCCGATGCGGTGCGCGCCAAGATGGACGAGCTGCAGCCCAGCTTCCCGTCCGGGGTGACCTGGTTCTCGCCGTACGACAGCACCACCTTCGTCAAGATCTCCATCCAGGAAGTGGTCAAGACACTGTTTGAAGCAGTGTTCCTGGTGTTCCTGGTGATGCTGATCTTCCTGCAGAACTTCCGCGCCACCCTGATCCCGACCCTGGTCATCCCGGTGGCCCTGCTCGGCACCTTCCTGGGCATGTGGATGATCGGCTTCACGATCAACCAGCTGACCCTGTTCGCGATGGTGCTGGCGATCGGCATCGTGGTCGATGACGCGATCGTGGTGATCGAGAACGTCGAACGCATCATGACCGAGGAAGGCCTGGCGCCGAAGCCGGCCACGCAGAAGGCGATGACCCAGATCACCGGCGCGGTGGTGGCGATCACCGTCGTACTGGCCGCGGTGTTCATCCCGTCCGCCCTGCAGGGCGGCGCCGCCGGTGAAATCTACAAGCAGTTCGCGCTGACCATCGCCATCTCGATGGCGTTCTCGGCGTTCCTGGCTCTGGGCTTCACCCCGGCGCTGTGCGCGACCTTCCTCAAGCCGACGCACAACGACAACCCGAACATCATCTACCGCACCTTCAACAAGTACTACGACAAGATCAGCCATACCTATGTGGGGCACATCACTTCGGCGGTGCGCCATGCACCGCGCTGGATGATCCTGTTCGTGGTGCTGACCGCACTGTGCGGCTTCCTGTTCACCCGCATGCCGGGCAGCTTCCTGCCGGAAGAAGACCAGGGCTATGCGCTGGCGATCGTGCAGTTGCCGCCGGGCTCGACCAAGGGCCAGACCAACGAAGTGTTCGCGCAGATGCGTGGCATCCTGGAAAAGCAGGATGGCTATGAAGGCATGCTGCAGGTGGCCGGTTTCAGCTTCGTCGGTTCCGGCGAGAACGTGGGCATGGGCTTCATCCGCCTGAAGCCATGGGAGGAACGCAAGTTCACCGCGCCCGAGTTCATCCAGAACATGAACGGCGCGTTCTACGGCATCAAGGAAGCGCAGATCTTCGTGGTCAACCTGCCCACCGTGCAGGGCCTCGGCCAGTTCGGCGGCTTCGACATGTGGCTGCAGGACCGCAGCGGTGCCGGCTACGAGCAGCTGACCCAGGCGCGCAACATCCTGCTTGGCCAGGCTGCGCAGAAGCCCGATCATCTGGTGGGCGTACGCCCGAACGGCCTGGAAAACGCCCCGCAGCTGCAGCTGCATGTCGACCGCGTGCAGGCGCAGTCGATGGGCATGTCGGTGTCGGACGTGTACAGCACCATCCAGCTGATGCTGGCCCCGGTGTACGTGAACGACTTCTTCTACGAAGGCCGCATCAAGCGCGTGACCATGCAGGCCGATGGTCCGTACCGCACCGGCCAGGAGTCGCTGAAGAGCTTCTACAGCCCGTCCAGCCTGACCACGAATGCCGACGGCACCAATGCGATGATCCCGCTCAATACGGTGGTCAAGTCCGAATGGGTGTCGGCACCGCCGTCGCTGAGCCGCTACAACGGCTACTCGGCGATCAACATCGTCGGCTCGCAGGCACCGGGCACCAGCTCGGGTGAGGCGATGCAGACCATGGAAGGCATCGTCAACGACGATCTGCCGGCCGGCTTCGGCTACGACTGGTCGGGCATGTCCTACCAGGAAATCCTGGCCGGCAACGCGGCGACGCTGCTGCTGGTGCTGTCGATCGTGGTGGTGTTCCTGTGCCTGGCCGCGTTGTATGAAAGCTGGTCGATCCCGGTGGCAGTGCTACTGGTGGTGCCGCTGGGCGTGCTTGGCGCCCTCGGCCTGTCGATGCTGCGTGGCCTGCCGAACGATCTGTTCTTCAAGATCGGCCTGATCACCGTGATCGGCCTGGCCGCCAAGAACGCGATCCTGATCGTGGAGTTCGCGGTGGAGCAGCGCGCAGCAGGCAAGACCCTGCGCGATGCCACCATCGAGGCGGCACGCCTGCGTTTCCGACCGATCCTGATGACCTCGTTCGCGTTCATCATGGGCGTGATCCCGATGGCGATCTCCACCGGCGCCGGCGCCAATTCCCGCCACGCCATCGGTACCGGCGTGATCGGCGGCATGCTGTTCGCCACCCTGCTCGGCCTGCTGATGATCCCGGTGTTCTTCGTGGTCGTGCGCCGCATGCTGGGTGACAAGCTGGATGAGTCCTCCAAGGAATTCATGGAGCGCCAGCGTGACGCGGAAGCCGCGCATCGTCCGGATCGTTGATCCGGTAGTGAGTTGAAACGAAAAGGCCCCGGAGCGATCCGGGGCCTTTTCATTCGTGCCATGAAGCCGGTAGTCGCCAACCTTGGTTGGCGCCGCTGGATCCATGCCAACCAAGGTTGGCGCATGCCAAGCCGGCGTCTCAGCGCAGCAGCGCAACCACCACGCATACCACCACGAGAGCCAATGCAGCCCATTGCATCGGCACAAAGAAGAAATGATGGGGTGCAGCCATACCCTTCTGCCGGGGCGCACGGTTGAGCCACAAACCCAGCAATACGTTCACCGCTGCGCCGATGCCTGCACCCAACAGAACCTGGGGCAGCGGCGTGTTGCCCCTGGAGCCTTCATGCGGAAAGAAGTACGCCAGCAGCAGGATGGCTGCAATCGGCGTCACCAGCGTCATGAATCCCCAACCTCGATAGATCATCTTTGCAGACCGCGTAAAAACCGGCTTGCATTGGACCAGATCGGGTATCGCTCGGCCAAGAAGACCGTGTATCCACGCATGGCGTGGATCTACTGGCCGCGCCGCCGTTGCAGCGGCGCGGCCGGTCGAACTCAGCGCAGCCCGGTCTCGTTGCGGGCGATCACCAGGCGCTGGATTTCCGAGGTGCCCTCGTAGATCTCGGTGATCTTGGCATCACGGAAGTAGCGCTCCAGCGGCATTTCCTTCGAGTATCCCATGCCGCCATGAATCTGCACGGCCTGATGGGTGATCCACATCGCCGCTTCCGAGGCCGTCAGCTTGGCCACCGCCGCTTCGGTGCTGAAGCGCTTGCCTTGGCCCTTCACCCACGCCGCGCGCAGGGTCAGCAGCAGCGCTGCGTCCAGCTTGCACTTCATGTCGGCGATCTTGGCCTGGGTCATCTGGAAGGTACCAATGGCCGCGCCGAACGCCTTGCGCTCCTTCACGTACTCCAGGGTCGCTTCATAGGCGGCACGGGCGATGCCGATGGCCTGCGAGGCGATACCGATGCGGCCAGCATCGAGCACGCTCATGGCGATCTTGAAGCCCTCGCCTTCCTGGCCCAGCACGTCTTCAGCCTGCGCCACGTAGTCGTTGAACTCGATCTCGCAGGTGGCCGAAGCGCGGATGCCGAGCTTCGGCTCCGTCTTGCCGCGACCGAAGCCCGCCTTGTCGGTATCGATGATGAAGGCGGTGATGCCGCGCGCGCCCTTTTCCGGCTCGCTCATTGCGAACAGCACGATGTACTTGGCCACCGGGCCGGAGGTGATCCAGCTCTTCTTGCCGTTGATGACGAAGGTGCCATCGGCCTGCTTCACTGCACGGCAGCGCATGGCGGTGGCGTCCGAACCGGACTGCGGCTCGGTCAGCGCGAACGCGCCGATGGCCTCGCCTTCGGCGATGGCACGCACGTAGGTCTGCTTCTGTTCCTCGGTACCGTGGGTGAGGATGCCGTTGCAGAACAGCGAGTTGTTGACCGACATGATGGTCGAATGGGCTGCGTCGGCGGCGGCGACCTCCACCATCGCCAACACGTACGCCACCGGGTCCATGCCCGCGCCACCGTATTCGGTCGGCACTTCGATGCCCATCAGGCCGTTTTCGCCCAGCAGGCGGATGTTGTCCAGCGGGAACTCGCCGGTGCGGTCATGGTGCTCCGCGCTGGGGGCGATCTTTTCCTGCGCGATGCGCCGCGCCACGTCCTGCAGCATCAACTGCTCTTCAGTAAAGCTGAAATCCACAACACCCTCCCGGGTACATGAAGTTATGGGCCGCGCACCGCGCGCCCAGGTGCCTCGATTGTACCGGGGCCCGCCAGTTTCCGTACGCCAGCGACTTGACCGCGGCAGGCGTTCTCAGCGAATATATCTCTATATCGCGATAGGTAGATATTTATGGATCTGGAAGACTGGTCGACCCGCCTCAAGGTGTTCGCCGATGCCACCCGCGTGCGCCTGCTGGCGCTGCTGGAGCAGGAGGAACTGACCGTGGCCGAACTGTCGGCGATCACCCGGCTGGCACAGCCACGGGTATCCACCCACCTGGCGCGCCTGAAGGAAGCCGGCCTGGTCCGCGACCGCCGTGCGGGCGTGTCGGCCTATTACCGCTTCGACGAGGCCCAGCTGGACCCGGCGCAGCGTGCATTGTGGCATGCCTTGAGCAATGGAAGCGACGACCCCTTGCTGCGGCAGGACGCTGAACGTGTCGCCGCCGTGCTGGCCCACCGTGCCTCCGACCAGAACTGGGCCGACAGCGTGGCCGGCGACATGGAGCGCCACTATTCTCCCGGCCGCACCTGGGAAGCCCTCGCGCGTACCGCGTTGCCGCTGCTGGAGACCGGCGACGTGCTGGACATCGCCTCCGGTGACGGCGTGCTGGCCGAACTCGTCGCCCCGCATGCCAAGCGCTACATCTGCATCGATACCAGCGCGCGCGTGGTTGCCGCCGCCAGCGAGCGCCTGCGCCGCCTGCCCAATGTGGAAGTGCGCGAGGGCGACATGCATGCGCTGCCGTTCAAGGACGGCAGCTTCGACCTGGTGGTGCTGATGCATGCGCTGACCTACGCCAGCAAACCGGCGCAGGCGGTGACCGAAGCCGCGCGCGTGCTGCGCTCCGGCGGCCGCCTGCTGCTGTGCAGCCTGGCCCGCCACGAGCACAAGGCGGCGGTGGAGGCCTACGGCCACGTCAACCTCGGCTTCAGCGACAAGGAGCTGCGCAGGTTCGTCGACAAGGCCGGCCTGCAGGTATCCAGCCTGGAGACGGTCACCCGCGAAAAGCGTCCGCCGCACTTCGAAGTGATTTCACTGATCGCCAACAAGCCCTGAGCCCGAGATCGCCATGCCTGCCCTGCCCTGGTTGCATCCTGATCGTGCCAACGCCCTGCTCGACGCCCTGCGCGAGCGGATCCTGATCATCGACGGCGCGATGGGCACCATGATCCAGCGCCATGGCCTGCAGGAAGACGACTACCGCGGCGAGCGCTTCGCCGGTGGCTACGATCATGTGCATGGCCCCGCTTGCGACCACGCCGTGCAGGAAGGGCATGACCTGAAGGGCAACAACGATCTGCTGCTGCTGACCCGGCCGCAGATCGTCGCCGACATCCATACCGCCTACCTCGAAGCGGGCGCGGATCTGGTCGAGACCAACACGTTCAACGCCACGTCGGTCAGCCAGGCCGACTACCACCTCGAACACCTGGTGTACGAATTGAACAAGGCTGGCGCAGCGGTGGCACGCGCCTGCTGCGATACGGTAGCCGCAACCACACCAGGCAAGCCACGCTTCGTGATCGGGGTGATCGGCCCGACCAGCCGCACCGCCTCGATCAGTCCCGATGTCAACGATCCGGGCTTCCGCAACACCAGCTTCGACGAGCTTCGCGACACGTACCGCGAAGCCATTGACGGCCTGATCGACGGCGGCGCCGACACCATCATGGTCGAGACCATCTTCGACACGCTCAATGCCAAGGCCGCGCTGTATGCACTGGAGGAGGCCTTCGATGCACGCGGCGCAAGGTTGCCCGTGATGATCTCCGGCACCATCACTGATGCCTCGGGACGCACGCTGTCCGGGCAGACCGCCGAGGCCTTCCACGCGTCGCTCGCGCATGCGCGCCCATTGTCGATCGGCCTGAACTGCGCACTGGGTGCCGATGCGATGCGCCCGCACGTGGAAACCCTTTCGCAGGTCGCCGACTGCTACGTCAGCGCGCACCCCAACGCAGGCCTGCCCAATGCCTTCGGCGAGTACGACGAGACGCCCGAGGACATGGCCAGCACCCTGCGCGGTTTCGCCGAGGATGGCCTGTTGAACCTGGTCGGTGGCTGCTGTGGCTCCACCCCTGACCATATCCGCGCAATCGCCGAGGCCGTGGCCGGGCTGCCGCCGCGCGCCCTGCCCGGTATCCAGGAGCAGGCCGCATGAATGTCGCCGCCACCGTTCCGCACTTCCCGCCCTATTGCTGTTGAGCTGACGCCTGCCATGACGCCTGTCCGCCCTACCCGCCTGTCCGGCCTGGAACCTCTGGTCATCACTCCGGACCTTCTGTTCATCAACGTCGGCGAGCGCACCAACGTCACCGGCAGTGCGCAGTTCCGCAAGCTCATCAAGGAAGGCCGCTACGAAGAAGCGGTGGACGTGGCCCGCCAGCAGGTGGCCAGCGGCGCGCAGATCCTCGACGTCAACATGGACGAGGGCCTGATCGATTCGGAAGCGGCGATGACCCGCTACCTCAACCTGATCATGTCCGAGCCGGACATCGCCCGTATTCCGGTGATGGTCGACTCCTCCAAGTGGAGCGTGATCGAGGCCGGCCTGAAGTGCCTGCAGGGCAAGAGCGTGGTCAATTCGATCTCGCTGAAGGAAGGCGAGGCGCTGTTCCGCGAGCACGCACGCAAGGTCCTGCGCTATGGCGCGGCCGCGGTGGTGATGGCATTCGACGAAAGCGGCCAGGCTGACACCTGCGCACGCAAGGTCGAGATCTGCACCCGCGCCTACCGCATCCTGGTCGACGAGATCGGATTCCCACCGCAGGACATCATCTTCGACCCGAACATCTTCGCCGTCGCCACCGGCATCGAAGAGCACGACAACTATGCGGTGGACTTCATCGAAGCCACCCGCATCATCAAGCAGACGCTGCCGCACTGCCATGTGTCCGGCGGTGTTTCCAACGTCTCGTTCTCGTTCCGCGGCAACGAAACGGTGCGCCAGGCCATCCACTCGGTGTTCCTGTACCACGCCATTGCCGCCGGCATGGACATGGGCATCGTCAACGCCGGCGCCATGCCGATCTACGACGAACTGGAACCGGAACTGCGCGAGCGCGTGGAGGATGTGATCCTCAACCGCCGCAGCGATGCCACCGAGCGCCTGCTGGAAATCGCCGAGCGCTACAAGGGCAAGAAGGGCGCGGCGAAGACCGAAGACCTCGCCTGGCGCGAGAAGCCGGTGGCGCAGCGCCTGGCGCACGCGCTGGTGCACGGCCTGGATGCCTTCGTGGAAGAAGACACCGAACTGGCCCGGCAGGCGTCCAGCCGCCCGCTGGACGTGATCGAAGGTCCGTTGATGGATGGCATGAACGTGGTCGGCGACCTGTTCGGCGCCGGCAAGATGTTCCTGCCGCAGGTGGTGAAATCCGCGCGCGTGATGAAGAAGGCCGTGGCCTACCTGCTGCCCTACATCGAGGCCGAGAAGGCGCGCAGTGGCGACACCGCCAAGAGCAACGGCAAGATCATCATGGCCACGGTGAAGGGTGATGTGCATGACATCGGCAAGAACATCGTCGGCGTAGTCCTGGCCTGCAACAACTTCGAGGTGGTCGACCTTGGCGTGATGGTGCCGGCGCAGAAGATCCTCGATGCCGCGCGCGAGCACAACGCCGACCTGATCGGCCTGTCCGGCCTGATCACTCCATCACTGGAAGAGATGAGCCACGTGGCCCGGGAGATGCAGCGCCAGGGCTTCGACCTGCCGCTGCTGATCGGTGGAGCGACCACCTCGCGCGCGCACACCGCGCTGAAGATCGACCCACATTACAAGGCGCCCACGGTGTGGGTGAAGGACGCCTCGCGCGCGGTCGGCGTGGCCCAGTCGCTGATCTCGCGTGACCTGCGCGAGGCCTTCGTAGCCGCCAACGAGGCCGACTATGCCGAGATCCGCGCGCGCCATCGCAACCGTGGCGATGCCAAGCGCCTGGTTTCGCTGGAACACGCGCGTGGGCAGAAATTCCAGGGCGGCTGGGACACCTACACGCCGCCGGCACCGAACCAGCCCGGCCTGCACGTATTTGACGACTACCCGCTGGCCGAACTGGTCGACTACATCGACTGGACGCCGTTCTTCCAGGCCTGGGAGCTGGCCGGCAAGTTTCCGGCCATCCTCACCGACGAGATCGTCGGCACCCAGGCCAGCGATCTGTACAGGGACGCCCGCGCGATGCTCGAGCGCATCGTCAATGAGAAATGGCTGACCGCCAAGGCCGTGTTCGGCCTGTGGCCGGCCAACAGCATCGGCGACGACGTGCGCGTGCAGCACCCGCAGGGCGAGACCACCCTGCACTTCCTGCGCCAGCAGGTGGACAAGCCGGCCGAGCGCCCGGATTTCTGCCTGGCCGATTTCATCGCCCCGGCCGACAGCGGCAAGCAGGATTGGATCGGCGCCTTCGCCGTCACTGCCGGCATCGGCATCGACGCGCACGTAGCGCGCTTCGAAGCCGACCACGATGACTACAACGCGATTCTGCTGAAGGCCCTCGCCGATCGCTTCGCCGAAGCGCTGGCCGAGCGCATGCACCAGCGCGTGCGTACCGAATTCTGGGGCCATGAGCACGCCGAGACGCTGGACAACGAGGCGCTGATCGACGAGCAGTACCGTGGCATCCGCCCGGCGCCAGGGTACCCGGCATGCCCGGAGCACAGCGAGAAACGGCGCCTGTTCGACCTGCTGCAGGCCGAAGCCAACGCCGGCATGGAACTGACCGAGAGCTTTGCGATGCTGCCTACGGCGGCCGTTTCGGGCTACTACTTCAGCCATCCGCAGAGCCAGTACTTCGTGGTCGGCCGCCTCAGCCGCGAGCAGGTCAGCGACTACGCCCGCCGCAAGGGCGTGGACCGCGCCCAGGCCGAGCGCTGGCTGGCCTCCAACCTCGACTACGACCCCGAATGACACAAAAAGGGGACGGAGGGGATTAAGTCGTTTGTGCCCAAAACGACTTAATCCCCTCCGTCCCCTTTTCGCTTCATCATTGCGCTGGGCTTTGACGGTTTCTCGTCCGGTGTCGTTTGCCCTGGTCGGCGCACTGCTGTGCTTCTTCGCACCGAGCCTGCCACTGATCCGCGCACGCCGGAGCCGCTTCAAGGCCTGACGCCGGCGCCGGTCCTACTGCTGCAGCAGTACCTGCTGCAGCGACGGCAGCAGCACACGGTTGCCATGCGCGCTGAGGTGATCGCCATCGAAGAACAACGGCCGGCCATCGCGCTGCGCCGGGCACAGCACGTCATCACACAGCACCGGCATCGGATCCCACAGCACACCCCCTGGCAGGCCATCGACCACCTGCTGCAGGCTGCCCAGCATCGGCGCACGGAGCGTTTCCATCGCCTCACGCGTGCTGTCCAGGCCATTGCGGCAGATCTCGTTGCGCGCGTTGAAGCGGTCCGAACAGCGATACGGCGGCGCCGGCAGCACCGGTTTGGGCGCCTCCAGCACAATTCGCACACCGCGCTCGGCCAACGGTTTCCACTGGGTGATCGCCTCGGCCACTTCGGCCTCGCGTCCTGCAGTGGCTTCCGGGGTCAGCTCGCCCGCCAGCTGCGCCTGCGCATCGAACAATACGAACTGATCGGACAAGCGCGGTATCCGCAGCGACACCAGCACCACGGCATCACCTGGCTGCGCACGCTGCGTGACATCGGCGAGCATCGCTGCGTCGAAATCACTGCAACCGGCACCCGCGCCGCGCCACTTCTGCAGGCTCACCTGCGGGCATCCACCACGACCGTAGAGAATCACCTCCGAGCCACTCTCAAGCGCCAGCCGCTGCAGCAGCTCGATGTAGGCCATTGCATGCGAATCGCCAGCAACGAACACCTGCTTCGGCGCACCGGCAGGCACCGGCCGATCGCAGTCACCACGCGCATAGGTCCGCATGCTGCCACCTTCGAAGCGTCGCTTGGTGGTCACCAGGCTGCAGTCGGGATAGTCGCCTGCCACGCTCTTGCCGTTGG
Source organism: Stenotrophomonas sp. STK17_22 (assembly GCF_051983905.1). Taxonomy (NCBI): domain Bacteria; kingdom Pseudomonadati; phylum Pseudomonadota; class Gammaproteobacteria; order Lysobacterales; family Lysobacteraceae; genus Stenotrophomonas; species Stenotrophomonas sp. STK17_22. Next base: position 3,397,561 of record NZ_CP197010.1, read on the forward strand.
GATACCAGTCGCCGGGATGCCGACTGACCGTGCTCAGTGATATCCGCGGTGCCTGCAGGTACAGCAGCGTCTGGGTGCCGGCCGCGACCAGCAGCACAACCGAACCTGCCAGCACCCAGCGACCCGGGCGCAGATGCTGCGCCAAGGGGCCCCGGAACGGTTGCTCCACCCAGCGCCACGACAACCACGACAGCAGCAGCACCAGCGCCATCGCAGCGCTCATCTGCAGGGGTGTCTGCAGGCCCACGGTCCAGCGCATCAGCACGAATACCGGCCAGTGCCACAGATACAGCGAGTACGACAGCAGGCCGATGGAGCGCATCGGCCTGCTGGCCAACAGGCGTGCCACCCAGGACCGGGGATGATGATGCAGCGCCCACAGCAGGCCTGCCGCAGCAAAGGTCGGCAGCAGGCCATCAGGCCACGGCGAACGTCCGGCCCGTGCGGTCCACAATGCCCAGCACAGCAAGGCCAGCGCCACCATCGCGAGCAGCGAGAACACGGGCGCAGCGCGCTTCAGTGCAGTCGTCGTCACCGCATCCACTGGCTGGCGAACATGCAGCAACTGGAACAGCAGTACGCCAACGCCCAGTTGCCACAGCCGCGTAGTGGTGGCGTAGAACGCCCACGATGGCGGTGCCTCGCGCAGGCCCAGCACCGCCGAATGCAGCAGTGACGCCGCACTGACCACGGCAAACAGGCCAAGGCTGATCCAACGCCCGCGCGCGCCGCGCGCCCAGGCCAGGAACAGCAGCGGGAACAGCAGGTAGAACTGTTCCTCCACGCCCAGCGACCAGGTATGGGTATAGGGATTGAATTCGGCCTTGGGCGCGAAATAATCGTTGCCGATCAGCGCCAGCACCCAGTTGCTGAAGCCGAAGAATGCCATCAGCCCGGTCTTGTCACTGGCCTCGCTGAGCCAGGACTCGGGAATGAACAGCACGCTGCCGACAGCGGTCAACAGCAGGCAGCTGATCAGCGCAGGTGCGATGCGGCGGATGCGGCGCGAATAGAAGCGCAGCATCGACTGCCACAGCGACAACGACGGCAGCCGGTGCACCGATGCGCTGACCACGAACCCGGAAATGACGAAGAACACGTCTACGCCGGTGAACCCGCCCGGCAACCAGGCCGGGTCCAGGTGGAACACGATGACGGCCAGCACGGCAATCGCGCGCAGGCCGTCAATGTGCGGCACGTAGCCACGGCTTGGATCAGCGGTCATCCCTTCCCCCCAACCGCGGGGCAGTGCCGTCCGCGGTGGTTGCGCCTTTACCAGACCAGGTCGTCCGGCACCTGGTATTGCGGGTCCGCGTAGGGATCTTCCTCGGCCGGCGCATTCGGATCGACCTTCAGCGCCACCGATGCGGCGAACACCGCCTCGGACTGTGCCAGCACGTCGGCCGTTACCAGCAGGTAGCGGCCATTGAGCTGGACCACACCCAGCTCACCGGCATTGAGCGCGGTCAGCTGTTCGGCGGTCACATAGATGCGCTTGATCTTGCCGCCATACGGGAAGTGGCGGGCGATGTCCGCTGCCTCGGCGTTGAGGCTCTTGTCCTTCAGCAGTTCTTCCAGCTTGGCCTTCGCCTCGCGGCGCACGCGTGCTTCTTCCTGCTTCAGGCGCTCGGTCTCGATGCGCTCTTCCTTCTCCCGCTGCGCCCGGATGGCATAGGCCTTGGCCAGGTCCATCTCTTCGGTGCTGCGCGGCTTGCGCGGGCCCTGCTGGCCCTGGCCACCGCGCGCATGCCCGCCGGGCTTGCCCGCGCCATGGCCCTGCCCACGACGCTCACCGGGCTTGTGCTCGCCCTTGCCTGCGCCCTGCGGCTTTCCATTGCCGTTGCCGTTGCCACCCTTGCCCTGCGGGCGGCCATCACGGCGGGGGCCATCATTCTTGCGCTCGGGCTTGGGCGCGGGCTTGAAGCCCAGGCCCATCAGCTGGTCGCGGAGGGTATCGCTCATAGGATTCGGATCAGTAGTGCGGCGGCGGCGGTTCGCTCGCCGGATCGGAAGAATTCAGTGCGTTGCGGACCTTGCCCAGGTCTTCCAGCAGCACGCGCAGCACATCGGCGTTGCGCATGCCCTGCATGCGGGCATCAGCCAGCGCGTCGCTCAGCTCGGCCAGCGCCTGTTCCTGGAAGGACACGCGCATTTCCAGCTCGACCAGGCGCGCTTCCAGCGCCTGCTCGCGTTCAGTGGGCAGATCAGACATGCAACGAGCGCCCCCGGCCAATGCCGTAGTACGCAAGACCTGCGGCTTCCACTTCGCCCGGCTCATACAGGTTGCGGCCGTCGAACACCGCCGCATCCTTCAGCTGCTCGCGCAGCTTCTGGAAGTCGGGGCTGCGGAACTGCTTCCACTCGGTCACCACCACCAGCGCGTCGGCACCCTGCAGCGCTTCATCGGCACTGTTGCAGAACACCAGGTCATCGCGTTCGCCGAAGATGCGCTGCGACTCGTGCATCGCCTCCGGATCGTAGGCACGCACCGTCGCACCGCCTTCCCACAGCTGCGCCAGCAGTCGACGGCTGGAGGCCTCACGCATGTCGTCGGTGTTCGGCTTGAAGGCCAGACCCCATACGGCGAAGGTCTTTCCACGCACGCCCTCGTCCTCGCCCTTGTCGTAATGACGCTGGATGAGGGCAAACAGATGGCCCTTCTGCGCATCGTTGACCGCTTCAACCGCATTGAGCAGCTTCGGCTCAAGGCCATACTGCTGGGCGGTACGGGCCAATGCCTGCACGTCCTTGGGGAAGCACGAGCCGCCGTAACCGGCACCCGGATAGATGAAGTGCCAGCCGATGCGTGGATCCGAACCAATGCCCTGGCGGACCTGCTCGACATCGGCACCGACGCGTTCAGCGATGTTGGCGATTTCATTCATGAACGAAATCTTGGTCGCCAGCATCGCATTGGCGGCGTACTTGGTCAGTTCGGCCGAACGCACGTCCATTTCCACCACGCGGTCGTGGTTGCGGTTGAACGGCGCGTACAGGCGACGCATCACCGCCACCGACTCTTCGTTCGCCGCACCGATGATGATGCGGTCCGGGCGCATGCAGTCCGCAACCGCATCGCCTTCCTTCAGGAATTCCGGGTTGGACACCACGTCGAAGGCGATGTCCGCGCCACGCGCGGCCAGCTCTTCGGCAATGGCGGCACGCACCTTGTCGGCGGTGCCGACCGGCACCGTCGACTTGTTCACCACCACGGTCGGCACACTCATGTGCCGACCAATGGTTCGGGCTACGGCAAGCACGTATTGAAGATCGGCACTGCCATCCTCGTCCGGCGGCGTACCAACGGCGATGAACACCACCTGGCCGTGATCGATGGCGGCCGCGGCATCCGTGGTGAACGCCAGCCGCGCTGCGGCATGGTTGGCCTTCACCATCGGCTCCAGGCCGGGTTCATAGATCGGGATGATGCCCTGGTTGAGGCCATCCACCTTGGCCTGGTCGATATCGACACAGACCACCTGATGACCAACATCGGCCAGGCAGGTACCGGTCACCAGTCCAACGTAGCCGGTACCAAAAATCGCAACGCGCATATCCGTATTCGCTCCTGAATGACTTACGGCAGAACGCCCAGCAGCTCGACGTCGAACGTCAGAGTCGCGTTCGGGCCGATCGGGCCGCCCGGGGTGCCGTTCTCACCGTAGGCGAGTTCGCCCGGGATCCAGAAGCGGTACTTCGAACCGACCGGCATCAGCGCGACGCCTTCGGTCCAGCCCTTGATCACCTGGTCCAGACCGAACTCGGCCGGCTGGCGGCCGTAGGAACTGTCGAACACGGTGCCGTTGAGCAGCTTGCCTTCGTAGTTCACGCGCACCTTGCTGCTCGGCAGCGGGCGCTCGCCGCTACCCGGGCGGATCACCTGGTACTGCAGGCCCGACGAGGTGGTCACCACGCCCGGCTGGGTCTTGTTCTTGGCCAGGAATGCGTTGCCTTCCGTGCGGTTGGTCTGCGCAGCCTGGGCGGCCTTGGCCTGCATTTCAGCCTGCTTGGCACCCATGAAGGCCTGGATGGTGGCGGTCGCGTCAGCTTCCGTCATCTTCGGCTGGCCCTTGGTCAGGCCGGTGCTGATTGCGTCAAACAACGAGGCGACATCGATATCGTCCTTCAGCTGCGCCAGCGACGGACCCACCGAGTAGGAGCCGATCATCTGCGACACCTTGACGCGGTCGACCTTCGGCGGCTGCGAGCCCGGTGCCACGCCCGGCACCTGCTGGCCGCTGCGGGCCATCACGACCTGGCGCAGGGCGGCATCGGTGGCCTTGGCCTGTTCCTGGGTGATCTGCGGCTGCAGGCCCTCGAACGAACGCTCAACGGCGGTGCGCAGGGCGGCCACATCGATCTCATCGGCGATCGGGGTGAACGACTTGGCGACATCAAGGCCGATGGCGTAGCCGAGCTTCTGCTTGGGGGAATTCAAGGTTGCGGTCTCCTTGGCGGCTGCGGGGGCAGCCGGTTGTTGCGACAGAGCGACACCCGAAGTGCCCATCGCCAGAATCAGAACCGACGCCGCGGCGCCGCGCATTCCCATCTTCATTCGCTGCATTCCTGGAAGTGTCTGGGCGCCGACGTCGGCGCGAAAAGAAACATTGTCGCACGCATGCCGTCGATGTCGAGGCATGCGTGCTGGATATCAATGCGTGGCGGCTGCCGCCAGCGCCTTGTCGATGGCCGCGGTCAGCTGCGGATCGTCCGGCGTCACCTTGCTGGCGAACTGGGCAATGACCTTGCCATCGCGGCCCACGAGGTACTTGTGGAAGTTCCAGGCCGGCGCAACGCCGGTCGCTACGGTCAACCGCTGGTACAGCGGCGTGGCCTGCGTGCCGACCACATGCACCTTCTCGAACATCGGGAACTTGACGCCGTAGGTCAGGGTGCAGAAGTCCTGGATCTGCTTCTCGTCACCCGGTTCCTGGCCCTTGAAGTCATTGGAAGGAAAGCCCAGCACCGCAAAACCGCGGCCTGCATAGCGCTTCTGCAGCGCCTCCAGCCCTTCGTACTGCGGCGTGTAGCCACACTTGCTGGCGGTGTTGACCACCAGCAGCACCTGCCCGTGATAGCGCTGCTGCAGATTCACCTGCTGCTTGCTGGCCAACGGCCGGTATTCCAGATCGAGCAGGTCGGCCGCCAGCGCACTGGCGGAACCGGCGGCGCCGGCCACCATCAGGGCCAGCAGGGACAGGCCGCGCAGGCGGCACGGGGAAACGGTCGGCAGGGGCATCAGAGGCGGTCCGCGGTAGCCATTCACAAGGCCCGGCCAGTGCTGGCCGGGAATCGGCCGAACTATAGCACCGGGCTCTGGAGCCCCTGATGGCACAGGTCCATCCCGGGCTTTGCGCGGCGTGGCGAATGTGCTGCCCGGGCGCCATCGAAGGCGCAGTGATGACATAGCATGGACATCACTGAATGGAAGGCCGCCCCGAAAAGCCCCCTGCAGAAGATTCATTTCCCTTTTAAATCAATCGACTAGAGGGATGTTTCAGCAATCTGACCACCCCTGCCATCAGTTGGGGACGGCAAGGGGTTGCACGTAGGCGTGCCGGTGTTATAGTTGCATACAACACCAGTCATCTGAGACAGGGGGAAGCCATGAACGTCCGGATCCGTCGCAACCTCACCGCACCCGCGGCCGTCGCTGTTTCGACCCTGCTCGTGCTGGCCTGGTGGGCCACGCCCACCGCCCCTGTTTCCGCCGCTGCTGAAAGTGCGCAGGACGCGACTCTCTCCCCCGCAGGGAACGCCCCCTCCTCCTCCCCCCCTCCCCCGCGTCGGCTGCACAGCGCGCTGTCCATGCCGTATTTCTCGTTCGCCCAGCCGCTGACCCCACGGAGCTGAATATGAGCGACATCCAGTGGAGCGACGGCGCTCCCATCTACCGTCAGTTGAAGGAGCGCGTGATCGCCATGATGCTCGACGGAATCCTCAAGCCGGGCGATGCCCTGCCTTCGGTGCGCCAGGTGGCCGCCGACTATCAACTCAACCCCATCACCGTTTCGCGCGCTTACCAGGAGCTGGCCGACGAAGGCCTGGTCGAGAAGCGCCGCGGCCTGGGCATGTTCATGACCGAGCAGGCGGCCACGCAGCTGCGCAGCAGCGAACGCGACCGTTTCCTCAACGAAGAATGGCCGGCGGTTCTGGAGCGCATCCAGCGCCTGGGCCTGAGCCTCGACGAATTGCTGCCCCAGGGGAAAGTCTGATGAATAGCACTGCAAGTGAGTCGGTCATCACCGCCCGAGGCCTGCGCAAGGCCTACAAGACCACGGTCGCCCTCGACAACGCCAGTTTCAGCATTCCAAGCGGGCGCATCGTCGGCCTGATCGGGCCCAATGGCGCCGGCAAGACCACCGCGCTGAAGGCCATTCTTGGGCTGACCTCGGTGGAGGGTGAACTGAGCGTGCTCGGCCGCGACCCGCGACTGCACCGCGACGAACTGATGAACGACATCTGCTTCATCGCCGACGTCGCCGTGCTGCCGCGCTGGCTGAAGGTGCGCGAGGCGATCGATTTCGTGGCCGGCGTCCACCCGCGCTTCGACCGCGCCCGCTGCGAGCGCTTCCTGGCCAACACCAAGCTGCAGCCGAAGCAGCGCGTGCGCGAGCTGTCCAAGGGCATGATCGTGCAGCTGCACCTGGCGCTGGTGATGGCCATCGATGCCCGCATCCTGGTGCTGGACGAGCCGACCCTGGGCCTGGACATCCTGTACCGCAAGGAGTTCTACCAGCGCCTGCTGGAAGACTACTTCGACGAACAGAAAACCATCATCGTCACCACCCACCAGGTGGAGGAGATCGAGCACATCCTCAGCGACGTGATGTTCATCCGCGATGGCCGCATCGTGCTCGACGCGGAAATGGACGACGTCGGCCAGCGCTATACCGAGCTGCTGGTCAATGCCGACCAGCTGGACACCGCGCGCGCCCTGAAGCCGATCGACGAGCGCAGCCTGGCGTTCGGCAAGACGGTGATGCTGTTCGATGGCGTGCCGCGCACCCAGCTTTCCTCTCTCGGCGAGACCCGCATCCCGGGCCTGGCCGACCTGTTCGTCGCCATCATGAAGGGGACCTACGCATGAATGCCGTCAACCACCCCATCAGCCCGATCGGCACCCTGCGCTGGCTGCTCAAGCGCGAGTACTGGGAGAACCGCGGCGGCTTCCTGTATGCCCCGTTGATCGCGGGCCTGATCTCACTGGTGATGAGCATCGCCGGCATTGCCTTCGGCCTGTTCGCGCTGAACCGTGCAGCACGCGACGGCGGCCTGCACATCGATGGCGAGAACGTGAACATCAACGGCCTGAACCTGGCCCTGCTCACCCGTGACATCAGTGCCAAGGACCTTGCTGATCTTGGCAACGGCCTGGATCTGACTCTGGTACTCAGTTCAAGCTGGCCGTTCGTGGTGCTGGCCTTCGTCGTGTTCTTCTACTGCCTGGGCGCCCTCTACGACGATCGTCGTGACCGCAGCATCCTGTTCTGGAAGTCGTTGCCGCTGTCGGACACGCAGACCGTGCTGTCCAAGGTGATCAGCGCACTGATCGTGGCACCATTGATCGCGGTCATCGCCGGCATCCTCACCATGTTCGGCTTCATGCTGATCATCAGTGCCGTCGCGCTGCTGCACGGTGGCAGCCCGATGACCCTGATCTGGGGCCCGGCCAGCCCGCTGACCCTGGCCGCTGGACACCTGGCCTGGATTCCGGTCTATGCCCTGTGGACCCTGCCCACCGCCGGCTGGCTGCTGCTGTGCTCGGCATGGGCCAGGAGCAAGCCGTTCCTGTGGGCGGTAATGTTGCCGCTGTTTGCCGGCATCATTGTCAGCTCCACCAAGATGATGCCGCTGTTCGGCCTGACCACCGGCTGGTTCTGGCAGAACATCGTCGGCCGCCTGCTGCTGGGCGGCGTGCCCGGCATGGACCTGCTGTATCGCCTCGGCGCCGACGAAGCATCGCGCCGCGATCTGGACTCGGTCGTCAGCCTGATGTCCCCCGCCTCGCAGCTGAAGTCGCTGGCGATGCCGGAGCTGTGGATCGGCGCCGTCGTCGGTGCAGTGTTCATCTTCCTTGCCATCCGCCTGCGCAAGCGCGCCGGCGAGATCTGATCCCATCCATCCGGAGGCACCACCCATGCGTTCTTTGCTCGCCTGTTCTGCGTTGTTGCTGTTGCCGTTGTCGGCGCTGGCCGCCGATGCTCCGAACTGCAAGTTCACTGCCGCCCGCGCACTGAAGCTGGACGTGGCTGGTGCCAGGACGGTGGTGTTCGAGGTCAATCAGCATGACCTGAAGGTGGTCGCCAGCGCTGGCGGCGGCCAGCTGGACGGCCGCGCCTGCGCGTCCAGCCAGGAATGGCTGGACCAGCTGGTGCTGGAGCAGCGCAAGGTCGGCGACAAGCTGGTGGTGAGCCTGCGCCGCGACGGCCGCCAAAGCGGCATCAGCCTGGGCAACAGCTACGCCTGGCTGGATATCCGTGGCAGCGTGCCGGACAACATGCCGCTGCAGTTCAAGATCGGCTCGGGCGAGGCCAGCGTGGAGAACGCACAGTCGCTGAGCGTGGACGTGGGTTCCGGTGATGCCGTGGTCCGCGGTACCCGCGGCAGCATCCACGCTGCAGTGGGTTCGGGCGACCTCAACATCGATGGCGGCAGCTCCCTGAATCTGCTGTCGCTGGGTTCCGGCGACGTCACCGTACGCAACATCAGCGGCGATGCCAGCACCGGTACCGTCGGCTCCGGTGACCTGAAGATCAGCGATGTGCGTGGCAACGCGCGGCTGGATACCGTGGGCTCGGGTGATATCGAGTTCAAGCGCGTGCAGGGCAGCGTTGAAGTGGGCGTGGTCGGCTCCGGCGGGGTCGATCTGGCCGACATCGGCGGCAATGTGCATGTCCGCAGCCACGGCTCGGGCGACATCAACGTCGACGGCGTGCGCGGCACCCTGACCGTCGACCACAGCGGCAGCGGTGACGTCGATCATCGCAACGTCAGCGGCCGGGTCACTCTGCCGCGCAGCAAGTAAACCCTCTTCCAGACACTACCAGGGGAACACCATGAACCTGTTGCGCCTGTTGCCCACTGTGCTGCTGTCCCTGCCGCTGATCGCCTGCGGCGGCACGTCGTCAGCACCCGACAAGACCGTTGGCAAGAGTGTGGCCGAAGCCACAGGCGGCGTCGGCGAGACCGTCAGGAACGCCATGGACGATGCCCGCAAGGATATCGCCCAGGGCAACATCAAGATCTCGGCGGACAAGCAGCCGCGTGCGGAGATCACGCCGGATGGCCGCCTGCTGATCGCGGGCAAGGAGATCGCCGCCAACGATATCCAGCGCCGTCATCTGCAGGACTACCGCGGCCACGTGGTCGCCATCGCGATGGACGGCATGGATGTCGGCCTGGCCGGCGCCAAACTGGGTGCCAGTGCTGCCGGCGAAGCGCTGAAGGGCATTTTCAGTGGCGACAGCGAAGGTGTCGAAAAGCGCATCAATGCCGAAGCCGAGAAGATCGAAGCCCAGGCCAAGCGCATCTGCGACCGCCTTCCGGCGATGCTGGCCAGCCAGCAGGCGCTCGCACGTGAACTGCCGGCATTCAAGCCCTACGCGACCATGGACCAGAGCGACGTGGACGACTGCGGCAAGGACACCGTGGTCCAGCGCTAGGCCTGTGACAGATCAGCGCACCCGGCCGGCAGCGGCGTCCGGCTGCCGGCCGTAGTGCGCCGCCCGGCTTACAATGGCGGCCCCGGACGCCCCCGAACCGAATGTCATGAAGAAGCTGTTTCTGCTGTTGACCGCCCTGCTCTGCCTTGGCCTGGCCGGCTGTGACCAGGAGTACCGCAACCACCGCGCCGAGCGTGGCAAGCCCAAGATTTCCGTCAGCGAAGGCATGGTCACCGTGCGTCGCCCGCCCGCGCCGAACATCATCATCCTCGCCGACGGCACGATGAAGATGGACGAGATCCAGATTCCGCTGGACGACGGGCAGAAACAGATGCTGCAGACCATGTTCGGCAAGCTGCAGGTGCTGCGCCAGAACACCCTGGTGGCCGCACCGGCCGATCCGAACATGCAGCCGGTGAAGATCCAACCGCCGGAGGGCATGGTCGTGATTCCGGCGGACCTGATCCAGCGCATCCCGGAGTTCAAGGATTACACCGACACCTTCGGCAACATCGTCGCCGACCGTCGCTGAAAAAAAACGCCGCCCAAAGGGCGGCGTTTCTGCTTTCTGTAGAGTCGAGCCATGCTCGACTCCGGAACAACCGTCGAGCGTGGCTCGACTCTACAACCGGCCGATCAACCGCCGGCGCCGCCCCCACCGGCCTGGATGCCACCGGCGGTCAGCGCGGTCGGGTCCAGCAGGCGACGCAGCTCGGCCTCCTCCAGCCCACTGTCCTCCAGCGCCACATCCAGCACCGGGCGCTGTTCCTTGTACGCGCGCTTGGCAATCGCCGCAGCCTTCTCGTAGCCGATGATCGGGTTGAGGGCGGTAACCAGGATCGGGTTGCGCGCCAGCGCCTCGGCAACGCGGTCCTCGCGCACCTTCAGCCCGGCAATCGCACTGTCGGCCAGCAGGGTGGACACGTTGGCCAGCAGGCCGATGCCATCGAGCAGGTTCACTGCGATCAGCGGCAGGGTGACGTTGAGCTGGAAGTTGCCGGTCTGCCCGGCCACGGTGATCGCAGTGTGGTGACCGATCACCTGTGCACAGGCCATCACCGTCGCTTCCGGAATCACAGGGTTGACCTTGCCCGGCATGATCGAGCTGCCCGGCTGCAGCGCCGGCAGTTCGATCTCGCCCAGCCCGGCCAGCGGACCGGCGTTCATCCAACGCAGGTCGTTGGCGATCTTGATCAGCGCCACCGCCAGCGCATTGAGCTGACCGGAAAGCTCCACCGCGTCGTCCTGTGCGGCCAGGCCTTCGAACTTGTTCTCGGCACTGTCGAACTTGAAACCGGTCTGCTGCTTCAGTGCCTTGGCCACCTGTGCACCGAAGCGCGGATCGGCATTGATGCCGGTGCCGATGGCGGTGCCACCCAGCGGCAGCCGGCGCACGCGCTTGAGGCTGTCTTCGATACGCTCCTGCGCCGACGCCAGCTGCGCCGACCACGCGCCGAATTCCTGCTCGAAGGTCAGCGGCATCGCATCCATCAGGTGGGTGCGGCCGGTCTTGACCACCTTGCGCAGGCTGCGGCCCTTCTTGTCCAGGGTCTTGCGCAGGTGCACCAGCGCCGGCAGCAGCTGCTCATGCGTCGCCAACACCGCCGACACCCGCAACGCGGTCGGAATCACGTCGTTGGAGCTCTGCCCCTGGTTGACGTGGTCATTGGGGTGCACACTGGTCTTGCCCGCCTTGCCGGCACGGTTGGCCAGGGTGGCGATGACCTCGTTGGCATTCATGTTCGAGGACGTGCCAGAACCCGTCTGATAGACATCGATCGGGAACTGCGCGTCCCAGTTGCCGGCGGCCACTTCGGCGGCAGCGGTCTGGATGGCCTTGGCCACGTTCTTCGGCAGGTGGCCCAGTTCTGCGTTGACGCCCGCGGCGGCGCCCTTGACCAGGCCCAGGGCACGGATGAAACCGCGCGGCATGCGCTGGCCCGACACCGGGAAGTTCTGCACGGCACGCTGGGTCTGGGCGCCCCACAGGGCGTCCGCAGGCACCTGCAGCTCGCCCATGCTGTCGTGTTCGATTCTGAAACCCTTGCTTGCAGCTTTGCTCATTGCATCAACTCCGCACTACTTCAGTTGGGGAAAGGGAAGCGGCGGCTGGCAGGGTGTCGCTTCCCGGGCTGGCGGCTGCGCCAACGATACTCCCTTGCCCGCAGCGTGGGATGACGAGGGCGGGCCAGATCGTTTCATCCGCAGGGCCGATCTGCACGCGCAAGGGGTAGTGCCGGCCGCTGGCCGGCAATCCATGGAAGCGTGGGCCGGGCGTGGTTGCCGGCCAGCGGCCGGCACTACCTCACCGGCACGTCGTAGAATATGGCCCCCGCCGCTCGCCCCAGCCCTGCCGACATGTCCGATTCCGCCCTGCTCGCCCTGTCCCCGCTCGATGGCCGCTATGCCGGCAAGGTCGACGCCCTGCGCCCGATCTTCTCCGAGTACGGCCTGATCAAGGCCCGCATCACGGTCGAAGTGGAGTGGCTGCTGGCCCTGGCCGCCGAGCCGGGCATCGTCGAACTGGCCCCGTTCTCCGACGCCGCCGTCGCCCGCCTGCGCGCCCTGGCCGCCAGCTTCAGCCCGGTCCAGGCCGCGCGCGTGAAGGAGATCGAACGCACCACCAACCATGACGTCAAGGCGGTGGAGTACTTCATCAAGGAACAGCTGAAGGACGACGCCGAGCTGGCCCCGGCGCTGGAATTCGTGCATTTCGCCTGCACCAGCGAAGACATCAACAACCTCAGCTACGGCCTGATGCTGGAACAGGCCCGCCGCGAGGTGCTGCTGCCGACCCTGGACGGCATCGCCAACAGCCTGCGCAGCCTGGCGCACGCCCAGGCCGGTCAGTCGATGCTGTCGCGCACCCACGGCCAGACCGCCTCGCCGACCACCCTGGGCAAGGAACTGGCCAACGTGGTCGCCCGCCTGGAACGCCAGCGCAGGCAGATTGCCGCGGTCGAACTGACCGGCAAGATCAATGGCGCGGTGGGCAACTACAACGCCCACATCGCCAGCTACCCGGACGTGGACTGGCCGGCCTTCGCCGAGCGCTTCGTGACCGGCCTGGGCCTGGTGTTCAACCCGTACACCACGCAGATCGAACCGCACGACAACATCGCCGAGATCGGTGATGCCGCACGCCGCGCCAACATCATCCTGATCGACCTGGCCCGTGACATCTGGGGCTACGTTTCGCTGGGCTACTTCAAGCAGCGCCTGAAGGAAGGCGAAGTCGGCTCGTCGACGATGCCGCACAAGGTCAACCCGATCGACTTCGAGAATGCGGAAGGCAACTTCGGCATTGCCAACGCGCTGTTCGAGCACTTCAGCGCGAAGCTGCCGATCAGCCGCTGGCAGCGTGACCTGACTGACTCCACCGTGCTGCGTGCGCTGGGCACCGCGTTCGGCCACAGCCAGGTGGCGCTGGATTCGCTGGCCAAGGGCCTGGGCAAGCTGGAAGTGAACCCGCAGCGCCTGGATGCCGATCTGGACGCGGCCTGGGAAGTGCTGGCCGAGGCCGTGCAGACGGTGATGCGCCGCCACGGCCTGCCGAACCCGTACGAGCAGCTGAAGGCGCTGACCCGCGGCCAGGGCATCACCGCCGAGTCGATGCGTGCGTTCGTGCAGGGGCTGGAGCTGCCGGCGGATGCGAAGCAGCGCCTGCTGGAGATGACCCCGGGCAGCTACACCGGCCTGGCCGAGTCGCTGGCGAAGAAGATTTAAGGAGTTTCCTTTGCGGCCGCGGCCGCGGGCGCTGCCTGCGGCAGGCTCTACGGCAACGGCAACGGCAACAGCAACGTCAAGAGCGGCTCTGGATTGCTGCTAGCTGGGCGGGTCGGGATGGGCCAGCGGGACACGCCGTAAACCCGTCCATGGGGGCTCGATGGCGCCATCCATGGCGCCAACGGTCCCGCTGGCCCCTCCCGCCCCGCCTCTGACAGATTTCCGGTGACGGATCGAAGAGCGTGGGGTTGTCGGGACGGAATTTGAAAGAGGGACGCGGCTTCGCCGCGTCCCTCTTTTGTTTTGGGATGAGCAAGCGCAGCGCGCGACCCGCTTTTGCCTTGCTTTTTCTTCTTCCATTCCGTGGCGGGCCGCGCAGGAAACTGTCAGGGGCCGGGCGGGGTGGGTTCGCGGGACCGTTGGCGCCATGGATGGCGCCATCGAGCCCCCATGGATGGGTTCACGGCGTGTCCCGCGACCCCACCCCGCCCGGCCCAGCCCAGGAAGCCGGCGCTTTGCGCGACCAACCACCCCGCCACGAGGGGCTCCGCCGTTGGCCGGACACCCCGCGACAAACCCGCGCACGTGCGCAATCCCCACGAACGGCGGACAATGGAGATCTCAGGCGGCCCGCCGCGCCGCCCCTCCCGCTTTCCGCTGCAAGGATTCCCCCATGGCCGCCCGCAAGTCCTCCGCCCCCCTCATCGAAGTCACCGCCCGCCCCGGCCAGCCGCTGGGCATGGCGCCGGCCACCTTCCTGCGCGACTTCTGGCAGAAACGCCCGCTGCTGATCCGCAACGCCTTCCCCAACTTCCAGACCCCGGTGCAGCCGGAAGACCTGGCCGGGCTGGCCTGCGAGGAAGGCGTGCTGGCACGCCTGATCGAGCACGACAAGACCCAGGACGGCTGGCGCGTGCGCACCGGTCCATTCCAGGAAGACGTGTTCCCCGCCCTCCCCGACCACGACTGGACCCTGCTGGTGCAGGACGTGGACAAGTGGGACCCGGACGTGCGCGCCCTGATCGAGCACTTCAGCTTCCTGCCGCGTTGGCGCATGGATGACGTGATGATCAGCTTCGCCGCCACCGGCGGCTCGGTCGGCGCCCATGTCGACCAGTACGACGTGTTCCTGCTGCAGGCCCATGGCCATCGCCGGTGGCAGATCGACGCCAGCGAATCGATCAAGGGCAAGCAGCCGCCGCTGGGCTTCCGCCCGGACGTGGAACTGAAACTGCTGAAGGTGTTCAAGCCGACCCACGACTGGGTGCTGGCGCCGGGCGACATGCTGTACCTGCCGCCGAACGTGCCGCACCACGGCGTCGCCGAAGATCCCTGCCTGACATTCTCGTTCGGCATGCGCGCGCCGTCTTCGGCCGAGCTGATCAGCGACTACCTGGACACCCTGATCGCCGATGCCGACGAGAACATCCGCTACCAGGATGCCGACCTGAAGGTGCCGGCCGACCCGAACGAAATCGACACGGTGGCGATGGCGCGGGTGATCACCGCGCTCAACGCCATCCGCATGAACGACCCGGACAAGCTGGGCGACTGGTTCGGCCGCTTCATCACCACCTACCGCGCGGCCGGCGAAGTGATGGCCCACCAGGCCGCACCGGCACAGGAAGAAGTGGTCCAGGCCCTGGCCTCGGGCCTGCTGCTGCAGCGCCACCCGTGGGCCCGCCTGGCCTGGCGCCGGGCCAAGCGTGGCGCCAGCCTGTATGTCAGCGGCCAGGACTTCGCGCTGCCGGTGAAGGACGCGCAGCGCCTGGCGGGCACCGAACAGCTGGACGCCGCCGCTTATCGCGGCCTGTCCGACAAGGGCCGTGCCGTGGTCCAGCAGCTGCTGGTCGGCGGGGTGTTCCAGCTGATCGACCCGAATGAGGTATACGAGGCCGAAGACGAGGAAGACGGCGAGGATGCCGTGGCGCTCGGCGAGGTCGTCGAAGGCCGCGACCGCGTGGATGCGATCGACGCCGACGCGGTGTCCGACGATGTCCACTCCGTGACCGTGCACGACGACGGCATCGAGGTCATCGTCAACTTCGAGGACGACGAAGAAGACGACAGCGCCGGTCGGGCCTGAGCCATCGCCATGATCCGGGTCCAGCAGGTCAGCCACGCCGATGCCCACGTTGCCATCCACGAGGTGCGCCAACGCGTGTTCGTGCAGGAACAGGGCATCGCCGCCGAGCTGGAACGCGATGCGCTGGACCCGGTCAGTGCCCATGTGCTGGCGCTGGACAGTGACAACCAGCCGGTCGGCACGGGCCGGCTGGCCCCGGATGGCCGCATCGGCCGCATGGCGGTGCTGGCCAGCCATCGCAGCCGCGGGGTCGGCGGGGCCCTGCTGGAAGCACTGGTGGAGGCCGGGCGCCGGCTCGGCCTGCCCGAGCTGCATCTGCACGCCCAGCTGCCCGCCCGTGACTTCTATGCCCGCCAGGGTTTCCTGCCCGAAGGCGAGGTGTTCGAGGAGGCCGGCATCGGCCACCAGCAGATGCGCCGCCGGCTGGGCGCGGCCAGCGCCATCGACAGCCGCGCCGAGGCGGTGGCCATCACCACGGCCATCATCCACCGCGCCCGTCGCCAGCTGTGGCTGCATAGCCGCCAGCTGGACCCCGGGCTGCTCGATGCGCCCCCGATACAGGCCGCCCTGCGCCGCTTCGTCACCGCCCGCCACGACAAGCAGCTGCGGGTGATCGTGCACGACGCCGCCGCGATCGCCTCTGCCGGGGCACCGCTGCTGGCGCTGGCCCAGCGCCTGCCCAGCGTGATCCAGTTCCGCGAGGTCACCGACCCGGTCGACCGTGCTCTGGCCTCGGCCTGTCTGCTCAACGATGCGGGCGACTTCTACTTTCGTCTGATCGGCCATCGCCTCGACGGCGAAGCCGGCATCGCGCTGCCGGCACGTTCGCAGCCGTTCGAGCAGCAATTGCAGCGCGTCTGGGACCGTTCGCGTGATTGCAGCGAACTGCGCGCGCTCGGCATCTGAGCGGAGCGGGCTGACTCAACCTGTCTGGAACCGGCACCGGGGGACGCGCGATACCTCTGGTGGTGCCCCTTCGTGTCCGGTTGGGGGTACAATTTGGCTGTTTGAACGCGCCCGCGCAGGGCTATTCATCTTCCTGCCGGGTCCTTCTGAAGCCATACCCCACAAAGCGAATCAACACCCTCCATCGTGGACAATCAACTGAAGCAGTTTGCGCAATCTTCGCAACTCGCCGGCGGCAACGCCTCCTATGTCGAGGACCTGTACGAGCAGTACCTGGTCTCCCCGGATAGTGTCGATCCCAAATGGAAAACCTACTTCGACGGCTTCAAGGGCCGTGAAGCAGGTGACATTCCGCACTCGGCCGTCATCTCCCACATTGCGGACGCGGCCAAGGATGCGCTGAAGGCCGGTACCGGCAACGGTGCAGGCGACGAGCGCGAGCGCAATGTCGGTCGTCTGATCACTGCCTACCGTTCGCGCGGCCACCTGGACGCCCGCCTCGATCCGCTGGGCCTGGCCGCACCGGTCAACACCCCGGACCTGGGCCTGCCGTTCCACAGCCTGTCCGATGGTGACCTCAACAGCGAGTTCAGCACCGGCGGCGTCGGTGGCCAGCCGCGCATGAAGCTGCGCGACCTGCTGGCACGCCTGAAGGCGACCTACACCGGCTCGATCGGTGCGGAGTTCATGCACATCTCCGAGGTCGAGCAGCGCCAGTGGATCTACAAGAAGCTGGAACTGGCCGGTGGCAACTACCAGCTGGACGCTGATACCCAGCGCCGCACACTGGAGCGCCTGACCGCGGCTGAAGGCCTGGAGCGCTACCTGCACACCAAGTACGTCGGCCAGAAGCGCTTCTCGCTGGAAGGCGGCGACTCGCTGATCCCGATGATGGACACCATCATCCGCAGCGCCGGCAAGGATGGCGTCAAGGACGTGGTGATCGGCATGGCCCACCGCGGCCGCCTGAACGTGCTGGTCAACACCCTGGGCAAGAACCCGCGCAAGCTGTTCGACGAATTCGAAGGCAAGTTCGAGCACGACGAGCACGCCTCGGCCGGTGACGTGAAGTACCACATGGGCTTCTCCGCCGACGTCGCCACCGATGGCGGCCCGGTGCACCTGGCGCTGGCGTTCAACCCGTCGCACCTGGAAATCGCCGACCCGGTCGTGGCCGGTTCCGTGCGTTCGCGCCAGGAGCGCCGCAAGGACACCGCGCGCAAGCAGGTCATGCCCATCCTGATCCACGGCGACGCGGCCTTCTCCGGCCAGGGCGTGGTCATGGAACTGTTCCAGATGTCGCAGGCCCGCGGCTTCGCCGTCGGCGGCACCGTGCACATCGTGGTCAACAACCAGGTCGGCTTCACCACCTCCAACCCGCTGGACACGCGTTCCACGCGCTATGCCACCGACGTGGCGAAGATGATCGCCGCCCCGGTGCTGCACGTGAACGGCGATGATCCGGAAGCCGTTGTGTTCGCCGCGCAGCTGGCCTTCGAGTTCCGCCAGAAGTTCGCCAAGGACGTGGTCATCGACCTGATGTGCTACCGCCGCTGGGGCCACAACGAGGCCGACGAACCGGCGATCACCCAGCCGCTGATGTACCAGGTGATCCGCAAGCACGCCACCACCCGCGAGATGTACGCCGAGCAGCTGGAAAAGGCGGGCGTGATCGCCGCCGGTGCCGGCAAGGCGATGGTCGATGCTTACCGCGAGAAGCTGGATGCCGGTGAAGTGACCACCGAGCTGGCCAAGGTCGAGAAGACCCCGCCGACCAGCCCGCTGTTCGTCGATTGGCCGAAGCTGCTGGAAGGCAAGCTGTCCGACCCGATCTCGACCAAGGTCGAGAAGAACAAGCTGGTCGAGCTGGCCAAGCTGATCAACACCATTCCGGACGAAGTGCAGCTGCACTCGCGCGTGGCCAAGGTCTACGACGACCGCCGCAAGATGGCCGCTGGCGAGATCCCGGGCGACTGGGGCTTTGCCGAGAACCTGGCCTACGCCACCCTGCTCGACGAAGGCAGTGCCCTGCGCCTGGTCGGCCAGGACGTGGGTCGCGGTACGTTCACGCACCGCCACGCGATCCTGCACGACCAGAAGACCGACAACTACTACATGCCGCTGCGGCAGCTGGTGGATTCGCCGGAGAAGGCCACCGTCATCGATTCGCTGCTGAGCGAAGAAGCGGTGATGGCCTACGAGTACGGCTTCTCCACCACCGATCCGAACACGCTGTGCATCTGGGAAGGCCAGTTCGGCGACTTCGCCAACGGTGCCCAGGTCGTCATCGACCAGTTCATCGCCGCCGGTGAAGCAAAGTGGGGCCGCATCTCCGGCCTGACCCTGCTGCTGCCGCATGGTTATGAAGGGCAAGGTCCGGAACACAGCTCGGCGCGCCTGGAGCGCTTCCTGCAGCTGTGCGCACTGGAGAACATGCTGGTGGTGGTGCCGTCGACCCCGGCGCAGGCCTTCCACATGCTGCGTCGCCAGCAGCACCTGACCACCCGCAAGCCGCTGGTGGTGATGTCGCCGAAGTCGCTGCTGCGCCACAAGCTGGCCGTGTCGACCCTGGACGAACTGGCCAACGGCGAGTTCCAGCACCTGATCGGCGACGCCAATGCGGACGCCAAGAAGGTCAAGCGCGTGGTGCTGTGCTCGGGCAAGGTCTACTACGACCTGCTGGAAGACCAGACCAAGCGTGGCCAGGACGACGTGGCGATCATCCGCGTGGAGCAGCTGTACCCGTTCCCGCGTGCGCTGCTGGCTGCCGAACTGAAGAAGTACGGCAAGGCCACCGACGTGGTGTGGACGCAGGAAGAACCGCAGAACCAGGGTGCGTGGTACCAGATCCGCCACCACCTGCAGTTCTGCCTGGCCGATGGCCAGAACCTGCACTACGCCGGTCGCGCACGTTCGGCTTCGCCGGCTGCCGGTCACATGGCTGACCACGTCCGCGAACAGCAGCAGCTGGTCGCCGATGCACTGGTCAACCCGTTCAACGACACGTTCGCTGAATAATCCTCCCCCTATTTAGAAGACAAACCAGGAAGCTCCCGCAATGGCCACCGAAGTCAAAGCCCCGGTACTGCCCGAATCCGTCGCCGACGGCACCATCGCCACCTGGCACAAGAAGGTGGGCGACGCCGTCAAGCGCGACGAAAACCTGCTTGACCTGGAAACCGACAAGGTCGTCCTGGAAGTGCCGTCGCCGGTCGACGGCGTGCTCAAGGAAATCAAGTTCGCCGAAGGCTCGACCGTGACCTCCAGCCAGGTCGTGGCGATCATCGAGGAAGGCGCCGTCGCTGCTGCCCCGGCTCCGGCCGCTGAAGAGAAGAAGGCCGAGGCCGCTCCGGCCGCTGCCGCACCGGCCGCCGCTGCTGCTCCGGCCCCGGCTGCCAAGTCGGCCGCCGACACCCTGCCGCCGGGCGCCCGCTTCACCGCCATCACCGAAGGCGTGAACCCGGCCGACGTCGACGGCACCGGCCGTCGCGGCGCAGTGACCAAGGAAGACATCGTCAACTTCGCCCGCAACGGCGGCGCCGGCAAGGCCGGTGGCGCACGTCCGGAAGAGCGCGTGCCGATGACCCGCATCCGCAAGCGCATCGCCGAGCGCCTGATGGAGTCGAAGAACTCCACCGCCATGCTGACCACCTTCAACGAAGTCGACCTGTCCAAGGTCTCGGCTGCGCGCAAGGAACTGCAGGACGAGTTCGTCAAGGCACACGGCATCAAGCTGGGCTTCATGAGCTTCTTCGTGAAGGCCGCTGCCAATGCCCTGCAGCGCTTCCCGCTGGTCAACGCCTCGATCGACGGCGACGACATCATCTACCACGGCTACTCGGACATCTCGATCGCCGTGTCGACCGAGAAGGGCCTGGTCACGCCGGTCCTGCGCAACGTCGAGCGCATGTCGTTCGCCGACATCGAGAAGACCATCGCCGACTACGCCAAGAAGGCCCGTGATGGCAAGCTGAGCCTGGAAGAACTGCAGGGCGGCACCTTCACCGTGACCAACGGCGGCACCTTCGGTTCGCTGCTGTCGACCCCGATCATCAACCCGCCGCAGAGCGCCATCCTGGGCATGCATGCCATCAAGGAGCGTCCGATCGCCCAGAACGGCCAGGTCGTGATCGCGCCGATGATGTACCTGGCGCTGTCGTACGACCACCGCATCATCGACGGCAAGGACTCGGTGCAGTTCCTGGTGGACATCAAGAACCAGCTGGAAAACCCGGGCCGCATGCTGTTCGGCCTGTAAGACACCTCCCGCCCCTCCGCGCCTGCGCGGAGGGGTTCTGGTAATGCATCAAGGAATAATTCAATGGCTGAACAATTCGACGTCGTCGTCATCGGTGCCGGCCCGGCCGGTTACCACGCTGCCATCCGCGCGGCCCAGCTGGGCCTGAAGACCGCCTGCATCGACGCAGCGCTGGGCAAGGACGGCAAGCCGGCGCTGGGCGGCACCTGCCTGCGCGTGGGCTGCATCCCGTCCAAGGCGCTGCTGGATTCCTCGCGCCAGTTCTGGAACATGGGCCACATCTTTGGCGACCACGGCATCAGCTTCAAGGATGCCAAGATCGACGTCGAGGCGATGGTTGGCCGCAAGGACAAGATCGTCAAGCAGTTCACCGGCGGCATCGGCATGCTGTTCAAGGCCAACAAGGTCGCCGCCTACTACGGCTTCGGCGAACTGCAGCCGGGCAACGTGGTCAAGGTCACCCAGCATGACGGTTCCATCGTCGAGCTGAAGGGCACCAACGTCATCATCGCGGCCGGTTCGGATTCGATCGAACTGCCGTTCGCCAAGTTCGACGGCGAGACCATCGTCGACAACGTCGGCGGCCTGGACTTCACCGAAGTGCCGAACCGCCTGGCCGTGATCGGCGCCGGCGTGATCGGCCTGGAACTGGGCAGCGTGTGGAAGCGCCTGGGCGCTGAAGTCACCATCCTGGAAGCACTGCCGGACTTCCTGGCCGTGGCCGACGCCGAAGTGGCCAAGACCGCTGCCAAGGAATTCAAGAAGCAGGGCCTGGACATCCGCCTCGGCGCCAAGGTCTCCAAGACCGAGATCACCGGCAAGGGCAAGAAGAAGGAAGTCGTTGTCACCTACACCGACAGCGAAGGCGAAAAGACCCTGACCGTGGACAAGCTGCTGGTGGCCGTTGGCCGTCGCGCCGCCACCAAGGGCCTGCTGGCCGAAGGCACCGGCGTCAAGATCAACGAGCGCGGCCAGATCGAAGTCGACGCGCACTGCCACACCGGCGTCAACGGCGTGTGGGCGGTCGGCGACTGCGTGCGCGGCCCGATGCTGGCGCACAAGGGCTTCGAGGAAGGCATCGCGGTGGCTGAGCTGATCGCCGGCCTGCCGGGCCACGTCAACTTCGACACCATCCCGTGGGTCATCTACACCGAGCCGGAGCTGGCATGGGTCGGCAAGACCGAAGCACAGCTGAAGGCCGAAGGCATTCCGTACAAGGCCGGCAGCTTCCCGTTCGCCGCCAACGGCCGTGCCGTGGCGATGATCGAGCCGGCAGGATTCGTGAAGATCCTGGCCCATGCTGAAACCGATCGCATCCTCGGCATGCACCTGGTCGGCGCCAACGTCTCCGAGCTGGTGCACGAAGGCGTGCTGACCATGGAGTTCAGCGGCTCGGCCGATGACCTGGCCCGCATCTGCCACGCTCACCCGTCGCTGTCGGAAGTGATCCACGACGCCGCGATGGCGGTCAGCAAGCGCGCTATCCACAAGGCGAACTGATCGTTCGCCGGTAGTGCCGGCCGCTGGCCGGCACACTCCAGCAAACAAAAAACCCCGCCTCGGCGGGGTTTTTTGATTGCGCTGATGATGTAGAGCCGAGCCCACGCTCGGCTATCCCGGGAAAAGAGCCGAGCATCGGCTCGGCGCTACACCTTTCCAGCCGGCTTCTTCGGCGGATCATCACAGATCCGGTGCTGGACCACGGTTTCACCGGCCTTCCACTCCTTCACCACCCGGCAGCGCTCCTTGGGTTTGACCGCCCTGGCCGCTGCAGCATCCGCCTCATCGGCAGCGGCGGTCTGCTGGCGTTCCAGCCATGCGGACGGCGGCACCGGTGTGGCCAGTGCCGGCCCCGCGAGCAATGCCAGCGCGACCAGCAACACAGCCCTCATGCCGCCACCGGGCAGCCGCCGAGCAGGCGCGCGGGCAGCATGAACAGCGCGCGCAGGAACGCAAACAGCGCCGAGAAGGTGATGCCGACCAGGCGGAACGGCAGGCTCAGCAGCCACACGAACGGCCAGGCGATCAGGGCGAGGATCGCCAGCGGCCAGCACAGCACGAACAGCAGGCACCACACGCCGAGCGCGAACAGGGTCTTCATCACGGTCTCCTTGTGGCGGCACCTTGCCGCCTGCGGACACCTTGGCGCCCCGCTCTGGCCGCCCGCAAACGGTTTGCGACGAAACCCGGGCTGGGGGCGATGAAACCGATTGCGGGGAAACCGGAGATTCAGGAGATTGCCGGCCAGCGGCCGGCACTACCACAGGGATTTACACCGGGACCGCGCCCGGGCGGCCGTGGGTCACCTGGAAACGCGCCGCGGTGCGCACCGCAGCGTCCGCACGCAGCACGCTGTCGGCGAAGCGCAGTTCCGCGTCCACGGTCTGCCGGTTCAGCTGCAGCTTCCACCAGCCACGGCGGTCACCGTCGAAGTAACGGATATGCGGGTTCTGCGGTATCGACGGCCCGTAGTACGGCCCGTACGGCGTGTCGTCGCCGCCACTGCTGATCGCCGGGGCGATGAATTCGGTGGCTACGACCGGCGCACTGGCCGCGTCGAAATCCAGCTTCAGGTCGTTGACGAAGGTGGAATGCCAGTCGCCGCCCAGCACGATGGCATTGCCCTGCCCGCCTGCCTGCATCGCCTGCAGCAGCCGGTTACGTGCGGCGGGATAGCCATCCCAGGCGTCATTCCAGAAGCGCTCGCGTGGCGTGCCACCGTCCAGCCGCAGCTGCGCCATCAGCAACTGCTGCACCACCACGTTCCAGCGCGTGCCCTGCGCGGCCGCCATCGACTGCGCGAACCACACCTCCTGGCCCGTGCCGAGCATGCTCATGCGCGGGTCCAGTGCAGCATCACAGCGTGGCGACTCGCCCACGCCACAGGGATTGGCCGGGCGGAACTGGCGGCAATCGAGCAGGGTCAGCTGTGCCAGATCGCCGTAACGCAGGCGCCGATGCACGCGCAGGCCGCCGTTGCCCGCAGGTGTGCTGCGCATCGGCAGATGCTCGTAGAACGCGCGGTAGGCGGCGGCGCGGCGGATGATGAAGTCCTCCGTTGATACGCCGGGTTTTTCCGGGTGGATGCCGGAGTAATCGTTCTGCACTTCATGGTCGTCCCAGATCACCGCGAACGCATGTGCGGCGTGCGCGGCCTGCAGATCCGGATCGAGCTTGTACAGCGCGTACTGGTCACGGTAGCGCTCCAGGCTGACGGTCTCGCCACTGAAGCGTTGCGCATCCAGCGCACGACCACGCGCGTTCTGCAGCGGGCTGTATTCGTACAGGTAGTCCCCGGCATGCAGCACCAGGTCGACATCGCTCTGCGCGATATCGCGCAGGACCGGGTAGTAGCCGCTGTTCCAGGCCTGGCAGGTGCACAGGGCCAACCGAAGCTGCTGCAGTTGCGTGTCCAGCGGCGGCGCGGTGCGGAAGTGGCCGACCGCGCTTTCCTCATCGCCGTCGCAGGCGAAACGGTAGTAGTAGTCGCGGCCTGGGCGCAGGCCGTTGACCTCCACGTGCACCGAATGCGCCAGCTCGGGCACCGCGGCCGCAGTCCCCCGCTGCACCAGCCGGCGCATGCCCGGGTCCTCGGCCACGAACCAGCGCACCGGCACCGCCCGCGACGGCATGCCGCCGCCATTGAGCGGGTCCGGTGCCAGCCGCGTCCACAATACGGCCCCCTGTGGATCCGGATCACCGGCGGCGACACCGAGGGTGAACGGATCGCGCCCCAGCCGCGGCCGTGGGCCGGCCGTGGCCAACCCCGGCATCGCCGCCAGCGCGATCGCCGCCCCCGTGCCCTGCCACGCCATGCGCAGCAGGCGACGACGGCTTTCCGGATCGACAGGCCCGCGCATCAGAAGCGCACGGTAGCGGTGGCCATCACCTGGCGCGGCGCGCCGACCTGCATGGTCGCCAGGCTGCGGGTCGGGTCAGCGGCGTAGGTGCCATTGGTGTTGATCGAGGACAGGTAGCGCTTGTCGGTCAGGTTGGTCAGGTTCAGCGCTACGGTCAGGTTCTGCGCCGGGCCGAGCTTGCCGAAGTCATAGGCCGCCGAGGCGTTGACCAGCCAGTAGCTCGGCACCGACACATCGTTGGTATAGGTCACGTAGCGCTTGCCGACATGGTTGGCGGCCAGGCGCAGGTCCCACGGGCCCGGGGTCCACGCCAGGGTGCTGGCGAACATCCATTCCGGGGTGTCGACGGTCGTCTTGCCGCGGGTCGGCACCACGCCGTTGTTCACGTAGTCGTTGTCGTAGGTGCTGTCATTCCAGGACAGCGCATTGGACCAGGTCAGGTCCTGCATCGGCTTCAGCTGCAGGGTCGCCTCGGCGCCGCGGCTGGTCACCGAACCGACGTTGGAGAACAGTGCCGGGCAACCGAGGATGCCCACGCACTGCGCGATGGCCAGCAGGCGGTTGTCGAACTTGACGTCGTACACCGCCACCGAGGCTTCATAGCCGCGGCCGTAGCCACGCCAACCCAGCTCGATGGTGCGCGACTGTTCCGGCTTCAGGTTCTTCGCGCTGGCATCGAAGGCGGCCTGCGGCACATTGAACGGGCTGCCCACGCCCAGCGCATAGGCGGCGACGTTTTTGGCGAACGAACCGAAGATCTCGTTGACTTCGTTGAGCTTGAAGTTGAAGCCGGCCTGCGGCAGCAGGCCCTTCTTCGAGGTCAGGCTGCTGTTGTCGGCATAGCTGCCCAGCGGCGTGCGCACGCTGGTGCGGGTATGCGGCGACTTCGCGCCGATGTCGATGGTCAGGCGGTCATCGAACAGGCGGAAGCGATCCTGCACGTAGAACTGGCGGGTGATGGTGGTGTAGCGCTGGTGCCACACGCGCTGGTCCGGGTTGCGCAGGAAGAAGTCGTCGGTGATCGGGCCGTCGATGTAGTAGAAGTTGCGCTGCACGCTGTGGCCGTTGTCCTCGTACCAGAGGCCGGCTTCCAGTTCGTGGCCACCGACGTTCCAGGTGAACGCCGAGGTCACGCCGGTACGGTCGATCGCGTACTCGGTGGTGCGGATCGAGATCGGAATCTCGCGGCTGGTGCCCGGGTTCGACGGATTGGACGGGCTGAACCAGTGGCCCTGGCCACGGTTGCTGTGGTTGTAGACATTGACCTTCAAGCGCATCGACTCGTTCAGGCCGAAATCGCCGGCAATGCTGGACAGGTCATCGTTGCGCAGGCCGTGGCCGGAGTAGTACGCATCCCACGGGCTGTTGACGCCGCCGCTGAACTTGCCGCGTGCGGCGGCGACGGCGCGATCCCAGTCCGGCGCGTAGTTGTCCCAGTCCCAGCCGAGGCGATCGATCATTTCCAGCGACAGATCCTGGTAATCGGCCTCGACGCGGCGCGAGGCGTTGAACAGCGCGGTGATCCTGCTGTCCGTTCCGAAGTTGTAGGTGGCCTTGCCGTTGAACTGCTTCAGCTCCTGCGAGCCCTTGCCCTTCCACTTGTCACCTTCCGAATACACGCCGGACAGGTAGGCGGCAAAGCCCTGGTGCTCGCCGGTATCGAGGCGTGCATAGCTGCGACGTGCGCTGTCACTACCAAAGCTCTGTGCCAGCACGACCCCATACTCGGTGGACGGATCGATCGAGTAGAACTGGAACACGCCACCAAGGTTGCTGGTGGACGGCGTACCCAGTGCGCCAATGCCGGTGGAGACCTCCGCACCGCCCAGGTTCTCGCTGATCACCGCGCGGCTGATGTGCAGGCCGTTGCTGTTGCCATAGGCCATGTTGCCCAGCGGGATGCCATCAAGGGTGTAGCCCAGGCGGTTCTGGTTGAAGCCACGCAGGCTGATGGTGGTGGACCATTCGTAGGCGCCGGTGGCATCGGCCGATTCGAAATGCACGCCCGGCTTGGTTGCAAGCAGCTTCAGCGGATTGGCACCCGGCGGCAGCACCTTCATGTCCTCGGCGGTCACGCGCTGCACCTGGCGCGCTTCACCGCGGCCGATCACCGAGACCGAATCGAGGGTGGTGGCCGACTGTGCGTCGGTGGCGGGGGCGGTTTCAGCGGCAGCCAGCGACGGCAGCGAAGCACAGACCAGCAGGGCCAGCAGATTGCGGCGAAGCGGAGCGTGGGACGGCATGGGGGCGGATTCCTTGGGCACGCTGGACGCCGAAGGGCGGCGTCGAAGGGCAGCAGCGGCGGAATCGTAAAAGCGTCGCGTTACATGTCATTTACACGCCACATACGGACGTTTGGCGTTTCGAATGGTTTGCCGGCCGTGGGGTGGTTGCCGGCCAGCGGCCGGCACTACGGTTATTCGAATGAACCGACCGAGTCGTGGGCCAGGTTGTCGAAGCGGGTGTACTCGCCGAAGAACTTCAGCTTGCACGACCCGGTCGGGCCGCCACGGTGCTTGCCGATGATGATCTCGGCCAGGCCCTTGTCCGGCGAATTTTCCTTGTTGTAGTAATCATCGCGGTAGATGAAGACGATCATGTCCGCATCCTGCTCGATTGCGCCCGATTCGCGAAGATCGGCCATCACCGGGCGCTTGTCGGTACGCGTTTCCAGCGAGCGGTTGAGCTGCGACAGCGCGATCACCGGCACGTGCAGTTCCTTGGCCAGGCCCTTCAGCGAACGCGAGATCTCCGAGATTTCGGTCGCGCGGTTTTCGCTGTTGCCCGGCACGCTCATCAGCTGCAGGTAGTCGATCACCACCAGGCCCAGATCATGCTCGCGCTTGAGGCGGCGGCACTTGGAACGCAGCACTTCCGGCGACACGCCAGGCGTGTCGTCGATGAAGATCTTGGTTTCCTTCAGCATCTTGATCGCGCTGGTGACGCGGCTCCAGTCCTCGTCTTCCAGCTGGCCGGTACGCAGGCGCTGTGCGTTGATGCGGCCGTTGGAGGAAATCAGGCGCATCGCCAGCTGCGATGCCGACATTTCCATCGAGAACACCGCCACGCCCTTCTTCGACTTGATCGCCGCGTACTCGGCGATGTTCAGTGCGAAGGTGGTCTTGCCCATGGCCGGGCGCGCGGCAAGGATGATCAGGTCGGTCGGCTGCAGGCCGGAGGTCATCGCATCGAAATCGTTGTAGCCGGTCGGCAGGCCGGTGATGTTGCCGCCGTTCTCGAAGCGGCTGCGCAGCTCTTCGAAGGCATCCTTCAATGCACCGGGCATCGCCACGAAATCGGTACGGCCGCGTGCGCCCTGTTCGGCGATGGCGAACACGCTCTTTTCCGCCGAGGCCAGCAGCTCGCTGCTCTCTCGTCCCTCGGGCTGGAAACCGTCGTTGACGATGTCGGTACCCACCTGGATCAGCTGCCGCAGCACCGCCTTGTCACGCACGATCTCGGCGTAGGCCACGATGTTGGCCGCCGACGGCGTGGTACTGGCCAGTTCGATCAGGTAGGCACCATCGCCCACCAGTTCCATCTTGCCCTGCGATTCGAACCACTCGCCCAGGGTCACCGCATCGAACGGCCGCTCGCGCTCGGACAGCTCACGGATCGCGCGATAGATCATCTGGTGGTCGCGGCGGTAGAAATCGCCTTCGGTCAGCTGGTCATTGACCCGGTCATAGGCCTCCGGGGCCAGCATCAGGCCACCCAGCACCGCCTGCTCGGCTTCCACCGAATGGGGCGGTACCCGCAACTGGTCGATGCGCGACTCGTCGCGATCGCGATCGAAGCCTTCACCGCGCTCTCTGCGGTTGGAACGGAAGCCGGGGCGAGCGGACATGCTGCGGTGTTTCCTGCGAAAGTGGGCCGGACGAGTGTAGGCATGCGCCGACCCCGGCGGCCATGGACAAGCCTGTGGATAAGCCGTGGAGAAACGGGGGATATCCGCCGGTGCCTGGCCAGACTGGCGTGGGGGCGTCGCACTGCCTGCGACGGGCGCCATTGCGGCACCCGAGCGGACATTATCGCAGATGGGGCTGGCAACCGCTGGCGTCAATCGCCCTTGACGTGAACCGCGATCAGCGCCAGGAACCGGTCCACGTAGCCCTGCAGGAATTTCTGCGTGCCTTCATTGTGGACCGTGCCATCGGCATCGATCAGGCCGTCCTTGAAATGAATGAACGCCTCGGGCTGGCCGAGCACGTGCATGTCCAGGAAGGCCAGGCTGTTGCGCAGGTGCTGCTGGGCCACGGCGGTGCCGATCTGGCCGATGGAGGCGCCGATCACCGCCGCCGGTTTGCCGGCAAACGCGCTGTCACCGTAGGGGCGCGAGCCGATATCGATGGCGTTCTTCAGCACGCCCGGCACCGACCGGTTGTATTCCGGGGTCACGAACAGCACCGCATCGGCGGCACGGACCTGGTCCTTCAGCCGGGTACCCTGCGCCGGATAGTGGCCATCGAAGTCCTGGTCGTACAGCGGCAGATCACCGATCTGCACGTACTGGAAGCGCGCACGGTCGCCGGCAATCTTCTCCAGCGCATGGGCCAGTTTGCGGTTGCAGGAATCCTTGCGCAGGCTGCCGACGAACACGGCGATGGTGTGGACGGACATCGGGACATACTCCTCACGGTGCGGGAGGCCCAGCCTAGTCGCCGGGCCCTTGCATGCCGGTGAAGATCAGCCGCCGGTCACGCCCGCGCGCACCTGCCGCCAATGCGCCTGCCAGGCCTGGAACATCAGCACGTTCCACAGATGGGTATGCCACTTGCGCTGGCCGCCGAGGAACTGCTGCCAGAGCGGCTGTACCGCGGCCGCCGACAGCACGCCCTCCTGCTCCAGCCGCGCGGGCTGCAGCAGATCTTCGGCCCACGGCCGCAGGTCGCCCTTCAGCCAGTCACTGACCGGCGCGCCGAAACCACGCTTGGGCCGGTGCACCATCGACTGCGGTACATAGCGGCCCAGCACGCGCTTGAGCAGCACCTTGCTGGTGGTTTCACTGCGCTTGAAGCCCAGCGGCAGCGACCAGGCGAACTCGGCCACGCGAGAATCCAACAGCGGTGCGCGGGCTTCCAGGCTGACCGCCATCGAGGTACGGTCGACCTTGCACAGCAGGTCATCCGGCAGGTAGGTCACGTAATCGGCCAGCATCATCGCATCGGCCGGTGTGCCGGCACCGTGCAACGGGTCGGCCAGGTCGTAGAAGCTGCCCGCGGCCTGCGCCCCGGGCACTGCCGCCGCCGGGTCGCGCCAGCGCGAGATGCGGTTGCGGTACACGTCACCGATGCCACGCGCGCCGGATTCTGCCAACAGCGCGGCCAGGCCGCCGGTACGCGAGGCCTCGCCCTGCTGCCGGGAGCGCGCGCCCATCCAGCGCCGCAGCGGCCCCGGCACACGGCCCAGCATCTGCCAGTTGCGCAGCGCGCGTACATAGCGGGTATAGCCGAAGAACAGCTCGTCGCCACCATCGCCGGACAGCGCCACGGTCACGCCCTGCCGCGCCAGGCGGGCGACCAGCGCGGTCGGCACCTGCGAGGCATCGGCGAAGGGTTCGTCGAACATCGCCGGCAACTGCGGCACCACCGCCAACGCATCGGCACCGCTGACGTAGAGTTCAGTGTGGTCGCAGCCCAGATGCGCGGCCAGTTCCTTGGCCAGCGGCGCCTCGTCGTGGCCCGAACCGGTGAACCCGATACTGAAGCTGTGCACCGGCTGGCCACTTTGTGCCTGCATCAGCGCGGCCACCAGCGACGAATCGGTGCCGCCGGACAGGAACACGCCCACCGGCACGTCGGCCACCATGCGCAGCGCGACCGCGTCACGCAGCAGCCCGTCCAGCTGCTCCTCGGCTTCCTCGATGCGGCCCTGGAACGGCGCAGCCAGCGCCGCCTGCATGCGTGCACGGGCATCCCAGTATGGGCGCTGCGCCTGTTCCGGCCGGTGCGCTGCCGCACCCGCCGCCACGGCTTCCGCATCCAGGCGCAGCACGCGGCCCGGCATCAATTTGTAGCAGCGCTGGTGGATGCTGTGCGGCGCCGGAATGTAATCCAGCCGCAGCAGCAGGGTCAGGGCGTCACGGTCGATGTCGTTGTCGAAGGCCGGGTGCTGCCACAGCGCCTTCAGTTCCGAACCGAACACCAGGGTGTCACCGGCCCAGCCGTAGTACAGCGGCTTCTTGCCGACACGGTCGCGGGCCAGCCACAGGCACTGCTCCTGGCGGTCCCACAGCGCAATGGCGAACATGCCGTTGCAGCGCTGCAGGGTGTCTTCCATGCCCCACTGCAGGATCGCTGCCAGCAGCACCTCGGTGTCCGAGTGGCCACGGAAAACATGCCCCAGCGGCTCCAGTTCGGCACGCAGGGCGGCGAAGTTGTAGACCTCGCCGTTGTAGGCCATCACGTAGCGGCCATCGGACGAGGCCATCGGCTGGTGGCCCAGCGGCGACAGGTCGAGAATGCTCAGCCGACGGTGCGCCAGCGCGATGCCGGCCCCGGCATCCACCCAGCTGCCGCCATCATCCGGCCCGCGGTGGTGCAGCGCCTCGCCCATGGCCAGGACCTGCGCCTGCAGCACCTCGGCCGACGCCACCGGCGCCGGCAACAACATTCCCGCCAATCCACACATACATCAGGGTTCCTGCGCCAGTTCAAGGGCGGCGCCAATCACCGCATTGTCGCTTGGAAGCCCGAACATTGCTGCCCCCGCCAGCGGCGTATAGGTATCGGCACCGCAGACCCGGCGCAATGGCAGGTGGCCGAAACCGGCCTCGACCAGGGCGGTGACCACGCCCTCGCCCACCCCGCCACTATGGCGGCCCTCGTCCAGCACCAGCACCCGCCGCGCACTGGCCGCCTGACTGGCGATGAAGCCGGCATCCAGCGGCACCAGCCAGCGCAGGTCGACCACCCGCACCTGCCAGCCCAGCTGCTGCTCGATTGCCCGCGCCGCGCGCAGCGCCATCGGCACGCCGTTGCCATAGGTGTAGACCACCAGGTCGCCTGCCTCCGGCGCATAGACCCGCCCTTCGCCCGGCACCAGCGCCTGGCCCTGGGCGGGGTAGTCGAACAGCCACTGGCCATCGCCCGGCGCATGCAGGTCCTTGCTCATGTACAGCGCGATCGGCTCCAGGAACACCGCCACCCGCCCGTCCACCCGCGCCAGCGCGGCCAACGAGCGCAGCATCATCACCGCATCGTCGCCGCGCGACGGGCAACCGACCACCAGGCCGGGAATGTCGCGCAGCGCGGTGATCGAATTGTCGTTGTGGAAGTGGCCACCGAAGCCTTTCTGGTAGCCCAGCCCGGCCACCCGAACCAGCATCGGGTTGCGGTACTGGTCATTGGAGAAGAACTGCAGCGAGCACGCTTCGCCGCGCACCTGGTCGATGGCGTTGTGCAGGTAGGCCAGGTACTGGATCTCCGGGATCGGCAGCATGCCCATGTTGGCCAGGCCCTGCGCCATGCCCAGGATCATGGTCTCGTCCAGCAGGGTGTTGAACACCCGGCGTGGGCCGAAGCGGCGCAGCAGATCCTTGGTGACGGTATAGACACCGCCCTTCTGCGCGACGTCCTCGCCGAACAGCAGGCTCTGCGGATACTTCGCCAGCAGTTCCTGCAGCCCATGGTTGATCTGGATGGCGAGGTGCCGAGGTGCCTGCCGCTCGGGCAGGGCCTCCACACCGCCATACAGCGCTTCGCGCGCATCGGCGGGCACCTCGCGCCGCGCCTCGGCCTGCACCGCCGCCGGCGTGTACGGTGCCAGCGGCGCCATCACCTCCTGTAGCGACTGCAGCGTCGGGCGGCCTTCGGCATCCGCCGCCGCGGCCATGCAGCGCGCGCGCATCGTTTCGTAGGCGACCTCGATGGTGGCCGCATCCATCCAGCCCGACTCCATCGCGATCTGCGCCGAGCGCAGCAGCGGATCCTGCGCCTCGGCCGCGCACAGCTCCGGCAGCGCGCGCCATTCCACCTCGAAATCGGTGCCGGCGTGGCCCATCAGGCGGGTGGTGCGCAGATGCAGGAAGGTGGGCCGCCGCGTGCGCCGGCAGTGCTCCACCGCCGCCTGCACCTGGGCGTGCCCGGTGGCCAGGTCGAGACCATCAGCGAAGAAATAGTCGAGCCCCGGCTGGCGGCTGAAGCGCTCGGCAATCCAGCCTTCCGGCGTCTTCACTGAAATGCCCAGCCCGTTGTCCTCGCAGACGAACAGGATCGGCGCCGGCAGCTTCTGGTAGGCCGACCACATCGCGGTGTTGAACGCGGTCTGCGCGGTGGCATGGTTGGCCGAGGCGTCGCCGAACGAGCACAGCACGATGCTGTCGGCCGGGATCGGCAACGGCTGCCCCAGGCGCTTGCCGCTCTCGATGGCCAGCGCGGTGCCCAGCGCTTTCGGCAGGTGCGACGCGATGGTCGAGGTCTGCGGCAGCACCCACAACGGTTTGCTGCCCCACACCTTGTGGCGGCCCCCGCTGGCCGGGTCATCGGCGCTGGCGGCGAAAGACAGCGCGGCATCGCGTAGCGGATCGATGCCCGGCACCTGGCGCGAACGCTCGGCCATGAAGGCACCGGAGCGATAGTGCAGAAAGGCTGGATCGGTATGCCGGCAGGCCCGCGCCAGCAGCGCGTTGCCCTCGTGGCCGGAGGAACCGATGGTGTAGAAGACCTTGTTCTGCACGCGCAGCACGCGTGCCATCAGGTCCAGCTGGCGGCTGGCCAGCTGCGAATCGAACAGTTCGCCAAACGCTGCGGCAGTGAGCGTGCTGCCCGGCAGGATCGGCGCATCCGGCGCCGGGCGCGGACGCGGGGTTCCACGCCAGCCACGCACCGCATCGAGAAAGTTGACGTCGCACACTTCGGCGCGGTTGAGCACGCGCATGCGTGCGGGAATCGGATCTGGAACCACAGCGAACATCGAACACCCTCCGTGTCGTTGTTGCATTCCGCCCGGCGCTGGCCAGACGCTACCCTGTGGGGGTCACCCTGGTGAGAGTCACGCAGCTTCGAAGCGAGCGCGCACCTCGGCGGTCACGGCCGGCATCGGCAGGAAGCGCGGTTTTTCACGCACGCGCTGCAGCCAGCCACGCACTTCCGGGAATGGCTCCAGGCTGATACCGCCCTCTCCCGCCACGTCGGTATAGGCAAACAGCGCGATATCGGCGATGCCATATCCGTTGCCGGTGAACCATTGCGCCTGGCGCAGATGCTGCTCCATCACCGCCAGCGCGGTGGCGGCGCGCTCGTGCAGGCGCGGCAGTTCGGCGCGGCGCGGTGAATCAGCGGGGGTCCAGCCACGGATGAAGCGCGCCACCGCCACGCACGGCTCGTGCGTGTACTGCTCGAAGAACATCCAGCTCAACGCCTGCGCGCGCTCCCAGCCATCGCTGGGCAGGTACGGCGTGCCCTCGGCCAGCCAGAACAGGATCGCGTTGGATTCGGTCAGCACGCGGCCATCGTCGCGGACGATCAGCGGCACCTTGGCATTCGGATTCAACGCCAGGAATTCGGGGGTGTGGGTCTGGCCATGGGCACTGTCCACTTCCACCCAGCGGTAGCGGCTGCCGAGCTGCTCCAGCAGCAGGCGCACCTTGTGGCAATTACCCGAGACCGACATGCCATGCACCGTCAACGGGACGCGCTCTTCCACCATCGCCTGCTCCATCGGATCCGGCCGGCGGCCAGCTGCGTGCAGTCTGGCAAGCGCGCCGATGAATGCCAAGCGCGGGTGCAGCATGGCAACCCGGTAGTGCCGGCCGCTGGCCGGCAATCGCATGAATCTGCCGCAACGCGGTTGCCGGCCAGCGGCCGGCACTACCGGGCAAGGCTCAGCGCGCGCGCTGACGCCACTGCTCGCGCGACTGGCCCCAGATCTGCATCGGCTTGTCGTTGTACGGCGCTGGCAACTCCCCCATGCGCAGCAGGGTGCTGCCGAGCTTGCGCGCGACCGCCCGCGAGTTGTCGTTGTTCTCGGCAATGGTGTGGATCACTTCGTCCCAACCCAGCGTGTCGAACGCCCAATCGATTGCTGCGACCGCCGCTTCCGGCGCATAGCCCCGGCCCCAGCTGGCATGACGGATGCCCCAGCCGACCTCGGTACCGGGCCAGTCCTGCGGTTGCCAGGGCCCCATCCGCCCGATCCAGTCACCGCTGGATTTCTCGATCACGCTGAACATCGAGAAGCCAAACAGCTGCCAAGCGCCAGCCAGGCTGCAGAAGCCACGCCAGGCCACCGAAGGCGGCTGCACGCCACCGAGGGTGCGCATCGTTGCCTCATCGGCGCAGAACGCCAGATACGGTTCGTAGTCCTCGCGCAGCAGCGGCCGCAGGATCAGGCGCTCGGTTTCGATGCGCAGGTCGAAGATGCTCATGCCGGCTCCATGTCGAAGGAAGCGTCCATGATGGTGGATTCACGCCCCGCGCGGATGAATTTCGCCGGCTGCAACGAAACGGGCCGGCATAAGCCGGCCCGTCAGGTACTGCATGCTGCGTCTGGATTACTGGCGCGTGCTGGCCGCCGTGGCACCGGCAGCAGCGGTCTGCGTGACCAGCTGGCCATCGACCACCGGCAGGCGATCGCTGGCCGGCTTGTTGTCCATGCGCACCGTCTTCTCGGCGCCGTCATAGCGGTAGGTCACGTTGTACCCCTTCACCACGTCGTTGGTACCCATGGCAATGCGGTTGCCCGGCTTGCTGGCCATGCGCATGGTGCCGGTGGTGCCGTCCTCGTTGCGGTAGGTCACGTTGTAGCCGGTGACGCGGCTCGACTCGGAGGTCGCGGTCTCGGTGTGGCACTGGCGCTCGGTGCGGTTGACCACGCGGCCCCCCACATGGCGCTTGTCGATCTGGTTGCCGATGAAGCCACCGGCCACCGCGCCGGCCGCAGTGGCGGCCTTCTTGCCATTGCCGCCGCCGACCTGGTTGCCCAGCAGGCCACCCACCACAGCACCGACCACGGTACCGCCGACGTTGCCGTCACGTTCCGGCAGTCGCTCCTGCACCGTCACGTCCTGGCAGACTTCATGCGGGGTCTGGGTGGTGGAGGTCTCGCGCACCGCATCGGTGCCGATCACGGTGGCGTAGGCCTTCTGCTTCTCGGTGATCGGGTCGACCTTCAGCACATCGGCATATTCCAGCCCACGCGGTGCGGTCGGGTCGAGAGTGTCACCACGCGCGCCATCGTCGGTGGCGTTGCCATCGACCAGGCGCGATTCACCATTGGGGGTTCCGGCGCTGATGGAATCGGGCGATCTGTCGCCACTCTTCATGAAGGCGGCAGTGGCGATGCCACCGACCAGCAGCGCGCCCGCTGCGACCAGGACAGTTGTAGTTGTGCTTTTCATGACCTGCTCCTTGCGGACCATCCGCAACGTTCTCGAACCAGATTGCAGCATGCGCTGCCTGAACGGAATCTCCACATTTCCTGCTCATTCCCGTAACCCATTCAGCATCGGGAAATGCTGGGCCCGTGGTAGCGTTTGCATATTCCCCAGGAGGACCCCCGCCATGGCCAACCCGATGCTGCTGCCGGTACTGCAATGGGCGCGCCGGCTGCGCTACCCCACCCTGTTCAAGCTCACCGCGGGCCTGTTCGCGCTGACCCTGTTCATCCCGGACCCGATTCCGTTCGTCGATGAGCTGGTGCTCGGCTTCGGCACCCTGCTGCTGGCCAACTGGAAGCGCCGCAACACCACCGCGCCTCCGCCGCTGGAGCAGCATTGAGCCTGCTGGTCGACAGCCACTGCCATCTGGACGCCAGCGAGTTCGACCGCGACCGCGCCGCGGTGGTCGAGCGTGCGCAGGCCGCTGGCGTGCACCAGCAGGTGGTGCCGGCGGTGACCGCAGCCAGCTGGCCGAAGCTGCGCGAGGTCTGCCAGCAGGCGCCGGGGCTGTACCCAGCCTACGGCCTGCATCCGATGTTCCTGGCCGAGCACCAGCCTGGACACCTGCCGCTGCTGCGCGAGTGGATCGAACGCGAACGCCCCTGCGCGATCGGCGAATGTGGTCTGGACTTTTTCGTTGAAGGCCTGGATGCCGAGGCGCAACAGGCATATTTCATCGGTCAGCTGGAACTGGCCCGTGAGTTCGAGCTGCCGGTGATCGTGCATGCACGGCGCGCGGTGGATGCGGTGATCGCCGCGATCCGTCGCGTCGGCGGCCTGCGCGGCGTGGTGCACAGCTTTTCCGGCAGTCCAGAACAGGCAGCGCAACTGCACAGGCAGGGCTTCCTGCTCGGGCTCGGCGGCCCGTTGACCTACGAACGCGCGCAACGCCTGCAGCGGCTGGTGCGCGAGATGCCGCTGGAACAGCTGCTGCTGGAGACCGACGCCCCGGACCAGCCTGACGCCGGCATCCGCGGCCAGCGCAACGAACCGGCCCGGCTGGCGATCATCGCCCGCCACGTGGCGGCGCTACGCGGGATGGAGCTGGACGCGGTGGCCCAGGCCACGACGGAGAACGCGCGGCGGCTGTTCGCGCTGCCCGCAATGCAACGGTAGGTGCCGGCCGCTGGCCGGCATCTGCGCTGATTCAATCATTCCGGAGTTGCCGGCCAGCGGCCGGCACTACCATCACGCGTCAGCGTGACCCTCGACCACTTCGGCCTTCACCTTCTTCGGCTCCAGCAGCATTTCAAGCGCCTTGCCGACCGCCGCGAACGCGAACGCACCGGTGATGTGGGTCGCCGCACCCAGGCCCGCGCCGCAGTCCAGCTTCAATGCCGCATCAGCGCCCAGGTTCGGGCGGATGCCACAGACGCTGCCATCGGCCTGCGGGTACTTCACATTCTCCAGCGAATACACCGCCGGCACGCCGAAGTAGCGCTTGGCATTCTTCGGAAAGTTGAACTCGCTGCGCAGCTTCTTGCGGATCAACGCCAGCATGGCGTCGTGCTCGGTGCGCGAGACATCGCGGATGCGCACCAGGGTGGGATCGGTGCGACCACCGGCAGCCCCCACGGTCAGCAGCGGCAGCTTGCGGCGGCGGCACCAGGCAATCGTCTCGACCTTGACCCGGAAGCTGTCGCAGGCATCGATCACCAGGTCAAAGCCACGGTCCAGCAGTTCGGCCATGTTCGACACCGTCAGGAACGCCTGTACGGCATCGACCGCGATGTCCGGGTTGATCGCGCGGCAGCGTTCGGCCATCGCCTCGGCTTTGTTGCGGCCGTAGTTGCCTTCCATCGCCGGCAGTTGCCGGTTGGTGTTGGACACGCAGATGTCATCGGCATCGATCAGGGTCAGGTGACCGACCGCCGAACGGGCCAATGCCTCCACCACCCACGAGCCAACGCCACCCATGCCCACCACCGCCACGCGGCTGCCCTGCAGGCGCTCGAGTGCACCCACGCCATACAGCCGTTCGATGCCGGCGAAGCGTTGTTTGACCTGTTCGTTCATCCGGCTATTTTAACGTGCAGGCGCCAGCGCCTGCAGCGCGCCGGTATCGAACCCACCGTTGCACGTCCGGAGAGCCCGCCATGAACGCCAGCCCGCCCCGCCGCCCGTCCACCGCCTACCGCTATCTGTTCGTGCTCGGCCTGGGCCTGTTGATCGGCCTGATCGCCACGGTGATGGTCGGCCGCGCCCTGCAGGCCCGCCGCGATCCGTTCCCGGACAGCCTGATGCAGGTGATGCAACGGCAATCGCAGCTGCTGCAGCAGGCCCAGCAGCAGAACCGCTGCAGCCTGGCCGACAGCGTGCCGCGGTTGCAGGCGATGCGCCTGCTGTCCAACGACCTGGACCTGGCCTTTCCCGGGCTGAAGGACAGCGCGCAGTTCCTGCGGCATGCCAGCCAGCTGCGCGGCAACCTCAACGCCGCTCTGGCTGCGCCGCCCAGCGACTGCACGGCCCTGGCCCAGGTGGTGGAAACGGTGCAGGCCGACTGCCGCGCCTGCCACCAGGACTTCCGCTGAGCCGCATTCATCCTGCAGCCGGACAAGGCCTGCGCGGTTGGCGCCTTGTTCACGTTCAAAAGGGGACGATTCGTCCACCCTGCTGCATGACGCAGTACCACCCCAGACACCCGCCTTCACGGCCAGGAGACGCCCCATGAAGATCCAGCTCATCGCCGCCAGCGCCATCGCTACCCTTGCCCTGGCTGGCTGTGCCACCTCGCCCGGCTACGGCGGTGGTGGTTACAACAACGGCTACAACAATGGCGGCTACGGCAACAATGGTGGCTACAACCAGGGCCGCTGCGCCGACTGCGGCATCGTGACCCGCATCAACACCGTGCAGTCCGGCCGTACCGCGCCCAGCGCGACCGGCGCGATCCTGGGCGGCATCGTCGGCGCCGTGGCCGGCCACGAGATCTCCGACCACACCGGCGGCAGCCGTGGCAACAAGAACATCGCCGCCGCTGCGGGCGCGGTCGGTGGCGCACTGGCCGGCAACCAGATCCAGAAGAACGTGACCAGCGACACCTACGACATCAGCGTGCGCATGGACGATGGCCGCACCATCGTGGTCAACCAGCGCGACCTCGGCGGCATCCGCGAGAACACCTACGTGCGCGTGGTCAACGGCAAGGTCATCCTGCGCTGACCTGCATCGGGCCGATGGCAAAGAAAAGGCCCGCTTGCGCGGGCCTTTTCATTTGACGGTATGCAGCGCGATCAGGTCGGCTGAACGGCGTCGGCCTGCAGGCCCTTCTGGCCCTGCACGACGGTGAAGGTGACTTTCTGGCCTTCCTTCAGGCTCTTGAAGCCCTGGGTCTGGATGGCACGGAAGTGCACGAACACGTCTTCGCCGTTTTCACGGCTGATGAAGCCGAAGCCCTTTGCATCGTTGAACCACTTGACGGTACCGGTCTCGCGATCAGACATCTCACTAACTCCCTGGTGACTCTCTCTTGTTGTAGGAAACGCCTGGTGGGCGGCTGACAAGCAAGGGGGAAGCGAGGTGCATCGATGCAGCGGATCGGGAAGATCTTGCTTCATCAGGCCACGATCCACGGTGACCTTGCCAAGCTCAGCGACTGCAACTTAACCCGCCCAAAACGAAAAATCAACTGGCAAAATCTTTCACTGTCAACCCCAAAACGACCACCATACGGGACAGCATGGGACTCTCATTCATCTTATATCTGCTAGCGGTCATTTTTGTCCTCGTCGGCATCGCCGGAATCATCCTTCCGGCCCTCCCCGGCATCCCGCTGGTGTTCATCGGACTGCTGCTGGCGGCGTGGGCCGACGGCTTCGCCCACGTCGGCTGGCCGACCCTGGTCGCGCTGGGCGTACTGACCCTGCTCTCGCTGCTGGTGGACGTACTGGCCACAGTGGTGGGTGCGCAGCGGGTCGGTGCCAGCCGCAAGGCGCTGTGGGGCACGTTCGTCGGCAGCATCGTCGGGCTGTTCTTCATGCCGATCGGCCTCTTTGCCGGGCCCCTGATCGGCGCCCTGGCCGGCGAGTACTGGCACACCCGTGAACTGGGCCGCTCGACCAAGGTGGGTCTGGCCACCTGGCTCGGCATCCTGCTCGGCCTGGCGCTGAAACTGGCTGTGGTGATCGCGATGCTGGGCCTGTTCGCCTTCGCCTGGTTCCTGTAAGCCGCACCGTCTTCACGCCGCGCGCACGCGGTGGCCGTGCATAAACCGTGGGGGCTGGCCGCGATGCGGTACAGCCCCCACACTGTGCGATTCCCGTATTCACCGAAGGGCCTGCTGGAATGACCCTCCCCCCGCTGCTTCCACGCCTTGCGCCGCTGGCGCTGGCCCTGGCCAGTGCCCCATTGGCCGCGCAGGAATTCGTGCCCAGCACCGATACCTCGCCCGCGGCGTGTGCCGCCATCACCACTGACGCGGCGCGCCTGGCCTGCTATGACCGCCTGTTCGCGCATACGCCGCAGGCCACGGCCGCCGCCGATGCCGCTGCCGAGGCGGCCGCGCAGGCCCGTCGCGAAGAACGCCAGACCGCACGCGTGAGCCAGGGCGAAGAGAAACTGCGCGAGCGGGTCAGCGACCTGTTCCGCCCCGCTGCGCCGGACAGCGCGCTGGCCAATGCCGGCCGCGGTTCGCTATTGGACAGCCGCTGGGAACTGGCCGAGGACTCCAAGCTCGGCCCATTCCAGCTGCGTGCCTACAAGCCGGTGTACCTGCTGCCGGCGTTCTGGACCAGCGACCGCAACACCACGCCGCATTCGCCGAATCCGGCCAACACGGTCACCACGCCGCAGGTGCTGGACAGCGCCGAACTGAAGTTCCAGATCAGCTTCAAGACCAAGATCGCCGAGAACCTGTTCGGCGACAACGGCGACATCTGGGCCGGCTATACCCAGAGCTCGCGCTGGCAGGCCTACAACGGCGAGGATTCGCGCCCGTTCCGCGAAACCAATTACGAGCCGGAAGTGATGATGGTATTCCGCAACGGCTACTCGATCGGTGGCTGGCGCGGCCGCATGACCGGCATCGCGCTGAACCACCAGTCCAACGGCCGCGCCGATCCGCTGTCGCGCAGCTGGAACCGGGTCATGCTCAACATCGGCCTGGACCGCGAGAACTGGGCGCTGGTGCTGCGGCCGTGGTACCGCATTCCCGAGACCCGCAGCGACGACAACAATCCGGACATCGAGGACTACATGGGCCGCGGTGATGCGACCCTGACCTGGAACCGCAACGGCCACGAAGTCTCGCTGATGGCACGCCATTCGCTGCGTACCGGCAGCCGCTCACACGGTGCCCTGCAGCTGGATTACGGCTTCCCGATCAGCAACCTGCTGCGCGGCCACGTGCAGATCTTCGACGGCTACGGCGAAAGCCTGATCGACTACAACCACAAGGCCACCTACGTGGGCGTGGGCGTGTCCCTGCTGGAGTGGTTCTGATGGACGTGACGATCTGGCACAACCCGGCCTGCAGCAACTCGCGTGGCGCATTGAAGCTGATCCGCGATGCGGGCTTCGATCCGGAGGTGATCGAGTACCTGGGCAATCCACCCGATGTGACCACACTGCGCCAGGTGCTGGCCGAATCCAGATTGAGCGCACGTGATCTGGTGCGCAGCAAGGAAGCGCAGTTCGCCGAACTGGGCCTGGAAGATGCGGACGAGGCCACGCTGCTGGCCGCGATGGCCGCACACCCGCGCCTGATCAACCGCCCCGTGGTGCGCACGCCCAAGGGCACCCGGCTGTGCCGTCCACCGGAAACGGTGCTGGAGATCCTGTAACGGAAAAGGGGACGGAGGGGATTAAGTCGCTTGTGCACAAACGACTTAATCCCCTCCGTCCCCTTTTCTGGTTACCGCCAGTCGGTGATGCCTTCGCGGCGGTACACCTCGGCGAACGCCGGGCGCGCCTTCATCGACGTGGCATGTGCCTTGAGCACAGGCCAGGTGTCGCTGGGCTTCGGCATGTTGCGCGACCAGCGCATCAGCATCACCAGCATGTAGTCGACCACGCAGGGCGTGGTGCCCAGCAGGTAGGGGCCATGCGCCTGCAGGTGCGTGGCGACCTGCTGCCAGGCCGCCTCAAGGCGCTGACGGGCCATCTCGCGGCTCGCTTCGATATTTGCCTCGCCCGCCATTTCATGCGGATAGAACCAGGCACGATAGGCCGGCTGCAGCGTATTGGCACACCAGAACATCCAGCGGTAGGCATCGGCGCGCTGCGGCGTGCCCAGTGCGGGCAGCAGGTTGGCCTCCGGATGGCGGTCAGCCAGATACAGTGCGATCGCCGCCGCTTCGGTCAGTACCAAGCCATCGATCAGCAGCGTCGGCACCACACCGGCCGGATTCAGCGCCAGGTACTCCGCCGACTTGTGCTCGCGCGCGTCGAAATCCAGCAGCACCAGTTCGTGCTCGATGCCCAGCTCGATCAGCAGCCAGTGCACCACCAGCGCGGCGGTACTGGTTGAACCATACAGCGTGGTGCTCATGCGGAAGATCCTGTGCAGGTGGATCAGCCGATTATGCGCCCACGCGCGCAATCGTTGCTCAGCCGCAGCGGCTCATGCAGGTATCGCGGCCTTCGCTACAGGACATGATCGGCGTGCGTATCGCGCAGTCGTGCGTCTTCAGTTCACAGGAACGGCGCAGCTCGGGGTTGGCAATGTCCTTGCAGCGTTTGTCCGGCGCCGGCGCCATCTGTTGTTCGCAGCTGAAGTCGTTGCTGCCGATACTGCCCCGCGCCATGCAGCTGCGATAGTGGGCCTGGCACTGCATGCGGCACTGCGAGGAGGCGGAGAAATCCGCACCTTCGTAGGATGAGGTTGTGCTGCAGCCGGCCAGGACCAGCAGGAACACAGCCGCGACGGATCGATGCAGGCGCATGGGCACATCCAGTGCAGGGGTGTGCCGACCCTAGCAGACTACGGTTACTCGTGCAGGCAGCGACACGCGCCCCCCGATCAGTACACCGGAATGCCGGTGTCGGTGCGGACTTCATTCACGGTGCCGCCGCAGGAGAGCAGGCACTGGGCGTACGGAGCACTGCATGAAGGAAGCGCCGGGGAACCGCAGTAGGTGCCGGCGCCGTTGCCCCCTTCACAGTTGTGCCGCTGCTTGTCGTCGGCGATACCACTGCAACGGCTGATGATCCGGCTCTTCTCGCTTTCACAGCTGCGCTGATCCGATTCCGCGCGGGCGCGGTTGTGGAAGTCGCACGTCGCCTTCTGGCTCTCGCAGACCGACGCGCAGATCCTCCCCGCTTCGTGGGTTGGCGGTTCGACGAAATAACGTGGCCCGCAGGCACTGCATGCCAGCGCAGCGACCAGCAACACGAAAACACGCGACCACTGCAGCACGATGGACTCCCTTCCAATACGTCAGACAGCGCACGTTAGCAGAGCACACCATCCACGGGCAGGCTGCATGCAACAACGGCGCCACACGGGCGCCGTTGTCTCGACCGGAACGGGAGGAATTACTCCACCACCACCGGAATCTTGCCGATGCGGGCCTGCCATTCGCGCGGACCGGTCTTGTGCACCGATTCACCAGTGGAGTCGACCGCCACGGTCACCGGCATGTCCTGCACGGTGAATTCGTAGATCGCTTCCATGCCGAGGTCGGCGAAACCAACCACCTTCGCCGCCTTGATCGCCTTGGACA
This sequence comes from Stenotrophomonas sp. STK17_22, assembly GCF_051983905.1. Lineage (NCBI taxonomy): Bacteria > Pseudomonadati > Pseudomonadota > Gammaproteobacteria > Lysobacterales > Lysobacteraceae > Stenotrophomonas > Stenotrophomonas sp. STK17_22. Next base: position 3,441,100 of record NZ_CP197010.1, read on the forward strand.
CCAGGTAGGCCGAACCACCAACGGCCATCAGGTAGGCCGACTTGTTGTCACGGATCGCCTCGATGGCCGCCGGGCCGCGCTCGGCCTTGCCGACCATGCCCAGCAGGCCGGTCTGTTCAAGCACCTGACGGGTGAACTTGTCCATGCGGGTCGCCGTGGTCGGACCAGCCGGGCCCACCACTTCGTCGCGCACCGGATCGACCGGGCCGACGTAGTAGATGAAGCGGCCCTTCAGATCGACCGGCAGTTCCTCGCCCTTGTTGAGCATGTCGACCATGCGCTTGTGCGCGGCGTCGCGGCCGGTCAGCAGCTTGCCGTTCAGCAGCAGGGTCTGGCCCGGCTTCCAGCTGGCCACATCTTCCGGCGTGATCGTGTCCAGGTCCACGCGGGTGCCCTTGGACGAATCGTAGGTCAGCTTCGGCCAGTCCTCCAGCGACGGCGGGTCCAGCATCACCGGGCCGCTGCCATCCAGGGTGAAGTGCGCATGGCGGGTGGCCGCGCAGTTCGGGATCATCGCCACCGGCAGGTTGGCCGCATGAGTCGGGTAATCGTTGATCTTGATGTCGAGCACGGTGGTCAGGCCGCCCAGGCCCTGCGCACCGATGCCCAGCGCGTTGACCTTCTCGTACAGCTCCAGGCGCAGCTCTTCGATGCGGTTGGACGCACCACGGGCCTGCAATTCGGTGATGTCGATCGGCTCCATCAGCGCTTCCTTGGCCAGCAGCATCGCCTTCTCGGCGGTGCCGCCGATGCCGATGCCGAGCATGCCCGGCGGGCACCAGCCGGCGCCCATGGTCGGCACGGTCTTCAGCACCCAGTCGACGATGGAATCGGACGGGTTGAGCATGGCGAACTTGGTCTTGGCTTCCGAACCACCACCCTTGGCGGCGACGATGACATCGACGGTGTTGCCCGGCACCACCTTGACGTTGACCACGCCCGGGGTGTTGTCCTTGGTGTTGATGCGCTTGCCGGCCGGATCAGCCAGCACCGAAGCGCGCAGCTTGTTGTCCGGGTGCATGTAGGCGCGGCGCACGCCTTCATTGGCCATGTCTTCCACCCCCATGGTGGCGTCGTCCCAACGCACGTCCATGCCGATTTCCAGGAACACGGTGACGATGCCGGTGTCCTGGCAGATCGGACGGTGGCCTTCGGCGCACATGCGCGAATTGATCAGGATCTGCGCCATCGCTTCCTTCGCGGCCGGCGACTCCTCGCGCTCGTAGGCGGCGGCAAGGTTCTTGATGTAGTCGACCGGGTGGTAGTACGAGATGTACTGCAGCGCGTCGGCGATGGACTGGATGAGGTCTTCCTGCTTGATCGATGTCACGACTTGCTCGCTTGCTGGAGGCTGGCGGGGGTAATCCGCCCATTTTACCCCCTCCCCCGGCCCCAGGGTGGTAGTGCCGGCCGTTGGCCGGCAATATCCGCGCAAGCCCTCTGTCACGCCATGCGCCACTGCGGCGTCCTTGCCCACATGAACGCCGAAACCGCTTTCCAGACCCACCGCCCGCGCCTGATGGCGCTGGCCTACCGCCTGCTCGGCAGCCGCGCCGACGCCGAAGACGTGGTCCAGGATGCCTGGCTGCGCTGGTCCAGCGCCGACCCGGCGGCCGTCCGCGACCCCGAAGCCTGGCTGGTCACCACCACCACCCGGCTTGGCCTGGACCGGCTGCGCGCGGCCAAGCGCGAGCGCGCGCACTACGTCGGCCCTTGGTTGGCCGAACCGCTGGCGGTCAGCCTGGAGCCCGACCCCACGCCCGGTCCGGCGCAATTGCATGCGCTGGCCGACGATGTCTCGGTGGCCTTCCTGACCCTGCTCGAGCAGCTCGGCCCCGAGGAACGCGCCGCGTTCCTGCTGAAGGAGGCCTTTGATCACGATTACCGCGAGATCGCCGACCTGCTCGGCCACAGCGAGGCCAACTGCCGGCAGCTGGTGCACCGCGCGCGGCAGCGCCTGCAGGCCGGGCGGCCGCGCTTCAACGCCGACGCCAGCCAGCACCGGCAGCTGCTGGCGCGCTTCATGGACGCCTCGCAGCGCGGCGACAGCGAAGCGATCCAGGCCCTGCTGCACGCCAACGCGCTGCTGGTTTCCGACGGCGGTGGCGTGGTTACTGCGGCGGTGCGGCCCCTGCTGGGTGCCGAACGCATCGGCCGCCTGTTCTGGGCCATCGCCCGCCGCAGCGCGGTGCATCCGGCGCAATTGGGCTACGTCAATGGCGAACCAGCGATCCTCCGCTTCCAGGGCGACCGCCTGCACTCGGTCACCACCATCGAGGTGGTCGATGGACGCATCGCCAACGTGTACAGCGTGCTGAATCCGGAAAAATTGCCGGGGGTTGTCACGCGCGATGACGGTACGGCGTCCTGTTAGTGAAAGGCGGCCATCGTGGCCGCCGTGGAGCCGAAAATGTCCGACCAAGCCTCTCCCCGCGTCCCCTATACCCGCCTGGCTGCCGAGGCCTTCAAGGGCCTGCTGGCCACCAGCAAGGCAGTGCATGACAGCTCGATTGATCCGACCCTGATGGAACTGGTATTCCTGCGCGTCTCGCAGCTCAATGGCTGCGGCTACTGCATGGACATGCATGGCACCGCGCTGCGCAAGGGCGGCATCGAGCCGCGCAAGCTGGACACCCTGCCCGCCTGGCACGAAAGCCGCTTCTTCGATGCGCGCGAACGCGCGGCGCTGGGCTGGGCCGAGGCGCTGACCCGGCTGACCGACGGCGCGCCGTCGCAGGCGGCGTTCGATGCACTGGCACCGCATTTCGACGAGAAGGGCATCAGTGACCTGAGCATGGGCATTGCGGTGATCAATGCCTGGAACCGGTTGGGCGCGGGCCTGCTGCCGCCGCTGCCGTAATGGGGTCTGGCCGGGCGGGTTTCTGCAACGGTTGGTAGGTGTCGACCTTGGTCGACACGGTAGATCCACGCCATGCGTGGATGCGGCAGGGTCGGATCCCTTCGCCACGCGAAGGGCTCTGACCCGATCCGGGCTGATGCGGCCAGAGCCCTTTGCCGCGCAATGGGATCTGCTCCCGGTGCCGGCGACACGGCTGCACTGACCCCCTCTGCACGTATCAGGCGCGCACAATACGCGCATGCCTGCTTCCCCCACCGCTGGCGCTGCCGCCGCGAAGAAACCCAGCCTGCGCCAGCGCTTCAAGGCGATGCGCAACCTGCCCCCGTTCCTGCGCATGGTCTGGCAGACCAGTCCTGTGCTCACCCTGGCCAGCCTTGGGCTGCGCCTGATCCGTGCGCTGCTGCCGGTGGCGATGCTGTACGTCGGCAAGCTGATCATCGACAGCGCCCTGCACCTGAGCCAGCACGATGCCGGCTTCCCGCCGCTGGGCGAGGCGCTGTCCAGTGGCGTGCTGAATCCACTGCTGGGCCTGCTGGCACTGGAATTCGGGCTGGCCATCGCCTCGGACCTGCTCGGCCGGCTGGTCAGCTACGCCGATGCCCTGCTCTCGGAACTGTTCGCCAATGTCACCAGCATCCGGCTGATGGAACACGCGGCAACGCTGGATCTGGAGGACTTCGAGGACCCGGATCTGCAGGACAAGCTGGACCGTGCGCGGCGCCAGACCATGGGCCGGATGAACCTGATGAGCCAGCTGTTCGGCCAGGTGCAGGACGCGATCACCGTGGCCAGTCTCGCCGTCGGCCTGCTGGTCTACGCGCCGTGGCTGATCCTGCTGCTGGCGCTGGCACTGGTGCCGGCCTTCATCGGTGAATCGCACTTCAACGCGGCCGGCTACAGCCTCAACTTCCAGTGGACGCCCGAGCGCCGCCAGCTCGACTACCTGCGCCAGCTCGGTGCCAGCGTGGAAACGGCCAAGGAAGTGAAGATCTACAACCTGCACCGCTTCCTGGTCGAGCGCTACCGGCGTCTGTCGGTAGCGCTGTTCCAGGCCAACCGCGCCTTGGCCCGGCGCCGCGCATTCTGGGGCACGCTGCTGGCCGCACTGGGCACGCTGGGCTACTACACCGCCTATGCCTACATCGCGTGGCGCACGGTGCGCGGCGACTTTTCGATCGGCGACCTGACCTTCCTTGCCGGCAGCTTCCTGCGCCTGCGCCAGCTGCTGGAAGGCCTGCTGATCGGGTTCTCGCAGGTGGCCAGCCAGGCCCTGTACCTGGATGACCTGTTCTCGTTCTTCCAGATCCAGCCGGAAATCCACTCGCGAGAAGGTGCGGCGCGCGTACCCCAGCCAATCCGCCAGGGCTTCGTGTTCGAGAACGTCGGCTTCCGCTACCCGGATGCCGAGCAATGGGCCGTGCGCCACCTCGATTTCCAGTTGCATGCCGGCGAAGTGCTGGCCCTGGTCGGTGAGAACGGCGCCGGCAAGACCACGCTGGTGAAGCTGCTGGCGCGGCTGTACGAACCGGACGAGGGCCGCATCCTGCTCGATGGGCGCGACCTGCGCGACTACGACCTGGACGACCTGCGCGCCAACCTCGGGGTGATCTTCCAGGACTTCGTGCGCTACAACCTCAGCGCAGGCGAGAACATCGGCGTCGGCCAGGTCGAGGCGATGGACGACCAGGCACGCATCGCCGACGCCGCGCGCCGCGGCATGGCCGAGGAAGTGATCGACGACCTGCCCGGCGGTTACGACCAGCTGATCGGCCGCCGCTTCAAGCAGGGCGTGGACCTGTCCGGTGGCCAGTGGCAGAAGATCGCCATTGCCCGCGCATGGATGCGCAATGCGCAGGTGATGATCCTGGATGAGCCAACGGCAGCGCTGGATGCGCGCAGTGAGTTCGAGGTGTTCCAGCGGTTCAGGGAACTGGCGGATAATCGCACCGCAGTGCTGATTTCCCACCGTTTCTCCTCGGTCCGCATGGCCGATCGCATCCTGGTGCTGGCCGATGGCCGGATCGAGGCCAGCGGCACCCATGAGCAACTGATGGTCCAGGGCGGCCGCTACGCCGAGCTTTTCGAGCTGCAGGCGGCCGGTTACCGCTGAGAACGCCTCTCGTTTCGCCTAATGAGAACCTGTCTCATTTGAGATAGAATCACCCCCGACGACTTCCGATAGATACGCCCATGTCCTCCGCTTTTGGCGCCGAAACGGTGCTTGAGGTCCGTCACTGGACCGATGCCTACTTCAGCTTCACCCTCACCCGCGACAGCGGTTTCCGCTTCGAGAACGGCCAGTTCGTGATGATCGGCCTGGAAACCGAGGCGCGGCCGCTGCTGCGCGCGTATTCCATCGCCAGCGCCAACTGGGAAGAGCACCTGGAGTTCTTCAGCATCAAGGTGCAGGACGGCCCGCTGACCTCGCGCCTGCAGCACATCAAGCCGGGTGACAAGGTGCTGGTCGGCAAGAAGCCCACCGGCACCCTGCTGATCAGCGACCTGCACCCGGGCAAGAACCTGTACCTGCTGGGCACCGGCACCGGCATGGCGCCGTGGCTGTCGGTCATCAAGGACCCGGAAACCTACGAGCGCTTCGAGAAGGTGATCCTCTGCCACGGCGTGCGCTACGAAAAGGACCTGGCCTACCGCGATTACTTCGAGAAGGAACTGCGTGAGCACGAATTCCTGGGCGAGATGATCGGCGACAAGCTGCTGTACTACCCGGCCGTCACCCGCGAGCCGTTCGCCAACCAGGGCCGCCTGACCTCGCTGATGGAAAGCGGCGAGATGCAGCGCACGCTCGGCCTGCCGGAGCTGAGCCCGGAAAACGACCGCGCGATGATCTGTGGCAGCCCGCAGATGCTGGCCGACCTGCGTGCTGTACTCGACGCGCGTGGCTTCCAGGTCTCACCGCGCATCGGCCAGCCGGGCCATTACGTGTTCGAGCGCGCGTTCGTCGAGAAATAAGCAAAAAGGGGACGGAGGGGATTAAGTCGTTTGTGCACAAACGACTTAATCCCCTCCGTCCCCTTTTTCGGTTTATCTCACAGCAGCGCTTCAATCTCGCCGCGCAGCTGCTCCGGCCTGGTGGTGGGCGCATGCCGCGACGCTACCCGCCCTTGGCGGTCGACCAGGAACTTGCTGAAATTCCACTTGATGCGGGCACTGCCGAGCAGGCCACGCTTCTCGCGCGCGAGCCACGCCCACAGCGGGTCGGCACCGTCGCCGTTGACCTCGATCTTTTCCGACAGCGGGAAGCTGACCGGATAGTCCAGCGAACAGAACTGGCGGATCTGCGCGGCATCACCCGGCTCCTGCGCGCCGAACTGGTTGCACGGGAAGCCGATCACCACCAGGCCGCGTTCGCGGTACTCCTGCCACAGCTGCTCCAGCCCGGTGTATTGAGGGGTGAAGCCACAACGGCTGGCGACGTTCACCAGCAGCAACGGATGGCCCTGGTACCGGGCCAGCGCCTGTGGCTGGCCGTCGAGGTCGCGGAAGCTGAAATCGTAGGCGGTGGTCATGATGGCGGGCCGTGGGCGATGAATGCATGGTACCCGCGCCCGGCCGCGGCAACATGCCTTTTGACACAAGTGCGGGCGCCGCCGGCCGGGTTACCCTCGGGCCCTTGTTTGCCTTACCGGAGTTCCTACCTTGACCACTCGCCTTGCCCTTGCCGTGGCCATGTCCCTCGGCCTTGCCCTGCCCGCCTTCTCGGCCGGCGCCGCCACCCCGGCTGCCACCACCCATGCCCAGCAGGCCAATCCGTTCTTCGCCGAAAGCCCGCTGCCGCTGCACTTCCCGCAGTTCGACAAGATCAAGGACAGCGACTTCGCCCCGGCCTTCGACGCTGGCATGGCGCAGCAGCTGAAGGAAGTGGAGGCGATCGCCAACAACAAGGCCAAGCCGACCTTCGACAACACCATCATCGCCCTGGAAAAGAGCGGTGACATCCTCGACCGTGCGACCACCGTGTTCTTCAGCCTGGTCGGCGCCGACACCAACGACACCCGCAAGAAGCTGCAGGCTGATTACTCGGCGAAGTTCGCCGCGCACAGCGATGCGATCGCGCTGAACGGCAAGCTGTTCGCCCGCATCCAGGCGCTGTACGACACCCGCAGCCAGCTGGGCCTGGACGCCGAAGGCGTGCGCCTGGTCGAGAAGTACTACGACAACTACGTGCGCGCCGGCGCCAAGCTGTCCGAGGCTGACAAGGCCACGCTGAAGGCGATGAACGCCGAGCTGGCCAACCTGGGCACCAAGTTCAGCCAGAACGTGCAGTCGGAAGTGAACGCTTCGGCGATCACCGTCGACGACGTCAAGGAACTGGACGGCCTGTCCAAGGAGCAGATCGCCGCCGCCGCCGAAGCCGCCAAGGCCCGCGGCCAGGACGGCAAGTACGTGATCACCCTGCTCAACACCACCGGCCAGCCGCCGCTGACCAACCTGGCCAACCGCGCCCTGCGCCAGAAGATCTACGAAGCATCGGTGAGCCGCGGCAGCCGCGGCGGTGAGTTCGACAACACCGCGCTGGTCTCGCGCATCATGCAGCTGCGCGCCGACAAGGCCAAGCTGATGGGCTTCCCGAACTTTGCCGCCTACAACCTGACCAACCAGACCGCCAAGACCCCGGAAGCGGTCAACGCAATGCTGGGCAAGCTGGCTCCGGCCGCCGTGGCCAACGCCAAGCGCGAAGCCGCCGATCTGCAGGCGATGATCGACAAGGAACAGAAGGCCGCGCGCAAGCCGACCTTCCAGCTGGAACCGTGGGACTGGGCCTTCTACAGCGAGAAGGTGCGCCAGGCCAAGTACAACTTCGACGAGTCGCAGCTGAAGCCGTACTTCGAGATGAAGAACGTGCTGGAGAACGGCGTGTTCTACGCTGCCGGCCAGGAATTCGGCCTGACCTTCAAGCAGCGCACCGACCTGCCGGTCTACCACGATGACGTCACCGTCTACGACGTGTTCGACGCTGACGGCAGCCAGCTGGCGATCTTCATCTTCGACCCGTATGCACGCGCCTCCAAGCGCGGTGGCGCGTGGATGAACTCCTACGTCTCGCAGTCCAAGCTGACCGGCTTCAAGCCGGTGGTCGCCAATCACCTGAACATTCCGAAGCCGCCGGCCGGCCAGCCGACCCTGCTGACCTGGGACGAGGTGAACACCACCTTCCACGAGTTCGGCCACGCCCTGCACGGCATGTTCTCCAACGTGAAGTACCCGTACTTCTCGGGCACTTCGGTGCCGCGTGACTTCGTCGAGTTCCCCTCGCAGGTCAACGAAATGTGGTCGGATAATCCGGTCATCCTGAAGAACTACGCCAAGCACTACCAGAATGGTTCGGCGATGCCGCAGGCACTGCTGGACAAGGTGCTGGCCGCTGCCAAGTTCAACCAGGGCTTCGCCACCACCGAGTACCTGGGTGCGGCGATGCTGGACCAGCGCTGGCACCAGATCGGCGCCGACCAGGTGCCGGCCGCCAAGGACGTGATGGCCTTCGAGCGCGCCGCGCTGGAAAAGGACGGCATCTACTACGCGCCGGTCCCGCCGCGCTACAAGACCCCGTACTTCAGCCACATCATGGGCGGCTACTCGGCCGGCTACTACGCCTACATCTGGTCGGAAGTGCTCGACGCCAACACCCAGAAGTGGTTCAAGGACAACGGCGGCCTGAGCCGCAAGAACGGCGACCACTTCCGCGCCACCCTGCTGTCCAAGGGCGGCAGCGTGGATGCCATGCAGCTGTTCCGCGATTTCGCCGGCCACGAGCCGCAGATCGAACCGCTGCTGGAAAAGCGTGGCCTGACCGGCGCCGGCAACTGATCGCCCGCGCAGTAGCCTGAAACGAAAAACCGCCCGGGAAACCGGGCGGTTTTTTTGTTGTGGTTGGGGTCAGAGCCCTTTTCTGCGAAAAGGGATCTGACCCCGGGGTCTCCGCCCCGTGCTGGCTTCAACGTGGCGCCACGTACCCACCCGGCACGCCTTCCGGCGACAGCACCAGCTGCCACAGCTGCGCGTGCCGGCAACGGAAGGTGGCCATCGACCCGGCCAGGTAGAAGCGCCACATGCGCCGGAAGTGCTCGTCGTAGCGCGCATCCAGCCGCGGCCACGCCGCTTCCACGTTGCGCCGCCAGGCCTGCAGGGTCAGGTCGTAATCGGTGCCGAAGTTGTGCCAGTCCTCCAGCACGAAGCGGCCCTCGAACGCCTTGGTGATCTGCACCGCCGATGGCAGCATCGAGTTGGGAAAGATGTAGCGCGCGATCCACGGGTCGGTACGATGCCGCGAGATGTTGGTGCCGATGCTGTGCAACAGCAGCAGGCCGCGCGGTGACAGGCAACGCCTGGCCACCTCGAAGAAGCTGGCGTAGTTCTTGTCGCCGACGTGCTCGAACATGCCGATCGAGAAGATCGCATCGAACGGCTCGTGCAGTTCGCGGTAGTCCTGCAGGCGGATCTCGATCGGCAGGCCGGCGCACAGTTCGCGCGCGAACTCGGCCTGCTCCTGCGAAATGGTCACGCCGACGCCACTGACACCGTAGCGCTCGGCGGCGAACTTCAGGGCTTCGCCCCAGCCACAGCCGATGTCCAGCACACGCTGCCCCGGGCGCAGGCCCAGCTTGCGGCAGACCAGGTCAAGCTTGGCTTCCTGCGCGGCGTCGAGATCGCCGGCATTGCGCCAGTAGCCACAGCTATAGACCAGGCGCTGGCCCAGCATGGCCTGGTAGAGATCATTGCCGAGGTCGTAGTGGCGGCGGCCCACCTCGTAGCTGCCCTGTCCCACCTGCAGGTTGAACAGGCGCGCCTTCAGTGCATCGGCCACTTCGCGCCAACCGTGCACCCGTTCGTCCAGGTGCGCCTGCATCAGGTGGACAAGGAATTCATCCAGGACGTTGGCATCCCACCAACCGTCCATGTAGCTCTCGCCGAGGCCAAGCGAGCCGTGCGCCATGACCCGCGCGAAGAAGCGCGGGTCATGAACCTGGATATCCTGTGGCTGGGTACCGCCGATGCGGACCCCGGCTTCCTGCAGCAGGCCGGCGACCCGCTCCTGCAACCCTGTATCCACGCCACCTCCTCAACTGCGGTCAACCGCGTGCGAACAGCTCCACGTAGTCCTTGGCCACGTGCGGCAACAGCACCGCCGCCGGTACATCGGCGGTCTGGGTGCCGTCCGAGTATGGACCCACCTGGTACGGCGGGAAAACAAAGCGCAGCGCGGTGATCTGCCCCTTGTCGTCGGTCAGCGGCTGGAACTGGCTGAAATTGTCGGCCTGCGGGCCGGTGCCGTCGGCAATCATGCGCGATGCGTTGCGCAGCGATTCCTGCAGCTGGGCCGGATCCATGTCCTCACCGCTGAGGCGGGTGGCCACGCGTTCACGCAGCTGGTCGGCGACGAAATCGCTGATCGCCTTCCAGCCCTTGGCATCGGCCACCAGCTTTTCGGCGCTGAGCATCTGCTGATGCTGCGGCAGCCACACGAATCGGGCCACCAGCGGTTCGCCATGGGCGCCACCGGTGTAGCGGCTGCCATCGGCACTGACCACCACCAGCTGCGGGGTTTCCAGCAGCTTCTCGAAGCTCAGCGACAGCTCGTACGGCATGGTCGGCTTGTCATTGCCCAGCCCGTCCAGCGCCTGTTGCAGGTCACTGCGCGCACTCGTCGCATAGCTCTGCAGCGCGCGGGCCAGGCCCGGGTAGCGGTCGATGCCGGCCGGGTAGCTGATACCCACCACTTCGCGCTCATTGTTCTCGATCACGTCGCGCAGATCCAGCGGCGCTTCCGTGGCCGGCGTTTCACCTGCGGCGGTGGCTTCGGCGGCGGGCGCCGCGTCGGTCGCCGGTGCCGGCTCGCTTTCACGCTGGCAACCGGCCAGCAACAGCACGCCCACCACGCCGGCCAGCACGCTGCCGTGCAGTGGCCGGTTGTTTCCAATCTTCATCGGGATCCCCTGTTCATGTTTGTACATCATCGCCTGCCATGGCTGAAGCGTGGCCCGCTGGCATTCAGCCAACGAGCAGGTCGTGGTACTCCTCATGCCGCTGCAGGAAGGCCTCGGCGTAGGAACACGCCGGCACCACCTTGTACTTCTGCTCACGGGCAAAACGCAGCGCCACACGGGTCAGCTCACCGGCGATGCCTCGGCCGGCAATCGGCTCGGGCACCTCGGTATGCGTGATGACCATGCGCCTGCGTTTGATCTGGTAGTCCAGCACCGCCAGCTGTCCGCGCACACGGGCGGTGAAGCGATGGTTGGCCAGGTCGTGTTCAACCTCGTAGGCCAGACCGGGGGGCGTGACCGAAGCCATGGAACTGTCTCCTGCGGCGACTGCGTGGATGGTGCGCAGCCGGGCGCCATGATCGCGTGAAGCCTGAACAGGGGCAAGTCCGTTCCATTCACGTCAGTTTGCGACCCTCAAGCTGGAGCGCTGGCGGCCGCTATCGCCTGTGGAGGGGTACGGCCAGGCTGGCACGGCCCTTGCGACCGTTGATCATGCGCACCACCGCGGAGGCTCCGATGCACCCCAGCGATTCCCATTCAGATACCGACCGCGCCCTGCTGGAGGGCCTGCTGCAACTGGCCGTGGAGGGGCAGACCCAGGACCAGGATTTCCAGCGCATCGGCGAAGAAGTGTTCGCCCGCCTGCTGGACACCTACGGCCAGCAGACCCGCGCCTGACCAGGAGCGGGTCCCTGCCCCCGGGGTCGGATCCAGTGGATCCGACCCCAGCCCCTCAACCGCCGCCGAGGCGGAAGGTCGGGTTGGAAAGCTCGCGCAGAAAGTGGGTGAAGATGCTCGGCTGCATGGCCAGCATGAAGATCACACCGAACGCCGCGCCCGCCAGGTGGGCGCTGTGGTTGATGCGATCACCACCGCGCTTGTCCATCCAGATGCTGTAGCCCACGTAGAACGCGGCATAGACAATGGCCGGTGCCGGGATGAAGAACACCAGAATGATCGACCACGGCTTGATCAGGATGAAGGCGAACAACACCGCCGACACCGCACCGGACGCGCCCAGGCTGAGGTAGTTCGGGTTCTTCTGGTTCTTAAGGTAGCTGGGCAGGATCGAGACCAGCAGCGCACCGATGTAGAACGCCGGGTAGGTCAGGTAGCTGCCGGTCAGCTGCACCATCACGCTCTCGATGAATCCCCCGAAGAAGAACAGGGTGATCATGTTGAAGATCAGGTGCGACCAGTCGGCGTGGATGAAGCCATAGGTCACCAGCCGGTCGTACTGGCGGTGACGGTCGATGGCCGGCGGCCACAGGATCAGGCGGTCGGCCAGCTTGCGGTTGTTGAACGCCATCCACGACAGGATGGCGGTGATGGCGATCAACAGCAGATTGACGGGGGTCATGTCAGGCTCAGGCGCTACGGTAGTTGTCGACCATACGATAGCGTTTCGCGTACCAACCGAAGGCCAACGCCGCGACGAAGGCGAAACCGGCGAAGAAGAACATCAGGAACGCCGCCTCGCTCAGGCCCGTACTGGCGATCTTGTGGGTCACCGCATCGTTGCGCACAGCCGCGTTGGACAGCAGCACCCACAGGTTGCCGATGGTGGTGGTCAGGTTCCAGAAGCTCATCACCACGCCCTTCATCGCCTGCGGCGCCTGGCTGTAGGCGAACTCCAGGCCGGTGGCCGAGACCAGCACCTCACCGAAGGTCAGCAGCGCATACGGCAGCATCTGCCAGAAGATCGACATGGCGTTGCCGCCGTCCATCACCACCTGGATGCCGCCGACCACGATCCAGGCCAGGCCGCTGAAGGCGATGCCGGCGGTCATGCGGCGCAGCGCGGTCGGCTCGAAGCCGAAGCGGCGCAGGGCCGGGTACAGCACCAGGTTGTTGAACGGAATCAGGATCATCACCAGCAGCGGGTTCAGTGCCTGCATCTGCGAGGCGGTGAACCAGCTCGGCATCTGCATCTGCTGGCCCTGCAGGACCCAGGTCGAGGCCTTCTGGTCGAACAGCGAGAAGAACGGCGTGGTCAACGCGAAGATCACCAGCACCCGCAGCACCGAGCGCACGCCTTCGACGGCTTCGGCCGGATGCTGGCCACGGGCGCGATCGAGCTGCAGCCAAGTGCCACCGCCGATACCGGCCAGGATCGATACCAGCGCCAGGCACAGGCAGATGACAATGCCCAACGAGCCAACCAGGCCGAACGAGGCCACTGCCAGCACCAGGCCGAGCACGGCGATCACCAGGCCCGGACGGCCCTGGCCGGCCACGCGCGTGGTCAGTGCGGTACGCACCACGTTGGCGAACGAATGCGGATCCTTCGGCGGCAGCGGCACCAGCACGTAGCGCTTGCGGCCCAGCCAGAACACGAAGGTGGCGATGAACATCAGGATGCCCGGGATGCCGAACGCCCACTGCGGGCCCCAGTTCTTCAGCACCAGCGGGATCAGCAGCGAGGCGAACAGCGAGCCGAAGTTGATGATCCAGTAGAAGGCGTCGAAGACGATCTTGGCCAGGTGCTTGTTGCTCTGGTCGAACTGGTCGCCCATGAACGAGGCCACCAGCGGCTTGATGCCACCGGCACCGAGCGCGATCAGGCCCAGTCCGAGGAAGAAGCCCTCGCGGCTGTTCTCGAACAGCGCCAGGCACAGATGGCCGGCGCAGTAGACCAGGCTGAACCAGAGGATGGTGTGGTACTTGCCGAAGAACCTGTCGGCCAGCCAGCCACCGAGCAGCGGGAAGAAATACACGCCGATCATGAAGCTGTGCATGATGTCCTTGGCTTCACCGGCACGGCCTTCCGCAGTGATTTCCTGCAGCAGCAGCGAGGTGATCAGGAACTGCACCAGGATGTTGCGCATCCCGTAGAAACTGAACCGCTCGCAGGCCTCATTGCCGATGATGTACGGGATCTGGCGCGGCATCTTTCCCTGGCCGGCGATGGGGGCAACTGCGTCGTGGCTCATCCTGTAAGGCAATCCTGCAAAGCGAAAGGCGCAAGATTACCGGAAGCAGGGCTTGCGAAGCACGCTGCAGGGCTGCATGACAACGGTGCCAATCCATGGCAGGCAGCGACACTCCGTGCCGGAAGTCACGGCACCTGCACGACAAAAGCGTAAACTTATCGTTATGCGCCCCCTCGCCCCCGCCCGTCTCCTGCTCAGTTGCCTGGTGCTGCTGATGGCGTTGCAGGCACAGGCGCGGCCGCAGGCAACGGCCGCCACTGCCAGTGACAACGAGCCCCGGCAACTCACCGTGGCCGCGCTGGAACTGCCCAGCCGTGATGATGCGCATTGGAAGCAGCGCCGCGAGCAGGTCGCGCAACTGCTGACCGAGCTGCAGCCGGACGTGATCTCGGTGCAGCAGGTGCTGCAGCAGCAGGGCCGCAATCCAGCCTGCTGGCTGGCCAGCCGGCTGCGCTACAGCTGCGACTTCGTTACCGCCGATCCGCCCAGCCAGCCGTTGCGGCATGGCAACGCGATGCTGACCCGGCTGCCGGTCAGCGAGGATGGCGTGACCCTGCTGCACCCACCCGGCACCTTCAGCGCCGCCGGCATGATGCGGCTGAAGCTGGGCGAGGCACTGGTCAACATCTATGTGGCACGGCTGCGCCCGGACCCGGACGAGGCCACCGCCCGCCAGCATCAGACCAGCGACCTGATGACCTGGATCGGCGCCACCGCCGAGGGCATGCCCAGCCTGATCGCCGGCGATTTCTCCGCCAACACTGTGGAACTGGTGCGCAGCACGCCCGGCTTCCAGCCGGCCCGGCGCAATCCCGGCGGCCGCGCCGAGGCGCCTGCGGCCAGTGGCGGTGGCAGTAGTGGCCATGGCCTGGATGTGCTGTTCCAGGTCAAGCACTTCGGCGGCATCCGCCAGCAGCCGATCCTGCTGCCAGCCGACGGCGACCTGCCCGGCCTGCGCCTGGGCGTGATGGCTACGCTGCGGCTGCAGGGTGATACGGCCACCGCGGAATAGGTAATGCCGGCCGCTGGCCGGCTCCTCGGGCACCACACGATTGCCGGCCAGCGGCCGGCACTACCGAATGACTCCTGCAACAGAAAAGGCCGGGGTCTCCCCCGGCCTTCTCACTTCATCCCGTTACCGCGATCAGGCGATCGCTTCCTGGTAACGGCGCTCGACTTCGTTCCAGTCGATGACGTTGAAGAACGCGCCGATGTATTCCGGACGACGGTTCTGGTACTTCAGGTAGTACGCGTGTTCCCACACGTCCAGGCCGAGGATGGGGGTGTTGCCTTCCATCAGCGGGCTGTCCTGGTTGCCGGTGCTCTCGACCACGACCTTCTTGTCCGGGGTCACGCTCAGCCACGCCCAGCCGCTGCCGAAACGGGTCAGCGCCGCCTTGGTGAAGGCGTCCTTGAACTTGTCGAAGCCGCCCAGGTCCTTGTCGATGGCCTTGGCCACGTCGCCCACCGGGTTGCCGCCAGCATTCGGAGCCATCACGGTCCAGAACAGCGAGTGGTTGGCATGGCCGCCACCGTTGTTGCGCACCGGACCCTGCAGGTTCTCCGGCAGCGACTTGAGCTTCTTCACCAGTTCTTCGACCGGCAGGTCAGCGTACTCGGTGCCTTCCAGCGCCGCGTTGACGTTGTTGATGTAGGTCTGGTGATGCTTGGTGTGATGGATTTCCATCGTCGCCGCATCGATATGCGGTTCCAGCGCGTCGTAGGCGTAGGACAGCTTGGGCAGGGTATAGGCCATGATGCATCTCCTGATTGCGAGGGCACCCGACGGTGTCGGGCGTTGCGCGGTGAATGATGGGGACAGACCGCCAGATTACCAAGGGGGATGTAAAGGAAATTGCGTCCTGCCAGTGAGCATGACGGCAATTGTTACGCAGCAGTGACGCGACGCCGTCCTCATGCACCGTGCAGCGCACAGGCGCTACAGTGCCCGCACCACCCTCGCCCGCCCCTGCCCATGCGCAACCCCCGGCTGCTGATCACCGCCATCGCCCTGCTGCTGCTCGGCCTGGTCGTCAACCATTTCATGCAGCGCCCGCCTGCGCCGCAGTTCGCGCCGGACCTGCAGGGTGCGCCTGCCGCGCGCGCGCCGGCGCCGACCACGGCCACGCCCGCAACCGGCAACGACAGCGGCCTGCCCGCATTCCTGCCAGCTGAAGCCCGGCAGACCATCGCCCTGATCCAGCGTGGCGGCCCGTTCCCGCACCGCCAGGACGGCAGCACGTTCGGCAACCGCGAACAGCAGCTGCCGCAGCGACCGCGCGGCTACTACCGCGAATACACCGTCGACACCCCCGGTGCGCGCACCCGTGGCGCTCGCCGCATCGTCACCGGCGGCGATCCGCCGGAGGCGTGGTACTACACCGACGACCACTACGAATCGTTCCGCAGCTTCACCGTACCGGCCCAGGGAGCGCAGTGATGAGCCACGATGATTTCGGCCTCGGCCTGCATGACATCAACAATGCCGGCGTTTACGCCATCGACAGCGACGACATCGGCGCACTGGCCGCGGCGATGCGCGATGCCGGGCTGAAGGTGGTCCGCATCGACCTGGAAGGCGTGGCCGACAAGCGCACCCTGCTGGCCCGGCTGGCCGCGCAACTGGATTTCCCTGCCGGCTTCGGCGGCAACTGGGATGCGCTGTCGGACAACCTGCGCGACCTGCAGTGGCTGCCGGCCAACGGCTACGCACTGTTCCTGGCCGACGTGGACACGTTGCGCGCCTCCACGCAGAAGGATTTCGACACGTTGCTGGACGTGATGGACGAAGCCAGCCGCGACTGGGTTGGCCGCGACGTGCCGTTCTGGGTGTTCCTGTCGCAGAGCGCGTGAGGTCATCGCCCAGGCAGAGGCCGCCCCTGGTCGGCACACGTACTCCGGTAGAGGCCGACCTTGGTCGGCGCTTCTGTGCCAACCAAGGTTGGCACCTACCAAAGCGCGAGCCGGCCAGTGGGTTGGCGGAGACCTGCCGTTCTGGGTGTTCCTGTCGCAGAGCGCGTGAGGTCACCGCCCAGGTAGAGGCCGACCCTGGTCGGCGCACGTGCTCCGGTAGATGCCGACCTTGGTCGGCGCTTCTGTGCCAACCAAGGTTGGCACCTACCAAAGCGCGGGCCGGCCAGCAGGTTGGCCGAGACGTGCCGTTCTGGGTGTTTCTGTCGCAGAGCGCGTGAGGTCACCGCCCAGGTAGAGGCCGACCCTGGTCGGCACACGTGCTCCGGTAGATGCCGACCTTGGTCGGCGCTTCTGTGCCAACCAAGGTTGGCACCTACCAAAGCGCGAGCCGGCCAGCAGGTTGGCGGAGACGTGCCGTTCTGGGTGTTTCTGTCGCAGAGCGCGTGAGGTCATCGCCCAGGTAGAGGCCGACCTTGGTCGGCGCACGTGCATCCGGTAGATGCCGACCTTGGTCGGCGCTTCTGTGCCAACCAAGGTTGGCACCTACCAAAGCGCGCCAGCATGGCCGTCACATCCCGCGATGGGTCCATCGAAAAGCCCCCTTGTTGTTCAAGGGGGCGCGCCAACGGCGCGGGGATAAGGAAACATGCGTGGACAACGGGAGCCGTTAGCGGCTCCCGTTGTCTTCCTGCAGCTCTTTCTTGAACGGGATGTCCGGCGGCGGTCGTGCCACCGCCGGCTGGTCCTGCATGTTGGGGTTGGTCAGGCCACAGCCACCGCCGGCCTGCAGGATCGAGATCACGCAGGAGATCTTCGTACTGGTACCCGGCAATGGAATCTCCATCGCCTTGACGCCCTTGCGCACCCATTCGGCCAGCAGCGATTCCTGCGGCACCCAGTACTTGTCGAACGACGTGGGCGTGTAGTCGTACGGCGGTCGCTTCAACCAGGTGCCCGATTGCGCGATGCGTTCCTTGCTCCAGCCGTCGTTGGCCCCACCTGGCGCACCGCGCTCGGCACGCCCCTCGCCTTCCTGGCCCGGCACGCGGACGCTGCCATCGGCATTGAACAGGCCACTGCCCTTGCCGCTGGTACTGGCCTGGCGGGCGCCCTTGTCGGCGCCGTCCTGGTTGCGGCTCGATGCACCCCAGTCATCGCCCTTGGCGGGCGTGGCCCAGTTGCCCGGATTGGGGGCCGGGCGCGCTCCGGCCTGGGCCGGGGTCGTGCTGGATGCAGCAGGCCGCGCGGCGCTGCTGCTCGCCTGCGTCGCGCTGCCATTGGCCGCCGGCGCGGGCGCTGCCGCGGGTGCATTGCCACTCGAAGACGAAGGGGCTGCCACCGGTGCCGAGGCTACTTCGCGCTCGCGCACCTGTACGTCACGACCCGCCGGCGCATGCACTGCCGGTTCACGACCGGCGACGGTCGCCATCCGCACCTGCGGATCGACCACCGCCTGCACTTCACGCTCGCGCACCTGTACGTCCCGCTGCGGCACGCGCACCTGCACATCGGCCGTGCGCAGTGGCTGCGACACCGCCGGTGCATCGACCGTACTGACTTCGCGCTCCTGCACCGGGATGTCACGCAGCTGCGGCGTCCGCACCGCGATCTGCGGCGCACGCATCGCGGTTGGGGTTGGCGGCGCCTGCACCGGCTGCACGCTGCGCTCGCGCACCGTGGGTGTGGTGTCACGCGGCACGATGCTGACCTCGGTGCGCGGCACGCTGACCGGCGGCACCACGAAATCCGTGCTGGCCTGCGCCACTTCGGTGGCCTGCACCGGCGACGGTGGCGGGGCCGCAAGCGGGGCCGGCTCGGCTTCGGCCGGCGGCGACGGCACGCTGGCTGCCGGTGCTGGAGCCGGTGCAGGCGCAGGCGCCGACGCGGCCGCAGGACGCGGCTCAGGTGCAGTCGCGGCCCCTGCTGCCTGGCCGGCGGCAACCTGGCCGGCCGGTGCAGCCGCAGCCGCCTCGGCACCCGGCTGATCGCCTCCGCCCTCCTGGGAGGCGCGGCCGACGAATTCCACCTGCACACGCTCGCCTTCGGCGCCCTCTGCTTCCGGTGCCGTGGTGCGGATCACCGCAACCCACAGCAGCAGCATGAAGAACAGCAGGTGCAGCAGCGCGCTGGCCAACGCCGAGGTCCAGCGCATCCAGCGCTGATCGCGCGGCGCAGCGTCCCAGTCCTGCCAGAACAACCGGCGCATCGCCTGCCACGGCGACAGCCGGGGTGATTGGCCCGGCGCTCCAGGCAGCGGGCGCGGCAGCATTACCGCAATCACTTCGCGGGCGTGGAACGGCCGCGGCAGCGGGCCCAGCGAGCGCAGCCACAGCGCCCAGCCATAGGGCAGGCGCGTGGACTTCTCGAGGACGGCGCGTGGCTGCTGGCGGGCCAGCAGCAGTTCGATGAGTTGCTCGGCCCGGGTCAGAGGCACGCGTCAGCGGTCAGGCGACGTTGCCGCGCGGGATATACGGCGCGTGGCCGCTGTCATGGTCGGTCGCGTCGCGCACGGCGGTCACGCCCGGCACGCGGCCCATCAGGGTCTTCTCGATGCCCTGCTTGAGCGTCACGTCGGCCATGCCACAGCCCTGGCAGCCACCACCGAAGCGAAGCAGCACCACGCCATCGGACGAGACTTCCTGCACGGCCACCTTGCCGCCATGCGAGGCCAGCTGTGGATTGACTTCGTTTTCCACCACCCAGTGCACGCGCTCGACCAGCGAAGCGGCATCGCCGGGGGCCTCGCCCTTGATGCGCGGCGCCTTGATGGTCAACTGCTGGGTACCGGCGGTGCCGGCGACGATGTCGATCTCGGCGCCATCGAGCCAGCCGACGCTGCTCGCATCGACGTAGAGGGTGAAGCCATCGCAGTCCACCGCCCACTCGTCACCGAGCAGGTCGGTCGGTTCGGCGAACTCCAGCCGGGCATCGGCGCGCGGGGTGCCGGGCTCGACCGCACTCAAGCGCACGCCCATGCCGGGCACGCCCTCGCGTTCGATCAGCTTGCGGAAATGGGTCTGGGCAGTGTCGGAGATCTGGATCATCAGGCTATTCTAGCCAAGTAAGCGTCAACCGCTCATTCGGTTTATACACCGTCCGGCGCATTGTTCAGTCAACACGAGGTGGAGATTCCCATGGCCGACCTGATTCCACTGGCCCAGGCCCGTTGCGTGCCGCGCAAAGGCAGCGATCACAAGCTTGGCGAAGCCCGCCTGGCCGAACTGCTGCCGCAGATTCCCGGCTGGGAGCTGAGCGAGGGCGGCCAGGCCCTGTCGCGCACCTTCCGCTTCAAGGATTACTACGCCACCATGGCCTTCGTGAACGCGCTGGCCTGGATTGCCCACCACGAGGACCATCACCCGGACCTGGGCGTGCACTACGATCGCGCGGTCGTGCGCTTCTCCACCCACGATGTGGGCGGCCTGAGCGAGAACGACTTCATCTGTGCGGCGAAGACTTCGGCCCTGACGGAGCAACTGCCATGAACGTACGTTTGCTGAGCCTGTCCCTGATCGCTGCGACCGGCCTGGCCGGCTGTGGCGCGTCCGAACCAGCGGCACCACCACCGCCGCCGCCCACCGAAGTGGCTGCGGTGAAGACACCGCCGCCGCAGTACCCGCTTGAGCTGGCCTGCATGGGTGTGGGCGGCACCAGCACCTTCAAGGTGACCATCGGCACCGACGGCAAGCCGAGCGAAGTGGCTCTGCTGACCGGCGCCGGCAACCCCCAGCTGGACGAACTGGCCAAGACCGCCGTGCAGGGCTGGCAGTTCAATGCCGCCACCCGCAACGGCCAGCCGGTGCCGGCCACGATCCAGGTGCCGGTGAGCTTCAACCCGCCGCAGCCGAAGCCGGACCAGTGCTTCGCCATCGAAGAACGCCTGCGCCGCGGCGGCTGATCGCGCGCGCCCCGACGAGGCCAGCCGACGCCCGCCTCGCCCTCCCCGCCCCGGGTTCATCCGGGGCGGTTGTCTGTTGACCAGGACCGCGTCGGTACATGCTGCAGATTCCCCCCGAAAATGTCTGGATCGCACTGGCGGTCACCCTCGCGGCCGGCCTGGCCACCGCCATCGGCAGCCTGCTGGTGCTGTTCTCGCGCCGCCCCAACCCGCGCCTGCTGGCCTTCGGCCTGGCCTTCGCCGGCGGTGCGATGGTCTATGTGTCGCTGTCGGAGATCCTCAACAAGTCCATTGCCTCGTTCGCACTGGCCTATGGCGAGCGCACCGGCTTCACCTACGGCACTCTGGCCTTCCTGCTGGGCGTGATCGTGATCGTGCTGATCGACCACTTCATCCCCAACCCGCATGACAGCCTGGACAAGCAGGACCCGGCGTTCCGCGAGAACAGCCGCGAGTATCTGAAGCGCGTCGCCCTGCTGACCTCGATCGCGATCACCGCGCACAACTTCCCGGAAGGGTTGGCAACCTTCTTCGCGACGCTGGAAAGCCCGTCGGTGGGCATGCCACTGGCCTTCGCCATCGCCATCCACAACATCCCCGAGGGCATTGCGATTGCAGTGCCGGTGTACTTCGCCACCCAGAACAAGCTGTATGCATTCAGCGCCAGCCTGCTGTCAGGCTTGGCCGAACCGGTAGGCGCGGCGCTGGGCTACTGGCTGCTGTCCGGGTCGCTGTCGCACGCCACCTTCGGCTGGGTGTTCGGGCTGATCGCCGGAGTGATGGTGTTCCTGGCACTGGACGAGCTGCTGCCGGCGGCCAAGCGCTATGCCAAGGGCCACGAGACGGTTTACGGGCTGGTGGCAGGCATGGGCACGCTGGCGATCAGCCTGGTGCTGTTCAAGTGGTGAGGGGTTTGCGGCCAACGGGCTGAGCCCCCTCGCGGCTGGTACGTCCCGCAGCATCGAGAGGTCACGGGCGGGGGCGGCTTGCAGGGGACGCCGTGAATCCATCCATGGAGGCTTGGCCGCCGCATCCATGCGGCGGACACCCCTGCAAGCCGCCCCCGCCCGTGCCCCGTCATTTTTCTGTGCGTGCCAGCCACGCGATGAAAGAATAAGAAAGCGAAGCCCGCGCTGCGCGCGCGAGTCGAGCGTCGCTCGACTCTACAAAGGCTACGTGCGGGTATGGGTCTACGCTGCGGCTGTCTGGTCCGCCTTGTAGCTAGCCGAGCACCGCAGGTCCGGCGAGGGTGAAGAGGCGCGGGTGTCTGAGCGCAGCGAGTTCCGCGCCGCCCCTCGGCGGACCGAGGACCGCAGGGCACCGGCGCGCAGCGCCGGCTCGCGGATGGCGGCGTGTTTCTTTGGTTACCTTCTTTGCGCGAGCAAAGAAAGTGACAAGCCCACTCATCGCAGGGAAGCGACGGCGCCGACCAAGCACCCGGCGCCGCCGAACCGCCGTCAGCGCAGCCGGTCCAGCGCCTCGACCAGCTCATCGGCCAGCGGTGCGTTCAGCACGTACGGGCTCTTGCCGTCATCCAGCGCGAACTCCAGCGAGGCCGCGTGCAGGAACAGACGCTTCAGCCCGATCTGCTCACGAAGCCGCTTGTTGACCGCAGGATCGCCGTATTTGTCGTCTCCGGCCACCGGATGCCCCAGATGCTGGGCATGCACGCGGATCTGGTGGGTACGGCCGGTCTCGATGCGGACTTCGCAGTAGGAATGACCACCGCGACGCTCCAGCACACGGAAGTGGCTGATCGATTCCTTGCCGATCGCATTGACCTGCACATGGCGCTCGCCGCCCTGGCGCAAGCCCACGTGCAGCGGCGCATCGACCCTCATCACGCCGTCCGGCATGCGCCCGGCCAGCAGGGTCAGGTAGCGCTTGCGGATGCCGGCGCCGTGATCTTCACGCAGCAGCGCCTGCAGTTCGCTCAGCGCGGAGCGCTTCTTGGCCACGATCAGCAGGCCCGAGGTGTCTCGATCCAACCGGTGGACCAGCTCGAGGGTCTGGCCCGGGCGCAGGGCGCGCAGGGTCTCGATGGCACCGAAACTGATGCCGCTGCCGCCATGGCTGGCCACGCCAGTGGGCTTGTTCAGGGCCAGCAGGCGGGCATCCTCGAAGACGATGGCCTGCTCCAGGCGGCGCATGAACGCCTCCGGCGGACCGGCCTTGTCTCCCTCTTCGGTGAGACGGACCGGCGGCACACGCACTTCATCACCCGCCTCGAGCTTGCGTTCGGCCTTGGCGCGGCCACCATTCACCCGTACCTGGCCGCTGCGCACCAGCTTGTAGACCAGGCTGCGCGGGGCACCCTTCAGCTGGCCGAGCAGGAAGTTGTCCAGGCGCTGGCCGGCACGGTCGGCGGGAACGGTGATCATGCGCACGGAAGGCTTGTCGCCAGCGGGTTTGGTGGGGTCTTGGGCAGTCATCAGGCTGTTTATTCTGTTACACTCGGGGGGCGAGATAAGGGATTGATTTCGTTGGAAGTTACTCAGGGCCAGAAGCCCAGCTTCCGACGAATCCGGCACAGTGCGCGACCACCGCCCGCGGGGCGGCCATGTTAGCGGCTCACCGGCCTTCCCGGCCATCGCCGGATGCCTGACACGCAACCGTGCTGAACATGTCCCGCGTGGCGCTCCAGCCTGGCTGACAGCTGCCTGCGGCCTGTAACACCCCAAAACCCATAAGAGTGAAGCGCTCCCGCGGCCTGCCGTGGTGTCGTAGCGCTGGAAACCCAAGCCGCCCTCCCCGCGCTTGCGCGAATGGGCGGCGAACCGTGTCCAGAGGCGAAACCCCATGGCGTTCCGCGCGGTAGCCGCTTGCGAGGAACGCAACAATGAAGCGAATGCTGATCAACGCCACGCAGGCTGAAGAGCTGCGTGTTGCCATCGTGGATGGCCAGTCGTTGTATGACATCGACATCGAGCAGCCGTCGAAGGAACAGAAGAAGTCCAACATCTACAAGGGCCGGATCTTCCGCATCGAGCCCTCGCTGGAAGCGGCCTTCGTTGAATACGGTGGCGGCCGCCATGGCTTCCTGCCGCTGAAGGAAATCTCCCGCGATTACTTCCAGGCCGGTGTCGACCACAACAAGGCCGGCATCCGCGAACTGCTGAAGGAAGGCCAGGAGATCGTTGTCCAGGTCGACAAGGAAGAGCGTGGCAACAAGGGCGCCGCCCTGACCACGTTCATCTCGCTGGCCGGCCGCTACATGGTGCTGATGCCGAACTCGCCCAGCGCCGGCGGTGTCTCCCGTCGCATCGAGGGCGAAGACCGGGCCGCCCTGAAGGACGCCCTGGACAAGCTGAACATCCCCGACGACATGGGCGTGATCATCCGTACCGCCGGCGTCGGCCGCGATGCGGAAGAGCTGCAGTGGGATCTGGATTACCTGCTCAACGTCTGGCGCGCCATCGCCGAAGCCGCATTGAGCAAGCCGGCCCCGTTCCTGATCTACCAGGAATCGCGCCTGATCGTGCGCGCCCTGCGTGACTACCTGCGCGCCGACATCGGCGAGATCCTGGTGGACACCGAGGAGATGTACGAGCACGCCCGCGAGTTCATGCAGCAGGTGATGCCGCAGACCCTGCGCAAGCTCAAGCATTACAAGGACGACATCCCGCTGTTCAACCGCTTCCAGATCGAATCGCAGATCGAAGGCGCCTACGAGCGCAACGTGCGCCTGCCGTCGGGCGGCTCGATCGTGGTCGACCAGACCGAAGCGCTGACCGCCGTCGACGTCAACTCCTCGCGCGCCACCAAGGGCAGCGACATCGAGGACACCGCCTTCCAGACCAACCTGGAAGCGGCCGAGGAAGTGGCCCGCCAGCTGCGTCTGCGTGACCTGGGCGGCCTGGTGGTGATCGATTTCATCGACATGGCCTCCAACAAGCACCAGCGCGAAGTCGAGAACCGCCTGGCCAACGCGCTGAAGTACGACCGTGCGCGCGTGCAGGTCGGCCGCATCTCGCGCTTCGGCCTGTTGGAAATGAGCCGCCAGCGCCTGCGCCCGAGCCTGGGCGAGTCCAGCCAGATCGTCTGCCCGCGTTGCGACGGCCACGGCCGCATGCGCAGCGTCGAGTCGCTGTCGCTGTCGATCATCCGCGTCGCCGAAGAGCATGCGATGAAGGAGAACACCGGGCAGGTGCTGGTGCAGGCCCCGGTGGAGATCGCCAACTACCTGTTGAACGAAAAGCGCAGCGCCCTGCGTGAGATCGAGCAGCGCCACGAGGCGCCGATCGTGATCGTCGCCGACGAGCAGCTGCACACCCCGCACTACACCGTCACCCGCCTGCGTGAGAACGAGCTGGGTGAAGAGAGCAACAAGCCCAGCTACCAGCGCGGCACCCCGCGCAAGCTGCCGGTGCACGCCCTGACCAAGGGCCAGCTGAACATCCCGCCGCCGGCGGTGACCCAGGTCAAGCACACCTCCCCCGCCCCGGTGCGCGAGGAAGTGGAGCCGGCCGCAGCGGCACCGGCCCCGGTCGTGGCAGCGCCGGTTGCAGCGGCCCCGAGCGGCGGCGTGATCGGTTGGCTCAAGCGCGTGTTCGGTGGCGAACCGGCGCCGGCACCGGCACCGGCGGCTCCGGTCGCCCGCCAGCAGCAGGACGGCGGCCGCAAGGACCGCAACAAGGATCGCAACAAGGACCGCAAGGACCGTCGCGACGACAACCGTGGCAACGGCGGCAACGGCAACGCGCAGCAGCAGAAGGACGGCGGCAACCGCAAGGAGCGCGGTGAGCAGCGCAGCAAGGACGGCCGCAACGGTAACAACGGCAATGCCCAGCAGCAGCCGCAGCAGGGCAAGCAGAAG
Organism: Stenotrophomonas sp. STK17_22; assembly: GCF_051983905.1. Classification (NCBI taxonomy): domain Bacteria; kingdom Pseudomonadati; phylum Pseudomonadota; class Gammaproteobacteria; order Lysobacterales; family Lysobacteraceae; genus Stenotrophomonas; species Stenotrophomonas sp. STK17_22. The sequence continues at coordinate 3,466,523 of NZ_CP197010.1, forward strand.
GAGCCGCAGCAGAAGGATGGCCAGCAGCAGCCGCAGCAGCAGAACAAGCCGCGCAACGAGCAGCAGGGCCAGAACCCGCAGCAGCCGAAGCTGAAGCAGCCGAAGCAGCCGCGCCCGCAGCAGGACGGTGACAAGCCGGCCGAGAAGCCGCAGCGCAACGCCGCAGAAGCACCGGCCGAAGCCGTGACCGCGGCTGCAGCCGTGGCCGCCACGGCGGTCGCCGCCAATACGGTGACCGCGCAGGAAGCGACCGCGCCGGTTGCTCCGGTGGCCGCCGCTCCGGCGGAAGCCGCAGCACCGGTCGACACGACTGCCAACACCGCCAGCGAGGCCGAGGTGGTTGCGGTTGCCGGTGAAGAGGCTGCAACCGACGCCAATGGCGAGCAGACCGGCGAAGGCGCGACCCGCCGTCGTCGCGGCCGTCGCGGTGGCCGTCGCCGTCGTCGCGGTGGCGCCGAGAATGCCGCCGGCAGCGACGCCCTGAGCGATGACCAGGATGATGGTGACGACGGTGATGACGCCGACGGCGCCGAGCCGAGCGTCGACAGCACTGCCGGCACTGCGCCGGTCGCTGCTGCGCAGCCGGCCCGTTCGCAGCCGGAGTTCGACTTCGATGACGAAGCCGAACCGGCCGCTGCCGACGCCGCAAAGCCGGTCCGTGCTGCCGCCGCTGTTGCCGCCGCACCGGTTGCCGTGGTGAGCAGCGCTGTGGTCGAAGCCGCCGCCCCGGTCGTGGCTGAAGTGCAGGCCCCGGTCGAAGCTGCTGCGAAGGCTGAAGCGGTGTCCTCGCCGGTGCAGACCAGCATGCTCGATGCCATCGACGCCGCGACCCCGGCCCAGCCGGTAGCCGCTGCCGCGCCGGTGATCGAAGCCATTGCGCCGGTGACCGAAGCAAAGCCGGTCGCGGTTGAAGCCGCCCCGGTGGTTGAAGCCGCTCCGGTGATCGAAGCGAAGCCGGCGGCGGTCGAGGCTGCGCCGGTGGTTGAAGCCAAGCCGGTGGCCGTTGAGGCTGCGCCGGTGGTTGAAGCCACACCGGTCGTCGAGCCTGTCGTGGCCGCCGAACAGCCGGTCGCTCCGGTGGCGGTGGAAGCCGCGCCGATCGAGGCCGCTGCCCCGGTCGCCGAAGCGGTGGTGACGCCGTCGATCGACCCGGTCGCCGATGGCCATGCCGACGCTGCGGCCCAGGCCGCAGAAGCCAAGACCGATGAAGAAGACGAAGAGGCCGCCAAGCGCACGCCGCCGGCGAACTGATCGCTCCTTGATCGCGTGAAAACGAAACGGCGGGGATCAATGATCCCCGCCGTTTTTGTGTGTGCGTTTGGCGCTGGCTTCGCTTTGGTAGAAGCCAACCTTGGTTGGCGCCGTTGATTGAGCGAACGCGGACACGTCCGTGCCAACCAAGGTTGGCACCCACCAGGGCACATCCCGCACACGGTCACTGCTTTGGTGGAGGCCAACCAGCGCACAACCCGCGCACGGTCACTGCTTTGGTAGAAGCCAACCTTGGTTGGCGCCGTTGATTCAGCGCACGCAGACACGTTCGTGCCAACCAAGGTTGGCACCTGCCGGAGCCTGCTCCGTCAGGGCCTCGGTGCGAACTGCAGGCGGGTCCACACGCCGTAGTGGTCCGAGGCCCAGCGTCCGCTGTCATCGGGCTGGTCGAACAGCAGCTTCGCCTCGCGCGCGACCATCTCGTCCTGCTGGAAGAAGATGTGGTCGATCCGCGACGGCGCCTGGTAATAGTGGCGGTTGAGCGTACTGACCCCGGACAGGTCGGTATTGACGTGCACGCTGCCGTAGCTGTCGCCGTAGTGGCTGCGCAGCTCGCTCAGGTCGCCGGCATCCACCAGCGCATTGAAGTCGCCCGCGATCACCACCGGCGCACCGGCCGACGTCGTAGTGATGAAGCGCAGCAGGTCCTCGACCTGGGTGCGACGGATGCGCTGCCCACTCTCATCGCTGCGCTCGTTCAGATGCGTGGCGTAGACGTTCACCGGCGTGCCGTCGACGTCGACGCGCAGGTGAGCCACGGTGCGGTAGTCGTCCAACGGCAGCAGCAGATGATCACCACGGGCGAGGATCGGCCGCCGGGTCAGCAGCGCATTGCCGTAGCGCTTGGGTGCCCCGACCGGATCGGTGGACACGAACACGTACTTGTAGCCGAGTTGGCTGGCCAGCCATTGCGCCTGGTTTCGCACGTTGCGGCGCTGGATCACCTCCTGCAGGGCAACCGCATCCGGCTGCAGGCGCTTGAGCTCGGCCAGGATGGTGCGGCGCCGGCTCGGCCAGTCTTCGCGGTCATGATGCAGGTTGAAGGTGACCATGCTCATGCCCGCTGCGCTGGCAACGTCGGGCGCCGCGTTCGCGGCAGCCGGCTCGGCCGCCATCACCGCGCCCGGCACTGCCAATGCAATTGCCAGCCCCAGGGCACGCACCGACGTGCGCACCCTTGCCCCCTGTTGCTTCATCGTTACTGCCCCTTGCGTTCGGCGCGGCGCACTGCGCTCGGTACGTCGATCTCAACCCGCGCCGGCAGCTGGTGCACGTGCAGTTCCTTGTTGACCCACTCGGCTGCTTCGCCGTTGATACTCGCCTCGCCCGGTTCACCGGCGTATGGCCACGGCAGCACCACGCCTCCCACCGGTGGCACCAGGCCCGGCTGCACCTCCAGCACCAGCTGTTTGTCGCTGCGCTGCAGGCGGTAGTTGAGCTGGCCCTGCGGCGTACGCAGGCCTTGCACGGCGATGCCCTCGCCCTGCAGCCACGCGGTCGGTACGCCGGCGGCCAGCACCAGTGACTCGTCCATGTCGCGGTTGTAGGCGAACATGTCCAAAGCCGAGCGCACGAAGTCCGAGGCCACCCAGGCATGCGGCAGGTCACCGACGAAGAACGGCCTGCGCGGCGTGCGCGAAACCACTTCGGCCCACTGGTTCCAGGCCTGCGGTGCGCGGTCCTTGAAGAAGAACTCGGTGGCCTGCCAAGCGCGATCGCGCCAGCCCAGGCGCACGAACGCGGCCACGTTGCGCCACTCGTACGGGGTGTAGTCCTTCCACTCGCGCTTGCCGTCGCGACGGGCAACGAACTCGTTCCAGTAGCGTTCGAAGGTCGCCTCCAGCGCCTGCTGCGGCAACCTGCCCTGTTCGCCGCCCGGGGCCAGCGCGATGGTCGTCGACGTCGCGTCGAAGTCACCCAGCTCGGCCGAGCCCGGCAGGTAGTCGATGTTGTGCTGCTGCATCGCCGACAGCAGCGAGGCCTGCAGATCATCCCGGAACTGGTCGCGCGACTCGGCGATCTGCATCGCCTCGACCTTGCCCAGCTGGGTCGCCAGCAGGGCTGCGTCCTTGTAGCCGCGCAGTGCCCAGAAGTTGTCCCAGTACGAGTGCATCGGCTTGGCCGAATAGCCTTCGTGGCTGATCGAGGCCGGCATCATGCCGTAGAAGGCCGGGTTGCGTGCCCGGTTCTCCTCGGTGCGCTCGCTGGCGCGCAGTTGCTCCATGTAGCCGTAGGCGCCCTGCACATGCGGCCACATCAGCTCGGTGAAAGTGCTGTCGCCGGTGTAGCGCCCGTACTCGGCGATGCTGTAGATCAACTCGCCATGGCTGTCGTTCTCCGGCACCGGGTCGCTGCCGCGGGCATCGACGCAGCACGGCACCTTGCCGTTCTCGAACTGATACGGCGCATACCAGTTGATGTAGTCGCGCACCGCGTCACTGCGGCCCATGCGCAGCAGGCCCTCGGAAATCATCGCGCCATCGCGGATCCAGCTGCGCGCATACGAACGCGTGCCCGGCTGCAGGCGTGGGCCGACGCGCGAGATCAGCATGTGCGCGACCGCGGTGCGCAGGGTATCCACCAGCGCCTGGCCCGCAGCCGGCACCTGCAGCGAGACCACGCCCAGCTTCTTGCGCCACTGCTCGGCCACCTGCGCCTGCGCCTTGGCCACGTCCAGCGCCTGCGGTGCCCAGGCACCGGTCTGTGGCAGCACCACCGCCACTTCACGGCTCTGGCCGGGCTCCAGCTTGATCGTGTACATCAGCGCACCCGACGCCATGCCGGTGCTGTCCTTCACCGCTGTGGTCGCCGGGTACGTGCCGCTTTCCAGATGCATCGCATCAAGCTTGCCGTCGAACGTACTGGCAAAGCGCGCGTCCGGTACCTGCAGCGGGTAGATGCGCGGCTCACCGTTGACCCGCACCAGCTGCTCACCCACGTCCAGTGCATCGATGCGGCTGAAACCACCGACGGTGTTGAGGAACTGGGTGGGCGGGTTGACCTGCCACGGGCGGATCGCCAGCGCCAGGGTGTACTCGTGCGCGACCTTGTCCGGATTGCTCAGGCGGTAGCGGCCGATCAGCTGCGCGCGCTCCGGCGTACCCTGCACGAAGCTGGTCACTGCCAGGCCGACCTTCTCATGCACCCAGTCGACGTTGGCGATCGGCAGGTAGTGATCCTGCAGCGACTGGGTGATGGCCACCTTCGACCAGTCCAGCAGCTTGCCATCGAGGCGGATGAACGGCTCGATGCTGAAGCTGCCCTTGGCCGGCTCCAGTGCGCCATCCTCGCTGATCAATGCCTGTTCCTGGCCACCATCAAGGCCGAGCAGGGTCCAGTACGGTTGCTCGCCCACATAGGCACGAGGCAGCGAGCCCCGCGGCAGGTCGGCGGCGACCGAGGACAGGAATGCGTTCGGGGTGGAAGCAAAGGCCAGCGGCTTGAGCGCGATGTCGCGGATGCCGTAGCGCCAGTTCGGGCCGTCCTGCAGATCGAAGCGCACGTAGCGCGCATCGGTGTCCGGCAGCGCCAGCCAGTCGCGGCCACCGGCACCACTGGTGACTTCGCGCACGGTGCGCCAGTCGCGGCCATCCTCGGAGGTGCGCACGGTGTAGCGGCGGGCTTCCAGGTTCGGCAGCCAGTCGATCACCGCACCACCGATCTCGCGGCTCTTGTGCAGGTCCAGGCTGATGGTCTGCTGCTTGACGCCACCGCTGATCCAGAACGTATCGCTCTTGCCGTCGATCATGCGGTCCTGCAGCGCGGTGGCGGTATCAGCGATAACCGACGGCACCAGCGCCGAGTCATCCTGGGCTGGCAGGCCCTGCAGGGTCAGCTTGTCGAAGCACACCGTGCCGCGGCCGCCGACCTTGCTGTAGATCGTGAACTCGACCGCAGCGCTGCGTGCCATCTCCTTCTCGGGAGACGGCCCCCACGCCTTGTCGATCTGGCGACGGCGATACTCGACCGGCGTCCACGCCTTGGGGAAACTGTAGCCGGGACGATTGACCCACCAGACGTTGTCGCCGCTGGCATCGATCAGCTTGAACTGCAGGTCGTTGCCCGGTGAATCACCGCGCAGCTGGAAACCGAAACGGTAATTGACCGGGTATTCGATGTTCAGCGCGCGGCGGATGCCGACGTAACCGGAGACATCGTGGAAGTCATAGTCCAGGCACAGCGCGCGGCCACCACCGGCGCCGCTGACCGGCCGCAGCGAACCGCTGACCTGGTCGGACAGCACCAGCTTCCAGGCTGCGATGTCGTCGAAGTCGTCCAGCACCTTCGGTGCCGGCAGCGCCGGTGGTGCGGCGATCGCCAGGGAAGTCCACAACAGGCCCAGTCCAACGGCGATCGCTCGCTTCATCCCTTGACGCTCCCCAGCAACAGACCTTGGATGTAGTACCGCTGCAGCACCAGGAACAGCGCCAGCACCGGGACCACGGTGACCACCGCGCCGGCCATCATCATTTCCACGTCCATGATGTGCTCGCGCGAGAGGGTGGCCAGTGCCACCGGCAAAGTGTAGTGCTCCTGGTCGGTCAGCACGATCAATGGCCACATGAAATCGTTCCATGCGCCCATGAAGGTGAAGATCGCCAGGGTCACCAGCACCGGCTTGAGCATCGGCAGCACGATCTGGAAGAAGATGCGCAGCTCCCCTGCCCCGTCGATGCGCGCCGCTTCCAGCAGTTCGTCCGGGATGGAACGCGCGTACTGGCGTACCAGGAAGATGCCGAACACGCTGGCCAGCGCTGGCACGATCACGCCACCGAAGCTGTTGACCAGCCCCAGCTGCTTCATCAGCAGGAACAGCGGCAGCATCGCCACCTGCGCCGGAATCACCAGCGCCGCCATCAGCACCTGGAACAGGCGCTCGCGGCCGACGAAGTTGAGCTTGGCGAACGCGTAGCCGGCCATGGTGTTGAGCAGCAGCGAACCGACCGTGATGCCGAGCGACACCAGCAGGCTGTTGGCGAAGTTGCCGCCCATGCCGGTGCGCGCGAACAGCTCATGGTAGTTGTGCGTGGTGATGCTGGAAGGCAGCAGCGGCGGCGGGAAATGGCTGGCCTCGCCCTGCGGCATGAACGAGACCGAGAGCATCCACAACAGCGGTGCCAGGCTGACCAGGGCCAGCACCAGCAACGCACCATTGATCAACCACGGGTACCAGCGCGACTGGCCGATTTCACGACTCATACCAACTGCCTCTTGCGGCCGAAACGCAGCATCACGGTGGTCACCGCCAGGATGATCAGGAACAGCAGGAACGCCACCGCGGAGGCGCGTCCCAGGTTCCACCACTTGAAGCCTTCCTCGAACATGAAATACAGCACGCTGACGGTGCTCTGCAGTGGGTCGCCGCGGGTCATCACATACGGTTCGGCGAACAGCTGGAAGTAGCCGGACACGGTGATCACGCCGACCACCAGCAGCACCGGGCCGAGCATCGGCAGGGTGATGTGCAGGAACTGCTTCCAGCGCGAGGCACCGTCGATGCGGGCGGCCTCGTACAGGTCATGCGGGATGGCCTGCAGGCCGGCCAGGAAGATCACCATGTTGTAGCCGAAGTTCTTCCACACTGCGAACAGCATGATGGTCGGCATCGCCCAATTGGGATCACCCAGCCAGTCGATCGGGCTGATGCCCAGGTGGCCCAGGCCGTAGTTCACCAGGCCGTAGCTGGTATGGAACAGGTAGCGCCAGATCACCGCCACTGCCACCAGTGTGGTCACCACCGGCGCGAACAGCGCGGTGCGGAACAAGGCCTTGAAACGCGCGGCAGGTGCATTCAGCAGCATCGCTGCGCCCAGCGACACGCCGATCGACAACGGCACGCCGATCAACACGAAGTAGGTGGTGTTCCACAGCGACTTCCAGAACATCGGCGTCTGCAGCAGATCGATGTAGTTGCCGAGGCCGACGAAGCGCAGGTTGCTGCTGTCGGCCAAGGCATAGAGGTCGAAGTCGGTCACGCTCAGCGCCAGCGCCGAGGCGACCGGCAGGCCGAAGAACATGCCCAGCACGATCAGCGAGGGACCGGCGAAAACCCAGCCGGCAAGCGAGGTACGTTTCATTGCGCGCTCCCGGCGGCCACGGCACTGCTCGATTGCGGCGACGGCACGCGCTGCTGCAGGCGTTGTTGTTCATGCATCCAGCGGCGCTTGGCCAGCACCTTGTCCACGCGCTGGTCCAGCTCTTCCACGGCCTTGTCCTGCGCCAGGCCACCACGCACCACCTTCTCGGTGACGATGCGCATTTCCTGCACGATGCGCTCCCACTCAAGCACCTTCGGCGTCGGCTTGACCCGCTCCAGCTGGTCACGGAACGCAGCGGCCAGCGGATCGTTGGCCAGCGACGGCGCGTTCCAGGTACTGCGGCGCGGCGGCAGGTCGCCGATGATCGAATGGAAGCGCGCCTGGATTTCGGGTCGCGACAGGAACTCGATCAGCTTCCACGACGCCTCCTTCTGCTGCGACTTGCGGAAGATCACCAGGCTGGTACCACCGGCAATACCGGCGCCCGGGCCGTCCGGACCCGGCAGCGCGGCCGTACCCCACTGCCCTTCAAGTTCCTTCGGCTGCAGCTTCTTGAACTCGCGGATGTTCCAGGGGCCGGAAATGTAGAACACGTTGAAGCCACGGAAGAACTCATCCCAGACGTTGGAGATCTGCGTCTCGGACATCTTCGGCGCCCAGCCCTGCTCGAACATGTTGGCGTAGAAGCCCAGCGTGCGACGGAAGCCCGGGCTGGCGAAATTGCCGCGGGTGTCGTCGTCGCGCAGCAACGGATCAGGCTGCTGCAGTGCCAGCGACAGCTGCTGCTCGAACTCGTTGATCGGCATCAGCACCGCATAGCGGTTCGGGCCCTGCATGCGCTTGATCGCCGCCATCTGCTCGTCCCACTCCTGCCAGGTGCGCGGCGGGTGGTCGTAGCCGGCCTTGGCCAGCAGGTCCTTGCGGTAGTAGATCAGGCGGGTGTCGACGTACCACGGCACGCCTACCAGTTCGCCGTGGATCACATTGGTATCCCAGATGCCCTGGAAATAGTCCTTCGGGTCGACCACGGACGAACGCTGCACGAACGGCTGCAGCGGCGTCAGCGCGTCCAGTTCGGCGAACTCCGGCACCCAGGTGTTGCCCAGCTGGCACACGTCCGGCAGGCCGTCCGCGGCGAACGCGGTCAGCAGCTTCTCGTGCGCGGCGGTCCACGGAATGTTCTGCACATCCACCTTGATGCCCGGATTCTCGGCCTCGAATTCATGGATCAGCTCGCTGACCACCTCGGCTTCGCGGCCCATCGCCCAGAAGCGCACGGTGGTGGTGCCCGGTTCGGTACGGGCGCAGCCGGCCACGGCCAACACGGCCAGGGCAGGCAGCGCCCAGCGGCGCAGGCGGTCGATCCAGTTCGGCATCGGGTTACTTGCCCTGGCCTGTATTGCGGTTGGCATTGTTCTTCTGTTCCTGCGCGGCAGCCGCGCGTGATTCGGCGATACCCACCGCGCGTGCCGCCGCGGCCTTTTCGTCTTTCTGCAGTTCCAGCGGCTGGAACGAACCTTCCGGTGCCAGCCAGCCACCGCTGAACCCGGCCCGTTCCAGGCCCTTGCGGATGTACGGGTTCTTCTTCATCACTTCCCAGACGAAGTCATCGCGGTAGTTGGCGATCATGGTCAGGATCGGGCCCTGGTCGATGGCGATGTAATCGCTGGCGACCCAGCCGCGATCCGGCACCAGGCGGCCGGTCTTGATCGGGATGTCGTAGTTGAAGCTGGGGTTGAACGAATCCAGGAAACCGTAGCTGGAATAGATGTAGTCGCCGTAGCGCTTGTGCATTTCCAGCGTGGCCGGGATCACCTGCTCGGGCGCGAACACCACGGAGGCGATCGCGGCGGTGGGGGCGATGGTGCCGTCATCGAAGTTCTCGCGCAGGCCGGCGCCGCGCGAGGAGTAGTGGCGGAACTGGCGCTGCTCGCCGCGGTACTCCTGGGTGGTGTTCTGCGGGCCGTCGCTGGCGGTCAGGCCCCATACGTTCTCGCCATAGTCCTTCCACTGCATCGGGTTGGCGATGGCGTACTCGCGCTGGGCCAGCGCAGCCGAGCGGCTGTTGAGGAAGTAGGTGCTGCCGCGCTCGCGCATGTACGCGTCCTGGATATCGCGGAAGTCGATCCAGACATGGCTGTACTGGTGGCCGAACAGGGGGCCGAACGACAGGTATTCCTGGCCCTGGTAGACGCCCCAGTCGTTGTCGTAGGTGCGCGTCCACACCGTCCACGCATCCGGGCTGACCGGGTGCGTCGGCGAACCCAGGGCGAGGATGTAGACCATCATCGCCTCGTTGTAGCCCATCCAGTCGTGGTCGATGAAGCCGCTCTCCGGGAACCAGCCCATCGAGATCAGCGGCGCACGCTGCTGCAGCCACGGCCAGTCGACCTTCTTGTACAACGTGTCTGCGATCTGGCGGATCTCCTTCTCGCGCGGATCGTCACCGTCGTAGTACGACTGCGCGAACAGCACGCCCATCATCAGCAGCGCGGTATCCACCGAGGACAGTTCAACCCAGCTGTCGTAGCGACGCCCTTCCTGCATGTCCAGGAAGTGGTAGTAGAAGCCCTTGTAGCCGGCCTTGCCGGTGCGCTGCGGGCCCATCGGCACGTCGCGGAAGAACTTCAGCGTGGTCAGGGTGCGGTCGATCGCCTGGTTGCGGCTGACCCAGCCGTTCTCGATGCCGATCGGATAGGCGGTCAGCGCGAAGCCGACCGAGGCGATGCTGGCGAACGGCCGCGACGGATAGCGGTCCGGAGTCAGGCCGTTGATCTCGTTGGTGGTATCCCAGAAGAACTGGAAGGTGCGGCGCTCGATGTCATCGAACAGCGGCGGCAACACCGGCTTCATCGGCCGCGGCGGTGCGTCGGCCTCGATCAGGATCACCGGCGGCCGCGGCTTGGCAGGTTCCTGCTGGGCCGGCTGGCAGGCGGCCACGGCCAGGCTCAACGCTGCGGCGGACAACAGATGGCGTGCCTGCATGGCGCGATTTCTCCGGTGGTCTGATCGATGGGAAAGCATACCGTCCAATGATCTGAAATCGTTTACAAGATGCGTTCTGAAAAAACCACGAAAAACGTGGTTTGACACCGCGATCATTGCCCATGCCGCTGCCGCCTGGCCGGCAGCGGCATGGGCAATGGACCGGCACGGGGCCGGCCATTGCCTTTTTTCTTCCTGCCGATGCCGCCGGCGGAGCGGCGGCATCGGGGTATTGCTTCAGGCGGATCCGCTTAGAAGCGGAAGCCCACTTCCGCCTTCACCTGACGCGGGGTACCGATCACATCGCCGGTCTCGTTGTAGCTCACCAGCAGCTTGCCATCGCTCTTCACGTAGTTCAGGTTCGAGAAGTTGTCGAAGTTGAGCACGTTGATGATGTCGATACGCGCATACAGCTCGGTATCGCCGGCCAGCTTGAAGGTCTTGGTCGCCTGCAGGTCCAGCGAGCGGTAGCCGAAGATCTTGCCACCGAGCAGGAAGCGGCCATTGCCACCCGGAGTACCCGCGGCCGGAGTCGGCAGGCAGTTGGCAGTGCCAGCCTGCGCGATGCAGGACCAGTCATTGCCCGGGGTAGGCGTGGCCAGGGTCAGCTTGCCACCAAAGGTGATGCCCCAGAAGCCGTCATACGAGCCGGTGACCACCAGGCGATGGCGCGGCGCGCCGTTGGACTTGATGGTCGGGTACTCACCGATGGTGCCGCGATCGAACGAGTAATGCTCGTTGATGTTTCGGTTGTGACGCGCGTTGGTCCAGGTATAGGCGATCGAGGTGCCCCAACCGCTTTCCTTGCTGTACGGCTTCTGCGCCGACAGCAGCACCTGGGTGGAACGGGTCTTGATGCCCTGCTGGCCGATGATCAGGCTGCCGAAGCCCGGAATGTTGCAGTTCCACGGCTGGCCGTAGGTCGGCTCCTTGGCACCACACAGCATTTGGTTATCGAAGAAGTTGCCGTTGTTGAAGCGGTTGCCCAGGGTGAAGGCGAACCCATCATAGGTCAGCGTGCGAGAAATCGTCGCGTCGGTCAGCCACTCACCGAACTGGTTGCTCATGCCCAGGCTGAACTGGTCGGCGTACGGCACCTTCATGTTGTTGTTCAGCAGATCGACTTCCATGCCTTCATTGCTGGTGGAACCCAGCAGTGCCTGCACGTTCTCGATGCCGTTCATCAGGTTCGGGTTCCAGTCAAAGCACGGAGTCTGGCCGTACATGCAGTTGCCGGTGGCCGGGTTGCGGAAGTAAACGGTCGGCTGCGGCAGCGCCAGCTTGGTGGTTTCCAGTGCCAGGTTGTCGAACAGGTCGCGGTCATAGGAACGGCCGGCGCCACCATGGAACACGTGCCGTTCGTCGGCATTGACGTCATACGAGAAGCCCAGGCGCGGCTGCCAGGCGTTCTTGAAGTTCTTGCGGTTGTGGCCGGTGCTGATGTAGTCGTTGACGTTCAGCCCGCTGAGCGCCAGCGTCTGCGCATAGGTCTGGGACACGCCCGCCGGCGCGTTCGGATCCTGCGAGAACAGCGCCTTCACTACCTCCGGCGGGGTCACGAAATCGGTGTAGACCGGGTTCTTTTCGTAGTCCCAGCGCAGGCCGATATTCAGCTGCAGGTGATCGTTGACCTGCCAGTCATCCTGGATGAACAGGCCAATCTGCTTGACCTTGGCACGCACCTCGGACTGCACGCCGGTGACGCCGGTGCTGGCCTTGGTGAACTGCGCCTTATACGGCGTGCTCGAGGGGAACGCCGGGTTGTCGATGGTGTAGGAGAACTGAGGGTTGATCTGCGCCGCGTCGGAAGCGTACAGGTCGATCTGCTTGTACTTGGCGCCCATCTTGATGGTGTGGTCACCCGCCCACTGCAGACCGTCCAGGGTCAGGTTGTTCTCGATCGCCCAGCCCTTCTGGCCCTTCACCTGCGAGGCGAAGGCATCAGCCGCGCCAACCTGGACGAGGGTCTTCTCCTGCGGGCGGTTGGCGTCCGAGTCACCGAAATCCGGTGCGGTGTAGATGATGCCGTTGCCCATGGTCAACGGCAGCGGATTGTTGAAGGCCTCCTCGTGGGTCACCATCAACTCGTTGTAGAAACGCTCACCGCTGTGGTTCCAGCGCAGCGCATAACGGCGGTCGGTGTTGTCCACGACCTTGCCGTGTACCTTCGCGGTCTGGCCACTGAACTGCTGCTGGGTTTCGTCGCGGTCCTGGAAGGTCAGTTCGATGCGATCGTTGTCAGTCGGCTCGAAGTCGATCTTGGCGAAGATCAGGTCCTGCTGGAACGGCTGGCTGGCCGGGCCGAGACCTGCGAGACCATCGGCGGGCAGATTGGCGGCCGACGGAGTGACGGCACCGTCCGGCGCGATGGTCACCGGCAGATCGAAGCGCTTGGCTTCATAGGTGACGAAGAAATGGGCCTTGTCCTTGATGATCGGGCCACCCAGCGCGAAGCCGTATTCCTTCTCGGCCGAGTCTTCCTTGCTCTTGCCCGGCTGGCGTTCGGCCGGGGTCATCGCACGCATGCTTTCGTTGGTATAACGGTAGAAGGTCTCACCCTTGAACTCGTTGGTACCCGACTTGGTCGCAGCCGTGATCGCGGCGCTGGACACCTGGCCGTACTCGGCCTTGTAGTTGCCGGTGATGACCTTGTACTCACCGATGGCCAGCTGCGGGAACGGGTTGCCCGCACTGCCGGACTGGCCGGAGATGCCGCCACCCTTCACGTAGCTCTTCTGGCCCACACCATCGATATAGACGTTGGTGCCGTCGGAGTTGGTGGCACCGCCACGCAGCGAGGTGTTGCCCTTGGCATCGCGGGTGAAGATCATGCCCGGCACCGCGTCGGCGAACTCCAGGAAGTTGCGCGAGACCTGCGGCGTGGTCTGGATCTGCTGCAGGCTGACGGTCTTGCCGACTTCGGACGTGCGCACTTCCTGCAGCAGGGTCGGTGCGACAACGTTGACGGTGTCCAGGTTGGTGGCCGCGGTCGAACCCGGGGTGCTGCTGGCGGCACCGGCGAAGTTCAGGGTAGCAGTCGAGGCCACAGTGACGGTGACCTTCTGCGACTGGCCGTTGGCGACCACGTCATAGGTGCCCGGGTCCAGGCCCATCAGCGAGTAGCTGCCATCGGCACGGACGGTGCCGCGACGGACGGTGCCTGTGGCCAGGTTGGTGGCGGTCACTTCGGCGCCGGCCTGGGCGCCGGAAACCTGGCCGCGCAGGCTGGCATTGGCCGACTGCGCCATGACGTTCGGAGCGGCGGCCAGCATCAGGCAGCTGACCAGTGCGGTGCTCAGCAGCCGGCGTGCCGGCGTGCGGAAGGTGGTATGCATCATCAACTCAATCTCCGGGTGGCGGTGACCGCTCGCGCGGTCCCTGCGATCAATCAAAAAAGAAGGAACGCCTCTGGCTTCAATGGCCCGATGGCGGAGTGGTGGAATCGCGAACTATCAAGCGGGGAACCAGGGTCTGCTTGTCCCCTGTCCCGTCCGTGGAGGTGCCGTCCATCAACTGCAGCAGGCGCGTCATGGCCCGGTCGCCGAGCTCGGCGATGCTGACCTGCATGGTGGTCAGCGACGGGTGGACGAAACGCGCCAGTGGAATGTCATCGAAACCCGCCAGGGCGACATCGGTCGGAACACGGACACCGGCCTGCGTGAATGCATACAGGCATCCCAGGGCCATCATGTCGTTGGCGGCGAACACGGCATCAGGCAGCGCTCCGGCTGCCAGCAACTCCTGACCGGCGCGATGGCCGGAAGCTTCGTCGAAATCACCGGGCAGCTCGATGCCCTCGGCGCCACCGCCAAAAGCCGCCAGCGCGTCACGGAAGCCGCGCAGGCGCTCGCGCGCGTCGAAGTTGAGATCCGGGCCAGAAATGAAAGCGATACGACGGTGGCCGGCGTCAAGCAGATGGCGGGTCATCGCCATCGCACCGGCATGGTCGTCGATGCTCAGCACCGGGTGGTCCTGCCCGGGCAGATAGGTGTTGATCAACACCGTCGGCAACGACTGCGGCAGGTTGTCGGTCAGGAAACCGGGGCTCTCGGCATAGGGCGAGAGCACCAGCAGGCCGTCGACGCGGCCGCGCATGGCGCGCAGGGCCGCGCCCTGCTGCTCCTGGTCACCGTGGTAGCTGGACACCAGCAGGTGCTGGCGACGGCTACGGGCGACATTGTCGATGCCACGCATCAGTTCGGAGAAGAATTCGCCGTACAGGTCAGGCAGTACCACGCCCACCGTATTGGTGCGGCGGCTGCTCAGGCTGCGGGCGGCGGCGTGCGGCGTGTAACGCAGCCGTGCGGCCACCTCCAGCACAAGCTGGCGGACCGGTTCGGCGACATTTTCATGCCCGTTGAGCGCGCGGGAAACCGTGGCCACGGAGACCCGGGCTTCGCGAGCGACGTCTTTGATTGTGATAGCTGCCTTGTTCACGAAGCCGCCCTCCACGGCTTGGACCTACCAGCATTGGCGCGGAATGTAAGCGTTTCCATCTGGGCTTGTAAACAGTCCGTTAGGCGAATGTCCCGAAATGGACATGGAAATCTGTCTGCAGCGAGCCCCCGCAGGGACCCGCCAGGACAGCGTGGGACAAGGGCTCAGCCCTGTTCTGACGGGGTCTGCGCGCGGATGGACAACGCGTGGATATCGGTCTCCATCATCGTCCCCAGCGCGGCGTACACCGCGCGATGCCGGGCCAGCGGGCCCAGTCCGGCGAAGCGTTCACTGACCACATGTACGTTGAAATGGCCGCGGCCATCGCGCGCACCGGCATGGCCGGCGTGGCGATGGCTGTCGTCCTCGATCTCGAGCACGCTCGGCGCCAGCGCATGCTGCAGCGCATCACGCATTCGCGAGATCCGTTCCGCGTTCACGGCAACACCTTCCGGAACGGTCGCACCTGCACGCGGGTGTAGACGCCGGCGGCCACGTACGGGTCGGCGTCGGCCCAGGCCTGGGCCTGCAGCAGCGACTCGAACTGCGCGATCACCACCGAACCACTGAAACCGGCCGGGCCCGGGTCTTCACTGTCCACCGCCGGGCAGGGGCCGGCCAGCAGCAGGCGTCCCTCGTCGCGCAGCGCGTGCAACCGCGCCAGGTGTTCCGGCCGCGCCTGCAGCCGCTGCGCCAGCACATCCTGGCCGTCATACCCTTCGACCACATACCACACCGGCATTTCCTCGCTTGCGTTGTCGGGTCCGCAGATTCTAGCCAATGCGGCCCCTGCCCCGGCCCGGCTGGACACTGGCGCAACAAAGGCTTACCCTAGACTCCATTGCACGTGGCTGGATGCAGCAGCCCGTCGGTTTTTGCGGCCAACGCAGCCCCCGACGACCGTCCCGCTGCTTCAAACCGGACCACCTGGCCGGGCCACGTAGACGACCTCCCCGTAGTTCCGTCGCTGCCGTTTCCTACGGCGCGTCCTGCTGTTTGATATGTGTGGAATCGCGCCGATCCCGGCGTGTCTGGTGCCCTGGGGCTCCGTGGCGTTGGCCCGGCGAACCCGGTGCCGCGACTGGTCCGTTGCAATCCTGATGTCCATTAGATGACTTCCGAACTCGCGCTCGACGCGAACCCGCCAACCCGGCCGCCCGCCCCCCAGCAGCAGGAAATGCCGCTGGCCGTGGTGCATGGGCAACCGGTCCTGCAGATTCCGCAGGACCTGTACATTCCGCCGGACGCGCTGGAAGTCATCCTGGATGCCTTCGAAGGCCCGCTGGACCTGCTGTTGTACCTGATCCGCCGCCAGAACCTGGACGTACTGGACATTCCCGTGGCCGAGATCACCCGGCAGTACGTGGAATACATCACCGTGATGCGCGAGCTGCGCTTCGAGCTGGCCGCCGAGTACCTGGTGATGGCGGCGATCCTGGCCGAGGTGAAGTCGCGCATGCTGCTGCCGCGCCCGGTCAGCGAGGAAGGCGATGAAGCCGACCCGCGCGCCGAACTGGTGCGCCGGCTGCAGGAATACGAACGTTTCAAGCAGGCCGCCGAGGACATCGACGCCCTGCCCCGCCAGGACCGCGACACCACGGTGGCACACGCCTTCATGCCCGAACGTGCTGCGGTGAAGCTGCCGCCGCCGGTGGACCTGAAGGAAATGCTGCTGGCCCTGCACGACGTGCTCAAGCGCGCCGAGCTGTTCAGTGGCCACGCCATCAAGCGCGAGGCGCTGAGCGTGCGGCAACGCATGGGCGAAGTGCTGGGCCGGCTTGAAGATGGCAAGTTCTACCGTTTTGAAGGACTGTTCACCGCAGAAGAAGGCAAGCTGGGGGTGCTGGTCACGTTCCTGGCGGTGCTGGAACTGGCCAAGGAACAGCTGCTGGACATCGTCCAGGAAGAACCGCTGGCGCCGATCTACGTGAAATCGCTGGCCGCCGGCAACACCAACGCCCCGCTGCAGTTCAGCAGCGAGTTCGACGACAACGACGCCACCAATGCAGACGAGTGAGCGCTGACTGCCGATGGATCAATTGCTGATCAACCGCATTGTCGAAGGTGCGCTGCTGGCCTCCAGCCAGCCGCTCACCCTGGCCCAGCTGAAGGACCTGTTCCCGGAAGAGGAACCGGCACCGCCGGGCAGCATCGAACGCGCACTGGAACGCCTGCGCGAAGCCTGCGAAGGCCGCGGCGTGGAACTGGTCGAGGTCGCCTCCGGCTTCCGCTACCAGGTCACCGGCGAAGTGCATGGCTGGATCAGCCGGCTGTGGACCGAACGCAAGACCCGTTACACCCGCGCCACCCTGGAAACCCTGGCGCTGATCGCCTACCGGCAGCCGATCACCCGCGGCGAGATCGAGCAGGTGCGCGGCGTGGCGGTCAGCAGCAACATCATCCAGGCGCTGGAAGAACGCGAGTGGATCCGCGTGGTCGGCCACCGCGACGTACCCGGCAAGCCGGCGCTGTTCGGCACCACCAAGGGCTTCCTGGATTATTTCGGCCTGAAGCGATTGGATGAGCTGCCGCCACTGTCGGAACTGAAGGACCTGGGCGAGCTGGAACCCCAGCTGTCCCTGGACCGCGATGCACCGGCGGCGGCAAGCGCCGATGGCCCTGACCTCTCGGCCGGCGCCGAAGGCGCTGCCGCAAACGATGATGCCGGCCAGGCCGGCAGTGACACCCCTGATTCCGTCGATGCAGCCCCTGCGTCGGCCTCCGATGAGCAAGCACCTTCGCCCTTCGATGATGGGCACCCCGATTCCGCGCCGGGCGAGCGCGCGGTGCCAGTGAACGAACGCGAAGACAACGCCGTCGCGATGACGACCGTGGCTGTTGACCAAGCCGATTCCGAACCAGAGGCCGACCTCGAAACCGTCGGCCGGAGCAAAACTGATGAGTGACACCCCTCGCAAGCTGTCGTTGAACAAGCTCTCGCTGAAGCGTGAAGCCACCTCCGAACAGTTCAAGTTGGAAGAACGCCTGCACAAGGTGCTGGCACAGGCCGGCCTTGGCTCGCGCCGCGCGCTGGAACAGCGCATCGCCGAAGGCCTGGTCAAGGTCAACGGTGAAGTCGCGCAGACCGGCATGTCGGTCAAGAGCGGCGACAAGATCGAACTGGATGGCCGTGGCTTCGTCGCCACCGCCCTGGCCGAGCCGTCGCGCGTGCTGGTCTACAACAAGCCGGAAGGCGAAGTGACCACCCGCGATGATCCGGAAGGCCGCCCGACCGTGTTCGAGTCGCTGCCGCCGCTGAAGGGCGCGCGCTGGATCGCGATCGGCCGCCTCGACATCAACACCACCGGCCTGCTGCTGGCCACCACCGACGGTGAACTGGCCAACGCCATGATGCACCCGTCGTTCGAGGTCGAGCGCGAATACGTGGTGCGCGTGCGCGCGCCGGAAGGCGAGGAAAAGGTCTCCGACGCCATCGTCGATCGCCTCACCCGTGGCGTGGCACTGGAAGACGGTCCGGCCAAGTTCGACGAGATCGAACGCATCGGCGGCACCGACTCGCACGACTGGTTCCGTGTCGTGGTGAAGGAAGGCCGCAACCGCGAAGTGCGTCGCCTGTGGGAGTCGCAGGGCTGCCAGGTCAGCCGCCTGAAGCGCACCCGCTACGGCAAGGTGAGCCTGCCGCGCGAACTGGCCCGCGGCCATTCGGTGGAACTGGGCACCGCCCAGGTGGAAGCCCTGCGTGCGCAGCTGAAGCTGGAAGAAGGCGCACCGTCGGCACTGACCCTGCAGCCGGTGATCGGCCAGCGCCGCGCCGCCAAGACCACCGTGCGCGTGCGCGAAGGTGGCCGCGGCAACGCCTACGTCAACGGCCACAACACCGCTGACGAAGGCCGCGAGCTGCGTCGCTTCGACAACGTGCGCGAAGACCGCGGCCGTGGTCGCGGTGGCAAGGGCGGCGGCTTCAAGGGCGGCCTGACGGTCAGCGGTGAAGCGGCAGCCAAGCAGTCGCAGAGGCCGTTCAAGCAGCGTGCCCAGAAGAACGATCGTTCGCTGCCGGAAGGCAACCCGGCCGCGTTCCGCACCTGGTACGTGCCGGATGGCGTGAGCACCGGCCCGAGCGGCCATCGCAATGCCGGTCCGGGCGCACGTGGCCCGGGTGCCCGTGGTCCGGGCGCAGGCGGCCAGGGCCGTCCGTACGGCAAGCCGAAGGGTCCGGGTGCTGGCGCCGGTGGCGGCCAGGGCCGTGGCGGCTTCGGCGGTGAAGGCCGTGGCGGCGCAGGCGGCCAGGGTCGTCCGGCCGGTGCGGGCAATCGCTCGCAGGGCCAGGGCAACAAGCACCCGTACGGCCATCCGGGCAATGCCCCGAGCTTCCCGTCCGACCACGCCACGCCGGGCTTCAACCCGTATGGCAGCCCGAAGCCGGCGCAGGGCGCCCGTCCGGGCGGTCGCGGTCCGGGCGGTGGCAACCGTGGTCCGGGCGGTAATCGCGGTCCCGGTGGTCCGGGTGGCAACCGTGGCCCGGGCGGCCCCGGCGGCAACCGCGGTCCGGGCGGCCCGCGCCGCAGCGGCCCGCGCGGCGGCTGATCAGCGATCCGACTGAAATGAAAAACCCCAGCTCCGGCCGGGGTTTTTCTTTAAAAAGGGGACGGAGGGGATTAAGTCGTTTTTGCCACGGTGTACATCGAAGGGGCGAAAGCGACTTAATCCCCTCCGTCCCCTTTTGCGTGGCGCTGGAAAGCGGCGGGGGTGGTGCCGGTCATGCTGCGGAAGAAGGCGATGAACGGGCTCTCGGCGGAAAAGCCGGTGTCCTGGGCCACGTGCGCGACGCGATGGCCCAGCAGCAGCAACTCCATGGCCCGCATCAGGCGCCATTGCTGGCGCCAGGCCTGATAGCTCATGCCGGTATCACGCTGCATTAGCCGGCCAACGGTACGCACGCTCAGGTCCGCACGCGCGGCCAATTCGCCCAGTTCGGGCGGCAACTGTTCGGCCAGCGGCAGACAACGTGCGATCCGCGGATCACGCGGCAGAGGCAGGTCCATCGGCGCCACCGGTGCAGCGACGATTTCCAGCACGCACAACGCCAGTTGATGGTGTGCGCGCGGCGACTGCCAGTCATGGTCGAACGGTGCCTGCGCGATCGGCTCCAGCAAGGCCTGCAGCAGCGGACCTACGCCGATGATGGCCGGCTGGCGGGGCAGCTGGGCCGACAGGGTGGCATCGAAGTACAACGAACGGTAGTCGACCGCCTGGCGCATCTGCGCGCGATGGCGCAGCCCACCCGGAATCCACGCTGCGCGCGCGGGCGGCAGCAGGCTGATGCGATCACCGTAGGTCAGGCGCGTACAGCCCTGCCGGGTGTACAGCAGCTGCGCGCGCGCATGCTGGTGCCAACCAGAGTCGTGATCGGCCAATGAGGCCGCGATACCCAGCACCGGAGCGCCCCAGGCATCGGCGTCGAAGTGCGCATCCGGCTGCAACCAGGCCATGTCTGATTTCATGCATTCGATGACAGGATAGACAGAGTGCGCCATTGCGGACGCAACCACAATGCGCGGCCCTGTTTCTGGAGCGCCCGCATGTCGCGCCGCCTGTTGCTGCTCACCATTGCACTGCTGATGTTTCCGCAGTTGGCACAGACCCTGTACAGCCCGGCCCTGGCCGATCTGGCCGAACGCTTCGCCCTGCCGCCGAGTGCCGCCAGCCAGGCCATGAGCCTGTACCTGTTCGGCTTCGCTGCAGGCGTGCTGCTGTGGGGGCGTCTGGCCGATCGTATCGGTCGTCGCCCTGCCCTTCTCTGTGGCCTCGGCGTTTTCGCAGCGGGCGCATTGGGCGGGCTGGTGGCTGGCAGCTTCGGCCACGTGCTGCTGGCCCAGGCGTTGGCCGCAGTCGGCGCCGCCGCCGCTTCGGTGGTGACCCAGACCGTGCTGCGCGACCATCTGCAGGGGCCAGCGTTGGCCCAGGCATTCTCTTGGATCGGCATGGCCTTGGCCCTGAGCCCGGCCATCGGTCTTGCACTGGGCACGCTGCTGGTCGCCGCCAATGGCTATGTCGGCGTACAGTCCGGCCTGCTGCTGATAGCTGTCCTGCTGGCAGTCGCATGCCTGGCTGGCCTGCGCGAAAGCCGCCCTGCACATATCCCGCACACGCCCATGCTGCCGCTGCTGCGGGAACTGCTGCACGATCGCTGGATCTGGTCACACGCGTTGCTGGTGATGGCCTTCAACGTGGCGATGTACAGCTGGTATGCACTCGGCC
This sequence comes from Stenotrophomonas sp. STK17_22, assembly GCF_051983905.1. NCBI lineage: Bacteria > Pseudomonadati > Pseudomonadota > Gammaproteobacteria > Lysobacterales > Lysobacteraceae > Stenotrophomonas > Stenotrophomonas sp. STK17_22. The sequence continues at coordinate 3,487,474 of NZ_CP197010.1, forward strand.
CCTTCGTGTTTGCGCGCCTGCACTGGCCAGCCACCTGGTTCGGCGCCAGCGGCGCGGTGCTGGCATTGGGCTCGGCACTGGGCGCGTGGGGCAATGGCCGCCTGCTGCGTGCAGGCGTTGCCGCAACCACGCGCATCCGCATCGCCGCAGGACTGGTCCTGACGGGAGGCCTGCTGGCCACGCTGCTGGATGATCACCCTGCCCTGGTCGCGGCGATGGTGCCGGTGGTGACGGGCTTCGGCCTTGCCATTCCCAATGTGCTCGGCCAGGCTCTGCGCGGCTATCCGCATTGTCTCGGCAGCGCAGGCGCGCTGTTCGGCCTGCTCTACTACCTGTTGATCGGCGCGGCAATGGCGTTGGTCGGCGCAGTGCAGCTGCTGGCACCGACCCTCATCGTGTGTGGCCTGCTGGCCTTGTGGCTGCAGCGGGATCGGTCAGTCGACGGCGGAAGGCCTGGCTGCCGATCGTAACGATGAAGGACTCGCTCCTGCTGCCACGCGGGCAGCAGGGGCCCCGAGGCCCCTGCCCCGGGGCCTGGATCAGCAAACAGCGGGTTACTGCACGTTGATCACTTCGTCCATCGGCGCGAGGAAGTTGCCAGGACTGTTGCGCGACGCCGAGATCACATAGGTCCCGGGTGTTGCGATGGTCGCGGTGCAATGGCGGATGGGCGTGGTGTTGCCACCGTCGTAATTGTCATTGGTACGGCACAGGAACTGACCATTGGCATAGACCGAGAAATTACTCGTTCCATCCACCTGGCCGCCGCCTGTGATGTAGATTTCCGACGGCGAGCCAGCCACACGCGGCAGGGTGCCGATCTCGAATCTGGCCGTCACCGGATGCGGCAACAGGCTGGGACACGGCACAACGAGTCCGCTGTCAGACAGGCAGACCTCGGCGTGGGCGATGGCGGGCGTGGCGATGAGGGCCACGAGCAGCACGGACGTTCTGAACTCCATTCCAGCGTCTCCAATGATCCCAGCAGAATCGCTGGGACGTCCCTGTTAGGCATTGTGGGGTTACTGCAGGGTCAAGGAAACGTAAATGCACTGCGCGCCCACAGCGTCGGATAGCTGCAGGACCCGCTCTGGGCGGTGCGTTGCACCGCCTCCACTGCGGTTGGCCCCTATCCCTGCCCGATGACTTCATGTCGATGCAGGATGCTCACCGCCGCGCGGCACTTTTCCGGCGCGGATCGACGCTCACACCGCATGTTAGGAATTGCTGCAAACACGAGGCATTGTGCGCCACGCCCGGAATTCACATCAGGGCGCTGGCTATCGTGCGCGCTCTCCCACACCAGGCAGATGCCCATGATCACCATTACCGCCGAACAGGCCCGCGCCAACGCCGATGCTGCCAAGCGCCCGATCGAACAGTTCTACCGCGACCTCGACAACTCGATCCAGATCGGCTCGGAGAATGGCCGCCGCTATCTCGTGTTCGCCTTCAGCCAGGTGATGGCCAGCGAGCAGCTTGTCGAAGACGTGACCGCACAACTGCTCAAGAATGGTTTCGATGTCGAACGGTTGTTGAGCGATTCCGAACAGCACTACATCCGCATCAGCTGGGGATCTGCCGAGCCGTCGCGCCTCAGCGCCGGCTGAGGGTGAACGCGGTGCCGTCCACGCCCAGGTCCCAGCCCTTGCCGGTACCGGACAGGGCCAGCGAGATGTCGCCCTTGGTCATCACCTGCGCGTTGCTGGACTTCACCGCACCGGCATGCGCGCCGACCGAGGCGTAAGTACCCAGCAGTTCGTTGACGCTGACCGCGCCGGTGAAGCTGCCACGCCCGTTGGTGATCTTCGACTTGCCCACGGTCAGGCCGCCGCCCTTCATCTGGATGCGCACCGGCATGCTGGCGCCATTGCTGCAGGTGACCGTGCCATTGCCGGAGGCGGTCTTGTAGATCAGCGACCAGCCGGACAGGTTGTAGCGCAGCTGGCAGTCGAGGTTGCCGGCGGCGTGCGCGGCCGGGGCCAGCGATGCGGCCGACAGGGCCAGCAGCAGGGCGAAGGACGTGTTCATGGCAGGACTTCCAGTTCGGTCGGACTGGCGGCGAATCTAGCAGCGCGCGCGTGCACGTTGAATGCAGGCGCGCGTGCTGGTGCGGCGGCGTTCAGGCCATCGCTCAGGCCTGCTCGTCCAGGTGGAAGGCATCGGCATCAAGCATCGCCGGGAAGCGTGCGCGGTGTGCAGCCAGCGCCTCGGCCGAGATGGTGGTGGTGACCACCTGTTCGCGCTCGCGGATTTCCACCTGCGGCTGGCCGAGGAAATCCAGCACCGCGCTGTCACCGGCGTAATGCAGCTGGTTGCCATCGACGCCGACACGGTTCACCGCAGCAACGAAGCACAGGTTCTCGATCGCACGTGCACGTAGCAGTGTCTTCCACGCATAGGCGCGTGCCGACGGCCAGTTGGCGACGAAGATCTGCAGATCGAAATCCAGCTGCTGTGGACGTTCAACGTTGTAGCGGTTGCGGCAGAACACCGGGAAACGCAGGTCGTAGCAGACCTGCGGATTGATCCGCCAGCCCTTCCATTCCACGCTCAGGCGCTCGCGGCCGGCCGCATAGCGCTCGTGCTCGCCGCCATAGCGGAACAGGTGGCGCTTGTCGTAGTACTGCAGCCCGCCATCGGGCGTGGCGAACAACAGGCGGTTGTAGACGCCCTCGCCCTCGCGCAGCTGCACGCTGCCGATCACCGCCGCGTCCAGCGCCTTGGCCTGTTCGCGCACCCATGCCACGGTCGGGCCGTCCATGCCTTCGGCCTGGGCGATGGCTTCATTGGAGAAACCACTGGTGAAGGTCTCCGGCAGGATCACCAGATCGGTGGTGCCGGCCAGCGGTGCCAGCAGCGCGCCGTAGTACTCACGGTTGCCCGCCGGGTCATGCCAGCGGGTGTCGCCCTGGACGAGGGAAATGCGCAGGTCCTGCATGTTCACGCCTCCGCTCAGAGCAGGCGCAGGCGTTCGATCGCCGCGTCCATCGTTGCTTCATTCTTGGCGAAGCACAGGCGCACCAAGCGCTGGCCGGCCGGCGGGTTCTCGTAGAACGGCGACAGCGGAATGGCAGTGACGCCCTTCTCGATGGTCAGCCACTTCACGAACTCATGGTCCGGCAGGTCGCTGATGGCCGAGTAGTCGACCAGCTGGAAGTAACCGCCCGGCACCGGCAGCGCCTTCAGCCGGGTGCTGGCCAGCTGTTCGCGGAAGCGATCGCGCTTGGCCTGGTAGAACGCACCCAGCTCCAGGTGGTGTTCGGGCTCATCGCGGATCATCGCGGCGAAGCCGTACTGCGCCGGGCCGAAGCTGGTGAAGGTGTTGTACTGGTGCACCTTGCGGAACTCGGCGGTCAGCGCCGGCGGGGCGATCGCATAGCCGATCTTCCAGCCAGTGCAGTGGTAGGTCTTGCCGAAACTGGAGATGACGAACGCGCGCTCGCGCAGTTCCGGGTAGCGCAGCGCCGATTCATGCCGGCGGCCGTCGTAGATGATGTGTTCGTACACCTCATCGGAGATCAGGTAGATCTGCGTGCCGCGCAGCAGCTCGGCCAGCGCCTGCATGTCCTGCGCCGACAGCATCGCACCGGACGGATTGTGCGGGGTGTTGACGATCAGCATGCGGGTACGCGGGGTGATCGCCGCACGCACGCGGTCCCAGTCGACGGCGAAGGTCTGCGGATCCAGCGACACATGCACGGCCTTGGCGCCGGCCAGATCGATCGCCGGTTCATAGCAGTCATACGCCGGGTCGAGCACGATCACTTCCTCGCCCGCACGCACCACAGCGTGAATAGCGTTGAAGATGGCCTCGGTGCCGCCGCTGGTGACGGTGATTTCGCTGTCCGCGTCGACCTGCGCGCCGTAGCAGTCCAACGCCTTCTGCGCGATGGCCTGGCGCAGCGGCGCCACACCCGTCATCGGCGGGTACTGGTTCAGCCCGGCGGCCATCGCCCTGGCGGTTTCATCGATCAGGCGCTGCGGTGCGGAAAAGTCCGGGAACCCCTGACCGAGGTTGACCGCGCCGTGTTCGGCGGCGAGCTGGGACATCACGGTGAAGATCGTGGTACCGACCTTGGGCAGCTTGGTGGTGGGTTGCATCGGCCTGGGGATATGGGGAGACAGACCCCTGAGTTTACGCAATCCCTGCTTCGGTAGTGCCGGCCGCTGGCCGGCAACCCCAGGCAATCTGCGACGCTGGGTCGCACCTGCCGGCCAGCGGCCGGTACTACCCAGTGAATTCACCGCTACAATTGCCGCCGCACTCCGGCATGAAGACCTTTGCCCCTTGAACACCCCTGCATTGCTGGCCGCCAGCGGCCTGAGCTTTTCCCGCAATGACGAGCCGGTGTTCGGCCCGCTGGACTTCCATGTGGACGCCGGCGAAGCCCTGCTGGTTCAAGGCGGCAATGGCGCCGGCAAGACCACCCTGCTGCGCGTGCTGGCGGGCCTGGCCCGGCCTGGTGCCGGGCAGGTGCAGATCGATGGCAGGCCGGCCGGCAATGCCGAGCGCGCGCGTTACGTCGCCTACCTCAGCCACCTGCCCGCATTGAAGCCCGATCTGGACACGCTGGAGAACCTGCATTTCCTGTGTGGCCTGCACGGCCGTCGCGCACGGCAGATGCCGGGCAACGCGCTGGCCATCGTCGGCCTGGCCGGTTATGAGGACACTCTCGTTCGGCATCTGTCCGCCGGACAGAAGCGGCGGCTGGCACTGGCACGCATCTGGCTGTCACCGGCGCCGTTGTGGCTGCTCGACGAACCCTATGCCAACCTCGACCTGGAGGGCATCACCCTGGTCAACCGGATGATTTCCGCGCATCTGCGTGCCGGCGGCGCTGCACTGGTCACCACCCACGGCGCCTATGCCGCACCGCCGGTGCGTACCCGCCAGCTCGACCTCGGCGGTACCGCATGATCGCGCCAGGCACCGAACCGGGCCTCTGGCAGACCGCGGGCGCCCTGCTCAAGCGCGACCTGCGCCTGCTCTGGCGCCGCCGCGGCGATGCGCTGCAGCCGCTGCTGTTCGCGGTACTGGTGGTGGTGCTGTTCGCGCTCGCCCAGGGCCGCGAACCGCAACTGCTGGCCGCCACCGCCGGCGCGGTGCTGTGGCTGGCGGTACTGCTGGCCGGCCAGCTGTCGCTGGATTCGCTGTTCCGCTCCGATGCCGAAGACGGCTCGCTGGAGCAATGGCTGCTGGCGCCGGTGCCGCTGGCCTGGCTGGTGCTGGTGCGCGTGCTGCTGCACTGGGCCACCACTGCGCTGCCGCTGATCGTGGTCAGCCCGTTGCTGGCCGAAATGCTGCATCTGCCGCATGACCAGCTGCCGATGTTGCTGGCATCGTTGCTGCTGGGAACACCGTTGCTGAGCCTGATCGGTGGCGTGGTCGCTGCACTGACCGTAGGCATCCGGCGCTCTGGTATTCTCGTGGCGTTGCTGTCGTTGCCGCTGTACGTGCCGGTGCTGGTGTTCGGTGCAGGCAGCCTGGCAGCGGCGGGACGCGGACAGGATCCGGTCGGTGCGCTGCTGATGCTGGGCGCCGGCCTGCTGCTCGCGCTGGTGCTGGCGCCGTTGGCCACCGCCGCTGCAATACGTATTTCTCTGAGTTGACCGAGCTGAGAGCCAATCCACCCCTGCTGGATAGCCGCCACGCATGAATCCGATTGTCCGCTGGTTCCACCAACTCGGTTCGCCCCCCACGTTCGACCGATTCGCTGCCCGCTGGTCGCGGGTGTTCTACCTCGCGGCGGTCCCGGTGCTGCTGGTCGGCATGTGGCAGGCGCTGCTGGTGGTGCCGCCGGAAGCCAAGCAGCTGGACAGCTTCCGCATCCTCTACATCCACGTGCCCAGCGCCTGGATGAGCCTGTTCGTGTTCGCGCTGATGGCGCTGTATGCCGCCATCGCCCTGATCTGGCGGATCAAGGTCTGCGAGATCCTGGCCATGGCCTGCGCACCGATGGGTGCCGGTTTCACCCTGATCACCCTGCTCACCGGCAGCATCTGGGGCAAGGGTACCTGGGGCACCTGGTGGGACTGGGACCCGCGCATGACCAGTGAGCTGGTGCTGCTGTTCCTCTACCTGGGCGTGATCGGCCTGTATCACGCCATCGAGGACCGCCGCAGCGCCGCACGCGCGGCTGGCCTGCTGGCCATCGTCGGAGTCAGCCTGCTGCCGGTGATCCGCTACTCGGTGGACTGGTGGGGCGGCCTGCACCAGCGCCAGTCGATCAACGTGTTCGGTGAATCGGCGATCAGCAGCGCGATGATCGCGCCACTGTGGTGGATGGTGATCGGCACCAAGTTCTGGTTCGCTGGTTCGGTGCTGGCCAAGGCCCGCGCCGACAATCTCGACCGCGAGGCCGGCAAGGCCTGGGTCGGTGGTCGCGTCGATGCCGCACGTGCGGCCGGGGAGGCCCAATCATGACCCACCTGCCCTATGTGATCGGCGCCTACGCCGTGTTCGTGCTGGTACTCGGCGCCGATGCCATCGGTTCGTGGCTGCGCCTGCGCGTGGCACGCCGGTTGGCGCTGGCACGCCAGCAGCGGCAGCAGACCCGCGCCGTCAAACAGGACGCTGCGGCGCCGCTGTCGACGGAGCTGGAACGATGACGCCGGTACAACGTCGCCGCCTGGTCTGGGTACTGCTGGCCCTGCTCGCCTCCGGGCTGGCCACCGCGCTGGTGGCGATGGCGCTGGAACGCAACATCGCCTACCTGTACACGCCTTCGGAAGTGCTGCGCGGCGATGTCGATGCGCAGTCGCGGTTCCGCCTGGGCGGCATGGTGGTGAAGGGCTCCTTCAACCGCCCGGTCGGTTCGCTGGAAGCACGTTTTGAAGTGACCGACGGCGATGCCCAGCTGGCGGTGACCACGTCGCGGATCCTGCCGGACATGTTCGCCGAAGGCACCGCAGTGGTCGCCAGTGGCCGCCTGCAGGACGATGTGTTCGTCGCCGACGAGGTGCTGGCCAAGCACGATGAGAAGTACGTGCCCAAGGAAGTGGCCGACAAGATGGGCGACGCCCATCGCAAGCATGACGTGCCGGTGACGGCACCCGAGGTGCGCTGAGTGCTGCCCGAACTGGGTCAGATCCTGCTGTTGTGCGCGCTGCTGGCCTCGCTGCTGCAGGCTGGCCTGCCGCTGGTCGGCGCGCATCGCGGCAACACGGCATGGATGGCGGTGGCACGGCCAGCCGCCTTCGCACAGCTGCTGCTGCTCGCCGGCGCCTTCGCGGTGCTCACCGCTGCGTTCGTGCAGCAGGACTTCTCGGTGCGCTACGTGGCCGAGAACTCCAATTCGCTGCTGCCGATGATCTACCGCTACTCGGCGGTGTGGGGTGCGCACGAGGGCTCACTGCTGATGTGGGCGCTGGTGCTGGCGCTGTGGACCGGCGCGGTGGCGCTGTTCTCGCGGCACCTGCCGGCACCGGTGCAGGCGCGTGTACTGGCGGTGATGGGCATCGTCAGCGTCGGATTCCTCGCCTTCCTGATCTTCACCTCCAACCCGTTCCTGCGCCTGAATCCGGCCCCGCTGGAAGGCCGTGATCTCAACCCGCTGCTGCAGGACCCGGGCCTGATCATCCATCCGCCGATGCTGTACATCGGTTACGTGGGCTTTGCTGTGCCGTTCGCGTTCGCGGTGGCGGCACTGCTGGAAGGCCGCGTCGACGCGCGCTGGCTGCGCTGGACGCGGCCGTGGACCAACGTCGCCTGGGGCTTCCTGACCCTGGGCATCGCGCTGGGCAGCTGGTGGGCGTATTACGAGCTCGGCTGGGGCGGCTGGTGGTTCTGGGACCCGGTGGAGAATGCGAGCTTCATGCCGTGGCTGGTCGGTGCGGCGCTGATCCACTCGCAGGCGGTCACTGAGAAGCGCGGCACTTTCGGCAGCTGGACCCTGCTGCTGGCGATCGCGGCCTTCGCGCTGTCGCTGCTCGGCACCTTCCTGGTGCGCTCCGGTGTGCTGACCAGCGTGCATTCGTTCGCTGCAGATCCGTCGCGAGGCCTGTTCATCCTGGTGTTCCTGTCGGTGCTGGTCGGCGGCAGCCTGCTGCTGTACGCGCTGCGCGCCAGCCAGCTCAGCGTGGACGCCGACGATCCGCGCCGTGGCTTCACCGCCACCTCGCGCGAGACCCTGCTGCTGGCCAACAACCTGCTGCTGGCCACCGCCTGCGCGATGGTGCTGCTCGGCACACTGTATCCGTTGCTGGCCGATGCACTGTCGCTGGGCAAGATCTCGGTCGGCCCGCCCTACTTCGGCAGCCTGTTCCTGCTGCTGATGGCACCGATGATCCTGCTGCTGCCGTTCGGCCCGCTGGTGAAGTGGCAACGCGACCAGCCCTCGCGCGCGTTCGCGCTGCTGGCACCCTGGCTGGGGCTGGCGGTGCTGCTGGGTGCGCTGGCCTGGTGGCAGGCGCCGCAGAACGGCTGGAAGGCCGGTCTCGGTGTCGCTGCCGCGGTCTGGGTCGGCTTCGGTACCGCACGTTTCGTCTGGCAGCGACTGCGCGGCAATGGCCGCTTCACCGCCGAAATGCTCGGCATGATCGTCGCCCATGCCGGCATCGCCGTGTTCCTGGCCGGTGCGCTGCTGGTGGAAGCCCTGAACGTACAGCGTGAAGTGGCGCTGGCACCGGGCCAGCAGGTGGTGGTCGGCCGCCACGAAGTACGCTTCGAGGGCGTGGACCATCGCGAAGGACCGAACTTCATCGCCGACCGCGGCCACCTGCGCGTGTTCCGCAACGGCCGCGAGCTGGCCCTGCTGCATCCGGAAAAGCGCCAGTACGCCAGCGGCGGCCAGGTGATGACCGAGGCCGGCATCGATGCACGCCTCGATGGTGATGTCTACGTGGCATTGGGCGAGCCGCTGGGCAACAATGCATGGGCGGTCCGGGTGCACATCAAGCCGTTCGTGCGCTGGATCTGGCTGGGCGCGCTGTTGATGGCCCTGGGCGGATTCATCACCGCCGCCGACCGCCGCTTCCGTCGTCCGTAGGAGTTTCCATGTCCGAGTCCCCCGCCCCGCGCCCCTCCCGCCCGCTGCCGCCGGTAGCCATCGTGATCGGCGTGCTGTTCTTCTTCGGCCTGCTCGGGCTGATGATCTACGGGGTGATGAAATCGGGCGATCCGCAGCGCGACGTGCTGCCATCGGCGCTGATCGACAAGCCGGCGCCGGCGTTCGCGCTGCCGGTGCTGCACGACCCGGAAATGATTGTGCACAGCGACGATCTGCGCGGCGCGCCTTACCTGTTGAACGTGTGGGGCAGCTGGTGCGCGGCCTGCCGCGAGGAACACCCGGTGCTGACCCGTTTCGCCGAGAGCAAGCGCGTGCGCGTGATCGGCTACAACTGGAAGGATGAACCGACCGATGCCCTGCATTGGCTGGAACAGCTGGGCAACCCGTTCATGGTCGTGCTCAGCGACGTGGAAGGCCGCACCGCGATCGACTGGGGCGTGACCGCCGCACCGGAGACCTTCCTGGTCGACGGCAGCGGCGTCGTGCGCTGGAAGTACAGCGGTGCGATGACCCAGCGCGTGGTCGACGAGAAGCTGATCCCGGCACTGGAGAAGATCGAGAAGGCCCAGGGCAATGCCGGCAGCACGCTGCACACGGCGCCCTGAGCCCATGCGCTGGCTGCTGGCATTGCTGCTTCTGATGCTGCCCCTGGCCGTGCTGGCACAGCAGCCGTTGCATGATCCGCAGCCACTGCAGTTCCGCGATGGCGCCGAAGAGCGCCGCTTCCACGACCTGGCCGCGCAGCTGCGCTGCGTGCAGTGCCAGAACCAGTCGTTGGCCGACTCGAACGCGCAGATCGCGCAGGACCTGCGCCGCGAGGTGCTGCAGCTGATGCAGCAGGGCCGCGACGACGCACAGATCAAGCAGTTCCTGGTCGCGCGCTACGGTGAGTTCGTGCTCTATCAACCGCCTCTGCAGCCGGGCACCTGGCTGCTGTGGGGCGGTCCGCTGCTGGTGCTGGGCGCCGGCGCGCTGGTGGTACTGGGCATCGTCCGCCGCCGTGGCCGCACGGTTGCTGCCGCCCCCGCCAGCAAGACCGATGAAGGAGACGGATGGTGAGCCATTGGCTGCCGATGCTGGCTGGACTGGTGGCCGCACTGATGGCGGCGCTGGTGCTGTGGCCGCTGCGCCACCACGGTCGCCGCGGTTTCGTGGTGGGCGTGCTCGCGCTGGGCGTGGCCGGTGCCTGCCTGTATCTGCTGGTTGGTGATCCGCGTGCAGCACAGGTACAACCGACGCCGTCGGTAGCCACCCTGCGCGATGGTGTGCAGGCCCTGCAGGATGCACTGCAGCGAGACCCGCAGCGAGCCGATGGCTGGGCGTTGCTGGGCCGGTCGCAGGCCGAACTGGGCAACGCCGCCGCCGCAGCGGAGGCCTTCGCACGTGCTGCCGCTCTCGCCCCGGAAGACCCCGGCGTGCTGGTGGAAGCGGCGCAGGCACGTGCGCAGGCCGATGCCGGCAAGCAGTTCGATGACACCGCGATGGCCTGGTTGCAGCAGGCCCGTGCGCTGGCGCCCGATGCAGAGCGCGCCAGCTGGCTGCTGGGCATCGCCCTGCGCCAGCGCGGAAAGAATGCCGAGGCTGCCGACATCTGGAGCGGCCTGCTGCCACGGCTTGAGCCCGGCGCCGCGCAGGCGCTGCAGGCGCAGATCGCCATCGCCCGCGAAGCCGCCGGCCAGGCGCCCGATGCTGCCGCTGCGACGCCACCGGCGCTGCTGCAGGTGCGCGTGCAGCTGCCTGCGCTGAACAACGCTGAGTGGCCCACCAGCACCCAGGTATTCGTGCTGGCCCGCGCCGTGGGTGGACCGCCGATGCCGGTGGCCGCACGCAAGCTGCCTCTGGCCGATTTCCCGGCCACGGTCGGGCTGGGCGACGCAGACAGCCCGATGCCGACCGCACCGTTGTCCGCGCATCGCGAAGTAGAAGTGCTGGCACGCATCTCGCGCAGCGGCAGTGCCAACCGCAGCGAGGACGATCTGCAGAGCGTGCCGGTGAAGGTGAGCCTGCCGCATGAAGGCGTGGTGGAGCTGCGGTTCCCGTAGTGCCGGCCGCTGGCCGGCAACCACGCGGGCGCATCCAGATTCATGAGGTTGCCGGCCAGCGGCCGGCACTACCGGGTGCATCGCCGATGGAAACCAGCGTGTCGCCAGCTCCACATGCGGCCCCGCTAGAATGCGTGCATGACCGAATTCATTCCGCCCGGCACCCGCTTCCACGCCCTGCCCTCGCCGTTCCCGTTCAAGCGCGGTGGCGCCCTGCACGGCGCACGCGTGGCCTACGAAACCTGGGGAACGCTGGCCGCCGACGCCAGCAACGCGATCCTGATCGTGACCGGCCTGTCGCCGGATGCACACGCCGCGGCCAATGACGCCAACTCCGCACCGGGCTGGTGGGAAGGCATGGTCGGCCCCGGCAAGCCGATCGATACCGACCGCTGGTTCGTGGTCTGCGTGAATTCGCTGGGCAGCTGCAAGGGCTCGACCGGTCCCGCCTCGCTCAACCCGGCCACGGGCCAACCGTATCGCCTCGACTTCCCCGAGCTGTCGATCGAAGACGGCGCACGCGCCGCGATCGAAGTCGTGCGTGCACTAGGCATCGAACAGCTGGCCTGCGTGGTCGGCAATTCAATGGGCGGCATGACCGCACTCGCGGTACTGATGCTGCACCCGGGCATTGCGCGCAGCCACGTCAACATTTCCGGCAGTGCGCAGGCACTGCCGTTCTCGATCGCGATACGTTCGCTGCAGCGCGAGGCGATCCGCCTTGATCCGCGCTGGAATGGCGGTCACTACGACGATGCCGAGTATCCCGAGTCCGGCATGCGCATGGCGCGCAAGCTGGGCGTGATCACCTACCGTTCGGCACTGGAATGGGATGGCCGCTTCGGCCGCGTGCGGCTGGATTCGGACCAGGCCGACGACGATCCGTTCGGCCTGGAATTCCAGGTGGAAAGCTACCTGGAAGGCCATGCCCGGCGCTTCGTGCGCTTCTTCGATCCGAACTGCTACCTCTACCTGAGCCGCTCGATGGACTGGTTCGACCTGGCCGAATACGCCGACGGTGATGTGCTGGCCGGGCTGGCGAAGATCCGGGTGGAGAAGGCGCTGGCGATCGGCGCCAACACCGACATCCTGTTCCCGGTGCAGCAGCAGCAACAGGTCGCCGACGGCCTGCGCGCAGGCGGTGCCGATGCGCGCTTCATCGGCCTGGAGTCGCCGCAGGGCCATGACGCCTTCCTCGTCGATTTCGAGCGTTTCGGCCCGGCCGTGCGCGGCTTCCTCGACGCGCTGTAAGTGGCATGGCGGCGTAACCTCGCGCTGGCCGCATTCGGTGCGTTGATCGCACTGACGGTCAGCGGCGTGCTGCCGCTGTGGCTGGGCGGTTGGTGCCTGCTCGCCAGCGCGGTGTCGTTCGGCCTGTACGGCCACGACAAGCGCGCGGCGCAGCGAAAGCAGTGGCGTATTCCCGAGCGCACACTGCAGTTGCTGGCCTTTGCCGGCGGTTGGCCGAGCGCGCTGCTGGGCCAGGCGCTGTTCCGCCACAAGCATCGCAAAGCCGAATTCCAGTGGGTGTTCTGGCTGTGCGTGCTGGCCAACGTGGCCTCGATTGCGGTGATGCTGCGCGAGTTCTCGCGGTAACCCTTCGAATGGGTAGTGCCGGCCGCTGGCCGGCAATTGCGTATCCATATCAAGCGCCATGAGGTTGCCGGCCAGCGGCCGGCACTACCATTCACGCTTCGCGCACCAGAACCCCATCACGCAACCGGTACTGCGCATCCACCACGCCGTCGGGCAGGTCGTCGTGGGTGATCATCAGCAGGCTGCGCCCGTCCAGCAACCCGGAGAGGTCCTGCAGCAACGCACGTGCGGTATCCACGTCCAGGCCTTCGGTCGGTTCGTCCAGCAGCAGGATCGGCGCATTGCGCAGCAGCGCGCGCGCCAGCGCCAGGCGTCGTGCCTGGCCGGCCGACATCGTCGCGCCGTTCTCGCCCACCCAGGCCTGCAGGCCACCGTTGCGCTCGGCCCACTCGCCCAGGCGCACGCGACGCAGTACCGCCCACAACGCTGCGTCACTGGCATCGGGATCACCCAATCGCAGGTTCTCGGCCACGCTGCCGGCAAACACCGGCGCGTTCTGCGGCAGCCACGCCAGTTGCCGGTGCCAGTCGGCCTGGGCGAAATCACGCAGGTCGCGGCCCCCGTAGGTCAACCGTCCCTGTTGCGGATCCCATAACCGCAGCAGCAGGCTCGACAGGGTGGTCTTGCCACTGCCGCTGTCGCCGCGAATCGCGATCCGCTCGCCCGGCGCCAGGGTCAGCTGCAGGCCGGACAACACCGGCCGCGCCGCACCGGGCCACTGGAAGTGCACGTCATCCCAATGCACGCGCGCGGCCTGCGGCACCGCCTGCGGCGCCTGCGGGTCCTCCACCGTCGGCGGTTGCTCGACGATGGCCTGCAGGCGATCGGCGGCGATGCGCCCGGACTGCAGCGACTGCCAGGCCAGGCCCATGCCGGCCCACAGTTCGATCAGTGCCACGGTGAGGAACACCAGACCCGCTGCCATTTCCGGCGCGATGCGCTGCTGTTCGGCCGCATGCAGGGCCAACGCCAGCATCGCCACCAGGCCCAGTCCGGCGACCAGGCCATGCAGGGTCGAGGCCGCGATCAGGCGCCAGCGCCGACGACGATCCCGCGAAGCCAGCTGCTTGGCGGCCACGCGCACCTTCAACTGCCACGCTGCACCGGCATGCAACGCGGCCAGATCACCCGCGCCCTCCAGTCCTTCGAAGGCTGCGGTACGCAGGGCAGCACGATGCGCGGCACGGTCGGCCTCCTCATCGTCGCGACCACGCACGCCCAGCCACGGCACACCGAAGGCGATCAGCAACGCTAGCACCGCCAGCAGTACCGCCGCAGACGGCAGGATCACAGCGGCCGAGGCGATCGCCACCAGTGACAGCGCACCCAGCGCCACCAGCGGCCCGATCGCACGCACCAGCAGGCCATCCACCTCATTGATGTCACCCAGCAGGCGTGCCAGCAGTTCGCCGGTACGCGTGGCCCCCAGCCGCGCCGGCGCCAGTGGCAGCGCGCGGCGGAAGAACCACACGCGCAGGTCGCGGGCGATGCGCAGCGTGGCATCGTGGCCGACCAGCTTCTCGAAGTAGCGCGACACGATGCGCGCCATGGTCAGGCCGCGGATGCCGGCCGACGGCGAAAAGAAGTTGAAGCCCTGCGCCAGCCCGGCCGCACCGGCCAGCGCAGCGGCGGTCAGGAAGCCACCGGACAGGCCCAGCAGGGCGGTGCCGGCCAGCATCGTGATCCACAGCAGCAGCATGGTCAGCAGCAGGCGCGGCCGGTGGCGCAGGAACACCGCGCGCAGCGAATCAGGCGAGCGGCTCATGCGCGCACCGCCTGTGCCGGTTCCACCAGGCGGCCTTCCGGCAACAGCAGGCAACGGTCAGCCCACGCGATCACCGCCGGGCTGTGGGTGGCGACCACCACGCTGCGGCCACGTGCATACGCGGCCAGGCTGCGCAGCAGTGCGGCCTCGGTATCGGCATCGAGGAACGCGGTGGGCTCGTCCAGCAGCAGCACCTGCGGATCACGCAGCAACAGGCGGGCCAGGCCGATGCGGCGGGCTTCGCCGCCGGACAGGCCGAAGCCACGTTCGCCGATCACCGTATCCAGGCCCTGTGGCAGGCGCTGTGCGAACTGCAGCACCTGCGAGGCCTCGGCCACTGCGCGCAACCGCGCATCGCTGGCGCCGGGATCTGCCAGGCGCAGGTTGTCGGCGATGCTGCCGTGGAACAGGTACGGTCGCTGGCTGGCATAGGCCACCTGCACGCCGGGCCGCAGCTGCAGCTTGCCGGCACGCGGCGGCAACCAGCCGGCCAGCGCCTCAAGCAACGTGCTTTTGCCGGACCCGCTGGGACCGACCAGGGCCAGGCGCTGGCCCGGCTCCAGCAGCAGGTCCAGATCCTGCAGCACGTCCTGCGGCGCGCCCAACGGGCGCAGCACCAGCCCCTGCGCCTGCAGCGGCGGCAATGCGGCCTCGGCCGGCTCCGCCGCCAGCGGCGCGATCTCGTTCTCGATCAGGCCCTGCTCATCGGGCAGCGACTGCAGCAGGCGCTCCACCTCGGCGGCGGCAGCCAGTGCGTTGGCACGATCGTGGTAGTGCGCGGCCAGACGCCGCAGCGGCGCGTAGAACTCCGGCGCCAGGAGCAGGCAGAACAGCCCGGCGCCCAGCGTCGGCACTGCTGCATGCAGCGTCATCAGGCCCAGATAACTCAGGCCCAGGTACAGCGCAACCATCGCCACGCTCACCGAGGCGAAGAATTCCAGCACCGTGGACGACAGGAAGGCGATGCGCAGCACCTTCATCGTACGCACGCGCACGCCTTCGGCGGCGGCCGCGATGCCGTCCAGTTCGGCCTCGCCCCGGCCATACAGGCGCAGCAGGCCCAGACCCTTGATGCGGTCGGCGAAGTGGCCGCTCATCCGCGCCAGCTCGCCCAGCTGCGCACGGCCGGCGGCTTCAGCGCCCCAGCCCACCAGCATCATGAAGAACGGCACCAGCGGTGCGGTGAACAGCAGGATCAGCGCTACCACCCAATCCACCCAGGCCACTGCGGCCAGGATCAGCAGCGGCACCACCACCACTTCGGTGCGCACCGGCAGGAAGCCGCTGTAATAGCTCTCGATCGCATCACCGTGATGAAGCATCAGTTCGCCCAGCTCGCCGGTGCGGCGCTGGCGCAGCCACAGCGGCCCATGCCCAAGCAGGCGCGCGAACACACGCTCGCGCAGCGCCAACCGCGCGGCATCGGCCACATCACCGGCAGCCGCCTGGGTGGCGCTGCCCAGCAGCGTGCGCAGCACCAGGATCACCGCCAGCCCAGCGAGCACCGGCAGGCCCGACGCCAGCGGTGCGCGCTCCACCAGCACCTGCTGCACCAGCCAGGCGATGGCAGCGGCCTGGCCGATCAGCAGCGCGCCGGACAGGCTGATGCACAGCGCCGCCAGCCGCTGGCGACCTCGAGCGGAGCGCGCTAGATCGGCCAGCCATACGGTGCGGGCACGCCGCTGGCGGGTCGTTTCGGCTTCCGGGGAAAGGCCGTCAGGGGTCGTTTCGGCAGCGCTCAAGGGGTCTTCACGGGTAACAGGGGAGACACTGCATTGTAGGCGCAGGCAACAGCCTCCCCCTGCGGCCGGCGGTCGCAGTCTTCATCGGGTTGGCATACGATCCTCCTGAATACCCATTCATACATTGATCTGGATCAAGGCTGTTTGAAGTAGTCGGTCACATCATTCACCCCGTAGACCACCCTTCCCGCCACCTGCAACGGCACTATCCAACGAGGTAGCCAGGCCATGATTGATCAGACAGTCGTAGAACTGTCGCGGCTGCAATTCGCGCTGACCGCGATGTACCACTTCCTATTCGTACCGCTCACCCTCGGCCTGTCCTTCATGGTGGCCATCATGGAGAGCGTGTACGTGATGACCGGCAAGGAGATCTGGCGCAGGATGACCCTGTTCTGGGGCGTCCTGTTCGGCATCAACTTCGCCATGGGCGTCGCCACCGGCATCGTCATGGAATTCCAGTTCGGCATGAACTGGTCCTACTACAGCCACTACGTGGGTGACATCTTCGGTGCACCGCTGGCCATCGAAGGCCTGATGGCGTTCTTCCTGGAAGCCACCTTCGTCGGCCTGTTCTTCTTCGGTTGGAACCGCCTGACCAAGGTCAAGCACCTGATGGTGACCTGGCTGATGGCGCTGGGCACCAACCTGTCGGCCATCTGGATCCTGATCGCCAACGGCTGGATGCAGAACCCGACCGGCGCGGTGTTCAACCCGGAAACCATGCGCATGGAAGTCGTCGACTTCATGGCCGTGGTGTTCAACCCGGTGGCGCAGGCCAAGTTCGTGCACACCGTCAGCGCCGGTTACGTGACTGGTGCAGTGTTCGTGATGGCGATCAGCGCCCTGTTCCTGCTGCGCAACAAGCACAAGGACCTGGCCCGTCGTTCGTTCGCCGTGGCCGCAGCCTTCGGCCTGCTGTCGTCGCTGTCGGTGGTGGTGCTGGGTGACGAGAGCGGTTACGCCGCCAGCGAACACCAGAAGATGAAGCTGGCCGCGATCGAAGCGATGTGGGAGACCGAGCGTGCACCGGCCGACTTCACCGCCTTCGGCATCCCGAACCAGGAAACCCACCAGAACGACTACGCGGTGAAGATCCCGTACCTGATGGGCCTGATCGCCACCCGTTCGTTGAACCAGCCGATCCCGGGCATCCTGGAACTGGTCGAGCGCGCCGAACACCGCGTGCGCGGCGGCCAGCTGGCCTACGGTGCGCTGGAACGCCTGCGCGCGAACAAGAACGACGTTGAAGCGCGCGAGATGTTCGACCGCCATTGGCAGGACCTGGGCCATGGCCTGCTGCTCAAGCGCTACCGCGATGACATCCTCAACGCCACCCCGCAGGAAATCTCGCAGGCGGCGATGGACACCGTGCCGCGCGTGATGCCGCTGTTCTGGACCTTCCGCGTGATGGCCGGACTGGGCTTCTACCTCATCGCCTTCTTCGCGCTGGCCTTCTACTACTCCTGCCGCAACAACTTCCAGGACAAGCGCTGGTTCCTGCGCCTGGCCCTGTGGACGCTGCCGGCACCGTGGATCGCGATCGAATGTGGCTGGTTCGTGGCCGAATACGGTCGCCAGCCGTGGGCGGTCGACGGCGTGCTGCCGACCTTCTATGCAGCATCGGGCTTGGCCCTGCATGAAATCGTGCTGACCCTGGCCGGCTTCACCGCGATCTACACCGCGCTGATCGTGGTCGAGATCAAGCTGATGCTCAAGGCGATCCGCAAGGGTCCGGACGAGGTGCTGCCGTCGCTGCAGTCGCCCCAGCCGCATGCTTCCCACAATGCCTCGGCGCCGGCCGCCGGCCAGGCCTGAGGCAGGAGAACCAAGATGGATTTCATTCTTCTGGACTACACCACGCTGCGCGTGATCTGGTGGTTGCTGCTCGGCATCCTGCTGATCGGTTTCGCCGTGATGGATGGTTTCGACCTGGGCGTAGGCACCCTGCTGCCCTTCGTCGCCCGCAACGATGCCGAGCGCCGGCTGGTGATCAACACCATCGGCCCGGTCTGGGAAGGCAACCAGGTATGGCTGGTGCTCGGTGGCGGTGCGATCTTCGCCGCCTGGCCGCCGCTGTATGCGGTCAGCTTCTCCGGGTTCTACCTGGCGATGTTCGTGATCCTGTTCGCCCTGATCCTGCGTCCGGTCGGCTTCAAGTTCCGCAGCAAGATGCCCAGCGAGCGCTGGCGCAACACCTGGGACTGGGCGCTGTTCATCGGCGGCTTCATCCCGGCGCTGATCATGGGCGTGGCAGTGGGCAACGTGGTGTTGGGCGTGCCGTTCCACTTCGATGACAGCATGCGCATCTTCTACACCGGCTCGTTCTTCGGCCTGCTGATGCCCTTCGCACTGCTGGCCGGCCTGCTCAGCGTGTCGATGCTGGTCGCCCACGGTGCCGCCATGCTGGTGCTGAAGACCGATGGCCCGGTGGCCGAGCGTGCGGCCCGCTTCGGCAGCATCGCCGCGATCATCGCCTTCGTGCTGTTCGCCGTCGGTGGCGCCTGGGTGGCCTTCGGCCTGCCGGGTTACCAGATCACCTCGCAGGTGGTCACCGATGGCGCCACCAATCCTCTGCTGAAGACCGCCGAACTCGGCGCCGCCGGTGGCTGGATGCGCAACTACAGCACGATGCCGGCCACGATCCTGGCCCCGCTGCTCGGCCTGGCCGGCCTGCTGGCCAGTGCGGTGCTGCTGCGTGCCCGTCGCGGCGGCCTGGCCTTCATCGCCTCCGGTGCGGCCATCGCCGGCATCATCCTGACCGTCGGCTTCGCCATCTTCCCGTTCCTGCTACCGTCCTCGAGCCAGCCCACCTCCAGCCTGACCGTGTGGGATGCCTCGTCCAGCCACCTGACCCTGTGGATCATGCTGCTGGCCACGGCGGTGTTCCTGCCGATCATCATCGGTTACACCACCTGGGTGTACCGCGTGCTGAAGGGCAAGACCACCACCGAAGAGATGGGCAACAACCCGAACGCGTATTGATCGCTTGCATGTGTGCCGACCAACGGTCGGCACCTACCCGGAATGAAGGAGACTGATCATGTGGTATTTCGCCTGGATTCTCGGCGCCGGCCTCGCCTCGACGGTGGCCATCCTCAATGGCATGTGGTTCGAAGCCCGCGAGCAGAACCGCATCGAGAAGGAAAATCGTCGCTGAGCTGTAAAAAAACCTTGCCGCCTTGGCCTTCACACGGTATCTTAGGCGGCTCCTTCGGGGTGTAGCTCAGTCTGGTAGAGCGCTACGTTCGGGACGTAGAGGTCGCAGGTTCGAATCCTGTCTCCCCGACCACTCATGTGGTCGCATTGAAGCCTGGTGACGTCGTCCAGGCTTTTTTGTTCCCTGAAGTGGCACTGCTTCGGCAGTGTGAATAAAACGGCATTTACCCCTTGCCGCCATCAGGGTAAATCGCTAGAATAGGCGGCTCCCTTCGGGGTGTAGCTCAGTCTGGTAGAGCGCTACGTTCGGGACGTAGAGGTCGCAGGTTCGAATCCTGTCTCCCCGACCACTTCGGTGGTCACCAAGAAGCCTGGAAGACATCACTGTCCTCCGGGTTTTTTTGTATCAAGCGCCAGGCCGCCCGCGTGACGGGACCTTGCCGCGCAGCGCACGTACAATGGCCGCGCTGCCGGCCCTCCTGCAGCCCCCCCCCCACCTGCCGCTTCGGCGTAGACCGATGCCGGCGCTGCATGCCGTTGCTGCGGCGTGCGACACCTGCAAGGACCACCGATGAGTTCCTCCCCTTCCGATTCGCCGTCGCTGCTGCACGGTCGTGTCCTCGCGTTTGCCGCGATCCTGCTGGCAGCGGTCAACCTGCGCACTGCGGTCACCTCGATCACCCCGCTGCTGGACGTGCTCGGCCAGCAGTTCGGCTTCGGCACCACCATGACCGGCGTGCTGGGCATGCTGCCGACCGCCTCGTTCGCGCTGTTCGGCGTGGCCACGCCGGCATTGGCGCGGCGCCTGGGCCTGGAACGCACCACGCTGCTGGCGATGGTGATGGCGATGGCCGGCCTGCTGCTGCGTTCCAGCGCCGGCAACGTCGGCACGCTGCTGCTCGGTTCGGTGGTTGCACTGGCCGGCATGGGCATCGGCAACGTGGTGGTGCCGCCGCTGGTGAAGCGCTATTTCGCCAACAAGGTTGGCACCATGAGCACGCTGTACATCAGCGTGCTGCAGCTGGGCACGATGCTGCCGGCGCTGCTGGCAGTGCCGGTGGCGAATGCTGCGGGCTGGCGCGTGTCGCTGGGCATGTGGGCGCTGCTGGCGCTGGCCGCCGCCCTGCCGTGGCTGCTGCTGGCCAGGCGCGCACCGAAGCCGCAGGCCGACGCCACCGATCCCACCGCACAGCCGCACGGCAAGGTCTGGCGCACGTCGCTGGGCTGGAGCATGACGCTCATGTTCGGCATGACCTCGCTGATGACCTATTCGATGTTCACCTGGCTGCCGCGCATCGTGGTCGAGGCCGGTGGCACGCCCGCGTTCGGCGGCGTGATGGTCGCCGTGTTCTCGGCACTGGGCCTGCTGCCGTCGCTGGTCATTCCGTCGATGGCGGTGCGCCTGCAGAATCCGTTCCCGCTGGTGCTGATCGGTTTCTTCTCGTTCGTGATCGCCTTCACCGGCCTGCTTGTGGCCCCGATGAAGGCGCCGCTGCTGTGGGCCTGCCTGCTCGGCGTCGGTCCGTCCACCTTCCCGCTGGCGCTGACCCTGATCAACCTGCGCACCCGCACCCCCACCGGCTCGGCCGCGCTGTCCGGGTTCATGCAGGGCGTGGGCTACAGCTTCAGCTGCCTGGGGCCGTTCCTGGTCGGCTGGCTGCACACCGTCAGCGACGGCTGGACGATCCCATTCAGCTTCCTGTTCGGCTGCGCCACCCTGATGCTGTGCGCCTCCTGGGTGGCCTGCAAGCCGCGCAAGCTGGAAGACCTCTGGTAAGCCACGTGGGGCCTCGCAACCGGCCCCACCTACCGCTCGTCAGCCCGTCTGCGCATTTTGACGCCGGGCTGACAATTCCGGGCGGATAGTGCCCACGAATGCCCATCCTTGCCGCGTGCCGGCATCGGGCATGGGGGCGGCAGCGCCGCCCAGGCCACCACTCGGTGTGCGGGGGACTCTCGTTTCAGACAAGACATTGCAAGTCGCTGTCCTGGTTTCGCCCATCCCTGCTGGATGGGAGTTCGCGAGGGGAGTGACGCAGGCCACGGCCATCCCAAAATCTGGCATGTGATGTGCGTCACATTTTTCAGGTTGTCTGGTTCGGAAGCCAAGGGGGTCCCCAATGGTTGTCCACCGCCGGCTGGCGCTCTGCGTCGGCCTTGCCTGTACCGCCCTGGCCTGGGCCAGCAGCGCTGCCCCGCCTGACCGCGAGGCGGCCCTGGCCGAGATCGGCCGCTACCGCGACCAGGCCCGTTGGCTGGATGCGCTCGGCGCGATCGAGCGCGCCAGCCAGCAGCAGCCCAACGACGACCTGCTGTTCAAGCTGCGCGTCCTGACCCTGGGCGACATCGGCAATGCCTGGCGCGCCTGGGAGCTGTACCAGCAGCGCCCGCAACTGTTCGACGCTGCTCAGAAGCAACGCATCGAAGGCGACTACCTAGCCAAGCTGGTGGTCTGGAGCCTGGCCTACAGCAGCAGCGAAGACAGCCGGCTGGAAGAAGCCGAATCGACCCTGGCGCGCATGCAGCGCTATCTGGGCAGCGAAGGCACCCCACCTGTGCAGGCGCCATTGCGCATCCGCATGGACCGGCTGATCCTGCTCAACCGGCTGGGCCGCCATGCGCAGGTGCGAGAGGAAGCCCGCGCACTGCAGGCTGAAGGCCATGCCCTGCCCGACTATGTTCTGCCTGCGGTCGGCGATTCGCTGATGGGCACGCTGCATCCGGAAGAAGCCATTCCGGTGCTGCAGGCGGCCGTCGCAGGCGATCCGACGCGCGACGCCTCGCATTCGGAACTGGCTTACGCCTACCTGGAAAGCGAGCAGCAGGAAAAGGCCGTCGACCTGCTGCAGGCGTGGCGCGACAAGGAACCTGCCTGGCGCTGGAGCAACGGCAAGTCGCCGTATCCAAACTGGTCGCGCTACGAAGCCGACCTCAACCTGGCGATGGTGCGCGCCTACAGCGGTGACCTGCCCACCGCGCAGCGCGATCTGGAATCGATGGTCGACATCGCACCGGGCAACGGCGGCCTGCAGAGCGCGCTGGGCAGCGTGTACATGATGCGCGGCTGGCCACGCAGGGCGCTGCAACGGCAACAGATGGCGCATGCGCTGGACCCGCGCGACATCGAGCCACGGCTGGGCATGCAGGAAGCCTACGTCGCCCTGCAGCGCGATGACCTGGCGCGACCGCTGCACGACGATCTGGTCGCGCGCTACCCCACCCAGCCCGCCGTCGAACGCATGGACCAGGCCTGGCGCGCGCACCGCGGTTGGCAGCTGAAGGCATGGACCGACATCGGGCGCAGTTCCGGCGGTGGTGGCACCTCGCCACTGGGCAACGACGACCGCCGCTATGGCATGGAAGTCCAGACACCCGTACTCGACGATCGCTGGCGGCTGTTCGCCTTCGCTGACCGGCGCTCGGTCGATTTCCAGGACCAGCGCATCGACCCGCTGTGGCTGGGCGCGGGCGTACGCTACCGATTCGGCCGTCTGGATGCGGAAGCTGCAGTGCTGCGCGCCAACGACCACATCGGTGATACCGGCCTGCGCGTCGGCGTGGGCTGGCAGTTCAACGACCACTGGCATGCCGGACTGACCGCCGCACGCAATGATCCGGATGCATCAATGCAGGCGCGCGTGGCCGGCATCACTGCCGACAGCGTCAGCGCGCAGGTCGACTACCGGCGCAGCGAACGCACGCACTGGATGTTCGGCGCCAGCCGCTTCCGCTACGACGATGGCAACCATCGCGAACTGTTCAGCACCAGCGTCGAGCAGCGGCTGCTGACCCGCCCACGGTGGCTGATCGATGGCCTGGGCAGTGCCTACACCAGTCGAGGCAGCCGCGATGATGCTCCCTACTTCAACCCGAAGCGTGATCGCATGGTCGAGATCGGCCTGCGCATCGACCAGCAGTTGTGGCGCCACTACGAACGCCACTTCCGCCACCGGCTGACCGTCTCGCTGGGCGATTACTGGCAGGACGGCTTCGGCAGTGCACTGGTGCCGTCGGTGTCATACATGCACGAGTGGCAGCTGGGCCAGGGCCGCGTGTTCGAGTATGGCGTGCGCTGGTCGCGGCCGGTCTACGACGGCCATCGCGAACGCCATATCGGCTTCGAAGCCGCACTGCGCTGGGGAGACTGACATGACCCGCATCCTGCGCCTGATCGTGCTCCTGCTGCTGTCGGCTGCGCCGCCGGCCTTCGCGCAGCAGGCCCTGCATCTCGATGCGATCGACAACGGCCTGTTGATCCTCAGCTACCACGACATCCGCGACCAGGTCGCAGCCAAGGGGGATGCCGATACCTATGCGGTGAGCACGCAGAACTTCGCCGCCCATCTGGACTGGCTGGGGGCACACGGTTACCACCCGGTGTCGCTGTCGCAGGTGATCGACGCCTCCCGGGGACGCGCCACGCTGCCACCGAAACCGGTGCTGCTGACCTTCGATGACGGCCTGCGCAGCGTCTACGACAAAGCCTTCCCGTTGCTGCAGGCTTACCGCTATCCGGCGCTGGTGGCGGTGATCACCGACTACGTGGACATGGCACCTGGCCGCACCATCGACTATGGCTACCGGCCGTTCGGCCGCGACGACTTCATCACCTGGGCACAGCTGAAGCAGATGCACGACAGCGGCCTGATCGAAGTGGCCAGCCATACCGACGACCTGCACCACGGGGTGCTCGCCAACCCACAGGGGAACTCCACCCCGGCTGTCGTGACCCGCGTTTACAACCCCGCCACGCGCAGCTATGAGAGCGAGGCGCAGTACGCGCAACGCCTGCGCGCCGATCTCTCGCGCAGCGTGCAGCGCATCGAGCAGCATCTGGGCGTGCGCCCGCGCGCCATCGTCTGGCCATACGCGGCCTACAACCAGTTGAGCAACGACATCGCCGAGCAGCTGGGCATGCCGGTGTCCTTCGATCTGGAGGGCCGCAGCACGCCGGTGGCCAGCGACCTGCATGGCCTGGCGCGCTTCCTGGTCAGCGACAACCCGACCGTGGAGGGGCTGGCCTACGAGCTGCGCCGCGACGTCGCGCTCGATGGCATCCGTGCCCTGCAGATCGACCTGGATGATGTCTACGATCCGGAGCCCGCACAGCAGGCGCGCAATCTGGATGCACTGATCGAGCGGGTCAAGCGCATCGCACCGACGCACGTCTACCTGCAGGCGTTCGCCGATCCGGACGGCAACAACACCGCCGATGCACTGTACTTCCCCAACCGCCACATGCCGATGCGCGCGGACCTGTTCAGTCGCGTCGCCTGGCAACTGAAATCGCGTGCGGGGGTGAAGGTCTACGCATGGCTGCCGGTACTCGGCTTCGAGCTGCCCGACCCGGTGCAGCGCAAGGCGCTGGCGATCCGCAACGGCGATGCCGATGGCATGTACCGGCTGGACTTCACCAATCCCCAGGCGCGCCAGGTCATGCTCGACCTCTACGAGGATCTGGCGGTCAACTCCTACTTCGAGGGCCTGCTGTTCCATGACGATGGGTACCTGCGCGATACCGAGCTGCCCACGCTGGCACCCGGCGATGGGGGCAGCGCACGCACGCAGGCGTTGATCGACTTCACCCTGGCGCTGCGCAACAGCGCGCAGCGCTGGCGGCCGAAGCTGGCCACGGTGCGCAACCTGTACGCGGAGCCGGTGCTGCGCCCGCAGAGCGAAGCCTGGTTCGCGCAGCGCCTGGACCTGTTCAACAAGGCCTACGACCAGACCGCACTGATGGCGATGCCGTGGATGGAAGGCAGCAAGCATCCGGAGCGCTGGCTCGACCAGTTGCTGGCCGCGGTGCGTGCACATGACCCACAGCTGCAGCACACCCTGTTCGAACTGCAGACCGTCGATTGGCGCAGCGGGCAACCGATTCCCGCCGAGCGACTGCGCGCGCAGATCCGCCAGCTGCAGGCGCAGGGCGTGCACCACTTCGCCTGGTACCCGGACGACTTCATCGCCGACCAGCCCTCCACCCGCGATGCCCGCGCGGCAATGTCCGCCGGCAACTTCCCGTACCCGGAGAAGTGACATGGACATGCATCCGTTGCTGCAGGTCCTGTTCCAGTTCGCCTTCTACTACCCGATGGTGATGGCATTCTTCTGGATGTCGGGCGGCCTGTATTACTACTTCCGGCGCGAACGCCATTCGCGCCCACGCAACGACCCGCCGCTGATGGTCGATCCACCGTTCGCGAGCCTGCTGATTCCCTGCCACAACGAGTCGGCAAACCTCGACGATACACTCGGCGCGGCGCTGGCACAGCGCTACCCGGCCGACTATGAGGTGATCGCCATCGACGACGGCAGCAGCGACGACACGGGTGCGCGGCTGGACGCCCTGGCGGCAAAGCACCCACGGCTGCGCGTGCTGCACCTGGACCGCAACCTCGGCAAGGCCAATGCGCTGCGCATGGGGGCGCTCGCTGCACGCTCGGAATACCTGGTGTGCATCGACGGCGACGCGATGCTGGAAGAACACGCGCTGCACTGGATGATCTGGCACCTGGTCAGCGGCAACCGGGTCGGCGCGGTCACCGGCAACCCGCGCATCCGCAACCGCTCCACCCTGCTCGGACGCCTGCAGGTGGCCGAATTCTCCTCGATCATCGGCATGATCAAGCGCGCGCAGCGGGTGTACGGGCGCATCTTCACCATCTCCGGCGTGATCGCCGGCTTCCGCCGCACCGCCCTGCACCAGGTCGGCTGGTGGTCCGATGACATGGTGACCGAAGACATCGACATCAGCTGGCGCCTGCAGCGCGCGCACTGGGACATCCGCTACGAACCCAACGCACTATGCTTCATCCTGATGCCGGAAACCCTGAAGGGGCTGTGGCGGCAGCGGCTGCGCTGGGCCCAGGGCGGCGTGGAGGTGATGCTGCGCCACGCCCGCTCGCTGCTGCACTGGAAGGAGCGGCGCATGTGGGGCGTACTGCTGGAGTACGTGCTCAGCGTGATCTGGGCTTACACCATGTTGTTCATCGTGGTGCTGTGGGCGCTGGGCAAGTTCATCGAACTGCCCCCGCAACTGCATATCGCCAGCCTGCTGCCGGAGTGGCATGGCGTGATCCTGGCCCTGGTCTGCCTGCTGCAGTTCGCCAGCAGCCTGATCATCGACCGTCGTTACGAAACACAGATTGGACGCAACTACTTCTGGGTCATCTGGTACCCGATGGCGTACTGGTTGATCAGCCTTTCCACCACCCTGGTGGCGTTGCCGAAAACCCTGCTGCGCCGTCGCAGCAAGCGCGCCACCTGGACCAGTCCCGATCGGGGGATCCGATGAACGCACAACGCCCGTCCAACCGCTTCGACTCGCGGATGATCCGCAAGCCGCATCGCCAACCACGCTTCCAGCGCACCGCCTGGGGCTTCGTAACCCTCGCGTTCTGGGGGTTCTACTTCTACCTGTGGGCGCCACTGGTCACCCTGGTGTCGTGGCTGGTCGGCGGCCAGCTGGCCTGGCAGCAGCTGTACGAACGGCAAAGCCAGTTCGACCCCTATGTGCTGGTGGCGTTGCCGCTGATGCTGCTGTGCGCCAGCGTACTGCTGATCGGCTGGGCCGAGTACAACCGCGCGCGCTTCCGCGGCCACGACCGGCGCCTGCCGCGGCCGCTGGCCAGCCTCAACGAAGTGGCCGCCGACCTGGGGGCCAGCACCGGGCTGGCCGAGCGCCTGCTGGGCTGCAAGGCCGCCACGCTGCACATGGACGATCACGCGCGGCCGATCGGCATCCGCCGCGAGGTGGTGTAACTCGATTGCCCTGGGTGCCGACCCTGGTCGGCACTTGCTTTGGTAGATGCCGACCTTGGTCGGCACTTGCTTTGGTAGATGCCGACCTTGGTCGGCACTTGCTTTGGTAGATGCCGACCTTGGTCGGCGTTCGCTCTGGTGGGTGCCGACCTTGGTCGGCACCGGGGTCTTCCGCGAAGAGCATCCACGCATGGCGTGGATCTACGTGCGGGTCTGCCCTTCACCGCGCACGACAAATCGCTCGACGGTGAGTGCCTCCAGCCCCATCGGGCCGTACGCGTGCAGGCGCGTGGTGGAGATGCCGATCTCGCTGCCCAGGCCCAGCTGGCCGCCGTCGGAGAAACGCGAGGACGCATTGACCATCACCACCGCCGAGCGCAGTGCGTTGATGAAGCGCTCGGCATGGCCGGCGTCTTCGGTGGCGATCACTTCAGTATGGTCGGAGGTGTAGGCACGGATGTGCGCAATGGCAGCGTCGAGATCGTCAACCACGCGCACCGCCAGCACCAGATCGAGGAACTCGGCGGCATAGTCGTCTTCAGTGGCCAACATGCTGCCCGGCAGCAGCGGCTGCGCCTGCGCATCGGCGCGCAGCTGCACGCCGCGCTCGCCGAGCGCCTGCGCCACGCGCGGCAGGAACGCTTCGGCCACCTCGCGGTGCACCAGCAGCGTTTCCAGCGAGTTGCAGGCTGCAGGGCGGCTGCACTTGCCATCCACCAGCAGGTCAATGGCCTTGCCGAGGTCGGCGCTGGCATCCACGAACAGATGGCACACGCCCTTGTAATGCTTGATCACCGGCACCCGCGCATGCTCGGCGACGAAGCGGATCAGGCCTTCGCCGCCACGCGGAATGGCCAGGTCGATCAGCTCATGCAACTGCAGCAGTCCCAGAATCGCTTCGCGGCGCAGGTCGGTCAGCACGGTCACCGCAGCCGGCGGTACGCCGTTGGCCTTCAATGCGCCGGACAGCGCCTGGGCGATGGCGGTGTTGGAGTGGATCGCCTCGGAACCACCGCGCAGGATCACGCCATTGCCGGCCTTCAGGCACAGCGCGGCCGCTTCGGCGGTCACGTTCGGGCGTGCCTCGTAGATCATCGCGATCACCCCCAGCGGAACGCGCACCTTCTGCACCCGGATGCCGTTTGGACGCACATCGTCGCGGGTGACCTGGCCGACCGGATCGGGCAGCGCAGCGACCTCACGCACGGCTTCGGCCATCGCGAACAGGCGTGCCGGATCCAGCGCCAGGCGGTCGAGCATGGCACTGCCAACGCCCTTGTCGCGCGCGGCGGCGAGGTCACGCGCATTGCCGGCCAGGATCAGCCCGGCATTCACTTCCAGTGCCTGGGCCATTGCCAGCAGCAGCGTGCGGCGCGCCGCACTGTCGAGGCAGGCAACGATCTGGGCCGCGTCACGGCAGGCACGCGCCTGCGCTTCGATTTCGCTCATCGGGGTGTCCTTCAAACCGGTCATGGCAGCACCAGATCGTCGCGATGGACGACACTGCCACCGTAGTTGTAGCCCAGCACGGCCTCGATGTCGCGCGAATGGCGACCGGCGATCCGGCGCACATCATCGGCGGCGTACTGGCTGACACCGCGGGCGATGCAGACACGGCCCTGTGGTGCATTCCAGCACACCTGCACCATATCGCCACGCCGGAACGCGCCCTCCGCACCGGTGATGCCACCGGGCAGCAGCGAGGCGCCCTTCTCGCGCATGGCCTGTGCCGCACCGGCATCGATCACGATCGCGCCTTCGGTCAGCGGTGCATGCCGCAGCCAGTGCTTGCGGGCCGCCTCGCGGCTGCGCGCGGCGTGGATGCGGGTGCCGAACAGGCGGTCCTGCGCCAGTGCACGCACCACGTCGCTGCTGCGGCCGTTGAAAAGGTAGGTCTCGATGCCGAGACGACCCGCCTTGGCCGCCGCCTCAAGCTTGGTCCGCATGCCGCCGGTACCGGCGCGCGACCCTGCGCCGCCGGCCATCGCCAGCACCTCGTCACTCAGTTCCGGCACGTCGTGCAGTGGCCGCGCATCGGCCACGGTGCGCGGGTCCGCGCTGTACAGGCCGTCGATGTCGGTGGCAATGAACAGTGCATCGGCATCGACCAGCGCGGCCACGGTGGCGGCCAGGTTGTCGTTGTCGCCGAGCTTGAGTTCGTCCACCGACACGGTGTCGTTCTCGTTGACCACCGGCAACGCGCCCAGCCGCAGCAACTCATTTAGCGTGGCGCGTGCGTTGAGGTAGCGGCGGCGGTTGCGCAGGTCGTCGTGGGTCAGCAGCACCTGCGCCACGGGGCGCTCGAAGAAGCGCTGCCAGAGCCCGATCAGCTGGGCCTGACCGAGCGCAGCCAGCGCCTGCCGCGCTGCCATCGCTGCGCCCGGCTCATCGGCCCGCGGCAGGATCGCGCGCCCGGCAGCGACCGCGCCGGAAGACACGATCACCACCTCACGCCCGGCCAGTACATTGGCCGACACGAACTGTGCCAGGCCCAGCGCGTGGCGAGGTGACAGGCCGCCGCCATCGGCGGCCAGCAGGCTGCTGCCGACTTTCAGCACCGCACGCCGCCACGGCGGCAGCGCTTGTTCGGGGAACGGCGAGGCGACGTGGGCAGCGTGCTGGATCATCGGTCAGGCTCTCAGCGGGTGTTCCATTCGTGCACGGTCAGCGCGGAGGCCTGCATCGTCACCAGCGGATCGGTGGCGACGATGGCCTGCGCCTGCGCCAGGCTGTCCACGTTGCACAGCACATAGGCGCCACCGCTGCCATCGGCAAAACCGCCGGTCAGCTGCAGCTTGCCCTGTGCCTGCAACGCATCGAGAAAGTCACGGTGCGGCTGCACGGCGGCGGCGTTGAAATCGGGCCGGCGCATGGCCAGCACCAGGTAGACGGTGCCGGCCATCAGGACAGCGCCTGCCAGCGCGCGTGCAGTTCGTCCAGGCGCAGGTCGGCGGCCGAACCCGGCGATACGCGTGCGGCCAGGCTGCCTTCCGGGGTACGCCCCTGCCCTGCGCTGTCGGCACCGGCGGCAGCAGCCTTGTAGGCCTCGCGGAACGGCACGCCGGCCACCGCCGCTTCCACCGCCACGTCGGTGGCGTACATGCCCGAGTCGATTGCCGCGCGAACCTTGTCGTCGCGCCATTCCAGGTTGGCCAGCAGCGCCGGCAGCAGTTCCAGCGCCGACAGGCCGCGACCGAAGCCGTGGAAGATGGCGCCCTTGGACGACTGCAGGTCGCGGTGATAGCCCGACGGCAGCGACAGCAGCTGCTCGATCTCGGTACGCGCGGCGGCGACGCTGGCGTGGGTCGCGCGCATCAGCTCGATCACGTCCGGATTGCGCTTGTTGGGCATGATCGAACTGCCGGTGGTGTACTGCGCCGGCAGCGCGACGAAGCCGAACTCGGCGCTGGTGAACAGCGACAGGTCCCAGGCAATGCGGCGCAGGTCCAGCGTGGCGCCGCCCAGCGCTTCCAGCGCGGCCAGTTCGAACTTGCCGCGCGACAGCTGCGCGTAGATCGGCGAGATCTGCATGCGGGCGAAACCGAGCGCGGCCGTGGTGTGCTCACGGTCCAGCGGCAGGTTCACACCGTAGCCGGCAGCCGTGCCAAGCGGATTGGCGTCGACCAGCGCATGGGTGTCGCGCGCGCGGATGGCGTTGTCGATGAAGGCCTCGGCCCAGCCGGCCCACCACATGCCGGCCGAGGACACCACGGCACGCTGGATGTGGGTGTAGCCGGGAATCGGCAGGTCCTTCTCGGCCTGGGCACGATCCAGCGCGACCTTGGCCACGTCGGCGCTGAGCTGGGCCACGCGCAGCAGCTTCTCCTTCAGCCACAGGCGGGTGGCGACCAGGATCTGGTCATTGCGGCTACGGCCGGTGTGGATCTTGCGGCCAGCATCGCCGAGGCGTTCGGTCAAGCGTGCTTCGATCGCCGAGTGACCGTCTTCGTACTGCGTATCCAGCACGAAGCGGCCTTCGCGGAAGTCCTGCGCCAGCACGTCGAGCTCGCGCAGCAGGCCGGCCAGCTCGTCGGCGCTGAGGATGCCGATGTGCTGCAGGCCCTGCGCATGCGCGGCGCTGGCGGCGATGTCATGCAGGAAGAACTCGCGGTCGAGGATCACGTCGTCGCCGGCGAGGAAGGTCTGGATCTGGGCGTCGACAGCGACGCCGGGCTTCTGCCAAAGAAGGTCTGCCATGGGGGCTCCGGAATGCGTGTTCAGTGCGGGATCGACGTCAGTTCGTCGATGCCCAGCGCGAGGTTGAGGTTCTGCATGGCCTGGGTGGCCGCGCCCTTGAGCAGGTTGTCCAGGGTCGCCACCACCACCACCCGCTTGCCGCCCGGGGCCAGGGTGAAGCCGCCGACCTGGGCACCGTGGCGGCCGGCGATGCGGCTGACCCACGGTGCTTCATCCACCACCTCGATCAGCGGTTCGCCGGCATAGGCCTGCTGGAAGCGCTCGACGATCTGCTCGCGGGTCTGCACGCGGTTCAGCCACAGGTTGGCGGTGAGCGTGATGCCACGGAAATGCGGCGCGACGTGCGGCATGAACTCGACCGCCACGCCCAGCTGCACCGACACCTCGCGCTCGTGCACGTGGTTGGTCAGCGCATACGGCATCAGGTTGTCAGCCAGCAGTTCGACGTTGTTCTTGTCCGACGGCGTAGTGCCGGCACCGGAGTAGCCGGACACACCGAAGCACTGCGGCGGGCCGGCCAGCAGGTCCAGCAGCGGATGCACCGCCAGCTGCATCGCCGTGGCATAGCAGCCCGGATTGCTGATGTGCTTCTGGCCGCTGTAGCGGCCGCGGGTCAGCTCCGGCAGGCCGTAGTACCAGCTGTTGTCGAAACGGTAGTCGGCCGACAGGTCGACGATGACAGTGTCCGGCTTCGCCGCTTCCAGTGCCGCCACGAACGGAGCGGCCAGGCCGTTGGGCAGGGCCAGGATCACCGCGTCCACGCCCTTGGCGGCCACCGCGTCGGCGTCCAGGTTCTCGTACTGCAGCTCACCCTGGAATTCCGGGTGATGGTCGGACAGGCGCTGCCCGGCACGCTCGCGCGAGGAGACGAAGGCCAGTTTCAGGCGCGGGTGGGCGGCCACCAGCTTGATCAGCTCGGCGCCGGTATGGCCACGGGCCCCGACGATGCCCAGGGTGAAAGTCGAATCGTTCATGCGTGGCTGTCCAGGCGGTACTGCAGGTGGCGCTTCACGCCCTGCCATTCCGCATCGATGATGGAGAAGATGACGGTGTCGCGCGGCGTGCCGTCAGCGTGCCGCTTGTGGTTGCGCAGCACGCCATCCTGCTTGGCGCCGAGGCGGGCGATGGCGGTGCGCGAGGTGAAGTTGAACCAGCTGGTCTCAAATACGACGCTCAGGCACTCCAAGCGCTCGAACGCGTGGCTGAGCAGCATCAGCTTGGTCTCGGTATTGACCCCGGTGCGCTGCGCCGACTCGCCATACCAGGTGTAACCGATACTCAGGCGCGGCACGTCCGCTTGCAGATCGTAGTAGCGGGTGGTGCCGACAATCTGGTCGTTGGCATCGAACACCACGAACGGCAGCACCTTGCCTTCGGCCTGCGCCTGCAGCGCTGCCTGCACGTAGCCGGCCATGGTCTTCGCATCGGGCACCTGGGTGTACCAGAGCCTGGACAGCGCGCCATCGCCAAGCGCGCCGCGCAGGCCATCGATATGCCCCATCTGCAGCGGCTCCAGCCGCGCATGGGTACCCGTCAGCGTGGGGACCTTGGTCCAATCGGCATGGTTCATGTGTTCAGCCCTGCAGGCTCGGCGCGCGCCGGGCGCAATGGTCGACGTAGGTCTTGATCCGGTCGATGCCATCGGCACCGAACCAGAACACCTTCCAGTGGTCCTGCTTGTAGCAGCCCTCGGATTCAGCGTAATAGAAGTGGTTGATCGGGTTGCCGTGGCGCGAACGCCAGAACAGCTGCGGGGTTTCCTCCAGCATCACGTTCCAGACCGCGCGGCCCAGGCCCTCGCCCTGCGCATCGTCGAGCACGGCGAACTTGTCCAGGTACACGCCCTCGGCCTCGTCGGTGAGGATCACCGCGGTGCGGTAGTTCTCGCTGACATAGGCACGCAGCAGCTTCGTCTTTTCGAAGTACTCCGGCACCAGGGTGCGGCCGAAGCTGGATTCGATCAGGCCCTTCAGGCGGGGCAGGTCCAGCTCGTTCCAGGCAGTGGCGCGCAGCACCTTTTCGCCCTTGCGCACCAGCGTGCCCGACCCCTTGTGGGTGAACAGTTCCTTGGCCAGGTCGGCCGGACGCGTGATCGACACCGACGATTCCAGCGGCAGGCGGTCGAGCAGATCCTTGATCTGTTCAATCTTCACCTTCATGCCGCCGTGGATCCATGGCTGCGCGATCAGGTGGTCGTACTCGGTGGACAGGTTGATCGAATCAATCACATTGCCCTGCTCATCCAGCAGGCCGCCGGTGCCGGTCAGGAAGATGATCTTGTACGGTTGCAGCTCCTGTACCAGCTCGTTGGCGGCGAAGTCGGCGTTGACGTTGAGGATCTGGCCGCCGGCGGTTTCGCCCAGGCTGGTGATGACCGGGATCGACCCGGCGCGCAGGCTGGCCTCGATCGGTGCCAGGTTGACCTTCTTCACCTCGCCGACCAGGCCGTAGGTGTCCACGTCCAGGTACTCGGCCTCGAACACGCCGCCGGTGATCGAGGTGGCGCGCGCGCCGTTCTGCTGCAGCGCCTCGACCAGGCGCAGGTTGGACTGCTGGAACACCCGGCGCACGATCGCCAGCGCTTCCGGCGAAGTCACGCGCAGGCCGTTGACGGTCTGCTTCTCGATGCCGGCGGCGGACAGCTCGGCATCCAGCTGCGGGCCGGCGCCGTGCAGCACGATCGGGGTCAGCCCGACTTCCTGCAGGAACGACAGCGAAGAGGTCAGCGCGTCGAGGTCGTCGCGCAGCACCGCGCCGCCGACCTTGACCACGGCAAAACGCTTGGCGTCCAGCTGCGAGAAGCGCTTGAGGTACTGGCTGATCTCCTTCGCGCTGGCCATGCTGGAAAGCAGGCGCACGATGGTCTGGCGGGTCTGGCGGTGAGGCTGGAGGGCAGGAGACATTTCGGTTTCGTCACAGGCGGCGGTCGCCGCGTTGCAGTTCCACCCGGCCAGGGCCGGGCGGCGTTGTGGGGTCGATCAGGCGCCGGCGGCGATGATGCGGTGCACGGCGTCGGTGTAGCGCTGCAGCTGCTCCAGCGTCACGAACTCATCGGCGGTGTGGGCCTGGGCGATGTCGCCCGGACCGAACACCAGCGTGGTGTAGCCACCGGCCGAGAACAACGAAGCCTCGGTCCAGAAATCCACCGCATTGCCGATCGGCAGCTCCAGCGCGTCGGCCACGTCGCGCGCCAGCAGGCGGCGGTTCTCGGCCTCGGCGATGTCACCGGCCGGCAGGCTGGGGCCACGGAAGGTTTCAGTGAACAATGCGGCTTCCGGCTCGGCGAAACCGGCGAAGGTTGCCAGCAATCCGTCGATGTCCATCGACGGCAGTGGCCGGAAACCGAAGCGCACCTCGGCAGCCGGCGCAATCATGTTGGCCTTGATCCCGCCTTCGACGCGGCCGATGTTGAAACGCAGGCCGGTCAGCCCGCCAAAGCGGGCCGAGGCCAGCGATTCCACATGGTCCAGCGCGCGGTTGCCCCAGCGCATGGCCTGATGGAGCGCACTGGCGGCCGCGTCCTGCTTGCCGGACGCATGGCCGGCACGGCCGGCGAACTGCATCAGCACCGAACTGATGCCACGGTGCGCCAGCACCGCTTCGCTCATGGTCGGCTCGGCCACCAGCACCGCTTCATACGGCAGGCCACGGGCCAGGAACGCAGCGATACAGCGCGGATCGTTGGCTTCCTCGTCGCTGGAGAACAGGAAGGCGGCATCGCCATCGCTGGCGTTGGCCGCCGCCACCAGTGCAGCGGCGGCGCCCTTGATGTCACACACGCCCAGGCCGACCACGCGGTCGTCCAGGCGCCGCATCACGTGCGGATCGGCACTCCAGTGCGGCGAGTCCGGCACAGTGTCCAGATGGACGTTGAACAGGTACTTCGGCGTGCCGCGCACGGCGTACAGGCTGACCGCACCGGCGCCATGGTCGATCACCTCGACGTTGAAGCCGGGCAGGTTCGCGCGCAGGTAATCGAAGATGCCACCGGTGGTGATCGCACGCGGCGGGTTGCGGGTGTCGAAGGACACCAGGGCCTGCAGGTGCTGCAGGGTGGAAGCAAGCAGGTCGGTCATGGGAATCAACAAGGTGTTTGCCCGGGCGTAGCCGGGGCATAGAGGTTCTGGCGCACAATTTCCATCAGCAACTCTGGCCGTGCCGGCGCGCTGAAGCCGAAGGGGGCGTAGAGCCGATGTGCATCGCTGGTGGCCAGCATGAAGCGGCGCAGGCCCTGCAGCTGCGGATGGGCCATGATCGCCTGCAGCAGCTGCTTGCTGTAGCCCTGGCCGCGATGCTGCGGCAGCACGAACACGTCAGCCAGATAAGCAAAGGTGGCACCGTCGGTGATGACGCGCGCAAACGCAACCTGGCCGGACGCGTCCAGATAGGCGCCAAAACACAGCGAACCGGCAATGGCCCGTTCCACCAGTTCGCGCCCGATGCCCAGGCTCCAATGGGCCTGGGTAGACAGGAACTGGTGGATCAGGGCAACGTCCAAGTGCTGCGGATCGGTGCTGATGCGGAGTGCGCTCATCGATTCATCCGTTTGCTGCGCACCCTGGCCCACAGCGGGCCAGGGCACCAGGGTCTCAGCGGTTCACCTGCGCATAGAGCGTGGAGCTCATGCCGAACAGCTTGATGAAGCCCTCCGCCTCTTCCACGCCCCAGTCGGCCGACTGCGCGTAGGTGGCACCCTTGGTGTTGAGCAGGTGCGGCGACTTCACGGCCACAGCGTCGACGCGGCCACCGCGGGTTTCCAGCACCACTTCGCCGTTGACCTTGGCCTGCGAGGACTTCAGGAACGCCTCGATGTCGGTCTTCAGCGGGTCGTGGTAGAAGCCTTCGTACACCAGCTCCACCCACTTGCGCGCCACGTCCGGCTTGAAGCGGTTCTGCTGCTTGGTCAGCACGGCATCTTCCAGCGCGCGGTGCGCGGCCAGCAGCGAG
This sequence comes from Stenotrophomonas sp. STK17_22, assembly GCF_051983905.1. NCBI lineage: Bacteria > Pseudomonadati > Pseudomonadota > Gammaproteobacteria > Lysobacterales > Lysobacteraceae > Stenotrophomonas > Stenotrophomonas sp. STK17_22. The sequence goes on from NZ_CP197010.1 coordinate 3,523,694, forward strand.
ACCAGGCCCGGGGCCTCGAACACGATGCGGCCCTTCAGGCCGATCACGGTGTCGCCGGTGTAGACGCCGCGGCCAACGCCGTACGGGGCGAACAACTTGTTGAGCTGGGCCAGGATCTGGTCGCCCGCCAGCGCCTTGCCGTTCAGTTCGACGGCTTCGCCTTCAACGAACTTCAGGGTCACGGTCAGCGCCTGCTCCGGCCATTCGCTGCGCGGCGAGCACCAGCCACGCGCGCCTTCACCCGGGGCTTCCCAACGGTCGATCTCGCCGCCGGACATGGTCACGCCCAGCAGGTTCTCGTTGATGGTGTAGGCCTGCTGCTTGGCGCGCACGCCGAAGCCGCGCTCTTCCAGGTACTTCTGCTCGTAGGCGCGGGTCTGGGTGTGTTCCTTCTGGATCTCGCGGATCGGCGCGATGATCTGGTAGTCGCCCAGTGCCTTCACGGCCAGGTCGAAGCGGACCTGGTCGTTGCCCATGCCGGTGCAGCCATGGGCAATGATGTTGGTCCCCAGCTCGGCAGCGCGCTTCAGCGCGGCATCGACGATCAGGTAGCGATCCGAGACCAGCAGCGGGTACTGGCCCTGGTAGCCCTCACCGGCCCACACGAACGGCTTGACGAAGCCTTCCCATATGGCCGGGCCACCGTTGACGGTGACGTGGCTGGTGACGCCCAGCTCGGCGGCGCGCTTCTCGATGAAATCACGCTCTTCATCATCCACGCCGCCGGTGTCGGCGAACACGGTGTGCACGTTGTAGCCGCGCTCCTGCAAGTACGGCACGCAGAAGCTGGTATCCAGGCCGCCGGAGAAGGCGAGAACGACGTCTTTGTTGCTCATGGGGATCAGGTCCACTTGGGGGATGGGAATTCGGTAGGGCCGACCGCTGGTCGGCTGAAATGTTGGATGCGCCGCTGCGGGAGCAGCCGACCAACGGTCGGCTCTACCCCTAGTTTGATTCAGCGCCCGGCAACCGCAGCCATGATCGCCTTCTGCACATGCAGGCGGTTCTCGGCTTCGTTGATGGCGATGCACTGCGGCGAATCCATCACCGCGTCGGTGGCCTTCACGTTGCGGCGCAGCGGCAGGCAGTGGCTGAACACACCGTTGTTGGTCAGCGCCATCTTCCGTTCGTCCACGATGAAGTGCTTGAACTGGTCGCGGATCGGCTTTTCCGGTTCCCAGTTGCCGAAGAACGGCAGCGCGCCCCAGCTCTTGGCGTAGACCACGTCGGCGCCGGCGTAGGCGCTGTCGATGTCATGGCTGATCTTCAGCGAGCCACCGCTCTCGGCCACGTTCTGCTCGGCCCAGCCCATGTAGCGGTCGTCGAGGATGTAGTCGGCGGTCGGGCACAGCAGGGTCACGTCCATGCCCATGCGGGTGGCGATGGTCAGCGCCGAATTGGCAACGGCGGTGTTCAGCGGCTTGGGGTGGTAGGTCCAGGTCAGCACGTACTTCTTGCCGCGCAGGTCCTGGGTGCCGAAGTGCTCCTGCAGGGCCATGATGTGGGCCAGCTCCTGGCACGGATGGGTGATGGTCTCCATGTTGATGACCGGCACCGGCGAGTACTTGGCGAAGCTGTTGAGGACGATGTCCTGGCGGTCGTAGGCCCAGTCCTGGAACTTCGGGAACGCGCGCACGGCGATGATGTCGCAGTAACGGCCCAGCACCTTGGCCACTTCAGCGATGTGCTCTTCGGTATCGCCGTCCATCACCGTGCCGAGGTTGAACTCGATCGGCCACGCATCCTTGCCCGGCTGCAGCACCACCGCGTGGGCGCCGAGCTGGAACGCGCCCAGTTCGAAGCTGGTGCGGGTGCGCATGGACGGGTTGAAGAACACCAGCGCGATCGACTTGCCCTTGAGCTGGTCGCCGAGCTTGTTGCGCTTGAACAGCGCGGCCTGGGTCAGCAGCGCGTCGAGATCGCTGCGGCTCCAGTCCTGGGTGTTCAGGAAGTGCTTGGGGGACATCATCTTTCCTTGCGTGGCGGCGCCGGGTTCGACGCAGTGGAAGGGAAAAGCAGGAACCAAAGGTGGAGCGAAAAGGTTGCAGTTGAAGCTTTCAGAACGCAGAAACGAAAAAACCCAGCCGGCGGGCTGGGTTTTTTTCGGACGAACAGCAAAAAGCTCCGGTTACCCAGCGAGGATGTGGGGTTCCGGTCGACGCGCACGCGAGGTCATGCCAGACGCCTGTCGGGCTGCGCTGCTGTCGTGCTGGAAGTCGGTGAGCTTCATGGTCAAATATCTTTGCATGCGCCCGGGGCCGGCGCAAGGGGCCGGGGTCGCAGAATCAGGGATTGCTGGCAGTACCCTGCTCGGGACCGACCCAGGGCGTGATCGACACCCGGATCTTGAGCCGGTTGCCGGGGTCTTCCGGCAGCCGCGAGCGGTACTTGGTGCCCTTGTAGACGTAATCCACGTCGTAGGCGATGGGCCGGCGGAATTCACGCCCCACCGGCACGATGCGGCAGTCGCGGGTCAGCATCGGGCCCGTGTTGGCCGGCGCCGGGGCCGGCGTCTCGGCTCCGGTCTCCTCAACGGCTTCCTCGTCGCTGCGCTTGAACATCGAGCGCACCGAGTCCCAGAAGCGGCTGATCCGGCCCTTGTCCTCGACCGGCTCCTCGCCCGTCACGTTCACCGGGGCCAGGGTCCGGGTCGACACCGGCTCGCAGTGCTCCTCGGTGCGGGTCGCACGCAGGGTCTGGAACACCGGCTCGACGTTCAGGACCTGGGCGTAGTCGAACTTCACGTTCTCCACGATCACCACCCGGTTGCGGGGCTCGGCCTCCTGCGCCAGCACCACGGCGGGCAGCGCCGACAGGCAGGCCAAGGTCAGCAACGCGGTGGATTTCATTGGCGACGGGAGCAAGGACACGGCAATAGTGTAGGCAGTGGCGAGCGCAAGGGGCTGAACATTACCCGTCCACGCCGCTCCTGCCCACCCCACCCGGGGCGGACCCGGCGTCCACCGGTGGCAACGGGTGCCCCCAAAGGGGGCCGACACGTTCTAAAATCACAGGCTTGTCCCCCAGCCACAGCCCCATGACCCTGCGCCTGCACAACAACCTGACTCGCCAGCTCGAACCGTTCACCCCGCTCGATCCGGCCTGTCCGACCCTGTATGTGTGCGGCCCGACGGTCTACAACTACGTGCACATCGGCAACGCCCGCGGCCCGGTGGTGTTCGGGGTGCTGGCCGACCTGCTGCGGCGCCGTTTCGGCGCACTGCGCTACGCCCGCAACATCACCGACGTGGACGACAAGATCAACACCGCCGCGCGTGAGCAGGGCGTGCCGATCAGCACCATCACCAACAAGTTCGCCGCCGCCTACCGTGAAGACATGGCCGCGCTGGGCGTAGTGCCACCGGACATCGAGCCGGAAGTGACCGCGCACATTCCGCAGATCATCACCATGATCGAGCAGCTGATCGCCAGCAATCATGCTTACGCCGCCGAGGGCCACGTGCTGTTCGCGGTGGCCAGCTTCGACGGCTACGGCAAGCTCTCGCGCCGCGATCCGGACGAAATGCTGGCCGGTGCCCGCGTCGACGTCGCCCCGTACAAGCGTGACCCGGGTGATTTCGTACTGTGGAAGCCGTCGAGTGACGACCTGCCCGGCTGGGAGTCTCCCTGGGGCCGGGGCCGGCCTGGCTGGCACATCGAGTGCTCGGCAATGGCTGCCGCCCACCTGGGCGAGACCATCGACATCCACGCCGGCGGCGTCGACCTGCAGTTCCCGCACCACGAGAACGAGCTGGCGCAGAGCGAATGCGCCCATGGCGGCAAGATCTTCGCCCGTTTCTGGCTGCACAACGGCATGCTCAACTTCGGCGGCGCCAAGATGAGCAAGTCGCTTGGCAACATCGAGCGCGTGCACGACCTGGTCCGCCAGCACCCGCCGGAAGCGCTGCGCCTGGCCCTGCTGTCGGCCCACTACCGGCAGCCGCTGGACTGGTCCGATGGCCTGATCGAACAGTCGGTGCGCACCCTGGACCGCCTGTACGGCACCCTGCGCGAGCTGGCCTCAGTCGAGGCCACTGCAGTGATTCCGGCCACGGTCGAGGCGACCCTGGACGACGATCTCAACACCCCGCAGGCGTTGGCCGAATTGGCCCGCATCGCCGCCGATGCGCGCCGTGCCACCGACCCGGCCGAGCAGGCGCGCCTGAAGGGTGAACTGCTCGGCGCCGGCCTGGCACTGGGCCTGCTGCAGGCCGATCCGGCGCAGTGGTTCGGCACTGCGGCCAGCGAAGACGGCGACGATGCCCGCATCCAGGGCCTGATCGATGAGCGTGCCGCTGCCAAGAAGGCGCGCGACTTCGCCCGTTCCGACGCCATCCGCGACCAGCTGGCCGCCGAAGGCATCGTGCTGGAAGACACCCCGCAGGGCGTGCGCTGGTCGCGCAAGCGCAGCTGACCCGCCCTGCCCCGTGGCCGGTACGCCGGCCACGCCCCCCACCGTAGAGACTGTTGTGACCGACTCCCCGTTCCCGCTTGAACCCACCGCCGCCGAGGCCCAGACCGCCATCGCCGAGGAATTCGGCTTCTTCGGCGACTGGTCCGAGCGCTACCAGTACCTGATCGACCTCGGCCGCAAGCTGCCGGCCTTCCCGGAAGAATGGAAGACCGAAGAGCATCGCCTGCTCGGCTGCCAGTCGATGGTCTGGATCGTCCCCGAAGGCAACGCGCAGTCGCTGCGCTTCCACGCCATCAGTGATTCGGCCATCGTCTCCGGCCTGATCTTCCTGGCCCTGCGCGTGTACTCCGGGCGCTCGGCGCAGGAGATCCTGGCCACCGAACCGAGCTACATCCAGGACATCGGCCTGGCCCGCCACCTCTCGCCCACCCGCAGCAACGGCGTGGCGGCGATGCTGGCCTTCATCCGCGAGACCGCGCAGGCGCAGCTGCAGCGCGACCCGTCGTGAGCGAACCTGCCACAGCCGAAGACAGCGCGCTGGGCCTGCTGTCCCGGCCCGGATTCGCCAGGCTGCTGGCGTACCGCATCTTCGCGATGCTGTCCTACCAGGTGGTCGCGGTCACCGTCGGCTGGCACATCTACGAAGTCACCCGCAATCCGTTCTCGCTGGGCCTGATCGGCCTGGCCGAGGTCGTGCCGTTCTTCTGCGTGGCGCCGTTTGCCGGTTACCTGGTGGATCATCTGCCGCGCCGCCGGCTCGGCATGGTCGCCTGTTGCGGACTGATCGCCACCGCACTGGTATTGACCAGCGTGGCCATGGGCTGGCTACCGATCGACGGCGTGTGGCCGATCTACGCAGCCATCGCGCTGACCGGCATGGTCCGCGCCTTCCTGTCGCCGATCTACAACGCCCTGTTCGCCCGCGTACTGGCCCGTGACCAGTTCGCGCGGGGCGCCGGCCTGGGCGCGGTGGTATTCCAGGCCGGCATGATCGCCGGCCCGGCACTGGGCGGCGTGCTGGTGGGCTTCGGCGGCAAGGGCCTGTCCTACGCGGTGGCCACCGTCTTCGCACTGGTGGCGATGGCCTGCCTGGCCACGCTGAAGGTGGAAGAACCGGTGCATACCGGCCCGGCCGCCCCGATCTTCAAGAGCATCGTTGAAGGCGCACGCTTCGTGGTGGGTAACCGGATCATGGTCGGCGCGATGGCGCTGGACATGTTCTCGGTGCTGCTCGGCGGCGTGGTGGCGATGCTGCCGGCGTTCCTGCACGAGATCCTGCACCACGGCCCGGAAGGCCTGGGCATCCTGCGCGCAATGCCGGCGCTGGGCTCGGTCTGCGTGGGCCTGTGGCTGGCCCGCCACCCGCTGCACCGCAATGCCGGCCGCGTGCTGCTGTTCGCGGTGGCCGGCTTCGGCCTGTGCGTGATCAGCTTCGGGCTGTCGCAGCACTTCTGGCTGTCGGCGCTGATCCTGCTGTTCTACGGGGCCTTCGATGGCGTCTCGGTGGTGATCCGTTCGACCATCCTGCAGCTGGCCACGCCGGAAGAGATGCGCGGCCGGGTGTCGTCGATCAACGGCATCTTCATCAGTTCGTCCAACGAACTGGGCGCGTTCTATGCCGGCACGATGGCAAAGCTGCTCGGCCTGGTGCCGGCGGTGGTGCTGGGTGGGTTCGCGGTGCTGAGCGTGGCCGGGATCACCGCGTGGAAGAACCCGACGTTGCGGAAGTTGAATCTGCGCGACCTGCAGTGACCCTGCGGAGAGCGCGTTCGGCGGCGCCGGGCGTTTGACTGGCCACGTCACTTTCCCTCGATGAATGGGTTTGTCACTTTCTTTGCGCGCGCAAAGAAAGTAACCAAAGAAACGCGCCGCCATCCGCGAGCCGGTGCTGCGCACCGGTGCCCTGCGCTCCTCGGTGAATCAGGGGACGGCGCCGAACTCGCTGCGCTCAAACAGCGGCGCCTCTTCGCCCCCGATTCCCCTGCGGTGCTCGGCTCGCTACAAGGCGGACCCAAGTCAACGGCCACAACTGCCCGTGCCAGCCACGGTCGCTTACCAACGATCCCCCAACAAAAAACCCGGCCGAGGCCGGGTTTTTCGCATGACCAGACAACGATCAGGAATCAGTCGCCCTGCTGCTTCTGCAGGTGCTCCCAGCGCTCCTGGGCGTCGATGGTGCGCTCGGCGGTGAGGCGCGCTTCCAGGCGCTCCAGGCCGATTTCCTCGCCGGTGTCGACGCAGTAACCGTAGTCGCCCGCTTCCAGGCGCTTCAGGGTGCTGTCGATCTTGCCGATCAGCTTGCGATAGCGGTCGCGGGTACGCAGTTCCAGCGAGTTCTCGGTCTCGCGGGTCGCACGCTCGGCTTCGTCGCCGATGTCACGCACTTCCTCGCGCAGGTTCTCGATGGTCTGCTTGGACTCTTCCACCAGGTCCGCGCGCCAGTTCTGCAGGCGCTGGCGGAAGTACTCCTGCTGCAGCGGGCTCATGTATTCCTCTTCCGAGGACGGCTTGTAGCCAGCCGGCAGGATCGGGCGGCCGGTGGCCTCGTCGGTCTTGTACTCGACCACCTTGTACTTGCTGCGCGGGGCCGGTGCCGCCGAGCGGGCGGCGACGGCCACGGCAACCTTGCCGACAGGGCGCGACACGGTCTTCGGGGCGGAATCGGATTTCACGGCGGTTTTGGCAGGCGATTTCGAAACGGGCACGGGATTCTTGGATTGCGGGGCCTTCGAAGCAGCAGGAGCGGCGGCCGGGGCCGGCTTGGGGGCCGGTTGGGCTGCTGCCACTGCCACGGTCTTGGCCGGGACAGGCTTGGCCGGAGCCGGCTTGGGGGCAGGCTTCGGTGCGGACTTCACTACGGGGGCCGGGGTCGGCTTTGCGGCCGGCGCGGCAACATTCTTGGTGACTTTCTTTACAGCGGCAGGCGTGGCCACCGGTTTAGCCGCAGCAACCTTCTTCGCTGCAGGTTTGGCGACCGGCTTGGCCGCGGCCTTCTTCACCACCGCCTTCGGCGCCGGCTTGGCTGCTGCCTTCTTCGCCACCGGCTTGGCGGCGGCCTTCTTCACCGGCGCGGCCTTGCTGGCGGCTTTCTTCACCACCGGCGCCTTCTTGCTGGCAGCGGCAGGCTTGGCCTTGGCGGGCGCAGCAGCCTTCTTCGCCACCGGCTTGGTTGCCTTGACCGGCGTTTTCTTTGCGGTGGCCTTCCTGGCCGCCGGTTGCGAGGACGCTGCCTTGGTCGCCGGCTTGCTGGCCGGTTTCCTGGCAACGGGCTTTGCCGCCAACTTCTTCACAACAGGCTTGGCGGTTTTCTTGGCGGCCGTTGCGGCCTTCTTTGCAGTTTTTTTAGCAGCCACGAAACGCTCTTCCTTGGATTCCCCGGGGCCCGGGAAAGCGGGCCTTTATAGCCTACCCGACCCGCAGCAGCAACCTCGACCCCCTGCTCCATTCAGTCCTGGAGTCAAGGCGCCCTTGGAGGCAGTCCGACGAACACGGACCGCCTTGCGCGGTACGGAACCTGGCCAGCACCCGAAGGCGCTGGTACCGGTCGCAGGCCATCGGCGACATGCGACCAACGGCCCATCCTGCACAAATGCGGCCTTCATGCCAACTGGCATAAGATGACTGGGTGATCTCGCGCCTGCTCATTGCCCTGCTGCGCTTCTACAAGCGCTTCATCAGCCCCCTGCTGGGGCCACGCTGCCGTTTCGTGCCGAGCTGTTCTGAATACGCGATGGACGCCATCTCGCGGCACGGCCCGCTGCGCGGAAGCTGGCTGGCTGCGCGCCGGCTGGGCCGCTGCCACCCGTTCCATCCCGGCGGCTTCGACCCCGTGCCCGAGTCCCCCAACGCCCCCTCTTGCCGTTGCACAGGAAAACACTGACATGTCCTCCACCCTCATCACCAACGCCCGCATGGTCAACGAAGGCCGCACCTTCGACGGCGACCTGCGCATCGAAAACGGCCGCATCGCGCAGATCGGCAGCGGGCTGGCGCCGCGCGACGGCGAGCAGGTGGTGGACGCAGCCGGACGCTGGCTGCTGCCAGGCATGATCGACGACCAGGTGCACTTCCGCGAACCGGGCCTGACCCACAAGGGCGACATCGCCAGCGAATCGGCCGCGGCCGTGGCCGGTGGCCTGACCAGCTTCATGGACATGCCCAACACCAACCCGCCGACGCTGGATTCGACCATCCTGGAAGCCAAGTACGAGCTCGCGCGCGGCCGCGCCTGGGCCAACTACGGCTTCTACCACGGCGCCAGCAATGACAACCTGGAAGCGATCCGTGCGCTGGACCCGAAGAAGGCGCCCGGCGTGAAGGTGTTCATGGGTGCTTCGACCGGCAACATGCTGGTCGACAACCCGGAAACGCTGGACGCGATCTTCCGCGAATGCCCGACCCCGATCATCACGCACTGCGAAGACACGCCGATGATCGATGCCAACCTGAAGGCCTTCCAGGAGAAGTACGGCGACGCGCTGACCCCGGACATGCACCCGGACATCCGCTCGCGCGAGGCCTGCATCAAGTCGACCCGCCTGGCGATGTCGCTGGCGCGCAAGCACGGCACCCGCCTGCACGTGCTGCACATCTCCACCGCCGACGAACTGGCGCTGTTCGAGAAGGGCCCGCTGATCCGCGCCGACGGCAGCCGCAAGCAGATCACCGCCGAAACCTGCGTGCACTTCCTGCACTTCGCGCGTCCGGACTATGCGACCAAGGGCAACCTGATCAAGTGCAACCCGGCGATCAAGGAAGTGTCCGACCGCGAGGCGATCACCGCTGCGCTGGCCGACGACGTGCTGGACGTGCTGGCCACCGACCACGCGCCGCACACCTGGGAAGAGAAGCAGAAGCCCTACGCGCAGGCGCCGTCGGGCCTGCCGCTGGTGCAGTACGCGCTGGTGGCTGCGCTGGAGCGCGTGCACGAAGGCAAGCTGACCCGCGAGCAGGTGGTGCAGAAGTTCGCCCACGCCCCGGCGCAGCTGTTCGACGTGGAAGAGCGCGGCTTCCTGCGCGAGGGTTACTTCGCCGATCTGGTGCTGGTCGAGGACGTGCCGTTCACGGTCAAGCGCGAAGACGTGCTGTCCAAGTGCGGCTGGTCGCCGTTCGAAGGCACCACCTTCCGTTCGCGCATCGCCTCCACCTGGGTCAATGGCCAGCAGGTGTGGGACGGCAGCAAGCTGGTGGGTGAACCCGCCGGCCAGCGCATGACCTACGACCGCTGATGCGTTCGGCACTTCTGATCGGGGCGCTGCTGCTGGCCGCGCCCCTGTTTTCCTCATCTCCGGCGCAGGCGCAGGACGGCATCGGCAGCCTGATCGACAGCCGCGTGGTGTTCCCGGCCAGCGCGTCGCAGGGCGCGCTGGTGATCGGCAAGGTACCCGCCGGCAGCCGCGTGCAGTACGCCGGCCGCCAACTGCGGGTGAGCGGCTACGGCAGCGTGGTGTTCGGCATCGGCCGTGACGAGAAGGGCCCGCTGCGCGTGCAGGTGCAGCGCCCCGATGGTGGCAGCGAGACCGCGACCATTGCGGTGACCCCGCGTGACTGGCCGACCGAGCGCGTCAACGGCGTGCCGCCGAAGACGGTCAATCCGCCGCCGGCGATTGCCGAGCGGATCAAGCGCGAACAGGCGCAGGTGACCGCCGCACGCGCCCGCGATGACGACCGCACCGACTTCACCCAGACCTTCATCTGGCCAGTGCAGGGCCGCATCAGCGGCCGCTTCGGCAATGCGCGCGTGTACAACGGGCAGCCCGGCGCCGGTCATTCCGGCATGGACATCGCGGTACCGACCGGCACGCCGGTGAAGGCGCCGGCCGCCGGCATCGTCACCTTCGCCGGCCCCGACCTGTACCTGACCGGCGGCACGCTGCTGCTCGACCACGGTTTCGGTGTCAGCTCCAACTTCCTGCACCTGTCGCGCATCGACGTAAAAGTTGGCGACCGTGTGGAACAGGGCCAGGTGATCGCTGCGGTCGGCGCCACCGGTCGTGCCACCGGCCCGCACCTGCACTGGGGCATGAACTGGTTCGATACCCGTATCGACCCGCTGCTGGTGCTGGAGCGCAAGTAACGGTAGTGCCGGCCGCTGGCCGGCAACCTCATCCTCTTCGGCGCCCTGCTGGATGCCGGCCAGCGGCCGGCACTACCAGGTACGTTGGATCAGCCGCGCGCAGCCCACCACACACGCAGCAGGGTGCGTACCGGCGTGGCTTCGATCGGCTTGCCTGCCGCCTGCGCGGCAACGCGTGCACGCGCCAGGCTGGACCACACGCGGCGCGGGCGCGGGCCGGGCACGCGGCTGCCCCAGCCCTTCAACAGATGCTGCGCCCAGCGCTGTGCGGCCGTGCTGGCATCACCGTCCAGCAGGCTGCGCGGCACACCGGCTACGCCGGCATCCTGCAGGCGCTGGGCCAGGGTCTGCAGCTGCACCGCACGACCGGCGCCAGTGCGCGGCTTGTCCGCGAACAGGGCTGCCTCCACCGCGGCCACGGCTTCAGCGTAATGGGCCAGCGCACGCTCGGCACCGGCTGCATCCAGCGCGACGGTACGCGCTTCAACCAGATCGGGCAGCGCTTCGGCCAGTTGCGCCCACGGCGCACGCACCGGCTCCAGCAGGCGGCCCAGCGGGTGGCGCGAACGATGCGCGGCCCAGCTGCGCAGCTCCTCGCCCCACCACGCCAGCTTGGCGTCGGCCGGCAACGGGTCGCCGCTGGTGTTGAGCATGTCGTCGAATTCCTGCAGCAGCGCGAACCACGCCACCGCAAGCTCGCGTTGCGATTCGGCCACGAACGGGGCGGCCACCGACCATTCCGGCCAACGGCTGCGCCACTTGTCGAGGAAACTGTCCAGCGCGGTACTGCTCACTACGTGATTCCTTACGGCTGGGCCGGGGCTGCCGGCCGGGTCGGCCAGAGGCTGGCCAGTTGCAGAAGTTCGGCGTTCTCGACCAGCACGTCGGCCTGCCAGGCCAGCGGATCGTCGCTGTGCAGGCGATAGCCCCACAGCGCCGCCACCGACGGCATGGCGGCGGCACGTGCCGCGATGATGTCGCGCTCGTCGTCGCCCACGTACACGCAGTCTTCGGCGGCAACGGCGATCGCCTGCGCCGCGTGCAGCAGCGGCAGCGGATGCGGCTTGCGCTCAGCCAGGCTGTCACCGCCCACCAGCACCGCACAGCGCTGCTGCCAGCCATGCTGCGGCAGGATCAGACGCGCCAGGTACTCGGGCTTGTTGGTGACGATGCCCCACACCGTGCCGGCGTCGTCCAACGCGGCGAGCATGCCGGCCACGCCATCGAACAGCACCGCGTGCTGGCCGATCAATGCTTCGTAGCGCTGCAGGAATTCCGGGATCAGCGCGTCACGTGCGGCTACGTCCAGTTCCGGGAACGCAGCCGAGACCATCGCCCGCGAGCCCTTCGACACCACCGGGCGCAGCGCGGCCGGATCGATGGGTGCGCGTCCACGCTCGGCCAGCATCGCGTCGCAGGTGGCGACGAAGTCCGGCGCACTGTCCAGCAGGGTGCCGTCCAGATCGAACAGCACCGCGCGCGGGAAGCGGGCCGCGGTCATGCCGGCTTGACCGCGTAGGCCAGGTAGTTGATGTCGGTACGGCTGCTCAGGCGGGCCTGGTTGCGCCACGGCTCGTAGGCCATGCCGCTGACATCCACCAGCTGCATGTCGGCCTCGCGCAGCCAACGCGCCAGCTCGGCCGGCTTGATGAATTCCTGGTAGTGGTGGGTACCCTTGGGCAGCAGCCGCGCCACATACTCGGCGCCGACGATCGCCACCGCGAAGGCGGCGGCGGTGCGGTTGATGGTCGACAGGAACAGGTGGCCGCCCGGCTTCAGCAGGCGCTTGCAGGCCTCGATGATCGCGCCCGGGTCGGGCACGTGCTCGAGCATTTCCATGCAGGTGACCACATCGAAGCTGCCCGGCTGCTCGGCGGCCAGATCTTCGGCAGCCTGCACCCGGTAATCGACCTTGGCGCCGCTTTCCAGCGCATGCAGGCGCGCGACCTTGACCAGTTCCGGGGCCAGGTCGATGGCGGTGACGTCAGCACCGGCCTGGGCCAGCGCTTCACTCAACAGGCCGCCACCACAACCGATGTCGAGCACGCGCGCACCGCGCAGCGGCACGCGATCGGCCACGTACTGCAGGCGCACCGGGTTCAGCGCATGCAGCGGCTTCTGCGGGCCGTCAGCGTCCCACCAGCGGTTGGCCAGCGCGGCGAACTTGTCCAGCTCGGCCTGATCGAAATTGGAGGAAGCGTGAGGGGCAGTCATGAGGGGTCCTTGCGGCGCCGGGGTTCAGGCGCGGATATGACGGATGCGCTCGCGCCACTGGCGCGCGTTGGCGATGATGCCCGGCAGGTCCATGCCGACCAGCTCGCGCTGCACCAGCTTCGGCTTGCCGGCAATCCAGACGTCGCTGACCTGCTGGCGGCCGGTGGCGTACACCAGCTGCGACAGGACGTTGTGCAGCGGCTGGGTTTCCAGCGCGGACAGGTCGACGCAGACCAGGTCGGCCTGCTTGCCGACTTCGATGGAACCGATGCGGTCGCCGAAGCCCAGTGCGCGGGCGCCACCCAGGGTGGAGGCGCGCAGCGTGGTCGCCGCGTCGAGCGCGGTGGCATCGTCGGCCACGGCCTTGGCCAGGATCGCCGCGGTGCGGTTCTCGCTGAACATGTCCAGGTCGTTGTTGCTGGCGCAGCCATCGGTGCCGATCGCCAGGTTCACGCCGGCGCGCTGCAGGGCGCAGGCCGGGCAGAAACCGGAGGCCAGCTTCAGGTTCGATTCCGGGCAGTGCACCACGCTGACGCCGCGCTCGGCGCACAGGTGGATTTCCGCATCGGTCAGCTGGGTCATGTGCACCGCGATCAGGCGGTCGTTGACCAGGCCGAGCCGATCCAGCCGCGCCAGCGGGCGCTGGCCGTGCAGCTTGATCGAATCGTTGATCTCCTGCGCGGTCTCGTGGGTGTGCAGGTGCACCTGCATGTCGAGCTGGTCGGACAGCATCCGCACCCGCTCGAAGTTGGCATCGTTGACCGTGTACGGCGCATGCGGCGCGAACGCGGTGCCGATCAGCGGATTGGTGCGCCACTGGTCGTGCAGTTCACCGGCCTTGGCGAAGTATTCGTCGTCGGTCTTGGCCCAGGCGGTGGGGAAATCGATGATGACCGCGCCCACCAGCGCGCGGAAACCGTGCTTCTTGTAGACCGCGGCCTGCACGTCGCCGAAGAAGTAGTTCTCGTTGGCACAGGTGGTACCGCCGCGCAGCATCTCGGCGATGGCCAGGGTGGTGCCGTCGGCAACGAATTCGGGGCCGATCACCGCCGCTTCCACCGGCCAGATGTGCTGCTGCAGCCAGGTCATCAGCGGCAGGTCGTCGGCGACGCCGCGCAGCAGCGTCATCGGGTTGTGCGTGTGCGCATTGACCAGGCCCGGCATCAGGGCAGCCTCGGGGCGGCTCACCACCTGGGTGGCGCGGAACCGCGCGCGCGCCTCGGCACGCGGCAGGATGGCCACGATTTCACTGCCACGCACGGCAACGGCATGGTCTTCCAGCACCACCGCGTGCGGCTCGATCGGAACGACGTAACCGGCTTCGATGAGCAGGTCGCAGGCTTCAGGGAGGTGCGGGCTATCGCTCATGCGGGCTCACTGGCTGTGGGGCGAGATACTTCTGGGGGACACGCCCCTGAGTCAGGGGCTGCCGCGAAGCGGCGGGGTCTGGAGACTCGTGAAGCGGGGCCCATGATCTGCCGAAGCAGATCATGGGAGCGCCAGCGCGAATGCGATGGCGCGTACCCGGCCAGCGGCCGGCACTACCATGATCCGGCTGCGCCGGATTACTTGACGCGTGCGGAGTATTCGCCCGAACGGGTGTCGACGCGGATCACTTCTTCCTGGTTCACGAACAGCGGCACGCGGACCACAGCGCCGGTTTCCAGGGTGGCCGGCTTGCCGCCGCCGCCCGAGGTGTCGCCACGGACGCCCGGATCGGTTTCGGTGATCTTCAGTTCAACGAAGTTCGGCGGCTGCACGAAGATCGGCTCACCGTTCCACAGGGTGACCACGCAGGACTCTTCGCCCTTCAGCCACTTCTCGGCGCCGCCCATGCCGGCCTTGGTGGCCTGGACCTGCTCGAAGGATTCCGGGTCCATGAAGTGCCAGTACTCGCCGTCGCTGTACATGAAGTTCATGTCGGTATCGACGACGTCGGCTGCATCCAGCGAGTCGGTCGACTTCATGGTGACTTCCTGGGTACGGCCGTCCTTGATCAGGCGGTACTTCACGCGGGTGAAGGCCTGGCCCTTGCCCGGCTTGACGTATTCGGTGTCGATGATGACGGCCGGTTGGTTGTTGACCAGGATCTTCATCCCGTTCTTGACGTCGTTCATGCCGTAGCTGGCCATGCGTAAACTCCTGAGTGGCAAAAACGCCGCGGGTGCGGCGAGCCGTTAGAATGGAAAGCCCACCGGATGCCGGTGGGCGACTGTTTTTCTGCCCCCAATGATAACCGCAGGCCCCCTCTCCATGCAGCTTTCCGCCTTCCCACGGCCCCAGTCGCCAGGTGCGCCCGCGCGCTGGCAGCAGCTCTGGCGCCAGGCGCTGCGCGACCCGCACGCCCTGCTGGCCCGGCTGCAGCTGGACCCGGCCGCGCTGGGTGTCTCGGAGGCGGCCATGGCCCAGTTCGCGCTGCGCGTGCCGGAGGGCTTCGTGGCCCGCATGCGCCCTGGCGATGCGGCCGACCCGTTGCTGCGCCAGGTGCTGCCGATCGACGCGGAAATGCACCCGGCGCCCGGGTTCAGCTTCGATGCGGTGGGCGATGGCGCCGCCAAGAAGGCCACCGGCGTCATCCAGAAGTACCGTGGCCGCGCCCTGCTGGTCGCCACCGGCAGCTGCGCGATCAACTGCCGCTACTGTTTTCGCCGCCACTTCGACTATGGCGCGGAGAACGCCGCCAAGGGGGGATGGCAGGAGGCCGTAGCCGCCATCGCCGCCGACCCGGACATCGACGAGGTGATCCTGTCCGGCGGTGACCCGCTGTCGCTGGCCACGCACAAGCTGGTGGAACTGACCGACGCCCTGCGCCAGATACCGCACATCCGCCGCCTGCGCATCCATACCCGGCTGCCGATCGTGCTGCCGGAACGCGTGGACGATGAACTGGTCTCCTGGCTGGGCAGCCTGCCCTGGCCACTGGCAATCGTGGTCCACGCCAACCATGCCAATGAATTCGACGCCAGCGTGGACGCAGCGATGGCCCGCCTGCGTGGCACCGGTGCGCAACTGCTGAACCAGGCGGTGTTGCTGCGCGGGGTCAACGACAGCGTGCAGGCCCTGCAGGACCTGAGCGAGCGCAGCTTTGCTGCTGGCGTGCTGCCCTATTACCTGCACCAGCTGGACCGGGTCGAGGGCGTGGCCCACTTCGAAGTGGACGACACCCAGGCCAAGGCGCTGATTGCCGGCCTGACCGCACGCCTGTCCGGCTACCTGATCCCCAAGCTGGTGCGCGAACTGCCCGGCGACCCAAGCAAGCGCCCGCTGTAACAAAAAAGGGACGGAGGGAATTAAGTCGCTTATGCATTTGCGACTTAATTCCCTCCGTCCCCTTTTTTGGGGTCAGACGCCCGATTCGATCATCCGCACCACTTCGGTGGCGGTCACCGGGTGGCTCAGCCAGTAGCCCTGGCCAAGGTCGCAGCCGCGCTGCGCCAGCAGCTCGAACTGTGCCTGCTGCTCGATGCCCTCGGCCACCACGGTGATGCCCAGCGCGTGGGCCATGGCGATGATCGCCGTGGTCAGCGCAAGGTCGTCGGGATCGCGCTGCATGTCGGCAACGAAGCTCTTGTCGATCTTCACGCCGTCCACGGGCACCTGGCGCAGATGACTGAGCCCGGAGAAGCCCGTACCGAAATCGTCCAGCCACACCTTCACGCCAGTGCGGTGCAGCTTGTCCAGCAGCTGCGCGGCAACCATCTCGTCGCCGATCACGGCGGTTTCGGTCAGCTCCAGGTGCAGGCGCGACGCCGGCAGCCCGGACTCATGCAGGCACTGCGCGACCAGTGCCGGCAGTTCGCCGCCACGCAGCTGCCGCGGTGACACGTTGACCGACACGAACAGATCATCGCCCGCTGCCCCGCGCGGCCACTGCGAGGCCTCCATGCAGGCCGCACGCAGCACCTTCGGGCCGATGATCTCGATCAGGCCACTCTGCTCGGCCACCTCGATGAACACCGAGGGCGGGATCGTGCCCAGGGTCGGATGCTGCCAGCGCAGCAGTACTTCGACGCCGACCATGCGGCGGTCGCGCATGCGGAAGATCGGCTGGTAGGCCAGGCGCAGCTCACCGCGCTCCCAGGCGCCGCGCAGCTCCTGTTCCATATGCACGCGACGCTCGACCGCATGGTCCATCGCCCGGCTGTAATAGCGATAGCAGTTCTTGCCGGCCATCTTCGCCTGGTACATGGCGATGTCGCCGTTCTTCAGCAGCGTGGTCGCATCAGCAGCATCGTCGGGGAACAGGGTCACGCCGATCGAGGTGCCCAGGAACAGTTCCCTGCCCTGCACCACCAGCGGCTTGCCCAGCTCGCGCACCAGCACTTCGGCCAGCAACCGCGCGTTGGCGGCAACATCACCATCGCCGACCAGGATCACGAACTCGTCGCCGCCGAAGCGGGCCAGCAGGGCTTCATCGCCCCCGGCCTCGGTGACCGCGCGGCCGATACGCTGGGCGAACTGCAGCAATGCCTCATCGCCGGCCTCGTGGCCAAGGGTGTCATTGACCCGCTTGAAATCGTCGATATCGGCGAACAGCAGGCCCAGCCGGTGATTGGCGGCACGGGCCGCCATCAACCGATGATCAAGCGCCTCGCGGAATGCCAGCCGGTTGGTCAGCCCGGTCAGCGCGTCGGTATAGGCCATGCGCCGCACTTCGCGGTCATGGCGTGCGATCGCATCGCGCATCCGGGCAAAACCGCGGACCAGTTCGCCGACCTCGTCGTCGCGGGTGTTCTCGGCCAGGGGTGTCTGGTAGTCACCGGCCTCGATGCGGCGGGCGGCGACGGCAAGATCACGGATCGGCGCGACCAGGGTGCGCTGCACGTACAGGATCACCACCACGCCGATCACCACCAGCAGGCCCAGCATCAGCAGCAGCCAGCCCAGGTGACGGCTGCCAACCTGCTGCAGGCGCTCGCCCAGGGTGGCGTTGGCCGCCTGCTCGCGCTGCTGCACCTCATCCAGCGCCATGCCGACCCGGACGCCGCCAATGCGCTGGTTGCCGATCATGATCGGCATGGTGTTGTCGAGCACCTTCGGTGACTCCTGCACGACCAGCATCTGCGCGGCCGCGGCCTTGGGTGCCAGTGGATCGGCCATCGGCTGACCGAATCCAGACACCTCGACCGAGCCATCGTGTACCAGCCGGCCGCGTTCATCGAACACCAGTACATAGCGCACCACGGGCTGGCGCGCGGTACTGCGCACCAGTACGCCCACCTGGTCCAGGTCACGGTAGTACAACGGGTTGGCCAGCGCGTCGGACAGCTCACGCGCCATCGCCTCGCCGCGACTGCGCACGCTGCGGTCGAACAATTCATGGATGACGCCGCCGCTGAGGTTGCGCACCTCGCCCTGCATCGCGGCCTGCCGCCCCAACAACACCGCAAGGATCGCGATCACCACGACCATCGCCCCGCCCATCGCGAGCAGGAAC
The DNA here is from genome assembly GCF_051983905.1 of Stenotrophomonas sp. STK17_22. Classification (NCBI taxonomy): domain Bacteria; kingdom Pseudomonadati; phylum Pseudomonadota; class Gammaproteobacteria; order Lysobacterales; family Lysobacteraceae; genus Stenotrophomonas; species Stenotrophomonas sp. STK17_22. Next base: position 3,541,835 of record NZ_CP197010.1, read on the forward strand.
CGGGCCTGCATCCCCGAGCCAAGCCACTTCATTCCACTTCCATCCGCACGCGCGTCAATCCTTGTTTCAATTCATCCAACCGCTGCTGCGCATGCGCATCGACGCGGTGGAACCCGGAAGTGCCAAAAAACCGATGCAGCGCCCCCTGTGCCTGCGGGTCGCTGGCCGCCTGCAGCAGTACTTCCTGCAGGCGATCGCGCACGCGTGGATCAAGGTCGGCGCGGACCATCTCCACCGCACGCGGGTAGGGCTCGGTGCGCAGCAGCTCGCGGAAGTCGCGCCGGAACGCTGCCGGCATCCGCCGCTCGTCGTTCCAGTCCACGCTGCTCACCGCCCCCACGTCAACCACCCCCTTGTGCACGAACGTCGCGATGTTCAGCTCGCTGCGTGCAAACACGTAACCCACACTGTCCCGGCCCGGCATGTCCCATGCACCGGCCAGGATCTGGGGCGACAGGCCCTCCTGCAGCAACGTCATCACCGGCACCAGATAGGCACTGGTGGACGCCGTGTTCTGCAGGGCCAGGCGATGGCCCCGCAGATCCTGCACGCGCTGGATCGGGCTGTCGCGGCGCACGAAGAACACCGTCTGGTAATCACGCACGCCGTTGCGCTCGGTCAGCAGCAGTGGACGGGCGCCACTGCGCTGGCCCAGCGCCACCGCCGTACCGGAGGTTTCCGTGACCCAGTCGACCCTGCCCCGCCGCAGATAGCTGGCCATCTGCTGCGGGTCGCGTGCCATCAGGATCCTCCCCTCCTTGATGCCAACGTCCTGCATGCGCGCCACCACGTAGTCCAGCAATGGTTGCAGCTGCTCGTAATGGGCCTTGGGATCATCGCTGATCCGGCCCAGCACCAGCACCGGGTCCGGTGCTGCACGCACCGTCCCGGCCAGCAGGACCATGGCCAGGCTCAGCAGTCCCCCCTGCATTGCCTTTCGCAGACCCGACACAGGCTTCATCCCCCCTGGGTATCCGGACAGACTACCCGAAAAAATGAGAACGTCGTCAGCTGTCCTTGCCGCCTGCCTGGGCCAGTCGCGCCATGCGCTGGGTGTCGGCGAGGATGCCGCGCAGCAGGCGCACTTCCTGCTCGCTCGGCTCACTGCGCAGGAACAGGCGGCGCAGCTTGCGCATCGCCGATTCCGGGGCGCGGCCCTTGTGGAAATCGATCTCGTCCAGCGTGTCGCCAAGCTGGGCGAAGAAGCTCTCCATCTGCTCGTGGCTGGCCGCCTGTTCGCGGAAGCCAGGCTCGGCATCGGTGGCCGGCTGCGCGCCCAGCAGCTGCATGCGCGTTTCATAGGCCAGCACCTGCACGGCGGCAGCCAGGTTGAGCGAGCTGAACTCCGGGTCGGACGGGATGTGCACCGCTGCATGGCAGAGCTGCAGTTCCTCGTTGGTCAGGCCGGTGCGCTCACGGCCGAACACCAGCGCAACCTCGGCGCCTTCACCGGCTTTGGCCACCGCGCGGGCAGCGGCGTCGGCGGGCAGGTACTCCTCCAGCTGGACGCGGCGGGCACGTGCAGTGCAGCCCAGCACCAGGCGGCAATCGGCCACCGCCTCGGCCAGGGTGGCCACCACCGGGGCATCCCCCAGCACGTCTTCGGCACCGGCCGAGCGGCGGAAGGCCTCCTCGTCCAGTGGCTTTTCGGGGGCAACCAGCACCAGGCGGGCCAGGCCCATGGTCTTCAGGGCGCGGGCGGCGGCGCCCATGTTGCCGGGGTGCTGGGTACCGACCAGGACGAATCGGAGGCGGGTGGCGGCAGGAAACTGGGACATGAACAGGGAAAAGGTCGAGCTGGACGATGACCAATGGTAAACTGTGCGGCCGGCCACTGCGCCGGACCCGCTCTTTTCCCCCGCCAGTCCATCTCTTCTGCCTTTCCGGGAGCCCACGCCATGCAGAAACCCGCCGTAACCGTCATGGTCAAGGCCGCCCGCCTCGCCGGCAACGTCCTGTTGCGCAACATCAACAAGCTCGAGGCACTGAACGTGGTGCAGAAGGGCCGGATGGACTACGCCAGCGAAGTGGATGCGGACGCGGAAAAGGTCATCGTCAAGGAACTCAAGCGCGCCTACCCCGAATACGGTGTATTCGGCGAGGAAGGCGGCGTGCAGGGCGAGCGTCGCCACATGTGGGTCATCGACCCGCTGGACGGCACCAGCAACTACCTGCGCGGCGTGCCGCACTACTGCGTGTCGATCGCCCTGGTCGAGAACGGCGAGCCGACCGATGCGGTCATCTTCGACCCGCTGCGCAATGAACTGTTCACCGCCAGCCGTGGCGCCGGCGCCGTGCTGAACGACCGCCGCATCCGCGTGGCCGAACGCAAGGATCTGGAAGGCACGATGATCCACACCGGCTTCGCGCCGCGTGAGCGCAACCGCGCCAGCGCCCAGCTGAAGGCGGTCGACGCCCTGCTGGTACACGGCGAAGACATCCGCCGCACCGGCTCGGCGGCACTGGACCTGGCCTACGTGGCCTGCGGCCGCGCCGACGCCTACTTCGAAGCCGGCGTGAAGGCATGGGACATCGCTGCCGGCCTGCTGCTGGTCCGCGAGGCCGGTGGCAAGGTCTGCGACTTCAAGGGCGCGACCCTGGGCCGCATGGACAACCGCGGCCCGGAGACTCACCAGATCGTCGCCGGCAACCTGAAGGTGGCCGAGTCGCTGCAGAAGGTGCTGGTGAACACCGGCTACGCCGCCGAGTTCGACGCCAAGTTCTAAGCGTCCCGGCAACGCGGCTCACTGAAACGGCACCTGCGAGGGTGCCGTTTTCGTATCCGCGGTGATCGTGCTTGTCACTTTCTTTGCTCGTGCACCGCGCTGCAGGAGCAGCGTGGAACGGCGTAGCCGGCCCGTAGGGTGGCGCACACGGATGTGCGCCATCAAGAAAGTAACCAAAGAAACGCTCCGCCGGCCGCGAGCCGACGTGCTTCGCACGCCGGTGCCCTGCGCTCCTCGGTCCGTCGAGGGACGGTGCGGGAACTCGCTGCGCTCAGACACCCGCACCTCTTCGCCCTCGCCGGACCTGCGGTGCTCGGCTCGCTTGAAGGCGGACTGGAAGGTCAAGATCAAGGGCAAGGGCAAGGGCAAGGGCAAGGGCAAGGGCAACAGCATCCATGCATGGCGTGCATCTACCGGGTGCAGCTGTGGCATTTGACCTTGAGTCCGCCTTGAGCGAGCCGAGCATCGCAGGGGAATCAGGGGCGAAGAGGCGCCGATGTTTGAGCGAAGCGAGTTCGGCGCCGCCCCCTGATTCGCCGAGAAGCGCAGGGAACCGATGCGCAGCATCGGATCGCGCCCCGGCGGCGTGTTTCTTTGGTTACTTTCTTTGCACGAGCAAAGAAAGTGACACCCCTCCGCGGTCGCGGAAATGACTCTCGCCGGGTCATGGACGGCGCCGCCAATGCGTCGGCGCACAAACAAAAACGCCCGGCGCGAGGCCAGGCGTTCCTGCACTACCGTGGAAGTACGGAGGCTTACGCCACCGTCGACGCCCGCAGCGCGGCGATGCGCTCTTCCAGCGGCGGGTGGCTCATGAACAGCTTCTTCGCCGTCGAACCGGCAATACCGAACGCCGCGATCTGGGTCGGCAGCGTGCTCTGGCCGTGGTTGAGCTGCAGGCGCTCCAGCGCGGCGATCATTTTCTGGCGGCCGGCCAACGAGGCACCGCCGGCGTCGGCGCGGAACTCGCGGTGGCGCGAGAACCACATCGAGATCATGGTCGCGAACAGGCCGAACACCATCTCCAGCACGAACACGATGATGTAGTAGGCGAAGCCACGACCGCCACCTTCGCGGTTGCCCGACAGTGCGCTGTCGATGATGCCGCCGACCACGCGGGCCAGCACGATCACGAAGGTGTTCAGCACACCCTGCAGCAGGGCCATGGTGATCATGTCACCGTTAGCGACGTGGGCGATCTCGTGGCCCAGCACCGCTTCGGCCTCGTCTTCGCTCATGTTGTGCAGCAGGCCGGTGGACACCGCGACCAGCGCATTGTTGCGGTTGGCACCGGTGGCGAAGGCATTGATCTCCGGACCTTCATACACGGCCACTTCGGGCATGCCGATGCCGGCCGCCTTGGCCTGGCGCTCGACGGTAGCCAGCAGCCAGCGCTCGGTCTGGTTGCGCGGCTCGGTGATCACCACCGCACCGGTGGAGCGCTTGGCCATCCACTTGGACAGCAGCAGCGAGATGAAGGAACCACCGAAGCCGAAGATGCCGGCCATGACCAGCAGGCCGCTCATCTTGCTGGGGTCGGTTCCCAACAGCGACATCACGATGCTGGCCAGGATCAGCACGGCAAAGTTCGTGGCCAGGAAGAGGGCAATACGGGTGAACATGGGAAATTCCGGCTCGGAAGGGGTCGATATCGATCAATTTGCGGTGCGGTCAGCTTGAATTCAAGCGCCAACCTGACCGACGATTCAGCCAGCATGACTTCCCCCATTCCCTGCGGCCGCTTCGCCCCTTCGCCGACCGGCCAGCTCCACCCCGGATCCCTGCTCGCCGCCTTCGGCAGCTGGTTGCTCGCCCGCCACCACGGCGGCCTGTGGCGGCTGCGCGTCGAAGACGTCGACCCGCCGCGCACCGTGCCCGGTGCAGCGGATGCGCAACTCAAGGCACTGTCGGCGTTCGGCCTGGCCCACGATGGCCCGGTGCTCTGGCAGAGCACGCGCGGCGAGGCCTACCAGGCCGCGCTGGATGAACTGCTCGCCAGCGACCAGGCCTTTGTCTGCCACTGCAGCCGCAGCGACCTTGCCGCCAGCGGCGGCATCCATCATCGCTGCGTCGCCCGGCAACCACGACCGGACCCGGCCGTCCGCTTCCGCGTGCCGCCCGGCAGCCTTGTGCACTTCGACGATGGCCTGCGCGGCCCGCAGCAGCAGGACGTGCATGCCGAGGTCGGCGACTTCGTGCTGCGCCGCGCCGATGGCTGCTGGGCCTACCAGCTGGCGGTGGTGGTCGATGACGCCGCGCAGGGGGTGACCGAAGTGGTGCGCGGTGCCGACCTGCTCGACTCCACCGCACGGCAGATCCTGCTGCAGCAGGCGTTGGGCCTGGCGGTGCCGCGCTACTGGCACTTGCCGCTGCTGCTGGATACACCGGGCCACAAGCTGTCCAAGTCGCTGGCGGCGCTGCCGGTGGATAGCGAACGCCCGCTGCCGGTGCTGCGCCAGCTCTGGCAGCTGCTCGGCCAAGCCCCTGAGGCGCTGGCGCAGGCACACGATCTGGACGCGCTGCTGGCCACCGCTCGACAGGCCTTCGACCCGGCGCGGTTGCCGCGTAGCGACATCCTGTTGCCGGCCGGCGCACTTTCCGCGCCGATGTTGCAGAATCACCCTTCCCCCACCTGATACCCGGACAGCACTCCATGACATCTCGCGTCGCACTGGTCACCGGCGGAACCGGCGGCATCGGTACCGCCATCTGCCAACGCCTGGCCGACCAGGGCCACCGGGTCGCCACCAACTACCGCGACGAGGCCAAGGCCCGCGCCTGGCAGCAGGCGATGACCGAACGCGGCTACAGCGTGTCGATCTTCCCGGGCGATGTCTCCGATCCGGACAGCGCCGAAGCGCTGGTGCGCGCGGTCGAGGCCGAACTGGGTCCGGTCGAGATCCTGGTCAACAACGCCGGCATCACCCGCGACACCACCTTCCACCGCATGCGCGCGGACCAGTGGCACGATGTGATCAACACCAATCTCAATTCGGTGTTCAACGTCACCCGTCCGGTCATCGAGGGCATGCGCCGCCGCGGCTGGGGCCGGGTCATCCAGATCAGCTCGATCAACGGCCTGAAGGGCCAGTACGGTCAGGCCAACTACGCGGCGGCCAAGGCCGGCATGCACGGCTTCACCATCTCGCTGGCCCGCGAGAACGCCGGTTTCGGCATCACCGTCAACACCATTTCGCCCGGCTACGTCGCTACCGACATGGTGATGGCGGTGCCGGAGGAGGTGCGTGCCAAGATCATCGCCGACATCCCCACCGGACGCCTGGGCAAGCCGGAGGAAATCGCCTACGGCGTCTCGTTCCTGGTCGCCGATGAAGCCTCGTGGATCACCGGTAGCAACCTGGACATCAACGGCGGCCACCATATGGGCTGGTAAGCCGCGCAGCGGGCCCTCGCGGCGAACACCGCCGGCCCCTGCCAAGAGTCATGCTGCGCAGCACGCAAACCCTTGTTGCGCAACATGATCGCCGCCGAAAGCCAAGCCTGGCGGGGGCTGAGGCGGTTGCAACGGCTGCTGCACTGCGCCATGCTGCGCGTCTACTGTGACGAGTACCGCTTCATGGCTGCGACCCGCATCATCAAGAAGTATCCGAACCGCCGTCTCTACGACACCGAGATCTCCAGCTACATCACCATCGAGGACGTGCGCCAGCTGATCCTGGACGGTGAAGACTTCGAAGTCCGCGACGCCAAGAGCGGCGACGACCTCACGCGATCGGTCCTGCTGCAGATCATCGCCGACCAGGAACAGGACGGCGAACCGATGCTGTCCACCCAGCTGCTGAGCCAGCTGATCCGCTTCTACGGCGATTCCCTGCAGGGCTTCATGGGCAACTACCTGGAGCGCAGCATGCAGGTCTTCCTCGACCAGCAGCAGCAGTTCCGCCAGCAGATGGGCAACCTGCTGGGGCAGACCCCGTGGGCGATGATGAACCAGCTGACCGAGCGCAACCTGGAGCTGTGGCAGGAATTCCAGCGCAACATGGGCACCGGCTTCGGTGGCCCGCGTCCGGGCGGCACCGGAACCGGAACCGGCGCAGGTACCGGCAACAAGCCGAACGAACCGGGCACCGGCACCGGCGGCAAGACCCGCCGCTGAGCTGCTGCAACGGCTGATACGAAAACGGCGCGCCACTGGCGCGCCGTTTTGTTTGGCATCGCGCCAACGATACGTCAGCGTTTCGCCTTGCACCCCGTGCATACGCGCTCGACCTTGTAACCCTTCGCCTTCAGCTTCTCGACCACGCCGTCGTTGCCCAGCAGGTGCAGCGTGCCCACCACCACCAGCGTACCGCCCTGCCCTGCCTGCAGGTACGGCAGCAGCTTCGGCACCCAGGCGTCATTGCGGCCGGTATTGATGCGCTGATACAGCTGCGGATACTGCTGGCGCATTTCCGCCGCCATCCGGGTCCACAGCACGCGCTCGTCACCGCGGCGCCAGGCGTCGTGCAGCTGGCGTGCCTGCTCGTCGGCCTTGCCGGCCTGGTCCAGCGCTTCGGCCAGCATCTGCCGCTGTTCCTGCAGCGTCATTCCGTCGAGCATGCCGATCTGGGTGTCGATGTCTTCCAGTCCCGCAGTCTTGCGCCCGGTCTTCTGCGCACGCTCCATGAAGTGACGGTCCAGGCCCAGTGCCGGGTCCAGGCCCAGCTTCTGCATCTGCCCGACCGAAATGCTCAGGCCGACAAACCACGGCTTCATCCCCTGCATCTGCGCCAGCGGCAGCTTGTTTTCGGTGGCGAACACCTGCAGCTTCTGCCAGGTCGCAGCATCCAGATCGCGCTTGAGCTCGCTGCCATCGGTGCGCACCGCCGCCTGCACCATGCGGCTGGCCAGCTGTGGTGACTGCATGTCTTCCGGCGACAGTTCGAACACGACCCGCTGCGAGGCCTCGAACGCCTGTTCAACATCGGGCGACAACGGGTAATCCTGCGGCTTCAGCAGGTGGAAGGAACCGAGCAGGTAGAGGCGCGAGTCACCCGGGCCGGTCACTTTCCACAGCAACGGCACCGGCGGCTTGGCCGCCGCTGCGCCAGCGGTATCGGCTTGCACGGTACGCGCTGCAACCAGCGGTGCCAGCGCACAGGCCGCCAACAGAACGGTGGCACGCAACAGGGATCTGATCGGCATATCAGCCTTCTCCTTCAGGCAGGTGGTAGGCCTTCTCGCCCGCTTCCACACGCAGGTCCAACCGGTTTTCCGGTGGCGCCAACGGGCAGGTCGCGTAGGCGGTGAACGCACACGGTGGGTTGTAGGCATGGTTGAAATCGATGCGCACGGTGCCATCGGCAGCGGGGGCATCGGTATCCAGATAGCGACCGGCCGGATAGCTGCCACGGCCACTGGTGCGATCGGCAAAGATCAGGAACAGCGGCTGCCCCGGCGCACCGATCGCCTCCAGCCGCCAGCTGCGGCCATCGCGCTGGAACTCGACCGCGCCGGCATTGGGCATTTCGGTGGTCAGGCCGGTGATGTCGACGATGGGCAGGGTCTTGCCCGGCGGGTGCGCGATGAAGCGCGCCTGCACCTGCCAGTCCGGGCCGCCCGGCCAGTACTCCAGCCCACCGAAATCGCGACGTGCCGGCGCATCGGCGTGCTTGACCCGCAGCGCATCGCGCGGACCGCGGCGGATGATGCTGAGCTGGCCTTTGCCGCCATCGAACGCCAGCAGCGTCGGCTGGGGATCCTTGTCGGTGTCGATGCGGATGCGGCCGCGCACCGGCTGGCCATCATGGCTGACATCCACGCCGGCTTCGGGCGTGAACCACCATTGGCTGCCTTCACGGCGCAGCAGGCCCAGCTTGTCCGGCCCAACCGCCAGGCGGATGCCATTGGTCGCGCCGCTGCCGACGAAGTGGGATTTGTTCTGCAGCCAGTGCAGGCCGACCAGCGCGGTCCAGCCATCGGGCCGGGTCAGGTCCTGATAGCGTGCCACCCGCCACTGCTGCTGCTCGGCGGCATAGGACGGATCCTCCGCGGCCGAGGCCGGTGCCGGCGGCGTCGCCGGGCTGCAGGCGGCCAACACCAAAGCGGCCAGCAGGCCGCCCATTCCCCGATAACGCATCGATGCTCCCCTCAACGTCCGCGCAGGAACCAGCGGTCGATCTCCGCCAGCGAAAAACGGGCCCAGGTCGGCCGGCCGTGGTTGCACTGGCCGGACCGCTCGGTGATTTCCATGTCGCGCAGCAGCGCGTTCATTTCCGGCACGGTCAGGCGCCGGTTGGCGCGCACCGCGCCATGGCAGGCCATGGTCGACAGCAGTTCGTCGCGTGCACTGGCCACGCGCCGGCTCTGGCCGTGTTCGCGCAGGTCGGTCAGCACATCGCGCAGCAGGCCTTCCGGTTCGGCATGCGCCAGCAGCGCCGGAATGCTGCGCACGTGCAGCGCACCGGGACCGGCACGGGTCACTTCGAAGCCGAGTGCGGCCAGGGTTTCACTTTCATTCTCGGCGGTGTCGGCTTCGCGCTCGCCCACCGCCAGCGTGATCGGCACCAGCAACGGCTGCGACTGCAGGCCGATGCCATCGTGCGCGTTCTTCAGCCGCTCGTAACCGATGCGTTCGTGTGCCGCATGCATGTCGACCACGATCAGGCCTTCGGCGTTCTCGGCCAGGATGTAGATGCCATGCAGCTGCGCGATCGCGTAGCCCAGCGGTGGCACGCCAGCGTCGGCACTGGTGACCGGCAGCCCGTTCTCGGTCGGCATCGGCGGCAGCGCAGCACCGCGTTCGGCGCCGGCCGGCGCGGCATACAGCGCGGCATAAGCCGCCGGTGCATCGGCCACCTGCAATCCCAGCGGTTGCTGCGGGCGCCAACCCGAGAATCCACCACCGCCACCACTCGAACCGGCACCCGGTGCGGCACCGCGTACCAGACCGAAACCGGAGGCACCTGCACTGGAGAGCATCGATGCCGCGCCTGCATCCACCGGATGCGCGGAGCCGGCGCCGATGTCCTGCACCGACATGCCGGCGCGGGTATCGGCCAGCGCATCCTTCAGCGTGCGGTAGACAAAATCATGCACCAGCCGCGAGTCGCGGAAGCGCACCTCGTGCTTGGCCGGGTGCACGTTGACGTCGACGCGGGTCGGGTCAAGCTCCAGGAACAGCACGTAGGCCGGTTGGCGGCCGTGATACAGCACATCGCCATAGGCCATCTTCACCGCATGGGCGACGCTGCGGTCGCGCACCGAGCGGCCGTTGACGTACAGGTACTGCTGGTCGGCGCTGGCGCGCGAATAATGCGGCTGCGCGATCCAGCCGTGCAGGCGCAGGCCGGCACCGCTGTGGTCGACGCGAACGGCCTGGTTGGCGAAATCCTCGCCCAGCGTTTCGGCCAATCGCGCATCGGAATACAGATCGCCCGGCTTGTAGCGACGCGAGGCCTTGCCGTTGTGCGAGACACGCAGTTCGACATCCGGCCGCGCCAGCGCCAGCGAACGCAGCCATTCTTCGATATGGCCCAGCTCGGTGCGCTCGGCGCGCAGGAACTTGCGCCGCGCCGGTACGTTGTAGAACAGCTCGCGCACTTCCACCGTGGTGCCCGGCGCATGCGCGCGCGGCGTCACTTCGCCGATCTTGCCGCCTTCGATCTGCAGCGCCGAACCGTGTTCGTCATGTGCGCGACGCGAGGACAGGGTGAAGCGGCTGACCGAGGCGATCGATGGCAGCGCTTCACCCCGGAAACCGAGCGTGGCCACCGATTCAAGATCGTCCAGATCGGCGATCTTGCTGGTGGCGTGGCGCGATACCGCCAGCGGCAGCTGTTCCGGCGCGATGCCACTGCCGTTGTCGCGGATGCGGATCAGGCGGACACCGCCCTCCTCAAGATCGATATCAACGCGGCTGGCGCCGGCATCGATCGCGTTCTCGACCAGCTCCTTGACCACCGACGCGGGACGTTCGACCACTTCGCCAGCGGCGATCTGGTTGATGAGGATCTCCGGCAACGGCCGGATCGGGCGCGGATGGGTAGCAGACGTCATGCGGGGATGATAACGGAGCGGCCGAGGGTAGAGTCGAGCCATGCTCGACTGACGGGCTACCGGGAAGGCCCAGTCGAGCGCCGCTCGACTCTACAGAAAGCAGTAACCCGCCTTCGACGGGTTACTTGCTGCCGCCGGCCATGGTGCCGGCGGCGTCGATCTCGGCCTGGGCCCGGGCGGCATACAACGTGCCCGGCGGCGGCTGACGGCTGAAGAACGTGTGCACACCATCCAGCACGGCCCCGGCGATCTTGCGCTGGTAGGCCGGATCGATCAGGCGGCGCTCTTCATCCGGATTGGAGATGAACGCGGTCTCCACCAGCATCGCCGGCATGTCCGAGGTGCGCAGCACTGCGAAGTTGGCGCGCTCGATGTTCGGCTTGTGGTTGTTGCCGATCCGCTTCAGGCCGCCCAGCACATGGCCGGCCGCGTCCTCGGACGCCTTCATGTAGCCGCTCTGGGCCAGATCCAGCAGCACGTTGGCGAGCGTGCCTTCGGTCTGCTGCAGGCGCACGCCACCGACCAGGTCGGCCGCGTTTTCCTTGTCCGCCAGCCAGCGGGCGCGCTGCGAAGAAGCGCCCTTGGTCGACAGCACGTACACCGATGAGCCCGTGGCCGAACGGTTTTCCGCCGCATCGGCATGGATCGAAATGAAGATGTCGGCCTTGTTCGCACGCGCCTTCTGCGCGCGCATCGGCAGCGGAATGAACACGTCGCTGTCGCGGGTCAGGTAGGCCTTCAGGCCCGGCGTCGCGTTGACCTGGCGGGCCAGCTCACGCGCTACGGCCAGGGTCACATCCTTCTCGCGCTTGCCGGTCGGGCCGATCGCACCGGGGTCCTGGCCGCCGTGGCCCGGATCGATGGCCACCACCAGGTGGCGCATGCCAGCCTGCATGCGGATGCGCGAGGCATCGCTGGGCATGGCCGGACGCGGTGGCACCACCGTGGTCGGAACCGGTGCAGGCGCTGTGGCCGGCGGCGTGGTTACCACGGCGGCGGTACGCTGGCCGGCAAGGATCGCAGCCGGCGATGCGGACGGCGTGCTGCTGGCAGCCGTACCCGCTGCCGCGACCTGGGCCGGTGCAGTGGACGGGGCCGGGGTCGGCGTGGCCGGTGTGGCAGCGGCGGCGCTGGCCTGCTGCTGTACCTGCGCGGTCAACAGCGCGGTGGCGCGCGCGGCGTCGTTGCGCGACTGCGCGCTCTCGGCCGGCGTCGCTGCGGGCGTGTTGACCGGTGCCTGCGGCTGCACCGCCGGCGTCGCTGGCGGGCGGCTGGCGGCCACGGCCGGGCCATCGCCCGGCCATTCGATCACCAGCTTGGATTCATTGCCCTCGCGCTGCATCTGCGGGCGGAACGGCGCCACGGATTCAGCGAGGTCGAAAACGACACGGAAGGTACCCGGCACCGGCTGTCCAGTGCGCACGGCCGTGACCACGCCCTGTGCAGCCGGCATCTTCAGGTTGCGTATGGCGCTGGAGTCCGGGAAATCGACCACCAGGCGGTTAGGTCCGGCCAGCGACAAGGTCTTGTAACCGCCGCTGCCGACCAGCGAGATCTCGGCACGGGTGCCGGTGGCGCCGGTATTCAGCAGGACCTGACGGACTTCACCGGCCCACGCACTGACGCTCGCCAGACTCAGTCCGACGGCGGCACAGATGGCAATGAGACGGTTCCCCGGGCGCATGGCTCAGGATTCAATCACCGCGCTGAACGGAATGCAACACCTTTTTCCTTAATAATCCGTAACCTGCCGGTGTTTGTTCTCGTCAGCCGACAGAAATGGCCTGCAAGTCGGCCCCTTGGGGGAGCCGTTCCAGCCATTCATGTCCGACGTCGCTGGCTCCAGTGAGACGGACGCGACGCCCCTGCCCCTCGATCTCCAGCGCCACCACCAGGTCGGTCGGCGGCAGCGCGCCAGCGCCGCGTTCCGGCCATTCCACCAGCCACAACACCGCGCTGCCCTCGTCCAGCCCGAGAAAATCGAGCTCGCCGGCCTGGCCGATCCGGTACAGATCCAGATGCCAGGCCTCGCCACCGCTGGCCAGCGGATAGCGCTCGACCAGGGTGTAGGTCGGGCTGCGGATCGCCCCCTGCACGCCCAGTGCGCGCAGCAGTGCGCGGGCGGTGGTGGATTTGCCGGCGCCCAGGTCGCCGCGCAGTTCGACCAGCGCCTGCGGCGGTCGGGTGGCGGCCAGCCACTGCCCGAGCAGTTCAGTGGCAGCGCTGTCGGCAAGGAAGAAATCGATCATCTAGAAAGTTCCGGGTTGGCCAGTCGCCGCAGCGGCGACAGCAGATCAGTTGGAAGCAGGCCGCGCGCGCCGTCGACGGCAGCGACGTCGCCGGCAAGCGCATGCAACAGCGCACCAGCGGCGGCGGCATCGAAGGCGGCCAGGCCTTGCCCACGCAGGCTGGCGATGATGCCTGTCAGCAGGTCTCCCATGCCACCCACGGCCATGCCGGGATTGCCAGCCGCGATCAGTCGTGGCCGTTGCCCCGGCGCTGCGACGATGCTGCCGGCGCCCTTCAGCACCACCACGGCGTGGAAGCGCTCGGCCAGTGCCTGTGCGCAGGTGAAGCGATCGGTCTGGATGTCAGACGTGCGGCAACCCAGCAGGCGCGCGGCCTCGCCCGGGTGTGGCGTAAGGATGGCGTCGGGCAGCGCGCGCGGATCCTGCGCCAGCAGGTTCAGTGCATCGGCATCGACCACCAGTGGCCTGGCGCTGGCCAGCACCCGCGCAAACAGTGCGCGCGCCCATTCGTCCTGGCCCAGACCGGGGCCGATCGCCACCACCCTGGCCTTGTCCAGCAGTGCCGGCAGCGCGTCACCATCTTCCAGTGCATGGGTCATGGCTTCGGGCAGCCGCGCCAGCAACGGGCCAACGTGGTCGCGGCGGGTGCCCAGGCTCAGCAATCCAGCACCCGCGCGCAAGGCGGCTTCGGCCGCCATCGCGATGGCGCCGCCGCTGCCATGGTTGCCGCCGACGCACAGCACGTGCCCGGATTCGCCCTTGTGGGTATTGGTGCGGCGCGGCGGCAGCAGGGCTGGCAGGCGCACCTGCGTCCAGAGCTGCGCAGCGGGTGACACGCCCTGCCATGCGGCCGCGGGTAGCTGCAGCGGCGCCAGCGCCTTCCGCCCGCAATGGTCCAGCGCATCGCCGGTGTACAGCCCGCGATGCGGCACGATGAACTGCACGGTCAGCGCCGCCCTCACCGCCTCGCCCGGTACGGCGCCGCGGTCGGCATCCACGCCACTGGGGACGTCCAGCGCCAGAACCGGTGCCGCCTGCGCGTTGAGCGCGGCAATCAGCGTCCGCGCCACGCCCTCCGGCACGCGATCGAAGCCCAGCCCGAACAGTGCATCGACCCAGATATCGGCCTCGGGAAGCGCGCCGTCGAAATCGGTGAGGGTGCCGCCGTCGGATGTGAATTCCGATGCTGCACGCTGTGCCAGCGCGGTTGACGGTGGCTTCCCCGGCAAGGCGATCACCGTCACCTCACGTCCGGCCTGCAACGCATGGCGGGCCAGCACATGGCCGTCGCCGCCGTTGTTGCCCGCACCAACCACCACGCCGATCCGCTGCGCCTGCGGCCAATGCTGCAGCAGGCACTGCCAGGCGGCCTGGCCGGCCTGTGCCATCAGGCCCCAACCGCCCTCGGCGGCCAGCGCCGAGGCCTGCGCATCAAGCGCGCGCGCGGCAGCGGAATCGAACAGATCGGCAAGGTTGGCCATGCGGGGATTTTATACTGGTGCACATGTCCCCCGTCCCCGCCCCTGTCGATCCGGCCCAGGCCGTGCAGCGCATCCGCGAACTCGCCCGTGCGCATGGCTTCCAGCGCTGTGGCATCGCCGGCGTCGAGCTGGGCGAGGATGAAGCGCACCTGGCCGACTGGCTGGGCCAGGGCCTGTACGGCACGATGGACTGGATGGCGCGCCACGGCACCCTGCGCGCGCGCCCGGCCGAACTGCTGCCCGGCACCGTGCGGGTGATCTCGGTGGGCATGGACTACAGCCACAAGGACGACACCGAAGCTTGGGCAACCCTGGCCGACCCGGGCCGCGCCTACGTGGCCCGTTACGCTTTGGGTCGCGACTACCACAAGCTGATGCGCAACCGCCTGCAGAAGCTGGCCACGCAGATCAACGATGAAGTGGCACCGCTGGGCTACCGCGTATTCGTCGATTCCGCCCCCGTGCTGGAACGCGCACTGGCGCGCAATGCCGGCCTGGGCTGGATCGGCAAGCACACCTGCCTGATCGACCGCCATGGCGGCTCCTGGTTCTTCATCGGCGAGATCTACATCGATATCCCGCTGCCGATCGATGCAGCGGCCACAGCACACTGCGGTACCTGCACGCGCTGCATCGATGTCTGCCCGACCCAGGCCATCACCGGCCCGCAGCGGCTGGACGCGCGGCGCTGTATCTCCTACCTGACCATCGAGCACGACGGCGCCATTCCCGAAGAGATGCGGCCGTTGATCGGCAACCGCATCTACGGCTGTGATGACTGCCAGCTGGTCTGCCCCTGGAACAAGTTCGCCAAGCGTACCGACGAAGCCGATTTCCGCGCGCGCAACAACCTCGATACCGCGCGGTTGGACCAGCTGTTCGCCTGGGATGAAGCCGAGTTCCTGCGCCGTACCGAAGGCAGCCCGATCCGGCGCAGTGGCCATGAACGCTGGCTGCGCAACATCGCCGTGGCACTGGGCAACGCACCGTCCTCTGCCGAAGCGCTCGCCGCATTGCATACCCGCATCGATGATCCCTCGCCGCTGGTGCGTGAACACGTGCAGTGGGCGCTGGGCCAGCACACGGTGCGCTGACGTGCGATCCTGAGCCCCCCGTTCCGCCCGCAGCACGCCGTTCCCATGCAGCCACGCAACAACGACATCCTCACCCCCAGCCAGCTCAATACCCTGGCCCGCGACCTGCTGGAAGGCAGCTTCCCGGCGATCTGGGTCGAGGCCGAACTGGGCAGCGTGGCGCGCCCTGCCTCCGGGCACCTGTATTTCACCCTGAAGGACGCACGTGCGCAGCTGCGCGCGGCAATGTTCCGGATGAAGGCGCAATACCTGAAGTTCGTGCCGCGCGAAGGCATGCGCGTGCTGGTGCGCGGCAAGGTGACCCTGTACGACGCCCGTGGCGAGTACCAGATGGTGCTGGACCACATGGAAGAAGCCGGCGAAGGCGCGCTGCGCCGCGCCTTCGAGGAGCTGAAGGCACGGCTGGAGGCCGAGGGCCTCTTCGACCCGGCACGCAAGCGGCCGCTGCCGGCGCACGTGCAGCGCCTGGCAGTGATCACCTCGCCCACCGGTGCCGCCGTACGCGACGTGCTGAGCGTGCTCGGCCGCCGCTTCCCACTGCTGGAAGTGGACCTGCTGCCGACCCTGGTCCAGGGCAGCAGTGCCGCCGCGCAGATCACCCGCCTGCTGCAGGCCGCCGACGCCAGTGGCCGCTACGACGTGATCCTGCTGACCCGCGGCGGCGGCTCGCTGGAAGACCTGTGGGCCTTCAACGATGAAGCCCTGGCCCGAGCGATCGCCGCCAGCCGCACCCCGGTGGTGTCGGCGGTGGGACACGAAACCGACTTCAGCCTCAGCGATTTTGCCGCCGACCTGCGCGCACCGACGCCGTCGGTGGCGGCCGAGCTGCTGGTACCCGACCAGCGCGAACTGGCCCTGCGCCTGCGCCGGACTGCAGCGCGCATGGTGCAGCTGCAACGGCATGCGATGCAGCAGGCGATGCAGCGCGCCGATCGTGCCCTGCTGCGCCTGAACGCACAGAGCCCGCAGGCGCGGCTGGACCTGCTGCGCCGTCGCCAGCTCGATCTGGGCCGACGCCTGCATGCCGCGTTCAACCAGCAGCAGGAACGCCGTGCCGCACGCCTGCGCCATGCGGCGGCGGTGCTGCGCGGGCACCATCCGCAACGCCAGCTCGACGCGATGCAGCGCCGCCTGGCTGCCCTGCGCGGGCGCCCACAGGTGGCCATGCAGCGTCTGCTGGAGCGCGATGCCCTGCGCTTGCGCGGATTGGCGCGTTCGCTGGAAGCGGTCAGCCCGCTGGCGACCGTGGCCCGTGGCTACAGCATCCTGACCCGCAGTGACGATGGTGCCCTGGTGCGGCACGTCGACCAGGTGCAGCCGGGTGACGCCCTGCAGGCCCGCGTTGGCGACGGCGTGATCGACGTGCAGGTCAAGTAAAGGGGTGTTCGGCAGGGCTGCGCCCTGCACCTGCAGAAGCGTTCAAGCAACAGCAACAGCCGAAGCAACAGCCGAAGCAACAGCCAAAGCTGGTATTCCGTGGGATGGCGGGGCGGTGTGGCTGTGCAGGACACGCCGTAAACCCATCCATGAAGTGACCCCCGGGAGTTGGACTCTAGATCCAACCCCGAGGGATACATGAACAAATACGACGCGCGTTTCAAACTGCAGGTCGCCAAAGAGGCCTGCAAGACCTCCACATCGGTCAAAGCCATTGCCCGTCGCCACGGCCTGGAGTTCTCCACGGTCAGGCGCTGGGTGGCGACCTATCGGCTGCATGGGAGGCGGGGATTTCATCGCCAGGCCCGGTCCTATGACCTCCCGTTCAAACTGGCTGTCCTGAAGAAGATGAGCCAGGACGGCCTGTCCGGGCGCGAGGCCACCACCTACTTTCAAATTGGCGATGCCGGCGCGGTGGGGCGATGGCGGCGCCTGTATGCTCAAGGCGGTGCCCAAGCGTTGGCACCCCCTCCGCCGCCGCCCCGAAAGCCGATGAAAAAGACCCGTTCGTCCAAGCCACCTGAGGATATGAGCCGCGATGAGCTGCTCAAGGAAGTCGCCTATCTGCGTGCGGAGACCGACTACCTAAAAAAACTCGATGCCTTGATCCGGGAAGAGCAGGCGGCGCAGGATGCAAAGCGCAAGCCGTCCAAGGATTGAGGCAGGTTCATACGCTGTCGCTTCTGCTCGAAGCAGCTGAGCTGTCACGCAGTACGTTCTATTACCAGAATCATGTCCTGGCCCATCCGGATCAGGATGAGGCAGCCCTGTGCGAGCGCATCCGTGCAATCTACGATCAAAGCCAAGGGCGCTATGGCTATCGCACGGTGACGCTGGAATTAGCCAATCAGGGTCATCGGACCAATCACAAGCGGGTTCAGCGCCTGATGGGGGAGATGGGACTGAAATCGCGGGTGCGTGTGAAGCGCTACCAGGCCTTCAAGGGGGCGGCCAATGTTGTGGTTGGCAATGACCTCAATCGCCAGTTCCATGCCGAGCGGCCCAACCAGAAGTGGGTGACTGACGTGACCGAGTTCAAGGTGCAGGGCATGAAGCTGTACCTGTCGCCGATCATGGACCTCTACAACGGCGAAATCGTGGCTTATCAAATCAAGCGTCGGCCCGTATTTGATCTGGTGGGTCAAATGCTGGAGGAGGCCATCAAGAAGCTTTCCCCGGATGAGCGCCCGATGATCCACTCCGACCAGGGCTGGCAGTACCAGCATGAAAACTACCGGCATATACTGGAAAAGCACTCGTTGAAGCAAAGCATGTCCCGGCGCGGCAACTGCCTGGACAATGCGGCGATGGAGAGCTTCTTTGGAACGCTGAAGTCGGAGTTCTTCTACCTGAACAGCTTTGACAGCCTCGAGAGTCTGGAGGCTGGGCTGGTGGAATACATCCAGTACTACAACGAAGAACGCATCAAACTGAAACTGAAAGGTCTGAGCCCGGTAAAGTACCGGGAGCAGGCCCAATCGGCCGCCTGACACCGTCCAAGTCTCGGGGGTCACTTCACCATGGGGGCTCGATGGCGCCATCCATGGCGCCAACGGTCCTGCACAACCACACCGCCCCGCCTCTGACAGATTCCGGAGGCTGTTGGTAGTTGTCGACCTTGGTCGACACGGTAGATCCACGCATGCGTGGATGAATCTCCATCGGAATCGAATATTTCGATATCGGAACGATTTGAGCCGAGCATGGCTCGGCTCTACAGAAGAGCGAACAGATTGCGAGAATCTGTCGAAGGCGGGGTGGGTCCGGTTGCGGGGGGCGTGAGCCGCATGGGCCCGAGGCATGCCTCGGGCGGGTTGGGCACGACGCCCAACCCCGGTCTTGCCGTGTGCGCAGGACTGCGCACACGAGCAAGCGGCGACCGAGCTTACATGGACGTACTTGCAGCGGCCCCCGCAACCGGACCCACCCCGCCATCCCACGGAATGCACGCTGTTGCTGTTGCTTCGGCAGGTGCAGGGCGCAGCCCTGCCGAACAACCCTCTACTTTGCCTGCTCGCAGAACTTCTGCCGGTACTCGAGTGCCTTCGGCATCAGCGCCTGCAGGTTCTGGATGCGGGTACCCGGGTTGGGATGGGTCGAGGAGAATTCCGGCGGCGCCTGGCCACCGCTGGCCTGGCTCATGCGCTGCCACAGCGGCACCGCCTCGCGTGGATCGAAGCACGCCGCTGCGGCCAGCATCAGCCCCACTTCATCGGCCTGCGTCTCGTGGCTGCGCGCATACGGCAGCAGATACCCATAACCCATTGCCGACATCATCATCTGTTGCTGCTGTGCATCCATGCCGCTGGCGGCGCCGGCCACCTGCCCGATCTGGGTCAGCTTCTGCTGGGCCATCCGCTGTGCACCGTGGCGCAGCAGCGCATGGGCAATCTCATGGCCCATCACCACCGCCATCGCATCGCGGGTGCGCGCCACCGGCACCAGCCCGGTGTAGACCGCCATCTTGCCGCCCGGGAGGCAGAACGCGTTGGCCTGCTCGGACGGGATCACATTCACTTCCCACTGGAAATCCCGCGCGAAATGCGCCGGCTGCACGCCGTGCTCCTGGGCCAGCGCGGTCTCCACCACATCGACCTTGGCAATCAGCCGCTGGGCGATGTCGCGCACATCGCGCGCGATCGGCGCATTGGGATCCATCGGCCGTTCCTGCGACAGGATCTGCTGGTAGGCCTGCAGCCCCAAAGCGGTCTCCTGCCGCGCATCCAGGCTGCTGTCGATCATCACCTTCTCGCCGGTATACGGATCCACCGTGCGGTTGGAAAACCAGTAGAAGACCGCATAGCCGGCGGCCAGCAACAGCACCCACCAGCGGATGTTGCCGAACAGGCCGCGCCGTTGCGGGCCTTGCGGCGAGCGGGAGAAGGGATCATTGCGCATCGGGTCGGCTTCCAGCAGGCCCCGCCGGCCGGCGGGCACGGCGCAATCTTAGTGCGCCCATGCCAGCAACGGGTGAAGCCGGCCGCCGATCAGATGCCGCGTACCAGGCGGAAGCCGATGCGCGCGTTGGTGGTATCCGAGTCCTGGGATTGCCGCCAGGCGGCACGGGTCTGCTCCGGCGCATTGGCCCAGTTGCCGCCCCGGATCACCCGTGCGCGGCAGCCCGGGTTGAACCAGGCGGCGCCATCGGAGGGCGCGCGCCGGTAGCTGGCATGCCAGCAATCGGCCACCCATTCGCTGAGATTGCCGCCCATGTCGTGCAGGCCGAAGGCATTGGCCTGGAAACTCCCTACCGGTGCCGGCCCCCACCAGCCATCGCCATAGCCGATGAAGGCGTTGTGCCAATGCCGCCCGGACGGCGACACGTCCTTGCTGCCGGTGAAATTGCCGCTGCCCGGCGGCGGCGTGCCGGCATCGCCCCAGGGGTAGCGACCACTGCTGCCACCGCGCAGCGCGTACTCGAACTCTGCTTCACTGGGCAACCGGTAGCTGCGCCCGGTCTGCTCGGACAACCATGCCGCATAGTTTTCGGCATCGCGGATGCTGACGTGCATCACCGGCGAATTGGCCATCGCGCGGCCACCGTCGTAATCCGAGCGCCAGTCCACGCCGCTGCGCCGGATGAAGTTGCCGCTGCGTTCGTCATAGACCACCGAATGGCCGCGCCGCGTCGCCCGTGGGCGCGCATTGGTCGCCTTCACGTAGCGCTGGAAATCGCTGACCGTGACCTCGGTGATCGCCATCGCAAAGCCTCGATCAAAGCGCACATAGTGCGATGGTCGCTCGGCATCGCTCGAGCCCGGCTCGGCATCGCCGGCGCCCATCTGGAAACCGCCATGCGGCACCACCACCATCTGCGGCCCGCGTCCGCCATCGCGCATGGCGTCGCTGAACACCTGTCCAGGGCGGAAGCTGCCGTAGTGGGTGGCCAGGTCGATACGCTCACGCAGCTGGGCCACCACCGCGTCTCCCGGCAGGGCGATGCGCAGGGCCTCGGCCAGTTTCTCGCGCGCCGGCTTCAGGCCCTGCGGCGTGGACAGGTCGCGCAGGCCGTCATCGCGCAGCTGCAGCAATGCCGCCGCACGGATCTGCTCGATGCGCTCGAACGCGTCGGCGATGGTGGGCGACGAGTCGCGCACCTTGCTCGCTTCGGCCAGCCAGGTGCCGGCGCTGGCGAAATCACGCGTGCGTGCCGCGCCTTCGGCGCGGCGGATCAGTCCACTTTCGGCCGCGGCCAGTCCCTGCCGTGCGCGGCTGTTGTCCTCATCCAGTGCCAGTGCCTCACGGAAGTTGCCGATGGCCCCGTCCCCGTCTTCACCGATCCGGTCCGAGCGCAGGTCCTCTTCGCCGGCGCGGTTATAGGCCACCACACGCTGGGCAAGCTCCACCCGTCCCTGCAGCGCACGCACCTTTTCGTCCTTTGGCGCCAGCGTCAGCAACACCAGCGCCTGGCGGCTGGCCTCGGCCAGCGCCTCGCGCTGCTTCAGCGGCCGCACCAGCAACGCATCCGCCTGCTGCTGCAGGCGCTGGCGGGCGCGCTGCAGGCCTTGGCGAGCCTGGCGGTCATCCGGATCCTCTTCCTGTACCGCCAGCCACAGCGGGATGGCGGCATCGGCATCCTCATAGAGCCGTCCTTCGGCGAACGCCTGCTCGGCGGCGCGGCGCAACTGGGCCAGGCTGCGGCCCTGGCGGTCCACCCGCGGCGGCGTCCACTGCTGTACATCCTCGGCGGCATCCTCACCGGCGATGGTCACGCTGCCCTGCCCGGCCTGCGGGCGCTCGTCGCTGTCTGCGTCCGCGGACGGGCGCGCCTGTTCCCCGGCACTCCGGTCCGTTGCCGTGGGGGGCGACGGCGTGCAGCCGGCCAGGGCCAAGGCCAGGACGGTGCACAGCACGGGCGACAACGAAAAACGCAAGCAGAGCCTCCTTCGGCACGGACGCGCACCGACGTTAGGCTATTCTCCCCTGCCTGAGCAAACCCGAGTAGTAGGCCCTGACCCGTGGCAACCTGGATCACCACCCCCGCCGAGCTGGATGCGTACTTCCAGCAGCGCCCGACCCGCATCGGCCTGGACACCGAATTCATCCGTGAACGCACCTTCTGGCCGCAGCTGGCCCTGGTGCAGATGGCGATCGGGCAGGACATCCTGCTGATCGACCCGCTGATTCCCGGCATGACCGAGGCGCTGGCGCCGTGGCTGGGCGATGAATCCATCACCAAGGTGATGCACAGCGCCAGCGAAGACCTGGTCGCCTTCAAGTGGGCGTGCGGCGTGCTGCCGCGACCACTGTTCGACACCCAGATCGGTGCTGCGCTGGCCGGCATCGGCGGCGGCATGGGCTACCAGAAGCTGGTGGCGGAAATCACCGGCGTCGCCCTGGCCAAGGGCGAAACCCGTTCGGACTGGATGCGCCGCCCGCTTTCGGAGTCGCAGCTGCAGTATGCCGCCGACGACGTCGAGCACCTGTTCGCGCTGCATGACGCCATTGATGCCAAGCTGCAGGCACTCGGCCGCCAGCAGTGGCTGCACGACGATGGCGAGCGCCTGCTGGCCAGCGTCGCCAATGACGAAGACCGCTGGCCGCATCTGGCGATGCGCTCGGCGCAGTTCCTCGACGCGGCCGCACAGCACCGCCTGCTGCGCCTGCTGCGCTGGCGTGATGTACAGGCACGCAACAGCGACCGCCCGCGAAGCTGGATCCTGGACAACGAACTGGCCGCCACCCTGGCGCGCACGCCACCGGCCGACGAGGCTGCGCTGGGCAAGCTGTTCGAGCAGTTCCCGAAGGCACCGCGCAAGCTTGCCGGCGCGGTCTGGCAGGCGCTGTCCACACCGCTGGCCGATGAGGCCGGGGCACCGCTGGCGCTACCCGCCAACGACAGCAACAAGCAGGCGGTGAAGAAGCTTCAAGACGCGGTGGCCGAGCGCAGCCGCGAGCTGGGCCTGCCGGATGGCGTGCTGGCCTCCCGCAAGCATCTGGAAAGCTATCTGGAACGCCGCCAATGGCCGGCAGCACTGGCCGGCTGGCGCCAGCAGGAACTGGAATCGCGGTTGCAGGCGCTGCTGCCGACACGTTGATGGCACAAGGCGCCGGACCACGCCGGCGCCGTGCACCTCAGGCCTGCTGGGGCCGTGCTAGGGTTTGCCGGTACTGACAAGGAGACGTCGATGCAGACCCTCAAGATCGCGACCGCCTGCGCACTGCTGCTAACCCCGTTGGTCCTGGCATGCGCTGGGCAGGCCGCACCGCTTTCCTATGCACAGGAAAAGGAGAACACAGCCAAGCTGGTGGACATCATTGACGGTGCCACCCGCGATGGTCTGGTTGCCGTGCTGGTGCCGGCCCCGTATGTCGTGCACAACGGCGGGCCAGGCGTCGGCTCTCCGGTCCCCGGCTTTCATCTGGGCAACCGCTCGACCGACCTGCCCGGGTTCTCGACGCGGGTGTCCTTCCAGCACAAGGACATTCCCTCCCAAGGCTATGTGCAACTGTTCAACACCAACGAACTGGAAACCGGCCCGCAGCGGACGGTGTTGATGGACGTGTTCGAGGTGCATCTGATTCCGCCGGGCACCTATCTGCTGAACGGTGCGGAGAACTACCGCCTGAACACCCGCGTGGCCAAGCTGAAGCCGCTGGGGACCATGGACGAAGTATCGAAGGACATCGGCGCCACCCGCCTTGCCGACGTCGACTACCGTTTCTATTCCTGGAAGAAGGTCTGGGTACCACCGGGCGTCCTGACCGATCAGCACTCCCAGCAGGTCTGCATCTCGGTGCACGTGGCTTCCGGCAACTGCGTGGCATGGGGCACCCAGAACTATGAAACCTCGCGCCCGACCGAAGGCTACTGGGATGACAGGATCGTCCCTGAAGACATCCCTGCCGTACGCATCCAGGCGGTCATCGCCAAGGCCCACGCGCCACTGGCCTTCACTGCCCACGAAGGGCAGATCCTGCTCAGCCCCTTCATTGTTGCCGCCGACGGCGATATCGATTTCAACGCGAACGACTGCGCACCGGTCGACAAGCTGACGGGCTGCGCCCTGCGCCGCTTCAGGGTGCACTACCAACCCGCGCCGTTGGACGCTGCACGCAAGCACATCGCAATCACCTCGCGCGGCCTCAACGGCAAGCAGCGCAAGGTACTGGAGCGGATGGAGGCGATGCAGCTGCAGGTGCTGGGCCCCAGTGCGCCGTCCGATGCAGCGCTGGGCAAGGGCGTCAGCGCCACGCCTTGAGCACGGATGATGCCTGGCCAGCAACAAAAACGGCGCTCGATGAGCGCCGTTTCCGTTACACGACGGGGTGGGCTTACCAGTTCATGTTCAGCGAGACACCGACGGTGCGCGGCTCGTTGTAGACCGCGGCCATGTAGTTCTCGATCACACCCTTGAGGTTCTTCTCGTTGGTGATGTTGCGCGCGAACAGCGCCACTTCGTAGGCACCGTAGTTGCCCGAGTAGCCGATCTTCAGGCCACCCTCGAAGTCACCCTTGGAGTTGAACTCCTTGCTGTCGTACAGCACGAAGCTGGTGTAACCCTGCTTGTTCCAGTCGGTGGAGACGAACATGGTGCCGGCGTCGCTCACCGGGAAATCGTAGCGTGCTGCGAGGTTGACGTTGTACTTCGGCGCGTTCGGCAGCGGGTTGCCGTCGATCTGCGCGAAGGTGTTGGCACCGACCTTGATGGTCGGGTCGCCGACGGTGCACACCACCTGGCCGTTGAGGCCGCAGACCTGCGCGTAGACGCGCTTGTCCTTGATCTCGCTGTGCAGCAGGCTCAGGCCGGCGCTCAGGGTCAGGTTCGGGATCGGACGCAGCTCCATGTCCGCTTCAAAGCCGTAGGCCTTGGCCTTGTCGGCGTTGAACAGCACGCCATTGCCGTCCGAATCGTTGCCGTTGAGCTGGATGTCGTTGACAGTGTAGGTGAACGCGGTGGCGTTCAGGCGCAGGCGGTTGTCCCACAGGCTGCTCTTCACGCCCGCTTCCCAGGACAGGATTGTCTCGGAATCAGCGGTGGTGAAGTCGGCATTGAACACCGCCGAACGGCCCTGGATGGTCGGGCCGCGGAAGCCGCGTGCGACCTTTGCGTAGACGCTCACGTCCGGCGTGATCTGATACATCGCGCTCAGATCCCAGCTCGGCGTGGTGTCGGACATCTTGACGTCGGTGCGGCCCTTGTAGGTGACCACGCCAGCGGCAGTGTCAGCCGTCTTCAGCAGGCGGGTGTGCTTCTCGTCCTTGGTCTGGCGCAGGCCGGCAGTGACGGTGAACTTGTCGGTGAAGGCGTAGCTGATCTGGCCGAACCCGGCCCACGAGGTGTTCTTGTTGCGCAGGCGCACCCAGTTGTTCGGGTTGCGGGCCGCGCCCTGCAGGAACCATGCACGCTGGTAGAAGTCGGTGGTGTCGCTGCCGTTGAAGTAGAACGCACCGGCCTGCCACTGCAGGGCGCTGTCGTCATGGCTGGCCAGGCGGAATTCCTGGGTCCACTGGTCCAGGTCACGGATGCGGCCCATCGACTGGCCGTAGCCGTTCGGCACGCCGTTGACCGGGAAGTTCACCGCGGCACCGCCGTCGGTGTCGCCACGGCTGTAACCGGAGGTGGTTTCGTAGGCGGTGATCGAAGTGAAGTCGATCGCGCCGAAGTCATAACGCGCCTTCACCGAACCGCCATAGGTCTTGTACGCCTGCGGGTTATTGCCGGCTTCGTCGTAGGCGACCTTGTCGCGCGGCACGTCGGTCTTGTTCGAGCCCTTGGTCAGCGCACCGCGCAGGAACAGGGTTGAGGTGCCTTCGTAATCACGGGCGTGGGCCGAGGCCAGGATCGAGAACTGGTCGCTCGGGGTCAGCAGCAGCTGCGCGCGCACGTTGCGGTCATCGAAGCCGCCCATGGCGTTCTTCTTCGGGCTGACGGTGCCGTCGGCGCTCGGGCCCTTGTAGGTGTTGTCGACGTAGTCGTCGCGGTGCTGGTACAGGGCCGACACGCGGAACGAGGCGATGTCGTTGATCGGGCCACCGAAGCCGCCGTCGATCGACACGCTGTTGTAGGACGCATAGCTGGCGCTGACGCGGCCGGTGTAGTCCTGGGTCGGCTTCAGCGTGTCGAACTTGATGATGCCCGCGGTGCTGTTGCGGCCGAACAGCGAGCCCTGCGGGCCGCGCAGCACTTCCACCTGGTCCACGTCATAGACCGGGTTCGACTTCAGCACCACGTGCTCCAGCACCACGTCATCCTGGATGATCGACACCGGCTGCGAGGCACCCAGGTAGAAGTCGATGTTGCCCAGGCCACGGATGTAGAAGCGCGGGAAGATGCGGCCGGTGGTGGTTTCCGCATACAGGCTCGGCACGCGGCCGGACAGCGCCAGCAGGGTGTCGTCGCCGCCGGCGGTGAAGTCGCGCATGCGCTCGCCCTGCACCACGCCCACCGAGACCGGCACTTCCTGCAGGTTCTGCTCACGGTGTTCGGCGGTCACGGTGATCGTGTCCAGGCCGGTCGGGGTCGGCGCGCTGTCCTGTGCGGCGGCACCGAAGCTGCCGACCAGGGCCAGGCCGGCACAGGCCAGGGCCAGCGGATGGCGGCGGAAGGAAACGAAGGAAGACGACATACCCGACAGGCGGCGGGAATCGGAATGGGAGGGCATGAAATGCTCTGGGGAGGCGTCCGTGCGGCCTGCGCGAGCCGGGCGGCAAAAAGGAGGATAACTGCGCAAGCCGCCATTATCCCCCAAATTGTTACGATTTCGTTGCACGGCACCCAAACCCGGCGAAACAAGCGGTTTCGGCACAGTCACCCGCTGATGTGCCTCGCGTCTCGACATGGAATTCCTTTGATCGGCTTGGCAAGCGGCAGGCGCTTGGCTAGACTGAAGCCCTGCCGTGGGGCCATAGCTCAGCTGGGAGAGCGCGTCGTTCGCAATGACGAGGTCAGGAGTTCGATCCTCCTTGGCTCCACCACTAAATTTGCTTTATTTATCAAGAGGTTGGACAGGAAGCTGCCCAACCTTTTTTGTTGTTCCACGCCACTAAATCCAAGCAAAAACAGGTCTTTCCAAGGATGGTTTTTCCCAACTTTTTCCCAAGGCAATGACCGGCATCCTGCCTGTGCTGCGCGAAATGTTCCCCGGCAAGGCGATGCTGACCGTCGAGGACGTGGCCCGCGTGCTCAACCGTACGGGTGCGGGCGGCTATGAGCAGACCCGAGATCAGCTTTCCAGAGGACTCATCGTCCCTGGCCTGAGGAAGTTCGGCGGAAGCTGGTTGGTGCCTATCACCACCTTGGCGGCCGCCCTCGATGGTCTGGTGGAGACCGACGGGACGGGCAGATCGACACCAAATGCCTTGCCCGCTACACATACGGTGGTCTCTGCAGAGCCGCTGGTACCTCGCCGGGCCGGTCGAATGCCCACCCGAGCCAAGCAGCGGCTCGAGCTTCAGCAAGCCCGGGCTAGTCAGTTCTGGCCGCTGGTACTGTCAACCTTGAGGGGCTGGGAACTGGACGCCGCGCTTCCGCCTCCGGCCGCCCCCCTTCCCCGAAATCCTTTCTGATACGAACGCCAGAGCTTCACACGCCAATTTTTGCATTCACCTGGTCGGATGTCCTCGTGACGGCGCTGCAGTTCCTGGCGATCATGCTGGCCGAAGGGCGCCGCATCGAGATACCCCAACGCTGGCTGCCGCTGTCGGCCCTGCTGATAAGGCCCTCGCTGGCGCTGCCGCGCGCCGATCTGCTGCGCAAGCGCTTTCCGAGAACAGCACCACGCCGTCTTTCCCCGACCTCCGAAGGACACCAAGTGGCAGTCACTAGATGCGCCAGTAGCTCAACCCTTTCCACACTGAGCAGCCGCATGGGCTGATCGAGATCCTGACAACGGCGCTGCCGCGGTTCGGCCCCTGAGCCGCCTTGACTTTCATCATCGCCCGCCCCTCCCTCTTCATGGCCGAGAAGCGCTGCACGCGCTTTTCCCAGTGACCGAACTTCCGATCTCTTTCAGTGCGACTCCAACGACCGAGACTACGGTGGCTTTGGTTAGAATCCGATCCGAAGGGCCGATTGTAGATAAAGCCCTGACGCCAAGAGACAGACGGGTTAGGCAACCCATACGGGGGAAAACATGGATTTCAGCGTTCCACGAAACCGGCCATTGGCCGAGCTTCTTTCTCAAGCCGGCAGTGAAGATCTGGACGTCCTGGCTGACTTGATCACCGACTACGGCAAGGGACGGCTAGCGCTCGACTCTGGCATCAAGGCGCTCATCGTTGATCGAAAGGCCGCGGGGAGCCTTCAGTCGATTGCTGATGTGCTGGAAAAGGAGATCTGCGCCTTCGGCGGCAACACTCTAATGAACACCTACCGGTCCTCCGGGGTCGAATACTCGGAGCTGGCCAAAGACGTTGCTAAAAAGCTGGTTGGCAAGATCCCAGAGGACGCCGACGTCTATGCTCTCGAAGAGTTGGCCCTTGTGGGAGCCATCGGGAAATATTCGCCCGACGATGCAACTGCAGAGGGCGCCGGCGAGACCACGCCCAACTCGGTCATCGACAAGGTAGTGCAACAACTAGTTCAGAACGCAGGGACGGCAGCAGGCTTGGCCTCCGCTGGCGGGGTCGCAGGCTTTGCATCCGCTTTGAGCGCTCGTGCGGCGTCGTTTGTCGCGGGCCCTGTCGCGGTTGGGGCTGCGGGGTACTCACTCTACGAAGCGACAGGCCCAGCATTCCGCATTACAGTCCCTGCTGTCCTTCAGATCGCCAAAATTCGTCGCAAGCGCATTGACGCCGATTTCCAACACTATTCTGAGAGGCTGAAAGCATGTCTTTGACCAATGCAGAGCTGGCGCGTGACCTGCCCAAGCTTCAAGACATCCTTGTGCGTATCGCCTCTGGAGAGCTAAACGTTTTTGGAGGCGTGGTGCGATACGCCGCGGGAACTGGAAAGGGGGGCCAGATCGCCGCGCACCTTGTATTCCCAGGCGACCCGCAGCAGGCCCAGCAGAGCATTTCCCAACTGCAGGCCGCCATGCAACACAGCATGGGCAACCTTCAGGGCGGCATGGATGTCCTCCAACAGAGCATGGGTTCACTTCAAGCACTACAGATGGCCAACCTCGCCATGGCCGGCTTGAATCTGGCCGTCACGACCGCGGGCTTCGTCATCGTTTGCAGGAAGCTGAACAAGATCAGCGGCCAGATCGAAGCGCAGTCAGCCGGCATCGCTCAAACACTTCAAATGGTCAGCGAAGCCCACGAACGCAGTTTGCTGATGGATGAGGCGAGGTTTCGTGGCCTGGTGCTCGCCTGCGAGCAGCACTTTGAGGAGAACGATATCGAGCTCCTCAAGCACAAGATTCAGGACTTCCATGAGCAATACCAGTTCACCAAGCTGGTGTTGCAGCGCCACGCCGTCAAAGCAGCAAGCAACCTGGACCGCCTGATTGACATCCAGGTGCTCCAAGACCGCTTGGTAAACCTTGGGCTGTTCCTCGCCCAAGTTCAAACCAAGGTGGGTGCTCGCAAGCGCGGCCAAGAAACTCTTCACAACCTCGCACAAGACCTTGATGAGCTCAACGGAAACCGCGTCAAGGCACTGACTTCTGATCGAGACCTTTCCTTCCGCATTACCGAAGACCAGCTGGGCCAAGTAGTTTCGTTCATTGAGAGCGGAAAGCAGACCATCCCAGCCCTGACATATCAAGCCGATCTCCTCGGGGTCGATCACTTCGATATCGATGCCGTAAACGATGCCTCTATGGCAGGCGACATCGTGGTGATCGCGGCATAGCTTCCCAGATTGACTTTCAATCTTTGCATGCTATGCCTTGCAACGAGGCTGGGACTTTAGTCCCGGGCCTCTCTAAGCCCTCGGCAACAGGCCTCCTCCCCCGGTTGTTCGGGGGCTTTCTTTTAGCTTGCTTGCGCCTTCCTAGAAATCCACTACCCCTGAAAGCATCCAATGATCTTTCTGGGAGGACAGCATGCAACTCCGCTTTACAATCGCCGCTGCTCTGGCTTGTCTGGCCTTGGCTGGGTGTTCGACCGTCGAACCCAAACCCAAGCCGTTCTCCGCCTGGGCTTACCAACCCCCAAAATCGCATGGCGCTATCCACCGATTCTTCCATCCGAAGAGTGGCCGGGTTTGGAAAGGGGTCTCTCCTGCTTTGAGGGAAAAGGTGGAAGCCGTCCAAGCCCAGCTTGCTGTGGAAGGGTTCGACGTGCGCCCACTTGAGGGCTACCGTTCGCCAGAGCGACAGGCTGCGCTCCTCGCTTCAGCTTCTGGCGTCACCACCGTTGGTGCCTACAGCAGTTGCCATAACTTTGGTCTGGCACTGGATGCAGCCGTGTTCGTCAACGGGCAGCCCAGCTGGGACCTGGGCGATCCGCATGTGATGGCCGGCTACTTTCGGTTCGGCGAGCTGTCAGAAATGGTCGGGTTGAACTGGGGAGGCCGGTGGACCAGTCCGAAGGACTACCCCCACGTCGAGCTCAGGGCCGAATGCGTCCAGGCGAAGTGGGCCCACCGAAACGGAAAGCCGCGCCGCCCGTTTGCTCCCGTCATTGGCAAACCCGCGCCGTACGCCCTGGCCCTAGCCCTGACACCGCAGTGGTGCCCTGCCGGCATGGCAACCGAGTGCTTGCTGTGGAGCAATGAAAACCGCTACGCATGGAGCTTGGCTATCCCGGAGCGGGTTTGTTCTGCGACCTTTCCTAACAGCTTGAGAAAGATCGCCTGATCGCCTTGCGCAAATGAAATCCCCTGCTATGGGTTAAGTATCAACTCATAGTGGGGAGGGTTTTCATGTCGTCGCTTCGCATTTCGATCTTAACGGCTTTGATGGGAGCCACGTTGCTTTCCTCCCCATCGTTTGCTCAAACCGCCACAGGAACCGGGGCTACCGCTTCAGGCCCCAACTCCACCGCCACCGGGGAATACGCACAAGCTTCAGGTCCGAATGCCACTGCAACGGGCGCATACGCCAATGCGTCCGGCGACGGGGCGATTGCAACCGGCGTTCAAGCCAGCGCCTCCGCAGACAACGCGATTGCCTCAGGAACAAACGCGCAAGCTTCCGGCGTGAACTCCATCGCCACGGGCCAGGGCGCAAATGCGACGGCCGTCAACGCGGTAGCCACTGGCACGTTGAGCTACGCCAGCGGTGAAGCGGCGAACGCGGTAGCCACTGGCACGTTGAGCTACGCCAGCGGTGAAGCGGCGATCGCACTGGGAACCCAATCCGCGGCTACCGGCGTCCACTCCTTAGTGGTCGGTGTTCAGTCACAAGCAAGTGGAGACCTGTCGATGTCGATAGGCTATTTCAGCAGGTCGCGAGGCAACGCTTCGATCGCACAAGGCAACTTGGCCCAGGCCAACGCCGATCACGCTGTTGCCCTTGGTTCCTCTGCCGTCGCCGATGCACGCCAGTCTGTGGCGGTGGGCGTCGGGGCCGAGTCACGGGCGTAGGATTGCGTCGCCTTGGGCTCCAATAGCCGTTGCTGGGCCAGCGACGAAGTCAGCGTAGGCGCCACTTCTGAGGGCGGAGGCCAGAGCTCCCGCCGGATTACCAACGTGCGGGCCGGGACGTCCGACACCGATGTAGCGAACCTCGGGCAGGTCCGTCAGGCCGCACAAGCGCTTGGCGGTGGTGCCACGTTCGTTAATGGGAACTTTGTAGCGCCGATTTATCAGTTCCGGAGCGGGGCCACTCATCAAACCGTGGGAGCCGCTTTGGACGACCTAGATGGACGCGTGACTTCCCTTGAGCAAAACCCAGGCAGCGGCACGGGTACCCCGGGCCCGCGTGGTGTCGATGGGCTAAGCGCCTACGAGGTGGCGCTGGCCAACGGCTTCCAGGGCAATGAACAAGATTGGCTGGCAAGCTTGAAAGGGCAACCAGGAGCGCAGGGGCCTGCCGGCAACGATGGCGTGGACGGAACCGCCGGGACCGGCTCGGGTTCGACAGCAAAGGCGGGCAAGAACGTCGAAGTCACCAACAACTCAGACGGCACCCAAACGGTTGCGGTCTTCTTCAAGGGTTTTTGGAGTTGCGTTTTAGCCGGGTCAGCGTTACCGAAAGCCACCACCTTGCTCAGCGCAGGGAGGGGCACTGGCGGGCTTTCTGCCATTTGCCAGTGCGGGGACTGGGGAACTGGCTGCCTGGTGCGAGGATGCTCCCAGAGGCCCGCCAGGTCGTTTTAGTCAAATCTTTCTCAAGCCACTGCCGGGCCGCTCTCGTCGCGTTGCGAAGTCGGGGGACGAAAGCAGTTTTGAACGGCGTGGGGGCATGCGGTGTTTGATACCGTCCCGTTCCTTGAAGCCGTTGCCCGTGCCGAAGCCCCCGCGCGCAAGTTCTCACAGCGCTGGAACCGCAAAGCGCTGCTGGCAGAGTTTGGTTCGTGCTGCGCGTTCTGCTCCGCCCCTCTGGAGGGCACCAGTGGCCGTGCTTGGCAAGCCGTAGCACTGGTGCCGCCACAACTGGGTGGTCCAGCCCAAGTCAGCGAGAACTGGGCGCCTGCCTGCCGAACCTGCGCTGCTGCAAAGGGCCTTCGCGATTTGGTGAGCTGGTCAGAGTGGCAAGCGACAGCGCCCACTGACCGAGCGGCCCTGCTGCTAGAACGCCGTAGGTCGGCGTTGCTGTATGCCGAGAACCACTTCACCCCACTCAGCCGCCATGCGAAGAGGGGCCGCGTGCTGGACCACCTAACTTCTCGTTTCAACAAGCCCCGGTTCCGGGTCCATGCGTGGGCTGGGATGGTCGATGGTGAGCGAGTGTGCGTAGTTGGCTGGAGCACCCGTGCGGGCGATGCCCTAGCACTGGGCGAGGCCCTGCTGGCGTTGCGAATGCGGGATGGGGGTGAGGTGCTGGCGGAGGACCACACCCACCTCCTGCGCCTGCCGGCGGGAGCCTTCCTAGGGGCGGTTTGGGCGCTCATTGAGGCCCATGGGATCGTCGCGCCGTTGGACGTGCCAGGCGGTGGCCCGGTCGGTGCAGAGGACTGGCGGGAGTGCTGGCACCACCTGGTCCGTGACGTAGTGAGCAACAACAAGCGGGTTCCCCTGACAGGCGGTCCGCCTCTTCCTCATGCTCCCCGTGTGCTATCCACGAACCCGGATTCGGTTCGTCGGCTAGCCCAGCTGCGGGCCGCGAAGCGGGCGGATAGACTGGAAGAAGCCGAGTTGTTGTATCGAGGGGCGATGGCCCGGAAGGGCAGATACCTGGAACGGGTGGAGCGTGGCTTGGAGGCCCCTATGCCGCTGGATGACTACCGGGCTTGGAGCGATGAGGTAAGGCAACTAGGCTTGAACTTGGCGCGACAAGAATAGGATCCGAAAGGGACCAGCGCGACCTACCCACGGCCTGCCACGCATACAGCAGGCCGCCAGGACGTTGCATGTATCACCTCAACGACCATGCAAAACAGATTACTGGAAGGCTAAAGTCGCCGCGCCCGACCTTCCGAGCTGACTGAGTAAGTCCCCAAATGTTCCGAAAGGCACGCCCTCTGGCGCATTGCCTCCAGCTCGTCTGGCGAATTTCCGTCTTCGAGGGCACGTCGAATAGCACCCTGAATTGCGTTGAGACTTGCCGGATCTGCGGAAAGAATGAAACAAAGCGTTTTCGACGAGATAGTGAACAACTCAAGCATGCAGACCTCTCCTGTGAACGGAAGAACAAATGCTGGTACGCCTCTCTGCTGAAGAACCAGAGGTCACCTAGCACATGATTAGATCACTCAGACAACTCAAAAGGCGGCGGCGGCAATCTTTTTGAATGATGCCGAATCTGTGGTCGCTAGGAATTTCTTGCCTCCCTTGGTCTTCGCCACGAACGTGATGTCCTTACTCCGACCACCTGCCAGCAGCCCTGCGAGCAGCCCGAGCGGGCCCAGCAATGCACCACCCACCAAGCCCCACCCTACTGTTCCACCTATCCGCTTAACACTTTCCTCCGTAGCGACATCCACGGATTCAATGTCCTTTAGGAGCAGCGAACCCCCGGCCCAACCATCCCCCGCCTGCCACGCGAACGTGATGACTCCCATCATCAATGTGGCCTTTCCTTTACCAAAATCCCCTGCATGAACCTGGATCGTCGCCATGCCAATACCTATGGACCTACCGTGGTCCTCAGGCGGATCATAGCCAGCGGGCACCTACTTTGAAACCCCACCGCCACTCCAATGTCATAGTGGGTAACTGGAACGCGCCAGGGCCAGCCCAGGCAGTCCAGGGAATGGAAATTCACCGGCTAGGCTCGTTCGCCGCAGCACCCGTCCTCTGCGCACACGGCAATCAATTCCTCAGTCGGTCACGGGCTCTCGATATAACGACCGCATCCAGTGACGTCCACGTAGCCAACCCATGGATGGCATCCACAACGTCTCCCCAAGGCCCCTCCTCACTCGGAAACACCCCCCTGTCCTTAAGCACGGTCTTGCAGATGCGAGCGAGGCTTGCAGCAACGAAAGACGCGCCCGGAAATAGCAAATCAATCTTGGTGTTAAGCGGAAGCGTGACCAGTTCCGTCAATGTAGTTCTTATGTGGTACTTGGCTTGAAACTCTCGCCGACGCTCAAAGGACCGGACATCGTCGTTAAGCATTCTCACCGCCTGACTCAGCTCCTCTCGATCGATATCCGCCGTCAATAGGCCGCGCGCCACCCGGCGGAACTTCCAGAACGATTCGGCAGTTGTGCCCCGAGCCACTTCCAACGCTGACAAGCCTCGCGGGGCTAGAAGGCCATCGACGACGCGATGCATTCGATCCGCGACGTGTCCAGGAGTCGTTCCAGACGTCCGGTTAAAGTAGTTGGCGATGGTGGTTGCATTGCCGGACTCATCGTAATCAGCAAACTCGCGGGGCAAGTAGGTCGCACCAAGGCACGCCGCCCATTCGACCATGGCGCCGGCGTGGCTCAGCTCCAAGCGCGCATCGACGCCGCGTGTCGCGTGCACCAACTCCCCTACCAGTGCTCCAAAGCCGGACTCCATGGTCGCAACCGCGCCATGACGGAACAACGCGGTATGCTGTTGCCTAAGGACCCTGCCGTAGGCCGAGACCAAAGGGGCCAACGGAGTCGAAGATCCGACAGATTGAATCATTCGCAGGAGATCAATGCGCTCTTGGTTACTGAATGGTCCATACAGGAGTGGATCCTTGTGCTGCCCGTGCGACACCGTAAGCGAAGCCAGGCGCCGGCTCAGGATCACCGAGGACTTGTTTGCTCCAACGGCCGCCTCTACCAGAGACGAAGGATAACGAGCGACCGGCACCGGCAGTACGAGCCTTATCCTCCCCATGCCGACAAGCTCTTCAAAGGAAGCCAAGTCAATCTCGTGGCGACCAAGCCACCCCAGGTCATAGGTTGGCACGATGTTGACGACATCGTAGATGCACAATAGCTCAGCCAGCTTTACGTCACTTAGATCATCTGCACCGAACAGTACCGAGAACTTTTCACGACTCGACTCGCTCCTGGAGAACCGCTGTTGACTGCGGGAACTGGTGAACTCTCGCCAAGAGTCCTCATCTTCTTCAACCAGCCCGCGGATAGCTTGAGATGAAGCCCTGAACCGTCGAACGACTGGCAGATCGAGAAAATTCTCAGGCGCGACCGCGGCGGAAACTACTTCTTCCTTTGTAGGAGACGCGGACAGCTGCGCGAAGCGCAAAGACCCTGGCAACTGAAGTTTCCGGTACGCTGCATCTACAGATGCCAGCTCCTCATTCGACAACCCTTGATGCTCAAAGAAGAAGCCATCAAGGTCGAACTTAAACACCAAATTTCCCGCAGGCAGACCGGGTGCAGCAAGGCTCAGCAGATCATTGATCCAGGGGTGGGTCATCGGCTCGTTGATCAACCAGGCGTCGTCAGCAGCTGTGGTCGAGATGTTCAGCTTTTCAAGGGAGGGCGGCTCACTCACCAACTTCACATTGGCGGTGATTGGTCGAATCTCTCTATCAAAAATTCGGGAAAGCTCGTCCCAATCGCCCACAGGACCCACGACGTGGATTTCATAACGACCATCCTCGCCGTGCAGGATCGACTCCAGTTCGGGATAAGCAAACTGAAACTGCTGGTAAGCCCAAACGGCACTCCTTTCTTGAAGTGTCCGCCGAACGTCACTCATGCTGCACATTCCGCTGCCCATCCCCTGAATCAGCCTGCCGGATTGCCGCATTGTATCCCACCACCCCGGCCTTATTGCACCATCCAACGTGCACCCAAAAATCTTCACGTCGGCCACCAAGCTAACCTGACCGATCCGACCGGACATCCCGAGTATTTAGCTTAACCCGAGCGGCCGCGACATGCAGCTGCGGAGCTAGCATTCAACAGCCCGCCAGGCTAGATGGGCAACGCTTTCCCTATACATCCGACGCCACTGGGTACCGCTGCGAGAGGCAAGGGCAAATCCGCCCGCCTAAGGGCAGCTATTCGGCAGGTGCCAAACTTCCCAAGTTGGAGCATGATGAGATATGGCCGGCCGACGACAGCATTACCTCCCTCGATTCCTGCAACGCACCTTTCGCTACCGAACGAGCGGCACGCAGGACTACGTGCACGCCCACGAGAGCACGCGGAGCTATGCGCCCAGCACCATGGGCCTAGGGCAAGAAAGGGATTTCTACGGAAATCCAGAAGAATCGTGCGCTGACGACAACGTTACGGAGAGCGAGAACCGACTCGCCCTGATACTTAATCGGCTGAACGAGAACCCATCCAGCGTTTCGCAAGGTGAGCAGGCGCTGCTCGTTGCTGCACTTGCGGTAAGAACGAAGAAGATGCGAGAGTCGCTCGAGACCACGGTGAAAGTTTTCATCAACGAGCTGGCGGGACTGATCCAGACGCACGGCATCAGACGCCAGGAGATAGAAGCCTACTGGAGCGACAAGTCCAAACTTGAGGAAGTCATCCAAGGGGAACTGAAGAAACTTCCCCCCATGCCTCGCGAGATGCGCGCAAAGCTAGTTTCTCGGCTAACAGGAGTGGCACAGGCGACGTGAGCAGATAATAGCCCAGATGCAGATCAAC
Organism: Stenotrophomonas sp. STK17_22; assembly: GCF_051983905.1. Taxonomy (NCBI): domain Bacteria; kingdom Pseudomonadati; phylum Pseudomonadota; class Gammaproteobacteria; order Lysobacterales; family Lysobacteraceae; genus Stenotrophomonas; species Stenotrophomonas sp. STK17_22. The sequence goes on from NZ_CP197010.1 coordinate 3,578,810, forward strand.
GGGAGAGCCTTGGCTGCTGAGCTTTTTGCACGCATGGATCATGAAAGCGCGCAAATGGCCGATAGAGCTTTCCGCAGAGTCTTCGAAGATGACCCGACGATCCCGGAGCGAGTGGCCTCTCTCACCCAGCTTTACGATTTTTCCGTCATCAATGCATCCGTAGGCGATGAGTTCATTCTTGGGGACTGCGCCGCAATCGGCTTTCGCGCTGATCGCTCACCTCGCTTGCCCATCGGAGATTTTGACGAAGATTCTCCGCTGGATCAGATCTACCTCCCAGTCTCCCCCACGCGATGCATTGCCGCAGTGCGGAAGGGAGAGAGCGCCTGGGCTCAACTGAAGGAGATCAATAGTGCATCTGCAGCGTTGTCGCATCGCTTCTTCATCTCAAAGTCGGGGGAGCATCCAGATCTGCTCAAACTCCAAGCGCTTATTGGAACGGCCGATCCCTTGGCTTCAGAGGAAGATATGCGATCCCTTCTGACGAAGATCTATGAAGAGGACTGACTCTGTCGTCAGCCCCCACGCCACTCGATATGCTTCATTCATCACGGCAAGGGCGGGAAATCCTGCTTTCATCAACTTTGCGCAGGGAAATCAAGATGGTTGAGCAGTTCGGCTTGCGTCTACCTTGCGCTCTTGCTTACCGGCTATACCTCAGGCACCGGTCCACCAGCTGCCTCAGCGCCTCGCCCAGCGTGATCCCAGCGGCCTTGGCATCTACTGCCAGAAGCTCTGCTTGAGACTTGGGAACCTTCGGGTCCGGAAGAAGATCGCTGTAGCGCTTACCCTGCCCGGCCTTGGCCCGAACCCGGGCCGAGAACGGCTCGCGGACCTTGGCGTGCGTGTTCACCAGTGCCGCAAGGGCTGCGGTGGGTGTTACGCCCTGCTGCCGCGCCAAGGCTCGAAACGCGCCCGCCCTGTCAGCGTCGATGTGGACCGTAGGCAACCGGCTCGGGGCCGGCTGCCTGGTGATTCTGTAGGAGTCAGTCGCCGTCATGTGCCAGCTCTGCAATGCGCGCCTCCAATGCTCGGTTCAACCCGGACTTGCTGCGGCAAGCCTGCCGGGCCAGCACATCGCGGGCATCGCCATGGTTCCACGCGGCGGCCTCAACGAGATAGCGCTCCGCTTCGTCGCTCATCCTCCACCCGGTGATCGAGTCTTGGCAATCGACCTGTGGCAGCATGCCAGCGAGCACGTAGGCCGCCTCAGCATGACCGGGCCACAGGTCAGTCCTGTGCCAACGTCATGTGCAGGCACTGGCTTGCCGCTGCGGCCCCCGTGCAGCCAGAATCCGAGGCACCACGCCCACCGGTATGCCATGCCCTCTTCTGCCCAGCACGCAGCACACGCCGTGCCGATGCGCCTCGATGCGACCGACGGCAGCATCCAGCTCGGCAATCTGCCGGCCTTGATCTGCCCCACGCTCTCACTGGATGAAGCGCGCATCGCCTTTACCGCCTTGGTAAGTGGGGAGCGTGATGTCGGCACCGGCTATCACTGGTTGAGCCTGCACCGGCTCAGCCTAGGCGGTGCGCCCGCTGGCATCAGCCTGTGCTTCCTCGGACAACAGCTCGACATGGTGACGATGGGGGTCGATCTACCCGGTGCAGCACTGGAAGACGGCTGGCCGACCCAGGCCGCAATCGATGCAGAAGTCGCCTTCATGCGCCGCACGCTGGGTGCGGCGCTGGGTCGCAAGCTGAGCGGCGGCCAAGCCCGGTTCAACTGGGGCGAAGCCTGGGCCCGTTTCGATCCGAAAGGCTTCATGGCCAGCAGCGGCATTCGCTACTCACCACGCACGTGACCGCGCTCAGGTACGGGTGATCGACACCCCACCCTCCACGCGCATCGCGGTACCCGTAACGAAACTGCTCTCATCGCTGGCCAGGAACAGCGCCGCATTGGCGATCTCCTCCGGCTCGGCGAGGCGCTTGAGTGCGTGCAACGAGCGCACGAAGTCGCGGGCATCGCCGGTCGGTGCGGCCTGCCGGCCCATCTCCGTATCGGTGCCACCGGGCAGCAGTACGTTGCTGCGCACACCGCGCGCACCGTATTCGGCAGCGATCACCTGGCTCAGGCCGATCAGCCCGGCCTTGCTTGACGCATAGGCCGCCATGCCCGGGAATCCCACGGTGTGGCCGACGAAAGTGCCAACGAACACCAGCGAGCCGCCGCCGCGCGCCAGCAGTGCCGGCAGCTGCGCGCGTGCCGCATGGAAGGCGGCGTCGAGATTGGTGGCCATCACCTCGCGCCAGGCATCCACCGGAAACTCCGCCGCCGGCACGCCCGGGCCGAGCATGCCGGCATTGTTGAGCGCGATGTCCAGGCCGCCGAATGACTGCTGGGCCAGATCGACCAGCGCCTGCGCCGTGCCCGGGTTGGCCACGTCGGCGGCATGCACCACGGCTTCGCCACCGGCAGCGCGAATCTGCTCGGCCAGCGCCTGCAGCGGCTCCGGCCGCCGTGCGTTGAGCACCAGCTTTGCTCCTTCGGCGGCGAAGCGCAGCGCGCTGGCGCGGCCGATACCGGCGCTGGCACCGGTGATGAGAGCGATCTTGTTGTTCAGGCGCATGGTCGTGGTACCGGTTGTGAAGTGGCCGCCACGATGCCGTGCGTTCGGCCCGCCAACACTCCGTTTCCGGGCCTCACAGGTGAGTGCAGGAAACGGAGTTTCCGCAGCACCGGCACGTGCCAGAATCCGGCCATGGACAGTACCGCCACCACCGCCCTCGATGACCGCATCGAACGGGTCTGCCGCCACCTGCAGACCAGCCTCGACGAACCCTCGCTGCAGGAACTGGCCGATATCGCTGGCTGCAGCCCGACGCGCCTGCATCGCCTGTTCAAGCAGTCCACCGGGCTGACCCCCAAGCAGTACGCCGCCGCGCTGCGCGCCGACCGCCTGCGCACCGGGCTGGAACAACAGGAACGCATCACCGACGCCTTCCACGATGCTGGCTTCGGATCCAGTGGACGCTTCTACGAGAACGCACCGAAGTTGCTGGGCATGACGCCCAAGCAATGGCGCGCAGGGGGGCGCGGCGAAGTCATCCACTTCGCGCTTGCCGAAAGCTCACTGGGCAGCGTGCTGGTGGCCAGCAGCGGGACCGGCGTGGTCGCGATCCTGCTCGGCGACGATCCGGAGACACTGCTGCAGTCGTTGCAGCAACGCTTCCGCCAAGCCGAACTGGTCGGCGCCGACCAGGGCTACGAGCAACTGGTGGCACAGGTCGTAGGCATGGTCGAGGATCCTTCGCGGGGCGCCACGCTGCCGCTGGACATCCGTGGCACCGCGTTCCAGCAACGGGTGTGGCAGGCACTGCAGCAGATTCCGCGCGGGCACACTACCTCGTATGCGGATATCGCCGCGCGTATCGGCGCGCCGCGCTCAAGCCGTGCCGTCGCACGCGCATGCGCAAGCAATCCGTTGGCGGTGGCCGTGCCCTGCCACCGCGTGGTGCGCCGCGATGGCGACCTGTCCGGCTATGCCTGGGGCGTAGCGCGCAAGCGCGAACTGCTGCGCCGGGAAAAGGCCTCGACTGCCTGACGTGGGTGCCGACCTTGGTCGGCACACCCAGCTTCCGATAGCTGCCGACCTTGGTCGGCACACCCAGCTTCCCGTAGGTGCCGACCTTGGTCGGCACACCCAGCTTCCCGTAGGTGCCGACCTTGGTCGGCACACCCAGCTTCCCGTAGGTGCCGACCTTGGTCGGCACACCGCCAAGGCCTCAATCCAGCTTCACCACCAGCTTTCCGAAGTTGCGCCCCTGCAACAGCCCGAAGAACGCCTCCGGCGCATTCTCCAGCCCTTCCACCACATCCTCGCGGTACTGGATGCGGCCGTCGCGCAGCCATTGCGGCATCTCGCGTTCGAACTCCGGCCACAGATGGTTGAAGTCGTGCACGATGAAACCACGCACGGTCAGGCGCTGGCGCAGGATCTGGCTGAACAGTGCGGGCAACCGGTCCGGGCCGGGCTGCTCGACGCCCCGCTCGTTGTAGGTGGCGATGGTGCCGCACACCGGAATGCGGGCGAAGTCGTTGAGCAGCGGCAGCACTGCATCCAGCACATGGCCACCGACATTCTCGAAGTACACGTCGATGCCGGCGGACACTGCCGCGCGCAGTTGATCGGCAAAATCAGCCGCGCGATGATCCAGCGCCACGTCCACGCCCAGCGTCTGCAGATAGGCACGCTTGGCTTCGCCGCCGGCGATGGCGACCACGCGCGCGCCCTGCAGCTTGGCCAGCTGGGCCACGGTCGCGCCCACCGGCCCGGTCGCGGCAGCCACCACCAGCGTCTCGCCCGGCTTCAAACGGGCGATTTCATGCAGGCTGGAATAGGCGGTGAAGCCGGGCATGCCATACACGCCCAGCGCGGTACTCAGCGGCAGTCCGGCCGGGTCCAGGCGGCGCCCCAGTGCCCTGGCCGGCAGCACCGCGTGGGTCTGCCAGCCACCCGGCGCCAGCACCAGCTCACCTGCGGCTACGCCCTCGGCGTTGGACTGCAGCACCTCGGCCACGGTCTGCCCTTCCATCACCGCGTCCACCGCCACCGGCGCGGCGTACGACGGGCCCTCGTCCATGCGTCCACGCATGTACGGGTCCAGCGACAGGTAGCGGTTGCGCAGCAGCACCTCGCCATCGGCCAATGACGGCAACGCAACCTGTTCCAGGCGGAAGTTGGCTGCACTTGGCGCCCCCTGCGGACGCGACGCAAGCACGATGCGGGAGGTGGTCGAGGGATCGGACATGGCCAGGTCTCTGCTGTTGCCAGCATCAGGAAAGGAGTGCCGACACTACGCCGCAGCCATCCCCGATGGCGGCCACGAAAACAGCGTTCCATCACCCGGACCGGCGCGGGTCCGGCGCAGCCCTTGCCCTTGCAGCTTTGGCGATCGCGGCGATCTGCTGATTTCCACCGCAGACGATGATCGACTGGCCACGCCCCGCCCCAGGACGAAGGATCAAGCACTTGCGAGCGCGCAGACGGCAATGTGAAGAAATCTTGGCAAAACGCTTGCCGAAGGCAGCCGACCTCCGTAATATACGCGTCCTTGGCAGCGACCTCGCTGCAACGAAACACGTGGCCGAGTAGCTCAGTTGGTAGAGCAGGGGATTGAAAATCCCCGTGTCGGCGGTTCGATTCCGTCTTCGGCCACCACTTTCGAAGGCCTGCAGAAATGCGGGTCTTTTTTTTCCGGAAACCGGGTTTGATCACGGTTGCCACACAATTTGGCCGAGTAGCTCAGTTGGTAGAGCAGGGGATTGAAAATCCCCGTGTCGGCGGTTCGATTCCGTCTTCGGCCACCATCTTCAGAGACCTGCAGAAATGCAGGTCTTTTTTTTTGCGCGATCGTGCCTGCCGTCTCTGTAGTACCGTCCTTGGTTCACTGCATGGAGCACTGATGACATGGATGACACCCCTTCCCTGTCCCAACTACGGCAATCGCTGCGTCGCCTGCAATGGCTGGTTGCCGGGCTGTCCGTATTGTTGCTTGGCTTGGCCGCAGTCACGGCCTGGCTGCTTTCGCAGCGCGATGCCCCATTACACGTCGATCATTTGAGCACGCGGCAGCTGCAGGTACTCGACGAGCACGGCGTGGTACGGGTGGAGATTGGCCAGGACAGCGTAGAAGAAGGGCGACGAAGCCGCGCTGCCGGCATCCTGATTTTCGACGCTTCCGGCGCCGAGCGAGGCGGCCTGAGCACGTTCGAGGACAACAGCGTCGCTCTTGCTCTGGACGCCCCGAAGGGACAGGGCGAGGACCGGTGGCGGGACCGGGCCGGACTCCGTGTGGACGCCAACGGCTCCGCGCAACTGCTGCTGACCGACAATCTGACCCGCGGCGCAGTACGCCTGCATTCCAAGGGAACTGGCGGCGGAGGGCTGGACACCTTCAAATGGGATATGGGCAGCGGCACGTTGCATACGCGGACACTTACCTTTGACGGCGACGAGCGCAGTCAACGCCCGTTCGAGCAGTAGCCGCAACCGACGACGGCAATGGTGCCGGCGCATGGAACCTTTACACGCGCCCGTGGCCGCTCGCCTAAGCTCCAGACTCCTGCCTGGAGCCTGCCGATGCCTCTGCGCCCCACCCTGCTTGCCTGCCTGCTGCTGGCCGCCTCCCCGGTGATCGCCGCCGAACCGGTGCGCGCAGTCGACACGCTGGACATCGACCGCTACGCAGGCCAGTGGCACGAGATCGCGCATCTTCCGGTGTCGTTCCAGAAGCAGTGCGTTGGCGAAATCACCGCCAACTACGGGCTGCGCCGCGATGGCCGCATCAGTGTCACCAATGCCTGCCGCAACGGCGACGGAGAACGCGTGGTTGCTGAAGGCGTGGCACGCCCGGTTGCCGGCCATCCCGGCCAGTTGCAGGTGCGCTTCGTGCCGGACTGGCTGAGCTGGGTGCCACTGGTCTGGGCGGACTACTGGGTCCTGGCACTGGACCCGGACTATCAGTGGGCGTTGGTCGGTGAGCCGGACCGTAAGTACCTGTGGATCCTCTCGCGCCTGCCGGAAATGGATCGCGCCCGGTTCGAACAGTTGAAAGAGAAAGCCGAGACGATGGGCTACGACCTCGGCCCACTGCGCCTGATGGCTCCGATTCGCGATACGCCCGCCGACTGAACCGCGCCGCATCCGGCGCACCACGCGCGCGCCATCCGGCGCCGCGCACGCCCGGCCGCCATCTTCACGCGCTACCCTCTGCGACGGGTCGCCACAGGCGATCCAAACGACCATACGCCGTAGTATGCTTATCCAACGCACCCCTCCAGAGGACCTGCGCCCATGCTCCACCGCTTCCGTATCGCCTTGATCGTCCTGTGCACCCTCGCCCTTGTTGCCTGCAACAACGGCATCGTCAAGCGTGTTTCGGAACCGGCGGCCAGCCTGCAGCAGCTGACCGTGCGCGCCGACGGCAACTGGACCGTGGCCCTGCGCCTGCAGAACTACAGCTCCATGCCCATGACCTTCGATGACGTCGCGCTGGCGCTGACCGTCGGCGACAGCGACGCCGGCACCCTGCAGGCCAAGCCGGGCATTTCCATCGGCGGCACCTCGGCCGACGTCATCCAGGTCAACCTGGTGCCCAGCTCGGCCGCACGCCTGGTGGTGGCCGATGCGCTGGCCAGCAACCGCACCCTGGCCTATGGCCTGAAGGGAACGGTGGCAGCCACGCCGCAGGAAAAGAAGCAGCGCAGCTTCGACATCAGCAGCCGCAGCACCCTCAACCAGGCCCCGGGCCTGCCGGGCGTGCTGCGCTGACTCCCGCTTTCCGCCGCGGCGCCCGGCGCCGCTCCCCCTGTCCCTGATCCAATCGAGACGTACCGATGAGCAGCTACACCGCCCCGCTTTCCGACCTCCGTTTCGCCCTGCACGATGTGCTCAAGGTCGAACCCCTGTTCGCCCGCCTGGGCTTCACCGACGCCACCGCCGACGTGGTCGATGCCGTGCTGGAAGAAGCCGGCCGCTTCAGCGCCACCGTGCTGGCCCCGCTCAACAGCGTCGGCGACGAGATCGGCTGCGTACTCGACCAGGCCTCCGGTGAAGTGACCACCCCGCCCGGCTTCAAGCAGGCCTACGACCAGTTCGTCGATGGCGGCTGGACCGGCCTGACCGCCTCGCCGGAGCTGGGCGGCCAGGGCCTGCCGCACACCCTGGGCGTGCCGCTCAACGAAATGATCAATGCCGCCAACCTGGCGTGGGGCAACTTCCCGCTGCTCTCGCACGGCGCCATCGAAGCGCTGAAGCAGCACGGCGAGGCCTGGCAGCACGAGGCCTTCCTGAAGCCGCTGATCGAGGGCCGCTGGACCGGCACCATGTGCCTGACCGAACCGCACTGCGGCACCGACCTGGGCCTGCTCAAGACCAAGGCCGAGCCGAATGCCGATGGCAGCTATTCGATCACCGGCACCAAGATCTTCATCACTGCCGGCGAGCACGACCTGACCGGCAACATCGTGCACCTGGTGCTGGCCAAGCTGCCCGACGCCCCTCCGGGTGCCAAGGGCATCTCGCTGTTCGTCACCCCGAAGTTCAAGGTCGACCGCGAAGGCAACGTCGGCGAGCGCAACGCACTGCGCTGCGGCTCGATCGAGCACAAGATGGGCATCAAGGGGTCGGTCACCTGCGTGATGAACTTCGATGGTGCGCAGGGCTACCTGGTCGGCCAGCCGCACAAGGGCCTGCAGGCCATGTTCACCATGATGAACACCGCGCGCCTGGGCGTCGGCCTGCAGGGCATCGGCCTGTCCGAGCGCGCCTACCAGAACGCACTGAAGTACAGCCGTGAGCGCCTGCAGTCGCGCGCCCTGAGCGGCGCCAAGTTCCCGGACAAGCCGGCCGACCCGATCCTGGTCCATCCGGATGTGCGCCGCATGCTGCTGACGGTGAAGTCACTGGTCGAGGGCAGCCGCCTGCTGGCCCTGCACGCCGCCACCCTGATCGACGTCGCCCACCACGCCGAGGATGCCGCCGAGCGCGAGCGCGCCGACACCCTGGTGAGCTTCCTGACCCCGATCTCCAAGGCCTGCCAGACCGAATGGGGCATCGAGAACACCTACAACGCCCTGCAGTGTTTCGGTGGCCACGGCTACATCCGCGAACACGGCATGGAGCAGCTGGCCCGCGATGCACGCATCACCACGCTGTATGAAGGCACCACCGGCATCCAGGCGCTGGACCTGATCGGCCGCAAGACCGCGTCCAGCCAGGGTGCCGGCCTGAAGCTGATGCTGGCCGAGATCGAGGCGTTCGCCAAGGCCAACGAAGGCAACGAAGCGCTGGCCGAGTTCATCGGCCCGCTGCGCGCCAAGGCCGCCGAATGGGGCAAGCTGACCCTGGACGTGCTGCAGCGCGCGGCCGCCAACCCGGACGAACTGGGTGCAGCCAGCTACGACTACCTGTTCTATTCGGGCTACGTGGTGCTGGCTTACTGGTGGGCCCGCAGCGTGGCGGCCGCCGATGCCAGCGCGCACGGCGCCGCTTTCGCTCAGGGCAAGCGCGAGACCGCACGGTTCTACTTCGCCCGCGTGCTGCCGCGCACCCTCGCCCACGCCGCCGCGATCCAGGCCGGCGCCGCCCCGCTGATGGCGATGGACGACGAGCGCTTCGGCGCCTGAGCCGGGCGGCGCCCGGCACCCGCGGAGGCAACGGCTGGAGCAACAGCAACAGCCGGCTTCCTGAGGGATGGCAGGGTGGGTCCAATTGCGGGGGGCGCTGCAAGTACGTCCATGTAAGCTCGGTCGCCGCATCCATGCGGCTCACGCCCCCGCAACCGGACCCACCCCGCCCTCGACAGATTTCTGCTGCTGGTAGGTGTCGCCCTTGGTCGACACCGTAGATCCACGCCATGCGTGGATGGAAACCACCGAAATCCATCTGGAGAAAAGCCCCCTTTTGTTAAAGGGGGCGCGCCGACAGGCGCGGGGATTAGGAAGAATGCGCGGGCAACCCAGCGCGCCAACGGCGGGCTGGGTTGCTAAAGGGGGCGCACCGACAGGCGCGGGGGATAGGAGGAATGCGCGGACCTGAATCGTTGCGATTTGCGTATCGCCGACAGGCGATACACAAATCGTCAACATTCAGGTATAAGCTGTTCTCCCGATGGAGACAGACACTACACGCTTGGGTCTGATCGAAGCCGGAGCTCCGTTTTCTGCTCCGGGCGCCGAAGCATCGCCCAACGCCACGACGCTGCATCGCCCCGGTTCGGTCCGGCTGCTCTCGCTTGATGCCCACGGACGCGTACTGGACTGGATCACCTGGCAGGATGCGGCGTGCCTCTACGCCCGCGAAGCCGTCGCCTGGACACTCGGCGATCCCTGCCTGCACATCCACGGCGGCACCAACCGCTTCAGCGGCCTGCAGAGCGGCATGGACCTGCACCCGATCATCGCCGCCCGCGGCCACGCCCGCTCCCGCGCGATCGACCCCACGCCAAACCTGACCAACCAGGCCCTGTTCGCCCGCGACGCGCACCTGTGCATGTACTGCGGCCAGCAGTTCAACCGCCCCACGCTCACCCGCGACCACGTCATGCCGCTGTCCAAGGGTGGCCTGGACTGCTGGGAAAACGTGGTCACCGCCTGCTTCCACTGCAACTCGCGCAAGAGCGACCGCACCCCGCAGCAGGCCGGAATGCCGTTGCTGGCGGTGCCTTACCGGCCCAGCTGGATCGAGCACCTGATCCTGTCCAACCGCAACATCCTGGCCGACCAGATGGCCTTCCTGAAGGCGCAATTGCCCAAGCGGTCAAAACTGAGCACCTGAATCGCTGAAAATGCAACCCTCACCGTCCTGTCACGGGCGGCGGCGTTTGCTTGCCCCACCCCCGTTTGAGGGCGAAAATGGGCGTTCAGAACAAGTGCGAACATGATGATCGACTCTGCCCGCTATCCCCGCCTCGCGCGCATCCAGACACCGGATGACCTGCGCACGTTCGACGAATCCGAATTGAGGGCGGTCGCCGACGAACTGCGCGCCTACCTCATCGAGTCGGTGGGCAAGAGCGGCGGGCACTTCGCCGCCGGCCTGGGCGTGATCGAACTCACCGTGGCCCTGCACTACCTGTACCAGACCCCGCAGGACCAGCTGGTCTGGGACGTCGGTCACCAGACCTACCCGCACAAGATCCTGACCGGTCGCCGCGACCAGATCCACACCGTCAAGCAGAAGGACGGCGTCGCGCCGTTCCCGAAGCGCGAAGAGAGCGAGTACGACACCTTCGGCGTCGGCCACTCCTCGACCTCGATCTCGGCCGCACTCGGCATGGCCATCGCCCGCCAGTCCGAAGGCGACAACCGCCAGGTCGTTGCAGTGATCGGTGATGGCGCAATGACCGCCGGCATGGCGTTCGAAGCGCTGATGCACGCCGGTGGCATGGAGCCCGAGCCGAACCTGCTGGTGATCCTCAACGACAACAACATGTCGATCTCCGAGGCGGTCGGCGGTCTGACCAAGATGCTCGGCCGCGCCACCGGCAGCCGCACGCTCAATGCGCTGCGCGAAGGCGGCAAGAAGATCCTCGGCGACAAGAAGAACAACCCGGCGCGCTTCGTGAAGCGCTGGGAAGAACACTGGAAGGGCATGTTCGTGCCGTCCACGATGTTCGAGGAAATGGGCTTCCACTACACCGGCCCGATCGACGGCCACGACATGCCGGCCCTGCTGTCCACGCTGAAGACGCTGCGCGCCTCCAAGGGCCCGAAGCTGCTGCACGTGATGACCACCAAGGGCAAGGGCTACGAGCCGGCCGAAGGCGACCAGATCGGTTACCACGCCGTCGGCCCGTTCGATCCGGACAAGGGCCTGGTGGCCAAGGCCGGTGCCAAGAAGCCGACCTACACCGATGTGTTCAGCGACTGGCTGTGCGATGCCGCCGCTGCCGAGCCACGCCTGTACGGCATCACCCCGGCGATGCGCGAAGGCTCCGGCCTGGTGCGTTTCAGCAAGGAATACCCGCAGCGCTATTTCGACGTGGCAATTGCCGAACAGCACGCGGTCACCCTCGCCGCCGGCATGGCCACCCAGGGTGGCAAGCCGGTGGTGGCAATCTATTCGACCTTCCTGCAGCGCGCGTACGACCAGCTGGTGCATGACGTGGCCATCCAGGACCTGGACGTGCTGTTCGCGATCGACCGCGCCGGCGTGGTCGGTCCGGACGGCGCCACCCATGCCGGCAACCTCGACCTGAGCTTCCTGCGCTGCGTGCCGAACCTGGTGGTGATGGCTCCGTCCAATGAAGCCGAGTGCCGGCAGATGCTCAGCACTGGCCTGCAGCATCCGGGCCCGGCTGCCGTGCGCTATCCGCGCGGCACCGGCACCGGCGTTGCCGCCGGTACCGACCTGTCCACCCTGCCAATCGGCAAGGGCGAGCTGCGCCTGCAGGGCAGCCGCGTCGCGCTGCTCGCCTTCGGCAGCACCGTGGCCGCCGCCGAACAGGTCGGCCGCGAACTGGGCCTGAGCGTGGTCAACATGCGCTTCATCAAGCCGCTGGACCGCGAGCTGGTGCTGGCCGTGGCCGCCCAGCACGAGGGCCTGGTCACGATCGAAGACAACGTGGTGGCCGGCGGCGCCGGCTCCGGCGTCGGCGAACTGCTCAACGCCGAAGGCGTATTGCGCCCGATCCTGCACCTGGGCCTGCCCGACAGTTACCAGCACCACGCAAGCCGTGAGGACCTGCTGGCCGAAGCCGGTATCGATGAGGCGGGCATCCGCGCGGCGGTGCTCAAGCGCTGGCCGCAGCTGGCTGCCGGGACCCCGCCGCTCAGCGCGGCAGGCTGAGGCCGGTCACCACCAGTAGATCCACGCATGGCGTGGATCTACTGCGGAACAGGGGTCGATCCACGCCATGCGTGGAGACAGATGCAAAGTAGATCCACGCCGTGCGTGGATGGCGGGCTCCGGAACGATGATCTGGCCGGAAACCCCAACCCTCAGCCGTAGCTGACCGCTTCCACGAACGCACCGCTGGCCTCCACCCGCACCGCAGCGCGCTGCCCGGTGTCGACGAAGTGGAGGCGTGCAAGGGTTTCAGCGAAATCGTAGGCCCGGGCACCATCGCGGAACTCGATCGGTTCCGGCCGGTCCGGGTGCAGCACGCGCCATTGGCGTTGCTCGCATTGCAGGCGGATCAACATGCAGCTCACTCCTTGAGGCAGCGTATCGACGGTGGCGGGACGGGCGTGCCGGTTACGGCAGACTTCATCGCGACGGATCAGGGGCACGCAGGGGTGCCCTGATCACAGAAGATACGACGTTCAAAATGTGAGCTGTATCAGATTATTCTGATTTTCGATGGGCGAGCTCAATTCACCTGGAACTGCGCCCGGCAGCCGTCGCTGACCCAGATGCCACGACGGTTCCAGCCCCAGGTCTGGCCCTCGATGCAGGCGCTGCGTGAATCCTGACGCACCAGGCGCACACCACGACGGATGCGGGCATCACAGTACTCCTGGCGGTGGCCGTTGGAATGGCAGGTGATCACCTCACCCCCGCCCCAGCCATTGCCACCGTTGCCCCAGCCGTTGCCATGGCCACCACCCCAGCCACCGCCACGGCGGTACTCGCCAACGAACTCGGCACGGCAGCCCTGGGTGACCCACACACCGTAGCGCGATTGCCCCCAGGTCTCGCCTTCCACGCACGGCGAACCGGACAACTGGCGGATCATCCGGGCACGGCCTTCCAGGCGGCATTCATTGCTGCGGTTCTTGATCGATTCGCAGCGGACGATGCCGCCGCCATCACGACCGCCATAGCGATCGTCGTCATAACCGTAGCCATAGCTCTGCGCCTGCGCGCCGCCTGCGGCCGCCAGCATCGGCAGCAGCGTGCAGGCCAGGGTGCGCCAGGTGAGTGCCTTGCCCATCGGAATCTCCGGATGAATACGATGGCGCAAGCATCCGGGATTCGTGGCGCGGCGCACAGAGGGGCGCACCACGGCGGTTTTTTCCCCATTCAAACAACTCAACCGTGGCTGACTGCGCCTCGGCCGGTGGCGTCACTCCCCGATATGGAGCGCATCCACGGTGCTGCCGAGCGCCTCGACCCGGACCGTGCTGCGCTGGCCGGTGCGACGATGGTGCTCGAGGGCCAGCGCAGCGGCCGCGTCGAAGGCATCGGCACCGCGGGCGTAACGGGTGGCGTCACCCGCCTTCGGATGCAACACGGACCAGTGCCGGGCAGTGCATTGGACGGTAAAGACCATGAGAAGCTCCTGCGGAAGGAAAGAGGCGGTGACAGGCGGCAGAGCCACGTGCCAGTACACCCTCAGGCTATCGATCGCGTCGGAGATGGCCCATCAGATTTGTACGAAAATGCCTCAGGATTCGGTCGGGCGCTTCCCAACCCTCACATCCCTGAGGCTGTTTAGTGAAGGCGTTCCGTGACCCTTGTCACGGAGTTGACGGAGCTTCACACTACCGTCACCAACAGGGGCCCCTTCCACATGCGCACCTTCTTCTCGCAGCAGCGCTGGACGCTGCTGAAGTTCTATTTCGTGGCCAGCTATCTGGTGCTGATTGAAGAGCTGATCCGCGCCGCCATGCACTGAGCGCTTGCTGGAGGGCTATTTGCGACAGACACTGTCGCTTTAGGCACGGAGCCCGCCCGATGAAAGCGCTTCTTCTGATTCCAGCCCTGCTGGTGCTGACCGCGTGCGCCAACCAGCACGACGCCGCCGCACATGCAGATGCGGCGCCCACCTCGTCTGCGATACCGAAGGTGGGCGGCGATCGCGATGCCCACGGATGCATTGGTTCGGCCGGCTACCAGTGGTGCGAGCACAGCCAGCGTTGCGAACGCCCGTGGGAACTGGCACAGGCACAGGGCCTGGCCAATACCGCCGAGGCCATCGATGCCTACTGCGCGAAGCCGGCCAGCCCGGCACGCAAGTGAGGCGCGCACCCCATGGCTGAGCTGAGCCCGCTACCCACCCTGGCCCCGGGTCGCTACCGCCACTTCAAGGGCGGCGAGTACGACGTGCTCGATATCGTCCGCAGCAGCGAGACGCTGGAGCCACTGGTGCTGTATCGCGCGCTCTATGGCGAAGGCGGCCTGTGGGTGCGCCCGTATGCCATGTTCGTCGAACAGGTACCGGGCGAACACGGACCGCAGCCGCGTTTCGCCCGCATCGACGCATGACGGTTCCGCTGCCGGCCCTGGCCGGCAGCGCGGTGACACCACGGGCCTGCGTTACAATCGTACCGTCCAGTCGGTTTCTTCCCGCCATGTCCGCATCCCCCTCCCGCTCGCGCCGCAAGGCGCCCGACAGCGTGCGCCAGTCACTGCTGCAGGCCACCATTGAAGTGATCGGCCGTAATGGCCTGGCCGCGCTGACCGTGCAGGACGTCGCACAGGCCGCCGGTGTCAGCAAGGGTGCGCTGTTCCATCATTTCAGCAGCAAGCAGGCACTGGTGGATGAAGCCATCGGAGCGCTCATCGGCGAATTCGAAGCGCGGGTACGTGCCCTGCTGCAGGAAAACCCCGAAGGGCATGGTCGTTTCAGCCGCGCCTATGTGCAGGCCAATTTCGAGCATCTGCTGCAGCAGGAACAGGACAACGACATCGGCCTGACCCTGGGCAACCTGATGGAACCAGCCCTGCTCGCGCATTGGCGTACCTGGAAGCGTGCGATGCTGGCCGAGTTCGCCGGCGAAGCCAACGATCCCCGACTGTATGCGGCGCGCTGCGCTGCCGATGGCTACTGGGCCACGGCCTATGGGCGACCGCTGGACGAGGAAGAACGCGCCAACGCATTGGCGATGGCCGAACAGGCCCTGAAACTATGCGACCCGCAGTAAGCAGGAGCGCTCAATGAATCCCTACCTCTACCTTGCCGCTGCCATCGTGCTGGAAGTAATTGCCACGTCGCTGCTGAAGGCATCCGACGGCATGAGCCGGCTGGCGCCGACACTGGGCGCGCTGGTCGGCTATGGACTGTGCTTCTACCTGCTGTCGATGACCATGAAGTCGATCCCGACCGGCATCGCCTACGCGATCTGGTCCGGCGTCGGCATCGTGCTGATCTCGCTGATCGGGCTGGTGGTGTTCAAGCAGCGCCTGGATGCACCGGCGTTGATCGGCATCGGCCTGATCTGTGCTGGCGTACTGGTGATCAATCTGTTCTCGCGCAGCAGCGCACACTGAGTACGCTGCTGCGCGATCAACGCTAGCTGACCTTCTTCGCTACGGTCATGCCGAGCAGGAACAGCACCACGGCGATGATGATGCCGGCCCAGAACAGGAACTTGGCGATGCCGACCGCGGCGCCGGCAATGCCGCCGAAGCCGAGCACGCCCGCAATGACGCCGATGATGGCGAAGATGATGGCCCACTTGATCATGTCAAACCTTTCCCCGTGGGGACTGCGTACTGGATGATCAGGCTAGGCCGTAGCCGATGCGGCAGTCGTGAACAGGCCGCGTGCACGGCGTGAATCAGCGCGGGCGGAAACGCAGAAGGGCCACCGCAAAGGCCAGGAACACGCTGCCCACCAGCCGCTCGAACCAGCGCCGCGCGAAGGGTTTGGCCAACCATCGGCGCAGGCCATGGCCACCGGCGGCATACATCACGTACCAGAACAGTTCGCAGCCGGCGAAGGTGGCGACCAGCACGCTGTACTGCAGCGCCTGGCCACGCGACGGGTCGACGAACTGCGGCAGGAACGCCGCAGCGAACAGCAGCAGCTTGGGATTGCTCAGGCCCACCAGAAGGCCACCACGGAACACCTTCCACGCGCCCAGCGACGCCGCAACCGGCAGCGCGGCATCGACCGTCACCGGTGGTGCCGGACGGCAACTGTCACGCCATGCCTTCAGGCCCAGCCAGGCCAGATAGGCCACGCCCAGATAGCGCAACACCTCAAACAGCATCGGCGAGGAATGCAGCAACGCACTCAGGCCTGCTGCGGAGGCCGCCAGCACCAGCAGCATCGCCAGCAGGCAGCCAGCCATCGCCGGCACGCTACCGCGAAAGCCGAGCCCGACGCTGCGACCGAGGATATGCAGCATGTTCGGCCCCGGCGTACCACACAGAACGAACACCGTGGCGAGGAACCACCACCAGGTATGCAGGGCCATATCGGACATCCACTTCAGAAGATCCCACCAGCATAGAGTGCGCCGGCCTGGCGCGGCACACACAGCGCAGCATGGATGCGGTGGTTACAGAGGCAGGCTCAGGCCGCGAGCGCGTCGCGCCGTACCAGTACCTGATCGATCAAGCCCCATTCGCATGCCTGCTCGGCACTCATGAAACGATCGCGGTCCAGGGTCTGCTCGACCTCCTCGACACTGCGTCCGCAATGCTGCGCATACAGCCGGGTGATGCGCTGCTTGGTGCGCTGCATTTCCTCGGCATGGATGAAGATGTCCGACGCCTGGCCCTGCACCCCGCCCAGCGGCTGATGCACATGCAGGCTGGCATTGGCCAACGCCGCACGGTGACCGGGCTCGCCGGCCATCAGCAGGAACGATCCCATCGACCGCGCGGTGCCCATGCACAGCGTATGCACCGGGGCCGAGATGTATTGCATGGTGTCGTACATCGCCAGGCCGCTGGAGATCACCCCACCCGGCGAGTTGATGTACAGATGGATCGGCTTCTCCGGGTTTTCCGATTCCAGGAACAGCAGCTGCGCGCAGACCAGCGCCGACACAGTGTCATCGACTTCACCGTTGAGAAAGATGATGCGCTCGCGCAGGAGCCGCGAGTAGATGTCATAGGAGCGCTCACCGCGCTCGCTGCGTTCCACCACCATCGGTATCAGCTGCATTCTGTCCCGCATGTGCCTGCTCCCTGTAGCGTTTGATCCAGGCGCCGCCTCAGGCCGCGCGCATCATGGTGCGATGATCGTCGTTGGCGGCCAACGGCAGCAGCGCGCGCAGGTCGGTGAGCCGATGCACGATGGTCAGCACCGTCCCCCCGCCGTCCGCGCGCAGCTGGAAACACACCAGGCTGTGCAGATGCGGAGGCTGCGCATCGCGCAGGCGGAATCCCAGCTCCCGCCCCTCCTCGCACAGGCAGGGCTGCGGATCGGCAAGATCGGCCGCAGGCATCCAGCGCTCACGCAGCGCCGGATCGCGCAGTGCGCGCCAGACCCGTTCCGGTGGCGCTGGCAGCCACTGCTCCATCACCAACGCGGGAGCCGCTTCGTTCAGAACATCGTCCATCAGTCCATCTCCTTCAGCAGATCCTGCAAGGCATCCATCCGCGCGGGCCAGTAGGCCCGGTAGCGCTGCAGCCAGTTGCCGATGTGCGCCAGCCCGCGCGGATCGACCTCGTAGTGGACGAAACGGCCTTGGCGCTGTTCGCTCACCAGCCCGGCATCGCGCAGCACCGCCAGGTGCTGGGACATCGCAGACTGGCTGATCGCCATGCCCTCGCGCAGCGCGCTGGCATGCTGCCCGCCTTCGGCCAGCTTTTCGAAGATGTGGCGGCGGGTGGGGTCGGCCAGTGCTTTGAAGAGGGCGTTCTCGATCATGACCAACACATTAGCAATCACTAATGTGTAGTGCAACTCCCGCATCGGCTGTGCTGCAATGACGGCTCCCCGGCATGGAGCTGTGCATGAAGACCCTTGGCCTGATCGGCGGCATGAGCTGGGAAAGCTCGGCGCAGTATTATCGGCTCATCAACGAGGACGTGCGGCAGCGCCTCGGTGGCGCACATTCGGCGCAGCTGCTGCTGTGGTCGGTGGATTTCGCTGGCATCAAGCAGCTGCAGCATGACGGCGACTGGAATGCGCTGGGCGACCATATGACCGACGCTGCACGGCGCCTGCAGGCCGGTGGCGCCGATCTGCTGTTGATCTGCACCAACACCATGCACAAGCTGGCCGACCGCATCGAGGCGGTCTGCCCACTGCCGCTGCTGCATATCGCCGATCCCACCGCCCAGGCCATCGTGCAGGCAGGCGCACGCAAGGTGGGCCTGCTCGGTACCGCCTTCACCATGGAACAGGACTTCTACCGCGGCCGGCTGCAGGATCGCTTCGGATTGGAGGTGCTGGTTCCCGAAGCCGATGATCGTCGCAGCGTGCACGACATCATCTACCAGGAACTGATCGCCGGTGTGGTCAGCGAGCACTCACGACAGGTCTACGCCGGCGTGATCGCGAGACTGGTGGCGCGCGGTGCCGAAGCCATCATCCTGGGCTGTACCGAGATCATGCTGCTGGTACGACCGGAAGACAGCGCAGTGCCGCTGTTCGATACCACTGCACTGCACGCACGGGCTGCGGTGGACGCGGCGCTGGCCTGAATCGATGCGCGCCGGAGCGCGGAATCAGTCCGCGCCCTGCACTTCCAGCGCGGTGATGAGCCACTCGATCACCGCCTGTGAATCGCACAGGAAAAAGATGGCATCGCCGGAGCGCGCCTCGGTAAGCAGGCGATAGACCGTGATCGCCACCGCCGACTGGTTGGCGATGAACACTTCCGGGCTGCGCGGCCCCTCGCTGTGGCCGGCAACCGCGTGCAGCGCCTTGCGTGCGGCCACGGTCGCTGCCGGGTCCGCGCTGCGGGTCAGTTCCGGCCCGCGCAGGCCCCAGGCAATGAACACATGCTTGCCCTTGAACGTAGTGTCCAGGACCCGCACCTCGGCGCCGCCTGCGTCGGCCGAGCGATGAATGACGGTACTGCTGATCAACGCAACCCCCTGTGGTCGTCGTGGTCCGCGCATCCTCCTCCACGCGCCGGCCGCATGCCAGTGACAACAGCCACAGGCTGTGCCGACCGGCGTGGGAGACATGTAAGAGGGTGTAAACCGATGCGATCGGATGTGCAGCGATGATACGGGATGTAAGCCTCTGCATGGGCCCGCGCGTACTACTAAACCGCCACTGAGCCATCTTCGGAACGAAGCGTTCCGGCAGCCCCGGACTGGGCCATTCTTGCCGCCCCATCCCCACCGAGCCTGCACATGTCCCATCGCCTGCTGCTGACGATCACCGGCACCTCCCTTGCGCTGCTGCTGGCCACCACCACCGTGGCCGCACAGGACTACGACACCGATCACATTCCGGCGCTGCGCTGCGAATCGCAGTTCAACAAGACCGCGCAATGCCCGATCGAAGGCCCCATGCGCCTGGCCAGGCAACTGTCGGTGACCCGGTGCGTGGAGAACCAGAACTGGGGCCAGAGCCGCCGCACGTTGTGGGTGACCGACGGCTGCCGCGCCGAGTTCGTCGCTGACGGCTATGGGCGCGGACGCTGGCCGGGCCGCGGCAGGGACCGTGACGATGATGGCGAGCGCCTGGTCTGCGAGTCCTACGAAAAGAAGGACAAGGAATGCCGTATCCGTGTGCGCCACGAGGTGCGCCTGATCAAGCAGAAGTCGGTGACGGCCTGCGTCGAGGACCAGAACTGGGGCTGGGACCGCCGCGGCGTGTGGGTCAGCGACGGCTGCCGGGCCGAGTTCCGCGTGTATTGACTGCCGAGCACGCGCTGGCTGCGGCGGGTGCGGCTGCGCCTGCGGCAGAGCCGATAGACTGAGCCCTCCTGTCAGGAGCCCGACCATGCCCGCTGCGACTGCGCTGCGCCTCCGCGACGCGACGCCCGCCGATGCCTCCGCGCTGATCGCACTCGACAGCGTGGCGGCAAGCGACCCTCGACGGGCGGAACAGATTGGCGAGTGGTTGGCGCGGGGCAACGTGCATGTTGCCGAGCAGGAGCGCGAGATCGTTGGCTACATGACCCTCCATGAGCACTTCTTCGGCGAAGGCTTCGTCGAAATGCTGATGGTCGCGCGCGAGCGGCGCAGCCAGGGCGTCGGCGCCGCACTGCTGCGGCACGCGATCGCAGAGCGTGGACAGCGCAAGCTGTTCACCTCGACCAATGCCTCCAACATCGCCATGCAGCGCCTGCTCGTTGCATCGGGCTTCATCGACAGCGGCATCGTGCATGGACTGGATGACGGCGACCCGGAGCTGATCTACCGCTTTGCCGGCAGCTGATCGAGATACGCGGTCACCTTGGTGTCCAGCAGATCCATCAGCACGGGATCCATGCAGCGATAGTCGTCCGGGATATCCAGGCAATGCAGGCGCTTGTGTTCCAGCAGGCGCGCGTATGCGGCCTGCAGTCGATGCTGATGCTTGGCCTCCATCACGAAGATGACATCGGCCCAGCGGATGTCCGCCGGGCCGATGGGGCGTCGTGCATGCGGGCTGGTGCCGGCCGACAGCGCAGTGAAGCCGGGCCGCCGTCGCCACATGGCTTCGGCGGTCGGGCTGCGCAGCTGGTTGCGGCTGCAGACGAACAGCAGGTTGATCATTCCTGTTCCTGCAGTTGGCGGGCGCTGAGCACCGGATAGGTGAAGCCCAGCTGGCGTGCGCGCGCGAGCTTGGCATCGCGCGTGTACAGCAGCTTCCAGTTCTTCTCGGGCTTGTAGCTATAGGCGGTCGTGGCGCGGTCGCCACCACGGTTGCGCGCCTGGCTGCGACGCCAGGCACGGTTTCTTGCAGATTCCATGATGTGTTCTCGTGAGTACCGGGTTCAGCAGCCGCGGTAGTACGAGTGGCGCGCAGCATACACCGCACGCACAAAAAAGCCCACGCATCGCTGCGCAGGCTTCTTGATTCATCACAGTGGTCGGGACGGCCGGATTCGAACCGACGACCCTCTGCCCCCCAGGCAGATGCGCTACCAGGCTGCGCTACGCCCCGACTGATGCTGCGATGTGCCCGCCAGTGCGGCGGGCCGTGAAGTATAGCGGATTACGATGGAAATGGGATCAGCGGCGCAACAACTGCAGCACTTCTTCCAGCTCCATGCGCACCTGCTTGATGATCTGGTTGCTCAGCGCCGATTCCTCGCGGGCATCGGGACCGTCCAGACGCAGGCGTGCACCACCGATGGTGTAGCCCTGTTCGTACAGCAGGCTGCGGATCTGCCGCACCATCAGCACGTCGTGGCGCTGGTAGTAGCGGCGGTTGCCTCGGCGCTTGGCCGGCTCAAGGCTGGGAAACTCGGTTTCCCAGTAGCGCAGGACGTGCGGCTTGACGTCGCACAGCTCGCTGACTTCACCGATGGTGAAGTAGCGCTTGGCCGGGATCGGCGGTAGTTCGCGGTTACTGCCCGGATCCAGCATAAGCTTCCACCCTCTCCTTGAGCTTCTGGCCCGGACGGAAGGTGACCACCGTACGGGCGGAAATCGGAATTTCCTCGCCGGTCTTGGGGTTGCGACCCGGGCGCTGGTTCTTGCGCCGCAGATCGAAATTACCGAAGCCCGACAGCTTCACCTGACGTCCCTGTTCCAATGCTTCACGCAGCACATCGAAAAACGCGTCGACGAATTCCTTGGCTTCCCGCTTGTTCAGACCGACTTCGTCGAACAGCTTTTCCGCCATCTCCGCCTTGGTCAATGCCATTGCCTGCTACCCCCGAGTGCTGCCCGCTCAGCCGCGGATCCGGGCGTGATGTTCACGCTCGATGGCAGTGACCGCCTCGGCCACCACCGCATCCACGTCGCGGTCCGTCAGAGTGCGCGACTTGTCCTGCAAAATCAAGCCCATAGCGAGACTCTTGAATCCCGGCTCGACGCCCTGGCCGACGTAGCGGTCGAACAGGTTCAGGTCGCGCAGCAGCGGGCCAGCGGCCTGGCGGACGGTGGCCGCGAGATCGGCCCAGGCCACCTGTTCAGGCACCAGGAATGCCAGGTCGCGACGCACTGCCGGGAAGCGCGACAGTTCGCCGGCACGCGGCAGGCGGCGGGCGGTCAGCGGCTCCAGGTCCAGTTCGAAGGCATAGACGTCGGCTTCGATCTCCATTGCCTTGGCCAGGCGCGGGTGGATCTGGCCGATCCAGCCGATCGCCACGCCATCGCGGAACACCTCGGCCGAACGGGCCGGGTGGCCGTAGGGGCGGGCCGACGGGCGGAACTCCAGTACCGCACCACTGGCAGCGGCCAGCGACTCCAGGTCGCCCTTCAGGTCATGGAAATCGACCTTGCGGGCCGGCAGGCCCCACTGCAGTGCCTGTGCATCGCCACAGACCGCAGCGGCCACGCGCGGGGTTTCCAGCGGCGCCGGCCGGCCGTCGCCGGCCCGCTGGGCGAACACGCGGCCCAACTCGAACAGGCGCACGCGGCCGATCTGGCGGGCGGCGTTGCGGCCCAACGTGGCGACCAGGCCTGGCAGCAGCGACGGGCGCATCACCGCCAGTTCGGCCGACAGCGGGTTGGCCAGCGGTACCAGGCCGTCGCGCAGCTGCCACTGGCTCAGCAGCGCATCGTCGACGAAAGCGAAATTGACGGTTTCCTGCTGGTCACGGGCGATCAGCTGGCGGCGCACGCTCAGCGCGTCCAGCTGGGTCTCGCTCGGCATCGCCACGCGCGAGGCGCCGCCCGGCAGCGTGGTCGGGATCTGCTCGTAACCGTGGATGCGGGCCAGCTCTTCGATCAGGTCTTCTTCGATGGCGATGTCGAAGCGGCGGCTCGGCGCCGTGACATGCCAGCCGTCGGCGGTGGCAACCACGTCCATGCCCAGCGCGCGCAGGATGCGCTCGACTTCCGCATCTTCGATGGTGATGCCGAGCACGCGGGTGATGCGGGCGCGGCGCAGCACGATGGTTGCCGGCTGCGGCAGATCGGCCTCACGCACGGCCTCGGTGACCGGCGCCGGGGTGCCGCCGGCCAAGTCCAGCACCAGGCGGGTGGCGTACTCGATGGCGGTACGCGGCAGTGCCGGGTCGACACCGCGCTCGAAGCGGTGGCCGGCATCGGTGTGCAGGCCCAGCTTGCGGCCACGGCCCATGATCGCGGCCGGCGCGAAATGCGCGGCCTCCAGGAACACGGCAGTGGTGGCGTCGGTGACACGGGTGTCGAAGCCGCCCATCAGGCCGGCCAGGCCGACCGCACGATCGGCGTCGGTGACCACCAGGAAGCTGTCGTCCAGCGCGGCATCGCGGCCGTCCAGCAGCTTCAGGCTCTCGCCGGCACGCGAACGGCGCACGGCGATGCTGCCCTGCAGGGTGCCGAGGTCGTACGCGTGCATCGGCTGGCCGAGCTCGAGCATCACGTACTGGGTGATGTCGACCAGCAGCGAAACCGGGCGCACACCGCTGCGGCGCAGGCGTTCGGCCATCCACAACGGCGTCTTGGCAGCGGCGTTGACACCTTCGATGACACGGCCCAGGTAACGCGGTGCTTCGGCGCCGGCGTCGAGCTGGATGGCCAGCTCACGGCTGCCAATGGCGGGAATCGTCTCGGCGGTGAAATCCAGCACGTCGCTGCGGGTGGCCGCGGCGACGTCGTAGGCGATACCGCGCAGGCTGAAGCAGTCGGCGCGGTTCGGGGTCAGCTTGATCTCGATGCTGGCGTCCGGCAGGCCCAGGTACTCGACCAGAGCCTGGCCGACCGGTGCGTCATCCGGCAGCTCCAGCAGGCCGGAGGCATCGTTGTCCAGGCCCAGCTCCTTGGCCGAGCACAGCATGCCGTTGGACTCGACACCGCGCAGCTTGGCCGGCTTGATCTTCAGCTCGCCAATCTGCGCGCCGACCATCGCCAGCGGCGCAACCAGGCCCGGACGTGCGTTCGGTGCGCCGCACACGATCTGCAGCAGCTCGCCCTGCCCGGCATCGACCTTGCACACCTGCAGGCGGTCGGCTTCCGGATGGCGTACGGCGTCGACGATGCGCGCCACGACCACGTGCTCGAGGCCTTCGCCCAGCGCGGTCACGTCTTCCACTTCCAGGCCGATGGCGGTCAGCACCGCACTCAGTTCATCGCGCGAAGCACGGGTCGGGACGTGGCTGCGCAGCCAGTTTTCGGAGAATTTCATGGTGTCACCCTGGTGGGCCCGGCGCATGCGCCTGGGCCTGCGAATTTAGAAGCAGTCGAGCAAGCTCGACTCTACGGACCGGCGCTTACGCGAACTGCTTGAGGAAGCGCACATCGTTCTCGAAGAACGCGCGCAGATCGTTGACGCCGTAACGCAACATCGCAAAGCGCTCCACGCCCATGCCGAAGGCAAAGCCGGTGTAGCGCTCCGGATCGATGCCGACGTTGCGCAGCACGTTCGGATGGACCATGCCGCAGCCGAGCACTTCCAGCCAGCGGGTGCTGCCATCGGGCTGCTGCCAGGCGATGTCCACTTCCGCGCCCGGTTCAACAAACGGGAAGTAGCTGGGACGGAAGCGCATCTCGAAGTCGCGCTCGAAGAAGGCGCGCACGAACTCGGCCAGCGTGCCCTTCAGGTCGGCGAAGGTCGAATGCTCGTCCACCAGCAGGCCTTCCACCTGGTGGAACATCGGCGAATGGGTCTGGTCGCTGTCGCTGCGGTACACCTTGCCGGCGGCGATCATGCGCAGCGGCGGCGCGTGGTCGCCCATGTAGCGCACCTGCACACCGGAGGTATGCGTGCGCAGCAGGCGGCCGTCACCGAAGTAGAAGGTGTCGTGCATGGCACGCGCCGGGTGGTGCGGCGGGAAGTTCAGCGCCTCGAAGTTGTGCCAGTCATCCTCGATCTCCGGCCCTTCCGACAGCTCGTAGCCCAGCCGGCCGAAGATGCCGGTGATGCGCTCCAGGGTGCGGGTGATCGGATGCAGGCCGGCGCGGTCGCCATTGCGGCCCGGCAGGGTGATGTCGATGGCTTCGGCGGCCAGGCGCGCATCCAGTGCCGCGTCTTCCAGCAGCGCCTTGCGCTCGCCCAGCGCGCGGGTCAGCGCGTCGCGGGCCTGGTTGATCGCTTCACCGGCGGCCTTGCGCTCGTCGGCCGGCAGGGCGCCGAGCTGCTTGAGCTGCGAGGTGATGCTGCCACTCTTGCCAAGCAGGGCCACGCGCAGCTGTTCCAGCACGTCGGGGCTCTGTGCGGCGGCCACATCGGCCAGCGCCTGGGTGGTGAGGGATTGGATGTCGCTCATGGGGGGCCGGAACTCCAGTCGATCTGCCATCGCGATGCGCGAAGGGCCGACCCCTGTCGCCACCGCCGTCCCCGCGCTGCCGTCATGGCCTCGCCGGGACCCAAAAAAAGAATGGGGAAGGACTTGCGCCCTTCCCCATGCATTGCCTTGACCTGACACCGTTCCGAGCGAACGGTTACGGCATCGGGAAGGACTTATGCCGCCAGCGCGCCCTTGGCCTTTTCGGCCAGCGCGGTAAAGCCGGCTGCGTCGTGCACGGCGATGTCAGCCAGGACCTTGCGATCCAGGGTGATGCCGGCCTTCAGCAGACCGTTCATGAAGCGGCTGTAGCTCAGGCCGTTGATGCGGGCAGCCGCATTGATACGGGTGATCCACAGCGAACGGAAGTTGCGCTTCTTCTGCTTACGGCCGATGTAGGCGTACTGCTGTGCCTTGATGACCGCCTGCTTGGCGACGCGGAAGACCTTGCGACGGGCGTTGTAATAGCCCTTGGCGAGATCCAGAATCTTCTTGTGGCGGCGACGCGCCTGTACGCCACGCTTAACTCGTGCCATTTTTCAGTTCCTCAGAGGTAAGGGAGCATGCGGTCCAGACGGCCTGCGTCTTCTGCACGGACATGGCCCGTCTGACGCAGATTACGCTTACGCTTGGTCGCTTTCTTCGTGAGGATGTGGCTACGGTTGGCGTGGCCGCACTTGTACTTGCCCGAGGCGGTCTTGCGGAAACGCTTGGCCGCTGCCCGGTTGGTCTTGATCTTGGGCATTGCAATGTCCTTGATGGGATATGACCCTGGTTTCTGACTGATCTGGCGGCGGCCTGGGCCGCTCTTTCCGTCCTGCCATGATCGGCGTACGACCCGTCCTGGGTGGGTCGAGCCGGGCATGATACAGGCAAAACCGCCCTGCCACCAGCCCCTGCAACCCGTTTACCGGCACTGCACCGGCCTGCCGCAAAAGACAAAGGGACGCCGACGGCGTCCCTTTACCCTGAACCATTCAGCCAGCCGCCCCGGAAGGCGGCCCGTCAGGCCTCAGGTCTTCTTCTTCGGCGCGATCATCATGACCATCTGACGCCCTTCCAGGCGCGGACGGGATTCAATGACGATGTCCTCGCCCAGATCGGTCTCGATCCGGTTGGCCATTTCGCGGCCCAGTTCCTGGTGGCTCATTTCACGGCCACGGAAACGGATGTTGACCTTGATCTTGTCACCATCCTCGAGGAACCCGCGCATCTTGCGCAGCTTGATCTGGTAGTCGCCCTCGTCCGTGACCGGACGGAACTTCACTTCCTTGATCTCGACCTGCTTGGTCTTCTTCTTGGCCTCGCTGGCCTTCTTCTGCGCTTCGAACTTGAACTTGCCGAAGTCCATGATCTTGCAGACCGGCGGATCAGCCTGCGGCTGGATTTCGACCAGGTCCAGGCCTTCATCTTCGGCCATGGACAGCGCTTCGTCGCGCGACAACACGCCGATCATTTCTCCGTCACTGCCGATCACGCGGACGCGCGGCACACGGATTTCCTGATTCTTGCGGTTCTGTTTGTTGTCAGGGGTGCTGATATTACGTTCTCCCAAGGGTATCGAACCGGTCCGGGTGCCTGTGCCCCCCGGACCGGACCTTTGCTTACGCGCCCTCGGCCTGGAGCCGCTCGATGAAGGCCTGCAGGCTCATGCTGCCCAGGTCTTCGCCAGAACGCGTACGCACCGCCACAGCCCCATTTTCCTTCTCGCGGTCACCAATGACCAGCAGGTAGGGCACGCGCTGCAACGTATGCTCGCGGATTTTATAGCCGATCTTCTCGTTACGCAAATCCGAGCTGACGCGGAAGCCTTGCTCCGCAAGGGTTTTGGTCACGCCCGAGACGTACTCGGCCTGGGCGTCGGTGATGTTGGCCACCACCACCTGGGTCGGCGCCAGCCAGGTCGGGAACTGGCCGGCATGGTGCTCGATCAGGATGCCCAGGAAGCGCTCCATCGAGCCCACGATGGCGCGGTGCAGCATGACCGGATGCTTCTTCTGGCTGTTCTCGTCCACGTACTCGGCGCCCAGGCGGCCCGGCATCATGAAGTCGACCTGCATCGTGCCCAGCTGCCAGGTACGGCCGATCGCGTCCTTCAGGTGGTACTCGATCTTCGGGCCGTAGAAGGCACCCTCGCCCGGCAGCTCCTGCCACTCCACCCCATTGCTGGACAGTGCCGAGCGCAGCGCGCCCTCGGCCTTGTCCCAGGTGGCGTCGTCACCCAGGCGCGATTCCGGGCGCAGCGCGATCTTGACCTGGATCTCATCGAAGCCGAAGTGCTGGTAGACCGCCAGCGCCTGCTGGTGGAACGCGGTCACTTCCGCCTCGACCTGGTTTTCGGTGCAGAACACGTGGCCGTCGTCCTGGGTGAAACCACGCACGCGCAGGATGCCGTGCAGCGCGCCGGACGGCTCATTGCGGTGGCAGGCACCGAACTCACCATAGCGGATCGGCAGGTCGCGGTAGCTGTGCAGGCCCTGGTTGAACACCTGCACGTGGCCCGGGCAGTTCATCGGCTTGAGCGCGTAGGTGCGCTTCTCCGATTCGGTGAAGAACATCGCGTCCTGGTAGTTGTCCCAGTGGCCGGATTTCTGCCACAGGCTCACGTCCAGGATCTGCGGGCAGCGCACCTCGCCGTAGCCGGTCTTGCGGTACACCTTGCGCATGTACTGCTCGACCACCTGCCACAGTGCCCAGCCCTTCGGGTGCCAGAACACCAGGCCCGGCGCTTCTTCCTGCAGGTGGAACAGGTCCTGCTGCTTGCCGATGCGGCGGTGGTCGCGCATCTCGGCTTCTTCGATGCGCTTGATGTACGCCTCGAGCTGCTTCTTGTCGGCCCAGGCGGTGCCGTAGATGCGCTGCAGCTGCTCGTTCTGCGCGTCACCGCGCCAGTAGGCACCGGAGATGCGGGTCAGCTTGAAGGCCTTCAGGAAGCGCGTGTTCGGCACGTGCGGGCCGCGGCACATGTCCACGTATTCCTGGTGGTAATACATGCCCATCGCCTGGATGTCGTCGGACATGTCCTCGATCAGGCGCAGCTTGTAGTCCTCGCCACGGGCCTTGAAGATCTCGATCACTTCGGCGCGCGGCGTCACCTTCTTGATCACGTCGTAGTCCTGGGCGATCAGTTCACCCATGCGCTTCTCGATCGCGGCCATGTCGTCCGGGGTGAACGGGCGCTCGGAGTAGATGTCGTAGTAGAAGCCCTCGGCGATCACTGGGCCGATCACCATCTTCACGTCCGGGTACAGCTGCTTGACGGCGTGGCCGACCAGGTGGGCGCAGGAGTGGCGGATGATCTCCACGCCCTCCTCGTCCTTGGCGGTGATGATGCGCAGGCTGGCATCGTGGTCGATGACGTCACTGGCATCGACCAGCACGCCATCCACGGCACCGGCGATGGTGGCCTTGGCCAGGCCAGCACCGATCGACTGGGCGACCTCCATGACGCTGACGGGATTTTCGAATTCGCGGCGGCTGCCGTCGGGAAGAGTAATGTTGATCATCGCAGTGGCTTCGTGCGGGGCCCGCGGGGCGGGCTGGAAAGCGTTCCCGGGGCGGCGCCCGGGCAATAAAAAAGCGCCGCGAGGGCGCCTGGAACACAGGGCCTTCGGGGGCAGGTCAACAGTGGGCGGTGGTAGTGCTCATGTCGCACGCTCGGCCGGCGCTGGGCGCGGGCCACCTTGTTCCAGTCAGGGTTCTGCGATGATCTTAAACCAGCCCGGCGGAAAGCCCAAGGGCTACCGTACGGTCCGCTGAATGGGTCTCGCTGGCGGCGTGAAATTGCAATGATTACCATGTCGGCGCAGGCCGCCCTGTGCCAGCCTGCCCGCTTTCCCCCAGGACCCCGTGATGCGCCACCCGCTCCGACCGGCTCCCGCCGGCCCCGCCCGTGCCCCGCGTTCGCCGGCCCGCTGCCACGCTGGCCGCCCGCGATGATCACCGTCGGCCTTTCCACGCTCGGCTTCTGCAGCCTGGGCATGCTGGCGGCGATGTTCTCGGCGCTGGCGTTCTATGCCGCCTCGCCGCACTGCCGCTGGCCGCGCCTGCGCCGTGCCGGCCGCCTTGGCCGCCAGATCGGCCTGGTCGCCGCTGCCGCCGCGCTGTGGCTGTGGATGGCCGAGCTTGGTTTTGCCGCCGGCCTGGTGGCGATGCTGTGCACCTGGATGCTGGCCGCCATGCTGCTGCCGGCGCTGGCGGCCTGGCACCGCCCCGGTACGGAGTCGCCCTGATGTGGCCGCGTGCCCTTGCCGGCATCATCGCCGGCTTCCTCCTCGCCGCCGCCGTCACCGGCCTGCTGGCGTGGCTGCCGCCCGGCCCGTGGCAACGGGCGCTGGTGCCGACCCTCATCGCCTTCATCCCGCTGTGGATGCTGGCCGCCCTGTGGGCGTTCAGTTTCCGCAGCGCGCTGCGCGCCTGGCTGGTGCTGGCCGGCAGCGCCGCCGCCGGCTTTGCCGTGCTCGGGCTGCTGCGCCTGACCGGCGCGGTGCAATGAGACCTTTCCCATGAAGTTCAGTTCGCAGACGCTGCGCACGTTCACCACCCTGCACACCTGGGTCGGCCTGGTTGCCGGCTTCGGCCTGTTCGTGGCCTTCTACGCGGGTGCGCTGACCCTGTTCCACCACGACCTGCCGCTGTGGCAGACGCCCGGTGCAGCCACCGCACTCCCCGCCGGCCTGGACGACGCGCAGTACCTGCTGGAAGACGTGCTTGCCGCGCATCCGGAAGCGCGCCGCCACGTCGGCATGACCTTCCCCGGCACCGAACACCCGCAGCCACTGGCCTACTGGCAGGCCGATGACGGCAGCTGGCGCTACGCCTGGCCGGGACAGATCGCCGGCAGCCCGACGCCGCCACAGACCGGGCTGGCCGAACTGGTCAACGAGCTGCATTACAGCCTCGGCCTGCCGGTGGCCGGCATCTACGTGATGGGCATCGTCAGCCTGCTGTATGGCATGGCACTGCTGAGTGGCCTGGTGATCCACCTGCCAAAGCTGTTCGGTGATCTGTTCGCACTGCGTCCGGGCCGCAACCTGAAACAACTGTGGCAGGACGCGCACAACGTGATCGGCGTGCTCAGCCTGCCCTTCCACCTGATGTTCGCGGTCACTGGCGCCCTGCTCTGCCTGGTGTTCGTGCAGATGGCCCTGCTCAACCCGCTGATCTACGACGGCAAGGCCCTGCAGGCGGTGCCGACCGCAATGGACACCGCGCCCGTGCGCGACGCCAGCGGCATCCCGGCGCCGCCGGGCAGCCTGCGCGTGCTGCATGCGCGCGCGCTTGAAGTGGCCCGTGCACAGGGCGTGGCCAATTTCGAACCGGCCTACCTGAAGCTGGCCAACGCCGGCGATGCCAACGCCACCATCGAGATCACCGGCGAATCCACCGGAACGCTCGGCCCGCTCGGCGCAGTGGCACTGGACGTGGCCACCGGCAACGTCCTGGCCTCGCAGCTGCCCGGCCAGCGCGACGCCAACCACGCCACGCTCAGCGCGGCCTATGCCCTGCACTTCGGCGAGTTCGGCAATGGCGTAGTGGTCTGGCTGTACTTCCTGCTCGGCCTTGGCGGTGCCTTCCTGTTCTACTCCGGCAACCTGTTGTGGATCGAATCGCGGCGCAAGCGTCGCCAGCCGCAGCAACCGCGTGCCGGGGTGAACATGGCACGGGCCACGGTCGGCGTCTGCATCGGGCTGTGCGTTGCGATTTCGGTGGCGTTCGTCACCGCACTGGTGCTGGAGCGGCTGGCACCGTCCGCGGTCGACCACGGCATCCGCTGGGCCTGCTTCGGCAGCTGGGCGGCCTGTGCGCTGTGGGCCGCGCTGCGACGCCCGGCGCAGGCGGCACGCGAACTGCTGTGGGCGGCGGCGATCAGTACCGCACTGGTGCCGATCCTGCATGGCGCGCTCAATGGTGACTGGCTGTGGCGTGCTGCCGCGCGTGGCCACTGGCCGCTGTTCTGGGTCGATGCCATCGCGCTGGCCATGACCTTCGGCTTCGCCCGCCTGGCTGTGGCCAGCCAACGCCGCGCCCGCAACGGCGACCCCAACAGCGTCTGGGCCAACTGAGCCGTCGCCGGGCATGGCCCGGCGCTACCGACCGTTACGCGCAACGCCCCCTGTAGCGTCGAGCATGCTCGACAGCTGTTGATTTCGCGCCAAGCTCCGTCGAGCAAGCTCGACGCTACCCAAGCAGGATCATGCCTCGCCGGGGTAACGACTCACTTCGATCAGGTTGCCATCCGGGTCGCGGAAGTACACCGATTCGATCGGCCCCAGCGCGCCGGTACGTGCGACCGGCCCCTCCTCCACTGCAACGGACTGCGCCTGCAGGTGAGCCAGCACATCGGTCGTCGCCGTGCGCGTGACCAGGCACAGATCGGCGCTGCCCGGCATGGGCCGCAGCGCATGCGGTTGCAGCGGGGCGCTGGCCGGATGCAGGTTGATCTTCTGCTGGCCGAACTGCAGCGCGGTACGACCGGCGCCGAAGCGCACGACCTGCATGCCGAGCACGCGCTGATAGAAATCACAGCTGCGGTCGATGTCGGCGACGGTGAGGACCAGATGGTCCAGGCGTTCAAGATGGATCATGCCCGCAGCGTAACGCTGCGGGCGTGGCGATGCTGTGCGGGATCGGGCCAATGGCATTGCGGCGTGGCGCCGGACATCGCCTGATGCAGCTCAATCGCCGATGCGTGCCTTCTGCCAGGGGCCCAGCATGGCGTTGAGCAGGCTGGCCTGTTCGTCGTCGCCGGTCAGCTCCCACATGAAGACGCCGGCCAGGCCCTGCTCGCGGGCGAACTGCGCACGCAGGCCGATCGAGCGCGGGTCTTCATAGCTGATGAAAACCTTCTGCTCGGCATTGTACAGCCACGGGCTCTGCGCCTGTGGTTGCCAGTGCTTCGTCCAGCCCGGCTGGTCGAGATAACGCGCCTTGATCACCCGCCAATCGTCGGCATCGGCCGGTGCGCTGTAGGCCTGATACAGACCGTCCGGTGCATCGCCGGTGACCTTGAAGCCGCGCCCGTAGAACGGCACACCCAGGACCAGCTTGTGGGCTGGCACCCCGCGCTCGCGGTAGTACTGCACCGCGCCGGCAACGTTGTTCCAGCGCCGCAGTTCCGGCGCCAGCGGATCGGTCGGCACTTCATGCAGGGGCGCATTGAACGTCGACACCGCCGAGAAGCCGGTGCCCATGTCGTAGCTCATCAGGTTGATGAAATCGAACACCTTGGCCAGCGCCGGCAGGTCATAGCTTGCGGCTGGATCGTAGGGGCCATCGGTCTGCAGGCGACCGGCGGCCAGTGCGGCGGTCAACAGCATCGGCTGCCCCGCCTTGCGTCCATGCGCATCAAGGGCCACGCGGAACGCCTGCGCGAGCCGGGTCAGATTGGCGCGGTCCTGCGGACGGTGTGCCAGCTCCTTCGGCCCGCCACTGACCGGGAACTCCCAGTCGATGTCCACGCCATCGAAACTGCCAGCATGACGGTCGAAAAACAGCGCCATGCACGAGTCGACCAGGCGCTTGCGGCTGGCCTCGGTCAGCGCTGCATCGGAGAATCCACCTGCCCCCCAGCCACCGATCGAGATCAGCGTGCGCAGATGCGGGTGCGCCTTCTTCAGCTCGGCCAGCGCAGCGAAATTCTTCGGCGCTTCCGCACCGATCGTGCAGCGCCCGTCCTGGATGGTGGAGAACGCGTAGAACAGGTGGGTGAGGCGCTCGGCCGGAATGCTCGACACCGGGTAGCGCTCGGCCGAACCACCGGGGTAGTAGGCACCGAAGATCGGCGGCTGCGCGGGTGCCGCATGCACGGCCATGGGCAAAGCACCGGCAATCAGCACGGCAAGGGCAGCCACGGTCTGGCGGAACATGGGATCTCCCGGTTCGAAGGCGCAGCCACGTTAGCAAACGAATGGGGCTGTGGGACGGTTGTCGTGGCATGTCGTCCAGTGGACAAGTGCATCCCGCCGGATGACGACAACCCGCCAGTCATGCAACGACCCTCATGCACTGCAGCAGGACACACGCCGACGCCGCCTTCGCGGGCTCGCGCATCGGCTAAGGTAGCCGCGGACCTTCAACCGCGCATGGACATGAGCACCGACCACGACAACCTCGACGACGGCGACCTGCTGGACGACGAAACCCTCGACGAATGCCAGGCCCTGGAGGCACGCGCCTACGCCGCCTTCCGAGAGGGCGACCTGCAGCAGGCGGTGGCGCTGTTCGGTGAGCTGATCGCACTCGCCCCCCGAAGTGCCGTACCTGCATTACATGCGCGGATTGGCGCACAAGTACCTGCGCGACTGGGCTGCCTCACTGCAGGACAACCTGCAATCGGAGCAGCTGCGTGGGGAATTCGATGTCGCCACTGCCTGGAATGCCGGCATCGCCGCCACCGGCATGGCGGACTGGGCCGAAGCACGACGCCAGTGGACCCGCTGTGGCATCACCCTGCCCGAAGGCGAGGGCCCGATCGAGGGCCACTTCGGCGTGGCCTGCGTGCGCCTGGCACCGCGGTCGGATGCCGAAGTGGTGTACATGAGCCGCATTGATCCGGTGCGTGCACGCATCCACAACGTACCGCTGCCCGAAAGCGGCTTTCGCTTCGGCGACATCGTGCTGCACGACGGCGCCTCGACCGGCCGCCGTACGTACAGCGAACACGAGGTGCCGGTGTTCAATGCAATGCAGCGCCTGCAGGCATCGGACATGGCGACCTTCACCGTGTTCGTGCAGTGCGATTCGGCCGATGACATCGCTGCGCTGGAGGCAATCACCCTGCCCGGCATCGGCATGGTCGAGGACTGGACGGCTACCGTGCGCCGGCTGTGCCGCCGCTGCAGCTACGGCACGCCGCACCAGCATGGTGATGAGGCGCCAGATGAAGACCAATGGAGACGCGAACGTGACCTCGGCGTGGCCGCACAGGGCCGGGCTGCGGTGGAAAAGCTCATGGCGGTGTGGGTCGCTGCAGCCCCCGGCCGGGTGCTGGAGGCCATCGAACAGCGCGAGCACCCGATGAGCGACCCGGAGCCAGGCCAGGTCTGGTGGCTGGGGGAGGACGAAGAAGACGCGTAAGTGCAAGGACCAACGGTCCTCATCCACAGGATTCCAGGCAAAGAAAAAGCGGGCCGAAGCCCGCTTTTTCATTTCAGCGATTCCAGGAGCGTGTCAACCAAGGTTGACACCTACCGTAATCGACCGGAGGTCGATTACTCGGCGCTGACGGCGTCGCCTTCTTCCACGGCCTTCATCGACAGGCGGATACGGCCCTGCTTGTCGACTTCCAGCACCTTGACCTTGACCACATCGCCTTCCTTCAGCACGTCGCCGACCTTCTCGACGCGATCGCTGGAGATCTGCGACACGTGGACCAGACCGTCCTTGCCCGGCAGGATGGTGACGAACGCACCGAAGTCCATGATCTTGGCGACCTTGCCTTCGTAGATGCGGCCCGGCTCGACGTCCGAGGTGATCTGCTCGATGCGGGCCTTGGCGGCCTGGGCAGCGATGGCATTGACCGAAGCGATGACGATGGTGCCGTCGTCCTGGATGTCGATCTGGGTGCCGGTTTCCTTGGTGATGGCCTGGATGGTCGAACCACCCTTGCCGATCACTTCGCGGATCTTGTCCGGGTGGATCTTGATGGTCAGCAGGCGCGGCGCGTAGTCCGACAGCTCTTCACGCGGAGCGGTCAGGCCGTGGGCCATTTCGCCCAGGATGTGCAGACGGCCAGCCTTGGCCTGCTGCAGAGCCTGCTTCATGATCTCTTCGGTGATGCCTTCGATCTTGATGTCCATCTGCAGGGCGGAGATGCCCTCAGCGGTACCGGCCACCTTGAAGTCCATGTCGCCCAGGTGATCTTCGTCACCCAGGATGTCGGACAGGACGACGAAACGCTCGCCTTCCTTGACCAGACCCATGGCGATACCGGCAACCGGCGCCTTCACCGGCACGCCGGCGTCCATCAGGGCCAGCGACGAACCGCAGACCGATGCCATCGACGAGGAACCGTTCGACTCGGTGATTTCCGAGACGACGCGGATGGTGTAAGGGAAGGCTTCCAGCGACGGCATGACAGCCAGCACGCCGCGCTTGGCCAGGCGACCGTGGCCGATTTCGCGGCGCTTCGGGCCCATCATGCGGCCGCACTCACCCACCGAGAACGGAGGGAAGTTGTAGTGGAACAGGAAGTTTTCCTTGTACTCACCGGCAACGGCGTCGATGACCTGGCCGTCACGGGCGGTGCCCAGGGTGATGGTCACGATGGCCTGGGTTTCGCCGCGGGTGAACAGCGAGGAACCGTGGGTACGCGGCAGCACGCCGGTCTTCACGGCGATCGGGCGGACGGTGTCCAGCGCACGGCCGTCGATGCGGACCTTGGTGTCCAGCACCGAGTCACGCATGGTGCGGTATTCCAGCTCGCCGAATTCCTTCGACAGCTCGGCCGGGTTCCAGCCTTCAGCGGCCACGCGGCCAGCCAGGGTTTCGACCACGTCCTTCTTGATCGCCGAGATGGCGTCGCGGCGCTGCAGCTTGTCGCGCACCTGGAAGGCTTCGCCCAGGCGCGGGCCGATGGCTTCCTTCAGGGCGGAGATCAGCGCGTCGTTCTTGGCCGGGGCTTCCCAGGTCGACGGCTTGGTGCCGGCTTCGACGGTCAGCTCGTTGATCGCGTTGATGACCTTCTGCATTTCGCGGTGACCGAAGGTCACGGCGCCCAGCATCACTTCTTCGGACAGCAGCGCGGCTTCGGATTCAACCATCAGCACGGCGTTGGAGGTACCGGCGACGACCAGTTCCAGCTGCGAGTCAGCCAGTTCGCTGACGGTCGGGTTCAGGATGTACTCGCCGTTCTTGTAACCGACCTTGGCCGCGCCGATCGGGCCCATGAACGGGGTGCCGGCCAGGGCCAGGGCAGCCGAGGCGCCGATCAGGGCCGGGATGTCGCCGTCCACGTCCGGGTTCAACGACATGACCGTGGCGATGATCTGCACTTCGTTCTTGTAGTCTTCCGGGAACAGCGGACGGATCGGACGGTCGATCAGACGCGAGATCAGGGTTTCCTTCTCGGTCGCACGGCCTTCACGCTTGAAGAAACCACCCGGGATACGGCCGCCGGCGTAGAACTTTTCCTGATAATCGACGGTCAGCGGGAAGAAGTCCTGGCCTTCGCGCGCGCTCTTGGCGGCGACGGCGGTGACCAGCAGTACGGTGTCGTCCATCTTGACGATGACGGCACCGCTGGCCTGACGGGCGACTTCGCCGGTCTCGAGCGTGACGGTGTGCTTGCCGTACTGGAAGGTTTTGGTGATTTTTGCCACGGAGGGTGTCCTTGGGGATGCTGTCTGCGAATTTGGACCGTCGGCGACCCTTGCCGCCAGCGGGTGGCCGGATCGTTCCGGCCTGAATCGGGGATTGCGGTGCTACAAAACAAAACCGCGGCGCATCGCTGCGCCGCGGGGGATTCGTTGCTTAGCGACGCAGGCCAAGCTTCTCGATCAGGGCCTTGTAACGCTCGACGTCCTTCTTCTTCAGGTAGTCGAGCAGGCTGCGACGGCGGTTGACCATCTGCAGCAGGCCGCGGCGGCTGTGGTGGTCCTTCTTGTGGGTCTTGAAGTGGCCGGTCAGCAGTTCGATGCGGGCGGTCAGCAGTGCAACCTGGACTTCCGGGGAGCCGGTGTCAGCCGAGCTGCGCTTGTTGTCTTCAATGACCTTCTGGGTGTCGATCGACATTTCTTTTTTCTCTGTGATGCGTGGCCGGCAGGAACGCGCTTCGCGCACCGCCAGGCTCGCCGTGGACTACGAGGATGAAACCTGCGCGAGGCAGGCTGCCGGAAAACGGCCGCGAAATTGTAACGGTCGGGGGCTTCCGGGACAAGGACCGGGGCTGAACCGCCCGGCCCAGGTCAGAGGTTGAAACGACGCTGCGGAGCCAGCAGGCCACTGTCATCGACCTGGCCCAGGCCCTGGACAGCATCGTCCGGGCCAAACACGGCCACCAGGCCATGCGGCCAGGACAGATCGCGCTGGCGCTGGCCGACGCAGAAGCGGTGGGCCTGGTCGGCATCCAGGTCGACCCGCGGGTATTCAGCCAGGCCGGCCGCCAGCGGCAGCAGCAGCGCGTCCATCCCGGCCTCGTCGCCTGCCTCGACCATCGCCCGAAGCTGGTCCAGGGTGACCATCGCCGGTTCACGGAACGGCTCGACCCACAGCCGGCGCAACGCGCTGATGTGGGCACCGCAGCCCAGCGCCTCGCCCAGGTCGCGGGCCAGGCTGCGGATGTAGGTGCCGGACCCGCAGGTCACGCGCAGCCGCAACCGCTCGGGCTGCTGCTCCAGCACCTCGATGGCATGCACCTGCACCTCACGCTCCGGCGCTTCGATGACGTCACCACGGCGGGCCTTCACATACAGCGGCTCCCCACCCTGCTTCAGTGCCGAATAGATCGGAGCACGCTGGCGGATGCTGCCGGTCAGCGGCGCCAGCGCCGCCTGCAGGGCCTCGGCACTGATCGAAGGCACCGGGCGCTGCAGCAGCACCTGGCCTTCGGAATCGTCAGTGTCGGTGGTCTGGCCCAGCATGATCTCGGCGTCGTAGGCCTTGGCCGAGCCGAGCAACAGTCCGGCAATCTTGGTCGCCTCGCCGAAGCACAGCGGCAGCAGGCCGGTGGCCAGCGGATCGAGGCTGCCGGTATGGCCACCCTTTTCGGCACGGAACAGGCGACGGGCCACCTGCAGGGCGGCGTTGGAGCTCATGCCGGTCGACTTGTCGAGCAGCAGGATGCCATCCAGGCGGCGGAACTGAATTCGGGTCATGACAGGATTTTGTAGAGTCGAGCCATGCTCGACTGCTGCAGCGCGGTCTGCATCAGACATCGCGCAGCCGGAATGCAACAACGCCGGGCATGCCCGGCGTCGCGCGGTTATTCTTCGTCGCTCTCGCGACGCTTCTCAGCGGCCAACGTATCAGGCAGATCGCGCAGGATGTTGTCGATGTGCTCACCACGGTCGACCGAGTCGTCGTAGTGGAAATGCAGCTCCGGCACGTGGCGCAGCTTCATCGCACGGGCCAGGTCCATGCGCAGGCGATAGCCCAGCTCCTTCAGGCCGGCCACGGCTTCAGCCGAACGTTCCGGCATCAGCGCGGTGACAAATACCTTGGCATGAGCCATGTCGCGGGTGATTTCCACGTCGGACACGCTCACCGAGGGCAACCCGTGCTCGCGCACAGCGTTGTGCACCAGGGTGCCGAGTTCACGGCGCAGCTGGGCGGAGACACGGTCGGTTCGATGGAAAGTCTTGGGCACGAGGAGCTCTTGGTTCAGTTGTCGCCCGACCAACGGTCGGGCGCTACAGGTCCATGGTGGGGCCCGACCGTTGGTCGGGCCACCTTGCAGCATTACAGGGTACGCGGCACTTCGATACGCTCGAAGCACTCGATCTGGTCACCCGGCTTGACGTCGTTGTAGGCCTTCACCGCGATACCGCATTCGGTACCGTTGCGGACTTCCTCGACGTTCTCCTTGAAGCGACGCAGCGATTCCAGCTCGCCCTCGAAGATCACCACGCTGTCGCGCAGCACGCGGATCGGCTTGTTGCGCTTGACCACGCCCTCGATGACCATCGAGCCGGCCACGGCGCCCAGCTTGGAGCTGCGGAAGACGTCGCGGACCTCGGCGATACCGATGATCTCTTCGCGGATCTCCACGCCCAGCAGACCGGAAGCCACCTGCTTCACCTGGTCGATCACGTCATAGATGATCGAGAAGTAACGCAGATCGACGCCGTTGGATTCGATGATGCGACGGGCCGAAGCATCCGCACGCACGTTGAAGCCGATGACGGTGGCCTTCGAAGCGGCCGCCGAGTTGGCGTCCGATTCGGTGATGCCGCCCACGCCGGAGTGGATCACGTTGATGCGGATGTCTTCGTTGGACAGCGCGACCAGTGCCTGGCTCAGCGCCTGCACCGAACCCTGCACGTCGGCCTTGATGACCAGGTTGAGGACCTGCTGGCCCTCGCCCTTGCCCAGGGTCGCCATGATGTCTTCCATGCGGCTGCCGGCGGTGGCGACCAGGCGCGATTCACGGCGCTTGGTCTCACGCTGCTGGGCAACGTCCTTGGCCAGGCGCTCGTCCTCGACGACCACGAAGTCATCACCCGCTTCCGGCACGCCGGACAGGCCCAGGACCTGCACCGGGATGGACGGGCCGGCGAACTCCGGCTGCTTGCCGGTTTCGTCGAACAGCGCACGCACGCGGCCGTACTGGATGCCGCACACCAGGTAGTCGCCCTTCTTCAGGCGGCCCTGCTGCACCAGCACCGTGGCGACCGGGCCACGGCCCTTGTCCAGCGACGATTCGATCACCACGCCCGAGGCGCGGCCTTCGTCGACGGCCTTCAGTTCCAGCAGTTCGGCCTGGATCGAGATGGCGTCCAGCAGGTCGTCGATGCCCAGGCCGGTCTTGGCCGAGATCTCCACCATCTGGGTATCACCACCGAAGTCTTCGGCCACGACCTGCTCGGACAGCAGTTCGTTCTTGACCCGCATCGGGTCGGCGTCGGACTTGTCGATCTTGTTGATCGCCACGATCAGCGGCACACCCGCCGAACGGGCGTGCTGGATCGCTTCCTTGGTCTGCGGCATGACGCCGTCATCGGCGGCCACGACCAGCACCACGATATCGGTCAGCTTGGCGCCGCGCGCACGCATCGAGGTGAATGCCGCGTGGCCCGGGGTATCCAGGAAGCTGATCACGCCCTTCGGCGTATCCACGTGGTAGGCACCGATGTGCTGGGTGATGCCGCCGGCTTCGCCGGTGGCGACCTTGGTGCGACGGATGTAATCCAGCAGCGAGGTCTTGCCGTGGTCGACGTGGCCCATGATGGTGACCACCGGCGGACGCTGGGTGGCTTCGCCCTGGTTTTCACCGGTCGAGGCCAGCAGTGCGTCTTCGGCGTCGTTGTCGTTGGCACGGATCGCCTTGTGGCCGAGTTCTTCGGTCACCAGCGCGGCGGTGTCATGGTCGATGGACTGGGTGATGGTGGCCATCACGCCCATCTTGAACAGCGCCTTGACCACCTCACCGCCCTTCAGCGCGAGCTTCTGCGCCAGGTCGGCCACGGTGATCGTGTCGCCGATCGCCACTTCACGCACCACCGGCGCGGTCGGACGCTCGAAGGCGTGCGGACCTGCATTGTTGCCACCGCGCGACATGTCGCGACGGCCACCGGCCTGGTTACGCCCGCCCGGACGACCACGGGTGTTGCTGTTGTTGCTGTTGCCACGGCGCGCGCGGTCGGCAGCCGACAGGTGCATCTGGCCGGCGAAACGGTCGCCCGGGCCACGCTCGTTGCGCGGCGCGCTGCGGTTGTTGCGGTCGTCGTTGCGCGGCGGCGGCGGAGCGCTGCGCGGCGCAGCCGGAGCGGCGGCCGGAGCACGCGGCGGGCGCGGCGCGGTTTCATCGATCGGAGCGCGCTTGGGCTTGCTGGCAGCCAGCGCCTCGGCAGCCTTGGCGGCGGCCGCAGCTTCCTCGGCGGCCTTCTTCTCGGCCTCTGCGCGTTCCTTGGCCGCAACCTCTTCCTCACGGGCACGGACGATGGCTTCGTCGCGCAGACGATCCTTCTCGGCCAGGGCCTGCTGTTCGGCAAGGTTGCGCGCACGCGACTCTTCCAGCTTGCGCAGGATGTCGGCGCGCTCTTCGTCCGGGGTCATGGCGCGAGCACCATCCTTGACGTAGGTACGCTTCTGGCGCACCTCGACATTCACGGTCGTCTTGCTGCGACCGGAACTGACCGTCACTTCCTGCTGTTTCCGGCGGTTGAGCGTGATCTTCTTTGCA
Organism: Stenotrophomonas sp. STK17_22; assembly: GCF_051983905.1. NCBI lineage: Bacteria > Pseudomonadati > Pseudomonadota > Gammaproteobacteria > Lysobacterales > Lysobacteraceae > Stenotrophomonas > Stenotrophomonas sp. STK17_22. The sequence goes on from NZ_CP197010.1 coordinate 3,620,047, forward strand.
GACTGATCAGTTTCTTCCGGGGCCTGCTCGGGCTTGCCGTGCGAACGACGAAGGAAGCCCAGGAGCTTCACCTTCTCGGTGCTGGTCACGACCTGGTCGGGACCGCTGAACTTCATGCCGGCACCGGCCAGCTGTTCCAGCAGTTTTTCGACCGGCGTGTTGACCAGTTCGGCAAGCTTGCGGATGGTGGTTTGCTGCGACATTCGGATCCTATGATCTTGTGGGCGCCCCCCCGCATCTGGAGGTGGCGCGGATTCTACGCCCTGAGCGGCTCAGGGCCCTGTTCATTGCCGGCTCATTCGCCGCGTTCCAGTCGGGCGATCTCCTCGGCACGTGCGGCCAGGATCAGCGCAGCGGCGCGCGCCTGATCCAGCCCTTCGATGCCGAAGTCCATGACCTCGTCGGCGGCCAGGTCGGACAGGTCCTCACTGGTGCGCACGCCGTGGCCGGCCAGCGCATACGCGGTGGCTTCGTCCATGCCCTGCAGGGACAGCAGATCCTGCGCCGGCTGGCCGTCTTCAAGGCCTTCCTCGACTGCCAGGGCCTCATTGAGCAGCGCATCGCGGGCACGAGCGCGCAGCTCTTCGACGATGTCTTCGTCGAAACCTTCCACGGCCAGCAGTTCGCCGACCGGGACATATGCGATTTCCTCGACGGTGCCGAAGCCTTCGCTCACCAGGATGCCGGCGATTTCCTCGTCCACTTCCAGCTTGTCCATGAACAGCTGGCGGGCCGAAGCCTGCTCGGCCTCCGACTTGGCGGTGACCTGGTCCTGGGTCATCACGTTGAGCTGCCAGCCGGTCAGGCGGCTGGCCAGGCGCACGTTCTGGCCGCCCTTGCCGATCGCCTGGGCCAGGCGGTCTTCGGCAACGGCCAGGTCCATCGAGTGCTTGTCTTCATCGACGATGATCGACTGCACTTCGGCCGGCGCCATCGCGTTGATGACGAAGTTGGCCGGGTTGTCGTTCCACAGCACGATGTCCACGCGCTCGCCATTGAGCTCGTTGGACACGGCCTGCACGCGCGAACCGCGCATGCCGATGCAGGCACCGATCGGATCGGTGCGCTGGTCGTGGGCGAGCACGGCGATCTTGGCGCGGTCGCCCGGATCGCGGGCGCAGGCCTTGATTTCCACCAGGCCCTGGCCGACTTCCGGCACTTCCAGCTTGAACAGCTCGATCATGAATTCCGGGGCGGCGCGGCTGATGAACAGCTGCGGGCCACGCGGTTCCGAACGGACTTCGGCCAGGTAGCCGCGCACGCGGTCACCGGCGCGCAGCACGTCGCGCGGAATGCCCTTGTCCTTCGGGATGAAGCCTTCGGCGTTGCCACCGAGGTCGACATAGATGTTGCCGCGCTCGGCGCGCTTGACCACACCGGTGATCAGCTCACCCACGCGATCCTTCCATGCATCCACGACCTGCTGGCGCTCGGCTTCGCGCACGCGCTGGACGATGACCTGCTTGGCGGCCTGGGCGGCAATGCGGCCGAAGTCCGGGTTCTCGATCTGCTCTTCGATGTAGTCGCCGACGTCCACGCCTTCGGCTTCATCGACGGCGTCCATCAGGCGGATCTGGCGGTCCGGCGATTCCATGACCACGTCATCGGCCACCACTTCCCAGCGACGGAAGGTTTCGTAGCTGCCATCCTTATGGTCGATGACCACGCGGGTCAGCACTTCCTCGTCGGGATAGCGCTTCTTCGCTGCCGAGGCCAGGGCGGCCTCGATGGCATCGAAGATCACTTCACGCGGCACGCCCTTCTCGTTGGCGACCGCGTCGACTACCAGCAACAGTTCCTTGCTCATTGGCTCACTCCGCGCGCGGCTTCTTTGCCGCCGGCTCGTTGGAAGAAGAATTCGTGTTCGGCTTCGGACGCTTCGGTGCCGGACCGGTCGGCTTGCTCGGGGCCAGCCCCAGCGCCACCCAGTCGGGCATGATCCGTGCCTTGTCGATGTTGTCGGCCGACACCACCACTTCGGTCTTGTCGACGATGAAGGTGATGGTGCCTGCGGCCTCGTCGGTCGCTTCGATACGGCCCTGCAGGCGACGACGGTTGTCCTGCGGCAGCTTCAGCGTGACCTTGGCCGATTCACCCTGGTGGCGAGCGAACTGCTCCAGGTTGAACAGCGGGCGATCCACGCCCGGCGAGGACACTTCCAGCGTGTAATTGCCGCTGATCGGGTCTTCGACGTCCAGCTGCGCCGACACTTCGCGGCTGACCCGCTCGCAGTCGTCGACATTGATGATGCGCTCGGGCTGTTCAGCCAGCGGCACGTCGATGTAAAGGCGCAGGGTCGCACCGCCGGGGGCCGGCAGATACTCAACGCCCAGCAGCTCCAGGCCCAGCGACACAACGGTCGGGGCGAGCAGATTCGCGATGTCGGTTGCCTTGTCGCTCACAGCCTGCCTTGATCTCTTGGTTGGGTGCCGGCCTTGGCCGGCGTGAAAACATGACGCCCCGGAAACGACAAAGGGCCCGCTGGGCCCCTTTTCCGGAAAGACTCCGGTGACTGGATTCCGGTTGCAACCTGCAGTGCCTGCCGGTTGCGGCCCTCCTTCCGGGTCCGGACTCCCGCCGGGAGGCCGCCTTCAGGGGTACTGCTAGGCCGCTGATGATAGCGGCTGCACCGCGCTGGTGCAAGGTGCGGACCTGGGGTCAGCTCCCTTTCCCGCGGAAAAGGGAGCTGACCCCGATCACGCAGAAACGACGCAGCCACCCAAAGAAAAACGCCTTCGAAGCAGGACTTCGAAGGCGATCTCTTTACTTGGTAGCGGGGGCAGGATTTGAACCTGCGACCTTCGGGTTATGAGCCCGACGAGCTGCCAGACTGCTCCACCCCGCATCAGAAGCGGAATTATGAGGCATAACTTCAAAACCTGCAAGCCTTCCCTCATTCATCAAACCGGTTGGCGCCGATCTGAAGTTGGTAGCGGGGGCAGGATTTGAACCTGCGACCTTCGGGTTATGAGCCCGACGAGCTGCCAGACTGCTCCACCCCGCACCGGAAGTGTCTGAACTGCTGCCCTGCTCTCTTTCGAGGAGGACTACCGCAACGATGTTCTGGCTGAACCGCTGCAGTGACAACTCAGGCTGCGCATATTACACGAATCGCGCAGCTTTGTGTCAACTTTTATGCAAGATGCGCAAATGCCTGCTGGCACCAGACCATGATCGGGTTCCAAGCCAGGCCCAGCGCCAGCAGCGCCAGCGCGTTCACGCCCAGCACCAGGCCCAGCACGCGGTCGTTGCTGCGCGGCATGGCCTCGCCCACCGGCTCATCGAAGTACATGACCTTGATGACGCGCAGGTAGTAGAAGCAGCCGACCACGGCACACAGCACGCCGAGGATGGCCAGCCACAGCAGGCCGCCGTTGACGGCCGCGCCCAGCACCGCCAGCTTGGTCCAGAAGCCCAGGAACGGCGGGATGCCGGCCAGCGACGCCATGATGCACAGCACCAGGCCGGCCATCCACGGGTTGCGGGCATTGAGGCCCTTGAAGTCCTCGATGTTCTCGGCTTCGAAACCGGCACGCGACAGCGCGATGATCGCGCCGAAGGCGGCGGTGGACATGATGGCGTAGGCCAGTGCGTAGAACAGCGCGGCGGCATAGCCCTGCGCGCCACCACCGGCGATGCCCATCAGCAGGAAGCCGATGTGCGAGACGGTGGAGAACGCCAGCATGCGCTTGAGGTTGCTCTGCGCGATGGCCATCAGGTTGCCGATGACCAGCGAGACCGCGGCCAGGCCGGCGATCAGCAGCTGCAGTTCGGTCGACAGCGGGCCCACGCCCATTTCCAGCAGGCGGTAGGCCATGCCGAAGGCGGCCAGCTTCGGCGCCGAGCTGATGAACAGTGCGATCGGTGCCGGGGCACCCTGGTACACGTCCGGCAGCCACATGTGGAACGGCGCGGCACCCAGCTTGAAGGCGACGCCGGCGATCATGAACACCGCACCGGTGATCAGCAGCACGCGCTCTTCCGAGTGCGGGATGGCCTCGCGGATGACGTCCAGGTGGAGGCTGCCGGTGGCGCCGTAGATCAGCGACATGCCGTACAGCAGCAGGCCAGAAGCCAGCGAACCCAGCACGATGTACTTCATCGCCGCTTCCGAGGCCAGGCCGTTCTCACGGTTGCTGGCAACCAGCGCGTAGGAGCACAGCGCCAGCAGTTCCAGGCCCAGGTAGACCATCAGCAGGCTGCCGGCCGAGACCAGGATCATCATGCCGGCGGTGCCGAACAGGATCAGTACCGGGATCTCGCCCTGGAACAGATTGCGGTCGCGCAGGTAGCGCCAGCCGTAGACCAGGGTCAGGCCGCTGAGCAGCACGATCCCGGTCTTCATCACGTCCGCGGCGGTATCGCGCACGAACATGCCATGGAAGACCTCCCCCTGCCCGCCCACGCCGGTGGCCAGCATGAACAGCACCACGGCCAGCGCAGCGAGCGAGAACAGGTGGGTGACGATCTTGTTCCGGTTGCTGACGAACAGGTCGAGGATCATCAGGGCGAAGGCGCTGCCGATCAGCACCAGCTCGGGAGCGAGCGGTGGCAGGTCAGCGGCGGTCAATGGCAGCAGCGGCGAGGTGGTCATCATCAAATCCTGGAATTACAGCAGCTTGCTGGATGCGATCTGCATCGCCAGCTTCGCGATCGAGGGCTCCATCAGGTCGGTCAGCGGCTTGGGGTAGATGCCCAGGGCCAGCACGCCGATGGCGAACACGCCCAGCACCAGCCATTCGCGGCCGTTGATGTCCTTCAGTTCGGCAACGTGGCTGTTGGCCACTTCGCCGAAGAAGATGCGCTTGTACAGCCACAGGGTGTAGGCGGCGCCGATGATCAGGGTGGTGGCCGCGCCCAGCGCGATCCACGGATTACGCTGGAAGGCCGACAGGATGACCATGAACTCGCCGACGAAACCACTGGTACCCGGCAGGCCCGCGTTGGCCATGAAGAACAGCATGGCGAAGGTGGCGAACCACGGCATCACGTTGACCACGCCGCCGTAATCGGCGATGCGGCGGCTGTGCATGCGGTCGTACAGCACGCCGACGCAGGAGAACATCGCGCCCGACACGAAGCCGTGCGAGATCATCTGCACCATGGCGCCCTGCAGTCCCAGGCGGGCGGCATCGGCGTTGCCGGCTTCACGCACCAGCCACAGGGCAATGAACGTGCCCAGGGTGACGAAGCCCATGTGCGCGATCGACGAATAGGCGATCAGCTTCTTCATGTCGTCCTGCACCAGGGCGACCAGGCCGACGTAGATCACCGCGATCAGCGACAGCGCGATCACCAGCCACGCCCATTCCTGCGACGCGTCCGGGACGATCGGCAGGTTGAAGCGCAGGAAGCCGTAGCCACCGATCTTCAGGGCGATGGCGGCCAGGATCACCGAACCGGCGGTCGGCGCTTCCACGTGGGCATCCGGCAGCCAGGTGTGGACCGGGAACATCGGCACCTTGACCGCGAAGGCGATCAGGAAGGCGAAGAAGATCCAGGTCTGTTCCTTGGCCGACAGCGGCAGCGCGTACAGGTCGGCCAGCTGGAAGCTGCCGCCCTTCATGTACAGGTAGATCAGCGCCACCAGCATCAGCACCGAGCCGAGGAAGGTGTACAGGAAGAACTTCAGCGCGGCGTAGATGCGACGCGGGCCGCCCCAGACACCGATGATCAGGAACATCGGGATCAGCATGGCTTCGAAGAACACGTAGAACAGCATCGCGTCCGTCGCGGCGAAGATGCCGACGGTGACGCCTTCCAGGATCAGGAAGGCCGCCACGTACTGGTTGACGCGCTTGTCGATGGCGCTCCAGGCGCCGATCAGGGCAAGCACGCTGACCAGGGTGGTCAGCAGGATCAGCGCCACGGCAATGCCGTCCACGCCCAGGTTGTAGCCGATCTTGTACGCCGGGATCCAGGCATGGGTCTCGACGAACTGCAGGCCGTCGATGCCCGCGTTGTAGCCGCTCAGCAGCGAGAGGCTTGCAACGAAGGTGAGCACCGCGACGCCCAGCGACGCCCAGCGGGCAGTCTGTGCATCACGGATCGCAAGGATCAGGGCGCCACCGATGATCGGCAGCCAGATGAGGACACTGAGTAGAGGCCAGTTCGACACGTCTTCTTATTCCGTACAGGTCATCAACGCAGGTAATGCATCAGCACGCCCAGCAGGGCAATCAGGCCGATGATCATCGCGAAGGCGTAGTGATAGAGGAAACCGGATTGGGTACGACGCAGCACGCCGGCTGCAACGTCCACAACACGTGCCGAGAGATTGACCACGCCGTCGACGATGTTGCTGTCGATCCAGCGCGAGACCTTGCCCAGCTTGACGCTGCCACCGGCAAAGCCATCGATCCACAGCTTGTCGAAGCCGTACTTGTTTTCCAGCACCGAAACGATCGGGGCGAAGGTCTTGCGTGCCTTGCCCGAGAGGTCCGGCTTCCACAGGTAGAACAGCGCAGCCAGCAGGAAGCCCGCCAGGGTCAGCCAGAACGGCGGCAGCATCATGCCGTGCAGCGCGAACGCGACCGGGCCATGGAACTCTTCACCCAGGAACGCGACGGTGTTCTTGGCCGGATCGTAGAAGTCGACGATGCCGGTGAAGAACGTCTGCGCCTGGCCCTTGATCGCCTCGTGCGCATGGTTGCCGGCCCAGTCGGTGCCGTGCAGCATCGGACCGATGCTGAAGAAACCGATGGCGATCGACGGGATGGCCAGCAGGATCAGCGGCAGGGTCACCACCCACGGGGTTTCATGCGGTTCATGCGGACCGTGGCCATGGCCGTGGTCGTCATGGGCATCGCCATGGTGGGCATCGGCGGCGTGGTGATCGTCGTGGCCGTGGCCATGATCGTCGTGCGCGTCGCGGAAACGCTCCTTGCCGTGGAAGGTCATGAACAGCAGGCGGAAGCTGTAGAAGCTGGTCACCAGCACGCCACCCAGCACTGCCCAGTAGCCATAGGTGGCCACCCAGCTGTTCTGCATGTGGGCGTGGATCTCGGCCGCCTCGATGATGGTGTCCTTCGAGTAGAAGCCGGAGAAGAACGGCGTACCGACCAGGGCCAGGGTACCGATCCACATGGTGACGAAGGTGATCGGCATGTACTTGCGCAGGCCGCCCATCTTGCGCATGTCCTGCTCGTGGTGCATCGCGATGATGACCGAGCCGGCACCCAGGAACAGCAGCGCCTTGAAGAAGGCGTGGGTCATCAGGTGGAACACGGCGGCCGAGTAGGCGGACACGCCCAAGGCCACGGTCATGTAGCCCAGCTGCGACAGCGTGGAGTACGCGACGACGCGCTTGATGTCGTTCTGCACGATGCCGATCAGGCCGGTGAAGAACGCGGTGGTGGCACCGATGAACAGGATGAAGTTCAGCGCGGTCTGCGACAGCTCGAACAGCGGCGACATGCGGGTGACCATGAAGATACCGGCGGTCACCATCGTCGCGGCGTGGATCAGTGCCGAGATCGGGGTCGGGCCTTCCATCGAGTCCGGCAGCCACACGTGCAGCGGGACCTGGGCCGACTTGCCCATCGCACCGATGAACAGGCAGATGCAGATGACGGTGGCGATCGACCAGATCACCGGCTCGTTCAGCAGCTGCATGCCGAACATGGTGCCGTCCCAGATCTGCAGCTGGGCGCGCGGGTCAGCCAGCATGCCGGCCTGCGAGAACACCTGCGAGTAGTCCAGGGTGCCGAACACCCACAGCACGCCGGCGATACCGAGCAGGAAGCCGAAGTCACCAACGCGATTGACCAGGAACGCCTTCATGTTGGCGAAGATCGCAGTCGGGCGCTTGAACCAGAAGCCGATCAGCAGGTACGACACCAGGCCCACCGCTTCCCAGCCGAAGAACAGCTGCAGGAAGTTGTTGCTCATCACCAGGGTGAGCATCGAGAAGGTGAACAGCGAGATGTAGCTGAAGAACCGCTGGTAGCCCGGATCGTCCTGCATGTAGCCGATCGTGTAGATGTGGACCAGCAGCGACACGAAGGTCACCACCACCATCATCATCGCGGTCAGCTTGTCGACCATGAAACCGACGTGAGCCGAGTACTGGCCGACTTCGAAGAACGTGTAGATGTTCTGGTTGAACGGCTGCGCACCGCCCCACAGCAACTGGTAGAGCGTGTACATCGACAGGCCGCAGGCAACCGCGACGCCGAGGATGGTGATGGTCTGCGCGCCGAAGCGCTTGACCTGGCGACCGAACAGGCCGGCGATGATGCTGCCGAACAGCGGTGCAAGCACCACTGCGATCAACAGACTCTTGGAGAGAGTGATTTCCATCTGTGGATCAGCCCTTCAACGAATCGACTTCGCCGACATTGATCGTGCGGCGGGTACGGAACAGGGTCACCAGGATCGCCAGGCCGATGGCGGCTTCCGCGGCGGCGACGGTCAGGATGAAGAACACGAACAGCTGGCCGGACGGATCGCCCAGCTGACGCGAGAAGCCGACGAAGTTGATGTTCACCGACAGCAGCATCAGTTCGATCGACATCAGCAGGACGATGACGTTCTTCCGGTTGAGGAAGATGCCGGCCAGGCTGATGGCGAACAGCACCGCGCCCAGCGCAAGGATGTGGCCAAGGGTAATCACGGCTGGGTCTCCTCGCCGGCGGCCGGCTTGCTGTTGCTGTGCACGACCGGCGCTTCGGCGCCCATCTTGACCATGCGCAGGCGCTGGCCGGCCTTGACCATGGTCTGCTCGCCCGGGTTCTGGCTCTTCACGCCGGTACGGCGGCGCAGGGTCAGCATCACGGCGGCAACCACGGCCACGGTCAGGATGACGGCGGCGAACTCGAACGGCAGCAGGTACTCGGTGAACAGCGTACGCGCCAGCCAGGTGACGTTGGAGCTGTCGGCAGCGACCGCGGCGGCGTTGTCGGCCGGGAACGGGTTGACCGCCCTGCCCTTCACGCCGATCAGGATCAGCATCTGCACCAGCATCGCCACGGCAACAATGAGACCGACCGGCAGGTAGCGGACCCAGCCCTCACGCAGCTTGGTGGGGTCGATGTCGAGCATCATCACCACGAACAGGAACAGCACCATCACCGCGCCGACGTAGACCAGCACCAGCGCCACGCCGAGGAACTCGGCGCCGACCAGCAGCCACACGCAGGCAATGGAGAAGAAGGTCAGCACCAGGCAGAGCACGGCGTGAACCGGGTTGCGCACGCTGATCACCGCACCGGCCGAAACCGTTGCCGCGATGGCGAACACCCAGAAAGCGATATTTACCCAATCCATCTCTCGACCTCAGCGGTAAGCGGCATCGGCGGCGCGACGCTCGGCGATCTCGGACTCGAGACGGTCGCCCAGGGCCAGCAGCTGCGGCTTGGTAACGATGTTTTCGCCACGATTCTCGAAGTGATACTCGAGGATGTGGGTTTCGACGATCGAGTCCACCGGGCAGCTTTCTTCGCAGAAGCCGCAGAAGATGCACTTGAACAGATCGATGTCATAGCGCGTGGTACGGCGGGTGCCGTCTTCGCGCTTGGCCGAGTCGATGGTGATGGCCAATGCAGGGCACACCGCTTCGCACAGCTTGCAGGCGATGCAGCGCTCTTCACCGTTGGGGTAACGGCGCAGGGCGTGCAGTCCACGGAAGCGCGGCGACTGCGGGAACTTCTCCATCGGGTACATCATCGTGTACTTGGGCTTGAAGCTGTACTTCAGCGTCAGCCAAAGGCCGCCCAGCAGTTCGAGCAGCAGCAGGCTCTTGAAGTAATGGGTAATCCTGTTCATCACTTAGACGCCCTTTTGAATCACGCCGAAGAACACCATGACGGCGGTAACCGCGATCCACAGAATGGCCAGCGGGATGAAGACCTTCCAGCCCAGGCGCATGATCTGGTCATAGCGGAAGCGCGGGAAGCTGGCACGGAACCAGATGTAGGCACTGGCGAAGAAGAACACCTTGACGAACAGCCACGGTGCACCGCCCTTCCAGATCCAGTCGACCAGCGGCGAGACGTCGCCGAAGTTGACCCAGCCCTGGATGGGGCTCAGCCAGCCGCCGAGGAAGAAGATCGAGATCAGGAAGCTGATCAGGATCATGTTGGCGTATTCGGCCAGGAAGAACAGCGCGAACGCACCGCCCGAGTACTCGACCATGTGGCCAGCGACGATTTCCGATTCACCTTCCACCACGTCGAACGGCGCGCGGTTGGTTTCGGCAACGCCCGACACCCAGTAGATGACGAACAGCGGGAACAGCGGCAGCAGGAACCAGTCGAAGAAACCGGAATTGCCGGCCTGCGCCATCACGATGTTGCTCAGGTTCAGGCTGCCCGAGGCGATCATCACGCCGACCAGGGCGAAGCCCATGGCGATTTCGTAGCTGATCATCTGCGCCGAAGCGCGCATCGCACCCAGGAACGCATACTTCGAGTTGGATGCCCAACCGGCCAGGATGATGCCGTAGATGCCCAGCGAGGTCATCGCCAGCAGGTACAGCAGGCCGGCGTTGGCGTTGGACAGCACGATCTGCGAGTCGAAGGGGACCACCGACCAGGCCGCGAAGGCCGGGGCCAGGGTGATCAGCGGGGCCAGCAGGTAGATCGCCTTGTTGGCGCTGCTCGGCTGGACCACTTCCTTGAACAGCAGCTTGAAGACGTCGGCGAAGGCCTGGAAGATGCCCATGCCCACGTACATCGGGCCGTGGCGGACGTGCATCCAGCCGATCAGCTTGCGTTCCCAGACCACGTAGAAGGCCACCGAGATGATCACCGGAACGGTGATCACCAGGATCTTCAGGATGATCCAGATCAGCGCGCCGATGTCACCAAGGCCAAGCAGCCACTGGTGCAGCGGGTCGACCGCGTTCAACAGCAATTCGTTCATGCAGCCACCACCGTTACGCGAGCGGCACCCAGCGGCGCGGTCGCGCCGTGGCCCGATTCAATCCAGACCGAACCCGCAGCGACGCGGGCGTCGATCACCACCGGCAGGGTGGCCTTGCCGGCATCGGTGCCGACCTTGGCCATCTGCCCTTCCTGCAGCTGCAGGCGAGCGGCATCTTCAGCGTTCAGCACGATGCGCGGGGCGTTGTTGAGCGGATGCGACTGCAGCGCCGGGGCGCGACGGACCACCGCATCGGTGCGGTAGATCGCGGCGGTCGAAGCCACTTCCAGGCCTTCGCCGGCAACCACCGGCTGAGCCGAGGCGGCAACGGCGACCGACACCGGGGCCAGGCTGGCGCGCAGGCCGGCCAGGTCGGTGAAGTCGAAACCGGCTACCGCCAGCTCACCGCCCAGGGCGCGCAGCACGCGCCAGCCCTCACGGGCCTCGCCCGGCAGCTTGCCGCCGGCACGCGCCGACTGCTCGCGACCATCGAGGTTGGTCAGGGTGGCGTCGATTTCCGGCAGCGCACCGATCGGCAGGATCACGTCGGCAACGTCGCGGGTGGAGACGCAGGCGAACTGGCTGAAGGCCACCACCTTGGCGCCGACCAGCGCCTTGCGCGCGGCGGGAGCGTCGGCAAAGTCCAGACCCGGCTCCAGGCCGTACACCACGTAGGCCTGGCGCGGCTGCGCCAGCATTGCGGCGACGTCCTTGCCGGCCGGCAGCACGCCTGCGCGGGTCAGGCCAACGGCGTTGGCACCCTGCGGGATGCGGCACAGCTTGGCACCGGTCGCAGCGGCGAAGTCACGCGCGGCGGCGCGGATCGCGGCAGCCTGCGGATGGTTTTCGGCGATGCCACCAACGATCAGCACGGTGTTGTTGCCGCCCTGCACGGCCGAACGCAGCTCGGCGTTGGCCAGCGCGTCGACGAACTTCGACGGCGCGACGATCTGCTTGCCGGCGATGCTGAAGGCGAAGTCGAAGTCCACCGGGTTGACGACGTGGATCTTCGCGCCGTTGGTGGTCTGCGCCTTGCGCAGGCGAGCGTGCAGCAGCGGCAGTTCTTGGCGGATGTTGCTGCCCAGAACGACTATGCGGTCGGCGCCTTCGATCTCGGCGAGCGGCAGGCCGAACACTTCGGCGGTTGCGGCGTCTGAGAAATCGCGGTTGTTGATGCGGTGGTCGATGTTGCTCGAGCCCAGGCCCTTGGCCAGGCGGGCCAGCAGCGCGCCTTCCTCGTTCGAGGTGGACGGGTGCACCAGCACGCCCAGGTTGTCGCCCTGGTTGGCCTTGAGGATCTCGGCGGCCGCGGCCAGGCCTTCGGCCCAGCTCACTTCCTTCCACTCGCCATTGACCTTGCGCAGCGGCTTGACCGCACGGTCTTCGCTGTACAGGCCCTGGTGCGAGTAGCGGTCACGGTCGGACAGCCAGCACTCGTTCACCGCTTCGTTGTCGCGCGGCACGGTGCGCAGCACTTCGCCGCGACGCACGTGCAGGAACAGGTTCGAACCCATCGCGTCGTGGTAACCCAGCGATTCGCGCGCGGTCAGTTCCCACGGGCGGGCGCGGAACTGGAACACCTTGTTGGTCAGTGCGCCGACCGGGCAGACGTCGACGACATTGCCGGACAGCTCGGTGGTCAGCGGCTTGCCGTCGAAGGTACCGATCTGCAGGTTCTCACCGCGGTACATGCCACCCAGCTCGTAGGTACCGGCAACGTCGGCGGTGAAGCGGACGCAGCGGGTGCACTGGATGCAGCGGGTCATCTCGGTGGCGACCAGCGGGCCCATGTCCTCGTCCGGCACCACGCGCTTGCGCTCGTTGAAGCGGCTGACCGAACGGCCATAGCCCAGCGACACGTCCTGCAGCTCGCACTCGCCGCCCTGATCGCAGATCGGGCAGTCCAGCGGGTGGTTGATGAGCAGGAACTCCATCACCGAGCGCTGGAACTTCAGTGCCTTCTCGCTGCGGGTGGCGACCTTCATGCCATCCATCACCGGGGTGGCGCAGGCCGGCGCCGGCTTCGGCGACTTTTCCACGTCCACCAGGCACATGCGGCAGTTGGCGGCGATCGGCAGCTTCTCGTGGTAGCAGAAGCGCGGAATCGAAATGCCGGCCTTGTCGGCCGCCTGGATGATCATCGAACCCTTGGGCACGACCAGCGACTTGCCATCGATTTCGATGGTCACGTGATCCGGTGGCACGTTCGGGTTTACGGGTTGCGCGCTCATGCGGCGGCTGCCTCCACCTTCTTGCCGTCAACCATCGAATGACCGTTGACGATGTAGTACTCGAATTCGTCCCAGAACTGGCGCAGGAAGCCCTGGATGGGCCATGCAGCCGCTTCACCGAACGCACAGATGGTGTGGCCTTCGATCTGGCCGGCCACCGCCTTCAGCTGGTGCAGGTCTTCCATCGTGGCCTTGCCGGCGACGATGCGCTCCAGCACGCGGTGCATCCAGCCGGTGCCTTCACGGCACGGGGTGCACTGGCCGCACGATTCCTTGTGGAAGAACTGGCTGATGCGGCAGGCGAACTTGACGCAGCAGACGCTGTCGTCGAGCACCACGATCGCACCCGAACCCAGGCCGGAGCCCAGCGCACGGATGGTGTCGTAGTCCATCGGCAGATCCTGCAGCTCGGCCGCGGTCAGTACCGGCATCGACACGCCGCCCGGGATCGCGCCCTTGAGGGTACGGCCCGGACGCAGGCCACCGGCCATTTCCAGCAGGTCGTGGAACTTGGTGCCCAGCGGCACTTCGAAGTTGCCGCCATTCTGCACGCAGCCGGACACCGAGAAGCACTTCGGACCGCCGTTGGCGGTCAGGCTCAGGCCCTTGAACCACTCCGGACCGTTGCGGATGATCGCCGGCACCGAACCATAGGTTTCGGTGTTGTTGATCGTCGACGGCTTGCCATACAGGCCGAAATTGGCCGGGAACGGCGGCTTGTAGCGCGGCTGGCCCTTCTTGCCCTCCAGCGATTCCATCAGCGCGGTTTCTTCGCCGCAGATGTACGCGCCGGCGCCCAGCGCGCCGTAGATGTCGATGTCCACGCCGCTGCCGAGGATGTTCTTGCCCAGCCAGCCGTTCGCATAGGCGTCGGCCAGGGCCTGCTCGAAGTGCTCGAACGGCTCGTGGTGGAACTCACCACGCAGGTAGTTGTAACCCACGGTCGAACCGGTGGCGTAGCAGGCGATCGCCATGCCTTCCACCACCGAATGCGGGTTGTAGCGCAGGATGTCGCGATCCTTGCAGGTGCCCGGCTCGGATTCGTCCGAGTTGCAGAGGATGTACTTCTGCATGTTGCCCTTGGGCATGAAGGACCACTTCAGGCCGGTCGGGAAGCCTGCGCCACCGCGGCCGCGCAGGCCCGAGGCCTTGACCATCTCGATGACCTGCTCCGGCGGGATCTTCTCTTCGAGGATCTTGCGCAGGGCGGCGTAGCCACCGGTCTTCAGGTAGCTTTCGTACGACCACGGGGTGTCGTAATGCAGGGTGGTGTAGACCACCTGGTGCGGCAGCGGCGCGGGGCCGACCGGACCCTTGGATTCGTGGTGATGTGCCATGCCCTTACTCCAGCCCGTCCAGCAGCTCGTCGACCTTTTCCAGGGTCAGACGCTCATGGTAGTGACCGTTGATGACCATCATCGGCGCGCCGCCACAACCGGCCAGGCACTCTTCCTCGCGCTTGAGGTAGACGCGGCCGTCCGGGGTCGATTCACCGTGCTTGATGCCCAGCTTCTTCTCGCAATGGCGGACGATGTCCTCGGCGCCATTGAGCCAGCAGCTGATGTTGGTGCAGATGGCCACGTTGTTGCGGCCCACCTTCTCGGTCTCGAACATCGAGTAGAAGCTGGCGACCTCGTAGGCCCACACCGGCGGCAGGTCGAGGTACTTGGCCACGCCGGCGATCAGTTCGTCGGTCAGCCAGCCCTGGTTCTGCTCCTGGGCCGCATGCAGGCCCTGCAGCACGGCAGAGCGCTTGCGGTCCGGCGGGAACTTGGAAAGCCAGTGATCGATGTGAGCGCGGGTCTTGTCGCTCAGCACCACCATCGGGTCGACGTCGCGCGCCGCCTCGAAATTACCTGTCGCCTTCATCGGCCGACCTCAGCGAAATGCATAACGTGAAATTCCAGAAACTGCGGCGCCGGCTTGCGCCGGCTGCCTGCAGCGGGCGTTGGCGTGGCGGACGGCATTACCGGTCAACCTCGCCGAACACCAGGTCGTAGGTACCGATCATCGCCACCACGTCGGCCAGCATGTGGCCGCGCACGACCGAATCGATCGAGGACAGGTGGGCGAAGCCCGGCGCACGCAGGTGCACGCGGAACGGCTTGTTGGCGCCATCGGAGACCAGGTAGCAGCCGAATTCGCCCTTCGGGGCTTCCACCGCCGAGTAGGTCTCGCCGGCCGGCACGCAGTAGCCCTCGCTGAACAGCTTGAAGTGGTGGATCAGCGCTTCCATGTCGTCCTTCATGTCCTCGCGCCTGGGCGGAGCAACCTTGAAGTTCTTCACCATCACCGGGCCGGGGTTGGCTTTCAGCCATGCCACGCACTGCTTGATGATGCGGTTGGACTCGCGCATTTCGGCAACGCGGACCAGGTAGCGGTCGTAGCAGTCGCCTTCCTTGCCCAGGGGGATGTCGAAATCGACGGCATCGTACTTGGCGTACGGGCGCTTCTTGCGAAGGTCCCAGGCAATGCCCGAGCCACGCAGCATCACGCCGGTCATGCCCCACTGGTGGGCCAGTTCCGGAGTGACCACGCCGATGCCGACGGTACGCTGCTTCCAGATACGGTTGTCGGTCAGCAGGGTTTCGTATTCGTCGATGCGCTTGGGGAACTCGACGGTGAAGTTCTCCAGGAAGTCCAGCAGCGAGCCTTCGCGCGAAGCATTGAGCTGCTTCAGCGCCTTGCCCTTGTGCCAGCGCGATTCCTTGTACTTCGGCATGTGGTCCGGCAGGTCGCGGTAGACACCGCCCGGACGGTAGTACGCCGCGTGCATGCGCGCGCCGGAGACCGCTTCATAGCAGTCCATCAGCTCTTCGCGCTCGCGGAAGGCATACAGCATCACCGCCATCGCACCCAGGTCGAGCGCGTTGGAGCCCAGCCACATCAGGTGGTTGAGGATGCGGGTGATTTCGTCGTACATGGTGCGGATGTACTGCGCACGCTCCGGCGCCTCGATGCCCATCAGGGTCTCGATCGCGCGCACGTAGGCGTGCTCGTTGCACATCATCGACACGTAATCCAGGCGATCCATGTAGCCGATCGACTGGTTGAACGGCTTGGACTCGGCCAGCTTTTCGGTACCACGGTGCAGCAGACCCACGTGCGGGTCGGCGCGCATGATGGTTTCGCCGTCCATTTCCAGGATCAGGCGCAGCACACCGTGCGCGGCCGGATGCTGCGGGCCGAAGTTCATGGTGTAGTTGCGGATTTCCTGCCGGCTTTCGGCGGCGTTGCTGGCGAAGGCTTCGCCGGCCTGGTGTACGTGGCTCACTTCACTGCCTCCTGCGCGCGCTCACCTTCTGCGGTCTGCAGACGGGCGTCGTCGCGGATCACGCGCGGCACGCCGACGCGCGGCTCCACCGAGGTGACCGGTTCGTAGATCACGCGCTTCTTTTCTTCGTCGTAGCGGACTTCGACATTGCCGATCAGCGGGAAGTCCTTGCGGAACGGATGGCCGACGAAACCGTAGTCGGTCAGGATCCGGCGCAGGTCCGGGTGGCCTTCGAAGATCACGCCGTACAGGTCGAACGCTTCGCGCTCGAACCAGTTCAGGCCCGGCCAGATGCCGGTCAGCGAGGACACTACCGGCAACGCTTCGTCAGGGGCGAAGCAGCGCAGGTGCATCATCAGGTTGTGCTGGTACGAACGCAGCTGGGCGACCACGGCAAAGCGCTGGGTCGGCATGTGCTGCGGGCGGGCACCGTCGGCACCGTTTTCCTCGGTGGGGAACTCGCCCCACGCGAAGCGGCCCTGGGCCTTGCCTTCGACGCCACGGCTGAAGCCCTGCGAGGACACGTCTGCGGTGTCCCATTCGTCGGAGCCATAACCGAGGTAGTCGACGCCGCAGAGATCCACGGCCTGCTCGAAACCAAACTCGTCACGCAGCGCCAGGGCGGTGGCGTGCCACTCGGCGGCAGGCACTTCCAGCGTCACTTCGCCGCGGGGTTCGACCACGATGACCTTCGCACCTGCGAAACGTGCGGAGAGTCGGTCGATGAAGGATGCTTGCTCTGCCATGGGGGCTTGGCGCGCTCTTGTCAGGTGAAGGGGTCAGCGGGCGATGGTCTGTGTACGCCAGATCTTCTTCTGCAGCTGCAGGATCCCGTACACCAGCGCCTCGGCGGTCGGCGGGCAGCCCGGGACGTAGACGTCCACCGGCACCACGCGATCACAGCCGCGCACCACAGAATATGAGTAGTGGTAATAGCCACCGCCGTTGGCGCAGCTACCCATCGAGATGACCCACTTCGGGTCCGGCATCTGGTCGTAGACCTTGCGCAGCGCCGGGGCCATCTTGTTGACCAGGGTGCCGGCCACGATCATCACGTCGGACTGACGCGGCGACGGACGGAACACCACGCCGTAGCGGTCAAGGTCCAGGCGCGCGGCGCCGGCGTGCATCATCTCGACCGCGCAGCAGGCCAGGCCGAAGGTCATCGGCCACATCGAGCCGGTGCGCGCCCAGTTCAGCAGTGCGTCGACGCTGGTGGTGACGAAGCCCTTTTCCAGCAGCGGGTTGTCGCCTTCCGGCCGCAGGATGTCATCAACCCGGCCTTCCGGCGACGGGTTGTTCATGAGGCCATCGAGAGTCTGAATCACTCCCATTCCAGCGCTCCCTTCTTCCAGACGTAAATGAAACCGAGGAACAGCATGCCGACGAACAGGCCCATGGTGATGAGCGAACGGGCACCCAGCTCCATGAAGACCTGGGTCCACGGCACGATGAAGATGATTTCCAGGTCGAAGACGATGAACTGGATCGCGATCAGGTAGTAGCGCACGTCGAACTTCATGCGCGCGTCTTCGAAGGCCTCGAAGCCGCACTCGTACGGCGACAGCTTTTCCAGATCGGGGCGGCGGGGACCGAGGAATCGACCAACCAGCATCAGCGTAATGCCGATACCGGTGGCAACGATCAGAAACAGCAGAGACGGCAAATATTCGGCCAGCACAGCGATTCTCTCTTGCCTCTGCCGCCGCGCCTGCAGGCGCTTTGGCATGGGGGAGTGGACGGGAATCTGCCTGGCGCCTTGCGCGCCAGACGAACCCGCTTTACTTACAAATGGTGCCCAAGAGGGGACTCGAACCCCTACGACTTGCGTCGCTACCACCTCAAGGTAGTGCGTCTACCAATTCCGCCACCTGGGCAAACGATCACATCAGACTATCTTCCCGATGCGCCGCGTATTGTAACCGGCTTCAGTCTTTCTGGGAGCCTTCCGAAGGCTTTTCTTCACCAGAAACCGAAGATTCCGCCTGAGCCGGCACATTCGCGGCCGGAACCGGGGCGGCCGGGACCGCATCGGCCTTCGGAACGGCCGGCAGTTCACCCGCCGGAGCCGCCGGAGCGACTGCCGCCGGTGCGGACATCAGGCCCAGATCCTGGTCGGCCGCCGGGCGGCTGCCATGACCGGCATACCAGGCCATGAAGAGGCTGATGCCGAAAAACACGACAGCCAGCCACTTGGTCGACTTGGACAGGAAGTTCGAGGCGCCGCGCGCACCGAACACCGTACCCGAGGCACCGGCACCAAAGCCCGAACCCGCCGCCGCACCCGAGCCACGCTGCATCAGGATCAGCGCGATCATGGCCACAGCGACCAGCACGTAGACGACATTGAGGATCAACATCAGCATTGGAAACCGCCCTCGGACAAAACTTCTAGGATTAGTTCGCGGCCGCCGCCCGTGCGATGGCCAGGAAGTCCGCGGCCACCAGGGAGGCGCCGCCGACCAGCCCACCATCGACATCCGGCTGCGCGAACAGTTCCCCGGCATTGTCGGGCTTCACGCTACCGCCGTAAACAATGGGCAGTGAATCAGCGATTCTAGCATCGATACGCGCGACTTCGCCACGGATGAACGCGTGCACCTGCTGTGCCTGCTCCTTGGTAGCGGTACGGCCGGTACCGATGGCCCAGACCGGCTCGTAGGCGACCACGGCCTTGGCGAAACCGGCCGCGCCGACCAGCTCCAGCACCGGCGCCAGCTGGCCGGCGATGACCGCTTCGGTCTGCCCGGCCTCGCGCTGCTCCAGGGTCTCGCCCACGCACAGCACCGGCACCAGGCCGGCGTGCTGGGCGGCGGCGAACTTGCGTGCGACCAGCTCGCTGCTTTCGTGGTGGTACTGGCGGCGCTCGGAATGGCCGACCAGGCCATAGCGGGCGCCGACCTCGACCAGCATGGCGGCGCAGACCTCGCCGGTGTAGGCGCCCTTCTCGTTGCTGCTCACGTCCTGCGCGCCAAAGGCCAGGCCGGTCTCGCCGAAGTCCTCGACCAGCTCCCCGAGGTAGGGCAGCGGCGGCAGGATCACCACGTCCACCCCCTCCAGCGGCAGCCCGGCGGCGACCTGCCCCAGCAGTTCATTGGCGAATTGACGGCTGCCATGCAGCTTCCAGTTTCCGGCGACGATCTTGCGGCGCATGAGCGGGTTGCTCCTGTGTGAAGTCAGCCGGTCATGATACCCGTTACGGCAAAAATCCGTTTCCGTGTAAGCGGTTACATGGATTTTCAGCCAACGGCGCAGCCCCTCGTGGCGGGGGCGGGGTTGGGTTGGTCGCGGAGAGCCCGGTTGATTTGGGGCTTGGCCGGGCGGGTGGGACTGCGCAGGGGGCGCTGCAAGTCCCCCTCCGGGGCCCGGCCCAGCCGCTGGCGGCTGTGCGTTCGGGCGCGCTTGCGAAGCAGTACTTCGCAAGCAAAGCGCCCTCACCCCTGTAAGCTCGGTCGCCGCTTGCTCGTGTGCGCTGTCCTGCACACACGAGCAAGACCCGGGTTGGGCGTCCTGCCCAACGCGCCCGAGGCATGCCTCGGGCCCATGCGGCTCACGCCCCTGCGCAGCCCCACCCGCCCGGCCTCTGACACATTCCGGCGGTTCCGCCCGCCACGGAAAGAAATAAGAAGATCAAAAGCAAAAGCGGCAGTGCGGGTAGCTGCCCGCACCCATGGCGTGGATCTACCGTGTCGACCAAGGTCGACACCTCCCCGCCTCCCCACGGAACATCCCAGAGCCGCTTTGGCTTTGGCTTTGGCTTTGGCTTTGGCTTTGGCCTCTGCGGGTGCAGGGCGCAGCCCTGCAAAGAAAAAGGCCGCCTTTCGGCGGCCTCACTTCTCATTACTTCAGCTTGATCTCGCGCAGGCGTTCCTCGAGGAAGCCGTGGGCGGTGATCGCCTCCGGGTACCGGCTCGGGTTCTCCGGGGTGATGCAGGACGGCAGCACGTCGATCAGATAGTCCGGGTTCGGGTGCAGGAAGAACGGCACCGAGTAGCGCGGCTGGCGCGCCAGCTCGCCCGGGGGGTTGACCACGCGGTGGATGGTCGACGGGTACACGTGGTTGGTCAGGCGCTGCAGCATGTCGCCGATGTTGACCACGATGGTGTCCGCGTCCGAGGTGAACGGCACCCACTCGCCCTCGTGCGACTGCACTTCCAGGCCCGCGGCGCTGGCACCGACCAGCAGGGTGATGAAGTTGATGTCGCCATGCGCGCCGGCACGCACGTTCGGGATGTCGTCGGTGGTGATCGGCGGGTAGTGGATCGGGCGCAGGATCGAGTTGCCGAAGTTGGTCTTGTCGGCGAAGAAGTCTTCCGGCAGGCCGATGTGCAGGGCAAGCGCCGACAGCACGCGCGACCCCAGGTTGTCCAGCGCCTGGTACAGGCCGTAACCACGCTCGCGGAAGCCCTCGACCTCGGTCGGCCACAGGTTCGGCGCCATCACATCACGGTACTTGGAGTCGTCGGCGATCTCGCGACCGATGTGCCAGAACTCCTTCAGGTCGAAATGCTTGGAGCCCTTGGCGGTCTCCACGCCGAACGGGGTGTAGCCGCGGGCGCCGCCACTGCCGGCCACGTGGTACTTGCGCTTGACCTCCTCCGGCAGGGCGAAGAAGGCCTTGAAGGCATCGTAGGCCGCGTCGATGTCGGCCTGCGGGATGCCGTGGTTGCGGATGCCCGCGAATCCCCATTGGCGGTAGGCCGCGCCCAGCTCGGCCACGAAGGCCTCGCGGTCGCTGTCGAAACGGGTGATGTCGAGGGTGGGGATCTGGCTCACAGCGGTTCCTGGCTTGTCGTTGGGTCTGGAAGGGCCAGCGCATTCATGGCCCACCTGAACATTGTGACAGATCGCCCGGGGGACGCCACTCGATACGAAGAAACAAACCGATACAATGCGCAACCCGCGCGCGGATTAACGATTCCGTCACAACCGGGACTCCCGCCCCTGTTCCACCTGCCGCCTCCGTCCTTCATGCGCCCTGCTGCTCCTTCTGCCAACACCTCCCTGCCCTCCGGCCCGGCACGTCACTGGCGCCGATTGGCCTGGTGGTCGCTGTTCGTGGCCGGCAACGCGCTGCTGGCGATGGCGATCACGCTCGGCAACGTACCGCTGGCCGACAACCCCGGTGGCGCAATCGGCCTGGTTTACCTGTCCGTCGCTCTGCCGGGGCATCTGCTCGCCTTCGGTGCCCTCGCAGGCCTGCTGCCGCTGCTGCTGGGCCTGTGGCCGCGCAGCGCGCGCACGCTGAGCATCAGCGCCGTGCTGCTGCAGGGCCTGTGGCTGTGCCTGCTGCTGGTTGATGCGAAGGTTTTCACTCTGTATCGGTTCCACCTCAATGCCATGGTGGTGAACATGGTGTTCGGCGGCGCGCTGCAGGACCAGGTCGCGTTGTCCTGGAAAACCTGGCTGCAGGCCGGACTGCTGGTCGCCGCCATCTTCGCCGCCGAAGGCCTGCTGGCCTGGGCATGCTGGAAGCTGTTGCCCGCCCTGCCCCGCCGCCGCCGGGTCCTGCAGGCCTGGGCGGTGGTCGCTCTGCTGATGGGGGGGGGCCAGGTCGCCACCGCCTACTACGATGCCCGCGGCGACCGCGACGTCATCGCGCAGTGGAACTACCTGCCCTGGGCGCAGCCGATCACCGCCAAGAGCTTCATGCGCAAACTGGGCGTTGTCAGCGAACAGCAGGCTGGCCTGCCTGACCCGCGCCATGCGCAGCTGCTGTATCCGCTGCAGCCCCTGCGCTGCCAGAACCCACATCGGCCGAATGTGCTGATGGTGGTGCTGGAGTCGCTGCGCCAGGACGCCATGACGCCGCAGCTGATGCCCAATACGACGGCACTGGCACAGGCTTCGCGCGTGTACGACCAGCATTTCAGCACCGGCAACGCCACTCGCTACGGCCTGTTCGGCCTGCTCTACGGCCTGCCCGGCGGCTACTGGCAGAGCATGCTGGACGAACAGCGCGGCTCGCAGCTGTTCCAGGTGCTGGGCCAGCAGGGCTACGACCTGCACCTGTACGGCAGCGCGCCGCTGTACAGCCCGGAGTTCGACCGCACCGCCTTCGCCGACGTACGCGACCAGCTGCACCAGGGCCCCTCCGCCCTGACACCCGACAAGCGTGACGCAGCCATCGTCACCGCGCTGCAGAACGACATCCGCACCAGCCAGGCCGCGCAGCACCCGTGGTTCGGCTTCGTGTTCCTCGACTCCACCCACGCCGGCTACCACCTGCCCGCCAGCTACCCGCCGGTGGCCACGCCGATGGCCAAGGAGATCGACTTCCTGTCCTTCGGCCCGGACCACGACCCGACGCCGGAGCTCAACCGCTACCGCACCGCCGTGCACTACGCCGACAGCCTGGTCGGCTCGCTGCTGGACGACCTTCGCACACAAGGCCTGGCCGAGAACACCATCGTGCTGGTCACCGGTGACCATGCCGAAGAGTTCAACGACCTCAAGCTGAACTACTGGGGTCACAACGGCAACTTCTCCGACTACCAGCTGCAGGTGCCGTTCGTGCTGCACTGGCCTGGCCAGCCCAGCGGCCATGAGATGCGCACCAGTTCGCATGAGGACTGGGTGCCGACGTTGATGCGCCACGCACTGGGCTGCGAGAACGCCCTGAGCGACTTCAGTACTGGCCAGGACCTGCTGGCCGCGCCCACCACCAGCGAACGTGCGCTGGTGGTGGAGAGCTGGTCGCAGCGCGCGGTACGCCATGGCGATGCCATCTACGTGTTCGACAAGTTCGGCAACGCCACCGCGCTCGACCGGCACTACCGTCCGCTGTCGCAGCAGGCACCGGACGCCGCCGCCATCCGCTCCGCATGGGAAGCGCTGACCCGCTTCCGCAACCGCTGAACTTCAAGGACCGATCCTGCATGAACCGTCCGCTGCGTATCCTGCATACCGAAGCCGCCAAGGGAATGGGCGGGCAGGAGATCTATATCTTCCGGCACATGCAGGTGATGCGCGCGCGTGGCCATGAAGTGTCGTTGCTGTGCCAGCCCGATGCGCGCCTGGCCACACTGGCACGCGACGACGGTTTCACCGTGCATACGCTGCGCATGGGAGGCCTGGCACGCCTGCTGCGCGGCGTGTGGTCGGTATCGCGACTGGTGCGCCGCGAACGCTACGACGTGGTCAACACCACCAGCCGCCGCGATGCGCTGATCGCCGCCGCCGGTGCACGCCTGGGCGGCACGCCGCTGGTGGTGCGCTCACGCCACCTGATGAGCCCGGTCAATTCGCTGCTGACCTATACCGGGCTTCCGCACCGGGTGTTGACCGTCAGCAGCTTCGTCAAGCAGCTGCTGGCCGACCGTGGCATTCCGGCCGAGCGCATCGGCATCGTGCCGCCTATCGCGGTTCCGCCGCGCTGGAGCGAGATCCGCAAGGCCGATCCCTGGCAGTGCCTGCAGGACGCGCGCGCGCAGGTGCGTGCCGAGCTCGGTTTCGGCGAACAGGACATCGTGGTCGGCTGCGTGGCGGTACTGCGCGAGCCCAAGGGCCATGCCGACCTGCTGCAGGCGATGATCCCGCTGTGCAAGGCCAACCCGGACCTGCACCTGGTGATCGTCGGTGATGGCCAGGCCGTGACGGAACGACTGCAGGCGATGTGCGCCGAGCACGGCCTGCAGCGCCAGGTGCACCTGCTCGGCTACCGCGATGGAGCCTGCCGGCTGATGGCCGGCTTCGACATCTTCGCGCTGGCCTCGCACAAGGAAGCGGCCGGCACCGTGTTCCTGGAAGCGGCTTATGTGGGCGTACCGATCGTAGCCACGCGGGTGGGTGGCGTGCCGGAGATGGTGGTCGATGGCAGCAATGCGATCCTCACCCGTTTGGGAGACAATGCCGCCATGACAGGTGCCTTGCGCCTGCTGGTGGACGACCCGGAACGGCGGCGGCAGATGGGCCGCGCTGGCTGGGACTGGATGCACGGCGCGCACCGCTTCACGCCGGACGGCCACGGTGAAGCCACCGAACACTACTACCACCAGTGGCTGAAGGAGCTGGGACATGGCTGATGCGCGAACCGTTCCGGTGCTGATGCACCACCATGTCAGCCCCTCGCCGGGCATGATCACCGTGTCGCCGGAAAACTTCGAAAGCCAGATCGCGTGGCTGGCAGGCAATGGCTGGACCTCACTGACGCTGGAGCAGTACGCCGGCTTCCTGGCCGGCAAGCCGGTGCCGCGCAAGTCGATCGTCATCACCTTCGACGATGGCTACCTGGACAACTGGGTGTATGCCCATCCGATCCTGCAGAAGTACGGCATGCATGCCGTGGTGTTCGTGGTCACCGGCTGGATGGGCGAAGGCCCGGAACGTCCGCATGCCGGCATTGCTGGAGCGACGCTGCCGTCGACGCCGGACCATCGCGGCTGCGAAGCGGCGATCTACGAGCAGGACCGCAGTGACGATGTGATGATGCGCTGGAGCGAAGCACGTGCGGCCATCGCCGCCGGCACCTTCGAAGTGCATTGCCACACCCATACCCACACCCGCTGGCTGCGCCGTGACGATCTGGACCGTGCGCAGCGCCGCGCGGGCCTGAGCCGGGATCTGGCGATCTCGCGCGAAGTCCTGCAGGACAAGCTTGGCGACGTGTCCGATACCTTGTGCTGGCCGTACGGTGATTTCGACCAGGATCACATCGAAGTGGCGCGCGAGCAGGGCTTCCGCTACCTGCACACCACCCACCCGTTCGGCCGCAACGTGATCGGTGGCGACCCGGAACGCATCTATCGTTTCGCGATCCGCAACCGCCCGGCCAACTGGCTGCGCAAGCGCATCCGCCTGAGTTACAACCCGCTGATCGCGCCGCTGTTCAATGGGTTCAAGGCACGCCAGAAGAAGATGGTGCCGGGGCCCTGAACACGCCATCCCCCCTGGCCGCCGCAAAAGAAAACGCCCCGGAATTCCGGGGCGTTTTCTTTGTACGGATGTGCAGTCGCCTCAGCTGGCGGCTTCACGCACCGCAGCGGACAAGCGGTCCAGCGTCTGCTGCATCAGCGTGGCGTCATCGGCTTCCACGGTGACCCGAACCACCGGCTCGGTACCGGACGGCCGCAGGAACGCGCGGCCACGGCCGGCTACGGCCTGCTGCGCCACAGCCAGCGCGGACTGCACGCTTTC
Source organism: Stenotrophomonas sp. STK17_22 (assembly GCF_051983905.1). NCBI lineage: Bacteria > Pseudomonadati > Pseudomonadota > Gammaproteobacteria > Lysobacterales > Lysobacteraceae > Stenotrophomonas > Stenotrophomonas sp. STK17_22. The sequence continues at coordinate 3,645,550 of NZ_CP197010.1, forward strand.
AGACTGCACCGTGGCCTTGGCCGAGACATTGCCCAGACGCACGTTGACGGTCTTCTGCGGCACCCGCACCAGGCCCTTCAGTGCCTGGCGCAGGGTCTGCCCACTGTTGCGCAGCGCGACCAGCACCTGCAGCGCGCTGACGATACCGTCACCGGTGGTGGCCCGGTCCAGGCACAGCAGATGGCCCGACGCTTCACCACCGAGTACACCGCCGCCTTCGACCAATGCCTGGTGCACGTAGCGGTCACCAACGTTGCTGCGCACGAACGGGATCTGCAGATCGGCAAAAGCTTTCTCCACGCCGTAGTTGCTCATCAGCGTGCCGACCACCGGGCCGCGCAGGCGGCCTTCGTCCTTCCAGGCGCGGGCCAGGATGTACAGCAGGTCATCACCGTCGACCGGGTTGCCCTGGTCGTCGGCCATCAGCACACGGTCGCCATCACCATCGAACGCGATGCCGAGATCGGCACGGGTCTCGCGGACTTTGGCCGCCAGGTTGTCGATATGGGTGGAACCCACACCGGCGTTGATGTTGACGCCGTTGGGCTCGGCACCGATGCCGATCACCTCGGCCCCCAGTTCGCGGAACAGCAGCGGTGCGATCTGGTAGGTGGCGCCGTGTGCGCAATCCAGCACCAGGCGCACGCCACGCAGGTCGAACGCGCGCGGCACGCTGGCCTTGCAGAACTCGATGTAGCGGCCGACCGCTTCACACGCACGCGATGCCTTGCCCAGCTTCTCCGATTCGGCGGTGGTGAACGGAACGTCCAGCGCCGCTTCCAGGGCAAGTTCGGTGGCATCGTCGAGCTTCTCGCCATGGGCCGAGAAGAACTTGATGCCGTTGTCGTAATGCGGGTTGTGCGAGGCGCTGATGACGATGCCGGCGTCCACGCCCAGCGTGCGGGTCAGGAACGCCACCGCCGGGGTCGGCATCGGCCCCAGCAGCTGTACGTCGGCGCCGGCGGCGACCAGGCCGGCTTCCAGTGCCGCTTCGAACATGTAACCGGAAATGCGGGTGTCCTTGCCGATCACCACGATCGGCCGGCGCCCGTCCTGGCCGCGCTGGGCGACCAGGACACGGCCCAGGGCATTGCCCAGGCGCAGCACGAAGTCGGCCGAGATCACGCCCTGGCCGACCCGCCCACGGATGCCATCAGTACCGAAGTACTTGCGGCCTCCCATCAAGCCACCTCCGGCGCCGGCTGACGGCCCAGCATTGCCAGCAGATCGGACAGGCGGTCGCGCATTTCGCGGCGGTCGCAGATCTGGTCGATGGCACCGTGCTCCAGCAGGAACTCCGAGCGCTGGAAGCCTTCCGGCAGCTTCTCGCGCACGGTCTGCTCGATCACGCGCGGGCCGGCGAAGCCGATCAGCGCCTGCGGTTCGGCGATGTTGATGTCGCCCAGCATCGCGAACGAGGCCGACACACCACCGGTGGTCGGGTGGGTCAGCACCGAGATGTACGGCAGGCCCGCTTCACGCAGCTTGCCCAGCGCGGCCGAGGTCTTGGCCATCTGCATCAGCGAGAACAGGCCTTCCTGCATGCGCGCGCCGCCACTCTGCGAGAAGCACACGTACGGGGCGCCGATCTCGACCGCGGTTTCGGCGGCCAGCGCGAAACGCTCACCCACCACCGAGCCCATCGAGCCACCCATGAAGGCGAAATCGAACGACGAGGCCACCAGCGCACGGCCCTTGAGCAGCCCGCGCATGGCGATCAGCGCGTCGTACTCGCCGGTGTTCTTCTGCGCGATCTTGATGCGCTCGCTGTACTTCTTCTGGTCCTTGAACTTGAGCAGGTCGGTCGGGCCCAGGCGCGCACCGATCTCGGTGGTGCTGTCGGCGTCGAACAGGGCGGCCAGGCGCGCACGTGCGCGGATCGCCATGTGGTGGCCGCACTTCGGGCAGACCTCCAGGTTCTCTTCCAGTTCAGGACGGTACAACGCGCTGCCGCAGTTGCTGCACTTTTCCCACAGGCCCTCGGGGACACTGCGCTTCTTGCTGGGGGTGTTGTCGGTGCGGATGCCGGACGGCATCAACTTGCTGAGCCAACTCATGCGGGAGGACACTTCCGTTCAGGGCGGCCCAAGGGCCGCAAAGGCGGACAGTCTAGCTCCGCTTTCCCCGCCCGTGCACCCCCTTGCTGGCCCCGGGGCCGCCGGAAAAAACCATGCTGGGACGTACGTTTAGGTGCTGGGTCATGCCGGCCGCTAGCCGGCAGCCCCTGCCTGCAGACCCATGGGTAGTGCCGGCCGCTGGCCGGCAGCACTTGCATGTGGCCGTCAGGCAGATGCCGGCCGGCGGCCGGCAGTCCTGTTACGCGTCCAGGGCCTGCCGCAGCGGGGCGAGGAAGGCCCGGGCGCGCTGCACCGCGTCTTCCGCCGAGCCCGCTTCGGCCAGCGCCGCCACCAGCGCGCTGCCGACCACCACGCCGTCGGCCTGGCGGGCCATCGCCGCAGCACTGTCGGCATCCTTGATGCCGAAGCCGGCCACCACCGGCACCGAAGCGCGCGCGCGCAGGGCCTGCAGGCGGGCACTGGCGGCATCGCTGTCCAGGCGCTCGGACGCGCCGGTGACACCGGCAAAGCTGACGTAGTAGAGGTAGCCACGGGCCAGCGCCAGCAGCTTGTCGGCGCGCGCCTCGCTGGTAGTCGGCGACGCCAGCAGGACCAGTGCCAGGCCCGCTGCATCGAAGGCCTGCTGCGCTTCGCCGGCTTCTTCCGGCGGCAGGTCGACCAGCAGAACGCCGTCCACACCCGCCTCCACGGCTGCCGTTGCGAAGGCCGCGTAGCCATGGATCTCCACCGGATTCAGGTAGCCCATCAGCACCACCGGCGTCTGAGCGTCACGCTCGCGGAACTGCGCAACGGCCTGCAGCACGTAGCGGCTGCCAGCACCACGCGCCAGCGCGCGCTCGGAGCTGCGCTGGATGGTCGGGCCGTCGGCCATCGGGTCGGAGAACGGCACGCCCAGTTCGATCACATCGGCACCGGCATCGACCAGCGCGTGCATGACCGGCACGGTGGCCTCCAGCGAGGGATCACCGGCGGTGACGAAGGGAATCAGCGCCTTGCGCTGCTGTTCGCGCAGACGCAGGAAACAGGCATCGAGTCGGGATACGGGCATTTCAGGCACATCCTTCAATCAGTTCAATCGCATCGCTGGTTCCCCAGTACATCCGGGTGACCTTCCCTTCAAACAGTTCCAGGCGGATACCCAGGTCCGAACCCGGGTCCTGCCAGGTGAGGTACTCGCCCTGGTCACCGTCGTAGGCATGCGGGCTGGATACCGGCGGCTTCGGGAACTGGGCCATGGCCTGGGCGCGGGTCATGCCGATGCGCAGGCCGAATGGACCGGGCTGTTCAACCGGCAGTTCCGGGTCGTCGCCCGGCTTCAGATCAAAACGGACCACGCGGTCGTCGTCGGTCATCATCGACACGCCCGGCGGCAGTCCCTTGCCGTCGTAGTACTCGCAGTCGCCTTCGAAGAATTCCTTCGCGCCCTGCGCCTTCCAGGGACCCAGTGCCTTCAGGTCACTCATGTGCTGGCCAACCAGCACGTCACCAGCATGATCCAGCGCCACCGAAGCCACCGCGGGCGCGTCATCGCCGCTCGTCCCTTCTTCGGAGGGGGCATCGACAATGGGCGTACGCGCCATCGGGTCGAGATCATCGTTGGCCGCCTGCTGCACAGGCTGCGTGTTGGCCTTGGCGGCCGGTGCCAGCACCGGCGGCTCCGGCGGCTGGCACGCAGCCAAGCCCAGTGCCAGCAGCAGCACGCCACTGTTCCGCAGCCGCGCGCTCACAGCACCAGCCCTTCGCGCGCGGCGATGGTATGCACGTCCTTGTCGCCACGGCCGGACAGATTGCAGAGGACGATCTGGTCACGCGGACGACCGCGCGCCAGCTTGATCGCCTGTGCCAGCGCATGGCTGGATTCCAGCGCCGGCAGGATGCCCTCGGTGTGCGCCAGCAGGTGGAAGGCCTGCAGCGCTTCCTCATCGGTGACGCCGAGGTAGCGCGCGCGGCCGGTATCGGCCAGGAACGCGTGCTCCGGCCCGACACCCGGATAGTCCAGGCCGGCTGATACCGAGTGGGTCTCGATGATCTGGCCGTCGTCGTCGCACAGCACATAGGTGCGGTTGCCGTGCAGCACGCCGGGGCGACCCGCCGCGATGGAGGCGGCATGGCGACCGGTGCTGATGCCATCACCGGCGGCTTCGGCGCCGACGATCTCGACCTGGCGATCGTTGAGGAAGGCATGGAACAGGCCGATGGCATTGCTGCCGCCGCCGACGCAGGCGGTGATCGCATCCGGCAGGCGGCCGTACTCGGCCAGCATCTGCTCGCGTGCTTCGCGGCCGACGATGGCGTTGAAATCGCGCACCATGCGCGGGTACGGATCCGGACCAGCCACGGTGCCGATGATGTAGAAGGTGTCCTGCACGTTGGTCACCCAATCGCGCATCGCTTCGTTGAGCGCGTCCTTCAGGGTGGCCGAGCCGGAGGTGACCGGCACCACCGTCGCACCGAGCAGCTTCATTCGGTAGACGTTGATCTTCTGCCGCTCGATGTCGGTGGCGCCCATGTACACCACGCATTCCAGGCCCAAGCGCGCGGCAACGGTGGCACTGGCCACGCCATGCTGCCCGGCACCGGTCTCGGCGATGATGCGCTTCTTGCCCATCCGCGCGGCCAGCAGCGCCTGGCCGATGGTGTTGTTGATCTTGTGCGCACCGGTGTGGTTCAGGTCCTCGCGCTTGAGCAGGATCTGCGCACCGCCGACATGATCGCTCAGGCGCTGGGCGTGATAGATCGGGCTCGGCCGGCCCACGTAATGGGCCAGGTCGCGGTCGTAAGCGGCCTGGAATGCCGGGTCCTGGCGGGCCTGGTCATAGGCCTGGGCCAGTTCCTGCAGCGGGCCGACCAGGGTTTCGGCAACGAAGCTGCCGCCGTAGCGGCCGAAGTGGCCCTGGGCATCCGGGAAGGCGTGGTAGTCGGCAATGGGGGAGGCAGACATGGAAGCGACCGCTGGTTCGAGACAGGTGGATACTCTAGCGCACGGGTCGTGACCGGAAAATGGATATTATCTGGCGCATATCGTCAGGAAATCTCACATGAGTCGTTCCCTGCTGCCTCCCCTCAATGCGCTGCGTGCGTTCGAGGCCACCGCCCGTCTGGGCGGGGTTGGGCGCGCCGCGCAGGACCTGCATGTCACCCACGGCGCGATCAGCCGGCAACTGAAGCTGCTGGAGGATCATCTCGGCCTGGCATTGTTCCAGCGTGCCGGCCGCGGGCTGCGCCTGACCGCTGCGGGCACGCGACTGCAGGCCGCGTGCAGCGAGGCGTTCAGCGGCATCGAAGACTGCGTGCGCGAGCTGCGCCGGCCGACGGCGGCCCCAGCACTGGTGCTGGGCTGCAGCGGCAGCGTACTGGCGCGCTGGATGATCCCGCGCCTGCCCGTGCTGCAGGCCGCCCTGCCCGGCGTGCGCCTGCAGTGGTCGGCGCTGGATGGCAGTTTCACCGAAGCACAGGCGGCGCTGGATGCCGTGCTGCTGCTGGCGCAGGGGCCGTGGCCACGGGGCTGGCAGGTGCGTGAGCTGGCGCCGGAACGGGTCGGCGTGGTGGTGGCACCCTCGCATCCGGCCGCGCAGCGCCTGCGGCAGGTACCGCCCTCGGCGCTGCTGCAGGAAACGCTGCTGCACACCAGCTCACGGCCGCAGGCGTGGCCGGCGTGGGCGCAGGCGCACGATCTGGACACCGCGAAGCTGCAGCTGGGCACCGCTTTCGAACATCTGTACTACCTGCTGGAAGCAGCCGTGGCCGGGCTGGGCCCGGCGATCGCACCGGAGCCCCTGGTGGCCGAAGATCTGGCAACAGGCAGGCTGGTCGCACCGTGGGGGTTTACCGCCACCGGCGGCTTCTGGGTGCTGGCGCGGCCGGATGGCCCGGCCGATGCACGGGTGGACGCCCTGGCCGACTGGGCAGCAGCACAGCTGCAATGAGACGAGGCCCCGAGCGGCGTTCACCGCCCGGAGCCGGCAACACAGGCCTCAGCGACCGCCCATCGCGACCCGCTGCTGCTCCTCATGCACCTGCTGCTGGTGCGAAGGATCTGCCAGCAGCTTGGCACTGGTCTGCTCCAGCGACGGCGGCGCCTGGGCCAGGTCCACCGCGGTGCGGAAGCCCGGCGTCGTGCCCATCACGAACGCCTTGCCATCCTGCACCGTGATGCTCTGCAGCTTGTCGGCCGCGTCGATTCCGTTCTGCTTTGCATGCAGGGTGATATTGGCGGCAGCCTCTTCGGAAAACACGCTGGGAAGCTTGCTGCGGACGGCGTTGTGCAGTGCGTGGTCCGGATGCGATGCATCGTTCAGCGACGGCCCCTTCGGTACAGCCGCTGCAGGTTCATGGCCCTGCGCACGGCCCGCCGCCAGCGCGGCAGCGGTCTGGCGACCGACAATCCCATCGGCCACCAGCCCCTGCTGTTTCTGCAGCGCGATCACCGCTTCGCGGGTGTGATCACCAAAACGACCATCCTCTGACAACCGATGGCCCTGCGCATCACGCACACCGAGCTGGTTGAGAGTCTGCTGCAACGCCTCCACGTCGGCGCCACGCTGCCCCTGCTTCATCACCTCGCTGGCCGCCGCGTGTGATGCAGCCGGCTGCACGGTGGCGGTTGGCCGGAACAGCGCAGGTTCGCCATTGCCGTGCAGCGGCGCGCGCACCTGGAATTCCGGCTTCGGTGTCAGCGCACCAACGATGCGGGTGCTTCCGCCATCCCAGTACCCGCCCGGCCGGATGGTGACCTCGGCCGGCCCGGTGCTTCCCTGCGAGCCGATGAACTGGATGTTTCCCTGCGCGTCGTAGCCTTTGAAAATGCCGACATGCTGGCCCTGCGACGAGGAGAACATCAGGATGTCGCCCTGCTTCAGCGATCCGTTCGGTTTGCGTGCTTCGGCAGCCGAGGTCACATCGAAATGCTCGCGTGCGTAAGCCGTGGTGTTCGCACCATTGAACAGCGTCGACGTAGTGAACCCCGCAGCGTTCTCGCCCCGCACGTCGTAACCCGCGTTCTTCAGGCCGCGCCATACGAACGCCGAGCAATCCACGCCGAAGCGTCCGTCACCATCGAGGTCACGCTCCAGCCGGCTGCTGTCGCGACCCGGGCGCGGATGGTCCGGGCGCCCGTATTCGTACTGGCGGCCTGAGGCCATGAAATGCTGATAGGCCTCGTTGTAGAGCGCGGCACTGCCGACTGCAGCCGCGGCCTGGCCCGCAGCGGGCGCCGCCGCCGAAGGCGTCTGTACCTGCGGTTGGGTCTGGGTCTGCACGGGCGCAGCCGCCGGTGTGCGCGTAGGAGGCTGCTGCGTGGCAACCTCACCCGGCTGCCAGCCCTCGAAACGGCGGATGCCGTCGGCCAGCACTTCACGCTCGCGCACGCTCATCTGGCCGACGGTCTTCGAGCGCAGGTCGACCCCCTGGCGATCGCCTTCGGCATAGATGGTGGCCGCCTGCTCCTTGTGGTGGGTGGTGCCGCTGTAATCCTTGGTGGAGTAGCTCGGCAGCATTTCCTCCACGGTCTTGTCGCCGAACCGGCGTTCGAGCAGCTGGATCTTCGCCACCCGGCCGGCTTCATAGCTTTCGAAAACCGCGTTGCCCCATTGGTCAAGATCGACCACGCCCTTGTAGCGCCCCTGCGCCGATTCCAGCGCCTGCTCGCGGGTACGCGGATTGGTTACCGTCTTGTCCGCGCTGCCGGCGAATTCAAACTTGAGGTTGCCAGGATTGTTGTTGCGCCACGAGACGCTGCCGCCTGATCGTTCGACGACACTGCCATCGTCCATTTCCAGCGTGCGCGTGGTACCTACGCTGCTGACCAGCCGGGTGATTTTTGGATCCGACATGAGCTGTTCCTTTGCCAGTGGTTGATTGGACCGCTCCCCTGGCGGTGATTACATTCCGTTGGAAAACACGTCGAGCACGTCCGCACTGACCCAGCCCTGTGCGCAGTTCCCGGCGTAACGTCCCGGCGCCGTCGCATGGCAGGCCTCGCCCCCCGTGGTCGCCAGGCCAGTGATCGGCCTGTCGCCATAGGTGTCACACAACGTGTTGCCCTTGCACTTGCCGACCGTCGCAGCGGGAACCGCAACGACGTAATAGAACAGCGGATTCTGTCCGGTGCGCCCGATGCCCTGCACGCAGACCAGCTGCCCCTTCGACAGCTTCGCGGTCACGCTGGCCTTGCTGCCGGTGGATGGCACCGCACTCAACGTCTCCACGCCCTTGGCATCGGCTACGCCAGCGAAGAAACCCTGGTCGCCACAGTCCGGCGACAGTTCGACATCGTAGAAATCACCGCTGTCCACATCGCCCGCCGTGCAGCCGCTGCCTGTACTGGCGTTGCTGCATTTCACGCCACTGGCCTGGATCAGCGCAGCCAGGCCGTCGGCTGCCGGTGCTGCCGCCGGAACCGTGGCCGGTGCTGTGGCAGGTGCATCTGCCGGTGCGGCAGCGGCCGGTGCCGATGCGGTCGGGGCGGATGAGTCACCGGCCGCACACGCGCCCAAGGCAAGCAGCAGGCTGGGCACGAGCGTCAGGCGGGCCAGGCGGATACGGCGGGAAGAGAGATGGGGCATATCCATTGCGTCCTCGTTCGAAAGGTAAGGCGTATCTCAGGGGCGCGGCCAGCGACACGCACGCGGCATCGCACCCAGCCAAGACAGGCTGGGCGCATTGTGTCCGATCAGATGTTCGGGGGGTGTCGACTTTTTGGCGCTGGAACCTGAATTACCCGAAAGCGTGATACTCATCGCATTCAGGATTCGCCCGCCTTCACGGCACGGCGGAATGCACCGTCGACGATGACATTCCGGGTGCCCCCTCAGGTGACGCGTATCACTCCAGAACCGTGCAGTCCGCGCGGCGCACTTCTTCGACGAAGGTGCGCATCTTGTACCCGTCCTTGATGCCCGGCTCCAGCTCGATGCCACTGGAGACGTCCACGCCCCACGGCAGCGTGGCCAGGACGGCGTCATAGACGTTTTCCGGGTTCAGGCCACCGGCCAGCAGGAACGGCCGGTGCAACCCGGTCGGAATGCGGCCCCAGTCGAACGCTACGCCGGTACCGCCACCACCACCCGGTGCGTGGCTGTCGAACAGGAAGCCAGCGGCGCTGGGATAGCGCAGCTGCAGGGTGCGGGCGTTGACCTCTTCACGCCCGCCCATGGCGATCGCCTTCAGGTAGGGCATGTTGAAGCTGCGGCAGAAGCTCTCGTCTTCCTCGCCATGGAACTGCAGCAGGGTCGGACGCACCGTGCGCAGCACCTCGCGCACCTCTTCCTTGCTGTTGTTGCGGAACAGCGCCACCACGTCGACCATCGGCGCGATCGCCTGGCGCATCGCGCGGGCCTCGGCCGGCGCGACCCGGCGGCTGCTCTCGCGGGCAAAGATGAAGCCCACCGCGTCCACGCCCAGTTCACCGGCCAGGCGGACATCGCCGGCACGGGTCATGCCACAGAACTTGATGCGCGTACGGTAGTAGGAACGGCTCATAGCGTGACCTCGGCGGGCAGATGCCAGTTGTCGGGGTACAGGGGCCCAAGGAACACCAGGCCCTGCGGCGGTGCGGTGGGACCGGCTACGGTGCGATCGCGCCCGGCCAGCAGTTCGGCGATCCATTCCACCGGTTTTTCGCCGCTGCCCACCAGGATCAACGATCCGACGATATTGCGGACCATGTGATGAAGAAATGCATTGCCACGTACTGCGACTTCGATCACTTCGCCATGACGGCTGACCTGCAGCGACTGCAGTTCACGCCGCGCATGCAGCGCCTGGCACTGCACCGAACGGAACGCGCTGAAGTCATTCTCACCAAGCAATGCCTGGCCGGCGGCATGCATCAGGGTCTCGTCCAGCGCACGGCGCTCCCAGCTCAGGGTCTGCCGGTCCAGCGCCGGCCGTACCTCGCGGTTGAGCAGCCGATAGCGATAGCGGCGCGCACGCGCGGAGAAGCGGGCGTGGAAATCATCGGCCACCGGCACGCACCAGCGCACCGCGATCGAGCGCGGCAGGCGGGTGGTGGTGCCGAGCATCCAGGCGCGCGGATCGCGCACCACGTCGGTATCGAAATGCACGACCTGGCACTGGCCATGCACGCCGGCATCGGTGCGGCCGGCGCAGACCACCTGCAGCGGCGCATCAGCCACCGATGACAGGGCCTGCTCGAGGCTGGCCTGCACGCTGGGACCACCCTCGCCCAGGTTCTGCCAGCCCCTGAAATCGCTGCCGTCGTACTCGACGCCAAGCGCATAACGCATGTGCTACCTCGATGTTGCGGATGGGGCGGCGCTCAGGCCGGATCGCGTTCGGACCAGACCGCCAGTTCGTTGCCACCGGGCTCGACGAACTGGAAGCGGCTGCCACCGGGGAAGGAAAACACCGCGCGCACGATCTCGCCGCCGGCGTCGCGCACGGCGGCCTCGACCGGCGCCAGTGCGTCGGCATACAGCACCAGCAGCGGTGCACCGCTGTCGCTGGCCCGCTGCGGCTGGCCACGGAAGAAGCCGCCCTGCAGGCGGCCATCGTCGAACGCCGTGTAGTCGCTGCCGTAGTCGACGAACGACCAGCCGAACACCTTCTCGAAGAAGGCACGGCTGGCAGCCGGGTCGCTGGACGCGAATTCAACGTAGTCGATGCGGCGTTCGCGGCTCATGGCAAGGTCCTTGTCGGCAGGTTCGGTCACGGCAGGCGCGCCAGCAGTTCACGGGCCTGGGCCTGGCTGTGCAGGTCACCGCCTTCGGCGACTTCCAGCAACAGGGTGCGCGCCGTCTGCGCGTCGCCCAGATCGAGGTAGGCAATGGCCAGTTCCAGGCGCTCCTGGCCGGCACGTGGCGACCAGCCGGCGTCGCCGGCAGGCGCGGCTGCGCTCGACGCGATGTCGTCGGAATGAGAGACCTCGATGCTGCCATGGTCGATGCCGTCGATGGCTTCGGGATGAGCGGCATCCGCCGGCGCCTCGTTGTCATGCGCGTCGGCCGGCAGATCGAACACGCCGCGGAACTGCGGCTGCTGTTCGGCATGCAGTGCGTAATCCGGCACCGCCACGTCGGCCGGCGCCTGCGGTACAACGCGTTCGTCCTGCAGCGGCACGGCGACGACAACCTCGTCGGCGGTGGTTGCGGAATCGTCCCAGCGCGGCAGATCGGTCACCGCTTCGGGCAAGGCCACCGCGTCCTCGTCGCGCAGTGTCTCGGCCTGCCATTCGGCCCGTACCGCGCGCTCGGCGACAGGTTCGGCGACCACTACGTCGTGCACTTCGGTTTCGGTCGCCCAGTCGGGCATCGCCGGTTCCTGGCGGCCGTTGCCGGCAACAGCCGATGACCACGAGGACTGCTCGGCCAGCGTATCCAGCGCCGCACCCGCCGGCACCGCTGCGGCCAGGCCGGCGGCATCGTCTTCCTCACGCAACGGCGGCAGCGGCGACGGCTTGCGACGACGCAGCAGCCAGGCGGCGCCCGCCGCCAGCAGCAGCACCGGCAGCCCCAGCCAGTACCACGGCGTTGCCGCATCGCGGGCATCCGGTGCCTGCGCCAGGCGCTGCTGCGCGGCGGCCAGATCGTTGTCCTTCATCGCGATCAGCGACTGCTGCTGTTCCTTGAGCTTTTCCAGGTCGGCCACGCGCTGCTTCAGCTCGCCGATCTCGGCATCGCGGGTGGCGATGTCCTCACGCGCCTGGCGCAGTTGTTCGTTGCCCAGCATGTCACCCTCGCTGCCGGCAGCGGTGCCGGTGGTTGTGCCCGCGTGCGCGGCGTCGGACGCCAGCGCCGGAGCGATCTCAAGTCGTGCCCCATTGGCCGCAGCCGGGGAAGAAGCGTTCGTGGCTGCCGCCTTGGCAACCGGTGCGGCCATGCCCACCGGTTGCGGCACGGTACGTGCCTGCCGCCATTGCGCGGCATGCTCGCGCACGAGCGTCGTCGCTTCGGCAGCGTCGACCGCAGCAAGCGCATCACTGCCGGGCATGCGCAGCACCGCACCCTGCTTGAGCAGGTTGACGTTGCCGCGGATGAAGGCTTCGGGATTGGCACGCAGCAGGGCGATCATCGCGCGGTCGCGACTGACCTGGTTGCCACGTGCCACCGCACTGGCGATCTCCGACAGGGTCTGCCCGCGCTGCACGGTGATGCTGCCATCGGCCGCCGGTGCAGCAACTGGCGCGGAGGCCGCACGCGGGCGTGCCGGTGCTGGCGCCACCGCTGGTGGCGGCGTCGTGGGCGTCTCTGCTGCTGGCACCGAAGCCGGTACAGGTTCGCGCACGATGGTATTGGAGAGCGTACTGGCCGGCGCGACGATTTCCGGCTCGGCCACGGCCAACGCACTGGGCGGCGCATCGACCAGTGCCGAGTACTCACGCACCAGGCGGCCCTGGCCCCAGTCGGCTTCGATCAGGAAGCTGAGCGACGGCGTCTCCACCGGCGCCTGCGAGGTGACGCGCACCACCGCCCTGCCCTGCGTGTCGCGGGTCAGTTCGAATTGCAGTTCACTGACCAGTCCGGTTGGCCGCTGCAGGCCGACACGTTCGAAGGTGACCGGTGAGGCCAGCGCCACGCGCAGGTTTTCCAGTTCGGACGGGTCCGCCGAGACCACCGGGATTTCGGCCAGCAGGGGCTGGCCCGGCTTGGACAGGACCCGGATGTCGCCCAACCCCAGGGCAAGCGCCGAACTGCTGGCCAGGGCGAGCAGTGCGGCGGACAGATAGGTGAGCGGGCGCTTTGCGCCCTTGGCCCGTTTATTCATGGGCGACACTATAAAGCGTGCGGACCGGGGTCCGCACCCACCGATGGGAGACCTTCGGTAGTGCCGGCCGCTGGCCGGCACACACGCACGCCCCCATCACGGCAATACCGGCCAGCGGCCGGCACTACCGGTGAGGCAACCGCTGTGATCAGCGCTGCTCGGCGGCGACCAGCTCGGCCAGCTGCACGGCATTCAACGCCGCGCCCTTGCGCACGTTGTCCGACACGATCCACAGGTTCAGGCCGCGCGGGTGCGACAGGTCCTCACGGATGCGGCCGACGTACACCGCGTCGGTGCCCGACGCATGCGTGACCGGGGTCGGGTAACCACCGGCTTCGTGACGATCGACCACTTCGATGCCCGGCGACTGCTCCAGCAGCGCGCGTGCTTCGGCCACGGTGACCTTATCGCGGGTCTCGATCGCGACCGACTCGGAGTGGCCGTAGAACACCGGCACGCGCACCGCAGTCGGGTTCACCAGGATGCTGTCGTCGCCGAGGATCTTGCGGGTCTCCCAGATCAGCTTCATCTCTTCCTTGGTGAAGCCGTTGTCCTGGAAGTCGTCGATGTGCGGAATCAGGTTGAAGGCGATCTGCACCGGGAAGCGCTGCGGATCGATTTCCTGGAAACTCAGCAGCTGGCCGGTCTGCTTGCCCAACTCCTCGGTTGCCGAACGGCCACCGCCGGACACCGACTGGTAGGTGGAGACGTTGATGCGCTCGATGCCGTACTTGCGGTGCAGCGGTGCCAACGCCACCAGCATCTGCATGGTCGAGCAGTTCGGGTTGGCGATGATGCCGCGCGGACGGTTGGCGACCTGCTCCGGGTTGACCTCGGACACCACCAGCGGCACGTCATCGTCGTAACGGAAGGCCGAGGAGTTGTCGATCACCACCGCACCCGCTGCGGCAAACTTCGGTGCGTATTCCTTGGACACGCTGCCGCCGGCCGAGAACAGGGCGATCTCGACGCCGCTCGGATCGAAGGTGGCCAGGTCCTGGACCTTGACCTTCTGGCCGTTGAACTCAATCTCGCCGCCGGCCGAACGCTCGGAAGCGAGAACGCTCAGGGTGCCGACCGGGAAATCACGCTCGGCCAGGATCGACAACATGGTCTCGCCGACCGCACCGGTGGCACCGACGACGGCGACGTGGAAACTGCGCTGTGCATTGCTCATGGGGGAAACTCTCACGAAAACGGGGAAGGGGAAAAAAAACACGCACGACAGCTGGGTTCGGGGAACCTCCTCAAGCGGGGCGCGCGGAGGTTCCCTATCGTTTCCCGGTTTTTTTGCCCAGAGTCACGCGTGCGGCCATCGCCGCGTCAGCGTTGATCGCGCTCGGCATGCGCGACGGGCCGCCGTCCAGGCCGAGCCCGGCAACCAGATTATCCACGGCCAGCTGTACCATCGCCGTGCGCGTGGCCAGCGAGGCGCTGCCGATGTGCGGAGTGAGCACGACGTTGCGCAGCGCCAGCAGTTCGGGGCGCACCTTTGGCTCGCCTTCGTACACATCCAGACCCGCTGCAGCAAGGCGGCCGTTGGCCAGCGCATCGGCCAGCGCGATCTCATCGACCAGGCCGCCGCGGGCGATGTTCACCAGCGTCGCCGACGGCTTCATCTTCGCCAGTGCGGCGGCATCGATCAGGTGATGCGAGGCCGGGGTATACGGCAGCACCAGCAGCAGGTGATCGGCCTGCGCCAGCAGCGTGTCCAGGTCAACGTAACGGGCCCCCACCTCCGCTTCGGTCGCGGCCGGAAGCTGCGAACGGTTGTGGTACAGCACCTTCATGCCGAAACCGTGCGCGCCGCGACGGGCGATGCCCTGGCCGATGCGGCCCATGCCAAGGATGCCCAGCGTACTGCCGTGGATGTCGGCACCGAGCATGGTCTGGAACGACCACTGCTTCCACTGGCCTTCGCGCAGCCAGCGCTCGGATTCAGTGATGCGGCGCGCGGCGGCCATCAACAGAGCGAAACCGAGATCGGCGGTGGTTTCAGTCAGGACGTCCGGGGTATTGCTGGCGAGGATGCCGGCCGCGCTAAGCGCGTCGACATCCAGGTTGTTGTAGCCGACACCGACATTGGCGATCACCTGCAGCTGCGCGGCATCGGCCACCTGTGCTGCGCCGATGCGCTCGTTGAGGGTGATGATGGCGCCGTCGGCGCTGGCCAGCTGTTCGGCGATCTGGTCGGGTGACCAAGCGGTGACGGTGTCGGTGCTGCGCAGCTGCACGCGATCGCGCAGCGGCGCGATGGCCGCGTCGATCAGCGGCTGGCTCACCCACACGGTCGGCCGCGTGTCAGCCATCGATCTGCCCGGGAATACGCGGGGTGATCGTGCCGACATCGCCGCACTGCGCGCGATGACGCAGCGCCTGGTCCATCAGCACCATCGCCACCATCGCCTCGGCGATCGGGGTGGCGCGGATGCCGACGCAGGGATCGTGGCGACCGGTGGTGACCACCTCGACCACGTTGCCGGCGGTGTCCAGCGACGGGCCCGGCAGGCGCAGGCTGGAAGTCGGCTTCAACACCATCGACGCAACCACCGGCTGGCCGGTGGAGATGCCACCGAGGATGCCGCCGGCATGGTTGCTGGCGAAGCCCTGCGGGGTCAGCAGGTCACGGTGTTCGGTGCCCTTCTGTGCGGCGCTGGCGAAACCGTCACCGATCTCAACGCCCTTCACCGCGTTGATGCTCATCAGCGCGGCGGCCAGTTCGCCATCGAGCTTGCCGTAGATCGGCTCGCCCCAGCCCGGCGGCACGTTGTCGGCGACCACGTCCACGCGCGCACCGACCGAATCACCGGACTTGCGCAGCGCATCCATGTACGCCTCCAGCTCGGGCACCTGTGCGGCGTGCGGCCAGAAGAACGGGTTGTCTTCCACCGCCGACCAGTCGAAACCGGCCGGGGTGATGTCGCCCAGCTGCGACAGGTAGCCGCGCACGGTGACGCCGAAGCGTTCGGCCAGCCACTTCTTGGCGACCACGCCGGCGGCCACGCGCATGGTGGTCTCGCGCGCCGAGGAACGGCCGCCACCGCGCGGGTCGCGGATGCCGTACTTGTGCCAGTAGCTGTAGTCGGCATGACCCGGCCGGAACTGCTGGCCGATGTTCACGTAATCCTTGCTGCGCTGGTCGGTGTTGCGGATCAGCAGCGCGATCGGCGTGCCGGTGGTCAGGCCCTCGTACACGCCGGACAGGATCTCGACCTCATCGGCCTCGCGGCGGGCCGAGGTGTGCCGGCTCTTGCCGGTCGCGCGACGCTGCAGGTCATGGGCGAATTCGGCCGCGTCCAGCGCCAGCCCCGGAGGGCAGCCATCGATCACGCAGCCGATGGCCGGCCCGTGCGACTCGCCGAACGTGGTGACGGTGAACAGCTTGCCGAACGAATTGGAGCTCACGGGCGCTGCGCCGCCAGTTCGGTGATGCGCGCGCTGTGGGCGATCAGCTCGCGGCACTCGACCGCGAAGATGCCCATCTGGCCGACCTTGAACTCGATCCAGGCGAAGTCGACTTCCGGCAGCAGCTTGATCAGGTGCTGCTCGGATTCGCCCACTTCACAGATCAGCAGGCCGTCCTCGCTCAGGTGCAGCGGGGCGTCACGCAGGATCTTCAGCACCAGGTCCAGGCCGTCGTCGCCGGCACGCAGGCCCATTTCCGGCTCGTAGGAGTACTCCTGCGGCAGGGCATCGGTCTCGTCGTTGGTGACGTACGGCGGATTGGTGACGATCAGGTCGTAGTGGCGACCGGTCAGGCCGTTGAACAGGTCCGACTTGAGCAGGGTGACGTTGTGCGCCTGCAGGCGCTCCTTGTTTTCTTCGGCAAGCGACAGTGCATCGTCGCTCAGGTCGACGCCGTCCACTTCCCAGTTCGGGTAGTAGTGACCCATGGCAATGGCGATGCAGCCCGAGCCGGTGCACAGGTCCAGCGCACGGCTGACATCACGGCCGGCCAGCCACGGCTCGAAGCCGCACTCGATCAGTTCAGCGATCGGCGAGCGCGGCACCAGGGCGCGCTTGTCGCTCTTGAAGCTCAGACCGGCGAACCAGGCCTCACCGGTCAGGTAGGCGGCCGGGATGCGTTCGTCGATGCGACGCTGGAACAGTTCCAGCACACGCACCTTCTCTTCCTGCAGCAGACGCGCCTGGCCGTACGCCGGGCCGAGGTCGTGCGGCAGGTGCAGGCTGTGCAGCACCAGCTGGGTGGCCTCATCCAGCGCGTTGTCGTAGCTGTGCCCGAAGGTCAGTCCGGCTTCGTTGAAACGGCTGGTGCCGTAGCGGATCAGATCGATGATCGTGTGGAGTTCGGCGGCCGTTTCAGCGGTCATGGCGGTACTGCGGGCAAAGTGGCCCCCGATTATAGGGGCTGGCGCCCGCGGCGGCATCCGTTGCGGCAGAAACGATCGGGCCGCAGCCGGTATGATGGAGCCCACTTCGCGCGGGGGCTCCCATGTTCAATCGCAACGCCGGCATCATCCTGCTGATCGCCCTGGCGGCGGGTCTCGGCCTGCTGGCCGCCCAGCAGGTGTTCGCGCCGAAACCGCCGGCCAATGCCCCGGCCACCGAAGCGATCACGCTGTACCCGCAGCCGCGCGAACTGCCCGACTTCAATCTGGCCCAGTCCGACGGCACCCGCCTGATCCCGGGCGAACTGAAGGGTCACTGGACCCTGGTGTTCCTGGGCTTCACCTTCTGCCCGGACGTCTGCCCGACCACCCTGGCCGAGCTGGCCGGCGCGCAGAACCAGTGGGAGGCCCTGCCCGACAGCCTGCGCCCGCGCGTGCTGTTCATCTCGGTCGACCCGGACCGTGACAGCGCCACCCGCCTGGGCGAGTACGTGCACGGCTTCCACAAGGACACCCTGGCCGCCACCGCCGACGTTCCCTCGCTGGAGCGCTTCGCCACCTCGCTGGGCTTCGTGTTCCAGAAGGTGCCGGGCAAGCACTTCGACGAGAACCCCGAGGATTACACCGTCGAGCACTCGGCCAGCCTGGCCGTGCTCGACCCGCAGGGCCGCCTTGCCGGCCTGGTGCGGCCCCCGTTCAACGCGCCGGCCATTGCCCGCGACCTGCAGAAGCTGACCGAGAAAACCGCCCCATGAGCCTCACCACCGCCCTGACGTACGCCCTGCCCCACCGCCTGCTGTCCTCGATGGCGCGTTCGCTGGCGTACTCGGACGATCCGCGCGTGTCGCGCTGGCTGATCGACACGGTCACCCGCAAGTTCAACGTCAATCTGGACGAAGCGGCCAACCCGGACCCGCGCAGCTATGCCACCTTCAACCAGTTCTTCACCCGTGCACTGAAACCGGGCGCGCGCGTGGCCGATGCCGATCCGCGCAGCCTGGTGATGCCGGCCGACGGCCGCATCAGCCAGCTCGGCAGGATCGAAGCCGGCCGCATCTTCCAGGCCAAGGGCCAGTCGTTCACCGCCGCCGAACTGCTGGGCAGTGACGAGGACGCCAAGCCGTACAACGACGGCCTGTACGCCACCGTGTACCTGTCGCCGCGCGACTACCACCGCGTGCACATGCCGTGGACCGGCACCCTGCGCGAAACCGTGCACGTGCCCGGCCGCCTGTTCAGCGTCGGCCCGGCCGCCGTCAACGGCGTGCCGCGCCTGTTCGCGCGCAACGAGCGCCTGGTCTGCCATTTCGATACCAGCTTCGGCCCGATGGTCAGCGTGATGGTCGGTGCGCTGCTGGTGTCCGGCGTGGAAACCGTGTGGAGCGGCGAAGAAATTCCAGCCTACGGTGACCGCATCACCCGCAAGGACTACCGCGGCCAGGGCATCCAGCTGGAGCGCTTCGCCGAGATGGCGCGCTTCAACTACGGCTCGACCGTGATCGTGCTGCTGCCGCCGGGCGTGGCCGAGTTCGCCCCGCAGCTGGGTGCCGAAAGCCCGGTGCAGCTGGGCCAGGCGCTGGCGAAGCTGCGCTGACAAAAAGGGGACGGAGGGGATTAAGTCGTTTATGCATAAACGACTTAATCCCCTCCGTCCCCTTTTTCCACAACGGAATGCCGGCCAGCGGCCGGCACTACCGGTACGCGCGTTACTGCAGGGCTGGGGCCGGGCCGACGTCCATGCCGTCGTAGTCTTCCACGCCCTTTTCCGCGGCCAGCGCAGCGAATTCCTGGTTGCGGCGGTCCAGCGAGGCTTCGTCGTGGATCTCCACACGCTCCACGTGCAGCACATGGAACGGCGCGTCGCCCTCTTCCGGCTCCTGCTCGAACAGTTCCACGAAGGTATAGCCCTGCGCCTGCAGGTGCTCTGCCAGTGCCTGCAACGGCTCAGCAGTGGAGTGCACGAAGAAGTACCCCCACAGCAACGGGCCGGTGATGTCCCAGTCGGTGTTTTCGCGGAGGTTGGCGAACAGGTTGCGGGTGTCTTCGAGGTCCATGCGGATTCCAGGGTCGGGGGGATTACTTGTCGCAGCCCTGCAGCTTCAGCGTCTGGCCGTGGCGCAGGCTGTAGGCCGGGGCCTTCAGGCCATTGGCGCGGGCCAAGGTGGGCACGTCGCACTGGAACTTGGCCGCGATGGCGCCCAGGGTTTCACCCCGGCCCACCTTGTGGCTGCGCACCGGCTTCGGCCGTGCCGCCGGGCGCGGCGTGGCCACCGGAGCGACCGGTGTGGTCGGCACGCTGGTGGAGGCCGCGGCGTCGGCCACCGGCACCACGCCGCCCACGGCCACGCTGCCGGTGTAGCTGGCGGCGGTCGGGCGCTTGATCGCCGCGTTCAGATCGGCGGTGATCAGGGTGCGGGCCAGGTCGGCACGCGGGCCACTGACGCAGTTGCGCTGGTACAGGCCGGCAATGCGGGTGGTGGCGTTGATCAGCGTGCCGGCCGGAATCCAGCCATCGGCCTCATAGCGCGGATTGAGATTGCGCAGCGCGCGCATGTAGCCATCACGGGTGCCGTGGCTGCCCAGGCAGATGGTCAGTTCGTAGATGGTGGTGGACTTGGCCAGGCGCAGCGTGGCCGGCTGCGCACTGATCTTCGGCAGCTCCACACCGTACTGCTGCGGGTGCAGGAAGATCCAGGCCGCGGCGATCACCATCGGCACGTAGTCCTTGGTTTCACCGGGGAACTGGTTGTAGACGCTGTCGGTCCAGAAGCTCTGGCCACCGCTCTGCTTGAACACGCGCGCGGCGCGGCCTTCGCCACCGTTGTAGGCGGCCACCGACATTTCCACGTTGTTGTTCAGTTCGCGCAGGCGCTCGTTGAGATAACTGGCGCTGGCCTCGGCGGCACTGCGTGCGTCAAAGCGCGTGTCGAAGCCGGTGCCGTCCGGGCCCAGGCCGAAGCGGCGGCCGGTGGCCGGCATGAACTGCATCAGCCCGGCGGCGCCGGCACGCGAGGAGGCATGCACACGGCCGTTGGACTCCTTGGCCATGATGCCGAACAGCAGCGCCTCCGGCAGACCACGCTTTTCCCACTCCGGCCACATCACCGCGCGCAGGTTCTGGTAGTTCTCGTAGCTGGTCAGCAGCGCCGGGCGCATGTCGGTCAACCAGCGGCGGATGCCGGCCTGCACGGCGGGGTTGTACTCGACCATGGTGTCGAAGGCATGTCGCTTGTCGTTGAGCAGCGCTGCAGCGCGCGCGGCCTCCGGCACGTCGGCGGTAAGCGGGCCGATATGGTCGGGGTCGGCTTCCAGGCGGTCACCACCCTCATCGGCCACGTCATCGCTGGCAGCGGCATCAGCATCATGCTTGAGCAGGCGCTTGTAGCTGGCCAGCAGGGTGCCCATCTGGCAGCCCTTCTGCTTCACGCAGTCGTTGAGGACATCTTCCATGTCCTCCAGCGCGGCGTCCGCCTCGTTGCTGCCCTTGGGGTCGGCATTGGCGACCAGCAGCAGCGCATCGCTGTAGCGCTTCTCGGCGGCGGTCATGCGCTGCTGCAGCGCATCCACCTTCACCTTGTCCCGGGCCGAAACCCGCTGCGCATGGGCGTCGGGCGCCAGGGAAACCAGGCCGGCCAGGGCCAGCAGCGGCCAACCGCGGGAAATCAGGACAGGAACGGGCATTGATGGCACTGTGTGCGAAACAGGCAGGCAGAGTAGCGGCGCCGCCAAGGTCCGGGCAAGCCGACCTTCGGCCCGTCACCGCCGGCGGTTAACATTGGGCTATTCACCACAAGGGCTGGACCATGGATCCGATTCTGCTCGGCAAAGGCATCACCGACGATATTGCCGTCACCCTGCTGCCGAAACTCGGCAACCGCCACGGCCTGGTGGCCGGCGCCACCGGTACCGGCAAGACCGTGACCTTGATGACCCTGGCCGAGGGCTTCTCGCGGCTGGGCGTGCCGGTGTTCCTGGCCGATGTGAAGGGCGATGTGTCCGGCCTGGCCGTGCCCGGCACCGGCGCCGAGAACCTGCTCAAGCGCGCCGCCGAGATCGGCGTGGCCGACTACGCACCGGCCTCCAGCCCGACCATTTTCTGGGACCTGTACGGCAAGCTCGGCCACCCGGTGCGCACCACGGTCAGCGAAATGGGCCCGACCCTGCTGGCACGCATCCTCGAGTTGAACGACACCCAGGCCGGGGTGCTCGATATCGTATTCAAGCTGGCCGACGATCGCGGCCTGCTGCTGCTGGACATGGATGACCTGCGCGCCCTGCTCGGCCTGGTTGCCGAAGAACGCAAGGACATCTCCACCGAGTACGGCCTGGTCAGCGCGCAGTCGATCGCTGCCATCCAGCGCTCGGTGTTGCGCCTGGCACAGGATGGCGGCGAGAACTTCTTCGGCGAACCGGCCTTGGAACTGGCCGACATCATGCGGGTCAATCACGACGGCCGCGGCGTGATCGGCATCCTCGCCGCCGACCAGCTGGTGCTCAAGCCCAAGCTGTATTCCACCTTCCTGCTGTGGCTGCTGTCGGAGCTGTTCGAGCAGCTGCCGGAGGTGGGCGACCTGGACAAGCCGAAGCTGGTCTTCATCTTCGACGAGGCCCACCTGCTGTTCGACGACGCACCGGCCTCGCTGGTGCAGCGCATCGAGCAGGTGGTGCGCCTGATCCGCTCCAAGGGCGTGGGCGTGTATTTCTGCTCGCAGTTCCCCGACGACGTACCGGGCAACATCCTCGGCCAGCTCGGCAACCGCGTGCAGCACGCACTGCGTGCGTTCACCCCGCGCGACCAGAAGGCGGTGAAGACCGCTGCCGAGACCTTCGTACCGAATCCGAAGCTGGACGTGGCAAAGGTGCTCAGTCAGCTCGGTACCGGCGAAGCACTGGTCTCCACGCTGCAGGACAAGGGCGTGCCGATGCCGGTGCAGCAGACGATGATCGCACCGCCGCGCTGCCGGATGGGGCCGATCACCGAGGCCGAACGTGCCCAGGTGCGTGCCGGCAGCCCGGTCGGCACCCGCTACGACACCGCGATCAACCGCGAATCGGCCGCCGAGCTGCTGGCCCAGCGCGCGCAGAAGACGGTCGAGCAGGCGCAGGCGCCGGCGGCCCGCAGCCGCGAGCAGGACGAGGCGCAGGAAGGCGGTTTCGGCCAGGCGATCAAGGATGCGATCTTCGGCACCAAGCGCCGCCAGGGCATGATCGAGACCATGGCCAAGCAGACCACGCGTACCGTTGGCACCAAGCTGGGCAACCAGATCGTGCGCGGCCTGCTGGGCGGCATCTTCGGCGGCAAACGCTGACCTGCCCTCCCGGGGTCGGAGGCCTTTCCTGTGGAAAGGACCCGGCCCCATCGTTCCCCTGAAAAGAAGTTGCACCACATGTCGCGTTGGCGTCCCCCTGCAGAAAAGAGTACCGCCCTGATCACCGCCTCCGGCCACGCCCGGTTGAAGGCCGAACTGGATGAGCTGTGGCGTGTGCGCCGCCCGGAGGTGGTGAAGGCGCTGGCCGCCGCTGCCGCGGAAGGCGACCGCTCCGAGAACGCCGAGTACACCTACCGCAAGAAGCAGCTGGGTGAAATCGACCGCCGCGTGCGCTACCTGACCAAGCGGCTGGAATCGCTGCGCGTGGTCGATACCACGCCGACCGATCCGCTGGCGGTGTTCTTCGGCGCATGGGTGGAACTGGAGAACGTGGACAGCGGTGAGACCAGCCGCTATCGCATTGTCGGGCCGGATGAGACCGATGCTGGGCTGGGCTGGATCAGCATCGACTCCCCCCTGGCGCGTGCGCTGCTGAAGAAGCGAATGGATGATGAGTTCTCGGTGGAGCTGCCCGGCGGCCAGTTCACCTTTGCGGTGATCGGAGTGGAATACAAGCCGTTGTAGCGTCGACTGTCAGTCGACTACCGCGCGAAGCGCGGCACAAACCTCCGCAGCCGGACGGTAAACGCACCGCGCTCCTCATCGCGGTTGATGACTCGCCGAAGCCATCTGTCGGGCGTTCACGGCCTCGGAACGAAGAGCAGTCGACTGACAGTCGACTCTACATAGCCCCGTGCAACGGCGGCGGGTACTGGCGGCCGGCACGCAGCGGGCGGAAGTACGCGGCATCTGCATAGAAGGCGGCATCCTGTCCCTGGTGCCAGCCCGGGATTCCCGCCAGCGGCAGCGGACGCAACTGCAGGGGATCGGTCACTGCCCTGCCCTCGACGATGGCCGAAGCCACTGCGTCAACGCAGGTGTCATCGGCTTTGCCGTGCACCACCACGCACTTGCCCACCAGCCGGCGGCCCGGCAGCAGCGCCTGCTCCATCAGCGCGTGCCCGAATACCGTAGCGATGGCGATGTCGCCGCTCAGCCAGTGTCTCGATTCGAACAGCGCACACCAGTCGTGCACATCCCAGGCAGCCAGCAGCCTGTGATCGCGCACACGCACGATCACGCCGGTTTCGTCGAACTGGGTCAGTGCCGCCTGCGCGCGGTTGCGCTGGCCCGGCGGCATCGCCTCGATATGCCGGCACTGCTGCGCATTGAGCGCCTGCTTGAGCTGCGGGTAGTGGGCCCACACCAGTGCGTTGAACAGGTCATGCCAGTTGTCGGCGCGGGTGGCGATGCGGCCCTGTGCGATGCGGGCTTCGTAGTGCAGGCCGTCGGCCAGCAGCGTGGCATCCTGCTCGACCAGCTGCTTGCCCGGTAGCGCGAGGCGTGCCTCGAGCGCTGCAATGGACGGCCACGCCGGGCCTTCCAACAGATCACGAACGTCGCGCAATCCGGCAAACACCGGGTGCCCGAACACCTGTGGATCGACCGCCGCACGCGGCGGCGGCACGAAACGGCGGACGCTGCTGCCGTCACCGGCCGCGGTCGTCGCCGCGGTCACAGCATCTTGAGATCGAATGCCGGGCGGGTGGCGGCCGGCAGCGCGTCACCGTACAGGTCGTGCTCGTCGCTCTCGGTGATGTCCACGTCGACGAACTCACCTACGCGCAACGGCACCTGGTCGGCATTCTGGATGTGCACCAGGCCATCGATCTCCGGGGCATCGGCCTTGGAACGGGCCACCGCGATATCGCCTTCGATGGCGTCGACCAGGCACTGCTGCACGGTGCCGATCTTGGCCTCCAGGCGCGCAGCGGAAATCTGCGCCTGCTTTTCCATGAAACGGGCCAGGCGCTCCTGCTTCACTTCCTCCGGAACCGCATCCGGCAGGTCGTTGGCGGTGGCACCCTCGACCGGCGAATAGGCGAACGCGCCGACGCGGTCCAGCTGCGCTTCGTCGAGGAACGACAGCAGCTCTTCGAACTCGGCCTCGGTCTCGCCGGGGAAGCCGACGATGAAGGTGGAACGCACGGTGATGTCCGGCGCGATGCGGCGCCAGTTCTGCACGCGCTCCAGGGTCTTCTCGACCGCGCCGGGGCGCTTCATCAGGCGCAGGATGCGCGGGCTGGCATGCTGGAACGGGATGTCCAGGTACGGCAGGATGCGGTTTTCGGCCATCAGCGGCACCACCTCGTCCACGTGCGGGTACGGGTAGACGTAGTGCGTGCGCACCCACGCATCCAGCTCGGACAGGCCTTCGCACAGCGCCTTCAGACGGGTCTGGTAGGCCTTGTCACGCCACATCTTCTCGGCGTACTTCACGTCCACGCCATAGGCCGAGGTGTCCTGCGAAACCACCAGCAGCTCGCGCACGCCACCACGCACCAGGCGCTCGGCTTCACGCAGCACTTCATCCACCGGGCGCGAGACCAGCTTGCCGCGCATCGACGGAATGATGCAGAAGCTGCACTTGTGGTTGCAGCCCTCGGAAATCTTCAGGTAGGCATAGTGACGCGGGGTCAGCTTGATGCCGTAGTCGGGCACCAGGTCCACGAACGGATCGTGCTTGGGCGGCAGCGCTTCGTGCACCGCTTCCATCACGCTCTGGTAGTCCTGCGGGCCGGACACCGCCAGCACGTTGGGGTACGCCTCGCGGATCTGCTCCGGTCGCTTGCCCAGGCAGCCGGTGACGATGACCTTGCCGTTCTGGTTCATCGCCTCGCCGATCGCGTCCAGCGACTCGGTCACCGCCGAATCGATGAAGCCGCAGGTGTTGACCACCACCACGTCGGCCGAATCGTAGGACGGCACGATGTCGTAGCCTTCCGAGCGGAGCTGGGTAAGGATGCGTTCGGAATCGACAAGGGCCTTCGGGCAGCCAAGGCTGACGAAGCCGACTTTGGGGTTCAGCTGGGACATGGAATCGCGGGACTCTGGGGGCCTGGGCCCCTGCCGTCGTGGCAGGGGTTCCTGGGGGCCGGGGCCTGAAAGGGCGCCAGTATACCGGGGTTGGCGGCCGCGCTCTGAATGGCCAGCCGCCTGATCGGGCACAGCCGCTGACACCGCGCTGACCCGCGCAGCATCGACAATGCAGCCCTGTTCCCCGCAACGAGGTAGAAACGATGGCCGAGTGGATCACCCTGGATACGCATCACGGCCCGGTACGGGCCTGGCACGCCCTGCCGGAGGGCACCCCGCGTGGCGGGCTGGTGGTGGTGCAGGAAATCTTCGGCGCCAACCCGCACATCCGCGGCGTGGCCGAGCGCTTCGCGGCCGAAGGCTATGCGGTGCTGGCGCCGTCCTTTTTCGACCTGATTGACGGCACAGAAGCCGATCCGGACGCCCTGCCCTATGACGCCGACGGTGTGAAGCAGGGCCTGGAACGGGTGACCGCACTGGGCATGGAGAAGGCGCTGGAGGTGGTCCGTGCCGCAGCGACCCGGTTGGCCCCCTACGGCAAAGTCGGCACGGTCGGCTACTGCTGGGGCGGCAGTGTCGCCCTGCTGTCCGCGCTGCGCCTGGGACTGCCGTCGGCCAGCTACTACGGTGCGCGCAACGTCCAGTTCCTGGATGAGACACCCAAGGCCCCGGTGATCTTCCACTTCGGTGCCCAGGACAAGAGCATCCCGCCGGAGGCCGTGCAGGCCCATCGCGAGAAGCTGCCGCAGATGGCCACCTTCGTCTATCCGGCCGACCACGCCTTCAACCGGGAGGTCGGACATGCGTATGATCCAGACAGCGCCACCCTGGCGCTGCAACGCACCCTGGACTTCTTCTCGGAGCATCTTGGATGAGCGAATTCGAACTCGATTCACGCCTGGCCACCGATAGCGTGCTGGTGGCGGAAGGACCGTTGTCGCAAGTGCGGCTGATGAACGACGAACGATTCCCCTGGCTGGTGCTGGTACCGCGCCTGGCCGGGGTGACCGAGTGGATCGAGCTGGACGGCGAGCAGCAGGACAAGCTGCGCACCGAGCTCAACCGCGCCTGCAAGGCCCTGAAGGGCGCCGACGGGGTGGAGAAGATCAATATCGGTGCGCTGGGCAACATCGTGCGCCAGCTGCATTTCCATGTGATCGGCCGCCATGACGGCGACCCCGCGTGGCCGGGCCCGGTCTGGGGCAGCGGCCCCGCGCACCGCTACGAGCCGGGTGCGCTGGACCAGCATGTCGCCTACTGGAAGGAACGGCTAGGATATCCAGCCCAGTCCTGAGCGTTTACCGACCCGATGCGATTCAACCTCGTTGCCGCCGTCCTGCTGATCCTGATCGGCCTGTTCATGCTCGCCAGCAACCTCGGCTGGACGCACCTGAACCTGTCCAAGCTGCTGTTGACCTGGTGGCCGGTGGCACTGGTGGGCGTGGGCATCGCGATGCTGTTCGGTCGCGGGAAATAAGCTGGTGCCGGGCCATGCCCGGCGAGCGCAGCGTGTGGCCGCACCCATGAAAACGCCGGGCATGCCCGGCGTTTTCGTCATGCGATGGCGCGCCGCTCAGGTCCGCGGCAGGGTCACGCCGGTCTGGCCCTGGTACTTGCCGCCACGATCGCGGTACGACGTCTCGCAGATGTCATCGGCGGCCGCCTGGAAGAACAGCATCTGCGCCACGCCTTCATTGGCGTAGATGCGCGCTGGCAGCGGCGTGGTGTTGCTGAATTCCAGGGTGACGTGGCCTTCCCACTCCGGCTCCAGCGGGGTCACGTTGACGATGATGCCGCAGCGCGCGTAGGTGCTCTTGCCCAGGCACACCACCAGGGTGTCGCGCGGGATGCGGAAGTACTCCACGGTGCGCGCCAACGCGAAGCTGTTGGGCGGGATGATGCATTCATCGCCGACGATATCCACGAAGCTGCCCGGATCGAAGTGCTTGGGATCGACGATGGTCGAGTTGATGTTGGTGAACACCTTGAACTCGCGCGAGCAGCGCACGTCGTAGCCGTAGCTGGAGGTGCCATAGCTGACGATGCGCTCGCCGTTGGCCTGCTTGACCTGCCCGGCCTCGAACGGCTCGATCATGCCGTGCTGCTCGGACATGCGGCGGATCCAACGGTCACTCTTGATGCTCATGCTTTGTCCTGGGGTACGAGGGGGCGCGAGGATTCTAGCAGGGGGCCGGGCGTCGCCGGCGGCCCCTGCCCTGGCACTTACAGCAGCGACGACAGGATCGGGATCGAGGCACGCGGACGCTTGCCAACCTCCTCGATCAGGCGCTGGGCGGCATGGCGGTAGGCCTGGGCCGGGACCGAATCCGGCTGGGCCACGGTGATCGGGGTACCGGAATCGCCCTGCTCGCGGATGCCGATCTGCAGCGGCAACGAACCCAGCAACGGCACGCCGTACTGCGCGGCCATGCGCTCGCCGCCGCCCTCGCCGAACAGGTGCTCGACATGCCCGCAGCTGCTGCAGGTATGCACCGCCATGTTCTCGACGATGCCGAGCACCGGCACCTCGACCTTCTCGAACATCTTCAGCGCCTTCTTCGCATCCAGCGTGGCGATGTCCTGCGGGGTGGTGACGATCACCGCGCCGGCCAGCGGGATCTTCTGGGTCAGGGTCAGCTGGATGTCACCGGTGCCCGGTGGCAGGTCGATCAGCAGGTAGTCCAGGTCATCCCACAGGGTGTCATTGAACAGCTGGGTCATCGCCGAGGTGGCCATCGGTCCACGCCAGATCATCGGCGTGTCTTCTTCGATCAGGTAGCCGATCGACATGGTGTCCACGCCGAACGCACGCAGCGGCTCGATGCTCTTGTTGTCGGGGCTTTCCGGGCGACCGGACAGGCCCAGCATGGCCGGCACGCTCGGCCCGTAGATGTCCGCATCAAGCACGCCCACGCGTGCGCCGAGCTGCTGCAGGGCCACGGCCAGATTGACCGCAGTGGTCGACTTGCCGACGCCGCCCTTGCCCGAACCAACCGCGATCACGTTGCGGATGCGGGCATGCGGCGTAAGTCCCTTCTGGACCTGGCTTGCATGGGGACGGCGGGGAGAACTGTTCACAACGAGCACCGGCGGGGTCAGGGGGAATAACCGAGCATCATACAAGCTGGACGTAACCTGACTGAAATTCAGGATTGCTACAGATTCGTGCACAGATTGTTAAGTTCATGTTACGTTCGACCCGCACTGTTTTGGGCTGCGGAGCTGGCATTCCCAGCCCGCGCGATGGCGCATGCGCAGTGCCGTTTTTGTTTTTGCTCTCCAATGGAACTACATGAACTACGTAAGCAACACCGCACGTCGCAACACGCTCGCCGTCGCCCTGATTTCCGCTCTGATGGCCGCCGCCCCGGCAATGGCCCAGGACAAGGCGACCAACCTGGACAAGATCACCGTCACCGGTTCGCTGATCCCGCAGACCCAGGTTGAAACCCAGACCCCGGTGATGTCCATCACCGCCCAAGACATCCAGACCCGCGGCTTCAGCAGTGTTGCTGAAGTGCTGCAGCAGTCGTCGCTGACCACCGGCGGCCTGCAAGGTGGCCAGACCTCGGGTTCGTTCACCCAGGGCGCCGAAGCTGCCGGCATGTTCGGCCTGAACCCGGGCTACACCAAGTACCTGATCAACGGCCGCCCGATGCTCTCGTATCCGGCGCTGTACAACGGCAGCGAAACCTTCAACAACATCAGCGGCATTCCGATCGACATCGTCGAGCGCATCGAAGTGCTGCCGGGCGGCCAGTCCTCGCTGTACGGCTCGGACGCAATCGCAGGTGTGGTCAACATCATCCTGAAGGAGCGCATGGACGGCGGCACCATGACCCTCCGTGGCGGCACCTACACCGAAGGCGGTGGCAGCAACATCCGCTTCAGCGCCGCCAAGGGCATGAACGCCTTCGACGACCGCTTCCATGCACTGTTCAACGTGCAGATCGAGAACGGCAGCCCGATCTGGGGCTACCAGCGCGACATCACCCGCCAGAACAACCCGGTCGGCTACACCGCCCAGGTTCCGTCGAACGACTTCGCCGTCATCACCAACGCTGACAACAAGCTGCTGATGATGGACCCGAGCCGTTGCGCGAACGTCGCTGGGCTGTATGACGGCACCACCGTGGTCGGCCAGCGCCCGTCGGGCGAGTCCTGCGGTTCGGTGTACAGCGCCGGCTACAAGACCCTGAAGAACGGCAAGAACAGCGGCCAGTTCTACTCGTCGATGACCTTCGACGTGAACGACAACTTCCAGCTGTTCGCCGATGTGCTGTACAGCAAGGAAAAGACCGAGTTCACCTCCGGCTCCAGCGCCCTGTGGTGGGGCACCAAGTCGAGCCTGGGCAGCTTCTACGACCAGGGCCTGGGCAAGGTCGTGAACCTGCAGCGCGCCTTCGCGCCGGAAGAAATCGGCCCGGGCCACTACAACAACATCATGAACTCCGACGAAAGCCGTGCCTACCAGGTCACCCTGGGCGGCAAGGGCATGGTCGGCGACTGGGACTACAGCGCCAGCTTCACCCGTGGTGAGTACCGCCTGGACCAGAACCGCTTCGTGCGCTGGAAGGACAAGATCGATGGCTTCTTCGGCGACAACGTGCTGGGCCCCAAGCTGGGCACCACCGCTGATGGCTTCGACATCTACAACCCGGACTACGCGGCCTTCTACTCGCCGATCACTCCGGACCAGTTCGCCAGCTTCACCGGCTACGGTACCCATCGCAGCAAGACCTGGCAGAACCTGGGCCGCGTGCAGGTGACCAACGGCTCGCTGTTCAGTCTGCCGGGCGGTGACGCCGGCCTGGCCGTCGTGCTGGAAGGTGGCAGCGAAGGTTGGGACTACTCGCCGGACCAGGCGTTCGTTGATGGCAATGTGTGGGGCACCACCGCTGTCGCCGGTGCCGGCCACCGCAGCAACTATGCGGTCACCAGCGAGCTGCGCATGCCGCTGCACGACAAGCTGACCGTCAGCGCGTCGGGCCGCTATGACGCCTTCAAGATCGCCGACAAGACCGTCGACAAGGCCACCTACAGCATCGGCCTGGAATTCCGTCCGATCGAGAGCCTGCTGCTGCGCGGCAAGTACGGTACCGCTTTCCGCGCACCGACCCTGTCCGATGCCTTCCAGGGCATGAGCGGTTCGTACTCGTCCGGCCAGAACGACTACTACCGCTGCAGCCAGATGGGTTACGGCCTGCGTGACGAGGCCTGCTCGTTCTACAAGAACACTTCGGTGTACAGCGAAAAGTCCGGCAACCCGGACCTGAAGCCGATCACCGCCGACGTCTGGAGCGCAGGCGTGGTGTGGGCCCCGGTCAGCAACTTCTCGCTGTCGGCCGACTACTACAACTGGAAGATCAAGAACGAGGTCAAGACCCTCAGCAGCGACCAGCTGCTGCTGGCCGAGTACCAGTGCCACAACGGCCTGCCGAACAACACCTCGGCCAGCTGCGGTGACGTGACCAACTGGGTGTCCCGCGATGAAAAGAGCGGCAATCTGGAACGTGTCTACACGCCGAAGCTCAACGTTGCCAGCCAGAACCTGGAAGCGGTGACCGTGGCGGCCAAGTACCAGCAGGATATCGGCCGCTTCGGCTCGCTGATGTTCTCCGGCAACTACACCAACATGCTGAAGCGTGAAGTGCAGCCGATGCCGGGTGCCGCCAAGCTGGATCTGCTGAGCGATCCGTACAACATGTGGTACTACGACAACTTCGCCAAGGTCCGCGGCGATCTGTCGGTGGCCTGGAACATCGCCAAGTTCACCACCACCGTGTACGCCAACTACGTCGGCAGCACCCCGAACTACCTGGCCTACACCGGCCGCAGCTACGGCTACGTCCACTCCTCCGGCGCCAAGGCCGGCAAGTGGGGTTCGTACACCACGTACAACCTGAGCATGAACTACCAGGCACAGGAAGATCTGGTCCTGTCGCTGATGGTCAACAACGTGTTCAACAAGCTGCCGGAAGGCCAGCGCTACAACTACCCGGGCAACGAATCGACCCCGTTCAATGACGGCTTCTACAGCGTCTACGGCCGCCAGATCTCGGCCCAGGTCAAGTACAACTTCTGATCCCGTCGTTTTCCGGGCTTCGTGTCTGGACCAGGCCCCGCTTCGGCGGGGCCTTTTTTTGGTTCCAGGAAGCCTTCGGTAAAGCATTGATGCAGAAGCAGCAAATGCACTACGAAAGAATGCCCTTCATATCGCCATCTTTTGAAACACTCCAAAACAATTGGCGTTAGTCATTGATATATCGCCATTTTTCAGGCAAAAGCCCGATTGACGAAATGACGATCGTGTGTTCCCTGCGTTAAGTGCGTGTTACGGTCCGGCTGAATGGAATGCAACTGAACAGATCGTTAAGCCGACACGGAAGCCGGTAGCCAAGACATCGCTCACTACGGGGATTTTCCATGTCTCGCCATCGTTCCACACTCTCGCGCCACCCACTGACGCTCGCCCTGCTCGGCACACTGCTCGCCTCCGGCACGGCCCTGGCGCAAAGCGGCAACGCACCGACCCAGCTTGACCGCGTGACGGTCACCGGTTCGCTGATTCCGCAGACCGAGATCGAGAACCACACACCGGTCCTGACCGTGACCGCAGAGGACATCCAGACCCGCGGCTTCACCAGCGTTGCCGATGTCCTGCAGCAGTCCTCGCTGTCCACTGGCGGCCTGCAGGGTGGCCAGACCTCGGCCTCGTTCACCCAGGGCGCCGAAGCCGCCGGCATGTTCGGCCTCAGCCCGGGTTACACCAAGTACCTCATCAACGGCCGCCCGATGCTTTCATATCCGGCGCTGTACAACGGCGGCGATACGTTCAACAACATCAGCGGCATTCCGATCGACATCGTCGAGCGCATCGAGATCCTGCCGGGCGGCCAGTCCTCACTGTATGGCTCCGATGCGATCGCTGGCGTGGTCAACATCATCCTCAAGGAACGCATGGATGGTGGCGTCCTCAACGTCCGTGGCGGCGCCTACAGCGAAGGCGGCGGCAACAGCTTCCGCTTCAGCGGCGCCCGCGGCTTCAATGGTGTCGATGACCGCTTCCACGCGCTGGTCAACGTGCAGTACGAAAAGACCAGCCCGATCTGGGGTTACCAACGCGATCTGACCAAGGTCAACAACCCCGACGGCTACAGCCCGCAGTACGTTTCCAACGACTTCCTGGTGCTGCTGCCGGCGGCCAACAACGCCTACGCCATGATGGATCCGAACCTGTGCGCCAATGTGGCCGGGCAGTTCGATGGCACCACGGTGCTCGGCACCCGGCCCACCGGCCAGGCATGTGG
Organism: Stenotrophomonas sp. STK17_22; assembly: GCF_051983905.1. Classification (NCBI taxonomy): domain Bacteria; kingdom Pseudomonadati; phylum Pseudomonadota; class Gammaproteobacteria; order Lysobacterales; family Lysobacteraceae; genus Stenotrophomonas; species Stenotrophomonas sp. STK17_22. The sequence continues at coordinate 3,678,255 of NZ_CP197010.1, forward strand.
CTCGACCTATGGCACCGGCTACAAGACCATCAAGAACGGCAAGGAAAGCGCGCAGATCTACAGCTCTGCCACCTTCGACGTGAATGACAATTTCCAGCTGTTCGGCGATGCGCTGTACAGCCTGGAAGAGGTCAAGTACGCAACGGGTTCCGGCTACACCTGGTGGGGCACCTCTTCCGGTTGGGGCCGCTTCTACGACCAGGCCAGCGGCCAGTACATGAACCTGCAGCGCGTGTTCGCCCCGGAAGACATCGGCGGCGCCGGCTACCGCGACATCATGAACACCGACCGCAACAAGGCCTATCAGGTGACGCTGGGCGGCCGCGGCACGGCCGGCAACTGGGACTACAGCCTCAGCTTCACCCGCGGCGAGTACAAGCTGACCGAGCGCAACTTCGTGCGCTGGAATGACCCGATCAACGATTACTTCGAACAGCGCGTGCTCGGCCCGGTGCTGGGAACCACCAGCACCGGCTACGACATCTACAGCCCGAACTGGGAAGCGTTCTACGCGCCGCTGCCGGCCGGTGACTTCCAGACCTTCACCGGCTACAGCTACAGCCAGAGCCGCACCTGGCAGAACCTGGCCCGTGCACAGGTCACCAATGGATCACTGTTCAAGCTGCCCGGCGGCGACGCCGGCCTGGCCGTGGTCGTTGAAGGTGGAAGCGAAGGCTGGGACTACAGCCCCGATCCGGGCCTGATGGATGGCAGCGTCTGGGGCACCACGGCGGTCTCCGGTGCTGGCCACCGCAGCAACTATGCGGTGACCGGTGAACTGCGCCTGCCCCTGCATGACATGCTGACGGTGACCGGTTCCGGTCGCTACGACGCCTTCAAGATCGGCAGCAACACCGTCGACAAGTCCACCTACAGCATCGGCATCGAGTTCCGTCCGATCGAAAGCCTGCTGTTCCGCGGCAAGTACGGTACGGCGTTCCGCGCTCCGACCCTGTCCGACGCATTCCAGGGCCGTAGCGGCTACTACGCCAACGGCTCCACCGACTACTACCGTTGCGGCCAGTTGGGCTACGACCCGGCCAACACCACCGGCTGCCCGTATGACAGCGTCTCGGTGTTCGGCACCCGCGCCGGCAACCCGGACCTGGAACCGATCACCGCCGACGTCTGGAATGCAGGTGTTGTGTGGGCACCGATCAACAACCTGTCGCTGTCGGTGGACTACTACAACTGGAAGATCAAGAACGAGGTCGATACGCTCAGCTCCGACCAGCTGCTGCTGGCCGAGTACTACTGCCGTGGCGGCCAGGCCAACAACACCTCGGCCAGCTGCCAGAACGTCAACGACTGGATCACCCGCGATGCGTCCGGCGTGCTGGACGAGATCTACACCCCGAAGATGAACGTCGCCCGCCAGAACCTGGAAGCGCTGACCGCCAGCTTCAAGTACGTGCACGACATGGGCCGCTTCGGTTCGCTTCAGTTCTCGGGCAACTACACCGACATGCTCAAGCGCGAACTGCAGCCGCAGCCGGGCGATGAGTTCCTGGACCTGCTGCGTGACCCGTACGCGATGTGGGTGTACGACTCGTACGCCAAGGTGCGCGCCGATGGTTCGGTCGGCTGGGCCAAGGACAAGTGGACCACCACCCTGTACGCCAACTACATTGGCAAGACGCCGAACTACATGGCGTACGTGGGCAATGGCTACGACTACGTCCACAGCTCCGGCTACAAGGCAGGCAAGTGGGGCTCCTACACCACTTACAACCTGAGCGTGAACTACCGTGCGTTGGACAACCTGACCCTGTCGCTGATGGTCAACAACGTGTTCAACAAGATGCCGGACAACCAGCGCTTCAGCTTCGCCGGCACCAGCGGCCAGCCGTACAACAATTACCTGTACAACGCCTACGGGCGTGCCATCTATGTGCAGGCCAAGTACGAGTTTGGCGATCACTGATCCAGGCCCTTGCCGCACCAAAGACCCCGCCCCGGCGGGGTCTTTTTTTGCTTGTCGTCCCTCCAGGGCGTGACGCGCGCCCGGGCATTCACGCCAAGTTGACTGGATTCACGTCTTCGTTCATCTTCAGGTCATATTGATGTGCCCGCCACAAGGACCCTGCCGACCATGGAACTGCGCTTGTCCCCCGCCCGCCTTGGCGCCGCCGCACTGGCGGCGCTGTGCATTGCCCCTGCCCTCGCAAGCCCTCTGCCAGCCGAGGATTTCGCCAAGATCCCCACCATCCAGTCGGTCACCATGAGTGCCGACGGCAAGCAGCTGGTCGCGATCGTCGCCGCGCCCGGCAGCGACAACAGCGATACCGCCCTGGCCAACTGGAACCTGGATAACCTCGGCGCCGGTCCGGTCGCCATCACGCCATCCGGTGACCGGATGAAGTTCATCGCGGCAAGCGCACTGAAGGCGGGACGCAACCTCGTCATCGGGCGCCAGGAATGGACAGGCAAACTCGGCGGCTGCGGTGAAGGCAACAGTACGGGAGCCACCAAGACCTTCCTGACCAAGGCCTACCTCACCGACGCCACCCAGACCAAGTTCGACGAGGCGTTCGCCAACAACACCCGCACGCTCGGGGTCAGCCCCGAGACCCTTCGCTGCCTCGAACTTGCGGGTACCGCCTCGCTCGTCCATGGGCTGCCGCTGGATGCAGACAGGGTCATCATCAGCCAGCTCAATGAGGCCACGCTGCAGGCCAACTACTACCGCTTCAACCTGCGCACGGGCCAGACCGAACTGCTGTTCAAGGGCAGCTCCCGCACGTCACCCGGCCTGTTCCATCCCCGCACAGGTGAAGTCCTTACCCAGACCCAGGTCGAATCCGCCGGCTCCGACGATTTCGAACAACGCATTCTGATCAAGAACAGCGCCGGCCAGTTCGAAGTGCACGCCCCCCTGACCACCCGACTGAGCGAACGCTATACGGTGGAAGTCGTCGGCATAGACGATGACAGCGGCAAGCTGTACGTGCTGACCGACCAGTTCTCGGATCTGGTGCAGGCGCGACTGTACGATCCTGCCAAAAAGGAGTTCGACAAGGAGCCTCTGGCCGCCCATCCCTCCTTCTCGATCAGTTCACTGATCCTGGGCACGCGCAAGAGCAACTTCAACCAGGTCCTCGGCTTCTATATCGACGGTCCGCAGCGACAGGCCGTGTACGTGGATCCGCAGATGAAGGCTCTGCAGGAGGGCCTGCAGAAAGCCTATCCCGGCCTGAGCATCTACATCACCGGCTACAACGACGACCTTTCGCGCGTCCTGTTCACCACGGAAAGCAACCGCAACCCGAAGAGCTACTTCATCCTGGCCGATCGCAAGGATGTCGTGCCACTCGGCAATGAGCGCCCCTGGGTGGACAGCAAGCAGATCGGTGAACAACGCTGGGTGACCTACACCGCACGCGATGGGCTGCAGATTCCAGCGATTCTGGATCTCCCGCCGGGCTGGAAGCAGGGCGACGGCCCGCTGCCGGCACTCGTTCATCCGCACGGCGGGCCGTGGGCACGCGACTACACCGGCTGGGATGAATCCGGCTGGGTGCCGTTCTTCACTTCGCGAGGCTACGCCGTGTTGCGCCCTCAGTACCGCGGCAGCGCCGGCCTTGGCCGCAAGCTCTGGCTGGCAGGTGACGCCGAGTGGGGCCAGAAGATGCAGGACGACAAGGATGACGGCGCCGCCTGGCTCGTCTCACAGGGCATCGCCGCCAAGGACCGCATCGCGATCTTCGGCTATTCCTACGGCGGCTTCGCGGCTGCCGCCGCGACAGTGCGCAGCCCCTCCCCCTACCAGTGCGCCATCGCTGGCGCCCCGGTCACCGATCTTGGCCGGCTGGGCACCTCCTGGAGCCAGAACCGCCTGCAACGCATTCTGCAGGGGCGCACGGTGAAGGGCATGGACCCGATGCAGAACACTGCGAAGGCCACGATTCCTCTGCTGACCTTCGTCGGCGACCGTGACGTACGCACGCCGTCCTTCCATGCGAGGAACTTCTACAACGGCGTACAGGGCAAGGTCCCAGCCCGGTTCGAGCTGATCCCCGACATGCCGCACAGCATGCCGTGGTACCCCGCGCACTTCCGGACGACATTGACGCTCATGGCCGACTACCTGAGCAAGGATTGCGGCCCCGGCGGCCTCTGATCCCTCCCCGGGCACCCTCGCTTTCACCAAGCCCCTGTCGGCCAGGCAGGGGCTTTTCCGTGCTCCAAATACTGAATTTCCCTATAACAACAGCAAGTTAAGATATTTTAATATTCATGTTGCATTTACTTTACGCGACTCATACACTCCATTAACCGAAGCATAACAAGTGGGGATCAAAACGAAATGCGCAACGCCAACCGCCAATCAAAGCCAAGCCGCGTCCCGTTGACTCTTGCTGTGCTGGCCTGCCTGCAGGTCGCACCGGCTCTGGCCCAGGAATCCACCCAGCAGGAAGCAAAGGCGTCAAGCAGCTCAAGCGCTTCCACCCGCGCAACCGATCTTGACAAGGTTACGGTCACCGGCTCCCTGATCCGCCGTGCGGACTACGAGACCACTTCGCCGGTGTTCACCATCAACGCCGAAACCAACGCGAAGCAAGGCCAGGTCAACGTGGCCGAGTTCCTGCAGAAGTCGGCCATCGGTTCGGCCGAAACCCAGATCACCCACCAGTTCGGCGGCTTCGTCGTGGACGGCGGCACCGGCGTACAGACCGTGTCGCTTCGCGGCCTGGGCGCCAACCGCACCCTGGTGCTGCTCGATGGCCAGCGCCCCGGCCCGGCCGGTACCCGTGGCGCCGTCGGCGCCTTCGACCTGAACGTCATTCCCACCGCCATCCTGCAGCGTGCCGAGATCGTGAAGGACGGTTCGTCCTCGATCTATGGTTCCGACGCCGTGGCCGGTGTGGTCAACCTGATCACCAAGAAGAACATCGAGCGCCCGGAGCTGACCGTTACCGGCCGCGTCCCGACCGAAGGCGGCGGTGAAGTGTTCTCGGCGTCGCTGGCCAATGGCTGGAACTTCGAGAAGGGCAGCATCATCGCTGCCGTCGAGTGGTATCAGCACAACGAGCTGACCCGCGGCGACCGCGACTTCCTCAACTGCAGCAACGACCTGGTCAAGGACGCCGACGGCAACCGCATCGACCGCGAAGATCGTTCGCTCAATGCCGGTACGCCGCTGGCCAACTGCGTCAACATGCTGCACAACGTGGTCGACATCGGCAGCACCCGCTATGTGCCGTCGGGTGATGGCACCACTGTCGGCCCGCTGCCGGGCTACCGCCCGCGCAAGACCCAGAGCTACGCGCGCGGCCAGGCCTTCTTCGATGAGCCGGTGAACTTCGCGCGCTGGGGCCAGGGCCACATCATCAACAAGCAGGAGCGGAAGACCGCCTACGTGGCCACCGACTTCGGCTTCGATTCGGTCAACTGGAAGACCCAGTTCCTGTTCAACCGTCGCGAAACCGAGACGTTCTCCTGGCGCCAGTTCTTCCCGTATGCCTACATCCCGGGTACCGAGATCGTCGCCAACCCGGTGATGCTGTTCAAGTCCCAGCAGGATGTCACCGTCGATTACTTCTACGCCGCCACCAAGCTTGACGGCCTGTTCAAGGGCACCGACACCTGGGCGTGGGAAGTCAACGCGAACTTCAGCCACTCCAGTGGCAAGTACGGCAATCTGGCCATCCAGGCCTCCAAGAGCGGCGACCTGGACTACACCGACGCGCCGCCGGCGGTGAACTACTTCGACCCGGACTACCTGAGCGGCCGCAAGGTCGACGAGCTGGTCGACAAGCTCGGTGCGTGGGACTGGGGCAAGACCACTTACAAGCAGGCTACCATCAACGCCGTCGTCAGCGGCGACCTGTTCGAGATGCCGGCCGGTGCGGTCGGTTTTGCGGGCGGCCTGGAATACCGCTATTACTCGCTCAACGACCAGCCGAGCGAACTGTCCCGCACTGGCGACATCTGGGGCTCGTCCTCGGCTGATGTGACCAAGGGCAACGACAAGGTCAAGGAAGCCTTCGTCGAGTTCGACGTGCCACTGCTGAAGGGCCTGCCGGCGGTGGAATCGCTGAGCCTGAACGCCTCGGGTCGCGTGTTCAAGTACGACAACGTTGCCGATTCGGACAATGTCTGGAAGGTCGGCCTGAACTGGCAGGTCATTCCGTCGCTGCGTCTGCGCGGTTCGATCGGCACCTCCTACCGCGCGCCGGGCCTGTATGAGCTGTACCTTGGCAACGAGACTGGTTTCTTCCAGCAGGCGAACGATCCGTGCGTACGCTGGGGTGAAAGCTCCAATACCAATTACCAGGCCAACTGTGCGGCCGCAGGTATCCCGGCCGACTATGCCGGCGGCGGCAGCAGCGGCACGGTGTACCGCCAGGGCGGTGGTAATTCGCTGATTCCGGAAACTTCGCGTGCGAAGACCGCCGGTATCGTGTTCACCCCGACCTTCGCCAACCTGAGCGTGGCCATCGATTACTTCGACTACGAAGTGAGCAATGAAATCGCGCAGCTGGGCAGCACCAACGTCATGCGTGGCTGCTACGGCGGCACGGTGTACCCGAACAGCTACTGCGATCTGCTGACCCGCAATCCGGCCAGTGCTACCCAGCCGTATGCGGTGACCCAGATCCAGAACAAGTTCATCAACATCAACAAGCAGCGCACCCGTGGCTACGATCTGACCGCAAACTTCGACCACGATTTCTCGTTCGGCAAGTTCTCGGCCGAGACCCAGGTCACCTACACGATCGAAGACACCCAGGAAGTGTTCTCCAGCGCAGCTGCGAGCGGCCTGGAATCCTCGGAGCTGCTGGGTGACATCGGCCGTCCGAAGGTGGTGGGCAACCTGGCGCTGAGCCTGACCCGTGGTGACTGGTCGTACAACTGGCTGACCACCTACATCCACAAGACCGAAGACATCGATCTGAGCCCGGTGTTCACCTACCAGGGTCGTCCGAACTCCTATCGTGACATCGTGGCCGACTCGCGCATCTACCACACCGCTTCGGTCAGCTACGCGCAGGCCGATTGGGAAATCCTGGTGGGCGTCAGCAACATCTTCAACAAGACCCCGCCGTTGGTTTCCATCGGTGTCGCCGATTCCCGCTACGGCAACGTACCGGCCTTCGCCACCCAGTACGACTACTACGGCCGCACCCCGTTCGTGCGTCTGAAGTACAAGTTCTGATCCACGCCTTATCGCAGTACCCCGACAGACCCGGCTTTTGCCGGGTCTGTCTTTTCCGGCCCACGAAGCGGCCCCCTTGCGCCCGGCCATGACCTTCGACACCCTTGCAGGGCAGGCCGGCGGCGTATTGTTCGGCCCACGGCCGTCCCCGCGGCCCTTCCCTGACTCACTCGGCCTGGAGGCCATCAAAGTGACCCGTACTCCCAAGATCGTGCTGCTGACCCTGGCCGTTTCGGCCGCGCTGGTCGGCTGCGGCAAGAACGAAACCCCGGCCAAGGATGCCACCGCCTCCACGCCGGCTGCGGCCGAAGCCACCAACTACACGCTGGACGAGAGCAAGCTGCCGGCCTACAACGCCTTCCAGCCCAGCGATCTGGATGCCAGCAAGGACGCCTGTGGCGCCTTCGGCGACTACGTGAACAGCAAGTGGCTGGCCGCCAATGAAATTCCGGGCGACCGCACCAGCTGGGGCGCGTTCACCATCCTCGACGAGCGTTCGGTGGCCGTGCAGCACCAGCTGGCTGAACAGGTCGCGCAGGTCAAGAACCCGAACCATATCGAGAAGATCGTCGGCGACCTGTGGGCCACCGGCATGGACGAAGCCAAGATCAATGCCCAGGGCATCGAGCCGCTGAAGGCCGACCTGACCGCGATCGACGGCCTGCAGGACAAGGCGGCCATCGCCGACTACCTGCGCAGCAGCGCGGCCAAGGGTGACAACGTCCTGTTCGGCTTCGGCGCCGAAGCCGACTTCAAGAACTCGGCCGTCAACCTGGCCTACGCCAGCCAGGGCGGCCTGGGCCTGCCGGACAGCACCTACTACACCGATGCCAAGAACGCCGACAAGCTGAAGGCCTACCAGGCGCACGTCGCCAAGGTGCTGGAGCTGTCCGGCGTCGCCGCTGCCGACGCTGCCAAGCAGGCCGAGGACGTGGTCAAGTTCGAGACCCGCCTGGCCAAGGCCTCCAAGTCGCGCGTGGAGCTGTCGCGCAACGTCGAGCTGTACTACAACCCGGTCACCCTGGCCGACGCTGACAAGCTGACCCCGAACTTCAGCTGGACCGAGTTCTTCAAGTCGCAGGGCGTAGCCGCGCCGGAGAAGTTCTCGCTGGCCATGCCGGCCTTCCATGAGGAAGTGAGCAAGGCGCTGGGCGATACCGATCCGTCGGTGTGGCGCGCCTACCTGCGCTTCCACACCGTGGACAGCGCCTCGCCGTACCTGGCCGATGCCTTCGTGCAGGAGAACTACGAGTTCTACGGCAAGACCCTCAATGGCCAGAAGGAACAGAAGCCGCGCTGGAAGCGCGTGCTGGGCACCATCGAGAACGACGCCGGTGAAGCCTTCGGCCAGCTGTACGTGAAGGTTGCCTTCTCGCCGGAAGCCAAGGCGAAGATGGAAGAGCTGGTGAAGAACCTGGCCGCTTCGCTGAAGGAACGCATCCAGGGCCTGAGCTGGATGAGCGATGAAACCAAGGCCAAGGCCATCGCCAAGTGGGAAACCTTCACCCCGAAGATCGGTTACCCGGACAAGTGGCGTGACTGGGCGGGCCTGCAGACCCAGCGCGACAGCTACCTGGGCAATGTGCGCGCAGCCAGTGAGTTCAACTACAAGTTCAACCTGTCCAAGATTGGCAAGCCGGTGGACAAGACCGAGTGGGGCATGACCCCGCAGACGGTCAACGCCTACTACAACCCGCTGCAGAACGAGATCGTGTTCCCGGCCGCCATCCTGCAGCCGCCGTTCTTCGATCCGAAGGCCGACGACGCACTGAACTATGGCGGCATCGGTGCGGTGATCGGCCACGAAATGACCCACGGTTACGACGACCAGGGTGCACGCTTCGGGCCGACCGGCAACATGGAAGACTGGTGGACCGCCGCTGACAAGAAGAACTTCGAAGGCTTGACCGGCAAGCTGGTCAAGCAGTTCGACCAGTACAAGGTCGACGGCCAGGCCGTGAACGGTCACCTGACCCTGGGCGAGAACATCGCCGACCTGGGCGGCCTGGCTACCGCCTACGACGCCCTGCAGAAGGCGTCCGCCGGCAAGGAAGATGCAAAGGTCGATGGATTCACCCGCGACCAGCGCTTCTTCTTCAACTGGGCCACCGTGTGGCGCACCAAGTACACCCCGGAAAACGCCAAGGTCCGCCTGGCCACTGACCCGCACGCGCCGGCGCAGTTCCGAGCCATGGGTGCGCCGTCGAACCTGCCGACCTTTGCCGCGGCCTTCCAGTGCAAGGCCGGTTCGCCGATGGCCCGCGCCGGCGAGCAGCAGGTGGTGATCTGGTAAGCCCTGGCTGATGCCAAGGTAGACCTGCAGAGGCCCGGGAATTCCCGGGCCTTTGTTTTTTGCGGCGCCCGTCATCCACGCATGGCGTGGATCTGCCGCGCCTGTGCAGGCCCACGCCGTTGGTAGATGCCGACCTTGGTCGGCGTATGGCACGGCGGAGCCACCGTGATGCGTGCATGCGGTGTCGATGCCACACACCCGGTAGCGCCGGGCCATGCCCGGCGGATGCGCCGTGATGCGTGCATGCCGCGCCCATGCGCGGCTTGCTATAGTGCGCGCGCCCTCAATCCATCACGGATTCGTTCCACATGCCCAATTTCCGTCCGCTTGCCATCGCCCTGGGCATCAGCCTGGCGACTCTGGTCCCGACCCACGATGCCTTCGCCGCCAAGAAAAAGGCCGCGCGTGCCCCGGCTGTCAGTGCCCAGTGCAGCGACTTCTACGACGCCACCAATGCCGGCTGGCTGAAGGCCAACCCGGTGCCGCAGACCGGCGCCACCACCGCGCTGGGCCAGCTGGTCGACCGCAGCCGCCAGCAGCAGCGTGAACTGCTCGACGCAGCGATGAAGGCGCCGCAGGGCAACGTGCAGAAGCTGCTGGGTGACTTCTGGGCCAGTGGCCTGGACGAAGCGGCCGTGGAAGCAGACGGCTCCAACCCGATCGCCCCGCTGCTGACCCGCATCAACGCCATCAAGAAGGCCAAGGATGTGCCGGCCTCGATCGCCGCACTGCACCAGGTCGGCATCCCGGTGGCATTCAACTTCGGCCCCGACGTCGATCTGAAAGCGCTGGACCGTCACATCGGCTACTTCATGCAGGGCGGCATGGGCCTGCCGGATCCGGCGTTCTATACCCGTACCGACGCCGACACCGTGGCGCTGATGGGCCGCTACCGCAACTACGTCAAGCAGATCCTGGCACTGACCGGCACCCCGGCGGCCAAGCTGGATGCCGAGTCGCAGGCGGTGATCGCGCTGGAAACCGAGCTGGCACGCAATGCGCAGTCGCTGGCCGGCATCAACAACCCGTTCAACAACTACGCGCCGATCTCCACCAAGGAGCTCAACAGCCGCTACCGCAACCTGCAGCTGGATGCCTTCCTGAAGGCACAGGGCGTGGATGACGACTTGGTCTCGCTGGCCGACCCGGGCCTGTTCAAGCAGCTCGACGGCATGGTCACCAAGCTCAAGCCGGACCAGTGGAAGGCCTACCTGCGCTGGCGCGTGGGCGACTCGATGGCACCGTACCTGTCCAAGGCCTACCGCGATGCCGAGTTCGAATTCCGCGGCCGCGTGCTGCGTGGCGAAACCCTGCCGCCGCAGCGCTGGGAAGACGTGCTGGAGGCGATCAACGTAGCCGCTGGCCCGATGGTCGGTCGCGAATACGCTGCCCGTTACCTGTCCGCCGAAGATCGTCGCCAGGCGGCGTGGATCGTCGACAAGGTGCGCGAAGTGCAGATCGAAGCGGTCAAGAACAGCAGCTGGATGAGCACCGAAGCCAAGGCCGAAGCGCAGGCCAAGCTGGCTGCGCTGAAGATCGAGATCGGCACCCCGCTGCGCGACCTCGACTACAGCGTGCAGCCGATGGGCCGCGGTTCGTTCGGTGGCAACATGCTGATTGCTTCGACCTGGCGCCATCGCGAGGAAATGAAGCGCATCGGCAAGGGCAACGCCGACCGTCGCTGGGACGTGCTGCCGCAGCAGCCGTCGCTGGCCTACGATCTGGCCCAGAACCGCCTGATCGTCACCGCCGCGATCCTGCAGGGCCCGGTGTTCAACGCCAAGGCCGACGCTGCCGACAAGTTCGGCAGCTTCGGTGGCCTGGTCGGCCATGAGCTGACCCGCGCGATCGATGCCAAGGGCGCGCTGGTCGACGCCAAGGGCGAGCTGCGCAGCTGGTGGACCCCGGCCGACAAGACCGCCTGGACCCTGCTCGGTAACCGCGTAGCCGCGCAGTACAGCGCCTACGACTTCCCGGGCGTGAAGGGTGCCAAGGTCAACGGCACGCTCACCCAGGAGGAGAACCTGGCCGACATCGCCGGTCTGGAACTGGCCTGGGCGGCGTATGTCGCGCAGGAGCCGAAGGCCAAGCAGGCCCAGCAGCAGGGCTTCTTCCGCGCCTGGTCTGCGCTGTGGGCGCAGCAGCTGGCGCCGAACGAGGCCGTACGCCGCCTGACCGCCGACATCCGTGCACCGGGCCTGTGGCGCAGCAACGGCACGCTGGCCAACCTGCCGGCCTTCGGCGCCACCTTCAGCTGCAAGGCCGGCCAGCCGATGCAGCGCAGTGAAGCCGAGCAGATCAAGGTCTGGCGCTGATCCAGCTGTCACACGGGTAATGCAGAGGGCGCCTTCGGGCGCCCTCCTTTTTTGCAGGTGCAGCACGATCCCGGATTAACACCGCGCATGCTATCGCTGCGGCTTCGTCCAACGTGGAGCCCCGACATGGCACACAAGAACACGATCTGTGTCTGGTATGACAACGGCGCACTCGAGGCCGCCACCTTCTACGCCAGCATCCTGCCAGACAGCGCGGTGACCGCCGTGCATCACGCCCCCGGTGACTATCCGGACGGCAAGGAAGGCAACGTACTGACCGTTGAATTCACGGTCTGCGGCATCCCCTGCGTCGGCCTCAACGGCGGCACCGCGTTCAAGCACAGCGAAGCGTTTTCCTTCCAGATCCAGACCGAGGACCAGGCCGAGACCGACCGCCTGTGGAATGCGATCGTCGGCAACGGTGGCCAGGAGAGCCAATGCGGCTGGTGCAAGGACCGCTGGGGCATCTCCTGGCAGATCAGCCCGCGCATGCTCATCGAAGCGGTGACCAGCCAGGACAAGGCACTGGCCAAGCGCGCATTCAACGCGATGATGCCGATGAAGAAGATCGACATCGCCACCATCGAAGCAGCGATCAAAAAAGGGGACGGAGGGGATTAAGTCGTTTTTTCCCCATTGCCGGTGACCCCATGCGAATTGCGACTTAATCCCCTCCGTCCCCTTTTTCCGAGGTGCAGATGACCTGGGATGCGATCATCGTTGGCGGTGGCCACAACGGCCTGGTCTGCGCGGCCTATCTGGCGCGTGCCGGAAAGAAGGTGCTGGTGCTGGAACGTCGCGGCGTTCTTGGCGGCGCTGCGGTCACCGAGGAATTCCATCCCGGCTTCCGCAACTCAGTCGCCTCGTACACGGTCTCGCTGCTGCAGCCGAAGGTGATCGACGACCTGCAGCTGCATGCGCATGGGCTGCGCATCGTCGCGCGCCCGGCCAACAACTTCCTGCCATTGCCCGACGACCGCTATCTGTTGTCGGCTCCTGGTCGCACTCAGGCCGAGGTGGCGAAGTTCTCCGAGCGGGATGCGCAGCGCTTGCCCGCGTACGAGGCACGCCTGGAAATCTTCGCCGACGTACTGCGCGCATGGGCTCTGCGCGCGCCGCCCGACCTGGGTGTAGCAGGCGGTTGGCGTGCGCTGCCCGCACTATGGCAGATGGGGAAACTCGGCCGCGAACTGGCGGCGCTGGATGCGCCACTGCGGCAGGAACTGCTGGACCTGTTCACGCTGTCGGCGGCGGAGTACCTGGACCGTTGGTTCGAGAGCGAGCCGATCAAGGCGCTGTTCGGCTTTGATGGCATCGTCGGCAACTACGCAAGCCCGTATACAGCGGGCAGTGCCTACGTACTGCTGCACCACGTATTCGGCCAGTGCAATGGCGTAAAGGGTGCGTGGGGCCACGCGATCGGCGGCATGGGCGCGATCAGCCAGGCCATCGCCAGCGCGGCGCGCGAGGCCGGGGCCGAACTGCGCGTGGATGCCGGTGTGCAACAGGTACTGATCGAACAAGGCCGCGCCGTGGGGGTGGAACTGGTCAACGGCGAAACCCTGCGTGCACGCGCGGTGGTGGCCAACGTCAATCCGAAGCTGCTGTACGAACAGCTGCTGGAGCCAACGCAGGTACCCGCTGCCACACGCGAACGCATGACGAACTGGCGCTGCGGTTCCGGCACCTTCCGGATGAACGTGGCGCTGTCGCGGTTGCCGGACTTCCGAGCCCTGCCCGGCCCCGGCGATCACCTCAGCGCCGGCATCATCATGGCCCCCAGCCTGGACTACATGGACCGCGCCTGGCTGGATGCGCGCCGCGAAGGCTGGTCGCGCGAACCGATCGTAGAGATGCTGATTCCGAGCACGCTGGATGATTCACTGGCGCCGCGCGGGCAGCATGTGGCCAGCCTGTTCTGCCAGCACGTGGCGCCGGTACTGCCCGACGGGCGTAACTGGGATGATCACCGCGAGACTGTGGCGGACCTGATGATTGCCACCGTCGAACGGTATGCGCCCGGCTTTGCCGGCAACGTGCTCGGTCGGCAGGTGCTGTCGCCGCTGGATCTGGAACGCACCTTCGGCCTGGCCGGCGGCGACATTTTCCACGGTGCGCTCAGTGCCAACCAGTTGTTCTCGGCACGGCCGATGGTCGGCCAGGCCGGCTACCGCGGCGCCCTTCCGGGGTTGTATCTGTGTGGGTCGGGCACCCATCCCGGCGGTGGCGTCACCGGTGCGCCCGGGCACAATGCCGCGCAGGTGGTGTTGCAGGATCTGTAGAGCCTCGCCATCGTGGAGGCGCGTGTACCCCGTCGCCTGCATCATCTGCTGTTGGTAGGTGCCAACCTTGGTTGGCACGAGGCAGCAAAGCGTGCCGACCAACGGTCGGCACCTACAGCATCAAATGATCCCGTTCAAAGCGCGCCAACCAAGGTTGGCACCTACCCGCGTGGGAGAAGGTGTGCCGACCAACGGTCGGCACCTACAGCGTCAAATGATCCCATTCAAAGCGTGCCAACCTAGGTTGGCACCTACAGCGTCAAATGATCCTTCGGATCATTTGACGCTGCGCAGATGGTTGGGGCGCTTCGGTGGGCCGGGCGGGCGGCGCTTGTTGAACGGCGATTGTCCGCGCCAGTAGCGGATCAGCAACCAGCCGAACAGCATGCCGCCGAGGTGTGCGAAGTGGGCCACGCCCGGCTGCCAGCCGGTCATGCCCAGCACCAGCTCGCCCACGCCGAACAGGATCACGAAGGTACGCGCCTTCATCGGGATCGGCGGGAACAGCAGCATCACCCGCTGGCTGGGGAACAGCATGCCGTAGGCCAGCAGCAGGCCGAACACGCCACCGGAAGCACCCAGCACCGTGGCCGGGTTTTCCAGCAGCGTACCCACCAGCAGCTGGCAGACACCGGCACCGGCCACGCACACCAGGTAATAGAGCAGGAAGCGCTTCTCGCCCCAGGTCTGCTCCAGCGGCGCGCCGAACATGAAGACCGCCAGCATGTTGAAGAACAGATGGCCGAAGCTGCCATGCAGGAAGCCATAGGTCAGCAGCTGCCACGGCTGGAAATTGCCGCCCGGCGAGAACGCATCGAAGCCCTGCTGCAACGGCTGCAGCATGAACGGCTCGAAGGTCTGCATGCCGAGCAGGAACGGCTGCTGCAGCAGGAACAGGATCGCGTTGGCGATCAGCAGGGCCTTGGTGACGGTTGGCAGTCGCGGGAACATGGGAGCACCGGCATGGAACGGCCTCCATCATAGCCGCAGCACCGTGTCTTGTTGGCGACCGGCAGGCGCGGCCTGTTCAGTCGCCAGCGGTGCTCAGCCCGGACCCCACACAGCGGCATCCAGTGCTGCCGCCGGATCAGCCGCCGGCATCCGCACCCGGCCGTTCTCCACCCGCACGCCCTCGGCGCGCAACCGCTGTGACTGCTCGCGCCAACCAGCCGAACCTTCCTCCATGGCAATGCGCCCATCTGAACGCAGCACGCGATGCCAGGGCAGGTCCGGGTCGTCGTTCTGGCCCAGGATGCGCGCGGTCAGGCGCGCACGCCCGGGCAGGCCCGCGCGCAGCGCCACCTGCCCATAGCCCATCACCTGCCCCGCCGGGATCGCGCGGATCACCGCCAGGATGCGCGCGCGCGCCTGCTCAGGCGTCAGCGCCGCAGGCGGGTTACCAGCAGAACGCCGATCAGCACCAGCACGGTGCCGGCGATCTGCGCCGGCCCCATCGGTTCGTCGAGCAGCCATAGGCTCATCACGATGGTGGAAACAGGGCCCAGCATACCGACCTGCGCGGCCAGCGACGAACCCACGCGCTGCACCGCCAGCATGATCGCCAGCACTGGCAGCACCGTGCACACGGTGGCATTGGCCAGAGACAACCACTGCACCGGCGCCGGTGCCTGCCACAACAACGGCAGCGGATGGGTCACCGCGAAATGCAGCAGCACCAGCACGCTGGCCACGCAGCTGGCGTAAGCGGTCAGCCGCACCGCTCCGATACGCGCGACCACCTGCCCGCTGCCGAACAGGTACAGCGCATAGCTGAGCGCACTGCCCAGCACCAGCAGGCTGCCAACGATGATCTGCCCACCCTCGCGCTGCAGGTCATGGCCGAACGCCAGCAGCACGCCCAGATAACTCAGCACCAGCGCGCCGATCTGCCATCGGCCCGGCCACTGGCGCGCCAGCAGCACGTTGATCAGCAGCACCAGGGTCGGATTCAAGTACAGGATCAATCGTTCCAGCGTCACGCTGATGTACTGCAGGCCCTGGAAGTCGAGCAGGCTGGACAGGTAGTAGCCGGTGAAACCCAGCCACAGCACACGGGCTCGGTCGGCCCAGGACAGTGGTTCGGCCCGACGCGCGGCCCACAGCGCCATCAGTACGAACAGCGGCAGCGCCATCAGCATGCGCAGGGCAAGCAGCGTGGTGGCATCCACGCCGTGACGCAGGCCGAGCTTGACGATGATCGCCTTGCCGGAAGCAGCGATGGCGCCGATCGCGGCCAGGCCGATACCCCCCAGCGCAATGCGTGGGGAGGCGGTGGCGATACGGGAAGCGGGATTGGACATCAGGACGACGGCGGGCCGCTCGGAGCGGCCCGGGAAAGCGTGGGGGCGCCCATTGTCGCACGGAGCCGTCCGGTGCCCGCCTTGTAGAGTCGAGCCAAGCTCGACTGTCTTTCCACCGCAGTCGAGCATGGCTCGACTCTACAAAGAGCGACGGCCGAGCATGGGCTCGGCTCTGCAGCAACCGCAGGTCAGCGCATCAGCACCACTTCCTCAGCCGAGGTCGGGTGGATCGCCACGGTGTCATCGAACTGGGCCTTGGTCGCGCCCATCTTCACCGCCACCGCGAAACCCTGCAGGATCTCGTCGGCCGCTTCGCCCAGCAGGTGGATACCCACCACGCGTTCTTCCGGGCCGGCGCAGACCATCTTGAACAGGCTGCGCTGTGTACCGTTGGCCAGCGCCTGCAGCATCGGTCGGAAACGGCTGTGGTAAACGCTCACCTGGTCGAAACGCGCGCGCGCTTCTTCCTCGCTCATGCCCACCGCACCCAGCGGCGGGTGCGAGAACACCACGCTGGCCACATTCTCGTAATCCATCTTCGACTGCGGGCGGCCACCGAACAGGCGATCCATCAGGCGCCGTGACGCCGCCACCGCCACCGGAGTCAGGCCGACTTTGCCGGCGATATCACCCACCGCGTGCACGCTCGGCACGCTGGTGGTCTGCCATTCGTCCACCTGCACCTGCTGGTGCTCGCCGATGCAGATGCCGAGCGCTTCCAGGCCCAGATCACGGCTGTTGCCGCGACGCCCGGTAGCAAAGAACACCGCGTCGAACACACTGTCGAGCGGGCCGTCATGGCCGAATGCACGCACCCGTTCGCCATCGCGCTGCAGTTCACGCAGGCGGTAGTCGAAATGGATGCGCACGCCCTGCTGTTTCAGGTTCTCGGACAACTGATCGGTCAGCTCGTAGTCGAAGCGCTCCAGCAGCCGCTTGCCGCGCACCAGCAGGCTCACGCGGCTGCCCAGCGCCTGCAGCAGGCCGGCCAGTTCCACCGCGATGTAACCACCCCCGATGATCGCGACTTCGGCAGGCGCCGCGCGCAGATCGAAGAAATCGTCGGAGACCAGGCCCAGTTCGGCGCCGGGAATGTCGGGCCGCAATGGGTGCGCACCGGTTGCGATCAGGATGTGCTCGGCGCTGTAGCGCACACCATCGCTGCAGGCCACGGTGTGCGCATCCAGCAGATGGCCACGCGCCGGAATACGCACCACGCCGGTCTCATCCAGGCGTTTGTGGTAGCTGGTGTGGATGTTGCTGATGTAGGCCTGGCGATGGATCACCAGTTCCTTCCAGGAAAGCGCCGGGCGCGCTTTTACATCGAAGCCCATCGCACTGGCCAGACCGATACGCTCGTGCAGGTCGGCCGCCAGCCACATCGCCTTCTTCGGCACGCAGCCGACATTGACGCAGGTCCCGCCCAGCTCACCGGGCTCCAGCATTGCCACGCGCTTGCCATGCTGCGCGGCGCGGATCGCGCCGGCCAGGCCGGCGGAGCCGCCGCCAAGGACGATCAGGTCGTAATCAAAGGATGCAGTGCTCATCGGAATCGCTCGGGTCGGTAAGGGGCAGGATCGATCGCTGGCGTGCGGCCGCAGACGAGATCGGCGATCAGCTGGCCGGTGCCGGCGCTCATGCTGATGCCGAGCATGCCATGCCCCGCTGCAAGCCAGACGTGAGGATGCGCAGGCGCGCGGCCGATCAACGGCACGTCGTCCACGCTCATGGGGCGCCACCCGCACCACTGCTCCTGCAGCTGCGCACCGCGTGGCGCGCGCAGGTAGTGGTCGGCGGCCTGCTGCAGGGCCTGCAGGCGGGCCGTGCGCAGCTGCGGTTCGGCACCGGCGAATTCCATGGTGCCGCCCAGTCGCAACGCCTCGCGCCAAGCAATCACGAACACGGAATGGTCCTTCAGCACCACCGGGCGCTGCGGCACCTGCACCGGTCGCGACCAGGTCAGCGAATAGCCCTTGCCGGGCTGGATCGGCACGCGCAGATCCAGTTGCCGTGCCCAGCGCGGCGACCACGGTCCGGTGGCCAGCACCAGCTCGCGTGCGTGCAGCGTGCGTTCGCCGACGTGCACGCGCACACCCTGCGCGTCGGTGCTGAAATCCTGCATGTCCGCCTGCTCCTCGATCACCACGCCCTGTGCACGCAGCACGCGCGCCAGTTCGGCGGTGTAGCGGTCCGGACGCAGCTGCGCATCGCCGGGGAAGTGGATCGCGCCGGCAATGCGATCATGGAAAGCTGGATTGTCGCGCGCATAGTCGGCGCCGTCGATGCGCGCCGTGGCGATGCCCTGCGCGTTCAGTGCCTCACACTCAGCGGCGTGGTGATCGAAATTGCGGGCATCGCCAAACACGTAGTCCAGACCGCGGGTATCGAATTCGCAGTCCAGCGCATGCGTCTGCACCCAGTGGGCCAGGCGCAGCCGTGAATCATTCAACAGTGCGCCGCGTGCCCGCGTGGCGTGCAGCCAGTCACGTGCGTTGCAGCGCGCGCCGAACTGCAGCAGCCAGCGCCACAATGCAGGGTCCAGGCGCGTACGTACGTACAACGGTGCACGCGGATCGAGCATCCAGCGCAGCGCGCGCAACGGTACACCAGGCGCTGGCAGCGGCGGCGCGTGGCTGGGGGTGATGGTGCCGCAGTTGCCATGCGAGGTCGCGCCGCCGACACGCCCACGGTCGATCACGCGTACCTGTCGGCCCTGTGCGCGCAGCGCGAGCGCGACGGCCAGTCCAATGGCACCGGCGCCGACCACGATCACATCCTCGCGCGCGCCCTGCATCGATCAGCCCTGCCCGGCCCCGCGCCGCATCGGCGGCCACTGCCGGTAGGTCATCGCACGCCACAGCCATTCCATGGGCCCGAAGCGGAAGCGGCGCAACCAGGCCTGCGAAAGGGTCACCTGCAGTGCAAACAACAGCAGCGCGAACAGCAGCTGTACGCTGCGCGGCATCATCTCGAACCATCCCAGTCCGTAGTGATAGAAAAGCAGCGTGCAGACCAGCGACTGCGCCAGGTAATGGGTCAGCGCCATGCGCCCCACCGGCGCCAGCCAGGCCAATCGCATGCGCCAGTGCACGATCCACGCCAGGTAGCCCAGGCACATCGGCAGCCCGCCAACCGTGACCATGGCCATCGCCGCCGTCACCGGCAGGTTGTACGCACCGGGTGCCAGGTAGGGTTTCCAGGCAACCCCCAGCAGCGTGACCAGCAGGCCCAGCGGCAGTGCGATCCAGCGCAGCGACGCGTACAGGCGCGGGAAGCGCTCCGGCGTCGCCAGCGCGCCACTGCCGGCGAACCAGCTGCCGATCAGGAACATGCCCAGCACTTCCGGGCCGGTGATCAGCAGCGCCCCCATGGACGTACCGAACTCACTCAGGCGCTGCACATTGGCCTGCGCCCAGCTGCCCTGCCCGTACACCTGCCGTTGCAGCTCGATGCTCCGCTGCGCCTCAGCAAGCATGCCCTGCACATCTTCGGCCGAAGCCATCGACACCATCGCGCCGACCAGCAGCATCATCGCCACACCGCCGAGGTAGACCATCAACCCCATCCACGGCAGCCAGCTGCGTGGCGCCTCGCGGCAGGCCAGCAGCGGCAACGAGATCAGTGCATACATCACCAGAATGTCGCCGGACCAGACCAGCAGTGCATGGCACAGACCGATCAGCAGCAAGCCAGCGCTGCGGCGCAGGTAGAACGGGGTGAAGTCGCGCCCGGCGGCCTCAGCGCGCTGCGCCATCACCGCGAAGCCGGCACCGAACAGCAACGAGAACAGGGTGAAGAACTTGCCCTGCACGAACACGTAGACAAAGGCATCGGCCCAGTAGTCGATGCCCTGCCAATGCACGTCGATGCCGGTGAACGCCAGGTCCAGCGGCCCGCTGAAGGCCTCGATGTTCATCAGCAGGATGCCCAGCAGCGCAGCACCGCGCAGCACGTCAAGCACGGCGATGCGTTCGCCGGAAGCCACCGGCTGCAGGGAAGGAGAAGCGGCGTTCACAGGGCGTCCGTCGGGCAGGTCCACCATTATGCCGCCGGCCTGCGCGCCATGGATGGCCGCGCCGTGTTCCACAAACGCAACGGCCCGCCGAAGCGGGCCGTTGCTGCCATCACAATCGCGCTGCGATCAGTGCTGGTGACCGCCGTCGCCGTGGACGTGGCCGTGGTCGATTTCTTCCTTGCCGGCTTCGCGCACATCGACGATTTCCACGTCGAAGTGCAGGTCCTTGCCGGCCATCGGATGGTTCAGGTCGACGTCGACGACGCTCATGCCGACCTTCTGCACGGTCACCGCACGCGGGCCGAAGTTGGTCTGCAGCACAACCTGCTGGCCCGGAGCCAGCTTGGTGTTGCCGAAGTGCTTCTTCGGCACGCGCTGGGACAGGCCCTCACGACGCTCGCCGTAGGCATCGGCAGCGTTGACGTCGACGCTGAAGGTCGCGCCGGCTTCCTTGTCCATCATGGCGTTTTCCAGGCCCGGAATGATGTTGCCGTGGCCGATCAGGATCGCCAGCGGCTCGCCGCGGTCCTTGGACGATTCGATCGGCTCCTGGCCGACTTCGGAAACGGTGTAGTGGAAGCGGACAACGCGGTCTTTTTCGATCTTCATGCGCAACTCTGTCTGGATCTGCCGGAGGCAGGCGGGTTGGGGCGGGTTGTCGCCCGGCGGGGACGCCGCCATCATGACGGCCAATCCTAAGGTGGCGCATTATCCGGAGATCATGCACATCACGCCAGTTTCGTCCGGCCTGCGCCGGCTCCTCGCCCCGGCCCTGCTGCTGGCCCTGCCCGTGCTGATGACCGCCTGCGGCGGCGGCAAGGCCACCCGACCCGCGCCGCCCCCGCCGACCGCGAACTGGCCGAAGACCGTGCCGGACAATCCCGAGGCGGCCAACTCGGTGCTGATGCGCGCCATCAGCCTGGTCGGCACCCCCTATCGCTATGGCGGCAATACCCCCGACTCCGGCTTCGACTGCAGCGGCCTGGTGGCCTACGTCTACCGCGAGATGCTGGACCTGAAACTGCCGCGCACCTCGCGCGACCTGGCGGCGGTACAGGGCCCGAAGATCGACCCGCAGCGCCTGGCCACCGGCGACCTGGTGTTCTTCGGCAGCCGCGGCAGCGTCACCCATGTCGGCATTTATGTGGGTGAAGGGCGCTTCGTGCACGCGCCGAGCACCGGTGGCACGGTCCGGCTGGACTCGCTCAGCGGTCCGTACTGGAAGGACCACTACACCGGGGCGAAACGTGTCCTTCGCTAAAATGAACAGGCGATATGTTCAAAATTGTGACGCACATCACCGTGCAACTAACGATTTACTAACGGAATTTTTAACTTATTGCCGCTTTTACAGGGCATGATGCCCCATCGTTTTTTTCCTGTGACCGACGCGTGACGACTGACGACCTGAAAAGCGAAGGCCAGACTTCCGTATCTTCACGTAGTGCCCGCCCGCTGTTGCTTGGCCTGGCACTGTGTCTGACCAGCCTTCCGGCCTGGTCGCAGACTGCTCCGAACCGTTCCGATGTGACCCCGGCCCCGGTGGCCGAGAGCACCGCCCGACCGGCCGCCAAGGCCGAGGCTGCCGCTCCGCAGCGCAGCCGCGTCGATGCCGCCGCCAGCGCCACGCTGGCCGCCCTGCTGCCGCACCTGGCTGCCAACGACACCATTCCGCTGATGGACCGCTCGGCCGTGGTGGCCGGTGATCTCAGCCGCCTGCTCGCCAACTACGACACCAGCAGCGCCGCCAATGGCAGCGTTGTCGGCACCGCCGCCGACAACGGCAAGGTGCAATCGCTGCTGCGCCGCGCGATGACCCTGCTGGGCACCCCGTATCGTTGGGGTGGCAGCAACCCGGACAGCGGTTTCGACTGCAGCGGCCTGGTCGGTTACGTGTTCCGCTCGGCCCTGGGCATCGAGCTGCCGCGCGTGTCGCGCGAGATGGCACACGATGACAACGCCGAACTGATCAATGATCGCACCGCGCTGGCTGCCGGTGACCTGGTGTTCTTCGGCCGCAAGGGCCGCGTCGACCACGTCGGCATCTATGTTGGCGATGGCCGCTTCCTGCACGCACCGAGCTCCGGCAAGGACGTCCGCGTGGACACCCTGCTCAGCGGCTACTGGGGCAACAAGTTCATGCAGGCCCGCCGGGTCGATCTCTGACCCGCTGGCGCCACCGCGCCGCCTGACACGAGAAAGCCGCTGCCCTGCAGCGGCTTTTTTGTTTGCGCCCCCACTGGGTGCCGACCTTGGCCGGCACTGCGCCACCTGCCCCAGTGGGTGCCGACCGTTGGTCGGCACTGCGGCCATCCACGCATGGCGTGGATCTACCGGGGACCTACCCTGATCGGCACCGCGCCAGTCAGCTCCAAAACAAAAAGCCCGCCGGTCAGGGCGGGCCTTTCATCTCCACGCAACCTCAGCCGCGTGGCGGTGTCGGGTCCGGATCGTCCACACCCACATTGCTGGACGGGTTGTCATACACCGCCTGGTCGAGCAGCCCGGTTTCCTTGGCCACGATCACCGGCACCAGCATCTGGCCCGTCACATTGGTCATCGTGCGCATCATGTCCAGGATGCGGTCGATGGCATACAGGTAACCGATGGTCTCCAGCGGCAGGTTGGCTGCGCTCAGCACCACCGTGGCCATGATCACCGCGGTACCGGGCACGCCGGCGGTACCGAAGCTGCCCAGCACCGAGGCGATCAGCACCACCACGTACTGTTCCGGGGTCAGCGGCACACCGCTGTACTGCGCGATGAACACCGCGCACAGCGCCGGATAGATCGCGCCGCAGCCATCCATCTTGATGCTGGCGCCCAGCGGCACCGCGAACGAACCGTAGTCCTTGTTCACGCCCAGGTTGTGGGTGATCGAGCGCAGCGCCACCGGCATCGCTGCGAAGCTGGACGAGCTGACGAAGGCGACCTGCATGCCCGGCGCCGCGCCACGGAAGAACTTCAACGGGTTCAGGCCGTGTGCCAGCAGCAGTGCGCTGTAGACCACCACGATGTGCAGGGCGCAGGCCACGTACAGCGCCAGCACGAAATGCCCCAGCGGCAGCAGCTTCTCGAAACCGTAGCTGCCGACCAGGCCAGCAATCAGGCCGAAGGTGCCGATCGGGGTGACTTCCAGCACGAAGCGGGTCACCTGGATCATGATGTCGCTCATCTGCCCGACCAGCTTGCGCGCCTCGGTCACCTTCTCGCCCAGCTTGACGATGGCAAAGCCCACCAGGCCAGCGAAGAAGATCACTGGCAGGATCGAGCCGCGACCGGCAGCCAGCACGGTTTCACCGGCCGCATTGACCTTGGTGCCGATGCCGGACAGCGCGTAGAAGACATTGGCCGGCACCACGTCCAGCAGCACCTGCACCACGCTGGGCACTTCGCGCGGCACGTAGTTGCTGGCCATCGACAGCTGCAGGCCACCGGCGCCGGGCTGCAGCACGGTACCCACGCCCAGGCCGACGCACACCGCCAACGCGGCGGTGATCACGAACCACAGGAAGGTGCGGCCACTGAGCGCGGCGACCGACTTCTGGCCGTGCAGCGACGAGATTGCGTTGATGACCGCGAAGAACACCAGCGGCACGGCGATCATCTTGATCAGGGTGACGTACAGCTCGCCGAGCGGGCCGAACCACGTTTCCGCGGCCGGGCCGAGCGCCCAGCCGGCCAGCGCGCCGAGCACGAAGCCACCGACCACGCGCTGCCAGAATGGAATCCGCAGCCAGGCAGAGACCAGCTTCATAGGCAATCCAGAGGGGAAGGAAGGGATGCTGGCACGATAGCCCAAGGCGGCCCGCGGAACGACCGCCCGGCCGGCAAATCAGTGTGTCATCGGCGTGCCTTGCGAGGGCGGGCATAATGAACGTCCCGTTACAGTTTGTGAGATCCCAGCGTCCATGCGCCGTTCCGTCTCCCTGTTGGCCGCCTGCGCCACCACCCTGCTGCTGGGCGCCTGCGCCAGCACCACCCCCGCGTCCGCCCCGGCCGGCCTGAAGGTCGCCGTCGACCCCGTTGCCCATCCGGCCGGCGAGACCCCGCAGTGGTGGTACCGCAGCGGCGCCGCCCAGGCCGCCGCCAACGGCGCGATGTCCGGCAAGGCCAAGAACGTCATCCTGTTCCTCGGCGACGGCATGAGCCTGACCACGGTGGCCGCCTCGCGCATCTACGAAGGCCAGCAGAAGGGCGGCTCGGGTGAAGAGAACCTGCTGTCCTGGGAGCGCTTCCCGGCCACGGCGTTCAGCAAGACCTACAACACCGATTCGCAGACCCCGGATTCGGCTGGCACCATGACCGCCATCACCACCGGCGTGAAGACCCACATGGGCGCGATCGGCGTCAGCGCCGGCAGCCGCACCGACTGCGCCGACAGCCTGTCCAAGGGCCTGCTGACCTGGCTGCAGCTGGCCGACAGCGCCGGCCTGGCCACCGGTGTGGTGTCCACCGCACGCCTGACCCATGCCACTCCGGCCGCCACCTACGCGCACTCGCCCGAGCGCAACTGGGAAAACGACACCGACCTGACCGAAGCCGCGAAGGCCGCCGGCTGCAAGGACATCGCCCAGCAGCTGTTGTCCACCTCGCGCTATGGCCGTGGCCCGCTGGTCGCCCTCGGCGGCGGTCGCGGTGAATTCACCACCGTGGAAGAACGCGATCCGGAATACGACGACAAGGTCGGCCAGCGCCTGGATGGCCGCAGCCTGGTGCAGGAATGGCAGCAGGCGCACCCGCAGGGTGCCTATGTGTGGAACAGCAAGCAGCTGGCCGCCGCCGCCAACGCTCCGGCCATTCTTGGCCTGTTCGAGCCGGACCACATGCGCTACGAGTACGAGCGCCCGCAGGATCCGGGCGGTGAGCCGAGCCTGGCCGAACTGACGGCGGCAGCCATCAAGAACCTGGCCAAGCACCAGGAAGGCTACGTGCTGATGATCGAAGGCGCGCGCATCGACCACGCCAACCACAGCGGCAACGCCTACCGTGCGCTGACCGAGACCGTGGCCCTGTCCGACGCGGTGCGCGTGGCCAACGAACTGACCTCGGCCGACGATACCCTGATCATCGTCACCGCCGACCACTCGCACACCCTGAACTTCGTCGGCTACCCGGCGCGCGGCAACCCGATCCTGGGCAAGGTGAAGGACAAGGGCGGCGAAGATGGCGCTGGCAAGCTCGACTACGCGCTGGACGGCACCGGCCAGCCGTACACCACCCTGAGCTACGCCAACGGCCCGGGCCATACCGGCAGCAGCAACCAGCAGCCGGCCGGTCCGAAGCGTTACCCGCACAACCCGAGCAGCTTCGAACCGGCCAACGGCCGCCCGAACCTGCGCGAGGTCGACACCGAGCATCCGGACTACATGCAGGAAGCACTGGTGCCGATGAAGTCCGAGTCGCACGGCGGCGAAGACGTCGGTATCTGGGCACGCGGCCCGGGCAGCAAGGCGATCCGCGGCACGCTGGAACAGAACGCGATCTACCACATGATCGTGCAGGCCACCCCGGCCCTGCGCGAACGCCTGTGCCAGGCCGGCACCTGCGATGACAAGGGCGTGCCGGTGCAGCTGCCGGCGCCGACCGCATTCGAGCGCAAGGCCGAGGCCAAGTGATCGTGAGGCAGGCCTACCCTGCTCCTGCCAGCGGCCGCTTCGCGCGGTCGCTGGTCCTGCTTGGCGTGCTGGTCAGTGCCAATGCAGCGGCACAGACATCGGCGTGCAAGCTGCTGACCGACGAACACGGGTTGTGGCCGCTGCCCAACTGCGAAGTGGTCGATCACCGGCCGAAGATCAGTGCCGACACCTTGAAGGACCTGAATTACGACGACCATGGTCTGGCCGTGGTGTACGCCGACCAGGGCTTCCACTACGTCAACCGCAAGGGCCGCAGCCTGCCGGTACTGACCTGGGACAACGGTCCGGAAACACCGCAGGAAGGCCTGCTGCGCGCCCGCGTCGGCAACCGCGTGGCCTACTTCGATCTGAAGTTCCGTCAGGTGGTGCCCGGCACCTTCGATTTCGGTTGGCCGTTCCAGGATGGCGTGGCCGAAGTCTGCAATGGCTGCCGGCGCGGCACGCCGGATGCCGATGGCCACACGCCGATGGAAGGCGGAGAGCGGTTCCGCATCGACCGTTCGGGCCGTCGGGTAAAGTAGGGTTTTCGGCAGGGCTGCGCCCTGCACCTGCAGACGCAACGGCAACGGCCGAAGCAACAGCGTGCATTCCGTGGGATGGCGGGGCACTGTGGGTTTGCGAGGACGGCGCAAGTACGTCCATGTAGCCTTGATCGCCGCATCCATGCGGCTCACACCCCGCAAACCCACAGTGCCCCGCCTCTGACAGATCTCCGCGGCTGTTGGTAGGTGTCGACCTTGGTCGACACATCTGTCAGATATCGAATGAGTCATCCACGCGTGGCGTGGATCTACTGTGTCGACCAAGGTCGACACCTACCAAAGCGGTGCACGACGCCGTTCTGGCAGATCGCGGCATTCTGTCGAAGCCGGGGTGGGTCCGGTTGCGGGGGCGTGAGCCGCATGGGCCCGAGGCATGCCTCGGGCGGGTTGGGCAGGACGCCCAACCCCGGTCTTGCCGTGTGCGCAGGACAGCGCACACGAGCAAGCGGCGACCGAGCTTACATGGGTGAGGGCGCTTTGCTTGCGAAGCACGGCTTCGCAAGCGCCCGAACGCACAGCCGCCAGCGGCTGGGCCGGGCCCCGGAGGGGGACTTGCAGCGGCCCCCGCAACCGCCCCCCCCCGCCAACCCTCAGGAAACCCGCTTCTGCTGTTGCTTCGGCCGTTGCCGTTGCTTGCGCGTCTGCGGGTGCAGGGCGCAGCCCTGCCGACCAACCCTATACTTGCCGCCGTGACTGAATTTCCTGCCCTCGTTCCGCTGGATGCGCCGCTGCTGGTGGGCTACAGCGGTGGTGTCGACTCCACCGTGCTGCTGCATTGGCTGTGGCGCTGCGCGCAAGCTTCCGGCACGGCGCTGCGCGCGGTGCACGTGCACCACGGGCTGCAGCCCGATGCAGATGACTGGGTGCTGCACTGCCAGCAGCAATGCGACGCCTGGGGCATCGAACTGGCCGTGCACCGCGTGCAGGTCGAGAACGGCACAGGCCTGGGCACCGAGGGTGCCGCGCGACTGGCACGACGCGCCGCGTTCGCGGCCGAACTGCGCGACGGCGAAACCCTGGCGCTGGCACAGCACCAGGACGACCAGGCCGAGACCTTCCTGTTGCGCGCCCTGCGCGCTTCCGGCGTCGATGGCCTGGCAGCGATGTCCACGCACAGCCGCCTTGGCGAAAAGCCTCTATGGCGACCGCTGCTGGCAGTGCCACGCAGTGCACTCCTCGACTACGCCCGCCAGCATGCACTGCACTGGATCGAAGACCCCAGCAACGCCGACGACCACGCCGATCGCAACTTCCTGCGCCTGCAGGTACTGCCACTGTTGCGCCAGCGCTGGCCGCATGCCGCTGCGGCGATGGCGGGCAGCGCAACGCACTGCGGGCAGACCCGCGAACTGCTTGACGAGGAAGACGCCGAGCTGATCGCACACCTGGAAGTCGCTCCACGCGTGCTGTCGCTGCAGCTGCTTCGCCAGGTCTCAACGGGCCGTGCCGCACGCGTGCTGCGTGCCTGGGTGGCCGGCCACGACGCGGCACCGCTGCCGGCCACCGTGCTGCAGCAGGCGCTGGACGAGCTGCTGCCGGCCGACAACGATCGCCAGGCCCGGGTGAGTTGGCACGATCACGCGATCCAGCAATGGCGCGACCACGCTTATCTGCTGCCGGCCCGGCTGCCTGCGCTTCCCCCCGAGTGGCAGGCCGAATGGGATGGACGCGCACCGCTGGCACTGCCCGATGGCGGACAGCTGCGCCTGCAGGGCACCCCGGCCTTCGAACGCCCGCTGCAGGTCCGTGCACGCGTGGGCGGTGAGCGCATTCTGCTGCCCGGTCGCCAGCATTCGCACGCGTTGAAGGACTGCCTGCAACGCGAACACCTCGCCCCCTGGCGACGCGCGCAGCTGCCGCTGATCTTTGATGGCCCGCAGTTGCTGGCCGCCGCCGACGTGGTCATCGCCGCACCGCTGCAGGCCTGGTTGCAGGCGCATGGCGCACAGTTGCAGTGGCGCCCGGGCGGCTGGTGAATTGACCCCCGCGCGCGGCCCGTCCACACTTGCCGCATGGCCAAGAAGTCCCCCGAAAACGCCTCCCCGGTCGCCCAGTTCGAGCAGTCGCTCGAATCGCTGGAGCAGCTGGTGGAGCAGATGGAAACCGGCGAGCTGAGCCTGGAAGCTTCGCTCAGTGCTTACGAACGTGGCGTCGGTCTGTATCGCCAGTGCCAGCAGGCGCTGGAGCAGGCCGAGCTGCGCGTGCGCCTGCTCAGCGATCCGGCGCAGCCGGAAGCATCCGAGCCTTTCGATCCGCCCAGCCATGACGGCTGAGGTTCTGTTCGCGCGCTGGCGCGACCGTATCGAAAGCCAGCTCGACGCCGCGCTGCCCTCGCCTGCCGAAGCGCCGCAGCGCCTGCACCAGGCCATGCGCTATTCGGTGCTGGGCGGTGGCAAACGCATGCGCCCGCTGCTGGTCTACGCCAGTGGCCACCTGTTCGGTGCGCAGCCGGAAAGCCTGGATGCGGCCGCCATGTCCGTCGAACTCATCCACGCCTACTCGCTGGTGCATGACGACCTGCCGGCGATGGATGACGACGCGCTGCGTCGCGGCAAGCCGACCACCCACATCGCCTTCGATGAAGCCACCGCGATTCTGGCAGGCGACGCGCTTCAGACCCGTGCCTTCGGCCTGCTGGCCGATGCACCGCTGCCGGCCACGCTGCGCGTGGCCTGCCTGCAGACCCTGGCCCACGCGTCCGGCGCCGCTGGCATGTGCGGCGGCCAGGCGCTGGATATCGATGCCACCGGCCAGCAGCAGACGCTGGCGGCATTGACCCGCATGCATGCCCTGAAGACCGGCGCGCTGATCCGTGCGGCGGTGCGCATGGGCGCGCTGTGCGGCCAGGCCCACGAACCTCAGCTGGCCCAGCTGGACAGCTTCGCCGACGCACTCGGCCTGGCCTTCCAGGTACGCGATGACATCCTCGATGTCGAGGCCAGTTCCGAGCAGCTGGGCAAGACCGCCGGCAAGGACCAGGCGCAGGACAAGAGCACCTTCCCCGCCCTGCTCGGCCTGGACGGGGCGAAGGCCCAGCTGCACGAACTCGCGGCACGCATGCAGGCGATCCTGGCCGGGTACGGCGAAGAGGCTGATGCACTGCGTGCGCTGGCGACGCTGGCGGTCGAACGCGATCATTGATCGCTGGTGGTGATGCTGCCGCGCTGCGCGCTCGCCGGGCATGGCCCGGCGCTACCGTCAAGCAAAAACGCCCGGCAATGCCGGGCGTTTTCAGTTCCGCATGCAGCTGGTTTTACTTGACCAGGCGCAGCGCGAACGGGTAGCGGTACGCTTCACCGTTGTTGGCCTTGACCGCTGCAATGATGCAGAACACCAAGTTCAGGATGCCGACGATCGGGGCCAGGATGCCGCCGATGATCACGATGGTCAGCACGATGCAGATCAGCATCGCGATGGTGATGGTGATCTGGAAGTTCAGCGCTTCCTTGGCCTGGTCGGTCACGAAAGCCTTGCTGGCGTCGTCCTTGTTGATCAACCAGATGATCAGCGGACCGATGAACCAGGTGAAAATGCCCAGCAGGTGCGCGGCCAGGGCCATGGTGCGCTGGTCGGCCGGCACGTCGGTGGTGGCCGGCGGCGGCGGGACGTTATCGAATTCGCTCACGACAAAACTCCTTTTCATTGGGTGGTCTTGACCCACCAGCACCAAGCTGGTTGCGTCAGGCGGGCATAGCTTACGCCATCGACGCCATCAATCATTACCGGCGATGGTCATCCGCCCCAGCAGGATCGAACCGGTCCGGATGTGCGAGCGCGGGTCGACGTCACTGCCGACCGCTTCGATGCTGCTGAACATCTCGCGCAGGTTGCCGGCGATGGTGACGCCATCCACCGGGAACTGGATCTCACCATTCTCGACGCGGAAGCCGCCGGCACCGCGCGAGTAGTCGCCGGTCACCCCGTTCACGCCCTGCCCCATCAATTCGGTCACCAGCAGGCCATCGCCCATCTGCCGGGCGATGTCCTGCAGGGAGCCCGCGTTGGCGGCCAGCTGCAGGTTGTGCACGCCACCGGCATTGGCGGTGGTCTGCAGGCCCAGCTTGCGTGCCGAGTAGCTGCCCAGCACATAGCGCTGCAGCACGCCGTCACGGACCAGGGCCGAAGCACGCGTGGCCACGCCGTCACCGTCGAAGGCGGCCGAGCGCAGGCCACGGCGCAGGTGGGGCAGTTCCTCGATCTGCATCCAGTCCGGGAACAGCTGCTGGCCAACGCTGTTCAGCAGGAAGCTGGCCTGGCGGTACAGCGCACCGCCGGACACCGCCGACAGCAGGTGGCCAACCAGGCTGCGCGCTACTTCCGGGGCGAACAGCACCGGCATGCTGCCGGTGGCCATCGAACGAGGCTGCAGGCGGGCGACGGTGCGCTCGGCAGCACGACGACCGACCAGGCCCACGTCTTCCAGATCCTCGCGGGCCAGCGCGCTGGTGTACCAGCCATCGCGCTGCATGCCATCGCCCTGGCCGGCGATCAGCGCACAGCCCACCGAATGATGGGTGCCACGCTCACGGCCGAAAAAGCCATGCGAATTGGCGTACACCGACAGGCTCTGCATGCTCGAAACCGAGGCGCCGTCGGAATTACGGATCTGCGCATCGGCCTCACGGCCTGCGTTCTCGCAGGCCAGGGCCAGGTCCACCGCCTCGTCGGCCTGCAGCGCCCAGGGGTGCCAGGCATCCAGATCCGGGAAATCGGTGGCCATCAGTGCGGCCTCGGCCAGGCCGGCAGCCGGGTCATCTTCGGTGTGCCGGGCGATTGCACAGGCCTGCTCGACCGTAGCGGCAAGGCTGGCCTCGTTCAGGTCGCCGGTGCTGGCGCTGCCCTTGCGTTGGCCGAAATAGACGGTGACGGCGATACCGCGGTCACGGGTGGACTGCACGGTCTCCACCTCGCCAAGGCGGACATTGACCTCCAGGCCACGATCCTCGCTGCAGCTGACCTCGGCCTGGCTGGCGCCCAGCGCACGGGCGCGGTCGAGCAGCTGCTGGGAGAGGTCGGCCAGCCGTTCCAGCCGGGCCAGGCTGTCGTCGCCGACAGCGACTTCAGGGGCGATCACGTTCAATGCTTTATCCTGTACGGGTTGGGCCCGGCATCACGCCGGGCGACTTTTTTTGAGATCAGGTAGGAACGATGCGCGGACGCGACGAAGAAACCGGTGAATTCCACGACAAGAGCCGCAGCCAGAACCGGCGCGACGCGCTCGACGTCCTGGCCCTGGGCGAGAAGCTGGTGTCGTTGACCCCGGCCCAGCTGGCACGCCTGCCGATCCCGGAAGACCTGCTGCCGCATATCGCCGAGTGCAAGCGCATCACCGCCCACATCGCCCACAAGCGCCAGCTGGCGTTCCTGGCCAAGCACATGCGCCGCGAAGAAGACGCCACGCTGGATGCGATCCGCGATGCGCTGGACGCCAACAGCGAAACCGGTCGCCGTGAAGTGGCGATGATGCACCGCGCGGAAGACTGGCGCGAGCGCCTGCTGGCCGAGGGTGACAAGGCGCTGGCTGCACTGCTGGACGACTACCCGCAGGCCGACCGCCAGCAGCTGCGCACGCTGGTGCGCAATGCGCAGGCCGAGAAGGCCAGGAACAAGCCGCCGCGCGCCTACCGCGAAATTTTCCAGGTGCTGCGCGCCCTGATGCTGCCGGCCGCGCTGGGCCTGAAGGCCAGCGCCGAAGACGCCGCCCCCGTCGACAGCGACGAAGCCGACGAGGACTGAGTCCGCGCCGGCCTGGGCGGTGGCGCTGGCCATCGCCCGGCTCAGGCCTGGGTACCGCCGACCGTGATGCCCTCGATCAGCAGCGAGGGCTGGCCGACACCCACGGGCACGCTCTGCCCGTCCTTGCCACAGATGCCCACGCCCTCGTCCAGGGCCAGATCGTTGCCGACCATGCGCACCTTCTGCATGGTTTCCGGACCGTTGCCGATCAGCGTCGCACCCTTCACCGGCGTGGTGATGCGGCCATCCTCGATCAGGTAGGCCTCAGTGGCCGAGAACACGTACTTGCCGCTGGTGATGTCGACCTGACCGCCACCGAAGTTGACTGCGTACAGGCCCTTCTTCACCGAACGGATCATTTCCTGTGGGTCGTGCTGGCCGGCGCGCATGTAGGTGTTGGTCATGCGCGGCATGGTCAGGTGCGCGAACGATTCGCGGCGGCCGTTGCCGGTCGGCGCCATGCCCATCAGCCGTGCGTTGAGGCTGTCCTGCATGTAGCCGACCAGGATGCCGTCCTCGATCAGGGTGGTGCACTGGCTCGGGTGGCCCTCATCGTCGATGTTCAACGAACCACGGCGTCCGTCCAGCGTGCCGTCATCGACGATGGTCACGCCCGGGGCGGCAACGCGCTCGCCGATGCGGCCCGCGTAGACGCTGGTGCCCTTGCGGTTGAAGTCGCCTTCCAGGCCATGGCCGACCGCTTCATGCAGCAGCACGCCGGGCCAGCCCGGACCAAGCACCACCGGCATCACCCCGGCCGGTGCCGGAACGGCGTCCAGGTTCACCAGCGCCTGGCGCAGCGCCTCGCGGGCAAAGGCCTCGGGGCGGCCGTCGGCGAACAGCTCCTCATACCCGTAGCGGCCACCACCGCCGGCATAGCCGGACTCGCGGCGGCCGTTGTGCTCGACGATCACCTGCACGTTCAGGCGCACCAGCGGGCGCACGTCAGCGCCCAGCACACCGTCGCTGCGGGCGATAAGTACCGTATCGACGCCGCCGGACAGGCTCACCATCACCTGCTTCACGCGCGGGTCGGCGGCGCGCAGGTAGCCATCCAGGCGCTTGAGCACCTCGACCTTGGCCTCGTTGCCGATGCCATCGATCGGGTCCAGCGCCGGGTACAGCGCGCGCGCGTTGCCGCGCAGCAGCGACCGCCCGGACTGGGCGCCACCTTCACGCGAGATCGCACGCGCCGACTGCGCCGCCGTCAGCAGCGCATCGGCATGGATGTCGTCGGAGTAGGCGAAGCCGGTCTTCTCGCCGGAAATCGCCCGCACGCCCACGCCCTGCTCGATGGAATGGGCGCCGTCCTTGACGATGCCGTCTTCCACGCTCCAGCTCTCGCGGCGGGCATGCTGGAAATAAAGGTCGCCGAAGTCCACACCGGGGCCGAGCAGCTGGCCGAAGGTGCGCTCCAGGCCAGCGGTATCCAGGCCGCCGGGGCGCAGCAGGCGGTCTTGGGCAAGCGTCAGGGCGATATCAGTCATGGTTCTCGATCTGGGGATGCGGGGGCGCTCAGGCAAGCCCCGTGAACAGGAAAGCCGCGCTCAGCGCGAGCGCGGCAGGCCGGTGACGGTCGGCGGAATGGCCGGCGCCGGTGCCGGTACGGGTGGCGGAGCCTTGTCGCGGCTGCGCTCGATCACTTCCACCTTCGGTTCCTTCCATGGACCGGTCACCTTGTAGGTACGGGCGCCAATCTCGCCCAATGGCTTGGACAATACCGCATTGGTGGCCGCGCCCAGCGCCGCCCCCACCGGACCACCGGCGACCGCACCCACCACGGTCAGCAGATTGCCTGCACGCGGGTTGACGTCGATGGTCTGGTCGAACTGCTGGTTGCGCAGGTCGGCCTGGCCGCGGATGGTGATATTGGCTGCCGGGCCTTCGATCAGCACCTTGTCGGTGCGCGCCATGCCCTGGCCGAACTGCATGCTGCCGTCGATCTGGTTGAACGCGAAGCCCTTGGAGAAGAAGTCTCGGAAGTCGAACATCAGGCGCCGCGGCAGCTGGGTGACACTGAGCAGGCCCAGCACCCGGCCGGCGCCCGGTTCCAGCTCCAGCAGCTGGCCGTTGCGCGCGTGCAGGTCCAGGCGGCCCTGCAGGTTGCCCAGCTGGAAGTCCGACGGCCCCCCATTCCACGTGGCCTGCAGCTGCGCCTGGCCGGAACCGCCACGCAGCTGGCCGCCGTAGTCGAGGTTCTGCATCAGTCCGCCCAGGTCCTCGCTGCGCACCTGTGCGGTCAGCTCGGTGCGGGCACCACCGGTGCGGCCCAGCCAGCGACCGCTGATGTCGATCTCCTGGTCGGGCGCACGGAAGCGCAGCTCGTCCACGTTCAGGCCATTGGCCAGCGGCCGCGTACGCAGTACCGCCTGGCCCAGCACCACCTTGCCGAACTTCAGGTCGGCGATGTCCAGCGCGAACGGCGGCAGCTTGGCCGGGTCCATGTCGTTGGCGCCGGCCTGTACCCGTGCCGGTGCGGCCGATGCACCCGGAGCCGCCGGCAGGGATTGCCAGTGCACGCGGTCGAGCTGGCCACTGATGGTGCCGCCGTCTGCATTGGGGACGGTCAGGCGCCCGGCCAGCGACGGGCCGTTCAGGCGCACATCCAGTGCCTGCGCGCCCGGGCGCAGCTGCAACCGGGTCTGCTCGAACACGCCACCGATCAGCTTCAACTGGCCGACCTGCACGTCCACCGCACGCAGCGGCATGGCGTCGTCATCACTGCCACCCCGCGCCAGACTGATCCACTCCAGAGCGTCCAGGGTCGGACTGCGGCCATTGACGGTCAATCCGCTCGGCGGCGGCTCGCGGTCGACATGGTCGCTGCCCAGCGTCACCTGCACACCGGTCTGGTTGTTGTGGCTGCGTGCGGCCAGCGCCAGGCGCTGGCCGAACGCCACGTCGATGCGGCCGGCCCCCATCGGCAGCTGTGCAGCCACGGTGGTCGCCAACGGCTCGGCAGCCGGTTTGTCCAGCGGCGCCGGCAGGTCCAGCCGGGTCCCGACCAGATCGGAGCTCAACCGCAGCTCGCTGGGCGGCGCAGGCGCCCCCGGAGTGACCTTGGGCAGGCTGACCGCGATGGTCCACGGCGAGGTTCCGGTGATGTAGGGCTTGAGCCAGGCCATCTCCGGCGCGCGGTCGATCAGCACGCCGGCATCCAGCGTGGCCGACAGCTGCGATTCGAAGGCCAGTCTGCTGTCGTGCACGTAGCCACCGGCACGCAGGCTCAGGCGACCGTCCTGGCCGAGGTGGCGCACCGACAGCGCCTCGGCATCGAAACCGCCATTGCTGTAGCGCGCCTGCCCCTGCATGTTGTCGAAGGCGAGCTGGAAGCGCTTGTCGACCAGCTTCACGCCGGCCAGATCGACCGTCCCCTGCAGGTGGCCGCCACCTTCATCGTGGTGCAGTGGCTGCAGCAGATCGAAGGTCACATGCGCCGGGCCGGCAGCAGTGAGGTTGTCCAAGGTGTCGCCATAATCCTTGTGCAGCGGGCTCTGCCGCAGCATCGCCAGCAGCTTGCCCGCCTCGCTCTGCGCATCGGCGCGCACATACAGCGGCTGCTGCCCGAAATCCGGAATGCCCGCCTCGAACTTCTGCACCGCCACACCGGCCAGATCGCCGCGCCCATGCATGTCGAAGCCGGGGCCGATGAAGGCGATATCGG
Source organism: Stenotrophomonas sp. STK17_22 (assembly GCF_051983905.1). Lineage (NCBI taxonomy): Bacteria > Pseudomonadati > Pseudomonadota > Gammaproteobacteria > Lysobacterales > Lysobacteraceae > Stenotrophomonas > Stenotrophomonas sp. STK17_22. Next base: position 3,714,200 of record NZ_CP197010.1, read on the forward strand.
CGTCGACCTGGCTCATCAACGGCCAATCGTGCTGGAAACGGATGTCACCGTTGGTGATATGGCCGGTGGCCTCGAAGCGGCCATCGTTGTTGTCGAACGGCCAGTCGTCCAGGTCGCCACTGACCAGGCCGATACCATTGCGCACCTGGCCGCCGGCCAGCGCCATGTCCAGCCAGTCGGTGGCGCCCTTGCTCATCTTGGAGTGGATCCAGAAGCGCTTGGCCGCAGTCATCGGCACGTCGTCCAGCTTGGCCGCCAGCTGCAGCCACGGCCGCGTACCGTCCCCCTGGAACCAGACCCCGCCGCGCACGTCGGCCGCATAGTCGGTGCCTTCCACGCGCATCGCCGCAGTACCGATACGCCAACCACCGCCCTCGTCGCGCCAGCCCACCACCTGTCCCGCCAGATGCAGGTCATGACGCACACCAAAGCCGGTCGGCCAATCGAACTGCAGCTGCCGTTGCGGCTGCAACTGCAGGCTGAAGCCATCCGCGTCGCCTTCGAAGCGCCCGCCCAGGCCGCGCAGGCCGGGCGAATTGCCCCCGCTGGCGAAGCCCAGCGACTGCAGTTCGCCCTGCGCCCACAGCGGGCCATCGCGTTCGCCCGCCAGCTGCAACTCGCGCACATCCAGCTGCGGCCTGGACAGGAACAGCCAGCGACGCAGGCCCGGTTCAAGACGATCGCTCAGGGCCAGCGCACGCAGCGCGGTGCCGGCCTGCACTTCGCCAGAACGGACCCGCAGCTGCTTGCCAAGCTGCAGCTGCAGGCCATCGAGCTGCTGCTCGCCCTCTTCCGTTTTCAGGCGCAGGCGCGGCACCTGCAACGCCCAGCCATCAGCCTGGCGCTGCCAGCGCAGGCGTGCCTGCAACCGCTGCAGCTGCAGCTGCGGAGCCACCATCGAGGGCATCGGTGCGCCATCGATGCGGACATCACGCAGGTCCGAATCGGTGGTCACCGCCACCGGCGCGAAATCGCGCAGGGTCAGCCACAGGTTGAGTTCGCCCTTGCCTTCGCGCAGGCGCACACCGCCGGCCGCCAGCAGCGGCGACCAGGCATGGAAATCGACCGGATCGGCGCCCAGCCAGGCCTGGCCATTGCCGCGCACGCGGTCCACGTCCAGCACCGCCGTCAACGGCAGCGCTTCGGTCTGGGCCCAGGCACGCACGCCTACACGCAGGCGGTCGCCATTGACCCGCAGGCGCACGTCGATGCGTGGCAGCGTGGTGTCGATCCCCAGCTCCGGCGCATGCACGCCCAGGCGGCCTCCGATCACCTGCAGCTCGCCCAGCCGGCGCAGCGCATCCAGCGGGTCCCCGCCATTGGCGGCCTGCGGCAGGCCGCGTACCGACCAGCGACCGTCCTCGCCCTGCTGCAGGTCGAGCGCCAGGCCACGCAGGCGCAGCTCGGTCAGCGACCGGCCAGGCAACAGGCCGCTGTACATCGATACCAGCACTTCGGCCTCGCCGATCGCCAGGCCCTGGCCGGCGCCGATGCGCAGGCCCTTGAGCTGCAGCAGCGGGCCGCGCCGGGTCCAGGCGGTCTGCAGCTGGTCGAAACGCACCGGCTGGCCAGCGCGTTCACTCAGCCAGGCGGCAATCCTGTCGGGATGGCGCTCGGCCAGCGGTAGCAGCTGGCTGAAGGTGCCCACCAGCAGTGCAAGCCCGACCAGGCCCACCGCGCAGGCGGCAATGAAATGACGGCGGATCCTTCGCAGTCGCAGGCGCGGCGGCGCGCTCATCGGCCACCGCCGGCCTGCGGCCGGCGAGGATCAGAGCAGAACGACATCGAATTGCTCCTGCAGGTACTGCTCGTCCGCCTGGAAGCGGATGCTCTTGCCGAGGAATTCCTCCAGCTCGGCCACCGCCGCGGATTCCTCGTCGGTGATGCGCGCGACCACCTTGGTCGACGCGATCACCAGCAGGCGCGCGGCATCGAACTGGCGCACGGCACGGGTGATCTCGCGGAAGATCTCGTAGGTCACCGTCTCGGTGGTCTTGATGCTGCCGCGGCCGCTGCACTGCGGGCAGGTCTCCGACAGCTGGCGCTCCAGGCTTTCCACCGTGCGCTTGCGGGTCATCTCCACCAGGCCCAGCGGCGAGAAGTCGTACACCGTGGTCTTGGCATGGTCGCGGGCCAGCGCCTTTTCCAGGGTGCGCAGCACCTGGCGGCGATGCTCGGCATCGTCCATGTCGATGAAATCGATGATGATGATGCCGCCCAGGTTGCGCAGCCGCAGCTGCCGTGCCACCGCCTGTGCAGCTTCCAGGTTGGTGCGGAACACCGTCTCTTCCAGGTTGCGCTGGCCGAGGAACGAACCGGTGTTGACGTCGATGGTGGTCATCGCCTCGGTCTGGTCGATCACCAGGTAGCCACCGGATTTCAGCGGCACCTGCTTGTCCAGCGCGCGGCCGATCTCGTCCTCCACCCCGAACATGTCGAAGATCGGGCGATCACCGCTGTACAGCTCGATCTTCTCGGCCAGCACCGGCATGTACTTGGCAACAAAGGCCTGCAACTGCGCGAAGGTCTCCTTGGAGTCCACCTTCACCTTGTCAACGTCCTTGCGGATCAGGTCGCGTACCGATCGCAGCGGCAGGCTCAGGTCTTCATAGATGTTGCTGCACGAGGCCGCTTCGCGGCCACGACGCTCGACCACGTTCCAAACGCGCGACAGGTAGGCGATGTCCTCGGCGATGGCCTCTGCCGGCTGGCCCTCGGCATTGGTACGCACGATGTAGCCGTAGCCTCCGTGCTGCGCCGACAGTTCGGTCACCAGCGCCTTCAGCCGGGCGCGCTCGGTTTCATCCTCGATGCGTGCGGACACCCCCACCACCTTGGATTGCGGCAGCAGCACCATGTAGCGCGAGGGAATGCTGATCTGGGTGGTCAGGCGTGCGCCCTTGGTCCCGATCGGGTCCTTCACCACCTGCACCACGATGTCCTGGCCGTCGCGCAGCAGCTCGACGATCGGCACGCTGGACGGCGGCGGCAGCGTGGTGTTCTCGGTATCGGCACTGGCCACCGGCGCCGGCCGCACCACGTCGTTGGCATGCAGGAACGCGGCACGCTCCAGCCCGACTTCGACGAAGGCCGCCTGCATGCCGGGCATCACCCGCTGCACCTTGCCCTTGTAGATGTTGCCGACCACACCCCGGCGCCAACCGCGCTCGATGTGCAGTTCCTGCAGCATGCCGTTCTCGATCACCGCGACCCGGGTTTCGCGCGGGGTCACATTGACCAGGATTTCCTCAGACATCGGCAGCCTCCCTGGCGGCATCGGCAGTTGTGGCCGGCACGCCGCAGCGCGCCAGCAGACGATCGGTATGCAGCAATGGCAGCCCCATGACGCCGGAGTAGCTGCCGGAAAGATGTTCGATCCAGCGCTCGGCCCCGCCCTGGATGGCGTAGGCCCCGGCCTTGTCCAACGGCTCGCCGGTGGCCACGTAGGCGGCGATGTCGGCAGCGTCGATCGGGGCGAAGGTCACTTCGGAAATGACCAGTTCGCTGTCCAGCCCGTCCGCGCCGACCACCACCACGGCGGTCATCACCTGATGGGTACGCCCGGCAAGGCGCGCCAGCATCGCCCGCGCATCGGCGGCGTCAGTGGGCTTTCCGAACACGTCGCCATCCAGCACCACCTCGGTGTCCGAGCCGAGCACGCGCGCCTGCGGGTCATCGGCCAGCACCCGGGCCAGCCCGGCGCGCGCCTTGTCGGCGGCGACCCGGCAGACATACTGTTCGGCGCTTTCAGCGGGCGCGCGCTGCTCGACGACCTCCAGGTCCAGGGCCTGGAAGGGGCGTCCGAGTCGGGCCAGCAGCTGGTTGCGTCGGGGGGAACGGGAAGCAAGATAGAGCATCGGCACAGCATAACCTGAGGCCGCCACCTGAATCGTCGGCAACCCGCCCCGGAACGTGCGCAACCCCGAACGGGCTCACAGCGCGTTCATCGCTACGACACCACCCTCAACGGCACAACAAGGAGTTCTCCATGCGCCTGACCGCCACCCCGCTGCTGCTCGCCCTGTCCCTCGCCCTTGGAACCTCGATGACCGCCCATGCTGCCCCGTCGTCGCCGTCGATCGCCGCCCCGGCCGAAGGCACCCTGCTGAACATCTCGGCCAATGCCGAGGCGACCCGCGTGCCGGACGTGGCCACCCTGTCGGCCGGTGTGGTCACCCAGGCCGCCGATGGCAACAGCGCCATGCGCCAGAACGCCCAGCAGATGGACAAGGTACTGGCCGCGATCAAGGCCGCCGGCATCGCCGAGCGCGACGTGCAGACCAGTGGCGTCAGCCTCAACCCGCAGTACCGCTATGCCGACAACGAAGCACCGAAGATCACCGGCTACCAGGCCAGCAACACGGTCAGCCTGAAGGTGCGCGACATCGCCAAGCTGGGCAAGGTGCTGGACGCACTGGCTGCGCAGGGCGCCAACCAGATCAACGGCCCCAGCTTCGAGATCGACCAGCCGGAACCGGTCTACGACGAAGCGCGCCTGGCTGCACTGAAGAAGGCCCAGGCCCGCGCCCAGACCTATGCGAAGTCGCTGGGCTTGCAGGTGCGCCGCATCGTCAGCATTTCCGAGAACGCTGGCGGCGGCTACCGCCCGATGCCGATGATGCGGGCCATGTCGGCCGGCGCGGCGATGGACAAGGCCACCCCGGTCGCACCGGGTGAATCGACCGTCTCGGTCAACCTGGACGTGGTGTTCGAACTGGGTCGCTGATCCCGTTCGCCATTGCCGACAAAGGCGGATCCCGCAGGGGATCCGCCTTTTTCATGCCCGTAGCCGGCGTTGGCTGAAGGCCAGCCCAACGATCGCCCCCCTGCCTCTAGGCAGTGGCTGCCCTGTCGCGCTACTGATGGACTGCCAGCCGCGTGCGGCAACCCCGCCACGGGCCCTGGTGCGTTGAGGACTTCGTCACTGGCATGGAGGTGGACCATGGTTCGTACGTATCCCGTTGCATCCCCGCACTTCGACCCCGCCCGCGTTGCCGCCTGGAGCGCGGCCATCGCCCTGCATCTGCTGGCCTTCCTGTTGCTGCTGATCCCGGCGACCTACCAGGCCGTGCAGGTTCCGCGTGACAAGACTGCGGTCAGGCTGATCGAGAAGATCCCGCCACCGCCCACGCCGCCGGTTCCGATCCCGCCGAAAGAGATCGTCCAGGTGGTGCCGAAACCCCGGACGCAGCCGGTAGCACCGCCACTGCCTGCACCCACCGCGACCGTGGAGGAGACCCAGGGCATCGCACTGCCGGCCGCCGAACCGGCCCCGCCCCAGCTGGCACCGAGCATCGATACCTCCACGCCTCTGGCCGGCGCCCAGCTGCAGTACCGCAGCGCCCCGCCGCCGGCCTACCCGCTGGCGGCACTGCGCAACCGCGAGCAGGGGACGGTGCTGTTGCGGGTAGAGGTGGACTCCCACGGGCAGCCGGCGGTGGTCAGCATCGAGCGCAGCAGTGGCTCGCGCAGCCTGGACCAGGCCGCACGCCAACAGGTGCTCAGGCACTGGCGCTTCGAGCCGGCCCAGCGTGATGGCGTGGCCGTGCCGGCCATCGGCATGGTGCCGGTGCAGTTCTCGCTGCCGGACTGAGGTGATCGCCGGCCCGGCTGCTTGCCGGGCCGGCGCTTCCGTCCGGGCGGGTACGGACGGAACAGGATCAACTGTTATTGATTAAGCAAAAATTCACGACTTCGTCACCTGTCGGAAACCTAGATTGGTCCGTCCCGGAATCTTCCGGAGACAGCCCTCAACGCTACGGTTTTCCAGTTAGGAGAGAAGCTGTGAAACACCTGATCCAACGGCCCGCCAGCCGCCGCCGCACCACCCTGGCATCGTCCATCACCCATATCCTTACCGGCGGCACGCTGCTGCTGGTTGGCGCCGTGGCTTCCACCTCCGCTTTCGCGCAGGAAAAGGCCACCAACCTGGACCGCATCACGGTCACCGGTTCGAACATCCCGCGCACCAACACTGAAACACCGTCCCCGGTGCAGGTGGTGACCCGCCAGGAAATCGACCGTACGGGCAAGACCACGGTTGCCGAGTACCTGCAGACCATCACCGCCAATGGCGCCGGCTCGATTCCCAAATCGTTCGGCAACGGCTTCGCCGGTGGTGGCGCCGGCATTTCGCTGCGTGGCCTGGGCGCGGGTTCGACCCTTGTCCTGTTGAATGGCCGCCGCATGGCCACCTACGGCCTGGCCGATGACGGCCAGAAGGTCTTCACCGACCTGAGCACCATCCCGCTCGACGCCGTTGAACGTGTGGAAGTGCTGAAGGATGGCGCGTCGGCGATCTATGGTTCCGACGCCATCGCCGGCGTGGTCAACATCATCCTGCGCAGCGACTTCCAGGGCGCGATCCTTCGCGGCTCCTACGGCCTGTCCGGCGACAGCGATGGCGATACCAAGAAGGCGACCCTGACCGCCGGTACCGGCGACATGGCCACCGACGGCTGGAACGCTTTCTTCAGCCTTGACGTCGGCAAGAGCGACGCGATCAAGATCAGCGACCGCAAGAACCGCAAGTGGATCGGCACCGGCGACACCCGCCAGTGGGGCTATGGCAACAATGCCCAGTTCCTGGGCGGCGCCTTCCTCAGCGGCAAGACCCGCGGCGGCGTTGGTCCCAATGGCTCGGTGTACGACGACCGCAATGTCACCGACACGAATCCGGCCACCCTCGTACCGCTGCCGGGCTGCCAGGGCTTGACCACCATCGGTGGCCAGACCGACGCCTCTGTCGCCGCGCAGGGCTGCCTGTGGGATCCGGCACAGCTGTATCGCGATATCTCGCCGGAAGAGAAGTACGTCAATGTGTTCGGCCGCGCCAGCTTCGCGTTCGGTGAAGGTGGCGAAATCTACACCGAGATCGGCTACTCGAAGAAGGAAACCACCTTCAGCAACACGCCGTCCGCCGCGTCCGGCGGCTGGGGTTATCCCGGCGGCCCGGTCAACGGCAACAGCGGTCCGGGCGCCGTGGTGCTTGGTCCCAATCATCCTGACCGGCCTGCCGGCCTCGGTACTGGCCCGTTGCGCCTGCGCTATAGCGCTTGGGACGTCGGCCCCCGCGTGACCGACAACACCAACGAGTTCAATCGTTTCCTGGTCGGCGTCAAGGGCAACTGGGGTGATTGGAGCTACGACACCGCCTACCTGCACTCGGGCACCGACCTGGTCAACGAGCGCACCGGCTTCCTGCGCTACAGCGCCGTGAAGTGTGCACTGGGTGACGCGAACTGTGCCGGTGGCGTATGGCGCATTGGCGACAATGCCAACCTGAACTCCCAGGCGCTGTATGACTACATCTCGCCGAAGATCAGCGCACGTGCCAAGTCCAGCCTGGATATGTTCGACTTCACCGTGTCGCGCAGCCTGATGGACCTGAAGGGTGGCCCGCTGGGCCTGGCGATCGGTACCGAGTGGCGCAAGACCAGCAACAGCCTGACCCCGCAGACCTACACCGACACGGGTGACATCATCGGCCTGGGCTACTCGGCCTACGACGGCACCCAGAACGTGTACGCCGGTTACGTCGAACTGTCGGCACCGGTGTTGGAGCAATTGGAACTGTCCGCTGCCCTGCGCTACGACAAGTACGAAAGTGGTGAAGGCAAGGCCACGCCGAAGCTGGGTGTGAAGTGGACGCCGGCCGACTGGATCGCCCTGCGCGCCAGCTACGCCGAAGGCTTCCGTGCACCGAACCCGGCCGAGAACGGCGACGGTGGCCTGGCCGCGTTCTCCACGGCCTCGGATCCGATCCGTTGCCCGGACGGTGAAAACCCTGCCCCGGGCGCTTCGCCGGACGACTGCGGCTCGCAGTCGGTTGCGATCATCACCCGTCCGAACAAGGACCTGAAGCCGGAAGAGTCGAAGAGCTACTCGGTGGGTATCGTGCTGCAGCCTACCCGCTCCACCTCGCTGACCGTCGATGCGTGGGAGATCAAGCGCACCAACGAGATCGCCCAGGGCGATACCGATGACGCGATCCGGGCTGGCAACGTCCTGCGCGACAACAACCTGCTCAACGGCGTCGCCGGTACCGGCAGCATCCTGGCCGTCAACACCGCCTACATCAACGCCAGTTCCTCGCGCGTTCGCGGTATCGACACCGACATCCGCCAGACCTTCGATATCGGCCCGGGCCAGCTGGAGATGGATCTGCAGTGGAGCCACCTGCTGAAGTTCGAGCGCACCAGCGGTACCAGCACCGATGACTTCCTGGGCACGCACGGCAACTGCGACGTGACCAACTGCATCGGCACGCCGAAGGACCGCATCAACTTCGGTACCACCTGGAAGCAGGGCCCGTGGAGTGTCAGCGGCGTGGCCAACTACATCTCCAGCATGGAAAACACCGACAAGCGCGGCGGCAAGTACCAGTTCTTCTATGCCGACGGCTCGCCGGTGAAGAAGATCTCTTCGTTCACCACCTTCGACCTTTCCGGCCGCTGGGCAATCACCGAAGCGTTCGAGCTGAATGCTTCGGTCGAGAACGTCTTCGACCGCATTGCTCCGCTGGATCCGCTGACCTATGGCGGCGTGAACTACAACCCGATGCACTTCAGTGGTGCCATCGGTCGCTACTTCACCGTCGGTGCCAAGTACACCTTCAAGTAATACAGGCAACACCCTTCAACGCAACAACTTCGAAGGCCCGGGCAGCTGCCCGGGCCTTCATCGTTCCGCCCCTTGCAGGCATGTTCACGGGCACATGGCTACCGTGTGCACGCGGCATCACCGCCGCAGGGGATCCGCATGGCCGCAACTTCGCAACGCCTGGGCCTGCCCGCGTTGACTGCACTGGTGGTCGGCTCGATGGTCGGCGCCGGCATCTTTTCATTGCCGCAGAACGTGGCGCGCAGCGCCGGCCCGGCCGCGGCGCTGATCGGCTGGGCCCTGAGCGGCGCGGGCATGCTGATGCTGGCCTTCGTGTTCCAGGCCCTGGCCAACCGCCGGCCTGATCTCGATACCGGCATCTACGCATATGCGCGCGAAGGCTTCGGCAACTACATCGGCTTCTCCGCTGCGTGGGGCTACTGGGTCGCCTCGGTGCTCGGCAACGCCAGCTTCTTCGTGCTGATCTTCAGTGGCCTCGGCCACTTCATGCCCGTGTTCGGCGAAGGCAATACCCCGGCCGCCGTGGCCGCATCGTCATTGCTGTTGTGGACCGTACACCTGTTGGTGCTGCGTGGCCTGCGCACTGCAGCCATCGTCAACGGCCTGGTGACCGTGGCCAAGCTGCTGCCGATCGCCCTGTTCCTGGTCCTGGCCGCCGGCGCGTTCCGCATGGACGTGTTCCGCGCCGATTTCCTCGGCGCGCCTGCACTCGGCGACCTTGGCCAGCAGCTGCGCGGCATGATGCTGGTGACCGTGTGGGTGTTCATTGGCATCGAGGGCGCCAGCATCTACTCGCGGCGCGCCGCACGCCGTGCCGACGTGGGTCGCGCCACGGTGATCGGCTTCCTCGGCGTGTGGCTGCTGCTGGTGCTGGTCAGCCTGTTGTCGATGGGCGTGCTGTCGCAGGCGGAACTGGCCGGACTGCCCAATCCGTCGATGGCCTATGTGCTGCGCGCCATTGTCGGCGAATGGGGCGCGACGGTGATCATCATCGGTTCGATCATCTCCGTTCTCGGTGCATTGCTGGCCTGGGTGCTGCTGTGCGCCGAAGTGCTCTATGCCGCCGCAGGTGACGGCACCATGCCGGCCTTCCTGGGGCGTGAGAACGCGCGCGGCGTGCCGGCCAATGCACTGTGGTTGAGCAACGGGCTGATCCAGTTGTTCCTGCTGCTGGTGCTGGTCAATTCCGGCAGCTATACCGGGCTGGTGCTGCTGGCCGCGTCGATGAGCCTGGTGCCCTACTTCCTGTCCACCGCGTTCGGTGTGCAGCTGGCCTGGCGTGGGCAGGCCTATGCCGGAGAACCAGGCGTGCGCTGGCGCGATTTCGTGGTCGCACTGCTGGCCAGCGCCTATGCGCTGTGGCTGGTGTATGCCGGTGGCCTGGACAACCTGCTGCTGTCGGTGCTGCTGTACGTGCCCGGTGTGGTGCTGTTCGCGCTGACCAGGCGCCAACGCGGCGAACAGGTATTCACGCGTTGGGAGGGGGTGCTGTTCGCTGCGATCCTGATCGTGGCGATCGCCACGCTGGTGGCGTTCTGGCGAGGCAATCTCGCGCTGTAGACCCGAGCCCACGCTCGGCTGGTTCATCCGCAGCAGCCGAGCATGGCTCGGCTCCACAACAGCAGTCGCGCAAGCTCGACGCTACAAAGACGCAAAAAAAAACCTGCATCTCGCGATGCAGGTTTTTCAAGGTGGCGCCCGAAGTTGGACTCGAACCAACGACCCCCTGATTAACAGTCAAGTGCTCTAACCGGCTGAGCTATTCGGGCAGACGACTAGTATAACCATTCTTCACGCGCGATGGTAGGGGTGATTGGCAATCATTGCGGCAGCCCGATACAGCTGCTCGGCCACCACCAGGCGCACCAGCATGTGCGGCAGCGTCAGCGGGCCGATCGACCACTTCTCATCGGCCAGCGCGGACACCTCCGGCGAATGCCCTTCCGGGCCACCGATCAGGAACGCCAGGTCCCTTCCCTGCCCGCGCCAGTGTTCCAGGCGCTGCGCCAGCTGTTCGGAACTGAGCTGGCGGCCCGGCACGTCCAGCGCCACCACATAGGCATTCTTCGGCAGCGCAGCGATGACCCGCTTGCCTTCATCTTCGGTGGCGCGACGCGGATCGCGCCCCTTGCCACGCAGGCCGGGCTCGATTTCCACCAGCTCGAACGGCAGCCAGTGCGACAGCCGCTTCTGGTACTCGGCGAAGCCCTGCGCCACCCAGCTGGGGGCGCGTTCACCGGTGGCGATCAGGCGGGCTTTCATCAACGGTCCTCCAAAACGTCGACGGCGCCATCGGCGCCGTCGAAGGGATGCATCAACGTGTGGCTCAGGCCACTTCGTCGTCGCTGGACGGCGGCTGGTCGCCGACGGTCCACAGGCGCTCGAGGGCGTAGAACTCACGCACGCGCGGCAGCATCACATGGACGATCACGTCGCCCAGATCGACCAGCACCCACTCGGCTTCGCGCTCGCCTTCCACGCCCAGCGGCATCACGTCGATGTTCTTAGCGAAGCGCACGACTTCGTCGGCAATCGACTTGACGTGGCGGGTCGAGGTGCCCGAAACGACGATCATGTAGTCGGCAACGCTGGACCGGCCGCGCACGTCGATCTCGACCAGGTCCTTGGCCTTCAGGTCTTCGGTGGCTTGGCGGACGCTGGCCAGCAGTTCCGGCACGGACGGCGGCGGGCTGGGCAGATCGACCTTGATGGTCTGGGGCTGGGTCTGGTTGCTCAAAGTGGATCGACTCGATAAACGTGGGGGCGATTATACGGGGATGGCGCCGCTGCGCCATTCACGGCCTGGCCGGGCGGTACAGCCCGTGTGCAGCCACATAGTCCGCCACGCCGGGTGGCAGCAGGGCGCGCCAGGGGCCGCCGGCGGCGATCTGCGAGCGCACCGCGCTGGCCGATTCCTCGCGCAGCGGGTGGTGCAGGCGCAGGATGCGCCCGGCCGGGCTGGCGAACAGGGCCTGCTCGGTGTCGGCCCAACGCCCTTCCAGCGCCCGGCCCAGCTCGCCATCCACCGCGGCCTGCAACGGACTACCCGGGCGCTCCGCCACCACGAAATGAGCCAGCCCGAACAACGCCTCCCATTCGTGCCAGCGGGACAGGCCAAGCAGGCTGTCGGCGCCGACCAGCCAGGCCAGCGGCCGGCTCGGCCCCAGCTCGCCGCGCAGCTCGCGCAGGGTGTCCACGGTGTAGGACGGCCGACCGGGGAAACGTGCCGCGCGATCCAGCTCGCGCCGGTCCAGCAGCAGGCCCGGTTCGTCGCCGATGGCCAGCGACAGCATGGTGCAGCGCTGCTCGGCCGTGGCGCCGGGCACGGCACGGTGCGGCGGATCGGCCGCCGGCAGCATGCGCACGGCAACCTGCAGTTCGTCACGGGCAGCCCGCGCGATCGCCAGGTGCCCGAGGTGCACCGGATCAAAGGTGCCCCCGTAGTAGATCCGCAGGCTCATTGCTCAGGCCCGCGCCAGCAGGCGCACGGCACGCGGTTCGGCCACAGCCACCAGCAGGCGCTCCAGCGCCAGCCAGGCATCGCCGTCGGCGCGCCCCTTGGCGATACGGTCGACCAGTCCCGCTTCAGCCACGAAGCGCTCCCAGCGCTTGCTTTCCGGATGCCGCTGCAGCGCGCGCTTGTACGGCGCCTGCCGCGATTCCCAGATGCCGCGCGATTTCATTTCGGCGGCCAGGTTGCCACCCCGGGCCTGCACCCGGGCCAGGCCAGCACCGGCCAGCAGCTCGCGGATCACCATCGGCATCAACGCAGCCACCGCCTCACCCTCGCCTCGCAGGCCGGCCAGCATGCGCAGCACCGCCGGCGGTTGCCCGGAGAATGTCGCCTCCACCAGCCGGAACACGTCATAGCGGGCGGCATCGGCCACCAGCGACTCCATGCGCTCCACATCCAGCGGCTGGCCATCGGCCAACAGCGCCAGCTTGTCGATTTCCTGGGCGGCAGCCAGCAGGTTGCCTTCCACCCGCTCGGCCAGGCGCTGCACGGCGGCCGGGTCCGCGCGCAGGCCCTTGCCACGCAGGCGGCGCTCGATCCAGTCCGGCAGTTCATGCGGCTTGATCGCCCACGCCACCGACAGCACGCCGATGCGGTTGACCGCTTCGGCCCACTTGCCCTGGTGCGCCTTGCTCCATTCGTTGGCGGTGATCATCAACACCACGTCCGGCGCCGGATTGGCGCAGAACTGGCTGATCACCTCGGCACCGTCCTTGCCCGGCTTGCCGCTGGGCAGGCGCACCTCGACCAGGCGACGGGCGCTGAACAGGCTGGGGGCATTGAAACTGGCGTCGAGCTGGTTCCAGTCGAAATCACGCCCATCGGCGTCGAACACTTCACGTTCGCCAATGCCCGAGGCGCGCGCACGTGCGCGGATGGCGTCGGCCGCCTCCAGCACGCGCAGGGTTTCCGGGCCGGCAATCAGGTAGACCGGCGCCAGCGCGGTATCAGCGCCCTGGCTGGCCAGCTGCTCCGGACGCAGTTCCATGCGCGCGGCTCAGTGCTTGGCTGTGGGGACCGGCTCGGCCGGTACCGCGCCTTCGATGGGCTTGTCCTTCGGCGCCGACAGGCTGCCGCCCTTCTCGATCTCGGCACGCACCACGCTGTCGATGCGGCGGATGATCGAGGCGGACATTTCCCGGCGCAGTTCATTGGCCAGGATTTCACGTTCGGTGGTGGTACCGGTGGCGTCGGTCGGCGGCGACACGTAGTCGCGCGACAGCTCGATCACCTGCTGGGGCACCAGTTCGCTGCCGTCTTCGCGACGGAAGATGAAGATCACCGCGTAGCGCAGGCTGTATTCCTGCGCACGGCCCTGCGAGTCGATGGCGATCGGCAGGTCGCCCCAGCGCTCGGACAGTACCTGCAGCTGGGCGCTGGGCTCCTTGCTGTCCTCATCGGCCAGCCTGGCGCCGGAGGCCAGCAGGCTGCGGTTGAGCAGCTTGACCAGTTCGCTGTACGGCGCAGTGGAAACCACCTTCACCGGTGCTGTGTCGGTCGGCAGCATCAGCTTGTTGCGCAGATGGAAACCGCAGCCGGCAAGGCCGAGGACAAGAACGAGGGCAAGCAGGATTCGGGTCATGGAGACAGTCTGGCGGAGCCGGGCGATCACGGCAACACACAGCGTGCCCGAAGCCGCGTGAATGCAGGGCCATCAAACGCCGGGCCCTGCACCGGAATGGTACCGGCCACCACGCGGATGGCCGGTACGGGGTACATCAGGCGGCGACGATGTTCACGATCTTGCCCGGCACGATGATGATCTTGCGCACCGTCAGGCCTTCCATGAACTTGGCCGCGTTGGGCTCGGCCAGGGCCAGTGCCTCGACCTGCTCGCGCGTGGCGTCGGCCGCCACGTCGATGGTGCCACGCAGCTTGCCGTTGACCTGCACGGCCAGGGTCAGCGCGTCGCGCACCAGCGCACCGGCATCGGCCTGCGGGAACGGCTGGTCTTCCAGCAGGGTCTCGCCATGGCCCAGCACCTGCCACAGGGCATGGCTGGCGTGCGGGGTGATCGGGTTGAGCAGCAGCACGATGGCCTGCAGCGCTTCCTGGCGCACCGCGCGCCCCTGCGCACTGCCGTCCTCGAACTTGGCCAGCGCGTTCATCAGTTCCATCACCGCGGCAATGGCGGTGTTGAAGCTGTGGCGGCGGCCATAGTCGTCACCGACCTTGCCGATGGTCTCGTGGGTCTTGCGGCGCAGTGCCTTCTGGTTGGCATCCAGTGCTGCAACATCCAGCGCTGGAGCGGCGCCATCGGCAGCATGCTTCTGCACCTGGGCCCACAGGCGGCGCAGGAAGCGGGCCATGCCATCCACACCGGCTTCATTCCACTCCAGCGACTGTTCCGGCGGCGCGGCGAACATCGAGAACAGGCGCACGGTGTCGGCGCCGTACTTGTCGACCATCGCCTGCGGGTCCACGCCGTTGTTCTTCGACTTGGACATCTTCTCGGTGCCACCGACCACCACCGGCTGGCCGTCGGCGATCAGGGTCGCGCCGGTGATGCGGCCGCGCTCGTCGCGCTGCACTTCCACATCGGCCGGGTTGATCCAGTCCTTCGAGCCATCCGGGTTCGGGCGGTAGTAGGTCTCGGCAATCACCATGCCCTGGCACAGCAGGTTGCGCGCCGGTTCGTTGCTGTCCACCATCCGCGCGTCGCGCAGCAGCTTGTGATAGAAGCGGAAATACATCAGGTGCAGGATCGCGTGCTCGATGCCACCGATGTACTGGTCGACCGGCAGCCAGTAGTTGCCGCGCTTGTCGACGGCATCACGGGCACCCGGCGAGGTGTAGCGGGCGTAGTACCAGCTCGACTCCATGAAGGTGTCGAAGGTGTCGGTCTCGCGCTCGGCCGCACCGCCACAGTCCGGGCAGGTGGTCTTGCGCCATTCCGGATCGGTCTTGATCGGCGAACCGGTACCCGAGAATGCCACGTCCTCCGGCAACACCACCGGCAGCTGTTCTTCCGGCACCGGCACCGCACCGCACTTGGCGCAGTAGATCACCGGAATCGGGCAGCCCCAGTAGCGCTGGCGGCTCACGCCCCAGTCGCGCAGGCGGTAGTTGACGCGGCGCTGGCCCTGGGCCTTGCGCTCGAATCGTTCGGCCAGGGCTTCGAAGGCACCCTGGAAATCCAGGCCATCGAACTCGGCCGAGTTGACCAGCTCGAAGGCACGGCTCTTGTCGCTGTACCAGTCCTGCCAGCGGCTGCCATCCCAGGTGCGCTCTTCTTCGGTGCGCGCATCCTTCAGCGCGATCACCTGCTTGATCGGCAGGCCGTACTTGTTGGCCACTTCGTTGTCGCGCTGGTCATGACCCGGCACAGCCATCACCGCGCCGGTGCCGTAGCCCATCAGCACGAAGTTGGCGACCCACACCGGCACCGGCTCGCCGGTGACCGGATGCAGCGCACGCAAGCCGGTGTCCATGCCGCGCTTTTCCTGGGTTTCCAGTTCGGCCTCGGACACGCCACCCTGCTTCAGGTCGGCCAGCATCGCGGCCAGTTCCGGGTTGTTCTTCGCCGCATGCAGCGCCAGCGGATGTTCGGCGGCGATCGACACGAAGGTCACGCCCATCACGGTATCCGGACGGGTGGTGAACACGCGCAGCGGATCCAGCACGCCGCCGTCAACGTCACGTACGTCGAACTGGATTTCCAGGCCCTCGGAGCGGCCGATCCAGTTGCGCTGCATGGTCTTGACCGAATCCGGCCAGCCGTCCAGCTCGTCCAGGCCGTCCAGCAGTTCCTGGGCGTAATCGGTGATGCGCAGGAACCACTGCGGGATCTCGCGCTTCTCGACCAGGGCGCCGGAGCGCCAGCCGCGGCCGTCAATCACCTGCTCGTTGGCCAGCACGGTCTGGTCGACCGGGTCCCAGTTCACCACCGCATTGCGGCGGTAGGCCAGGCCCTTGCGCATCAGGCGGGTGAACATGCGCTGCTCGTGGACGTAGTAGTCCGGGCGGCAGGTGGCGAACTCGCGCGACCAGTCAACGGCATAGCCCATGGCCTTGAACTGGCCACGCATGTGCTCGATGTTCTTGTAGGTCCAGGCCGCCGGTGCGGTCTTGTTCTTGATCGCGGCGTTTTCCGCCGGCAGGCCGAACGCGTCCCAGCCCATCGGCTGCAGCACGTTGTGGCCGGTCATGCGCTTGTAGCGGCTGATCACGTCGCCGATCGTGTAATTGCGCACGTGGCCCATGTGCAGCGCACCGGACGGGTACGGAAGCATCGACAGGCAGTAGTACTTCGGCTTGTCCGAAGTCTCGTCGACTTCGAAGGCACGGGTGGCGTCCCAGTACTGCTGGGCGGCGGATTCAACCTGCTGCGGGTCGTAGGCGTTGGTTTCAGCGCTGGTCATGGAACACGCGGATGCGGCGGCAAAGCGGTACAGCGTACCGCAGTGCGGCAAACGTCTCCAATCCCGCCCGCTGAAGGCCGGCTCCGCGAGCGCCCGAGGCCGGTCTCAGCGCGGCCGCGACAACGGCAGGGCCAGGGCCAGCCAGGCCGTCCAGCAGGCGAACGCAAGCCGTTGTGCCAGCGGCGCCGCCAACACGCCCTGCAGGGCAAACGCCGCCAGCGCGGCCAGTACGCCACAGGCGAGCGCCACTGCGCCCAGCGCGCGGCCATGCGCCTGGCGCAACTGCGACGTGCCCAGCAACAGGGTCCCGGCAACGAAACCCAGCACCCAGATCATCCAGGCGCTGGCATGCAGCTGGCTGGCCGGCCCGTGCAGGTCATCCACATCCAGCGGCAGCAGTCCCATCGCGGCGAACGCCAACCCGGCCAGCAGCAGCATCTGGCTGCCCACCCGGGGCGCCCAGCCGGCGGTTGCCGGCAGCCCACGGCGCAGGCACTCGGCCACAACCACCGCCAGCAGGCCCGGCAGCACGAAGCCCAGCAGATTGAAGGCCAGCGCATGCGGCACCCCCTGTGCTCCCAGCAGCGCCACCGGGTGGCGAGCCTGTGCGTAACCTTCCAGGCCGGCGCCGAAACCGAGCACCGCCAGCATGAACAGCAGTGCGGCGACCAGACCGGACAGGCGCAGCAACGGGGACAGGGACGACATGCAGGCTCCGGAAAGGACGGCGACAGGAAGGCGGCATTGTCAGGCATTTACTACAACCCGGGTTGAGACCGGCATCGATCGTCACCATAGAATCAGTCTCCAGACGCCAAACGATGCTTTCCCCCATGACCGAGACGACCTACGTATTCGACGCCACCACTGCGACCTTCGAGGCCGAAGTCCTGCAGAAGTCGCTGCAGACGCCGGTGCTGGTCGACTTCTGGGCCACCTGGTGCGGGCCGTGCAAGACCCTCGGGCCGATGCTGGAAAAGCTGGCAGCCGAGTACAACGGCGCCTTCGAACTGGCCAAGGTCGACGTCGACAAGGAACAGCAGATCGCTGCCGCCTTCCAGATCCGCTCGGTGCCGACCGTGTTCCTGGTCAAGGGCGGCCAGCTGGTGGACGGCTTCCCGGGGGCCATCCCGGAAGGCCAGCTGCGTGAATTCCTGGCCCAGCACGGCATCGTGCCGGCCGACATCGGCGACGCCGTCGCCGAAGACGAAGCGCCGCTGGACCCGCAGGCGCAGGTGGACGTGCTGCGCGCGCAGATCGCCGCCGAGCCGGACAAGGACGAGCTGAAGCTCGACCTGGCGCTGGCCCTGCTGCAGATCGGTGGCGTGGATGAAGCCGGTCTGCTGATCGATGGCCTGCCCGCCAACCTGGCCACCGACGACCGTGCCGTGCGTGCACGCGCCCGGCTGGCCTTCGCCTCGGCCCTGAAGGACGCCCCGGCCGCCGAAGTGCTGGACGCGCGCATCGCCGCCGATGGCAAGGACCTCAAGGCACGCCACCTGCGTGGCGTACAGCTGCTGCTCGGTGGCCACGACGAAGCCGCGCTGGCCCAGTTCCTGGAAATGCTGCGGATCGACCGCACGTTCGAGGACGGACTGCCGCGCAAGGCCCTGATCGACGCCTTCAATGTGATCTCCGACGAGGACCTGGTCGGCCAGTACCGCCGCCGGATGGCCTCCCTGCTGTTCTGAACGGGAACCCACTTCGTTCAGAATCCCTGCACTGAACGCGGGCAATAATGCGCGGGATGGCGGCCGTACGGTCGCCACGATCCGTTCGGGGGGATGAGGTCGGGGCCATGGGGTCTTGCAGCTGCGCCCCCGCATTGCCGGGATTGCAAACTGTGACCTTCGTCCGCTCGCTGTCGTTCGCCATGCGCTTCCAGGGCGCGCTGCTCTGCGCTCTTCTCTTCCTGCCGGCCATGGCCGCCGCCCAGGACTGGAACTACCGGGTCCGTCCCGGCGATACCCTGTGGGATCTGGGAGGCCTGTACCTCAAGCCCTCGGTGCGCTGGCAGCAGCTGCAACAGCACAACCGCATCGACAACCCCTACCAGCTGCCGCCGGGGCAGCTGCTGCGCTTCCCGATCAGCTGGCTGCGCATCGAACCGGCACCTGCCCGCGTGCTGTCGGTGCGCGGCAAGGTCGAACTGTCAGGTGCCGATGGCAGCGCCTCGCGCGCGATACTCGCCGGGGAACAACTTCGCATCGGTGACACCGTGCAGACCGAAGGCGACTCCAGCGTCACGCTTGAATTCGCTGACGCCTCGCGCCTGCAGCTGCGCGAGTACTCCCGGCTGCGCCTGGACCAGCTCAGCCGCTACGGCCACACCGGCATGGTCGATACCCGCCTGCGCCTGCAGCAGGGCCGCGCCAGCAATCGGGTGACACCTGCCCGTGGCCCGGCCTCGCGCTACATCATCGATGCACCTACGGCGACCAGCAGCGTGCGCGGCACCGTCTTCCGGGTCAGCGCCGGTGACACCGGCCAGGTGGCTGCCACCGAAGTACTGCAGGGCAAGGTGCAGGTCGGCAACACCCACGGCAAGCGCCTGGTCCAGCCTGGACAGGCCAGCCGCAGCAGCAGCGCCGATGCCGCACCGGACGCTGTCTCCGCCCTTCTTCCAGCGCCGCAGCTGCGTAGCGACGAGGTGCGCCTGGCGCCCCTGCCGACCCTGCTTGCCTGGGACCCCGTCGACGGCGCCGCGCGCTACCGCGTGGAAGTGGTACAGGCAGCGACGCCGGAAATCCTGCTGTTTGCCGCCACCACCGCCGACACCCGGCTGGCGATCGGTGGCCTGCCCCCCGGCCAGCTGCGCATCCTGTTGCGCGCGGTGGATGCACAGGGCGTGGAAGGCCTCGACGCCAGCGCCGATTTCGAACTCAGCGACCAGCCCCCGCCGCCGCTCACCGTGGCCCCCCTGCATGGGCAGACCGTCAACAGCGACCGCCCGCGCTTCCGTTGGAGCCAGGCGCCGGGCGCGCGCAGCAGCGTGCTGCAGATCGCTGCCGAGCCGAGCTTCGTGCAGCCACTGCAGGAACAGAGCACCCCAGGTACCGACCTGCGCCTGGCGCAGCCGCTGCCGCCCGGCGAGTACTTCTGGCGGGTGGCGTCGCGCGACGGCAACGGCCATCAGGGCCGCTACGGCCAAGCCCTGCCCCTGCAACTGAGCAATGAACCGGTGGACCCTGCCCTGCAGCCGCCTGAGGCCGCGCATGGCGAACTGACCCTGCGCTGGCAGGCCGGCAGCGAAGGCCAGCAGTACCGGGTGCAGGTGGACCGTCGTGGCGACTTCAGGGCGCCCCTGGTCGACCAGACCGTGAGCGAGCCGCAGGTCAGCTTCAAGCGGCCGTGGAGCGGCACCCTGCATGTGCGTGTGCAGTACATCGACGACGATGGTCATGCGGGTGAGTACTCACCGGCCCAGCAGATCAAGCTGCCCTGCCGCCTGTGCTACGGCGCCGGTGGTGGCGCCCTGCTGCTGTTGCTGTTGTTATGAGGCGCTCGCCGCTGCCGTGGCCGAAGCGGATCCTGCTGGCACTGCTGGCCGGGGTGCTGACGGTGATCGCCAGCCAGGGCCAGTGGCTGTGGCGACAGGACGAAGCGGCCTACGACGCCATGGTCGGCAACTGGGACTACCGCCCCGACCCCAGCGTGCTGATCGTGGCCATCGACGAGGGCAGCCTGCAGCGCATCGGCCAATGGCCCTGGCCCCGCTCGATCCATGCCCGCCTGCTCGACCGGCTGACCGATGCCGGTGCCGAGCGCGTCGCACTGGACCTGATGCTGTCCGAACCTGATCGTCGCGACAGCCGCCAGGACGATGAACTGGCCGCCGCGATACGCCGCAACGGCCGGGTGGTGCTGCCGGTACTCGCGGCACCGGCCGCCGGCGACCGCATGGCCGAGGAAATGCTGCCGATTCCGCAGATCGCGGCCAGTGCCGCAGCGATCGGCCACACCGATGTGGAAGTGGATGGCGATGGTGTCGCGCGCGGCGTGTACCTGCGTGCCGGCATCGGCCAGGCCCACTGGCCAGCACTGGGCCTGGCGCTGGCCGACCTGCCCGCGGGCGCGGTGCACGGCCTGCCCGACCCCGACCCGGAGATCGGTTCGCCCTATCAATGGCGGCGCAACGACTACGTGCGGGTGCGTTATGCCGGACCGCCCGAACGCCTGCCGCAGGTGTCCTATGCCGATGTGCTGGATGGTCACGTGGACATGGCGATGCTGCACGGCCGCCGCATCGTGGTGGGCATGACCGCCAGCGGCATCGCACCTCGGCTGCTGACCCCGACCACCCGCGAGTTCTGGATGAGCGGCAGCGAGTACCAGGCCAACATCGCTTCGATGCTGCTGCAGCACAAGCAGATCGACCTGCTGCCCCGTCTCTGGCAGCACGCCATCAGTGGCGTCCTGGTGGCACTGTGCGTGATCCTGCTCGGCCTGCGCCTGCCATGGCTCGCGGCGCTGTGCTCGCTGCCGCTTCCACCGCTGCTGAGCTGGTTGCTGTTGCGCGCCGGTGACCTGTGGTGGGCACCGGCCAGCGCCATGCTGGGCATCCTGCTGGTGCTGCTGGCCTGGGCGACCTGGCGCGTCTCGGCCTGGCACCGCCTGGCCAACCGCGATGCGCTGACCGGTCTCGGCAATCGCCTGCGTTTCGAGCAGTCGCTGCAACAGGAATGCGATGCCGCGCGACGCAGTGGCAAGTCCTTGAGCCTCGCACTGATCGACGTTGACCATTTCAAGCGCCACAACGACCGCCACGGCCATCAGGTCGGCGACCGCGTGCTGCGCGATGTTGCACGCCTGATCGGTGCGCATGCGCGACGCCCACGCGACATGGCCGCGCGCTACGGTGGCGACGAGTTCGCACTGGTGCTGCCTGATACCCCGGCCGAGGGCGCGCGCCAGGTCATCGAGGACCTGATCGCCTGCGTGCGTGCACTGCCGGCGCCCGGTGACGGCAGCGAAGCAGGCGTCACCCTCACCATCGGCGTGTTCACCCGCGTACCCGACGGCACGCTGCAACCACACCATTTCGTCGAAGGCGCCGACACCGCGTTGTACCAGGCCAAGGCCAACGGCCGCGACGGGTATGTCATCGACGGCGCATGAAGCAGGACATGCAAACCACCTGTAGAGTCGAGCTTGCTCGACTGCCTCCGCCTCATTCCAGCGGCCAGCGACACCACGCAAGCGGATAGTCTCCCAGCCGCGATGTCAGGCCCGCGCGCACGGGGTTGGCCAGTACATACAGTGACTGTTGCCGAACATCCTCCTCATTCCGGATCAGATGATCGTAGTAGCCCCGCTGCCACACCGGCAGTTCTTCATCGGAGTGCGCATTGACTGCAATGGCCACTCTGGACTTCAGTGACTGCATGCATCGCCCCAGGGTTCCTTGACGCAGCTGCATGACCCAGTGCAGATGATCGGGCATTACCACCCAGGCAAATGATCGCGTGAGTCCACGGCGGTCACTGTCACGAAGGCCGTCCATCAGGGTCGCCGCGTGTCGCGTATCTGCAAAGATGCGTCGACGACCCGCAGTGACAGTGGTGACTACGTAGAAGCATCCGATTGCGGAAAATCGACCGCGCAACAAGGCAGGGCTGGGCATGTAAACAGCATGGACCGGGGACCGAGCCGTACCCATCGGGAAAACCCTGAAATAGCTATCGGATGGCGTCGAGCGTATTCGCTGCTACCCCTGAAAGCAGTCGAGCAAGCTCGACTCTACAATTCGCCGGACCACGCCCGAATTGTGCGGACGCTCGCCCGGGGTGCAACATACGCATGCGAATGGTTAGACTGGGCGCCTCGCCCTGCGCCCCCGGACCCGCATGAACGCCCGTCTGTTCCGCTTCGGTATCAATCTCTGGCCGCCGTTCCTGTTCACCGGCATCCACGTCACCCGGGTCTCGCCGGACTACCGGCAGATCGACGTCGAACTGCGCATGCGGCCCTGGAACCGCAACTACGTCGGCACGCATTTCGGCGGCAGCCTGTTTGCGATGACCGATCCGTTCTGGATGCTTGGCCTGCTGCACATCCTCGGCCGCGACTACTACGTGTGGGACCGTGCCGGCGCCATCGATTTCCTCAAGCCCGGCAGAGGCACCGTACGTACGTCGTTCCGCATCGATGACGCACTGCTGGACGAACTGCGCGCCGAAGCCGCCGCTGGTGACAAAGTGCTGAGATGGTTCAGCAATGATGTCGTCGATGAAAGCGGCGAGGTGGTCGCCCAGGTGCGCAAGCAGGTCTACCTGCGGTTGAAGCCACACGCACGCTGAGCGCGCATCAGTCGCGTCCCGCAGCAGTCGAAGCCGATTCCTTCTGCAACGGCATCGACAGCCACGGGTTCTCTTCAGCGCTGCGCGCTGGAGAGCGACGCGGCACCTGCAGGTGGCGGCCGTCGGCCGACAGCTGCGGCGCCCGCACCGGCGAGCGGAACTGCACCGGCAGCCGCTGCAGTGCGTCCACCGGATCATCCGTCTGCTGCCGCAGCCAACGCTGCGCCCCCAGCAGCCGCACCATCGCCGCAGCATCCTGTGGCCGTGACGAATAGGCAGGATAGATCGGCGCGGCGATATCGGTCAGCACGCAGCCCATGACGTTCGACAGGCAGCCGAAGTCATGCTGCGGTGGCGCCGGCACTGGCAACGGGCGATCCGCTTCCAGCGCCGATGTGGCTGCCGCGCCACAGGCCCAGCCGAGATTGCCGGCCACGCGGGCCAGGGTGCTGCTGCGATCCAGCACCAGCACGCCGCCGAACTCCCGCGCCGATGTCTCGATCGCCGCCCGGCTCATCGCGTACTCACCCTGCATGGCACGGCACAGGCTCTGTTCCTCGGCCCGCAGCGGCTGCATGGGCTGTTCGCACTCCGCCGGCAAGGGGTGGTCGGCCGGCAGTTCGACCAGCATGTCGGCCAGCAGCTGGGCATTGGCCTGCACCAGGCTGGCACCGACGATGCTCTCGACCAGATAGCTGCTGCCGGGCAACAGCCGCCGGCCCAGTTGTAGGCCACGGCAGGCGCCTCGCAGGGCACCGTCGATATCGCCCTGCACATAGGCCAGCGCGCGCGCACTGGCGGCGTCCATCACCAGGCCATAGGTCGGCAACGGAACCAGAATGCCCTCGCCCTTCGGCGGGAACGGCGACATGAAGTAGTCCGCTTCGGCCAGCTGATCCAGCCGCGCATGCAACTGCTGGTGGCCGGCGTGGGCCTCCACGAAGCGTTGCGGGTCCGCGCGGACCTGGGCGAGGCAGCCGCTGGCGGCCGGCCCGCAACTGGCACCGGGCCGCGAGCGCAGCTCGGCATGGTTGGCCACCAGGTGTGTCTGGCCGCCGCTGCTGCCCCGCAGGTCGGCCTCCCAACGGCGCACGTCCTCGGCCAACGCCTGCTCGCGCTGGCGGGCATCCAGATCGTCGAACGGCAGCGTCCACAACAGGGCATAACCGTTGTGGCCAGTCGCCGGCAGGCGTGCTTCCAGTCGCTGCTGCGCCTGCAGCCGCGATTCGGGCACCGGCCACATGCGCGAGGCGCACCACACCACGATGGCCAGCACCAGCAGGCCTGCCAGGGTCCAGCCCAGTCCGCGCAGAATCTTCAACACAGCTTCCCTTCCATGTGCCGTTGCCGCAGTCGATTCCCCAGCGTAATCGACCGGCAGTGACCGCTACAATGCGCGCATGTCGCTCGAAGCCCCCGCCCTGGTCCCCCGCCCCTCCCTGCAGCGCCTGTTCCTGACCGGCCTGCTGACCCTGCTGCCGATCTGGCTGACCTGGGTCGTGGTCAAGTTCGTGTTCGTGCTGCTGTCGGGCATTTCCAGCCCCTTGGTGGTACCGCTGTCCGAGCAGATCGCGACAAGCTTCCCGCACTACCTCGGCTGGGTCCGCGCCGAATGGATCCAGGACACCATCGCCCTGCTGGCCACCCTGCTGGTGATCCTGGCGGTGGGCGTGGCCAGCCGCCGCGTGCTCGGCCAGCGCCTGCTGCGCTGGGTGGGCGCGGTCATCAAGCGCATTCCGCTGGCCAGCATCATCTACGACAGCGCCAAGAAGCTGCTGGACATGCTGCAGACCGAGCCGGGCAGCACCCAGCGCGTGGTGCTGATCGACTTCCCGCACCGCGACATGAAATCGGTCGGCCTGGTCACCCGCGTGATCAAGGAACACGGCACCGACCGTGAGCTGGCCGCGGTGTATGTGCCAACCACGCCGAACCCGACCTCGGGCTACCTGGAAATCGTGCCGGTGGAACTGCTGACGCCGACCGACTGGACCGTCGACCAGGCCATGAGCTTCATCATTTCCGGCGGTGCCGTGGCGCCGTCCAGCGTGCCGTTCACCCGTGCCGGCGAACGCACCGGCGAACGCACCGAATGACCCCGGCGCCGATCGAGCGCCCGCTGCAGGACCGCGCGGTCCTGCTGTTCATCGTGCTGGCCGCGTTCTTCTGCGGCAATGCGGTGCTGGCCGAGCTGATCGGGGTGAAGATCTTCGCGCTGGAAGACACCCTGGGCATCGCTCCGCTGAACTGGAACCTGTTCGGCCAGACCGGCTCGCTCAGCTTCACCGCCGGCACCCTGTTGTGGCCGGTGGTGTTCATCATGACCGACACCATCAACGAGTTCTTCGGCAAGCGCGGCGTGCGCTTCATCTCGTGGCTGGCGGTGGTGCTGATCGGCTACGGCTTCCTGTTCGCCTTCGCGGCCATTTCGCTGGCGCCGGCCAGTTGGTGGGTCACGTCGATGGATGGCCACGGCGTGCCGGACTACCAGGCGGCATTCGCAGCGGTGTTCGGCCAGGGCATGTGGACCATCGCCGGTTCGCTGGTGGCCTTCCTGCTCGGCCAGCTGATCGACGTGGCGGTGTTCCATCGCATCCGCCAGGCCACCGGCGAGCGCCACGTGTGGCTGCGTGCGACCGGGTCCACCGCGATCTCGCAGGTGGTGGACAGCTTCGTGGTGATCTGGATCGCCTTCGTGCTGGGCCCGCAACACTGGCCGACCTCGCTGTTCCTGGCGGTCAGCAGCGTCAACTACATCTACAAGATGGGCTTTGCGATCGCCCTGATTCCGTTGCTGTACCTGATGCGGCGTGCCATCACCCGCTATCTGGGTGCCGAGCGAGCCGCATCGTTGCGCGCCGCCGCTGCGGCTGACTGAAGCCCCAGCAGCAAAAAGCTGACTGCGCCTTCACGCTGGCCGTACGCGGCCGGATCGTGCAAGCTCCACGGTCTGTGTTCCACGGAAGCTCCTGATGCCGCATCCCACCCGCGCCCTGGCCGCCGCCATCGCCGCGTTGTTCCTGTTCAGCGCCGTGCCGTCGGCCGAAGCAGCGAAAAAGAAGGCCAGCCGCCCTGCCGCCGCGCAGACCCGCCAGGCCG
This sequence comes from Stenotrophomonas sp. STK17_22, assembly GCF_051983905.1. NCBI lineage: Bacteria > Pseudomonadati > Pseudomonadota > Gammaproteobacteria > Lysobacterales > Lysobacteraceae > Stenotrophomonas > Stenotrophomonas sp. STK17_22. The sequence goes on from NZ_CP197010.1 coordinate 3,740,095, forward strand.
CCAAGCCCAAGGCCCGGCCTGCCCGCGCTACCGCGCCGGCCCGTGGCAGTTCGGCGCGCCGCGCCACGCCGCGTCCGGTCGCACCGGCCCGCGCCGTACCCAAGCAGGTGCAGCTGGAGCGCCTGTATGACGAATACTGGGATGCCTCGATGCGGTTGAATCCGCTGCAGGCAACCTTCCAGGGCGAGGCCCGCTACAACGACCAGCTGCCCAACATCCTGTCCGCCGCGTGGCGCCAGCAATCGCACGACTTCACCACCGAGTGGCTGGGCAAGGTCGAGAAACTCGGCAGCGACGGCCTGCAGGGCCAGGACCTGCTCAGCTACGAGATCTTCGTGCGCGACGCGCGCGCTTCGCTGGCCGCCGAGCGCTACCCGAGCTGGATGATGCCGATCAGCCAGTACTACAACGTCGGCAGCATCATGGCGATCCTCGGCGCCGGTGCCGGCGCACAGCCGTTCAACACCGTACAGGACTACGACACCTGGTCGCGCCGTTCGCTCGGCATTCCCGAGCTGTTCGACCAGGCCATCGACAACATGCGCCAGGGCATGAAGGCCGGCGTGGTGCAGCCACGCGACCTGATGGAAAAGGTACTGCCGCAGCTGGATGCAGTGATCAAGCCGACTGCTGAAGAGAGCATCTTCTGGTCGCCGATCCGCACCATGCCCAACACCATCGCGGCCGAGGACAAGGCCCGCATCAGCGCCGAATACAAGCGCATGATCGAACTGCGCATCATGCCGGCCTATCGTGCCCTGCGCGGTTTCATCGCCACCGAATACCTGCCCGCCTCGCGCACCAGCAGTGGCCTGGGCGCACTGCCCGATGGCCAGGCCTGGTACGCCAACCTGATCGTGCAGACCACGGCCAGCGACCAGACCGCCGCGCAGCTGCACGCGCTGGGCGAACAGCGCGTGCAGGAACTGCAGGCGCAGATCGCCACGGTGATGAAGGACGCCAAGCTGCGCGGCACGCCGGCCAAGCTGCTGCGCAGCATGCGTAACGACCGCCAGTTCCAGTACGGCGACGCCAATGCGTTGATCAACCGCTATCGCCAGGTGCAGCAGCAGGTCAACGCACGCCTGCCGCAGGTGCTCGATACCCTGCCCAAGTCCACGCTGGACGTGCGCGCGGTGGAACCGGAGCGTGCACTGACCGCCGCAGCAGCGGCCTACCAGCCGTCTGCGGCCGGGCAACCGGGCGTGCTGTACGTGAACACCCGCGACCTGCCCAGCCGCAAGCGCTGGAATGTGCCGGTGCAGTACCTGCATGAAGCGATCCCCGGCCACCACGTGCAACTGGGCCTGCAGCAGGAGCTGGCCAAGCTGCCGCGCTTCCGCCGCCTGGGTGGCGATCTCGCCTTCGTCGAAGGCTGGGGCCTGTATGCCGAAACACTGGGTGAGAACCTGGGCATCTATACCGATCCCTACGATCGCATCGGCTACCTGTATTCGCGCCTGCTGCGCGCTGCCCGCGTGGTGGCCGACACCGGCGTGAACGCCCAGGGCTGGAGCAAGCAGCAGGCCGTGGCCTACCTGCAGAAGACCGTGGACATGAGCAGCGATGACGCCAACGCCGAAGTCGAGCGGATCATGGCCCAGCCCGGCCAGGCGCTGTCCAACGTGGCCGGCCTGACCACCATTGTCGCCCTGCGCGACAAGGCCAAGGCACGCCAGGGTGCCGCCTTCGACCTGCGCCGATTCCACGCCGAACTGCTGAAGGATGGCTCGATGCCGCTGGACGTGCTGGACCGCAAGATGGAGCGCTGGATGGCCCAGCCGGCCAGCGCCACGCCCGCGCCTTCACCCTGACCCCTCCGGAGCCGCCATGCGCCCTGCCGTCGCCCTGTTCGCCGTCGTGCTGGGCCTGCTGCCGCTGATGGGCGCTGCCGCACCGGTGCTGACCCCACCGGATGCGGGCATCGACGGCCTGATGCAGGCCTACGACGGCCAGGTGCCCGGCGCCGCTGTGCTGGTGCTGCATGACGGGCAACCGGTGTTCCGCCGCGGCTACGGCCTGGCGGTGCTGGAGGACGGCACCACGATCACCGCAGCCAGCAACTTCCGGCTGGCCTCGGTCAGCAAGCAGTTCACCGCTGCGGCGGTACTGCTGCTGGTGGAGGATGGCCGGCTTGGGCTCGACCAGCCGGCCCGGCAGTGGCTGCCCGAGTTGCCGCCGGCTGCAGCGGCCATCACGATCCGCCAACTGCTCTCGCACACCGGTGGCCTGCTCGACTACGAAGACCTGATGGACCCGGCTGACCCTCGGCAGGTGCATGACGCCGACGTGCTGACCCTGCTGTCGCACGAGGACCGCCTGAATTTCGCACCCGGCACGCAGTATCGCTACAGCAACAGCGGCTATGCACTGCTGGCAATGATCGTCGGCCGCGCCGCCGGCCAGGATTTCGCGAGCTTTCTGCAGCAGCGCATCTTCCGCCCGCTGGGCATGGCGCATACCGTGGCCCACCAGGACGGCGAGGACACGGTCGCTGCACGCGCCTATGGCTACAGCTGGATCGATGGCCGTTGGCAACGCACCGACCAGAGCACCACCAGCGCCGTGCTCGGCGATGGCGGCATCTATTCCTCGCTGGACGACCTGGCCCGCTGGGATGCGGCGCTGTATGACGACCGCCTGCTGTCGAAAGCCTCGCGCCGCGCGATGTTCAGCCCGGCCACCGCAACACCCGAACCGGACGTGCCGCACTACGGCTTCGGCTGGCGCCTGAATGGCCCGGTGCAATGGCACAGCGGCGAGAGCATCGGCTTCCGCAACGTGATCGTGCGCCACCCGGAGAAGCACCTGACCGTGATCGTGCTGACCAACCGCAACGACCCCGAACCCTATCCGCTGGCGCTGAAGATCGCCCAGCGCTGGCTGGACACCCTGCAATGACCCGCGATGCCGACGCCCTGCTGGGCATCCACCACGCCGCACTGATCTGCAGCGACTACGCACGCTCGAAGGACTTCTACGTGCGCATCCTCGGCCTGCGCGTGCTGGCCGAGAACCACCGCAGCGCGCGCGACTCCTGGAAGCTGGACCTGGCCCTGCCCGACGGTGGCCAGCTGGAACTGTTCTCCTTCCCCTCGCCGCCGCCCCGTCCCAGCCGCCCGGAAGCCCAGGGCCTGCGCCACCTCGCGTTCCGCGTCGCCCGGCTGGAACCCTTCATCCAGCGCCTGGCCGCGCATGGCGTGGTGTGCGAACCGATCCGCGTGGATGAATACACCGGCCGCCGCTTCACCTTCTTCGCCGACCCCGACGACCTGCCGCTGGAGCTGTACGAAGTCGGTTGAGCGTTCTTCAATCGAGATTCATCCACGCATGGCGTGGATCTACCGTGTCGACCAAGGTCGACACCTACCAACAGCCGCAGAAATCTGTCAGAGGCGGGGGCGCAGCCCTGCAAAGCCCCCCTTCCCCATACCTCGCCGAATGGGTATACAGTCGACCCATACCGGCAGCGTGCCGGAATGAACCCTGGGAGGGGACCATGCGCAAGACCTTCAAGACCCTGCTGCTGGCACTGCCGCTGTGCCTGGCCGCCCTGTCGGCACAGGCCGCCGACGGCGCCGCCGGCCGCTGGAAGACCATCGACGACAAAACCGGCAAGGTGAAGTCGATCGTCGAGATCAGCCAGGCCGCCAACGGCACGCTGACCGGCAAGGTGGTCGACATCCTGCACTCGGACAAGGGCCCGAACCCGGTCTGCGACGGCTGTGAAGGCGCCAACAAGAACAAGCCGGTGAAGGGCATGACCATTCTCTGGAACCTGAAGGCCGACGGCGCCAACAAGTGGTCCGGCGGCACCATCCTCGACCCGGCCAACGGCAAGACCTACAAGTCGAAGATGGAACTGCAGCCCGGCGGCACCAAGCTGGACGTGTCCGGCTGCATTGCCTTCATCTGCCGCGCGCAGACCTGGCAGCGCGAATAAGCCCCCAGGCCCCGCTTCATCCCCGTGACCCGGCTTCGGCCGGGTCACCTCGTTGCGGGCATGCGATACTCTGCGGTTCCCCTCGGCTTCACCCCGCGACCATGACCCGTACCGCGCTCGTCACCACCGCCCTGCCCTACGCCAACGGCCCGCTGCACCTGGGCCACCTGGTCGGCTACATCCAGGCCGACATCTGGGTGCGTGCGCGGCGAATGAGTGGCGGCAAGGCCTGGTTCGTCTGCGCCGACGATACCCATGGCACGCCGATCATGCTGGCCGCGGAAAAGGCCGGGGTCACCCCGGAAACCTTCATCGCCAACATCCAGGCCAGCCACGAACGTGACTTCGCCGCCTTCGGCGTGGCCTTCGATCACTACGACTCGACCAATTCGGCGGCCAACCAGGCGCTGACCGAGCAGTTCTACCTGAAGCTGGAAGCGGCCGGCCACATCAGCCGCCGCTCGGTGGCGCAGTTCTACGACCCGGCCAAGGGCATGTTCCTGCCCGACCGCTACGTCAAGGGCATCTGCCCGAACTGCGGCAGCCCCGACCAGTACGGCGACAACTGCGAAGTCTGCGGCGCCACCTATGCGCCGACCGACCTGAAGGAGCCGCGTTCGGTCATCTCCGGTGCCACGCCGGAAATGCGCGATTCGGAGCACTTCTTCTTCGAGGTGGGCCACTTCGATGCATTCCTGCGCGAATGGCTGGCCGGCGATGTCGCCCTGCCGGGCGTGAAGGCCAAGCTGGGTGAGTGGCTCAATGCCGAAGGTGGCCTGCGCGCGTGGGACATCTCGCGCGACGCACCGTACTTCGGTTTCCAGATTCCGGGCCAGCCGGGCAAGTACTTCTACGTCTGGCTGGATGCGCCGATCGGCTACCTGTCCAGCTTCCAGACCCTATGCGGCAAGCTCGGCGAAGACTTCGAAGCGCATCTGCGCGCCGGCACCGCCACCGAGCTGCACCACTTCATCGGCAAGGACATCGTCAACTTCCACGGCCTGTTCTGGCCGGCGGTGCTGCATGGCACCAGCCACCGCGCGCCAACCCGCCTGCACGTCAACGGCTACCTGACCGTAGACGGCGCCAAGATGAGCAAATCGCGCGGCACCTTCGTGATGGCGCGTACCTTCCTCGACGCCGGCCTGGAGCCGGAAGCGCTGCGCTACTACTACGCCGCCAAGTCCGGCGGTGGCGTCGACGATCTCGACCTGAACCTGGGTGACTTCATCGCCCGCGTCAACGCCGACCTGGTCGGCAAGTTCGTCAACCTGGCCAGCCGCTGCGCCGGCTTCATCAGCAAGCGTTTCGACGGCCAGCTGGCCGCACAGCTGCCCGATGCGGCGCAGTACCAGCGCTTCGTCGACGGCTTGGCGCCGATCCGTGAAGCCTACGAGCGCAACGATCCGGCCGCGGCGATCCGCCTGACCATGACCCTGGCCGATGAAGCCAACCGCTACATCGACGACGTCAAGCCGTGGGTGATCGCCAAGCAGGAAGGCGCCGACGCGCAGCTGCAGGCGGTGTGCAGCCAGGGCCTGAACCTGTTCCGCGTGCTGGTCACCGCACTGAAGCCGGTGCTGCCGGCCACCGCCGCACAGGCCGAAGCCTTCCTGGCCGCACCGGTGAACGACTGGACCGAACTGGCGCAGCCGCTGCTGAGCCATCGCATCACCGATTACACCCCGCTGTTCACCCGTATCGACCCGAAGAAGATTGACGCCATGATCGACGCCTCCAAGGACACCCTGCAGCCGGCCGCCGCTGCCGCCCCCGCCGCCAAGACCGACGCCGCCAAGCCGGCCGCACCGGCACCGGCACCGGCCAAGGACGAAGCCAAGGGTGCCGATGCTCCGGCCTACATCGGCATCGACGATTTCGCCAAGCTCGACCTGCGCATCGGCAAGGTGCTGGTCTGCGAGTTCGTGGAAGGCTCGGACAAGCTGCTGCGCTTCGAACTGGATGCCGGCGAGCTGGGCAAGCGCCAGATCTTCTCCGGCATCCGCGCCAGCTACGGCGAGCCGGAGAAGCTGGTCGGCCGCAGTGTGGTGTTCATCGCCAACCTGGCCCCGCGCAAGATGCGTTTCGGCCTGAGCGAAGGCATGATCCTGTCGGCCGGTTTCGACGGCGGCGCGCTGGCGCTGCTGGACGCCGACAGCGGCGCGCAGCCGGGCATGCCAGTCCGCTGATGCCCGCAGCGGGCGTGGTTGCGGCCACGCCCGCCGGCAGCACCGGCCTCGGGGCAACGCGATGGGAGGCAACGGAATGGAACTGGCGCTGTTCGACTTCGACCACACCGTAACCACCTGCGATACCTATGGCCGATTCCTGCGCCGCGTGGCCACGGCCGAACAGCTGGCACAGGCGTGGTGGAAAGTCGGCCCGTGGCTGGCCGCATACAAGCTGAAACTGATCTCGGCCGAGCGCATCCGCGCGCGCGTCACCCGTTTGACCTTCAGCGACCGCCACAGCGATGACATCGCCACGCTGGCCGCCGGCTTCTCGCGTGAGTTCCTGCCCGACGTGGTGCGCCCGGAAATGCTGGAGCAGATCCGCTGGCACAAGGAACAGCAGCACACCGTGGTGATCGTGTCCGGCTCGCTGGACCTGTATCTGCGGCCGTGGTGCGAACAACTGGGCCTGCAGTTGATCTGCAACCGGCTGGAGAGCCAGGACGGCCGTCTCACAGGTCGCTATGCCGGTGGTGACTGTGGCCCGCGCAAGGTCGAGCACATCCGTCGCCAGTTCGATCTGTCACGCTACGTGCGCATCCATGCCTACGGTGACAGTTCCGAAGACAAGCCGATGCTGGCGCTGGCCCACGAGCGCTGGTTCCGTGGCAAGCCCTTGAAGTAACCCCAACGCGCAGCCTTCGCCACGCATGAGCCTGATTCCTCCCCTGACCGAACGCCTCGACCGCCTGCTGCCGCAGACCCAATGCGGGCAATGCGGCTACGACGGCTGCCGCCCGTACGCGCAGGCCATGGCGCGCGGCGAGGCAGGCGTGGACCGCTGCCCGCCGGGCGGCGACGCTGGCGCGCGCGCACTGGCGCAGGTACTGGACGTACCCGCCATTCCGTTTGATCGTTCGCGCGGCGAGCACAAGGCGCCGCAGGTGGCATTGATCGTGGAAGCCGACTGCATCGGCTGCACCAAGTGCATCCAGGCCTGCCCGGTGGATGCCATCGTCGGTGGCGCCAAGTACATGCACACGGTCATTGCCGATCTGTGCACCGGTTGCGAGCTGTGCATTCCACCGTGCCCGGTGGACTGCATCGAGCTGGTGCCAACGTAGCCACCAGACCAACCGGCAGTGGAGCGGCGGGGTAGAGTCGACTGTTTGTCGACTGCTCTTCGTTCCGGCGGCGCAAAACCCCGCGCTGCGCGCGATAGTCGACTAACCGTCGACTCTACCCTCCGCTGGTGGGACCTGACCTTGCCTGCCGTTACGGTACCGCCGCCGTCACTACGATCTCGACCTTCCAGTCAGCGTGGGCCAGCTTGGCCTCGACCGTGGCACGCGCCGGGGTCGCACCCTCGACCACCCACTCATCCCACGCCTTGTTCATGCCGTCGAAGTCGGCCATGTCGGCCAGGAACACCTCGGCGCGCAGCACGTGCTGGCGGTCACTGGCGACCAACGCCAGCAGCTTGTCGATTTCTGCCAGCACCTGCCGGGTCTGGCCGGTGATGTCCTGGCTGGTGTCTTCCGGAATCTGGCCGGAGAGATAGGCGACCTTGTTGTATACGGTCATTTCGGACATGCGCGGTCCGACGTCGTAACGCTCCATCATGGGCGTGGCTCCTGCGGTTGATCAGGCCTGCATTGTCCTCCAAACCGGTCGACGGTGGGTGCACGGGCATCCTCCGCGACACGTCACTACCAGACTCGGACGGTCCCACTGGTCAAATGACGATGACAGGCGCACGATGCGCCACGCCCGCGTTGACACCGCCCTCGCCCCTCCTGCCGCACCCTTGCGCCGATGACCGCCCCCGTCGACTCCACCACCGCCTCTTCCACGCCAACCTGGAAGCGGGTTGCCACCATCGTCATCCCCCTGCTGATCCTCGCCCTGGCCCTGCACGGCCTGGCCAACGAGTTCGACGAGCACGGCTATCGCGCCATCCGCCAAGCGTTCCGGCAGCTCAGCGGCACGCAGATCGCGCTCACCGTGGTACTCGGCCTGGCCAGTTACGCCTGCCTGATCGGTTTCGATGCCATCGGCCTGCGTCGCAGCGGCATCCGCGTGCACCCCGCGCGCGTCGGCATCACTGCATTCCTTGCGCACACGCTGGGCCAGACCGTGGGTTTTGCCGCGTTGACCGGCGGCGCGGTGCGCCTGCGTGGCTACCGCAGCGCCGGCCTGGACCTGGCGCAGATCGGCCAGGTGGTGCTGATGAGCACGCTCGGCTTCGTGTTCGGTGCATGGCTGCTGATCAGTGTGGCGCTGTGCATGGAAGCGGCTGCCGCAGCCTTGGCGCTGCCGCTGGATCCCAATGCGGTACGTATCGTCGGCATCGTCGCGTTGCTCGCCTACCTCGCCACGGTGCTGCTGGTCGGCCGCGAAGGACGGCAGTTCCGTGTGTTCGGTCATGCCTTGTGGCTGCCCGACCGCCGCACCATGATCGGCGTCACCGTGCTCAGCGTGATCGAGCTGGTGCTGGCCAGTGCCGCGTTCTACGTGCTGCTGCCGGACTCCACGCCGACCGGCCTGCCGGGCTTCGTCGGCCTGTACCTGGTGGCAGTGCTGGCCGGCCTGGTCTCCACCGTGCCGGCCGGCCTGGGCGTGTTCGAATGGAGCCTGCTGAAGCTGTTGCCGCAGGTGGCGCCGGCGGCGGTACTGGCGGCGGCGCTGATCTACCGCGTTACCTACTACGTGCTGCCGCTGGTGCTGGCCACCCTGCTCGCCCTTGCGCCCGCCCTGCGTCAGCCGCTGCAGGCCAGCGCCGGCGCAACGCGTGCCGGCTGGAACGCGCTGCGCCCGTGGCTGCCGCAGATCATCGCGCTGGCGGTGTTCAGCATCGGCGCCGCGCTGGTCATCGACGGCACGCTGCCGACGCCTCGCCGTCACCTGGTCAATGCCTCGCTGCCGATCCTGGAAACATCCCATCTGATCGGCAGCCTCAGCGGCGTTGCACTGCTGCTGATCGGCCAGGGCCTGGCCCGGCGCAGCCATGCGGCGTGGATGCTGGCGATGGCAGTGTGCGTGATCACCCCGCTGCCACTGTGGCTGCGTGGTGGCCAGCTGTTGATCGCGGTCTCGGCAGTGCTGGTGGCGATGGCACTTTGGGCCGCACGCCGCGAGTTCTACCGCCAGGGTGCCCTGCTGGACGAAGCCTGGTCGTGGCCGTGGCTGCGCAATCTCGGCCTGGTGCTGGTTGCGGTCACCTGGCTGCTGTTCTTCACTTACAGCCACGTCGAGTACCAGAACGAGCTGTGGTGGCAGTTCGCGGTGTCGGGCAATGCACCGCGCGCACTGCGTGCGTTGCTGGTGGTCGCCATCGCGCTGGTGATGTTCGGCCTGGCGCGGCTGCTGCACAGCACGCGCAGCCCGCTGCAACCCGCCGACGAAGCCACGCTGCAGTCGCTGGCGCCGGTATTGGCCGGTGCCACCGATACCCAGGCCTGCCTGGTACTGACCGCCGACAAGGCGGTGCTGCGCGATGACGCGAAACAGGGCTTCGTGATGATGCAGCGCTACGGCGGTTCGCTGATCGCGATGGGCGATCCGGTCGGCCCGCCTGACGTGGCGCGCGCGTTGATCTGGCGCTTCCGCGAGGAAGCCGACCGGCTGGGCCTGCGCCCGGTGTTCTACCAAGTGGGCGAGACCTACTGGCAGACCTACCTCGACCTGGGCCTGGGCCTGGTCAAGCTGGGCGAGGAAGCGATGGTGCCGCTGCATGACTTCGGCCTGGAAGGCCGCGAACGCGCCGATCTGCGCCAAGCCTGGAACCGGGGCAAGCGCGGTGGCCTGACCTTCCGCGTGGCACCGGTGGAGGAAATTCCCAGCCTGCTGCCGCGCCTGCACGCAATTTCCAACGCATGGCTGGAAGACAAGGCCGGCGATGAGAAGGGCTTCTCGCTGGGCAGCTACGACCCGGATTACCTGGTGCGCTTCCCGGTGGCGCTGGTTGAGGCCGAGGGCCAGATCGTGGCGTTCGCCAACCTGTGGCAGGCACCGGCCGGCGCCGAGCTGTCGGTCGACCTGATGCGCCACGTCAACGAAGCACCGAAGGGCACGATGGACTTCCTCTTCATCGAACTGTTCCTGTGGGGCCGCGCGCAGGGCTATGCGCGTTTCTCGCTTGGCATGGCACCGTTGTCCGGGCTGGCACAGCATCGGCTGGCCGGTCGCTGGAACCGACTGGCCGGACTGCTGGCGCGGCACGGCGAACGCTTCTATGGATTCAGTGGCCTGCGCCGCTTCAAATCGAAGTTCGATCCGCAGTGGCGGCCGCGCTATCTCGCCGCGCCCGGCGGCATGCATCTGCCGGCCGCGCTGCTGGATGCCACGCGCCTGATCTCGCTGGATCCGCGGCGGAATTGAAGCCGCGATCCGCCGGGCATGACCCGGCGCTACCTGCCACCCGGTAGGTGTCGACCTTGGTGGACACGCTCATTCCACGGCACCTTCAGCCCCAGCGCCGACCAAGGTCGGCGTCTACCAGCAGCCGTCGAGCGTGGCTCGACGCTACATGCGCCCGGTAGGTGTCGACCTTGGTCGACACGCTCATCCCGCGGTGCCTTCAGCCCCGGCGCCGACCAAGGTCGGCGTCTACCTACAGCCGTCGGGCGTGGCTCGACGCTACATGCGCCTGGTAGGTGTCGACCTTGGTCGACACGCTCATCCCGCAGCGCCTTCAGCCCCAGCGCCGACCAAGGTCGGCGTCTACCAACAGCCGTCGAGCGTGGCTCGACGCTACATGCGCCTGGTAGGTGTCGACCTTGGTGGACACGCTCATTCCACGGCACCTTCAGCCCCAGCGCCGACCAAGGTCGGCGTCTACCAGCAGCCGTCGAGCGTGGCTCGACGCTACATGCGCCCGGTAGGTGTCGACCTTGGTCGACACGCTCATCCTGCGGTGCCTTCAGCCCCGGCGCCGACCAAGGTCGGCGTCTACCTACAGCCGTCGGGCGTGGCTCGACGCTACATGCGCCTGGTAGGTGTCGACCTTGGTCGACACGCTCATCCCGCAGCGCCTTCAGCCCCAGCGCCGACCAAGGTCGGCGTCTACCAACAGCCGTCGGGCGTGGCTCGACGCTACATGCGCCTGGTAGGTGTCGACCCTGGTCGACACGCTCAGCCCGCGGCGCCTTCAGCCCCAGCGCCGACCAAGATCGGCGTCTACCAAACGCTACACCCCGCCCTTCAGGATCACTTCGGCGAGGCGGTCGTAATCGCCACCGAAATGGTGATCGCCCGGCAGCTTCACCTTCCTCACGCCGTCATTGGCCGGCAGATCCGGGCACAGCGCGTCCTCATCCTTGTCGCCGTACACGCACAGCGTTTTTTCCGCCGGCAGCCTGGCCACTTCCGGTGCGATCGGCAGGCCGTCGCCGCCACCGCCCAGCCAGTTGCTGACATGGAATTCGAAGTCGGCCTTCCTGCCCACCGACAGCAGCACGATGCGCTCCAGCGCCTCACGGGTGCCGACGTCGAGCTGGTTTATGGTGGCCGGCAGCACGTCGGCGCCCTGCGAGAAACCGATCAACATCACCTTGTCGCGGCGCCATTGCTGGCGGTAGTGGTCGATGATCTTCTGCAGGTCGCCCGCAAAGCCCTTCGGTGTGCGCTCGCTCCAGAAGTAGCGCAGCGAATCGATGCCGACGACCGCCACGCCATGCTCGTTGAGTGACGACGCCACGTTCTTGTCCAGGCCAGCCCAGCCACCGTCACCGGAGACGAACACCGCCAGCGTATCGCCGCTGCCGGTCGCCGGCATTTCCACCACGGGCAGGCCCTTCAGTGCAGCAGGCGGCGGTGCCAGGCTGACGCCGGCCTGCGCGCCGATCACCCGTGCCGCAGCCACCAGGCCCGGTGACGCATCACCGCGCGCGGTGCGCTTGAACTCGCGTGCCATCGCGACCTGCTGCACGAACGCGCTGGCCTGGCCGACCTTGCAGCCGCGGTCACCGGCCGCGCTCAACCACGGAAAATTCAGTTCGGCCGGCTGCAGCCTGTCGTGCTTCACACCATCGCCGCAGACCATGCGCTGGTGGTTGTGGTCCGGGCAGAAGCCGGTAGTCAGTACACCGGCAAACACTTGGGTATCGGCCTGCGCTGCCAGCGAATAGGCCATCTCGGCACCTTCGCCATCACCGCCGACCAGCGGCAGGTGGTAGCCGGGCAGATGCAGCGAGGCCTGCAGCCAACGTGAGAAATTCTCGACGTCACCGGAACCGAACGAACAGGTCGGGTCCCCCTCGCGCTTGAGCACACCGCGCAGGTGCGCAATGTCCACTGCCGCGACCAGCGCGCCATCGGCACGCAGGGCCTCGATCGGCAGGCGGCTGGTGTCACCACCGGCCGTGGGTTCGTGGAACCAGATCACCACCCGTTGCGGCGTGCCGGATGGCATGTGCACCGGAATCTGCTCGAACCGCCCATGGCTGAACTGCTGCGGGGTCACGGCCGCCGTTGCCGGCAGCGCGGCCAGCGCCAGTACCACACCCATTGCCCTGCCCAGCCCTGCACGCTTCATATCGCATCCCCGATGGAATGCGCACACGATACGCCGCCGCCGCGTGCACGGCACGTACCGGCGCAGGCCGTTGGGGATTCAGTGGGCTGCGGCCCGACGGCTGCGACGGTACAGCGCCATCGCCAGATACAGCAGCCAGCCAACGATCACCGCGATCACCACTTTCTGTCCCAGCCCACGCGGTGGACCACCACGCCACAGCACATGCAGCCACAGCAGCACAAAGGCCAGCCATGCCCAGCCCCAGAGCAGGCCCGCAGCGGACTGCCAACCCGGTTCGCGGCGCAGATACCAGGCCTGCAGCAGCATGCCGACGCTGGCACACAGGAACGCCGTGTTGGCTGCCAGCCCATGGATGAACGGTGCCAGCAGCGGTGTTGCTTCAGGCAGCCAGCTGTCGCCGATGGCGACCGTCGCCAGGCCCAGCGCGGAAACCGTGAACAGCAATGGTGCGGCCGCACTGCGCCGCGGGCCGATGCTGCCGCGATACAGCGCAATGCCAAGCGCCGCAATGGCCAGCGCCAGCAGGCAGTAGGCAGCGCGCAATGCCAGCCCCCACGGCCCGTGCAGGTACAGGCTCAAGGTCGCCCGCACCCAGTCCAGATCACTGCGCGCAACCTGGGTCCACAGCGCGGTGGCCACGAACAGCACCAGTGCCACCAGCGCCAGCACCGCCGCCGGGCGTGCACGGCTCATGGTGCGGCCTCTGGATGCCGCGTCTTCCACTCGGCCAGCGCCTTGCGGTAGCGCTGCAGCTCATCGGAATACAGGTCCAGCACACACAGCGGGCAACCACTGCCGCAGCATTCGTTGGGGCCGGGTTCTTCCGGTGGCAGCGGGCGGGGATCGGGATCAGGGACGGACACGGTCGGAAACGGCAATCATTGGAAACAGGTCACCAGTGTACCGGGCCGGCTCAAACGCCCAACTGACGTCGCAGGTTGTCACGGGCGGCCGCGTCCAGGCGCTGGTGGAAGAACCCGCTGAGGAAGATCCGCGGAGCGCGCAGCAGGCCCTGCAGGAAGCGGCGACGGCCGGCACGGTACAGGAAGCCCGGCACCACCCCTTTGTATTCTTCGGCCACGCCACGGTCATAGGCAGCGAACACCGGCTCCGGCGCGGCCAGGATGGCCATGTCGCAGTCCAGGAACAGCGCCGCCTCGGCATCCACATCCTCTGGACCAAGCGCGCCGTGGCGGGCGGTCAGCAGGATCAATTGCTCCACGCGAGCGGCGTCGACAGTGGCAAGCTCTGGCGCCTGTGCGATCGCCTGCAGAGCCAGCTGCGCCGAACGCGCCTCGTTGTCCTTGCGCCCCGCCTGGTAGATCGCATCGTGATAGAGCACGGCCAGATAGATCTCGGCCGGCTGCTTCCAGCCGGGGCCATCGGCGACCTCCTGGCAGTGCTGCAGCACCGCGCGCACATGGCCGAAGTGGTGGTAGGCCCGTGGCGGCGTTGCATAGCTGTCCTGCAGCGCCTGCCACTGCGCCGGGGCAAGCGTCAGCGGTGAGAAGTCCATGACCTGATCATCCCGCCTGTGCCGGCGCCGGGCAAGCTGGCGGTTTTTTCACCACGCACTCACAACGCTTGCCGGGCGGGGCCCGGAGCCAGTTGTCCACAGCTTTGTCGAGCGCTGGTCCACACCGGTTGTGGATGAACGCGGCGCCGACCAACGGTCGCTGCAGCCGGACATCCATGGGCATACACTCGCCACAGGCGGGAGCGCCCGCCGCTGCCGGGAACCGTCATGTACCGTTCTGCCGCCCATTGCCTCACTCTTTCGCTGCTGGCCTTCTGTGCTCCTGCCTTCGGCGCAGGCCAGGCACCGCCCGCCTATGTGGTGACGACCCCGACCATCACCGTGTCGGCCGCACGTGTGCCGACCCCGGAAGAAGTGTTCGCCATTCCCGCGGACCTGCGCGCGATGCTCCAGAAGCAGGTGATCCAGCGCAGCTACTCCCGCGACCAGCGGCTGCAGGCGCTCGTGGAGATGATCTTCGACCAGCACGGGCTGGACCTGCAGTACGACGCCAATGCGACCTACACCGTCAGCGATATCTGGCAACACCGCCGCGCCAACTGCCTGGCCTTCACCCTGCTGTTCGTGACGCTTGCGCGGGAGGCTGGCATCCAGGCCCGCGTGCAGGAAGTCGGGCAGGTGGTGTCCTGGTACCAGGACCAGGATGCGGGCGTGGTCTACAGCGTCGGCCATGTCAACGCCGGCGTCGACGTCGGTGGGCGCTTCGGTACCGTCGATCTGGACCGCAATGTGCTCTATGACCGCCGCGGGCCGGTTCCCGTCAGCCGTGCGCGGGCGTTGGCGCATTTCTACAACAACCGGGGTGCGGAGCGCCTCGCCGACGGTGATTTCGTCGGCGCGCGTGCATTCTTCGACGCGTCCCTGGCTCAGGACAGCGGGTTCGCTCCGGTGTGGAACAACCTCGGCGTGCTCGACCACCGCGAAGGCAACAACGAGGCGGCGCGGCAGGCGCTGGACCGATCGCTGCAGCTGGAAGGCCGCCAGGATGCCGCACTGACCAATGCCTCCGCGCTGTTCCGCAGCCTGGGCTTGACCGCGCAGGCGCAGTCACTTGAGCGCCGGTTGAAGTCGGTGCAGCGCGAAGACCCGTTCGCGCAATACATGTTCGGCGCCAAGGCCGAACGTGCCGGCCAGCTGGACCAGGCGATCCGCTATTACCGGCAGGCCGTGCGCCTGTATGACACCGCGCATCAGTTCCACTTCGGGCTGGCACGCGTCTATTTCCTGGCTGGCCAGCTCAAGCGCGCCGATCGCGAACTGCTGCGTGCGCAGGAACTGGGGGGCGCGCCGGAGCAGGCGCGCTACCAGGCCAAGCTGGACAGCCTGGCCCGCTGGCGCGCGCAGCAGCAGGCCAAGCGCTGAAGGCGATCAGGCCTTCTTGAGGAAGCAGGTCTTCAGGACCAAACCCTTGATCTTGTCCGAGTTGCCTTCGATGTGCTCGGCGTCATCCTCGACCAGGCGGATGTTGCGGATCACGGTGCCCTGCTTGAGCGGGATCGAGGAGCCCTTGACCTTCAGGTCCTTGATCACGGTGACGGTGTCGCCGGCCTGCAGGGTGTTGCCGTTGCTGTCACGCGCGACCAGGGTGGAACCGGCGCTTTCCTCGGCGGTCCATTCGAAACCGCAGTCGGCGCAGATCCACAGCGCACCATCGGCGTAGGTGTTTTCCAGGGTGCACTGCGGGCAGGCGGGGGCAGAAGACATCAGCAAGTACCTCAAAGTGAATCAACAGCCGCCATTGTAACCGCCCAGCCCTTCCCCCCTCTTTTCGGGGGTGGTGCCCGGGAAACTCCTTGACTCGTTCCACACCGGCAAGCGACGGGAACTTGCAGTCGGCGACGAACTGCAGCAGAGTGCGCGGCCCCTGATCGCCCCCGGAACTCCCCATGCGCCTCGGCATCGACTTCGGTACCAGCAACTCCGCCGCCGCCATCGTGCATGAGGGGAAACTGCTGCCGATCCGCTTCGGCGACGCCGAGCAGTTCCGTACCAGCGTGTACTTCCCTGGCGTGGTGCCCGACCCGGACGACTTCCAGCTCGACGCCGGCCAGGAACACGAGCTGCAGCAGATGATCGACAGCGCCGCGCGCGCGGCCCGTGCCGCCGGCCAGGAACGCACGCCGCAGGCGCTGCGCCGCGAAGCCCTGCGCGCACTGCGCCGGGAATGGATGGAAGCCCGCGCCGGCAAGGAGCGCAGCGCCAGCGACCTGCTGCAGAACGCGGTCTACGGCGACGACGCGCTGGAAGCCTATTTCGAGGAACACGAAGGCAACCTGGTGCAGAGCCCGAAGTCGATGCTGGGCTACAACCTGCACCCGCGCGCGAAGCAGACCATCACCGGCATCGCCGCGCACATCCTCGAGCACATCCGCCTGACCGCCAGCGCCCAGCTTGGCCAGCCGCTGCGTGCCGCCCTGCTCGGCCGCCCGGTGCAGTTCCGCAGCTCGATCGGCGCGGCCGGCAACGATCAGGCACTGGACATCCTGCGCGAAGCCGCCACCCAGGCCGGTTTCGACCAGATCGATTTCCTCGAGGAACCGGCCGCGGCGGCCATGCATTACCACGCCGAAAGCCGCGAGCGGCACCAGGCGGTGATCGTTGACATCGGCGGCGGTACCACCGATATCGCCCACGCCGAGGTTGGTGGCGATGCTGCGCCGCGCATCCACCGCGCCTGGGGTATCGCCCGTGGCGGTACCGACATCGATCTGGCGCTGAGCCTGTCCAGCTACATGCCGCTGTTCGGCCGCGGCATCACCCGCGTGCCCGCCCACCACTACGTGGAAGCCGCCACCGTGCAGGACATGACGCGCCAGCGCGACTTCCGCCAGCACAAATACGATCACGTCGACGACCCGTGGGGCGCGCGCCTGCAGGCCCTGCAGGACACCGGCAATACCGCCCGCCTGTACCGCGATGTCGAACGCGCCAAGATTGCCCTCAGCGCCGCCAGCGAGCACCGCAGCACGCTGGACTACATCGCCCGCGACCTGCATGCCGACAGCAGCGCCGACGGCCTGGCCGCCGCCGCCCATGGCTACCTGGAGCAGATCCGCGAGCTGCTGGCCCAGGTCCGCAGCGACATCGGCGGCGACCCGGACGCGGTGTTCCTGACCGGTGGCATGTCCCGTGCCGGCTACCTGCGCCAGGCCGTGGCCGAGGCCTTCCCGGGGGCCCGCATGGTCCACGGCGAGCCCTCGCTGGGCGTGGTCCAGGGCCTTGCGCTGGCGGCAGCCAGCCAGGATTAACAAAACGTTACGCGGTCTAAGTTACTCTTGGTCGGCTAGAACCACGCTGCACCTTCCGCCGGCCACGCCGGTGTGTGTCCACAGTGCAGCCTGGCCCGCCCCGCGGGCCTAGCGGCCATGCCTTCCTGGCTCGTTCATGGTCCGCGCAGCACCTGAGCCGCCATCGAGACCCGCTTTGGGCACCCGCCAGGCCCCTGTGGCCTTACAACCTGACGCAGCACCTGCACCCATCGACTGCCGCCGTTGTGACGCGGTCTGTTGCCGGCTGCCCGTGCTGCTGCAGCCCGGCGACCACGTGCCCGGCCAGTTCCTGTCACGCGACACCCACGGCCGTGCCGTGATGGCGCGCAACGAGGAAGGCTGGTGCGCGGCGATCGATCCCTATCACCTGCGCTGCACGATCTATTCGCAGCGCCCGGCGATCTGCCGCCAGTTTTCGATGGGCGGCGATGACTGCCGCCGCGAGCGGCAGGACTACCTGCGCCAGGCCGATGCCTGGGCGCTTTCCTCCCCTTCCACCTGACAGGAGCAACCATGCCCCGCAAGGCAAAGACCCCCGCGAAGGCCAGCAACAGCATCCGCAGCGAACGCAAGGGCGCGGCCGCCAGCACTGTGGTCAGCAGCGATTCGATCGCTTCGGACCTGGCAGCGTTCCGCAAGGCCGGTGGCAAGATCGAAGTCCTCGGCACCACCTGGGCGCTGAAGAAAGCCAGCTGACCCAGTACCGACCGCGGCGGCGCTGCCGCCGCGGCCTGCCGGATCGCGTTCAGCGGTCCAGGCGTACCCGCACACTGCCCGAATGCGACTGGATGCGGATGTCACCATCACCGCCGCCCAGACGCGTATCGAGGTGGCTGCCCGGCCCATAGCGCGGCCGCTCCACCTGCCCGGCGTCACTGTTGATCGAACCACTGAAGCTGTTCACCGACAGCTGTGCCGACACCGTGCGCGGCAGGCTCAGCGTGACCGAGGCACTGACCGATTCGACGTTGATGCGGCCGCCGGGAGCCAACCCGGCCGCTGCCAGATCGATGCTGCCCGAGACGGTCTCCACCGCCAGCCGCTGCACGCGCCCGGCGTCCACCTCGACCCGGCCGGACACCGTCTGCGCACCGATATCACCGGACACGCCGCCGCCGGCCTCGATCCGGCCACTGACCGTGTTCACGTCCAGCTTCGGCGTCTGCAGGCGTGCGCTGACGCTGCCACTGACCGTGTTGAGCTTGCTGTCGCCACTGCGGCCAGCCGCGCTCAGGCTGCCGCTGACCGTGTCGGCCTGCAGCCGTCGCACATCGATGCCACTGATGTCCTGACTGGCGCTGACCGTGCTCAGCAGCAGCTCCACCGAGCGCGGCACGTTCAGTACCAGCGTCGCGCCACCATTGCTGCTGCGGCGCGGGTATTCGATCTCCCAGCGCACACGGTTGGCACTTTTCTCCTGACGCAGCTGCAGGCCGTCGCTGAGCGTGCCGGTGAGCTGCACGTCATTGCGGTCCCAGCCACGCACGGTCACCTTGCCGGCCACATTGCTCAGCTCGATGCGACCGCCCGCGGCCAGGGTGTGGCGCTCGTCAATGCGGGTGTCGGCCAGCGCCACGGCAGGGGCCAGCAGCAGCGCGACACAGCAGGAAATCAGGGTTCGGGTCATGGGGGTCTCCTCAGGTCGTCAAGCCGGACTCGGCGGCATAGGCCGCCTGCCGGGTCAGTTCCAGCCGCAGCGCATAGGTGCGCTTGAGCTGGCCAAGCAGGTGCGGCGCACGCGGGTCCTGCGCCAGGGCGGCACGGATCTGCGCTGCGCTTTCATCCAGTTCGTGCAGCGCCGGCTGCCATTCCGGCGCCCGTCCATCGGGCAGCGAAGCGACGGCCTGCTGGTACTGCTCGGTCATCGCCGCCGCCTGCAGCTGCAGCGCTGAAGGTACCGGCACCTCCGGCTGCGCATGCCGCCACGGTGCCACCGCGTAGAGCGCCAGGCTGGCCGCCAATGCCGCACCGACCGGCAGCCACCAGCGACGCCGCGAGCGCGCTGGCAGGGCCACCACGTTGTCGCCCGGCGCAGGTGCCGCCTGCGGTTCACGCGGCGGCAGCTGCGCCGACAGGCGTGCCCAGCCATCGGTGGGTACGCCGCGTTCGGTCGGCAGCGCGCGCAGCCGGGCCAGCAGATCGTGGTCGGAATCGTGGTCGTGTGTACTCATGTCATGTCTCCCAGCCGTGCGCGCAACAGGCCGCGCGCACGATGCAACTGTGCCTTGGAACTGCCGACGGCCATCTGCAGCTGTTCGGCGATTTCCTGGTGTTTCCAGCCTTCGATGTCGTGCAGTACCAGTACCGCACGTGCCCGTGGCGGCAGTGTCGACAGTGCCCGTTCGAGGTCGCGTTCGGTGCCGGCGCAACGATCGTGTACTGCCAGCTCCTGCAACCCTCCGTCCACTTCGTCGAGGCGGTCGTGATCCTGCCCGCCGGCTCGTCCGCGCAGCTCCATCAGTGCCGCGTTGACGCCCAGCCGGTGCAGCCAGGTCGACAGGCTGCTCTCGAAACGGAAGCCCGGCAGCGCCTTCCACGCCTGCAGGAACGCTTCCTGCAGCGCGTCCTCGGCGCGTGCCTGCTGGCCGCCACACAACCGCCACAGCACAGCGAATACACGGGGCGCGTGGCGCCGGTACAGCAGTTCATAGGCAGCGGTATCACCGGCGGCCGCCGCCCGCACCAGGGCGGGTTCATCGACGGCGTCGTTGGCGGCAGGCGGCGCGGGCATGGTGGTGTCGAGCATATCGCTTGGATGCGGCGACCCGGGAAAAGGTTTAGAGCCGATCGATGATCGATGGCATGCAACCCTTTGGGTGGCTGCTGCATCCATGAAAGGTCCT
Source organism: Stenotrophomonas sp. STK17_22 (assembly GCF_051983905.1). Classification (NCBI taxonomy): domain Bacteria; kingdom Pseudomonadati; phylum Pseudomonadota; class Gammaproteobacteria; order Lysobacterales; family Lysobacteraceae; genus Stenotrophomonas; species Stenotrophomonas sp. STK17_22. Next base: position 3,760,396 of record NZ_CP197010.1, read on the forward strand.
TCGCGAAATTGCCGTCCAGGAGTCCTGCCATGTCCAGCCCATCCTGCGCCGCCCTGCTGGTGATCACCGCCTGTGTCCTGCTGCAGGCGCTGGGCCTGTCACTGCAGCTGCGTCCCGACAATGGCCGCGCCTGCCTGCAGCAGCACCGCCAAGAGCTGGTGTGCGTGGCCTGGAACCCGGCGGTCGAATCCCCCGCACGCGCCGGGTAACATCAGGGGCCGTTCCCGCCGCCTGTTTTCGCCCCATGATGTTGTCGCTGAAGGATCACCTGCCCGCCTGGACCCACCCGTGGTTGAACTACGCCGGCGTGGCGCTGCAGATCGTACTGGTGCTGCTGGTCGCATGGCTCCTGCGCGTGCTCGCCCGTCGCCTGATCCGCCGCTTTGCCGAGCACTACACGCTGCCGCCGGAAATGGTGATGGGCGCGCGCCGGATCACCAGTTTCGTGGTCTATTTCAGTGCCCTGCTGTACATCCTCAGCCTGCTCGGCGCGAAGCCGTCGGTGCTGTGGACCGCGTTCACCGGCTTCGCAGCCGTGGGCGCGGTGGCCTTCTTCGCGGCGTGGAGCGTGCTGTCCAACATCTTCTGCACGCTGCTGATCTTCACCACCCGCCCGTTCCGCCTGCACGACTACATCGAGGTGCTGGAAAACGGCGAGAAGCCGGGCCTGAAGGGCCGGGTGATCGACGTGAACCTGATCTACACCACGCTGCAGGAGACCGGCGACGGCCACGAGGGCACGGTGCTGCAGCTGCCGAACAACCTGTTCTTCCAGCGCACGGTGCGCCGCTGGCGCGACCCGACGCAGGCCCCCGGCGGCATCCAGGGCGACGGCTGAGGGAGGTTCTTCTTTGCAGGGCTGCGCCCTGCACCTGCAGAGGCCGAAGCCGAAGCAAGATCAAGAGCGGCATTCCGTGGGATGGCGGGGCGGTGTGGGTGGTCAGGACACGCCGTAAACCCGTCCATGAAGTGACCCCCGAGACTTGGACGGGGTCAGGCGGCCGATTGGGCCTGCTCCCGGTACTTTACCGGGCTCAGACCTTTCAGTTTCAGTTTGATGCGTTCTTCGTTGTAGTACTGGATGTATTCCACCAGCCCAGCCTCCAGACTCTCGAGGCTGTCAAAGCTGTTCAGGTAGAAGAACTCCGACTTCAGCGTTCCAAAGAAGCTCTCCATCGCCGCATTGTCCAGGCAGTTGCCGCGCCGGGACATGCTTTGCTTCAACGAGTGCTTTTCCAGCATGTGCCGGTAGTTTTCATGCTGGTACTGCCAGCCCTGGTCGGAGTGGATCATGGGGCGCTCATCCGGGGAAAGCTTCTTGATGGCCTCCTCCAGCATTTGACCCACCAGATCAAATACGGGCCGACGCTTGATCTGATAAGCCACGATTTCGCCGTTGTAGAGGTCCATGATCGGCGACAGGTACAGCTTCATACCCTGCACCTTGAACTCGGTCACGTCAGTCACCCACTTCTGGTTGGGCCGCTCTGCATGGAACTGGCGATTGAGGTCATTGCCAACCACAACATTGGCCGCCCCCTTGAAGGCCTGGTAGCGCTTCACACGCACCCGCGATTTCAGCCCCATCTCCCCCATCAGGCGCTGAACCCGCTTGTGATTGGTCCGATGGCCCTGATTGGCTAATTCCAGCGTCACCGTGCGATAGCCATAGCGCCCTTGGCTTTGATCGTAGATTGCACGGATGCGCTCGCACAGGGCTGCCTCATCCTGATCCGGATGGGCCAGGACATGGTTCTGGTAATAGAACGTACTGCGTGACAGCTCAGCTGCTTCGAGCAGAAGCGACAGCGTATGAACCTGCCTCAATCCTTGGACGGCTTGCGCTTTGCGTCCTGCGCCGCCTGCTCTTCCCGGATCAAGGCATCGAGTTTTTTTAGGTAGTCGGTCTCCGCACGCAGATAGGCGACTTCCTTGAGCAGCTCATCGCGGCTCATATCTTCAGGCGGCTTGGACGAACGGGTCTTCTTCATCGGCTTTCGGGGCGGCGGCGGAGGGGGTGCCAACGCTTGGGCACCGCCTTGAGCATACAGGCGCCGCCATCGCCCCACCGCGCCGGCATCGCCAATTTGAAAGTAGGTGGTGGCCTCGCGCCCGGACAGGCCGTCCTGGCTCATCTTCTCCAGGACAGCCAGCTTGAACGGGAGGTCATAGGACCGGGCCTGGCGATGAAATCCCCGCCAACCATGCAGCCGATAGGTCGCCACCCAGCGCCTGACCGTGGAGAACTCCAGGCCGTGGCGACGGGCAATGGCTTTGACCGATGTGGAGGTCTTGCAGGCCTCTTTGGCGACCTGCAGTTTGAAACGCGCGTCGTATTTGTTCATGTATCCCTCGGGGTTGGATCTAGCGTCCAACTCCCGGGGGTCACTTCACCATGGGGGCTCGATGGCGCCATCCATGGCGCCAACGGTCCTGCCAACCCACACCGCCCCACCTCTGACAGATTCCGCGCGCTGTTGGTGGGTGCCGACCGTTGGTCGGCACATCTGTCAGATATCGATAGTCAAAATTGAATCCGACCCCGTGCCGACCAACGGTCGGCATCAGCAGCGGGTTCCAACAGATCGCGGAAATCTGTCAGAGGCGGGGCGGTGTCGAAGTGCGGGGTGTCCGCGGCATGGATGCCGCGGCCAAGCCCCCATGGACGGGTTCACGGCGTCCCCGCACTCCGACACCGCCCTGCCAACCCACGGAATGCCAGCCTTTGATGTTGACGTTGCTTCTGCAGGTGCAGGGCGCAGCCCTGCAATAAAACACCCCTTACCTCAACTGGCTGTCCTTGCTGCCACGCCGGTTGTAGCCGGCATGCGCCTGCGCTTCGTCGTCATGCGCCTGCTGGCACGCCACGCACAGCCGTACCCCGGGCACAGCCTGGCGCCGCGCCAACGGGATCGGCGCGTCGCATTCCTCACAATGTTCCAGACCAGGACCCTCGCGCAGCTGGCGCCTCGCGCGGGCGATCGCATCGTCGACGGTGGCGTCGATCTGGTCCTGGACCGCGCCGTCTCCCGCCCAACCGGTGGCCATGGCCATCCTCCGCAGGTGTGTCGCCTGATATGGGGACGATACACCGCGCAGTAAACGGTAGCGCCGAACCATGACCGGCGGGCCTTCAGCAAGCTGAGCAGAAGGCAGACGGGCCGGAGCAAGCCATTTGCGGCTTAATCCCCTCCGTCCCCTTTTTGGCTTACCAGACCAGGTCGTCCGGCACCTGGAACTGCGCGTAGTAGGCGTCGTCCTCGGCATTGCCGGTGGAGATCTCGGCGGTCGAGCCCGGCTGGCCGTGGTCGACGATGATCGCCTCCGGGGCGCGTTCACGCACTTTTTCGGCAGCGGCACGCGGCAGCAGGGCGTAACCGTCGCCGAGGGCAACGATGACCAGCACGCCCACCGACAGCGCCTTGCGCAGCTTGGGGTCGATCAGCAGGGTGCGGATCGCCACGCCATCGCTGAAGCGGTACTCGTCGTCGCCCTTGTGAGGCACGGCATGGGCCGTGATGATCTGCCGGGCCTGGGCCTTCTGTTCAGCCTGCCTGGCCTGGGCATTGCGCTCGGCGGCCAGTGCGCGGTCGCGCTCGACCTTCTCGGCGCGGGCCCGTTCAGCCTCGCGCTGGACATCGGCCGAGGTCGATTCGGCCTTGCCCTGCCGGGCCTTGGCCTGCGCGCTCGCGGCAGCGCTGGCCTGCGACTTCTTGGCCAGGCCGGCCTTGAGCAATTGTTCCTGCAGCGCGTTGGGCTTTGCCATGGTCGATGCGTACCGCGTGTAATCTTGGATGCCCCATTCTACCGACGCCCCGCCGCCCCTGCATGGCAGTCCTGAAGTACCTCACCGGCTATCCCGAACCCCTGGTCGCCCAGGTCAGTGAACTACTGGCGCAGGGCAAGCTCGGCCCCTGGCTGCAGCAGCGCTATCCCGATCCGCACGAGGTGCGCAGCGACCGCCAGCTGTACGACTACACGCAGGAGCTGAAGGACCGCTACCTGCGCAAGTCGGTGCCGCTCAACAAGGTCTGCTACGACAACACGCTGGAAGTGATCAAGCACGCGCTGGGCACCCATACCGCCATCTCCCGCGTGCACGGCGGCCGCCTCAAGGCCAGCCGCGAGATCCGCATCGCCACCGTGTTCCGCCAGGCACCAGCGGCGTTCCTGCGCATGATCGTGGTGCATGAACTGGCCCACCTGAAGGAAGCCGATCACAACAAGGCCTTCTACCAGCTGTGCCAGCACATGGAGCCGGAGTACCTGCAGCTGGAGTTCGATACCCGCCTGTACCTGACCGAGCTGGCCAACCGCGGCCAGCGCTGACCGGCCGCAGCGGCTACACTGCGCGCCCCCTGCCTGACCTTTCCGCCATGGAACCGATCCGCCTCGACAAACGCCTGTCCGCCCTGCTCGGCATCCCGCGCGGTGAAGCGCGGCGCTACATCGAAGGCGGCTGGGTCAGCGTCAATGGCGAGGTGGTCGAGCAGCCGCAGCGCCCGGTCGATGACAGCGCGGTGATCGTCGTGGCCGAGCAGGCCAGCGATGAAAAGGCCGAGCGGGTCAGCATGCTGCTGCACAAGCCGGCAGGTGTTGCCGCTGAAACCCTGTGTGCGCTGGTCAGCAGTGACAGCCGCAGCGAACTTGATGCCAGCGACATCCGTCCGCTTCAGCGTCACTTCCACGGCCTGCAGCTGGCCGCCTCGCTTCCGGCCAGCGACAGCGGCCTGGTGGTGGTCAGCCAGGACCCGGCCACGCTGGCCCATCTGCAGCGCAATCTGGGCCGCACCGAACAGGAATACCTGATCGAAGTGGCCGAAGGCGGTCCCGAGCGCGGCCCGTGGCTGATGGCGCGGCTGCAGCAGGAATCGGGCGGCGCCAAGGTCAGCTGGCAGAGCGAGCAGCGCCTGCGCTTCGCCGGCAAGGGCCTGACGGCCAAGGGCCTGCGCGTGGCGGTCACCGCTGCCGGCCTGCAGGTCGCGGCCGTGCGTCGGCTGCGGATTGGCCGCGTGGCACTGGGACCACTGCCTGCGGGGCAGTGGCGTTACCTGGGCAGCGACGAGCGCTTCTGACCGCGAAGTCCCTGTCATCCACGCATGGCGTGGATCTACTGCAGCGGGTCTATTGGCTTTCATCCACGCATGGCGTGGATCTACCATCGGGGCATGAGCCTGCCCAAGCCCCTGTGGCGACGCCTGCCGCGCGTCGCTGCGATCATCCTCGCCGCGCTGTTGCTGCTGGTCCTGTCCGGGCTGCTGCTGGCCGACCACCTCACCCCGCAGGCACAGGGCGCACCCTCGCATGTGCTGCCACTGCAGCCGGCGCAGACCCGCATCGACCAGCAGATCGTGCCGCTGCAGGACGCACACCCCGGGCAGTCCGGCGTGGCGTTCCTCAGTGATGGCATGGATGCCTTCGCCGCGCGCGCGATGATCACCGCGCACGCAGGCCGCAGCCTGGACCTGCAGTACTACATCTGGCACGACGACCTGATCGGCCATCTGATGGCCAAGGCGCTGTACGACGCCGCCGAGCGCGGCGTGCGCGTGCGCATCCTGCTTGACGACATGAACGCCAAGGACAAGGACGCGTTGATGATGGCACTCGATGCGCATCCGAACATCGAGATCCGCCTGTACAACCCGTTCCGCAACCGGACCGGCATCCTGCGCGTGGTGGAGATGGTGCAGCGCTTCTTCAGCGTGAACCACCGCATGCACAACAAGAGCTGGATCGCCGATGGCCGCGTCGCGATCGTCGGTGGCCGCAACATCGGCGAGGAGTATTTCAGCGCGCGCACCGATGTGAACTTCCAGGATCTGGACCTGCTGGTCGCCGGCCCCGCCGTGGAGCAGGCCAACCGCATCTTCGACGACTACTGGAACAGCGAAACCGCCATTCCGGTATCCGCGCTTGCCTTCCATACCGACGCACAACTGCGCCTGCTGGTGCGCGAATCGGACCATGAGGCGCAGCGGGACGTGGCCCTGCCGTACCTGGCGCGCGTGGCCGAATCGCGCAAGCGCCAGCGCCCGAGCCCCGAGCCGCTGCGCTGGAGCGGTGCAGTGCGCATCGTGTCCGACCCGCCGATGAAGCACCGCAAGGACGATCGCGCTGCCTGGCTGGTGTCGACCCTGATCAGCGAGCTGCAGGCCGCCAAGCACAAGGCCCTGTTGATCTCGCCCTACTTCGTTCCCGGCAACGAGGGCCTGGATGGCTTTTCGGCCATGTCCGGGCGGGGCGTGCAGGTCGGCGTGGTCACCAACTCACTGGCCGCCAATGACGTCGCCGCCGTACATGGTGGCTACATGGGCTACCGCGTGCCGTTGCTTGAAGCCGGCGTCCACCTTTACGAACTGAAGGCACAAGGGCAGTCCGGCGATGCCGGCGTGTTCGGCAGCAGCGGCGCCAGCCTGCATACCAAGGCGTTCCTGGTCGATGACCGCCGCGGTTTTGTCGGTTCGTTCAACCTCGACCCGCGCTCGGCCTATCTGAACACCGAGATGGGCGTGCTGTTCGACGATCCGGTGCTGGGCGCACAGCTGCGGGACGAGTACCTGCGCCTGGCTGATCCCAGGCACAGCTGGTGGCTGGCGCTGGATGACCGTCGCCGGTTGCGCTGGCTGGAGCGCGAACCGCCACCGCACTGGGTGGAGGCCGAGCCGGGGGCAACGGCGCGCAAACGCTGGTTGTCGCGGGTGATCAGCTGGCTGCCGGTGGAATCGCAGCTGTAGCGCTCAGGGCGCAGGACCTGCCTCTTCCTGTCCGGCGTCATCCCGTGTTTCCACGCTGCGCCCATGCAGGCGCCGCCAGATCCAGCGCAGCGCATGCGGCGGCGCCGAAGGCAACTGTTCAAGCAGGGCCAGCATGCGGCTCTGGCTGGCATGTCCGTGCCGGCACAGCAGGCTGGCCGCTGCGGCCGCGCTGGCCAGGCGCAGGCTGTCGGCCAGCGGGCCATCCGCCTCGGGCGCCAGCGCCTGGTGCACCGGCTCGGGCAGCTCCCAGGCCGCAGCCACGCGTTGCGCCAACGGCAGCGACCACTGTTGGAGCAGCTGCAGCGCCAGCGCCGGCTCCACCGCTTCATCGCGTGCCTGCGCTTCCTGCAGCAGCTGGCGCATCACCAGCGCGGCCCCCAGCCCCTGTACCAGGCCCAGCCACTGGGCGGCGAAGGCATCGCCGAAAGTGACCGTGCGCGCGTGGTCAGCGGCTGCGCGCGAGGCCAGCAGTGCGTGCTCCCAGATGATCGTGCTGAACTGCGGAAACACCTCGCACTGCACCTGCATCACCGGCTGCACCAGAACTGCGCTGATGATCTGTCGCACGCCTTCGGTACCGACCAGCGTCACCGCCCGCTGCAGGCTTTCCACCGGGCGCTCGTGCACCTTGTAGGCCGGGCTGTTGGCGATGCGCAGCAGGTTGCCGGTCAGCACCGGGTCCTGGCCGATGATCGCCGCCATCACCCGCGCCGACGCAGCATCGTCGTTGACCGTCTGGATCAGCTGCGGCAGCAGTTGCGGGCGGCGCGGCAGCTGACGGGCCGCCCAGTCCCGGTCCTGCAGCGCGCGCGCCACCGCCTCGCCCAACCCCGCGGCCTGCACCGCCGTGGATTCACCGGCCAGGCGCGGGTACAGGGCCAGTGCATGCAGGCCACGCTGCAGATGTGCAGCGATCTCGGCCGAGGGCAGAGCCTCGCCCTGCAGGCTGGCCGCCGCCGCCGCCACCGCCTGCCGCGACGCCGCCGCCAACCGGGACGGTGCCGTCCCGGTCGAGCGCGCCAGCCAGCCACGCAATGATCGCCACCAGGCCGGCGTCATCGCCGCCCGCCCTGTCGTTGTGGTGCCCTTGCCGTCACTGACCGCCCTGCCTCTTCACGCGAATCCGGCCACCCGCCGTCGTCGCAGCATCGGCCGAACTTTCATCTTCTTTAACCGGAAGGCCACCGATGTCGACGGCACCGGCCGGGGGAATGGACTAGAATGGCGCCGCGCGACCCGTCCCCCTGCACCGACGACGTCGCTTTTTTTGTTTTGGGACCCTACCGTTCACTGGCCGTTCGCTGCAGTTCGCCGCTGATCGCGCCATCGGAGACGCCATGCTATTCGAAACCCTCGCCACCACCGGCCACGAACAGGTGGTGTTCTGCCACAACCACGACGCCGGCCTGAAGGCGATCATCGCCATCCACAACACCACCCTCGGCCCGGCCCTGGGCGGCGTGCGCATGCGCCCCTACGCCAGCACCGACGAGGCGCTGGCCGATGCGCTGCGGCTAAGCCGGACGATGACCTACAAGAATGCACTGGCCGGCCTCAACGTGGGTGGCGGCAAGGCGGTGATCATCGGCGACCCCAAAGTGGACAAGACCGAGGTGCTGTTCCGTGCCTTCGGCCGCTATGTCGATTCGCTGGGCGGGCGCTACATCACCGCCGAGGACGTCGGAACCGACGTCAACGACATGGAGAACATCTACCTGGAAAGCCAGTTCGTGACCGGCGTGCACCAGGTCCATGGTGGCTCCGGCGATCCCGCCCCGTTCACCGCCTACGGTGCGCTGCAGGCACTGATGGCGTCGATGCGCTTCAAGTTCGGCCATGAGGAAGTGGGCAAGACCAGCATCGCCGTGCAGGGCCTGGGCCACATCGGCATGGAACTGGTGAAACTGCTGCGCGACCGCGGTGCCAAGCTGTACGTCACCGACCTGGACAGCGCGCTGGTTGATCGCGCGGTCAGCGATTTCGGCGCCGAAGCAGTCAAGCCGGATGAGATCCACGAGGTGAACGCCGACGTGTTCGCACCGTGCGCGCTGGAAGGTGCGATCAACGCCGACACGCTGCCGCGGATCAAGGCGAAGATCATCTGCGGCACCGCCAACAACCAGCTGTCGAGCCTGGAAATCGGCGACGAGCTGCATGCGCGCGGCATCCTGTATGCGCCGGACTATGCAGTCAACGCCGGTGGCGTGATGAACGTGTCGCTGGAGATCGACGGTTACAACCGCGAACGCGCAATGCGCCTGATCCGCAGCATCTACCACAACCTCACCCGCATCTTCGAACTGTCGCAGCGCGAGAACATCGCGCCGCAGCGTGCCGCCGACCGCATCGCCGAAAGCCGCATCCTGTCGATCGGCAAGCTGAAGATGCCGCTGGGCCGCAGCACCCCGCGCCTGGGCAACCTGCGCGGCGGTTGAACCTGCCGATGTCGCGCCGGGCATGACCCGGCGCGAGCCGTCCTTCAGAAGCCGGTGCTGTAGCGCAAGGCGGCCTGCCGCGCACCTTCGCCACCAACGCGCTGGTCGAAGCCCAGGCTCAGGCGCCCATTGCGGCCCCACCACGATTCCAGCGCCACGCCGATCAGCGCACTGCCGCGCGGCGCGTTCCAGCCCGCCAACGGCGCCCAGGCATCGACGCCGACGAAGCTGGCCTGCCAGTCCGCATCCGCACCATCAAGCCGTTGCTGCCATTCGGCATGCCCACGCAGCGTCCAACGCCCCCAACCGCGCTCGCCGCGGATACCGGCCAGCATCTGGCTGCGCTGCACGCGGTTGGCATCGCCCCGCAGGCCGAAACCAAAGCCGCCGAGTTCATTGAAGGCGTCGGTCTCCACACGCGTGGTGCTGGCACCGACGTAGGGCGTCATCGATGCGCCCGCACGCCCCAGCCGGTACCCGCCCTCCACGCTGGCACTGCTGAAACGGCCGCCGTACCGCGCGGAGACGCCATAGGCACCGGCACCGAGCAGCAGCTGACGATCCAGCGCGCGGGTGAACTGTCCGCTCCCCACCTGGGCCAGCGCGTAGCCACGTCCCAGATTCCAGCCGGCATACAACTGTGCCTGCGCCTGGCGATCACGCCCACGATCACCGCCGAAACTGCTGCCACCAGTGCTGCGGGTCTCGCCAAACGCCACGCCCATCAGGCCGTTGCTGCCCAGTGGCAAATCCTGGCCGGCCATCCAGCCCCGGCTGTCGGCAGCGTTGCCGGCGAAGCTGCCCTGCCCCGCCTCACCCAGCGCGCTCTGCCAGCTCCCGCGCAGGCGCGGTGCGGCCTGTACACGATCAAAGCGCTCGGCGATCGCACGCCGCGACATGTCGATGCTGTCGAAGGTCGCTGCTTCGGCTCGCGCATGCGCTTGACCGGACAGGCTCTGCAGGCTGGCGGCCAGGCCCTGCGGGCCACCGCCGGTCCACTGCAGGGCACCGGCCGCTGCACCAAAGGCCGATCCCTGCAGGCCTGCGTTTTTGTCCAGCGCTGCGAATGCACCTTCCAGGCGCTGTGCTGCCACCTGGGCGGACGCCCCCAGCCCGCTGGCCGCTGCGGTGACGCTGACCTGGGTCAGGTTCAACCACACGTTGTTGCTGTCATAGCCATAACTGCTCTGCAGCAATGACAGCCCCTGCAGGCCACTGGAGGTAGCCGGCGTACTGAAGGTGCCGCTGAGTCCGCCTGCCGCATGGATCAGGTCCTGCCGGCTGCCGTTCTGTGGCACGTAGCCGGAAACGAAGCCATGCACGCGCACGCCACCGTCGATCGCGGCATTGCCGGTGACCTGCAGCGCATTGGCGCCCAGTGCGATCATCAACTGTGCGCCGGCCTGCTGGGTGTAGTTGCCCTCGATGGTGCCGGTGGTGTTGCCGGTGGTGAGGAATACGCTGCTGCCGTTGACCACATTGCCGATCACGCGGGGCGTGCCGCCATTGAACTGCAGGCCGGTCGAATCCGGATCGGACTGGCCGAGGATGGTCACGTTGGAACGGATCACGCCACTGTTCTGCAGCGACAGGATGCCGCGTTCGATGCGGGTGGCACCGGTGTAGCTGTTGTTGCCGGCCAGCACCAGGGTGCCCCCGCCCTGCTTGACCAGCCCGCCGCTGCCGACGATATCGTTGCGCCACGCCGAGCCGGTCGAGGCCAGATCCACGTTGGCGACCACATCACCCCAGTCGAAACGACCCGGACCGTTGATCGCACGACCGATGTCGAGCAGGCCGTAGCCGAACACCGGATCCACGCCCGGCGCACCGATGTCCTTGGCGGTACCCAGCAGGGTCTGCCGCACCAGATCGTTGCTGAAGTACGGGAAGCGCTCCCAGACCAGCGCCGCCGCACCGGAAATCAAGGGCGCCGCGAATGACGTGCCGTAGTTCCAGTAGTAGCTGCCACCGTTGGCATCGGGATAGACCGCGCTGCCGGGCGCCGCCAGGCAGTAGCGGGCCGCCTGGCCACAGGCATTGGCATAGCTGGCCAGCGTACCGGGCGCATACGGATCCACGGCGGTGGCCACCAGCCAGCCGCGCTCCAGGTCGGCAGCCGGCAGCGTGCCGGCCACGCCCTGCTGGCTGGGCAGTGCGGCCAGGCTGCTCGGCTCGCTGCGGCCATCATTGCCCGCGGCGAACACCACCAGCCCGCCATGGTTGATCACGAAGGGGCGATATTCGGCGGCCACCTGCGCGGTGGTCGGTAGATCGGTCCAGTACAGGCCGCCCCACGAATTGTTCATCACCTTCACGTTGTAGCTGATCAGGTCCTGGTGGACCTGGGCCACGCCCAGCGGGCCGCTGAAGGAATTGCCCTTGCCGCTGCCGTCATCGACGGGCGGCTTGTCGGCAATGATCCGTGCCGACACGATCTGCGCCTTTGGCGCGATGCCACCCGGCCAGGAGCCCGTTGCCGCGCCGGCAGCGAGGCTGGCCACGGCGGTGCCGTGGCCGACCACATCATCGACACCCAGATTGTTCCTGGCCGGATCGATGTAGTTGAGGTTGGCCAGCACCCGGCCATTCAACGCCACCGCATTGCGCTGCACGCCGGAGTCGACGATGCCGATGCGCACGTTCTGGCCGGTCAGGCCGGCAGCCTGTGCGGCGCGCGCATTGGTGACTGACAGATGCGCGTCGAAGGCCGGCTCCTGCGGTTTGACCGGGGGCGGCGTCGTCGGTGGCGGGGTAGTCGGTGGCGGCGGTGGTGGCGGGGTATCGATGCGCACGTTGCCGCCCCCGCCACCTCCACCACAGGCCGTCAGCGCTACCGCCAGCGCGGTTCCCAGGGCAGACCTCACCATCATCGTGCGTTCCATCGATTCCTTCCCATGAACGTTGTCCTGCCTTCATCCCGGCAGGCGTGCGGCCGCGCCCAGCGGCGGCCCTCCCCGACCCTCTATACTTGGGTCGACCCCCACGCAGTCTGCCGGGAAACCGGGGCACATCCAACGGCCCCCGGTCTCCTTTCCGAACATTGCTTACGCATCAACGAGATTGCCATGTCCAACATCGTCATCGCCGCCGCCAAGCGCACCGCCATCGGCTCCTTCCTCGGCCAGTTCAACGGCGTGCCGACCCCGACCCTCGGCGCGGCCGCCATCGCTGCCGCCCTGGAACAGTCGGGCATCCCGGCCAGCGACGTTTCCGAAGTCCTCATGGGCTGCGTGCTGCCGGCCAACCTCGGCCAGGCGCCCGCCCGCCAGGCGGCGATCGCTGCCGGCATCCCGCTGTCGACCGGTGCCACCACGCTGAACAAGGTGTGCGGCTCGGGCATGAAGACCATCATGCTCGGTCATGACCTGATCAAGGCCGGTTCGGCCAGCATCGTTGTCGCGGGCGGCATGGAATCGATGTCCAACGCGCCGCACATGCTGCCGAACTCGCGCACCGGCAACCGCTTCGGCAACTTCCAGGCGGTCGATCACATGGCCCACGATGGCCTGGTCAACGCTTATGACGGCAAGGCGATGGGTGAATTCGCCGAATGCGCCGTGGACAAATACCAGTTCAGCCGCGAAGAGCAGGACGCCTACGCCATCGAATCGGTCAAGCGCGCGCAGGCGGCGCAGGCCAACGGTGCGTTCGCCGATGAAATCGTCGCGGTGAAGGTCGCCACCCGCAAGGGCGAGGTCGAGGTCACCACCGACGAGCAGCCGGGCCGCTCGGACATCGCCAAGATCCCGACCCTGCGCCCGGCCTTCAAGAAGGACGGCAGCGTCACCGCCGCCAGTTCCTCCAGCATCTCCGACGGCGCTGCTGCAGTGGTCCTGCTGACCGAGGAAGATGCAGCCGCTCGCGGCATCACCCCGCTGGCCCGCATCGTCGGCCACGCGACCCATTCGCAGGAACCGGAGTGGTTCACCACCGCCCCGATCGGCGCGCTGCACAAACTGCTGGACAAGACCGGCTGGTCGCTGGACCAGGTCGATCTGTTCGAGATCAATGAAGCCTTCGCCGTGGTGGCGATGGCGCCGATGCGCGAACTGGGCATTCCGCACGACAAGCTCAACGTGAATGGCGGCGCCTGCGCACTGGGCCATCCGATCGGTGCCTCCGGTGCACGCCTGGTGGTGACCTTGGTCAACGCCCTGCGCACGCGCGGTGGCAAGCGCGGCATTGCCACCCTGTGCATCGGCGGTGGCGAAGCAACGGCTATCGCCATCGAATTGATTTAAATGGGTTTAACGATGATTTCGCAAAAATGAATGCGGGATCGCTTGACACCCAATCTTGGCTTGTCATCATGTTGTCGGCGCGCAGCATGCGCGTTGCCTAATTCTAACGACGAGGATTCACACAATGAGCATCAACAAGCTGCTGGTCGCGATGTCCCTGGCTCTGGCCCTGGCCGCCTGCTCGAAGCAGGAAGCTGCCCAGGACGCCGCTGCTTCGGCCAACGAAGCCGCCACCGAAGCCCAGGCTGCTGCCGACCAGGCCGCCGCTGCTGGCGCCCAGACCGCCGACGCTGCCCAGCAGGCCGCTGACACCGCCGCCACCGCTGCTGACGCTTCGGTTGACGCTGCTGCCCAGGCTGGCGCTGCTGCCACCGACGCCGCTGCCGGCGCCGCTGCTGACGCTGCCAAGGCTGCTGAAGGCACCGCTGAGAAGGCCAAGGACGCTGCTGAAGAAGCCAAGAAGTAATAACTTCTTTCTTCACGCTGTTCTGAAAAAGCCGCTGGTTCGCCAGCGGCTTTTTCTTTTTTCGAATGCGCGCGACTGAGCCGCTGCATCGCGACCCCATCTTCACAACGGCATGAATAGGCTGGCGTCCCCATCCATTGCAGTACCGGAGACCGCCATGAAGATTCGTCCGATCACCACCACCCTGCTGGCCGCCTCCCTGCTGCTGGCCCTGGCCGCCTGCAAGGGCCCCGAAGCCGAACAGGCCAAGCAGGACGCACAGCAGGCTGCCGACAGCGCAGGCGCTGCCGCCCGTGACGCCGTGGACAAGGCCGCCGAAGCCACCCGCGACGCCGCCGACAAGACCGCTGCCGCGTCCGAGCAGGCCGCCGCCGATACCCAGCAGGCGCTGGACAAGGCTGCAGACGCCACCGCCAACGCCGCCGACAAGGCCAAGGACGCCGCAACCGATGCCGCCGCACACGCCAGCGACGCCACTGCGAACGCCGCACAGAAGGTCGCCGACAAGGCCCGCGATGTCGCCAATGACGCCAAGGCCAACGCCGCCAAGGAAGAAGCCAAGCACTAACGGTTCGTTCGCCGGGCATGGCCCGGCGCTACCGACCAGCCGAGCATCGGCTCGGCTGCACAGGAAAAGCCGCGGCACTGCCGCGGCTTTTCTGCTTTTCGCTCTCTGCTCTTTCTGTTGATTCCGTGCTGGACGCGTACGGAAAGTGTCCACGGACGCGCGGGTGGGTTGCGCAGGGGCGTAAGCGCCATGGATGGCGCGCCCGAGCTTACATGGACGTACTTGCAGCGCCCCCTGCGCGATCTACCCGCGCGGCCCACCCATCAGTATCAGCGCCCACCACGAGGGGCTCCGCCGTTGGCCGCCTCCTACGGCAGCGCGCGCGCCAGCATCGCCGTCAGCTCCACCCCCGCCGGCAGCGTCCCGAACGCCAGCCCGTGCTCCCCTTCCAGCCGGCTACGCACGAATGCCTCCGCCATCGGGCTGCGCGCACGCAGCAGCAGCGCCGCCTGCAGCAGCAGCGCAGTGCGCTCGCAGAACAGCCGCGCCTGCGCTTCCTCCGGTGGCGGTGCCGCTGCCCAACGCTGCAATGCCGCTGCATAGCGCCCATCACGGTCAGCCACCGATGCCAGCTCACCGCGCAGCGCCGTCATCGCCTCCGGTTCGCGCGCCAGCGCACGCAGCACATCCAGGCACTGGATGTTGCCGCTGCCCTCCCAGATCGAATTCAACGGTGCCTGCCGGTACAGGCGCGGCAGCATCGACTCCTCCACGTAGCCCGCACCGCCCAGGCATTCCTGCGCTTCATTGACAAAGGCCGGCGCGCGCTTGCACAGCCAGTACTTGCCCAGCGCCGTCCCCAACCGCGCCATCGCGGCTTCATTGGCATCCACACCGGCGCGATCCACCGCGCGCGCGATCCGCATCGCCAACACCGTGGCCGCTTCCGACTCCAGCGCCAGATCAGCCAGCACGTTGGTCATCAGCGGGTGCTCGACCAGCAGCTTGCCGAAGGTACGTCGATGACGTGCGTGGTGCAGCGCCTGCGCCAGCGCCATGCGCATCTCCGCCGCTGCACCCAGCATGCAGTCCAGGCGGGTCATCATCACCATGCCGATGATGGTGGCCACGCCGCGCCCCTCTTCGCCCACGCGCCATGCCTGTGCGCCGCAGAACTCGACCTCACTGGAAGCGTTGGCCCAATCGCCGAGCTTGTCCTTCAGCCGCATCAACCGGAACGCATTGCGGTCACCATCGGCCAGCCGGCGCGGCATCAGCAGGCAGGTCAGGCCTCCCGGCGCCTGCGCCAGCACCAGGAAGCCATCGCACATCGGTGCGGAAAAGAACCACTTGTGGCCGACCAGACGGTAACGCTCGCCATCGATCGGTTCGGCGCGCGTACTGTTGGCACGGACATCCGAGCCGCCCTGCTTCTCGGTCATGCCCATGCCCAGGGTGATGCCGGCCTTGTCCGCCACCGGCACGTCGCGCGGGTCATAGACCGGCGCAGCGGCCTTGCGCGCCCACTCGGCCAGATGCGGCTGCGAATGCAGTACCGTCACTGCCGCATGGGTCATGGTCAACGGGCAGCTGGTGCCCGCCTCGGCCTGGTGATGCAGGTAGCTCAACACCGCACGTGCCACGTGCGCGCCGGGCTGCGGCTCATGCCAGGACAATCCAGCGACACCGTGCGATTTTGCCGTGTCCATCAACTGGTGATAGGCCGGATGGAACTCCACGATGTCGATGCGATGGCCCTGTGCATCATGCGTGCGCAGCCGCGGACGATCACGGTTGGCATCGAAGCCGAGCCGGTACAGTTCATCACCGGCGAGTGCACCATAGACACCCAGTCGCGGCGCGAAGCTGGCGGCGCCTTCGCGCTGTACGGCCTCCATCAGCGCCACGTCGTCTGTCCACAACTGTCGCCCTGCGAACGGCGGCGGCTGGTTCAACACCACATGGGTTTCATACGGTGCGTTGCTGCTGAAGCTGGGTCCACTCATCCGGTCCATCCTGGCGGCAAGAGGTATGCGGCCCGATTGTGCCGCATCGCCTGCCAAGCCCGTGTTCAGGCCGGTTCTCACCCTCTGCACGAGACGCAGGCCACAGTGACCGCATGGCAGGCAACGACGATCTGGTGGTGCTGCGCCCGGAGGGGCTGTACTGCGCCGCCGGCGATTTCCATATCGACCCGTGGCGACCGGTAGCGCGCGCGGTCATCACCCATGGCCACGGCGACCATGCCCGCCCGGGCATGGGGGAGTACCACTGCAGCGAAGGCAGCCTGCCGATCCTGCGCTGGCGTCTGGGTGACGTGCCGGTGCAGGGGCATGCCGAGGGTGTGCCGTTCCGCCTCGGGCAGGTGCAGGTATCGCTGCATCCGGCCGGCCACGTGCTCGGTTCGTCACAGGTACGCATCGACGACGGGCAGCAGGTATGGGTAGCCTCCGGCGACTACAAGCGACAGCCTGATCCGACCTGCACACCGTTCGAAGTGGTGCCCTGCGATACCTTCATCACTGAAGCTACGTTCGCACTGCCGATCTACCGCTGGCCGGACACGCCGGCGGTGGCTGCAGAGATCCTGGCGTGGCGCCGCGAATGCGAACAACGTGGCGAAGCCGCGATCCTGCTGTGCTACGCATTGGGCAAGGCACAGCGGGTGCTGGCCGAGCTGCTGCCGCTGGACGATCGACCAGCCTGGCTGCACGGCGCCATCGCCAATGGCGTCGCGGTCTACCGGCAGGCCGGCGTGCCGATGCTGGAGACGCTCACCGTCGCCGAACAGGGCCGTCAGCCCGATGCCGCCGGCCAGCTGATCCTCGCACCACCCTCGGCCGCCGGCACACCGTGGATGCGCCGCTTCGGCCGCCACCAGCTGGGCTTTGCCTCGGGCTGGATGCAGCTGCGCGGCAACCGGCGTCGCCGCAACGTCGATCGTGGCTTCGTCATTTCCGATCACGCCGATTGGCCTGCGCTGCTGCAGACCATTGAACAGACCGGTGCGCAGCGGGTGATCGCCACCCATGGCAATACCGATGCGTTGATTCCCTTCCTGCGTGAGCGCGGCGTGGCGGCCGAAGCCTTCCGTACCGATTTCGGGAGCGAGGAATGAAGGCCTTCGCAGCGCTCTACCAGCGCCTGGACCGCAGCACCGCCACGCTGGACAAGCGTGCCGCACTGGTCGACTACTTCCGCCAGGCGCGCGCGCACGATGCGGCATGGGCGCTGTACCTGCTCAGCGGTGGCAAGGTGGGCGGCGCACGCCGCAGGATCGCTGCCAGCGGCGAACTGCGCGCCTGGATTGCCGAAGAATCCGGCTTGCCCCCGTGGTTGGTGGAAGACAGCTATGCGCAGGTGGGCGACCTGGCCGAAACGCTGACCCTGCTGCTGGACGATCCATCCCAGCCGGCCGCCGACCGCCCGTTGGCTGATTGGATCGAACAGCATCTGCTGGCCGTGGCCAACCAACCCGAAGCAGTACGCCACGCGGCGATAGTCACCGGCTGGCAGCAGCTGTGCAGCAGCGAACGCCTGGTGTTCAACAAGCTGCTGACCGGCGCCCTGCGCGTTGGCGTTTCGCAGCGACTGGTACAGCAGGCACTGGCGGAATGGTCCGGCCTGGACATCGCACGCATCGCCCAGCGCATGCTCGGCGAGTGGGTCCCCTCGCCCGGGCTGCTGGCTCAACTGCTGTCACCGGACGAGCTGCCGTCCGACCGCCAGCAGCCCTACCCCTTCTTCCTCGCCTCCCCTCTGGAAGGCGATCCTGCCGAACGCCTCGGCGCGATCGACGACTGGCTGCTGGAATGGAAATGGGATGGCATACGCCTGCAGCTGCTGCGCCGGCGTGGCGAAGTCGCGCTGTGGTCCCGTGGCGAGGAACGACTGGATGGCCGCTTCCCCGAGATCGAGCACGCCGCGATGGCGTTGCCGGAGGGCTGCGTGCTGGACGGAGAGCTGCTGGCCTGGGACGAGACCGCCAACCTGCCGCGCGCATTCACCGCCCTGCAGACCCGCATCCAGCGTCGCAAGCCAGGAGCAGCGACTCTGCGCAACACGCCGGTACGCGTGCTCGCCTATGACCTGCTGGAGCACGATGGCGCGGATCTGCGTGAGCTGCCGTTGCAGGAACGGCGTACGCGGCTTGCCGCGGTCATCGGTGCACTGGACGATGTGCGGATCCAGCTGTCGCCCGACGTTGCCGCCGTCGACTGGGCGCAGGCGGCGGCGATGCGCGATGTGGCACGCGAACGTGGCGTGGAAGGGCTGATGCTGAAACGACGCGGCTCGCCCTACCTGGCTGGGCGACGCCGCGGTGACTGGTGGAAATGGAAGGTCGATCCGCTCACCATCGATGCGGTGCTCCTGTACGCACAGGCTGGCCATGGGCGGCGCAGCACGCTGTACACCGACTACACCTTCGGCGTCTGGGACGGCGACACGCTGGTGCCGGTGGCCAAGGCGTATTCGGGCTTGGACGACAAGGAGATCCTCGCGCTTGATCGCTGGATCCGCGCCAACACCCGCGAACGTTTCGGGCCGGTGCGCAGCGTACGCGCCGAACAGGTGTTCGAGCTGGGTTTCGAAGCGGTCAACCGCAGCAGCCGGCACAAATCGGGGATCGCCGTGCGCTTTCCGCGCATCCTGCGCTGGCGCCACGACAAGCCTGCCAGCGAGGCCGATCAGCTGGCCAGCCTGCAGGCGCTGGCGCGATGACCCGCAGCCAGGCACTGCGCCGGCTGGAAGACTGGTTCGCGGCACGCGGCTGGCGCTCACTGCCCTTCCAGCGCGCGATGTGGCGCCACTACCTGGCCGGCGAATCCGGGTTGCTGCATACGCCCACGGGCAGCGGCAAGACGCTGGCGATGTTCGGCGGGCCGTTGCTGCAGGCGCTGATCGATCCACCGCCCTCGCCCCGCCGCGCCAGTGCGGTGCGCCCATTGCAGGTGCTGTGGGTAACGCCCTTGCGCGCGTTGGCCAGTGATACCGCACGCGCGCTCCAGGCCGTCGTCGACGGCTTGGGACTGGGATGGCGTGTCGGCCTGCGCAGCGGTGACGCCAGCAACCGCGAGCGGCGCCAGGCCCGCGAAGGCCGCATCGACGTACTGGTCACCACGCCCGAATCACTGGCGCTGCTGCTGAGCTATCCGGATACGTTGCCGCGCATGCGCCAGCTGCGCTGCGTGGTGGTGGACGAATGGCATGAGCTGCTGGGCAACAAGCGCGGTGTGCTGCTGCAGTTGAACCTGGCGGTGTTGCGCGAAGCTGCGCCTGCAGTGCAGCTGTGGGGGCTTTCGGCCACGCTGGGCAACCTGGATGAGGCGCGCGACGTGCTGCTGCCCGGACAGCCCGACGCGCCGATCGTGCAGGGCGTGCGCCCGCGCGCGATCAGCGTGCGCAGCCTGCTGCCGGAACCCGGCGAACGTTTTCCGTGGGCCGGGCATCTGGGCCTGGCGCAGCTGCCGCGGGTGCTGGACGCGTTGATGCGGGCACGCAGTAGCCTGTTGTTCACCAACACCCGTGCGCAGGCAGAACTGTGGCATCAGGCGCTGGCCGCGGTCTGGCCGGAAGCCCCGGACACGCTTGCGCTGCACCACGGCTCGCTTGATCCAGCGCTGCGCCAGCAGGTCGAGGATGGCCTGCGCGCGGGCGCGCTGCGCTGCGTGGTTGCCACCTCCAGCCTCGACCTCGGCGTGGACTTCCCCGAGGTTGAGCAGGTACTGCAGCTGGGCAGCCCGAAGGGCGTGGCCCGCCTGCGCCAACGCGCGGGACGTGCGCGTCACCGCCCGGGCGCCAGCGGTTCCATCCTGTGCGTGCCCAGCCATGCACTGGAGCTGGCCGAATACGCCGCGGTGCGCCGTGCATTGGCCGAAGGCGTGGTCGAAGCGCGCAGGCCGCCGACGCTGTCGCTGGATGTGCTGGCCCAGCATGCGGTCAGCCGCGCCCTGGCCGGTGGCTTCGACAGCGATGCGCTGCTGGCGCAGGTACGGCGTACCCATGCCTTTGCGTCGCTCGGCGAAGACCAGTGGCAGGCCGTTCTGACGTTCATCGTGCAGGGTGGCCAGGCCCTGGCCCAGTACCCCGATTTCCACAAGGTCGTGCGTGATGCCGACGGCCACTACCGCATGCACGATCGCCGTCAGGTACTGCGCCATCGGCTGTCGATCGGCACCATCAGCAGCGATGGCAGCGTGCGCGTGCAGTTCCTGCGCGGCGGCAGCCTGGGCGCCGTAGAGGAACAGTTCGCCAGCCGCCTGCGTCGCGGCGACCGTTTCCAGTTCGCCGGGCGCCTGCTGGAACTGGTGCAGCTGCGCGACATGACCGCCTTCGTGCGGCTGGCACGAGGGCGCGGTGATGGTGTGGTGCCGCGCTGGCAGGGAGGCCAGTTGCCGCTGTCGATGCCGCTCGGCCGCGAGCTGGAGTGGGTGCTGTCCGGCGCCGACGACAGTGCCGAATCACGCTGGTTGTCCCCCTTGCTGGCACTGCAGCAGCAGTTGTCGGCGCTTCCCGGCCCAGAGCATCTGCTGGTGGAAGAGGTGCGGCGCCGCGACGGCCAGTTCCTGTTCGTCTACCCTTTTGCCGGCCGTCACGTGCACGAGGCGCTGGCCGCCTTGCTGGCACTGCGCTGTACCCGCCGGCAGCGCAACAGCATCGGCTACGCGGTGAACGATCATGGCCTGGTGCTGGCACCGGCGCAGGCGATCGAACTGGATGCGGCGCAATGGCGGGCATTGTTCACCGCCGATCAGCTGCTGGACGATCTGCGTGCCGCGGTGAACCTGGGCGAGCTGGCGCGCCGCCAGTTCCGTGGCATCGCACGCGTAGCGGGCCTGCTGGTCCCCAGCCTGCCCGGCGGCATGCCGCGATCGCTGCGCCAGCTGCAAGCCTCGGCAGGCCTGCTCTACGACGTACTGCGCGAGCATGACCCCGGCCACCTGCTATTGGCATTGGCCGAACGCGAAGTGCTGCACGACAGCCTGGATCTGCCGGGACTACTGCAGGTCCTGGCAAGGATCGGCATGCAGACCCTCTCGGTGCAGCACCCGACATCACTCACGCCACTGGGCTTCCCGTTGTGGGCCGAACGCCTGCGCGGGCAGTTCAGCAACGAGGACTGGCGCACCCGCGTGCAACGCGCGGCCCAGCAGCTGGAGCGCCGCCATGGCCGATGAACTGCCGCTGCTGCGCGCCGGCGAATCGCTGATACTGCTTGGCGCGCGTGCGCTGTACTGGCCCGCGCGGCAGGCGCTGTTGATCGCCGACCTGCACCTGGGCAAGGCCGATGTATTCCGCCGCGCCGGCATCGCATTGCCCAGCGGCGGCACCGGCGAAGACCTGCAACGCCTGCAGGGGCTGCTGGACAGGCATGCCTGTCGCGAGCTGTGGATCCTGGGTGACATCCTGCATGGACCGGCGCATCGCGCTGCGTGGTACCAGCAATGGCTTGCATGGCGCGAACGCAATGCTTCGCTGGACGTGCATGTCCTGCGTGGCAATCACGACCGCCAGCTGCCGCATGCTCAATTGCAGGTACAGATCCACGATGAAGTACGGCTGCAGCCGTTCCTGCTTCGCCATGAGCCGATGCCCGATGCAGAGCTGCATGTGATCGCCGGGCATCTGCATCCGCAGGTCGCCTTGCCGCCATTGCGACGGCGCTTCCCCGCGTTCTGGCTGCGTGAGCGGATGACGGTGCTGCCGGCCTTCTCCGCGTTCACTGCCGGCATCGTGCCCGTGCCCGCCCGCGGCGAGCAAAGGGTCGCCTGCGTGGAAAACGGCCTGGTACAACTGCCGGTGGCTTGAATCAGGCCGGACGAATGCCCAGCTGCGGCATCAACTGGAAATCAGGCGTGTCGCCCTCACGTCGTCGCGGCAACGCCTGGATCGCCGCCAGCATTTCCTGCGCGCAGGTGCGGATGCGCGCGTGGTGCTCCGCTGATGCATGACTGATCAGGCTGCCGACATGGAACTCGAACACGTCCTCCAGTACGTCGGGCTGGTCCTCGTGCAGCATCTGCAGCAATCCGCGCAGCTTGCAGATTTCCGATTCCAGCTCCTCGACCGCGAACAACATGGCGTCCTCCTCTTCAACAACAGGCGGCACGTCCGGGCCGCAACAGGCCGCAACGGCAGCGCCGCCCGGGCCACGCGCGATGTTGATCACGGAAAGGAAAACGGGCGACGCGCAATCGCGTGCAACCTACTTCTCGCATATCGGCGGTGAGGCAACCGTTAATTCAGGTGACGACGCGCTTCACGCATTGGCCGAAATCGCGTTGATACGAGGCATTTCCGCTGCAGTGGCCAGTGCGTCGACGAACGCCGGATCCAGTGCAAGTGCACCGAACCAGCCGTGCTGGGTGCCACTGAGCACGCGCAGCATGTGGCCACGCCCCCCGGGCAGGCGCCCCATCGGGCCCAGCAGCACGTCACGCGCCTTCGCCCAGGCGTCGCGGTCGGACTGGAACAGCGGCGTCAGCCAACGACTCCAGCGCTGGTACACCGCAACGTGTGCCCTGCGTTGCGCCTGGTAGGCCTGCAGCGCGACCGTGCTGCCGCCATAGGTGCGCACCGCATCGCGCAGCGCCAGCGCGTCCAACAGCGCCATGTTCACGCCCTGCCCCAGCTGCGGGCTCATCGCATGCGCGGCATCACCGGCCAGCACCATGCGGCCGTGGTGCCAGCGCGTCATCACCGCATCACGGTAGACCGCGCGCGCCAACTGGCCGGCATCACGCAGATGGGCGAAGCGCGCACTGGCCTGCGGCCACAGTGCATGCAGTTCATCCAGCCAGGGCGTCATGCCATCGGCCTGCCAGCGTTCGAAGTCGGCGCGTGGCAGGCTCCAGAAGAAACTCAGGCGCGGCGTGTCATCACCGGGGCGCGTGCCGACCGGCAGCAGTCCGATCATCTTGCGCGCGGCCACGTAACGCTGCCGCAGCTCCTGCACGTGCGGCCAGTCCTCGGCCGGCAGCAGGCACCACAGCGCCCCCCACGGATACACGCGGTCCAGCCCGGCACCGCCGGCGATCGTGCCGCGCAGCGTCGACGCGGCGCCATCGGCGACCACTACCAGGTCGAACGGGCCATGCGTGCGCCCGTCGCTGTCGCGCAGACGGCCGTGTTCGGCATCCACCTCGGTAATGGTGGTACCGGCATGCAGCTGGCCCTCGCCTGCGCGCGCCTCGTCCAACAGCGAGAACAAGGCCCCGCGCTGCATGCCCAGGCCGTGCAGGCGCGCATCCAGTCCCTCGTAGCGCATGTCCATCACCGCGCGCTCGCACGGCGTGTCGCCATACAGGCGGTGCACCGGCGCGGCATGTGCGCGCACGGAATCAAGCAGGCCCATCTGCCACAGTACCTGCAGGCCGCTGGGCTGCAGCAGGAAACCGGCACCCACCGGCCCCGGCGTGGGCACGCGTTCGAAGATCTCCACCTCGTGGCCGTCACGGGTGTGCAGGATGGACACTGCCTGTCCAGCGGTGCCGTAGCCGATCACGGCGATGCGCAGTCGTTCCGTCATGGCTGCATTGTGCCCGAGGCGGCTGGATCGCGAGCGGGTCGCGGGCAATCCGCGCAAAAAAAACCCCGCCGAAGCGGGGTTTTCAACGCACTGTCGAGTGGATCACTCGGCCGGCGTGATGTTCGAAGCCTGGGCACCCTTCGGGCCCTGGGTCACGTCATAGGTGACACGCTGGCCTTCCTGCAGGCTGCGGAAGCCCTTGGAGTTGATGGCGGAGAAGTGCGCGAACACGTCGGCGCTGCCATCCTCCGGCGAGATGAAGCCAAATCCCTTGGCGTCGTTGAACCACTTGACGGTACCGTTCGGCATGGTGATGCGAGACCTTATGCAATGAATGGGTGGTGTACGCTGAACCCGCGCACAAGCTGAGTATGCAAAGCTTGCTCGGGGAAGACAATCACCCCCGTGCCAATTCGCCCACCAGTTCCGGAAGTCCGTTGCCGGCTGCCTGCACGTTGGCCAGCACTTCGGCCATCGTGATCTCCTCGCCATCACCACAGCCGGCAGCCCAGTTGGCGATGATCGCCAGGCAGGCGTAATCCAGCCCCAGCTCGCGTGCCAGCGCGGCTTCCGGCATGCCGGTCATGCCCACCAGATCGCAGCCGTCGCGGCGCATACGGGCGATTTCAGCGATGGTTTCCAGGCGCGGGCCCTGTGTTGCGCCGTAGCAGCCACCGTCATGGACCGTGACGCCGGTCACTTTGGCCGCAGCCAGGATCTTGCTGCGCAGCATTGGTGTGTACGGGTGGCCGAAATCAACATGGACCACGTCGGTGCCTTCTTCCTCACAGATCGTGCTGATGCGGCCCCAGGTGTAGTCGATGATCTGGTCCGGGCAGGCCAGCACGCGCGGACCAAAGTGTTCGGTGATGCCTCCCACCGTGTTCAACGCCAGCACGCGCTGCGCGCCCAGCTGCTGCAGCGCGGCCAGGTTGGCGCGGTAGTTGATCTTGTGCGGCGGCAGCGAATGGCCTTCGCCATGCCGCGCCAGGAACGCCACGCGATGGCCGAGCAGCGTACCAACGCGCACCGGGCCCGACGGACGGCCGAAGCGGGTGTCGACCTCGTGGGTCTGCACGTCGTCAAGCTTGGCCAGGTTATAGACACCGGTACCGCCGATCACGGCCAGGGCGATCTGTTGCATTCGAAGCACTCCATGAAAAGACGAACGCCGGCACCCGAGGATGCCGGCGGCAGAAGAAGACGCGCCGCGGGCGGCTGCGCCGTTATTCCTTCATCGCGTAGATGGCCGGCACGCAGCGCAGGGTTTCGTTGACGTCCATGCCGAAGCCGAACACGTAACGGTCCGGCAGTTCGATGCCGGCGTAGTCGGCAGTCACGTCCGGCAGCGCGCGGTCGTGCTTCTTCACCGTCATCGCGGCGATGCGCACGTCGGTCGCGCCCTGTTCCAGGCACCAGGTGCGCACGCCCTGCAGGGTGTAGCCCTCGTCGAGGATATCGTCGACCAGCAGCACGCGGCGACCGAACAGCGAGGTGGCCGGTTTGTGCTTCCAGACCAGGTCGCCGCCGGTGGTTTCACCGCGGTAACGGGTGGCGTGCAGGTAATCGAACTGCACGTCCTGGCCGCGCGCGCCCAGTTCCAGCGCCAGCTGGCCGGCGAACGGCAGCGCACCGTGCATGATGGACAGGAACAGCGGCACCTCGCCCTTGTAATCGCGCGCGATGGCGTCGGCGATACCAGCGATGGCCTTGTCGATGGTGGGGCGGTCGACCAGCAGGTCAGCCTGGGCCAGGGCCTGGGAAATGGTGAGGTTGGGCATCAGACAGTTCTTCCAAGGGTTTCAAGCAGACGGGTTTGGGTGTCGCCATGGCGGGCATCGGCCAGCAGGCCATCCCAGCCAAGCGCGCCGCGGCCGATCAGGCCCAGCAGCGCAGCGGTATTGAGGGAGCGCCCCTGCACCGCGTGCAGGGCTTCATCGACCAGCTCCGGGTGGCAGACCAGCACCACGTCGCAGCCGGCGTCCAGATGCGCGTGCACGCGCGCCGGCACGCCGCCGGCGCTGTGCGAGGCGGCCATGCCGATGTCGTCGGAGAACACCACGCCACGGAAGCCGAGCTCGCCGCGCAGGATGTCCTGGATCCAGCGCGGCGAGTAACCTGCCGGTTCAGGCGCAATTTGCGGGTAGATCACGTGCGCCATCATCACCGCATCGGCACCGGCGGCGATGCCGGCCTGGAACGGCACCAGGTCCTGCGCGCGCAGCTCGTCCAGCGCGCGCGGATCGATCGCGGTATCGACGTGGGTGTCTTCCAGCACGGTGCCGTGGCCGGGGAAATGCTTGAGCGTGGCGGCCATGCCGACCGAGTGCATGCCACGCACGTAGGCGGCGGTGAACGCGGCCACCACCTGCGGGTCTTCACTGAAGGCGCGGTTGCCGATGGCACGGTTGCCACGGCCAAGATCGACCACCGGCGCGAAGCTCAGGTCCAGGCCGCTGGCGCGTACCTCGCTGGCCATCAGCCAGGCGTGCCGTTCGGCCAATGCCAAGGCCTGCTGCGGGTCGGTGGCATACAGGGCACCAATGTCCTGCAGTGGCGGCAGATCGCTGTAACCCTCGCGGAATCGCTGTACGCGACCGCCTTCCTGGTCCACGCAGATCAGCTGCGGGCGTGGCGCGGCAGCGCGGATCGCCGCGCTCAGATCGGTCACCTGCTGGCGCGAGGCGAAGTTGCGCTTGAACAGCACCACCCCGGCCACGGCATCGTGCTGCAGCCAGTCGCGTTCCTGGGCGGTCAGTTCGGTGCCGGCAACGCCGATCAGCAGCATGGTCGATCTCCACAACGCGCGCCCGCATGGCGCAGTGCCGCATTGTCGCAGAACCGGCCGACAGGCGCAGTGGTCAGAAAAAGGGGACGGAGGGGATTAAGCCGCAATCGGCCCCTACGGGCTGGATACGTCTTAATTCCCTCCGTCCCCTTTTCGGATCCGGTCAGACCTTGCAGCCGTCCGGACCGCAGGCCTCGTCGCCGTCAGCCGGGGCCGCAGGCGCGCCCTGCTCGGCGGCGATCTGGCGCAGGGCGTTGGCGAAGGCCTCGGGGGGCTGCGCCCCGGAAATGGCCCACTTCCCATCGATGACGAAGGTCGGCACCGAAGAAACGCCCAATGCATGAGCCTGCGCCAGCTTGGCTTCGACCTCGGCCAAGCCGCGGTCGGAGGCCAGCATCTGCGTGATTTCACCCGCGTCGAGGCCGCCTGCCGCGCCCGCCTTGATCAGCACCGAGGGGTCCGCCAGGTTCTGACCGTGCTCGAAGTGGGCGCGGAACAGTGCTTCGCCCACCGCATCCTGCACGCCGTGCTCGCCCGCCAGCCACAACACCCGGTGCGCCGGCAGCGTGGTCACCCGCACCTGGCCCTGGCTGAAGTCCATCGGCAGGCCCTCGGCCCGCGCGGTGGTCTGGGTCTGGCCGAGGATCTGTTCGGTACGCTCAACGCCGCCGAACTTGCGCACATAGGCCTCGCGCAGCGGCACCGGGGTGGCGTCAGCATCCGGGTCGAGCTGGAACGGCTGCCAGTGGATATCGAGTTCAGGCGCGTTGGCGCCCAGCAACTGCACGCCCTGCTGGAAACGATGCTTGCCGATCCAGCACCAGGGGCAGACCACGTCGGAGTAGATGTCGATTCTCATCCTTTCCACATGGGGGCCGACACCCTCGATAAAAGGGGACGGAGGGGATTAAGTCGTTTTCCGCACAGATGGGGTAAAGACGACTTAATCCCCTCCGTCCCCTTTTTGGTGGTTTCACCACTCTGAATACGGGTGGCTGGCCAGGGCAACGTTGTAGTAGCGGGCATCATCGGTGACTTCGGCACCCACCCAGTCCGGCAGGTCGATGGTCTGGTCAGCGCTGTCCAGCTCAACCTCAGCCACGACCAGGCCGGCGTTGTCGCCGAGGAACTCGTCCACCTCCCAGGTCAGGCCGGCGTGTTCGACCAGATGGCGGCGCTTGTCGATCAGGCCGCCCACGCACAGCGCCAGCAGTGCGCGCGCATCGTCCACCGGGATCGGGTAGTCGAACTCCTGGCGGGTGTGGCCGATGGTTCGCGACTTCAGGTTCAGCGCGGCGTGGTCGCCTTCGATGCGCACGCGCACCGAAGCGTTCTGGGTGCCGCGATCGAGCGCGCCCATGTCGTTGATGTAGCCCTGCGCCATCGGGATCACCCGGTGCGCGGCGGTGCGCCAGCCATCACTGCTGACGAGGAATTTGCGTTCGATTTCGATGCCCATCGCGCCATTATGCGCGATGGGCATGACAGCCGATCAGCGCTTCTCGAATACCGCGATGCTTTCCACGTGCGCGGTGTGCGGGAACATGTCCATGGCACCGGCACTGACCAGGGTGAAGCCCTGTTCGTTGACCAGATAGCCGGCATCGCGTGCCAGCGAACCCGGGTGGCAGCTGACGTAGACGATGCGCTTGAACTGCTTCAGCGGCAGCTGCTGCAGCACTTCGATCGCGCCCGAGCGCGGCGGATCCAAGAGCAGCTTGTCGAAGCCCTGGCGCATCCACGGCGTGCTGCGCTGGTCCTGGGTGAGGTCGGCGCTGAAGAACTGGGCGTTGGTCAGGCCGTTGCGCTCGGCATTCTCACGGGCCCGCGCGACGAGGCCAGCATCACCTTCCACACCGACCACTTCGCGCACGCGGCGCGCCAGCGGCAGGGTGAAGTTGCCCAGGCCGCAGAACAGGTCCAGCACACGCTCGTCCTCACCCGGCTCCAGCAGGTCCAGGGCGTGGGCGATCATCTTCTCATTGAGCTTGGCGTTGACCTGGATGAAGTCCAACGGACGGAACGCCAGCTCCACGTCCCACGGCGCCAGCCGGAACGACAGCGGCACGCCCTGCCCGTCCAGCGGCTGCACGGTATCCACGCCACCGGACTGCAGGTAGATCACGAAGCCATGCTGCTGGCCGAAGGCGGCCCAGGCCGCACGATCGGCGTCGCTGAGCGGCTGCAGGTGACGCACGGTCAGGACCACGGCCTGGTCGCCGGCAATGAACTCGATCTGCGGGATATCGCGCTTGCCATCGAGCGATTCGATGAAGCTGGAAAGCGCCTCGACCTTGGTGCCGATTTCCGGGATCACGGTCAGGCACTGGCTGAGGTCGGCGACGAAGCGCGGATCCTGTTCACGGAAGCCGACCAGGGTCTTGTCCTTCTTTTCGACCCGGCGCACCGAGAAGCGGCCCTTGCGCCGGTAGCCCCAGCTCTCGCCGACCAGCGGCGCCAGCACGGTGCCCGGCTTCACGTGGCCGATGCGCTCCAGGTTGTCCATCAGCACGCGCTGCTTGGCGACAATCTGCTGGTCTTCGTCCAGGTGCTGCAGCACGCAGCCG
Organism: Stenotrophomonas sp. STK17_22; assembly: GCF_051983905.1. NCBI lineage: Bacteria > Pseudomonadati > Pseudomonadota > Gammaproteobacteria > Lysobacterales > Lysobacteraceae > Stenotrophomonas > Stenotrophomonas sp. STK17_22. The sequence continues at coordinate 3,789,691 of NZ_CP197010.1, forward strand.
GCGCAGGTGCCGAAGTGCGGGCATTTCGGGGTGACGCGCTGCGGCGAGGCCTGCAGCACTTCCACCGTACGCGCTTCGTCGAAATGGCGGCTGCGGGCGGTCTGTTCGGCCATGACCACCTCGCCCGGCAGGGCGCCGCTGACGAAGGTGACCTTGCCGCCCTCGCCTTCACGGCGGGCGACACCGCGACCATCATGGCTGAGGTCGAGGATCTCGGTCTGGAACGGGGTACGGTCGATGCGGGAGCGGGATCGGGCCACGTGGCAACAGGCTGCGGGCAAAAATGGGGGCGTATTGTCGCAGATCCTGACCGGCAGGGTCCGGACCCGCTTGCGCCCGCCGCCGCTGTGCTTGATGATTGCAACAGCTGACATGGAGGCAGCCCTGATGCAGATGACCCCGCGGGCCAGCCGGCCCCGCTTCCTGCTTGTCGAGGACGACATCATCAGCCGCGGTTTTTTCAAGGCGGCGTTGGAAACGTTACCGGCGGACGTGGACACCGCAGACTCATTGGCCAGTGCCCTGGCCAGCGCCGAGCCCGGCGCGCATGACCTGTGGCTGATCGACGTCAACCTGCCTGACGGCAATGGCGCGCAGCTGCTGCGCGAACTGCGCCGTTCACATCCCGACACCCCGGCGTTGGCGCATACCGCCGACGGCGATACCTCGATCCATGCGCGCCTGCGCGAGGCCGGTTTCAGCGACACGCTGGTCAAGCCGCTGGGCCGCGACCAGCTGCTGAAGGCGGTGCGCCGCGCCCTGGTCAACAGCCCGGCCGGGATCGTCATGGCCCAGGCGCCGGCCGCGGTCGAGCTGCAGGTACAGGACTGGGACGAGACTGCGGCACTGGCCGCGCTCAATGGCCAGCGCAACCACCTGATCGCGCTGCGCGAGCTGTTCCTGGCCGAGCTGCCGGGCGTACGCGATGCGGTCGAGCAGGCGGTGGACCAGCATGACGAGCGCCAGCTGCGCAGCCAGTTGCATCGGCTGCAGGCGAGCTGTGGCTTCGTGGGCGCGGCGCGGTTGGGCCGGGCGGTGCGCCAGTTGCATCATGCGCCGGAGTCCGGGCAGGCCCAGGCGGGATTCCGCGACGCGGTCGCTGCCCTGCTGCATTGAGGGTTGTTCGGCAGGGCTGCGCCCTGCACCTACCGAAGCCTTCAAGCCAGGGCAACGTCAAAGGCCAGAGCCAGAGCGGCTCTGGCTTTCTGCTTGTTGGGCGGGGCGGTGTGGGTGGGCAGGACACGCCGTAAACCCGTCCATGGGGGCTCGATGGCGCCATCCATGGCGCCAACGGTCCTGTCCACCCACACCGCCCCACCCCCGTCAGATTTCCGGTGACGGCTGGTAGATCCACGCCATGCGTGGATGAATCTCAATCGGAATCAAATATTTCGAATTGAAATCGAAACGCATCCACGCATGGCGTGGCTCTACTGTGTCGACCAAGGTCGACACCCACCAGAGCAGAGTGCCGTTACGACAGCTCGCGGAAAACTGTCGAAGGCCGGGTGGGTCCGGTTGCGGGGGCGTGAGCCGCATGGATGCGGCGACCGAGCTTACATGGACGTACTTGCAGCGGCCCCCGCAACCGGACCCACCCCGCCTACCCACGGATAGCCAGCTTCTGCCGTTGACGTTGACGTTGACGTTGATTCGGCAGGTGCAGGGCTGCAAGCCCTGCCGAACACCCCTCAACGCCTGGGAGCGAGCTGCTCGAGCATTTCCCAGGACTTCAGTCCTCGTGGCCCCAGGTGATGGGCCAGCACCCGCCGCATCGGCAGGCGCAGGCTGGCCAGGTCGGCGGCATCGGGCTCTTCATCGGCGGCCAGCGCCAGCAGCGCAGAACCCGTCGCGGCCGCCCGGCGTTCCCCACCGCGCTCGCTGAGCAGGCGCTGCGCGCCTTCCTGTGGGTCCAGTTCGTAGCGCGCGGCCGGGTCGATCGGCTGGCCGTCGCTGGCGCTGTCCAGATCGAAACCCAGGCCCAGCGCAGACAGCAGCTCGCGCTCAAACCGGCGCAGGGTCCAGGCCAGGCCGGCGCCCACGGCCAGCCGCGCGCGTGCCTCGCCGTAGGCCAGGTACAACTCCGGCAGCGGGTCCTGGCGCGGGGCCAAGCGCAGGGTCAATTCACTCAGATAGAAGCCGGCCAGCATCGCCTGGCCGACCAGGCGCGGGGCAGCATCCAGTGCCTCGGCACCCCGCAGCTGGGCCAATTCGCCCCGCTGCTGGGCACTGAAGCGGATCCACTGCAGCGGCTGCAGGGCCGCGCGCAGCACCTGTCCCTTGGCGGTGGATACGCCACGCGCGAGCAGGCCGATCCGGCCATGCTGCGCGCTCAGCACTTCGACCAGCAGGCTGGTCTCGCGATAGGCCCGTGCATGCAGCACGAAGCCGGTGTCGTCCTCGATCATCATCGAAGCGACTGCAACGGCTTACTCGTAACCGAAGGCCTTCAGTGCGGCCTCGTCGTCGGACCAGCCTTCACGCACGCGCACCCAGGTCTCCAGGAACACCTTGGCGCCGAACAGGCGCTCCATCTGCAGGCGGGACTTGGCCCCGATCTCCTTCAGGCGGGTACCCCCCTTGCCGATCACGATCGCCTTCTGGCCCTCGCGCTCGACCCAGATCACCGCGCCGATGCGCAGCAGGTTGCCATCTTCGGTGAAGCGCTCGATTTCCACGGTGGTGGCATACGGCAGCTCTTCGCCGAGCTGGCGCATCAGCTGTTCACGCACCAGTTCGCCGGCCAGGAAGCGCTGGCTGCGGTCGGTGATCTCGTCTTCGCCGAACATCGGCGGCGCTTCCGGCAGCAGCGCCAGTACGTCGCGTACCAGTGCTTCCAGGCCGTTGCGCTTCTGCGCCGAGATCGGATGCACCGACGAGAAATCGCGGCCGGCCGTGACTTCCTGCAGGAACGGCAGCAGCGCGCCCTTGTCCTTCAGCCGGTCGATCTTGTTGACCACCAGCACCACCGGGATACCGGCGTCGCGCAGAACATTGAAGGCCAGGCTGTCTTCCTCGTCCCAGCGACCGGCTTCGATCACCAGCAGGCCGGCATCGACGCCTTCCAGCGAGCCACGCGCGGCGCGGTTCATCACCCGGTTCATCGCCCGCTTCTGCACCTTGTGCAGGCCGGGGGTGTCGACCAGCACCAGCTGGCCTTCCGGATAGGTGGCGATGCCCAGCAGGCGATGGCGCGTGGTCTGCGGGCGGTTGGAAACGATGCTGACCTTGGCGCCGACCAGGGCATTGGTCAGGGTCGATTTGCCCACGTTCGGGCGGCCGATGACGGCCACGCTGCCGCAATGATGGGAAGTTTGTTCGCTCACTTGGAATCCAGTTGTTCTAGGACGGCCGCAGCCGCCTGTTGTTCGGCAAGCCGCCGCGAGGCGCCTTCGCCCTCGGTGCTGGCGGCCGGGTCGGCTACGTTGCAGCGTACCCGGAAGTGCTTGGCGTGGTCGTCACCGGATTCTGACACCAGTTCATACTGCGGCAACGCCTTCTGTCGGGCCTGCAGCCATTCCTGCAGGCGGGTCTTGGGGTCCTTCTCGGGCCGACCGGAAGCCGGCAGTGCCTCGATCGAAGCGCTGAACCAGGGCAGTACCACCGCCCGGCAGGCCTCGAAGCCGGCATCCAGGTAGATCGCGGCCACCACGGCTTCCACCGCGTCGGCCAGGATCGAGTCGCGGCGATGACCACCGGACTTCATTTCGCCGGGGCCCAGGGTCAGCCGCTCGCCCAGTTCCAGGGTGCGCCCGATCACCGCCAGCGCGCCTTCACGCACCAGCTCGGCACGGGCACGGGTCATCGCGCCTTCGTCAGCCTTGGGCCAGCGTCGGTACAACGCCTCGGCCGCCATCATGTTGACGATGCTGTCGCCGAGGAACTCCAGGCGCTCGTTGTGCGGCGCACCGGCACTGCGATGCGTCAACGCCTGCTTGAGCAGGGCCGGGTCACTGAAGGCATGACCGATCAGGTCGCCACGTTGGATGAATTTACTGGGCACCGCTTCGTGTCAGGTCCTGGGAAGAATCGAATTTACCAACCACATCGAGGTTGCCGATCAGCTGACGGCGCACTTCGTAGTTGACCTTGAGGGTCCAGCCATTGTCGCGACGGTCGAACTTCACGTTGGCCGGCTTCACGTTGTCCGAATAGTTGATGTACAGGCGCTTGAAGAACAGGTCTTGGATGCGCGCCGGCTCCATGCTGCCCACGCCCGGCTCGTTGGCCAGGCTCTTCATCGCCGAGCGCACCGCGTAGTACTCCTGGTACATCGGGAACAGCTTCATGCCGATGTAGAGGAAGAAGCCAACCACGATCAGGACCGTCAGGAACGAGGTCAGGGTCATGCCACGCTGCGTGTTCATCGTCTTCATTGCGTTCTCCCCAGATACGCGTTGGATGTGAAAATACTCAGTTGGTGCCCGCTCAGTTGATGCTCGAGCCGATCCGCGACGGCTCGAAGCCATCCTTGCAGAACCAGCCCTGGCAGTTCAGCCAGATCAGGAACGCCTTGCCACGCAGGTTCTCTTCCGGCAGCAGGCCCCAGAAACGGCCATCATCGCTGTTGTCGCGGTTGTCGCCCATCACCAGGTACTTGCCGGCCGGCACGGTCCACTGGCCCTGGCCACGCGGATAGTCGGTCTCCAGCACCGTGTGGGTGCGGCCCGGCAGGTGCTCGACCAGCAGGTTGGCGCCCTCGCCCTGGCCCTTGTGGCCGGCGTAGATGCCCTTGTTGTCGTACTTCAGCGGCTCGCCGTTGAGGATCACGCCGTCGCCTTCGAAGACCACGGTGTCGCCCGGCACGCCGATCACGCGCTTGATGAAGTTCTCGCCCTTGGCCGGATCGTTCTCGCCATGGCCGGGGAAGTGGAACACCACCACGTCACCACGCGAGGGCTCGCCCACCGGCACGAACTTGGTGTTGCTGATCGGCAGGCGCAGGCCGTAGGAGAACTTGTTGACCAGGATGAAATCGCCGATCAGCAGGTTCGGCATCATCGAGCTGGACGGGATCTTGTACGGCTCGGCAATGAAGCTGCGCACGATCAGCACGATCGCCAGCACCGGGAAGAACGCACGCGAGTAGTCCACCAGCACCGGCTCGGAATCGAGCAGGCCCGCGCGCTGGGCGCGACGCTTGGCGAGGTACAGCTTGTCCGCAAGCAGGATCAGGCCCGAGGCCAGGGTCAGCACGACCAGGAGGATCTCAAACAGTTTCATTCAGGGTCCTTTGCAACGTCACCAGACGACCGGCCCCGCAGGGCCGGTGCGGGCTTACTTGTTGTCCATCTGCAGCACGGCCAGGAACGCTTCCTGCGGGATCTCCACGCGGCCGACCTGCTTCATGCGCTTCTTGCCTTCCTTCTGCTTTTCCAGAAGCTTCTTCTTGCGCGAAACGTCGCCACCATAGCACTTGGCCAGCACGTTCTTGCGCATGGCCTTGACCGTGGTACGGGCGATGATCTGCGAGCCGACGGCGGCCTGGATGGCCACGTCGAACATCTGGCGCGGGATCAGGTCCTTCATCTTTTCGCACAGCTCGCGGCCGCGACGGTCGGCATGGCTGCGGTGCACGATCAGCGACAGTGCATCGACCTTGTCACCGTTGATCAGTACGTCCACGCGCACGAACGGGCCTGCGTCGAAGCGCACGAAGTGGTAGTCCAGCGAGGCATAGCCACGGCTGACCGACTTCAGCTTGTCGAAGAAGTCCAGCACCACCTCGGCCATCGGCAGCTCGTAGCTGATCTGCACCTGGCTGCCCAGGTAGTTGATGCCGATCTGGCTGCCGCGCTTCTCTTCGCACAGCTTGATGATGTTGCCGATGTACTCCTCGGGGGTGAGCACGTTGGCACGGATGATCGGCTCGCGGATCTCCTCGACCTGGTTCACCGGCGGCAGCTTGGCCGGGTTGTCCATGTTGATGATCGAGCCATCGGTCTTCAGGACTTCATACACCACCGTCGGCGCGGTGCTGATCAGGTCCAGGTTGTATTCGCGCTCCAGGCGCTCCTGCACGATTTCCATGTGCAGCATGCCGAGGAAGCCGCAGCGGAAGCCGAAGCCCATCGCCTCGGAGCTTTCCGGCTCGAAACGCAGCGCGGCATCGTTCAGGCGCAGCTTGTCCAGCGCTTCGCGCAGGTCCGGGTAGTCCTCGGCATCGACCGGGAACAGGCCGGCGAACACGCGCGGCTGCATTTCCTGGAAGCCCGGCAGCGGCTTCGGTGCCGGGTCGCCGGCCAGGGTCAGGGTGTCGCCAACCGGCGCACCGTGCACGTCCTTGATGCTGGCGGTGACCCAACCCACTTCACCTGCACGCAGCGCCGGCAGCACCTTGCGCTTCGGGGTGAACACGCCGACGTTGTCGACCTGGTGGTTGCGGCCGGTGGACATCACCTGCAGCTTGTCACCTGCCTTGATCTCGCCCTGCATCACGCGCACCAGCGAGACCACACCCAGGTAGTTGTCGAACCAGGAGTCGATGATCAGCGCCTGCAGCTTGTCGGTGTCGCGCGGCTTCGGCGGCGGGATGCGATGCACGATCGCTTCCAGCACGTCCTGCACGTTCAGGCCGGTCTTGGCACTGACCGGCACGGCGTCGGAGGCGTCGATGCCGATCACGGCCTCGATCTCGGCCTTGGCACGCTCGATGTCGGCGGTGGGCAGGTCGATCTTGTTGATCACCGGCACCACTTCCAGGCCCTGCTCCACGGCGGTGTAGCAGTTGGCCACCGACTGCGCTTCCACGCCCTGGGCCGCATCGACCACCAGCAGCGCGCCTTCGCAGGCGGCCAGCGAGCGGCTGACTTCATAGGAGAAGTCGACGTGGCCGGGGGTGTCGATGAAGTTCAGATGGTAGGTCTGCCCGTCCTTGGCCAGGTACGGCAGCGACACCGACTGCGCCTTGATCGTGATGCCACGCTCGCGCTCGATCGGGTTGGAGTCGAGCACCTGCGCTTCCATCTCGCGGGCCTGCAGGCCACCACAGAGCTGGATGATGCGGTCGGCCAGCGTGGACTTGCCGTGGTCGACATGGGCGATGATGGAGAAGTTGCGGATGTTCCGCATCGAATCAGAAGACATAGGTGGCGGCGGCGCGCGGCGTCGTCAGGGTAACGGTCGATTATCGCATGCCCGGCGCCCGCCCGCGAAAACGGCCTCATCGGACCGGGACCGGAATGGCCGAAGCCCCGCCAGGGCGGGGCTTCGGGGAAAAGCAGGGGCCGCCGAAGCGGCCCCGGCAGGCCTTACTGGCCAGCCTTGACCGCGACGAACGCGCTGTTGCCGCTGCCGGTGCGCACCAGCAGCATCACCACGTCGCCCTTCTTGTAGCTGGAAAGCGCACGGTTCAGCGCGTCCACGCTGCCGACCTGGGTGCTGGCCACCTGCAGGATCACCATGCCCGGAGACAGGCCCGCATCACGCGCGCCCTGGCCCTTGACCCCGGTGATGCGCACGCCTTCGCCCGATTCCAGGCCCAGCTGCTTGCGCTGCGGTGCGGTCAGGTCACTGACGTCCAACCCCAGCAGGGCATTGGCGCCGGCCTGCGGAGCCGCATCGCTGTCGCCGGTGGCCGGGCCACGCGAACCGGCCTGCCCGTCTTCGGTCAGTGCGGTCAGGGTGGCGCTGAGGTCGCGCGGCTTGCCATCACGGATCACGCCCAGGGTGACCCGGCTGCCCGGTGCCATCGCGCCGATCAGCGGCGGCAGGTCGGACCAGCTGTTGACCGGCGCGCCGTTCACCGAACGGATCACATCACCGATCTTCACCCCGGCCCGGGCTGCAGCCGAGTCCGGCACGATCTGGTTGACCAGGGCGCCGCGGCTGTCCGGCAGGCCCATCGCCTGCGCCTTCAGCCCGTCGATTTCCTGCACCACCGCGCCGAGCTGGCCACGGGTGACCTTGCCGGTCTTCTTGATCTGCTCGACCGCGCTCATCGCCAGGTCGATGGGGATCGCGAAGCTGATGCCCATGTAGCCGCCCGAGGCGGAGAAGATCTGCGAGTTGATGCCGACCACTTCGCCACGGGTGTTCAGCAGCGGGCCACCGGAGTTGCCCTGGTTGATCGCCACGTCGGTCTGGATGAAGGGCACGTAGCGCTGGTCCGGACCACCTGTGCTGCGGCCGAGGGCGCTGACCACGCCGGCAGTGACCGAGTGGTCGAGGCCGAACGGCGAACCGATCGCGACCACCCACTGACCCGGCTTGAGGGAGTTGGAGTCGCCAACGCGCACGGTCGGCAGGTTCTTGCCGTCGATTTTCAGCAGTGCCACGTCGTACTGCTGGTCGCTGCCCACCACTTTCGCGGTGAACTCACGGCGGTCACCCAGCTTGACCTTCACCTCGCTGGCATCGGCCACCACGTGGTAGTTGGTCAGCACATAGCCATCGGGCGAGATGATGAAGCCCGAGCCCATGCCGCGGCCCTTGATGCTGGGGCCACCGTCCGGACCGCCCGGGCCCTGCCCCGGCATCGGGAAATCCGGGCCGAAGAAGCGGCGGAAGAACTCCGGCATGTCATCGTCGCCGCCCATCGGGCCCCGCGAGGCCTGGCGGTTGTTGCGGACGATGGTGGTGTCGACGTTGACCACGCCAGGCCCGACCTGTTCGACCAGATTGGTGAAGTCAGGCAGGCCCGTGACCAGCGGCTGGGCCGGGGCCCGCGGCGCGGCGGCCGGCGCGGCCTGGGTCTGGGCGGCCGGTGCAGGGGCCTGTGCGCAGGCCACCAACGGCAGGGTCAGGGCCAGCAGGCCCATGGCCTGCGTGCGGAGTCGGGGAGTCATCGGACGGCAACCTCCGGATCGGATGGAAAGAGGAATACGGGCCCCGCCGACGGCGGGGCGTGAAAGCGCCCGGCTCAGTCGCGCGGGCGCGGCGGCACCGGCAGGTCGTCCTGCAGGCGCGGCTCGAACGGGTAGAACGCGGCGCCACCGGCGTGGGCCGGGAAGCTCGCATTGAGCGCGCCGCCGGCAGCGGGCGCTAGGCTGGAGCGCGGCCACGGTCGCGCCTGCAGGCCACCAACCTCACCGAACGGCATGTTGCGGCTGGCATTGGCCGGCACGGTCGGGGTCAGCGGCGCCTGTGCGGCGGCCACGGCGCGTTGCGGCATGTCCTCGCGCTGGGCGGCACGCGCGGCCTGCTGGCTGCGGGTAGCGCTGGCGCGACGGGTGTCCTGGCGTCGGCTGGCCGCGGCCATGGCCACTGCCGGTACACCGGCCACGGCCATTGCGGCGGTATCCACCGAGGCTTCGGTTACCGGAGCCGGCGTCGTCGGCGCCGGTGCGGGCGCAAGTTCGGCCTGGCTGGCGATCACCTGCGGTGCCAGCGGCTCGCCCGGGGTGGCCTCTTTCAGCTTCTCGCCGCCCATGAACAGCGCCACCGCCGCCACCGAGGCGGCCAGTGCGGCGCCACCGCCCCAGGCCCGCCAACCGCTGCGGCGCACCTCGCGGCGCGGCTCGGCCTGCGGCGCCGGTTCGGCAGCGATGGCGGCGGCCACGGCCGCGCTGAAGCCGGCCGGCGCCAGCGCCGAGGCCTGCCCGCGCATCACGTCACCCAGCAGCTGCCAGCGTTCCTGGCAGCCGGCCAGCTCGGGGTCGTGCTCCATCCGGCGCAGCAGGAAGCGCGCTTCGTCGGCGCCCAGCTCGCCATCGACCAGGGCCGACAGCTGTTCGCGATGGCGCTGGTCCAGGCGCTGCCCGGCGGGCGATTGGTGGTTCTGCGATTCGTTGAACGGATTACTGGTCATACGCGGCTCTTCTCACGGGTGGCGCTGCCGATGTCCAACAGCGGCCGGAGTTCGGTGTCGATCGCCTCGCGCGCCCGGAAGATCCGTGAACGCACGGTGCCGATCGGGCACCCCATTTTCTGCGCGATATCTTCGTAACTCAGGCCTTCCACCTCGCGCAGGGTGATCGCCAACCGGAGTTCTTCCGGCAGCGCGTTGACGGCCTTCATCACCGTCTGTTCCAGTTCCTGGCGCATCAACTCGCGTTCGGGCGTATCGGTGTCGCGCAGGCGCGTCCCGCTGTCGAACTGTTCGGCGTCACCGATGTCGATGTCATCGGTCGGCGGCCGGCGATTGTGTGAAGCCAGGTAGTTTTTGGCGGTATTCACGGCGATTCGATGCAACCAGGTTGAGAACTGGGCATCGCCGCGGAAACTTCCGATCGCGCGGTACGCACGGATGAAAGTGTCCTGGGCGACGTCCTGACATTCGCTCCAGTCGGCGATGTAGCGACCGACCAGGGCCACCACGCGATGCTGGTACTTGCGCACCAGGACATCGAACGCGGCGCTCTCGCCGTGCTGCACGCGCCGGACCAGTTCCAGATCCAGCTCCTGAGGTGTATCAACATCGGCCATGAGGGGCCGCACTCCTGTCAGCCCAACCGACGTCGGGCAATGAGACTGCCAATCCCGGGAAAAGTTCAGTCGCCGATCACCTGGCGCCGCACCAGCTTTTAACCACCGTTCCGTTAGCGTCCCGGTCCACGGCCATGGATCCGGGGTCGCCACTCCCCTGCTATTGGGATTTGACGCGGGGGAAACAACCTCTGGATCATAGCCGCTTCTCCATACACAACCGGATGGAACGTCCATGCTCTCAGGCTTCGATGGTCTCCGCTTCAGCCACTGGCACCCCGAGATCCGCGACGACGGCGTGGTGGTTCTCTCCCTGGATCGTCAGGACAGCAGCGTCAACGCCATGTCGCAGCACGTGCTGCTGGAACTGGGCGACCTGCTCGAGCGCATTGCACTGGACCCGCCCAAGGGCGTGGTGATCCAGTCGCTGAAGAAGGCCGGCTTCATTGCCGGTGCCGACCTGAAGGAGTTCCAGGAGTTCGACCGCCGCGGCACCGTCAACGACGCCATCCGTCGCGGCCAGGCCACCTACCAGAAGCTGGCTGAACTGCCCTGCCCGACCGTGGCAGCCATCCACGGCCACTGCCTGGGCGGCGGTACCGAGCTGGCGCTGGCCTGCCGCTACCGCGTGGCCTCCAATGACAGCAGCACCCGCATCGGCCTGCCGGAGACCCAGCTGGGCATCTTCCCGGGCTGGGGTGGCAGCGCGCGCCTGCCTCAGCTGGTCGGCGCACCGGCGGCGATGGACATGATGCTGACCGGCCGCACCCTGTCGGCCTCGGCCGCGCGCGGCATCGGCCTGGTCGACAAGGTGGTGGCACCGGCAGTGGTGCTCGACACCGCCGTCGCGCTGGCGCTGTCCGGCACCACCCGTCCGTTCAAGCAGCGCGCGACGGCCTGGGCCACCAACACCTGGCTGGCCCGCACCCTGCTGGCACCGCAGATGGTCAAGCAGGTCGCGCGCAAGGCCAAGAAGGACCAGTACCCGGCGCCCTACGCGCTGATCAGCACCTGGCAGCGCAGCGGCGGCAAGCCGATCCAGGCGCGCCTGGATGCCGAGCGGCGTGCCGTGGTGAAGCTGGCCAGCACGCCGACCGCGCGCAACCTGATCCGCATTTTCTTCCTGACCGAGCGCCTGAAGGGCCTCGGCGGTGGTGACTCCGGCATCCGCCACGTGCACGTGGTCGGCGCCGGCGTGATGGGCGGTGATATCGCTGCGTGGGCCGCCTACAAGGGCTTCGAGGTGACCCTGCAGGACCGCGAGCAGCGCTTCATCGACCCGGCCATGGAGCGCGCGCAGGCCCTGTTCGCCAAGAAGGTACGCGACGAGAGCAAGCGTCCCGCGGTGGCCGCGCGCCTGCGTGCCGACCTGGAAGGCAGCGGCGTGGCCGAGGCCGACCTGGTGATCGAGGCGATCATCGAGAACCCGGAAGCCAAGCGCGCGCTGTACCAGACGCTGGAACCGAAGATGAAGCTGGATGCGCTGCTGACCACCAACACCTCGTCGATTCCGCTGGTGGAGCTGCGCGACCACATCCAGCGCCCGGCACAGTTCGCTGGCCTGCACTACTTCAACCCGGTCGCGCAGATGCCGCTGGTGGAAATCATCCATCACGACGGCATGGCGCCTGAGACCGAACGTCGCCTGGCCGCGTTCTGCAAGGCACTGGGCAAGTTCCCGGTGCCGGTGGCCGGCAGCCCGGGCTTCCTGGTCAACCGCGTGCTGTTCCCGTACATGCTGGAAGCCGCCACTGCCTACGCCGAAGGCATCCCGGGCCCGGTGATCGACAGGGCGGCGGTGAAGTTCGGCATGCCGATGGGCCCGATCGAACTGATCGATACCGTGGGCCTGGACGTAGCCGCCGGTGTCGGCCGCGAACTGGCACCGTTCCTGGGCCTGCAGATTCCGGCCGCGCTGCAGACGGTGGAACCGGACAAGCGCGGCAAGAAGGATGGCCAGGGCATCTACACCTGGGAGAACGGCAAGCCGAAGAAGCCGGACGTGGCCAGCGATTACCAGGCCCCGGCCGATCTGGAGGACCGCCTGATCCTGCCGCTGTTGAACGAGGCAGTGGCCTGCCTGCACGAAGGCGTGGTGGCGGATGCGGACCTGCTGGATGCCGGCGTGATCTTCGGTACCGGCTTCGCACCGTTCCGTGGCGGCCCGATCCAGCACATCCGCGCGGTGGGTGCCGACGCGATCGTCGAGCGGCTGAAGGCGCTGCAGCAGCGCCATGGTGACCGTTTCGCACCGCGCCCGGGCTGGGACAATCCCGCCCTGCGCGAACCGGTGGTGTGAGTTGATCGGCCGGGCCTGCGGCCCGGCACCCGCAGAGGCAACCGCCGAAGCAAAAGCCAGAGCCAGAGCCAGAGCCGGAGCAACAGCCGGCTCTGGCTTTTCTGTTTGTTGGGCGAGGCGGTGTCGGGTTGCGGGGACGCCGTAAACCCGTCCTTGAAGTGACCCCCGAGACTTGGACGGGGTCAGGCGGCCGATTGGGCCTGCTCCCGGTACTTTACCGGGCTCAGACCTTTCAGTTTCAGTTTGATGCGTTCTTCGTTGTAGTACTGGATGTATTCCACCAGCCCAGCCTCCAGACTCTCGAGGCTGTCAAAGCTGTTCAGGTAGAAGAATTCCGACTTCAGCGTTCCAAAGAAGCTCTCCATCGCCGCATTGTCCAGGCAGTTGCCGCGCCGGGACATGCTTTGCTTCAACGAGTGCTTTTCCAGCATGTGCCGGTAGTTTTCATGCTGGTACTGCCAGCCCTGGTCGGAGTGGATCATGGGGCGCTCATCCGGGGAAAGCTTCTTGATGGCCTCCTCCAGCATTTGACCCACCAGATCAAATACGGGCCGACGCTTGATCTGATAAGCCACGATTTCGCCGTTGTAGAGGTCCATGATCGGCGACAGGTATAGCTTCATGCCCTGCACCTTGAACTCGGTCACGTCAGTCACCCACTTCTGGTTGGGCCGCTCTGCATGGAACTGGCGATTGAGGTCATTGCCAACCACAACATTGGCCGCCCCCTTGAAGGCCTGGTAGCGCTTCACACGCACCCGCGATTTCAGCCCCATCTCCCCCATCAGGCGCTGAACCCGCTTGTGATTGGTCCGATGACCCTGATTGGCTAATTCCAGCGTCACCGTGCGATAGCCATAGCGCCCTTGGCTTTGATCGTAGATTGCACGGATGCGCTCGCACAGGGCTGCCTCATCCTGATCCGGATGGGCCAGGACATGGTTCTGGTAATAGAACGTACTGCGTGACAGCTCAGCTGCTTCGAGCAGAAGCGACAGCGTATGAACCTGCCTCAATCCTTGGACGGCTTGCGCTTTGCGTCCTGCGCCGCCTGCTCTTCCCGGATCAAGGCATCGAGTTTTTTTAGGTAGTCGGTCTCCGCACGCAGATAGGCGACTTCCTTGAGCAGCTCATCGCGGCTCATATCTTCAGGCGGCTTGGACGAACGGGTCTTCTTCATCGGCTTTCGGGGCGGCGGCGGAGGGGGTGCCAACGCTTGGGCACCGCCTTGAGCATACAGGCGCCGCCATCGCCCCACCGCGCCGGCATCGCCAATTTGAAAGTAGGTGGTGGCCTCGCGCCCGGACAGGCCGTCCTGGCTCATCTTCTCCAGGACAGCCAGCTTGAACGGGAGGTCATAGGACCGGGCCTGGCGATGAAATCCCCGCCAACCATGCAGCCGATAGGTCGCCACCCAGCGCCTGACCGTGGAGAACTCCAGGCCGTGGCGACGGGCAACGGCTTTGACCGATGTGGAGGTCTTGCAGGCCTCTTTGGCGACCTGCAGTTTGAAACGCGCGTCGTATTTGTTCATGTATCCCTCGGGGTTGGATCTAGCGTCCAACTCCCGGGGGTCACTTCACCTTGGGGGCTTGGCCGCGGCATCCATGCCGCGGACACCCCGCAACCCGACACCGCCCCACCCCTGACAGTTTCCCGGTGACGGTCGGTGAACCGCGAATCTGGTTGATGGCTACTGCGAACTGGTGGGTGGCTACCTTGGTTGCCACCAGGAGCGAAGCGACCGGCGTTTGATTTTGACTTTGATTTTCTTTTTTCTTCTCCGTGGCTGGACGCACACGGAAACTGTCAGAGGCCGGGCGGGTGGGTGGCGCAGGGGCGTGAGCCGCATGGATGCGGCGATCGAGCTTACATGGACGTACTTGCAGCGTCCCCTGCGCCACCCACCCGCCCGGCCAAGCGCAGCTTTTGATCTTGCTTCTGCCTTCAGCGACCAACCCACAGCCACGAGGGGCTGCGCCGTTGGCTGGAACCCCAGTCGAGCAAGCTCCACTCTACGGAACAACCTGTTACCCATACGGGGCATGTCCCCGTCACAGCCGCATGCGATGCTGATCACCTGATCCCTGCCAGCGAGAACGCCCGCATGACCACCATCATCGCCCCGCGCGTGCACGACATCGGCGGACTCGAAGTCCGTCGCGCCGTCCCCACCCTGCAGGCGCGCAGCATCGGCTCGTTCGTGTTCGTCGATCAGATGGGCCCGGCACTCATGCACCCCGGCACCGCCATCGACGTGCGCCCGCATCCGCATATCGGCCTGGCCACCGTCACCTATCTGTGGTCGGGCGCGATCGGCCACCGCGACACGCTGGGTTCGGATCAGGTGATCCGCCCCGGTGACGTCAACTGGATGACCGCCGGCCGCGGCATCGCCCATTCCGAGCGCACGCCGCAGCCGGACCGCGACCATGACAACCCCATCCACGGCATGCAGACCTGGGTGGCGCTGCCGAAATCGCATGAGGAAATCGAGCCGGCGTTCTACCACCATGCCGCCGCCACCCTGCCCGAGCAGCGCCGCAATGGCGCATGGCTGCGCGTCATTGCCGGCCGCGCCTACGGCGAAGAATCGCCGGTGAAGGTGTTCGCCGATACGCTCAACGTGGCGATCGACCTCGACCCGGATGCGGAAATCGATATCGACAACGGCCACCGCGAGCGCGCGCTGTACATCCTCGAAGGCGACGCGCAGCTGGATGGCGTGGACATCCCTGCCCAGCACCTGGTGATCCCCGAGGCTGGTGCGCGTGGCCGCCTGCGCGCGAAGACGCCGGTGAAGGCGATGTTGTTCGGTGGCGAGCCGCTGGATGGCCCGCGTCACCTGTGGTGGAACTTCGTGTCCAGCTCGAAGGAACGCATCGAGCAGGCCAAGCACGATTGGGAGGCCGGCCGCTTCGGCACCATTCCGGGCGACGACAAGGAATTCATCCCGCTGCCGCAGTACTGAACATCGCGTGTTGCACACATCCGAAGGTGTATGCCTGCACCCGGCGTTGACGCTACAGTCACCCGCTGATCATTGAAATGTGACATAAATCACACTTTCGACCGTCAAAGGAGTGCAACACATGAGCATGGGTAAACGCTTGTCCGCCGAATTCCTCGGCACGTTCTGGCTGGTTCTGGGTGGCTGTGGCAGTGCGGTGCTGGCCGCCAAGTTCGGGGGTGACGGCAATCCGCTGGGTATCGGTTTCCTCGGCGTTGCGCTGGCCTTCGGCCTGACCGTGGTGACCGGCGCCTATGCGTTCGGCCATATCTCCGGCGCGCACTTCAATCCGGCGGTCAGTGTCGGCCTGTGGGCCGGCGCTCGTTTCCCGACCAAGGACCTGATCCCGTACATCATCGCCCAGGTCGCCGGCGGCCTGCTGGCCGGCTTCATCCTGCTGCAGATCGCATCGGGCGCCAGCGGCTTCGCCATTGATGGCAGCCAGGCCGGTGCATTCGCCAGCAACGGCTACGGCGCGCTGTCCCCCGGCGGCTACAGCGTGGCCGCGGCCTTCCTGTGCGAAGTCGTGCTGACCGCCGTGTTCCTGATCGTGATCATGGGCGCCACCCACGGCAAGGCACCGGCCGGGTTCGCCCCGCTGGCGATCGGCCTGTCGCTGACCCTGATCCACCTGATCAGCATCCCGGTCACCAACACCTCGGTGAACCCGGCCCGTTCCACGGCGGTGGCCTTCTTCGCCGGCAGCGGCGCGGTCAGCCAGCTGTGGCTGTTCTGGGTCGCCCCGCTGCTGGGCGGCGCGATCGGCGGCATCATCTACAAGTGGATCGGCAACGACCGCTGAGGCCTGTGCGGACCATTGCGGCCGACCACCGGCCGCAATGGTTACGCGTGTAACCGCGATTTGTGCGATCGCTCACGTTCCGTTAAGGTTGAGTTGACCGTCCGTGCACATGCCGGCCGGGGCGGCATCCGGGGATGGGATGCCAAGGCTGCCGGTCCATCCGGCGGAGCCAACGACACACCACCTTGGGGGATGCATGAAGTTCGCGCCTGTAGTGTTGTCGAGCCTGCTGTTCGCGGTGGCCCAGGCCGCCGCTGCACAGGCTCCCACCGAATGTCCTTCATTGCCGGCCAGCAGCGGCCTGCAGTGGCAACAGCAGGCACAGGCCGATTTCCTGGTCTGCCGCGCCAGCACCGGCGATGGCCGCGAGGTCCTGAGCCTGATGCTCAGTGCGCGCGATCCCAACCTTCCATTGAACCGCTCGCTGCGCCAGGAAAAGGGCAGCTTCGGCGGTGAATCGCTGTACTGGTACCAGCCCGATCTGGGTGGCCAGCAGCCGCCCGGCTATGCCGAGCGTCGCATCAGTGTGGTCAAGCTCGACAAAGGGCGTTACGCGCAGATTTCGCTGTATCCGGACAGCGCGCAGGAACTGGGCTCGCTGCAGCAGCTGGCGCAGGGCATGAGCCTGACCCCGTCGGCCGTGGCCGCGGGGCGCTGAAGGTGACGGGGATGACTGCCTGGCAGCATCCCCGCAATGCGAGCCGATCCGACGGTAGTGCCGGCCGCTGGCCGGCACCCCGATCCGCCTTTGTCCGAGGCTGCTGCCGGCCAGCGGCCGGCACTCTCTCAGAACTTGCCTTCCTGGAAATCGACGAAGGCCTGCATCAGTTCCTGCCGCGTGTTCATCACGAACGGCCCGTGGCGCATCACCGGTTCGCGCAGCGGACGGCCGGCCACCAGGATCAACCGCGCACCTTCGCTGCCGGCCGAGAGGTGCAACTGCTCGCCACCGCCCAGCACCGCCAGTTCCTGGCGTGCAACGTCGCGCGCGGCGTCCTGCTCACCCACGGTCATCGCACCTTCGAACACGTAGGCGAACGCGTTGTGCCCCTCCGGCAGCGCATAGGTCCAGGCCCGGTCGGGCGCCAGCGTGATGTCGAGGTAGAGCGGATCGGTGGCCGGCTGCACGATCGGGCCATCGGTGCCGTCCACGCTGCCGGCAATCACCTTCACATCCACGCCCGGCTCCGGGTGCACCACGGGAATGCGCTCGGGTGCGAATTCCTGGTACTTCGGCTCGGTCATCTTCTCCTTCGCCGGCAGGTTCACCCACAGCTGGAACCCGCGCATCTGCCCGCTTTCCTGCTCGGGCATCTCCGAATGCACCAGGCCACGGCCAGCGGTCATCCACTGCACGCTGCCCGGGGTGAGCAGGCCTTCGTTGCCATGGTTGTCGCGATGCCGCATGCGCCCGTCGAGCATGTAGGTGACGGTCTCGAAACCGCGGTGCGGGTGTTCCGGGAAGCCGGCGATGTAGTCTTCGGCACGGTCGGTACCGAACTCATCAAGCAGCAGAAACGGATCCAGGTCGGGCAGCGTCGGGCCGCCGATGACGCGGGTCAGGCGCACGCCGGCACCGTCGGAGGTGGGCATGCCACGGATGGTGCGCAGTACGCGGACCGGTTCGGGAAAGCTCATGGCGACTCCTGTTGGATGGGTGCCACTGAAGATGGACGCCACACGGCCGTAGGCCAATGGATGGCTCCGCAACCGATTGTTCCATCCCTGATGTTCGCTGCACGTCAGCGCAGCCGCCGTACGACCAAAGTACTACCGCCGATTCGTCCTGTGCCAATTGACCCTGTCGTGGGCAAGCAGGACTCTTTGTCTGTCTTTCCGGGAGAGAGCACCTCATGAAAGGGTTTTCCAAACTGGGCTGGGCGGTACTCGCTCTGCTCGGCGCGTTCTGTCTGGGCACCGTGGCGCTGCGCCGCGGCGAACACATCAATGCCCTGTGGATCGTCGTCGCGGCGGTGTCGCTGTACCTCGTCGCCTATCGCTTCTACAGCCTGTTCATCGCCAACAAGGTGATGCAGCTGGATCCGACCCGGGCCACCCCGGCGGTGATCAACAACGATGGCCTGGACTACGTGCCGACCAACAAGCACGTGCTGTTCGGCCACCACTTCGCCGCCATTGCCGGCGCCGGCCCGCTGGTCGGCCCGGTGCTGGCCGCGCAGATGGGCTACCTGCCCGGCCTGCTGTGGCTGGTGGTGGGCGTGGTGTTGGCCGGCGCGGTGCAGGACTTCATGGTCCTGTTCCTGTCCAGCCGCCGCAATGGCCGCTCGCTGGGTGACCTGGTAAGAGAAGAGATGGGCCAGGTGCCCGGCACCATCGCGCTGTTCGGTGCGTTCCTGATCATGATCATCATCCTGGCAGTGCTGGCGATGGTGGTGGTCAAGGCGCTGGCCGAAAGCCCGTGGGGCATGTTCACGGTGATCGCGACGATGCCCATTGCGATCCTGATGGGCGTGTACATGCGCTACATCCGCCCCGGCAAGATCGGCGAGATCTCGGTGGTTGGCCTGATCCTGCTGCTGGCCGCGATCTGGTACGGCGGCAAGGTCGCCGCCGATCCGGTCTGGGGCCCGGCCTTCACCTTCACCGGCACCCAGATCACCTGGATGCTGATCGGCTACGGCTTCGTCGCCTCGGTGCTGCCGGTGTGGCTGCTGCTGGCCCCGCGTGATTACCTGTCGACCTTCCTCAAGATCGGCACCATCATCGCGCTGGCCATCGGCATCCTGGTGGTGATGCCGGAACTGAAGATGCCGGCGCTGACCCAGTTCGCCGCCAGCGGCGACGGCCCGGTGTGGAAGGGCGGCATGTTCCCGTTCCTGTTCATCACCATCGCCTGCGGTGCGGTCTCCGGCTTCCACGCGTTGATTTCCTCCGGCACCACGCCGAAGCTGCTGGCCAATGAAGCGCACATGCGCTACATCGGCTACGGCGGCATGCTGATGGAATCGTTCGTCGCGGTGATGGCGCTGGTGGCGGCCTCGATCATCGATCCGGGCATCTACTTCGCGATGAACAGCCCGGCGGCGGTGATCGGTGCCGATGCGGCCTCGGCCGCGCACTACATCACCAACACCTGGGGCTTCACCATCACCCCCGAGCAGCTGACCGCGACCGCGGCGGCCATTGGTGAACCCACCATCCTGCATCGTGCAGGTGGCGCACCGACACTGGCGGTAGGCATCGCGCAGATCCTGCACGAAGCGATTCCCAGTGGCAGCGACGCGATGATGGCGTTCTGGTACCACTTCGCGATCCTGTTCGAAGCGCTGTTCATCCTCACCGCGGTGGACGCCGGTACCCGTGCGGGCCGCTTCATGCTGCAGGACCTGCTGGGCAACTTCGTGCCGGCCCTGAAGAAGACCGAATCGTGGACCGCCAACATCATCGGTACCGCCGGCTGCGTGGCGCTGTGGGGCTACCTGCTCTACACCGGCGTGGTGGATCCGTTCGGCGGCATCCAGACGCTGTGGCCGCTGTTCGGCATCTCCAACCAGATGCTGGCCGGCATCGCATTGATGCTGGGCACGGTGGTGCTGTTCAAGATGAAGCGTGACCGCTATGCATGGGTGACTGCGGTACCGGCGGTGTGGCTGCTGATCTGCACCACCTACGCCGGCTTCATCAAGATCTTCGACAGCAATCCGGCACAGGGCTTCCTGGCACAGGCACACAAGTTCCAGGCCGCGCTCGCCAGCGACACCATCACTGCACCGGCCAAGTCGGTGGCGCAGATGAAGCAGATCGTGGTCAACGCCTACGTCAACACTGGCCTGACCGCGCTGTTCCTGCTGGTGGTGGGCGCGGTGCTGGTGTATTCGATCAAGACCATCCTGGCGGCCCGCCGCAATCCGCAGCGCACTGACCGCGAGACCCCGTACGTGGCGCTGAAGCCGCATGAAATGGTGGATCTGTGATGAGTACGCAACTGGTTCCCGCCGGCCAGTACCAGGCGCACCGCCGCATCTGGCGGCGCCTGGTGCAGACCGCACGACTGTGCTGTGGCATTCCTGATTACGACAACTACGTCCGGCACATGCTGGAAAAGCATCCGGACCAGGAGCCGATGGACTACAAGACGTTCTTCCGCGAGCGCCAGGAAGCGCGTTATGGCGGACGCAACGGTGGCCGCTGCTGTTGAGGGTCCGGTTCAACAGCTCTCGAATGACGTTGAGTAGATCCACGCCATGCGTGGATGAAACCTGGCAGATATCGAGTTGAGTCCGGGGTCAGATCCGTTTCCTCCGGGAAACAGATCTGACCCCTTCCTTGTTCATGGAGACCCATGAAATGCATCCACGCATGGCGTGGATCTACGGAAGCATGACGCCAGGGCGGCCGGAACTCAGCCGGTGGCCATCCACTTCAGGATCAGGCCGGTGACATAGGCCAGGCCCGTGCCGGTGGCATAACCCACCGTACCCAGCAGCACGCCCACCGGCGCCAGCGTCGGATGGAACGCCGCCGCCACTACAGGGGCCGAAGCGGCTGCGCCGATGTTGCCCTGCGAACCAATGGCGAAGAAGAACAGCGGCGCGCGCAGCAGCTTGGCCACCACCCACAGCACCAGCACGTGCGTGGCCATCCAGATCGCGCCGAGCAGGAACAGCCACGGCCGATCCAGCAGCGACAGCAGGTTCATCTGCATGCCGATGCAGGCGATCAGGAAGTACAGGAACACCGTGCCCAGCCGCGAAGCGCCAGCCGCTTCCAGCCGGCGCGCACGGGTGAAGCTCAGGCCCAGGCCCATCGCCGTGGACAGCAGGATCACCCAGACGAACTGGCTGTCGAGGCTGAACTGGCTGGCCCAGCTGACATTGGCCTTGAACCAGCCCGCCAGCGGCGCGGCGATGGCATGGGCCAGGCCGACGCCACCCAAGGCCACGCCAACGATCACCATCAGGTCGGTCATGCTGGGAATGCGCGCGTTCTGCGCCTCGTAGGCACTGATGCGCGCCTTCATCTCGTCGATGGCACGGGTGTCGGCACCATTGCGGGTGTCGATCTGCTGTGCGCGGTTGGCCAGGAACAGCAGGATCGCCATCCACAGGCTGGCACAGGCCACGTCAACCACCGCGAACTGGCCGAAGGTGGTGGCATCGGTGCCGAACACCTCGCGCATGGCGACCATGTTGGCGCCGCCACCGATCCAGCTGCCGGCCAGCGCCGCCATGCCGGCCCAGGTATCACCGGCCACGGTTTCCGGATGGATCAGCTTCATCAGCTGGAACGAGACGATGGCGCCGAGCATGATGCCGGCCGTACCGGCACAGAACACGATCAGAAGTTTCGGGCCGAGCTTGATGACGCCTTTCAGGTCGATCGACAGGGTCAGCAGGACCAGTGCGGCCGGCAGCAGCACGTCACGCGCGACCGGGTTGTACAGCGAGGTGTTGTGGCCATCGATGACACCGGCGGTGTTGTAGACGGCGGGGATGAAATAGCACAGCAGCAGGGCCGGCACCCAGGCGAAGATCTTCTTCAGCAGCGGGGTTGGACCACTGGCGGCCCAGAAGATCAGGGCCAGGGTGGCGGCAATCAGGCCCAGTCCAACGATGTCGTTGCTGATCAGGGCAGTAGCGGGTTCGGTCGGCATGGGATCCTCTGTCGATCGAAAGAGCGGAGAAAAAAAGCGCCGCATAAGGCGGCGCAGATCGAGATTAACATTGTCTTCACGCCCGGTCATGCTGCAGTGCCGCCCCCCCCCCCATCCCGTCAGGGAGCCCACTCATGCAGCTTGGTGCCTTTTCGGTCAGCCTCTCGGTGAAGGATCTCGCGGCCTCCCGTGCCTTCTACGAAGCCCTGGGCTTCTCGGTCACCGGCGGCGATCCGGCACAGAACTGGCTGGTGATGCGCAGCAACGGCACGGTGATCGGGCTGTTCCAGGGCATGTTCGAGGGCAACCTGCTGACCTTCAACCCCGGCTGGGACCAGCACAAGCAGGAACTGCCCCACTTCCAGGATGTGCGTGAGCTGCAGGCAGAGCTGGACGCCAGGGGCATCGAACTGGCGGTCCGCACCGATCCTGATGGCCAGGGGACCGGCTACCTGCAGTTGGCCGATCCCGACGGCAACGTGATCCTGATCGACCAGCACGTGGCGCGACCGAACGGGCGTTGAAGCGGACAGCCATTGCCTGGGTGGGCGTCGACCTTGGTCGACGAACGGCATGCCAACCAAGGTTGGCATCTACCAGAGCACGCCCAGCCACCGCCAGGGCATGCCAACCAGGGCTGGCATCTACCAGGACACGGACAGCCACCGCCGGGGCATGCCAACCAGGGCTGGCATCTACCAGAGCACGCCCAGCCACCGCCTGGGTAGGCGTCGACCTTGGTCGACGAACGGCATGCCAACCAAGGTTGGCATCTACACGAACGGCCGGATCAGCGCGGTCGCGAGGCACTGAAATCGAGCGTGACACGTGTGCCACGCGGCTCGCAGGGCTGCAACTGCAGGGTCCATCCCAGGTGCTCGCACAGCCGCGCGATCAGATCCAGTCCGATGCCGCCGCCACGATCGGCGCGTTCGCCACGGGCCATCCGCGCATGGATCGCCGCGATCTCTTCCGGGCTCATGCCATGTCCCGGGTCCTGCAGGGTCAGCACCGCCGATGAACTCAGGCGCAATTCGATGTGGCCACGGCCACTGTTCTCGATGGCGTTGCGCAGCAGGTTGCCGATCGCTGCCTGCACCACCGCCAGCGGCGCGACGATGTCCACCGGTGCGGCCTGGATGCCGATGCTCAGGTCCTTGTCGCCCAGCAGGTGGCGATGGTCGTCGACGATCTCCGGCAGCAGCTGGTCCAGCGCGATGCGCTCGGCACGCGCCGCCAGTCGCGCCGGATCACGCGCCAGCACCAGCAGCAGTTCGATCAGCTGCTCCACGCTCTGTGCGGTGCGCAGTACCCGTTGCATCTGCTGGCGCGCACGCTCGGGCAGGCCCGGTTGCTCCAGCGCCAGTTCGGCGGCACCGGTCATCACCGCAATCGGCGTGCGCAATTCGTGGCTGGCGGTGCTGATGAAGACCCGCTCGCGTTCGACGAACTGCTCGTTGCGGTCCAGGTAATCGTTCAACGCATTGGCAATGGTGTGCAGCTCTGAGCTGCCGCGCGGATCGACCTCGATGCGCTGCCCCTGCACGCCCGGCCTGAGCGCGGCGATGTGTTGTGCCAGCAGGCTCAGCGGACGCACCATCCGCTCCATGCCGAACGAAGCCATCAGCACGGTAACGAAGATCATGATCACCCCGGCCAGCATCACCCAGCGCGTGGCGAACTGTTCCAGGTCATGGAAGTCGGAGATGTCCAGTACCAGCGCGACCCGTCCCATCGACTGGGTTTCACGCACCATCACCGCCGTCTCGCGGCCCTTGACCATTACGCCGTCGTGCAGCCCTGGATGCAGGGTACGCAGGCTATCGGGAAGGTTGACCGCGTCGAAGCGGTACAGGCTCAGCGTGTCCGAATCCTGCCAGCGATAGTGCGGTTCGTGCTCGACATGCTCGACGATGCTGTCGAGCTCGGAGTTGAGCAGCGCGCGCCAGGCAGCATGCTCGGCGTGCTCGTGCACGTAGTTGCCGACGCTGAACACCGCGATCGACAGCAGCGCCAGATAGCCCAGCAACCACCACACCACGCGCCGGTACAACGGCCCCGGCTTACGCGCCCTCATCAGCATTCCTGACGGCGTCGGCACCCTCCACTACCGCCAACCGGTAACCCACGCGCGGCAGGGTGTGGATCAGCTTCTCGGCAAACGGACCGTCAACGCTGCGACGCAACTCGTAGACATGCGAACGCAGCAGGTCGCCATCCGGCGGCTCGTCACCCCACAGGGCGAACTCCAGCTGCTGTCGCGTCACCGCACCCGGGCTGGCCCGCATCAGCACTTCCAGCAGTTTGCGGCAGGCCGGGTACAGGTGCAGCACCTGGCCCTCACGCTGCGCCTCCAGCGTCGCCAGGTCCAGCACCAAGTCGCCCACCTGCAGGCGCTTGCGCGGGTTGCGGCCCTGCGCACGCAGCAGCAGCGCTTCCAGCCGCACCTCCAGCTCGGGCAGGGCAAACGGCTTGGTCAGGTAGTCGTCGGCACCGGCGCGGAAACCGGCGATCTTGTCCGGCAGTTCATCGCGCGCGGTCAGCATGATCACCGGCACCTCCGACGCGTGCTCGGCACGCAGCCGGCGCAGCACTTCCGGTCCCTCCATGCGCGGCAGCATCCAGTCCAGGATCACCGCATCGTAGGGGTGGCTGCCGGCTAGGTGCAGGCCGGTGATGCCATCCGGGGCCACGTCCAGCACATGCCCGCGCGACTCGAAATAGTCGAACAGGTTGGCCACCAGCTGGCGGTTGTCCTCGATCACCAACAGACGCATGCACGAAACATCCACGGAAGTTCGTACCATGGTAGCGCCGCCCATGTCGGAATGCGGTCGTCCCGCCCCCTTCTGACGCTTTTCCCACCCCCGCCACCTCAGAATGGCCGTTTTGCTCCCGGAGCCTGCCGTGCCCGTAGCCCTGCCCCGCCGTTGGCGCCTGCCCCTGTTGTGGCTGCTGATCATTGCTGCATTGGCAGCGGGCATCGGCCTTCGGCAGCCGCAGCCACCGGACGAGCCGCGCTTCGTGCTGGCCGCACGGACCATGGTCGAGAGCGGGCAATGGCTGCTGCCGCATCGTGGCAGCGAGCTGTATGCCGAGAAACCACCGGTGTTCATGTGGCTGCAGGCGGCCGCCTACGAGGTGGTCGGCAGCTGGCAATGGTCGTTCCTGCTGCCGTCATTGCTGGGCGCCCTGCTGAGTCTGTGGCTGGTGTCGGATCTGGCACGGCGGCTGTGGTCGCCGCGGCTTTCCATCTATGCCCTCGCGGCGCTGTTCTGCACGCTGCAGTTCGGGCTGATGGCCAAGCGTGCGCAGATCGACATGGTGCTGGTGGGGATGACCACCGTCGCCCTGTGGGGCTTGATGCGGCACCTGTGCGAACGTCGCAACCGGCCCGCGCTGTGGCTGGCCGGTTTCGCCGCCGGTGTCGGCACGGTGACCAAGGGCGTGGGTTTCCTGCCGCTGCTGCTGGTGCTGCCCTGGTTCGGCTGGTGGCTGTACCAGCGCCGTCGCGGGCACCGTGTGGAGGGTCCGCACCCGGCAACGCTGCTGTGGTTGATCCCGGCGTTCCTGCTGGGCGTGGGCGTGTGGCTGGCGCCGCTGGGCTGGGCCCTGCTGCATACGCCCAGCGCCGAACTGCAGGCCTACGCGCACGAGCTGTTGTTCAAGCAGACCGGCACCCGCTACGCCAATGCCTGGCACCACCGGCAGCCGGCCTGGTACTACCTGCAGGTGATCCTGACCCTGTGGCTGCCGGGCAGCCTGCTGCTGCCGATGCTGTTCAAGCCCTGGTGGCGCCGCATCCGTCGCGGCGATCGCCGCCAGTGGCTGCTGCTGGGCTGGGCCGTACTGGTACTGGTGTTCTTCAGTGCCAGCCCGGGCAAGCGCGAGGTGTACCTGCTGCCGATGCTGCCGGCGATGGCACTGGCCGTGGCGCCGCTGCTGCCCGGCCTGCTGCGCCGCGTGTGCGTGCGCCGCTACCTGTTCGGCTACAGCGTGGTGCTGATGCTGGCCACCGGCGTACTCGGCGTGATGCTGATGACCGAGCACCCATGGGCGTTGGCGCAACTGCAACGCCGCGCCATGCCCGAGACGTTGCTGCCAGTGCTGGGCGATGGCCTGCTGACCTTCGCCATTGCCCTGGCCACGCTGATCGTGTGGCTGCGGGTACGCCGTGCCGCGACGCTGGTACTGCTGACCCACGGCATGCTGTGGATGCTCTACGGCCTGGTGCTGATGCCTGCACTGGACCCCTTCGCTTCGGCGTCGGCACTCATGCGCCGGGTGGGCGCGCGGATCGGACCCGACGCCGAACTGGCGCTGGTGGCCTGGCGCGAGCAGAACCTGTTGCAGGCCGACCGGCCGGTGCGCGAGTTCGGCTTCAAGCGGCCCTGGGCCGAGCAGTGGCACGACGCCGGCCCGTGGCTGGCCGAGGCACCGGGCAAGCGCTGGCTGCTGGTGCTGGACGATGCGATGAGCCCGTGCGTGGACCCGAGCAAGGTGATCGATATCGGTATTGCCAACAGGAATCGCTGGCAACTGCTTCCCGGTACCGCGTGGGACGCGGAATGCCACGCCGAACGGGCCGGCGCGACCGCTGAAGAAGACTGAACGCTGACACGTGCCGGGCAAGCATTAACCCGGCACGAACGAGCGTCCGACCCTTCTCCGACATCCAGGTGACGAGCATGGCCGCGGATTCCCGACCCGCCCTTTCCCAGCATGCCCGTCCGTCCCCTTGATTCGGTAGCGCCGCTTGCGACATCGCCACTGGCGTCAAAATTCGCCGTAACTCACCTCTGGCTGCCTGTCGCAATCGGTCTGCCCGTGTTTACGCTGCTGATGGGTTTCGGCGGCGACCAATGGGTCGCCGATCACCTGTTCCGCCTTGAGGGTGGCCATTGGGCGCTACAGGACGCCTGGGTCACCCGCACGGTGGTGCACAAGGCCGGCAAGTGGCTGAGCACGGCTGCTGCGCTCGTGGCGATCCTGCTGTGCTTCCACCACTGGCGAAAGGGTCGCGATCGCACCCTGCGGTGGGCGCTGCTTTATGTCGTGATTGCCATGGCCCTGGGCACGGGTGTGATCTCCCTGCTGAAGTCGCTGGTGCCGATGGAATGCCCCTGGGACCTGCTGCGCTACGGTGGCCACCAGCCGTTCATCGGGCTTTTCACGGCACGCCCCGCAGGCATGGCCGCACAGGCCTGCTTCCCGGCCGGCCACGCCAGCGCGGGCTATGCATGGTTGTCCCTGTACTTTTTCGCCTTGCTGTGGCGCCCTTCATGGCGCTGGGCCGGGTTGTGGATCGGCCTTGGCACCGGCCTGGTATTCGGCGTCAGCCAGCAGCTGCGGGGCGCGCATTTCCTTTCGCATGACGTTGCTACTGCGTTGATCTGCTGGCTGCTTTCGCTGGGCCTGTATCTGATCGTCAAACGCGTCCTGGCCCGCCGTCAGCTGGACCGTCCCCACCGCCAGGAGGCAAACGCATGAGTGCATCGGTCCAACGCCCCGCCCGCCTTCCCGCGTTGGCGAACCTTCGCCGCTGGCGGCCGCAGCTGTCCACCGAAGCACTGATCGCACTGACCAGCCTGTTCTTCGCGGTGGCAGGCAATGGCCTGTTCTGGCACAGCGCGATGGCCAGCCATCCGGGCAGCCTGCGCTACGCGCTGTCGCTGCTGCTGTTGCTGCTCGGTGCGCACGGCGTGCTGCTGGGCATCCTGGTCTGGCGCTGGAACGCCAAGGTGGTGATCAGCCTGTTGCTGCTGGTGACCGCATTCGCTGCGCATTACATGAGCCGTTACCACATCTACCTGGATGCGGACATGCTGCGCAACGTGCTGGCGACCGATCCCAAGGAAAGCCGTGAGCTGATGACCGTGTCGCTGCTGTGGCCGGTGCTGTTGCTGGCAGTGCTGCCGATGGCGGTGCTGTGGCGCGTGCAGCTGCGCCGCCGCAGCTGGGGCCGCAGCCTGCTCTGGCGCGTCGGCTTCCTGGTCGTGGCGGCAGTGACCGCGGTGGGCGGTGCATTGATCTCGTTCCAGGATGTCTCGGCACTGATGCGCAACCAGCGCGAAGTGCGCTACCTCGCGACACCGGCCAACGTGCTGCTGGGCATGCCGCGTGCACTGCGCGGTGACAACCCGGTGCAGCGCGCGCCGAAGCTGCCGATCGGCACCGATGCCAAGGCCACCCCGCGCGCGCCGGCCAGCAAGCCGCGCCTGCTGGTGATCGTCATGGGCGAGACCGTGCGCGCGCAGAACTGGGGGCTCAACGGTGGCCGCAACACCACCCCGGAACTGGCGCAGGCCAGCGTGATCAATTTCCCGGACATGCACTCGTGCGGCACCAGCACCGAGGTTTCGCTGCCGTGCCTGTTCTCGCCATGGGGTCGTCACGACTACGACGAAAAAAAGATCCGCGCACACCAGTCGCTGCTGCACGTCCTGAACCGCGCCGGCATCGCGCCGTTGTGGCGTGACAACCAGTCCGGCTGCAAGGGCGTGTGCGAAGGCCTGGACTTCCAGTCGCTGTCCGATGCCACCACGCCTGGCCTGTGTGCCGATGGCCGCTGCATGGATGAGATCCTGCTGCAGGACCTCGCCACCCAGGTGCGTGCCAGGCCCGGTGACCGGGTGGTGGTGCTGCACCAGCTGGGCAACCACGGCCCGGCCTATTTCGAGCGCTATCCGGCCGCGTTCCGCCGCTTCACCCCGACCTGCGATACCCGTGACATCGGTCGTTGCTCGCGCGAAGAGATCACCAACAGTTACGACAACGCCGTGCTGTACACCGATCACTTCCTGACCAAGACCATCGGCACGCTGCAGGGCATGCAGGACTACGACACGGCGATGATCTACCTGTCCGACCACGGCGAGTCGCTGGGCGAGAAGGGCCTGTTCCTGCATGGCGTGCCCTACGCCATCGCGCCGGCCGAGCAGACCCGGGTACCGATGACGATGTGGTTCTCGCAGGGCTTCGCCAGCAGCCGCGGGCTGGACCTGCAGTGCGTGCGCAAGCGTTCGGCGGCCTACACCGACCATGACAACCTGTTCCCGTCGGTGCTGGGCCTGATGCAGGTGAATACCTCGCTGTACGAGCGCGACCGCGACGTGTTCGCCAACTGCGAGGGTTGAGGGTTGTCCGGCAGGGCTTGCAGCCCTGCACCTGCAGAGGCAACTGCAACCGCAACGGCCGAAGCAACAGCAACAGCGTGCATTCCGTGGGATGGCGGGGTGGGTCCGGTGGCGGGGGACGCCGTGAATCCGTCCCTGGAGGCTTGGCAGCCGCATCCATGCGGCTGACACCCCCGCCACCGGACCCACCCCGCCTTTGACAGTTTCCTGCGACCTGTTGAATCTCAATCGATCAATTTCGAATATCTGACAGATTCCATCCACGCATGGCGTGGATCTACCAGATCGCGGGGAACTGTCAGAGGTGGGGCGGTGTGGGCTTGCAGGACCGTTGGCGCCATGGATGGCGCCATCGAGCCCCCATGGACGGGTTTACGGCGTGTCCTGCAAGTCCACACCGCCCCGCCAAACCACGGATCGCCCGCTTCTGCTGTTGCTTCGGCCTTTGCCGTTGCTTCGGCAGGTGCAGGGCGCAGCCCTGCCGAACCCAACCGACTTCCGCCACTTGCGGTGGCGGCGACGGCCCACTAGCCTTCGGCCGTCGTTCACCACCCAAGGACCGCCCGTGAAACACCGTCATCTCCTGCTGGCCTCGGCTGTCGCCGCCGCCACGCTGGCCCTGGCCGCCTGCAAGAAGGAAGCTGCGCCAGGCACCGATAGCGCCAGCAGCAGCGCCCCGGCCGGCGAAACCGCCGACCAGTTCGTGGCCCGCATCAATACCGAGTTCAAGGCCGCCTACCCGGAGATGACCTCGGCGCAGTGGCTGTCCTCCACGTACATCAACAGTGATTCGGAACGCATCGCGGCCAAGGCCAACGAGCGCTCGCTGACCCAGCTCAACAGCTGGATCGAACAGGCCGCCAAGTTCGACGGCAAGCCGATGAGCGAGGACAGCAAGCGCGCGATCCACCTGCTGAAGCTGATGTCGTCGATGCCGGCACCGCGCGACCCGGCCAAGCTGGCCGAGCTGACCCAGATCGCCACGCGCATGGAAGGCAGCTACGGCGCCGGCAAGTACTGCACCGATGCCAACGATCCGAACTCCTGCCGCCAGTTGGGCGAGCTGGAGCAGGTGCTGGCACGCAGCCGCGACTACGACAAGCAGCTCGACGCCTGGCAGGGCTGGCACAGCACCACCAGGAGCATGCGCGGCGACTACCAGAAATTTGTCGGTCTGGTGAACGAAGGTGCCAAGGGCATGGGCTTCACTGATGCCGGCCAGATGTGGCGCAGCGGCTACGACATGCCGCCGGAGCAGATCGGCCCGGAAACCGACCGCCTGTGGGAACAGGTCAAGCCGATGTACGAGCAGCTGCACTGCTACGCACGCGGCAAGCTGGACAAGACCTACGGCAAGGACAAGGCGGAAGTGGGCAATGGCCTGATCGCCGCACACCTGCTGGGCAACATGTGGCAGCAGGACTGGTCGAATCTGTGGGACCAGCTGGAGCCGTATCCGGGTGCCGGCAGCCTGGACATCACTGCAGCGCTTGAAAAGCAGTACCAGACCAACCTGAGCGCGGCGCTGGCCAAGGCCGGCAAGGATGCCAACGTAGCGGCGCAGTACAAGGCACAGCGCGAGGCCGAACTGCGTACCGCCAAGCAGATGACCGAGCGCGCCCAGGACTTCTACGTGTCGCTGGGCATGCCGTCGCTGCCGCAGTCGTACTGGGAAAAGACCCAGTTCATCAAGCCCGACGATCGCGACGTGGTCTGCCACGCCAGCGCCTGGGACATGAACATGGAAGGCGACGTGCGCACCAAGATGTGCATCAAGCCGAACGAAGAGAACTTCACCACCATCTACCACGAGCTGGGCCACATCTATTACGACCTGGCCTACAACCCGCTGCCGCCGCTGTTCCAGGGCGGTGCCAACGATGGCTTCCATGAAGCGATCGGCGACACCATCGTGCTGGCGATGACGCCCAAGTACCTCAGCTCGATCGGCCTGGTTGATGCGCCGACCGAAAGCCGCGAAGCGGTCATCAACAACCAGATGCGCATGGCGCTGTCGGGCGTGTCGTTCCTGCCGTTCGGGCTGATGATCGACCGCTGGCGCTGGGGAGTGTTCGATGGTTCGATCACCGCCGACAACTACAACAAGGCGTGGTGGGACCTGAAGGCCAAGTACCAGGGCGTGGCCCCGGCAAGCACCCGCGGCGAGGAGTTCTTCGATCCGGGCGCGAAGTACCACGTGCCGGGCAACACCCCGTACACCCGCTACTTCCTGGCGCGCATCCTGCAGTTCCAGTTCTACAAGGGCCTGTGCGACGCGTCCGGCTACAAGGGCCCGCTGCATGAGTGCACCTTCTACGGCAACAAGGAAGCCGGCCAGAAGTACTGGGCGATGCTGAGCAAGGGTGCCAGCCAGCCGTGGCAGGCCACGCTGAAGGAGCTGACCGGTACCGACAAGCTCGATGCCGGCCCGATGATCGAGTACTTCACCCCGGTCAACGAGTGGCTGAAGCAGCAGAACGAAGGCCAGATGTGCGGCTGGCAGGCCAACGCGGCCCCGGCGGCGAATTGAGAAAAGGGGCGGGTCCGCGAGGATCCGCCCCTTTCCGGTAGTGCCGGCCGCTGGCCGGCAACTACGCGATGAAGGCCCAACGGTCAGCCGGCCAGCGGCCGGCTCTACCGAAACAGCAATCAAACGAAGGCCAGATGTGCGGCTGGCAGGCCAACGCGGCCCCGGCGGCGAAATGAGAAAAGGGGCGGGTCCGCGAGGACCCGCCCCTTTCCGGTAGTGCCGGCCGCTGGCCGGCAACTACGCGATGAAGACCCAACGGGCAGCCGGCCAGCGGCCGGCTCTACCGAAAGGCCTGTCAGCTGTTCTTCTTCGCGGCCATCGCTGCGGCCAGCTCGGCCTTGAATTCCTCGAAGGTCTGGCCCTTCTCCTTCGCTTCGGCCTGCGCGGCATCGCCCAGCGCATCGGAGTACATCAGGCGCACCGGCGTGCCGTTGCGCTCGTGCAGTTCACCGGCCTGCATGATCAGCGCCAGCACCTGCGCAGCGCTCTCGCTGTGGCCAGCGATGCGGCCGTCCATGCCCAGCACCCATTCGCCGTCACGGCGCACGACACCGGCCAGCAGGGTGCGCTGCGCATCGCGCAGCTCGGCATGCGGTTCCACCGGCGATGCCTGCGCGGCGGCCTTGTTGGCGGCCTGCTTTTCCTGGCGACGGCGCTGGTCGCGGCGGGTCTTGGAACTGGTGGACATGGTGCGGTACCGCTGCGAAGGGGGCGCAAGGATAGCGCACCCCGCCCGCAGCGCTGCTTCACGCGTGCTCGATCCAGTATGGTCAGTCCAGCACCTTGCCGTGCCGCCAGTAGCCCATGAAGGTGATCGCGCGGCGGTCCAGCCCGCAATCGCGCACCAGGTGGCGGCGGATCGCCATCACCGCCCCCGCCTCGCCCGCCACCCAGGCGTACAGCGGCCCGGCCACGCAGGTGTCGGCCTGCTCCCAGAGGATCTGCGTATCGACGTCGATCTCCTCCAGCGCATCGCCAGCAGCCACGCTTGAGGTCGCTGACAGCCGTTCCTGGACCGCCTGCAGCAGCGGCTGGCCATAGGCGGCCTGCCCACGCGGCAACCACACCAGCTCGGCTGTGCCCGGCGCTTTCAACGGCACCGCATCGCCGGCCTGGGCCACTTCCAGCAATGCCAGCGTGCGCGGCGGATCAGGCATGTCCGCCAGCTCTTCGAGGATGCCCGCCACCGCAGGCAACGCCGTTTCATCGGCCACCAGCAGTACCTGGCCGACACCGGCTGGTGGCTTCCACTCCCAGCCTTCGCTGCTCTCGGCACAGTCGGCATCGGGGGCCAGCAACACCACGCGGTCTCCCGGCCGTGCATGCATGGCCCAGCGCGAAGCGGGTCCGGTCACCCCGTGGATGACGAAATCGACGTCGACCTCGCCCTGCTCCGCACGCAGCTGGCGGATGGTGTAGGTGCGCATCGGCGGGCGCTGATCGTCCGGCAGCGCCCGGTAGCGCGGGTACCAGTCCTCGCCGCTGGGGACCTGCGGCAGGTCCTGGCCGGGCAAGGGGAAGAACACCTTGATCCGCTGGTCCGGGCCTTCGGTCTTCATCCGCGCCACGTCGGCGCCAGTGAATACCATGCGGTCCAGGGAAGGGGAGAGAACGCGGCGCTCCTTCAGCGCCACCTCGAACAGGCGGTAGGTCTGCTGCGCAGCCATGGGGGAACCTCATGCAACGACATCGGATTGGCTGGCTGTCGTGCATCCACGCACCGGCTGGCTGGAATGCCCAGCCTAGTCCGGTTGTCCGCGGTTGCAAGGATGTGCCGGCATCCCCGTCCGCCCTACCCCTGCACGCTGCTCAGTGACCCGTGCAGACTGCCTGCACCATGCGTTCGCGCCGGTGTTCCCAGTACCAGAACACGAAGCCGGCGCCGAAGAACGCCGCCTGGCCCAGCGCCAGGTGCAGCGGGCTGGCGCTGAGCAGCGGCGACACCACGCCGGCCACCACGGTGCTGATCATCAGCTGCACGAACGCCTGCAGCGACGAGGCCAGGCCACGCTGGTGCGGGTACATGTCCAGCACCGCCAGCGCCAGGATCGGGAAGATCAATGCCATGCCCATGCCACCCAGGAAGATCGGCAGCACCGCCCACGGCAGCACGAACTGCGGCGCCAGCGCCACGTAGCCGACGTTCAGCAGCACCGACAGCGCGCACAGGCCGAAACCGATGGACACCTGGCGGGTGGGCGTGGTGTGCCCGGCCATGCGCCCGGACAGGAACGAGCCGGTGGTCATGCCGCCGATGGTGGGGATGAACAGCCAGGCGAAGCCGCCCTCGCCCAGATGCAGGTGCTGCATCACGAACACCGGCGCCGAGGAGATGTACAGGAAGATGCCACCGAAGCCGATGCTGCCGGCCAGCGCCAGGCGCAGGAAGCGCGGGTTGAAGCCGATGCGCAGGTAATCACGCATCAACGTGCGCGGCGACAACGGCACGCGCGCTTCAACCGGATGGGTCTCCGGCAGGTAGCGTGCAGTGGCCGCCAGCAGGACCAGCCCGAACACCACCAGGAACCAGAAGATCAGCGGCCAGCCGGCGCCACTGAGCAGGATCCAGCCACCGATGATCGGTGCGATGGCCGGGGCGATGCCGAACAGCATCGACACCTGGCTCATCAGGCGCTGCGCGTCGTGGCCATGGTAGAGATCGCGGATCACCGCGCGGCCAACGATCATGCCGACACCCGCCGACAGGCCCTGCAGCGCGCGGAACGCCAGCAGCGTGGTCAGGTCGGTGGACAGCGCGCAGCCGACCGAGGCGCCGACGAACACCACCAGGCCACCGAGGATCACCCACTTGCGGCCCCAGGCATCGGACAGCGGGCCGTGCGCCAGGCTCATCAGGCCGTAGAACAGCAGGTACACGCTGATCGTCTGCTGCACCGCCACTTCGTCCACCGCCAGGCGCTGGGCCAGCTGCGGGAACGCCGGAAAGATGGTGTCGATCGAGAACGGACCGAACATGGCCAGACCGGCGAGCAGCAGGGCCATGCGGCGGGTGGAGGGAGCAACAGCGGCGGTCATGGGGAAGGCGTCCGGCAGGGCCATGCGCGGCACGCACGGCGGGCGCCGGTCCCCTTCTGCAGGGACAGCGCCAGATGAATTCGGGTATCCACCCATCATAGGTGGGGATTGCGCCCGATGCCATGCAGCGGTGCACAAAACGCACGGCCGGGCCATCGGCCATTCAGGCGCGGCGGCCATGCCTGGAGGCGGCCGGCGGGCCCGCAACGGGCTATAATCAGCGGGCAACACGGTGGGAGAAGCGGAACACCGCTGCCGAAGGCGCAACGCCCGTAATCGCTCAGGCCCGATACCACCCGTAACAGAACTCTGGAGAGACCGGTTCGATCCGGCGCCGAAGGGGCACGAAGCCGCGGTCCGCCGCGCTTTTAAACTCTCAGGCAAAAGGACAGAGGGGCGCCCCGCAGACCGCCGACCGGCGGCTTGTGCCCGTGCGTGTGCCCTTTCCTGACGGATCCTTCGCCATGTCCCAGAACACCCCTTCCCTGCGTGAGCTCGAGCACCACAATGCGTTCGTCGAGCGCCACATCGGCCCCAACGACGCCGAGATCGCGCAGATGCTCGATGTCGTCGGCCACGCGTCGCTGGATGGCATGACCGATGCCATCGTACCGGCCAAGATCAAGTCGCCGGCGCCGCTGGCGCTGCCGGAGTCGATGACCGAAGTGCAGGCACTGGCGAAGATCCGTGCGATCGCCGACAAGAACACCGTGCTGCGCAGCTTCATCGGCCAGGGCTACTACGGTACCCACACGCCGAACGTGATCCTGCGCAACATCCTGGAAAACCCGGCCTGGTACACCGCCTACACCCCGTACCAGGCGGAAATCTCGCAGGGTCGCATGGAAGCGCTGATCAACTTCCAGACCCTGTGCGCCGACCTCACCGGCATGGAAATCGCCAACGCCTCGCTGCTGGACGAAGCCACTGCCGCCGCCGAAGCGATGACCCTGGCCAAGCGTTCGGCCAAGTCGAAGTCGGACACCTTCTTCGTGCACGACGCCGTGCACCCGCAGACGCTGGAACTGCTGCGCACCCGCGCCGAGCCCATGGGCATCGTGCTGCGCGTCGGCACTCCGGCCGAAGCGCTGGAAGCGGAAGCCTTCGGCCTGCTGCTGCAGTACCCGGACACCTTCGGCCAGGTCGGCGACTACAAGGCGCTGGTCGATGCCGTGCACGCGCGCGGCGGCCTGGTGGCCGTGGCCACCGACCTGCTGGCCCTGACCCTGCTGGCCGCTCCGGGCGAATGGGGCGCGGACATCGTGGTCGGCAACAGCCAGCGTTTCGGCGTGCCGTTCGGCTTCGGTGGCCCGCACGCCGCCTTCATGGCCTGCCGTGACGCCTACAAGCGCTCGATGCCGGGCCGCCTGATCGGCGTTTCGATCGACGCGCAGGGCAACCCGGCCTACCGCCTGACCCTGCAGACCCGCGAGCAGCACATCCGCCGCGAGAAGGCCACGTCCAACATCTGCACCGCACAGGTGCTGCTGGCGGTGATGGCCTCGATGTACGCCGTTTACCACGGCCCGGACGGCCTGACCCGCATCGCCCGCCGCACCCATCGCCTGGCCTCGATCCTGGCCGCCGCGCTGCGCAACGCCGGCGTGCAGGTCGGCGGTGACTTCTTCGACACCCTGCATGTCACCGGCGTGCACGCCGATGAGATCCACGCCAAGGCACGCGCCGCCGGTTACAACCTGCGCGCGATCGACAGCGACTCGGTCGGCATCAGCCTGGACGAGACCACCACCCGCGCCGACATCGTCGCCGTGGCTGCCGTGTTCGGTGCCTCGCTGGACGTCGACGCACTGGATGCCAGCACCGCCGACGCGTTGCCGGCCGGCCTGCTGCGCCAGTCCGCGTTCCTGACCCACCCGGTGTTCAACACCCACCACAGCGAGCACGAGCTGCTGCGCTACCTGCGTTCGCTGGCCGACAAGGACCTGGCAATGGACCGCACGATGATCCCGCTGGGCTCGTGCACCATGAAGCTCAACGCCACCGCCGAGATGATCCCGGTGACCTGGCCGGAGTTCTCGCAGATCCACCCGCTGGTGCCGGCCGACCAGGCGCTGGGCTACAAGGAACTGATCGACACGCTGGAAGCGATGCTGGTGGAATGCACCGGCTACGACGCGGTCAGCCTGCAGCCGAACTCCGGCGCGCAGGGCGAGTACGCCGGCCTGCTGGCGATCCGCGCCTACCACCGCTCGCGCGGTGAGGAACATCGCGATATCTGCCTGATTCCGGACTCGGCGCACGGCACCAACCCGGCCTCGGCACAGATGTGCGGCATGAAGGTGGTGGTGACCAAGACCGATGCCAACGGCAACGTCGACGTCGAGGACATCCGCCTCAACGCCGAGAAGTACAGCGACCGCCTGGCCGCGATCATGATGACCTACCCGTCCACGCACGGCGTGTTCGAGGAAGAGGTGGTGGAGATCTGCGAGATCATCCACAAGCACGGCGGCCAGGTGTACACCGACGGTGCCAACATGAACGCCCTGGTCGGCGTGGCCAAGCCGGGCAAGTGGGGTTCGGATGTTTCGCACCTGAACCTGCACAAGACCTTCTGCATCCCGCACGGTGGTGGCGGCCCGGGCGTCGGCCCGTGCGCGGTCAAGGAGCACCTGGCCCCGTTCCTGCCGGGCAAGCTGGGTGACAACGGCCCGGTCGGCATGGTCAGCGCGGCCAGCTTCGGCAGCGCCTCGATCCTGCCGATCAGCTGGATGTACATCGCGATGATGGGCCGCGACGGCCTGCGCAAGGCCACCCAGGTCGCGCAGCTCAACGCCAACTACATCGCCAAGCGCCTGGCCCCGCACTTCAAGACCCTGTACACCGGCCGCAACGGCCTGGTGGCACACGAGTGCATCCTGGACGTGCGCCCGCTGGAGAAGACCAGCGGCATCGGCGCCGAGGACGTGGCCAAGCGCCTGATCGACTTCGGCTTCCACGCCCCGACCCTGAGCTTCCCGGTGGCCGGCACGCTGATGGTCGAGCCGACCGAGAGCGAGTCGCTGCACGAGCTGGATCGCTTCATCGACGCGATGATCCAGATCCGCGAGGAGATCACCGCGATCGAAGACGGCCGCCTGGACCGCGAGGACAACCCGCTGAAGAACGCGCCGCATACCGCGACCGCCGTGACCGCCAGCGAATGGACCCACGCCTACCCGCGTGAACTGGCTGCGTTCCCGCTGCCGAGCCTGAAGCTGCAGAAGTACTGGCCGCCGGTGGCACGCGTGGACAACGTGTACGGCGACAAGAACGTGATGTGCGCCTGCATCCCGGTCGATGCCTACAAGGATGATGAAGTCGAGGCGTGATTCCTCGCTGCATCGGTAAACAGAACGGCCCGCGCAAGCGGGCCGTTTTCATAAGCGCGTGTGGACCAATGTCCACACCCACAAACATCCGATCACGGATCCGGCATCTGCCCCAGGCTCAACTGCCACGACACACCGAAGCGGTCCTGCACCCAGCCGTAGCGGTTGCTGAAATCGTAGTCACCCACCGGCATCAACCAATGACCGCCTTCGCCCAGCACGCGTGCGGCACGCTCGAACTGCTCGGCGCCGGAGCACTCCACGAACAGCGAGATCGACGGTGAGAAGGTGAAATCGTGCACGTCCAGGCTGTCGAAGCACAGGTAGTGGGTTCCACCGAGCAGGAAGATGGCCTGGCGGACCTGCCCGGGCACGCCGGCACCGGCGCCGTCCGGATGGCGCTGCATTGCCAGCAGGCGGAAATCGGCGAAGGCCTCGGCATACAGAGCCAGGGCCGCTTCGGCCTGGCCGGTGAACATCAGGAAGGGGCGGCTGCGCAGCATGCGGTACTCCTGGTCGACGGGCCGCTGACGGCCCACACGATCAGGATGGCACGGCGGATGTGCAGCCCCCGTGGTAGTGCCGGCCGCTGGCCGGCAGCTTCAGTCACGCCTCGCGCATGCGCCGGGCGATGGCGCTGCTGGCGGCGATCGTGGCAGTCAGTGCCACCATCGACAGGAACTGCAGGCGGGTGTGCGACTCGCTCAGCAGCAGGCCGAAGATCAGTGCCAGGATCGCCAGCGCGCAGCAGGTCAGCCACGGGAAGCCGGCCATGCGGAACGGCAGGCGGGTACCCAGGCGATCCGCGCGGCGGCGCAGCACCAGCTGCGACACCAGCGACAGCGTCCACACCAGCAGGCAGGTGGAACCGACGATGTTCAGCAGCACCGGCAGCACCCGGTCCGGGAACAGCAGTTCCATCACCGTGGCGGCAAAGCCGAACAGCACGCTGGCCAGCACGGCGATCACCGGCACCTGGCGCGGGTCGGTCCAGCCGAGCACGGCCGGGGCTTCGCGGCGCTGCGCCAGCGAATACATCATGCGCGAGGCGCCGTAGAGGTTGGCATTGAGCGCCGACAGCAGCGCGATCACCGCGATCAGGGTGATGGCCGTACCCGCGCCCGGGATGCGGGCAATATCCAGCACCGCAGCGAACGGCGACTTCAGCGCCTCGCTGGTCCACGGCACCACGGCGATGATCACGCTCAGCGAGCCGATGTAGAACACCAGGATGCGCCAGGCCACGGTGCGGATGGCACGGGCAATGCTGCGCTCGGGATCTTCGGTTTCGGCCGCAGCGACGGCTACGATCTCGGTCCCGCCAAAGGCAAAAACGACAACCAGCAGTGCCGCGCCAATACCGGCCAGCCCCTTCGGCGCGAAGCCGCCATGCTCGGTGAAGTTGCTCAGGCCCGGCGAGGTCACCTGCGGCAGCCAGCCCATCAGCAGCGCCACGCCGATGGCGATGAAGGCCAGGATCGCCACCACCTTGAGGATGGCGAACCAGAATTCGAACTCGCCGAAGTTCTTCACTCCCAGCAGGTTGATCGCGGTGAAGAACAGCATGAAGGCCAGCGCCGCCATCGGTACCGGTATCGCCGGCCAGACCGTGGCAAGAAGCCCGGCCGCGCCTACCGCCTCGGCGGCGATCACGATCACCAGCTGCACCCACCACAGCCAGCCCACGGTGGCGCCGGCGGTGGCTCCCATGGCATCAGCGGCATAGACCGAGAACGCGCCGCTGGTGGGCTTGGCCGCCGCCATCTCGCCCAGTGCGTTCATCACGATGATCACCAGCGCACCAGCGACCAGATACGACACCAGAACCGCCGGGCCGGCCGCCTGTACACCCACGCCCGAGCCGAGGAACAGGCCGGCGCCGATGGCGCTGCCCAGACCCATCATGATCAGCTGGCGGGGCTTGAGCGAATGTCCGAGGCGGGACGGCGAAGCGGTCGGAATCGAGTTGGGCATCGGCGGGGCTGGCGGCGGGCTACAGGGGCGACACCTTACCCTGTCCCGTGCCCACGGGGATAGGCACAGCGCAGCAGGCGGCTCAGGCCAGCGCCGGCTCGCCGACGTTGCCACCAATACGGGCCCGGTAGGCGCGCGGCGAGAAACCGGTTTCAGCCTTGAACTTGCGGGTAAAGGCGCTCTGGTCGCTGAAACCGCAGGCCTGGCCGATGCAGGCGATGCTGTCGTCACCGTGCAGCAGGTGCATGGCCATCTGGATCCGCAGCCGGGTCAGCACCTGCTGCGGGGTCATCTGGAACACCTTGCGGAAGCTGCGCTCCAGCTTCGACAGCGAGAAGCCGGTGATGTCCAGCAGGGTCTGCATGCGCACGTTCTCGGCGTAGTGCGCATTGAGGTGGGCCAGGGCCAGCCGCAGCTGCTCGTATTGGGTGCCCAGGCTGTCCTTCTGGCCGAGGTCGCGGGATATGCCGATCAGGCCCTCGATGGCCCCATCGACCACCAGCGGGCGCTTGCAGGTCAGGCACCAGCCCGGTTCGCGGTTGGCGAACAGGTGCAGCTCCATCAGGTTCTCGATCACCTCACCGGACAGCACGCGGGCGTCCTGGTCGACGTAGTCCGCGCTGAGGCCGGTCGGGTAGATTTCAGCCGCGGTACGCCCGATCACGTCCTTGCGCGCGCGCAGGCCCAGCCGCCGCAGCATGGTCTGGTTGACGTGGGTGTAACGCCCCTGAAGGTCCTTGATGAAGAACAGCACATCCGGGATGGCGTCGAACAGGGCTTCGATGTCGGCGGGCTCGACTCGCATGGGGCAAGCATACCCGAGCCTGCTTTTGCCTGTACGTTCACCTTTGCCGGACCTCGGTTTAACGGGCTCGGTTCCAGTGTCGTGGTTCTCTTTCAGATCATCCGGAGCCAACGTCAATGGCCGCCAGCAAGCCGACCGGCAAGCGCGCAACCACCCACGCCGAAAACCACTACCGGGGCGACGGTGATGAACTGCACCAGCAGGCCGGGGCCAGCCATCCGGTGATGACCACCGATCAGGGCATCCCGGTGGCGGACAACCAGAACTCCCTGCGGCAGGGAACCCGGGGGCCCACGCTGCTGGAGGACTTCATCCTGCGCGAGAAGATCACCCACTTCGATCACGAACGCATTCCCGAGCGCATCGTGCACGCACGTGGCAGCGCAGCACATGGCTACTTCGAGCTGACCCGATCGTTGAAGGCGCATACCCGAGCGCGCATCCTGACCGAGGTAGGCGTGAAGACACCCGTGTTCACCCGCTTCTCGACGGTAGCCGGTGGCGCAGGCTCGGTGGACACCCCGCGCGACGTGCGCGGCTTCGCGGTCAAGTTCTATACCAAGGAAGGCAACTGGGACCTGGTCGGCAACAACATCCCGGTGTTCTTCATCCAGGACGCCATGAAATTCCCGGACCTGGTACACGCGGTGAAGATGGAACCGGACCGTGCCTTCCCGCAGGCGGCCACGGCCCACGACACCTTCTGGGATTTCATCTCGCTCATGCCCGAGTCGATGCACATGATCATGTGGGCAATGAGCGACCGTGCCATTCCGCGTTCGCTGCGCATGATCGAAGGCTTCGGCGTGCACAGCTTCCGCCTGCTGAACGAGGCAGGTGAGTCGACTTTCGTCAAGTTCCACTGGCGGCCGAAGCTGGGCATCCAGTCAACGGTCTGGGACGAAGCGCTGAAGCTGCAGTCGGCCGACAATGACTTCCATCGCCGGGACCTGTTCGAGGCGATCCAGCGCGGCGATTTCCCCGAATGGGAACTGGCAGTGCAGCTGTTCACGGAAGAAGAGGCCGACGCATTCCCGTTCGATCATCTGGACCCGACCAAGATCATTCCCGAATCGCTGGTGCCGTTGCAGGTCATCGGCCGCATGGTGCTGGACCGCTGGCCGGACAACTTCTTCGCCGAGACCGAGCAGGTTGCGTTCTGCCCAGCCAACGTGCCACCGGGCATCGACTTCAGCAACGACCCGCTGCTGCAGGGTCGTCTGTTCTCCTACCTCGACACGCAGTTGCTGCGTCTCGGCGGGCCGAACTTCCACCAGATCCCGGTGAATGCTCCGAAGTGCCCGTTTGCCAATCATCAGCGCGACGGCCACATGCAGATGCAGGTTCCCAAGGGCCGGGTGGCCTACGATCCCAGCTCGCTGCAGGAAAACACACCGCGCGAGGCCTCAAGCGGATTCCGCAGTCACGCCAGCACGGACGATGGCCGCAAGG
Source organism: Stenotrophomonas sp. STK17_22 (assembly GCF_051983905.1). Classification (NCBI taxonomy): domain Bacteria; kingdom Pseudomonadati; phylum Pseudomonadota; class Gammaproteobacteria; order Lysobacterales; family Lysobacteraceae; genus Stenotrophomonas; species Stenotrophomonas sp. STK17_22. Next base: position 3,832,046 of record NZ_CP197010.1, read on the forward strand.
GCCGCATCCGCGCGGATAGCTTTGCCGACCACTACAGCCAGGCCCGCATGTTCTTCCGTAGCCTTGAAAAGCCGGAACAGGCCCATCTGGCATCGGCGCTGGTGTTCGAGTTGTCCAAGGTGGAAACGCTGAAGGTGCGGGTACGCACCGTCAGTCACCTGCGCAACATCGATGACTCACTGGCGCAGCGCGTGGCCGATGGTCTGGCGTTGCCTGCACTGCCCGACCCGGCGCCGACCGCTACCCCAGTGCGGGACATGCCCCCCGCCCCCGAAGTGCGGGTGATCGGTCGCAACAAACCCACCCTGCAAGGGCGCTGCATCGGCATCCTGTTCGACGAAGGCTCCGACGCGCGCTTGATTGCCAGCCTGAGCAAAGCGGCCCGGAAGGCAGGTGCAAACGTGAAGCTGGTCGCACCAAAAGTGGGAGGCGCCACGCTCAGTGACGGCAGCGTACAGGCCGCCGATGGGCAACTGGCCGGCACGCCATCGGCCGTGTTCGATGCGGTGGCCGTGGTGCTGAGCGTAGAGGCATCAAAGGCGTTGTCGAAAGAGAGCGCTGCCCTTGAGTTCGTCAGCCAGGCGTGGGCGCACCTGAAGGCCATCGCCAGCGACGCGGGCGGCCAGACGCTGCTGAAGGCGGCAAGGGTCGGCAACGACGCCGGCATCGTCGAAGCGGAAGACGCCAAGGCATTCCTGGCAGCGGCCGCCACCCGCCAGTGGGCGCGCGAACCCAAGCTGCGCCTGCTGGCCTGACTACAACAACAGGAGAACTGTCATGCCCCGTGGTGACAAATCCGCATATTCCGATAAACAGAAGCGTCAGGCCGAGCACATCGAGGAAAGCGAGCGCGAGCGCGGTGCCAGCGAAGGCACGGCCGAGCGCATTGCCTGGGCGACCGTGAACAAGCAGGATGGTGGTGGGAAGCGTGGCGGCAGCGCGCGCAAGGGTACGAAGAAGGCGACCCGCAAGAAGGCTGCGAAGAAGGCGCCTGCCAGGAAGTCCGCTACAAAGAAGGCCACACCCAAGACGGCAGCGAAGAAGGCCCCTGCGAAGAAGGCGGCGGCAAAGAAGGCACCGGCTCGCAAGACAGCCACAAAGAAGGCGACAAAGAAGACGGTGGCCAAGAAGTCCAGCACTCCCGCCTCGCGTAGCGCTGCGGCGAAGAAGGCAGCGAAAACCCGTGCGGCAAAGAAGACCGTGCGCAAGGTGGCGGCGAAGAAGGCAGCACGTACCCGCGCGCGGGGCTGAGTCCTTCGATCAGGGCGACAGCGTCCTCATCCACGCGGCAACTTCGGCTGCGGCTGCGTCAGCGCGTGCCTGCAGCAGCAGATGCGGTCCTTCCAGCGAAACATGCCGGGCATCCGGCAAAAGGGCCTGCAGTTCTGCCACACTGGGTGGCCACAGCAGGCGGTCATGGCACGCGTGCAGGCACAGCGTCGGCACGTCGATTGCCGGCAGCAATGCGCGTACGTCGACGCGCAGGGTCGCTGCGGCGCGTTGCCGCAATGTGGCCGCCGGAATCCGGGCCAGCGCATCGCGCAGCATCGACAGGTGCTCGCGGGTGCGCCACCGCCCCAGCAACAGGCGCGCAAGCAACGCCACGGGAGGCAGAGGCCAGGCCGGCGACAGCAGGGCTGCGCTGGCTGCCGGCAATGGCACCGGCCGACTCGCAAAGGTCGAGGCAAGCACCAGTCCGCGCAGCCCGGTAGGGTGTCGTGTGGCCAGTTCAACTGCCAACGGGCCCGAGAAGGACTCGGCAAGCAGGATGAAGGGATGGCCGGGCAGCTGCGACCACAGCCGTTGGGCCAGCGTGGCGTGATCCTGCCCTCCCTGCGCAGGCAGCGTAATCGCCTGCGTCGTCAGCCCATGAGCCTGGAGTGTTGACAGAAACGGGAACGACAGCCTGCCGGAGCCATCCAGGCCGGGCAGCATCAGCACGTGCTGCGGCGTGGGTGATGCTGAATCACCGCCCGGCTTTTCCTCGCTCCCGATTCCCATGTCACCTCCTTTGCTGGCAAGCATCGCCCACATCGGCAGGCAACGGAAACTCTGCTCCGGCTCTCCGGCTGCTTTGCCGGGCAAGGTTGAGCAATACTGCCCGCTCTGCCGCGGAACGCGGCTGCCAAGGAGAGCCGTTGATGCGATGGACCTACGCGCTGGCCATGATGGCCATGATGCTGCCACTGAACAGCTCCGCCAGCGATGGTTGGATAAACGGGGACGGCAAGGCGATGCCGGAGACCGGTGCTATGAAATCCAGCGGTGGCTTTGCTGCATCGCTGCTGGTTACCTCCGATGCCGACTGGCAGGCCAAGTTGGAAACCCCACCGGAGACCACTCCCGGTTTTACCGAGGCCGACGAAGTCCACCCGGGCGGTGAATTGTTCCTGCTGACATTCCTGTCCAACCCGCAACTGGATGAGAACCGCGTACCCAAGGTGCACTGCGATCTGCGCATGCTGCGCCCGGACGGCAGTACCAGCATCGACGAACGCGATGTTCCCTGTTTCACCGCTGCCCTGCCCGGCCCGCCAAACCTGTTGTACATGACCAACCTGCACCTGAAGTTCGTGGCCGAGGCCAGTGATCCGAAAGGCACGTGGACTGCGCAGGTGGTGGTCAGGGATCTGCTGCGGAATGTGAGCCTGCCTCTGCAGGCTCACTTCGACGTCCGTTGAACGGAGGCGTGCGGATGAAGATGCGGCGATTACTGAGCTGGACCGGTCTTGCGCTTTGCGTGGTCTACCTGCTGTTGACCGCATGGCTGGTTCACGGCGCGCAGTCGGATGCGGACCCGAAGGGGGCCTATATCCTGATGTCGCTCCCCATCACCCTGCAGTCTGCTGCACTCGATGCCATCGGCGCAGGCAGCCTGCTGTACGGCAAACCCTGGTCGACCGCGTATGCAGTACTGGTTCCGCCAACACTGCTGTTGCTGTACGCAGCCGGCTGGCTGATCGAACGCGCCGCGCGCGGGCGCTAGCCAACGGCACGGACCGGTTGCGCGCATCGACGCCCTGCACGCGGGAGCGCATGCAGGGCGCCATCCAACATCCAGTCGCAGGTTGCTTACGCCGCCTGCGCAGGCATGATGGGCATGCGCGCGCCCTGCTCCACCTTGAACACCGAAACCGACGTGGTCAGCGCATGCGCCTGTTCTTCCAGCGCGCGGCTCGCCGCGGTGGCTTCTTCCACCAGCGCAGCGTTCTGCTGGGTCACCTGGTCCATCTGCACCACCACCTGGTTGACCTGCTCGATACCGGCGGCCTGTTCCTTGCTGGCCGCTGCGATGTCGCTCATCAGCTGGGTGGTGCGCGAACTTGCCTGGGCTACGCGCGCGATCGCAGCTTCCGATTCGACCGTCACTGCCAGGCCGCTCTTCACCTTCGCAGCGGCATCTTCGATCAGTTCCTTGATCTCCTTGGCGGCGACACCGGCACGCTGTGCGAGCGTGCGTACCTCGCTGGCGACCACGGCAAAACCACGGCCCTGCTCACCTGCACGCGCGGCTTCAACCGCAGCATTCAGCGCCAGGATGTTGGTCTGGAACGCGATGCCGTCGATCACGGTGGAGATTTCCGAGATGCGTGCCGAGGACTGATCGATCTCACCCATCACCGACGCCATCTGCGCCATCGCCTGCTCGGTTTCGCGTACGGCGGCACCGGCGGCGTGCGCTTCACTGTCGGCCTGACGAGCGAGCTCGGCATTCTGGCGCACAGTCGAGGTCAGTTCCTCCATCGATGCGGCGGCTTCTTCCAGGTTGGCGGCCTGCTGCTCGGTGCGGCGCGACAGGTCGTTGTTGCCGGCGGCCAGTTCCTGCGCCGCGTTGTTGATGCTGTCGGCGGCCACCTGGATGCCACGCACGATGCCGGTCAGCTGCGCGGTGGTGGTGTTGGCGTCGTCACGCATGCGGGCGAATACACCGTCGTACTCGCCGTCCATGCGTGCAGTCAGGTCGCCGTGCGAGATCGCGCGTAGCACGTCGGAAACGTCGGCGATGCTGGCCTGCGAACTGGCCATCATGCCGTTGAGGTGCTCGACCATCGCCTTGAACTGGAACTGGAACGCAGCGGCATCGCCACGCATGCTGAAATCACCGGCGCGCGCGGCCCGGGCCAGTTCATCGATCTGCGCGTTGATCGCCATCAGGCTCTGCTTCACTGCCGCCAGAGTGCGGGTCAGCGTGCCCTTCTCGCCCGGGTAGTCCGGCAGGTCGCGGCTGAGGTCACCGATGGCGTAACGCTGCATCACTTCAGCCATCAGCAGTTCCACCTGCACGTGCGATTCGACCAGGCTGTTGGTGGCCTGCACCATGCGGCCGAAATCGCCGGGGAAGGCGCTGGCGTCCATGCGGTAGCGGATCGCACCGGCCTCGTGCTGTTCGGCCATCTGCAGCTGTGCGCCGATCGCCGCCTGCACGCTCTGCCGCACGCTGGCCATCGCCTCGCCCAGCTGGGTCAGTTCGTCACGGCCACCAAGGCGGAACTCCTGGTCCAGCTGGCCCTTGGACAGGCGCTCGGCCAGGTTCACCGCGCGGGCCAGCGGGCCGGTCAGGCTGCGGCCGATCATCACCGAGGCACCGATGCCCACCAGCAGCGCGACGCCGCCCAGCACCAGCAGCTGCAGCAGGCTGCGCTCGCCCAGGCGGATCGCCTCGGCGGCTGCCTCACGGCTTTCCTTCTCTTCGAAGTCCACGCCATCGGACAGCGCCTTGTTCCAGCCGTTTGCCGCTTCCTGCACCGGGCCCAGGGTCAGCGCTACGGCGCCCGGGTAGTCGCCCTGCTCCATCAGTTCGCTGGTCTGCTTGTTGAGTGGACGCGCAATGGCACGCTTGGCGGCGATGGTTTCAGCGATGGCCTTGCCGTCGGCGTCGCTGGGCAGCGCCTGATAGGCGGTCCAGCTGGCCTCGTAGCGCTTCACCAGATCGGCGATGCGCTGCTCGTCGTGGCCACGGTCGTCGCCCTGGCGGATCAGCATCTCGCGACGCACCACCATCATCTGGTTGTTGGCATCGAGCATCTGCGACAACAGGCGCACCTTGGCTACGCTGACGTCGACCACCTGCTGCATCGCGCGCTTCTGCACGACACTGGCGGTGGCGCCGGTGGCCACCACGGCGGCAACCAGCAGCAGCAACAGGCCAAAGCCCAGCCCAAGACGCCAGGCAACCCTGACGTTCCTCAAGTAGTTCATGGGGGTATCCAAAACGGGGGGATGCGCCCTTATCGGCGGCCCGGCAGGCAATCTTGATCGCCGTCCGTCGATAGCGTCGGCCACCGTTCACCTTGGTGAGCCCCGGCCCGGCCGCTTCTGGACACGGGAATTGACTGCGGTGGGCGCGACTGCTCATGCGGACGTCAGATCCCTTTCACGGTGGCTCGGCGGCTGCTGCGGGCAAGGTGGTGGCGTGACCTGCTGGAGATCCCAATGCCCTTGCCCGTGTCCCGATCCACCCTGCTCGCTCTCTCGCTGCTGGCGTCGCCAGCCTTCGCGCAGGCGCCGCCGCCCCACCTGCCCGCACCCATTGCCGAAACGGCCGGACCGGACACCGCACCCCACTCCGCGCTGCACGCCCAGGTGCTGCTGGATCGCGCGAACTTCTCCCCTGGCCAGATCGACGGCGAAGTGGGCAGCAACCAGCGACGCGCGGTGTCGGGTTTCCAGGCAGCGCATGGGCTGGACGTAACGGGCGAACTGGACGACACCACCTGGAAGGCCCTGCAGGCCGATACCGTTGGGCCGCTGGCCAGCTACACGCTGACTGCTGAGGATGTCGCCGGTCCGTTCCAGGCCACTCCGAAAGGGCCCGCCGCCCAGGCCAAGCTCACATCGCTGGGCTACGGCAGTGTGGAAGAAGCCCTCGGCGAGCGCTTCCATGCCTCCCCTGAGCTGATGAAGGCGCTCAATCCCGGCGTGGACCTGACCAAGGCTGGCAGCCGCATCCAGGTACCCAACATCGCACTGGCCGCATTGCCAAAGGCGGCGAAGATCGTGGTCGACAAATCCGACTCCACGCTGCAGCTGCTGGATGCGCAGGGCAAGGTGATCGCACAGGTGCCGGTGTCGTCGGGCAGCCAGCACGACCCGTTACCGATCGGCGAATGGAAGATCCTGGGCGTTTACCGCGACCCGCCGTTCCACTACAACCCGAAACTGTTCTGGGATGCCCGCAAGGGCGAAAAGAAGGCCACCCTGCCACCGGGCCCGAACAATCCGGTCGGGCGGGTCTGGATCGATCTGTCCAAGCCGCATTACGGCCTGCATGGCACGCCCGAACCCGGCCATGTGGGCAAGACCGAATCGCATGGCTGCGTGCGCATGACCAACTGGGATGCGCTGCGCGTGGCCGATGCCGTGGATACCTCGGTACCCGTGGTGATGCAGGAGTGAGCCGATGCGCCTTTCGCAACTGATCGTGCTGGGCGTTCTGCTGGGGCTGGGTGCAGGCTGGTGGCTGCGCCGCGATGCAGGCGAGCCGGTAGCCGCCTCGCTGCCGGAAGCACAACCGGCAGCAGCTGTGGCGCCGGCCAAGGGATCCGTAGCGCCGCTCGACACGGCCCCTGCCCCCGCCGCCACCGCACCGTCAGCCGCGCGGACTGCGGATGCGCCGTCGGGTCTGCTGCTGCCGGTACAGGGCGTCCTGGCCTCCCAGCTGCGCGACACGTTCACCGATGCGCGCAGCGAGGGTCGCGTGCACGATGCCATCGACATCATGGCCGATACCGGTACGCCGGTGCTGGCGGTGGCCGATGGAACGGTTGAAAAACTGTTCGACAGCGAGCGCGGCGGCTTGACGATTTACCAGTTCGAGCCCAGCGGGCGCTGGTGCTACTACTACGCGCATCTGCAGCGCTACGCCGATGGCCTGGCGGAGAAGCAGGTGATCAAGCGCGGAGAGGTGATCGGTTACGTGGGCAGCACCGGTAACGCCAGCGCCGAGGCCCCGCACCTGCACTTTGAAGTGCACATGCTGGGCCCGGAAAGACAGTGGTGGAAGGGAGAGTCGATCAATCCGTATCCGCTGTTGAAACAGGCGGCTTCGACGCCTGACGCTGCCAGTGCCGCAAGGTGATGGTGAATGCCACCAGCGCAGCGCCCGGAATCAGCAGGAACAACGCCGCCACCTTCCAGAAGAAGAACGGCCACAGCCACGCGTAGTCCAGGTCGGTCAGCTTCAGTACGTCCATCGGTGGCAGCAGTTCCACCGAGGCCACGCGCCCCGCCAGCGCGGGCTCGACCTCCAGAACGGTCACCCGCAGCCACGAACGCCCGCGCGGCAGCGCATCCCCCCGGCCATAACCGAAGTACGAGGCGGCAAATCCAGCAGGCACAACCGATTCGAGCGCGCGGGTGATGCCGGAACCCGGCACGCCCGAACGCGTTTCGGCGCGGAAGTCGGTCTGATCTGTCGGGGTTTCCACGCGCAGGCGCACCTCAGGATCGATCGCCGTGGAAGTACCGTCATCCGCGTAACGCAGGCGCAGCCGCAATTGGTCATCGATGAAGCGGTAGACCGTGACCTCGGCCGTCGCACCCGGGCTCAGCACCAGAGGCAGCACCTGCGTGCGTGAGGCCATGTGGTTGGCGATCGCGCCCAGCACCAGCACCGCGCAGGCAAGCGCCCACAGGCTCCACATCACCCACAGGGTGATCCGCACCACCGTTACGCCCTTCACGCTGACATCCGGGTCATCACGTCATTTCCCTGCTGGCCGTGCCGACACAGTAACGAAAAAGCCCCGCTTTCGCGGGGCTCTTACTGTCACCTACGCCGGGCAGCGCCCGGCGCTACCTCAGGCGAACGGATCCTGCAGGACCATGGTGTGGTCGCGGTCCGGGCCGGTGGAGACGATGCTGATCGGGCAGCCGGCCAGCTCTTCCAGCGAACGCAGGTAGGCGCGTGCCGCCGGCGGCAGCTCGTCCCACTGGGTGATGCCGTGGGTGTTCTCGCTCCAGCCCGGGAACTCCAGGTACACCGGGGTGCAGTCTTCCCAGCCCTGTGCATCCAGCGGCGCGTACTCGGTGCGCTTGCCGTTGTATTCGTAGGCGATGCAGACCTTGAGCTTTTCCATGCCATCCAGCACGTCCAGCTTGGTGATGCACAGGCCGCTGATGCCGTTGATGGCCACGGCGCGCTTCAGCGCGACGATGTCCATCCAGCCGCAGCGACGCGGACGGCCAGTCGAGGCACCGTACTCGGCGCCGCGGTCACGGATGCCCTGGCCGACTTCGTCGTCCAGTTCGGTCGGGAACGGGCCGCCGCCGACGCGGGTGGCGTAGGCCTTGGCGATGCCCAGCACGTAGTCGATCGAATCGGCGCCGACGCCGGAACCGGCCAGTGCACCACCGACGGTGGTGTTGGAGCTGGTGACGTACGGGTAGGTGCCGTGGTCGATGTCCAGCAGCGCACCCTGCGCGCCTTCGAACAGCACGCGCTTACCCTGCTTGCGCAGGTCGTGCAGGATGCCGGCCACGTCGGACTTCATCGGCTGCACGTATTCGCCGAAGGCCAGCGCTTCGTCGAAGGTCTTCTGGAAATCGACCGCATCGGTGTTCAGATACTTGGTCAGCACGAAGTTGTGGTAATCCAGCGCGGTGCGCAGCAGTTCTTCCAGCTGCTTCGGGTAATGCAGGTCGGCGATGCGGATGCCGCGACGCGCCACCTTGTCTTCGTAGGCCGGGCCGATGCCACGGCCGGTGGTGCCGATCGCCTTGCCGCCGGCAGCGCGCTCGCGCGCCTGGTCCAGGGCGATGTGGTACGGCATGATCAGCGGCGCGGCCGGGGAGATCTTCAGGCGCGAACGCACTTCCACGCCGGAGGCTTCCAGCTCGGCGATTTCCTTCTGCAGCGCGGCCGGCGAGATCACCACGCCGTTGCCGATCAGGCACAGCGCATCGTCACGCAGGATGCCCGACGGGATCAGGTGCAGGACGGTCTTCTTACCGTTGATGACCAGGGTGTGGCCGGCATTGTGGCCGCCCTGGAAGCGCACGACGGCGCCGATTTCCTCAGTGAGCAGATCGACGATCTTGCCCTTGCCTTCATCGCCCCACTGGGCACCCAACACTACGACAGACTGACCCATGACGGGCTCCTCATATGTTGCGGCCATCGGGGCCGCGGACGGTTGAACCGTGGCGGGGCTGGCCAGCACCTGGAGGGCGGCTCCAAACGGGGAGCAGCCGGCGATGGAAGGCCCAGACACGGAAAAAGCCGAACGGGGAGGCCCGTCCGGCTTTTGTGCATTATCCGGGTTTCCGGGGTCGGGTGCCACCTTTCCGACGGACGGCTTCACCGGCCGGTCAGCCGCCCCGCCCGGTCGTGCCGGCCGTTGGCCGGCAATGCCAACCAAGGTTGGCATCTACCAGAGCCGGGCCACGCATGTACCGGCCGGTCAGGTGCCTCCCGGTAGTGCCGGCCGCTGGCCGGCAATGCCAACCAAGGTTGGCAGCTACCAGAGCCGGGTCACGCATGTGCCGGCCAGTCAGGCACCTCCCGGTAGTGCCGGCCGCTGGCCGGCAATGCCAACCAAGGTTGGCATCTACCAGAGCCGGGCCACGCATGTGCCGGCCAGTCAGACGCCTCCGGTAGTGCCGGCCGCTGGCCGGCAATCCCAGGTTGCCGGCCAGCGGCCGGCACTACCCTTTCAATGCCGCGCCCACCACAGCAGGCTCAGGCCGGCCAGCAGCACCAACCCGCCGAAGCTGCGCAGGGCCGGGCTGGGCAGGTCCAGCAGGCGCTCGGCCATGCGCTTCCAGGCGAACGGGGCGACGAACAGGAACAGGCCTTCCAGCACCGCCACCAGGCAGACGGCGGCGAACAGATCTTTCATGGGGGACTCCGGAAAAAGCACGGGGCCCGGCATCTGGCCGGGCCCCGTGGGGTACTGCCCTGCGACCTCAGCGGTCGTTCTTCAGGTACTGCAGGAACGGGTCGTTCTTGTCGAGCACGATCACGCCGTTGCCGTCGGTCATGGAGCCACGGTAGGCCTCCAGGCTGCGGTAGAACGCATAGAACGACGGGTCGGCCGAGCCGGCCTTGCCGTAGATGCGCGCCGCATCGGCGTCGCCTTCACCGCGCAGGCGCTGGGCATCACGCTCGGCTTCGGCGATCAGCACGGTGCTGTCACGGTCGGCCTGGGCGCGGATGGTCAGCGACTGCTCCTCGCCCTCCGCGCGCAGCTTGGCCGCTTCCTGCTTGCGCTGGGCGCGCATGCGCTCGTACACGTCATTGATCACCTGGCTGTCGGTGGGCAGGTCCACCTGCTTGATGCGCAGGTCGATCATCTGCATGCCGAGGCCCGCCACCGCTTCGTTGATCCCCTTCAGCTGCTCGGCGATCAGCTCGCTGCGGTCGCCGGAGACCAGCTGCTGCAGGGTGCGCGAGTTGATCTGGTTGCGCAGCGAGTCGGTGATGATCGGTGCCAGGCGGGCGTTGGCGATGCGCGGATCGCCACCGGTGGCACGGAAGTAGTCACCCACGTTGGAGATGTAGCCGATGGCGAAGAAGTCGACGCTGACGTCCTTCTGCTCGGCGGTGAAGTAACGCGCCGGGGCGGTGTCGAGCACCTGGAAGCGGCGGTCGAAGACCTTCACCGTTTCCACCACCGGCACCTTGAAGTGCAGGCCCGGCTTGATGTCCGAACGCACCACCTTGCCCAGGTTCAGCACCATGGCAGTCTGGTCCTCACGGACCACGTACACCGAGCCAAGCAGGCCCAGCACCACCGCCACGATCACGGCGATCCAGATAGGACTCTTCATCGGCTGCCCTCCTCACGGCCGCTCGGTCGCCCGGTCGGGCGGCCCACCGGCCGGCCCGGATCACGGGAAGCTTCCGCCGCTGCACCCGGCAGCGACGGCATCACCACCTCCGGATTGGTCACCCCCGGCGGGGCCGAGGTGGTGGGACGGGTATCGCCGGTCATCGGCACGTAGATCAGCTGGCGGCCATCGCCACCGATCACCTTGCGGTTCTCGCTCAGCACCTGCTGCACGGTCTCCAGCCACAGGCGCTTGCGGGTCACTTCCGGAGCGTCCTTGTACTGGGCCTGCAACAGGCTGAAGCGCTGCGCGTCACCCTCGGCCTTGGACACCACCGCCTGCTTGTAGCCTTCGGCAGTGGTACGGGCGCGCGAGGCCTGGCCCCGGGCTTCCGGCACGACCTTGGCGGCGTAGGCCTGGGCTTCGTTGATCAGGCGTTCCTTGACCTGCTGGGCACCGTTGACCTCGTCGAAGGCCGGCTTCACTTCTTCCGGCGGACGGGCATCCTGCAGGGTCAGGCCGGTCACGGTCAGGCCGGTCTTGAACGCCTTCAGCAGCGCCTGCAGGCGCTCCTCGGCGGCCACGGCCAGCGGGCCACGGTTGTTCAGCACGGCGTTGAGATCGGCGCGGCCGACTTCCTCGCGCACCGCGCTCTGCGCCGACTGCTCCAGCACCTGGTTGGCATCGACCGTGCCGAACAGGTACTGCTGCGGGTCGTCGATGCGGTACTGGACGTTCAGCGAGACGTTGACGATGTTCTCGTCGCGGGTCAGCACCGGCACCTGGATCGAGAAGGTCTTGATCTCGGTGGCATTGACCTTGGTGACCGATTCGATCGGCCACGGCAGCTTGAAGTTCGGGCCGGGCTGCAGGATGCGCGAGAACTGGCCGAAGCGCAGCACCACGCCACGCTGCTGTTCGCCGATCAGCTGGAAGCTGGAGAACAGCACCAGCAACACGACAGCCGCCACCACCCAACGCATGATGCCACCGTCGAACAGGTCCTTCAGCGGCCCGGGCAGTCCGCCCCAGCCACCACCATTGCCACCGCCGCGCGACCCGAAGGGCCCGCGTCGATTGTCCTCGGGGCCTTGTCCGCCCTTGTTGCCGCCGGGTGTATTCCAGGCCATGCACGCTCCATCAAGATTTGGGCTGCGGCGCGGGCCCTTCCCGCACCACCAGCCGTGAAACCATCACCGATCATACAAGATGGGGCGGATCGGCAGGATCGAAAGGGGGGCAACGGGGTAAGGTGGCGTTTTCCTCGAAGTCAGGCAACGCCGATGGCCCCCACCACCCCGTTCACCGCCTTCCGCATCGAAAACGACGCCGCCGGTTACCGCAGTGGCCTGGCCCAGCTCAATGTCGACGACCTTAACCCCGGCCAGGTACTGATCCGCGCCCACTGGTCTTCGGTCAACTACAAGGACGCGCTGGCCGGCACCGGCAAGGGCAGGATCCTGCGCCGCTTCCCGCTGGTCGGCGGAATCGATGTGGCCGGCACCGTGGTGGCATCCACCGACCCGGCCTGGCGTGAAGGCGATGCGGTACTGGCCACCGGCTGCGGCCTCAGCGAAACCCGCGACGGCGGCTACAGCCAGTATGTGCGGCTGGAGTCGCGTGCGGTGATCGCCCAGCCGGCCGGGCTGACCCCGCGTGAGGCGATGGTGCTGGGCACCGCCGGCTTCACGGCAGCGCTGGCGCTGCTGCGCCTACAGGACAACCGGCAGACACCGGAGCTCGGCCCACTGGCGGTCACCGGCGCCAGCGGCGGTGTCGGCGCGCTGGCGCTGTCGATCTTCAGTCGTGCCGGCTACACGGTGCACGCGGTCAGTGGCAAGCCGGAGCAGTCCGACTTCCTGCACGGCATCGGTGCCGCCGAGGTGCTGCCACGCTCGGCGTTGGCCGATACCGGCCCACTGCAGTCGGCCCGCTTCGGCGGGGGCCTCGACAATGCCGGAGGCGACATGCTTGCCAGCCTGCTGGCGCAGACCGTGCCCTACGGCAGCGTGGTCAGTGCCGGCCTGGCCGCCAGTCCGACGCTGGACATGACGGTGATGCCGTTCATCCTGCGCGGCGTGTCACTGCTGGGCGTGTCCTCGGCCAATGCACCGCGCGGGCTGCGCGAAGAAGTGTGGTCGCGGCTGGGCAGTGACTGGAAGCCGCAGCAGCTGGACCGCATCTGCACCGCCGAAGTCGGCCTCGATGGCCTTCCTGCCGTGTTCGAACGGATGCTGGCCGGCGGTTCGCTGGGCCGCACCGTGGTGCGGATCGACTGAACGTCGCAGGCAGGCGACGGACGGCAGATGCGCCCCTCCCGCCAGTAATGGGCCCGCACTACACTGCGGGCATTACATGGGGAACAACATGGCACGCATTCTGATCGTCGACGACTCACCGTCGCAGCTGTTGGGGATACAGCGCATCGTCGAGAAGCTCGGGCACCAGATCCTGACCGCCACCGATGGCGCCGCCGGGGTCGAAACCGCCAAGGCCGAGCTGCCCGACCTGGTCCTGATGGACGTGGTGATGCCCAACCTCAATGGCTTCCAGGCCACCCGCACCCTCGCCCGCGACGAGGCGACCCGGCATATCCCGGTGATCCTGGTGACCACCAAGGACCAGGACACCGACCGCATGTGGGGCATGCGCCAGGGCGCCAAGGCCTACATCACCAAGCCGTTCTCGGAAGACGAGCTGTCCGAGGTGCTGGAACGGGTGTTCGCCGGGCAGGGCTGAGACACGCGCGGTAGTGCCGGCCGCTGGCCGGCAACCACGCATCACCGTTCCGGGTCATGAAACAGCCGGCCAGCGGCCGGCACTACCGCAAGGCGTGCTCAGATTGACTCGCCAAACGCCTTGGCCAGGTTCCGGTAAGCCTTCTTCTGCGCCTCGTCGGTCGCGGCCGGGGCCACGATCTCGATCTCGACGATCTGGTCGCCCTCCGGATTGCCCGGCAGGCCACGGCCACGCAGGCGCAGCTTGCGGCCAGCATCGGAATCGGCCGGAATCTTCAATTCCACTGCTCCGCCCAGGGTCGGCACGCTGATGCTGGTGCCCAGCGCGGCCTGCCACGGGGTCACCGGCAGCGTATAGAGGATGTTGCGGCCATCGACCTCGAACTGCGGGTGGGCGGCGTACTCCACTTCCAGCAGCAGGTTGCCGCCATGGTTGCCCTGCCCGGCCAGCCGGATCACCTGGCCTGGGCGGATGCCCTTGGGCACGCGCACGTCCAGCTGCTTGCCGTTGACGGTGATGCGCAGGCTGTCGCCGCTGTAGGCCGCTTCCAGCGGAACCGACAGCTTGGCGCGGGTATCGCGGTTGGGCGCGTGGCCCTGGCTGCTGAAGCCCGGCCCCGGACCAGCGCCACCACCGCCACGCTGTCGCGCGAACAGGCTCTCGAAGAAGTCGCTGAAGCCTCCATTGGGGCCGCCACCGCCGAATACTTCCTCGAAATTGAAACCGCCAGCACCACCATAGTTCGGCGGCACGTTGAACTCCTCGCCCGGGCGATAGCCCTGCGCGCGCAGCTGGTCGTAGGCCGCGCGCTTTTCCGGATCGCGCAGCGCCTCGTAGGCCTCGTTGACCGCCTTGAACTTGTCTTCGGCCCCGGCCTCCTTGCTGACGTCCGGGTGGTACTTGCGTGCCAGCCGGCGGTAGGCCGTCTTGATCTCCGCCTCGCCCGCGCTCGGTTCCACCCCCAGGGTGGCGTAGTAATCCTTGAATTCCATCCAGCTACCTCGATCTGCTTCGGCCGCGCCGGTGGCGCCGCCCCGGGTTCATTCTACGCGCCGGCATGCTACGCCGCCCCTCGTGCGGCCACGGTGAGGCCGACTGATCCTGCGCAATGCGACTGCCATCCCCATGCGCCACGCTGTGGCTGGAAGCCCCGCCGCAAAGCCTGAAGATGGGGCCTGCACACGGGTTTTCCAATGTCTTGACGCCCCTGTCCCATCCGGCCCACTAGCCTGCCCCAGCAAGGAGTTCCCCATGACCATCCATGTCGGCGACCGCATTCCGGAAGTGACCCTCAAGCGCATCCGCGAGGGCATTGAAACGCTCGATACGCATTCGCTGTTCGACGCACGCAAGGTGGTGCTGTTCGCCGTGCCCGGCGCGTTCACCCCGACCTGCTCGGCGCGCCACCTGCCCGGCTACGTCGAGAAATTCCAGGCGTTCCGCCAGCGCGGCATCGATGTCTACTGCATGGCGGTCAACGACCCGTTCGTGATGAAGGCCTGGGCCGCCGACCAGAGCGTGCCCGACGGCCTGCTGATGCTGTCCGACGGCAATGCCGAACTGACCCGTGCGCTCGGCCTGGAGCTCGACGCCAGCGCCTCGGGCATGGGCATCCGCTCACGCCGTTTCGCCCTGTACGTGGTGGATGGCGTGGTGCGTGCGGCCTGGATCGAGCAGCCCGGCCAGTTCGAAGTGTCTTCGGCCGAATACGTGCTGGAGCACCTGCCAACCTGATCTTCCACCGCAAGAGGAAACGGCCAGCCATGTCCACCAAGCCAGCCAAAGCCGCAAAGCCTGCCGCAAAGGTGCCCGGCATCAGTGACCGCAAGACCCTGCGCGAACGCGCCCGTCGCAATATCGAAGACGGTGCGATCACCGACAGCTACAGCGCCGACCGCAAGGTCGTGATCAAGCTGCTCAACGATGCACTGGCCACCGAGTACGTATGCGTGCTGCGCTACTACCGGCACTACTTCATGGCCAAGGGCATGCTGGCCGACGCGGTGAAAGCCGAATTCCTCGAACATGCACAGCAGGAACAGGCGCACGCCGGCAAGCTGGCCGAGCGCATCGTCCAGCTCGGCGGCGAGCCGGACTTCAACCCCGACACGCTGACCGCGCGCTCGCATGCCGAGTACAAGGAAGGCAGCGACCTGCGCGACATGGTGCGCGAGAACCTGGTGGCCGAACGCATCGCCATCGACAGCTACCGCGAGATGATCAACTTCATCGGCGACCGCGATACCACCACCAAGCGCATCCTTGAAGAGATCCTTGCACAGGAAGAGGAGCACGCCGATGAGTTCGCCGACCTGCTGGATGGGTGGATCGGGGAATGATCTGGTAGATGCCCACCTTGGTGGGCGTCTTTGCCGCGTGCCAACCAAGGTTGGCACCTACCAGAGCACGGCGGTGTCGTTGGCGTTGGGCCGCGCGCCGACCAAGGCCGGCATCTAGCGGAGAACGTTGAACCGCACCTGCGTCCACGCGCCATCGGCCGCCAGCGCGGTCAAAGTGTGTGCGCCCGGATCGGCGAACTCGCGCTGCATCAACTGCGCGCCGTGGGTCTGCGCGATCCAGCGTCCATCCAGCAACCAGTCCACCACCTGTTCGCTGCCCAGCGCGCGCAGCTGCAGGCGCACGCCATGTTCCGAGTTTGGCGCACGCGCCAGCGTGGCGCCATCATTGAGGCCATCGATGTGCAGGGCCACGCTGGCCTCACGCCCGTCGTCGCGGCAATCCGGCGACAGCTCCGGCAACTGCGAGGCAGCGCGCGTGGCCTTGGGCAGCCACGGTGACAACAACGCCGGCCAACGCGCGATCTCAAGCGCGACTTCCTCATGCGGCAAACGGCAATCAGCGGATACACGCAAGCCGGTTCGCGCGTCGGCCAGGTAACGCTGCCGCCCCGGCTGCCAGCGCCGTGCCTCGCGCTCGGGGAAGGTCGGCGGCGCCGCGCCGTCCAGCAGATAGGCCGACATCCGCCGTTGGCACAGCGCCGCCGGCAGGCCCTCGGCGCGTTCGCCGGTGGGCCAGCAGATGTCTTCCTGGCTGACACTGGCCGGCATCGGTGCGGCAGCCGAATCGCCGCGCTGGCGCGGCAGGCTGTCCACCACCTCGAACATCAGCGGCAGTGCGGTGACCGCGCCGTACTGGCCCGGCAACGGCGTGCCATCCGGCCGGCCCACCCACACACCCACGGTGTAGTGGCGGGTACTGCCGATCGCCCACGCATCGCGATAGCCATAGCTGGTGCCGGTCTTCCACGCCACACGCGGGCGGCCACCGACATCGAACGTACCGACGCTGTAGCCTGGGCGCGGGTTCGATTCCAGCATTTCGCGCACGATCCAGCTGGCGCCCGGCGAGGCCAGTCGCCGCTCGATCATCGGTTCGTCATCGGTGTAGCGCACGCGTCCGGCAATGCCGTTGCGGTTCAGCGCCGCGAACGCGCCGACCAGATCTTCCAGCCGCGCCCCGGTACCGCCCAGAATCAGCGAGAGGTTGGGCGTGCTGCCCGGCGGGAAGCGCAGCTGGATGCCGGAGTGCGACAGGCGTGCGGCGAAGCGCGCCGGACCGACCCGCTGCAGCAGATCCACCGAGGGTACGTTGAGTGACAGCCGCAGCGCGCTGGAGGCGCCGATCGGTCCATTGAAGGCCATGTCGAAGTTGCCGGGGCGGTAGCTGCCGAAACTCTGCGGCGCATCGACCAGCAGGCTTTCCGAATGGATCAGGCCATCGTCCAGCGCCATCGCATACAGGAACGGCTTGAGCGTGGAGCCCGGCGACCGCCAGGCCTGCACCATGTCGACGTGGCCGAGCCGCTGGCGGTCACCAAAGGACAACGTACCGACGTAGGCACGCGCCTGCAGAGTCTGGTTGTCGACCACCAGCAAGGCCGCCGAAGTACGCTCGGGCAGCGTCGAGAAATAGCTGGCCACGCGCTCTTCCAGCGTGCGCTGCAGTCCGATGTCGATGCTGCTCTGGATGCGTGCCTGTCCTGGATGCGCCGAATGCAGGCGCTGCGCAAGCAATGCGGCGTGCAGCGGCGGCCGCAGCGATCGCGCCACCACGTTCTCGATACGCGCGTCTTCCACCTCTTCCGGCGTCCACGCCCCCAGTTCGGCCATGCGTGACAGCACCTTGTCCCGCGCTTTCTGCGCCGCTTCCGGATGACGGTCCGGACGCAGCCGGCTCGGCGCCTGTGGCAGCACTGCCAGCAGCGCGGCCTCGGCATGCGACAGCTGCGCCGCCGGCTTGCCCAGGTACGCCCAGCTGGCCGCTTCCACGCCCTCGATGGTGCCACCGTAGGGCGCGCGCTCCAGATACAGGGCCAGGATCTGCTGCTTGCTCAGATGCACTTCCAGCTGCACCGCGCGCAGCATCTGCTTGAGCTTTCCCCAGGGCGTGCGCGTATGCGGATCGAGGATGCGCGCGACCTGCATGGTCAGGGTCGAGCCACCGGACACGATGCGGCCGCCGCGCAGCAGCTGGCCGCTGGCACGCAGGATGGCCAGCGGGTTGATGCCCGGATGGCGCCAGAACCAGCGGTCCTCGTAGGTCAGCAGCGCCTGCAGGTACAGCGGCGAGACGCTGTCGATCGATGCCGGATAGCGCCACACGCCCTCGGCATCGGCGAACGCACGCAGCGGCGTACCGTCGGCAGCCACCACCAGGGTGCTGGTATCGCGCTGCTTCGGCAGCGGCGGCGGGAAGGCGAAATCCAGCACCAGCAGCAGCGCCAGCGTGGCGGCCGTGCCCCAGCGCAGCCACGGCCACAGCGGCCGCAACCGGCGGCGCAGGGCCGCCAGCCGGATCGACATCGTCTTCTTCATTGCAGCGTGCCGGATTGGAGCTTGCCAGCGGGACGGGCCGCGCCGTCGCGGCCCGTCCGCGCGGTCACGGCTGTACCACCGTGATCGTGGTCGGGTTGCTACGGCCGACGCCACGCAGCTGCGGCCGGTACATGTCCTCCACCAGCGGCGGCGGCACCGAGTAGGTACCCGGGGTCACCGCACGCACCAGATAGAACACGTTGGCCTTGCTGCCACGCGAGAGCTTCAGCGCAGCCACATAGCGGTCGTCGCGGAACTCTTCGTGCTTGGTGTCGGCAGCTTCGCCGCGGTCGCTGATGGTGATGCCATCAACCACTACGTCGGCCCACTGCTTGGCATCGCCCAGGTTGAAGTTCTCGATCTCCAGGCCGGCCGGCAGCAGGTCGGTCAGCAGTGCATCGGGCATCGTGGTGTCGGCGGTGACGGTGACGCGCACGATCAGCGCTTCGCCTTCCTTCAGCGGACGCGGCGACCACGGCTTGCCATCGGTGCCGAAGTAGCTGCGCTCAATGCCCAGCACGCTGTTGTCCGGTGCCGGCGCACTGCGCGGGATGCCGGCCACGTCGATGCTGGCGAACATCGGCGGCTGGCCCTGCGGGGTGAAGCGCACGCCACTGGCCAGTTCGCTGGCACTGAAGTTGCGGCCGAACAGCTTGCGCTCACCGATGGCTTCGGTGTTGCCACCGATCACCAGCTCACCGGCCACCAGCGCCTTCTGATTGGCGGCCAGTGCCTTGCCAAGGCGGGCGATGGCCACCTGTTCCTGCGTGCTCAGCCACATCCAGCCGGCATTGCGGCGCGCATCCAGGCCACGGCCCAGATCCACCGCACGCGCATCCCAGGCCGGCTTGGCCAGCTTGTTTTCGTGGGTCAGCGCGATCATCAGCGCGTCATCACGGATCGCACTGCCGTAGTCGCCGAAGTACGACGGGCGTTCGCTGCTGGACTTGGCGAAGGCCGCGGCCAATGCCGCCTGGCCACGCTTGGCATCGCCCTGCAGCGACAGCGCCACGCCCAGATGGACCAGCGACAGGCCGCCGACCGCCTTGCTGCGCTCGTTGTCGTACAGCGTGCGCAGGGTACCCAGCGGCGCACGGTTGACCCTGGCCAGCACGTAGCCCGAATACGCCTGATTGGCGAACTTCAGCTTCTCGCGGTCGTCCTGGCCGTAGAACTGATTGCCACCGGACAGCAGATCCTCGCTGAGACGGTTGAGCGCCTTCTGCAGCACGTTGTCGGGCACCGCGAAACCGGCGTCCTTCGCGTCGAGCAGGAACTCGGTGATGTACGGGGTCAGCCACGGGTTCACGTAGCCGTCGTCACCCCACATCGAGAAGTTGCCATTGGCCACCTGCATCGACGCCAGGCGACCGAACGCACCTTCCATGCGCTCGCGGCGGGTCTTGGCATCCAGCCCGTCCGCTCCGAGCATCGACGACGTCGCCTGGTCCAGGATCAGCGCGGCGTAGCCCTTGCTGGTGGTCTGCTCGGCACAGCCATACGGGTAGTTCAACGCGCCCTGCAGCGCACTGGCGAACGGGATCGGCGGCAGCGGGCTGACCAGCAGGCGGGCATTCACCGACTCGGACATCAGGCCATCGGTCAGGCTGTTGTCGAGGCTGACCGCTGCCAGCGGATCCAGCGTGCGCACCTGCGAACGCAGCACCTGCGGCCACGCCGCACGCACCGGCAGCTCGTAGCGACGGTCGGCCTTGAAGCCGTTGCCATCCACCCGCACCCGCACCTTGGCCACGCTGTGGCCCTCGCGTGCCGACAGTGGGAAGCTCAGCGTGGTCTTGGCATCGGCATTCAACTGCACGCTGCGGCTGCCCTCGCCCAGGTTCAGCGGGCCTTCGCTTTCCACCTTCACGTTGAACTGGCCCGGCTTGCCGGTGAAGTTCTGCACGTCCAGGGTCACCGTGCTGCGGTCGCCCGGGGCCAGCACGCGCGGCATGCTGGCTTCGGCCAGGATCGGCGCGCGCACCACGGTTTCCACGTCGCGCTTGCCGTACTGGTCATCGCTGTAGACCAGCGCCGACACCCGCAGGGTACCGTTGAAGTCCGGCACCTTCAGGCGGATGCGGGCGATGCCCTTGGCATCGAGCTGCACCGGGCCGGAGAACAGGTCCACGGTCTGCACGCGCGCAGTCGGGCGCTTGGCCTGCGGCAATGCCTGCAGCGCCATGTCGCCACCGAACTTCAGCTTGCCGGCACCGCCATCAAAGCTCTCGATCACCCGGCTGTAGATGTCGTAGGCATCGATGCCGAGGCGACGCTGGGCGAAGAAGTGCGCACCGGCATCGGGCACCGGGAAGCGGGTGATGTTGAGGATGCCCACGTCCACCGCCGAGACGGTGACGTGCGCCATCTTGCCGGCCAGCTGCGGTGCGCTGACCGTCACCGGCAGGTCCTGCTCCGGGCGCATCTGCTTGGGCGCCACCAGGCCGACCGCCACGGTGCGGCCCTTGCGGTCCATCGGCACATGCACCACGCCCACGGCACGGGCCGGGGTGATCTTGCTCGGCGCACTGCCGCCACGGAACACCAGCGCGGTGATATAGACGTCGTGGCGTTCCCAGTCGGCGGTGACCGGAATCTTGAAGGTCGAACCCGGCTTGGCCTCGATGTCCTGCACGTACAGCATGCGGTCGGTCTCGACCATCAGGATGCCCTTGCCGGCATGCGGCGGGGTCACCGTCACTTCCAGGGTGTCACCGGCCTTGTAGCCGGTCTTGTCCAGGCCCAGCTTGATCTTGTCAGGGCGCGCGTCCAGGCCGCGGTTGTCATCGCCCCAGCTCCAGCCGGCGCGGAACGGATAGCGACTGGTCAGGCCGGTGGACGGGTCGAACACGTCCACCCGGTACTCGCCCCACTCCACCGGGAAATCGAAGGCGACCGCACTGCTGCCGGCATCGACGGTGCGGGTTTCCTTGTTCTCGAAACGGCGGGTGAAATCGTAGTCCCAGCGGTTGTCGTTGAAGGTCCAGTGGTAGTCGCGCAGCTCGCGCACCAGGGTGATCTTCAGGCCCTTGGCCGGCTGCGGCGTACCAGCAGCATCCACGCGCATCAATTCGAAGCGCGCGTTGCCGTTGGAATCGGCACCGTCCTCCGGGTTGAACAGCGGGCGTACACCGACCAGGGCGTTGGCCGGCCACATCACCCGCTTCAGGGTACGGGTGACGGTGCGGCCACCGGTTTCATACAGGCTGCCGGACAGCACCACGGCAATCGGCGCCTTGGCCTTGGCCGCCTCTTCCGGCAGCGCCACATCCTCACGCAGCTGGCCGTTGCCCGGCAACGTGGTGTCGATCACGTCCTTGGCCTCGCGCGGCAGCTGCAGGGTCGGGTCACCGAAGAAGTAGCCCGGCAGGCCCTCGACCGGCTGCTGCTCGGCGGCCACCGCCATGCGCGCAGTGAAACGGTTGCCGTCGGCCGGCGCCCCGTACAGGTAGGCGCCATTGGCCTGCAGGCGCAGGTCCTCACCCGGCTTCAGCGTCTTCTGCGCGCTGTCCAGGTCCAGCTTCATGCGCTCGGGCAGGAACTCCTCGATGCGCAGGGTCATGCCCTGGATCGCTTCCTTGCTCGCCGGGTCGGTGCGGAACTCGACCTGCCAGCGCCCGGTCGGCGCCTCGGCGGGGATCACCTGCTCGAAGTTGATGTAGCCCTGCTCGCCCGGCTGCAGGCGGGTCTCGCGGAAGGTCTTGCCGTCGGGCTGCTTCAGGCGCAGGAACACCGGCTGAGCCTTGACCGGCTTGCCATCGTTGTCGCGCAGCAGGGCGGACAGGCGCACGGTTTCGCCCGGGCGATACAGGTCGCGCCCGGACCAGGCATAGACGTCGAACCAGGCATTGTCACGGCCGGCCACGGCGAATTCGCTCAGGTCCAGTGCCGGCTGGTTGAACGGCAGGAAGCTGGTGTCCTTGCCCGTGCTGGCGACCAGCACGTGGGTGGCATCCAGCGTGTAGTTCAGCAGCGCATTGCCGTTGCCGTCGGTGCTGCCCTTCAGTACCACCTCGCCCTTGGCGTCGAGCACGCGCAGGTCGATGCCCTTCAGCGGCGCGCCGTCCTTGAGGCCGGCGGTGTGCACGAACAGCTTGTCCTTGTAGGCGCGGGTATGCAGGCCGATGTCGCTGACCGAGAAGAACGCGGTGTCGAACTCGCCTTCATAGTCACCGGTGCGCTTGAGCAGGGCGAAGTACAGGCCCGGCTCCTGCAGTTCCTTGATGTCCTGGGTCGGCAGGTAGGTCAGCACCCGCTCGTTCTTCTTGCCGCCGAGGATGAAGCGGTTGACGTAGACCGGCTCGGCCAGCTTGTTGATCGGGCTGCGCTCGTAGTCGCTGCTCAGCTCCCAGCTGCCACGGCGGCCGCCGCGCTGATACTGGCTGAAGAAGGTCGGCAGGTCCTTCTCGCGCACGCGCAGGAACTCGACGTCGACTTCCGGCACGTTCACCGAGACCACCGGCAGGCCACGGCTGTCCTTGGCCGGCAACACGCTGCCCTGCGAGGCGAAACCGACCACCGGCTTCAGCTCGCCGCTGAACACCTTCTGCTTCAGTTCCTTGCCCAGGCGGCTGCCATCGGCGGCCAGCAGGTCCGGCGAGACCACCAGGCTGAACTCCTTGCCAGCCTCGACGAACGGGTAACGCAGGGTCAGGCCGTCATCGGACAGCGTCCAGCTGCTGTCGTCGGTGCCGACCTTCTCTTCGAAGCGCACCAGCTTGTCGAAATCCTGGGTGCCCACCAGTGGGCGCGAGAATTCCAGCGCCAGCGACAGGCCGTCATTCTTCTGGTCCGGGTAGGCGCGCAGCAGGGTGAATTCCTTCACCTGCTCGGCCTGGGTGGTGATCGCTTCACCGCTGGCCTTGGGCAGCTGCCCGCTGTCGTTGCGGCAACCGGCCAGGCCCAGCAACAGGCCTCCTGCCAGTACCGCCGCCGCCCATCCCCACCGCTTCCGCCGTGCCGGACCGCTCATGTCGTCACTCCTTGATCGAGGCGGCCATTATAGGCAGGCCGCGTCAAGGTGTTGACGCGAATTCGGCAGGAATGCATCGGAACGGTGGCACCGGGCCGCGCCCGGCTGGATCGGATCCGTGCCGACCAAGGCGGTCCCGGTAGCCGCCAACCTTGGTTGGCGTTGGGCCCGTGCCAACCAAGGTTGGCACCCACCAAAGCGTTGCTACCCCGGCAGGTACAGGTCCACGTAATCGGTCACCGGCATCGCCGCCAGCGCCACCGGATCCAGCGATGCCGCCAGGATGCGCTGCTGCTGGGCGGTCGGGAAGCGATGGGCCAGGTGCCGGCGGAACTTGTCCATCAGCAGCGGAATGCCTTCTCCGCGGCGTCGGGCGTGGCCAAGCGGATACTCCACCAGCACTTCCGGCAGTTCACTGCCATCGTTGAAGCGCACGCTCAGGCCGTTGGCGATGCTGCGCTTGTCCGGGTCCAGATAGTCGGCGCTGAGCTGCGGATCCTCGTGGCAGGCCATCTTTGCGCGCAGCGCGTCGATGCGCGGATCGGCGGCGACGTCGTCCTCATAGTCCTCGGCCACCAGCCGCCCATGCAGCAGCGCGATGGCGATCATGTACTGCACGCAGTGGTCGCGGTCGGCCGGATTGTGCAGTGGGCCCCTCTTGTCGATGATGCGGATGCAGGCTTCCTGGGTGCGGATGGCGATGTGCGCGATATCCTCGACCTGCCGCCCCATCGCGCGCAATTGCTGGTGCAGCGCGATCGCTGCCTCCACCGCAGTCTGGCCGTGGAACTCGGCCGGGTAGCTGATCTTGAACAGCACGTTCTCCATCACATAGCTGCCCAGCGGCCGCTCCAGCGTCAGTGCCTGTCCATGCATGGACACAGCCTCGAAGCCCCAGGTCGGTGCACTGAGCACGCTCGGATAGCCCATTTCACCCGTTGCCGCGATCAGCGCCAGGCGTACGCCACGGCTGGTGGCATCGCCTGCGGCCCAGCTCTTGCGCGAGCCGGTGTTGGGCGCGTGCCGGTAGGTCCGCAGCGCCTGGCCATCGACCCAGGCCAGCGACACTGCATTGAGCATGCGTTCGCGATCCAGCCCGAGCAGCTGCGCGACCACGGCGGTGGTCGCCACCTTGACCAGCACCACATGGTCCAGCCCGACCCGGTTGAATGAATTCTTCAGCGCCAGCACGCCCTGGATCTCATGCGCCTTGATCATTGCCAGCAGCACGTCGTGCACGGTCGGCGGCGGGCGACGCAGGGCCTGCGCGTTGCGTCCCAGCCAGTCGCAGACGGCAAGGATGCCGCCCAGATTATCCGACGGATGGCCCCATTCGGCCGCCAGCCAGGTGTCGTTGAAATCCAGCCAGCGCACCATCGCGCCGAGGTTGAAGGCGGCCTGCACCGGATCCAGCACGTAGTGCGTACCCGGCACGCGCGCGCCGTTGACCACGCTGATGCCCGGCACCACGGGACCGAGCAGCTTGCTGCAGGCCGGGAAGGACAGCGCTTCCAGACCGCAGCCCAGCGTATCAAGCAGGCAGTGGTGCGCGGTCTGGAACGCCAGCGGTGAGTCGATACGGGCGTCGCGCACGTAATCGACGATGTCCACCAGCAGCGCATCCCACGCTGCACGCTCGTTGGATGGGGTGTGGCTGTCAGACATCGTCGATCTCCTCTTCAGAAAGCAGGTCAGGCCGCGCCTCCCGGTAGTCGCCAACCGTGGTTGGCGCTGGACATTGCCCGGGCGGTGCCAATGCCATGCCAACCAAGGTTGGCATCTACCGAAGCATGTGATGCCAGCGCCGACCGGCTGGTTACTCGGCCGGCACCCGCACCTTGCCTTCCATCAGCACACGGGCGCTGCGGCTCATGATGGCCTTGGTCACCGTCCACTGTCCGTCAACGAACCCGGCCTGCGCACCCACGCGCAACGTGCCGGAGGGGTGACCAAAGGTCACCGCTTCGCGTTCGCCGCCGCCGGCCGCACGATTGACCAGCGTGCCCGGAATCGCCGCGGCGGTACCAATCGCCACGGCGGCGGTGCCCATCATCGCGTGGTGCAGCTTACCCATCGACAACGCACGTGCGTGCAGATCGATGGCCGACGCCGGGATTGCCTTGCCACTGGACGACACATAGTCCTGCGCCGGCGCCACGAAGGCCACCTTCGGCGTGTGCTGGCGGGTTGCTGCGTCTTCAAGTTTCGAGATCAGGCCCATGCGCAGCGCGCCATGTGCGCGGATGGTCTCGAATTTCTGCAGTGCGGCCTTGTCCTCATTGATCGCCGGCTGCAGCTCGGTGCCGGTGTAGCCGAGGTCGGCGGCGTTGAGGAAGATGGTCGGGATTCCCGCGGTGATCATCGTCACCTCGAAACTGCCCACGCCGGGGACATCGAGGGTGTCGACCAGGTTGCCGGTCGGGAACATCGCGCCCGCATCGCCGTCATCGGACGGATCGATGAATTCCAGCTGGATCTCGGCGGCCGGGAAGGTCACGCCATCCAGCTCGAAATCGCCGATCTCCTGTACTTCGCCATCGCGCATCGGCACGTGCGCGATGATGGTCTTGCCGATGTTGGCCTGCCAGATGCGCACGGTGCACAGGCCATCGCGCGGCACGCGGGCCGGATCGATCAGACCATTGGCAATCGCGAACGGACCCACCGCAGTGCTGAGGTTGCCGCAGTTGCCGCTCCAGTCGACGAAGGCGGTGTCGATCGCCACCTGACCGTACAGATAGTCGACATCGTGATCCGGCACAGAGGCAGTGGAGATGATCACGCACTTGCTGGTGCTGGAGGTGGCGCCGCCCATGCCGTCGGTCTGCTTGCCATACGGATCGGGCGAACCAATCACGCGCATCAGCAGCGCATCGCGCGCGGCGCCCGGCACCTGCGCGGCCTCGGGCAGGTCCTGCAGGCGGAAGAACACGCCCTTGCTGGTGCCGCCGCGCATGTAGCTGGCGGGAATACGGAGTTGCGGGAGAAAGGTCATCGTCGGATCCACGCGTTTGGATTTCAGGAAATGTCTTGCATCAGTGCGTCAAGGCCACGATCAACGCACCACACCCGCATGACGTCCACGCGGTCCGGCAGATCGAGGTAGTAGACGAGATAGCGTTCAAAGCCCGGAACCTGCATGAAGCGCAAGAGTGCCGGCAACTGTGCGGCGAGGTCGGCATGGCAGACGGAACCTGACGCAGGGAACATCGCAATACGTTGAAGCGTGGCCTCCAGCTCGGCGAGAAAGCGCTGACCCAGTGCCAGCCCTCCCTGTCGTGCGTACCACAGCGCGGCGTCGGCTGCGTCTGTCTCGGCACGGGGCCTCCATTCAATCGCCTTCACGCTCCATCCTTTCGGTCAGTTCGCGACGCATCCGCTCGAATGTGGCCGCAGTCACCGGAACGGCAGGCCCAGAAGCCAGCCCCTCGGCAATCAACTGCTTGAGCAGCTCTTCAGCCTTGCTGCGCTGACGCTGGCGGATCAGTTCACGCACATAATCCGACGTACTGGAGTAGCCGCCTTCGCGCACTTCCTCGTCCACGAACTGCTTGAGCGGATCGGTCAGCGAAATGTTCATGGTGGCCATGAAACTCTCCTTTGGCAGTTTTTGCCAAGTCAGTGTGCGCCCTGCCCTGGTGTCGGACAAGCCCGCCCCCGGCCTCCGGGGGCAGGCATTCAGTCCGGCATCACGCCACCTTGGCGCCTTCCAGGAAGTCCTGGGCGAAGCGCTGCAGCACGCCGCCGGCCTCGTAGATCGCCACTTCCTCGTCGCTGTCCAGGCGGCAGGTGACCGGCACGAGCACGTCCTGGCCGTCGCGGCGGTGGATGACCAGGGTCAGCTCGGCGCGCGGGGTGCGCTCGCCGATCACGTCGAAGGTCTCGGTGCCGTCGATGCCCAGGGTCAGGCGGGTGGTGCCCGGCTTGAACTCCAGCGGCAGCACGCCCATGCCGATCAGGTTGGTACGGTGAATCCGTTCGAAGCCTTCGGCCGCGATCGCCTCCACGCCGGCCAGGCGCACGCCCTTTGCGGCCCAGTCACGCGAGCTGCCCTGCCCGTAGTCGGCACCGGCGATGATGATCAGCGGCTGCTTGCGGTCCATGTAGGTTTCGATCGCTTCCCACATGCGCATGACCTTGCCTTCCGGCTCCACGCGCGCCAGCGAACCCTGCTTCACGCTGCCGTCGTCGTTGCGCACCATCTCGTTGAACAGCTTCGGATTGGCGAACGTAGCGCGCTGCGCGGTCAGGTGGTCACCGCGGTGGGTGGCGTAGGAATTGAAGTCCTCTTCCGGCAGGCCCATCTTCGCCAGGTACTCACCGGCGGCACTGGACGCCAGGATCGCGTTGGACGGCGACAGGTGGTCGGTGGTGATGTTGTCCGGCAGCACCGCCAGCGCGCGCATGCCAGACAGCGTGCGCTCACCGGCCAGTGCGCCCTCCCAGTACGGCGGACGGCGGATGTAGGTGCTCTGCGGGCGCCAGTCGTACAGCGGGCTGACCGCCGCACCGTGCTCCACGCGCACGTTGAACATCGGGTTGTAGACGCGGCGGAACTGCTCCGGCTTCACCGATGCCTTCACCACCGCGTCGATCTCGGCGTCGCTCGGCCAGATGTCCTTCAGGCGCACCTCGTTGCCGTCGGTGTCCACGCCCAGCACGTCCTTCTCGATATCGAAGCGCACGGTGCCAGCGATGGCATAGGCGATCACCAGCGGCGGCGAAGCCAGGAAGGCCTGCTTCGCATACGGGTGGATGCGGCCATCGAAGTTGCGGTTGCCCGACAACACGGCGGTGGAATACAGGTCGCGATCGATGATTTCCTGCTGGATCTTCGGGTCCAGCGCGCCACTCATGCCGTTGCAGGTGGTGCAGGCGAAGGCGACGATGCCGAAGCCGAGCTTTTCCAGGTCCGGCAGCAGGCCCGCCTCTTCCAGGTACAGCTGCACCGCCTTCGAACCCGGCGCCAGCGACGACTTCACCCACGGCTTGCGCAGCAGGCCACGCTCGTTAGCCTTGCGCGCCAGCAGTGCGGCGGCGATCACGTTGCGCGGATTGGACGTATTGGTGCAGCTGGTGATGGCGGCGATGATCACCGCGCCGTCGGGCATCAGCCCCTGCGCCTGCTCGGCCTTGCCCGCTTCCAGCTTGGCTTCGTCGGCGATGCCGCGCTCGGCCAGCTCGGCGGTCGCCACGCGCTTGTGCGGGTTGGACGGGCCGGCCATGTTGCGCACCACGCTGGACAGGTCGAAGCGCAGCACACGCTCGTATTGTGCGGTGGCCAGGTCATCGGCCCAGAGGCCGGTGGTACGGGCGTAGTTCTCCACCAGCGCCACCTGCGATTCCTCGCGGCCGGTCAGGCGCAGGTAATCGATGGTCTGCCCGTCGATGTAGAACATCGCGGCGGTCGCGCCGTACTCCGGGCACATGTTGGAAATGGTGGCGCGGTCACCGATGGTCAGTGCCGCGGCACCCTCGCCGAAGAATTCAAGCCACGCACCGACCACGCGTTCCTTGCGCAGGAACTCGGTCAGGGCCAGCACCACATCGGTGGCGGTGATGCCCGGCTGCGGGCGGCCACTCAGTTCGACACCGACGGTGTCGGGCAGGCGCATCCATGAGGCGCGGCCCAGCATCACGTTCTCCGCTTCCAGGCCGCCCACGCCGATCGCGATCACGCCCAGCGCGTCCACGTGCGGGGTGTGGCTGTCGGTGCCCACGCAGGTGTCCGGGAAGGCGACGCCGTCCTGCACGTAGACCACCGGCGACATCTTCTCCAGGTTGATCTGGTGCATGATGCCGTTGCCCGGCGGAATCACGTCCACGTTCTCGAACGCCAGCTTGGTCCAATCGATGAAGTGGAAACGGTCTTCGTTGCGGCGATCTTCGATGGCGCGGTTCTTCTCGAACGCCTGCGGATCGAAACCACCGCACTCCACCGCCAGCGAGTGATCGACGATCAGCTGCACCGGCACCACCGGATTGACCTTGGCCGGGTCACCGCCCTTGTCGGCGATCGCATCACGCAGGCCAGCCAGGTCGACCAGTGCGGTCTGGCCGAGGATGTCGTGGCAGACCACGCGTGCCGGGAACCACGGGAAGTCGAGGTCGCGGCGGCGCTCGATCAGCTGCTTCAGCGAATCGCCAAGCGTAGCCGGATCGCAGCGACGCACCAGGTTCTCGGCCAGCACGCGCGAGGTGTACGGCAGGGTGGCATAGGCGCCAGGCTGGATCGCATCGACAGCGGCGCGCGCGTCGAAATAGTCCAGCGTGCTGCCGGGGAGGTTCTTGCGGTAATCGGTATTCATGGGCTGGCGGAGTGCTTGAGGCGGGCCGGGTGCCGGCGGTGCGGCGGCGAAAGCATCCGGCCGGCACGGGGCCGGCCGGATGGGTACAGCAGGTGGATCAGACGCGCTTGTCGATGGCGACGAAGTCGCGGTCTTCCGGACCGATGTAGTTGGCGCTCGGGCGGATGATCTTGCCGTCGATGCGCTGTTCTACGATGTGCGCGCTCCAGCCGGCGGTGCGGGCGATCACGAACAGCGGGGTGAACATCGCGGTCGGCACGCCCATCATGTGGTAGCTGACGGCGCTGAACCAGTCCAGGTTCGGGAACATCTTCTTGATGTCCCACATCACCGATTCCAGGCGCTCGGCAATGTCGTACATCTTCATGCTGGACTGCTCTTCGGACAGCTCGCGGGCCACGTCCTTGATCACCTTGTTGCGCGGATCGGAGACGGTGTAGACCGGGTGGCCGAAACCGATCACCACTTCCTTGCGCTCGACGCGGGCCTTGATGTCTTCCTCGGCTTCATCCGGGTTGTCGTAGCGCTTCTGCACTTCGAACGCCACTTCGTTGGCGCCGCCATGCTTCGGGCCACGCAGCGCGCCGATGCCACCGCAGATCGCGCTGTACATGTCGCTGCCGGTACCGGCGATGACGCGGCAGGTGAAGGTCGAGGCATTGAACTCGTGTTCCGCGTACAGGATCAGCGAGGTGTGCATCGCCTTCACCCACGACTCCTGCGGCTTCTCGCCGTGCAGCAGGTGCAGGAAGTGGCCACCGATCGAGTCGTCGTCGGTTTCCACGTCGATGGCGCGGCCGTTGTGGCTCCAGTGGTACCAGTACAGCAGCATCGAACCGAGGCAGGCCATCAGCTTGTCGGCGATGTCACGCGCACCCGGATGGTTGTGATCGTCCTTCTCCGGCGCCACGCAGCCGAGCACGGACACGCCGGTGCGCATCACGTCCATCGGGTGTGCCGACGGCGGCAGTTCTTCCAGCGCCGCCTTCACTGCTGCCGGAATGCCGCGCAGCGACTTCAGCTTGGCCTTGTACGAAACCAGCTCGGCGCGGGTCGGCAGCTTGCCGTGCACCAGCAGGTAGGCGATTTCCTCGAACTCGCTGGTGTTGGCCAGGTCCAGGATGTCGTAGCCACGGTAGTGCAGATCATTGCCACTACGGCCCACGCTGCACAGCGCGGTGTTGCCGGCGGCGGTGCCGGACAGGGCTACGGACTTCTTCGGCTTGAAGGTCGGGGTTGCGGTCGTATCGTTCATGTTTCCCTCCGAAAACTTGATGGTGCAGGGTACTGCTTATTTCTTGGCGGCGAACAGTGCATCGAGCTGCTGCTCGAAGGCGTGGTAGCCGATGCGGTCGTAGAGTTCTTCGCGGGTCTGCATGGTCTCCACCACATTGCGCTGGTGGCCATCGCGGCGCACCGCCTGGTAGACGTTCTCGGCAGCCTTGTTGGCGGCGCGGAAGGCAGACAGCGGGAACAGCTGGATGGCGACGCCGGCCGAGGCCAGTTCATCGCGGCTGAACAGCGGGGTGGCACCGAATTCGGTGATGTTGGCCAGCACCGGTACCTTCACCGCGTCGACGAAGCGGCGGTAGGTGTCCAGGTCGTAGGCAGCCTCGGCGAAGATGCCATCGGCACCTGCCTCGACACAGGCGATGGCGCGCTCGATGGCCTTGTCCACGCCGTCCACCTGGATGGCGTCGGTGCGCGCGATCAGGAAGAAGTCCGGATCGGTCTTGGCATCGGCAGCCGCCTTCACGCGGTCGACCATTTCACCCTGCGAGACGATCTCCTTGCCGGGGCGGTGACCGCAGCGCTTGGCGCCGACCTGGTCCTCGATGTGGCAGGCGGCCGCGCCGGCCTTGATCAGCGACTTCACGGTGCGCGCGATGTTGAACGCGCTCGGGCCGAAGCCGGTGTCGATGTCGACCATCAGCGGCAGGTCGCTGACATCGGTGATGCGGCGCACGTCCACCAGCACGTCTTCCAGGGTATTGATGCCCAGGTCCGGCAGGCCCAGCGAGCCTGCGGCAACGCCGCCGCCGGACAGGTAGATGGCACGGAAGCCGGCGCGCTTGGCCAGCAGGGCATGGTTGGCGTTGATCGCGCCGATCACCTGCAGCGGCGATTCGGCAGCCAGCGCCTCACGGAAGCGGGCACCGGCGGAGAAAGGGGCGGAAGCGGTCATGCGGCAATCCAGGTTGAAGAACGGATGGGTAGGCGCAAGCACCATGCCAAGCTGCAAGCCGTTGATTTCACGGACATGACCGTCACTCAATAGTGAAACATATGAAACACTGAAACAGATGTATCATGAAACACTTCGCCCGAACCCGCCGCCATGTACCTGCCCCGCTCACCCCTGCGCCATGCCGATGCCGACCCCGGCCGCCCGGTGATCTGGACGGTCAGCGTCTCGCGTCTGACCGGCCTGCTCGGCGACGTCATTCCCGAGTTCGACCGCCGCGCGCGCATCGAACAGATCAACCTCGGCTTCGAGGAAGCGGTGGATGTGATCGGCCAGCGCCTGCGTCGCGAGCACTGCGATGTGGTGATCGCCGGTGGCTCCAACGCCGCCTGGCTGCGCGGCCGGCTGGAGCTGCCGCTGGTGCCGATCCAGGCCAACGGCTTCGATCTGATGGAAGCACTGGCGCGCGCGCGACGCATCGCCAGCCGCATCGGCCTGGTCACCCACGCCAGCGACGTGCCGGTGTTCAGCAACTTCCAGCAGAGTTTCGGCCTGGATATCGAGCATCGGCGTTTCGTCACCCGCGAGGATGCGCGCGACTGCATCGCCGATCTGCGCGCCAACGGCATCGAAGTGATCGTCGGCACCGGCATGGCCATCGACCACGCCGAACAGGCCGGCCTGCCCGGCGTGCTGCTGTACTCCGCCGACTCGGTGCGGCAGGCGTTCGAACATGCGCTGGAACTGACCCAGACCTTGGCACGTTCCGGCAGCAACCGCCCTGCCCCACGCCGGCGCCCGGCAGCGCGCGCCGATGCGCATGAACTGCTCGGCGACAGCGACGCGATGGCGCGGGTGCGCGCGCAGATCGCGCTCTACGCCCCACATGACAGCACCGTGCTGGTCAGCGGCGAAACCGGCACCGGCAAGGAACTGGTGGCGCGCCAGCTGCACGCCGCCAGCGGTCGTCGCGGACGCTTCGTGGCACTGAACTGCGGCGCGATCAGCGAATCGCTGCTGGAGGCGGAACTGTTCGGCTATAGCGATGGCGCCTTCACCGGCGCACGCCGTGGCGGCCGTGTCGGCCTGGTCGAAGCCGCAGACGGCGGGACGCTGTTCCTGGACGAGATCGGCGAACTGCCGCTACCACTGCAGACTCGCCTGCTACGTGTGCTGGAGGAACGTGAAGTGCTGCGCGTGGGTGCCACCGAACCGACCCCGGTGGATCTGCGCGTGGTGGCCGCGACCCTGCAATCACTGGAACAGCGCGCCGCGGCCGGCAGCTTCCGCCGCGATCTGTATTACCGGCTGGCCGCGCTGCGTATCGCCCTGCCCTCGCTGCGCGCGCGGCGTGGCGACATTCCGATGCTGGCACAGCACTTCTTCCGCCAATTGCGCGGGATCGACGCGCCATTGGATGAGGACGCGATGGGCATACTGATCGCCGCCGAGTGGCCCGGCAACGTGCGCGAACTGCGCAACCTGGTGGATCGCCTGCGCATCCACTGGCAGCCCGGTGAAGGGCTGATTGATGCTGCGCGACTGCTGCAGCTTGCGCCCGAACTGGTGAATGAGGGCGTTGCAGCATTGCCGGTGGAAAGCAACGGCAAGCGCCCACCGCGTGCGCAGTTGGAAACGCTGCTGCAGGAACATCGCAATGATCGCGAGGGGATGGCGCAGGCGCTGGGCGTCTCACGCACCACACTGTGGCGCTGGCTGCGCGCGGAGGGGTTGTAACCACTCGTTGCCTGGTGGGTGCGAACCTTGGTTCGCACCGCTCTTCCGTCAAGCATCTCATCCACGCATGGCGTGGATCTACCTGGCCAGCAGCAGCTCGATTTCCTCCACCTGCACCACCGGCACCTTCCACGGGTGATGCGGCACGATGCCCTGTTCGAAGATGCGCTGCAGCCGCTGCGGATTCCGAGGCAGGCAGAATTCCAGGCGCACGCTGTCGACCACTTCGGTGCGGCCCGCCTCACCCTGCACGGGCGACGCACCCACGCGCGGGCGGAACTGCTCGAACCCCGGCGCCGACCACCACATCCCGTGCTCGTAGTCGCCGGCCGCCAGCGCGTCCACCGCGAGGATGCCCTGCTTCACTGCATCCAGTACTGCCGACGGCACGAACACCACCACACGGTACAGCGGCAGGCGTTGCATCAGGTTGCCTTACGGATACAGCAGGCGCTTGCTCCAGCGCCCTTCGGCACCGGCTTCATAGCACCAGCGTTCGTGCAGGCGGAACTGCGCGCCATACCAGAACTCGATGCGGTCAGGCACCACGCGCAGGCCGCTCCAGCCCTCCGGGCGCGGCACGTCCTTGCCCTCGAAGCGGGCTTCGACCTCGGCCACGCGCGCATCGAATTCCTCGCGCGTTGCCAGCGTCTTCGACTGCTGCGAGGCCCAGGCGCCGATCTGGCTCATGCGCGGGCGGCTGGCGAAATAGGCATCGGCTTCAGCATCGGCGACCTGCTCGACACGGCCTTCGATGCGCACCTGGATACCCGCCTCGCGCAGGCTGCGCCACAGGAACAACAGCGCGGCCTGCGGATTGGCCTGCAGCTCCTGGCCCTTGTGGCTGTCCAGGTGGGTATAGAAGACGAAGCCACGCTCGTCGAAGGCCTTCAGCAGCACGGTACGCGCCGAGGGACGGCCCTGCGTATCGGCGGTGGCCACGGTCATCGCATTCGGCTCGACCTCGCGGCTCTGCTTGGCCTCGTCGAACAGGCCGGCAAACGTGGACAGGGCTTCGGCGTACAGGTCGCTCATGATTGCGTTCTTCTCACACGGATTGGGCTATTGTGGCTGCATGGCCGCTGCTGCGTATATGCCCCAGGTGAAAGGATTCTCCGAAACATTGGCCGAACAGGCGCTGGATGATGCGCTGGGCAGCGGCGCAGCGGTTCCAGTATTGGCGATCAGCGGCCTGCAGGGGAGCGGCAAATCGACGCTGGCCGCGCAGGTGGTGGCGCGCGCCCAGGCACGCGGCCTGAACGCGGCCACGCTGTCGATCGATGACGTCTACCTCACCCGTGCGCAGCGCCAGCGACTGGCCCGCCAGGTGCATCCGCTGCTGATCACCCGCGGGCCGCCCGGCACCCACGACCTGCCGCTGGCCCACGGCGTGCTGGACGCGGTGGCCGCACGCCAGCCCTTCGCGATGCCACGATTCGACAAGCTGGCCGATGAACGCCTGCCCGAGGCTCAGTGGCCGCAGCTGCAGCAGCCATTGGACCTGCTGGTGTTCGAAGGCTGGTTCCTCGGCACACCGGCGCAGGATGACAACGCGCTGGACAGCCCGCTGAACGCACTGGAACGCGAGGCCGACGCCGATGGCCGATGGCGTCGCTGGTGCAACCAGGCGCTGGCCCGAGACTACCCGGCGCTGTGGCAGCGCTGCGACCGCCTGTGGTTCCTGCAGCCGCCGGATTTTTCGGTGGTACCACGCTGGCGCTGGCAGCAGGAACAGAACCTGCAGGCCGCGCAGCCGGGCCGGCACGGCATGAGCCGGCCACAGCTGGAGCGCTTCGTGCAGTACTACGAGCGGGTCAGCCGGCAGGCACTGCACGCCCTGCCCGCCCTGGCCGACCACGTGGTGGTGCTGGACGGCCAGCGCCAGGTGCAGGACGTGCGCTGAGCACGCCTATTCCACCAGGAAGGTCACCCGCAGGTTGACCCGCCATTCGGTGATCTCGCCACTGCCGTTGGTGACCACCTTGGTCTCGTTCACCCAGGCGCCCTGGATGCCCTTGACCGTCTCGGAGACCTTCTTCAGACCGCTGCGCACGGCGTCCTCCACGCTCTTCGGCGAGGAGGCGGTGATTTCGATGACCTTGGCGACCGTCATGGCCTGTACTCCGGCTGGCGCGGGAGACCCCGCAGGAACGCCTAGCCTGACGTGAAGAACGTAAAGGCAAGGGCACGGAGGTGTTAGCATCAGAGGGCATGAATCCTGCTCCGAACCTGATCCTGATCGGCCCGATGGGCGCCGGCAAAACCTGCATCGGCCGCCGCCTGGCCGAGCGCTTCACGCTGGACTTCGTCGATGTCGACCAGGCCATCGTCGATGCCGCCGGCGCCAGCATCCCGACAATCTTCGAGCACTCGGGTGAAACCGGCTTCCGCAGCCATGAGCGCGAAGCCTTGGCCCGTGTGCTGGAAGGCCGCGGCCAGCTGGTCTCCACCGGTGGCGGCGCCGTACTGGATCCGGACAACCGTGCGCTGATCGCCCAGCGCGGCTTCGTGGTCTACCTGCGGGTCAGCGTGGCCGCGCAGCTGGAACGCCTGGCCCGCGACAAAGGCAGGCCACTGCTGCAGCGCCCGGACCGCGAGCAGGTGCTGCACGATCTGGCTGCTCACCGCGACCCGCTGTACCGCGAACTGGCCGACCTCACCCTTGATACCGACCCGTATACCGCTGCCGACGCGACCGCCCAGCTGGTGGTCAAGCTGGCCACGCAATGGCAGCGCCAGGACCTGACCGCATGACTTCCCCCGCCCTGCTGCAGGTCGCCGTTGGCGGCGACCGCCCCTACTCCATCACCATCGGCGCTGGTGCCCAGGCCGACGGCACCGCGCTGGCCTCGCATGTGCGCGGCCGCCACGTGCTGCTGCTCAGCGACAGCGAAGTGGCTCCGCGCTACCTGGCCGCCGTGAAGCAGACGCTGCTGGCCGCACGCCCCGACCTGATCGTCGGCGAGCACGTGCTGGCCGCCGGCGAAGCCTCCAAGACCCTGGCCGAATTCGGCCGCGCGATCGAAGCGCTGGCCGCGCTCGGCGCCACCCGAGATGCCTGCGTGTTCGCCCTCGGTGGCGGCGTGGTCGGTGACCTCGCCGGTTTCGCCGCCGCCTGCTGGATGCGCGGGGTGGACTGCGTGCAGCTGCCGACCACCCTGTTGGCGATGGTCGATTCGTCCGTGGGCGGCAAGACCGCGGTCGACATTCCGGCCGGCAAGAACCTGGTCGGCGCATTCCATCCGCCGCGCGCGGTCATTGCCGATACCCGCGTGCTGGCCACCCTGCCACCGCGCGAGCTGCGCGCCGGCCTGGCCGAAGTGGTGAAGTACGGCGCGCTGGGCGACGCGGTGTTCTTCGAATGGCTGCAGCAGCATGCCGATGCACTGCTGGCCGCCGAGGATGCGGTACTGTCCGAAGCCATCGCGCGCAGCTGCCGGCACAAGGCCGCCATCGTCGAGCGTGATCCGTTCGAGAAGGGCGAGCGTGCCCTGCTCAACCTCGGCCATACCTTCGGCCATGCCATCGAGACCGAACAGGGCTACTCGGCCCCGGGCCGCGATGCGCTGAACCACGGCGAAGCGGTGGCGGTGGGCATGGTGCTGGCGGCAACGCTGTCCACCGACCTGGGCCTGGCCGACGATGCCGACCGCGCGCGCCTGCAGGCGCTGCTGGAACGGCTCGGCCTGCCGGTGACGATCCCCGCAGGACTGGATCCGCAGGCCCTGCTCGGCCGCATGCGGCTGGACAAGAAGAACGTGGCCGGCCGCCTGCGCCTGGTGCTGTGGCGTGGCATGGGCCGCGCCGAAGTGGTGCCGGACGTGGATGAGGCGGCGGTGCTGAAGGTGCTGTCGGCCCGGTAGTGCCGGCCGCTGGCCGGCAATCCTGCCGCGCAGCCTGGTAGTGCCGGCCGCTGGCCGGCTTCCCCGCTCATGACGTTGCCGGCCAACGGCCGGCACCACCGCGTTGCGGCCGGGGTCACCCTGGCCCCGCTACAATCGGCGCCATGCACGTCTACCTGCAACATCCCGACGCCGGTGCGCAGGCACCGCGCTTCCTGCGCCTGAGCCTGCAGCCGGATCTGTTCGGCGGCTGGGAACTGCTGCGCGAGAGCGGCCGCGTCGGCAGCCGCTCGCAGCTGCGGCGCGAGCTGTTCCTGCAGGCCGACGAAGCCCGCCATGCCTTCGAGAAGGCCCGCGATGCCGAACTGCATCGCGGTTTCCAGATCCTCTCGCACGGCGACTGACGCCGCTGCCAACTTTCGTCCAAGGAATGCCCATCGTGACCAGCCCTCTCCGCAACGATCGCCTGCTGCGCGCCCTGCGCCGCGAACCGGTGGACTGCACCCCCGTCTGGCTGATGCGCCAGGCCGGACGCTACCTGCCGGAATACCGCGCGACCCGAGCCAAGGCCGGCAGCTTCCTGGCCATGGCCAAGAATCCGGAGATTGCCTGCGAGGTTACCCTGCAGCCGCTGCGCCGCTTCCCGCTGGATGCGGCCATCCTGTTCTCGGACATCCTCACCATTCCCGATGCGATGGGCCTGGAGCTGTACTTCGTCGAAGGCGAAGGCCCGAAGTTCCGCCACCCGGTGCGTGATGAAGCGGCCATCGCCAGGCTGGCGGTGCCGGACATGGAACAGGACCTGGGCTACGTGATGGACGCGGTGCGCCTGATCCGCCGTGAGCTGGACGGCCAGGTGCCGCTGATCGGTTTCTCCGGCAGCCCGTGGACGCTGGCCTGCTACATGGTGGAAGGCGGCGGCAGCAAGGACTTCGCGCGGATCAAGGCGATGGCACTGAACCATCCGCAGGCCCTGCACCGCCTGCTGGAGGTCACCACCGAGGCGGTGATCGCCTATCTCGGCGCGCAGCGCGCGGCCGGTGCACAGGCGCTGCAGGTATTCGATACCTGGGGTGGCGTGCTGTCGCCGTCGATGTACCGCGAGTTCTCGCTGCGCTACCTGCAGCGGATTGCCGAGGGCCTGGAGCGCGGCGAAGGCAACGAGCGCACCCCGCTGATCCTGTTCGGCAAGGGCACCGGCCTGCATCTGGAAGCGCTGTCGCAGACCGGTGCCGATGCGCTGGGCCTGGACTGGACGCTGGATCTGGACGAGGCGATGCGCCGCACCGGCGGCCGCGTCGCCCTGCAGGGCAACCTCGACCCGACCACCCTGTACGCCTCGCCGGATGCGATCGCCGCCGCAGCAGCACGCGTGCTCGACACCTATGCCGCCGGCAACGGTGGTTCGCGCGAGGGCCATGTGTTCAACCTCGGTCACGGCATGTCGCCGGACATGGACCCGGCGCACGTGCAGGTGCTGGTCGACGCAGTGCACGCGCACAGCCAGCGCTGAGCATTGCGCATGCGGTTGCGGCGCGATGTTGATCGCGCCGTGACCCGCAGTGCGCGATCATGGCGTCCCCCACGCTGCACCGGCCGCACCCCATGTCCACATCGCCATCGACCTACAACCGCCAGCGCCCCCTGCTGTGGCTGGTTTCGTTGGCGATCTTCATGCAGATGCTGGACTCGACCATCGTCAACACGGCATTGCCGGCGATGGCGGCCAGCCTGGGCGAGAGCCCGCTGCAGATGCAGTCGGTGGTGTTCAGCTACGCGCTGGCAGTGGCCACCTTCATCCCCGCCTCCGGCTGGATCGCCGACCGCTACGGCACCCGCCGTACCTTCCTGGTGGCGATCATCCTGTTCACCCTCGGCTCGCTGGCCTGCGCGCTGGCCCAGCACCTGCACCAGCTGGTCGGTGCGCGCGTGCTGCAGGGAATCGGCGGTGCGATGCTGCTGCCGGTCGGACGCCTGGCAGTGATGCGTTCGGTGCCACGCGAGGACTTCCTGCGCGCGATGAGCTTCATCGCCATCCCCGCGCTGGTCGGCCCGTTGATCGGCCCGACGTTGGGTGGCTGGCTGGTCGAGATCGCGTCGTGGCACTGGGTGTTCCTGATCAACCTGCCGATCGGCGTGATCGGTTTCATCGCCGCGATGAAGATCATGCCCGACCACTACGCCAGCCATCGCACCCGTTTCGACCTGCGCGGCTACATCATGCTGGCCTTTGCGATGGTGGTGCTGTCGCTGGCGCTGGACGGCATCTCCGGGCTCGGAACGCCACATGCGCTGGTGATGCTGATGACCGTGGCCGGCCTGGCCGCACTGGTCGGTTACTGGCTGCATGCCGCCAACTCCACCGCGCCCTTGTTCTCGCTGGCCCTGTTCCGCGTGCCCAGCTACCGCATCGGCATCCTTGGCAACCTGTTCTCGCGCATCGGCAGCAGCGCCATGCCGATGCTGATCCCGTTGCTGCTGCAGGTCGGCCTGGGCCTGGGCCCGATGAACGCCGGCCTGATGATGGTGCCGGTGGCGGCGGCCGGCATGGTGTCGAAGAAGCTGGCGGTGAAGCTGGTCGAGCGCTACGGCTACCGCCGCGTGCTGATGGTCAACACCGTGCTGGTGGGCCTGGCGATGGCCAGCTTCATCCTGATGACACCCGGCCAGCACCTGGCCTGGCGCCTGCTGCAGCTGGCCTTCTTCGGCGCGGTCAATTCGCTGCAGTTCACCGTGATGAACACCGTGACCCTGCGTGATCTGGATCGCGAGTTCGCCAGTTCCGGCAACAGCCTGCTGTCGATGGTGATGATGCTCGCCGCCGGTTTCGGTGCCGCGGCGGCCGGCAGCCTGCTGGCCGCGTTCGGCAATCACCTGGACAGCAACAGCGCCACCGCCGCGTTGCACGCCACCTTCCTGTGCGTGGGCGCGATCACCCTGACCTCGACGATGATCTTCTGGCAGCTGCCGGACACCAAGCCGGAGCCACGGCAGGTCGAGCACGTCGCGGAGTGAGGGGGTTCGGCAGGGTTGCACCCTGCACCCGCAGAGGCCCAACCCGAAGCAACAGCAACAGCAACAGCGAGCATTCCGTGGGATGGCGGGGCAGTGTGGGCTTGCAGGACACGCCGTAAACCCGTCCATGGGGGCTCGATGGCGCCATCCATGGCGCCAACGGTCCTGCAAGCCCACACCGCCCCACCTCTGACAGGTTCACGCGGCTGTGGGTAACGGCGACTGTTGGAACGCGCGGTTGTTGGTAGGTGTCGACCTTGGTCGACACATCTGTCAGATATCGAATTCCAGATTGGGGTCAGAGCCCGTTGCGCGCCAACGGGATCCGACCCCGTGCTCCGACAGATCGCGGAAAACTGTCGAAGGCGGGGAGGGTCCGGTTGCGGGGGCGTGAGCCGCATGGGCCCGAGGCATGCCTCGGGCGAGTTGGGCAGGAGGCCCAACCCCGGTCTTGCCGTGTGCGCAGGACAGCGCACACGAGCAAGCGGCGACCGAGCTTACATGGGTGAGGGCGCTTTGCTTGCGAAGCACCGCTTCGCAAGCGCCCGAACGCACAGCCGCCAGCGGCTGGGCCGGGCCCCGGAGGGGGACTTGCAGCGTCCCCCGCAACCGGACCCACCCCGCCATCCCACGGATTGCACGCTTTTGACGTTGACGTTGCTTCTGCAGGTGCAGGGCTGCAAGCCCTGCAATAATCCCTACCTTCCCATCACCCGGGCGATCGCTTCCACCAGCAGTTCCCCGGTCACCGGCTTGCGCAGGAAGCCACCGATGCCGGCCGCCTCCACCTGCTGCTGCAGGTCCGGGTCGGTACGTGCGGTCACCGCCAGCAGTGGCAGCATGTAGCCCTGGTTGCGCAGATGCTGGGCCAGCTCGAAGCCGCTCAGGCCCGGCAGGTCGAGATCCAGCAGGCCGACGTCGAAATCACCGGCACTGATCTCACGCAGTGCCGCCAGCGCATGGCCCGCATGTACCACCTCGTGCCCGCGCGCACTCAGCAGCCCGCGCACCACATCGGCCACAGTCGCGTCGTCCTCCACCAGCAGTACCCGCAATGGCGGCATGTTGGCCGCGTCCTCGCGGTGCGTTTCACCATCTGCTTCGGCATCGGCATCGACCACCATCGGCAACGGCAACGTCACGCCGAAGCAGGTGCCGCGACCAAGCTGGCTCTCCACCTGGATCCGCCCCTGCATCGCATGCGCCAGTTCGCGGCAGATCGCCAGGCCCAGGCCACTGCCGCCGTACTGCGCCGCGGTACGTGCACCATCGGCCTGCTCAAAGCGGCGGAACAGGCGTTGCTGTTGCTCCTGGCTGATGCCGGGGCCGGTGTCGCGCACTTCGAAATGCAGCGATCGCAGCTCGGCGTCGCTGCGCGCGTGCAGGGTGATGGTGCCGCGGCTGGTGAACTTGACCGCATTCGAAAGCAGGTTCAGCAGGATCTGCCGTACCCGCATCGCGTCGCCGGTGGCCTGCAGGCCGGGCGGCAACTGGTTGTCGAGGGTGAAGCGCAGGCCCTTCTGTGCAGCCAACGGGCCCATCAGCGCCGCCAGGTCCTGCAGCAGGCAGCTCAGCGCGAACGGCTTGGACTGCAACTCCAGACGGCCCGATTCGATCCGCGCCAGGTCCAGCGCATCGTTGACCAGATGCAGCAGGTGCTCGCCGGCGTGGCGGATTGATTGTGTATAGCCGCGCTGCTGCGGATCCAGCGGTGAGGACAGCAGCAGCTCGCTCATGCCGAGCACACCGGTCATCGGCGTGCGGATCTCATGACCAAGGTTGGCCAGGAAGCGGGTCTTGGCCGCCGACGCCTGCTCGGCCAGCTCCTGCTTGTGCAGCGCCAGCTGATAGGCGTGGCGACGCTGCAGGCGCCGACGGTACAGCCAGGCGAACCAGCTGGTCAGCAGCAGCGCGAACGAGGCCAGCACCAGCAGGCCGGACAGGCTGCGCCACCACGGTGGCTGCACGCGGAATTCCAGGCTCTGCACCCGTGACCAGACATGGTCGGCCGACCGCGCCTGCACTTCCAGCCGATAGCTGCCCGGTGCCAGCCGCGAGAACAGGCGCTCACCGGCCGGTCCCACTTCCACCCAGTCCGGGTCATAGCCGGCCAACCGGTAACGATAGGTATTGGACGCCGAATCGGCGAACGACAACAGGCGCGCGACGATGCGCAGATCGCGGTCGCCATCGGCGATCTGCAACGGCGTGTCGTGGGTGAGGTCCAGCACCTGCTCGTTGCGGCGCACCTCCACCCGCTCGATCACCAGCGGCGCACGCCGCATCGAGGGCCGCACCTGCTCCGGGTCGAACACCACCACACCGGACGGCGTACCCGCCACCAGATGGCCGTCTCCCGACATCACCAGCGTGTGCTCGCGGAATTCCTGGCTCGGCAGGCCGTCATGCACGCCATACAGGCGCACGCTCTGGCCATCGGCGCCGATGCGCACCAGGCCACGCGCGCTGGTTGCCCACGCCACCCCCTGTACATCGACCACCAGCCCCGAAGCGGAGATCGCCGGGTAGCCCTGCTCGGCACCGATCACGGCCTGCCGCTCCAGCCGGCCCTGGCTCCAGCGGTAGCGCGACAGGCGGCCATCCTCGGACAGCCAGACCTGGCCATCGCTGCCCACGTGCAGTGCATGGATCGCGGTCGCCGGTGCGCCCGGCACCGGCTGGAAGCGCTCGCTTTCCGGCAGCCACTGCAGCAGGCCTCGGCTGCTGGCCAGCCAGATATGGTCCTGCGGCCCGCATTCCACATCGAGATTGAGCTGGCCCTGCTGCAATCCGCGCTGGCCATTGTCCAGCTGGCGCCGCAGGCGCCCATCCAGATCGCGCTGCTGAAGACCCGACGGCAGCATCAGCCAGAGGCTGTCACCATCACAGGTCATCATCGATTCGATGACCCCTTCCATGGTCGCGTCGGCGCCGGCATCCCGGCCCCAGCGGCGCAGATCTCGCCGCTTCGGGTCGTAGCGCAGCAGCGCGTCGTTGGAGCCGATCCAGACCTGGCCGCGGCGATCCTCGCGCACCGAGGTCAGCCAGTGCATGCCGTTGACCCAGGTGCGGTGCTGTTCGATGCGGCCGGTCTTCGGATCGAAGCGGTCCAGCGCGCCGTGGCTGCCGACCGTCCAGATGCCGCCGTTGCTGGACGGGCTGGTACCCAGCACGAAGGCATT
The DNA here is from genome assembly GCF_051983905.1 of Stenotrophomonas sp. STK17_22. NCBI lineage: Bacteria > Pseudomonadati > Pseudomonadota > Gammaproteobacteria > Lysobacterales > Lysobacteraceae > Stenotrophomonas > Stenotrophomonas sp. STK17_22. The sequence goes on from NZ_CP197010.1 coordinate 3,875,631, forward strand.
GCGCAGCGAGCGGGGGTCGTCCTCCAGCCGCGACAGCACCGAGAACTGCCACCAGCGCGGCAGCAGGTGCCACAGGCCGGCGTTGGTGCTGGCCAGCCAGATGCCCCCCTCGCGATCCTCGTAGGCGCCGGTCCAGTTCGGGCATACCGGGCCACGCGCCACCGCGCTGTACAGCGGCACGGCCTGGTACTGGCCATCGACCGCGCGGCCAAGGCCGGTGCGGGTGTCCAGCCAGTGCCCGCCCTGCTCGTCGCGCAGCATCATGCCCAGCACCTGTTCGCCTTCGGGCAGCTTCCAGGACGGTGCCTCGAAACGACCATCGGGACGACGCACGATGGCACCGGCCATCGTGCTGATCCAGAGGCTGCCATCGGGCTCGGCCGTCAGGCCATTGATCAGCAGGCTGGGAACGATGCCGGCACCAACCCGTTCAAAGTCCGTGCCGGTCCAGCGCGCGACGCCATGCTTGGTGCCGATCCACAGGCTGCCATCGGCCAGGGTTGCCAGGTACGGCACCGATGCGGCCGGCAGACTGCGTGGGTTGTTCGCTTCGGGCAGGAAGCGCTGCAGCCGGTCCTGGTTGTCCAGGCGGTACAGACCACCTTCGTGGGTGCCGAACCAGACCGAACCATCCGGCGTGGTGGCCAGGCTCCAGACCGTGTTGGTGCCCATCAACGGCTGGCTGCTGCGGTCGTAGAAATGCAGCTGGCGGCGATCGGCCGACATCCGTACCAGACCGGCGTTCTCGGTACCGATCCAGAGCTGGTTGCGCGCATCGACCAGCACCGTCCAGATGCGGTTGTCGCGCAGGCCGTCCTCCGAACGCCAGATCCGGTAGTTGCGCCCGTCGTAGCGGGCCAGACCGTCGTTGGTGGCGATCCAGAGGTAACCGTAACGATCCTCGGCCATGCGGTTCACGGTATTGGACGGCAAGCCGTCGAACACCGTCACCTGACGCGGGCTCGGTGGCACCGGCTGCGCCGCAGCGGGCGACAGGCAGCACAGGAGGACCAGCAGCAGCATCGCCGCCCGCAGATACACCACCGATTGCCTCCTCACGCTGCTTCTGATGATTCCCGCACTACGGGCGTCGGCATGGTAAACCGAAAGTCGCGCCGTTCACGCCCGGCGCTGGCGCATTCAAAGGGCGGTTTGTCGTTTTGCGCGCGCCTGGGCAATGGCAGTCACCAGCATGTCACCGGTCACCGGCTTGCGCAGGAAGCCATCGAACCCGGCCGCCAGGACCTGGGTCTCGGCGTAGGCATCGGAGCGCGCGGTGACCGCCACCAGGGGGAGTTCATAGCCCATGGTGCGCAGCTGGCGAGCGATGGCGGTGCCGTCCAGCGCGGGCAGATCGAGATCGAGCAGGCCCACGTCAAAACCATCGGTGGCAATCTCCGAAAGCGCGCCCAGGCCATGCAGCACATGCACCACGTCGTGGCCACGGCCACGCAGCAGGCCGGCGATGACCTCGGCCACGGTCGCGTCATCTTCCACCAGCAGGATGCGCAGCGGCGGCAGCACCGGCAGCACCGGCGACTCGCCCGGCGCATTGGCGGCCTGCCGGATCCAGGGCAGCGGCAACCACACCCGGAATCGCGCGCCCTTGCCCGGCTGGCTGTCCACTTCGATGCGTCCGTTCATGGCCACGGCCAGCTCCTGGCAGATCGCCAGGCCCAAACCGCTGCCGCCATAGCGCGACGCGGTGCGCGGGCCGTCCGCCTGTTCGAAGCGATGGAACAGGCGGTCCTGCTGTTCGGCGTTGATGCCCGGGCCGGTGTCATGCACTTCGAAGCAGAGTCCGCCACCGTTCTCTTCCAGGCGCACGGCCAGGCCGACGTGCCCGCGCTCGGTGAACTTGATTGCATTGCCCAGCAGGTTGAGCAGGATCTGCCGCACGCGCATCTCGTCGCCGCTGACGCTGATCGGCCCCGGCGGATCGCCCCCACGCTGGAACCCCAGGTTGCGCTGCTTCGCCATCGGCTCCATCAACGCCTGCACCTGGTCGAGCAGGCCAGCCAGATCGAACGGGCGCAGGTCGAGCTCCAGCCGGCCGGCCTCGATGCGGGCCAGATCCAGTGCGTCATTGACCAGCCGCAGCAGGTGGCTGCCAGCCTGCTGGATCGAGCCTGCATAGCTGCGCTGCACCGCATCCAGCGGGGTGGCCAGCAACAACTCGCTCATGCCGAGCACACCGGTCATCGGCGTGCGCACCTCATGGCCCAGCGTGGCCAGGAACCGGCTCTTGGCCTGGGAGGCCTGCTCTGCCAGTTGCTGCTTGTGCACGGTCAACTGCCATTGCTGGCGGCGGCGCAGGCGCGCACGGATCGACCACACCAGGATAAGCAGCAGCAGCGAGCCGATCAGCAGGTAGCCGAAGATCGCCATGCCGCTGCGCCACCAGGGTGGCAGCACCTTCACCTGCAACCGCTGTGAAGGCGTCCACGTGCCACTGGCCGTTGCCGCCTGGACTTCAATGACGTAGCTGCCGGTCGGCAGCCGCGACAGCGTGCGCTGGCCGTCACCGCCCTGCTCCACCCAGTTCTGGTCGTAGCCCTGCACCCGGAAGCGGTAACGGTTGCCCTGCGGATTGGCATAGGAAAGCAGTCGCGCATCGATCTGCAGATCACGATCATCCGGCCCCAGCAACAGCGTGCCGGTGGTCGGCAGCGGTTGCCAGCCGCGGGCATCATCACGCCGCACGCGGACCTCGGCGATCACCAGCGACGACGGCGGCAGCACCGCATCGGCAGCATTCACATCGAACACGACCAGGCCGGTCTGGGCAACCGCGAGCACGCGACCATCGGCATTCACCGCCGGCGGCCTGCTGGTGAACTCGGCGTCGGGCAGACCATCGCGTTCGTTGAACTGCTGCAGGCGGCGCGTTTTCGGGTCCCACCGCAGCAGGCCACGTGGCGTGGTCGCCCACAGGCGGCCGTCTTCGGCCAGCGCCAGTCCTCCCATGCTGACTGAGGGCACGCCAGCACTGCCATCGATGCGCTGGATCAGGCGCAGGCTCATGCCATCCCATTGGTAGCGTTCCAGCGCGCCCTGCCGGGCCAGCCACAGCTGCTGTGGATCCACCCACACCAGATCGTAGATCAGCCCGCGCGAAACGCCCGGCACCGCTTCGAAGCGCCCGGCCTGTTCACGCCAGATCCCCATGTCGCCCATCACCCAGGCCTTGCCCTGTGCATCAAAGCGGATCTGCTCAACCGGTGAATCGGCGGTCTTGCGGAGATCCTCCAGCGGGTAACTACGCAGCACGCGGCCATCGGCGCTGCGCTGCTGCAGGCCCAGGTTCATCACCGACAGCCAGACCGTGCCATCGGGGGCCTGCCGCATCAGATCGATGCGCTGGCGCAGATCGGCTCCCCCATCGATATGCCAATCGTGCAGCGCGCGGGTGGCCGGGTCGTACACGCTGATGCGGCCGGCACGCCCCAGCCACAGGCGCCCGTCCGGCCGCGGCAGCACCGACCACACCGCCCCGCTGCCGATCTCGCGATCGCTGGCCAGCAACTTCAGTACTCCCTGCGCGTCCAGCTGGTACACGCCATGCGCTGAGCCGACGTAGTAATTCCGGCCATCACTGGCTGCACTCAGCAGGTACTGGCTGTCCAGCGGCTTGCCGTCAAGCTGGTTCCAGATCGAAAACCGGCGCCAGTCCGGCGGCAGGTAGGCCAGGCCCTGGGTCAGCAGCGCCACCCACAATCCGCCCTCATGGTCCTGCATCAGATCAAGCACACCGCTCTGGGCAGTGAGGAAGCCACTGCCGCGGTCGCCGTCGAGCCGCCGCAGCATGCTGGCATCTCCACGCAACAGGCCATCGGAGGTGCCCGCCCAGTAACCGCCCTGGCGATCGGCCAGCACCAGTGCCGAACGCAGGCGCGCACTGTCGGCCCAGCGCGGACGGCTGACCCGGTCCTGCGCGTCGATACGGTAAAGGCCGTCATTCTGGCTGCCGGCCCAGATCGAGCCATCGGGGTCGCGGCTCAGGCGCAATACACTCAGCGCCCCCAGTTCGCGCGGCGCGACAGCCTCGAATCCAGTCCCGTTCCAGCGCGCAATGCCCGCCTCGGTGCCGATCCACAGTCGCCCCTGCGCATCGACCAGGCTGCTGTAGATGGTATTGCTGGGCAACCCGCCAGGACGGGCCGGATCATGCTCGAAGAAGCGCAGGCTGCCGTCTTCACCGAAACGGCAGACGCCATGGCCACTGGTGCCGATCCACAGTGCATCCTCGGCGTAGGCCAGCGTCCAGAACTGGCTCAAGCAGGGGCCGTTGACCGCATCGAAGGTCTTGAAGCGTTCGCGGTCGGCATCCAGCCGGGCCACGCCCTTGCCATTGATGCCGACCCAGACGCGGTCCAGGGGATCGACCAGCAGGGTCTCGATCTCGTTGCCGGGCAGCGAGCCCGGCTGCTCCGGATCATGTTCCCAGACCCGCAGGTTGCCGCCGTCATAGCGCACCAGGCCACCATCGGTGGCCGCCCAGATATGGCCCTGGCGGTCCTCGGCCAGCGCCAGCACCATGCGCGAGGGCATGCCTTCAGCTGCACCGAAACGGCGCAGGCGCGGTGTTTCCGCCATGTCGAGGGCCGTGGCCGCCGTGGCGAACGCCATCAGCAGCAGCCCCATTCCCGCGATGCCTCGGCACCACAGGCGCCAACCGCTCGTCATCCTGAACCCCCTGTCCTGTCCCGATTGTCACACAGGGCCGGGTTCATGGCTGCAACAGCCTGTTTCCACCGGTGGACCCACCACGAACTGTTGCAGCCATGCACGCAACGTTGGCGGGGGGCTGTGCGTATGATCGCATCGTCCCCCTTCCGGAGCCCGCCATCGATGCGTCCCTGCCTGGCCCTGCTGCCGACGCTGCTCGCCACCGCCCCCGCCTGGGCGGATGCAGATACCTATCGCCTCGATCCGGTGCATACGCGTGTGCTGTTCACCATCGACCACGCGGGTTACTCGCAGGCGATGGGGACGGTCTCCGGCAGTGAGGGCCGCCTGCAGTTCGATCCCGACAACTGGCGCGAGGCCACACTGGATGTCGAGGTCCCCGTGTCGCGATTGGACCTTGGTGATGCCAAATGGAACCAGGCCACGCTGGCCCGCAGCCTTCTGGATGGCGAGCGTTTCCCGAAGGCACATTTCGTCTCCAGCCGGGTCGAACCGATCGATGCCAAGCGTGCGCACGTGATCGGTACCCTGACCCTGCGCGGCGTCAGCCAGGAAGTCACCCTGGACGTGACCCTCAACGCCATCAAGCGCTACCCCCTCCCCCCGTTCCGACGCACCGCCGGTTTTTCCGCCAGCACCACGCTGAGCCGGCGCGCGTTCGGCATCACCGCCTGGCCGGGCGTCATCGGTGATGCAGTACAGCTGAGGATCGAGGCTGAAGCCACCCTCGACCGCAGCGACGCCCCGGGAACTCCCGCTCCCGTTCCGCACTCCGACCCCAAGACGGCCCGCTAGAGGACCTTTCATGACCGCCAAGAACACCCCCGCCGCCTGGGGGAGTGTCAGCCAGATCCTGCATTGGTTGATCGCACTGCTGATCCTCGCCCTGGGCGTGGTCGGCCTGACCATGGGCGAACTGCCCAAGACGCCCAAGTACTTCTGGGTCTACACCGCACACAAGTCGATCGGCATCACCGTACTGGCGCTGGTGCTGTTCCGCCTCGGCTGGCGCCTGTACGCCGGCGCCCCCAAGCCGGTGCCGGGCGTGCCCAGCTGGCAGGAGCGCATCGCAAGCGCCACCCACGTGCTGTTGTATGTGCTGATGTTCGCCATCCCGCTGTCGGGCTGGCTGTACGACTCGGCCAGTGGCCTGCGCCCGTTCCGCTGGTTCGGCCTGGTTGATGTGCCCAAGCTGAGTGGCCCGGATCCGCAGGTCGTCGCGGTGTCCCACGCCATCCACGAATACGGCTTCTGGCTGTTGATCGCGGTGGTGCTGGCCCATGCCGGCGCTGCCTTCTACCACCACCTGTTCCAGCGCGATGCAACGCTGTCCCGCATGTTGCCGCGCGGCTGGCTCGCCTCCCCTCAGAAGGACTGACCGATGAACCTGAAACTGACCACTCCGGCCGCCGTGGCCGCCGCCCTGGCCGGCATGCTGGCCACCGCCCCGGCGCTCGCTGCGGACTACGCGCAGGCCCCCGGCGCCGGCTCGATCCTGGTGTTCGCCACCAAGTACGACGGCGAAGTGTTCACCGGCAGCTTCCCGGGCTTTGCCACCAAGCTCAGCTTCGACCCGGCCAACCCGGCCGCCGGTTCGCTGGACGTGGTGATTCCGCTGGCCGGTGCCAAGAGCGGCAACAGCGACCGCGACTCGACCCTGCAGACCGCCGACTTCTTCAACGTCGGCAAGTTCGCCACTGCGCGTTACACCGCCAAGGGCTTCCGTGCGGTGGGCAACGACCAGTTCGCCGCCGACGGCACGCTGGAGCTGCGCGGCGTCAGCAAGCCGGTCACCCTCACCTTCACCTGGAAGCCGGGCACCCAGCCGGTGTTGACCGGCAAGGCCACCGTCAAGCGCCTGGACTTCGGCGTCGGCAGCGGTGACTGGGCCGACACCAAGACCATCCCGGACGAAACCGCGATCAGCACGATCGTGAAGTTCGACGCGAAATGATCAACGGGCCGGGGCACCGCCCCGGCCATCATCTCCGGTGGTGCCGGCCGCTGGCCGGCAACCTCACCGATGCGGGCAGGTGCCGGCCAGCGGCCGGCACTACCGTTCGACGGCCAGCCAGGCTTGAACCGCAGCCGCGTCGAACGGCCAGTCCAGCTCACGGTCGCCGCGCTCGTCGCGCAGCACCGGCACCCGCGCGCCGTAGCGCGATTCCAGCGCTGGCTGGTCATCCAGGAACACCGATTCGAATTCCGGCGCCCGGGCCTTGGCCAGCTCGGCCAGCGCCATGTCGCACAGGTGGCAGTCGTCACGCTGGAACAGAGTCAACACCGGCAGGGTCCCCTTGGTGGAAATGCTGCGCCGCAGCCATTGAAGTGCGGCGTGAACCGCTAGAATAGCGGTCTCTTCCGGTACCCGCAGTACGGCAACCATGGCTGTCAGCACGTTCGACGTTTTCAAGATCGGCATTGGCCCGAGCTCCTCGCACACCGTCGGGCCGATGAAGGCCGCCGAGCGATTCATCCACCGCTGGCTGCTCGACCCGGGCCGCCTGCACGAGGTCGCGCGCATCCGCGCCGATGTCTATGGCTCGCTGGCGCTGACCGGCCGCGGCCATGGTACCGACAAGGCGATCCTGCTCGGCCTGGAAGGGCAGCGGCCGAACCTGATCGACCCGGACATCATCCCGGCCACGCTGGAGCGCATCCGCAGCAGCAAGCGCATCCAGCTGATGGGCCAGCACGAGATCGCCTTCGACGAGAAGCGCGACCTCGGCATGAACAAGCGCCAGAAGCTGCCCTACCACACCAACGGCATGCGCTTCACCGCGTACAACGCCGACGACGAAGTGATCGCCACCCGCGATTATTACTCGGTCGGTGGCGGCTTCGTGGTCAACCAGGACGACGCGGCCGATGACCGCATCGTGCCCGACGAGACCCCGCTGCCCTACCCGTTCAAGAGCGGCGACGAGCTGCTGGCGCAGACCGCACGCAGCGGCCTGAGCATTGCCCAGCTGATGTTCGAGAACGAGAAGTGCTGGCGTAGCGAAGACGAGATCCGCGCCAACCTGCGCGAGATCTGGAGCGCGATGCAGTCGTGCGTCGCGCGTGGCATCCGCGAGGAAGGCGTGCTGCCGGGTGGCCTGAAGGTCGGCCGTCGTGCACCGGCGCTGTACCGCGAGCTGTCGTCGAAGCCGGAAGCGGCGATGCGCGATCCGCTGACCACGCTGGACTGGGTCAACCTGTACGCACTGGCGGTGAACGAAGAAAACGCCGCCGGTGGTCGCGTGGTGACCGCGCCGACCAACGGTGCAGCCGGCGTGCTGCCGGCGGTGCTGCATTACTTCGACCGTTTCTGCCCCGGCGCCAACGAGCAGCGTGTGTTCGACTTCCTGCTGACCTCGGCGGCGATCGGCATCCTGTACAAGGAAAACGCTTCGATTTCCGGTGCCGAAGTGGGCTGCCAGGGCGAAGTGGGCGTGGCCTGCTCGATGGCGGCCGGCGGCTTGGTCGCGGCGCTGGGCGGCAACCCGAGCCAGATCGAGAATGCTGCGGAAATCGGCATGGAACACAACCTGGGCCTGACCTGCGACCCGATCGGCGGCCTGGTGCAGATCCCGTGCATCGAGCGCAATGCGATGGGTGCGGTGAAGGCGATCAATGCCTCGCGCATGGCGATGCGCGGCGACGGCAAGCACAAGGTGTCGCTGGACAAGGTGATCAAGACCATGCGCGATACCGGCCGCGACATGCAGGACAAGTACAAGGAAACCAGCCGCGGTGGCCTGGCGGTGAACGTCATCGAATGCTGATGGCCGCAGCCAGGCATGGCCTGGCTCTACCCTGCAGCCGGGCATGAGCCCGGCTCAACATCGGACGACACCGTCACCGCGTTCCGGTTAGGCTCGGGGCTCCCCCGCCCCGGATTGGCCCCATGCGCGTGATCGCTGCTGCCCTGCTTGCCTGCCTGCCGCTGTCCGCGCTTGCCGCGCCGACCTATGGTCCGCGGCTGGAAGGTTTCGACTACGGCTATCCGGTGAAGATCTTCGCGCTGGAGTCGCAGCGGCAGCCACTGGAAATGGCCTATCTGGATGTCCTGCCCAAGCGCCGCGCCATCGGTGTGGTGGTACTGCTGCACGGCAAGAATTTCTGCGCAGCCACCTGGCAGCAGACCATCGCGCCGCTGCTGAACGCCGGCTACCGGGTGATCGCCCCGGACCAGGTGGGCTTCTGCAAATCCAGCAAGCCCGAACGCTACCAGTATTCGTTCGCGCAGCTGGCCGCCAACACCCATGCCCTGCTGCAACAGCTGCAACTGGGTGATGTACCGGTGCACCTGGTCGGTCATTCGATGGGCGGCATGCTGGCGGTGCGCTACGCGCTGATGTTCCCGCAGGACCTGCGCAGCCTGTCACTGGTCAATCCAATCGGGCTGGAAGACTGGAAGGCGCTGGGTGTTCCCTGGCGCAGCGTCGACACGTGGTACGCCGGCGAAATGAACATCAGCTATGACAGCATCCGCCGCTACCAGCTGGACGTGTACTACGACGGCAAATGGAAGCCGGCGTATGAACCGTGGGCGCGGATGCAGTCGGGCATGTATGAAGGCCCGGGCAAGCAGGTCGTTGCGTGGAGCCAGGCACTGGCATCGGACATGGTGTTCAACCAGCCGGTGGTCTACGAACTGAAGAATCTGCAGGTGCCGACCACGTTGTTCATCGGCCAGAAGGACCGCACCGCGATCGGCCGTGACCTGGCGCCGCCTGCGGTGAAGGCGACGCTGGGCAATTATCCGGTGCTCGGCAAGTCGGCGGCCGCGACGATTCCCGGCGCGACGCTGGTCGAGTTCGCCGAACTGGGCCATTCGCCACAGGTGCAGGACCCGAAGCAGTTCAACAACGCGTTGTTGAAGGCGTTGAAGTCCCGCTGACCAGCAGGCGTGCTCCTGTCGAGCCGAGCATGGGCTTGTCTCGACAGGAACGCTGCGATCAGCCGACGATCCGCAGCACGTCATCCAGCAACGCGGCCGCAGTGACTTCCGCACCCGCGCCCGGCCCCTGGATCAGCAACGGCTGGCGGCGGTAGCGATCGCTGTGGATGGCCACGCGGTTGTCGGTGCCCGCACCCTGCGCCAAGGGGTGATCGGCCGGCAACTCGCGCAGGCCCACCTGCGCACCCTCGCCATCAACGCGGCCGACGAAACGCAGCACACGACCATTGTCGCGTGCCTGCTGCCAGCGCGCCTGCAGCGGCGCATCCAGCTGCTCGAGCGCAGCCACCGCATCCTCCAGCGGCAGCGCTGCCAGCGCTTCAGGCACCAGTGAATCCACCTGCACCTGCGAAGCATCCAGCGCCAGCCCGCTGCTGCGCGCCAGGATCAGCAGCTTGCGGCGCACGTCCTCGCCGGACAGATCCAGACGCGGGTCCGGTTCGGTATAACCGGCCGCCAGCGCTTCGCGCACCGCCGCCGAGAACGGCGATTGGCCGTCATAGCGATGGAACAGCCACGCCAGCGAGCCGGACAGCACGCCCTCGATGGCGTGGATGTGGTCGCCACCGGCTACCAGCGCGCGCAGGCTGCTCAGCAACGGCAGGCCGGCACCGACGGTGGCGCTGTCGCCATAGCGTGCGCCACTGTCTGCGCAGCTCTCGGCGATGGCCGTGGCACGTGCCAGCTGCGCACCGCGGCCCAGCTTGTTGGCGGTGACCACGTGCACCCCACGCGCCAGCCACTGCACGTGACGTGCGGCCACATCTTCGCTGGCAGTGGCATCGACCACCACGTCACCCCGTTCCAGCCCTTCGGCGCTCGCCCATGGCGGTGAGCTGAGACCGTCACGCGGTGCGCGTCGTGCCAGCTCCAGCGGCAACGCCAGATCACGGTCGATCGCCAGTGCGGTGCGCGAATTGGCCAGCCACTGCACGCTGGGCAGTTCCAACCCGCGTGCCCGCAACGCCTGGTAGCGCTGCACGAAGGCAGAGCCGACCGTGCCGGTGCCGAGCAGCGCCAAGCGTCCCACGCCCAGCGCAGGAATGTCAGCGGCGAGCGCGCTCATGCATCCACCACCTGTTTGCGGCGCGCAGCCGCATCGATCACGGCTTCGGCGCGCTGCAGCGCTGCGCCGAGATCAGCCAGCAGGTCACGCTCGGCCTCGATGCCGACCGACAGGCGCAGCAGGCCTTCGCTGATGCCGGCGGCCGCGCGCGCTTCAGCGGTCATCGCCGCATGGGTCATGGTGGCCGGGTGCGCGATCAGGCTTTCGACGCCACCCAGCGATTCGGCCAGGGTGAAGCAGCGCAGGCCATCGACGAAGGCACGCACTGCGGCATGCGGATCATCGCCTTCGCAGTCGGCCAGTTCGAACGACAGCATCGCGCCGAAGCCGCTTTGCTGGCGCGCGGCGATGGCGTGGCCCGGGTGATCGGCCAGGCCCGGGTAGTACACCGCGCCGACCGCCGGATGCTGGTCCAGCAATGCGACGATCGACGCGGTGTTTTCCTGGTGCACGCGCAGGCGCGCATCCAGCGTGCGCAGGCCGCGCAGGGTCAGGAACGCATCGAACGGCGAGCCGGTCAGGCCCAGCGCGTTGCCCCACCACACCAGCTGCTCGTGCAGCGCCGGATCGCGCGCGACCACCGCCCCACCGACCACATCGCTATGGCCATTGATGTACTTGGTGGTGGAATGCAGCACAAGGTCCGCGCCGAACGACAGCGGCTGCTGCAGTGCCGGCGACAGGAAGGTGTTGTCGACCACCACGAGTGCACCGGCCTTGTGCGCGGCCTCGATGACGAAGCGCAGGTCGGTGATGCGCAGCAGCGGGTTGGACGGCGTTTCCACCAGCACCAGCTTCGGCTGCGTGGCCAGCGCCTGCGCCAGTGCGCGCGGATCGGTCAGGTCGGTGGTGACCAGTTCGAAGTGGCCCTTTTTCGCCAGCGCATTGAACAGGCGCCAGCTGCCGCCGTATGCATCGTGCGGCACCACCAGGGTGTCGCCCGGCTGCAGCAATGCGTTCAACACCAGGTTGATCGCACCCATGCCGGTGGCGGTGATGACGCCGCCGGCGCCGCCCTCCAGTTCCGCCAGCGCCTCGCCGAGCAGGTCACGGGTCGGGTTGCCACTGCGCGTGTAGTCGTACTGGCGCTTGTTGCCGAAGCCTTCAAAACTGAAGTTCGACGACAGCACGATCGGCGGCGTGACCGCACCATGCGCGGTGTCCCGATCGATGCCGGCACGGACGGCGGCAGTGGTGCGACTACAGGACGGCTCGTTTGCGTGCAGGCTCATGCGGACTCTCCAGAAGTGCGGAAGGCGGTGGCGAGGATCGCGTCGATGCGATCGGTTTCTTTGAGGAAGGCGTCGTGGCCGTAGGGCGAGCGCAGCACGCGCAGACTGCCGCGCGGGCCCAGCCCTTCGACCAGACCGACCAGGTCGGCCAGCGGCACCAGGCGGTCACCCTCCACCGCGACAACTACGGTGGGCGGCAGGATCGCGGTGGGGTCGACGCGGTGCAGGTCGATCGATTCGGACAGGCGCAGGTAAGCAGTCACCGGCGTGCGCGCGACGTACTGCGCACCGGCCGCATCGAGATAGTCTTCGGCGGCCACGCGCACACGGCCATTGATCACTTCCGGCGCGGCATCGAAGCGCTCGCCGAACTCTTCCGGGGTGCGGTAGCTGAGCATGGCGAACTGCCGGGCCAGCGCCAGGCCGTGGTCTTCGCCGCACTGCAGCTGGCCCAACGCGACCGCGCGGCGCTGCAATGCGCGCCAGGCGGCGGCATACGGATGCGGGCGATGCGCGCCACTGGCCAGCACCAGCTGGCGCACGCGTGCACGGTGGCGGATCGCGAACTGCTGGCCGACCAGCGCCCCGTAGGAGTAGCCCACGAACGCCTTCAGCGTGCGGATGCCGAGATGGTCCAGCAGCAGCGCCAGTGCATCGGCCTGGTCGGCGGTATCGATCGGCACATCCAGTGCACCATCGGCGCCGATGAAGTCGAAGGCCAGTACACGCAGCTGCTGCGGATCCAGCGCGCGCCCGCTGCCGACCAGGTCTTCGGCCCAGCCCTTCTCGCTGAACTGTGCATTGGACGCCACGTGGCGATGGGCGGAAATGCCACCGGCCAGCACCACCACCGGCGCATTGGCCGGGCCGACCCACTCATAGCGCAGGCGCACCGGGCTGGGGCCGGCGTGACGCATCGACAGCACCGCGGCGAACTCACCGCGCTCGGCATGCACGCGGTCTTCGACCGGCACGCTGACGGGGACAAAGGGTTCGGGGCGAAGCGCGGTACTGGCGGCGAAGCTCATGGCGGGATCCGGTTGGGGAATCGGCCATCGAGCCTTCGCGGGGCCCGCGTTCGAGATGCACGTGTGGTGCATGGTTCGAACCATCTTTCGGTGGACGCCACGGTCCCCGCAGGATTTGGCACCTACGCAGACGCTTTCGCATCCGCGGGCTGCCCCGGCTTCAAAGGGCCTGTCCCTCTGCCGGTCTCGATGGTGGAGCCACGATGCCAGCCCTTTCCGGCACTGTCAATCCCTTCATGCGGATAAAGCGATGAATATTTTCAACGTGACTATGCGAAGGCGGTCGCGGTCGTCCTGTTCAGGATCGGCTACAGTCCCGGTGGTCCCTACCCTCTGGAACCACTGATGCTGCGCCTGCCCCTGACCTGCCTGCTGATGTCCCTGCTGGCGAGCACGACGGCCAGCGCCGGTGACTGGCGCCAGGGCTGGGGACTGGTTTCCCCCGCCACCCCAACCACCCACGCTGGCAGTGCCGAGGGCGCCGCCCCCATGGCCCGGCTGCGCCTGCAGCCGGTCGGCACGCAATGGCAGGCCCGGATCGACAATGGGCTGGCAGGACCGCTGCAGATCGAACTGCGCGCTGCACCCGGACGCCCGGTCGAAGGGCTGCCGCTGCAATCGCTGATCCAGGGCGACAGCAGCCTGGTGGTCGGCCACCTGCCCGCCCCGCTCGATGGCCGCACGCTGGATCTGCGCCTGCAGTCGGTGCCGGGCAACCCGGCCGCACAGGCCGAAGATGTCGCCTATCGCCTGCCTTTCGATGCGGCCCGTCCGCGCGTGGACCAGGCGCCGCAGGGCCGGTTCAGCCACGATGACGAGGAGAACCGCGATGCGGTCGACTTCGCACTGCCGGAGGGCACGCTGGTGCTGGCCGCGCGCGAGGGCACGGTGATGCAGATCCAGGATGGTTTTCGTGGCAACGGCCAGGACCGCGAACGTGATGGTGCCCGCGCCAACTTCATCCGTGTGCTGCACAGCGACGGCAGCATGGCGCTGTACGGCCACCTGCAGGCCGGCGGCATGCGCGTGCGTCGCGGCCAGGCGGTGGGGGCCGGGCAGCCGCTCGGCCTGTCAGGCAACAGCGGCTTCAGCAGCGCGCCGCACCTGCACTTCGTGGTGCAGGTCAACCGCGGCATGGGCCTGCGCTCGGTGCCGGCACGCATCTTCGCCGAACAGGGCCAACTGCAGTTCGCCCGCCAGGACAAGGTCGAGGGCGGCATCGGGCGCTGAACGGCCCCGGCCGGTATAATCGGGCGCTTATCTCTTTGAAAAGCGCCCCGGGCGGGCGCCACTGCCATGTCCGAAGTCGCCAACGAAGCGTCGCGTCGCCGCACCTTCGCCATCATCTCCCACCCTGACGCCGGCAAGACCACGCTGACCGAAAAGCTGCTGCTGTTCGGAGGCGCGATCCAGATGGCCGGTTCGGTCAAGGGCCGCAAGGCCGCCCGCCACGCCACCTCCGACTGGATGGCGCTGGAAAAGGAGCGCGGCATCTCCGTAACCTCCTCGGTGATGCAGTTCCCGTACGAAGGCAAGATCGTCAACCTGCTCGACACCCCCGGCCACGCCGACTTCGGCGAGGACACCTACCGCGTGCTGACCGCGGTGGACTCGGCGCTGATGGTGATCGACGTGGCCAAGGGCGTGGAAGAGCGCACCATCAAGCTGATGGAAGTCTGCCGCCTGCGCGACACCCCGATCATGACCTTCATCAACAAGCTCGACCGCGAGGGCAAGGACCCGATCGAGCTGCTGGATGAAGTGGAAACCGTGCTGGGCATCCAGTGCGCGCCGGTGACCTGGCCGATCGGCATGGGCCAGCGCCTGAAGGGCGTGGTCCACCTGCTGACCGGCGAAGTGCACCTGTACGAACCGGGCCGCAACTTCACCCGCCAGGACTCGACCATCTTCCCGTCCATCGATGCGCCCGGCCTGGCCGAGAAGATCGGTGCACAGATGCTGGCCGACCTGCGCGACGAACTGGAACTGGTGCAGGGCGCCAGCCATCCGTTCGACCTGGACGCCTACCGCGCCGGCAAGCAGACCCCGGTGTTCTTCGGTTCCGGCGTGAACAATTTCGGCGTGCAGCCGCTGCTGGACTTCTTCGTCGAACATGCCCCGTCGCCGCAGGCGCGTTCCACCACCGGCCGCGAGATCGCCCCGGAAGAGAACAAGCTGACCGGCTTCGTGTTCAAGATCCAGGCCAACATGGACCCGCAGCACCGTGACCGCGTGGCGTTCATGCGGGTCTGCTCGGGCCGCTTCAGCGCCGGCATGAAGACCTTCCACGTGCGCACCGGCAAGGAAATGAAGCTGGCCAACGCGCTGACCTTCATGGCCAGCGACCGCGAGATCGCCGCCGAGGCGTGGCCGGGCGATGTGATCGGCATCCACAACCACGGCACCATTTCCATCGGCGATACCTTCACCGAAGGCGAAGCAGTCACCTTCACCGGCATCCCCAACTTCGCCCCGGAACTGTTCCGCCGCGCCCGCCTGCGCGATCCGCTCAAGCTCAAGCAGCTGCAGAAGGGCCTGGCCCAGCTGTCCGAGGAAGGTGCGACCCAGTTCTTCCGCCCGCTGACCAGCAACGACCTGATCCTGGGTGCGGTCGGCGTGCTGCAGTTCGACGTGGCCGCCTACCGCCTGAAGGACGAGTACGGCGTGGAAGCCACCTTCGAGCCGGTCAGCGTGACCACTGCGCGTTGGGTCCACTGCAGCAACGAGAAGAAGCTGGAAGAGTTCCGCGAGAAGAATGCGCTGAACCTGGCGCTGGATGCGGCCGGCCACCTGGTCTACCTGGCACCGACCCGGGTCAACCTGCAGCTGGCCCAGGAACGCTCGCCGGACGTGCGCTTCTCGGCCACCCGCGAAGCGGCGCATACGGTTTCGGTGGGCTGATGCCAGCGGGTCGGATCCCTTTCCGCAGGGAAAGGGCTCTGCCCCCGGCCGTCGCGGGTCGTTCATCCACGCATGGCGTGGATCTACCGCTCACGGATTCATCGGCGCAACGCAGGGATTCACCCACCATACGGTGACGGGCGTGCACACGGCGGCCATCGCGGCGATGATAGGGGGACGCGGGTCCCCCTCCCCGTGAACGATGCCCATGCCCATGTCCACGACGTCCATTGCTTCGATCCGTGAAGAAATCGCCAGCGCCCTGACCCATGGCCTGGGCGCGGTGTTCGCCCTGGCAGCCAGCGCGGTGCTGATCACCCTGGCTGCGATCTACGGCGACGGCTGGCAGCTGGCCAGTGCGATCGTATTCGGTATCGCGCTGTTGCTGCTGTACACCGCCTCCACCCTGTATCACGCCATCCAGCATCCGGTCGCCAAGGGCCGCTTGAAGGTGTTCGACCACTGTGCGATCTACGTGCTGATCGCGGGCACCTATACCCCGTTCACCCTGATCGGCCTGCGTGGTCCGTGGGGCTGGGGCCTGTTCACCGCGATCTGGGCGCTGGCGCTGGGCGGCGTGGTGTTCAAGCTGTTCTACACCGGCCGCTTCAAGGTGCTCTCAACGGTGATCTACATCGCCATGGGCTGGCTGGTGGTCGTGGCGATCAAGCCGATGTGGGCTTCGATCGACGGCGGCACCCTCACCTGGCTGTTCGCCGGTGGCCTGTCGTACACGCTGGGGACCTACTTCTACCACCGTGAATCGATCCCGTATTCGCATGCGATCTGGCACCTGTTCGTGATCGGTGGCAGCGTCTGCCACTTCGTCGCGGTCACCATGCAGGTGCTGTAAACGGCCGCTCGACGGCGGCGTGTGCACGCCATGCACATGGTCGCTTCGCGCCCTGTCCACGAACAGGGGGCAACCATGGCAGCGTGAATGCTGCCGCCTCCCCTGCCGCAAAGCGCACGCCCCGCTGGCGCCTCCGCCGCCCCGGCCCACGAGGCCGGCGCTGGCTCACGATCCTGATCTTCCTGCTGGCGGCACTCCTGCTGCTGATCGCGCTGTGGGACTGGAACTGGTTCAAGGGGCCGGTTGAGCGCGCGGTGCAGGCACGCACCGGCCGTGCGCTGCACATCGGGAACCTTGATGTCGACCTTGGCCGCACCAGTACGATCCGCGCCGATGCGATCACCTTCGCCAATGCAAGCTGGGCGAAGCAACCCGATATGGCCACCGCAGACCGCGTCGAGATCGACGTGCGGGTGTGGCCGCTGCTGCGCGGCAGCGTGCAGCTGCCCGAAGTACGCCTGACCCGCCCGGACGTGCTGCTGGAAACAGCGTCGCGCAAGGGCGACCCGGGCAATTGGGATTTCCTCGGTGGCAGCGCCGGTGGGACCAGCCCGCAGCTCAAACGGTTGCGCATCGATGACGGTCGCCTGCAGTTCCTCGACGCGCTCGGCCGTACCGATATCCGCGTGGACGTGCGCAGCGGCCAGCCGAAACAGGCCGATGCGGCGCCACCGCTGCTGGTACAGGGCAAGGGACACTGGCAGGGCAATCCGTTCACCCTGCGTGGCGGCACGGAATCACCGCTGGAGCTGACCGACAGCGACCATCCGTTCCGCATCCATCTCGATGGCCGAGCAGGCGCCACCCACGCGGTAGCCAGTGGCACGCTGACCAATCCCTTCCAGCTGCGCGTGTTCGATCTGCAGTTTGCGCTCAGCGGCCAGGACCTCGCCGACCTCTATCCGCTGCTCGGCATTGCCATTCCGCCGTCGCCGCCCTATGCGTTGAACGGCCGGCTCAAGCGTGACCACAACGTCTGGCGCTACGACGCCTTCACCGGCAAGGTCGGTGACAGCGACCTCGGCGGCAATCTGCAGTTCGAAGTGGGCGGTGCGCGGCCGCGGCTGACCGCCACGCTGGAATCCAAGCGCCTGGACTTCGATGACCTTGCCGGCTTCGTCGGTGCCCCACCGAAAACCGGCGGCGGCGAAACCGCCAACGCCGAACAGAAGGCCGAGGCCGCACGGGTTGCCGCCCGCGCACGCGTGCTGCCCGACACGCCCTACAACCTCGGCAAGCTGCGCGCGATGGATGCCGACGTGCGCTGGAAGGCCCACCGCATCAACGCGCCATCACTGCCGCTGGACGACATGGACGCGCACCTGTTGCTGGATGACGGCGTACTGCGGCTGGACCCGCTGAACTTCGGCGTGGCCGGAGGCGATATCCGCAGCACGATCCGCATGGACGCGCGCCGTCCGCAGATCAGCACCGCCCTGAAGGCCAGTGTGCGCGGCGTGCAGCTCGGCCAGCTGTTTCCGGACGCGAAACTGGCCGAGCAGGCCAAGGGCGGCATCGGCGGCGAGGTGGACCTGAGCGGCCGCGGCAACTCGATCGCCGCGATGCTCGGCAGCAGCAGTGGCAAGGTCGGCCTGGCGATGGGCCGCGGCCATGTCGGCAACCTGGTGATGGAACTTGCAGGGCTGGACATCACCGAATCACTGAAATTCCTGGTGACCGGCGACAAACAGATTCCCCTGCGCTGCGCCTTCGCCGACTTCGGCGTGCGCGACGGCCTGATGACCAGCCAGGCGCTGGCGGTGGACACTGCCGATACGATCCTCATCGGCGAAGGCACGGTCAGCCTGCGCGACGAGACCCTGGACCTGCTGCTGAAACCGCGCCCGAAGGACAAGAGCATCCTGGTACTGCGCTCTCCACTGCACATTAGTGGCACGTTCAAGGACCCGTCATTCCGACCGGACTTCAAGGCGTTGGGGATTCGTGGCGCGGTGGCCCTGGCACTGGGCAGCATTGCCCCGCCGGCGGCGTTGCTGGCGACCATCGAACTGGGGCCGGGGAAGGATGCCGACTGCGGTGGGCAGTATGCGAAGTAGAGTTACAGCGTTGTTCGCGGCGCCTCTTTTCCCGCGCGTAGAGCCGGAGCAAGGCGACAGGCAGGACACGCCGTAAATACGTCCCTGTAGCAACTGTGTTGCTGGAGAGTCTCAGGCCCGTCAGGTAAACGGGCACGGTAGTGCCGGCCGCTGGCCGGCAGCCTTTGGTCTTTCGCCCTGGCTCGCCTCAGGCGGGGACTAGCTCGCTTTCAGCGTCGCGCACACGGGCGTTGAGGATGACCAGCATCTTCCGCATTACTGCCACGATGGCCACCTTGCCTTCCTTGCCGCGGGCTCGTAGCGACTGGTAAAAATCGCGCAGCCGAGGTTCATGCCGCATGGCCGACATTGCCGCCATGTAGAGCACTTGCCGGATTTCGGCTCTTCCACCGTGGATGCTTCGTTTTCCTCTCATCGTGCCGCTGTCGTGGGACATCGGGGCTACCCCGACCAGGCTGGCGATGCGCTTGCCAGTGATCCTGCCAAGCTCTGGCAAATAGCTGGCTAGAACTGCCTGCAGCACAGGCCCTACGCCCTTCATCGACTTCAGCATCTTCAGTTGAGGCTGCTGACCAACCTGCTCGACGATCTGCTTGCCCAGACGCTCAACCAACGTTTGTAGGCGGGTGATGTTGCCCTGCAGTAGTCGGCGCAGTTCACGATCAAGCACCATTTCCTGCTGCTGCCGCGCGATGGTCAGGGCGTCCATCGCCTGCCGACGTGCCCGAACGAACTCCCGCATCTTCTGCTGCCAAGACTGCAGCGGCTGATAGGGAGGCAGCTTCACCAGGGCGGCCATCTGCGCCAACGCGTAGGCATCCAAACGGTCGGTTTTGGCAATCTGACCCAACCCCTGAGCCAGTTTCCGGGCGCGCAAGGCATTGGCACGGACCACCGGATGACCGGCCTTGTGCAGGAAATCCAGCACAGGCTGCTCATAGCCACCTGTGGCTTCAAGCACGATCTGGCGGGTCGGACGCTTCTTCAGCCAAACATCCAGTTCAGAAAACCCGGAGCGGTTGTTGCCGACCTGCAGGGTTTCTCCGTCCGTCGTACCGATATCCAGCTGACGCTTGCTGACATCAATCCCGATCCCGTTCATCACCTGACTCCGTATAGTCTGGAAGGGTCGAGAGCTCCCCCGCTTGCCCAGTCTTATCGCTTCGAGTGGTCGCTCCAGCAACTGTTCGGGCGGATCAAGGGAGATTCCGGCGTGGGCGCCAAGCTACATGGCGATCGTCGCGATCCTGATTACGGATCGTCGAGATCTAGGCTCGCACGGCGGCCCACGCCGGCTCTCGACGCCTACGCTGCCAGATTCCGATCAGATAAGGCTCGGTCGGCGCATCCATGCGCCTCACGGTCCTGCCTGCCGCCTTGCTTCGGCTCCGGACAGTTTCCAGCGCGCGCGGAACGAGAGCGGAAATTCAAAGTCAGAAGAGAAAAGCAAATTCAAAAGCTGTTGCCAACCAAGGTTGGCAGCTACCAAAAGCAGATCGTCTGCGGCGAATCTCACCGCGCTCGCGGCAATGTATCCAGAGGCAGAGGGCATGGGCGTGCAGGACCGTTGGCGCCATGGATGGCGCCATCGAACCTACAGGGACGTACTTGCGGCGTGTCCTGCACGCCCATGCCCTCAGCCTCCCGGCGTACCAGGAAGGCGCTGCCCTCAGCTCTGGCTCTGGCTTCGAAAAGCGGGCCGGCGGGCCGCAGGCCCGCCAGCGAACAACTCACCCTGCCACGATGTACTGCTGCAGCTGATCCAGCTCGCGCCGCTGCGCATCGATCACCGACTTCACCAGGTCGCCGATGGAAATCACCCCCAGCACCTGTGCGCCCTCCACCACCGGCAGGTGGCGGATGCGGTAGTCGGTCACCAGCTGCAGGCAGTGCTCCACCTGCTCGCCCGGCGAAACCGTCACCACCTTCGCCGTCATGATCTCGGCCACCGCCGTATCCCGCGACGAACGATCACGCAGCACGATCTTGCGCGCGTAGTCGCGCTCCGAAAGGATCCCGACCAGCCGCGGACCATCCATCACCAGCACCGCGCCAATGCCCTTTTCCGCCATCAACCGGATCGCATCGATCACCGCCGCATCCGGCGCGACCGCATGTACTTCAGGAGACTTGCCGTCCAACAGTTGCCGTACCGTGGTCATCTGCCTGCCCTCCGAGGGTGGGTTGCAGGGCCGAGTCTGCCACGGCGGATGCTAGCCACGCGTCAACCAGGTACAACGGGCGCTGCTTGGATTCCTCGTACAGCCGTCCCAGGTACTCGCCGATCAGGCCCAGCGCGATCAACTGCACCCCGCCCAGGAACAGGATCACCGCCATCATCGTCGGCCAACCCGCCACCCGGTCACCGTACAGGGCCGCCTTGGCAATCACCCACACGCCGAATACAAAGGCCACCGCCGCCGTTGCCAGGCCCATGTAGGTCGCCGCCCGCAGGGGAACGGTCGAGAACCCGGTGATGCCCTCCAGCGCGAAGTTCCACAGCCGCCACAGGCTGAACTTGCTGGAGCCGGCCACCCGCGCGTGACGGTGGTAGGGCACAGCAATACGCTTGAATCCGACCCAGCTGAAAAGGCCCTTCATGAAGCGGTGGCGTTCACGCATCTCGCGCAGCGCACTCAGCGCGCGTGGCGACAACAGACGGAAATCACCGGTGTCGGCAGGGATCGGCGTGCGTGACAGGCGACCGATCACCCGATAGAACGCCGCCGCCGTGGCGCGCTTGATCCAGGCTTCGCCATCGCGGGCCAAGCGCGTGCCATAGACGTTGTCGTAGCCTTCGCGCCATCGCTCGACGAACTGCGGCACGAGTTCCGGTGGATCCTGCCCGTCAGCATCGAGGATCATCGCCGCGCCGTCGCGCACCAGATCCAGGCCGGCAGTCAGCGCGGCCTCCTTGCCGAAGTTGCGCGACAGCTTCAACGCCGACACGCGCGTGTCGGCTTGAGCCAATCCTGCGATCACGTCCCAGGTGCCGTCGTGGCTGCCGTCGTCCACATAGAGGATGTGGCCCTCGATATCGGGCATGCCGTCCAGCACCGCGCACAGGCGTGGATGCAGGCAGGGCAGCGCCTGGGCTTCGTTGTAGGCGGCAATGACTAAAGTGAGTCGTTCGCGGGTCATGCACGGATTGTACGTTGCCTGCCGACCCGACAACCCGCGCGCTCAATCCTCCGACAGGTACGCCGCACCGCCCAGCTGCCGGGCCTGGCGCTGGATCCATGCCGCACGCCGCTGCACATACGGCCCCGGTGCTGCCGCGTTGTAGCGCCGCGGTGCCGGCAGCACCGCCGCCAACCGCGCGCTCTCGGCCGGGCTCAACCTGGCCGCATCCTTGCCCCAGAACGTCTGCGCCGCTGCCTGCGCGCCATACACGCCATCGCCGAACTCGGCGATGTTGGCGTACATCTCCAGGATGCGCTCCTTCGGCCACAGTGCTTCGATCAGCACCGTGTACCAGACTTCTAGGCCTTTGCGTACCCAGCTGCGGCCCTGCCAGAGGAACAGATTCTTGGCGACCTGCTGGCTGATCGTGCTGGCCCCCCGCAGGCGTCCGCCCTTGGCGTTGTGGTCGCGGGCCTTCTCGATGGCCTGCAGGTCGAAGCCATTGTGGTCGGGGAAGCGCTGGTCCTCCGCGGCCACCAGCGAGATCGGCAGGCTCGCTGCCATCTGGTCCAGGTCGCGCCACTGGTAGTGCAGGCGATAGGACCAGTCGGCGTCCCCCAATGCCTCGCCATAGCGCCACAGCATGACCGTGGATACCGGCGGGTCGATGAACCGCAGCACCAGTACCTGCAGGCAGCTGAAAGCGGCCAGCAGCAGCGGCAGCCAGAGCAGCCGTTTCCAGCGCCAGCGCCTGCGGCGCGGGACTTCCGCGATGGCCTCCACCTTGTGCTGCTCTCCCCCTGCCCCCATTACTGGTGCATCCTTCTTCTATCCGGTTGTCGGCGCATTATCCGGCAACCGCCCTCGTTTACGCGCGATGTGAGCCGATGACCGCCAACCCCGATTCCCTGATCCGCTTCCTGCTTCCCGACGCTGGCGTCCGTGGCGTCCACGTGCGCCTGCAGGCGACCTGGCAGGAGATCCTGTCCCACGCCGAGTACCCGGATACCGCCGCCGAACTGCTCGGCGAGGCCTGCGTGGCCTCGGCGCTGTTCACCGGCCACACCAAGATCGATGGCCGCCTCTCGATCCAGCTGCGCAGCAGCACCGCGCTGCGCACCCTGTTTGCCGAGTGCACCGCTGCCGGTACCCTGCGCGGCATCGCCCAGCTCAGCGAGGGCACCGATGCGCCGCGCGACCTGTCCAGCCTGGGTGATGACGCCCTGCTCGCGATCACCATCGAGAACCCGGGCCTGGACCCGCGCGAGCCGCAGCGCTACCAGAGCCTGGTCGCGCTGACCGCACCGGAGCTGGACGAGGCCTTCGAGGACTATTTCCGCCAGTCCGAACAGCTGCCGACCCGCCTGCTGCTGGCCGCCGACCGCAACGGCGCCGCCGGCCTGCTGCTGCAGAAGCTGCCGGGTGACGAGGGTGACGAAGACGGCTGGGCGCGTGCCAGCGCCCTGTTCGAGACCCTGGGCAAAGCCGAGCTGCTGGCCACCCCGGCCGAGCAGCTGCTGCACCGCCTGTTCCACGAAGAGAAGCCGGAACTGATGGGCGGCAAGCCGCTGTCCTTCGCCTGCTCCTGTTCCCGCGAGCGGGTCGCGTCGATGCTGCAGTCGCTGGGCGAGGACGAGGCCCGTGCCGCAGCCGCGGACACCGGCGCCGTCGAGGTCCGTTGCGAATTCTGCGGGCGGGAGTATCACTTTCCTTTGACGGAGTTCGGCATACTGTTCCACGGTGCCGAGGGGACTGTACCGGCGCCTGAACGGCTTCAGTAAACGGCTTGTCTTGCATCTGGGGGGATCAAGGCTTGTTAAGAATTCATAAACACCCTAGGATCAAGTTCCCGTCTCCGCGGGAACTTCCGTTGTCCGTCCCTGTCTGAACTGGTCCGATGCGTACCTTCCTGCGTCTACCGCTGGCCCTGCTGATCGCCCTTGGCGCGATCACGGGCGTGCACGCGCAGAGCAAGGACACCCGGACCGTGCTGCCGGTATGGAACAAGGGCAGCGGCAAGGTCGAGGCCCTGCTGTACCTGGAGCCCACCGGCGAACAGGCCGCCGGCGCCCGCTGGCACTTCGGCCGCAACTCGCTGGATGCGGCCTTCGGCCTGTCCTCCGGCGACTCACTGGGTCTGCTCTGCAACAGCAGCAGCGGGACCAGCATGAGCGGCCTGGCCAGTCACTGCATGCTGGCCAGCCTGGGTGACGACGACGACCTCAACAGCCGCCGCTTCACCGGTACCGCCGCGCTGAACCGCGGCAGCGGCCGCCTCGGCATCACCGCCGGCACCGGCCGTGAAACGCTGCCGGCGTGGCTGTCCGGCCCGAACAAGACACCCTCGCTGCGTGCCGAGCAGAACGATCTGACCGTATTCGCGCAGAAGAACATCGGCCGCGAGGGTTTTGTCTCGATCGCCGGTACCTACGCCAAGGCCCGCCTGGTACCGCTGGCCGATGCCGCACCGTCCATCGTCGACCGCTGGGACAGCAAGAGCCTGAGCATCGGCGCCGGCTACGGCAACTTCACCGGCAGCATCATCGGCCGCGTGATCGACGTGCCGGGCAAGCCCGGCAAGTGGGAGGGCCTGGGCATCGGCCTGACCTGGCGTACCCCGTGGTCTGGCCAACTTACCGTTGGCGCCGAGAACGTGATCAGCCGCGGCAAGAATCCGTTCTCCCCGCGCAATGAAAGCAATGACGACGGCACCGTGCCGTATGTGCGTTACGAACAGGATCTCTGACCCCACTCCTGGGTCTTCCTGAAGTGACTTCTCCCGGGCGCCGAAAGGCGCCCGTTGCGTATGCGCGTTCGTGATACACGCAGAGCGCTTTTCGACGAATTGGATACCGCGCAATTCACGTCGACACACTGCGATACACATCAACGGAAACTTTTTTCGTCACTTTGCGCTAACAAACGAGACAGAGTGATGTCACCTGCGATTCAACCCCTTGATTTCGTGCATCAATTTTCATTTTTACCAAAATCATAGACTTGATTAACGCAGCTTTAATTCTTGGCGAACGCCCGCTACTATCGGCTCAGCCTCGCGATTTGGGAGCGCTTTTCGCTCCCCCGCCGGGCATTAACCCAGCCAAGATTTCTTGGAGAGAGAGAGCCAATGAATATCCAGTCCAACAAGCTGCGCGATGCCGTTCTGGTCGCGCTCGTTGCCGGTGTGGCGTCCACTGCCACCGCCCAGGCCCAGGAAGCGACCAACCTTGACCGCATCTCGGTCACCGGTTCGCGCATCAAGAGCACCGACATCGAAACCTCGCAGCCGGTCCTGAGCCTGACCCGCGCCGACATCGACAAGCAGGGCGTGACTTCGGTCGCCGACATCCTGCAGCGCGTTGCCGCCAACGGTGCCGCCCTGAACCGTACCTACAACAACGGCGGTGACGGTTCTGCCGGCGTCAGCCTGCGCAACCTGGGTTCCGAGCGCACTCTGGTGCTGGTCAATGGCCGCCGCTGGACCACCGGCCTGGATGGCAGCGTCGACCTGAACACCATCCCGACCGCGATGATCGAGCGCATCGACATCCTGAAGGACGGCGCATCGACCATCTACGGTTCGGACGCGATCGCCGGCGTGGTGAACATCATCACCAAGCAGAACTTCGATGGCGCGGAAGCCAACTTCTACAAGGGCCAGTACAGCGCCGGTGACGGCGACCGCGAAGCGGCCGACTTCACTCTGGGCACCACCACTGACCGCGCTTCGCTGGTGCTGGGCGTCTCCTACGTCAACGAAAAGGCCGTGATGGCCGGCGATCGCAAGATCTCCGCCGGTGGCCCGCCGTTCTTCAGCGGCCAGAGCAGCACCGGTATTCCGGGTTCGTATCTGCGTAACGACGAGCGTTACATCATCCTCAACGGCGTTGAAACGCCGTTCGATCCCAATGTTCACGGCTACAACACCGCGCCGGACAACTACCTGCTGACCCCCAACGAGCGCACCTCGCTGTTCGCGGTGGGTTCTTACAACGTTACCGACAACATCACCTTCCGCACCGAGGCGATGTACAACGAACGCAAGTCCGAACAGCTGCTGGCTGCCATGCCGGTCACCGGCCAGCGCCTCAGCGCGGGCAGCATGTACAATCCGTACGGCGTTGATCTGACTGGCGTCGCGCGCCGCTTCAACGAAACCGGTGGACGTTCGTTCAACCAGAACGTCAAGAACTGGCACTTCTACGGTGGTTTCGAGGGCTTCTTCGAATTCGCCGACCGCAATTTCGACTGGGATGTCGGCTACCGCTACGACAAGACCGACCAGAACGATCTGACCTACGGCCTGTTCAACAAGCAGCGTCTGGCCGAGGCATATGGTCCCTCGGCGATCCGCGATGGCAAGGCTGTGTGCCTCAACTCCGCTGGCGCAATCATTCCGGGCTGCGCCCCGATCAATCCGCTGGGTGGGATGGGTTCGATCTCGCAGGAGGCACTGGATTACACCTCGTTCACGGCGCATGACTCCGCCAGCCTGGTGTCCAAGGGTTATTACGCCAACATCTCCGGCGAAATCGTGCAGCTGCCGGCGGGTGCATTGGGCTTCGCAGCTGGTTACGAATATCGCAAGGAAACCGGTCAGTTCGATCCGGACGCCTTCATCGCCTCTGGCCTGAGCACCGGCAACGGAGCATCCCCCACCAAGGGTAGCTATGACCTGGACGAGTTCTTCCTGGAACTGTCGATCCCGGTGCTGGCTGACCTGCCGGGCGCCAAGCTGCTCGACTTCAGCGCGGCAACCCGCTACTCGAAGTACAGCAACTTCGGCAACACCACCAACAACAAGTTCGGTTTCCGCTGGAAGCCGATCGACGACCTAATGGTGCGTGGTAACTACTCGGAAGGCTTCCGCGCCCCGAGCATCAACAACCTGTATCGCGGTGATGCTGATTCGTTCGAGAGCTACATCGATCCGTGCTCCTCAACGTCTGGTCGCCGTACCGGCGCTATCGCGGCACAATGTGCGGCAGAGGGCGTGCCGATCGGCTTCGTTCAGCCGGGCGCTGGTAGTGGTGCGAAGCAGACTCCTGAGCCGTTCACCTGGCAGGCCAACCCGAACCTGAAGCCGGAAACCTCGACCAGCAAGACGCTGGGCCTGGTGTGGAGCCCGAGCTTCGTGCAGGGTCTGAACGTGACCCTGGACTGGTGGCAGATCAAGATCGAGGACGCCATCACCCGTCCGGCCATCCAGGACATCATGGATCGTTGCTATGGCGGCACCGCGCAGGAGCAGGCAGCCAACTGCGGCCTGATCACGCGTGACCCGAACTACGGCAGCACCAGCCAGCGTTACACCATCACCAACGTCAACATGCCGCTGCAGAACCTGGCGTCGTACAAGGTGGAAGGTTGGGATCTGGGCATCCTGTACAAGTTGCCGGAAACTTCGATCGGCCAGTTCACCATCACTCTGGACGGCACCTACCTGTCCAAGTGGGATACCAAGTCGACTCAGGATGCTCCGATCGAGGGTCGCCAGGGACGCTATCTCGACCAGGATCCGTACTGGCGCATCCGTTCCAATCTGTATGTGGACTGGTCCTACGGGGACTTCGGGGTCAACTACGGCATTCGTTACAAGTCCGGCATGACCGAACCGTGCCCGTTTGATCCAGTCAAGGAACCGGAAACCTTCGCATACTGCTCTGATGGCGCGAAGGGAACGAACCACATTGGTGCCACGACCTACCACGACATCCAGTTCCGCTACAACACGCCGTGGAAGGGCACCATCATGGTCGGCCTGAACAACGCGTGGGACAAGAGCCCGCCGGTTTCGTACTACACCTCGTACAACATGTTCGACCCGCAGTACGACCTGCCGGGCCGCTACATGTACATGCAGTACAAGCAGAAGTTCTGATCGATCCACTGATCAGCTGATGCAGCAACGGCCCCGCAAGGGGCCGTTGTTCTTTGTGCCTCCGGCAATACGTGGATGGCACGCAAGGATGGCACGCAAGAAAAAAGCCGCGGCAATGCCGCGGCTTTCTCGTGACCAGATACGGCGATCTTCAACCGTTCGGAATCAGCGTCTCGATGAGATGCTCGACATAGGCCTCGAAATCCTCGCGCGCCTGCTTGGGCTGCTGCAGCTGCAGCGACAGCTGGAGGAAGCCGACATAGGCCGCGTACGCCAGGCGTGCGCGGTGGCGCGCATCGGTCGAGCTGAGCCCTGCCTGGCGGAACGAGGCGATCAGATAGTCGAGGCGGCGCTGCGACACGCGGTCGATCACCGGACGCACCATCGGATGGTCCAATGCCTTCAGCAGCTCGCTGTAGATGATGTGCGGCTGCACTTCATGCGCCACCATCTGGAACAGCTGGCGCAGGCGCACGCGCGGGTCCGGTACGTCTTCCAGGCTGCCGAACACCTGTTCCTGTTCGAACAGTTCCCAGCGTTCCAGCGCGGCCTGCAGCAAGGCGTCACGCGAGGGGAAATGCCAATAGAAACTGCCCTTGGTCACGCCGAGGCGCCGCGCCAGCGGTTCCACCGCAACGGCGCCTACGCCTTGTTCAGCAATCAGGTCGAGGGCCGCCTGGGCCCAGTCTTCGGCACTCAGGCGGCTGTTGCGGCCGGCGCGCGGTTCGCCGGCGGAAGCGTCAGGTTGATTCATGGGCTGATTTAACCATACGCCGGGGTTCGTTGCAGTACGCCGTTGCGGGCGAAACCGTCAAAGGGCTCTCCCGCAGGGCTGCCGCACCGCACCATACGATGCAGTATTGACTTCCCTCACAAGCGATCCATACTAGCAAGTATGGTTACGTCCCCTACTCCCGCTGCGTTCCATGACCTGGACCTGGAGGCGGCCCATGGTGCCCGCCTCGCCGCCACTGCCAGCGACCACGGTCGTCGTGGCCGGGTGCTGTTCGCGCACGGTTTCGGCCAGACCCGTCACGCCTGGAATGCCACCGCGCGTGCCCTGTCTGCAGCCGGCCTGCAGACGCTGGCTTATGACGCACGTGGTCACGGCGATTCGGACTGGAATGCCGCCGACCTGCCCTATCACGGCGAACAGTTCGCCGATGACCTGATCGTGCTGGCCGGTGAACAGCCGCGCCCGCCGGTGCTGGTTGCGGCCTCGATGGGGGGCCTGTTCGGCCTGCTGGCCGAGTCGCGCTGGCCGGGCCTGTTCTCGGCGATGGTGCTGGTCGACATCACCCCGCGCTGGGATACCGCCGGTGTCGAGCGCATCCTCGCCTTCATGACCGCCCATCCCGACGGCTTCGCCTCGCTGAGCCAGGCCGCCGACGTGATCTCGGCCTACATGCCGCACCGTCCGCGCAAATCCGAGCAGTCGCTGCGCGCGCTGCTGCGCGAAGACGGTCACGGCCGCTGGCGCTGGCACTGGGATCCGCGCCTGGTGGCCGAACTGGCCCGCGACAGCGAACAGCACCAGGACGCACTGGCCGAAGCCGCGCGCCAGGTGAAGTGCCCGCTGCTGCTGGTCAGCGGTGGTCGCAGCGACCTGGTCACGCCGCAGACCGTGGCCGAATTCCTGGCGTTGGCGCCGCACGCGCGTCATGTACAGCTGCCGCAGGCCACGCACATGGTCGCCGGCGATGACAACGACGCCTTTACCGCTACTGTGTTGGACTATCTGGACGTGTTGCCCGCAGCAGACGCTGCGGCTTCGTCCGCCACAAACGAGCACGTCACCGGAGCACGCTCATGAGCATCGTTCTTCCCTTCCTCGCCCTGCTGCTGGCAGGCGCGTTCGTCGCCTACCACCGCATGCGGCTGGTTACCTGGACGCTGATCAGCGTGGCCCTGCTGGCCGCCTGCTGGTTCATTCCCTACGTCAACCAGACCGCCACGATCGTCGCGGCCGCTGTATTGGCCGTCATCGCCGTGCCGCTGCTGCTGCCGTTCATCCGCAAGCCGCTGCTGACCGGCCCGATGATGAAGGTGTTCCGCAAGGTGCTGCCGCCACTGTCGCAGACCGAGCGCATCGCGCTGGAAACCGGCTCGGTCGGTTTCGAGGGTGAACTGTTCACCGGTGATCCGGACTGGAACATCCTGCTCAACTATCCCAAGCCGCAGCTGACCGCCGAAGAACAGGCCTTCCTCGATGGCCCGGTGGAAGAGCTGTGCGCCATGGTCAACGACTGGGAAATCACCCACGTCCACGCCGACCTGCCGCCGGAACTGTGGGCCTTCATCAAGAAGAACAAGTTCTTCGGCATGATCATCCCGAAGGAATACGGCGGCCTGGGCTTCTCCGCGCTGGCCCACCACAAGGTGATCCAGAAGCTGGCGTCGGTGTCTTCGGTGGTCAGCTCCACCGTCGGCGTGCCCAACTCGCTGGGCCCCGGTGAACTGCTGGTGCATTACGGCACCCAGGAACAGAAGGACCAGTATCTGCCGCGCCTGGCCGATGGCCGCGAAGTGCCGTGCTTCGGCCTGACCGGTCCGTTCGCCGGCTCCGACGCCACCTCGATTCCGGACTACGGCATCGTCTGCAAGGGCGAGTGGAACGGCGAGCAGGTGCTCGGCGTCAAGCTGACCTTCGACAAGCGCTACATCACCCTGGCCCCGGTTGCCTCGCTGATCGGCCTGGCCTTCCGCATGTACGATCCGGATGGCCTGATCGGCGATACCCGCGACATCGGCATCACCCTGGGCCTGCTGCCGCGCGACACCGCCGGTGTTGAAATCGGCCGCCGCCACTTCCCGCTGAACTCGACGTTCCAGAACGGTCCGATCCGCGGCAAGGACGTGTTCATTCCGCTGACCCAGCTGATCGGTGGCGCTGCCATGGCCGGCAAGGGCTGGAACATGCTCAACGAGTGCCTGGCCGTGGGCCGCTCGATCACCCTGCCGTCCACCGCCAGTGGTGGTGCCAAGGCCGGTGCCGCCGTGACCGGCGCCTATGCACGCATCCGCAAGCAGTTTGGCCTGTCGGTTGGCCGCTTCGAAGGCGTGGAAGAAGCGCTGGCCCGCATCGGCGGCAAGGCGTACAAGATCAGCGCACTGTCGCAGGCCACTGCGGCGGCGGTTGACCGTGGTGACGTGCCGTCGGTGCCGTCGGCGATCGCCAAGTACCACTGCACCAACATGAGCCGCGAAGTGATCTCGGACATGATGGACGTGATC
The DNA here is from genome assembly GCF_051983905.1 of Stenotrophomonas sp. STK17_22. NCBI lineage: Bacteria > Pseudomonadati > Pseudomonadota > Gammaproteobacteria > Lysobacterales > Lysobacteraceae > Stenotrophomonas > Stenotrophomonas sp. STK17_22. Next base: position 3,906,640 of record NZ_CP197010.1, read on the forward strand.
GGCGGCAAGGGCATCATCCTGGGGCCGCGCAACTTCGCCGGCCGCAGCTGGCAGGCCGCGCCGATCGCGATCACCGTGGAAGGCGCCAACATCATGACCCGCAGCCTGCTGATCTTCGGCCAGGGTGCGATCCTCTGCCACCCGTGGGTGCTGAAGGAAATGAAGGCTGCGCAGGATCCGGATACCCGTGCCGGTCTGCAGGAGTTCGATCGCAGCCTGTTCGGCCACATCCGCTATGGCCTCTCCAATGCCGTGCGTTCGTTCTGGTTCGGCCTGACCGGTGCACGCTTCGGTGCTGCCCCGGGTGACGCCTACACCCGCCGCTACTTCCGCAAGCTGGACCGTTACTCGGCCAACCTGGCGCTGATGGCCGACATCTCGATGATGACCCTCGGCGGCAAGCTGAAGTTCAAGGAATCGCTGTCCGGCCGCCTGGGCGATGTGCTGAGCCACGTCTACATGACCAGCGCCATGCTCAAGCGCTACCACGACGAAGGCGCACCGCAGGCCGACCAGCCGCTGCTGGCCTGGGCCTTCCATGACAGCGTGCACAAGATCGAAGAATCGCTGTCGGCCGCGCTGCGCAACTTCCCGATCCGTCCGATCGGCTGGCTGATGTGGGCGTTGATCTTCCCGCTGGGCCGTCGTGCCGAGGCCCCCGGCGACCGCCTGAGCCGCCGTGTTGCAGCTCTGCTGATGGCGCCGAACGAAGCCCGCGACCGTCTGGCCAGCGGCGTGTTCCTGACCCCGTGCGAGAACAACCCGGGCGGTCGTATCAACAGCTACCTGAGCAAGGCGATCATGGCCGAGCCGGTGGAGCGCAAGTTCCTGAAGGCGCTGAAGAGCAAGGGCATCGAAGCGCTGGACTTCAAGAGCCAGCTGGACGAGGCCGTGGCCGAAGGCGTGATCACCCAGGACGAGCGCAGCCTGCTGGAAGAACTGCGTACGCTGACCCTGGACACCATCACCGTGGACGACTTCGACACCCACGAACTGCGCGCGGCCAGCTACTACGACCGCCAGCACAAGGACCCGCATTCGCAGGCGGCCTGATCGCCCGCGACACGCGTTGCCACGACGGCGGGCCTCGGCCCGCCGTCGCTTTATCCGCCGACCGGAACATCAACCATGTCCACGCCCCTGCTCTCGCTTTACCACCGCCTGCAGCGCTGGCCTGCCGGCAACTGGCTGTTCTCGCGCGCGGTGTGCTTCAAGGCGCCCTACTTCGCCAGCATCGCACCCACCATCACCGCACTGGAGCCAGGCCGCTGCGAAGGCGTGATCCGCCAGCACCGCCGCATCAACAACCACATCGGCACGGTACATGCGATCGCGATGTGCAACCTGGCCGAGCTGGTCGGCGGGGTGATGGTGGACGCCAGCCTGCCGGCAGACATGCGCTGGATCCCCAAGGGCATGGAAGTGAAATACCAGGCCAAGGCCTTGGGCACGTTGAAGGCCGTGGCGACGCCCATGTTGTCCATCGTCAGTGCTGCGGACGGCTACGACCTGCCCGTGAAGGTCAGCGTGACCGATGCGGCAGGGACCGAGGTGTTCCATGCGACCATCGCGATGTGGGTATCGCCGCGCCCTCCGCGTATAGGCTGATCAACCATGACGACCGCTGAACTGCTTGTGCGCCTGGCAGGCATTCACAGCCTGGGGTTTGCCGCCTTCCATCTGGCGTTCTGGCGGCTGTTCGGCTGGAAACGCGAGCTCGCCCAGCTCGGCACGGTCAACCGCGCGATCATGCAGATCCTCAATCTGCGCGTGATCTATGTGTTCCTGGGAATGGGGCTGATCGCGCTGATCTTTGCCCCGGACCTGGTCGGCACTCGTCTGGGGTTGGTCCTGCTGGGTTTCATGGCGGTGTTCTGGGTGGGCCGCGCGCTTGAACAATTCGTCTTCCTGCGCATCAACGACTGGCGCGTACACCTGCTGACGGGCCTGTTCGTGCTGGGTGCGGCGCTGCATGCCGTGCCAATGTGGCTGGGCTTCATGCGCGCCATCAGCCGCTGATCGGCGGCGCCTGCCAGCACGCGCCCACGTCAGAGCGCTCGCGACACCAGCGCCAGAATGGCCGGTACGGCCTGGATCATGAAAATGCGCCGGCTCACGCTGTACGCGCCATAGCACCCGGCCACCACCACGCAGGCCAGCGAGAACGTCACCAGCACCGGCTGATCGATCACCAGCCCCACCACGATGCCCGCCGCCAGGAAGCCGTTGTACAGGCCCTGGTTGGCCGCCAGCACGCGCGTGGTCTCCGCCTTCTCCGGCGTGTTGCGGAAGGTCTTCAGGCCCAGCGGGCGGGTCCACAGGAACATCTCCAGCACCAGGAAATAAACGTGCAGCAGGGCGACGAGCAACGTCAGGGTGAGTGCGATCCAGTACATGGGCAGTTCCTTGGACAGGGATGGGGGTCGGGCCCCGGAAAATCAGCGGTCGCGCGGCAGTTTCTTTTCTTCGCGCAGTACACCGAACGCGGCTGCGGTCATGCACGCGGCCACCAGCATGCCGCCGATGAACACCACGTGCGAGCCGAACAATGAGAGGCCCTTGTGCACCCACGCAAAGCTCAGGTCCGCGCCGCGGTACACCACGGTATCGATGGCCGCACCGGCCTTGTAGCGCCACTGCCGGTCCACGCGGGTATAGATGGTTTCGCGTGCCGGCTTGGCCAATGCGAACTCGCTGGCGCGGGTCATCACCTGCACCACTGCGACCATCAACGGCATGGGTGAAGCGGCAAGCACCGAAAAGCCGATCAGGATCGCAAAACCAGGGATCAACAGGGCCGGCGCGATACCGTGGCGCGACAGCAGCCAGCGGGTCAGGCCGAGCTGCATCAGCAGCGCCAGTGCGTTCACCGCCAGGTCGATACGCGAGAAGAAGGCCGTGGCAGCGCCTGCATCGTTGAACGCCGCACGCACGATGCTGGCCTGCTGGTTGTACAGCAGGGTGCCCACGCCCACGCCGAACACCACCATGATCGCCAGCCAGCGCAGCAACGGCTCACGCACGATCAGTTTCAGGCCGTCCAGCACGCTGCCCCCCATCGGCTGCTCGCCGGATACCAGCTGCTGCTCCTGCTCACGCAGCACCGCCCAGTGCCGTAGTCGCCAGATGCTCAACAGGCAGATGGCGAGGAAGCCGGCCGAGACCAACATCAGGTTGGCGATGCCCACACGCTGCACCAGGGCACCGGTGATGATCGGCCCGAGAAAGGCACCGATGGTGCCGGCCGCGCCGATGTAACCGTAGAAGGCTCGTGCCTGCGCGTTGGAAAACACATCGGCCATGAAGCTCCAGAACACCGCCACCGCGAACAGATTGAAGACGGTGATCCAGAAAAAGAACGCCATGCCGCGGCCCGGCACACCGCTGTCGAACAGTACGTAGAAACCCAGCAAGGTGACGATGAAGAACCCATACACCGCCGGCAGGAACACCCGCCGTGGGAAGCGGCTGACCAGCCAGCCGTACACCGGCTGCAGCACCAGCATGATCACGAACACGCAGGAGAACAGGAACTGCAGGACGAAATCCTTCAGCGCGATGCCATGACTGGCGAACCAGGCGATCAGCATCGGCGGGAACACCGTTTCCAGGTCGGCCGAGGCGGCCATCGCCTCACGCACCGGGCGCAGCACGTAGTAGCCGCTGAGCAGGCAGAAGAAGTACAGGAACGACCACCACAGCGCCGGCGATTCACGCAGTGCCGCCGCCAGCCCACGCAACGGCCCCTTGCCCTTCACCGCGCTCACGCGGCGTCCCTCGCCAGAAGACGGCGGTTGGACAGCGGCATGGCAGGCTCCGGGGGCGGTGAAGCGCGTACGTTAGCCAATGCACTGCAACATCGCCAGCAGCAGCCTCGCAGAGGGCCGCAACGCAGTGTCACGGCCCCGCCCGGACGACACGTTCCGATACATGCTTTCGTGGCGTCAAAATTCCAACTTTTTCAACGAGATGCGCATTCATCTTCGCTTTGTTTGTGCACAAGGGAAAAGCGGCGCTAGAATCGCCATCAGCAGTCGCGCACGGGTCTCCACGATGAAAAAGAACAGCCTGCGTCGTCCGATCCGTTCGGCGGCCACCGGTTTGCTGGGCATGTTGATGCCCGTTGCCTTGTCCACCACCGCGCAGACCCCGCCGCCATTGCCGCCGATGCCGGCCAACATCGAATCCGCCGCCACCGCCGTCGCCCACACCCAGCCCGCCGCTTACCGCACCGGCCTGGTGCCGCAGGTGCAGCTGCCGGCGGCCGGCTTCAACGTGGCCAACATCGAATCGATGGCGCAGCAACTCACCTATGGCGAGCGTGTGCCCGGCATGGCCGTGGCCATCGTGCAGGGTGGCCGCGTACTCAGCGCGCGTGGTTATGGCGTTACCGATGTCAACAACCCGCTGCCGGTCGACGCCCACACCGTGTTCCGCCTGGCATCGCTGTCCAAGGCCTTCGCCGGCACCATGGCCGGACTGCTGGTCAACGATGGCACGCTGCGCTGGGACAGCAAGGTCACCGACTACGTGCCGGGCTTCCGCCTGAACTCTCCGGAAGCGACCGATCGCCTGACCGTGGCCGACGTGCTCAGCCACCGCGTCGGCCTGCCGTACAACGCCTACGACCGCGACATCGAAGGCAACGCCGAGTACTACGCACTCACCCAGAAGCTGGCCAATACCAGCCTGAAGTGCCTGCCGGGCGACTGCTACGCCTACCAGAACGTGGCCTTCAGCCTGATCGGCGACGTGGTCTATGCCGCCTCGGGGAGCTTCTACGAGCAGTCGGTCGAGCGCCGCATCTTCAAGCCGCTGGGCATGAACGATGCCAGCCTCGGCCTGGCCGGCATCCAGGCCAGCTCGCGCTGGGCGCGTCCGCACGTGCGCAGCCGCAATGGCTGGGTGTCGCTGACACCGAAGCCGACCTACTACCGCGTCGCCCCGGCCGCCGGCGTCAACGCCAGCGCCAGCGACATGGCGCAGTGGCTGCTGGCCCACACCGGCCATCGCCCGGACGTGCTGCCGGCACCGCTGCTGGCCACCCTGCATTCGAGCCTGATCAACACCCCGGGCGAAATGCGTTCGGGCTGGCGCCGCGAGCGCCTGCATTCGGCCGGCTACGCACTGGGCTGGCGCACCTTCGACTACGCCGGCCACGATGTGGTGTTCCATGCCGGTGCCGTGCAGGGCTATCGCGGCCTGGTCGCGCTGGTGCCGGAACGCGATCTCGGCATCGCCATCATGTGGAACGGCGAAAGCGGCCTGCCCAGCGGCCTGCTGCCGACGGTGCTCGATTCCGCGCTCGGCCTGCCGACGCAGCGCTGGCTGGACGTGGACACCGACTTCGGCAGCGACAACCTGATGGCCGAAGGCGCGAGCCCGGCACAGCAGGACAAGCGCAAGGGCAAGGGTGCTTCGAGCAACCGTGCGGTGGCCTCGCCGCGCTGAGTTGGCGGGCTTCATCGTGTGTGCGAAGGGCGGCCTGCGGGTCGCCCTTTTTAGTGGCAGTTGTAGAGCAAAGCAATCGAGCAGTGCTCGACTCTACAAACGGAAGGCTAATGCGCGAAGTAGTGCATGCCGCCATCCACCGGAATCACCGCGCCGGTGATGTAGCCGGCCAAGGGCGAGGCCAGAAAGGCCACCAGCGGCGCCACTTCCTCCGGATCACCAAAACGCCCGATCGGAATGTTGCGTTCGATGAACTCACGCCGGCTTTCCTCGGTTGGATGCAGGCGGTCCCGGATCTGAGCACTGTTGATGCGTCCCGGCGCGATTGCATTGACCGTGATGCCCTGTGAGGCCAGCGCCGACGACAGCCCTTTGCTCCACAGATGCAACGCCGCCTTCGCCGCCGTGGCAGCATTCACCGCGCGCGGTTCCATTGAACCGCTGAGGTTGATCACCCGCCCCCAGCCCTGCGCCTGCATCGCCGGCAGCAGTGCCTGGGTCAGGCGTCGTGCCGAAGAGAAGTTCAAGGCCATGGCTTCCTCCCAGACATCGTCCCCCGCATCCACCGTGGTCGGCCGGCCTCCTCCAGCCGCATTGACGAGGATGTCGACACGCGTCAGTGCCGCCGAGGCTGCATCCGCAATGTGGCGTACCTGCTCCGCATCGGTGAGGTCGCCCAGCAGGACGATCGGTGCCGGCGCGCCTGCAGATTCGATCTCTGCCGCCAGTGCATGCAGCGGCTCGGCACGCCGTGCGGTGATCGCAATGCGTACTCCCTGGGCCGCCAGCAGCCTGGCCACACCGGCACCGATGCCACTGCCCGCCCCGGTGATCAGCGCGGTACACCCTTCAAGCCCCAGATCCATGATGTTCTCCCAATCCGCCAGCCGGTACATCCGGCCCGTGCAGTACATGCTGTTTGATCACCCCTGATTGATAAACTCCGCGCAGGTTTCAGCATTCAACACCCGGGGTGTCAGATGAATCTGCTGGAGAGCATGCAGGTCTACGTGCTGATCGTGGACAAGGGCAGCCTCAGCGCTGCGGCGGCGGCGATGGATATCTCGGCGACGATGGCCGGCAAGCACCTGCGTGCGCTGGAAGCACGGCTGGGAATGCAGCTGTTGAGCCGTACTACCCGGCGCCAGCACATGACGCCCTTCGGCGAGGACTACTACACCCGCTGCCGGGAGATCCTGCGGCTGGTGGAAGAAACGGACGCACAGGCGCAGCACCAGCAGCTGGCACCGGCGGGCACGTTGCGCATCAGTGCGCCGGTGATCTTCGGCACGCACGCACTGGTACCGGCACTGGCCGAATACATGGCGCGCCATCCGGATGTCCGGGTCGAAGTCACGCTGAGCGACCGCGTGGTCGACCTCGCCGAGGAGGGTTTCGAAGCGGCGCTGCGCATCGGCACGCTGGCCGACAGCAGCATGCTGGTGGCGCGTGCGCTGGCACCGTATCGCTTGATGATGTGCGCATCGCCGGCGTACCTGGCCAGGCATGGCACGCCTCGCAGCCTGCGCGACCTCGCCCTGCATCAGTGCCTGTCCTTCGAACCGAGCGCACTCGCACAGTGGCTGCAGGCCGATGCTGGCGAACTCGAGCGTGTGCCCGGCGGCCGGCTGCAGATCAACAACGGCGAAGCGCTGCGCACGGCAGCGCTGCACGGGCTGGGCATCGTGCTGCAGTCGGCACTGCTGCTGGCTGCCGACATCGACACCGGACGCCTGGTGCAGCTGTTCCCTGAGTTCGGCCAGACCGGTCGGCCGATGCACGTGGTCTACGCCCACGATCGCTACCACTCGACCCGCCTGCGCAGCTTCCTGGACTTCCTGGTAGAGCGCTTTCCACCGGCGCCGCACCGCTAGCGTCGACCGTCAGAAAAGCAGTCGAGCACGGCTCGACCCTGCAAACGGCCCATAAAAAATGTCCGCTGTCAAGCTTCTAGGTGAGCGATGCAGCGCGACGATAGGGCTTGTGGGACAACAGGTTAGGCCAATTTCTGGCTTCTGCGTGTCGTTGCCGTTTTTCAAGCTAGGTGTCGTATAGGCGCTTCGCGATAGAAAGCGTAAGAGCGCCGTAGCGTGCAAGATCGCATCGATATCACGCCTTGAGTTGCCACAAGACTTCCTCAAAAGCGAAAGCGCAGCCCGCAGGCTGCGCTTTCATTCTGGGCAGTGGTGGCTGCGCCGACATCGTCAACTCGATTTCGGAGGCTCAGTCTTGCTCGTGCCCCCCTTCCTGAATCCCCGATCTCCAGCCATGAACGCTTCCAGCATATGCGGGATTAGCGTCGCCGCGTCGACAGCCTCGCCATACGCCTGCGCGTGTAGCGCGGCGTAGCGGTCGAGGTCGGCTTTCAAACTGGTCGGGCAAACGAAAGTCAGCTTGGTGCTCTCGGTCTTCGGCAGCGGGCCGAGTCGCAGCTTCTTGGTCGTGCTCATCGTGAAGTCCCCCGGTTGAAGAACAGCGGCTGGTACGGCCGCAGCACCAGATCCCGGTTGACGATGATGCGAACCGGCAGGCCCGGCCGTTGCGTCAAGGTCGGCTGGATGTTGAGGTTGCGCCGGGTCATCTCCTGGCCGACCTGATTGATGCTGTCCTGCGCGCTGTCGCGCCCAGCGATGATGACGCGATCACCATCCTGCCGGTTCTCCGGCGCGGCCAGCTCGGCACCGACGCCCAGCAGCGTGGTGAGTGCCGCACCGGCAAAGATGCGGCCCCAGTGGTAGTCCACATCGTCCTCCAGCCCGGCATAGCCGGCTGGGTCGGTGCCGGCCAGGTTGTCGAGCGTGAGCGAAGACGTGTCCGGCAGGATGATCCGGTTCCAGACGACTTGAACGCGGCTCTGCCCGTAGCTGACCTGGCTGTTGTATTTGCCCAGGATGCGCGAACCCTGCGGAATCAGCAGGAAGCGCCCGGTGGCTGTGTCATAGACCGGCTCCGTCACCGTGGCGATCACGTCGCCGGGCAAGTCCGACTTGATGCCCGTCACCAAGGCACCTGCGACCACTGTTCCGGCCATAACCTGATACGGCGAAATTGGCAGAGTCAGATTGCCGGAATTACGGGTTTCAGTGGGGCCAGCTTTCATGAAAGCCTCTTTCTGGTCTTGCCGGTTTTGCACCGCTGTCGGGTCAGCAGGTTGGGCCGCCGTGGAGGCCGGCCCGGCCGCCAGCGGGTCAAACGCCGCATTGGCGGCGAAGCCCGGCGCAGCGGCCACCTGTGTCTGCGCTACCGGCGCCGCATTCTGCCCACCCGAGCGGAAGAACACGGACGAGGCCGCGGCCGCCTCGGCTTCTTTTCGCAGGGCATCGTTCGGGTCGTGACCGGGGGCCGCGTAGGCAGCCGTCGCCGGCTGCTGCGACTTCACGATAGCCGGGCCAAGATCGCCCGGCAGCGGTGGCCCTAGTTCGGGAACGGCAGGCGGCAACGCCGGCGGCAGCTTGGAATAGTCCGTCGGCAGCGCATCCAGTCCTTCCGACTTTGACACGCGATCGACGTTGTAAAGCTCGGTCTGCTCGCCTGTGCTGCGTCGATGAGGTTGCAGCGACCACATCAGCGCGCCGAGCACGGCGACCGCTAGGACGCCGGCAAGGATGGCCAGCGAGCGCCGGTTCAGGCGTGTGACTGGACGCGGCTGGGCGCGCAGCGCCACTGCCTCCGGCGCCACCTTGTCCGCCTGCGGCGCGGCAAGGTCGGGAGTGTCATCCTGGCTCATGGTCAGTTCCTCCGTGCAACACCATCGGTGCGCTCGATCCGCACCACGTCGCCGCCATCGCCGCCCAGCCGCAGTTCGGCCGCGCCGAACAGGCGATCCACGACGTAGTACGGCGAGCGAAAACGGTAGTTCACCAGTTGCCCGTCGCCCTGCGCGCCGATGACAAACAGCGGCGGCAGCTCGCCCTGGGCGATGCCCGGCGGGAACTGGATATAGACCTTCTCTCCATCATCGAAGGCGCGCAGAGGCTTCCACGGCGGGTTGCTGCCCGATACCGCGTAGCGGAAGCGGATCTTGTCCAGCGACAGGCCCGTATCGACAGGCGTTGTTGCCTGCGCTGCCTGCGCCTGGCGCTGCAACGCGAGCATTCGGTCTTTCGGATAGTCCCAGGACACCGACGCCATCCATGCCCTCTCGGTCGAGGTCAGCTCCAGCAGGTAGGTGCGCCGACTGGTGGTGATGACGAGATTGGTTTTCAGACCGGAGCGGATAGGCTTGACCAGCACATTGACGCGCAGATCGGCCCCGCCGCCGCTGGACGTGTCGCCCACGATCCAGCGCACGGTATCGCCGGCGGCGACCGTTACCAGTTCCTCGCCCGGTTGAAGCGAAACCACCGTCACGCGCCCCGGCGACGCATAGACCTGATAAAGCGCGCCATCGGTGAACGGCCACACCTGAATCGCGTTGACGTAGCCCTCACGGGTAGGCGCGATACGCGCTTCTGCATTGGCACGGGAAACGCGCACCTTTTCGTCGGCCGGCTCCGGCGCAACGGGGGCCTCATCGAGTTCCGGCAGCGGCTTCAACTGCGCCGGCAGCGCCAGCGGTTCAGGGACGGCGACGACTTCGACGGGCGTGGGCGGTTCGGGCAATGGCTGGGCCAGCACCGGCTCGTCGAGCAAGATGGACGGCGGCGGCTTGCCCTGCGAGGCGCAGCCCGCGAGGGCCAGAAGCGTCAAAGGAAAAACGTAAAGGCGGAAACGAAGTTTCATGGTTTGGCTCCTTCGGAAGAATCCAGTTCGCGGCTCCATGACAGGCCGTTGACGTAGATGCCCAATGGGTTCTTGCGCAGGCGCTGTTCAGTACGCGGGGTTTGCAGGACGGTCGAAAGCACGGCGTTCCAGCGTTCGGTGCCGGCGGGCGCACCGTTGACATAGCGCTGCTCTGTCCAACGCACGTTGAAAGACGTGTCGCTGGCGCGAACCACGCTGGTGATCTGCACCGTCACCGATTCCTTGCCGATGCGGGCGAATGGGTCATTGGTGCGGGCGTAGTCGTTGAGCACCGCCGCGCCCTTGTCGGTGGTGTAGTCGTAGGCATCGAGCCAGTTCTGCCGCACCACGATGGGGTCGATGGACAGCGAGCGAACCAGCGTCACGAAGCGCGCCAGGTGGTGCGCGATCTGCGCGTCGCCGGGCCGGTACGGCGTGGCGGCCTCACCTACGGCGCGCACGTGCCCGGCCTGATCGACCTCGATGACATAGGGCGTCACGATGGACTGCGCCGAGCGCCACACCAGGCCACCGGCCATCAACAGCGCGAGCACCAGGCAGCCGAAGGCCATCAGGCGCCAATTCTTCGCCTGCACGCGAGCCGAGCCGATACGGTCGTCCCACACCTGGGCGGCGGCTTGATACGGGGTGGCAGGCTGCGGCGTATCGGCGTAGCGCACCTGCGGTCGTTTGAATCGCATGGGTGTTCTCCTTGAAGATTAGGTATCCGAATCCCGCAGGCTCGGGCCTTGCCCGGAGCCGCCGCCGTCGCCGCCGCGCAGCGTGTGGGCGGCAGTGGTCGCGGCATGGGTGGCTTGCTGGCGGCGGTGCATCCGCTTGGCCCAGGCAGGCTGCTCTTGCTTCTGCGAGCCTGCGGTGCTGTCCGCGGCCTGGCCGGGGCCGGCACCGTCGCTGCCGGCTTCTGTGCCGTTCCAGCCGGCGCGGAAGGAATCGGTCATCTTCTGCCCCGCAGCGGAAGCACCAGAGGCGACGCGGCGGCCTGCGGCTTGTGCGCCAGTCTTGGCGACATTGCCGAAGCCAGCCACCGCGCCCTTGGCACCGCCGCTGGCCGCAGTGGCACCGGCCTGGAACGCCGATCGGGCACTGCCGGCCGCCGAAGTCGCGGCACGCGCGCCGGCACCGGCCAGCTTTGCGGCCGCCGGGGCCATTCGTGCACCTGCCATGACGGCGCCGCCCACGCCCGTTGCGGCGGCCCCGATCGCAACGCCGGTGCCGACAGCCCCGACCGCAGCACCAGCCATCGCGCCCGCACCAAGCTGCGGCGCACCGGACACCAGGCCGGTGGCGATACCGGGGCCGAAAATGCCCAGCGCCAGCAGCGCGAGCGAGGCCAGCATCACGACCAGCGCGTGGTCGATGGATGGCTCGTCCGGATGCACCTGGAACTCGGCGAACAGGCCGGAACCGATGCCGACGATGACGGCCAGCACCAAGACCTTGATGCCTGACGACACCACGTTGCCTAGCACCTTTTCCGCGAGGAACGAGGTCTTGTTCCAGAGTGCAAACGGGATCAAGACGAAGCCGGCGAGCGTGGTCAGTTTGAACTCGATCAGCGTGATGAAAAGCTGTACCGCCAGCACGAAGAAGCAGAGGATCACCACCAGCCAGGCGATGAACAGCACCACGATGGGGTCGATGTTCACGAACACCTCAGGGAACCCAGCCATGTCCCCGATTTGCTCCAGAATCGGCGCGGCAGCGTCGATGCCGGTTTTTGCCAGGCGGCCCGGCTGAAGGAAGTTCTCCATCGTGATGGCCGAGCCGGTCGCGGTAATCCCCAAGCCGGCGAACGAGCGGAACACGATGCTCGCCAGCCAGTTGAAGTTGCCGATGATGTAGGCGAACGCGCCGACATAGAGCACCTTGCGCAGCAGCTTGGCGATCACGTCGTCTCCCTGGCCGGTGGCGTGGCTCATGGCCCAATACAGGCCAGCGATCGTCATGTCGATGATGATGAGCGTGGCGGTGAGAAATGCCACTTCGCCCTGCAATAAACCGAAGCCCGAGTCGATGTAGCGCGAGAACGTATCGAAGAAACGGTCGATGATGGTCACGTCGTTCATGGCGAATCCTCGGGCGGAGTGAGCGGAGCGGCGCCCTCTGGCAATTCATCTGCGGGCGTATCGAAGCTCGGCGGAATCGGCAGGAGTTCAGCCAGCGAGTTGTATTCGTCCGGCCCGGTATAGCCGGCGAAAAAGCGCCGCCGGAAGGCTTCGGCGGCGGCGCGGCAGGCATCCTCGCCCACGGCCTGCCGGTCGGCCGCGCATTGCCCGCGCAATGCCTTGAGCCGCACCGGATCTGCGGCCAGGGCGTCGGCCAGGTTCTCGGCCGGCTGCTGGCCGCACGCGGTCAGCAGCACGGCCAGCAGGACGGAAGCGCATCGCATGGCCGCCTCCGGTCAGTTGTTGTAGAAGTTGACGGACTGCGGCGTGTACGGCGTGCCGGTGCCGAGGAAGCGCCGCCGCACTTCGCGGGCGCGCTCCATAGCCGCCGCTTGCCGCGCCAGTTCCAGCGAAGCGGCCCGGTCTTGCGTGATCTGGAGCTGCTGCGACTGGATCGACTGCTTGGCCTGCAAAGCCAGGAGCTGGTTCGTCGCCTGCATCGCTTGCAGCGCGCCGGTGGCCGACTGGCTCTGGCTCACGAGGTCGGCCAGCGCGCTTTCGTCTTGGGCGAGGTTCTGCGACACCTGCGCCTGCATCCGCATCGCGGTATGCAGGCCGTTCAGGGTGTTCTGCCAGCGTTCGCGGGCATCCTGTGCCATGCGGTCGCCGCTGATGGTGGCGGCGTACTGTTCCGGGTACAGGCGGGCGAACGTGGCATCCATGCTCTGCACGTCGTAGGCCAAGCCGCGCGCCTCGGCGATCAGGCGCTCGGTGGTGGCGAGCGTCGAGCGCAGGCGGTTGACGATGTTGAAGTCGAGATTTGCCAGGTTCCTGGCCTGGTTCATCAACATCTGCGCCTCGTTCTGGAGCTGGTTGATCTGGTTGTTGATCTGTTCCAGCGTGCGCACGGCGGTCAGCGTGTTCTGCACGAAGTTGGACGGGTCGAACACCGTCAGCGCGGATGCGGGCTGCACGGCCAACATCGATACCGACAGCACGGCAGCGAGTGAGACGGAGAGCAAACGGGGCTTGGTCTTCATGGCGAAACCTCCAGCGGTTGAGAAGCGAGAAAGGAAGCTGCCGCCTGAGCGGACGGCAGCAGGTCGGCGGCCCAGCCGAGGCCGCGATGACGCAGCCACGCGCCGGCGAAGCCTGGAGCGCCGGCCTGCGTCAGCATGCGGTCAATGTCGCGTTGGTCTTGAGGGGTGGATGCGCCCGCGAATGCGAGCGCGACAGGCCCCAGGTCGAGGTCGAAAAGGCGGTTGCCGAGGCGCGACTGGTAGTAGTAGTCGCGCTTGGGCTGCGCGGTGGCGACGATCTCGATCTGCCGGCTGTTCAAGCCGAAGCCTTCGTAGATCGAGCGAATCTGCGGCTCGGTCGCCTGCGGATTAGGTAAGAAAATCCTGCTCGCACAGCTTTCGATGATGGCTGGCGCGATGGTCGAGTCCTTGATGTCGGCCAGCGACTGCGTGGCAAAGATGACGCTGACGTTCTTCTTTCTGAGCGTCTTGAGCCATTGCCGGATGCGGGCCGCGAAAGATGGCTCATCAAGGAATAGCCACGCTTCATCGAGGATCAAAAGCGTGGGCGCGCCGTCGAAACGTTCGTCGAAGCGGGCGAACAGGTAGCGCAGCACCGCTTGAACGGCGGCAGGGCTGTGCATCAGTTCTTCCATCTCGAAGCCCTGCACGTCTGCCATGCCCAGCCGGTCTTGGTCAGCGTCCAGCAGCTTGCCGTGTGCGCCGCCCAGCACATAGGGCGCGAGCGCTTGGCGCAGCGCGTTGGACTGCAATAACACCGACAAGCCGGTCATGGTGCGCTGCTCCGCCGGCGCACCGGCAAGGCTTCTCAGCGCCGACCAGATGGCAGCCTTCTCGTCCGGGCCGACCGTCACGCCTTCGTGCAGCAGCCGGCCCTCCACCCATTCGGCGGCCCAGGTGCGGTAGCCCTCCTGGGCAATTCGTGCGAGTGGCTGGAAGGCGATGCCGCCATCGGCGCCGAGGTCATAGTGCTCACCGCCAAGGCCGAGGATGGTGGCGCGCATCGAGCGCCCCATGTCGAAGGCGAAGATCCGCGAGCCGAAGTAGCGCCGGAACTGCATGGCCAGGATGGCGAGCAGTACTGACTTGCCCATGCCAGTCGGCCCAGCGACAAGGGTGTGGCCCACGTCGCCGATGTGCATTACCAGCCGGAACGGCGTCGCACCATCGGTGCGTGTCACGATCAGCGGCGGGCCGTCGAGGTGGTCGTTCTTCTCCGGCCCAGCCCATACCGCTGACAGCGGCATCATGTGGGCCAGGTTCAGCGTTGAAACGATGGGCTGACGCACGTTCGCGTATGCGTTTCCGGGAATCGAAGACAGCCAGGCATCGACGGCGTTCAATGTTTCGGGGATCGTCACGAAGCCCCGGCCCTGGATGACGCGCTCCACCATGCGCAGCTTCTCGTCGGCCACGGCCGGGTCGGCGTCGAGCACCGTCACCGTGGCGGTGAGGTAGCCGAAGGCAACTTGGTCGCTGCCCAACTCCTGCAAGGCGGAGTCGGCGTCAGCGGCCTTGTTGCTCGCATCGGTATCCACCAGCGGGGATTCCTGCTGGAAGATCGTCTCGCGCAGCAACGCGACGACGTTCTTCCGCTTCGCAAACCATTGACGGCGCAAGCGGCCGAGTTCCTTTTCCGCCTCGGCTTTGTCCATGCAGAGAAAGCGTGTGCTCCAGCGGTAGCCAAAGCCCAGGCGGTTGAGGTCGTCCAGAACCCCCGGCCACGTCGAGGTCGGAAAGCCTCGCACCGACGCCACGCGCAGGTGTTGGTCGCCGAGCATGGGCGCAAGGCCACCGACCAAGGCGCAGTCGGCCAGCAGCGCGTCGATATGAAACGGCACGTCGGGCACGTCGACGCGGTAGCGCCGCGTGGACACCGTGGCGTGCAGGTAGGTCAGCGTCTGGTTGTCATCGAGCCAGGCAATCTCCGGCATCACGCCATCGAGCAGATCGAATACCCGATCGGTTTCCGACACGAAGGCATCGAGCCGGCCACGCCAGTCCACTCCGTCGCCTGGCGAGTTCTCGTAGAGCAGCTTGGCAGCGCGGGCACGCGATTCCTCGGGCGGCAGAAACACCATCGTCAGGTGATAGCCGCTCTCGAAGTGGTGGCCCGATTCCTCAAAGGCGGCGCGGCGTTCCTCGTCCACCAGCCAGGACAGTGGCTCGGGAAAGTCCGAGTGCGGATAGTCTGCCGCTGGCCGGCGCGCGGCTTCGATGAACAAGGCCCAGCCTGAACCCAGGCGGCGCAGCGCGTTGTTGAGCCGCGCCGATGTGGCGATCAGCTCGCCCTGCGTGGCGCTGTCCAAGTCTGGCCCGCGAAAGCGTGCGGTGCGCTGGAATGAGCCATCCTTGTTCAGCACCACGCCTGGCGCGATCAGCCCGGCCCAGGGTAGCCAGTCGGCAAGCAAGGCCGGGCGCTGACGATATTCGGCAAGGTTCAGCATGCGATCCTCCTCACACGTCCAGCAGCGGCTTGTGCTTGATGTGGCGCGCGAAGACCTGCATAAACTGCGGATCGACGCGCGCACCCCATACGGCCAGCGAGTGGCCTACGATCCAGAGCACCACGCCGAGAATCCACAGTTGCAGGCCCAGGCCGACGGCGGCGGCCAGCGTGCCGTTGGCGATTGCCACGGTGCGCGGTGCGCCGCCCAGCAGTATTGGCTCGGTCAGCGAGCGATGCAGCGGCACCTCGAAGCCTGGAAAGTCGCTGGCCGCACTCATACGACGGCCCCGCCGGAGAACGAGAAGAACGACAGGAAGAATGAGGAAGCGGCGAACGCGATGCTCAACCCGAACACGATCTGGATCAGCTTGCGAAAGCCGCCGCTGGTGTCTCCGAAGGCCAGCGCCAGTCCCGTGGCGATGATGATGATGACCGCGACGATGCGTGCCACCGGCCCCTGGATCGACTCCAGAATCGACTGCAAGGGCCCCTCCCACGGCATCGAGGAACCGGCGGCCTGCGCCGTCCCGGCCAGCAACAGCAGCAGCGCGGCCAGCAGCAGTCCATGACCCGCAGGGCGGGTGAGGCTGCACAGCGGCGCCAGGCCGGACAGGCGAGGAGGCGGATTTACGGAAAAGCGGAAAGAATCAACATGCGTCATGGCAGTTCTCCAAGTCGGTTGGGGGGGCGGGGATGTGCAGCGGCGTCAGCTGCGAGAGGAACCGGCGTCAGCTCCGGAAACGGCGTTTCCAGTGCGTCCGCCAGGCGATAGCCCGTGTCGTCGAAGCCGACGACACGGGCTATGGTTTCGACGTGGCGCTTGCGGCCGCGTCCGGCGATGTGGATGACGACGTTGACCGCCTCGGCGATCAGCGCCCGCGGCGGATTCACAGCGACTTCGAGAATCAGCTGTTCGAGGCGCAGCAAGGCGCCCAGCGCGGAGCCGGCATGGATGGTTGCAATGCCGCCGGGGTGGCCGGTGCCCCACACTTTGATGAGGTCGAGGGCTTCGCCGCCGCGCACCTCACCGACGATCACGCGGTCAGGCCGCAGACGCATCGTGGCTCGCACCAGCTCGGTCATGGTGACGACGCCGGCGCGGGTGCGCAGCGGCACATGGTCGCGGGCCGCGCATTGCAGCTCGATGGTGTCTTCGAGCACCAGCACGCGGTCGCCTGTGGCGGCGATCTCGGCCAGCAGCGCGTTCGCCAGCGTGGTCTTGCCGGTGCTGGTGCCGCCAGCGATCAGGATGTTCTGCCGCTCGCGCACGGCGCGGCGCAGGAACTCGGCCTGCCCGGCGGTCAGGATGCCGTCGGCCACGTAGCGATCCAGGCCGATGATGCTCACGGCCCGCTTGCGCAGCGCGAAGGCTGGCCCCGGGGCGGCCGGAGGCAGGATGCCCTCGAAACGCTCGCCGGTCTCCGGCAACTCGGCGGTCAAGAGCGGCTGGCCGCGATGCACCTCCGCACCGACATGCGCGGCGACCAGGCGGATGATGCGTTCACCATCGGCCTCGGGCAGCTCCACGCCCAGCGGCGAGCGACCCGACGACAACCGATCCACCCACAGGGTGCGATCGGGGTTGAGCATGATTTCCACCACATCCGGGTCTTCGAGCGCAGCGGCGATCAGCGGCCCCATTGCCGTGCGCAGCATCTGGATGCGGCGATCCTGGGACGCTGCTGCGGATGAGCGAGGTTCGGGCGGGATCTGTGGAACGGCACTCATGATGCACGCTCCGCAGTTCGTTCATGGGCGGACGCCATCACTGCTGCGTCATCCATCCGCATCGGATCGGGGTGCAGTTCCTCCACCACGTCGCGCACCAGACTGCGGCCGCGCAGAAGGTGGCGGCCCAACTGCTCGACGAACTGCTCGAAGCGCACCTTGCCCTGGGCGCGTGCCGCATCCTGATGGGCTTCGGGCACCGGCGTGCTGACGGTCAGGAAGTAGCGGATGAACAGCGCGAGCGTTTCGATCTGGATGTTTTGGTCGCGCTCCAGGCGTTCGGTCTGCCGCGACAGTCGATCCAACCGCTTGGCAATGGCGGCCTCGCGCTGGTCGCCAGCATCGGGCGACAGCCAGGACGCCAAGGCCGCTGCGACGATGGACGACTTGGACACGCCTTTCTTGGCGGCCAGTTCGTCCAGGCGCTGGGCGTGCTCGGGCTGGATGAAAAGATTGAGGCGGTATTGGCTCATAGGTCGATTCCGTCGTTGGGGTCGAGGGAAGCCAGCCGGGCCGTGCGCTGCATGGCCGGGTCGAGCTGGCCGGGAAGCGGCAGCGCCAGGTCGTCGTCATCGAGCAGCGCCAAGTCGTTCGCATGTGCGTCCGGCTCAGGGTCGTAGGCGACGGTTTCGGAGAGTTCGGGCTGGCGGCGCGGGCCGCCGTCGTCGGTGCCGCCCAGGCCATCGGCGGATGCCGAGGCCGGCGCCGCAGGTACGGCCGGGATCGCCAAGCCACTCCAGTCGTCGGGGCGGGCTGGCGGCGCGTCGGTGTACCTCCCGGCTACGAGCGCGGGCGGTGGCAGGACGCGATTCTTGAAATTGGCGTCGGCGTAGTAGCGCAGCTTCTTCGCGCGGATCGGGGCAACGCTGGACACCATGACCACTGCGTCATCAGGTGGAAGCTGCATCACCTCGCCGGGCGTCAGCAGCGGACGTGCAGTTTCCTGACGCGACACCATCAGGTGCCCCAGCCACGGAGCGAGCCGGTGGCCGGCGTAGTTGCGCTGCGCGCGAAGCTCGGTGGCGGTGCCGAGGGTTTCTGAAATCCTTTTCGCCGTCCTTTCGTCGTTCGTGGCGAAAGTCACCCGGACATGGCAGTTGTCGAGGATGGAATGGTTCTGCCCATATGCCTTGTCGATCTGGTTCAGGCTCTGAGCGATGAGAAAGCTGCGGATGCCGTAGCCGGCCATGAAGGCAAGCGCGGACTCGAAAAAATCTAGGCGACCCAGCGCCGGAAACTCGTCCAGCATCAGCAGCAGCTTGTGCCGGCGCGCGATGCCATCGCTGCCGTCGAGCGATTCGGTCAGCCGCCGCCCGATCTGGTTCAAGATGAGCCGGATCAGCGGTTTGGTGCGGCTTATGTCGGAGGGCGGCACCACCAGATAGAGCGATACCGGGTGCTCGGCGGAAATCAGGTCGGCGATGCGCCAATCGCAGCGCGATGTGACTTCGGCCGCGGTCGGGTCGCGGTACAGGCCGAGAAACGACATGGCGGTGGAGAGCACGCCCGATCGCTCGTTGTCCGACTTGTTGAGCACTTCGCGGGCAGCGGATGCGACAACCGGGTGAGGCGCATCGCCCAGGTGCTTCGTCGTCATCATCCGGTGCAGCGTCAGCTCGAACGGACACGCCGGGTCGCTGAGGAAGTTGGCGACACCGCGCAGCGTCTTGTCCTCGCCTGCGTACAGTACATGCAGGATGGCGCCAACCAGCAGCGCGTGACTGGTCTTTTCCCAATGGTTCCGGCGTTCGAGTGCGCCATCGGGATCGACAAGAATGTCGGCCACGTTCTGCACGTCGCGCACTTCGTGCGCGCCGCGCCTCACTTCCAGCAGCGGGTTGTAGGCTGCCGACTGCGCATCCGTGGGGTTGAACAGGAGGCAGTGGCTAAACCGCGAACGCCAGCCTGCGGTGAGCGTCCAGTTCTCGCCTTTGATGTCGTGAACGACGACGGATGCGGGCCAACTCAACAAGGTGGGAACGACCAGGCCCACACCCTTGCCCGAGCGCGTTGGTGCGAAGGTCAGGACGTGTTCCGGGCCTTCATGGCGGAGGTACTGGCCGCGATGCAGCCCGAGGAAAACCCCGTCGGGCTGGATCAGCCCAGCTTTGCGTATGTCTTCCGCATCGGCCCAGCGTGCCGAACCGTAGGTGGTGACAAGGCGCGCTTGCCGCGAGCGCCACACCGACATGGCGATGGCGACCACCACGGCCACCAGACCACTTCCACCCGCGATGGCCCCGCCGATATCGAAGACGTGCGGCGCGTAGGCATCAAAGAAGAACCACCACTCGAACAGCCGCCAAGGGTGATAGACCGGGGTTCCAAAGAAGTCGAACCATGGCGAGCCAAGGCGTAGTTGATAGCCCAGGGCGGCGGCTGTCCATTGCGTTGCACCCCACACGCCGGCGATCACGATGCCGAATACGGCGGCGATCTGCCCGAACAGTACGCCCTGAGCTTGCATTGACTGGCCTCCGATTTCCCTGCACTGATTCCTCGTTCAAAAGCGGCACAGGAACGTGCCGCATAGAGCGAGGATCGGTGCCGGGTGGGTGCCCGTCAAAGACCGTTTTGAGCACAACGGTCGAGGGAAAAGAAAGAATGAGCGGCGGGGCGAGTCGAAGACAAACGCCGCAAACTACAGCACCCTATGGCGCATTTGGAGTTTCCAAGAGGTTGCCCAGAAAAAAATTCTCGCTGGGTCTTGCTCCCCTCATGAGCAGAATCTAGATATCATGGAAAAGAATTATTTATTGAAATCTTGATAAGAATGAAAGATATGAAGAGCATGGATCTCAACTTACTCAAGGCGCTGGACGTATTGTTGGACGAACGCAACGTGACACGGGCGGCAGCACGTCTTGGACTAACCCAACCGGCCTTGAGCGGCATGCTTGCGCGGCTGCGTGAAAGCTTCGGCGACCCGCTGTTCGCGCGTGCGCAGCGGGGCATCGTTCCGACGCAGCGGGCGCTAGACATAGGGATATCTGTCAAACAGGTGCTAGCGGAAATCGACGCGCTGCTCCAGCCACCTTCTTTCGACCCAGCCACCGCACAACTGACCTTCTCCATCGCCGCGACGGACTATGCGCTGCGTGCCATTGCTGTCCCATTTCTATCGGCACTCAAACAGCACGCACCGCGCGTTCGAGTCTCATTAGTGCCAGTCGAGAGCGGACTGCTACAGAACCAGCTTGAGCGCGGTCAGATCGATCTAGCCCTCCTGACGCCAGAGATCACTCCGCCAAATCTGCATGCCCGAGAGCTATTCAAGGAGCACTACGTGTGTGTCCTGCGGGAAGACCATCCAGCGGCTATGGGGCGCAAGCTGACAGTTAAGCAGTTCTGTGCTCTCGACCATGCGCTTGTTTCCTACGATGGTGGAGGTTTCCGCGGCGTCACCGACGATGCGCTAGAACAGTTGGGCAAACAACGAAGCGTCACACTGTCGGTCAAGAGCTTTCTGATCTTGCCAGACATCCTGCGTGCCAGTGACATGGTTGCGATCTTGCCGAGCCGCTTGGTCGCCGGTATGGACAAGCTGGCTATCTCCCTGCCGCCGGTGAAGATACCGGGGTTCACCAAGACGGCTGCTTGGCACGAACGCACCCATCACGATCCAGCACATCGCTGGATACGAGCACTGCTGTTCACTTCCTGTGCTAACAACAAGTAGGCAAGATGGCTCTCATCGTCATGCTCAGCACAACTCTGCCTCGCACTACAAATATGCAATCAGCCGGCTCAATTGGAGACGGACCCTTTCGTAGCACCGCTGCGAGATAGCCTTGTCGGCGGATGGCAGAACCTAGACGCTGATATCAAATTATATGATTTCAAAAATAAAAAATTAGTATTTCACTTATTTCACAGGGAGGATCATGATTGCTCTATGACCACTTGAATGACGCAGCCACCCCTGTTGCGTCATTGACATTTTGTGAAGGAGCTTCGATATGAGCAAGCAACAGAACGCCATCCTCTGGCCCGAAGGCTACACGCCGGGCTTTACTGAGAATTTCGCCTCTAATGAGATCATCGCCGCCGGCTTGAGCGCGGCCGACGTATGGCCGCTACTCGTCACACCATCGCTGTGGTCAAGCTACTACGCCAACTCGGCTAACGTGCGCTTTCATGGCGGCAAAGGCCCGGTACTGGCCGACGGCGATCGATTTTATTTCGAGACCTTCGGCTTCCCGGTAGAGGGGCAGTGCAACGAGTACGTGGCACCTGCGGATGGGCAACCCGGCCGCGTGGCCTGGCACGGCTGGTCCGGCGAGGAAGGCACAGATACGCGCCTGGATGTGCATCACGCCTGGCTGGTCGAGAACCTGGACGGCGGGCGCGTGCGCATCCTCACGCAGGAAACGCAGAAGGGCAAGCCGGCCGAGGAGCTGCACAACGCCAAACCCAACCCGATGATCAACGGCCATCAGGACTGGCTCGACAGCTTGGTCGAGACAGCGCGCAAAGCCAAGCAGGCGTAATGGTCGCTGGCCGCTTGATCCCAAGCGTCTGAACTGAGAAAACCATGATGGGAACTCCCCTCGAGATTCTGCTGGTTTTGACTTCGCAGGCAACGATGGGCGACGACCCGCGCCTGACCGGCGTGTGGTTCGAGGAACAGTCCACCCCGTACTACGCCTTGGTCGATGCAGGTGCCAATGTGGATATTGCGTCAATCGCCGGCGGCGAGATTCCGGTGGATCCTCATTCCATAGCGAGCGAAGGCATGAACCCGCCGAGCGTGGAATGCTTCCTCGATGACAAGGTGTCGATGGACAAGCTCGAAGGCTCGCTGAAGATCGACAGCATCGCCCCGGAAGGGGGTGCGGTGATGTTCCTGCCCGGCGGCCATGGCACCATGTGGGACTTACCCGGAGCGGGGCGCTCGTCAATCTGCTGTCGGGCGCTTGGGCTGACGGCAGGGTGGTCGCGGCGGTCTGCCACGGCCGAGCCGGACTGGTTAATGTCAAGGAAGCGAATGGCCAGCCGCTGGTTGCCGGCCGTCGCGTCAGCCCCTTTGCCAAACGCATGAGCCGCGAGACTGGGCTACCTGTGGCAGTGAGTTGGGGCATCGACCATCCGCGAATGGCCGAGCACGTGATCGCTGGCAGGTAGATGGGTTTGGTGATTCTTGGCCGCGCCATGCTAGCCAACCCACACTCTTTCTCCACCTTTGCAGGAGCTGAAGGTGGAGCACCCGGAATGGCTGCTCCACCGCCTTACGCGCACTGGCTCGAACTCTCCCGAGGCTGCGGCAAGCTCACCACATATAACGACTAGGAGGAGGTGACCGTGCGAGTTCCCAGAACCCGATCCAGTCTGTGTCGCAGGGTGTCCCAGTGACTACGCTATCAAAGGAGCTAGTACTCAACTCGATAACTTGAGCGTGATAACGCCCAGGATGATCAGCGCCACGCCAAGGTATCGCATCAGGGAGGTTGGGTCGCCATAGAAATGAATTCCGACTAAGAACGTTCCCGCCGCTCCGATACCCGTCCACACCGCATAAGCAGTCCCAATCGGTATCTGACGCTGAGCAAGCCATAGGAAGGCGCCGCTAATTGTCATGAAAGAGACGGCTACTGCGACCCCACTCCAACGCGATGTTGGCTCTTGCGCCATTTTCAGCCCGACCGGCCATCCGATTTCAAACAATCCAGCCAAAACAAGATAGATCCAGCCCATTGCAATTCTCCTTCAAGTTTTTCATATCCGGCATACATACTCCAGCGTGACCACCAGCTTAGAACTTCGGCGGCTCTTTAGGTGTGGTGTAGGGCACATCGCCATCTTCGTAAAAGCGCTTTCGGGTAGCCTCGGCAACCCGGTTACATAGTTGGTCGCCCAGCATAGGACGATCCAACTTGCATTGCTGGCGCAACTTTTTCAGCCGCTCAGGATTGAGCGCTAATTCATCGACCGTCGGAAGGTTGCCTTTATCTGGTTTCCCGGATGGGCTGCAGGCTGCCAGTGTCGAGGAAAGCAATATGAGAGCAATCTTCTTCATGGTTAAGTTTCCTTGGGAGATTGTGTGATGGTTTACCGCCGACTTTTGGCGTCTGGAGATTTGATCGAATGAACGCGTTCCATGAAGCGAGTCAGTATTTCTGACGGCTCGCTGGCCGGTCGTAGCAGATAGGTCGTGAGCATGGGCGAACCTCCAGTCAGCGGCCGTGCGACCACACCCTGTTCCCTGCTGGCAGTAATATGCGCACCTCCTGTGAGGCCTAGTGCAAGTCCCGCCGAAACCAGGACCATCATTAGATCGCTGGAAGTCACGCGTTCGGCAATTAGAGGCTCAATGTCCACGCGACGTAGCACCCGTTCAACTTGCCGAGCATGGCCCTCACACGCCACCGCGTCGCAGAGCACCAGCGGATACCGCAACAGCTCTTCCAGGGGAATCTGTTTGTGGGATAGCAAGGGGTGCCGTGCGGGCACAGCTACCATCAGAGGGTCACTCCACACCGGCACGGCGATGATGCCTTCGCCGACTTCATCCGATTGAGCGAAGCCGAGATCGTACAGTTCGCCACACAATCCCTTGATTTGCTGTGACAAAGGCACTTCGAAGAAGCGAACTTCCACTTCCGGCTCTTCCTGCCGGCAGAGCGCCAACAACGCAGGCAGGCGCGATGGCGTGATTCCATCAGACAATGCAATACGGAGCTGGCAATGAAAGCCATTGGCTGCGGCGTTCACACTGTCGCGCGCCTGCTGCAAAGCTGCGAAGACACGGGGTACGCTCTCAAAGAAGAGTCTGCCTGCACGAGTCAAGCGGGTGCTCCGAGTGGTTCTCGCAAATAGCGCTACGCCCAACTCCTCTTCAAGCTCTTTGATGGCGCGCGACAGCGGCGATGTCTCGATGTGGAGGCGCTCTGCGGCTCGGGCAAAGTGCAGTTCCTCTGCCACCGCTAGAAAGTAGCGCAGATGCCGAATTTCCATGTTCGCATTCCTCCTCACTTAGGCCTCACCACCTTCGCCTTGCGCCACGCTATCTAGCCTTCGCAAGCTGCTCCAGCAAGCTTCCCCGATCAAACAGGTGGGCCGGATAGTGCTTTTGCCAGCACACCCCATTGCACGGCTGTCTCGGCCCGCGTGCGGATCAGCGAAGCCTGCGCTGACATCACCCCCGCCTCAGCCTCGGCCACCACCGTGGCGTCCACTTGTCCCGCCTCAAACAGACGGCGGCTGCGATCGAGCTGACGCTCCGCGACTGCGACCCCCTCGGTCTGATGCTCCAGTGCGGCGTGCTGCGTATGCCAACCGAGGTATGCGTTCTCTACGTCCTGCAATGCACTCAACAAAGTGCGCTCGAACTCCGCGCGCGCAGCTCGGCTGCGCGCCTCTCCGGTCTCGATGCCGGCACGGATCGCGCCACCATCGAAGATCGGCAACGAAACCCCGGCCCCAAGTGAAAAAATGTTGCCGGTAATGCGCGTCCCCGCACTCTCAACGCGCTGCCGTCCGCCGCTCAGGTCCAACACCAGCTTAGGGAAGCGTTCGCCTTCGGCTGCGTTCCAGCGCGCGGTTTCGGCTGCGAACTTCGCTTCGGCGGCGCGCACGTCGGGCCGCTCACTCAGCAGGTCCGCAGGTATGCGTGTCGGTGTCCAATTGGGGGCGGCGAGTGAAGCAAGAGTCGGAGAAGCTGCAGACGCTCCGGGCGTTTGTCCCGCTAGTACATCAAGTGCATGCGTCGCCTCGCCGCGCGCACGCCGAAGTTGCTCTTGCTCCACACGCAGTGCGACGACGCCGGAGCGGGTTCGCTCGATGTCGAAGCCGGTAGCTTGTCCGGCCTCGAACTTCCGTTGTGTCAGCAAGACAAGTCGCTCGGCGGATGCCAGCCGCGCCGTGGCGAGCGCTTCGAGTTCACTGGCTTGGCGCTGCTGCACAGCCGCCGACACTGTTTCAAACGCGACCTGCCAACGCGTGGCAACCCACGCTTGTTCGGCTGCCACCGCATCCAGGCGCGCACCTTCTGCTGCCTGCGAAAGCCGCCCCGACAGGTCTGCCTCCCACGATGCAGACAACGTGGCGCGGCCATCATTGCCGATCGCAACGTTCTCTGAATAGTCGCGTCCTCGAGTTGCCTGCGTGCCCGCGGACAACGAGGGGAGCAGGGAGGCCCGTGCTCGCCGCGTGGCGGCCGAGGCCTCGTCGACGCGCGCGCGCGCAATCGACAGTTCGGTGTTGCGCTCCAGCGCCGCCCGGACTAGGACATTGAGCTGTGGATCGCCGTAGGCCGTCCACCAGTCGACGGGAAGAGTACGGCGGGATGATTTGTCCAGGATGCCTTCACCTCCCTCTTCATTTGAGAAATGGGCCGGTACATCCAGGCGAGGCGGATCGGCAGAGTGCGGAGCATGGCTGCAAGCCGCAAGAAGCATTAGCGGCGAAATCATGGCCATGAGGCGATAGCGTTCAAGAATTTGAGACATGGCAGGTCCTTGCATTCCGAAAAAGTCTTGACGGACTGTTTTACGCCTTCTACTATACCGTCTGGACTGTATATGACTCAAGCTTTTTTTGGAGCACGACCATGCCGCCTCGCGCGAAAACAAAGTTGCACCCCCCGTCCACCGCCCATAGCAGCACCGATGCGCAGCCCGTTCTCCAGCAAGGAGCCCAGCTAACTCGCGAGCGCATCCTGCAGGCCGCTCGCGAACTGGTGCTGGAGGAAGGCGCCAGTCGTCTGACGCTGGACGCCGTCGTCGTGCGGGCCGGGTTGAGCAAAGGGGCGTTTCTCTATCATTTCAAGACCAAACGCGATTTGTTCGTGACACTGATCGACGAGATGATCCGGGCGTTCGACGCGGTACAAGCCAATCACGAGCGCAGGTTTGCCGGAGACCCGGACCCCTGGCTGTCGAGCCAGGTGGAAGCGATACCCGACGACGAGATGCAGAAGATGGGCGCAGCGCTGCTCGCGGCAGCTGCGGAAGATCCAACACTTCTCGACCCACTGCGCGAGTGGTATCGCGTGCAGTACGAACGCGTGCGTCGATCCCCGCGTGGCACCGAGACCGCGGCACTCATCATGCTGGCATTGGATGGCGCCCTGTTCGCCGATCTCCTGGGTCTGCCGATACTCGCACCCGCAGAGCGGCGGCATTTCTTTCGGGCGCTCCAGGATCTCGCCTCGGGCCATCTCGAACTGATCCCTGCGAAAGGACACCCATGAGTCGCGTCCGTAGAGCTTTCATGACCGCGTGCGCACTGCGCTCCTTGACGGTTGCTTGCACACTATTCATTTCGACCCTGGTCTCAGGGTGCGGAAACTCGCAATCCACCGTATCCGAGCCTCCGCGTGCAGTGAAGCTCGCCGCCGCGCAGTCGGATCTTCCGCATAGCTCCCGCATCGAATTGACTGGCTCGGCGCGAGCAACCGAGCGCAGCATCCTAGGATTTGAAACAGGAGGACGGATCGCCAAGTTGAACGTCGACGTGGGTGAACGGTTCGCCCGCGGTCAAGTCATGGCAGAACTTGATGCGGAACCTGACCGGCTTCGCGTGACGCAAGCGCAAGCATCCCTGGCGGCCGCCGAAGCCGGCCTGATGGATCGACGTGTACAGACAGATCAACAGCGCCGGTTGCTCGAAAGCGAAGTCATCTCCCCTGCTGCGTTCGAGAGCGCCAAGGCGCAGCTAGCGGTCGCAGAGGGCCAAGCGCGCACTGCCAAGGCAGCGCTTGGCCTGGCCGAACGAGCACAACGTGGCACGATAATCGTCGCTCCTTTCGATGGTGTCGTGGCGGAAAAGCTGGCTTTGGCGTTCACCGACATTGCTGCTGGTGCGCCGGTATTTCAGGTCGACGGTGTGCGCAGTGGCACTGAGATCATCGCGAACGCGTCTACTACACAGGCACCTCACATAGATGTCGGCCAACGCGCAGAACTGTTCTGGAGCGGAGCCGAACAACCAATCCGAGCGGTGGTACGTCGTGTCGGTCTGCGCGCCGAAAATGGCTCGCTCCTACCCGTGGTGCTAGTGCCTGAAGATAACGCGCAAGCGCGCGCACTTCGGCCAGGTATTCCCGTACAGGTCGTGCTCGACGCACCTGCGGCGACCTCCAAGACCTCTCGGCCCGAGACTGTATCCGTCCCTTATGCCTCGCTGGTGCTCGGCACGAAGCCGGGTGAGGCTTCCGTCTTCGTCTACACCCCTGCAGATAAGAAGGTGCACCGTCGCGCGGTGCGCTTCACGCCGGCACAGGAAGGAGACAGCGCGCGCGTCCTCGCTGGACTTAAGCCCGGCGAGACGGTGGTTGCCGCCGGAGGCGGATGGCTCACCGATGGACAGCCAGTGACACCACTGGAAGCCACCACTCAATTGACCAAGCGCTAACGCGATCCACCAGGTTACTTCATCATGAAGATCACCGAGATGGCGCTGCGCGCCAGTCGACTTACCTACTTTGTAGCGCTTATCATTTTCGTCGCCGGCATCGCGACCTTCCTGAATTTTCCTTCTCAGGAGGAGCCGACTGTCACGGTCCGCGATGCGATGGTCACGGCGTTGAACCCGGGGCTGCCCGCCGAACGCGTTGAGCAACTCATTGCCCGGCCGATCGAGGAGCGCTTGCGCGAACTGGCAGAGGTCAAGCGCGTGACGAGCACCGTGCGCGCAGGCAGCGCCATGATCCAGGTCACGATCTGGGACCGCTACACCGACTTGGCACCGATCTGGCAGCGCGTCCGGGCCAAGGTCGCCGATTCGAAGGATGCCTTACCACAGGGCACGATGGGGCCTTTCGTCGACGAAGACTTCGGCCGCGTCGCGGTTGCCTCGATTGCGGTCACTGCACCAGGTTACTCCATGAGCGAGATGCGCGTCGCGCTCAAGCAGATGCGCGACCGCCTGTACACCGTGCCTGGTATTGAGCGCATCACTTTCTACGGCCTGCAGGAAGAGCGCGTCTATCTCGAGTTCGATCGGCCTAGGCTTGCGCGATTGGAGCTGACACCACAGGGGGTGATCGACCAACTCGTCAAACAGAACGTCGTCGCTTCGGGTGGACAAATTGTCGTCGGCGGCATCAATGCAACCTTGGCGGTCAGTGGCGAAGTGAGTGACGCTCCCTCCCTGCGAGCAATGCCGATCGCGCTGCCGCGACCGCAAAGTAGTACGGCGCCCATGCCGACGATCGCATTGGGTGAACTGGCGCAGGTGAGTGTGCGGCCAGCCGATCCGCCGGAGTCTGCCGCCATCTACAAAGGCCAGCCCGCGGTCGTCATGGCGGTTTCGATGGCCTCTGGTCAAAACGTGGAGCAGTTCGGAAAAGCGCTCAAAGCACGGGTTGCAGACCAGGAGAAGCTGCTGCCGGCGGGTTTCGATCTGTCATACGTCACTTTCCAGGCCGATGTCGTCAAGCACGAGATGGGCAAAATGAACCACGTCATGATGGAGACGATCATCGTCGTCCTCGGTGTCGTCGTGCTCTTCCTCGGTTGGCGAACCGGGATCATCGTGGGCATGATCGTGCCGTTGACGATCCTCAGTGCACTCATCGTCATGCGCGCGATGAACATCGAGCTTCAGAACGTCTCGATGGGCGCCATCATCATTGCGCTCGGCTTGTTGGTGGACAACGGCATTGTGATTGCCGAAGACATCGAACGCCGCCTAGCCGGTGGCGAAGATCGTAAGCATGCCTGCCTCGAGGCCGGCCGCACGCTCGCCATTCCGCTGCTCACGTCCTCGCTCGTGATCGTGATCGTGTTCTCGCCGTTCTTTTTTGGCCAGAACGCCACGAGCGAGTATCTGCACAATCTCGTGGTCGTGCTGGCACTGACGTTGTTCGCATCGTGGCTGCTGTGCCTGACTGTCACGCCCCTGTTGTGCTACCACTTCGCCAAACCCCACCACAAGCAGGAGCATGGCGACGCCTATGACACCCGCTTCTACCGTGGCTACCGGCGCGTACTGGAGTGGGTTCTCCACCATAAGGCGGTCTATGTAGCGTCGATGATCGCGGCGCTTGCCATTGCGCTGTATGGCTTCACCACCCTGCCTTACGATTTCATGCCCAAGTCCGACCGGCTTCAGTTCCAGATTCCGGTGCAGCTCGCCCCAGGTACGGATTCGCGCGAAACGCTCGCACGCGTGAAGCAGATCAGTAGTTGGCTGGGCGACACGAACATCAATCCAGAAGTCTCCGATCACATCGGCTACGTCGCCGATGGTGGACCTCGCTTCATCCTTAGCCTGAATCCACCGCTGCCGGCATCGAACATCGCGTACTTCGTTGTCACACTGAAGCCGAAGAGCGACATCGACGCTGTCCTCGCCCGAACCCGCAGCTACTTTGCGCACGCACATGGCGACGTGCGCGCCGAGCCCAAGCGCTTCTCGCTCGGTGCGACCGAATCAGGGACCGCCATCTATCGTGTCAGCGGTCCGGATGAGGAGGTATTGTTGGAGGCTGCGTCCAAAATCGAAGCAGCACTGCGCAAGCTGCCCGGAACCATCAACGTCAAGAACGATTGGGATACGCGCATTGGCCGCATCGACGTAAAGGTTGACCAGGACCGCGCGCGTCGGGCGGGCGTAACGACTGAAGACATCGCTGGCGGGCTGGATGTCCGCTACAGCGGCCGATCGATCTCGGTGATTCGCGACGGTGACACCTCCGTTCCGATCGTCCTGCGCAGCATCGTAAGCGAGCGTCGCAGCACGGCAGACGTAGGCGCGACGCTCATCTATCCCAGCAACGGCGGTCCGGCGGTGACGCTGGCCCAGGTCGCAGACGTATCGCTCGCGAGCGAGCCATCGGTCATCCAACGGCGTAATCTCATCCGCACGATCACCGTGCAAGGACAGAACACCTCCTACACCGCCCAGGAGATCGTCAACCGCCTGGTGCCTAGCGTCGCTGCCTTGGACCTGCCCGCGGGCTACTCGGTCGAACTTGGCGGCGAGATCGAGGAAGCTGCCGAATCGAACGCCGCGCTGTCGACCTACATGCCCCTCGCATTTCTGGCGATGCTGATGCTGTTCGTATGGCAGTTCAATTCCTTCCGCAAGCTCGGTGTGATCCTCGCGACGATCCCTTTCACGCTTATCGGCGTGGTATTGGCTCTGAAGCTAACCGGCACACCTTTCAGCTTCATGGCGACCTTCGGCGTACTGGCCTTGTTCGGGATCATTGTCAACAACGCCGTGCTGTTGCTGGAACGCATCGACCAGGGCTTAGCGGAAGGCCTGCCGCGCCATGAAGCCTTGGTTGGGGCCGCGATACAACGACTTCGTCCAATCGTGATGACCAAGGTCACCTGCATTTCGGGACTGGTGCCACTCATGCTCTTCTCCGGACCGTTATGGAAAGGGATGGCGATCGCGATGATCGGTGGGCTGGCGCTCGGAACGCTGGTGACGTTGGGCTTGATTCCGTTGCTTTACGAAGTCCTGTTTGGAATCAAGCGAATTGGGCCGTGGAGCCTGAGTGCCGCCACCGCGCATGGAGATCGCTCATGAGTCTCTTGCGGACCGCCTCGTGCTGCGCATTCTCAGAATTCGTATGTACCCACGCTTCATCCGTATGTCTCGCTAGGCTTATGCGATTCAGCATCCATCCGCTGATCTGGAAATCCTGGTCGATTGTCATTGCCGCAGGGGTTCTAGGAGCGGGCTATCCATTGGGCCTGCGGGCCATCACGGCGGGCGGTCCGACGCGCTGGGTCGGCCTCTGTGTGGCAGTGACGTGCATGGCGGCCAGCGGCGCACTTTTGTGGCTCGCGCTCAAGCGGATTCCGATCAGCGCGGCCTCTGCAGCCTGGGCAGGAATCGGGCTACTTGGAAACTTGGGTATCGGCGCCCTCTTGCTAGGCGATCTCGCATCAGTGACGCGCTGGTCTGGCACCGCCCTCATCGCAGCAGGCATTGCCTGTCTTAGTTTCGTTTGATCAAGGAGACCCATTATGAAGAGCAAAACTGCATTGATCCGCGGCGGCATTTTTTTTTGCGTAGCAGCCGCGCTCTCTGGATGCGCGACCAACAGCATGACGCGCTCCGGATTTCTCGGCGACTACGAGAAGTTATCGCCGACACGATACGAGAACGTACTGATGTACCGCGCAGCGGGATTCGAGCCCAAGCGTTATGCCGCTGTCGTGGTGGAAGATGCGCAGATCAAGACCGCCTCGGGTCGCATCGATGGGCTCGATGACGCGCAGCAGCGTGAAGTGCTAGACCATGTGACGAGCGAACTGAAACGCCAGGAAGGCAAAAGTCCCGCCACCCCAGGTGGCACGGGACAGGTTCGGGTGCGTGTAGCGGTCACCGAACTGCAGACACCGAATCGGGCAGTCAATGCAATGACGACCCTGCTGGTTGGACCCGTGACGACGGGCGGTGCCAGCCTAGAGTTCGAAGCAGTCGATGTAAGTACGGGACGACGCGTTGCTGCCGCCAGTTGCTTCGAGCGCGGCAACGTCATTAAAGAGTTCGCCGGTTCGTACACATTGCTGGGTCATGCCAAAGCGGCGATCACGAACTGCATCGAGCGCATCGACAGCGCTTGGCGGGACACGCAGCCATGAGCAACGCTTCACAGGCTTGGCTCCGGCAGGATGCCATGGTCGGCGGTGATCACAAATGGCTGGCGGGTGGCGACTGGACGATAGAGCACTACGCCAGTCTGGCAAAATCCGTGTCCGCCGCCCGCATCAGCCATGCCGAGGGGTACGCCACTCCCTTGCTCGACTGGACGCAAGTCCAGAGACTGGACACCGCCGGCGCGGCTCTGCTGGTGGAAATTCTCGGGCCAGACTCGATACTCGACCGGCCGGAGGCAGCTCCAAATCTGTCCCCGGATCGCCTCGCCCTAATGAAAGCGCTTGCCGCCGCTGCTACCGCTCAGCAGAAGACGGACAAAGCAGCGGTGAGCGGGAATCCTCTGCTCCGCGGTCTGGGACGCATAGGCCTGACCGTGGAACAGGGCTGTCGTGCGTGTCTTGGTCTGGCCGGGTTCGTGGGTCAGATCATCGAAACATGGAGCCGTACCGTTCGTCACCCGCGTCGCTGGCGCACGACCTCGGTGATCGCTCAAATCC
The DNA here is from genome assembly GCF_051983905.1 of Stenotrophomonas sp. STK17_22. Classification (NCBI taxonomy): domain Bacteria; kingdom Pseudomonadati; phylum Pseudomonadota; class Gammaproteobacteria; order Lysobacterales; family Lysobacteraceae; genus Stenotrophomonas; species Stenotrophomonas sp. STK17_22. The sequence continues at coordinate 3,939,215 of NZ_CP197010.1, forward strand.
AGCGGTCAGCGGTGGACGCCATTCCCATCGTGGCGCTACTGAGCTTCATGGTAGGAATGGTGGTGGCGTTCCTGGGCGCAACGGTGCTGGCCAACTTCGGTGCGAGCATCTTCTCGGTGCATCTGGTCGCCTTCTCGTTCATGCGCGAGTTCGGAGTGCTGCTCCCGGCCATATTGATTGCAGGCCGTACCGCAAGCGCGTATACCGCCCAAATCGGTTCGATGAAGGCAAATGAAGAGATCGATGCGCTTCGCTCCAACGCGCTCGACCCCATCGAGTTGCTGGTGCTGCCACGCGTGCTGGCGCTTCTTGTGTCCTTGCCACTGCTCACATTAGTAGGCATCTTGGCTGGCATTGTGGGCGGCGCCACTGTATGCGCACTGAGCTTGGAGATTCCTCCTGCACAGTTCCTTGCCATCGTGCAGGAAAAAATCGAGGTGCGCCATTTTCTTGTCGGAATGAGCAAGTCCCCGCTCTTCGCGGTGATGATCGCCGCTATCGGCTGCCATGAAGGGTTCAAGGTCGCCGGTAGCGCTGAGTCGGTAGGCGACCACACGACTTCTAGTGTTGTGCAATCAATCTTCATGGTGATCCTGATCGATGCCATCGCTGCACTGTTCTTCATGGAGATGGGCTGGTGAGCGCGGTGAAGCAAGACACCGACAACGGTGTGCGACACGCTATTGAAGTGCGCGGCCTAGACAACAGGTTTGGAACCCAGCAGGTCCATCAGGACCTGGACCTGGACGTGCGACGCGGGGAAATCCTTGGCGTGGTGGGAGGATCAGGCACCGGGAAATCCGTGCTCTTGCGTAGCATCGTCGGGCTGCAGAAGCCGCATTCGGGCGTGGTCCGTATCGGGGGGCGCGACCTACTGCGAGCCCAATGGCTTGCACGCGCGCGTATGGAGCGAAGGTTCGGCATTCTGTTCCAGAAGGGCGCGTTGTATTCATCGCTGACCGTCTTGGAGAACGTCGCTCTTCCTTTAATCGAGCATGTCGGTCTGGCGCGGCCTCTTGCCGAGCGTTTGGCAAGAAGCAAGCTGGGCTTGGTGGGGTTGCCTGCCGGAGCGGGAGACAAATATCCGGCCTCGTTGTCCGGAGGCATGGTGAAACGAGCAGCACTGGCGAGAGCCTTGGCGCTTGATGCGAACATCCTGTTTCTTGACGAACCCACCGCAGGACTGGATCCAATCGGGGCTGCATCTTTCGACCAATTGATTCTGACCCTGCGCAATGCACTGGGTCTCACGGTGTTTCTGGTAACCCACGACCTCGATACGCTGTACACCATATGCGACCGTGTCGCGGTCCTGGCGAACCAGAAGGTACTCATCAACGACGGCATCGAGGCAGTCGAGCGATTCAAGCACCCGTGGATACAGGAATACTTTCACGGCCCCCGTGGCCGTGCGGCCGCACAGGCCACTGGTGCTTCCAGCCAAGAGACGCAGCCATGAAACCCTTCCGCATCTGCATCATTCTTCCGTCGCGCACGCATTGGGCTGGGCGCACGCAATATTTACACTCTGAAAACGAGGTGGTCTGATCATGGAGCCACGTGCCCATCATGTATTCATTGGTCTGTTCGTCGTGCTGCTCGGTGCGATTGGTATCGGCTTCGCGCTCTGGCTCAGCGACACACGTTCCGACCACGATTACCAGTATTACCGGATCATGTTCGATGAGCCAGTGACCGGGCTTACGCCCGGCAGCCAGGTTCAGTACAGCGGAATCACGATTGGCGAAGTCGTTGCACTTTCTCTTTCGCCGCGTGACCCAAGGCGGGCGATAGCGCGCGTGCGTATCAATGCCACCATCCCGGTCCGGCAGGATACCCGCGCTGAATTGGTCATCACGGGAATTACCGGCAACGCGGTGATCGAGTTGAGCGACGGCGGGCCAAACGTGCCATTGCTGGATCGGAAAGAGGACGAGGAACCGTTGATCCTCGCGCCACGTTCGGCGATGGCATCCCTGGTCTCCGGCGAGGGTAACAGCATGACGACACTCAACGGCATCTTGCTGCGCACGCAGGAGTTACTGTCGAAGGAGAATTTGGCTCTTGTGCACCGCAGTCTAGTGAATCTCGAACAGACTACGGGCGCGGTCGCTGACCAGAGGGCCGAGATCGCGACGTTAATCAGCAATCTGACCGAAGCAAGCAGAGAATCGACAGCTGCCGTGCGCCAAGCAAATAGCACTCTTCGCGATGCCAACCTGCTACTAAATAACGATGGTAAGCAAATCATGGTGAACACGCGTGATGCAACGGCATCCCTCGAACGCGCCGCTTTCAGGGTTGAGACGCTACTGCAAAACAATCAGGAATCGCTGAACCAAGGCATGGCCGCCACAGGCCCTGCCATGCACGAACTCCAGCAGGCGCTGGCCAATCTAAACACCGTGCTGCGCCGACTGGATCGCAATCCGGCGCAATACCTGCTCGGTGGAGAGAACATTGAGGAAACCAAGCCGTGAACACTTCCGCCAGGATGATTCCCGTCGCTGCCGCGACTATGACGCTAGTACTCGGCTTGTCCGCGTGCAGTGTGCTTCCCAAAACAGCTCCAATGGTCACCTACAAACTGCCCGACTATCACATCGCCCAGGCGGAGAGTACGCCACGCGCCGTTCCTGGACCTGGGGCGCTGCGCGTCTACGCCCCTGAGAGTAGTCGCGTCCTGGATTCGGAGCGGCTTTTCATTGCGCAGCCCGATGGTCGCTTGTCGGCTTGGCAAGGAGTGCGTTGGGCCGACCCCGCACCGGTGCTGCTACGCGACCGAATCGTCGAAGCCTTCATGCGCGATGGCCGGTCGACTTCGGTGATTACCGATAGCACGCCAATGAGCGCCGATATGGAGTTGCGCAGTACGCTACGGGCGTTCCAGCTCGAATACCGCGGCACTGAAGCGATCGCCGCGGTTCGGGTTCGGCTCGATGTGCAACTGGTCGATCCGGCCAAACGGACTGCTATTGCCAGTAGACGCTTCGAAGCAATCCAAGCTACAGGCAGCAAGCGAGAGGCAGATGTGGTGAGCGCGTTCGGTGTCGCGACAGACGTGTTGGCCGGGCAGATCGTTGAATGGGCAGTTCAGGTCGGGGCAGCGCGTTTGCGAGTTGCACCGGAATCGGCAAGCAACCATGCACCCACAGCGTCGGCGATAAGCACAGACTAGTCGCCTTAACGGAGCACAGAAGCTAGGGCCAGAACGCTGCTCGACACCTTAACTCGGTACGACAGCCTACGGCCCCTATCCAATCCCAGGACCTCGTTGCCGTCCAACCTCCCATGACACACCGCCGCCGCGTACAGTCGCGGCGATCTGCTGCCCCAGTCGTGGCTCGATTATCGGCCGCCAAGGCACCAGACTGAACCCCATGCCGTCATCGAGCAGCGCATAGCGACCGCTGGCGAGAATGACCGAGCGCCGGTAGATGCCGGCTACGCGCTGCCCGTCTGTGACGTGCCGATGCTCCAACCCACTATCGGCGGCAATGTGCTGGGCGGCCTGCGCCAGCTCCCGATTGCGCAGCGTTTCCAGCAGATTCCGGGAGAGAATCACCCGCTGCCCACGCCGCTGGGCCAGCCCCTGTTCTTCGAGGAAGTCGGCGCGCTGCTGCAAGGCTTGCTTGGCATCGCCACCAAAGCCCAGGTCGCCCAATCCCCGGCCGCCGCCGATCAGTTGCTGGTCGAGCCAGGTGGCGCCGATCACGCGGGCCTGCCGCTCGATCGGCAGGTGAGATTTCAGGTCCACGGCCACGCCGCCCAGTCGCTGCGCATCGTACTGGCGCCCACGCTCGGATAGGTCGTCCGGCACTTTCCATAGCCCTTCCGCCACGCGCTCCACGATGCCGGCCCGGCGCAGGGCTTCCAGCCGTCGGACGTGGGCCGCGACGACTTCCTGCGGGTCGCGGCCGGGCTTGGCTCGGCCTTGCTCGATCGCCAGGTGATGATCGGTACGGTACAGGCCATCGCTCGCCAGTGCGGCGATGTTCTTGTCCGCCGCCCGTACCTCGGCGGAACCACGCACCTCCACCACCGCGCCGGTGGGGTAGCTCGCCAGTTCGTCGCGGGCGTTCAAAGCGACGTAGTGGGCCTTGCCGTCCACGCCGTCGATGACCAGATAGCCGCGGTCGTGCAGCTCGTCGGCCAGCCCCTTGGCGGCCACGCGGCCGACGAGGGTACGGCCGTCGTCGGCCGGCTCGAATATCGCCAGCTCGCGCGGCTGGCCGCTCATGGCGCGCTGCATGGTGCGGATGATGTCGCCACGCTCGCCCAGGGCACGCAGGGTCTTCTCAGCGTCGGCATGGATGGCCCAGGTGCTGGGCTGCACCTCGTCGGCCAGGCCGAGCCGCTGCAAGCGTTGCAGCCGGCCGATCAGTAGCAGGCGCTGGCGTTGCAACGTCGGTTCGTTGAAGCGTTCGATCCGCACCCGGTCATCCTCGCCGACCTCGCGCTGCAACGTGCGGTCGAGGCTCGTCCACCGCTCTTGCTTCACCTCGCGCTGCCAGGTCTGCTGGATCTCCAGTTCGGTGCGCGGCCCCAGCCATTCCGTCGCCAGCTCGGCGGCGCGATGGCGGAAGCCGTGGGCGATGTAGTCGCCCGCGATGACGAGGTCTCTGCCGGTATCGTCGCGTCCGCGCACGATCAGGTGCGTGTGCGGGTTGTCGGTGTTCCAGTGATCGACCGCCACCCAATCCAGCCGCGTTCCCAGGTCGGCCTCCATGCGGTTCATCAGGTGCCGGGTGTAGGTGCGCAGGTCGTGCAGCTCGGCTCCGTCTTCCGGGGAAACAATGAAACGGAAATGGTGTCGGTCGTCCTGGCAGCGTTTCTTGAAGGCATCGAGGTCGGCATGGTCGGTCTGCGGCCCGTAGGCACGGCCCGGCTCGCCGTCCCGGCCGGCACCGTCGCGCTCGATGTAGCGCAGGTGCTTGGCGAGCGACTGCGGGCTGGCGTTGCGCTGGTTGACCAGCAGCGTCTTGACGGTCACGCGCCGTGACATGGGTGTCAGCTTTGCACCTGCGAAGCGCGCTGCCGTATGGCCGCGCCCAAGCCGTGAGCCGGGCCGCTGGCCCGCGTGCTGGCCGCTCCCGCCAGCGACAGGACGGCGCACCGCCGACTTGCCGCCGCTGGCTTTGCCAGCCCGCTTGAGCACCTTGGAAACGAAGCTCCGGCCCTGGCCTTTGCCTCGGTTCTTCGGCGCGCCAGGGCGCACCCGGAAATCGTCGTCGCGGCGGTCGGTCATGGCAGCGCCCCTGGCAAGCTCCGGCGTCTCCGGGCGTGCGAAGCACGCGGACATGCCTGCATTGGCGCGGGCCTCGCGCCCCACGCGGCACGGCGGCAAAGCCGCTCCGTGCCGCGCCACCCCCATGTGCAGACAGGCCTTCGACGCGGCCCGGTGCCGCGTCCTTTTGTCTTGCCTTCCGCCGTTGCCCTTCGCTCCCGCTCCGGGCATCGTCGGCCCGGCGGCGCTGCTGCACCCGCAGCCAACCCGCCGGCGAACGCGCAGGTGGACAAGCCTGGAGCCGCAGGCCAGGCGCGTTCGAAGCAAGACGTCTGCACGTTGGACGGCTGCGCTGAAGGCGGCGCGAAGTGCGGTGCGAATGCACGCGCACTGCACGCGCGACGGCACGCCGAAGACCTGCAGAACGACGCACCTGATAGCACGACAAGAGGCACGGCAACGTGCAGTGAATTGGCGGCCATCATGGGCGTGCCTCCATCCAGACCGGATGCGCAACGCCGATCACGGCGGATGCGCTGACCGGCCCGAAATACCGGCTGTCGAACGATGCCGGATTGGTCACGCTCAACAGGAACAGTTCGCCCGCCTCAAGGCGACGGCAAAGCTGCAAGGATGGCAACGGCCGGCCCAGCCGGTCGGCAGGCAGCGCAGCGGCCATCGGCACGCCGTCGATGCGTACCTGACCAGCGACGATGCAGACGTGTTGCGGCGCGACCGCGCCCACACGCTTGAGCAGCGGAACGCGAGTCGGCAGGTAGCCGCGCTGCGCAGCGAGCGCAGCTACATCTGGCGGCAATGTGGTCAGGACGACGCTGCCCACGGACAAGGGACGCGGCAGCGAATCGGCGCCGTGGCGCTGCGGATCGACGCGATACCAGCCGACCGGAACGCTGTCAGACGGGTTGTAGATCAAGCGCGGCAGCGGCTGCACGAAAGCCGCCCAGGCCAGCGCAGCGAGACCGACGGCGGCGAAGCTCGCCAGCACGAGGCGAGCACGCAGGCGCGAGCGAGGAAGCGGCGCGGCTTTGTGTGTGTGTGCGGTGGTGGGATGGGCCGTCATGGCGGCGCCCTCCCGGCCAGCCAGGCGGCGTGCCGCTCGGCGGTGTATTCGGGCAGCGGCGAATGCGCGGCGAGCCGGTTGGCGAGCGTGCGCCAGTACGCGGGCGACACGTCGATGGCAGAGATACCCAGCGCCTCAATGCCGTCGATGCGTTCCAGCACAGCACGCACATTGGCGTCACCTTCGGCATGCAGCAGCAGGCACGCGCCTGGCTGCACGCCGGGGATGCGTTGCACGGCATCAAGCGGTGTAGCAGCCTGCATCACCATGAGCTGCCAGCGGATCGTGCCGTAGTCGTTGGCCTGCCAACGAACGCGGCAGAGCATTGCACCCGGCATGAACATGGCACAGCGCCGCCAGCGATCTAGCTGGAGCGTGCGCGCTGGTTGGCCGAAGCGCAGGTAGAGCTTGAAACGTGGTTCGATGTAGGCGAGCGATACGCGCGTCAACGGCGCGCTGGCGGGTTGGCTGGAAGGTGATGTGCGCGCAGCCGTGGCCGCGATGGCGGCAGGTGCGGCAGCAGACAATGAGGATGTGGTCATGGCGTGTTCTCCCTGCGGTGTTCTGGAAACTCGCGCTCCAGCAAACCGCGCAGCAAGTCGGCCACGGTCACGCCTTGCGTGAAGGCCGACACCTTGATGCGCGCCCGCATGGCGGGCGTGATGTCGAGGGTCAGGCGAGCGGTGTAGAGGTCGCCCTTGTTGAGCGCATCCGCGTCGCCCTGTCGAATCCAAGCCTCGGCGTGCGGATTGGCGGGCGGACGCGCGCCGATGCCGACCCGCTTGGCCGGGCGTTTTCTGTTGGGTGGGTTGCTGTTGTCGCTCATGACGGCCACCGCAGCAGCTCATCGACCAGCGCGGTGATTTCCTGCGCCGCCGCGCTATCGGGGGCCGTCTCCCGCGCCAATCGACCCGCAGCCACGCTGTCGGCAAAGACGATGCGCTGGCGCACCTCGCTGCGCAGCGCTGGCAACGGCTGTTCGGCCAAGGCTTGTCGTACTTCGCGCCCGATTACCGTTGTGCTGACGCGCCGGTTGATGACGAAGGCCGCGCTTAGCGCAGGCCGGAACACCTGGGCCTCACGGATCAGCGCCACCATCTCGGCGCTGGCCCACAGGTCGTAGGGGCTGGGTTGTACCGGGATCAGCACCCGTTCGGCCGCCAGCAGCGCAGAACGCGCCAAGGCGGCAATCCTGGGTGGCCCGTCGATGATGACGTGATCGGCCCGTCTGGCGAGTTCTGGGGCTTCCTGGTGCAGTGTTTCGCGTGCCAGGCCCACTGCGCTGAAAAGCCGGGGCAAGCCCTGCTGGCTTCTGCGCTGCGTCCAGTCCAGTGAGGAACCCTGCGGATCGGCATCCAGCAGGACGACATGCTGGCCGCGCAGCGCCAGTTCGCCAGCGATGTGCGTGGCGAGCGTGGTCTTGCCGACACCGCCTTTCTGGTTGAGCAAGGCAACGATCATGGCGCGGCCCTCCAGCTTGGAAGACCGGACTGTTTTTGCCGTGCCGAACGGGGTGATTTTTGCGGCTTTTCCTGGCCGGTTTTTCGGCCTGCGGCACTTGTCCACCGCAATGCTGTTTCTCTATCAATAGTTAGAGAATTTAAGTTAGTAATGTTAGAGGGATCGCAAACCCGCGCCGTTACTGGCTTTCCGGCGTTTTCGTACTCCTGATAGCACGATAGGCGTACTCCTGATAGCACGACACCCCTTACTCCTGATAGCACGACCCCATCCACAGCTTGTCCCGCTGTTATCCCCGTGCCGTCTGCGGCACGGGCCGGAAGGTCAGCAATTCCATGTCGTCCTCGGGAATCCGCACGATTCCCAGCTCGTAGCCCGGCAGCGATTGCCGGGCAACCAGCGCCCGCAAGTCGTAGGCGAAATCCGAAAACCGCGTGCTGCTGCCCGACTTGCGGTGCAGATGCCGGAAGTCGAACTGCCAGCCGTATTCCTGCCTCCCGCCATGCTTGCGCACCAGGCGGTACAGCCAGCGCTCGATGCCGCCCGTGAGGCGGAAATACGTCGGGTCGATGGTCAGCACCAGGGCGGCGTCCAGCACGCCGGCATAGAACCAGTCCGGCAGGATCAGTTCGATGCCCAGCGGTGTGCCGTTGGCATCGGCCAGTTCCTTCCATTCGTTGATCCACGAAAAGCGGTGCAAGCGCCTTCCCGTCGTTTCGCGGATGGACGTGGCCACCGTGGTCGATTGCAGCCGGTCGAGCGCGGCCTTGAGACGCTGGTAGTCGCGCAGCGACTTGCCGCGCCCGATGAAGCGCAGGATCTCGTAGGGCGTGGCCTGCATCCGCCGAGAGGGCTGGATGCCCGCGTCCTTGGCTTCGACAATCTGGCTGGCCGCCCAGATCAGGATGTCGGCATCCCAGATCGTGGCAATGCCATGCTCCTGCGTGCCTTCCACGCGAATGGTGATGTTGCCGCTGCGAAAGTCGATCGGCGCGGTGCGCCGCGACTTCGCCAGCGAGAAGAACGGATAAGCCATCAAGTCCTGGGCATCGCGCGGTGCCATGTCCTCGCCCGGCAGAGCTCGGAACAGGTCGAGCTGTTCGCGCTGCTGCAAGGCGTGCCCTGGTGGGCGGGACATGGAGATGGCCACCGGCGATGCGCCGATCAGCGCGCACGGCTGTCAGCCGAGTGGTGCTCGGCATATTCGGGGTCGGAAGTGGTCTCGAAGCTGCGCGTTTCCGCCCAGGCATCGAGGTCGGCCACGGCGTACATGACACGGCGACCGAACTTGCGGAACTTCGGGCCACCACCAATGACGCGCTGTTTCTCCAGCGTGCGCGGTGACAGGCGCAGGTAATCGGCAGCTTCATCGTTGGTGAGATAGCGCTGGGGTTGTGCGGGTGTGGCAACGGGAGCGGCGGCAGGCCACAAGGGAGCGGGTCGCATGGGATGTACCTCCATCAAGCCCGGCCACACAGCGCAGCCGGATGGAGGCAGTCTCAAGAAACTTGGGACTCTTGCTCAGGGACGTTCTGCAGGGGATGCGAAACGTCCCCCCTCATGCGAAGTGACAGCCGGAAGCTGTGCCAGACGGCGATAACCGCCGCGCATCAGCCCATCGCCCCGTCGCACCAGCCGCCGCACGCGGGCGCGCAGAGCGCTGTCGGCGTGCCAGTCGGCGGCAACGGCATCCACACCAAACAGCCCTTCGGCCACCTCCCGCAAGGACGCACCCGCCAGGGTTGCGTCCAGCGCCTGAAGCGTGTGCAGTTCCAGCAATGCGGACAGCGACGGACGTGGCCGGACGGTCGCCGCAGGTACGGCACCGGCTGCTACGGCGATCTTGTTCAATTCGCTCGCCAAGGCCGCATAGCGTTCGCAAGGCGCGGCGCAGGCCCGGATGGCATAGGCGTACGCCATGCCATCAGCCAAGCCTGGTGCGAGAACGAAACGCAGGCAGCAGCCGGGCCAGCGCGCCACCAGCACCAGGCGCTTGCCGTCATGGATCAGGTGTTTGTGGCCCGGCAGCTTCCAGAACTCAAAGCACAAGGCATCGGGCGGCGGATCGGCGTCGGGGTAGAGCTGCACCACGGCATCGTGATCGGGGAACCAGGCCGGGTGCGCGTCCCGCGCATCCAGGGCGGGATCTTCCAGCAGGCGCAGCCCCCAATGCCCGGCAGCATCCGGTTGGCGACGATAGCGCAGCCAGTCGTGCCGATAGTCTGGATGACGGCGCAGGTACTCCCAGGCCAGCGCCGGGCCATCCAAATGCAGAACATAGAGATAGGCCGCCGTGGCATACCACGGCTCGGCACTGCGATCAGCCATGAGGCAACCTCCCTGTGCTGGGGATGCGTCGCCACGGCGAAACGGCGTGCTACGAGGCCATCGTCAAAACGTCATGGGTGAAGCGTAAACTGGCAGTGTCAAGACCGATGAACTCCGATGCGTTGCTGAAATCGTCCGAGTGCGACGGCGGCAACGCACTCCAATGGCATGCCGCGTCGGTCAGCTTGCCGCAGCCCGCGCCAGGCATCATGACCGTTTCGATCTGGCACGCACCACTGCGGTGCAACACTGCCGATTCAGACCTAACGGGTCACAGACCAGACCGAAATAGACACATTGCGCCACCGTTTCGCGGTGGCCCTCAATCGGTGATCGAGCTGTTGTCTTCGGCCAGCCGCAGGTATTCCGACAGCCGCCGCACCGGCTGGAAGTAGCGATCCCGCATCACGGACTGCTGGCGCGGCCCGACGATGGCGGCCAGGTCGGACAGCTTCACCGTTCCCAGTGCAGGCATGCCAATCCCCAAGTCGATCAGGCCGTGGGCAGTATCGCCATCGGCTGGGTCGAGCGAAGCCAGCAGCCAAGTGGCATGCGCATCTGGCGTGAACAGGCGCACCACAGGCAGCGGGTCGGTGTCCTGCCCGGCGGCGCGGGCGTGGCCGTTGGCCAGCAAGTGCGTGCGCTCGTTGGCGGTGATGAGCGCGGTCATGGTTGCACTTCCACGGATACACAAAGCATCAGAGACGCTTTCACGCCTTCCCACGAAAGCACCAATGCGCAACCCCACGTATCCGCAGAGACGTAGAAACACGAAGGCACATGCACGGAAGTCAGGAAAGACACGGAACAGGCTCTCCGCTTTTGAAGAAAGCCGCCGATGCGGTTTTCAGTAAAGGCACAAAAACAGTTGATATTGGATGAATGAGTTAAATATAACGTGGTTTTAATTGTGCTGTGAATCGACGCTTCTGTCTATGCAGAAGCGAACCGTCCAGCGCGGCCGACCGGCCGGCTCCACCACCTTCGACGCCGAGCTGGCCCAGGCCTTCGGCGCGGCGGTGCGCGCACTGCGGGTCGAGCAAGGCGTGGCGCAGGAAACCTTGGCACATCAAGCCGGTATCGAGCGTTCTCACATGGGCAAGATTGAGCGCGGCGAACACATGCCCACGCTGGCGATTATTTTCAAGATCGCGCGTGCGCTGGGGCTCAGCGTCGCCCACTTGATGGGGGCCGTTGAAGAAGTCCTGGGCGAAGTACCTAATTGACTCTGCATCGCATAGCTTCGCTTGGCGTGGTGCAACTTTGGAAAGGAACTCAATGGCGAAGACATGCATCGTGTGCGGACAGGCCGCAGGCTCTGGGGAGCACGTTTTTCCGGCGTCTCTTGGAGGCCGGCGGGTCAACTCCGGCATCTATTGCCCCAAGCACGACAACAGCTATTCGGGTCTCGTCAATGAGATTGCCGAGCAGCTCGACTTCCTCAATGCATACTTGGGCGTTCGGCCGGATCACTCCAAGCACCCCAAAACTGCCTATGGCGAGCATACGCTGACGGGAGAGACCGTTTCGATCTCTGCCAAGGAGATCAAATTCACGAAGCCCCGTATCATCTCCCGCACAGCAGTTGGCGAAGGTGAAGAGTTGCATCTGGCATTTCCCAACCAGCAGTCCGTCAAACAGTTCGCAAACAAGATGGAGGACGATGGACACGAGTGGACACCCTTGTCGAAGCCCTCCGCTCGGCCGTATATCACCGGCTCCATTCACCATAAGCGCAAATTTGGCGGTGCCTGTGGTCTGGGCGCCATCGCGTACATGACGCAGACATTCTTCGCGCAGGAATTCCCAGAGCTCGCGCGATCAGGGACGCTTTTCAACTTCATCAACTACACGCAAGCCATCGCCAAGGTCGCAGCGCTGGGCGGCTGCGAACAGCAGCCGGAAGAGCGCGAGGAATTGATCAAAGCACGCGCGGCGGTGACGGTTGCGCTGGAGCCCTTTGGAGGCACGGCACCGATCTGGTGGGATTTCAGCCCGCCCGCCGGAGCGCGCGCCAACAAGTTTGAATTTGGGCATCGAGTGACGGTCGGCGTTGATGGCTTCGACGGCCAAATTTACGGCCGTGTCGCGCTGTTCTCCGCTTTAAACTTTTCCGTACACCTGGGCACGGCACCGCAGGGTTCCGCCACGCGCGAAGTGACAGTGGACATTGATCCTCTCGCGGAGCATCCGCCACACGATATCGACAAACATCAGGTGCTCTTAGCGCCAAGCCGCGTTCAAGTGCCGGAACACGCTACCGAAGGGCTTGCGAATGCGCTCGCCGACGGCACGCAACAGCGTGCGTTCGCAAACCTGCTGGAACGCTTGGAAGAACATCAACTCCTCAAGCTGGCGCGCACCATGAGTACGGCGCTCGCGCCATGTTCCACGTTGTCGCTATTTGAGGCGCGAACACTGATCGAAAAGGAACTTGACCAGCAACCACAGCAAATTTGGCGCTTGGTCACTGCTGTCGTTGAAGGCTTACGGGCGGAAATGGTCAAAGGCGGCATGGAAAATATTACCCCAGTGCTCGATAACCTGATTGCGTATGACGCTCAATCAGCGAGCGGCCTATCGCAGCAGGCAGAGGCCACGTTGGCCCTGGCCAAAGCCGCATTGGTTGCACAGATGGAGCAAGACTGCGCGGCAGGCGTACTCCACGAGGAACGAATTGCGGAACTCATGGGCAGAGGGCCGGGCCTTTATTCCGTGGGCCAGTTGGTGCTGGCGCCTGTCTTGCAGGTGTTTGGTAAATTCGCTGACCCCCAATGAAGTGAGCAGGTAGGCCAAGCGCCTCGCCATAGTGGGCGAGGCGCTGAGGTGGTTACGCCGCCTTGGGCTTGCTGCGTGACCAGATCAGGGCATGCGTGCCATCCTCGTTTTCGATCAGGCGGGCATAGACCGTTGCAGGGAACGATGGATCATCAAGGGTCACGGACACATAAGGGCGTCCGGCCTCACTGGTCTTTTTCCACGCTGCGCCGATGTCGTGGCCAGCCGCTTGCAGGCGGTAGTCGGGTGCGCTTTCGTTCTCGCCCTTGGGGTTGGCAACCAGCTTGACCTTGACATTGAGTGTCAGAGTGCGAAGCGTGCCGGTGAAACCGTCTTTCTCTGCGGTGAAGGTGCCGATGTTTGCCATGATGAATTTCCTTTCGATTGAACAGGGTTCGCGCCCATCGCGTCCTGTTGTGATCCGACCGGCGGGGGACGGGCTGGCTGCACCGCTTGCGGGCGCAACGCAGTGGAGCGCCTGGAAGCGAAAAGAATTTGTGCCGCGAGGAATGCGCGCAGCGCAGGGGAAATTGTTTTCGCCTCCAGGTTGCGGTCATAAAGCCCAAGGCGCAGCCGCGCCACCGCCAGGATTCGCAACAAGACAAGGACGCACGGGCCGCCCGCTCCCGAATGGAAACATGGCCGACTCGGCATCCTCGCATGACAACTTCACCGGCTTGTTCCCTGACGCGGCCAGGTCAATGCCCCAGCAACAAGGTACGAGCGCTCCTGCCACAACTTGCGGCCACATGCTTGATGCGTGGCGTGGAAGTTCCAAATCGAGGCTATGTGGCGTGTCGGTGAACCGTCCTTCGTGACGTACAGGCAAAGAACCGCCAGCGTCGAGCACGGCACGCTTTCGAGCAACCTGCCGCAGCAAGCCGGGGCGTAGGCCCACAAGCGCCGCCCATTGCGGCGAGGTGCTGTCGGAATGTCGGCGGCGCGTGCGCCGCTGCACTTGCATGGCCTCAATGGCTTTTGCGCACAAGGCGACTTGTGCGCGGCCCCTTTACCGCCTGACCGAAGGCGGCAAAGGGGCGTTTTGGCTTTGAGCCTTGAAACCGGGCGCGGCCACCGCCGTGCCCGGATTTTCGGCATTCCCCGCGCCCAAGACGGAACGGCTTGGGCGCGGGGGGCTTCCTATTCTTTGGTTTCGATGATCCACCACACGGCACGCGGCAAGGCGCGGCCCGTAATGGGGTGTAGGTCGGTCAGGTCGGCACGGGCTGTCCAGCCGCGAGGCGGACGATAGCCGCGCACGTCGCTATCGCCATGCCAGCGGCGGGCGCGTACCGTGCCGGGGGCGTAAGTCGCGGCCATGCGCGGGCGGTTCGTGGTGTCGTGGCTCATGGGGGGAGTCCTCGGCATGATAGCGCCCCGCAAAGGAACCGGGGCGCTATCTGTGGTGCGGGGTCAAGCGGCCAATGCCTCGGCTCGCGTCTGCTCATCCGCCACGGCGGCGACTTCATTCGGTGCTTCGACTGCCTCGTCCGTCACCACCTCCTGCACGGTCTGCTGCGTGGCTTCGGCGGCGAAGATGGCAGGCATCCAGCCGGTGCCATCGGCCAGCCGCTCGGCTTCGCTGGCAATGTCGCCTTTTTTCAACTTCGCCAGCCGGGTGACGTGCTCCGGTGCGAATTCGCCCACTGCTTCCAGAGTCGCGGCCTTCGGCACATGCTGGAAATAGCCGTCTGCGGTCGGTTGCCACCATGCCGCCATGTCCAGCGCCACGGCCTGCGCCAGTTCGGCGCCCGGTTGGTGCTGCGTGGCGCGGGGTGTCACCACATCGACCGTGGATGCCACGCATACGGCCAGCAGGCGAACCAGTTCATCCTGCGGCTTCGCCAGCAGTGCGGCGAACAGTTCGGCGCTGTCCTCCGGCAAGGCTTCACCCGCTACCTGTTGCAGTTCGCGCAGTGCCACGGCGGCGGGCGATTCCGGCCAGTCCGGGGCCATGCCTTCCAGCCGATCTTGCTGGGTCAGCTTCACGCCCAGCGGCAGATCGTGGCCGTAGTAGCTGCCCTGCAAAACGGTCTGCGCCATGCCATGCACCAGTGCGGCCAGCGCCACCTGCGGATGCCGGGCCACTTCGATCTGCAGCGCGGCGGTACGGTGGGCACTCAAGCGTTGCGCCAGCCGGTCGGACATGGCGGCGGGCTTGGGGGCGTCGTCGGCTTGCTCGCCTGTGTCGTCGTTCCCAGCTTCGCCCTCGCTGCCGAAACCCTGCCGCAGCCGTTCAAGCGTGCGCAGTGCTTTGGCCTCGGCTTCGCGCAGCAGGCCACGATGAATCACGGCCTCGCCGTTGCGGTCGATGGTGACGATGGCACCGGCGGCAGCTTTGACGGCTTCCCCGTAGTCCAGCAAGCCATCTTCCAGCGCCTGCAACTGTTCGCCCAGGTGTTCGCCTTCTTCCTGCAAGGCATCGGCCTTGTCTTCATCGTCGGCGTCCAGGGCGGCATCCACGGCCTCGGCCAACGCCTGCATCTTGGTTTGCAGCTTCTCGATGCGTTGGGCTTCGCACTTATCCGGGCTGCGGCGCTGTCTCGGGGCGCGCTGGAAGGCTTGCAGGTCGGCATAGGTCGTGCCGGTGGTGGCATCCACCCATGCCCAGCCTTCGGCCTTCACCTCGGCGGCAAGGCTGGCCAGCTTGTCCTGCGCCAGCCGTTCCAGCAGCGTGGCATCGGTCAGATACACGCCGCTATCGGCCTCCGCGAACAGATCGCGGCGGATGCCACCGTCTGCGGCCTCGTAGGTGTCCAGCCCAACGAAGCGCACCAACGGATGCCGATGGGCATCAATCTCGCGCTCGGTCAGGCGGTCGCGCAGGTTATGCGGGCTGCGCTGCCATGTCGGCGCATCGTAGAACGCGGCTTCCTGCGCGGCGTGGTCGTCGGTGATGGCAAGGGCCATCAACTGGTCAAGGCTCACGGCCTCGGCCCGGTAGTCGGCCAGCAGGCGCGGCGACACGTTGGCGAGTTTCAGGCGGCGCTGCACCACCAGCGGTGTGACGCTGAAATCTGCGGCTATGTCCTCGATGGGTCGGCCTTCGGCCACCAGCGCGGCGAATGCCTCGAACTGGTCAGCGGGGTGCATGGCTTCGCGCTGCACGTTCTCGGTCAGGCTGGCGGTGCGGGCGGTGCCATCGGCCACCAGCAGGCAAGGCACATCCCATTCTTTGCTGATGCGGCGCTTCTTCGCCAGCAGCTTGAGAGCGGCAAGGCGACGGCCTCCGGCCACGACTTCGTAACGCTCGCCATCAGTGGTCGCGGTGACGATCAGGTTTTGCAGCAGGCCGACACGCTGGATGCTGGCGGCGAGTTCAGGAATCGACATGCGCGGGGTCTTGCGCACGTTGCGGCCCGTAGGGCGCGATACCAGCCGCGACAGCGGCACAAGAATCAGATTCTTGCTCGGGTCGGCGGCTTCCAGCAGCACGGCAGGCGCGGCGCTGGCTGCGGCGTGGATGGCTTGGGCTTCGGTGTGGTTGATGGCGTTCATGGTGAAAACTCCTTGCGATGATGGAATGCAGCAGCGAATGACGCGGCAAGGGTTGCTGCCTGCCCCTGCCGCGCAGGGGAATCAGGCTTTCAACTGGCGCAGGCCGTCGGCCAGCAGCCACAGAGCGCGATTGAGGCGAATATCGGAATCAATGCCCTGCACGGGGCGGGTCTGCTGGCGGCGTCCGTTGGCGCTGCGCCCATGCAAACCGCCTTTGGTCAGGTTCTCTTGGGTGCGGTTGAACACGCTCCACAAGTCCGGGCGGCGGTCGTCGAACCGGCGCGGCATCAGGATTTGCGATTCGGTGATGGGTGCGGGCTTATCCGGGTCGTCGTACTTGAGCGACAGCGCGGCGCGGGCGAATACTTCGGCCTCGCCTTCGTCCAGCGTGATGGCCTGCATGGATTCGCGGGATTCCAGCGCACGGTCAAACCCGTGCAGCACCTGATAGGCACCTTCGATCACTTGTCCGGCCACGTCGCCCTTATGCGGCACGCGCACATCGGCCACGGTATCGCCGCACACCAGCCCATTGCTGCACACGAAACGGAACATTCCGGCCAGCATCTGGTAGCTGCTGGTGCCATCGTGCGAGTTCAGCAGGATGATTTCGTTGGCTTCGCCTCGGGCGTTGATCTGGCTGGCATGGCGCAGCCGGATCATGTGCTTGGTGTAGTCGCGCCGGTCTTCGTGGCGGGTGCGGGTCTGCGTCACCATGAAAGGCTGAAACCCTTCCTTGCGCAGTTCGGTCAGCACCGTGGCGGTGGGGATATAGGCGTAACGCTGGGAACGGCTTTCGTGGGGGGCTTCCGCAAAGATGGACGGGGCCACGCGGTGAATCTGGTCATCGGACAGCGGGGAATCGCTGCGCAGTACCGGGGAACGGGAAGCAAAACGGGATGCAAGCATGGTCTTTCTCCTGACGAAAAGGGTTTGCTGTTCAAACCGCACACCGGATTCCTAGATTCGGAGCCCAGCCTTTCGGCTGTTCGGTGCGGTTGGCACGAGGAACCCGGTTGGCCCTGTTGCCACCGTCTTTCCTGAGTTCATCGCCCGCGACGGTCAGGAGCCCACGGACGTGGGCCGTCAAGGAGAAAAGCGACAGGTTGGTGCGGCCCGCAGGCGCAGCCGAGGACACGGCCTGGCGCGCCTTGATGGCACGCGGCCACGGGCTACAGTCGCGAGCAAGGTGATGGAGTCAGGAGAGACGGCTGGACATGGCAACGGCCGCCACGATGTGCAGACCGCACGCAAGCGAAGCGCGCAGGCCCGAAGCTGGAAGCCGGGCCGTAGGCGTCAGCCGAGCGGAGCGAGGGAACGATGGAAGCCCGAACAGGGGCGAGACTCGTGCAACGAGGCTCGATGCGCGGCACGACAGCGCGACCGGCCATGCTTTTGGGCCGGGGACGCCCGCCATGTTTGTTCCTTCAGCCTTATGCGTCCGACACGATTAATATCGAAATATCTGTTACATTCGATACGAAGTATCGCGACAGGCACTCCAACACCATTTCGGCAAAAGAGGATCACATGGCAGACAAGAAAGTTATTTTCGTTGCATTCGCTATTGAAGACGAAAGGCAAAGGGACTTTTTGAAAGGTCAATCACTTCTTACAAATTCCCCTTTCGAATACATAGATATGTCAGTCAAGGAAGCCTATGCGTCGGAATGGAAAGACAAAGTCCGTACCCGAATTCGCCGATCGGATGGCGTGATCGCCTTGATTAGCAAGAACTCCTTGGCGTCAAGCGGGCAGAAATGGGAGATTGCATGCGCACGTGAGGAGGGGAAAAAGGTGCTGGGCATCTGGGCCTATTCCGATGACAGGACAAAAATTGAAGGCGTAAACACTGTCGTATGGACATGGGATGCCATAAAGAACTTTATCAACGGTCTCTGACATACGCGGAGTGACGTTATGCGCATAGCTCTTATCGTTGGCATAAATCATTACGAGCATGGTGGCTCTTTATATGGATGTGTCGATGACGCTCACGCGGTGCAAGCTGTCCTAGCTCGTCATGGGGATGGCTCCGTCAACTTCGATTGCAAAATGTTCACCGGGACTGGCCCAACAGATCGCGTCGAACGGTCTTTATTAAAAGATCGGGTTGAGGAGCTTTTCAAGGCGCAAGCTGATATTGCTCTTTTTTATTTTGCTGGTCATGGGCATATTGAAGCAACTGGAGGATATTTGCTGGCGACGGACTCTCGCCGTGGTGACGAAGGTCTATCGCTGTCGGAAGTCCTCGCATTGGCAAATAAATCGCCAGCACGCAACAAGATAATCATCCTTGATAGCTGCCATTCCGGAATAGCCGGCACACCTCCAGTCGCAGGAGAGCTTGCCAGTTTGTCTGAAGGTTTGACGATCCTGACTGCTTCAGCAGCTGATCAATATGCAACGGAAGAAAATGGTAGGGGCGTATTCACAACCCTGTTGGTAGATGCTCTTCATGGAGGGGCGGCCAACCTTACTGGAGACATCACCCCGGGCAGCATTTATGCACATGTTGACCAATCCCTGGGGGCTTGGGAACAACGTCCGATTTTTAAAACTAACGTCCGGCAATTCGTCTCGCTTCGAAAGGTCAATCCGCCGATCTCTCTTGATGATCTCAGACGCATAACTGAATTTTTCCCTCAACGTGGGTTTGAATACAAGCTTGACCCTACGTTCGAGCCAGAACTTAAGGGTAGAGATCCCGGCATGCCTCCGCCAGACCCTGAAAATACGCGGAAATTCGCGCTACTCCAGCGATACAATCGCCTTAACTTGGTTGCGCCTGTCAATGCACCACACATGTGGCACGCTGCCATGCAAAGCAAGTCCTGCAAATTGACAGTACTAGGCGAGCACTACCGACTTCTTGCTGAAAAACAACGTTTGTAAATTGCATCCAAAGGAGGGGGCATGAAGATATTTTTATCCCATCAGCAGTTGGACTCGGCATTAGCCTTGAGGATACAAGGCCACTTGAAGAATAATCACAATATTGACTGCTACCTAGATGTAATTGATCCAAAGTTTAACAATGGTGAAGATGTTGCTGCGCATGTCAGAAAAGAACTTGATAAATGCACGCAACTATTGGCTGTTGTTTCTGAGGCGACCAAGGCGTCATGGTGGGTACCATGGGAAATAGGTGTTGCAACGGAAAAGGACTTTCCTCTTGCTACATTTGGCGGAAACATCGAGCTTCCAGATTATTTAAAGAAGTGGCCATATCTCAGAAGCACTTCTGATCTGGATAAATACGCTGAGACATCCAAAGAAGCAGCCAGGCGCGTGGTAACAGCAAGTATGGACTCAGCTTCGTCTGGGACGACTGTATTCAGAGGTGATGCAACTAGACACTTCTATAAAACATTGCGAGCAAAGCTTGGGCAGTAAAAGCGGTGACAGAAACCCCTGTCACACTGGCGTAATCAAGTCTCTGCCAAGAGTGCATTATTGAGCCATTGCGTAAGCTTCATATCAGCCCGCAATGGCTCAAGATTCCCGGCAGGAGGGCTCTGTGAGAGAGCTACTATCGCCGCACCGAGTCGAGATGCCTCCTTTGCCCATATAAAAATCCGAGGCAGCGTCTCGGTTTTTTATAAGAGAGCCTAACCAAAAAAACATCGTAAAAAGGGGCCGAAGCCCCTGTACTCACAGTAAGCCATGCTCTGCAAATGATGTTGTGCTCGTGCCGCAAACAATGATGTGATCCAGCACGCGCACGTCCACCATTGCCAGCGCCTCCCGAAGTCGCTTCGTCAGCGACTTATCGGCTGCGCTAGGCTCGGGATTCCCGCTCGGGTGGTTATGAGAAATGATGGCTGCCGCTGCATTGAGCCGCAGTGCCTCCTTGAGAACTTCACGCGGGTACACCGATGCACTGTCGATGGTGCCCCGGAAAAGCTCGCTGTACTCGATCAGCCTATGCTGCGTATCAAGGAACAGCACTGCGAAGACTTCATGCTCCAGGCACGCCAGCTTGGTGCCCAGATACTCCTTTACCGCCATCGGTGATGTAAAGGATTCGCCGCGCGGCATTTTCTGGTCGATGACCAAGCGTGCAGCTTCGAGGATCTGATTGGCAGAAGCTGGCTGGTAGCGCCCACGCGCGCTGCGAACCATCAGAACGGAATCGAAGGAAGAAAGAGAAAGTTGCGACATGATCGTGCTCCGGTTGCACGGGCGGAATTGCCCGGAACCGTGGCCAGCACGGCGCAGCGCAAGCAGTCAGGGGTCGCAGACGGCCAACGTGCCGCAAGCGCGCATGGCGCGTGCAGCCATTGACGGCGAGAACACCGTGATACGGTGAAGGGAACAGCAAGACCGCCTAAACCCGCCCAGTCACACAGTCGGCTTTCGGGCAAGCGGAGCGCGCAGGTCCACGAGGGCCGAAGGCGTCAGGGGGCAGCCGGATGGCTGCGATTCGGCACGAAGCGCGGGGCGCAGCCCGCGAACCCGACGGCGGTACGCCAGGACGCACGGATACTGCTGTCAGGACTTCTCGCCAGGCTCCCGCTGCTCGATCTGCAATCGCGCCCTCTCGGTCGCCTGCTGCAGCTTCTCGCCCAGCACCGCTCGCGGCGGCAAGCTGGTCAGGTACTCGGCGACGTGAATGCCTGACTTATCCAGTTCCAGTAATTCGATCTGTTCGCGCTTCTTGCCGGTGCAAAGGATGATCCCCAGCGGCGAGGCTTCTTCCGGCTCCCGCTCGTGCTTGTCCAGCCAGCGCAAGTAAAGCTCCATCTGTCCCTTGTAGGCTGCTTTGAACTCGCCGATCTTCAATTCCACCGCCACCAGCCGCCGCAGCTTGCGGTTGTAGAAAAGCAGGTCAAGGTGGAAATCCTCGTCGTCGATCTGGATGCGCTTCTGCCGGGCAACGAAGCAGAAACCCGCGCCCAGCTCCAGCAGGAAAGCTTCCATTTCGCGGATGATGGCTGCCTCCAGGTCGCTTTCCTGCCAGCTATCTCGCAGCCCCAGGAAGTCGAGGATGTAGGGATCGCGCATGACCAGTGCTGGGGTCATGCGCTTTGCATCGCGCAGTGTCGCCAGCTCCTGCGCGATGGTTTCTTCCGGTTTTTGGGATAGCGCCGTGCGCTCGTACAACATCGAGTCGATGCGCTCGCGTAGCGTCCGCACGCTCCAGCGCTCGGTGCTCGCCATCTGAGCGTAATAGTCCCGCTGAAGGGGGTCTTTCAGCGGCAGCAAGGCTACGAAATGCGACCAGCTCAATTGTCGTGACAGCGTCACGACAATTGGCTCCTTGGGGTAAGTGGCCGCGAACTGCACCATCCGGCGCAGGTTCTTGTCCGCGAAGCTGCGTCCATAGTCGCGGACAAGCTGCTCGGCCAGAGACGGCAGGATCTCCTCGCCGTACCCGGCCCGTTGCCCGGCCAGCACTTCCGTATGGATGCGCTGGCCTATGCGCCAGAACAGCAAGGTTAGTTCGGCATTGACCGCCGAGGCGGCGCGCTGGTGCGCAGCCTCAATCAGTGCCCGAATGTCACCCAACAGTGCCTTCGGCGCTGCTGGTGAAGAGGGGGACACCTTGCGCCTGCTCATGCCGTCACCTCCGCAGGGGATTGCTTAGCGCCGGTGATCGCCTTGCGCCGGTTCGCCACCAACTCGGCGGCCTCCCGCACGGGCTTGTCTTCGGTGTGGACGTAGCGCATGAACATCGCCACGGTCTTGTGGGCTGTCAGAGCCATACCGACCTTCACCGGGATGCCAGAATTGGCGATGTCCGTCGCCGAGCGGTGACGGATGCCGTGCGTACCCACATGCGTCACGCCAGCGGCTTTGAGAGTGCGGCTCCAACCGTTGTAATACTCCCCGTCGGTCAAATGCCGATCAGGGTGACGCGGAGACGGTAATACATGGGGCGTCGTAGCATTGCGAGCCGCCGTCGAAAGAAGCCGATAGGCTTCTTCGCTCATGGGCTTGGACATACCGCCTGTCTTGCTGTCAGGCCACACCACCCGCCGGTTTTCCAGATCAATCCAATCCCATTGGAGTGAGACGATCTCAGAAAGGCGAGCGGCAAACTCGAATTGCAGGCGGATGGCCAACGGGATCACGGCATGCTCCAGGCCTTCCGCCTCCAATTGGTCAAGGTAGCGAAACAACTTGCCCATTTCCTCGTCGCTGATGAGGTGAGTCGCCTTGCCGTTCGGGTACATGGGCACATGGCGGCATGGGTTAGTGCCGTCAGGGCGATAGCCCCATATCTCGGCCAAGTTGAACATCTTGCGCATCACGCTGAACGTGCGGTTCGCATCGGCGGGTTTGTGCGCCATCTTCTTCATCATCGAAGCCACGTCAGGCCGCTTCAGATCCTGCACCTTCATGCGGCCAAGCATCGGGATGATGTTGCGATCAATGACGCTCTGGTAGCCTTCCTGCGTGCTCGGCTTGTTACGCTGGCTGGAGTAGTCTTCCATGAACTTGATGCACAGCTCCTTGACCGTGGGTGCCTGACGCGCTGCAGCCTTCTCTGCGGCAGGATCTCCACCCCGGCGCACTTGCGCCAGCCACTCCTGCGCCAGCGACCGAGCCTGTTCGACGGTCAGCTCTCCGTATAGGCCCAAGGCAGGTTTGCGCCGCTCTCCGGCGTTTGTGCGGTACTGGAGCATGAACACCTTGCGGCCTGCCGGGGTGATCTTGCACAGGAAGCCAGGAACCAGGGTATCGCGCAGTTCGACTGGCTGCGCTTGGGCTTGTGCCGCATCGACTGCGGACTTGGTGAGTTTGATTTTCGCCATGATGACTCCTCGGAAGACCCGATTTCCAGGAGCCTGTTGGGAGCCAAGCGGATGGAAGCCGGGTCAAGTTTCAGAAAGCACCGGCATATGATGAATCCGCCTAAGTTATTGATAAACCTGCTGTATCTGGCTGCGGCGTAGTCCAGCGAAGTTCGGTGCTGGAGTCATGGTGAAATAAAAAAACCCCCTCCCCGCTGGGCAGTCAGGGAAGGGGGTTTCAGGATGCGGCTATCGGGAAGTACTTAGATCAGCGGCGCCGGGGTTGCCGGCAGAGCGACCGGAGCAGCCTTCTTCTTGCGGGCGGCCGGCTTGCGCTTGGCAACCTTCTTCGCTGCCTTCTTCGGGGCAGCCTTCTTGGTCGCCTTCTTCGCGGTCTTCTTTACTGCCTTCTTGGCGGTCTTCTTGACGGCCTTCTTGGCAGTTGCCTTCTTCGCGACCTTCTTGGCCGGCTTGCGGGCCGTTGCCTTCTTCGCAGTCTTCTTGGTGGCCTTCTTGGCTACCTTCTTGACGGCCTTCTTCGCGGTCTTCTTGACGGCCTTCTTGGCAGTGGACTTCTTGGCTACCTTCTTCGCCGCCTTCTTCACTGCCTTCTTCGCAGTGGTCTTCTTGGCGACCTTCTTCGCAGCCTTCTTCACTGCCTTCTTGGCGGTCGCCTTCTTCGCGACCTTCTTCACTGCCTTCTTGGCAGCGGCCTTCTTCGCGACCTTCTTCACCGCTTTCTTGGCGGCGGGCTTCTTCTTCGCAGCTTTCTTGGTTGCCATGGGATGGCTCCTCGTCAGTGATAGGGAGTTGAAACGCCCAGGTGGATCAAACCCGCGGATGCTGCGTGCGGGGACCGCCGGCGCGTCAGGCGCGCCGTTACGGATGCGGCAATGCCCGCCTCGATCGGCGGAGCGGACATCGGAACGGGAGTTGCCTTGCATTTCTCCGGGGGAAGCGGAGCCATGTCCACCGTCATCAGGGTCGCGGTGGTCTTGAAGGGGCTGCTTCGCATCGGACGATTGATTCTGCGCACTCGGTTGGGCAGGCAAGGTCTGCTGAGGCGAAACCTAATCACGGTTTTTTTTACTGTCAACAACCCCCGCGAAAAATTTTCACATCCGCGCCATCCCGGACGCCGCCCTCCCCACCGCCGTGCGCGCCCTGCAACGACCATTGAAGCGGCGCGCACGCGCGCCGCATACGACGAAGTCGATGCGCTCTCTGAACAAAAAACACTTGAAATAAGCACTCTGCGCAGATAGGCACATGTTCCGGACAACAGCGCACGTGCATCGCCGATGGTCACCGGCACCGTCGCCAACGCCAGCACAACGGGGCCGCAACGGGGGGCGAAAAGTTTTCACATTCGATCGCTTTGGCGCGGGGCGGAAACGCGGATTTGCGCAAAACTGCGCACGCTGATCGGCACCGTTCGTCTGTCGGCTGATGCCACGCCGAGGGTGCAGAGCGAACCCGCCGTCATGAGTCCGACGCACTCGCCAAAACAAAAACGGCCACCCGAAGGTGGCCGTTCCAGAACCCGGAAGTGACGACTCAGTGGTCGTCGTTTTCCAGGGCTTCGGCATACGCGTCCGGATCCAGCAGTTCGTTGACCTCTTCGGCGTTGGTCAGTTCGACCACGAACATCCAGCCTTCGCCGTAGGCATCTTCATTGATGGTTTCCGGCTTGTCGGACAGCGCCGAGTTGACCTCGACGACCTTGCCGCTGATCGGGCTGTAGACGTCCGAGGCGGCCTTCACCGACTCGACAACGGCGATCTGCTCGCCAGCCTTTGCGTCGGCGCCGACTTCCGGCAGTTCGACGTAGACCAGGTCACCCAGCAGGCCCTGGGCGTGGTCGGAAATACCGACGGTGACACGGCCATTGCCTTCGACACGGGCCCACTCATGGGACTTGAGGAACTTGAGGTCGCCGGGGATCTCGCTCATGGGACTGCTCCAGAGATATGCAGGGGTGGAAAAAACGGGGCTAGTGTAACCAACCGGCCGCCACTGCTGTCAGTGACGATCGGCAGTTTCGGATCAGGCGTCGGCGAGCACGCCGGGCTGGGCCTGGCCTTCGCGCACGAACGGGAACTTGACCACGCGCACCGGCACCTGCCGGCCACGGATGTCGACGGTGACCTCGCCCAGTTCACCGGCCGGTACACGGGCGAAGGCGATGCCCTTGGCCAGGGTCGGCGAGAAGGTGCCGGACAGGATCTCGCCCTGGCCGCCGGCGGTGGTCACCGCCTGACCATGGCGCAGCACGCCCTTCTCGTCCATCACCAGACCGATCATCTGACGCGCGGTGCCGGCAGCCTTCTGCGCTTCCAGCACGTCGCGGCCGATGAAGTCGCGACCTTCGTCCAGCGACACGGTCCAGGCCAGCGCCGCTTCGTACGGGCTGATCTCTTCGTCCATGTCCTGGCCGTACAGGTTCATGCCGGCTTCCAGGCGCAGCGTGTCGCGTGCGCCGAGGCCGGCCGGCTTCACGCCCGCCGCCAGCAGGCGGTTCCAGAACGCGACCACGGCGTCCTGCGGCAGCAGGATTTCGAAGCCGTCTTCGCCGGTGTAACCGGTACGGGCGACAAACAGTTCGACACCATCATCGGACCGCACCTGCAGGGCGGCGAAACGGCCCAGCTTGGCCAGCGCTGCGCGATCGCTTTCGCGGGCCAGGCCGATGACGATGTCGCGTGCCTGCGGGCCCTGCACGGCAAGGATGGCCAGGTCCGGGCGCTGCTCGACGGTGACGCCGAACGGTGCAGCCTGCTCGCGCAGCCAGGCCAGGTCCTTCTCGCGGGTGGAGGCATTGACCACCATACGGAAGAAATCGTCGCCCAGGTAGTAGACGATCAGGTCGTCGATGACGCCGCCGCGCGGATTCAGCATGCACGAGTACAGCGCCTTGCCGGTCACCTTCAGCTTGTCGACCGAGTTGGCCAGCAGGCGGCGCAGGAACGGCTTGACCTGGTCACCGCGCAGATCGACCACGGTCATGTGGCTGACGTCGAACACACCCGACTCGCGACGAACCAGGTGGTGCTCGTCGAGCTGCGAGCCGTAGTGGATGGGCATGTCCCAACCCCCGAAATCGACCATCTTGGCGCCAAGGGCGCGGTGGGTATCGTTGAGCAGCGTCTTCTGGGTCATGACCGGGTCCGGCAGCAGAGGAAACAAGAATCCCCATTATCCCAGATCGGTCGCCCGCAGGCGTGCCGCAGCGCAGCGGCCATCTGCAAGCACACCTCATGCGACCGCGCCCGCTGGCCTTGACGACCCGCGGACGCGGCCAAACCACCGCAGCCTCAGCCCTGGGCCATGGCCTCGACCACCAGCACCGTGCCCTGCACGCTGCGCACCCGCACCCACGTACCTGCAGGCAGCTCCGGACCACTCACCTGCCAGGACGCATCGTCAATGCTGACCCGTCCCTGGCCGCCGATGATGGCCTGCTGCAATGCGACCTCCCGGCCGATCAACTGCTCCGTACGGCGGTTGAGCAACGGCGCATCGCTGGGCCGTGCCCGCGGTCGCCCCCAGCGCCGGTAGCACTGGATCGAGACCACACTCAGCAGGACGAAGGCGATCACCTGCCACATCAGTGGAATGTCGCTGAACACCGCAACCAGTACGAACACTGCCGCCGCGCCAATGCCGATCCACAGCATGAACGCACCCGGCGCCAGCGCTTCGGCCGCGAACAGCAGCAGCGCCAGCGCGCCCCAACCGACGACTTCCCAGCGCATGTCAGCCTCCGAGCGGCGGCGGCCGCTTGCCGGCGGCCTTGTTGTCCTGGCTGGCCAGCGCCTGCTTCGCCAGTTCGGCCACGCCCGCGATCGAACCGATCACGCCACTGGCCTCCATCGGCATCAGCACCAGCTTCTGGTTCGGCGAACTGGCCAGCTCCTTGAACGCTTCCACGTACTTCTGCGCGACGAAATAGTTGATCGCCTGCACGTCACCCTCGGCAATCGCCGCCGACACCACCTTGGTCGCCATCGCTTCGGCCTCGGCCAGGCGCTCGCGCGCCTCGGCATCGCGGAACGCGGCTTCGCGACGGCCTTCGGCTTCCAGCACGGTGGCCTGCTTCTCGCCATCGGCGCGCAGGATCTCCGACTGCCGTGAACCCTCTGCCTCGAGGATCTGCGCGCGCTTTTCGCGCTCGGCCTTCATCTGCCGCGCCATCGCATCCAGCAGATCGCGCGGCGGCTGGATGTCGCGGATCTCGATGCGGTTGACCTTCACGCCCCAGGGATTGGTGGCATGGTCGACCACGCTCAGCAGCTGGGCATTGATCACCTCGCGCTGGCTGAGCGATTCATCCAGATCCATCGAACCGATCACCGTACGGATGTTGGTTTGCACCAGGGCGATCATCGCCACTTCCAGGTTGGCCACCTCATAGGCGGCCTTGGCGGCATCCAGTACCTGGAAGAACACCACGCCGTCCACGCGCACGGCGGCGTTGTCCTTGGTGATCACTTCCTGGCTGGGCACGTCCAGCACCTGCTCCATCATGTTCACCTTGCGCCCCACCCCGTACACGATCGGGATCAGGAAATGCAGGCCGGGGGTCATGGTGTGCGTGTAGCGCCCGAAGCGCTCGACGGTCCACTCGTAGCCCTGGGGCACCATCCGTACTGCCTTGAACAGGATCACCACGGCCACGAAGGCCAGTACCACGGTAAAGAACATGGTCGGGAACATCTTGCTTTCCTTATCTATGACGTCCAGGCCCCAGCATAGCGCGTGAAGGCCACATTCACAGCGGAGCTACCAGGGCACGCGCCCGCGCAGGATGTCGGCGAACATCACCCAGTCGCCCATGAACGAGTACAGCGGGTGCTGGAAGGTGGCCGGTCGGTTCTTCTCGAAAAAGAAATGGCCGACCCAGGCGAAGCTGTAACCGCAGAACAGGGCGGCCAGCAACAGCACCGGCTGCCCGCGCAGGATCGCTGCAACGACCAGCAGCAGCACGCCGCAGCTGCCGACGAAGTGCAGCCGGCGCGATACCGGGTGGCGGTGCTCGCTGAGATAGAACGGATAGAACTCGCGGAAGCTGGCGAAGCGGGACATGTGCGTGTTCCGGGGGCCGTGGTCACCGCCATCATGCGCCTTCCCGGGAGGGAAAGCGGCCTGGACAGCGTGGCCGATTCTGACAAGGCAGTGCATGATCCGCGCTGCCTTTGTAGAGGCGAGCCATGCTCGACTGGCCCTCCCAGTTGCAGTCGAGCATGGCTCGACTCTACATAAGAGCGGAAGCGGTCGAGCCTGGCTCGACGCTACAAAAGCCGAAGCGGCCGAGCATGGCTCGACGCTACACCGGGGGCGTGCGCGGCCCGAACATGATCACCGCCATGCCGGCCAGGCACAGGGCTGCGCCGAACAGGTCCCAGCGGCTGGGGCGGATGCCATCGACCAGCCACAGCCAGAACAGCGCGGTGCCGATGTAGACACCACCGTAGGCCGCATAGACCCGGCCACTGGCGGTCGGGTGCAGGGTCAGCAGCCAGGCGAACAGGGCCAGGCTGGCGGCAGCCGGCAGCAGCAGCCACACGCTGCCGCCCTTGCGCAGCCACAACCACGGCAGGTAGCAGCCGACAATTTCGGCCAGCGCGGTCAGCAGGAACAGCGCGAGCGTCTTCACGCCTTCTCCGCCGCCTTGGCGTGCTGCCACAGTGCTTCCTGCGCATCCAGGTCCATCGACGCCAGCGCTCCACCCTGGGCGTCAGCCTGCGCTTCCATCGCACGGAAGCGGCGTTCGAACTTGTGGTTGGCCCCGCGCAGCGCCGCACCCAGATCGATATCGGCGTGGCGTGCCAGGTTGGCGCAGACGAACAGCAGATCGCCCAGCTCTTCCTGCAGGCGCGCCTTGTTGCCGGCAATATCGCCGCGCTCGAACTCCTCGCGCAGCTCCTGCAGTTCCTCCGCCGCCTTGTCCAGCACCGGCAACGGGCCCGGCCAGTCGAAACCGACCTTGGCCGCGCGCGACTGCAGCTTCACCGCTCGCTGCCATTCGGGCAGGCCACGCGAGATGCCGGCCAGCGCGGAAGTGTCCTGCTCTCCTTTGGCGACTCGCTCGGCGCGCTTGATCGCATCCCAGTTACGCGTCACCCCATCGGCGTCATCGACGCTGACATCGGCGAACACGTGCGGGTGGCGGCGCTGCATCTTGTCGCTGATCGCGCGCGCGACCTCGGCGAAGGCGAAGGCGCCCTGCTCCTCGGCCATGCGCGCATGGAACACCACCTGCAGCAGCAGGTCGCCGAGCTCATCGCAGAGATCATCGAGGTCGCCCCGATCGATGGCATCGGCCACCTCGTAGGCTTCCTCGATGGTGTACGGCGCGATGGTCGCGAAGTTCTGTTCCAGGTCCCAGGGGCAGCCACCCTGCGGATCACGCAGGCGCGCCATGATCGACAGCAGGCGTTCCAATTCGTTGCTGGCGGCACTGCCGGTGGTGGGGGTGTCGTGCGCGCTCATGCGGTCTCCAGGGTCAATCGGACAACCAGTCGCGCCAGGGCAGGCTGGTGTCACCAAGGGCAATGAAATCACCGTTCAACAGGGTCTCGCGGCGGTTGTAGCGGAACGGCTTGCCGGTCGCCGCCGACAGCACCGCGCCACCGGCGGCGTGCAGCACGCACTGGCCGGCGGCGGTGTCCCATTCGGAGGTCGGGCCCAGCCGGGGATAGACATCCAGCCCGCCTTCGGCGATCCGGCAGAACTTCAGCGATGAGCCCTGTGCGATGGTCTCGATGCGGCCCATGCGCGCCAGCAGCGCCTCGGTTTCCGGTGAGCGGTGCGAGCGGCTGGCGGCAACCCGCAGCGGTGCGGTGGCCGGCGTGCGGGTGCGCAACACGGTGTCGTGCAGGCCCTGCCGGCGATAGGCCAGCTCCCCGCGCATGGCATGCCAGACGATGCCGGTCACCGGGGCCAGCACCACGCCGAAGGCCGGTGCGCCCTGGTAGATCAGCGCGATGTTGACGCTGAACTCGCCGTTGCGCTTGACGAACTCACGGGTGCCATCGAGCGGATCGACCAGCCAGTAGGCGCCCCAGTGGCGGCGCTGTTCCCAGGGGACCTGCGCCGATTCCTCGGACAGGATCGGCAGATCCGGGGTCAGCTGCTGCAGGCCCTGCTCGATGACCTGGTTGGCGGCCAGGTCGGCTGCGGTGACCGGACTGTTGTCATCCTTGATCTGCACGTCGAAGCCGTCGGCATAGACCTGCATGATGGCCTGTCCGGCTTCCTGGGCAATGGCGATGGCGGTCTCGCGCAGGTCCGTGGTCAGTTTGATCATCGCGTTCCCTGCAGCCACTGGCGGGCGATGAACAGCGCTGCCAGCGAGCGTCCCTCGGAGAAGTCCTCGCGCAGCATCAGCTGGTCCAGCTCGGCCAGCTTCCACGGAACGACTTCCAGCTCTTCCGGCTCATCGCCGGCCAGCTTTTCCGGGTACAGGTCGCGCGCCACCACCAGCCACGACTGGTGGCTCATGTAGGTCGGGGCCAGGGTCATCGCGCGCAGCACGTCCACCCGGCGCGCGCCGTAACCGGCCTCTTCCTTCAGTTCGCGGTCGGCGGCCTGCTCGGGGGTCTCGCCGGCATCGATCCGGCCCTTGACCAAGCCCAGTTCGTAGCGGTGCATGCCGGCGGCGTATTCACGTACCAGCAGCACGGTTTCGTCGTCGAGCATCGGCACCACCACCACCGCGCCATGCCCCC
Organism: Stenotrophomonas sp. STK17_22; assembly: GCF_051983905.1. NCBI lineage: Bacteria > Pseudomonadati > Pseudomonadota > Gammaproteobacteria > Lysobacterales > Lysobacteraceae > Stenotrophomonas > Stenotrophomonas sp. STK17_22. The sequence goes on from NZ_CP197010.1 coordinate 3,970,058, forward strand.
GGCTGACCAGCCGCTCGAAGCGGCGGCGTTCGCCGTTGGAGAACTCCAAGTCCAGGTGCTGGCGCTGGAAGGGACCGTTCTCCTCATCGGTGATCCGATGGATGATCGGCAAGCGACGGCCGGCACGGTCATCGTTCATGCGGAATCTCCGCGGCGGCCGGCGCCTGCGCCGGGGCCGATAGAATGTGCAGGCAGCAACATGTTCATGAGCCCGAAATGCTAGCAGACCCAACCCCCTCCCCGCTGGTCGAGCACTGGCGGCAGCGCGACCTGCAGGTGCTGTGGCACCCGTGCACGCAGATGCGCGAGCATCCGCACACCCTGCCACTGGTCCCGATCGCACGCGGCCAGGGCGCCTGGTTGTTCGACCACGACGGCAACCGCTACCTGGACGCGGTCAGCAGCTGGTGGACCAACCTGTTCGGTCATGCCGAACCTCGCATCGGTGGTGCCATCGCCGCCCAGGCCACGCAGCTGGAACAGGTGATGCTGGCCGGCTTCGGTCATGAGCCAGCCATCACCCTGGCCGAACGCCTGCTGGCGCTGGCCCCGCGCCAGCCTGGCCGCGAACCGCTGGCCAAGGTGTTCTACGCCGACAACGGCTCCGCCGGCGTGGAAGTGGCGCTGAAGATGGCCTTCCAGTATTTCCAGAACCGTGGCGAGCCGCGCCGCACGCGCTTCATCGCGCTGGAGAACGGCTACCACGGCGAGACCCTGGGCGCGCTCGCGCTGGGCGACATCCCCCTGTACCGCCGTGTCTATGCACCGCTGCTGGCCGAAGGCCTGTTCGCGCCCTCGCCCGACGCTTACCTGGCCGAGCCGGGCCAGAGTGCGGCAGATCGCGCGCGGCAGGCCGCGGATGGACTGGCCACGCTGTTCGACCAGCACCCGGGCGAGATCTGCGCGGTGATCCTGGAACCGCGCCTGCAGTGCGCCGGCGGCATGCGCATGCACGACCCGGTGTACCTGCAGCGCGTGCGCGAACTGTGCGATGCGCACGGTGCATTCATGATCGCCGACGAGATCGCCGCAGGCTTTGGCCGCACCGGCACCCTGTTCGCCTGCGAGCAGGCCGGGGTGATGCCGGACCTGATGTGCCTCTCGAAAGGCCTGACCGGCGGCTTCCTGCCGCTTGCCGCGGTACTGGCCACGCAGGCCCTGTACGACGCGTTCCTCGACGACTCGCGCGAGCGCGCGTTCCTGCATTCGCACAGCTACACCGGCAACCCGCTGGCCTGCGCGGCCGCGCTGGCGACGCTGGACATCTTCCGCGACGACGATGTGATCGCCCGCAACCGCGGCATCGCCTCGGTGATGGGCACGCTGGCCGCACCGTTCAGCGACCATCCGCACGTGGCCGACGTGCGCCAGGCCGGCATGGTGGTGGCGTTCGAGCTGTCGCGCGATGGCAACAAGCGCACACCGTTCGACCCGGCCATGCGGCTGGGCCTGCACGCCTACAAGGCCGCGCTGAAGCGCGGTGTGGTACTGCGTCCGCTGGGCGACGTGCTGTACTGGATGCCACCCTACTGCGTGGATGACGAACAACTGGAGCTGCTGGCACATACCACGCTGGCGGCGATTGACGAGGCGATTGCATGCGCGTGACCCGCTGCCCCATCGACCTGGCGCTGCACAGCGGCCAGACCGTGACCCTGCCGGAAGAGACCGCCAACCATCTGGTGCGGGTGATGCGCCTGCGCGAGGGCGATACCTGTGTGCTGTTCAACGGCGACGGCCATGACTACAGCGCCACGCTGACCGTGGCCGGCAAGCGCGAAGTGCAGGTGCGCATCGACGCCGTGCAGGCCATCGACAACGAATCGCCGCTGGCGATCACCCTGCTGCAGGGCATCGCCCGTGGCGAGAAGATGGACCTGATCCTGCAGAAAGCCACCGAACTGGGCGTGGCGGCGATCATTCCGGTCAACGCCGAGCGCACCGAGGTGAAGCTGGATGCAGCACGGGCGGAGAAGCGCGTGGCGCACTGGAACAATGTGGTGACCTCGGCCTGCGGCCAGTCCGGGCGCGCGCGCATTCCGCAGGTGGGATCCCCGCTGTCGCTGGCGCAGGCGGCAGCGGCGCTGCCGCCCGATACGCTGCGGCTGACCCTGGACCCGCAGGGTGCGCACAGGCTGTCGACGCTGGACGCCGCGCCTGCCGGGGGCATCGTGATTGCAATCGGTCCGGAAGGGGGGTGGTCGCCACGCGACCGTGATCAACTGGCGGCCGCGGGCTTCCAGGGCCTGCAGCTGGGACCGCGCATCCTGCGCACGGAAACGGCCGGCCTGGCCGCGATTGCAGCGTTGCAGGCACGGTTGGGGGATCTGGGGTAAGGCCCGATTCCTGGTAGTGCCGGCCGCTGGCCGGCAACCGCATGATTCCGTGGATGCCGGCCAGCGGCCGGCACTACCGGGAATTCAAAATGCCCGGCGGATGTCCGATCAGGCCGCCAGCGAATCCAGGGCGGCTTCCAGCGCGTCCAGGTTCGGCAGCAGCGCGCTCTGCTCGCCCAGCAGCACACGCATGTGCACGATGTCCGGCAAGGTTTCTTCCGAGGCGTCAGCCAGCAGGCCGTCGCGCGGCACCGAAATCAGCTGCGGGAAGTTCTGCGTCAGCAGGGCGTAGTACGGGCGTTGCGCGTTGCCGCTGAGGGCCTTCAGCACCACCACCTTGTTGTGGCCGCCCACGGCTTCTTCGCCCAGTCCCGAAAGACGTGCGAACGACACCAGCGGCACCTGCCAGCCATGCCAGCCGATCTCGCCGACCAGCCAGCGCGGCGCACCGGAGACCGGCTGCACCGGCACGCGCGACATCATTTCGGCCACGGTGGCATTGGGCAGCAGCACGCGCGCGTTGCCGGCCTGGATCAGGACGCCGCGGATTTCGTCATTGCTGGCATAGCTCATGGTGCTTCTCCGTTGTCGTCCTGCTCACCCCAGCGCGCGGCAATCGCCTGCGCCAGTTCCTGCGGTTCACCGGCCACCATGCCGGCAGCAACCACCGCCGTGGCCGCAGCCGGGTCGTAGCAGCCCTCGCCCACCTGCCCGGCCACCCATGCACCGGCGGCGGCCAGATCCAGCGCCGGACCAACATGCGCAAGGTCAGCGCCGCTGAGCAGGACCAGCGCGGTGTGGTCAGCTGGCAGCGCGGCAATCGCAATGCCCTGCGCGTCGCTGACGAAATGCAGGCCGTCACTGGCTGCCTGCACGCCGATGTCATCGGCCAGCACGTGCACTTCACCCGGAGTTGCACGCTCGCCGGCTTCAGCCAGCTGCACCGGCAACGGCGACACGCGTGCCATCTGCTTGACCAGGTTGCCGTAGCGCCCGCCATCCAGGCGCATGTGCACCAGGACGGGCACGCTCAGCGAAGGCGGCAGCGCGCCGAGCAGGCGACGCAGCGCATCCGGGCCACCGATGCCGGCCAGCACCAGCAGCGATCCGGCGCGTGCGCCCACGGGCGCAGCAGCGTCCAGATCGACCAGACTCAGATGACCGGTATCGAAGGAAGGCAGCGGAGCCTCCACCGCAGCGTGGTGCGGAGCGGTTGCCGAGGCATCGGCCTCGTCCTCGACCAGCGACCAGGCGGTGTGGTCGAAGGAGACCGGCGGTAGCGGCGGTACTGCGGACGCGGTCTCTGCCAGCGACGGCAGTGCGGGGGCCTGCAGCGGCTCAGGCACCACCGGCTGCAGCGCGGCCAGCGCCTGTTCCAGCGCGATCGGTTCGTGCAGCTGTACAGGCGGCGAGTACAGAGTGTCAGCGGGGACCTCGCCGGCCCAGCTCAATGCCTGGTCCAGGTGCGGCTGCAGCGCCTCTTCCTGTGGCGCCGGCGGCGGTGCCGGGTGGCCCGGCTCCAGCTGCAGGCTGGGTTCTTCTTCGGCCCCCGGCGGCAACACCTGCTGGTGGCCATGCAGCTTGGCGGCCAGATGACGGCCCCAGCGCTGAGCCTCCCAGCCATCACGACGTGCGGCCAGCTCGGCCTCGTCGAACACCAGGGTCAGGCCCGGTGCGGACAGCACCGCTTCCAGGCGCTCCAAGGCGTCCTCGATGGCGGCTTCCAGCGCGATCACCACGAACTGCGGGCGCGCCTCCTGCAGGACCCGCGCCTCCAGCGTGTTGGGATCATCTTCCAGCACCAGCTGCACATCGGCGTGCGACAACGCCTCACGCAGGCGCTCGCGCGCCGCGCCGGGACGGGCCAGCAGGGCCACGGCCGGAGCCGCTTGGGTTTCACTCACGGACACGGGCGATCCCCAGCAGGTCGTACACGTTACGCATCAGGTCCAGTTCCTGGTACGGCTTGCCCAGGTAACGCTGGACACCGATCTCGAAGGCGCGCTGGCGGTGCTTGTCACCGCTGCGCGAAGTGATCATCACGATCGGCACGTCCCTGTAGCGCGGGTCGGCACGCATCGCGGTGGCGAGCTCGTAGCCATCCATGCGCGGCATCTCGATATCCAGCAGCATCAGGTCCGGCACGCGCTCTTCCAGCCGCTCCAGCGCCTCCACGCCGTCGCGGGCGACGCTGACCTCGAAGTTGTGGCGTTCGAGGATGCGGCCGGTGACCTTGCGCATGGTCAGCGAGTCGTCGACCACCATCACCAGCGGCACCTGGCGCTCCTGGCGCGGTGCGTTGGCCAGCACAGGCAGCGTCGGGTTGGCGAGGAAGCGGCGCACCAGCGGCGCCACGTCCAGGATCACCACCACGCGGCCATCGCCGGTGATGGTGGCACCGTAGATGCCCGGCACCGACGCGATCTGCAGGCCGACCGGCTTGACCACGATTTCGCGGTTGCCCAGCACCTGGTCGATCGCCACGGCGGCACGCAGATCACCGGCACGGACCAGCAGCAGCGGCACCTGGTCCTGGCCATCGGCACGCGCCGGGGCCTGCCCGACCAGGCTGCCGAGGTCGTACAGCGGATAGTCTTCGCCGCTGTAACGGTAGCTGCTGTCGGCGGCTTCGAAACGCTCGCGCGACAGGCGGCCGATACCACTGACCGAGGCCACCGGCACCGCGAAGGTGGTTTCGCCGATCTGCACGAACACCGCCTGGGTGACGGCCAGCGTCTGCGGCAGGCGCAGGGTGAAGCGTACGCCCTGGCCCCGCACCGACTGGATGTCGACCGAGCCACCGAGCTGGCGCACTTCGTTGCGCACCACGTCCATGCCCACGCCACGACCGGCCAGCTGGCTGACCTGGTCGGCGGTGGTGAAGCCGGACGCGAAGATCAGGTTGTCCAGCTCCTGCTCGTTCGGCTGCGCATCGGCGGCCAGCAGGCCACGGTCGATGGCGCGGCGGCGGATCGCCTCGCGGTCCAGGCCAGCACCGTCATCGGCCACTTCCAGCACGATTTCCGAACCTTCGCGGTGCAGGCGGATGGCGATCTCGCCCTCCTCCGGCTTGCCGGCGGCGCGGCGCTGTTCCGGCGCTTCCAGGCCATGGGCCACGGAGTTGCGCAGCATGTGTTCCAGCGGCGCGACCATGCGGTCGAGGACGTTGCGGTCCAGTTCGCCGTGGGTTCCTTCCAGGGTCAGGTGGACCTGCTTGCCGGTATCCATGCCGGACTGGCGGACCACGCGGCGCAGGCGCGGCACCAGGCCATCGAACGGCACCATGCGCGCGCGCATCAGGCCATCCTGCAGCTCGGAGCTGACGCGCGACTGCTGCTGCAGCAGCGAATCGTACTGGCGCGACAGATCGTCCAGCACGCCCTGCAGGCCCCCCAGGTCGGCCGCCGACTCGTTCAGCGCACGGCTGAGCTGCTGCAGGGTGGAGAAGCGGTCCAGCTCCAGCGGATCGAACTTCTGGTCGGCCTGGTCCTGTTCGCGCTGGTAGCGGGCGACGATCTGCGCCTCGGTTTCCAGGTCGAGTCGCCGCAGCTGGTCGCGCAGTCGCGCATTGGTGCGCTCCAGTTCGCCCATGGCACCACGGAAGGCACCCAGCTGCTGTTCAAGCCGCGAGCGGTAGATCGCCACTTCACCGGCATGGTTGACCAAGCGGTCGAGCAGGTCGGCACGCACTCGGACCTGCTCCTGCTGCGGACGCGCCAGCGGATCTTCATCGACCACGCCCTCGGCCGGAAGCGGAGCCGACAGCGGCGCTTCGATCAGGGTCGCCAGCGGGCCCGCGGCCTGTGCGGGCACGGTCTCGATCTCGCTTGCCACACGCGCGGCCGCAGCGGCTGCGGCGATATCGATGGTGGTGCGGACCTCGAAGGCTTCGACCAGATCCTGCGCCGGCTCCACCACGCGGTGCGCGCCGGTGCGGGTGAGCAACTGGTGCAGGCGGTCAAAGCCACGCTCCAGCAACTGCACGTCGCGGCGCTCGATCTCGGTGCGGCCAGCGGCCACCGCCTCCAGCAGCGATTCGATGCTGTGGCCGAGATCGCCGATGGCGTTGATGCCAGCCATGCGTGCGCCACCCTTCAGGGTGTGCAGGTCACGCTGCAGGCCGGCCAGCACCTCGCGGTCCTGCGGTGCATCGCGCAGTTCGCTGATCAGGCCATCGCAGTGGTCGAGCAGGTCCTTGCCTTCCTCGACAAAGATATCGACCAGCTCGCGGTCGTACACGCTGAAGTCGAGTGCATCGGCGCCGTCCTCGGCATCCGCCGCAACAGGTGCCTGCTCGTGGTGCGGCGCACGCGGCACGATGTCTGTCGCTGCAACCTGTGCATCAGTATTGACCGTGCCCTGGCCCGGTGCGTCTTCCATTTCGAAGAAGCGCACCGCAGCAGTGCCGCCCTGCGGCGCCTCTGCGGTGATCTCCTCAATCACCGTCGCCGGGGACGGCTGATCGGCGCTCTCTCCTTCACCGACCGCCGCCTCCCCGCCGACGTCCGCATCCTCGGCAAAGGCATCTGCCTCACCCGGCGCGAGTTCGCTGGCCTGGAGGCCGATCACGGGCCATTGCCCGTCGTCGTCCAGGGTCTGCTCCTCCGCGATCACGTGCAGGCCGGCCTCGAGCGCGGCTGCCAGCGTGACCGGTTCTGCAAAACCCGGCACAGCCATTTCATCCTGCAGGCTCGACAGCTCGCTGTCGAGTGGCAGTGCAGCAGCGTCGTCAATGACGTTGTCATCGTCACTGTCCGAATCAAACGGCAACGGCGTATTCAGGTCGATCGCGTCAACTTCCGCAGACACCGGCAACTCTTCCGCGTCGCGGTCATCCACCGGCAGCGCACTGGCGTCGAGGTACGGCGACAGATCGTCCGCCAGGGTCAGGTCAGCGTCGTCGACCGTCGCGATCGCCGGCACGGCATCTGATTCGTGCTGGGCAACATCAGGCGCACTTTCAATCGGCTGGATCGATTCAATCGCGCCGGTGTCGTCCGCGGCAGGTTCACCTTCGCCCGGCACCGACGGCCAGCCGGCGTCGAAGTAACGCGAAAGATCGTCGCTGGCGGTCAGCTCGCCCACGTCCAGGCCGCTGTCGGCTGCGACGTCCAGCGCCTCCAGCCCGGTTGCAGCTGGAACCGGTTCCAGCGCATCTTCGGCATGCGACTGCGGCTCGGCAATGAGATCGGTCGCCGCATCGAAAGCGGACGGCATGCTGGTTTCGTCCAGCGTGTCCAGCCCGGCCAGCGGCGCTTCGGCCGCGGATGCCTGCTCGGCATCAGGCGCCAGCTCGACGCCCTCCTCGTCCTCGTCTTCCAGCGCGAACAGCGGCCAGCGCGCTTCCGGCAGCTCGCCGGCCAATGCCTGCAGCCGCTGCACCAACGCGCCCTGCGGAACAATCCGCGGCTGTTCGGCCTGCAGCGCTTCCATGGTCGCGGTGATCGCCTGCGCGGTCGCATCCAGTGCAGCTACGCCCTCGTCGCCAGGCACCACGTCGGCGGCCAGGGCGCGCTTGATGTAGGACTCGGCACCGCCGGTGACCGCCGTGATTTCCGGCACTTCGGTCATCGCGAAGGCGCCGTTCATGGTGTGCACCGCACGCAGCAGTGCGTCGCTGACCGGCTGCGGTGCCTGCTGCGCCGAGCGCAGCCATTCCTGCAGGGTCGCCTGGTGGACTTCGACCTCGGCCTCGAGGATCTCGCGCAGTACGCTGTCGATGTTGGCCGGGGTACCGGCGTCTTCCGCCACCGCCGTGGCATCGGCCTGCGCCGACGCAGCGGCCTCGGCTTCCAGCAGGCGGCTGATTTCGTCTTCGCCTTCGGACTCGGCCAGTGTCGCTGCCGGTGCGGCCGCAGCCGGCAACGGCACGTAGAAGGTCTCCTCGCCGGCACCGACCCGATCGGCAATGGCCTGCATCGCCTGCAGGTCCACGCTGATGCGCTGGCCATGGCGCAGCGCGGCGTTCAGCTGCGGCAGCGCGGCATGGGCGTTGTCGACCATCGCCAGCACCGCCGGAGTCGCCGGACGACTGCCATCGAGCACGCGATTGAGCATGCCTTCGATCTTCCAGGCGAACTCGCCCAGGGTGCGTGCACCCACCAGGCGGCCACTGCCCTTGAGGGTGTGGAAGATGCGGCGGATCGGCCGCAGCCGGTCCATGTTGTCCAGCTGCGTGCGCCATGCCGGCAGCAGCGTGCCCAAGTTGGCCAGCTCGTCGTCGAACTCTTCCAGGAACACCTCGCGGATGTCCTCGTCGATGTTCTCGGCATCGTCGTCGAAGCCGGCCTCGAAGCCGGCCTCGAAGCCGGCCTCGGTCCCGGCCACGACCGGGATGTCCGCAGCGGGCGGAGCCGCCATGGCCTGCGGATTGAAGTCGGCCGCCGCGGCGCTCAGCTCGGCGAAGAACTGCGCGTCGGCTTCGCTGAAGTCGATGGGCGCGATGGTGTCGATATCAATCACCGACACCGCCGGTGCCGGTGCATCGGAGACCGGCGTCAGCACCTCGGCCATCGGCGCAGGCACGTCCTCCTGCACATCCGCCGGAACCGCGTCCGCTTCGGCAACCACAGGGCTTTCGTCCACCCGCACGGATGCAGCGGGATCGACGATCTCCAGCGCCGGGTGCAATCCGGCGTCGTCGTCCAGCGACAGCGTCTCCATCGCATGCAGCGACAGCACGTCGTCGGCATTGTCCAGCGCATCGGCGTCGAAACGGAACACCACGTCGTCACCGGCGGCGACCACATCGTGCTCGGCAGCCACCGGGTCGAACACGGGCGCGGCAACGTCAGCGGTGTCGAAGGGCACCGACGCGTCGACGTCGTCCTCGACATCCATCACAGCCACATCGGCCAATGCCGGTGGTGTTGCCTCCGACAGTGTCCACTGCGGCGCCGGTTCCACGCTGGTTTCGGCCCGTTCGAAACTGACCGGGTCGAAGCTGGCGAAGGTCGGACTGCGCTCGTCTTCGGCACTCGCGGTCGGCTCGGAGTCCGGATGGAACGGTGCGAGATCCCATTGCGGTACCTCGGGCGCAGGCGCGCTGGAGGCGGCGAAGACCAGCGGTGCATCCGCGTCGTCATGCAGCGACAGCGGTGTGGAGGCGACACTCCCCAGCGCCCCGAACATCAGGCGGTTGTCCACCACCTCCGGTGCAGGCGTGGCCGGTGGCGGATCGAAGGTGAAGTCCGGCAGCGGCACCGGCACCGTACCGGCGGCGGGCGCGGCCGGCTGCACTGGAATCTCGATGGGCTCCGGCTGCAGCGGCTCGGCCTGCAGCGCGATCGGCTCGCGGTCCACCAGCAGCGATGCGAACGGAATCGGCGCGGCGGCAACAGGCTCCACCGCATTGCGGTCCGGCAACGGCCAATAGCGCAGCGCTTCAAGGCTGCTGCGGGTGATGTCGAGGATGTCCTCGCGGCCCGGGCGGCGGTCGCGCAGAGCCTCGAGGTAGTACTCCAGGCTGGCCATGGCATCGGCCAGGGTGTCCAGCTGGCGGCCACTGGGCACGCGCTGGCGACCGATCAGCTCGGCTTCGATGTACTGCTGCACACCGCGCAGGTAATCGGCGGCGGTGTTCAGGTCGAGCATGCGCAGCGCACCGGACACATCGCCCAGCAGGCGCGGCACGTCCTGCAGCTCGGCATGGTTCCAGCTGGTTTCGATGAAGGCGACGAAATGCTCGCGGGCGGCGGCGAAGTTGGCGATGGCCTCATGTGCCAGCACCTCCACCGTGCGCCGGTTCTCCACCGCGCTGGGGTCATCTTCGCCACTGCCGCCGGCGCCCAGATGGGCGACCTGGTCGTCCAGCGACGCGTCCACGTAGAGCAATGCGCCGGCGATATCCAGCAGCAGGTTCTCGTCGATCTGCTGGCGCCCTTCGACCACGCCACGCAGCGCATCGCGCTGCTGCACGACCACGCCGCGGGCAACGCCCAGGCCCATCATGCCCAGCGTATCGGCCACGGCGCCAAGTTCGTTGGCCTGGGTCTGCAGCTGTTCGGGCGCACCGCCAGTACGCAGGTGCAGGTCCAGCGCATCCTTGATGCGCAGCAGTTCTTCCTTCACCGCGCTGCCCACGGTATCCAGCAGCTCGCGGTTGCGCCCGCTCAGGCTGCCACGGGCATGGTCCAGCTCGGCCTCGGTGGCACTGACACTGTCCGGCGCGAACGCCAGCAGCACGCTGTCATGCACACCTTCCTCGCCTCGCGCGGCACGGATCTCGTTGAGCAGCGGCATCAGCACGATCGGAATATCGCGATGACCGTTCTGCAGGCGCTCCAGGTAATCGGGCAGCAGCACGCTGCCGCGCATCAGGGTCGCGCAGGCTTCATCCCGATCAGCCACGCTACCGGCGCCGATGGCATTGGCCAGCTGTTCAAGCTCCTCGGCCACCATCGCCGGGGCATACAGCTCGACCATGCGCAGGGTGCCCTGCACCTGGTGCAGGTAGCCGGCGCAGATGCGCATGCGGCTGGCATCGGCCGGGTCTTCCGCGTAGTACTCGACCTCGTTGCGCACCTGGCGCAGGGTCTCGTCCAGCTCGGGCTTGACCCAGCCCAGCGCTGCGTGGCTCATCGCATCGCGCAGACTGCTCATGGACGCGCTCCGTTCGCCGCCGCGCGGTGGCCGCGCGAGTTCTGGCGTGGGAAATGGAAATGCTTCATCGACTGGTTCCTTGCTCGCCGCCCTGCCCGCGTCACGCCGGCAGCTTGAAGTCGGCGACCGAACGGCGCAGGTCGGCCGCCAGCTGCGCGAGGTGACCGATCGATTCGGCGGTCTGCCCGGCACCCTGCGAGGTCTGGCCGGTGATCTGCCGGATCACGCCCATGGTGCGGGTGATGTCCGAGGCCGCAGCCGACTGCTGCTGGGCGGCGATGGAGATGTTCTTGATGAGGGTGTTCAGTGCATTGGACACGCGCTCGATTTCGGTCAGTGCGGTGCCGGCGTCCTCGGCCAGGCGTGCACCGGACACCACTTCGGCGGTGGTCTGTTCCATCGAGGTGACCGCTTCGTTGGTATCGGCCTGAATGGCCTGGACCAGGTTCTCGATGCGTCGGGTTGCGCCCGAGGTGCGTTCTGCCAGGCGCTGCACTTCGTCGGCCACGACCGCGAAACCGCGGCCCGCTTCACCGGCCGAAGCCGCCTGCACCGCCGCGTTCAATGCCAGGATGTTGGTCTGCTCGGAAATGTCGTTGATCAGTTCCACGATCGAGCCGATTTCCTGCGACGACTCGCCCAGGCGCTTGATGCGCTTGGAGGTTTCCTGGATCTGGTCACGGATCTGGTCCATGCCCTGGATGGTCTCGCGCACCACGCCGGCACCTTCGGCAGCGATCACCACCGAGCGCTGTGCCACGTCGGCCGACTCGGCCGAGTTGCGCGACACCTGTTCGATGCTCGCCGCGATTTCACCGATGCGGTCCGAGGCCGAGGTGATCTGGTTGGCCTGATGGCCCGCCGCCTCTGCCAGCTGCATGGCAGTGGCCTGGGTTTCCTGGGTGGACAGCGCGACCTTGGCCGAGGTGTCGTTGATGGTGGTCACCAGGTGGCGCAGCTCGTCCACCGCGTAGTTGATCGCGTCGGCGATGGCGCCGGTCATGTCCTCGGTCACCGAGGCCTTCACGGTCAGGTCGCCCTCACCCAGCGAGGAGATTTCGTCCAGCAGCCGCATGATCGCCTGCTGGTTGCGGCTGTTGAATTCCACCTGGGTCTGGTAACGCAGTTCCTGCTCGCGCGAGCGGCTGCGCACGTTGGTGGAGACGAAGCCGATGATCGCGATCAGCGACAGCGCACCGGACACCACGCCGATCCAGAAGTTCGGGAACAGGCGGGTATCGGACACCGAGCCGAACGAGGAGAACGCCTCGAACAGCTTGCGGCTGTCGTCCAGCATGTGTGCCGACCCCTGGCCCAGCGCAGTGGCCGCCGACTGTGCGGCGAACAGCTGGCGCGAGCTGGCCAGGATCGCGTCGGCGTCCTGCTTCATCGCTTCCCACTTCTGCTGCGACTGCTCCAGCGCGGCCACGGCGGCAGCACCACGCACGGCGGTGATACCCAGTTCCTCGTTGCCGTTGCGCAGGCCGTCGAGCACCTGCGAGAACACGGTGATGTCGCGTGCCAGTGCATCGCCGGACGTCGCCGCAGCGCTGCCACCGGCGCGCATTTCGGTCACGCGACGGGCCATGGAGCCGGCCACCACGACCTGCTGCAGTGCGCTGTACACCTGCGACGACGGCGCGCCCGAGGCGGACATCGCGCGCACCAGCTCGTTCAGCTGGGCCTGCAGGCCCGGCACCGCGCCGGTGAAGTTGTTGGCATTGCCGGCCAGCGCCAGCACCGCCGGTTCACTGGCAACCAGCTGCCCGGCCTGCTTGCCCAGCGGCGCCCAGGTCTCGGCCAGAGTGGCGATCGCACCGAACACGCCCGGTTCCTTGCCGTAGCGCCCCTGAAGGGTCGACACGTTCTGTTCGATCGCGTTGCGGGTGGCCTTGAAGGCGGTGAACGCCTGCGCGTTGCCGCCCACCGCATCACGGCCCTGGTTGGCCAGCTGCTGTGACAGCACCTGCAGGTCGGCCGCCTTGGAGCCGGCATCGGCCAGGCGACTGCCCTGCCAGGTGGCGACGCCGGTGTTGACGCCGAACAGGATCATCGATGCCAGCAGCAGGAACAGCCAGAGGTTGCTGCCGCCCAGCCGCAGCTTGCCGGTCTTGGTGGCGTCCGAAGCAGTACTCATCGTTCAACCTCGATCTTCAATGCAGGGGGCGATGCCCGGCCTCAGGCCGCGGCTTGCCGGAATTCAGGGGTACGCGACAGCAGCGAGAGCGAGAACACGCCCCAGTCGTGGCCGTCGGCGTGGAAGGCGCGATCGACGAAGTGGCCGTAACGTCCTTCGGCCAGCGTGCCGGCCGCGATCTGCTGGTCCAGTTCGAAGCTGCGCTGGCCGAACAGTTCATCGATGGTCAGCGCGACGTCGCCACCCGCCTGGCGCATGATCAGCACGCGCTGGCCTTCCTGCTGCACGGTGCGCGTGCCTTCCAGGAAGTACTTCAGGTCGACCACCGGGAACAGGTTGCCGCGCAGGTTGCCTACGCCCAGCAGCCACGGCTGCGCGCACGGCACCGGGGTGACCGGCGGCATCGGCACGATTTCCACCACTTCGCGGAAATCGGATACCAGCCGGCGCTGGCCGACGCGGTAGCCCACGCCACGCCAGAGGTCTTGGGCGAACTGCCGTTCGGGCAGCTGCACCGCATGGGCCAGGCTGCGCCGTTCGTAGGCTTCGAGGATGTCGAAGGGCGAGCGCATCAGGCCACCAGTTCGTTGATCCGCGCGATCAGTTCATCCTCGCGCGGCGGCTTGACGATGTAATCGGCTGCGCCCTGGCGCAGGCCCCATGCCTTGTCGGTTTCCATCGCCTTGGTGCTGACGATGATCACCGGGATGTGCTTGATCGCTGCGTCACGGGCCATCGCGCGGGTGGCCTGGAAGCCGCTCATGCCGGGCAGTACCACGTCCATCAGCACCAGCTGCGGCACCTGGTCGCGGACCAGCTGCAGTCCATCCTCGGCGTTGTCCGCTTCCAGCACCTCATGGCCGGCACGGCGCAGCCACTGGGTGAACACCGCGCGGTCGGTCGGTGAATCCTCGATCAGAACGATACGAGCCATTGTGCCTTTCCCCCCTGGTCAGGCGTTGACGTATGTGCGGATGGCACCCAGCAGTTCTTCACGCGTGAAAGGCTTCGTCAGGTACTGCTCCGAGCCGACGATGCGTCCCCGCGCCTTGTCGAACAGGCCATCCTTGGACGACAGCATGATGACCGGGGTCGCCTTGAACAGCTGGTTGCCCTTGATCAGCGCACAGGTCTGGTAGCCGTCCAGGCGCGGCATCATGATGTCGACGAAGATGATCTGCGGTTGCTGGTCTGCGATCTTCGCAAGCGCTTCGAAGCCGTCGGTGGCGGTGACCACCTCGCAGCCTTCGCGCTTGAGCAGCGTTTCCGCAGTCCTGCGGATGGTCTTCGAATCATCGATGACCATCACCCGGAGTCCTGCGAGTTCCCCGCCCGCAGTCGTGTTTTCAGTCATTGCCTATCCCCAAGCGCACGGCCCGATCTCTGGCGGGGGCCGCTACGAAAGCGTATCTATATCGCACTTTCCGCGCCCGCTTCAAGGCCGCCCCATGGCGCGGGGCATGGCACCCTCCTGAACGTGACGGGTTTCGCAATGCGTGCGCGACCGCCGGGCGGACGCTGCGTTGCAGTACGGCGGGGAGGCGCGCGACCGACGTTGCCGCTACCATCAACGCCTTGCCAGACAGGTGCGCCCATGCCGTTGAACGTCATCGTGGTGATGGACCCCATCGCCCACATCAAGATCGCCAAGGACACCACCTTCGCCATGTTGCTGGAAGCCCAGCGCCGCGGCCATGCCCTGCACTACGTGCGCCCGGGCGGGTTGGCCCTGGAAGGTGGCGTGGCGGTGGCCCAGACCGCACCGCTGCAGGTGCGCGACGACCCGGCCGGCTGGTATGAGCTGGGTGCGTTCAGCCGTACCGAGTTCGGTCCCGGCCAGATCGTGCTGATGCGCAAGGACCCGCCGGTCGACGCCGAGTACATCTACGACACCCAGGTGCTGGACGTGGCCGCCGCTGCCGGTGCCTGCGTGGTCAACAACCCGCAGGGCCTGCGCGACTACAACGAGAAGCTGGCCGCCCTGCTGTTCCCGCAGTGCTGCCCGCCGACCCTGGTCAGCCGCGATGCCAAGGCGCTGAAGGCCTTTGCCCTGGAACACGGCCAGGCCGTGCTGAAGCCGCTGGATGGCATGGGCGGCCGCTCGATCTTCCGCAGCGGCAAGGGCGATCCGAACCTGAATGTGATCCTGGAAACCCTGACCGACGGCGGCCACAGGATGGCGCTGGCACAGAAGTTCATTCCCGACATCACCGCCGGCGACAAGCGCATCCTGCTGGTCGATGGCGAACCGGTGGACTACTGCCTGGCGCGCATCCCGCAGGGCGATGAATTCCGCGGCAACCTGGCCGCCGGCGGCCGCGGCGAAGGCCGCCCGCTGAGCGAGCGCGACCGCTGGATCGCCGCCCAGGTCGGCCCGGAGATGAAGCGCCGCGGCATGCGCTTCGTCGGCCTGGACGTGATCGGCGATTACCTGACCGAGGTCAACGTGACCAGCCCGACCTGCGTGCGCGAACTGGACGCGCAGTACGGCCTGAACATCGCTGGCACCCTGTTCGACGCACTCGAGGCCGGCCTGCGCTGATGTCTGCCGCACCTGCCGTCCTGCCCCCGCCGCCGCGCGAAGCGCAACGGCTGGGGGCGACCATCGCGCTGTCGGTGCTGGTCCACGCCCTGCTGATCCTGGGCGTGGGCTTCGCCGTGAAGGGCGATGCGCCGCTGGTGCCGACACTGGAAGTCATCTTCAGCCAGACCCGCACCGCGCTGACCCCGAAGCAGGCCGATTTCCTGGCCGCGGCCAACCAGGAAGGCGGTGGCGAGCACGACCGCGCACAGCGTCCGCGCGACAACCAGGCCGGCATCGTGCCGCAGGCCCAGTCTGGAATCAGCCCGGTGCCGCAGCAGCAGCAATCGGCCGCACCGGTTCCGCCGCCGCAGGCGCGGGTGGTCAGCAGCCGCAATGGCGAAGAGGTGGTCGCGCAGGCACAGTCCCGGCCCACGCCGGATCAGCCCGAACCGGATGCGCCCTTGAGCGCACGCGAACAGCGCGACGTGGAGATGGCGCGCCTGGCCGCCGAAGTCCACCTGCGCTCGGCGCAGTACGCCAAGCGTCCGAACCGCAAGTTCGTGTCGGCCAGCACGCGCGAATATGCCTATGCCAACTACCTGCGTGCCTGGGTCGATCGCGCCGAGCGCGTCGGCAACCTGAACTACCCGGACGAGGCCCGGCAGCGCCGCCTGGGTGGCCAGGTGGTGATCAGCGTGGGTGTGCGCCGCGATGGCAGCGTGGAAAGCAGCCGGATCCTGCGTTCGAGCGGGATGCCGTTGCTGGATGAGGCGGCGCTGCGGGTGGTGAAGCTGGCGCAGCCGTTCCCGCCGTTGCCGAAGACCGAGGATGAGATCGATATCCTGCAGGTCACCCGCACGTGGGTGTTCCTGCCGGGCGGCACCCTGCACGACGATCGATAGGGTTCTGTTGCCCGGGCCTGCGGCCCGGGACCCGCTGAACGTCAACGTCAAAGGCGGCGGTTGGACTGTGGATTTGGTGTGGCGGGGTGGCTGGGCAGGACACGCCGTAAACCCATCCTTGAAGTGACCCCCGAGACTTGGACGGGGTCAGGCGGCCGATTGGGCCTGCTCCCGGTACTTTACCGGGCTCAGACCTTTCAGTTTCAGTTTGATGCGTTCTTCGTTGTAGTACTGGATGTATTCCACCAGCCCAGCCTCCAGACTCTCGAGGCTGTCAAAGCTGTTCAGGTAGAAGAATTCCGACTTCAGCGTTCCAAAGAAGCTCTCCATCGCCGCATTGTCCAGGCAGTTGCCGCGCCGGGACATGCTTTGCTTCAACGAGTGCTTTTCCAGCATGTGCCGGTAGTTTTCATGCTGGTACTGCCAGCCCTGGTCGGAGTGGATCATGGGGCGCTCATCCGGGGAAAGCTTCTTGATGGCCTCCTCCAGCATTTGACCCACCAGATCAAATACGGGCCGACGCTTGATCTGATAAGCCACGATTTCGCCGTTGTAGAGGTCCATGATCGGCGACAGG
Source organism: Stenotrophomonas sp. STK17_22 (assembly GCF_051983905.1). NCBI lineage: Bacteria > Pseudomonadati > Pseudomonadota > Gammaproteobacteria > Lysobacterales > Lysobacteraceae > Stenotrophomonas > Stenotrophomonas sp. STK17_22. The sequence continues at coordinate 3,987,135 of NZ_CP197010.1, forward strand.
TACAGCTTCATACCCTGCACCTTGAACTCGGTCACGTCAGTCACCCACTTCTGGTTGGGCCGCTCTGCATGGAACTGGCGATTGAGGTCATTGCCAACCACAACATTGGCCGCCCCCTTGAAGGCCTGGTAGCGCTTCACACGCACCCGCGATTTCAGCCCCATCTCCCCCATCAGGCGCTGAACCCGCTTGTGATTGGTCCGATGACCCTGATTGGCTAATTCCAGCGTCACCGTGCGATAGCCATAGCGCCCTTGGCTTTGATCGTAGATTGCACGGATGCGCTCGCACAGGGCTGCCTCATCCTGATCCGGATGGGCCAGGACATGGTTCTGGTAATAGAACGTACTGCGTGACAGCTCAGCTGCTTCGAGCAGAAGCGACAGCGTATGAACCTGCCTCAATCCTTGGACGGCTTGCGCTTTGCGTCCTGCGCCGCCTGCTCTTCCCGGATCAAGGCATCGAGTTTTTTTAGGTAGTCGGTCTCCGCACGCAGATAGGCGACTTCCTTGAGCAGCTCATCGCGGCTCATATCTTCAGGCGGCTTGGACGAACGGGTCTTCTTCATCGGCTTTCGGGGCGGCGGCGGAGGGGGTGCCAACGCTTGGGCACCGCCTTGAGCATACAGGCGCCGCCATCGCCCCACCGCGCCGGCATCGCCAATTTGAAAGTAGGTGGTGGCCTCGCGCCCGGACAGGCCGTCCTGGCTCATCTTCTCCAGGACACCCAGCTTGAACGGGAGGTCATAGGACCGGGCCTGGCGATGAAATCCCCGCCAACCATGCAGCCGATAGGTCGCCACCCAGCGCCTGACCGTGGAGAACTCCAGGCCCTGGCGACGGGCAATGGCTTTGACCGATGTGGAGGTCTTGCAGGCCTCTTTGGCGACCTGCAGTTTGAAACGCGCGTCGTATTTGTTCATGTATCCCTCGGGGTTGGATCTAGCGTCCAACTCCCGGGGGTCACTTCACCTTGGGGGCTCGATGGCGCCATCCATGGCGCCAACGGTCCTGCCCAGCCACCCCGCCCCACCTCTGACAGATCCCGGCGCATCGCGTCCCGCTCCGCTGTTGGTAGGTGTCGACCTTGGTCGACACACATCCACGCTATGCGTGGATGCGAGCGAAGCGATCCGCTTTTGACTTTGATTTTCTTTTGATTTTCCGTGGCGGACGCACACGGAAACTGTCAGAGGTCGGGCGGGGTGGGTTCGCGGGGGTATCCGCGCCATGGATGGCGCGGCTAAGCCCCCAGGGGTGAGGGCGCTTTGCTTGCGAAGCACGGCTTCGCAAGCGCCCGAACGCACAGCCGCCAGCGGCTGGGCCGGACCGCGGAGCGGGGTTCACGGCGTCCCCCGCGAACCCACCCCGCCCGGCCAAGCGCGGCTTTTGATTTACGCGATCAACCAACCCCGCCACGAGGGGCTCAGCCGTTGGCCTTCGCCTTCGCCTCGCGCGCGGCCTGTTGCTCGACCAGGGTCAGTGCCACGTTGTCGCGCAGGTACGCCGGCTCGACCTTCTCCGGTGCGATGGCTTCGCCGCGCGCGAAGGCCGGCACCGCTAGTGCCAGCACGTCCGACGCCCGCGGCAACGCAGTGGCATCAACGCCGCGCAGGCCAGCGCCCAACTGCGTAACAAGCGCGCCCTCGGCCGCACCAAACCCGGTACCAACGCCGTAAGCGGACAGCCCTTCCGGCAGCGATACCGCAGCGGGTGCGCATACGCGCTCGGCATCACGCGCCACCGGCAGGCCGTCCACGCGCTCGAAGCGGGCAACGTAGAGTTCGCCCATCCGCGCATCGATCGCTGACAGGATCTGCGTTTCTTCCGCCGGTGCCCGCAACGCCAGCACTTGCAGCGTCGAGACCGGCAACAGCGGACGGTCCAGTGCCAGTGCGATGCCCTGGGCAATCGCGATCGCCAGGCGTACGCCAGTGAACGCACCGGGGCCGCGGCTGAGCGCGATGCCGTCCAGCTGGCGGCGGCTGATGCCGGCTTCGGCCAGCAGCGCCTCCGCCCACGGCAGGCTCAGTTCGGCGTGCCGGCGCGGGGCGATCTCGAAGCGTTCCAGCACCTGCCCATCGACATGCAGGGCAACGGAACAGGCTTCGGTGGCGGTTTCAAAGGCGAGCAGTTTCATCGGATCGGGTCAGAACAAGGGGAACGTGGCACCGGGCGCCGGCTCGGGGCCGGTCGCAACAGCGACTGGGGCAGCCGCATCATCGGACACGGGCGCCCATTGTGGCGTAAAGAAGGCCTGCACATCGGCCAGGCTGCGAGTACGCCGGAACGGCGGCAGCGAATCGAGGAAGACCCGGCCATAGCCCCGGTTGAGCAGGCGCGGGTCGCACAGTACCAGCACGCCACGGTCGCTCTCGCTGCGGATCAGGCGGCCGACACCCTGCTTCAATGCGATCACCGCCTGCGGCAACTGCTCGTCGCGGAACGGATTGCCGCCCTGGCTGCGGATCGCCTCCAGCCGCGCCTCGTACACCGGATCGTCCGGCGCCGCGAACGGCAGCTTGTCGATCATCACCACGCTCAGCGCTTCGCCGACCACATCCACGCCCTCGCGGAAGCTGGCCGAGCCGAGCAGCACGCCATTGCCGGATTCACGGAAGCGCTGCAGCAGCGTCGCGCGCGGTGCCTCGCCCTGCACAAACAGCGGCCATGGCCCGTCGCGCAATGCCTCGGCGGCCTCACGCAATGCACGGTGCGAGGCGAACAACAGGAAGGCCCTGCCCTGCGAGGCCTGCAACACCGGCCGCAAGGTCTGGATCAGCGCGGTGCCAAACCCGCGCGCCGCCGGATCGGGCAGGCCTTCGGGCAGGTAGCACAGCGCCTGCTCGGGCCAATTGAACGGGCTTGGCTGCACCAGCGTGTGCGGATCGTCCAGGCCCAGGCGGGTGGCGATGTGATCGAAACCACCGCCAACGGTCAGCGTTGCCGAAGTGAAGATCCACGCGGCACGGCTGCGCTCGCGATGCTCACGCAGCGGACCGGACACATCCATCGGCGTGCGCTGGCAACGGAAACCACGCGGCGTAAGCTCGTACCAGAGCACATCGGCCGCACTGCTCGCTTCCGACGGATCGGTGTCGAAATCGAGAGTGGGTTCGTCATCGCCCAGCCAGCGGCTGAGCCGCGAGACCGCCTCACGCGCCCGCGCATGACAGGCATCCAGACCAGCCGCCGCTTCGCGCAGCGGCTGCAATGCCTGCTCCAGGGTCACCAACCCTCCCATCACCGTATCGAATCCGTCGCGCACCTGTGGCATCGCCAGCGCGCGCCATTGCGTGCCACGCGGCGGCAGTCCCTCCATCGCCGAACGCAGCGCCAGCAGCGCCTGCTGCAACTGGTCGACCGGTTCCTGCAGCGCCGACTGCGCGCCGCCCACACCGCGTGCTTCAGCCAGGCAATCGCGCCCGAGCTCCTGCCACGGGCGCATGCCAAAACCCTCGCCGAAGAACTGCGCGGCCAGTTCGGGCAACTGGTGCGCCTCGTCGATGACGAAGGCCTGGGCGCCCGGCAGCAGTTCACCGAAGCCATCCTGCTTCAGGGCCAGATCGGCCAGCAGCAGGTGATGGTTGACCACCACCACATCGGCAGCCTGTGCACGCTGCCGCGCACGCACCACGAAGCAGTCATCCCAGAACGGGCAATCGGTGCCCAGGCAGTTGTCGACGGTGGAGGTGACCATCGGCAGCAATGGGGAGTCGTCGGCCAGCCCGTCGAGCTCGGCGATGTCACCGAACTCCGAGCGACCGGACCAGGCCAGGATGCGCTGGAACTGCGCGGCCTGCTCGGGACTGGAAAACCGCGGTTCGCCGCGCGCCTGCTGCAGGCGATAGCGGCACAGGTAGTTCGCACGCCCTTTCAGCAGCGCACTGCGCAGGCCGACACCGAGGGCCTGGCGCACCCGTGGCAGATCGCGGTGGTAGAGCTGGTCCTGCAGCGCGCGGGTGCCTGTGGAGATGATGGTGCGCAACCCGGACAGCAGCACCGGCACCAGATAGGCAAACGTCTTGCCGGTGCCGGTACCGGCCTCGGCCAGCAGCAGATCACGCTGCTGCAGCGCATCGGCGATGGCTTCGGTCAGGTGCAGCTGTGCCGGACGCGGGACGAATGCATCCAGGTGCGAGGCGAGCGCGCCGCCGTCGCTGAGGGCTTCGCGGCTGGCATGGACAAGGTCGGACATCAGAGGGAAAGGATACCCGGCCGGGCGCTGCCCGGCACCCGTTTCAAGCCGGAGCCAGAGCACCAGCAACGGCAACGGCGTTGTTAACGGCTTTGGGCTTCTGCGTGCTGGGTGGGGCGGGAGGGGCAGGCAGGACACGCCGTAAACCCATCCATGGGGCTCGATGGCGCCATCCTTGGCGCCAACGGTCCTGCCCGCCCCTCCCGTCCCACCCTCGACAGTTTCCCGGTGACGGATGCACGGGCGGTGTAGCGTCGAGCTTGCTCGACTGGGATTCCAGAAGCGGTGGGTGGAACAGCAAAGAAGAATGACGGCGAGTGCGCGCAGCGCGCGACCCGCTCTTGATCTGATTTTTTCTTTTCCGTGGCTGGACGCACACGGAAACTGCCAGGGGCCGGGCGGGTGGGCTGCGCAGGGGCGTGAGCCGCATGGATGCGGCGACCGAGCTTACACGGACGTACTTGCAGCGCCCCCTGCGCAGCTCACCCGCCCGGCCCACCTCGCCGACCCGCAGTCGAGCAAGCTTGTATGTTCCTCCCGGCTCCTACGAGGTATGTAGGAGCCAGGGTGGAGGGACCGTCAAGCATGCATCTGCGGATACTAGCCGACAGACGAGTCGAGCGATCCCCATCCCGCACACGAACGTCGATAAAGGATCGTACGGCCCCCAAAGGGGATCGTCGATGTAGGCAAGCTAACGTCGGTGCGGTACCACCCCAGCCCCTTAAAGATAGCTGGGAGCCGTACAAATGTCTGATTCTCTCGATATTGGCGTGGACGTGGACTCCAAGGAGTTCGTACCGGCAGTGGCCGACCGCAAGGCCGGCGACAGGATCGCCAACACCCGGGCCGGCATAGCCCAGTGGCTCAACACCTTGCCCCAGCGATGCCGGATTGGCATGGAGGCGACGGGGCGGTACTACGAGTTGTTGGCTCGGATGGCTGGCCAGGCAGGCCACGTTGTCTATGTGATCAATCCACGTCTGATCAAGCACTACGGCCGGGCGACGGGCTCGCGTGGCAAGACGGACGCCATGGACGCCGAAGCGATCGCCCGATACGTGAAGAAGGAGAACGATCGCCTGCGTGAATACGTACCGCGTACCGATGAGCAGCAGCAGATGCACGATTTGCTGCGCAAGCGGCAGACGCTGGTAAAGACATGCGCGCGGCTGGAGCAATCCTTCGGGGTAAGCAAAAGTGCCCCCGGGGAGCTGTCAGATCTGTTCTGCGCTCTGGCTGGGACGCTGTCCGAGCTGGAAAGCGAACTGCAGCGCTTGGGTCGCGATGGAGAGCATGGCACGCTCTACAAGCGCCTGTTGACCATCCCTGGTATCGGCCCCGCCGTCGCCGCTCACCTGATTTACTACATGACGCGCTGGCCGTTGGCCAACGCCAACGCGTGGATCGCCTGCACGGGCCTGGATCCCCGGCCTAACGAGTCTGGCGGCAGAACGGGACGGCGTCGGCTGTCCAAACAGGGCGCGCCAGTGCTGCGCCAGATGCTCTACATGGCCGCCATGGGGCTCAAGCGGTGTCGCCGGGGGCAACCGCTCTACGACGAGCTGTCAAAACGCGGTCACCCCAGCACCGCCGTCTTCAACATCCTGGCCAGAAAGCTGGCCAGGATCGCCTGGGGTGTCTTCAAAAGCGGCCGGGACTTCGATCCGGCGATGCTGAAGGTGGGTCAAGCCTGCTTCCAGCAGGCTTGACCACGAACATAGGATCTCGACTCTACGCAGTATGCCCAGCCACGAGGGGCTGCGCCGTTGGCCGGAAACTCAGTACCGCTTGATCCCCGGCACGGTGCAGCCTTCCAGCTGCGCATGCGCCGACACCGCATTCTCCTTCTCGCCGCGCGCCAGACGCGACTGCTCGATCGTCGCCCAGTGCCGGCGGCACAGCGGCCCGGTCTTCGAGCCCAGATCCACCGCCTTGCGCGCGAACGTCTCAGCCTGTGCCCATTGGCCCTGCAACAGCGCCAGCTCGGCACGCTCCTGCAGCACCGCCGGGTCACCGGCCACGATTTCCAGCGCCTGGTCCAGGCTGCTGGCGGCACCGGCCAGGTCGTTGGCCTGGCGCTGCGTCTGTGCGGTCACCCGCAGGTCTTCCACCTGCGAATCACGCAGCGGCTGCACCGACAGCTCCTTGTCGTCCGGACCTGCGGCCGCATCCACCGCAGCCAGGCGCTGTGCCGGCGTGGTGGTATCAACCGGCGGCTTGGCCACCGGCGGTGCGCTGCTGACGCAGGCGGCCAGGGCCAGGCTGAGGCCGGTCAGGGCCAGGGGCTGCAGCAGGGATCGCATGTTCATCGGCATCATCGGCTCGGAGGAGGTGTAGCGGCGGCGGGCGCCGCGGCAGGTTCAGCAGGCGGCTCAGGCTTGCGGTCCAGGCCGAACCAGCTGCGCCAGCCACCGCCCTCGCCTTCGGCACCCTGCCCGTCCGGCGACACCGCCGGCGCACACGGTGCATAGGCCGGCGCGTAGCCCACCACGAACGGGAAACGACGCGCGCCCGGACAGCCTTCATCCGTGCTGTTGAGTCCGGTCGGCGCCACCGACTGCCAGTCCAGGCCCTTGTTGCTGACCCGCAGCGGCGCACTCGGCAGGCGCTGGAAGATGCCCGACCAGACCCGCATCGCACCGGTGGCACCGTACAGGCCGGCCTGCTCGTTCTGGTCGTTGCCGATCCAGATCACCGCCAGATGATCGCCGGTGTAACCGGCGTACCAACTGTCACGGCCATCGTTGGTGGTACCGGTCTTGCCGGCCGGCTGCAGGCGGCCGAGGCCATCGGCGTTGAGCCGCTGCGCGGTGCCGCTGGCAACCACCTGCTGCAGGCCGACACTGATCAGGTTGGCGGCAATCGAGTCGCCTTCCTGGGCCGGTGCCGGGGTCTTGTCGTAACGCTTGAGCAGCTTGCCCTGCGGATCGAGCACGCCACGCACCGCATGCAGCGGCTGGATTTCGCCACCGGACGCGAGGAACTGGTACAGCTGGGCCATCGCGTACGGGCTCTGGTCGGTCGAACCGAGAATCACCGCCGGATTCGCTTCGGCCTTGATGCCGGCCAGCACGTGGATCAGCTGGGTCACACGCTCGGGGCCGACCTGCATGCCCACGCGCACCGTGGCCTGGTTGTAGGAATGCGCCAGCGCGTCGATCAGGCGCACGGTGCCGTGGCTGCGGTTGTCCGCGTTGCCCGGGCTCCAATTGCGGCCACGGCCGAGCTGCACCGTCACCGGCGAATCGTCGACCCAGCTGGCCAGCGAGTAGCGGTCCGGCTGCGCCAGCGCCAGCAGGTACACGAACGGCTTCAACAGCGAGCCGACCGGGCGCTGTGCTTCGATCGCTCGATTGAACCCCACCTCGGACACTTCACGGCTGCCGATTACCGCCAGCACGTCACCGTTGTGCACGTCGGTCAGCACCATGCCGGCCTGCAGTTCGGGGCGACGCTTGCTCTCCAGCGACTTGATGGTGCGGGTCACCGCGCCTTCGGCATAGGCCTGCGCGGACGGCGACATGCCGGTCATCACGCTCAGGCCGGCGCCCTGCAGGGCAGATTCCGGATAGTCATGGCCGAGCTGGCGGCGGACCAGATCGACATAGGCGGGGAAGCGGTTGGCGGCAACCAGGCCCGGCGTCTTGGGCACGCCCAGCGGGGCCTTCAACGCACGCTGGTACTCGGCGTCATCGATCAGCGTGGCTTCGTGCAGTTTGCCCAGCACGAAGTTGCGGCGATCCAGCGCGCGTTCCGGATTGCGCCGCGGGTCGTAGAAGGACGGGCCCTTGACCAGGCCGATCAGCAGCGCGATCTGCTCGGTCTCCAGCGACTGCAGGTCGCGACCGAACCAGAACTCGGCGCCAGAGGACATGCCATGGATCGCCTGGCTGCCACGCTGGCCCAGATACACCTGGTTGAGGTAGGCCTCGAAGATGGTGCGCTTGTCGTAGCGCGCTTCCATGATCAGCGCGTAGAGCACTTCGTTGAATTTGCGGGTAACCGTCTGCTCCTTGCCGATGCCGAGCAGGCCGCTGCGGGCCAGCTGCTGGGTCAGCGTAGAGGCGCCCTGGCGGCTCTGGCCACCGGAGCGGATGGTCACCCACACCGCACGGGCGATGCCGGACAGGTCGATGCCGTGGTGGCGGTTGAAGTCCTTGTCCTCCACCGCCTGCAGGCCGGTCACCAGCAGGTCCGGCGCCTCATCCATGCGGATCAGGCGGCGTTCTTCCTGCTTCTGCCCGTACAGGGTGGCGATGCGCGCCGGGTCCAGCCGTGCGGCCTTCAGCGCCTTGCGGTTGTCGGCATCACGCAGCGACGCGACCGCACCGTCGGACAACGACAGTTCCAGCCGGCGCGGGGCGACCCGGCCGTCGACATCGTTGTAGCCGCGGCTGGAAATGACGAAACGCCCGCCGTTCACCGCATAGGTGGCCGGCTCCTTGCCCTGGCCGTCATCGCGGTAGGCGGAGGCGGCCAGCTCGGTCTTCAGCGTGGACGCATCCATCGCCTTGCCGGGGGTGAGCACCAGCGGGCGCGCGTAGACGCGCGTCGGGATCTGCCAGCGCAGCTCGCCGAAACGCTGGGTCACCTGCTGGTTCAGGTACAGCGTATAGGGAATGAGGAAACCCAATCCCAACGCGACCGCAGCCATGCTCCAGGTGATCAGCCGGCGCCGCCACAGCGGGCCGTTGTCCTGCTGGTCGTCGTCGTCGAAATCGTCGATGTCGTCGGAATCGTAGCGTCGGGGCACGGGAATGCGAGAATGTAGGGTCTGGCGAGTCTACCCCAGCCGCTGCGGCTGGCGAATTCTCCCGGGTTCCCCTGCTTAAGCTGGAGTTGCAACCGGATGGCGATGTCCCTGGCCGAGATCCGATACCTGATCAACCGCCTCACGGGCCTGGCCCGCCGGAGCCTGGCCAGCCTGCGTACCCGTGGGTGGCGGGCGACCTGGCAGCGCATCCGCGTGCATACCCAGCGCGCCGTTCCCGCGCCGCGAACGCCGCTGTTCCTGCCGCCGGTACAGGATTTCGCCCCCTTCACGGTGCCGTTCAGCGAAACGCCGGAAGTGAGTATCGTCATCCCGGTCTACAACCACGTCGGCCATACCCTGGCCTGCCTGCGCGCCCTGGCGGCACATCCGCCGCTGGCGGCGTGCGAGATCCTGGTCGTGGATGACGGCAGCAGCGACGCCACCGTGCAGTGGATGCCGCAGGTCGCCGGACTGCGCTATGAGGTGCGCGAGCACAACGGCGGCTTCATCGAGGCCTGCAACGATGGCGTGTCGCGCGCACGCGGCCGCTATGTGGTGCTGCTCAACAACGATACGGTGCCGCAGCCGGGCTGGCTGGATGCCCTGCTGGACACGTTCGCCAGCACACCCGACGCCGGCCTGGTCGGCAGCCAGCTGCTTTACCCGGATGGCCGCCTGCAGGAATCAGGGGGTGTGATCTTCGCCAACGGCAGCGGCTGGAGCTACGGCCGTTTCGAGGCGGCGGACGACCCACGCTTTGCCAGCCTGCGCGACGTCGACTACTGCTCCGGCGCGGCGCTGATGCTGCCGCGCGCCCTCTGGCAGCAGTTGGGCGGCTTCGATACCCGTTACAAGCCGGCGTACTACGAGGACACCGATCTGGCCTTCCGCGTTCGCGCCCAGGGCCTGCGTGTGCTGGTGCAACCAGCCAGCCGGGTGATCCACGATGAAGGCACCAGCAACGGCACCGATACCGGCAGCGGGGTGAAGGCCTACCAGGTGCGCAACCAGGCCATCTTCGCCGCCCGCTGGGCCACCGAGCTGGCCCACCATCCGGCGGTGGGCGAAGTGCCGTCACCCGCGCTGCTGCTGCGTGGCCGACGCCAGGTGTTGATCCTGGACGAGGAAGTACCCCAGCCGGATCGCGATTCGGCGTCACTGCGCCAGGTGAACCTGATCCGCCTGCTGCTGCAGGGCGGCGCTCATGTGGTGTTTGTTCCCACCCGCCGCGAACATGGCGGTGCCGCCACCGAAGCACTGCAGCGGATGGGCGTGGAAGTCTGGTATGCGCCGTTCCTTGATGGCGTCGCCAGCTGGCTGCGAACGCACGGTGCGCGTTTCCACGTGGCGCTGCTGGTCCGCCACCATGTCGCCCACGAGTGCCTGCCGCTGCTGAAGCGCTATGCGCCGCAGGCCCGCACTGTGTTCGACACCGTGGACCTGCACTACCTGCGCGAACGTCGTGGTGCCGAAGTCGCCGGTGATGCCGGGTTGCTGCGCGCCGCCGAGCGCACCCGCGCCAGCGAGCTGGCGGTGATGGAGCAGTGCGACGTCACCGTGCTGGTCAGTGCCGCCGAGCGCGAGCAGCTGCAGGCCGACGCCCCTTGCGTGCAGGTGGAGCTGATCTCCAACCTGCACGACGTCGCCGGCGCCGGCAAACCGTTCGAACAGCGCCATGATCTGGTGTTTGTCGGCGGCTTCCGCCATCCGCCGAACCTGGATGCCATGGAGTGGTTCATCGGCGAAGTCTTTGCCGGCATCCGCGCCCGCCTGCCCGAGGTACGCCTGCACTGCATCGGTGCCGCCACACCGGAATCGCTGCTGGCATTGGCCGCACGCCAACCCGGCGTGCAGATGCACGGTTTCGTCGAGGACATCACGCCCTACATGGACGGCGCACGCATTTCCATCGCGCCGCTGCGTTTCGGCGCCGGCGTGAAGGGCAAGATCAACCTGAGCATGGCCCATGGCCAGCCGGTGGTCGGTACCACCTGCGCCGTGGAAGGAATGCACCTGCACCCGGGCCAGGACGTGCTGGTGGCGGATGATGCGGCGGGCTTCGCCGATGCGGTGGTCCGCCTGTACCAGGATCCGCAGCTGTGGCAGCAGTTGTCCGACGCCGGCCTGGCCAACATCGCAGAGCACTTCTCCCTCGACGCTGCCCGCGCGACCGTGCAGCGGGTGTTCTTCACCTAATCCGGGCGACCGCCGGCGCGGCGCAGGCGGTCTTCGAACGCCGGCAGCTCGGCCAGGTCCGGTTGCAGCAACCGGGCCTGTTCGGCGGCGTGTGCGGCAAACGCCAGGTCTCCATTGCCGAGCCGTTCGCTGCCGATCGCCAGCCAGCGCTGGGCCAGGCGCAGGCGTGCCGAGGGAAGTCCAACCGCGGTCGGCGACAGGGTCTGCCACGCCTGCAGGCAGGCACCTGCGGCCTGCACGCGGTTCTGCCGCAGGTTGTCGTCGAAGCAGCGGCGACTGGCAGGCAGCAGCCGCGCTGCGGCAGCCTTCACCCGTGCATCGCGTGGCGCCAATGACTGCGCTTCGCGCAACGCGTCGAACGCACTGTGCCCGGGGGGGCTGATCCATTGCCCGGCACGTTCGGCGCGCTCGATCCTGCGCAGGTGGTCGCGCAGTTGGCGCTCGCGCTGCGTGTTGCTGACCGCCGGCTGCTGCAGCGCCTTCTGCGCCTGTTGGGCGCGCTGCAGGCGTTGCGCGAGCTGCTGTTGCGCCGCCGGCGAAGCACCCAGTTCCGCTGCCAGTGCGGCATCGGCCTGCGCCGCTTCGAACTGGAAATCGTCGGCCTGCTTCTGGCTGCGTGCCAGCACCGCCTGCAAGGTCTGTTCGCGGCCGCGCTGGGCACTGGAATCATCAACCGCCACTGCCAGCACGGCGAGGAATCCCTTCGCTGCGGATTCCAGCTGCCGACGCTGCAAGGCGCGCTGGGCCTGGCGCAGGCGCTGGTCGACGGCCTGTGCCAATGCTTCCTGGCTGGCGGGCAGATCGGCGTGGCCGGCATCGAACTGGCGCGCACGCTGCAGCATCGCGGCTGCCTCGGCCAGCTCGCCGCGTCCGGCCAGGATGCGGGCCTGCTGCAGCAGATCGCTCAGTGCGTCCTCGCGACCTTCCAGCGCCGGCAGATTGTCCGGCTGCAGTACCAGGATGCGCTGGAACAGGGGCAGCGCGCTGCTGTCACCGTCGTCCAGCCGGCCCGCTGCAAAGGCGTTGCGCGCCTGCGCCAGCAGTGCACCGATGCCGGCGCCTGCGCTGCGCCGGGCCTGCAGCTGGCGTGCCACGGCGTCCGCATCGCCCTGCGGCACCTGCAGTTCCCGGGCCAGTGCCAGCGCCTGCGCGCTGCCTTCGAGGTCGTTGGCCTGCAGTTTTTCGCTGGCCTGCTGCAGGGCCGCGGCGCCGGTACGGGCCAGTCCCTCACGGGCCTGCGGACGATCACCATCCAGCGCCAGCACGGCCTGGTAGCGCTCACGCGCACCACTGCCATCGGCGGCACTCAGCCGCCCGGCCGCCAGTGCGCGATCGCCTTCGGCCAGCAACTGTTCAATCTGAGGCTCATCCCAGAACCAGTCGGCCAGCGGCTTGCGCAGCAGCACCAGCAGCACGAACACCGCCAGCGCCGCGACCAGCGCCCAGCGCCACACCCGGCGCGCGTGACGTGCCTGCAGCCACCACCAACGGCCTTCGCGGCGGACGCGGTCCAGCGCAGGATGTTCAGCGCCATGCGGGCGATGCGGAGGCTCGCGTTCCATGCGTGCAGGGTAGCCGGGGCAGCGTGAAGCTCAGCCGAGGCGACGCGCCTCGCTCACGCCGGGCAGCGCATCCAGCTTGCCCAGCAGGGTCGACAGCTGGCCGTAGTCGCTCACCTTCAGGCGCAGGCGCAGGTGGGCACGGCCACTGTTGCGCACGTTGTCACTGTGGATGTCGAGCACGTAGGCGTCTTCCTGGGCGATCAGGTTGGTGATGTCCTTCAGCAGCCAGCGGCGGTCGACTGCAGTGACCACCACGTCCACTTCGTAGCCGCCACCGGCCTGGCCCCACTCCACCGGCAGGATGCGCTGCGGGCTGGTGGCTGCCAGCCGGGCCAGCGCGGCACAGTCTGCACGATGCACGGTGACACCCCGGCTACGGGTCAGGTAGCCGACGATCGGTTCACCGGCCACTGGCTGGCAGCAACGCGCCAGCTGCACCAGCAGGTTGCCCACGCCCTGCACGGTGAACTTGGACTTGCCCAGGTTCTCGCGGCGCGCGGTCGGCCGCGGCAGGGCTGGCGCGGGCGTCGGCTGGCTCGCTGCACGTTCGGCTTCCAGCAGGGTACGACTGACCTGGTTCGGGCCGGTGTCACCCAGCGCCACCTGGATGTAGAGGTCGTCAACGCTGTCGGCATGGAACTTCTTCGCCGCCACCGCCAGATCAGAATGCTGCAGGCCCAGACGCTTCAGCTCGCGCTCGAGCAGTTCGCGCCCGGCCTGCACGTTGCGCGCGCGGTCCAGCTTGTGGAACCAGCTGCGTACTTTTTCGCGCGAGCGGTTGCTGGCCAGGAAGCCGTTGGCCGGCATCAGCCAGTCGCGGCGCGGATCGGCCTCCTTGCCGGTCAGGATCTCGACACGGTCTCCGCTGCGCAGGCGGTAGGTCAGCGGCACGATACGGCCATTGACCTTCGCACCACGGCAGCGGTGGCCCACCATCGTGTGCACCTGGTAGGCGAAATCGAGCGGCGTGGCGCCCTGCGGCAGGTCCAGCACCTCGTCCTTCGGGCTCAGTGCATAGACCCGGTCCTCGGTCAGCTCGGCATCGAGCGCCCCGGCCAGTTCATTGCCCTGCCCATCCTGCGCCTGCTCCAGCAGCTGGCGCATCCAGGTGATCTTGCGGTCGAAGGACTTCTCCGCGCCCTTGCCGCCTTCCTTGTACTTCCAGTGCGCGGCCACGCCCAGCTCGGCCTGCGAATGCATCTCGTGGGTACGGATCTGCACTTCGATGGTGCGCCCTTCCGGGCCGACCACGGCGGTATGCAGCGAGCGATAGTCGTTGGCCTTGGGCCGGGCGATGTAGTCGTCGAACTCGCTGGGCACCGGCGCCCACAGTGCATGCACCACGCCCAGCGCGGCGTAGCAGGCGGCGACATCGTCGACCATGACGCGCACCGCACGGATATCGTACAGCTGGTCGAACGCCAGCCGCTTCTTCTGCATCTTCCGCCAGATGCTGTAGATGTGCTTCGGGCGGCCACTGACCTCGGCCTTGATGCCCTGCGCGACCAGTTCGCGCGACAGCACCTTCTTGACGTTCTCGACGTAACGCTCGCGGGCGATGCGGGTTTCGTCCACCTCCCGCGCAATGCGCCGGTAGGTCTCCGGTTCCAGGTGGCGGAACGCCAGGTCCTCCAGCTCCCACTTCAACTGCCAGATGCCCAGGCGGTTGGCCAACGGCGCATGGATGTCGCGGGTCAGCTGCGCCAGCGCGCGGCGCTGCTCGTCGTCCAGCTTGTCGGCCGCGCGCATGCGCGCCAGCTGCCGCGCCAGCAGGATGGGCACCACGCGCAGGTCACGGATGATCGCCAGCAGCAGGCGGCGCAGGCCCTCGCTGTTGCGCCCGGCCTCGCGGCCGGCGTGCAGCGCCCACACCGGATCGGCCGCATCCTGGCCATCCAGCAGGCCGACCACTGCGGCCTTGTGGTTGCCCAGCGGCAGTTGCTCCAGGCTGGCGCGCAGGCCGGGCAGATCGAACAGCAGGGCCGCGACCACCGCGCCTTCGTCGGCCGAGAGCATCGCCAGTGCGTCGAGGGTGTCGCCCAGCACCGACCAGCTGGCGCGCATCTGATGGTCGCAGTCCTGCGCTTCCCAGTGCCCGCGCAGGGCCTGGCGCAGCGGAGCAGGCAGCACCGCTGCCGAGGGGCGGTTCAACAAGGCATCCAGGCCGGGGACGGAAGCGCGGTTCACAGCATCGAGCAGGCAAGACAGAGGCCCCTACACTAGCGCCGGCGCCGTTCAGGGACAATCACCGCGGCCACCATCACCCGGCATGAAGACATGCCGCTACACTCGAGGGCAAACCCAGGAGAGTCCCGACATGTCCTCGATCGTCCCGCGTTTCCGCCTACGGCTGCTGGCCTGTGCCGCACTGTTGCTGTCCCTGTCGGCGCCTGCGCTGGCCCAGCGCGTGGTGGAGGGTGACCTGCAGCAGCAGATGTCACCGGCCGAGTTCAAGGCGGCCGGCCTGGACAAGCTCAACGCGCAGGAACTGGCCACGCTGAACCGCTGGCTGCAGGGCAAGGTCGAAGCGGCCACCACCCAGGCGGTTGCGGCCGTACGGGAAACGGCGCGCGAGGAAGGCCGTCAGGAAGTGATCGTGAAGAATCGCGGCTTCTTCGATTTCGGCAGCAGCGAGCCGATCACCGGCGTGCTGCAGGGCGAGTTCCGCGGCTTCGGCAAAGGCCGCGTCTACGTGCTGGACAACGGCCAGGAATGGGAGCAGACCGATGCAAGCACCCTGGCCGGTGTGCGCAAGCAGTCCCCCGCCGTCAGCATCAAGCCCGGTGTGATGGGCGTGTGGTACCTGAAGGTCGACGGCGTGAACACCCAGCCGAAGGTGCGCCGAACCAAGTAACGCCGTGACGTTGCTGCAGAGCCGAGCGTGGGCTCGGCTCTGCAGCAACGACGTCACGCCTGGCGCAGTGCGGTCACCCGCTGCGCCAGCTTCTTCGCCGAGATGCCGGTGCGCGCACCCAGCTCCTGCGCGAACAGTGACACCCGCAGCTCTTCCAGATCCCAGCGCAGCGCCTGCCATTGCGGGCGCTCGCGCAGTCCCTGCTGCTCCCCCGCTTCCAGCGCTTCCAGGAACGGATGCAGTTCCAGCATGCGTGCCTGGTCACGTGGCGGATCACGCTTGGCACGCTCGGTGCGCAGGATCATCGCCTTCAGATAGCGCGGGTACTGCGCCAGCGCGTCAGCCGGCGTATCGCGCAGGAAGCCGGGATGGATCAGGCCGCCCAGCTGCGCTTCCATGTCGTCCAGATTGCCGCGCGCCCAGCCCATCAACGGTGCTTCCAGCATCGGCTTCAGTTCCGCCACCAGGGCCAGGATGGTCTCGGCCAGCTTCAGCCGCGACATGGCCTCGCCGAACAGCGCCTTGGCCGCATGCTCACGACGCTGCTCGAAGGCCGCCGCATCGCGGATGTCTTCCAGCCCCTCGGCCAGCACCGCGTTCATCGCCGCATCGACCAGGTCACCACGCAGGCGCTCCTGCGACTCGATCGCCGCATACAACAGGCCGGTCTTGGCACCGACCGGCAGCTGCTTGCGTGCCTGCTTCACCTTCTCGGCCAGGGCAATCTCCAGCAGACGGCGCACGCCCAGCGGATGGGCCTCCAGCGCCTGCTGGCGATCGGCGAAGATACGCAGCGCCACGCTGTCGCCCTCGTCCAGCAGCGCCGGATAAGCCGGCACGCCCGCTTCACCGGGCACCTGCAGCGGAATCGGCGTGGCCGGGAACGTGCGAAGGCCATCGGCGGCCATCTCGCGCCCAGCGCGTGCAGCGAACGCATCGCCGGCACGACCACCGAATTTCGCGCGCAGTGCGTCCAGATCGCGCGAGGTCGCCAGCACCTTGCCCTGCTCGTCGCGCAGCCGCAGGTTCATGTGCAGGTGCGGTTCGATCGAACCAGGCTCGAAATCGAGCGCGGTCACCGTTGCGCCGGTTGCACGTGACAGGAAGCGCGCCAGTTCGCCGGTAATGGCATCGGCGCTGGGCTGCGGGAACGCCTCGTAGAACGCGCGGCCGAAGTCCGGTGCCGGCACGTAGTTGCGGCGCATCGCCTTGGGCAGGCTGCGGATCAGTGCCGAGGCCTTGTCGGCGACGAAACCCGGCGCCAGCCAGCCCAGTTGCACCGGGTCCAGTGCGTTGAGCAGGTGCAGCGGTACGTCCAGGGTCACGCCATCGTCGTCGGCACCCGGTTCGAAGCGGTAATGCAGCGGCAGGCGCGCCTGGCCCAGCGGCAGGTACTTCGGGTAACGCTCCTGTTCGCTGCCCTCACCCGGCAACAGATCGATCAGCGACCAGTGCAGGGTCTTGCGCTGTTCCGGTGCCAGCCCCTTCCACCAGGTATCCAGACCCGCCGCCGAATGGATCTGCGGCGGCACCCGGTCCACGTACCAGCGCGCCTGCCAGTCCTCGTCGGCAACGATGCCAGCACGGCGCAGCTTGGCTTCTTCCTCGCGGGCGATCTCCAGCACTTTCTGGTTGTCGGCCACGAAGCTGGCGCGGGTGTTGATCTCACCGGTCACCAGTGCCTGGCGCACGAAGATGTCGTGCGCTTCGCCCGGCGCGATGCGACCGTAGTGCACCGGCTTCTTCGGCGCCAGCACCAGGCCGAACAGGCTGATCTGCTCGGAGGCCAGCACCTGGCCCTGCGCGCGCGACCAGTGCGGATCGAAGTGCTTGCGCAGCAGCAGGTGCGGCAGTTCGGCGATCACCCAGTCCGGCTCGATCGTCGCCAGGGTCATGCCCCACACCTTCTGCGTATCCAGCAGGTTGGCCACCAGCAGCCACGGCGGCGGCCGCTTGGACAGCGCCGAACCCGGGAACGGCAGGAAGCGGCGCTGGCGTGGCGCCTGGAAGTCACCCTTCTCGGTGCGGTGGCCGATCTGCGTCGGCAGGCCCGCCACCAGCGCCCGATGCAGTGTCTGGTACGCAGCGGCACGCACGCGTTCGCTGAAACCGCCGCCAACCGGTGACTGTTCCTTCTGCGCACGCACGGGCACTGGCGCCGGGGCCGCCTCGGCCTTGCCTTCGCGGGCCAGGCGCGCGGCACGGTGCAGCTGGCCACGGGTGGCCTTCACTGCAGCGGCGTCATCGCGCGCCGGAGCCGGTGCACTGCTGCCAGCCAGCAACGGCGCCATCGAGGCCTCGTTGGCCTCTTCCTTCCAGCCCAGTTCCTCGCACAGCAGGCGTAGCTGTCGATGCAGCTCGCGCCACTCGCGCATGCGCAGGAAGCCAAGGAAGTGGCGGCCGCACCAGTCACGCAGCTTCGATTGGGTCAGGTCTTCATGGGCCTGCCGGTAGGCATCCCACAGGCGCAGTACACCGACGAACTCTGACCGCCCATCGGCGAACTGCGCATGCGCGCTGTCGGCCGCGCCACGCGCTTCGGGCGGGCGCTCGCGCGGGTCCTGGATGCCCAGGAACGAGGCGATCACCAGCATCGGCCGCAGGCAGCCGGCGGCCTGCGCGGCGACCAGCATGCGCGCCAGCTTCACGTCCACCGGCAGGCGTGCCATCTGCTTGCCGATGGTAGTCATGCGCCGCTCGGCGTCGATCGCGCCCAGTTCGGTCAGCTGCTGCCAGCCATCGGCCACCGCGCGTTCGTCCGGCGCTTCCAGGAACGGGAACTCCTCGATGCGGCCCAGGCCCAGCTGCAGCATGCGCAGGATCACCCCGGCCAGGCTGGAGCGGCGGATTTCCGGATCGGTGAATTCGGGCCGCGCCTGGAAATCGGCTTCGGCGTACAGGCGGTAGCAGATACCTTCGGCGATACGTCCGCAGCGACCTTTGCGCTGGTTGGCGCTGGCCTGCGAGATCGGCTCGATGTGCAGGCGGTCCAGCTTGTTGCGCGGGCTGTAGCGCTTGACGCGGGCAAAGCCCGGATCGACCACGTAGCGGATGCGCGGCACCGTCAGCGAGGTTTCCGCCACGTTGGTGGCCAGCACGATGCGCCGGTTCGGCCCGGGGTTGAACACCCGGTCCTGGTCCTGGTTGGACAGGCGCGCGTACAGCGGCAGCACCTCGGTATTGCGGTACTTGCGGCGTTCCAGCGACTGGTGCGCATCGCGGATCTCGCGCTCACCCGGCAGGAAGATCAGCACGTCGCCGTGCGCATCCAGGCGGGTGATTTCGTCGATGGCCGACACGATGGCGTCATTGACGGTACGTTCGCCCTGGTCTTCGCCCTCGCCTTCCAGCGCGCGATAGCGCACTTCCACCGGGTAGGTGCGGCCTTCGACGCTGATCACCGGCGCATTGTCGAAATGCTGGGCGAAGCGTTCGGTGTCGATGGTGGCCGAAGTGACGATCAGCTTCAGGTCCGGGCGCTTGCGCAGCAGCTGCTTCAGGTAGCCCAGCAGGAAGTCGATGTTGAGGCTGCGTTCGTGCGCCTCGTCGACGATGATCGTGTCGTAGTTCGACAACCAGCGGTCACTGGCAATTTCCGCCAGCAGGATGCCGTCGGTCATGAACTTGATGCGGGTGTCGTCGCTGACCTTGTCGTTGAAGCGCACCTGGTAGCCGACCAGCTGACCCAGTTCGCTCTGCAGTTCCTGCGCCACGCGGCTGGCCACCGCACGTGCGGCAATCCGTCGCGGCTGGGTGCAGCCGATCATGCCGGCCTGGCCACGGCCTGCGGCCAGGCACAGTTTCGGCAGCTGGGTGGTCTTGCCCGAGCCGGTTTCACCAGCGATCACCACGACCTGGTGGTCGCGGATCAGCCCGATGATGGCGTCGGCTTCACGCGCAATCGGCAGCTGCGGGTCCAGAGTAATGGACGGCTGCTGCTGCGCCCGTGTCATCCGGCGCTGCACCGACGCCTGCAAGGCCTGCTCGAAAGTGGCGGCCAATGCCGCATCCTGTGGCTTGGCCTGGCAACGCGAGAGCATCCCCAGCAAACGGCCCCGGTCGCGGCTCATGGCGCCGTCGATGGCGGCGCGCTGTTGGCGCAGGCGGGGCGATGGATTTTTATCGATAGAGTTCATCAATCGGTTCGTTCAAAACTTTGAAAGCGACCAGTCATCACGACCGGTTTATTGTGAAGGCCAACGATTCCACAAGGAGGAACCCCATGGCGAAGACCAAGAGCACGACCAAGGCCAAGACCGGCAAGCAGAAGCTTGCAGCGGCGGCACCGTCGGCGCCGAACATCGATATCGGGATCACCCAGGGCGACCGCAAGAAGATCGCCGACGGTCTGTCGCGCTTCCAGGCCGATGCGTTCACGCTCTACCTGAAGACGCACAACTTCCACTGGAACGTGACCGGGTCGATGTTCAACTCGCTGCACACCATGTTCGAGACGCAGTACACCGAGCAGTGGGCGGCACTGGACGACGTGGCCGAGCGCATCCGCGCGCTGGGCTTCAATGCCCCGGGCTCCTACCGGGAATTCGCTGCGCTGACCTCGATCGCCGAGGAACCGGGCCTGACCGACAGTGCGGACTGGCGTGAAATGGTACGCCAGTTGGTGGTCGCCAACGAAGCGGTCTGCCGTACGGCACGTGAAGTGCTGGACGTGGCGGCCAAGGGTGACGACGCCCCGACCGAGGATCTGATGACCCAGCGCCTGCAGACCCACGAGAAGTACGCCTGGATGCTGCGCTCGCTGCTCCAGTAAGGATTGAGGGGGGTCGGCAGGGCTTGCAGCCCTGCACCCGCAGAGGCCTTGAAGCCAAGGCCAGAGCCAGAGCAGAAGCTGGCTATCTGTGGGTTGGCGGGGTGGGTCCGGTTGCGGGGGACGCCGTAAATCCATCCATGGCGCTCACGCCCCCGCAACCGGACACCCCCCGCCTTCGACAGTTTTTCGCGATCTGCCGGGACAGCGTCCGCTCTGGTAGGTGTCGACCTTGGTCGACGCGGATGAATTCATTCGATATCTGACAGATGTGTCGACCAAGGTCGACACCTACCAACAGCCGCGTGAACCTGTCGAGGGCGGGGCGGTGTCGGATTGCGGGGTGTCAGCCGCATGGATGCGGCTGCCAAGCCTACACGGACGTACTTGCGGCGTCCCCGCAATCCGACACCGCCCCGCCAACCCACGGATCACCCCAGAGCCGGCTGTTGCCTTTGACGTTGCTCTGGCTTGAAGGCTTCTGCAGGTGCAGGGCGCAGCCCTGCCGAGACACCCCCGCCGGGGTAAACTAGCCGGATGGCTTCCCGTCCCGCGCACGACCTGCTCCAACGCGTCTTTGGTTACGACGATTTCCGTGGTCCCCAGCAGGACATCGTGGAGCATGTGGCTGCCGGTCATGATGCCCTGGTGCTGATGCCCACCGGCGGTGGCAAGTCGCTCTGCTACCAGGTGCCGGCCCTGCTGCGTGACGGTTGTGGCATCGTCATCTCGCCGCTGATCGCGCTGATGCAGGACCAGGTCGAAGCCCTGCGCCAGCTCGGCGTGCGTGCCGAGTACCTGAACTCGACCCTGGACGCCGAGACCGCCGGCCGCGTCGAGCGCGAACTGCTCGCGGGCGAGCTGGACATGCTCTATGTCGCCCCCGAGCGCCTGCTGACCGGCCGCTTCCTGTCGCTGCTGTCGCGCAGCCAGATCGCCCTGTTCGCCATCGACGAAGCGCACTGCGTGTCGCAGTGGGGCCACGACTTCCGCCCGGAATACCGCCAGCTGACCGTGCTGCACGAGCGCTGGCCACAGATCCCGCGGATCGCGCTCACCGCCACCGCCGATCCGCCGACCCAGCGCGAGATCGCCGAGCGCCTCGATCTGCAGGAAGCACGCCACTTCGTCAGCTCCTTCGACCGCCCCAACATCCGCTACACCGTGGTGCAGAAGGACAACGCCCGCAAGCAGCTGACCGATTTCCTGCGCGGCCACCGCGGCGAGGCCGGCATCGTCTACTGCATGTCGCGGCGCAAGGTCGAAGAGACCGCCGAATTCCTCTGCGGCCAGGGCTTCAACGCCCTGCCCTACCATGCCGGCCTGCCACCGGAAGTACGCGCCAGCAACCAGCGCCGCTTCCTGCGCGAGGATGGCATCGTGATGTGCGCCACCATCGCCTTCGGCATGGGCATCGACAAGCCGGACGTGCGCTTCGTGGCGCATACCGACCTGCCAAAGTCGATGGAAGGCTACTACCAGGAAACCGGCCGCGCCGGCCGCGATGGCGAGGCCGCCGAGGCCTGGCTGTGCTACGGCCTGGGTGACGTGGTGCTGCTCAAGCAGATGATCGAGCAGTCCGAAGCCGGCGAAGAGCGCAAGCAGCTGGAGCGGTCCAAGCTGGACCACCTGTTGGGCTACTGCGAATCCATGCAGTGCCGCCGCCAGGTGCTGCTGGCCGGTTTCGGCGAGACCTATCCCCAGCCCTGCGGCAACTGCGACAACTGCCTGACCCCGCCCGCCTCCTGGGACGCGACCATTCCGGCGCAGAAGGCACTGAGCTGTGTCTATCGCAGCGGCCAGCGTTTCGGCGTCGGCCACCTGATCGATGTCCTGCGCGGCAGCGAGAACGAAAAGGTCAAGCAGCAGGGCCACGACAAGCTCAGCACCTACGCGATCGGCCGCGACCTCGACGCGCGCACCTGGCGCAGCGTGTTCCGCCAGCTGGTCGCCGCCAGCCTGCTGGAAGTGGACAGCGAGGGCCACGGTGGCCTGCGCCTGACCGATGCCAGCCGCGACGTGCTGACCGGCCGCCGCCAGATCAGCATGCGCCGCGATCCGGCCAGCAGTACCAGCGGCCGCGAGCGCAGCGCACAGCGCACCGGGCTGTCGGTGCTGCCGCAGGATCTGGCCCTGTTCAACGCCCTGCGCGGCCTGCGCGCCGAGCTGGCGCGCGAGCAGAACGTGCCGGCCTTCGTGATCTTCCACGACAGCACCCTGCGCAACATCGCCGAACAGCGCCCGACCAGCCTGGATGAACTGGCACGGGTCGGCGGCATCGGTGGCACCAAGCTGAGCCGCTACGGCCCGCGCCTGGTCGAGATCGTGCGCGAAGAAGGGTAGCGGCTCTACATTGGTGCTGGTCCAACCTTGAACCGGCCATTCAGCCGGAAGTGCATCCGCGCCCGCTTGCAGCTAGATTAGCGTCATGTCCCTGGCCTCGACCCTGCTCCGTGTCGTGCTCATGCTCAGCCTGTTGCTCAACGGGCTGAACGCGGCCATGGCCAGTGGTCACGAGGAAATGGGCCGGATGGCCCACGCCGCTGCCACTGCTGTTGACGGCGGCACCGCCGACTGCCACCACCACGCCGGCATGCAGGCCGACGAGGCTCCGCAGGCCAAGGCCCCCGCCCATGACGCTCATTGCCAGATCAAGGACTGCGTGCGCAGCTGTGCCCAGCACCCGCTGCTGGTAGTGCTGCCGTTGCCGGTCATGGCCGGCCCGGCATTGTCGCTGGCCCCGCAGCCGATGCCGGCCAATGGCCGCCCGGCGCCGCCACTGCCGCCGATTTCGCGTCCTCCCATCGGCTGATTCCACACGCACCGTGCGCCCTGCGCACCGCAGCCGGCCGCCTGCCGGCGTCTTTACGTGTCTGGAGTCACCACCATGAATACCCGTATTCCCCCCGGTCCGGGCGCTGTGCCCATGCCGTCGCGCCGCCTGTTCGTGCAGGGCCTGGCCGCCGGCGGCGTGGTTGCCGGCATCGCCGCTGTCGGCGTGCCGCAGCGCGCGCTCGCCGCCGCCACGGCCGCCCCCCGGCTGGCCGGCGCCCCCGCCGTGCTAAGCGACACCCGCATCGAACTGGCCATCGGCGAATCGCTCGCCAATTTCACCGGCCGCACCCGCCCGGCGATTACCGTCAACGGCTCGCTGCCGGCACCGATCCTGCGCTGGCGCGAAGGCCAGACCGTGGATCTGTTCGTGCGCAATACGCTGGAACGCCATCCGACCTCGATCCACTGGCACGGCATCCTGCTGCCCGCCAACATGGACGGCGTGCCCGGCCTGAGCTTCAACGGCATCGGCCCCGGCGAGACCTACCACTACCACTTCGAGCTGAAGCAGTCGGGCACCTACTGGTACCACAGCCACTCCATGTTCCAGGAGCAGGCTGGTCTGTACGGCGCGCTGATCATCGACCCGGCCGAACCGGCGCCGTACCACCACGACCGCGAGCACGTGATCATGCTGTCGGACTGGACCGACATGGACCCGGGCGCGCTGTTCCGCCGCATGAAGAAGCTGGCCGAGCACGACAACTACTACAAGCGCACCCTGCCCGACTTCCTGCGCGACGCGAAACGCGACGGCTGGTCGGCGGCGCTGTCCGACCGTGGCATGTGGGGCCGGATGCGGATGACGCCCACCGATATCTCCGACATCAACGCGCACACCTATACCTACCTGATGAACGGCACCGCCCCGGCCGGCAACTGGACCGGCCTGTTCCGCAGCGGCGAGAAGGTGCTGCTGCGCTTCATCAATGGCGGGTCGATGACCTACTTCGACGTACGCATTCCTGGCCTGAAGATGACCGTGGTCGCTGCCGACGGCCAGTACATCCACCCGGTGAGCATCGATGAGTTCCGCATCGCCCCGGCCGAAACCTACGATGTGATCGTCGAACCGAGCGGCCAGGACGCCTTCACCATCTTCTGCCAGGACATGGGCCGCACCGGCTACGCCGCCGGAACATTGGCGGTTCGCCATGGCCTGCAGGCACCGATTCCCGCGCGCGATCCACGTCCGTTGCTGACGATGAGCGACATGGGGCACGACATGGGCAGTGGTGGCCACGGCGGTCACGACATGGCCGCGATGAAGAGCATGGAAGGCGGCTGCGGCGCCAGCATGGGCCACGGCGCGCACGGCGGCGGCGATGCCGCCAGCAAGGCACCGAAGCACCCTGCCAGCGAACGCAACAACCCGCTGGTGGACATGCAGAGCTCGGCCTCCGAACCGAAGCTGGACGACCCCGGCATCGGCCTGCGCGACAACGGCCGCCAGGTGCTGACCTACGGCGCGATGCGCAGCCTGTTCGAAGACCCGGATGGCCGCGAGCCGAGCCGCGAGATCGAACTGCACCTGACCGGACACATGGAGAAGTTCTCCTGGTCGTTCGATGGCATCCCATTCGCCAGCGCCGAACCACTGCGGCTGAACTACGGCGAGCGCATGCGCATCGTGCTGGTCAACGACACCATGATGCAGCACCCGATCCATCTGCACGGCGTGTGGAGCGATCTGGAAAACGCACAGGGCGAGTTCCAGCTGCGCAAGCACACCATCGACATGCCGCCGGGCACCCGCCGCAGCTATCGCGTGCGCGCCGATGCACTCGGCCGCTGGGCCTACCACTGCCATCTGCTGTACCACATGGAAGCGGGCATGATGCGCGAAGTGAGGATCGAAGAATGAGCCGCTCACTGCTTTCCCCCAGCCTGCTGGCCCTGGGCCTGGCCGCTGCATTGCCGGTGTTCGCGCAGTCGCACGCTGGTCATGACATGGCCGCGATGGATCCGCCCGCGAAAACCGCGAAGACGCCGGTCGAACCGGTCGATCATTCGAAGATGGATCATTCGAAGATGGATTCGGGCGCGATGGACCACTCAGCCATGGATCACTCGAAGATGGACCATGGCGCGAGGCAGCCGGCGACGATGGACCATTCCACGATGGACCACGCCGCGATGGACCACGGATCGCCTGCACCGACCGAACCGCGCGAACCCATCCCGGTGCCGACCGATGCCGACCGCGCCGCGGCCTTCCCGCCCATCGCACACGGTGCGATGGAGCATGCGCCAGAGATCAACAGCCTGCTGCTGATCGACCGTCTGGAACATTGGGATGGCAAGAGCAGCAATGGCCAGGCCTGGGAGGCGACCGGTTGGATCGGCGGCAACATCAACCGCCTGTGGCTGCGCACCGATGGCGAGCGTAGTCGTGGCCGCACCGAATCGTCGTCGCTGGAAGCGCTTTATGGCCGCAGCGTGTCGCCGTGGTGGGACGTGCTGGTCGGCGTGCGCCAGGACTTCCGCCCGGCCGACTCGCGCACATGGGCGGCGGTCGGCATCCAGGGCCTGGCGCCGTACAAGTTCGAGAGCTCGGCCACGCTGTACATGGGCTCCGGCGGCCAGGTGCTGGCCAAGGCCGAGGTCGAGTACGACGTGCTGCTGACCAACCGCCTGATTCTGCAGCCGCTGCTGGAAGCCACCGTCGCGGCCAAGGACGAGAAGGAGTACGGCATCGGCCGTGGCCTGAACAAGGTCGAAGCCGGGCTGCGACTGCGCTATGAGTTCAGCCGCCGCTTCGCGCCCTACATCGGCATCAGCCACGAACGCACGTTTGGTGACACCGCCGACTATGCCGGTGACCACGCGCGCGACACGCGCTGGGTGGCTGGCGTGCGCATGTGGTTCTGAGCAGCAGATCGTGAGCAATGGCCAGCCCCGGCAGCCGCCGGGGCCGGCTACACTGCGCCACGTTCCAATGCAGGCACCGCCATGTCGTTGCAGATCCGCCGCGCCACCCTTGCCGACGTCGACGCGCTGTCGGCCATCGCGATTGCCACCTACAACGAAACCTGGGGCGACTCGTATCCGCCGCAGGAGCTGCACGATTTCCTGCAGGCGCACTACAGCAGCGAACCGCAACGCATCGAACTGTCTGACCCACGCAGTGCCATCTGGCTGTTGATGGACGGTGAGTCGGTGGTCGGCTATCTGGCCGCCGGTGCCAACACCCTGCCGCACACGGATGCACGCGACGGCGACATCGAACTGAAGCGGTTCTACATCCTGGCCGCACACCAGAACGGCGGCCATGGTGCACGCATGATGGACGCGTTCATGGCCTGGCTGGACCAGCCGCAGCGCCGTACCCTGTGGGTGGGCGTGTGGGAAGAGAATTTCGGCGCACAGCGCTTCTATGCGCGTTACGGCTGCAGCAAGGTTGGCGAGTACGACTTCATCGTCGGCGACACCCACGACCGCGAGTTCATCCTGCGGCGGCCGTGATCACGCGCTCCATGTAGCGTCGAGCCATGCTCGACTGCACCTGATCCGTAGAGTCGAGCTTGCTCGACTATTGGTAACAAGAGCCAGTCGAGCAAGCTTGTATGTTCCTCCCGGCTCCTACGCGGTATGTAGGAGCCAGGGTGGAGGGACCGTCAAGCATGCATCTGCGGATACTAGCCGACAGACGAGTCGAGCGATCCCCATCCCGCACACGAACGTCGATAAAGGATCGTACGGCCCCCAAAGGGGATCGTCGATGTAGGCAAGCTAACGTCGGTGCGGTACCACCCCAGCCCCTTAAAGATAGCTGGGAGCCGTACAAATGTCTGATTCTCTCGATATTGGCGTGGACGTGGACTCCAAGGAGTTCGTACCGGCAGTGGCCGACCGCAAGGCCGGCGACAGGATCGCCAACACCCGGGCCGGCATAGCCCAGTGGCTCAACACCTTGCCCCAGCGATGCCGGATTGGCATGGAGGCGACGGGGCGGTACTACGAGTTGTTGGCTCGGATGGCTGGCCAGGCAGGCCACGTTGTCTATGTGATCAATCCACGTCTGATCAAGCACTACGGCCGGGCGACGGGCTCGCGTGGCAAGACGGACGCCATGGACGCCGAAGCGATCGCCCGATACGTGAAGAAGGAGAACGATCGCCTGCGTGAATACGTACCGCGTACCGATGAGCAGCAGCAGATGCACGATTTGCTGCGCAAGCGGCAGACGCTGGTAAAGACACGCGCGCGCCTGGAGCAATCCTTCGGGGTAAGCAAAAGTGCCCCCGGGGAGCTGTCAGATCTGTTCTGCGCTCTGGCTGGGACGCTGTCCGAGCTGGAAAGCGAACTGCAGCGCTTGGGTCGCGATGGAGAGCATGGCGCGCTCTACAAGCGCCTGTTGACCATCCCTGGTATCGGCCCTGCCGTCGCCGCTCACCTGATTTACTACATGACGCGCTGGCCGTTGGCCAACGCCAACGCGTGGATCGCCTGCACGGGCCTGGATCCCCGGCCCAACGAGTCTGGCGGCAGAACGGGACGGCGTCGGCTGTCCAAACAGGGCGCGCCAGTGCTGCGCCAGATGCTCTACATGGCCGCCATGGGGCTCAAGCGGTGTCGCCAGGGGCAACCGCTCTACGACGAGCTGTCAAAACGCGGTCACCCCAGCACCGCCGTCTTCAACATCCTGGCCAGAAAGCTGGCCAGGATCGCCTGGGGTGTCTTCAAAAGCGGCCGGGACTTCGATCCGGCCATGCTGAAGGTGGGTCAAGCCTGCTTCCAGGCTTGACCACGAACATAGGATCTCGACTCTACAACGCCTCAGAAGTCGAACAGCTCCGACAGGAAGCTGTCCTTCTTCTTTTTCTTGTATCCGTGGCCCCGATTGTCCTCGTAGCGCTGGCCCAAGTGGCGGGTATCACGGTGCATCACCGGCGGCGGAGAGGATGCCGGATGCTGCTGTACAGGCGCGGGCGGCGGCACGGCCGCACCGGCACCGGCACCGGCACGCTCGATGATCTTGTCCAGTTCACCACGATCCAACCACACGCCCCGGCAGCCGGGGCAATAGTCGATCTCGATGCCATGGCGTTCGGCCATCTGCAGGGTCTGGGTCTTGCACACGGGGCACAGCATCGGCATTGCTCCTGTCGGTCCTGCATCGACTGTACCTGTGCGGTGATGACTGTGCGGCAACGCATGACCGATGGCACAGGGACTTCCGACGCGTGCCGATGCGGCGGCAGTCGCACACACTGGGCCCCTGTTCCGCAGGGAGTGCGTACATGACCGCGTTGTCCCGCCTGCCCAACGCCGCGCGCCTGTTGCTGGTCCTGCTGGGCGTCGGCCTGGGCCTGAACCTGCGCGATATCGCCTCAGCCATCGGCACACCGATTCCCGCCCTGCCCATACCCTACGGCGGCAGCCTGTTGGACAACGCGCTGGCGGTGCTGGTGGCACTACTGCTGGCCACGCTGCTGCGGCCCCGTGGCATGGGCCTGCTGGCCAGCCTCGGGCTGCGCGGGAATGGTTGGGGCGGCCCAATGTGGGTGTTGCTGGCCAGCCTGCCCTGCTGGCTGGGCCTGGCGCTGCTCGGTACCCCGAACACCGCGCTGACCGCGCTGGACGCCACGATGCTGGCCGTGCTGTTCCCACTGGCCGAGGAAGTGCTGTTCCGCGGCCTGGGCTTCGTGCTGCTGGTGAAGATCGTGCGTGGTCCGTGGCCGCTGCTCGCGCTGCCGCAGGCGCTGCTGTTCGGCATGGTGCACTGGCTGGGCTTCGGTGGGTTCGACGGTGGCGGCATCGCGCTGCTCGTCGGCGCGGTGATCGCCCTCGGCGGCTTCATCTTCGCCTGGCTCGACCACCTCGACGGTGACACCCTGTGGTGCGGCCTGGTCCTGCACGTTTCGATGAACCTGGCCTGGAATGTGTTCAGCCTTGATGACGCCGTCGCGCTCGGCTGGCAGGCCACCAGCCTGCGTATCGGCACCGCCCTGCTCGCGGTCGCAATCCTGGCCTGGTACGTGCGCCGCCAGCGACGCAGACAGCTGTAACGCCCACTTAGCTTGCCGTGCACGCCGGGATCACTACCGGCTTGCGCATACTTGCGCGCCTTTCGCTCCCCCTGTTGTCCGGAGTTGCCGCGTCATGTTGCTGTCCAAGCGCTTTGTGGAACCGCGCGTCCTGCTGATCGAGGACGCCGAGGAAACCCAGGAACTCAGTCGCCTCGCCCTGGAAAGCCAGGCCTGCCAGGTCACCGCTGTCAGCAGCGCCGAGGCCGCACTGGGCCTGCTCAACGCCGGCGAACCGTTCGACCTGCTGTTCACCGACGTCTGCCTGGGCGGCATCAGCGGCATCGAAACCGCCAACCGCGTGCGCGAGCACCTACCGCAGCTGCCGATCCTGGTCACCTCCGGCATGGACCAGCACCGCGTGCTGCCGCAGCTGCGCGCCGGCATCCACTTCCTGCCCAAGCCGTACAGCATGAGCGAGCTGCTCGATGCCATCCGCCTGTGTTTCCGCCATGCAGCAGATGCCACCTTGATACCGCCGCCGCACGCCAGCGCGGCCTGAGGCAATCATCCACGCCTGGCGTGGATCTACTGATTCCGTTTCTCTTCGGCATGGATCCACGTCAACACCACCGGTAGATCCACGCAATACGTGGATGCAGCCCTCCATCAACCGCCGGTGTACGGCCCTTCACCCGGCATCACCTCCAGCAGTGCACGAGTGATCACCCGCGGGTAGACCGTGAGATGGTCCTCGCCGTCAATCACCACGTTGTCCACCTTCAACTTGCGACCCGTGCGCTTCAGCTGGGCAGCGAAGTCCGCGGTCTGCCTCAGCATGTCGTTGCCGGTGGAATAACGTGGCCCTGGCTTGTCCGTCTCGTAGCTACCCACCGACAGCAGCACGCGCGTAGGCTGCGCAGGGATGACGGCGCCATCCTGCATGCGCGGCAGCAGAAGCTGGTCGAACCACAGCGAAGGACTGGACAGGATGTAGGTGCTGAACATGTCCGGTTGAGTGGTCAGCACATAGGCGCCGAACAGCGCGCCATAGGAATGACCGGCGAACATGCGCCGGGCGGGATCGGTGCGATAACGCGCATCGACCATCGGCAGCACCTGTGTCGCCAGGAAATCACGGTAGTGCGCGGCACCGCCGTAGGTGACGTCATCACTGTAATAGCCATCGACCGTGCGCGCCGGATTGCTGGGCGTGTAGTCGCGCGAGCGGCTCTGCTTTGAAGTCAGGCCTTCCTGCGGCGGCAGACCGACCAGGATGAAATTCTCGATGTTGACACCCTGCTGCCCCACCAGATTGCGCACGCTGCGCACCAGCGGGAAGCTGTACAGCGCATCGGTCACGTACAGCACCGGATAGTGCTTTTCCGGATGCGCCGCATAGTCGGCCGGCAGCGCCACCCAGATCGGGTAATCGCGCCCCACGGGGTCATGTACGCGCAGCGCTTCGGTATCCGGCAGCACCACGCCCGGCACCGCCGTTGCCGCGCTTTCCTTCGCGTCACTCTGCGTTGCCGGTGGTGCCACCGACATCGCACAGCCACCCACGGCCAGGCAGGCCGCCACACTCCATCCACGCACACGCTGCATCCACGCTCTCCCGTTGCGGGCGACGCCCTCAGGTGGCGCCGCTACCGCATCCTCACACGTCGTGCGGTGCAGTGCCACGCCGGATCAGGGCGAGGCCGGCGGCGGTGCCGGGAACAGCGTGCGCAGCGCCTGCAAGGCGGCCGGATGATAGATCGTCGCGTGGGTTTCCTCCGGCAGTGGCAGGTACTTCACCAGCGGCGACGGCGACGCCTGCTGCAGCAGCGTGGCCAACTGCGCGGCGGACGCAGCCAGCTCCGGCTGCCCACTGCTGGCCAGGAATACGCGCGGCTGCGCACGCGTCACCGCCGGCAACTGCTTGGCCGCAGCGGCCAACATCGCGCCCCGGTTCCACCACAGGCTGGGGTCCAGCGCGATGTAGCTGTTGAACAGTGTCGGCTCCTGCAGCAACGTCTCGACCACGAACAAGCCGGCCAGCGATTCACCGATCAGCGCGCGCTCGTCGGTGGTCGGGTAGCGTTGGCGCACCTGCGGCATCAGTTCATCGCGCAGGAAGCTGCGGTAGGCCGCTGAACCGCCGATGCGGGGTGCGATCTTCTGGTCCTGCGGGTCGCTGCTGGGGCCCGTCATGTCGCGGCGGCGTTCGGTGTTCTCGATGCCTACCAGCAGGAACGGACGCATGCTGCCGTTGCCGCTCAGCACCTGCACCAGCCCTGCCACATGCAGGAAGTCCTCGCCGATGCCGCCATCGGCCATGTACAGCACCGGCAATGGTGCCTTCGGGTCCAGACCCCAGGGTTGCGGGCGGTAGACATTGATGCGGCGGGTTTCGCCCAGCGCCTTCGATTCAATGGTGAAGGTCTCGCCGATGACCAGCGGGGTTGCGGCGGCGGCCTGTGCGGACGGCGCAGGCTCGGCGGCCATCAACGGCGCGGCGGAGACAGCGGACAACAACAGCGACAGCACGATCAAGCGCATGGAGCGGCCCATCCTGGGAAAGTGCCGAGCATAACGCCAAGGCCAAGGCGTCGGCCGATTCGGCAAGCCTGCACGTATGCTACGGCGCTGCGCGATGCTTGAACTGTATCGGGAAATGACTGCAATCGCGTTTGCTAGCATTCGTCGTTTCCTACAAGGAGTTGGGACATGGGGGGCTTCAGCATTTGGCACTGGATCATTCTTCTGGCGGTCGTCCTGATCCCGGTCGGCATCGCAGCCGTCATCGCAGCGATTGTTCTCAGGCGAAAGTAGATCCACGCCATGCGTGGATGCGCATTCTGGGGATGCCTCAAGCGCATCCGCGATGGCGACGGCGCCGACAGCCTGCCCTGGCCGGAAACCGATCTGCCGCCCGGGCGCGAACAGGCGATGGCACGCGCGAAGCGTGCCGCCGTTGGCATGCTGACCGTGGCGGAAATGCTGCACGCCGCTGAGCGCTGCCGGTCGATGGCCACGCCCGACTGCCATCTGGATGAAAGGGGGGCGATGGGTTGTTCTTCGCCTGCCGCGGGCTGGCGGAACGGGTGTGCCGGGATATCCGGCCGGCGTACCCGCCGTTGCACCCAGAACCGGTCCATACTTGGGACCGACTGGTCACCAGCCACTTCGAAACCTACAAGGAGGTTTGCATGTTGAGTGCAGTACTCATCGCCGCGCTGGCCGCCAGCCCGGCCGCGCCCGTACCGTATGCCGATTGCCTGCTCGGCAACATCCAGCCCGGGCTGTCTGATCGTGCCGTGCAACTGGTGCAGGAGGCCTGCGCTGCAAAGCATCCGGAGAGCTTCGCCGCAGCAATGGAACTGGAACGCAGAACCAGTCTGCAGCGGCTCACCTATTTCGAGGCGGCAAGAGCGGAGGCGGCACGTTCTGCGAATGCGGCAGCAACGGCCGCACAGGAGGCTGCCGACGCGGCGGCGGCTAAAGCGAAGAATGCGCGGACGAAGTAGTTGCCCTGGACGAGCGCCACAAAAAAGGCACCGCATTGCGGTGCCTTTC
Organism: Stenotrophomonas sp. STK17_22; assembly: GCF_051983905.1. Lineage (NCBI taxonomy): Bacteria > Pseudomonadati > Pseudomonadota > Gammaproteobacteria > Lysobacterales > Lysobacteraceae > Stenotrophomonas > Stenotrophomonas sp. STK17_22. The sequence continues at coordinate 4,019,833 of NZ_CP197010.1, forward strand.
TGAATGACCTGGGTCATTGGATGCAATGGTGGGCCGTGAAGGATTCGAACCTTCGACCAAAAGATTAAAAGTCTGACGAAGAACCATTGCGGCACAAGGCTTTCACCCTGATTCCCGCTCCGCAACACCATCTGCAACGGCGCCCTGAAACCCTTGTGTGGCTTGGCGCCGTTTCTCGTTGCGGAGCGCCCCAAAGCCCCTACCCGATCCAGCCGAAAGGCGGATCCTGGTCGGCCTTGGCCAGCCGGTTCCCCCGGACCTTCTCCTGCCAAGCCAGGATCTTGGCCACATCCTCCCGCAGCCTGTCCTCGTGCCTGGCCACCCACAGCTCGGCCCCTGCCCGGCCCTGCTCGTAGCTGCTGCACCAGCGGAACGGCCCGCCGGGGCCATGCCGATGCCGGTCCAGCGAGGCGATCCAGATCCCGTCGTTCACCCGCTGGGCCATAGCCACCACCCACACGCTGTGGCAGGCGATCACGGTCAGCGGGTCATTCGGCAGGCTGGCAGACCTGGTGGTCCAGCGGAAGTCGGCGGGGAGCGGCATGGCCGGAAGGATACGGCCGGCCGTCGCAGATCCTGCGAACGGGCCGGCCACCTCCCTGAACCGTTTGGGTAGGGTCGACGATGGCTCGACTCTCCCGCCATGGGCCACTGTCAGGCGTTGTATGCCGTCTTGGAGATGGAAACCATGTTTGCGTTGCCGGCACTTGAGTTGACCATCACCCACCTGCCTAGCTTGGGAGACCAACAGCTGGACTGTACAAGTCCGCCCGTGGAAGTGCCCGCGGGCATTACTTCTCCAGGCCCCTTAAACAAGAAAGCGATGTTGTTGCTCGACGCCAGCAGGGCACCTTCCAGTTCAGGGGAATACCTGCTTTTGGCAGTCATCTCGGATCCCCAATCATTTGCAGGATTGCCAGGGTAGGTGGTGAAGGTGATCCCGTCTGGAGAGCTTATGTATGGGCGGATCACCAGTGGATTGGGAGCGATGATCACATACAGTAGACGATCTCGTTCGGAGTAGAACGCGTTCAATGGCTTTCCCTGGCCAGCGCCGTTCCAGACAACTGTCCACACCAACCCATCTGGGCTGGTCCGTACGATCGATCCATTAACGAGTACGAATAGGCCCAGCTGCCGGACCCAAATGACTTTGCAATAGATGGTAGATGCTGCGTTGGCAGCGACAGTCACCCAGTCGCTTACCCCGTTCGTGCTGCGATGGATCCCATTGTTCCCAATCGCAACCATGACCCCCAGCTCATCCGACCAGGCAACATCATAGAATCCATTTCCTCCCTGCTCGATGTTCGGCGTCTGCGTGGTCCAGGACGTACCGTTTAGAGAAACCGCAACCCGGTTGCTTGTTCCGTAGCAGAACACCCGCCCGAGCGTCCTGGCCTCGACCAAAGTGACGAAATACTGGCCACTCCCACGGAGGTCATCCGACCACGTGAAGCCGGTCTGACTGCTGATGATCGCGGTGTTGGGGTTCGCATTGTAGTAGCCGCAGGCGATGTACCTCTGGAACAGCTCCGACCAGATCACATCGTAAAGTCCGTGCATCGTCGGGAACGAGATTCCAGCAGTCTCCCAAGCACCGTTCCATTCGCCGCGAGACACCCGGATAGTTCCCCGCCACAGGTAGGATCGGCCGGCCGAATCGCGCACCATCAGGCCCAAGGTGAACACCCGCGTGCTGTTGATGCCGGTCACGTGATGGTGATCCCATTCGAACTGGTCAATGAAGAGCGGCTTGTTTTCCCGATTGCGGATACCTTTTGCTGCCACGTTGACCAGCGCAGCGTTGGCCGGCGGAATGGCCCTCACCGTCGACGGATAAACCCGGTTCTTCGACGCCGACATGACCGCGTTCCCTTCGGAAGTCTTGACAAGCGCGCCGTCGGAAGAGCGCCATTCCAACTGGACGGCAGCGCCAGCGTTACCTTCCGAACTTGCGCCCTGTCGGACCTGGCAGCTCGCGGTAATCATCACGCCTGGATTGACCGGGAACCGGCTCGTATTGGAGATCAGTGCGTCCCCATGATTCTCCCCATAGCGGGCAGCACGCAGGCCCACCGGGGGATTCTCGGTCCCGATCGACCAGCCTGGCCCTTTCTCCCAGTTAACGTCCCCCGCCTCGAAACCCGGGTTGGGGATGGTCGCCGCGGTCTCCGAATAGGCCGGCCAAGACACCACGACCTCGGAGCCGTCGATGTAGATGCTGGTCCCGCTTGGAAGCGTGTCCCCGTCAACCTGCTGCACAGACAGTCCGCCGATCCCGTTGTAGACCTGGAGTCGCCCCTCGTAAGCCTTGCCCGGCATGGCGAAAGTCAGTGCGCCTGATACGTACAGGGCCTTCCGTCCGGCGCGCTGGTCGAGGTCGGGGCGATCAAAAATGCGGCCGGCCATGTCAGCTTGCCCTCTGGCCGACCAGGTAGACCCGCAGGCCCTTGGCCAGGGCCGTACCCACCTGGTCCACGTCGATGCTGATCTCGTCTCCCTTGGCCAATACGTTGCCACCCGGCACCAGCACCGGTGGGATGGCCGCGGTCATGGTGGTGCGCTCGTTGTTGTCAAAAGTCAGCTTGGTCGACAGGATGCTGGTGCCGTTTCGGTTCACATCAACCGTGAGTACGACGCCGGCAGCCTGGGCGACGGCGAGCGTGGCATAGATGCCGCCGTTGGCCACGGTGTCCAGCAACAGCCCGTAGGGCAGGATCAGGCTGTCCTTCCCGGTCCCGGTCCCGATGTTGGTTCCGATCAGCACAGATCGATCGACCAGGTCGAAGCACTGAAGGTCGACCGCCGCGGCCACCCGCAGCAGGTCGCCGGCTGCCACCCACGCGTCGGCGTCAGGCGCAAGGCAGGTGCCGCTGATGATGCAGCCCTGTGCACGGGTCTTGGCCTGGAAGCTCGGCGGCACGGTGAGCGGTCCACCGCCCTCCACGGCGAGCGTCACCTGGCCGGCGCCCACCTGCAGTACCGAGAAGAACTGGCCTTCCTTCCAGTCGGCGCTGCCGCCGGTGTTCGCCCGCACGGTGAGCGTGATCGGCGTGGCCGAGTTGGCCAGGATCAGGGTGTTGTGCATGTCCCCGGCCAGCGTGGTGTTGCCGGTGACGCTGACGATCCGCGGCGCAACCGTGTAGACCGGCGGTTCACCGATCCACGGCCTGGCGTAGCCACGCAACGTGGTGAAGCCCTGAACGCCGTCAGCCAGCGGCACCTTGAACCGAATCGCCGGCGGAGCGCCATCGACACCCGGCACGATCAGGAACTCCCCTACCCCATCCGCATCGACCGGGCGGGACACCTTGTAGTTGCCGGCACCCGCAGTGATCTCGACTGCAGTGTCGTAGAACAGCGGGCTCAGAACGTCGGCGCCGGCCAGAGGGAAGTCGGTCACCTCCCCGTCGCCCTCGAACGTCCACAGCCGCGGCGTGATTCCGATCGTGCCTCCACCGCCCTGGATCTGCTCGATCAGCACCAGCGCACTACGAAGGTTCAGGGCATCGGCCAAGGCCGTGGCGTCGCCCACGTTGGTGATGCGGCTGCCCTTGGCGTCCCAGACGAACTCGCCCGTAACCGGGTCCTGGACCAGCTGCATGCCGTTGTCCAACAGCTGCTGCAGCTGCATCACCCGGTAGTCGAAAGCGTCTTCGTGGATCTCCGGCAGGAACGCACCCTGATTGGTGATGTCCGTGGGCTGGTCCATCGGGACCGTGCGCAGGATCAGGATGTCGGCATTCAGCGCGGGCGCGACATTGAAGGTCACCTTGCTGGCCGGCTGGCGCAGCCCAGTTACCGTGTACTGCGCCGGCGGCACCAGGTTGTAGACCGGGTGCGTGCCGGTGAATACCTGGATGTGGCTGGACAGGAACGCCCTCGGCCCGTTGAACGCGGTGGCGACGCCGTTCCCCACGTAGGTCTTGCGGCGGTCGTTTGCAGAGATTGTCATCTGATTTCAGGCTCCAAAATGAAAAGCCCCGCGATGTGCGGGGCTGCTAGATCAAGCAATTTTCCAAGCCAAGTTCACCAACTCCCAAGCCTGTTCCGTTCTCAGACTTGGGAACCTAGCCATCACCCTGTTGAACGACTCACGGCCGCGAACGTTCACCGCTCGGTCCAGTGGGAATGGGACAACGTTGGTCGATCCACGCCCCTCGGTGACCGAGCGTTCGAATTTGACTGCGCCCAGAATGCGTGTAGTCTTCGCCATGATTTCCTCGCTGGAAGTCGATTTCTGAAACGCCTCGGTTGCCGCCGGGGCGTTTCTCTTTTTCAGGGATGGGCGGCTGCTCATGCTGCTTCACTCGCGAGCAGCGGCAGCTTGATCTGGGGGTCCAATTTCTCCAGCCTGGCCAGGTGAACGAGCCGCCGGCCTCGCCAAATGGAGAGATCCTTCCCGCACCGGGAGGCATGCTCCAGGTCGGCGCGGTATTCCACATAGGCGACTTCCCAGCGCTGCAATGCCCCATCAGCCTGTGCCCGAACGAACTCCGCCATCTCGTTGAACGCGGCGATGAACGCCTCCTTGATTTCGCCCGCCTTCGGGCCGGTGAAACCCATCACCAAGAACATGAACCCGTCTTTGGTCATCTGGATCAGGGGGGATGGCTTCCCGTTCGCCAAGCTATTGATTTCAAAGCACTGCGCAAAATTGCGCCGTGTGAAATCCTCGCTGCACTGGAGATTCCGGTACGCCCGCAGAACATCCTTGTGCCGCTTCCCAAATGCCTCAGCCACCTTCCGGCTGTCCGTCATCACATGATCGCCCGAGAGCATGACCACCTCGGACGCGTGGTCGAGGCCGTTCATGCGACTTCCCTCACCTTGGCGGCCTTGGCCTGCATCAGCAGCGCTGTGGCGATGAAGTTGACCGACCTCGACTCGGCCTGTGCCTGCTGCTTCAACCAGGCTTTCAGCTCCGCCGGGACAACCAGAACCACTTGCTCTTTGCTCACCTTCACTGCTCCTGTTGAGTTTCGTTGAGGTTGAGTATTGTTGAGTTAAGTTCAGTCGTCAACTACTTTTTTTGAGTTTCGTTGAGCGGCGGCTATTCTTAACGGCATGGCTTCCCCCCTCTCCATAGATGAACGCAACTTCCCGATCACCCTCCGCAATGCCAGAGAGCGCGCAGGGCTGACTCAGCGGGAGCTAGGAGAACGAGCCGGGGTCAACTTCAGCCAGATCTCGCGATACGAGCAGGGCATCGCGCTACCCAGGCCCGGCATGCTGCTGAAGCTTGCCGACGCTCTAGGGGTTACCCCGGAATTCCTCCGAAAGGGCGAAGACTTGGTGCATGTCGACATGGTTGACCCGGATGGCGGCCGTATACCGATCGCATTCCCCGCGTCGGAGATGGACCGCATCCGCCATGCCGCCAAGGCGAGCGGTCGAACGGTCGAAGAAGAAATACTCAGCATGGTGCTGAACGGAATTCGAGCGCTTGAAGGTGAGCTCGAGTTAGCCCCAGGGCAACTACCTCCTACAAAACCAAAATCAAAGCGCAACGCCAAGGACTGAAGCCATGACCCTCGCGTTCCTCTGTGTCGCCATCGCCTTTGCCGCAGGCATGGTCGCGGCCACGCCTAAGCGAGCCGCGCTATTGGGGGCCGTGGCCGGCATCCTTGCCGGCACGATCTACTTCCTTGTGGAAGAAAACTACGTCCACTACAGCCCCGAGTGGGAGTACCTGCCGGCAACCGCCCTGCTGCCTTGCGCCGCCTCCACGGTGTTGGCCTTCGCCGTAGCCAAGCTGAAGCGATAGCCCCTACTTCTTCTTGTCGGGCAACACCTCCCCATCGGCGTAGAACGGGGTCTCCCCGTAGACCGCCATCTGGGTGAGTTCGAGCGCTCCAGTGTCCGGGTCGTCCCAGATTTCCTTGTATGCCTTGTCCCACTTTCTGGCCTGGGTGGACGGCGCGCCGACGAGCGGGCCGGCCAACTGCAGCAAGTCCACGGTGTACTCGTCCCAGCTGTCGCCGAACGACTTACCACTGTCCCAGCGCTTGGCGATGCGCTGCGTCGCCTTGCCCATGTTGTTGATGGCGGTGGCCAGCGGCGCGCTGCGTGCGTTTGGCGGGCGCTTGGCCAACAGAGACTCGGCGATCGATGCAACATCACGAACCAGAGGGATCGTCTGCAAGGGGAACAGTCCCACTTCCGTAACCATCCAGGTGACCCAGTCCTTTTCGCCGTCTTTGTCGTCGTCGTCAGCCAGGCGGCCCGCCAGTATTGCGAACACCGTCGGTGCCAGTACCCACTGCAAGAACAGCGAGGCGATGCGAGCCGACCCCTCGCGCGATGCACCGCTGCCTTCGGTCGCAGCGCGGAGCCTGCCGAAGATGACGAACATCGGGCCCATGTACTGGCGGGTCTGTCGCAACGCCGGATCACGCTCGAAGGTGGAAAGGTCCTTCTTTCCAGTGGCCGTCTGTGTCATGCGGATGGCCTTGTCGGCCAGCTTCACTGCATCGACATCAGGCGTCCCCTTGCGACGCTCGCTCTCGTAGCGAGCCAGCCAGACCACGCGCGACACGTCAGCATCGGCCAAGCGGTGCAGCGTCATCATCAAGCGGGTGTAACCGGCATGCGCTCCCTTCCATCGATCGCCGCGGATCTTGCCGATGGTGCTCGCGTACATGTGATCGACCTCCTGCAGCTTTGCTGCCATGAAGGGCGACTTCTCGACAATCTCCTGTGTCAGTTCACTGCGATGGGTTTGGAACTTCGCGAACGATCGCAGCACCGACGACGTGCTTGACCTGTCGATGCCCTGGACCAATGCCGAACCATAGTTGCCGAGTGCGATGTCCGGCCGTAGCGCCAGTGCTGCTACCGTCGTGTTGGCCAGCAAACCATCGCCCAGTGCACGCCACTTGGCCACGTTGCCTGCGGCCTCGGTGCTGCCGACCACCGAATAGGCCAAGCCACCGGTGAGCGAACGCAGCGCCGAAGGGCTCAGGCGGGAGCTTACGTAGTTCTTGATGCGCGGATCGTTCAGCAGCATGTGCACATCACGGACCGCCTCGCGGTAGGAAAGGTCAGTCATCACCTGATCAAGATGCCGATTCACGACCAGGCCATAGTCCAGATTCAGTGCTGCCTTGACGGTCTCGGCACGGCCCTTCACGTAGCCCTTGCTGGTTGCCGCGCGGCCGGCGCCGGTGGCCATCAGCACCTTCATGGCGTCCTCGTTCGCCTGAACGTCACCAACTACAGAGCGAGTTGAGTCATAGGCGAGCGGGAAGTAGCCGCCAGCCATGTGAATGACTTCCCCGTCAGGCATCTGCACGTCGAACGGCACCGACTCCACGAACTGGACCGGCACGCCGCCCATCCTTGCGTTCAGGGCCTCAATGTCCGGTCGCATGGATCCGATGGCATCCCACATGCCTTGGACATAGCGCAGTTCAGTTGGACTCAGCATTGCCGCCAGCGAGTTGAGGTCGGCTTCGGTCAGAAGGATCGTCCTGGTGCTGGTGGTGAAGCCACCTTCCATCAAGCGCTCCCGATTGCCGGCGTTGCCCAGGTTCAGGGCCATGCCGATCAATCGCCGACGGGTCATCGCTACACCCTTGAAAGTCGCGACCTGCCGCAGGTTGTCCTCCCAGTTCTTGGGAAGACCAGCGTGGAGTTGCTTCAACTGGCCGCCCACGCGCCGCATCAGCTCACTCTTCTTGGATTCCGCCTGCTCCTGCGCGTGCCAGATGAAGTCGTGCCACGGCCCCGTCTCTCCGCCGTCGAGCTTCTCCAGGATGGACTCTGGACGATCGATGTCATCGAGCAGGCCGCCCGCAGTCCTTGCTGCCCGCGCTCCTGCCGGGAGGTCATCGGCAGTAACGAACTCTCGGGCTTCGCCCAGCACCGATGTGGAACGCTTGAGCATCTCCGCGATGGCGCTGGCCTTGTCCGCCTTCCGGGCGCCGGCCAGCAGTTGGTTCTGCCGGCTGGCCAAGTGGGACAGGTTCTTGATCGCTTCAGCGAATTCCCGGGCCTCTGCGAACGGCACGTCGCGAAATTCAGCGGGATTGTCCAGCCGTGCGATGACCACATCACCTACTGCCGTGACCTCTCCACTGTCCTGCAGCCCTTCGACCCAGTCCGCCAGGGCCCGGGAATCACCGGGCGCTTCCTTGCCGAAACCATACGCCGCCAGTAGACCGTTGACCTGGGGGAGGAAGCCGCTCCCTGCCTTGGCGAGACGCTCCTGCCCCGGCGTGCGGGTCAGCTGTGTCGCTGCGCGTTCGATGCGAGTGAGGCGCTTCTGTGCTTCGACCGCGCTCCGATACAGCGCAGCATTCAGGGCCTGCTGACGTTTGGCCAACAGTGCTTCGCCGAATCGACCTTTGGTCGCTGCTGCGGTTGCAGCCCGGGCGGCATTGCGCTCCGCTGCCAGATAGGCGTTCGGGCGCAGTTGTCGCGAGGATTTCCGGTCGATCACCGCCTCGGCCACAGCCTTCAGTTCGCGGCGATTCGGACGTGGCTGCTCCGCCAGATTGGCGAGAATCGCAAGTTCCCGCTCCAACAGCCGAATCCGACGGCTGTTGTGAACAGCTTCCATCGCCTTGTCGGGAAGCGAGCCGTCGATCATTGGGTCGCCGTGTCGTTCCCGCATTCTGGCGTCCGCTTCCTCCCGCACTCTCTGGCTGACCTGGTCCCTGGTTGCCAAGGCATCCACCAGTGCATTGGCCGAGTCAAAGCCATGCAGCGGGGCCAGCATTTCTGGCGAAACACCACCTTCGTCGCGGTACAGACCCTTCAGCGCAGGCAGAATCGACTCTCCCCAACCTTCAACTAGCGATTCGCGGTCCAGCTGGACGCGCTGGGAGTCCGGTATCGGAGTTCCATCTGGGAAAGCTTCAGCGCCAGACAGTGCACGCGCCAGACGCTCGGTCTGATCGACGTTCAGATCCAATGCAACCTCTCGGCGCACTGCGGCCAGCTCTTCCTTCCACCACTGCTTGCGAGCCCTAGCATCGGCCTTTTGCAGTTGCGCCATCAGGTCGGCCTCGGCCTGCTCGCGCGCCGCAGCAACCTGCGCCTGGTAGTCAGCGAACTGCCGTTCGGTCATCCCCAGCGCCTGCGCCTCGGCCAGATCACGCGCGATCGGCTCGAAGCCCACCCGTGCCTGCGCCGCCTCGATTTCTTCCTGGCTGGCCAGCATCCGGTCGAACACACCGCGCACTTCGTCGGTCAGCTCCACATCCAGATTCCGCAGGCTGCGGTAGACGCCGAGAATCCACTGCTTGAACTGGCTGAACACCGATTGCAGCTCCGGTGTCGGCGCCTTGCCCTCGCCCAGGTACGCCTCGAAGCCCCGGGCGAACTGTTCGTGCTGGTCGACGCCGATCTGGTCCGCCGACTCGACGCCGAACCATTTCAGCAGGCTGTCCAGGTCCGAGCGGATCTGCGGCGCGGCGTCCTCAGCCGTGGCCAGGTCGCGGTAGACCTCCAGGAAGAAGTGCCCGGATTCGTGCAGGAACGTGGACAGGTCGGCGCCCTTGAACAGGCTGATCTGCATGGCACGATCGGGCCCGATCTGAATCTGACCACGCGGTGCGGCGCCGCCTTGGAACAGGATGTCCCCGGCCAGCACCTCGCGCGCGGCGGTGTCCGGCAGCGCCACACTCCAGGTCTGCCGCTGCCCTTCGATCGGATCGTCTTGCACGATCTCGCCGCCGGTGCGCTCTGCTTCCGTTCGCGCCTGGTCCAGGGTCAGGAAGTCGCGGGCCTGGCCCTGATCGTCGGCCAGCAGCCACTGGCCGGCCCTCTGCACGTAGGAACTGCCCTCTCGCTTGATGGTCCGCTGCCCGCGTCCATCGGTGGCCACCTGCGGCCGGCCGAACAGGCTGCGCAGTGCGTCCATGCCGCGCTGCATAAGCGTGCGGGGTGCGCCAACCTCTGCCGGGGCCTCCGCAACCTGGATCCCGCCGGCATAGCGTTCGTACAGCGCCATTGGATCCTGTCCAGTCACCTCTCCCAGACGGCCGAAGACGGCTTGCCAGAGCTGCGCCTGGCTATCCGCCTGTGCGGGCGTGTATCGCTCGGTGGCAGCGAGCTGCGCCAACACGGCCTGTCGGACCCCATCGGTGTCGACCTGCGCCGAATCGGCGGACTCCTGCCCTTCGTCTTGCACGCCAAGCTCCCGGGCGATCGCTTCGACATCCAGCCCTTCCACTTCGGCCGGCGACAGGCCTTCCGGCGTGGTTCGCGTGTGTTGAAGGATCTCGCTCCAGTTCGGTAGCTGCGGAACAGCGGCCATCCAGTCGGCCTTGGAGATCGTGATCTGGCCAGTCGCCATCTGCTCAGCCAGTGCTTCCTGCCCGCCCACAAGATCCTGCAGCACCTGCGGCGCGGATTGGAACAAGGTCTGGGCCTGTTCGGCATCCAGATAAAGGTTCGAATCCTCGCCTGCCAGCTGTCGCACAATCGCCCGCATGTCGTCCGGCGAACGTGCGCCGAGCTTCAGCTCAGCCGCTGCCTGTGTTGCTGCTGCAAGGTCAGCATTGGCGTCTTGTGACCCGATGATGTTCTGCACCTGCTCTGCGGCGGCTCGCGTGCGCGACCGCGGCACACCGGGGATGCCCAGCAACGCGCGCACGATCGCCCCCACGGCGCCGCCCTGCGCCGCGTTGTCGGCAACACCCTCGGTCAAGGACTGCTTCGGGTCCACGAAGGCCTGCAGCGCCGCGTTCTGTGCGACCTGCTGGCCAGCCTCGGTCGCCCCCTCCGTAGCCGCCGCGATGCTGATGTCGGCGATGTAGCGCATCGTGCTGCTGCGGATGTTCGGAGGTAGGCGCTCCACCAGCCGCTCGATGCCGAGACGCTCCAAGGCACCCTGCGCCAAACCACCAGTAGCGATGGCCAAGTCACCCCGACCGGTACCGTAGGCCCCCTTCTCGCGAACTGCGTCCGCCATCTGGTCCACGCCCATGCCGTAGGTGCTGGCCGGCAGGGTCTGCGGGGCGTAGATGCTCTGGATGACCATCGGACCGACTTGGCCTACGCCTTCGGCCACCTGTGTTCCGAACGTCTGCCGTTGCTTCGGTGGGGCGATCCAGTCGGCCAGTTGCTTCAGATACTGACCGGTACCGACGAACGAGTCGCCTGGCCGCAGCCAGATCGGCACGTCGCTACGGGCAGGGCCGCCGCCGCTGGGTACGCCGACACCCGATAGGCCGCGATCCAAGGTGCGCTCGCCGAGGTTGTAGGTCTCGCCCACACCGCCCACTGCCATACCGATACCACGCACGGCGCCGGCCGGCAGGGACCGCAGGACGTCAGTGGACGACTCAACGTCCTCGGGCGTGGACTTGCCGGTGCGTGCCCGGTTGAAATGGCCGTACACGCCGATGCCGGTGGAGACCATGTTGGCCAGCAGCTCCTGCGCCCAGTCCTGCTGCTTGGGCTTGGACAGCGTGCCGGCGAGCTTCTCGACGCCCTCCACCTCGTCCTTGACCAAACCAAGGCGACGAGGATCCCCCAGCCAGTCGGCCAGGGCCGGGTTACGCTCGCGCACACCCTCAATCTTGCGCTGCAGCTCCATGCGCGCTGCCTGCTCCGGGTTGCGTGCCAGCACCTCGGCCGGCACACCCAAGCTGGTGGCCTGGCGCTGCGCAGTGGCGATTCCATCGGGAGAAAACTGGCCAGCGCCGACCACTGCCCTGCCAGTATCGGCGGGGAGACCGCGGGCCGCCTCTGCATAGGGATTGGAGGTTGGCGCAGCCCTGGTGGCCGCGTCGTCGGGGAGTGCAGCAGCTGCCGCAGAGTACGGATTATTCATTTCTTCCCCAGCCAGAGCTTGTTGATGTTGTCGGCAGTGACAGGCTTGCCAGCAGCGCGGAGCGCTTCCTCGATCTGGATACGATCAGTCGCAGGAATGTTGAGGTCCTGCACCCGGTAGGTCTCGGTATTGGTCCCCCACAGCCGTCCAGGTCTCTCGACAGTGCCCTGCAGGGTCAGGAAATCAGCCTGCTTCAGCACCTCGTCATAGCCCGGCTTGCGCTTCTTCTCGTTCTCGAACTGCTCGGCCCAGCGGCGCATGTCGGTGGTGAACTGCCAAGCCTTCTTACCGTCGGCCGTGTTTCCACCGATCTTGCTCGCGTCGATCCCCATCGTCCCCGTGACGTACTGCTTCACGATGGAATTGATCTCTGCCTCGCTGGCGACGCTGGCAGTCTGTTCGGGCTTGCCGGACAGCAACTTCAGCTGGGCGTCGGCGTAGCGCTTCCGATCGGACGCGGACAGCTGCAGGTTCGGGTCGTAGGGGTTGAAGTGGGTCAGGGCGACGCGGGCCGGCTCGCCGCCAAGGGACGCGCGATACACCGCTTCGTCCATAGCCAGCACGGTAGTGGGACTGCTGGTTTCGGCTTGGCCGGTCTGTCGCTGCTTCCACCGCGCTTCCAGCGATGGGATCCAGCCGCGCTCCGCTGCACGCGTGTAGTTCCGGCCCAGCAGTTGCCGCAGGCTCGCCCCGCTGTTCGGGTCGGCGTTCTCCACGGCCAAGTTGATGGACTCGGAGACATCTCGATCCTGCTCTGCGCGCCGGGCTTCGGCGACAGCCAGCCGATCGCCATAGCGCTGCCGAGCTGCCCGACGCCTCCGTGGATCCGCGAAGGAATCAAAGTACGCCAGGGCGTCGGCCTTCGATCCGGGATCGCCTTCGGGCGCAATGGCCTTGCGCTGTGGGGGAAGCTCGGCGTGAATATGCGGGCCAGTCCCATGCGGTTCGGTGATGACCTGGAACCCTGCCGCTTTCAAATCTGCCACAAACGCACTGATCTGCTCCGGCGTTTTTCCCTTCACCGACCAATCCCGGGCAGTGCCGCGGCTTTCCAGGTGCTGGCTGTTGGCCACGCCACCCACGCTACGGTTCTCCTCTTCGGACCGGGTGACGCTGGTGGTCCTGAATCCGTGTTGGGCGCCCAGAGAGGCGAACTGGGTCTGAACGCTGGCAGCATCCGCCCGTGCGGCCATGACAGGATTCCGGCTCTCCCATGCGTCCACGTCCGCGTCGGCCTGTCGGTCCTCGACGTAGGGTCGCAACTCGCGTTCCACCACTGCGCGATCCGTCGGCGTTAGCTGGTCTGCATAGCGGTCGTAGAGGTCCTGAGCTGCGAATGGGTCCTGAAGCGCCATTCCTATGACGGTCTGCTTGCGAACGCTGGAGATAATCCCTCGTTCACCGGCCTTCAGTGCTTCCGGACCATAGCCCTGCTTCTGGTAAGAGGCCATCGCGATACCGATCACTTCTTGCAGTCTGGTATCGGCCAGATTGAAGTCCCCGGCGAGGCCAGCACGAACAGCATCCTGCCCTACCGTATCGATGGCCGCCTTGTTCTCAGCCTCCTCGAACATCGAATACTGTCGCTCCGCGTACCCGTTGAGACGGGTCTGCACGGTGTCACGGAAGGAGAATGCGACCTGGTCGAAGCGGGACTGCTGGTCTGCGGTCAGTCGTGATCGAATTTCCCCTGACCTCTTGTCCAGATCGCCCAGCAACGCGTCTGGAGCGAGCAGCGAATCCTTGCCGCGGTACTTCGCCACACCGTCAGGATTGGCGGGGTTGAACGCATTGCCTTCCCACTCGGATAGCTCCCTGCGAGCCTGCATCACAGCGGTCAGGTCCGATCGATCCTTCTGCTGCTGGAAGATCTGTGCAGCGGCCTGCCCTACCTGGCCAGCCGCATGGATGGCAGGCGAAAGGTCGACTTGGGCCGTGTTCCTAACTTGCGGCCCCATCTGGGCCTCGACCTGCGGGCCGGACACCCTTGGAATCAGAGTTGCCATGTCACAGCCCCCAGCCGCGCGAAATGCGCGCGTTGTTGCGCATGGTGATGCTGTTGGCCTGAGACGACAGGTTCCCACCGCCAGCTCCGGCCCCGCGGCTCATGCCGCCAATGCCCATACTCGCGGCGCTGGCTAGCGAGCCCAGGACCGTCCCGGTCGCCTGAGCGTTGCCGCTCCAGCGGGCCAGCTCGCCCTGCGTCCGCTGGTTCTGGGCCTGTGCGTTGAAGCCCCATGCCTGCCGCGCAGCGTTCATGCGGATCGTTTGCTGATCGACCTCACCGAACATCGCGGTCTCGCCTAGGATCTCCGCCGGCGTGCCGAGCGTCGGGTCGATGTTGTTGGCAGCGATCGCGGCGCGCTGCTGGCCGAGCGCAATGCGCGTGCGCCAGGACTGCTGCTCCATCTCGCGGGTGGCCAGGGCGTTGCTGGTGTCGGCGTCCTGCTGCGCCAGCATCGCGTTGTTCTCGGCGATCTGAGCGTTGGCCTTGCCCTGCTTCTGCTGCTGATCAGCCTGGTATGCACCGGTAACAACGGTGGCCGCCAGAAGGGCGATTGCGGGATTGCACACGTTATGCGCTCCAGTAGAACGGAAGGAAAGGGGCGCTGTCCGGTCCGACCGGCACCGGCGCGAGGAAGTGGAAGCCCAGCCACTGCAGCCAGCGCTGCGCGGCTTCGTTGCGCTGGTCGACGACGTTGAACAGCATCGAAGGGAATGCCTGCTGCATCCGGACCAGCGCCGGGCGGGACAGACGCAGCAGTTCCTTCTGGACCGACAGCGGGTTAAGCCCCGTCGAGCCGACCATCCAGGGCGTACCAATGCCGCCGAGGATCGAGTAAGGGGTCGCCCCGAACATGCACACAGGCACGCCGCGCACCATCGCAGTCCATGCCTCAGCGCTGGCCGCCAGGCCACGCTGCAGGGCCTCCGCCGGCGTGGTGCGGTCGCATGCCCACAGCTCGACTACGTCTGCGGGCCGTGCCGCAGCCGCGATCACTTCGATGTGTCCAGCCTCGGCCGGTACCAGCTCTGCGGTGACCTTCATTCGGACGCCACCAGCTGGGGCATCAGAGAAAGGATCTCCATCGGCAGCGGGTCGTCGCTCACGATGTGGAAATGACCGCTGCCCACTCCCCACCGGCAGGACATGTTCTTGCGCAGGACGCCCGTGTATGGGGCCGTCGGCTCGTCGTAGTCCTCAAAATCGCGCTGTGCGATGGGATCCAGCGTGTCCAACGTTGTACCCACGTAGACGCCGCGGGTGTTGCGCACCAGCAGCGCGACCTCGAAGGCGAGCTTCTTCATCGGACGCAGCGGGTCGCCACCGTTGGCATTGACCTCCAGCGTCTCGATGTGGGCGGTGTACGGCAGGCCGATGTGCACCACGCCACCCGGGCGCTGCAACTGCACCTTGCCGTCGACCACCAGCAGGTCCTTCTGCACATTGCCATCGACCAGAGCAACCACGCCCTTGCCCTCAAGGTGGCCCATGCCGGCGATCGTCGAGCGCTGGTAGGTCCAGTCCTGCACAGCGACGCCGCGCAGCGCCAGCGGCACCGCGCCAATCGATTCCACCGTCGCGACCGTGGGCGACACATAGGCCATGACCCGCACGCGGACGTGTTCGTCGCCAATGGCCAGCCGCAGGATGTTGCCCACGTCGCCTGCCCCGCTGAAGATCGCGGCGCCGGTGGTTGCGGTGATCACGGCGCCCTCGTTCCACCCATCGGTGCTGGTCAGCGTCATGGGCGAGCCGTTCGGGCGCCGGCCGTCGTAGGTCAGCAGGCTGTCGGCGTACTTCCAGTCGAGCGGATCGTCGTACCGGGTCGGGGCCATCTGCTCCACGTACTGGACCCATTGGCCGTTGATGAAGCGGCGCACCAGCAGGTAGACCTCGGTTTCGATCTCACCGGGCAGGCAACAGACGTCCAGCACCTCGCCATCGGTTTCATGCGGGTGCCAGCCGGTGACCTCCTGCTCGGGCATGTACGTGCAGCCGATCAGCACACCGTCCGTGCGCGGCATCCACAGGATCGGCCAGGGCGCCGTGCTGTATTCGATGCCGCGGAACGTGTAGCCCTGCACCAGATGGTCGGCCCAGATGCTGATCTCGTTGCCGCGGAAGCCGTCCTTCTCGAACTGGTAGGCCAGATCGCGCACGCGCTGGCCCTGCGCCTGCAGGAACACCGCCGACTCGCCCAGCACCCTCGCCTGCAGGTCGCCGGTGCCATAGGCGGACTGCGGCTTGATCCCGATCGTGCTGGGCGTCACCACAGCGTCCTGCCCGCCGGTGACCTTCCATTCGCCGCCAGTCGTCAGCACCAGCAGGCTGTCCAGCGGCACCAGGTCGCGGATCGCGTTTACCTGGCGGGCATTGATCGTGAACGACACCGCATCGCTATCGACGATCGGCGAGCTGCGCCCGAAGTTGGGGTAATCGCCGATGTTCGACGCCCACACGGTCTGCGGATCGCCAGGGCTGCCAGCGAACCACAGCCGGTCGCCGAAGAACTCGACCTCCCCGGGGTAGCCATAGCGATAGGACCAGGCGCCGACGGCCCAGACGTCGGTGCCGCCGACAGCGCCAGCCGCGTACTGGGTCACCACGATGTTGTTGGTCCCGGTCGGCGGCGCCTCGTAGAAATTGATCAGGTCCGCGCCGGGATCGATCGTCCAGCCCTGTGCCATCACTGCACCTCCTGCGCGACGTTGCCGCCGCGGCCGATGCCACCACCGCTGGTGCCGCCGGTTCCACTGCCGCCCGGGTAGTACGGATTCGACTGCACAGGCACGCCGTCGATCTTGACCTGGTAGTCCAGGTAGCTGCTGCTGGTCGCGCCAGGGATGGAGAACTGTTTCGTGGTGCCGTCGCCGCTGAAGGTCCACGGACCTGCCACCGGCGGCGGTACGTTGCCCACGATGCTGTCGGGGATCCGCTCGATCACCGTGGCGGTGACCTCGAACGGACTGGTAAAGGCAGTGATTTTCATGATGCCGAACCCGCCGTGCACGTATTCCCATTCGACCCCGACGGCGTAGTCGTTGACGTTGTCGAACTTCACGTCCTGGGGGCCGTCGAACGCTCGGCCGCTGTCGTGCACGGGGCGCACGCTGCCGCAGACGTAGTACGGCGTCCCGGCCAGGCCGGTCACCACAGGGACGCTCACGCAGCGGTAGACCTTCTGGTCGCTTCGGCGAAGTGCACCCAGCGGCACCTTCTTCTCCGCCGCCACCCAGGGCTTCACCGAGCGCAGTTCTTTTTCCTCGGCGTACAGCAGCGAGCCGACCATCTCCGCGGTAAAGGTCGGAACGTTGGTCGTCACCGTCACCACGCCCTGGGTGCCGGACACGGCCAGCAGCGCGGCCTCGTCGTTGTTGAACGGGCGGAATGGGCCACGCCGGTATTCGAAGTCGCGCAGCTCGAACTGATCCACGGCCAGGCGGCGCAGCTCCTTCTGCGGGATCCACGGGTGCACCAGGAAAAGCACATCCGCCGACTGCGTGTGCCGCACCTTGTAGATGTCCTGGCCGGTGTATGGCGTGGCCACCTCGACGATGTCCCCTGCCCCATTGCGCAGCAGCGCACCACCCACCCAGAAACGCATGTAGCCGTCGCCCAGCTCGATCGCGTACTTGACCGTTGTCGAGTAGATGAACGGGATGAAGCGGGTGGCACGGTCGTTGTGCTTGGCACCGCCGCGGAACAGGTAGCCTGGCCGCTTCTCTCCGCCGCCGGTGGGCTTGGTGATGACGTTCAGACACCGCTTCAGGCTGATGGCGTACCGCACCATATCGACGCGCCCCTGGAGCCCGGGCGACAACTCACCGCCGGACATGCTCGGTTGCAGCAGACGTGCCATGGTCAGGCCCTCGCCATCTGGGCCATGGACGGCTGGCGCTCGTCCTCGTCGGCCTCGTTGAAGTCATGCGCCGCGGCCTGGCTGAGCGCGAGCTGGTACAGCTGCTTCAGGCCGGATTTGTTGGAGAATCCGTTGGCACCAATGATCGTCGGCGCGCCTTCCTCGGCCAGCTTGCAGGCCAGAGCATCGACGAAGTGCGCCGGGTACCGCTCCGGGTCTTCCACGCGTGCGACGTAGATCAGATAGGCCTCGGCCCGATCGCACAGCAGCGACGTGCCGTCCGTGCCCATCGCCTGCTCGAACTGGATGCCGTGGCACTGGCGGAACTGCGGCTCACACCAGCGCGACAGGCGGCGGCCGGCGCGCATGCCCTGGTCGTCGGTGATGGCCAGCACGGTGATGCAGTCCGCCGGACGTGCGTAGCGGATCTCCCAACCGGGCATCGGTGCCTCAGCGGCGACGGCCAAGCGCTGGGCCTTCATCGCCCACGGCCACAGCCGGTCGGCCAGCACCAGGTCGCGCATCGGGTCCCACAGGCGCGAGAACACGCGCGCCTCTTTGGAGCGCTCGGTCAGCGAGGTGATCGTGATGTCCTGGGCCAGCTTGCCCAGGGCCAGGTTGCAGATTTGGACCTGGGACGTCATGGGTCAGCCCTCACCGTTCGGGTACAGCACTTCGCTGGGCTTCGGGCCTTTCGCGGCTGCCAGCCCCATGTCGGTGATCTGCAGCTCCAACCGGCGATGCACCTTGCCATCGCGCGTTTCCTCTCCGAGCGAAACCACGGTCGCGATCGCCTCAATGGCGACCTGTGCACCAGACGCCGGCAGCTGCTTGATGCCCTGTGCCGCGATCTGGTCTTCGTCCAGGTTGATGCGCAGCCCCCACGGGTAATCAGGCTCGCTACAACCTGACGGCGCCGCGGCGCAGCAGTCACAGCCGTGGTCGTGGCTGCCGTCCTTCTTCATGGATACGAGCTTCATGTGCCGCTCCGGTAGTGGGGGCGCCCGAAGGCGCCCCCGGTGGTTACTGTCAGGCGTTCGCCGACTTCTCGGCCACGGCCGCGTCGATCGCCTCGATCACGCCCTTGCGGGGCTTCTCGGCGGCAGCTTCCTGCTCGCGGTAGGCGGCCAACTGCTCGACCTCCAGGCCGGCCAGGTCCGCCTTGATCAGGTCAGCGTTGCGGGCCAGGAACGGGTCCGCCGGCGGCGCCGACTTCTCGGCCACGGCCTTGCCACCGATCTGCTCCATCCAGGAGCCCAGCTGTTCCTTGCCGGCGATCTCGAACTCGTCGCCCGCCTCGCGGGTCTGCCCGAAGAAGCCGCGCCGGGTCGCGCGAACGCGCAGGCCGGTCACAGGTTGTTCTCCTGATGGCCGGCGACGATGCCCGCGGTGACCTTGCCCGTGGTCGGCGCGGTGCCCACCAGCGTGTAGTTCAGGCGGACATAGCGCAGGTTGGTACCGCGCGGCACGTAGTACAGGCCACCGAACACAGAGCCAGCGGCCAGATCAGCCAGCAGCTTGGTCTGCGAGCCGACGACGACCGGTGCGGCGAAGTTCTCGGTGGCCGAGACCTGCAGCTCAACCTGCAGGCTGGTGGCGTTGTTGAAAGCCTCGACCACCTGCACACGCAGCGGGATCGGGGTGCCCGGGCCGATGTCGCGCTTGATGGGGGCGCCCTCGCCCTGCACGGTGCCGGTGGCGCCCAGGTCGATGACGTTGGTGGACACTGCGCTCGCCAGCACCGACTGTGCGTTCGAGAACAGGTTCTGCTGATCGAAGATCATGGTGGTTTGCTCCTTGGATTGCGGTAGGGAGCGGGGCCGGAGCCCGCGCGCCCGATTCAGTGGCGGCGGATCAGACGACCCGGGCTTCGGTGTTCAGCAGCGCATCCGACTCGCGCAGCGGGATGCCGCGATAGGTCAGCACTTCCTCGCCCTCGACCTCCTTGCGGGTGAGGCGCACGAAGTTGTCGGTGGTGCCGCCATTGGTGGCCAGCGCGTCCAGCGCTTCCAGCATGTCGGTGTTGAGGTAGATGGCCGCACGGCCACCCATCACGCGGCGCTGCTTCAGCTTGTAATAGGCCTTGCGCATGAAGTCGTACAGCTTCACGTTGCCGGCCTTCACGTCGGACACATCGATGTTGGCGATGCGGGAAACGTAGCGGTAGTCGCGAACCGACAGGCCAATGTCCCACTGGAACTTTTCGCGGACCACGTCGAGGATCGACCCATCCGCGTTGGTCTTGGTCTGCTTGCCCTTGTCCTCACGATCGATGCCGGCCTTGCTGCCCTTCGGGTACAGGCCGTGGACGGTGTTCTCACCCCAGACGATGAACCAGATCGAGGTGTTGTCCGAGCCGGTGCCGCCTGCGTCAACGATCTGGGCGCCCGAACCGCTGGTGGCGATCTTGTTGAAGCGGGGAGCAAAGCCAGTGAACTTCGCCGGCGAGGTAGCCTGGTCACCGTAGAACATCGAGGTGGCCACGCCCTGGTTCAGGCCTTCGAGGAACGCCTGGGCTTCGGACAGGCGCAGCCCGGCCGAGTCACCCGTCATGCGCACCAGCTTCTCGTCGATCTCGCTCCAGGCTTCGATCATGCCGGTGGCATCGCGCACCTGGGCGGTGGTCGACTTGGTGGGCTGAACGCCCTGGTACAGCATGCGCCAAGTGCCTTCGGGGATGCCGGTGCGCACGGTGGTCAGGTGCGTGGTGCCGTCATTGCACTCCTTGACGATCATGTCCTGCAGGATCGGGTTGTCCTGCGCCAGCAGCTCGATCACCGCAGCGATCTGCTTGTCGGCGTCGGTGCGCTTGAACACGTCCGCCAGGGTCAGGTAGGTGTTGCCGATGGTCGACATTGTTTGTCTCTCCAGATACGAAAAAACCGCCTTGCGGCGGCTGGTTGATGGGGTATTGCGTGGCGGCTATCAGCCGCCGTAGAGGATCGACTTCGGGTCGCTGGAAGCGCTCGGACCAGATGCGGTGGTGCCGCCCAGGCCGTCCACCTTGCTGTCGCGCAGGAACCCACCGAAGAAGGCGAATGCCTTGATCATGGTCGGGTGGTTGCCCCAGCCCAGTTCGTTGAACGCCTTGGTCAGCTCGGGGTCGTTGATGGCCTTTACCGCGGTGGTGGCCAGGCCGACGGTTTCGTCGTACTTGGCGCCCAGCTGCTGCTTGGCATCCACGCCCCACTGCTCGACCTGCTGCAGGCGCTGGGCTTCCATTGCCTGCTGCATCGCCGCCGCATCCTGCCCGGCCATCTGGGTGTACAGGTCAACGGCCTCCTGGGCCTGCTCCTGCGTCCAGCCCTTGGCCTTGAAGAACTGCGTGGCCGCGCCCAGTCGATCGCCTTCCAGGGTGAACCCTTCCGGCAGGTTGAACTGTCCGTACTGCTCCGGTGCCGCGGTGGTCTTGCCGTCCTCGGGCTTGCCGGCTTCACCGCCGCCTTCGCCCTTGTTCGGCTTTCCATCGTTGCCCGAAGCGTTACCACCGCTGCCGCCACCATCGGTCCCCGCCGGCGCACTGCTGCCGGGAACCTGCGGAGTTTCGGTCGTGGTGGTGGTATCGCCGGCGCCAGGATTGGGGTTGCTGGCAGTGTTGGCGTTGTCAGTCGACATCGTTGATTTCCTCGGGTTGCTGCAGCTGCGATTGCAGCCGCTTCATTGCACTGTTGGCCTCGGCGCGCATCTGTGCCTCGCGCTCCGGGCAGCTGTCACGGACGACGCGCAGCCACCACTGGCCGGCCTCCTGCCGTCCGATCTTTCGGGACTGCGCCATCGCGTTGGTGTTGAACGCGCTGTCATCCACATCCATGGCCTGAATGAACAGCCACACCAGCCGGCGCCCGGCTGGATTGGCCAGCACTGCCCGCGCGTCCTCGCGCAGCTGGCTGTCCTGCAGGTCCGCGATGCGCTCGGCCACGCGGCGCTGCTCTTCCTCCCGTGGGTCCATGCCGGGGCGCTTCATGCGGCACCCTGCATGGCGTCAATCAGCGCCTGGGCCGCCGAGCCTTCCTCGGGCACCGTATCGCTGGCGGTCTTCAGTGCTTGGGTTGCGTCTTTCAGCGGCTGCGCGGCCGCCGCGAGCTGCTGCTGGCGCTGCTGCTGCGCACGGTCTGCGCGGATCCTGGCCACTGCGTCGTCGCTGCGGATGATCGAGGCCGGTCCACCCACGGCCGCGGTGTACTCGTCGACCACCTGGTCGCTGTCCAGCTTGTCCATCACGGATGGGTCGCCGGTGGCCTGAGCCACGTTGGCCACGAAGGTCATGGTGCGTTCGATCGAGCCGACCGCTGCCGCCTTGGCCGCCTGCGCCAAGATGCTGGTGTATTCGATCTTCAACGGCACATTGGCCAGCACCTGCGGCGGATCGGGGATGCGGCCAGCGCGCTCCAGAAGACGGAACACCCGGACCACCACCGGGTCCAGCACCTCGTCGGTGATGGACTCCAGGGTCGGCGCCAGCACTGCCGCCTTCTCTTCCTTGCGGGTGACGATCTCAGTGGCGGTGCGGTCGGTCTTGTCGCCGAGCGCCTCCAGCATCAGGAACAGCTGGTAGAAGAACGCCCGCTGGATCCGCTGCTCGACGACCGAGATTTCCTCACGGATCTGCGCCAGGCCACGCGAGTCGGGCGTGTAGACCGGCGCAACCGTGGCGTTTGCGGCGTCCTGCGGCAGGTACACCTGGCCACCCTTGCGCAACCGTGCGCCGCCGGTACGGCGCAGGCTCTCCGGCATAGCTAGCGTCGGATCCGACATCTGCTCCATTAGGCGCAGCTTCTCGCCTTCCAGATACTGCAGCTGCTTGATGTCGCCCAGGCAGTTGATCGCCGGGCAGGACGAGTAGATGTCCTCCGCGACGGGGTTCCAGCGGGCCACCACAAACGGCGCCTCATAGTGGCCGCCGATGTCGATCACGCCGTTCTGGCCGTTGGCCACTCCATCAATCCAGACCACCTCGCGGTAAGGACGGAAGCGCGGAGCCTGCAGCCCCAGCGGGCCGATGCCGGGCCGCTCATCGGGGTTTGGCTCGATCAGGGACTCCACCCAGAACCTCTGGTCACCGTTCTTCGGCAGTGCATCGCGCACCACCGGCGGCAGCGCGTCTGCGCCGTAGCGTTCCTCCAGCTGCCGCGCCGTCTTCGGGTAGCGGCGCCACAGCGAGTCGACCCGCCCCTGGTCGTCCAGCCCCACGGCGTAGTTGCCGGCGGTCAGCGCGTAGAAGCGGACCACCTCGCGCGAGTCTTCCAGCACCAGCAGCGGGGCAACGCCGAAGATGCCGTCCTCGGCGTAGACCACCGGCATGGCCTTGTAGAAGTTGCTGCTGGCCAAGGTGTCGCGGATGCGCTGGGCAACATCGTCCAGCCACACGCGCACGCCGAACAGCTCGGCAATGGCCGGGTCAGGCGTGGTCACCTTGAACCACGGCTGCGCCTTGGGCGTCATGTGCGACATCATGCCGGCGGCCATCACGCCCAGCGCATCGGTGGCCGTGCTGTTGATCACCTTGGCCCAGTTGCGCTTACGCGGCTTGTCGTCCTGGTCACCGTAGAAGCGGCCGCGGGTCGGGTCGATGTACTCCGACGTTTGGCGCCACAGCGGCGTCCAGTCGTTCTGCGCCTCCTTCAAGGCGGTCTTGCGTCGCCGGCAATGCGCCTGCAGCTTCGCGATGTCCATCAGCCTCCCCCCAGCACGGTGTTGCGCGGAGCCGTTCCACCCAGCGCGGTTGTGGTCGGCGCCAGCGATCGATACGCCACAGAGGACGCGCCGCTGCTGGCGTAGGTGCGGCGCTCGTCCTCGGCTTCCTTGCGAGCGCGGCGCACGCGGCCAGTCGGATCGCCCACGGCGGTCTTGGTGATGCCAAGCGGGTCGGCGTACTTGCCGGTCTTGTCGCCGAACAGCAGGCCACCCGGATCGATGATCTGGCGCGAGGTGCACATGGCGTCAGGCACCCAGCGCCGTCTTGACCGACGCGGTCGGCATCGCCGAGCTGGTGTCACCGACCAGGATGGTCGACCGCGCGCCGAAGCGCTGGCGCTGCCGCTGGCGTTCGCGGTCACGCTCGTTCACGGCAGCATCGTCGATCGACTCGGGCGCCACTTCGGGCGCTGCGGCCACCGGCTTCACCTTGGGGGCGGAGTTGCACATGGAGATTCCTTCAGGACAACGGGTTGTAGGGTTCGCCGGCCTGCTGGTCGGCGTGGTCGCGATGCTCCATAGGCGACCCATCGGGGAAGCGCGGCCGGGGCATCACGGGGTATGCGAACGACAGCACCAGGGCGTCGGCCCGGTTGGGGCTCGGCAGGCCGCGGCGCTTCATGTCCTTCTTCGATTCCATCTGCAGCTTGCCGTCGAGGCGCGGCACGGTTTCCGGTGCCTGCAGCTCGTCTCGCAGCTGCGGGTCTTCGGGGATGGCCCCGCCTTCCTTCAGCCAGTCGCGGCAGGCTTTCCACATCTCGGCGCGCTTGTTGAGGCAACCCTGGTCGCCCGACTCGCCCGAGAACCACACCAGGCGCCAGTCGCGGCCCATAGTTCGGCCTGCGGACACGATGCCGGTGCCGAACCCGCCGTCGACGAACACAGCGTCGGCCTGATGCTCGTCCTCCAACTGGGCGAGGATCGCCGCCACCGCCATGTCGTTGTCGTTCTTGGCCAGCGTGCGCAGCTGCCGATAGGCCAGGCCCTGACGCAGGCCGATCACCAGCTCGTCGTCGCCTTCCCACGCCGGGTCCAGCGTGAGGATCTTCGGCGCCCAGCTGTACTGCTCGGGCCGCAGGTGTCGCCCGTAGGCTGCAGCCACGTCCGCCTCGGCGATGAACTGACGAGCGGACATCGAGGGGAACAGGCCGCGAATACGGACCTTCACCACGTCGCTGTCCTCGCCGTAGTCGCGGACCATGCGCTCGGCCTCGACCAGGTTCACACCCTCAACGGTGCGGCTGTCGATCTGCTCGGTGTCCCAGCTGGCCTTGAACCGGCGGAAGCACTCGCGGAACCGGCCGGTGTTGCGGGTGGTGTTGCCGAACGCGGCCCAGATGATCTCGGTGCCCTGGTCGGTCAGCGCGCCCTCGGCCACTTCCCACACCTTGTCGGCGATGGCCGAAGCCTCGTCGAACACCAGCAGGATGCGCCGACCTTCGTTGTGCAGGCCGGCGAATGCCTCGGTGTTGTTCTGCGACCACGGCACCGCGTCGATGCGCCAGGTCTTGTCGTGGCCCGGGGCGTTGCTGATCAGCGCGGTGGCGGTCAGCGTTGCCCAGTCCTTGGTGAGGCTGATTCCGTGCCACTTCGACAGCTCGGCCCAGGTCTTGGTGCGCAGCTGGTTATCGGTGTTGGCCGTGACCACGCCGCGGGTGTCTTCGAACGTGTCGAAGGCCCACTTGATGAGCATCGCCACCAGCGCGGACTTGCCGATGCCGTGGCCAGAGCCGACAGCCTGGCGGATCACCTCGCCAGCATCAGCAGCCCCGGCCTGCAGCTTCCTGCCAACCTTCTCCAGCTGCCGGCGCTGCCAGGCGCGCAGCTTCTTGCCATCCAGTGGGCCGCCTTTGACGCCCCAAGGGAAGTTGAACAGCACATAGCCCAGCGGGTCGTGCTGGAACGAGCCGATCGCCTCGACCAGCTGCTGCTCAGGACTCCCGGCCAGCTGCGCGCTCACGGGCGGCCCTCAGTTGGTCGGCCAGGTTGTCCTGCACGCCGTGGTCCAGGGCAACACGCTCGCCGTACTTCTTGGGCTGCAGCTTGCCGGCGTACCACTTCCGGGCATCGATCATCAGCTTGGAGCGCTCGACCATGTCGCCTGTCTGTCGCTCCAGCACCTTGCCCTTGCCGTCCTTCTTCAGCCGCTCGCCCAGCACCGCCTTGTCGGCGATGTCGAGGATCTCTTCGGCCAGCGTGTCCGCCTGCAGCTCGCGTGCACGCGCGTACTGGTTGCGAAATGCCTCGTTCTCGGCCAGCCAACGAATGACCGTGGAACGACTCGGCATCTTTGCCGTGGAACAGATCGTGCGCAGGCTCTTGCCATCAACCAGCAGGTCGCAGATCGCGTCGGCCAGCTGCTGGCTGTACTTGCTGGGCCGTGCCATTACTGCTCCCTGTCCACCTGGATCACGGCTTGGCAGGCGCGGACGTGGTCATCGGCGTCTCGCCCGATTTGAACAAGAGCGCCCGCGACCTCTGCTCGTAGTTGGGCTGCCTGGTCACGTTCGATGGTGCCGGCGACGGCTTGGGACAGGCGAGCGGTGTTGCAGGTGGCGAGGTCGTCGCGCAGCCGGAGGCTGCCATCACGCACGCCAGCAACAACAGCAGCAGGGACGGTCGCGGCCGCAGCGCGGTCTTCTTCATGCTTCGCTCCAATGGTGGCCAGTGTCTGGGCTTGGGCGTGCTCGGTGGCGCGGGTCTGGTTCACCTGGGCGGCGACCGCCTCGGCGCCGGCGGCGCGCTGGGTGGCCCCCCTGCCCTCTGCCCGGTCACTGCGCCAGGCCCAACCAACGCCGACCATCGCGCCGGACCACAGGACGAAGGCGGCGACCACGGCAAGGATGCGATTCATGGTCAAGCCTTGGCCGCTGCCACGAGCGGAACGCCAGGCTTTACACACAGGACCGCCGAGGGGTCGCTCTTGATGTCGCGCGGATCACGCGGTGCCCCGGTGTAGGGGTTGTGGGTCACGATCTTCATTCGGATTTGCCCTCACACATGCGGCGCTCTGCCGCGCGACGGTTCACAAGGCCCTGCACACGCTTGCCGCCGGCGTAGACCCAGCGGTCCAGCTCCGGGCACCAGCTCGCGGCGGGCTGGCCGGCGTTGATGCGGCCCACCAGGGTCGAGCGGCATGCAGCACCCACGCCCACGTTGTAGGTCCAGCTCAACACCGCGGCCCACTCGCGCTCGCGCAGCGGCACCTTGATGCACTGGCTGATCCCGGTCAGGTAGCTGCCCAGGCGGCTGTTGAGCTTTTCGGCGCACTCCTGCTCGGTGTAGACCGCCTTCTCCGGACGGCTGGTGTCGCCGTAGCAGTAGGTGGCCACGCCCACCATGTCGATGTACGGGGTGGGCGAGTAGCCCTCCCACGGCTTCACCAGCGCGGCGGCGGCCAGTGCTATGACGGCTGCGGCGCTGCCACCGATCACCTTGCCCTTCATCCGATCACCCCGCCGCGGCGCGCCTGGCGCCATTCGCGGATCCACTTCCACACCAGGTACCCGATCTGGCCCACCAGGTAGATGGCCGTCAGCACCAGCACCGCTTTGTCCAGGGTGAACCCTGATGCGACGGCCGTGGCCACCGTTACCGGCGGCGTGACCTTCAGGGCTGCGGTCCCCACCGCGTCAATGATTTCTCCCCGCATGTCGGTTCCATGGTTGATCCGGTTCGGCATGACGCCCTCCCCGATTGGTCGATAGGTGCCCGTCACCGCAGCCCGGCAGGCTCGGCGAATTGGTCCGGTGAGGGTGGACGGGCGTGGATGGTTGCGGGGGCCGGATTCGAACCGGCGACGGCCGGGTTATGAGCCCGGTGGCCTGGACCTCTGGCCTACGCCCGCAGGAAGCGCAGTCCCGGAAACGCAGAAGCCCCAGCGCAGGGCCGGGGCTTCAGGGACAATTCTTGACAGTTGCAGAATTAGGGCATCTGTCTGTGCAACTGTCAATAGTGGGGCCAGATCACCATGACTTTGGGCTCGGGATCGCCAACGATCACAGAGCTATCGGCCAGCCTGTACTTACGCTGCTGGGTAGAGCCCCACTGGTTGAACTGCGCATGGTCTATGGCATCAACGCCGCTATTTTCAGCAAACTCCCTGCTGCTGAAGTTCCTTACGCTCTGTCCACCCTCGGAACTCCAATCGCCATCAGCCAGATCGTTCAACCAACTGAAATCAGCCATTTCCAACGCCTGTGATTACGCGGCGATCCTGCCGCCCATCCAGTCTACCGCCCTCTGCAACTCCCGGCGGTACTGCCAGACTGAAAGCGCCCCGCCGTACTTCTCCGCCACCATGCGTGCCTTGACCGCCTGGCTGGCCGACACCGTGTATTCGGTGTGCAGCACCAGGGCGCGCAGCGGGTGCTGCCGCATCAACGACGCCAGCGCCTGCTCGACCCACCGCAGTTCATCGGGGATACCAATGTCCACCGCGATCTCTGGGTTGTCGTGTGGCTTGTCGGCATCATTCGTCGACCGCACCGGGTCCACCGCCCAGGCCGGCAATACTTCCATCTTCGGTACTCCGCTGCGCTCGGCCATGAAGCGGCGGCGGCTGGATCCGTCTCGGCCCACCAGGTCGCGCAGGGCCCTTTCCCGGGTACCGGGCGCCATGTCGCGCGCCTTCTCCAGCACGTGGGTACTGCGGTCGGCGTAGGTCAGCGCGAAGCGGTTGGCCTGCGCATGCCCCCAGGCTCGCAACTGCTGCACCAGGTAGTCGTCAGTCGCCATCGCGCATCCCCTTCAGCACGTCCTCGTCGAATCGGAACACCGGCAGCAAGCCATCGGTGTCGCAGCCGCCCTGCCGGTCCGGCCGACGCTGGCAGTGCGCCGGGCTGCTGCCGCGCTCGCGCATGGTGCAGACGGCGCACACGCCATGCCGGCGCAGGTAGGCGTTGTATCGCTTCCGCGTGCGGGCCTCTGGCGTGGTCAAGCTGCGGCCTCCCCGAACAAGGACGGTGCAGCGGCCAGGTACTCGATGGCCACCTCCAGTCGCGCGCCCTTCTCGTCCGGCTCCATGCGTTCCAGCAGGGTCCGTCGGATCTGCTTGTCGTCCACCCAGGCGATACCGTTCAGAGCATCGGACAGCACCTTTTCGCAGTTGCCGAGGTCGATGCACTGCACCGTGTCGTCCCAGGTGTGCGGGTCCTTCCGTGCGCGCTTCGCCCAGTCCTGCGGCCGGTGCGGGAACAGCTTGATGTGCAGCACCACGCGGCCGGTCGAGGGAGCGCGGATGCCAGCCGCCTTGGCCAGGTGGCCGACCGCCGCCTTGTAGTTCTTCGCTTCCTCGGTGACATAGGTGATCGCCAGCGGCTTCGGCTTCTTCGGGATCACGCGCACGGCCCAGTAGCGGTTCGCGCTGATCGGGTATGGGAGGGTGAGGTGGATCATCGTGCGGCCTCCTTCAGCTGCAGCCGGGAAAGGGTGACGTTGAGGGCAGCCAGTTCGTCCATCTTCATGACCAGCCACATGCGCTTCTGCCCGTGGATGCCGTTGAAACTGCCCTGATGGCAGTCCTTGCACAGGGCCACGGTGGTGAAGTGCTGGCCCTGCTTGATGTGGTGGGCGTCGCTCGGGCCTGGGCGGCTACAAACGCTGCACGGCAGCAGCTTCACGGCGTCCACGTGGCGCTTCTCTGCCGGGGTGAAGGCCTTGGAGTTCTTCGTTCTCACCGGATCCCCCGGCGGTCCATGCAGTGTCTGCAAAACACAGGGCCACCGCCGCAGACCGAGCAAGGCGGTTCCTCGAAAACCCATTCCGTGCAGTCTCCGCAGAATCGGTACCAGCACCATTTCAGCCAGTGCCACTTTCCTTCGACACACCGCGGCAGCAGTAGAAACCGACGCTTCCAGCCCATTCCGGCACTATCATTTCGCATCACGCCACCCTCCTGTTCTGCCCGGCCATGTTCCAGAACTCGGCGCGCACGTCGTCGAGCATCACGTGGGTGTAGTGGTTGCCGATGTACTCGGTCAGGCCGTCGAACAGCTCCTGAAACCGGGCCTGTTCCATCTCGTCGAATGACAGGCTCTCGGCGCGCTTGACCGGGATAGTGCGGATCTCCGGCAGCACACCGGCAAGCACCTTGCGGGCGCCTGTACCCAGCAGTGCCTCGCAGGCGTCCAGCACAGCGGCGATGACCGGGGTGGCGTCCATTTCCACCGTCTCGCAGCACACGCCGGCGTCCAGCTGCAGGCGCTTCACCGCGTCGTGCGCGTCCAGCTGCTCCCAGCCCTCGACGTTGTCGACCATGAGGTGCCCGATCTTGTGGATCAGCCGGTGCTGCCATTCCTCCCGCGGCTGCTTCAGCTCGCCGCGGATCTCCCGGCCCACGCGGAACTTGCGATCGCGCAGCAGGCGCTGGTCGACGGCATTGGCCGGCACCAGGGCGCCCACCAGCTCGCCGGTGTTCGGATCGATCAGCTTGGCCACCACCAGGTAGATCGGGCGGCGCGCGCGCTTGGCGCGGATCTTCTTCGCTGCTGCGGTCATGGTCATTCGTCGTCTCCTTGGCTGCGGCGGCGACTGCCGAGGCGCTGCGCCAACTGCCTCTGCGGCTTTGCCGGTGGCGGGCTCTGATCGAACTCGAACGCAGGTCCATCCCAATCGACAGCGCGCTGGAACTGGTACTCGTTGCGCAGCGAAACGACGGTGCCGGTCTGGATGTTCCGGCCCTTGCCCACGATCACCTCGACCAGGCCCGGCCGGTCGGTTGGGTTGTAGACGTCGGGGCGGTGGACGAACAGGATCACGTCGGCCACTTCCTCGATACCGCCCGACCCGCGGATGTCGGTCACCTTCGGGCGTTCGCCCTTCGCGCCCGCTCGATTGAGCTGCGCCAGCACCAGCACTGGGCACTTCAGGAACTTGGCCAGGCCTTTGATGTCTCGCAGCGCCTGCCCGCGCTCCAGCGCCTCGTCCTGCTTTCCCGGCAGCGACATTTCGTGCAGATGATCGATCACGACCAGGCGAAGCGGCTTGCGTGCATGGGCACGCTTGGCGCGCGCGACTATCTGCGGCGCAGAGAGCTGCGGGTCGTCGTCCAGGAAGATCGAGGCCCCCATCATGCTGCGGATCGCTTCGGTGCTTCGCGCCCAGTAGAGGTCGGCGTCTTCCGCCGTGGCGCCTTCGTCCTGACCGATGATCCACTGCAGCGGCACTTCTCCCAGCGCGGCCACGTCGCGTGCAGCTACGTCCGTGTCGACCATTTCCATGGAGAACACCGCAACCGGATCACCACGCAAACCGGTAAAGCGCGCCTGTTGGAACGCCAGCAGCGACTTGCCGATGTTTGAACGCGCGGCCAGCACGATCACCTGGCCGTCCAGCAATCCACCGATGGCCTTGTTCACGTCAGCCCATGGCGTCGGCATGCCCACACGACGGCCATGCTGGTGCCGCTCAGTCATCTGCGTGGCGAATCGGTTCATCACCTCGCGATACGGCCGCAGTCCCGTCGCCCGAACTGGGGCGATCGCGCCCAACCGCGTGGCCAGGTGCGCAGCCAGTTGCTCCGCTGAGTGCCCGCGGCGTCCTTGGGCCGCGGCGAGCGCCTTCTGGCAGGTGTCGATGAACTGTCGCATATGCGAGTGTTCGACGATCACCTCGGCGTAGGACACGACGTTCGACGCGGTGTAAGCGGTCGATGCCAGTTCAATCGCCATGGTGGCCAGGCTGTCGCCGTCGTCTCCGCCCTGGGCCAACAACCACTCGCCGACGGTCACACCATCTGCAGGCTTGTTCGCTCCGGACAGATCCACGATCGCCGTATAGATGGCGCGGTTGCTTGGAGAGTAGAAGTCGTCGGCACCGAGCCAATCCTGGACGTTGGCCAGCTCAGCGTTGTGCAGCATCAACCCCGCCAGCACCGCCGTCTCGGCGTCGAGGTTGAACGGCCCGCGCATGGGCTCTTGTTCGCGGAGTGCGTTCATCGGCGCACGTCCACGT
Source organism: Stenotrophomonas sp. STK17_22 (assembly GCF_051983905.1). Lineage (NCBI taxonomy): Bacteria > Pseudomonadati > Pseudomonadota > Gammaproteobacteria > Lysobacterales > Lysobacteraceae > Stenotrophomonas > Stenotrophomonas sp. STK17_22. The sequence continues at coordinate 4,051,132 of NZ_CP197010.1, forward strand.
AGTTGCCTTCGATGACCTTGGCGAAGTTCTTCGGGCTGACCAGCCATTCCAGCGTGCAGGTGAAGGCCCGACCATCACGCCCAGTGCGCTCTCCCATCAGGAACGGCATGTCACGCACCGACTCGAAGAAGCTGCGCCACCAGTCCAGGTTCTGCCGCACCTTGTCGCCCTTCCAGCGGGCAGCCAGCTTTCGCTCGCGCTCGCCTTCCCACACACGTACCTCGGTCAGTTGCGGGAGGATTTCGTGGTACAGGTCGATAATCTTCAGGTGCGGGCATGGCGGCGTGCCGACCTTCCTCGGCACCTTGCCCAGCAGGTCCTCACCCTCCCCTGCATCGCCGCCTTCTTCGCCATCGTCGTCAGCAGCGGCATCGCCGCCAGCTGTCGGCAAAGCCACGTCAGTGGCTTCATCTTCTTCCTGTTCCTGTTCCTGTTCCTGTTCCTGTTCCTGATTAGGCATAGTCTTCGTCAAAGCCTTCTGGGAAGCCTTCCCGAAAGCCCTATCGAATGCCTTTGCGAAAGCCTCTCCAAGCCCGTAAACAAAGGCTCTCAGCACTTCGAGCGCTTCCCATTTCAGAGCGCATTCGGGGATCAGATCGAACTCTGCGGCCCAGCTCAGCACCACGTTGGGCGACTCAGGCCGGTTGTGGTTGATAGCCTTCGGCACCCACACCACGCGGGCTTTGAAGTCGGCTTTAACCATGCCTTCGCGGAAGGCTTCCCCAAAGGCTTTATCGAAGTCTTCAACTTCCCAATCCAGTTCCTCGGCCATCGCCGCACGGCCAGCACGGAACAGGCCGGGGATCGGGCCGGTGTGGGGGCCCGTGATCAGGAACAGCCACAGGCCTTGGCCGCAAGGCGGGATGGGCGTCAGGCGGCGGAACTTCTCGTCGCCCCACGTGCGCACCTCGACCTTGCGATACCGGCCCTTGGCTTGGCGAACGTCTGCCTCAGCCATGGCAACGGCCCTCCTGCATGCCCATGCGCTGCTCCATGGCACGCACCTGTTCCGGAGAACGGGCCAGCACCGAAGCGCGCAGTTCGCTCCACAGGCGCCGCAGTGCCGAACGGTCGCCACAGGACCGGGCAACCTTCATGGCAGCCGCTAGCTCGCGGATGCGGCGCTCGCGCTGCTCGTCCGCCAAGTTGATCGTGTTGGCGGTCATGGCCACTTGATCCCCAGCTTGGAGAGCGTCCCGCTCAGGGCAGAAAGGTGCTGGTGCAGCTCGGCCAGAGCCTCTGCCGTCGCTGCTTCGGGAGTGACCAGGTAGCGCTCGATCAGGTAGTGAACCGGCGACACGTCCTTGGTGGCTTGGATGTAGCGCTCGAGGTCGTCGATCGATAGACCACGCGGCTTGCCGCCGCTGTCGCAGCCGGCCAGCTTTTCGCTGAGCTTCGACGGGGCCATGTCCAGCTGGCCGGCCACTGCCGTCAGGCCGGCGCCGCGGTGGACCATCGCCGCCATGTGGTCACGGAGCGTGGGGTTGCGGGTCAACCCGTCTTCATAGGTAATTTGCTGACTTTTCATGCAGTTATCCCGTGGGTGGGAATCCGGGGGAAGACGTTTTCCCCTGCGTTCCCCTGACTGGTTCTGAAAATGGCCGCATCCCCAAATCGGAGTGCAGCCCTGTGGCGAAAACGAATCAGTTGGCCGGAGCCAACGTCCTGACGCTCATGCGAATGGGTGGAAAGTGGTTCGTGCTGAAGCGGGTCGGCGAGCGGGTCGACGTGCGGCCGGTCGGCCAGGTGGTGCGGCCGCGGCGGCGCCGGAAGGTGCCCGGGGTGGTGATCCCCTTCCCTGCCCGGGCCGGCCTGTGACCGGCGGGATAGGCGCCCGTCTGCCGGTAGAGTTGGCGGTGCGACCCAACCCAACTGCCACCGGAGACGGACATGGAAATGGATACGGCTACGCTGACGCGCCTGGCCTCGGTTCTTGCGGCCACTGCGAAGGCCAACGAAGCCCTGCTATCGGTCCTCATTGCCACGCACCCCGAGCCGGATCTACTGCGGCATGTGTGGGACCAATCGAAGCCGGATTGGATCGATGACCAGCATGAAACGTTGTTTGCCCAGCACGGTCCCTACATGCAGGCGTTCCTCGCACGGCTCGCAGGTATCTCGGGTGAGATCGACGGAGCGGCCGGCCAGTTCCAGCGAGGGGGCTGAACCGACCAGTCATCGACGGATCCTCGTGGGCACACCGATCGAATCGGCGTACTCGTCGACCGCCCGGCGGGCAAGGCTCTGCTGTGCCCTCTCCCGCGCGCTCGGCCGCATCAGCCAGCCGAACACGGCCCGGAAGGCAGTACGCAGCCAGATGCGAGGGTTCAGCCGGTGGAAGATCCGGGCGTCCATATCAGGCGGCAGCCTCCGCTTCCGGGGTCTGCCAGAGATCGGGGCGGAGGGAGTGGCGCTTCACCTCTCCCCCCGTCGCCTTCTCGATCTCCACGACCCGTTCGGCCGGGATCGTTGCGCCCTTCTCCCACTGGGAGACGAGGCCCTGCGTAGCCGGTGAGCCCGATGCCGTCAGCAGATCAGCGAACGCCGACTGCGACAGCCCCTTTTCTTTGCGGTAGGTGGCGATGTCCATTCGTTGATATTAGCCCAGCTGTTTGTTGTGTCAACAGCCCAGCTATTTGCCCGGCCTCCGCCCCATGATTAGCGTTGCTGATATGCAGAAGCCTTCACACAAACGCACCATCACACCGGCCGACGTTCAGGCAGCAAAACGGCTGAAGGCGATATGGCTGGCGATCCCTCGACAGGAGCGCCCGACTCAACAGCAATTAGCAGACGCGTGGGACGGTCCAGGTGACGCCAACCAGAGCCTGATTAGCCAGTACATGAATGGACTCATAGCTCTGAACTACCGCGCCACGCTCTTTTTTGCGCGCCAGCTCGGCTGCTCTGACACTGACATTCGGTCGGATCTTCCAGAGCAACGCGGCGCTGCGCCTCAGCCTGGTGATGGGGACTGGGCCGACATCAGCGGCTACGCGCAAGCTATTGGCTTGGGCGGAGGGCCCGAAGCCCAAGAGTACGCGGAGACGCACAAGCTGAAGTTCAGGGCAGAGTCTCTGGCCCGCAAGCGCCTGCGTCCCAATGCCCTCGCGGTCATGTACGGCAAGGGCGACAGCATGGAGCCGCGCATTCATAGCGGTGACGCCATCCTGTTCGACACCAGCGATACAAATCCACGCGACGGCCAGATGTACGTGATCATGGTCGACGGCGGCGGCGCAGCGAAGGAGTACCACGTGAAGCGCTGCGAGGTGATCGACGACCTGGTGTTCTTCAAGGCCGACAATCCCCGTGGTGACCACAACTGGCGCAAGCCGAAACGATTAGACAACCCCCGGCACCCGATTCAGGTGATCGGCCGGGTTCGATGGATAGGGAGCTGGGAAGGATGAAGACCCTAATTGCTCTGGCGGCAGGCGCCGCCATCGTTCTTGTTGGCGTTACAGCCAATGCTGGGCTTTTGAATGATCTGAAAAAGCTAGCCGGAATGGGGGTCATAGCGGCTGGTGATGTCCGCGCAGAGGACTGCCCCTCTTCCACAAGATATGACTGTGCTCGTTGGCCCTCCAACATCTACTCCGTAGAAGGCAACGTCTGCTTCGAGTCTGTCGGACGCAGCACCTGCGGTAGTTCCTGCCAAGGAATCCTGGCAGTCAACCAGCAGCGAGAGGTCTACTTCTTCGCCAAGGACTCCATCGGAGACGGATACACCCAGACCTTGGCACGACGCGTGGAGTGCCCAATCGGCTACTGATTTGCCTCGGCCGCGGTAGCCGAAGAACCGGACGATCGAACCATAATTAGCCCAGCTGTTGACAACGGATAACAGCGGGGCTAATTTTACCTCGTCGGCCCACCCGGGCCATATGACGGGGTTCACCATGGCACTGCAGCCATACAGCGACCGGGCACGTAGCGCCCAGCGCAACTGGGACAACCAAGAAGATCCGCGTTTCGGTCAGGAACACCGCGCCGAGCAGGCCGCGGACCTGGCCAAGGCCTACCGCACCGACCCGGCGAAGCTGCGCGAGGCCGAGGAACAGACGGCCGGCACGTTCAGCGGCACCCACTACACCGAGGTGACGCTGGCGCTGCACCGGCTGCACCACACGGACCCGGCGGACCTGATGGGCTCGGGCGCGCTGCAGGACCTGTACCGGCTGGCCCGTGACGAGGCCGCTGCGATCGACGGGCAGCTGCTGGAAATGGCGCTGCAGCAGGTGGCGGCATGAGCGCCATCAAGGTACAGCGCACCGTCTTCTACTCGCCACGGAAGCGGCGGCACTACTTCACGGCAAAGGCCGCAGCGCGTGCCGAAGCAGCGGCTCGCATCTGCCACTTCTTCCCGACCGAGAAGGGAGAAACCCAGTACAGCGAATACGGTCGCCCAATCTTCAATGATCCCGGCTGGCACTTCACCGAAGAGCCACGGTTGGTTGCGGTGCGCGACAGGTTGGCCGCTCGGTACTTGCGGGAGCTACGCGCATGACCGCCGCCGACCGAGCCCTGCATTTCCAGGCGCTGAAGCTGGCTTCGGGCTACCTGCTGGCCTTCTGCCTCGGTGTGGCTTTCACCGTCACGGTGCAGGCGGTGCTGTCGTGACGCCGCGCACCATGACCCTACTTGGCCTGCTTGTCTGCGAGGCCACGGACTTCGAGAACAGCGCGAGCGTTCGCCGGGAGCGCGTGGGAAAGGCGCACCTCGACCTGTTCAACGAACTGTGCGCCCAGGATCTCCGCGTAGCCGAAGTTCTCGCCGCCGCTCGCGCCTCGCTCGCAGCCCGCGACCTTGCCGACCAGCTGGCCGCCGACGACCGCCTGCGCGCCGCTCTGGCCGCGTGCGAACCCACCGACACCGGCATGAGCGCAGTCGCGCCGCAACGGACACCACCGCTCAAGCATCCGCCCTGCCCCGGTTGCCTCGAAAGCGACTGCAACGGCGAGTGCATGGAGAACCTGTGATGCGCCTCCTGACCTTCTTCGGCTGCAGCAACTGGCGCCACTTCGCCGCCTGCCTCGCCTGCTACGCCATCACCGCCGCGCTCGCAGCCGCAATGTGCTGGCCGCTGGCCTGGTCCTGACTTCCCGCCGGCGCGGCCGGCTCCTACGAGAGGCACCACCGATGTTCCAACTCGATCAACACGATGCGGTGTTCTCGCATCTGAACCTGCGGAAGGAAAAGCACGGCGACGAAGACGCGGCCGCGGCTGACCTGAAGTTCTCGCTGAACGCCCCGAACACCATCCTCAACACCATCGACCCGGCCATCCTGCCGGCGTTCTGGAAGAAGGCCGACAAGGGTCAGCAGCAGAACCTGCCGATGGAAGGCAGCACCGACCTGGTGGCGCTGAACCTGCCGCTGCTGGGCGAGCAGGACATCACCGGCAAGTTCGAAGGCTACGAGCTGTCGATCGGCTCGCTGATGGACCACATCGAGCCGGTGTTCTTCGCCGACGCCAAGGTGAAAAAGATCACCTGGAAGCCGCTCGAAGGCGGCAGCGTGGCCATGGGCTTCACCGTCTCGGTGCTGCTGGACGAGGACGAAGACGCCGAGCTGATCTCTGCATGGCGCCGGGGTGAGGTGCGTCTGACCCTCACGCCGCCGAGCGCCGCCGCGCAGCAGGCCGACCTGGCCGCGTAACGAATTCCCCCGCCCGCCCCCCGCGGGTGCCTGCGCCGGCCAGGCCTTCCACAAAGCCGGCACCTCATTTCATGTCGAAAAAAAGGAACTTCCATGTCCGAAGCCCTGATCCCGCTCGAATCCGTCAACGCCGTCGAGGTCTTCACCGGCGGCGGACTGGACGACCTTCTGGCCCGCATCCGCGCCGAAGCCGTCACCCTGGTGCCGAACGTCAAGACGGTCGCCGGCCGCAAAGAAATCGCCTCGATTGCCTACAAGGTGTCGCGCTCCAAGATCGCCATCGATGACGCCGGCAAGGCGCTGGTGGCCGACCTGAAGAAGCAGACCGGCGACATTGATTCAGCACGCAAGAAGGCCCGCGACAACCTGGACGCGCTGCGCGACGAAGTACGCAAGCCGCTCACCGATTGGGAGGCCGAGCAGGAGCGCATCGAGCGCGAACGTGTGGAAGCTGAAGAACGCGAACGCGCTGCAGCCGAAGAGGCCCGTCTGGCTGAAATCGCCCGGAAGGAAGAAGAGATCCGCGCCCGCGAGGAAGCCGTGCGCGCCGCTGAAGAGGCAGAGCGCCAGCGCGTTGCAGCTGAGCAGGCCGAGCGTGAGCGCGTCGAGCGCGAGGCCCGCCTGCAGGCTGAGGCCGCAGAGAACGCGAAGCGCGAGGCAGCTGCTGCCGTGGAGCGTGCCGAACGTGAGGCGCGCGAAGCCACCGAGCGCGCAGCCCGTGAGGCAGCCGAAGCCGAACAGCGTGCCAAGGATGCCGCCGAGAAGGCCGAGCGCGAAAAGGCTGAAGCCGTCGCCGCCGCTGAGCGCCGCGCGCAGGAAGAAGCTGAGCGCGCCGAGCGTGAGCGGCAGGCCCAGGCCGATGCCCAGCGCAAGGCGGACGAAGCACGCGCCGCCGACGTCGAACACCGCCGTTCGATCAACCGCGCCGCCATGGCCGCGCTGATCGCCCAGGGCATCAGCGAAGACGATGCCGCCACCGTCATCACCGCCATCGTGCAGGGCAAGGTCCCGGCCGTGGCCATCCGCTACTGAGGCACCCATGAACCAGATGACCACCCGCGCCGCTGCCGGCGCCCTGATGACCAGCGAGCAGGCCGAAGCCATCCGCGGCGCGTTGAAGTCGAGTCTGTACCCGGGCGCCAGTGATGCGTCCATCGACATGGTGCTGAGCTACTGCCAGGCGGCCGGGCTCGACCCGATGACCAAGCCGGTGCACATCGTGCCCATGAAGGTGAAGATCGGCGAGAACCCCGACGGGAGCGCCGTCAACGGCATGCGCGACGTGGTCATGCCCGGCATCGGCCTGTACCGCATCAACGCTTCCCGCACCGGCCAGTACGCTGGCTGCAGCGAACCCGAGTTCGGACCGACGTGCACCATGGAGTCCGTGCGCGACGTCTGGTCCAACGGCCCCAATGGCCGCAGGCAAAAGACGCAGCAGCCGTTCCAGCTCCATTATCCGGAGTGGTGTCGCGTTACGGTCCGCAAGCTGCTCGGTAACCAGGTAGTGGAGTTCTCCGCCAAGGAATACTGGCTGGAGAACTACGCGTCCAAGAGCGATGGCAGTCCCAACGCCATGTGGGAAAAGCGCGCCTTCGGCCAGCTGGCGAAGTGCGCTGAGGCCCAGGCGCTGCGCAAGGCGTTCCCGGAAGCGGTCGGCTCCCAGCCCACCGCCGAGGAAATGGAAGGCAAGGACATCATCGATGCCGAATCTGTGCGCGCTGATCGCCGCCCCTCGACCGCTGGCGCCATCACCCGCCAGCACCAGGCCGAGCCGCAGGACACCCCGGAGCGGCAGGCCCTGTACGCCAGCCTGCAGGAGTTCGCGGAGTGCGGCATGGAGGAATACCAGGGCGCATGGGGCCGCCTGACCAAGGAACAGCGGCAGCTGATCGGCACGGCCGGCCACGAAACCCTGAAGGGCATCGCCGACCGCGCCAGCGCCACTGTGGTTGAAGAAGGCGGCCAGCAGACCGCAGCCGATGAAGAGGTGCCGCTGTGATCGTCATCGGGTGCGACCAGGGCAGCGAGGCGTGGCACCGCGCCCGCGCCGGCATCATCACGGCCAGCATGTTCGCCACCGCGCGCTCGCGCGTGGGCGAGCTGACCGACCAGCAACGCACCTATGTGGACGCGGTGCTGTCCGGCCTGGCCGAGAGAACCGCCATGGAGCGCGCCGGCTACAAGGCCGTGCCGCGCTCGGCCATCATCGAGAAGGCGATCGCCGGCGAGCCCATCGGCGACTTCAGCGAGGCGTCGAAGAACTACGCCTTCCGGCTGGCCATCGAGCGCATCAGCGGCGAGCCGCTGGACGAGGGTTTCGAGACGTTCGCCATGCGCCGCGGCCATGAGCTTGAGCCGCAGGCCCGCGCCGAGCATGAGGTGCAGTCCGGGCTGCTGGTGAAGCGCGCCGGGTTCGTGCTGAGCGACTGCGGCGACTACGGCTGCTCGGCCGACGGCTTCATCGGCGAGGACGGCGGCAGCGAATACAAGTGCTTCATCAACCCGGAGAAGCTGCGCGCGTTCCACATCGACAACGATGCGAGCGAGGTGTTCGAGCAGGCCCAGGGCTGCATGTGGCTGACCGGCCGGCAGTGGTGGCACATCGGCCTGTACTGCCCGGCGCTGGCCGCCGTGGGCAAGCAGCTGTGGTGGCGCCGCTTCGACCGCGACGAGGCGTTCATCGCCAAGCTGCGCGCCGATCTGGAACCGTTCCGGCAGATGGTGGTCGGCTTCGAGCAGTCCCTGCGCGCTGACGCCCACCAGGAGGCCGCATGAAGGGCCTGAACTACGTCTACCCGCACCGGGGAACGATCCGTGGCGGCAAGGCTAAGGCGGCGCTGTTCGCCCGAGTGGTCGAGGGCAAGAGCTACACCATGCGCCAGATCGCCGAGCAGCTGGGCGTTTCGCTCACCACCGCCGACACCAGGGTGAAGCGCGGCCCCTACCCGCTCACCTGGGAGAACCTCAGCAAGTCGCGCCTGGAGCAGCCATGAAAACCTGCACGAAGTGCGCGGCCCGGCTGCCGCTGCGGTTCTTCCCCCTGATCAACGGCAAGGCGACCGCCGCGTGCGCGCCCTGCCGGAACACCGAGCGCCGCCTGCACGACCCGCTGCGCCCCCTGCGCCGCGACCCGCTTCAGGTCCGCCTGAACAACCTCACCAACCTGTGGCACGGGCCAGTGCGCCGCGTGCCGCTTCGGAGCCACGCATGAAGATCCAGCAGATTGCCCCGTGCAACAAGGTGACCAGCTGTAAGACGGACCCGAAGTATTACGCGCCGTCGACCAGCTACGGCAGCGCCTGCCCGACCCGTACAGCTGCCATCGCCCTGCAGAAGTTGGAGCAGGCCTACGCGGAAGACAAGGCAACCCATGAAGCGAACCTACCCGCGATGGCGGCCAACCAGGAAATCATCGAACGGGTAACAGCGCTGATGGCCGAGATTGGAATGCCGTCGCGCTTCAGCGAACGAGATTTTCGCTCCCGATCCCGTTTCCCGAAGTCGATCACGCACGACGCCGGCTACCTGACCGATCTGCGCCGGGAGGTGAAGACGAGCGACGGGTGGGACCATGCCCAAGCATCCTACGAGCGTTTGCTGGCCGACTACCGCCGGTTCGAAGCGGAAGCAGCGAAGCAGAAGGAGCAGGCTGACCGCCACAAGGAAATGGAGCACAACCGACTGATCGAGCAGCGCAAGGCCGATATGGCTCTGGCCGCGATGCTGCTCAGGTACGACCTCCCCATCGATGCCTCATGGGAGGACGTCTTGGAAGCCTTGCGCGGCCGTGATAAGCGCCTCGACTTGGCCGTGGCGATGCGACAGACGCGCGGCGATTGGAGCGAGGGCCCCTACCGTGTGCGCCATGCGCTCGACCGGTTCTCCGTCGAAACCGACGAGGACAAGGCCATTGCCAACGACGTGCTGGATTGTCTGCGCGACTTCGACGACGGGCGCGTGTTCCGCGACACGACCTGGAACTACGACGTTCTGTTCGCCAGCGTGGCCGACCAACAGCTGTCGGCAGACGTGCAGACCGCCCTGGACAACGCACGGGACACCTACTGATGACCCACCATCGCTACGACCGCCGGCTCCCGAAGCGCACCGAGGGCTTCGCCTGGGGCCGGTCCATCGACAAGGTGCTGGGCGGCCACGTCCTCACCTACCGCCTGTTCCGCCGCGACCTGGCCGGAAAGCTGCACATCGAGACGCGGACGTTCCAGCTCAACGACCACCGCCGGCACATCGCGCTGCAGCTGCTGATCGCACGCCGCCAGCTGCGCGAACGCGTCGAAGCCATCGGCTATGCCCTGATCGAGGCCGAACAGGCCTCCCAACTGCAGGAGGTTGCATGAACGATATCGACCAGACCGCGCTGGAAATCGCGCGAGCATTCATCCCGGTGGACGTGGTGGGCCAGCAGCGCGCCAACCTGCAGGTGGCCATCATCGAGGCCATCAAGAAGCACGCGAACCCGAAGACCCTGGCGGACGTGCAGCCCGGTGGGAGGGTGAGGCTGTGGGATGCGCCTTGGCCGGAGATCGACGCCATTCTGGCTGATGCATATTCCGCAGGCGCAACAGGTCTGCCGTTCGAAGGCATCGCACGCCGCCATGCCGTGCGTGCAGCCGTAGCCGCCCTCTCCGCCCAGCCCTCTCCGGACAGAAGCTTCGACCTGGAAGCAATGCTCGCTGTATGTGTCCCCGGGGGCGACATTGCCGACCCGCAGGTGATCGCTGACAACATCCGCCACTGGTTCGCCGCCCAGCCCTCCCCGGGTGGTCAGGATGCCCTGGCGACTGCACGCGAGCTGTTGGCCGCTGAGTACGACAAGGCCGGAGAAAGGGTCTTCGCTGATCGCGCCCGGAAGGGGCAGTACGACAATGATCCGGACGTGCACGCCATCGTGGCTGCCCTCGCCGCCCGCCAGCCGGTGGGGGAGAAAGAAGTCGTTGATGCGATGGTTGATAAGGCATGGAATCGCTTCGAGGTAGCGCTGAACGCTGAGGACGGCGACACCCCGGAAGACCGCGTGCTGTCCGAAACCATCGACCAGCGCGACCGCTATCACGAGGTAGCCGACGACCTCGCCGGTCACATCGCAGCCATCACCGGCGTGGAAATCGGCGAACACAGCAGCGCCAACTGCCCTTGGCAGAACGCAATCGAGGCAGCCGAGGAGTACAAGCCCACGCAGGCCGTGGACCTGATGCAGTTCCGTGATTCGGTCGTGCAGGCCATCAGCAACGTCAGCTACATGACCGGATACGGTCCGGCGTATGAAAAGTTGACCGAACTGCTGGCCCTGATCGACGGCAAGGCGGTGGGCAAATGAGCTGGTTCAGTCGTAAGAGCAAGGCTACCGAGTCGCTGGATGAGTCGATCAAAAGGGCTAAGGCCAACGTAAGCGCGCACCTGCACACTCTACCCATCGATGTGGTGGAGCACGTCACCGAGTATCGAGACGGCAGGCGCGACTGGCGGAATGACACCAACGGTCACCACAGCATGCGCAAGTGGCTGCAGACGCTCAAAGACCTTCGGGACCGCGTGGACTATCTGGAGCAGGCTGAGGCAAAACGAAATCAGGTCGCCGCCCACTTGGGGTTGCCGGCTGCCAGTCTTGATATGGATGGCCTGTTGCGTCTGCTGCATGAGGCCGACGCCCACGTAGGGAGCGAACCGGAGCCGACGAATGGCTGACCAGCTGCTCACCGCTGCAATGGTCCACGTGTTCGCCCTGGCCGGGTTCGTTGCAGGCAGCGCCACCCTGTGGGCGATCAGCCGCGCATGCCGCGCCGCGCGCGCAGGGCTGCGCTGGTGCTGGCGAAAGGCGGTGGCCTGATGCGCTACCTGTCCCTGTTCTCCGGCTTGGAAGCCGCTCACCTTGCCCTCGCTGCGCTGGGCTGGGAATGCGTGGCCGTGTTCGAGATCGATCCCGCGGCCTGTGCGGTGCTGCGGCATCGCCTACCCAACGTGCCGAACCTTGGAAGCGTGACCGATATCACCGACGAGCAGATCGCTGCGCTTGGGCCCATCGATGCAGTGATAGGCGGCAGTCCGTGCCAGGACCTTTCAGTCGCGGGACGCCGTGCTGGCCTCGCCGGCGCCCGCTCGTCCCTGTTCCACCACCAACTGAGGATTTTCCATGCAGCTCGACATTTTTGCGGGGCCCGCTGGCTCTGGTGGGAGAACGTCCCCGGAGCCTTCAGCAGCAACGACGGCCGAGATTTTGCTGTGGTGGTTGGTGAAATGGCAGGATGCGACCTCACTGTCCCCCGCGATGGCTGGGCCAGCGAAGGCATGGCAGTCGGTCAGCACGGGCTCGTCGAATGGAGCGTGCTGGATGCGCAGTGGTTCGGACTGGCGCAGCGGCGCCGCCGCGTGTTCGCTGTCCTCGATACTGGAAACTGGACCGATCGACGCCCGGTACTTCTTGAGCCCGACAGCCTGCGCGGGGATTCTGCGCCGCGCCGAGGCCAGGGGGAAGGAATTGCCAGCACCCTTACGGCTGGCGCTGGAAGCAGTAGCGGCCCAGGCATGCGAGCCGAATGCGACGGCGGAAGCGGCCTGATACAGCACACCCTCGGATACGGCGGCGGCCGCACCAGCGGCGAGATTGAGGTGGCAGCATGCCTCACTGCCAAGGGCATGCGCATCGACTTCGAAGTGGAGACGTTCCTTGTCCAGCCCGTGGCGCACACGCTGCGTGCCGGCGGGTTTGACGGCAGCGAAGACGGCACCGGCCGCGGCACGCCAATGGTGGCATTCGACTGCAAGGCTGCAGGCGATACCAGCCTGTCCATAGGTGACATACCCGGCACCCTGCGTGCATCCCATGGAGGCGGGCATGCCGCAGTCGCCTTTCAATCCTCGCAGTCCGGTGTTCGCGTGGATGATGTTCACGCAACGCTAGACGCGAATAACGGATCTCGTCGCCACAACGGCATGGTGCAAGGCTTGAACGTGCGCCGGCTCACGCCGCGAGAATGCGAGCGCCTCCAGGGCGTTCCCGACGACTGGACCTTGGTCCCGAACGCTCAGGGCAAACCGATGGCGGATGGCCCCCGCTACAAGATGCTCGGCAACAGCTTCGCCGTGCCGGTCATCCACTGGATCGGCCTGCAGATCCAACACGCGCACTACAGGTCCAGCGAGATCCAGCGCCTGCGCGATGCAGCAACCCACGCCACCGAGCAGCTGCGCGCTGCGCTGGCCACGAACTGAAGGAGGACACCATGGCCGACAGCCCCTACCTGTCCCGTGACGATATCAAGGCGCTGTGCCGCACACCGCGGCGCAAGGGCCAAGCCGAGTTCCTGCGCAACAACGGGATCCGGCACTATCTGGACGCCCACGGGTGGCCAGTGGTGCTGTGGTCCGCGATCGAGGGCAAGCCGGAGCCGAAGACGCCGCCGGCGACGGAATGGAAACCGAACAAGGCAGCAGCGTAATGGGAAGGAAACCGAAGAAGCCGGGGGCTATCCCCCGGTTCCGCCCACGGAAACAGAAATCCGGCGTAGTGCACTACTACTACGACCACGGCGGCAAGCCTCGCAAGGAAACTGCGCTGGGCAGCGACTACGGCCTGGCCATCCAGAAGTGGGCCGAGCTCGAGCGCGCGGCGACGATCCCGACCGATGCGAAGCTGACGTTCCGTCAGGCCGCCGAGCGGTACCGCATCGAGGTGATTCCGACCAAGGCCGAGGGAACGCGAAAGGCCAACCTGCGCGAGCTGGACACGCTGCTGAAGTTCTTCGATGACCCGCCGGGCCCGCTCGATGCCATTCGACCGACGCACGTTTTCAACTTCCTGCAGTGGCGCCGCGCCGCGCCGGTCAGCGCGAACCGTGAGAAATCGCTGCTGTCGCACCTGTGGAACTGGTGTCGCAAGAAGGGCTACACCGATCTGCCGAACCCATGCGCGGGCGTGAACCGCAACCGGGAGGACGGCCGCGACGTGTACGTGGAGGACGACGTGCTGCAGCGCGTGTACGACGCCGCCGACCAGGTGCTGAAAGACGCGATGGACCTGGCCTACCTGACCGGCCAGCGGCCGGCGGACGTGCGCGAGCTGGACCGCCGCAACATCAAGGACGGAGTGCTGGTGTTGCGCCAGAGCAAGACGAAGATGCAGATGCGCATCGCGATTACCGGCGAGCTGAAGGTGCTGATCGACCGCCTGCTGTCGAGGAAGCGGCCGGACGATGCACCGATCAGCACGCGCCTGCTGCTGGGCGAGGACTGGCTGCCGATCGGCAAGGACGCGCTGCGCTACCGCTTCGATCGGGCGCGCGAGCGTGCCGGCATCCCGAAGGACCAGTTCCAGTTCAGGGATCTGCGAGCCAAGGCCGGCACCGACAAGGCCGATTCGGCTGGCGATATTCGGAAGGCACAGCAGCAACTCGGCCACCAGTCAGTGACCACCACAGAGATCTATGTGCGGAAGCGCCGCGGCGCGCTGACAAGCCCCACGAAGTGACCGTTTGCGGAGCGGTCGATATTTTGCGGAGCGAGGGGGAAGGGCTGAAAGCCTTGGTGCATATGGTGGGCCGTGAAGGATTCGAACCTTCGACCAAAAGATTAAAAGTCTTCTGCTCTACCGACTGAGCTAACGGCCCATTGCACTGCCCCAGCCTTTCGGCGGGGTGGGCATTCTACCCTACTTTGCCGGGCCGGGTGAAACCCTGGTGCGTCGAGGTTGCCGGCCAGCGGCCGGCACTACCCCGATCTGGGCCGCCGGCTTAAACCTTCCGGGCCTCCGTCGCATCCCATCTGTGATCCTTCCCCGGAGCCACGGATGCGCCTGCCCTTCTGCCTCATTGCCGCCCTGCTGGTGCCCTGCGCAGCACTGGCCGCCCCGCCCCAGGTCGTCACTGATGATATCGGCCGCTTCTGGGCTACCTATGACGCCGTGCGCACCGAGCCCGACGTTGAACGCCAGGTCGCACTGGTGCAGGAGCGCTACATCGATCCGGGCAGCCCCGGCCTGCATGCGCTGATGCAGGTGCGCAACTACACCGCCCGCGAATACGCCACGGCCATGCGTACGTGGCCGCGCTTCTGGACGTCAGTACGGCCATTGACCGCCAACGCGCAGCAGGCCAGCACCACCCTGGAACGGGACCTGGCTGCGTTCCGGGAGCTTTACCCCGCCCTGCGCCCCGCCAACATCACCTATGCGGTCGGTGTTCTGCGTACCGGCGGCACGACGCTGGGTGACAAGGTGCTGATCGGCGCGGAGATGGCGCTGGGCGATGAGCGCGTGGACGTGAGCGAGCTGCCGGAGCCGATGCGCAGCCGCCTGCGGATCTTCTACGACAGCCGCCCGGGGGCGAACAACGCGCAGAGCAACCTGCACGAGTACGTGCATACGCAGCAGCGCGAGACCACCGGCAGCCTGGCCCAGTACGCGGTGCGCGAGGGTGTGGCCGAGTATGTAGCGGAGCGCATCAGTGGGCGCCGGCCGGCATTACCCTTCTACGACTACGGCGCAACACACGAAGCGGAAATCCGCACGCGCTTCATTGCTGAGATGAACGGGGAAAATCTCGACAACTGGCTCTACAACAGCGCCCGCAATCCGTTCGGGGTGAGTGATGTGGGGTACTACGCCGGGTATCGCATCGCGCAGGGGTACATGCGGCAGCAGGCCGATGAGAAGGCGGCGATCGCGCGGATGATCGAACTGGACTATGCCGATCCGGAGGAAGTGCGGGCGTTTATTGACGCGTCGGGGTGGTTGCGGCAGCGGTAGGCCAAGGAGTGCGAACCAACGGTTCGCACCCACCGAGAGAGTGATTGCGCGGTCAGGCGTACAGCGTCGGGTCGGCTACGCCGGCTTCGGTGAAGCCCTGCGCGCGCAGGCGGCAGGCATCGCAGTGGCCGCAGGCGGCGCCGTTGGCGTCGGCGTTGTAGCAGGACACGGTCAGGCCGAAGTCCACGCCCAGGCGCACGCCTTCGCTGACGATCTGGCCCTTGCTGAGGAACTGCAGCGGTGCGTGCACCTTGATGCCCGCGCCTTCCACGCCCGACTTGGTGGCCAGGTTGGCCAGCGCTTGGAACGCGGCCACGAACTCGGGACGGCAGTCCGGGTAGCCAGAGTAGTCCACGGCGTTGACGCCGCAGAAGATGTCGTTGGCACCGAGCACTTCGGCCCAGCCCAACGCCAGCGACAGCATGATGGTGTTGCGCGCCGGCACGTAGGTGACCGGAATGCCGGCACCGCCGGCCTCGGGCACGTCGATGTCGTCGGTCAGCGCCGAGCCGCCGATGCTGCGCAGGTCCACGTCCACGGTCTTGTGCGCGATAACGCCCTGGGCCTTGGCCACGCGGGCGGCAGCATCCAGTTCGGAAGTATGGCGCTGGCCGTAGCGCACGCTCAGGGCATGCACGGCGAAGCCCTGTTCCTGGGCCATGGCGATGACGGCGGCTGAATCCATGCCGCCGGAGAGAAGCACGACTGCCTTCTTCATGGGTAAAACATCCGGTTGGGAGGGGAAAGCCAGCACGCTGTCCCGCGCCGGAGCTACATCAGGGAACGCTGCCTGGGCTCATCGGCCCGGCTCATCGTTCCACAGGATTTTATGCAACTGCATTTGGAAGCGCACCGGCAGCCGGTCCTCGACGATCCAGTCGGCCAGCTGGCGCGCGGTGATCTCACCCTTGCTCGGCGAGAAGAACACGGTGCAACGCTTCACCAGATCGTGCTCGGCCACCATCGCCTTGGCCCAGTCGTAATCCTCGCGGTTGCAGATGACGAACTTGATCTGGTCGCGCGCGGTCAGCAGCGGCAGGTTTTCCAGGCGGTTGCGGGCGGCTTCGGCCGAGCCCGGCGTCTTGATGTCGACTACCCGCGATACGCGTGGGTCCACGGCGCTCACGTCCAGCGCGCCGGAGGTTTCCAGCGAGACGTCCATGCCGGCATCGCACAGCTTCTGCAGCAGCACCAGGCAGCGCTTCTGCGCCAGCGGCTCGCCACCGGTCACGCAGACGTGGCGCACGCCCTGGGCCAGCACCTCGGCCACGATGTCGTCGATGTCCCACCAGGTGCCGCCATGGAAGGCATAGGCGGTGTCGCAGTACTGGCAACGCAGCGGGCAGCCGGTCAGGCGCACGAACACGGTCGGCCAGCCGGCGGTATCGGCTTCGCCCTGCAGCGAGGTGAAGATCTCGGTGATCTTCAGGCGTGGCAGGGGCGACTGCACGATCTCACTGGGCGTGGCGGCGGCGCTGGACGAGGTAACGGCGGTCATGGCGGGGACTTCTTGGTGGGACACGTGGCGGGTGGGCTACCGTGGCCGGTAACGAAAGCAGCCGAGCATGGCTCGGCTCTACAACTGAAGCCGGTCGGGTGTGGCCCAGCCGGTAATGCAAGCCGCCGGGCATGGCCCGGCGCTACCGGATCCGGGCGGGTTTGCCGGTCCGGAAACGAAAGCAGCCGAGCGTGGGCTCGGCTCTACAGGACACGTATTGTACGCCCGGTCAGCGGATCAGCGGATCTGCTTGCCGAGGCGGATCGACTGCAGGCGGTCCTGCGCGGTGCGCGCGGCGTCCGAGCCAGGGTACTGCGCCACGACGGTCTCCAGCGTCTGCTGGGCCTGGTCGACCTTGCCCTCGCCATACTGCGAGAGGCCGACCTTGAGCAGGCCGCCAGCGGCCTTGTCGTGGGTCGGATAGCGCGAGAGCAGTTCACGGAACTGGGCCTCCGCCATCGGGAAATTGCGGGTGGCGTAGTAGCTCTCGCCCAGCCAGTACAGCGCGTTCGGCGCGTAGACGCCGTTCGGGTACAGCTGCAGGAAGCTCAGGAACAGCTGCGCCGAATCATCGTACTTGCCGGCCTTCAGCGAATCGAAGGCGACGTTGTAGGAGGTGCGCTCGTCGCCGGTGGCGGCAAGGCTGCCGGCATCACCATGGACGGAAGGCGGCCGCTCGGAAGTGGCCGCCGCTGCGGGTTTTGCCGGGGCCGGGGCGGCCTTCGGCGCGCTCGCCGGAACGGGCGGCAGGGCCGGGGCGGCATTGCCCCCTTCCAACCGGTTCAGGCGGCTGTCCAGATCCAGGTACTGGTCCTGGGCGGACTGCTTGAGCTGGGCGTTGTCGTGCTGCAACTGCTCGATCGAGGCCTGCAGGCTGGTGACCTGCTGCCGCAGCTGATTGATCTGGTTCAACAGGTCCTGGTTGGCACTGTTGTTGTACATCTGCTGCTCGATCGCGCCAACGCGGTCGGCCAGGCTCTGTCGCTGTGCATGCGCCGGTGCGGCAGCCACGAGGGCTGCCGCAACGACCAGCATCAGTTTGATGCCAATACGCATGGATTACTGCGCGGTGTAGACGATTTCGACGCGACGGTTCTGCGACCAGCAGGACTCGTTCGACTCGGTGCAGACCGGACGCTCTTCACCGTAGGACACGACGGTCAGCTGCGAAGCCGAGCCACCGTTGGCCTGCAGGGCCGAGTTGACGCCGTTGCCACGACGCTCGCCCAGGGCCTGGTTGTACGCGCGCGAACCGCGCTCGTCGGTGTGGCCCTGCAGGGTGATGCGCGAGGACGGACGGTCACGCAGGTACTTGGCGTGGCACGCCATGATGGCCTGGAATTCCGGCTTCACGTCTTCCTTGTCCAGGTCGAAGTAGACAACGCGCTGGCGCAGGCAAGCGTCGGTGTCCAGGTCGCCCGGGCCGTACAGGCCGGAGGTCGACGGAGCGGTCGGGGTGGTGGTCGAGGTGCCGGTGTCAACCGGGGCTGCCGGCTCTTCCTTCACCTTCTTCGAGCAACCGGCCAGGACGGCCACAGACAGCAGGGAAACAAGCAGAACGCGGGTGGACTTGTTCATGGCGATACCTTTGTGGCTCCTAGGCCGATGAGGGGTTCAAGACAGCGAAAATATTAACACTCTTTTAGCGCTGGGTACGGTATGGGGACCATGCCGGTTCGCGCACATCTCCGTCAGCCAGAACCAACCGCTGGCGCACGCGCGCATCGGCAGAAACGGCGTACAGCACACCACGGCCACCCTCGCGGGCGGCGTACAACACCATGCTTGCGTTGGGCGCAAAGCTCGGAGATTCATCCAGCGAACCCGGGGACAGCGTGCTCCAGCGGGGCGAACCCAGCGAGCTGTCCATCATCGCGATCTTGTAGCTGTTGCCCGAGCCCTGGGCGACGGCGATCTTCTTGCCATCGTAGGACACCGAGGGCTTGGCATTGTAGTTGCCCTGGAAGGTCACGCGCTCGGCGCTGCCGCCGCCCGCACCGACCTTGTAGACCTGCGGACGGCCGCCGCGGTCGGAGGTGAAGTACACCGCGCTGCCGTCCGGTGCCCAGGTCGGCTCGGTATCGATGGCGAAGTGGTTGGTCAGCTGGGTCAGCTGCTTGCTGCCCAGGTCCATCACGTAGATTTCCGGGTTACCCGAACGCGACAGGGTCAGGGCCAGCTTGCGGCCGTCCGGCGAGAACGCCGGGGCGCTGTTGATGCCGCGGAAGCTGGTGACCAGCTCACGCGCACCGGTGCCGATGTTCTGGATGTAGATGGCCGAATTGCCACGCTCGAAGCTGACGTAGGCCAGCTTGCTGCCATCCGGGCTCCACGACGGCGACAGCAGCGGCTCCGCCGAACGCACGATGGTCTGCGGGTTGTAGCCATCGGAGTCGGCCACCATCAGCGCGTAGCGCATGGCGTCGCCCTTGCCGCTGGCGGTCACGTAGGCGATGCGGGTCCAGAAGGCGCCACGGACACCGGTGATCTTCTCGTAGATGGCGTCGGCCATCTGGTGGGCGACGTCACGCATGGCGTTGCCACGGGCGGTCATCGCCAGGCCCAGCAGGCGCTCGCCCTTCGGTACGTCGAACAGTTCGTACTCGACACGGTAGGCGCCGGCACCAGCGTCGAGCACGCGGCCGACCACGATGTAGTTCTGCTTCAGCGCGCGCCAGGTGGCGAACTGGATGTCGCCGCCCCGCACGGGCTTTTCGACGATCTGTGCTTCCGGCAGCGTGCGGAACTGGCCCGAACGCTCGAGGTCGGCGCGGACCACGCCGGCGACGTCGGTCTGCGGTGCAGCCGCCGAACCCTGGTAGGGCATCGGCACGATGGTGATCGGCAGCGCGGAGGCATTGCCGCCGATGATGTCGATATCCAGCCCCTTCTGCTGCGCGACGGCAGCAAAGGGCAGCAACAGGGCCGCAAACACGGCAAGCCAGCGAGGCATCTTTTTCATGGAGCGCTCAATAGGGGGAAACCGGAACGAGGGATAACAAAGCGGGAGTGAACCGCTTCGCAATCATGAACCAAGGGTACGTGAATTCCGGGTCAGTTCCAGCCCGTCCTCTCACGCACCGTTAACGTCGTGGCTAACATCGCACCGCCTGCCCCGGCCACACCGCCCCGCAGGGTGGTATTCCACAGCAGCCCCCAGCCTGCCCGGTCGAAACCGGGCCCGCCAGAGGCAGGCGCGACATCCGTGGGCGCAGGTGGCCCGATGGCCACCCAGCCCTGCCCGCCTCAGCGATCCTGGGCGGTAAAGGTGAAGTTGAGCGTGCGTGCGAACACAGACTCGAAGCCGCGGTACGGCAGCGGCTGCGCGTTGAGCACGGCGGCCTCGATCGAACGCTTGCCGGCCTCGTCGTACGGGCAGTTCGGGCTGACCTTGGCCTGCATCACCGTGCCCCCCGGAATCTGGGTGATGGTGATCTGGCAACGCTGGCCGAGCGGCACCGTATCCGGGCGCACCCACTGCGACAGCACCTTGGCCTGGATCGCGGCCGCGTACTTGGCCGAAAGATCATCGCTATTGCCACCGCCACCGGCAGCCGGCTGGGAGGCACCGCTGGAACCGGCAGCGGCACTGCCGGCAGCATTACGCGCGGCTGCCACCTGGCGCAGCTTCTGCTCGGCCAGCTTGGCTTCCTTCTCGGCCTGCTCGCGGCGGGCGCGGATCTCGGCGATCTTCTTCTGCTTCTCGGCCTCGGCCTTGTCAGCCGCCACGCGCTCCTGCTCGGCCTGCTTCTTCTTTTCGTCCGCTTCCTGCTGCCTGGCCAGGCGCAGCTTCTGTTCCGCTTCTTCCTGGCGCTTGCGTTCGGTCAGGTCGATCTGTTCCTGGCGGCGCTTGGCTTCCTGTTCCTGCTTGGCCTTCTCCTGCGAGATGGCCAGCGCGCTCACCGCTTCCTGGTCCTTGGTGTCCGGCTGCGCGACACGCTCCTGCGCCTGTTGCTGCTGGGGCGTGGGGGCGTCCTGCGGGCGCGGCTCGGGAATCGGCTGCGGCGGCGGGATGGTGTCTTCCGGCACCGGGATCGGCTCGGCCACCGGCGGCGGCAGGTCTTCCAGCTTTTCCGACTGGCGCAGGGCCTGGCGTGCGGCGGAGGCCTCGGACGCGGACAGCGCCAGGCTGGCCTCGACCGAGGGGTCGCCGGCGGCGGCATCGGTGTTGCGCTCGGGCGACCAGAACCAGGCCACGATGAACACCAGCGCGACCAGCAGGTGCACCAGCAACGCCAGCGCCAGGGGCAGGCCCCAGCCGGGTTCGCGCTGATGCGGGGGTGGCAGGGCGTCAGCGTGCATCGGTGGCCAGGCCTACCTTGTCTACCTTGGCGCGCTTGATCACATCCATTGCAGCAATGACCTTTTCATAGGCCACGGCGCGGTCGGCGGCGACGATCACGCGCACGCCCTTGTCCTGGGCGACGATGCCGGCCAGACGGCCTTCCAGTTCCTCGGCCGACACGGCGGTCGGGTCCTTGGCGTCGGGCAGCTTCAGGCTGAGCTGGCCGTCCTGGCGCACCGAGACGATCACCGGATCCTGCTTGCTCTCCAGCGCCTTGGCGTTGGACTGCGGCAGGTCGACGTCGAAGCTCAGGGTGAGCAGCGGTGCGGTGACCATGAAGATGATCAGCAGCACCAGCATGACGTCGATGTAGGGAACGACGTTGATTTCCGATTTCAGCTTGCGGCGCTTGCGGCGACCGATGGCAGCGGACATGGCTTGGACTCCCGGGTCAGGCGCTTACTCGTCGCCAGCGCTCTGGCGCTGCAGGATGGAGCTGAACTCTTCGGCGAAGGTCTCGAACCGCACCGACATGCGCTCCACGCGCGTGGTGAAGCGGTTGTAGGCCCACACCGCCGGGATCGCCACGAACAGGCCGATGGCGGTGGCGAACAGTGCCTCGGAGATGCCCGGCGCGACGGCGGCGATGCCGGCCTGCGCACCGCTGCTGATCATGTCGTGCATGGTCACCATGATGCCGAACACGGTACCGACCAGGCCCACGTAAGGCGCGGTCGAGCCGATGTTGGCCAGCAGTTCCAGGTTGCGCTCAAGCTGGTCCACTTCGCGGGTGTAGGTGGTGCGCATGGCACGCTGTGCGCCTTCCAGCTGGGCGCGACCGTCCAGGCGGCGCTTGTCGCGCAGGCGGGTGTACTCACGGAAGCCCGCTTCGAAGATGGCTTCCAGGCCGCCGACATTGCGGCTGCGGTCGGTGGCCGAGCTGTACAGCTTGCCCAGGTCCGCACCGGACCAGAAGCGGTTCTCGAACTCGTCGGCTTCGCGGGTGGCCTGCTTGAACACGCGGGCCTTGCGGAAAATGATCACCCAGCTGACGAACGAGCCGACCAGCAGCAGCAGCACGATGATCTTCACCGGCAGGCTGGCCTTGGCCATCAGTTCGAGGTAGTTGATGCCGCCGCCAGTGGTGGCCTGGGCAAGGGTCTGTGTCGCGGCATTGCTGACGTCGGCCGGCAGTGCCTCGGTGACCGTGGCCTGCAGGGCCAGGAGCGTTGCGATCATCCGTTGTTCCTCAGTGTTCGGATTCGGGGTGGAGGTGGGGTTGCAGCACGGCAAGGACGGCCTCGTCCATGCCACGCGGGCGGAAACTGGCCGCTTCCAGTGCGGCGATGCGGACCTGCGCCGACAGCAGCAGCTCGCCGTCGCGCAGGATCTGCTGGTCGAAGACCATGCTGGCCTTCTTCAGCTGGACCAGGCGGGCACTCACCTGCAGGGTGTCATCCAGCCGTGCCGGCTTGATGAAATCCATCTGCATCGAGCGCACCGCGAAGACCATCCCGTGCTCGGCGCGCATGCGCTCCTGGCCGTAGCCCAGCGCACGCATCCATTCGGTCCGGGCCCGTTCCATGAAGGCCACGTAGCGGGCGTGGTAGACCACGCCACCTGCGTCGGTATCTTCCCAGTAAATGCGTGTCGGCCAACTGAATCGGGGCTCAACCGACATCGGGAACCTCCGCGAACAGGTCCTGCGGCGGGTTCTTCGGCTTCAGGCCCATGTGCCGGTAGGCCTTGTGGGTGGCCATGCGGCCACGCGCCGTGCGCACCAGGAAGCCCTGCTGGATCAGGTACGGCTCGACCACGTCTTCCAGCGTGCCGCGCTCTTCAGACAGCGCCGCGGCCAGCGATTCGATGCCGACCGGGCCGCCATCGAAGTAGTCGACCATGGTCTTGAGCAGGCGCCGGTCAAGCTCGTCGAAGCCTTCCGGGTCAACCTTGAGCATCTTCATCGCAGCCTGGGCCACGGCCTCGTCGATGTGGCCGCCGGCCTTCACCTGCGCATAGTCGCGCACGCGGCGCAGCAGGCGGTTGGCGATACGCGGGGTGCCACGCGCGCGGCGTGCGATCTCGCCGGCGCCATCGGCGGTGCAGTCGATGGCCAGGATGGCTGCCGAGCGGCGCACGATCCGGGTCAGCTCCTCGACGCTGTAGAACTCCAGGCGCTGGACGATGCCGAAGCGGTCGCGCAACGGCGCGGTCAGCAGGCCAGCACGGGTGGTGGCACCGATCAGGGTGAACGGCGGCAGGTCGATCTTGATCGAGCGGGCGGCGGGGCCCTCGCCGATCATGATGTCGATCTGGAAATCTTCCATCGCCGGGTACAACACTTCTTCCACCACCGGCGACAGGCGATGGATCTCGTCGATGAACAGCACATCGTGCGGCTGCAGGTTGGTCAGCAGCGCGGCGAGGTCGCCGGCCTTCTCGATCACCGGGCCGGAAGTGACCCGCAGGGCCACGCCCAGTTCGTTGGCGATGACATGGCTGAGGGTGGTCTTGCCCAGGCCGGGCGGCCCGAAGATCAGCACGTGATCGAGCGCGTCGCCGCGCCCCTTGGCCGCCTGGATGTAGATCTCCATCTGCTCGCGCACCGGCACCTGGCCGAGGTAGTCGGCAAGGCGCTTGGGGCGGATGCTGGCGTCGGCGGCGTCATCCTCGCGGGTGGCGCCGGCGCCGATGATGCGGTCGTCGGTCATGTGCTGATTATGCGGCAAAAGCGCGGGTTTCGGCCGGGCTGCGCCCGGCACCCGCAGAAGCAACTGCAACGGCCGGAGCAACAGCCAAAGCTGAGTTCCTGGGGAATGGCGGGGTGGGTCCGCTTGCGGGGAACGCTGCAAGTACCCCTCCGGGGCCCGGCCCAGCCGCTGGCGGCTGTGCGTTCGGGCGCTTGCGAAGCAGTGCTTCGCAAGCAAAGCGCCCTCACCCATGTAAGCTCGGTCGCCGCTTGCTCGTGTGCGCAATCCTGCGCACACGGCAAGACCGGGGTTGGGCGTCCTGCCCAACCCGCCCGAGGCATGCCTCGGGCCCATGCGGCTCACGCCCCCGCAACCGGACCCACCCCGCCTTCGACAGTTTCCTGCGGCCTGTCGGAACGGCGTTCTGCTTTGGTGGGTGCCGACCGTTGGTCGGCACGGTAGATCCAGGCGTGGAGGAAACTGGAGAGCAGAGTGGGCCAAGCTTCAAGCGCGCGGCATCTCCGCAAGTGGAGCCCCCTTGTTGTTCAAGGGGGCGCGCCGACAGGCGGGGGGATAAGGTGGAATGCGCGGAACGCCGGCGCCCAAGGCGCCTGCGTTTCAAGGGGGCGCGCCGACAGGCGCGGGGATAAGGTGGAATGCGCGCGGGACCCACGGTTTGCGCAGCAAATCGTGGGACGTAGCGCAGGTGGAGATTAAATCTCCACCTGCGCGCCCAGTTCCACCAATCTGTTGCCCGGAATCCGGAAGAACCCGGTCGCCGGAGCGGCGTTCCTGTGCATCAGCGCGAACAGCTTGTCACGCCAGATCGGCATGCCACGGTTGGCGGTGGCGACGATGGTTTCGCGGCTGGCGAAGAAGGTGGTGTCCATCGGGTCGAAGTAGATGCCGCCGTGGTCGCACGAGCGCATCAGCGCCAGCGGCACGTCCGGGGTCTCCATGAAACCGAAGCGCACGTAGACGCGGTAGAACTCGTCGCCCACCGATTCGATCTTCAGCCGCTGCCCTTCCATCGCATAGGGAATGGGCAGGGTTTCCACGTGCAGGAACACGTTGCGCTCGTGCAGCACCTTGTTGTGCTTGAGGTTGTGCATCAGCGCATGCGGGGCCACGGTCGGGTCGGCAGTGAGGAACACGGCGGTGCCCGGCACGCGCACCGGCGGCGCCAGCATCAGGCCTGGCAGGAAGGTGTCCAGGCGGATGCCGTCCTTTCGGATCTCGTCGCGCAGCAGCTCGCGGCCACGGCGCCAGGTGCGCATCATGGTGAACAGGAAGATGCCCAGCACCACCGGGAACCAGGCGCCCTGCAGCAGCTTGGCGCCGTTGGCGATGACGAAGCCGAGGTCGATGATGAAAAACACCACGCACAGCGGCAGTATCCACTTGCGGGCCTTCGGCCACAGCGAACGCGCGACCAGGGCCAGCAGCAGGGTGTCGATCAGCATGGTGGCCGACACCGAGATGCCGTAGGCCACGGCCAGGTTCGACGAGCTGCGGAAGGCCAGCACCAGGCCGATCACCATCACCGCGATACCCCAGTTGATGCCCGGGATGTAGATCTGGCCGATGGTGTCGTGCGAGGTGTGCTTGATGCGCATGCGCGGGATGTAACCCAGCTGCATGGCCTGGCGCGAGACCGAGAACGCACCGGTGATGACCGACTGCGACGCGATCACCGCCGCCATCGTGGCCAGGATGATCATCGGGTACAGCGCCCACGGCGGCACCGCCTCGAAGAACGGGTTCTTCAGCGCCTCGGGGTGGTTGAGCACCAGTGCGCCCTGCCCCAGGTAGTTCAGCACCAGGCACGGCAGCACGAAGAAATACCAGGCGTGGCGGATGGGTTTGGCGCCGAAGTGACCCATGTCGGCGTACAGCGCCTCGCCACCGGTCACCGCCAGCACCACCGCGCCAAGGATGAAGATGCCGTGCCAGCTGTGTTCCATGAAGAAGCGGATCGCCCACCACGGGTTGAAGGCTTTCAGCACTTCCGGTGCGTCGACGATGTTGTAGATGCCGATCGCCGCCAGCGAGATGAACCAGACCGAGGTGATCGGGCCGAATGCCTTGCCGATTTTTTCGGTACCGAAGCGCTGCGCGGCAAACACCATCAGCAGCACCACCACCGTGATCGGCACGATGAAGGCATGCAGGCCGGGCGCGGCCACCTCCAGGCCCTCGACCGCGCCAAGCACGGAGATCGCCGGGGTGATCACGCCATCACCGAAGAACAGCGAGGCACCGAAGATGCCGAGGATGCCGACCACATAGGCCGAGCGCGACCCGTTGCGCAGCGTGCGCTGGGTCAGCGCCATCAGCGCCATGATGCCGCCCTCGCCGTCGTTGTCGGCGCGCATGATGATGGTCACGTACTTCAACGTGACCACGATGTTCAGCGCCCAGAATGCCAGCGACAGCACGCCCAGCACGGTGTCGTGGTCACTGTTGAGCCCGTAGTGCGGCGAGAACGCCTCCTTCAGGGTGTACAGCGGGCTGGTACCGATATCGCCGAAGACCACGCCGATCGCACCGATGATCAGCGCGAGGCCTCCGGCTGGAGGGGCGTGACCATGACCGCCTGGGGCGGCCGCGTGCGGGGTTTGACTGCTGGACATGGGACTCCTGGCGAAGCTCAGGCGGTGGGTTGGGGAAAGGAAGGCGGGTCAGCGCAGTGCCGACTGCAGCGCCTTGCGGATCACGGTGGCCACTTCGTCACCTTCGTTGAAGGCATCGCGGGCCATGCGCGCCGCTTCGGCCGGCTTGTAGCCCAGCTGCTGCAGGGCCACGGTGGCATCGGACAGCGGATCGGCCGGGGCCGGGCCGCTGCCGGTCGGCAGCGCGCCGCCGGCACCGAACTGCGCCGCGCGGTCACGCAGCTCCAGCACCATGCGCTCGGCGGTCTTCTTGCCGATGCCCGGAATGCGGGTCAGCGCGGTGATGTCGCCGGCCTGGACCATGCGCGCGAACTCTTCGACACTGACACCGGACAGCACGGCCAGCGCGATCTTCGCGCCGATGCCGCTGACCTTCTGCACGTCGCGGAACAGGCGCCGCTCACCCTCGCGCAGGAAGCCGTACAGCGAGACGCTGTCTTCCTTCTGCGAGTAATGGGTGTACAGGGTGACCTCGCGGCCGAGCTCGGGCAGGTCGTAGAAGGTGCTCATCGGCGCCTCCAGTTCGTAGCCCACTCCGTTCACGTCCACCACCAGCCACGGCGGCGCCTTGTAGGCGACGATGCCGCGCAGTCGACCGATCATTGCGTGCAGCTCCTCATTTGCGGCCCCACGCCTGGCGGGCACTGAGCCCCAGGCGGTTGGCCGTTGCCCTTACGTGGGCATGGGTGATCGCCACTGCCAACGCGTCGGCCGCGTCGGCCTGCAGCTTGGTTTTCAGGTTGAGCATGAGCCCGACCATGTGTTGAACCTGTTGCTTTTCGGCGCCACCGCGTCCGACCACCGCCAACTTGATCTCGCTGGCGGCGTATTCGTGCACCGGCAGGTCACGCAGCACCACGGCGGAAATGGCCGCGCCACGGGCCTGGCCCAGCTTCAGCGCCGAATCGGGGTTGCGGGCCATGAACACGCGTTCGATGGCCACTTCCTGCGGCTGGTACTCGCGGCACAGGTCAGCCAGGCCCAGCACCAGCAGCTTCATGCGCTGCGGGAAATCGTCGGCGCCGAGCAGCACCAGCGGCTGGTGGTGCACGTGGCTGACACGGCCGGTGGCGTCGACATCGATGATGCCGACCCCGGTCCGCTGCGAACCGGGGTCGATGCCGAGGATGCGGGTCATGCTGCACTCCTGGCGGGGCGGAACGGGAGGCGCTGGCAGGCGTATGGGCTCATGACTGTCCGCGGTGACCGTTCAACGGCCCGCGCCCAGGCCGTCAAGGACGGCTCAGGCGTAGGCGTCGGCGCCGAGTTCGGCGTTGGAGTACACGTCCTGCACGTCGTCCAGGTCTTCAAGCATGTCCAGCAGCTTCTTGACCTGCAGGGCAACCTCGCCCTCGACCTTGATGTCGTTGTCCGCGCGGAAGGTGATTTCGGCGTGGTCGGCGACATGGCCAGCGGCGGCCATCGCATCCTTGACCGCGTTGAACGCGTCAGGGCTGGTGACCACGTCGATCGAGCCGTCGTCCGGGTAGACCACGATGTCATCGGCGCCGGCCTCGATGGCCGCTTCGGTGATGGCTTCCTCGTCGGCACCCGGGGCGAAGCTGAGCACGCCCAGGCGCTTGAACATGAAGGCGACCGAGCCTTCGGTGCCCATGTTGCCGCCGCACTTGCTGAACGCATGGCGGACATCGGCCACCGTGCGCACGCGGTTGTCGGTCAGGCAGTCGACGATCACGGCCACGCCACCCGGGGCGTAGCCCTCGTAGCGGATTTCCTCGTAATCGACGCCTTCCAGTTCGCCGGTAGCCTTCTTGATGGCGCGCTCGATCACGTCCTTGGACATGTTCACGGCCAGGCCCTTGTCCACGGCCACACGCAGGCGCGGATTGTTGTTGGGGTCGCCTCCACCGCCGCGCGCGGCAACGCCGATCTCGCGGATGATCTTGGTGAAAATCTTGCCGCGCTTCGCGTCGGACGCGTTCTTGCGGGCTTCGATGGAGGGGCCTCTACCCATGGGTGCTACCGTCTGGCTGCTTCAGGATCAAGGCGCGGATTCTACCTGATCGGGGGCGGCAACCGTGTCTAGGGCGGAGGGATGCCGCCAGGTCATGCCCGGCGGAGAGCGTGCGAACCAACGGTTCGCACCCACCGAGGCAGGCCCGTCGCACCCACTCAATCATGCAGCGGCGGCGTCGCGGCTGTGATCGAACTGGCCGCGGCGCAGGAAATGCGCGGTCTGCCGCGCGGCATCGGGCGATACCACCAGGCCACTGTGGCTGGTACGTACCACGCAATGGTCGGCCAGGCCCGGCAGGCGTGTCTCGGCCAGGGCCACGGTACCGTCGGAGGCGTCGTCGATGGCGCCCAGCAGGCTGCCTAGGCCGTGCGGCACCGAACCGGCGATCAGGCCAACCTCGGCCCTGCCCTGCCAGTCCGGCAGGCCATCGAGCAGCAGATCGCTGCTGCGCCCCAACGCCAGGCCCCAGCCGTGCTCGGACAGCGAACGCGCAGTGCCACTGCCGCGCAGCGGCGAGCCCAGGCAGACCACGCGCTGCACATCCAGCTGCGGCTGGCGGCGCAAGGCCTCCAGCGCCAGCAATCCCCCCAGGCTGTGGCCGACCAGCGACAACGGGCCGGCATCGGCCAGCCGCTCCAGCAGCTGCGGCACGGCCACGTCGGGGCCACCAAACACCGAGGAGTAACCGAACGCGTGCACCTGGAAACCACGCGCGCGCAGGCGCCAGGCCAGCGGCCCGACCCAGGCACGGGCATTCCAGATGCCATGCAGCAGCAATACGGGGGGAGTCATGCAAACAGCCTGGCGGTCAGCGGGGCGGAAACGTACGGTGATTGAACACGCGCGCGCAGCAAGCGGCGGTGAACGTCAGGTCGCGCGCGGTGCGCGGCGCAGGATGAACTCGAGGTCCTGGGTGTCACCGACCGGGAACAGGTACTCGCCGGCCTTCTCGAATCCATAGCGGGCGTAGAAACGCTGTGCGCCGAAGTTCTCCGACCACACGCCCAGCCACAGCGTGCGCGGGCCTTCGTGTTCCAGCCAGGCCAGCGCGGTTTCCAGCAGGCGGCTGCCCCAGCCGCAGCTCTGCTGCGTCTTGATCAGGTACAGCCGCTTGAGTTCGCCGTCACCGGGCTTCACGTCCGGGTGCGGCAAGCCACAGGGGCCGGCGGCGGCATGGCCGACCGCCTCCCCATCCAGCTCCAGCAGCCACACCGCGTAATCCGGGTGGGCCAGGATCACGCGCTGGCGCTCGACCGTGTAGGCCTCCTCAAGGAAGGCCTGCAGGTCCTGCGGCGGATACAGATGGCCGAAGGTTTCGGTGAACGTGCGGGCAGCCAGCGCCGACAGGGTCGGCGCGTCGTCCACGGTGGCGCGGCGGATCGAATACATGCAGGAAGTTGACGTCAGGGCGAAGCGCGGGTCAAGCCTTTTCAGGCGATTCCGATTCCGCTTCTTCTTCCTCGTCCTCTTCCTCGTATTCCTCTTCGTCCTCGTCCTCTTCTTCGCCTTCCTCGTCCTCGTCGTACTCTTCCTCTTCGTCGTCCTCGTAATCCTCGACGCCGAAGTCTTCACCGTCCCAACGGCCTTCGCCGTCGGCGACGAAGGTCAGGGCCATCGCCGCCGGGTTGGTTCCGACGCGAACCAGCCAACCACCGAACACGCGCGCACGCTCGGTGACCAGGGTGGCCTCGGAGCCTTCATTGCCCAGCTTTTCCCACTCCAGCGAAAACGCAAACTCGGTCATTGCCTGGATCTCCTGATCAGTTGGTCTTGGGGCGAACCTGGATGTGCACTTCGGCCAGCTGCGCGTCGACGATCGGCGACGGCGCGTCGGTCATCAGATCCTGGGCACCGGTGGTCTTCGGGAACGGGATGACGTCGCGGATCGACTCGGTGCCGGCCATCAGCGCGGCGATGCGGTCGATGCCGAAGGCGATGCCACCGTGCGGCGGCGCGCCGTAGTTCAGCGCGTCGAGCAGGAAGCCGAACTTGGCGCGGGCCTCTTCGGCGCCGATGCCGAGCAGTTCGAACACCGCGCTCTGCATGTCCGGACGATGGATACGGATCGAACCGCCGCCGATTTCATTGCCATTGAGCACCATGTCGTAGCCGCGCGAAACGGCGGTACGGGCATTGGCGCGCAGGTCGGCGATGTCGTCCACGGCCGGTGCGGTGAAGGGGTGATGCAGGGCGACGTAGCGCTGTTCTTCCTCGTCCCACTCGAACATCGGGAAGTCGGTGACCCACAGCGGTGCCCAGCCGTCGGCGACCAAGCCGAAGTCCTTGCCGGCCTTCAGGCGCAGCGCGCCCATGAAGTCGGAGACCTTGTTGTAGCCACCGGCGCCGAAGAACACGATGTCACCGTTACCGGCGCCGACATGGGCGACCAGCGCGGCGAAGGATTCCTCGCTGAAGAACTTCTGGATCGGCGAGCTGATCTCGCCGTTGTCGGCGATCTTGATGTAGGCCAGGCCCTTGGCGCCGTACTTGGCGGCATGCGTGGCGTATTCGTCGATCTGCTTGCGCGACAGCGACGCACCGCCCGGGATGCGCAGCGCGGCAACGCGGCCCTCAGCATCATTGGCCGGGCCGGTGAACACCGGGAACTCGCTGTCCTTGACCAGTTCGGCCACGTCCACCAGCTCCAGCGCGATGCGCAGGTCCGGCTTGTCCGAGCCGTAGCGGCGCATGGCCTCGGCCCAGGTCATGCGCGGGAAGCTGGCGTCCAGCTGCACGTCCACCACTTCCTTGAAGATGGCGCGGATCATGTCCTCGACGAAATCCTGCACGTCGCGCTCGCGGACGAAGGCGAATTCCATGTCCAGCTGGGTGAATTCCAGCTGGCGATCGGCACGCAGGGCCTCGTCGCGGAAGCAGCGCGCGATCTGGTAGTAGCGGTCGAAGCCGGCCACCATCAGGATCTGCTTGAACAGCTGCGGGCTCTGCGGCAGGGCGTAGAACTCGCCCGGGTGCATGCGCGCCGGCACCAGGAAGTCGCGCGCGCCTTCCGGGGTGGCCTTGGTCAGGATCGGGGTCTCGATGTCCTGGAAGCCCTTTTCGTCCAGATGGCGGCGCAGGGCCTGCACCAGCTTGATGCGGGTGCGCTGCATGCGCTGCATTTCCGGGCGGCGCAGGTCCAGGTAGCGGTACTTCAGGCGGGTTTCCTCGCCCGGATTCTCGTGGGCGTGGAACGGCAGCGGCGCGGCCTTGTTCAGCACGGTGATGGCGGTGGCGATCACTTCCACCTTGCCGGTGCGCATCTTGTCGTTCACCGCGTGGCGGGCACGCACCACGCCTTCCACCTGCAGCACATCCTCGTAGCCCAGCGACGCGGCCACGGCGAACACGTCGGCGTTGTCGACTTCCACGGTCACCTGCACGATGCCTTCATGATCTCGAAGATCGATGAAGCAGACGCCGCCCTGGTTACGGGCCACGTCGGTCCAGCCGGCGAGGGTGACAGTCTGGCCAATCAGGGTCTCATCGACCAGGCCGCAGAAGTGGGTACGCATGGGGGGAAGCTCCGCTGGAGAACGCCGGCACCGGATGGGGGCCGGAAAGCCTCGTATTCTGCGGCCGAGGCCCCGGCCGGGGCAAATCCGGCCAGTCACACCGGCTTGATCGCCCCCCTCCCTATAGTCGGGCACCTGCCACCGTATGGGATGCCGCCATGAAACCGCTGTCCCTGGCCAGCCTGGCCGTAACCCTCAGCCTGGGTGCCGCGGGCACCCTTGCCCTGCCCGCCCCTTCCGCGCATGCGCAGAGCGGCGTGGTCCGCTGCGAAAGCCAGAACAACCGCGAACGGGTCTGCAACACCGGCTGGCGCAATGCGCAGCTGGTGCGTCAGCTGTCCGGCTCGGACTGCGATGAAGGACGCACCTGGGGCAGCCGTAACGGCAGCATCTGGGTCACCAACGGTTGCCGCGCCGAATTCGTCGAGGCCCACGGTGGCTGGGGCGGCGGCAATGGCGGTGGCTGGGGCGGCAACAACGGCCGGCCTGGCGAGACCATCCGCTGCGAGAGCCAGAACAACCGCGAGCGCAGCTGCCCGGTCGGCTGGCGCAATGCCCGCCTGGTCCGCCAGCTGTCCGGCAGCCCCTGCAACGAAGGGCGTACCTGGGGCGTGCGCAACGGCGCGGTCTGGGTCAGTGGCGGCTGCCGTGCCGAATTCGCCGAAGCCCGCGGCTGGGGCGGTGGTGGCAGTGGCTGGGGCGGCGGCAACAGCAACTACTCAGTTACCTGCAGCAGCAACAACAACCGCTCGCAGACCTGCGACTGGGATGAGCGCCAGGGCCGCCCGGTGCTGCAGCAGCAGCTGTCCGGCAGTGCCTGCCAGGAAGGCCGCAGCTGGGGCTACTCACGTGGCCAGGTGTGGGTGAGCAACGGCTGCCGCGCGCGTTTCGGTACGCGGTAAGCACACGGCCGGATCCCTTGCCGACGGCCAGGGCTCTGGCCCCGGTCTGGTATCCCGCATCCACGCATGGCGTGGATCTACTGAGGGTCCTCCTGGGGTCGGGGCCCTCCGCATGAGGGATCCGACCCTGGGATCACGGGGCGGACGCTTTGTCGTCGCCCCACGGTGCAGGCGGCAGGGCAACCGGTTTGCTCAGGTCGAACTGCACGCGGAAGCGGCGGCCCTCCGGGCGGGTCAGCTCGTAGACAAAGGTCTGGTCGGGATCAATCTCCATCGCCCAGGTGTTGTGCGTGGAGGCCAGCATGTCGGCGCGGCGGAACATCGCCACCGAATCGGCGTCGGCGGGGAACTGCTGGCGCTCGGCGGTGCCCGGCGGCGTGCTGTCGCCACCGTAGAGGGTGATCGCGTCGGGGCTGCCGTCTTCGTGGCGATGGTCGTGCTTCAGGCGCAGGCCGGTTTCCGTACGGGTCAGCACCCAGGTCCGCGAGTGGTCATCGCCGACATGGAACGGGATGCGCAGCTCGTGCGCCGGATCGGCACAGCCGCGCACATGCATGACCAGGCGCTGCCCGGCGAACGGATCCTTGCCGGTCGGTGCCGGCGTGTCCTCCACCACCTTGCCGGCGTAAGCCTGGCCGCAATGCGCGGCGATGGCGGCCATGAAGGCATCGGCCGGTGCGGTCGCCAGATCATGGGCGACCGTATCGGAGCGCTGCGAACACGCAGCAAGGCTGAGCAGGAGGGCGGAAGCGGTGACAACGGCAGGCAGTTTCATGCCCCAACCCTAACGGCCATGGCCGAAGTGCGCAAACCGCACGCGCAGCATCCGCTCAGCGATCGACTGCAGATGCCGCTGGCAGGGTTTCGGTGGCCGCCACCGGCGCGGCTTCGCCTTCACCCGCAGGTTCCTGTTCAACCGGATCGACATCGAACGGCGTGCGGAACACCAGCGACGGCAACAGCGTGGTCAGTGCGGCATACAGCAGCAGCGCGCCGAACAGCACCGCCGGAATCTGGAAACGCTCGCGCATGATCGCCGCCAGCACCAGGGTGAAAATCAGCGTCGGGGCCAACGCCAGCGAGACCCGCAGGCTGCTGCGGAAGCTCTCGCCGAACATCACCCGACGCTGCAGCCAGACCACGCCGATGCGCAGCGGCAGCACCACCAGGGTGATCACGATGCCCAGCCCCAGCGCCTCAAAGCTCAGTGCTTCGCTGGGCACCTTGGTGCCGGCGTTGAAGAAGTAGAACGGCACGAAGAACGAGGCGAACAGGCGCAGCGCATGCAGGTTCTCGTGCGAGGCCAGCAGCGGCATGCGCTGGTGCAGCAGGCGCGCGACCAGGCCGGCGATGAACGCACCGACCAGGTAATACACACCCAGCAGATAGGTGATGTACGCCGCGACCATGCCGACCATGACCAGCAGCGAGAACTCCGAGCCCGGCGCGTGCGGCGCCACCCAGCGGCCCAGCGCGATGAACAGCAGCGGCAGGCCGACCATCATCGCCAGCAGGGCCAGGCTGGACAGCGCCATGTGCCCCGGATCACCGGCCTGCAGCACGATGAACAACGCCGCCAGCGCCAGCAGTTCACCGGCAATGGCCTTGCTGGTCACCCAGAACCGCTCGTCTTCGCTCAGGCCCAGCCGCGACAGCGAATCCATGATGAAGCCGGTGGACGGCGTCAACAGCGCCAGCGCCAGCAGGCCGGCGGCCTGCCACGGCAGCCCCGCGTAGCGCCAGGCCAGCCAGCCCACACCGAACAGCGTGCCGGTACGGATCACCAGATGCGCCAGCAGCGGCCACATGCCACGGCGCAGCGCCTGCAGATCCACTTCCAGGCCGGCGAACAGGAACAGCGAGGAAATGCCCAGCGTGGCCAACAGACCGATCACCGCGTCGTGCGCCTGGTCGCCCAGCCAGAGCATGCCGATGATGCCGAACAGCAGGCAGGTCAGCGGCGCGGGCAGGCTGAAACGCTGCAGCGCGCGCGGGATCACCAGCAGCGCAAAGATCAGCAGCAGGTAGATCAGTTCATGGCTCATGGGGGACTTCCGTGTGATTCGAACGCGCGCAGGATGCGCGCGCCGAACCGATCCGGCAAGCCACTTCTGAATGACCCCGGTTACCTCAACCGATCAGCCGATCGGCGATGCGGCCTACCTGCGCCAGCACCGTGGCACGCTGTTCGTTGCTGATCGCACCCGCCTGCAGGTAGGCGGTCAGCACCCAGGGCGTGCCGCCGGCCAGCGGCCACAACACGGCGATGTCGTTGCGCGCGTCCTCGCCGTTGCTGCCGGTCTTGTCACCGACGCGCCAGCGCTTGCCCAGGCCCGCGCGCAGGCAGGCGTCGCCGGTTTCGTTGTCGATCAGCCAATCGGCCAGCTGCTGCCGCGACGCCGGCTGCAGCACCTCGCCCAGCACCACGCGCTGCAGGGTCGCAGCCATCGCCGCCGGCGTGGTGGTGTCGCGCGGATCGCCCTTGGCAAAGCTGTTCAGCTCCGGCTCCAGGCGATCACTGCGGCTCACCGCATCACCGCTCGCGCGCAGGAACGCAGTCACCGCGGGCGGGCCACCGACCACGCCGAACAGCAGGTTGGCGGCAGTGTTGTCGCTGGTGATGATCGTGGCACGGCACAGATCGCGCACGGTCATGTCCTTGCCGGCGTGGCGACGGGTGACCGGCGCGTGCGAGAGCAGGTCGGCATCGCGCACCGGCACGCGCGTGTCCAGCAACGCGGGCCTGCGCTCGGCCTGGCTGAGCACGGTGGCGGCCAGCACGCTCTTGAACGTGCTGCACATCGGGAAACGCTCGTCCTGGCGATGACCGATGCGGCGGCCGCTGGCGGTATCCAGCAGGGTCACGCCGAGGCGGCCGGCACAGGCCTTTTCCAGCGCGGCGAAGTCGGTGGCGGCGGTGAGGGCGGCATCGGTCGGTGCACTGGCGGTGGTCTTGCCCGCCGCACGTGCCAGCAACGGCAGGGCAAGCGAGGAAGCAACAGCGGCACCACTGAACTGCAGGAATCGGCGACGGGCGAGCATGCGGGGTTCTCCTGGGGACCGCCCGATTATTGAAGCCTCGCACGCAGGCGACCAGCGCGAAAAATCAGCGGAAGGCATTAGCTGGATTAATGCCTGTCGCAATCAACCCTTTAATTCTTCTGAACTGGCTACTGGGAAGGTAGGATCAGCCATCACCCTGGCTCACGACTACTCTGATGCTGCACCCTACCCTGCCGCTGAACGCCCTGCGTGCCTTCGAGGCGGCCGCACGCCACCAGAACTTCACCCGTGCCGCGCTGGAGCTGTGCGTCAGCCAGGCCGCGCTGAGCCACCAGATCCGCGGGCTGGAGGACCGGCTCGGCATCCGCCTGTTCCATCGCCTACCGCGCGGCGTGGCGCTCACCGAGGAGGGCGCGGCGCTGTATCCGGTGCTCAACGAATCATTCGAGCGTATCTCGGCCAGCATCGCGCGCTACACCGGTGGCCCGGCCCGTGAAGTACTGACGCTGGGCGTGGTCGGCACCTTCGCCACCGGTTGGCTGCTGCCACGGCTGGCTGCGTTCGAGGCCGCGCACCCGGACATCGAGCTGCGACTGCAGACCCACAACAATCGCATCGATCTGGCCGGCGAGGGCCTGGACCTGGCGATCCGCTTCGGTGATGGCGACTGGCAGGGCCAGGCGTGCACGGCGATCCTCGACGCGCCGTTTGCACCGCTGTGCGCACCGGCGCTGGCGCGGCGGCTGAAACAGCCACGCGACCTGGGCACGCTGCCGCTGCTTCGTTCCTACCGCAGCGACGAATGGCCGCGCTGGCTGCAGGCGGCCGGGGTCAGCGGCGTGGAAGCGCGCGGGCCGGTATTCGATTCCTCGTTGACGGTCGCGATGGCCGCGGTCGGTGGTGCCGGCGTGGCGCTGCTGCCATTGCGCATGTTCGAGCAGGAGTTGGCTGAAGGCCGTTTGCTGCAGCCGTTCAGCACCACGCTGGAGCTGGGGCGCTACTGGCTGACGCGGTTGCGATCGCGTGCCGAACGTGAGCCGGCCAGGCGCTTCCGCGAATGGCTGCAGGCACAGGGCGCGTAGGTAGTGCCGGCCGCTGGCCGGCAACCCCTTGATCGTCGTGGGCGCATCGCGCTGCCGGCCAGCGGCCGGCACTACCGATCAGGACTCCAGCAGTTCCATCCACGCTGCCTCAGCTTTTTCCAGCTGGGCGGCAGCGGTTTCGCGGTCACGGCCGATCACCGCCATGCTCGCGTGCCGAGCGTGAGCCGGCGAAGCGGTTCCGCGAATGGCTGCAGGCACAGGGCGCGTAGGTAGTGCCGGCCGCTGGCCGGCAACCCCTTGATCGTCGTGGGCGCATCGCGCTGCCGGCCAGCGGCCGGCACTACCGGTCAGGACTCCAGCAGTTCCATCCACGCTGCCTCAGCTTTTTTCAGCTGGGCGGCAGCGGTTTCGCGGTCACGGCCGATCACCGCCATGCTCGCGTGCCGAGCGTGAACCGGCGAAGCGGTTCCGCGAATGGCTGCAGGCACAGGGCGCGTAGGTAGTGCCGGCCGCTGGCCGGCAACCCCTTGATCGTTGTGGGCGCATCGCGCTGCCGGCCAGCGGCCGGCACTACCGGTCAGGACTCCAGCAGCTCCATCCACGCTGCCTCGGCTTTTTCCAGCTGGGCGGCAGCGGTTTCGCGGTCACGGCCGATCACCGCCATGCGGGTGGCATCGGCGTAGTTGGCCGGGTCGGCCAGCTGGCGGTCCAGCTCGGCCAGGGCGCTTTCCAGCTCGGCCACCTTGGCTTCGGCGGCGGCCAGCTTGTGCGGGTTCACCGGCTTCTTCTGCACCACCTGAGCCACCGGCGCGGTCTTGACCACCACCGGCTCTTCCACCTGTTCCATGCGCGCCTTGGTGCCCTGCGCCTGCGGACGGGTGCGCAGCCAGGCCGCGTAGGCGTCGAGGTCGCCGTCGAACGGCTCGACCACGCCATCGGCCACGCGCCAGTAGGTATCGCAGACCAGGCCGATCAGATGGCGGTCATGCGAGACCATCACGATCGCGCCTTCGAAGGTGGCCAGTGCTTCGGCCAGCGCTTCGCGCATTTCCAGGTCAAGGTGGTTGGTCGGTTCGTCCAGCAGCAGCACGTTCGGCTGCTGCCAGGCGATCAGCGCCAGCGCCAGGCGTGCGCGCTCGCCACCGGAGAAGCCATCGACCGGCTCGAACGCGCGGTCACCCGGGAAGTTCCACTTGCCGAGGAAGTCGCGGAACGACTGGTTCGGTGCGTCCGGGGCGATCTCGCGGAAGTGCTCCATCGGCGACTGGCCTTCGTGCAGCGACTCCACCGTGTGCTGGGCGAAGTAGCCGATCTTCAGGTCAGGGTGCGCCATGCGCTCGCCGACGATCGGCGCCAGCTCGCCCACCAGGGTCTTCACCAGGGTGGTCTTACCGGCACCGTTGGGGCCGAGCAGGCCGATGCGCTGGCCCGCTTCCAGGCCGAAGCCGACGTTGTGCAGGATCACCGCGTCCTTGCCGTAGCCGGCCTCGACGTGGTTCAGGCGGATCAGCGAGAACGGCAGCTTGGCCGGCGGCGCGAACTCGATGCGGAATTCGCGCTCGGCACGCACGGCTTCGGTGCCGGCCAGCTTGGCCAGGCGCTTCATGCGGCTCTGCGCCTGCGCGGCCTTGCTGGCCTGCGCCTTGAAGCGGTCGATGAAGCTCTGCAGGTGGGCACGCTCGGCCTGTTCCTTCTCGTGCGCGATCTGCTGCTGGCGCAGCTGTTCGGCGCGCTGGCGCTCGAAATCGGTATAACCGCCCGGGTAGAGCTTGGCGCCGCCGCCGTGCAGGTGCAGGGTGTGGGTGGCCACGTTGTCGAGAAACTCGCGGTCATGCGAGATCAACAGCAGGGTGCCGGGGTACTTCAGCAGCCACTGCTCCAGCCAGTACACCGCGTCCAGGTCCAGGTGGTTGGTCGGTTCGTCCAGCAGCAGCAGGTCACTGGGCATCATCAACGCGCGGGCCAGGTTCAGGCGCACGCGCCAGCCGCCGGAGAACGAGGACACCGCGCGGTGGTGGGTCTCGGCCGGGAAACCGAGGCCGTGCAGCAGCTTGCCGGCGCGCGCTTCGGCGTCGTAGGCCCCCATCTCGGCCATCTTCGTGTGCGCGTTGGCCACCGCCTCCCAGTCTTCGCGCGCGGTTGCTTCAGCCTCTTCAGCCAGTACCGCAGCCACTTCGGTATCACCGCCCAGCACGAAGCTCAGCGCCGGGTCGGGCAGCGACGGGGTTTCCTGCGCGACGCTGGCGATGCGCACCTTGCCGGGCAGATCGACATCGCCCTTGTCCGCCTCCAGCTCGCCCTTCACCGCCGCGAACAGGCTGGACTTGCCAGCACCGTTGCGGCCGACCACACCCACCCGGTAACCGGCGTGCAGGGTCAGGTCGACATTGGACAACAGCAGCCGCTCGCCGCGGCGCAAGGCGAAATTACGAAGGGAAATCATCGGGGGAGGCGTCCATATAACCAGATGGAATGTGCTGGTGAGCACTGTTCCTGCGACGCAATTCTAGCGTTAACGAAT
Source organism: Stenotrophomonas sp. STK17_22 (assembly GCF_051983905.1). NCBI lineage: Bacteria > Pseudomonadati > Pseudomonadota > Gammaproteobacteria > Lysobacterales > Lysobacteraceae > Stenotrophomonas > Stenotrophomonas sp. STK17_22. Next base: position 4,090,660 of record NZ_CP197010.1, read on the forward strand.
ACTTGACGCGTCCCGGGATGCGCGGCGGCCGGCGTTCCTCTCTCCCACGTCCTTGCCGCGCGCGTCCCGGGCTCCCTCCCCCGCCAGTGCCGATCCGGGCTAAATGGTTGCTGCTGCAACGTTTTTTCCGATGACTGGCATTTGACACGCACTGAATATCCCGTTAATTCCTGCTTTGCGCACCGCAACAACCGCCGTCCGCCTCACCCCCGTGATGTCGATTCCGGTGCCGCCCCCGCCAACCGGAGCTCCGTCCCGATGACCCGCAAGACCAGCCTGATCGCCGCCGCCGTCGCTGTCGCACTCGGTGGCTCTCCGTTCGTTGCCGCTGCCCAGCAGGCCGGCACCGCCGCCAACACCCTGGACACGGTGATCGTCACCGGCACCCGCGTGGCCGACCGCACGGTGGCCGAATCGCAGTCGCCGATCGACATCATCACCCCCGAAGCCCTGCAGTCCACCGGCACCAGCGAGCTGGCCACCGCGCTGTCGCGCGCCCTGCCCTCGCTGAACTTCCCGCGCCCTGCCCTGACCGATGGCACCAGCGGCGTGCGCCCGGCGCAGCTGCGCGGCCTGTCACCGGACCAGGTGCTGGTGCTGGTCGACGGCAAGCGCCGCCACACCTCGGCGATGATCAACGTCAACGGCAGCATCGGCCGTGGTTCGTCGGCAGTGGACATCAATGCGATCCCGATCGCCGCCATCGAACGCGTGGAAGTGCTGCGCGACGGTGCGTCGGCGCAGTACGGTTCGGACGCCATCGCCGGCGTCATCAACATCGTGCTCAAGGGCAGCGGCAGTGGCGGCAGCCTGGCGGTGGACTACGGCCAGTACTCGGCCGGTGACGGCAACAAGTACCAGCTCTCCGGCGATACCGGCGTCGAGTTCGGCAACGGCCGTGGCCGCGTGCACGTGGCCGGCCAGATCAGCCAGCAGGACGAAAGCAACCGCGCCGGCCCGTACCGCGGCACCACCCCGAACACCGGCAACTTCCCGAGCATCGGCCAGAAGACCTTCATCGTCGGCGACCCGCGCGTGGATGCGACTGCGGCTTCGGTCAACGCCAGCTTCGATTTCAGCGACCGCGTGACCGGCTACGCCAGCGCGCTGCTCAGCAACCGCGACATCACCTCGTTCGCGTTCTACCGCTCGCGCAACCACAGCGGGCAGAGCGCGCTGCTGGCGCAGACCTACCCGGACGGCTTCGTGCCGGAGATCAACCAGTACTCCAAGGACCGCTCGCTGGTGGCCGGGGTCAAGGGCAACACCGACAGCGGCTGGACCTGGGACCTGAGCCTGAACCACGGCGAGAACACCCTCGACTTCCACACCCGCAACAGCATCAACTACAGCCTGGGTGCGACCAGCCCGCGCTCGTTCTACGACGGCACGCTGAAGTACCAGCAGGACATCTTCAATGCCGACCTGACCAAGTCGCTGGACTGGGGCCTGGCCTACCCGGTCACGCTGTCCTTCGGTGGTGAATACCGCAAGGAGAAGTGGGACCAGAAGCCGGGCGAGCTGAACTCGTACACCGGCAGTGGCGCGCAGGGCTTCGGTGGCTTCACCCCCACCAATGAAGTGCATGCCGACCGCCACAACTACGCGGTCTATGCGGGTCTGGAAGCGGACCTGACCGAGAAGTTCTCGGCCGGCATCACCGGCCGCTACGAGGATTACTCGGACTTCGGCGACCGCTTCTCCGGCAAGCTGTCGGCGCGCTACGCGTTCACCGACAAGGTTGCGCTGCGGGCCACCGCGTCCAGCGGCTTCCGTGCGCCGTCGCTGGCGCAGCAGGGCTACCAGGCGGTCACCAGCCAGTTCCTCAACGGCGTGTTCGTCGAGCGCGGCACCTTCCCCACCACCAGCCCGGCTGCGCAGGCGCTGGGCGCCTCGCCGCTGAAGGCCGAGACCTCCACCTCCTACAGCCTGGGCCTGGTGCTGCAGCCGGTCGACCGCCTGTACATCACCGTCGACGCCTACCAGATCGACATCGATGACCGCATCGCATTGTCGTCCAGCATCACCACCAACGCCGCCACCAGTGCGCTGCTGGGCACGCTGGGCCTGCCGCAGGTGACCGCGTTCTCGTACTTCACCAACGGCCTGGATACGCGCACCCGCGGTGTCGATTTCGTGTCCAGCTGCACGGTGCCCTTCAGCGCCAGCAGCCTGGAACTGACCGCCGCGTACAGCTACAACGACACCGAAGTGCGCCGCGTCGGCGGCACCCCGGCGGTGTTCGGCACGCTGGGCCTGACCCAGTCGCTGATCGGCCGCGATGAGATCGGCCGCATCGAGGACAGCTATCCGCGCGACAAGGCGATCCTGAGCGGCACCTGGCGTTCGGACCACTGGGAACTGGGCCTGGCCGCGACCCGCTACGGCAAATTCACCGTGCGCAACTCGGCCACCGCACTGCGCGACCAGACCTATGGCGACGCCTGGGTGGTGGATGCCTCGGCCAGCTACAAGCCGAGCAGCAACTGGACCCTGACCGTGGGCGCCGACAACCTGCTGGACAAGTACCCGGACCGCACAGAAGACCTGCAGAACTCCACCTTCGGCATGCTGCCGTACAGCAACTACTCGCCGTTCGGCTTCAACGGCGCGTACGTGTACGGCCGGGTCAAGTACACCTGGTAAGTGCTGGCGGGCGCCTCTCTGGTAGTGCCGGCCGCTGGCCGGCAACTCCCTGGTGGGGTCAGATCCTTTTTCCTGCGGGAGAGGGATCTGACCCCATTCGCATTTAAGGTTTGCCGTATCTGGCGTCATCGGTGAAAATCGGGATACCCCCGTTTTTCTGCGAGTGCCGATGCACCATGACACCGACCTGATCAACATCGTTGCCGTTGGCCTGGGGCTCGCCTTCATCTTCGGCGCGCTGGCCAACAAGCTCCGCTTGTCTCCCCTGGTCGGTTACCTGGTTGCTGGCATCTGCGTAGGCCCGTTCACCCCCGGCTTCGTCGCCGACCAGGCGCTGGCCAACCAGCTGGCCGAGCTGGGCGTGATGCTGCTGATGTTCGGCGTCGGCCTGCACTTCTCGCTGAAGGACCTGATGGCGGTCAAGGCCATCGCCATCCCCGGTGCCATCGGCCAGATCGCGGTCGCTACCCTGCTCGGCTGGGGCGTGGCCTCGCTGATGGGCTGGCCAGCCCTGCATGGCGTCATCTTCGGTTTCTCGCTGGCCACCGCCAGTACCGTGGTGCTGTTGCGGGCGATGGAGGAGCGCCGCCTGCTGGAAACCATGCGCGGCAAGATCGCGGTCGGCTGGCTGATCGTGGAAGACCTGGCCTGTGTGCTGGCGCTGGTGATGATGCCGGTGATGGCCGGTGTGTTCGGCCCCGATGCGGCCAAGGAATCGCACTCGCTGGGCAGCGTGCTGGCCGACATCGGCTGGACCTTCGTGCAGCTGGGCCTGTTCGTGGCGGTGATGCTGGTGGTCGGGCGCCGGGTCATCCCGTGGATCCTCGAACGCATCGCCGGCACCGGTTCGCGCGAACTGTTCACCCTCTCGGTGCTGGCGATCGCGCTGGGCGTGGCGTTCGGCTCGGCGATGCTGTTCGGCGTCTCGTTCGCGCTGGGCGCGTTCTTCGCCGGCATGCTGCTCAACGAATCGGAGCTGAGCCACAAGGCCGCGCATGATTCGCTGCCGCTGCGCGATGCGTTCGCGGTGCTGTTCTTTGTTTCGGTCGGCATGCTGTTCGACCCCAACATCCTCGTCCAGCACCCGTGGCAGGTGCTGGCCACGGTGCTGATCATCATGTTCGGCAAGTCGGCCGCCGCGTTCTTCATCGTGCGTGCGTTCGGCCACCCGACCAGCACCGCGCTGACCATCTCGGCCAGCCTGGCGCAGATCGGCGAGTTCGCCTTCATCATCGCCGGCCTCGGCGTCGCCCTGCAGATCCTGCCGAAGGAAGGCCAGTCGCTGGTGCTGGCCGGTGCGCTGGTGTCGATCATGCTCAACCCGCTGGTGTTCGGGCTGCTTGACCGTTGGCAGGCCAAGCAGGAGCAGTCGCCCCAGGCCGCCGAGCCGGAAGAGGCCACCGGTCCCTCGCGTGACCTGCGTGACCATGCCATCGTCATTGGTTACGGCCGGGTCGGCAGCGAGCTGGCGCAGGTGCTGCGCGATCGTGGCGTGCCGGTGCTGGTGATCGATGACAACAAGGAGCACGTCGAACAGGCGCACGCCAAGGGCCTGGCGGCGATCCGTGGTAGTGCTGCTGCCGACCGCGTGCTGGCCGAAGCGCATCCGGAACGCGCGAAGATTGCGGTGCTGGCGATTCCTCAGCCGCTGGAAGCCGGTGAGGCGCTGGCCAAGCTGCGTGCGATCAATCCGGATCTGACCCTGCTGGCGCGAGCACACAGCGATGCAGAGGTGAAGCATCTGTTGGAGCACGGTGCGGATGGCACGGTGATGGCCGAGCGTGAGCTGGCGTACTCGCTGGCCGAGATGGTGATGGCCACGCCGCCGTATCGCGGGCTGGGACAGCACAGTATTCCGGTGGTGTGAGGAGTGTGGGTGCGGCAGGGCTTGCAGCCCTGCACCTGCTGAAGCAACGGCAACGACAAAAGCAAAAGCTGGCATTCCGTGGGATGGCGGGGTGGGTCCGGTTGCAGGGGACGCCGTGAATCCGTCCATGGAGGCTCGGTCGCGCCATCCATGGCGCTCACGCCCCTGCAACCGGGCCCACCCTGCCTTCGACAATTTCCTGCGGCTGTTGGTAGGTGTCGACCTTGGTCGACACGGCGGTGCATCTGACCCCGGAAACAAAAAAATCCCCGGTCGACCCGCATCGACCGGGGATCTGGATCGCCACGTTGCCATGCCTTGGAGAGGCAGTTCCACCGTAGCGCATCGCGGTGCCGGTGGTGATCGCCTGTGGCGATGACGACCAAGCGTGCGGCTATCAGGCGCCAGCCAGGGCCTGCTCCAGGTCGGCACGCAGGTCGCCGATATGCTCGATGCCGATCGACAGCCGCACGGTGTCTTCGCTGACACCGGCCTTGGCCAGTTCGGCGGCGTCCAGCTGGCGATGGGTGGTCGAGGCGGGATGGGTGGCCAATGACTTCGCGTCGCCCAGGTTGACCAGGCGGGTGAACAGCTTCAGTGCATCGAGGAAGCGTGCGCCGGCTTCACGGCCGCCCGGCAGGCCGAAGGTCAGTACGCCCGAGCCGTGCCCGCCCAGGTAGCGCTGCGCGGCGGCATGCTCGGGGTCGTCGGCCAGCCCGGCATAGCGCACCCACGCCACCTTAGCGTGCGACTTCAGGAACTGCGCGACGGCCAGTGCGTTGGCGTTGATGCGTTCCATGCGCAGGGCCAGGGTCTCGATGCCCTGCAGGATCAGGAACGCATTGAACGGCGACAACGCAGCGCCGGTATTGCGCAGCGGCACCACCCGCGCGCGGCCGATGTAGGCCGCTGGCCCCAGGGCTTCGGTATAGACCACGCCGTGATAGCTGGGGTCGGGCTGGTTGAGCCGTGCGAAGCGCTGGGGTTGTGCAGCCCAGTCGAAGCGGCCGGAATCGACGATCGCGCCGCCGAGGCTGTTGCCGTGGCCGCCGAGGTACTTGGTCAGCGAATGCACCACGATGTCGGCGCCGTGCTCGAACGGGCGCAGCAGGAACGGCGTGGCCACGGTGTTGTCGACAATCACCGGCACGCCGGCGGCATGCGCGACCTCGGCAATCGCCGCGATGTCGGTGACGTTGCCACGCGGGTTACCGATCGATTCGACGAACACCGCCTTGGTGCGTTCATCGATCAGCGCGGCGAAGGCGGACGGATCGGCCGGGTCGGCGAAGCGCGCCTGGAGGCCGTACTGCGGCAGCGTGTGCGCCAGCAGGTTGAGGCTGCCGCCATACAGCGCACTGGAGGCAACGATGTTGTCACCGGCCTCGGCGATGGTCTGGATGGCATAGGTGATCGCCGCCTGCCCCGAGGCCAGTGCCAGCGCGCCGATGCCACCCTCCAGTGCGGCCAGGCGCTGCTCCAGCACGTCGGTAGTGGGGTTCATGATGCGGGTGTAGATGTTGCCGGGCACCTTCAGGTCGAACAGATCGGCGCCGTGCTGGGTGTCATCGAAGGCATACGCCACCGTCTGGTAGATCGGCACCGCCACCGCGCGGGTGGTCGGATCGGGACGGTAGCCGCCATGCACGGCCAGGGTTTCCAGTTGCCACTGCGGGTCGCTCATTGCGCCAGGCTCCATCCGGGGAAACCGCCACCATAGGCCAGCCAGAACCACGCGCTGAAAGCTGCTGGCGATGACGCCAGTACCACCGGTTATCAGGTTGGCCGCGATTCAGGCAGCCGTCATGGGCCGTTGCTAGGCTTCGCCGCCGGGCGCTCCTGCCCGGGCACGGAGGCCCAAGCGCATGCAGTCATCCCCCTGGACACCCGCCGCCAGCGGCTCGCCGACCTCGGTGCTGCTGGTGGAGGACGACCGCCGCCTGGCCGAGCTGGTCAGTGACTACCTTCACGAACACGGCTTCGCCGTGCAGCATGTGGCCCGTGGCGACCTCGCCGGTGCGGCCTGCCGGCAGCACGCGCCGGAACTGGTAGTGCTGGACCTGATGCTGCCCGGCCTTGGCGGCATCGATGTGTGCCGGCAGATCCGCAGCTTCTCCGATGTGCCGATCCTGATGCTGACGGCCTGCGAGGACGACATCGAACAGGTGCTCGGCCTGGAATCGGGCGCCGACGACTATGTGCACAAGCCGATCGAGCCGCGCCTGCTGCTGGCCCGCCTGCGCGCCCTGCTGCGCCGCCGCCATGGCAGCAGCAACACCGGCAGCCCCTGCCGCCTCATGCACGGCGAGCTGCTGATCGACCGCATGCAGCGCGAGGTGCATCTGCACGGCCAGCCGGTGGACATGGGCACCACCGAATTCGAGATCCTGTGGCTGCTGGCCAGCCAGCCGGGGCAGATTCTCTCGCGTGACCAGATCCTGCAGGCGGTGCGCGGCATCGGCTTCGACGGGCTGGACCGCAGTGTCGATGTCAGCATCGGCAAGCTTCGCCGCAAGCTGGGCGATGACGCGCGCGAACCGCGGCGGATCAAGACGGTGTGGGGCCGCGGCTACCAGTTCAATCCCTCGTCCTGGTCGGCATGAAGCGGCTGTTCCTGTGGTTGTGGTTTATCACGGGTGCCTGCTTCCTGGTGTCGGTGTTCTTCCTCAACCACATCCTGGACGGCATCTACACGCCCGTGCAGGATCGCGTCTTCGTCCAGCAGGTGCGTGGTCAGGTGTACGCCCTGCGCAGTGGCCTGGCCGGCCTGGATGCCGACCAGCAGCGTGAGCGCCTGCAGCAGTGGCAGCCACACTACGGCATCGCCCTGACCCTGCTCGACAAACCTCCCGCACTCGACGCGCAGGAACAGGTGGCCGTGAAGGCCGATGGTTTCATCGTGCGCGATCAATACCAGCAGGTCCTGCTGCCCATCGAGGGCAGCGATGGCCGCTGGCTGCACCTGCGCCTGCCTGGCGCGGTGCAGATGACGACGTACATGACCATCGCCGCCTACCTCAGCATCCTGCTGCTGGTGGGCGCCAGCCTGTACGCGTGGGTGCGCCTGCTCTGGCGCGACCTGGAAGCGCTGCGCCGGCATGCCGACCGCATCGGTTCGGGCGATCTGCAGGCACGTGCCCAGGTCTCGCCACGCTCGCAGATCCGGGTCATCGTCGACCACTCCAACCGCATGGCGGCACGCGTGGCCGAACTGGTGCAGCGCCAGCGCGACCTCACCCATGCCATATCGCACGAACTGCGCACGCCCATCGCGCGCGTGGCCTTCGGCCTGGACCTGATGCAGGACAGCGACGATCACGAACGCCGTACACGGCTGGCACAGGGGCTGCACGGCGACCTGGCCGAACTCAACCGGCTGGTCAGCGAACTGCTGGCCTATGAGCGTCTGGAGCATCCCGGCGAAGGCGAGCCGATGCAGCGCATTGAAGCCAACGACTGGCTGCAGGCCTGCCTGGCCGATGCACGCCGTGATGCCGAACGAGCCGGCGTGGTCCTGCGCGTGCAGCCCAGTGCGTTGCCGCGGGTGGATGCCGAACCGCGGCTGCTGCAGCTGGCGCTGAGCAATCTGGTAGGCAATGCGCTGCGCCACGCGCGTTCGCAGGTGGAAGTGTCGCTGGTCGGTGTCGGCGGCCGCGCGTGCCTGCGCGTGGATGACGACGGCCCGGGCATCGCCGAGGCCGACCACGAAAAAGTGATGCGCCCGTTCACCCGCCTGGATGACAGCCGCAGCCGCGATACCGGCGGCTTCGGGCTGGGCCTGGCCATCGTCAACCGCATTGCAGCCCGCCACGGTGGCGAGCTGCGCATCAGCCGCGCCACGCTGGGTGGCGCGCGCCTGGAAATGCACTGGCCGCTGGCTGCCAGCTGAACGCCCACGGGCACCATTACAGTTGATTACAACTCCCGCACAACTGCGGAGGGATCGGTCGCCGGCATATCGCCACGCTGGCGACCCTGCAGCACTCGCCGGATGCGCGCGCTGCTTTCCTCCCATTGTCGAGAGATTCCATGTCCCAGCTTCGCCGTTCCCCCACCCTGCTCTGCCTGGCCCTGTTGCCGCTGTTCGCCGCACCGATCGCCCACGCCAAGGATGACCACTGGACCTTCGAGGTCGCTGCCGGCGGTGGCGTGACGCCGCGCTACAGCGGCAGCGAGGAATACCGCGCGACGCCGTCGCTGTCGTTCGATGTCACCTCGCCGGGGGGCTGGTTTCTGGGTACCAGTGGCGTCGGTTGGGGCACGTCCATTGGCGAGCACACCCGTGTGCGTGCCTACGTCGGCGCCAGCGGCATCCGCCGCGACAAGGACTCCCTGCTCGGCGGTTCGGACTTCCTGCGCGGCATGGGTGATATCGATACCCGTCCCCTGGTCGGTGTCTCGGCTGGTTATACGCTGGGCGAAGCCGTGCTGAGCGGCGCCTGGCAGTTCACCCGCAAGGACGAGGACAAGGCCGAGAACGGCCTGGCCACCCAGCAGATCCACCTGAACCTGAGCATGCCGCTGTTCGACCTGGCCGGCGGTGTGGTCAGCGGCAGCGTGTCCACCGACTACGGCAACCGTGGCTACATGCAGACCTGGTACGGCGTCAGCCCGGAACAGGCGGCGCGCACCGGCTTTGCCCAGCACACGCCGAAGGCCGGCCTGGTCAGTGCCGGTCTTGGCCTGAAATGGAGCCACCGCGTGGGCCGCAACGGCAACTGGTACATCTCGGCTGAGGGCACGCGACTGCTTGGCGACGCCGCCGACAGCCCGATCGTGCAGAAGCCCAACCAGTTCGGCCTGATGAGCGGCTACACGCACCGCTTCTGAGTGAGCGCCGGGCATGGCCCGGGGTACTCCGCAGGAAACGGGGCGCCGCGATCAGGCAGCGCCCCGTGTGAATCACGCCTTGGCGAACACCAGATGGCCGCCGTCGTTGCCGACTTCAATGGTGTCGCCGTTGACGAAGGCGCCGGACAGGATCTTCTGCGCCAGCGGGTTCTCCAGCTGCGCCTGGATCGCACGCTTCAACGGACGTGCGCCGTACACCGGATCGAAACCAACGTTGCCAAGCAGGTCGAACGCTGCATCGGACACCAGCAGCTTCAAACCACGTTCGGCCAGGCGCTTTTCCAGCCCACGCATCTGGATGCGCGCGATCTGCTTGATCTGCTGCTTGTCCAGCGGGTGGAACACCACGATGTCGTCCAGGCGGTTGATGAACTCCGGGCGGAAGTGCGCCTGCACCACGCCCATTACCGCCGCCTTCATCTGCGTGTAGGCCTCCGGGCTGTCATCAGCGCTCATGTCCTGGATCTGGTGCGAGCCCAGGTTCGAGGTCATCACGATGACGGTGTTGCGGAAGTCCACGGTGCGGCCCTGGCCATCGGTCAGGCGGCCATCGTCCAGCACCTGCAGCAGGATGTTGAACACATCCGGATGCGCCTTCTCCACTTCGTCCAGCAGGATCAGCGAGTACGGACGGCGACGCACGGCCTCGGTCAGGTAGCCACCCTCTTCGTAACCGACGTAGCCCGGGGGCGCACCGATCAGGCGGGCGACGCTGTGCTTCTCCATGAACTCGCTCATGTCGATGCGGATCATCGCGTCGGCACTGTCGAACAGGAACTCGGCCAGCGACTTGCACAGCTCGGTCTTGCCGACGCCGGTCGGGCCGAGGAACAGGAACGAACCGGCCGGGCGATTCGGATCGGACAGGCCCGCACGCGAACGGCGCACGGCATCGGAGACGACCTTGATCGCTTCCTCCTGGCCGACCACGCGGTTGTGCAGCACCTCTTCCATCCGCAGCAGCTTGTCGCGCTCACCTTCGAGCATCTTGTTGACCGGAATGCCGGTCCAGCGCGACACGACCTCGGCGATCTCCTCGTCGGTGACCCGGTCCTGCACCAGCTTGAAGTCCCTGTGTTCGGCTTCCTGCGCGGCGGCCAGCTGCTTTTCCAGCTGCGGCAGCAGGCCGTACTGGATCTCGCTCATCTTGGCGAAATCCTGGCGGCGCTGCGCGGCTTCCAGCTCCAGCTTGGCCTGCTCGACCTGCTCCTTGATCTTGGTCGCACCCTGCAGCGCTGCCTTCTCCGACTTCCAGATTTCATTGAGGTCGGAGAACTCACGCTCCAGCGTATCGATGTCGTTCTCCAGATCGGCCAGGCGCTGCCGCGAGGCTTCGTCCTTTTCCTTCTTCAGCATCTCGCGCTGGATCTTCAGCTGGATCACCCGGCGTTCCAGGCGGTCCAGCTCCTCCGGCTTGGAGTCGATTTCCATGCGCAGGCGCGAGGCCGCCTCGTCCATCAGATCGATGGCCTTGTCCGGCAGCTGGCGGTCGGTGATGTAGCGGTTGGACAGCGTCGCAGCGGCGACGATGGCCGGGTCGGTGATCTCCACGCCGTGGTGCACCGCGTACTTTTCCTTCAGCCCGCGCAGGATGGCAATGGTGTCTTCCACCGACGGCTCACCCACGAAGACCTTCTGGAAGCGGCGCTCCAGCGCGGCATCCTTTTCGATGTACTTGCGGTACTCATCCAGCGTGGTGGCGCCCACGCAGTGCAGTTCACCACGTGCCAGCGCCGGCTTGAGCATGTTGCCGGCATCCATCGCACCGTCGGCCTTGCCGGCGCCGACCATGGTGTGCAGCTCATCGATGAACAGGATGATCTGCCCTTCGCTCTTGGCCAGGTCGTTGAGCACGCCCTTCAGGCGTTCCTCGAATTCGCCACGGAACTTGGCACCGGCGATCAGCGCGCCCATGTCCAGCGACAGCACGCGCTTGCCGCGCAGGCCCTCGGGCACTTCGTCGTTGATGATGCGCTGGGCCAGGCCTTCGACGATCGCGGTCTTGCCAACGCCAGGTTCGCCGATCAGCACCGGGTTGTTCTTGGTCCGGCGCTGCAGCACCTGGATCGTGCGGCGGATTTCCTCGTCACGGCCGATCACCGGATCGAGCTTGCCGCTCTCCGCGCGCGCGGTCAGGTCGATGGTGTACTTCTCCAGCGCCTGCCGCTGTTCCTCGGCGTTCTCCGACTGCACGTTCTCGCCGCCACGCAGCTTGTCGATCGCAGCCTGCAGGCGGGTCTTGTCGGCACCGGCGGCGCGCAGCGCCATGCCCAGCGTGCCGCCGTCGTCCAGCGCCGCCAGCACGAACCACTCGCTGGCAATGAAGGCATCGCCGTTCTGCTGGGCCAGCTTGTCGGTCTGGTTCAGCAGGCGCCCCAGGTCATTGCCCATCGAGACGTTGCCGGCCTGGCCGGACACCTTCGGCAGTGCATCCAGCGCCTCGGTCAGGCGCTCGCGCAGCACCGGCACGTTCACCCCGGCCTGGGCCAGCAGCGGGCGCGTGCTGCCGCCCTGCTGATCCAGCAGCGCGCTGAACAGGTGAACCGGTTCGATGATGCTGTTGTCGCGGCCCACGGCCAGCGACTGTGCGTCTGCCAGCGCCTGCTGGAAACGCGAGGTGAGCTTGTCCATCCGCATTGCGAATCCTCATCGGTCGTCAGGGCCGGCCCGTGCCGGCGATGCTGGAAAGATGCGGTTGCCTCACCCCGTTTCAAGGGTGACTGCGACTGCACCCCGAGGCCAGTCAGCCTGCGGCCAGCATGCCGGAACGGGTGTGGTCGGCGCGTTGATCCCGATCAGTTCTGCGCGATGGACCGGCTCAGCGGGTGATCGCGCTGCGGATCGCCCGCAGCTGCTGCTTGACCGCCCGCGCCTGCGCCACATCCATGCGCAGCAGGGCCTTCTGCCCGATCGAGCGCGACTGCAGAGTGGGATCGACGAAGCGATAGCGGCCCCGTTCGTCGCGCTGCACCGGCGGCGCCTGGGCCAGTTCCGGGGTCTCCAGCAGGTGGTCGATCACCGTGACCAGACGGTCGTTGAAATAGCCCTCGGGCCGGCCAAGGTCCACGTAAGCCTGCTGGATCAGCGGATAGAAGCGCTTGTAGGCGGTAGCCGTTGCCGCCGGGTCGAGCGCGGCAAATGCCTGCACGTAGGGCGCATAGCGCGCCGCATTGGCTGCGGCGATGCGTTCGCCGCCCTCACCCGCCTCGACCTGCAGGTTGCCCGGCAGCGGCCGCGCGGCCAGCGCGGTGGGTGGTACGCTGGGCTTGTCCAGGTTGTCGACCTGGGTGACCAGGCGCTGGATCAGATGATCGCGCAACAGCAGGGTCAGCGGGCCCTCGCCCTGGAACAGCTGGCTCAGCGCGCCCCAGGCAGCGGCATCGCTGTCAGCCAGCTTCGGCAGTGCCGGGTCGGCGGCGGCCTCGGTATCCAGCGGATGCCTGATCGGGGGTGGTGTTGGAGCGGGTTCCGCAGCCGCCTTCGGTTGTGGCGGTGTGCCGGTACTGGCGGGGGGCGATTGCACCGGCACCGAAACACCGTCTGCCAGGCTCTTCAGCTGATCGCGGAACAGCCAACCGCCCGCGCCACCGATCACCACCACGCCCAACACCCAGGGCCAAGCCGCTTTTCCACTCTGCATGATGCAGCACCTCGTTCTCACACGCATGGACAAGGTGTGACCCGGCTGATTTCCGTGGGTTCCCCACCCGTTCCGGTAAGGTTCGGGAAACGCGTTGACAGCGCAGTGCGACGGGCGGCCCAATGAGCAGTCCAGCCCCTTCGACGAACGACCCATGGAGCTTCGCCCGGAACCGGTGCCTTTCCGCATCAGCACGCTCGACCTGACACTGGTGTATCGAGAGCAGAACGCGAGCGCACAGGTGAACGTGGAGGCACAGACGCTGGAGGACTATGCAGCGCAGCCGGGCATGCGTTACCGCTCACTGCAGGTGGATTTCGAACTTGTCCATGAAGCGCGTTGCCGGGGCGGAAATTTTCACGAGATGCGCCACGGCGAGATCTTCGAGGAAACCGGACCAGCCGATGAAACCGCGCACTGGCGGCAAACCGGTCTCTGCCCTTTCCCCGGCTTCTACCGGGTCATCCACGATCCTGGCCTGGCGGCACTGCTCGCGCACTACGATCCCCGCAATGTCCACGACCTGCAGCTTTTCATCCTTGCCGCACATGACAGCTACATTGAAGTCCTGGCCAAGGGATATCGCTACACGCTGGCTGGCAGCGTCAATGAGCACGACATCATCACCGTCGCGCCATCGGCCTGAACACTCCGACATCCAACGCCAAGTAGGCATTGCACTCACGCCCGCTTTGCGCGAGCAGCGCGACGCTATGCATCCTGTCCCGTGGAGACACTGCCATGCAATACGCGCTGTATTACTGGACCGGCATCCAGGGCCGTGGCGAGTTCGTGCGGCTGGCGCTGGAAGATGCCGGTGCCGACTACATCGACATGGCGCGGGTGCACGGCGATGCAGTGATGCAGCCGTTTCTCGATGGCAGCAGTGAAGGTGCGCAGCCCTTCGCGCCGCCGTTCCTGAAGGCCGGTCGCCAGGTCATCGCGCAGGTCGCGGCAATCCTGGATTTCCTGGGCCCGACGCTGGACCTGGTGCCACAGGCAGCCTCGCGGCAGATGCAGGCGCTGCAGTTGCAGCTGACCATCGCCGACCTGGTGGCCGAGGTGCATGACACCCACCATCCGATCGCTGCATCGAAGTACTACGAAGAGCAGAAGACCGAGGCCAAGGCACGTGCCGCGTCGCTGCGCAGCGAACGGCTACCGAAGTTCCTCAGCTACTTCGAGCAGGTGCTGGCGGCCAACGGTGGCCGCCATGCACTGCGCGAGCACTCGTATGTGGATCTGTCGCTGTTCCAGCTGCTGAGCGGGCTGAACTACATGTTCCCACGCCGCATGCAGGCACTGGAACCGACCCTGCCCCTGCTGCGCGCGCTGCAGGAGCGGGTGGCGAAACGGCCCAACATTGCCTCCTATCTGGACTCGGAACGGCGATTGCCGTTCAACACCAACGGCATCTTCCGCCACTACCCGGAACTCGATGGAGAGCGGTAGTGCCGGCCGCTGGCCGGCAGCTGCACACTACGTCCGAGGTCCATGAGGATGCCGGCCAGCGGCCGGCACTACTCTGGGGTCAGCTGTTCTCACCCAGCGGCTTCACCGCCTGCTTCTGCATCGACAGCAGGCCCAGCAGCAGCGCCAATGCCACATAGGCGCCGGCGAACTGCCAGCTGATGATGCGCGCCAGGCCGTCCAGATCCCACGGCAGGTAGATGCCACCGCGCGGGTCCACCGAGTGGATCAGGCCGAACAGGGTCAGCACCGCCGCCACCAGCAGGAAGCCGCAGGCGCGGCGCAGGCGGCCATCAACCATCGCCGCCACCGCAGAGATCCACAGCATTGAGGTGATGATGAAGCCATTGCCGAGGGTGAAGATCACCGCCAACTCGGGCAGGCCGTGGCCGTCGAGCTTGGTCAGCAGCTGCGGCAGGTGGTCCGGCGCGATCCAGCCTGGCGCCTTGATCGCCAGCAGGTACGCTACCGACGGCAGGAAACCGAACACCATCGCGCCGGTATGGTGGCGCGGCGTGGCCTGGAAGGCCTGGGTGGTGATGTCGATGGCCACGTACACGATGATCGGTGCCAGCACCGCCAGCGGCAGCCACTGCACCAGCCCGGAGATGATGCCGAGCATGCCGCCGATGCCAACGAACAGGCCGGTCAGCAGCGTGTAGCCGCTGCGCGCGCCCATGTGCTTGTAGGCCGGCTGGCCGATGTACGGCGTGGTCTGCGCCACGCCGCCGCAGACACCGGCCACCAGCGTGGCCACCGCCTCCACCAGCAGGATGTCGCGGGTGCGGTAATCATCACCGGCCGCGCGTGCGCTTTCAGACACGTTGATGCCACCGACCACCATCAGCAGGCCGAACGGCAGCAGCAGCGGCAGGTAGGTCATCGCGGTGGGCAGGCCCTCGAGGAAGCCCAGCGTCGGCAGCGGCAGCACCACCTGCGGCGGCACCCACTCCGGTACGTGGAAGCCCGGTGCACCCAGCCCAGCCAGGCCAAGGCCGTAATACAGCACGGTGCCGAACACGAAGGCCAACAGCACGCCGGGGCCACGCACCGGCAGCTTGCCCTTGGCGATCAGCACGTACAGCAGCAGGCCCAGCGTAGTGAAACCAACCAGCGGCGAGCGCAGCGTTTCCAGCAGCGGCAGCAGGCCCATCAGCACCAGCGCGATGCCGGCGATGGAACCCAGCAGCGCGGCACGCGGCAGCGCGCGGGTAACCGCTTCGCCGAAGAACGACAGCACGAACTTGAGCACGCCCATGATCACCAGCGCGGCCATGCCCAGCTGCCAGGTGGCGATGCCCGCAGCATGCGGGTCCATGCCCTGCTGCTTGAAGGCGATGAAGGCCGGGCCGAGCACCAGCAGCGCCATGCCGATGCTGGTCGGTGCATCCAGGCCCAGCGGCATGGCGGTGACATCGTCGCGGCCGGTACGCGCAGCCAGCCGGCGCGCCATCAGGGTGTACAGCAGGTTGCCGACCAGCACGCCGAAGGCGGTGCCGGGGAACATGCGGCCGAACACCACGTCGGCGGGGAACTGGAAGATCCCGACCAGGGCCATGGCGATGAAGCCGAGGATGGAGAGGTTGTCGACGACCAGGCCGAAGAAGCCGTTGAAGTCGCCGGCGACGAACCAGCGACGCGGTGCGGCGGAAGCGGGAGCGGACATGGAAGGGGCGGTGGGGGTGGGGACCGCCGATGGTAGGCCCAGCGGGGCCCGGGCGCCAATTCCGTCGTGGAATGATGGGTTCCAGCCAACGGCGGGGCCCCTCGTGGCTGGGTTGGTCGCGGACAGCGATTTCTGGGTTGGGCCGGTCGGGATGGGCTGCGCAGGACACGCCGTAAACCCGTCCCTGGGGCTCGATGGCGCCATCCATGGCGCCAACGGTCCTGCGCAGCCCATCCCGAACGGCCCCTGACAGTTTCCTGCGCGTGCCAGCCACGGAAGAGAATCAAAAGATCAAAAGCAAAGGCAGGCTCTCGTTGTTGCGCCGAGCCCATGCTCGGCTGCTGTACGCGAAGCCTCTCAGCCGAGCATGGCTCGGCTCTACAAGAACAATTCGATCATTTCCACGCTATCCACGCATGGCGTGGATCTACTGTGTCGACCAAGGTCGACACCTACCAACAGCAGCGATGATCTGTCGAAGGCGGGGTGGGTCCGGTTGCGGGGGCGTGAGCGCCATGGATGGCGCGACCGAGCTTACATGGATGTACTTGCAGCGTCCCCCGCAACCGGACCCACCCCGCCATCCCTCAGAAACCTGCTCCTGCTGTTGGTGTTGCCGGCCAGCGGCCGGCACTACCGCGGGTGCAGGGCGCAGCCCTGCATCAACCAACCCCCTACTTCTTCAGGAAGTTGTCCACCAGCAGATGCTTCACGTCGTCGAAGCGGCCGTTCAACACCGCCTTGGCCGCATACAGCGCGGTACCGGCCACCTGCTTGGCCTCGATCTGCGGCGGCATCACCAGCTCGGCGCGGCTGGTATGCACGTCCAGCAGCGCGGGGCCGCGCTGCGCCAGGAAGTCCTGCACCGCCTCCTCCAGATCCTCGCTGCGGGTCACGGTGCGGCCGTGGAAGCCGATCACCTCGGCCAGGCGGCCGAAGTCCGGGTTCTTCAGGTCGGTGTAGTTGTCCAGCAGCCCCTCCACCTTCTGCTCCAGCTCGACGAAGTTCAGCGAGCCGTTGTTGAACACCACCACCTTGATCGGCAGGCTTTCCTGCACGGCCGTCAACAGATCGCCCAACAGCATCGCCAGGCCACCATCGCCGGACAGCGAGATCACCTGCCGACCCGGGAACGCCTTCTGCAGGCCCAGTGCCTGTGGCATCGCGTTGGCCATCGTGCCGTGCAGCAAGCTGGTCAGCGTGCGGCGGCGGCCGTTGACACGGATGTGGCGCAACACCCACACCATCGGCGAGCCTCCGTCGGCGGTGAACAGTGCATCATCGGTGGCGTACTTCGACAGCAGCGCGGTCAGGTGCTGCGGATGGATCAGCTCGCCCTCACCGGGCTGCTCTTCCTTCTCGCGCTTCTTCAGTGCCTTGTCACGGCGCTCGATGCACTCGTCCAGGAAACTGCTGTCCTCGCGCGGCGGCAGCATCGGCAGCAAGGCGTCCAGCGTCGGCGCGATATCACCGACCACGCCAAGGTTCACCGGATGGCGGCGGCCGAGGTGGCTGCCATCGCGGTCGACCTGGATGATGGTGGCCTTGTCCGGGTAGAACTGGCCCCAGGCGAAGTCGGCGCCGAGCAGCAGCAGCGTGTCGCATTCCATCAGCGTGTGGAAGCCGGATTCGATGCCGAAGATGCCGGTCATGCCCATGTTGTACGGGTTGTCCGGCTCGACGAAATCCTTGGCGCGCGAGGTATGCGCCACCGGCGCCTGCAACCTGCGCGCCAGTTCCAACAACTGCACGTGTGCACCCTGGCAGCCGGCGCCGGCATAGATGCCGATGCGCTTGCCCTGCCCCAATAGCTCGGCGATACGCTGCAGTTCCGCGTCGGAGGGACGCAGCACCGGCTGGGTGTAGTGCACCGAGAACGGCACATCGTGCTTCACCTCGGCCTCGCTGATGTCGGCCGGCAGGATCACTACGGCGACGCCGCGACGGCTGATCGCGGCCTGGCAGGCCAGCGCCACCACGCGTCGCGCCTGTTCGGCACTTTGCACCTGCTCGCAGAACACCGTGCAGCTGCCATACACCGCCTTGAAGTCCACTTCCTGCGGGAACTCCATGCCCAGCTCGCTGGTGACGATCTGGCTGGCGATCAGCACCATGGGCGCGCGGTTGCGGTTGCTCTCGAAGATGCCATTGATGAAATGCAGGCCACCGGGCCCACAGGAACCGGCGCAGGCGGTCAGTTCGCCACTCACCAGCGAATCGGCACCGGCGGCGAATGCGGCCACTTCCTCATGTCGTACGTGCACCCAGGCGATGTCACTGCCATGCATCGCATCGGTCACATGATTGAGCGTATCGCCCACGATGCCGTAGCAACGGCGGACACCAGCCTGCTGCAGGGCGTCCACCACGATTTCTGCCACGCGCTTGCTCATCGGATACATCCTCGAACGGGGGAACATCCGAGGCTAGACCCGATGAAGTGATGCCACCGCAAAAAAAGGGGACGGAGGGAATTAAGTCGTATGTGCCGCAAACGACTTAATTCCCTCCGTCCCCTTTTTTCTTCAATCGTTGACGTTGATCCAACCTTCCACCGCGCCCAGCTTCGGATTGCGGTAGCGCAGCTTCATCCAGCCGTCCTGTTCATCCAGCATCTCCACGTGGTCGCCCTGTACCAGGTAACGCTTCGTACTGGATGCGCCGGGCCGATCGAACAGGAACAACCGCGCTGGCACCACGGTGGCCTGCTGGCCACGTAGCGGCCCTTCGGGCGGTGCGCCCAGGCCATCGGCGATGGCGCTCTCCAGTACACGACCGGCGGGATCATAGGTGCGCCAGACCGCCAGCGGACCCTGCTCGTCGGTCTGTTCCCATTGCAACGCGGCGTTCACCGTGTCGCCCAGCATCAGCACGCTTTCGCTGCGGTAGAGATAGAGCTTCGCACCTGCAAACCGGTACTGGTCGGCGTACCACATCGGGCCACTGCGGCAGCTGCTGGTCAGGGTTCGAGTGGCAGCATCCACGCTCAACCCCATCAGGTCACCGCAACTGTCCTTGCCGTGGGTGTCGGCCTGCAGCGCGCGGAACCCGGCACTGGCCGGGTCGAAGCGGTACACCGCCACCGCCTCGTTGACCATGCCCACCGATGCACGCGCGACCAGTTCCGGGTATCCATCGAAATCGACGTCTTCCAGCGACCAGCGCGAATTGCCATCGGCATCCGCCGCACCCGCCAGCGTCTGGCGCTTGCCTGACGGTGACAGCTGCACTGCGATGCTGCCGTCCTGCCGGGGATCGGCATGCGCCTGCACATGCGCGGCCACCTGGAAGCGTAGCGTTTCGCTATCGTCCCCACGCGCCTGCGCCGTCGGTGCCAGCACACCTGCCAATACCAGGCCCAGCAGGCATTCCCTGTGGTTCATCATTGCTCCCTGCGGCACCGCGGCGGCACCTTCAACTCAGAACGATACCTCGACCGCCTGCCGCGACCACAGCACCGATTGATGCTTGGTCTGCTGCTTCCACGCCAGGCGGATGGCTTCGATATCGGCACGGCGCTGCGGGGTGTCCTCGTGCAGCACCACCAGCACCTTGGTGCGCAGGCGGTTGGGCGCGGCATCACCGCGGAACAGCCACTGGCCATACGCATCGAACACGGTCAGTCCATCCGGGAAGCGCGGGGTCACTTCCTTGTCCAGGAAAGCGCGCCACTGCGCATCGCTGATGGTGTCGGCCTGCGGGCGATTGCCAGCGCCCTGCTCTTCACCCACGCCGAAGTACAGCTCGCTGCGCACCCAACCGTGGCCGGCGGACGGGCGTGCGGCATCACCCTTCAGTTCGGCGGTGGTGGCCGTGGCATAGGCGCTGGGCGCCTGAGAGGACAGGCTGGCGCAGCCACTGGTGGCCAGCAGCACGGCGAAGACGAGGCCAAGGTGTTTCATCGGTACAGCTCCGGGGAAGGGGGACAAGGCGAGCCGGCAGCGTACAGCGCCACCGGTCCGGCGTGCTGATGCCAACGGGGCATCAACTCATGCCGGACCGGCAGGGACTTGCATCGGCACCGGCCATCACGCGAAGATAATATATCGCTTCATCCGGATGGATGTAAGTGAAACTATCTCCCCCTTCCCCGTCGTCGTTGTTGCTGGAGCCCCCATGTCCATCCGCCTGCCCGCGTCGCCGCTCGGCCTCGCCATCGCCCTCGCGCTTTCCTCCACCGCCGTCCCGGCTCTGGCCCAGGACGCTACCAACCTCGACACCGTGATCGTCACCGGCACCCGTGCCGCCGACCGCACCGTGCTCGAATCCACCTCGCCGGTGGATGTGCTCACCGCCGAGGACATCCGCAAGGCCGGCGTGGTCAACGGTGAGCTGGGCAGTGCGCTGCAGGCCCTGCTGCCGTCGTTCAACTTCCCGCGCCAGTCCAACTCCGGCGGCGCCGACCACGTGCGCGCCGCACAGCTGCGTGGCCTGTCGCCGGACCAGGTGCTGGTGCTGGTCAATGGCAAGCGCCGCCACCACACCGCGCTGGTGAACACCGACAGCAAGATCGGCAAGGGCACCACGCCGGTCGACTTCAATTCGATCCCGGTCAGCGCGATCAAGCGCATCGAAGTGCTGCGCGACGGCGCCGGTGCGCTGTACGGCTCCGATGCGGTGGCCGGCGTGATCAACGTGATCCTCGACAACGGCGGTGACGGCGGCGAGATCGAGGCCAGCTACGGTGCCAACCACACCGACCTCAAGCCGATCGGCCGTACCCTCACCGACGGCCAGACCGGCAACATCAGCGCCAAGGTCGGCACCTCGCTGGGTGAGGACGGCGGCTTCCTGCGTGTCGGCCTGGAGTACAAGCACCGCAACGGCACCAACCGCGCCGGCTTCGACCAGATTCCGCCGTGGGACCAGACGCCGGACAACCTGGCGCTGCAGGGCAAGCGCAACTACGTGCTGGGCGATGGCAAGAGCAAGGACATCAACCTGTGGCTGAACACCGAGATTCCGGTGGGCCAGACGTCTACGTTCTATGCGTTCGGCACCTTCAACCAGCGTGATACCGAAGGTGCGAACTACTTCCGCTACCCCGATGGCGACGCCAACTGGAAGCAGGTCTATCCGAACGGTTACCGGCCAATCTCCGAAGGCGAGAACCGCGACGTGCAGGCTGTGGCCGGCGTGCGCGGCCAGTGGGGTGAATGGAGCTACGACGGCAGCCTGGATTACGGCCAGAACGACTTCACCTACCGCCTGCGTGATTCGCTCAACGCGTCGCTGGGCCCGACCAGCCCGACCCGCTTCAAGACCGCCGACTACGAATACGCACAGACCGTGGGAAACCTCGATCTGAGTCGTGTGTTCACCCAGAGCGACAGCATCAGCCACACCCTGGGCCTGGGCGTGGAAGCACGCCACGAGCGCTACCAGACCCGTCCCGGCGACCCGGCCAGCTACGCCGCCGGCCCCTACACCGATCGCCCGACCGGCTCGCAGGCCGGTGGCGGCCTGACCCCGCAGGATGCGGCGCGCCTGTCGCGCGACGTGGCCAGCGCCTACGCCAGCCTGTCCAGCCAGTTCGGCGAGAAGTTCTCCTCCGATCTGGCCGCGCGCTACGAGCACAACGACGATTTCGGCGGTGAACTGACCGGCAAACTTGGCCTGCGCTATGAATTCACCCCGGCGTTCGCGCTGCGCGGCGCGATCTCCAACAACTTCCGCGCACCGTCGCTGGCGCAGATCGGCTACGAATCCACCTCGACCGGCTACAACGCTGGCGGCCAGCTGGTGCAGGGCCGCCTGTTGTCGGTCAACAATCCGATCGCCCGTGGCCTGGGTGCGCAGAACCTGAAGCCGGAAAAGTCGATCAATACCTCGCTGGGCTTCACCAGCCGCATCGGCGAGCACTTCGACCTGTCGCTGGACTTCTTCCAGATCGACATCGACGACCGCATCGCGCTGTCGGAGAGCATCACCGGTGATGCATTGACCGACTACGTGGCGGCCAACTACGGCGTCAGCGGCCTGCAGAGCGCCAGTTTCTTCGTCAACGCCGCCGACACCCGCACCCGCGGCGCCGAACTGGTGAGCAACTGGCGCCAGTCGCTGGGCGATGGCCAGCTGCTGCTGACCGGCACCTATGCGTACACGAAGACCACGCTGAAGAACGTGCTGGCCACGCCGGCGCAGCTGCGCGCGCTGAACCCGGACTATGTGCTGTTCGGCATCGAAGAGACCAACACCCTCACCGATGCCACCCCGCGTACGCGCGGCAGTCTCTCGGCCGCATGGAGCAACGACCACTGGTCGCTTAGTACCCGCGTGAACCGCTATGGCAGCGCCACCCGCGTGTTCAACTTCGGTGATGGCTACATCCCGCGCCAGACCTACCAGGCCGAATGGCAGCTGGATGCGGAAGTGGAGTACCGCATCACCCCGCAATGGAGCGTGGCCATCGGCGGCCAGAACCTGACCGACAACTACCCGGATCGATCCAACAGCGATATCCACTACTTCGGCAACCTGCCGTACGACGTGCTGTCGCCGATCGGCAGCAACGGCGCGTACTACTACGGCCGCGTCCGCTATACGTTCTGATTCATCAGTCCGGTAGTGCCGGCCGCTGGCCGGCAACCTCAGGGTGCATCCAGGGACCATGACGTTGCCGGCCAGCGGCCGGCACTACCCAATCCGTAGCCTGCCCTCGACCCCGCGTACACGCCCGCGCTGTCAAGCTGGGCATCATGGCTGAACCGCTCCCCCTGCGTCCGCCACCGCCATTGCTGGATGACGCTTGCGCGTTGTTTCTCGATGTCGACGGCACCCTGATCGAATTCGCTGCACGCCCGGATGCCGTGCAGTTGCTGCCGGATGTGCGTGAAGCCATCGGCCGCATCAGCGACCGCCTGGAAGGTGCTGTGGCACTGGTCAGTGGTCGCCCGCTTGAGCAGCTGGATCAACTGTTCGCTCCCCTGAAATTGCCCGCCGCGGGCCTGCATGGCCACGAACTGCGCGGCGAAGACGGTCGCGTCCTGCGCGACGAACACGACGACGACACCGCCGAGTGGCTGCACGCGCTGCACCAGCAGGCGATGCGCTTCGCCCATGGCCATCCCGGCGTGCTGGTGGAAGACAAGGGCGTCGGCCTGGCGCTGCATTGGCGCGGTGCGCCGCACGCGGCAAGTGATGTGCGCGCCTTCGCCGACCGCCACGTGCGTGGCCGTGCCAGCTACCGCCTGCAGCCTGGCGACCATGTGGTCGAGTTCGTTCCGGTCGGCACCGACAAGGGCCGTGCCGTGCGCCGCATGATGCAGTACCTGCCGTTCCGCGGCCGCCTGCCGGTGTTCCTCGGCGATGACCTGACCGATGAGTTCGGCTTCGACGCCGCCAATGGCCAGCATGGCTGGAGCGTACTGGTGGGCGAACGGGAACCCAGCAAAGCCGTGTTCGCGCTGCCCGACATACGCAGCGTGCACGCCTGGCTGCGTGAGAATGCCTATTGACCCGGCCACCCCACGGCCGCAACCGAGATGTACCGCGTGATGACCCAACCCGATCTTGATCTGGGCGTGGTCGGCAACGGCAGCTTCGGCGCCCTGGTCGACAAACGTGCCCGCGTTGTCTGGAGCTGCCTGCCCACCTTCGACGGCGACCCCACCTTCTGTGCCCTGCTCGGCCCCAACCAGCAGACCGGTGGCGACTTCGTCATCGAGCTGGAGGACTTCGCGAGCAGCGAGCAGGAATACCTGACCAACACCGCGATCCTGCGTACCGTGCTGCGCGACGCGCACGGTGGTGAACTGGAAATCCTTGATTTCGCCCCGCGCTGGCGCCAGAACGACCGTTTCTACCGACCAGTCAGCCTGATCCGCCAGGTACGACCCCTGGCCGGCAGCCCACGCATCACCGTGCACGCACGGCCACTGGCCGACTGGGGCGCACGCGTGCCCGAGTCCACCTGGGGCAGCAACCACGTGCGCTGGATCCTGCCCGAACACGTGCTGCGGCTGACCACCGACGTGCCGGTGCGCTTCATCCGCGATGGCCTGCCGTTCGTGCTCAACCATCCCATCCACCTGATCCTGGGCGTGGATGAATCGCTCAACCGCTCGATCAGTGGCTATGTGCAGGAAGCCTTCCAGCGCACCCGCGACTACTGGCGCGAATGGGTGCGCTACCTGTCCATTCCACTGGAATGGCAGGACGCGGTCATCCGCAGTGCGATCACCCTGAAGCTTTGCCAGTACGAGGACAGCGGCGCGATCATCGCGGCAATGACCACCTCCATTCCGGAAGCGCCCGGCAGCGTGCGCAACTGGGACTACCGTTACTGCTGGCTGCGCGATGCCGCGTTCGTGGTGCGCGCACTGAACCGCCTCGGCGCAACACGCACGATGGAACAGTTCCTCGGCTATATCTTCAACCTGGCCACCACCGACGGCACGTTGCAGCCGCTGTATGGCATCGGCTTCGAGGCCAAGCTGGACGAGGACGAAGTACCCAGCCTGTCCGGCTACCGTGGCATGGGCCCGGTGCGGCGCGGCAACCTGGCCTGGGTGCAGCGCCAGCACGATGTCTACGGCAGCGTAGTGCTGGCCTCCACCCAGCTGTTCTTCGACCGGCGCCTGCAGGACCCGGGGGATGCGCATACCTTCGCCCGCTTGGAACCCTTGGGCGAACAGGCGTTCGCCCTGCACGACGTACCCGATGCCGGCCTGTGGGAATTCCGCGGCCGCACCGAAGTGCATACCTACACCAGCGCGATGTGCTGGGCGGCGTGCGACCGCCTGTGCAAGATCGCCGTGCGCCTGAAGCGCGATGACCGCGCCCATTACTGGCGCGAGCGTGCCGACACCATCCACGCGCGCATCATGGCCGAGTCCTGGAGCGAAGAACGGGGCCACTTCACCGATACCTTCGGTGGTCATCGGCTGGACGCCTCGCTGCTGCTGCTGGCCGACATCGGCTTCATCGACGCGCTGGATGCCCGCTTCGTCGCCACCGTCGAAGCCATCGGCCGCGACCTCAAGCATGGCAACTCGCTGTACCGCTATGTCGCGCCAGATGACTTCGGCGAACCGGAAACCAGCTTCACCATCTGCACCTTCTGGTACATCGATGCGCTGGCGGCGATCGGGCGCATGGACGAAGCACGCGAGATGTTCGAGCTGCTGCTGAAGCAGCGCAACCACCTGGGCCTGCTGTCGGAGGATCTGGCCTTCGACAGTGGTGAAGCCTGGGGCAACTTCCCGCAGACCTATTCGCACGTCGGCCTGATCACCGCCGCAATGCGCCTGTCGCGGTCCTGGCAGGAGGCATCGTGAGTCGTCTGGTCGTGGTCTCAAACCGTGTGGCCGTGCCCGGCGAGAACCGCGCCGGCGGCCTGGCGGTCGGCCTGCTGGCCGCGCTGAAGGAACGTGGTGGCATGTGGTTCGGCTGGAGTGGCAAGAGCGTGCGCGACGGCAGCGGCACGCTGCACACACAGAAAGACGGTGACATTGAATTCGTCACCCTCGACCTGAGCAAGCGCGAGGTGGACGGCTACTACAACGGCTTCGCCAACCGCACCTTGTGGCCGCTGCTGCACTTCCGCTTGGATCTGGTCGACTACGACCGGGGCACCCGCGAGACCTACCACAAGGTCAACGCGCTGTTCGCCGACAAGCTCGCGCCGCTGCTGCGCGAGGACGACATCGTCTGGATCCACGACTACCACCTGATCCCGCTGGGTGCGCTGCTGCGCGAGCGTGGCATCGGCTGCCGCATCGGCTTCTTCCTGCATATCCCGATGCCCTCGGCCGACCTGCTGCAGGCCATGCCCGACCACCTTCGGTTGTTCTCCGCGCTGTACGCCTACGATCTGGTCGGCTTCCAGACCCAGCGCGACGCCGATCGCTTCCAGACCTACCTGCGCCTGTTCGGCGGCGGCCGCGTGCTCGACAACGGCGAGCTGGAAGCACCGGGCGGGCGCCGCTTCCGTGCCGCGGCGTTCCCGATCGGTATCGACACCGAGCTGATCGCGCGACAGGCCGGCACCGCCGCCACCAAGGCCGCTGTGAAGAACCTGCGCAACAGCCTGCGTGACCGCCAGCTGGCGATCGGCGTGGATCGCCTGGACTATTCCAAGGGCCTGCCCGAACGCTTCCTCGGCTTCGAGCGCTATCTGGAGCGCCATCCGGATCAGCGCGGCTCGCTGACCTACCTGCAGATCGCCCCGGTCTCGCGCGGCGATGTCACCGAGTACCGGCAGCTGCGCAGCCAGCTGGAACAGATCGCCGGGCACATCAACGGTGGCCACGCCGAACCGGACTGGACGCCGCTGCGCTACGTCAACCAGAACTTCACCCACGCCACCCTCACCGGCTTCTACCGGGCGGCGGCAGTGGGCCTGGTCACGCCGCTGCGCGATGGCATGAACCTGGTAGCCAAGGAGTACGTGGCGTCGCAGGACCCGGAAGACCCCGGCGTGCTGGTGCTGTCGCTGCTGGCCGGCGCCGCCGACGAACTCAAGCAGGCGCTGCTGGTGAACCCGCATGATCTGGACGGCGTGGCCGACGCCATCGCCACCGCGGCAACGATGTCGCTGCGCAGGCGCAAGGAACGCTGGCACGCGATGATGGAACACCTGCGCACCTACGACATCAACCACTGGCGACGCAGCTATCTGGACGCGCTGGAAGGTTGAGGGAAAAGGGGACGGAGGGGATTAAGTCGTTTGTGCACAAACGACTTAATCCCCTCCGTCCCCTTTTTCTTCAATCCAGGAACCGCGCGGCCTGCTCCGGTGCGGGCAGGTAACAGGCGTCATGCCGCCCGAACCAGCGGTAGCGGTTGCGGGCCAGCGCGCGGTACACCGCGTCGCGCCAACTGCGCGGCAGCACGCGCAATGCACCGGTCAGGCGCCAGGCGCCGCCCAGCCCCGCCAGCACGCGCAGGATCGCATCGGTATCGGTCCAAGCGCCCTGTTCGTCCAGCAGCAGGAACGACGTCGGGTCCTGCGAGTCCAGCCCGTGCGCGCGCAACATCGCGCTGCCCTGCGCGCCCTGCATCGCCGCAAAGCGGTAGCGGCCCTTGCGGTCGAAACGCAGCAGGAAGCGCACCCAGCGGTTGCACAGCGCGCACACGCCATCGAACACGATCACCGCGCTGCCGGCCTCGGCGGCGGAATCACTGCGGTTCGAGCCAGCCTTCATAGCGGATCAGGGCTCCGGCCCAGGGCAAGGTCACATCGACCAGGAAAGTGTAACGCGCACCCTGCCAGGCTTCGCGGCAACGCACACCACCAAACCAGCGCCTCGGCAGCGGCAGCAGCCCGAACGCCCAGACCCGCCGCACCGACCAGTCGATGCCACCCTCGCGGGCCTGCAGATCAAATTCGAAGCGCACCGCGCCCAACTGCTCGCGCAGGCAGCCCTCGTGTACCCACAGCCGCGACACCATCGACCAGCGGCCAAACCGCCTCGCCCACTGCTCGCCCTGCCCGTGTGCACTGAACGCCACTTCGGTGGGCAGCGCTTCACCGTCCTTCGGCAACCGCGCCAACGCGGCCAGCAGCGGCACCAGCCAGTGTCGCCCTCTCACGATGCGCGCCTGCCCCACGTAGCGGCAAGGCAACGGTGCGGCATGCAGCGCCTGCACCGGCACGGCCAGGGTGGCGAAGGCCGGCCCCAGCACGCGCGCGAACAACGGCGTGGTCAGGGCGCGATCCAGGCCAGGGTCGCCATGCGCCCGGTGCGACGGTCGCGCCGGTGCGAATACAGGTCCGGATCGGCCATCGTCGACACCGTGCCGCCATACACCTGCGCCGGGTCCATGCCCGCCGCCTGCAGGCGCTGACGTGCCAGGGCGAACAGGTCCACCTTCCAGTGCCCCGGGCGTGTCGCCACAAACGCCGCCTCGGCCGCCGGATCATGGCCGACGAAGGCGTGGAAGACCTCTTCGCCGATCTCGTAGTCGGCCGGCCCGGCCGCCGGGCCCAGCCACGCGCGCAGCTGCGCGGGCGGGGTCTGCATGGCGGCCACGGTGGCCTCCAGCATGCCGTCGGCCAGCCCACGCCAACCGGCATGGGCCGCGCCCACTTCGCTGCCATCGGCTGCGGCAAACACCACCGGCAGGCAGTCGGCGGTCAGGATCGCCAGCACCACGCCGGGCACCGAGGTCACCGCAGCGTCGGCCACCGGTTCGCTTGCGCCAGGCACCGGCGGCGTTGTGAAGCGCAGCACCGTGCTGCTGTGCACCTGGCGCAGCCAGTGCGGTGCCGAGGGCAGCGCCAGCCCCTGCTGCAGCAGCTGGCGGTTGTGCTCCACGTTGGCAGGGGTATCACCATCGGCCGCGTGCCGGTTGCCCAGGTTGAACTGCGCGAACGGCGCCGGCGAAATGCCCGCACCGTGCCGACGCGTGGTCAGCGCATGGACGCCCGGAGGCGCCGGCCAGTCCGCCTGCAGCAAAGGCAACGCGGCGGCCATCACCAGCGGTCCCGCTCGCGTGCGGCGAAGGCTTCGCTGTCTTCGCGCAGCACCTTCATCAGGTGCAGCATGTCGTCCGGCACCGGCGCGGTGTTGCGCACCGGCTCACCGGTGATCGGGTGCGTGAACTCCAGGGTCTCGGCGTGCAGGGCCTGGCGCTTGAAGCCGCGCAGCGCGGCTACCAGCTCATCGCTGGCGCCCTTGGGCAGCTTCAGCGCACCGCCGTACAGCGGGTCACCAATGATCGGATGGCGCACATGCGCCATGTGCACGCGGATCTGATGGGTACGGCCGGTTTCCAGGCGGCACTCCAGCGCAGTGTGCGCACGGAAGCGCTCGCGCAGGCGGTAATGGGTGATTGCTTCCTTGCCATCCTCGCGCACGGCCATCTTCAGGCGGTCGCGTGGGTGGCGGTCGATCGGGGCATCGGCGGTACCGCCGGCCACCAGCGCACCCATCACGATGGCCAGGTACTGGCGGTGCACGTCGCGCGCGGCCAGCTGCTCGACCAGTGCGGTCTGCGCTTCCAGGGTCTTGGCCACCACCATCACGCCGCTGGTGTCCTTGTCCAGGCGGTGCACGATGCCGGCGCGCGGCAGCACCGCCACCGAGGGGTCGCGGAACAGCAGGGCGTTGACCAGGGTGCCGCTGTGGTTGCCCGCGCCCGGGTGCACCACCAGGCCGACCGGCTTGTTGATCACCAGCAGGTGCTCGTCCTCGAACAGCACGTCCAGCGGGATGTCCTCCGGCTGGGCGTCGGTCTGGGTCTCGAGCACCACATTGAGGGTCACGAGCTCGCCGCCGCGCAGCGGATCGCGCGGGCGCACCTGGGCGCCGTCCAGCAGCACCTCACCGGCCTTGATCCACTCGGTCAGGCGCGAACGCGAGTATTCGGGGAACAGTTCGGCCACCACGGCGTCGAAACGACGGCCGGCAGCGGTGTCGGGGACGATGGCCTGGCGGGCCGATTCAGAGGGTTGTTCAGACATGGCAGGGGGCATTCTTTGAAATTTTGGGGTCCCGGCGGCCGGTTTCAGTCGCTGGACAGGACACTAGGCTATCATCGACCCTTCGTATTCCAGCCGCGTCCCGCCTCGACCCCATGATCCGACGCTCCGCCATGCTCTCCGCGCCCGTCCGCCTCACCGCCCTGCTGCTGGTGCTGGTCATCGCCGCCACCGGCTGCCACCGTGGTGCCAAGAAGGGTGATCGCCCCGATGAAGGGACGCCGGTCGAACAGTTGTACGAGAAGAGCCACAAGCTGATGCAGGGTGGCAACTGGAGCGGCGCCGAAGCCAGCTTCCGCCGCTTGGTGGCCCAGTATCCGTACGGTCCGTACACCGAGCAGGCGATGATCGAGACCGCCTACGCCCAGTACAAGGCCGGCAAGCACGATGACGCGGTGTCCAGCATCGACCGCTTCATCCGTACCTACCCGACCCATCGCAACATCGCGTACCTGTACTACCTGCGCGGCCTGGCCAACTCCAACCGCAGTACGGTTTTCCTGCGCCGCGTATGGTCGCTGGATGCCAGCCGTCGCGACCTGTCCACGCCGCACCAGGCGTATTCGGACTTCAACATCGTGGTGGACCGCTACCCCAACAGCCGCTACGCCGCCGATGCGCGCCAGCGCATGCTGGAGCTGCGTGACGTGTTCGCCCAGCATGAGCTGGACAACGCCCTGTACTACATGCGCCGCGGCGCCTGGGTCTCGGCCGCCGGCCGTGCCAACTACCTGCTGGAAACCTACCCGCAGAGCGCGTTCCAGTACGACGCCGTGGCTGTGCTGGCCGATTCCTACACCCACCTGGGCAACAAGACCCTGGCCGACGATGCCCGCCGCGTCCTGCAGCTGAACCAGCCGGACCACCCGTGGCTGGAAGGCAAGTGGCCGAAGTACCCGTGGATGATCCGCAAGCTGAACCCGTTCGCCGGCGAGAAATCCGCCAGCACCGGCCAGCGCAACGCGCGACTGGAAAAGAAGTAAGAGAGGGCCCCGAAAGGGGCCTTTTCTTTGTCGGTAGATCCACGCCATGCGTGGATGGTTCGTACGCCCATGGACCACGACACTAGGAATTCTACGAATTCCCGGCGGATGCGACGCCGGTCGCATCCCGCTCCGGCGACGCCCTCCACACTGCGGCGCAACGGCCATCCCGGCCGTGAAGGAGCGCCCCATGACCCTACCGCCCCCCCGTTTCCGCCCCCTCGCCTGCCTCCTTGCCACCGCCCTGCTGGCGCTGTCCTCGGGCCCCCTGGCTGCCGCACCGGGTGCACCGGGCGATCTGCTGTCTGCTGCCCCCTATCGCGCGTCATGGGTGCCGTCCAAGGCTGCGCAGGCCTACAAGCTCCACTACCGCACCCCGGATCTTCGCGGCCAGCTGGCCGAAGGCACCGGCCTGCTGTACCTGCCCGCCGGCGCGGCTCCAGCGGGCGGCTGGCCGGTGGTGTCCTGGGCACATGGCACCCAGGGCATCGCCGATCGCTGCGCGCCCTCGGTGTCCGGCCCCTACCAACCCGAACGCGACGGGCGCTTCCTCGATCAGTTCCTGGCCCAGGGCTATGCGGTGGTCGCCGCGGACTACCAGGGGCTCGGCAGCCCCGGCGAGCATGCCTATCTGCACGTCCGCACGGCCGCGCGCAATGCCATCGACCTGGTCAAGGCAAGCCGCCAGTATCTGGGCAACGCAACGCTGTCGCCGCGCTGGGTATCGGTTGGTCATTCACAGGGTGGCGCTGCAGCCCTCACAGCCGGGCATCTGGCGCCCACCTATGGTGGTCCTTCCCTGCACTACCGTGGCAGCTTCACCACCGGCACGCCCACCGCCGTCGAGCTGACCGCGCTGGTGATGAAGCCGGACAACCGCACCGCCAATCCTGGCGCGCTCAACGCGTATCACGCGTATCTGCTCGACGGTCTGTTGCAGGTTGCGCCACAGATCGACCGCGTCCTCAGCGACACCGGTCGCGCCCGCGTGGCAGTGGCACGCGAGCAGTGCCTGGGCGAACTGGCCACCACGCTGGACGGTGCGGATACCGGCAGCATGTTCACTGCACCGCTGACCAGCGTGCCGGGCATCTGGGCGGTGCTGTACGACTATCTCGGCGTACCGCGCCGCGGCTTCAGCCAACCGCTGATGCTGGGCCACGGCAGCGAAGACCGCGACGTGCCCTATCTGACCACCCTGCTGTATGCCGCAGGCCTGGCCCTGCGAGGCGAGCCGGTCGCGTTCCGGCGTTACCCGGTCGACCACCGCGGCACGCTGGATGCGGCGGCGGCGGATGGCCTGGCGTTTGTGCGGGCACGGCTGGGGGACGGACGCTTCAACGACGCTGCGGAAACTGCCAGCCTCGAACAGCTGCTTGAGGACGCCCAGTAGATCCACGCCATGCGTGGATGCTCGCTATACGGGTTGCCGGCCAGCGGCCGGCACTACCGAACGGAGTAGAGCCACGCCATGCGTGGATGCGCGGTATACGGGTTGCCGGCCAGCGGCCGGCACTACCGAACGGAGTAGAGCCACGCCATGCGTGGATGCGCGGTATGCGGGGTTGCCGGCCAGCGGCCGGCACTACCGAACGCAGTAGAGCCACGCCATGCGTGGATACGCGGTATGCGGGTTGCCGGCCAGCGGCCGGCACTACCGAACGCAGTAGAGCCACGCCATGCGTGGATACGCGGTACACGGGTTGCCGGCCAGCGGCCGGCACTACCGAACGCAGTAGAGCCACGCCATGCGTGGATGCGCGGTATGCGGGTTGCCGGCCAGCGGCCGGCACTACCGAACGCAGTAGAGCCATGCCATGCGTGGATGCGCGGTGTACGGGTTGCCGGCCAGCGGCCGGCACTACCCGCCAAAACCGCAGCTTCAGCCCTTGTAGCCGTTGCTGATCGGGTAACGACGCTCGCGGCCAAATGCCCGGCGCGAGACCTTCGGCCCCGGCGCGGCCTGGTGCCGCTTCCACTCGCTGATGCGCACCAGGCGCAGCACCCGGTCGACCACGGCCGCGTCGTAGCCGGCCGCAACGATCTCCGTGCGCGACTGCTCCTGGTCGATGTAGCGGTACAGGATGCCGTCCAGCACGTCATAGGCCGGCAGCGAATCCTGGTCCAGCTGGTTCTCGCGCAGCTCGGCCGACGGCGGGCGGCTGATCACGGCCGGCGGGATCACCGGCGCGCCGCCCACGGTGTTGCGCCACTTCGACAGCCCGAACACTTCGGTCTTGTACAGGTCCTTCAGCGGCGCATAGCCACCGCACATGTCGCCGTAGATGGTGGCGTAACCGACCGCGTATTCGCTTTTGTTGCCGGTGGTCAGCAGCAGGCCACCGAACTTGTTGGCCAGCGCCATCAGGATCACGCCACGGCTGCGCGACTGCAGGTTCTCTTCGGTCACGTCCGGCGCAGTGCCTTCGAACATCGGCGCCAGCGATTCCATCAGGCCCTTGAACGCCGGCTCGATCGATACCGCCTCCAGCTTCACGCCCAGTGCCTGGCACTGTTCGGCGGCCAGGTCGTTGGACAGGCCCGCGGTATAGCGCGACGGCAACCGCACCGCGGTGATGTTTTCCGCGCCCATCGCGTCCACGGCCATGGCCAGCACCAGCGCCGAATCGATGCCGCCGGACAGGCCCAGCCACACCTTCTTGAAGCCGTTCTTGCGGCAGTAGTCCTGGATGCCACGGGTCACTGCGCGCCAGGCCAGCGCGTCCATGCTCTCGTCGCCATCGTCCATCCACACGTGCGGCATGAAGCGGCGGCTTTCACCGTCGTACTCCACCACCAGCCACTGGTCGACGAAGGCGGCGGCGGCCGGGTGCACGGTACCGTCGCCATCGGCCACCACCGAGGCGCCGTCGAACACCAGCGCGTCCTGGCCACCGACCACGTTGAGGTAGGCGATCGCCGCCCCGCTCTCACGGGTGCGTGCGGCCAGCACTGCATCGCGCTGGGCATGCTTGCCACGCTCGTAGGGCGAGGCATTCGGCACCACCACCAGCTGCGCACCGGCGCGCACGGTGTCGGCCAGCGGCTCGGCGAACCACAGGTCCTCGCAGATCAGCAGGCCTACCGGAATGCCGTTGACCTCGAACACGCAGCTGCCGCCATCCGGATCGACATCGAAGTAGCGGCGCTCGTCGAACACCGCATAGTTGGGCAGCTCGCGCTTGCGGTAGGTCTGCTCGACCAGGCCGTCACGCAGCACGCTGGCGGCGTTGTAGACCACCGCACCGGCCGCCTGCGGCCAACCGACCACGGCGGTGATGCCACGGCAGGCAGCAGCGATGCGGGCCATCGCCTGCTCGCACTCGTACAGGAAGCCCGGGCGCAGCAGCAGGTCTTCCGGCGGATAACCACTCACCGCCAGCTCGGGGAACATCACCAGCTCGGCGCCGTACTCGTCGCGCGCCTGGCCGATCATCTCGATGATGCGCTCGGTGTTGCCGGCGACATCGCCGACCGGGAAGTCGAACTGCGCCATCGCGATGCGGATCGAAGCCATGGGAATCCAGCCTGTGGTTGCAATGTGCCCATTGTAGCGCTGCGCCATGCGCGCGCCGGGCGCGCTCTCTGCGTGGACAGCCCCGGCTCAGTAGATCCACGCCATGCGTGGATGGGGTTACCGGGATGGTCAGGGCACCAGACGCAGGAAGGCCGCCCGGAGGCGGCCTTTCTGTTTGAAGCAAGAGCGTCAGTCGAGCATGGCTCGACTCTACACAAGCGGTCTTATTTCACCAGCTTGGCGATGGCAGCGCCCAGGTCGCCCGGCGAGCGGACGGTGACAACACCGGCAGCTTCCATGGCGGCGAACTTGCCTTCGGCAGTGCCCTTGCCGCCCGAGGCGATCGCACCGGCGTGGCCCATGCGCTTGCCGGCCGGAGCCGACGCACCGGCGATGAAACCGACGACCGGCTTCTTCACGTGGTTCTTGATGTACTCGGCGCCGGCTTCTTCAGCGTCACCGCCGATTTCGCCAACCATGATGATGCCTTCGGTCTGCGGGTCTTCGTTGAACAGCTTCAGGCAGTCAACGAAGTTCAGGCCGTTGATCGGGTCACCACCGATGCCGATGCAGGTGGACTGGCCCAGGCCGACTTCGGTGGTCTGCTTGACCGCTTCATAGGTCAGGGTGCCCGAACGCGACACGATGCCGATCTTGCCCGGCTGGTGGATGTGGCCCGGCATGATGCCGATCTTGCACTCACCCGGGGTGATGACGCCCGGGCAGTTCGGCCCGATCAGCACGGTGTCCGGATGCGAACGGGTCAGCACGTTCTTGACGCGCAGCATGTCCAGCACCGGGATGCCTTCGGTGATGCAGACGATGACCTTGATGCCGGCAGCAGCGGCTTCCAGGATCGCGTCGGCCGCGTACGGCGGCGGCACGTAGATGACCGAAGCGTTGGCGCCGGTGCTCTGCACGGCGTCGGCAACGGTGTTGAAGACCGGCAGGTCGATGTGGGTGGTGCCACCCTTGCCCGGGGTCACGCCGCCAACAACCTGGGTGCCGTACTCGATCATCTGAGTGGCGTGGAAGGTGCCCTGCTGGCCGGTGAAGCCCTGCACGATCACCTTGGTGTTCTTGTTAATCAAAACAGACATGGGAATTCCTTGGTGTCGAATCAGGCAGCGTTCTTGACAGCTTCAACGATCTTCTTGGCGCCATCGTTGATGTTGTCAGCCGGGATGATGGCCATGCCGCTGTCACGCAGCAGCTGCTTGCCTTCTTCCACGTTGGTGCCTTCCAGGCGCACCACGACCGGAACCTTGACGCCCACTTCCTTCACGGCGGCGATGATGCCTTCGGCAATCATGTCGCAGCGGACGATGCCGCCGAAGATGTTGACGAAGATGCCTTCAACCTTGTCCGAGGACAGGATCAGCTTGAACGCTTCGATGACGCGCTGCTTGTTGGCACCGCCGCCCACGTCCAGGAAGTTCGCCGGCTCGCCGCCGTTGAGCTTGATGACGTCCATGGTGGCCATGGCCAGGCCTGCGCCGTTGACCATGCAGCCGATGTTGCCGTCCATGGTGACGTAGTTGATGTCCAGCTCCGAAGCGATCACTTCGGTCGGATCTTCCTGGGTCTTGTCGCGCATGGCGACCAGGGCCTTCTGGCGGAACGCGGCGTTGTCGTCGCTGTCGAACTTGCCGTCCAGCGCGTACAGGTTGCCGTCGTCCAGGATGGCCAGCGGGTTGATTTCAACCAGCGCCAGGTCCTTTTCGTTGAACAGGCGGTACAGGTTCACCATGATGCTGGCGAACTGGCCGGCCTGCTTGGCGGTCAGGCCCAGCTTGAAGCCGAAATCACGGCCGTGGTAACCCTGCACGCCTTCGACGAAGTCGACGTTCAGCGAGTGGATCAGCTCCGGGGTTTCAGCGGCGACCTGCTCGATCTCCACGCCGCCTTCCGAAGAGGCGATGTAGGTGATGGTCTTGGTGCCACGGTCGACCAGCACCGACAGGTACAGTTCCTTGACGATCTCGCCGGCGGTGGTCACCAGCACCAGGTTGACCGGCAGTTCAACGCCAGCGGTCTGGTAGGTGGCCATCTTGGTGCCGAGCATCTTGGCCGCAGCGGCCTTCACGTCGTCGGTGGTCTTGCAGAACTTGACGCCGCCAGCCTTGCCGCGGCCGCCAGCGTGGATCTGCGCCTTGACCATCCAGGGGCCCTGGCCCAGGGAGTTGGCAGCGGCAACCGCTTCGTCCGGGGTCGCAGCGACCTTGCCGGCCGGGACCGGGATGCCGTACTCGGCAAGCAGTTGTTTTGACTGGTATTCGTGGAAATTCATGCGTCACCGTGGGAATAGGAACGACCGCACGCAATTCCTCAGGGCCCCGGCGGGGCGCCGGCATGGACCGCGGCGGGCCCACTATTGTGGCCGAGCCGGCGCCGGGGCGCAAAGAAGTCTGTACAAAACGCCACACCCGGCCAGATTTCCACCGCCATTCAGGCAGTTGCGCCCGGGCCGGCGTTGGCCACCTGTATCCACGGCAGGCCAAATGCGCGATCCGGGCGGCTCCGGCGGCGTCCTGCCGGGGGCCCTATACTGGTCAACCAAGGTGTGTAGTGTCGGGCTTGCCCGGCGGCTTCCGCCGCAGGCCACATAGAAGCGACGAACCCGCCCGGCTTCAGGGGATGCCAGGCAGGGCCGCCGCAGATTCCAGACCCAGGCAGCCAGAAGGGGAGTTCCGGCGTGTCACCCAGTGCTTCATTGATCGACCGCATCGAATCGATTCCGCGGCGTGAGCTGTACTTCTTCGCGCTGTACCGGGTGCTGATCGCCGCGGTCATCGCCGGCCTGCTCTACAGCCCCCTGTCCGGCATGGTCGGCGAGGCCCATCACCCGCGTCTGGCCGATACCGTCGCGGCGATATATCTGCTGCTGTCGCTGCTGGCCCTGGCGATCGGCCGCAACGAACGCTGGCTGCGCCCGATCGTGGTCAGCAGCGTGCTGGTGGACATCATCGCCGCCACCCTGCTGGCGCATGCCCTACCCGGTGCCAGCGCCGGCATCTCGATGTCGCTGCTGTTCAACATCGCCGCCGCCGCCACCCTGCTGCCGCTGAGCTGGGGCCTGGGCCTGGCGGTTGCTGCCAGCCTGGCCACCGGTACCGAATACCTCTGGAAGGTGCTCGAAGGCGGTGACCCCACCCGCACGCTGGCCGAGCTGGCCATGTTCGCCACCAGCTACCTGGCGCTGGCCTTCATCAGCTACCAGGTGGGCAACCGCGCGCGCCGCAACCAGCAGCTGGCCAACCAGCGCGGCGACGAAGTGGCCAACCTGTTCCAGATCAACGAACTGATCATCCGCCGCATGCGCACCGGCGTGCTGGTGGTGGACGCCGACAACCGCATCACCCTGGCCAATGAAGCGGCCTCGATGCTGCTCGGCGACAACGACGGCATCGGTGAGACGGGACGCCTGGATCTGGCCAGTGCTGCGCCGGAACTGGCGCGCCGTCTGCAGCGCTGGCGCAACGGCTGGGCCCAGGACGAACTGCCGCTGCAGCTCAACCCCGACCAGCCGGAAGTGCAACCGCGCTTCGCCCGCCTGCTGGCCGGCAGCGAACTGGCGCTGGTATTCCTGGACGACTCCAGCGTGGTCTCGCGGCGCGCCGAATCGCTCACCCTGTCGGCGATGGGCCGCTTCTCGGCCAGCCTCGCCCATGAAATCCGCAATCCGCTGGCGGCGATCAACTACGCCGTGCAGCTGCTGGAGGAAGGCACCGGTTTCAACGAAAGCGACCGCCGCCTGCTGCAGATCATCCGCCAGCAATGCCAGCGCACCAACGGCATCGTCGAGAGCGTGCTGGGGCTGGCACGGCGCGAGCGCGCCACACCCGAGAACGTCGACCTGGTCGCCTTCGTGCGCCGCTTCGTGCTGGAGTACAAGCAGGGCCAGACGCTGGAAACCGACAGCATCGAACCGATCATCAGCGACACAGCGGTGATGGCCCAGGTCGACAGCAAACACCTGTACCAGGTGCTCACCGTGCTGGCGCACAACGCACTGAAGTACGGCCGCATCGGCCAGCAGCCGGCGCGCGTGCGCCTGCGCGTGGCGCAGCACGAGCGCAGCGCGGTGATCGACGTGATGGACCGTGGCCCCGGCATTCCCGAGAGCGTGGCCGCACAGCTGTTCCGCCCGTTCTTCACTACCTCCGAGCACGGCACCGGGCTGGGCCTGTATATCGCCCGCGAGTTGTGCCGCGCCAACCAGGCACGGCTCGACTACATCCCGGTGCCGGCAGGAGGCTCGTGCTTCCGCCTGGTGCTGCCCGGCCCGCACACGCTGTTGCCCACCTGATTCCAAATCTGTGCGTCAAACATTTGTCGCTTCCAGCCCCCTCGTTTATCTTTCACGCCCATGAACGAAACCCGCAGCGCCCTCGTCGTCGACGATGAACGCGACA
Organism: Stenotrophomonas sp. STK17_22; assembly: GCF_051983905.1. Lineage (NCBI taxonomy): Bacteria > Pseudomonadati > Pseudomonadota > Gammaproteobacteria > Lysobacterales > Lysobacteraceae > Stenotrophomonas > Stenotrophomonas sp. STK17_22. The sequence goes on from NZ_CP197010.1 coordinate 4,129,141, forward strand.
TCCGCGAACTGCTGGTACTGACCCTCGGCCGCATGGGGCTGCGCATCAGTACTGCCGCCAACCTGGCCGAAGCGCGCGAGCTGCTGGCCAGCAACCCGTACGACCTGTGCATCACCGACATGCGCCTTCCGGATGGCAACGGCATCGAGCTGGTCAGCGAGATCGCCCAGCACTACCCGCGCACACCGGTGGCGATGATCACCGCATTCGGCAGCATGGACCTGGCCGTGGAAGCGCTGAAGGCCGGCGCCTTCGACTTCGTCAGCAAGCCGGTGGACATCTCGGTGCTGCGCGGCCTGGTCAAGCACGCGCTGGAACTCAACAACACCGAACGCCCTGCGCCCGGCCCCGCCACCGAACAGGCTGCACGCCTGCTCGGCGCTTCACCGGCCATGGACGTTCTGCGCACCACCATCGGCAAGGTCGCGCGCAGCCAGGCGCCGGTCTACATCCTCGGTGAATCGGGCGTGGGCAAGGAACTGGTCGCGCGCACCATCCACGCCCAGGGCGCGCGTGCGGCTGGTCCGTTCGTGCCGGTCAACTGCGGTGCCATTCCCGGCGAGCTGATGGAGAGCGAGTTCTTTGGCCACCGCAAAGGCAGCTTCAGCGGCGCGCATGCCGACAAGCCCGGCCTGTTCCAGGCGGCACACGGCGGCACCCTGTTCCTGGACGAAGTGGCCGAGCTGCCGCTGCAGATGCAGGTGAAGCTGCTGCGCGCGATCCAGGAGAAGTCGGTGCGCGCGGTCGGTGCGGCCAACGAAGAGCCGGTGGACGTACGCATCCTCTCTGCCACCCACAAGGACCTGGCCGAGCTGGTCGAAGATGGGCGCTTCCGCCACGACCTGTACTACCGCATCAACGTGATCGAACTGAAGGTGCCGCCGCTGCGCGAGCGCCGCCAGGACCTGCCGGAACTGGCTGCCGCCGTGCTGGCGCGGCTGGCCCGCAGCCACGGCCGCGCCACACCGCTGCTGGCGCCATCGGCGCTGGAAGCGCTGGCCCACTATGCGTTCCCGGGCAATGTGCGCGAGCTGGAGAACATTCTGGAGCGCGCGCTTGCACTGGCCGAAGAAGATCGCATTGGTGCCGACGACCTGCGCCTGCCGCAGCACGCCCCGCGAGCGCCCGGCGGCGCAGCACCCGCAGAAGCCGTGGCAGACCTGCAGCCGGGCGGCGCCGCCCTGCCCTCGTACATCGAGCAGCTGGAACGCAGCGCCATCCAGCGCGCGCTGGAAGAGAACCGCTGGAACAAGACCCGCACGGCTGCGCAGCTGGGGATTACCTTCCGCGCGCTGCGCTACAAGCTGAAGAAGCTGGGGATGGAGTAAGGGCCGAACGGCCCTGGTAGGCGCCAACCTTGGTTGGCGTGCGCCGCCGCGCCATCCACGCATGGCGTGGATCCACCCTCCAACGCGGTAGTGCCGGCCGCTGGCCGGCAACCCCCATGCATCGCATCATCCACGCATGGCGTGGATCTACCCACCAACGTGGTAGTGCCGGCCGCTGGCCGGCAACCCCATGCATCGCGTCATCCACGCATGGCGTGGATCTACCCACCAACGTGGTAGTGCCGGCCGCTGGCCGGCAACCTCATGCATCGCGTCATCCACGCATGGCGTGGATCTACCCACCAACGCGGTAGTGCCGGCCGCTGGCCGGCAACCTCATGCATCGCGCCATCCACGCATGGAGTGGATCTACCCACCAACGTGGTAGTGCCGGCCGCTGGCCGGCAACCTCATGCATCGCGTCATCCACGCATGGCGTGGATCTACCCACCAACGTGGTAGTGCCGGCCGCTGGCCGGCAACCTCATGCATCGCGTCATCCACGCATGGCGTGGATCTACCTCAATCCTTGGTAACGCGATTGATCTCGGCCAGGCTGGTCACACCCGCTGCCGCCTTCTTCAACGCCGACTGCCGCAGGTCATTCACCCCGATCTGCTGCGCCGCCTCGGCAATCTGCAGTGCGTTGCCGCCGGCCAGCACGATGGTGGCGATCTCATCGGTCATCGGCATCACCTGGTAGATACCGGTTCGGCCCTTGTAGCCCTCGGTGCACTCATCGCAGCCCACCGCCTCGTACAACTGGATGCCCGCATCCAGCTGCGCCTGGGTGAAGCCCTCGGCCAGCAGCGCGTGCTCCGGCAGGTTGGCCGGTCGCTTGCAGTTGCCGCACAACCTGCGCGCCAGACGCTGGGCGATCACCAGCGTCACCGAGCTGGTGATGTTGTACGGCGCGATACCCATGTTCATCAGACGCGCGATGGTCTGCGGCGCATCGTTGGTATGCAGCGTGGACAGCACCATGTGGCCGGTCTGCGCCGCCTTGATCGCAATCTCGGCCGTCTCCAGGTCGCGGATTTCGCCGACCATGATGATGTCCGGATCCTGTCGCAGGAACGAGCGCAGCGCGGCAGCGAAGGTCATGCCGCGCTTGTTGTTCTGCTGCACCTGGTTGACGCCGGGCAAGCGGATTTCCACCGGGTCTTCGGCGGTGGAGATGTTGCGCGTCTCATCGTTGAGGATGCCCAGCGCGGTATACAGCGACACGGTCTTGCCCGAACCGGTCGGGCCGGTCACCAGCACCATGCCGTACGGCTTGTGGATGGCGTCGTGGAACAGCTTCTGCTGGTCCGGTTCGTAGCCCAGCTTGTCGATGCCCAGCTTGGCCGCGCTGCCATCCAGGATACGCAGCACCACCTTTTCACCGAACAGGGTCGGCAGCGTACTGACGCGGAAGTCGATCTGCTTGGTCTTGGACAGGTTCAGCTTGATGCGCCCGTCCTGCGGCACGCGCTTCTCGGCGATATCCAGCTGCGCCATCACCTTCAGGCGCGCGGCGATGCGCTGGTTCAACTTCACCGGCGCGCGCGCCACCATCTTCAGCAGGCCGTCGATGCGCAGGCGCACGCGGTAGTCGTCTTCGTAAGGCTCGAAATGGATGTCCGATGCGCCCTTGCGGATGGCATCGACCAACACCTTATTGACGAACTTCACCACCGGGGTGTCGTCGCCCTTGGCGTCGATGCCGGAGTCGCCGCTGCTGGCGCCGAGATCTTCGTCACCGGCCGCGACATCCAGGTTGCCCATGCCCTCGTCATCGCCACCCAGTGCGTTGCCGATGGCATCGTGGCTGGCGTGCCACTGCTCGAGCGTGCGGCGGATCTGGTCCTCATCGACCAGAATCGGCTCCACCACCAGATTGGTGTGGAACTTGATCTCGTCCAGCGCATGGGTCGGGTTGCTGGTACCCACGAACAGCTTGCCGCCGCGCTTGAACAACGGCAATACGTTGTGCTTGCGCAGCAGCTCCTCGCTGACCAGGCTCATCGCGTTCTGGCTGGCATCGAACGTGGAAACATCGAACAGCGGCATGCCGAACTCGACCGCGTTGGCGGCGGCGAGCTGCGAGGCACTGACCAGCTTGTTCTGCGCGAACCACGTAGGCAGCGGCTGGCGGGCAGCCGCCGCCTTGGCCATGGCGTCGCGGGCGGAGGCCTCGTCCAAGGCACCGTCCTGGACCAAGCGACGGGCCAAGCCGGTGATGCCGACAAGGTTGGCGGTGATTGCGGCGTTCATGCAGCTCCTCCGGCGGCCTCCGAACTACAGGTGAGGCGTAACATACTCAAACAACAATGCTCCCTCGCACTTCCGAAAGCGGGTGACGACAATTTGCCGACCAGAGTTATCAAGAACATATAGATGACCTCTTCGCATGCACCCCATATCCGCGCCTAGCCACACGGAACCGCGCCAAGTCTACAAACGACTATTAAGCTGGCAGACATCCGACGACCTAGGAGTGAACATAGTTCATTTCCTGCCCAAAAAAAGAACCCGGTGCGCTAGCACCGGGCCCTTAGCTGTTGCAGTGCATCCTATTGGCAGGATCACGCTAATGACCGTTGCCGATGCTGGGGAAATAGCCTGCTAGATCAGGTGCCCGCGCCTGCCTGGCAAGTACCCGGAAGGTACTTTTTATCAACGGTACCGCCACAAACCCAAGTGACCTGACCATTAGTCTGGAGGGTAGCAGTCAAATAGACGCTACCAGTGGCGCCACTGACCTTCGAAACTGCCTCAACTCGCTTATTGGTAGCATCCCAGGCAACGCTAGTCACATAATCCGAGGCTTGCGTCTCGGGGGTCCAACCGGCCGGAGGCAGCGAACCATTGCCGGCAGCATATTCGGAGACAGAGGTTCGAACGGACGAAGCAGCGAGGATAACCTCAGAGACCTTAGCCTTCTTGGTGTAGTCACTGTACGCCGGCAGCGCGATGGCAGCCAGGATGGCGATGATCGCGACAACGATCATCAGTTCGATCAGGGTGAAGCCCTTCTGGTTCTTCATGGTGGTACATCCCCAAGATAAGTGGTGGTTGATGTCGGGGGTGGCTGCCGGCCGGTCAGACGACCGGATGAGCAGGCTGCCCGTCCCCGCGGGTGGATCAACGCAGGTTACGTGCCAATCTCCCATGGCAGCGTCTCCCCGATTTCCCCGCGCCAATGATGGCAGCAATTTCGCGGATGGGAACCCCCCAGAAGCGAATCTGCGATGGACGCGGCAATGTGACGCGGTACGTCACCTTTCGTCTCGCCAGGTCGAAAACCCTGCGCGGCGTCACGCCGGCAGGCTCCCCGGACGGCCCTGAACCGGCTACCATCGCCGGTCAGGATACCCGCCTGGGGATGGCGGGCCTTGGGGAGCCAACATGTCTGTCAGTCGCAGTGCGATCAAGAAAGAGCCCGTGGCGCGTAGCACCATGGAGCTGCAGCCGTTTGTCTGGGAGGGGACCGACAAGCGGGGTATCAAGATGAAGGGCGAGCAGTTGGCGAAGAACGCCAATCTGCTGCGCGCCGAACTACGCAAGCAGGGGATCAACCCCGGCCAGGTCAAGCCCAAACCGAAGCCGCTGTTCGGTGCGGCCGGCAAGCCTGTGGGCGCCAAGGACATTGCGTTCTTCAGCCGACAAATGGCGACGATGATGAAGTCCGGTGTGCCGATCGTCTCGGCACTGGAAATCATCGGCAGCGGGCACAAGAACCCGCGCATGAAGAAGATGGTGGACGGGATCCGCGCCGACATCGAGGGCGGCTCTTCTCTGAACGAGGCGATCAGCCGTCACCCTGTCCAGTTCGACGAGCTCTACCGCAACCTGGTACGCGCCGGTGAAAGCGCCGGTGTACTGGAAACGGTGCTGGACACGATTGCCTCCTACAAGGAGAACATCGAAGCATTGAAGGGCAAGATCAAGAAGGCTCTGTTCTACCCGGCCATGGTGCTGGTGGTGGCCTTTCTGGTCAGCACCATCCTGCTGGTCTGGGTGGTGCCGCAGTTCGAGGAGGTCTTCAAGAGCTTCGGCGCCGACCTTCCGGCCTTCACCCAGATGGTGGTGAACCTGTCCCGCTTCATGGTGTCGTGGTGGTGGCTGATGGCCATTGTCATGATCGGATCCGTGGTCGCCATCGCCATGACCTACCGGCGCTCGGAGAAGATGCAGCACACGGTCGACCGGCTGATACTGAAGGTTCCCGTGATCGGCCAGATCATGCATAACAGCTCGATTGCTCGATTCGCACGGACCACGGCGGTAACCTTCAAGGCCGGCGTGCCGCTGGTGGAGGCGCTGGGCATCGTGGCTGGCGCCACCGGCAACAAGGTCTATGCTGAGGGTGTGCTGCGGATGCGCGACGACGTCTCGGTGGGCTACCCGGTCAACATGGCCATGAAGCAGCTGAACCTGTTCCCGCACATGGTCATCCAGATGACCGGCATCGGCGAAGAGGCGGGCGCCCTGGACGCCATGTTGTTCAAGGTGGCTGAATACTACGAGCAGGAAGTGAACAATGCCGTGGATGCCTTGAGCAGCCTGCTGGAACCGATGATCATGGTGTTCATTGGTACCATTGTCGGTGGCTTGGTCATCGCGATGTACCTGCCCATCTTCAAACTCGGCGCCGTCGTCGGCTAAAGGTATCAATGGCATTTCTCGACCAGCACCCCGGCCTCGGCTACCCCGCCGCGGCCGCCCTGGGACTGCTGCTGGGCAGTTTCCTGAACGTGGTCATCCTGCGGCTGCCCAAGCGGCTGGAGTGGCAGTGGAAGCGCGATGCGCGCGAAGTCCTGGAGGAACCGGACTTCTATGAACCACCCCCACCGGGGATCGTGGTGGAGCCATCGCACTGCCCGCACTGCAAGCACAAGCTGAGCTGGTACGAGAACATCCCGCTGTTCAGCTGGATCATCCAGGGTGGCAAGTGCCGCCACTGCAAGGCGCCGATCTCGCTGCAGTACCCGCTGGTGGAGGCGCTGACCTCGGTGCTGGTGCTGGCATGCGTCTGGCAGTTCGGCTTCGGCTGGCAGGGCTTCGGCGCCATCGTGCTGACCTGCTTCCTGATCGCCCTGTCCGGCATCGACCTGCGCACCCAGCTGCTGCCCGACCAGCTCACCCTGCCGCTGATGTGGCTGGGGCTGATAGGCAGCATCGACAACCTGTACATGCCGGCCAAGCCCGCCCTGGTGGGCGCGGCGGTGGGCTATCTGTCGCTGTGGACGGTCTGGTGGCTGTTCAAGCAGCTGACCGGCAAGGAGGGCATGGGCCACGGCGACTTCAAACTGCTGGCAGCCCTGGGCGCCTGGTGTGGCCTGAAGGGCATCCTGCCGATCATCCTGCTGTCGTCGGTGCTGGGCGCCATCATCGGCTCGATCTGGCTGTACAGCCGGGGCCGTGACCGCGCCACGCCGATTCCGTTCGGCCCTTACCTGGCCATTGCCGGCTGGTTGTACTTCATGTGGGGTGCGCCGCTGGTGGAGCAGTACATGGTGATGAGCGGGCTGCGCTGAGGGGAGGCCCCATGAGCCGCTATGTGGTTGGCCTGACCGGTGGCATCGCCTCGGGCAAGAGTGAAGTGACCCGGCGCTTCGAAGCGCTGGGCATCGTGGTGGCCGACGCCGACCTGGCCGCCCGGGCCGTGGTGGCTGCCGACAGCCCGGCGCTGGCCCGCATTGCCGAGCGTTTCGGCGCCGACATGCTGCTGGCCGACGGCGGCCTGGACCGGGCCCGCCTGCGCGCCCACGTCTTTGCCGATCCGGCCGAGCGGACGGCGCTGGAAGCCATCACCCACCCGGCCATCCGCCTGCTGATGCAACAGCAGTGCGAGCAGGCTGAGAGCCCCTATGCGATTGCGGCCATTCCGCTGCTGACCGAGGTGGGCGGGCGGAAGGCCTATCCTTGGTTGGACCGGGTATTGCTGGTGGATGCACCGGAAGCCGTGCAGCACGCCCGGCTGATGCAGCGCGATGGCATTGATGCTGCGCTGGCCGACCGGATGATTGCGGCGCAGGCCAGCCGTGCGCAGCGCTTGGCGCTGGCCGATGACGTGGTGGTCAATGACGGGCAGCCGGAGGACCTGAAGGTGCAGGTGGAACAGCTGCATGCGCAGTATCTGGGCTTGGCCGGGGGGTGAGGCCTGGTTGCCGGCCAGCGGCCGGCACTACCGAAGCGCATCCACGCATGGCGTGGATCTACACGCGCGGGGCGCGCCAGCGATCACGGTGGTGGCACAAGCGACACAGGGCGCGATGCAAGGTCGGCGGGGTTCGTGCCGACCAAGGTCGGCACCCACCAAAGCAGGGGCCCTTACAACGGCTTCGGCGAGAACGTCAGGGTGGCGATCACGCCACGCTGGCCGCCGGGGCGCACGCTTACCTGCCAGCCGTACAGGTCGCACAGGCGGCTGACGATCGACAGGCCGATGCCGCCGCCCTGCGAGTGGCCGGCATGCGTGCCGCGGTAGCCACGCTGGAACAGCTTGGCCGCGTCTTCCTCGCTCAGGCCCGGGCCACTGTCAGTTACCGACACCGAGTTGGTGCCGACGAACACGCGTACCTCGCCGTCCTGCGAGTACTTCACGGCGTTGCCGATCAGGTTGCCCAGTGCCACCGACAACGCCGCCTCGGGCGCGTCGATCACCAGATTGCGCTCACCTTCCAGCAGCAGCTCCAGTGGCTTGCCACCCAGCTGCGCACGGTGTGCGTCCAGCAGCTGCTCGGCCACGCGGGCGACGTTGCTGGTGCCCTGCCCGCGCTCGTTGCGCGACAGCAGCAGCAGCGCGCCGATCAGATCGCTGCACTGCTGTTCGGCGCGCTGGATGCGCTGCAGGCGCTGCAGCACCTTCTCGTCCAGGCCGGGCCGGGTCAGCAGCAGCTCGGTGGCGCCACGGATCACTGCCAGCGGCGTGCGCAGCTCATGGCTGACATCTGCATTGAATTCGCGGTCGCGCTGCACCACTTCGGTCAGCCGCGAGGAATAGTCGTCCAGCGCCTGGGCCAGCTGCCCCACTTCGTCGTCGGGGAAGCGTGGCGCCAACGGCTCGGGATCACTGGTGCCGCCGCGATAGGCACGCAGCCGCGCGGCCAGATCCGACACCGGCTTCATCACCTTCGAGGCCGACCACCAGCCCAGCACCAGCGACAGCACGCTGAACACCAGCACCGACAGCACCAGCGCGCGGTTGAGCTGCTTGCCGCCGCGCACGCTGTCGGTCATGTCATAGGCGAGGAAGAACCAGGCGTCGGGCGTCTTGCGTACGGCCAGCTTGTAGGAGTACGGCTCACCGTGCTCATCGCCGCTGACGCTGTGGATGCCATCGGAGAAGCCCGCCCACTGCGCGCGCTCTTCGCGCACCCGGTCGAACTTGTCCTTCGAATAGGCATAGGCCTTGATCTGCAGCACCGGTGCGTCCGGGTTGTGCCCGGGGTGCTCGTAATAGCGGCGCGCATACTCGTCGATGTTGCGGTTCATCAGCTCTTCCACCAGCTGGTTTTCCACGCGCAGGCGGGCCCAGTTGGTGGCGAACGCAAACAGTGTCGTCAGGCAGAAGCCCAACAACACGAACGAAACGATGATGCGGCTGCGCAGGCGCCGCCGATAAGGCGTGCGCCGGCGCTCCCCCTTGGTTGCCACCGAATCAGGCTTCCGGGGGGGCGATGCGGTATCCGATGCCATGGCGGGTCTGGATCAGCGGCACTTCAAACGGCTTGTCGACCACCGCGCGCAGGCCATGGATGTGCACGCGCAGGGAATCCGAATCGGGCAGTTCTTCACCCCACACACGGGTTTCCAGCTCCTGGCGGGTCACCACGGCCGGGGCCGCTTCCATCAGCGCCTGCAGGATCTTCAGTGCGGTCGGGTTGAGCTGCAGCAGCTTGCCCTGGCGGCGCACTTCCAGCGTATCCAGGTTGTATTCCAGATCGCCGGTTTCCAGCACGCGGGTCTGCACGCCCTTGCCGCGTCGCGACAGGGCGTTCAGTCGCACTTCCACTTCCTGCAGCGCGAACGGCTTGATCAGGTAGTCGTCCGCGCCGGAATCGAAGCCGGCCAGCTTGTTGTCCAGCGAATCGCGGGCGGTGAGCATCAGTACCGGGGTCTGCTTGCGCGCTTCATTGCGCAACTTGCGGCAGACCTCGATGCCGTCCATGCCTGGCAGATTGAGATCCAGCACGATCGCGTCGAACTCGTGCACCACGGCCAGGTGCAGACCGGTAACCCCGTCAGCCGCGAAGTCCACGGTGTGGCCCCGGTCCTCCAGGTAGTCGCCCAGGTTGGCCGCAATGTCGCTGTTGTCTTCGATTACCAGGATTCTCACTGTCACCTCTAATTTACGAATTTGCCGATGCGCTGGGCCTGGCCCATATCACGCTGTGCCTTGTCCTTCCGCCGGGCGCGCTCGGCAACGGTAGTGCACTGCGTCGTGGACCGGTTCGAACCCGTGGCCTTTTCACGTTGGCATATTAGACGACTATCTTCACGTGCCTGTGTCAAAACCGTGTTCACGATCTGCTGGTCGTTGAAGACATCGGTTCGTACCTGTTCAGGCATGGAATCGCGGTCAGGATGCTGCTCGACAGCCGTACGCATGCGCACCAGCGCCTCGCGTACGCGGCTGCGGTCGGTCTGCTTCAGTTCGCTGTAGGTCTCGCCATCGTTGAGTTCGATTTCGATGCGCTCGATCTGCTGCTGCAGCGGCTTGCCGGGGATAAAGACCTCACCGGACTGGTTCGATGCAGAGGCGGCGGTGGCCAGGGTCAGGCCCGAGATCAGGACCGCCGACATCAGGAGGGACTTCATGACAAACGAATCCTTGTTTGAGTTGAGTGTTGACTGTATTCGCACCACCTTCACGCCAGCAAGTGCCATGCGCAGGGGCACCGGACGGCCTAGTGGTTGGTGGCGGGGTTGAAGTTGTTGAAGGTGCGCTGGTCGTTGAGCAGTGCCTTGCCCTTTTCTTCGATCCGGCGGCGCTCGGCCACGGTCAGGCAGCGGCTTTTAGGCATGTTGCTGCCGGTGGTGCGGGTGTGCTGGCAGATCTGGCGGCTGTCCTCGTGGGCGCGGACAAGAACGGTATTGATACGCTCCTGGTCGTTGAACACCTCCGCCTGGACCTGCGGCGGGAGCTCCTGAAGCGTGCGGTGGTCGCCCATGCGCTGGGTGATGCGCGCCAGTGCCTGCTGCACCTGGGCGCGGTCATCGGCGGAAATCTCGTTGTACTCGCCGTCATCGAGGGCCTTCTCAACCCGCCGGACCTGCTCGGCCACCGGGGCCTGCCCATCCATCTGTATGGCGGTCTTCTCCGGCTTGGCGGAGACAGCACCAGACAGCCCCAGCAACAACGCGATCATCGTGATGCGGTACATCGCCAGCCTCCGGATCCATCCAGGAACGATGGGCGCCACTCTACGGCCGTCACGCTGCCTCCACAAGGGACTTCCGGCGGCATAAAAAAGACCCAGGCGGGGCCCCGCCTGGGTCTGAAGTCGTATCCCGATACCGATCCTGCTGAGAGGCAGAGCTGCGGTTCGCTGAAGGCTACGCCGACGCCGATTAAAGGCGTGTTAAAGCCGGCCTCATTTGCCCATGAGAATTTCAAGCCATTGATTAATCATGATTTTTTGATCTTCTCGACGTGCTCGATGATACGCGTGGCCACATCCACCCCGCAGGCGGCTTCGATGCCCTCCAGCCCTGGTGTGGAGTTGACCTCCAGCACCAGCGGGCCACGCGCGGAGCGGATCAGGTCCACGCCACAGACCGACAGGCCCAGCGCCTTGGCCGAACGCACCGCCACCTGCTGTTCGGCGCGGCTGGCCTTGGCCGCCACCGCGGTGCCGCCGGCATGCAGGTTGGAGCGGAAGTCACCCTCCGGCGCCTGGCGCTGCATCGACGCCACCACCTGGTCACCGACCACGAAGCAGCGCAGGTCGGCACCCTTGGCTTCGCCGATGAACTCCTGCATCAGGAAGTTGGCGTACAGGCCCCGCAGGGCCTCGACGATGCCACGCGAAGCGCTGGCCTTCTCGGTGAGGATCACGCCCCGTCCCTGGGTGCCCTCGTTGAGCTTCACCACGTGCGGCGGCGGGCCGAGCATGGACAGCAGGTCGACGGTGTCATCGGGGTTGTCGCCGAACACGGTGACCGGCATGTCGATGCCCTTGGCTGCCAGCAACTGGTGCGCGCGCAGCTTGTCGCGCGAACGCAGGATCGCATCGGACGGGTTGGGAGTGCGCGCGCCCATCAGCTCGAACTGGCGCAGCACGGCGGTGCCATAGCGGGTGATCGAGGCGCCGATGCGCGGGATGACCATGTCCACGCCGGTCATCGGCCGGCCTTTGTAGTGCATCGAAAAACCATCGGCGGCGATGCGCATGTAGCAGCGCAGCGGGTCGAGGATGCGAACGGTGTGGCCGCGCGCGCGGGCCGCCTCGACCAGCCGGCGGGTGGAGTACAGGGAGCTGTTGCGGGACAGGATGGCGAGCTTCATCGCGGCACGATCGGACGGCAGGCGCGCAGCATAGCGCGGGCGTGTGGCGGGCGGATGATGCCCTGCAGGCCGCCGCATCTGCGTGCCTGCCGGGGCTGTGCGAAGATGGCTGTTGCCGGCTACAGGACAGGACACGGCCGGCTTACACAACCCAAGGAGAACCACAGATGCGAATGGGAATTCCGCTGTTGTTGCTGTTTGGCCTGATGGGGAGCGCCGCACACGTACAGGCTGCGCCAACCCACGCAGTCTCCCGGCTCTACTTCGATGCCAACAACACCCTGATCGGGCAGGGCCTGCGCTACTGCACGGGCAAGACACAGCACCAGGGCGTTGCCTCACACGCCAATACCCGCTGGATCGATGTTTCCTACGCCTGCCAGGGCGACTCGACCGACGTTTCCTATGGCAGCTGGGTGCCTGCACAACTGCGGCAGGACTTCTGCACGCTGTATGACGCCTGCACGTCACTGATGCCGTGGCCGGAACCCGGCCTGCCCGGCACCCTCGGCAACGGCTTCTACTCAGACTGACAGCCGGTAGTCGCCGCACTGTCTCCGGCGATGGCAGCATCGTCGCCGGAGACCCCACCCACTACACCCCGGAGACTTCATGCCGTTGACGATCCTTCCGCGTTTCTCCGAAGTGGATGTACTCGGCCACGTCACCAACACCGCCCTGCCCGTCTGGTTCGAGGAAGGTCGCCAGGAGATCTTCCGTCATTTCAGCCGCGAGGCCAGCATGCGCGACCTGACGCTGATCCTGCGCCGCTACGAAATCGACTTCCTGCAGCAGATACAGCCGGGACACGAAGTGCGCATCGAGACCCGCATCGAAAACATCGGCCGCTCCTCGCTGTCGATCGTGCAGCAGGCGTTCCAGTTCGAGGCCCTGGTGGCCAGCGGGCGCTGCGTGATGGTGCATTTCGACTACACAACCAACGCCTCGCGCGCCATCGATGCAGAGCAGCGCCGGGCATTGTCAGGGCTGTTTACCGAGGAGTATGCGCAACAGGTGCAGGCGGCAGACGCATGAGCCATACGAAAGGCCGGTCATCCGCATCCGGTACTGCCCGCAGCCCATTTCTTCAGCTTTTCCAGCGCTTTCCCGGCCTGCATCGACGACGCATGCCGGAACCTCCCTGCTTGATTCGACGCAGTCTAACCTGTGACTGAGGGCCGCTGATCCGCGCGGGGCAGGCGCAGCGAGAAGCCCCCATCGCGGACACGCACGGCCAATGCGGTTTCCCGCCATTCCACAGGCAGCGCCAATGCCGTGTGTGGCGTGGGGACGCGTGTGATCGCCTCGAACGTCCAGTGTTCCTCATAGGCTTCGCAGCGAAGCGTTCCGTCATCGCCGACCGCGATCACATCGATCCAGGCCCCACTCCGGGTCTTGCCAGTGCCGCCCATCGCACGGCGGCCAATGGCCTGCCAACGCCCCTGCCAGTGAACGAGCCATACGCCCTCGATGGGACGCAGATCCCCATCAAGCACGCTTCCCGCCACCACCACGCATCGACCGGACGGGCTGGCAATGACCGTCTCCAGATCGCAGACGTGACGGTCACTGGGCGCGCCATCAAGACAGAGCGCGTACGGGCAGATGCGCGCGAACAAGGTCGGATGCGCAGTCAGGCGCAGGTCGTCGGGAAGCAGCGGGATGGCCTTCAGCACCCGGGCATCAGGCAGGACATGCCGCAACACCTGCGGCACCCCGGCGGCCAGCGCCGGATGCTCCTGTTCCAGCCATAGACCCCGGCAGGGGCGCAGCGTGGTCGATCGACTGGGAATATCCCGCAACCACATCGCGGCTTCTGCATCCCCGCCAAGCTGCCGGCGCTCGTGCAGTTCCTGCCAGAACAGGCTGGGAACAATCGACAGCAGGTGCATCACCCTCTTGTCCGCTTCGTCGTAGACGATCACCGCTTCGCTGCGATCACTGTAGCCACTGGCCACACGCAGCGCGCTGCCCGCCAGCGCCAGCCACTCGCCGCTGGCATCGTGGCTGCCTGCGGTGGATACGCCCTCGACAATGGCGCCATCGCGCAGCATCAGGGTGCCGTAGGCCGGCCCGCCCATGCCCAGCTCGCCCCAATCCAACAGGACATCATGCGTGGGCGGCCGGGTGGCGAAGGGCAGCTTCGCCCGCGAGCGCAGCAGTGCGCCCCCTACGGCATCGCCGACCAGATCGAAGTGCTGCAGCACGCCGCCCAGGGCAAGGCATGCGGCCAGGCCAACGACCACACCCCAAGGCGACCACCACACCACGCAGATCGCTACCCATATCAGGAACGGCAGCCACTGGGTGAAGCGGCGGAGGGCGATTCGATCAACGGTCATGCAGGCTGGGCGGCGGCGACTGTGCACCATTCAAACCTTCAACGCTGTGCCAGGCAATGGGTTCGAACCGGCAATGCCGCTAGACTCTCGCTGATGATGCAATCGATGACTGCCGTGAATCGCCGGAATCTGCTGCAGGACATGCTGCCGCGATGGAGAGCACTGGCCAAGGCCCCGGGCCAGCCGCGCCGCACGCTTCGCCTGCCGGATTGGCAGGCGGACTGGAACGCAGGCATGGCCTTGCTTGCACGCCATGCGCGCAATGGCGGTGAATCTGTGCAGGAACCGCTGCAGGGACATGCGGCCCTGGAGCATGCCTACGGCTGGGAGACGGTTGCACAGACCGGCAGCAACCTGCTGCTGAAAGGCGTTGACCGCGGCTTCGCCCCCACGGCGTTGCAGCAGATGCATGCCGACGTAGCAGATCTCTGGCTCGAGCATGCGCGTTTGCTGGCCCTTGCCCGGGACAGCCTGCAACAGCAAGGCCACGACATCGCGCTGGCTGCGTCGTTGCAATCGCGTACAACGCAGCACTACGAATACGCACTGCAGCTGTTGTCACTGGGCGTGCTGCTGGATGCGCAGGAACGCCTGCCGGCGCTGGTGGAGAAGGTGCTCTGTTTCGACACCGACCGCGTGCTGGACTACCTCAGCGCGCCGGCGCTGGGCCTGGTGGAAGCCAGTGATGAGGTCTTTCATCCGCGACCGTTCGCCGAGCTGTTCGCGCCGCTGCGCGACGCTGAAGCGTTCGACCCTTCACTGCTGGCCGGCTACCTGCAGGTGCAGTACCGCGACTTCTTCCTGCTGCCGCCAAAGGCTCAGAAGCGGACCCGGCGCCTGATCGGGCCGAACGCTTGGGGCTACTGGGCATTTGAAGTGGCTGCGCTGGTGGTGCTGTATGGCGGTGACGACGCCACGCTACGCACCTGCCCCCACTACCCTTCCGACCTGGTGGACTTCGCCCGGCGTTGAGTCAGGCACCTGGCAGGCCGGAAACACCGCCGAATCGATTCTCTTCCTCGTTGCCCGGCAGAAGCATGACCGGGAAGAGGACGAATACGCCCAACGGGATGAACGCGATCACGACGTACCAGCCGGACTCGTCGATGTCGTGCAGTCGTCGAACGGCCAGGGCCAGCATGGGCGGAAGGAGGACGATGACCGCGCAGACCGTCATGACCCACCCCAGCGTCCGGAATGGCTCGAAGGCCTCCCCGTCGAGCAGCACGGTGCCCGTCAGCCAGTATCCGCCGTCCATCAAGGTGTAGCCCACTGCCACCACAAGGGCAGCAGACAGGGAGTATGACCAGAACTCCTTCCGGTTGGATCGCCCTGAAAAATCAAAGCAACGCCTGAGGGGCAAAAGTGCGGGGATCATTCGCGCTCCGGGCAGCGGACGATGGGAGGCAAGGGTTAACGATCTTTTAGCATCCCCAAGCCCAGCACCAACTGAACCCTGCGGCCCGGCAGGCCCGGCAGACAGCGGAGGTTGCAGGAGCCAGCCGCAGCAGCCGCGCAGCCGGAGACGCAGCGCGAACTACCGCACATTTCCATGGGCGTGGGCATTCTGAATCGAATCACTGGCTTGCAGCAGTGGCGGATTGGTCGAATTCCAGTTTTCCAGAATTGCGCCTCTGCTAGCGTCACGACTCACTCATGGATTCGAGGTTTTGAATGGCTGCGATTTCTTTTCCGCTGATGCTTGCACTGCTTTCCGCGCAGGCCCCGATGGCCGCAAACGCCGAACGTGATTACACCGGACCGGCAGGGGCATCCTCGATCGGGCCTGGCATCTGCGACCCCGGCATGGACATGCTGCCGAACGGCGGAGGGGTGGTGATCCGGCGCTGCGGCACGAATGGAACGGTCGCTGGCGTTGGCAGCAATATCGATGCTGCGACGGCCAACGCCAATGGCTTCCTTGCCGTCGCCGAGGAAGGACCCGTCTGCAGTGTCTTCGCACGCGATCCCTATGTCAGCATCCCGGCACCGGGTGTTGGCATCAAAGCGGAATGCAGTTCCTCTCCGCTTTCCGCCTATGGCATGACGACCACTACTGCGGGACAGAACGTGCTTGAGCTGGCCATCAACCTGGCGGCGACGCAGGCCTGGTGCAATGTCGACTACTACTATGGGTCGGCGCATGGCTATAAGTATCCCTACACCTGCAACCGCCCGGGCCAGTCCTGGAGCGTTGCCGGTCTTGGCTCCAGCGTCGACGATTCAAACGCAATGGCAATGCGGCTTGTGAAGAAATCATCCAAGACCGGTACGCACTGCTATTTTGACAACGCCGAGTTGAATGGCGTCGTCTTCCGCGCATACCTGCACTGCAACGGATCGACCTATACCGGTTTCGGGAGTTCCGTCACTGCCGCGGCCAAGGACGCGGCTGCGCAAGCAGGCGCATAAGCCACCCGGGCTGTGGTTCGGAAGAGCCACAGCCCGACGCATTGAAGAATGAGGTTCCGGCGCCGTTGCCACACGCTGGACTGGGGTGTGGTTCAACGATTGCGCCGCGTCTGCCTGGGGTGAACACCCTGGAGACATGGAGCGGGCGATGGGAATCGAACCCACGTCAGTAGTCGGGTGGGAAGGTGGCCTCGCGGCCACCCTCCCCCCTCAGAACCGTGCGTGAAAGTTACCCTTCACACGGCTCAAGCAGTCACAAACCCCCTTCGTCTATGGGAGGGGGCGACAGCCGTAGCCTGGCACGGGCGTGAAGCTGCTCGTGACAGGTGGTGTGGAGCAAAACAAGGTTGGAGAGGCGGTCAGACCCCCCGTACACCCTGAAAACCTTGTGGTGGATGTGCCAGCTGGTGCTGGTCAGTTTCCGCCCACAGCAGGCGCACTTGGCCTCTTGCTTTGTCCAAAGCCATAGCAGTTTCCTTTTTCCGGTCAGCGAGCGCTTCATGCGGTATTGCAACCGCTGATTAAAGTAGCTCTCGTCCTTGGGGTCGTAGGGGCTAACGTCAGACCGCACCTTGATGTATTCGCCGACCTTGAGGGACGACAGGCGCATCAGAGTGTGTTTACCGACACCGAAGATCCAATCGCGGGACTTGTTGCGCCGGAAGTACCGACGTTTGATCCAGCGGAGACCTTTGGTGGGGTGACGGCGTTTGGCCCAACACCAGACCGCGTGGTGGATAAGGTGATCCAGTCTTGCGAACGGTTCTGAGGCGTTCACAACTTGGTGATACATACCCCACCCCCGAATGATCGGGTTCAGGACATGCAGCACGTCGTCTTGCGTGGATCCCCGCAACAGCCGGAGCTGGCTGCGGATCTTAGCCATGAAGGCGTTGGTGTTTTGTTTCGACGGCCTTCTAAGGAGGAGATTTCCAAATTTCCGGAAGTTCCAACCCAAGAAGTCGAAGCCTTCGTCCATGTGCGTGATCTTCGTCTTGCTTTCGGAGAGCGTGAGCCCTCTTTCCGCGAGGAACTTGACGACGATCGGCTTGACCTTGCGTTCCAGGATCTCCGCAGAGGCTCCTGTGATTACAAAGTCGTCTGCGTAGCGGACGAAGTTGCACTTGTTGCGGCGTGGGAGCGCATCGATGAGCCGGCCCAGCCCGTCAAGGACAATGTTTGCGAGCACAGGGGAAATGATGCCGCCCTGTGGTGTGCCCGCATCCGTCGGAAACAACTTACGGTCTTCCATGAAGCCTGCTTTCAGCCACTGCGACAGCACATGCCGGTCGATTGGTACGTGTTTCATCAGCCAGTCGTGACTGATGTTGTCGAAGCAACCTTTGATATCCCCTTCCATCACCCAGCGTGAGCTGGTCTTCGTGCTCAGACAGGTCTTCAGGTGGGCGGCAGCGTCGGCTGTCGACCTGAAACTACGGAACCCGTATGAGTGAATGTCCCCATAAGCTTCGGCGACGGGGTCGAGTGCATACAGATACAGCGCCTGCATTGCTCGATCTTTCATCGTCGGTATACCGAGAGGGCGGGTGCCACCTCGGGCCTTGGGGATGTGGATTCGGCGAAGCGGTTTTGCCTTGTATCCCTTACGTTGCAAGGAGTTGATGGCATTCCACTTGGCCGCAGGTGTCGACCACGTTGCACGGTCTACACCCGGGGTACGACGGCCTTGGTTCTCCGTGACTCGACGTACAGCCGTTGCTTTGGCTGCAGTTGAGCGGACAAGTAGCTTTTGTAGGCGTTTAACCCTACGCCACTGCTTGTCCTTAGCTGCCTTCGCTATTCTTGCCTGCATCCTCGACACAGCGCAGCTTGTGGCTTTCCAGTTGATGGAGTGCCAGTTGCTGAGGTGTGAGGAGGCGACATCACCATCGATGATGGCGTCCATATCTACCTCCTGAAGTGGAGCGGGTGAAGGGAATCGAACCCTCGTCAGTTGCTTGGGAAGCAACAGCTCTACCATTGAGCTACACCCGCCCAGAGCCCGTCAGGGGATAGACGCCCCAAAGGGGAGTCGTTCCCCGTTGGGTATGAGTTTGCGAAGCCTGTTTAGCGACAGACCACCCGGTGGAAGTCAGCACCCTTTCGGGTTGGGGCGATCTTTTCATCCCCTATCCCCTCGATTACAGAGAGGCGTTCGCTTACTCCACCATCCTATACCCACTTGGTCATCGTTTCTCCTTGCGGAGAACCTAGTCGCCGAGGCGACAACCAGTTGGGCTTACCACGTTCCGTACATGCAACAGAGTACCTAGGATCTCGCCTTTTCGCCGGAGGTGCAATTGTCAGCGTGTCTCTACCAAGCAGAGAAACATCCGACCTCGTCCCGTTTTGGGTAGGGCCCAGTCGCAGTTGGCCCGTCTAGCTTGACGACGTTTATATGGCGATTCGTTTGTACTGATCCTTGATACTCAGCCTAGCGCCTACTCGGTTACGACTACCGAGGTCACGAGTCCTCCCTCACGGGAGAATCGTATCCGTGAGGATGGCTACATTAACGGAGAGCTTAGCACCGGAGAATTACTTCTCCCGCACCACTCCTTGGCTACCGGTGGCTGAACACCGGGTTGGTTCGAGAACCCTTGGCAGGGTGGACGACCAACAATTGCATGCACAGCCTTCGCCGTGCCAGTAGGGATGTACTCCTACCGTTCAACGTATCGTCCACCGTGTTGCTGGGGGACGTTTTGCTGCCAGACCGAGATCTGTACAGCTGTGGCCAGGAAACCGCCTGGTCGGTTGAACGTGCGGCACGGCTCGTGTCGCACGCTTGGGAAGCTACAGCTCTACCATTGAGCTACGCCCGCATTGCGGGTGAAAGTCTATGCGGAGCGGCCGGTGTTGCGCAATGGTGGCCGCCGCACCCGCCGGGCATGACCCGGCGCTGCCGTGCAGGCATCCCAGGCACCTTGCGGTGCCCGGGATGTTGCATTCATCAGAAGCTGCCACCCACGGTGGCGAAGATCGTCGCGTCACGGGCGCGCTTCTGCGCGGCCGTGGTGCTCAGGCCAACGTTGCCCTGCAGGCCGAACAGGTCCATGCGCGCACCCAGAACAGCGGTGGCGTAGTTCTTGTCGAAGTCCAGGCCCGGCACGCGGTAGCTGCCCAGTTCCGGCAGGGTCTGCAGCCACGCGCTGGCCTGCTTGGTGTCCTCGAACTCGTGGTCGTAGGTCACCTGCACGTACGGCTTGACGGTGCCGCCATCGAAGCGGGCCTGCCAGCCGATGCGGCCGACGGTCGAGTCGACGTTCTGGCGGTCGTAGCCCAGGGCGGTGGCCAGCGTGCCCGCAGCAGCGCTTTCGCTGTAACCATCGATCTTGACCTTCTGCCAGATCACCGCAGCGATCGGGCCGTGGCGGAAGCCACCTTCGGTGCCGAACTCGTAACCGGCATTCAGTGCAGCGGTCAGGTTGCTGCCGTCCGGCGAGCCACCGTGTTCGCGGGTAGCCGGGCCCAGCTGGACCTTGCGGTTCACGTCATACGACAACCAGGTGTAGCTGACCTGGCCGTTGACCCAGACGCGGTCGCCATACCAGGCAGCGAACAGGCCGGCGGTGGTGTCCTTCTGGGTGAAATCGCCACGGCTGTTGCCGAAGTCGGCACTCATGCGACCGAAGCCGGCGAAGCCGCCGACCACCACGCCGTTGCGTGCCCAGTCGACACCGAACAGGCCGGCCGGCGCCACGCCGTCGTACAGGTCGGCGTGGTCATAGCGCTGCAGGTCACCGCGCACGCCACCCCACCACGACAGGCCATCGGCCGGACGGGCGCCCAGGTGGTTGCTGACCTGGTCCGCACGCGAACGGCCGACTGTCTGTGCCGAGTGGCTCAGCACCTGCTGCAGGCGCGGAGCCTCCAGCACCGAGACGGCGTACTGGCCCAGCAGCTGGTGACCGGTAACGGTCGGATGCACGCCATCGGCGAACAGATAGGTCTGGTACGCATCGGGGCTGACGTAGGTGGTCGGGTTGCAGCCGATGATGCTGCCCGTGGTGTTGGCCGGGTTGATCTTGCAGGCGGTGCCGGTGACGTTGGTGAAGCCGTACATGCCCGGGTTGGCGGTCACTTCACGCAGGATGCTGAAGGTATCGAGCGGAATGAACTCGATGCCCGCCTGCTTCAGGCCGCCATACAGCGCCTTGTTGTAGCCGACCGACATGGCGGTGGCAGCCGCTGCATTGGGGCCGCGGAACTGCGGGGTGATGCCCACGTCCGGCAGGTTCGGCACCAGCACGTACTGGGCACCGGCCTGCTTCAGGGCACCGACCAGCGCGATCTGGTCGGTGACCGCCGCGCCGATGATGCCCTGCACCTGGGCCGGCGGCGCACCCGCACCGGCAGCGCCGGCGGCGGCAAACAGGTCGTTTGCGCCACCCCAGACGGTATACAGGGCGTTACGGTCAGCCTTGCCACCGTTTGCCGCCAGGTAGCGGGCCGCCTGCGACTTCAACGAAGGGATCGCGCCGAGGGCACCGCTGCCTTCGACCGACACGCGGGCGCCGCCGACAGCGTAGTTGTCGCCGTTCTGGCCGTTGCCGTTGGGGTCCTTGTTGAGGCCGTAGTAATTGGCGACCTGCTGCGACCACACCCAGCCCGGGTTGGTGGTGAACTGGCCGGAGAGCCCCTGCGTGGCCTCGGGCAGCAGCGGGCGGAAGTAGCCGGCATCGGTGAGGCTGTCACCGAAGAACACCGCCTTGGAATACGGATTTTCGCCTGCCATGGCCGGCAGCGCGGCCAGTGCGATCGCAGCCGCCATGAGGGAGCGGATCGGGTGTTTGCTGAGCTGCATCTAGGAACTCCTGTGGGGTAAACAAGTTGGAATCCGGCGCACGTACGCCGGCGCACGGTCAATGGTTTCACCGCGCCGCCGTTTGCTCACGCTGCGCCGCCGCATGGATTGTCGCCTGACCACGCCGAAACCTGCTGTGCCGGAGCTGGCGCCCGGTTCAAATTACAAACGTTCCGATCCCGACGGGCTTTCAGCGACAATGCAGGGATGAACATCCAGCTCAACGGCGAACCCCGCACCCTGCCCGCTTCGGCGACCCTCCACGACCTGCTTGAGGCCGAGCAGCTGCTGCAGCGCCGGGTGGCGGTGGAGGTCAACGGCGAGATCGTCAGCCGCAGCCGCCATGGCGAGCATCTCCTGGCCGAAGGCGACGTGGTGGAGATCGTGCACGCGCTGGGCGGGGGCTGAGGCCATCCCGGGCAGTGCCGGCCGCTGGCCGGCAATCCGACGCTGTCAGGCACCCTGCATCTGCCGGCCAGCGGCCGGCACTACCTTTACCCTTCTGCTGGCTGCACGCCATTGCGTGATCCCATCTTCAGGCGGATAAGCGATAATCGCGCCATGAACGTTCATGTCTCCCCCGATTCGCTGGTGATCGCCGGCAAGACCTATGGCTCGCGGCTGCTGACCGGCACCGGCAAGTTCAAGGATCTGGAAGAAACCCGCCTGGCCACCGAGGCTGCAGGCGCCCAGATCGTCACCGTGGCCATCCGCCGCACCAACATCGGGCAGAACCCGGGCGAGCCGAACCTGCTCGACGTGCTGCCGCCGGAGCGCTACACCATCCTGCCCAACACTGCGGGCTGCTACACCGCCGAAGACGCGGTGCGTACCTGCCGGCTGGCCCGTGAGCTGCTGGACGGCCACAACCTGACCAAGCTGGAAGTGCTGGGCGACCAGAAGTCGCTGTACCCGGACGTGGTGCAGACCCTCAAGGCCGCCGAACAGCTGGTCAAGGACGGCTTCGAGGTGATGGTCTACACCTCCGACGACCCGATCCTGGCCAAGCGCCTGGAAGAGATCGGCTGCGCTGCAGTGATGCCGCTGGCTGCGCCGATCGGTTCGGGCCTGGGCATCCAGAACAAGTACAACCTGCTGCAGATCATCGAAGACGCCAAGGTGCCGATCATCGTCGACGCCGGCGTGGGCACCGCGTCGGATGCGGCGATCGCGATGGAGCTGGGCTGCGACGGCGTGCTGATGAACACCGCCATTGCCGGTGCACGCAGCCCGGTGCTGATGGCCAGCGCCATGCGCAAGGCGGTCGAGGCCGGCCGCGAGGCCTTCCTGGCCGGACGCATCCCGCGCAAGCGCTACGCCAGCGCCTCCTCCCCGGTGGATGGGTTGATCGGCTGATGACCAATCCCTTCGACAGCGCCGGTTCCAAGGCCCCGCCCAAGCCCTTCACCGTGAGCGAGGGCCGCCGCGAGGTGCGCAGCTTCGTGTTGCGCCAGGGCCGCTTCACCCCCGCCCAGCAGCGCGCGTTCGACGAGCGCTGGCCGCGTTTCGGCATTGACTACAACGGCCAGCCGCGTGATCTGGACGCCACCTTCGGCCGCCAGGCGCACAAGGTGCTGGAAATCGGCTTCGGCAACGGTGCCGCGCTGCGCTTCGCCGCCCAGCATGATCCGTCGCGTGACTACATCGGCATCGAAGTGCATGCGCCCGGCGTGGGCCGGCTGCTGAACGCGCTGGCCGACGACAACGCCGACCACGTGCGCCTGTACCACCACGATGCGGTGGAAGTGCTGCAGAACGAGATTGCCGATGGCGCACTGGATGAAGTGCGCATCTACTTCCCGGACCCGTGGCACAAGAAGCGCCACAACAAGCGCCGCCTGCTGCAGCCTGCATTTGCCGAGCTGCTGGTGCGCAAGCTGCGCCCGGGCGGCCGCCTGCACTGCGCTACCGACTGGGAAGACTATGCCGAGCAGATGTGGGACGTGCTCGACGCCACCGCTGGCCTGGTCAACCGCGCCGGCCCGCGTGGCAGCGTGCCGCGCCCGGACTGGCGGCCGCAGACGCACTTCGAGACCCGCGGCCAGAAGCTCGGCCACGGCGTCTGGGACCTGCTGTACGACCGCACCTGACGATCGCCTGAGGACACCGCGCCCCACATGGATACCGCGCTGACGCTGACCAACGACATGAAGCTCGTGCTCGGGCTGGTCGGCTTCACGATGGCGATGTTCCTGTTCGAGCGCATCCGCGCCGACGTGGTCGCGCTGGTGGTGCTGGTGGTGCTCGGTGTCACCGGGCTGATCGCGCCGGAGGAAATCTTCGGCGGCTTCTCCGGTAACGCGGTGATGAGCATCATCGCCACCACCATCCTCGGTGCGGGCCTGGACCGCACCGGGGCGCTGAACCGGCTGGCCGCCTGGCTGTTGCGGCGCGGCCATGGTGTCGAGCAGCGGCTGCTGATGATGACCACGGCCATTGCCGGCCTGAATTCCTCTTTCATGCAGAACCCGTCGGTGATGGCGCTGTACCTGCCGGTCGCCTCGCGACTGGCCGCGCGCACCGGGTTGACCCTGCAGCGCCTGCTGCTGCCCATTTCGGCGGCAATCGTGATGGGTGGTGCGCTGACCATGGTCGGCAATTCACCGCTGATCCTGCTGAACGATCTGCTGGCCTCGGCCAACAACAACCTGCCTTCCGGCCTGGCCACCATCGAGCCGCTGCGCATGTTCGCACCGCTGCCGATCGGCGTGGCGCTGCTGATCGCTTCGCTGCTGTATTTCCGCTACTACGGCGACCGCAAGCTGATCGAGGAAGAGAACCTGGTCAACGACGGGGTCACGCCCGCGCGCACCGAGAGCTACTTCGCCAAGACCTATGGCATCGAAGGCGATGTGTTCGAGCTGGTGGTCAGTGCCGAAAGCCCGCTGGTGGGCATGACCCTGGGCGAGGCCGAGAACCTGCACGATGCCCCGCTGCTGCTGGCCCTGAAAACCGGCAATGACACCCGCCTGGCGCCACCGGCGGAGATGCGCATCTGGGTCGGCAGCGTGCTCGGCGCGATGGGCCCGCGCGAGCAGATCAACGATTTCGCGCAGAACCAGTTCCTGCGCATGTCTTCGCGGCTGAAGCACCTGGGCGACCTGTTCAACCCCAGCCGCGCCGGCATTTCCGAGGCCGTGGTGCCACCGACCTCGAACGTGATCGGCAAGAGCGCGGCCGATCTGCGCCTGCGCAAGGAGCGCGGCATCAGCCTGCTGGCGATCAACCGCGACAAGCAGGTGATCCGCGAGGACGTGCGCGACATGCAGCTGCGCGCCGGCGACATGCTGGTCTTCCACAGCATCTGGACCGACCTGGCGCAGGCCGCCCGCAGCCGTGACTTCGTGGTGGTGACCGACTACCCGACCGGCGAGCAGCGCCCGCACAAGTTCAAGATCGCGATGGCGATCTTCGCCTTGACCATCCTGATCGCGCTGACCAGCAAGCTGCCGGTGGCGCTGACGCTGATGACCGGCGTGGCCGGCATGCTGCTGACCGGCGTGCTGCGCATGGACGAGGCCTACGCCTCGATCAACTGGAAGACAGTGTTCATGATGGCTGGGCTGATCCCGCTCGGCTGGGCGATGGATTCCAGTGGCGCGGCGGCATGGGTGGCCGGCCATACCATCGACAAGCTACCCACCGGTATTCCGGTATGGGTACTGGAGGTGGCGCTGGCGCTGCTGACCACGGCGTTCTCGCTGGTGATCAGCCATGTGGGCGCCACCATCGTGATGGTGCCCATTGCGGTGAACCTGGCGCTGGCGGCGGGCGGCAACCCGACGGCGTTCGCGCTGATCGTGGCGCTGTCGGCGTCCAACAATCTGATGACGGCCTCCAACCCGGTGATTTCGATGATCACCGGCCCGGCCAACTACACCCCGCGCGAGATGTGGCGGGTCGGCGGCCCGCTGTCGCTGATCTACACCTGCGTGGTGGTGCTGATGATCAACCTGATGTTCTGAGGGTTGGGTTTGTTGGCAGGGCTGCGCCCTGCACCCGCAGAGGCAACGGCAACGGCCGAAGCAACAGCAACAGCGGGCTATCCGTGGGATGGCGGGGTGGGTCCGGTTGCGGGGGACGCTGCGAGTACGTCCCTGTAAGCTCGGTCGCCGCATCCATGCGGCTCACGCCCCCGCAACCGGACCCACCCCGCCTTCGACAGATTTCTGCGATCTGTCGGAACGGCGTCCTGCACTGCTTTGGTAGATGTCGACCTTGGTCGACACGGTAGATCCACGCCATGCGTGGATGGATCTCTGGATATCTGTTGATCCGGTGGGTGCGGACCGTTGGTCCGCACACCGATAGGTCAGGCCAGGTAGATTTGCCCGTCGCGCACGTCCACCGGCACCGCGCGCAGGCGGTCGCCCTTGCAGGGGCCGGCGATGCAGTCGCCGCTGTCCAGCGCGAACGAAGCGCCGTGGGCGGCGCACACCAGGTGGCCCTCGCGGCTCTTCAGGAACTGGCCCGGCGCCCAGTCCAGGCGACGGCCGGCGTGCGGGCAGATGTTCAGGAACGCGCGCACCTGCGCGCCATCGCGGTACAGCACCAGCGATTCGGCATCGCCATCAACCACCGCTTCGACCTCGGCAAACGCGCCATCGGCAATGGCATCAAGGGCGATCAGGGCAGCGGCGGCAGTCATGGCGAAGGCTCGGACAGTAAACGCGCATTGTCGCACGCCCGCTCAGGTGACTGGCTGCAACATGAACACAAGTCATTGATTCGTAATAAGCACAGGCTATATTTAACGAGTTTTTCACTCAATGACAGTGGCACCTCCCGATACTCTGGTTTCGCTGATCCCAGCCTATCGAGCCGCCATGTTCAATCGCGCATCCGCCTTCAACCAGTTCCGCACCCTGTTCGCGCCGCGCAAGCCGCGTCACCCGCTGGTGCGCGTTGCCGTGGGCCTGCTTGGCCTGGCGATCCTGGCGGCGATGGTGTTCATCGGCGTGTTCGTCGGTGCGGCGATGATCCTGGTCGGCCTGGCGTGGAAGCTGCTGGCCTCGCGCAAGCCGGGCGTTGCCCGTCCGGTCGATCCGACCGTGGTCGAAGGCGAGTACCGCGTGGTGCGCAAGCCGGTGCTGCCGGCCTCGCGTTGATCCACGCCCTCCGCGCCCGCTGACGGCGGGCGCCATGCGTTCTAGACTGCGGGCACGCCCTTCCTGGATGCCCGCATGTCCGATGTCTCCGATGTGATCCCTGCCGTAGCCCTGCCGCGTGTGCCGGTAGCCGGTGGCGGCAGTTTCCCCGTGCACCGTATCTACTGCGTCGGCCGCAACTTCGCCGACCATGCCCGCGAAATGGGCGCAGCAGTGCCGGCGGCCGACGATCGCGGCCGTCCGATGTTCTTCAGCAAGCCGGCCGATGCGATCGTGGTCGGCCACGACGATGCCATTCCCTATCCCCCGGCAACCGCCAACCTGCACCACGAAGTGGAGCTGGTGGTGGCGATCGGCCGTGACGCGCCCGTGGGCGAGCTGGCCATGGCCGACGCCGAGGCGCTGGTCTACGGCTATGCCGTTGGACTGGACCTGACCCGCCGCGACCTGCAGGCCGCCGCCAAGGACAAGGGCCACCCGTGGGATGCGGCCAAGGGCTTCGATGCTTCCGCGCCGATCAGTGAAATCGTCCACGCCGAGGAAGTCGGCGACCTGGCCGCGCTGAACCTGTCGCTGGAGGTCAACGGCGAAGTGCGCCAGCAGGCGCTGCTGGACCAGATGATCTGGAACGTGCCGGAGATTCTGCATGAGCTGTCCAAGCTGTGGCAGCTGCGTGCCGGCGACCTGGTGTTCATGGGTACCCCGTCCGGAGTGGCCGCGCTGAAGCCCGGCGACCGCTTCAGTGCCCGCCTGGAAAACGTGGCCGAGCGCCACGGCGTGATCGCCGGCTGACATCACCTGCGCTACCCTGCGCGCTGTCCACTTCCCCCACCGGAGAAAAACAACAATGGGAATGCTCACCGAGTTCAAGGAATTCGCGATGCGCGGCAACGTCATCGACCTCGCCGTCGGCGTGGTGATCGGCGCGGCCTTCGGCAAGATCGTGACCGCACTGGTCGAGAAGATCATCATGCCGCCGCTGGGCATGCTGATCGGCAAGGTGGATTTCTCGCAGCTGGCGTGGACGTTGTCACCGGCCAGCATCGGTGCCGACGGCAAGGAAATCCCGGCCGTGGTGATCGGCTACGGCGACTTCATCAATACGCTGATCCAGTTCGTGATCGTGGCCTTCGCCATCTTCCTGGTGGTCAAGACGATCAACCGCCTGTCGCGCAAGCAGGAAGCCGCCCCGGCCGCACCGGCCGAGGAAGTGGTGCTGCTGCGCGAGATCCGCGACAGCCTGAAGAAGTAAGGCCGCCTACCGGTAGTGCCGGCCGCTGGCCGGCAACATCGGAACATGCGGGAGCCGGCCAGCGGCCGGCACTACCGCGACTGCACGAAAGCCCCGCCCTGGCGGGGCTTTCGCTTTGCCGGACGTGGCGGAAAACAGCGTTCGCGGCAGCCATGACCTCCCGCCCATGCGCCGGCCTGAACGACTGTTAAGCTCCAAGGCTTGGTCCCTTCCCGGAGCTGTCCATGCGTCGCCGCGTCCTTGCCATCGCATCCTCCCTCGCCCTGCTGGCCGCCCCGGCCTTCGCGGCGCCGCACACCACCACCCTGCCCCCGGCGTCGCTGTCCACCGCTGCGCAGCTGCGCGACCAGGCGCTGGCCGATGACACCGGCTGGAAGGTGGTTGAATCGCTCACCACCGAAATCGGCCCGCGCATCGCCGGCAGCGAAGCCGACGCCCGCGCCGTGGCCTGGGCCGAAGCCAAGTTCAAGGCCCTCGGCTTCGACAAGGTGTGGAAGGAACCGGTGACGTTCCCGAAGTGGGAGCGCCGCAGTGAACACGCCGCGGTGACCGGCAGGAACCCGCAGCCGCTGCAGATCACGGCGCTGGGTGGCAGCCCGGGCGGCACCGTTGAAGCCGAAGTGGTCCGCTTCGCCGACCTGGCCGCACTGCAGGCCGCACCGGCCGGTTCGCTGAAGGGCAAGATCGCGTTCGTCGATTACCAGATGCTGCCGTTCCGCGATGGCCGCGACTATGGCCGTGGTGGCGCGATCCGCAGCAAGGGCCCGTCCGAAGCAATCCGCAAGGGCGCGATCGGTTTCCTGATGCGCTCGGCCGGTACCGACTCGCACCGCGTGCCGCACACCGGCATCACCCGCTTCGACGACGGCCTGACCCCGGTGCCGTCTGCAGCACTGTCGGTGCCCGACGCCGACCAGCTGGCCCGCCTGCTGGCACGTGGCAGCACCACGGTGAAGGTGGCGCTGGACTGCGGTTGGGATGGCACCGCCACCTCGTACAACGTGATCGGTGAGATCACCGGCCGCAGCCTGCCGAAGGAAGTGGTGGTGATCGGCGGCCACCTGGATTCCTGGGATCTGGGCACCGGCGCGGTGGATGACGGCGCAGGCGTGGGCATCACCATGGCTGCGGGCCATCTGATCGGCCAGCTCAAGCAGGCGCCGAAGCGCACCATCCGCGTGATCGCCTTCGCCAACGAAGAACAGGGCCTGTATGGCGGCAAGGCCTACGCCGAGGCGCATGCCAAGGACGTGGCCCTGCACCAGCTGGCGGCCGAGAGTGACTTCGGTGCCGGCCGCATCTATGCCTTCAATACCGGTTCGCCGAACCCGGAAGGCTCGCGCGAAGCGACGAAGCAGATTGCCGAAGTGATGAAGCCGCTGGGCATCGAGTACCAGGCCGACAAGGGTGGCCCGGGCCCGGACGTCGGCCCGTTGGCCGCCAAGGGTGGCGCGTGGGCATGGCTGGCGCAGGACGGCTCGGACTACTTCCACCTGCACCACACCGCCGACGACACGCTGGACAAGATCGACCCGAAGGCGCTGGCGCAGAACGTGGCTGCATACACCGTGTTCGCGTACCTGGCGGCAGAGGCCGATGGCAACTTCGGCAGCGAAGCCAAGGCGACCACGCCGCCGAACGAATGATGCGGTGACGACGGAAGACGCCAATTTTCAGGTTTGGCGTCTTCTCCTCTTCCTTTCATCTGCCGCCCTCCCGCATGAAGGCATCCCATCATCAAGGAAAATGCCCATGGAAGGTTTCGAAATGCTCGACAAAATGGAATTCCACTTGGGATTCCACAGCGCCCATCCATTCTGGCTGGGAGAACGCATCGACATCTACGATCCCGAACAGAATGATTGCCTGCGCGGCATTATTCCGGAGGTGAGGGCAAGCCTTCAGACCGATCAATTCGATGCGGCAATCTGCGTCAACGGTCTAATGCTTTTGCACGTGCATCACCTTTCTCGAACCACACCAGACATGAGCGTTGCAGGTGATTTTGATCAGTCCGCGCTATGGATGGATCGACATCTGGATTACGCCAACGCACTGCAGTTGTGCCTGGAATCAGAGTCGATAAAGCATCCGGACTCCTACGAAGTTTCCGCTACAGCAACCCGTGCTAACGACATCTGCAAGATCGGATTTCTCGATGGCTTCCCGGTGAACGTCAGTTTTGGCAGCGCCCGCACCTTGACGACGGTCATGCATGCAATGTCGCGATGGGTTTCCGACGGCGCACTGGCCCCGTCTCCTCTCGAAGCACCCGGCTGGAGGATTCCACACGAGGTAGTTGATGTGGAGGTTGCGCGTCTTGCGCTTCAGAAGTTCGCGCTCATTGCACGCGACGAACATCGCGTTACCTGGCTCTCTTATCTACTCAAAGCCAAAACTGCATACTCCGACAACGACTACAGAATGTCGTTCGTCCTGTCGTGGTTCGTCATCGAATCCTCCCTTCGATGGCACTGGATGATGAAGAATCCGGGAAGCGCGGAATCTCCCAAAACCTGGAAGCTCATCGACAATCTTTGTGAAGGAGGACCGCTTAGCGACCAGCATAAGCCAGCTCTCACTTATCTGCGCAATCTGAGAAACCAGCTCATGCATAATCCCGCCGACACCACTTGCCAGCCCGGACAATGTTTCGAGGCTGGAGAGATGGCGTGCGCTCTTGCGTTGCTGAGCGCCAACGTGGAGCTCGTAACCTCCTGGCAGACGAAAGTGCAGTTCTAGCCCGTACGTTGCTGGAATAGCGTCCCGGCTCGTTCACTTCCCGAGCCGAGACACTTCAAACGGCCCAGGGTTCAGCTCAACTCGACCTGGCCCCCTGCCGTTCTCACCTCATGCGTCGACTGGCCCACTGCGCGAGCAGCACGGCGGTGGCCGAGGCCACGTTCAGGCTTTCCACCGCGCCGCTGCCGGGAATCGAGACCTGCAGGTCGCATTCGCTGGCAAGGCTGCGGTCCATGCCCTCGCCTTCAGCGCCCATCACGTACACAAGACGCGACGGCAGCGATGCGCGGAACACGTCGTCGCCACCCTCAACGAGGGTCGCAGCCAGCCCGAAGCCGGCTGCACGCAGCTGCGCCATCGCCTGGGCAGTCTCCGGCAACTGCACCAGCGGCACCGACTCCGCACCACCCTCGGCCACGCGTGCGGCGGCACCGGACAACGCCAGCGTGCTGCCGGACGGCAGCAGCAGCGCCTTGACACCGAAGTGCGCGGCCGAGCGCAGGATTGCGCCGAAGTTGTGGGGATTGCCGACACCGTCCAGCCACAACGCCAGCGCCGAGCCTTCGCCCAGATCCTCCAGCCACTGCGCCAGCGGCACGACGGGCGCGCGCAGCACGTCGGCCACCAGGCCTTCGTGGTGCGTGGTAGCGGCCAGCTTGTTGAGGTCGCCCTCCTCCACCACGCGGTAGCCCACACGGTTGGCCACGCACCACTTCAACACAGGCTGCATGCGCGGAATCAGCGCATCCACCAGGTACAGCTTGCGCAGTGCCTGCGGGCGCTTGGCGAACAGGGCCTGCACGGCGTTCCAGCCGTACAGGCGCAGTTCGTCGTTGCCCCGCCCCGGCGGTGGCGGGGTGCCGCCCTCACGCGGCGGCAGCGGGGTGGCCCGCGGCGGTCGCGACGACGGACGGCGGGCATTCTTCCAGGGATCATTCACTACGGGACAACTCCAGCTTGCGTTGACGCCAGAAATCGGCGTTCTTGATGCCCAGGGCATCGGGGTCGAAAATCGGATCCAGGCCCAGCTTCTTCTGCCGCTCGTAATCGCGCAGGGCCAGCATGGCCGGCTTCTGGATGATGAGGATGGCAATGATGTTCAGCCAGGCCATCAGGCCCACGCCGATGTCACCCAGCGCCCAGGCCAGGGTTGCATTATGGAACGCGCCGAACACCACCATGCCGATGATGCCCAGGCGCAGCACCAGCACGGTCAGCGGGCGCTTCTTGTTGTGGTTGACGTAGGTCAGGTTGGTTTCGGCCATGTAGTAATAGGCCATGATCGTGGTGAAGGCGAAGAAGAAGATCGCGATCGACACGAACGCCGAGCCCCA
Organism: Stenotrophomonas sp. STK17_22; assembly: GCF_051983905.1. Classification (NCBI taxonomy): domain Bacteria; kingdom Pseudomonadati; phylum Pseudomonadota; class Gammaproteobacteria; order Lysobacterales; family Lysobacteraceae; genus Stenotrophomonas; species Stenotrophomonas sp. STK17_22. The sequence goes on from NZ_CP197010.1 coordinate 4,160,964, forward strand.
GCCCGGCAGCACGGCTTCCACACCCGCCTGGGCGTAGCCCGCGCCTTCCGGAATGCCGGCCAGGCCCTGGAAGATCGGCGGGGCGCCGGCACCTGCCGGCGAGTACACGTTGTAGGTGCCGCTGGCCAGGATCAGGAACGCGGTGGCGGTGCACACCATCATGGTGTCGAAGTAGATGGCGAAGGCCTGCACGTAGCCCTGCTTGGCCGGGTGCGAGACTTCCGAGGCGGCTGCCGCGTGCGGGCCCGAGCCCTGGCCGGCTTCGTTTGCGTAGATGCCGCGCTTGATGCCCCACTCCACCGCCAGGCCCATCATCGCGCCGAACGCGGCGTGGGTGCCGAAGGCGCTGCTGAAGATGATGCCGAACATCTCCGGCACGCGATCGTAGTTGATGATCATGATGACGATGGCGGTCAGGATGAAGGCTGCCGCCATGAACGGCACCACCACTTCGGCGAAGTTGGCGATGCGCTTGACGCCGCCGAAGATCACCACGCCCAGCAGCAGCGCCACCACGATGCCGATGCCCAGCTTCAGCGCCTGCACCGACTCCATGCCCATCGTCTGGCCATCCAGCGGACCACACAGCGCGGTGCCACGGCAGGCGTTGATGATGCTGTCGGCGATGGCGTTGGCCTGCACGCCGGGCATCAGGAAACCGGCCGCAATGATCGTGGCAATGGCGAAGACCAGCGCGTACCACTTCAGGCCCATGGCCTTTTCGATGTAGTACGCCGGGCCACCACGGTAGCGGCCTTCGGCGTCCTTGGTCTTGTAGATCTGTGCCAGCGTACATTCCACGTACGAGGTGGATGCGCCGAGGAAGCCCATCACCCACATCCAGAAGATCGCACCGGGGCCGCCGAAGGCGATGGCGGTGGCCACGCCGGCGATGTTGCCGATACCCATGCGCCCGGCCATCGACATGGCCAGGGCCTGGAAGGACGACACACCGGCGTCGGATTTCTCACCCTTGACGGTGAGGCGGCACATCTCGAGGAAGCCGCGGATCTGCATGAAGCGCGTGCGCAGGCTGAAGAACAGGCCGGCGCCCAGGCACACGAAGATCAGTGCCTTGCTCCAGATGATGCTGTTGATGAAATGTACGGTAGCTTCCACGCGCGCTCTCTCCAGTCGGCGGGTTGTAAGGACGTCCCGTCGGCTGGAGGGGACCGGTCGATTCTCCCTGATCGAAGGCCGCTGCGGTAGCGCTGTGTTGTAGAGCCGAGCCCATGCTCGGCGTGGTGATGACGGCGGCCGAGCACGGCCTCGGCTCTACCGCGGCCGGCCCGCGTGTTCAGGGCAGCTGCGTGCGCACCCGGGCGAAGCGGCGCAGGTCGTGCAGCACCCCGCGCTTGTAGACCGCGCAGCGGTCCACGCCTTCTTCCTGGAAACCGTTCTTTTCCAGCACCCGGGCCGAGCCGAGGTTGAAGTCGACCACCCCGGCCTGCAGCCTGAACAGGCGCAGCTCGTCCATCACCCAGGGTGCGAACAGGCCGACCACCCGGGTCATCAGCCCCTGGCCCCAGTAGGCCCGGCCGAGCCAGTAGCCCAGTTCCGCCATGTGCCCGCGCTCGGCACTGCCCTGCTGGGCCCCGACGCTGCCGCAGGCCTGGCCGTCGATCTCGATGGCCAGGTTCAGGGTGCCAGGGGCCAGCACGCGACCGGCGAGGAAGGCCTCGCCATCCTCGCGCGTGTACGGGTATGGGAAACGATCACGCAGGCCCCGCGATACCTCGGCGTCGTTGGCATGGCGCAGCAGCGATTCCAGATCATCCGGGCGCCAGGGGCGCAGTTGGAAGCCGTCGCCTCGCAGCACGGTGGTCGGATCAGGCATGCCCACCCACCGACGGCGACTCCGCCTCCTGCTTCTCCAGCTCGCGCTTCACCGCTTCCGGCGAGCGGGTGTAGGGCGCCAGCCGCGCGTAGAACGCCGGCACCACGAACAGCGACAGGAACGTCGAGAGGGTCACACCGAAGATGATCACGATGCCGATGGTGCCACGGCTGGCCGAACCGGGGCCACCGGCCACCACCAGCGGAATCGCGCCGACCACGGTGGCGATCGAGGTCATCAGGATCGGGCGCAGGCGCACCATCGCCGATTCGATGATCGCCTCGCGCACGGTTCTTCCGTCGTCACGCAGCTGGTTGGCGAATTCAACAATCAGGATGCCGTTCTTCGCGGCCAGGCCGACCAGCATGACGATGCCGATCTGGCTGAACAGGTTCACGGTACCGCCACTCACCCACAACCCGACCAGCGCGCCGAGCACGCCCAGCGGCACGGTCAGCATGATGGTGAGCGGGTGGATGAAGCTCTCGAACTGCGCGGCCAGCACCAGGTAGACCACCAGCAGCGCCATGGCGAAGGTCAGCAGCACCGCGCCACCGGCACTCTGGTATTCGCGCGATTCGCCCTTCCAGTTCACCTGTGCGTACTGCGGCAGCTCCTCGCGCGTGACCTGCTGCGCCCAGGCAATGGCTTCACCCAGCGGATAGCCCGGCGCCAGGCCCGCGTTGATGGTGATCGAGCGCAGGCGGTTGAAGCGGTTCAGGGTGCCGGCCTCGGCCACCTCACTCAGCGTGACCAGGTTGGACAGCGGCACCAGTTCGCCGGACGTCGCGCGCACGCGGATGGCGGCCAGGTCGGCCGGGCTGGCACGGCCATCGCGACCGGCCTGCACCAGCACGTCGTACTCTTCGCCGTTGTCGACGAAGGTGGTGACGCGGCGCGAGCCCATCATGGTTTCCAGTGCCGAACCGATCGCGGTGACCGGCACGCCGAGGTCGGCCGCACGCTGGCGGTCGATGTTGACCCGCATCTGCGGCCGCGTTTCCTTGTAATCCGAGTCCGGGCCGACCAGGCCGGGGTTGTCGGCCATGCGCAGCAGGATACGGTCGCGCCACTGCGCGATCTCGGCATATTCCGGGCCGCCCAGCACGATCTGGAACGGCTGCCCGCCGCTGCGCACCAGGCCACCGCCCACCTGCGTACGCACGCGCACGCCGCGGATGGTGTCCAGTTCCTTCTGCAGTTCGTTGGCCACTTCCGGCGTGCCTTCGCTGCGCTGGCGCCACGGCTGCAGGAAGATGCTGACGCGGCCGGTGTGCATTTCCTCGCTGGCACCCCAACCACCGGGCACGCGTGGATTGGCGCGCACGATCGGTTTGTCCGGGCCAACATGCGGTGCCAGCATCGATTCCACCTGCTGCACCTGCTGCACGGTGTAGTCGTAGCCGGCGCCTTCCGGGCCGTCGATCATGATCTGGAACGAACCGCGGTCTTCGGCCGGCGCCAGTTCCGACGGCAGCAGCTTGAGCAGGCCCCAGCTGGCGGCCAGTGCGGCCACCATCACCAGCAGGTAGATCCAGGTGCGGTCCACGTGGTGGTCGAGCACCCGCCCATAGGCCCCGGCCAGGCGTTCCAGGTTGCGGTTGATGAAGCCATGCAGGCCACGCGGTGCCTGCCCGGTATGCGGCTTGAGCAATTTGGAGGCCATCATCGGCGTCAGCGTCAGCGCCACAAAGGCGGACAACGCCACCGCCGCCGCCAGCGCCACTGCCAGTTCGCGGAACAGGCGCCCGGTATTGCCTTCCAGGAACCCGACCGGCAGGAACACCGCCACCAGCACCGCGGTGGTGGCGATCACCGCAAAGGCGACCTGCGTGGTACCGCGCTTGGAGGCGACCAGCGGGGGCTCGCCCAGGTCGATGCGGCGCTGCACGTTCTCCACCACCACGATCGCATCGTCCACCACCAGGCCGATGCACAGCACCAGGGCAAGCAGGGTCAGCAGGTTGATCGAGAAGTCGAACGCATACAGCGCGATGAACGCGGCGACCAGGCAGACCGGCACCGTCACCGCCGGAATCAGCGCAGCGCGGAAGCTGCCGAGGAACAGCCAGATCACTGCCAGCACCAGGATCATCGCCTCCACCAGCGTGGCGTAGACGCGGTCCACCGCGGCTTCGATGAAGGTGGTGTTGTCGAAGGCAACGAAGATCTGCGTGCCCTTGGGCAGGGTCAGCGCGACCCGTTCGGCTTCAGCGCGCGCAGTACGCGCCACGTCCAGCGAGTTGGCGGTGGAGGTCTTGACGATGCCCAGGCCGATGCCCGGCTCGCCGTTGCTGCGGTAGTACGCGCGGCGCTCGGCCGAGGCCAGCTCGATCTTCGCCACATCGCCCATGCGCACCACGTAACCGTCACGACCCTTGCCCAGCGGGATGGTCGCGAAGTCTTCGGGCTTGATGTAGTTGCGCTCCACGCGCAGGGTGAAATCGCGGTCGGTCGATTCGATGCGGCCGGCCGGCAGTTCCACGTTCTCGTTGCGCAGCGCGGTTTCCACGTCGCCGGTGGTCAGCCCGCGCGCCGCCAGCTGGTCACGGTCCAGCCAGATCCGCATCGCATAGCGCTGGCGGCCGCCGATGCGGACCTGGGCCACGCCATCGAGGCTGGAGAAACGATCGACCACGTAGCGGTCGGCGTAGTCGCTCAGCTCCAGCGTGTCCATGGTCGAGGAGACCATGTTGAACCAGATGATCGGGTCGGCATCGCTCTCGACCTTGGCGATCTCCGGCGGACGCGCTTCCTCCGGCATGCGGTCGGCGACGCGGCTGACCGCATCGCGCACATCGTTGGCCGCCGCTTCGATATCGCGGTTGGAGGTGAATTCGATGCTGACCTGCGAGCGGCCGTTGGTGCTGCGCGCGTTGATCGTATCGATGCCTTCGATGCCGGCCAGCGCATCTTCCAGCACCTGGGTAATGCGGCTTTCGATGACCGCGGCCGAAGCGCCGGTGTAATCCACCGATACCGAAACGATCGGCGGATCGATGGCGGGCAGTTCGCGCAGTGTCAGGCGGGTGAAGGACATCACGCCCAGCACCAGCAGCAACAGGCTCATCACCACGGCGAACACCGGCCGCTGGATGGAGATGTCGGACAGCTTCATCCGCCGTGGCCCTCGGCCGCGACCGGCGCCGGTGCATCAGCCGGCTTGGCACCCGTAGCCGGTGCCGCGTCCTTGGCTGCGACCTTCAGGCCCGGGCGCAGCTTGCCGGTGCCATCGACCACGATGCGCTGGCCCGCTTCCAGGCCCTGCCTGATCTCGACCACGCCGGCACGGCGCGCGCCGGTGACCACATCCACGCGCTCGACGCTGTCGTCGGCGGTGATGCGGTACACGAAGGTATCGCGACCGACCTGCACCACGGCGATTTCCGGAATCACCAGCGCCGGGCGCTCGGGGTGGAACAGGCGCACGTCCAGCAGCATGCCCGGGCGCAGGGCATGGTCGCCGTTGGCGAAGTCGGCACGTACGGTCACCGCACGGGTAGCCGGATCGATGCGTGCGTCGACGGTGCTGACCACGCCCTCGAAGGTACGGCCCGGCCACGCCACGCTGGTGGCACTGACCTTGTCACCGACGCCGAGCGCGGCCAGTTCCACTTCCGGCACCTGGAAATCGATGTGCATGTGTTCGATGTCGTCGAGCGTGGCGATCACCGTGGTCGGCGTCAGCAACGTGCCCGGGCTGACCTGGCGGATGCCGAGCACACCGGCGAACGGTGCACGCACGCGGCGGTCACCGATGTCCGACTGCATCTGCGCCACACGCGCCTCGGCGGCATCGCGGATCGATTTCTGCGTATCCAGCGTGGCGCTGGACACCAGCCGCTGCGTGGCCAGCTCGCGCTGGCGCCTGTACAGCTGGTCGGCCTCATGGAAGGTGGCCTGCGCCTGCACCAGCGCGGCCTCCTGGGCCTGCCCGCGCAGGGTCACGATCGGCGCACCAGCGGCAACATGCTGGCCGCTTTCGAAGTGCACCTTCTCGACGATCTCGCTGACCTTGGCGGTGACGCTGATCGATTCGCGCGCCTTGGCCGTACCCAGTGCCTGCAGCGTGTCATTCCACTGCGTGGACTGCACGACCTGCGCGGTGACCGGCACCGCTTCTCCCTGCCGACGGGCGGCGGCCTCCTGTTTGCCCGCGCACCCGGCCAGCACGGCCAGGCTGAGGCCAAGGGCCAGGGTCGAAGCGATGCGAGCCAACATGAACGGTCCTGAGTGATCCACGGCCGCCGAGTGTAGGCAAGCGCCCACAGAAGCGATATGTGCCAAGCGTTTACTGGCGTGGAACCGGCGTCGCGATAGCGCCGTGAACCCGTTCCGTGCAAGGCTGACCGCAGCGGTGTCGGCATGTGTCGAGGTGTATCCAGCCGTGCACCGCAGGCGTTGCCATCGTAGAGTCGAAGCTGCCCGGCAGAGGGCGTCGGGCGGGGGCGGATCCTGGCGGGGATCCGGCCCCGGTTTTTTTTTTACACCCGGCGGATTAGTACCGGTAGTTCACCTTCATCCACATGCTGCGGCCCGGCTCGTTGATGCGCACCGGGTCAGCCGGAAAACCGAAGTCGGCGCTGCCGGCCAGATTCAGGTGCTCGCTGTAGGCACGGTCGAACAGGTTGTCGACGCCCGCGCTGAGCTGCAGCTGCGAACTGAAGCGGTAAGCAGCGTTGAGCGCGAAGGTGGCGAAGCCGGCACTCGGCCCCAGGTCCTGCGCGACCACATTGCCTTGGCCATTTGCGACACGATGCTGGTGGGTCACCGCGCGCAGCAGCGCACCGGCACTCCAGCGCTGGCCTTCCCAGTTCGCGCTCAGGCGTGCTTCCAGTGGTGGCATCTGCGGCAACGGGCGATGCTGGTCGCGGTTCTCGCCCCAGGCATAGGCCAGCGTGCCGCCCAGCTTCCACTGCTCGGCCACGCTCACTTCCAGGCCCGCCTCGGCACCAGCGATACGTGCATCAACGTTGCGGGCCTGGCTCATGCCCATCATGCCGCTGCCGTGGTAGGTGAACAGAATGTAGTCCTGGATCTGCCCGGCGTACGCCGAGACCCAGGCCTGCACACGGGGCCCCTTGTATTGCATGCCCACATCAAGCTGGGTGGTGCGCTCGGGCTGCACGCCGGTGAACGCGTTCACCGCACCGGCCGGGCCGTGGTTGGGCGAGAACAGCTCCCAGTAGTCGGGCATGCGTTCACTGTGGCCGAGGCCGGCGTACCAGGTCAGGCCATCGGCCAGGTCCTGCTCGTAGCGCAGGAAGCCGCTGCCAAGCCATTCCTTGCGCGTTTGCCCGGCCGTGGGATTGGGTCGGTTGCCCATCATCCCGCGCACCGACTGCCGCTCATCGCGGACGCTGGCGCGGTCGATGCGCAGGCCGCTGATCCAGCGCTGGTCGGTGCCCGCACCCAGGGTCAACTCGGTGAACACGCCATAGCGGCGGAAGTTGGCATCGGTTTCCCAGGCGGCCTGGCGGTAGGTGTCGCGGCCCATGCCCATGCGGCCACGATGGCGGCTGTCTTCGCCATCCATACCCGCCACCAGCTGCACATCCTGCCAGCGCCACTCGGAACTGACCCGGCCGCCCTGGGTACGGCGATCCACGTTCGACGCCATCGGCATCGGCATCATGCTGTTCGGGTTCGGCGTGCGCAGCGTGTAGTTGTCCATCACATGGTCGGCGTTGTTGTAGTACACGTTGGCCTGCAACGTGTCCCATGCCCCCGGCAGGTTGCGCTTCTCGAAACGCGCCGCGTAGCTGGTGCGTTCGAACGCGGCACCGTCCATGCCACGGCCCGCGTAACGCGCGATCGCATCACCGGCACCGGCGGAAATTTCCAGCAGCGTGTCGGCATCCGGCGTCCAGCCGATGGCCACGTCGCCGTTCCACTTGCGCCACTTCGATGGCACCACGTCACCGTGGCCGTCCTTGTAGTCATCGGCTTCGGAACGGTTGCCGCTGGCGCGTACGTAGCCTGTCGGGTTACCCAAGGTCAGGTCCAGCACCTGGTCGTTGCGGTTGCGCGAACCGACCAGCGCACTGGCATCGGCACGCAGGCCCGGCTCCTCGAAGCGCGGCGTATCGCGCTCGAAACGCACGGTGCCGGCCGACGCGCCCGCCCCCCAGCGCACGCTCTGCGGGCCCTTGATGATGGTCAGCCGGTCGAAGCTTTCCGGCGCGATGTAGGACAGCGGATTGTCCATGCGCGACGGGCAGGCACCGATCAGGTTGCCATCGTTGCTGAGGATGTTCAGGCGCGAACCGAACATGCCGCGCAGCACCGGGTCACCGTTGGTGCCGCCGTTGCGGATGGCGGAGAAACCGGGAACGGTCTTCAGGTAATCGGCACCGTCGCTGGCCGGCACCGGCTGCCGCGGCAGGCGCGGGTCGGTCACCCAGTGCAGCGGGGACGACGGTGCGGCGGCGGTGACCACCATCGTGTCGAGGGTACGTGCCTCTTCGGCAGGCGCAGCGTGGGCCAGTGACGCGGCCACGGCCAGGCCAAGGGCAACCGGCAGGCGCGCGCAGGCGCCCGCGGGGCGGGAAGTCATTTTCATCGGAACAGCTCCAAAGTACGCACGCGCGCACGGCGCCCGGTCAGGCGTCGTGCGGCAGATTCGATAGGGATATCAGCGGACGAAGGAGAGGCGCGGCGGCCCGCGCGCGGCATGCGCCGGCCAACGCAGCGCCGGCAGCACCTGCTGCGACCACGGGAACACCAGCCGCGGCCGCCACAGCAGCGGCAACAGCAGCACCAGCACCGCCAGCCACGGCAGCAGGCGCATGGCCAGCACACAGTATTCGCAGGCTTCGCCGTGCATGGCGTGGGGGTCGGGCGGGCGGCTGGGCGCGGCCGGCGCGGCGCCGTGCTGATCGTGCCCGGCCATGGCCATGTCGTGCATGTCATGGCCCATGGCGGCGTGGTCCATGCCTGCCATCGCGGCATGCTCCATCGGCTGCGCCTGCAGCGCGCGGCTGACCAGCGGCGCAAGCACCATCAACAGCGTCGCCAGGACGGCGAGCTGGAGCAGGAGGCGCTGCGGGCGGGACAGGCGGGTCACCCCGCTAGTGTAGAGCCGGGTCCAGGGTTGCCCGTGCGACGAACCGTCGCAGGAGGGGTTTTTCGGCAGGGCTGCGCCCTGCACCCGCAGAGGCCACGTCCACGGCAAGAGCCGAAGCAACATCAAAAGCTGGCTTCCTGTGAGTAGGCGGGGTGGGTCCGGTTGCGGGGGCCGCTGCAAGTACGTCCATGTAAGCTCGGTCGCCGCATCCATGCGGCTCACGCCCCCGCAACCGGACCCACCCCGCCTTCGACAGATTTCTGCGATCTGCAGTAGATCCACGCCATGCGTGGATGAATCTCCATCGGAATCGAATATTTCGAATTGGAATCGAAATGCATCCACGCATGGCGTGGATCTACCGTGTCGACCAAGGTCGACACCTACCAACAGCCGCCAGGATCTGTCAGAGGTGGGGCGGTGTCGGAGTGCGGGGTGTCAGCCGCATGGATGCGGCTGCCAAGCTTACAGGGACGTACTTGCAGCGTCCCCGCACTCCGACACCGCCCCGCCAACCCACGGAATGCCGCTTCTGCTGTTGCTGTTGCTGTTGCCTTTGTCCGCAGCAGGTGCAGGGCTGCAAGCCCTGCTCGACCAACCCCTCACACCGTGATGGTCTGGGTCAGTGACTCCCACGTCGGTGGCACCGGCCACGCCGCCGCCTGGTTGCCATCCAGCACCCTGCGCAGATCACGCGGATCGATCTGCGGTGCCAGCACGTGCACCAGCTCCAGCGCGTAATCACGCAGCACGCGATCGCGAGGCAGCACCGCCCAGGCAATGCACTCAGTGATCGGCTCCGGGGCCGGCCACGACCTCAGGTCTTCGTCGTTGGAACTGACCGCCATCTCCGCCAGCAGGCCCACGCCCAGACCGGTACGTACGTAGGTCTTGATCAGGTCGGCATCGAGCGCGGTCAGCGCCAGATCCGGCACCAGGCCGTTCGCAGCGAAGGCGCGCTGCAACGAGGAATTCGGCCGGGTCGAGGATTCGTAGCTGATCAATGGCTGCCGGGCCAGCGCGGCCAGGTCTGGGGCGCGGCCGGCGCGGTCCAGCGGGTGGCCCTTCGGTACCACCACCAGGCGCCGCCAGCGGAACAGCGGCACCGCGATGCCATCGGTGGGCTCACCGCCAGCGGTGCTGATGATCGCAATATCGGCATCCCCCTGGTTCAGGCGGTCCAGCGCGTCGGCTTCACCGGCCTGCTGCAGGTGCACGCTCACCTGGGGATAGGCCTGCTTGATCGCTGCCACCGCCGGCGGCAGCACGAAGCGCGCCTGGGTGTGGGTGGTGGTCAGGATCAGCTGGCCCTGGCTCTCGCGGCGCTGGTTGGCCGCGTAGGTGCGGATGTTGTTGGCCTCGGCCAGCACCGCGCGGGCGCGGGCGATGACCTCGGTGCCGGCCGGGGTGACCGACTCCAGGCTGCGGCCCTTGCGCACGAACAAGAGGAAACCCAGCTCGTCCTCCAGCTGCTTGAGCTGCTTGGACAGACCGGGCTGGGTGGCGTGCACGCGCGAGGCGGCCAGCGTGATGTTCAGCTCGGCGTCGGCGATGGCAACCAGGTAGCGCAGCTGGGTCAGCGTCATGGGAGGCAGGCGGCGTGGGGCGGAGGTCCACTCTAGGGTCAATTGCCGTCACCAGCTTATAACCAAAGGTTGTTTAAGAAAGGTATCTGGTCATTTCCGGGCGTCATATGCCGGCGCTACGGTCAGCCGGCAGCCGCTGGCCTGAACAGCCAGCCCTCCCCCTTCGCCCGCCGAAGCCCGGCGCGGCCCCGTTTCCGGAGCGCTTCCATGGCCCTGTACGACTCCATCCTCGATACCGTCGGCAACACCCCCATCGTCAGGCTGCAGCGCCTGGCGCCCCCGCAGGTCAGCGTCTACGCCAAGGTCGAGTCGTTCAACCCGGGCGGTTCGGTGAAGGACCGTCTGGCGCTGGCGATCATCCTCGACGCCGAGGCACGCGGCCTGCTCAAGCCGGGCGACACCATTGTCGAAGCCACTTCAGGCAACACTGGCGTGGCACTGGCGATGGTCGCCGCCGCGCGCGGCTACAAGTTCGTGGCCACCATGGTCGAGACCTTCTCGGTGGAGCGCCGCAAGCTGATGCGCGCCTATGGTGCCAAGGTGATCCTGACCCCGGCCGCCGAGCGCGGCAGCGGCATGGTGCGCAAGGCGGCCGAACTAGCCGAGCAGCACGGCTGGTTCCTGGCCAGCCAGTTCGCCAACCCGGCCAACCCGGCCTACCACCGCAACACCACCGCCGCCGAGATCCTGCGCGATTTCGCCGGCAAGCGGCTGGACTACTTCGTCAGCGGCTGGGGCACTGGCGGCACGCTTACCGGCGTGGGCGAAGTGCTGAAGGTCGCGCGCCCGCAGACCCGCATCATCGCCACCGAACCGGCCGGCGCCGCGCTGCTGAAGGGCGATGACTGGAAGCCGCACAAGATCCAGGGCTGGACCCCGGACTTCGTGCCGGACGTGCTCAACCGCGATGTGGTGGACGAACTGGTCTCGGTAGAAGATGACCGCGCGATCGCCACCGCGCGTCGCCTGGCTGCGGAGGAAGGCATCTTCGTCGGCATTTCCGCCGGCGCCACCGTGGCGAGCGCGCTGGACGTGGCCGCCCGCGCTGAACCGGGCTCGGTGATCCTGGCAATGCTGCCCGATACCGGCGAGCGCTATTTCTCCACACCGCTGTTCGCCGATGTGAATGAGGGTTCCGACGACGACTGGCTGGCCGGCCTGCCGTGATGCATCGGGTCGGATCCCTTTCCTGCAGGGAAAGGGCTCTGACCCGGTTTGCCAGAACCATGGATCGCAGGGGTCAGAGCCTTTTTCGTGCGGGAAAAAGCTCTGAGCCCTTTCTGCTTCAGCCTGCGTGAAGGCGTCGCCCGCCATCGTGCGTGAAGGCCGTCGGATCGCAGCGCGTGAGACGGTCATGACGCAGTATCGATGCCCTGTCCCCTACCGTGGGAACAGCCGGCGCAGATGCTGCGCGGAACACCTCACAGGCAGGAGACGGACGCATGAAGATCGAAGTTTGGCAGGGCGATATCACGACCCTGGCGGTGGATGCGATCGTCAACGCGGCCAATGAAACACTGCTCGGCGGCGGCGGCGTCGACGGCGCGATCCATCGCGCTGCCGGGCCGGCATTGCTGGCCGAGTGCGAGCAGTTGCCGGAACTGCGTCCGGGCGTGCGTTGCCCGACCGGCGAAGTGCGCGCCACCGACGCTTACGCATTGCCTGCGCGGCATGTACTGCACACGGTGGGCCCGGTCTGGCACGACGGCCAGCGCGACGAACCGGCATTGCTGGCCAACTGCTACTGGAAATCGCTGCAGTTGGCCGAGTCGCTGGGCGTGAAGTCGATCGCGTTCCCGGCGATCAGCTGCGGTGTGTATGGCTATCCGCTGTACCAGGCCGCACAGATCGCAGTGACGGAAACACTGGCGTGGCAGCGCAGCCATGCACAGCCGATGCGCATCGTGCTGGTGGCGTTCAACACTGCTACGGCGAAGGCCTACCAGCAGGCATTGAGCGCCGCGGGACAAAGCACGGACAACGAACCGCGCGGATCGATGCTGCCGCCTCTGGGCGATGCGGGCTTCGCCGCTGCGCACTGAACCGCAGCACTTCCGGTAAAAGGAAAGGCCGGGCATTGCCCGGCCTTTCCCGTTGCGGCCTTGAGGTCATCCACGCTACGTGTGGATCACCTCAACGGCTGGCTGCTTCCACCGCAGCAGCGGCGTCATCGGCCACGGCAGCAGCTGCATCCGCAGCGGCGCGTGCGGCCGAGGCGGCAGCACCGTCGGCGCTGGCACCTTCGACCTGCACGCGCACTTCCACCAGGCCCGCACCGTTGTTCAGGCTGGACACGTCGACGGTGTAGTGACCGGCCGGCAGCGTCTCTTCCAGGCGTGCATTGGTGCCATTGCCACCGTCGTCGTCGGTCAGCTCGACGTCGCCGCCGACCACGCGCAGCACGGTATCGACCTGGCTGGAAATCGCATCCAGACGCACGTCGGCCGGACGATCCAGGGTCAGCAGGAAGCGGCGGCGGCCTTCGTTGTCGAGCATGGTGTACGCGCTGCCCGACTTCGGCAGTGCCGTGCCATCGCGATCCACCAGGTTGCCTGGCAGTTCAATGCGGGTGGCCGACAGGGTGAACATGCCATTGACGCCGTCGCCGAGGCCGCGTGCAGTCAGGGTGTACTTGCCCGGCTTCAGCGAGAGGTTCAGGCGCGAGTTGGTGCTGTCGCCGCCGTCATCGTTCTCGTCATCCACGCCCTGGCCGGACAGCTTCAGCACCGGATCGAAGACATCCGAGACGAGGCGGATCTCGTACAGGCCCGCCTTCTCCACCTGCAGGGTGTAGTCCTGCGAGTTGCTGGCCAGCATATCGACGATCTCACCACTGCCCACCAGCGGCTTGCCGTCGTACGGCTTCAGCTTCTCGGCGCGCAGGCGGTACGGACCAAAGGCGCTCGGACCGTTGGCGTTGACCGCCACCTGGTAGGTGCCGCCACCGTTGGCACGGAAGGCCAGCGAGACATCGCCTTCGCGTTCGTAACCGGTATTGCTGGTGGACACCAGGCTGCCGTTGTTGAACACGGCGATCGAACCGGTCAGTGCCCCGGTGAGCTTCAGGCCGACCAGTTCCCTGTCTTCCAGCTTGATCTGGTACAGCTGGTGATGGCTGCCGTCGTTGAAGTTGATGCCGCTGCGCGAGGTGATCTCGCCGGACACCGGCTTGTCGAAATCGAGCGACGCGGCCTTGCCTGCGTCACCACCGCCACCGATGCGGTTGCAACCGCCGGCGATCAGGACCGTGGCGACGGCCAGTGTGATTGCTGCCAAACGCATGTTTTTTCTCCTTGGCCTTCCATGTATGTCCCGCACACCGGCCCGGTGCGTGGGGGCGGAAAAGATACCCGCAAAAGCAAACGCCGGCGTGATGCCGGCGTTGCCCTGTTCATCCTGCGATGGGACGGATCAACCGTTCCACTTGCCCAGCGCGGCCAGGCCGTTGTCCTTGGCGCGCTCGTACACGGTCTTCTGGGCGGCAGCGTAGTTGCCCTTCATGTCCTTGGCCCACAGCTTCAGCGCGGCCTGCTGCATGGCGCGGCCGTAGGAGAAGCTCAGCGGCCACGGCAGGTTGCCCAGCTGGTTCATCGCGTTCAGATGCTCGGTGGACTGCTCGTCGCTCTGGCCACCGGACAGGAACACCACGCCCGGCAGGATGGCCGGCACGGTGCTCTTCAGGCACATCACGGTCGACTCGGCCACTTCCTCGACGTCGGCCTGCTCATCGCAGCCCTTGCCGGAGATGACCATCGAGGCCTTCAGGATGGTGCCTTCCAGCAGCACGTTCTGCTGGTACAGGGCATCGAACAGCGAACGCAGGGTGGCTTCGGTGACTTCGTAGCAGGTCTCGATGTCGTGGTCGCCGTCCATGATCACTTCCGGCTCGACCATCGGCACCAGGCCGCATTCCTGGCACAGGGCGGCATAGCGGGCCAGCGCGTGGGCGTTGGACTCGATGCAGGTGCCCGACGGAATGCTTTCGCCGATGTTGATCACCGCACGCCACTTGGCGAAGCGCGCACCCAGCTTGTAGTACTCCTGCAGGCGCTCGCGCAGGCCGTCCAGGCCTTCGGTCACCAGCTCGCCCGGGCAGCCGGCCAGCGGGTGCGCACCCTTGTCCACCTTGATGCCCGGAATCATGCCGTGGTCGGCCATGTACTTGGCGAACGGCACGCCGTCCTTGGTCGACTGACGGATGGTTTCGTCAAACAGGATCGCGCCGGAAATGTGCTCGTTGAGCTTCGGCGTGGTCAGCAGCAGTTCGCGGTAGGCACGACGGTTCTCCTCGGTGTTCTCGATACCGACGCCTGCGAAACGCTTGGCGATGGTAGCGGTGGATTCGTCGATCGCGATGATGCCCTTGCCCGGGGCAACCATGGCCTGGGCGGTTTCAGCCAGCTGTTCGATGCTCATGTACTTCCTGTGGCGGGTGCGGGAAAAACGTAAGTATAGCCCCGCCGCCCGTTGCACCGACGTGCAGGGCGGTCTGGAAACGATTCCAATGTCCGCACCGGACAGGCGATGTCCTGTTGCGCCGGGTCACGCCCCCTTCGGGGATCTGACCCCGGGTCGGACCCGCGCAGCGGCTCCGACCCGGGGCCGCCTGGGTTTACAGATCGCCCAGGCCGCTGGCGCGGCCGTCTTCGCCCACTTCCAGCAGGCGCAGGGTGTTGGTCGCGCCCAGGGTTTCCATGTGCTCACCGCTGGTGAACACGACGCGGTCACCGGCCTGCAGCAGTTCGGCTTCCACCAGCAGGCGGATGCTGCCGCGTGCGGCTTCACGCGGGGTCAGGCCACGGCTGTCAAAGTTGATCGGGTAGACATCGCGCATCAGCGCCATCTGGCGGCGTGCACCGTCGTGGCGGGTGACCGCGAACACCGGCGCCTTGGCGCGGAAACGCGACAGGTAGCGGGCGGTGCCACCGGATTCGGTCATCGCCACGATCGCGCGCACGCCCACGTGCTGCGACAGGAACATGGTGGCCATGGCAATGGCCTGGTCGGCACGTTCCAGGTTGCGCGGCGAGGCGTTGAAGTCGGTCTCGGTCTGGAACTGGCGCTCTGCACCCAGGCAGATGCGCGCCATCGCTTCCACCGCCTTGACCGGCCAGGCACCGGCAGCGGTCTCGGCCGACAGCATCACCGCGTCCGTGCCATCGATGACCGAGTTGGCCACGTCCAGCACTTCGGCACGGGTCGGGATCGGGCTTTCGACCATCGACTGCAGCATCTGCGTGGCGGTGATCACCACCTTGTTCTGCGCCAGCGAGGCCTTGATGATCTTCTTCTGAAGGCCCGGCAGTTCGGCATCGCCGATTTCCACGCCAAGGTCGCCACGGGCCACCATCACCACGTCGCTGGCCTCGACGATCTCTTCCAGGTTCTCGATCGCCTCGGTGCGCTCGATCTTCGACACCAGCGCGGCATCGCAGCCGTGCGAGCGGGCGATCTCACGCGCGTCGTTCATGTCCTGCGCATTGCGGCAGAACGACACGGCGATGAAGTCGACACCGATCTTGGCGACGATGCCGATCAGTTCCTTGTCGCGCTCGGTCAGCGCGCCCAGCGACAGGCCACCGCCCTGCTTGTTCAGGCCCTTGCGGTCGGACAGCACACCGTCGTTCAGTACGGTGTTGATGATGCGTTCGCCCTGCACTTCCACCACCTGCAGCTGCATCAGGCCGTCGTCGAGCAGCAGCACATCGCCCGGACCCACGTCCTGCGGCAGGCCGAGGTAGCTCACGCCCACCTGGGTGGCGTCACCCGGGCCGGCGCTGGTGCTTGCGATCAGGTCGAAGCGGTTGCCCGCCTTCAGCTGTACCTTGCCTTCGGCGAAGCGCTCGATGCGGATCTTCGGGCCCGGCAGGTCGGCCAGGATGCCGACTTCCACGCCCACGCGGGCCGCGGCAGCGCGCACTTCGGCAGCACGCTTGGCCTGGCCGGAGGGATCGCCATGGCTGAAGTTCAGGCGCACCACGTTGACGCCGGCGCGGAACAGATCCTCCAGCACGCCCGGCGGATCAGTGGCCGGACCGAGGGTGGCAAGGATCTTGGTGCGACGCTGACGCTCGAACATGGTGAATGGGCCTCTCCCGATAAAGAACGGAAATTAGCACATCCTTCACGCCGCATGTATACGGTTACAGCCTTGTGCCGCCTGACTTCGCGGGTCATGGAACGGACATCGGCCGGACATACGCTGGCGCAGGGTGGTGGTGGCGCCGAGCGTGGCCCGGCGCTACCGATCAACGGCGCATCACGCCAGCAGCGTTTCCAGCTGCGGCGGTTCACGGGCCAGCTGCCCGGCACCGGCTTCGGTGAGTTCGGCCTCACCGCCAAAGCCCCACAACACACCGACGCTGCGCAGGCCGTGGTGGCGTGCGCCTTCGATGTCCATGCGGCGGTCGCCGATCATCCAGCACTGCGCAGGCTGCACCTGCAACCGACGCAATGCTTCGCCGACCAGTTCCGGCTTGTGGCTGCGCGAGCCATCCAGGGTCGAACCGACGATCTCCTCGAACAGCCCGCCGAACGGCAGGTGGGCAAGGATGCGGCGCGCGTGCGGCTCGTTCTTGGCAGTGACCACCGCCAGGCGATGGCCACGACCATGCAGCGTGCGAAGGGTGTCTTCCACCTGCGGGTACACCGTGTGCTCGCGCCAGCCCTCGACGTCGAAGCGCTCACGGTAGTAGCCCACCGCCTGTTCCACCCGCGCCGGTTCACCGAACAGCGGCGCGAAGGTGGTGCGCAGCGACGGACCGATCCAGCCCAGCAGGGTCTCCTGCGGTGGCACCGGATGGTCCATCTTCTGCAGCGCATAGGCGATGCAGGCGGTGATACCCACCTGCGAATCGATCAGCGTGCCGTCCAGGTCGAAGAACAGGACATCCTTGCTGCGATCGGCACTCATGCGCCGCGCGCGTCGAGTGCGGCCACCGCCGGCAGGGTCTTGCCTTCCAGGAATTCCAGGAACGCACCGCCACCGGTGGAGATGTAGCTGACCTGCTGGGCGATATCGAACTTGTCGACCGCGGCCAGGGTGTCGCCGCCACCGGCGATGGAGAACGCCGGCGAACTGGCGATGGCACGGGCCAGCGCTTCGGTGCCCTTGCTGAAGGCCTCGAATTCGAACACACCGACCGGACCGTTCCAGACCACGGTACCGGCCTTCCCGATCAGCTGCGCGTACTGCGCCGCGGTCTGCGGGCCGATGTCCAGGATCAGGTCGTCTTCGGCAACGGCGTCGACCGCCTTCACTTCGGCAACCGCGTCCGGCATGAACTGCTTGGCGGTGACCACGTCCACCGGCAGCGGGATATCGGCGCCACGCGCCTTGGCATCGGCCACGATCTTCTTCGCGGTGTCCAGCAGGTCCGGCTCGTACAGCGACCTGCCGACGTTGTAGCCGGCGGCAGCGATGAAGGTGTTGGCGATGCCACCACCGACGATCAGCTGATCGACCTTGCCGACCAGGTTGGCCAGCAGTTCCAGCTTGGTGCTGACCTTGCTGCCGGCGACGATGGCCAGCAGCGGCTTGGCCGGTGCATCCAGCGCCTGCGCCAGCGCGTCCAGTTCGGCCATCAGCAGCGGGCCACCGGCAGCGACCGGGGCGAAGCGGATGACGCCATGGGTCGAGGCCTGCGCACGGTGCGCGGTGCCGAAGGCATCCATCACGAACACATCGCACAGGGCGGCGTACTTCTTCGACAGGGCTTCATCGTCCTTGCCCTCGCCGACGTTCATGCGGCAGTTTTCCAGCAGCGCCAGCTGGCCCGGCTGCACGTCGACACCGTCGACCCAGTCGCGCACCAGCGGAACCTCGCGACCAAGCAGCTCGGACAGGCGCTGGGCCACCGGCGCCAGCGAATCGGCCTCGCTCCACACGCCTTCCTTCGGGCGCCCCAGGTGCGAGGTGACCATCACCGCCGCACCCTGCTCCAGCGCGCGCTTGAGCGTCGGCAGCGAAGCGGTGATGCGCTGTTCGGAGGTGATGCGGCCATTCTCGATCGGCACGTTCAGATCCTGGCGGATCAGCACGCGCTTGCCGGAGAGGTCGAGGTCGGTCATGCGGACGATGGACATGGGCAACTCTTTGGCTCAGGGACGGGATGCCGGGCTACGGCAGACGGCCATTGTATCGGGTGCGGGTGGTGGGAGGGCCGATGCCTGCGGCAGGCAGAGGCGCACGGCAACGGCAACGGCAACAGCAACGGCCGAAGCCAAAGCGCTGGCGCCTTGTGATGCTGGGGCTGGGCCGGGGTGGTGTGGGCTGGCAGGGGACGCCGTAAACCCGTCCTTGGGGGCTTAGCCGCGCCATCCATGGCGCGGATACCCCTGCCAGCCCACACCACCCCGGCCTAGACAGGTTCATGAGGTGATGCGGATGGCAAAGGCAAAAGCAGTTTCTGATGTCGGATGGAGAAAGAAGGGGTCAGATCCGTTTTCCTGCGGAAAACGGATCTGACCCCGATGGCCGTCTCCGCGAACAGCAGCCGAGCGTGGGCTCGGCTCTACAAAGAGCGCGCAGCCAAGCTGCTTTTGCTTTTGCTCTTCATTTTTTTCTTCCGTGGGTGGACGCACACGGAAACCGTCAGAGGCCGGGCGGGTGGGCTGGGCAGGGGTATCCGCGCCATGGATGGCGCGGCTAAGCCTCCAGGGACGGATTCACGGCGTCCCCTTCCCAGCCCACCCGCCCGGCCAAGCACGGCTGTTGCTTTACACGACCAACCCCACCCACGAGGGGCTGCGCCGTTCGCCGGAACCTACGCCGAAGGCGCCGGCTTCTGCCGAAGCAGACTGACCGCCAGGCCGCCAACAACCAACACACCCAGCCCCAGCAACGCCCACAGCAGCCACGACTTCCAGTCGTGCTGCGGCTTCAGTGCCGACTCACCGGCCAGCGGCTCCGGGCTGCCTTCCAGGCGCGCCAGCGTCGGCTGCCACGACGGATCATTGCGTTGCCGCAGCTCCTCGATCAGCACACCGATCGGCGCCTCCATCCGGCGCGCAGTCGAGCTGCCCACCGCCAGGGCATACGGCGCCGCGCCCTGGCTCAGGAACACCAGCACTTCCGGCTGATAACCCAGACGCAGGGTTGGAGCCGTCGCCGTTTCAGCCGGATTCGCTACCAGCTTCCAGTAACGATCCCGATGCACGCCGCCCAGCGGCTGCGCGGCCGATTGCTGACGCTGGCCCTGGGCGCCCTGCTGCAGCTGATAGGCAATCCACGGTGCACTACGGCGCTGCCATTCCGCGCTCTCGTCATCGCGGCTGAACAATGTCCACTGCACCAGGCTGTTGTCGGTGCTGGCCACGTCAGCGCGCGCCGCCGGGAAGCGGCCATCCATCTCGAAGGTGTATTCGCCCTTGCGCTTCGAGGTCGGTTCCAGCGACAACCACTCCCACGGCAGTGTGGCCGGTGCCGGTGGCAGCTCGGCCAGTACGCTACGCAACGTTGGCAGACGGGCATCGCCCTGCGCCAGCACACGCAGATAGCGCGCTTCACCATCCACCTGCAGACGGCGCTGCAGCAGGCGCTTGCCGGCGCGCTGCAGATCCACCAGCGGAATGTCGCGGCCAATCGCACGCCAGTGCTGCAGGTCGTCGCTGACGTCCAGCTGCACCTGTGCCTGCAACGGTTGGCCACTGTCCGCCCAATCCAGCACCAGTGCCGCCAATGGTTGCTGGCCGAGCACGCTGGCATCGATCAGCCAACCGCCCTGCCCGTTCGCTACCGCACCACCACCCACACGCGCCTCGACCCGGCGTACGCGACCATCGGTATCGCGCTCGGTCAGCAACTGCAGGTCGTTGCGCTGCGCTTCGGCCAGCGGCGGCAACGCGAACCACGGCAGCTCACGCTGCACCGGCGGCTGTGCCAGCGGCTGGTCCGGCGCCAGCAATGCCGACGGCAACGATTGGCCGGCGGCATTGAACACCTGCACATCGCCCAGGTCCGCACTACCGGCGCGACGGTAGATCGCCGGTTCCAGCACAACACGGTAGGCACCCGATTGTGCGCTGGACAACGTCAGCGGCCACTGCTCGGCGTACTGGGTACGGTAATCGGCGGCCTGTGCGGTGACGGCGGCCAGCATGCCGAACATCGCCGGCAGCAGCGCCCTGCTCCACGTCTTCATTGTTTTTCCTCCACGGTCGGCGCCGCGCTCGGCGGTGCCGGTGCCAGATAACCCACGACCGTGCACAGCAGGCCGTAGGCGATGAACGATGCGATGCCCAGCAGGTTGCCCAGGTGCTGGCGATCGACGATGACCAGCTTGGCCAGCACCACGCCCATCAGTACCGCACCCACCATCCACAACACGCGCTGGCCACGGCGCGAGCCCCACACCCAGGCAATCACGCCGAGCACGCTCCACAGCACGGTCAGGCTGGTCTGCGCCAGGCTGAAGCGCATCATCGACGCGTTCCACGACAGGCCGCCCCACTGATGCACGCCATGCAGCACAACGCTGGTCAGCGCGACGAAGGTTGCCAGTGACAGCAGCGGCACGCGGATACCCAGCAGCGCCTGCGGCGCCTGATCGCTGTACAGCCAACGCGCCAGCAGCAGCAGGCTCAGCCACTGCCCGATCTCCGCCGGATTCAACACCGGCAGCCACAGCAGCGGCGCGGCATCGCCCGGCAACAGCTGGCCGGACAGCCAGCCGATCGACAACAGGCCGAACAGCACGCACTGCAGCGGCTGGCGCACGCGATCGAACGCCTCACCCAGCGGCCAGCGCAGCGCATTCCAGCGCCACAGCGACAGCGCCGCCATCAGCAGCCACGGCAGCGTCACCAGCAACGTGGTCCAGCCCTGTGCCAGCCCGGCTTCACCACCGCCCCACAGGGCCAGCAGCGAAAGCAGCGACGGCCACAGCAGCCACCACAGGAACTGCGCGATGCGTGCCACGGTGTCGCCGCCCTGGCGCAGGCACAGCAGCGTGCGCACACCCAGTACCGCGAACGCCGCCCAGGCCAGCGCACCGTAGCCGGCGAACGGTTGCTGGTGCGCATCGCTCTGCATCAGCGCCAGCGGGAAGCCCAGCGCCAGCATCGTCAGTGCGGTCATCCCCAGCGCACGCGCCGGCTGGCGGCGCTGCACCTCGGCGGCCAGCCATGCGGTCACCGCAGCCAGCACCAGCAGTGCATCCACTTCGGTGCGGTACGGGAAGAACCGGGTGATCTCGTGCACCAGGCCACCCAGCCACCACAGCAGGCCCCACAGGTAGTAGACCAGGGCAATCTCGTGGCGCTGCCTGCGCTGGTAGCTCCAGGCCGACGCGAAGCCGGCAACGGCCAGCAGCAGTGCACCGATCGCGGTCGGGTTGAGCAGGAAGCGCAGGTCCTCATGCCAGTGATCGCCACCGGCCACGAAAGCGAACGCCGCGCCCATCTGCAACAACGCACCGGACACCTGCGGCAGCCAGCGTTTCTGGCGCAGGCCCAGCCAGGCCAGGCCTGCACCTTCCAGCGCGAACACCGCGCCGGTGGCACGCGCCGACAAGGCCAGCGGCACCGCCAGCGTGGCGAAGCCCACCGCCAGCACCGCATGCGACTGCGCCAGCACGGTGTACGACGCGCGCGCAATCAGTGCCCGCGCCAGTACGGCGTAGATCGCCGCCAGGCCCAGTGCGCACAGCGCCAGCGTCATCGGCTGCTCGTGCAGCATGCCGGCCTGCAGCGAGAAGGCGACCAAGGGCGTACCGAACACCAGGCTGCCGTCGACCAGGTCACGCCGCCCGGCGGGCTGCCGGCGTGCGTACAGCAGCGGGATCAGCAGGTAGAAGGCGAAGAACAGCAGCAGGAACGGCTCGGTGCTGCTGAACTTGTCCGGCGCGTACTGCAGCACGCCCCAGAACGTACCGATGCCGAAGGTGAAGGCGAAGCCCAGCAGGTTCAGCGCGCGCCACGGCCGGAACCAGGCAATGGCGAAGATGCCGGCGTTGAGCACCGCGTAGTAGCTGAACAACCCCACGTGGTTGCCGCTGCCGGTGGACAGCCACAGCGGTGCCATGAAGCCTGCGAGGATGCCCAGCACCGCCAGCGTGCGCGAGTTCTGCACCACCGCCAGCACGCACAGCCCGGCCACCAGCGCGATCGAACTGGCGAAGGCAAACCCGGGGTTGAGCAGCTCGAACCGCTTGAACGCGGCGAAGATGGTCAGCAGCAGCACGCCGATGGCACCGCCCTGCAGCGCCAGTGCGAACAAGCGCCGGCGGTCGCGCTGATGCCAACCGAACGCCAGCAGGCCCAGCGCACCCACGGTGACACCGGCCAGGCGCAGCTCGATCGGCAGCACCAGCCAGCCCTGGTCACTGACGTACTTCAACAGCGCGGCAACACCGGCCAGCAGCACCAGCATGCCGATCTTGACCGGCACGTTGCCCTCGGTGAACCAGCGCTTGACCGCTCCGATGCCGCGCTCGATGAAGTTCGGCAGCGTCGGTTCGGAAGGCAACGGCGGCTGCACTGGCACGGGTGGCACCGGCGGTGGTGCGACCGGGCGCAGCGCCTCCGCTGCCGCAGGCACCGGTTCGTGCACCGGCGGCGGCGTTGGCTGGGGCGGTGCAGCAACGGCGACCGGCCGCAGGAACGGTGGATCGGCACTGGCCGCAGGCATGGGCGCAGCCCGTTCCGGCGCAGGCTCGGCTGCAGCCGGGCGGGCGGCCGGCGCGGCGGCCAAGGCACCTTCCAGCGCGGCCACACGGCGGCGCAGGCCGGCAATCATCACCAGCGCTACCACCAGCAGCAGCGGGATGGCCAGCAGAACCAGTACCACCAGGGCTATCAATGCTTCCATTGCATGCTTCCATTGCAATCCCGCGCCCCAGCGGCAGCGGTCGACCGCCCCATGCTACGACAGGGCTGGCCCCATAAACGACGAACCCCGGCCAGGCCGGGGTCCGCGTGCGATCTTGGCCGGCCTTACTTGGCGGCGACGACCTTGGCCATTTCCAGGCACTTGTTCGAGTAGCCCCACTCGTTGTCGTACCAGGTGACCAGCTTGACGAAGGTGCCGTCCAGGGCGATACCGGCTTCGGCGTCGAACACCGAGGTGCAGGTCTCGCCGCGGAAATCGGTGGCCACGACCTTGTCTTCGGTGTAGCCCAGGATGCCCTTCAGCGGGCCTTCGCTCTGTGCCTTCACTTCGGCGCAGATCTCGGCGTAGGTGGCTTCCTTTTCCAGCTCGACGGTCAGGTCGACCACCGACACGTCCGAGGTCGGGACACGGAAGCTCATGCCGGTCAGCTTCTTGTTCAGTTCCGGGATGACCACGCCGACGGCCTTGGCCGCACCGGTGGACGACGGAATGATGTTCTCCAGGATGCCGCGGCCACCACGCCAGTCCTTGTTGGACGGGCCATCGACGGTCTTCTGGGTAGCGGTAGCCGCATGCACGGTGGTCATCAGGCCACGCTTGATGCCCCACTTGTCATTGATGACCTTGGCCAGCGGGGCCAGGCAGTTGGTGGTGCACGACGCGTTGGAGACGATCGCCTGGCCGGCGTAGGTCTTGTCGTTCACGCCGTAGACGAACATCGGGGTGTCGTCCTTCGACGGGGCCGACATGATGACCTTCTTGGCGCCGGCATCGATGTGCTTCTGCGCGGTTTCCTTGGTCAGGAACAGGCCGGTGGATTCGATCACCACGTCCACGTCCACTTCGTTCCACTTCAGGTTGGCCGGGTCGCGTTCCTGGGTCAGGCGGATCTTCTTGCCGTTGACCAGCAGGTCGTTGCCCTGCACCGCCACGTCAGCCTTGAAACGGCCGTGCACGGAGTCGTACTTGAGCATGTACGCCAGATAGTCCGGCTCCAGCAGATCGTTGATGGCCACGATTTCGATGTCGTCGCCGAAGTTCAGCACCGCCGAGCGCAGGACGTTACGCCCGATGCGACCGAAACCGTTGATACCAACCTTGATTGCCATGTTCTCAAGCTCCTGCGGCCGCGACGGGTGCGGCGGGATGGATAGGGCCCACAAGTCTAGCAAACCGGGGCTGGCCACCGCCGGCCAGCCCCGGCAGGCAGCAGGCCGGCGGACAGGATTTGATCCGGATCAAAGCGTTAGCGCGATGTGAGGCCGAGACTGGCCGCATCCACCCAGCAACGAGATCACCCCCATGCGCAAGACCTCCCCCCTGATCGTGGCCAGCCTGGCCGCCGCCCTGTCCCTCGCCGCCGCCCCGGCCATGGCCCAGTCCAAGGGCGACTGGACCCTCTCCGCCGGCGTGCACCAGGTGGCCCCGAAGTCGAACAACGGCTGGCTGGCCAACCACACCCTGAAGGTCGACGTCGACAACGACGTCAAGCCGACCATCACCGGTGAGTACTTCATTGCCGACAACCTGGGCATCGAAGTGCTGGCCGCGCTGCCGTTCAAGCACGACATCAACATCAACGGCCTCGGCCGCGTGGGCAGCACCAAGCAGCTGCCGCCGGTGGTGACCGTGCAGTACCACTTCAACAGCAAGGGCAAGGTGTCGCCGTTCATCGGTGCGGGCGTGAACTACACGACCTTCTTCAGCGAAGACACCACCGGTGCGCTGAAGGACAGCCGCCTGAAGCTGCAGGATTCGTGGGGCCTGGCCGCGCATGCGGGCGTGGACTTCGCGATCGGCGAGAAGGGCGCACTGCGCGTGGACATGCGCTGGATCGACATCGACAGCAAGGTGAAGTTGAATGGCGAGAAGATCGGCACGGTCAACATCGATCCGCTGGTCTACGGCGCTTCGTACGTCTTCAAGTTCTAAGCGGTGTGTTGAGCGCGGGGGCTTCGCCCCCGCTCCCCCGCTACATGCAAAACCCTCGCAGCATGTTGCCCCGGTGATTGCCGGGGCTTTTTTTGTCTGCGCGAAAAGCACCGGCATCTGGAATTGGGCGGAGAGGGTGGGGTGATCGGGACACGCCGTAAATACGTCCCTGTAGGCTCGATCGCCGCATCCATGCGGCGAACGGTCCCGATCACCCCACCCTCTCCACCCTTCCCATCTGCGCGCGCGTGCCAGCTCAAGCAAAGGCAAGAGCAGAAACAGAACCTGAACATCCGAGGCGTAGTGGTTGCCTGTAATTGCAGGAGGCCGATTTTGATCCTGCATTTGTTTTTGATGTTGCCTTTGACGTTTGCATCCGTCTTCGCGGCCATGTTTGGAGGGGAGCGCAGCGGGAGGGGCGGCGGGACCGTTGGTGCCATGGATGGCGCCATCGAGCCCCCATGGATGGGTTTACGGCGTGTCCCGCCGCCCCTCCCGCTGCGCTCCCACTTCGGAACAGGAACGCGCCGCTCTTCAATCCACCTGCCCCCGCTAGAATGTGCGCATGAAAGCCCTGCACTCCCTGTTCCTCGCCGCCGCCCTGGCGCCGGCCCTGCTCTCCGTCTCCGCCCCCGCCCATGCCTGGGGCGCGCAAGGCCACCGTCTGGTCGCCGAAGTCGCCGACGCCCGCCTCAACCCCACCGCCCGCGCCGAAGTGGACCGCCTGCTGGCTACCGAACCGGATGCCACCCTGGCCAGCATCGCGCCGTGGGCCGACCAGCTGCGCGCCAAAGACCCGGGCCTGGGCCGTCGCTCGGCCGGCTGGCACTACGTCAACATCGCCGAAGACAACTGCCACTACGAAGCACCGAAGCACTGCAAGAACGGCAACTGCATCGTCGAGGCCCTGAAGGCACAGAGCGCCATCCTCGGCGACCGCAGCCTGACCGACGGCGAGCGCCTGCAGGCGCTGAAGTTCGTCGTGCACCTGGTCGGCGATATCCACCAGCCGATGCATGCCGGTTACGCCCACGACAAGGGCGGCAACGACTTCCAGCTGCAGTTCGGCAACCGCGGTACCAACCTGCACTCGCTGTGGGACAGCGGCATGCTCAACACCCGCAAGCTGGACGACGCAGGCTATCTCCCGCTGCTGCAGAGCCAGCGCGCGCCGAAGCTGGCGCGCCAGTCCAACCCGCAGCGCGACCCGCAGACGTGGGCCGAAGCCAGCTGCCGCATCTCCATGCAAGCTGGCGTTTATCCGGCCTCGCGTAAAATCGGTGATGAATACACCGAGCGCTACCGGCCGCTGGCCGAAGCGCAGCTGCGACTGGCCGGTGAGAACCTGGCGCAGTTGCTGAACCGCGTGCTGGGCACGCGCTGAGGAGCGTTCCAATGTCAGTCCAGGTGCAGTCGTTCTTCCACCGTGACAGCAATACCTTCAGCTATCTGGTCAGTGATCCGGCCAGCGGCGAAGCGGCGCTGATTGACCCGGTCCTGGACTACGACCCGGATACCGACGCCAGCAGTGAAGCGCCGCTGCATGCCGCGTTGCAGGCCATCGAACAACAGGGCCTGCAGCTGCGCTGGCTGCTGGAAACCCACGCCCACGCCGACCATGTGTCGGCCGGGCGCCGCCTGAAGGAGCGCTTCCCGCAGGCCACGCTGGCCATCGGCGAAGGCATCCGCGCGGTGCAGGCCACCTTCGCACCGCGCTATGGGCTGCAGCTTCCGGCGGCCGATGACATCTTCGATCACCTGTTCAGCGATAGCGAAACCTTTGCTCTGGGCGAACTGCGCTGTCAGGTGATCGCCGTGCCCGGCCATACCAGCGACAGCATCGCCTACCTGATCGACGATGCGCTGTTCACCGGTGACTCGCTGTTCATGCCCGACGGCGGTACCGCCCGCTGCGACTTCCCGGGTGGCGATGCCGCGCAGTTGTACCGTTCAATCCAGCGCCTGCTGGCGCTGCCCGATGCGACGCGCGTGTTCGTCTGCCACGACTACGGTCCGGGTGGTCGTGCATTCGCCAACGAGACCACCATCGGCGAACAGCGCGCACACAACATCCACGTGCATGACGGCGTGGCCGAGGCGGAGTTCGTCAGCGTGCGCCAGGCACGCGACGCGACGCTGGAAGAACCCAAGCTGATGCAGCCCGCGGTGAAGGCCAACATCCAGGGCGGGGCCTGATCCACGCCGCTGCGCTCGCCGGGCATGGCCCGGCGCTGCCTCGGTCATCGCAAGCGGTCATTTTCCCTGCGTACGCACCATGTGCTGTCCCTTCACGATCTCGAAGGTAAAGGCATACTGCAGGGTGACCGCCACCGGCTCGACGCGCTCGGCGCCGCGACAGTCGCCACGGTCGGCAGGCACCTTGCCAGCCGCGAAGTGGCAGACCGCTGCGGACGAGTACTTCCACATCGCCACGGCTTCCTGCGCCGCCTGCAGCAGGGGCGCATTCTCGCCTGCAGCACCTGCCGCGCACTCAGGGCGATCGGTCAGCGGCACGCTGCGTTCGACACTGCCCTGTGCATCAACCACCACCTGCAGGCAGATGGTGGTCGGTGCCAGCTCCGCACGCGGGTCACGATCACCGACCTCCGGATCCGGCGCCGCGTACAACTGCGGCATCCGGTAGCCCTCGCTCGCGCCCAGCGAATACGTCTGCACTTGCCCGCTGCCGCCACCGGCCTGCGGCTGCAGGCGCTGATGGCCGACATTCTCGCTGCGGGTATCAACGGTGGTCAGGCGATCCTGGGTCGCGCATCCTGCCAACAGCGCCGCCATCATCAACAGCGGCGCGGTCTTCACTGGGAGTCCTCGGTGTTGTCCATGGCATAGGTGATCGGAATCTTCACAGCCCCTGCAACGGGCTTTCCGTTCTTTATCGCCGGACGATAGGTCCAGCTCCGCACAGCGGCGATCGACACCGCATCGAACACACCCGGATTGGTTGCGCTGAGCACTTGGACGTCAGTCGGATGGCCCTTGGCATCCACTTCCACGCGCAGGTTCACCACGCCCACCTGTCGCTGTTCGAACGCGGACTTCGGATAGGACGGCGGCGACATCTTGTCGACCTCTATCTCCCGATCCATGGCGGCCACTGTCTGGCCGTCTGCGGCTGCACCGCCCTGGCTGGCCCACGCCACCGCGCCCATTCCCAGACACAACCCGACCACCAGCACCTGCCCCGACACCCACGGCAATGCCTTCCGCTTGGACTGCTTCAACATGGCGATACGCTCCTTCAACACGGGTTGGCTGCGCCAATGGCAGACCGCTGGCGCAACCGGATGGACCAGCTGCGCCTTCAGCAGCGTGCTGGCGTAGAGACCGCGCAGCGCAGGCTGCGGGGCAATGGTGCGGGAATCGCAGGCCAGCTCCTGGTCACGCAGGAATCGGCGGGAGGCCCACGGCAGAAGCGGATGGAACCAGAACACCGCGCGTGCCATCAGCAGCGCCCCATTGGCCCAGTGATCGCCATTGCGACGGTGGCTGCGCTCGTGCTGCAGGATCAGGCCCTGCTCCTGTGCGGTGAACTGCTGGTCGAAATCCGGGCCTACCACGATGCGCGGCCGCCACAGGCCGACCAGCGCGGGCAGGCCCGGGTCAGCGCTGGCCTGCCAGCTGCCATCGGCGCGTGCACACAGTTGGCCCATGCCACGTTCAAAGCGCCACTGCGCACGTAGATCGCGTAGCAGACAAAGGACCGCTCCCACCATCCATGCCAGCAGCAGCAGCCCGGCCCACGGCAACGACTGCCCTGCCATGCCTTCGACGGCGCCGGGTACCACTTTCAGCGGCAGCGTCGGCACATGCTCCAGAAGTGCCACCTGCGGCAACGGCAGCATCAGTGCCAGCAGCAGCAACGGCAGCAGCCACCAGCTGCGGTAGGCCAACGCCACGCCCCCCAGCCGCACCAGCAAGGGTCGCAGCACCGCCAGCAGGACCGCGCCCACCGCCAACCACAGGCTGGCCTGCCACACTCCGTTGAGCAGCTCAGTCATGGTCCAGCTCCTGGATCAGTTTCTTCAGTTCGGCGATGTCCTGCGCACTCAACTGGCCGCGTTCGCTGAAGTGCGCGACCAACGGCGCAACGCGCCCTTCGAAGACACGGCCGATGAAGTCCTGGCTCTGCGCCTCCACCCACGCCTGGCGCTGCAGCAGCGGCCGGTACAGGTAGCGCCGGCCATCGCGCTCGGCAGTAATCGCGCCCTTGGTCAGCAGACGATTGAGCAGGGTCTTGATGGTCGGTTCGGCCCAGTCGCGGTGGGCCAGTGCGGCGACCACTTCATCGGCGCTACGCGGTGCCTGCTGCCACAGCACCTCCATCACAACGGCTTCGGCTTCGCTGATCGGGGTCATTGTTTACGTCCGTAATCGACAAACCGATTACGCGCGTAATCGAGTCGCCTGTCAAGCCCCTCGACTCCAGGTTCATCCTGGCTGCGCCAGCATCGATGCCTCCCGCTCCAGGCCCCGGATGAAAGCGCTGCCCAAGAAGGATTTCCCGGTCGAGCAGGCCCGCCGCTTCCTCGAACCTGGCCCGATCGTGCTGGTCAGTACCGCCTGGCGTGGCCAGCGCAACCTGATGACGATGGGCTGGCACATGGTGATGGGCATGTCGCCTTCGCTGGTCGCCACCTACCTGTGGCACGAAAACCACAGCCACGCATTGGCGCGCGGCAGCGGCGAATGCGTGATCAACGTGCCGGGGGTTGAACTGCTCGATACCGTCGTGGACATCGGCAACTGCAGCGGCCGCGAGGTCGACAAGTTCGCCCGTTTCGGGCTCGATGCGCAGCCCGCGCGTGAGGTTGGCGCACCGCTGGTCGGGCAGTGTCATTCGTGCTTCGAATGCCGCTTGTACGACGACAGCCAGGTGGCGTCGAACAACCTGTTCATCTGGGAAATCGTGCGCGCCCATGTTGCGCCCCGGCCGAAACTACCGCGCACGATGCATTACCGGGGCGATGGGCAGTTCATGGTGTCCGGCGCCGAAGTCTCGCGTCGACGGCGGTTCAAGCCCGACATGCTGTAATGCCCGCACTCCCCCACACGCAGGACCGCCGCGCATGACCGAACACCTCACCGACCTGGACGCCGCCGTCGACTGGTTGTTTGCGCGCGTGGACGGGCCGCTGCGGATCGGGGCACCGCTGGCACTTGGCAAGCCGCATCGGCTGCTCAATGCCCTTTATGCACGCGTCGAGCACGATCCATCGCGACCGCTGCAGCTGTATACCGCGCTGTCGCTGAACCCGCCGAAGGCGCGCGGCAACGGCCTGGAAGCGCGCTTCATGGCGCCGTTCGTGCAGCGCCATTTCGGAGACGATTTCCCGCGCCTGGCCTATGCCGATGCGATCGCGCGCGATGCGCTGCCGGCACATGTGCAGGTGGAAGAGTTCTACATGCAGTCCGGCGCCCTGCTCGGTTCGCGCCAGGCGCAATCCAGCTATACCAGCCTGAACTACACCCACGCCGCCGATGCGGTCGCGCAGCGCGCGCCGCAGGTGATCGTGCAGAAGGTGGCGATGCGGCCGAACGATCGCCGGCTTTCGCTGTCGTGCAACAACGACATCACCCAGGACACGCTGGATGCGATGACCGCGCGCGGGCTGCCGCGACCGTTGCTGATCGCCGAGATCGATCCGCAGCTGCCTTACATGGGCGGCTCGGCCACGGTCGATGTGTCGTTCTTCGATCTGGTGATCACCCCGCCGCCGCCGTACCCGGCGCTGTTCGGGCTGCCGCGGCAGCCGGTGGGCGATGCCGACTACGCCATCGGCCTGTACGCCAGCACGCTGGTGCGCGACGGCGGCACCCTGCAGATCGGCATCGGCACGCTGGCCGACGCGCTCAGCCATGCACTGGTACTGCGCCACACCGACAACGCGCGCTACCGCCGCATGCTGCATGCGTTGGATCCACAGCTGGCCAGCCACCCGCTGGTGCAGGAGATCGGCGGACTGGATCCGTTCGAGGTGGGCCTGTACGGCTGCAGCGAGATGCTCAACGAAGGCTTCCGCCGGCTGGTGCAGACCGGGGTGATCAAGCGCAAGGTGCACGACGACCTGGCGCTGATGCAGCGCATCGAGAACGGCAGCACGCTGTCCATCGACCACGCCACCCTGGCGGCCGAGGGCGAGTACCTGCACGGCGCGTTCTACCTGGGCTCGCCGGAGTTCTACGAGTGGCTGCGCACGCTGCCGGAAGACGAATGCCGTGCGATCGGCATGCGCCGCATCAGCGAAATCAACCAGCTGTATGGCGGCAACGAGACGCTGGAGCGCCTGCAACGCCGCCATGCGCGCTTCTTCAACTCCTGCATGATGGCCACTGCACTGGGCGCGGCCGTGTCGGATGCGCTGGACGACGGACGTGTGGTGTCCGGCGTGGGTGGCCAGTACAACTTCGTGGCGATGGCACATGCCCTGCCGGAAGCGCGCAGCGTCCTGATGTTCCGCGCGGCGCGCGATGACAAGGGCCAGCGCGAATCCAACGTGCGCTGGAACTACGGGCACACCACCATCCCCCGCCACCTGCGCGACATCTACCTCAACGAATACGGCATCGCCGATCTGCGCGGCCTGACCGACGAGGACTGCGTGCATGCGATGACGGCGATCACCGAAGCCCCGTTCCAGAGCGGCCTGCTGCAGCAGGCACAGGCCTCGCGCAAGCTGCTGGCAGCCACGCAACCGGATCCGGAGCGCCAGCAGCGCAACACGCCACAGGCGCTGGCCGCGGCGCTGGCACCGTTCCGCGCCGACGGCAGCCTGCCGGACTATCCGCTGGGCAGCGACTTCAACGAGATCGAGCAGGTGCTGGTGAAGGCGCTGGGTTGGCTGAAGGCCAACACGCAGACCCGCGGCGACAAGATGCGCACGGTCTGGGCGGCTCTGCGGCAACCGGCCGGCGACGGCGATGCGGTGTACCTGCAGCGCATGGGCCTGCAGGCCCCGAAGGATTTCGCCGAGCGCCTGGACGCGCGACTGCTGCGCCTCGCACTGGCACGCACCGCCTGAGAAAAGGGGACGGAGGGATCAAGTCGTTTGTGCACAAATGACTTGATCCCTCCGTCCCCTTTTTACATCCACGCATGGCGTGGATCTACCGCTCTATCCTCACTGCATCCTCAAGATACAGGCGGGCAATCGGTGGATGCGCTCGATGCTCGACCTGCCACAGGTCGTATGCCGCCTGCATCGCCAGCCACATGCGGGCATTGCCCAGACCTGCAAGCTCAAGGCGGAATGCGAGTTCCGCGGAGATGGCGGCGTGCCCGTTGATGATCGTCGACAGCTGTCCGCGCGAGTAGCCAAGATGCTGCGCCAGCGCACTGATCGACATATGGATTGCTGGCAGGATGTCTTCGCGCAGCGATTCCCCGGGATGCGGCGGATCATGCAACGGCATCGGGCAGACTCCTAGTGGTAATCAAGGTAATTGACCAATTCGACGTCGAGCCCACGAAAGCGGAACACCAGTCGCCAACTCGCCGAGACACTTACAGCCCAGTAGCCGCTATAGCTCCCGCGCAGGGGGTGCAGGCGATTTCCGGGCAGCCCCATGTCCCCAGGCACGCGGGCCTGATCCAGCTGCAGAAGCAAACGCCGCAACCGGGCCACATGATCGGCACGGACTCCGGAAATGTCGCCCCGCTCATAGAGCGCCTTCAGGCCCTTATGCCTGAAGCTGACGATCATGCGGCGCCAGTGTAAGGCATCACCTTACACCCCGCAAATCCACCATGGGTTTCTGCGCCGATCTTCTTGTCCATGACCACTTCTGAGGGTGCCTCGGCAGGTCCTCCTTTTCGCAAGGAATGCAGCTCAGATGAAGAGGCCAACGCGACACTGGTGCCGCCGGGTGGAACATTCCGGGCAAAGGAAAAGGGGACGGAGGGGACTAAGTCGCATGTGCACAAACGACTTAATCCCCTCCGTCCCCTTTTTCTCTACTCTGGAGAACGAGAAAGGCCGGCTTGCGCCGGCCTTTCCTTTGTTGCGCCGAGAGGCTGCTTACAGCGCCTTGGCGGCTTCCACCACGTGGGCGGTGGTGATGCCGAAGTGCTTGTACAGCTGGTCGGCCGGGGCCGAGGCACCGAAGGTGTCGATACCGATCACGGCACCGTCCAGGCCGACGAACTGGCGCCAGAAACCGGTGACGCCGGCTTCCACTGCCACGCGCTTGCGCACGGCGTTCGGCAGCACCGATTCACGGTAGGCCGCATCCTGGCGCAGGAACACGTCGGTGGACGGCATCGAGACCACGCGGGTCTTGAGGCCGGCCGCGTCCAGCTGGGCCTTGGCTTCGGTGGCCAGCGAGACTTCCGAACCGGTGGCGATCAGGATCACGTCCGGGGTACCGGCAGCGTCGGCCAGCACGTAACCACCGCGCTCGATCTGGGCGATCTGCTCGGCGTTGCGCGGCTGGTGCGGCAGGTTCTGGCGGCTGAACACCAGGCAGCTCGGGCCGTCCTGGCGGGTGATCGCGGCCTTCCAGCTCACCGCCGACTCGACCGCATCGCACGGACGCCACACGTCGTTGTTCGGGATGTAACGAAGCGAGGCCAGGTGCTCCACCGGCTGGTGGGTCGGACCGTCTTCGCCCAGGCCGATCGAGTCGTGGGTGTAGACGTGGATGGCGTGGGCCGGGATCAGCGCGCTCATGCGCACGCCGTTGCGGGCGTAGTCGCTGAACACCAGGAAGGTGGCGTCGAACGGAATGAAGCCACCGTGCAGGGCCAGGCCGTTGGCGATGGCGGTCATGCCGAACTCGCGCACGCCGTAGTACACGTAGTTGGCGTTGGCGTCGTCGCTGGCAACCGACTTGCTGCCCTTCCACAGGGTCAGGTTGGAGTGCGCCAGGTCAGCCGAGCCGCCGACGATTTCCGGCAGCAGCGGTGCATAGGCTTCGATAGCGAGCTGCGAGGCCTTGCGCGAGGCGATCGTCGGGCCTTCGGCGGCCACCTGGGCGATGTAGGCATCGGCCTTGGCAACGAAGTCGGCCGGCAGTTCGCCATGCGAGCGGCGGGTCAGTTCGGCCGCTTCAGCCGGGTACTGGCTGGCGTACTTGTCGAACAGCTGTTCCCACTCGGCCTGGCGCAGGGTGCCAGCGCCATTGGCGCGCCAGCCGTCGTAGATCGCCTGCGGGATCTCGAACGGACCGTACTCCCAGCCCAGCTGCTTGCGGGTGGCTTCCAGCTCGTCCTTGCCCAGCGGAGCGCCGTGGCTGGATTCCTTGCCCGCCTTGTTCGGCGAACCAAAGCCAATGGTGGTGCGGCAGCAGATCAGGGTCGGCTTGTCGCTCTGCGACAGCGCGGCCTCGATGCCGGCCTTGATGCTCTCCGGGTCATGGCCATCGACATCGCGCACCACGTTCCAGCCATAGGCCTCGAAACGCTCCGGGGTGTTGTCGGTGAACCAGCCCTCGACGTTGCCGTCGATGGAGATGTGGTTGTTGTCCCAGAAGCAGACCAGCTTGTGCAGGCCCCAGGTACCGGCAAGCGAAGCGGCTTCATGCGACACGCCTTCCATCAGGCAGCCATCGCCCATGAACACCCAGGTGCGGTGGTCGACCACTTCCAGCTCCGGGCGGTTGAAGCGCTGTGCCAGCAGCTTCTCGGCCAGGGCGAAGCCCACGGCATTGGCGAAACCCTGGCCCAGCGGGCCGGTGGTGGTTTCCACGCCCGGGGTCTCGTGGCGCTCCGGGTGACCGGCGGTGTGGCTGCCCAGCTGGCGGAACAGCTTCAGCTGCTCGATCGGCAGGTCGTAACCGCTCAGGTGCAGCAGCGCGTACTGCAGCATCGAACCGTGGCCGTTGGACAGCACGAAACGGTCGCGGTTGAACCAGTGCGGGTTGCTCGGGTTATGGCGGAGGTAGTCGTTCCAGAGGACTTCGGCGATGTCGGCCATGCCCATGGGCATGCCGGGGTGGCCGGACTTTGCGGTTTCAACCGCATCGGCGGCAAGGAAGCGGATGGCGTTGGCCAACTGGCGACGGGTAGGCTGCGTCATGGTTCTGTCGGAATCGGGAGGCGGCCGCGGACGTGCGGGCGGCCTATTGTCCCATAGTCGCCGGGCGGGGGGTCGGTTCACCTTGCCCGGTCGTGCCGGCCGCCGGCCGGCAGTTGCGCAGAATTCAATGAAGATCATGAAGTTGCCGGCCAGCGGCCGGCACTACCCGCCCCCGGAGTTCGGGGGCTGCGCCATAGGCGCGGGGGTGTGGAAGCCGGTAAGGGGGGGCCCACGATTCGCATCGCGAAACGTGGGAGCGGCAGCGCGCATGCGATGACGCGTACCCGGCCAGCGGCCGGCACTACCCGCCCCCGGAGTTCGGGGGCTGCGCCATAGGCGCGGGGGTGTGGAAGCCGGTAAGGGGGGGCCCACGATTCGCATCGCGAAACGTGGGAGCGGCAGCGCGCATGCGATGACGCGTACCCGGCCAGCGGCCGGCACTACCCGCCCCCGGAGTCCGGGGGCTGCACCATAGGCGCCGGGGTGTGGAGGCCGGTAAGGGGGGCCCGCGATTCGCATCGCGAAACGTGGGAGCGGCAGCGCGCATGCGATGACGCGTACCCGGCCAGCGACCGGCACTACCCGTCCCCGGAGTCCGGGGACGGGAATCCGGACTCAGTCCTGCTGCGGGCCCAGCGCCGGGCCATCGTGCGACTCACCCTTGGCCACCAGGGTGGTAAGGGCCAGGTCGCCGGTCACGTTCAGCGCGGTACGGCACATGTCCAGGAAGTGGTTCACGCCCAGGATCAGGCCGATGCCCAGCGGGTTCACGCCCACCATCGCGCAGATCATCGCCACCACCGGCAGCGAGCCTGACGGCACGCCGGCCGTGCCGATGCCACCGAGGATGCAGACCGCCATCACCATGATCTGCTGGCCGATGCTCAGGTCCACCCCGAAGAACTGGGCCAGGAAGATCACCGTCACGCCCTCGAACAGCGCGGTGCCGTTCTGGTTGGCGGTGGCGCCCACGGTCAGCACGAAGCGCGACACGCGCTGCGGCAGGCCCATCTGGTCGGCCACGCGCAGCGCGGTCGGCAGGGTGGCGTTGCTGGAGGCGGTGGAGAACGCCATCACCGTCGCTTCCTGGGTATCGCGGAAGAACGACAGCGGCGAACGACCGGACAGCCATACGGCCGTACCGTAACTCACCACCATGTGCAGGCCGAGTGCCAACACCACCACGCCCACGTAGGCACCGAGGCGGATGATCAGCTCGAAGCCGAACAGCGCGGCCAGGTTGAACATGAAGCAGGCCACCGCATACGGGGCCAGGCGGATGACCAGGTTGATCAGGGTCATCGAGATTTCGAACACGCCTTCAATGGCGCGGCGCAGCGGCGCGACCTTCTCATCGTCGGTCAGCACCATGCCGATGCCGAACATCAGCGCGAAGAACATCAGCGACAGGATCGCGCCGTTGTCGGACGCGGCCTGCAGCACGTTGCTCGGCACGATCGACAGCAGCATGTCCATGCCCTTCGGCGTGCCGTGGATGCCCGCGACAATCTCCTTGCTGCGCTCGGCGTTCTCCGACAGCATCATCGCAGCGACCTGCGGGTCGACACCGACACCCGGCTTGAGCAGGTTCACCAGCACCAGCCCGATGCCCACGGCAATGCCGGACAGCAGCACGGTATAGGCCAGGGTCTTCCAGCCGATGCGGCCTAGGGCGCGGATGTCGCCCATCTCCGACACACCCATGATCAGCGCCGAGAAGATCAGCGGCACGATCAGCATGAAGATCAGGTTGAGGAACAGGCCCGACGCCGGGGTGGTGATGTAGTCCATTACCCACTTGGCACCGGCCTGCAGACCATCGACGCTGCCGCCCAGGGCGTGCACGATCAGTCCCAGGATCAGGCCGATCGCAAAGCCGATGCCCATCTTCCAATGCAGGGGCAACTTCTTCTTGTCGGCAGCAGCTGCTGTCATGCGCGGGTTTCCTCGAAAAATGAATGCACTCTAACAAAGCGCGCAAGCGGCGCCGGTTCAGGTTCGCCGCGTTGGATACAGCGGCGCCAGGCCAGTGTCAGCGGCGCCGGTAGCCGCCGACCAGTGCGGTCCGTCACGGAAGAGCTCGCGCAGACGCGCGCGCAGCGAGGCCAGGTCGCCCTGCCCGCCCCATCGGGCCTGCTGCAGGTCCTGCAGCACCTGTCGCTGTCCGGGGTCAGCCAGGCGGTCGATGACCTGCTCGATACGTTCGACACCGGCCATCGCACACAGCTGCGCTTCCACCTGATCAAACCCTTCACCATCCAGCGCGCGGCGCAGTTCGGCCACGCCGGCACGTCCAGTCGCCACAGCCGGCACAGCGCCCTTGGCCGCCACGCGCGGGCGACGGCCTCGCTGCCAGCCCCACAACAGCGTCAGCAGCCACAGCAACGCCAGGCCGATGGCGGCGCCCATCCACGGCCATGGCCGCTCGGACAAACCACTGGCGCGCGGATCGGTCGCCGCGATACGGCTGTCCTGGCCATCGCCACCCGGCAGCACCGCATCGGTGTCGATCGGCGGCAGCGGTGCAGGTGACGCACTGCCTCCCCCGTTACCGGCCACCACGGCCAGCGTCAGGTCCGGCAGCTTCGCTTCCTGTGCCTTGCCATTGCGCACGTCCCACCACGGCAGGCGCGGCCCCGGCACCACCAGCGAACCTGGCTGGCGCGGCACGATCGAATAGCGGCGGGTGATCTTCAGCCGCGGCGTACTGCCATTGAAGGTCTCTTCGTACTGCGCAGGTTCGGCGAACACCTGCGCGGCGTTGCCGACGTCGGGCACCGGCAGATCGGTGAACTGCGCGCGGGTGGCGCCTTCGGCAATCGCCTCCACCACCACGTTGGCCGCCTCGCCGGTACGGGCGCTGGTCGGTGCACTGGTGTAGCGCAACTGCAGGCCCTGCAGCGGCAGCCATGGCTGCGGCGCCTGTGCCGGTTGCGCCTGCACCTGCAACGTGCGATCGGCGCCAGTGGCATTCATGCGCCCGTCGCCGCCGCCGAAGAAATCGTCGAAGAAGCCACCGGCACTGCGCCCGCTGAAGCGCGCACCGGCCAGCCGAAGTGCACCGCTGCGCTCGGGGATCAGCAGGAAGCGGCGCTCGACCACGTTGTAGCGGCGGCCGTTGACCTGTCGCACATCGGTGCGGTCATCGCCCACCCGCTGCAACGACGCGCCGGCCGGTGTATCCAGCACCAGTTCGCCGGAGGCCAGCTGCGAAGCGAAATACAACCGCACCACCACGCCTACGCTCTGCTGCACATACGGTGTCTCGTCATCG
This sequence comes from Stenotrophomonas sp. STK17_22, assembly GCF_051983905.1. Taxonomy (NCBI): domain Bacteria; kingdom Pseudomonadati; phylum Pseudomonadota; class Gammaproteobacteria; order Lysobacterales; family Lysobacteraceae; genus Stenotrophomonas; species Stenotrophomonas sp. STK17_22. Next base: position 4,199,519 of record NZ_CP197010.1, read on the forward strand.
ACAGCGGTTTCGATGAACGCCACCGCATTGCTGTCGGGACCGGCCACGGCAGCGGCATCCACCTGCAGGGTCAACGGTGCGGTACGTACGCTGCCCACCTGCAGGCCCGGCACCACCAGTGCACCGCTACGCCGTGGCGTGAGTGCCACGCCATACAGATTGCGCTGCTGCATGCTGCCGTTGCTCCACGCTACCTGGCGGCTGCTGGTCTGCCCGCTGAGGTCGAAGTCGGTGCGCAACGGTGTGAAGTCAGGGGCGCCCTGGTCGCTCTCGACGTTGAGCGTGACCGTGTCGCCCATCGCGATGCGGTCGCGGTCCAGCCACGCACGCGGCTGCGCCCAGGCCAGCAGCGGCAGCCACAGCAGCAGCGCCGCCAGTACCTGTCGGGGCCAGTGCCCGTGCATGTTGATCGCCCGCGTCATCGCCCTTCCCTCTTCCTGCGTTCGTTTTCCAGCTGGAACTTGGCCCGCAGCAATGCGCCCGGATCATCCGGCACGCGCCGCATCCACGCCTCCACCGCCTGCTGCTCCTCGCGTTGGCGTGGGGTGGTGCCGTCGCTGCCTGGAACGGGCATGCCATCCTGATCGCCTTTGCCCTCACGTGCCTGCTGCATGGCCTGCTGCATGCGCTGGCGCTGCTGCTCATCAGCCTGGGCCTGCGCCTTGGCATCCTCCACCTGTGGCGGCGCCTGCTGTCCATCGCGGCCGCGCTCGCCGGGCTGCGGGCTCGACTGGTTCTTGTCGTCACCGGGATTGGGCTGGCCCTGCTGACCCGACTGCGGCTGTCCCTGACCGGGATTCTGCTGGCCCTGCTGCGGCTGCTGGCCCTGCGGATTCTGCTGGCCCTGTGAATCGTTCTGCTGCTTCTGCTGTCCGTTCTGCGGTGGCTTCTGCTGATCCTGGCCTTTGCCACCCGACGGCTTGCGCTTGCGCGCGGCATCGACCACGGCACGGTTGGCGACCGCATCGGCCATGCCGGGATGCAGTGCCAGCGCGCGGTCGTAGGCGGCAATGGCTTCGTCGTAGTGGCCCTGGCGGGCCAGCGTATTGGCCAGGTTGTACCAGCCCGCATCGCTGTCGATGCCCTCGAACTGCTTGCGAGCACTGGCGAAATCACCGTTGCGGTAAGCCTGCGCACCTTCGGCCAGACGCTGGTGCTGCATCTGGTCGGCGCGCTTCCACAGCGTGCCCTGCGCCGGCGGTGCAGCCGGCACCGCAGGCGCCTGCGCCTGCACATCACTCATCCATGGCAGCAGGCCCACCGCCAGCACCGCCGCCAGCAGCGCGCGGCGACGGAAAGCGAGCAGCGCCAGCAGCATCACCGGTGGCAGCAGCCAGAACCCTTCATCACGCCATTGCTTGCCCTCGCCGGGCCGCTGCGCCGCAGTACCCTCGCGTGCATCAAGTACGCCCAGCGCACGCAGATCACTGTCATCGGTGGCGATGCGGGCATAGCGGCCTCCGCCTGCGGTCGCCACCGCACGCAGGCTGCCTTCATCCAGCGCGGCCTGGCGGATCTGCCCAGTGCCATCCCGGTACGCCGCACCGGCAGATGTGCCCAGCCCCAGTACCGACACCTGCATGCCGAGGCTGCGTGCCTGCGCTGCGGCCAGTGCCGCTTCATCATCCGCCTGATCGCTGACCAGCAGGATCTGCCCCCGCAATGCCCCGATCTGGCGCATCAACCGCGTCGCCCAGTCGATGCCACGGTCGGCGCGTTGTCCGTCGCGCGGCATCACATCCGGCGACAGCGCGTCCAGATACAGCGCGACGTTGCTGCCGTCATCGGTCAGCGGTGCCACGGTGTAGGCATCCTCGGCATAGACCACCAGGCCCACCTGGCCCCCCTGGCGGGCACGCAGCAGCTCGCCCACTTTCGCCCGAGCCTGCAGCAGGCGCGACGGCGGCAGATCGGTGGCATTGATCCGGCTGGACAGATCCAGCACGACCAGCAGCGGTGCGCTGGCCTGGAACATCGGTTGTGCCTGCTGCCGCCAACTCGGCCCGGCCATGGTCAGCGCTGCCAGGGTCCAGCCCAGCAGCACGGCCCAGGGCAGGCGTGCACGGCGGCGCGTGCCCGCAGCCAGCAGATGCGGCAACAGGTGGGCATCCACCGCTGTTCGCCACACGTCGCTGCGCCGCTGCCGATACAACGCCACAGCGATGATCAACGGCAGCGCCAGCAACGCCCACAGCCATTCCGGACGCAGGAAGTGCAGCGCGTTCCAGTCGGGAAGATTCGAAGCAAGCGCGATCATCGGCGACGCTCCGGCCACAGCCAGGCCAATGCGCCCAGCAGCAAGGCCAGGCCCAGCGCCCATGCATAGCGTTCCTCGCGCGGTCGCAGGCTTGGTCCCTTCGCAGCGATCGGCTCGAGCCGATCCAGTTCGGCATAGATGCCGGCCAGCTGTGCAGTGTCGCGGGCGCGGAAGAACTGGCCGCCGGTCATGCTCGCGATCTTCTTCAAGGTAGCCTCGTCGACCGGATCCTGGTCGGCGGAAATGGGGATACCGAACAGGCGCATGCTGCCATCACCGCCAAAGGCGACGGTGTGGATACGCACGCCCTCGGCACGCGCGACTTCGGCGGCACGCAGCGGTTCCAGCACGCCGGCATTGCTGACGCCGTCGGTCAGCAGAATCAGCACGCGCTGGCCTTCAGGCTGGCTGCGCAGGCGCTTCACCGCCAGGCCGATGGCATCACCGATGGCGGTCTCGCGCCCGGCCAGGCCGACCACGCTGTCGCGCAGCTGGTCGCGCACGCTGGCCAGATCGGCCGTAAGTGGCGTCAACGTGTAGGCGCGGTCGCCGAAGATCAGCAGGCCGATGCGATCACCGGCACGACGATCAAGGAAATCGGCCAGCACGGCCTTGGCCGCGGTCAGGCGATCCACCGCCTGCCCGCCCAGCACCATGTCGCCCTCGCCCATGCTGCCGGACACGTCCATCGCCAGCATCATCTGCCGGCCCTCCTGCGGCGGCGTGATCGCTTCACCCAGCTGTTGCGGGCGAGCCAGTGCGACGCACAGCGCGCACCAACCCAGCCACAACAGCAGCGTGCGCAGCCACGACACATCAACGCGGCCGCCACCGGACAGCGCTTGCAGTTCCGTCGCCGCATAGGGCACCCGCAGCGCAGCGCCGGGATCGGCACGACGCTTCCACCAGCGCATCAGCAACGGCAACGGCAGCGCCAGCAGGGCCAGCGGCCACGCCAGCTGCAGGTCCGGCCATGGCCAGTAACTTGCCAGCAGGTTCATCGGCGCCGCTCCAGCAGCATGCCCAGGTAGCGCTCGCGCGCCCAGCTGCGCAGCGCCGCCACATCGTTGGCGTCCACCCGTGGGCGATAGGCGCCTTCCGCCAGCAGACTGCGACGTGCCGCGGGCAGCGTGCCTTTCGGATCCACGCGCTGCCACCAGGCGTCATCGCGCAGGGATTCACTGCCGGGCTGCGCCTGGCGTGCGGCGCGACGCAGCAGTCCGGCGATGGCTGCCAGTTCCGCAGCAGCATCGGCGGTAGATGCCAGCTCCTGATCGAACAGCTGCAACCAGCGTTGGCGGCGACGGCGACGTTGCCACCAGAAGAAGGCCGCCACCACCAGCAACAGCAGCACCACGCCGCCGATCATCAGATAGCCCGGTGCCGGCGGCCACCATGATGGGGCGGGTGGCACCTGCACATCGCGCAGCGGCAGGTTCGCGCTCATGCCGGCACCTCGGTCGGGGATGGCGCCAGCCAGGCATCACTGGGCGCGTCGGTGGACAGCACCTGCACATCGACGCGGCGCGCTCCCAGCTGGCGCCGCAGGTCCTGCAGCGGTTCGACGAAATGCGCCTGCCAATGGGCCTGGACCTCGCTGCGGCGCAGGTCGAGGCCGATGCGCTGCTGCAGGGTCTGGAACTGCAGCGCGGCTGACGGAGGCTGCAGTTCCAATGGATCCACCAGCAGCACCAGGCTGAGGTCGTGGTGCTGGGCCAGCGCACTCCAGCGCGCCGGCGGAATACGGATGGCCTGCTGCGGATCGGCCAGCACCAGCACACGTGCACCCGGGCGCAGGACGCGACCGGCATGGTCCAGCGCACGTTCCAGGCCAAGGTCATCGGCCGGGGGCTGCGCATACCAGCGGGTGAGCGCGTCCAGCACGCGCAATACGCCGCGCGGGCCGCCTGCCGGTGCAATCGGTGGTTCACGGTCGCTGCCACGCAGGGCGCCGATGCGATCGCCGCGACGCTGCGCCGACCACGCGGCGACGGCGCCCGCGCGTGCAGCCTGCACCGATTTGAAGCGCACGCGGGTGCCGAAGTACAGGGCCGGCGAGGTATCGGCCACGATCAGGCTGACCCGCTCGCGTTCGGCCTGGAACAGCTTGGTGTGGGCACGTCCGGTACGCGCGGTCACCCGCCAGTCGATATGCCGTGCATCATCACCGGCCACGTACTCGCGTGACTCGGCATATTCCATGCCACGCCCGCGCAGCGGCGACGGCGCCTGCCCGGCGTTGCCGGCACGGCCACGGCGTGGCGGCGGCGGTCGCTGTGCAAGGCGGCGCAGCGCCACCAGTTCGGACAGTTGCGGGCGCAGCCCGTCACCGTCACTGACGGAGGAGGCGTGGTGCAGGGATGGATCGGTCATGCGCAGGCTCAGGGTGCCGGCACCCGGGCCAGCAGCTCCTGCACCAGGCGTTCGCCATCCCAGCCTTCAGCGGTGGCTTCGTAGCTGGGCAGCACGCGATGGCGCAGCACGTCGGCAGCAACCGCTCGCACGTCATCGGGGGTGACGAAGTCGCGGCCGGCCAGCCAGGCGCGCGCGCGTGCACAGCGTTCCAGCGCGATGGAACCGCGCGGGCTGGCGCCCCAGGCAATGCGGCGGCCAAGGCCGGCGTCATAGCGCGACGGATCACGCGAGGCCAGCACCAGCTCGATCAGGTAGCGTTCCAGCGCCGGCGCCATGTGCAGGTCCAGCACTTCGCGGCGGGCATCGAACACATCCTGCATCGGCAGCTTGTCCGGCGCTTGTGCGGCTTCGCCCAACGCACCACGGGCTCGCTCGCGGGCCAGGCGCAGGATCTCCGATTCGGCGGCCTGGTCCGGGTAGCCGATGCGCACATGCATCAGGAAACGGTCCAACTGCGCTTCCGGCAGCGGGAAGGTGCCTTCCTGCTCGATCGGGTTCTGCGTGGCCATCACCAGGAACAGCGGCGGCAGCGCGTAGGTGTGGCGGCCCACGGTGACCTGGCGCTCGCCCATCGCTTCCAGCAGTGCCGACTGCACCTTGGCTGGCGCGCGGTTGATTTCATCGGCCAGCAGGATCGGATGGAAGATCGGGCCGGGTACGAATTCGAAGCGGCCTTCCTGCGGGCGCCAGATCTCGGTGCCGGTCAGGTCGGCCGGCAGCAGGTCCGGGGTGAACTGCACGCGGGCGAAGTCGGCCTCCAGGCGCGAGGCCAGCGCGCGGATCGCCGTGGTCTTGGCCAGGCCCGGAGCGCCTTCCACCAGCAGGTGGCCATCGGCCAGCAGCGCGATCAGCAGGCGTTCGACCAGCGCGGCCTGGCCGACGATCTCGGCCGACAATGCGTCGCGCAGCTGGCTGAAAGCGGCATGCAGGCGGGAGGTGGCCGGCGCGGACGGCGGCGAGACGGTTTCGGGCATCGGCGGTGGCAGGTTCATGGTGGCCTTTGACCGGCGCGGGACGGCACGGGTTCCCGACATCATCGCAGGGTGCCCTGCGAATGGCATCAAGAACGGCTGAACGGCCCATCCACGCATGGCGTGGATCCACTGGACATGGGCGGCGTAGATCTACGGGCGGAAACGCAGAAGGGCCGCGCAGGGCGGCCCTTCTGCGTTTCGCAGAGGCGCGGGCTCAGTTCTGCTTGGCCACGCGCAGCACCTTCGGGGTCACGAACACCAGCAGCTCGGCCTTGTCCTTGTTGCGGCCGCGCTTCTTGAACAGGTTGCCCAGGAACGGCACGTCGCCCAGGAACGGCACCTTGCTGATGCTGCTGCGGTCGGTGAACTCGTACACACCACCGATGACCACGGTCTGCCCATCCTCGACCAGCACCGCGGTGTTGACCTCACGGCGGTTGATCGACGGTACCGTGCCGTAGCCCTGCAGTTCGATCAGGCGGTCAACTTCGTCCTTCTTCACCTGCATGTTGAGGAACACGCGGTTGTCGTTGGTGATGGTCGGGGTCACCCGCAGTTCCAGCACCACTTCCTTGAACTGCACGTTCGGGGTGGAACCGGCGCCACCGGCAGCACCGGTGCCACTGATGGTGACGTAGCCGATTTCCTTACCCTGCTTGATCATCGCCTCGCGCTGGTTGGTGGTGACCACGCGCGGGTTGGAGATCACCTCACCCCGCGACTCTTCCTGCATGGCCGACAGCTCCACGTCCAGCAGGTAGCCTGCGTTGAGGATCGACAGCGCCAGCGAACCCGGATTGCTGGCCGTAGCCACCGGCAGGTTCCAGTTCAGGCCACGCTTGATGGTCGGGCCGCTGGGAACCGGCGCCGGGCCGACGCTGCCACCGGCCTGCCACTCACGGACCGCCTTGGCGTTGGCCAGTGCGGTATCGACCTGCGACTTGCGGGTTTCCTCGTTGGCAGCGAGGCTGCCGCTGAAGTACACGTTGTCGCGGCTGCCGCTGATGCCGAACTTCGCACCCAGCTCGCGGGCGAAGGTGTCGGTCGCGATGACGATGCGGCTTTCGATCAGCACCTGGTCGACCGGGCGGTCGATCACGCTGATCAGCTCGCGCATGCGCGCGATCTTCTTCGGAATGTCGCTGATCATCAGCGTGTTGGTGCGCTCGTCGGCGACGATGCGGCCACGCCCGGACAGGAAGCCACTCTCCTCCTGCGACGAGCCGCCACCACCGCCATTGCCGCCACCACTGCCGCCACCGATGCCCTTGGCCTCGGTCAGCGCTTTGAAGATCTGCGTGGCGCTGTGGTAGTTGATCTGGACGTAATCGGTGACCAGGTCTTCGCGGTTCTCGATGGCGATGCGCGCGTCTTCCTTCTCCTGCTCGAACTTGGCCAGCTCAGCCTGCGGAGCGACCCAGATCACGCTGCCATCGCGACGCTTGTCCAGGCCCTTGGCACGCAGCACGATGTCCAGCGCCTGGTCCCACGGCACGTTGACCAGGCGCAGGGTCACATTGCCCTGTACCGAATCGGAGGCCACCACGTTGAGATTGGATTCCTCGGCGATCAACTGCAGCACGGTGCGCACCGGCACGTCCTGGAAGTTGAAGGTCACCGGCTTGCCGGTGAAACCGCGCTGACCAACAGCCTTGGCAGCCTGGGTGACGCTGCCGGCGGTGACTGCACCGACAGCGGCCGGCGCCTGCCGCGGGCTGATCTCGACCACGTATTCGTTGCCGCTCTGGTAGGCCAGTGATTCGACCGCACCGCCGGTGCTCAGCACCAGCTGGGTACCGGCACCGGACGGCTTGGCGTCGATGCGCTGCACCGGCGTGGCGAAGTCGGTCACGTTCATCGGCTTCTGCAGGTTGGCCGGCAGTCGGGCGTTACCGACATCGACCACCACGCTGTTGCCCTGCGTACGCAGGTCCGGAACCGCGCCCTGGCCGTCGAACTGGACGATCAGGCGCCCGGCGCCATCATCGCCGCGCTTGAAATCGATCTTGGCCACCGACAGGCCGGCCGGCGCTGCCGCCGGTGCCACGGTGGCGCCCACCGGCTTTTCCGCCGGTGCGGCGGCCAGCGCCGGAGCGCAGGCCAGCATCAGCGCGACTCCCAACGCGCTGACACGGTTCAAGGTAAAGCGCCGGATGGGACGCAGCCCCTTGGCTTGGTGAAAGGTCATCGTGCTATCCCCAGTAAACGATCATTGATCTTCAAGCGAGAGCGTTGCCGGCCGTTCCAGCCAGCCACCCGCGCCATCCGGCACCAGTTCGATCAGCTCCACGTGGTCTTCGAAGACCGCCGTGACCCGCCCGTCGCTCTGCCCCAGGTAGCCGCCCGGGCGTACCCGGTAGGTCACCTTGTCCGGCCCCATCACCAGCGCCACGGTGGCGGCTCCGGTGCCGATGGTGCCGACCATGTCCAGTGCGTCCAGCGGGAAGCCTTCCAGCGGCTCCTTGCGCCGGTTCGGATCCGGACGCAATCCGCCATTCCCCTGCTGCGGATTGGTCCAGGCATCGGTGAAGGGGTCGCGCAGACCCTGTGCGGAGTATTCGAAGGTTTCGAACTGCTGCATCACCGGCAGCGGCTCCAGCGGCTGCGCCGGTCGCGCACGCTCGCCTTCCACCCACTTTTCAAGATTCGGTGCATCACCCGGCGTGCTAGTCACATCGCGGCCGCACGCGGCCAGCATCAGCACGACGGCAGCCATCCCACAACGCGCAAAGAGGGAACGGATCACTTCTTCTCCTCCTTGCCGGCGTCAGCCGCCTGCTGTGCCTGCACTTCGGTCTCATCCAGATAGCGATAGGTCTTGACCGTGCCGGACAGCTCCAGCGCACCGCTGCGGGCGTTGCCGCTGGTCTTGTCCTTGGGCTTGAGGTTGATGTCGTGCATGGTCAGGATGACCACGCGCGGCAGCGACGCCACGCCACTGACGAAGGCACCGAACTGGTGGTAACTGCCCACCATGCGCAGCTTGATCGGCTTCTCGGCGTAGAACTCCTTGACCTGCTCCTGTTCCGGCTCGAACAGCTCGTTGGTCAGGCCGCTGGACAGCGCGGTCTGCGAGATGTCGATGATCAGGTCCGGCATTTCGGTCTTGCTGGGCAGCTGCCGCAGCATCTGCTGCAGCACCTGTTCCATCTGTGCCAGCTGCTGCTTCAGCGGCGCCAGGTTCACCGCACGCTCCTGCTGCTTGGTGAACTCCGAACGCAACTCGACTTCCTTCGATTCCAGGCCGGCCAGTTCCTCGCGCTTGCCACTGATCAGCAGCATCCACGCCACGAACATGATCACCAGCGCCAACAGCGAGCAGAAGACGATCTTGGCCTTCTGCGGCCAGTTGCCGATGTCATTGAAATCCAGGTTCTTCAGATCGATTTTCTGGCTCATGCGCGATCCCCCTGCAGCGGGGCGTTGAAGGCCTGCGGCGGCTGCGCCAGGCGGCTGCCCTCGGGCTTCGGCGCAGGCTTTGCAGCCGGGGCTGCCGGCTGGTTCGGCGTAGCCGGGGCCGGGGTGGCAGCAGGTGCGTTGACCGGCGCGGCGGCGGGTGCGGGTGCAGCCGGTGCAGCAGCGGGCTGGCCTGCGGCCGGTGCAGCAGGTGCCGCTGCATCCGGGCCGGCTGCAAGCGGTGCCACTGCGGGCGGAGCCGGCGTTGCCACCGAACCATCGGCGTTGAGGCCTGGCGTACCGGCCACTTCCTCACTCTGAGCCGGCAGCTTCACCTTGACCACGAACACATAGGGCAGCGCCTTGATGTCGGCCAGCGGGCCCACCTTGCCGTCCTTGTCCTTCTCGGGATCACGCGCTTCGATGATCGACAGTTCCGGGTTGGTCATCCAACCGGAGGTCTCCAGGTTGCGCATGTAGGCCGAAACACGGGCATTGGACTGGGTACGGCCTTCCAGGGTCAGCACGTCGCCTTCCTGCTTCAGCGCGGTCAGCACCAGGCCATCGGGAATCGTGCGCACCAGCGCATCGAACAGGTGCACCATCTGCGAGCGCTTGGCCTGCAGTTCCTCGATCACCTTCTTGCGGGCCAGCAGGCGTTCCTTCTGCGCGTCGAGGCGGTCGATCTCCTTGTTCTGTTCCTTGACCTTCTCGATCTCGGCTTCCAGATAGGCGTTGCGGTCCATCTGGCCGCTCACCTGGCGGTCGTAGTAGAACCAGATCACCAGCGACAGCAGCAGGCCACCGATCGCGGCCATGCCCAGCATTGCGTAGAACTCGCGCTGGCGTTGCTTGCGCCGCTCGGCGCGCCAGGGCAATAGATTGATGCGTGCCATCAGTCGAAGCTCCTCAGCGCCAGACCGGTTGCGATCATCAGCGCGGGGGCATCCTGGGCCAGCGCATGCGCGTTCACCTTCGGCCCCAGGGTCATCTGCGCCAGCGGGTTGGCGACCACGGTCGGCACGCCCAGCTGCTCCTCGACCATTTCCGGCAGACCGCCCAGCACGGCGCAGCCACCGGCCAGCACGATGTGATCAACGCGGTTGAACTCGCTGCCTGCGTAGAAGAACTGCAGCAGGCGGCTGATCTGCTGGACCGTGGCTTCCTTGAACGGCTCCAGCACTTCCATCTCGTAGCTTTCCGGCAGCCCGCCCTGGCGCTTGGCCAGTCCGGCTTCCTCGTAGCTCAGGCCGTAGCGGCGCATGATCTCGTCGGTCAGCTGCTTGCCACCGAACACCTGTTCGCGGCTGTACAGGCTGCGGCCGCCGCGCAGGACATTGAGGGTGGTCATGGTGGCACCGATGTCGACCAGCGCGACCACACCCTCGATGGATACCGGCAGCTCGCTGGCGACCAGGGCATAGGCGTTCTCGACCGCGAAGGCCTCCACGTCCATCACCTTGGCCTGCAGGCCACCCAGCTCCAGCGCCGACTGGCGCAGTTCCACGTTCTCCGAACGCGACGCGGCCAGCAGCACCTGGACCATCTCCGGGTTGTTCGGGATCGCCCCGATCACCTCGAAGTCCAGGTTCACTTCCTCGATCGGGTACGGAATGTAGTTGACCGCTTCCAGCTCGATCTGGGCTTCCATGTCGTTCTCGTCGAGCTCGGCCGGCATCGGGATCACCTTGGTGATCACCGCCGACCCAGCGACGGCGGCAGCGGCCAGCTTGGCCTTGCTCCCCGAGCGGTTCATCGCGCGGCGGATGGCCTCACCCACGGCCTCCACTTCCACGATGTTCTTCTCCACCACCGCATTCGGCGGAAGAGGTTCCACAGCGTAATGTTCCACACGAAAACGATTGCCACTGCGGGACAGCTGCAAAAGCTTTACCGCAGTCGAACTGATGTCGACGCCTACAAGCGGCGACTGACTTTTTGGGATGAGCCCCACGGTTTCTCCCCTGCCGACGGGCACTTGGACGCAAGACCTGCGCCCGAGCATTAATAACGTATTCTTAGCAAATGGCAACGGCCCTGCTGTGAAGTCCCTCACGGATTCACCATGCAGCCCCTGACTGTTCCCCTTGCGCTCCCCGGTGCCGACCCCAGCCGCCACCTTGCGTAATCTATACTCTGCGACCACGAAATTCGCAATCGGAATCTGAACCCGATGACTCGACTCCGCCGCTGGCTGCGCTGGATCTTCCTGATTGTCCTGGTCCTGGCGCTGATCGGCGCGGCCGCCGTGGGCGGTCTGTACTACGCCGTGTCCTCCAAGCTTCCCGACGTGCAGACCCTGCGCGACGTGGAAATGCAGGAGCCCATGTACGTCTATGCTGCCGACGGCAAGCTGATGGCGGTGTTCGGCGAGACCCGCCGTACCCCCATCACCATGAAGGACGTGCCCGAGCGCCTGAAGCAGGCGTTCCTGGCCACCGAGGATGCCCGCTTCTACGAGCATGGCGGTGTGGACTACATGGGCATCGGCCGAGCGGTGTGGCTGCTGGCCACCACCAACGACAAGCGCGTGCCGGGTGGCTCCACCATCACCCAGCAGGTGGCCCGCCAGTTCTTCCTCAGCTCCGAGTACAGCTACACCCGCAAGCTGGCCGAGATCCTGCTGGCGCGGAAGATCGAGTCCGAGCTGAGCAAGGACGAGATCTTCGAGCTGTACCTGAACAAGAGTTTCTTCGGCAACCGCGCCTACGGCGTGGCCGCCGCCGCCGAGTTCTACTACGGCAAGAAGCTGAACGAGCTGGACCTGGATGAAATGGCCTCGCTGGCCGGCATCCCCAAGTTCCCGTCTTCGGGCAACCCGATCTCCAACCCGGAACGTGCCCGCCAGCGCCGCGACAACTACGTGCTGCAGCGCATGGCCGACCTGAAGTTCGTCAGCCAGGCCGAGGCCGACGCGGCCAAGGCCGTGCCCATGCACGCCACCGCGCATGAACCGCCGGTGCAGGTCGATGCCCCCTACGTGGCCGAGCTGGTGCGCCAGGAAATGATCGCCCGCTTCGGCGGCGATGTGGTCAACAAGGGTTACCACGTCACCACCACCATCGATGCCACCCTGCAGACCGCCGCCAACCAGTCGGTGCGCGACGGCCTGCTGCTGTACGACCACCGCCACGGCTGGCACGGCGTGGAGAAGCAGGTGCAGGTGGGTGCCGGCGAAGACGCTGCCGCCCTGGCCGAGCACCTGCGTGGCATGTACGGCCAGGCCGGCCTGCTGCCGGCCATCGTCGCCAGCACCGGTGCCGATGGCAGCGCAACGGTGGTGCTGGCCAACCGCAGCGAGATCGTGCTGCCGGCCGGCGCCGCCAAGTGGACCAACAAGACCCCGGGCAAGCTGGTACAGCGCGGCGACATCGTGCGCGTGCGCGCCGGTGCCAAGGAAGGTGAGTGGCTGCTGGACCAGATCCCGCGCGGCCAGTCCGCACTGGTCTCGCTGGATGCCCACAACGGCGCGTTGAAGGCGCTGGTGGGTGGCTTCAGCTTCTCCGGCAACAAGTTCAACCGCGCCACCCAGGCCCGTCGCCAGCCGGGTTCGAGCTTCAAGCCGTTCGTCTACGCGGCTGCCTTCGACAAGGGTTACAACCCGGCCTCGATCGTGCTCGACGCCCCGGTCGTGTTCCGCGACCGCCGCGGCAAGACCTGGGCCCCGCAGAACGACGGTGGCGGCTTCCGCGGCCCGATGCGCTTGCGTGAAGCGCTGGTGCAGTCGCGCAACCTGGTCTCGGTGCGCCTGCTTGATGGCATGGGCGTGGACTATGCGCGCAAGTACATCAGCGAGTTTGGTTTCGCCGAATCGGAACTGCCGCCGAACCTGTCGATGTCGCTGGGTACCGCCTCGCTGACCCCGTTGTCGGTGGCCCGCGGCTACGCCGTGTTCGCCAACGGCGGCTCGCGCGTGGATACGTGGCTGATCGACCAGGTCAATGACCGCGACGGCAACCTGGTGTTCAAAGAAAACCCGGCGCTGGCCTGCCGCGACTGCGCCGGCAGCAGCGACCAGCCGGTCAACCAGGTGGTGGACGGCTTCAACTTCGGTGCCCCGGCCCCGAAGGTGGACCCGGCTGCTGCCGCCAAGGCCGAAGCCAAGACCGAAACCCCGGCCGCGCCGGTCAACCCCGATGCCCGCACCGCCCCGCGCGCGATCGACGCCCGCACCGCCTACCAGCTGGTGTCGATGATGCGCGACGTGGTCCAGCGCGGTACCGGTGCCCAGGCCAAGGTGCTCGGCCGCGAGGACGTGGGTGGCAAGACCGGCTCCACCAACGACCACCGTGACGCCTGGTTCTCCGGCTTCGGCGGCCCGTACGTGACCACCGTGTGGGTGGGCCGCGACGACTTCCGCTCGCTGGGTTACCGCGAATACGGTGGCAAGGCCGCGCTGCCGATCTGGATCGACTACATGCGCACCGCGCTGAAGGACACCCCGATCGCGCAGAACGAACCGCCCAGCGGCATGGTCCAGGCCACCCTCAACGGCGCCACCGAGTGGGTGAAGGTGGAAGACATGGACCGCCTGACCGACTACGACCTGAACCTCAATACGCCGCAGGCCGACGCCGCCGCGTTCGATATCTTCTGAGGAAGGGTTCGGCGGGTGCCGCTCTGGTAGATGCCAACCTTGGTTGGCGCCGATGCCGCCCCGGTAGTTGCCAACCTTGGTTGGCGCCCTGTGCCGACCAAGGTCGGCATCTACCAAAGCGTGGGTGGGGCCAACCTTGGTTGGCACCGATGCGGCCCCGGTAGCTGCCAACCTTGGTTGGCGCCCCGTGCCGACCAAGGTCGGCACCCACCAAAGCGGTTGCATCCGCCATACCCACGCAGATGTCACATCCGTGCGCTAGTCTGTAGCCAGGTCGCAACAAGGAGTCATCGCATGCATCGCGCCCGTCAGCATGCTGCCAGCCAGACCCGCGAGCGGCGCCACCGCCTCGCCCACGAAGCCGCCCGCCTGATGGCCGAAGGCGGCATCCGCGACTACCACCAGGCCAAGTTGAAGGCCGCCAGCCGGCTCGGCATCCACGACGATGCCTCCCTGCCCCGCAATACCGAGATCGAAGACGCCCTGCGCGAGTACCAGCGGCTGTTCTCCGGGCCCCAGCACGGCAACGAACTGCAGCGCCGCCGCGAAGCCGCCATGCGTGCTCTGGAGTTCCTGCACGGCTTCGCCCCGCGCCTGGCCGGTCCCGTACTGGACGGCACCGCCGACGCCAATAGCCCCGTGCAGCTGCACCTCCACAGTGACGACCCGGAAGCCGTGCACCGCTTCCTGGACGAACACGGCATCCCCGCCGAATCGCGAACCCGCCGCCTGCGCATGGACCGCGAGCGCTGCCTGGATGTGCCGGTGTGGGTGTTCAGTGCCGAGGAGCTGACCTTCGACCTGGCGGTGTTGCCGTACGACGCCCTGCGCCAGGCACCACTGTCACCGGTGGATGAGAAGCCGATGCGGCGCGCGTCGGTGGCGCAGTTGCGGCAGGTGCTGGCCGAGGCGGAGATCACCGCGTATATCGGCGGGTGACGGTAGCGCCGGTCCATGGCCGGCGAGCGCAGCGGTGCCTGCCTTGGGTGGGTGCGGACCGTTGGTCCGCACTGTGCTTCGGGCATTTCGATGGCTGAGCGGAGAGCAGTCGAGCATGGCTCGACTCTACAGGGGCGCTGCACCCGTGTTTGGTAGGTGCGGACCGCTGGTCCGCACTGTGCTTCGTGCATTTCGATGGCTGAGCGGAGAGCAGTCGAGCAAGCTCGACTCTACAAAAGCGGTGTTACCTGCTCTGGCAGATGATGCCCATCTTGCTCCCGCTACCAGACAAAACGGGTATCGCGCAGCGGGTCGCTGAGCAGCCGCGGCAACCACGGTGCGGGGGCACGCTGCGGATACTCCCGCATCATCTGTGCGTGCATGGCCTGCAGGTCCCGCAACACCCAGGACTGGTAGTAGATGTCGTTGAACCCATCCGACCAACCACTCTTCACCCGCTCATGCTCGTCTGCCTCCAACGACGGCATCTGGTCCAACGACACCTCCAGGATCGTCGCCAGCGCCGCGTTGATCTGCGCATTCTCAACACCCGCCTGGCGCACGTAGTCCAACCGATCCAGCACCCGCCGGCAATCGTAGGGAAAGCACCCACCTGTGGCCATGATGTAGTCAGCGATGTCCGCCAGCATGTCGGCTTTCAGCCGCCACACCACTTCGCTGTCCATCACCTGCCGTACCCGTATCGTGCGCAGCGTGCTTGCCCGCACCTCCTCCGGCGTAGTGAACGGAGCACCCGGCGTGCTACCCGCGTGGCGCACCAGCACGATGCGATGGATCGCCTCCCTGGTGACACCCTCGATGCGCAGCGCCGCTGTCTCCGGGTGCACGCGCGGCGTCGGCACGCTCAGCATCCGCCACATGTACCACAGCACCAGCAACAGACCGGCGATGCACAGCCCGCTCATCAGCGTCCACAGATCCAGGTTCCGTGTGTAGTAGCGATAGCGCGCCCGCCAGATGTAGAACGTGCGATAGCTGATGATTCCCTTTACCCATCTGTACATCGCCATCTCCTGGGCGAGGACCCCGGCGCGGCGGGGTGGATTACGCGCGTCACGCCGGGGCTCCATGGCTTACCAGCCGATGCCCACACCGACGCCCATGCTGCGCTCACCGCTGTTGGTGAACGCACCATTGAGGCTGAAGGTGGCCGAGCCCTTCTCGTTGAGCACGCGCTGGTAGCCCACCGCCATGGCCGACTCACCCTCGCTGTAGCCCACACCCGCACCGAGGCGGTTGTAGGTGGCCAGGCCGGCGGTGTTCATCGCCATCGCCGTCTGCGCGCTGCTCATCGCCGCCATGCGGTTGAAGCGCTTGTCCATCTTATCCAGGCGGCGCTCGAAGTTGCTGATCGCGCCATCGGTGTACTCGTTGGCGCGGGCCAGCATCTTCTCCAGCTCGGCGGTGTCGACCTGCGGCTTCGGCGAGTCGTCCTTGTTGGCCTTCGGCTGCGGTGCGGGCTTGTCGCCCTCGCCTACCGAGGCGACCTGCTGGGAGTCCTTGCCTTCCGGTACCACCGGAGTTTCCTCGGCCTGCGGCTTCGGCACCGAGGAAGACGCCAGTGCACGCGGTGCCCGGGCATCGTCGATGCGCTGCTCCAGCCCATCCATGCGGCCGTTAAGCTGCTGCTGCATCGAATGCAGCTGGCCACCGTTGACCGCATCGCGGCTGCCGGCCGCGATCAGGCCGTTGGCCACGTTGGAGATGACCATGCCATTAGCACCGGCGAGGGTGAGCTGGTTGACACCATCGGCGCGGACCGAGGGGGCGTCCTGGAAGACGGAGCGGAGCTGGGTTTCAACCTTGTCCACGCGCGAGGTGTTGGTGACGATCGCGCCATCCAGCGCCTCCAGTGCACCATTCAACGTGGACCGCGCCTGGCCCTGCACGTTGAAGCGCGGGCCGACGATGTTGCCGTTGGCATCCACCTCGCCGCCAAGGGCGGAGAGCGCACCGCGCAGCTGGCCGACGGTGGCGGCGTTGTGGTTGGCGGTGCCGTTGGCGATGTTTACGAGGCGGCGCCGCGCGGTCGCGTTGCCAAAGGAAGCAACTCCAACTTCTGTAGCCGCAGAGTTGGCGCCCAAAGCGAGAGATCCTGCTGCATCTGAGTCAACTACCGAGCCACTGCCAATCGCAACACCTCGTGCGGAGTGCACTTGAGATCCAGTGCCGACCGCAAAACCGTAAGGAGCGTCAGCCGAGACGCCCGAGCCACGACCAAGAGCGACAGAGCTAACGCCAAGCGCGCTCGCGTAGGCCCCCAGTGCCGTACCACCGTCGACCCCAGTCATTGCAGAATCGCCGATTGCCACGCCCAAGAAGCCAGCAAAGGCATCTTTACTTAGCTCATCCGTATTGATCTTCAGGAAGCGTCCTTGATGCTCAATATTGGATACCCGATCACTGACGCCAAACAACTGGCGCCCAGTAACTACGTCTCGACTATCTGCCGAAATGGAGCCATCGGCCACGCCAGTCAAGAGCGCACCACCGAAGTCGATTGGGCCGTTTGCATCCAACCCACGCATTGCCTGCTGCCCCATCTCCCGCTCCTTGCGCATCGCGTCCAGATCATTCCGATTCTGCGAGATCTTCTGCTCTGCGGCGTACAGCTGGTTGCCTGTTACGGCATCGCGGCTTCCTGGTGCCACTCGGCCATCGGCAAGATTGGTCAGCACCATGCCGTTCACGCCATTCAGCGCGATCTGGTTCATGCCGTCGGCGCGGGCCGAAGGTGAATCCTGGAAGATCGAGCTCAGCTGACCTTCCACCTTGTCCGCGCGACGACCGGCGGTGACAACCGCGCCATCGAGTGCCATCAGTGCATCCTCGACGGTGTTCTGCGTTCCGCCCTGCACCGCGTAGGTCGGGGCGATGATGTTGCCGCTGGCATCCATGCCTGCGCCGCCGCCGAGGGTGGCGAGGGAATCCTTGAGCTGGGAGACGGTGGTGGCATTGTGATCGGCGGTGCCTCGGGCAATGTTTACAAGCCGGCGCTGCATGCCTGCATTCCCAAATGACGCAACACCTTCTTCATTCGCCTGAGAGCTACTTCCAAGTGCCAGCGAGCCGTGAGCCCCGCTTTCAACTCTTGCGCCAGCACCGATCGCGACGCCACCACTCGCGCCGCCAGCGGCTCCGCCAACTTCTGCGCCGGCTCCCATTGCAAATCCATTCTCGGAGCCAACGGACACAGTTGCCCCTCGACCAATCGCAGTGGAGTTCCTGCCCATCGCTTCTGCAAGAGTACCCACCGCGGTTCCTCCCTCCAGGCCCGTCTTTGCTGAATTTCCGACCGCAACGCCTGCCATACCCGCTTGTGCGCGTTCACTGATGGGAGCTGACCCGATACTCACAAACTGCGCGACACCCTCAAGATCTGAGACCCGTGAATTGGTTGAATACAGCTGCCTACCAGACACAGCTTCGGCACTGCTGGCGCTCAAGACTCCATCCGCCACACCACTGATCTTCCGATTGGCATTGGCACTGTTACGCACATCCAACGTCGTACCACTGTTCTTCTCACCCAGGCGCACATTGCCAGTCGCGGATACCTGCGCCACCAGCCCGCCCAGCACTGCAGCCTCGCCCAGCGCCGTGGCTGCATCCCTCTTTGCCACGGCAGCCTCCGTGCCCGCAGCCCTGGCAATGCCCTCCACCGTCGCCATCTTGTCATTGGTCGCGTTGAGCTGCCTGCCGTTGACGGCCTCATAGCTGCTGGCACTGACCGCTCCATCGGCTACGCCGGTCAGCTTCCGATTCGCATTCGCGCTGTTACGTACATCCAACACGGTGCCGCTGTTCTTCTCGCCAACACGCACGTTGCCATTGACAGCGACTTGACCGACAAGACCACTTAGCACTCCGGCTTCAGCCAACGCCTTGTCCGCACTGACCTTCGCTGCGCTGGCTGTCGTCTGTGCCGCAGTCACGTTCGCGTTGGTTTCATGGAGCTGCTTGCCGGTCACGGCCTCGTTGCTGGTGGCGCTGATGGCCCCGTCGGCGACGCCCATGATCCTGCGATTCGCATTGGCGCTGTTGCGCACATCCAGCTGCGTGCCACTGTTCTTCTCACCCAGACGAACACTGCCATTGACAGCGGCCTGGTTGACGAGGCCACCCAGCACCACCGTCTCGGCCAGTGCCTTGCCCGACTCCAGCTTTGCGGCATTGGCGGTGGACGTCGCGCCGTCAGCTGCTGTCTGGGCCTTGGTCACGGCTTGGTTGGTCGCATGTAGCTGGTTGCCGGTGATGGCGTCGGTGCTGCCGGCACCCACCGCACCATCGGCGATGTACTGGATCTTCCGCTTCCTGCTGGCGCTGCCAACCGATACCGAATTGGCCGAGGCGGTCACTGCACCTGCACCCAGCGCAACGGCATTCTCATGCGAGGCCTGAGCGCGGTCACCCAGCGCCACGGCGCTGGTGTTCGTAGCCTTGGCCAGATTGCCCAGTGCGCTGGCGAACTGCGCCGTCGCCTCGCTGCCGCGCCCCAGTGCGGTGGCTTGCCTGGCACTGGCCTTGCTCAGATAACCGACCGCCGTAGCGTGCTCTGCCTCGGCCTTGGCGTCGCCGCCTATGGCAATGGAGAAGTTGCCGCTTGCGTTTGCACGGAAGCCGGTTGCAACGGCGCCGTTGGCGCTACGGGTTCCGGCGCCGACCGAGACGCCTGCGTTCTGGTTGGCCACCTTGTTGCCGTCCGCATCAACACCAGCGCGCGCATCGTCGCCCAGCGCTACGCTACGGCCATTGTAGGCCTTGGCATTGTTGCCGAGTGCTGTACTGATACCGAAGCTGCCGTTCTCTGCGGTGGCCCCCCTACCCAAAGCCAAGGTCGTCGCATCTATGCGGTTCGTGGCGGCCTGCGCAACTGATTTCACTGCGGCCAGCTCACCCGTGACATCGCCTGCGATCTTTTCCACGGCCGTGAGCCGGGTATTGGTCTGGAACAACTGGTTTCCAGTGATGGCATCGGTGCTGCCGGCACCCACCACACCATCGGCGATGTACTGGATCTTCCGCTTCCTGCTGGCGCTGCCGACCGAAACGGAGCTGGCCGATGCGGTCACCGACCCGGCGCCAATCGCAACAGCGTCCTCGTGACCTGCATGTGCACTGTTTCCAAGTGCCAGCGAATTGATGCCCGTTGCCCTGGCAAGATTGCCGACTGCGGTGGCGAACTTCGCCGTTGCCTGTGTCCCTCTCCCCAAGGCCGTCGTCTGCTGGGCACCTGCGACACTGGTTTTTCCAAAGGCGGTACTCAACTCCTCATTGGCGACGGCATCGGAGCCGATCGCAACGGAGAAATTGCCACCCGCAACGGCCTTGTGACCCATGGCAACGGCGCCGTGCGCACTGCGGGTGCCGGAACCTACCGAGACACCGCCTGAACTGCCATTGGCCTTGTTTCCAGCCACATCGACGCCGGCGCGCGCGTCATCGCCTAGCGCAACGCTCGCTCCGTTGTAGCCTTTGGCGTTGTTGCCGACTGCCGTGCTTGCGCCATAGGTGGTATTCGACTCTACCAATGCCCCCTTGCCAAGCGCCAGTGCTGTCGCATCCACCCGATTGTTGATCGATTGCGCAAGGGTTTGGGTTGCAAACAGCTGCTTGCCGGTAACGGCATCCGTGCTTGTCGCACTCAAGCGCGCATCAGCCACGTTGACGATTCGTCGCTTGGTCGACGCGTTGCCAACGGAGACCGAGTTCGCCTCGGTCGCTTCAGAGTTGGCGCCGATGGCGGCCGATCCATCAGCCAGTGCCTTCGCATGATGACCGAGCGCAACGCCGCTGAACTCTGCACGCGAGTTTCCGCCCAAGGCGATTGCTCCCGAGTAGCCAGCGGTTCCCGCAAATGCATTCCCTCCGATCGCGATGCGGGACACACCCGCCGTGCTTTCAACTGTGCGGGCGCCACTACCTACTGCTATGGAGTTCTGAGCGTAGGCGCGAGCATCGTGACCGATAGCAGTGGTGCCGACGCCCGACGCAACCGAACTCGCACCCAGCACCGTCGAGTAGCCGCTTGTGGCTTCCGACTTGTACCCAACCACCACGTTCCTGTCACCCTTTGCAATCGCCTCATTTCCGAGGAGTACGCTCCCCTTCCCTGACAGCGCCGACGCGGTGCCGACGGCCACCGAACCCCAACCGCTGATGCTGGATCTCGAGCCCAGAATCATCTGCATGTCACCGTTGAGGGTTGAGTCTTTGTAGTAGGCATCATTGACGATGGCGCCTTGCACCACGATCTTGCGCGGTTGCGCAGCGAACAGCGAAGAGATCATGGGAGAGCTGGCCAGGAACCTGGTCACCTCTTCCTGAGGCTCTCCGTTCTCATACTCATCCTTCGGGCGCTCTTGGGCTGATGCAGACATCCCGACCGATGCAACAGCCGCCAGTACCAGCAACCGCGGCTTGGTCCGGGAGGATTTCCCGCGTGGACTGCTCAACTCGCTGCCCACCACCCAGCACTGCTTGGCCACACTCCAGATACGTCGATAGATTCGATTCATGCTTGTTCTCCTTAACACCAAAGGGAAGTGAAGCCCCGCGCTTACGCGGGGCGATAGAAGGTCAGGCGCTCGGCGCCAGGGTCGTTACGTGATCGCGATATCCGTCGTTCGACAGGCGGTACTGCAACTGCAGGCTGCTGCCCGGCTGGAGCTGGAACGGCAAGGTCAGCGCGGCATCGGGGTAAAGACTTGTGGACAGCTCGCGCGGCGTGCACACGCCACCGGCATTGCACTCGGACGCACCGGTGATGCCCACGCGCAACGTGCCGGTATTGCGCAGGGTGTTGCCCTGCAGTTTCAGATCCACGCTGCCCTTGGCAGGTACGACGTTCACCAGCGCCCCCCAGACCAGGCTGACGCCGACGTTGGCCTGCGCCGCCTGCTCGTCGCCTTCCAGAATGGCGCCGTCGGGGCCATTCACGCCCTCGAAGTAGATGCGGTAGGCCGCCTCCTTCTCGACTGACTGCAGCGGAATCACCCGGATCAGGCGATTGCCACCACCGCTGAGTGCGAACTTGCCGGGGGTGATGGCAATCGCCGCATCGGCGGCTTCTACTTCGATCTCTTCTTCACCCACCTGCGCCGGGTTGGTGATGCGCAGCAGGCGTGCCTGCACGTACTGCGGCTGGGTGGATTGCGAGTACACGCGGATCTTCGTGCCGTGCTTGGCATCCACCGCTGCGCGCATCGGATGAATGGACAGATTGGCCTGTGCCGGCGGAGCCAGCAGTGCACTCAACGGCAACAGGCAGAACAGCAGCTTCTTCATGATGAGCCTCCGGGGGGATCAGGGTTTGGCGGTCGGCACGCGCAGCTCTACCGTCAGCTCGCCGTCGTAGAGACCGGGGCGTTTGCTGGCGATGGGCGTAGGCGGTGTTTCCAGCGTCAGTGGCGTGGGCACGCAGTACACGGGTTGGCTGATGCCCGGCAGCAGCACCATGCGCAGCTGTGCGCTGTCGATGCCGCGCAGCAGCTGTTCTTCGCCGTGCTTCATCGCCAGCAGGTTGCCGCCGTAGTTCAGGCCGACCTGGTAGTCGAGACGCTGGGTGTCGTCGCTGCCGCCGTCCTGATGCCAGACCGCGAAGTCCCGCCCGGGCGGTGGCCGAGGCCCGCTATCACGCACGGTGACGCCGAGGAATTCGCTCTGCGAACCCACGCCGTCGTACAGGCACATGTCTACTTCCTTGCGCCCGGCGACGACCTTGCGGATGGGGTCGTAGCGCAGGTCCATGTTGACCAGGGGTGCAACGCCGTCGAAGCCGGGGAAGTAGATTGAAATCGCGTCGTAGTCGGTGACGGTGAAGTCGAAGTTGAAGGTGGCTGTGGCTACCGGTGCGGCGGCGGGGTCGGCTTTGACGTTCAGGCGCATCGTGGCCTTCCAGTGGCCTGCGACGAGCCTCGCAAGCTCAGACGCCGGAACAGTCATAGCCGCACCTGTACCGATCGGTTCATCCGCTCCACATCGGTACCAGTAGGTTGCGTTCAGCTTGCGCTGCTCACCGTCCCAGTAATCGAAACCACAGCGATAGCCCGACATAGCCCGCTGCAGGCTTCCCAATGCCCGAATCTCCGCATGCAGCCCCGTCCGCAGCTCTACAAGGCGCAATGCGATCTCAGTTGTTCCTGTAGATATCGCCGGAGTTCCTTCCGTCGGACACCGTCCAAACTCAGGATCAGAAGCAGACCCACAAACCACATGGATCTGCCCATACTTCATCGCCAGGTCGTGACTGAATCCCAACACCGTCCGCGGCGCCCAAAGCTCCACATCACCCGGCACCGCCGAGCGATCCCACGACATCACGATGTCCCGGCTCTGATCCGCCGGATGCGTTTCCGGCGGCCACTGCGCCCACGCCCTCGGCGCCAGCACCAGCAGCGCACACACCAGCATCAACACCAACAACACACGCCGGTTCATGGCGTTCCTCCTGCAGCAGCGGTCTGGGGCGTTGCGGCAATCAATGCGCGTTCCTGCAGCAGGCGCGTCACGCGGGCCTGCTGGCGGATCTCGGCCGGCAGCTGGGCCACGGCCAGCGGCTCGCAATGCTCGGCGCCCACCAGCAGCACCACCTGGCGGCGCTCGCGCACCTGCAGCGGGCAGTGCAGCAGGCGGTCGTCCTGCAGCAGGTACAGCGTTGTCTCGCGACGCGGGAAATCGGCAACGAAGCCGCCGTTGGCGCTGGTGCCGGGCACCGGCGCGTTGAGGATGCGGGCACCGCCCAGCGGCGCTCCGGCAAGATCCTTGGCGTTGCCGATGAAGGTGTAGGTCACCTCGATCGGCACCGGCATGCGCATCAGCCGCCCGGGGCTGAGGAACATCGGCCGTGCACCGCCCACGCCGGTCACGCGGATGGCGGCGATGCTGTCCAGCGTGCTGGCGTCCTGCACTTCGGCACGGTGCGACTGGTACGACGACAACGGCAGCAACCGGCGCTCACCGATCTGCAGGCGTTGATGGCGCAGGCCGCCCACCTGCAGTTCGGCCGCCACGCCACGCAGGTCGACATCGTCGGTGTCGGCCACCTGCACGGCCAGGCCGGCGTCGGCACCGCTGCTGCCGCTCCAGTAGAAACCGCGCTTGCCCAGTGCGAAACCGGAGCTGTGCATGCCGCTGTAAGCGGTCTCGCTGCGGCCGCGCTGCTGGTAGTGCGCCAGCGTGGCGCCGCTCTGGCCCAGGCTGTTCTGCAACTGGCCACTGAGCGTGGCGCTGTAGCGGTCGCTGTTGTTGGCACGCAGTTCGGCGGACATCTCGCGGTACTGTGCGTCCACGTCCTGGCGCAGGCTGTGGCCGACGCTGTAGTTGATGTCCGGACGCTGGTGCTGCGGCTGACGCACGTCCACGCTGTAGCGGCGCTGGCCACCGCCGGCGGTGCCGCGGACAAGACGGGTCAAGCTCAGGTTGAAGTAGATGCCGCGGTCGCGTTGGTCACTGCCGCGCAGGCTGTCGCTGGCGCGCTGCTGCCACACGCCCACGCGCGTGGAGACGCTGAAATCCTGCCAGCGATGGCTGCGGCTGAAGCTGGCCTGCCAGGTGCGGCTGAGCTGCGGCTCGCGTCGTGGCTGCCATGGCGCCGGCGGCGGCAGCAACGGGTCCAGCCCGGCCAGCGGATCGTCTTCCGCACCCGGCAGGATCCGTCCCGCGCGCCAGGTCTGACGCCGCGTGTAGCCCACATAGGCGCTGCCACCGGCCAGCGGCAGCGCCATAGAGGCGCTGAGCGAGTTGGCGCAGCCCAGCTGGTCGCGCGCTTCAGCCTCGAACTGGCAGGCCTTGCCGCGCATGCGCTGCTGGTAGATGTTCCAGGACGCGGTGCGGCGGTACGACAGCTGGTGCTGCTGGCCGGTGCTGCCATCGTTGCCGCGCATGCCGCCGAAGCTGGCGCGCAGTTCCTGGGTGGCGTACAGGCGGCGCAGGTCCACGCGCAGCTCGCCATAGCGGAAGCCGCCGAGGTCGGCGGCACCGGCCAACATCGCCACGTCGCGGCCCAGCGGCACGCGCATGCCGGCCACGGCCACGCGTTCGCCATCGAAGCGATCACTGCGGCGCTCGTTGCGCTTGCCGCCCTGCACGAACCACTGCCACTGGCTGTTGGTCCAGTCGCCGCCCTTGTCGAACGGCGCGTCTTCGCTGCGCACCAGCACGCCGTCTTCGTAGATGCGCAGGGTGACGCTGTAGTTGCCGAACGGGAAGTTGCGGGTGTCGATCTGATTGATGCCGGCCTGCAGGTAGGAGGTCTGCAGCAGCCGCGTGCCGTCGTAGGCATCCACGCGTGCGTCGCGCGCCAGCAGAACAGTCAGCGGCGTGGCCTGCACGGCGGCATCGGCATCCACATAGGCCTGGGTGGTGCCCACGCGCAGGCCCTGCAGGCGGTCCAGCGGCAGCATGCTGAAGCTGAAGGTGCCGCCCTGCGGGCTGGACAGGTTGCGGCGGTCCATGCGCCCGGCCTGCAGGTAGTGCGCCTGACCCAGGTCGTGGCGGTAGTAGACGTTGTCGAACTGGAACGTGCTGTCACTGCCACGGCTGCGGTAGCGCTGCTGGTTGAAGTTCCATTCGGCGGAGACATGCCCGCGGTCGAACAGGCCCAGCACGCCGGTGCCACGCGCGGACAGCGTCTGGTAGTCGCGGCTGCCGCTGACGTTGATCACCTGCTGGTGCAGGAAGGCGTTTTCGGCGTTGGCGCTGACGGTGTGGAAGCGCTCTGCGGCCGGCTTGCCGGGAATCCATTGGCGGGCGACGAACAGGCGCACCGCGCCCTCGCCTTCGTCGTACAGCGCGCGCACGGCGGCGGGGTCTTCCGGTGGATCGAGATAGCCGCAGCCGGCGGTGGCGCCACCGAAGCGGCAGGCCAGATGGCTGTTGCGCGGCATGGGCTGCGACAATGCGGGCAGCAGCGTGGCCTGCGCCTCGGCGGGCAGGTCGAGCGCCTGCAGCACGCTTGCTGGATCTTCCAGTTGTACGTGCTCCAGGGTCACACGCACCGGCGACAGCCCGGCCGAGCGGCCGAACAGCTGGATGTCGAGTTGTTCGGTCTGGCCTTCGACCAGATCCTCAAAGCCGGGCGGGACGCCGCGCGCCGCCGCCAGCGGCGTTGCCAGCGCCAGGGCGAGCGCGACCGCCAGCCGGGTGATGGCGGGGGCGTGTGGGGTCATGGGGGTACCGCTGGAAAGGCAGCCGGCCCGGCGTGCGGGCCGGCGCGGGGATTACGGCGTGGTGGCTTTTTGGTTCAGCACGATATTGACGACGCCGGTGTAGCGACCTTGGGTGGTCAGCGGTGCCGGAGCGGTCTGGGCGATGACCAGCGGCATCGAGATCGACGCGCCCGGGGTGGAGCCGGCACCGGTGAACAGATCGGCCGCAGCGTACTCAATCGGGGTCAGGCCCAGATCGCGACCGTTGAGGCTGACCTTCATCGGCACGGTGACCGTACCGTCACCGTTGGCCAGCACGAATGCACCACCAATCTTGGCTTCGATATCGGCGGCGTCATCGTTGGAGTGGATGCGCACGTGCTGGGTATCCGGAATCAGGCCACGCAGCGGATCGTGGGTCAGGGTGACGGCGTCCGGCAGTGCGCTGCCGTCATCACGCAGCAGGGCCAGGGTCGGGTCGACGTCGGCATAGACGGTGATCTTGGTTTCCACGGCGTGCGCGGACAGCGAAGCCGTAGCCAGCGCTGCAGCGAGCGCGGCCTTCTTGAGAATGGCGTTCATGGGTTGTCTCTCTCGGACAAGGGGGAATGAGAAAGCCCCCCTCCCCTAAGGAGAAAGGGAGGGAGGCGCCGCCCGCAGAGGTGGTTACGGGCGACGGAGAGAATGTTAGGAACCCATTGTCCTGCAGGCCATTCAAGCATTCCTAAAACGTTGAACGTTAAGAAGGATTCTTGAAGGCGCTCAATGTTTGAGGGTTATGCAATTTCCCTCATTCGTTGAATGCAAAAAACCTCATTGCATCGCCTTTGTAGAGACAGCTTCTCCGGTCATTTCCACGCCATCCACGCGCGGCGTGGCTCTACTGTAGAGCCGAGCCCATGCTCGGCTGCCGCGAGCCTCAGCCTGCGGGCACCACGGTCACGCGATCAACATCGATGTCGGTCGGTTTGAGCCGATGCGTGTCGACCTTGCCGTGCAGTTCCACCACGGTGTCCGCACCGATGGCCTGCGGCGGCAGGTCGTCGTCATCGATCTCCACTTCGATCTGGCCACTGGCGTCGCGGAACTGGTAACGCTCGTGGCCAAGCTTGGCGACCAGGGTGCCACGCAGCACCACCGGGTGGTCATCCCGCTGGGCGCGCGCATCGGCCACGGTGCTGGCAGCGACTCCTGCGCCTGGGCCGGTGTACTGCGCAAACCCCTGCGGGCTCAACAGGGTGAGCGGCGTGGCGATGAGGGCAATGGCAAGCAGTCGGTTCATGGTGTTCTCCGTGGCTGAGTAAGTGCCCTCAGGTTCTATCGCCCCGGATGTGATGCCTATGCAATAGATCCGAGAGATGTGAAAGCGACACTCAGTGTCAGAATTCGTTCAGATCCTGAAGCAAGGTTTTGTAGAGTCGAGCACGGCTCGACTCTACAAATACCCATCCACGCATGCGTGGACTTCGCGTTGGCGCGTGATCAGAAGAAGATCGCGTACAGGATCAGCAGCGGAATCGGTACGCCCAACAACCAGAGCAGAATCATTTTCATGGCAGGTCTCCTTGCATGGAACGGGGTTACAGGTCGCGACGGCGGCCGCCCCAGGTGGCGCTGAGGCTGGCGAAGAACGCGCCGATCAGCAGCGTGATGAACAGCCACAGCGCGGCATACGCTGCTGCCTTGCGGGCATCGTCGGCCGCCTGCTTGGCAGTGTTCTTGGCCTTCTCCAGCGCAGCACGCATGCGCGTCTGCACATCGGTCACGCGCGCCTGCGCTTCGGCCTGACTCATGCCGGTCTCGCGCGCGATCAGCTGGGACAGGTACTGGGTGTCGGCCGGATCCAGGCCATCTCCCTGCAGACTGTTGACGATGATGCGATTCACCTCGGCACGCACTTCACGGCGGTCAGCCACCGGGCCATTGCCTGGCATCGGACGCGGCGGTGCGGCCATGCGCGCGTCGCGCGGGCCGACGCTTGCGACCGGCGGCGACGGGGCCGCATTCGGATCCATCGGCGCACCCGGCGGAGGCGGCGTTGCAGGATCAGACGGCCCTGCGCTGGTGGCACTTCGGAACAGCGAGTCCACCCAGTAGTTGAGGTCGCCTTCCGGCGCAGCCGAGGCGGCGCTACCGGCACTCGCGGCGGCAACGCCTGCCGTGGAGGCAGCGGCGCCTGCAGTGGCACCGGCCACTTTCGCGCCCGTGCCGAGTACGCCGCCGATGGCCGAGGTGAGCAGACCGGCGGTGAGCAGCGTGGCCACCGCCCACGACACGAAGCCATGTGCGGTATCGCGGAAGTAGGTTTCATCGCCATGGATCTGCGTCCACTTGGTACGCAGGCGTCCTGCCAGATAGCCACCCAGACCCGAAGCCGCCAGCGCGGTGAAGGTGAGCCAGATGATGCTGGACCAACCGAAGGTTTCCTTGCTGACGCCTTCAAACGACCACGGCGACACCGAGGACAGCCCCAGGCCCACGCCGAGAATCAGCAGGATGAGGGACAACGCGGCGGCGGCGGCGGCACCGGCGAAG
Source organism: Stenotrophomonas sp. STK17_22 (assembly GCF_051983905.1). Taxonomy (NCBI): domain Bacteria; kingdom Pseudomonadati; phylum Pseudomonadota; class Gammaproteobacteria; order Lysobacterales; family Lysobacteraceae; genus Stenotrophomonas; species Stenotrophomonas sp. STK17_22. The sequence continues at coordinate 4,227,800 of NZ_CP197010.1, forward strand.
ATTGCACCCCAGGACACGGCGCTTTCGCTTGGCGGGGCAACGATGGGGGCGGCGACGACAGTGGCGACGTCAGGGCCGAGCGGGCCGCGCTCGGGTGGGTCGAATCGGGTACTCATGGGACGGACGCTCCGGATCAGATGCTGCGGATGCAGCTGGCGTCCTGAGGCTGCGCGAGCGCTTGTGAAGCTGGCGAGACCCTTGAATCACGCGGTCTTGGCGCGGTGAAGAGCGTGCCAACCAAGGTTGGCACCTACCAAAAAGCGGGAACGCGGTAGATCCATGCCATGCGTGGATGGGGAAGCGTGCCAACCAAGGGCGAGGACAAAGTAGATCCACGCCATGCGTGGATGATTTTTCACGAGTGTCGAAAGCGTGCCAACCAAGGTTGGCAGCTACCAGAGCCGAAGCAAAAAAACGCCCCGCGGATGCGGGGCGTTCTCGGCACAACCTACGCGGGCGATCAGCCCTGGTAGTCGCGCACGTCGCTGCCGGTGTAGACCTGGCGCGGACGGCCGATCTTCATTTCCGGGTCAACCTGCTGTTCCAGCCAATGCGAGACCCAGCCGGAGGTACGGCCCAGGGCGAACATGACGGTGAACATTTCGGTCGGGATCTGCAGCGCCTTGTAGATGATGCCGCTGTAGAAATCGACGTTCGGGTACAGCTTGCGGGCGACGAAGTACTCGTCCTGCAGCGCGGCCTGTTCCAGCTTCACGGCCACGTCCAGCAGCGGATCCTGCACGCCCAGCTGCTTGAGCACCTTGCTGGTCATCTCGCCGATGACCTTGGCGCGCGGATCGAAGTTCTTGTAGACGCGGTGGCCGAAGCCCATCAGGCGGAAGCCGGAGGTCTTGTCCTTGGCCTTGACCACGGCGGACTCGACGTTGTCAGCGCTGCCGATCTCTTCCAGCATCTTCAGCACGGCTTCGTTGGCACCGCCGTGGGCCGGACCCCACAGCGCGGTGACGCCAGCGGCGACCGACGCGTACGGGTTGGCACCGGTCGAGCCGACCAGGCGCACGGTCGAGGTCGAGGCGTTCTGCTCGTGGTCGGCGTGCAGGATGAACAGCAGGTCCAGCGCCTTGACCACGTCCGGGTTCAGATCGTACTGGCCATCAGCCGACTCGAAGGTCTGCTTCAGGAAGCGGCTGACGTAGTCCAGCGAGGTGTCCGGCTTGTTGGCCGGCAGGCCCTTGCCGTGGCGGTAGATCAGCGCCGACAGGGTCGGCACCTTGGCGATCAGGCGCACAGCGGCCTGGCGACGCTGTTCGGCGTCGGACAGGTCCAGCGAGGCGTGGTAGATGCCCGACAGCTGCGCGATGGCGGCGGTCAGGATGGCCATCGGATGAGCATCCTTGGCGAAGCTGCCGATCAGGGTGTTGATCGACGGATCGACGTTGGCTTCAGCCGCCAGCTCGTCGGTGAAGGCCTTCAGCTGCTCGGCGCTCGGGCGCTCGCCGTTGATCAGCAGGTAGGCCACTTCGACGTAGCTCGACTTTTCCGACAGCTGTTCGATCGGGTAGCCGCGGTACAGCAGCACGCCCTTGTCGCCGTCGATGTAGGTGATGGCGGACTTGCAGCTGGCCGTCGCGGTGAAGCCGGAATCGTAGGTGAAATACCCCGTTTCCTTGGTCAGCTTCGCGATGTCGACGCAGTCGTTGCCAAGGGTGGGTTTGATGACGGGCAGAACGACCGACTTATCGCCGGCGTTGAGCGTGACCTGATCAAGATCGGACACTGTGTGCGCTCCTTCATGGGAAGGCGCCTGCCCAAGCGCATTGGTCAGGCACGTGAATGACGTCCTCGGCCTGTGCCGGGGATCAGGTCATTATCGCACAGCAGCATTTGCCCGGCGCTAGACAGAAGTCGTATACGACAGGCGGCCAGACGCCGGCCGTTGAGCGGCCCGGATCGGCAAAAGTGTTGTCACACGAACGCAGTGTTCCGTCCATCCAAACGCCTGTTGGGTTGGCGTTGGGGAAAAACAAACGGCCGCGCAGAGCGCGGCCGTCGGTTCGAAGCTGGATCGACAGATCAGCGCGCGTAGCGCTTCTGGAACTTGTCGATACGGCCCGAGGTGTCGATGACCTTGTGCTTGCCCGTGTAGAACGGGTGCGAAGCAGAGGAAATTTCAACCTTGACCAGCGGGTATTCGTTGCCGTCTTCCCACTGGATGGTTTCCTTCGTGCCCATGGTCGAGCGGGTCAGGAACTTGAAATCGGAGGTGACGTCATGGAAGACGACGTCGCGGTAGTTCGGATGGATATCGGCCTTCATGGGCTCACACCGTAAATGGGCTGGTGGTCAAGAGCGGCATTATAAGCACCGGTTGCCGCCCGGGGCAACCGGTGCCGGTCGATCGGCTTCAGTCCGCGCCCAGGGCCTGGCGTACCAGGGCCTCGAAACGCTGCTGGTCGTAGGCCATCAGCAGATCGCAGTTGTCCGGCTGGCCGGTCTGGCGGTTCCAGTCGACGATGGTGGCGCCGCGGCTGAACGTGCCGTTCAGCTCCACGTTCAGCGGCCGTGATTCGACCTGCTGCTGCCCTTCCGGGTTCAGCGCCCAGGCCATGGCGACCGCGTCGGCGGTGTACCAGCGGCCGCCCTTGCTGTCTTCGGACAGGCCACGGGTCTTGCGCGAGATCAGCTCGTAGAAACGGGCGCGATCGGAATCAGCCTGCAGCCACTTTTCAGCATCCTGCAGCGGCAGGCCATGGGCGACGGTGGCCTCCCAGTCCGACACCAGCAGGTGCTTGAACGAAGTGAACACCACGTGCGCCGCTTCCGGATCGAACGCGATGTTGAATTCGGCCGCCGGGGTGATGTTGCCGTGGCAGGTGACCGCACCGCCCATCACCACGATGCGCTTGATGCGCTCGGGAAGGGTCGGGTCCAGCTTCAGTGCCAGGGCCAGGTTGGTCAGCGGGCCAAGCATCACCAGCATCAGTTCACCGGCGTGCTCGTGCGACAGGCGCAGGATGGCCAGTGCGGCGTGCTCGGCTTCAGCCTGGCGGCTCGGCGGCGGCAGGTCCACGTCGCCGTAGCCGTCACGGCCATGCACGTGGGCGGCGTCAACGGAGGGATGCAGCAGCGGATCCGGGCTACCGGCAAACACCGGTACGTCGGCGCGGCCGACGATGTCGCAGAGCTTGAGGGCGTTGCGGACGGTGTACTGCAGGCCGACATTGCCGGCGGCGATGGTCAGGGCGACCACGTCATGCCGTTCATCGGCAAAGGCCATCAGCAGGGCCAGGGCGTCGTCCACACCGGGGTCGGTGTCGATCAACAGGGGGATCTTGTGGGTCATCGTTGCCGTCTTCAGATCGGCAACGAAGTGTGGACCGGGATGATGACCGTTGCAATACCGGTCTGCCCCGGCGGCAAAGATGTAGTGGAGAGGGTTGGATCCGTTGCCCCCACCAACGCCCCCGCCCAACGCACTCACGAACATGAACAGATTCTAGTTCGGGTCGCTTGGAGCGCCCAACATCATTTGCTATAAAAAGTGTTGAACATTTTATAGAAAACAACCATGAAGCTGCCCGCGCCAGCTCCCGATCTGGCAACCCTCACCCGGAAGTACATGGAGACCTTCGGTACCATCCTGGACGCCCGGATCGGGCCCGAGGTGAACGGCGCCTATGAGCACTGGGACAAAGTCCGCCACAGAGCGCCACCGGCGGGCCTGAACGCGGAGCAGTGGTGGCTGGGCATCACGTGGACGCGCGCAGCATTGCTGAAGCCGCTACCGCTGTTGCTGGACAAGACGCAGCAACCCTTCAAGCTGGCACTTACCGATTCAATGCAGCGGCACCTGCACTACATTGATCGGGAGGCCGCAGGCTCGGTGAAGGGTGTGGATGCTGCCAGCGGCCAAGGACGGTTCCTGATCCGCTCGCTGATCGAGGAAGCGATGACCTCATCGCAGCTGGAGGGCGCCTCGACCACGCGGGCGGTGGCAAAGGAAATGCTGAGCACAGGCCGTGCGCCGCGCGACCAGTCCGAGCGCATGATCTACAACAACTACGTGGCAATGAACGTGATCCGCGAGCGCGGCATACGCCCGATCACTCCCGGCGAGATTCTGGAGCTGCACAGCATCCTCACCGACGGCACGCTGGAGCTTCCAACCGACAGCGGGCGTTTCAGAACCGCCGAAGACAACGTTGCGATCTTCGATCGAGGCTCACCACCTACGCTGCTGCACATCCCTCCTCCGGCCGAGGAAGTGCCCGCACGGATCGAGCGGCTGTGCACGTTCATCAATGAGGAAAGCACACCGTTCATCCATCCTGTCGCCAAAGCCATCGCACTGCATTTCCAGATTGGCTATGACCATCCTTTCGTGGATGGCAATGGCCGTACGGCACGCGCACTGTTCTACTGGGCGATGATGAATGCCGGATATTGGATGACCGAGTACTTCTCCATTTCCAGCGTGTTGAAGAAGTCGCCAGGCAAGTACATGCGGGCCTACCTCTACACCGAAAGCGACAACCGGGATCTTGGCTACTTCGTGGCGCAACAACTGGAGGCGATTGAGCAATCGATCCAGGGTTTGCATGCCTACATCGCCAGGAAGCATGCGGAGGATCAGGCAGCGCGACGCGTGCTGCGAACCGCCCGGCTTGGCGGTGTGCCTCTCAATCATCGTCAGCGCGCGTTGCTGGCCAACGCGCTGAAGGATCCTGACCGGACCTACACCGTCGCCAGCCACCAGGCGGCACACAACATTACCTATCCGACCGCGTTGAAGGATCTGAACGGATTGGTGGCTTCCGGGCTTGTCAGCAAAGAGCGCGTCGGGAAGGCGTCCGAGTATCTCGTGCTACCCGGTCTGTCGGAACGTTTGGCGCTGTAGATCTACGCCATGCGGGGATGACGGGAAGGTGATCGAAAGCGCTGTCTGTAGAGTCGAGATCCTATGTTCGTGGTCAAGCCTGCTGGAAGCAGGCTTGACCCACCTTCAGCATCGCCGGATCGAAGTCCCGGCCGCTTTTGAAGACACCCCAGGCGATCCTGGCCAGCTTTCTGGCCAGGATGTTGAAGACGGCGGTGCTGGGGTGACCGCGTTTTGACAGCTCGTCGTAGAGCGGTTGCCCCCGACGACACCGCTTGAGCCCCATGGCGGCCATGTAGAGCATCTGGCGCAGCACTGGCGCGCCCTGTTTGGACAGCCGACGCCGTCCCGTTCTGCCGCCAGACTCGTTAGGCCGGGGATCCAGGCCGGTGCAGGCGATCCACGCGTTGGCGTTGGCCAACGGCCAGCGCGTCATGTAGTAAATCAGGTGAGCGGCGACGGCGGGGCCGATACCAGGGATGGTCAACAGGCGCTTGTAGAGCGTGCCATGCTCTCCATCGCGACCCAAGCGCTGCAGTTCGCTTTCCAGCTCGGACAGCGTCCCAGCCAGAGCGCAGAACAGATCTGACAGCTCCCCGGGGGCACTTTTGCTTACCCCGAAGGATTGCTCCAGGCGCGCGCGTGTCTTTACCAGCGTCTGCCGCTTGCGCAGCAAATCGTGCATCTGCTGCTGCTCATCGGTACGCGGTACGTATTCACGCAGGCGATCGTTCTCCTTCTTCACGTACCGGGCGATCGCTTCGGCGTCCATGGCGTCCGTCTTGCCACGCGAGCCCGTCGCCCGGCCGTAGTGCTTGATCAGACGTGGATTGATCACATAGACAACGTGGCCTGCCTGGCCAGCCATCCGAGCCAACAACTCGTAGTACCGCCCCGTCGCCTCCATGCCAATCCGGCATCGCTGGGGCAAGGTGTTGAGCCACTGGGCTATGCCGGCCCGGGTGTTGGCGATCCTGTCGCCGGCCTTGCGGTCGGCCACTGCCGGTACGAACTCCTTGGAGTCCACGTCCACGCCAATATCGAGAGAATCAGACATTTGTACGGCTCCCAGCTATCTTTAAGGGGCTGGGGTGGTACCGCACCGACGTTAGCTTGCCTACATCGACGATCCCCTTTGGGGGCCGTACGATCCTTTATCGACGTTCGTGTGCGGGATGGGGATCGCTCGACTCGTCTGTCGGCTAGTATCCGCAGATGCATGCTTGACGGTCCCTCCACCCTGGCTCCTACATACCGCGTAGGAGCCGGGAGGAACATACAAGCCATGCTCGACTCACGCGCGCGGCGCGCAGTAGATCCACGCCATGCGTGGATGTGTGGACCAGGGTCCACACCCACCAATGCGGCATTACGCCGAGGCGTAACGCACGGCGGTGCCGATCCAGCGCTGCACCACGCGATCGGCCAGCGCGGGTTGCTGGTCCAGCAGGCGCTCGGCCAGGTCATGCACGCCGGGCAACAGGCCGGCGTCGCGGGCCAGATCGGCAATGCGGAAACCGGCCAGGCCGGTCTGGCGGGTGCCCAGCAGTTCGCCCGGGCCACGCAGCTCCAGATCCTTCTCGGCGATGACGAAGCCATCGTTGGTTTCGCGCATGGTCTGCAAACGCTCGCGCGCCATCTGCGAAAGCGGCGCCTGGTACAGCAGCACGCAGCGCGACACCGCCGAACCGCGGCCCACGCGGCCGCGCAACTGGTGCAGCTGGGCCAGGCCGAGGCGCTCGGCATTCTCGATCACCATCAGCGAGGCATTCGGTACGTCCACGCCCACTTCAATCACGGTGGTCGCCACCAGCAGGTCGATCTCACCGGCCTTGAACGCCACCATCGTCGCCAGCTTCTCGGCGGCCTTCAGGCGGCCATGCACCAGCCCCACGCGCACACCCGGCAGCAGCGCCTGCAGCGATTCGTAGGTGGCCTGTGCCGGCGTGGCGTCGAGTTCTTCGCTTTCCTCGATGAGCGTGCACACCCAGTACACCTGCCGCCCTTCCTGGCAGGCCAGCGCGATGCGCTCGATCAGTTCGGGACGGCGGTCGTTGTTGAGTGCCACGGTCTGCACCGGGGTGCGGCCCGGCGGCAGTTCGTCGATGGCCGAGACATCCAGATCCGCGTATTCGGACATCGCCAGCGTGCGTGGAATCGGCGTGGCGGTCATCACCAGCTGGTGCGGCACGCTGTTGCCGCCCGCGCCCTTGTCGCGCAGGGCCAGCCGCTGGTGCACGCCGAAGCGGTGCTGTTCGTCGACGATGGCCAGGGCCAAATCCTGGAATACCACCGCCTCCTGCATCAGCGCGTGGGTGCCGACCACCACCTGCGCCTCGCCGTTGGCGACCTGCTCCATCACCTTGGCGCGCGCCTTGCCGGTGACCTTGCCGGCCAGCCAAGCGATACGCACGCCGAGCGGTTCCAGCCAGCCGCGCAGGTTGTTGAGGTGTTGTTCGGCCAGCAGTTCGGTGGGCGCTGCCAATGCGACCTGCTTACCCTGCTCGACTGCCAGCATCGCGGCCAGTGCGGCGACCACGGTCTTGCCGGAGCCGACGTCGCCCTGCACAAGCCGCAGCATCGGGCTGGGCCGTGCGAGGTCTTCGCGGATCTGCTTGAACACACGCGCCTGTGCACCCGTCAGCGCGAACGGCAGCTGTTTCAGCAGCGCCTTGGCCAGCTTGCCGGGGCCGGCCAGCGGCGGCGCATGGTGCGCCTGCAAGGCAATGCGCTGGCGGCGCAGGCTGAGGTGATGGGCCAGCAGCTCTTCCATTGCCAGACGACGCTGCGCCGGATGGGTGCCTGCGGCCAGCGCGGCCAGATCGGCATCCGGCGGCGGCCGGTGCACAGTGAGCAGCGCGCTGCGCAGTGACGGCAGGCCGAGGCCATCCAGCCAGCCGCTGGGCAGCAGTTCCAGCGTGCTTTCCTCGGGCAGGCGGTCCAGCGCCTGGCCGATCAGCTTGCGCATGGTCATCGGGCCAACGCCTTCCACGGTGGGATACACCGGGTCGAGGCGGTCGCCGAGTTCGGGATCGTCATTGCGGCCCAGCACCTGGTAGCTGGGATGGACGATTTCCAGGCCGAGATGGCCGGGTTTGGGGGTGCCGAAGCAGCGCAGCCGGTTGCCGACCGCGAACTGGCCGACCTGCTGCTGGCGGAAATGGAAGAAGCGCAGCACCAGGGTGCCCTGCCCTTCATCCTCCACGGCGACCTTCAGCATCGGCCGGTAGCGCATGCCGCGCTCGACCGCGACCACCCGCCCTTCCACCTGCGCCGGCACGCCGTTGCGCAGGTCTTCGATGCGGGTCAGCCGGGTCCGGTCTTCATAGCGCAGCGGCAGATGAAGCCAGAGATCCTGCAGGGTGGCCAGGCCACGCGCCTGCAGTTTGGCGGCCACGGCCGGGCCCACGCCCGCAAGCATCGCCAGGGATGCTTCGCCGGACGGTGACAGGACCGGGGTGACCGCCGCCTTGCGTGCCACGTGGCGGTCAGTCGATGACCATCACCGCGTCGACCTCGAAGTTGGCGCCCTTCGGCAGGCCGGAAACTTCGATGGTGGAACGGGCCGGGTACGGGGCCTGGAAGTAGTCCTGCATGACGGCGTTGACCTTGGCGAACTCGCCCAGGTCGGTCAGGTACAGGCCCAGACGCACGACCTTGTCCAGCGAGCCGCCAGCGGCTTCGGCCACGGCCTTGAGGTTGTCGAAGGCGCGGCGGGCCTGCGCTTCGACGTCACCGGCGCCGACGACGTCGCCGGTAGCCGGGTCGAGCGGGATCTGGCCGGAGAAATACACGGTGTTGCCGGCGCGCACGGCCTGCGAGTACGGGCCGATGGCGGCGGGAGCCTTTTCGGTGTTGATGATCTGGCGGGACATGGGTCGCTCCGGTGCTTGGGGGAAAACAGAGCGGTGATTGTACCGGGTGGGGGCGCATCCACGCATGGCGTGGATCTACCGCGCCGCTTCGGTAGTGCCGGCCGCTGGCCGGCAAATCCATGAACGTCGGAAGCACCGCGAAGTTGCCGGCCAGCGGCCGGCACTACCGGGTTCGCGTTACTGGCGGCGTACCGACTGCACGACCGACAGGCGGCGCAGGCGGCGCATCACTTCGGCCAGATGGTTGCGGTCGCGCACCTGGATGTTGAACGCCAGCACGGCGGCGTTGAAGTCGCGGTCCAGATAGTCCACGCGCTCGATGTTGGAGTGACTCTGCGCGATGGCCGCGGCCAGCTGCGCCAGCACGCCGGTGCCGTTCTCCACTTCCACCACCAGCGAGGTGTCGTAGTCGCCGGAGACGGTGGTGTCCCAGCCGATCGGCACCCAGCGCTCGGGCGACTTGCGCAGCTCGGCCAGGTTCGGGCAGTCCATGCGGTGCACCACGATGCCCTTGCCGGCGGTGTGGTAGCCCATGATCTCGTCGCCGGGAATCGGCTGGCAGCAACCGGCGAAGGTGACCACGCCGCGCTCGCTGCCGTTGATCAGGATCTTTTCCTGCGAGTGGTGGCGCGAATGCGGGCCGCCACGCAGTTCGGCGTAGGCCATCAGCGCCTGTGCAGCCTGCGTCGGCATCCAGTTGCCCAGTGCGACCTCGGCCAGCAGCGCCTCCAGGCGCGGGAAGCGGTGCTCGGCGAGGAACGCATCCAGGCGCCCCTTCGGCAGCCGCTCCAACGAGGAATCCATCGCCTCCAGCGCACGGTCGAGCATGCGGTGGCCGAGCTGCACGGCGTCTTCATGCTCCAGCTGCTTGAGCTGGTGGCGGATGGCGGTGCGCGCCTTGCTGGTAACCACGAATTCCAGCCACTGCGGTTTCGGCGTGGCCGAGCGTGCGGTGATGATCTCCACCGACTGGCCCGACACCAGCTTGGTGCGCAACGGCACCAGCTTCTTGTCCACGCGCGAGGCCACGGCCATGTTGCCGACGTCGGTATGCACGGCGTAGGCGAAGTCCAGCGCGGTGGAATTGCGCGGCAGGGCCAGGATCTTGCCCTTCGGGGTGAACAGGTAGACCTCGTCCGGGAACAGGTCGACCTTGACGTTGTCGAGGAACTCCAGCGAGGAACCGGCGGCACGCTGCGAGTCGATCAGCTCAACGATCCAGGCGTGTGCGCGGCTCTGCGCGCTGTTCGGTGAATCGCCGCCGAACTTGTAGGTCCAGTGCGCGGCCACGCCACGTTCGGCGATCAGGTCCATCTCTTCGGTGCGGATCTGCACTTCGATGGGCGAACCATACGGCCCGAACAGCACCGTATGCAGCGACTGGTAACCGTTGGCCTTGGGAATGGCGATGAAATCGCGGAAACGCCCATCCAGCGGCTTGAACGTGGCATGCACCGAACCCAGCGCGTGGTAGCAGCTGGGCACGCTGCGCACCACCAGGCGGAAGCCGAACACGTCCATCACCTGGTCGAAGGTTTTGTTCTCGTCGCGCATCTTGTTGTAGATGCTCCACGGGGTCTTGATGCGGCTGACCAGGCGGTGCTCGATGCCTTCCTTCGCCAACCGCTGCGACAGCTGCACTTCCACCTGCGCCAGCGCTTCGCGGCGGACCACCGGCTGGCTGCGAATGTGCTTTTCCAGGATCGCGTGGCGCCACGGATACAGCGCCTTGAAGCCGAGGTTCTGCAGCTCGCTCTTGACCAGGCTCATGCCCAGGCGCTGGGCGATGGGCGCGTAGATCTCCAGCGTCTCGCGGGCGATGCGGCCGCGCGCTTCGCGGCTCTGCGCGCCCAGCGTGCGCATGTTGTGCAGACGGTCGGCCAGCTTGATCATGATCACGCGCAGGTCGCGCGACATCGCCAGCAGCATCTTGCGGAAGCTCTCGGCGGCCGCTTCCTGGCGGTCGCGGAACTTCAGCTTGTCCAGCTTGGTCACGCCGTCGACCAGTTCGGCCACGGCTTCGCCGAACTCGGCAGCCAGCGCTTCACGGGTCAGCGGGGTGTCTTCGATGGTGTCGTGCAGGATCGCGGCGATCAGCGCCTCCACGTCCAAGCCGAGCTCGGCCAGCACCTGGGCCACGGCCACCGGATGGGTGATATAGGGCTCGCCCGACTTGCGCGTCTGCCCGGCGTGTGCGGCGGCTCCGACTTCCCAGGCACGGCGCAACAGCGGCAGCTGTTCCGGCGGCAGGTAATGGGCGGCGCGTTCAAGCTGGAGGACGTAGTCGGGTACGGCGGCAGCGGGGGCTGCGGCGACCTTGGCAGTGGGGCCTGGGTTCATGCCCGAAGCCTATTCCAGCGCGACGTTTACGGCAAATCCTGAATGCGAAACAGCCCGCACGGGGCGGGCTGTTCGGCACATCCAACGATTACGTTGATCGATGCGATCAATCGTCGTTCTTGGACATGTCTTCGTCGGCGACCACTTCCGCGGCAGCCCACTCCAGCGCTTCGCGCTCGGCGCGCTCACGCTCGGCCTTCTCGACTTCGTCGATCAGCGCGTTGTCGATCTTGCGGGCGGCGATTTCGCGCAGCGCCAGCACGGTCGGCTTGTCCTCGGTCTCGCTGTTGTCCAGCGTGGCCTGCACGCCGTTGGCGAGCTGGCGGGCACGCTTGGAAGCCATCATGACCAGTTCGAAACGGTTGTTAACGACTTCCAGGCAATCTTCTACGGTGATGCGGGCCATACGGGCTCCCGGCGACCGGTCGGCCGCTCAGTCGAATGAGGGAAAGGGGACGGAGTGTACTGGCAGGGGCTGGACAAAATCAAGCCAACCCCTACCCGATTCTTTTGGAATCAGTCAGTTGCGCCCGGATCGGGGGTCAACAAGGCTTGGATCAGGCCTGCGTGGCGGACCTTCTGGGCCTCCCGGCGCAGGCGGCTGGCGGTGAAGATGGCGCACAGCTCGTCCACGGCGGTGTCGAACACCTCGTTGACGATGACGTAGTCGAACTCGTTGAAGTGCAGCATCTCGTCACGGGCCGCGCCCAGGCGCTGGGCGATGACCGCCTCGCTGTCCTGGCCGCGCTTGCGCATGCGGTCCTGCAGGGCCTGCTTGGACGGCGGCAGGATGAACACGGTGACCGTGCCCGGCACCAGCTGGCGTACCTGCTGCGCGCCCTGCCAGTCGATTTCCAGCAGCACGTCCTGGCCGGCGGCCAGCTGCGGCTCCACCGACTGGCGGGCGGTGCCCTTCCAGTCACCGTGCACCCAGGCATGCTCGAAGAAGTCGCCGGCGGCGATCATTTCCTCGAACTTCTCCGCAGAGACGAAATGGTAGTGCTGGCCATTCACCTCACCCGGGCGCATCGCGCGCGAGGTGAAGGAGATCGACAGGGCGATCTGCGGGTCACGCGCCAGGGTGGCATTGACGATGCTGCTCTTGCCGGCACCGGACGGGGCGGCAACGATGTACAGCGTGCCGCGCGCAACGGCGTCCGACGGCTTCGACGGGGCGCTCATGCGCGGAGTCCAACGGGTTGATTTCGCAAAATTTTTCCTCGGTGTTCCAGATCCGGCGCGGAGGATCGCGCCAGGACGGCGGGGGCTGCGCGGAACATCCTGGAACCAGGCCCGGCAGACGCTTCCCCGGGGGGCGGGCACGCAACTTTACCAGAGCGGCCGCGTTGCGCGCCCGTCCGGCAGGCGCCGGGCCTTGTGCCACATGGGCGTGCGGGGGCCTGTGCTATAACCGGGCCGTACCCAACGACAGCCCGGAGGCCTGCGCCTCCCCGCCATCCCAGGAGAACGGCATGCCATCGATGAGCCGCCGCCAGTTCCTGAAAGTGACCGGGACAACCCTGGTCGGCTCCAGCCTGGCATTGATGGGCTTCGCGCCCGGCATCGCGCTCGCGGAGGTCAGGCAGTACAAGCTGACCCGTGCGACCGAGACCCGCAACACCTGTACGTATTGTTCGGTGGCCTGCGGCATCCTGATGTACAGCCTCGGCGATGGCGCCAAGAACGCCGAGCCGAGCATCTTCCATATCGAGGGTGACCCGGACCATCCGGTCAACCGCGGCACGCTGTGCCCGAAGGGTGCCGGCCTGGCCGATATCATCCACAGCAAGTCGCGCCTGCTCTACCCCGAGTACCGCGCGCCGGGCTCGAACGAGTGGAAGCGGCTGAGCTGGGACGATGCGCTGGACCGCATCGCGCGGCTGATGAAGGAAGACCGCGATGCCAACTTCGTGCAGAAGAACGAGGCCGGGCAGACGGTCAACCGCTGGCTGACCACCGGCATGCTCGCCGCCTCGGCGACCAGCAATGAAACCGCGGTGCTGACCCACAAGGTCGTGCGCTCCCTTGGCATGCTGGCATTCGACAACCAGGCACGTGTCTGACACGGCCCGACGGTGGCAGGTCTTGCCCCGACGCTAGGCCGTGGTGCGATGACGAATCACTGGGTCGACATCAAGAATGCCGACCTGATCCTGATCATGGGTGGCAATGCCGCCGAGGCGCATCCGTGTGGGTTCAAATGGGTGACCGAGGCCAAGGCACACAACAAGGCCCGGCTGATCGTGGTCGATCCGCGCTTCAACCGCTCGGCCACAGTGGCCGACGTGTATGCGCCGATCCGTACCGGCACCGACATCGTGTTCCTGGGCGGTCTGATCAACTACCTGTTGACCGAGGACCGCATCCAGCACGAGTACGTGCTGAATTACACCGACATGTCGTTCCTGGTGAAGGATGAATTCGCCTTCAAGGACGGCCTGTATTCGGGCTACAACGAAGAGAAGCGCAGCTACGACCGCTCCAGCTGGGACTACGCCTACGGTGACGATGGCTTCGTGCGCAGCGACCCGACGCTGAAGGACCCGCGCTGCGTCTACAACCTGCTCAAGCAGCACTACGCGCGCTACACCGTGGAGATGGTCGAACGCATCTGCGGCACGCCGGCCGACAGCATCCGCCAGGTCTGGGAGATGATCGCGTCCACCGCCGGCAAGGACAAGGCGATGACCATCCTGTACGCGCTGGGCTGGACGCAGCATTCGATCGGTGCGCAGAACGTGCGTGCCGGCACCATGGTGCAGCTGCTGCTGGGCAACATCGGCGTGGCCGGCGGTGGCATGAACGCCTTGCGTGGGCATTCCAACATCCAGGGCCTGACCGACATCGGCCTGATGTCCGACCTGCTGCCCGGCTACCTGACGCTGCCGAAACAGGACGAGCAGGACTACGACGCCTACATCGCCAAGCGCACGCAGAAGCCGCTGCGCGCCAACCAGATGTCGTTCTGGCAGAACTACCCGAAGTTCCATGTCAGCCTGATGAAGTCGTGGTGGGGCGACGCCGCTACCGCCGACAACAACTGGTGCTTCGACCATCTGCCCAAGCTCGACAAGCCGTACGACATGCTGCAGGCGTACGAGCTGATGAACGAGGGCAAGATCCACGGCTACATCTGCCAGGGCTTCAACCCGCTGGCCTCGGCGCCGAACAAGGGCAAGCTGATCAGCGCGTTCTCCAAGCTGAAGTTCATGGTCAGCATGGACCCGCTGGAGACGGAGACCATTGCCTTCTGGCAGAACCACGGTGCGTTGAACGACGTCGACCCGAGCACGATCCAGACCGAAGTATTCCGCCTGCCGACCACTTCCTTCGCCGAGGAAAACGGCGCGGTGGTGAACTCCTCGCGCTGGCTGCAATGGCACTGGAAGGGGGCCAACCCGCCGGGCGAAGCGCGCAGCGACATCGAGATCATGTCCGAGCTGTTCCATCGCATCAAAGCGATGTACGAGAAGGACGGCGGTGCGTGGTGGGAGCCGGTGCGCGACCTGGCCTGGAAGTACTCCAACCCGGAACTGCCGACGCCGGAAGAACTGGCGATGGAATACAACGGCAAGGCACTGGCCGACGTGTTCGATCCGAAGGACCCGACCAAGCTGGTGCGCAAGGCCGGCGAGCAGCTGGCGGCGTTCGGCGACCTGCGCGACGACGGCAGCACGTCCTCCGGTTGCTGGATCTACATCGGCGCCTGGGGCCCGACCGGCAACATGATGGCGCGACGTGACAACAGCGACCCCACCGGCATCGGCAACACGCTGGGCTGGGCCTGGGCGTGGCCGGCCAATCGCCGGGTGATGTACAACCGCGCCTCGTGTGACGTGGCCGGCCAGCCGTTCGATCCGCGGCGCACGCTGCTGGCCTGGAACGGCAAGAACTGGGGCAGCGTGGACGTGCCGGACTTCAAGGCCGATGAAGATCCCGCTGGGGGCATGGGCCCGTTCATCATGAATCCGGAAGGCATCGCCCGCTTCTTCGCCAAGGCCGGCATGGCCGAGGGCCCGTTCCCGGAGCACTATGAACCGTTCGATACCCCGCTGCGCAGCAACCCGCTCAGCCCGGGCCAGGCACTGACGTTGAACAACCCGGCGGCGCGCGTGTTCGCCAGCGATCGCGCACAGATCGGTTCGCCGGACGAGTTCCCGCATGTAGCCACCACCTACCGCCTGACCGAGCATTTCCACTTCTGGACCAAGCACGGCAAGTTGAACGCCATCATCCAGCCCGAGCAGTTCGTCGAGATCGGCGCGGCGTTGGCCGATGAGCTGGGCATCAACAACGGCAGCCGCGTGCGGGTCAGTTCCAAGCGCGGGCACATCGAAGCGGTGGCGATGGTGACCAAGCGCATCAAGGCCCTGCAGATTGATGGCAGAACCGTGCACCAGGTGGGCGTGCCGATCCACTGGGGTTTCCTCGGTGCGGCCAAGCCCGGATACATCGCCAATACGCTGACCAACGCCATCGGTGACGGCAACTCGCAGACGCCCGAATCGAAGTGCATCCTGGTCAAGGTCGAGAAGGTGTAGGAGACACGCCATGTCACTGCAATCCCTGGACATCATCCGCCGCTCGGCCACCACCACGCCCTCGCCGGAGGCGCGTGGCGCGCACACCGGCCAGGTCGCCAAGCTGATCGATGTGAGCAAGTGCATCGGCTGCAAGGCCTGCCAGGTCGCCTGCATGGAGTGGAATGATCTGCGCGACGGGGTCGGCAGCTGCGTTGGCAGCTACGACAACCCGCCCGACCTGAGCGAACAGTCGTGGACGGTGATGAAGTTCCGCGAGTACGAGGACGAGAAGGGCAAGCTGGAGTGGCTGATCCGCAAGGAAGGCTGCATGCACTGCAGCGATCCGGGCTGCCTGAAGGCCTGCCCGTCGCCGGGCGCGATCATCCAGTACGCCAACGGCATCGTCGACTTCCAGGAAGAGAACTGCATCGGCTGCGGCTACTGCGTGACCGGTTGCCCGTTCGACGTGCCGCGCATCTCCAAGAAGGACCACAAGGCCTACAAGTGCACGCTGTGCTCGGACCGGGTGGCGGTGGGCCAGGAACCGGCCTGCGTGAAGACCTGCCCGACCGGCGCGATCACCTTCGGCAGCAAGCAGGCAATGACCGAGCATGCCGCCGGCCGCGTGGAAGACCTGAAATCGCGCGGCTACGAGAACGCCGGCCTGTACGACCCGCAGGGTGTGGGCGGCACCCATGTGATGTACGTGCTGCAGCACGTGGACAAGCCGGAACTGTATGCCGACCTGCCGAAGGACCCGCGCATCAGCCCGATGGTGGAGGTGTGGAAGGGCGTGGCCAAGCCGCTGGGCGTGCTGGCGATTGCCGCTACCGCCTTCGCCGGCTTCCTGCATTACATCGGCATCGGCCGCAACACGGTCAATGACGAGGAAGAAGAGGAAGCCGAGCACGAGGCGAAGAAGATCGAAGAGGAGCAGCGGCCATGAAGTACGCCCCGCACCCGCGGCAGATCATCCGCTACCGCGCGCCGACCCGCATCAATCACTGGATTGTGGCGATCTGCTTCGTGTTGACCGCGCTGTCCGGGCTGGCGTTGTTCCACCCTGCCCTGTTCCCGCTGACCCAGTTGTTTGGCGGTGGGCCATGGACGCGCATCCTGCACCCGTTCATCGGCCTGGCCATGGTGGTGGGCTTTGCGCTGCTGGCGTTCCGCATGTGGCGCGACAATCTGCCGACCGCCGACGATGGCAAGTGGATGCGCGGCATGCGCGATGTACTGCGCAACGAGGACGAGAAGCTGCCACCGGTGGGTCGCTTCAATGCCGGCCAGAAGCTGCTGTTCTGGGCGATCATCGGTTGCCTGTCGGCGCTGCTGCTGACCGGCTTCGTGATCTGGCGGCAGTACTTCAGCCACTTCTTCCCGATCGGGGTGATCCGCTTCGCGATGCTGGCCCATGCGCTGTTCGGCTGGGTGCTGGTGTGCGCGATCGTGGTGCACATCTATGCAGCGATCTGGATCAAGGGCTCGGTGCGGGCGATGACCCAGGGCAAGGTGACCTACGGGTGGGCGTACAAGCATCACCGGCAGTGGTTCCGGGACATCCTGCGCGGACGGCGGGAAGAGGGGTAGCGGCAGGGCCTGCGGCCCTGCACCCGCTGGATCAACGTCAACATCAACGTCAAGAGCGGGTTTCCTGAGGGATGGCGGGGTGGGTCCGGTCCCCCTCGACAGGTCCCCGGTGCTTTTGGTGGGTGTCGACCTTGGTCGACACGATGAACATGGCAATGATCGAAACCGGCTTTTGTAGAGTCGAGCGATGCTCGACTGCTTTGCCTCGACACGCTGGACGCCAGCGACGACAACGGCGAGGATGGAGCCTGGTTCTTCTGGCTGGCCCTGCATGGCGCAACGCATCCTTGAACCCGGTGAGATCGAGACGCTGGCCTCGCGCGATGTTCCGCGCATCATCCTGCCCGATGTCACGACCCTGTTTGCCGGACGTGCGGACCGCCTGCGCAGTCTGGCTGCACACAGTGCCATCGGTGGTTACCTGCAGCTGCTGGCGGCGTTGGCCGATGCGCAGCAGGCGCTGCTGGAGGATCTGACACCGCAGCAACGCGAGGAACTTCAGGCACAGGCGCGTGCACAGCAGTCGAGTGCGGCGGCCGGCGCCGGGATGCCGTTGCGGCCGGCCAACACACTTCAGCTGGATGGCTGTTGGCGCGGCTGGCTGCGCACGCTATGCCAGCACTGCGCTGAAGAAGCCGGCCTGCCGGCGGAAACCCGCCAGGAACTGCAGCGCGTTGCTGCTGCCGATGACGGGTGGCTGGATGCGCAGGCGCATGCGGTGCTGGAGCGTGATGACGCGCCGTCGGTGGATGCGGTGGCTGCGCTGCTGGTGATGAACGCGCTGCAGGTCTACTGGGCGGTGCTGGCGGACAGCTTCCGCCCCACCGAGCTGAAGCCGCTGGCCGATGCACCGGGGCTGTGCCCGCTGTGCGGCACCCTGCCGGTGGTCAGCGTGGTGCAGGCGCGGCCGCCCTATGCCTCCTACCGCTACCTGTCGTGCTCGCTGTGTGCCTGCCAGTGGCACTACGTACGCGTGCAGTGCAGCCAGTGTGGTGCCGCCGGCAAGGACATCGCCTATCGCGCCCTGGCCGATGTGGACGGCGACAGCGGCGAGGCGGTGCGCGAGAGCGCGGTCCGTGCCGAGACCTGCGACCACTGCCACAGCTACCGCAAGATCCTGTATCTGGAAAAAGACCCGTCGCTGGAGCCGGTGGCCGACGACCTCGGCACGCTGGCGCTGGACCTGCTGCTGGGCGAGGAAGGGTATGCGCGCGCCAGCCAGAATCCGCTGCTGTGGCAATCCGACGGCGAGTGAGGCGATGACAGCCACGCCCCCCACCCCGGCATCGGTTTCCGCCCTGCCCTCGCTGGACCGGTTGCTGCGTCTGCCTGCCTTGGCAGCACTGATCGAGGGCCACGGCCGCAGCCGTATCACCCAGCTGCTGCGTTCGCACCTGCAGGTGCTGCGCGACCGTATCAGCGCCGGCCAGCTCTCGGCCACGCAGCTGCAGGAAGCGGTTGACGGCCCGGCGCTGGTGGCAGCAGTCGAGGCCGCACTGGCCGCTGACGCACGGCAGGATCTGCAGCCGATGTTCAATCTGACCGGCACCGTGCTGCACACCAATCTCGGCCGCGCCTTGCTGCCGGATGCCGCCGTGCACGCGGTCACCCGCGCGATGACCGCGCCGGTGGATCTTGAATTCGACATCAGCCGCGGCCGTCGCGGCGACCGCGATGCAAGGGTGCAGGCATTGATCTGCGAACTGACCGGCGCTGAAGCCGCCACTGTGGTCAACAACAATGCGGCGGCGGTCCTGCTGCTGCTCAACAGCCTGGCCAACCGCCGCGACGTGGTGGTGTCACGCGGCGAGCTGGTGGAGATCGGTGGCGCCTTCCGCATTCCCGACGTGATGCGCAGTGCCGGTGCGCGGCTTCTGGAAGTCGGCACCACCAACCGTACCCATCCGGCTGACTTCGCCAATGCCATCGGCACGCGCACCGCGCTGCTGATGGAGGTGCACGCCAGCAACTACGCGATCACCGGCTTCACCGCCAAGGTCGACACCGCGGCGATGGCCGCGATCGCGCACGAGCATGGCCTGCCGCTGGTGGTGGACCTGGGCAGCGGCAGCCTGTGCGATCTGGCCACGTTCGGCCTCCCGCACGAAGCCACCGTGCAGGAAACGCTGGCGGCCGGCGCCGACCTGGTGTCGTTCAGCGGCGACAAGCTGCTGGGTGGTCCGCAGGCCGGCATCATCGCCGGCCGCGCCGACCTGATCGCGCGGATCAACCGCAACCCGCTGAAGCGGGCACTGCGCATGGACAAGATGGGCCTGGCCGCACTGGAAGCGGTGCTGGCCCTGTACCGCGAGCCGGAGCTGCTGGCACAGCGACTGCCGACCCTGCGCACCCTGTCACGCACGCAGGAGGACCTCGATGTGCAGGCCCAGCGCCTGCTGCAGCCGATGCGTTCCGTGCTCGCGGCCGACTACGATCTTGAACGGTCACCAATGCAGAGCCAGATCGGCAGCGGCGCCCAGCCACAGGCGCAGCTGGCCAGCGCCGGACTGCGCATTACCAGCGCGCGCCGTGGCGGACTGGATCGCCTGGCCAAGCGCTTGCGTCAGCTGCCGCGGCCCGTGCTGGGCCGCATTGCCGATGACGCGCTGTGGCTGGACCTGCGCTGCCTGGAACCGGCCGACGAAGCCGACTTCCTCGCCCAGTGGAGCACGCTGCAGGCATGATCGTCGGCACCGCCGGGCATATCGATCATGGCAAGACAAGTCTGGTGCGCGCACTGACCGGCATCGAAACCGATCGCCTGCAGGAAGAGCGAACGCGCGGTATATCGATCGAACTGGGCTACGCCTATGTCCCGGTGGAAAGCAGGGACGCCGAAGGCCCGGCTGCGACGCTGGGTTTCGTCGACGTGCCAGGCCATGAGCGCTTCGTGCACACGATGGTGGCCGGCGCCACGGGTATCGATGTCGCCCTGCTGGTGATCGCTGCCGACGACGGCGTGATGCCACAGACCCGCGAGCATCTGGCCATCCTGCAGCTGCTGGGCGTGGATCGTGGTGCGGTGGCCCTGACGAAGATCGACCGTGTGGATGCGGCGCGCCTCGCCCGGGTCGAGATCGAGATTGCCGCGCTGCTGGCCGCGACACCGCTGCAGGATTCCCCTCTGTTCGCCTGCAACAGCACCGCACCCGACGATGCCGGCATCAGCGCACTGCGTACCCAGCTGCACGCGTGGGCGGCGGACGATGCCAGCACACGCCAGGCCGAACTGCGCAGCGAACTGTTCCGCATGCCGGTGGACCGCGTGTTCTCGCTGCCCGGCCACGGCACGCTGGTGACCGGCGCGGTACATGGCGGCATCGCCGCGGTGGGTGAGCATCTGCAGCTGATGCCAGCCGCCACCGACGTGCGCGTGCGCAGCATCCATGCGCAGAACCAGGCCAGCGAGCACGCGATGGCTGGGCAACGCTGCGCGCTGAACCTGGCCGCCATCGCCCGCGACGACATCCGCCGTGGCGACTGGATTGCCGACGCGCGCGGACTGCTGGCCACTACCCGCGTTGATGTGCGACTGCGGCTGTCCGCGTTGGCCGCACCGTTGCGCGACTGGTCACCGCTGCACATCCACTGGGGCACGATGCACCGGCAGGCCCATGTAGTGCTGCTGGAAGACCACGACCAAGGCGATGGTCAGTTGGTGCAGCTGGTGTTCGATGCAGAGGTCTGCGCGATGTGTGGCGATCGCTTCATCGCCCGCGATTCCGCCGCGACCCACACGCTGGGCGGTGGCGTCGTGCTCGATCCGGATCCTCCGCAGCGGCGTCGGCGCAGTCCTGCGCGGCTGGCCTGGCTGGGGGCACTGGAGCAGCTGGCGGCCGGTGCCGGAGTTGTCCCGCTGCTGCAGCAGGCACCTGCCGGCATTCCCCTCACCGCATTGCAACGCTATTGCCGACGCGCCGCCGACCGCATCGACCTGCCCGAGGACGCGCGACGCATCGCGACCCGCGATGATACAGTGATCATCCTCGCACCGCACTGGCAGGCACTGCGCGAGCAGGTGATCACCTCGCTGCGCGGCTGGCACGAGCGACGCCCGGACGAACCCGGTGTCGACAGCGGGCGCCTGCAGCGCAGTACCCTGCCCTCGCTTGCAGCGAGCCTCTGGAATGCGCTGCTGCAGGACCTGCTGGCCGATGGCACGGTGCAGCGCGTGGGCGCATGGTGGCGCCTGCCCGGCCATGACCATGCGCCTCCGGAACGCGAACGCCTTCTGCTGGAACGCGTGCTGCCGCAACTGCATGCCGGTGGCTTCAATCCACCGTGGGTGCGCACCCTGGCCGCCGACGCCGGACTGGCCGAAGACGAGGTCCGCGCCGTCCTGCGCCGCGCCGCGGCACGTGGTGAAATGTTCCAGGTGATACCGGACTTGTTCTATTCACCCGCGCGCATTGGGGAACTCGCTGCTATCGTCGCGCAGCTGTCACAGGCCAGCGGCACGGTGGATGCGGCGGCCTTCCGCGATGCCATCGGTCTGGGCCGCAAACGCAGCATCCAGATCTTGGAGTTCTTCAATCGCGTTGGCTACACTCGACGCGTCGGTGACCAGCATCGGCCGCGCGGCGACCTGCAGTGGAACGCAGCCCGCGACTGAGCCCACCGGTACCGCCATACTTTCGGAAGGCATGCGCATCCGGGCATGCGGCTGGGCTTCAAACCCAGTAGGGGGCGTCGATCGTTCCCTGGTAGGTTCGACTCCTGCTGCCTTCCGCCATTCGTGTTTCCGCAGGAGATGTCGGCATGGCCACGCACGCGCAGTCCCCCGCCCCCTCAACGGCCGATGCCCCGCAACGACTGACGTCTCTCGCGCATGGCGGTGGCTGCGGCTGCAAGATCGCGCCGGGTGTGCTGACCGAACTGCTGCGCGGGGTTCCGGCACTTCCCGCACCGGTCGAACTGCTGGTCGGCCGCGAGACCAGCGACGACGCCGCGGTGTATCGCCTCGATGACCGGCAGGCGATCGTCGCCACCACCGACTTCTTCATGCCGATTGTCGACGACCCGTTCGACTTCGGTCGCATCGCTGCCACCAATGCGCTGTCGGACCTGTATGCGATGGGCGCGCGGCCACTGTTCGCGCTGGCCATCGTCGGCATGCCGATCAACAACCTGCCGCAGGACACCATCCGCGGCATCCTGCAGGGCGGCGAACGTGCCTGCGCTGATGCCGGCATCGTGGTCGCTGGTGGCCACAGCATCGATTCGGTGGAACCCATCTACGGCCTGGCCGCGATCGGTGTGCTCGACCCGCAACGGCTCAAGCGCAATGCCGATGCCCGCGCCGGTGACGTGCTGGTGCTGGGCAAGCCGTTGGGCGTGGGCGTGTATTCGTCGGCGCTGAAGAAAGAAGTGCTGGATGCCGAGGGCTACCGGCAGATGGTCGAGTCGACCACCCGCCTGAACAGCGTGGGCCTGCCCCTTGCCGCGCTGGACGGCGTGCATGCCATGACCGACGTCACCGGCTTCGGCCTGCTCGGCCACCTGCTGGAAGTGTGCCGCGCCAGTGGTGTCGCTGCCGAGGTGGACAGTGCACAGGTGCCGCTGCTGCCGCAGGCGCTGGAGCTGCTGCAGCGTGGCTGCGTGACCGGCGCCTCCAACCGTAACTGGGCCTCGTATGGCACCGAGGTGCGCTTCGCCGATGGGTTGCCGGCACACTGGCAGCCACTGCTGACCGATCCGCAGACCAGCGGCGGACTACTGGTGTCGTGCGCTCCGGAGGCGGTGGATGCAGTGCTGGCCTGCTTCAACGATGCGGGGTTCGGCCAGGCGGCCGTGCTGGGGCGCTTGAGCGAGGGAGCGGCGGGCGTCAGGGTGGTTTGAGATGTTCTTGCCTCGGGCGCGCATCCCCCGTCGTTGAGATCCGCAGCCATGGCGGCGGCACCACTTCATCGGTTTGCTCGGATAACGTGCCACTGGGAGCAACCTCAGCACTATTAAAGCATGCTTTAATAGCGGCCGGGATTCTTAAAGATCCCTTTAACAACGCCTCGCCAGGAGCGCAAATGCCCAGGACCACCGGCACTTACACCACCACCGATTCGGGCGGCGAGCTTGTCAAGGCCTTCGTGCCCCATCCATTGCCGCCCACGATGCCGCCCCTTGATCCTGCTTGCTACATGGCCAATGCGGCAGCCGAGGCGGCGCTGGGACGGCTCTCCGCCATGTCAGGTTTGGTCGCTTCTGCTGAATGGCTGATCTACAGCTCCATCCGCAAGGAGGCCTTGTTGACCTCCCAGATGGAGGGCACTCAGGCGACACTGACGGATCTGCTGGATCAAGAATCCGGAATCGACGTGGCCAGTACCACAGACGTCAGCGACGTGACGAATTACCTGCAAGCGTTCGCGTATGTGCGAGACCAGCTGAAACACGATTGGGGCCTGCCGATCTCAACGCGCCTGCTGTGCGAAGCACATAGCATCCTTTTGAACAGTGCGCGCGGCGAGCAGAAGTTACCTGGTGAAGTGCGCCGCTCCCAGAACTGGATCGCAGGTACCCGGCCAGGCAATGCTCTTTACGTCCCCCCTCCTCACATGGAAGTCGGACGGTTGCTGGGTGAGATGGAGCGCTATATCCACGAGCCTACGACAGACCTTCCTCCTCTGGTCCGCATTGCCTTGATCCATGCACAGTTCGAAACGATCCACCCGTTCCTTGATGGCAATGGGCGCATAGGCCGCTTGCTGATTGCAGCATTGCTGGAAGACTGGAAGCTGCTGCCGGAGCCACTGCTCTATGTCTCTGGCGAACTCAAGAAACATCAAGACGAGTACTACCGGCTCCTGTCGGCCATCCGCGCCGATGGCGACTGGGAGAGTTGGATCCGCTTCTTCCTCGACTGCACGACCGAAGCCGCCGAGAACGCCCAAAGAAACATCATCGACATCGCCTCACTCATCGCAGCCGACCGGAGAAAGGTCATGGCTGCGAAAGACGGCACGGTGCAGGCGATCCGCTTGTTCGAAATGCTGCCTACGATGCCGCGCTTCACCATTACATTTGCAGCTGAAAGGCTGGGGGTGACATTTCCCACCGCCAGCGCGGCTGTCAAAGTCCTGCAAAGCGTTGACGTCCTTGTCGGTACCGGGAATCAGAAACGGAACCAGCAGTTCAGCTACAAGCAATACACCGAACTGCTGCAGCGCTAGGGAGGTAGGCGCAGCCCGCGCATCGAAGGGGAGACGTTGAATATCCCCCAAATGCGTACCCAGGCGGATCAATGATCACCCATCACACGCTCGTCCCAACCGCCAGGGCACGCATCTTCGATGACCTGACGGCACGCCCGGCCACGCCCTATCACTCGATGTTCTGCACCTGTTCGCGGATCTGGTCGATCAGCACCTTCAGCTCCACCGCGGCATTGGACGTACGGCTGTCCACCGACTTCGAGCCCAGCGTATTGGCTTCGCGGTTGAACTCCTGCAGCAGGAAGTCCAGGCGGCGGCCGACCGGCTCGCGCTGCTTGAGCACGCGGCGGATCTCGACGATGTGGCTGCCGAGGCGGTCCAGCTCTTCATCCACGTCCAGCTTCTGCAGCCACAGCACCAGTTCCTGCTCGGCGCGGCCGGGGTCGACCGGGTGCGGCAGGTCGGCCAGGCGTGCGGCCAGCTTGGTGCGCTGGCCGTCGCGAATGGCCGGAATCAGCGTGCGCACTTCGGTGGCGATGCGTTCGATGCCGTCCACGCGCTCGCTGATGGCCGCAGCCAACTTGCCGCCTTCGCGCTCACGGGCCTCGACGAAGCCATCCAGCACCTGATCCAGCAGCGCCAGCGCCTCGACCTGCAGGGCGGCGGCATCGGTGGCCTCGCCACGGGTGACGCCCGGCAGCTGCAGCAGATCGGTGAAGCTGACCTGCAGATTGGGGAAATCGGAGGTCAGGCGGTGCGCCAGGCGGCCCAGCTGGCCCAGCAGGGCCTCGTCCACCTGCAGGTTGGCGGCCGCTTCCGGCGCGCGCAGGCGCATCACCAGATCCAGCTTGCCGCGGCTCAGGCGCGCGGCGATACGCTCGCGCAGCTGCGGCTCGAGCGCCCGCAGTTCCTCGGG
Source organism: Stenotrophomonas sp. STK17_22 (assembly GCF_051983905.1). Lineage (NCBI taxonomy): Bacteria > Pseudomonadati > Pseudomonadota > Gammaproteobacteria > Lysobacterales > Lysobacteraceae > Stenotrophomonas > Stenotrophomonas sp. STK17_22. The sequence continues at coordinate 4,253,029 of NZ_CP197010.1, forward strand.
CAGGCGGGTGCCGACCTCCAGGAAGCGGTGGTTGACCGAGCGCAGCTCGCAGCCCAGCGTGCCCCACGGGGTGACCCGCTCGCCGCCGGCATAGGCGGTCATGCTTCGAATCATGGATTGTGTCCGGTGCGTGCAAAGGGGGAATGGTACCCTAGCGTCCTCACCAGAGCCCCCTTGCCCGCCCCGTGAAGGCCGCGGGCGTGGCGGCGTACTCCCTCGCCATTACGGAACCCGCACCATGTCCGATTCCCGCCCCAGCGGCCGCCAGCCCGACCAGCTCCGCCCGGTCGTCATCCAACGCGGCTTCACCCGCCACGCCGAAGGTTCGGTGCTGGTGTGCTTCGGTGAAACCCGTGTGCTGTGCACCGCCAGCGTCGAGAACCGCGTGCCGGGCTTCCTGCGCGGCAAGGGCGAAGGCTGGGTGACCGCCGAATACGGCATGCTGCCGCGCGCCACCCACACCCGCAGCGACCGTGAAGCGGCCCGTGGCAAGCAGGGCGGCCGCACGCTGGAGATCCAGCGCCTGATCGGCCGCAGCCTGCGCGCGTGCGTGGACCGCAACGCGCTGGGCGAACGCACCATCACCCTCGACTGCGACGTGCTGCAGGCCGACGGCGGCACCCGCACCGCCGCCATCACCGGCGCCTACGTGGCCCTGGTCGATGCGGTGAATGTGCTGATGAAGCGCGGCGACATCAAGCGCAACCCGATCCTGGGTGCAGTGGCAGCGGTGTCGGTGGGCGTCTACCGCGGCACCGCGGTGCTGGACCTGGACTACGCCGAAGACAGCGACTGCGACACCGACATGAACGTGGTGATGAACGACGGCGGTGGCTTCATCGAGCTGCAGGGCACCGCCGAAGGCCATGCCTTCCGCCGCGATGAACTGGACGCGCTGCTGGGCCTGGCCGAGAAGGGCGTGCGCGAGCTGCTGGACGCACAGCAGGCGGCGCTGTCGGCATGAACCGGCGCATCGCCCTGACCACCCTGGTGGTGGCCGACTACGACGAAGCCATTGCCTGGTACACCGGCAAGCTCGGCTTCGCGCTGCTGGAGGACATCGACCAGGGCCACAAGCGCTGGGTGGTGGTGGGGCCGACCGACGGCAGCGCTGCCGCCCTGCTGCTGGCCCGTGCCAGCGACGAGGAACAGCGCAGCCGCATCGGCAACCAGACCGGTGGCCGCGTCGCCTTCTTCCTCAACACCGACGACTTCCACCGCGACCACACGGCGATGCTGGCCGCCGGGGTCGAATTCCTGGAAGCGCCGCGCGAAGAACCCTATGCAACGGTCGCGGTGTTCCGCGATCTGTATGGCAACACCTGGGACCTGCTGGAGCCCCGTCAATGAAGAAACTGGTACTGGCCAGCCACAACGCCGGCAAGCTGGTGGAGATGCAGGAGATCCTCGCCGACCTGCCGCTGCAGATCACCTCGGCCGCCGAGCTGGGCCTGGGCGACGTGGAAGAAACCGGCCTGACCTTCGTCGAGAACGCGCTGCTGAAGGCGCGCGCGGCCTGCGAAGCGACCGGCCTGCCGGCGCTGGCCGATGATTCGGGCCTGATCGTCGATGCCCTCGGCGGTGCACCGGGCCTGTACAGCGCGCGCTATGCCGGCCACCCGACCAATGCCGCGGCCAACAACGCCAAGCTGCTGGAGGCGATGGCCGACGTTCCCGATGGCCAGCGCGGCGCCCGCTTCTATGCGGTGATCGTGCTGCTGCGCCACGCCACCGATCCGCAGCCGCTGATCTGCGAAGGTCGCTGGGAGGGCCAGATCATCCGTGAACTGCGCGGCACGAATGGATTCGGCTACAACCCGGTGTTCCTGGACACCACCCACGGCCTGACCGCCGCGGAGATGGAGCCGGCCCTGAAAAACGCCATCAGCCACCGTGCCATTGCCCTGCAACAGCTCAAGCAGCAGCTGGCGACGCTGTACTGACGCCACCCGATCGAACCAGGGAAGCTGGCCAGCGGCCGGCACTACCGATGAAGCCCATGCCGCACGCCCACGACCACTGCAACCACCTGCCCGGCGAAGCCTGCTCCGCTGACCACGACACCTCGCCGCGGCTGGTACCGCCACCGCTGTCGCTGTACGTGCACCTGCCGTGGTGCGTGCGCAAGTGCCCGTACTGCGATTTCAATTCGCACCAGGCCAAGGGCGAACTGCCGTTCGATGCCTACATCGATGCGCTGCTGCGCGACCTGGACCAGGACCTGCCGCTGGTCTGGGGCCGGGTGGTGCACAGCGTGTTCTTCGGTGGCGGCACGCCCAGCCTGTTCCCGCCGGAAGCGATCGACCGCTTCCTGCAGCAGGCCAGCGCGCGCCTGCGCTTCGCGCCCAACGCCGAAATCACCCTGGAAACCAACCCGGGCACCGCCGAGCATGGCCGCTTCGACCGCTATCGCGCGGCCGGCGTCAATCGCCTCAGCTTCGGTATCCAGAGTTTCGACGATGCGATGCTCAAGCGCCTGGGCCGCATCCACGACAGTGGCGAAGCCGAGCGCGCGGTGAAGATGGCGCAGGACGCGGGTTACGACAACTTCAACATCGACCTGATGTACGCGCTGCCGGAACAGACCCTGGCCGGTGCCGAGGCTGATCTGGAACGCGCGTTCGCGCTGCAGCCGGCACACATCTCGCACTACCAGCTGACCCTGGAACCGAACACGGTGTTCTTCGCGCGGCCGCCGCAGGGCATTCCCGATGAAGACAACGCCTGGGACATGCAGGAACACTGCCAGGCGCTGCTGGCGCAGGCCGGTTTCGGCCAGTACGAGGTGAGCGCCTACGCACGCCCTGGCCGGCAGAGCGCGCACAACCTGAACTACTGGCGCTTCGGCGATTACCTGGGCATCGGTGCCGGCGCGCACGGCAAGATCAGCTCGGGCGCCGAGGAACACGTGCTGCGACGTTGGAAGCTGAAGCATCCGCAGGCTTATCTGGACAGCGCGGGCACCCCGGCCTCGTTCGGGGGTGACGATGTGATCGCGCCTGAGCGCCTGCCCTTCGAGTACATGCTGAATCTGCTGCGCCTGCACGAAGGCTTCGGCCTGCGCGATTTCGAGTCGCGTACCGGGCTGTCGCGCCGCGTGCTGGATGCACCGCTGGCCGAGGCCGTGCAGCGCGGCTGGCTGGAGGTGACGGATGGCCATGTGCAGCCGACCGAGCTGGGCCGCCGATTCACCAACGATGTGGTGAGCCTGTTCCTGGAGGAGTGAGCGTCCTGCAGTAACGGGTAGTGCCGGCCGCTGGCCGGCAGCTCGATCGGTGGGGATTGCCGGCCAGCGGCCGGCACTACCGTTCATCGGTCGGGCCATGCCTGGCGAACGGGATGCACATTCGCCCTAAAGTAGCGCCGACAGCGGCCGACACGGTAGATTCACCAGATCGATCCGCGGGAATCCGGATACCGCCTGCCGATGTCAGCTGTCTTTTCCATCACTCCTGCCGACAAGAACCGCCTGGCCGCCAGCGACCTGCCACCGCGGGTACGTGAGTTGCTGGGCGCGCTGATCGGCCTGTGCCGGCAGACGCTGGCCGCGCCCCTGATCCTGACTGTCGAAGCGCTGGAGCAGACCCTGCTGCACGACGCCGATCGCGCACGCAATCCGCAGCAGCAGGCCGAACTGATGGCCCAGCGTGGACAGCTGCACGCCTTCGCCGGCCACTTCGCCGACCGCATGCTCGATGCCGTTGCCGACGCCCTCGCACGGTTGCGCGAACCGGGTAGCGGTGTCAGCACCAGCGCTACGCCGCCAGCGCTGCCGGGCATGCTCGGGCTGTCGCTGGTTGATGAGCACGAAGTGGATCGCGACCTGCTGCTGACCGAGATGGTGCGGCGGGAAACCCTGCGTTCAACCAACACACTGAACCTGCTCGGCCAACGCCTGGGGGTACTGGCGGCGGCGCCGGCCTTCGAGGCCGACACCCTGCCGCTGGCGCCGCAGGCACTGTGCGCGATGGTGCGCCGGATTGCCGAACAGGACGCGCTGAGCGTCGAGGTACAGCTGGCGCTGTATCGCAGTTTCGAACGACAGGTGCTGGAACGGCTGGGCGATATCCTTGACCGTGCCAATGCCCTGCTGGCCCAGTCCGGCGTACTGCCGGGGCTGGTCTACACCCCCTACCTGGCACGCTCGTCGAGCACGCGGCGGATCATCACCCAGTCGGTGGGTGGCGGCCGCACCACGCAGCCGGCCAAGCGCAGCGCGGCCCCACTGACCGGCTGGAACGGTTCGGCACCGGCCGGCTCCTGGTCCAGCCTGGTACAGGACGCCTTCCACGAGGGTGGCGCAGCCGGCCCCGCCACGCCGGGCGTGACCACATCCACCGGCAGTGCTTTGCATGAGCTGCTGCAGCAGGCCCGGCACGCCAACCCTGCCCCGGCGGACAGCGGCGCAGTGCCCAGTGCGGCAGTCGACGCGGTACTCGCGCGTCTGCAGGCTCAGTCCAGCGCGGCAACCGGCGTGGCCGACCTGCAGGCCGCCGTGGTCGCGCAGCTGCGCAGCGAGCATGGTGCGCAGGCCCAGCTGGGCAGTCACGATCGGGACAACCTGGACCTGCTGCGCATGCTGATGCAGCAGGTGCAACAGCAGCAGCGTCCCGATCCGGTGCCGGCCGCCCTGCTGGCCCGCCTGCAGGTGCCCCTGGCACGTGCGGCAATGGCCGATCCGGGCTTCTTCGTACGCGACGAACATCCCGCGCGCGAGCTCCTCAACCAGATTGCCGAAGTCGGCGCCAACTGGCTGGGCGACGACGATGTCGACCCGCAGCTGCTGCAGCGCATGGCGCAGAGCGTGCAGGACCTGCTCGGCCAGGATGCACGCGCGCCGGAAGCCTTCGCCGCTGCCAACGAAGACGTGCAGCAGCACCAGCGCGCGGCGGCCCATCGTGCCGAACTGGCCGAGCGCCGCCACGTGGAAGCCGCGCGCGGCAAGGAACGATTGGAACTGGCCCGCCGCCAGGCCACCGCACAGATCGACCAGTGCTGCGACACGCAGTCGCCACCGCGCTTCGTGCAGACCCTGTTGCGCCAGGCCTGGGCCGATGCACTGACCCTCACCCGCCTGCGCCATGGCGATGATTCGCCACAGTGGCAGGAACGCCTGCAACAGACCGAGCGCATCGCTGCCATCACCGCACAGGCCATCGACGCCCCCGGCGGCACCGATACCGCGTTGGCAGCGGACGTGGAGGCCGCACTGCTGCAGGTCGGCTACCACGCCGAGGAAGCCGCCGCCGTCGCGCGCAGGCTGGCCACGCCCGGCGGCGAGGATGAAAGCACCTCGCGTACCGAACTCAGTGCCCGCCTGAAGGCACGTGCGCGCCTGGGCGAACACGCCGGCGCGCCCACCGGCACGGCGCCTGCAACGCCCCGCAGCAGTGCCGAGGAAGCCGCCTACCAGCAGCTGTCCACGCTGCCGTTCGGCAGCTGGTTCGACATCGATACCGGTGATGGCACGCTGCGCCGGCAGCGCCTGTCCTGGTACAGCCTGCTGACCGGCCACGCCCTGTTCGTCAATCCACGCGGGCAGAAGATCACCGATACCGACCTGGATACGCTGGCACGGCAGATCAGTGCCGGGCGCGCGCAACTGGTCACCGAAGACAAGGGCCGGCTGGTCGACCGTGCCTGGGAAGCCAGCCTTGGTGCGCTGCGCGCACTGGCCACGGGCCGCGCACAGGAGACCCCCGCATGAAAGCCGTACCGCCGCAGGACACCCGCCGCGCGCCGCGCCGCCAGGTCTCGGACCTGGTGCCGGTCACCGACCAGATGCGCGAGTGCGTGGTCGGACGCCTCGGCAATGTCTCCGAAACCGGCATGCTGATGCTGGCCAGCGTGCCGCTGCGCGAGGATGCGTTGTACCAGCTGCGCTTCCCGTTGCCACTGGGTGATGGCCGTCAGCAGGCCATCGATGTGGGCGTGCACCTGCTGTGGAGCGAGCCCGCACACGCACCCGGCCAGAGCTGGACCGGCTTCCGCTTCCTGACCCTGTCACGCGAACATCGGCAGCTGCTGCGCCAGTGGGTGGGCGAGGACAGCGACGAGGGACCGGTTTCGACGGCCTGAGTGCCGGTTCCGGCACAGCGGTTTTTCGCGGTATGCGGCAGAATCTAGGGCCGTTTTCCGTGTCGAGCCACCGCAATGATCCAGCAAGACCCCGGCGCCCTGTATTCCGACCACCTGGCCGTGCTGTGCCGACGCGCCGAACAGGCGCTGGCCCGCGGCGGCTTCGATCACCTGGTGGTGCCCAGCGGCACCCTGCACTACCAGGTGTTCGACGACCGCGACTACCCGTATGCGGTGAATCCGCAGTTCAAGGCCTGGCTGCCGCTGACCCGCGTGCCCAACAGCTGGATCGTGTTCACCCCCGGCAAGCGCCCGGCGGTGATCTTCCACCAGCCGTTCGATTACTGGCACGTGGTACCGGACGCACCGAGTGGCTGGTGGGTGGAGCACTTCGACATCCACATCATCCGCAAGCCCGAAGAGGCGCTGGCGCTGCTGCCGGCCGACCCGTCGCGCTGCGCGATCCTCGGCGAGCCGCAGAGCACGCAGGGCAACTACGTGCCGAACAACCCGGCATCGGTGGTGAACTACCTGGAATGGCACCGCGGCAGCAAGACGCCGTATGAAATCGCGCTGATGCGCCAGGCGCAGGTGCTGGGCGTGCGCGGCCACCGTGCCGCCGAAGCCGCGTTCCGCAACGGCGCCGACGAGTTCAGCATCCACATGGCGTACTGCCAGGCCGTCGGCCAGGACGCCAACGAGCTGCCCTACGGCAACATCGTGGCGTTGAACGAACATGCCGCCGTGCTGCATTACACCGAGCTGGGCCGCAAGGCACCGCAGCCGCTGCGCAGCTTCCTGATCGATGCTGGTGCCAGCGCGCACGGCTACGCCAGCGACATCACCCGCACCTACGCCGCGCACGGCCACGACGAGTTCGCCGCGATGATCGCCGCCGTCGACGCTGCCCAGCAGCAGATGTGCGCGGCGGTGCGCCCGGGCTTCGACTACAAGCAGCTGCACGTGGACGCACATCTTTCGCTGATGGGCGTGCTGAAGGACTTCGGCGTGATCAAGGTCTCGCCGCAGACCGCAGTGGAAACCGGCGTCAGCGCCGCGTTCTTCCCGCATGGCATCGGCCACCTGATCGGCCTGCAGGTGCACGACGTGGCCGGTTTCGCGGCCAGCGACGAGGGTGGCCGCATCGAGCGCCCGGCGGGCCACCCGTACCTGCGCCTGACCCGCGTGCTGGAGCCCGGCATGGTGGTGACCATCGAACCGGGCCTGTACTTCATCGACATGCTGTTGAATGAAGTGAAGGATGCCGGCCATGGCGATGCGATCAACTGGGACCGCGTGGATTTCTTCCGTCCGTATGGCGGCATCCGCATTGAAGACGAAGTGCTGTGCACTGAAGGCGAGGCGGACAACCTGACGCGGCCGGAGTTTGCGGCGGCGAACGGCTGAGCCCCTCGTGGTTGGTCGCGGAAAGCGGTTCATGGGTTTGGCGGGGCGGGTGGGCCATGCAGGGGACGCTGCAAGTACGTCCCTGTAAGCTCGATGGCGCCATCCATGGCGCCAACGCCCCTGCATGGCCCACCCGCCCCACCTCTGACAGTTTCCTGCCGCGTTCAACCACGGAAAAGAAAAAGAAAAGCAGAAGCGGGTCGCTCGCTGCGCTCGCTCTGTGTCGACCAAGGTCGACACCTACCAACAGCCGCGCGTTCCAACGGCCGCAGTCGCCAGTAGATCCACGCCATGCGTGGAGGATTCATTCGATATCTGACAGATGTGCCGACCAACGGTCGGCACCCACCAACAGCCGCGTGAACCTGTCGAAGGCGGGGCACGGTGGGTTTGCGGGGTGTGAGCCGCATGGATGCGGCGACCAAGCCTACAGGGACGTACTTGCGGCGTCCCCGCAAACCCACAGTGCCCCGCCCTCCCACGGAATGCCGCTTCGGTTTTTGACGTTGCCGTTGATTGCAGCAGGTGCAGGGCTGCAAGCCCTGCCGAAACCCTTTACCCCGCCATCACCGCTTCGATCTCGTCGGCACTGCGCGCCAGGCCTTCGGTCAGCACGCGATGCCCGTCATCGGTGATCAGCACGTCATCCTCGGTACGGATGCCGATACCGCGCCAGCGCGGCTCCACCGTCGTATCGTCCACACCGATGTACAGCCCCGGCTCAATGGTGAATGCCATGCCCGGCTCCAGCAGGCGCGAATCGCCGGCCAGGCGATAGTCACCCACGTCGTGTACGTCCATGCCGATCCAGTGCCCGGTCTTGTGCCGGTAGAAACGCTGGTACAGGCCCTCGGACAGGTTCTTTTCCAGCGTGCCCTTCAGCAGACCCAGCCGCAGCAGGCCTTCGGTCAGGGTCTGCACCGCCGCCAGGTGACCCATCTCGTAGGCCACGCCCGGCTTGGCCTGGGCCAGTGCAGCGGCCTGCGCGTCACCGACCAGGTCGTGCAGCGCGCGCTGCTCGGCGCTGAAGCGGCCGTTCACCGGGAACGTGCGGGTGATGTCGCTGGCATAGCCGCGGTATTCGGCACCGGCGTCGATCAGCACCAGCTCACCATCGCGCGAACGTGCGTTGTTGTCGCGGTAATGCAGGATGCAGCCGTTGCGACCTGCACCGACGATGCTGCAATAGGCCGGCACCGCGTCGTTGGCGCGGAACACGCGTTCCAGCTCCGCCTGCAGTTCGTATTCGTGGATGCCGGCCTTCGCCGCTTTCATCGCCGCCAGATGCGCACGCACGCTGATCTGCGCGGCGTGGTGCATCAGCGCCACTTCGGCGCCGGACTTGAACAGGCGCTGCTCATGCAGCAGGTGGCCCAGCTCCAGGAACTCATGCGGCGGCTGCGCGCCGTGGCGCACCTGCGAACGCACGCGGTTGACCCAGCCGATCAGCTTCAGGTCGAAATCGGCGTCGCGACCGAAGTGGTAATAGACGCGCGAACGCCCTTCCAGCAGGCCCGGCAGGATGTCGTCCAGATCGTCGATCGGGTACGCATCGTCCATGCCGTACTGCGCCACCGCACCTTCCTGGCCGGCGCGGCTGCCGTCCCAGGCTTCGCGCTCGGCGTCGCGCTCACGGCAGAACAGGATGGCCTCACCGTGGCGTCGCCCCGGGATCAGCACCAGCACCGCCTCCGGTTCCGGGAAGCCGCTCAGGTACTGGAAGTCCGAATCCTGCCGGAACGGGTAATGGGTATCGAGGCTGCGCACCTTCTCGGCCGCGGCGGGGAGCACCAGGATCGCATCCTCGCCGGCCATGTCCATCAGCTGGCGGCGCCGACGCTTGTATTCGCCGGCCGCGATGCCGGTGCGCTGCTTGATGTCCATCAGTTCAGGCGCTGCCGATGGCGCGAGGCCAGCACCACGTCACCGTGCAGCAGCAGTACCGCCACGCGGATGAATTCCTCGATCTCGGACAGGGCTTCGTCATCGTCATCGCCACCGGCCTCGAAATCCTCGCTGGAGGCACGCGCCAGGCTGGCCATGTCGGTCAGCGCTTCTTCGCCCTCTTCGGACAGGGTCGGGCGGCGGCCGCCGCTGCCCAGGCCGAAGCCGCCCAGGAAGGAACGGGTCCAGCTGAACATGGCATCAGCCTGCGCGGACACGTCGTCGCCATCGGTCAGCAGCAGTTCGAAGGCGAAATCGCGGTCTTCCAGTTGCTTGATGGTGACCTGCAGCAGCTGCCCCAGCACGCTGTCGGCGGCCACCGGCGGCAGGTTGTCGTCGGCCAGCACACGCGCCGGCCAATCATTGCCGGGGGCACCACCGGCGGCCAGCCAGCCGCACAGTGCGCCGTGCAGCTCGGCAGCGGTGGCGCCCAGGCCCAGTTCCTGGCTGGCGCGGGTAACGTCGTCGACGGAGGGAAGTTCGGTCATCGTGCGGCTCGTTCGGAAAGGAAACCCGGGGCGCGCACGCGCGCGCCCGTGAGACCCCGTAGTGTAGCAACCCGACGGCATCCTCTCTGCGACCGTCAGGCCTTGCTGCGACAACGCTTGACCGCCCTTACCCGGCTTGCCTATCGTGCCCGTATGGAACCCGCCGATCCCCTTGCCCAGCTGCAGGACTTCGCTGCCCGCGTGGAAGCGTTGCTTGAACGCAACCAGCGCCTGGCCGAGGAGAACCGCAGCCTGCGCCACCAGCAGGAACAGCTGGTGGCCGAGCGCTCGACGCTGCTGGCGAAGAATGAGCAGGCACGTTCGCGGGTGGAAGCAATGATCAGCCGGCTCAAATCCCTGGAGCAGCACACATGAGCGCCGAACCGGTCAGTGTCCGCATCCTCGATCGTGAATACACCGTGGGTGTCGGCGGCGATGAACGCGACAGCCTGATGGCGGCCGCGCGCCTGCTCGATGCGCGCATGCGCGAAATCCGCGGCAGCAACCGCATGGCCGCGGTCGACCGCGTCGCCGTGCTGGCGGCGTTGAACCTGGCCCATGAACTGCAACTGCTGCGCGACGAGAACGCCCGCCAGGCAGTCGCCCTGCAGCAGACGCTGGCCGACCTGAACCGGCGCCTGGACCGCGCGATCGACGGCACCCCGTAGAAGAGGGGACGGAGGGAATCAAGGCGCATTCGCCCCTTCCGTGCCGGAAACGTCTTAATCCCCTCCGTCCCCTTTTCTCATATCTGAATTGGCACGGACTGTTGCCGACGAACGGCCTATCCAGATCCTGCGTGCTGGCTATAATGGCCACGCGTTCTCTGCGGTACTCGACGGCATGTGCAAACATTCGCCTTGTCCCTTAAGAACGACACCGGGAGCGCGACAGCGCCGGGAGTGCAGGTCCGCCTTGTAGCGGGAAGCCCGATGGTTCTCCAGCGTTCCCACTTGAGCCCCCGGGTTCAAGGTCGTTTCGCATGCATCGACATTGCGGAGAATGCAATATTCCAGCAAGGGCGGCGTCTTCGGGCGTCGCCCTTGTTCTTTCCGGCACAATGACGGCTGATCCTTGCCGCACGCTGCCATGACCGACCCGCGCCAGGCCCTGCGCCACGACCTGCGGCAACGCCGCCGCGACCTTTCCGCCGCTGAGCGCATCGCCGCCGCCGAATCGCTTGCCGATGCCCTGCTGGCCCTGCCGTTCGCCCCGCGCGAAGGCGCCGTGGCCGGCTACTGGGCGCTGGATGGCGAAATTGCCCTGCACCGCTGGCAGTTGCAGCTACCCGACACACTGACCTACTGCCTGCCGGTACTGGCGGGTGACGTGCTGCGCTTCGCACCGTGGCGCCCCGGGCAGCCGCTGACCAGCAACCGCTATGGCATTCCCGAGCCGGACGTGGCGGTGGAAGACACCCTGGAACCGGCGCAGATGGCGCTGGTCGTGACCCCGCTGGTGGGTTTCGACACACAGTGCCGGCGGCTGGGCATGGGGGGCGGCTGGTATGATCGCAGCTTCGCCTTCCGCCACGACCGGCCGGCGCCGCCCTGGCTGGTCGGTGCTGCGTTCGCGGTGCAGCAGGTCGAGTCCTTGCCGGTGGCGTCGTGGGACGTGCCGGTGGATGCGATCTGCACCGAAGACGGCCCCCTGTTCCCCTCCGCTGCCCCCGTGAACGCATGACCGCCCGCAAGCGCTACTGGCTGATGAAGTCCGAACCGGACGCCTTCTCCATCGATGACCTGGCCAAGGTCAAGGTCGAACCCTGGAACGGGGTGCGCAACTACCAGGCGCGCAATTTCATGCGCGATGGCATGCAGGTGGGCGACGGCATCCTGTTCTACCACTCCAATACCAAGGTGCCCGGCATCGTCGGCCTGGCCACGGTCGCCAGCCCGGCCTATCCGGACGACACCCAGTTCGACCCGAAATCCGACTACCACGACCCCAAGAGCACGCGCGAGAACCCGCGCTGGATGCTGGTGGACGTGGCCTTCGACCGCAAGCTCAAGCAGGTGATCGCGCTGGACGAGATCAAGCTGCACGCCGAGGAGCTCGGCGAGGGCTTCCCGCTGGTTGCCAAGGGCAACCGCCTGTCGGTGTTCCCGGTGACCGCCGCGCAGTGGAAGCTGCTGCTGTCGCTGGAAAAGAAATCCTGATTCCCTGCCTGAGAGTTCTCCCATGTCCGAAGCCAAGCGCCTGGCCGCCGAGAAAGCCATCGAGTACGTTGAAGACGGCATGATCGTCGGTGTCGGCACCGGTTCCACCGTGGCCTATTTCATCGATGCCCTGGCCCGCATCCAGCACCGCATCAAGGGTGCCGTGTCCAGCTCCGAACAGAGCACCGCGCGCCTGAAGCAGCACGGCATCGAGGTGATCGAGCTGAACCACAGCGGCAACCTGTCGCTGTACGTGGACGGCGCCGATGAGTGCGATGCCAACAAGTGCCTGATCAAGGGTGGCGGCGCCGCACTGACCCGCGAGAAGATCATCGCCGAGGCCAGCGAGCGCTTCATCTGCATCGTCGACCCGAGCAAGCAGGTGCCGGTGCTGGGCAAGTTCCCGCTGCCGGTGGAAGTGATCCCGATGGCGCGCAGCCTGGTCGCCCGCCAGATCCGCGACATGACCGGCGGCCAGCCGACCTGGCGCGAAGGCGTGGTCACCGACAACGGCAACCAGATCCTGGACATCCACAACCTGCAGATCACCGATCCGGAAAAGCTGGAGCGCGAGCTCAACCAGCTGCCGGGCGTGGTCTGCGTCGGCCTGTTCGCGCGCCGTCGCGCCGATGTGGTGATCGTCGGCGGCGAGCCACCGGTCGTGCTCTGACCCTTCCGAAGGATCCTGACGATGTCGCTGTTGCGTTCGCTGCTGATGCTTCCGCTGCTGGCCCTGGCCGGCTGTGCTACCGACGCGGCCCGCCATTGGGTCGAGCTGGATGGCGCCCGCTACCAGGTGGAGCTGGCCACCAACGATGAAACCCGCGCGCGCGGGTTGATGTTCCGCGACCAGATGGCCGCCGATCACGGCATGCTGTTCATCCACGACCGCGAGGAAATGCAGGCGTACTGGATGAAGAACACCAAGCTTGCGCTGGACATCCTGTACTTCGACAGCCAGCGCAAGCTGGTCAGCCAGCAGCGCGATGTGCCGCCGTGCTCGGCCGGCGACATGTGCCCGCCCTACCCCAGCGGTGGACCGGCGCGCTATGTGCTGGAGCTCAACGCCGGTCAGGCCGAGAAGCTCAAGCTGAAGGACGGCACGGAGCTGAAATTCGGCCCAGGCATCGAGTAACAGGGTTCTGCCCGCGGTAGTGCCGGCCGCTGGCCGGCAACCCTGCAGGGGTCAGATCCCTTTCGCACGCGAAAGGGATCTGCCCCCCGGATTTTTCACGCGACACCGCTTGAAACCGCCTGCAATTGCCGCCAGTCTGTGGTCATGCAGGACCAGATCTCACTCCCCGACTGGGATGCACTGGCCGACCTCGAAGACGAGGCGCTGCCACTGTTGCCGACCGCGCTGCTGATCGCGCGCGATGAATACCCCGATCTGCAGCCGTCCACCTACGTCGCGCTGATCCAGAGCCACGTCGACCACCTCCGCTCGGAAGTGGACAGCATCGACAACAGCCCGCTGAAGATGGCGGCGATCAACCGCCACCTGTTCGACGAGCTGGGCTACAGCGGCGACCACGACGAGTATTACGACCCGCGCAACAGCTACCTCAACCAGGTATTCGAGCGCCGCCTGGGCAACCCGATCTCGCTGGCACTGGTGCAGATGGAAGTCGCGCGCCGGCTGGGAATCCCGCTCGACGGCGTGTCCTTCCCCGGCCACTTCCTGGTGCGCCTGCCGGTGGACGACGGTGTGCTGGTGATGGACCCGTTCAATGGCGGCCGCCCGCTGGACGTGGACGAACTGCGCGAGCGGGCCAAGTCACACCTGGGCGGGCAGATGCCCGACGACCAGGTGCTGGCGCAGATCCTCGACCCGGCCCCTGCGCGCGCGATCCTGATGCGGATGCTGCGCAACCTGCACGGTGTGTATGCCGAAGCGGGCGAATGGGACCGTGCCGCACGCAGTGCCGACCGCCTGCTGAAGCTGGCCCCGGAGCAGGACGACGCGCTGCGTGACCGTGGCCTGGCCTACCTGCAGCTGGAGTATCTGGCCGGTGCCCGCCACGACCTGGGGCAGTATCTGAAGCGCAACCCGGAAGCCAGCGATGCGCAGTGGCTGCGCGAGAAGCTGATCGACCTCGGCGGGCCAGTGCCGCGGCTGCATTGAGGGTGTCCGGTGTGCGGACCAACGGTCCGCACCCACAGAAGGGCCTGCAGGCCCCGCCATCAATCGACCTCGACCATCTCGAAATCGGCCTTGGTCACGCCGCAATCCGGGCAGGTCCAGGTCTCGGGAATGTCTTCCCAGCGCGTCCCCGGCGCGATGCCTTCTTCCGGCAAGCCTTCCGCTTCGCTGTAAAGAAAGCCGCAGACCACGCACATCCAGGTACGCAAGGTGGTGGGGGTGGCATCGCTCATCAGATAATCAGGGCTGGATTCACGGGCCGCCATTGTCCCATCGCGGTCCACTCACCGGTAGCCATCGATGACTTCTGCTTCCCCGGCGCCCCGCGGCGTCTACCTGATCACCCCGGACGAGCCCGATACCGCACGCCTGCTGGCCCGCACCGCGCCGCTGCTGGCCGCCGGCGCCACCTGGCTGCAGTACCGCAACAAGACCGCCAGTGACGCGCTGCGGCGGGAGCAGGCCACCGCCCTGCAGGCGCTGTGCGCGGAACACGGCGTGCCGCTGATCGTCAACGACGACCCGGCGCTGGCCAAGGCGGTCGGCGCCGCCGGCGTGCATCTGGGCGGCACCGACGGTGACATCCCCAGCGCGCGCGCGCTGCTCGGTGCCGAGGCCATCATCGGCGCCTCCTGCTACGACCAGCTGGCCAATGCCGAGAAGGCCGTGGCGGCCGGCGCCAGCTATGTGGCCTTCGGCGCCTTCTTCCCGACCACCACCAAGATCACCAGCAGCCGCGCCCATACCGACCTGCTGCGGCAAAGCGCCGCACTGGGCGTGCCGCGGGTGGCGATCGGCGGCCTGACGCCGGACAATGTCGGTCCCATCATCGACGCCGGCGCCGATCTGGTCGCCGTGGTCAGCAGCGTGTTCGCCGCCGAAGACCCGGTTGCGATCCAGCGCGCCTACCTCGCCCAGTTCGCGTAATGCCCAGGAAATCCGCATGAACCACGACCAGTCCCACGCCCTGTTCTCCCGCGCCCAGCAGCTGCTGCCGGGCGGCGTCAATTCGCCGGTGCGCGCGTTCAAATCGGTCGGCGGCGAACCGTTCTTCGTCGAGCGTGCCGACGGCGCCTACCTGTACGACGTCGACGGCAACCGCTACATCGACTATGTCGGTTCCTGGGGCCCGATGATCGTCGGCCACAACCATCCGGCCGTCCGCCAGGCGGTGAAGAAGGCGATCGACAATGGCCTGTCCTTCGGCGCGCCCTGCGCTGCCGAAGTGACCATGGCCGAGACCATCACCCGACTGGTGCCGTCGTGCGAGATGGTGCGCATGGTCAACTCCGGCACCGAAGCCACGCTGTCGGCGATCCGGCTGGCGCGCGGCGCCACCGGCCGCAACCGCATCGTCAAGTTCGAAGGCTGCTACCACGGCCACGGTGACTCGTTCCTGGTCAAGGCCGGTAGCGGCATGCTGACCCTGGGCGTGCCGACCTCGCCGGGCGTCCCGGCCGGCCTGAGCGAACTGACCCTGACCCTGCCCTACAACGACTTCGAAGCGGCCACTGCCCTGTTCGAACAGCAGGGTGACGACATCGCCGGCCTGATCATCGAACCGGTGGTCGGCAACGCCAACTGCATTCCGCCACGCGAAGGCTACCTGCAGCACCTGCGCGAACTGTGCACGAAGCATGGCGCGCTGCTGATCTTCGACGAAGTGATGACCGGTTTCCGCGTTGCCCTTGGCGGTGCACAGGCGCACTACGGCATCACCCCGGACCTGACCACCTTCGGCAAGATCATCGGCGGCGGCATGCCGGTGGGTGCCTACGGCGGCCGCCGCGAACTGATGCAGCAGATCGCCCCGGCCGGCCCGATCTACCAGGCCGGCACGCTGAGCGGCAATCCGGTGGCGATGGCCGCCGGCTTGGCGATGCTGGAACTGATCCAGCAGCCGGGTTTCCACGCCGACCTGGCCGAGCGCACCGCGCGCCTGTGTGCCGGCCTGGAAGCGGCCGCTGCCGACGCCGGCGTGGCGGTGACCACCACCCACGTGGGCGCCATGTTCGGCCTGTTCTTCACCAGCGAGAAGGTGGAGACCTATGCGCAGGCCACCGCCTGTGACATCCCGGCGTTCAACCGCTTCTTCCACGCGATGCTGGACCAGGGCGTGTTCCTGGCACCGTCGGCGTACGAGGCCGGCTTCCTGTCCAGCGCTCACGATGACGCCGTGATCGAGGCCACGCTGGCCGCCGCACGCATGGCATTCAAGGCCGCCAAGGGCTGAGCCCGCTCTGCACAAAAAAGGGGACGGAGGGGATTAAGTCGTTTGTGCACAAACGACTTAATCCCCTCCGTCCCCTTTTTTTCCTGGTAGAGCCACGCCATGCGTGGCTGCTCAACCGAAGACGAACTTGCCCTTCATCATCGCGAAGTGACCGGGGAACGAGCAGAAAAAGGTGTAATCCCCACCCTTCTGCAGGCCCTGGGTAGAGAAGCGCACGCGCGCGGTTTCACCACCGCCGATCACCTTGGTGTGCGCCAGCACGCGCTTGTCGGCCTTCGGCAGGTAGCTGTCGGCCAGGGTCATGCGCATGCCGGCCATCGCCACCGGCTGGTAATCCGCGCTGCGGGTCAGCACCCAGTTATGGCCCATCGCGGTAGCGGCCAGCTTGCCGGTGTGGCGCAGGGTCAGATCCACGGCGGTGCAATCAGCGGCCACCTTGATCTCGCGGCTGCTGAAGCTCATCTGGTCGGTGCTGTCGATGCTCACCGCACACACCCGCGCCATCGCCGACGGCGCCAGCATCAGCGCGCCCAGTCCCACTGCCACCATCCAAGCCTTCATCGTTGCGTCTCCTGCGGATTCAAGCGCCATTCTAGGCAGGCCCCTGCGGCCGCGTCTGCGACCGTCTGTCGCATGGCTGCTCCAGGGTTTCCCGCGTGTTCACTGCAATGGCATGCTCGACCAATGCGGATCGACCTGTTGCTGCTGGACGTGGATGGCGTGCTGGTGCAGTACCAGCGCGCGCAGCGCGTACTGCACCTTGCGCAGGCGCTGGACGTCGCGCCGGAAACCGTGCAGGCCGCGCTGTACGACAGCGGGCTGGAAGCGGCACATGACAATGGCACGCTGGATGGCCCGGCCTATCTGGCGCAGCTGGGAGAGCTTCTAGGCACGACGGTCGATGTGACTGCTTGGACCGCGGCGCGGCGGGCCGCCAGCCATCCGCAGGCTGCCGTGTTGCAGCGGCTGCAGGCCCTGCAGTTGCCGATGGCAGTGCTGACCAACAACGGCGCGCTGATGCAACAGGCCTTGCCCAACCTGCTACCGGAACTGTTCCCTGCCCTGCAGGACCGCGTGTTCTGCAGCGCCGATTTCGGCCTGCGCAAACCGGCGCCGGAAGTCTTCCTGCGCACGCTTGAGGTACTCGGCGTGGCACCTGCGCGCACGCTGTTCGTCGATGATCTGTTCGCCAACGTGCGCGGCGCACGCGCCGCCGGCCTGCACGCGGAAACCGTGCGCGATGGCCGGGGATTGGGCAAGGTGTTGAAGCGTTACGCGGTGAGCTGATCGGGGTCAGAGCCCTCTCCGCAGGAGAGGGGTCCGACCTCAGCAGATTCAGCGCGCGGCGATGAACGCGGCAATCGCCGCGCGCAGGCGCTTGAGGCCTTCGGCCACTTCTTCGTCGGTGATGTTCAGCGACGGCACGAAGCGCAGCACGTCCGGGCCGGCCTGCAGGGTCAGCAGGCCCTGCTCGGCGGCGTGGTCGAGGATCGCACCGGCCTGGCCGGCGAAGTCCTTGCTCAGCACCGCGCCCAGCATCAGGCCACGGCCACGCACGTCGCTGAACACACCGAACTCGTCGTTGATGCGGGCGAAGCCATCGCGCAGCGCCTTCGACTGGCGGCTGACGTTGGCGGCGATCTCCGCCGAGGCCAACTTGCGCAGCGCCACGCGCGCGACTGCGGCCGCCAGCGGGTTGCCACCGAAGGTGGTGCCGTGCGCGCCGAACTGCATGGTCTCAGCCACCTTCGGGCCGGCCAGCATCGCGCCGATCGGGAAGCCACCGCCGAGCGCCTTGGCCAGGGTGACCATGTCCGGTACCACATCGTCCTGCCAGTGCGCGAACAGCGTGCCGGTGCGGCCCATGCCGGCCTGGATCTCGTCCAGCACCAGTAGCGCGTTGTGCTGGTCGCACAGTTCGCGCACGCGCTTGAGGAAACCGGACTTGGCCGGCATCACGCCGCCCTCGCCCTGGATCGGCTCCAGCATCACTGCAGCCACGTCGCCGGCGGCCATCGCGGTTTCCAGCTGCACCTCATCGTTGAAATCGATGTAGCGGAAGCCACCGGGCAGCGGCTCGTAGCCTTCCTGGTACTTCGGCTGGGCGGTGGCGGTCACCGCGCCCATGGTGCGGCCGTGGAAGCTGCCACGGAAGGTGATGATCACCCGCTTGTCGGCCGGGCGACCCTGGCTGGAGGCCCACTTGCGGACCATCTTGATCGCCACTTCGTTGGCTTCGGCGCCGGAGTTGCACAGGAACACGCGCTCGGCGAAGCGGCTGGCCTTCACCAGCTCCTCGGCCAGGTGCAGCGGCGGTGCACTGTAGAACACGTTGCTGGTGTGCCAGAGCTTGCCGGCCTGCTCGACCAGCGCGGCGACCAGGTCCGGATCGTTGTGGCCCAGGCCACACACGGCGATGCCGGCGGCCAGGTCGATGAACTCACGGCCCTGGCTGTCCCACACGCGGGCGCCCTGGCCTCGTTCCAGTACCACCTGGCGGGGCTTGTAGACCGGCAGGTAATAGTGCGAAAGGGAGATCAGCGGATCGGTAGCGGCGGTCATGGCAGTCGGCAGGGTTCAGGAATCCCCATTCTCGCGCCGGAACCCCTGCGGCACAATGCGCCCATGCGACCGTTTTCCGCCCCCCAGCTGAACCCCGCCACCGAGACCGGCTGGCGCCGTCGGTGGTTCGACATCATCTACCGCCACGACACCCGGCCTTCGCGCAATTTCGACCTGATCCTGGTGGTGGCGATCATCGCCAGCATCCTGGTGGTGATGATCGACAGCGTGCAGCACCTGCATGCCGAATGGTCCACCGGCCTGTACATCCTGGAATGGGGCTTCACGATCATCTTCACCGCCGAGTACCTGCTGCGTCTGGCGGTGGTCAAGCGCCCGCTGCGTTACGCGGTGAGCATCTGGGGCATCATCGACCTGCTGTCGATCCTGCCCGCCTACCTGTCGATGTTCATCCCCGGCGCGCAGAGCCTGCTGGTGGTGCGTGCGCTGCGCATCCTGCGCGTGTTCCGCATCCTCAAGCTGACCCGCTACATCGAGGAAAGCGGCGTATTGATGACGTCACTGTGGCGCAGCCGGCGCAAGGTGCTGGTGTTCCTGTTCACGGTGATCACCATCACCATCATCGCCGGTGCGCTGATGTACGTGATCGAGGGCCCCGAACACGGCTTCACCAACATCCCCGCTAGCATGTACTGGGCGGTGGTGACCATGGCCACGGTCGGTTTCGGCGACATCGTGCCGCAGACCGTGCTCGGCCGCTTCGTCACCTCGGTGCTGATCCTGATCGGCTACAGCATCATCGCCGTGCCCACCGGCATCTATACCGCCGAGCTGGCCAGCACCATGCGTGAAGCCGAGCAGGCCGCGCGCCGCGATGCGCGTGGCTGCCCGGACTGTGGGCTGGAAGGCCATGAACCGGATGCACTGCACTGCCGCAAGTGCGGCGGCAAGCTGCCGGATGCGTTCAACCATTGAGGCAGATGCCGGCCAGCGGCCGGCACTACCTCTCGGCGGTTACGCATGGATGCGTGTGCCGTTGCTCACCGCATGCGGTTGCTGGTGGTCACCAGATCGTTGTATGCGGCGAGGATCGTTGACTGCGCCCCTTCCGGGTCGGTGGTGAGCCAACTGCCCGACGCCTTCCGCTCTGCCGCCAGTGCTTCGGCGGTGATCGGCTTGTGCTGCTCCAGGCGCTCGACGCCACGTCCCGCAGTACGCACCAGCTTGTCCGCCGAACGCTGCACGTGGCCCCACATCGGGTCGTCCTTGCCGACACCGCCGTTCTGGATTTCCGTCACCAGTGCCTGATAGTCAGCCAGCTGCACGCGCAGCGCCGCAACGTCCGGTGCGTCGTCCTGGAACGCCGTGGCCAGTAGCTTGCCATCGCCCAGCAGGCGAAGGTGGTAGTAGGCCAGCGAGCGCCCTTCGCTCTCCTCGATCTGCTTCAGCTGCGCGGCACGGCGATCGTTCTCGTTCTTTTCCAGCGCCACATCCATCGCTTCGCTGGCCTTGAAGAAATCAGCATAGGCCTGCATCAGCGGGGCATGCTGGCTGCGCATCCCTTCACCGCCATCACGACGATAATCCTCGCGGGTGAAGTAACCATCGGCGCGCTCGACCAGGGTGTTCAATGCCTGGAAGGCCTGCTGATAGTCACGCGCGGGGCCATCCATCGGCAGGGCCGGGGTTTTCGCCAGCGCGTCGGTCAGTGGCTGGCCGCAGTACTCGACGCGGTGCGACAGCACCTTACCGGGCGAACGCGGTTGCGCTTCCTTGCCGGTCGGGCCGGCTTCAGGGTCCTTCATCCAGCTGGTGTAGGTCTGGAAACCCTCGTGAATGGGTTGTTCAACGCCGTTGTAGCACTCGATGTAGGCGTTCACCTTCTCCAGGCTGGGGTCGGCCAGCGACAACCCTGCCGGTTTGTTGCAGCCGCTCAGGCCAGCCACAGCGCCGATCAGCAGCAGCGGCGCGATACGCAGACAGGAAGTCGTCATGGTCTCTCGCATGGGTGCTGGCGCGCCGGTCACTGGCGGTTGCTCTGGAAAACGAGCGTGTTGTATTCCTGCATGAGCTTGCTGGCAGAGCCACGCGGCGCCATCGACGGCGAATCAAGCATGCGTCGTTCGAAATCGGTGTAAGGCTTTTTCTCGCTGACGCGCTGCAGCCGCTCCTTGCCTTCGCGCCGGAAATTCTCGGCCCCACGCTCGAAGCCTTCCCAGTCCGACTTGCCCGGTTCCTGGTCGGCAACCTTGGCGTGCGCTTCATCGGAAATGCGGTTGAAGGCATCCAGGCGTTCGCGGGCCTTGGCCTGATCGAAATCATCCTCGCTCATCAGATCCATGATCGCCTTGGCTTCCAGCATCATCGCCAGACGGTAGTACTCGCGCGTGCGCCCCTCGGCCTGTTCCAGCGCCTTGAGCTGCTCGCGCTGGGCGGCGTCGTTCTGGCGCTCCAGCTCGGCATTGAACGTTTCGCTGGCAGCCACGAAATCCTTGAAGGCGGCCATCAAGGGCGCGTGCAGCTGCTTGCCCTTGGCGAACTGGTCGTCTTCGTAGTCCTGGCGATCGTAGTAGTCATGCGCGTCCTTGCTGACCGGCACCAGCGCCTTCAGCGCCTGCTGGTAGTGACCTGCAGCCGCATCGAGTTCGGCCAGCGCCGGCTTGGCAGCGATCGCCTCGGTCACCGGGGCGTCGCACTGCTTCATGTCGTAGTCGCTGATCTCGAACGGGCCGTACACGTGCGTCTCGCGTCCGGTCGGGCCAGCGTCGACATCCTTGATCCAGCGCGTGTAGGACTGGATGCTGCCGTGGGTTTTCGAATCCAGCGCGTTGAAGCAGCCGATGTAGGCGTTGAGCTTGGCGGTCAACTGCTGCTGTGTATCGGACGGGGCCGTGCTGGCGTCCGGCGTGCCGGAGGCAGAGGCGCCGCCCGCAGCTGCGGGTGCCTTGCCACCGCAGGCGGTCAGGATCAACGACAGCGAAGCGGCCAGCGCCGCCACGGAAAGAGTGCGTGACATGTGCTCACATCCTTGTTGAAAACGATTACAGCCACGCATTCTAGCGCAGCAGGCCGAGGGTCGCAGCCCTCGGCCTCTTCCAGCGACGCGCGGTCAATCCAGGAACAGATCCGGCAGCAACGGCCGCGACGGATCCACCGCGTATCCGGAAAGATCGGTGATACCGGCCTGTGCCAGCACTTCATCGTCGATCAGGAACTGGCCGTGGAAGCCGGCCGCTTCACGCACCAGCACCGCATGTGCGGCATCGGCCATGATCTGCGGCGTGCGGCAGCCAGCCGCATCCACGCCCGGAATCATGTTGATCGCATCGGTGGCGATCACCGTGCGGGGCCACAGCGCATTCACCGCCACGCCCTGCGGACCGAATTCGGCGGCCAGGCCCAGGGTGACGAAGCTCATGCCCATCTTCGCCAGCGTGTAGCCGGTGTGCGGTGCCCACCACTTCGGCTCCAGGCTCGGCGGCGGCGCCAGGGTGAGGATGTGCGGGTTCGGCGCCTGCAGCAGGTACGGCAGGCAGGCCTGCGCACACAGGAAGCTGCCACGCGAATTGACCTGCTGCATCAGGTCGAAGCGCTTCATCGGCGTATCCAGCGTGCCGCGCAACCAGATCGCGCTGGCGTTGTTGATCAGGATGTCGATGCCACCGAAGGTATCGACCGTGGCCGCCACCGCCGCCTGCACCTGCTCTTCCTCGCGGATGTCGCACTTCAGGGCCAGGCCCTGGCCGCCAGCCGCCGTTACCGCTTCGGCCGCGGTATGGATGGTGCCCGGCAGCTTCGGGTTCGGCACCGACGACTTGGCTGCAATGGCCACATTGGCGCCGTCGCGCGCAGCGCGCAGTGCGATGGCCAGGCCGATGCCGCGCGAGGCACCAGTGATGAAAAGCGTTTTGCCCTGCAGACTGCCCACGTTCCACACTCCAGCGTATGCAATGAGCCGCTAGTATGCCGCGCCGACGCGGAGTTCACCTGTCCTTGACGATACTCGGGCCTCCAGACAACGCACGAGGTCCACGCCATGCGCCGTTTCCGCCTGTTGCTGCCTGCCCTGGGGCTTGCCCTGCTGACCGCCTGCCAGGGCCGTTCGCCGGAACCCGGAAAGGAGCCGCCCGCCGGTGACGCGCCCAGCGCGGAGAAGGCCGCCGCCGACGGCAAGATGCGCTGGAGCGAGGCGGTGGTCTGGGATGGCGATCTCAACGCCTGCCGCCAGGGCGAGAATGCTGCGACCCGCGATTGCCTGCGTGATGCGATGCGCGCCGGTGGCGCCAGTACCGATGCCGTTACCGCCGCCGAGCAGTTGTCCAGCGGCGGTGAGCTGGCCTATGTGACCGCCTGGCACGAGAACGAAGGACTGGGCATTGCCACGGTCGAGTATCCGTTCCGCGCCAACACCAATGAAGGCACGCGACTGGTCGATGCCGGTGGCAAGCGCATCGACGTGGATGCGGTGCAGCTGGACGACACCCTGCGTGCCGACCCCACTGTGCAGGAGCTGCTGAAGGCCAACCCGCAGGCCACGCCGTTCGCGCCGGCACAGTCGGCAGGCGCTTCGCCATTGGACAACGGCGGCATCCGCCTGCTGTACCGCACGCCGCTGCGCGACTGCCACGCCTGCCCGGATGTGGGGCAGTTGCAGATCGCCTATGACTTCGATGCCAAGCGCAACTTCATTGGCCAGCAGGTGGTGCCGGCGACGCCGTAAAGCCACCGCCCCCTATAGAGCCGAGCATGGCTCGGCTCTACATTTCTATTCCTGGTACAGCACTGCCACGCCATCACCACGGGCAAGCCGCTTCACCTGGTCCAACGTATCCACCGCCATGACGGAGTACGTGACCTCCACACCCGAGTGCAGGCGTCCCTCGGCAGTGTCCTCATCACTCGCCACTGATATCAGCTTGCGAATTCCGGCGAATCGATAGAGGGAAGGCCTACCGTCTTCACCCACCAGGCGACCGGTCAGATCCTCATACCCGGAAGCAAGCGCTTCTGCATTCTCAAGAGCGTGTTCATCGTTGTCGGCACTGATCAGATACACGTTCTCATGCACCCGGAACGCCCCCTGTCCTGGACTCTCGTAGTAGAAAATGGCGTGTGCGCAATACCACATGCATCACCTCAATGATTCCTTTGCGGGTTGTCCCTGGTTTGGATGTCGCGAGCCTTCTGCTGCCAGCGGAATCCACATTTATGCGGCACTTGGCAATGAGCCGTTTAGCCGTTAAGCAGCCCACGGATCACAAACCACATCCACGCATGGCCTGGATCTACCGGTACAACCGCACCTGCTTCTCCAGCAGATGCGGCACGATCAGCCGATGCACGGGCGCAACCGGCAGCATGTAGACGCGCCCGAACGCGTTGTGCGTATGCACCACCGTCGCCACTTCCAGCACGTCGCCCTGCCACTGCAGCGCCAGCTGCACGCGCAGGTGGCGGTCGTCGTCTTCCAGCACGATGGCATCGTCGTCCAGCGACTGCAGGGTGAAGATGCCCAGCCGCTGGCCGGGTTGAGGATCCGCAACATCCTGCACCGCACGCAACGAGCCCAGGTGCTTCATGCCGAGCAGGCGCATGCCGCGATTGCGCAGTGCCATCAGCCCATCGAACCAGCCGGGAATGGTCGCCGCCATATCGCGATAGGCCTGCAGGGCCGAGCGCCCATCGCGACGGGTCGTCGCCTGGCAGGCGTGCACGAAGTCGGCACCGGGCAACTGCGCATGCAGCACGCTGCAGGCAGTTGGCGGCCTGCTCACGACGGACGCACTGCTCACGGCTTCGGCCCCTGCCCTTCGTTGTCTTCCCAATGCAGGATGCGGCGGGTGACGAAGCGATAGACCGGCTTGCCGGTAGCGAACCACAGTTCGCGCACCCACGAGGTGCGCTTGAGCACGCGCTTCTCCACCGGGGTGAGCGACTCGCGGCAATACATGCGCTTGTGCTTGAGCAGGTGGCGCAGGTCCTCGCGGGCCAGCAGCCGCATCCAGCGCGAGCGCGGGTTGCCTATCACCGCCAGCTGGAAGTCGATCAGCGCTGGACGACCGTCTTCGGTGACCAGCCAGTTGGCTTCCTTGGCCAGATCGTTGTGGGCCACGCCATTGCGGTGCAGCTGCTGCAGCAGCCGACGCGCCGAGCGGAACCAAGCCAGGTCACCGCGTGGTGGACGCTGGTACATGGCATCGCCGGCCATGAAGCTGCGGTCGAGGTGACGGCCATCCCACGCCAGCAGCTGCGGCACATCGGCCATGCCGTGGATGTGCTGCAACGCGCGTGCTTCGCGGCGGGCCAGCCACCAGGCCGGCAGCCGCAGCCACAGCGGCGTGGCGCCCAGATCACGGCGCACGAAGGGGCCATCGGGCCCTTTCACAAGAAGGATCTGGCCGAAGCTGTCGGCCTTCAAAGCATGCGATGGAGCGTCTGGCGTATGCGGCATGGGGCCATTCTAGGCGAAGGCGCCGGTTGCAAACGGTCACGAAGCGGCTGGGAACCAGTCACCTTCACGCCCCTATAATCGGGCAATGGACTCTTCATGGATCGACGCCACGCTCGCGTGGATTGCCGCTCACCCCGTGCTGGCGGGTGCCGTTATCTTCCTCATCGCCTTCTGCGATGCGGTGATCATTCTTGGCGCCATCGTGCCGGCGCTGCCGTTGCTGTTCGCGGTGGGCGTGTTCATCGGCCTGGGCCAGATCTCCGGGCCGTACGCGGTGGCGGCTGCAGCCCTGGGCGCATTTGCCGGCGACGGTATCAGTTACTGGATCGGCCGACGCTGGGGCGACCGCCTGCGCGGCATCTGGCCGTTCAGCCGCTACCCGCAGCTGCTCGACCGCGGCGAGAACCTGTTCCGCCGCAACGCCTTCAAAAGCATCCTGATCGCACGCTACGTGGGCGCGATCCGCCCGTTCGTGCCGGCCATCGCCGGCATGATGAAGATGCCGGCCAGCCGCTACGTGCAGGCCAGCGGCATCGCCAGCATCTCCTGGGCCGTACTGTTCCTGGCGCCGGGCTGGATTCTTGGCGAAGCTTACGACGCAGTCGCGGCGGTGGCCGGGCGTCTGGTGGTGGTGGTCGGCCTGCTGGCGGTGATCCTCGGCCTGGTCTGGGCCATCGTGCTGTACGGCTATCGCTGGTCGGCCGCGCGCATGGACAACTGGCTGGCACGCCTGCTGGACTGGTCCAACCGCCACCCAACGCTGGGTCGCTACACCGTCGGCGTGCTTGATCCCAAGCGCCGCGAATCGGTGCCGCTGGCGATGCTGGCGTTGATGCTGCTGGTACTGGGCTGGGGCTGGTTCGCGTTACTGACCGTGGTGGTCGCACACGGCGAGCCGCTGGCGATCGACCTGCTGGTGCACCAGGCCATGCTGGCGCTGCGCAATCCGCTGGCCGACTACCCGATGGCCGCGCTGGCATCGCTGGGCGCCTGGCAGGTACTGCTGCCGGCCACCGCGGCGGCGATG
Organism: Stenotrophomonas sp. STK17_22; assembly: GCF_051983905.1. Taxonomy (NCBI): domain Bacteria; kingdom Pseudomonadati; phylum Pseudomonadota; class Gammaproteobacteria; order Lysobacterales; family Lysobacteraceae; genus Stenotrophomonas; species Stenotrophomonas sp. STK17_22. The sequence goes on from NZ_CP197010.1 coordinate 4,279,482, forward strand.
GGCTATCTGATCTGGCGCCGGCGCTGGATGGCAGCCGCGCACTGGCTGGCCGCGCTTGCCTTCGGCCTGGCCCTGACCATGCTGCTCGGCGCCACCGTGGATGTGGTGCGCCCGGTCGATGCCAGCAGCGGCTTTGGCTTCCCGTCGGTGTCGGTGACCATGGCCACCATCACCTTCGGTTTCTTCGCGGTGCTGATCGCCCGCGAGATGCCCGGTCGCACCCGCGTCTGGCCGTACCTGGTGTCGGGCATCGTGGTCAGCCTGATCGGCTTCTCGCGCCTGTACCTGGGCGCGCATTGGCTGAGCGATGTGATCGGCGGCATGCTGTTCGGCACGTTCTGGCTGCTGGTGCTGGGCATCGCCTATCGCCGCCGCTTCAACCGCTCGTTCTGGGTGAAGCCGGTGGCCTGGCTGTTCTACGGCGTCTTCGCCATGGCGGCGATGTGGTACGCGCCGCGCCACATTCCGGTGAAGCTGGAGCGGTTCGAGCCGACCCTGCCGGCACCGCAGGCGATGGATGCGCAAGCCTGGTGGCAGCACGACTGGGCCACGCTGCCGGCGCGCCGCAACGAGTTCGACGACGACCAGCGCTGGCCGCTGGACGTGCAGGTGGCGGGCCCGCTGGCGCCGCTGCAGGCGCAGCTGGAAGCCCGCGGCTGGAAGCGGCAGGAGCAGGCCGGCTGGCAGCAGGCGCTGCTGATGCTGGACAAGAACACCGGCGCCGATGAGCTGCCGGTATTGCCGGCAACGCTGGACACCCGCGTGGAAGCCTTGCTGATGGTGCGCCAGGGCGCGAAGCCGGATGAGCGCTATGTGCTGCGCCTGTGGCCGGCACCCGCGCAGCTGCAGCCGGGCAACACGCCGCTGTGGCTGGGCAGTGCACAGACCCTGCGTTACGAGCGCCACTTCGAATGGATCGGCATGTGGCACCCGCTGCGGGGTGTCGACCCGGCGCTGAACGCGGTGAAGGACGCCGTGCAGGACCTGCCGCAGCGGGAGGATGTGCACAGCGAAACCGGGCTGCCGGTGTTGCGGTTGAAGACCATGCCGTGATCGAGCCGGTGCTTCTCTGGTAGTCGCCAACCTTGGTTGGCGCTTCGGGTGAAGGCTGCCAACCAAGGTTGGCATCTACCGGTTCCGGCGCGCTCTGGCCGTCGCCAACCAAGGTTGGCATCTACCGGTTCCGCCGCGCTCTGGCCGTCGCCAACCAAGGTTGGCAGCTACCGGTTCCGGTGCGCTCTGGCTGTCGCCAACCCTGGTTGGCGTTTCCCGGTTCCGGCGCGCTCTGGCTGTCGCCAACCCTGGTTGGCGTTTCCCGGTTCCGCTGCGCCTTGGTAGTGGCCAACCTTGGTTGGCGTTTTCCGGTTACGGCATCCAGCCCAGCAATTGCTGCAACCGCTGGTGCGGGTCATCCATCTGCAGCAGCTGCAGGCGCTGCTGCTCGCTCAGTGGCAGCAGTTCGGCCAGCCGCCAGCCGACCCAGCTGGCCTGGTCCAGCAACGCCGGGTTGGCCGGCGCATAGGCCTCGCCGGCCTGTTCGATGATGTGCCCCAGCACCGTGGCCAGCAGCGCATGCTGCGGCCGTAGCTCATCGTCCGGATCTTCGTCGCACCAACGCACGTCGGCTACCACCAGACCGTTGTCGCGTACGCGGGTGCGCTCGACATGGAAGCGGCGGGTACCACGCAGGCGCAACTGCAGCACGCCGTCGGCGCCGACATCGAAGTCTTCGATGCGTACCTGCACGCCATAGGCGGCCGGCGTCGCTGGTGCGCCGACTTCCTCGCCATCGAGGATCAGACAGACACCAAACCCCTCACCACTGCGGCCGCTGTCGCGGACCAGGTCCAGGTAGCGCCGCTCGAATACACGCAGGCCCACCGCCGCACCCGGCACCAGCGTGGTGTGCAGCGGAAACAGCGGCAGCGAACCGTCGACGCTCATCGGGCCTGCAGCGCGGCCAGGAAACGGCGCGGCGCGCCGTCGAAGCCACCATTGGACATGAACACCACGTGGTCACCACTGCGCGCGCTGGCCTGCAATTGCGCCAGCAACGCGTCGGTATCGGGCACCGCGTGCGCTTCGCCACGCACCGCGGCGATCACCGCAGCGGCATCCCAGGCCAGTTCCGGGCGATGCAGGAACACCACTTCATCGGCCAGCGCCAGCGACGGAGCCAGCGCCTGCGCGTGTGCGCCCAGTCGCATCGAATTGCTGCGCGGCTCCATCGCGACCACGATGCGCGCATCACCCACCTTGGCACGCAGGCCTTCCAATGTGGTGGCGATCGCGGTCGGGTGATGGGCGAAGTCGTCGTAAATGGTGATGCCGTCATGCTGGCCGATCACTTCCATGCGGCGCTTGACGCTGCGGAAGCGCGCCAGCGCCGGAATCACCTCGGCCGGCGCCACGCCCACTGCATGCGCGGCGGCCAGCGCAGCCAGGCCGTTGAGCACGTTGTGGCGGCCCAGCAACGACCACTGCACGTCGCCCATTGCCTGCCCGCGGTGATGCACGCGAAACGCGCTGCCATCGGCGGCCAGCAGCTCGGCATGCCATTCCAGCGACGGATCGAATCCGAAGCGTTCGACCGGCGTCCAGCAGCCCATCGCCAGCACTTCGGCCAGTTGCTGATCCTCGCCGTTGACGATCAGTCGGCCACGCGCCGGCACCGTGCGCACCAGATGGTGGAACTGGCGCTGGATCGCGGCCACGTCGGGGAAGATATCGGCGTGGTCGTATTCAAGGTTGTTGAGGATGGCCACCAGCGGCCGGTAGTGCACGAACTTGCTGCGCTTGTCGAAGAAGGCGGTGTCGTACTCGTCGGCCTCGACCACGAATTCGCGGCCCTGCCCCAGGCGGGCGGAGACGCCGAAATCCTCGGCGACGCCGCCGATCAGGAAACCGGGTGAACGACCGGCGCTTTCCAGCAGCCAGGTGAGGATGGTGGTGGTAGTGGTCTTGCCGTGGGTACCGGCCACGGCCAGGGTGTCGCGGCCCGGCAGCACCTGTTCGGACAGCCACTGGGCGCCGGAGATGTAGCGCTGGCCGGCGTCGAGCACGGCCTCCACGGCCGGGTTGCCGCGCGAGAGCGCGTTGCCGATCACCACCTCGTCGGTGCCGGCCGGCACGCTGTCGGCGCGGTAACCCTGGTCCAGGGTGATGCCCAGCTGTTCGAGCTGGGTCGACATCGGCGGATAGATGGCCTGGTCGCTGCCGCTGACCGTATGGCCCAGTTCCCGCGCCAGGGCGGCCACGCCGCCCATGAAGGTGCCGGCGATTGCAAGGATATGTACGCTGCTCATGACCGAGGATTGTGACCGATGACGGCTGTATAGGGCCAATGTCCGATCCGGGGTAAGACAAGTCCTACACAGGATGTGAGAAAACTCCAATCATCTGTCAGGGAAATCCCGATAGCGATGTTCTGTGAACCCGGACACAATTCGAACTGCCAGCCGCAGTACCCGAACCGGTCCTACTCCCCAAGAGGCCATCCCCAAGGGAGCTCATGCTGCGGGGCCCTGAGCAAGCCCTCTGCTGGCGCCTATCAAACGACACAGGCCTGGTCCTCGCGGACCAGGCCTGTGCTTTTTGCGCCCGAAGGACCGGCAGTGCACCGGCCCTGCAGGATCAACCCTTGATCGCCGCCAGGATGCGGGCTTCGATCTCGTCCAGCTCACCGACGCCGTCGACGCGGGCCAGGGTGCCACGGCCGGCGTAGAAGTCGACCACCGGGGCGGTCTGGTCGTTGTAGACCTGCAGGCGCTGGCGCACCGCTTCCGGCGTGTCATCGGCGCGGCCCTGTTCCTTGGCACGACCGGCGATGCGCTCGACCAGCAGCTCGGTGGCCACGTCCAGCTGCACCACGGCATCCAGCGGCTGGCCGATCTTGGCCAGCAGGCCGTCCATCGCATTGGCCTGGGCCACATTGCGCGGGTAGCCATCGAGGATGAAGCCCTTGGCGACATCGGCCTGGGTCAGGCGCGACTCCAGCATGCCCAGCAGGATGTCGTCCGACACCAGGTTGCCGGCATCCATCACCGTCTTGGCCTGCTTGCCCAGCTCCGTGCCCGCGGCGATTTCCGCGCGCAGCATGTCACCGGTCGAAATGTGGGCGATCCCCAGCTTTTCCTTCAGGCGCGTCGCCTGTGTCCCCTTGCCCGAACCGGGCGGTCCCAACAGAACCAATCGCATTGACCTGACTCCAACGTGTTGAAAACAAAGAAGGTTCGCGTCCCGGACGGACCGGTATCGCTGCACCGCAATAGCGCCACTTTACCGCATCCGGGTAATGTCCCTGCAATGTCCCCTCGCCCGAGCAGGTAGAAGCATGCGCAACGGTACTCTCCTCTACGCCCAGTCCGGCGGTGTCACCGCGGTCATCAACGCCACGGCAGCGGCGGTGATCGAGCAGGCCCGGGCCAAGGGCATCAAGGTCCTGGCCGCCCGCAACGGCATCCTCGGCGCGCTGCGCGAGGAACTGATCGACACCAGCAAGGAGAGTGCTGCGGCCATCCGCGCCCTCGCCCACACCCCGGGCGGCGCCTTCGGTTCGTGCCGGGTCAAGCTGAAATCGCTGGACGCCGACCGTGCCCGCTACGACCGCCTGCTGGAAGTGCTGCGCGCGCACGACGTGCGCTGGTTCCTCTACAACGGCGGCAACGACTCGGCCGACACCGCGCTGAAGGTCTCGCAGCTGGCCAAGGCCTCCGGCTACGACCTGACCTGCATCGGCGTGCCCAAGACCATCGACAACGATCTGGCGGTGACCGATACCTGTCCGGGCTTCGGCTCGGCGGCCAAGTACACCGCCGTGTCGGTGCGCGAGGCGGCGCTGGACGTGGCAGCAATGGCCGAGACCTCCACCCGTGTCTTCATCTACGAGGCCATGGGCCGCCACGCCGGCTGGCTGGCTGCGGCCGCCGGTCTGGCCGGCAACGGCGATGTCGAAGCGCCGCACATCATCCTGCTGCCCGAACGCGCCTATGACGAAGCGGCGTTCCTGGCCAAGGTCAAGGCGGTGGTCGAGCGCGTCGGCTACTGCGTGGTGGTGGCGTCGGAAGGCATCGCCACCGCCGATGGCCGCTTCGTCGCCGACGCGGGCGGCGGCAAGGACTCGTTCGGTCACTCGCAGCTGGGCGGCGTGGCGGCGCACCTGGCCGGCCGGGTCAAGGACCAGCTGGGCCTGAAGGTGCACTGGGCGCTGCCCGACTACCTGCAGCGCTCGGCCCGCCACCTGGCCAGCAAGACCGACTGGGAGCAGGCGCAGGCGGTCGGCAAGGCCGCCGTGCAGCTGGCGCTGAAGGGCCAGAACGGTGTGATGCCGGTGATCGTGCGCAGCAGCGATGCGCCCTATCGCTGGAAGATCGAAGCGGCGCCGCTGTCGAAGATCGCCAACCACGAGAAGAAGATGCCGGCCGGCTTCATCCGCCGCGACGGCTTCGGCATCACCGCCAAGGCGCGGGCCTACCTGTCGCCGCTGATCAAGGGCGAAGCCCCGCTGCCGTACGGCACCGACGGCCTGCCGAAGTACGTGACGCTGAAGAACGTGGCCGTGAAGCAGAAGCTGCCGGCCTTCGAGGGCTGAGCCAAAAAAGGGGACGGAGGGGATTAAGTCGCATACGCCCCTCTGTGCTGAGCCCTGTGCGGAGCGCAGGGCACATTGCGGCGGCCGCCGAAGCACCCCACAATCGGGCTCCGGCCCGGGGCAAAGGGGCCGCCGCAAGCCAGATTCGACGCTGCCCGGCCTTCAAGGCCCGGGCCTGTGCTGCCATTTCACAAGGACTGTAACCATGAAGCACCCGATCCTGATCGCCGCGCTGCTGTCCGGTGCCGCCGCGCCGGCCTTCGCTGCGACCTGCGAAAGCAACTTCCAGAAGAAGGGCAATCCCTTCGTCGGCACGACCTTCACCTCATCGGTCACCCATCCGGACCTGACCGTGGCCAGTGCCATCGGCCAGATGCGGGTGATCGCCAAGAACGCCAACATGGACGTCCTCAGCGAGGACGTGGAAGGCGGCTCGATGCTGATCGAAGAGCCGGAATCCATGGCCCACAAGCCGATTCCGATGATCATCAGTGCCACCTCCGAAGGCGGCCAGGGCACCGTCGGCATGGTGGTGAAGGTCAACAAGGGCGCCATTGCCTCGGCCGACGGCGTGCGCGAAGAAATGTGCAAGCTGCTCAACCAGATCAAGCCGGGCAAGGCTGGCGAACAGGCGGCCAAGGCCACTCCGCAGGCGTCGGTGGTGACGATTGCCGCCGACCGCTTCGGCTTCCAGCTGCGCAACCAGAACAAGGACAACCCGGCCGCGGTCGAGCCGCGCTACAAGGGCAAGACCTACGCCATCACCGGTCGCATCACCTCCGTGCTGCGCAGTGGCGGCACCTACAACACCAGCTTCGACCTGCCCAGCGATGGCAGCATCGACTTTGAGCGCGTGGCCATTTCCTGCTCGTTTGCAGCCAATCAGGCCGCGTATGCGCTGGCCCTGCGCCCGCGCGAGAAGGTGACGCTGACCGGCGTGGTCGACAGCTACGACCAGATTGGTCGTGTGTTGTGGTTGAAGGACTGCCGCGGCAACTGATCGCTGCCAGCATGGGAAAAGGCCCGGGTGCGCAGGCGCCCGGGCCTTTTCGTTTCCACAGCGGTTCACACCTGGCGCACGTGCATCGCAGGATGATGGATACCCCGTCCGGAGGTCATCATGGCACTGCGTGTTGTTCGACTGGGTACGCCGCGCCACCCTGGCGAAGGGCTGCGTATCGGTACCGTGCGGCGACCACCGCGCGGCGTACCACGCAGCGAATTCGCGACACAGGACTGGTACGACGTCTGGTTCCCGACCCTGTCACCCAGCGCGGAACTGGTAAAGCGGGCGCACGAAGCGAAAACCGCGGCCGACTGGAATGCGTTCTTCCGCCACTACAAGGCCGAGATGAAGGCGCCGGACGCGGCCCACGCGCTGGATCTTCTGGCCGCGATGTCACAGCACAGCGACATCAGCGTGGGATGCTACTGCGAGGATGAAGCGCATTGCCATCGCAGGGCCCTGCGAGAGCTGCTGGTGGCGCGCGGGGCGACGCTGGCGGAGTGATGATTGCAGGGTTGCCGGCCAGCGGCCGGCACTACCAGGTTGCCCGCCGGGCATGGCCCGGCACTACCGATGCGCAGCGAAGTAGATCCACGCCATGCGTGGATGCGCAGCGCCGGGAACGTCAGTAGATCCACGCCGTGCGTGGATGCGCGCTGCTGGACGGCCTCAATTGCAGGCCTTGCCTTCCATCTGCAGCTGCGCGGCGAACATCGTCACCTGCGGGATCTGGCCGGCGGCGGCCTGCTTCTTGGCCTCTTCCAGATAGATGCGCGACTGGCCCTGCCCGTCCAGCTCGACCTTGTTGCTCGACGGCAGGCGCCACACGCGCACCACGGCCTGCTGTGCCGGGCAGGCGGCGCTGGGCACGCGGATCACATCATTGAGCTTCCAGCCCTTGTCGGTACTCGGCTGTGCCTTGGTGTAATCGACGAAACGCGCGCGCGGCTGGCACTGCTCGCTGGTACGCACGGCGGAGAAGCGGTACGGCGCAGCGGCGTCGCCGGTGAACGCACCTTCCAGGCGCGCACAGGCCTCGGGAATCTGGCGCAGGGTATGCACCGCGCCCACCGCCTGGGGCGCGCCCACGGCACGCTGCAGTTCCGGGGTTTCCGCGGCGAGTGCCGGCAGGGCCGGGGCCAGGGCGGCAAGCATCAACAAGGACAGGCGCATGGGGGATCTCCTACGGGACTGTGCGCAGGCTTGCAGAGACTGGCTTAACGGGGTGCAAAGGCCTGTGGCTTTCGAATCATGCCCATGGACTGGCGGCATGCGGCGGGGCTCGTAAAAACCAGTCGAGCAAGCTCGACTCTACAGGTGGCGGCACGCATACTGCGGGCACCAGGGAATGCTGAACACCGCCATACGTCGGACGACCACCAAGGTCGGTACGGGTTGGTTCCAGGCTGCAGCCCGTCGTCCCCCTCGTGGTGCCGTTCATCGCCACTGGATGCCTACATCCATTCTGCGGAGGGGTCTAATGCTGGAACGTCACGGGCTGTCATTGGCGCTGGGCTGCGCCATTCTCGCGATCCTGTTCGGAATCGTCTCGGCGCGCTGGATCCTGCGCCAACCCACCGGCAATGAACGCATGATCGCGATCGCCACCGCGATCCAGGAAGGTGCGCGTGCCTACCTCAACCGCCAGTACCTGACCATCGGCGTGGCCGGTGTGGTGCTGTTCGTGCTGGTCGGCATCTTCCTCAGCTGGTACACCGCGATTGGATTCGCGGTCGGTGCGGTGCTGTCCGGCGCGGCCGGCTATATCGGCATGAACGTGTCGGTACGCGCCAACGTGCGCACCGCCGAAGCTGCCCGCCACGGCATCAGCGCGGCGATGGACGTCGCCTTCCGCGGCGGTGCGATCACCGGCATGCTGGTGGTCGGTCTGGGCCTGCTGGGCGTGGCCGGTTACTACGCGCTGCTGCTGCGCATGGGCCTGCCGATGGAACAGGCGCTGCATGCCCTGGTCGGCCTGGCCTTCGGCTCCTCGCTGATCTCGATCTTCGCGCGCCTGGGCGGCGGCATCTTCACCAAGGGCGCGGACGTCGGTGCCGACCTGGTTGGCAAGGTCGAAGCCGGCATTCCCGAGGACGACCCGCGCAACCCGGCGGTGATCGCCGACAACGTCGGTGACAACGTCGGCGACTGCGCCGGCATGGCCGCCGACCTGTTCGAGACGTATGCGGTCACCGTCATCGCCACCATGCTGCTGGGCAGCCTGATGCTGGCCGAGGCCGGCGCCAATGCGGTGTTGTATCCGCTGGTGCTGGGCGGCGTGTCGATCATCGCCTCGATCATCGGCGCGCTGTTCGTCAAGGTGAAGCCGGGCGGTTCGATCATGGGCGCGCTGTACAAGGGCGTGATCGTCTCGGGCGTGCTGGCTGCGATCGCGTTCTACCCGATCACCACCGGGTTGATGAGTGACAACGTGCATGGGCCGATGGCGCTGTATGGCTGCGCGTTGATCGGGCTGGTGCTGACCGGCCTGATCGTGTGGATCACCGAGTACTACACCGGCACCCAGTACAAGCCGGTGCAGCACGTGGCACAGGCCTCGACCACTGGGCATGGCACCAACATCATCGCCGGCCTTGGCATTTCCATGAAGTCCACCGCGCTACCGGTGGTGGCGGTGTGTGCGGCAATCTGGGGCGCGTTCGCGCTTGGGGGCCTGTACGGCATCGCCATCGCCGCCACCGCGATGCTGTCGATGGCCGGCATGATCGTCGCCCTCGATGCCTATGGACCGATCACCGACAACGCCGGTGGCATCGCCGAGATGGCCGAGCTGCCCTCGGAGATCCGCGACATCACCGATCCGCTGGATGCGGTGGGCAACACCACCAAGGCAGTGACCAAGGGTTATGCGATCGGCTCTGCGGCACTGGCGGCACTGGTGCTGTTCGCCGACTACACCCATAACCTGCAGGCAGCACATCCGGGGCAGGAATTCCGCTTCGACCTCAGCGACCACACGGTGATCATCGGCCTGCTGATCGGCGGCCTGATTCCCTACCTGTTCGGTGCGATGGCGATGGAAGCGGTCGGCCGCGCCGCCGGTGCGGTGGTGGAAGAAGTGCGCCGCCAGTTCCGCGAGATCCCCGGCATCATGCAGGGCACCGGCAAGCCGCAGTACGACAAGGCGGTGGACATGCTGACCCGCTCGGCGATCCGCGAAATGATCGTGCCCTCGCTGCTGCCGGTGGCGGTGCCGGTGGTGGTCGGCCTGCTGCTGGGGCCGCGCGCACTGGGCGGCCTGCTGATCGGCACGATCGTGACCGGCCTGTTCGTGGCCATTTCGATGACCACCGGCGGTGGCGCCTGGGACAACGCCAAGAAGTACATCGAAGATGGCCACTTCGGCGGCAAGGGCAGCGAGGCGCACAAGGCTGCGGTGACCGGCGATACCGTCGGCGATCCCTACAAGGACACCGCCGGCCCGGCGATCAATCCGCTGATCAAGATCATCAACATCGTGGCACTGCTGCTGGTGCCCCTGCTGTAGATCCACGCCTTGCGCAAACCCGTAGAGTCGAGCTTGCTCGACTGCTTCTGGCCCGCACCGCAGGAGCAGTCGAGCAAGCTCGACTCTACAAGGGCAGCAAGAGCAGAGCAGTCGAGCATGGGGCCGGGTCTACCAAAGCGGTCACCGCCCGCGCAGGAAGAACGACACCGGCACCATCACTTCCACCGGGTCGCCGGCCACTTCGGCCGGCGGCGCCGGTACCGGGCTGGCCCGCTGCACGGTGTCCAGCGTCTCCTGGTCGAGCAGCGCGAAGCCACTGCTGCGGCCCAGTTTCAACCCCGAGACCGCGCCATCGCGGGCAACCGCAAAGCGCACGTAGACCACACCCTGCTGGCGCAGCCGCTCGGCCTGGCGCGGATAGCGGCGGTGTTTCTGCAGGTGCCCGAGCAGGCGTCCTTCCCAGGTCGCCTCGGCACGACTGCGCTCACCCGCCGTGGTCTGCGGTGCGGTGTAGCGTGTAGCCGCATCAGCCGCCACCTGCGGCGGTGCGCTGGTCTGCGCGACGTTGGCGTCAGCGGTGTCCGGCGACGGCGTCGGCTCCGGTGTACGCGGCGGTGGCAGGTCACCCTGCGGCTGCACCGGCGCCTTGGGTTGTTCACGCAGGGCCGGCGTCGGCGCCTGCCGCTGTTGTTGCTGCTGCAGCGGCCCGGTCGCGACCTCGCGCGGCGGCACCGGCGGTGCCTGTGCCATCGGCGCCAGTTCCAGCATCAGCGCCGCAGGCGGAACCGCAGCCGTCAGCGCCGGCGCACGGGCCGCCCACCAGCAGGCCGCGCCGATCAACAGCGCATGCACCAGCAGCACGATCGCCAGGCTGGTCGCCCAGCGCCGCAGTCCACTCATCGTGCGCCCTGCTCCAGGCCGACCAGTGCCACCTTCAGGTAGCCGGCCGCGCGCAGCGCATCCAGCGTGGCCATCAGTTCGCCATAGGGCACACGGGTATCGGCACGCAGGAAGATGCGCTGCGTGGTGTCACTGTGAGTGGCCGCCTGCAATGCAGCCGCCAGCCCGTCGCGCGCTACGGCCTGTTCACCAACGCGCAGCGACAGATCGGCCTGCACGGTCACATACACCGGTGCCTGTTCCGGCGGCGTGGCGCTGGCGCTGCTGGCCGGCAGCTGCACCGGCACCGACACGGTGGCCAGCGGTGCGGCCACCATGAAGATGATCAGCAGCACCAGCATCACGTCGATGAAGGGCGTGACATTGATCTCATGCGCTTCTTCCGGCGCATCGTCACGGTCGGACGCGGTCCTGATCGCCATCGTCGCGCCTCAGTGCACCGCACGCAGCGGCGCCGCTGCGGTACGCGGAACGGCACGATCGAGATCGCGTGAGACCAGTTGCTGCACAGCCGCGGACAGATCGCCGAGCAGACCCCGCAGGCCGGCCAGCACACGGCTGAAGTGGTTGTAGACCAGCACGGCGGGAATCGCTGCGACCAGACCCAGCGCGGTCGCCAGCAGAGCCTCGGCGATGCCGGGCGCAACCACCGCCAGGTTGGTGGTGTTGCTCTGGGCGATGCCGATGAAACTGTTCATGATGCCCCACACCGTACCGAACAGGCCGACGAACGGCGCCACCGCGCCGATGCTGGCGAGCACGCCGATGCCGCGTCGCTGCACGCGCGCGGTTTCCAGTTCAATGCGGTCCAGGCGCGAGGCCACGCGCTCCTTGATGCCGTCGCGGCTATCCAGTTCCTGCGACAGGCGCAGTTCGGTGCGCGCTGCGTCCAGCATGGCGAGCGCGGTGCCCTGCTGCAGGCTGGCCTCCACGCTCCCGCCGGGCAGGCTCGGCGCCTGCAGCAGCAGCGCACGCGCTGCGCGCAGCTGCCGTGCCTGCCGGGCCAGTTCCCAGCCCTTGGCCAGCAGCACGGTCCAGGTGGCCAGCGACGCCAGCGCGAGCGCGATCATCACTGTCTTCACCACCACGTCGGCGGCCAGATACATGCCCCAGGGCGTCAGTGCAGGGGCAGCCACGGGGGCCAGGTCAGCAGGCAGCATCGTCTCGTTTTCCATCAGCATCAGGGGTCGCTGCACGGCGGCGTGTCGTGCGCGGATCATTGGCGTCGTCCACTTCCACGACCGGGTTGGGCTCCAGCCGCGGTGCGGGCCGACTGAGCACGTAGCCGGCGCTGACCGCGAAGAACAGGCCCACGCCCAGCAGCAGCCGCCAGGACGGATGTGCGCCCCAGCAGAACAGCGCGAAGCCCACCGCCATGCCGGCGCTGGCAAACGCCTTGCCCTTGCGCGACACCGCGCCCTGCTCGCGCCACAGCCGCAGTGACGGGCCGTAGCGCGGGTGCGCCAGCAGGCGTTGCTCGAACCTCGGCGAACTGCGCGCGAAGCAGCCCACGGCCAGGATCAGGAAGATGGTGGTCGGCATCACCGGCAGCAGCGCGCCGATCACCCCGAGGCCGACCATCAGCCAGCCCAGCGCGAACCAGAGCCAGCGCATCAGCGTTGCGCCGATAGGCGGGAGGCGTGCATCAGGCGAATTCCACTTCGACGTGGCCGTGCACGCTGCGGAAGGCGGCGTCCGCAGCATCGATCACCTGCTGCTCCTGCTCGGCGCTCAGCGGCACCGCATCCAGCGCTGCGGTGAATTCACGCCAGTGGCGCGCCGCGCCATCCGGGTGTGCGGCCAGGTGGCGGGCACCAAAATCGCGGTCCAAGCCGAGCTTGGCAGCCATCTTGTACAGAATGGTGCCGCCGAGATTGGAGCCTTCGGCCACATACAGCCACCCCAATGCGGCGGGTAGGTCCAGATCGGAAGGCAACGCCGCGATGTCGGCCCCCGGCAGGGTCTGCCCCAGATCCTGCAGGTCGCGCGCCACCTGGGTCAGGCGGCGGCGCTCGCCCAGGTCCGGCAGCAGTGCATCCAGCGCAGGGTTGGCATACAGCGCATCGATACTGCGGTGGAAGCGATACTGCACGCGCAGGAAACGGGCGAAGTTGCTGCGGTCGGCGAAGATGTCGCCGGCCATGATGCGCTTGTCCAGCGCGCCATGGCTGTCGCGGGTGGCGGCCTTGAGCCGCAGGCTGCGGCTGTCTTCAGGGGCGATGTGTGCGTTCATGGGGAATGCCAAGGGGGTCGTCCTGCTGTAGACGTTCGCCATGGGGCTTTCCCCAAGGCCATGTGCACCGATAATGGCGTATCCCTTCTTCCCGCAGGAACCGACGATGATCACCACCGAACCGCGCATGACCAACCTGTTCCTGCAGCTGGGCCTGGATGCCAGCGCCGAGGGCATCGCCCGCTTCATCCGCGAACACCAGCTGGCCACCGATGTGGAAGTGGTCGAAGCACCGTACTGGAACGATGCCCAGCGCCAGTTCCTGTCCGAGTCGCTGCAGGCCGATGCGGCATGGACCACGGTGGTGGATGAGCTGAACGAGTCGCTGCACGAAGATGCCGTGAAGGCGGCGACCGGGCTGTAACTGGCTGGAGGAAGGCGCCGGGCATGGCCCGGCGCTACCGTTGTCTCCCGCTGGGGTCAGAGCCCTTTCTGCAGGAAAGGGATCCGACCCCGACGATCAGTACTTCCAGGTCAACGCCAGGCGCGCGGTGCGGCCCGGGGCCGGCATCACGCCCAGCGCCAGCGGATCCAGGTAGTAGCGGTCGGTGACGTTGTCCACGCCCGCCTCCACCGACAGCTGGTCGTTGAAGCTCCAGCTGGCGAACAGGTCGACCAGGGTGGTCGGCCGGTACAGCTGCTGGATCGCCGACAGGCCCACGTTCCAGTCCTTGTCCAGCTTGCTGATCGGGCCGGCGTTGTGGACCACGCGGGTACCGAAGGTCAGGCGCTCGTCGAACAGGCGCGAGCCCAGGGTCAGGTTGACCATGTAGCGCGGCGGGTTCTGGGTATTGGTGTACGAGCCCTCGAAGCCGCCGTCCACGCAGTTGGGCGTGTTGGCCAGTTCATCGTTCCTGCGCTGTGCACCATAGGCACGGCGCTCGGCGGCGATGTCCGGTGCGCAGGTCTTGGCCTTGAAGTAATAGTGCGCGGACAGATCAGCAAATACCTTGCCGCTGTCATAGCTGGACTGGAACTCCATGCCCGAGACCTTGAACTGGTCGACGTTGCGGATCAGGCCTGCCGACAGCGTGCGGTAGTCACGGGTGATCAGGTCGTCGATGCGGGTATCGAAGTACGCCAGCTTCAGCGCCAGGCGGTCGCCGGCGGTGAACAGGTCATAGCGGATGGTGCTGGCACCGATCTCCCAGCTGCGCGCACGCTCCGGCTTCAGCTCGCCCACCGGCTTGGCGGCGGTGAACAGGCCCAGCGTGGTCTCGAACAGGCTCGGCAGCTTGGTGCCTTCGGCGTACTTCACGTAGACCATGGTGTCTTCGCTGAAGCGGTAGGCCACGCTGGCGGTCGGCGAGAACGCGGTGTCACGACGGCGGATCGGTTGCGACCAGGTCCAGCTGACCGGCACCTCCAGGTCCTGCGCCTTGCCGGCGTCGTAGAAGTTCCAGCCACCGATGTCGCCCACCGTACCCTTCTTGTACGGTGAAGCCAGCAGCGATTCCTGGGTGAAGTTGCCGTTGGCATCCGGATACCAGTTCAGCAGCGCGATGCGCTTGGCCCGCCACGACGGCAGCGCCGGGTTGCCATTGAGCAACTCGGTGTAGCGGTACTGGCCCTGCACCTCGTAGGCATCGGGCGTGGCCAGGCGGTTGCGGTCATGCACATCCACGCGGTTCCAGCGGCCGCCGGCCAGCAGTTCCCAATGCTCATCGGGCTGCCACTTCAGCGAGGCCACGGCACTGTATTCCTTGCGCTCGGCGTTGCGCAGGAAGCGGTTGTTGATCAGGTCATCGTGCATGACCGGCCCCGAACTGCCCGGTGCAATGTCCTCATCGCTGTAGGACAGGCCGTAGTCGAGGGTGAATGCACCGGCGTTGGTATCGAACTTCGAGGTGTTGCTGGCATCCAGGCCGAAGCGCTTCTGCCGCAGCGGATTGCGGTAGGCATCCTTGTAACCGGGGTCGCCACTGAAGCTGGGCGCGTCGTACCACTCGGTGCGGCGATCGAAGTACCAGGGGGTGATGCCGGTCAGGCTGTTGTACATCACGCTGTCGGTATCGGTGTACGTGGCGTTGACGCGCAGGTCGACCAGCTCGCTGTCCGGGTTGAAGCGATAGCGCAGGGTGTAGCTGTCCATGTCGACGTGGCCCGGGTCCCATTGCGGAATGCGGTCACGATCCACACGGATGATCTGCGAGGCCATGATCTCGCCGGCGGTGCCCTCGTAGCGGCGGTAGCCCGCTTCCAGGGTCTGTGCATCGTCGATGCGCCAGGTGCCCTTGAGCAGCGCCGACTTCGAGCGCGCCGAGGTATTGAAGACCTCGGTACGCGGCGGATTCAGCGGCGCCAGCGTGCGCCGGGTCTGCGGGAAGTCATCGTAGCCATGCTTGCCGGAGAAGTAGTTGCCGTTGTCGCGGTAGGCGTAGGCGGCAACCAGATCGAAGCGATCCCAGTGTCCCGCAGCGGCCACGTTGAAGAACTGGCTACCGGTGGCGCTGCGGTCGGTGCGCGGCGCGGCGCTGTAGGACGGCAGGTTGTTGGCGCTGTTGTTGGCCAGGCCGCCACGCACGCGCACGCCGAAGTCCCGGCCTTCGCGCAGCACGTCACCGATCTTCAGCGTCTCCATCTCGACCACGCCGCCGATGCCACCGGAGGCATTGGCCTGCAGGCTCGGGCCCTTGGTGATGGTCAGGCTGGAGATCAGGTCCGGGTCGAGGTAGGTGCGCTGCGACTGGCCGGCATAACCACGGTAGGTATCCATGCTGGACTGGCCACCGTCGATGATCACCGGCACACGGCCCTGGCCCTGGATGCCACGGATGTTGACGTCGAAGCCGTTGCCCACGCGCGGATCACCGGCGGTGACGCCAGCCACGCCCTTGACGATGTCGCCGTTGGACGTACCGCGGAATCGCTCCAGGTGCGTGCGGTTGAGCGTGGTGGTGGAGCCGACGCTGCGATAGCCGTCGAGCAGGCGCGCCTCGTCGCTGGTTGCGCCGCTGTCGATACGGTCGCCGGCCACGCTCAGCGTATCGGTGACGATCACACCGCTGTCGGCCTGCGCCGACGCTGCCGCTTCCAAGGTCACCGCATCGGCACTGACCCGGCGCACCGCCAAGCCACTGCCCTGCAGCAGGTGCTGCAAAGCCTCGCTGGCCGACAGGCTGCCGCTGACCGCACGCGAGGTCACACCCCGGGCCAGGGTGGCCGGGTACACGACCTGCACGCCGGACTGGCGCATGTAGCTGCGCAGCGCCTCGTCCAGTGGCTGCGCGGGGATATCGAAGCGCTGCACGGCAGCGTGGTCACCGCTGGCATCCTGCGCGAGTACGGAGGGCGCGGCGCTGGCCAGGCCGGCCGCCAGCAGGGCGATGCACAGGCGGGACGGGCGCGGCATGCGGCCCGGACGATGGAGATCGAACATGGGGGAACCTGTCAGGTAATCGGTGCCGCGGGCGCGGCGACATCCGCAACACGGGCGGACACGGCGACGTACTGGCGGCGGCGGGTACGTTCGCGGAGTAAGACGGATGAAAGCGCGGCAACCCCAAGAGCGATTTGCGGCCGCGACAGGTGCCGACCGTGGGTCGGCTGGTTGCCGCGGTGGGTGCCAACCGTTGGTCGGCTGCTTGCAGTGGTGGGTGCCGACCGTTGGTCGGCACAGAGGCACGGATCATCCACGCATGGCGTGGATCTACTGCACGATGGCGACGCCGAATGGAAGACGAGTAACCCGAAGACCTGCTGTTGCCGCCAACGCATCCAGCGCCTGCTCCGGGCGATCAATGCGCAACGCTGCACTGACGGCCGGCAGCTGCGACAGATCGCCACGCACGAAGGTCGGGCCAGCGCGATAGCGCCCGACCCATTGCACGGCCTCGGCGACGCTGGCCTGCTCCAGCAGCAGTTCACCCTGCCGCCACGCGCCCACACTGTCGGCCGCCACATCCTGCAGACGCGTCACGCCACTGCGCTCGCCATAGGCCGCGCGCTGTCCCACCTGCAGGTAGGTCCAGCCACCGTCGGCCGGGCTGGCCACGCGCACCCTGCCCTGTCCGACCTGGGTTTCCACCTGATCGTTGTCGCGTGCGACGGAGAACGCGGTCGAGATGTCCTCGACCACGCCATTGCCCGCGCGCACGCTGAAACGCCGCTGGGCATCCGGGCTGACCTCGAACCAGGCGCGCCCGCGCAACAGCTCGATCCGGCGTGCATCGGCATCAAACCGCACGGCGATCGCGCTGTCCGCATCCAGCACGGCTCGACTGCCATCGGGCAGTTGCACGTTCTGCACGACATGCGTACTGCGATGGTCGGCCTGCAGCCGCAACCAGGCCTCCGGCCATGCCACCAGCATCGCCAGCGCAGCTGCAGCGGCCATTGCCCAGCGCAGCCGCCGCGGGCGCCGGCGTTCGACGGGCCGGGCCTGCGGGCGTGGTCCGACGCTGCGCCACAGCGCGCGCTCGTGCTCGAAGGCCCGACGGTGCCCCGGCTGTGCCAGCCAGCGTTCGAACTCATGCATGCGCCCCTCGCCGATGTCACCCGAGGCCAGCCACGCGATCCAGCCCCGGGCCTGTTCGGCCAGGGCATCGTCATTGGCGGCGGGCAGCGTGTTCGGCGGGCTCATCGGCTGGCGGACAGGCGCATTCAAGCGCGGGCGGAGGAACTAGACCGCATCCGCGGTCCAGTGATCAAGACGTTTCAGCGAGGGCCAACCCCAAGGCGGGGCGATCATCGGCCGCTGCGCGCCCAGGCCAGGCGTTGCAGCGCCGTGCGCACATGGTTCTCGACGGTAGTCACCGACACCCCCAGACGGCGTGCGATCTCAGCCTGGGTCAGGCCCTGCAGGCGGTTGAGCCGGAAGATGGTGCGGGTCGGCTCCGGCAGGTGCCCCGCCGCGTCAAGCACCCGCTGCAGCTCGTCCTGTGCCATCGCCTGCTCTTCGGTCGAGATCACCTCGTCCGGCCCCCACAGGTAGTGGTCGGCCAGCAGACGGTTGCGCCGGGTCGATTCGCGGCCATGGTCGGTGGCCAGGTTGGCGGCCAGCCGGTACAGATAGGCGCGCGGGTTGTCGATGGCCTGGCTGTCATCGACGCCACGTGCCTTGAACCACACCGCCTGGATCACGTCCTCGGCGCCGTTGTCGCCCCCCAGGATGCGTTGCACCCGGCGCAGCAACGCAGGCCGCTCGCGGATCAGCAGTTCGGTGAGGGAGGCGGCATTGGAGGACATGCGCGGAACCGGGACGACAGACGGAAGGCGCCGCGCATGCTACTCCGTTAATGAGAATCAGTCACGTTCTCATCAATGGATGCAGCCGGTCAGCCCGTCATAGACGCTCTGCGAGGTCCCCGGCAGCGGGTCATGCAGTGGAATGCGCGCGGCGAGCGCGGCATGGAAGGCTTCCACCGGCGTTCCCGCCACCAGCGGCAGGCGGCACAGCCAGGTCGGTTGCCGGGCAACGATCGCGCCATCGTTGCGGGACACCTCCAGATCACTGGCGGCGAATGCCCACAGGCACTCATGGATGGTTCCCCGCACCGCATCCACCGAACAGCGCAGGCGCAGCGCCCGGATGTCGCTGTATTCGCCCTCGCAGAAGGTGTCGCCACAGATCGCGTCGAAGCCATGCTGCAAACGGCCTTCCAGGGCAAAAAAGCGGTCCCAGTTGGCCTCCTGGTGCGGGTAGTCGATCAGGTCGACATAAGGGGACGCCTGGGCCAAAGGCGCAACCAGCAGCATGCAGGTCAGGCCAAACGGCAGGGCAGACACGTTCATGGGCAGACTCCTTGGGAAGATTGGTCCAGCCTGCGCTCCCATGCCGGCCGCCCCCATCAGCCAATCCCGGCCTGCCAGGTAGGCCCCCGCCCCACAGCGCCGTCGGCCCATCCCTCTGCACAGCGCCCGGCAAAGGCATAAAATGGGGGGCTATCCGTCTATATCCCCCACCTGGAGCACGACCATGGGTCTGGAACTCGTCTCGCCCGGCAAGAACCCGCCGGAAGAAATCAACGTCATCATCGAGATCCCGAAGGACTCGGAGCCGGTGAAGTACGAAGTGGACAAGGAAACCGGCGCGATCTTCGTCGACCGTATCCTGTCCACCCCGATGCGCTACCCCTGCAACTACGGCTACGTGCCGAGCACCCTGTGCGGCGACGGCGATCCGGCCGACGTGCTGGTGGTGCTGCCGCTGCCGCTGGTGCCGGGCTCGGTCGTGCGCTGCCGTCCGGTCGGCGTGCTGAAGATGAGCGATGAGGCGGGCAGCGACGAGAAGATCCTGGCCGTGCCGGTGTCGAAGATCTTCAGTGGCTATGCCCACGTCGAAGACATCGCCCAGGTGTCCAGCCACTGGCTGGAGCGCATCGGCCACTTCTTCGAGCACTACAAGGACCTGGAGAAGGGCAAGTGGGTCAAGCTGGACGGTTGGGGCGGCGCCGCTGAGGCCAAGCAGATCCTGATCGAGGCGCACCAGCGCCATCTCGACAGCAAGGCCTGAGCCTGAACCGGATCGCTCCGGCGGCACCCCGCCGGAGCGATGCGGGTCACGTTTCATGACGACGGCACATCACACGTGCCGCCGTATTAGGTAAATTGCGTCACTTCACACGTCGTCGACATCCATCGTCGAGACAGCCAGGGGAATGTGTCGTGCGTATTCTGCTTGTTGGGGATGCAGCCAGCCTGCCGGCCGAGCTGACCGAATTCATTGCCGATCTTGGGGAAGACTGGCAGCCGCTGACCGCCACCGATGGCCAGACCGCGATGACTGCGGTGGCCACGCAGGGCGTGGATGCGGTGATCGTCTGCCCGCAGCTGCCGGATCTCAATGCCACCACGCTGCTGGGTCAGATCCGGACCTTGCGCCCGGAAACCATCCGCATCGCGCTGATCGATGCCCAGCACGGCAACCGGCCGCCGCCGGCACGCCTGATCGGTGTCGCTCACCGTTTCCTGCCGTTGCCACTGGCACCGGAAGTGCTGCTGGAAGCGCTGACCAGCCTGGAAGAGCTGCGCGAAGTACTGGACAGCCCACGCCTGCGCGATGCCATCGGCCGTATCGAGAAGCTGCCCTCGCCGCCGCACCTGTACCTGAGCCTGACCCAGGCGCTGGAGCATGACGACGACGCCGACAGCGCCGACGTCGCCAAGCTGGTGGCGGCCGACCCGGCCATTGCCGCGAAGGTGCTGCAGCTGTCGAACTCGGCGTTCTTCAGCCAGGGACGCACCATCGCTGACCTGCGCACGGCCGTGACCCGCCTGGGCCTGTCGACGCTGCGCGACCTGGTGCTGGCCAGCGAGGTGTTTTCCGCACCCACGTTGTCCACCGCCGAACGCAATTCACTGCAGCAGCGCGCCCTGCTCGCCTCGCGCCTGGCCGCGCGCCTGCTGCCCGAATCCAGTGCCGAACTGGGCGCGACCGCCGCTCTGCTGGCCGACATCGGCCTGCTGCTGCCCGGCGTACGCAACGAGCGCAGCGAACCGTCGCTGGCCGGTGACACCCGCCCCGGCCATGCCGAGGCCGGCGCCTACCTGCTGGGCCTGTGGGGCCTGCCGATGCCGATCATCGAAGCGGTTGCCTTCCACCTGCAGCCGCAGCGCGCCAATACGCGCAGCTTCTGGGTGACCGGTGCGGTGCATGTGGCGCTGGCGCTGGTCAACGGCGATCCGGTGGATGAGGACTACCTGCAGCGCGCAGGTGTACTCAACAGGCTGCCGCAGTGGCGCGAGCATGCCAATGCGTTGATGGGACTGGTACCCAGCGAGGCCTGAGCTGTCAACGCAGGAACAACCTCGAAGGCGCGCCCAAAGGCGCGCCTTTTTTTGCATCAGCGCGCGCCGCAGGCGTCCTGCACGCAGTGGCGATACTGCAGATCGCACATGACCTTCGAATTGCCTGCAGCCAGGCATTGCTGGCGCAGCTCTTCGCAGTACAGCCCGCCCCCACAGACGCCACCGGTCTGGGCGAACACCGCACCCACCAATGTTGCATAGATCAGTGCAGCAGCAGACAGTTTGTGCAACAGCGTGCTCTTCATCGCTCTCTCCATGTGCAAGTGTCCGCAAGTGGACCCAGCAACTGTGTTGATTACGACACGACAGGAACGTGACTCTGCTCACCTTCCACGACATTTCGGAATTCCCCTACAAAAAAAAAGAGGGCGGACCTTGCGGTCCGCCCTCCCGGTATTGCTATCGCACTTCGAACGATCAGAAGCGCTGGGTGTACTTCATGTACAGGAAGCGACCGACGTCGAAGCCACCGTAGTAGGCGAAGCTCGAGTTCGGCGCCGAGTACTGCAGCGCACCGCGGTGATCGAACACGTTGTTCGCACCCAGGGCGATGGTGGCATCCCACGGAGCCTTCCAGCTGACCTGCACGTCGTGGAAGGTGTTGGAGCCGGTGTGGCGCAGCGGATCCGGCTCACCATTGGCGTAGTGGTTCGGGGCGTCGCACCATGCGTCGTCGATGCAGCTTTCCTTCATGCCCGAGTAGTAACGAGCAGTCCAGTTGACACCGAAGTCACCCAGCTCCCAGTTCACGCCCAGGTTCGAACGGACGCGGAACAGGCCCGGCTCACCAACGCGACCGATGGTGATGTTCTCACCCTTCTTGTTCTGGCCGGCTTCGTCGTACTTGGCCAGGTAGCTGGTCTGCCAGTCGATGCTGAACTTGCCGATCGACAGTTCCGGCAGGCGGTACTTGACACCCAGGTCGTAGCCTTCGGTCTCCATCGAGCCGAGGTTGGCCAGGCCGTAGGTCAGCGCCTCGATATGGCCATCGGCGGCACGGGTGACGCCTTCGCAGCGAGCTGCGTTGCCCAGCACGTAGCAGTCACGCAGGATGCGATCAACGCTGTCAGCGATGATCATGTTCTTCAGCTCGTAGCGGTACCAGTCGAGCGAGATGTCCAGGCCCTGCACCCAACGCGGGCTCCAGACCAGGCCAACCGTCTTGCTCTTGGAGGTTTCCGGCTTCAGAGCCGAATTCGAACCGCTGACGAACTGGTCCGGGGTCGCGCACGGGAAGGTGCTGCAAGGCGCGAAGCCCTGGCCGACCTGCACGTAGTTGGCCGGCACGCCAGCCGCGGCGCAGGCAGCATTGCCAGCGACGTTGCCCGGCGAGGTCGAACCGCACGGATCGGTGTAACGCTCGAAGCTCGAGTTGGTGCCGCCGTACAGATCGTCGACGGTCGGCGCGCGGAAGCCTTCTGCGTAGGTACCGCGGACCAGCAGCTCTTCGATCGGGCGCCACACCAGGCCGAACTTCGAGTTGATCGTGTCACCGAAGTTGCTGTAGTCGGAGTAGCGGCTGGCGACGTTGAAGGTCAGTTCCTTGGCAAACGGCAGGTCCGACAGGATCGGCACGTTCAGTTCCAGGTAGAACTCATCCAGCGAGTAGTTGCCCGAGGTGGTGGTCGACGCCAGGCCGGTCGACTGGCCCGACTGACGGAAGGCGTCCGGCACGAAGCGGCCTTCTTCCTTGCGGTGCT
Source organism: Stenotrophomonas sp. STK17_22 (assembly GCF_051983905.1). Classification (NCBI taxonomy): domain Bacteria; kingdom Pseudomonadati; phylum Pseudomonadota; class Gammaproteobacteria; order Lysobacterales; family Lysobacteraceae; genus Stenotrophomonas; species Stenotrophomonas sp. STK17_22. The sequence goes on from NZ_CP197010.1 coordinate 4,302,129, forward strand.
CGTAGCCCATGGCCACGCCCAGGTCACCGGCCGGCAGCTCGAACAGCGAACCGGACAGGTTGGCGGTGTAGCTGGTGGTCTTGGTCACACCGGTGTCGGTGTAGGTCGGGAACAGGAAGTTCTGCAGATCACGGTCGGCAAGCGAGCCCTGGCCGTTGACGCCATACGGCAGCAGCGGGTTCCACGGACGGCACTGGCTCAGCGGGATCGGGTTGGCGGCGGTGCCGCACTGGGCAACACCCTGGCCGTTGATGAACGACTTGCCAAGTGCCTGCTCGGATGCGATCAGGCTCATGTCGCCGTAGCCGGTCTTGGTCAGCTCGTTGCGGTTCCACAGCGCACCGACGTCCCAATCCCAGGTCTTGCCAGCGAATTCGAAGAAGCCGCTCAGGCTCGGCGCGAAGCGCAGGGTCTTGAGGTCGCTCTTGGTGGTACGCGGCACTTCCCACAGGCGGCGACGGAACTCGACGTCCTGACCGATCGGGTTGAACGCGCTGTCCTTCGACAGCGGGGTACCGAACGACAGCGACTGGTACGGGTAACCCGCGATCTGCTGGTCGGTGGTGCGCTGGTTGTACAGCACGTCAGCATTGAAGGTGATCGAGTCGGCCAGATCGTAGCTGCCGTTGACGTACACGGACTTACGCTCGATGCCGGTCTGCACCATCATCTGCTGGTTGGCATTGGAGTACTCGGCCGGGGTCAGCTGGTGGTAGTCGGCCGCATTCTTCGGGTCACCGCCCGGATTCAGGGTCATCCACTCCGGCTGCGGCTGGCCTGCAGCGCGCGGCTTGCAGTCGCCCCACACGCGCGGGTCGCACCAGGTGCTGTTCTGGCTCAGCGGGCTCCAATCACCGGAGGTGGTGTTCGGGCCCAGGCCGCCGTCGCGGCTGAACCAACGATCCTTCGCCCACACCGGATCCTGCTTGGAGTATTCGGCCGACAAGGTCACGCCGCCACGCTCGCCTTCGGAGCCGAGGGTGAACGAGTAGGTGTTGGTGTCGCCGTCGCCGCGGCCGTACTGGCCGACGTAGACGCTGGCTTCAGCACCGTCGAAGCGCTTGCGGGTGATCACATTGACCACGCCAGCGATGGCGTCCGAACCGTAGATGGCGGAGGCGCCATCCTTCAGCACTTCGATGCGCTCGACGGCGGCCATCGGAATCTGGCTCAGATCCTGGTAGCCGGCAGTGGTCGCGCCCAGGCGCTTGCCGTTCATCAGCACCAGGGTGCGCTGCGCGCCCAGGTTGCGCAGGTCGACGTAGTAGCCGCCAACGTTTTCGCCGGAGGACAGCGAGTCCGCACGGGAAATGGCCGGCGAACCTGCCGAGGTCAGGTTCTGCAGGACATCGGCGACGGTGGTGTAGCCCTGCTTTTCCAGGTTCTCACGGCTCAGGGTGAGGACCGGCTGCTGGGTCTCCATCGAGGCGCCGCGGATGCGCGAGCCCGTGATTTCGATGCGATCCAGGGTGGTCGCATCCTTTGCTTCCTGTGCAGAAGCAAAGGCGGGCGTCAGCGCCAACGCAATGCCAGCCGGCAGAAGGCCCAGCCGCACTGCGGGATTACGAACGTTCATCTATCTCTCCAAGGTACGTGTTAGCAGCGTGTTAAAACACCCCAGCACGTTACGATTGCGTTGCAGCGCTGTATTTGCGCGAACCAACCGGAGACTTTGCAGATTGTGGCGGCAGCAAGCCGCCGTTCTCCCTGAAGCGCGATGCGGACTGGCCGTAGCGGGCGCGGAACGCACGCGCGAAGCTGCAGCAGTTGTCGAAGCCACTGGCTGCAGCAACTTCGCCGACCATCATGTCAGTGTCACGCAGCAGGTCGGCAGCGCGCTCAAGGCGCAGCCGCGCCGAAAGCGACTGCGGGCTTTCCTCGTACAGGCTCTGGAAGGTCTTGGAGAGATACCAGCTGGAGAAGTTGGTCAGCTCGGCCAGTTCACCGATGCGCACCACGCGGTGGCTGTTGCCTTCCAGGTACAGGCGGGCGCGCTGCATGCGGCCGAACACCTGGCGCTTGCGGCTGCGCGAGCGCCCCGGGCAACGCTGCACGTTGTCGGCCAGCCCACGCTGCAGGCCCGCCAGGTGCAGCAGCAGCGGGCGCAGTGCCTGTGCCGGCTGGCCACTGGCAAGCGCATCGCGCCACAGGCGCAGCGCAACGCGGGCATCGCCACGGTTCATGCGGCCACGCCCGGCATACAGACCGCAATCGGCCATCTCGGCCAGCACGCGCAGCGCTTCGACCGTCAGGTTCAGGCCAACGCACAAGCCGTTGCGACCGGCCTGCACCAGCGGCCGCGACTCCTTCTCGAAGGCGATCCACTCGCCCTGGCGCAAGCGGAAGCGTCCTTCCTTGGCTTCCACCCAGGAGCTGCCGCGCACCTGCATCCACACAGTGAAGCTGCTGCCTGCGGTCTGCAGGCTGCCGAGCCGGGCCACGCCCAGGCAGGTCGGCGCAGCATCGTCGAGCGACCGGTCCAGAGAGACGGTTTGGCCGCGATCGGCCAGCGAGAGTTGACGCATGGGGGCACCACGGATTTGCCTAGTACAGGCCTCCGTTTTGCCAAATCAGGCGGCACCACGTCAGGAAAGTCAGACGAGATCGCCACGAATTCGCGGCGAGGTCGCCACGAAGAAATTACGAAGGCCCATTTCCGTTGAACAGCAACAACTTGGAGAACGCCGGAAGCAGCGTCGGCGAGCGCTCGGGCAAACGCATCACACCGATGTCGGCACCGTCGCTGACCGCCATTGCCACGAACAGGGTGCGCCCATCGGCGCCGGCGCTCAGCCCGTTGCCGGCACTGAGGCGTTCCGCATCCAGGCAGCGTTCCGGTTCCTCGCGCCCGGCCTGGATCAGCACCAGTGTCGTACCGCAGCGGGTGGACGTACCGAGATAGCCGATCGCACTGTTGCCGGCCACGGTCCAGGCCCGGTACCGCCACCGGCTGGGCTGGTCATCGCTGATCTGCTGCACGCTGCCTGGCGCCAGCGCCGCATCCACCGACCACAGGCCACCTGCGGCCAGGCGGGTGAACAGCACACGCCCGCTGCTGCGATCGAACCGCGCCTGAGACACGCCCTCGATGCTGGCAAGGCGGCGCCAAGGCTGCACGCTTCGATCAAACAGGCTCAGCCGGGTCTGTTGCTGGTCATCGCGCTCGACTACCAGCAGCTGGTCCGGGTTTGCGCCGTACAGTGCCTGCAGCGGCTGCTCCGACGGTACCGGCAACGGCTGGACGCGTTCGTCACGTGGGGCGATCTCATAGACCACCGTGCGTCCGTGTTCGTCGCGCCCGACCACCAGCAACCGCCGGCTGTCGGCCGACCAGTCCGGTGCCTGGCGTGCCTCAGGCCGCAATCCTTCGATAGGCCGCAGCGAATCGGGGCGCTCCATGTCCGCCCACCACAGCGCGAAGCTGCCTGAACGATCGGACGTGAACACCAGTTGGCGTCCATCCGGCGCCGCCATCGGCTGCCCATCCCGGCCGCTGGACGCAAACAGGCGCTGCGGGGGTGAACCGCCCTCCATCGGCACCTTGAAGATGCCGAACTGCGCGCGGCGGTGAACGAAGGCCAGCATGCCCGCGCGGCGCGCCGTCGCCGGCCATTGTGCGTCGTCGAGCCCGGCGTCGCGCAGCGTGCGGCTCTCGACGTCCAGGTAGTACAGGCGCACCTCACTGTCGACACGGCGTCCAAACACGATCGTCCGGCCATCACGCAACCAGGCCCAGCCACGCAGTTCAGCGGCCTCGTTGGTCAGCTGCTCGGGCGTGCCACCCGCGGCCGGCATGCGCCACAGGTCGCCCAGCTGCGGATTGCGCACGAATACCAGCCACTTGCCATCAGGCGAGTAGCGCGGCGCATAGTCGAAGTCATCCTCGGCGACACCGTAGTCCAGCGCCTCCCATTGGCCACTGGCCAGATCAAGCTTGCGGATGCCGCGATGCGCATAGCGCCCCACCATGCTGCCGAACACCAGACCACGGCCGTCCGGCGTCCAGTCGAAACTGAGCAGCTCGGTGCCATCACACCGTGTGGCCTGGCGCAGGGCACCACCGGTCGCGCTGGCGATCAGCACCTGGCAACCGCCGTTGTTGCTGAACCGCGCGAAGGCGATCTCGCGTCCATCCGGCGACCAGCTCGGGAAGCGATCGACCGAGCCGGCCGGCGGAGCCAGCAGCTGCCGCGCAGGCGCGTTGCCGGAGGTCTGCACCTTGATCGCGCCACCGCCCTGCCCGTCTTCGTTGGCGCCCTCATAGGCCACCAATGAACCATCGGGTGAAAGCGTGGGATAGGTTTCAAAGCCGCTGGTCGCGGTGATCAACCGATAGGGACGCTGCGGGCTGCCGATCACCCGCGTGCCGTTCTCCACGGCCGCGTCCACAGCTGAACTGCTGGCCGGTGCCCGCCGCAGCAGCAGCGCGGTCAGCACCACCACCGTGGTCAGCATCAGCACGCCCAGCACCAGCAGTACGCGCCGGCGGACGTGGCGCCAGCGGCGGCGCGATGCCTGCACGTGTGGCGGCATCATCTCGGCGATGGCCATCGCCGGTTGCATGTCCACGATTTCGTCATCGGCTCCCGCCGGCGGCGCCGGCTCGACATCGTCCAGTACCTGCACCGGCACCAGCAGGCGATAGCCGGTCTTGGCGATGGTCTCGATATAGGCCTGGCCGTTGTCGTCGTCGTTGCTGAACGCCTTGCGCAGCTGGGTGACGGCCTGGGTAAGCACATCATTGGTCGGCAGCGTGTCCGGCCAGACTTCCGCGAACAGTTCATCGCGGGTGACAACACGCCCCGGCTGGCGCAGCAGCACACGCAGCACGCCCAGCGCCTTCGGCGTCAGCCGACGCGGGCGACGCGCACCCACGACCTCGACTTCACGCGAGGACAGAGTGACAGTGCACTCTCCTATCCGGATCCGATCGAATCCGGGGGGCTGGTTTTCACTGCTGTTCATTTTCCGCTACACAGTAGAGACAGGTCCGGGGCAGCGTTTGCCTTCGATACCCTCCCGTCCTGGGAACAGCAAAAAGCCAGACTCCGCACAAAGCATCGGCGCATACCGCAAAAACAATGAAGCGGGCGAATACTAGCCTATGCGGGTTACCTCGCCTATCGCGTGGTCGACATCCAGGCTCTCTCTCGCCGACGCATTCACATAATTTGCTGCACCATTCGCGCCCTGCGGGGCGCGAAATTTTTATCTGGCGTTCATTTTCACATGCGCCGCAGCATGGTCAATCCAACCAGTCGCGAAACCACCAAAGCTACGTACATCACGCCTGAAAACTGCTCCAGCATGACCAAGGCGCGCGCCTGCGGATGCAGTGGCACGACGTCGCTCAAGCCAACACCCGAGAGCAAACTGAAGCTCAGATAAAGAAGCTCCATCCAGGTGCGCTGCGCGCCACCACCGGTGCCCTGGAAACTGCCCGGATACCATTGCTGGCACACGGCGAAAGCAAACGCGAAGGCCCACGCCAGCAACGTGAATGTCGCACCTGCTGCGAACAGTTCATCGCGGGTGACTTTATGGTCCTGGAGCATGTAGGCGATGAGCGCACCGGCCGTATAGAAGTACAGCAGGCTTTCCAGCAGCTGCGCGGTGGTCACCAGCGCACTGCGATCCAGCAGTGCGCCGGCCAGCGAGAACACCACCGAAGGAATGGCCAGCAGCAGTGCCAGCCAGGTGCCCAGCGGACTGCGCTGGACCACCCACAGCGCCAGGCCGAGTACCGCCATGCCGAACATGCCCAGTGCCGCACGGCCGCCGGCGGTGTCATCAAGTGCGGGATACAGCAGCACCGCGATCAACTGGGCACCCAGCAGCCAGGCCGAAGGATGGCGGCGGGCAATGGCCAGCCAGCGGGTGGTGATGGCAACGGGCATGGCGTCCTTTCCCCAGGGTGATGGGCGGAGGATAGCCGGGAGCGGCGTGATGAGCGGTAGTGCCGGCCACTGGCCGGCACTCTCCCCGGTCCCACGCACGACGGAATGCCGGCCAGCGGCCGGCACTACCCGTTACACGTCAGCCCTGGTGATAGACCTCGGCGCCGGCGGCGCGGAACTCTTCCGACTTCTCCTTCATGCCGGCCTCGGCGTAGTCGCGCACGTCCTGGGTGATCTTCATCGAGCAGAAGTGCGGGCCGCACATCGAGCAGAAGTGCGCCAGCTTGTGCGCATCCTTCGGCAGGGTCTCATCATGGAATTCCTTGGCCTTCTCCGGGTCCAGCCCGAGATGGAACTGGTCTTCCCAGCGGAACTCGAAGCGCGCCTTGCTCAGCGCGTTGTCGCGTACCTGCGCGCCGGGGTGTCCCTTGGCCAGGTCCGCCGCATGCGCGGCGATACGGTAGGCCATGATGCCGTCGCGCACGTCCTGGCGATTGGGCAGGCCGAGGTGTTCCTTCGGCGTCACGTAGCAGAGCATCGCCGTACCGAACCAGCCGATCATCGCCGCACCGATCGCGCTGGTGATGTGGTCGTAGCCCGGTGCGATATCGGTGGTCAGGGGGCCCAGCGTATAGAACGGCGCTTCGCCACACTCGCGCAGCTGCTTGTCCATGTTCTCCTTGATCAGCTGCATCGGCACGTGGCCGGGGCCTTCGATCATGGTCTGCACGTCGTGCTTCCAGGCGATCTTCGTCAACTCACCCAGCGTCTCCAGCTCACCGAACTGCGCGGCATCGTTGGCATCGGCGATGCAGCCCGGGCGCAGGCCATCGCCCAGCGAGAAGGTCACGTCGTAGGCCTTCATGATTTCGCAGATGTCTTCGAAATGCGTGTAGAGGAAGTTCTCCTTGTGGTGTGCCAGGCACCACTTGGCCATGATCGAGCCACCGCGGCTGACGATGCCGGTGACCCGCTTGGCGGTGAGCGGAACATAGCGCAGCAGCACGCCAGCGTGGATGGTGAAGTAGTCCACGCCCTGCTCGGCCTGCTCGATCAGTGTGTCGCGGAAGATCTCCCAGGTGAGTGCTTCGGCGCGGCCATCGACCTTCTCAAGCGCCTGGTAGATCGGCACGGTACCGATCGCCACCGGCGAGTTGCGGATGATCCACTCGCGGGTCTCATGGATGTGCTTGCCGGTGGACAGGTCCATCACCGTGTCACCGCCCCAGCGGATCGCCCACACCAGCTTCTCCACCTCCTCGGCAATGCCCGAGGACACGGCGCTGTTGCCGATGTTGGCGTTGATCTTGGTCAGGAAATTGCGGCCGATGATCATCGGCTCGCTTTCCGGATGGTTGATGTTGTTGGGCAGCACCGCACGGCCGCGGGCGATTTCGTCGCGCACGAACTCCGGGGTGATGATCTTCTGGATCGAAGCGCCGAACGCCTCGCCCGGGTGCTGCTGCAGCAGCCCGGCATCGCGGATCGCGTCCAGCCGCTGGTTCTCGCGGATGGCGACGAATTCCATTTCCGGCGTGATGATGCCGCGGCGCGCGTAGTGCATCTGGGTGACGTTGGCACCTGCACGCGCACGGCGTGGCAGGCTGCGCGCGGGGAAGCGCACCGCATCGAGCTTCGGGTCATGCTCGCGATCGCGACCGAACGAAGAACTCAGTCCTTCCAGCCGCTCGGTATCACCGCGTTCTTCCACCCAGCCGCGACGCAGTGCCGGCAAACCAGCGGACAGATCGATGCGCACCTCCGGATCGGTGTACGGGCCCGACGTGTCGTAAACGGTCACCGGTGCATTCTCTTCGCCGCCGAACAAGGTCGGCGTGCGGGTCAGCGCGATCTCGCGCATCGGCACCTGCAGATCCGGGCGTGAACCGGGCACGTGGATCTTGCGCGAGCCGGGAATGGGCCGGGTCACGGATTCGGAGAGTTGCTGGGCCTGTTGCTGCAGGGCGGAGAGCTGTGCGTTCATCGGGCATCGTCCAGGAAGGTCAGGGACGAAGCGGCGGCGCACTGCTGCCGCGCCCGGACGGTCCTTGGGCGGAGTCCGGGCATGGCTGCACTGCAAAGCTTCCCTACGCCGGTATGAGCCGGATCAGGTTCCAAGGGACTGTCTCAACCGTGGCCACATGGCCGCGGTACCCCCGCTTCTTGGTGTGCATTAGAGCATAGAACGCACTGCAGCTCCTGGTGGTTCCATCCACGCACGGCGTGGATCTGCTGTTTCTGTATTAACAGAACCGTGACATCGCATTCAGTAACGTGCACGCGCATCGTGCCGCTGCGGTCGGTGTTTCCCCGCCGCCTTCGCGGCCCCTGCCCGGTCTGTGCTGCATGTCGCCGGCCCCTCGCAGCAAGCTCTGCTCGCTCCCCTCAATCCCTTGATCGGAGAAGCTCCTTCATGGTGTTTCGCGTTTCCATCGCACTGGTTCTGCTTCTGGTGCTGCTTGCCGGTGTTGCACCCGGCCCCTTCAATACCGTGGTGCAGTCGGTACTGGCCGATGTCATCCGCAGTGTCGGCTGGCTCTATCTTCTGGTCGTGTTCCTGGCGCTGACTTTCCTGATGTACCTGGCATTCGGTCGCTTCGGCAACCTGCGCATCGGCGGTGAAGATGCCGAGCCGGAGTTCTCGCGCGCCAGCTGGATGTCGATGCTGTTCGCCGCCGGCATGGGCATCGGCCTGGTGTTCTGGGGCGCCGCCGAGCCGATTTCCCACTTCACCAAGCCTCCAGAAGGCCTCGCACCGCAGAGCATGGACGCGGCGCGGGCTTCGATGCGCTATGCATTCTTCCATTGGGGTCTGCATCCATGGGCAATCTACGCGCTGATCGGCCTGGCGATGGCCTGGTTCCAGTTCAACCGCAATGGCCGTGGACTGGTCAGTGACATGCTGCAACCGATCATCGGCCGGCACCATCGCGGCTGGATCGGACGCGTGGTCAACATCGCCGCGGTTGTTGCCACTGCCATTGGCGTGGCCACCACGCTGGGGTTCGGTACCATCCAGATCGCTGCCGGCATGGAACGCGTGTTCGGCCTGCACGCGGGTGTGCCACTGCAGCTGACCATCATCGCCATCGCGTTCGTGCTGTACATGGCCTCCACCGCCAGCGGTGTCGAGCGCGGGGTGAAGTGGCTGTCCAACTTCAACCTTGCGCTGGCCGCGCTTCTTGCGGCCACCGTACTGGTGCTGGGTCCAACCGGATTCATCTTCGATACGTTCACCACCACACTGGGGTCGTACCTCAACCAGCTGGTGACGATGAGCCTGCGCATGTCGCCGTTCTCGGGCAGCACATGGGTAGCGGACTGGACCATCTTCTACTGGGCGTGGTGGATTTCCTGGGCCCCGTTCGTCGGCTCGTTCATCGCGCGCATCTCGCGTGGGCGCAGCGTCCGCGAGTTCGTCATCGGCGTCGTGCTGGCCCCCACGGTGCTGGGCTTCTTCTGGTTCGCGGTGTTTGGTGGCACTGCGCTGTGGGCGCAGATCTTCGGCCACGCCGACCTGGTGCAGGCGCTGGGCAACGGCTATGAAACGGTGCTGTTCACCCTGTTTGACAGCATGCCGCTGCCCTTGCTGCTTTCCTGCATCGCACTGGTGCTGCTGATGATCTTCTTCGTGACATCAGCCGATTCGGCGGTGCTGGTGCTGGCCAGCATGTCCACTGACGAGGCAGGCGATCCGCCGTTGAAGCGCAAGCTGGCCTGGGGCATCGCGGTGGCGCTGATCGCAGCGGCGTTGCTGCTGGCCGGTGGCCTGGATGCACTGCAGGGCATGATCACGATTGCGGCGTTGCCATTCGCGCTGCTGATGGTGCTGGTGATGGTGTCGCTGTACCGGGTGCTGGACCAGGAGTACACGCGCGAGCGGCGGCAGGCGCAGCGCCAGCGGCACATGATCGATGCGTGGATCGCGCGCGAGATGGCGGCGCAGGAGGAGACCCAGGCGGAGGCGGCGCGCGCGCACGATCAGGATTGAGGGGGTTTTGCAGCCTGCGGCTGCACCGCTTTTCTCAAGCAACGGCAACTGCAACAGCAACTTCACAAGCGGCTCTGGGTTGCTGCTGGTTTGGCGGAGAGGGGGCAGATGGCGGGACACGCCGCAAGTACGTCCCTGTAGGCTCGGCCACGGCATCCATGCCGTGGACGGTCCCGCCATCTGCCCCCTCTCCGCCTCCGACAATTTCTCGGTGACGGTTGGTCTTCCACGCCATGCGTGGATGAGGTGTATCGGAAAACAAGAAGGGGTCGGATTCGTTTTCCTGTGGAAAACGGATCCGCCCCCAACCCACAGCACGCGGCTGTTGCTGTTGCCTTTGCTTTTGATCTTCTTCTTTCTCTTCCTGCGGTGGCAGCCACAGGAAACTGTCCGTGGCCGGGCGGGTGGATTGGCTGGGGGCGTGAGCCGCATGGATGCGGCGACCGAGCTTACATGGACGTACTTGCAGCGGCCCCCAGACAATCCACCCGCCCGGCCAAACCCAGCTTTACGGAATCCACCGCAGAGGGGGCTCCGCCCGGTGGCCGGGAAACCTCAATACCCCGCCGCCTGCCCATCCTTTCGACTCTCAGACGCACCGTAGTAAACGCCGGATTCCGGATCACGCATGATCGCCTGATACCCGCCATACGGACCATCGGCGAACACGATGCGATGCCCCTTGCGCATCAGCGCACGCACCGTTTCATACGGGAAGCCGGTTTCCAGATTCACTTCACCACCGTCGGTCATCGCCGTGGCCTGCCCGGTCGGTTCAGTCGAGCCTTCGTGCTGGATGCGCGGTGCATCACCGGCCTCCTGCAGGTTCATGCCGAAGTCCACCAGGTTCATCACGATCTGCGCGTGGCCCTGCGGCTGCATCGCGCCACCCATCACGCCGAAGCTGGCATACGGCTTGCCGCCCTTGGTGATGAACCCCGGGATGATCGTCTGGAACGGGCGCTTGCCCGGTGCGTAGCCGTTGGGATGGTTCTTCTGCAGCACGAACATCTCGCCACGGTCCTGCAGAATGAAACCCAGACCGGGCGGCGCCATGCCGCTGCCCATGCCGCGGTAGTTGGACTGGATCAGCGACACCATCATGCCGTCGGCGTCGGCCACGGTCATGTAGATGGTGTCGCCTTCTTCCAGCTGCTTCGGCGTGCCCGGCTGCACTTCCTTCAGCGCCTTGTCCATCGAGATCAGCGCGCGGCGCTGTGCGGCGTAGTCCTTGGAAATCAGCTTCTGCACCGGCGCCGGCTGGAACGCCATGTCGGCATAGAAGCGCGCGCGGTCGGCGAAGGCCAGCTTCTTCGCTTCCACGAACAGGTGCACATGCTCGGGTGAACCAAAGGGAATCTTCGAGAAGTCGTAGCCTTCCAGCACGTTGAGGATCTGCAGCGCGGCGATGCCCTGGCTGTTCGGCGGCAGCTCCCACACGTCGTAGCCACGGTAGTTGCTGCTGACCGGTTCGACCCACTCACCGTGGTGGTCGGCCATGTCCTGGTAGCTCAGGAAGCCGCCGTTGGCCTTGAAGTAGTCGCCGATGGTGCGGGCGATATCGCCCTTGTAGAAGGCATCACGACCGCCGTCGGCGATTTTCTGCAGCGTGCTGGCCAGATTCGGGTTCTTCCACATCTCGCCCTTGCGCGGGGCATGGCCGTTGATCGTGAACTGTTCCTTGAAGCCCGGGTACTGCGACAGCTTGGGCACCGAGCGGTCCCAGTAGTAGGCGATCACCTCGGCCACCGGATGGCCCTCGCGGGCGTAGCGGATCGCCGGCGCCAGGTTGTCGGCCATCGGCTTGCGGCCGAAGCGGTCGTGCAGCGCGAACCAGCCATCGACTGCGCCGGGCACGGAGACCGGCAGCGGGCCGGTAGCCGGGATGTCCTTCAGGCCACGGCGCTGGAACTCGGCCGGGGTGAGTGACTTCGGCGAACGGCCCGAACCGTTGTAGCCATAGAGCTTCTGCGTCTTCGGGTCCCAGACGATGGCGAACAGGTCGCCGCCGATGCCGTTGCCGGTCGGCTCCATCAGGCCAAGCGCGGCGTTGGCGGCGATCGCCGCGTCCACCGCCGAGCCACCGCCCTTCATCACGTCCAGCGCGATCTGGGTGGCCAGCGGCTGTGAAGTGGCAGCCATCGCATGCGGGGCGATTACCTCCGAACGCGTGGCAAAGGTGTGGCCGGTGATGCGGTCGGCGGCGGAAGACAGTGCGGGCACAGCGGCCAGCAGAGCAGCGGCCAGCAGGGAACGGGCAAGGCGTCGGGACACGGTCGGGTTCCGATGGAAGGGTGGTCCCTCGATCTTCGCCGCTGCGGCCGGCATGCGGTATCGGGCAGAGGTCATGGACGTTGATCCTGGGGTGGGTGCGGAAGGTCCGCCCCCACCAAGGCGAAAATCCGCCTAATTCCGCGCAAAAACTGCCCTGAAAGGAGTGAATTCGGGTTCACCGAAACACTTTCAGTGGCAACCATCCTTGTGCCGCAAGCGATTGCGCTGGATGCAGCGGAAACCGATGGAAAATCCGTTGCGAGGGTTGACAGCGCCGAAACGGTTGTGTTCCTCTCGATCACATGTTGCATCACAACACGCCACCGCGAACCCACATCGAAGCCGCCGACACCGGCGCCGCCTCGCTGCGTTCGATTCTTGTGCTCGTACTTATTACCCAACCAACAGGTGCGGGACGAGCCAGCGTGTAAGCAACAAACACACCGGAACTCTTCAAAAACCCGCACCCGCCCCGGTGCGGGTTTTTTCATTTCAGGACCTGGTTTCAGACGCAACCACCATGCACAACGCCGATCGCACAACCCGGACCTGCACCACCGCGACGCCTCGTGGTGGCTGTGCCTGTGCAACGCGCGGCGCCTCCTCCACCGCTTTCCCCTGACCGGCCGGCACGTCACCTCGACGACCGGCCGTTCTTTTTCTTCCCACCGCAAGGAACCTCCCCCATGAGCACCAACGACCTGCCCCAGACCAAGATCGCCGTCATCGGCTACGGCAGCCAGGGCCGCGCCCACGCGCTGAACCTGCGTGAATCCGGCTTCGATGTGGTGGTAGGCCTGCGTCCGGGCGGCCCGACCGAAGCCAAGGCGCAGGCCGATGGCTTCACCGTGATCGCGCCCGCTGAAGCGGTGAAAGACGCCGACCTGGTCGCCGTGCTGACCCCGGACATGGTGCAGAAGAAGCTCTACAACGACGTGCTGGCGCCGAACATGAAGCAGGGCGCCTGCCTGCTGTTCGCGCATGGCCTGAACGTGCACTACGGCATGATCGAGCCGCGCGCCGACCTGGACGTGGTGCTGGTTGCGCCGAAGGGCCCGGGTGCGCTGGTGCGTCGTGAGTATGAGATCGGGCGCGGCGTACCGTGCATCTGGGCGGTCTACCAGGATGTCAGCGGCAAGGCTGCGCAGCACGCGCAGGCCTATGCGGCCGGCCTCGGCGGCGCCCGCGCCAACCTGATCCAGACCACCTTCAAGGAAGAAACCGAGACCGATCTGTTCGGCGAGCAGGCGGTGCTGTGCGGCGGCGCCTCGGCGCTGGTGCAGGCCGGTTTCGAAACCCTGGTCGAAGCCGGCTACCAGCCGGAGATCGCCTATTACGAAGTGCTGCACGAACTGAAGCTGATCGTGGACCTGTTCTACGAAGGCGGCATCTCGCGCATGCTGGAGTTCATCTCCGAGACCGCGCAGTACGGCGACTACGTCAGCGGCCCGCGGGTGATCGACGCCGGCACCAAGGCGCGCATGAAGGAAGTGCTGAAGGACATCCAGGACGGCACCTTCACCAAGAACTGGGTGGCCGAGTACGAAGCGGGCCTGCCGAACTACAACAGGTTCAAGCAGGCCGACCTGGAGCACCCGATCGAGAAGGTAGGCAAGGAACTGCGCGCCAAGATGGTCTGGTTGCAAGGACAGGCCGCGTAACCGCGCGGCCCTCCCCCACCCGCTTTGCAAGGTTCCCCCATGAACTCTTCGACACATCGCAGCGCGCCGCCCAACGGCGCGCGCTGGCTGACCCAGGCGCTGGAGGCCGAAGGCGTCCGCACGCTGTTCGGCTATCCCGGTGGCACCATCATGCCGTTCTACGACGCGCTGGTGGATTCGTCGCTGAAGCACATCCTGGTACGCCATGAGCAGGGCGCGGCGCTGGCCGCCAACGGTTTTGCCCGCGCCAGCAACCAGGCGGGTGTCTGCGTGGCCACCTCCGGCCCGGGCGCCTCCAACCTGGTCACCGGCATTGCCGATGCGATGCTGGATTCGGTACCGATGGTCTGCATCACCGGTCAGGTCGGCACGCCGCTGCTGGGCACCGACGCCTTCCAGGAACTGGATGTGTTCGGCCTGACGATGCCGATCGTCAAGCACAGCTGGCTGGTGCGCAGCGTCGATGACCTGCCGCGCGTGGTCGCCGATGCATTCCGGATCGCCCGCGAAGGCCGGCCCGGCCCGGTGCTGATCGACCTGCCCAAGGACGTGCAGCTGGCCGATGCCAGTCATCTGCCAGCGCACGTGCCGAGCAGCATCGAGCCGCCGCCTGCGCCGGCCGAAGCGGCCATCGCCGAGGCCATCGCCGCACTGGCAGCCGCCGAAAAGCCGGTGGTCTACGCCGGTGGTGGCATCGCGCTGGGCGACGCGGTGCAGGACCTGCGCGACTTCGTCGAGGCCAGCGCCATCCCCACGGTGATGACCCTGCGTGGGCTGGGCGCGTTGCCGGCCCACCACCCGCAGTCGCTGGGCATGCTGGGCATGCACGGTACCCGCGCGGCCAACATGGCGGTGCAGGAAAGCGACCTGCTGCTGGTGCTGGGTGCGCGCTTCGATGACCGTGCCACCGGCAAGCTGGCCGAGTTCGCACCGTTCGCCCGCGTCGTCCACATCGACGCCGACGCCTACGAGATCTCCAAGCTGCGCAGCGCCGACGTCGCCGTGCCCGGCAACGTCAGCCATGCCATCCGCGCCCTGCGTGCGGCCTTCCCCTCCCCCAAGGCCCACCAGGACGCATGGCGCAAGCGCTGTGCACAGCATCGTGATCGTTTCGCTGCGCGTTACGACGCCCCCGGCCAGCATATCTACGCCCCGGCGCTGCTGAAGCGCCTGAGCGAGCTGGCACCGGCCGATGCAGTGATCGCCTGCGATGTCGGCCAGCACCAGATGTGGGTCGCCCAGCACTGCCGTTTCAACCACCCGCGCAATCATCTGACCAGTGGCGCGCTGGGCACCATGGGCTTCGGCCTGCCGGCCGCGATGGGTGCGCAGTTCGCATGCCCCGAGCGCACCGTGGTGCTGGTCTCCGGCGACGGCAGCTTCATGATGAACGTGCAGGAGCTGGCCACCATCGCGCGTTGCCGCCTGCCGGTGAAGATCGTGCTGCTGGACAACAGTTCGCTGGGCATGGTGCGGCAGTGGCAGGAGCTGTTCTTCGCCGAGCGTTACAGCGAGATCGACCTGTCTGACAACCCGGACTTCGTGGCACTGGCACAGGTGTTCGGCATCGCCGCCACCCGCATCGACAACCGCGACGACGTGGAAGGCGGCCTGGCCGCACTGCTGGCCGAACCAGGCCCGGCGCTGCTGCACGTGGCCATCGATGCACGCGCCAACGTGTGGCCGCTGGTGCCGCCGAACACCGCCAACAGCACGATGCTGGAAAGCAACCCCGCCCATGCCCGCCAGGAGACCCCCAATGCAATACCGGCTTGACCTGGTGCTGCACCCGGCCGAAGGCGCGCTGCTGCGCGTGATCGGCATGGCCGAACGCCGTGGCTTCGCGCCGCGTGCGATCAGTGGTGCGCCGGTGGCCGCCGACGATGGCCGCTGGCACCTGCAGCTGGTGGTGGATGGCCAGCGTCCGGCGGAAACGCTGTGCCGGCAGATCGAGAAGATCTACGACTGCGTGTCCGTGCAGGTCACCGCCGTGGAAGGAGCATCCGTATGAACACCCGTACCGTAGCGACCACGGTGCCGGTACGGAGGCGTCTTCTTCGCCGCCCGTGCCCGCATGCGGCGGTCTTCTGCACTGCGCTGGTGGCCCATGCCGGCCGCTGACACCAGCCAGGAAAGCGATGTCGGCGACGTAAGCGTCGCCGACGTACTGGCGGCGCAGGCTCGTCTGCGCCGCTTCCTGCCGCCCACCCCGCTGCACCATGCCGAACGCTTCGGTACCTGGCTGAAGCTGGAGAACCTGCAGCGCACCGGTTCCTACAAGGTACGCGGCGCATTGAATGCGCTGCTGGCCGGCCGCGAGCGCGGCGATACCCGGCCAGTGATCTGCGCCTCGGCCGGCAACCATGCCCAGGGCGTGGCGTGGGCGGCCTACCGCCTGGACGTGCCGGCCATCACCGTGATGCCGCATGGCGCGCCCGCCACCAAGATCGCCGGCGTCGCCCACTGGGGCGCGACCGTGCGCCAGCACGGCACCAGCTATGACGAGGCCTACGCCTTCGCGGTCGAACTGGCACAACGCCACGGCTACCGCTTCCTGTCCGCGTTCGACGATGCCGACGTGATCGCCGGCCAGGGCACGGTCGGCATCGAGCTGGCCGCACACGCGCCGGACGTGGTGATCGTGCCGATCGGCGGCGGCGGGCTGGCCTCCGGCGTTGCGTTGGCACTGAAATCGCAGGGCGTCCGCGTCGTTGGCGCGCAGGTGGAAGGCGTCGATTCGATGGCCCGCGCGATCCACGGTGACGTGCGCGAGATCGCCCCCGTTGCTTCGCTGGCCGACGGCGTGCGGGTGAAGATTCCCGGCTTCCTGACCCGCCGCCTGTGCACCTCGCTGCTGGACGATGTGGTGATCGTGCGCGAAGCCGAACTGCGCGAAACCCTGGTCCGCCTGGCACTGGAAGAACACATCATCGCCGAGGGCGCCGGTGCGCTGGCACTGGCCGCCGGCCGCCGCGTCGCCGGCCGCCGCAAGTGTGCGGTGGTCTCCGGCGGCAACATCGATGCCGGCGTCCTCGCCGGCCTGCTCACCGACATCCGCCCGCGCCCGCCACGCAAACCACGGCGACGGCGCAGCGAAACACCGCGCTCGCCCGCCAAGCCCAGCGCCATCGCTTCCCCCACCTCTTCCCCTTCCCCCCTGCAAGCCGTCGCACCCGCTGTCGAGGAGATTTCCCTGTGACCACCATCGAACGAATTACCACCCCGCGCATCCGCATCTTCGACACCACCCTGCGTGACGGCGAGCAGTCCCCCGGCTGCAGCATGAGCCCGCCGCAGAAGCTGGTGATGGCGCGTGCGCTGGACGAACTGGGCGTGGACATCATCGAGACCGGCTTCCCGGCCAGCTCGCAGTCCGACCGTGAGGCGATGGCACTGATCGGCCGCGAACTGCGCCGCCCGAGCTTGACCCTGGCGGTGCTGTCGCGCTGCCTGCAGGCCGACATCGAAACCTCGGCACGTGCGCTGGAGGCCGCTGCCAACCCGCGCCTGCACGTGTTCCTGTCGACCAGCCCGCTGCACCGCGAGCACAAGCTGCGGATGACCCGCGAGCAGGTACTGGAGTCGGTACGCAAGCACGTATCGCTGGCCCGGTCCTATATCGACGATGTCGAATTCTCGGCCGAGGATGCCACCCGCACCGAGCTGGACTACCTGATCGAAGTCGCGCGCGTGGCCATCGCTGCCGGCGCCACCACCATCAACCTGCCCGACACCGTCGGCTTCACCACGCCGGAAGAGATCCGCGCGATGTTCCAGCAGGTCATCGCCGGCGTCGCCGACGTGCCGAATTCCGCCAACGTGATCTTCAGCGCGCATTGCCACAACGACCTGGGCCTGGCCGTGGCCAACTCGCTGGCCGCCATCGAAGGCGGCGCGCGCCAGGTCGAATGCACCATCAACGGCATCGGCGAGCGCGCCGGCAACTGCTCGCTGGAAGAGATCGCGATGGTGCTGAAGGTGCGCCAGGCCTTCTACGAGCAGGACAGTTCGATCAACACCCCGCGCATCGTCGGCACCTCGCAGCTGCTGCAGCGCCTGGTCGGCATGCCGGTACAGCGCAACAAGGCCATCGTCGGTGCCAATGCCTTCGCCCACGAATCGGGCATCCACCAGCACGGCATGCTGCGCCACCGCGGCACCTACGAAATCATGCGTCCGGAAGACGTGGGCTGGGAAGATTCGCAGATGGTGCTGGGCCGCCACAGTGGCCGCGCCGCCGTCGAAGCGCGCCTGCGTGCGCTGGGCTTCTGGCTGGACGAAGACGAACTGAAGCTGGTGTTCGAGCAGTTCAAGGGTCTGTGCGAACAGCAGCGCGTGGTCACCGATGCCGACCTGCAAACCTTGATGCAGGGCGGCTCCAACGCGCAGGGCTACCGCCTGGCGTCGATGACCATCAGCGACGTCGGCAGCCGCGCCAATGCACTGGTCGAACTGTCCGACCCGGACGGCAACCGCGTGGCCGAGACCGCGCAGGGCGATGGCCCGGTCGATGCACTGTTCGGCGCGCTGTCGGCCGCTACCGGCGTGCAGCTGATGCTGGACAGCTACCACGTGCACAGCGTCGGCATCGGCGCCGATGCGCGCGGCGAAGCCAATCTGAGCGTACGCCACGAGGGCGTGGAGTACGACGGCACCGGCACCAGCAAGGACATCATCGAAGCCTCCGCGCTGGCCTGGCTGGATGTGGCCAACCGCCTGCTACGCCAGCGCCAGGCTGCCGCCCACAGCAACACCGACGTTGCCACCCCCGCCACCGCCTGAGGACCCCGCCATGAGCGCCTTCGACACCCCCACCCCGGCCAGCGCCGCTGGCCAGCAGTGGAACGCCCAGGATTATGCGATCGACGCCAGCTTCGTGCCGCTGCTCGGCGGCGCGGTATCGCGCCTGCTCGACCCGCGCGCCGGTGAACGCATCCTCGACCTGGGCTGTGGCGATGGCGTGCTCAGCACCGAGCTGGCGCTCAGCGGCGCGCACATCCACGGTGTGGATGCCTCACCGGAACTGGTGATCGCCGCCCGCGCGCGCGGTGTCGATGCGCAGGTGATGGATGGGCACGCGCTGTCGTTCGACAGCGAGTTCGATGCGGTGTTCAGCAATGCGGCACTGCATTGGATGGGTAACCCCGACCAGGTGCTGGAAGGTGTGCGCCGCGCCCTGCGCCCCGGCGGCCGCTTCGTCGCCGAATTCGGCGGCCATGGCAACGTGGCCACCATCATCGCGGCGGTGCAGGCCGCGCGCGTGGCCCACGGCCACGGCGCCAGTGCCTTCCAGTGGTACTTCCCCACTGCCGATGCCTATGCCGACCGCCTGCGCCAGCATGGTTTCCAGGTGCAGCTGATCGAGTGCACGCCGCGCCCGACCGCACTGCCTACCGGCGTTGCCGGCTGGCTGCGGGTATTCGCTGCGCCGCTGCTGGACGACCTGCCGGCCGAGGCACGCGCCACCGTGCGCGAGGCCGCCACCGCATTGCTGGCCGAGCTGCCGCGCAATGCCGCCGGCCAGCCGCTGGCCGACTACGTGCGGCTGCGGGTGCTCGCCCGCCGTCGCTGACATGACCTTTTCGCTATCTTTCCTGATGTCCGCACCTTCGTACTTCTGCCAGGCACACGCATGACTTCCGCACCCCGCACCCTGTACGACAAACTGTGGGACGCCCACGTGGTTGTCCCTGAATCCGCCAGCGCGCCCGCCGTGCTGTACATCGACCTGCACCTGATCCACGAGGTGACCTCGCCGCAGGCGTTCACCGAACTGCGCGAGCGCGGCCTGTCGCCGCGCCGCCCGGATCGCACCAAGGCGAC
Source organism: Stenotrophomonas sp. STK17_22 (assembly GCF_051983905.1). NCBI lineage: Bacteria > Pseudomonadati > Pseudomonadota > Gammaproteobacteria > Lysobacterales > Lysobacteraceae > Stenotrophomonas > Stenotrophomonas sp. STK17_22. The sequence continues at coordinate 4,321,775 of NZ_CP197010.1, forward strand.
GATGGACCACTCCACGCCGACCCTGCCGGCTGCCGCCGATGGCACGCTGCCCTATGCCAGCGCCGCCTCCGAAGCCCAGGTCGCCACGCTGGCACGCAACTGCGCCGAGCACGGCATCGAGCTGTTCGACATGGCCTCGGACAATCGCGGCATCGTCCACGTGATCGCGCCGGAACAAGGCTTCACCCAACCCGGCATGACCATCGTCTGTGGCGACAGCCACACCTCCACCCACGGGGCCTTCGGCTCGCTGGCGTTCGGCATCGGTACCAGTGAAGTCGGCCACGTGCTGGCCACGCAGTGCCTGCTGCAGCGCAAGGCGAAGACGCTGGCGATCACTGTTGATGGGCCGCTGGCTCCCGGCGTTGGCGCCAAGGACGTGGTCCTGCACATCATCGGCGTGATTGGCGTCAACGGCGGAACCGGCCACGTGATCGAATTCCGTGGCAGCACCATCGAAGCGATGGACATGGAACAGCGCATGACCCTGTGCAACATGTCGATCGAGGCCGGCGCACGCGCCGGTATGGTGGCGCCGGACCAGGTCACCTTCGACTTCGTCGCCGCGACCCCACGTGGTCCCAAGGGCGCCGACTTCGACGCTGCCGTGGCGCGCTGGCAGCAGCTGCGCAGCGATGAGGGCGCGCGTTTCGACAGTGAAGTGCACATCGACGCTGCCGATATCCGCCCGACCCTGACCTGGGGCACCCATCCGGGCACCGCCATCGCAGTGGATGCGCCGATTCCGGCGGCCAACGATGCTGCCGCACAGAAAGGCCTGGACTACATGCATTTCCAGGCCGGCAGGGCGCTGGCAGGTACGCCGGTGGACGTGGTGTTCGTCGGCTCGTGCACCAACGGCCGCCTGAGCGACATGCGCGAAGTGGCCCAGGTGCTGCGCGGTCGCCGCGTCGCCGAGCGGGTGCGCATGCTGGTGGTGCCGGGCTCGGAGATCGTCAAGCGCGAGGCCGAGGCCGAAGGCATCCATGAGATCGTGCGCGCGGCCGGTGCCGAGTGGCGCGAGCCGGGCTGCTCGATGTGCATCGCCATGAACGGCGATCTGGTCGCGCCCGGGCAGCTGGCCGTGAGCACCAGCAACCGCAACTTCGAAGGCCGCCAAGGACCCGGTTCGCGCACGCTGCTGGCCTCACCGATGAGCGCGGCGTGGGCCGCGGTGAACGGGCACGTCGCCGATACCCGCGAACTGTTCGCACAGGAGGTGGCGTGATGGCCGGTTTCCGTACCCTGACCTCGGCCAGCGTGGTGCTGCGCCAGACCAACATCGACACCGACCAGATCATTCCGGCGCGGTTCCTGTCCACCACCGAACGCGCCGGCCTGGGCCGCAACGCGTTCAATGACTGGCGCTGGCAGGCCGACGGCTCGCCGGTGGCCGACTTCGCCTTCAACCAGCCGCACAACGCCGGCCGCAGCATCCTGCTGGCGGGCCGCAACTTCGGCTGCGGCTCGTCGCGCGAGCATGCACCGTGGGCACTGACCGACCTGGGCCTGCGCGCCATTGTCAGCAGCGAGATCGCCGACATCTTCCGCGGCAACTCGCTGAAGAACGGCCTGCTGCCGATCGTGCTGGACGAAGCCGACGTGCAGGCGCTGATGCAGCGCCCGGACGACGAGCTGACCATCGACGTGGCCGCGCGCGAGCTGCGCACGCCCGATGGGCGCGTCTATTCCTTCCCGCTGGATGGCTTCTCGCAGACCTGCCTGCTGGAAGGCGTCGACCAGTTGGGGTATCTGTTGGGCCGTGTCCCTGAAATCGAACGCTACGAGAGTGAGCATGCACGCTGAAATTGTTGTCCTGCCCGGTGATGGCATCGGCCCGGAAGTGGCCGCCGCGGCAGTCGCCGTCCTGAAGGCCGTCGCCGAACGCTTCAACCACACCTTCACCTTCAGCGAGCACGACATCGGTGGCATCGCCATCGACCGCCATGGCGAGCCGCTGCCGGCCTCTACGTTGACCGCCTGCCAGGCCGCCAACGCGGTGCTGCTGGGTGCGGTCGGCGGCCCGAAGTGGTCCGATCCCAACGCCAAGGTGCGCCCGGAACAGGGCCTGCTGGCGATCCGCAAGGCGCTGGGCCTGTATGCCAACCTGCGCCCGGTGCGCACCCATGAAGCCGCGCTGCACGCCTCGCCGATCAAGGCCGAGCTGCTGCAGGGCGTGGACTTCGTGGTCGTGCGCGAGCTGACCGGCGGCATCTACTTCGGCGACAAGACCCGCGACGCCGACAGCGCCAGCGATCTGTGCCGCTACACCGTAGCCGAGATCGAGCGCGTGCTGCGCAGCGCTTTCCGCCTGGCGCAACAGCGTCGCGGCAAGGTCACCTCGGTGGACAAGGCCAACGTGCTGGAAACCTCGCGCCTGTGGCGTGACGTGGCCGCGCGCATCGGCCGCGAGGAGTTCCCGGACGTTGCGCTGGAGCACCAGCTGGTCGATTCGATGGCGATGCACCTGCTGGCCAAGCCGCGCGAGTACGACGTGATCGTCACCGAGAACATGTTCGGCGACATCCTCACCGATGAGGCGTCGATGCTGGCCGGCTCGCTGGGCCTGCTGCCCTCGGCCTCGCTCGGCGAACCCGGTGCGGTCGGCATCTACGAGCCGATCCATGGTTCGGCCCCGGACATCGCCGGCAAGGGCATCGCCAACCCATACGCGACGATCTTCAGCGCCGCGATGCTGCTGCGCCATTCGCTGGGGCTGGAAGCGGAAGCCGCCGCGGTGGAAGCCGCCGTGCACGCCGTGCTGGATGATGGTGTGTTCACTGCCGACCTGGCCGCCAAGGGCCAGGCGGTGAGTACCGCCACCGCGACAGATGCGGTGCTGGCGAAGCTGGGCTGATGCATGACGGTGCCGGGCATTGCCCGGCACCGGCGCGCACGCATAGGGCTACCGTCCTCTGTGGACCGCCTTGGACGTCGCACACCCCATCAGTGTGCGCCCATCGGCGGTGCGCACCACGAAGCGCTCGCGCGGCCGCTCCTGCAGAGGTGATGCCGGCAAGGTCCAGATGATTTCCCCGGCCGCCTTAGCACCTGGAATCGCCGCCTGAAGTGCATCGTCGACGGGCACCATGCCCAGGTCCGCTGCAACATGGCCTGACGCGTAGCTGGGCTCGATCATCACCGAAGACACGGTCAGGCCATGCACGGTGATCGGCGCATCGAGCGTCATCCGCTCACAACGGGAGCCGCCTTCGCGAGCCATGCATGCAGGTGCGTCCAGCGCGCGTACCTGCGCCGGCCACCCAAGCGGGCTGTGCGCGCTGACACGCGTCCAGAATTCGCCAAAGCGCTGCCAGGCCGCCGCGTCCGCGCGGCACTCCAGAACCGCTACCAGGTCCTCGCGCAGGCGGTCGGCCGCCTGCTGGTCGTCCAGTTTCTGATATCGCTCCCGGTAATCACACGACAGGCGGTTGCCTGCGCCCTCGCTTCGTATCACCCGCCAGGCCTGTGCCGCCGCAGCAACATCCGACGCTGGTCGCCACCAGGCCCGGAACGGCTCGTGCAGCGTGCTGGTCCGCATCTGCAGGCCGTCCTCGGCCACGATGCGCTCACGCTGCACCGCATCGAGGAACATGCCCAGACCGAGGTCGTCAGCCAGCAGCTCGCGGGTGGTGATGCCGTTGGCGGTGATGGGCGCAGGCAGTTCGATGCGCGTGACCGCGCTCTCGATCTCGGGGTGATCGGCTGCGATGAAGCGCCAGCCACGCAGGTGCGCCGGTCGTTCCGTTGCAGAGCCATAGCGGACGACCCGCAGCTGGCTGCCCAGTGCCTGCCGCACCGCAGGTGTCGCGCGGCATTCCAGCACTGCGATCAGGTTCTGCTGGAACTGCTGGGCATCGGTTCCTGCGGGCGTTGCATCGGCAACGCCGCTGGAGGCAATCAACATCAACGTGAAAGCTTGGAACGTGCGAGGGAACATGCTGGCACTCCGGGCCCAGAACAGCCGGCTATTGTGCCCGTGGACGGCCTACAGGATGAAGCGTCGAGCATGGCGCGACGCTTCAGGTCCGCCGCAATCGCGGGTGATTCGTCTCTACTTGGTGGTGTAACCGCCATTGACCAGGATGGTCTGGCCAGTCATCCACCAGCCGTCGGTGACCAGGAAGCGGATCCACGGCACGATGTCGGCGATGTCGGTCAGGCCGGTGCGGGTGAAAGGCGACAGTGCCGCCGCGGTCTTGTGGTACGCCTGCGCATCGGCACTCTCGGCCGGATAGAAGAACGGCGTGTCCATCGGACCGGGGCCGATCGCGGTCACCGAGATGCCACGCTCACCGAACTCCTTGGACGCCGCGCGGGTGAAATGCTCGACCGGTGCCTTGGTGCCGGCATAGCTGGAATAGAACGGCGTGAACGCACCCAGCAACGAGGTGACCAGAGTGCAGATGCGGCCGCCGTCGTTGACGTGGCGGCCGGCCTCCCTCAGGAAGAAGAAGGCAGCCTTGGCATTGACCGCGCTCATCTCGTCGTACTCGGCTTCGCTGATCTCCAGCATCGGCTTCTTCAGCACTTTGCCGACGGTATTGATGGCGATGTCCGGCCGGCCGGCTGCAGCCACGGCATCGGCGAACAAGCGCTCCATCGCTGCGGCCGAAGTCAGGTCGCCCTGCAGCGCCACCGCCTTGCTGCCAGCGGCCTGCACGGCGGCGACCGTTGCTTCCGCATCAGCCTGGGTGGCGGCACTGTTGTAGTGGATGACGATGGCTTTGGCGCCCTGGCTGGCGAAGTCGCGGGCGATCAGTCCGCCCAGGTTCTTGGCGCCACCGGCGATCAGCACGGTCTTGCCCTTGAGGGAATGGTCGGTCATGGCGTTTGTCTCAGGAGGGGGCTGCCCGGGGTGGCAACCCTGCCCTGACGACGATATCGTGCAGAAAATGCGGATAAAGCCCGCCACATTGACTTAACTTTCCAGAGTAGGCGAACAATGGACCGGATCGATCGCTTCCGCATCTTCACCCGGGTGGTGGAATGCGCCAGCTTCACCCGCGCCGCCGACCAGCTCGGCCTGCCCCGCTCCACCGTTTCCGCGGCGGTGGCCGAGCTGGAGCAGCGGCTCGGTACCCGCCTGCTGCAGCGCTCGACCCGGCGGGTCTCCACCACCCACGACGGCGACGTGTTCCATGCCCGCTGCCTGCGCCTGATCGCCGAAGTTGAAGACGCCGAATCGCTGTTCCGGCAAGACGATGCGCAGCCGGTGGGCCTGCTGAAGATCGATGTGCCCAGCCGGATCGGCCGCCGCATCCTCGCCCCGGCCCTGCCCGACTTCTTCGCGCGCCATCCGCAGGTTGAAGTGGACCTGGGCATGACCGACCGCGCGGTGAACCTGATCGAAGACGGCTGTGATGCGGTGCTGCGGGTCGGCCAGCTGGGTGACTCCAGCCTGGTGGCCCGCATGCTGGGACAGCTCGACTTCGTCAACGTCGCCGCGCCGGCCTACCTGCGCGAACACGGCGTACCGCAGCATCCTGCCGACCTGCAGCAGCACCGCGCGGTGAACTACGCATCGCCGACCACGGCGCGGGTGGAACCGTGGGAATGGCAGGACGGTGGCCAGCTGCGCACGCTGCCAATGCCTGGCTGGGTACGGGTAAACAGCGCCGAGGCCTCGATCGCGTGCTGCTTGGCGGGGCTCGGCCTGCTGCAGATTCCGCGCTACGACGTGCAGGCCGAACTGCAATCCGGTGCGCTGGTGGAAGTGATGCCACAGCACGTGGCGCAACCGCTGCCGGTGACCCTGTTGCAACCGCATCGGCAGCACCGCGCGCAACGCGTGCAGGTGTTCATCGAATGGCTGCTGCCGGTGCTGCGGAGCGGCCTGCAGCTGCAGTAAATCCACGCCATGCGTGGATGCGTGCAACAGTGCCAACCAAGGTTGGCACCTACCAGGGTGAAGACCCGCTGCGGTAAATCCGCGCCATGCGTGGATGCGTGCAACAGTGCCAACCAAGGTTGGCACCTACCAGGGCCAAGACCCGCTGCGGTAGATCCACGCCATGCGTGGATGCACGCATCAGTGCCAACCAAGGTTGGCACCTACCAGGGCCAAGACCCGCTGCGGTAGATCCACGCCATGCGTGGATGCACGCATCAGTGCCAACCAAGGTTGGCACCTACCAGGGCCAAGACCCGCTGCGGTAGATCCACGCCATGCGTGGATGCGTGCATCAGTGCCAACCAAGGTTGGCACCTACCAGGGCAAAGACCCGCTGCGGTAAATCCATGCCATGCGTGGATGCGTGCATCAGTGCCAACCAAGGTTGGCACCTACCAGGGCCAAGACCCGCTGCGGTAAATCCACGCCATGCGTGGATGCGTGCATCAGTGTCAACCAAGGTTGGCACCTACCAGGGCAGTGGCCGCAGAACCCGGGGCGTTACGCCCCGGATTCGTCCGGCTTGACCCGGAACCACGCCGCGTACAGCGCCGGCAGGAACACCAGGGTCAGCACGGTGCCCACGATCAGGCCACCCATGATCGAGATCGCCATCGAGCCATAGAACGCGCTGCGCGACAGCGGAATCATCGCCAGCACGGCCGCCAGCGCGGTCAGCACAATCGGGCGGAAACGGCGCACGGTCGCATCGATGATCGAATGCCAGCGGTCATGCCCGGCATCGATGTCCTGCTGGATCTGGTCAATCAGGATCACCGAGTTGCGCATGATCATGCCCGCCAGCGCGATCGTGCCCAGCAGCGCCACGAAGCCGAATGGCGCGCGGAACAGCAGCAGGAACAACGTGGCACCAATGATGCCCAGCGGCGCGGTCACCAGCACCATCGCCGCGCGCGAGAAGCTGCGCAGCTGCAGCATCAGCAGCGTGGCCACCACGATCAGGAACAGCGGCATGCCGGCCTTGATCGAGTTCTGGCCACGTGCCGAATCCTCCACGGTACCGCCGGTTTCCAGCAGGTAGCCATTCGGCAGCTCGGCACGGATGCCATCCAGCGTCGGCAGGATCTGATGCACCACGTCGAGTGGCTGCATGCCATCACTGATGTCGGCGCGCACGGTCACCGTCGGCAGACGGTTACGGTGCCAGATGATGCCATCCTCGAAGCCGTACTCCATCGTCGCCACCTGCGACAGCGTGATGCTGCCGCCGTTGGCGGTCGGCATCGACAGGCTGGACAGCAGCTCCAGCTGGTTGCGTTCATCGGCCGGCCCGCGCAGCAGCATCTCGATCTGGCGGTTGCCTTCGCGATACACGCTCACTGACTGCCCGGCCAGCGAGCTGGACAGGAACTGGCTGACCTGGGCACTGCTCACACCCAGCGCGCGCGCACGCTCCTGGTCGATCACCAACCGCACCACCTTGCTCGGCTCGCTCCAGTCCAGGTTGACGTTCATCACGTGCGGGTTTTCACGCACCTTGGCCTCGACCTGCCGTGCGATCGCCTGCACCTTCTCGATGTGCTCGCCGGAAATACGCATCTGCACCGGATAGCCGACTGGTGGGCCGTTCTCCAGGCGGGTGACGCGCATCTGTACGTCCGGGAACTTCGGGATCACCTCATGCAGCAGCCAGTCGCGGGTGCTTTCGCGCGACTTGATGTCCTTGGCCAGCACCACGAACTGGGCGAAGTTGGTGGCCGGCAGCTGCTGGTCCAGCGGCAGGTAGAAGCGCGGCGAACCGGTGCCCACGTAGGACACGTAGTTGGCGATGCCATCGCGGTTGGACAGCAGCTTCTCCAGCTTCTCGGCCTGGGCCTGGGTCGAGCGCAGCGACGCGCCCTCGGCCAGCTCGATGTCCACCATCAGTTCCGGCCGGGTCGAATCCGGGAAGAACTGCTGCGGCACGAAGCGGAACATCATCAGCGAGAACACGAACAGGGCGATGGTCGCGGCGATCACCCACCAGCGGTGGCGCAGGCAGCCATCGAGGAAGCGACGGAAGCTGCGATAGAACGGGCGCTGGTACGGATCATGGTCGTGCCCGTGCTGCGGCGGCGCGATCAGGTTGGCCAGCGCCGGATAGCGGTCGGCCCACTGCTGGCGCTTGGCCAGCCAGCGCGCGGACAGGCTGCCCGGCTTCGGCGGCTGCGGATTGAACAGGTCCGGCAGCATCTTGTCGCCCAGGTACGGGATGAACAGCACCGCCGCGATCCACGACACCACCAGCGCAATGGTCACCACCTGGAACAGCGAGCGGGTGTACTCACCCGTGCTCGATGCCGCCGTGGCGATCGGCAGGAAGCCGGCCGCCGTGATCAGCGTACCGGTCAGCATCGGGAACGCGGTCGACTCCCAGGCGAAACTGGCCGCACGCAGGCGGTCGTAGCCCTGCTCCATCTTGGTGGCCATCATCTCCACCGCGATGATCGCATCGTCCACCAGCAGGCCCAGCGCCAGCACCAGCGCGCCCAGCGAGATCTTGTGCAGGCCGATGTCGAAGTAGTGCATGACGAAGAAGGTCATCGCCAGCACCAGCGGGATGGTCACACCTACCACCAGGCCGGTGCGCAGGCCCAGCGAGAAGAAGCTGACCAGCAACACGATCACTACGGCTTCGGTCAGCACCTGCACGAACTCGCCGACCGACTCTTCCACCGACTGCGGCTGGTCGGACACCTTGCGCAGCTGCATGCCCGCCGGCAGGGTCTTCTGCAGGCGCCCGAACTCGGCATCGAGATTGGCGCCGAGCTTGAGGATGTCACCGCCATCCTTCATCGCCACTGCCAGGCCGATGGCCTCTTCACCCATGAAGCGCATCTTCGGCGACGCCGGATCGGCGAAGCCACGCTTGACCTCGGCGATGTCGCCCAGGTGCACGGTGCGGTCACCGGCGCGGATCGGGAACTGGCGGATCGCTTCGATGTCGTTGAACTGGCCGGTCACGCGCAGCTGCACGCGGTCGGTGGCGGTCTCGAAGAAGCTGGTGCCGGTGACCGCATTCTGGTCGGCCAGCGCCTGCTGTACCTGCTGCATCGACACACCCAGCGTGGCCAGGCGGGTGTTGGACAGCTCGATCCACACCTTCTCGTCCTGCAGGCCGACCAGGTCGATCTTGCCGACATCGGGCACGCGCTGCAGTTCCAGCTGGATGCGGTCGGCGTAGTCGCGCATCACCGCGTAGTCGAAGCCCTTGCCGGTCAACGCATAGATGTTGCCGTAGGTGTCGCCGAACTCATCGTTGAAGAACGGACCGACGATTTCACGCGGCAGTGTCGGGCGGATGTCCCCCACACGCTTGCGCACCTGGTACCAGAGGTCGGGGATCTGCTTGGACCGCAGGCTGTCGCGCGCCATGAAGATGATCTGCGACTCGCCCGGCCGAGAATACGAGCGGATGAACTCGTACTCGCCGGTATTCATCAGCGCCTTCTCGAGCGGCTCGGTCACCTGCCGCGAGACCTGTTCGGCGGTAGCGCCCGGCCACAGCGTGCGCACCACCATCGCCTTGAAGGTGAACGGCGGATCCTCGGACTGGCCCAGATGCTTGTACGACCACGCGCCGATCAGCGCGAACGCCAGCATCGCGAACAGCACCAGGGGTCGGTTGGCCAGCGCCCACTCGGAGAGATTGAAGCGGCGCACCGGCTTACTCCTTGGCCTTGGCGGCAGCGGCCGGCGCGGCCGGCTTCAGCACCGGACGGTTCTGCCGGTCCACGGCGATCACCGGCTGACCGGCACGCAGCAGATGGCCACCAGCAGCAACCACCCAGTCACCTGCGCTCACGCCGGACAGCACCGGCACGGTCTCACTGCCAAACGCACCGGTGGTGACCGCTGCAGCCTTCAGCGTGCTGTTGGCCGGGTCGACCAGCCACACGCTGGCGGTACCGTTGGCACCGCGCTGCAGCGCGCCCAGCGGCAGCTGCAGGGTGCCGTGGCGGCCGGCGCTGCTGTAGACGCGTGCGCTCTGGCCCAGTTCGACATCGGCCAGCGCATCGGCGGCCAGGCTGACCCGGGTCGCGTAGGTACGTGCCTGCGGATCGGCGGCGGCGGCGATCTCGCGGATCGTGCCCGGCAGGCGCTGGCCAGGACGGTTCCACAGCTCCACCTCGACCGGCTGGCCCACCGCATAGTCGCGGATGGTGGCCTCGGGCAGGTCGATCAGCACTTCGCGCCCGCCATCGGCGGCCAGGTTGAAGATAGTCTGGCCGGCCGACACCACCTGCCCGGCCTCGGCCTCGCGGCTGGCGATCACGCCGTCGGCCGGTGCGCGCAGCTGGGCGTAATCGGCCTGGTTGCGCAGCACATCGAGGTTGGCGCGGGCCGCGTTGGCCTGCCCCTGCGCGGCCTTGAAAGCGGCGGATTGCTGGTCCAGCTGCGAACGGCTGACCAGTTGCTGGTCGGCCAGCACCTGGTAGCGCTTGAGGTCATCGCGGGCACGCACCAGATCGGCTTCGGCCGCCGCCAGCTGCGCCTGCGAGGCGCGCGCCTGCAGCGCGAAGTCGGCCACGTCCAGCTCGGCCAGCACGTCGCCCTTCTTCACCCGTTGCCCGGCATCGACGTGGCGCTTGACCAGGTTGCCGCCGACGCGGAACGACAGCGGACTTTCCTGCCGTGCACGCACCGTGCCCGGGAACGCCGCCGGCGCCTGCCCGGCCTGCTCGCCGGGGTGAACCACCAGCACCGGCACGGCCGCCTGCGGCGCCTGTTCCTGTCCCGAACAGGCTGCCAGCGCAGCCATCCACACCATACCGCCCATCCAGCGCACGATCTTCATCGGTCAACGTCCTGAAAACGCAGGGTTGCAACTAAGGGGGGAGCCGCGACTGCCGGCCCAATTTAATAAACCGGCCGGTATAGTATAAATATCGAACCGCTTGGTCTAGTATTGTCGTGATGAGTTCTCACACTTCCCGCAAGCCGTCGGCCAAGCCCGCTGCCAAGGCCGCCGGACCCGGGCGTCCCAAGGACCTCGGCAAGCGCGCGGCGATCCTTGAAGCAGCCAAGGCACTGTTCATCGAACAGGGCTATACCGGCGTGAGCATGGACACCATCGCCGCTCAGGCCGGCGTCTCGAAGCTGACTGTGTACAGCCACTTCGGCGACAAGGAGACCCTGTTCTCCGAGGCCGTGCAGTCAAAATGCATTGAAATGCTGCCTGATGCGCTGTTCGTGGCCGACGCGGACGGCCCCCTGCGCGACCAGCTGATCGGCATCGGCCTGGCCTTCTTCGAGCTGATCACCTCCGACGCAGCGATCTCGATCCAGCGCATGATGATGGCGCCGGAGACCGACGAACGCCTGCGCGAGCTGTTCTGGCAGGCCGGCCCGGAACGTACCTGCGAGGCCCTGGCCGATTTCCTGCGCGCGCGCGGCGAACGCGGCGAACTGGACATCCCCGACTATTACCTGGCTGGCCAGCAGTTCCTGACCCTGGTCAAGGGCGAAGTGCACATGCATATGATGTGCGGCATGCCACTGTCACCGGTGGAGTGCGACCCTCTTGCCCATGTGACCGCCAGCATCGACTTCTTCCTGCGCGCCTACGCGCCAAGAGGGGCCGGGACGGCCGGATAACCAAAACTGAACGAACCGGAGGTCGCGATGACTTCCGGCACTGCGACCCCGGCCACCCGGCAGCTGATGCTCTGGGCGCGCCGCCGGCCTCCGGCACCGGTAAAATGGCCGGCCCACTGCGCTGGATTTGAACCTCATGACGATTGATTACGCCCACGCCCGCGAACTGATGGTGGAACAGCAGATCCGTCCCTGGGACGTGCTGGACATCAAGGTGCTCGACGTCCTGGCCCGCCTGCCGCGCGAGGCCTTTGTCGCCGATGCACACCGGGCACTGGCCTATGCCGATGTTGAACTCCCGATCGGCCATGGCCAGAAGATGATGAAGCCGGTCATCGAGGGCCGTACCCTGCAGGCACTGGACCTGCAGCCGGGTGACGAAGTGCTGGAAATCGGCACCGGCAGCGGCTTCCTGGCAGCCTGCATCGGCGCGCTGGCGCGCGACGTGCTGAGCCTGGAGATCGACCCGGAACTGGCCGCCGCCGCGCGTGCCCGCCTGGACGCTTCCGGCCTGGGCACCAACGTCCGCGTGGAAGTGGCCGACGCCCTGTCCTGGCAGACCGAACGCCGCTTTGACGTGATCTGTGTCACTGGTGCGGTCGACGTGGTGCCGTCACAGTTCGCCTCGTGGCTGCGTCCGGGTGGTCGCCTGTTCGTGATCCATGGCCGTTCGCCGGCGATGGAGGCCCTGCTGGTCAAGGCCGACGGCAGCAGCGAGTCCCTGTTCGAGACCGATATTGATTACCTGCGTGGTGCCGCCCCGGCCCCCCAGTTCCACCTCTGAGTCCAAGGAAGCCGCAATGATCCGCCGATCCCTCGCTGTTGCGCTGGCCACTGCCCTGCTGCCGTTGTCCGCCCATGCCGCCGACCTGCTGCAGGTCTACGAAATGGCGCGCAATGGCGATCCGCAGCTGTCCGCCGCCGAATCCACCCGGCTGTACGACAAGGAAGGCGCCGTGCAGGCCCGCGCTGCCCTGCTGCCGCAGATCAACGGCCAGGCCACGCTGAACCGCTCGCGCAGCGAGGCGGACCATGACGCCAACTCCGGCACCGTGACCAGCAAGCGCCGCAACTACACGATCGAAGGGAGCCAGACGCTGTTCAACTGGACCCAGATCAACAACCTGCGTTCGCAGCGCGAGCTGAGCAAGGCGGCGGACTTCACCCTCGATTCGGCCAACGACAGCCTGATCGTGCGCACCTCGGCGGCCTACTTCAACGTGCTGGTGGCGATCGAATCGCTGAACGCCGCACAGACCAATGAAGCGGCCGCGAAGAAGCAGTTCGACTTCGCCGACAAGCGCCTGGAAGTGGGCCTGGCGCCGATCACCGACGTGCACGAAGCACGCGCCCAGTACGACCAGGCACGTGCCAACACCATCGTTGCGCAGAACACCCTGGCCGATAACTACCAGGCCCTGACCGAACTGACCGGCCAGCCGGTGGTCAACCTGCGCGGCCTGCCGGCGGACTTCCGCCCGGAAGTGCCGGCCAACCGTGGCAACATCGATGAGCTGGTGCACCAGGCCACCAACCAGAATCCGGCGCTGAAGGCCCAGGAACTGAAGGTCAGCGCCGCCGAGGCTGGCGTGCAGGCCGCTCGTGGCGGCCATTACCCGACCCTGTCGCTGGGCGGCAGCTGGGGCAAGACCGCCACCTGGGGCGACAGCACCGGTGCCGGCTCGTTGTCGCCGGATGCACGCACCAACAGCATCGGGCTGACCCTGAGCGTGCCGATCTTCGCCGGTGGTGCCACCCAGTCCGGCGTGCGCCAGGCACTGGCCCAGCGCGACATCGCCCAGGACGGCTACGAGCAGCAGAAGCGTGCCCTGGACCGCAACACCCGCAATGCCTACCAGACCCTGGTGCAGGGCATCAGCGAAGTGGAAGCCCGCCGCCTGGCGGTGGTCTCGGCGCAGAGCGCGTACGACGCGTCGCAGGTCGGCCTGGAAGTCGGTACCCGTACCGTGCTGGACGTGATCCAGAACCAGCGCATCCTGTTCTCGGCGCAGCTGGATTATGCACAGGCCCGCTACACCTTCCTGCAGAACCGCTTGCTGCTGAGCCAGTCGCTGGGTGCGCTGGACGTGGCCGAGCTGCAGGACGTGAACCGCCTGCTGACCCAGGACGCGGGCAACCCGTCGACGACCACGCACTGAGTCGTCGCCCTGCCGGCAACGAAGAAGCCACCCGGGAGGGTGGCTTTTTTGTGGGCAGCGCGTACGGCCCCACCCAGACATGGCGCAGATCCGCCGGCCGTCAGCCCGGCCACGCGCCTGCCCGCTCCACTGCGGCCAGCACGCACAGCGCCGCGGCCAGCGGCGCAAGCACCATCGCAGCACCCGGCATCGGCGCGCGCACACGCAGTACTGCCAGGCACAAAGCCGCCATCACCAGCAGGGTTGCCGGACCTGGCAGCACCGGCAATGCATCGACGGGCGTTCCCAACGCCAGCAGCGCCGCCAGCACCACGGTGACCGGTATCAGCCGTGTCCGGAACCCGGGCGCTTCATCCACGGCCACAGGCCAGAGCTGCGCTGCCAGCTGTGTGGCCAACGACAACAGCACCAGCAGCAGTGCTGCCAGCCCAGCCATGCCCGCCAGCGGCAGCAACGGCAGCAGCCACTGCAACTGCGGATGGCCCTGCAATGCCACCGACAACGGCCGCGTACTGGCCAATGCCGGGAACTCGACCAGGCCGGCCTGCAACGCCGCCAGCACGATCAGCAGCAGCATTGCCAGCAGCAGCGCGGCCGCCAGCAGCCCTGGTGACCGCGCACGCACCTGCGGGCCACGCCCAGGAAACCCCAATGCCAGACCCACACTGGCAAACACCGCCAGCAAGGGCACGCTTGCCGCCAGCACCCCGCCGGGTCCGAACCGATAGGGCGCGGTGGCGTCCGGCAGCCACGGGATCCAGTTCGCGTAGTGCACGTGGCGGACCGCCAGCGCCAGCAGCAACAGCCCAACACCGATCTTCACCGTCAACAGCACGCAGACCATCAGCGCGATGCGACGCGGAGGCAGCAACACGAACGCACCCAGCACCAGCAGGCTGGTGACGGCCATCACCGGATCCGGCAATGCGCTGCCGGTTTCAATACCGCGACTGGCAAACACCGCACGCGCGTGGCCCGCCATGGACTGCGCCACGCCGGCGCTGGTCACCACCAGCTCCAGCAGCAGCACAGCACCCAGCAGGCGCGCGACTGCCGGGCCCCAGGCGGCCCGCAGCGGGCCGTGCAGGCCATCGGCTTCCGGCTGCTGCTGGTTCAGCACGTGCAGGCAATACAGCATCGGCGCTGTGCCCAGTGCGGCCAGCAGCAGACTCAGTACGATGGCCGGGCCGGCCTGGGCGGCGGTGTACTGGCCGACCAGGGCGATCACGCTGCCCCCCAGCAACAGGGTCAACGCCACCAACGCGAAGTGATCCATTCCCAGCAGCGCGTGCCGGCCACGGCGGTTGTCGCAGTCCATCGCAAGCCCTCTTGATTCCGCCCAAGCGCGGTCGACAGCAGGCTGGCAGCCTGCGCCAAAGGGCGGTATCAGAATCCGTACCGTGCGCATCGCGATGTGACCACAAACACGTTCGCAGCCACGCATCCGGTCCTGCTGCGACAGGAATCCGGCTGCTAAGCAGAATTGATGCAGTCGATCACGTCAGTCGGTCCACGTAGTGTCCGCCCCGGCGGTGTTGCTGCCCGGCTCAGCTGCGCGGCGGCGGCAGATGTGGCGCGACCAGCGCCAACGTGCGCTGCAGGGCACCACGGCCATTGCTGACCAGCGTGCATCCAGCACGGGCCATGTCCTCGCGCGCCGCTGCGTCGCCCAGCAGGTGCTGCAGCAGGTCACCTACCGCCTGCACGTCCTCGCCGATCAGCAAGGCACCGGCCTCACGCATGCGCCGTGAGATCTCGGCGAAGTTGTGCAGGTGCGGACCGGTCACAGCGGCAGTGCCCATCGCCGCCGGTTCCAGCAGATTGTGGCCACCAATCGGCTGCAGGCTGCCGCCGACGAAAGCGACCTGCGCGCAGGCATAGAACGGCATCAGCTCGCCCAGGGTGTCGATGACGAATACATCCGTGCCGGCCTCCGGCCATTGCTTCGCGCGACGGGTCGTCACGTTCCAGCCCTGCTCGCGCGCCAGCGCCTCCACCTTCGGGAAGCGCTCGGGGTGCCGCGGCGCCCACAGCAACAACAGGTCGGGGTGCTGCTGGCGCAGGCGCCGATGCAGGTCGATCACCGCCTGCTCCTCACCATCGTGGGTACTGGCCGCGATCCACACCGGGCGCCCGGCGGGCACGCAGGCGTGGAACTGCTCGACGAAGCCCTGCACATCCGGCGTGGCGATATCGAACTTGAGGTTGCCCAGCGCCTGCACCTGTTCACGCGCAGCGCCCAGCTGCACGAAGCGCTCGGCGTCGTCCTGCGACTGCGCGGCCACGCAGGTGACGGTGCGCAGCGCACGGCGGATCAGCGCCGCCAGCACCCGGTAACCGCGCAGCGAACGCGCGGACAGGCGGGCGTTGAGGATGTAGACCGGGATGCGACGGTCGCGGCAGCCGAACAGCATGTTCGGCCACAGCTCGGTTTCCAGGATCAGTGCCAGGCTGGGCTGGAAATGGCCGAGGAAGCGGTTGACGCTGCCCGGTACGTCGTACGGCAGATAGACATGGTCCAGCGCGTCTCCCCACAGCGCGCGCACGCGCTCCGAGCCGGTCGGGGTGATGGTGGTGATGACCCAGCGGATGTCCGGACGCTGCTGGCGCAGGGCATTCACCAGCGGCGCGGCGGCATTGACCTCGCCCACCGAGACCGCGTGCAGCCAGACCCGCGGCTGGCCGGTCGGCTGCGGATACGAGGCATAACGCTCGTCCCAGCGCCGGAAGTATTCACGGACCCGGAAACCGCGCCAGACCAGGTGGTACACGGTGATCGGCAGCAGGATGTAGAGCACGGCCGAGTACAGGCCGCGCAGGATCCATTCGACAGGGTCTTTACGCATGCGGCAAGGATACGGGAGCCCCCCGGGAAAGACACGCAGCCGGGTTGGTAGAATGGCGCCATGTCAGATGCCACCACCGCCGTCCGCCCGTCGCTGCGCGATCCCCGCAACTGGCCGATGTTCGCCGCCATGCTCGGCGCCTTCGCCATCGCCCGCCTGCCGTGGATGCTGCAGCGTGCGCTCGGCCGGGGCGTCGGCTGGATCAGCTGGCGCCTGCTCGGTAGCCGCCGTCGCGCCGCCGAGGTCAACCTGCAGCTGTGCTTCCCGGAGAAGGACGAAGCCTGGCGCCAGCGCCTGGTGCGCGACAGCTTCGACGCGCTGGGCGTGGGCGTGCTCGAGTGCATCCGCGCCTGGTGGGGCAGCATCGACCGCATCCGCCCGCAGGTGAAGATCGAAGGCCTCGAGCATCTGCGGCAGATGCAGGCCGAAGGCCGCGGCGTGCTGCTGGTCTCCGGCCACTTCATGACCCTGGAGATGTGCGGCCGCCTGCTGTGCGACTACGTCGATCTTTCAGGCATGTACCGCAAGCACAAGAACCCGGTGTACGAATGGGCGGTGAAGTTTGGCCGCCTGCGTTATGCCAAGGCGATGTTCGCCAACGAGGACATCCGCGCGACCGTGCGCCACCTGAAGAAGGGCGGCTTCCTCTGGTATGCGCCGGATCAGGACATGCGTGGCAAGGACACCGTGTTCGTGCCGTTCTTCGGCCATACCGCATCCACCATTACCGCCACCCACCAGCTGGCGCGGATGACCGGCTGCGCGGTGATTCCGTACTTCCACCGCCGCGAGGGCGGAAAGTACTTCCTGAAGATCGGCGCACCGCTGGAGAATTTCCCCAGCGAGGATGTGGAAGCCGATACCACGCGGGTCAACCAGGCCATCGAAGAGATGGTGCGCGAAGCCCCGGACCAGTACCTGTGGATCCATCGGCGGTTCAAGCGCCAGCCCGGCGGCCGGAGCGATTTCTACAAGTAGCGGTGGGAGGGATGGCTTCATCCACGCATGGCGTGGATCTACTGCCTTGTGCGGCTTCATCCGCGTATGGCGTGGATTCAATGACGTGGGGCATTCTGAAGTAGATCCACGCCATGCGTGGATGCTCTTCGATTCCGTGCCGGGATTCACAACGGCCAGCAGCACCAGGCGTACGGGTACTCCCCCATCACGCACGCCAAGCCCGCACGGATCGGATTGGCCAGGATGTACATCGCCTTCTCGTGAAGGGATTCATCGCTGCGTACGGCGTGATCGTGGTAACCGTGCTGCCACAGCGACCCTCGCCGCTCCAATCGCCGATTCAGCAGCCGGCTGCTGCGTGATTTGAGCAGGGCCATGCACTCGGCCAGGGTTCCCCCGCGCAATTCCATCAACCAGTGCAGATGGTCGGGCATCACCACCCAGGTGAAGCTGTGGCTCACGCCCTTGCGCTCTACGAAGCGCAGTGCTTCAACCAGAATCGCTACGTTGGAAGCATCGGCAAAGAAGGGTTCACGATTGAGGGTTACCGTAGTCAATGAATAGACGTTACCGGTGCAGGAGTAACGACCGTAGCGGAGTCTTGGGCTGGCCATGGCCTCAGCGTGCGATACACACGGAGGCACGGCTAGTGGAGGTTGGCGCGTGTTTGCGTCGGTAAAGCCCCATCCACGCATGGCGTGGATCTACTACGGCGACGTTCGTTCGGTGACCGCCCCATGCACGCCATGGCGTGGATCCACCATGGGGACGTTTGTTCGGTACGTGGAGTAGAGCCACGCCATGCGTGGATGGACGATCACACCACCGTCGGCGTGTCGTCCGTTTCGCGGGCCAACAGGCTGCCGGCGAACAACGCGGCCAGCATCCCCGTCAGCCCCCCCCAGAACGCGGAATAGAACGCCAGATGGGTATTGAGCGGGAATACGGTGACCGCCAGCGCCAGCATCGCCGGGCGCGCACGCTCACGGGCGGCGGCCGGTGCATATCGCCAGGCCCGCCAGGCCTGGGCCACCGCAGCCAACCACAGCAGAAGGCCGAGCACACCGGTTTCCGCCAGGATCTCCAGCACGATCTGATGGGCATGCAACGCCGGGGCATCGCCCCACACCGCCGGTTCGTCGCCAGACACGCAGGCCGGATAGGCATCGCGGAAACCGCGCGCGCCGACCCCGTTGATCGGGTGCTCTTCAATCATGCAGGCCGCGGCGTCCCAGATCCGCGCGCGCCCCGACAACGCCTCGTCGACACCGCGTTCGCTCCCCTCCCAGGCCATCGCCGTACGTGCGAAGCGCTCACGCAGCTGCGGCACGCTGGCGGTCAGCACACCCGCTCCGAGCACAGCGACCAGCGCCAGCAGCAGCAACCGCTTCCAGCCGAACTGGCGCACGCCGCTGTAGGCCAGCACCAGCGCGAAGGTGATCCACGACGCGCGCGAGCCGGCCAGCAGCAGCACGCAGCCCAGCGCCGCCGCAGCCAGGACCCACCCTGGATTGCCGAAGCGGCGCGCCAGCGGCAGCAGCAGGAACGGTGAAAGGCTGGCCAGGACCTGGCCGAACTTCAGGTTGCACGGCCCCAGCGCGCCACTGAGGCGATCGACCCATGCTGCCTCGCTGGCCGGGCACAACACGTGACCGCTTACTGCAAACTTCAGCTGCTCAAGTGACCAGAACCACGGACTGGTACCCACGACCGCCTGCACCAGTGCATCCAGCGTCCACGCAGCGGTAATCAATGCGAGGCCACCGAAGGTCAGCCGCCGGCGTTCCGGCGTGGCCACGGCGATCGCCACCAGCCACATGAAGGGCAGATAGCGCAGGCCGGCGGCCGCCTTGGTCCACGACGCCGCCGGATCGATCGCATCGAAGGCGGAGAACGCCTGCGGCAGCCAGTAACCGAGGAACAGGATCGAGGTCAGCGCCCACGCGGCGGGTGTCAGCAGGTGCGGGCGGCGCTGCAGGCGGCGCATGATCATGCGCACCGCGGCATACAGCGCACCAAGACCCAGCACGGTTTCAGCGATGCCCGGCAACGGCCACAGCGCCACGTAGGCCAGCACCCACCACGGCGCCCAGCGTCCGGCGCGGTCCTCGCGCACGAGGGTTGCGGGGTCAGCCGGCGAGGTCGGCATAGAGGCGGAGGGTGTCGCGCTGCATGGCCTGCAGGGTAAACGGGATGCGGGTCGGCAAGGACGGCGGCTGCGCCAGCAGGGCCAGCGCACGTTCACCCAGCGCCCGTGCATCGCCCAGCGGCACGGCGCCGGCCGGCTGCAGCTGCTGCAGCAGTTCGCCGACGCCGCCATGGTCCCAGCCCAGTACCGGGCGACCGACCGACAACGCTTCTACCACGGTGCGGCCGAACGCTTCGGGCTTGTCCGAAAGCTGCAGCACCAGATCGCTGGCCGCATAGGCCTGGGCGATGCGCGCGGTCGGCGTGCTGATCTGCACGACGTCGGTCACGCCCAAAGCAGCCGCCTGCCGGCGCAGGTCGGCCACGTAGGCTTCACGGCCGGGTTCATCGGTGCCCAGCATCCACAGCTGTGCCGGCACACCGGCCGCGCGCACATCCGCCAGCAACTGCAGCGCATGAGCATGCCCCTTCAGCCGGGTGCCCCGCCCCGGCAGCAGCAGCAGCGGGCCCTCAACCTGCGCCAGCCACGGGTAATCGGCTGCCAGCGCCAGTCGTGGCCGACGGTCGGCGCGGGCCACGCGGGGAAACTGTGCGACATCGACGCCGCGCGGAATCACCTGCAGCCTCGCTTCGGGAACCGTGGGGTAGTGCCGCTGCACATAGTCGCGCACGGTATTGGACACGCAGATCACGCGTTCACCGCTGGTCATCACCGCGCTGTAGCGGCTGGGCGAGTTCAACCCGTGCACGGTGGTCACCCAATGCGGGCGCTGTGCGGCAGTCATCGCGCGGATCGCGTACAGGCCCAGCCAGGCCGGCAGCCGCGAACGGGCATGCACGATGTCGGCGCCAACTTCAGCGAACAGGCGGCGCAGGGTCGGCAGGTGGCGCAGGGTCAGCAGCGACTTGCGGCCGATATCAAGGGTGAGGTGCTCGGCACCGCTATCGAGCAGCGGCTGCACCAGGCGGCCACCGGCGGAGACCACCAGCGCACGATGGCCGGCAGCGACCAGGGCCGCAGCGATTTCCAGGGTCGAGCGCTCGACACCGCCGGAGTGCAGCGCCGGCAGCAACTGCACCACGGTCAATCGGCGCATCGAAGGGGCGGCCGCTTAGTCGGCCAGCACGAACACGGATCCGCAGTACGGGCACTGCGCTTCGCCGTTGGGCTCGTCTTCGATCGGCAGGTACACGCGCGGATGCGAGTTCCACAGCGCCATTTCCGGGGTCGGGCAGCTCAGCGGCAGATCGCTGCGGTGCACGGTGTAGCGCTTCTCGGCGTTGGCGGGCGCAGTGGCGGTATGGCTCATGGCGGATGTCGATGAACGGGTTGCGAGGCCTGTGATTCTAGCATCTGGGCCGCCCCGACATTGCGCCGCAACGGGTCTTTGCGCGTACCGGGACGATTCCCTGCGGCCTTGCATGCCACCTCGGGACGGGGTGCCGGCGGAAATTCCCGATCGATCCTGCAGGTTCACGCCGAAAATCCGCCGACAACGATATTTCCCGCATTTGGATCGAACTAAATGGCACTTGTCAGGTTGCCACGGCTGTTGCAGGATCGGGCCAGGTCGTAAACCGGCCCACTCCAATCCGACCCGATCGCATGGCCCGCCCCCACCGGACCGGTATCGCTTCTTCCACTGCCATCCCGGCGGGCGGAGCGATGCTGTCCGTGGTGTCCGCCGATGCGGGTTCTGCCCGCCGCCTGCCCTTCCGGGAGACCCCTGCATGACCCTGTCCGATCCACGCCGCGCCCTGCTTCCGCTCGCCCTGGCCCTGGCCTGTGCGACTACCGCGATGCCGGTGCTGGCACAGGGACTGCAGACCTCGTTCGAACCGGGCCAGCCGGCTCCGGCACCGGCCGCAGGCGCACTGCAGGTCACGATCGGCAACGGCCCTGCTGCGCCTTACGCCGCCAAGCGCAATGCGGGCTACAGCGGCCTGCATGCACTGCGCTACAGCAGCGAAGGCGGCAGCGCGCGACGCGAGCTGTTCAAGGCGGATATGACCATCGAGGCCGATACCACCCTGTCGTGGCTGGTGCTGCCGGAGATCGTCGGCAAGGACACCGTGGCCTCGACCTATGTGTCACTGGACCTGCTGCTGGACGATGGCAGCCGCGTTTCGGCCAGCGCTGCACGCGACCAGCATGGCATGGCCATCGGTGCGCGCGCGCAGGGCGATTCGAAGACGCTGTATCCGCAGCAGTGGGTGCGCAAGGCGGTGCGGCTGGGCGACGTGCCCGCGCTGAAGGGCCGCCGCGTGGTGGCGATCGAACTGGAGGTGGCCAGTGCCGACGGTGCACCGGTCTCGGGCTGGATCGATGACGTGCGCCTGGACACAGTGCCACGTCAGCAGCCAGCGCGCGTCTCCGACTGGGTGCTGACCACCCGTGGCACCCATGCCAACGGCACCTTCTCGCGCGGCAACAATTTCCCGGCCACCGCGGTACCGCACGGATTCAACTTCTGGACCCCGGTGACCGATGCTGGCGCACTGAACTGGCTGTACCGCTGGAACGAACAGAACGACGCACAGAACCGTCCGCAGCTGCAGGCGCTTGCGCTGAGCCATCAGCCCAGCCCGTGGATGGGCGACCGCCAGACCTTCCAGGTGATGCCCTCGGCCAGCCGTGGCGTGCCGGAGGCCGACCGTCGCAAGCGCGCGCTGTCATTCGAGCGCAGCCATGAAAGCGCGCGCCCGTATCGCTACGACGTGCGCTTCGACAACGGCATCGCGGCCGCCATCGCGCCGACCGATCATGCCGCGCTGTTCCGCTTCGAGTTCCCCGAGGGCGGCGACGCCAACCTGCTGTTCGACAATGTCGATGCACGCGGTGGCCTGACCCTGGACGCTGCCACGCAGACACTGTCCGGCTACACCGATACGCGCAGCGGCCTGTCCAACGGCGCCAGCCGCATGTACGTGGTGGCCAGCTTCGACAGGCCGTGGCGCAGCAGTGGGCGCCTCAACACCGGCCGACCGACCGGTTACATCAAGTTCGATGCCGGCAGCGACCGGCGGGTGACCATGCGCATCGCCACCTCGCTGATCTCGATGGAGCAGGCACGGCACAACCTGGCCCTGGAAATCGCCGCAGCCGATACGCTGGAAAGCGTGGCCGGCCGTGCGCAGGATGCATGGGATGCGCGCCTGGCCCGTTTCGACATCGGCGATGCCAGCGACGACCAGAAGACCACGCTGTACTCCAGCCTGTACCGGCTGTTCCTGTACCCCAATTCCGGCCATGAGAACGTGGGCAGCGCCGCCGCACCGGAGTGGCGCTACGCCAACCAGGCCAGCGCCAGCGATGACAACACCGAGGGCAGCGCGACCCGCAGCTATGCCGCCGTGCGCGACGGCAAGGTGTTCGTCAACAACGGCTTCTGGGACACCTTCCGCACCACCTGGCCGGCCTATGCGCTGTTCACGCCCGACGATGCCGGGCAGCTGGTGCAGGGCTTCATCGAGCAGTACCGCGCCGGCGGCTGGATCGCACGCTGGTCGTCGCCGGGCTACGCCGATCTGATGGTCGGCACCAGCTCCGATGTGGCCTTCGCCGATGCATGGCTGAAGGGCGTCGGCGGTTTCGATCCGGCCGAGGCCTATGCCGCCGCGCTGAAGAACGCGACCGTGGTGCCGCCGGACCGCCATGTCGGCCGCAAGGGCATGAACCGTTCGACCTTCCGCGGCTATGCCAGTGCCGACGTGCACGAAGGCATGTCGTGGACGATGGAAGGCGCACTCAATGACTTTGGCATCGCCAACATGGCCGATGCCCTGGCCAAGCGCGCGACCGCGCCCGCCGCACGCGAGCGCTACAGCACCGAGGCCGACTACTTCCGCCATCGCGCCGCCAGTTACGCGACGATGTTCGATCCGGCGGCAGGCTTCTTCCAGGGCCGCAAGGCTGATGGTCGCTGGCGCGTGGACGCAAAGGCCTACGATCCGCGCGTGTGGGGCCACGACTACACCGAATCCAATGGCTGGACCTTCGCCTTCACCGCCGCCCATGACGGCGAAGGCCTGGCCGCGTTGTATGGCGGCCGCGAAAAGCTGGCGGCGAAGCTGGATACCTTCTTCGCAACGCCGGAAACCGCGGACCCGGCACTGGCCGGCTCGTACGGCGGCACCATCCACGAGATGACCGAAGCGCGCGACGTGCGCATGGGCATGTATGCGCACAGCAACCAGCCGGCGCACCACATCCCGTGGATGTACCTGTACGCCGGGCAGCCGTGGAAGACCCAGCAGCACGTGCGCGAGATCCTGTCGCGGTTGTACGTCGGCAGCGAGATCGGCCAGGGCTACCCGGGTGATGAGGACAACGGTGAAACCTCGGCATGGTACGTACTGGCCTCGCTGGGCCTGTACCCGCTGCGCATGGGCGCCCCGGAGTACGTGATCGGCTCGCCGGCATTCGAGCATGCACGGGTGGAGCTGCAGGGTGGCGCGGTGCTGACCGTGAACGCGGCCAACAACTCGCGTGAGAACGTCTACGTGCAGTCGCTGAAGATCAACGGTACGCCGTGGACGAAGACCTGGGTGCCGCACGACCTGATCGCCAAGGGCGCGACCCTCGACTTCGTGATGGGACCCCGCCCCTCGCGCTGGGGCAGCGGCGTGGACGATGTGCCGCGCTCGTTGACCGCGCGCGGCCAGCACCCGCAGCTGCTGCACGACCTGCTCGGCAGCGGCGCGAAGGCGACGCTGGCCGATGGCCGTGCCCTGCCCGCGCTGGTCGATGACGATGCCGGCACCACGGTGGGTCTGGGCGCCGGTGCAACCATCGCGCTGACCGGCCTGGCCGAGGGCACCCCGACGATGTACACGCTGACCAGCGGTGACGGCCGCATCCAGGGCGGTGAGTGGACGCTGGAGGCGCGCAACGGCGGCGGCAGCTGGGCCGTGCTCGACCAGCGCAGCGGCGAAGACTTCGCATCCGCCCGCCAGACCCGTCCGTTCCGCATCGCCAAGCCTGGCCGCTACAGCGAGTACCGCCTGCGCCTGGCGGCACCGGCACGGCTGCCGCTGGCGGAGATCGAACTGCTGGCGCCCGGCACCGTACAATGAACTGCATGCGCTTCCGTCTACTGCCTCTGGCCCTAGTTGCCCTGTCCTTCTCAAGCTTCGGCCAGACCCAGGCGTTCGATACGCAGCTGACCCGCGACGGCGTGACGCTGAACTACCAGGACGCCCGTGGCGCCCTGGCCGCACCGCAGCGCAAGCGGGTGATCGATACGTTCTTCTTCGCGTACCTGCGCGAACGTGCGGACTTCCATCCCGCTGCGCCGTCAATGGTGCGCATCGTGATCGATCCGGCCTACACCGGCATCGCCTTCGTCGGCGACAAGGACCAGGCAGCGACGATCACCATCAATCCGGGTTGGCTGGCGCAGCATCCGAACGACATCGACCTGGTCACCCATGAGGCGATGCACATCGTGCAGGGGTATCCCGGCTACGGCGATGCACGGGTACCGGGCTGGCTGGTGGAAGGCATCGCCGACTACGCGCGCGACCGCTACGGCATGGACAACGCCGCTGCTGGCTGGGCATTGCCGGTGAAGGTCGAGAAGGGGCAGAACGTCGACAGCGGCTACCGGGTGACCGGTGCGTTCCTGAAGTGGGCGGAGGCGGAACATCCCGGCCTGGTGCTGGCACTGGACAAGGCCCTGCGCGACGGCCGCTATGCACCGGCGCTGTGGCAGAAGCACACCGGCAAGGCACTGCCGGCGTTGTGGGCCCAGTACGCCAAGCCGCGTTCGGATGCACCGGCGCCGGCGCCGGCACGGCGCGGCAAGCGCTGACCGCAGGTAGCACCGTGGCTTGCCCGGCGAAACGCCTGTTTCGCCGCGCTGCGCGCTCGCCTGGCATGGCCCGGCACGACCTGCCCAACGGGATCTCATTACGATCTCGCGCGGAGTAATCCGACAAGTCGGATAGGCGCCTGTTCACAACAGCACGCGGCAGCAACCGACATCGTGACTGAGCGAGGGTCGCTAACCTTGCTTGCATGAAAATCAGAACCAAGGTCGGTAGGCGCAAAGCGGTCGTTGTGCTGGTGACAGGAGCAGCCATTGCACTGATTACGACCGCGATCTGGACGAGAAGCAACACGCCGAGCGTTCTCGCTGTTGCCCCCCAAGAGCAGCAGACCGTACGGGTTCGTATCAACGGAAAAGATGCTGCGATCGAGACGACGCAGGCCGCAAGCGTTGCCGCCGCCGGGACTCAGTTGATTGCAATTCGCCGAAAGTTGTCGCCCCAGCAGGCCCTTCTGCTGGCGCAGGACATAGCGCGTTGCACAAACGCCGCAAGCTTGGCGGAAACAGACATTCCGACGGGACTGACTCCCGACCAGCAGCGTGAGTTCCGGGAAAACGTTCTGGGTGACTCAGACTGCTCCGCTCTTGAATCAGAACACTCCATCTATGACCTCGCCTACTACGCGGCGTCAGACGGCGACTCCACTGCGAAATTGATGTTCTCGGGACTGGCGTCTCATCAGTTCGACGATGAGCACTCCATGTTCGATGAAGAGCTCGTCAAGCGATTCAAGGAAGCGACAGTGAGATTCCTCAACGAAGCCGCGGACTCGGGTGACAGCAATGCCCTGATGCTTCTTGCGGCCACCTTTGAGGATGGCCTGCATGTGCCTCGCGATGCAGCACGCGCACACGCCTATGCGCGCGCATTCAGCCAGGCCAGTGGCGGCAAGGGGCTTCGCTATGCCGAGCGGCTCTGGAGCCAACTCTCACCGGACCAGCAACGGGAATCGAACCGATGGCATATCGAGATATCGAATCGAAGAAAAGGAGAAATGAAATGAAAGGAAAGTCGAAACGCAATCGCTGGCTGATGATCGTGGTCGCGTGCCTGGGAGGCGCAGCAATCGCAGCGTCGGTTGGGAAATTCTACTGCGGCAAGTCTTGCAGTTTCGATGGACCCTACCTACAGGACGGTGAAGCACATGGATTCCTCCGATCAACGATCAATCCAAAAGTTGATTCTTGGATTGACGCGAAAGGATCCCCCAAGACTGTGGAGCTCTGCAACGGCAGCGTCTGCGCGAAGTATCGCTACGGGAAAGGAACTGTGCTGTGGGAAAAGATCTCTGAGTACAGCAGCAACTGGGTTGGCTCCAACGTAGGTGGAGGAGGTGGCGGTGGCGACGGAGGCGGCAGTTTTGGTGGCGGAGGTGGCTGGGGATATGGTGGCGGTGGCGGTGGCGGTGGCGGTGGCGGCGGAAGGGTGACCATCGGAGCTACTTCGGTAGCTCAATAGCTACCACTGCGGCACACCTTGGTTGCCACGTTCGCTCAGTAGCGCCAGGCCACACCCGGCGAAATGCCTGATTCGCCACGCTGCGCGCTCGCCGGGCATGGCCCGGCGCTACCACATCGCTGCCTCAGCGCGACCGCACGAAGCCGGCGTAGAGCGCGAACAGCTGCTGAAAGTACCGCCGCGTCACTCGATTGCGCATGACACCCTCGCCCATGAAAAGTTGGTCGGGCCCAGGGTGGGAAGGCCGGTCCGGTCCCTTCCCACGGCCGGGCCGCGTGGGCGTATTGGGCCGCAACGGCGTTGCAGGGACATGACCGGGCGGCGTAGCGCGTGTGGCACAGGCCGGCGGGCGGTAGAGCCGGCCGCTGGCCGGCTGCGGTGGTGGTGGACATGATTGCGGTTGCTGGCCAGCGGCCGGCACTACCCGTTTCCGCTTTGCGGAAACAGAAACGCGCCCCGGGGGGCGCGCTTCTGCAGCTGACGCTGGAAAGAAGGCTTACGCCTTCTTTTCCGCTTCCAGCTGCTTGCGGATCTGCGCATCCACCGCCGCAATGGCGGTCATGTTCAGGATCCTGCGCGAGGTCGCGCTGGTGGTCAGGATATGCACCGGCTTGTTCACGCCCATCAGGATCGGGCCGATCGCCACGCCGTCGGTGAACACACGCACCAGGTTGTAGGCGATGTTGGCCGCTTCCAGGTTCGGCAGCACGAACAAGTTGGCGCGACCCTGCAGGGTCGAGCCCGGCAGCAGCTTCTGGCGCAGCGCTTCGTCCCATGCGGTGTCACCCTGCATTTCGCCGTCCACGTTCAGACGCGGGTTGCGCTTGAGCAGCAGCTCGCGCACCTGGCGCATCTTCAGCGCGTCCTTCGAATCGTGGCTGCCGAAGTTGGAGTGCGACAGCAACGCCACCTTCGGCTCGATGCCGAACAGCTTCATGCGGTAGGCCGCCTGCAGGGTCGCTTCGCACAGCTGCTCGGCGGTCGGGTCTTCCTGCACGTGGGTATCGACGAAGAAGAACACGCCCTGCTGGTTGATCACGCCGGTCATCGCCGAGGTCGAGGTGACCTTCGGCTCCAGCGGCAGCACGCTGCGCACGTAGCCCAGCTTCTTGTGGAAACGGCCGACGATGCCGGTCAGCATCGCATCGGCTTCGCCACGGGCCACCATCACTGCAGCGATCAGGGTCGGGCGCGAACGCATCAGGTTCTTCGCCGCGGCCACGGTCACGCCACGACGGCCGGTCAGGCCGTGGTAGTACTGCCAGTATTCGTTGAAGCGCGGGTCGTCGTTGATGTTGGTGACTTCAACGTTCTCGCCGATCTTCAGGCGCAGGCCGAGGCGCTCGATGCGCGACTCGATCACTTCCGGGCGGCCGATCAGGATCGGGTGCGCCAGGCCGTCATCGACCACGTTCTGCACCGCCTGCAGCACCACTTCCTCTTCGCCCTCGGCATACACAACGCGCTGCTTGTCGCTGCGCGCGCGGTCGTAGACCGGCTTCATCATCAGGCTGGTGCGGTAGACGAACTGGGCCAGCTTGTCGCGGTAAGCGCCCATGTCGTCGATCGGGCGCGAGGCCACGCCCGAGTCCATCGCGGCCTGGGCCACGGCGGCCGACAGCTCCACCAGCAGGCGGCGGTCGAACGGGCGCGGGATCAGGTATTCACGACCGAAGCTCGGGGTCTCGCCGCCATAGGCCGAACCCATGTCGGTGGCCGCACGACGCGCCAGCGCCGCAATGGCGCGCACGCAGGCGATCTTCATTTCCTCGTTGATCGCGGTCGCGCCCACGTCCAGCGCACCACGGAACAGGTACGGGAAGCACAGCACGTTGTTGACCTGGTTCGGGTAATCCGAACGGCCGGTGCCGATGATCGCGTCCGGACGGGCGGCGCGCGCCAGTTCCGGCATGATTTCCGGAGTCGGGTTGGCAAGCGCGAAGATCACCGGATCCGGCGCCATGGTCTTGACCATGTCGGCAGTCAGGATGCCCGGCGCCGACAGGCCCAGGAAGATGTCCGCGCCGTCGACGATCTCGGCCAGGGTGCGCTTGTCGGTGTCGCGCGCATAGCGCTGCTTTTCCGGGTCCAGGTCGGTACGACCGGTGTGGATCACGCCCTCGCGGTCGAAGGCCAGGATGTTCTCCGGCTTCAGGCCCAGCTGCACCAGCATGTTCACGCAGGAAATGCCGGCCGCGCCCATGCCCGTGGTCGCCAGCTTCACTTCCTCGATCTTCTTGCCGGTGATCGCCATGGCGTTGAGCACCGCTGCGCCGACGATGATCGCCGTGCCGTGCTGGTCGTCATGGAACACCGGGATCTTCATGCGCTCGCGCAGCTTGCGCTCGACCACGAAGCATTCCGGCGCCTTGATGTCTTCCAGGTTGATGCCGCCGAAGGTCGGCTCCAGCGAGGCGATGATGTCGACCAGCTTGTCCGGGTCGGTTTCATCCACTTCGATGTCGAACACATCGATGCCGGCGAACTTCTGGAACAGCACGCCCTTGCCTTCCATCACCGGCTTGCCGGCCAGCGCGCCGATGTTGCCCAGGCCCAGCACCGCGGTGCCGTTGGAGATCACCGCCACCAGGTTGCCGCGGGCGGTCAGCTCGCTGGCCTGCTGCGGGTCGGCCTTGATCGCTTCACAGGCATACGCCACGCCCGGCGAATACGCCAGCGACAGGTCGCGCTGGGTCAGCATGGGCTTGGTAGCGGAAACCTTGATCTTGCCCGGCGGGGACATCCGGTGGTAATCGAGGGCGGCCTGTTTGAAATCTTCGTTGGACATCGATGTGGGTTACATGAATGGGCAGAAGGGACAGGGGATGATACCCCCGTTGGAGCGTCTGGACCTGTCGCTATCCTGTCGCAGGCATGCTGCGACCGCACAATTCCGTGCCGTATGCGACGGTACCGCGACACCAGCTTCGGTGCGTCCCATGACAGCCATGGGACGCCTTGAAACGCCGCGGGGCCGTACCACTGTCGTGATCGGCCCCGCGGTACCACACACCTGGATCAGCCCCTGGCCGGCAGCGCCTCGGGCACGGCATCGATCAGCGGCGGCAGTTCGCTTTCGCGGCCATCCAGCGCCAGCTTCAGGCGGTTGCGGTCCAGCGCCCCCTCCCAGCGCGAGACCACCACGGTGGCCACGGCATTGCCGATGAAGTTGGTCAGCGAGCGGCATTCGCTCATGAAGCGGTCCACGCCCAGGATCAGCGCCATGCCGGCCACCGGCACCTCCGGCACCACGGCCAGGGTGGCGGCCAGGGTGATGAAGCCGGCGCCGGTGACGCCGGCCGCGCCCTTGGAGCTGAGCATGGCGACCAGCAGCAGGGCAATCTGATGGCCCAGGGTCAGTTCGGTGTTGGTGGCCTGGGCGATGAACAGCGCCGCCAGGGTCATGTAGATGTTGGTGCCGTCCAGGTTGAACGAGTAGCCGGTCGGGACCACCAGGCCCACCACCGACTTGCTGCAGCCGGCGCGTTCCATCTTCTCCATCAGCGACGGCAGCGCCGACTCCGACGAGGAGGTGCCCAGCACCAGCAGCAGTTCGGCCTTCAGGTAGCGCGCCAGCTTGAACACCGAGAAGCCGCACAGGCGGCAGACCAGGCCCAGGATGACCGCCACGAACAGGAAGGCGGTGAGGTAGAACGAACCCACCAGCCAGGCCAGGTTGATCAGCGAGCCAACGCCGTACTTGCCGATGGTGAAGGCGATTGCGCCGAAGGCACCGATCGGCGCGGCCTTCATCAGGATGTGCACCAGCTTGAACACCGGGGCGACCAGCGCCTCCAGGAAGTTCACGATCGGCTTGCCCTTCTCGCCCACCGATGCCAGCGCGATGCCGAACAGCACGGCCACGAACAGCACCTGCAGGATGTTGCCATCGACGAACGCGCTGAGCAGCGTCTTCGGGATGATGTCCATCAGGAAGCCGACCAGGGTCAGGTCATGCGACTTCTCGACGTAGCTGTGCACCGCGGTCTGGTCCAGCTCGGCCGGGTTGATGTTCATGCCGGCGCCGGGCTGCACCACGTGCGCCACGATCATGCCGACGATCAGCGCCAGCGTGGAGAAGAACAGGAAGTACGCCATCGCCTTGGCGAATACGCGGCCCACCGTGCGCAGGTGGGTCATGCCGGCGATGCCGGTGACGATGGTCAGGAAGATCACCGGTGCGATGATCATCTTCACCAGGTTGATGAAGGCATCGCCGAGTGGCTTCATCTTCTCGCCGATCAACGGTTCGTAGTGGCCGAGGATGGCGCCCAGGACGATCGCCACGATCACCTGGAAGTACAGCTGGCGATAGATCGGCAACGGCTTTGCAGGCACCGGTGCTGCGGTCGGGATGTGCATGGCGGACTCCGGAAGGGGCATTTTCAGGCACGTACGGCCCCGGGACTGCACGGGAACCGTTACCGTGGAAACTGACCGCAGGCCCTGTGCAGCACGCGCAGGGGGTGCGACCAATGGACGCCTTTGTACGCGCCGGGCTCGCTGGCGCAGATAACCTATTGGTACTAGCCCCCCGGTTCAGGTGGCCGCGATGCCTACACTGGCGCCGCACCGCCCGATCACGGGGAGGCCGGTGGCCCGAGCTGAACGGCCGGGCGCGTCATTGCGAAAGTTCCGGCCCTTGCGGCCGTTGTTGTCCTGTCCACACGCAATCTGAGAGAGCCGCACCCAACATGCGCCCGATTCCCACCTTGCTGGCCCTGTCGCTGGCCGCGCTTCCCGCCTTCGCTTCGGCTGCCGATTTCGACAACTGGCCGACCAAGTACGCCTTCGGCGACGGCACCGAGCTGGCCGCTACCGCCAACATCGCCTACGACTACAACGATTTCTCCTCGGGCAGCGGCCTTGAGGACGACGACGCCGTGCGCCGCAAGGAGTTCGGTGCGACGCTGAAGAAGAAGGGCGTCTACGACGCGATGGTCTATTACGACTTCCAGTCCGATACCTGGCTGGACGTGTTCGTGCGCTTCGAAAGCAAGGCCTTCTTCGGCCGCGACATCGGCCGCTTCCGCTTCGGCTACATGAAGACCCCGGTCGGTCTGGACGCGAACACGTCCTCGCGCGCCGGCAGCTTCCTGGAAACCGCGCTGCCCGTGCAGGCCTTCTACGCCGGCCGCCGCACGGGTGTGGAATGGGTGCTGGAGCGCCCGCAGTACCTGCTGCAGGCCGGCGCCTATGGCGGCAAGGACCTGCAGGGTGACAACCCGGGCACCACCCAGGCCGTGCGTGCGGTGTGGACCCCGGTGAAGGCGCCGGGTGACGTGATCCACCTGGGCCTGGCCTACTCGCAGGAAAATCCGCGCGGTTACAGCGATGGCCGCGACGTGCACCACGAGGCCAGCGCGCGCCTGCGCGCACGTCCGGAAGCCGGCCTGACCGACATTCGCTATGTCGATTCCGGCGCGCTGGTCACCGCCGACCAGATCCGCCGCACCGGCCTGGAAGGCATCTGGATCCGCGGCCCGTTCTCGGTGCAGGCCGAAGCCCTGCGCGCCACGGTCACCCGCCATGACGGCAAGCCCGACTACACCGGCAGCGGCCAGTACGCGATGGCGAGCTGGGTGCTGACCGGCGAATCGCGCCCGTACAACGCCGGTGCGGTGGCCAACATCAAGCCGGCGCACGACTACGGCGCGGTGGAACTGGTGGCCCGTTACAGCCGCATGGACCTCGACGATGGCAGCATCCTCGGCGGCCGCCAGCACGACCTCACTCTGGGTGCGAACTGGTACCTGACCAGCCACTTCAAGTTCCAGGCCAACTACGTCAAGGTCGACGCCAGCCGTCGCGGCGTGCACAGCACGCCGGAGATCTTCGAACTGCGCGCGCAGATGCACTTCTGACCCCTTCCACGTCAGATCCCGGCGGGCGTGTACGCCACGCCCGCCGGCCCTGCGTAGACTGCCGCCATGTACTGGCTCAGCCGCCACCGGATGCTGTTGCTGACCATCGCGGTGATGGTCGGCGGCACCGTGCTGTGTGCGGTCGCCGCCGGCCACTACGCCTGGCGGCGCGCCCTCGGTGAGGAAAGCAGCCAGGTACAACGCCAGCTGCAGTTGTATGGCCAGGGCCTGCAGCAGCGCATCGACCGCTTCGGCACGCTGCCGCAGGTACTGGCACTGGATCCGGATCTTCTACACGCCCTGCGTGTGCAGCCCTCGCCCACCGAACGGCAGCGGCTGAACCTCAAGCTGCAACGCGCCAATGAAGTCACCCGTGCCTCGACCCTGACCCTGGTCGGTCACGATGGCGTGGCGGTGGCGGCGAGCAACTGGGACCAGCCGACCACCAACGTCGGTGAGAACTACAGCTATCGTCCCTATTACCGCCAGGCGCTGGCCCAGGGCCGCGGCCGCTTCTACGGCATCGGCATGACCACCGGTGTGCCCGGCTACTACCTGTCGCAGGCCATCGAGGAAGACGGCAAGCGGCTCGGCGTGGTGGTGATCAAGGTCGAGCTGTCGGCACTGGAGCAGGAGTGGCTGAGCAGCCCTGACGTGGTGCTCGCCAGTGACGACCACGACGTGGTGTTCCTGGCCAACCGTGACAGCTGGCGCTACCGCCTGCTGCGACCGCTGGGCGCCGATGAGCGCCGCGAAATGCTGGACGCCCGCCAGTACGCCGATCGCACCCTCCAGCCACTGCGCGCACGTACCGAGGATGTACTGGCCGATGGCGGCCGCATGGTGCGCCTGCTGGATCCGGCATTGCCGCAGCCGATGCTGTGGCAGAGCCTTGCGCTGCCGGCCGAAGACTGGAACCTGCACCTGCTGCACGACGCCAGTGCCGCCACCGCCGCCGGCCGTGCGGCCGCGCTTACCGGAGGTGCCGCATGGCTGGCGCTGGGCTTCCTGGTGCTGTTCATACAGCAGCGCCGGCGCCTGGCCAAGCATCGCCTGCGCAGCCGCCGCGAGCTGGAAACCCTGCTCAAGCAGCATGCACAGGAACTGCGCACCGCACAGGATGGCCTGCTGCAGGCCGCCACCGATGCCGACAGCGGCCTCAGCCGCAGCCTCGAACACCTGCCGCAGGGCGTGGTGGTGATCGACCGGGACCTGCGTCTGGTCGCATGGAATTCGCGCTACCTGGAACTGTTCCGTTTCCCGCTGGACCTGGTGCGCGTGGGGCGGCCCATCGAGGAACTGTTCCGCTTCAACGCACGCCGTGGCCTGCTCGGTCCCGGCCCGGTCGACGAGGCCATCGAGCGTCGCCTGAACCATCTGCGCAGCGGCCGTCCGCACATGCGCGAAAGTGAGAAGGACGACGGTACGGTGCTGGAAATCCGCGGCAACCCGCTGCCCGACGGCGGTTTCGTCACCAGCTACGCCGACATCACCAGCTACAAGAATGCTGCACGCGAACTGCGCTCGCTGGCCGATGCACTGGAACACCGCATCGCCGAACGTACCCACGACCTGGACGAAGCACGCCGCGAGGCCGAACAGGCCAACCGCTACAAGACCCGCTTCGTCGCCTCGGCCGTGCACGACCTGCTGCAACCACTCAACGCAGCACGCATGTTCGTCTCGGTGCTGCGCGGCAAGCTGAGCGACCCGGCGCAGCAGCAGACCAGCGATCACATCGACGCTGCATTGGCCGCGCAGGATGCGATCCTCAACAGTCTGCTGGATATCGCGCGGCTGGAATCGGGCAGCCTGCCGACCCGTGTGCAGGCGTTCCGGCTCGGGCCGCTGCTGCAGACACTGGCGCGCGAATTCGGCATCGCCGCGCAGTCGCGTGGCCTGGTGGTGGACTGGGTCGATACCGATGCGGTGGTGGTCAGCGATGAAGCGCTGCTGCGCCG
This sequence comes from Stenotrophomonas sp. STK17_22, assembly GCF_051983905.1. Classification (NCBI taxonomy): domain Bacteria; kingdom Pseudomonadati; phylum Pseudomonadota; class Gammaproteobacteria; order Lysobacterales; family Lysobacteraceae; genus Stenotrophomonas; species Stenotrophomonas sp. STK17_22. The sequence continues at coordinate 4,356,494 of NZ_CP197010.1, forward strand.
CATCCTGCAGAATTTCCTGTCCAACGCGCTGCGCTACAGCGAGCGCGGTCGCGTGCTTCTGGGCTGCCGTCGCCGCGAAGGCCTGCTGTGGATCGAAGTGCACGACCAGGGCCCCGGCATTCCCGATGCGCTGCAGGGCGAAATCTTCGAGGAATTCCGCCGCCTGCACGACGGCCAGCAGCGCGGTGCCGGCCTCGGCCTGGCGATCGTCGACCGTATCGGTCGCCTGCTCGGCCACCCGATCCGGCTGCGCTCGCAGCTTGGCCGGGGCAGCGTGTTCGCGGTGGGTGTGCCGATCGGCGACGCCAGCGCGATTCCCGCCACGGCACCCGCGCCCGTGCTGGTGCAGGAACCGGCGGCGGACAATCCGCTGCGTGGGCGCCGGGTGTGGGTGATCGACGACGATCCGCACGTGTGCGCGGCCAGCCGCGCGCTGCTGGAGCGCTGGGGCTGCGAGGTGCTGCTGGCCGATGGCCCGCAGGCAGCGCTGCAGTTGGCCACGACGGCAACCGTGCCGGAGCTGGTGCTGCTGGATGTGCGCATGGGTGACCACCACGGCCCGGTGCTGTACGAGACATTGGCAGAGCTGTGGCAGGCCCGCCCGCCGGTGGTGCTGGTCACTGCCGAGCGCGATGCGGGATTGCGTGAGATGGCCGCCGAGCGTGGCTGGGGAATGATGGCCAAGCCGGTGAAACCGCCGGCGCTGCGGGCGCTGATGAGTCAGTTGTTGATCCGGCATCGCGGGTAGTTTCCAGCCAACGGCGCAGCCCCTCGTGGGTGGAGGCGTAACGCGGTTCATGGGTGAGGCCGGGTAGATGGGCTGCGCAGGGGGCGCTGCAAGTACGTCCCTGTAAGCTCGGTCGCCGCATCCATGCGGCTCACGCCCCTGCGCAGCCCATCTACCCGACCACGGACAAGTTCCGTGCGCGTCCGCCCACGGAGAAGAAAAAGAAGATCAGAAGCGGATCGCGCGCTGCGCTTGCTCGTGTAAAGCCGAGCCCATGCTCGGCTCTACAAAAGGCGGCCTGACAGCCTGCTTTTGCTTTTGATCTTTTTTCTTCTCCGTGGGTGGCAGGCCACCGAAATCTGTCAGAGGCCGGTCGGGTTGGGTGCGCGGGGGTGTCAGCCGCATGGGCCTGAGGCATGCCTCGGCGGGTTGGGCAGGACGCCCAACCCCGGTCTTGCCGTGTGCGCAGGACTGCGCACACGAGCAAGCGGCTGCCAAGCCTCCAGGGACGGATTCACGGCGTCCCCCGCGCACCCGACCCGACCGGCCCACTCGCGGCTTCTGCTTTCAGCGACCAACCCAAACCCACCCACGAGGGGCTGCGCCGTTGGCTGGAAACTACAACCCGATCCCCGCGTCGCCTTCCGGCTCCAGCGCCTTCACCAGCACTGCCGCCTGCGTTCGGCTATGGCATTCGAGCTTCTTCAGGATCGCGGTGACATGCACCTTCACCGTGTTCTCGGCCAATCCCAGCGTATACGCGATCTGCTTGTTGAGCAGGCCATCGGCCAGGCACAGCAGCACGCGGAACTGCTGCGGGGTCAGCTGGGCCAGGCGGCTGGCCAGCAGCGCATCGGCCTCCGAGCGCTCGGCGGCCATCGCCGGGAACCACAGTCCACCATCGAGCACCGCCTGCACGGCCTCGCCAATGGTCTCGGCCGGGGCCGACTTCGGAATGAAACCGGCAGCACCGAACTGCTGCGCGCGGCGGATCACACGGGGGTGGTCGTTGGACGAGAGGATCACCACCGGAATGTCCGGATGCGAGCCGCGCACGTGCAGCAGGGCGGAGAAACCGTGCGCGCCGGGCATGGTCAGGTCCAGCAGCACCAGGTCCACATCCGGGTGGGCATCCAGCGCTTCGGCCAGGGCATCGGCACTGGCCACCTCGCGCACCTGCGCCAGCGGCAGGCTCTGCCGCAATGACTGCACCACCGCCGAACGCAGCAGCGGGTGGTCATCGGCGATCAGGATGGTGTATTCGCTCATGCCGCCATTGTACGGGCAGGCCGGAGCCTCAGCGCCCCGCCGGCTCCACGCTGCTGCGCCAGGCATCCAGGAACTGGCGGCGCTTGAGCGCGTCCAGGTACACCAGCAGGCCCGGGCCGAGCTGGATCGGGCGGCGGCTGCGGCCGGGCGCATCGTCGCCACGTGCGTTGCCGGTCACGATCGGCATCAGGCGTGCCTCGCGCGACAGCACCTGCTGGCCACGCGGCGACAACAGGTAGTCGAGGAAGCGCCGGGCTTCTTCCGGATGTGGGCCGGTACGTGGAATCACCGCGGTACGCAGCACCACCAGCGTGTAGTCCTCGGGCTCCACGATCGCCAGCGGCGCACCCGCGTCGATGCGCGCCTGCGCGTAGGAGCCGAGTACGTTGTAGACCAGCGACAGCTGTCCGCTGGCGACCTTGTCCAGCAGCACGCCGGTGCGCTCCTCGCGCACCACGTCGTTGTCGCCCAGCGCGCCCAGCAGCGCACCGGCGATGCTGCCACGCTGCGCATCCTGCGTTGACAGCAGGTAGCCGACGCTGCTGCGTTCGATGTCATAGGTGCCGACCCTGCCGCGCAGCGGTGCGCCTTCGGCGCGCAACCGGTCCAGCAGTTGCCGGCGCGTGTGCGGCACCCTCGCAGCCGTCAGCGCGCGGGTGTTGTAGACCATCACCACCGGCTCGTAGCTGATGCCGAATGCCTCGTTGCGCCACTGCGCCCAAGCCGGCAGCGCGGCGGTCTGCGCGGAGCGGTGCGGCAGTGCATGACCATCGTTGACCAGCTTGGTCTGCAGGTCCATGCCACTGGAGATCAGCAGGTCCGGCGATGCCGGTCCGCCGCGGTCGTGCAGGTACCGCGCGTACAGGTCCTGGGTGATGATGTCCTCGTACACCACTTCGGTGCCCGGGTGCAGCCGCTGGTAGTCGGCGATGACCACCGCGAACACTTCGATGTCGGTGGTGCCGTGGATGCGCAGCTGCGCCGTGGTCTTTGCCTGTGCGGGAAAACGGCGCACATCGCCGGGCGCAGCCAGCACCGGCAGGGCCAACAGCAAGGCAAGGGCAGCAGCGAAAAGACGGATCATGGACTGCTCCGGGGCAGGCGGATGGTGGCGATCAGCCCGCCCTGAGGACGATTGCTGAGGTCGATGCGGCCACCGTGGCTGTCGACCACACGCTTGACGATGGCAAGGCCAAGCCCGGCGCCGCCGGACGGCGCGCCCTCGCCACGGGCAAAGCGCTCGAACACGCGTTCGGCATCGGCGGCGGCAATGCCGGCACCGTGGTCGGCGATGGTCAGCACGGCCTGCCCGCCTTCCACGGTCAATGCGATCTGCAACGGCCCATCACCACCGTACTTCAACGCGTTGTCGACCAGGTTCTTGATCGCCTCGCGCAGCAGCAGCGCATCGCCATGCACCTGTACCGGCTCGGCGGTCATCGCCAGCTGCACGCGCGGCGCCGGGCCGGCCTGCGGCAGCGCTTCATGCAGGGCCTGGTGCACGGTCTCGGCCAGATCCACTGCAGCAAAGCGCTGCAGATGCGAACGATGGATCACGCTGGCATCGCTGAGCAACTGATTCAACAACCGGCTCATGTGGGTGGCGTTGCGCTCGATCGCCTGCAGGCTGCGCCGCATGTCTTCGGGATCGTCGTCATCCAGCGCCAGCTGTGCCTGCGCACGCAATGCCGCCAACGGCGTGCGCATCTGGTGCGCGGCCTCGGCCATGAACGCACGCAAGGTCTCGTTGCTGCTGGACAGCCGTTCCATGAAGCGGTTCAACGCTGCCACCATCTGGTCCATCTCGCGCGGTACACGGGCATCCAGCGGCTTCAGGTCGGACGGTTCGCGGCGCGACAGCTCGCGCTCCACCCGCACCAGCGGCCGGAACGCACGATGCACGCCGAACGCCACCAGTGCCAGCAGCAGCCCGGACAACACACCGATCGCCAGCAATGCACGATTGACCATGTCCTGCGCGACCGCTTCACGCGCACGCCGGGTCTGGCCGACCTGCACCTGTACCTCACCCTGCGCCGAGGCGGCGGCGAAACTGCGGCCGACCACCACGAAGCGCACGGTCTCACCGCTGTACGCCGCATCGAACAGCTGCGGCTGGGTACCAGGCCGGCGCGGCGGTGCGGGCAGGTCACCGTAGCCGGTGATCAGCGTGCCGCGGCTGTCGGCGACCCGATAGAACACGCGGTCTTCCGGGGCCATCGCCAGCAGGTCCAGCGCCGCATAGGGCAGATCGACCTGCCATTGGCCATCGACCAGGGCCACCGAATCGGCAATGGACAACGCCGAGGACACCAACAGATGATCGTAGGAACGGTTGGCGGCGCGCTGGCCATAGCCGCGCGCGGCAAACAGCAGAGCCACCGCGAACACCGCCAGCAACGCGCCGAGGTAGAGCAGCAGCGTGCGCCGCAGCGAGCCCGGTGCGGCGTTCGCGGTACGCGCGTCAGCCATCGGCGTCGGCGCTGTCATCACTGGCTTCCAGCAGGTAGCCAACGCCGCGCACCGTGGTGATGCGCAGCGGTGCACCTGCCAGCTTCTTTCTCAGGCGCCCCACATACAGCTCGATGGCATTCGGGCCGGCTTCATCGTCGAAGCCGAACAGGCCATTGCCGATTTCGTCCTTGCCGACCACCTGGCCGAGGCGGCCGACCAGGATCTCCAGCAGCCGGTACTCGCGGTTCGGCAGTTCGATCGGTTCGCCGTCGAGGCTGACCCGGTGCGCGGCATTGTCGAACTGGAAGCCACCGATCTGCACCACTTCGCTGGCCTGGCCGCGCGCGCGTCGCAGCAGCACGCGGCAGCGCGCTTCGAACTCGCGGAAATCGAACGGCTTGCCCAGGTAATCGTCGGCGCCGACGTCCAGCGCCTGCACACGGTCTTCGATGCCGTCGCGCGCGGTCAGCATCAGCACCGGTGTGCTGTCGCCGCGCTCGCGCATGCCGGCCAGCACGCGCAGGCCATCGAGCTTGGGCAGGCCGATATCCAGAACCACCAAGTCGAAGCTCTGGTAGCGCAGCACGCTGGCGGCCGCCAGGCCATCGGCCTGCCAGTCCACGGCGTGCCCACTGCGGCGCATGCGGCGGATGATCGCATCGGCCAGATCCGGGTTGTCTTCGACCAGCAGCAGGCGCATGGGCACGGGGGTGGGAGGGGAAACGAATGCTACCGCATGCCGCCGCCGCGCTTGCCGGGCGTGGCCCAGGGAGCGCAGCGGCCGCTTTTACGCTGCACCGCACAAACCGTTGACAGGACGATGACAGCTTGCCCGACCCAGACTGCGGCCGCGCACCGTCCGGTGCCCACGATTGCCGCGCGCCTGGCGCGCACCTGGGAGGGTTTGTGGAATTCACGTTTGCCTGGCGGCGTCCTGCCGCCATGATGGCCTTGGCTGCACTGTCGGCGCCGGCCTTTGCCGCCGAAGACGACCGCCCGGTCACCGCCAGCCTCGGTGGCCGCCTGCACCTGGACTTCGCCACCTTCGACAACGACAACCGCGGCACCCCGAACAAGGACGACACCGAGATCCGCCGCGCCTGGCTGGACGTGTCCGGCAAGTTCTTCGTGGTCGACTACAAGCTGGAAGCGGACTTCTCCGGCGACCGCGTCGAGGCCAAGGACGTGTACCTGGCGCGCAGCTTCGGCAAGGCCGGCAAGCTGACCGTGGGCCAGTTCAAGCAGTACTTCTCGCTGGATGACCGCACCAGCTCCAACTACGGCAGCTTCCTGGAGCGCGGCAACGCCGGTACTACGCTGGCGCCGCTGTACCGCCTGGGTGCGTCGTGGCAGGCCAACCCGGGGGACTTCACCTGGGCGGCCAGCCTCTACAGCCTGGAGAGCATCGACGCCTGGCAGGTGAAGGGCCGCGCCGCCGGTGGCCGCGTCACTTGGGCCCCCTCGCCCAGCGATGGCGACGTGCTGCACCTGGGCCTGTCGCTGGCCCGCGAGGCCTATGACAACCCGGGCGCCAACGGCGTGCCCGGCCTGCGCATCCGCCCGCGCCCGGCCGGCCACCTGTCCGACGAGAGCCGCCTGACCCTGGTCGACTTCTCCGCCGGCCGCGATACCGACGTCAACAAGTGGTCGCTGGAATACGCGCAGGTGCGCGGCCCGCTGTCGTGGCAGGGGGAATTCAGCGGTGCCACCTTCGATGACGGCGCGCAGCGCGGTGACGTGATGGCGGCCTACGGCATGCTCAGCTGGTTCGTCACCGGCGAAAGCCGCGCGTATGACCGCAAGACCGGTCGCTTCGCGCGGGTGAAGGACATCCGCCACAAGGCCGGTGCCTTCGAAGTGGCATTGCGCTACGACCAGATGTGGGGCGCGCAGCACCTCGACGGTGCACCCGACCTGCGCCGTGGCAGCACCGAAGCGTGGACGCTGGGCGGCAACTGGTACCTGCGCGACAACCTTCGCTTCATGCTCAACGTGATCGAAAGCCGCAACCGCGACCGCCTGGCCGGGGTCACGGTGGACCGCACGCGCGCCGTCACCGGCCGCCTGCAGTACGACTTCTAAGCCCGGCATTCCGGGCACGCCGCCCGGGCCCCTTCCACTCCCCCACGTCCTGTTTCCGCAAGGAGTCCGCAGATGATGCTGAGCATCCTCGGCTTTGGCATGGTCATTACGTTCATGTACTTGATCATGAGCAAACGCCTGTCGCCGCTCGTCGCCCTGATCACCATCCCCATCCTGTTCGCGCTGATCGGCGGCTTCGGCGCCAACATCGACGAGATGATGCTGGAGGGCATCAAGAAGATCGCGCCGACCGGTGTGATGCTGATGTTCGCCATCCTCTACTTCGGGGTGATGATCGACGCCGGCCTGTTCGATCCGCTGGTGCGGGTGATCCTGCGCTTCGTGAAGGGCGATCCGATGAAGATCGTGCTCGGCACCGCCGTGCTGGCGATGCTGATCTCGCTGGACGGTGATGGCTCGACCACCTACATGATCACCGTCTCGGCGATGCTGCCGCTGTACCAGCGGCTGGGCATGAACGCACTGAACATGACCTGCGTGACCATCCTCGCCGGCGGCGTGATGAACCTGACCCCGTGGGGCGGCCCGACCGCGCGCGCGGCCACCGCGCTGCACGTGGACCCGGCCGATGTGTTCGTGCCGCTGATCCCGTCGATGGTGATCGCCTGTGCCGGCGTGCTGCTGCTGGCCTGGTACCTGGGCCTGAAGGAACGCCGTCGCCTGGGCGTGGTGACCCTGCCCAAAGGTGGCAGCTGGATGGACAACAGCGTGTCCGACGACAGCAATGCGCTGCCGACCGTGGAAGACGCCGAGGACATCAAGCGCCCGAAGCTGCTGTGGGTCAACCTGGCCCTGACCGTGGCGCTGATGACGGCGCTGATCATCGGCGTGCTGCCGATGCCGGTGCTGTTCATGGTCGGCTTCGCCATCGCCCTGGTGATCAACTACCCGAACCTGGCCGAGCAGCGCCGCCGCGTGGTCAACCACGCCGGTAACGTGCTGTCGGTGGTGTCGCTGATCTTCGCTGCAGGCATCTTCACCGGCATTCTCAACAACACCGGCATGGTCGAAGCGATGTCGCACAGCTTCCTGGCGGTGATCCCGGAATCGTGGGGGCCGTACCTGGCGGTGATCACGGCGGTGGCGTCGATGCCGTTCACCTTCTTCATGTCCAACGACGCGTTCTACTTCGGTGTGCTGCCGATCCTGTCCGAAGCCGCCGGCAACTACGGCATCACCCCGGTGGAAATGGCGCGCGCCTCGCTGGCCGGTCAGCCGGTGCACCTGCTCAGCCCGCTGGTGCCGTCCACCTACCTGCTGGTTGGCCTGGCCAAGGTCGAGTTCGCCGATCACCAGAAGTTCACCCTGAAGTGGGCCATCGCCATCTCGATGCTGCTGATGGTCGGCAGCCTGCTGTTCGGCCTGTACCCGCTCGCGGCCTGACCCCTTACCAAGGAGCCTTCTGCAATGACGCTTCGAATCGCTTACGTCACCAGCGGCATGGGCAGTGTCGGTACTGCCATCTGCCAGAGCCTGGCCCGCAGCGGCCACACCGTGGTCGCCGGTTGCGCGCCGAACTCACCGCGCAAGGCCAACTGGCTGCGCGAGCAGCGCGAACAGGGCTTCGACTTCATCGCCTCCGAAGGCAACGCGACCGACTGGGCCTCGACCAGCGCGGCGTTTGCCAAGGTCCGCGCCGAAGTCGGTGAAGTGGACGTGCTGGTCAACAACTCCGGTGGCAGTCGCGACCTGCTGTTCCGGCAGATGACGGTGGAGGACTGGAACGCGGTGATCGCCTCCAACCTCAATGCGCTGTTCAACCTGACCAAGCAGGTGGTGGACGGCATGGCCACGCGGGGCTGGGGCCGCATCATCAACATCGGTTCGGTCAGCGCCCACAAGGGCCAGATCGGCCAGGTGAACTACGCCACCGCCAAGGCCGCGATGCATGGTTTCAGCCGTGCGCTGGCCGCCGAAGTGGCCTCACGCGGGGTCACCGTCAACACGCTGTCGCCGGGCTACATCGCCAGCCAGGCGATCAGCAGCTTCCCGCCGGATGTGCTGGACCGGCTGGCCGCCTCGGTACCAGTGCGCCGCCTGGGCCGCCCCGATGAAGTGGCCGGCCTGTGCGCGTGGCTGGCGTCGGATGAAGCCTCGTATGTGACCGGTGCCGACTATCCGGTCAACGGTGGTCTGTACATGGGCTAAGCCCTCCCCCACGGAGTGCGCGGGGGCCGGATCACCTTCAGTTGTGAAGGTGATCCGGCCCCTTTTGTTTCTGCATTTCTGAGACGCACTTCCCGATACATCGGCAGAACCGGTGCTATACCTGCCAGCGCTCGCCGAGCCCGATGGATGAACGGCTGGAATCGCGGATCAAGGAGGTTGGCATGCGTGCATTGCTGATTGCGCTTCTCGTGGTCGCCACTACGCTGCTGGCGACACCGACCCGCGCGGAGCCCCCGCCCATGCGGGTGATCACGGGCCTGGGCTGCCCCGACTGGCTGATCCCAGGCGCGCCCACGCTCGACGCGCAGATCACCGGCCATCCGGAGTGGACCTTCGCCTGGGCTCCCGCGTCCTATACCAATCGCGATCCCATCCGGATCTACATCCAGTCCTTCGACTGCGATTCCTCCGACATTGCAGGCTATTACTTCCGGATCGCAGCCATTGCCCATGAAGTGGGACACGCACTGTATTTCGAAGGTATCGCCTTGAGCACCCGAGGTGCGTTCATCCAGCACTTCTGCACCATGGAGGGGAAAGCGGTACTCAACAACCTCACCGCGCGCAGTGAGCTTCTGGTGACCAGCCTGGGGTACTACGACATCGGCGTAGCTGCGTCCAACGGTCCTGGCCTCATCGCACAGGCCGATGCCGGCGGTGAAGACCTGGACCGGCAGGTAGGTAAGCTGTTCTGCGACAACAACGTAACTTCAACCACCGGCGAGAACTACAACGACTTCTACGGAAGAATCTACGATGAAGCGATCGCAGCCCGTCCCTGAACTTCTTCTGATCCTGAGCCTGTTGGTTGCCGGTTCTGCAACAGCAGCCACGTCCGCTGCCACTGCGGAAGAGGCGGATGCAACCTGGCGGCTCGTGGAGCGCTGGTCCTTGCAGCTGTCACGCTCTGACCTTGTCGCGCAGCTATCACCCCTGGCTCCGGCCGGCTCGCGTTCGGAGGCAAGAATGGGCCGGGGCGACAGCGCCACCATCGATCTGGCGCCATTCGCGGTCGCTGGGAGGATCAAGGGGCCCTCTGGCCAGATCTACACCGACGCGTCGGGGCGAATCATCAAAGGCATTACGCTGCGGCTGAGCGGCGCCTGCATCTCGCGAAAGCAGATGGGTCGTCGCTACCCCGACTTCAATGTCCTTTCCGTGCCGTCAGGGCATAGCCTGGACGAGTCGACGGTGTTCGGCACGGTACTGAACGGCATCCAGATCGGGTTCTCATTCTCCGAACATGACCGTGACTGCATGGACCAGCTCAAATTGAGCTGGCCTGGGGAGCGCTTCTGATTCCCACCGGCCTACCACCATGACGAACATGTTGCAGGACACGCACCACTGCCCTGCATCGTTCGTTGGTTTTTAGTAAAGAAGGTTTCATGTTCCGTTCGCATAGTGGCCATGCACCGCGCACCCGTGCCGGTGACCACCCCCAATGCAACGGACCACCATGCAGACCCGACACCTGACGATCGCCGTGGCGATCGCGCTTTCCGCCGCCGCCAGCGCCCATGCTGCCACCGCCGCCGATACCGGCGCCAGCACCGATGCCGCGCTGAGCGCGCAGACGCTGGATACCGTCTCCGTGATCGGCCAGGGCGAGACCCGCCAGGTGCAGCGCATCACCGCCGTCGACAAGCAGGTGCTGCCGCCGGGCACCAGCGGCCAGAAGATCCTCGATCGCCTGCCGGGCGTGTCGGTGCAGTCCAACGACGCCTTCGGTGCCAACGAGGAATCGCAGACCATCAGCCTGCGTGGCTTCGACAAGAGCCGCCTGGGCTACACGCTGGACGGCATCCCGCTGGGCGACAACAGCTACGGCAACTACAACGGCCTGAGCATCGCCCGCGCGATCATCGCCGAGAACCTGGCCGGTGCCGAGCTGTCGCAGGGCATCGGTTCGCTGGGCGTGGCCTCGACCAGCAACCTGGGCGGCACCATCCAGTACTTCTCGATGGACCCGTCCACCGAATTCGGCGGTCGCGCCAGCGTCACCGTTGGCGACAACAGCCAGCGCCGTGGCTACCTGCGCGTGGATACCGGCGACATCAACGGCTTCTCGGCCTACGTGTCCGGCGTGCACCAGGACCAGGACATGTGGGCTGCGCCGTACCAGAACCAGACCACTCGCCAGTTCAACGCCAAGGCGGTGTGGAACGTGGGCGACCATCGTTTCGGTGCGTTCGTGGCCACCTCGCGCGCCAGCCAGGCCAACTACGCCTACCTGTCCAAGGACATGCTGGCCCGCGGCCTGGGCTATGACTGGAACATCTACGCACCGGACTGGGATCGAGCCGTGGCTGCTGCGTACTGCGCGCCGGGCACTCTGGACCGCAGCAAGTGCAGGTTCAGCGGTGGCGTCACCAGCATCGACGACGCCTACTACCAGAGCCGTGCACTGCGTGACGACAACCTGTACTCGGTGGATGCCGACCTGCGCCTGGGTGAGCAGGGGCGCCTGAAGCTGCTGGCCTATCACCACGACAACCGTGGCCAGGGCCACTGGTGGGCACCGGGCCAGCCGTCCTACCCCGGCACCGACAAGATGCTGCCGATCTCGATCCGCAGCACCAACTACACGATCAACCGCGATGGCCTGACCGCCGCGCTGTCGTGGACGGTGGGCATCCACGAACTGGAAGCCGGCCTGTGGTACGAGCAGAACGACCATAACGTGTCGCGCAACTTCTACTACATCAGCGGCCCGTTCCTGGACGACCTGTACCTGAAGAACCCGGACCGCCTGCTGTTCAACCAGGACTTCGACATCCGCACGCGCCAGTTCTACGTGCAGGACCGCATGCGCTTCCTGGACCAGCGCCTGACCGTGGACGTGGGCATCAAGAGCCCGAACACCCGCATGCGCGCCACCGCCAACCCCGGCGTGGAAACCAGCATCGCCTCGGGCACGCTGACCGCCAAGGAATCGGTGCTGCCGCAGCTGGGCCTGGGCTTCAAGCTCAACGCCAACAACGAGCTGTTCGCCTCCTACGCCGAGAACATCGCCGCCTTCGTCGGTGGGGGCAGCGGCGGCCCGCTGCAGGTGTCGCCAGAATCGTTCGCGGCCAGCGCCGGGCTGGAGCCGGAGAAGTCCAAGAGCCTGGAAGCCGGCTTCCGTACTTTCGGTGAGAAGTACCAGGCGTCGATCGCGGGCTACAACGTGAAGTTCGACAACCGCCTGCTGTCGCTGAACCCGTGCTCGAGCATCGAAGTCGGCACGCGTCCGGAGTGCGTGACGCGCTTCATCAACGTCGGTTCGGTGAAGAGCTACGGCGCGGAACTGACCTTCATTCTCAAGCCGATCGATGGCCTGCAGTGGTACAACGCGCTGTCCTGGAACAAGACCACCTACGAGGACGACTACCTGTCCGGCGGCGCTGTGGTGCCGGTGGCTGGCAAGATCACGGTGGATACGCCGCAGCGCATGGCCTCCAGTGAAATCAGCTGGAACCGCGATGGCTTCTTCGCCAGCCTGCGTGCCAAGTACACCGGCAAGCGCTACTACACCTACACCAACGACCAGTCGGTGCCGGGCGTGACCACCTTCGACGCCGGTGCGGGCTACGATTTCGGCCCGGGCCTGGGCCTGCGCAATGTGCGGGTGTCGTTGAATGCGACCAACCTGACCAACAAGCGCTATGCCGGCCAGCTGAGTTCGTTCGCACCGACTGATCCGGAGGGCAAGCGCTATGCGATCCACGCGAGCGCGCCGCGGCAGTTGTTCATGACGGTGGCGGCGGAGTTCTAAGTCAGAAGCGGGCGCTGCGGCGCATCAGTACCGCAGCGGGGCGAGGTGGGACGGGCCGAGGCAGGACACGCTGCAAGTACGTCCCTGTAGCAACTGTGTTGCTGGAGAGTCTCAGGCCCGTCAGGTAAACGGGCACGTTAGTGCCGGCCGCTGGCCGGCAGCCTTTGGTCTTTCGCCCTGGCTCGCCTCAGGCGGGGACTACCCCGCTTTTAGCGTCGCGCACACGGGCGTTGAGGATGACCAGCATCTTCCGCATCACTGCCACGATGGCCACCTTGCCTTCCTTGCCGCGGGCTCGTAGCGACTGGTAAAAATCGCGCAGCCGAGGTTCATGCCGCATGGCCGACATTGCCGCCATGTAGAGCACTTGCCGGATTTCGGCTCTTCCACCGTGGATGCTTCGTTTTCCTCTCATCGTGCCGTTGTCGTGGGACATCGGGGCTACCCCGACCAGGCTGGCGATGCGCTTGCCAGTGATCCTGCCAAGCTCTGGCAGATAGCTGGCTAGAACTGCCTGCAGCACAGGCCCTACGCCCTTTATCGACTTCAGCATCTTCAGTTGAGGCTGCTGACCAACCTGCTCGACGATCTGCTTGCCCAGACGCTCAACCAACGTTTGTAGGCGGGTGATGTTGCCCTGCAGTAGTCGGCGCAGTTCACGATCAAGCACCATTTCCTGCTGCTGCCGCGCGATGGTCAGGGCGTCCATCGCCTGCCGACGTGCCCGAACGAACTCCCGCATCTTCTGCTGCCAAGACTGCAGCGGCTGATAGGGAGGCAGCTTCACCAGGGCGGCCATCTGCGCCAACGCGTAGGCATCCAAACGGTCGGTTTTGGCAATCTGACCCAACCCCTGAGCCAGTTTCCGGGCGCGCAAGGCATTGGCACGGGCCACCGGATGACCGGCCTTGTGCAGGAAATCCAGCACCGGCTGCTCATAGCCACCCGTGGCTTCAAGCACGATCTGGCGGGTCGGACGCTTCTTCAGCCAAACATCCAGCTCAGAAAACCCGGAGCGGTTGTTGCTGACCTGCAGGGTTTCTCCGTCCGTCGTACCGATATCCAGCTGACGCTTGCTGACATCAATCCCGATCCCGTTCATCACCTGACTCCGTATAGTCTGGAAGGGTCGAGAGCTCCCCCGCTTGCCCAGTCTTATCGCTTCGAGTGGTCGCTCAAGCAACTGTTCGGGCGGATCAAGGGAGATTCCGGCGTGGGCGCCAAGCTACATGGCGATCGTCGCGATCCTGGTTACGGATCGTCGAGATCTAGGCTCGCACGGCGGCCCACGCCGGCTCTCGACGCCTACGCTGCCAGATTCCGATCAGATAAGGCTCGGTCGGCGCATCCATGCGCCTCACGGTCCTGCCTCGGCCCGTCCCACCGCGCTCGACAATTTCCTGCGCCGGCGCGGAGGCAATGAAAAGCAAAAGCAAAGAGCCGGGCATTGCCCGGCTCTTTGCTTTTCAAGCGCAATCCCTCTGGTGGACCTGCTACCGCGCCCGCAGGAAACTGTCTGGAGGAGGCGGGGCACCCTGGTCAGGACCGTTGGCGCCATGGGCCAGTCGCATGCGACTGGCGGGTTGGGCAGGACGCTCAACCCCGGTCTTGCCGTGTGCGCAGGACAGCGCACGCGAGCAAGGCGCCATCGAGCACCATGGAGGGGCTTTTGCGTGTCCTGGCCAGGGTGCCCCGCCTCCTCCCCACCGATAGCAGGCAGGCGCTGGCGGGTCCGCCAACGCATTTCATTCCGGCGCCAGCTGGTCCATCCGTATCCGGTTGGCGAACAGCGAGAACGCCAGCATGCCGGCCAGGCCGTTCGCCCGGCTCATCCAGTGCGGCAGCCAGCGCGGCGGCTTCAGCACCCCCGCATCGAACAACGGCGCGAACGCGATCGCATCGGTCAGGCTCATCTTGCCCGCGAACAACCAACGGCAGACCTGCAGGCGGTCCTCGGCCAGCATGTGGCGGAAGAAGGTGTGCACCGACACCAGGCCGCGCAGGTACACCGTGTCCTTGGTGAAGGCCAGGCCGCCACTCGGCGGTACCCCACGGAACACGCGCTGCGCCGAAGCGAAACTCTCTTCCGCGTTCTGCCCGGCATCGCAGAAATAGCGGAACACTTCGATGAAATCAGCACCTTCGCGGGCCATCGCAATCGCTTCGGTACGCAGGCTGATGCGCTTCAGGCGCTCGATGTCGATGCTGCCAGTGATCTGCTCGGCGAACGTGGCCAGGCCTTCCTGTGTCGCGGTCACCCGCGGCGAAGACAATGCCAGGCTCGGCAGCACCGGCTGTTCGCGGCCGTTCAATGCAGTCAGCGAATGCACCAGCGCTTCGTGGTGGAACAGCTGCGCGCGGTCGTAGGCACTGAAGCGCGCACTGGTGCGCAGGCGGATGCGGGTCGGGCCGGCAGCTGCTTTGGACACCAGTTCCGGGTCGAGCTGTACCTGGATGATGCGCGATTCGAAGAAGGCATCCAGGTCGTTCTGCAGCTGCAGCTGCAGGGCGATGGCCGACACTGGCACCTGCTCTTCCGGCGCCAGCAGTTCGTGGTCCAGTTCGGCGGCAATCTGGATGAAGTGGCGCGCCGCTTCGCGCGTGCTCGGGCCATTGCCCGGCAGCGGCTGCTCGGGTGCGCCAAACAGCTGCACCGAACAGGTATCGACGGCGGCGGTGCCCAGCCCTTCCAGCAGCTGTGCGGCCAGGTCCCAGCTCTGTGCCGACTGCCGCACGTAGTGGCCCAGCGGATGGCTGTCGTCACAGTCGGCGGCGATCGCGGCCAGCGCGCGGCGTTCTTCGCTGAAGTCCAGCTCCGGGTAGTCCACCTTCGGCAGTACCGGCTGGCCGCGCGCTACGCTGTCCAGGAACGGTGCCTGCACCGTGGCTGGCCAGCTGGTCAGGCCCAGCAGGCGGATGCCTCCCACGGCCTCGACCAGGCGCGCATCGAGCGCTGCATGGTGGGCCACGTCACGGTCCAGCGTCGCAGTCGGTTCCATGCGCGGACTATAGCGCCCTGCCCGCACGTTGGTAGGTGCAATGGATCGGGTAGGTGCCAACCTTGATTGGCATCCGCCGAAGGCGGACTTCGGATACATCCGTGCCAACCAAGGTTGGCACCTACCAGGAGCGGGCAGTTGGCACCCACCCGAAGCAGGCAGACGCAGGTTCATTGCAGGGGGCAGAGCCCATTGCGGTGCAATGGGATCCGACCCCGCGATACCGATCAACGCCTGCGCGGCTTGCCTGCCGGGCGGAACTGCTGGCCCTTGCCCTTCTTGCCACCGCGTTCCTGCGCGGTCTCGGCCTGGCGTACTGCCAGCTTGGCGGCAGCGGCGGCCACTTCTTCCTTCAGCTTGAAGTAGTTCAGCAGCCGGCTCTCTTCAATCTCGCCAGCCTCGATCGCTGCACGCACGGCACAGCCCGGCTCCTGCTGGTGCTTGCAGTCGTTGAAACGGCACTGTGCGGCCAGCGCTTCGATGTCCGCGAACCCACCCTCGGACAGGGTCTCTTCGCCGGTCGGCTTCAGCTCGCGCATGCCGGGGGTGTCGATCAGGCAGGCGCCGGTCGGCAGCGGCATCAGCGCGCGGTGCGTGGTGGTGTGGCGTCCACGCGAATCGTTGGCGCGCACTGCGTTGGTCTTCATCCGCTGCTCGCCGAGCAGGGTGTTGGTCAGCGTGGACTTGCCGGCACCGGAGGAACCGACCAGCACCACCGTGCGGCCCGGGCCCAGCCACGGCTGCAGCACCGCCACGCTGTCGGCATCCAGGCCGTTGATCGCATGCAGCGCGATGCCCTGCATCTCCAGCTCTTCCAGCACCGCCAGCGCATCCTCGCTGTACTCGGTCTGGTCGGCCTTGGTCAGCACCACTACCGGTTCTGCACCACCACCACCGACCAGCAGCAGGTAGCGCTCGATGCGGCGCGGATTGAAGTCGGCATCCAGGCCACAGACGATGAACACCGTATCGATGTTGGCGGCGATCACCTGCTGGTGGTAATGCTCGCCGGCCGCACCGCGCTTGATCGCGGTACGCCGCGGCAGCAGGGCGACGATGCGGATGCCATCGAGCAGCACCCAGTCACCCACCGCTGGCCGTTCATGGCTGGGGAAGCGCGGTCGCTGCCATTCCGGCAGCGACTCGGCCTTGATCGACGCATCCGGGCCATCGGCCACCACGTAATGGGTGCGGTGCTGTTCGATCACCCGTGCCGGGCGGGCCTGCGGATGTGCGGCCATCGCGGCCTGCCAGTCGGCCTGCTGCGCCGGGCCCGGCCAGGGCCAGCCAATGGTCTGCAGGGCGATGAAATCGGGGGTCTGGGTCATCGCCGCCATTCTACCTGTGCCGGCGCCCTGCCAGCCCAGCAATGACGGGCCCGGAGCCCTTGCCATGCATTGCAGCAATTCCGGTAGGATGGAAGCCCCATGCCTTTTGACGGCCCAGCTCCCATGTCCACCAACTCGCCCAAGCCCCTGGCCATCCGCGAGCGCCTTTCCGAAGTGCGCTACGAAATCCGCGGAGAACTGGCGCGGCGAGCCCGGGAGCTGGAGGCGCAGGGCCGCAAGCTGATCAAGCTCAACATCGGCAATCCCGGCGCCTTCGGTTTCCGCGCGCCGGAGCACCTTCAGCGTGCGATCGCCGACGACATGGGCCGCACCGACCCCTACACGCACCAGCAGGGCCTGCCGGTCGCGCGTGAAGCCATCGCCAGCTACTACGCCCGCCGTGGCGCGCCCGATGCGCACCCGGACCGCGTCTTCCTCGGCAATGGCGTCAGCGAACTGATCGACCTGTCGCTGCGTGCGCTGCTCAATCCCGGCGACGAAGTGCTGGTGCCCTCGCCCGACTACCCGCTGTGGTCGGCCTCGACCATCCTCAACGATGGCCGCCCGGTGTACTACCGCTGCGCACCGGAGAACGGCTTCCAGCCGGACCCGAGCGAGATCGAGACGCTGGTGTCCTCGCGCACCCGCGCCATCGTGCTGATCAACCCGAACAACCCCAGCGGCGCCAGCTACCCACGCGAACTGCTGGAGCGCGTGGTGGAGATCGCGCGCCGCCACAACCTGCTGTTGCTGGTTGATGAGATCTACGACCAGATCCTGTACGACGACGCGGTGTTCCAGCCGGTCGCACCGCTGGCCGGTGATCATCCGTGCCTGACCTTCAGCGGCCTGAGCAAGGTGCACCGCGCCTGCGGCTGGCGCGTGGGCTGGGCCCACCTCAGCGGCGATGATGCCCGCCTGGGTGACTTCCGCGCGGCGCTGGACCTGCTCGGTGCGCTGCGCCTGTGCGCCAACGTGCCGGGCCAGTACGCCATCGAGGCAGCGGTGAACGGCCCGGACACCATTTCCGAGCTGTGCACGCCGGGCGGCCGCCTGTACGAAACCCGCCGTGCGGTGATCGAAGCCTGCGAAGCCAGCGAACACCTGTCGCTGGTCGCGCCGGCCGGTGCGCTGTACGCGTTCCCGGCCGTGGTCGGCGCTGCGGCGAAGGGCTTCGACGACCACAACTTCGCGCTGGACCTGATGAACAACGAGGGCGTGCTGGTGGTGCCGGGCTCGAGCTTCAACGTGCCCTACCGCCACCATTTCCGCGTGACCCTGATGCCGGAAGCCTCGGTGATGCGCGATGTATTCGCGCGCATTGACCGTGCCCTGGCCCGCCGTGCCGAGGACGCGACCAAGGTCGTGCCGCTGAAGCCGCGCCGTTCGGTGGCCTGACCTGTGACCCTGTCCTACCTGGCGCTGGGCGATTCGTACACCATCGGTGAAGCGGTTGCAGTCGAAGGCCGCTGGCCGCACCAGCTGGCTGCCGCGCTGCGTGCACAGGGCACTGAGCTGTCCGATCCGCAGACCATTGCGACTACCGGCTGGACCACCGACGAACTCGATGCGGGCATCGATGCGGCCGCGCCGCAGGGGCCGTTCGATTTCGTCAGCCTGCTGATCGGCGTCAACAACCAGTACCGTGGGCGTCCGCTGGACGAATACCGCAGCCAGTTCCAGGCGCTGCTGCAGCGGGCCATCGGTTTCGCTGGCGGTGATGCCGGCCGCGTGCTGGTGCTGTCCTTCCCCGATTGGGGCGCAACCCCGTTCGGCGCCGGCAGTGGCCGCGACCTGGCCGCGATCGAGATCGAGACCGACGAGTTCAACGCGGCAGCCGAGGTGATCAGCACCCAGCAGGGCGTGGCCTTCGTCGACATCACCGATATCAGCCGCGCACAGGGCGAAGACCCGACGATGATCGCCGAGGATGGCCTGCACCCTTCGGCGCGGATGTACGCGCTGTGGAGCGCACGCGCCCTTCCGGTGGCCGCGCACCTGCTCGGCGGCACGGACTGAGGCGATGGACGGCACGCCACGGAACGGCCCGCCCCTGCCCTGCACTCCCCTGACGGCCCCGCAGGCCCGCTTGATTGCCGAGGCCTTCCGCCCGGCGCAGGCCTGGGGCAGCCGCCGCGACTACTACTACACCCGCGGCAAGCTCGGCAGCGATCCGCTGTACGACGGCGTGCTGCAGCATCTGCCTGACGATGGGCAGCCGGTGCTGGACCTGGGCTGCGGGCTGGGCCTGTTCGCCCATGTACTGCGCCAGCGCGGCGGTACCCAGCGCTACCTTGGCGTGGACGTGGATGCCGGCAAGATCACCCGCGCGCAGCGTGCTGCCGCCGACCTGCATGACGTGCGCTTCGATTGCCTGGATGTGCAGGCGCCGCTGCCGGCGCAGGCCGGGCACGTCCTGCTGCTGGACGTGCTGCAGTACCTGGACGCGGGCCCACAGCAGGCACTGCTGCGCGCGGCCAGCGCACAGGTGGCCCACGGCGGCCGCCTGTTGCTGCGTACACCGCTGGCCACCGGCGATGGCCGCGACCGCACCACGCGGGTGGCCGACCGGCTGGCCTGGCTGATCGGCTGGATGGGCACACGACCGCGCCACTATCCCGATCCGCAGGTGTTGCAGGCGACATTGATCGAGGCCGGATTGCAGGTGACGTCGCCCCGGCCGCTGCACGGGCGTACCCCGTTCAACAGCTGGCTGCTGGTGGCGCACCGCATCCGGTAGCGCGGGGCCATGCCCGGCGGATTCCATCCATGCCGCTGCGCTCGCCGGGCATGGCCCGGCGCTACCGGTTATCCGGCCGGCAGCTGCGCCTTCAGCCCGCGCTCGTGCAGCGCCTGCAGCACGCGCTCGATGATCACCAGGTTGTGCCCATGGGCGGCACCTTCGTGCAGCAGCACGATGGCGCCCGGGCGCAGGTCGGGCAGCAGCCGATCGAGCACGCCCTGCGCCGTGCAGTCGATGCCGTCGAAGCCGCGCGCACTCCAGCCCACCCGGACCAGCCCCAACCGCTGCAGCACCGGCGCCACGAACGGATTGGTCATGCCCACCACCGAGCGGTACCAGCGCACCGGCTGGCCGCTTACCGCCTGCAGGGCATGCTGGCAGCCCTCGATCTCGGCGCGCATCGCCGCCGGGCCCAGCCGCCAGAAGCGTGCCTGCGGATGGCTGTGGCTGTGATTGCCCAGGTCGTGGCCACGGCGCAGGATCTCGGCGACCAGTTCCGGCTGCGCCAGCGCACGTTCGCCCACCAGGAAGAAGGTGGCGCGTGCCTGGTGGCGGTCCAGCAGGTCGAGCACGGCGCGGGTTTCCGGACCGGGGCCGTCATCGATGGTCAGCCATACCGTGTTGCCGGCCTCCGGCAGTCGGCTCAGCACCGGCGCATAGAAGCGGCTGTTGGGCAGGAACACCGGCACCATGAACAATGCGTGGCTGGCCACCATCAGCGGCAGACCCCAATGCCAGCCGTCCAGGGCCCAGACCAGGATCACGACCAGCTGCGACGCCACCAGCCAGGGCAGCCAGCGCCAGGGGCGGGCCGGGATGCGATGCAATGTTCCTGCGTTGCTCATCCCCCATGATGCCATGGGGGTTAGAATTGATGATTCGAATTCCCGGAAACCCGACGTCCATGTCCCTCGATCCCGCCCTGCGTTCGCGCATCGAATCCATCCTCAACGCCAACCGCGTCGTGCTGTTCATGAAGGGCCAGCCGTCGATGCCGCAGTGCGGCTTCTCGGCCAAGGCCGTGGGCGCCCTGCAGGACCTCGGCGTCGAGTTCGCCCACGTCAACGTGCTGGCCGACCAGGAAATCCGTGAAGGCATCAAGGCCTACGGCGACTGGCCGACCATCCCGCAGCTGTACATCGACGGCGAACTGGTCGGCGGCAGCGACATCGTGCTGCAGATGGCCGCCAGCGGCGAGCTGAGCAGCGTGCTGGGCCTGGCTGCGCCGGACCGTACCCCGCCGAGCATCACCGTCACTCCTGCCGCCGTGGAAATGCTCAAGGGCGCGCTGGCCGATGCTCCAGGCGCTGCCCTGCAGCTGTCCATCGACGCCGGTTTCCAGCCGAACTTCCAGCTGGCCCCGCACGACGAAGGCGCGATTGCCGCCGAGTCCAACGGCCTGCGCGTGCAGTTCGACCTGGCCAGCGCGCGTCGCGCCAACGGCATCACCATCGACTGGGTGGACGACATCCGCGGCAAGGGCCTGGCGATCGACAACCCGAACGCGCCCAAGCCGGTGCAGGAAATCAGCGTGCGCGACGCCGACGACCTGGTGCGTGCCGGCAACATCACCCTGGTGGACGTGCGCCCGGCCGACGAGCGTGAAATTGCCGCCGTGGGCGTGCCGTTCAAGAGCTTCGACGGCAACGGCCGCGCCGCGCTGGAAGCCCTGCCGAAGGACACCGCGCTGGCCTTCATGTGCCACCACGGTGGCCGCAGCGCGCAGGCCGCCGAGCAGTTCCGCGCCCTCGGCTTCACCAAGGTGTTCAACGTCACCGGCGGCATCAACGCCTGGTCGGAAGACGTCGACAACGGCGTGCCGAAGTACTGATCGGTACTGAAAAAGGGGACGGAGGGAATTAAGTCGTTTGTGGCAAAAACGACTTAATCCCCTCCGTCCCCTTTTTCTTAGCCGGCGAACCCGCCTTCGGCCAGGTAATCCAGTTCTTCCGGCGTGGGGATGCGGCCCAGCACGGCGTTGCGATGCGGGAAGCGCCCGAAACGGCGGATGATGTCGCGGTGCAGTTCGGCGTACTCCAGGTATTCCTTGTCACCCAGCACGTCGAACATCGCCACCGAGCGGTCCTGGTCCAGCGGATCCTCGGAGTGCTCGAACGGCAGGTAGATGAAGGCGCGCAGCTTCGGCACCAGCTGCAGGTCCAGGCCCTCCTCGATGGCACGCATGGCGTAATGCCGGGCCAGGCCATCGGTGGCGTAGGAATGGGCAGTGCCCCTGAAGCAGTTGCGCGGGAACTGGTCCAGCAGCAGCATCAGGGCCAGCGCCCCTTCGGCACTGCCCAGCCAATGCTCGCGCCCGCGCGAAGCGGCGGCGAAATGCTCATCCAGAAACAACTGGCGGAACTGCGCGTCGAACGCGTCGTCGCGGGCGAACCACTTCGCAGGGCCCGCCTCCTTCCAGAATTCCACCACTTGCGCGGCAACGTCCATTACCTACTCCCAAGCCCGGACGCCCCGCGCCCGGCCTTCATCATCATTCGTCGAAGCGCAGGTGGCGGACCGACTTGCCGTTGCGCCGGATAAGCTTAAGCGCCTCGATGCCGATCTGGATATGGTTTTCCACGAACTGGGAGCTGACCTTGGCATCGGAGGCCTCGGTCTTGACCCCGTCCGGGATCATCGGCTGGTCCGAAACCAGCAGCAGCGCGCCGCTGGGGATGTGGTTGGCGAAGCCGGCGGCAAACACCGTGGCCGTTTCCATGTCGATGGCCATGCAGCGCATCGCCCGCAGCCGCTCCTTGAAGGCCTCGTCGTGCTCCCAGACCCGGCGGTTGGTGGTGTAGACGGTGCCGGTCCAGTAATCGTGGCCGAGGTCGCGGATCATGGTCGAAACCGCACGCTGAAGCGCGAAGGCCGGCAGCGCCGGTACTTCCGGCGGCAGGTAGTCGCCCGAGGTACCCTCGCCACGGATCGCCGCGATCGGCAGCACCAGGTCGCCCAGCTGGTTCTTGCGCTTGAGACCACCGCACTTGCCCAGGAACAGCACCGCCTTGGGCATCACCGCCGACAGCAGGTCCATGATGATCGCGGCATTGGGACTGCCCATGCCGAAGTTGATCATGGTGATGCCATCGATGGTGGCACTGGCCATCGGCCGGTCCAGGCCGATGACCGGCGCGCCGGTCAGCTCGGAAAACGTATGCAGGTAGCCGCCGAAGTTGGTCAGCAGAATGTGCTGGCCGAACTGGTCCAGCGGTACGCCGGTATAGCGCGGCAGCCAGTTGTCGACGATTTCCTGCTTGCTCTTCATGGGCAGTCCGGTACGGCGGGGGACCGGGTATTTTCAGCCACCCGGCCGGTGCCGTCGAGCCACCGTCGGCAGGCCTGTGAAGAAGGTCACTTGGCAAGCCCGCCGCCTCCGGGCTAGCGTCGACGGTTGGACCAGGCTGCAAGGGGAACTGCATGGCATCGACGTTGTTGCGCGCTGGGGTAGCCCTGGCACTGCTTTCATTGAGCACGGCTCCGGCGGTGGGCGCCTCGCGCTTCGTCGCCGATCCCTACCCCAGCACCTACCAGGCGCATCCCGATGCGCCGGTGCTGATCCAGAACGCCACCGTGCTGACCGGCACCGGCCAGCGCCTGGACAATGCCGACGTGCTGCTGCGCGAGGGCCGCATCGTCGCCGTCGGCCGCCAGCTGCAGTCCGATGCCGGTGTCACCCGCATCGATGCGCAGGGCAAGTGGGTCACCCCTGGCCTGATCGACGTGCACTCGCACCTGGGCGTGTACCCCAGCCCCGGCGTCGGCGCGCACAGCGACGGCAACGAGATGACCGCACCGGTCACCGCCAACGTCTGGGCCGAGCACTCGGTGTGGCCGCAGGACCCGGGCTTCGCCACCGCGCTGGCCGGCGGCGTGACCAGCATGCAGGTGCTGCCGGGCTCGGCCAATCTGGTGGGTGGCCGCGGCGTGACCCTCAAGAACGTACCCGCGGTGACCTACCAGGCGATGAAGTTCCCCGGTGCGCCCTGGGGCCTGAAGATGGCCTGCGGCGAGAACCCCAAGCGCGTCTATGGCGAAGGCAAGGGCGTTGCCCCCGTCACGCGCATGGGCAACGTGGCCGGCTACCGCGCCGCCTTCATCGATGCCGCCGACTACATCGCCAAGAACAAGCCGAAGCCGGCCAAGCGCAAG
Source organism: Stenotrophomonas sp. STK17_22 (assembly GCF_051983905.1). NCBI lineage: Bacteria > Pseudomonadati > Pseudomonadota > Gammaproteobacteria > Lysobacterales > Lysobacteraceae > Stenotrophomonas > Stenotrophomonas sp. STK17_22. The sequence continues at coordinate 4,380,195 of NZ_CP197010.1, forward strand.
GGCTGGTTCGGCAGCGACAAGGGCGACAGCGCCGGTGATGCCGGCGGCAAGCGCGATCTCAAGCTGGACACGCTGGCCGGTGCGATCGAAGGCGACATCCGCGTGCACATCCACTGCTACCGCGCCGACGAGATGGCCACCATGCTCGATCTGGCCAAGGAATTCGGCTTCAAGGTAGCCGCCTTCCACCACGGCGTGGAGGCCTACAAGCTGGCCGACCGGCTGGCCGCCGACGGCGTCTGCGGTGCGCTGTGGGCCGACTGGTGGGGCTTCAAGATGGAAGCCTTCGACGGCATTCCGGAGAACATCGCGCTGGTCGACCGGCCGAAGAACAGCTGCGCCATCGTCCACTCCGATTCACCCGAGGGCATCCAGCGCCTGAACCAGGAAGCAGCCAAGGTGATGGCGTCCGCGCGCCGCGCGCGCATGCCGGAGATCACGCCCGAACACGCCATCACCTGGATGACCGCCAACGCCGCCAAGGCGCTGGGCATTGAAGGCCAGACCGGCACCCTGGAGGCCGGCAAGATGGCCGACGTGGTGGTCTGGAACGGCAACCCCTTCAGTTCGTATGCGCTGGCCGAGCAGGTCTTCATTGATGGCCGCAGGTTGTACGACCGCAGTGCACCGGCAGCGACGCCGCGTTCCGATTTCCAGCTTGGCCAGGAGGTGCGCTGATGGGCGTGTTGAGCAAGCGTCGCCGGGCATGGCCCGGCGCTACCTTGGTTGCGCTGTTGTTGATGACAACCGCAGCCTCGGCGCAGGACCTGCTGGTGCGCAACGCAACGGTGCACACCGCCAGCGCACGTGGCAGCCTGCAGAACGCCGATGTGCTGGTGCAGGGCGGCATCATCCGCGCGGTGGGCAACGGCCTGTCGGCGCCGGCCGGCGCCAGCGTGGTCGAGGCCAATGGCCGTCCCCTGACACCGGCACTGTTCGGTGGCATCACCGAGACTGGCATCGAAGAAGTTTCCGGTGAATCGAGCACGGTGGACAGTTCGTTGAAGCTCGGTGAGCAGCCACTGCGCCCGGAATTCGACGTCACCCTCGCCTACAACCCGGCCTCAGTGCTGATTCCGGTCACGCGCCTGGAAGGCATCGGCTTCACCGCGCTGGGCGCTGCCACCGGCGGTGGTTTCGTGGCCGGCCAGGGCGGCGTGATGCGGCTCGATGGCAGCACCGATCCGATCGGCCCGCGTGCCCTGTTCCTGCGCATCGGCGCAGCGGCCTCAGAACTGACCGGCCATTCGCGTGCCGCACAGTGGATGCTGCTGCAGCAGATGATCGACGAGGCGCGTGGCCAGGTGGCTGCGGACTCGCCGCATGCATTGCTGACCCCGGCCGGGCGCCGCACGCTCAGCCGCTACCTGGCCGGCCAGGGCCGCATCGTGGTGGAAGTGGACCGTGCCGCCGATATCCGCCAGCTGCTGCGCTGGGCCGCCCGCGAGAAAGTGAAGATCGCCATCGCCGGCGCCAGCGAAGCCTGGCAGGTCGCGCCGGAGCTGGCCGCCGCACAGGTGCCGGTGTTCGTTGACGTGCTGGCCAACCTGCCGGCCAGCTTCGACCAGATCGGCGCCACCCTGGAAAGCACCGCGCGCCTGCAGCGTGCCGGCGTGGCGGTTTCCTTCGTGCAGCGCGGCGACGCCACCCACAACGCGCGCAAGATGCGCCAGCTGGCTGGCAATGCAGTGGCCAACGGCCTGCCTTGGGCTGACGGTCTGGCCGGGCTGACCCGGGTACCCGCACAGGCGTTCGGCGTGGCCGACCAGATCGGCAGCATCGAGCCCGGCAAGCGCGCCGACCTGGTGCTGTGGGAGGGCGATCCGCTGGACGTGGCGCACTATGCCGAGCAGGTCTGGCTGGGCGGCCGTGCGATGCCGATGCGCTCGCGCCAGACCGAACTGCGTGACCGCTACCTGCAGCGCAACGCGCAGCCATGACCGCACACGAGGACACACCGATGGCGATACTGCGCTGGTACTTCGACCTCATCTCGCCCTACTCCTACCTGCACTGGCAGAAGCTGAAGCAGCTGCCGCAGTTCGCGCAGATCCAGACCGTGCCGATCGCCTTCGGTGCGGTGCTGCATCACCTGGGCAACCTCGGGCCGGCCGAGATTCCGGCCAAGCGCCGCTTCATCTACCGCCAGCTGTTGTGGACCGCGCAGGCCGAGGGCACACCGCTGCGATTCCCGCCCGGCCATCCGTTCAACCCGCTGCCCGCCCTGCGCCTGTGCCTGGCCGCCGGTGCCAGCGTGCAGGCGGTGGACGTCCTGTTCGACTGGATCTGGCGCGACGGCAACGCGGCCGACAGCCCTGACGCCCTGCGCGAACCGGCCGCACAGCTGGGTATTGACGATGTCGCCAGCGCCATCGCCGACCCGGCGGTGAAGGAGCAGCTGCGCCGTAACACCGAGGCCGCAATTGGCGCCGGGGTGTTCGGTGTGCCGACCCTGGCTATCGATGAGGAGCTGTTCTGGGGCAACGACGCGCACCCGCTGATGGCTGCCGTTCTGGCCGATCCTGACCTGCTGCGGCAGCCCGAATGGCTGCGCCTGGCCACCCTGCCGGTGGCGGTGCAGCGCAGTCGCTGAACAGGGCGTGGCGCGTTTCCCTCGCGCGCCTGGCTGGGATTTGAGATAGATTTCACGTTTCCGAACCTACAACCGCCCTGGAGGGGGAGCCGCGGATGCGCATCGGAATCGTCGTCGACTCGGCCTGCGACCTGCCGCCGGACTTCATCGCCACCCACAACATCGTGCTGCTGCCGATCACCGTACGCATCGGCGAAGCGGTGCTGGCCGATCATCGCGATGAACAGGCCACACTGAGCTTCCTGCACGCGCACGTGGCCGAACACGGTGCTGAAGCGGAAACCATCCCCTTCAGCGTCAACCAGATCCGCGACCTGTTCCTGCAGCAGTTGGTGATCGATTACGACCACGTGTTCTGCATGACCATCACCAAGACCCGCAGCCCGATCCATGACAACGCGCTGCAGGCCAGCTTCGCCATCCTCAACGACTACAAGCCGGTGCGGCAGGCAGCGGGTTACAACTCGCCGTTCGCGCTGCGCGTGCTCGACACCCAGAACCTGTTCGCCGCGCAGGCGGTGACCGCAGTGGAAGCGGTGCGCCTGCGCGACAGCAACGCCAGCGTGCAGCAGATCCGCGAGCGGCTGGAGGAGCTGGCCAGCAACGTGCACGGCTACATGGTCACCCGTGACCTGTACTACATGCGCGCGCGTGCGCGGCACAAGGGCGACCGCAGCGTCGGCCTGCTCAGCGCGGCGCTGGGCAGTGCGCTGGACATCAAGCCGGTGCTGCACGGTTACCGCGGCGAGACCGGACCGGTGGCCAAGATCAAGGGCTTCGACAACGCCGTGCAGAAGCTGTTCGCGGTAGTTGGCCAGCGCGTACGCGCCGGGCTGATGACACCGACGGTGTGCGTCAGCTACGGCGGTGAGCTGGAAGAACTGCGCACCCTGCCCGGCTATGCACAGCTGAAAGAGGTCTGCGCCACCCATGGCGTGACCGTGTACGAATCGGTGATGAGCCTGACCGGCATGGTCAACGTCGGCAAGGGCGCGGTCACCGTGGGCTTCGCCGATGGGCCGCATCGGTTCGAGTGAGGCCCCGACGCGGCGCGGATCTGCACATCGATTCCACCGCGGTTATGCCAGTCTTCCCGCACTTCAAGGAGAACTCCATGCCTGCGCAGTACCACATCAGCCTGCCCGACCCGTCCAAGGCCCGCGGCAACGATCCTGACCTGTCCTTCCATTCGCAGGGCGCCGCCGGTTTCGCCGAAGAGCTGCAGGACGCCCTGCGCAGCGGCACGCTGTTCGAGCGCTGGAAGGCCAAGCAGCCTGACCCGGACGCGGTGGAACCGCAGTGGGGCGTGACCGATCCGGATGCCACCGTGACCGGCGAGCAGAAGGACCTGCGCATCAACCTGGTCGCCACCACCCGCATCGACAGTGACGTGTTCAAGCAGCGCCTGCGCCTGCTGGCCGGCAGCCACTGGGAACTGCGCGACGTGCGTTGAGGCACCCGCCCGCCGGGCATGGCCCGGCGCTACCGTGCCCGTGTCGTGATCGACCCGGTGCCGATGACCATGCTCTGGTAGACGCCAACCTTGGTTGGCGCTTGCACAAACGGCTGCCAACCAAGGTTGGCCACTACTGACGCGCCGCCGGACATGGCCCGGCGCTTCCGAGGGCTGCTCCGGTAGATGCCAACCTCGGTTGGCGCTTTCCAACCCGCCGCGCATGTGGCTGGCACACTGTGGGAATGAGAAACAGAGATGCCATCACCCGGCCGGGTACGCGCGGCGAGAAGAAGCTGCGCGATGCCCCACGCCGACTACGCGACCTGCAGCATTGGGCTGACTGCTTCAGTGGTGCGTTTCCCTCGCCAGAGGAGTTGGGCAGTCAAGCTCGCTACTGGAACTACAAGGTTCCGACCCGAGCCGGTCTGATCGAAGGCCCGGCCACCACCCTGAGAATCCAGCGTGCCTGCGCCCAATCGCTCATCAGCGCCTGCGCAAATCTGATCCAGTCGCGGCCCGCTTCACAAGCTACTGTGCGGGTAACCTGCTGCATCGCCCAGCCAGGGATGTTCTCCAGCGAGATTTGCCTTTACCTGGACGAAGCGTACTTCCAGGGCCACGTCGCCTCGACAGCGGATGGCCAGGTCACCGCCATCACCTCGCGCAGTCTTTCCGCCGAATGGCAGCTCGTCCTACCCCAAGGCGTTGAGGAGCGAGGTGTGCAGGTCAGCATTCCTCCCACCGACCACGATGACGGTCTGGAACAGGAATACTGGTTTTACGGCGAGGTAGCGGACCGGTGTTGATGCGTCCACCGGGTCCACAGCACGTGGCCCGGCGCACGACGGGCTCTGGTAGACGCCACCCTTGGTTGGCGCTCCAAAAGAACTGCCGACCAAGGTTGGCAACTACCGACGAACCGCCGGGCATGGCCCGGCGTTTCCCTATCGCTACCAGCCTCCACCCAGCGCGCGGTACAGCTCTACACGCGCGATCGCGGCGGTGGCCTGGCTGTTGGCCAGCGCGGCCTGGTTGTCCAGTGCGATGCGCTGGGTGGTCAGCACGTCCAGCATGTCGACCACGCCGGCCTGGTACTGCCGGCGCGCCGCCCCCAGTGCCGTCTCGCTCTCATCCACCGCCACGTGCAGCTGCACCGTGCGCTGCTGCTCGGCACTGTAGCCATCCATGGCATCATCCACTTCGTGCCATGCCTGCAGCACGGTACGGCGGAACTGCAGGGCCGACTGTTGCTGCTGCAGCCTGCTCAGCGCGAGATTGGCCTTCAGCCGTCCGCCCTGGAAGATCGGTAGGCTGATCGACGGACCGATGCTGAAACGGTGCGCGTTCCAGCCATCCAGATCATCCAGCTGCTTGGCCTGGAAGCCGGCGTCGCCATTCAAGGTGATGCGCGGCAGGAAACTGGCCTTGGCCACGCCGATGCCTGCCGTTGCCGCATGCAGTGCCGCTTCGGCACGACGGATGTCCGGGCGACGCTCGGCCAGTTCACTGGGCAGCCCCACCGCTACGGCCGGCAACGCCGGCCAGTCACGGCGTGCATCCTGCAGCTGCGCGTCCAGCGCCTGCGGCGGCTGCGCCAGCAGGAACGCCAGCGCATTGCGCAGCTGCGATTCGCGATGCTGCAACGGCGCGATGCGTGCCTGCAGCGATGCCACCTGCGCGGCCGCGCTGGACACCTGCAGCGTGCTGGCCACACCCTGGCGTTGGCGTGCTTCGGTCAGGCGTTTGATGTCGTGGGCGATGCTGAGGTTATCCTCGGTGATCGCCAGCAGCTGCCGCGTCGCGCGCAGCTGCAGGTAATCACGCGCGGTTTCCGCCAGCAGCGCGATGCGCACTGCATGTGCATCCTCCTCGGCGATCTGCACGCGCGCGTCGGCCGCTTCCACCTGCCGCCGCACGCGGCCCCACAGGTCCAGTTCCCAGCTCAGGCCGATACCGGCCTGGAACAGCCCGTAGTCATCACGGCCGCCGTTGCCGGACGGATCATTCAGGCCCACCTCGCTGTTGCGTGCACGCACGCCACTGGCGCTCGCGCTGACGCTGGGCAGGCGATCGGCGGCGGTGATGCCGCGTGCAGCACGGCTCTGCTGCACGCGGTTGGCCGCCAGCTGCAGGTCCAGGTTGGCCGCCAGCACCTGGTTGGCCAGCTGCCCCAGCAGCGGATCGTCGAAACCGGCCCACCAGGCCGCGTCCTGGTCGATGGCGTTGCCGGCGACGGCCTCACCCTGCCAGTGGCTGGGCAGTTCCGCCTGCGGGCGTACGAAGTCCGGCCCCATCGTGCAGGCAGCCAAGGCCGTGCACAGGCTGGCCGCAACGAAGGTGCGGAACACGGTGACTGCGCTCATGCGCCCTCCCCGCTCTTGTGGCCCGGACTGTGCTGCACGCTCTGCGCGCGCGCGCGGCCGCCCAGGTCAACGCTGGCTTCCACCGACATGCCGGCACGCAGCTGGTCCAGCAGCGGCTGGCCCGGCTCCAGCACGATCTTCACCGGAATGCGCTGCACCACCTTGGTGAAGTTGCCGGTGGCGTTCTCTGGTGCGACTGCAGCAAAGGTGACGCCGGTGGCTGGTGCAATGCTGTCGATGTGCCCGCGCAGCGGCTTGCCCGGGAATACGTCCACCTTCAGTTCGACCTGCTGGCCGGCCTGCATGCGGGTCATCTGCGTTTCCTGGAAGTTGGCGACCACGAAGGCGCGCTTCAGCGGCACCACCGCGGCCACCGGCGTACCCGGCGTCAGGTAGGCACCCACGCGCACCGCGCGGCGACCGACCATGCCATCGATCGGTGCGCGCAGCACGGTGTGCGACAGATCCAGTTCGGCGCGCGCCTGCGCCGCTTCCGCACGCTGCACCGCCGCCTGTGCAGCCTGCACGCCCGCGCTGAGGATGTCGGTGCGCTGGCGTGCGGTCGACAGCGCGGCCTGGCCCTGCTGCAGATGCGCACTGGCCACGGCCTGCTTCGACTGCGCCTGCTGCGCGTTCTGCACGGTACCGGCGCCGTCACGGGCCAGTTCGCGGTAACGCTGCTGGTCGGCACTGGCCAGGGTCAGTTCGGAACGGCTGACATCGACACTGGCCCTGGCCTGTTCGATCAGCGAGTCCTGCTGGGCCAGTGCGGCCTGCGCGTTGGCCAGCTGTGCACGGGCGTTGGCGAGGTCGGCACGGGCCGCCTGCAGGGCCACCTGGTAGTCGCGGTCGTCGATGCGGGCAAGCACGTCGCCAGCCTTCACCGACTGGTTGTCCTCTACTTCCACGGCACTGACAAAGCCGGGAATCTTCGGCGCAACCAGCGTGTAGTCGGCCACGACATAGGCATTGTTGGTGGTCTGGTGACCGCCGTCGCGCAGCAGCAGCCAGGCACCGATGGCCAGGGCCAGCACGCCCAGGCCCAGGCCGGTATTGAGAGTGGTTCGATTGATCGTCATGAGGGGGTTCCTGCGAAAGGTTCAGGCCACGGCACGTGGCGGATGGATGCGGGTGGGCATCCAGGCAATGAGGGGAATGAAGGCCAGCGCCACCAGCGCGACCACCCAGTACAGGTCAGCCGAGGTCAGCGCCTGCACCTGTGCATGCAGGCGCGCACCCAGCTGCGGACCCTCGGCCAGCCACGGCTGCTCGCCGAGGCGGTCGACCAGCACGGTGGAATGGAAATGACGGCGGCCCTGGGCGACGGCATCCAGCACGCCGCTGGCGAGCACGGCAGCAAAGCCCTTGACCGTGTTGAACCACGCCGAGGCGAACGGACCGTCCTGCGGTGCCAGCCCGCCAGTGGCCAGCATCAGCAGCGGCAACACCGCCATCGGCTGGGCGAATACCTGCAGCAGCTGTACCCACAGGAAGTTGTCGCGGATCCAGGCCACATCCAGGTGCGAGCCCAGCCAGCAGGCCAGCGCCAGCATCGCCAGGCCGGTGGCCTGCACCCAGCGGCAATCCACTGCGCGGATGTTCAACAACGCCGCCACCAACGGCAGTGCGATCACCTGTGGCAGCGCCACCCACAGCAGCATCGGTGCGGTCTGCAATGGCCGGTAGCCCTGCACGCTGGCCAGGAAACCGGAGGGAATCGAGATCACTGCCAGCAGCACGAACAGCACGCCGCCCAGCGTCACCAGCGAGTAGCTGAGGTTGCGGTTGGCCAGCAGCTGCAGCTTGAAGAACGGCAGCGGGTGGAACCATTCATTGATCATGAACAGCACCATCAGGCCGGCGCCGCCACCGATCATCAGGGTGATCATCGGCGAGTCGAACCAGTTCAGGCGCGGGCCCTGCACCAGGCCCAGCACCAGCAGCACCAGCGCCGGCAGGCCCAGCGCCAGACCCACGCCATCGAACTGGGCAAAACGCTCCAGCCGCAGCGGGTCCTGCGGCAGGCCCCAGCTGACCATCGCCATGGCAGCCAGGCAGTACGGCACGATCTGCCAGAACGCCCAGTGCCAGCCCACCTGCTCGACCCAGAACGCGGCCAGCGGCGTGCCCATGCTCGGGCCGAAGGTAGCGGTCAACGCGTAACCCGCCAGGCCATACAGCTTGATGCCCGGCGGCAGGAAGCGCAGTGCCACGCTCATCAGCAGCGGCGGCAGCGCACCACCACACAGCCCCTGCAGCGCGCGCAGCAGCAGGAACACCTGCAGGTTCGGGGCAAGCGGGCAGAGCACGCCCAGCACCATGAAGCCACCGATCATCGCCAGCGCGAAGCGGCGCAGCGAGAAGGTGGCGGCACACCACGGGGCGAAGGCCATCGCGCTGACCGACATCGCGCTGTAGAGGGCGACGATCCAGCTGCCGTCATCGACGCTGAAACCCATCGCACCGCGGATGTCGGCCAGGGCGACCTTGGTGATGTTCTCGTTGAAGCCCGACACCAGCACCGCCAGCAGCACGCCACACAGGCCGACCAGAACGCGGCGGTCGAGCCCGGGGGCGGCGGCAGGACGAGGCGCAGCAGCGGCCGGGACAGCGGCGGCCGGCGTACTCATCGCCGGGCACCGATCCGTGCAGTGCACGGCATGTTGGGGGTCATTGAAATGCGCTCAGTGAAACTCCGGGGAGCGCAGTCTAGGGAGCTGGTACCCTGCGAAAAATGGCGCAACCCGCATCCTAGGCGTGCGTCACGCGCACGCATGAAAGTGTCAGCGCGGAGCCTCCCCTGCGCTTTCGCACATGGTCTTGATCGAGCGCCGCAGCCACTGGTGCGCAGCATCGTTGTCCAGCCGCGGGTGCCAGGCCTGGACGATGGCGGCGGTGCGCACCGGGATCGGCAGCGGGAACAGGCGCAGCGGCAGGCGCATGCTGACGATCCGCTCCAGCATCACGCTCGGCATCTGCGGCAGGATCAGGTCCGACTCGGCGGCAGCGAAGATCGCGCCGTGGAAGGTCGGGCTGATCAGCGCCACCCGCCGCTGCAGGCCCAGCGTGGCCAGGTCGTCATCGATCGGGCCACGCGGCAGCCCCCGCCGCGACACCGCGATGTGGTCGCAGGCAGCAAAACGCTCGGCGCTGATCTCCTCATCGAACAACGGATGATCTTCGCGCGCGGCGCCCATGAACGAGGTACTGAACAGGTTCTGCACCTTGGTATCGGGTGCATGCTTGCCGGCGGTGCTGATGTACAGGTCGATCCGGCCCTGCGCCATCGCGTCGTCGTCGGTATCGCCCTCGGGCACGAAGCGCAGTACCGCGCGCGGCGCCTGCTGGCGGAACAGTTCACGCAGGCGTCCGCCGAATCCACCGATGAAGACATCGTTGGCGCGGACATTGAAGGTGCGTTCCAGGGTGCGCAGGTCGATCTCGCGACCGGCGTTGAACACACGGTGGGCCTGCTCGATCACATCGCGGACCTGCTCACGCAGCTGCAGCGCGCGGGGCGTGGGGGCCAGACCGCGGCCGGCACGCACCAGCACCGGGTCGCCCAGCGCGGTGCGGATCCGGCCCAGGGTACGGCTCATCGCCGGCGCGCTCAGGTTCATCCGCCGCGCGGCGGCGGCCACGCTGCATTCGTCAATCAGCACGTCCAGTGCCAGCAACAGGTTCAGGTCCGGCAGGGGCATGACAGTCTCCAGTAAATCAGATGACTCTACGACACTTGTAACCACAGCGGATTGCGTTTTACGCATTCATTGACTGCCGCGCACGGCATGGGTGCGCGCAGTGACATCGGCGACCATCCCCGGCCTGCCAAGGAGACATCCATGTTCAATACCCTGCTGGTCGCCCTGGACGGTGGCCCCCAGCACGCACGCGTGCTGGACCTGGCCGCAGCCATCGCCGGCCCCCACAGCCGCCTGCACCTGCTGTGCGTGCTCGACCCCGAATTCGCGCTGGCGGCCGATGCCAGCGAAGCCGACCGCATCGAGTACCCGGAAGCCGCCCGGCAGCGCTCGCGGGCCGAAGCGGTGCTGGCCGAAGCCCTGGCCGAGCTGCGCGAGCGCGGCGTCGACGCCATCGCGCAGATTCCCTCGGGTGACCCGGGCGAAGTGATCAGCGAGCAGGCCCGGCGCCTGAAGTGCGACCTGATCGTCATCGGCCACCGCCACCTGTCCCGCCTGGAACGCCTGTTCGAACCCTCGATCGGGCAATGGACCATCGACCACGCGCCCTGTCCCGTGCTGGTGGAAACCCGCGACCCACGACCCTAGCAACCATGGCCTCCCGTTCCCCGTTGTTTCCCACCCGCGTCAACTACCGCGCCTTCGGCCGCCAGTTCGGCCGCGGCGAACAGGCACTGCTGGCGGCGATACGCCAGCTGCACGATCCTGATCAACAGGCCGATGGACTCGCCCAGCTGAGCAGCCTCGGTATTGATCCCGAAGGCTGCGACGCGTTCGTCGGCCTGCTGCCGCTGCTGGCCACGCCCACCGCCCCGATCGACCTGCTGCCCGCTGGTTCACCGTTCATCGCGGCCAGCGAACTGGACCTGCTGGTCTGCCTGCTGCGCATCGCCCAGTGGCGGCATGCACGCCCGCGCGAAGATGACACGCTGGCACCGTTGCGCCAGCAGCTGGCGCGCTGTGCGATGGCCGTGCAGGCGGCAAACCTGCCGTTGCGCCAGCGCTCGTTGTCACCGGTCGGGCTGAGGCTGCTCGATCCCACCGGCTGGTTGCGGCAGCGATAAGCCGTCGCGCCCCCCGTGTGATCGCATGCAGAGAGCTGCTCAGCAGTCCATCGTTCCGTGCGTGCTGCCCTCGTCATCCAGCACGTGCGCATGCAGGATCACCTGGTTGCGGCCAGCCCGCTTGGCGGCATACAGGCCGGCATCGGCGTCTGCCAGCAACTGATCGGCACTGGCCAGAGCCGGCGGATGCAGGTAACCCACGCCGACGCTGATGCTGACCGGGCCTTCCGGCAATGGCAGCGCTTCGACCGCTTCGCGCAGCCGCTCGGCCAGCGCCAGCACGCCCGACAACGGGCTTCCGGGCACGATGACGGCGAACTCTTCACCGCCATAACGCGCAACGCTGTCACCACCGCGACCGGCTATGGCCTTCAGCACCCCGGCCACCGCCTGCAGGCAACGATCACCGGCCGGATGGCCGTGCTGGTCGTTGAAGGCCTTGAAGTGGTCGATATCCACCAGCAGCAGGCCCAGCTCGGTGCCGCTGCGCCGTGCGCGATTCCACTCGGACGTCAGCCGTGCGTCGAACTCGCGGCGGTTGGCCACGCCGGTCAGGCCATCCTGCCGCGCCAGTTGATCCAGTGCTGCCTGGCGTTCCAGAAGATCGGTCTGCAGCAGGACGCTGCGCAGGCCGAAGCCAAGGGTGGCTACGACGAAGCCGGCAACGGCCAACGGCCGCGCATGATCGACCACCAGCGTGCCGACCACCAGCAGCAGCAATGGCAGGATGATCGGACCGGCGGCCTGCACCGTCCTCGCCAGCCGCGGGTGTGCCGTGGTGCCTGTGTCCGGCCTCGTGTCCAGCGCCAGGCAGGCGATCAGCAGAAAAGGTACGTCGATCAGCAGATCGTTGAACGCACCGAATGCATCATCGGAGGTGTAGTGGTTGATGTAGTAGGCCACCAGCAGATAGGCCAGTGCGTACAGCGCCAGTGCGCGGAAGAACCTGCGCCGTTCGGGCACGTCGCCGGCCAGCCATCGCACCACGGCGAACGCGGCGATACACAGGTTCTGGATGTCGAACATGCGCTGCATGTTGGACATCGCATGGGCGTCGATGTCGACACGGGCGGCGAACGATGCGGTGTGCACGAAGAACAGCACACCCAGCAGCGCCGCCATCGCCGCGTCGATCAGGCTGATGCTCAGACGCTCGCGGCGTGCCCGCGCCAGGATGAACACCAGGGGCACGCCATACAGCACGTAAAGGAACAGGCTTGCGCGCGGGGTGAAATCAGCACGCCCGGCGCCCAAGGCGTCGATCATGTTGAACGCCATGCCGCCGGCCCACAGCAGCAGTGCCAATGCCGTGGCGCGCCACCCCAGTGCCGCGCGGTCGCGGCGGGCCCGCCACAGGCAGGCGGCCGCCGCCAGCAACGGGGCGCCGGTCAGGAAAACGAAGGAGCCGACCCCGGCGGGGCCAGGCCACAGGGCCACGACCAGGCCGTGGCACAGCACATACAGCAGCGCCAGCACTACCGGCATGCATCCCCCGATCCGCAAGGCCGTATGGACGCACGATAGCCCCGCCCGCGCCACGGCCACGTGATCCAATACGGCAATACGACACGTCGCGTGCCCCCCCCATGGGAGTGCCGGCCGCTGGCCGGCAATCCCGGGGAATCACAGGGCTGCAGGTTGCCGGCCAGCGGCCGGCACTACCGGAAAGCCGTCAGCCGTGCAGGGCGCGGGCGTGGTGGGCGATGTGCTCGCCGATGAAACTGGCGATAAAGTAGTAGCTGTGGTCGTAGCCCGGCTGCAGGCGCAGGGTCAGCGGATGGCCGGCGGCATCACAGGCCTGCTGCAGGCGCTGCGGTTGCAGCTGGGTCTGCAGGAATTCGTCCGCCTCGCCCTGGTCGACCAGCAACGGCAGGCGCTCAGTGGCCACGGCGACCAGTTCGCTGGCATCCCACTGCGCCCAGTCCGCCGGGTTGTCGCCCAGGTAGGCGTGGAAGGCCTTCTGCCCCCACGGCACGTGGCTGGGCGCAACGATCGGCGAGAACGCCGACACGCTGCGGTAGCGCCCCGGGTTGCGCAGCGCGATCACCAGCGCACCGTGACCGCCCATCGAGTGGCCGCTGATGCCGCGCGCATCGGTGACCGGGAAATTCGCCTCGATCAGTGCCGGCAGTTCCTGCGCCACGTAGTCGTGCATGCGGTAGTGCTTCGCCCACGGTGCACGGGTGGCATTGAGGTAGAACCCCGCCCCCTTGCCCAGGTCATAGCCCTCGGCATCGGCCACGTCATCGCCGCGTGGGCTGGTATCGGGCGCGACGATGATCACGCCATGCTCGGCCGCGTAGCGCTGCGCGCCCGCCTTGGTGATGACGTTCTGCTCGGTGCAGGTCAGCCCGCTCAGCCAGTACAGCACCGGCAGTTTCTGCGTTTCCCCCTGCGGCGGCACGTACACGGCGAACTGCATGTCGCAGCCCAGCGTGGTGGAATGATGCCGGTAGACGTCCTGCCAGCCGCCGAAACAGGCGCGGTGTTCAATACGTTCCATGGTGCTCTCCTGCGCGGCGCGTCAGCGCACGCGTGCTTCTGGTAGATGCCGACCTTGGTCGGCTTATCCACGCGCGGCGTGGATGCCTTTGTTGATCCGTTCATCCAGCTGCGCCAGCAGGCGCAGCAACGATTCGACGCCAGGCTGGCCATCAAGATTGCGCCAGGCCGCCACGGCCACATCGCTGCGCGGCGGCCACTGTCCAGCTGCGCGCGCCTCATGAAGGCGCGGCAGGAATACCTGCGCAAGCCACTGCTCGAACGGCATGCCATCGTCGCTGCCGAAGGCCGAGGTCACCGCACGCGGTGGCCCCACCTCGCCCACTACCCAGCCCAGCGCACGCAACGCCTGCTCGATCGGAGCCACCAGGGCCGCGCGCGGGTCTTCCGCACGCGGCCGGCGCAGGGCATCCAGCCAGCCCATGACGCGGCTCAGTAGTGGACCACCGAACGGATCGACTTGCCTTCGTGCATCAGGTCGAAGGCTTCGTTGATCTTGTCCAGGTCCATGGTGTGGGTGACGAACGGTGCCAGTTCGATATCGCCCTTCATCGCGTCCTCCACCATGCCCGGCAACTGGCTGCGGCCCTTCACGCCGCCGAAGGCGGTGCCCATCCACTTGCGCCCGGTCACCAGCTGGAACGGACGGGTGGAGATCTCCTGGCCCGAACCGGCCACGCCGATCACCACGCTCTGGCCCCAGCCACGGTGCGCGCATTCCAGCGCCGCGCGCATCACGTTGACGTTGCCGATGCACTCGAAGCTGTGGTCCACGCCCCAGGTGGTCATCTCGACGATGACCTGCTGGATCGGCTTGTCGTAGTCCTTCGGGTTGATGCAGTCGGTGGCGCCGAATTCGCGCGCCAGTTCGAACTTGGACGGGTTGGTGTCCACCGCGATGATGCGGCCGGCCTTGGCCTGGCGCGCACCCTGGATCACCGCCAGGCCGATGCCACCCAGGCCGAACACCGCCACGCTGTCGCCCTCCTGCACCTTGGCGGTGTTGTGCACCGCGCCGATGCCGGTGGTGACGCCACAACCGAGCAGGCAGACGTGCTCCGGGTTCGCGTCCGGATTGATCTTCGCCAGCGAGACTTCGGCCACCACGGTGTACTCGCTGAAGGTCGAGCAACCCATGTAGTGGTACAGCGGCTCGCCGTTGTAGCTGAAGCGGCTGGTGCCGTCAGGCATCACGCCCTTGCCCTGGGTGGCACGCACCGACACGCACAGGTTGGTCTTGCCGCTCTTGCAGAACAGGCACTCGCCGCACTCGGCGGTGTACAGCGGAATGACGTGGTCGCCCGGCTTGACGCTGGTCACGCCCTCGCCCACTTCCACCACGATGCCGGCGCCTTCATGGCCCAGCACCACCGGGAACAGGCCTTCCGGATCATCGCCGGACAGGGTGAAGGCATCGGTATGGCAGACACCGGTGTGGGTGATCTTGACCAGCACCTCGCCCTTCTTCGGCGGGGCGACGTCGATCTCGACGATCTGCAGCGGCTGGCCGGGACCAAAGGCGACGGCGGCACGGGACTTCATGGTGGCTTCTCCAGGATCAGGCGGAAAGGGAATGGCAGGACGATCGGCGGGATATGGCGCCGATGCTTATTTCAGGTACGAGCGGATCAACGCGCTCATGTCGCGCACGCGTTCGGCGCGTTGTTCATCGGAGGCCGCAGGCTGGCCGAACTCCTCGCGCAGATGGGCCTCCATCACCTCGGACATCAGGCCATTGACCGCGCCACGGATGGCGGCGATCTGCTGCAGCACCGGCCCGCAGTCGGCACCGGCTTCCAGCGCGCGGTCCAGCGCATCGCACTGGCCGCGGATGCGGCGCACACGGGCCAGGACCTTCTTCTTCTCTTCGGGGGAGTGCGGCATGGCGGGGCCACCTCGGAACTATACTGGGGGATAGTATACACACAGGGGCGAATGAAGCCATCTGGTGCTGCCGAGGCATGCCCCAGGGACAGACCAGCCCCGAATATGAATGAACAATAAATAGATTCATTTGTTACTTTTTCATGACGTAGGGTGTCGCATTCGCCCCTGCGTTTACCCCTGAGTCACATTGGCGTGACCAGGGAGAAATCATGTACCGACCGTTGTTCGCCCGCAGTCGCTTGTCTGTCGCGCTGGGTTCGGCATTGGTGCTGGTGGCCGCCGCACCGGCCATGGCGCAGCAGGCCGTCACGCAGGAACAGAAGGCCGAGCCCGCCAGCAGCAAGACCCCCGTGCAGCTGGACCGGATGACCGTCACCGGCTCGCGCATCTACCGCGCCGGTTTCGACACGCTCGAGCCCGCCGCGGTGGTCAGCCGTGAATCGATCGAGAACTATGGCGACACCAACCTCATCGATGCCCTGACCCGGATTCCCGGGGTCAGTGCCGGCGTCAGTTCGCGCGGCGACCAGGCCGGCTTCGGTGCAGGCGTCAACTTCGCCAGCAAGTTCGGCTTGGGCAGCAATCGCCTGCTGACCCTGGTCAATGGACGCCGCTTCGTCACCTCTACACCGCCCACCATCTTCGGAGCCGGCGGCGGCTCGGGCATCCAAGTCGACATGAACGCCATTCCCAGCGTCATGGTGCAACGCATTGAAAGCCTGAGCGTTGGCGGTGCACCCACCTATGGCTCGGATGCGATCTCCGGCGTCAACAACATCATCCTGCGCGACCGGTTCGAGGGTGCCGAAGTCGAGCTGGGCTACGGCAGGACCAGCAAGAACGACAACGAGCGCTACTCCTGGTCGGCCATCTTCGGTACCGACTTCGCTGATGGCCGTGGCCACATCGTGGTGGCGGCGGAACTGGACAATGCCGATGGGGTGAACGCGCTGCAACGCGATTTCTACCGCCAGGGCTACAGCCTGCAGGCCAATCCCACGGCGGCCAATGCCACTGCCCAGCCCCTGCGCCGGCCGACCAATGATGGCCGCATCGACGGCAGCATTCCGTTCAACACCGGGCCCCGCGATGGTATCCCCGACCAGGTCTGGATCCGCAACCGGCGCATTGCCAGCATGACCTTCGGTGGCCTGGTGATGCCGGCCACCGGCAGCTACACGCGCAACGGCCTGGGCGACATCCTTGGCTTCGGCCCGAACAAAGACAAACTGTGGCAGTTCAACAACGAGGGCAAGCTGGTCGAGTTCAATCCCGGCACCAGCTACGCGGGCGGCAACGCCTCCGGCGGTGACGGCCTGAACCTGTTCGAGACGGTGCCGCTGATCGCCGACCTCGAACGACGCTCGGTATTCTCCACCGGCAGCTTCGACTTCACCGACAGCGTGCGCGGCTTCTTCGAACTTTCGCGATACGAAGCGACCGCCCGCGAAACCCTCGACCAGAACGTCTACAACGCGGTGTCCTTCGGCAATGCGCGCCTGGACGGCGGCGGTACCGCCAGCGGTGCACTGACCTTCAGCGCCAGCAATCCGTTCCTCAGTGCGGAAACCCGCAAGATCCTCGCCGACAACGGCATCACCTCGTTCCGCCTGTCGCGATCTTCGCGCGACCTGTCGATGAACAACGCCAGCACCGAGACCCGCCTGACCCGTGCGGTGCTCGGCCTGAACGGCTTCTTCGAGGTCGGAAAGCGCAGCTTCAACTGGGAAGCCAGCGTCACCCACGGCCGCGGTGACTTCGACTACCTCGGCACTGGCCTGATCCAGCAGAACTTCATCAATGCGATCAACGTCACCACCGACGCCAGCGGGCGCATCATCTGTGATGCCACCCGCCCGGGCACCACGGCCGATGCGAACTGCCGCCCGCTGAATCTGTTCGGCGAGAACCAGGCGTCGCGCGAAGCCCTGGACTATGTCTCCACCCGGACCGTGGCCAAGGCGCAGACCCGCCAGACCGTCATCAATGCGTCGGTATCCGGCGGCCTGTTCGATCTTCCCGGCGGCGAGCTGTCCGCGGCGGCCGGCTTCGAGCACCGCCGCGAAGAAGGCTCCTTCACCCCCAGTGAGTACCAGCGCCTGGGCCAGGGCCGTTCGGTGCCGACCCAGGCGGCGGAAGGCAAGTACCACACCAATGAAGTGTTCGCCGAAGTGCTGGCACCGCTGTTCAATCCCGACTGGGATATCCCGGGCCTGCATCGCCTGGACCTGACCGCCAAGTTCCGCCGCGTCGACAACTCCGTCGCCGGCGCGTTCAATGCGTTCACCTACGGCATCCAGTACGAACCGATCGCCGGCCTGCAGCTGCGCGGCAACAAGACCCAGTCACTACGCGCGCCCTCCATCGCCGAGCTCTACACCACCCAGCAGCCGGCCTACTACAACATCCCGGAAGTGTGCTCGCTGGACAACATCAGCGGCGGCTCAAATCCGGCGGTGCGTCGCCGCAACTGCGAGGCGTTCTTCGCCGCCTACCCGGGTGCCGATCCGAACACCTTCCGCCAGCAGCCGACCAATACGCTGGGTTCGACCAACGGCAGCACCCGCCTGCAGAACGAAACGGCGAAGTCGTGGACGGCCGGCATCGTGTTCGCCCCAGAATGGATCCCGGGCCTGCGCGTCGCCGCCGACTGGTATGACATCAAGATCAACAACGTGATCACGTCGCTGAGCGCCAACGACATCATCACCGGTTGCTTCGACACTGCCGACTTCAACGCCGCCAACGTGCCCAACGCCAACCGCTTCTGCAGCCTGGTGACGCGTGATCCGAACACCGGCGTGGCTACCAGCATCAAGACCGAGTATGGCAACGGCCCGGTGCTGATGTTCCGTGGCTGGACCGCCGAAGTCGGCTACCGTTGGGACCTGTCGCGCTTCGGCGTACTGGACCTGGACTTCTACGGCTACATGCCGAAGAACCGTGGCCAGGCCGCGAACCGGGACGTGCCGTTCGTCGAACAGGCGGGCAGCTTCAACGAGCCCAAGCGCCAGTTCCGTTGGACGGCCCAGCATCGCATCGGCAACTGGAACTACGGCGTGGCCTCCAACTACACCAGCCGCGCCCAGTACACGATGACCGATACCCCGGAAAGCCGTCAGTACTTCTACCGCGACAGCTGGACCACCTGGGACGCCAACGTCACCTACCGCATCACCGACGCCGCGCGCGTGACGTTGTCGGTGATCAACGTGGGCGATGACATCGGGCCGTTCCCGTATGTACTGGATGCACTGGGCCGTCGCTACATGGCCAGCCTGCGCTACAACTTCAAGTAGGCCTGGCGCAGCGTTTCCACAGGCGGGGCCCGGTGTACGGGCCCCGCTCAATCAAACAGACCTTGTTCCGCCAACCGGGTCAGCTCATCCACCACGTAGCGCACCTTCGGCCGCAGGTGGCGCGTCGGTGGCCACAGCGCATGGATGTCGATGTGCCGCTGCATGTGTTCGTCCAGCACCGATTGCAGCACGCCGGAATCCAGATGGCGGCGCACCAGTGAAATGGGCATCTGGCAGATGCCCAGGCCGGCGATGGCCGCTTCGATCACCGCGTCGCCATCATTGAGTTGATAGGGCGCACTGGGAATGAACGTTCCCTCGTCCTCCTCGCTGCCGATCCGCCACCAGATCGGTTGCCCGTGGCGGAAGCCGACGATGCTGCGGTGCTGCGCCAGTTCCTGCACCGTGCGCGGCACGCCATGCGCCTGCAGGTACGCCGGCGATGCGCAGGTGACCAGGCGCTGGCGCCCCAGCCGGCGCGCGACCAGGTGCTCGGCCTGGTGCAGCCCACCGAAACGGATCAGCAGATCGATGCCCTCTTCGACCGGATCGACGAAGTGATCGGTGAAGGTCATCGTCAACTGCAGGTCCGGATACTGCCGGCACAACCGCAGCAGCACCGGCAGCACCACCAGCCGCCCGAACGAGGACGGCATGTCGATGCGCAGCCGCCCGCTGGGCAGGCCCGCCGAACCCAGACAGGCCTCGGCCGCGGAGATTTCTTCCAGCGCCGCCGCACAGGAGGCGTAGTACGCCTCGCCATCAGTGGTCAGTGCGATGCGCCGCGTAGTGCGATGGAACAGGCGCACCCCCAGCCGCGCTTCCAGACGGGCGATGGCCTTGCCCACCGCCGAGCGCGAGATGCCCAGCGCGTCTGCCGCCTCGGTGAAGCTGCCCGAGCGTGCGGTCGTGACGAACGTGACCAGGCCATTCAAGGATTCCAGCGGCAGCATCTGTCGCACCCCATTGGGGACAAATAGTCCCCCACCAAGGGAGATCGAAGCGCTTTATGCGCCCGCATGTCAACTCCATCCTGTGTGCATCGCGCCGCTGGCGCTCTTCCCCGCACCGAGATGACCAACATGACCACCGCCCTCTTTCGCCCGTTCGACCTGACAGGCATCGCCCTGCGCAACCGCATCGCGATGGCCCCGATGACCCGTGCCCGCAACCCCGGCTCGGTCGCCAATGAGCTCACCGCGCAGTACTACCGGCAGCGTGCCAGCGCCGGCCTGATCATCAGCGAAGGCACGCCGGTCTCGCCGCAGGGCCAGGGCTACATCGACGTGCCGGGTATCTGGTCGGCCGAGCAGGTGGCCGGGTGGAAGCTCGTCACCGAGGCGGTGCATGCCGCGCAGGGCACGATCTTCGCCCAGCTCTGGCACGTCGGCCGCATGTCGCATTCCTCGCTGCAGCCTGAGGGCGGACAACCGGTCAGCGCCGGTACCCGCCCGGTGGCCAGCGCACCGAAGAACACCTCGTTCGTCTATCTGGACGACGGCAGCCGCGGCCATGCCGATCCCACCCCGGCACGTGCACTGGAGACTGCGGAGATCCCCGGTATCATCGACGACTTCGCACGCGGCGCCGACAACGCCATCGCTGCCGGCTTCGATGGCATCGAGTTGCATGCCGCCAACGGCTACCTGTTCGAGCAGTTCCTCAACCCGCTCATCAACGAGCGCGACGACCGCTACGGCGGCTCGCTGCCGAACCGCGCGCGATTGATCCTGGAGACGGTGGATGCGATGGCCCAGCGCATCGGTGCGCACCGCATCGGCGTACGCCTGGCACCGAACAACCTCACCTTCGACATGCCGTTCTACCCCGACAACGAAGCCACCTATCTGTACCTGGCCGAGGAACTGGGCAAGCGCGGGCTGGCCTATGTGCATCTCAACGACAACCTGCAGGCGGGCCAGTCGGTGCTGGGCGAGGCGTTCCTGCAGCAGTTCAAGCAGGTCTACGGTGGCACGTTGATCCTGGCCGGTGGCATGACCCGCGAACGCGCCCTGCAGCTGGTCGAGGCCGGCACCATCGACCTGGCCGCATTCGGCCAGCCGTTCATCGCCAACCCGGATCTGGTCGAACGCCTGCAGCACAACGTCGCGCTGGCCACGCCCGACCGCAATACCTATTACGGTGGCGGCGAGGCAGGCTACCTCGACTACCCGCGCGCGCAGTAGAGCCACGCGATGCGTGGATGCGGGCGTACACTGCTCACCCGCATCCACTGGATCTGCCCATGGATACGCCCACCGCATCGTTCATCGTCAACCTCGATGTCCCCGATCTTGCCGCTGCCGAGGACTTCTACATCCGAGCCTTCGGCCTGAGCATCGGGCGCCGTCTAGGCCCGGGCGCCGTGGAGCTGCTCGGTGGGCCAACGCCGCTGTACCTGCTGCAGAACGAGGCCGGCAGCGCCGCCACCGAAGACGGCGACGTGCGCGACTACGAGCGCCATTGGACGCCGCTGCACCTGGACTGGGTGGTGGATGACATCGAGGCGGCACTGGCACGTGCGGTTGCGGCCGGGGCGACGCTCGAACAGCCTGTGCGCGAGCGCCGCTGGGGCCGCATCGCCGTGCTGGCCGATCCGTTCGGGCATGGCTTCTGCCTGATCCAGTTCAGCGGCGAAGGCTACAACGCGCTGGTCGAATGACCGGTGCGCCGTTCACCACGGCAACGGCACTGCTTCACCGTTGGCGCGCTCACCGTAGTACAGCGACGGCAGCAGGCGCGAGAGGAAACTGAACTCCGTGTAGCAGTGCTTGAGCAGGCCCAGGCCGACCGCATCGCCGGCATCGCAGTGCGGATCGGTGCTGTCCAGGCCGAGCACGAAGCGGCTGCGCAGCACACAGCCAAACGGCGTATCGCGCGCCACGTGCAGCATCTGCCCGTCGCAGGGATCACCGTTTGCATCCAGGCGTACGTGATCCCCGAAGCCGATGCGCGCTGCGATCACCGCCGACACATCGCCTGCATCCTGTGCCACCTGCAGGCGCTCGGGCACCAGCAACGTGCGCGGGTCATGGAACTTCAGGCGTGCCGCCACCGGCGGGATGTCGGCCAGCGATTCCACCGCGTGGATGCTGGCACCGTGGTAGCTGCGTCCGCGCTGCCAGGCCGCGTCCCAGCCGCGATGCTCGACATGATCGACCGGATGCCACCAGCGGATGTGCTGGGTGGTCTCGAAGAAGGTGAACCACCAGTCCAGCATGCGGCCCTTGCAACCGTGCAGATCGGTACGCACCGCCACCAGCAGGGTGCCATCTTCGCGGCGCTGGATGCCGGTTTCCAAGCGCATCGGTGCGGGGTCGAGCAGATCGTGGTGGTCCAGCCAGGCGCGGGCGTTCACAGCGGTATCCATCGGGGTCTCCTGCATGTCGGGAGATCTGACAATACGGAAACGTTATTCGTTTCGCAATTATCCGAATGCGGTAAGATGGGCGCAATGAACAGCACCACCCTGCCCGAGCCACCCTCACCAATCCGCCGCCGCGGCCGCCCTGCGCGGCCGGAAGCCGAAGTCCGCCACGCCGTGCTGCAGGCCACGCTGGAGCTGCTGCTGGCACAGGGTTACGAGGCCACTACCATCGAAGCGGTGGCGGCGCACGCCGGGGTAGCGAAGAAGACCGTGTACCGCCACGCCAGCAACCGCGAAGAACTGGTCGGGTTGGCCGTGCGCGAGTGGACCGACGGCTTCGCGCCGCAGTTGCAGCGCGATGCGCACGACGCCGACGAGGTGATGCCGTTGCTGCGGGCCATCCTGCAAGCGGTGTGCGCGCAGGCACTGTCGGCGCAGGCAGTGCAGGTATTCCGCCTGCTGGCCACCGACTTTCCTGGCAAGGACGCGCTGCTGCAGGCCTATCTGGACAATGGCATCGAACGCGGCCGTGCGCTGCTGGCCGACTGGCTGGCGCGTCAGCAGCAGCGCGGGCTGCTGCGCGAGGGAGATGCCGCGTGCATGGCGCGGCTGATCCTGGCGATGGCCGTGGCCGAGCCGCTGCGCGAACGCGTGATCGGTGTGGTGGCCGAGGATGCGCCGGTAGAGGTGCATCTGCGTGATTGCCTGGAATTGTTGGCACCCGTACTGCAGGTGCCGTAGCCGGCCGCATCCACGCATGGCGAGGTTCTACCAGCAGCGCTTCGGATCGGTCACGCCTGCACGTAGGGCATTTCGCTGTCGATACCGTCGAACGCGATCAGCTGCAGCAGCGGCTGCACGTCCTCGTCACTGATCTCACCCGCAGTGATGTCATCCACGCGTGCATACAACGCCTCCAGCGCCGCTACCTGGTCCCCTCGCAGCCAGCCACGATGGGTACCGAGCCAAGCCTGCAGATTGGTTCCGATATCGCCCTCCGAAAGCAGCGAATCCTCTTCCTCCAGCTCCACCACCGCTTCGGCCATCTTGCGGAACAGGAAGTCCTGGAAGTTCGCGGCCAGCAGATCGGCGCGATCATCGTCATGCCAGACCAGCAGCACCGGCGACTCGCTGGAACCCGGTGCATTGGTCCAGAAACAGTAGTGATCACCCGCGCCGGTGCGCGCGAACGGCAGCAGTTTCAGATCATCGCGCAGCGGGTTGTAATGATCTTCGGCAGTCAGATCTTCCCACGCTGCGCGCAGTTCGCTCGGCTCGATCGGTTCATAGTCGTTGGCATACAGCAGTACCGGCGGCTGCGGCTGCACCTGCGGGAACACCGTGCGGTACCAGTTCGGGCCCTGCTCGCCCCAGCTGAAACGGTTGCCTTCCACCAGCTGGCGGAACAACGGCGGGAAGGTCTGGCCGGAAGCCTGTTCGAGATCGGCGAGCATGCTCAATGGCGTCCTTTTGTTGAGAAGACTCACTCTAGCGGGTGAACGCCATCCACGCATGGCGTGGATCTACCCGGAAAGCTCTCGTTGGAGCCGGTCATTGGACGGCACTGCGCCATCCACCGCGATTCACTCGCGCAGCATATCCACGAACGCACGCAGCGCACCGGGCATCTGCCGCTGCTTCGGGTAGTACAGCGCGAAGCCGGCGAACGGTTCGCTCCAGTCTTCCAGCACCGCCACCATCTGCCCCGATTCGATGTAGGGCCGCGCGGTGTCTTCCAGCACGTAGGCCAGGCCGATGCCATCGAGTACCGCGCCGACCACGGTGCCCTGCTCGCCCAGCGTCAGCCGTCCGGGCACGTCGATCTCCAGCGCCTGCCCACCGCGCTCGAACTGCCACTTGTACAGATGCCCGCTGGCGAAGCGGAAGCGGATGCATTCGTGCGCAGCGAGATCGCGCGGATGCTGTGGCGCGGGATGCCGCCGCAGGTAGTCCGGCGATCCGACAATCAGCCCGCGCAGTGGTGGCCCCATCGGCACTGCCACCATGTCCTCGGGTACGAACTCGTGCAGGCGCACGCCGGCGTCGTAGCCCTCGGCGACGATGTCGACCAGGCCGTCGTTCTCGGTCAGCTCCACCCGCACGTCGGGATGGGCGTGCAGGAAGCGCGCCAGCCGTGGTCCCAGCTGTGTCGCCACCGCCGCACGGGTGGCGTTGATGCGCAGCAGGCCAGCCGGTGCGGCGCGGAACTGGTTCATCTCCTCCAACGCATCGTGCACCTGCCCCAAGGCCGGCTGCAGGCGCTCCAGGAGACGCTGCCCGGCCTCGGTCAGGGCCACGCTGCGGGTGGTGCGATGGAACAGGCCCACGCCCAACCGTTCTTCCAGCGCGCGGATCGCATAACTCACCGCCGAGGTCGACAGCGCCAGCTCGGCGCCGGCACGGCGGAAGCTGCGGTGGCGGGCGACCGCGGCGAACGCGGCCAGGTGGGAGAGATTGTCAGTGGCCATGATTGTGCAGTTTCACTTGATGAATCATGCCGATATCCGGGCTTTCTGCCGCTGGGTACGGGGCGTATTGTAAAGCGCCTTTCGACAAACCCTGCCAAGGATTCCCCATGTCCCTCGCCCGTGGTTACGCCGCCCATTCACATACCGACCCGCTGATCCCCTACGAGTTCGAACGCCGCGCGGTCGGCCCGGACGATGTACGTATCGAGATCCTCTACAGCGGCATCTGCCACTCCGACCTGCACCAGGCCCGCGACGACTGGGGTGGCTCGATCTACCCGATGGTGCCGGGCCACGAGATCATTGGCCGCGTCACCGAGGTCGGCAGCAACGTCACCCGCTTCAAGGTGGGCGACCACGCCGGCGTGGGCTGCATGGTCGACTCATGCCGCCACTGCGACGCCTGCGAGCACGACCTGGAGCAGTACTGCGCCGAAGGCGCGACCTGGACCTACAACGGCCGTGAACGCGAAAGCGGCGCGCCGACCTACGGCGGCTATTCCGACCACGTGGTGGTCGAACAGCGCTTCGTGGTGAAGGTGTCCGAAACGCTGGATCTGAAGGCCGCCGCCCCGCTGCTGTGCGCCGGCATCACCACCTGGTCGCCGCTGC
Source organism: Stenotrophomonas sp. STK17_22 (assembly GCF_051983905.1). NCBI lineage: Bacteria > Pseudomonadati > Pseudomonadota > Gammaproteobacteria > Lysobacterales > Lysobacteraceae > Stenotrophomonas > Stenotrophomonas sp. STK17_22. The sequence continues at coordinate 4,405,507 of NZ_CP197010.1, forward strand.
GCCACTGGAAGGTCGGCCCGGGCCAGAAGGTCGGCGTGATCGGCCTCGGTGGCCTCGGCCACATGGGCGTGAAGTTCGCCAAGGCCCTCGGCGCGCACGTGGTGATGATCACCACCACGCCGGAAAAGGGTGCCGATGCCAAGCGCCTGGGCGCCGATGAAGTGCTGGTCTCGCGCGATGCCGCGCAGATGAAGGCGCACGCCGGCAGCTTCGACTTCCTGCTCAACACTATTCCGGTTGGCCATGACACCAACCCGTACATGGTCCTGCTCAAGCGCGAGGCCACCATGTGCCTGGTCGGCGTGCTGACCGAACTGGATCCGCCGCTGACCGGCGGCAGCGTGATCTTCGGCCGCAAGCACCTGACAGGCTCGGCGATCGGCGGCATGGCCGAAACCCAGGAAATGATGGATTTCTGCGCCGAGCACGGCATCGTCAGCGACGTCGAGATGATCGACATCAAGAACGTCAACGAAGCCTGGGAGCGCATGGCGAAGAACGATGTGCGCTACCGCTTCGTGATCGACATGGCGACGATGAAGAACGCCGCCTGATCGATCGGCGACTGTGAACGAAGAACCCCGGCACTGCCGGGGTTTCTTGTTTGCGTTGCACGGCGCGTCCGCCGGGCCATGCCCGGCGAGCGAAGCGGTTGCCTCCCTCCTTGGGCATGACGAAGATCAAGGACCCGGCCAGCAGCCGGGCGCAGACTCGCTGCATGGCCCGCCTACCCTCCCCTGCGATGCTGATGCGCGCGCCGCACCGGCTGCTGTTCTTCATCGGCGCCAGCAACCTGCTGCTGGCAATGCTGTGGTGGGCGTTGTGGCTGGGCGCATTGCGCGGGTTGTGGACGCCGCAGCCACCGCCGCTGCCTCCGGCCTGGCTGCACGCGCTGCTGATGCAGTACCTGGTACTGCCCAGTTTCATCTTCGGCTTCCTGCTCACCGTGTTCCCGCGCTGGATGGCACAGCCGGAGCTGCCACGCAGCCGTTATGCGCCGGTCGGCATCGGCCTGTTTGGTGGGCAGGCGTTGCTGATTGCCGCCGCCTGCGGGTGGACACCCGGGCTGTGGCCCGGCCTGCTGCTGGCACTGGCCGGCTGGAGCGCCGGACTGATCGTGCTGGGACGCGTGCTCAAGGCCGCCGGTCCCAACCGCAATTGGCATGCGCGCGCCTGCTATGCCGCACTGCTGCTGGGCTGGCTGGGGCTGCTGCTGTTCATGGCGGTGGGGCGCGGCCACGCCACGCTGATGCCGGTCACGGTGGCACTCGGCACCTTCGGCCTGCTGCTGCCGGTCTACCTCACCGTCGCGCACCGGATGATCCCGTTCTTCGCCAACAACGTGGTCGATGGCTATGTGGCGTGGCGCCCGCTGCGCTGGTTGGCTGCGATGTGGGCGCTGCTGATGCTGCGCCTGCTGTTGAGCGCGTTGCAGATCGACCACCTGCTGTGGCTGGCCGATGGGCCGCTGCTGATGTTATCGCTGCAGGCGCTATGGCACTGGTGGCCACGCGGGCCGATGCCGGGCCTGCTTGCCGCCCTGTTCCTGGCACTGGCGTGGCTGCCGATCAGCTTCGCGTTGTATCTGCTGCAGGACATCGGCCAGATGCTGGGCCATCCGCAACTGCTCGGCCGCGCGCCGCTGCATGCCCTCGCCGTGGGCCTGTTCGGCAGCCTGCTGGTGGCGATGGTGACCCGGGTCACCCAGGGCCATTCCGGCCGACCGCTGGTGATGCCGGCAGTGGCCTGGTTTGCGTTCGTCGCGCTGCAGGCGGTGGCGATCATGCGCATCGCTGCCGAACTGATGCCCGACGCCTATGCGTGGCATTTCGCCGCAGCCATCGGCTGGTTGCTGGCCTTGGCACCGTGGGTGGCGCGGCTGGGCTGGATCTACCTGTGCCCACGGCGCGACGGCAAGCCGGGCTGACATCACCGCTGGGCATGGCACCATGGTGGGCATGTCCGATATCCCGTTCGATCCCACCGCAATCACCACCTTCGCCGATGGCGACCCTGAGGAGAATCCCTGGGTTCTCGGCGCGCCGCAGCCGGAAGCGCTGCAGGTGGTGCCCTGGTCCACGCTGTGGGCCGACCAGTTCGAGCAGCAGCGCACGCAGCTGCAGGCGACACTCGGCAACACCGCGCTGGGCATTGAACATGTCGGCTCCACCGCGGTGCCGGGCCTGCCGGCCAAACCGGTACTGGACATCGACCTGCTGGTTGCCGATCCCGCCGACGAAGCGGCCTGGCTGCCAGCGCTGCAGGCACTGGGCTACGTGCTTACCATCCGCGAACCCTCGTGGTACCAGCACCGCATGCTGCGACTGCACGTGCCGCGCGTGAACCTGCACGTGTTCGCACCTGGTTGCGCCGAGCACCTCCGCCACTGCTTGTTCCGCGATTGGCTGCGCAGCCATGAAGATGACCGCAGGCGCTATGCACAGGCCAAGCAGGCAGCACTGCAGGGCAATGCCAACGTGCAGGCCTACAACCGCAGCAAGCAGGATGTGGTTCGCGGCATCTACGCGCGCCTGTTCGCAGCGCGCGGGTGGTGACGCAACGGCAGGTGCCGGCCCCGGTTGGCACCCGCCGGAACAGTGTCAGTACGCGAACTCGCGGAACACCGGATCGACGTCGCCGTGCCAGCGGCCATGGAACAGCGCCAGCTTGCGTTCGGCCGGGGTCAGGCCGGACTCGACGATCTCCTGCAGCACGTCCAGGAACTTGCTCTCGTCCTGGCCGTCGGCATTGCGCGCCGCGCGGCGCTTGAGGCCTTCGACGGAAATCTTCACCGCTTCACGGGCCAGGTCGCGCACGCTGCCAGTGCGGAACGGCAGGTTCATCGCATGCTTCGGCACGCCATCGCGCAGTGCATGGCGCTCGGCCAGGGTGAAATCACGTACCAGGTCCCAGGCCGCATCCAGTGCGGTGTCGTCGTACAACAGGCCCACCCAGAATGCCGGCAGCGCACACAGGCGGCTCCACGGGCCACCGTCGGCACCGCGCATTTCCAGATACTTCTTCAGGCGCACTTCCGGGAACGCGGTGGTCATGTGGTCCGACCAGTCGCGCAGCGTCGGCAGCGCGCCCGGCAGCACCGGCAGCTTGGCCTGCATGAAATCGCGGAAGCTCTGCCCGCTGGCGTCGTGGTAGATGCCATCGCGGTAGGAGAAATACATCGGCACGTCGAGCAGGTAATCGACATAGCGCTCGTAACCGAAGCCATCCTCGAACACGAAGTCGAGCATGCCGGTGCGGTCGGCGTCGGTGTCGGTCCAGATGTGCGAGCGGTAGCTCAGGTAGCCGTTGGGCTTGCCTTCGGTGAACGGCGAATCGGCGAACAGCGCGGTGGCGATCGGCTGCAGCGCCAGCGACACGCGGAACTTCTTCACCATGTCCGCTTCGGTGGCGTAATCAAGGTTCACCTGCACCGTGCAGGTGCGGGTCATCATGTCCAGGCCCAGCGAGCCGACCTTGGGCATGTAGGCGCGCATGATCTTGTAGCGGCCCTTTGGCATCCACGGCATTTCATCGCGCTTCCACTTCGGCTGGAAGCCCATGCCGAGGAAGCCGAGCTGCAGCTCACCGGCCACCTGTGCCACTTCGTTGAGATGGGTGCCGGTCTCCACGCAGGTCTGGTGGATGGTCTCCAGCGCCGCTCCGGACAGTTCCAACTGACCGGCAGGTTCCAGCGTCACCGAGGCACCATCGCGCAGCAGGGCGATCGTGTTGCCGTTCTCCTGCACCGGCTCCCAGCCGAAGCGGACCAGGCCATTGAGCAGCGCTTCGATGCCGCGCTCGCCCTCGAAGGTCGGCGGGCGCAGGTCATCCAGGCGGAACCCGAACTTCTCGTGCTCGGTGCCGATGCGCCACTGCGCGCGGGGTTTCTCGCCGGAGGCGATCACCTCCACCAGCTGCGAGCGGTCGGTAATGGGTGTATCGGCGACGTGGCTGGGGCTCGACAAGGGGAAGGCTCGCTGGACAGTGGCGGGGGATGTGGGGCCCGGGGCCTTCCATCGCAAGGGCGCACTATAGCGTGGCGACCCGTTGCGTCATGCGACGGAGACGGTTTTCAGCATCCTACCGACGCCCTCTTGACCCTCGTACACTCGGGGCCATGAGCCGCCATTCACGACACCCCGAACTGCACCGCTCCGAGCGCGTCGGCTGGCTGCGTGCCGCCGTGCTGGGGGCCAACGATGGCATCGTCTCGGTGGCCGGCCTGGTGGTCGGCGTGGCCGCCAGCGGCGCCTCCGCAGCGACCATTCTGGCCACCGGCGTGGCTGGCACCGTGGCCGGCGCGATGTCGATGGCTGCTGGAGAGTATGTCTCCGTGCAGACCCAGGCCGACACCGAAGACGCCGACCTGGCGATGGAAAAGCGCGAACTGCACGAAGATCCGCACAGCGAGCTGGAAGAGCTGACCGCGATCTACCGCCACCGCGGCCTGGAGCCGGCGCTGGCGCGGCAGGTGGCCGAGCAGCTCACCGCCCACGACGCACTGGGCGCCCACGCCCGCGACGAGCTGGGCATCACCGATACCCTGCGCGCGCGCCCGCTGCAGGCAGCGCTGGCCTCGGCCGGCGCCTTCACCTGTGGTGCGGCACTGCCGGTGCTGACCGCGCTGCTCGCGCCGGTCGACAAGGTCGCGATGATGACCACCGCCAGCACCCTGCTCGGCCTGTGCCTGACCGGCGCGATGGCGGCCCAGGCCGGCGGCGCACCGCCGGTGCGCGGCGCGATCCGGGTGATGTTCTGGGGTGCGTTGGCGATGGCCGCGGCCGCCGGCGTCGGTCGCCTGCTCGGCGCACACGTAACATGACCGCCATGCTGCCCCCGGCCACCGCACTGCTGGCCGAGATGGCCAGTCTGGCGGGCTGTGAGCGCGCCGAAGGCTATGCCTGCATCACCGCCCGTCGCGAGCATGGCGCCAGCTCGGTGGAGATTCCGCAACCGCAGTTCGCGATCCTGCTGGAGGGCCGCAAGCAGGTGCGCACCGCGCACCAGTCGCTGGAATTCATCCCCGGCGACATCCTGCTGCTGACCCAGCGCTGCCGCATCGATGTGGTCAACACGCCCGACCCGGGGACCGGCCGCTACCTCAGTGCCATCGTGCCGCTGTGTGCCGAAGTGCTGGCGGCCGCACGCACGCTGTGGAGCGAGGACCTTCCCGCGCCGGGCCAGGCGATGGCACGTCTGCCGTTGATCGACCATGGCCCGGTGCTGCGCCAGTGGCGGCAATCGCTGCAGGACGGCCGCTACAGCGAGGCACGATTGGCGCTGGCCTCGCTGGTGCTGACCCTGTGCCGGCAGGGCCACGGCAACCTGCTGCTGCCGCAGGCGCCGAGCCTGGGCGAACAGATCCGCGACCGCATCGCCGCCGAACCGGCACGCGACTGGCAATCGCGTGATGTGGAAGAACAGTTCGCGCTGAGCGGTGCGACCCTGCGTCGTCGTCTCGCCGCCGAGGACACCAGCCTGCGCCAGCTGCTCACCGAGGCCAGGCTGGCGCATGGCATGCAGCTGCTCTACACCACGGACCTGCCATTGAAGACCGTCGCAGCACGCGCGGGCTACCGGTCTGCGGCGAGTTTCAGCAAGCGCTTCGCCGAGCAGTACGGACTGGCTCCCACAGACATTTGAGGGGGTTCGGCAGGGCTGCGCCCTGCACCCGCAGAGGCAACGGCAACGGCCGAAGCAACAGCAACAGCGGCTATCCGAGGGATGGCGGGGCGGTGTGGGTGGGCAGGACACGCCGTAAACCCATCCATGGGGGCTCGATGGCGCCATCCATGGCGCCAACGGTCCTGCCCACCCACACCGCCCCACCTCTGACAGATCTCCGCGGCTGTTGGTAGGTGTCGACCTTGGTCGACACATCTGTCAGATATCGAATGAGTCATCCACGCATGGCGTGGATCTACTGTATCGACCAAGGTCGACACCCACCGGGGCAATACGTCGTTCCAACAGATCGCGGAAAACTGTCGAAGGCGGGGTGGGTCCGGTTGCGGGGGCGTGAGCCGCATGGGCCCGAGGCATGCCTCGGGCGGGTTGGGTAGGACGCCCAACCCCGGTCTTGCCGTGTGCGCAGGACAGCGCACACGAGCAAGCGGCGACCGAGCTTACATGGATGTACTTGCAGCGTCCCCCGCAACCGGACCCACCCCGCCATCCCACAGGAAACCAGTTTTTGACGTTGCTTTGGCTGCGGCCGTTGCCTCTGCGGGTGCAGGGCGCAGCCCTGCAGACAACACCCCTTCCCTGAGCATTCCGCGTAGTGGTTTGAGCGCCGCACACACGTCGGCCACGGCACGCTATACGGCAACGGAACCACCCATCGTCCACCGAGAACCACCATGTCCCTGCGTCCCCTGCCGCTGCACGGCGCCCTGCTGCTGGCCCTGTCGTCCCTGCCGCTGTGCGCACTGGCCGAAGCCACCTCGCCCGCTCCCACCCAGCAGGTGCCCGGCGTCTATCACCAGCGCGTCGGTGCGCTGCAGGTCACCGCTCTGTTCGATGGCGTGGTCGCGCTGGGCCGGCAGGAAGTCGTGGACGTGCCGCCGACGCTGGTCAGCCGCCTGCTGGAAGGCCGTTACGTGCCCGAAGACAAGAAGGGCCTGCAGACCGCGATCAATGCTTTCCTGGTGCGCCAGGGCAACCACCTGACCCTGGTCGATACCGGTACCGCGCAGTGCTTCGGCCCCGGCCTGGGCCAGGTGCTGGGCAACCTGCGCGCCTCCGGCGTGGACCCGGCCGAGGTGGATGAGGTGCTGCTGACCCACGCCCATCCGGACCATCTGTGCGGCGTGCTCGACGCGCAGGGCAAGCCGGCCTACCCGAATGCCACGGTGTGGCTGTCCAAGGCCGATGCCGATTACTGGCTCAACCCGGCCAGCGAGGCCACCGCGCCGCAGGGCGTGCGTTTTGCCTTCCCGCTGGCGCGCAACGCGGTAGCGCCCTACCAGGCCAGCGGCCACCTGCGTACCTTCAACCCCGGCGATGCCCTGCCCGGTGGCGCGGTGGCGATGGACACCCATGGCCATACGCCCGGCCATGTCTCCTACCGGTTCGACAGCCAGGGCCAGTCACTGCTGGTGTGGGGCGATGTGCTGCACTTCCACGCAGTGCAGTTCGCGCACCCGGAGGCGGCCTTCGAGGCCGATTCGGACCGCAAGGCGGCCATCGCCAGCCGTCGCGGCCTGCTGCAGCAGGCCACCGCCAACGGTTGGTTGGTGGCCGGTGCGCACCTGCCGTTCCCCGGTCTGGGCCATGTGCGTGGCGAGGGCAAGGCCTATGCGTGGGTGCCGGCGGAGTATTCGCCGTTGTGAGGGTGTGCCGACCAAGGTCGGCACCCACCCGATCCGGTAGCGCCCGGCTGCCAGCCGGGCGACGGGGGAGCGCTTACTCCAACCCCAGCCAGCCGCCGATCACGCCGCGGGCTTCGTCCACACCGGTGCGGGCCGCGCCGGAGAACACCTGCACGCTGACCGTATCACCGAAGGAGGAGTGCAGTTCCTTGCGCACCTTCTGCAGGGTCTGCATCTGTTGGCTGCGGCTCAGCTTGTCGGCCTTGGTCAGCAACGCATGCGCCGGCAGGCCACGCTGCACGGCATAGGCCAGCATCTGCCGGTCGTAGTCCTTCAGCGGGTGGCGGATATCCATCACCACCACCAGGCCCCTCAGCGCATTGCGGGTGCGGAAGTAGCGGTCGATGAAGGCCTGCCAGTGCGCCTGCAGGTCCAGCGGCACCTTGGCGTAACCGTAACCGGGCAGATCGACCAGATGGGCTTCCGGGGTCACCTGGAAGAACACCAGCTGCTGGGTGCGGCCGGGGGTCTTGGAGACACGGGCCAGGCTGTTCTGCCGGGTCAATGCGTTGAGGGCACTGGACTTGCCGGCGTTGGAGCGGCCCGCAAAGGCCACTTCGGCCCCCTCATCGGGCGGCAGCTGCCCCATGTTGTGGGCAGAGAGGTGGTATTGAGCGCGTTCGATGAGCAATGACATGTGCATAGGATCGCATGTTGCGGCACCGCGCGCCCGGCCCAGGGCCCTCTGCCGGGAAAATGCTGCACTGCTGCGTTGACCGTGCGCGGAAACGGCGTTGATAATCCGGGCGATGCCGGCGGCCACCGCCCGGCCCGGTCCATACGGAGCTTTAGCATGCGCCACGCTCGCGTTCTTGCCGTATCCGCCCTTGCCACTGCCGTAGTTGTTGCCGCTGCTGCGTTCGCGCAGACCACGTTGACCCCGCTGCCCGACAACGGGCCGATCAACACCGCCTCGCTGGAGGTCGATTTCAGCAAGACCCACTGGGGCGATGCCAAGGCCGGCCAGACCAAGGCCTCGGCCTGCGCGGCCTGCCATGGCGCCGACGGCAATTCCACGGTGGAGATGTACCCGTCCATCGCCGGCCAGAGCGAACGCTACGTCGCCCAGCAGATGGCCCTGATCGCCAACGGGCAGCGCAGCTCCGGCGCGGCGGTGGCGATGGTGCCGTTCGTGCAGAACCTCACCCCGCAGGACATGCGCGACATCGGCGCGTTCTTCGCCACGCAGAAGGCCACTGCCGGCATCGCCGATGACACGGCGGTCACCGACGGCCCCTACAAGGGCATGAAGTTCTACGAGATCGGCCAGCAGCTGTACCGTGGCGGCGATGCCAAGCGTGGCCTGCCGGCCTGCATGGCCTGCCACGGCCCCAGTGGCGCCGGTAATCCGGGGCCGGCCTATCCGCACATCGGTGGCCAGCATGCCAGCTATGTCGCGCGCCGCCTGCAGGAATACCAGGCCGGCCAGACCAACGAGACCGACAAGGCGCACTTCCAGATCATGGCTGCGGTTGCGCAGAAGCTGAGCGAGCAGGAGGTGCAGGCGCTGTCGAGCTACCTGCAGGGCCTGCACAACAAGGCCGACGACGTGGCCGTTGCCACCGCGCCGGCACAACCGGCTGCCGCCCCCTGACCACCACTGGTCGGCCCGGGTCGCCACGCCGGCCCGCGGCTGCGGTATGTTTCCTTCACGCCGGCGACCGCGCCGGCGTTGCTTTTTTCAACGGAGATGCGTGTCGATGAGGTTGATTTCCCGCCTGCTGTTGTCTGTGCTGGTGCTGCTGCCGCTGGTAGCCTGCGCCGCCACCCCCGCCAATGCCCCGCTGGTCGAAGGCAAGGACTACGAGCGCATCGCCCAGCCGGGCCCGTTCCAGCCGCTGGCCGGCAAGATCGAGGTGGTCGAGGTCTTCGGCTACACCTGCCCGCACTGCGCCCGTTTCGAACCGCAGCTGGAAGCCTGGGCAGCCAAGCTGCCGGCCGATGTGCGCTTCACTCCGGTACCGGCAGCCTTCGGCGGCGCCTGGGATGCCTGGGCACTGGCCTACTACGCCGCCGACGAAGTCGGCGTGGCCAAGCGCAGCCATGCCGCCGTGTTCAAGGCCCTGCACCAGGACGGCTCGCTGCCGATGCAGAACGTCTCGGCCGATGAGCTCGCCACCTTCTACAAGGCCTACGGCGTGACCCCGGACCGTTACCTGCAGGCCCTGCGCGGCGATGCCGTACAGAAGAAGGTCGATGCCGCCCGCGCGTTCGCCCAGCGCACCAAGATCCCCGGGACCCCGGCGCTGATCATCAACGGCCAGTACCTGGTCCGTGGCGACAGCTTCGACGACCAGCTGCGCATCGCCTCGGCGCTGATCGCCCAGGCCCGCGCCGCCCGCGGCCGCTGAACCAACACCCACCACCGACACGGCGCTTTCGCCGCCGCGTGTCATCATTTCCCCCTGGCCGGCGCATGACGCCGGCCCCACCTTTCCAGATGCTGGAGACGTTTCCATGAAGACCCGTTACGCCCTCGCCCTCGCAGCGCTGCTGCCGATCCTGGCGGCCTGCAAGGCCGACGACGGCAGCACCAACACCACCGCGGCCCCGGCCGAACCGGCTGCAGCTCCGGCGACCACCGAACCGGCCGCTCCGGCCGCGGGTACCGAAGGCGCCGCCCCGGCCGCTGCCGAAGGCGAGAAGGACGCGGCTGAAGCCGCACCGGCCGCTGCACCGGCCCCGACCACCACCGCACTGACCGGCCCGGCCCCGGTGGAAGGCGCCGACTACCAGGTGATCCCGAACGGCCAGCCGTTCCAGCCGGCCGCCGGCAAGATCGAAGTGACCGAGATCTTCGGCTATGTCTGCCCGGCCTGCGCCGCGTTCCAGCCGCTGGTCGGCCCGTGGAAGGCCGGCCTGCCGAGCGACGTGAACTTCGTCTACGTGCCGGCCATGTTCGGCGGTACCTGGGACAACTACGCCCGTGCCTTCTACGCCGCGCAGACCCTGGGCGTGCAGGAGAAGACCCACGAAGCCCTGTACGCTGCCATCCATTCGCAGAAGACCCTGAAGGGCGAGCGCGGCACCGATTCGGTTGACGACATCGCCAAGTTCTACGGTGCCTACGGCGTGGATCCGAAGCAGTTCGCCGCCACCATGGGCAGCTTCGCGGTGAATGCCAAGACCAACTCGGCCAAGCAGTTCGCCCAGCGCAGCCAGATCAGCGGCACCCCGTCGATCATCGTCAACGGCAAGTACCTGGTGAAGGGCAAGAGCTTCCCGGACATGCTGCGCATTGCCGACCACCTGATCGCCCGCGAACGCGGTGCGGCCCAGGCTCACTGATCCAAGAGAAGCGTTTCCCGGCCGTGAATTCCCCCCGTACACGGACCCTGCGCTTGCTGACGGCCAACATCCAGGCCGGCTCAAGTACCCGCCGCTACAGCGACTATGTGACCCGCAGCTGGTCACATGCGCTGCCGGCGGGCCGCAAGCGCAGCAGCCTGGACGCGATCGCCACCCTGGCGCGCGAACATGACATCGTCGGCCTGCAGGAGGCCGACCCGGGCAGCCTGCGCTCGGGCTTCACCAACCAGACCCACTACCTGGCCCAGCGTGCCGGCTTCAACTACTGGAGCCACCAGCCGAACCGGCGCATGGGCGGGGTCGCCTCCAGCGCCAACGGCCTGCTGAGCAAGCTGGAACCGGTGGAAGTGCAGGATCACGCCCTGCCCGGCCGCATCGGCGGGCGCGGCGTGCTGCTGGCCAAGTTCGGCGACGGCGCCGATGGCCTGGCGGTAGCGGTAGCCCATCTGTCGCTGGGCGCGGGTTCGCGGATGTCGCAGCTGGGCTTCATCGCCGAGCTGCTGTCCGACCATCCCAATGCGGTGCTGATGGGCGACTTCAACTGCCTGGCCGAACGCCCGGAAATGCAGGTGCTGTACCAGAAGACCCGGCTGCAGCCCCCCGGCTGCATCGTGCCGACCTTCCCCAGTTGGCGCCCCGATCGCGCCATCGACCACATCCTGGTCAGCAGCGGCCTGCAGACCCGCACCGTGGAAGCCGTACCGGCCGCGTTCTCCGATCACCTCGCCCTGGCGATGCAGATCGACGTCCCGGCCGACGCCCTGCGCTGACCGCTCCTGGTGGGTGCCAACCTTGGTTGGCACGCTCTCCGCCGGGCATGGCCCGGCGCTACCCCGCCTGCACCACCGGCACCTTCAGCCGCCGCGCGGTCATCGTGCTGCCCACCGAGGCCAGCACCGTGCAGCCGATCGCCAGCCACTGCAATCCATGCAGGTGCTCGTGCAGCAGCAGCATCGCCCACAGCGCGGCCACTGCCGGCTCCATGCTGATCAGGATGCCGAAGGTCTCCTTGGGCAAGCGCTTGAGCGCCATCATCTCCAGCGACATCGGAATCGCGCTGGACACCAGCGCCACCAGCAGGCCCGCCGCCAGGATCTTCGGATCGAGCAGTGCGGTGCCGGCATGCACCACGCCCACCGGCACCACCACCAGCGATGCCGCCAGCAGCCCCAGCGACACCGAATGCCCGGCGTGCAGATGGCCGGCACGCTTGCCGAACACGATGTACAGGCCCCAGCACGCCGCCGCACCCATGGCATACAGCACGCCGGCCGGATCCAGCGCCGGGCCGCCACCGATCGGCAACAGCAACAGCAGCCCCACCGCCGCGCAGCCCACCCACAGGAAGTCGATCGGTCGTCGTGATGACAGCATCGCCACCGTCAGCGGCCCGGTGAACTCGATGGCCACCGCGATACCGAAGGGAATCGTGCGCAGGGCCATGTAGAACAGCAGGTTCATCAGGCCCAGGGTGAGCCCGTAGCGCAGGATGGTGATCGCATCCACGCGGCTGGTCTTCCAGCGCCATGGCCGCCAGAACAGCAGCAGCAACAGCGCCGAAAAGCCCACGCGCAGCGCGCTGGTGCCCTGGGCACCGATCAGCGGGAACAGGTGTTTTGCGTAGGAGGTGCCGATGGCCAGCGAGGTGACCGAGCCGAGCACCGCCAGCGCCGGCAACATCGGCGCGAATCGTGAAGTCTGCATGCGCAAAGTCTATTGCGCCGGTGCCGAGCACTTGGCTCAATTGACGGCCCGTTCGTGCAACTTCTGCTCGCCATGGCCACCGCCCCCGTGCTCGACAGCTTCGACCGCGCCATCCTCGACCTGCTGCAGCGGGACAACACCCTGCCGCAGCGCAAAATCGCCGAGGCCGTGCACCTGTCCACCCCGGCCGTGCAGCGCCGGATCAAGCGCCTGCAGGACAGCGGTGTGATCGCGGCCAATGTGGCCGTGGTCGCTGCGGCGAAGGTCGGACGACCGCTGACCATCATCGTCGAGGTGCGCGTGGTCAGCGAGCAGCGCGAACGCGTGGCGCCGTTCAAGCGTCGCGTGCAGGACGACCCGGCCGTGCAGCAGTGCTACTCGATCACCGGCGATGGCGATTTCCTGCTGCTGCTTTCGGCGGCGTCGATGGAGGAGTACGAGGCGATCACCGAGCGCTTGTTCGGTGGCGATGACAACATCGAGCGCTTCCGTACCTCGGTGGCACTGGGCACCTTGAAGCGGAGTTTCGAGGTCCCGCTGGCACCGGTTCTGTAGCGTCGAGCCATGCTCGACTGCGTTTTTACCGCAAAGCAACAGCCGTCGAGCATGGCTCGACGCTACAGTCGGAGACCATGAGCACTCCGTCCTCTCCTGCCGGTCGCCTGCGCCGCTGGCTGCTGCGCGGTCTGTGGCTGGCCATTGCCGTCGTTGCCGCGATGGCGCTGTGGAACAGTCCCTGGGCCGCCGCACCAAAGATGCTGTGGACACTCGCGCAGATGCCGCCGGCCACCGAACTCCCGGTGCCGGTGGAGGGTGTGCGCCCCCGCCAGATCGCCGATACCTTCGGCGCGCCGCGCGGCCGCGACCGCTCCCACGCCGGCATCGATATCTTCGCCCAGCGCGGCACGCCGGTGCGCAGCGTCACTGCCGGCGTCATCGCGGATGTCAGCGAACGCGGCCTCGGTGGTCGCCAGGTCTGGGTGATCGGGCCCGGGCGGGAACGCTACTACTACGCGCATCTGGAAGGCTGGGCCGAGGGCCTGGCGCGCGGCCAGGTGGTGCAGGCCGGTGACCTGCTCGGCCACGTGGGCGACAGCGGCAATGCCAAGGGCACGCCGCCGCATCTGCACTGGGGCATCTACGGCACGAACGGCCCCCGCAACCCGTTGCCGTTGCTGCGCTGATCGCCACGGCGCACCCGCGCACCGAACCGTTCATGATTTGTAAATAGGAATAGTTCGTATTACCATTTCTTTCGTTTCCGGTGGTGCCAGGACGGCCTGCCCGCCCTTCCCCTACCCGTAGCGCCTCGCCTCCTGGATGCCGGCCGAACGCGCGTGCTCGTCCAGGACCCCCATGACCCGTCCCGCCTTCCGTACCCTGCAGCCGCAGCGGCTGTCCGTTGCCGTGCTTGCCGTTCTCTGCGCCGTGGCCCCGGCCGCCTTCGCCGACACCGCCGCCGATCCGACCACGCTGGACAAGGTGGTGGTCAAGGGCGAACGTGCCGAAGGCTATTCGGTGCGCCGCACCTCGGCCGGTACCCGCTTCGATCTGGCACCGCGCGAGATCCCGCAGTCGGTCAGCATCATCAGCCACCAGCGCATCGAAGATCAGAAGCTGGACGACATCATCGACGTGCTGGCCAACACCACCGGCGTGACCAGCACCCAGTCCGACAGCGAGCGCACCGAGTTCTACGCGCGTGGCTTCTACATCGATGCCTACCAGTTCGATGGCCTGCCGACGCAGATGGTGCAGAACTGGAGCTACGGCGATTCCGGCCTCGATCTTGCGCTGTACGACCGCGTGGAAGTGGTACGCGGCGCTACCGGCCTGCTCAGCGGTGCCGGCAATCCGTCCGCCTCGGTGAACCTCATCCGCAAACACGCCGACAGCGCAGAACTGACCGGCAGCGTCTCGGTGAACGTCGGCAGTTGGGGCCGCACACGCACCACCGTGGACGTGGGCACCGCGCTGAACGCCAGTGGCACGGTGCGCGGCCGGGTGATCGGCAGCTACCTGGACACCGATGGTCAGATGGACCGCTACAACCAGCGCAAGACGCTGGGTTATGCCGTCATCGACGCCGACCTGACCCCGGACACGCAGCTCAGCGTGGGCTACGACTACCAGCAGAAGCGCGCCAACGGCGCGACCTGGGGCGGCTTCCCGATGTGGTACGCCGATGGCAGCCCGACCAACTATCCGACCTCGTTCAATCCGTCGCCGGACTGGACCTACTGGGACACCACCAGCAAGCGTGCGTTCGCCACCCTGCAGCATGCCTTCAGCAACGGCTGGAAGTTCAAGATCGGCGCCACCCACGACCGCACCAAGGCCGACGACAAGCTGTTCTATCCGGCCTACACCGCGTTCAACAAGACCACGGGCGCCGGCATCACGCCGATGGCCGGCTTCTACAATACCGAGCGCAAGGTTGATGGCATCGATGGCTACATCGATGGGCCGTTCCAGCTGTTCGGCCGCGAGCACCAGTTCATGGCCGGCCTGAGCTACAACAAGCGTGAGTTCGCCAACTATGGTGATTTCCAGCCTGACTTCAACGATCCGAATGCACAGTACCTGCCGCTGGCCAGCTACTTCGGCTGGACCGGTGATTTCCCGCAGCCGAACTGGCGACCGCTGAAGCTTGCCAGCCAGGGCACCATCACACAGAAGGCCGGCTATGCCGCCGCACGCCTGTCGCTGGCCGATCCGCTGAAGCTGATCATCGGTGCGCGCTACACCGACTGGAAGAGCGAAGACGAAGGCAACGACCGCTCGCACAAAGTGACCACGCCGTATGCCGGCCTGGTCTACGACATCAACGATACCTACTCCGCTTACGCCAGCTATACCGAGATCTTCCAGCCGCAGACGCTGCGCAACAAGCAGGGCAGCTACCTCGATCCGGTCGATGGCAAGAGCTACGAAGTCGGCGTCAAGGGCGCGTGGTTCGACAACCGGCTGAATGCATCCGTGGCAGTGTTCCGCATCGAGCAGGACAACGTTGGCCAGGCAACCATGGACAAGGTCGACGGGCAGTTGAACGAAACCGCCTACATCGCTGCACGTGGCACCGTCAGCCGTGGCTTCGAGTTCGAAGTGAATGGCGAACTGGCACCGGGCTGGAACGCGACCTTCGGTGCTTCACGTTACGTGGCCAAGGACATCAACGGCGCCGACATCAACACCAACCTGCCGCAGACCGCGCTGAAGCTGTTCACCAGCTACACCCCGCAATCGCTGCAGGAACTGACCGTCGGCGGCGGTGCCAACTGGCAGAACCGCATCTACTACGCTGCGCCGGTAGTGGGCCGTTTCGAACAGGAAGGCTACGCGCTGGTCAGTGCCTTCGTGCGCTACCGCATCTCGCCGGAGTTCAGCGTGCAGGCCAACCTCAACAACCTGCTGGACAAGAAGTACTACTCGCAGATCACCGGTTACGGTGCCTACGGCGACGGCCGCAATGGCTCGCTGACGTTCACCTGGGCGTTCTGATCCAACCGGCCTTGTAGCGTCGAGCCATGCTCGACTCGATCACACGGGGTAGTCGAGCACGGCTCGACACCACAACGGCGCCGGGCTGAGCCCGGCGCCGTCCCTTCATCAGAAACGCAGGTCCGCGCGCAGGTACCAGTAGCGGCCACGCGGGATGTCGTAGGTCGAAGCGTCGTAACCGTTCAACGAGCACGACAGGCAGATCGGCGGATCCTTGTCGAACACGTTGTTCAGGCCAGCGGTCAGCTGCAGCCCCTTCATCCAGTCGATCTTGTAGCCCACCTGCATGTCATGGAAGGTGGTGGCCGACAGCGTATTGGTGCCTGCGGCCTGGTTGCTGCAGACCGGGAATACAGAGGCGTCACCGCAGTTCTCGGTCAATTCGGAGATATGCCGAACGGTCCAGTTGGCACTCCAGCGGTCCAGCGTCCAGCCGATGCTGGCATTGCTGGTCCATTCCGGAATCGAGCTGTCGGCCACTTCCACGCCCGGCTTCTGCGGCTGCTTCTGGCCCGCCGCACCGGTGGCCTCGTAGCGGCCGACGAACGTGTTCTTCCAGCCCAGCTTGAACTGGCCGATCGAGCTCTGCGGCAACGTCCAGAACAGATCCACGTCCCAGCCATCGGTCTTGATCGAGCCGAGATTGGTCAGGCGGTTGTTGAAGCTGCTCACTGCACCGGTATTGGCGCGGGTGATGCCATCGCAGTAGATCGGATCCAGCGTTTCCACGCACAGGTCCAGCTGGGTCTGCGCGTTGATTGCCTGGATCGCGCCATCGATGGCATGGCGATAGAAGGTCACCTCCACGTCGAAGCGCTCGGACCACGAGGTGTTGTTGCCAAACCACGGGCTCCACACGAAACCGGCACTGAAACTGCGCGAGCGCTCCGGATCCAGCTCGCGGTTGCCGCCGGTGGTCACCGAGATCTGCGAGTTGGCCTGCTGGAAGCCGGCCGGCACGCCCAGCGCGGCACAGTTGGCGGCGCTGCCGCGCGGCGGCGTACCGCCCAGGCCCACCGAGCATGGATCGAACAACTGCAGGTCGGCACGCGCGGCCGAACCGTACAACTCACCGATCGACGGTGCACGGAAGCCCTCGGCATAGGTCGTGCGCAGCACGAAATCGTCGGTCACCTGCCAACGCAGGCCGTACTTGGGCGTGAACTCGCCACCGAAGGTGGAGTAGTCCGAATAGCGGCCGGCCAGGCTCAGGTCCAGCTTCTTGCCGAATGAAGAGTCGGCGAAGATCGGCACGCTCAACTCCAGATAGGCCTCGTTGACGTCATACGAGCCGGACGTCGGCTGCGAAGGCACGCCGTTGTAGTGGCCCGCCACCGTCAGCGGATCGGGCTGGTACGAACCCTCGTACTTGCGATACTCGAAGCCGGTAGCGAACGACACCGGGCCGGCCGGCAGCGTGAACAGGTCGCTGGACAGGTTGGCGGTGAACAGGCTCAGCTCGTTCTGGCTGCGGTCACGCACCACCGGCTGGATCCACTTCAGCATGTCCGGAGTGATCGAACCGGCACCGCCGAAGATGTTCAGCGGCACGCAGCCCGGCGTCGCCGCACAGACGGACGGATCGCCCAGCGCCATGTTGACGTTGTAGATGTTGTAGCTGCCGTAGTTGGTCTGTTCGGCCTTGTTCTTGCTGTACATGCCGTTGACGTCCCAGTACCAGCTGCGGTCAGCCGCCTGGAAGTTGCCGACGAAGCCGGTGGCGAAATACGTGGTGTCCACTTCCTGCTTGAACACGCGCGCGCCGCCTTCTACTGGACGGCGACCGATCAGGCTCAGGTTGTCACCCGAGACCAGGTCGAAGCCGAACGGGTTGTACGGGTTGAGCGCAGACACGGTGATGTTGTCGGCCAGCGGATTGCCGGTGGCGCCATCGGGACCGAAGAACAGCGGCTCCGGGCCGGCCTGGTTGGTCGACTCACGGCGGTTGCCCAGTGCCTTGACGTACCACTGCACGTTGTCGGTGATGTCGAAGCGGAACTGACCGAACAGGCCCTTACGCTCCGACGGTGTCAGCACCATGTTGTATTCGGCGAAGTTGAAGCGATCAGCACTGGTGAAGCAGTGATAGTCATCGGTGCGCGCGCAGCCGGCACTGCCGTCGTAGCGCGGGTTGCTCACGCCGGTATTGGGCACGATGTTCTGCACCGCACCGGTGTTCGGGTCGGTGAACATGAAACGGCCCTGCGGAATGCCACCGCTGCCGAAGGCCAGGCCGGTGCCGGGAATCGGGAAGCGCGACTGCTCGCGGTCCTTGGCGAACACCGGATCCTGCTTGGTCCAGCTGGCGCCGAGGAACAGGCTGAAGCGGTCACCGCTCTTGCCCCAGGCCAGGTCCACGCCCTTCTGCGTGCCATCGCCCTTGCTGTACTCGCCGTAGTTCAGGGTCACTTGGCCGCCATCGAAATCACGACGGGTGATGATGTTGACCACGCCGGCAATGGCATCGGAGCCGTACAGCGACGACGCGCCATCTTCCAGCACTTCGATGCGCTCGACGATGGCCAGCGGAATGGTGTTGAGGTCGGTGGCCGAGCCCACACCGGAGGCGGACGACTCATTGACCCAGCGGATGCCGTCAACCAGCACCAGCACGCGCTTGGCGCCCAGATGGCGCAGGTCCACCTGCGCCGAGCCAGCACCTACACCACTGCCATCGGGCGGGAAGCCGAAGTTGCCGGACGAATTGAACTTGGCATTGAGCGCGGAACCGGAACCGGTGAGCTGCTGCAGCACTTCGCCGATCGAGGTCAGGCCGGTGCGTTCAATATCACCGCGGGTCAGCGTCTGGATCGGCACCTGGCCTTCGACTTCAGCGCGCTTGATGCGGGTACCGGTGACTTCCACCGCATCGAGGTTGGTGGTGGATTGTGCAGCGGCACCCAACGGTGCCAGGGTCATCACGCACAGCGCGACGGCAACCGCCAAAGGGCGGTGGTGCAGGTGATTCATTCGCTCTCTCTCCAAAGGAATGTCGGGACATGGGCTGCCGCACTCCCTCCCTGCATGGCGGCGCCGTCTCCTTTGTAAACAAGTGGTAAAAATCGCGGCGTGATGATCGACACTCTTTCACGCGAAATTGACGCAATTGCAGGCCGATTGCGTCAGATAGCTGCAGGTTATGACCGGACGATATTGTTCACGACAGGCAGCCTTGATGCCGGCTGCGACAGCGCGCGCCGGGGGCTGCCACATTCATGGAAAAGGTCTTTGCCGGACCGTTTCAGGAATAGTTTGAAATTCCCTCTTTCAGAAGGCGCCGCTAGTCGATCCAGCGCAGACTCGCACCTCCAGCCATTCGCGGGAGGGTCGATCATGAAAGCGGTGAGTGCGGTGCTGGGTGTCACGACGGTGATGACGCTGCTTTTTTCCCTGGCGGGCGAATCGAGAGCAGGCGGCGTGATCGAGTGCAACAACTGCCCCTCTCCCAGCGATGCGGCCTTGGCCTCGGGAGAGGGATTGACGGTTGTGGTGGATTTCGAGAGAGCCGAGTTGACTGCTTTCGACGTTGAACGTGCCCCTGGGACCGGAAGGTGGCGAGCACATCCAACCCCGGTTCCAGCGCAGATTGAAATGGCCTTTCTGCGGATCCTGGATGCGACGCTGTCAGCAGGGGAAGCGCCGCCCATGCGGCAATCACCGCATGAGCGGCAGTGAGACATCGCACTACCGCACGAACGCAATGCGCTCCATGCCGGTCGCCTCGGCTGCGGCCAGAATCCTCGCCATGCCTTCGTATTCGGCCGCCGGATCGGTGGCGATACGCAGCTCCGGCAGGTTGCCGGCATGTTCGCCCGCCTGTGCCTGCAGGCGCGCCTGCAGCTCACTGATCACCATCGGCTGACCATTCCAGCTGAGCTGGTTGGCAGCGTCCAGGCGCAGCTCGATCGGCGGTGGCGGTTCGGGACGGTCGACCACGCGATCGGTGGCCTGTGGCAACTGCACGGCTATCGGCCGGGCCACGATCGGCGCGGTCACGATGAAGATGATCAACAGCACCAGCATCACATCCACCAGTGGCGTGACATTGATGTCCGCCAGCGGGCCGCTTCTTCCTGCGCTACTGAACGCCATGTGCCGCTCCCTGCAGCCGGGCCGATCGCCCAAGCTCGACACTACGTCGCCCGCAGGCTCGCGAGGCAGTGCCTGCAGCACGAGCATTCAGCTGCCGTTGCCGACCCATCGCGTGCACGCAATGCGAAACTGAATTCAGCCATTGCCCGCTATGCTGCCCGCCATGACCCGACGCTCTTCGACCGCCCTGTCCCTGCTGCCCTTGGCCACCACGCTGCTGATCGGCTGCGCCAATGCCCAGTCCCTCGACGCCCAGAACGCACAGCTGAAGGCCGCGATCGCTGCCGCCGAACGCGGCCAGTTCGATCCCGGCCAAGCCGCCGCACTCAGCCGCCATCCTGCATACGGCTGGCTGGAGTACGCCAACCTGCGCCGCAACATCGACACCGTCGATACCGCGCAGGCGCAGGCCTTCCTCAAGCGCTATGACGGCCAGGCCGTGGCCACCACGTTCCGCAGCGTATGGCTGCCCTCGGTCGCACGCCGCCAGGACTGGCCGACCCTGCTCGCCAACTGGGCGCCCACCGACAACGCCGGCCTGCGCTGTGCGCAGCTGACCGCGCGCCAGGTGACCGGTAAGGTCGATCCGCAGTGGATCAACGAAGCGCAGGACCTGTGGCGCAGGAACGGCAAGTCGCTGCCGGACGGCTGTGATGCCGTTTTTGCCGTGCTGCAGGCACAGGGAGGTCTGAGCGACGCCCTGCGCTGGGAACGCATCGACGCTGCCGCCGACGCCCAGCAACCCGCTGTGATGCGCAGCGCCGCACGGGGCCTGCCTGCCACCGACCTGGCGCTGGCCAACAATTACGCCGCCTTTGTCGACAAGCCCAACGCCAGCGCGTTGAACTGGCCGCGCAACGAGCGCAGCCGGCGCATCGCCACCGATGGCCTGGCCAAGCTGGCCAAGGCCGATCCCGGCGCCACCGAACAGCAGCTGCCGCAGTACGCGCAGGCACTGGGCCTGAGTGCCGACCAGCAGAGCCAGGTGCTGTACCAGATCGCACTGTGGACGGTGGCGTCCTACCTGCCCGATTCGGCGCGGCGCCTCAACGCGGTGCCGGAATCGGCGTACGACGAACGCCTGCACGAGTGGCGCGTGCGCGAAGCGATGTCGCGCGGTGACTGGCCGGCGGCGCTGACCGCGATCCGCAAGATGGGCAGCAAGCAGCGCAGCGACCCGCGCTGGCGCTACTTCGAAGGCCGCATGCTGGAGAAGACCGGCCAGGCCCAACAGGCGCAGCCGCTGTTCCGCGAGGCCGCGCGCGCACCGACCTTCCATGGTTTCCTCGCCGCCGACAAACTGCAGCAGGGCTACACGCTGTGCCCGTGGAAGCCGAACGACAGCACGCAGGCACAAGCGGTGATCGCGCGCGACCCAGCCATCCAGCGCGCGATGGCGCTGTACCAGATCGATCGCGCCGGCTGGGCCGTGGCCGAATGGAACAGTGCGCTGTCGCGCTTCGATGACACCCAGCGCCGCCTCGCCGTTCGCGTGGCGCAGGACAATGGCTGGTTCGACCGCGCCGTGTTCGCACTCGGCAAGCAGCCGCAGGAACAGCGCCTGTACGACCTGCGTTTCCCGCTGCACCACGACGCCACCATCCGCCGCGAATCGGCACGCAACGCGATCGATCCGGCCTGGGTGGCGGCAGAGATCCGCGCCGAGAGCACCTTCACCCCGCGCGCGCGCTCGCCTGCCAACGCCATGGGCCTGATGCAGGTGCTGCCGGCCACCGGTGCCGGCGTGGCCAAGTCGATCGGCCTGACCGGCTACGGCGGCGCCGACAGCCTGTACGACCCGGACACCAACATCGCCATCGGTACCGCCTATCTGCGCCAGCTGATGAACAAGTACGACGGTCTGCCGTACGTGACCATCGCCGCCTACAACGCCGGCCCGACCCCGACCGCGCGTTGGCAGGGCCAGCGCCCGGGTTATGACCCGGACCTGTGGATCGAGACCATCAGCTACAAGGAAACCCGCGAGTACGTCGCACGCGTACTGGCCTTCAGCGTGATCTACGACTGGCGCCTCAATGGTGATGCGCTGCCTCTGAGCGACCGTCTGATGGGCCGCCTGGTGGACAAGCGCAAGAGCTTCAGCTGCGCCGCCAACGCTGACCAGGGCGGCGATTGATTGCAATGCGGTCGTGCCGGCCGCTGGCCGGCTTCGGCCATCATCCAAGGGTTGCCGGCCAGCGGCCGGCACTACCCGGCATCCGTTTCCCGGGGAGGGGAAAGCGATGAGCCTGCTGGCCTGGATCGGGATATTCGCCGCCTGGAGCCTGTTCGCCACCTGGGTATTGCGCTGGGGTGGCGCGGCTTGGATGGAAGGCTGGAAGTCGCTGGCCTTCATCGACAGCTGGGGCAGCCTGTGGGACGAATCGCAGATCAAGCTGTACTTCCTCTGCCTGTGGATCGTCTACGGGCTGTGGTTCCTGGCTGGCCTGTTCGTGCCGGAGTGGCGCGGCCTGCCGTGATTCCTCTTCATCGGTAGTGCCGGCCGCTGGCCGGCAACCGCCATTGTCCAAGGGTTGCCGGCCAGCGGCCGGCACTACCGATGCTCATGCACCTACCGTGCGATCATCCCCCCATGAAGATCTATCTTGTCGGCGGCGCCGTGCGCGACCGCCTGCTGCAGCGCCCGGCCGGCGACCGTGACTGGGTGGTGGTCGGTGCCACGCCCGCGCAGATGGAGGCGCAGGGCTACACCGCCGTCGGCCGCGATTTCCCGGTGTTCCTGCATCCGAAGACCGGCGAGGAGTACGCGCTGGCGCGCACCGAGCGCAAATCCGGCCGTGGCTATCGCGGCTTCGTGGTCGATGCCGATCCGGCGGTCACCCTTGAAGAAGACCTGCAGCGCCGCGACTTCACCATCAATGCGATTGCCTGCGATGAGGAGACCGGCACACTGGTCGATCCTTACGGCGGCGTACGCGATGTTGAACAGCGTGTGCTGCGGCACGTCGGTCCGGCCTTTGTCGAAGATCCGCTGCGCGTGCTGCGTGCGGCGCGCTTCATGGCACGCTTCGCGCCACTGGGCTTCACCGTCGCCGAAGAGACCATGGCGCTGATGCGCGAGGTCGCCGCCAGTGGCGAGCTGGACGCGCTGGTGCCGGAACGCGTCTGGCAGGAACTGCGCAAGGCGCTGGTCAGTGAACGGCCCTCCGCCTTCCTGCGCACGCTGCACGCTGCGCAGGCACTGGGCCCGATCCTGCCCGAGCTGGAAGCGCTGTATGGCGTGCCGCAGCGTGCCGAATTCCATCCGGAAGTCGACACCGGCATCCACCAGGAAATGGTCAGCGACATGGCCGCGAAACTGGCACCGGGTGATGACCTGGTCGGCTTCGCTGCCCTCACCCACGACCTCGGCAAGGGCCTGACCCCGCCGGAGGAATGGCCGCGCCACATCATGCACGAGCAGCGTGGCATCAAGCCGTTGAAGGAACTGTGCGCACGGCTGAGGGTTCCCACCGAGCACCAGCAGCTGGCCGAGGCCGTCTGCCGCGAGCACTTGAACGTGCACCGCATCGACGAACTGCGCGATGCCACCGTGCTGGAACTGCTGGGCCGCTGCGATGCACTACGCCGGCCGGAACGCGTGGCCCGCATCGCGCTGTGCTGCGAGGCCGACAAGCGCGGCCGGCTCGGCTTCGAGGACGCCAACTACCCACAGGGCGAAACGCTCAAGCGCCTGCATCAGGCGGCGCTGTCAGTGCAGGCGCGGGATCTGGATACCACGCATCTGAAGGGCCCGGCCATCGGCGAAGCACTGGCCAAGGCGCGGGTGAAAGCCATCGCCGCCGCCCGCTGAAGCCCTGGTAGTGCCGGCCGCTGGCCGGCACCCAGACAATCCCTGGATTCAGTGCGCCATGCCGCGGGTGATCGCCGCCGCACGCTGCTTTAGCTGGGCCACGGCATCGGGAATCATCTCCATACCCACGTCCAGGCCCGGGTTCAGCACCAGGCCGACGCCGTCGCCGATACCGGCCAGCAGCGCGTGCACCGCGATCGGCATGGCATGCGCAAACTGCGGCAGCTGCTCGTGCCACAGGCCCGCGCGTTCGGGGGCGGTGAACACGGCGAACATCGGCTCGCCGCTCTCGCTGGTCAGCACCAGCGGCGAGATGCTCTCGTCCCAGGCGCCATCTTCGCCGATGGCCTTGTCCAGCAGCACGAACGCCGTCGAGGTCAGCAGGCCGTCGAGGAACTGCGCTGCGGTCAGCGTGCCGTCCTGGGCCTGCAGCAGGCGCACCTCGAGGTCGTTGAGGGGTTCGAACGGGGTGTCGTGGTCCATGGTCGGTTCCGGTACGTGATTGCAGGGCAGACTTTAACAGGCCCGCTCCTCAACCGAGGAATCCATGCCGCCACAGCCAGCCCAGCGCCGCCAGACCGGCCACCACCACCAGCATCAGCGGCAGGCCGAAGCGGTGCCGCCACGGGATCGGCACCCCTCCCAGCTGCTGGTCCATGGTGTCGGTGTCCAGCACCCAGCCGTGCTCGCACCGGGTGCAGGCCAGCTCGTAGCGGCGATGGTAGGTGAGGCCGAACAGCAGGTCGATGCGCGCCATCCTGTAGCGCAGTTGGGGGGCGAACTCGGTTTCCGTCTGGCAGCGCAGGCAGTGGTGGGCTTCGGTCGGGCCGACCACCACCACCCGCTCCTGCTGGCCGATCAGGATCATGGATCAGCGGCCCTGGCAGGCGGGTTGGGCCAGCAGCCAGGCTTGGGCGGCGGCAAGGGTGGCCGCATCGCCTGTCGTCAATTCATCCGGAGTAATCCTGGCACCGGCGCCAGCGCCAGTGCGGTCTTTCATCACCGCGGTCGTCACCGCCAACACACTGCCATCCACCAGGGGCCGCGTATCGTTGCTTGTCGAGAAGCCCGCAGTCGACTGCCCGAAACTCCGCGTCTGTGGGCGCCCCCTGAATGACAGCATCGTCGCTTCGCCAGAGCTGGCGGTATTCGACCCGACCAGAACGGCGACGGGCGCGCCGGGCTGCTTGAGGGAATACCCCGGTCGACCGAATCCCAGCCTGGGACGACCATCGACCTGCACCATGGTCGGCGTCAGACTCCAGCGCCGCGACCCGTGGGCGGTAGCAAACGACCCGACCTCTTCCACGCCTGTCGACGACGTGCGCAGCAACGGCGCAACACCCAGCAGCATCGGCCACATGTTGCCCCCATGGTTGCTGCGCAGATCGACAATCCAGCCACAGCGATCGCCGCTGTCCTTGCCACGGATGACATCCTGCCATTGCAGCGCGCGCTGGATGTCCTGATTGAATTCGTCCTGCCGCGCAGCCCCCGGCGTGGCGGCATAGCCTTCGATGACCACCCAGCCAATGCGTGCATCGACGGCACCAGTCACTTTCGCCTTGGCAACGGCCTCAGCGCCGACCTGCTTCGAGCGCTCCGTGGCTTCACGCTTGCGTGCAAGCGTCATCCAGACACCATGCCCCCCGGTGCTCTCCACGATGATCTCACGCAGGGCGGTATGCAACGCACCCGGGTACGCCTGCAACGACGCCAGTCGCTTACGAGCGGCAGGCCAGTCCACTTTATCGCGGTACAAGGCTTCATGCTCGAGCAGATCCAGGATCTGTACCTGCGCTTCCGGCGAAGGTACTTCGGTGGTGGACGCGATGGCGGCCGTTGCGTTGGCTGCCAGAAGGGTCAGTATCAGCGCGCCATTCCCAGGCACTCCCTTGCACATCTGCATGCGACGTTTCCTTGTCGTTGGGTCAGGTTCACAGCATAACCGTGGCGAATCATGCCGCGCCATTATGCGGATAGCCGTTGTAGAGCCGAGCCCATGCTCGGCTGCATGGGACACGATCAAAGCAGCCGAGCATGGCTCGGCTCTACAGGGTCATGGCGCCGGTGGAATCTGTGCCGACCAAGGTCGACACCTACCAGAGCGGGTCTCGTAGCGGCGATGGTAGGTGAGGCGAACAGCAGGTCGATGCGCGCCATCTTGTAGCGCAGCTGGGGGGCGAACTCGGTTTCCGTCTGGCAGCGCAGGCAGTGGTGGGCTTCGGTCGGGCCGACCACCATCACCCGTTCCTGCTGGCCGATCAGGATCATGGATCAGCGGCCCTGGCAGGCGGGTTGGGCCAGCAGCCAGGCTTGGGCGGCGGCAAGGGTGGCCGGTCCGCTGGGGGTAGCCTGATCCGGCTGCATCCTGCCACCGTCGCCCTGGCCGTTACGGTCGGTCATGACGTTGTGGGTCAACAGCAAGGTGGTACCGTCCACCAGCGTCGTCGGTCGATTGCCGGTAGAAAAGCCCGCGCTCGGCTGACCGAAACTACGACTCCCTGGTTGCCCTCGAAACGCGAGTGCCACTGCTTCGCCGGAGCTGGCAGTGCCTGCCCCCATCACCACCGCCACCGGTGCCGTGCCCGCACGCAGCCGATACGCGCCCTGTCGTGAACGCAGCATCGATGCATTGCCTTGCACGACTTCACCTTCCGCCTGCCGCCACCACAGCAATCCATTGGCACTAGGGAAAGCGCCGATCAACGCCCCCTGCGTATCCGGTGTTCCATGTAGCAATGGCAACAAACCAAACAACATCGGCCACATGTTGCCGCCACCATTGCTGCTTACATCCACTACCCAGCCGCACCGCGTGCCGTCATCCAGGCCAGCGATACGCTCCTGCAACGCCAGCGCGTAGACCTTGCGTGCATCATAACGTTCCGATTCGCTGCGTTGCAGATCTTCCACGAAGGGGCTCACCCGCAGCACGCCGATGCGGGGATTGGCGTGTCTGGGGGCAGCGAGGTCGGTCGCCTGAGCGGCATTCAAGCGCTGGGCACGTTCGGAGCGCTGACGCTGCTCGCTTGGTGAAAACCAACGGCCGTGGCCTCCGCTGCTGAGTGCGGCGGCCTCATCCAGAACACGGCGCTGTTGTGCGCGGTCATCACCTGCGGCGTTCAGGCGCGCGCGCACGTCGTTCCAATCGACGCGGCCACGGTACAAGGACTGGGTTTCCAACAATTGCAGCATCTGCTCACGCGCTTCGGGCGACGGCAGCTCCACTGTTTCCTCTGCAACAGCGGCCGCAGATGAAAGCAGCAGCGTGGCGAGCATGGCGGCACGAACATTCCTTAGGTCCAGCATCGACGACTCCTTGTCATGTATCGAAGCCATAGGATAGTCGTGGCGGGATCGATCTCGCCACGCACCGTTGTTCTATAGAGCCGAGCCCATGCTCGGCTCTGTGGGATTGGACCGAAGCAGCCGAGCATGGCTCGGCTCTACAGGGTCATGGCAGCGGAGAGAGTCGTGCCGACCAAGGTCGACACCTCACAGAGCGGGTCATGAAATCCATACCCGGCGCTACCAGTCCGCGCGCAGGCCGATGTTGCCTTCGATGATGCGGCGCTTCTCGTTGCGGTCGCCGCCCAGCTCGCGCGTGTAGTCGGCCACGGCGTAAGCGCTGATGGTGCGGTTGAAGCGCCCGACCACGCCTACACCGGCTTCCAGCGCACGCGACCGCTGCGAATTGATGATCACGTCATCATAGAAGCGGATGCGATCCTCGCCTGAACGGCCGTGCCAGTAATTGAGCTTGAAATACGGCTGCCAGCCGTTGTCGGCCAACTGGTAGTCGCCGGCCAGGCGCAGGCCGATGCGGCCGGTCCAAGCATTGTCGTTGTCGAAACGCACGCTCGATACTTCATCGCGGCGGTCGTCCAGCGCGGTGCGCTGCCAGATCACCTGCACCTGCGGTTCCAGCCACCATGCGGACTGACCGAGGTGCAGCAGCGGCTTGCCCCCCTCCACCGACACGCTGGTGCCATCGCCCTTGATCCCGAAGCCGAGTCCACGCGAAGAACGCACGCGGCCGTCGTAGCGGCTCTGCATCGCCACGGCGTCGATGTAGCCACCGCTGCTGTCGGTGAAGGTCCAGTACAGGCCCACGTGCTTGTCGTCCAGGCGGCTCTGGCCTACCTGCACGTTCTCCCAGCCCAGTGCCAGGCCGGTGGTCTTGCCCTGCGCGCGGGTGCGGCCGACGAACGCGCCGATCTGGTTGCGGTGGTTGTCAGAGGCAGCAGCCCACACATCGAGGCCGGCCTGCAGGCCCATCATATCGCCATCAAAGCCGGGCTGCGCATCCCCCTTCCAATGGATCTCGCTGCTCTGCCCCACCAGACGGCCCCAGGCCGTGCGGAATGCGCCCTGGTTGTACAGCAGGCGCTGCTCGCCCTGCCGCTCATGGAACGTGCCGAGGCTGGCCAGCGAGGTCTCGCGCAGCAGCGGCGGCACCACAGCATAGGTGGCAGTCTCCACGCGGTACAGCGGCACCACTGCGCCCTCGGCGGGACGTGCACCCGGCGTCGGCGGCGCACCGGTTCCGGGCAGCGCTCCGCCAGCCACCGGCACGTCCGGCACCGCCGGATCACTGGGCGGCGCCACCGGCACGGGTTCCGGCGGCGGTGGTGGCGGCGCGGTCTCGCCTGCGGTCAGATCCGGATCGGTGGCACCTTCGGGCGGCGGTGGCGGTGCCGGGGTGATCGGTGGTGGGGGTGCGACGGGTGGCGTCGGCGGCGGCGGCACGCCATTGATACCGCTTCCGTTGGGCGCCGGTGCAGGCCCGGCCACCACGGTCGAGCGCAGGTACCAGTTCTCGCTGGTACCGGCACTGACACCGCCCTTGAACAGGAAGTACTCGTAGGCACCGGCCGCAACCGGTGCGAACAGCGAGAACGCGCCCGGCGCGGTACGGCCACCATTCAACGCCTGCACCACCAGGATGCCATCGGCCAGCGTGGCCGCGCCGCTGCCTCCAGCATTGATGACGCCGATGCCGGTCGTGCCGGTGGCGGCACCGCCATCGATCACCAGTCGATCGCTGGTGGAATTGTCCGCGCCGAGCACGGTACGCAGGTACAGGCCGCCACCGTCACCGCGGTAGTTGCCACGCACGGTGAACACGTCGCCGGCGCCGGCACCGGTCAGGTCGATGCGCCCGGCATTGACCATCTCCACCAGTCCGCCACTGTTGAACGGACGGACGGCATGGCCGCCACTGCCCGCGTAGACAGTGCTGGTGTCATCCACCGTGAGCGTGCCGGTGCCGGTTCCGCTGTCACCCAGCACCAGATCACCATCGAAGGTCAGCTCGGTGCTGTTGGCCAGGCTGATTGTCTCCCAGTTCTGGAAGCGTCCCACGCCCGCAGCCTTGACGTTGTTGAAGTTGAGCTGATCGATGCCACTGCCACCGTCGAACAGCGGCACTGCACCAAGGTTGCCCTGGTTGAGGTTGCTGAGGTTGGCCACGTCGTTGTCCGGCCCCATGTCGATCGCGCCGTAGACGATGCCGCCGCCGTTCCAGTTGAAAGTGTCGTTGCCGGTGCTGAGCAGTACCTGGCCGCGCACGGTGCCATCGGTGATGGTCACGCTGTCGGCACCACCACTGACACTGATGTTGCCGCCGATGTAGGCCGTACCCGAGATGATGATGGTGTCGGTGTCGAAGCCGGTGACCACGTTGCCCTCAACGATGCCGCCGGACTGATCCCACAGATTCTTGTCCAGCTTCATGTTGACGCGGCCGATGCGGCCAGCGGTCATCCAGGCCTGGTCGCCATCCTCGAACGCACCGACGATGCGGCCACCGCTCATGCGGAAGGTATCGATGTTATCGCCCTGCTGCAGCGCGCCGATCGTGCCGCCACTCATGACGAAATCATCGCGGCCACTGCCCTGCACCACCACGCCGGTGACGGTGCCGCCGGTGACAGTCATCTGGTCATCGCCACCGCCCTGATCGACACTGTCGATCGTGCCGTCGCTGAGCAGCAGCACATCGTTTCCATCGCCCTGCAGTACGCCTCCGGTGATGCTGCCGCTCTGCATCTCGAAGCGATCGTTGCCCGCATCGAACTGCACGCCTGTACGGCCACTGATGGTTCCTCGGTTGATCACCACGCTGTTACCGCCGCCGACGAACTGCAGGGCAATGTTGTTGCCTGCGCTGATGCTGCCGGTGTTGTCGACGCGGCTGCCACCCCCAAGCTGCACGGCCACACCGCCCACCGAACTGATCGCGCCCTGGTTTGACAGCAGGTGACCACCGGCACCGACCAGCGCGAGGGCCGATCCACCACCACTCTGCTGCAACTGGGCACCATTGCCGACGTTGACGGTGATTCCGGCCGCGCCACTGGCGGTAACGGGAGTGGTCTGCGGATTCGGTGCGTTGGCATCACAGGTGACGGTCTGGCCGGCGGTCGGTGCCGGGTTGTTGCAGCCCGCCCAGGCG
Organism: Stenotrophomonas sp. STK17_22; assembly: GCF_051983905.1. Classification (NCBI taxonomy): domain Bacteria; kingdom Pseudomonadati; phylum Pseudomonadota; class Gammaproteobacteria; order Lysobacterales; family Lysobacteraceae; genus Stenotrophomonas; species Stenotrophomonas sp. STK17_22. The sequence goes on from NZ_CP197010.1 coordinate 4,435,757, forward strand.
ACGCTGGCGGTCGTCAGAAGCAGGGAGGGAACGGCGAGGGCCTGCAACACGGAAACAGCAAGGCGGCGCGGGCGGAACGCACGCGGAACGGCACGGGACATGGGGCACTCCTGGACGGGAAATCAGGAACTGCGTATGTGCGGCACTGCGCTTGCAGTCTGCCGTGTGGTGAACCGTTTCGACAGGTGAACTTGCGTGCGGGAAATCACAGTTCAGATGGGAAATCGCCCGGCCCTCACGCCGATGTGATGTGGCTGAAATCGTTCATTTTTCCGCCATCCGGAATCACGCGCAAAGCATCCACGCATGGCGTGGATCTACGGATCCTGCATCGCCAATCGATTCGCTCACGGCACTGGTAAATCTACGTCATGCGTGGATGCCGTTGGCGGATGGGGTCAGATCTTCAGGTAGATCTTCCGCTTATCCAGCCACCACGCCACGCCCCACCACAGTGCGACGAACACCAGCGCCTGCAGCATCGACGCCAGCTCCAGCGCCTGCGGCATCGCGGTGGCCAGCTGCTGCCAGATCCCCCCCAGATCCCGGTGGCCATCAGCACCACCGACATCACCGATGCCCCCAGGTACGCGGTGATTGCATTGACCCCGAAGCGCCGGCCCAGCGCGGGCCAGCCCTTCTGGTCGATCAGCACGTGGCCCAGCCACAGCGCCAGCGCCGCAAGACCGCCCGTCCACGGCACGTAACTGGGCGTCCACAGCTGTTTGTTCAGCGGCAACACGATGGCCAGCAACAGGCCGAGCACAGCGGTCGCCACGCCCAGCCCGGCCAATGCCGCCGAACGCCGGTTGCGCAGCAGGCCACCGGCCAACAGTCCGAGCACGGTACTGGCCAGCGCCCCCAGCGTGCTCAGCAATCCTTCCGGGTCATGGCCCAGCCCGGTATCGGCATGCCACTGGTAGATCCACGGTGCGAACAGCGTGGTATCCAGACGACTGGCCGGATTGGTCCACGGCGCCAGATCGCCGACGCCCAGCAGCAGTACGGTATACCCCACCAGCAGACTGACCAGTACGGCCGCCTGTGCGCGCGGACGCGCATACACCGCCAGTACGCCCACCAGCGCCGCGCATACCGCGATCCGCTGCAGTACGCCCCATATGCGGAAGTGATGGGTATCCAGCGCCCACCAGATCAGCAGGTGCAGCAGCGCACCGGCCACCAGGATGCGCAGTGCGCGCTCCAGAACGCCGCGCGCCAGCGCGGGTCGTAAGGCCACGTCCAGCGCGCGTGGCGCCACGCTGAAGGCCATCGACACGCCGACCAGGAACAGGAAGAACGGGAACACCAGGTCGGTGGGCGTGCAGCCATGCCATTCCGAATGACGCAGCGGCGCGAACACCGCGCTCCAGTCACCCGGGTTGTTGACCAGCAGCATTGCCGCCACGGTGATGCCGCGCAGGGCATCGATCGAGCCCAAGCGGCGCGGCGGCATACTGTTCATCAAGCGGCCTCGTATTGTCCGGCAATCCAGGTGCCACGCACCTGCAAGGCGTCATCCAGCAGCACCAGGTCGGCCTGGTAACCCTCGGCGATATGGCCCAGGCGGTCGTCGACATTGAGGAACTGTGCCGGATAGGTCGAGGCCATCCGCGCGGCTTCGGCCAGTGGCTGGCCGAGCAGCTGCACGGTGTTGCGCACCGCGGTGGCCATGTCCAGCGCCGAGCCCGCCAGCGAACCGGCGGCATTGCGCACCACGCCATCGATGGCGGTGATGGTTTCGCCGTACAGCACGTAACTGGGATCGTCGGCGCCAACCGGCGGCATCGCATCGGTGACCAGCAGCAGGCGACCACGCGGTTTGGCTGCCAGCGCCACGCGCAGGCTGGCCGGATGCACATGCACGCCATCGACGATGATGCCGATCCAGCTGTCGCGGTCTTCCAGCGCAGCGCCCACCGCGCCGGGCTCACGGCCCTGCAGCGGCGACATCGCGTTGTACAGGTGGGTGAAGCCACGCACGCCTGCATCCAGACCGGCGCGGATCTCTTCGTAGGTGCCTGCGGTATGCCCAGCGGCAACGACCACGCCGCGCTCGACCAGCGCGCGAATGGTCTCCAGCGGCACGCGTTCCGGTGCCAGCGTCAGCAGGGTCACGCCGTTGTCCAGCGATGCGGCCAGCGCGATCTCTGCTTCGTCTGGCACACGGAACTTGCTGGCGTCGTGCGTACCCTTGCGGGCCGGCGCGATGTACGGTCCTTCCAGATGGATGCCGATCACGCCTGGCACACCCTGCGCGATCGCCTCGCGCATCGCATCGATGGCTTCACGCATCACGCCCACGTCGTCGCTGATCAGCGTCGGCAGCATCGCGGTGGTACCGAAGCGGCGGTGCGCCTGCGCGATGGTGCGCAGTGCCGCCACGTCCGGCGTGTTGTTGAACAGCGCGCCGCCGCCACCATTGACCTGCACATCGATGAAACCGGGCAGCAGCCAGCCACCGCCCAGATCAACCTGCTCGGCGGCCTGGCCCAGCTGCGGCGCTGCATCGGGCAGCAGCGCGCTGATGCGGCCGTGCTCGATCACCACCGCCAGATCATCGCGGAATTCGTCGCCTGCCAGGATGCGGGCATTGCGCAGGACCGTGGCCATCACACCGTCTCCGTGACCTTGTTCAGGTGCGGCGGCAGGTCCGGGTTGAAGCCACGACGCAGCGCCAGCGCGTTGATGGCGCGGTAGAAGCTCTGCACGGTCAGCAGCGGTGCGCACAGCGGATGCGGCGCGGCCGCTACCGGCAGGTTGCCACCGGCACCGGCCATCCACACCTGTGCACCGCGCGCGGTGAATTCCTCGACGACGGCACGCGTGCCGGCGCCGGTTTCATCAGGCTGGGCAAAGGCCAGCACTGGGAAACCCCGGTCGACCAGCGCCATCGGGCCATGCTTCACTTCAGCCGAGCTGTAGGCCTCGGCATGCAAGCTGCAGGTTTCCTTGAATTTCAGCGCCGCTTCCTGCGCTGCGCCCAGGCCCAGGCCGCGGCCGAGCACGAACAGGTTGGTCGCCTCGACCAGGCCCTCGGTCACCGGCGTCCAGTCGCACTGCCAGGCCTCGCACATCGCATCCGGCAGCAGATCCAGCGCATTGCGCAGGCTGCTGTCCTGCTTCCAGTACGCGGCCAGCTGCAGCAGTGCGGCCAGCGAAGCAAGGTAGCTTTTGGTCGCTGCCACGCTCTTCTCGGCACCGGCATGCAGCGGAATGACCGTGTCGGCCAGCTGCGCCAACGGCGAATCCTCGACATTGACCAGCGCGATCACGCGCGCGCCGGCGGCCTTGGCAGCTTCCGCGTTGCGCAGCAGGTCCGGGCTCTTGCCCGACTGCGAGATGACGATGAACAGCGCGCCACGCAGCTGCAGCGGTGCGGCATAGACCGAACCCACCGACGGCGAAGCCGATGCGACCACCAGGCCCAGCTGGGTTTCCAGCAGGTACTTGCCATAGGTGGCGGCATGGTCGGAGCTGCCGCGTGCGCAGGTGACCACGAACGGCGGCGGCGCCGCACGCAGGCTGGCGGCCAGGGTTTCCATGGTGGCGTGGTTGCGCGAGAACTGGCGCGCGACCACGTCGGCCGCTTCCGCGGCCTCGGCGAACATCAGGGTGGACGTGGGGTCTGACAGCGACATGGCAGGCTCAGGCAGGATCGGAAGGAAGGGGGCGTGCGCCGGCCGGGCGCATCGGCGCGGTCGAACCGCGCACCACCAGCTGCGGCACGAAGCCCTGGTTGTGCAGCGGTGCCGGCGCATCGTCGTAGGCGTCGCTGCGCAGCTGTGCGATCAGCAAGCGCGCGGCATGGCGGGCAATGTCCTCGGTGGCCTGCTTGGCGGTGGTCAGCGGCGGCCACGACTGGCGCGAGAACGGGCTGTCCTCGAAACCGGCAATGGACAGGTCGTAGGGCACGTTCATGCCGGCCGACTTGGCAGCGGCCAGCACGCCGGCAGCGATTTCGTCGTTGGAACCGAAGATGGCGGTGGGCGGCTCGCGCAGCGCCAGCAGGCGGCGCGCGCCGCGGAAACCATCGTCGAAGGTGTAGTCGCCCTGCACCACCAGATGCTTGTCCACGGTCATGCCGTAGTCCTTCAGCGCGGCTTCGTAACCGGCATAGCGTTCGCCCGAGGAGCGGTGCGAGATGCCGCCCCAGAGGAAGCCGATGCGCTGGTGACCCAGCTGGATCAGGTGCTCGGTGATCTCGTAGGCGGCCTCGCGGTCGTCGACGAACACGCAGGCGCCGTCGGCCGGGTCTTCGGTGGCGGCAATGATGCGCACCAGCTTGATGCCGCGTGCGGTCAGCGCCTGGATCAGGTCGCGGCGCTCGGACATCGGTGCGGTCAGCACCAACCCGGCCAGGCGCGAACGCTGCACCCAGTCGGCCAGCTCATCGGCCAGCAGCGGCGAGCTGGAATCGCAGGGATGGATCTGCAGGCCGAAACCGGTCTCGCGGCACGCGGCCAGTACGCCGTTCTGCACGCCGATGATGTGGTACGGGTTCGGGTTGTCGTAGACCAGCCCGATCACGAAGGTGGTGCCGCTGCGCAGGTTGCGCGCGGATGGATCGGGTTCGTAATCGAGTTCAGCGATGGCACGCAGCACCCGCGCACGGGTGGCCTGCATCACCGAAGGCTCGTTGTTGATCACCCGCGAGACCGTCTTCAGCGAGACCTTGGCCTTTTCCGCAACGTCCTTGATGGTCGCTCTGCGCATGGGTTTTCCCTGGGGTTGGCTGCCGTCCATCATCGCCGATCAGGCCTTGTCCTGCGGCAGGCCGGCGCGGTGGCCGACCACCGAGTAGAACAGGATGTACAGGTAGCACGGCACCATCAGCAACACGAACACCAGCTGGAAGTCGATGTGCTGCTTGAGCACGGCGAACAGCTGCGGAATGATCGCGCCACCGGCAATGCCCATCACCAGCAGGGCCGAGCCGGTTTCGGTGAAGCGGCCCAGGCCGCGGATCGCCAGCGGGAAGATCGCCGGCCACATCATGGCGTTGGCGAAGCCCAGCAGGGCCACGAAGGCCACCGAAACGTAGCCGTGGGTGGCCCAGGCACCCAGGCAGAACACCACGCCCAGCACCGCCGAAATGGTCAGGTAGCGCGACTGCGAAACGACCTTGGGGATCAACAGCAGGCCGACCACATAGCCGACCAGCATCGCGCCAAGGGTAAGCGAGGTGAACATCTTGGTCTGGTCCAGCGGCAGGTCGAAGCCATGCCCGTAAGTACCAATCGCATCACCGGCCATCACCTCCACGCCCACGTAGACGAACAGGCACAGCACGCCCAGCCACAGATGCGGGAACTGGAAGATGCTGCGGCGCTCGGCGGCACCGGCAGCCGCCGGCGTGGCGTTGGCTTCGGACGACTTGATTTCCGGCAGCGGCGAGAACAGCACCGCCACCGCCAGCAGCACCAGCAGCGCAGCCATCGCCAGGTACGGGGTGTGGATCTTGGCGGCAAACTCGTTCAGCAGCGCGGCCTTTGTGACCGCATCTGCGGCCTGCACCTGTGCATCGAGGTCACCGATGCCGTGCAGCACCAGCGTGCCGATCAGCACCGGCGCCAGCATGCCGGCGATCTTGTTGCAGATACCCATCAGCGCGATGCGGCGTGCCGCCGTCTCGATCGGGCCAAGGATGGAGATGTAGGGGTTGATCGCGGTCTGCAGCAGGGCCAGGCCGCTGCCGATCACGAACAGGCCGCCAAGCGCGCCCGGGTACCAGCGCTGGGTGGCGAACTCACCGAACAACGCAGCACCACCGGCCATCACCAGCAGGCTCAGGCTGAGGCCCTTCTTCATGCCGGTGCGGCGCAGGATCCAGGACGCCGGCAGGGCCAGGAAGAAGTAGGACAGGTAGAACACCATCAGCACCAGGAAGGCGCCGACCTCGCTGAGTTCAAAGGCGAGCTTGACGAAGGTGATCAGCGGGCCGTTGAGCCAGGTGAAGAAGCCGATCAGGAAGAACAACACGCCAACGATGGCGATGGAGGTGGCCACGTTCGGGCGCGCGCTTGCAGCGGGGACGGCGGACATCAGGAGGGCTCCTGCGGCGACGGCCGCAGAACACGGCGTCGGAGAGTGGCTGGGAACAACGTTGTCACATTCTTTCGATGGACAGCCGCGGTTTGTCAACTTCCACGCGCCCCCCTGTGAACCTCGTGCTGCACTGCGCAACCCGATCGCAACGCATCGTGCTGAATGCGCCGAAGGCCTTGACCCATGTGCGGCAACGGTTCCCACGTGAAACCCGCACTCACGCCATGTAAACGTTTACTGCATCTCGCATTCGTTGCGATGCAGCAACGAAAGTGTCACGAACTCGTTGACATCGTTGTCAGCGGGGTTACAGACTCCGCCCCAATCGCCGCCCCCGATCCCGGGGCCGGCCCCACCTGCAGCAGGAGCCCGCGTGACCGCCAGCCACCCCGCCCCGGCCCATGTCCTGTCCCGAGTCGCGCCGACGTTCCTGGCCGCCGACGTCGGTGGCACCCATGTGCGCGTGGCCCGGGTCCAGGCCAGCGGTGATGCCGCCCATCCGGTGCAGGTGCTGGAGTACCGCAAATACCGCAACGCCGACCATGCCGGCCTCAGCGCGATCCTGTCCGACTTCCTCGGCGAAGGCCCGCGGCCCACGCATTGCGTGGTCGCCAGTGCCGGCTACGCCCGCGAGGACGGCACGGTGATCACCGCCAACCTGCCGTGGCCGCTGTCGGCGCGCCAGGTGGAAGCCGACGTCGGCCTGCAGCGGGTCTACATCGTCAACGACTTCGAAGCCGTGGCCTACGCCGCCGCGCAGGTTGACGCCAGTGGCGTGCTGCACCTGTGCGGACCGGAAACCGCCGCCCGCGGCCCGACCCTGGTGGTCGGCCCCGGTACCGGCCTCGGCGCCGCGCTGTGGATCCCCACCGCGCACGGCCCGGTGGTACTCCCGACCGAAGCCGGGCAACCGACACTGGCCGCCAGCACCGAACTGGAAATGGCCATCGTCCGCCACATGCAGCGCGACCGCGCGCACGTGTCGATCGAACACGCGATCTCCGGCCCGGGCCTGATGAACCTGTACCGCGCGGTGTGCGTACTGCAGGGCCAGGCGCCGACCCTGGCCAGCCCCGACGCGGTCACCGCTGCGGCCATGGCCGACAGCGATGCACATGCGCGCCAGGCGCTGGATGTGTTCTGCGGCCTGCTCGGCAGCACCATCGGCGACATGGCGCTGTTCTACGGCGCCCATGGTGGTGTCTACCTGGCCGGCGGCATCCTGCCGCAGATCCGCGAATACCTGCACGCCAGCACCTTCGTCGAACGCTACCTGCAGAAGGGGCCGATGGGCGAAGCGCTGGCACGCATCCCGGTGAAGGTCGTCGAGCACGGCCAGCTGGGCGTGGTCGGCGCTGCCAGCTGGTACCTGCAGCAGCAGTCGGCCGCCTGACACCGCAACAGGCTTCAACGCAATCGCAGCACGCAGTACGTGGCACGCCAACGCACGGGAGTTCGCCGCCGCCCCGCGCATGTCATCGCAACCGTAATCGAACACCGCCGCCGGCATCCAATCGAGTGATGAGGAGAGACATCATGAACACCCGCAAGACCCTGCTTTCGGCCGCCATCGTCAGCTGCATCGCCTTCAGTGCACATGCGCAGCAGGCCGCCCAGACCGCCACCGACCTGGATACCGTGCAGGTCACCGGCATCCGTGGGTCGATGGAAAAATCGCTGGACACCAAGCGCGAAGCCAATGCGCGCGTGGAAGTGGTCACCGCCGAAGACGTGGGCAAGCTGCCCGCGCACAACGTCGCCGACACCCTGCAGCGCCTGCCGGGCGTGAACATCAGCTCGTCCAGCGCCGACGAAGGCGGCTTCGACGAAGCCGACCGCGTCAGCCTGCGTGGTACCAGCCCGAGCCTGACCCAGACCCTGATCAACGGCCACACCGTCGGCACCGCCGACTGGTTCGTGCTCAGCCAGGGCAACAACGTCGGCCGCAGCGTGAGCTACTCGTTGCTGCCGTCGGAACTGGTGCGCTCGGTGGAAGTGAACAAGTCCTCGCAGGCCAAGCTGCAGGACGGCGGCACCACCGGTACCGTCAACATCCTCACCCGCAAGCCGCTGGAATTCTCCAAGCAGCTCACTGCGGAAGGCTCCATCGGCATGGTGCGTTCGGACCAGGCCAAGTCCAACGACCCGCAGCTGTCGGCACTGTTCAACTACAAGAACGACGAAGGCAACTTCGGCGTGATGGTGCAGGCCTTCAGCCAGAAGCGCGAGCTGCGCCGCGAAGCGCAGGAAATCCCGGGCGGTTTCTTCCAGATCGATCCGAATGGCACCGTGGCCAAGTCCAACCCGGACCTGGCCGGCGTCTATGCCCCGGGCCTGCTCGGCTCGACCCTGTTCGAACAGACCCGCGAGCGCAAGGGCGGCCTGGTGTCGCTGCAGTTCAAGCCGATGGACAACCTGACCCTGGGCCTGGAAGGCTTCAGCTCGGAACTGAAGGCGAACAACTACAACCGCAACTTCATGCTGTGGGGTGGCCGCATCCTCAATGACCGCACCGTTGAAGATGCCAATGGCAACAAGATCCTGATTCCGGGCCAGGCCCCGAATCCGGGTTACGTCATCAAGGATGGCGTGCTGTCCAACGCCACCTTCGCCGGCCAGGCCGACCGCGACTACGCGGTGTACGACATGATCTACCGCGAGTCGAAGGCCAAGACCAACTACATCACCTTCGATGCCGACTGGCAGATCAGCGACAACCTGGGCATGAAATTCCAGGCTGGCAGCACCAAGGGCACCGGCGAAACGCCGCGCCAGTACATCGCCGAAGTCAACCTGGCCCGTGGTGGCGGCGCCACCTGGGCGACCCACGGCAACGGCTCGCCGATCGACTGGAACGTCGGGGGCAACATCGGCCCGAGCGGCGTGACCGACTTCGGCACCTGGGGCAACCAGCAGGTCACCGCGATCGACAAGGAAAAGTGGGCCACGCTCGATTTCAACCAGTACTTCGCCGACGCTGGCGTACTGAACTCGATTGATTTCGGCGCCCGCTTCGGCGACCACAAGCGCGAGGCCAAGTCGCCGGAAGGCGCAACCCCGGGCGCGATCTGGAATGCGCTGAAGAACGGCGCCACCGCCAACTTCCCCGGTGGCTTCGCCAACGGCATCGGTGGCAGCTTCCCGCGTGACCTGTGGTACTTCACCCCGGGCGCACTGAAGGAAGCAGTGACCAACAACTCCACCTGGCTGTCCGGCAATGACGGCCCGACCGGCCGCCACAACTACGGCGCCGAGTGGACGGTGTCCGAGAAGAACTTCGCTGCCTACGTACAGGGCAACTTCAGCGGCGACCGCTGGAGCGGCAACGTCGGCCTGCGCTACGTCAACATCAAGCAGGATATCGATACCTACGCCGCCGCCACCGGTTCGACCGTGCCGGACGTGAGCAGCCTGTTCGGCGCGTGGACCCGCGAAGCATTCGAGAACAAGCACAACCGTGTGCTGCCGAGCGCCAACTTCAAGTACGACCTGCGTGACGACCTGGTACTGCGCGTGGCCGCCTCGCAGACCCAGACCCTGCCGGACTTCTCGGCACTGGGTGCCTCGTCGTACGGTTCGGACCTGAACCGGACCGGCGGTGGCGGCAATCCGAAGTTGAAGCCGGTGGTGTCGACCAACTTCGACGCCAACCTGGAGTGGTATTTCATGCCGCGCGGCATGTTGTCGATCGGTGCCTACTCGATGCGCCTGAAGGACTACGTCGCCTTCAGCACCGAGAAGGAAATGCTGTTCAGCGAGCTGACCAACCGTCTCGAAGAGTACAACATCTCCCGCCCGCGCAATGCCGACGGCAAGGTGCGCGGTATCGAAGTGGCCTATGAGCAGCCGATCGGCGAGTACTTCGGTGTCAATGCCAACTACACCTACGCCGATGGCAGCACCGACCACACCTGGGCCGATGGCAGCGACAACCTGCTGGGTACTTCGAAGAACACCTACAACGTCGGTGCATACTTCGAGAACGATACCTTCGGTGCACGCGTCAGCTACACCCGCCGTTCGTCGTTCCTGATCGGCCTGTCCGGCGCCAACCCGTACTACCAGGATGACTTCGGCACCCTGTCGGCGTCGCTGAGCTACAAGGCCACCGACTGGCTGAGCATCAGCTTCGATGCGCTCAACCTCAACAACCCGACCTACAAGTACTACCAGACCGCGGCCATCCCGACCTCGTTCTACAGCAACGGCCGCCAGTACTACCTCAACTTCCGCTTCAAGTACTGATCCAGCGGCGGCAACATCGCCGAGTCGTGCACGCACGCCGGGCCTGGGTCATTCCGGGCCCGGCGTTTTTCATGTATAGCGTTCATCGCACCGTTCCAAGGAGTCGTACCGATGGTCAAGCCTTCCCGCGCCCGGATGCGCAGCGCAGTGCTGCTGGGCAGCCTGCTCGCCCTGTTGCCGGCACTGCCGGCACTTGCCGCCGACCCCACACCCGCCACTGAAGCACCCGGTCCGCAGCTGCGTGCCGGCAGCCTGATGCTGATTCCCGCCCCCAGCAATGTGCAGGCCGGCCAGGGCAGCGGCATCACCGTTCGCGCCGACACCGTGCTGCAGGCCGAAGGCGAAGTCGCGCAGCGCGTCGCCAACCAGTTCGCCGACCTGCTGGCCCGCAGCGGCGGTCCGCGCCTTGCACCGGCCAAGGGCAAGGCTGCAGCCAAGACCGGCAGCATCCGCTTCCAGATCGTGCCCACCTTCCGCGACAGCGGCGAAAGCTACACGCTGGAAAGCACCGCAGAAGGCGTGCTGGTGCAGGCCGGCAACGAGACCGGCCTGTTCTACGGCGCGACCACCCTCGCCCAGCTCGCCACCGGCGGCAGTAACGGCGTGCTGCCGGCGGTGCAGATCCAGGATGCACCGCGCTTCAGCTGGCGCGGCTTCATGCTCGACTCGGCGCGGCATTTCCAGAGCCTGGACGAGATCAAGCACGTGCTCGACGCGATGGCCGCACACAAGCTCAACACGTTCCATTGGCACCTGACCGATGACCAGGGCTGGCGCATGGAGATCAAGCGCTACCCGAAGCTGACCGAAGTGGGCAGCTGCCGCCTGCCGGCCGGCGACGGTGGCATCGATCCGGTCAGCGGCCAGGAGCATCCGTACTGCGGCTTCTACACGCAGGACCAGATCCGCGAAGTGATCGCCTATGCCGCGAAGCTGCATATCCAGGTGATTCCGGAAATCGATGTGCCGGGCCACGCGACTGCCGCGATTGCTGCGTATCCGGAGCTGGGCACCATCGATACGCCGTTGAAGCCGATCAGCGAATGGGGCGTGTTCCCCAACCTGTTCAACGTGGAAGACAGCACCGTCACCTTCCTCGAGAACGTGCTGGAGGAAGTGATCGACCTGTTCCCGGCCAAGTACGTGCACGTCGGTGGCGACGAGGCAGTGAAGGACCAGTGGGAAGCTTCGAAGCAGGTGCAGCAGCGCATGCGTGCGCTGGGCATCAAGAATGAGATGGCCATGCAGAGCCACATCATCAAGCGCCTGGAGACCTTCCTGGAGGAACACGACCGGCGCCTGATCGGCTGGGACGAGATCCTCGAAGGCGGGCTGCCGCCCCAGGCCACGGTGATGTCGTGGCAGGGCACCGAAGGCGGCCTGGCTGCGGCCAGCGCCGGCCATGACGTGATCATGTCGCCGGTCGGCTACCTCTATCTGGATTACCTGCAGACGGCCTCGCCGAACGAACCGCCTGGCCGCCCGACCCAGGTCAACCTCGGCAAGCTGTACAACTTCGAGCCGGTGCCGGCCGAGCTGGCCGCTGACAAGCGCGGGCACATCCTCGGCCTGCAGGCCAACATGTTCACCGAGCACACGCGCAGCTACGCACGCCTGCAGCACAACCTGTTCCCACGCCTGGCCGCCGTGGCCGAGACCGGCTGGAGCACGCCGGAACATCGCGATTTCCGCGATTTCCTCGCGCGCCTGCCGTCCCAGCTGCAGCGCTACCGTGCCTGGGGCCTGGCCTATGCGCAGACCCCGTTCGAAGTGGGCGTGGACTACACCGACAATCGCGCGGCCAACACGGTGACGGTGTCGCTGGCCAACCCGCTGGGCTATGAAGTGCGCTACAGCACCGATGGCCAGCCGGTGAGCGCGCAGTCACCGCTGTACCAGCAGCCGCTGACCGGAAAACTGCCAACCACCGTGCAGGCTGCCGCGTTCTACCAGGGCCAGATGCTGGCAGCGAAACCGACCATTGCCACCTTCACCGCACAGTCGCCGCTCAGCCGCCGCAGCGATGAGCTGCTCAGCTGCGTGGGCAAGAAGGGTCTGGTGCTGCGCCTGGAAGACGATGGCCCGCGCGAGGGAACGCGTGCGGTGTTCAACGTGGACATCTTCCAGCCGTGCTGGCGCTGGCCGCAGGCGCAGCTGGACGGTATCGGCAGCGTGGAAGTGCGTGCAGGTCGCATCCCGTATTACTTCCAACTGGCCCACGACGAACCCAAGCGCCGTTTCGAAAAGGCCAAGCGTGCCCACGGCGAGATGCAGGTGCGTCGCGGCGACTGCAGCGGCAAGGTGCTGGCTGAGGTACCGCTGCCAGCCAAGCCGGATGCCGATGGCTTCGTGACGCTGCGTGCGACGCTGCCGAAGGGCACCCAGGGTAACGGCGACCTGTGCATCAACTTCACCGGCGACACGCGCCCGGCGATGTGGGTGCTGGATGAGGTCACGCTGGGGAAGTAATGACAGGTCTGTCATGGTGGGTGCCGACCTTGGTCGGCACCTCGGGCAGCTCATCCACGCATGGCGTGGATCTACTGATTCCATCCACACGCAGCGTGGATCTACCGGTAGGTGCCAACCTTGGTTGGCACGCCTTTACCCGCGCCAGCGCAGCAGCAGGTCGCGCATCGGGGTCAGTGCGGTGGCCATGCCGGCCAGCACGCCAATGGTGTTGGCCAGCGCATCCATTGGGTCGGCCATGCGGTTGCTGGTCAGCGCGCCCTGCGCGAACTCGATGCCGATGCCCATCAGCACCAGGCCCACGCCCACCCACAGCAGCGGGCGGCCCCGACGGAACAGCTGCACCGCGCTGCCGGCCAGGATGAAATAGGCGAGAAAGTGTTCGCCCTTGTCGCTGTTTTCCGGCAACGGAATCGGCGGTGGTGGGATCAGGCAGACCACGATCACCAGCAGTACTGCCACCGCCCACAGCGCGGCCCAGAGCCGGGGCCGCCGCAGCGGCTTGATCACCGGCAACGCGTGGCTCACAGGCGCCAGCTCAGGTCACCCAGCTCGAAGGCCGGCTCGAAATCGACGCCGCGCTGCAGGCCGATGGCCTGGAAGCGTTCGCCCATTTCGGTCGGCAGGGTCAGCTTCTTCACCTGGTCGCGCAGCTGGATGCGGCCGACCTCATCGGTGCGTTCCTCGGCCAGCAGCAGCACCTGGTCCAGGCCGTTGCCAAGCAGGAAACTGGCCTGGCTGCAGTAACCGGCCAGCTCGAAACCGCCGTGCATGCCGGCCTCGGCCATCGCGGTGAAATCCACCGACGCCGTGATGTCCTGCAGGCCCGGCCAGCGATGCACGTCGTTGTGCACGTGGTGGCGGTAGAACGCACGCACGGTGCCATCGTCGCGGTCGTGCTGGTAGAACTCGCCGCGGTTGTAACCGTAGTCGACGAACAGCATCGCGCCACGCTGCAGGCCACCGGCCACCGCCTGCAGCCAGTACGGCAGCTGCGGCAGCACTTCGGAGCGGTAGCCCTCGGCGAAGGGCTTTTCCAGGTAGCGCTCGATGTGGCGTACCGCGCCATTGAGCAGGATGTCGGCCGGCTGCGCGCCGCGGATGAAGTTGCCTTCGGCATCCAGCTCGACGGTTTCCTCATAGACCTCGCCATCCCGGATCAGGAAGCGCGGGGTCGGCAGCGCGTCGATCACCTCGTTGGCAAACACCACGCCCTCCCAGTCCTCCTCGAACGGGCGGTCGACCCAGTCCACGCGCGCCGCCAGCTCGGCCGGCAGGTTCTGCTGCAGGCGCTGCTGCTGGCGCTCGCGCAGGTCGGCGCTGGGTTCAAGGATGGCGTACCGCGAGGGCAGTGCGTCCAGCTCGGCCAGGCGCAGCAGCACCGCCTCGGCGAAGGCGCCGGTACCACCGCCGAGCTCCAGCATGCGCGCCTGCGTACCCAGCTGGGCGAACACCGGCGCCAGCGCATTGGCCACGCTGCCCGCGAACAGGCTGCCGAGCTCGGGCGCGGTGGTGAAGTCGCCACTGCCGCCGAATTTGCTGGCGCCGGCGCTGTAATAGCCCCAGCCGGGGGTGTACAGGCACAGCTCCATGAAGCGGGAGAACGGCATCGCCCCGCCCTGCGCAAGGATTTCGGCGCGCAGGGCGGCCGCCAGCTGGTCGCTGTGGGCCAGGGCATCGGCTTCGGGCAGGGGGAAGGTGGGCTGCATGGCGTCTTCGAATGCGGTGACAATGGTGCACAGGATAGCCGAGCCTTGGAGGACCCTCGATGAGCGACACCCACCCCGTGGTCCTGATCACCGGCAGCGCGCGCCGGATCGGTGCGGCCATCGCCCGCCAGTTCCACGCCTGTGGCTGGTCGGTGGTGCTGCATGCCAACACCTCCAGCGCCGAGCTGCAGCAGGCCGCGTTCGATTTCGACAACGTGCGCCCGGGCAGCGTGCTGGCCCTGCAGGCCGACCTGCGCGACGCCGACGCCCTGGCCGACCTGGTGGAACAGGCGGTCACCCACTTCGGGCGACTGGATGCACTGGTCAACAACGCCTCCAACTTCTTTCCCACCCCGCTCGGCCAGGTCACCGCCGAGGCAATGGACGAGCTGTATGCGGTCAACGCGCGCGCGCCACTGCTGCTGTCACAGGCGGCGGCGCCCTACCTGCGCCGCCAGCAGGGCTGCATCGTCAACCTGACCGACCTGCACGGCACCGACCCGATGCGCGACCACATCGCCTACACCATGGCCAAGGCCGCGCTGGAGATGGCCACCCGCTCGCTGGCGCTGGAGCTGGCGCCGAAAGTGCGGGTCAATGCGGTAGCGCCGGGGGCGATCCTATGGCCGGAACAGGGCAAGGACGATTTCGCCCGCGAAGCGCTGCTGGCACGCACGCCGCTGGCACGGATCGGCACGGTCGAGGAGATCGCCGAGGCGGTCTACTGGCTGGTGGCCGAAGCCAGCTTCGTCACCGGCCACACCCTGCGCGTGGATGGTGGGCGAACGGTCAGTTGAGGTAGTGCCGGCCGCTGGCCGGCAACCTCCGTCATCCGAGGTCCACCACCTCGAACGCCTCGCCAAACTGTCTGTGCGCACGCCACAGCGTGGCCAGGTCCAACCCGCTGACCGGGTCGATGAAGCCCGGCGCGATGTCGGCCAGCGGCTTCAGCACGAAGGCATGCTTCAGCTCCGGGCGCGGAATGCGCAGGTGGCCGGGACCTTCCACCACCAGGTCGCCGTAGAACACTACGTCGATGTCCAGGGTCCGATCGGAGAAGCGCGGCCCGCTGCGGTCGCGCCCGTGCGCGTCTTCCAGCGCATGCAGCCACTCGTCCAGTTCCTGCAGCGGCAGGTCGGTTTCGATCGCCACCGCATTGTTGAGGAAGGCCGGGCCATCGAAGCCGACCGCGGCGGTACGGTAGGCGGGCGACACCTGCAGCGCGCCGAAGCGCTCGCGCAGGGCCGCCACCGCGGCGTGGAGGTAGCGACGGGGCTGGACGTTGCTGCCCAGGCTCAGGAGCACGGTGGTCATGCGGTTCAGGTGACGGCACTTGGGGGGCGTGGACATGCCGTCGTCACGGCGGCCTGCCTACAATCCGGGACGCACATGATAGGGCACCGACATGACCTATTGCGTTGGAATCGAGGTGGACGAGGGCCTGGTCTTCGCCGCCGACACCCGGACCAATGCCTCGCTGGACGATGTGCGCGTGCACCGCAAGCTGCACGTGTTCGAGTACCCCGGCCAGGCAGCCTACGTGCTGATGGCGGCTGGCAACCTGGCCACCACCCAGCTGCTGGTGTCGCGCCTGGGGCGCGATGCCGGCGAACGGCGCACGCCCAACCTGCGCGACATGGCCCATCTGTTCGAAGCCGCCGAGTACGTCGGCCAGCTGCTGGTGGACAGCCAGGTGCACAGCAGCCACAGCGAACACGGCCATGACGGGGTCAACACCCAGGCCACGCTGATCTTCGGCGGCCAGATCGCCGGCGAGCGTCCCGGGCTGTACATGATCTACCCGCTCGGCAACGCCATCGCTGCTTCGCCGGAAACGCCCTACCTGCAGATCGGTGAGTCCAAGTACGGCAAGCCGATCCTCGACCGCATCCTCAGCCCGGCCACACACCTGGAGGATGCCGCGCGCACGGCGATCGTCTCGCTGGACTCCACCATCCGTTCCAACCTGTCGGTGGGCCTGCCGATCGATCTGGCGCTGCTGCGCAACGGCGAGCTGCGCATCGGCCAGCAGCTGCGGCTGGGCGCGGATTCGGCGTTGTATGCCGATATTCACCAGAACTGGTCGCGGCGGCTGGAACAGGCGGTGGACGCGCTGCCGCGGTTCCCCTGGGAAACCCTGGACCGGTAGTGCCGGCCGCTGGCCGGCAACCGCAGTGATCCCACCGCACGGCGATGCCGGCCAGCGGCCGGCACTACCGCGGCATCAGCCCAGCGCTTCGGCCACCGCGCGGAAGACCTGCTGCATCGGCAGCGGCCAATACCAGCCACGCATCTCCAGGGAAACTGGGGACCGGTAGTGCCGGCCGCTGGCCGGCAACCGCAGTGATCCCACTGCACGGCGATGCCGGCCAGCGGCCGGCACTACCGCGGCATCAGCCCAGCGCTTCGGCCACCGCGCGGAAGACCTGCTGCATCTGCAGCGGCTGGAACAGGCTGTGGACGCCCTGCCACGCTTCCCCTGGGAAACTGCCCAGCGGTAGTGCCGGCCGCTGGCCGGCAACCGCGTTGATTCCACCACACAGGCATACCGGCCAGCGGCCGGCACTACCGGGGCATCAACCCAGTGCTTCGGCCACGGCGCGGAAGACCTGCTGCATCTGCAGCGGCTGGAACAGGCGGTGGACGCCCTGCCATGCTTCCCCTGGAAAACTGCCGAGCGATAGTGCCGGCCGCTGGCCGGCAACCGCAGTGATCCCACCGCACGGGAATGCCGGCCAGCGGCCGGCACCACCGCGGCATCAGCCCAGCGCTTCGGCCACCGCGCGGAAGACCTGCTGCATCGGCAGCGGCCAATACCAGCCACGCATCTCCAGGGAAACCGGGGACCGGTAGTGCCGGCCGCTGGCCGGTAACCGCAGTGATCCCACCGCACGGCGATGCCGGCCAGCGACCGGCACTATCGGGGCGTCAGCCCAGCGCTTCGGCCACCGCGCGGAACACCTGCTGCATCTGCAGCGGCTTGTGCAGCACATGCACCTCCACACCGGCCGGGAACGCGTCCGCCGCGACTGGCACCGCCGGATCCTCCAGCACCAGCGCCGGACCGCGGTAGCCAAGCGTGGCCATCTCGCCCAGCAGCTGGCTGGCCGGCAGCAGTTTGGAGCCGGCATCGGCAATCACCAGCGCCGGCATCGCCTCCTGCTGCATCCAGCGCAACGCCGCCGGGCCATCGGAGGCCAGCTGCAACTGGTAACCCTGGCTGGACAGCGCGTTGCCGAGCAGCGACAGGCGTGTGGCTTCGCCGTCAACCACCAGGATCGACTGGCCACTGCCCAGCGCCACCAGCTGCTCGATCGGCTCGCTGCCATCGATGGCCTCATGCATCGGCAGCCGCAGTTCGAAGCAGGTGCCCTGCCCCGGCTGGCTGTTGACGTGGATGCTGCCACCGGCGCCTTCAACGATGCGCTTGCAGGAAATCAGCCCCAGGCCGGTGCCATCGGCCTTGGTGGTGAAGAACGGATTGAACAGGTGCGACAGCGTGTCCGCATCCATGCCGATGCCTTCATCGGCCACGCAGATCTGCATCCAGTCCACGCCATCGCGCTCGCCGGCATGGCTGGCAGTCAGGCTCAGGCGCCCGCCGTTGGGCATCGCCTGGATCGCGTTGAGCGCCAGGTTCAGCATCACCTGCTGCAGTTCGGTGTAGTTGGCGTCGACCACCAGACCTTCGTCCTGCACCTGCAACTCCAGGCGCACCGCATCGGGCACGTTGCTGCGCAACAGCAGCGCCACCGCATCGAACAGGCCATCGATCTCGATGCGCTCGCTGGGCTTGCGCGAGCCGCGCACGAACGACAGCATCGACTCGGCCATCTCGTGGCCACGGCGGCCGCACTCGGCGATGACATCGGCCAGATGGTGCAGCTGCGGATCCTCGGTGCGCGCCTTCAGCAGGTCCGGCATGATCAGCAGCGGCTGCAGGATGTTGCGCAGGTCGTGGCTGAGGCCGGCGGCAAGCAGCGACAGGCTTTCCAGGCGCTGCGCGCGCATCAGTTCGGTTTCCACCCGCGCGCGCTCTATGGCGCTGCGTGCATCGCGGATCGCACGCGCCACCGCCGACGGCAGGCGCGCCGGCAGGTGCTTGATGATGTAATCGTTGGCGCCCTTCTGCAGCGCCGCCACCGCATTCTCCTCACCCATGGTGCCGGAGACGAAGATGAAGGGCACTTCCGGTGAGGTCTCGCGCACGATGCGCAGCGCGTCATCACCGGAGAACCCCGGCATGCTCAGGTCGGACAGCACGATGTCCGGCTGGAACGCGACCAGTGCCTGGCGCAGCTCGGCCTCGCTTTCGACGCGCTCGAAACGGGCCTCCAGGCCCGCGTCGAGCATCTGTTCGGACATCAGCTCGGCATCTTCCGGTGAGTCCTCCACCAGCAGGATGCGCAGCGCCCCCAGGGCGGGACCGGTCAGGGGCATGGGCTCACTCGAGTTCCGGTGCCTGGTTGATCAACGCCCAGAACTTGCCCAGGGTCTGCACCGCGCCGAAGAACTGGTCCACGTCCACCGGCTTGACCACATAGGCGTTCACGCCCATGTCCCAGCTGCGGGCCAGGTCGCTTTCCTCGCGCGAGGACGACAGGATCACCACCGGCAGGCGCTTGAGCTCTTCGTGCTCGCGGATCTGCCGCAGCACTTCCAGGCCATCCATGCGCGGCATCTTGATGTCCAGCAGCAGCACCGCCGGCAGGCCTTCCTCGCCGTTGGCGAAGGCACCACGGCGCAACAGGTAGTCCATCACTTCCACGCCATCCTCGACGTGCACGATGGGGTTGGCCAGACGCGCCTCTTCCAGGGCGTCGATCGCCATTTCGGCATCAGCCGGGCTGTCTTCGGCGAGAAGAATGGTGCGCAGAGTGGTCATGCAGAAGGCCCTTGTTTGTCCGCGTCGATCGCGGGAGGCAGGTAGAAGTGGAAGGTGGCGCCGACGTCCGGTTCGGCCTCGGCCCAGATACGGCCGCCATGACGGGTGAGCACGCGGCGCACGCTGGCCAGGCCGATGCCGGTACCCGGGTAGTCGCTGGCCTTGTGCAGGCGCTGGAAGACACCAAACAGCTTGCCGGCGTAGGCCATGTCAAAGCCTGCACCATTGTCGCTGACCGTGAACTGATGACCGCCGTCAGGCTGCGGCTGGTAGTCCACGCGGATCTTCGCTGGTTCGCGGTTGCCCGAGTACTTCACCGCGTTGCCGAGCAGGTTCAGCCAGACCTGGCGGATCATGTTCTCATCGCCCACCACGATCGGCAGCGGCGCGATGCTCCACTCCACGTGGTGCGCATGGCCGCTGTTCTCGGCCTCGGCCTGCAGGTTGGAATCGAGCATGGCGCGGGTATCGGCCACCAGCGACTGCATGTCCACCGCCTGCTGGCGCATTGCCGCACGGCCCAGCCGCGAGTAGACCAGCAGGTCGTCGATCAGTGCCGCCATGCGCCGCGCCGAACTGGAGATCACCTCCAGGTAATGGCGGCTCTTGTCATCGGCGGCGTCGCCCAGGTGGCGCGACAGCTTGTCGGAGAAACCGGCCACGTGGCGCAGTGGTGCACGCAGGTCGTGCGAGACCGAGTAGCTGAAGGCTTCCAGTTCCCTGTTGACCTCGGACACCTGCGCGACCTTGCCTTCCAGCTGGCGGTTGAGCTCTTCAACGCGCAGCTGGACTGCGCGTTGCATGGTGACATCGCTGACTGTCAGCAGCACCACTTCATCATCGGTATCGGGCAGCGGCATGCGCCGTGCGTTCAGCAGCATGTAGCGCGCCATGCCGTCGGCGGTGCGCTGTTCGTGCTCGAAATCCCACAGCTCGCGGCCGCGCAGCAGCACGTCGGACAGGCGTTGGCGCACGACGGCGTCCTTCCAGGCGCCGTCGCCGACGCTTTCCAGCAGCAGGCCATCGGCGCGTTCGTCCTGCAGCCCGTACAGCTCGGCGAAGGCGGGGTTATGCAACTGCACGCGCAGGTCGCGGTCGAGCAGCACGATGGGTTCGCGCACGGTCTGCAACACCGATGCCGCGCGTGCCGCCGAGCGCAGCGATTGGCGTTCGGCGTGCAGGCGCCGCCCGATCTGCCGCTGCAGGAGCCAAAGCACCAGGCCAAGCAGCGCCAGCTGGATCACCAGCGAACTCCACGACACCAGCTCGGTCTGCTTGCGCTGGCGTGCGGCCTGCTCGGCGCGCTGTGTCAGCAGCTTCTGCTCGCTCGCCTGCAGTTCCTCCACCAGGCCACGGATCGGATAGCGCGTGCTCAGGTCCTGCACCAGCTCGCGCTGATCACTGTTGGGTTCGGACTTTGCCAGTTCGCGGGCAAGCGCCATGCGCCCTTCCAGCATCGACTCGATACGGCCGATGCGGATCAGCTGCTCAGGATTGTCGCGGGTCATCCGGCCCAGTTCAGCCAGGCGACCGGGAAGGTCATTGGCTTTGGCCATGCGCTCGCGCAGGCCAGGCGCATCCACACCCTTGGACAGGGTCAGCGCAGCCGATTCGACATCGCGTACATCAGCCTGCAGCTGCTGCAGGGCCACACCCACGGCCTGGGTATGATTGACCCAGGCCATCGCATCTTCGCTGTCCTGCTGCAGTTGGCGCAGGGTCAACCACGGCACCACGATGATCGCGGCGGCGGCCAGCGCCAAGGCCGGCAACCGCCAACGGTCCCAGATGTCATCACTGAAAACCAGCGCCATAGTTCCTCGTCAGCACAGCCGCGGAGCGTAGGCCGATACCGGCCCGGCTGCGGCGGAACGGGCAATATAGCGCAGGCGGTCACAACTCTGGAGTTTCCAGCCTGGTTGGCTGAACGGGTTGCGGAAACCCACGGTAGAGCCGGGACGTGCTCGGCTGCAACCCAAAGGGCAGTCGAGCAAGCTCGACTCTACCCAGGCAGCGGGCGCCCCATGCGGGGCGCCCTCCGGGGTCAGCGCTTGGCAGCAGCGCTGACCTTCAATGCAGCGGCATCGACGCGGGTCACGCCCTTGATGCCCTTGGCGGTGGTGACCGCCTTGTCCTTCTCGGCCTGGGTGGCCACGGCACCACTCAGGCTGACCACGCCGTTCACGGTTTCCACCTTGATTTCAGTGCCCGGAACGTTGCTGCTGGCCAGCAGATCGGCCTTCACCTTGGTGGTGATCCAGGTATCGGTCACCGGCTCGTTGGAGTCATGGCGATCAGCATGGGTTGCCGGATGGGTGCTGGTCGGCGGGCTCTTCGCGGCCGGGTCCTTGGCGAATGCAGCCGAGGAGGACAGCGCCAGGCCCAGGGTCAGGGCGGAAGCAATCAGCGTGCGGGTGGTATTGCTCATCGTGTCGTACTCCTTCGGGATGTGCTGCCAGTCTGGACAAGCCGCCGTAGAGCAGGCGTGGCGTTGCGGTCATGCCGCTGTGAATCGAGGCGATTCCAACGGCAACGGTTCAGTTTTGGCCTGTACGCAGGTGTCGTTTACCCTGCCCTTCCCCATTGCCGGAGCCGTCTCATGCGCCCCGACCTGCAACTGGCCCTGATCGGCTACGGCCTCGCCGGCCGCGTCTTCCACGCGCCGCTGATCCAGCACACGCCCGGCCTGGTGCTGCACAGCATCGTCAGTTCGCAGCGCGACACGTTGCTGCGCGCGTTCAGCGACGTGCACGTGCGCGCCACGCCGCAGGAGGTGTTCGACGACCCGGCGGTGGACGCGGTGGTGATCGCCACTCCGAACGCACAACACGCACCGCTGGCGATCGCGGCATTGGCCGCGGGCAAGCACGTGCTGGTCGACAAGCCGTTCGCGCTGGATGTCGCTGAAGCCGAAGCGGTGCTGGCTGCGGCACGTGATGCCGGACGCATCGCGACCGTGTTCCAGAACCGGCGCTTCGATGCCGACTTCCTCACCCTGCAGGCGCTGCTGGCCGAAGGCACGCTCGGTAACGTGGCCGAGTGCCATGCGCACTTCGACCGCTACCGGCCGCAGGTGCGCGACCGCTGGCGCGAGCAGGACGGACCGGGCAGCGGCCTGTGGTACGACCTCGGACCGCACCTGCTGGACCAGATGCTGGTGCTGTTCGGCTGGCCCGAGGCCATCGATGCCGATCTGGCCGTGCAACGCGAAGGTGGCAGCGGCATCGATTACTTCCACGCGGTACTGCACTACCCGAGGCATCGCGCGATCGTGCATGCCGGTTCGCTGGTGGCGGCCCCCACGCCGCACTTCAGTGTGCATGGCAGTCGTGGCAGCTGGATCAAGCATGGGCTGGACGTGCAGGAGGCACAGCTGCGGCGCGGTGTTGGGCCAGGAGCGCCAGGCTGGGGCATCGACCCACGGCACGGCGAGCTGGTGCGCTGCGATACTGAGGACAATGTGCAGCGCAGTACCGTGGACAACCTGCCGGGCGACTACCGGCGGCTGTATTCGCAGTTCGCGGCGGCGATGCACGGCGATGGCGAGCCGACGGTCAGCCCGGTGCAGGCACTGCAGCTGATGCGGTTGCTGCAGGCCGGCATGGACAGCGCGCGCGAAGGGCGGCGGGTTCAGTTGGGGTGACCGGCAGGGCTGCGCCCTGCACCTGCCGAATCAACGGCAACGTCAACGTCAAAGGCAAGCTATCCGTGTGATGGCGGGGTGGGTCCGGTTGCGGGGGACGCCGTAAATACGTCCCTGTAGGCTCGGTCGCGCCATCCATGGCGCTCACGCCCCCGCAACCGGACCCACCCCGCCTTCGACAGATTCCCGCGCCCGACGGTAGGTGTCGACCTTGGTCGACACATCCACGCCATGCGTGGATGACGTGGAAACGATCGGAGAACGCTTTTGTAGAGTCGAGCCATGCTCGACTGGCTGCAAGGGGTCAGAGCCCTTTCCTGCGGAAAGGGCTCCGACCCCACCGCGGTGCTTACGATTTCTTGATGGCGTGGCCGCCGAATTCATTGCGCATCGCCGACAACAGGCGGTCGGTGAACGAATTCGATTCGCGCGAGCGCAGGCGTTCCAGCAGCGACAGGGTGATCACCGGTGCCGGCACATCGAGCGCGATCGCTTCGGCCACGGTCCAGCGGCCTTCGCCGGAATCCTCCACGTACGGGGCGATGCCATCCAGCGACGGATTGCGCTTGAGGGCTTCAGTGCTCAGGTCCAGCAGCCACGAACGCACCACGCTGCCGTGGCGCCACACCTCGGCCACCTGGGCCAGGTCCAGCTCCATCTCCTGCTTGCGCTCCATCAGCGCGAAGCCTTCGGCATAGGCCTGCATCATTCCGTACTCGATGCCGTTGTGGACCATCTTGGTGAAATGGCCGGCGCCGGACGGGCCGACACGCGCCCAGCCGCGGTCTTCGGCCGGGGCCAGCGTGCGCAGCAGCGGTGCGATCTGCTCCACCACCGATGCTTCGCCACCGACCATCAGGCTGTAGCCTTCCTGCAGGCCCCACACGCCACCGCTGGTGCCGCAGTCGACGTAGTCCAGATCGTCTTCGGCCAGTGCCTTGGCGCGACGGATCGAGTCCTGGTAGTTGGAGTTGCCGCCATCGATGACGATGTCACCCTCGGCCAGGTGCGGGGTCAACTGGCCCAGGGTCTGGTCGACGGTTTCGCCGGCCGGCACCATCAGCCACACCACGCGCGGTACCGGCAGCGCGGCAACCGCGGCGGCCAGCGAATCAACCACTTCCAGGCCGGCCTCGGCAGCGCGCTGGCGGGCACCCTCGCCCGGGTCGTAGCCGACCACGCGGTGGCCGCCGCGATGCAGGCGCTGGGCCATGTTGGCGCCCATGCGGCCGAGGCCGATCATTGCAATATCCATTGTTTCACCTTCAGTTGGGGTCTAGGGTCAGGCTGCCTGGCCTGCCGGTAGCCGCGCAGTGGCGCAGCTGCGCCTCGCGCCAACGCCGGTAGAGCGTGGTATGCAGATTGTGCACCGCCAGGTCGATCGAAAACGGCGTTCGCGGGTTGCGATCGAGCAGGCGGGCGATGTGGTAGCCGATGGGACGTATACCGCGTGGATGCACATAGATCACGAACTGCTGGTAGAACGGATCGTCCAGCAACTGGTCCATGCGTGCCAGCGTGTCGTGGTAGCGCGGTTCCAGCCGTGCACGAAGGTTGGGATCGCGCTCGAACAGCAGGCGCTCGAAGTAGCGCTGGCCGATGCGCGGGATACCCTGCGCGAGTTTCCAGAGTTCGACATTGCGCTGGTCGTACCAGGCCAGCCCACCGTGCATCGCCAGTGCCTGCGCAGCGTCTGCGCCCACGTCGGCTACCACGAAGTTCTCGGCCTGGTTGCTCAGGTCGTCCAGCGTGCCTTTGTCGTACACATGTTCGATGAAACCGGGCACGCCAACGAAGGCCTGCCGCCCCATCGCCGAGGTGCGCACCGCCTTGCCATCGGCGAAGAAATCGCCGGCATGTGCGCCGAGCAGGATGCTGTCGGTCTCGTGCAGGGCGAGGAAGGTGCCGATCGACAGTTCATCCGCTGCGAACTCCGTATCGAACGCGGCATCACCATAAAGTTCTCGTTGCGTGGCCAGCTGCGCGACCTGGCGGCCGACCCCGCATTCGGCACGCACGGCACCGCTGTAGAACGCCTCCAGTGCATGACTGTTACCCGCGCTCGGCACGAAGCCACGACCGAAACTGCGTGTGCGCTGCCAGCCTTGCGCGCGTGGGCCCTGCAGGCCGAAGCCGATCCAGCCCAGCTGCGGGCCGGAGAAGCGGAAGGTGGGGTTGTCCTGCAGTGCCGAAGCCGCACGTTGCGTGGCCGCGCCCAGTTCGAAGGCATAGGCGCAGACCGTGGCTGGATCGTCCAGCAACTGTTGCAGCAACGCCTGGCGTGCTGCAGCGGACATTCCGGCCGGCCACCCCACGCGCAGATCGCCTACCGCCTGTGCTTCAGCCAGCGAGGCACGTGTACACACCGGGCCGCCGTGCACCTGTGGTGCACCGGCCGTGACCTCGTCAAAGCGCCATCCCAGCCGCTGCAGCAGGCCCTGCGTGCAGTCCGGCGTTGCGGACGCAATGCCCAGCGCGGGCATCAGCAGGAGTGCCACACCCATCAACCTGCCGCGCACGATCACCCTTGATCCGTGCTGCGGGCCGGTGCGGGCTCGGACGATGCAGGCTCGGGCGGTGCGAGCGCAGGCGGTGCGGGTTTGCCAGCATCCGCAGGCAGGTACTGTTGCAGGCGCTGGAAGAAGCGCTGATAGAACCCGGCATCGGTGACGGTGCTGCTGGCCACTTTCACCAGCGAATCGTCATTGCTGCCGAACGGCAGCGACACCGAGCCCAATGCACCCACGCCCACGCTGGCCGACGTCGGGCTCTTCTTCAACGCATAGCGGTCCTGCACCGCGCTGACGAACACCAGCGTCTGGCTGCCACGCGGCGCGCAGGAGATGCGCAGCACCAGCTGCTCGTGGTCGTCCTCGCGTGGCTGGAAGTTCTTGTTGCCTTCCACCTGCGCTTCGTCGGAGCGGGCGATGGCGTAGCCCTGGCTGAGCAGGGTGCGCCGCGCGGCCTCGCAGGCGTCACCGGGGCGGCCATCGACGGTACGCGAGAAGGTGTCGCCGGAATCAAAGGATTCGCGCAGCAACGTACTGTCGGCGGCGCGGCCACCACAGGCCGACAGGATCAGGGCGCTGGCGAGCGCCACGGCAGCACTGGAAAGACGGGAGGCCCGCATGGGTACTCCTGCGAGGACGGTACCGCCAAGGGTAGCCCTGCGGCCGTGTGCGGCAGGTTGAAACCGGCGTGACCGAGTCACCCCGTTGCTGCCGGTTCATGCACAGAAAAGGGGACGGAGGGGATTAAGTCGTTTGTGGCACTTCGCTCGCCGGGCATGGCCCGGCGCTACCGTGAACGAGGTCCCCAGACAGAAAGGGGCCGGCAATGCCGGCCCCTCGGGTATCACATGCCGTCGCCGGCTCAGTCCGCCCAGCGACCAGCGCCGGTCGACTGCGGCAGCACCTGCGCCGACAGCGGGCGATCATTGGCCAGCAGGTTCACCGCATCGGCCAGGATCGAGGCCGACTCGCGCAGCAGCGGGTCCGGACGCTTCTCGGCAGCCTTCTCGCGGGCGGCATCCTTGACGATGTCGCGCTCGTTGCCAGTCAGGCCGTCGTCGTTGCTGTCATCGGCCAGCGGGTCCAGGGCCAGGCCCAGCTCCTTGCGCATCGCCTGGCGCTCCTTGCGCTGGGTGTCCTGGCGCTCACGCTCGGCGCGGCGGGTGGCCTCGTTGAGCGAGATGTACTTCTTCGCGGCCTCGGTGCGGAACTGCTGCACGTCCTCGTTCCACCACTGGAATTCCTTGTCGGCGGCGATGCGCGCGTCATGGCGGGTTTCCAGCTTCGGCAGCAGCGGCGCGAAGTTGCCGTACTGGGTGTGCGGCACGGCAGCGATGCGGGTCCACGGCAGCGCGTTGTCGTAGGTGCTCTCGCCGAACTCGGTGGCATCGACGCTGGCCGGGAAGGCCAGGTCCGGCACCACACCCTTGTGCTGGGTGCTGCTGCCGCTGATGCGGAAGAACTGGGCGATGGTCAGCTTCACCTGGCCGAAGCGCTGGGTCTCGCCACTCGGCCAACGGTCCAGGTCGACGATGTTCTGCACGGTGCCCTTGCCGAAGCTGGTCTCACCGATCACCAGGCCACGGCCGTAATCCTGGATGGCACCGGCAAAGATTTCCGAAGCCGAGGCCGAACCGCGGTTGATCAGCACTGCCAGCGGGCCGTCCCATGCCACGCCCTGGTTGCGGTCGCTGTTGACGGTGACGCGGCCACCGGACTCCCGCACCTGCACCACCGGGCCCTGCTCGATGAACAGACCGGTCAGTTCAATGGCTTCATCCAGCGAACCACCACCGTTGTTGCGCAGGTCCAGCACCACGCCGTCCAGCTTGTCGTTCTTGAAGCCGGCCAGCAGCTTGGCCACGTCGCGGGTGGCCGAGGCGTAGTCGGCCGCGTTGCGGCGACGGCCTTCGAAGTCCTGGTAGAAGGTCGGCAGCTTGATCACGCCGACCTTGCGCGCCGGCTCGCCATTGGCGGCCGGAATGGTCATGGTCTCGCCCTTGGCGGCCTGTTCGGCCAGGCGCACCTTCTGGCGGGTCAGCACCAGGGTGTGGTGCTTGCCGTCGGCGCCCTCAGCAGCCGGGATGAACTCCAGCTTGACCTGGGTATCCTTGGCGCCGCGGATCTTGGCCACGACGTCGTCGATGCGCCAGCCGATCACGTCCTCGACCAGGCCGGACTTGCCCTGGCCGACGCCGACGATACGGTCACCCGGCTTCAGCGTGCCATCCACTGCGGCCGGGCCACCGGCGATGATCTCGCGGATCACCACCACGTCGTCCTGGCGCTGCAGCTGCGCACCAATGCCTTCCAGCGACAGCGACATCGCCTGGTTGAAGTTCTCGGCGGTGCGCGGCGTGAAGTAATCCGTGTGCGGGTCAACGGCGCTGGTGTACGAGTTCATGAAGAACTGGAAGACGTCTTCGCCCTTCAGTTCATTGACCGACTTCTCCAGCGTCGCGTAGCGCTTGTCCAGCGTCTTGCGGATGTCGTCCGGCTTCTTGCCGGCCAGCTTCAGGCGCAGCCAGTCGTTCTTGACCGACTTGCGCCACAGCTCATCCAGCTCTGCACTGCTGGCCGCCCACGGCACCTTCTTGCGGTCGTATTCGAAGCGCTCGTCGGTGGTGAAGTCCGGCTCCTGCTTGAGCAGCTTGCGCGCGTAGGCCACACGTTCGCCGACGCGCTGCTTGTAGACCGCGAACACCTGGAAGGCCGGCTCCAGCTCGCCGCCACGGATGGCCGAGGAAATGTTGGCTTCGAACGGCGCGAAGCGCGCCACGTCAGCCTGGGTGAAGTACTGCTTGCCGCCGTCCAGCGTCTCCAGGTAGCGCTTGAACACGTCCTTGGAGGTGGCCTCGTCCAGCGCACGCGGGCGGTACGCGTAGCGGCTGTCGGACAGCAGGCCGTACACCAGCTTGGAGGTGGTCACCTGATCGGCGGTTGCCGCAGCGGGCAATGCCGGCGAATCGGCCTTGGCCGCCAGCGCCAGCGGCGCGACCAGCGCCAGGGCCATCAGGAATGCGGGGGCTTTGAATTTCATTGACGTGCTCGAAGGCGCCTTGCCAAGGGGGAGACTGCGGGGTGTTAAGACACCACGACAGTGCCGAAAGTTGCCGGGTTTGTCACCCGGCCGCGCTCGGTGGAAAACCAGCCTAGCCGGGCCGGTGTAGCAAATTGTGAATGGCTGAAGAGCGGCGCACCCAGCGGCGCCGTCTGTCCGGTTGCAGAGGGCATGGGGTTGCAAGCCCCCTGAGTCAGGGGGCGGCCGCGAAGCGGCGGGGGTGTGGGTGGTGGTAAGCCGGGGCCCACGGTGTGCGCAGCGCAGCGTGGGAAGCGGTAGCGCGCATCGCGCAACCGCTTATCGGACGCCGGCGCCCTTGGCCTGCACGTCGGCGTGGTACGACGAGCGCACCATCGGGCCGGAGGCCACGTGGCTGAAGCCCAGCTCGTAGCCGTAGTCTTCCAGCGCCTTGTAGTCCTCGGGGGTCCAGTACTTCAGCACCGGGTGGTGGTGCGCGGTCGGCTGCAGGTACTGGCCGATGGTGATCATGTCCACGTCGTGCGCGCGCAGGTCGCGCAGGGTGGCCTTGATCTGTTCGAAGTCTTCGCCCAGGCCCAGCATGATGCCGCTCTTGGTCGGCACGTCCGGGTGCTGCGCCTTGAAGTTCTTCAACAGGTTCAGCGACCACTGGTAGTCCGCACCCGGGCGCACGTTGCGGTACAGGTCCGGCACGGTCTCGATGTTGTGGTTGAACACATCCGGCGGGTTCTGCGCCAGGATCTCCAGCGCGCGCTCCATGCGGCCCTTGCCGCGGAAGTCAGGGGTCAGCACTTCGATGCGGGTGCCCGGCGACTTCTCGCGGATGGCGCTGATGCAGTCGACGAAGTGCTGGGCACCGCCGTCGCGCAGGTCGTCGCGGTCGACGCTGGTCACCACCACGTACTTCAGCCCCATGTCGGCCACGGTCTGGCCGAGGCTGGCCGGTTCGTTGGCATCCGGCGGCTTCGGGCGGCCGTGGGCCACGTCGCAGAACGAGCAGCGGCGGGTGCAGACTTCGCCGAGGATCATGAACGTTGCCGTGCCGTGGCCGAAGCACTCGTGGATGTTCGGGCAGCTGGCTTCCTCGCACACCGTCACCAGGCGGTTCTCGCGCAGCTTGGCCTTCAGGTTCTGCACCGCATTGCCCGAAGGAATGCGCACGCGGATCCAGGACGGCTTGCGCAGCACCGGCGCGTCGGCGAACTGCACCGGCGAGCGGTTGATCTTGTCACCGCCCAGCTGCTTGACCCCGGCCTGCAACGGCGCGGCGGACGGAGAGTCGCCCTGCACGATCTGCAGGGGAATGGAACGGGCGGTGGTTTCAGTCATGGCAGTTCCGGGGGGCGGTCAGGCGGCCGCAGAAAGATCAGGCAGTTCGGGCGTGGGCTGCAGCAGCAGGCCGAACTGGCGGGCCAGGTGGTCCAGCAGCACCGGCTTGACGGCCTCCATCCCGGAGGGCCCGCCCAAGTCTACTACCGAGGTCACCTGCAACCCCTGATAGCCACAGGGGTTGATGCGGTGGAAAGGTTCCAGGTCCATGGCCACGTTGAAGGCCAGGCCATGGAAGGTACAGCCGCGGCGCACGCGGATGCCGAGCGCGGCGATCTTGGCGCCACCGACGTAGACGCCCGGGGCGCCCTCGCGGCGTTCGGCGCCGATGTTCCACTCAGCCAGGGTATCGATGATGGCCTGCTCGATGCGGCACACGTAGTCACGCACACCGATGCCCAGCCGTGGCAGGCGCAGCAGCGGATAGACCACCAGCTGGCCGGGGCCGTGATAGGTCACCTGGCCGCCGCGGTCCACGTGCAGCACCGGGATCTCGCCCGGCGCCAGCACATGCTCGTCCTTGCCGGCCTGGCCCAGGGTGAATACCGGGTCGTGCTCGACCACCCACAGCTCATCGGCGTCGGCCTCGCTGCGCTGGTCGGTGAAGCGCTGCATGGCGCGCCACACCGGTTCATAGGCCTGGCGGCCGAGGTCGCGGACCAGCGCCGGGCGCGGCGCACGGTCTTCCGGGGCGGCTTCGGCCGGGCAGCTGTCGGCTACAGCGTCCACTTCACTTCCGGGTGGTCGCGCAGTGCCTGGTGCGCCAGGTCGTACTGTTCGCGGCTCTCGGCCTTGAACACGATGCGCACGGACACGTACTTGCCGTTGGAGGAATGCTTCCAGCTGATGCGTTCATTCACCACATCGATGCCGGCAGCCAGCAGCAGGCGGGGAAGCTCATGTTCCAGGCCGCGGTTGGCCGGGCCCATGGCACTGAGCTCGAACTGGCCGGGGAACTGGAAGCCGTGGTCGGGGTTGTCGGACTTGATTTCCATGCCCCCATTATCGGGCCGCAGGCCAACAAACCCAAGAGTATTCATCAACGTCAAACAGTGCACCGGTGAGTCGCTGCGTTGCAGCTGAACGGCCGTTCAGCATTGGCCGTTGCCCTTGGGGCGCCGCAGGACAGTGCAGGATTGTCTTCACGAGACAATGTCGTTTTCGGAACAGACAAGTGATTCGAACGCGCTCGTTCCATCACGCCCGCACGAGTACCGTGTCGCGGCATATAACGACAGACAGAAAAAACCTCCACATGAGCCCCCCTTCCCAACGCCGCCTTGCAGCCCTCGGGCTGTCCGGCCTGCTGGCTGCTGCCCTCCCCCTCGCCGCCCAGGCGGCCGAACAATGTGGCCCGGACGCGATGCGCGACCACCCTCCGCAGGTCAATTTCCGCGTTGACAACGACCTGTTCGGCGGCCGCCACCAGGACCAGGGCTATACCAATGGTGCACTGTTGACCCTGGTCTCGCCCAATCTGGTCGATTACACCGACGACCCCTGCCTGCCACGCATGGCCCGCTGGGTGAACCAGTACCTGGAAGGGCTGCATCCGGGCAAGTTCGAACAGCAGAACATGATCTTCAGCATCGGCCAGGGCATCTTCACCCCGACCGATTTCAGCCGCAGGGACCTGATCGAGGACGACCGCCCTTACGCCGGCGTACTGATCGCAAACTTCGGTTTCAATGCGCGCAGCGGCGACCGCCTGCAGACCACCCAGCTGACGCTGGGCGTGGTTGGCCCGTGGGCACAGGGCAAGCAGGTGCAGAATGCCGTGCACGAAGTGCTGGGCGACGAGAAATTCAAGGGCTGGGACAACCAGCTGCACAACGAGCCGCTGTTCATGCTGACCCATGAGCGCATGCGCCGCTGGCCGGGCGATGCCAGCGTCAATGCCGACGGCTGGGGTTGGGACGCCATCAGCCACTACGGCGGATCGATCGGCAACCTGGAAACCAAGGCCAATCTCGGCGGTGAAGTGCGCTTCGGCTGGAAGCTGCCGGACGACTTCGGCAGCACGCCGCTGCGCCCGGCCGGTGAGAACACTGCGCCGACCCGCGGCGGCCGTCCCAATGGCTGGTCCTGGCACCTGTTCGCGACCTCGGACGCCGCCTGGGTGATCCGTGACATCACGCTGGATGGCAACACGTTCCGCAACAGCCACAGTGTGGACAAGCGCCATGTGGTGGCCTACGGCGGCTATGGCGTGGCGGTGATGTACGGACGCTGGAAGTTCGCTGCGGCGCGTTACCACAGCACGCGCGAGTTCAACGGCCAGCGCGAAGCCCCAGTGTTCGGCAGCTTCACCATCAGCCGCTCGCTGTAGGTAGGTGCCGACCGTTGGTCGGCACACCGGGGCCGGCATATCCGGATGGGTTCATGAGGAGCCGGCCAGCGGCCGGCACTACCCACATCCGGCAGGATTCATGCGCAAGCGGCATCCCGAAACAGAAAAGGCCGGCATTTGCCGGCCTTTCCCTTCACCACGCCGGGGCGTGGATCATTCCGATTCCCACCACATCCAGAAGCTGTCCCACAGGCGCTTGAAGAAGCCGGCCTGTTCGACGGCGGCCACCGCCACCAGCGGCGCTTCGGCCACCAGCTTGCCATCCAGCATCACCTTCACAGTGCCGATCTGCTGGCCGGCGGTGAACGGTGCTTCAAGGGTCTTGGGCACGTCAATGCTCGGCTTCAGGTCGTTGTAGCGGCCGCGCGGCACGCTCACCAGCATCGGCTGGGCCACACCCAGCTGCACCTTGTCGGTGGTGCCCTTCCAGACCTTGTGCTCGGCCACGGCCTTGCCCGGCTCGTACAGGCGGTGGGTCTCGAAGAAGCGGAAACCCCAGTTCAGCAGGGCCAGGCTGTCATCGGCACGCTGCTTTTCCGACTGGCCGCCCAGCACCACGGCGATCAGGCGCTGGTCGCCGCGCTGGGCCGAGCTCATCAGGCAGTAACCGGCTTCGGAAGTGTGGCCGGTCTTGATGCCGTCCACGCTGCCATCGCGCCACAGCAGCAGGTTGCGGTTCGGCTGCTTGATGTTGCCGACCTGGAATTCCTTGATCTTGTTGTACGCGTAGGTTTCCGGGTAATCGCGCACCATCGCACGGCCCAGCAGCGCCAGGTCGTAGGCGGTGCTGTGGTGGCCCTGCGCAGTCAGGCCATGGGCGTTGACGAAGTGCGAATTCTTCATGCCGATCTTCGCGGCATAGCTGTTCATCAGCGACGCAAAGGCTTCCTCGCTGCCAGCCACATGCTCGGCCAGGGCAATCGCGGCGTCGTTGCCGGACTGGATCGCCATGCCCTTTTCCATGTCTTCCAGGCGCGCGGTCTGGTTGACCGGGAAGCCGCTGTAGCTGCCATCGGTACCCGCGCCACCTTCGCGCCAGGCGCGCTCGCTCATCATCACCTGGTCATCCGCACGGACCTTGCCGTTCTTGACCTCGGCGGCGATCACGTAGGACGTCATCACCTTGGTGATGCTGGCCGGAGCCAGCTGTTCGTTGATGTTTTCACCGGCCAGCACCTGGCCGGTGGCGTAATCCATCAGCACCCAGGCCTTGGACACGCTCGGCGCCGGCGCCGGCGGAGTGGCGACGGTGGCTGGGGCGGCAGCGGCGGCGGCAGGCGCCGGCGTGGCCGGAGTCGGCAGCGGCGTCTGGGCGGAAGCCAGGCCCACCACCAGGGTGGCGGCCAGGGCGGTGGCGGCGGAACGGAAATTCATTGGACAGCAGGCTCCAGGGGACGGCCGGGAATGGAGGGTGGAACGTAGCGGCCATTGTAAGGCCGGGGCAGCATGGGCCGGCAGCACCGGCCCGGGTGGATCAATCCTTGACGATCTGCGGCGAACCCAGCCCCAGACCGGCGATGCGGCCGACAAGTTCCGCGGCACTGGCATGGTCGCTGGCGGGAACGCGCAGGCGGAACAGGGTACGGCCACCGGCGGCGATGTCACTGATGGTGGCACCGACGATGCCGGCGGCGTTGAGCTGGCCCATCGCGCGGTTGGCGTTGTCACGGTTGGAGAAGCTGGCAACCTGCACCATGACTGCGCCCACCACCTGCTGCGACAGGCTGGGGGTAGCGGCGGCGGTGCGGACCGGTGCCTGCGCAGCGGCGCGCGGCGTGGTACTGGCAACGACCGCCGGAGCTGGCGCGTATGCGGTGCTGCGCACCGGCGGAGCACTCGGCGGCAGGCTGCTGACCGCCACATCCGGCACGGTGCTGGCCACGCCCTGGGTGGTGGCCGGCTGGCCACGCGCCGGCATGCCATCGGCCGGCAGCCCCTTGACCAGGCGATCGATGTCGCTGTCGGCGGCGGCACGCGCGGTCGGTGCCGGGCGCGCACTGGCTACAGCGCTGGCGGCGGCCGCTTCCGCAGCACGACGCTCGCGGCGCGACGGCTTCTGCGCCAGCAGGTTGCCCTCACCCGGCTGCAGCGCGCGCACTTCCACGTTGCCGGTGCCGCGCTGGGTGATGCCCAGGCGCACAGCGGCGGCATAGCTGAGATCGACCACGCGGCCATCATGGAACGGACCGCGATCGTTGACGCGCACGATCACCGACTCACCGTTGTCGAGGTTGGTCACGCGGGCGAAGCTGGGCAGCGGCAGCGTCTTGTGCGCAGCGGTGAACTGGTACATGTCGTAGACCTCACGGTTGGAGGTCAGGCGGCCGTGGAACTTGGCACCGTAGTACGACGCAGTGCCACGCTCGACATAGTTGCGGGTATCGTCGAGCACCTTGTACGACTTGCCCAGCACCACGTACGGCGACTTGTTGCCGATCGCCGAGCGCTCCTCGGCGGTCACTTCCGGCTCGGGAATGCAGGCCACGTTGGGAATGTAATCCGGCGTGCTGTCGCGCACGCCCGGCTTGTACAGGCCACCAGCGGTGTAATTGCCGCGGGTGCTCAGGTCTTCCTTGGCCGCCGCGTACGGCGACCCTTCCGGGCAGTGTGCCGGGCGCGAGCCACGACCCTGCACCAGAGTGCCGCCGGACTTGCCACCATGGCCGGCCGTGGCCGGCTTCTTCGGCGCGCTGCTGCAGGCAGCCAGCGCGAGGACGATCAAGCCTGGGACCAGCCATCTGATGTTCATGCCGGGGGCAGCTCCTGTCCGGCGATGGCCTGGGACAACTGGAACACGGCCATCGCGTACATCTTCGAGAGGTTGTAGCGGGTGATCGCGTAGTAGTTCTGGAAGCCCAGCCAGTACTGCTTGCCGGTGCTGCCTTCAAGCGTGATCGGCGTGGCGGTGGCGCCCGGCTGCACCGCTGCGCTGGGCTGGTAGCCACGCTTCGCCAGGTCGGCCAGCGACCAGGTCGGCATCCATTCGGTCGGATTGAACTCCTCGCGGCCCGGCGCCAGCGTGGCCGGCACGGCCACCTGCCCGCCACGCACCCAGCCGCCCTTCTTCACGAAGTAGTTGGCGATGGACGAGAACACGTCGTCGTAGCTGGTGAACAGGTCGCGACGGCCATCGCCATTACCGTCCACGGCGTAATCGAGGTAGCTGGACGGCATGAACTGGCCCATGCCCATCGCGCCGGCATAGCTGCCCTTGAGCGTGGTGATGTCCAGGTTTTCTTCGCGGCTCAGCTCGAACAGCTTGGCCAGCTCATCGCGGAAGAACAGCTCGCGGCGCACTTCGCGTTCCAGCTTGGCCGGGTCGCCGCTACGCGGGTAATAGAACGCCAGCGTGTACAGCGCATCGAGCACGCGATGGCTGCCGGCATTCTTGCCGTAGCTGGTTTCCACGCCGATGATCGCCACGATCACCTCGGCCGGCACACCGGTGCGCTGCTGGACGCGATCCAGTTCGGCGCGATGCTGGGCCAGGAACGCGCGGCCGCCATCGATGCGTGCCTTGCTGATGAACATCGGCCGGTACTCGTTCCACGGCTTGACCCGTTCGGCCGGGCGCGACATCGCGGCGATGATCGGCTGGCGCACCTGCGCCTGGTCGAGCACGCTGCTGATCTGCTCCGGCTTCAGGCCATAGCGCTTGGCGGTATCGGCAATGAAGCGGGCCCGTGCGACCTCGAACGGCACCGGGGTGAGATCGACCGGCGGCGCGGTGGCGGCAGCAGCTTCGGGCGCGGCCTCGGCCGGGCCATGGGCCTTGGCGGCGGGCTGGCGCGGCGTACTGCTGGCCTGGGGCGAAGACGGTGGGGACTTCGGCTGGGTCGCGCAGGCGACCAGGCCGAGGGTGAGCATGCAGGCCAGAGTGCGTCGAATCATCGTCGCAGGTTAGCAGGTCATGGATGAATTAAAACCCCTAACACCATGAATCACAACGATTTGCCTGCGAGCAGCGGGAAATGTGAAGACGTCGTGATCACACTTCCCCATTCAGATAGAGGTTGCCGGTTGCGTCCCCATCCCCGCAGACGCAACCGGCGACCGGATCCGGTCGGTACCCGCGCGGCTGCCGCTCCCCAGTGGCAGTGCTCCGCGCTCCCTGTACCCGTTGGATCAGTACTGCTTCCCGCCCGACGCCCCCTCGCGCTGCAACGATTGACGGCGCGCCGTGCCGAACGGGCCGCCATTGTGCAGGCCGATTACGACAAGTCCATTGATCAGGATCAACGCGCTGTAAAAGTGTGAACCAGCTAACGCTTTTTCCGGACTTTGGTCAGTGGGCGTGCTGCCGTGCATCGTTGTGAGAACGCTTCCACAACGGGCGTTGCGCAGAGTCAGGAAGTTTCCAGCCAACGGCGCAGCCCCTCGTGGGTGGGGTGTGTTGCGGAAAGCAGAAGCCGCCGCTGGGCCGGTCGGGTTGGGTACGCGGGGGACGCCGTGAATCCGTCCCTGGAGGCTTGGCAGCCGCATCCATGCGGCTGACACCCCCGCATACCCAACCCGACCGCCCTCTGACAGATTTCGGTGGTCTGCCACCCACGGAGAAGAAAGAGAAGATCACAAGCGGGTCGCGCGCTGCGCTTGCTCGAGAGCCGAGCATGGCTATGCCGGTCGTCCTGACCGGCACCCTTCGGGCCGTCGCCATGGGCGACGTTGGCAGCGGCTCCTGCCGCTGCCTTCGGCTCTACAGGAAGCAATGAAGCGGGCGGCCAAGCTGGTTTTGCTTTTGATCTTCTTTTTCTTTTCCGTGGGTGGACACGCCCGAAAACTGTCAGGGGGCGGGCGCGGTGGGTTCGCGGGACCGTTGGCGCCATGGATGGCGCCATCGAGCCCCCAAGGACGGGTTTACGGCGTGTCCCGCGAACCCACCGCGCCCGCCCCACACATGAGCCGCGTTACACGACCACCCACGAGGGGCTGCGCCGTTGGCTGGAAACCCTATCCCCCGTGCACGGGCCGGTGCCCACGCACCGCCATCACCAGTCCGATGCCGGCCAGCAGCGAGACCGCTGATGTCCCGCCATAACTGATCAACGGCATCGGAATGCCCACCACCGGCAGCAGGCCGGAAATCATTCCACCGTTCACCAATACGTAGACGAAGAACGCCAGCCCCAGGCTGCCGGCCAGCAACCGCGCATGGGTGTCGCGCGCGTGCACTGCGATCCACAGGCAACGCCCGACCACGAACAGGTACAGCGCGAACAGCGTCGCCACACCGATCCAGCCGAATTCCTCGGCCAGCACCGAAAACGCGAAGTCGGTGGTGTACTCGGGCAGGAAATCCAGCGTGGCCTGGGTGCCCTGCCCCCAGCCACGTCCCTGCCAGCCACCGGAACCGATCGCGATGCGCGACTGCAGGATGTTCCAGCCGGTGCCGAGCGGGTCTGCTGCCGGGTCGAGGAAGGTCAGTACGCGATCCTTCTGGTACTGCCGCAACACGCCGAGCCAGGCCAGTGGCGCGGCCACCGCCAGCCCCACCGCGCCGGTGGCCACCCAGCCCCAGTGCAGGCCCGCCAGCAACAACGCGAACACGCCGCTGGCGGTGACCAGCGTGGCGGTGCCGAGGTTGGGCTGCATCAGGATCAGCACGGCGGGAACGCCGATCAGCACTGCGGCCGTCAGTACCGTGCGTGGTGACGGTGGCAGCGGTTGCCGGTGCAGGTACCAGGCCATCATCAACGGCAGGCTGAGCTTGAGCAGCTCGGAGGGCTGCAGGTAGAAGACGCCGAGGTTGAGCCAGCGCTGCCCGTACTTGCCGGTGCCGATCACATACACCGCCATCAGCGGCAGCATCGACAGCGCGTACAGCGCCGGTGTCCACGCGCGCAGGCGCAGCAGCGAAACACGCGACAGCAGCCACATCGCCAGCAGGCCACCGGCGAAGCGCGCCGCCTGCCCGGTGACCGGACCGGACACGCTGTGCAGCACCGCCAGCCCCGCGCCCATCAGGATCAACAGCGCGACCAGCAACGGCAGGTCGATCGTGCGCACCGCCTCACGGCAGCCGCCAAGCATTCGTTTCCAGTCCACGCTGGCCACGGTAACAACGCGCGCTTGCGTGAAGCTGTCAGGGTGCTTCTGCGTCTGTAGAGTCGAGCCGTGCTCGACTGCCCTTCATGCAGCAGAAGCAGTCGAGCACGGCTCGACTCTACAGAACAGCGAGAAGCAATCGAGCATATGGAAGCGCGATGAAAGGCGCGGCCGTTGTTACCCGTAGCCGCCGTGCACTGGATTGTGGCTACGCACGGCCATCACCAACCCGAAGCCGGCCAGCAGCGAGACCGCCGAGGTACCGCCATAGCTGATCAGCGGCATCGGCACGCCCACCACCGGCAGCAGGCCGGAGATCATCCCGCCGTTCACCAGCACGTAGACGAAGAACGCCAGGCCGGTGGCGCCGGCCAGCAGGCGCGAATAGGAATCGCGCGACTGGCTGGCGATCCACAGGCAGCGCCCGATCACCACCAGGTACAGCGCCAGCACGGTGGCCACGCCGATCCAGCCGAACTCCTCGCTCAGCACCGAGAACGCGAAGTCGGTGGTCTGCTCGGGAATGAAGTTCAGATGTGACTGCGAGCCCTCGCCCCAGCCCTTGCCATCGAAGCCACCGGAACCGATCGCGATCTTCGACTGGATGATGTTCCAGCCAGCACCCAGCGCATCCATCTCCGGGTCCAGGAACATCATGATGCGGTCCTTCTGGTACGGCCGCAGCAGCCAGAACCAGGCCACCGGTGCGACCGCGGCCACACCGCCCACGCCCAGGCCAACCCACCACCACGGCAAGCCGGCCAGCAGCAGCACGAACACGCCACTGGCGGCGATCAGCACGCCGGTGCCGAAGTCCGGCTGCAGCATCACCAGGCCGGTCGGTACGCCGATGATGACCAGGGACACGAGTACGGTATTGAAGCGCGGTGGCAACGGCATCTTGTGCAGATACCAGGCCACCATCATCGGCAGGCTGACCTTCAGCAGTTCGGCCGGCTGCAGGTAGAAGAACTTCAGGTCCAGCCACTGCCGCCCGTACTTGCCGGTGCCCAGCACGAACACCGCCAGCAACGGGATCATCGAGATCGCGTAGATCATCGGTGTTGCCGAGCGAATGCGCAGGATCGGTACCCGTGAGATGCCCCACAGCGCGGCCATGCCCACTGCAAAGCGCGCGCCCTGGGCCATCACCAGGCCGTCGCCACCGGCACTCTTCAAGGTGGCCAGGCCGATCACCATCAGCGCGCCCAGGGCCAGGCACAGTACCCAGTCCAGCGTGCTGAAAAAGCGGCGCAGCATGTCGCCGGCCCAACGCAGGAACACTCTCATCGTGCGGGCTCCGCGGTGGTCGGGCGTGGCGTGGTCGGCAGCGCCGCGGCGGCCGGCGTCCCCGGCTGCGGTGCGGGTGCCGGTTCCGGCGCAGGCACGCCAATCAGCACGGGGTGTTCCCCCAGTTGTGCCGCAGCAAGGTCACCGGCCTGGCGCGCGCCCACATCTTCGTTGTCGAATGCGGTTGCACCGATGGCGGTGGTGCCGCGCTCGCTGTCCAGCGGCTGCATGCCTTCGGGCATCTTGCCCAGCAGGTAGGCGTCGAACACCTTGCGTGCGATCGGTGCGGCCGCCGCACCGCCGTAACCACCACCCTCCACCGCGATCGCCAGCGCGATCACCGGCTGGTCGACCGGCGCGAAACCGACGAACAGCGCGCGGTGGCGCAGGTGCATCGGCAGGCTCTTCGGGTTTACTGCGGCGGTGCCCTTGCGGCTGACGACCTGCGCGGTACCGGTCTTGCCAGCCATCGTGTACGGCGCGCCAGCCGCCATTCGCGCAGCGCTGCCGCCAGGCAGCATGGTGGCCATCATGCCTTCGCGCACCGCCTGCAGGTTGTTCGGGTTCGGGCTGACCGGTTTGCTCTCGCCCGGGTCGGTCGCCATCCAGTCATGGTCGAACCCCGCACGCTGCTGGATCACCAGATGGGGCGTGCGCAGCTGCCCGTTGGCCAGCCCACTGACGCCCCGCGCCAGCTGCAGCGGAGTGACCTTCCAGTCACCCTGGCCGATGCTGATGTTGACTGTATCACCCGGATACCAGGCTTCCTTGCGGCTCTTCCGCTTGTAGGCCGGCGACGGCAGGATGCCGCCGATCTCGCCGGTCAGGTCGATGCCGGTCGGCTGGCCGAAGCCGTAGTACTCCATGTAATGGTCGAAGCGCTCGATGCCCAGATCCAGCGCCAGCTTGTAGTAATACGTGTTGACCGATTGCGCGATCGACTTGCGCAGGTCGGTCCAGCCGTGGCCGCCGCGGTGCGAGTCACCCCAGCCACGCGAGGTGCCGGGCAGGTAGAACATGCCGGTGGACAGCACCTTGTCTTCCGGGCGGCGCACGCCGGAATCGAGGCCGGCCAGGCCGATCAGCGGCTTCAGCGTGGAACCGGGGGCGACGCCACCCAGCACCAGGCGGTTGAACTGCGGCCGCGACGGGTTGTCGTTCAGCGCCTTGAAGTCGGCATGGGAAATACCGTTGACGAACAGATTGGGGTCGTAGGACGGCAGGCTGACCATCGCCAGCACCTCGCCGGTACGCGGGTCCATCGCCACCGCCGAGCCTTCCTGGTCGCCGAAGGCGGCCACCATGGCGCGCTGCAGGTCGGCGTCGATCGACAGCCGCAGGTCGGCGCCGGACTGCGCGGCGACGCGGCCGATGGTGCGGATCGCACGCCCCTGCACGTTGGTCTCGACCTGCTCGTAGCCGACCTTGCCGCGCAGCTGCTGCTCGTAATAACGCTCCAGGCCGGACTTGCCGATGTGGGTCAGCGCGGCATTGCCCTCGCCGAGGATTTCCAGGTCCTTGTCATCGACGCGGCCGACGTAACCGATGATGTGCGCGAACAGATCGCCATAGGGATAGCGACGGGTCAGGTAGGGTTCCAGCTCGACGCCGGGGAAGCGCCAGCGGTCGACGGCAAAGCGCGCCATCTCCTCGTCGCTCATGCGCAGCTTCAGCGTGACCGGCAGGAACTTGCGGCGCGCCTTGCGCGACTTGTTGAACGCTTCCAGTTCTTCCGGGCTGATGCTGATGATCTTCGCCAGCCCTTCCAGGGTGGCGTCCATGTCCTTGACCTTGTCCGGGGTCACGTCCAGGCGGAAGGCCGGCACGTTCTCGGCCAGCAGGCGGCCGTTGCGGTCGTAGATCATGCCGCGCCCGGGCACCACCGGCCGCGGCTTGATGCGGTTGGCTTCCGAGCGCGTGGCGTAGACGTCGTGGTCCAGCACCTGCAGCTTGAAGTACCAGCCGCCCAGGCCCAGCAGGCAGACCAGCACACCCAGGAAGCCCAGCGCCGCGCGGCGGCGGAACTGTTCGGCTTCTGCGTGCGGATTCTTGACCTGGCGGCGCGGGATCATGGCTCAGCGCCCGCGCTTGCCGAAACGCACCGCGTCCAGCAGCACGAATACCAGCGGCCACAGGCCCATGCCCAGCAGCGGTGCCCACCAGTACGACCACGGCAGGGTCGGCTCATCCACCACGATGTGGACCAGCGCGCTGACGATGCGGTCGTTGAACAGCAGGCCGCCGATGGCCAGCATCTGCTGGGACATCGGGAAGAAGCGGATGCGGGCGCGGAAGCGCTGCAGGATGAAGGCCAGCATCACCAGCCGCAGCGCCTGTTCGCCGAGTACACCGCCGTACAGCAGATCGGCGATCACGCCACTGGCGAAAGCGACGCCCAGGCCGACACGCTCAGGCGCTTCAATCACCCAGTACGCGAGCACCAGCGCCAACCAGTACGGGCGCAGCGGCTGCAGCAGCGCCGGCAACGGCAGCAGGCCCAGCAGCAGCGCCACCACCAGGCTGGCCGGCAGCACCCACGGGTTGTCGCGCAGGCGGCTCATCGCTGGGCCTCCGGCGCGGTCGGTTGCCGGCCAGCGGCCGGCACTACCGTCGCCGACCCAGCATCGGGTGGAGAGCCCCCCTCTTGTTGAGGGGGGCGCGCCGAAGGCGCGGGGGTAAGGTGGGACGCCCCCCCGGCAGCCTGGTTTGCCGAAGGCAAACTTGGCTGAAGCAATTCGCTGGCCGCAGGCAAGCGAATTGCTGCACCCGGGCGCAGCAGCAGCACGTCGCGGCCGCGGTCCAGCTGCGCCGCCGGCTTCAGTTCGCCGACCAGGAAGGCGTGCGTGTCGTCCGGGCGCAGGCCGGTGATGGTGCCGACCGGGAACCCGGCCGGGAAGCGGCCACCGAGGCCGGAGGTGACGATCTCATCGCCCACCTCCACGCCGGCGCTGAGCGGGATGTCGCGCAGTTCCAGCTTGTCGCCGCGGCCGTAGACGATCAGGCGAACGCCGTTGCGGGCCACCGTCACCGGCACGGCATGGTCGGGGTCGGTCAGCAGCAGCACGGTGGAGGTACCGCCAGTGACGCTGATCACCTGGCCCATCAGACCGCCGGCATCGATCACCGCCTGGCCGACGTGCACGCCTTCGCGGCTGCCGGCGTCGAGCACCAGGCGCTGCTTCACCGGATCCAGGTCGATGTCCAGGATCGGCGCCAGCTGCACGTCCAGGCCACTGCGCTCGGCCACGTTCAGCAGTTCACGCAGCTGGGCGTTGTCCAACGCGGCGGTCTGCAGGCGGGTCAGGCGGGCGTTGGCCAGCAGCAGCTGGTTGCGCAGTTCACGGTTCTCGTTGACCAGCTGGCCGTGGCTGGCCGCCGAGTCCTTGACCTGGTTGCCGAGCTTGCCCGGCAGTCCCGCCAGTGCCCATACCGGCTGCACCAGGCTGTTGGCCTGCCCGCGCAGCTGCGCAAGCCAGCCGGCCTGGTCGTCAAGCACGATCAGGGTGATGGCCAGTGCGAGATAAGCCAGCAGACGCAGCGGGCTGGCGGCATCACCGGATCGGGAAGCAACGGGAGGTCCGGCGTAGGGCGGCACGGCAACGATTCAACTGGCAGAAGGCGGAAGGGAAACACGCGGACGCCCCGCCGGTGCCGGCCTACCCTCATGGTGGGCCGCACCCCGGAGGGGCGCTGCGGGCGCAGGCAGCCGGGACGGCTTATTCCGGCGCAAAGAACTCGTTGCCGTGCATGTCGACCAGCTCCAGCGCACGGCCACCGCCGCGGGCCACGCAGGTCAGCGGATCGTCCGCCACCTGCACGTGCAGGCCGGTTTCCTCGGAAATCAGGCGGTCCAGGTCACGCAGCAGGGCGCCACCACCGGTCAGCACGATGCCGCGCTCGGCGACGTCGGCGCACAGTTCCGGCGGGGTCTGCTCCAGCGCCAGCTTGACCGCGCTGACGATGCCCGACAGCGGTTCGTGCAGGGCCTCGAGCACTTCGTT
This sequence comes from Stenotrophomonas sp. STK17_22, assembly GCF_051983905.1. Taxonomy (NCBI): domain Bacteria; kingdom Pseudomonadati; phylum Pseudomonadota; class Gammaproteobacteria; order Lysobacterales; family Lysobacteraceae; genus Stenotrophomonas; species Stenotrophomonas sp. STK17_22. Next base: position 4,479,321 of record NZ_CP197010.1, read on the forward strand.
GGAGCTGATCTTGATCATCTTCGGCACGCCCTCGGCGAGGTTGCGGCCGGAGATTTCCATCTCGATCACTTCCGCCTGCGGGTAGGCGCAGCCCAGCTCGACCTTGATGCGCTCGGCGGTGGCTTCACCGATCAGCATGCCGTGGTTGCGGCGCACGTAGTTGGTGATCGACTCGTCGAAGCGGTCGCCGCCGATGCGGACCGAGGCCGAATAGACGATGCCGTTGAGCGAGATCACCGCAACTTCGGTGGTGCCGCCGCCGATGTCGATGACCATCGAGCCACGAGCTTCGGTGACCGGCATGCCGGCGCCGATCGCAGCGGCCATCGGTTCTTCGATCAGGAACACGTCACGGGCACCGGCTTCCTCGGCCGATTCCTTGATCGCGCGGCGCTCGACCTGGGTCGAGCCGGCCGGCACGCAGACCAGCACGCGCGGGCTCGGGCGCAGCACGCGCGACTTGTGCACCTTCTTGATGAAGTGCTTGAGCATCGCCTCGGTGTAGGTGAAATCGGCGATGACGCCGTCCTTCATCGGGCGGATGGTGGTGATGTGGCCCGGGGTACGGCCAAGCATCTGCTTGGCTTCGGCGCCTACGGCTGCCACCGAGCGGGTGCCACCAATGGCACGGTCCTGACGCACGGCCACGACCGATGGCTCGTTCAGCACGATCCCCTGCCCGCGCACGTAGATGAGGGTGTTGGCCGTGCCCAGGTCGATGGACAGGTCGTTGGAGAACATGCCACGGAGTTTCTTGAACATCTGAGGAAGGAGTCCTGAGGGGTGTCGTGCCCGCCGCGGGATGGCGAAAAAATGGGCAGAAATCGAGGCCGACAAGCCTAGCAACCCGCCTGCCGCCGAGCAAGGAAAAAACTAGCTGAACCCGCGTCTTCACAGGCTTTCGGCCTGATCGGGTCTCACCCGGTTCTGGCCCTGAGCGGCACCAGCGGGTAACCTTTGCGCCGTCGGGCGCCCAAGGGCGCCGTTTGCTTGCCCGCCGAACCGGGCCGGCCCACCCCAAAATTCACCGCATAGGCTTACATCGATGTCCGCTCTGATCTGTGGTTCTCTTGCCTTCGACACCATCATGGTGTTCCCGGACCAGTTCAAGAATCACATCCTGCCGGACAAGGTGCACATCCTGAACGTGTCCTTCCTGGTGCCGCGCATGCGCCGCGAGTTCGGCGGCTGCGCCGGCAACATCGCCTACAACCTGCACCTGCTGGGCGGCCAGCCGATCCCGATGGGCACCGTGGGTTCGGACTTCGGTCCGTACCGCGAATACTTCGACGGCCTGGGCATCGACCTGTCGCGCGTGCGCGTGATCGATGAGCTGTTCACCCCGCAGGCGTTCATCACCACCGACCACGACAACAACCAGATCACCGCCTTCCACCCGGGCGCGATGATGCGCTCCTACGAGAACCACGTGCGTGGCGTACCGGGCGTGACCCTGGGCCTGGTCGGCCCGGACGGCCGCGAAGGCATGATCCAGAACGCGCAGGAATTCCACGAAGACGGCATTCCGTTCATCTTCGACCCGGGCCAGGCCATGCCGCTGTTCAACGGCCCGGAGCTGCGCGCGTTCATCGAGCAGGCCGACTACGTGGTGGTCAACGACTACGAGTCGAATCTGCTGCAGGAACGCACCGGTTGGGACGAGAAGGAGATCGTCAGCCGGGTCAAGGCCTACATCACCACCCGTGGCCCGAAGGGCGCGGTCATCCACACCCCGGAAAAGAGCTACGACATCCCGCCGGCGCACGAGCGCCGCGTGGTCGACCCGACCGGTTGTGGCGACGCCTTCCGCGCCGGCCTGATCTACGGCATCCAGAAGGGCTACGACTGGCTGACCATCGGCCGCATGGGCAACCTGATGGGCGCGCTGAAGGTGGAGCACCCGGGCACCCAGAACCAGCGCTTCACCTTTGACGAGTTCAACGAGCAGTTCAAGCAGCAGTTCGGTTACGCGCTGGGCGCGTAAACGAACTGCCCGCGCACCCGCTCGGTGGGTGTCGACCTTGGTCGACACGCTTTGCTCTGGTAGGTGTCGACCTTGGTCGACACGCTTTGCTCTGGTAGGTGTCGACCTTGGTCGACACGCTTTGCTCTGGTAGGTGTCGACCTTGGTCGACACGCTTTGCTCTGGTAGGTGTCGACCCTGGTCGACACTGCCGGCCAGCGGCCGGCACTACCCCTTCTGCTGCCAGGCCGCCAACAGTGCACGGCAATCGGCGAAATGCCAGTCGGCACTGCCTGGCCACGGGTTCTCCGGCAGGTTGACCAGCACGGTATGGGCGCCCGCGGCGCGCCCGCACTCCAGGTCATAGGCGTGGTCTCCGACCATCACCGCCTCCGCAGCCCCGATTCCCCAGCGTCGAAGATGCTGCTGCAGGCCATCCGGCGACGGCTTGGGCACCGCTTCATCGCGGCCGATGATGTCGGCATCGTCGAACAGTTCCCCGACCCCGATCGCGTCCAGGGTCAGCTTCGCCAGCGCATGGTCGTTGCGGGTCAGGATGCCCAGCCGGCAGCCCGCCGCCGACAGCGCGCGCAGCAGCTTCACCGCGCCCGGTGCCGGCAGCGCGTCCTCGGCCAGCGTGCGCTCGTGATCCAGCAGCCACTCACGCTTGGCCTGCGCCGGTGCATCCGGCAGCGCCGCGATGTGGTCGAGGATGTCTTCCTCCGCGGCGATCTCCAGCGCGCGGCGGATCGCGGCGAAGTCATGCACGGCCACCGTCAGTGTGCCGTCCATGTCGAACACCCAGTGCCGGATCGCGGACAACGCGTGCACTGCGCTGCCCGCCGCAACCTTCACTGCCACCACTGCGGCATGCGGCTGGCGTCGACACCACCGGTTTCGAACACGGCAGTACGCGTGCCGCCGGCCTTGACCGGGAACTCGATGCTGATCGACTTGCCCTTGCGCGCCAGCTTCCACAGCGCCTTCTGGTCGGTGATGAACAGCGCGATGGCTTCATCGGTCTTCGGGCGCCAGGCCGCCATGGAAATCGGCTTGCCGTCGTCCACGGTCACCTTCACCGTGCACTGCGGGCAACGGAAATCGCCGGCCTGCAGCACCAGGTAGGCATGCCGCTTCCACTCCGGATGATCGCGGAACACCAGCTGCACCGGCTTGGCACCGCTGCCATCCACGTCCACCCGTTCCTTGCTGTAGATCTGCGCCGAAACCTGGTTGCCCTTGTTGCCGACCGGGATCTGGTTGTACTGCCACAGCGCCTGCATGCGGCGCAGGTCGCGCGCAGCATCGCCCTTGGCCTTGACCTCGTCGAAGCCGGCGGCGATGCGCTCGGCGGCGGCGGTGTCCTTGTACTGGTCCAGCAGCGAGGCGCCATGCAGGCGCGCACGCTCCCAGTCCTGTGCGGCCACGGCCATGTCGTACTGCTTGGCCACGTCTTCGGCCTTGGCTTCCTTCTGCGCCTGCACGGCGGCTGCGGCGGCTTCCTGCGCCTTGCGTTCTTCCTCGGGGTTGCTGCAGGCGGTCAGGGCCAGCGTACAGGCGGTGAGCAGGATCAGTCGTTTCATGGCGGAGGTCCTTCGTGTTTTCGCATATCTGTAGAGTCGAGCTTGCTCGACTGCTGTTGAAGAGCCAGTCGAGCAAGCTCGACTCTACAAAAAAAGCGCCGGGGGATACCCGGCGCGTTCTCTTACTTGGCTTCGGCCTTGGCCAGCATGTCCTGGACCGAGGCGGTGGTGATCGGGTGGTAGCCCGGCTTGGCCTTTTCGAAGGCCTGCTTGGCCAGCTCCAGACCCTTCGGGGTCTTCACCAGTTCGGCGTAGATCGGCAGGATCAGCTTGCGACGGCCGACGCGCTCGATGAACGCAGCGGCCCCTTCGTTGGCCTGCTCATAACCGCTGCGGATCGCCAGCGGGTACCAGCGCATGGCGATCTCGCCATTCGGGGTACCGGTGAAGTGGAACGCCTTGTCCAGCGTGGCCAGCTTGTCCAGCGGCTGGGTCGCGCCCAGGCCGTCGATGAAGCGCACCCATTCCTGCGTGCTCCAGTCGGCGATGACCTGGCTGCTCGGCACGGTGCCGGCGCTGGCAAAGGCGATGCGCGCGGTATCGACGCTGCTGAAGTTGCGCGACTGCGCCTTGGCCGCGAACGCCGGGATGCCCGGCTCGTCCAGCCACGCCGTCAGTTCGGCCTCGGTCACGGCCGACGGATTCTTCGGCAGCAGGTTCTTCTTCATGTACGCGACGAACTGGTCGGTGTTCGCGCTCTGGAAGGCGTGGTCATCGAACCAGCCACGCAGGAACGGATCGAAGGTTTCGCGGCCGAAGCGCTGCTCCAGGAATTCCAGGAACCACGAACCCTTGACGTAGGCGACCTGGCTCAGGGCTTCGTCGGGGTCACGCTCGTTCAGCGGCGGCAGCGCCAGCGCCTGGTCGGCCGGGCTCATGTCCTTCACTTCGGCCAGCAGGTCGGTCTGGTCGATCTGCTTCTCCATCTCGGCCATTTCCTTGCCGTACAGAGCTTCGGTGATGCGGCCCTGGACGTAGGTGGTGAAGCCTTCATTGAGCCAGATGTCCTTCCAGCTGGCGTTGGTCACCAGGTTGCCCGACCAGCTGTGCGCCAGTTCGTGGGCGACCAGCGAGACCAGCGACTTGTCACCGACGATCACGGTCGGGGTGGCGAAGGTCAGGCGCGGGTTCTCCATGCCGCCGAACGGGAACGACGGCGGCAGCACCAGCATGTCGTAACGGCCCCAGCGGTATTCGCCGTACAGCTTCTCGGCGGCACCGATCATCTTCTCGGTGTCTTCGAACTCCTTGGCGGCCTTGTTGACCATGGTCGGCTCGGCCCAGACGCCGGAGCGGCCGGAGATCGGCTCGAACACCAGGTCGCCGGCGGCGATGGCCAGCAGGTACGACGGAATCGGCTGCGGCATCTTGAAGGTGTAGTCACCGTCACGCGCGGCCTTCGGATCGTTGTCGGCGCTCATCAGCACCATCACGTCCGGGCGCGAGACCACGTGCGCGCTGTAGGTGAAGCGCACGCTCGGGGTGTCCTGCAGCGGCACCCAGGAACGGGCGTGGATGGCCTGCGACTGGCTGAACATGAAGGGCAGCTTCTTGCCCTCGGTCATCGACGGTGCCAGCCACTGCAGGCCCGAGGCGGTCGGCGCGGTGTGGTAGGTCACTTCCACCTTGGCCGGCTGTTCCGGGGCTTCGATGGTCAGCTTGCTGCCGAACACCTTGTCAGCGGCGGCCAGCTCGAACTTCAGCGGGCTGCGCGCGCCATCGGCAGCGACGGCCTCAACCTTGGACACGGTCAGCTCGCGGGTGTCGAGCACCAGCTGCTTGGCGTCCTTCTGCTTCCATTCCAGGGTGTAGGTGGCGGTGCCGCCGATCTGCTTCTGGTCGAAGTCCAGCTTCAGATCCAGCGCGATGTCCTTGATGACGACCTTGTCCGGCTCGGCGTAAGAGCTTTCGTCGTGGCTGCGGTTCTCGGCGTTCACGGGGGCGGCGGGGGCCTTGGCGGCAGTCGGGGCGGCGGCGGGCGCGGCCGCCTCCTGGGAGCAGCCGGCGGCCAGGGCCACGGCCAGCGGAAGGAGCATCAGCGGATTACGCATGAATCGGGACCGTTACGGGGATCAGACCCCCAATGGTAACTCCCTCCGGCTCCGCAGGCGTTGCGCGGTGCAGGGTAATGGCGGCCGGGGCCGATCCTGCGCCTCCGGCGCATGCCAACCAAGGTTGGCTTCTACCGGAATGGCGGCGGACGCGGTACGGGCGGCCGGGGCTGCGCTGCGCCTCGGGCGCATGCCAACCAAGGTTGGCCTCTACCGGTAGGTGCCAACCTTGGTTGGCACGGATGTGTCAGCGCCCGGTGCAGGCGTGTGCCAACCAAGGTTGGCACCCACCAGAGCAGGGCTTACAGCTTGTAACCGGAGTGGATCGAAACGATGCCGCCGGTCAGGTTCTTGTAGTGGCAGCGCTCGAACCCGGCCTGCCCCATCATCGCCTTCAGTTCGTCCTGCGGCGGGTGCTTGCGGATGCTCTCGGCCAGGTACTGGTAGCTGTCCGAATCATTGGCGAACAGCTTGCCCAGCTTGGGCAGGATCTTGAACGAGTGGAAGTCGTAGATCGGCTTGAACCAGTCGGCGGTGACTTCGGAGAATTCCAGCACGCGGGCCTGGCCACCCACCTTCAGCACGCGGTACATCTCGCGCAGGCCAGCGTCCTTGTCGGTCACGTTGCGCAGGCCGAAGGCAATGGTCACCAGGTCGAAGCTGTTGTCCGGGAACGGCAGGGCCTCGGCGTTGCACTGCACGTAGTCCAGGCCGAGCACCAGGCCGCGGTTGGTCAGACGGTCACGGCCGACCGACAGCATGCCGGCGTTGATGTCGCCCAGCACCACCGAGCCCTCGGCGCCGACGCGCTCCTTCAGCAGGGCGGCGATATCGCCGGTCCCGCCGGCCAGATCGAGCACACGGTCGCCCGGCTTCACCTGCGCGGTCGCCACGTAGTAGCGCTTCCACGCCCGGTGCACACCCAGGCTCATCAGGTCGTTCATCAGGTCGTAGTTGCGCGCGACCGAGGTGAACACCTGGCCGACCAGCTTCTGCTTGTCCTTGGCGGCGACGTCGCGGAACCCGAAATGGGTGGTACCGGCTTTGTAGGGGGATTCGCTCATGGCCCCGATTATCGCACCGCCGGGGGCCAGCGGCACCCCCTGCCCGTATCATGGCGGGCCACGACTTACCGGAGCCCCGCATGATCACCACGCCCGACTACCAGGCCCTGCTGCAGACCGCCATCGCCGAAGCCCGCCAGGGCCTGGCCGAAGGCGGCGTGCCGATCGGCGCGGCGCTGTACCACAACGACGGCCGCCTGCTCGGCTGCGGCCACAACCGCCGCGTGCAGGAAGGCGACCCGTCGGTGCACGGCGAAACCGATGCGTTCCGCAAGGCCGGCCGCCAGCGCCGCTACCAGGACACCATCATGGTCACCACCCTAGCGCCGTGCTGGTACTGCTCGGGGCTGGTGCGCCAGTTCAACATCGGCACCGTGGTGGTGGGCGAATCGCGCACCTTCCAGGGCGGTATCGACTGGCTGCGCGAAAACGGCGTCAACGTGATCGACCTGGACAGCCAGGAATGCGTGGACCTGCTGGGCGGCTTCATTGCGCAGCATCCGGAGATCTGGAACGAAGACATCGGTGAATGAACACCGCGCAGTGTCCTGTTGAACCCGCTTAATGAACGCTTCAGTGCCGGCCTGCCCTAGTGCCGGCAGCGTTTGCGGCCATTGCTGTGAACCCGCGCACAGTCAGCTGCGCTGCGTGCATACGCTGCGGTAACACCCCACCCGGCCGAGGCGCCTAGGGTGGGGTTACCGGGGCCTTCTCTCCCCGGCGGAGCCAGCCATGTGCGCGCACGCCGTCCGCCCCACGCCCGACCCGATGCTTGATGCCATCCGCGAGCGCCTGCAGCAGCAGTACGCGCTGCACCAGCGCGGCGCGCTGTTCTGGACCGCCTACCAGGGCCTGCAGCTGGAACTGGTGCGTGGCCATCCGCTCGACCATGAGCGCCTGTGCAATGCGATGGCCAACATCGCCGAAGACCTCGGCGCGGTCGAGCATGCGCAGTTGATAGGCAATCGCAACGCCGGCTCCACATCTCGCTGACGCGGCATCCACTGCCTCATCGGCCACACTCGGATGAACCCCCACTCCCTTTCCACTCAACCGAACTGGATTGTCATGCACGCTGAAGTCCCCACCATTCCCCCGGTCATCAACGTTGACGCCGAGCTTGACCACTGGCGTCGCCAGCATGCCGACGGCGCACTACCGCACAACTCCTTCGGCTCCTACGTGCCGTGGATCAAGTTCGCCTGTGATTCGCTGATCACCCAGCCGCGCGCCAGCAATGCGCAGCGCGACGAGATGTTCCAGACCCAGTACGCCCTGCAGATCATGCCGCGCCTGAGCGAAGCCCAGGCCCGCGAATTCGTCGACCGTTGCTGGCAGCACGTCTACCAGACCAGCCCGGTGCGCCTGCAGGACGCCCCGCGCCTGCGCGCCTGAGCTGCCTCGCGGCGGCTGCACGGCCCCTGCACGAGCTACTGCCGATCATCCTCGTCACCTGAGTGGGACGACGACGATGAAAGCACGCAATCTGTTCAATACGATCGCCAAGAAGGCCGCGGCCGCCACCGGTTCGCCGTGGACCTTCCTGGCTGCGGTAGCGATCGTGGTGATCTGGGGCATCAGCGGTCCGGTGTTCGGTTTCAACGACACCTGGCAGCTGGTGATCAACACCGGCACCACCATCATCACCTTCCTGATGGTGTTCCTGATCCAGCACACGCAGAACGCGGACACCGCGGCGATGCAGATCAAGCTGGACGAGCTGATCCGCGCGACCAGCGAGGCCAACAACGAGCTTCTGGATCTGGAAGAACTGGACGAGGAGCGGCTGGAAGAAATCCGCCGTGAGTACGAGCAGATGGCCCGCGAAGCCGGCGACGCGCTGGCGCGGGTGCGCGCCTGCCATGCAGCACGGCGCGACGATGAAGCGGTGTAGCGCACACGCTCTGGAATGACAATGCCGGCCCGCGGCCGGCATTACCCTCGATCATCAAGGTAGAGCCGGCAGCTGGCCGGCTGTCCTTCAGCTGCGCTCGTGCCAGCCGCCGCCCAGCACCTTGTACAGGGTGATGCGGTTGGCCTGCTGGGCCAGCTGCGCCTGCAGCTGGGTCTGCTGCGCGTTGTAGGCGGTACGGCGCGCATCAAGCAGGGTCACGAAGCTGTCCAGGCCAGCGTCGTAGCGTGCCTGCGACAGGCGGTTGGCCTGTTCGGCCGCTTCCACCAAGCGCTGCTGTGAACTCACCTGCTCATCCAGGCTGACGTTCAACGCCAGCGCATCGGCGGTTTCGCGGAAGCCCACCTGGATCGACTTCTCGTACTGCGCCAGCGCAATGTCACGATCGGCATTGGCGATGGCCAGATTGGCGCGCAGCTTGCCGCCCTGGAAGATCGGCAGCGTGATCTTCGGCAGGAAGCTCCACACGCGGGTGCCACTGTCGAACAGGTTGGACAATTCGCTCGAACCACTACCGATGCTGCCGGTCAGCGAGATGCTCGGGAAGAACGCCGCGCGTGCCGCACCGATGTTGGCGTTGGCCGCCAGCAGCTGGTGTTCGGCGGCCATGATGTCCGGGCGCTGCAGCAACACGTCGCTGGGCAGGCCGGCCGGCGGCGGTGCCAGTGCCAGCAGCTGCGGTTCGATGCTGTCCGGCAGCAGTGCCGGATCCAACTGGCCACCGGCCAGCAGCGCCAGCGCATTGCGGTCCTGGGCCAGCTGGCCACGCAGGCGTGCAGCATCCGTACGTGCGGTCTCGACTAGGGTACGGGTCTGGGTCAGCTCCAGCGCCGAACTGCCACCACGCTCGTGGCGGGCCTCGGCCAGCCGCAGCGAATCCTCGTAGGTCTTCAGCGTGGCATCGGCGATCTTCAGCCGCTGCGCGTCCGCCCCGTAGGTCAGCCACGCCGTGGCGGTCTCGGCCACCAGGCTCAGCTGCGCGTTGCGGCGGTTGGCGGCCACGGCGAAGTACTGCTGCAGCGCCGCTTCACTGAGATTGCGCACGCGGCCGAACAGATCCAGCTCGAACTCGGCTACGCCAACACCGGCGGTGAACTGCTCGGTGACACCGGCGTCGGTACCACGGCGGTCCATCTGACCGGTGACGGCCACGCCGGGCACACGGTCGGCGCGCTGTACGCGGTACTGGCCGCGCGCGCGTTCAACGTTGAGTACGGCCACGCGCAGGTCGCGGTTGTTCTGCAGCGACTGGTCGATCACCTGCTGCAGGCGCGCATCGGTGAAGAAGTCGCGCCAGCCGACGGCGGCAACATCGGCCACCTCGCCCTGCGCGGCCTCGGCCGGCCACTGCGCCGGAATGGCCGGAGCAACGGCGGTGTTCTTCGGCACCAGGGTGGAGCAGCCGGCGAGCGCGAGCGCGGCGGCAATGGAAAGAAACAGGGATGCACTTTTCATGGGAATGACTTCCATCGGTACTGCCGGATGGCAGGAGGTAGTGCCGGCCGCTGGCCGGCAACCTCGTTGGATTCACATCACGCGGGCAGTAGGTGCCGGCCAGCGGCCGGCACTACCGTTTCGCTTACGTGGAGGATTTGCGCTTGAACACGCGCTGCACCACCACGAAGAACAGCGGCACGAAGAACACGCCGAGCACGGTGCCGACGATCATGCCGCCAAGCACGCCGGTGCCGATCGCCTGCTTGGCACCGGAGCCGGCACCGGTGGAGATTGCCAGCGGCACCACGCCCATGCCGAAGGCCAGCGAGGTCATCACGATCGGGCGCAAGCGGTCGCGCACGGCGTGCATGATCGACTCGATCAGGCTGGCCCCCTTCTCCAGGTTTTCCTTGGCGAACTCGACGATCAGGATCGCGTTCTTGCTGGTCAGGCCCACCGTGGTCAGCATCGCCACCTGGAAGTAGATGTCGCGTTCCAGGCCCTTGAAGGTATTGGCCAGCACCGCGCCGAGGATACCCAGCGGGGCCGCCAGCAGCACCGCGGTCGGCACGCTCCAGCTTTCATACATCGCGGCCAGGCACAGGAACACGATCATCAGCGACAGCGTGTACAGCAGCGGCGTCTGCGAGCCGGCCTGGCGTTCCTGGTAGGACATCGCCGTCCACTCGATGCCGAAGCCCGCCGGCAGCTGCTTGGCCAGCTGTTCGATCTCGGCCATGGCATCACCGGACGCGACACCCGGGGCCGGTTCGCCCTGGATTTCCATGGCCGACACACCGTTGTAGCGCTCAAGACGCGGCGAACCGTAGTCCCAGTGCTTGGTGGCGAACGCGCTGAACGGCACCATCTCGCCCTTGTCGTTCTTCACGGACCACAGATCGAAGTCCTCCGGCACCATGCGGAACGGCTGGTCGGCCTGCACGAACACACGCTTGACGCGGCCACGATCGACGAAGTCGTCGATGTACGAGCTGCCCCATGCGGCGGCCAAGGTACCGTTGATCTGGTCGATCGACAGCCCCAGCGAGGTCGCCTTGGCTGCATCGATGTCGATGCGGAACTGCGGCGTGTCTTCCTGGCCGTTCGGGCGCACGTTGGCCAGCTTCTTGCTGCCGGCGGCGAGGCCCAGCAGCTGGTTGCGCGCGGCCACCAGTGCCTCGTGGCCCTGGCCGCTGTTGTCCTTCAGGAAGAAGGTGTAGCCCGACGCGGTACCCAGTTCCGGAATGGCCGGCGGCGGGAAGGCGAAGATGAAGGCATCCTTGATCTGGCCCAGTGCCGCCATCGCGCGACCGGTGATCGGCATCACGCCATTGTCGGCGTCACGCTCGCTCCAGTCCTTCAGCTTGACGAATGCCATGCCCGCGTTCTGGCCCATACCGGCGAAGCTGAAGCCCTGCACCGAGAACACCGAGTCCACCGCATCCTTCTCGTTCTGCAGGAAGTGGTTTTCCAGTGCCGCGATCGATTCCAGCGTACGCTCCTGGGTGGCACCGACCGGCGCCTGCACCAGCGCCATCAGCACGCCCTGGTCTTCGTTGGGCAGGAACGAGCTGGGCAGGCGCACGAACAGCACGCCCATCAGCACGAACAGTGCCGCCACGATGCCCATGAAGCGCCACGGACGGTGGATGATGCCGCGCACACCGCGCTGGTAGCTTTCGCTGGTGCGGTCGAAGCCGCGGTTGAAACCATTGAAGAAACGACCGGACCAGCCCTTGTGTGCGACGTGGTGCTCACCCTTCTTCAGCGGCTTGAGCATGGTCGCGCACAGCGCCGGGGTCAGCACGATCGCGACCAGCACCGACAGCGCCATCGCCGAAACGATCGTGGCCGAGAACTGGCGGTAGATCACGCCGGTGGAACCGCTCATGAAGGCCATCGGCACGAACACCGCCGACAGCACCAGGCCGATACCCACCAGCGCGCCGGTGATCTGGCCCATCGACTTGCGGGTGGCCTCGAGCGGCGACAGTCCTTCCTCGGACATGATGCGCTCGACGTTCTCCACCACCACGATGGCATCGTCCACCAGCAGGCCGATCGCCAGCACCATCGCAAACATGGTCAGCATGTTCACCGAGAAGCCCAGCATCGCCAGCACGCCGAAGGTACCCAGCAGCACCACCGGCACGGCGATGGTCGGGATCAGGGTGGCGCGGAAGTTCTGCAGGAACAGGTACATCACCACGAACACCAGCACGATCGCTTCGATCAGGGTCTGCACCACGCCCTTGATCGACACGCGCACGAACGGGGTGGTGTCGTACGGGATCTCGGCCTTCAGGCCGGCCGGGAAGAAGCTCTTCATGTCCTGCAGCGCGGCATCCACGCCGGCCGCGGTATCCAGCGCGTTGGCGCCGGTGGCCAGGGTGACCGCCAGGCCGCTGGCCGGCTGGCCGTTGTAGCGGGTGACGAAGTCGTAGGACTCTGCACCCAGTTCGACACGGGCGACATCGCCCAGGCGCAGTTCGGCACCGTCCTGCGCGCCGCGCACGATGATGTTGCGGAACTGTTCCGGGGTCTGCAGGCGCGACTGCGCATTGATGGTGGCGTTGAGCTGCTGGCCCTTGATCGACGGCGCGCCGCCGAGCTGGCCGATGGCCACCTGGGCGTTCTGTGCCTTGACTGCTGCGGTCACTTCCGCAACGGACAGGCCATAGGTATGCAGCTTGTTCGGGTCCAGCCAGATACGCATGGCGTACTTGCCACCGAACACCTGGATGTTGCCCACGCCCGGCACGCGGCTCAGACGGTCGACGACATTGGAACCGACGTAGTCGGCGATGTCGTTGGCGTCCATGCTGCCGTTCTCGGACACGAACGCGATGACGTTCAGGAAGCCCGAGCTGGACTTGGCCACGTTGATGCCCTGCCGCTGCACTTCCTGCGGCAGCAGCGGCATGGCCAGCTGCAGCTTGTTCTGCACCTGCACCTGGGCGATGTCCGGGTTGGTGCCGCTCTCGAAGGTCAGGGTGATGGTGGCCTGGCCGTTGGACGAGCTGTTGGAGGAGAAATAGATCAGGCCATCAAGGCCCTTCATGTTCTGCTCGATGATCTGCGTCACCGAGTCCTCGACCACCTTGGCCGATGCACCCGGGTAGGTGGCGCTGATTTCCACCGCCGGCGGTGCGACGTTGGGGTACATCGAGACCGGCAGCTTGAACAGGGCCAGGCCGCCGGCGAGCATGATGATGATGGCGATCACCCACGCGAAGATGGGTCGATCGATGAAAAAGCGTGCCATGGGGTTCTCCGCTTACTTCGCGTCGCCGGCCGGGGCGGCAGGCTGGGCGGCCGCTGCCGGCTTGGCCGGAGCAGCGCCCTTCTCGGTGGCCTTGACCGGCATGCCGGGGCCGATCTTCTGCAGGCCTTCGACAATGACCTTGTCGCCGGCCTTCAGACCGTCCTCGACCAGCCACTTGTCGCCGACCGTACGGCTGACCTTGACCGGGCGCACTTCGACCTTGTTGTCCTTGCCGACCACCATGGCGGTGGTGTCGCCCTTCGGATCGCGGGCGATGCCCTGCATCGGTACCAGCACCGCATCGCTGCGCACGCCGCCACCGATCACCGCGCGCACGTACGTGCCCGGCATCAGCAGGCCGTCCGGATTGTCCACCTTCACGCGCAGGCCGAAGCTGCCAGTGGCCGGGTCGACGCTGACTTCGGAGAACTCCAGCGTGCCCTTGTGCTCGAAGGTGCTGCCGTCTTCCATCAGGATGCTGACCGGCAGCGTCTGGTTGTCCTGCAGGCGGCCCGCGGCCAGCTCGCGGCGCAGCTGCAGCAGCTCGGCCGAGGACTGGGTCAGGTCCACATAGATCGGGTCCAGCTGCTGCACGGTGGCCAGCGCATTGGCCTGGCCGGCGCTGACCAGCGCACCCTGGGTGACGCTGGACTTGCCGATGCGGCCGCTGATCGGCGCGGTGATGCGGGCGTAGCCCAGAGTGACGTTGGCCGCATCCAGCGCGGCCTTGGCGGCACCGACGTCAGCCTCGGCCTGCTTCTGCGCGGCCACCGCGTTTTCCAGGTCCTGCTGGCTGACCGCATCGACCTTGGCCAGCTCGGTGATGCGCTTGGCGCTCAGGCGCGCGGCGTTGGCGGTGGCCTCGGCACGCGCCAGCTGGGCACGGGCACTGTTGGCCTGTGCGCGGTAGCTGGCGTCCTCGATCTGGTACAGCGGCTCGCCAGCCTTGACCATGCCGCCCTCGGTGAACAGGCGCTTGGCGACGATGCCGTTGACCTGCGGACGCACTTCGGCGACCAGGAAGGCGTTGGTACGGCCCGGCAGCTCGCGGGTCAGGCCCACGGTCTCGGACTTCAGCGTGACCACGGTGACGTCACCCGGGCCCTGTTCGGGGGCCTGGGGTTGGCCGCCGCAGGCAGCCACGGTCGCGGCGATTGCCAGCGACAGTGCAAAGGGTCGGATTCGGCTCAGCAACATGACGGAAAGGCTCTTGAAGGAAAGGGTCTCAGCCAGCGCTGATACGGCGGACCCTCCACCAGCGAAGGTGAAGACCGTGCGAACAGCGCCCACCCGGGTGGAGTGGGAGCCGGACGGGCCTGCCACGCACACGACGGGAATGATGGGTGCGAAATATACATACATGCTTGTTTGTTTGTAAACCGGTACAATTCAGCCACGTTTCACCCGCACTCGTACCCACACCCATGGCCCGCAAGACCAAAGAGGACACCCAGGCAACCCGGGAAGGCATCCTTGACGCCGCCGAAGCCTGCTTCCATGAACACGGCGTGGCCCGTACCACGCTGGAGATGATCGGTGCCCGCGCCGGCTATACCCGTGGCGCGGTGTACTGGCACTTCAAGAACAAGAGCGAGGTGCTGGCCGCGATCGTCGAACGGGTGCACCTGCCCTTCATGCAGGAACTGGAGCGCACCTCCACCGACCAGCGCGACACACCGGTGCACGACCTGCGCGCAGTGATGATCCACTCGTTCATCGAGCTGTCCGAGGACGAACGCCTGCGCAAGACCATGGAGATCATGCTGCGCAGTGACGCCTCGGCCGATACCAAGGTGCTGACCGAAATGCAGCAGGCCGGCTTCCGCGATGCGCTGGACCGGATGGAGCGCGCCCTGCGCCGGGCCCAGGACCTGGGCCAGCTGCGCGAAGGCGCGGACCCGAAGATCGCCGCGCGCATGCTGCACGCCACTGTGCTGGGCGTACTGCATGGCGCGATGGTCGAACCGGAACTGATGGACCTCAAGCGCGACGGCATGCTTGCGCTGGACATGACCCTGGCCGCCTACGTGAAAGAAGGCGTGTTCGTGCCCGGGACGGTGCCCGAGCCGCTGCCCGAAGCGTGAGTAGAGCTGCTGCCGCCACAGCGACACTCATCTGAGGACGGACCCATGATCCTGGACAACGTGGTGTGGGGCTTCATCGGCTGCGGCAGCGTCACCGAGAAGAAGAGCGGGCCGGCTCTGGCCAACACGCCGGGCTCACGGGTGGCGGCGGTCATGCGCCGCAATGCGGCGTTGGCCGAGGATTATGCGCGGCGCCATGCGATTCCCCGCTGGTACGCGGACGCCGATGCACTCATCGCCGACCCGGAAGTGAACGCGATCTACGTTGCGACGCCGCCCTCCACGCACATGCACTACGCGTTGCAGGCGATTGCCGCGGGCAAGCCGGTCTACATCGAAAAGCCGATGGCCATGGACCACGGCGAGTGCCAGCGCATCATTGAAGCCAGCGCGCGCAGCGGCGTGCCGGTGTTCGTGGCCTACTACCGTCGCGCCCTGCCCCGCTTCGCGCAGGTGAAGCAGCTGCTGGACAGCGGCGCGATCGGCACGCCGCGCAGCGTGCGCGCCACCTTGCACCGGCCGCATTCGGCGAACGCTGCATCGCCGGACTTCTGGCGAACCGATCCGGCGATCGCCGGCGGCGGGCTGTTCGTCGATCTGGGCTCGCATACCCTGGACCTGCTGGACCATTTGCTGGGGCCGCTGAGCGATGTGCGTGGCCTGGCCAGCTCGTTGACCGGCGCCTACGTCGCCGAGGACAGCGTCTCGATGTGCTTCCGCACCGGCACGGGGGCGCACGGCATCGCGCAATGGAGCTTCTGCGCGTTCCGCCGCCAGGATGAAATCGAAATCACCGGCGATCGCGGACAGCTGCGCTTTGCCACCTTTGAGGATGTTCAAGTGGTTCTGGAGACCGAGGCCGGCGTGCAGGCGTTCGATATCCCGAACCCGCCGTCGATCCAGCAGCCGTTGATCGCCACTCTGGTGGATGAGCTGCGCGGCAACGGCCACTCGCCATCGAACGGCATCAGCGCCGCCCGCACCAGCGCGGTGATCGACCAGGTGCTGCAGGCCTACCGCACGCGGCACTCGCGCTGACCGCCAACGCAGAAGGCCGCCTTTCGGCGGCCTCATGCTTTGCAGCGTCGGGCATTACAGGATGTAGCGGCTCAGGTCCGGGTCCTGCACCAGCTCGCCCAAGTGTGCATCGACGTAGGCGCTGTCGATGGCGAGGGTTTCACCGTCGCGGTCCGGTGCCTCGTAGCTGAGCGAATCCAACAGCCGCTCCAGTACGGTGTGCAGTCGACGGGCACCGATGTTCTCCTGGCGCTCGTTCACCTGGAAGGCGATCTCGGCCAGACGATCAATGGCATCGGCAGTGAAGCTGACCTTGACGCCTTCGGTGGCCAGCAGCGCTTCGTACTGCTTGGTCAGCGCGGCCTTCGGCTCGGTCAGGATGCGCACGAAATCACCCTTGCTCAGCGCACCCAGCTCCACGCGGATCGGGAAGCGGCCCTGCAGCTCCGGAATCAGATCGCTGGGCTTGGCCAGGTGGAACGCACCCGAAGCAATGAACAGGATGTGGTCGGTCTTGATCGTGCCGTACTTGGTGGACACGTTGGAGCCTTCCACCAGCGGCAGCAGGTCGCGCTGCACGCCTTCGCGCGAGACGTCGCCACCACCCACGTTGTCACCACGCTTGGCGACCTTGTCGATCTCGTCGATGAAGACGATGCCGTGCTGCTCGCAGGCCTCGATCGCGGCAGTGCGGATGTCGTCCTCGTTGACCAGCTTGCCGGCTTCTTCCTCGATCAGCAGCGGACGCGCGGCCTTGATGGTCAGCGTGCGCTTGTGCGCCTTGGCGCCGCCGCCGAGGTTGGCGAACATCGACTTCAGCTGCTGGCCCATTTCCTCCATGCCCGGCGGGGTCATGATGTCCATGCTGACGTTGGCAGCCAGGTCGAGCTCGATCTCGCGTTCGTCCAGCTCACCGTTGCGCAGCATCTTGCGGAACTTGATGCGGGTCTCGTTGTCCTGCGCCGACGGCTCGTTGCGGGCGACTTCCGGATCGAAACCGATGCCACCGCTGCGGCGCGGCAGCAGCGCATCGAGGATGCGGTCTTCGGCGCGCTCCTCGGCCTGGGTACGCACGCGCACCTTGGCCTGTTCGCGGTACAGCTTGACCGCGGTATCGGCCAGGTCGCGGATGATCTGCTCGACGTCCTTGCCGACGTAGCCGACTTCGGTGAAGCGGGTGGCTTCAACCTTGACGAACGGCGCGTTGGCCAGGGTGGCCAGTCGACGCGCGATCTCGGTCTTGCCGACGCCGGTCGGGCCGATCATCAGGATGTTCTTCGGCATCACTTCATTGCGCAGCTCGGGCACCAGCTGCATGCGGCGCCAGCGGTTGCGCAGGGCAATGGCCACGGCGCGCTTGGCGTCGTGCTGGCCCACGATATGCCGGTCCAGTTCCTGCACGATCTCGCGCGGGGTCATGGTGGCGGAGGAAACTTCGATCTTCGACATGGATGTGCTCACGGATTCATTGTCGGTAGTGCCGGCCACTGGCCGGCAACCAGGCACGCGTGCGGGGGATCATGAGGTTGCCGGCCAGCGGCCGGCACGACCCTCACAGCTCCTCGACCACCACGTTGCGGTTGGTGTAGATGCAGATGTCGCCGGCAATGCCGATCGCTTCGCTGGCAATGGTGCGCGCATCCAGTTCGGTGTGCGCCATCAGTGCGCGCGCGGCCGACAGTGCATAGGAACCACCGGAACCGATGGCGATGATGCCGTCCTCCGGCTCGATCACATCACCGGTGCCGCTGATGATCAGCGAGGTTTCCTTGTCGGCCACTGCCAGCAGGGCCTCGAGCTTGCCGAGGCGGCGCTCGGTGCGCCAATCCTTGGCCAGTTCGACCGCAGCGCGCTGCAGCTGGCCGTGCTTTTCCAGCTTGGCCTCGAACAGCTCGAACAGGGTGAAGGCATCGGCGGCGGCACCGGCGAAGCCGGCCAGCACCTGGCCGTCACGGCCAAGGCGGCGCACCTTGCGCGCATTGCCCTTCATCACGGTGTGGCCCAGCGTGACCTGGCCGTCGCCGGCAATGGCCACGTGCTCGCCGCGACGGACGCAGACGATGGTGGTGGCGTGGAAAACGTTGGGATTCTGACTGGGGTCCATGCGGCCTCCGATAGCTGTTCCCGGGACATGGGGACAGCGCCGGGTGCGATCAAGCCTGTGCGGATGGCTGCCGTTCAGCGCTTGGCCGCGCCCCATCGACAGGAGGGCGCCTTTCTGACGAGCGCATCGCAATGCGCGCGGATCCCACCGCCCGAACGTGGAACGCCTGCCGTTCAGCGCTTGGCCTGCGACGGCCGGTCCGGATTCGGCTCGATGCCCCAGGCGAGGTACCAGTCTTCACCCTGCGTCTCGATCGGGTGCTGGGTGCGGCCGGAGCCATTGCCGCAGGCCAGGGCGTCAGCCGCGCAGTAGCGGTCGCAGCCCCAGCAGATGCGCTCGGGGTGTTTGGGATGCAACGGTATGGGCTTCGCCATGGTGGCGGTGTCCTCGTGGCCTGCGGCCACGATGCGCCGATAGCGCCCGCCCTGCCCTGATCCAGATCAAGGGCGGTCTATTCAGCCTTGTCGTCCTTGCTGCGACGCTTCGCACGTGGATGCGCGGCGTCGTAGACCTTGGCCAGGTGCTGGAAATCAAGGTGGGTGTAGATCTGGGTGGTGGCGATGTCGGCATGGCCAAGCAGTTCCTGCACACCGCGCAGGTCGCCGGACGATTCCAGGATATGGCTGGCAAAACTGTGCCGCAGCATGTGCGGATGCACGTGCTTGAACAGGCCCTGGCGCTGCGCCAGCTGGCGGATGCGGATCTGCACCGCACGCTGGCTGATCGGCCCGTTGCGACCGGGAAACACCGGCGAGGCCGGGCCGCCGCCACTTTCCGCACGCCACGCCTGCAGCGCTTCGCGTGCCGGCCGGCCGAACGGCACGCGGCGCTGGCGATTGCCCTTGCCCATCACGTTGACCAGGCCGCTGTCGAAATCCAGGTCGCGCCAGGTCAGCGCGCAGACTTCGCTCAGGCGCAGGCCAGAGGAATAGAACAGTTCCAGCAGCGCGCGGTCACGGCGGCCGAGCTCACCTTCCGGTTCCAGCTCGACCAGCTGCACGGCTTCGTCGGCGTCAAGCACCTGCGGCAACCGGCGCGGCGCACGCGGCGCCTTCAGCGTCGCCGCCGGACTGACCTCGATGCGCCCGTGCTTGAGCAGCCAGGCGTAGAAGCTGCGGCAGGCCGACAAGCGGCGCTGCAGGCTTTTGGGTGACAGGCCTCTGCGGTGCTCATCGGCAACGAACTGGCGCAGCGCCTCGGCATCGAGTGCGTCCACCGCAACACCGCGCGGCTCGGCCCAGACCGACAACGCGTCCAGGTCACGGCGGTAGGCATCGAGCGTATGCGCCGACATCCGCCGCTCTACCTGCAGATGCTGCAGGAAGGCCTGTACCGCGCTCATCGTCGTATCCTGCTCAGCCCGGGAAGCGCTTCAGGCCGGTGGCCAACGCATCGCCCATCATGCGCAGGAACAGCGTGCCCATGCCCGGGTAGAAGCGGTTCGGGTCGTGGCTGCCCACAGCAATCAGGCCCACGCCCGGCAACGGCAACAGCGCGGTGGTCTGCACTTCTTCGCTGCGCACGCCATACAGCACGGCGTTCTTTTCCGGCTGCAGGCGGCCGCAGATCGGCTCGCCGTCGTTCAGACAATCGCGGAACGGGCCCAGCTGCGCATCATCGGCAGCAATCACCTGCAGCCAGTCGGCCTGCTCCAGCCCAGCCACCGGCGCGTGCACCACCAATCGCACCAGGTCGCCGGCGAAATCTTCCTGCAGCGAGGCTGCCATCGCACGCAGGGTGTCGGCGGCGTTGTCCTGCTTCATCAGCGCCAGGGTCAGCTGATGCGTGCGCACTGCCAGGCGTTCATTGACCTGGGCGGTGGCACCCAGATCGGCCAACCGTCGTGCCAGCTCGCGGTTCTTCTCGCGCAGCACTTCCAGCTGGTAGCTGGCCAGCGACGCGGTCGGGCCGTCGTCGCGTGGCACCACCAGGGTCAGGGCCAGGTCCGGGAACTGCTTGAGGAAGCCGGGATGTCGCCGCAACCAGGCAGCGACTTCATGGGCCCCGAGCTTGTCGACGGTTTCGGTCATGCGATCCACTCCCCTTCGAAGACGAATGCGGTCGGGCCGGCCATCACCACCGGCTGGCCATCGCCCGGCCACTGGATGCGCAGGTCACCCCCGGGCAGGCTGATGCGCGCGTCGCGCTGCAGGCGGCCACGCTGCATCAGGGTCACCGCCGCGGCACAGGCACCACTGCCACAGGCCAGGGTTTCACCGACGCCGCGCTCGAACACGCGCAGGCGTGCATGCGCCGGGCTCATCACCTGGGCAAAACCCACATTCACCGAGCGCGGGAACGAGGCATGCTGCTGCAGCAGCGAACCGACGCGCTCGACGGGTGCTGCATCGATCAGGCCCACTTCGATCACCGCATGCGGATTGCCCATCGACACCGCGGCGAAGCGTACGCTCTCGCCCTGCAGCGGCAGCAGGTACTCCTCGCGTGCGTGGGCGAAGCCCACCAGCGGCACGTTGACCGGCTCGAACGCAGGCACGCCCATCGTCACCGCAAACTGCCCCTCGCCCAGTACCTTCACTTCGTGGCTGGCCAGCGGGCTGTCGATGACGAATGCATCGCCCTGCGCGCTGCCCTCGCGCACCAGCCAGGCCGCGATGCAGCGCGCGCCATTGCCGCACTGCTCGGAATTGGAACCGTCGGCATTCCAGATGCGGTACGAGGCCACCGAGCCTTCCGCACGTGGCGCCTCGATGGTCAGTATCTGATCGCAGCCGACGCCGGTGTGGCGGTCGGCCAGGCGCGCGGCCAGTTCAGGCGTGGGCGGCGCGCTGCCGTCACGCAGGTCGATCACTACGAAATCATTGCCCGCGCCATGCATCTTGCTGAAGCGCAGCGCCTTGGAACCGGCCTTACTCATTCCCGCCGCCCACCTTCTTCGCAGGCGCAGGCGCCGGTTGCGTGGTCGGTGCAGCCGGCTCCACGGTCGTGGCCGGGGTGCCGCTGCCTTCGGTCTGCGCCGGGGTCGCTTCGGTAGCGGGCTCGGCAACCGGTTCGACGGTTTCTTCCACCGGCACCGGCTTCTGCGGCAGTACCAGCGGGCCCTTGTTGCCGCAGGCGGCGAGGAACAGCAGCGAAGCCGCTGCCAGCGGAATCAGGATGGCGTTTCGATGGGGGATCTTCATGCCCCGAGTATAGCCATTGGCGGCTGAGCGGTTGGTGCAGGGGATCGGGTTGCCGGCCAGCGGCCGGCACTACCGCAGGCGCTCAATCCGCGGGGGGCGGCAGTGGCCGTGTCCACAGCCAGATCGCCACCACAGTCATGCTGCCGATCGAGAGCCACTTCACCCAGGCAATCGGCACGCACCAGAGCATGATGCCGGCGCATACCGCCATGGTGATCGTGGCCATCCACTTGCCGTAGCGGCTGACCGCCCCGTGTGCCTGCCAGTTGGCAATGGCCGGGCCGAAGCGCGGGTGCTGCAGCAGCCAGTTGTGCAGGCGCTCGGAACCACGCGAGGCAGCCCAGGCCGAGATCAGGATGAATACGGTGGTGGGAAGGCCCGGCACGAAGATGCCGACGATACCGGTGCCCAGGCTGACGTAGGCCAGCAGCCACCACGCCCAGCGGAAACGCACCACGCGCGGTGGCGTGGCAGCATCGCGGGGTGCGGAGGGGTCGGGCTGGCTCATGGCCGCAAGGATACCGGTTCGGGATGCCAGGCAACGCCCGGCACCCCTGCACCATTACGGCTGGGCGATGCCCAGCTGCTGCAGCACGAACGCGTACGACTCGGACAGTTCACGGTAGCGCTGGAAGCGCCCCGACTTGCCGCCGTGGCCGGCTTCCATGTTGGTGCGGAACAGGATCGGGTAATGGCCGGTGTTGTCGTCACGCAGCTTGGCCACCCACTTGGCCGGCTCCCAGTACTGCACCTGCGAATCCCACAGGCCGGTGCCCACGAACAGCGCCGGGTACGCCTGCTGCTTCACGTTGTCGTAGGGCGAGTAGGACAGCATGTAGTCGTAATACTGCTTCTGCTCGGGGTTGCCCCACTCGTCGTATTCGTTGGTGGTCAGCGGAATGGTCGGGTCGAGCATGGTGGTGACCACGTCGACAAACGGTACCTGCGCCACCATCACCCGGTAGTCCTGCGGCGCCTGGTTGGCCACGGCGCCCATCAGCAGGCCACCGGCGCTGCCGCCGGACGCGGCGACGCGATCCTTCGCCGCCCAGCCCTGTGCGACCAGGCCGCGGGTGACGTCGATGAAGTCGTTGAAGGTGTTCTGCTTGTGCAGCAGTTTGCCGTTCTCGTACCAGTCGCGGCCCATCTCCTGGCCGCCACGGATATGGGCGATGGCATACACCACGCCACGATCGAGCAGGCTCACCGCGGTCTGGTTGAAGTACGGATCCATCGACATGCCGTAGCTGCCATAGGCGTACTGGAACAGCGCGCCCTTGCCGTCCTTCTGGTAGCCCTTGCGGTAGACCAGCGACACCGGCACCTTCACGCCATCGCGTGCGGTGATCCAGACACGATCGGTTTCGTACTTCGACGCGTCATAGCCGATCACCGGCTGCACCTTCAGCTGGCGACGCTCGCCGGTGGCGGTGTTCAGCTCGAACACGGTGGTGGGGGTGGTCATCGAGGTGTAGACGTAGCGCAGCCACGGCGTATCGGCCTCGGTGTTGTCGCCCAGGCCCATCGAGTACGCCGGCTCATCGGCCTTCACGTAGTCGCTGCGGCCATCCTTGAACAGCAGGCGGATGCGTTCCAGGCCCTCGGAACGTTCGGCGATGGCGGTGTACGCATCGAACAGCTCGAAGCCTTCGATGAAAACCGCATCGTCATGCGCGATCCAGTCCTTCCACTGTGCGCGCGAGGTCGCATCGGTCGGTGCGGTGACCAGCTTGAAGTTCTTCGCACCGTCGTTGGTGCGGATCACCCAGCGGCCGTCGTAGTGGTCAGCGTCGTACTCCACATCGCGCTGGCGCGGCGCCAGTACGGTGAACGTGGTCGGGTCGCTGGCCGGCGCGTAGCGCTCTTCCGAGGACACAGTGCTGTGCACGCCGATGGTGATGAAGCGATCGTCGCGGGTGCGGCCGATGCCCATGTAGAAGCTGTCGTCCTTCTCTTCGTAGACGACGGTGTCGGCGCTGGCCGGGGTGCCCAGCACGTGCTTCTTCACGCGCACGGTCAGCAGGGTTTCCGGATCGTTCTCGACATACAGCACGGTGCGGTTGTCGTCGGCCCAGACCAGGTCGCCGGAGCTCCCGGTGATCACATCAGGCAGCACCTTGCCGGTGGCCAGGTCCTTGAAGCGGATGGTGTACTGGCGGCGACCGACATCATCATCGGCCCAGGCCAGCAGCTGGTTGTCCTGGCTGACTTCCATCGAGCCGACGCTGAAGTAGCCCTTGCCGGCGGCCATCGTGTTGACGTTCAGCAGGATTTCCTCGGCGGCATCCATGCCGCCCTTGCGGCGTGCGTGGATCGGGTAGTCCTGGCCGGTCTCGAAGCGGCTGTAGTACCAGTAGCCACGCTCGCGCGCCGGCACGCTGGAATCGTCCTGCTTGATGCGGCCGACGATCTCCTTGTACAGGGTGTCTTCCAGCGGCTTCAACGGCGCCAGCAACTGGTCGGCATAGGCATTCTCGGCCTGCAGGTAGGCCAGCATGTCCTTGTTCTCGCGCTTGTCGTCGCGCAGCCAGTAATAGTCGTCGTTGCGGGTCGCGCCGAACGGCGCCTTGACCACATGCGGATGCTTGGCGGCATCCGGCGGAACGGGCGGCGTGGCGGCGGTGGCAGTGGTGGTCATCAGGCTCGCAAGCAACAGGCAGAGGGTGGATTTCATGAGATAAGGCTCCTTGAGCCGCAATGCAATGGCGTCCTTGTGCTCGAGTCTGGGTTGCAGGAGGGTTGCGGGCAACCCTGCGGATGGTCATGGGTCGTGCTGGCCGCTGGCCGGCAACCTCGGGATAAACAGAGGCGGGTGGTTGCCGGCCAGCGACCGGCACTACCAGGACGCGCGGCGTACCATGGGCACATGAGTACCCTGCCCCACACGCCGGGCTACAGCCGGCGCAGCCATGAAATCGCTCCGTTCCACGTGATGTCCCTGCTGGCCCGCGCGCAGGCGCTGGAACAGGCGGGCCACGATGTGATCCATCTGGAAATCGGCGAACCGGACTTCACCACGGCCGAACCGGTCGTGCGTGCCGGCCAGGCCGCATTGGCCGCCGGCCATACCCGCTACACCGCCGCACGTGGCCTGCCGGCCCTGCGCCAGGCGATCAGTGGCTTCTATCGAAGCCACTACGGGCTGGATATCGATCCCGAACGCATCCTGGTCACTCCCGGCGGCTCCGGTGCGCTGCTGCTGGCCAGCAGCCTGCTGGTCGATCCGGGCCGCCACTGGCTGCTGGCCGACCCCGGATATCCCTGCAACCGTCATTTCCTGCGCCTGGTGGAAGGCGGTGCACAGCTGGTTCCGGTCGGCCCGGACACCGCCTACCAGCTCACGCCGTCGCTGGTGGAACAGCACTGGAATGCCGACAGCGTCGGCGCACTGGTGGCCTCCCCCGCCAATCCGACCGGCACCGTGCTGTCCGCCGACGAACTGGCGGCACTGTCGCAGGCCCTGCACGCGCGTGGCGGCCATCTGGTGGTGGACGAGATCTACCACGGCCTGACCTACGGCCTGGATGCACCCAGCGTGCTGCAGGTGGATGACAGCGCGTTCGTGCTGAACAGCTTCTCCAAATATTTCGGCATGACCGGCTGGCGGCTGGGTTGGCTGGTGGCGCCGCCGGCGGCGGTGCCGGACCTGGAGAAGCTGGCACAGAACCTGTACATCAGCGCGTCGAGCATCGCCCAGCATGCCGCACTCGCCTGCTTCAGCGAGGAATCGATGGCGATCTTCGAACAGCGCCGTGATGCGTTCCGCCAGCGCCGTGATTTCCTGCTGCCGGCACTGCGTGAACTGGGCTTCCGTATCGAAGTCGAGCCGCAGGGTGCGTTCTACCTGTACGCCGACGTCAGCGCGTTCACCGACGACGCACAGGCCTTCTGTGCCCATTTCCTGGAAACCGAGCACGTGGCGTTCACCCCGGGGCTGGATTTCGGCTTCCATCGCGCCAACCAGCATGTGCGCCTGGCCTACACCCAGGAAGTGCCGCGATTGCAGGAGGCGGTGGCGCGGATCGCGCGCGGGTTGAAGCGTTGGCAAGGATCACGTTGACGGTCGTGCCGGCCGCTGGCCGGCAACCCGGGAATGCGTGAATGATGCAGTTGCCGGCCAGCGGCCGGCACTACCGGTAATGAAAAACGCCGCCCTGGGGCGGCGTTTTCCGTTCTGCTTACTTGCCGCCCAACCGCTCCCACAGGAAGCTGTAGGCCAGTGCGGACATGTGTGCGGCCTGCGCGTTGTTGGCTGCGCCGCCGTGGCCACCTTCGATGTTCTCGTAGTAGGTCACGTCCTTGCCGGCGTCGATCATCTTCGCCGCCATCTTGCGGGCATGGCCCGGGTGCACGCGGTCATCGCGGGTGGAGGTAGTGAACAGCACCGGCGGGTAGTTCTTCTTCTCGTTGAACAGATGGTACGGCGAGAAGGTCTTGATGAACTCCCAGTCGCTGGTGTCCGGGTTGCCGTATTCGGCCATCCACGAGGCACCGGCCAACAGGTGGCTGTAGCGCTTCATGTCCAGCAGCGGCACCTGCACCACCACTGCACCGAACAGTTCCGGGTACTGGGTCAGCATGTTGCCGGTCAGCAGGCCACCGTTGCTGCCACCCTGCACGCCCAGGTGCTTGGCGCTGGTGATCTTGCGCTTGACCAGATCGCGCGCCACCGCAGCCATGTCTTCATAGGCCTTGTGACGGTTCTGCTTCAGCGCTGCCTGGTGCCAGCGCGGGCCGTACTCGCCACCACCACGGATGTTGGCGACCACGTACACACCGCCCTTCTCCAGCCAGGCGCGGCCCATGCCACCGGAGTAATTCGGGGTCAGCGAGATCTCGAAGCCACCATAGCCGTACAGCAGGGTCGGGTTGGAGCCGTCCAGCTTCATCGCCTTGTCGTGCACCACGAAGTACGGCACGCGGGTGCCGTCCTTGCTGGTGGCGAAGTGCTGCTCGATCACCTTGCCCTTGGCATCGAAGAAGGCCGGCATGGTCTTCAACGTTTCCGGCGCCTGGCCGATCTCGGCCAGAGCCAGCGTGGTCGGGGTCAGGTAGTCGGTGGCGGTCAGCCACACCGCATCGCTGTCGTTGCTGTCCACTGCGCCCACGGCCAGCGTGCCAAAGGCCGGCGCGCCGACGAAGCGGCTGGTCTGCCAGCCATCGGCGCCCGGGGTCAGCACCGACAGGCGGTTCTTGACGTCATCCAGCACGTTCAGCACCAGGTGGCTCTTGGTCCAGGTGGCGCCGGCCAGCGAGGTGGTCGCGGTCGGGGTGAACAGCACCTCGAAGTCGCGCTTGCCGGCCAGGAAGTCGTCCAGCTTCGTCGCCAGCAGCGAACCGGACGCGTAGGTCTTGCCGCCCACGGTCCACGGATCGCGCAGTTCCAGGGTCAGCCACTGCTTGTGCAGGCCCTTCTCGGCCGAGTTCGGCGCGTCGATCTTGGTCAGCGTGCCGTCGTCGCCACGCAGGTAGAGCTCGTTGTTGTAGAACGCCAGCGTGCGGCTGACCAGGTTGCGCTCGAAGCCCGGGGTGTCATCGTGCATCGCCGCGATGTACATGTCTTCCGGCTTGCCTTCGTACACCACGGTGGCCGAGGTCATCGGCGTGCCGCGCTTCCACAGCTTGGCCACGCGCGGGTAGCCGGAGGTGGTCATCGAGCCCGCACCGAAGTCGGTGTAGACGAACACGGTGTCGCGGTCGACCCAGTTGAGGCCGCCCTTGGACTCGGGACGGAAGAAGCCGTCCTTGATCCAGGTCTTGTTGGCCAGGTCGAACTCACGGGTGACGTCGGCGTCGGCGCCGCCGCGCGACAGCGCGATCAGGCAGCGGCTGTAGTCCGGGCGCAGGCAATCGGCGCCATGCCAGACCCAGTTCTCACCCTCGGCCTTGTTCAGCGCATCCAGGTCGAGCACGGTTTCCCACTGCGGCGAGGCCTTGCGGTACTCGGCCAGGGTGGTGCGCCGCCACAGGCCGCGCTCGTGCTGCTGGTCCTTCCAGAAGTTGTAGTAGTAGTCGCCGATCTTCTGCACGCCGGGGATCTTGGCATCGGAGTCGAGCACCTCGCGGATGCTGGTCTCCATCTGCTTGAAGGCCGGGGTCTGCGCCAGGCGCGCCTCGGACTTGGCGTTCTGTTCCTTGACCCAGGTCAGCGGCTTGTCGCCGGTGACGTCTTCGAGCCAGGCGTAGCGATCGGTGTCTTCAGCGGCCACGGCGGTCCCCACCGAGGCAGCGGTCATCATGCCGGCCAGCAGGCAGGCGGAAGCGAGTCGAGACATTGCAGCTCCAGGCAGTCATAAGCCGTGGAACGCTAGCATGGATCGCCGCGGCCGCCCCCGTGTCGAAGGTCAGGCCGCGGCGGTGGAGCCGCGACGGCCTCGCGCCGCCCCGCCGCTACGGCGACGTGCCTGTCCACCGGTACGACGCGCCAGCCGCAGCCACGACAGGCGCGGCAACGGAAAGCGCAGCAACGCCCACCAGGCCACCAGCGGCATGCCCACCAGCCACATGGGTAGCCAGCCCAGCCAGGCACTGCTGCCGCGCGCGGCCGGCCAGACCAGTACCAGCGCCATACCGGCCAGGGCCAGCTGCTGCACGCTGCGCAGCAGGCGCGGGTCGGCACGCTCGAGAATGACGCGTTCAGTTGCAGAGCGGCGGACGGAACGTGCGTTCATGGGGCTTCTCCGGTGGACAATGCAACACAGCATGGGCAACCCCCTTCTCACAGGTTGCGACACCATTGACGGATCGCGTGCACACAGTCGACCATGCGCGTGCAAGCCCACTGGAGCCCGCTCCCGCATGACTTCGATCCGCCCGCTCTGCGCCGCGCTGCTGGCCCTTTCCCTGGCCGGCCCCGCCGTGGCCGCCAGTGAGCCGCCGTCGCCCCGTACCAGCGCCTCTGGTGCGGCTGCCCTGGACGCACCGATCGACCTGAAGCGCTTCATGGGTACCTGGTACGTGATCGGCCGCGTACCGAACTTCATCGAACGTGGCCATGTCGCCAGCGTCAACGAGTACGAGTTGCGCGATGCGCACAAGGTCGGCATCACCTACCGCTACCGTGATGGCTTCGGCGAACCGCTGCAGGAAGTGCGTGCCCGCGCCAGCGTCGACCCGGACAGCGGCAACCACGGCTGGCGCACCTGGTTCTACCGCGTCGTGCCTACCCATTCGCGGGTGCTGGAAGTGGCACCGGATTACTCGTGGGCACTGATCGGTTACCCGGGCCGCGAGATGGCCTGGATCTTCTCGCGTACGCCGGACATGGACAAAGCCCTGTACAAGGAGCTGGCCGAGCGCCTGCGTGACGAGTACGGCGTGAACACCGACAAGCTCAAGCGCGTGCCGCAGCACCCGGAGCAGGTCGGCAAGCTGGGCTACGAAGTACCGAACGTGCGTTGATTGCAGGTGGGATTGCCGGCCAGCGGCCGGCACTACCGTTTCCAGGCAATGGGGTAGAGCCGGCCGCTGGCCGGCTGCCGCGATGCACCGGGCGACGCCGGGGCAGCGCCCCGGCGCCTCGTCATTTGCGGCTGTAATGCGCGACCAGGCGGTCGCCGAGCATCTGCAGCAGCTGCACCAGAACCAACAGCAGGACCACGGTAACCAGGGCCACGTCGGTGTGCGAACGCTGGTAGCCATCGCGGAACGCCAGATCACCAAGGCCGCCGGAACCAATCGCACCGCCCATCGCGGTGAAGCCGATCAGCGCCACGGTGGTGACCGTCGCACCGGCGATCAGGCCGGGGCGCGCCTCGGGCAGCAGCACGCGGGTGACCAGCTGCCAGGTGGTGGCACCCATCGACTGGGTCGCTTCGATCACGCCACGGTCCACTTCGCGCAGTGCGGTTTCGACCAGGCGCGCGTAGAACGGCGCGGCACCGATCACCAGTGGCACGATCGCACCGCGTACCCCCAGCGACGTCCCCATCAGGAACAGGGTGACCGGGATCAGCACGATCATCAGGATGATGAAAGGCACCGAGCGCAACAGGTTCACCACCAGCGCCAGCACGCCGTAGGCGAACGGACGGCGCTTCATCTGCGGCGCGCCGAACAGGTACAGCAGCACGCCCAGCGGCAGGCCGATGGCCAGGGTCAGCGGCAGCGAACCGAGCAGCATCAGCAGAGTGTCGATGGTGGCCTGGCCGATGTCGGCCCACTTGCCCGCATCCAGGTGGCGGAAGAATCCGCCGGCAGTGGCGATGATCATCGACGCAGCTCCTCAACGTGCACGCCGGCGGCCACGAACGCGGCCTGCGCGGCGGACTGGTCACCGCCCACCAGGGCGACCACCAGCTGGCCATACGGGGTGTCCTTGATCCGGTCGATACGGCCGGACAGGATGTTGTAGTCGACCCCGGTCTCCCGCGCGACACTGCCGAGCAGGGGTTCGTAGGTGTCTCCGCCGAGGAAGGTCAGCCGCACGATGCGGCCACCGACGGCATCGAAATCACGATGCAGCGCGCCTTCATCCACGTGCTCCGATTCGCTGACGAAACGGCGCGTGGTCGGGTGCTGCGGATGCAGGAACACCCGGGTGACCGGCCCGGTCTCGACCATCTGGCCGGCGTCGAGCACGGCGACACGGTCGCAGACACGGCGGATCACATCCATCTCGTGGGTGATCAGCACGATGGTCAGGCCCAGCTCGCGATTGATCTTCGACAGCAGCGACAGCACCGAGGCCGTGGTCTGCGGATCCAGCGCGCTGGTGGCCTCGTCGCAGAGCAGGATCTGCGGGCGGGTCGCCAGCGCGCGGGCGATGCCGACGCGCTGTTTCTGGCCACCGGACAGCTGCGCCGGATACTTCTGCGCATGCGCCTCCAGGCCCACGGTCTGCAGCAGCTCGGCCACGCGTGCATCGATCTCCGCCTTCGGCGTGCCCGCCAGCTCCAGCGGGAAGGCAACGTTGCCGGCCACCGTGCGCGACGACAGCAGGTTGAAGTGCTGGAAGATCATGCCGATGCGCCTGCGCAGCGCGCGCAGGCCATCCGCGTCCAGTGCGGTGACATCCTCGCCACCGATCAGCAAACGGCCACCGCTGGGCTCTTCCAGGCGGTTGATCATGCGGATCAGGGTCGACTTGCCGGCGCCGGAATGGCCGATGATGCCGAATACCTCACCGGCCTCGATGGTCAGGTCCAGCGGCTGCAGCGCGCTGACTGCGCGGCCGGCAACGGCATAGGATTTGTGCAGGCGCTGGAACTCGATCACGGGCGTGGCTCACCGGCTGGGTGACGGAAGGGGGCGTGCAGCCTACCAGCGCAGGCGGTCGCGCGCCCGCGCCATGGGCCAGAATGTTATTCCTTTTGGTTCTAAGTCGCCCGCACCCGGTAGTGTCGGCCGCTGGCCGGCACCTGCAGCGATCCCTCCGGGGCAAGGAGTTGCCGGCCAGCGGCCGGCACTACCCCGGCTCAGGGATGATCCAGCGGCTTCGGCGGTTCCTGCCGGTTCACCCGCTCACGGTGCAGCAGGTACAGCCCCGAGGCGACGATGATCGCCGCGCCCACCCAGGTATAGCTGTCCGGCAGCTGGCCCCAGAAGGCCAGATCCCAGCCGATCACCCAGACCAGGCCGCTGTACTCCAGCGGCGCGATCATCGAGGCCTCGCCCAGCTGGAACGCCTTGGTCAGGGCAATCTGGCCCAGCGCCCCAGCCAGACCCATGCCGGCGATCAGCGGCGCATGCTCCAGCTGCAGCGGCACCCAGCCGGGAAGGGCCAGCAGGCCGGCACCGATGGCCATGATCACCAGGAACCAGACCACCATCGACTGCGAGGTATCGGTGCGGGTGAGCAGGCTGACCGTGATCGCCGCCACGGCATACGCGGTGGCCGCGGCCAGCACCATCAGCCCCGGCACCGAAATGAAGCCGTCCACGCCCGGCCGCAGCACCACCAGCACGCCGACCAGGCCGATGCCGATGGCCACCCAGCGCCGCGGGCCAACCCGCTCACCCAGCAACGGCACCGACAGCGCGGCGATCAGCAGTGGGGCAACGAAATAGATGGTGTAGGCGGTGGACAGCGGCAGGTCACGCAGGGCGAACACGAAGCAGCCGATCATCGCCATGCCCAGCCCACCACGCAGCAGGTGCAGGCCCCAGCGGCGCGGGATCAGCGAGCGCGGGCCGGCGCTGACCAGCACCCAGACCAGCACGAACGGCAACGAAGCCGCACCACGCAGGAAGGTCACTTCCAGGGTCGGATAGCTGGCCGACAGCTGCTTCATGCCAGCATCCATCAGCGAGAAACAGGCGACCGCAGCGACCATCCAGGCCACCGCACGCGAAGGGGAGCGTTGCACGTTCATGGCCCATTATCGCCGACAGCACCGGTTTGTAGAGTCGAGATCCTATGTTCGTGGTCAAGCCTGCTGGAAGCAGGCTTGACCCACCTTCAGCATCGCCGGATCGAAGTCCCGGCCGCTTTTGAAGACACCCCAGGCGATCCTGGCCAGCTTTCTGGCCAGGATGTTGAAGACGGCGGTGCTGGGGTGACCGCGTTTTGACAGCTCGTCGTAGAGCGGTTGCCCCCGACGACACCGCTTGAGCCCCATGGCGGCCATGTAGAGCATCTGGCGCAGCACTGGCGCGCCCTGTTTGGACAGCCGACGCCGTCCCGTTCTGCCGCCAGACTCGTTAGGCCGGGGATCCAGGCCGGTGCAGGCGATCCACGCGTTGGCGTTGGCCAACGGCCAGCGCGTCATGTAGTAAATCAGGTGAGCGGCGACGGCGGGGCCGATACCAGGGATGGTCAACAGGCGCTTGTAGAGCGTGCCATGCTCTCCATCGCGACCCAAGCGCTGCAGTTCGCTTTCCAGCTCGGACAGCGTCCCAGCCAGAGCGCAGAACAGATCTGACAGCTCCCCGGGGGCACTTTTGCTTACCCCGAAGGATTGCTCCAGGCGCGCGCGTGTCTTTACCAGCGTCTGCCGCTTGCGCAGCAAATCGTGCATCTGCTGCTGCTCATCGGTACGCGGTACGTATTCACGCAGGCGATCGTTCTCCTTCTTCACGTACCGGGCGATCGCTTCGGCGTCCATGGCGTCCGTCTTGCCACGCGAGCCCGTCGCCCGGCCGTAGTGCTTGATCAGACGTGGATTGATCACATAGACAACGTGGCCTGCCTGGCCAGCCATCCGAGCCAACAACTCGTAGTACCGCCCCGTCGCCTCCATGCCAATCCGGCATCGCTGGGGCAAGGTGTTGAGCCACTGGGCTATGCCGGCCCGGGTGTTGGCGATCCTGTCGCCGGCCTTGCGGTCGGCCACTGCCGGTACGAACTCCTTGGAGTCCACGTCCACGCCAATATCGAGAGAATCAGACATTTGTACGGCTCCCAGCTATCTTTAAGGGGCTGGGGTGGTACCGCACCGACGTTAGCTTGCCTACATCGACGATCCCCTTTGGGGGCCGTACGATCCTTTATCGACGTTCGTGTGCGGGATGGGGATCGCTCGACTCGTCTGTCGGCTAGTATCCGCAGATGCATGCTTGACGGTCCCTCCACCCTGGCTCCTACATACCGCGTAGGAGCCGGGAGGAACATACAAGCTTGCTCGACTGCTCTTCACAAAGCCGCCGAGCATGGCTCGGCGCTACAAGGGAGGGAGCGAGTCGAGCAAGCTCGACTCCACAAAACGGGTATGCAGCCAGCGCGATAGAATGACCGCCACTGAATTCTGCGGAGCACCGCCCATGCCTTCCTTCGACGTCGTGTCCGAAGTCGACACCCACGAGCTGACCAACGCCATCGACCAGGCCAACCGTGAACTGGCCACCCGCTTCGACTTCAAGGGCGTGGACGCCAAGTTCGAACGCGATGGCGATGTCATCAACCAGACGGCGCCGACCGAGTTCCAGCTCAAGCAGATGAACGACATCCTGCGCGCACGCCTGGCCGCGCGCGGCATCGACGTGCTCAGCCTGGAGTTCGGCGACATCGAAACCAACCTGGCCCAAGCCCGGCAGAAGATCACCGTCAAGCAGGGCATCGAGCAGAAGATCGCCAAGAAGATCGCGGCGGCACTGAAGGACGCCAAGCTGAAGGTGGAAAGCCAGATCAACGGCGACAAGCTGCGCGTGCAGGGCAAGAAGCGCGACGATCTGCAGGACGCCATCGCCGTGCTCAAGGCCGGCAAGTTCGAACTGCCGCTGCAGTTCAACAACTTCCGCGACTGATGCCCCCGCCGGGCCCTGCCCGGTGGACTACGCGGTCAATCGCGCAGCAGCTTGTACAGCGTGGTACGCGAGATTCCCAACTGGCGTGCGGCCAGGCTGAGGTTGCCGTCAGCGGCCTGGGCCGCGCGACGCGCGGCCTCACGCTGCTGGTCACGCAGCAGCGGCGCGCCTGGATCTGCCGGGGTGCTCCGCACAGTAGACCGGTGCGCCGCGCCCCGCGGCCCCTGCAGACGCTGCAGGTAGACCGCACTGCCCTCGCCCAGCCGGACCCGATGCGCTGCGCCCGGTTGCAGCAGCCGACGCCGTTGCGCCGCACTGGCACCGGAAAACAGCGCTTCCAGACCCAGCAGCGGCAACGGCCCGCGCCGTGGCAGGCCCAGCAGGCGCCGTGCAACGCGGTTGGCTGCACGCAGCTGGCCATCCTCCTGCACCGCCAGCAGTCCCTGCAGCGGTGACGCCAGCCAGCGCGGATCATGTTGCACGGCCAGCAGGTGTACGTCAGTGAGGCTGTGGAACAAGCGATTTTCGCTGGCCAGCGCAGCCTGCCGGAAATAGCCCTGCAGCAGCGCGGGATCGCGCTCGCCAAGACCGGTGATATCGATCACTCCGCAGACCCGACCGTCGAGATCGTGCAGTGGCTCGCTCAGGCAGAACACCGGCGCGAACCGCTGCAGGTAGTGTTCGTTGCCGCGCACCAGTGCCGGCACATCGTCGGCCAGGCTGACCGCTGGCGCGGTGGTGCCGATCTCGGTCTCGCCCAGCTGTCGCCCGACCTGGATCGGCCGCAGCAAGGGAGCATCTTCCAGCCCGTGGGCCTGCTGCGCGATCACCATGCCGTCGCGGTTGGCGCAGAACATCGTCCAGCCACGCCCACCGAAGGCCGCCCAGAGCTGTTCCAGCTCCGGCTGCACGCAACGCGCCAGGCGCCGGTCATCGGGATGGGACAGATGGCGGCCATCGCCCAGCAGCGGCCGATAGTCCGGCTCCTGCCCCGGCTGCAGGCCCGCCGCGCGCGAACGCAGCCATGACTGCTGCAGCGGCAGCGGCAACACGCCCAATGAGCGCGCATCGCCGTCGGCGAAAGCGGCACGTGCCGCCACCAGTTGTTGCTGCCCGACTGTCGTGGCCATCATGGACGCAGCGTACACCCGCCAGCGGCAACGCCATGTTACGTCTCGGCAACGGAGCGTTTCCGTTTCAAGACGCGTTCAAACAAAGGGGCAGAGCCGTTATGGAAAACGGATCTGCCCCATGCAGGCCAGCGGCCGGCACTACCAACAAGGGAAACTACGCCGCGATGCGCAGCACCGGCTTCAGGGTAATGCCACGGGTACTGTCTTCGGCGGCCTGGTTGATCTGTTCCAGCGGATAGAACTTCACCAGTTTGTCGAACGGGAAGCGTCCCTGCTGGAACAGGGTCACCAGCTGCGGAATGAACACCTGCGGCACACTGTCGCCCTCGACGATGCCGCGGATGCTGCGACCGCCGAGCAGCAGGTTGTTCACATCGAAACTGGCGGTGGTGCCCAGCTTCGGCGCACCGACCACGCCCATCATGCCCAGCCCACCCAGCGCCTCGACGCCAGCGGACAGCACGTCCGGACGACCGGTCGATTCCAGCGCGAAGTCAGCACCCCCACCCGTGATCGCACGCACCGCCTCGACCACATCGGTCTCCCGGCTGTTGACCACGTGGGTGGCCCCCAGCTCCAGAGCAAGCTCCAGGCGCGAAGGCACCACGTCGATGGCAATGATGGTGGTGGCCCCGGCCACCTTGGCCGCCATCACCGCGCTCAGGCCCACCGCACCGGCACCATAGCTTGCAAAGCTGCTGCCCGACCGCACCTGCAGCGAGTTGAGCACCGCACCGGCACCGGTCTGGATGCCGCACCCCAGCGGGCCCAGCAGTTCCAGTGGTGCGTCATCAGGCACCTTGATCGCATTGATCTCGCGGGCCAGCGCGTAGGTGGCAAACGAGGACTGGGCGAAGAAGTGATCGTGCAGCGGCTGGCCCTGCGCATCGGTGATCGCGGTATGGCCGTGACCATCATCGCCACCGAAGTTCAGGGCGAAGAAATCCCTGCAGTAAGCACCGTGTCCACCCCGGCAGGGATTGCAGTGACCACAGGCGCCGTAGGTCAGCACCACGTGATCCCCCGCCTTGAGGTCGCGCACGTTCGGGCCAACCGCTTCGACGATGCCCGCCCCCTCATGGCCCAGCACCGCCGGCAGCGGCACCGGATAGTACTGATCGCGCACGATCAGGTCGGTATGGCACAGGCCGGTGGCCACCACCTTCACCAGCACCTCGTCGTCCTGGGGACCGCGCAGCGTCGCCTGCTCGATGACGAAGGGCTGCTCCTTGCCGCGTACCACGGCGGCGGTGATCTCACGCGTTGCGTTGTTGTCGTTCATCGTGATGGCTCCTTCGATCAGATCGGGTAAGCGGGCGCTTCGCCCTTGACGGTCAACCACTGCCACTGGGTGAACTCCTCGCCGTTGGCCGGGCCACCGATGCTGGTGCCGTTGCCGGACGCGCCGACGCCGCCGAAGGGGTTGATCACCTCGTCATTCACGGTCTGGTCGTTGATGTGCAGCAGACCGGTACGCAGGCGCTCGCCGATCTTCAGCGCGCGGCCGACGTTGCTGGACACGATCGCCATCGACAGCCCGTACTCGCTGTCGTTGGCCAGGCGCACGGCTTCGTCGTCATCGTCGAACGGCACCACCACCGCTACCGGCGCGAAGATTTCCTCGCTGAAGGCCGGATTGTCGGCCGCAACGTTGCCGAGCACGGTGGGTGCGAAGAACAGCTCCCGGTGCGTGCCGCCCGCTTCCAGCGTGGCACCGGCCTGCACCGCCTGCTCGACCACGCGTGCAGCATGGTCGCGCTGGCCGGCATTGATCAGCGGGCCGATCGCCACGTCCTCACGTGCCGGGTCGCCTACCTTCAGCGCGTTGGCCTTGGCCACCAGTTTCTGCAGGAACGTGTCATGGATCTTCCGGTGCACCAGCACGCGGCCGGTCGCCATGCAGATCTGGCCCTGGTGCAGGTAGACGCCCCACGCGGTGTTGGCCACCGCCAGGTCCAGGTCCGCATCGTCCAGGATGATCAACGAATTCTTGCCACCCAGCTCCAGCGAAACCTTTTTCAGGTGCTTGCCCGCCGCTTCGCCGACCTTGCGCCCGGCGGCGGTGGAACCGGTGAACTGGATCATCGCCACGTGCGGGTCACTGGTCAGCGCGGCCCCGGCCGCGCCATCGCCGGGCAGCATGTGCAGCACGCCTGCCGGCAGGCCCGCCTGCTCGAACAGGCGTGCGATCACCGCGCCACCACACACTGCCGTACGCGGGTCCGGCTTGAGAACCACAGCGTTGCCCAGCGCGATCGCCGGGGCCACCGCGCGCATCGCAAGGTAGAGCGGGAAGTTGAACGGCGAGATGACCCCGACCACGCCCAGCGGGCGGCGCCGCGCCAGGTTCAGCTTGCCCGGCTCGGAGGGCAGGATCTCACCCGTGCTGCGCGACGGCAGTGCGGCGGCCTCGTGCAGCGCCTTGATCGTCACCTTGGCCTCGAAGCCGGCCTTCAGGCGGGTCGAGCCGCTTTCGCGCACCAGCCACTCGACCAGGGTGTCGATGTTTTCTTCGGCCAGACGCGCGGCTTTGCGCAGCACGTCGGCACGCTGTTCGTAGGGCGCCGCCGCCCACGCCTGCTGCGCCTGTGCCGCGGCAGCCGCCGAACGCGCGATCTGCGCCGGGTCGGCCAGGCCGATCTCGCCCAACTCCTGGCCGGTGGCCGGTTCAATCACCGGGTGCCGTTGCGGGGCAGCCTGCCAGTGGCCATCAAAGAAGGCGCCGGCCCAGAGGGCGTCCGGCAGCCACGGGGAAGATGCAGTCATGGGTGTCCTCCTGTGTCGTGCATCCATTCCACGCCCGTCGCCCCGGACTGGCAATCGGCCATCCATCGGTAGCGCGCAACGGTTTGAATCTTCAGGAATTTCCAGCTTCGCCACTGTCCAGTTCCTGCACAGTGGACAGCGCAGCACCGGCACACTGCCTACAATGGCGGCCCCGCCAGCCCACGTGCCCGCCATGACCGATTCCCACCTGCCCACCGATGACCCGATCGCCGCCACCCGCCTGTGGCTGGAGCGCATCGTCATCGGCCTGAACCTGTGCCCGTTCGCCAAGGCGGTGTACGTGAAGGACCAGGTCCGCATCGTGCTCAGCGATGCGACCACGCCGGAAGCCCTGGTTGAACAGCTGGCCGAGGAGCTGGTGCTGCTGCGCGATACCCCGGCCGAGCAGATCGACACGACGCTGATCGTGCATCCGCAGGTGCTGACCGATTTCCTCGACTACAACGATTTCCTCGACAACGCCGATGCGGCGATCGAGGCACTGGACCTGCAGGGCATCCTGCAGGTGGCCAGCTTCCACCCGGACTACCAGTTCGATGGCGTGGCCGCGGACGACGCCAGCAACTACACCAACCGCGCGCCCTTCCCCACCCTGCACCTGCTGCGCGAAGACAGCGTGGCACGCGCGGTGGATGTTTATCCGGACCCGGACGTGATCGTCGAGCGCAACATCCAGACCCTGGACCGCATCGGTGTGGACGGCTGGCATCGCCGCCTGCGCGGCGAAGACCTGACGTGAGCACGGTGCCGCCGATTGCCGCATGGCCGGCCGCGCCACTGTCGGGCAAGGTTGTGCTGGTCACCGGCGGTGCCAACGGCATCGGCCGTGGTATTGCCCAGGCCGTACTTGGTGCCGGAGGACGCGTGCTGATCGGCGACCTGGACGTGGAGGCCGGAGAAGCGTGTCTGGCGGAATGGCAGCGCGGCGAGGATGCCGCGTTCCAGCGCCTGGACATCACCGACGAAGCGAGCGTGCGCGACTTCATCGCCGTGGCCCTGCAGCGTTTCGGCCGTATCGACGGACTGGTGAACAACGCGGGGATTGCCAGCCCGCACGGCACGCTGCTGCAGGACATGGACTGGGACGAGTGGCAGCGCCGGCTGTCTTCGCTGCACGGCGCGTTCCTGTGCAGCAAGCATGCGTTGCCGGCGCTGACCGCCAGCGCCGCCGGTGCGATCATCAACATCGCCTCGACCCGCGCCTGGCAATCCGAAGCACACAGCGAAGCCTATGCCGCAGCCAAGGGCGGGCTGGTGGCCTTCACCCATGCGCTGGCGATCAGCAGCGGCCCGGCGGTGCGGGTGAACAGCATCAGTCCCGGCTGGATCGGCACCACTGCGTGGCAGGCACCCTCACAGCGCCACGCACCTGAATACTCAGCCATCGACCATGCGCAACACCCGGTCGGCCGGGTCGGTCGGCCCGAAGACATCGGTGCACTGGCGGTGTACCTGCTGTCGTCGCTGTCCGGTTTCACCACCGGCCAGGACTTCATCGTGGACGGCGGCATGACCCGGAAGATGATCTACGCCGAATGACCCCAAGGCGCGACGCCCGGTAGAGGCCAACCTTGGTTGGCCTGGGCTTTTCGCCAACCAAGGTTGGCGCCTACCAAGGCGTTACGCCATGTCCGAACATTCCGGTAGATCCACGCCATGCGTGGATAGCGGTAACGTGCCAACCAAGGTTGGCACCTACCAAACACCTTACGCCATGCCCGAGTGGCGAAGCAGCGCATCGATCTGCGGAGCACGGCCGCGGAAGGCCTTGAAGTTGTCCGCCGCCGGGCGGCTGCCACCGCGCGACAGGATCTCATCACGGAAGCGTGCACCGGTTTCAGCCAGTGCCTGCGGCGCTTCCTCGAAAGCGGCATAGGCGTCGGCGCTGAGTACCTCGGCCCACTTGTAGCTGTAGTAACCCGCGGCGTAACCGCCCGCAAAGATGTGGCTGAACTGGTGCGGGAAGCGGTTCCAGGCCGGCGGGTGGTTCACCGCCACTTCCGCGCGCACACGATCGAGCAGTGCCAGAACGCTGTCCTGCGCCGGCTCGAACTGGCTGTGCAGCAGCATGTCGAACAGACCGAACTCCAGCTGGCGAACGGTGGCCATGCCGCTGTGGAAGTTGCGTGCAGCCAGCATGCGCTCGTACAGCGCGCGCGGCAGCGGCTCACCCGTTTCAACATGCGCGGTCATGCCCTGCAGGTGGTCCCATTCCCAGCAGAAGTTCTCCATGAACTGGCTGGGCAGCTCCACCGCGTCCCATTCCACGCCGTTGATGCCGGCCACGCCCAGTTCGCCGATGCGGGTCAGCAGCTGGTGCAGGCCGTGGCCCATCTCATGGAACAGCGTGGTCACTTCGTTGTGGCTGAAGGTGGCCGGCTTGCCGTTGGCACCGCGGCCGAAGTTGCACACCAGGTAAACCAGCGGCGTCTGCACGCTGCCGTCGGTGCGCACGCGACGGTTGCGGCAATCATCCATCCACGCCCCGCCCCGCTTGCCCTCGCGGGCGTACAGGTCCAGGTAGAACTGGCCAACCAGCGCACCCTGCGCATCGACCAACCGGAAGAAGCGCACATCCTCGTGCCACACCGGCGCGCTGTCCTCCTGCACGCGCAGGCCGTACAGCTGCTCGATCACCGAGAACAGGCCGCCCAGTACCTTCGGCTCGGTGAAATACTGCTTCACCTCCTGCTCGGAATAGCTGTAACGCGCCTGCTTCAGGCGATCGGCAGCGAATGCCAGGTCCCAGGCCTGCAGGCTGTCGATACCGAGTTGCTCGCGTGCGAACTGTTCCAGTTCAGCACGGTCCTTGGCCGCGAACGGCTTGGCGCGCGAGGCCAGGTCACGCAGGAAACCGAGCACCTCGGCCGGGTCCTGCGCCATCTTGGTCGCCACCGAATAATCACCATACGAACCGAAGCCGAGCAGTGCGGCGAGTTCCGCGCGCAGGGCGAGGATGCGGTCGATGTTGCCGCTGTTGTCCAGCGTGTCATCGCCGAATTCGGACGCACGCTGTGCGCTGGCACGGTACAGGATCTCGCGCAGGTCGCGGTCCTCACCCCAGGTCTGCACCGGCAGGTAGCACGGCATCTGCAGGGTCAGTTTCCAGCCAGACTTGCCGTCCTTCTGTGCTGCGGCATGCGCGGCGGCCTTCACGTCTTCCGGCAGGCCCTTCAATCGCGCTTCGTCCTCGACGATCAGCGACCAGGCATCGGTAGCGTCAAGAACGTTCTGCGAGAACTTCGCCGACAGCGCCGACAGTTCTTCCTTGATCGCCGCGAAGCGCTGCTGCGCCTCCGGCGCCAGCTCGGCACCGCCGAGGCGGAAGTCACGCAGCGTGTTGTCCAGCACCTTGCGCTGGGCCTCGTCGAAGCGCGCCGCCTCGGTGCTGGCGGCCAGTGTCTGGTACTGCCGGTACAACGCCAGGTTCTGGCTGAGCGCACTGGCGAAGCGGGTCACCCGCGGCAGGTTGCTGTTGTAGGCCTCACGCAGTTCCGGGGTGTTGACCACGCCCTGCAGGTGGCCGACCAGGCCCCAGGCGCGCCACAGGCGCTCGGTGGCGTCATCCAGCGGGGCCACAAAGGTCTCCCAGCGCACCGGCTGCACCTGCTCGGCCGCGCTGACGGCGGCTTCGGCCTCGGCCAGCAGCACGTCCAGCGCCGGCGCCACGTGCTCGGGGCGGATGGCCTCGAAGCGCGGCAGGCCGGAAAAATCGAGCAGGGGGTTGGCAACGGTCACGGTAGATCTCCAGGGTACGGGCCCAGCGGGCGGGCAGCATGCAGGATATGGCGCTGGCAGGCGGGGCTGACAAGGGGGCACGGCCTGGCATTCACGTCGGCCTTACGGTCCCGCGCTGAAGCTCTGGCTGCGGGGGAGTCCGCAGCGGTACGCACCGAACGAGGCCCTACATGGAAGGTCTGGCTGCAGTTGCATCCGCCTCACCGGCCCGGTCACTGGCATTGTCCGCCAGCCCGGCCGAACTGACCTGGATCGCCGCATTGTGCGATGCCGGCGACGACGCCCCGCGTCACCTGCAGCAACTGCAGGCAGTGCTGCAGCAGGGCGGCACGTTCAACGATGCCCAGGAGTGGTACCCGTTCGAGGTGATCGAACGTGGCGCCAGCCAGCTGCGGCTGGGCCATGAGCGCGAGTTCGTGATCTGCGTGCTGCTGTGGCTGCAGGCGCTGGCCCAGGGCCGTGCCAGCATCCTGGACCCGAGCCTGCATCTGGATGATCGCGCGATGGACATCGAGGCCTTGCCCGATGCGCTGCGCGATGCAGTACTGGATGCGTTCACCGCGGCGGGGTATTGATCGGGGTACGACACACCGCTGCGCTCGCCGGGCATGGCCCGGCGGAAATGCCGGCCGGCTACAACGCTTCCAGGCTGCACCACGGCAGTTCCGGCAGCCCCTGCCCGGCCACTGCCGCCGCCAGCTGCGCATCGGCGCCGTCGACATCGATTCCCTGGCGCGCATACCACGCCGGGTCGTAATAGCTCTGCGCGTAGCGCTCGCCACTGTCGCACAGGATGCTGACAATGCTGCCCTGGTGGCCCGCCTCACGCATCCACTGCGCCGCCTGCAGCACACCGATGAAGTTGGTGCCGGTGGAGCCACCGACACGGCGGCCGAGCTGGCGGCTGACATGGCGCATCGCGGCCAGGCTCAGCGCGTCGGGCACCTTCACCATCGCATCGACGCTGGTCGGGATGAAGCTCGGCTCCACCCGCGGCCGGCCGATGCCTTCCACGCGCGAACCGCCGCTGCAGGTCAGGCCGCGCCAGTCCTGCTGGCCGGCCACGGCAGCCTGATAGCCATCGAAGAACACCGACACTTCCGGGTCCGCGCAAAGGATGCGGGTGTCATGCCGGCGGTAGCTGACATAGCGGCCCAGCGTCGCTGCGGTACCGCCGGTACCGGGGCTGCACACGATCCATTCCGGAACCGGGCTGGGCTCCTCGGCCATCTGCTTGAAGATGGACTCGGCAATGTTGTTGTTGGCCCGCCAGTCGGTAGCGCGCTCGGCGTAGGTGAACTGGTCCATGAAGTGGCCGCCGGTTTCGCGGGCCAGCTTCTCCGATTCACCGTTGAGTTCACAGGCACGCTCGACCAGGTGGCAGCGGCCCCCGTGAAACTCGATGGCCGCAATCTTCTCTGGGGAGGTCGTGGCCGGAATCACCGCAATGAACGGCACCCCCAGCAGGCGCGCGAAATAGGCCTCGGACACTGCCGTCGACCCGCTGGAAGCCTCGATCACCGGCCGCCCTTCGCGCAGCCAGCCGTTGGTCAACGCATACAGGAACAGCGAGCGCGCCAACCGGTGTTTCAGGCTGCCGGTGGGATGGCTCGATTCATCCTTCAGGTACACATCGATGCCCGCGAACCCGGGCAGCGCCAGCGG
This sequence comes from Stenotrophomonas sp. STK17_22, assembly GCF_051983905.1. Taxonomy (NCBI): domain Bacteria; kingdom Pseudomonadati; phylum Pseudomonadota; class Gammaproteobacteria; order Lysobacterales; family Lysobacteraceae; genus Stenotrophomonas; species Stenotrophomonas sp. STK17_22. The sequence goes on from NZ_CP197010.1 coordinate 4,522,450, forward strand.
GATCAGGTGGGTATCGGCGGAACGGTTGAAATCGGCTTCGATCTTGCGGATGGCGGCAGCCACCCATTCACGCTGCGACATGGCGGGCAATGCTCAGAACGGAACGGTGCGATCCGCCCATTGTACGTCGCGGTGCCGTCAGGTGACGGCCGGTAGAATGGCCCCATCCGGCCAGCAACGGCCCTGTCTGAAGGACCTCCCCCATGACCATTCCCGCCCTGCGCGATGTCCCCGGCGTCGCCGCCCAGGCCCCGGCCGAGACCACCGGCTTCGTGTTCAACCACACCATGCTGCGGGTGAAGGACATCACCGCCTCGCTGGACTTCTACACCCGCGTGCTCGGCTACCAGCTGATCGACAAGCGCGACTTCGCCGAAGCCCAGTTCAGCCTGTACTTCCTGGCCTACGTACCGGCCGGCGCGGTGGTGCCGGAAGACGACAGCCAGCGCCGCGTGTGGATGGCCGGCCTGCCGGGTGTGCTGGAACTGACCCATAACCACGGCACCGAAACCCAGGACGGCGCGGTCTACCACGACGGCAACAGCGACCCGCGCGGCTTCGGCCACATCTGCGTGTCCGTGCCGGACATCGAAGCCGCCTGCCAGCGCTTCGAGGACCTGGGCGTGACCTTCCAGAAGCGCCTGACCGACGGCCGCATGAAGAACCTGGCCTTCATCAAGGACCCGGACGGCTACTGGGTCGAGATCATCGCCAACGTCTGACCCAAAAAGGGGACGGAGGGGATTAAGTCGTTTCTGGCACTATTGGCTGGAAGCGACTTAATCCCCTCCGTCCCCTTTTTTGCGAGGTTCGTATGGAAACGATGGAACTGCACCGTGGCCGCCTGATCGACCACATCCAGCTGGTGGTGCGCGACCTGGCCGCCAGCCGCCGCTTCTACCAGGCGGTGTTCGATACGATCGGCATCCCGATCGCCGGCGAAGGCGAGGATTACTTCTGGGCCGATGAGCTGTTCATTTCCAGCGCCAGCAGCGAGGCCGCCGCCGGCCAGCTGACCGGGCGCCACCATCTGGCGTTCCAGGCACGCGACAGCGCCACCGTCGATGCCTTCCACACTGCGGCCATCGCCGCCGGAGGCAAGGACAACGGCGCACCCGGCGAGCGCCCCTACCATCCCGGCTACTACGGCGCCTTTGTGCTCGATCCGGATGGCAACAACATCGAAGTGGTCTATCACGGTCCGGCGAACTACAGCGCCGATTCGGTGAAGGTCACTTTCTGATATCACCGAAGCAGTGAACGAAGAAGCCGGGCAATGCCCGGCTTCTCTACATCCAAGGGTCCAGCCCTCAGTGGGCGGCCATGTAGATGTCCTGCAGCACGGCCTTTTCCAGCTCCAGCTCGCCCAGCAGGTTCTTCACGATGTCACCCAGGCTGAGGATGCCCACCAGCAGGGTGCCTTCGGTGACCATCAGATGACGGCGCCGCGAGTATGTCATCAGCGACATGGCCTGCTTCAGGGTCGCTTCCGGCGCAATGCCTTCCAGACCGGTGGACGGCAGGCTGGAGATCACCCGGCGGCCGGCCTGCGGGCCGTCGTCGGCCAGGGTGCGCACGATGTCCTTCTCGGAAATGATGCCGACCGGGGCATCGTCCTTCATCACCACCAGCGCAGCGATCTTGTTCGCGCTCATCTTGTGGGCGGCGGCACCGATGGTGTCTTCGGCGTCGATGGTGATGACAGCTTCTTTCTTGGATTGCAGGAGTTCGCGGACGTTCATTCTTGTTTCCTGGTGCAGGTCACTGAAGTCAAAAAAGTGTGCTCTTCCGATACGCCCCCTCCCCGGGAACAGACCTTTCAGCGCACGTCTGGCGCACCCGGCTGCCGGTGGAAATGGAACGGCAGACGACGTGCTGCAACGCGAACGAGGTGGGTTCAACCGCTCAACCCGGCCCTCGGTCAAATCGATTCTACGACTGCGACCATCGGTCACTACCGGCATCGATAGGACAGTTCGTCGTGGGAACCAACTGACGATCCAGAGAATGGCACCGCGGCTGAAACCGCCGCTGAATACAGGCGATGTCGCGCATTAAAGATTGATTGCCTGCTGCCGACAGCGGACAGAACACCCGGCGGCTGTCCCACTTGGCACGACCACCGGCGCAAACGAAAGGGGCCCACGTGGGGCCCCTTTCGCATGCAGCTTCCAGCGGTTCCGGCGGAGTTACTCCACCGTCACGCTCTTGGCCAGGTTGCGTGGCTTGTCCACGTCGGTGCCACGTGCCAGTGCGGTGTGGTACGCCAGCAGCTGCACCGGGATGGTGTGCACGATGGGGCTGAGCACGCCGGCATGGCGCGGCGTACGGATCACATGCACGCCTTCGGACTCGTTGAAGTTGCTGTCCTGGTCGGCGAACACGAACAGCTCGCCGCCGCGCGCGCGTACTTCCTGCATGTTCGACTTCACCTTCTCCAGCAGGCTGTCGTTGGGCGCGATCACCACTACCGGCATGTCCTCGTCCACCAGCGCCAGCGGGCCATGCTTCAGCTCGCCCGCCGGATAGGCCTCGGCGTGGATGTAGGAGATTTCCTTGAGCTTGAGCGCGCCTTCCAGCGCGATCGGGTAATGCAGGCCACGACCCAGGAACAGTGCGCTGCTCTTGCGCGCGAAACGCTCGGCCCAGGCGGCGATCTGCGGCTCCATGTTCAGCGCATGCTGCACGCTGCCCGGCAGGAAGCGCAGCTGCTCCAGGTAGTCCGCTTCCTGCGCCGCGTCGATGCGGCCATGCAGCTTGCCCAGCACCACGGTCAGCTGGAACAGTGCGGCCAGCTGGGTGGTGAAGGCCTTGGTCGACGCCACGCCGATCTCGGCGCCGGCACGGGTGTAGCAGACCAGCTCGCTGGCGCGCGGAATCGCGCTTTCCGGCACGTTGCAGATCGACAGCGTGTGCCTGTGGCCCAGCGACTTGGCGTACTTCAACGCCTCCATCGTATCCAGCGTTTCGCCGGACTGGGAGATGGTGACGATCAGGTGCTTCGGGTTCGCATAGGCGGCGCGGTAGCGGTACTCGCTGGCAATCTCCACGCTGCACGGCAGGCCGGCGATGGCTTCGATCCAGTAGCGCGCGGTCAGGCCGGCGTAATAGCTGGTGCCACAGGCGATGATCTGCACGCCTTCGATGCCTGACAGCACGGCCTCGGCATTCTTGCCGAACAGTTCGGCCGGGAAACCACCGGCGTCGATCGCTGCCTCGATGGTGTCGCCCAGCGCGCGCGGCTGCTCGTGGATTTCCTTCTGCATGAAGTGGCGGTACGGGCCCAGCTCCAGCGATGCCAGCGATACGTCGGACAGGTGCACCTCGCGCTCGATCGGCTGGTCATGCTCATCGAAGATGCGCACGCCGTCGCGGCGGATTTCGGCGGTGTCGCCCTCTTCCAGGAAGATCACCTTGCGGGTGGCCGAGATCACCGCCGAAACGTCGGACGCCACGAAGTTCTCGCCCTCGCCCAGGCCGATCAGCAGCGGGCAGCCCATGCGCGCGCAGACGAAGCGTTCCGGCTCGGCGCGGCTGACCACGGCCAGTGCGTAGGCACCGGTCAGCTCCTTCACCGTATGCTGCAGCGCCACCAGCAGGTCGTCGCCGTCCTTCAGGTGGTGATGGATCAGGTGCGCGATGACTTCGGTGTCGGTCTGCGACTCGAAGGTGTAACCCAGGGCACGCAGCTTCTCGCGCTGCTCCTCGTGATTTTCGATGATGCCGTTGTGCACCAGCGCCACGCCGTGGCTGATGTGCGGATGCGCGTTGGCCTCGGTGACACCACCGTGGGTGGCCCAGCGGGTGTGGCCGATGCCCAGCACTGCATTGAAGCCCTCGGCCTCGGCCGCAGTGGCCATTTCCGACACACGGCCGGTACGACGCACGCGGCGCACATCCGGCCGTTCGGCATGGTCGATCACCGCGATGCCCGAGGAATCGTAACCACGGTACTCAAGGCGCTTCAGGCCTTCGATCAGCACCGGCACTACGTCGCGATCAGCGATCGCACCCACGATTCCACACATGTCACGCGTTTCCTTGAAGACGATCGCCGCATTCTAGCCTGCGGGCCCGCGCTCCCCCTCCTGTCCGCTTAATGAAAGTGTCCGGAAAGGTGTCCGCGGACACCCGGACACTTCAGGGCGACTCCCAACCCATTGACCCACAAGGAAATAAAGTTGGCACGCTACGTGCTTGGTACCCACTACCACCGTCAGGCACGCACCCGATGATCCGCGACACCTCCGCACAGGACCAGATCGTTTCCTCCGCCCCGGCCGGCACCACCCGCGCCAACTGGCAGCGTTACCGCTGGCCGGCACTGGGCGCCATCGCGCTGCTGGCCGGCATCGGCTGGGCCGTGTACGCCTGGTCCAACGCCAGCCGCTCCTACGACAGCAGCCGCGTGCGCATCGCCGAAGTGAAGCGCGGTGACCTGGTCCGCGACATCGCCGCCGACGGCCGCGTGATCGCCGCCAACAGCCCGATCCTGTACGCCATCTCGGCCGGTACCGTGGACCTGAAAGTCGTTGCCGGTGACGTGGTCAAGAAGGACCAGGAGCTGGCGGTCATCGACAGCCCGGAACTGCGCAGCAAGCTGGCCCAGGAGCAGGCCACCCTGGCCGGCCTGGAAGCCGAGGCCAGCCGCGCCGCGCTGGACGCCACCCTGGCCCGCGCCAAGTCGCGCAAGGAAACCGACCAGGCCACCATCGAGCGCCAGGCCGCCGACCGCGACCTGCAGCGCTACCAGCGCGGTTACGACGGCGGCGCAGTACCGCAGATCGATCTGGCCAAGGCCAAGGACTCGCTGAAGAAGGCCGACATCACGCTGGCCAATGCCACCACCGATGCACGCCTGCAGAGCCAAGGCGCTGACCTGGACGCCCGCAACAAGCGCCTGCTGGCCGACCGCCAGAAGGCGGTGGTGGCCGAGGTGCAGCGCCAGGTGGACGCGCTGACCCTGCGCGCGCCGTTCGACGGCCAGGTCGGCCAGGTGCAGGCCGTCCAGTCCACCAACCTGGCCGCCAATGCGCCCGTGCTGGGCGTGGTCGACCTGTCCAAGTTCGAGGTTGAGATCAAGGTACCGGAGAGCTTCGCCCGCGACCTGGCGATCGGCATGCCGGCGCAGCTGACCGGCGGCAACGGCAAGCCGTTCCCGGGCGAGATCAGTGCGGTGTCGCCGGAAGTGGTCAACGGCGAGGTCAACGCCCGCGTGCGCTTCGCCAGCGCGCAGCCGGAAGGCCTGCGCCAGAGCCAGCGGATGTCGGTGCGCGTGCTGCTCGACACCCGCAAGGACGTGCTGAAGGTCGAGCGCGGCCCGTTCGTCGAACAGGGCAACGGCATCGCCTACGTGATGGATGGCCGCACCGCAGTGCGGCGTCCGGTGGAACTGGGCGTCAGCAGCCTGGGCGAAGTGGAAATCAAGTCGGGTGTGCAGCCGGGCGACCGCATCGTGGTCTCTGGCAGCGACCTGTTCAAGGACGCCGAACGCGTCTCCGTCAACTGATACCTGATACCTGAATCCTGGAGAGAGGACACCCCATGTACATGCTCGAAATGCGTTCGGTCGCCAAGGTCTTCCGCACCGAACAGGTGGAAACCCACGCACTGCGCTCGCTGGAACTGCAGGTCAAGGAAGGTGAGTTCGTCGCCGTCACCGGCCCGTCAGGCTCCGGCAAGACCACCTTCCTCAACATCGCCGGCCTGCTGGAAACCTTCACCAGCGGCACCTACATGCTTGACGGCCAGGACGTGAGCACGCTGGGCGACGACGCCCGCAGCCGCCTGCGCAACCAGAAGATCGGCTTCATCTTCCAGGGCTTCAACCTGATCCCCGACCTGAACCTGTTCGACAACGTCGACGTGCCGCTGCGCTATCGGAAGATGAGCGCCAACGAGCGCCGCGAACGTATCGAGAAGGCGCTGAGCCAGGTCGGCCTCGGCTCGCGCATGAAGCATTATCCGAATGAACTGTCGGGTGGCCAGCAGCAGCGCGCGGCCATCGCGCGTGCGCTGGCCGGCAGCCCGCGCCTGCTGCTGGCCGACGAACCGACCGGCAACCTGGACACACAGATGGCCCGCGGCGTGATGGAACTGCTGGAGGAGATCAACGCTGCCGGCACCACCATCGTGATGGTCACCCACGATCCGGAACTGGCCGCGCGCGCGCAGCGCAACGTGCACATCGTCGATGGCCAGGTGACCGACCTGGTGCGCGAGCCGGTGCTGGCCACCCCGCCGCGCCACATTGTCGCCGTCAACGAGTGAGGGCCCGACCATGTTCGCCTACTACGCCCGATTGGCGGTGCGCAGCTTCCGCCGCAACAAGGTACTGACCGCGTTGATGGTGATCGCTATCGCGCTAGGCATCGGCGCCTCGATGACCACGTTGACCGTGTTCCACGTGCTGTCCGGTGACCCGATTCCCGGCAAGAGTGACCGCCTGTTCTATGTGCAGCTTGATGCCGCGACCGGCGCCTATGTCGCTGGCGAGGAACCGGAAACCCAGCTGACCCGCTTCGACGGTGAAGCCCTGCTGCGCGAGGCCAAGGGCGAGCGCCAGGCACTGATGAGCGGCGGCGGCGGTACCATCGAACCGGACAACAGCACTCTCAAGCCCTTCAGCATCGACACCCGCTGGACCTCGGCCGACTTCTTCCCGATGTTCGAGGTGCCCATGCAGTACGGCCGCCCCTGGACGCGCGAGGACGATGAAGGCCGTGCACGCGTGGTGGTCATCTCCAAGGCGCTCAATGACAAGCTGTACCAGGGCGCCAACAGCGTGGGCCGCGACCTGCGCATGGAAGGGCAGAGCTACCGCATTGTCGGCGTGATGAAGGAATGGAGCCCGGAGCCGCACTTCTACGACCTGACCACGGGCAGCTACGGCAAGAACGAGGACCTGCTGCTGCCGATCTCCACCTCCTTCGACCTGAAGCTGGGCAACAACGGCAACATGAACTGCTTCGGCGAGAATCCCGACGGCAACAGCTACTCGCTCAACGCACCGTGCGCGTGGCTGCAGTACTGGGTGGAGATGGACCCGGCCAAGGCCGCCGACTACCGCCGCTACCTGGAGAACTATTCGACCCAGCAGCGCGAGGCCGGCCGCTTCAAGCATCCGCCGAACGTGCGCCTGCGCACCGTGATGGAATGGCTGGACTTCAATGGCGCGGTCCCCAGCGATGTGCGCCTGCAGCTGTGGCTGGCGCTGGGCTTCCTGGGTGTCTGCCTGATCAACACGGTGGGCCTGCTGCTGGCCAAGTTCCTGCGCCGCAGTGGTGAGATCGGCGTGCGCCGCGCCCTCGGTGCCAGCCGTGGCCAGATCTTCCTGCAGTGCCTGGTGGAAGCCGGTGCGGTCGGCGTTGTCGGTGGCGTGCTGGGTATCGGTCTGGCCCTGCTTGGCCTGTTCGCGGTGCGCCAGCAACCGGTGGAATACGCAAAGCTGGCCCACCTGGACGGCAACATGCTGCTGCTCGCGCTGGGCCTGACCCTGCTCGCCAGTCTTGCGGCCGGGTTCCTGCCCGCCTGGCGCGCCATGCAGGTCACCCCGGCCATCCAGCTCAAGTCGCAGTAAGCACCCGAACGAGGACTCCCATGGACATCCGCCCCATCCTCAGCACGCTGCGCCGGCACAAGACCGCCGCTGCCCTGATCGTGCTGGAAGTCGCACTGACCTGCGCCATCGTCTGCAACGCGCTGTTCCTGGTCAGCCAGCGCGTGGAGAAGATCAGCATGCCCAGCGGCATCGCCGAGAGCGAACTGGTCATGCTGCGCGTCAGCGGCATCGGCAAGCAGACCGACGCCATGGCCCGCACCCGCGAGGACCTGGCATCGCTGCGCGCGATTCCCGGCGTCAGCAACGTCACCATCATCAACCAGGTCCCCTTCCGCGACGGCTCCTCCAGCAGCAGCATTTCGCGTGTGATCGACCAGGAACGGCCGACCACCAACGCCTCGATGTACACCCTGTCCGAGAACGGGCTGGCCACGATGGGCATCAACCTGATCGCAGGCCGCGATTTCCTGCCCGACGAGTACCAGAACTTCGAAGACGCCAGCAAGGGCGGCGCAAAGGAGAACGCGATCCCGGTCATCCTCACCCAGGCCACCGCCGCCAAGATGGAACCCAATGGCAGTGCGCTGGGCAAAACCTACTACATGGGCAAGCAGCCGCTGCATGTGGTCGGCATCGTCGACACGCTCAGCACGCCCAACGGCTGGAATGACAACTGGACCAACTCGATGCTGCTGCCCATGCGGCGCACCTTCGACGAAGGTGGCACGTATGTGCTGCGCACTTCGCCGGAACGCCGCAAGGAAGTACTCGATGCCGGTGCCGCCGCGCTGGAACGCAACGACCCCAACCGGCTGATGCGCGACAAGCTGACCTATGAAGACCAGCGCAAGGACTTCTTCAAGAACGACCGCGCGATGGTCGGCCTGCTGATCACCGTCAGCATCTCGCTGCTGGTGGTCACCGCGCTGGGCATCATCGGCCTGGCCAGCTTCTGGGTGCAGCAGCGCAGCAAGCAGATCGGCATCCGCCGTGCGCTGGGCGCGACCCGCGGGCAGATCCTGCGCTACTTCCAGACCGAGAACTTCCTGCTGGCCACGCTGGGCATCGTGCTGGGCATGCTGGCGGCCTACGCCATCAACCTGGCACTGATGAACCTGTACGAGCTGCCGCGCATGCCGCTGTACTACCTGCCGCTGGGTGCACTGCTGCTGTGGGTGCTGGGCCAGATCGCCGTGTTCGGGCCGGCGCGGCGTGCGGCAGCGGTGCCGCCTGCGGTCGCCACGCGGGGCGCGTGAGATGCGTGCCCGCGCGATGTGCCTGATGCTGCTCCTGCCATTGCCGGCGCTGGCCGGCGGTGGCAGTGCGCAGACACTGGAGTGGCGCCAGGATGCCGCGCGGTTGTCCTTGCGCTCAACGGAGGGCCAGGTGCGCGTGGAGGCCGCCAGCCCGGAAATGCGCTTCGGCGTGCGCAGTGGCGATCGCATCCTGCGCGTGGACGACACGGCGGTGCGCCGGGTCGAACACCTTGCCGAGGCCCTGCGTCATTCCAACGCAGCCACCGCCTATCTGTTGCTGCGCCGCGACAAGCGCGAACTGACGGTGGCGGTCGACGCCGCAGCCTGGCGCCAGGCGCTGGAGGTGCCGCCGCCACCCGCGCCGCCACGGCCCCCGGTGCCTCCCCGGCGCTGAGCGAGGGCCGCTCCTGCACAGCCACGGGTTTGGCTATGCTTGATGGGTGGCGCCGGGCTCTCCCGGTGCGTGGACACGAACGGCTCCAACGGCGCCGCCCATCCCTTTCTGCAGAACCGCTTGATGCCTGCAATCCTGATCATCGACGACAACGCCAGCGTGGGTACCGCGCTGGACGTGCTGTTCTCCCTGCACGACATCGACACCCTGCAGGCGCAGAGCCCGTCCGAAGGGCTGGCCCTGCTGGAGTCGCAGCCGGTCGACCTGGTGATCCAGGACATGAACTTCAGCGAGGACACCACCTCCGGCGAAGAAGGCGAGGCCCTGTTCGCGCAGATCCGCGCGCGCCATCCCGATCTGCCGGTGATCCTGCTGACCGCCTGGACCCACCTCAGCAGCGCGGTGGATCTGGTCAAGGCCGGTGCGGCCGACTACCTGGCCAAGCCCTGGGACGACCGCAAGCTGATGACCACGGTCAACAACCTGCTGGAACTGTCCGAGGCGCGCCGCGAACTGGACCGGCGCCGCAGCCGTGAACTGCGCCAGCGCAATGCGCTGGAAGAGAAGTATGACCTGTGCGGCGCGGTCTTCGCCGACCCCGCCAGCGAGCGCGTCATCGCTCTCGCCTGCCAGGTCGCACGCTCGGAACTGCCGGTACTGATCACCGGCGCGAACGGTGCCGGCAAGGAGAAGATCGCGCAGATCATCCAGGCCAATTCCCTGGTGGCCAAGGGCCCATTCGTGGCGGTCAACTGTGGCGCGCTGCCTTCGGAACTGATCGAGGCCGAACTGTTCGGTGCCGAGGCCGGTGCGTATACCGGCGCCAACAAGGCGCGCGAAGGCAAGTTCGAGGCCGCCGATGGTGGCACCCTGTTCCTGGATGAGATCGGCAACCTGTCGCTGGGCGGGCAGATGAAGCTGCTGCGTGTGCTGGAAACCGGCCGCTTCGAGCGCCTGGGCTCCAACCGCGAACGCCAGGTCAAGGTCCGCGTGGTCAGCGCGACCAATGCCGACCTGCCGGCGATGATCCGCGACGGCACCTTCCGCGAAGACCTCTATTACCGCCTCAACACGGTGGAACTGGTGCTGCCGCCGCTGGCCGATCGCCCGGGCGACATCGTGCCGCTGGCCGAGCGCTTCCTGACCGCTGGCAAACCCCTGTCCAGCGCCGCCACCGCCGCCCTGCTGCGCCACCCGTGGCCAGGCAACGTGCGCGAACTGCGCAACGTGATCCAGCGCGCCGAACTGCTGGCCACCGGCAACCGCATTGAAGTGGCCGACCTGAACCTGCCGCGCGCAGCCGCAGCACCGCGCCCGGCCCCCAGTGCGGGCAATGACCCCGACCGCGCGCGCATCGAAGAGGTACTGGCGCGCAACCATGGCGTCATCGCCCAGGCCGCCGCCGAACTCGGCCTGAGCCGCCAGGCGCTGTACCGGCGCATGGACCGCCACGGTATCCCGCGAGAATGAAACGGCGCTCGTTCACTTTCCGCCTGTTCCTGCGCCTGCTGCCGGTGCTGGCGCTGGCCGCCGCGTTGCCGTGGCTGCTGGCCTACTGGATGGACCATGGCTGGGTGGTGACCACGGTGTCGGCGTTGATCCTGCTGTCGCTGATGTGGTGGACCCTGCGTCGCGCTACCGCCCCGGTGCGGTCACTGATGCGGGCCCTGGCGGGCACCACCAGCAGCTATCGCGACGGCGAATACAACTTCGGCGTGCACTGGCCCGGCAATGACGAGCTCGGCGACCTGGTGCAGGCACACCGCGAACTGGGCGATGTGCTGCGTGCACAGCGGCAGGGTTTGGTGCAACGCGAACTTCTGCTGGACACGATGGTGCAGAACACGCCGGTGGCGATGCTGCTGATCGCCTCGGGCGGTGATGGCATCGCCCGCGTGGTGTTCTCCAATCTGGCTGCGCGCAAGCTGCTGCATGGCGGCTGGAAGCTGGAAGGCCAGCGCCTGGAGGACGTGCTGGAACAGGTGCCGGTGGAGCTGCGCGATGCCATCGCCCGCGGTGGCGACAGCCTGTTCGCGGTGCATGCCGAGGGCGAGGACGGCGATGAGGACGACGAGCAGGTGTACCACCTCTCGCGCCGCGCCTTCCAGCTCAATGGTCGTCCGCACGACCTGCTGCTGGTACGCCTGCTGACCGCCGAGCTGCGCCGCCAGGAAGTACAGACCTGGAAGAAGGTGATCCGGGTGATCAGCCACGAGCTCAACAACTCGCTGGCACCGATTGCCTCGCTGGCCCACTCCGGCGGTGTACTGGTGCAGCGTGAGCGCTTTGACCGGCTGCCGGAGATCTTCACCACCATCGAGGATCGTGCACGCCACCTGGAAGGCTTCATCCGCGGCTATGCGCGCTTTGCCAAGCTGCCGCAACCGCAGTTGCAGACCGTGCACTGGGCCCCCTTCCTGTCCAGCCTGCGCCAGCAGATCCCATTCGGCATGGAACGTGAGCCGGACGAGGAACTGAGCAGCCGCATCGACATCGCCCAGTTCGGGCAGGCACTGCTGAACCTGTTGAAGAACGCGCACGAAGCCTGCGCCGAAGCAGAACCGCCCAACGACGACGTACAGGTGCAACTCACGCGGCTGCCGCAGTGGCTGCGCCTGGACGTACTGGATCGCGGCAAGGGCATGAACGAGCAGGTGCTGCAGAATGCGCTGATGCCGTTCTATTCGACCAAGCGCAATGGTACCGGGCTGGGCTTGGCCTTGACCCGCGAGATCGTGGAAGCGCATGGCGGCCGGGTATCACTGCAGAATCGCGGCGATGGCGGGTTGTGCGTGTCGATCCTGTTGCCGGTGGGTTGATCGGGCCAACGGGGTTCCCGGTAGTGTGTATATGCCGACCAAGGTCGGCACCTGCCAAAGCTGCGGCATCGGCATCCTGCGCTCCAGGGGAACGGGAGCATCAAGAGCAAACGCAACGAGATCAACGCGTAGTTTGAATCGACTGGGTGCAGCTGCGGCTCTGGATGTTGGTTCCGCCTTGAGCGAGCCAAGCATCGCCGGGGAATCTGGGGCGCAGAGGCGCCGATGTTTGAGCGCAGCGAGTTCGGCGCCGTCCCCTGATTCACCGAGAAGCGCAGGGCACCGATGCGCAGCATCGGCTCGCGACCGGCGGAGCGTTTCTTTTGGTTACTTTTCTTTGCGCACAAAGAAAAGTAACGCCCATGACCGGTGGCCGACCTTCAGCCATCCAGCGAAGAGATGGATCGCCGCATCGCCACCCGCAGGTGCATCGGGAACCCGAGCTCAGCCTCTTCGGCCATCACCGCGCGCAGGCCATCGTTCCACTGCGCCTCGGGCACTACGTCGAATCCTTCGCTGGCATAGAAGGCCGCATTCCACGGCACATCGGACAGCGTGGTCAGCACCGCGGCCGCGTAGCCTCCCGCCCTCGCCTGCGCCAAGGCATGGCGCAGCAAAGCGCGGCCGTAGCCACGCCGCGCGTGTGCGGGATCCACGTCCATCTGCAGCACATGGAATTCACCGCAGAGTTCGCCGGCCAGCAGGTAACCCGCGATACCACCGTCAGCCGCATCCACCACCCACAACTGGCCACGTTGAAGGCCATCCTGCAGCGTCGGCAGGTCCAGACCATGCCCGGCAAACACCGGGTAGGCCTGGTGACCCTTCAGCAGTTCACCGGCACGTTGTTCAATTGCCGGCAGCATGCCGAGTTCGTCGGCATGCGGGATGCGTGGCTCAGGACTTCTTGAGCGGGCGCTTCCAGCCATCGATGGTTTCCTGTCGTGCACGTGCCAGTGTCAGCTTGCCATCCGGGGCGTCGCGGGTGATGACCGAACCGGCGGCAATCGTCGCACTGTCGCCAATGGTCACCGGTGCTACCAGCGAACTGTTGGAACCAATGAAGGCGTTGTCGCCGATGGTGGTGGTCGACTTGTTCACGCCGTCGTAGTTGCAGGTGATGGTGCCGGCACCGATGTTTACCTTGCTGCCGATCACCGCATCGCCCAGGTAGGTCAGATGGTTGGCCTTGCTGCCAACACCGAGGGTGACCTTCTTGGTCTCGACGAAGTTGCCCACGTGCACGCCGTCGGCGAGCACGGTCCCCGGACGCAGCCGCGCGAACGGTCCTACCAGCGCAGCACCTTCGGTGACCACGCCTTCAAGATCACAATGCGCGCGCACTTCAGTGCCCGGGCCAAGATTGACGTCCTTCAGCCGGTTGAACGGGCCCACGGTGACGCCGTCGCCGAGCACGATGTGGCCTTCCAGAACGACGTCGACATCGATCAGCACATCGCTGCCCACGGTGACGGTGCCACGGATATCCAGTCGTGCCGGGTCACGCACGCGCGCGCCCTGCGCGCACAGGGCCCGTACCGCGCGGCGCTGCCAGGCACGCTCCAGCTGCGCAAGCTGCCAGGGATCGTTTGCCCCTTCGGCTTCCTGCGCGTCGGCCACCAGTGCCATTTCGGCCGGGGTGTACTCGTGCGCGGCAAAGGCGAACACGTCGGTCAGGTAGTACTCGCCCTGCGCGTTGCTGTTGGACAACTGCGACAGCCAGCGCCGCAGCGCGGTCGACTCGGCGGCAATGATGCCGGTATTGATCGTGCGCACACGCAGCTGGTCGTCGGTAGCGTCCTTCTGCTCGACAATGGAGCCCACCTTGCCTTCGGCATCGCGCAGCACGCGGCCGTAGCCGGTCGGGTCATCGACATCGGCGACCAGCACCGCCAGGCGACCCGGCTGCGCCAGCAGGTCGCGCAGGGTCTGCGTGCGGATCAGTGGCACGTCGCCGTACAGCACCAGCACCTGCGCGGCGTCAGGCACCTGCGGCATCGCCTGGGCCACCGCATGGCCGGTGCCCAGCTGCCGTGCCTGTTCAGCCCATTGCAGGTCGGGCTGGTCGGCGAAGTACTGGCGCACCGCTTCACCACCATGGCCGTAGACCACGTGGATCGCCGAGGGCTGCAGTTCGCGGGCCGCATCGATCACATGCGCCAGCATCGGCTGGCCGGCGATCGGCTGCAGCACCTTCGGCAGCACCGACTTCATTCGCTTGCCCGCGCCAGCGGCGAGGATGATGACGTGCAGGGGTTGGGTCATGGAAACGGCAGTCCGTGGTTCGTTGCCGATGATTCTAGAGCGTGGGCCGTTAACATGTGCATCCCACCTCCTTCACCGCACTGATGGGCCTCGTCCGCCAGGGAAGCACCTATCTCATCATCGGGCTCGTGCAGCTGCTGCTCGACTGGCTGGTGTTCGTCACCGCGACCGCGCTGGGCCTGCCGGTGGTGCCTGCCAACATTGCCGGACGCCTGGCCGGGATGCTGCTGGGCTTCTGGCTCAACGGCCGTTACACCTTTGCCAACGCAGGTGATGCGCGCCTTGGCTGGCGTCGATTTTCACGCTTTCTGGGAATCTGGGCCGCACTTACCGCCGCCAGCACGGTGCTGGTCGCTTTGACCAGCCGCCACCTTGGATTGGATTGGGCCTGGCTGGCCAAGCCGCTGATCGAAGGTGGGATCGCCATGATCTCCTTCCTGCTGCTGCGCCATGTGGTCTTCCGCTGAGACCTTCAGCCTGCTCCACCCGCGGCGAATCGCTTCGGCAGCCCATCCCGCCACAGCTGCAGCGGGCTGTACCCAAGTTCCACACGATGCCGCCCCGCGGGCACACACACCGCGTGGAAGAGCCCGTTGGCACGCATCAGCGGCAACGACGCTCCGCCATCCAGCCGGGCCTGCCAGCCCTGGGCGGTCACCTCATTGATCACCAGCCACGCCGGATGCTCGGCGTCCACGTCAAGGGCGATCCTTCCGGGCTGATAGGCTTGCGAGAGCACCTTCAGCCGGCCCGCCTCACGTTCAGGGCAGTCCGTCTGCTGCCCGGTGGGCAGCCAGACCGCCTGGCTGAAGTCCGTCTGGTTGAACTCAGCGGCCGGTGGCAGGCGTTCACTGTGCCGCTGCACCCGTTGCGGGTTGAGCGTGCGCGGCAGCACACTTCCGCGTAGCGCCAGCTGCACGTCGCTGCCTTGGTCATCGGACCCTGCAAACGGCTCCGGTGACAGCAGCCAGCGGACACCCAGCAGGTCGTACACGGGGGCGTCCATGTCGGGAGCCCAAGGGGTCGTCGCCTTCTGCTGGAAAGCAGCCACGGGCTCCGTCGGCATGCCGACCATGTCCTGGTAATCACTGGACAGCAGCGGGTTGTAGCCATTGGCCAGTGGAATCGCATGCACAGCCGCGCCATTGGTCAGCACGCCGATGCCGAAGACGATGGCGCGCTCGGGCAGGCCAGTGCGCCGTTCGGCGGCGAGCAGCGTATAGGCGCGCTGCGTGGCGCCATTGCGCTCGGCCGTCATTACCGGCGGACGGGCCCCCGATGTATTGAAGCGTGTTCCCACGTTGAACAGCAGCATGTCGAACACGACCAGTGCGATCAGCCAGCGCACCGGAGCCGGATGCCGGCGCAGCAGCTGCACCGCGGCAGTGCCGATGCCGGCACTGGCTGCCAGCCACGCAAAGGCTTCCAGATGCCCGTGGCTCGCGGCCAGCCAGGAGGCAACGCACACCAGGACAACGACTACCACCAACGACACCCGGTGCGGGCGCAGTGCGCGCTTTTCCAACGCAACCTGCAACGCCTGTGCACCCAGCCAGGCCGCTGCCGGTACCGCAAGGAACAGCGCGTCAGAGGGCCGTCGGAACAGATCAAGACCCGGCAATCCGCTGAAGAGCCATGCGAACAGCGGAGTGACGTCACCCAGCGCGACCAGTGTCGTCAACAGCAGTACACCGAGCGCCAGACAGGTGGCCCGTCGCTGCCTGTGCACAACGCTGCCGCCCCAGGCCAGCCAGAGCGCCAGTGGCACCGCGCCGAAATAGAGGTAGTCCGTGGTGATATCGCCGAAGGACCAGCTGACCCCACGTACCTGCGAGAACACATTTCCCGATAGCAGTGTTACCAGCCCCTGCCAGTGCATCGCACCGGCCAGCGCCATCTCCAGGGTCATGCCATCACGATTGGTGTCACCCAGCCAGGCCAACGTGGAAAGCCACTGGGGGGCGCTCACGGCGGCGGCGATCAGGGCGACCGCGGACAGCTGCAATGCGAGGCGGAAGCGCTTGCCTGTTGCCGACAGCACTGCGCCTGCGGCGTACACGGCACACGCCAGGATGATGAAGTAGGTCACCTGGGTCAGCTGCAGCGCGCACAGGCCGCCTGCAAGTCCCGCCAGCAGCACGTCACGCGCGCGGCCCCGGTTCCGAACAGTCGACAGGCCCAACCAGATCCAGGGAAGCAGGCTGTAGCTGACGATCATCGGCGTGTGCTGCAGGCGGGAGGCTGCCACCGCACCGAACATCAGCACCATCGCAAAGAACCACTGTGCGGGTGCAGAAAGTCCGAATGAACGCGCCAGGCGCAGCGCGCCGAAGCCACCCGCCAGCACATGCAGCAGCACCACCAAGGTGAACAGATGCAACGACGCCGGCGCCAGCAGCATCGGCAGGACCATGGTCGGTTGCAGCGTCATCATCTGCGGATCGGCGATCTGCGGATAGCCACCGAACAGGTAGGGATTCCACCAAGGGGCCTGCAGGTTCCGAAGCTGCTCGGCACTGAAACTGACCGCCGGGAAGAACTGCTGCACGGCGTCGTACGGAATGACCTTGGTACCGATCAGCCACGGCAGGCACAGCAGCAGCCAGCTTGCCACCCACAGCGTTTCAGGCCGAGCCCATCGGGAACGGGCTGCATCCGTGGCGCCGATGCTCGGGGCCGATGCGTACTGCATTCCGTGCATGCCTCCCTTCTCCTCAACGAAAATCGCCGGCACTGAGCCGGCGATCTTCCATCACTACCGGCATGGCTGCCGATGGTTCCCTAGCACGTGTCAGTGCTTGAGGTTCTTGCGCAGGCGCTCCAGCGCCTGCAGCTGGACGACGGCTTCGGCCAGCTTCTGCTGGGCTTCAGCCACTTCCATCGCCTCGCCGCGGTTGGCCAGGATGCGCTCGGCTTCTTCCTTGGCCTTGCGGACCGAGGCTTCGTCGATGTCCTGCGCGCGGATCGCGGTGTCGGCCAGCACGGTCACCACCTGCGGCTGCACTTCCAGGATGCCGCCGGAAATGGCGAAATCCAGCTGCTCGCCGTTCGGCGTGGTCACCACCACCTTGCCCGGCTTCAGGCGGGTGATCAGCGGCGCGTGCTTGGGCGCGATGCCCAGTTCGCCCAGCTCACCGGTGGCCACGACCAGGGTCGCTTCGCCACGGAAGATTTCCTGCTCGGCGCTGACGATGTCGCAACGGATCGTGCTCATGCAAATCTCTTCGCTGTTCGCGGCGGCGCAATGCCACCGTGGGAGTCCACCGGCGCGGGCGGTTGCCCGGCGCCGGCGTCAGGTCGGGCAGGATCGCTCCCGCCCGCCCCGGATCAGGCCTTCTCGGCCATCTTCTTGGCCTTCTCGACCGCTTCTTCGATGCCGCCGACCATGTAGAACGCCTGCTCCGGCAGGTGGTCGTACTCGCCATCGACGATGGCCTTGAAGCCACGGATGGTGTCCTTCAGCGGCACGTACTTGCCCGGCGAACCGGTGAACACTTCGGCCACGTGGAACGGCTGGCTGAAGAAGCGCTCGATCTTACGGGCGCGCGACACGGCCTGCTTGTCCTCTTCGGACAGTTCGTCCATGCCCAGGATCGCGATGATGTCCTTCAGTTCCTTGTACTTCTGCAGGGTCTGCTGGACGCGCTGGGCGGTGTCGTAGTGCTCGTGGCCGATGACCAGCGGGTCCATCTGGCGGCTGGTGGAGTCCAGCGGATCGACGGCCGGGTAGATACCCAGCGAGGCGATCGAACGCGACAGGGTCACGGTCGAGTCCAGGTGGGCGAAGGTGGTTGCCGGCGACGGGTCGGTCAGGTCGTCCGCGGGAACGTAGACGGCCTGGATCGAGGTGATCGAACCGTTCTTGGTCGAGGTGATGCGCTCCTGCAGGACGCCCATTTCCTCGGCCAGGGTCGGCTGGTAACCCACGGCGGACGGCATGCGGCCCAGCAGTGCCGACACTTCGGTACCGGCCAGGGTGTAGCGGTAGATGTTGTCGACGAACAGCAGGACGTCCTTGCCCTTGCCGTTTTCGTCCTTCTCGTCGCGGAAGTACTCGGCCATGGTCAGGCCGGTCAGGGCGACGCGCAGACGGTTGCCCGGCGGCTCGTTCATCTGGCCGTACACCATCGCCACCTTGTCGAGGACGTTGGAGTCCTTCATTTCGTGGTAGAAGTCGTTGCCCTCACGGGTACGCTCACCCACGCCGGCGAACACGGACAGACCGCTGTGCGCCTTGGCGATGTTGTTGATCAGCTCCATCATGTTGACGGTCTTGCCGACGCCGGCGCCGCCGAACAGGCCGACCTTGCCGCCCTTGGCGAACGGGCACATCAGGTCGATGACCTTGATGCCGGTTTCCAGCAGTTCGGTGGCCGGGGACTGGTCTTCGTACGACGGGGCCGCACGGTGGATTTCCCAGCTGTCGCTGGCGGCCACCGGGCCGGCTTCGTCGATCGGACGGCCGAGCACGTCCATGATGCGGCCCAGGGTGCCAGCGCCGACCGGCACCGAGATGCCACGGCCGGTGTTGACGGCAACCAGGTTGCGCTTCAGGCCGTCGGTGGAACCGAGGGCGATGGTACGCACCACGCCGTCGCCCAGCTGCTGCTGGACTTCGAGGGTGATCTCGGTGTTTTCCACCTTCAGTGCGTCGTACACCTTCGGCACCGATTCACGCGGGAATTCGACGTCGACGACCGCGCCGATGATCTGAACGATCTTGCCCTGACTCATTGCTGCATCCTCTAATGTGTGCTTTGAACGAACGCGGTCAGACTGCTGCCGCGCCGCCGACGATTTCGGAGATTTCCTGGGTGATCGCTGCCTGGCGCGCCTTGTTGTAGACGAGCTGCAGGGTGCCGATCAGCTTGTTGGCGTTGTCGCTCGCCGCCTTCATCGCAACCATGCGTGCCGCATGCTCGGAGGCGACGTTTTCCAGCAGTGCCTGGTACACCAGCGACTCGATGTAACGCGTCATCACGTGCTCGAGCACGGTCGCGGCATCGGGTTCGTACAGGTAGTCCCAGTCGTGGTGAGCGACCTGCTTCTCAGCCGGCGGCAGCGGCAGCAGCTGATCGAAGCTGGCCTTCTGCACCATGGTGTTCACGAAGCGGTTGTAGACCAGGTACACGCGGTCGATCTTGCCTTCGGTGAAGGCGTCGAGCATGACCTTGATCACACCGATCAGCGATTCCAGCTTCGGCACGTCGCCGATGTGGGTCACGCTGCCGACCATGTTGACCTTCACGCGGCGGAAGAAGGTCGAAGCCTTCTGGCCGATGGTCACCAGGTCCACTTCCGCACCCTTGTCCTGCCATGCCTTGGCTTCGCCCAGCATCTTGCGGAACAGGTTGTTGTTCAGGCCGCCGGCCAGGCCGCGATCGGAGGAGATCACGATGAAGCCGACCCGCTTGACCTGCTCACGCTCGACCAGGAACGGATGCTGGTAGTCGGTGCTGGCCTGGGCCAGGTGACCGATCACCTGCTTCATCGCCTGCGCGTACGGACGCGAGGTCTTCATCCGATCCTGCGCCTTGCGGATCTTGGAGGCCGAGACCATTTCCAGGGCGCGCGTCACCTTGCGGGTGTTCTGCACGCTCTTGATCTTGGTTTTGATTTCGCGTCCGCTTGCCATCTCTTGTTTCCCGTGGCGCGGGGCTGCTGCCCCGCGTTGTTCAACCGTTTGTCATCTGGTCCAGCGGAGCCAGAGGCTCCGCTCTACAGGACCGCGATTACCAGCTGCCGGTGGTCTTGAACTCGGCGATGCCCTTCTTGAAGGCACCTTCGATGTCGTTGTCCCAACCGCCGGTGGCGTTGACCTTGCTGACCAGCTCGCCCTGGGTGTTGGCGAAGTGGGCGTGCAGGCCTTCTTCGAACGCCAGCAGCTTGTTGACCGGCACGTCGTCGAGGTAACCCTCGTTGACGGCGTAGATCGACAGCGCCTGGTTGGCGATCGACATCGGCGCGTACTGCTTCTGCTTCATCAGTTCGGTGACGCGCTGGCCACGCTCCAGCTGCTTGCGGGTGGCTTCGTCCAGGTCCGAGGCGAACTGCGCGAACGCAGCCAGCTCGCGGTACTGGGCCAGCGAGATACGGATGCCGCCGGACAGCTTCTTGATGATCTTGGTCTGGGCCGAGCCACCG
Source organism: Stenotrophomonas sp. STK17_22 (assembly GCF_051983905.1). Classification (NCBI taxonomy): domain Bacteria; kingdom Pseudomonadati; phylum Pseudomonadota; class Gammaproteobacteria; order Lysobacterales; family Lysobacteraceae; genus Stenotrophomonas; species Stenotrophomonas sp. STK17_22. The sequence goes on from NZ_CP197010.1 coordinate 4,542,889, forward strand.
ACGCGCGACACCGAGATACCGGCGTTCACGGCCGGGCGGATGCCGGCGTTGAACAGGTCGGTTTCCAGGAAGATCTGGCCGTCGGTGATCGAGATCACGTTGGTCGGAACGAAGGCGGACACGTCGCCGGCCTGGGTTTCGATGATCGGCAGCGCGGTCAGCGAACCGGTCTTGCCGGTGACCTTGCCTTCGGTGAACTTCTCGACGTATTCCTCGGACACGCGGGCAGCGCGTTCCAGCAGGCGCGAGTGCAGGTAGAACACGTCACCCGGGTAGGCTTCACGGCCCGGCGGGCGCTTCAGCAGCAGCGAGATCTGGCGGTAGGCAACGGCCTGCTTGGACAGATCGTCGTACACGATCAGCGCGTCTTCGCCGCGGTCCATGAAGTACTCACCCATGGTGCAGCCCGAGTAGGCGCTGATGTACTGCATGGCAGCCGATTCGGAAGCGGTCGCGGCCACCACGATGGTGTGGGCCAGCGCGCCGTTCTCTTCCAGCTTGCGCACGATGTTGGCGATGGTCGAAGCCTTCTGGCCGATCGCAACGTACACGCACTTGATGCCGGTGCCCTTCTGGTTGATCACGGCATCGATCGCCATCGCGGTCTTGCCGGTCTGGCGGTCACCGATGATCAGCTCGCGCTGGCCACGGCCGATCGGGATCATCGAGTCGACCGACTTGTAACCGGTCTGCACCGGCTGGTCGACCGACTTGCGCCAGATCACGCCCGGCGCAACGCGCTCCACCGGAGCGGTCAGGTCGGTGCCCAGCGGGCCCTTGCCGTCGATCGGCTCGCCCAGCGCGTTCACCACGCGGCCCAGCAGTTCCGGACCGACCGGCACTTCCAGGATGCGGCCGGTGGTCTTGGCGACGTCGCCTTCGCGCAGGTGCTCGTAGTCACCCAGCACCACGGCGCCGACCGAGTCGCGCTCCAGGTTCAGGGCGAGGGCGAAGGTGTTGTTCGGCAGTTCGATCATTTCGCCCTGCATCACGTCGGCCAGACCGAAGATGCGCACGATGCCGTCGGACACGCTGGTCACGGTGCCTTCGTTGCGCGATTCCGCGGCCAGCTTGACCTTCTCGATGCGGTTCTTGATCAGTTCGCTGATTTCGGAGGGGTTGAGCGTGGTTGCCATCGTCAAGTCCTAGTGCCGGCAGCGGGGCCGGACGTTAAATGAATTCAGTTAGCGAGCGCGGTCTGCAGACGGGCCAGCTTGCCCTTCAGCGAACCATCGATGACCACGTCGCCGGCGTCGATCACGGCGCCGCCGATCAGCGAGGCATCGACCGCGGTGGTCACGTCGACCTCGCGGTTGAAGCGCTTGCGCAGCGCGACCTTGATCGCGTCCAGCTCACCGGCCGACAGTTCGGCGGCCGAGGTGACGGTGGCCTTGACCACGTGCTCGGCTTCGGCGCGCAGGGCGTCGAACATGCCGGAAATCTCCGGCAGCAGCGGCAGACGATGCGATTCGGCCAGGATGGCCAGGAAGCGCGAGTAGGTCTCGCCGTGGGACACCGGCGCCAGCAGGGCGACGGCGTCGTCACGACCCAGCTCCGGGTTGGCGAGCAGGGCCGCCACGCGCGGGTCGGCGGCGACGTGGGCGGAGAACGCCAGGGCGTCCGACCACGGCGCGAACGCGCCTTCGTCGCGCGCGGTCGCGAACGCGGCGCGGGCGTACGGGCGGGCAAGCGTGAGGGCCTGGCTCATCCTTAGATCTCCGAGGCCAGCTCGTCGAGCAGCGCCTTGTGGGCGTTGGCGTCGATTTCGCGCTTGAGCAGCTTTTCGGCACCGGTCACGGCCAGCGCGGACACCTGCTTGCGCAGATCTTCACGGGCACGGTTGGCGGCGGCGTCGATTTCAGCCTGGGCCAGTTCCTTCTGACGGGTGGCTTCGGTGATCGCTTCGTTACGGGCAGCATCAACGATCTGGTTGGCACGTGCGTGGGCCTGATCGATGATCTCGTTGGCCTTGGTACGTGCTTCCTTCAGCGCTTCGTTGACCTTCTCCTGCGCCTGGGCCAGATCTTTCTGGCTGCGGTCGGCAGCAGCGAGGCCTTCAGCAATCTTCTGCTGGCGCTCTTCGATCGCGTTCATCAGCGGCGGCCAGATCTTGGTCGCGATGATCCAGATCAGACCAGCGAAGGCCAGCGCCTGCGCAAGAAGGGTGAAATTGATATTCATGGTTAGCTCGATCGCTGGTTTCGGGGTGGACGCGCCGCCGTAGCGGCGCATCCGGCCTTCATCCGAAACCGGGTGCATCAGCACCCGGTCGTCTCAAACCGCTGTATCAGCCGGCCAGAGCCTTGGTGACGGCGCCAGCGAAGGCAGCCGACAGCGGGTTGGCGAAGGCCAGCAGCAGGCCGACGGCGACCGAGATGATGAACGCGGCGTCGATCAGGCCGGCGGTGATGAACATGCGGACCTGCAGGACCGGGATCAGTTCCGGCTGGCGGGCGGCCGACTCCAGGAACTTACCAGCCATGATGGCCAGACCCAGACCGGCGCCCAGCGCGGCCAGGCCGATCATGATGCCGACGGCAAGGGCGGTGGAGCTCTGAATCTGCGCGAAGTTGGTCAGGACGGCGAAGTACATGGTTATCTCCAGGAACTTAAGTTGCTAAGGGTGATGAAACGGATGAAGGTTGAAACGCGTTGAAGCTTGAAACTCAGTGAGCGTCTTCCGACAGGCTCAGGTACACGATCGACAGCATCATGAAGATGAAGGCCTGCAGCGGGATCACCAGCAGGTGGAACAGCATCCAGCCGAGGCCGAACACACCACCGGCAATGGCACCGAAGAAACCGGCACCACCCAGCACCCAGATCAGCAGGAACACGATTTCGCCGCCGAACATGTTGCCGAACAGTCGCATCGCCAGCGAGATCGGCTTGCTCAGCCACTCGACGATGTTGAGGATCAGGTTGAACGGCATCATCCACTTGCCGAACGGCGCCGTCAGGAATTCCTTGATGAAGCCGCCCAGGCCCTTGGACTTGAGCGCGAAGAACAGCATCAGGAAGAACACGCTGATGGCCATGCCCAGGGTGGCATTGACGTCAGCGGTCGGCACCGGCTTCCAGTAGTGCACGCCCACCCATTCCAGCGGCTTGGCGATGAAATCGGCCGGGATCATCTTCAGCAGATTCATCAGCAGAATCCAGAAGAAGATGGTGATGGCGATCGGCGTGACCAGCTTGCTCTTGCCGTGGTAGGTGTCCTTGGCCTGGCGGTCGACGAACTCCAGGCAGATTTCAACGAAGGCCTGCCACTTGCCCGGCACGCCGGCGGTGGCCTTGCGGGTGCCCAGCCAGAACGCGACAACGATCACCAGGCCCATCAGGACCGCGGTGAGGAAGGTATCGACGTGGATATGCCAGAACATACCCTCACCCTTGCCGACCGGCGCGGTCAGGTTGTGCAGGTGATGCTGGATGTAGCTGGTAGGGGTTAGAGCCTCGCCCGCCATGTGTCCGGAACCTTCAGTTAATTGAATTCTGTCAACGCCTGGCCATCGCCAGGACCTGGAACATCAAGCCGACGGCGATACCGGCCAACAGCGCCAATGCAGGCAGCTTGAAGACCAGGAACCCCACCAGCAGGACGCCGAAAACCACCACCCACTTGGCCACGATCGCAATGATCAGGCGAGCCATCGCCGAACCTGCGGCCAGTGCCCCACCGCCCAGTGCCATCCGTGCCGCCACCCAGCCACCGGCCGAAATGGCCACACCGGACGCCAGTGCGCCGAGGGCATATTTCGGACCTACCAGCAGGAAGGCCAGGGCCAGGACAGCCACTGCGGCCAGCGGGTAGACCGCGGCGCGCAGCATCAGTCGCCGACCCGCATCAACGGAGTTCAGCACAGGACGTCCCGCGTGGTTGCAAGTGGAGGGCTGAGGCGACTACAGCAGGGGGGCCTCATCGAGCCGCCAAATTATAGCAATGGGACAATTTGCGAGACAACCGCTCCCTGTTCATCCCGGGAGGCCGCAAGTTGCGGTAACGGTTACATTTTTGCGTGCCACCCAGGGGACAATGACGTCCGTATGATGTTGCAGCGCAGTATTGAACTTTGGTCGCAGGCTGCGGAACTTTCACCGAATGCGCCGGTCCGATCTTTCGACCTGCCTGCAGCAACCTCGTCGACGCTCCGCCCCGCAGGTCCCACGATGGCCCCGAAGCCCGGCTCCGGGGCCATCTTTTTGCATCGTCGCGACAGCGCTGAACCGTGCACACTTCGTGGACCATACGTTCACGGATGGTGGACGGGCCTGTCCGGCACAGTGGCCTTCATTCTGATGAACCACTGCAAGGACTCTTCGATGCGCCCCGTACCCACCCTTCTCGCCCTCTCCCTGCTCGCCGCCGGCGCTTCGTTCGCCACTGCCGCCCACGCCGCTGAAGGCGACGACCGCTTCGCCCTGCGCCTGGGTGCGATGAACATCGACTCGGACAACACCCTTCGCGGCAAGACCAACGTCGCCGGCCAGGACATCGGCTTCTCCGAGGACTTCAAGCTGGGTGGCAAGGAGTGGGAACCGCGCATTGACGGCATGTTCCGCATCAGCAACCGCCAGCGCCTGCTGTTCAACTACTTCAAGTACGACAAGGACCGCCGCGAGACCCTTGGCCAGGACATCTCCTTCGGTGACGTCAACGTGCCGTCCGGCAGCTTCGTCAAGGGTGAACTGAAGTACCAGGTCGCCAGCCTGGTCTATGACTACTCGGTGGTGGACACCGATACCTTCGACCTCGGCCTGCAGCTGGGTGCCGAGTACGCCAAGGTCAGCACCAAGGCCTATGCCGATCTGGGCACTGTCTACGAAGGCCAGTTCCTCAATGAGAAGACCGACGGCGTGGCGCCGGTGGTCGGTGCGCGCCTGAGCTTCACCCCGTCGGAAAAGTGGATGATCACGCTGCAGGGCCAGTATCTCAACACGCGCTGGGGCAGCTTCGATGACTACAAGGGCGACCTGAGCCGCGCCAACGCCATCGTGGATTACCGCTTCACGAAGAACTTCGGTGTGTTCGCTGGCTACGACTGGTTCAAGCTCGACGCGGACAAGAAGGGCAGCGACGGCACCATCGGCCTGAAGCAGGAATTCAAGGGCCCGGTGGCCGGCGTCAGCTTCGTGTTCTGATCCCCCGCCCCTTCCACGGCACTCTCTCTCCTGGCGCGGCCTCCGGAACATCGGGGCCGCGCTTTTTCTTTGCATCGTCGAGCAGAGAAGCAGGTTGGTCGAGCGCTGGGGGAAGAGGGGCTTGCGTGCGAATGTCCCCCGGCACCGGCCTGCGGCCGTCACCTCCTCCTTTACTTCGCACGCAAGCCCCTCTTCCCCCGCGTGTCAGGCATCCAGGCGGGCCAAGCTGTGGCTCTCGACTATCCGCAAGCCGAGCCGCTGCGCGGGTGGCAGGCGTTTGGACAAAGTAAAGGAGGAGGCGACCGCCGCAGGCGGACGACGGGGGACATTTGTCCAAACGCCTGCCACCCGCGCAGCGGCCCCACCGCCCGCAAAAATCCGGAGCGGAGAAACAAAAAACCCCGGCAGATGCCGGGGCTTTTCATTCGCGAAGGCGCGGGCGCCTTACTTCTTCTTCGGCATGTACAGATCGGTGATCGTGCCGTCGTAGATTTCCGAGGCCATCGCCACCGATTCGCTCAGCGTCGGGTGGGCATGGATGGTGTGGCCGATGTCTTCAGCTTCGGCACCCATCTCGATGGCCAGGCCGATCTCGGCCAGCAGGTCACCGGCGTGCACGCCGACGATCGCACCACCGATGATGCGGTGGGTCTCTTCGTCGAAGATCAGCTTGGTGAAGCCCTCGGTGCGGCCGATGCCGATCGCACGGCCACTGGCGGCCCACGGGAACTTGGCCACGCCGACCTTCAGGCCCTTGGCCTTGGCTTCGGTCTCGGTCACGCCGACCCAAGCGATTTCCGGGTTGGTATAGGCCACCGACGGGATCACGCGGGCCACCCATTCCTTCTTGTGGCCGGCGGCCACTTCGGCAGCCAGCTTGCCCTCGTGCGTGGCCTTGTGGGCCAGCATCGGGTTGCCGACGATGTCGCCGATGGCAAAGATGTGCGGCACGTTGGTGCGCATCTGGCGATCGACCGGGATGAAGCCACGGTCGGTGACCTGCACGCCGGCCTTTTCGGCATCGATCTTCTTGCCGTTCGGCGAGCGGCCCACGGCCACCAGCACGCGATCGAAGGTGCCCTGCGCCAGCGCAGGCGCCTGGCCTTCCTCGGCGGCGTCGAAGGTCACGGTGATGCCCTTGGCATCGGCGGTGACGCCCGAGGCCTTGGTCTTCAGGTGGACTTCGATGCCCTGCTTCTTCAGGCGGTCGGCCAGCGGCTTGACCAGGTCCTTGTCGGCGCCCGGCATCAGCTGGTCCATGAACTCGACCACGGTGACCTTGCTGCCCAGCGCGCTGTACACGGTGGCCATTTCCAGGCCGATGATGCCGCCACCGACAACCAACAGCGAGCCCGGCACTTCGGCCAGCTCCAGCGCGTCGGTGGAATCCATCACGCGCTTGTCGTCCCACGGGAAGTTCGGCAGCTTCACCGCCTGCGAACCGGCGGCGATGATGCACTTCTGGAAGCGCAGCAGCTGGGTGCTGCCGTCAGCCGCGGTGATTTCCAGTTCGTTGGCCGAGACAAACTTGCCGACGCCCTGCACGCTGCGGACCTTGCGCTGCTTGGCCATGCCGGCCAGGCCCTTGGTCAGCTGGTTGACGACCTTTTCCTTGTACTCGCGCAGCTTGTCCAGGGTAATGGTCGGCTTGCCGAACTCGACGCCGAAATCACCGGCGTGGGCCACTTCGTCGATGACCGCTGCAGCGTGCAGCAGCGCCTTGGACGGAATACAGCCCACGTTGAGGCAGACGCCGCCGAGGCTGGCGTAGCGCTCGACCAGCACCGTATCCAGGCCGACGTCGGCGGCGCGGAAAGCGGCGGTGTAGCCGCCCGGGCCGGAGCCCAGCACGACCATTTCGCATTCGATGTCGGCCGGCTTGCCGCTGGACAGCGCCGGCTTCGGCGCCGCCGGCTCAGCCGGGGCGCGGTGCGACGGGGTCACCGGCGGCTTGCTGGCCGGAGCGGCCGCTGCCGGGGCCGGCGCGGCCGCCTTGGCCGGGGCTTCGGCGGCACCTTCGGCGTCCAGCACCACGACCACAGCGCCTTCGGACAGGGTGTCGCCCAGCTTGACCTTGATTTCCTTGACCACGCCGGCAGCCGAGGACGGCACTTCCAGGGTGGCCTTGTCCGATTCCAGGGTCACCAGACCCTGATCCTTCTTCACCGTGTCGCCGACGGCGACCAACACTTCGATCACCGGCACATCGCTGTAATCGCCGATGTCGGGAACCTTGACTTCAATCGTGGCCATGGTGGGTTTTCCTCGTGCCCGCCCGGCGGTGCCGGCGGGCTGTCACTGCATCTGTTCACGCGGCCGCGCCAGGGGCGGCGGCCGCACGGTGGGGGCGAAGCGGTGCCTTACAGCAGCACGCGGCGCATGTCGGCCAGTACCTGCGACAGGTACGTGGTGAAGCGCGCGGCCAGCGCGCCATCGATGACGCGGTGGTCGTAGCTCAGCGACAGCGGCAGCATCAGCTTCGGTGCGAACTCCTTGCCGTTCCAGACCGGCTGGATGGACGACTTGGAGACGCCGAGGATGGCCACTTCCGGTGCATTGACGATCGGGGTGAACGCGGTGCCGCCGATGCCGCCCAGCGAGCTGATCGAGAAGCAACCACCACTCATGTCGGCCGGGCCCAGCTTACCGTCGCGTGCCTTCTTGGCCAGTTCGCCGGTTTCCTGCGCGATCTGCACCACGCCCTTCTTGTCCACGTCGCGGATCACCGGCACGACCAGGCCGTTCGGCGTGTCGGCGGCAAAGCCGATGTGGAAGTACTTCTTCAGGGTCAGGTTTTCACCGCTGGCATCGAGCGAGGCGTTGAACTCCGGGAACTTCTTCAGCGCTGCGGCGCTGGCCTTGATCAGGAAGGCGAGCATGGTCAGCTTGATGCCGGCCTTCTCGTTCTCCTTGTTCAGCGCCACGCGCAGGCCTTCCAGGTCGGTGATGTCGGCCTGTTCGAACTGGGTGACGTGCGGGATCATGGCCCAGTTGCGGGCCAGGTTCGCACCCGAGATCTTCTTGATGCGCGACAACGGCTGCACTTCGGTCTCGCCGAACTTGCTGAAGTCGACCTTCGGCCACGGCAGCAGGTTCAGGCCACCACCGGCAGCGACAGCAGCACCGCCGGCAGCCGGCACGCCACCGCTGAGTGCGGCCTTGACGAACTTCTGCACGTCACCCTTGGTGATGCGGCCACCCTTCTCGGTGCCGTTGATCTGCAGCAGGTCCACACCCAGTTCGCGGGCGAACACACGCACCGCCGGGGTGGCATACGGCACCTTGGCCGGCAGCACGCCATCGGCGTTGAACTGCACCGGCGGGCTGGACGGGGTACCGGCCGAGGCGACCTCGCGGGCCGCCAGCTTGTCCGGCTGCGCCGGCACAGCGACCGGCTCGACCTTGGTGGCGGTCTCGGCGGCAGCCGGAGCGGCAGCAGCGGCTGCCTTGGTCGGCGCCGGCGCGGCAGCGCCCTCGGCCTCGATGATGGCGACCACATTGCCCTGCGACAGAGTGTCGCCGACCTTGACCTTCAGCTCCTTGACCACGCCAGCCACCGAAGACGGCACTTCCATGGTGGCCTTGTCGCTTTCCAGCGTGACCAGGCCCTGGTCCTTCTTGACCGTGTCGCCGACGGCGACCAGCACTTCGATGACCGGAATGCCGGAATAGTCGCCGATATCCGGCACCAGCGCTTCAACCGCACCACCGCTGGCAGCCGGAGCGGCCGGCGCAGCTGCGGCCGGGGCCGGCGCGCTCTGGGTGGCGGCAGCCGGCGCTGCGGCCTTGGCCGGTGCCGGCGCGGCAGCTGCCGGCTTGGCAGCCTCGCCTTCAGCCACTTCGATCAGCGCCACGACCTTGCCCTCGGACAGGGTGTCACCGACCTTGACCTTGATCTCCTTGACCACGCCGGCCACGGCCGACGGCACTTCCATGGTCGCCTTGTCGCTTTCCAGCGTCACCAGGCCCTGGTCCTTCTTGACCGTGTCGCCGACGGCGACAAGCACCTCGATTACCGGGATATCGCTGTAGTCACCGATATCGGGGACAAGTGCTTCCTTGATTTCGGCCATGGGGATAACTCCGGCAATCTGGTGTAGGGAAACGTCTATTGTGCGGCCAGCGGGGGCCAGCGCCAACCGTTACAGGTGTTTTCAGTACTCACGCAGCCGGGACACGCTGTTGCTCATGGGTTGCGGCCGCGACCAGTCGGTAGCGTATTGTCCGGACGATGTCCGCTTCATGTCGCCAGTGCGTCGGCTACCGGCTGCCAGGCCTGGCGCAGCCGCGGCAGTGACCAGGCCGCGTTGGCAGGGCTGGTGGACGGCAGCGCCAGCAGCCTTGGCGGCGCCTCCAGGCCGGGCAGCACCCAACGCTGGAATGCCTTCAGCGATGCCGCACCGTTGCAGCCGATCAGCTCCAGCTCAGGAAGCGAAGCGATCAATGCCGGCAGCGCATTGGGTACTTCCGTGCCACGCACGATGTCGGCATCCAGGCTGCCACGCCGCTCGCACTGACCGATCACATCCCACAAACCCACACCGGCTGCCTGCAGTGCGCGCAGCCGTTGCGGGTACGCCAGGGCCACATCGAAGCCACAGATATCGGCCAGCACAGGCCAGAAGCGATTGCGCGGATGCGCGTAGTAGCGCTGCTCCTGCAATGACGCAACGCCGGGCATCGAACCCAGCAGCAGCACCCTGCACTCCATGTTCACCTGCGCTTGCAGGCCGATGCACACCGTTGCTTCGCTCACATCTTCTCCAACTGCATGAATGTCGCCGAGGGCCGAAAAGCCCATGAAAACAGGCTTTTCGCTCCAGTCGCTGAACAAGGGAAACTATTTTTTAACGTGCGTCGGATTCGATTCATGTTGGGGCGACTACGGTGTGCTCGCCCCGCAACCGGGGGCCCAAAACAAGAAACATTAGGAGATACCCCCCATGCGCTCCATCCGTATCCTGAGTCTCGCCCTGCTGACCTCCGCCGCCTTCGCGCCGGCCGCTTTCGCCCAGGACAGCAGCAGCACCGACACCGCTTCGGGCAAGCATTTTGCCGTTGTTGGCGGCATCTCGCTGCTGGAACCGAAGAACGACCCGATCACCGGCGTCAAGAAGACCGATGGTGGCCCGGCGCCGACCGTCAGCTTCAGCTACTACATCAACGACAACTGGGCCGTTGAACTGTGGGGCGCTGCCGACAAGTTCGACAACAAGTTCAAGGGCCCGAACAACGCCCGCCTGGGCTCGGTCGAGCAGCAGCCGATCGCGCTGAGCGGCCAGTACCACTTCGGCCAGGCTGACAACGTGTTCCGTCCGTTCGTGGGCGTGGGCTACTACCAGTCGAGCTTCAGCAACGAGAAGCTGGGCAACGGCGCTGACACCGACATCCGCTTCAAGGATGCCAAGGGCGTGATCGGCACCGTCGGCGTGGACATGAACATCAACTCCACCTGGTTCGCCCGTGCTGACGCCCGCTACATGCGCGCCCGCCCGGACGTGAAGGTAGGCGGCGAGAAGATCGGCGAAGCCAAGATGGATCCGTGGACCGTCGGCTTCGGCATCGGCGCCCGCTTCTGATCCAGGCTGCACCTGCTTCACTGATGTAACGCGACGGGCCCTTCGGGGCCCGTCGTCGTTTCCGTCACCCGCGTTCTGTAGAGTCGAGCTTGCTCGACTGCCTTTCGTAGAGTCGAGCTTGCTCGACTTTTGCAAGAGCAGTCGACTGACAGTCGACTCTACACACACAGGATGCGGAGGCGCGATGCACGACGTCGACCTGCTGGTGATCGGTGGCGGTATCAACGGTGCCGGCATCGCCCGTGATGCCAGCGGCCGCGGCCTGCGCGTGCTGTTGTGCGAGCAGCACGACCTCGCTGCGCATACCTCCAGCGCCAGCAGCAAGCTGATCCACGGTGGCCTGCGCTACCTGGAACAGCGCGAGTTCGGTCTGGTACGCAAGGCCTTGGGCGAACGCGAGGTGGTACGCCGGCAGGCACCCTATCTGGTCCGCCCGCTGCGTTTCGTGCTGCCGTGGGAACCGCACCTGCGCCCACGCTGGATGCTGCGCGTGGGACTGTGGCTGTACGACCACCTGGGCCCACGCAGCCCGGCATTTCCCGCCTCGCGCGCCCTGGACCTTCAGCATGATCCGCTCGGCCCCTGGCTCTCCCCGGATCTGCGGCAGGCCTTCAGCTACGCCGACGCGCAGGTCGATGACGCGCGTCTGGTACTGCTCAATGCCCTGGATGCTGCCTGGCGTGGCGCACAGGTACATGTGCGCAGCCGCTGCATCGAGCTGCGCCCTGTGCAGGGCCGTTGGCTGGCCGTGCTGGAATCCGCCGATGGCCAGCAGCATGTGACCGCGCGCGCCGTCGCCAATGCGGCTGGCCCATGGGCCGGTGGCTTGCTGGAGCAGATGGAGGCCCGCAGCGGCGGCCCCGCGCTGCGGCTGGTACAGGGCAGCCACATCGTGATGCGCCGCCCCTGGCCCGATGACAGTGCCTGCCTGCTGCAGCAGCCCGATGGCCGCGTGGTGTTCCTGCTGCCGTTCGCCCACGATCATCTGCTGATTGGCACCACCGACACCGACTACCGCGGTGACCCGGCGCGCTGCAGCGTGCTGCCTTCCGAGGTGAGCTACCTGTGCGCGGCCGCCAGCCGCTATCTGCGTGAGCCGATCACTCCGGAAGACGTGGTCTGGCAGTTCGCCGGTGTACGTCCCCTGCTGGCCGACCCGGACCCGCGTGCGGCAACGCTGAGCCGCGACTACCGCCTTCAGCTGCAGTCCAACCCGGCGCCGGCGCTGCATGTGCTGGGCGGCAAGCTGACCACCTACCGCGTGCTGGCCGAGGAAGCGCTGGACCTGCTGCGCCCTGCCCTGCCACAGATGGGGCCGGCCTGGACCGCAGGCGGAGACCCGCTGCCGGGCAGCGACTGGGGCGACGCCGCGCAGGCGCGCTCCCGTCTGCAGGCGCTGGCACCGTGGTTGCCCGTGGAGATCGCACGGCGTTGGGCCGAAGCCTACGGCAGCCGCAGCGCCGCCCTTCTGCAGGGTGCACGGGGCATGGACGATCTTGGAGAGGACTTCGGCGGCGGCCTGCATGCGCGGGAAGTGGCTTTCCTGCGCGACCACGAATGGGCCTGGGACGCCGAGGACGTGCTGTGGCGGCGGAGCAAGCTGGGGTTGCGGCTGGATGCTGCGCAGGTGGCGCGGCTGCAGGCGTGGATCGATAGACGGTAGATACCGTGTCGCCCTCGCCTAGGCAAGGGCGACGTCAGGCTCAAAGGGTCGGTCACTTCTCAGTACGCCCCAAATCAGATGGATGAGCTTGCGCATCACTGCACACATGACGACCTTGAAGGGCTTGCCTTTCGCGCTGAGCCGGTCTGCAAAGGACTTCAGTGTGGGGTTGTGGGTCTTCCCGGTCAGCGCCGGCATGTACAGCTTTTTGCGGAAATTGGCGTCGCCGACGCGTGATATCCGGCATTTGCCTTCGTAGTTTCCTGATTGACGCTGGGCCGGATTCAGGCCCGCGTGGGCAACCACCTGGCGCACGTCGCTGTATTTGCTTAGATCCCCCAGAATGGCCAACAGCTGGGCACTGCTGGTGTTGCCTACACCGGGGATGCTGGTAAGCAGTTGATGACGCCGGCGCAGGTCCGGATCGTTATCGATATGGTCCTCAATCGCCTTCTGGACCTGCTTGATCTGCTCTTCCAACGTCCGGATCACATCCTTGATCCCTTGCTGGACCGAGATATCGGCAACGTCCAGGCGGTTGTGCTCCATCTGCAGCATTTCCTGGAGATCATCTCGACGCCGTACCAAGGCGCGCAGCTTCACCTCCGAGGGCGTCGGCGGAACGTAGGGATGCAGCTTTTCCGAGCGTTGTGCCTCAAAAAACCGGGCAATCAGCTTGGCGTCGCTGCGGTCAGTCTTGGTCCGCATCCCCTCCGCCTGCCCAAACGCCTTTACTCGGGCGGGATTGGCCACATGAACCACGACCCCCGCCTCCACCAGTGCTTGAGCCAAGGCCTCGTGATAGATGCCTGTAGCCTCCATACCTACCGCCGCGTTCGGCGCATGCTTGGCGCGCCAAGCCAGAAGCTCATCAAAACCCTTTGGCGTATTGGGGAGTTTGGCCTTGGTTCGATACTTGCCGTGAGATAGAGGCAGGGCGATGTCAAAAGTCGCCTTGGCTGCGTCGATGCCGATAAATTGCATGATTTCGCTCCAGCTTGAACTTACGATCGTGATCGGAAGCCGCCAGACTTGCCCTTGTGAGTACAGGCTCTCACCCGATGGCGGGCCTAAGATACCGTTCAAGTTCCATGGCGGTGTCAGGCCGCCGACGCGCTGAATCTACTTTGCAAGCTCGAAGGCTTAAGAGCCGAGGCAGCGTCATCGGAGCCTCCCGGGTCACCGGGGGATTGTGCCTGATCAGGGCACGATCCAAGACACAAGAGTCGAGCTTGCTCGACTGACATGAAAAGCAGTCGAGCAGGCTCGACTCTACCAACACCATCGCTACCGGAGACGCTGCATGACGCCCCGCTACGTGCTGGCCATCGACCAGGGCACCACCAGTTCGCGCGCGATCCTGTTCGACCGCACCGGCGACATCGTCGGCAGCGCGCAGCGCGAATTCGCGCAGATCTTCCCGCAGCCGGGTTGGGTCGAGCATGACCCGCGCGAGATTCTCACCAGCGTCTATGCCACGCTGACCGAACTGCTCAGCCGCGGGCAGATCGACCCGCGCCACATCGCCGCACTGGGCATCACCAACCAGCGCGAAACCACCGTGGTCTGGGACCGTGCCACCGGACAGCCGATCCACAACGCCATCGTCTGGCAGTCGCGGCAGAGCCACGCCATCTGCGAGCGGCTGAAGTCCGAAGGGCATGAGGCGCTGATCCGCGAGCGCACCGGCCTGCTGATCGATGCCTATTTCTCCGCCACCAAGGTGCGCTGGATCCTCGACCACGTCGAGGGCGCGCAGCAGCGTGCCGAGCGCGGCGAGCTGCTGTTCGGCACCATCGACAGCTGGCTGGTCTGGAACCTCAGTGGTGGCCAGGCGCATGTGACCGACTACAGCAACGCGGCGCGCACGCTGCTGTTCAACATCCACACGCTGGACTGGGATGACGACCTGCTGGCGCTGCTGGACATCCCGCGCGCGATGCTGCCGCAGGTGCGCGATTCCAGCGCGGTGTACGCGCATACCCGGCCGCAGTTCTTCTTCGATCACCCGATCCCGATCGCCGGCATCGCCGGTGACCAGCAGGCGGCCCTGTTCGGCCAGGCCTGCTTCCAGCCGGGCATGGTCAAGAACACCTATGGCACCGGCTGTTTCATGCTGATGCACACCGGAACGCAGGCGGTGCGTTCGCGCAATGGACTGCTGACCACCATCGCCTGGGGCCTGGACGGGCGCGTGGAATATGCGCTGGAAGGCTCGATCTTCATCGCCGGCTCGGTGGTGCAGTGGCTGCGCGATGGGCTGCGCATGATCGAACGCGCCAGCGACAGCCAGGCGCTGGCCGCGCAGGTGCCCGACAGCGGCGGTGCTTACCTGGTACCAGCATTCGTCGGCCTCGGTGCGCCCTATTGGCGCAGTGATGTGCGCGGCGCGATGTTCGGCCTGACCCGTGGCACCCGCAAGGCGCACTTCGTGCGTGCCGCGCTGGAGGCGATGGCCTACCAGACCCGCGACGTGCTCGATGCGATGCAGTCCGATGCCGGTATCGCGCTGACCGAGCTGCGCGCCGATGGCGGTGCGATCGGCAACGACTTCCTGGCCGGATTCCAGGCCGACATCCTTGGGGTACCACTGCTGCGGCCGCGGCTGACCGAGACCACCGCACTGGGCGCGGCCTACCTGGCCGGGCTGGCGGTGGGGTTCTGGTCCAGCCGCGAACAGATCGCCGCGCAATGGGGCCTGGACCGGCGCTTCGAGCCACAGATGGAGGTGGCGCGGCGCGAGAAACTGTATGCGGGATGGCAGCAGGCCGTGGCGGCCACCCTCGCCTTCCACGTCGACTGACGGTAGTGCCGGCCGCTGGCCGGCAACCCCATGATCCTTGGCGGCGTCTGCAGATTGCCGGCCAGCGGCCGGCACTACCACATGGCCAGCGGCCGTCAGAACGCCGGCAGCACCGCGCCCTTGTACTTGGTCTCGATGAAGGCCTTTACCTGCGGGCTGGTCAGGGCCTTGGCCAGCTTCTGCACGCGGGCGTCGTCCTTGTTGTCCGGGCGCGCGACCAGGAAGTTCACGTACGGCGAGTCCTTGCTCTCGATCGCCAGTGCATCCTTGGTCGGGTTGAGGCCCGCGTCCAGTGCGTAGTTGGTGTTGATCAGGGCCAGGTCGACCTGGTCCAGCACGCGCGGCAGCATCGCCGAGTCCAGCTCGCGGAACTTCAGGTTCTTCGGATTGGCGCTGATGTCACGCTGGGTCGACAGCGCGTTGGTCGGATCCTTCAGCTCGATCACACCGGCCTTGTGCAGCAGGATCAGCGCGCGGCTGTTGTTGCTCGGGTCGTTCGGGATCACCACGTCGGCACCTTCGCGCAGCTCGGCCAGCGACTTGATCTTGCGCGAATACGCACCGAACGGCTCGATGTGCACGCCGATCACCTTCACCAGATCGGTCTTGCGATCGCGGTTGTAGGCATCCAGATACGGCTCGGTCTGGAAGTAGTTGGCGTCCACCTGCTTCTGCACCAGCTGGTCGTTGGGCTGCACGTAGTCGTTGAACACGCGCACGTCCAGGTCCACGCCTTCCTGCTTGAGGATGGGCTTGACCACCTCGAGGATCTCGGCATGCGGCACGGCCGTGGCGGCCACCACCAGCTTCTGCGAGGGCTCGCCGGACTTGCCGCAGGCGGTCAGGGCCAGCGCAGCGGCGAGCAGGGGCAGCAACAGGGTCTTCTTCATGGGCGGAAGGGTTCTCGGGGGGAGTGTCAGGAGTTGTCGTAGTTGCTCAGGGCGAGCTCAAGCAGCGCCTTGGCCTGCTCGCGCAGCATCACCGGTTCGACGATCTCGGCATCCGAGCCGTAGTGCAGCACGTCCATCAGCAGCTCGCGCGAGACGCTGTACGGCACCTTCAGTTCATAGCGGCCATCGGCCAGGAAGCGGCCCTGCTGCTTGGAATGCCAGTGCTCGTCGGCCACCCAGCGCGCGGCCTTGGCGCTGAACAGGATGGTCGCCCAGCCCTTCGGCGCACCGGAGAAGATGCCGTAGCTGGCCCCGAGCTGCTCGTCCAGCTCGCTGTCGGCCACGTCGCGGGCGGTGCTGTCGATCACCCGCGCCTTGTGGATGCGATCCACGGCAAAGCTGCGCAGCGCCTCGCGGTCATGGTCCCAGGCATCCAGGTACCAGTTGTCGCGATAGTGGGTCAGGCGCTGCGGCGAAACGGTGCGCTTGGTCGGCTCGTCGGTGGAACGGGCGCGGTACTCGAACGCCAGCTGGCGGCGCTCCAGCACCGCCGAAGCCACGCTGCGGAAGCTGCCTTCATCGAACTTGCGGCCACGGTGCGGAATCACCCGCACCCGGTCCACCGGCCAGCTGGAAACGCCAGCCTGGGCCGCCAGCAGGCTCTCGATGCGCTGCTGCAGCGGTGCCAGCACCGAGGACAGCACGCCGCCTCCGGTCCGCGCCAGCAGGTGCTGCGAGGCCAGCAGGGCGTGCAGTTCCTCCGAACTCAGCCACAGGCCGGGCAGCTCGAAGCGGTCGCTCTCGTCGGCCTGGTAACGGAAGCCGGCTTCGCCGTCGCCCTCGATCGGTGCCATCAGCGCATCGCGCAGGAAGGCCAGATCGCGGTAGACGGTGGCACGGGAGCAACCGAGCTTGTCCTGCAGGGTCGCCACCGTCACCGGATAGCGTGCGGACTTGAGCAGACGATGCAGGGCGGTGATGCGTTCGTATCGGTCCATACCCCCGATTATGTCCGAGTCGCGGGTCTTGTGTGGGACGTTTGGGCTATCGTGGTCGCCCCCACCCCTCTGGAACACCCGATGCGCCGGTTGCCTGCCCTGTCCCTGCTGGCCTGCCTGCTGCTGGCCGCCTGTGATCGCGCGCCCGCGCCGGCCAGCACCGAAGCGCCCGTGCCTGCGGCGGATCCGGCGCAGGCGGTGCTGGGCGCCAGCCAGCGCTTCTCGGCCCTGCGCAGCTTCCACGCCGAACTGGAGGTGCTGGGCGCGCCCCAGCCGGTGCGCAGCGCCATGGACTTCGTCGCCCCCGACCGCTTCCGGGTGCAGACCCCGGCCGGTCCGCAGACGATCATCGGCGACACCATGTTCCTGCAGGCCGACGACGCGATCCGGCAGGTGCCGACCCCGCCGGGCCTGCTCGAGCAATGGCGCAACCCGCTGCCGGCCGATGCCCTGCCCGCCGATCTGCAGGCCGAAGACCTGGGCAGCCAGTCGCTGGACGGGGTCGAGACGCGTCACTACCGCCTGCGCGGTGCGCAGCCCGGCGAACGCCTGGAGTACTGGGTGGACGCGCAGGGCCTGCCGCGGCAGATCGTACGCAGCGGCAGCAGCAATGGCCGCAGCTTCCAGCTGCGCCTGCGCTATTCGCGCTTCAACGACCCGGCATTGCGCGTCGATCTGCCCTGAATAGGCGATCGCGGCAACGTCTGCTGAAGAAACCGTTTGGATCGATTCGGACCGCCATCACGCTTCCAGTATCATCACCGGCTGTCAACCGCTTCGGAGAAGCCCCGATGTCCCTGCGCGTGTCCCTGCTGATCCCCCTGCTGCTGTGCGCACCGCTCGCGTATGCGCAGGATGCCTCCGAACTGGCGGCGATGTCCTCGCCGTGGAGCGGCAGTGGCGGCGAGCTCGGTTTCGCTTCGGCACGCGGCAACAGCAGCACCGAGAGCTTCAACGGCCGCCTGCGCCTGCGCTACACCGATGGCGACTGGGTGCACAGCATGGACCTGGCTGGCCTGCGTTCCAGCTCCAAGGTGATCGAGACCCGCGACGACGGCTCCACCAGCCGCCGCAACAACACCACCGCCAACCGTTATACCGGCAGTGCCGGCAGCGCGCTGCAGCTGGGCGAGCACCGCCAGCTGACGGCCACGGTGCGTACCGAGCGCGATGACTTCGCCACCTACGACCGCCAGAGCTCGTTCGGTCTGGGTTACGGCACCCGCCTGTGGAACACCGAGCGTTTCTCGTTCGACGCGCAGATCGGCCCCGGTGTGCGCCGCACCCACAGCACCGAGGACGACCGCACCCGCACCGGCATGATCGGCCGCGGCCTGTTCGACATGAAGTACTCGCTGACCGACAACACCGACCTGGTCAACACCCTGCTGGTCGAGTCGGGTTCCTACAACACCTTCGGCCAGAACGACTTCGGTGTTTCGGTGAGCATGAACGAACACCTGGCGCTGAAGGCCGGCTGGCAGGCGCGTTACAACAGTGACGTGGCCGAGGACAAGCGCAAGACCGATACGCTGACCACGATGAACGTGGTCTACAAATTCAAATAAGAAACGGGCGCCAAAGGCGCCCGTTCTTCTTTCGGTAGTGCCGGCCGCTGGCCGGCACTACCTGCGATGGCTCAGACGTTCAGCAATTCGCCGGCACCGGCATCCAGCAGCATCTTCGCCACGCGCTGGCCCAGTGCTTCTGGGTCACTGGCCGGGCCGATCGCCTCGGCACGCACCGCACGGCCATCGCTGGCACTGCCGACCAGGCCCTGCAGGTGCAGGTCGGTCCCCTGCCACTGCGCGATCGCCGCCACCGGCACGTGGCAGCTGCCATGCAGCGCGCGGTTCATTGCCCGCTCGGCTTCCACACAGGCGCGCGTTTCCGCGTCATCCAGGCCCGCGAACAGCGCCATCAGGCGCGCGTTACCACCGTCGCACTCCACCGCTACCGCGCCCTGCGCCGGGGCCGGCAGCCACTGCGGCGGTTGCAGGCGCGCGACGATGCGCGCGCCCAGGCCCAGACGCTCCAGGCCGGCCACGGCCAGCACGATGGCGTCGTAGCCACCGTTGTCGAGCTTGGCCAGGCGGGTGTTGACGTTGCCGCGCAGGTCCAGCAGTTCCAGGTCCGGGCGCAGCGCGCGCAGCTGGGCCTGGCGGCGCAGCGACGAGGTGCCAACCCGCGCACCGATCGGCAGCGCATCCAGCGAGGCGTACAGGTTGGAGACGAAACCATCGGCCGGATCGTGGCGGGTCAGCATCGCCGGCAGCGCGAAGGGTTCATCCAGTTCCATCGGCACATCCTTCAGCGAATGCACGGCGCAGTCGGCCTCGCCACGCAGCATGGCCAGCTCCAGTTCCTTCAGGAACAGGCCCTTGCCACCGATGGCGGCCAGCGAGCGGTCCAGCACCTCGTCACCGCGGGTGCTCATCGGCACCAGTTCCACATGCAGGCCGGGGTGGGCCTGGCGCAGGCGATCGGCGACGTGTTCGCTCTGCCAGAGGGCGAGCGGGCTCTTGCGGGTGGCGATGCGGACGGTTTCCATCCGGTCATTATCGCGCCTTCGGCGTGGATACGGCCAACGGCGGAGCCCCTCGTGGCTGGTGGAGGGGTCATGAAAGCAACAGCCGCGCGTGGCCGGGCGGGGTGGGCCACGCAGGGGACGCTGCAAGTACGTCCATGTAAGCTCGGTCGCCGCATCCATGCGGCTCACGCCCCTGCGCAGCCCACCCCGCCCGGCCTCTGACAGTTTCCGTGTGCGTCAGCCACGGAAGATCAAAAGAAAAAAGCAGAAGCAAAAGCAACAGCCGACGGCTTCCGGAGTCAGATCCCTTTTCCGCAGGAAAAGGGATCTGACCCCTCTTCCCCACTCGATAACAACAATGCCCTTGCCGTCCGTCACCGGGAAATTCGCGAGGGTGAGGCGGGATGGGCGGGCGGGACCGTTGGCGCCATGGATGGCGCCATCGAGCCCCCAGGGATGGGTTTACGGCGTGTCCCGCCCGCCCTTCCCGCCTCACCCAACACGCAACAACACAGAGCCGACAATCTGCTGTTGCTGTTGCTGTTGCTTCAGACGTTGCTCGTAAGCAGTCGCGGCCGCAGGCCGCGCGGACCACTCACAGATGCCGCAGTTCCTGCTTCAGCGTCGCCACGCAGCGGCGGCTGACTTCCAGCGGTTGCTTGCCATGCCGCAGCACTGCCTGCACCTGCCCACCCGTGCCACGACGCAGCTCGACCAGTTCGTGGCGCGCCACCAGGCAGTTGCGATGGATGCGGATGAAGCGGCTGGCGAACTCTTCTTCCAGCGACTTCAGCGACTCTTCGATCAGGTCTTCTCCGCGCGCGTGGTGCACCACCACGTACTTCTCTTCGGCCTGCAGGTAATGGATGTCGTCCAGCGGAATCAAGCGCAGGCTGCCGCGCAGGCGCGCGCACAGCATGCTGCGCGCCTGTTGCCCGCGGTGGTCCTGTGGCTGACCATCGCGGCCGGCCAGGAACGTGCGCGCGCGCGCGATGGCCGCGGCCAGACGCTCGGCACGTACCGGCTTCATCAGGTAATCAATCGCGG
Source organism: Stenotrophomonas sp. STK17_22 (assembly GCF_051983905.1). Classification (NCBI taxonomy): domain Bacteria; kingdom Pseudomonadati; phylum Pseudomonadota; class Gammaproteobacteria; order Lysobacterales; family Lysobacteraceae; genus Stenotrophomonas; species Stenotrophomonas sp. STK17_22. The sequence continues at coordinate 4,563,541 of NZ_CP197010.1, forward strand.
CCGCCTCGAACGCCGACAGCGCATGCGCATCGTAAGCGGTGCAGAACACCACCGCCGGCCGCGGCTCGAAGCTGGCCAGGTGGCGGGCGGCTTCCAGGCCATCCAGCCCGGGCATGGCGATATCCAGCAGGACCAGGTCCGGCTGCAGCTCCGCGCACGCATGCAGGGCCTGCTCGCCGTTGCCGGCCTCGGCCACCACGTCCACCCCGTCCTGCGCCGCCAGCAGGCTGCGCAGGCGTTCCCGCGCCAGCGGTTCGTCATCGGCGATGACTACCCTCACGATCGCTCCCTCACTGGATCGGCACTGTCACCTGGCAGGCATAGTAGCCCTCGCTCCAGCCAGCCGTCATCCGCGCGGCGCTGCCGAAGCGCCAGGCCAGCCGATGGCCGATGCTGTGCTGGGCATGGCCGGCACCGCGCGCCAGGGCCAGCCCGGGGGCCTGCGGGTCGGGCGCCGGATTGCGCACGCAGATCTGCAGTTCATTACCCTCGCGCATCAGCTGCAACTCGATGGTGCCGCCCTCGGGCAGCCGCGAGATGCCATGCAGCACGGCGTTCTCCACCAGCGGCTGCAGTACCAGGCGAGGCAGGGGAAGATCCCAGGGCAGCGGTTCGTCGCGCTGCCAGCGCACCTGCAGGCGCTCGCCCAGGCGCAGTGATTCGATCGACAGGTAGCGCTCGGCCAGCTCGCATTCGTCACGCAGGGTGGAATCACCCTCGCCTGCCCCCAGCGCGGCACGGAACAGATCGGACAGGTCCAGTACCGCACGCTCGGCCACGACCGGGTCGCGATGCAGCAGGCTGGCGATCAGGTTCATGCTGTTGAACAGGAAATGCGGGCGGATCCGCGCCTGCAGGGCATCGGCCTGTGCGCGTGCGTTGGCCTGTACCTGCGCGGCCCAGCGATCACTCACATAGAAGTAGCGCAGGGCCAAGGCAGTGATCAGCGCCGTCGTCGCCGCGCTGCCCAGCGTGAAGCGCCAGAAGCTGATGCCGCGGGCGAAGCTGTCGCCAAGCACCGCGTACAGGGCATGCACGATGCCCGCGCAGACCACCGCGATCAGCGTCGCCAGTGCGATGGCCGAGACCGCCCCCAGAACCTGTGGCAGCCTCGACAACGCGTTCCGCAGCAGGCACAGGCTGGCCGTTACGGCCAGCGCCAGCCACAACGCGAAACCACTGGCCGACAGCAGTTCGCCCACAGTCCAGTGGCGGCTGCCATCCGGGGCCAGGGCCAGCACCACCACCACCAGTTCGGCCAGGCCGAGCATCGCCGCCAGCCGCGGCAGGCGGCACAGTTCCGGCATCCAGGGCGGGGCGCTGGCCGGCGGCATGGGTCAGGCAGCGCCCAGGCGTTCCTGCAACCAGTCACCCAGCGCCTGGATCTCTTCGGCGCAGACCTGGTGGGCCATCGGGTAACTGTGCCATTCCACCTCCAGGCCCAGCGCCTGCAGTGCCTGCGCACTGTGTGCGGCCACCGCCTGCGGAATCACCGGATCGCTGCTGCCATGGGCCATGAACACCGGCACCTGCACGGCGCCTTCAGCGCGCTTTGCGCCGTCGGCTTCGGGCAGGTAGGTGGACAGCGCGATCAGGCCGGCCAGCGGCGCAGTGCGTGACAGCGCGGCGGTCAGGATGATCGCGCCCCCCTGCGAGAAACCGGCCAGGAAGATCTTCTCCGGCGCGATGCCACGCTCGATCTCGCGCGCGATCAGCGCATCCAGCTGCACCACCGATTCCTGCACGCCCACCATGTCGGCGCGCGATCGGAAATCCATGCCGACGATGTCGTACCAGCCGCGCATCGGCACGCCGTTGTTGATCGTGATCGGCCGCACCGGTGCATGCGGGAACACGAAGCGCAGCGCCGGCCAATGCGGACGCACCAGCTCCGGCACGATCGGCGCGAAGTCGTGGCCATCGGCGCCGAGGCCGTGCAGCCAGATCACCGACCACTGCGGCGAGGCGCCGGTCTCCTGTTCCACCGTTTGCAGCATGATGCGGCTCCTTCAAGTTCGAGCCGCATTATGCCGCTGCCGCGGGACGATCAGTACAGCGGCGGTTGTTCGGCCGCTTCCCGGCGCAGCTGCGCGGCGCGTACCAGCACCGGCGGCGGGATGTTCTCCTCGGGGATATCAAGCAGGCCAAGACGGTGCAGGAAGGCGCCGGGGCCACGCGAAGACGTCAGTGCCACCACCGGTACCGCCAGCACCATGCCGATCACCACCGGCGCCATCCACGCGGCCAGCGATGGCGACACCGCCCAGGCCAGCATGCCCATGAAGGCGCCGAACACCCCCAGCCCACCGTAACCACGGATCAGCGCCAGCCACGAAATGCCACCATCGTCACGCTGCTGCGCGTCCCAGCCCGAATCGCGGCCGGACAGCACTTCGGCCACGCCGCGCGACTGCACGTACATCACCACCGGCGCCATCAGCGCGGCCAATACGGTTTCCACCAGCATCGAGACGAACGCGCGCAGGGCACCGCCACACCCGCGGCGGTCGACCGGGTCCAGCAGCATCGCCAGGTAACCCAGCACCTTGGGCAGCAGCAGCACCGCCATGGTCGCCGCGAACAGGCGCACCACCTGTTCCTCATCCTGGGCCCGCCAGTACACGCTGGGCGACAGGTGCAGCAGGGCGTTGAAATCGATGCCTTCCTGGAACAGCGGGATGGCGATGCCGATCAGCATCAGCATCGCCCACATCGGCGCGGTGAAGTAATGACCGATGCCGATCAGCATGTGCATGCGGCTGATCCAGTGCAGGCCACGGCTGCCGACCACCTTGCCGTGCTGCAGGTTGCCCTGGCACCAGCGGCGGTCGCGCACCAGCAGGTCGGTCAGGGTCGGCGGACCTTCTTCATAGCTGCCGCCCAGGTACGGCACCATGTGCGCGGCCCAGCCGCCACGACGCATCAGCGCCGCTTCGACGAAGTCATGGCTGAGCACGTGGCCACCGAACGGCTTGCGCCCCGGCAGCGCCGGCAGCCCGGCCTGATCGGCAAAGGCGCGGGTGCGGATGATGGCATTGTGGCCCCAGTAATTGCTCTCGGCACCGTGCCACCAGGCCACGCCACGGGCGATCACCGGACCGTACACACGGCCGCCGAACTGCTGCATGCGCGCGAACAGGGTGCGCCCGCCGATCACCGACGGCAGGGTCTGGATCAGGCCGACGTCGGCGTTGTGCTCCATGCCCGCGACCAGGCGCACGATGCTGTCGCCGGTCATCAGGCTGTCGGCGTCGAGGATCAGCATCTGCGGGTAGGCACCGCCGAAGCGGCGGACCCAGTCGGCGATGTTGCCGGCCTTGCGCCCGCTGTTGTCGCCACGGCGGCGGTAGAACAGCCGCGCCTGGCCATCGGGCACGCGCTCGCGCAGTTCGGCGAACACCTGCTCCTCGGCCCGCGCGATGTCTTCGCGCCGGGTATCACTGAGCACGAAGAAGTCGAACCGGTCGAGCTGGCCGGTGGCGGCCACCGACTCGTAGATCGCCTGCAGGCCGGCCAGCAGCCGGCGCGGATCTTCGTTGTAGGTCGGCATCAGCAGCGCGGTGCGGCTGTGCACCGTCGGCAGTGGCTTGTCCGGGTCGATGCCGAGGCGATACCCCCGGTCGAACACGGCAGTCAGGAAGCCGGCCACGGCGCTGGCGAAAGACAGCGCGATCCAGGCGAACAGGCCGACAAACAGCACCAGCAGGCAGGCTTCGAGCACGCTGATGCCATTGGCCGACAGCACCCGCCACATCATCCGGGTAGCGATGGCGGTCATCGCCAGCGTGCCGCCGAAGATATAGAACCGGCGCAGGCCGATCAGCCGCGGCGAGGTGCGGTGGCGGCGAACCTTCAGCTGGCCTTCGCGCAGGGTCTGCTCAGGCATCTGCAACGGCGATTCGGCCGGCAGCAGCGTCCAGCCGGCATCAAGCCGGGACGTATCTGCTTCCGCATGGATGGTCTGCACCTCCATTGCCGCCTACTCCGCGCAGTCGGCACGGCCGGCCATCCCGGCCGGGCTGCATGCACCAAGGTTCCCGGCGCGCTTTCCCGGCGCCCGCACTTGTCCTGGCTGCGTCGGCGTCACGCCACGCAGTCGCTGTCTGTCACTACCGGAACCCACACGATCTCCAACGGGGCGGAATCGAAAATGCGGCTCAGTCTAGGGCGCCGGATGTAAGCCGAGTGCGAAGGTCTACGCCGGGATTTATCCCCATTCAGCAAACAGCAGGCGAGTGCCGGGGCAGGGGAACGGATGTCACTTGGTCGCCCCAGGTACTGGATCGTAACAAACGCGAACGGTTATCATTTTATTAACCAGGCAGGTCACCGTCTTCCGCACGGCCGAGACCCACCCAGCTGCGCCGGTTCCCACCCAGCGCCCAACGACCCATGGAAGGGGGCTGCCTGCTGTCTGCGTGCGCCTGCTGCTTCCACCGGGTCCCCCTCCTCCGATGGAAGCCGTCATGTCCCTGTCGTTCCGTACCCCTTCCGCGCGCCTGCCGCGCACCCGCTTGGCCTGCGCTCTGGCCACCGCCTGCCTGCTGGCCCTGCCCGGCCTGGCCGCCGCAGAGGCCAGCGCCGATGCCTCCACCAAGGATCTGGATACCGTGGTGGTCACCGCCTCGGGCAACCAGCAGTGGATCAAGGATGCACCGGCCAGCATCAGCGTGATCAGCCGTGAGGACATCGAGCGCCAGCCGGTGCACGACCTGGCCACCCTGCTCAGCCGCGTGCCGGGCGTGACCGGTGGCCTCAGCGCGGTCGGCGAGCAGTCCAAGATCAAGCTGCGTGGCATGCCGTCCAATTACACGCTGGTGCTGGTGGACGGCAAGCGCATGGGCAGCTCGGCCTCGACCAACTACCGGCCCGACCTCGGCCGCCAGGATCTGAACTGGATCTCGCCCGACCAGATCGAACGCATCGAGGTGGTGCGCGGACCAATGTCGTCGCTGTACGGCTCCGACGCCATGGGCGGCGTGATCAACATCATCACCAAGCGCATCGGTGATGACTGGAACGGCAGCGCCACCCACAGCTATACCCGCCCGGGTGATGGCAAGCGCGGTGATACCCAGCAGATCGGTGCGACGTTCTCCGGCCCGCTCGGCGAGCGCTTCGGCCTGCGCATCGGTGCCAACAGCATGCGCCGCGACTCGGACCGCTCCAACGGTGGTGTCTATGGCAATGCCTACGCCGGCGAGAAGGACCGCAATGTCGACGCGCTGCTGCAGTGGAAGCTCAGCGATGCGCAGGAACTGTCGCTGGAAGCCGGCCACGGCGTGCAGCAGGCCTTCATCGACGCATCGCTGGAAAAGCAGGACGAAGGCGCCTGGGGTGCCAGCGAACTCAAGCGCAGCTCGCTGGCACTCAACCACGATGGCAAGTGGAGCTTCGGCAACTCGAAGCTCAGCGCGTACTGGACCGAGTACAAGAACGACATCGGTGCCACCGGCCGCTCCGAGGCCACCGATACCATCATCGAAGGCAGCCTGACCACGCCGTTCACCCTGGGCGTTGAACACCAGTTCGCCGTCGGTGGCCAGTGGAAGCGCCAGGAACTGACCAATACCGATACCATCGGCCGCGCGCCGATCGACTATGCCGGCAATGCCGTCAGCGGCTCCAACCTGGAAGTGGATACCTGGGCACTGTTCGTTGAGGACGAACTGAAGCTGCACCGCACGTTGGCGCTGACCCTGGGCGCACGCCTGGACCACCATGAGAAGTTCGGCAGCCACGTCAGCCCGCGTGCGTACCTGGTCTGGCACCCGGCCGAACAGTGGACGATCCGCGGTGGCGTCTCCAAGGGCTTCCGCGCGCCCAGCCTGACCGAGAACTCGCCCAGCGCGGCCACCCAGTCCGGCGGCCGCGGCTGCACCTCGCTGATCCCGCTGGGCTATACCCGCGGTGGCTGCTACATGGCCGGCAACCCGGACCTGGACCCGGAAACCAGCACCAATCGGGAGATCGGCATCAGCTTCGACAATGACCTGTTCGATGCCGGCCTGACCTACTTCCATACCGACTTCAAGAACAAGATCGAGTACGCGCCCCTGGGCAAGTTCAACGGCATCTGGTGGACGCGCATGAGCAACGTGCAGCGCGCGCGCACCAGTGGCATGGAAGGCAACTTCAATGTCCGCTTCGGCGAGCAGTGGCGCTGGCGCACCTCGGCCACCTGGATGAAGGAAGCCAAGAACCTGACCACCGGCAGGAACCTGATCGATACGCCGGAGTTTTCCGGCTATTCGTCGCTGGACTGGACGCCCAATACGGTGTTTTCCAGCAGCCTGTCGGCGCAGTACACCGGCAAGCAGACCGGTACCGCCACGACCTTCCTCAAGGCCTACACCCTGTATGACCTGACCGCAGCCTGGAACGTCAACGAGGTACTGACCCTGCGCGGCGGCATCAGCAACCTGGCCGACAAGAAGCTGTATGCGGAAGGCTCCACCGACTACTTCGTGGCCGGGCGCAGCTACTTCATGAGCATGACCGCGCGGTTCTGACCGGCGGCGCGCGCCGCGATCGCGCTGGCAGCACGCCAGCGCGATCGGCGGTGTTGCGGATTACTCGCTTTCCAGCGCGGCCGCGGCCGCGTTCTGCGTAGCGGCCGTGCGTGCACGGTCCATCGCTACCGCCAGTTGCTGGCGTGCGAGCAGTTGTTGTGCCTGCACCACTTCAGGTGTCGGCAGGAGCACCGGTCCCGGTGCGTTTTCCGGTATAGCAGGTGTGGTCATGCAACCTCCATGGACATCCCGCCGCCGCCCGGGTTCAGCTGGGGCGGCAGCGGAACTGCGCACCCTATCCTAAAAACAAGGCGGATGGGTGACGGTGCGGCGCCCCGCCGCAGGCCTGCACATGCCGGGCGCGTCACATTTTTGACGGTTGAGGGTAGTTTCCTGAACCGTCGGCCTCGTATCATGTAACCGTTTTCCTACAAGGACGTAATCGTCAATGAACGCCGTCGACCTCTCCCGCTTCAGCCCGAAGTGGCAGTTCCGCTTCAATTTCTTCCAGCAGCACGGCGCTCCGAAGGAGCCGCGCTTCAAGGAAGCCTGGAAGGCGCTGTCCTTCGGCGACCGCCTCAAGATCAACATCAACTTCTTCGCCTTCTTCTTCGGCTTCATCTACCTGTTCATTCTGGGCATGTGGCGCAAGGCGCTGGTGGTGATCGGCATCGGCCTCGTGCTGGGCATCGTGTCCCTGTTCCTGCCGGACATCATCGCGCGCCCGCTGTTCATCGCCATGAACTTCCTGGTTGCCGCCAGCACCAACTACAGCTACTACCTGGAGCAGGTGAAGGGCAAAGCCAGCTGGAATCCCTTCGAAGGCATGTTCTGACGCGATGCTGCCGCCGCACTCCGGCCTGGCATAGCATCAAGCAGACATGAAGACGCCCGGCCTTGGCCGGGCGTCTTCATGTGCGCGCAACAGGATCAGGCCGCGCGGCGGACCGTAGCCACCGGCTCGGCCTGCAGGCGGAAGCGCGAGACCGCCACCGCCAGCTGCTCGGCCTGTTCTTCCATCGCACGCGCGGCGGCACTGGCCTCTTCCACCAGTGCGGCGTTCTGCTGGGTGGTCTCGTCCATCTGCACCACGGTCTGGTTGACCTGCTCGATGCCCGCCGACTGCTCGCGCGAGGCTGCCGAGATCTCGGCCATGATCTCGTTCACTCGGCCGACCTGGCCGACGATTTCCTGCATGGTGCGGCCCGCGCCGTGCACCAGCTGCGCACCGGCACCGACCTGCGCCACCGAGGCGTCGATCAGCTCCTTGATCTCCTTGGCCGCGCCTGCCGAGCGCTGGGCCAGCGCGCGCACTTCGCTGGCGACCACGGCGAATCCGCGGCCCTGTTCGCCGGCACGCGCCGCTTCCACCGCCGCGTTCAGCGCCAGGATGTTGGTCTGGAACGCGATGCCATCGATTACCGAAATGATCTCGGCAATGCGCTGCGAGGAGGCCTCGATCTGTTCCATGGTCTGCACCACCTGGCTGACCACCTGCCCGCCTTCGCTGGCCACGCCCGCTGCGGAGCCGGCCAGGGTGTTGGCCTGCAGCGCGTGGTCGGCATTCTGGCGCACCGTGGAGGTCAGCTCTTCCATCGAGGCCGCGGTCTCTTCCAGGTTCGCCGCCTGCTGCTCGGTGCGGCGCGACAGGTCACTGTTGCCTGCGGCGATCTCACCCGCCGCCAGGCGGATGCTGGCCGCCGACTGCTGGATCTGGCCAACGATCTGGGTCAGCTGCTGCACGGTGCTGTTGGCATCGTCGCGCATCACCGCGAACACGCCGTGGAAGTCGCCCTGCATGCGCGCACTGAGGTCGCCTGCGGCAATCGCGCGCAGCAGCGTCGACAGCTCGGCCAGGTTGTGGTCGCTGACCTGCATCATGGTGTTGAGGGTTTCCACCATGCGGCGGAAGTCGTGGTCGAAGCGCAGCGTGTCGCCGCGCACCGCGAAATCGCCGGCCGCTGCGGCGGCGGCCAGCTGCTGGATCTGATCGTTGATCGCCGCCAGGTTGCTCTTGGTGGTGGCCATTGCGGCGGTGAACACCGCCTTCTCGCCCGGCAGCGCTTCCATGTCCACGCTCAGGTCACCCACCGCATAGCGCTGCATCACGTCGACCAGGCGCTGGGTGACGGCGTTGCTGGAGGCCACCAGCTGGTTGCTGTCAGCCACCATCCGGCCGTACTCACCCGGGAACGCCGAGGCGTCCATGCGGTAGCTGATTTCACCGGCGTCATGGCGACGCGCCATTTCCGCCTGCGCCGCCATCACCGACTGCAGCTGCCCCCGCATGCCCTGCATCGCGTCCAGCAGGCGGCCCACTTCGTCGTTGCTGCGTGCCGGCAGGGTGCTGTCCAGCTTGCCCGCGGCGACGTCGCCGGCCACGCGCACGGCTTCGGCCAGTGGGCGGATCGCCAACCGGCGCAGCAGCACATAGACACCTGCACTCAGCGTCAGCGCGGCCACCACACCAACCAGCAGGGTCAGCCACAGCAGCTGGCGCGCCTCGGCCACGATCACCGCGTGCGGCATCACCACACCCAGTGCAAAGCGCTGCGGCGCATCGCCCACACGCAGCGGCACGTATACGCGCACGTTGCCGGCGGCATCCGGAGTGAAGGCTTCGAACCGGCGGTCGGCGGCGATGTCTGCCAGCATGCTGCGGGTCAATGCGTCGCCACGCGGCTTGCCGATTTCGGCGGCATTGGCCGAGGCCAGCACCACGCCATTCGGCGAGAGCAGTTCGACGCGCCCGGCGCCCATCGGCTTCAGCGTGGCCAGGTGCTTCTGCAGCGCCGCCAGCGAGAAGTCCACAGTGAATACACCGAGGAACCGGCCGTTTTCGATGATCGGCGTGCTCAGCGTGCTCATCAGCACCTGCTGGCCACCGATGTCGTAGGCGTAGGGCTCGCTTACCTTCGCCAGCTTGTCGCGGCTGGGCACCATGTACCAGTCACCGGAGCCACTGGCCGTCTCGGTGTAGTCGGTCATCGTCGACTGCTGCGGCTTGCCGTCGTGCCAGGCCCAGTAGCTCATGTAACGACCGGTGGCATCGTGCGCTTCGGTGTTGACGAACTCGGCATCCTTGCCATCGAAGGCGTCGGCCTCCCACATGGTGCTCTTGCCCAGCCACTCGGGGTGGGTGCGCAGCTGCTCGCCCAGCACGGCAGCCAGGCTGGCACGGTCCGGAACATCGCCGCGCGCGCGCTGGGCGAGCACGGCCTCGACCATGGCGTCGTTGCTGGCAAAGGCGGTGCCCAGATCGGCCGCGACCTGGCGGGCTTCGGCGGTGGCTTCGCTGGCCATGGTCTGGCGCGAGGCGTCGATCAGGCTGGCGCTGGCCTGGCGGTAGATCAGGAACGCAGTCAGGCCGAAGCACAGCAGCGCGATCGCAGCGGTGCCCAGCATCAGCTTGTGGGCGATGCTGCCCGGGCGGCGGGCAGCGGCGGAACGGGGAGAAGGCATGGAAGGGTCCGCAAGGCAGTTCAGGACGACCGGCACCGCGAGGGCACCGCGCAGGTGCGCGATCCGTCGCGCAGGCCACCGGCCGCCGGGACACGCCCGGCGCTGGAAGCGCACCGGGTTAGCGGCCGCCTGCGAACGAGGTTGAGGCGGTCCATCTGCACATTCCTGAACCTGCTCAGGGTCGGGTCAGGAACCCGCCCGGCTGCCGCCCTATTCGGCCACGCGGTCCTTGATCCATTCCGCCCGCGGCAGCACCTCGATGCTGCCAACCGCGTACTGCTGCAGCACGTCGTCCGGGCCGAAGCGCGGCTGCCAGCCCAGTGTGCTGCGCATCAGTGCACTGTCGTAGACGCGGTCAATGCTCAGCGGTAGCGGCCAGCCACGGCGCTCGAACTCGGCCAGCAACTGCGGGGCGCGGCGGGCCAGTACCCTGCGAGGCTGGGTCGCCAGTTCCAGGCAATCCTCGCGCAGGAACGGCGTCGGTGCGCAGGCAATGTAGCGTGCGAAGGCAGCGCCCTCATCGTGCAGCAGCGCGGCATGTGCGCTGGCCACGTCGCGCGCGTCGATGCCGCGGTGCAGGCGGAACATCGCCATCCGCTCCGGTGGCTCGGGGAAACAGCGGGCCATGCGCAGCACGCGCACGCTGAAGCCCGGCGCCGCAGCGGCTTCAGCCAATGCCTCGGCCTGCAGCTTGCTGCGATGGTAGATGGTGCGTGGCAGCGGCTCGGTATCTTCATCGATCCAGCGGCAACCGCCCGCCACCACCGCATGGCCATACAGCGCCGTGGTGCTGGTCAGCACGAAGCGGCGTGCACCGGCCTCGCGGGCAGCCTGCAACAGGTGTGCAGTCGCCTCCACATTGATCTGCTGGAATACCGCATCCGGCACCAGGCCGACATGGGGTGCGTGCAGGGCGGCGGTATGGATCACCGCGTCGACGCCCTGCACTGCCCGCTTCACGGCCTGACGATCGGTGACATCGGCAATGATGCGGGTGGTGGCGAATGGGCTGCGATCCAGCCCCACCACTTCGTGGGCCGCCGCCAGCGCGCCGAAGATCGCACGCCCGATCCGCCCGGAACTGCCGGTCAACAGAATCTTCATTGAGTCCATTCACTCGAAGCGCCCGGGAACTACCGGGATGCATCGATTCTAGGCACGCTGCATGTCGTCTGCGATAGGGCGCGGTTGCAATTGTGCGTTCATTCTGGCGATGCCGATCGGGCCAGCAGCTGCCGGGCGACGAACAGCGGATCGTCACCGCCTGCTGCATCAGGCGTGACGCCGGTGCGTTCCCAGTTGGTTCCGGTACGGAGGTTGATCGGCTGCCGGTCGGGAATGCTGATCTGATAGCCATCCGGCAGCAGCACAGGATCATCGAACATATGTGCCGCGCCGCCACTTCGACTACCAACGACACGTGCCCGCCCCTGCGCCTGCAGCGAGTACGCGACGAATTCGGCGGCCGACCCGGTGCGGCGGTCGATCAGCACCACCAGCGGCTTCAGGTACAGCCCCAGGCTCGCCGGTGGCAACGGTACCGGACTGCGCTGGCCACGGCGTTGCAGTGACTGCACCTGGGTGATCTCCGCCGCCAGCAGGGTCCGCACCAGCAGGTCCGCACTGCCGTCATCGCCACCACCGTTCTGGCGCAGGTCCAGCACCAGGCCGTCGGTGTCGGCCAGCAGGGTGAAGGCAGCAGCCAGCTTCGGCCGGGCCAGATCGAGCGGATAGAAGGTGCTCAGGCGCAGGTAACCGATGTTGCCTTCCAGCACCCGCACCTCGCGCACGCCCGCACCATTGCTGCGCGCATCCGCGCGCCAGGCCATCAGCCAGTCGTCCTGGCCGGCGCGGGCATCCACCCGCTCGACATGGAAGTGGCCATCGAACACGTCCAGATCCTGGTTCAAGCGTGCGCTGAACGCCTTGGGGTCCGCGCAGCTGTCCACATAGCGCTGTTGGGTGGACCAGCCGCGCACGGCCTCGGCAATGCGCGCGCCTTCGGCCACGTCCAGGTACTGCGCCTGTATCGCCGTGGCCGCCGCCTGCAGCACCGCGTCCTGGGCCGGGCAGGACGCCGCCAGCAGCGCGCCCAGCATCCACGAAACCGCCATGACCGCACCCCATGTTGATGATATGTAAGTGCTTATATATCATCGCCACCATGGATCTCCAACATGCCACCCTGGGAACACTGCTGCGGGCCCTGCTCGACCAGCTGGACCCGGCGGTCGAGCAGGCCTACCGCGACCTGAAGCTGGACTACCGGCCGCGCTACACCCCGGTGCTGCGCACGCTGATGGCGCAGGGACCCTGCCGCATCAAGGATCTCGCACTGGCCTGCGGGCTCAGCCATTCGGCGCTCAGCCAGACGGTTTCAGCAATGGTGCGCGACGGCTGGCTGCACGCTGCGGTCGGTGAAGACAGCCGCGAGCGCATCCTGCAGATGAGCCCGCGCGCGTTGCAGGCATTGCCGGCGCTGCAGGCGCAGTGGCGGGCCACGGCACGCGCGGCGCGCAGCCTCGATGCCGATCTTGGACAGTCATTGGAGCAGGTGCTGCGCGAGGCACTGCAGGCGCTTGAACAGCGGCCGTTCGCGCAGCGACTGCGTGGCACGCCCCAACGCTGAGGCGCTTACTGCTCGGCCGCCATCTCGATTTCACTGAGGAACGTCCAGCTGCCATTGGCCAACCGCAGCTCCAGCGTGCGGCACTGCGCGGCCAGCGGCGCGGCGTTGCCCAGCACGTATTCCTCTTCGGTCGAACCGCTCAGTCCGGCCTGGGGGAATGGCGCCGACAGCACACCGATCTTCACCGCAGCGGCGCCCGGCTCGGCACACATCACCTCCACAGCTGTCGGCGTGACGATGCCCCACGCCGGGCGGGTCATCGTATGCAGGCCGATCCAGTCCACCCGCCGGCGCTGGCCCAGGTCGATGGTGATGCTGGCGTTGCCATGCACGCCTACCCAGCCGGCATCCATCGGGTTGCGCGGATCCCCCACCCGGCGATCGAACAGTTCATGCCCGGTGCTGTCGGGATAGTTTGCATCCGGCGCCACGCTGTAGCTGTAGGTGGTCTGCACCGGATCGACACTGTAGGACGCACCGAGCCCATACAGCCCGCGATAGGTGTTCATCAACCGCGGAGATTCGGCATAGCCCTGGCCGGGGCCGACCACCTCGGACATGTGGTACTGGTTGAGCCAGGCAACGCGCTTGCCGGCCGAACGCGCGCTCCACAACTGCTGGTTGATGCGCTGCACCGACGCGGAGCGATAGGCACCGGACAATCCGTTGCCGGTTTCCAGGAACAAGGGACTGCCATGGTTGAACAGTTCGATGTCGGCCCACAGGCCGCTGGCCCCCAGCGCCGCCGACAGCGCCTCGTAATACGCCTCGGTGGAATGACCTGGGCGATCCCACTGGAACAGGCGTGCATGCGAGGCGGCGCCGATGCCGTCCTGCCAGATCTGCACATCCACGCCGGTGGCCGTACGGAACTGTGCAGCAGCCCGGCCCACGCTGGCCGGATCCACGCTGGATGACACCAGGTAGGGGGCCACCATCACCGGCCGCGAGGGTGTACTGCCTTTGAGCGCCGTCACGATCGCACGGTAGAACGGCGCGCGATCAGCCGGCACCTGTGCTGGCTCGTCGGTGATGTACCAGCCAGCGAACGCCGGATGCGATCCGTACTGTTGGCCCAGCTGGGCCAGCGACTGCGCCGCATCCTGTGCCACGGCCGTTGCGTTCTGCCCCTGCCAGAAGGTGGCGCACTGCCCCGAGCTGTAGGTGGTGCCGACCACGACCTTCATGCCGCGCGCGGCCGCCGCATCGAGCACGGTGCCGAGCTTGCCGGGAAAGCCAGCAATCCATTCGAAATCCTGCACGCCGCTGGCGCAGCCGACGCCGGCACGGGTGGCACGCACCTGACCGAGGATGATCGTGTCGTTGCCCAGGTCCTGCAGTTCATCCAGGAACAGCGGCAACTGCGCGGCCGGCAGTTGTTCGTCGCTGCCCGAGTAGCCAACGTGGACGAAGCTGCCGGACAACAGAGGGCTGGCTGCGTGGACGGGAGCGGTACAGGCCAGCACTGCGATCAATCCAATCCTGTTCATGTTCTACGTCCCTGTCGTGGCCAGGCGAGTGGCGTTGTTGCGCATCCTATCAACAGCGACGGTGGCCCCATCACGATCATCGACAACACTGCGCAATCGCCGACTTCAGCTGCCCCCGCAGCAGCGCACGTGCAATGCCGATTCAAGCGGTTGATTCATTCAACTGGGTGATCGAGCCTGCGCGCTCCTTCCCCTGGAATACTCCTCATGCGCACGCCGCCCGCACCGCTCAGCCTGATGGAACGCGACCGCCGCTGGGCCCTGGCCCGCGACCTCATGGCCAGTGAACGCCTCGATGCCCTGGTTGTGCATGGCGACCGGGAAGCCGCCGCACCGGCCGGGTTCTCGCCGGACTGCTACTTCACCAATGACCGGCCCGGCTCGATCGTGGTGTTCGTCGGCGACCAGCCGCCACGGGTGTTCACCTTTGCCTCGCTGATGATTGCCGACCACCTGCAGGCCTGCCTGCGCGGCGACCTGCAGTGGATCGCACCCGAACAGCTGTGGGTTGGAAAATCCGGTCTGGAGGTTGGCCGCTGGCTGCAGCAATGTGGCCTGCACACGGCACGTATCGGCGTGCTGGGGCTGGAGCCCTATCCACCGTTCTACTTCGACGGCGCGATGCCCGCGCGCACCCTGCAGGGCATGCAGGCGGCGGTGCCGAACGCGGAATTCGTACCGGTATATCGTGCGTTCTTCCAGCGCGCCTCGGTAAAGAGCCAGGAGGAACTGGCGCTGATTGCGCATGCCGCCTGGATCGGTGAATCCATGAGCGAGGCGCTGCGTGCCACTGCTCGCCCCGGTGTTTCGGAAGCCGAACTGGTTGCCGCAGTGACCGCCGCCTGTTTCTCGCTGGGGGGCTATACCGCCGAGGTGTTGCTCGGCTCGGGTCCCGAGTATGTGGGCTGGGGACCACCCGCCTGGCAGTATCGTGCGCAGCCGCCGCGCATTCTGCGCGATGGTGACCTGGTGCTGTCGGAGATCTTCGCACTGTACGGGCTGATGGAAACCCAGCATCAGGCCGCGGTTGCCATTGGCGAGGTGCACGACGACATCCATCGCGCCGCTGCCGTCGCCCGCAGCAGCTACGAAGCAGGCCTGTCCGCACTGCGCGTGGGCAATACCTTCGGCGATGTCGTCGACGCGATGGAAGCGCCCCTGCTGGAGGCGGGCGGCTGGCACGTGCATCCGTTGGTCCACAGCCTCAACCCCTATGGACCGATTGGCTTCGGCCGTGCACCGGGCATCGAAGCGCTGCCGGAGGCCGCGCGCTATGCGCACATCGCGCCGCTGCCGACTGTCGGGCGCGAACTGCCCCTCCAGGCCGGCATGTGCTTCGCCTTCGAACCGAACTGTGCATTCGGCCGGCACATGGCCAACATCGGCGGTACGGTCATCGTCGGCGCGGACGCGGGTACCGCGCTCAATGAAAACTCGACACGGCTGATGCAGGCCGATGCCTGAGTTCATCGTCCATCTGCAGACACCGGCACGGCGGCGCGCGGCCGAGACGCGCAGCGGGCAGACCCGAGCCCGACTGCTGCACGCGGGGCTGCAGCTGTTCAGCGCGTTCGGCGTGGAGGGTGTGCGTACCCGCCAGCTGGTGGACATGGCCGGCTGCAGCCAGTCAGCCATTCCCTATCACTTCGGTGGCAAGCAGGAACTGTATGCCGCCGTACTGCAGCGCTGCGCTCAAGCCATTGCCGAGCGATTGCCGCTGCCGGCAACGCCACCCAACGGCGCGCGGCAGGCCGCGCAGCAGCTGCAGCAGTTGATGCGGGCATTCGTCCATGCCTTGCTTTCGGCGCCGGATGCAGGTCCACGCACGCTGCTGTTGGCGCGCGAACAGATCCAACCGACGGCGGCGTTCGCCAGTGCCCACCGTACGCTGTTCGAACCCCTGCACTCCACGTTGGCCGCGTGCGTAGCGTGCCTGCGCGGCAGCGAACCATCCAGCGCCGAGACGGTGCTGCGTACCCACGCCCTGCTCGGCCAAGCGATCGTCTTCGCCGTCTCCCACGGAGCTCTGCAGGCGCGACTGAACCAGGGAGCTCCCTTGGCAGACGTAGAGACGATCGGGTCGGTGGTCAGTGGCATGGCACTGGCGGCAGCGAAGGCAGCGCCCGCCTGAATGGCTGCCTGGTCAGCCCCGTGCGCAGGGCGCGTGAAAACCGGGGCGAAGATGGCGACCTGGACTTAGCGTGCGATGGCCAAGCATGGATGCCGTCGTCTGCGAAGGCGACGCCCACACCGCAGGAGATTTCACATGACTGAGCAGAACCCGCGCAGCTCCAACCGGGGTTTCGCATCAATGGACCAGGAAAAGCAGCGCGCGATCGCTGCCAAGGGCGGGCGCGCCGCACATGCCTCCGGCAACGCGCATGAATTCAGTCCGGCCGAGGCACGTGTCGCAGGCCGCAAAGGCGGCGAGGCGATCAGCCGCAACCGCCAGCACATGGCCGAGATCGGTCGTGAAGGTGGACACGCTCGCCACGCCAATGCGCGCCAGCAGCAACAACAGCCTCAGGAGATCGAACGCACGGCAGCGGGTCCGCAACGCCAGCAGGGCTGAATGCAGCGCGTCAGGCCGGTGCGCGCTGCCGATACAGCCCGAGCGCCGCAAGCAGGGCCAGCGCACCGGCCACAGCCATCGCCCATCCGAAACCACTGGCCATCGCACTGCGATACCACGTCAGCATCTGCGGCGTGGCGTGCATCGAGCCCGGTTGCAGGATCAGTTCGCGCGCCTGTGCCGCCAGCTCCCGCTGCCCGGCCGCCTGCGCGGACGCGGCGAACTGCTGCACGGCGCGCTGGCCCATCAGACTGCCCAGCAGCGCGATGCCCAGGCTCATGCCTGCCTGACGTAACGCGTTCATCGTGGCTGAGGCAATACCCGCGCGCTCGACCGGCGCGCTGGCCATGACCGCCATGCCGGTCGCCGGCACTGCCAGCCCCATTCCAATGCCAAGCAGCACCAGCACAGCACTGGAATAGGCGTGCGAAGTAGCCGGTTCGAACGTGGCCATCGCGCACAGCGCCGCCCCGGCCAGGGCATAGCCCAGCACCAGCGCGGCGTGCAGCCCGAGGTGGGCGACCAGACGACCGAACAACAGCGACACGGCACCCATCAACAGGAACTGCGGGGCCAACTGGGAGCCTGCCAGCGCAGCGTTGTGCCCCTGTGCCTGCTGGAAGAACAGCGACAGGAAGAACAGGCTGGCATAGGCAGTGAAGCCCAGCACGAACGAGGCCAGGTTGAACATGCCGAAGCGGCGGTCGGCAAACAGGTCCAGCGGCAGCAATGGGCGTGCCACCCGGCGTTCGACGATGCCGAACAGGATCAACCCGGCAGCTGCCACGCCCAGCGCCAGCAGCGTCACCGGGGCCAGCAGGCCATGCGCGCCGATCGCGATCAGGCCATAGCTCAGCGTACCCAGCGCGACGACGCTGAGCAGCTGCCCGGCAGGGTCCAGCGCAGCGTGCTGCGGATGCCGCCGCTCCGGAATTCCCCAGGCGCCCAGCGCCAGCGCGAGCAGGCCCAACGGCAGGTTGATCAGGAAGATGCTGGGCCATCCGACGCGCTGTACCAGCACCCCACCCAGCAACGGCCCAAGCACCAGGGCCAACGCACTGAACGCCGACCAGCCACCGATCGCCCGCGCGCGCTGGCGCGGATCCGGGAATGCATGGCTGAGAATCGGCATCGCGCTGGGAATCAGCAACGCGCCAGCGATGCCCTGCACTGCACGCCCGGCTACCAGGGTCGCAAGATTGCCGGCACAGGCGCACAGCAGCGACCCCAGCGTGAAGGTGGCGACGCTGAGCAGCCACATCCGCCGATGACCGTAACGGTCCCCAAGCGGCCCCGCCGACAGCATCAACGCCGAAAGCGCGATTGCATACGCATTGATCACCCACTGCAGGCCGGCCATGTTGGTATTCAACGCCTGCTGCAGGGTCGGCAGGGCGACGTTGACGATGCTGATGTCCAGCGAGGCGAGGAATGTGCCGAGGTAGGCCGCCAGCAACAGGGCCGGCCGCTGGAAACGTCGCATGTACGGTTCCCGGGGGAAGGATGTGTGCGCATCGTAGCCACTGACTGACCGTCGGTCAATGACTGACGGTCAGTCGATGCCACAGGCAAGCTAGAATGGCTCCCGTCGCACCCGGATCCCTCCCACATGCAGACCCCAGCTGTCGCCAGGCCACGCACCAAACCTGCGGAAACCCGCCAGGAAGAACTGATGGACGCCGCGCAGGCGCTGTTCCTGTCAAAGGGAGTGGATGCCACCACCATCAGCGACATCGTCGCCGCAGCCGACGTTGCCAAGGGCACCTTCTATACCTATTTCGCCTCGCGCACCGAGATTCTGCAGGCGCTGGCGCAGCGCTATACCCGGCGTTTCATGGAAGACGTCGACCGCGCCGTGCAGCGCTACCCGGCCAGCGATGGCGTAGCACGCCTGCGCGCCTGGATCCGCGCCAACATCGAACTTTATGTGCGCACCCATGCACTGCACGACGTGGTGTACGCCAACCATCATCACCACCAGCGTGGCAACGCCGAACGCAATGCGATCCAGCAGCAACTGCTGGGCATCCTCGAAGCAGGCAATGCCGCAGCTCTGTGGCAGCTTCCAGCGCCCAAAGTCACCGCCTCGTTGATCTATGCCGGCGTGCACGGCGCCACCGACGACCTGATCGCCATACCCGCACAGGATGCCGATGCCTTCATCGCCGCCGTGGTGGATGATTGCCTGCGCATGGTCGGCGTGCCACCAACCGGTGCCAAACGTCGCTGACGGGCTTTCTGCTGCTCAGATGTGGGCGAGGATGTTCAACAGCCGCCCGAACGGGTCACGGACGAAGAAGCGGCGCACACCCCAGGGCTCATCGGCGGGGCCATATTCCAGCGGGATGCCGGCCGCGCGCATGCGCTCCAGTACCTGTTGCAGATTGTCGACTTCTATCGACAGATCCGGCACCGCCGTGCCGGATCCCCCTTCAGTGGCAAAGCTGACCTGCGCCAGCGCGCTGCCCTCGCCGCCATGGGTGACGATCCAGCCGTGGTCCATCACCACCGGCATGCCCAGCAGCTCGCCATAAAACGCTGCAGCACGCGCAGGGTCAGGCGTGGCGATGTTGGCGACGACACGTTTGACGGCCATGTGCGGCGGCTCCGATGCGATTCCCCATCCTCGCCGCTGCGTGCATGGCCTGCAAGCGGGCGGCGCTGAAACAGAAGAGCCCCGTCAGGGACGGGGCTCGTCATCAGTCCTGCATTGCCACTGCTTACACAGCGCCGCAGCGATCCATGACGCAACGATCGTATTCGTACTGGCATTCCATCGCATCACCGCCACCGGACAGACACGCCTGGTAAGCCTTCCAACAGGGAAGATCGCATGGCGGAATCGGCCCAGCCACAGCAACCGAACCGCTGCAGGCCAAGGCGAACACCGCACCCGCGATCATTTTCCTGAAAGTACGCATCGACATCACTCCTTGATAAGCCTGGTGAGCCCAGGCCGGGCCACGGTAGCGAGGCCTCCGGGAGATGGAGTGAACGCCAGCGTCACGCCCAATTAACGTGTTCATAAAACTCCTGCCACATAGCTGGGGGGTATCGCCGTGCCTTGGCGTTAACGGCTTTGTAGTCCGTCATCCAAGGAAGTTGTCCGATGAATCACCCGCTGTATGGCCGTTCGTCCCACTCCCGTTCCCCGCTGCACAGCCGCCTGGCGCTGGCAGTCGCCAGTTCGCTGCTGCTGGCAAGTGCGCTGCCCGCCATGGCCAACGAATCACTCGACACCTGGCAGCAACAGCGCCAGTTGCAGGCCGCCTGGGCGCACCCCCCCAGCCTGGCCAGCACGGCCAGCACCGCGAACCTGTCGGCGCCGATGTCGTCCGCCGCAACCAGCAGCACCTCGATCCTCGGCAACCCCGGCGATGCGGCCAGCTGGCGCAGCGATGAATTCAACGCCGACTGGGGCCTGGCGGCAACCAACGCGGACCACGCCTACGCGCGCGGCCTGACCGGCACCGGAATCCGCCTCGGTGTGTTCGACAGCGGCACTGGCCTGGACCATCCGGAGTTCGCCGGCAAGAACCACCGCAGCATCCATATCGCTGATTTGCTTGCCGATGGCACCCGCTGCACCAACACCAGCCAGCTCACCGGATCCGGCGCCTGCTTCTCCTCCGATGGTGACGACGTGCAGGTGAGCTACGTCGGTTTCAACGCCAACGTCCCGCAGAACATCCGCGACCTGATCCGGGCCGGCAACTACGTGCAGCCCGGCCTCGAGTTCGAGGTGCATGGCACCCACGTGGCCGGCACCATCGCCGCCAACCGCGATGGCAATGGCATGCACGGCGTGGCGTTCGGTGCCGATCTCAGCGTCGCTCGCCTGTTCTTCAACAGCGCCAGAGAGTGGCAGCCCGTGGGGACCAGCTATTCCGTAGTTTCGCTGGGCAGCGTCGGTCCCGATCCGTCCGCCGTGGTCGACATGTACGCGCAGATGAATGCCCAAGGTGTGCGCGCGATCAACCACAGCTGGGGCCTGAGCAAAGAGCCCAATGCGGTACTGATGGACCAGATCTACAACGATCCGGATGATCGCGCCTATCTCGCCACCTATGCCGACGGTTCGCGCGCCAATGGCATGATCCAAGTCTGGGCCGCAGGAAACTCGCCTGCCCGAGCAGTCACTGCGCCCGTGTCGGCCAGCCCGATCGCAGGCATGTACGCCACCCTGCCGCGCGCCTTTGCCGATATCGAAAAGTACTGGCTCAGCGTGGTCAATGTTGGTCAGGACTTCACGCTCAGCCGAACCTCCAACAAGTGCGCCCTCAGCGCCAACTGGTGTCTGGCGGCCCCCGGTTCGAACATCAACTCCACGGTCTACGGCGATGATTCCACCCTGGCCGCGTCGCTGGGTGTGGATGCCAACGGCAACCTCTCCCTCGATGTCACCCAGCGTGTGCCGACCTACAACTATGGATTGCTCAGCGGCACCTCGATGGCCGCCCCGCATGTCACCGGCGCGCTCGGTCTTCTGTTCGAGCGCTTCCCCTACCTGGACAGCGCGCACGTCCGTGACGTCCTGCTGACCACCGCGCGTGATATCGGCGCACCAGGCATCGATGAGATCTATGGCTGGGGCCTGATGGACCTGCGCAAGGCCATCGAAGGCTACGGCTCGCTGCGCGTGGACACCAACGTGGTGATGAACCAGAAGGCCGGTGGCCTGAAGGTGTGGGAAGGCGATGCCTGGGATGACTGGACCAACGACATCGGCGGCCCCGGCAAGCTGACCAAGTCCGGCATCGGCTGGCTGCGCCTGAGTGGTGGCAACACCTTCAACGGCGCAGTGCTGCAGGACGGCACGCTGGAATTGAACGGCACCAACACACTCACGTCAGCGGTCGAAGTCCAGGGTGGCCAGTTCCTGCTCAACGGCTCGCTGGTCTCCACCGCCCTGAACACCACCGGAGGCGTGAGCACGGTCAGCAGCAGCGGCCTGCTGAAGGACAGCAACCTGACGGTCAACGGTGGCGTGGTGTCCTTCAACGGCACGCAGACCGGCGGCACCACCACGGTCGGTGCCAACGGCCTGCTGAAGGGCATCGGCACGCTGGGCAACACCCGTGTGGACGGCATCATCGCGCCCGGCAATTCGATCGGCACGCTGACCATCAACGGCGACTACGTGCAGGGCGCAACCGGCGTCTATGCCGCCGAACTTGCTCCGGGCGGCCGCAGTGACCAGTTGCACGTAACCGGCACCGCCACTCTCGGCGGCACCTTGGTCGCACTGCCGGAGCCGGGTACCTACTACCTCGGCGAGCAGTTCAATTTCATCCGCGCCGACGGCGGTGTCAGCGGCCAGTTCGCGAAAACCGACTTCAGCGCGTTCTCGCCGTTCCTGCAGTTCAGCCTGGCCTACGGCGCCAATGGCACCCGCATCGACGTGACCCGGGGTGCCTCGCTCGCCAGCGCCGCCACCACGCCGAACCAGCGTGCGGCCGCGGCCGTGGCCGATGGACTGGCGATCAACCAGGGCCTGCCCAAGCCGCTGACGCAACTGTTCCCGCAACAGGTGGGTGGCGTGCTCGATGGCCTCAGCGGCGAGCTGCATCCGGCCACGGCGCTGGCCCTGGTCGAGGGCAGCCGCTATGTGCGCGATGCCGCACTGTCACGTCGTGCCGGTGCCACCGCACCCGGTGCCGATGCGGGTGATGCCACCGGCGCCTGGGTGCAGGCACTGGGCGGCAACAGCAAGCTGGATGGCAACAGCAACACCGCGCGCACCGACGCCAACAGCAACGGCCTGCTGGTCGGCATCGACCGCGAGTTCGGTGGCTGGCAGATCGGCGTGCTGGCCGGTACAGGCCGCACCGACGTGAAGCAGCAGGAGCGTCGTGCCAAGTCGAAGATCGACAACACGCACTTCGGCGCCTATGCCAGCCACACCTGGGGCGGCTTCGGCCTGCGTGGTGGCGTGGCATGGAGCCGCAACGAAGTGAAGAGCACGCGTGATGTTGCCTTCGCCGGCTTCAGCGACAGCCTCAGCGCGCGCTACAACGCACGTACGCGCCAGGCCTTCATCGAAGCGGGCTACCGCTTCGGCAATGCGGAAGGCGGGCTGGAGCCATACCTGCAGGTCGCCCGCGTGGAAGTGGACCTGAAGCAGATCAACGAGCGTGGCGGCGCGGCCGCACTGCACGGCAAGGTGGACGACACCGGCACCACCATCGCCACCGCTGGCCTGCGCTTCGACAAGGGCCTGAAGGCATCGTTCCAGCAGGACAGCTGGCTGCACCTGCGCGGTGGCGTGGGCTATCGCCGCGCCTTCGGTGACCGCAGCCAGGTGGCCAACCTGGCCTTCGCCAACAGCAGCACCACCTTTGCAGTCGAGGGCGCACCGATTGCCGACAACGCCGTCGTGGCCGAGCTGGGCCTGGCAGCGTGGCTGACCCCGCGGCAGCAGCTGGAGCTGGGCTACAGCGGCCAGTTCGGCAGTGAAAGCCGCGACCATGGCGCCACCGCACGCTGGTCTGTGCGCTTCTAAACACGTGCTCTCTTGACGGGTTGGGGCGGCCTTGCGGCCGCCCCCTTTTTTGCCCGCCACCCAGCGTTATGCGCGATGCCGCAGCGCGGCGGCACCTGCCAGGCTGGCAAGTGGCAACAGCAACCCATAGGCCACCAGCGGCCACACGGTATCGCCGGGCAGCACGAGGGTAACCAGCGTGCCGATGCCTGCCACGATCAGGCTCTGCACGGCGTAGTACAGGGCCACCGCCGTACCTGACGCATCGGCGAAATCACGCAGCGCGCCGCTTGCAGCCACCGAAACCACCATCACCAGCCCCACCGCGATGCCCCACATGGGCAGCACCACTCCGACGAACGAGGGAGGCCACGCTGCGGCCAACGCCATCAGCAGTACGCCGGCCACCATCACCCACAGGCCACGCAGGAAGGTACCGCGCACGTTCCAGCGGGCAATGCACACGTTCGCCATCCGCGCCGTGACGATCATCACCAGCGCCACCGTGGCGAAGGCCAGGCTGAACGACAGCGGCGAGTACTGCATGCGCCCGACCAGCAGCCGGGGCGCGACCGAGAAGAACACGAAGAACGTGCCCATGCCCGCACTGAAGCCCAGCGTATAGACCCAGAACGCGCCGCTGCCGAGGATGCGTCGTAGCGCGGGTCGCGACGCGTCCCGGCACTGCGGGCGGGTTTCCTGCCAATGCCGTACCGCGCGCATGCCGGCGATCATGCCCAGTACCCCGAGCAGAACGAAGATCGCGCGCCAGCCGAAGGCGCCTGCCAGCAGCGCGCCGAGGATCGGTCCCAGCGCCGGCACGAAGGCCAGCATCGAGGCAAACAGCCCGTACAGCGACGCGCCTTCGGCTGTATCAGCATACACATCACGCACCGTGGCAAAGGTCGCCACCAGTGCCGCCGACGCCCCCACCGCCTGTACGGTTCGCCAGGCCAGGAATGCCGCGCCACTGCTGGACATGGCCAGCGCGAACGACGAAAGCGCGAACAGCAACGCCCCCAGCAACAGGACCGGCCGCCGCCCGATGCGGTCGGACAACGGGCCGAACAGCAACTGGCCGAGGCCAAGTACCAGCAGGTAGATGCTCAATGTGAGCTGCACCAGCGTCGGTGATGTCTGCAATGCCTGCGGCATCACCGGCACCACAGGAAGATAGATGTCCATGGCCAGCGAGGCCAGGAGGTCGAACGGCGCCATCAGCACAATGGCCGATGGCAGCGGGTGGGCCCAACGCGGGGCCTGTCGATTGAACATGGGGAGTCTCCGCCCAGAGTGAATCCGGCGGTGATCCATCCAATTCGCGTGCATCGCAGGGATGATCACCGCAACAACGTCTGCATCGTTGTTGCGGCTCAGCGAACTGTCTGCGGACCGTTCCCGTTGTTCATGGTGTCCATCGAATGCGAATGCAGGTGGCACCAGTGTAGCAATCGTCCACCTGCCGCGCGGCGCTCAGGCCAGGGGCAACATGTCGATGCGCCTGCACGGTGTCTCCTTCACCTGCTCGATCAGCCGTCGCACCACGGGCGAAGTCTCTGCCCGCCGGTACTGCACAGCGATGGTCGAGACGATGGTGGGGCCCGCCAGTGGCAGATAGATCATTCCGGGCAGCACCAGCGTGCGTTGCAGTACCGATGGCACGATCGCCACCGAACCAACGCCGACCGACACCTCGGCCAACACCGCCGCCAGATGCCCGGGCTGGGAACGGATACGTGGAATGAACCCGCCGCGGCGCCCGACTTCCATTGCGCCCACCGGCTGCTCCGGCATGACGAAGCCCTCCCGGGCCAAAGATGCCGGCTGTACCGGCGCCCTGGCCCGCGCCAGCGGATGGGTTTCCGGCAGCGCCACGCAGAACTGGTCTTCGACCAGGGTGTGTTCGCCGAAACTGTCGGGCACATCCATCGGAGGCCGGCAGAACACCACATCCACCCGTCCTTCCTGCAGCAGCTGCGGGAGCTCGCCCATCGGCCATTCGCTCACCTGCAGTTCCACGCCCGGGTAGCGGCTGCGGAACCGGCTGAGCTGATCCTGCAATGCTCCGGCATACAGCGCCGAGCCGACGTAGCCGATCTCGATCTTGCCGATCTCACCCCGCCCCGCGCGCCGGCCCAGGGTTTCGGCCTGTTCGAACCGGCGCAGCACATCACGGGCTTCCGCCAGGAACACCTCGCCTGCCGAGGTCAGCAGCACCTCGCGCCGGCCGCGGTCGAACAGGCGCGTGCCGAGCCGACGCTCGATGTCCTGGATCTGCACGCTCAGCGTGGGAGTGGCAATTCCCAGGCGCAGGGCCGCACGACCGAAGTGCAGCTCCTCGGCCAGGGTGACGAAGTACTCCAGGTGACGGCGTTCCATGGGCGGCATTTCGTTAGGTTCAAGCTAACGTAACCAGAAAACACCGAGAATGAAACAAACACCGATCATTGATGGAATGGCCGTCCTCCCCTTCCTGCGAGTGACCGGTGCCGCCCTCTCCTCCCCCCTTCGCCTGCACGGCACACGCTGCCTGACGCGGTCCTGCTGGTGGCCTCGCTGGGCTGCACGATGACCGTGCTGGAGACCAATGCCGTCGCGGTCGCATTGCCCAGCATCGCGCGTGATCTGCACGCCGGATTCGCGGATATCGAGTGGGTGATCAGTGCCTACATCCTGTCCTTTACCTCATTGCTGCTGCCCGCCGGTGCTGTCGCCGACCGCTACGGCCGTCGCCGGGTGCTGCTGATCGGCATCAGCCTGTTCGGCCTCACCTCTCTGCTCTGCGCACTGGCGCCAGGTGCTGCCCTGCTCTACCTGGCGCGGGCACTGCAGGGCATTGGTGCAGCCTTTCTGCTGGCACCCTCGCTGTCGATCATCGGCCACACGTACCACGAGGGGGCCGCCAAGGACACTGCATGGGCGTTCTGGGGCACAGCCATGGGCGTGATGATGGTGCTCTCACCGCTGATCGGCGGCGTGCTGTCCGCACTCTGGGGCTGGCGCGCGGTGTTCGTCGCGATCCTGCCGTTCCTGGGCCTGCTCGGCTACGGCACGCTGCGCTGGATACCCGAGTCGTCAGACAGCGTGGTCCGCCCGCTCGATCCGCCCGGCATCATCACGTTCAGCGCTGCCATCTTCGGCATCGTGTTCTTCCTGGTGGAAGGACTGGCAGAAGGATGGACATCGGCGCCGGCGCTGATTGGGCTGGGCCTGGCCATCATCATGGCTGTTGCCTTCGTCATCGTTGAACGGGCACGGTCACATCCCATGGTCGATCTCGGGCTGCTGGCCAGTCCGCGTTTCGTCGGCGCACTCATTGCCATGGTCGGCTATTCGGTCAGCGCACAGGTGATGGCATCGATGCTGCCGCAGTACCTGCAGAACGGCATCGGCCTGAGCGTACTGGCTGCCGGTGCTGGCATGCTTCCGTTCGCTGCGGCGATGCTGCTGTTTCCCAGCGTGGGCCGGCGGCTCGGTCGCCATCTGACCAGTCCGGCGGTGCTGGCGATCGGGCTGTCGGTCACCGCCGCGGGCAATGCCGTGGCCGGACTGGCCGCGTGGCAGCACCTGCCGTGGCTGGCACTCGTCGCAATGGTGGTGATCGGTGCCGGCGGCGGCATCCTCAATGGCGAGACATCCAAAGCCATCATCGGCGCGGCACCGCGCGAGCGCGCCGGCATGGCCTCCGGCATCAGCGCGACCACGCGCTTTGTCGGCATCCTGCTCGGATTCACCGTACTGTCCAGTGCCCTGAGCCTGGGCATCCGCAGCGCACTGTCCGCGGCGGTTCCCGCGCGCAACGTACTGCCCATGGCCGATGCAATCGCTACCGGCACCTTCGCCGATACGCGCACCGCCGCCTTCGCACAGGCGATCTACAGCCATGGATTTGCCAGTGCACTGTGGACGTCGGCCATCGCCGCGCTGCTGGCCAGCCTTGCGGTGTTGCTGCTGGGCCGTAGCCGGTCTGCGGCAGAAGCACCTTCCCTCCTGCAACGCCCGGAGCCGCGCGCATGCGACTGAACCTCCCGCTGATCCTGTTTCTGTTCGCCATGCCGGTAGCCACCACAGGGGCGGCATCGTCCAGTTCTCCCATCGAACCACCTCGTGCAGCGCTGCTCAGCCAGATCGACCAGGGCATGGCGAACGCCGTGGCATGGGAGTACGCGTTCAACGCCATCGCCTCCTGTGATGTCGCACGGATCGACCACACCCTGCGCAACCAGCACGACAGCCATCCCGTGCAGGTCCAGCCGCTGCTGGATGCCGGCTACACCGCAACCTATCGCACGGCCGAACCCTATCCGGTCCTGCAGGACCGGCTGGCCACGCTGCGCGATGCGGAGATCGCCTGCATGGCTGTTGCCGATGGCCGCAGCCACGCCAATGTCATCGACCGTGCTTCCGCACTGCTGGCCTACATCGCCGGGCAACCGCTGTAACCATTGTCTCGATGCCCCATCGCATGCGCACCCCCACCATGGCGCCACGCCGCGCGCGTGCCCATGACTTCCGACGCCGCTACCGCCTGACCTGCGCCGCACTGGCCGTGCTGGCGGGCCTGCTGCTGGCGCGGGCCGCTGACGTCCAGATCATCCATCACCACTTCTACCGGCACCAGGCCGAAGCACGGATGCTCCGCCACCATCCGCTGCGCGCGCATCGCGGAACGCTGTACGACCGCCACGGCATCGTCATTGCCGGATCGGCTCCTGTGGCATCCCTGTGGATCGATCCGCGCGCCTTCTTCGACGCATCAGGTTCAGTCGAGCAGCTGGCCTCGGTACTGGAGGCCGATGCGACGGTGCTGACCAGTCTGCTGGCGCGCAACCGGCAACGACGCTTCGTTTATCTGCCTGGCTTTCGTCGCGGCGATCCAGCCCGCCTTGAAGCACTGCAGGCCAGGGCCCCCATAGGCGTCCACCTGCAGCAGGAGTTCAAACGCTTCTATCCACAGTCGGAGTTGTTCGCGCAGACCGTCGGCGTCACCGATATCGAAGGCCGTGGGCTTGAAGGCCTTGAGCGCCTGTTCGACGCGCGCCTGAGCGGACAGGCCGGCTACCGTGACGTCATCATCGATCGCAAGGGCCGCCCGGTCGAACTGCGCGACCGTGGCTGTCCGGCGCGTCCCGGCGAGGACATCGTGCTGTCGCTGGACAGCCGTATGCAGCACATCCTGCAGGCAGGACTCGGACCGGCAGTACAGCGCTACGGCGCGGCTGCCGCCAGCATCGTGGTGCTGGAAGTCGGTACCGGCCAGATCCTGGCGATGGCCAACTGGCCCACCTACAACAGCAATGCGCCCGGTACCGGCGCCGCCGATGCACGCCGCAACCGTGCGGTGACCGATGTGTTCGAGCCCGGCAGCACGGTGAAACCCTTCACCGTGGCTGCAGCGCTCGAGGCCGGCGTGATCACGTCTGCCAGCACGTTCGACACCCACCCAGGCTGGATCCGCAATGGGCGCTTCACCACCCGTGACTATCGGGATCTGGGCGTACTGG
Organism: Stenotrophomonas sp. STK17_22; assembly: GCF_051983905.1. Taxonomy (NCBI): domain Bacteria; kingdom Pseudomonadati; phylum Pseudomonadota; class Gammaproteobacteria; order Lysobacterales; family Lysobacteraceae; genus Stenotrophomonas; species Stenotrophomonas sp. STK17_22. Next base: position 4,592,191 of record NZ_CP197010.1, read on the forward strand.
ATACCAGCGACGTCCTGAAGAAAAGCTCAAACGTGGGCATATCGCTGATTTCGCATCGCCTGAGCCGCGAGCAGCTGCACGCGATGTTTGCCGCACTGGGCGCAGGGCATGTCTCGGGCAGCGGATTCCCCGGCGAGCGCAACGGTGTACTGGCCGCTCCTGCTGCATGGAGCGGCACCAGCAAGCAGACCCTGGCTTATGGGTACGGGCTGTCGATGACCACGCTGCAGCTGGCCAATGCCTACGCAACGCTGGCCAACCATGGCCTGCGCGTGCAACCGACCTTCGAGCATGGTCGCGCAACAGCGGTGAGCCGTGCCATGCCTGCAAACGTGGCCGACCAGGTGATGGACATGATTGCCACCACCACCGAGCCCGGCGGCACCGCGACGCGGGCCCGCATCAGCGGCTATGCCATCGCCGGAAAGACCGGAACCGCGCGCAAGGCAGCTGCCGGTGGATACGCGCGCCACTACATGTCCCTGTTTGCGGGGGTCATACCAGCGCGACATCCACGCTATGCGGTCGCCGTGGTAGTGGACGATCCCGATGCACGCCGCGGAGGCTACGGTGGTGGAGCAGTCGCAGCTCCCATCTTCAGCGAGCTGATGGGGCGCGTTCTGCACCTGCAGGACATCGCGCCCGATGCGCCACGCTGAGTCCTGCACGCCGCCTCCAGGTTGGCCGGGGCAGCCACGCTGCCCCGACCGTGGCGGCCCCGGGGAGAAGGCCGCCGATGATCGTCAGGCCGCCTTCATGGCGTGCTTGCGCGCACGCATCACGTTATGGCACTCCTGCACTTCAGGCAGAAGCTGGGTGACTTCCTGGCGCACGGCCGGCGGCAGTTCGTTGTCCTTCAGCACGTCCTTGAACGCGCCAAGCAGCCGGTCTTCGGACTCTTCCAGCTCGGCCACGTAACCATAGTTGGTGTCGCCGAATGCAGCGCGGACCTTGCCATAGAACTGCTGCATCGAACCGACCACGGTGCCGTGCTCGGCCGGCTTGCCACCGCTGGCAGCAACGGAGCCACTCAGTGCGGCGACGATGCGGCCCTTGACGCCGGCAATACGAGTGAACAGGGCCGACAGTTCGGCATCCTTCACCTTGGTCGCAGCTTCCTCGTAGAACGACTTTCCGTCGCGGGCGATCTCGATCAGATCGTTGAGGCGGTGTTCGATGGTGGACTGGGTGCTCATGGAATCGCTCCTGTGTGCTCGATGGTCTATGGAGAATGACAGCGCGAGTGCGTTGCCTTCGGGACCACTGTGGAGGTTTGAATGTGCCGATTGGGTGAGTACGAATTGATGCATGCATCACCACCCTCAACGCGCCCTGACTCCTTCATCCCGTCGCATTTCCGCGTTCACGGTACCTGAGCAGAACGCCGACGATTCACCATGGCGCGATGACGATGATCAGCGTCACCAACAGTGCGATGGCAAGCACCAGCAACAGCACATGCCACTGCTTCCACGTGGGTCTTGGTTTGCCGGGGGTATTCATCGGATGTCTCCTGGAGTCTGTCATCAGCCCGCAGCCAGACTGAAGCAGAGCACCCTTGGTGCGCGTCGCGGTTTCGTGCATGGCCTGTGCATGAACGCTGTATCCGGCGCGCGACGATAACGCGTCCATAACGTAATCGAGTTGTAAACGGAGTGTTAGGTTCCTTCCGATTCCGCACAGCGGGATTTCAGATCGGTTTCCACGCAGCGATGCGGAAACCCATTCAACTGGATTTGGAGAGAGCCAAATGCACTACAAGTACACCCTGCTTTCCCTGGCAGTGGGCACGGCCTTGGCCGCTGCCTGGTCACCGGCCGCGCATGCGCAGGATGGCAGCGATAAAACTCCGAAGAACCTCGATCGCATCCAGGTTACCGGTTCGGCCATCCGCAGCGTGGATATCGAAACGCAGCAGCCGATCATCGCCATCACCCGCGCGATGATCGAGCAGCAGGGCTTCACCACCATCGCCGACCTGCTGCAGAACCTGACCTCCACCGGCGCGCCGACCATCTCGCGTGCGCGCGCGTTGGCGTCCGGCGAGAACGTTGGCGGCTACTACGTCAACATCCGCAATCTGGGTGCCACGCGCACCCTGGTTCTGGTCAACGGCAAGCGGCTCGGCGCGACCACCAGCGGCCTGCAGGATCTCAGCCAGATTCCGATGAGCGCGGTGGAACGCATCGACGTGCTGAAGGACGGCGCCTCCTCGCTGTACGGCTCGGATGCAATCGCTGGCGTGGTCAACATCATCACCCGCAAGAACTACGAAGGCCTGGAAGTGTCCATGCAGCACGGGCAGTTCAGCCAGGGCGATGGCAAGGACAGCACGTTCTCGCTGGTCACCGGCGCCCGTGGGGAGCGTGGCGGGTACACGCTCGCACTGGAATACCAGAAGTCAGACCCGGTGTTTGCCCGCGACCGGGAGTTCTCCCGGTACGGCGGCGCCGGCCCCAACTACCCGGGCGCGGACTGGAGCAACATCAGCCAGAACGGTTCCTGGTGCGACCCGGCGCTCTACAAGTGCAATACCGGTGATGCCGTATTCAAGACCCTCAATCGTGGCGGCGATCCGAAGAACCCGAACGACTACCACCCGATCACGCCGGCCGAGTTCGCCAACGGCAACGACCAGATGCACCTGCAGACCGGCATCGAGCGCCGCTCGCTGTTCCTGAGCACGGACTATGCGCTGACCGACCAGATCAAGTTCACTGCCGACATCGGCTACAACGAGCGCACCACCGACCAGCAGATCGCGGGCTACCCGTACCAGTCGACCAAGTTCGGCACGCCCCTGGACGCGGCCAGCGTATTCAACCCGCTCGACCACGGAATCGCGTTCAATCGACGCCTGTGGGAAGTGCCGCGCACGACCGAAAGCAAGCTGAAGTCGCTGCGGGTTGCACCCAGTCTGTCCGGCTACTTCGAGCTGGGGACCAAGACGTACGACTGGGAAGTCGGCGCGTTGTTCAACCGCAATGAAGTTACAAAAACAGGCCGTGGCGACATGAGCCTGATCGCTTCCCGGCAGGCGTTGGGGCCCTCCTACCTCGATGCCAACGGTGTGGCCCGGTGTGGCACGGCGGCATCGCCGGTCTCGGGTTGCCTGGCCTGGAATCCTTTGCTGCCGTTCGGGGTCGCGGGGGCTGGCTCTCTCTCCGATCCCGAACTGCAGCGCTTCTTGTTCCCGACGTTCAACGATACCGGCATCACCAAGACCCGCAGTTACTTCGCCAACATCTCCGGCCCGGTGATCGAACTGCCTGCCGGTGACCTGTCCGTCGCCCTGGGGTATCAGTACCGCAAGGAAGAAGGCCGCTTCGTGCCCGATGCCTTCGCCCAGTCGCGCCAGAGCACTGCACTGGGCGCATCCACCACCGCCGGTGACTACAGCCTCAACGAGTTCTTCGCCGAAGTGAACGTGCCGATCCTGCGCGACCTGCCGTTCGCCAAGGAACTGACCGTGAACCTGGCTACGCGCTACTCCGACTACAGCAACTTCGGCAGCACCACCAACTCCAAGGCGAGCTTCGCCTGGCGTCCGATCGAAGAGCTCATGATCCGTGGCACCTTCGCCGAAGGCTTCCGCGCACCGAGCATCTCCGATCTGTATGGCGGCCTGGGCACCAGCTTCGAAACCTATGTCGACCCGTGCGGCATCGGCGCCACCAACAGCGTCAACGGCAATGCCGCCTGCAACGCCGCCGGCGTCCCGCTGGGCTACCAGCAGCTGAACCAGAGCCTGAAGCCCTGCGCCAGCTATCCGTGCGCCACGCCTGACGAGTTCACCACCGGCTCCGATCCGAAGCTGCGCCCGGAAGAGTCCAAGAGCAAGACCGTGGGCGTGGTCTGGAGCCCACGCTGGGTGGACGGGCTGGACATCAACCTCGACTGGTACAGCTACAAGATCACCAACATGATCATCCAGGACAGCGTCGACCGCATCCTGCGTGACTGCTACGTGCTCGGCAACGCTTCGCGTTGTGGCAGCGTCAAGCGCGCTGGCGATGGCCACATCACCAGCATGTTCTACGGTCTGGCCAATCTGGGCTCGATGGAAACCGAAGGCTGGGACCTGGGTATCCGCTACCGCCTGCCCGAGTTCTCGTTCGGCCGCTTCACCATCGACCTGCAGAACAGCTATGTCTCCAAGTACGACGAGGAGAACCAGAACTCGGCCGGCGATACGATCATGATGGGCCGCATCGGCCAGCCGGGTATTTCCCGCCTGCGCTCGAACCTGGGTGTGAACTGGCAGCTCGGCAACTTCAGCACGCAGTACACCGTGCGCTACTACTCCGGCATGGTTGAAAACTGCGTACCGAACCGTCCGTGCACCCTGCCCGACCGCTACGCCTACGGTGAGCCGGATGCCCTGCGCAAGGTCGGTTCCAATGCCTTCCACGATATCCAGGTCAGCTACAAGCTGCCGTGGGACGGCACCGTGGCGCTGGGTTCGAACAACGTGTTCAACCACCAAGGCCCGATCATGTTCTCCAAGCCGTCCAGCTCCTTCCCCTATTACGGCGGCTTCGATATCGGCCGCACCGTGTACGTGAAGTACTCGCAGCGCTTCTGACGGGCAGGTCCGTGCTCGTGGCCGGCGGAAGGGGAGTCCGCCGGCCACGATGCACACCGCCTCCACCCAATCTCCATCGTTTTTCGACGGAATCTCCAAGGTTCCCGGCAACACTTGATGTCATGACGGCTAAGGAGCAGGACCGCATGGATCGCCACGCGCCCCGACACTGCACACCCGTCTCCAGGTTCACCACTGAATGTGACGGTGTGGCCGGGTTCCGATCTTCCGGACATGCCGCCGCAAGGGAAGTACGAGATGACGACGGCAGTTCGCACCGGCCTGACCGACCTGGTCGCTGACGCGCAGCGGTACCTGCGCAGGATTCTCCCCGGGCTCGCCTCGGCAGTGCATCCACTTGCTTCATTGCATGCCATTCCCCACGCGATGGCATCGCGCTACCACCTCGCAGGGCTGATGCTGTACGGGGAAACCCCCGCCATGCTCGCCGTGGCCCGCGAGCCGGGCGAGTCCAGCACCCGCGTGATCCAGGATGTGCGCTGCCTGCGCTCTGCAGCGAATGCACTGGTGCTGTACGTCTCGCCCTATCTCACGCCGACCCAGCGCCGCTTCCTGGTCGAGAACCACATCGACTTCGTGGTCCCGCACACCCAGTTGTTCGCGCCCAGCCTGGCCATTGAGTTCCGCGACGACCCCGATCATGAGAAGAAAGCCATCTCGCTGCTGCCTTCGGCGCAGGCCGTGCTGATCCATGTGCTGCTGAGCGGCCAGTCGCGCTGGTGGTCGCCGCGCGAGATCAGTGCCGTCGCCGGCTACACCTCGATGACGGCGTCGCGCCTGTCTGCCGAACTGGTCGGTCGCGGCCTGGTTGAACGCTCCACCGGGGGCCGCGAGCGCTTCCTGAAGCTGGCCGGCAACCGCGACGAGGTCTGGGCCAGGGCACAGCCGTTCCTGCGTTCCCCCATCCTGAAGGAAGTGGATGTCTGCTGGGGCCCGACCGCCGAGGCACTCCGCGATGCGGGGCATCCGGCGCCGATGGCAGGCCTCGATGCGCTTGCTGAAACGTCACCGCCCCCGATCGGTGGCACCCGCGCACTGCACATCGATGCGTGGCGGTTGCTGGGCGCACTTCCCATGCCCGGCCCGGACTGCCTCCAGAGCGCACGGCTGCAGATCTGGGCCTATCCGCCGGCATTCACCAGTATTGGCGATGTGGTGGACCCGCTTTCGCTGTATCTCAGCCTGCAGGGCAAACGCGGCCATGATGCAGACGCGCTGCAACAGCGGGTGGAACAGGCGCTGAGCGGAGACACGTATCCCGCATGACCGAAGCCCTATGCGGGCTGCTCGCTCGGCACTGCGGCGGCGCGCCTGGCGCTGTACTCAGCGAACACCACGCCGGACACCGCCAGCAGGCCACCGCCCAGTACCCAGCCACTGAGCGATTCTCCCAGCAGCAGTACAGCCAGCGCGGCGGTCACGATCGGCACCAGGTTGAAGAAGCCAGAGACGCGCGCAGCGCCCAGGCGTGACAGTCCGGTCATCCAGGTCAGCGGCGCCAGGATCGAAGCGCACACGGCGGCGAAGCCGATGCAGCCGACCGCCGTGAGGTTGTTCACCCCGGTGCCGACCAGCAGCTGTACCGGCAACAGGATCAGCGATGCAGCGGTGGCCTGCAGGAACAGCGACTCCAGCACCGACAGCGGAATCTTCCAGCGCTGCATCAGCACGTTGTAGGCGGCGAAGGCCAATGCGCCGATCAGCATGATCGCGTCGCCGCGGTTCAGGCCCTGCGCTGCCAACCGCGCCAGGTCGCCCTGCGAGACCACCGCCACCACACCGGCAGTGGAGATCACCGCGCCAAGAATGGAAGTGCCTCGCACCGGATGGCCCATGAACACGCGCGACAGCGCCAGCGCGATCAACGGAATCAGCGCCTGGATCACCCCCATGTTGGTGGCCGAGGTGAAGTGCGCCGCATAGTAGGCCAGGCACTGGTACATCACCCCACCCAGGCAGCCCAGCAACAGGAAGCGCCCGAGATTGGCGCGCACGGTCGGCAGGTTTTCGCGCAGACGTGGCAGCGCCAACGGCAGCAGGACCACCGCCGCGACCAGCCAGCGGAAGAAGCCGATGTCGATGGGGCCGACCGAGCCCGAAGCAAGCTTGGTGACGATGGTGTTCGCGCCCCACAGCAGGCAGGCGAGGATCGGGAAGAGATAGTTCACGCGTATAGGTGTACGTAGGGGAGTGGCCAGCGTACGCTTGGCGCATATCGAGGACATCCTGAAAATGCGCCACTCCACCCCCGGCTTGCGGCAACCGATGGAGCCGATCCCCACCTTCCGCCAGCTGCCCGGTCCGATCTACTTCCGGCAGGGTGCGATGGAGCCCACGGACTGGGGCACGCACAGCCATCCGTGGGGCCAGTTCAACTTCGTCGCGCAGGGTGTGATGGAGATGAAGATCGACGGCGAATGGATGGTGTCCCCGCCGCACTACGCGATCTGGATTCCACCGGGAATGGCCCACTACTCGCGCAACCGCTCGCAGCTGGCCTACCGCTCGGCCTATCTGTCGCCGGCCTTGTCACGCCGCTTGCCTGATCGCTGCCGTGCACTGGAAGTCAGCCCGCTGCTGCGCGAGCTGCTGCACGAACTGGCACGGCAGGGCGTGACCGATCCGCAGACCCCGGCCCAGCGGCGCATGGCCGCCGTGGTGATCGACCAGATCGTCAATGCGGCCGTACTGCCCAGCTTCCTGCCGATCGCCAGCAGCGATGCGCTGAAGCAGGTGATGGCGTACATGGAGAAACACCTGTCGATGGCCGAATCGGTTGCCGAAATCGCGCAGCGCCACCACATGAGCGTGCGCAAGCTCGAACGCCTGGCACGCAGCGAGCTGGGCATGTCGCTCGGTGACTGGCGTGGACGGATGAAGTTCGTGCGCGCCACCGAGGCGCTGTGCACGCGCCGGCCGATCAGCCGGATCGCCGAGGAGCTGGGCTATTCCGGCGTCAGCGCCTTCGCCGAGATGTTCAAGCGGCACGCGCAGTGCACGCCGGATCAGTACCGGAAGCTGCATCGGGCGGGGTGAGGCCGGCCTAGAGAGCGATCAGCAGGTCCGCAAGCAGCCTTGGCAGGAACAAGGCGGCCAGAACGCAGGCGAGCAGGATGAGAATGACCTTTGCCGTCAATGGGCGACGGCGGGGATTGCTGAAATAGAGGTGCAGATCGCGCAGTTCATCTTCCAGTCCCCTCCGCACGCCTGCGTTCTGTGTACCGGGTTCGAGCAGCTGTCGCTCAAGCGCCTTCAGGCGCTTCATCAGCTCACGCGGCGGTGTAGCCCGCAGGATCAGCTGATTGAGCTCCTGAAGCCGGCGCGCCTGCGGCATCAGCGCTGCCACGAGATCATCCGGCGGAAGCTGTGAGACCCATCGCTGGGCGTCCGCATCCATCTCAGCCTGCAGCACATCGCGTTGCTGCTGCAGTTCGGCCAGGGAAGTGCGGCGCTGCCACATGAGGAGGCACAGGTGTGGTGGGTGGCGGGCAGTGTATCGCCCGACGTCCCGGGAAGGGTGTCGATTTCCCGCCCCGTCGTTCGTCGGAACAGGAAAGGCAGGCCCTTCGACCTGCAGGAGTGCCACGATGTGCCCGATCCTCACCGCCTTCGCCACTTCCCCGGACCGCGGCCAGGGCCTGGCCCGTGACATGCGCGTGCGCTGGGCGCTGGAGGAGCTGGGCGTGCCCTACAACGTGCAGCTGCTCGGCTTTGCCGAGCTGAAGCAGCCCGCGCACCTGGCCCGCAACCCCTTCGGGCAGATCCCCACCTGGCAGGACGGCGGCCAGATCCTGTTCGAATCCGGCGCGATCGTCCTGCACCTGGCCGAGCAGCATGCCGGCCTGCTTCCTGCTGATCCAGATGCACGCATGCGCGCGATCATGTGGGTGTTCGCTGCATTGAATACGGTGGAGCCGCCCATCGTCGAGCGCTCGATGGCCTGGGTGCTGGAGCGCGAGCAGCCCTGGTATGCGCAGCGTCTGCCGATGCTCGATGAGCGCGTGCGTATGCGGCTGTCACAGCTGTCCGCCTGGTTGGGATCGGCGTTGTGGCTGGAGGGCGAGTTCAGCGCCGGCGACCTGATGATGGTTTCGGTGCTGCTGCGCCTGAAGAGCAGCGGCCTCCTCGATGAGTACCCGCAGGTGGTGGCCTATGTGGGCCGTGCAACGCAGCGCCCCGCCTACCAGCGTGCGTTTGCTGCGCAGCTGGCGGTGTTCCAGAACGCCTGACGCTACGCCCGTGGGCAGGCTTCAGTGCAGACTGCGCCGACATGCGGCCTGCACCAGCATCAGCTGCGCCACCAGGATCAGCATCGCGCAACCTGACAGCAGCCACGGGTCGACATACCACTGCGCGTTGAAGCTGAAATCTCCGGCGGAAATACGCTTCCAGCCGTTGAAGTGCTGCATCGCCGCGACCACGAATGCGAAGCCGCCCGCGGTATACGACAACCACGGCACGATGAGGCCGCCCGGCCGCGCAAACAGCGTCAGCACACCCAGCACGCCGATGACCGTGCGCTGCACGCGGCAGTACGGGCAGACATAGGCCATCCCGCTCCATTCCACCGCCCAGGCCAGCAGGCTGACCAGCACCGCCGCGCCTGCGGCGATGTAGAGGACTCTGGGTGAGATCGTCAGGCTGCCATCGTGTGCCATCGCGCGCTCCTTCGTTCAAAGACCCTGGCAGGGTAGCAGCGCGGCAGGTTCAATCCTTCTTGAAGACCGTGCGCTTGCCGATCGGGCTGCTCTTGCGCGCCGTCGGCCGGGCCAGGCCGGGAATCAGGAAGTCGGTCACCTTGTGGCCCTTCTGCACCTTGGACGCCAGCCAGCGCGGCATGCGCCCGCGGCCGGACCAGGTCAGGCGCTTGTACTCCGGGTCACGGTACTTGGCAGCCACTTTCCCGGTTCTGCGCCGTGCCGGTTTCCGGCGCGGTGCGGCCTCTTCGTTCGCCTCTCCGCCGAACAGCTCTTCGAGGGTATACCCCGCTTCTGCTGCTGCGGCCTTCAACATCCGCCGTACCGCACTGGCCGGACGGCGGCTGGAAATCAGCTGTTTCCGCTGTTCAGCGGCAACCACCAAGGCGCTCAGCTCCCGAAGGCTGAGCGATTCAATATCAATCGTCATGGGAGAAAGGTCTCCTGCGGACGGCCAGCTGTCAAGGCGCCTTGCCCTTGGCGTAGACACGGGCTTCACTGCCGGTGGGCTCCGATCGCCTTCGCCGGACATCTCCGAGGACACCGACGTGAGCCACTCATCCCATTCGCTCGCTTACCTGCTTGCACGCATCCTGCTGATGGCGCTGTTCCTCATCTCCGGCCTGGGCAAGCTCGGTGATCTCAGCGGCACCCAGGGCTACATGGAAGCGATGGGCGTGCCCGGCATCCTGCTCTGGCCCACCATCGCCTTCGAGATCGGCAGCGGACTGTGCATCCTGTTCGGCTTCCAGACCCGGCTGGTATCGATCGTGCTGGTGGGTTTCAGCCTGGTCACCGCTTTCATCTTCCATCACAACTTCGCCGACCAGACCCAACAGATCATGTTCCTGAAGAACCTGGGGCTGGCCGGTGGCTTCCTGCTGCTGGCCTGCACCGGGGCCGGGCGGTACAGCATTGATGGCAGGGGGCGGCGCGGGTAAGCGCCGATCGGCGACCCGCACGCGCTAGCGCCGAAGTTCAGCCTCCGGCGCCAATGTGTGGATCACCTTGCCCTGCGCATCGAGGAACTCGATCGCGCCGTAGCCCTCGGCCGTGACGGTCAGGCGCAGTCGCGTGCGGTCTGCCTTGTCGTTCAAGGCGATGGCCGGCGTGCCGTCAGGCCCGACCACCAGACCGATGCGGGTCGGTGCTTGCACCCCAGGAATTAGCTTGTTGCCCAATGCAGGCTCACGGATCAGTTTCGGCGCCTGGTTGATCGAAAAACTCACCGCACCATCGGGTGATACCCGCCAGCCGATCGCATCCATCGCCGGATGGTCCAGCGCAAGCACCGCCATGCCGCCGTCGACATCGGCGGTGCCGAATCCACCGCGCTCGCTGCCCTGGTCGTCGTACAGCACCATGCCGGCCACGTTGAAGGCGCGCTTGTACTGCAGGCCATCGATGATCGGTGCCGGTGTCTTGCCGGACAGCGTCATGCGGATCATCCCCGTGTCATCGACGATATCGATGCGCCGTGCGGTGATGCGCTCGTGGTCCGGTGTTGCTACGCGCGTCTGCGGTGCCTTGTCGACGATCAGGCGTTGCAGGGTGTCAACCGACGGGCGCTTGGGTGAGTCGGACGGCTCGGCAGCGGCAGGCAGTGCCGCAAGGGCAGTCAGGGCGACGAACACACGGGCACTGCGCTTCATGCGGGCTCCTTGTCGTACGGATCGGCGGAAGCCGCATCATGCCACCCTTGCAGCGCCCTCTCATGAGGGAGGCGGAATTTCCGGCAGCTGGAGCCCCTGTGCCAGGGCGAATGCGCGTGACGCGCGCCAGTACGCCTCAGGCGGCCTCTGCAGTTCGGGCCGGCTCCAGTAGTCATTGATGTGCAGTACGCTCATCACGTCGACCCATGCAGCGCGCGCATCGTGGACGCACATGCGCCAGCGATGATGCGGCGGAAAGTACGCGTAGTACTCAAGCGCCTGCCGCTGTGCCTGCTCTTCGTCAATCCCTGCCTGATGGATCAACGTCCACGCATGCATATGGCGCGCGTGCGCAAGCGCACCGAGATACTCATCCTCATCCAGCAAGGGAATCGGCTCGCCGCGCGCCAGGCACAGCGCGTCCGATTCGGTGTCGTACTCCAGCGACGGCTGCAACAGTTCCGGGTTCTGGTGCCAGTACCCTTCGCCCAGCACATGCAGCATCGCCCAATGCCAGGGCTCGTCGTGGAAGAGCAGTTCGTGCTCGTATTCGTGGCCGGCGGTCTGGTCCGGATAGCGTTCGCGTGCCTGTTCGATTGCCAGCGCTTCGGGAATCTGGCCGTAGCGCACCAGGCACCAGGCGAACAGATGCCGGCTGTCTTCGATTTCAGTGGTGAAGTCTTCCACCGGGGCGCGGGTGTCTGGCATGTTCGATCCTTGCGTGTGGATCAGATGTTGCCTTGAAGGCAGACCAGCAGCGGTTCATGCACGCTGGGTTGGTGGCCCACCAGCAACCGCAACAACAAAGCAACCTGTTGATTTGATTGATATTTAATCTACTTCAATCCACTTTAGACTCACTAATCGACTCACTTCCCGAGCATCTAGGCCGTGAGACCCAGTACTGGCGCTTAGTCGGTTCCACTATCGTAATCCGCTCCCCAAACACTTCGCCTCCAATCAGTCCGCGGACACAGCTCCCCGAGCCCTGGCCACTGAGAAGTCACCGCCAAACTGTCAAACTCAAAGGCGGTCGCATCTCGCGACCCTACACTAGGGAATTGGCAATGTTAAGGAAGCTTGTACTCGCAGCATCGGTTGCGACTTCGGTCGTATCAGCTGCACAAGCGCAGAATGCCGAGAATGAGTGGATCACCGTCATGGAAGAGCATTTCGATGACCCTAGTCTCAGCTACTGGGTCCCGTGGGCAGGGGATGTGACCGACAAGTCTGGGAAAGTTTCGTACACCTACAAGTCCGGAAATGCGTTTGTGGCCCAGGGAGATGCTGTCTTCCGCGGTGACGTCCAAGACACCTTCCCGTTCTATCAGACAGGTGGCATCTACTACCCTAGGTACTTCACCTATGGCCGCTACTCTGCCCGTGTGAAAATGACTAACACGCCAGGCGTCATTCCCGCATTCTGGCTGGTGTCATACGGACCTGCATGCGGTGAGATCGATATCTTTGAGGCGACCGGGCTGCAAAAGTCCGACCCCCGCACGATCAATGTGCAACATTACTGGTTTACGAACCCTACCGATTGCTCAACCGCAGTGGCAGATGCCACGCGTTCAGCCTATACCAAGCTGGGATCCGTCGACTATTCCAGCAACTATCATGTGTTCTCCGCAGAGTGGAGCCCCAGCCACATCGCATACTTTGTGGATGGAGTAGAGTTCTATCGAACAACGCTGAATATTCCGAGCGTCCCAATGCTCGTGAATCTGAATACTAATCTTGCTCCTCCGACTACAACACCTGGAGGCATCAACAATCGGATGACATCCAACACCGTTCTGCCTGCAGATTTTCATGTCGATTGGGTCAAGGTGGAACAGTTGGCTCCACGAACATGTCATGCGCGAGGCGATCATGCAGGAAGTCTCCGCCGCGCCAATGGCAGCTGCGCTGCGGTGCGCTCGGTGGACTACAACGGCGATGGTGGCGGTGACGTCATCCTGTACGACCCCTCTTCTGGCAGCGCTTCGGTGGCGACCGGACAGTTGGCCCCCCATGCAGGTCTGGTGACCCATTCGCTGACGGATGCCCCCATGGCGTCATGGGCAACTTCGGCCAAACTGGTCAGTGGCGACTTTGACGCCGATGGGTTCTCCGATCTACTGGTGCACGGCGGCGACGGTAGCGTACGGCTCCACTATGGACGTCCTGACGCCCGACTCACCGAGCATCTTCCATCACGCACTGCCTGGAATGTGGGCAGTCAATTGATGGCCGGAGATTTCAACGGTGATGGACGGACTGACGTACTCATCTTGCAAGAGAGCGGCGCTCTCGAGATCCGCTACGGAGGCAGTGATCGCGGATTGCGCTTCGCCCCACAATCTCAACGGCAGGTCGCCTCGGGCAGCCGCTCGCATGTTGGCGACTTCAATGGCGACGGCCTTGATGACCTGTTGCTGTATGGACCCAACGGTGAGGTCGACCTCTTCTACGGACAGGCCACCGACGGACTTCGCGCGGAGCCCGGCCAGCATGATCAATGGCGAGCGGGCCATACGTTGAAGATCGCTGACTTCAACGGCGATGGATACAGCGATGTACTGATCTATGCAGCCGACGGAGCCACTGAGATCCGCTATGGACAGATGAACGGCGGTTTGCGCTTTGCACCGAGCACGGCCGATCTATGGTCCACCGGGCACACGCTGTTGACGGGTGATTTCAATGGTGACGGCATAGACGATGCCCTGATCTACGCGACGAACGGACACTCGGAGATCCGCTACGGCCAAGCCAGTGATGGTCTTCGGTTCTCCGCGCAGAGCGTCTCCAACTGGAGCCCCGGGCATCACTTGCTGACCAACGACTTCGATGGCGACGGTCGGACCGACGTACTCATCCAGTCGGCGAATGATGATGTGGAAATCCGATACGGGCAGGCAGCCGATGGCTTGCTGTTCTCACCGGCTTCCACAACCCGCTACAACCCTGGCTGGCGCTTGCACACCGGGATACGCTGAATCAAGCGCCCCGGTTGCGAGAAATCGCGATCGGGGCCTTGTTCAACCAAATGCCTCACTTTCCGTAACTCTGTGACCTACCTAGAACAGGCCACTGCTGCCTGAGTCCTTCCTCCGACCCTTCTAGAGAGTGGGCGCCAGTGGGCGGCCGAGACCTGCCTGGAACGTCTTAGCTCCGCGCACACGCTTATAGGGACCTCCTGTTCCGAAGGTTCTGCTACGCCCGTCTACACGGAATCGGAGATAGAGGTCCACTTTGGTCAGATAGCGCAGTGCGTCCTGCAGGGCCGACCACTTCTGGTCGTCAGATCGCGCAATGGTGCCGATCCCACACCGCACATAGTCAGCCTTGTTCCTGTTGCAGTTGTAGAACATCCCTTTCCCGCCCGTGATGTCCTCCTTCCAATACCTCCCGAGTTCGTCGCCACGGACGATATCGTGCGAGGCCTTCTGGCCGTCGTAGAAGATTGCCAGATGGAAGTGGTATCCCTTCTCCAAGCCATACTCCAACTTCCACATATAGCCAGCCAGATGACTGGACCCCGGTCCTTTACGAATTCGTGCGAGCAGCTTATCGCGGTGCTCCTGTGCCTCTTCGAGGGTCATCACTTGACCTCGATAGCCGACGCCCGGGCAGTAGTTGGAGTAGTACCCCAAATCCAGCCGGATCGTCAGCAACTTCGAGTACGTCTTCCGAAGCGCGGTCAAGAGCTTTTTGCTTGTCGCGGCATTCGATCGCTCACACCTTGCGAGCAACTTGATGCGGCCACCAATCGCACTACCTTTGGCAAACGCCCTGACCTTGTCCACCGCTTCATTGATGTAGGGAATGATCTCAGGCCAGAGACGACCACTGGTAAATGAGAACGGCCTGAAGAAGCGCTTGAACAGCGTGAAAAGCGGGCTCTGCCTGTGCTGGGGGAACTGCTCGTCAATGGCCTGAAAATTGGATCGAATGCAAAGCAAAAGATCCTCACCAAGATCCGTACTTTGCACCGTATCCCAACCATGTGTTCTGCTGACAGAGAACAGGTCTCCCTTGCTCCGCATCAGCCTACCCATCATTACGACGATCCTCTTCACATCGAACGTCGTGTCGTACTGGTGAGTGAGGTACATCGTCCCATCCTCGCCCCATAT
Organism: Stenotrophomonas sp. STK17_22; assembly: GCF_051983905.1. Classification (NCBI taxonomy): domain Bacteria; kingdom Pseudomonadati; phylum Pseudomonadota; class Gammaproteobacteria; order Lysobacterales; family Lysobacteraceae; genus Stenotrophomonas; species Stenotrophomonas sp. STK17_22. The sequence continues at coordinate 4,607,270 of NZ_CP197010.1, forward strand.
GTAAGCACGCTCGTGAATCAACTCCTTACTCATATGCACCCTCGATACATATATCGATCTACGCAGTCTATCGACCTCAGCGCTCGGATCATTAGAATCATTAAAGATATTTAATCCTACGACCTAGAGCACTCACACCCCTCAAAAAGTCCAACAAGCTTGAGTATTCCTGGCTGTAATTCCTACTCACACGCGAGGAAAGTTAGCGTCGAAACTCATCCTCCCTTTTCGCCATGAGTTGCATAACGAATTGATCGACTTCATGTTCCAGGAAGCCAACGGTGGAGCCGAACCGAATGGGCTGTGGGAAGTTTGGGAGATAGCTGGGCGACCTTTTGTTGAGGTATGCGTACAGAGTAGATCGAGCAATACCTAGGCGCGTTTGGACCTCGGCTCTACGAAGCAGCCGCAAGGGAATGGATTTTGGTTCGTTCATTGCATTGCCTTCACTACAAAAGCAGTGGGGCCAGCCTATCGGCGGTATTGCCCTCCTGCCACTCGGGCGTCAGGCCGATGCGCGCCCTGCCTTGCAAGTGGCTGAAATGGAATGACTTTCCGCCTCCCCGGAACCATCTTGCCAAGTGAGGGGGAACTATCTATCCAGTTGAAGGAGGGCCCATTTCTTCAGGCCCTCCTCCTGATCCCAGGGTTAGGCCCTGGTTCGGACCAACACACCGGCAAGGAAGACCACAGTGAATGCAGCCAAGTACTCAAGAGGGGAATTGGATCGTTCGATGAACACGACAGGCTCCTAGTCAGTAGGGAACCGGCATTGCGCCGGCATAAAAATGAGAGGCTGTGGCCTCTCTCTATCGTGTTATAGGTTTGAAATCCGGTTGAGTGATCTCCGGGGTTCCGGCCTGGCCTTCAATGTGGCAGGGTGCGGGTAGGCACGCAGGATCAGATCCCATGGACACCTCCGAATCCGACGTCTCCCTGCAAGACGAGATCAAGGCACTTCGACAGCAAATAGCGGTGCTATGCGTCGATCTGTCAGGCAAGGACTGGCTAACCGCAGACGAGGCCGCCCACTACTGCGGCGTGTCAGTTAGCCAGTTCAATGCCCGCGCCCACGAATACGATCTTGATCCGCGCGAGTTCATGGGGAAGAAGCTCTATGCGAAGGCGGCTCTCTACCAGGCGATCTACGGCGCGAAGGCTTGGTCGCGTCCATCGGTAACTTCCGCACCAACCCTAGCTGCAACCTCCCCTGAGATGAAGGAAGCTCTTGCCCGGCTACGGCGCTTTGACCAGCGTAAAGGGAAGCGTTGATGGATCCGGATGGCAAGCTAATGACGCTGGCTCAAGCCGCTGAACATTGCGCCTGCCATCCCCGAACCCTTCGCCGCGCCATAGACATAGGCGAGCTGGCCGCATGCCGGTTGGGGCAAGGCCCGAAGTCAGACCGCATCCACCCCATAGACCTAGCCGCATGGCTGGATAAGTGCAGGGCCAAAACGCTATGCCCATCACAAAGCGCGCCAATGGCCACTATCAAGTTACCGTCGGATACGGCGGAAGTACGCATCGCAAGACTTCTCGACACTGGTCGTTCAAAGACGCGAAAGAGTACGAGCGCAGGTACATCTCCGCGCTCAAGGACATTGCGGCCGGTAGAGAGCCGGAACGAGTGATCGCCGATGCGGTCGAGCGCTGGCTTACAGACCATGTCCCGCGTCTGCGCTCAGCCACCAAGACGAAGGCCCACGTTCGGGCGCTGCTTCCATATATCGCAGGTCGGAAGCTGGGGGAGATTGCCCAGGTATGGGCGGAGGTGAAAGCCGCAGAGATCGGAAAAGCCCCGGCCACGGTCAACCACAAGGGGCGCATCCTGCGGCAGATCAGCCGGATGGCGTGGCGTGAGTGGGGCTGGCTGGAGCGGCCAGCTGCTATCGGGCTACTGCCGGAGAAGCCCCGCGAGACGTTCCTGACGCTCGATCAGGTCGAGGCGCTAGCGAGGGCTTGCCCGAATCCTGCCGTTGGCGACTACGTGCGGCTGGCAGCGTACACGGGCATCCGGCGAGGGCATCTGCTGCGACTGACCAAGCACAACGTCAAAGATGGGTTCATCCATCTGGACCGAACCAGCAAGACGCGGACGCTGCAGCTGGTGCCGCTGCACCCGAAGGTCATCCGGATTGCGGAGCGTCTTCCGCTGGGGGCCACTGACAGTCAGGTGAGGGATTCTTGGGCAGCGGCCCGGGCTGCATGTGGCCTGGAACATGTACGCTGGCACGATCTGAGGCACACGTGTGCTTCGTGGCTGGTCCAAGCGGGAGTTCCATTGAATGTAGTCGCGGAGGTGCTAGGGCATAGCAACCTGTCCATGACCCGGCGCTATGCTCACCTGTCGCCGGAGCACCTGACGGATGCAATCTGCAAGATCCAGTAGTTCACAGCAATACGGGCGCAACAACGGACGTATTGCGCGATCAGTCGCACAATCCGTCGCCGTCCAGATCCTCGCACTCGGCGCCCGAAATGCTCTCTCGCTGCACGCCCTCGGCGTATGCTTCGCAGCCCTCAATGAACGACTGTGAATTACCGCCGCAGTCATCAGGGTGAGCAATCCCCTTATCCTCTGCCCACTGGTAGCCAGCGTCATGTCCAGCGCAGTCCTCAGTGCACGGCTTGCCTATGGCATCCCAGTCCTCTGCATCGACAGGAGGATGCTCAGAAAGAGCTTCGGATGGCTCTACGCTCTCGGCTACAGTTACGTCATCCACGACTTCGCGATCCTCGTATTGCTCCGCAGTTGAGTTCCTAGACAGACTCGCGTGCTCCTGGGGTTCACCTGTGCATGCCGTAAGCAGAAATCCAGCTACGGATAAGATGGGAAGTAGAAAGATCGGCCTCATCTGGCGACAGCTCCTAAAGCCATAGAGTGGAGTTAGCCAGATGGTTGAATCCGGCTGCGAGCTCGTCTTCGCTGTCCAAATCTATTCTCATCCCGCCACTTCAACACCTCCCCGGCCACCCATGTCGCTGGGCGCATGGTCAGGCGGACCGGGAAGTCTGGGCGACAGGCCACTGTTTCAAGAACAGTACGCGGGGACAGTCCCAAGAGAATTCCAACGTCAGCGACTCCAATTGCACGTAGCTCCCAAGGGATGCCGCTACCATCATCGGACATGGTGACCTCCAATCTCGTCTTACTACGGCCTGCGGCAGTAGCTTTGTGCCTTGCTGGCACTGACTTGGTATCGAATTGATGACTGCATGGCGTCGTCGGCCTCGACTGCGCAAGTCTGCCTTGGATCCATCCGCGATGCGCACTTCGCCAGTGTCTCCGCCGATCTCGCCATCTCATCAGCGGCTAGCAAGAACTCGTTGCAGAGACTTCCGGCCGCCGACGCCAGGTAGTTGGCGCGGGCACTACCGTAGCGTTCCACATTGTTCACATCCTGGGGGCTCGCCGTGGCCGGCGCGTTGAACCTAGGCCAGCTGCCGCTGGAGCCAGCCAAGCGATATGCAGTTGGCTCTGTCGGAACCGAAGGGCTACGATAGACAGGTTGGGTATAGGTCGAAGCCGGGAGACTGGGCACGTATCCGGAGCCGTATCCTCCACTCGGTGGAGGTAGAGCGTATGGATCCTTCTTGCCAGCCTGGCCCGTATAGGGGTTGTAGTTCCCCCGGGTTGAGTAGTTGTCCAACGTAGACCGGTTGGGAGCGCTTCTATAGTGCGGGGCTACATAGGTCCCGTCTTTCCTGACGTAACCGCTGACCCGCACGCCCCGCGCGTCAGCGTGGCTTGCCCACACCAATGCCAGCCCCAGACAGAGCATCAGAAATCCTTTCATCGCGCTCACTCCCCAAGCGTCGTCCGTAATGGACATCCTGCAACCCCATTGGGGCTGTTCCGGCGGGATGCTACTCCTTCATCTGGCTCCATGCCAATTGAGTTCTAGAAGGTTCTGATCATGGTTTGCAGACCTCGACACCCCACATCACCGGCACGAGATCCCCAAGTGCCCAGAGAAAAGTGCCGAGAACACTTGCGACATAGACCACGTGCATAACACGTTGCTCAACGGTTATCCCAGAACGAAGACGTCTCTGAAAGCGGTCCTGATTTGCGAAAACATACCCTTGGGCGAAAACAGCAAATCCAACAAACAATCCGCCGACTCGGGGCGCCCAACACTTGTCACCAAAGATCAGGGTCAACCCGATGACCAAAGCGATAGTGGCGCACTGGATTGCTAGTCCGATCAACGGCCACATGATCCAACGCTTCAGCACCTTTCCCTCCCCCAAACTACGCTCTAGAAGTGAGTTTAGACGGCTCTTCCAAGGATGTGCCATTGAACCTCACTCGCCCTCCCTCATGGAACCGGAAGCCGTTTCCTGCCATGACCCTCATCAGGCTGGCGCAGCACACCTACATTTCGTAGCCGGATCCTCGTCCGATTCGGAGCGCTCCTGGCTTGGTCTTGGCTGAAAGGTTACGCGGCCCCAACGCGTCCCTGACCCTCGCCGTAGCGGCGGCCGTTGCCTCGGCCAGGCGCCGGGCCTGTTGCTGCTGCTCGCGGGTTGGCGGCAGGCCGGGCAGTGGCGGCGGCGGCGGGATCGGGGTGCTGTCCGTCAGCCGGGCAACAGCCTTGCGCAGAGGTAGATTGGGATACAGCCTGGCGGCGCACCAGCGCTCGGCGCAGCGCTTGCCCTGAGACACGCTGGCGGCAAAAACCTTCTTGGTCTCGAAGATCCTTCGCGCATCCAAGTGAAGCCGGACACCACGGCCGGGCGTCGGAGTGATATTGGCGACTGAGCGCCCGTTCCACCATAGATCCCACCGCTCCCCTGTCTGGACCCAGCCAGACGGGATCGGCGCGGTGCGGAAGCCTTGGTAGGTGGAGGAGATCATGGCCGAGAGGATACGACCGGCCGTCTCAACCACTGCGATTCAACCAATTGCCATTCTTAACCGCTCAGACTCCCCTACCGGGTGCCTCTTGCACTTCGGCGTAGGGCTTCACCTACAGCCGTGTTGGCGGTTTTCCGATTGCATGCCCGTCTTACTGTTGCGACCTTGCGCGAGCAGTGCAGCACTACCCTACTCATGGAGAGATGGAAGTGAACTCAGTGCAAAATGATTGCAGGACTGGCCGCTCGACCCCGCGCCGCCTGATGTTGGGCATGTCACTTGCCTTGCTGTCAGTAGGCTTCGCCCAAAGCGCGTTCGCTGGTCAGTGGGTGCCAACGGGCCGCCTGCTATGGGTGGATTCGGAAACTATCCAGCCTTATCCAGTGGCGTATACCAACTTTTGCCAGGGCGGCGTGGACGGGCCGAGCGGAGTTTATTTGTACGGCGACTGGGGTTCGGAAGGGCTTGGCTCGTGCCCGACAGACGCATACACCGGTTTTGACAACATGAAGTACGGTGGCGGCACCTGTAGGCCAGATCCTCAGGGCGTTGGAGGCGGCTATTCCTGCCAGGAGTATCACCACGTTTTCGCAGGTCAGAAGTACCAGGGTCCGATACCGGCGACCTGTAGTACACCGGGACTTTACGGGGTCACCAACTACTACCGTGCAGAGCTTGTGTACTTCGGCTCTGGCGATAATCCCAACGACTACTACGACAGGTTCTTCGAAAGCTCTACCGAGTACGTTTGCCAGTAGTCGGCATCCAAACATCAAGCTCTCAGGCGACGTGCCTTGAGAGCTATTGACCCCCATCTGACTACTACGAGCAGGATCGTCCCCGCGCGAGCGGGGACACTACTTCATATCGCCCCAAGGTCCTTCACGACGGCCTGTCCCCTTTGAAGGAATCCGATCAGCAGACGCCCTCCAGCGACTTGCCGGCCCATCTGCTCGTTGAGGTAGCTCGCTTGGAGCCGCCCGGCAGCCATCAGGTCGACCTGCAGCATGCTCGGCGCCACGCCTTTGAGTGGATCACCTGGTGACGCGAACTGGCCGCCGATCGGCTGCACTGAAGTGGCCTGCCGGCTGTCGTTCTTGGCGTAGGCCGTGGCCATCATCCTGCCGCTTCTGGGCGACCAGCCGCCCAGGACAATCTCGGTCCCCAGCTGTTCTATAGGCAGGTCAGCCTCTGCAGCCGCCTTCTCATAGTTCAACCACAGTTGGTCCATTACAGGCCCCATCTCGGCCGAAAGCTGCTCGATGGAGAAGTCGGCCCGGAAGCTCGCCTGCAGAGCCAGCTCGTAGATCTTCAGGAAGAACTGGGCCCCGCCCCTCGTAGCCAGCAGCACGTTGTGCTGCGGTATCAGAAGCATCTTCGCGCCAGCAGAGTAAGCGCCTGTCAGCGCATCCTCCGCAAGCGTATCCACTGCAACGACAAGCTGGTCACGGCTGATCAGTACGTTGAGGATGCTCATGGGGCAAGTCCAATGGCCAGCCTTGACTATGGCCGGAGCCCTACCCTCTGTCCACTGCACTTGCGTCGAAGCCGCGCCTCAAGCGGCGCGGCTTAAGCAGCGTCGGCAAAGGGTTTAGCCAAAGATTGCAACGGTCTGCGTGCTCAGCATGACCAAATTACCGTGAACGTCCCAGATCTCCATTAGTTGAAATGAATATCCATTTGAAGCAGCTAGACTGCGTGATCGAAGCAAGAGCCATCCGGGCGTTCCTGCAGGGCCAACCAAGTCGATTGTCCAGTTCATCGAACTTATTGGGGTCGGGCCGGCAAACATAGCCATCGCCGCCGGTGGCAAAGAATCTCCCGTCGCCATGAGGGCGACTTCCGGTCTTATGTCATCGGCATCACGAAGCCGCACCCAGGCCAGAAGCTCCGGGACGGTGGACGATGAATCGGGTAGCGATTCGCCAACGAATCGAACATCGAAGTTCTGAAAGAAACCAGGCGGGTTCGCCCAAGCGATAGATTCGTCGTAGTCCGAAGGCGGGCCTACGTGTGGGCGCTGAGCGCGCATGTGATGGATGGTACTTTGACGTTCCGCAGCAAAGCAGAACGACGCCCTCACGGCTAATGCATCCGCCACATGCCCATCAACACCGATTTGAGTTACCGACTTTCCTCGGCGCAGCACCTCCGTCCGAAAACAGACTGAATCCGTGACCGGGCCTATGAACGATATCTGAGCTGTTCGTAGCGGAGGCAAGTCCGTCGAGTGCTCTTTCATCGCGAGCTGCAATGCCATCGCTGCGGAAAGGCCCCCATAGGCCGTACGCCCCTGCAGCCAACTCTTGGGAATGGAACATGAAGTACCACTAGAAATGGTATCGAGAGTCAGGGCAAGAGAGTTCATGGGGAATAGTGACCCTTCCATATGTCACGCATGATCCTAAGTTTTGAGGTATTGATCGATAGTTGGTGCATACGTCTCAAGCGAGGCTAGTCTTCCGACCTGTCCCGACGCCTGACTGTCCGGCGATGAAGTAGATTACTCCAGTCGAAACGAGCGGCCCATAGGGTCACTTCTCCGGATGAAGGGGGCAGCAGCGGCGTTTCTGCCGACATCCACGACCGCATGTCGGTGTGGCTGCAGGACGGCCTGATCGAAGGGTGGACTGCCGCCAGTCCAGACGACTACCGCGCAGATAAGCCGTTCATATTGAACCATCCAGCAAGCGGAGTCGATCACTCCAGTTGTGTGACCAAATGCCGATAAAAACGGGACAAGCAATGCGACTCTGACTCTGAGTTAGGTACAAATCCGTTTCAGGGGGAACTGATTGACCGTCTCTGGCAACCGCGCGCGATTTCTGTTGACGATTCTGGGTTCTGCAGCGCTGTCCATGTTGGCGATGCTGATAGTTGCTCAAGCCGTCTTGTATGTTGAGGATAGTGAGTCCACAGAGACCATCGCTGAAGCGGTGGTAGCTCGAGCAGAGACTGTCTCTCGAGCCCGACGAGTCGCTTCAGATGCAGCGCTGAAGTCTGCTGTCATTGCGTGCTCCGACGAAGACGTTCGAGCACTCAAGGAAATCGCGTTCAACTCGAGTTATATGAGCGACGTGGGACGCATCCAGGAGGGCCACCTGCTGTGCAGCGCGCTCTGGGGAAAGATCGTTCCGTTCAAGCTTCCTGCGCCGCACTATTCATCGGGCGAGACCAAGCTATGGAATACGTCCGATCTCGTTGGCTCGCCTTACGGAGGCACCAACCTGATCGCCCAGGGCCGGGCATTCACGGTGTCATCGCCCTCGTCCTTCGATGGCTTGGACCCCGCGAGAACCAGCACATTCACTGTCGAAACGCGTGATCGCTCCTATGTGTTCCGGAGTGTGGAACCTGCAACGGACGCCAGTGAAGCCGCATCATCCCGCATACGGCTGAGCCGATGCAGCAACAAGGCAAACGTCTGTGCATTCGTATCACGGCCCCGGCGGGGCATATGGGACCTTGCCCCCTCTCTGCTCTACACCATCATCGGCATAGGTGCCGCGCTTGGCATTACCTTCTCGTACCTCCTAATTCGCCGAAACAGGACCGCAAGGCAGACGCTCCAGCAGCGCTTCAGCCTTGCCATGCGCCGAAACGAGATCGAGTTGGTGTATCAGCCTCTATACACCGTTGTGGATAGGCGCCTTGTCGGGTTCGAAGTGCTAAGCCGCTGGAGCCCAGTTGGCGAAGGCGAAATATCTCCTGGCATCTTCGTACCAATGGCCCGCCAACTTGGCCTGAGTTCAGATCTTTTCCGGTACGTACTGTCGAAGGCGCTGAGAGAGATGGCACCGGCCCTCGCAGGCGAGAATGCGCCATACCTGAGCATAAACGCTGAGCCCGTTGACATGGCTTCGGAGGAAACTGTTCGTTTCGTCGTAAGCGTCACGCAACAGGCCGGTGTTCTACCGGATCAGGTCAGGATCGAGATCACCGAACGTGAGGAACTGGTCTGCCCTGGCGTAACCGCGCACATGGCAGAGTTGGCAGCGCTGGGATTCCGATTCCTAATTGATGACTTCGGAACCGGCAGCTCCAACTTCTCACACTTTGCCCAGTCTCCCTTCATCGGCATCAAGATTGACCGCATGTTCGTATCGGCCATCACCGAGGAATCACCCTTGCGCCCGGTGTTGCCGGGCATGTACCAGATCGCCCGCCAGCTCGGCCTGGAGGTGATCGTGGAAGGAGTGGAGACCCCTCAGCAAGACGCATTGCTGCAGAAGATCGCGCCTTCTGCTGTAGGCCAAGGATGGCTCTACGGCACTCCTCTGCAAGCTGATGCCGCCGCTGTCCTGGCCAAATCACACAATGGCGACGAGCCATTCACTGATCCGTGAATGGCACCTATTCCACTATGTACCCGCGCCGAGGAATGGCGCAGCAATACCAAAGACGACTGTTACACGCACGAGCCTTCCCCACTCAGTGCAACCGAACGGTTGATGGTGTTCACACCCATCGCTGCTGACGCCCCGAAAGGGCATCGTCGTGATCGGATCTGAGTCGAAGCTATGCAGCTTGCACGTAGGGGGCTACAGCTTCGGCCAGCACATCAATTCCCCATACCGATCCAGCAATTTCCTCAGGCTCACTCTTCTTGAAGCGAGACCAATCGGCCCTTGCGAGTTTGCCCACGAGCAGCTGATCGGCCGGAAGTCGATGCATTGACCAATAGGGGAACTGCCTCGTAGATACGCGGCCTCTCGCCAGTTCTACGACGCCCGTGTGGCTCGTCGATTGCAGCACGCGCTCATAGACGCTGGCGACACCATCTTCCGGACCTTCAAAGTACTGCACGAATCTAGCTCCGTCGTACAGCAGAACTCCCGTGACGCCTGCAACTTTGTTGAACCTGGCAGCATCGGCTACGAGCGCTTCCAGCTGTTCAATCGAAAGACCTTCAACTGCTTCGCTTGCGTATACAACAGCCCGAATGGGCATGGTCTTTGCCTTGAAAGAGGGCCACATCGGCACCTATTCACACTCTACCACTCGGCACAAGTAGGGGCCGGGATGCGTATTCTTAACTCTTCAGAATCTGCTGCTCCCATCAACGAACCTAGCGTCCGAGCAAGCCGCATTATGGGCGCCCACGTTCAGGACTTCGTTCATCTTCATGCGCGACATCGGACAGTTCTATGTAACAAGCGTCGAAGGAGTGACCCGTGCAGATGGCACCTTGCTTCAGGTAACCCGCATTGATTGCTCCTGCTTGAAATGCTCACGGCAGTTCAGAGCGACCCCCGGGCATGGACTGGTTGACCTCAATGGTGCTGCAGCTCTCGACTGCCCTGGCTGCGGGAACCACCAGTCGGTCAGTCGCGCCAGGCTTGAGGAATTCAGCTCACAGGGCAGCGAGTAGGCGGCGGCGCTACCGCGCCTCAACATCACGCCCACCTTCCCGATATCTCCTTATCCGTATCTTTCCGCAATAGACCTACTTCGATGCCCCGATGAGTCACACCGGCATATTCAAGATCACTGATCTCACCTATAGGCTTGGCGCAGAGGGCGGCTTGGCCCGTGCCCTGCAGATTGAAGCCACCTGCACCGCCTGCGGGTCCGCCGGCGTGTGGAACGAGCAAGAGATGGAGCATGTCAGAGGAGGAACCGTGCTGTCCTGCCGCGCCTGCGGTAAGCGCCAAGCAATTAGCAACGCCCGCCTGATTGGCTGTCCATCTGATATCCGTCATCCCCGAAACTGAACGAGATGCGGTTCACATTTTCCATCGCCTAGCGCGACAATCGCGATAGGGGCTTGTCGGCCCCGCCACGGGGAGTGGAGCCATGTTCAAACGAGGGGAAGACGCGTTCCTGGTGCTGGAGATGCGCGTGAGGGAGTGCGAGCGCCGTATTGCAAAGTCCGATGGCCGAACCAGGGCATTGAATGCGCCATGCGGGCGGTTGTCGCCAGTGCTTCCAATCCCTCGGCCTTGCGCGCTGCATGGGCGCAATTGATTCCGATGGTCGTGGAGACCCATGCCGACGAGCGTGGAGAAGCGGCCAATGACTACCTCGATGGTCTTCGCCAAGGCCTCAAGTTCGTCACTGAGCAGATAGAAGCGGCCGCAGAACGGCCCTGCCCTCCTCGGAGGTAGTTCCGAAGGCCGATCTAATCGTCGGCTTCTTGATCGCGCCCTGCCCTAGGGAGAATTCCCTTCGATGGCCCAAACGCTGTCCTTGTGGCCCATCTTTGCGCGCTTCCTGGATCGCCTCGCCAGTTGCCAGAAAATGGCAGCAGCGACAATTGCGGTCGCGTCCACGGCCACCCCGGCACTTGAATGGTTCCAGGTGCCGGGGACGCCAGCCAACGCCGCAAGGCTGCCGACCGGGATCAGTGCCGTCACTACTGCGCCAACGTACAGCAGCTCATAAGCGGAGCGCGCGGCCCCACGCAGGAATGCCCAGGCCACTGCCAGCAGGAAGGCCGCATAGTAGATGCCTTCGTGCCATGCCGGGACATTGGCAACCAGCCCAGGCAGCCACTTGGTAGCTGCCAGTGTTGCCGATATGCCGATGACACAGCCCAGGGACACACCGATGGTCAGCGATCCCAGCACACGGGTGGATCGCTTCTGCTCGGGAAGGTTGGCATCGCGCTGCTTCTTGCGTCGTGACTCGATCCACAGCAGGTTGCCGGTGTAGAACACGATCGCACCACCAAGCCCCAGGAGCAGGTACATCCAGCGCACGGGGTTCCCGCCAAAGCTGCCGAAGTGCAGCATGAAGAAGGCATTGACCGCCGTATCCCAGCCGCCCATGTGTCCTGGCAGGTCATGTGTGTCCACCACGCCAGTGTACGGATCGAGATGGGTACTCATGTAGGTGCGGGCACGGGTCCCGTAGCGGATATCCAGGCCGGTGACACGCCCCTCGACCACACTGTCCTTCTGCTGGAAGCCCAGGCTGTAGACCTCAAAGCCCGGCAGCTGTGCCTTTACCTTTTCCAGCAGTGCAGGAGCAGGCAGAGGCTGGGCGCCCGGAGCGGGCCTGGCATCGTGCTCTTCGCCCCATTGGATGCCGTTGGGATAGACCACCTTGTCCTGGATGTCGTAGATCTGATCGTGGAACGCGAATACCACGCAGGTCACGGCCATGATCAGGTGGAACGGCAGGCTGACAATGCCCAGCGCGTTGTGCACATCCAGCCACATGCGCTTGATGTTCCTGCCTACCCTCACGGCGAAGAAGTCTTTCACCAGCGTCGGTAGCAGCACGATGACGCCGGAGATCAGTGCCACGGCATACATCAGCGCAATGATGCCCATGACGGGGCGCGAAACCGCATCCGGGAACGGCAGGCCGACGAACTGATGCAAGGTGTCGACAAGCTGCGCCACTGGTGCCTTGCGCAGCTGCTCCACCTGGAGGTGGCCCTTCTCGTCAAAGCTTGCGCCAAACTCAGTGAACTGCCGTGGCTTGTCGCCACGTACCCGCCAGATCACGCGGGCAGGTGCTTCAGGTGATGTCTGCACCATCACGCTGTAGTTCTTCGCGGCTTCCGGATGCTTCTTGAGCACCGCCGCCAGCAGGTCAGGTGCACGTTCCATCGGGACCGGCGCAGACAGCGCAGACGGCGGCGTTGCCCATCGTTCCAGCGGCTTCTCGAACATGGTGATCGAGCCGGCATAGAAGGCAATGAACAGCATCAGGCCGGCAAAGATCCCGACCCAGATGTGCACGTCCTTGTAGACCTTGATGATGTCGTTGCGGATCTTCATGCGGGGTCCAATCAGCCCAGCTGGCTTCGCGCCAGCCAGAGTGCGCCAAAGGCGACCAGGTTGGCAGCACCCAGCCACAGCCAGGCGCTTGCGCTGCTACGGAAAAGGAAGACGAATGACAGGAGGGGCGCCCACAGCAGCGCGACCAGCCACATGTTGAACTGGGCCTTGCCGCCCCCACCATCGATGCCGCCGGGGCCGAACCACGCGAACAGGCCGGACAAGGCCAGGGAGAGCCCGAAGCCCAGGAGTACGCCTGCGCACATCTTTCCGAACCAGTGGCGGCTCTGCAGCTTGTCAGGCTTGGCCATGCGGGCCTCCGCCTCGACGGCCACGCCAGACGCCCAGGAACGGCGCCACTGACCAGACCAGCATCAGAATCGTCAACCAGGTGAAGAAGGCCGCACCACTTCCCATCAAAGACAGGAACAAGGCAAGCGAGACCAGCGACAAGGTGCTGCCGGGAATCCATTTCCCACGGACAGGCCAAGGTCCGGCGCGCCGCCACTGCTGTTTCGGTGACGCCAGGTAGAACAGCCATGCCCCTACCACACCCGTGGCTGAGGCCAGCAACGCCATCACAACTGACATTCTGGAAGTCTCATACGAAAGCCCCGTGACCTGGCTGGCCGGTCACGGGGCAAAAGGGTTACCAGGTGAACCGGGCGGTGGCCGTGACCGTGCGTCCTGTGCCGAAGAAGCAGGAGGAGACGCCGCTGCACGTGGTCACGAAACGCTTGTCCGTCAGGTTGCTGACGTTGAGCGCGAACTGCGTGCCCACACGCCCGATCGCGCCCACGTCGTAGCGGATCGCCGCATCCCACATCGTGTAGGACGGAATCAGGTAGACGTTGGCGCTGTCACCGTAGCTTTCGCCGTTGTAGCGGACGCCTGCCGCAAGGCTCAGGCCCGCGAGTGCCCCGCCCTGGAAGGTGTAGTCACCCCACAGTGCAGCGGTCCAGTCCGGAACCATCGCCAACTGCTTGCCCTGATATCCGTTGTTGCTCTTGGTGACTTCCGAGTCCATCCACGATGCGGCACCGATCACGCTGAAGCCGTCGAGCGGGGTGACGCGGCCTTCCAGCTCTACGCCACGTACGCGGCCTTCGCCATCCTGGACCTGGCACTGGCTGGACCCAGTCGTGCCGCAGGTATTGTGGCTGGGGTCAGGGTCGTTGGTGAGGATGTTCTGCTGGCGCAGATCGTAGGCCGAAAGCGTGATCAGGCCATCGAATCCAGACGGCTGATACTTCACGCCCACTTCCCACTGCTTGCCGGTGATCGGGTCGAACGGCGTCCGGTCGAAAGACTGGGTCGCCGTGCTGCCTGCCGGCTGGAAGGACTCCGCATAGCTCAGATACGGGGTCAGGCCGTTGTCAGCCACGAACAGGATGCCAGCGTTGCCGCTGAAGGCTTCGTTCTTGATGCGGCTCGGCGCGCGTGCGCCGTAGCGATTCGTAGCCACGGTGTACGACTGCGTCCAGGTGTCGTCCTTGGTCCAGTCGTAACGGCCACCCACGGTGAAGCGCCACTTGTCGAGCGCGATCTGATCCTGCAGGTAGGCACCCGTCTGGCGGTTGACGCCTCCCGAGTAGCTGATGCTGTTGGTGACCGGAACATAGCCGGTGTAGACCGGATTGAAGATGTCGATCGGCGCCGGATCACGCATCGCACCGCGTGCCGCGTCCCAATCGGCCTTCTGCCAGTCCACGCCCACCAGCAGCGTGTGTTCAGCCGAGCCGGTCTGGAACTTGCCGGTCACACGGGTGTCGATGGTGTCGCCCTGGGAGTCCCCCTCGCCCCAGGTGGCACGTCGCTTCTGCGTGCGGCCATCCGGGTTCAGGCCACCATTGGTCACCACGGTGCGGAAGGTCGATTCCACGTTGGTGCGGCGAGCCCCCTGGCTCAGGGTCCAGTTCTCGTTGAAGGCATGCTCGAACAGCCAGCCGGCCGTCCAGATCGTGCGGTCGTAGGTGTTCCAGTTCGGTTCGCCAATGAAGGTCGTGTTCTTCATGCGCCCATAGGGGGTGGCCTTGAGCGTGCCGTCCATCGGCAGGAACTGGTAGGTCGAGCCACCGTCGTCGCGCTGGTAAAGGCCCAGCACCGTCAGTCGCGTGCGCTCGGCCATCTGGAAGGTATAGCTGGGCGCCAGGAACCAGTGCTCCTGCTGGGTGTGCTTGATCTGCGTGTCACCGTCGCGATACAGGCCCACCAGGCGGCCCAGATGGCGCTTGTCGACCGATGCCGCGCCCAGGTCGAATGCGCCGCTGTACTGGCCGTTGCCATCCAGGCCAACCTGCAGCACCTGCTGCTGGTCAGGCGTCGGGGTCTTGCTGACCTGGTTGACCATGCCACCCGGAGCCACCTGGCCATACATGACGGCCGACGGTCCCTTCAGCACCTCGACACGGTCCAGGTTCCAGCTGTCCACCATGGTCCGGTTCCACTGGCCACCCTGCGGCGCCCGCATGCCGTCGATGGTGACGTTGTTGCTCCAGCTGCCGGCATCGAAGCCACGGATGCGGAAGTCGTCGACGCGGTTGTCGATGCCGCCGCTCTCCAGGACGACGCCCGCCACGTAGCGCATCGCCTCGTTGAGGTTCTGCACACCGCGGGCATCGAGCTCCTCGCGGGCAATGACCGAGACCGACTTGGCCATCTCTGCAACCGGCGTGTCGGTCTTGGTCGCGCCGGAGGTGTGGGTGGTGGTGCGATAGGCGTTGACCCGCACCGCATCCAGGGTGGTGGCGCTGCCATCGGGCGATTCTGCCGAAGCCTCCTCGGCATGCCCCACCAGTGGCAAGGCCAGCATCAGCGCAACGGACGTGGACAACAGGGTGCGCATGGGAGCGCGGGAAGCAAGGATCATTTTGGACATTGGAGGGCCTACGGTAGGAAGTGCGCCCTAGGCGGCAGCTGCGGCGGCGTTAATTTCGCGTTAAATACTACCAGATGCGAATCGTTCGCACTAGCAACAACCCTGACCAAGATCAAGTCGGGTAGAAATGGTCCAATGAAGCCCGCTGGAGCACTGGATGCAAAGGCACAGTCACAGGGAGACAAGTTGATTCGAGAAATTCTTCAGTTCCACGACCTGCAGGAACTCTGCCAGCCAGGCAAGAGGCCTAGGCTTGCCACTGTGATCCGATGGGCCCACGGATGCGGCATTCGCTTCCTGTACGACGGAAGCGGCGGGATCTGGACGACTATGGCCGCGCTCAATGAAGCGCTCGGCCTAGCCGGAGCAACGCCACATCTCGAACCTTACGATCCTGATGACTTCTGACGGCCCCATGGGCCCGCAGGAAGTCGGGGAAGTGGCGAGAGGTTCCCCTCAACCACTATTGCCAAGTGGGCGTTGCGCCATCTGCCCGATCCGCTATGCCTGCTTGCCCCCTGTTTGGGACGACATCGCCGTGGGAAGACTGGGGCACTACGCGCCTAGGCATTCAAGTTCATTCGCGGTCAAGTCTGCTTGTCAGCAGCCTTTCTTAGCCGCTCCAACTCTGCCTTTCGACGATCTTGTCTCTCTCGTTCGGCAACGAGCGCAGTGACAAAAGACCTCAGTTCGTTCCACATGGAGGGCAAGTAAGCAGCATATGCGGCTGTGAAAAAACACAGCGCAAGCGAGAGCGCGGCGATCTGACGGGTCCAATTCGGGAAGCCATCTGTTACGCGAGGCAGCAGCGCCGACAAGGCAATAAGCAAGAACAGCGCCCACAGTCGACGAGACTTTGTTCTGACCATCGCGTCCAGCTCAGATCGCTGTGCTGCGCCTAGCCCAGCCAGCGACGCAACGTCACTTTGAAGGCGATATATAAGGGAAACGACGGCCGTCACCAAAACGCCCTGCAGAACCCACATGTCCTTCAAAACTGCAATCAATTTCGTCGCGTCAGCAAACCTATACGCAGCCCAAGCGACAGCAGCGCTAGCTCCGCCGATCGCCACAAAGGCCCATAGGTTCCTGGCGACACCAAGTTTCATCAGTGGACGATTCCCGTCGCTACCGCCTGCTGCAACCATCCGTGAATTCGTACCCATAGATCAATCTCGTCAATGAGCCCCGAGTCTTGAATTCTCACCGGCAAAGAGGTCCTGACCTTCAGATCCGATCCCTTCAAAGTGCCGCCCTTTACCAAGTGAACTGTAGTCTCTCCCTCGTCGAAATGCCTGCCGGCAACTGCCAGCTTCTGCATCAACTTGAAGCCTTCCTCGGTCTTGTTCCTATTCGAGTACTTAAGGTCAAGGGTGACAGCGATCCTATCCTGGCGCCCCAATGCGCTCTTCAACGGAGCATCACCAAAAGCATCACCGAGCAGCTCTTTCAACGCTTCCGCCAGCGGGCCGATAGGACGAAGGAGCTTATGGCCGGGCACCGTCTCACGATTCTTGGTCTTACGAACAGTAGGTACAGACTCGACTACTTCAAACTCCAGATCCGCACCGATAGTCACACCATCAACGCCAGAGCCTGCCAACTGCTGTTCAGCATGTTGCGACTGCTGATCCGCTAGCAAAACGTAGTCCTCATTAGTGAAAACCCCGGTTTCCCGCAACAGCCACGTGAAGTGGTCTTCCATGGCTTTGGAACCAAGATGCAGCGTCGCAACAAACATCACATGAGAGTTAGACACGGCGAAAAGGGTCAACGACTCAACGAACTCTCGCCTTTGATTCGCGTCAGCTGTCGGAAGCGCGGTCGTATCAAGCTTGTAATCACCGGCCTCAGCGTCCTTCTCGAAGAACTTTTGCTTCTGACCAGCGGTGTACTGCATGAGGCGTCCAGTGAGCATGCCGTGAGAAACGCGGGTTCCGGATACGACCCGAGTGCCAGCGCCCTCACCGAGGGACTGCTCACGCGTTTCAACGTCTTTGCGAGCCGCAATCGCCGCTGTCAGTAACTGCTGAAGGTCGGCGGCGTCTCCGTTCTTGAGGATCGCTCGCTTGTAATGAAGGGTCCGTGACCTGGCCTCTGCCATCGTGCTTCCTAGCTTTCGAATGGGCGGATCATGCCGGAATTTGCCCCTGAATTCACATTTCTGCGCTTTTCCCTCCGGCTAGCCTTTGCGCCGTGCACACTTCTGAGCTGTGCTAACAGTGCCAAATGTTGGCCTAAGGTCAGCTAAATACAGCGACCTGCCAAACGCCCTCGCACCTTAAGTCCTTGATTTATGGAGACCCTGGCCCGATTCGGGCGGGTGCTATCGCCTAGTAGATGAGGAGATCAACTGCACCAATTCATCCAGCCCTGCCCGGGCCAGACCATGTGCAAAGCCGCCGCGCAGGAGCCGTCACCACATCATTCGAGCCATTCTCAACGGCGAGCACCCTTTAGGGCCTGACAAAACTCAGTTGATGGGGTCAGTTCGGTAGGCATAGTGACTGTCCACCATGACCACTGCCGTGGGGCCTACAAAGGCGACTACCAGGCCGCAGGAACACGCCTCGCCGACCTCCCCGGGACACCCATCCTCATGGAGGAGGTAGTGCCGATCAATCCTACGGATGAGGTCCTTGGCCAGCCCAGCGCGCGTAATCAGGTCCACATAGTCCAGCTCTCCCTCTGCCGGAGGGACTTGGCGAACATCACAAAGCAGCATACAACCGCTCCTTTTTGGGGACTCCAGATACTGGGGCTAAGGCCCAACTCGGACGTGCCGCTCTCAGCGCTCGCCCGCGTAAAGGCGTCACTAAATTCCGAGTACGAGCCGGGCTTGCGCGCGAGCGCGTACTGGTCGCAAAAGTCCCGGGGTGGCAGGGGGCTGGCTCGCACGTGTAGAGGCGTCCATTAATTCCAGCGCCCTCGCCGATGGAACGATCCGAGCCCAATAACTCATTGATTTACAAGCACTACACAAAATTGTGCCGTGTGAGGACTCCTGCGTTAGCACCTGACTTCCCGTAGGACAGCGGCCAGCTGACGGAGCGCCGTCCGCTCCCCGCCCTTCCAAGCGTTCCTAGCCGCCTTGGCCTTTCCTTCGACGCTGCGCGGGCCGGTCGCCTGCTCCCATGGTCGCCAGTTCTGGATTGCCTGCGCCTGTCGCCGGCGCCGCTCTGGGGTCCAGCCATTGCGCATCTGTGATCTCCTCCAATAGTTCGTTCGGCCGCCTTTTTGTTCCCGCGCGCCCGGCCTCTTCCGGGACCGGCCCGGGACTTTCCGGGGCAAGGTTGTTCACCTGCTGGTGGCCACCGGCAATGTTGGCCTGCTTCACGAACGCCACGGCTCTGGGGTTCTTGATCTCGGCCAAGGTCTCCAGAGTCGTCCGGCACTGGGACTGTGCCTTCAGGGCCAGCCGCATGTAGGTCTCCATGGCGCCCATGTGCTGCCCCATGTTTAGTGCCGCTCGGCGGCTCATCTCCAAGAAGACCGCATTCAGGGCAATGGCTTGGCTGGTCAGCAGCCCATCGGCCTGGTCGGTCTCGCCCTTGGCGGCCCGTCCTACTGCCGCCCGGGTCGACTTTACGAGCTCGTTTAGCTCGGTCCCGCCGGCTACCCCAGAATGCTGTGCAAACAGCAGGCTGACGAAGGCATTGCTGGCAATGCCCTCAGCAATCAGCCTAGCCGACTTCTCCTCTAGGGTCTGGCCGCTCTCCAGAAGCACATCGAGCTGCGCCGCACGCTGGTTGGCGCCGCCGGAGGGTTGGTTCTCTCTCCTCATTGGGCATCAATTCCTCTACAGGGGCCCCCACCCTCAGCGGGTGCTACGATTCAGCCCGCCGATATCGAATAAGGCAGTGCCATGGACTGGAAGACCAACAACTACGCTCCCCAGAAGAGCTGGGAGGCAATGAAGAGCGAGGCCTTCAACCAGCGCTATCCTGAGGGGAAGGCTGGCGGTAAATCCATCGCCTTAGCCATCATCGCCGTCCCCTTGGGCCTCGCTGCAGTCGCTGGGCTGGTGTACTCGGTTCTGACCTTCTTCGGAGGCTAACGGCCGCCGGCTGTCTCAGCCTTCAGACGCTGAGCCAGCTCAACCACCTCGTCGTCGTCCTCTTCCCTGCCAATCTGCAGCAGAGTGTTGATCTGACCAGCAATGTCGCCGCTATCCCGCTCGGTGTTTCGCGCGAGCCAGCGGACCGTCTTGGGGTTGGTCATCATTCTGGCGAGGAGGTTGTTGGCACCGGCCAGCGCTAGAGTTGACGCGACGGTGATTGCCGCCTGGCCCAGGTTTCCCTGCAATGCGTTCTGCCCAGCGATAAGTCCTGTGCCGCCAAGTGTCACGCCCAGAGCAGTCTGTTTGGCTGTGCCCGGGGGGTTAGCGAACACCTTGCTGCCGCTGCGAATGGAATCGGCCATCCTCACCAGCTTGTTTACGTTCTGGACGTAGTCCGTCCCGAAGCGCGCATTGCTAAAAAGTTGCTTCTTTGCTTCGGGGCTGATGTCTGCCCAGTTGCTCAAGAACGTCTCCATCGAGAAGGCATCGCCGGCAGCGTTCTGGTTGGCTTTGCTTGCGCGCCCCATCCGTTGCAAGAAGGATGCACTGACGTCAGCGCGTACCTGAGCAGGGAGCGAGTCCATCACACGCTTCAGGGGAGTGGCGCCATTCCGCGCGCCAGTGAACATGGCTTGGTAGGCGGCCTCCGGGCCCCCTTCCTTCTGGACGATCTTGCCGATAGCGTCCAAACGCTGCTCCCTGAGACGGTAGTAGTTATTGGCCCTGGCGAACGCCTTCTTGGCCTCCGGCGTTGTGGCGGCAGCCTCCATGTCTCGGGAAAGCGCTGCGTACAGCTTCTTCCACTCAGCGTGGGCGGCGTCACGTGTCAGGAACGTCGCGCCGACTTGCTTGCCGACCTTCGAACGCAGCTCCTTCAGCGCCTGATACGGCAGCGTCCCGTCCGCCATGTTCCCCAGAGTGCTGCTCAGATTCTGCTCGATGTCAGCCCGGCTCGGCACCGGTTCCATCACAGTCATTCCCAGCGACTGCCTGCGCGCATTTCTCTCTGCCGCTTCCTGGGCTTGCTGCTCCAAGTACTGCCTGTAGGCAGCCGCGTTCTCACGCATCCCTGGCCGGCTGAGAACTGATGCTCCCCCGGTGGTGTCGCTGACCAGCGCGCGCTCAATCTGCTTAAGTGCCGCTTGGTCGAACAAGTGGGAGAGTTCCGGCGCCCCGTTGATCGCAGCGTTGATTTCCTGAAGCGCGCCCCGGGCATTAGAGACGGGCACCATTTCACCTGCCGGAAGATGACGATCCAACTCGCTATACAGTCGATCCGAAACCGACCCGGTTCGATCCACAAAGCCACCAGGTCCATAGATGCCCTGTTGGACGTTCGTACCGACCTGAGTCGGGGTCAGGTCCGCTCCGCCGGCCGCGATCCTGTTGGACAGGTCATCGGTGGCGTTACGCGCCGCAGCCGCCTGATCGGCCGCGCGCTGGGCAATCTGGCCCGAGCCACCTGGGGTATTGCCGAGGTAGGTTTCAAGGGCACTAGCACTACGATTGCCAGTGGCTTGCCCGACACTCGGCGAGGTGCCAGAAGCAGCGAAGTCGTCAATCATGCTCTGCACACCGGAGACGTCATTCCCCCTCGCCGCCCGGCGCGTGAGGCCAGCTGCAACCGTGGGTACTGTGCCTACGGCGCGTACTCGGCCTGCAGTCGCAAGACTGGCAAGCCCACTTCCTGCCCCCGGCGCCAAACCGCCTGCCAGACCGGCCAACAGCTGATTGCCTTGAGAAGCTCCCGCCTCTCGCGCAACAGAAGAGGCTCCTGAGCCAGTAGCAGCAGACACGGCCTGCAGGGCTGGCTGAGCAGATAGGAAGCTGGCAAGCTGGTTCGTGACCGGGGCCGCTGTGCTACGGCCGAGGTTTGCCAGCGCGTTAATTCCGCCGCCGATACCAAGGGTCAATCCGGTTCCAGTCAGCGCCTCGCCCACGTCGCCCAGCACGCGGTCGCCAGCAGTCTGAGCCTTCGGCAGGCCCAGCCGGTCAGCCAGAGCCGAGGCTTCCTCGCGGTAAGGGCGAGCCTCCTGCATGCCCGCGGCCCGGGCCACAGGATTGACGATGTAGTTGTTGAACGCATCGCCACCCACTGCGCCAAGCAAGCCACCAGCGCCCTGCAGCGCCGACCTGGCGCCATAGGCAAGGTCGCGACTAGGGCCGTACCGCCATCCATCCGGTGCAACTTGGCTTCGCTTACCGGTAGACGTCGCAGCTGCAGGGGAGTCCGCAGGTTCCACCAGCTCCCCAGAAAATCGTGGCTTGCTCTTAACCGGCGAATCTACCGGGATTCCATCGAAACGGGCCATTGCTTACCTCTTTCGGTAGGTTCGACCATCGTCCGGGTCGATGTAGAGAGAGCCGCTGGGAAGAGCCTTGAAGTCAGCATCCGTCTGAGGACGAGCAGGGCCAGCGGATGACTCGGGGCCACCACTGACGCTGCTTGTGACCCCAGAAAAGTCGGCCATGCCTGTGCCACGCACCGGGTCGTATCCATATTGGCGTGCGATGTCTTGGTACTTCCGGGCTGTCCCGGTGATCCGCCCTTCTGCGTTGGTCGCGAGCTGAGCGGCTTGGTTGAGGAAGTCCTGGCGCTGTGTGGGATTCAGCCGCTGGCCACTGATGGCCTTGTTGTAGGCATTACGCACCTGATCCGGAACACCCGCAGCGTTCTGCGCATTGGCAAATTCCTGCTCGCGTACTACTGAGCCCGGGTCCAGCATCTTCATGAACGCGAAGATCAGGCTCAGGTCGCCGGCTGCACTCGGCTTGCCGGCCGCCGCCTGGACGTTTCGATACATGGACAGGACGCCCTGATCCTCCTTGAGGTTCTGGGTCACCTCTTTCCGGAGACTCTGCTCTCCCGCAGCGATGGCCTGCGGGGATGAGTTGTCGGCCGGACCTCCGGGGATGGGTACTAACGCATCTCCCTGATAGACGTACCCTTGTGGCGCCTCACGCTGCCTGGGAGGGGTGTACCCCATCCTCCCGGCGGCGGTCACTTGCCTGTCAGGCAAAATGACATTGTCCAACGTTCCGCCAGCGGCAATATCGGCCTGTGCAGCGGCGAGCTCGTCCGGATTCAAATCCGACCCGAGACTGTAGCGATTGCCTGCCGGGCCTACTCCAGTGGGCGGCATAACAGGCTGCTGCCCCGAGCCAGGGAGATCGCTCAGCTTTCGCTCGCGAGGGTCCCAGATCATCTTCATGCTGCCGCCCATTCCATCGGGCATATCGACCATGTTGGCGTTGGCCGGCGCAAACGGCACTTCAGCCAACACCTTACCCGTTGCATCGAAGCGCTTGGAGCCCGGCGAAAGGGTGAACTGCTCGCCCTGGGCTGTTGGTTGACCAGCAGCGACAGCTAGTACCTGATCGACAATCGGCATGACCGTGGCCGCGTCGAAGTCGTCAGGGATCTCAGCGCCAAAATTGCGTTTCAAGTACGGAACGGCGCTGCGGTAGATACCAGCTTGCATCTGCGGATTGCCAGCGAACTTGGTGAGCGACTTCGCCAAACCAACGAGCTTGTCTTGCTGTCGATTTCCTTCGGCCTGATAGGACTGCGCGGTCTTAGGATCAAGGGCAAACGCCCGATCGGTCGCGGGCAAATCTCCTGCGATGACCTTGGGTGCCAGCTGCTGCAACTCTGCCAGCATGTTGCGCTGCGTGACTGCCTTTTGGCGCTCAAGACCGTTCTGCATGCCTTGAGCGAAAGAATCATAGAAGGTGGCCATTGGATTCGGGTACTCCGTCTGTAGTCGCCTGGCTGCGAGTGGGAAGGAGCGCCTGGCGCGCCTTCATCGGCAAAAAAAGAAGGCGGCAGCTCTCGGGGGGCTGCCGCCTGGACCCGCCCTTGGGGGACATGGGGCCCTACTAGATAGGTCGGGATTTGGGTGTTTCTGACTCCCGCGTCCACTGCCGTCCATGTAGGTCTACTACTCGCAGGCAGATCCCATTGCGACGGCAACTCTCCGGCTGGCGCGAGCCAGCCATTCGAGCAGGCGCCTCTCGGCCGACTGCACCTCGCGACGAAACCGCGCCTCTTGGCGGGCTTGGTACTTCGCCGACTCCCGATAGGACCGCTGAGGTCGACGAACCAGCAATCTGCGCGCCGCCTCCAACGCAGCCCACTCCGGATGGCCGCATGCGGTCATGTACCGACAGACCAACGGCCAGCCTCTCTCGTCACCGATGGCGTACAGCATTAGCCAGGCAGCAAGTGGACCGTCCAGGTGCGCGTCCGCCAGAGCGTGCAGCACCAGCCTGCCCGGCCCCCTGACAGGCGCGGCCGTAAGCGATCCCTGTGTCTTCCAGCTCCGTAGCTGGCGAGTACGATCAGCCGCGGCCGGCGCGCGCATCACCGCCATCTGGTCAAAATCCAGCACTGCTTGGCGATCCTTCGGGCTGAACCTATCCAGCGCTTGCTTACGAGCCGCCACCTGCGTTGGTAGGTACTTGGATGCGGCCTGCTCAATCGAGTGCACGCGATGGATTGGCAGGTACGCACCGTCATCCGGGCAGCACTCCTCGCTGGAGCTCCGCCTCGTCGCATGCCGGATTGTGGGCCGTGTTGGTGCCCCGAAGCCAAACGCGCCAGCGATGCTCCTCACAACCAAATCGACTGCCTCGTTCTCCAGCAGCACCATCTCCAAGTACCGCTCATGGTCTCGAGATGCCATGGGCGGCCTCCCAGTGCGACCCGTCCGGCAGACGGACTACTCCGCCTGGCGAACCGGTTCGCGCTTCTCCTTGGATACGTCCAGAAGCGACCGCCGTGGCTTGAAGCCCTAAAGCCAATGCCTTGAAGCAAGAAGAGCGGGCTCCGCTTGGTATATATCTAGAAGGGTGTACACATAGCGACCTCGAAGGGGTGTGGATAACCGCCTGACTGGCCTGCATTGCGACCTCGTAGGTCTCTATGCGGGCCAACTCATAGCGGGATTGGCCTGCATAGCGACCTAGTTGGCCTACATAGCGACTACCCATTGCGATTCCTCCACAGGTTCAGTGGAGTTACGGTCGGTGGCTCAAGGTGCTTTTCGGACTCATCGACGGCGTAATAGGTCAGCGCGTACAGGCTGCACATGTTCTTGCCACCTTTGCGCGTCTCGATGATCCAGCCTGCGGAGAGGAGCTCAAGCTTGGCGCCGTGCACGGTCGCCTTGCTCCTCCAACCACGGGTCGAGAGCATCGACCAGGGGATGCTCAAATCGCCGTTTTTGCCAGGCCTGTATTGCCGGGCCAGTTCCAGCAGCAGCTTTACGGCGTTACCAGATAGCTGGCCGAACTCCGGCGAGTCGGAAATCCTGTGCTCAAGCATCAGGAACGGCGCGCCCTTCGACCGCCCTACGAGCTTCTGGCGCCGCCTGTCAGTGTTCTTCTTGGGTTGCGCCTGGCCATAGCTTGCGCCGCCCTCTGGAGACCGCTGGGCGCGGTCTTGGCTTGTACTGTGCATGTGCCCCCCAAGGGCAAGGAACACGGCCTCAGCCGCGCTTAGGACGTTTGGCTCTACAGGTCGTCCCTGCATCCACGTGACGCCAAGTCTTCTTCTTGCGGATGCACCTGATAGTTGAACTATTCACGCCGTAGCGGCGCGCCCAAACCTTGGTTGGAACGATTCCCACCGTGCGCAGGACCGCTTCCACCTCTGCAACGCTGAGCTTGCACTGGGAGGAGGGGCTGCCGAATTTGGCTATGTTCCGTGCGCGTTGAAGTCGGCGATTCTCCGAACCAGTCACCAATTGCAGGTTGTCCAACCTGTTGTTCGACGAATCACCATCGAGGTGATCCACCTCCATCCTCTTGGGTACAGGACCGTGGACGGCCTCCCACACGAGCCTGTGGGCATACCAGGTTGTGCAGGAACCACCTGCCCGGCGGTGAATGACCCTGATGTACCCGTCACGGTATCTCCGGCCTACTGTCCGCCCGCAGGCGCTCCATAGCTCCCCAGTACTCGGCGAGACGAGGAGACCGCTGGCGCAATGCAATATCCTGTCAGTCGCGCTAGGAAGCATTGGGGGCCTCCCAACCGATCCGCTGAGAGCTGCACCAAGTGGCTGCATGCTGCTCAAGGAGAGGCTTGCGATCACGATATGGCCTGCCCTGCCCGATCCACACCGCGTTCTGTATCCTGAGCTCTTGCTGCAGCTTGAGCTGGTCTGTGGAAAGCGAGTCCTCACAGACACCGCCAAAGACCCCAGTGATGCAGTGATTCACGAGTCGATGCTCAGTGGCGTAGTCGTAACCCTTGGGGTCCCGGCCCAGCCCAACCAGCGTGTCGTGCAGGATGCGGCACATCACGGTGCCTGCGACTCGCTTTGCCATTGCCACATCCTGCCGCGTCCCATTCGAGAGGAATGCCGCTGCGAGAACGTCAGCCGCCTGCTCTTGGAACAGAACCACGCGCTCCCGAATGGCAGCCCTCACCTTGTTAGGATTCACTGTGGCCAGCCAGAACGGGAGCCTAGACAAGGGCAGGGCCTGCATTTGGCGACCTTTGCCATCGCCAGCAACCATCCCCCTTAAGGTAGACAGTTGGCGGGCCAGGACGGGGTGAGATTTCAGCTTCTCAAGCTGCTTGGACCAATCCAGACCCATGCCTTCCACGATGGGCCGCATGGCCACAAAGGGGCATCCTTGGTGGAGACGGCCGATGAGTTCGGCACCGTGGAAGTCGACGTGGATGATTCCAGTAGCCATTAGGCGGCCCTCCCCTCTTCACAACGAGAGTCGATCCAGCATCGCACCGCCTCCGAGTCCCAGGCAGACAAGCGCGCAGCTACTCGGATAGGTCGAGGGAACCGGCCTTCCTTCGCCATCTTGTAGATGAGAGAGCGGGACATGCCGCAAGCTGCGATCACCTCGGGCAGGCGCATTAGGATTCGGCCCTGTGCGGCCACGCGCCCCAGCCGGATAGCATCGGAAGTCATACCGAGGTCTCCTTGTGCTGAGCCCATGCCCTGCGGGCCGTGTCCGGCACCCGGTACTCGGTGAGGGAGTAAGAGCCGTAGCTGTCACGCCTCCGAACACTGACAGCGAGAAGGAGCCCACGCTCGATGAGGCCCCAGGCGTCCTTACGGCCCGGCTTGGTCTCGCTATGGGGGTGATCTGCGGTCCAGCCACCGAGATCCAGCAGACGTCGCTGATCTGCGCTCAGATCGGAGAAGTCGAATCCGCTCATCGCACGGCCCCCAGTCTGGAGGACAGCACACGCTGGAGATCGACCTCAGGGATCAGGGATCGAGCTCCAATTTTGACCGAGCGAATCTCGCCCGCCTTGATCAGTTCGTAGAGGGTCGTCCGGCTGACGCTGAGCCGGCGACACGCATCGGGAATGCGATGCAGCAGTGGATCGAGAGCGTTCGTTGAGTTGACCATTGTTCGTACCTGTTAGCTGGGTACGAACCGGCGTCCGCACCCGCCCGGCTGTGTCCGGGCGGATGTAAAACTATGCACATAGACGTGCTACTTGAAGGGCCAAATGAGGCCCTCATTTTCAACCGGGGCAGCTTCAAATCCTTTTACTTCCGGAAATATCTAGCCGCCAGAATTTTCCGACTTTTCGTCCTCCCTAGCTGCCTGCGCGGCAAGAGCATCAATGGTCTCAAGCGATGCCCAGGCCTTAGCGTTTGGCAGGAAAGTCTTACGAACGTCATCTACTTCCACTCTTCTCATTGGTGGGAACGCCGCCTCACAGAGGTCACCGTAGGTGATCCTCGCACCGGTGAGTTCCTTCCACTTAGTCAGCACAAGCAGCGGGACGTACGCGTTGCGCACCCACCTTTTGAAATCAGTGTCCGTAAATGACTTCTTCGCAGCTTGATGCCCCTGAAGAGCGCGCATCGCCCGAAGCCACCGGTCGAAGTCCTTACGGAGTATCTCGTCAGGAGCTCGCATGTTGACCGAGAGCGCTCTCCGCCTAGGAAGCCCAACCCCAGAGCCTGAATTCTGCCTAGAGTCTCTCAGTGAAACAAAGAATGGCGTGCTGGAAAACTCCTCAAGATAGTCAATGGACTGGAATGCCTTCCTAGCTGCTTTGAACTCCTTCTTGGTTTCAAGTTCAACCGCCGTTCTCATGCCGACCAACAACTCAGGACCGTTCTCGATGTGATCAAGTGTTGCGCCCATATGCGCGACGGTCCAGTTGCTCAGTGACTGGACACTGCCGAAGTCAAAGACAGCCTCATCCACAACATATTCTTGCTTCTTCCAGTCGGCCCATCCTCTGCCTTCATCCTCCTGGAAGCCTACAAAGACCTCTTCAAGCTCTTCCAGGTCCAGGTCAGAATCATCATCTCCAGTCCGATAGAGATCGGGTATTTCGTCGAGCAGCATGCGAAGGCCGCTTACTACCCTCAACCAACCGTTGGCATCCAACTCGGATAAGTGGCTGTATGCATCCAGATTGAACCAGTCGGGAATTCGGCTGGCGGGTTTGGGACGAGCCATGTAGTTCTTCCTCAATTTCAAGCTGCCTCCTACTGAGGCTTTGCGTCCTGGGATGACAATTCGAAAGCAGGATGGTCGGACCTATCAGGGATTAGCGACTGGACCGGAACGTTGCGCCGCCCTGCGTACTCCTCAACGCTGGCAGAAGACAGGTCGGTGAGCGCTGCCTCCAGTTGGTCCATTGTGTAAACCTCTTCGACGCCCTTCTCAGCGCAGATACCGCGAAGCAAGGCCTCCACCAGCGGCGATCCGCACCCAAAAAAACCATCCAAGATTCCCCTCTGTACTTCCCCAACGCTACCGCCGTGAACCTCAGCCACGGAGCAGACAATATCGGCCAGATGGGCACTCCCGCTAGTGCGCGGGTCCGCTGCAGCCGCCCTGAGAGCTTGGAGGAAGGCGATGCAGCAGACCCTCCCCACCTCTCGGCCCATCAGATGCCCATGGGCTTCGGGCATTCGCCAGTAGTCCCCGACCTTGGCATGGCTCTGGCGGTAGAAGGGCAACCGCTGAATTGGGTTCGCGCGGGTCCGATTAAACCGGATCGGCCTCCGGAACCTGCTGCTGTTACCGGCCATCGTCACCACCCCTCTGGCCATCCGTGAACCGCTTCATGACTGTGGCAACATCCTTCTCCCATTGGTGCATCCATGCCTTTGCCGTTCGCCGAGCGGTCGAAACTGAAATAGGGCGTCCGGCCTGTGCAGCCTCCTGCAGCATCCGCTCTGAGATACGCGTCAAGTTGTCCAGATCAGCTTGGCGGTCTTTGGCAGCCAAGGCTCTGTCCCTCGCCTTCTGCTGGCGACGCAATCGACTTTCAGCCCTCTTAGCCGCTGCTTCCGTGGCTAGTCTGTCTCTCTCCAGGACAGACTTAGGAAACCCGAGTGGGAGCATCCGGTCCGTATCCGAGATAGCGGTCGCGTACCAATGCACGCCTTGTCGGTAGTGATAAAGCGGTTCCTTGAAGAGGTCTGGCCATCCGAGCTCAAACGGTTCTTCATCCAGCGGATGCCAACCTAGCTCCCTGCCACGAGTGAGGAGCCTGGCTGCAGAAACGGACTCAACAATCACTTCACCGCGCTCGCCGGGATAGCAAAGCCGGAACTTGTGGTCGATTCGAGCAGCAAGCCAGTCTATGCTGCAGAGCTGATGTCCGATCAAAGCTCGGATCGGTACGCCAGCTTCAAGCAGCGCCTCAATACGGACTTCGAGTACATCCTTTTCCTGCGTAGCCCTCGCTACAGTCGAGCTGAGCATCACAGCACCTCCTGCATCGCATTTCCTGCAGCAGAAGCCCGCTCGCGGATCATGCTGATGGCAGCAGCTATCGGAGCCGGGAAATCTGCCTCGAACATCGATTGCTCGTTGAAGAGCAGTTGGCAGATCCCCTCAATGTCACCCATGGCAAGGCTTGCTGAGTTTAGCGCCTGGAAAAGGGCATCTTCCCTGCTCAGGGCCGCCGACTCGCCTTGATTGCGCTTAGCCATTGGCGCGCCCCCAGAATTCGAGGGCCAGTGCCGCGGTGAAAAGTGCGAGGCAGACTCGGTAGGTATTGAGGTCGTCGTTGGCGCTGAACCAGCTGTGGCAAGCGCGGACTATCCTGATGGCCAGTACGGCCTGAGATGTGGGCCGGTTTTCGGCCGAGCGCGCCCGTTCAGGCGCAACAAGTACAATGCTGCAATCCATGATCGACTCTCCAATAGTCGGTTGTGGTAGGCCGAGCTAGGGGTTCCAGCCCCTTTCTCGGCCGCTTTGTTTATGCGGCTCTACTGCCTTGATGGCCCTCCTTAAGGCCTCTGTAAGGTTTAGGCGCGCTTGGCCTTGAAGGCCAGCACGTTCGGTTCTGCAATCCGCAGTTGGTCGAGATAGTCGGACCAGGCCTGCATCATCTTCCTGCGTTCCGGCAGGTGGGTCGCTCGGTTGTAGGCCCGTCCAAGCGGATCCTTTACCGCATGCGCCAACTGATGCTCGATATAGTCCGGGCGATAGCCAAGCACTTCGTCCAGCACGGTTCTTGCCATCGCTCGGAAGCCATGGCCCACCATCGTGTCCGAGTCGAATCCAAGGTTCCGCAGCGCCGCGTTCAGTGTGTTCTCACTCATCGGCTTTAGGGCACTGCGAACACCAGGGAAGACAAATTCGCTCCGCTTCGTATACGGGTACAGCTCCCGGAGAACCTCAACGGCCTGATCTGACAGAGGGACGATGTGCGGCGTTTTGGTTTTGCTGGTGACGTAGCGCCACTCTGCAGCATCGAGGTCGATGTCAGCCCACTTCGCCTGCCTAAGCTCCCCAGGGCGAACAAACACCATTGGGGCCAGCTTTAGAGCGGCTTGCGTGACCAGTGCCCCCTGGTAGCCCCACAGCGCGCGCAGGAGGCCTCCTATCACGGCAGGATCAGTCACGCTGGCAAAGTGCTTGGTCTGAGGCTGTTCAAGCGCTCCTGTGAGGTCCTGAGCGGGATTGCGGTCTGCGCGACCCGTAGCGATGGCGTAGCGAAATACTCGCCCAGCATGCGCCCGGGCACGATGTGCGGTTTCCACGACACCGCGATGTTCCAGCTTCCGCAGCGCCGCCAGCAGCACGGGGGCGGTGATGTCCCCAATAGGCAGATCAGCCAGCCCCGCCAGATCCTTCTCGATCAGCCGACGCTCGCGCACGACCGATCCAGGGGAAAGGCCCTCCTTCGTTCGCTTGGCGAGCAATTCCAAGCCGATGGCTCCGAAGGTGTTCGCGGCCCGTTCTCCTTGGACTGCCTTTTCGACTCTGGCCACTTGAGCGGGATTAGCCCCGCCACGCAGGAGCGAGCGCAGACGGTCGCGTTCGACGCGGGCAGCCTGCAGCGACATCGACGGGTACTCATCGAGCGTGACGATGCTGGCCTTTCCCAGATAGCGGTAGCGGTAGCGCCACACCTTGGCTCCCGAAGGGCGCACTTCAATGCACAAGCCGTTGGCATCAGCCACACGGAAGGGGCTGGCCTTCGGCTTGAGCGAACGCAACTTGGTGTCGGTCAGCATGTGAGTCAAGCGCCTGTGAGTCGTCTAGGGGCGTCTAGCCCGCTGACACACAGCCTGACTCACTTTTTTTGTGGATGCAAGTGGATGCCGCTGGACGGCTATGGATGCGTCGCAGCGCTGAAATCAAGTAGATCAAGGAGTTCTCGGACGTCTCCGGACTTCGCTGGACGTCAATGTGGTGGGCCCACCAGGATTCGAACCTGGAACCAAGGGATTATGAGTCCCCTGCTCTAACCGTTGAGCTATAGGCCCTGCGCAGCGTCACAGTGTAGTGGAGCCTGCGCTCAACCGGCTACCCGCCGACGCCAAGACACACTGAAAAACCCTCAGCCATCGCTGCGCAACGCCACGCGCCCAGGCTTGCGCAACAGCTGGCTCACCCAAACCGCGCGCCCATCTCCCGCACCCGCTCGGCGTTCGCCCCCGCCAACGACCGCATTGCCGGCGACTGGATCCGCCCGTCAACAGCCACGCACTGCCAGAATGCTTCAGCCACCGGTGCCGCCCAGCGCAGATGCTGCAGATCACCACTGCCCAGCGGCGCGACCGGCGACAGCGGCTCGTCCGCGCGCAACACGCCCAGCTTTGACGGCGCCAGCGACATCGGCAGCATGTCGTAGACCGGCGCCAGCGGCAGCGGGCCGCGATCAATGAAGTGGAAGGCGATGTTGCCGTGGTGCATGTCGCTGTTGCCGATCAGCCGCCCGAACGCATGGCGTCGGCCCATCGCCTGCACGGTGTCGGCCGTCAGCCAGCCTTGATCACGCAGTTCGGCGCCTGCAACCGGCCACGCTGGGGTGACCTCGCCGGTGAACGCAGACGATAGCGACAGCAGCGAGACCAGGCCTCGCCGCCCCAGCAGATCGGGCGTGCGGTCGAAGCGCTCGATTTCCAGGAAGGTGTGCGTGGGCGACTGCAGCAGTTCGCTGGACGCCGCGGCTTGTCCGGACTCGCGCAGGGCCTCAAGCGCCAGATGTTCGCAGACCAGCAGATCGCTCCAGCGCTGGGCGGCGGCGCCTTCATCAGGCTGCGCGAACTTGACCAGGACCGAGCGGCGCCTGCCGTAGGCCTCTACGGTGGCGGTGAACTTGGGTTGCTCGCCACCCGGCGAGGAGCCCACGTCCTCTCCGTCCAGCGCAGCACGCGCACGCTCGCGATACTGTGCAAGACGATCGTCGGCCGCAACCCGATCAATCGGCACCTGCAACGTCTCCATCGCCGCCTCCACGGCGGCGGTACCGAGCAGCAGGTCGCCCGCTTCAGTCCCGCCAGCGGTTACCAGGGCCATCAACACATCGTCCGGTTGCCAGCTCTTGAGGTCCTTCGGCAGGCCGAGCGCCTGCGCACGGCCATGGGCGAAGCTGCGACCAAGAAATCCCTGCGGTCGCAGGTCATCCAGGTACCACGGCAAGACAGGAAAGAAGGCGGCAACGTCACCTTCGGGCGCGCGTCGCAGGTTCGGACAGTCAGGCCCGGCATCGACGTGGAAGCCGCCTCCTACCAGCGCAATTACCCGCCCCAGCTCCTCCAGCGTCGCATCTTCGCGCAGCCGGTACAGCGGCCATTCGCTGCCGGCCCGGGTGGGCCGCCGCAGCGCATAGGCGGTTGCCCGGGTGCTGCCCATGCGCACCACCTGCGGGCCACTGGCGGCCACCAGCCGGCTGAGCGCCATCCGGCCCACCCCCAGACGCTCGGCCAGCGCCGCGGCAGGTAGCGGCTGGCCGGGGGCCAGCTGAGCGATCAGATCCAGTACCTGTGGGCGTTGAGCGCGTGGCATGTGCATTACGTAATACGAAATTTGTTACGTAATTAGCATCAAAAAAGCGGGGCTGCAAGCGCGGCCGTGCACCTATGAGTTTGAAAATAATGGACATATTCACGAAGAGCCAGCTTCGACGCGAGCCTTCCGTTACATTACTTGTTACGTAATCATAAGCCTCAGCCAAGCATAGGCTCGGCTTTACAGGGATATGGTGGGCAAAGAAAAACCCCGCCGAAGCGGGGTTTCTCTCAACGCTTCAACAGCCGCTGGAAATCAATCGATATCCAGGAAGCTGCGCAGCTGCTCCGAGCGGCTCGGGTGACGCAGCTTGCGCAGGGCCTTCGCTTCGATCTGGCGGATGCGCTCGCGGGTCACGTCGAACTGCTTGCCGACTTCCTCGAGGGTGTGGTCGGTGTTCATGTCGATGCCGAAGCGCATGCGCAGCACCTTGGCTTCCCTCGGGGTGAGGCCGGCCAGCACGTCGCGCACGGTTTCAGACAGGTTGATGTTGGTGGTGTTCTCGATCGGGGACTCCACGTTGGTGTCCTCGATGAAGTCGCCCAGATGGGAATCCTCGTCGTCGCCGATCGGGGTTTCCATCGAGATCGGCTCCTTGGCGATCTTCATCACCTTGCGGATCTTGTCTTCCGGCATGTCCATTTCCTTGGCCAGCTCCTCCGGCGTAGCCTCGCGGCCGTACTGCTGGAGCATCTGGCGGGAAATGCGGTTCAACTTGTTGATCGTCTCGATCATGTGCACCGGAATACGGATGGTGCGCGCCTGGTCGGCGATCGAGCGGGTGATCGCCTGGCGGATCCACCAGGTGGCGTAGGTCGAGAACTTGTAACCGCGGCGGTACTCGAACTTGTCCACGGCCTTCATCAGGCCGATGTTGCCTTCCTGGATCAGGTCGAGGAACTGCAGGCCGCGATTGGTGTACTTCTTGGCGATCGAGATCACCAGGCGCAGGTTGGCCTCGACCATTTCCTTCTTGGCCTTGCGCGCCTTGGCTTCACCGTAGGCCATGGCACGGCTGATTTCCTTCAGCTCTTCCAGGTCCAGCTGGGTCAGCTTCTCGATGTCGATCGTCGCCTGCTGTTCGGCGATGATCTGGTCCTTCACTTCGCGCAGGGCCGACGACCACTTCTGCTTGCGCTTCAGTGCGTCTTCCACCCACTCCAGGTTGGTCTGGTTGCCTTCCCAGGAACGGATGAAGTCCTTGCGCGGCATGCGGGCGGTGACGGTGGCCAGGTTCAGCACGCGGCGCTCGTGGGCCTTGATCGACGCCATGGTGTCGCGCAGCTGCTTGGTCAGCACGTCGGTCAGCGGCAGCGGCAGCTTCAGGGTGACGAACACCGCCGACATCTCTTCGCGCAGGCGCGGCAGGTTCTTCTTGTCGCCCTTGGTCGCCGCCTTCTTGAAGGCGTTGAAGGCATCGCTCAGCGCCTGCATGCGCGCAGCGACTTCCTCCGGGTCCGGACCGGTCGGTGCGGCTTCTTCCTCGCCACCCTCGACATCATCGTCCTCGTCCTCGTCGCCTTCGGCGTCGGCATCGCTGCTGTCATCGGCAGCAGCCGCCGGCGGCGCCGGCTCTTCGTCGGCCAGGTCGTTGAAGCCAACGATCACTTCGGCCAGGCGCTTCTTGCCTTCCTTGTGGGCTTCGTAGTCGGTCAGCAGCGACTCGACCGAGACCGGGAACTGGCCCAGGGCGGCCTGGACCTGCGAAAGGCCTTCCTCGATGCGCTTGGCGATGGCGATTTCGCCTTCGCGGGTCAGCAGCTCGACGGTGCCCATTTCGCGCATGTACATGCGCACCGGGTCGGTGGTACGGCCACCTTCGGTGTCGAGAGCGCTCAGCGCGGCGGCAGCTTCTTCGGCCGCGGTGTCATCGACTTCGCGGTTACCGGTGTTGCCATCGTTGAGAAGCAGGGTTTCCACATCCGGCGCAACTTCATGGACATCGATGCCCATGCCGTTGATCATGCCGATGATGTCTTCGATCTGTTCCGGGTCGACCATGTCGTCCGGCAGATGGTCATTGACTTCGGCGTAGGTCAGGTAGCCCTGTTCCAGGCCCTTGCTGATCAGTTGCTTGATTTCGGATTGGGCAGGACGTTCGTTGGCCATGTAGTGCTCGCGCCACCGGCTAGGGAGAAATAGGGAACGTAGCATTATACCAGCCCGGGGCCCCGCCTGCCGGGCGGTGGTCCCGCAGGCTCAGGGCCTGAGAAGGAAGGTCACGGGACCGTCATTGACCAGGCTGACGACCATATGGGCACCAAATCGGCCCGTTTCCACCCCTGGTGCGTGATTTTCACGACAGATCTCGACAAATCGATTGAACCCGCGTTCAGCCTCGTCCGGCGGTGCGGCGCTGGTGAAGCTGGGCCGCATGCCCGAACGGGTATCGGCCGCCAGGGTGAACTGGCTGACCAGCAGCAGACCGCCGCCGGTGTCGCGCAGCGAGCGGTTCATCTTCCCGGCCTCGTCGGCGAACACCCGGTAGCCCAGCAGGCGCTCGGCCATGCGCCGCAGCTGGGCCTCGGTATCGCCCGGTTCCATGCCCACCAGCGCCAGCAGGCCCGGACCAATCTGGCCGACCGCTTCGTCATCGACGTGGACGGCAGCCTGGCTGACACGCTGGATAAGGACGAGCATCGTGGGCTCCAATGAACGGGGCCGGCCACGATAGCAGCGCCCTTGGCTAAACTGGCGCCGATGAATCCGCAACGCAAAGCCCGGCTGGTCTACCGCGCCACCACCCTGTTCGCCCGCCTGCCCTGGCCGCTGCTGCGGGGAATCGCCCGTGCCCTGTCCTGGACCTGGATCAGTCTCAACGCCCGTGAGAGCCGCGTCACCCGACGCAACCTGGAGCTGGCCTACCCGGACCTGGACCGCGCCACGCGCGACCGCCTGCACCGGGAGCTGCTGCGCTCCACCGCCCTGCAGGCCATCGAGACCCTGCGCCTGTGGAGCCAGGCGCCGGCCGACAACCTGCGCCTGCATCTGAAGCAGCGCCACGGCGAGGCCCTGTACGACGCGGCCCTGGCCAGCGGCAAGGGCGTGATCGTGGCCGCACCGCACTTCGGCAACTGGGAGCTGCTGAACCAGTGGCTGGCCTCGCGCGGGCAGATCGCCATCGTCTACAAGCCACCGGAGGACGAAGCCAGCGATGCCTTCCTGCAACTGGTGCGGGGCGGCCAGAACGTACAGCAGGTGCGCGCCGAAGGCCCGGCCGTGCGCCAGCTGTTCAAGGTGCTCAAGGACGGCGGTGCCACCGGCATCCTGCCCGACCAGCAGCCCAAGGCCGGCGATGGCGTGTTCGTGCCGTTCTTCGGCGTGCAGGCGCTGACCATGACCCTGGTCAACCGGCTGGCCGAGCGCACCGGCGCCACCGTGCTGTATGGCTGGTGCGAGCGCATCGGCCCGGACATGGAATTCGCCCTGCACATCGAACCGACCGACCCCGCCGTGGCCGACCCGGACCCGCAGGTGGCCGCCACCGCGCTCAATGCCGGCATCGAGCGCATTGCCCGCCGCGATCCGGCGCAGTACCAGTGGACCTACAAGCGCTATACGCTGCGGCCACCGGGCAGCGGCGAGGAAGACCCGTACGCGACCGAAGAGCATCCGCACTGACGGCCGCCGCACTCAGGCCCATCCGGCCCCTGCGACCGGCGGCCGCACCACGTTGAATACGACGCCGGCGCCCCCATAGAGACTGCGATGTCCGACTCCCCCGGTCCTGCCATGTCTGCTTCTTCCCTGTTCGGCGATCCGGCCGCGATCCGCTGCGAGCGCGCGGTGGCCGAACTGCGTGCCGGTCGCCCGGTGCTGCTCCACGATGGCCAGGGCCAGCGCCTGGCGGTGATCGCGCTGGACAGCGCCACGGCCAGCAGCTTCGCTGCCTTCGCCAATGCCGCCCGCGAGCGGCACTACCTGTTCCTGACCGCCACCCGCGCCCGCGTGCTTGGCGTGGAGGCCACGCAGGGTGCGCGCCTGCCGCTGGCCGGTGTTGCCTTCGATGCCCTGCCCTCGCTGGGCTACCTGCGTGAACCGGGCCCGATGCCGGACGGCTGGAGCGCCGGTGACGCCTTCGATGCAGGCGCGGTGGAACTGGCCCGCCTCGGCCTGTTGCTGCCGGCGATGGTGGCGGTGCGCCTGGACGCCGAAGACCGCACCTTCGATGGCGCGGCCGAGGTTGCGCTGTGCGACCTGGCCGAGGGCGCAGCACATGCCGCGCATGACTACGAACTGGTGGCGCGTTCGCCGGTACCGCTGCGCGATGTCGGCATGACCTCGTTCGCGGTGTTCCGTGGTGGCGTCGCCCAGCGTGACCAGGTCGCGATCATCGTCGGCGAACCGGATCTGTCGGCGGTGGTACCGGTACGCGTGCACTCCTCGTGCCTGACCGGCGACCTGTTCGGTTCGCTCAAGTGCGACTGCGGCGACCAGCTGCGGCGCGGCCTGCGCAAGCTGAAGGAACTGGGCGGCGGCGTGCTGCTGTACCTGGACCAGGAAGGCCGCGGTACCGGCATCGCGGCCAAGATGCGTGCCTACGGCTACCAGCATGACGGCCTGGACACCATCGATGCCGATGCACAGCTCGGCTTCGGCGCCGACGAACGGCGCTACGGCAGCGCGGTGGCGATGCTGCGCGGCCTGGGCATTTCGCGCGTGGCCCTGCTCAGCAACAACCCGACCAAGGCGCAGCGCCTGCGCAACGCTGGCATCGAGGTGCTGGA
Organism: Stenotrophomonas sp. STK17_22; assembly: GCF_051983905.1. Taxonomy (NCBI): domain Bacteria; kingdom Pseudomonadati; phylum Pseudomonadota; class Gammaproteobacteria; order Lysobacterales; family Lysobacteraceae; genus Stenotrophomonas; species Stenotrophomonas sp. STK17_22. Next base: position 4,644,786 of record NZ_CP197010.1, read on the forward strand.
CTGCATTCCGGTCACCGGCGAGATCACCGCCGAGAACGAGCACTACCTGCGCACCAAGGCCGATCGTGCCGGCCACATGCTGGATGTGGACGCGCTGATCCAGGCTGCCCAGTAACGCAGCCGACCTGCTACCGTCTGCGCGGTGCGGCCACGGCCGCCACCGCCCGCCCTGCCACCTGACGGAGCCCGCGTGACCGACGTTCCCCTTACTGCTCCGACCACCGATGCCTGGCAGTCGCTGCCGCGCCGCGCCGCGCGGCTGGCCGCACTGGAAGGTGCCTTCGGCGGCCTGTTTGTGCCGGGCCTGCCGCTGGCCGCAGCCGCGTGGTTCTTCGACCTGCCCGGCGGCCTGTGGACGGCCGCCCTTGGGCTGCTGATCGGCATCGTCTTCGGCGCCTGGCTCGGCCGCCGGCGCCTGGTCCGCACCCGCTGGCGGCTGGATGCCCAAGGGCTGGGCCTGCGCCGCGACCTGATGTGGCAGCTGGAAACGCGCATCCCCATTTCGCGCGTGCAGCACCTGGACCTGCGCCGTGGACCACTGGAACGCCGTGCTGGCCTGGCCACGCTGATCGTGCACACCGCCGGCACCCGCATGAGCGCAGTGACCGTCAGCGGCCTGGACGAGGCGGATGCCGAGCGCCTGCGCGATACCCTGTCCCACCAGCTCGACCAGGACGCCGACGCCCTGTGAGCCTGCCACCGCCTCTGCCTGCAGCACTGCCCGCCGGTGGCGAGGACCACCGCCTGCATCCGTGGTCGTGGTTGTTCGTACTGTTGATGCAGTTGCGCCATTACTTCCTGCCGCTGGTCGCACTGCTGGTGTTCGGCCAGCGCGGCGACCGCGACCCGATGTGGGCGCAGCTGATTCCGCTGACGGCAATTGCCGCACTGGTACTGGTGTCGGTGCTGCAGTACCTCAGCTACCGCTACCGTATCGGCAGTGATGCGATCACCGTGCGCAGCGGCCTGCTCGCGCGCAACCGGCGCGAGATTCCGTTCGCGCGCATCCACAACGTGGAGGTGCGGCAGAACCCGCTGCACCGCCTGTTTGGTGTGGCCGAGCTGCGCCTGGAATCGGCCGGTGGCGTGCGCCCGGAAGCGGAGATGCGGGTGCTGAAGCTGGACCAGGCGCTGGCGCTGGAACTGCTGGTCCGCCAGCGCGGGCAGGCGCCGCAGGCCGCCGGCATCACTGAGCCCGACCCGGTTGCCAGCACCGCGACTGAGAACGAGCAGGTACTGCTGCGCCTGTCGAGCTGGGGCGTGGTACGCATGGGCCTGCTCTCCAACCGCGGCTGGGCGCTGGCGATCGCCGCGTTCGGCGTGCTGTTCCAGACCGTGCCACGGCCGGTGATGGACGATGCCCTCCAGCGCGGTGGACGCGAAGCCTTTGGCTACGCCAGCCATCTGCACCCCGGCGTGACCGGTGCGTTTCTGCTGCTGGCTGCCGCGCTGCTGCTGGGCTGGCTTGCGCTGCGCGTGCTGTCGGTGGTGCTGACGCTGCTGCGCTACCACGGCTTCACCCTCAGCGAGCAGGACCGACGCCTGACCGTATCGGCCGGTCTGCTCAGCCGCACCCGCAGCAGCGTGGCGCGCCGGCGCATCCAGGCCTGGACGCTGCGCGAAGGTACTTTGCAGCGCTGGTTCGGGCTGCGTCAGCTGCGCATCGACAGTGCCGCCGGTGGCCCCGCGCGCGATGAGGACCGCGCCCTGCGCGAACTCGCGCCGCTGGCGTCCAGTACACGTTGTGAGCAGCTGGTGCAGCACCTGCTGCCGCAGCTGCAGTGGCCTCCGCTGCAATGGCAGTCCATTCCGCAGCGCGGCTGGTGGCGGCTGTGCCTGGGCGCACTGGTGCTGGTGCCGCTGCTGGCTGCGGCCGCGTACTGGCGCTGGGGCCCATGGGGCCTGCTGGTGCTGGCGTGGCTACCGGTGGCGCTGCTGGTCGCGCACCGGCAGATGGCACGCATGGGCTGGTACCTGGACGAACACTATGTGGCGGTGCGCGGCGGCTGGTGGAAGCGCTGGTGGCGCTGGGCCGAGCTGGACAAGGTGCAGGGCCTGCGCCTGCAACGCTCGCCGCTGGACAAACTGCTGGGCACCAGCAGCCTGCAGCTGGATACCGCCGGCGCGCATGGTGATGTGGCGCTGACGCTGCATCATCTGCCGCAGGCACAGGCCCAACAGGTGATGGATCAACTGGCCGCGGCGCTGGCGCGGCGCAAGCTGCGCTGGTAAGCACTACAGGTCGTGCCGATCGCCGGCCGGCAACTGCCGCCATTCCCAAGGTTGCCGGCCAGCGGCCGGCACTACCGCGAGCGAGGTCAGCGAGGCATCAGCGCTGCGACGGGCCCCAATACCCCAGGTCCTTGCGGATCTGCAGATCGCGCACCCAGCTGCCGAATGGCTTGCGCCGCAACGCACTCATTTCACCGGACAGGAAATCCTCGGTGGCCGCGATCACCCGTTCACTGGAGCGGCCATCGCGGTAAGGGTGGATGGCATCGGCGTAGCGCACGATTTCCGCCTGCAGCGCGGCGTCCGGGTGCAGCGCGCGCTGCAGCATCGCCTGCAGCTGCGCAGGATCATCGAAGTCGATCATGTGCGGCTTGGGCACGCGGTTGCGGAAGGTCACCACCGGCTTGTGCTGCACGATGAACTCCGAAACGATCGATGAGGTGTCCGACACCAGCACATCGGCGGCACGCTGCGCGGCCATCACCTGCTCCGGCTCGATGAAGCGGGCATTGGCACCGGCCAGCGCGCGGTAGCGTTCGAACAGTTCCGGTGGGCACTTCGGGTGCAGGGTCAGCAGCCAGTAGTGGTCACCGGCGGCGATATCAGCGGCGATCTGCGCATGCAGGCGCGGGGCCGCGCTGAGCCGCTCGGTGAAGGTGGAACCGAACAGGATCACCGGGCGGTCACCGGCCGGTGCGCGCAGCGCGGAACTCTCGCCTCCGTCATCGCGGAACAGCGGGTCCAGCTTCGGCCAGCCAGTCTCGGCCACGGCGAAGTGGCCCTGCAGGCTGGCGATCTCGCGGAACGGTGCGGTCGTGGCCGGCCCCTGCGTGCAGTACAGGTCGAACATGCCGCGCACCCGGAAGTGGCCGCGCGCACTGTCCCGCTTCTCCACGTTGAAGCCATGGAACAGCTGCACCTTGGCCCCCGAAAGGAAGGTCGGCACCCAGTTGGCCGCGCTGAACACCGCCCGCGGACGCATTGCCAGGGCCTGCTTCAGGCCCACGTTGGGCACCCCCGGCAGGCTGCTGCCGGCCGCGCCGTCCTCGAACCAGGCCGCCACCTCCTGCCCTGACGCGTGCAAGGCCTGCGCCAACGGGGCGAGAATAGGCAGCGCATAGCGCTCCGTCGCAAACAACAGGTACCCGGCCATCATGTCCTCCACGACCGCTCCCATCGAACGGCCTCGCATCTCGGCGTGCATTATCGCGTTCAACGAGGCCGGGCGCATCGGCGACTGCCTGGCCTCGCTGGCCTTCTGCGATGAGATCGTGGTGGTGGACTCGCAGTCCACCGATGCCACCGTAGCCATCGCCGAGTCCGCCGGTGCCCGCGTGCTGCAGCGCCGGTTCGAGGGCTTCCGCAGCCAGAAGGCGTTCTGCGTCGAGCAGGCCAGCCACGACTGGGTGCTGTGCCTGGACGCCGACGAGCGCATCAGCCCCGAGCTGCGCACGGCCATCGAGCAGGCCCGCGACGGTGGCTTCGGCGGCCAGGCCGGCTACCGCTTCGCCCGCCTCTCGGAGTACTTCGGGAAGTTCCTGCGCCATGGCAATGCCTACCCGGACCGGGTGATGCGCCTGTTCGACCGCCGCCGCGGCGGCTGGCGCGGCAAGCGCGAGATCCACGAGGCGGCCAGTGTCGACGGCAGTGTGGGCACCCTGCGCGGCGACCTGATCCACTATCCGTACCGGTCATTGCAGCAGCAGCTGGCCAAGACCGAGAAGTACGCGCGGATGATGGCCGAGCACGAGTTCGCACGCGGCAAGCGGGCCACGCTGGGCAAGCTGGTGCTGGCGCCGGCCTGGCGGTTCTGGCGCGGCTTCCTGTTCCGTGGCGGCTTCCGCGACGGCTGGCACGGCCTGGTCTACGCCTACGTCCGCGCCAACTACGTGCGGCAGAAGACCATCATGCTGTGGATGCTGGGCAATGGACAGGCGGTGGCCGACCCGGCGCCTTCCGCGGACCGGCCTTGACCACGCTGTGTCACACTGCGCGGGCGTTGCCTGAAGACCCCCCATGAAAATCCTGTACACCAACTTCCACTACGGCGACGGTGGCGGCCACACCACGTACATCGTCTCGCTGGCGCGTGCGCTGCACGGCCAGCACACGCTCCACGTCGCCGCGCCGGCCGACAGCCGCCTGCTGCGGACCATGGCCGCTGAAGGCATTGCCCGCACACTGCCGATTGCGTTCGGCAGCGGCCTGCCAACGCTGCCCCGGCAGCTGGCCGAACAGCGCGCGCTGCGCAGGCTGGTCCACGATGAAGGCATCGACCTGATCCATGTCAACGGTGCACGCGACCACCGCTTCGTGATGCAGGGGCTGCTGGGCATGCGCCGCCCGCCGATCGTGCTGACCAAGCACAACAGCAAACCCACCAATACCTTTGGCAATGCGCTGCGCGCACGCTGGGCCACCGATCGGCTGATCGCGGTCTCGGCCGACACCAAGCGCCTGCTGGAACAGGGCCCGTACCGTTGCTGCCCGATCGACGTGGTCCGCAATGGCGTTGACCTGGAGCGCTACTCACCGCAGCCGGCCGGCACCGGCAGCGCGCTGCGCCAGCAGTGGACGCAGGATCCACAGGCGCTGGTGCTGGTCAGCAATGCCGGCACCGACGATTACAAGGGCTGGATCGACCTGGCCCGGGCCATCGCACGGCTGCCCGATGCGGTGCGTCCGCATGTGCACATGGCCGTGGCCGGCCACCTGCCCAGCGCGCAGCAGCGCGAACAGGTGCAGGCGCTGGGCGAGGTGGCCGCGCAGGTGCACTTCACCGGCCTGCTGGCCGATACCCGCGTCCTGATCGCGGCCGGCGATGCTGGTTTCGTACTGTCCCATGACGTCGAGACGATCTCCTTCGCCTGCCGCGAGATGATGGCCAGCGCCAAGCCGATGCTGGTCAGCGACTACGCGGGCCTGCCGGAGAACATCGAACAAGGCGTCGATGGCTGGGTGGTTGCCACACGCGACATCGACGCCATCGCCGCCCAGGTACAGGCGCTGTACGCACAGCGCGATGCGCTGCCGGAACAGGGCCGCGCAGCACGCCGCCATGCACAGCGGGAGTTCGGCCTGCAGACATTCGCCGACGCCACGCTGGCCAGCTACCACGCCGCCCTGGCCAACACCTGAGCCACGCTCCCCGAACGCTCAATCGGTGATGCCGGGCCCCTGCAGGCGGCGCTCGTGCTCGAGTTCCGCCACTGACGGCCGGCAGTCGCCGGCGACCGCATCGGCAGGCACCAGCCACCAGCGGCGACGATTGGAAATGCCCGCCATCTCGGCCCGCGCACGATCGATGCAGGCCTGCATCGCATCCTCGTTCACCAGCAGCCAGCGTCGCTGCGGAACCAGCCGCTGCCAGCGCACGGCCGCCTGCAGCTGTTGATGCCAACGTGCTTCGAATCCAAAGGTGGCCGCCGGGCGATCGGCCATCAGCAGGTTCTGCTCTTTCCATGCCACCAGTCCCAGCTCGGCCTGCGGGCCGATGCGTGCACTCACTTCGCGCATCAGGCCACGGGCCGAGCTGGAGTCGTTCAACACCGGATAACCGACCAGGCTGTACAGCACCCAGACTCCTGCCAGGGTAGAGACTAGGGCAACGTGCCGACGCTGGCGCCCGCACACCCACAGGCTCAAGGCCGACCAGACCGCCATCGCCAGCGCCGCCCAGGCCAGCGCATCGGTGGCACCGGGAAGCAACCCGCGGCCATGGGTAAGGCGCACTTCGAAATCCGGATCACCCAGCAGCGCCAGCGCACCGACCAGCCCCAGCGCCAGTGCCAGCAACGCGGTGAATGCGCCCAGCACGCGCTGCACATCGCGCCGCCTCAGCAACCCGGGCAGCAACGGCGCCAGCGCCAGGCAGAACATCGGCAATGCCGGCAGGATGTAGACGTCGCGCTTGCCGTGCGGAAGGGAGAAGAACAGCACGACCAGCAGCCACCAGGCCAACGGCAGCAGGTAGCGCGCATCGCGCCGGCGCAGCCGCCGGAACCAGGCCGGAAGCGCCCAGGGCAGGAGCAGGAACGCGGGAACCCACATCGACGGCATGATCGCCAGGAAGTACCACCACGGCTGGTGATGGTCCCAGGACTGCGTATAGCGCCGCGCGGTCTGCCGGAACAGGATGTCGTCCATGTAGGCGCGGTACGGTTCCGAACCGGTGGCGAAGCCTGCCAGCAGCATCGGCGCCAGCCACAACGACACCGCCAGCAGGAAGGCCAACGGTGCCAGCCAGAAACGCAGGTCGCGCACGTGCAGGCGTACCCGCGGCCAGTGCAGCACGGATGCGACTGCCGCCGGCGCGATCATCATCAGCGCCAGCACGCCTACGCCCTTGGTGATCACACCGATGCCGGCAAAGAACCAGCCCAGCCACCACCAGCGCCAGGCCGGACCCAGCAGCAGATGGCGCAGCAGGCCGTAGTTGGCCAGGGTGATGAACAGCACCACCAGCGGATCGATCTGCGCCTTCTTCGCCTGGAAGGTGAAGTGCAGCGCGAACAGCAGTGCCCAGCCCGCGTACAGCCCCACCTGCCGCGTCCACAGGCGGCGGCCGAGATCGACCACGCACCACAGCGTGCCCAGCGCGGCCAGCAGCGAGGGCAGCAGGAACGCCACCCGCCAGTGGCCGACCAGGCTGTACATCGCCGCCTGCAACCACATCAGCATCGGCGGCTTGTCCGAATAGAGCTCGGGGCCGCGATGCGGGAACAACCAGTAGCCACTGTCGACCATCTGCTTGGCCACCAGCGCGAAACGTGGCTCATCCGAGGGCCACGGATCACGGAGGCCCAGGCCGGCCCCCAGCACCAGCAGGGCCATCACCACCAACAACCACGTCTGGCGCGACGCGTGGGCTTTCAGCATGGGACTCGAAACGGCAGCGGGGGTCAGGCTGCTTTTAACAGACGCGCGTAGAAGAAACCGTCAGCATCGTTTTCACCCGGCAGCCGCTGGCGCGCCACCCCTTCGCAATCCACGCCGAATGCATCGCCCAGCGGCTGCGCCACGGCATCCGGATGCCACTTCAGGAACGCGCGCACCTGATCGATGTTCTCGGCGCGCAGGATCGAACAGGTGGCATACAACAGAACGCCGCCCGGGCGCAGCATCGACCAGCAGGCTTCCAGCAGGCGCGCCTGCACGCCGACCAGTGCATCGATGTCTTCGGCGCGACGGTGGAACATCACATCCGGCTGGCGGCGGATCACGCCGGTCGCCGAGCACGGCGCATCAAGCAGGATCGCGTCGAACGGCACGCCATCCCACCAGGCGCCCGGATCACTGGCATCTGCCGCCAGGGTCTGCGCATGCTCGCCCACGCCGGTACGGGTGTAGGTATCGCGTGCACGGGCCAGGCGGCGCGCGTCGATATCCAGCGCCAGCAGGCGCAGGCTGGGGTCGCGCTCGAGCAGGTGCGCCGACTTGCCGCCGGGGGCCGCACAAGCGTCCAGCACGCGGGCACCGGCCACCGGGGCCAGCGCATCGGCGGCACACTGCGCCGACAGGTCCTGCACCGAGATCGCGCCCTCGGCGAAGCCGGGCAGCTGATTCACGGCAACCGGAGAGGCCAGGCGCAACGCGTCGGCACTGAGCGGACTGGCTTCTGCGGCAATGCCGGCTTCGGCCAGCGCGGCCAGTGCCTTGTCACGACCGCCCTGCTGGCGGTTGGCGCGCAGCCACAGTGGCGCCGGTTGCAGGCTGGCGCTGAAGATCGCGTCGGCCTGTGCCGGCCAATCGCGTTCCACCGCATCGGCCAGCCATTCCGGGAAGGCATCGCGCGCTGGCTGCTCCGGGAAACCTTCGCGCTGCGCGCGGCGCAGGATCGCATTGACCAGGCCCGCCTGGCGCTCACGGCCCAGTGCACGCGCGGCATCGACGGTGGCCGACAGCGCCGCGTGCGCCGGCAGCTCCAGCACGTCCAGCTGGGCGAACCCGACCATCAGCAGCGTGCGCAGATCGGCATCACGCGCCGACAGCGGCTTCTGCATCCACGACTGCAGCGCCGCGTCGTAGGTGCTGCGGCGGCGCAGGACGGCGAAACACAGGGCTTCCAGCAGCGCGCGGTCGCGGCTGTCGGCCAGCTTCGGCAGCGCCCAGGCCAGTTCGGCCTTCAGCGAACGGCCACGGGTGAACACCTGTGCCAGCACACGTGCGGCCAGCATGCGCGTGGCCGCGCCCGGCGCCGCCTTGGCGACGGAGAAATCGTTCTGCTTCGACACCGCTTATGCTCCCACGCGCAGATCGCGGCGGGCGTTGAGGTAGTCGGCCGCAGTAATCGCCTTGCCACCTTCCCGCTGCAGCACACGCAGGCGCAGTGCGCCCTGACCACAGGCGATGTCGATGCCATCGCGGCTGGCCGCCAGCACCGTGCCCGGCGCCTGGCCGTGGGCCTCATCCAGCGCCACCGCGCCATGGATGCGCACCCGCTCGCCAGCCAGCGTCGCTTCGGCGATCGGCCACGGATTGAAGGCGCGCACGGTGCGTGCCAGCGCCCCTGCATCCAGCGCCCAGTCCAGACGGGCCTCGGCCTTGTCCAGCTTGTGCGCATAGGTCACGCCCTGCTCCGGCTGCGGCCGCGCGATCGGCTTGATGCCGGCCCGCAGCAGGCCCAGGCCGTCGGACAGCACCTGCGCGCCCAGTTCCGCCAGCTTGTCATGCAGCTGGCCACCGGTATCGGTGCCGGCAATCGGCAGCTCCTGGTGCAGCAGCACCGGGCCGGTATCCAGGCCGGCCTCCATCTGCATCAGGCAGACGCCGGTCTTTGCATCGCCGGCCTGGATCGCGCGCTGGATCGGCGCGGCACCGCGCCAGCGCGGCAGCAGCGAGGCATGCACGTTCCAGCAGCCGTGGGTCGGAATGGCCAGCACCGCCTTGGGCAGGATAAGGCCATAGGCCACCACCACCATCAGGTCCGGCTGCAGGTCGCGCAGCTGCTGCTGGGCGGCTTCATCCTTCAGCGATTCGGGCTGGTAGACCGGAATGCCACGGGCCACGGCTTCAAGCTTGACCGGCGACGGCGCCAGGCCACGGCCACGGCCGGCCGGACGATCAGGCTGGGTGTAGACGGCCACGACCTCATGGTGGCGCGCAGCCGCGCGCAGCGACGACACCGCGAATTCCGGCGTACCGGCAAAGACAATCCTCATGGCTACCCCACTTGCAGGATGGATTCGTGCAGGAAAGAAAACGGCGCCGTCGGCCGGCGCCGTACAGCCCGCGCGCGTCGCGCAGGCACGGGCCACCCGATGGGCGGCCCGGATTGGCGATCACGCCACGTGCTTGCGCTGCTTGGCCAGCTTCTTGCGCACCATCTCGCGCTTGAGCGGCGACAGATAGTCGATGAACAGCTTGCCGTCCAGGTGATCCATCTCGTGCTGGATGCAGGTGGCCAGCACTTCGCCGGCTTCCAGCTGCTGTTCCTGGCCGTTGCGGTCCAGGTACTTCACGGTGATGGTATCGGCGCGGGTCACGTCGGCGAAGATGCCCGGAACCGACAGGCAGCCCTCCTGGTACACCCGGCCTCCGTCCTTGGCGACGATTTCCGGGTTGATGAACACATGCGGTTCATTCTTTTCTTCGCTGACGTCGATGACCATGAAGCGCTTGTGCACGTCCACCTGGGTGGCGGCCAGGCCGATGCCCGGGGCGTCGTACATGGTCAGGAACATGTTGTCGATCAGTTCCTGGAAGGCCGGCGTGGTGACTTCGGCGGCTTCGATCAACGCAGCCTTGGTACGCAGGCGCGGATCGGGGAACTCGAGAATGGGGAGAAGGGCCATGGCTGTTTCCGGATAGGGGGCCGGCACGCCGGCATACGTCGCAGATTCTAGCTCCAACGCTTGCCTTGCGCCCCGGTTTCTGGACTATAGTGCGCGGACCTGTTGGGGAATCAGGGCTTCACACCTATGTTGCTTCGTTTTCGTACGGTCGTCGCCGCGGCGATGCTGACCGTGGCTGCCTATGCTACCGCCGTGGAAGTGAATGGCGGGCACCCGGACACCTATGTGGTCCGAAAAGGAGATACGTTGTGGGATATCGCCGCACGTTTCCTGCAGAAGCCGTGGCTGTGGCCGGAGATCTGGCAGGCCAATCCGCAGATCGCCAATCCGCACCTGATCTATCCCGGTGACGTGCTCAGCCTGGCCTATCTGGACCGGGTGACCGTCGCTGCCAAGCCCGGCCCGCGCCAGGAAGCCCCGATCGATGCCATTCCGCTGGCCCAGGTCGAGCCGTTCCTGAAGCAGCTGAGCGTGGTCGACAGCATCGAGCAGCTACCCTACGTGGCCGGCCTGGAAGAAGAACGCCTGCGCGTCACCAGCGGCAGTGCGGTCTACGTTCGCCTGGCCGACGCCCAGCTGGGCCAGCGCTGGGCCGTGGTCCGCCCGACCGTACGCTACGCCCAGCCCAAGCCGACCGAGGACCTGACCGCCAACGGCGACGTCACCCCCGGCAGCGGCAACCTGTGGCGGGCCTACAACGCCCCCAACCACCGCCGCGGCATACTCGGCTATGAGCTGGCCCAGGTCGCCACCGGCACCATCACCCATGTCGCCGGCGGCAAGGTCGAGGCGTCCACCCTGGTGCTGGACAAGAACGAAGGCGGCCGCGAGGTGCGTGCCGGCGACCGCCTGGTCCCGGTCGAGGCCAAGCCGTACGACCTGCAGTTCGTCCCCCATGTCCCGGCCGCCGGTGTCGAAGGCGTCGATGTGCGCGTGCTGGCCGTCACCGACATGTTCACCGCCGCTGGCCCGCGCGATGTGATCGCGATTTCCGCAGGTCGCGCCCAGGGCGTGGACAACGGCACCGTGTTCTCGCTGTGGCGCCCGGGCCGCCACGTGGCGCACCGCATGAAGTACCCCACCTCGTCGCGCATGGACGATTCGCTCAGCACCGGCGCCGGCCGGGTTTCGCTGCCGGACGAATACGCCGCGCACGCCATGGTGTTCCGTACCTTCGACAACGTCAGCTACGCGCTGGTGATGCAGGGCGTGAAGCCGGTACGCGTGGGGTTCAACGCACTGCACCCGGACGCGAAGTAACCAGTCCCGGGTTGCCCGGCCACTGCAGGTAGTGCCGGCCGCTGGCCGGCAGGCACCTCCGGCAAAACCTGACAGCCACATGCGAAGGCGCCCTAGGGCGCCTTTGTTGTATGCGCTCGATAGTGGGGGGATGACCAACCAAGCTGACGAGGCGCTGCTGCGCCTGTTGATGGCAGGCGGCGCGCTGGCGCCACGGCGGGCCCTGCTGCAGGCCGCAGGCAGCGCGGAGATTGCGATCGCGCAGGGCGCCGCGAACTGGCGCGCGCACGGCTGCACGCCCGAGCAGTGCGCCGCGCTGGAATGCCCGGACACCCGGGCCTGGGCCGTGGCACGGCGCTGGCTGGAAGACGACAACCAGCACCTGCTGGCCTTCACCGATCCGGCATTCCCCCCGCCCCTGCTGGATGTCCCCAACCCACCCCTGGCGCTGTTCATCGCCGGCGACCCCAGCCTGGCCTGGCGCCCGTCGGTGGCGCTGGTCGGCAGCCGCTCGCCGACGCCGGGCGGACGCGCCCTGGCCGCCCGGTTTGCCGGCTGCTTCGTCGAAGCCGGGCTGGCGGTGACCAGCGGCCTGGCGGCAGGCATCGACGCGGCCGCCCACCAGGCCACGCTGGACGCCGGGGGCTGCACCGTGGCGGTGATCGGCACCGGCCCGGACCGGGCTTACCCGGACAGCCACGCCAGGCTGCAGGCCCGGATCGCCACCGAAGGCGCAGTGCTCAGCGAATACCTCCCGGGAACGCCGGCACGCCCCGGTCACTTTCCAGCCCGCAACCGCCTGGTGGCCGGGCTGGCACTGGCGACGGTGGTGGTCGAGGCCGCCCAGCGCTCGGGTGCCCTGATCACCGCACGCCTGGCCGCCGAGGCCGGCCGCGAGGTCTGTGCCCTGCCCGGTTCGGTACTCAACCCACGCGCCGCGGGCTGCCACCGGTTGATCCGCGAGGGTGCCGCACTGGTCGAGCGCCCGGAGGAGGTCCTTGAAATGCTGGCGCCCGCCCTTCGCCAGCAGCTGCCGGGCTTGCAATCACGGCTCGCCACCCCCACTGAACAGGCACCGCCGGTACTCCTGCCGGCGCGCTGGGCCGACGACCCTGACTACCAGTGCTTGTGGCGGGCCCTGGACCACAACCCAAGCGGTATGGATTCACTGATCACGCGCTGTGGATTGACGGCGCCCCAGGTGTCCTCCATGCTGCTGGCCATGGAACTGGCGGGAATCGTGGTGTGCGTACACGGCCGCTACTGTCGAACTCCCTAGTTTCTTCACCTCCACAGCGTCGCGCGACGCAGGCCGAGGGGCAATGAAAGAGAGCATCCTGGACGTACTGCTGTACCTGTTTGAACACTATTTCAGCGAAGATGCGGACCTGATCCGTGACCGCGATTCGCTCCAGAACGGCCTGATCCAGGCCGGTTTCAGCCCAACCGAGATCAACAAGGCATTCGACTGGCTCGATGCCCTGGCCGCGCAGCGGCCGAGCGTGGCCCAGGCGCGGGTCGATGGCCCCGTGCGCGTCTACCACGGCCCCGAGCTGGACAAGCTGGACGTGGAATGCCGTGGTTTCCTGCTGTACCTGGAACAGCACGGCATCCTCGACGCCGACCAGCGCGAGCTGGTGCTGGACCGGGCCATGGCCCTGGACCAGGACGAACTGGACCTGGACGACCTGAAGTGGGTCGTGCTGATGGTGCTGTTCAACCAGCCCGGCTCCGAGGCGGCGTACGCCTGGATGGAGACGCAGATGTTCATGGACGAGCCAGAACCCCTGCACTGACCGTACACTTGGGGGCATAGCGCATTCAGGAGCGTCCCCGTGAGCGAGTGGTTCCATGCAGAAGGCAACCGGCAGCAGGGTCCGCTGCCGGCGGAACAGTTGGTCGAGTTGTTCCGCAACAACCAGATCTCCCTGGACACCCTGGTCTGGCGCGACGGCCTGCCGCAATGGCAGCCGTTGCGCACCGTGGTCGACGAACTCGGCCTGATCGTGCCGGCGCTGGACGCTGCCGCACCGCCGGTGGAACCCGAGCCCGATCCGGAACCGGTGGCACCGCCTCCGCCGCAGCCGCCGGTACTGCCGCCGTCCACGCCCTACACCACCAGTGCATCGGCCACCGCCCTGCCGGCGCCGAAGAAAAAGCTGTCCGGCTACGCCCTGACCGCCATCATCGGCGGCGGCCTGCTGCTGGTGCTGGTCCCGATCGTGGCCATCCTGGCTGCCATCGCGCTGCCCGCCTACAACGACTACACCGTGCGCGCCAAGGTCGCCGGCGCAGTGACCGCGCTGCAGCCGTTGAAGGACCAGGTGCAGCATTTCGCCGATGACGAAGGCCGTTGCCCCGGTGCCAACGACGCCGGCTTCCCGGCCCCGGGTGACTTCGCCCATGCAGGGCTGTCGGCGGTGAACATCGGTCGCTTCAACAATGGCCACTGCGGCATCGAAGCCACCCTGGCGTTGCCCGGCAAGAGCCTTGATGGCGACCTGCTGTGGCTGGAATACGATCGCGACAGCGGCCGCTGGGAATGCAGTGGCGAAAGCAACGACAAGTACCTGCCGCCGACGTGCCGCGGCTGAGCCACGCGCACGCCAGCACCTCCAAGGATGATTCAACAGGGAACATGCAATGACTGAGTGGTACTACGCCGAAGGACAGCAACGCCAGGGCCCGCTGCCGGTCCAGGAGATCCGCCAGCGCTTCCAGCGCGGCCAGCTGAACCTGGACACCCTGGTCTGGCGCGAAGGCATGGCGCAGTGGGCTGCACTGCGCCAGGTGGTCGACGAACTGGGACTGCAGACACTGGCCGACGCCAGCACGGCCACCGGCAGTGGCGGCTTCGACCTGCGTGGCGACTATGCCGCGATCGACAACGGTACGGCGCCACTGCCTGGCACCGGCGCCCTCAGCAGTTCGCCCTACAGCGCCCCTGCGGCGCTCGGCGGCGGCGGCCATGCCCAGCCGGTGATGGGCGGCGAAGTGGTCTACGCGGGCTTCTGGAAGCGCGTGGCGGCCTACATGATCGACTACTTCGTGCTGGCCATCCCCGGCGGCATCATCGGCGCCATCCTCGGTGTGGCGCTTGGTGCCAGCATGGGTGCGGTGGGCAGCGGCGAATCGGCCATCGAAATCGTGGCCCAGCTGGCCAGTGCCCTGATCAACCTGGCCATCGGCATGGCGTACTACACCTGGTTCCATGCCTCGCAGGGCGGTGCCACGCTGGGCAAGATGGCGGTCGGCATCAAGGTCGTGCGCAGCAATGGCGAGCGCCTGACCAAGGCCCGCGCATTTGGTCGCTACTGGGCCGCGGTGCTCAGCACCTTCACCCTCGGCATCGGTTTCCTGATGGCCGCCTTCACCGAGCGCAAGCAGGGCCTGCACGACATGATCTGCGACACCCTGGTGGTCGACCGCTGGGCCTACACCGACCAGCCGCAGCTGCAGCGCCGGGAGCTGGGCACGGTGACCGTGCTGGTGCTCGTACTGACCGGCCTGCTGTCGCTGGTGGGCCTTGCGCTCATGGTGTTCGCGGTTGGCTTCATCGCCAAGATGGCCTCATGAACGGCCATCCTCACGCTTGGCTGCTTGACATGGGCTGGCCGGGCGTGATTCCTCTAATAAGGTGAAACCTGAACGCCCGGCACATTACCGGGCGTTCAGTTTATGGATTTGCCCGTGGCCGCTTCACTAATGCGGCCGTTTGCTCCACCCTAGCGGCCCCTCTCCCCCGGTCCGCCCACAGACCTTTCCTGACATGCCCAAGCACCTGCTCATCGTCGAATCGCCGGCCAAGGCCAAGACGATCAACAAATACCTCGGCAAGGACTACACGGTCCTGGCCTCGTATGGGCATGTGCGCGACCTGATCCCGAAGGAAGGCGCAGTCGACCCGGACAACGGGTTCGCCATGCACTACGACGTGATCGACAAGAACGAAAAGCATGTCGATGCGATCGCCAAGGCCGCCAAGGGCGCCGACGACATCCTGCTGGCGACCGACCCGGATCGCGAGGGTGAAGCGATCAGCTGGCACATCGCCGAGATCCTGAAGGAACGCGGGCTGGTCAAGGACAAGCCGATGCAGCGCGTGGTGTTCACCGAGATCACCCCGCGCGCCATCAAGGAAGCGATCAGCCAGCCGCGCGCGATCGCCAGCGACCTGGTCGACGCCCAGCAAGCGCGCCGCGCGCTGGATTACCTGGTCGGTTTCAACCTGTCGCCGGTGCTGTGGCGCAAGGTCCAGCGCGGCCTGTCCGCCGGCCGCGTGCAGAGCCCGGCGCTGCGCATGATCGTCGAGCGCGAGGAAGAGATCGAAGCCTTCATCGCCCGCGAATACTGGTCGATCGCCGCCGAGTGCGCGCACCCGTCGCAGCACTTCAACGCCAAGCTGATCAAGCTGGACGGGCAGAAGTTCGAACAGTTCACCATCACCGACGGCGACACCGCCGAGGCCGCGCGCCTGCGCATCCAGCAGGCCGCGCAGGGCTCGCTGCATGTCACCGATGTGGCCAGCAAGGAGCGCAAGCGCCGCCCGGCGCCGCCGTTCACCACCTCCACCCTGCAGCAGGAAGCCTCGCGCAAGCTCGGCTTCACCACCCGCAAGACCATGCAGGTCGCGCAGAAGCTGTATGAAGGCGTGGCGATCGGTGACGAAGGCACCGTCGGCCTGATCTCGTACATGCGTACCGACTCGGTGAACCTGTCGCAGGACGCGCTGGCCGAGATCCGCGACGTGATCGCCCGCGACTACGGCATCGCCTCGCTGCCGGACCAGCCGAACACCTACCAGACCAAGTCGAAGAACGCCCAGGAAGCGCACGAAGCGGTGCGCCCGACCTCGGCGCTGCGCACGCCTGCGCAGGTGGCGCGCTACCTGACCGATGACGAGCGCAAGCTGTACGAGCTGATCTGGAAGCGTGCGGTGGCCTGCCAGATGATTCCGGCCACCCTCAACACCGTCAGCGTCGATCTGTCCGCCGGCAGCGAACACGTGTTCCGCGCCAGCGGCACCACCGTGGTGGTGCCCGGCTTCCTGGCCGTGTACGAAGAAGGCAAGGACAACAAGAGCGCCGAGGACGAGGACGAAGGCCGCAAGCTGCCGGCGATGAAGCCCGGCGACCGCGTGCCGCTGGAACGCATCCAGGCCGAACAGCATTTCACGCAGCCGCCGCCGCGCTACACCGAAGCGGCGCTGGTGAAGGCGCTGGAAGAGTACGGCATCGGCCGTCCCTCGACCTACGCCTCGATCATCCAGACCCTGCTGTTCCGCAAGTACGTGGAAATGGAAGGCCGCAGCTTCCGCCCATCCGATGTGGGCCGCGCGGTGTCCAAGTTCCTGTCCAGCCATTTCACCCGGTACGTGGACTACGACTTCACCGCCAAGCTGGAAGACGAGCTCGACGCCGTCTCGCGTGGCGAAGAAGAGTGGATCCCGCTGATGGCCCGCTTCTGGGAGCCGTTCAAGGAGCTGGTGGAAGACAAGAAGGAATCGGTCGACCGTGCCGAGGCCAGTGGCGCGCGCGAGCTCGGCACCGACCCGAAGACCGGCAAGCCGGTCAGCGTACGCCTCGGCCGCTTCGGGCCTTACGCTGCCATCGGCAGCACCGCCGAGGACGCCGAGGAGAAGCCGAAGTTCGCCTCGCTGCGCCCCGGCCAGTCGATGCACACCATCTCCCTGGAAGACGCGCTGGAACTGTTCCTGATGCCGCGCGCGCTGGGTGAGGACAAGGGCGAACCGGTCAGCGTCGGCATCGGTCGCTTCGGTCCGTTCGCCAAGCGCGGCAGCACCTATGCCTCGCTGAAGAAGGAAGACGACCCGTACACCATCGACCTGGCCCGCGCCGTGTTCCTGATCGAAGAGAAGGAAGAGATCGCGCGCAACCGGATCATCAAGGAGTTCGAGGGCAGCGACATCCAGGTGCTGAACGGCCGTTTCGGCCCGTATATCAGCGACGGCAAGATGAACGGCAAGATCCCCAAGGATCGCGAACCGGCCTCGCTGACCCTGGCCGAAGTGCAGCAGCTGATGGAAGAAACCGGCAAGCCGGTGCGCAAGGGCTTCGGCGCCAAGAAGGCTGCCGCGAAGAAGGCCCCGGCAAAGAAGGCGGCGGTGAAGAAGGAAGCGGCGCCGAAGAAGGCCGCTGCGAAGAAAGCGCCTGCCAAGAAGGCCCCGGCAAAGAAAGCGGTGAAGAAGGCTGCTGCGAAGAAAGCCCCGGCGAAGAAGGCCGCTGCAAAGAAGTAGATCCACGCCATGCGTGGATGAGGGGTAGTGCCGGCCGCTGGCCGGCAACCCCAGATGCATCAGATGCCGGCCAGCGGCCGGCACTACCGGGTGCCAGGGTCCACCCCTTCTGCACGCGGCAGGGGGATAATGAAGGCCCACGCCGGGCCGGTCGCCGCCATGAAAGAACTCACCCTGGACTCTGCTGTCGCCACGCTCCGCGCGGGCGGCGTGATCGCCTACCCGACCGAAGCGGTCTGGGGCCTGGGCTGTGATCCCTCGCACGAAGCTGCGGTGCACATGGTGCTGCGGCTGAAGCAGCGCCCGATCGAGAAAGGCATGATCCTGGTCGCGGCCGAACTGGCGCAGCTGGAAGGCTGGGTGCGGCTGCAGGCGCTGCCCGACGCCCGCCAGCGCGCGGTGCTGGCCAGCTGGCCCGGTGCCAACACCTGGATCCTGCCTGCCGGCCCGCGCGCGCAGCCCTGGGTCACCGGCGAACACAGCGGTATCGCGGTGCGCATCAGCGCGCACCCGCTGGTGGCCGAACTCTGCCGCGCCTGGGGCGGCCCGCTGGTCTCCACCAGCGCCAACCTGGCCGGCGAACCACCGGCACGCAGCCGCGAAGAACTGGACCCGCGCCTGCTGCGCCTGCTCGACGGCATCCTCGATGGGCAGACCGGCGGCCTGGCCCAGCCCACCCCGATCCGCGACGCGCTCAGCGGCAACGTGCTGCGCTCCTGAGCCGGCGATTGCGCTGCTGCGGACAATCACGCACCCTGCCGCCATGACCCTGCTGCGCGCCACCTTGAGCCTGTGTCTGCTGCTGCCGTGGACGGCACCCGCGGCCGAGGACGTGCGTGTCTACCGCTGCGTTGCCAGCAACGGTGCCGTCGCCCTGCAGGACAGGCCGTGCAACAGCGGCCGCCAGCAGGTGCGCGACCTGCAGCGCCCGCGCGATCCCGCTCCACGGCTGGTGCGCAGTGATGCCACGCCTCCGCCGCCCAGCGAAACCCCGGTCATCCGCGAGCGCGAAGTCCGCCACGTCTACATCCAGCCGCCGCAGCCGATGTACGAGTGCGTGAGCGAGGACGGACGGCGCTATACCAGCGACAACAACGAAGGCAATCCGCGCTGGGTGCCGCTGTGGACCAGTGTCTGGCTGCCGCACGGCCATCGTGGTCCAGCCTATCCCGGACCACGCCCGGCCATCGGCACGCCGATCGGCGAAGGCACGGGTTATCGCCGCCCCTCGATCGGCATGGACGTGCAGGTGCCGGCCGGCAGCGTGCTGGTCCGCGACAGCTGCCATGCGTTGCCACCACAGGAAGTCTGCGCACGGCTGAGTGACCGCCGCTGGGAGCTGGATCGCCGTTACAACAGCGCGCTGCAGAGTGAACGCACCGCCATCAGCAACGAACAGCGCGGTATCGATGCGCGCCTGTCGCGCGATTGCGAACGCTGAGCGCAGCACGCCGTCGCAGCCTGTACGCTGTGCGCATGAACCGAGTGATCTGGCTGCTCCTGGTGCTGCTGCCCGGAAGCGCGTTGGCCGAAGAGGGCGTGATCTACCGCTGTACCTCCAGCAGCAGTGACGTCCCTACCCTGCAGCGCACGCCGTGCGCCACCGGCAGCAAGCAGCAGGTGCTGCGCATCCCCGACCCGGCCAACTCGCAGCCGGCCGCCGCTGCGCCTGTAGCCGCCGAACCTGCATCCGCGCCCGTTGAAACACCCGCGCCGGTGCCGGCCGGACCGGGCGTTGCCCCTGCGGCCCCAGCAGAATCACGACGCGCGGACGAAGGACGCACGATCATGGAAGCAGGCATGGTCGAACACGCAGGAGACGACCAGATCCTCGACAGCGCGACGCTGCGCCGCGATGCCGAGGCCCGCGCCGCCGCAGGTGACGGTCCACCGAAGCCGCCGCTTCCTCCGATCTTCCAGTGCACCGACAGCCAGGGCGGCGGCTACCTGTACGAGTACGAGGCCGCACCGGGCCGCTGCGAGCTGATGACGGTACAGGGCCTTGGCGGAGTGACGCCGGTGAATGCCGCCAGCTGTGAAGTGGTGCGCGACCACTGCGAAGCGCTTCCCGAAGCGCAGCGCTGCGGTGGTTGGCAGCAGCGCTTCCGCGATGCCCGCGGCCGTGAGCGCTTCGCCGCGCCGGAGAACCGCGATACCGCACGCGGTGAACGCGAGCGGCTGCAGGGTGTGCTGGAGGCCAGCAACTGCCCGGTACCGGGGTGACAGCTACCGGTAGTGCCGGCCGCTGGCCGGCAACCACAGGATCTGCAGATGATTGCAGTTGCCGGCCAGCGGCCGGCACTACCTGCTGAAAGATCAGAACCCGTAGCGCAGGAAACCGCCGTCCACCGCGATGCACTCGCCGGTCACATAGCTGGCCGCAGGCAGGCACAGGAAGCCCACGGCTGCGGCCACTTCCTCCGGCTCGCCGATACGACGCATCGGCGTGCGGTTGATCACTTCCTCGTAGTAGTCCGGGTCCGCCAACGGACCGGACGTGCGCCGCGTGCGGATGTACCACGGCGCCACCGCGTTGACCCGGATGCCATCCTCGGCCCACTCGACGGCCAGGTTGCGGGTCATCTGGTGCATCGCCGCCTTGGTCATGCCGTAGACCACGCCGCTGCGCACATGGGTCAGGCCGGACACGCTGCCGACGTTGACGATGGATGACGACGCGTGGCGTGCCAGCAAGGGATGTGCATAGCGCGACAGCTCGAAGGCCGAGAACAGGTTGGTCTCGAAGATCTTCCGCCATTCGTCCTCGGAATACTCCGTGGCCGCCTTGGTGACATTGCCGCCGGCGTTGTTGACCAGGATGTGCAGGCCATCACTATGATCCTCCACCCAGTCCAGGATCTGGCGGCGGTCCTCGTCGTCTGAGACATCGGCGGCCAGCGCATGCACCTGCATCTGCGGATACACGTCCAGCAGTTCGTCGCGCGCGGTCTCCAGCATGTCGATATCACGGCCGACGATCATCAGATCGGCGCCGAAGCCAGCCAGTTCATGCGCGATGGCCAGGCCGATGCCGGCGCTGGCGCCGGTGATCAGGGCGGTCTGGCCGTCCAGGCGCCACCGTTGCTGGGTCATGTGTTCTCCCGGGCCGCGCCCGCTGTGTTTCGATGCGGCAAGGATACGCGCTCACGACCGCCCCCTGCCGAGGATGCGACACTGCCCGCACGCCCATCACGGAGTGCCGCCATGCGCATCCTGATCCTGTCCACGTCCCTGCTGGCCACCGCGCTGCTGGCGGGCTGCCAGCGCCCACCGGCGCCGAACCCGGAAAAGCCACCGGTGCCCCGGGCGATGTCGCGCGCAATCAACGAACCGCTGGACCGCGCCAAGGGCGTGCAGAAGACCGTGGACGATGCCGCCGCGCGTGAGCGCAAGGCCGAGGCCGACGCGACGCAGTAACCCCGCAGACGAAAACGCCCGGCCGAGGCCGGGCGCTTCCAGTAGATCCACGCCGTGCGTGGATGGCGTCCGATCAGAACCCGCAGAAGCAGTACGCCAGCGCCTTCACCGGCGTGCCGTTGCCCTTCTCGCGGGCCGCGTTCTCGACAAAGCGCAGCTGCGTATCCACTTCGGGCATCGTGCGCGCCAGCACCATCCGCGCCATGCCCGAGTCGGACAGCATCCAGGCACCTGCACGGCTGCCGGCGAAACCGCTGACGAACTGCGCAAACGGCGTTGCCGCCTTCTCGATGTAACGCACGCGGTAGGCGTCAGCCTTGCCCAGCTTGGCGCGGCTGGCGGCATCGGCCACCGCATCCTTCAGGCCACCGAAGGCATCGACCAGGCCACGTTCCTTGGCCTGCGCACCGCTCCACACGCGTCCACGGGCCACTTCGTCGACGGCCTCGACCGGCTTCTTGCGGGCGTCGGCGACGCGGCCGGTGAAGTCGGCGTAACCCTTGTTGATCACCGACTGGATGACCTGGCCCACGGCCGGATCCATCGGGCGGGTGACATCGAACGCACCGGCGAAACGGGTGGTGCCGACACCGTCGGTGTGCACGCCGATCTTGTCCAGCGCGCGGCTGAAGTTCGGCACCATGCCGAAGATGCCGATCGAACCGGTGATGGTCGACGGATCGGCATAGATGCGATCGGCATTCATGCTGATCCAGTAGCCACCGGAGGCGGCCAGGTCGCCCATCGACACCACCACCGGCTTGCCGGCGGCCTGCAGGGCCACCACTTCGCGGCGGATCTGCTCGGAGGCGAACACTTCACCACCCGGCGAATCCACGCGCAGCACCACGGCCTTCACGTTCTCGTCGTCACGCGCGGCACGCAGCAGCGCCGAGGTCGATTCGCCACCGATGCGGCCGGCCGGCAGGTCGCCACCGCTGATCTCGCCGGCGGCCACCACCACCGCCACCTGCGGACGGCTGTCGACCGGGTTGCGGCGCGCATCGAGCTGGCCCAGGTAGGAGCCGAAGTCGATGTTGCGGAAACCACCGTCGGCATCTTCGTCGGCCACGCCGCGCTCGATCATCAGATCCTCGAATTCCTCGCGGGTCTTCAGCGACGTCACCAGCTTCTGCTGCAGGGCGAACTTGGCCAGGTCACCACCGGCAGCGGCGATGCCTTCCGGCAGCGTGTCGATGCCGGCGGCCAGCTGTGCCGGATCCAGGCGGCGGGCCTTGGCGATGTCGCCCAGGTAGCGCTGCCACACGTCGTTCATCCAGAACAGGTCGGCTTCCTTGGAGGCCGGCGAAGCGGCGTCGAGCACGTAGGGTTCGGCGGCGGACTTGTACTCGCCCACCTTGAACAGGTGCACGTCCACGCCCAGCTTGTCCTGCAGGCCGGTGCGGAAGTACTGGCGGTAGCGGCCCAGGCCCTCGAGCACCACCGACCCCATCGGGTCCAGGTAGACCTCGTCGGCCTGTGCGGCCAGCAGGTACTGCGACTGGCCCATGCTCTCGCTGTAGGCCACCAGCTGCTTGCCGGACGCACGCAGGTCCTGCAGTGCCGCGGCCACTTCACGCAGCGAAGCGAAGCCCGACGGCTGCAGCTTGTCCAGCTCCAGCACCACGCGCTCGATCTTCTTGTCTTCCTTGGCCGACTCGATCACCCGCAGCAGGTCGCGCAGCTGGATCTCTTCGGCACCGTTGTCGCCCACCGCCTTGGCCAGCGCGCGGCTGACCGGGTCAGCGCTGAACTGCTCGACCAGGCGGCCTTCCGGCGCGATCACCAGGGTGGTGCGGTCCTGCAGCGATTTGCTGGCACCGGCGCCCATGCCGGCGGCGATGACGAACATCACCAGCAGCAGGAACAGCAGGCCGAAGAACACCAGGTTGAGGATCAACCGGCGGGTGAAGTTCATGACGTCCCACAGCCCGATGAAGAAACTGGCGACGGGGTTGCGACGCGCCGGGGGCAGCGGGGGCACGGGTTGATTCATGGAACGCTCCGGATGGCTTCTTGCCGTGGTGCCAGCATAGCCGGTGCCGTGTGATGCGGCATCGGACACAAGTCAGGGGATCGCCCGCCATGGGTCGGCAGGGCGGGCGGGACGGATCAGGACAGGCTGGACTGGCCGATGTGCAGGCTGCTGCGGCGCAGGCGCCAGCCCATCAGGATGGCGGCGGCGGTGAGGCCGACGATCAGGCCGATCCACATGCCCTGCGGGCCCATGCCCAGGCCCAGGCCGAGCCCGGCGCCGAGCGGCATGCCCAGGCCCCAGTACGCGAACATGGCGATGAACATCGGCACGCGGGTGTCCTTCAGCCCGCGCAGCGCGCCGGCCGACAGCACCTGGATGCCATCCGGGAACTGGAAGGTGGCCGCGTACAGCAGCAGGGTGGAGGCCAGGCCGGCCACTGCCAGGTCGTTGGTGTAGACACCGACGATGGCGTCATGGCCGAACAGCAGCACCGCTGCCGACAACGTCTGCGTACCCATGATGATCGCGTAGCCGGCCCAGGCCGCGCGCCGCACGCCGAAGCCATCGCCACGACCGACCGCATGGCCGACGCGCACGGTGGTGGCCTCGGCCACGCCCATCGGGATCATGAAGCACAGCTGGGCGACGTTGATCGCGATCTGGTGCGCGGCCGCTTCATTGGCACCAAGGCGGCCGATCAGCAGCGCGGTGACGATGAACAGGCCGCCCTCCATCAGCACGGTGATGCCGATCGGCAGGCCGGTGCGCAGCAGGTCCCAGATCGCCTTCCAGCGCGGTCCTTCGAAGTGCGAGAACAGCTGCAGGTGGGCAAAGCGCTTGGTGAACCACAGGTAGGTGGCGAAGGCGATCGCCTGCAGCCACATCATCACCGCCGAAGCGATGCCCAGGCCCTCGGCGCCCATTTCCGGGAAGCCGAGCTTGCCGTTGGCCAGCACGTAGCCCATCGGTGCCAGCACCAGCAGGCCACCGAAGCCGAGCAGCATGGTCGGCAGCGTCCAGTGCATGCCCTCGCTGAGATAGCGCATGCAGAAGTACAGGGTCAGCGCAGGTCCGCCCCAGCGCACCGCGTGCAGGAACGCGGTGGCCCCCGGCACGATGTCCGGTGCGATGCCGAACGCAGGCAGCAGCGGCGGCACCACGGTGAGGAAG
Organism: Stenotrophomonas sp. STK17_22; assembly: GCF_051983905.1. Lineage (NCBI taxonomy): Bacteria > Pseudomonadati > Pseudomonadota > Gammaproteobacteria > Lysobacterales > Lysobacteraceae > Stenotrophomonas > Stenotrophomonas sp. STK17_22. Next base: position 4,668,871 of record NZ_CP197010.1, read on the forward strand.
GTGAACATGATCAGGCCCAGGCCCAGCGCCAGCCACAGTGCCTGGCGGAACAGCGGGCCGATCTCGCGCTCGCGGCCAGCGCCATGCAGCTGCGACACCGAGGCGGTGAGTGAGATCAGGGTGCCGATCGGGATCAGCATCGGCAGCCACAGCAGGGCGGTGCCGATGGTCACCGCGGCCAGGGTCGCCGTGGCGTGGTGGCCGGCAATGACATTGTCGACGAAGGAGATCAGACCGGTGGACACATGCCCGAGCACAAGCGGCAGGGCGAGCAGACCGGTAGCGCCGACTTCCTTGCTGAAGCGCGGCGTGGAGGTTGCAGTAGACATAAGGTGCTTGACGCGAACTACGGTTGCGCGCGAAGGGCACAGGCACCGGGTTGCGGGCCGCCATCTTACGCGTGCAGCGCGCGCATTCCCATGACATGGCGTGAATGCTGGATTCCGGCAGGCCCCGGCATCACGCGTTGCGATCACGTTACGAACAGAAAAAGGGGACGGAGGGGATTAAGTCGTTTCAAGCCCGACTGTGCCTAATACGACTTAATCCCCTCCGTCCCCTTTTCTTTCTACTGCCCAGCCTGGCGCTTGAGCCAGGTATCGCGCTCGGCCGGCGGCACCGCGAGGAACGCGCCGCGGACCTTGTCGCGCTCCTGCGGTGGCGTGCGCTGTGCCACCAGGGTCAGTTGGGCCAGCTGCGCCGGGCTGAGCTGGCGCAGCACGGCCAGCGCGGCCTCGCGCTGTTCCGGCGGCACGAAGCCGAACAGGCCGTGCAGCTTGGGGAACTCCAGGCCCAGCTGCGGGCCCAGCCGCCAGCCTTCGCGGAAGGCCTGGTCCTGCGCCTGGAACTGCTGGCGCAGGCGCTGCTGCTGGTCGGCCGGCAACGCATTGAATCGCGCAGCGGCCTGACGGATCCGCTCACGCTCGCCCTCCGGCAATGCCCGCCATGCGGCGTAGTCGGCGCGGCGCTGGCGCTGCTGCTGGGCATCGAGCTGGGCGAACGCAGCGGGCGTCGTACCTGTGGTGGCCGGGGCCGCCGGTGAACTGCCCGGCACTGGCGGCGGCAGCGGCACGTTCAAGGTCTGCGGCGCGGCGGACAGCGACAACGGCAGGGCCAGCAGCAGGCTGGCGAATACGGTCTTATTCATCGGCAGCAGCGGTTTCCAGCGTGGCGCTGGCCGGCTCCGGCCGGCTCGGCTTGGATTGCGACTCGTCCACCGGCAGCGGGCCGCCCGCGGCGGTCCACGCATACAGATCGGCATCGGCCACCAGCGGATAGTCGCGGTCGGCCAGCATCGTGGCGTCGTCCGTGGCCTGGGCCGTGGTCGCATCCGGGGTGGCGTTGACCTTGCTTGGTGGCAGGGCTTCCACCGTCACCGGACCGGCTTCGCCGACCACACCCTCCGGCAGCGGTGCATCACTGCCGAAGGAATGCCCCTGCCAGTAGCGCCACCCCAGCGCTGCGGCCAACAGCACCGCCACGGTCACCAGCAGGATCAACGGACCGCGCCAGCGCGGCTTGGCATTGGCGCGGCGGCGCTTGCCAGTGGCTGCAGCCCGCTCGTCGCGCTGCGGGGTGCGCCAGCTGGAGGTCGGCGCTTCACTGCTGCTCGTCGGTGCGGCCGGCTGTTGCAGCTGCTGCAGGCGTTTGACGGGCAGATCGCGGATGCGCAGCTGCACCTGTTCGGCCAGCTGGCGCCAGGCCGAGGCGTCGGGCTGGCCGTGCGCGTCACGCGGGCAGGCATCGGCCAGCAGCTGCTGGTAGCCGGCTTCGTCCTGGTCGAGCACGCGCGTGGCGATACCTTCATCCAGGCTGCCGCCCACCCGTAGCAACAGCGCCAGGCGCGGCAACGGTCCCATCTGGCCCAAGGCGGCAAGCGGCGGCTCCCACTGGCCGCCCACCGGCTCACGCAGCGCCTGGCGCTGGCCCAGCAGGGTCCAGAAGCGGGTCGGCCACTGCGCCATCGGCAGGTCACTGGCGACCGCCGCAAACGCGCGCATCACCGCCACCAGGGTCTGTTCGGCCCGGGCAGCATCGCCGCACTGCAGTTCAGCCACCACCAGGGCGCGGCGTTCAACACCTCGCAGGAACGCCGACAGCGCACCGGCCGCGGTCGAGGAAACAGGGGCGGGCACAGCCGTCATCGATCACTCCAAAGGTCTGCCTGCATGATAGCGGCAGGCCATCGGCGCCCGTAGGACTTGCGCCCACAGGCACTTCGTGCTGCAGGTTGTGCACAGCACCACGCTGCCTGCGCAGGAAACTGTGGCATCCAGCTGAATTCACTCTGTTTCAGCATTGTTTCACACTTAAATCATTGATTTTGATGTATTTTAAAGTATGGCGATTTTTTGACCAACCCGAGCGTGAGGCCGTCGCCATCGGCCTCCTGCGCGCCCGCCGACCGGTAACGCACAGCGTTATCCACAGAACATGTGGATAAGACTGAATCTCCAATGGACACCGATATTTAGGTGACATTTATGATTCAACGGACCCCGCCCCGCCGCCGCCCACTCCGCCATTCGCGCGCGCATGGCCCGGTACACTGGCCCGATGCTTTCACCGATTCCGACCCTGCAGGTCGCCCTGCCCGTCCCCCTGCCCCGCCTGTTCGACTACCTGTCGCCGGAGGGCGTGGCCCCCACGGTTGCGGTCGGCTGCCGCCTGAAGGTGCCGTTCGGCAACCGTGAGCTGGTCGGTGTGGTGGTGGGACACGGCCAGACCGACGACGGCCAGGGACTCCGCCAGGCGTTGACCTGGTGCGACCCGCAGCCGCTGCTGCAGGGTGAGCTGTGGCAGAGCCTGCAGTGGCTGGCGCGCTACACCCACGCGCCGTTGGGCGAAGTACTCAGCACCGCCCTGCCCGGCCCGCTGCGCCACGGCGAGGCCCTGCCCGACACCCATCACTGGGGCTGGCAACTGACACCCGAAGGCCATGCCCAGCGCGGGAAGCTGCGCGCCGGCAGCCGCCCGCGGCAGTTGGCCGAACTGCTGGCCGAGGCCGTGGTGGATGAAGACGTACTGGGCGAACGCATGGAGGACTGGCGCACCGCCGCACGCAGTCTGGCCAAGCGTGCACTGGCCGAGCGCGTGGCGATGACGGTGGCACCGCAGCATGCGCAGCCGCTGCCCGGGCCCACGCTCAACCCGGACCAGGCCGAGGCCGTGACTGCGATCAACGCCGCCGACGGCTTCCAGCCTTTCCTGCTGGATGGCGTGACCGGCAGCGGCAAGACCGAGGTCTACCTGCAGGCGATCATCCATTGCCTGGCACAGGGCAGGCAGGCGCTGGTGCTGGTGCCGGAAATCGGCCTGACTCCGCAGACCCTGGCACGCTTCCGCGGCCGCCTCGGCATCGCCGTGCATGCGCTGCATTCGGGCTTGAACGATAACGAGCGCGCTCGCGTCTGGGCAGCCGCCTCACGTGGTGAAGCACGGGTCATTGTCGGCACCCGCTCGGCAGTGTTCACGCCGCTGCCGCAGGCCGGTCTGCTGATCATCGACGAGGAACATGACGGCAGCTACAAGCAGCAGGACGGCATCCGCTACCACGCGCGCGATTTCGCCCTGGTGCGCGCCAAGGCGCTCGGCATTCCCGTGCTGCTCGGCAGTGCCACGCCCTCGCTGGAAACACTGCACAACGCCTATGCCGGGCGCTACACCCACCTGCGCCTGAAGCAGCGTGCCGGCGATGCACGACCACCGCGCGTGCGCATCCTTGATGTGCGCAAACGGCCATTGCACGATGGCCTCTCGGCCGATGTTCTGGCCGGCATCGGCGAGCACCTGCAGCGTGGCCAGCAGGTGCTGGTGTTCAAGAACCGCCGTGGCTACGCACCGGTGCTGCTGTGCCACGACTGCGGCTGGACCGCACCGTGCAACCGCTGCGACGCACCGATGACCGTGCATGGTGGCGGCCGCCGGCTGCAGTGCCACCACTGCGGTGCGCGGCAACCGGCGCCGCTGGCATGCCCGGCCTGCGGCAGCCTGGCGCTGCAGCCACAGGGCATCGGTACCGAACGCCTGGAAGAGCACCTCACCGCCGCCTTTGCCGATTTTCCGGTGGTGCGCATCGACCGCGGCACCACCTCACGACGCGACGCACTGGAACAGCAGCTGGCGAGGCTGGGCGACCAACCCGGCATCCTGGTCGGCACGCAGATCCTGGCCAAGGGCCACGACCTGCCGAAGCTGACACTGGTGGTGGTGGTGGGCATCGACGAAGGGCTGTTCTCGGCCGACTTCCGTGCCAGTGAAAAACTGGCACAGCAGCTGATCCAGGTCGCTGGCCGCGCCGGCCGTGCACGCGATCCCGGCGAGGTCTGGCTGCAGACCCATCACCCCGGGCATCCGCTGCTGGAAACCCTGGTGAGCGGTGGCTACCACCCGTTCGCGCAGGCCGAGTTGAACCAGCGCCAGGCCGCCGGATTCCCGCCGTTCGCGCATCTGGCACTGATGCGCGCCGAGGCACAGCAGGTCGAGCATGCCAATGCGTTCCTGCTGGCGGCGCGGCAACTGCTGGGGGAACAGAATGTGGTCGAGGCCTACGGGCCGATGCCGGCGCCAATGCCGCGGCGTGCCGGCTACCAGCGCACCCAGCTGTTGCTGTCTGCCCTGCAGCGGCCGCCATTGCACAGCGTGCTCGGGCAGTTGGTACCGCAGCTGTATGCGCTGCCGGAGGCACGCAAAGTGCGCTGGTCGCTGGATGTGGATCCGACGGATCTGTATTGAGGGCGCTGCCCAATGCTGCGTAAAGTCGAGCTTGCTCGACTGCCGTGCGCCAGAAACAGTCGAGCAAGCTCGACTCTACCGTCGGTCCGTATGGACCCGACGGATCTGTATTGAGGCAGACGAACGGTAGCGCCGGGCCATGCCCGGCGGTCCTCCGCATACCACGCTCGCCGGGCATGGCCCGGCGCTACCCCTCAGGTCAGCGGCGACATCACGCCGCGCTGGTAGGCCGGGCGTTCGCGCAGGCGGGCGTACCAGTCGGCCAGGTGCGGCAGTTCCGGGCGCTGGATGGGCAGTTCGAACCAGGCATAGATCAGCGAGCCCAGCGGGATGTCACCCATCGCGAACGTCTCGCCCGACAGCCACGGCTGTCTGGCCAACGTGGCATCGGCCATCGCCAGGTAGTCACCGGCACGCACGATGGCGGCATTGATGCGCGCTTCGTCGCGGTCAGCTGGGGCGGTGCGCATGATGCCCCAGATCAGGTCGGTGTACAGCGGCGCCATCCGCGAGGTGCTCCAGTCCATCCACTTCTCGGCCTGGGCACGTTTCATCGGGTCTTCGGCGTACAGCGTGCCCAGCGCGTAGCGCGCACTCAGATAGCGCACGATGGCATTCGATTCCCACAGCGGCAGGCCATGGTCTTCGATCACCGGCACCAGGCTGTTGGGATTCATCGCCAGGTACTCCGGCGTCTGCGTGCCGCCATGGCTGCCACCAACCTCGATGGATTCGTACGGCAGGCCGATTTCCTCGGCGCACCACAGCACCTTGCGGACGTTGCTGGAATTGCGGCGGCCCCAGATCTTCAACATGCGGGTTTTTTCCTTGCTGGCAATGCGAGCGGCAACGATACGCCTGATCGGAGTGGGTGTGTGGGTGGCGGATGCGGAATCGGGCATCTGCGCGCTGCCGGCCAGCGGCCGGCACTACCGGTTTTTCTTCGGCAGCGCGCGCACGTAGGAGGACTTGCCATCCTTCTTAAGCTCGAACAGGCCGATCGCCGCCAGCAGGTCACTGAGCTTGCCGTAGCCGTAGTTGCGCGGGTCGAACGACGCCTGGTTGCCGATCTGGCTGCCGACCGGGCCGAGGTGCGACCAGCCATCCTCGCCCTCGGCCGCGGACACCGCGCGGCGCAGCATCTTCACCAGCCGCGTGTCGCTGCGCATTTCCGCACCACTCTTGCGTGGCCGGGCATCGTCGTTGGCAACAGGCTCGTTCGATGCCTGTTCGCTGGACGCCTGTTCGGTATCCGGCACGCTGGCATGGGTCTGGCCCAGCGCTTCCAGATAGGTGAACTTCGAGCAGGCGTTGACGAACGGCTCCGGGGTTTTCTTCTCGCCGAAGCCATACACCTTCACGCCATCGGTCAGCAGGCGCATCACCATCGGGGTGAAATCGGCATCGCTGGACACGATGGCGAAGCCATCGAGATTGCGCGCGTACAGCAGGTCCATGGCATCGATCACCATCGCCATGTCCGAGGCATTCTTGCCCTTGCTGTAGGCGAACTGCTGGATCGGGCGGATCGCGTACTCGTGCAGCACCGCCTCCCAACCCTTCAACCGCGGGCTCTTCCAGTTGCCATAGGCGCGGCGCACGTTGGCCACGCCGTAGCGGGCGACTTCGGCCAGGACCTCGTCGATCTTCGAGGCCGGCGCGTTGTCGGCGTCGATCAACAGGGCGATGCGCTTTTCCGGTTCGCTCATGGGCTCCTCACGGGCGGTTGCCTGAACCCGAGTATCGCCGATCCATGCGGGCGCTGACGTGACAGGGCGCCATCGTGCGAAGATGCCAGGCGCTTCCCCCAATGCCCCCACTGGAGTGAGTCGATGAGTCGCGAGCGCGTTCCCCACCTGGTTGTTGTCGGCGGCGGTTTTGCCGGTCTCTGGGCCACCCGTGCCCTGGCCCGCGAGCGCATACGCATCACCCTGGTCGACCGCCGCAACCACCATCTGTTCCAGCCACTGCTGTACCAGGTGGCCACCGCCGGCCTGTCCGCGCCGGACATCGCCGCGCCGCTGCGCCACATCCTCGGCCACCAGCGCAATGTGGAAGTCCGCCTCGGCGAAGTGGTGACCATCGACAAGCAGGCCCGGCAGATCCGCATGGCCGATGGCAGCACGCTGGACTACGACAGCCTGCTGCTGGCTACCGGCGCCACCCACGCCTACTTCGGCAACGACCAATGGGCCGATGATGCGCCCGGGCTGAAGACGCTGGACGATGCCATCGCACTGCGCCGCAAGCTGCTGCTGGCGTTCGAGCGCGCCGAGGCCGAACCGGACCCGGCGAAGAAGGCGGCGTGGCTGAGCTTCGCCGTGGTCGGCGGTGGACCTACCGGTGTTGAGCTGGCCGGCACCCTGGCAGAAATCGCGCGGCATACGCTGCGCAACGAGTTCCGCCACATCGATCCTGCCAGCGCCAAGGTGCGGCTGGTCGAGGCCGGCCCACGCGTGTTGTCTTCGTTCCCGGAAGTGCTTTCGCTGAAGGCGCGCCGTCAGCTGGAAAAGCTGGGCGTGGAAGTGCTGACCGGCACCCCGGTGAGCGACATCGACAGCCAGGGCTTCAAGCTCGGCGATCAGTTCGTACCGGCCCGCACTGTGGTGTGGGCCGCCGGTGTGGCCGCTTCACCGCTGGCGCGCACCCTGGAGGTGCCACTGGACCGCGCTGGACGCGTGCAGGTGCAACCCGACCTCACCCTGCCTGGGCACCCCGAGCTGTTCGTGGCCGGTGACCTGGCCGCACTGAACCAGGCCAATGGCAAGCCGGTACCCGGCGTTGCGCCCGCCGCCAAGCAGATGGGCAAGTACGTGGCCGAGGTGATCCGCGCGCGTCTGCATGGCAAGGCCGCACCGGGGCCGTTCAAGTACGCCGACTTCGGCAACCTCGCCACCATCGGCCGCATGGCCGCGATCGTGCACCTGGGCCGGCTGCAACTCTCGGGCGTCCTCGCCTGGTGGTTCTGGCTGGCCGCACACGTGTTCTTCCTGATCGGCTTCCGCAACCGCATCGTGGTGCTGCTGAACTGGGCCGTGGCGTACTGGAGCTACCAGCGCAGCGCGCGCATCATTTTTGGTGATGACCAGGAAGACCGGCGACCCCGACGGTAGTGCCGGCCGCTGGCCGGCTGCTGCGCGGTCGGATCCCTTTCCGCAGGAAAGGGCTCTGACCCCGTCAACACCATCCACGCATGGCGTGGATCTACCGGTTCATCGGGCCGCCCGGCACCCGCCGTTTCGACCAGGTGCGGCAGAAATCCTCCTTCCTCGCGGCATCGGCAATCTGCGTGCTACTCCAATGCCGGGTGATCCAGACTGTCAGTGCGGTACTGCTGAGATGCCAGCGCAGCATGTCGTGCCTTGGCTGCCGCATCAGGTGGCGGCGTGCAACCCAGAACGCTTCGCGCTCGACGTCAGTCGCCTTCTTCAACGCTTCAGGATCGAAGAACCGCGTCGTGAAGCTCCATGGATTCATCGGCTGGAATCCCGTGCGCTGCTCACTGCTGCACGCAGCCATACCACTGGGTGCGCGGTCCGCCGGCTTCGGCCGGCCTTCCACCAGCGCCAGCCCGAGCCGGTACAGCAGGCCAGGCAGCAGTGCGATGACCGCGGCCAGCATGACGACGGAGATCCATGCTTTGCCGGCAGCACGCATCGCTCTACGGCTCCTTCGGTTTCGGGTACCACAGTGCATTGACGATGACCCAGCGCTGGTCGAAGCGGCCCATGTGGAAGTAGTCGACGAACCACGGGGTTTCCAGCCGCACCGAGGCGGCGTTGCCGGTCACGTCCAGCACCGTGCAGCGGCGGTCCCATTGATCCTTCGGGGTCTTCAGCGCGCCCTGCTTCGTCAACGCGACCAGCTCTTCCTTCGACATGCGGCGCAGGCCCAGGCGTTCGTCGGGTGTATCGCCGAGCACCGCGCGCTTGGCCAGGTCCGGGTGCAGGGAGCGGGCGACGCGCTGCGGGTCGGCCTCCAGCTGGCCGTCGACGTAATCGTGGCAGGTGGCTTCGATGGCCGCGATGGTGGCCGGGTCGGCGGCAGGGCTCGTTGCTGCGGAAAGAGCGAACAGCAGGGCAATCGTGGACATCCGGGTCTCCAGCTCTGGGCGCGGGGCGATCATGGCATGGGCAAGCCGCATCCACGCATGGCGTGGATCTACTGCATCAGGCCCATTTCGTCGACGCTCAGCTGCATGTACAGGAACGCGGCCGCTTCGTCGGTCATCGGCTGGCCCTGCGGGAAACTGTCGAGCCAGGCGGAGATGCGCGCATGCCGATGCTTCAGCGCATCAGCTATCGCGCGCTTTTCCGCGTCGGTGGCATGTTCCTGCATCTCATCGCGCAGCAGGTCATCGCCGATGCCCCATTTTTCGGCCAGCGGGATCAGGTCGACCAGATCGGGCGGCACCTGGTCGCGGCGCAGGTGGATGGGCTCGGGCGTGTCCGGGCCGCGCTGTGCGGCCAGTTCGGCGGCGCTGCCGATCTGCCCGTGCTGCAGCGGTGGCGGAGTCTGGGCGCAGGCCGACAGGGTGATACAGAACGTCAACATCAGCATCCAGCAGGATTTCATCGGACCGCTTCCTGTGTCGATGGATGTGGCGATGATGGCATGGCCCAGCACACCATCCACGCATGGCGTGGATCTACAGGACCGGCGCCTGCAGCCAGGCCAGCTTGCGTTCGCGCGGCTGCTGCTTGAGCTGCCACTCGGCCCGCGAGGCGGCGGCCCGGTCCGGGTACTCGCGCACGGCCAGCACGCGCAGTGGCGGCCGTGCCCGGGTGTAGCGCGCGCCCTTGCCGGCCTGGTGGGCGGCGAAACGCGCCTCCACATCGGTGCTGATGCCGGCGTAGTAGCTGCCATCGCGGCATTCGAGCAGGTACAGGAACCACGGGCGGAGGGACGGGGCCATGCCCGGATTATGCCGTGCTGCACTGCAGCGGATATACTGGCGCCCGAATGCAGGAGAGAGGCGCCGCGCTGGCGCCCGCCGAAGGCGCAGGCTCCCATGATCGCTCAGGCCGGTGGGCTGGAATCCCACCAACCATGCATTCGACTCGCCGAGCTGGAGAGAGGTCACCGGGCACGCCCGGGACGATCCGCCGAAGGGGCACGCGGCCAACGCCGCTGAACTCTCAGGCAAAAGGACAGCGGGAGCGGCACCGGTCATCGTCATCCCGTCATTGCGCAGGCAGTGGCGGTAGTCGCGCATGGCCGGCCCCACCGCGCCCGGAGCCTGTCCCATGCTGCTGTCCATCATCTACCTGATCGCCATTTCCGCCGAAGCCATGACCGGCGCGCTGTCCGCCGGCCGTCGCCGCATGGACCTGTTCGGGGTGGTCATGATCGCCTGCGTCACCGCCCTCGGGGGCGGTTCGCTGCGCGACATCCTGCTCGGCCACTACCCGCTGGGCTGGGTGAAGCATCCCGAGTACCTGGGCTTCACCGTGTGCGCGGCGCTGATCGCCACCTGGGTGGCGCGCTGGATGCACCACTTCCGCCGCACCTTCCTGGTGCTCGATGGCCTGGGCCTGATCGCCTTCACCCTGATCGGCTGTTCGATCGCGCGCGAGGCCGGCCATGCCATGCCGATCGTGCTGATCGCCGGCATGCTGACCGGCGCGTTCGGCGGCGTGCTGCGCGACATTCTCTGCAACGAGGTGCCGCTGATCTTCCAGAAGGAGCTGTACGCGATCATCGCGCTGCTGACCGGCGCGGCCTACCTGTTGCTGCTGCACTGGGGCGTGGCCGACGCCACCGCGATCCTGTGCTGCCTCGGCGGCGGCTTCGCGCTGCGCCTGCTGGCGATCCACTACCGCTGGGAAATGCCGAAGTTCGTGTACCACGACGAAGTGCATTGATTGTTTGACGGTAGTGCCGGCCGCTGGCCGGCAACCCGGCACGCGCCCGCAGATTCCGGCAGGTTGCCGGCCAGCGGCCGGCACTACCGAATGCGTTGCATGACCATGGTCATGCGGCATTGGCCGGGGTGATTGGCTACCATTGTCACCCCGTCGCTGCCGCGACGGCATCCAGCCACGCCGCGCCCGCGGCCCCGCCAGACAACTCCCTCCCCGCTGCCCGTGGTGCCGTGAACGCGCCGACGGGCCCGCATGTCCCTGCGCGCGCAGGGCGCAGGATGCCCCATGTCTGTCGCCGAAAATTCCCGCTTCCGTCGTGCCCGCCTGTTGTGGGCGGTGCTGGCCATCGCCCTCGTCGCCGTTCTGGCGTGGTGGCTGTGGCCCCGGAATGGCGCCGGCAGCAGCGACGATGCGCCGGGCAAGACGGTGCCGGTACGCGTGGCACGCGCCAGCGCCGAGCCGCTGGTGCTGCGCCTGAAGGCGGTCGGTACGGTCACCCCGCTGCACAGCGTGGTGGTACGCAGCCGCGTGGATGGCGAACTGCTACGGCTGCATTTCCAGGAAGGCCAGCAGGTGAAGGCCGGCGATCTGCTGGCGCAGATCGACCCGCGCCCGTATGAAGTGAAGCTGGCACAGGCGCAGGGTACCCAGCAGCAGAATCTGGCCGAGCTGGAAAACGCCGAGCGCCAGCTGCAGCGCTACCGCGAACTGCAGAAGCAGAACTACGTGTCCGGGCAGGAACTGAGCGACCAGCAGAGCAAGGTGCGCCAGCTGCAGGGCCGCCGCCTCAGCGATCAGGCGTCTGTTGATGAAGCGCGCCTGCAGCTGCAGTACACCCGCATCACCGCGCCGGTCAGTGGCCGCGTCGGGCTGCGCCGGTTGGACGTGGGCAACCTGGTGCGCGCCAGCGATGCCGAAGGCCTGGTGACGCTGGCGCAGACCGCGCCGATCAGCGTGCTGTTCACCGTGCCCGTGCCCGAACCCGAGCTGCCTGCGCTGCTCGATGCCGTGCAGGCGCAACCGGCACTGGCGGTGGAAACCTGGGACCGCGAAGAACGCCGGCAGCTGGCCCGCGGCTCGCTGTCCAGCGTCGACAACCGCATCGATACCACCACCGGCACGTTGAAACTGCGTGCGCACTTCGACAACCACGATCTGGCGCTGTTCCCCAACCAGTTCGTCAACGTCCGCCTGCAGCTGGGCGAGCAGCCCGCGCTGCTGATTCCCGATGCCGCCGTGCAGTTCGGCAGCCAGGGCAACTACGTGCATATCGTCGACAAGGACAGCAAGGCACAACGCCGCACCGTGGTGCTCGGTCCAGCCGATGATGGACGCGTGGCCGTGCGCTCCGGGCTGGCCGCAGGGGACAAGGTGGTGATCGAAGGCATCGACGGGCTGGAAGACGGCACGGCGGTGGAGATCATCACCGAGGAGGCCGCGACCAAGGCCGGCGCATGAACCTCTCGCGCCCGTTCATCCTGCGCCCGGTCGCAACGACTCTCCTGATGGTGGCGCTGCTGCTGTCCGGCGTGCTGGCCTATCGCCTGCTGCCGGTGGCGGCGCTGCCGCAGGTCGATTACCCGATCATCCAGATCACCACGCTGTATCCGGGGGCCAGCCCCGAACTGACCACACGCACCATCACCGCACCGCTGGAGCGCCAGCTCGGCCAGATTCCCGGCCTGAAACAACTGTCGTCGACCAGTTCCGGTGGCGCCTCGGTCATTACCCTGCAGTTCGGGCTGGAGGTGTCGCTGGGTGTGGCCGAGCAGGACGTGCAGGCCGCCATCAACGCGGCGGGCAGCTTCCTGCCCGGGGACCTGCCGGTGCCGCCGGTGTACCGCAAGGTCAACCCGGCCGACACCCCCATCCTGACACTGGCGGTGACCTCGCAAGGCCTGTCGCTGCCGCAGGTGCACGATCTGGTGGATACGCGCATCGCCCAGCGCCTGGCGCAGTTGCCCGGCGTCGGCCTGGTCAGCCTGGCCGGTGGCCAGCGCCCGGCGGTGCGCATCCAGGTCAATCCAGCGGCGCTGGCCGCCAACAACCTGGGCATGGACCACATCCGCACCGCCATCGCCGCCGCCAACGTCAACCTGCCCAAGGGCAGTTTCGATGGCCCGATCCGCGCGGTGATGCTCGATGCCAACGATCAGATGCGCAGCGTGGATGAGTACCGTGCCCTGGTACTGGCCTGGCGCGACGGCGCGCCGCTGCGGCTGGGCGATGTAGCCACCATTACCGATGGCGCCGAGAACCGCCAGTTGGCTGCGTGGATCGGTACCACGCCGGCAGTACTGGTGAACATCCAGCGCCAGCCCGGCGCCAACGTGATCGCCGTGGTCGAGCAGGTGCGTACGCTGCTGCCGCAGCTGCAGGCCACGCTGCCCGCCGGCGTGCAGATGAATGTACTGAGCGACCGTACCGAATCGATCCGCGCGTCGGTGCGCGGCGTGCAGAAGGAACTGGTACTGGCCATCGGCCTGGTGGTGCTCGTCACCTGGGTGTTCCTGCGCAATCTGCCGGCCACGCTCATTCCCAGCGTCGCGGTGCCGCTGTCGCTCATTGGCACCTTCGCGGTCATGCTGCTGGCCGGCTATTCGCTCAACAACCTCACGCTGATGGCGCTGACCATCGCCACCGGCTTCGTGGTGGACGACGCCATCGTGATGCTGGAGAACATCGCCCGCCATCTGGAGGAAGGCGAAAGCCCCCGCGATGCAGCACTGAAAGGCGCAGCCGAGATCGGCTTCACCCTGGTGTCGCTGACTGTTTCGCTGATCGCGGTGCTGATCCCGCTGCTGTTCATGGCCGACCTGGTGGGTGCACTGTTCCATGAGTTCGCAGTGACACTGGCTGTAGCCATCGGCATTTCGCTGGTGGTCTCGCTGACGCTGACGCCGATGCTGTGCGCGCGGTTCCTGAAGCCGCACGCGAAGACTGCACATGCGCCCGATGTCTTCGACCGCGTCATCGGCCTCTACGACCGCCAGCTGCGCTGGGTGCTGCAGCGCCAGCCGCTGATGTTGCTGGCCACCGTTGCCACCCTCGCACTGACCGTGGCGCTGTACTTCGCCGTGCCCAAGGGTTTCTTCCCGGTGCAGGATGCCGGCCTGGTGCAGGGCATCAGCGAAGCGCCGCAGGCGATCTCATTCCAGGCCATGCGCGAGCGCCAGCAGGCGCTGGCGGCGGCCATCGAAGCCGACGAGGCGGTGGCCAGCGTCTCGTCCTACATCGGCGTGGACGGCAATAATCCCACGCTCAATACCGGCCGCCTGCTGATCGAGCTGAAACCGCACGGCGACCGCGATGGCGCCGCCGTGGTGATGGCGCGCCTGCAACAGCGCGTGTCGAAGATCCCCGGCATCACCCTGTACCTGCAGCCGGTACAGGAGCTGGGCATCGAAGACCGCATCAGCCGCACCCAGTACCAGTTCACCCTGACCACGCCGGATCTTGAAACACTGGAACGCTGGACCCCGAAGCTGCTGCAGGCGCTACGCCAGCAACCTGCACTGCGCGATGTCGCCAGCGATCTGCAGATGCAGGGCCGGCAGGCGCGCGTGGCAATCGACCGCGATGCGGCGGCGCGCCTGGGCGTAAGCGTGGAAGCAGTAGCCGATGCGCTGTACGACGCCTATGGGCAGCGCCAGATTTCGACCATCTTCACCCAGGCCAGCCAGTACCGGGTGGTGCTGGAGGCCGATCCTTCACGACAGCCCGGGCCGGAGGCGATCACGGGCCTGCGTGTGCGCAGCAGCAGTGGGCAGACCGTGCCGCTGGGTGCGGTGGCACGCGTGGATCTGGGCCCGACCGCCCTGCTGCGCAACCATGTCGGCCAGTTCCCGGCGGCCACGCTGTCGTTCAACCTTGCCCCGGGCGCATCACTGGGCGAAGCGGTGGAGGCTGTGCACGCCGCGCGCGCACAGGTGAACCTGCCGCAGAGCATCGAACTTCGCCTGCAGGGTGCCGCAGCGGCCTTCAGCAGCTCGCTGTCGTCCACACTGTGGCTGATCCTGGCCGCGGTGGTGGTGATGTACATCGTGCTGGGCGTGCTCTACGAGAGCTTCATCCACCCCATCACCATCCTTTCCACCCTGCCCTCGGCCACCGTCGGTGCGTTGGCGGCACTGTGGGTAAGCGGACGCAGCCTGGACCTGATCGCGGTGATCGGCATCGTGCTGCTGATCGGCCTGGTGAAGAAGAACGCGATCATGATGATCGACTTCGCGCTGGACGCGCAGCGCACACGCGGCATGTCACCGCGCGAGGCGATTCATCAGGCCGCGCTGCTGCGCTTCCGGCCGATCCTGATGACCACGCTGGCTGCACTGTTCGGCGCGGTGCCGCTGATGCTGGCCAGCGGTTCCGGCGCCGAACTGCGGCAGCCACTGGGCTGGGTGATGGTGGGCGGACTGCTGGTCAGCCAGGTGCTGACCCTGTTCACCACGCCGGTGATCTACCTGGCCTTCGACCGCCTGCAGCGTGGCCGTGCAGCGTCCCCGGTGGCGGTTGACGAGGCGCGCGCGTGAACCCCATCGCGCGCCTGGCGCAGGCCTGCGTGCAGCGCCCGGTAGCGACGATCCTGCTGGCGGTGGCGCTAGTGCTGGCCGGCCTGCTGGCATTGCGCCTGTTGCCGGTGGCGCCACTGCCGCAGGTCGACTACCCGGCCATCGAAGTCAGCGCCAGCCTGCCCGGCGCCTCGCCCGAGTCGATGGCAGCCACCGTCGCCACGCCGCTGGAGCGCGCATTGGGCAGCCTGCCCGGCATCTCACGCATCGACTCGGCCAGCACCCAGGGCCAGACCCAGATCGAACTGAAGTTCGTACTCGGCCGCGACATCGATGAGGCAGCGCGTGAAGTGCAGGCCGCCATCAATCTTGCACGCGGGCAGTTGCCCAGTGGCATGCCCGGCATGCCGCAGTACCGCAAGGTCAATCCCTCACAGGCACCGATCCTGGCGCTGGCACTGACCTCGGACACGCGTTCGCCAGGCCAGCTGTATGACCTGGCCTCCACCGTGCTGGCGCAGAAGCTGTCGCAGGTGCCGGGCGTGGGCGAAGTGCAGGTGGGCGGCAGCGCCTTGCCCGCCGTGCGTGTATCGCTGGACCCGAATGCGCTGAACCATGCAGGCCTGGCACTGGAGGACGTGGCCCAGGCCATCGGCCGCGCCAACGCCATGCGCCCGCTGGGTGCCGTGGGCGATGACCGCCAGCAGTGGCAGCTGGAAGCGCCGCTGCAGCTGCGCCAGGCCGCGCAGTACCGCGAACTGGCATTGAAGGTCAGCGACGACCGCACGCTGCGGCTGGGCGATGTCGCCGCCGTTGCCGATGGCGTGGAAGACCGTTACGCCAGCGGCTTCCACAACGAACGCCCCGCCGTGCTGCTGATCGTCAGCCGCCAACCCGGCGCCAACATCATCGCCACCGTTGATGCCATCCAGGCGCAGCTACCGCAACTGCATGCGCTGTTGCCCTCCAGCGTGGACATGCGGCTGGTGATGGACCGCTCGCCGGTAATCCGCGCCACCCTGCACGAAGCAGAGCTCACGCTGGTGCTGGCGATCGTGCTGGTGGTGCTGGTGGTGCTCGGCTTCCTCGGCCACTGGCGTGCAGCGTTGGTGCCCAGCGTGGCGATTCCGGTGGTGCTGTTCGGTACGCTGGCGCTGATCGCGCTGATGGGCTTCTCGCTCAACACGCTCTCGCTGATGGCGTTGATTGTCGCGGCGGTGCTGGTGGTGGACGATGCCATCGTGGTGCTGGAGAACATCGCCCGCCATCGCGAGCTGGGCGCTGACCGCTGGCAGGCGGCGGTGCGTGGCGCATCGGAAGTCGGTGCCACGCTGCTGTCGATGAACGTTGCACTGGCCGTGGTGTTCGTCTCCATCCTGTTCCTGGATGACTTCGTCGAACGCCTGTTCCGCGAATTCTCACTGACCCTGGTGGCGGCCATGACGGTCTCCGTGCTGGTCGCGCTGAGCCTGGTTCCGATGCTGTGTGGACGATTGTTCGTGGATGCCGCGCAGCAACCCTCGCGTTGGCAGCACGCCAGCAACGCACTGTTCGAGCGCGTGCGCGGCGCTTACCTGCGTACGCTGCAGGTCAGCCTGCGCCGGCTGCGCTGGCCGTTGCTGGCGTTCGTTGCAGTCATCGCGCTCAACACGTGGCTGTTCCAGCAGGTGCCCAAGGGCATCGTGCCCAAGCAGGACACCGCGCAGCTGCGTGGCTTCGCGCGCGGCGATGACGGCCTGTCCTTCCAGGCCATGCAACCGAAGATCGATGCGTACAGGAAGCTGTTGCTGTCCGATCCGGCCATCGAGGACATCATCGGCTACATCGGTGGCAGCAACGGGGTCAACAACGCCTTCATCATGATCAAGATGAAGCCGCTGGCCGAGCGCAAGGTGTCCAGCCAGCAGGTGATCGACCGCCTGCGCGCGCGGCTGCCCAAGCTGCCCGGCGGCAATCTCTATCTGTGGGTGGACCAGGACATCCGCCTGGAGGGCGCCGGCAGCAGCGGCAAGTACGAGTTCCAGCTGCTTTCAGCCGATACAGCGCCCCTGCGCGAATGGGCACCGAAGGTGGCTGCCGCCCTGCGTGGCCTGCCCGAACTGGTTGACGTGGAAGCACAGGGTGAAGCGGGCATGCGCCAGGTGGTGCTGGATATCGACCGCGAAGCAGCCGCGCGCCACGGCGTGGACCTGCGCACCGTCGCCAACATGCTCAACAACTCCTTCAGCCAGCGCCAGGTCGCCACGCTGTACGACAGCCTCAACCAGTACCGCGTGGTGATGGAGCTGGACCCGAAGCACACCCAGGACCCGGGCACGCTGTCACGCCTGCAGGTGATCGATGGAAACGGCCAGCGCATTCCGCTGTCGAGCATCGCCAGCTGGCGCTATGGCATGGCACCGGACCGGGTATACCACAGCGAGCAGTTCGCCTCGATCTGGATCGAGTTCGCACTGGCACCGGGCGTAGGATTGGAACAGGCCACACAGGCGATCGATGGTGCGATGTCGAAACTGATGCTGCCACGTTCGGTCCAGGGAAAACTGTCCGGTGAAGCCGGCGGGCTGGATCAGCTGCGCGCGCGCCAGCTATGGCTGGTGCTGGGCGCCACGCTGGCGGTCTACCTGGTGCTGGGCATCCTCTACGAGAGCTTCCTGCAGCCGCTGGTGATCCTGTCCACCCTGCCCTCGGCCGGTGTCGGTGCGCTGCTGGCGCTGTGGCTGTTCGGCAACGAACTGAACCTGATCGCCCTGCTCGGCCTGTTCCTGCTGGTGGGCGTGGTGATGAAGAACACCATCCTGCTGGTGGATTTCGCGCTGGCCGGCGAGCGGCGCGGGCTGAGCGCGCAGGATTCAGTGATGGAAGCCGCACGGTTGCGCCTGCGGCCGATCCTGATGACCTCGCTGGCAGCGCTGCTGGGCACGCTGCCGCTGATGCTGGCCAACGGCGAAGGCTGGGAGCTGCGGCAACCGCTGGGCATTGCGATTGTCGGCGGCTTGCTGGTCAGCCAGTGGTTGACGCTGTACACGACCCCGGCGATGTATCTGGCCTTGGCGAGGATTCGGGCGAAGCGGTGAACGTGGGGCGGGGAATTCATCCACGCGTGGCGTGGATCTACCGTCAACGCCGCACGACGAACCCGCCGGACCGGCCGCTGGATGGCGCCTGCAGCTCCTCGTTGAAGGCTGCCTTGATGGCCTCGACCACCACGTCACGGTCCATGCCCTCACTGGTCACCAGCGCGTCGGCAACGTGCTGGGCAACGTCGGCAAGAATTCGCCCCCAGGCACGTTCTTCGCGGATGTCGGGGCGATCCTCGTACAGCCCCACTTTCAATGATGCATGCAGCCCGCGCTCAGCGATCCACACGCGAATCATCTCGACCGAAGATTCGTCGCGTTGGGCAGCTTCAGGGATGATCAGTTCTTTCATGGCGGCAGCCGCAGGGAGAAGTGATCGCATTGTGGCCCACATCCATGCATGGCGTGGATCTACTGCGGACCTTGAGTAGAGTCGAGCTTGCTCGACTGCCGTTGGTGCACGTTTTTCCGCAGTCGAGCAAGCTCGACTCTACGTGTCCAAGGCGGATCATCGCACTGTGCGGACTGGACCACTTGGCGTGCCGGGTGCGACCCGACGGGCCCGCGACAAATGTGGCCTCCGGCGGGTCGTAGCCGTCATTGCCGGGGACGGCGAATCGTCCACGCATGGCGTGGATCTACTGCCACCCCGGCGATGTACCTGGCGCTGTCGCTCATGCGCAGCGCCAGGCGCATCGCCGGTGCAGATGGGCCGGTCTCCAACTCCGACCGGCCCTGATCGCGGCCGCACCCCCGCAGGCGCTGGCCGCCATCCACACACGTGCCGCACTCAGGCGGCTTCCATCAAGCTGCTTCGGACACCTTCACGTCGCGACGGGCGCGCACGGCCGCAGCCAGTCGCTCCAGCACCGTCACGGTGGTGTCCCAGTCGATGCAGCCATCGGTGATGCTCTGCCCATAGACCAGCGGCTGGCCTTCCACCAGTTCCTGGCGGCCACCGACCAGATGGCTCTCGATCATCACGCCAACGATGCGCTGTTCGCCGTCTTCCAGCTGAACGGCGATGTCGTCGATCACCTTCGGCTGGTTCTCCGGGTTCTTCAGGCTGTTGGCATGGCTTGCGTCGATCATCAGGCGCGTCGGCAGCTTGGCCTTGGCCAGCACCTGGCAGGCCTCGGCGACACTGCCGGCGTCGTAGTTCGGCTGCTTGCCGCCGCGCAGGATCACATGGCAGTCCGGGTTGCCGGTGGTCGACACGATGGCGGTGCCACCCTGCTTGGTGACCGAGAGGAAGTGATGCGGGTTGGATGCCGCACCCACGGCATCGGCCGCAATCTTCACGTTGCCATCGGTGCCGTTCTTGAAGCCGACCGGGCACGACAGCCCCGAGGCCAGCTCGCGATGCACCTGGCTTTCGGTAGTGCGTGCGCCGATCGCACCCCATGCCACCAGGTCGGCGATGTACTGCGGCGAGATCACGTCGAGGAACTCGACACCGGCCGGCAGGCCCAGCTTGTTGATGTCGCGCAGCAGGCCGCGGGCGATGCGCAGGCCCTTGTCGATCTTGAAGCTGCCGTCCAGGTCCGGATCGTTGATCAGGCCCTTCCAGCCCACCGTGGTGCGCGGCTTCTCGAAGTACACGCGCATGACGATTTCCAGTTCGCCGGCCAGTGCGTCGCGCAGCGGCTTCAGGCGCTGGGCGTACTCGATGGCGGCCTTCGGGTCGTGGATCGAGCACGGGCCAACCACCACCGCCAGGCGGTCGTCACGGCCATGCAGGATCTGGTGCAGGGCCGCGCGCGAGGCGCTGACGGTGTCGGAGGCTTCATCGTCACAGGGCAGCATCGCCAGCAGCTGGGCAGGCGGTGTCAGCGGTTCGATGGTGCGGATACGCAGGTCGTCGGTGTGCGGGGGCATTGCGGGAGATCTCCGGAACGTTGGGGGTCCCCAGCGTGGCGGCATGAAAAAAGCCGCCAGGTTCGCTGGCGGCTTTCGGGAATGCGTCTGAAGCTTTCTTCAGGGTGAGCGCAGTCCTTCCTCCGCCAGTGGCTTCGGAAAGTAATACCAGTAAAAGCTGGTGGGGGCTGCGTTCATGGGATCTATTGATAGCACAGCTTTTGCGCAGTGCAAAATGTTTCATCCGCAACTGGGGGCGCGGTTCAGCGAGGTGCGCACCAGCCATGCCTACGCGGCGGCAGCCACGCGAAGTTGCTCATTTACCATGCACTTCCACATCCAGCAGCAGGCCCTCATGGATGTCGGCCCAGCGCTCCAGCACGCGGTCCAGCTCCTGCCTGGCTTCGTCCAGCTGCTCGGGGTTGAGCAGGGAACGCGCGGTGTAGAGGTCGGAAACCAACCGCCGCAGGACCGATTCCGGAATGGCCACCGACGGCCCCTCCAGGCCCGGCAACTGCAACGCCGGGCTGTCGCCAAGAGGGCCGAACAGCGTGACCTGGAGCGTGCTCTGCATGATCGACTTCCCTGCGGATGGACATGGCAATGCACTGTTTACCGTGTCTGGGTGACAGGCGCATGTGCCTCCCATGCCGAGGCCCGGGATCTGCCGGCGTCTGCCGCCCCGCTACAGGGCGGCCAGGTCGGCCAGGTGCTGGGCCATGCTGTCCATCGCGCCTACCGCATGGGTGGTGGTGAAGTACGCATGCCAGCCGGTCGCGGCGATGCCGGCCACCAGCGCATCGACCTCCTCGCGGCTTGCACAGCGCCAGACCGCATAGAACTGCTCATCGCTGCCGTGCGGTACGTCCGTGGCAATGCGGCCCATCGCCAGCGGCGTGATGCGGGCTGGATCGAACTGCTGCATGCCGGCGCCAATACGGGCGAAGAAGGCATTCCGCTGCTCGGGTGGGAGTGCGGTCCAGGCAGGTGTGGCGGTGTAGAGCTCGATGAAGGTGTGCGACATGGTGGTTCTTCCTTGAGGTTTACGAGGTTGCGGGGTTGCCGGCCAGCGGCCGGCACTACCGGAACGAGCGCAATGCGCGTTTGCGGATGTAGGCGTTGGCGTCGCTGTGGCGCTCGTGCTGCCAACGCGTGCACAGCGCGCGCAGCCACTGCGGCTGAGTCTTGCCGGCGTCATTGAGCCAGTTGCCGACCGAATCCTGCACATAGCGTTCCGGGTCGTCAGCCAGTGCTTCCAACATGGGTAACACAAGGTCCGGATGCTGCTTGAACAGTGCGATATGCGTGGCCCAGACACCGCGTGGGCGCAGCGCTTCGCAGGCGAAGCGGCGCAGGTACGGCGATGTTTCCTGTGCCCATGGTTGCAGGTACTCAAGCGCCTGCATCGGCGCGGCAACGATGTCCGTGCGTAACGCCAACCACGCCCATTCGCGTACGCCGAAGTGTGGGTCATCGGCCAGCGTGCGCATCTGCTGCAGCTTCTCTGCCAACGTTGCGCGGGCATCGCTGCCGATCAGGTAGCAGGCCCAGCCGCGCACGGTATCGGAGCGGTGATGCTGCCAGAGTGCGGGCGCACCCTGCCCCGCCTCACGCAGCAGTTGCGCGGCCAGGGCCATGCGCAGCGTGATGCCCTTGCCTGAGGCATCCTGCATGCGTTGCAGCGCTTCCGGTGCAAGCGCGGGCGCCACAACCTGCAGCAGTGCGGCGAAATCCACCGCCAGGCATTCGGCCAGATGGGTGGTGGCAACGCGGCCGGTGTTGAGTTCATGCAGGCGTTGCGCCGCAATCGCCGGACTCATGCTGCAGACTCTCGTCCAGCATCGGTGTGCTGCCAGACCTTGTGCAGCAACCGCGACAGCTGCTGCTGTTCATCGGTATCCAGACCATTGAACAGACCACTGATCCACTGTGTGTGCTGGTCAAACAGTGTCTCGGTCAAGCGTTTTCCCCGTGCGGTCAATACGATCTGCAGGCGACGGCCATCCTCAGCATCGCTGCGACGCTGCAGCAGTTCTTCGCGCTGCAGGCCATCGAGCAGGCCGCTGATGGTGGCGCGGGTGACGCCTGCGCGTTCGGCCAGCTCGTGGGGCGGTAGCGTGCCACCGGCCCCATGCAGCAGGAACAGCACGATGAAGCGACCCTCACTGAGCCCGTGTGGCGCCAGCCGGGTGGCGCAATCGTGGTCGATGGACGACGACAACGACAGCAGCTGGAAGCACAG
Source organism: Stenotrophomonas sp. STK17_22 (assembly GCF_051983905.1). Lineage (NCBI taxonomy): Bacteria > Pseudomonadati > Pseudomonadota > Gammaproteobacteria > Lysobacterales > Lysobacteraceae > Stenotrophomonas > Stenotrophomonas sp. STK17_22. The sequence continues at coordinate 4,691,159 of NZ_CP197010.1, forward strand.
GCGCAGCTGCGCGACGTTGGCGTGGCCGCGTCGCTGCGCCTCATCCATCAGGGCATGGTGCTTGGCTTCGATCATCATCCATACCGATATGATTAGGCGCCTAATCATATGCCATCCCCTTCGGCGTGGCTACCAGTCCATCACCTTCGCCGCCGGCCCGGGATGCGACGGGAACAACGGCAGTACCTCCTCGGCCAGCTCCTGCAGCACCTCGCCGGCAGGCCGCTCGGCGAACTGGATCCCCAGTGCGGCATGGTTGACGCCGGCCCGCTGCCAGGCCTGCAGCAGATCGATCAGACCCTTGCGGCCGGTGCGCAGGGTGAAGCCACCCCGCAACGGCATGCGTGGATGATCCGGATCGTCCACCAGGTCGATCCATTCGTTGGTCATGTGCGGACGGAAACCGCCGTCCGGAATCAGCGCGCGCCAAGCGCCGATCTTCGCGGCCAGCCGCTGCGGACCAGCGTTGTCATGGGTGGCCTCTGGGTAGGTCAGCCAGCCATCGGCATGCTGGCCGATCCATTCCAGTGGCTGGCGTGCGCCACCGGTGACGATCAGCGGAACGCGGCCACTGACCGTGGGCGGCAGCAACTGCACGCCCTGCCCGGCACCGGCATGTGTCATCCGCCCATCCGTGCCCGGTTGCAGCCAACGGCGCATCTCGTTCATTGCGGTGGCGAAACGCTCTCCGCGCGCCGCGTGCTCCAGTCCATAGGCAGGGAACTCCAGCGGTCGATCACCGGACGCCACACCCATCACCAGCCGCCCACCGGACAGCTGATCGATCGACGCCGCGGCCTTGGCCAGATCGATCGGATGGCGCAGTGGCAGCACCACGCTGCCGGTGGCCAGGGCCACGCGCTGTGTGCGCGCTGCCAGCCACGCAAGGTAGGTGAATGGATCGAACAGCTGCCCCGCATCGCCGAACAACGGATCGAACAGCGGTACGTCACGCACCCACACCGCAGCGAAGCCGTAGCGGTCGATCTCCTCCACCAGCCGCGCCTGGCCCTGCAGCACGGCCATGTCGCCCTGGTAGAAACGCAGCGGCAGGTAGATGCCCAGGGTCAGCGCGTCGGCGCGGAACATGCGCTGGTAGCCCGGGTGCGTGGCAAAGGCGGGCGCCGATGCGCCCGGCATCGCAAGGGAATCATTCATCAGCATCGCCTCCTTACGGTCCGGTGGCCGGCTCGGGCAGCTGCACGCCGCGCTGTACCGCAGGGCGTGCGGCAACCCGTGCGTACCACGCATCCAGATGGCGATGCCGCGAAAAATCGATGTCGATGATGCGGGCGATGTGCAGCCAGCCGAAGTGGGCGATGTCGGCAATCGAGTAGTGATCGCCAGCCAACCACTCGCGTCCCTGCAGGCGCTGGTCGAGTACGCCGAACAGCTCGTCGCTCAGGCGGCGGTAGCGTTCGATTGCCGCGGAATCGGGCTGTTGTGCGAAATGCTCGAAGTGCACGCGCTGGCCGAGGATCGGGCCGACGCTGGCGGCATGGAACATCAGCCAGGTCAGCGTCTCCCAGCGCGCAACCGGTTCGGAAGGCAGCAACGCATTGCCCTGTTCGGCCAAATACATCAGGATCGCCGCCGACTCGAAGACAACGATGCCGCGCGCGCGATCTTCCAGCACGGGAATGCGACCATGCGGGTTGAGCCGCAGGAAGTCGGGATGGCGATGTTCACCATCGGCGATGTGGACGTGGTGAAGGCGATAGGGAAGACCCAGTTCTTCCAGTGCGATGGTGGCCTTGAAGCCATTGGGAGAACTGTCGGAGTACAGGTGCAGCGAAGGTTCGTTCATGGGAATCCTGGACGCAGGGAGCGACGGCATGCACCGGCCGTTGAAGGTGGCCGGGCGATGCGGGAACGGGCGCTGCAGCAGCCGTGCAACCAGTCTAGGAAGCGCTGGCGCGGGAAGGAAACGATGTCTCCTGCATGGGAAGTTGAGCGCAGCTCAACGTGAGCGGCAGGCGCGCGACAGCCTGCGGCACGCTCGATATGCTGTCGCAGCGCGGCGCGTGCCGACGCGGCTACAGGAGAATGGACATGGGTGCGGTGCTGCCGCTGCTGGGCCTGCGGGCCTTCGTTGAAACCGGCCGCCATGGCAGCCTGACCGCTGCCGCCGAAGCGATGGGGGTGACACCTGGTGCGATCAGCCAGCAATTGCGGCAGCTGCAGGAACGGCTGGGTGTGAACCTGTTCGACCGCACCCGGCATGGCGTGGTGCTCAGCGTCGCAGGCGCTCGCGTATACCCGGAACTGCTGCAGGCCTTCGAGCAGATCTCGCACAGCCTGCAGACCCTGGAGCGCTGGGAAACGCGACGCACGCTGCGCATCAGTGCGGCACCGAGCTTCGCCGCACAGTGGTTGGCACCGCGATTGGGTGCGTTCAGTGCGTTGCATCCGCAGGTGGACGTGCAGCTGGACTCGAGCGCGGCGCTGGTCGACCTGCGCCGCAAGGGGGTGGACATCGCCATCCGCCACGGTCTCGGGCGTTACCCGGGGCTGCATGCTGAGCACCTGATGGCACCGGTGCTGCTGCCGGTGGCCAGTCCGGCATTGTTGGCCGGCGCACCGACGGTGAGCTCGGTGCAGGATTGCCTGCAGCTGCCCCTGTTGCAGGACGCCGACCGCAGCGACTGGCGGCTGTGGTTCCAGGCACTGGATCTGCCCGTCGATGAACGACTGGAGCGCGGCCCTGCCTTCGATGACGACCTGTTGTTGATCCGCGCGGCGGTGGCCGGGCAAGGCGTCGCCCTGGTGCGCGACATCCATGCCGCCGAAGAGCTGGCCAGTGGCCGGCTGCAGGTGGTGATCGACCAGCCCTGGCCCCAGGCCTTCGCCTACTACGCGGTGACCCATTCGGACGGCGAATCCAACGCGGCAGTACCCGCATTCATGGCCTGGTTGCGCGCGGCACTGATGATGACCCAGGATGCAGGCACACTCCCCAAGCAGGACGCAGGATGAATCGCCCAGAGATCGATGCCATTGCCGAGGCCGTAATGCGGCCGGATGCACGGCGTCTGCGCATCGCTGCACGCCATCGCCAGGCCGCACATCGGCAGCGACGTCAGCGGGTGGCCGTCGGCGCCAGTCTGATCGGCATGGTGGCGGGCCTGCTGCTTGCGCCGATCACGGGTCTGCCGTGGGTACAGGGCATGATCGCTGGCGGCGCGCTGGCCCTGCTGGTGGCCCACCTGTGGCTGCAGCGGCGCGAGGGCCGCGGGTAGATTTGCACCTGGCAGCGGCATCCATGCATGGCGTGGATCTACTATTTCGATTCCAACCGGCCACAAAAAAACCCCGCCTTGCGGCGGGGTTTTTCATTGCGGGGTGAACGCGGGGGACTTAGAAGTCCATGCCGCCCATGCCACCCATGCCGCCCATGCCACCGGCGCCGCCCATGGCCGGCTCGTCCTTCTTCGGAGCTTCGGCAACCATGGCTTCGGTGGTGATCATCAGGCCAGCGATCGAGGCCGCGTTCTGCAGCGCCGAACGGGTCACCTTGGTCGGGTCCAGGATGCCGAACTGCAGCATGTCGCCGAACTCGCCGGTGGCGGCGTTGTAGCCGAAGCTGCCGGTGCCTTCCTTGACCTTGTTGATGATGACCGACGGCTCGTCGCCGGCGTTGGCCACGATTTCGCGCAGCGGGGCTTCCATCGCGCGCAGGGCGATCTGGATGCCGTGGTTCTGGTCTTCGTTGGCGCCCTTCAGGCCGGCCAGCGCGGTGACCGCACGGACCAGGGCAACGCCGCCGCCCGGGACCACGCCTTCTTCAACGGCTGCACGGGTGGCGTGCAGGGCGTCGTCGACGCGATCCTTCTTTTCCTTCATTTCGATTTCGGTCGAAGCGCCGACCTTGATCACGGCAACGCCACCGGCCAGCTTGGCCACGCGTTCCTGCAGCTTCTCGCGGTCGTAATCCGAGGAGGTGTCCTGGATCTGGGTCTTGATCTGGCCGACGCGTGCGTCGACGGCAGCCTTGTCACCCACGCCATCGATGATGGTGGTGTTTTCCTTGGAGACCTGCACCTTCTTGGCGCGGCCCAGGTCCTTGATGGTGGCCTTTTCCAGCGACAGGCCCACTTCTTCGGAGATCACGGTGCCGCCGGTCAGCACGGCCATGTCTTCCAGCATCGCCTTGCGACGGTCGCCGAAGCCCGGCGCCTTGACGGCCACGACCTTGACGATGCCACGGATGGTGTTGACCACCAGGGTGGCCAGCGCTTCGCCTTCAACTTCTTCGGCAACGATCAGCAGCGGCTTGCCGGCCTTGGCGACGCCTTCCAGCACCGGCAGCAGGTCACGGACATTGGAGATCTTCTTGTCGTGCAGCAGGATGAACGGGTCATCCAGGTCAGCGGTCTGCGACTGCTGGTTGTTGATGAAGTACGGGGACAGGTAGCCGCGGTCGAACTGCATGCCCTTGACCACGTCCAGCTCGTTGTCCAGGCCCGAGCCTTCTTCAACGGTGATCACGCCTTCCTTGCCGACTTCCTTCATCGCGTCAGCGATGATCTGGCCGATCGACTCGTCCGAGTTGGCCGAGATGGTACCGACCTGGGCAATCGCCTTGTCGTCGGCGGTCGGCTTGGAGATGGTCTTCAGCTCGGCAACGGCGGCCACGACGGCCTTGTCGATACCACGCTTCAGGTCCATCGGGTTCATGCCGGCGGCAACAGCCTTGGCGCCTTCGCGGATCAGGGCCTGGGCCAGCACGGTGGCGGTGGTGGTGCCGTCGCCCGCGTCGTCGTTGGTGCGCGAAGCAACTTCCTTCACCATCTGCGCGCCCATGTTCTCGAACTTGTCAGCCAGTTCGATTTCCTTGGCGACGGAAACGCCGTCCTTGGTGATGGTCGGAGCACCGAAGCTCTTTTCCAGCACGACGTTGCGGCCCTTCGGGCCCAGGGTGGCCTTGACGGCATTGGCGAGAACGTTGACGCCGCGCACCATGCGCGAACGGGCGTCTTCACCGAAACGAATATCCTTGGCAGCCATTGCAATTACCTCATTGGTAGCGCCGGACCATGCCCGGCGGCTGGGATTTGGGAATCAGGTTGAAACAGGTCGCGCCGAGGCTCAGCCGATGACGGCGAGCACGTCGTCTTCGCGCAGGACCTTGTACTCGACGCCTTCGCTCTTGTACGAGCTGCCGGCGTACTGGCCGTAGATGACCTTGTCGCCGACCTTCAGCGACGGCGCGCGCACGCTGCCGTTGTCCAGCGGCTTGCCCGGGCCGACGGCCACGACTTCACCCTTGGTGGACTTTTCCTTGGCCGAATCCGGAATGACGATGCCACCGGCGGAGATTTCGTCGGCTTCGATCGGCTTGACCACAACGCGGTCGTGCAGCGGCTTGATGCTCATGAGAGACCTCTTAAGTTATTGATTGGTCTGAAAAAGTCTGGCGATGTTAGCACTCACCCCAGGTGACTGCCAGCATTGCTCGCGAAAAAGCCCGATGAATCGGGAGCAGGACAGAGATGGAGCTGGCCCCGGACCTTTCAAGGCCGCTCGCGGAAAAAATTTCACTGCCCCGGGCCCACTCGATCTGCGCCCATGTGAAGGCCTGGATGCCGGTGCAACGCGGCAACCCTGTCTCTGGAATCCTCGACTTTTGGTGACTCGCGTCGCACTGTCAGATATCTGACGTTCATTTACGACAAAGTGTCACTGGATCGGCCTTAGGCTCGGCCGCGCATTCCCAATCACAAGGAGTAGTCGATGCGATTGCTGTCCCCGCTTGCCGCCGCCTGCCTGCTGGCGCTGGCCGCCGCGCCGGCCCAGGCCGAGGTCTTCATCAACGAACTGCACTACGACGACAGCACCGCCGCCGGTGACGTCGGCGAAGCCATCGAAGTGGTCGCTACCGCGGGCGAGGACCTGTCCGGCTACCGCCTCTATCTCTACAACGGCAGCAATCCTTCGGCCGCCACGGTCTACGCCAACAATCCGGTCCCGGCCGGCACCGCCGCGGGTTGCGGCAGCGCCACCCTGGCCGTGGTCAGCTACCCGACCAACGGCCTGCAGAACGGCCCGAACGACGGCATCGCCCTGGTCGATGCCAGCGGCAAGGTGGTCCAGTTCCTCAGCTACGAGGGCGCCATCACCGCCTCCGGTGGCCCTGCCGCCGGCATGACCAGCCAGAACATTCCGGTGGCCGAGACCAACAGCACGGCCCCGGGCACCTCGCTTCAGCTTACCGGCAGCGGCAGCCAGTACGCCCACTTCACCTGGGCCGAATCGGCCAGGCAGACGTTTGGCAGCTGCAACAACGGCCAGACCTTCAGCGGGGGTGGCACCCCGGGCCCGAACACGCCGCCGTCGGTCTCCACCACCACCCCGGCGCAGGGCAGCAGCACCTTCCCGGCCGCCGCCGACCTGGAAGTGGTGTTCAGCGAGACGGTGAACCTGGCCAGCGGCGCCTTCGCCCTGAGCTGCGGCACCTCCGGCAGCGTGCCGCTGACCTACCCGGCCAGCGGCCGCAGCGTGAAGCTGTCCACCAACACCGCGCTGGTGGCCGGTGAAGCCTGCCGCTTCGACATCCGCGCCGCGCGCATCACCGACCTGCAGGGGGCGCACCCCGCCGCCGACAGCCGCATCGCCTTCACCGTGGCCAGCACCGGCGGCAATCCGGACCCGGGCAACCCGGGCGTGCCGGCCGGTTACTACTCCAAGGTCAATACCAGCAGCCCCAGCCAGCTGCGCTGCTCGCTGCACGCCACCATCAAGGGCCACACCGCCTACCCGTACAGCGGCTCGGGCACCAGCACCTGGACCATCCTGGAAATCGCCGACGAGGATCCAAACAACAGCGGCAGGATCCTGGATGCGTATCGCAACCGCAGCTACGCCAAGGTGACCGACCGCGCCGGCAGCGGCGGCGGCCTGAAGTACAACCGCGAGCACACCTGGCCGAACTCGCTGGGCTTTGCCAGCACCACCGGCGACAAGGGCCTGCCGTACGCGCCGTACACCGACACCCACATGCTGTACCTGACCGACGCGCAGTGGAACGCCGATCGCGGCAACAAGCCGTTCGGCAAATGCGACGCCAACTGCGGCGAACGTGCCACCGAGGCCAACAACGGCCAGGGCGGCGGCAGCGGCGGCTACCCGGGCAACTCCAACTGGGTGCGCACGCCGGACGGCAACACCGGCACCTTCGAGGTGTGGGGCAAGCGCAAGGGCGACATGGCGCGTGCGGTGATGTACATGGCGATCCGCTACGAGGGCGGCAAGGATGCGGCCACCGGCCAGTCCGAGCCGGACCTGGAGCTGACCGACGACCGCAGCAGGATCGTCAAGACCAGCAGTTCGCCGGCCTACATGGGCCTGCTCTCGACGCTGATCGACTGGCACCTGTCCGATCCGCCGGATGATGCCGAGCGTGCCCGCAACGACGTGATCTACAGCTTCCAAGGCAACCGCAACCCGTTCATCGACCACCCCGAGTGGGCGACCCCGGGCCTGTTCACCTCGGCCAAGCCGGCCTCCTGCCAGCTGGCCAACTGACCGCGCAACGCAGCGGTCCGCTGCCGCCGCCGGGCCCTGACCCGGCGGCGGCCCTATACTCGACGGTCATGTCGACCGTCGATCCCGTCCTGCTGCTGTTGACCACCTGCCCGGACCGGGCCAGTGCCGAGCGCATCGCGCACGCGCTGGTCGGCGAGCGCCTGGCCGCGTGCGTGACCCGCCTCGATGGCGCGCAGTCGACCTACCGCTGGCAGGGCGAGGTGACCACCGACGCCGAGCTGCAGCTGCTGGTGAAAACCACCGCGAGTCGCGTCGATGACGCGATTGCCCGGATCGTCGAACTGCATCCGTATGAACTCCCGGAGTGCATTGCGGTCGAAACCCGGGCCGGCCTGCCGGCGTATCTGGACTGGATCCGGGCACAGACCCGGGAGGACACTGATTGAAGACTCTGTTTGCGCGTGGCGCCGCCTTGTGCGCCCTGTTGTGGCTCTCGCTGCCGGCCTTCGCGCTGGATGAGAAGGACCTGCTGCCGGTGGACCAGGCGTTCGCGCTGACCGCCAGCGCCCCCGAACGGGGCCAGGTGCAACTGCAGTTCAAGATCGCACCGGGCTATTACCTGTATCGCCACCGCACCAGCGTCAAGGCCGACCCGGCCTTCAATGCCGGCGCGCTGCAGATGCCCAAGGGCGACAAGCACCACGACGATTTCTTCGGCGAAGTCGAAACCTATCGCGAACGCCTGCAGGCCACCCTGCCCGGCACGCCGACCGACGCCGCCGGCACCATCAGCCTGGAAGTGCGTTACCAGGGCTGCGCCGATGCCGGTGTCTGCTACCCGCCGCAGAAGCGCGTGGTGCAGGTCACCCTGCCGGGCGCCGGTGCGGCGGCCGCGGGGCCTGCCGCGCGTGCCGGTGCCGCAAGCCCGTTCAACAACCCGCTGGCCGGTGCCGGCAACAGCGGTGGCCTGCGCCTGCCGGGGGCGGCCAGCAACAGCCAGGCGCTGCCGCTGCCGTCGGAGCAGGCGTTCGGCTTCGACGCCATCGCCAGCGACGGCAATACCCTGCTGCTGCGCTTCAGCCCGGCACCGGGCTACTACCTGTATCGCGACCGCACTTCGGTGAAGCTGGACGGCAGCACCGGGGTGCTGGCCGACAAGCTGCGCTGGCCTGCCGCACAGTCGCATCGCGACGAACACTTCGGCGATGTCTCGGTGTACTTCAACCAGGTGGAAGTGCCGCTGCCGCTGCGCCGCTCCATCGCCGATGCGGTCGACAGCACTCTGGTGGTGACCTTCCAGGGTTGCCAGACCGATGGCATCTGCTACCCGCCGATGACCCGCCGGGTGAAGCTGTCCATTCCGGCCGGCAAGGTCAGCAGCAGTGCCGACCAGGCGCCACCGCGCAATGAGGTGATCAGCCCGCTGCCCGCTGCCAACGGCGCACCACGCGAAGCCGCCAACGGCGCACCGCTGCGCCTGCTGCCAACCGTGCCCAATACGGATGCAACGACCCCTGCTGCAGGTGACGGCACCGCCAGCAGTGAGTTCGCCGCCGATGCACAGGGTGACAACGCGCTGCGCACGCGACCGCCGGTGACCACGCCGAATCCGGACCGTTCGTTCGTATGGGTCCTGCTGCTGGCGCTGGCCGGTGGCCTGGTACTGAACCTGATGCCCTGCGTGCTGCCGATCCTGTCGCTGAAGGTCCTGAGCCTGGCGCAGAGTGGCGAAAGCCCGCAGCGCGCGCGCAGCCATGCCCTCTGGTACACGCTGGGCGTCTTGGTCGCGTTCGCGGTGATCGGTGCGTTGATGGTTGGCCTGCGCGCGATCGGCAACGCCGTCGGCATCGGCTTCCAGCTGCAGCACCCGGGCGTGGTGGCGGCGCTGGCCTACATCATGTTCGCGGTGGGCCTGAGCCTGTCCGGCGTGTTCACACTGGGCGGCGGCATCGGCAACCTCGGCCAGTCGCTGGCCAGCCGCAGTGGCCCGGCCGGTGATTTCTTCACCGGTGCGCTGGCCTGCGTGGTCGGCAGTGCCTGCGTCGGCCCGTTCATGGGCGGCGCGATTGCCTACGCGTTCATTGCCCCGCCGCTGAAGGCGATGACCGTGTTCCTGTTCCTCGGCCTGGGCCTGGCCCTGCCGTTCCTGCTGATCGGCTTCGTGCCGGCGCTGGCGCGCCGCCTGCCCAAGCCGGGCCCGTGGATGGAAACGCTCAAGCACGTGCTGGCCTTCCCGATGTATGCCACCGTGCTGTGGCTGCTGTGGGTGCTGGGCAAGCAGCGCGGCGTGGACGGCATGGCGCTGGTGCTGGGTGGCCTGCTGCTGCTGGCCTTCGGTCTGTGGCTGTTTGAACGCAACCGCTGGACCGGCTCGCGCGCCGTCACCCTGCTCGGCGTGCTGCTGGCGATCGGTGCACTGGTTCCGGCCTGGGGCGTGACCCAGCTGGCAGCGCCGGCGCGTGCCGCACAGGCGGCCACTGACAACGTGGTCGAATACTCGCCGCAGCTGCTGGATCGCCTGCGCGCCGACAACCGCGTGGTGTTCGTGAACATGACCGCCGACTGGTGCGTGAGCTGCAAGGCCAACGAGCGCGCCGTGCTGTCGCGCCCAGAGTTCAAGGAACTGCTCAAGCGCACCAACGCGGTGTACATGCGCGGTGACTACACCAACGTCGATCCGCAGATCACCACGTTCCTGGAAGAGCACAAGGCCGTGGGCGTGCCGCTGTACGTGGTGTACGGCCCCGGCGCACCGCCGACCGTGCTGCCGACCCTGCTGACCCAGGCGGTGGTCGAGGAAGCGCTGCTGCGCACCGCACGATGAAATGGCAACGGCCAGCGCTGCTGTGGACAGCGGTGCTGGCCGCCGGCCTCGGCCTGTGGGCCGGGCATCGATTGGCTCCCGCGCCGGCTGCGCCTGAGGCCATGCCAGCGGCGCCTGCGGTGGCGGCGGTGGCACCCGCCCTGCAGGTCGGCGACAGCCTGCCCGCGCTGTCGCTGCCCGATCTTGAAGGCCGACCGCTGGACCTGCGCCAGCACGCTACCGGCCGCCCGCTGTTGATCAATGTCTGGGCCAGCTGGTGCGCGCCCTGCGTTGAAGAAATGCCTGAACTGGCGCGCTTTGCCCACACCCAGGGCGATAACGGTGTGCAGGTTCTTGGCCTGGCGCTGGATACGCCGGAAGACGTGCGCCGCTTCCTGCAGCAGGTACCGGTGGACTACCCGATCGTGATCGAGACCCCGGGGCCGCGCGATGCCAGCGTGCAGCTGGGCAATACGCAGGGCCTGCTGCCCTACAGCGTGCTGTTCGATGCACAGGGCCGGCTGGTGAAGGCGAAGCTGGGACCGTTCGCCCACGGCGAGATCGACAGCTGGGTGAAGTGAGGGTGTTTTTTGCAGGGCTTGCAGCCCTGCACCCTGCTCAATGCAACGGCAACGGCAACAGCCAAAGCCAAAGCGGGCATTCCGTGGGATGGCGGGACGGTATCGGAGTGCGGGGACGCTGCAAGTACATCCCTGTAAGCTTGGCAGCCGCATCCATGCGGCTGACACCCCGCACTCCGACACCGCCCCACCTCTGACAGATCTTCGCGGCTGTTGGTAGGTGTCGACCTTGGTCGACACATCTGTCAGATATCGAATGAAATTCCGGGGTCAGATCCGTTTTCCTGCGGAAAACGGATCTGACCCCAAAAGTATTTCCGACAGATCGCAGGAAACTGTCGAAGGCGGGGTGGGTCCGGTTGAGGGGGCGTGAGCGCCATGGATGGCGCGACCGAGGCTACATGGACGTATTCACGCCGTCCCCCGCAACCGGACCCACCCCGCCTCCTCACAGGAAACCCGCTGTTGCTTCGGCTGTTGCTTCTGAGGTTGCCGGCCAGCGGCCGGCACTACCGCGGGTGCCGGGCGCCGCCCGGCCGATATCCCCTGCTTGACCGCAGCCGGGGCGCCACGGAGAATTCCGCGACTAATTCTCATTTGCTGTTGCGCAGGATGCGGGCGGCAGCCTTCCAGGCCCTCCTCCTTCGATGTTCAAGAACGTCCTGTTCCAACTGCACTGGCTGCTGGGCATCACCGCCGGTGCCGTGCTGGCCGTGATGGGCCTCAGCGGCGCCGCGCTGTCCTTCGAGGATGAACTGCTGCGGGCGGCCAATCCCGGCTTCGCCGAGATCGCCGAGCACCATGCCGACGGCCAGCTTCCGCTTGAACTCAGCGAACTGGTGCCGCTGCTGCAGGCCGGCAGTGATCGCCCCCTGCAACGCCTGCGCGTGGATGCCACCGGTCAACGGCCCTCGGTGGCGCGCTTCGCTGGCGGCAAGGAACACTGGGTCTACTTCGATCCGTACACCGGCGAGCGCTTCAGCGCCCTGCGCGGGCAGGCGTTCTTCGATTTCGTCGAGGATCTGCATCGCCACCTCGCCGCCGGCGAGCGCGGCAAATGGATCACCGGCAGTTGTGCCATCGCGCTGCTGTTCTTCACCCTGTCCGGGCTCTACCTGCGCTGGCCGCGGCGCTGGTGGCACTGGCGCAGCTGGCTGGCGGTGGAATGGAAACGCAGCGGCCGTGGCTTCCTGTGGAGCCTGCACTCGGTGGTCGGCACCTGGGTGCTGCTGATCTACCTGATGAGTGCGCTGACCGGCCTGTGGTGGTCGTTCGACTGGTATCGCAGTGCCGCCAACACCCTGCTGGGCGTCGCACCGGCCGCCAAGCACAAGGTCGCCACCGACGCCGCCCTGAACCTGGAACGCATCGAAGCCACGCTGTACGCACTGCCCGGCGTGCGCACCGGCTACATCGACCTGCGCCTGCCGGAGAAGCCGGGGCAGGCACTGAACGTGCGGGTGATGGCCGGTGATCCGTCGCAGCGCGGCGGCCAGCATGACCGCGCGCATGATCTGCTGCAGCTGGACCCAGGCACGGGGGCCACGCTCGATGCCCGCCCCTATGCGCGCCAGGGCGCCGGCGCGCAGCTGGCCACCAGCGTGTTCGCGCTGCACTCGGGCAGCTACTTCGGCGCGCCCGGGCGTGTCGTGGTGATGCTCAGCAGCCTGGGCATGAGCCTGTTCTTCATCACCGGCTGGATGCTCTACCTGGACCGCCGCCGCAGCCAGCGCGCCGCGCGTGACCTGCGCCAGTCGCTGCCAGCAACGCCTGCCGATGGCGGTGGTACGCCGTGGCTGGTGGTGCATGCCAGCCAGAGTGGACTGGGAGAACAACTGGCATGGCGCGCCGCCGCGCAGCTGCAGGCGTCCGGTCATGCGGTGCAGGTGCTGCCACTGGCTCGCGTCGATGCCGCGCAGCTGGCACGCACCGCGCAGGTGCTGTGGGTACTGAGCACCTTCGGCGACGGCGAGCCACCGGATGCGGCGCGAGGCGCTGCACGACGGCTGATGGCACAGACACTCGACCTGTCAGGCCTGCAGTTTGGATTGCTGGCGCTGGGTGACCGACAGTACCCGCACTACTGCGGCTTCGGTCGCCAGGTTGATGGCTGGCTGCTCGGCAACGGCGCGCGCCCGTTGTTCGACCGCGTCGAAGTCGATGCCGCCTCGGTAGCGGCCTTGCGCCAATGGCAGCTGCAGCTGGGCGCGCTGACCGGCATCGTCACCGATGACAGCGTACTGCCGGCGGCCACGCAGATGCATGAGTGGCGGCTGCTCGGCCGCGACCGGCTCAATCCGGGCAGCATCGGTGGTGCCATCTGGCGCATCCGTCTTGCGCCACCGGCCGACGTGCAGTGGCAGGCGGGCGACATCCTGCATATCGCGCCCCGGCACAACGCACGGCACGCCAGCGCCGTGTTGAAGGCACAGGGGTTGGATCCGCTGCAGCCGCTGCTGGTGGACGGCCACCCACGCACCCTGCTGGCGCTGGCCAGTGAACGCGAGCTGCCCGAGGCCGACGCCGCGCTGGCAGTGCAGGATGCCTGCCTGTGGCTGTCCGGATTGCCAACGCTGCCCGGACGCGAATACTCCATCGCCTCCTCCACGAGTGATGAAGTGGTGGAACTGGTGGTGCGCCTGGTGCATGACCTGTCGGGTCGAGCCGGGCTGGGCTCGGGCTGGCTGGCGCTGCATGCCCCGGTCGGTGCCAGCATCGTGGCCCGTGTGCATCGCAACCCCGGTTTCCATCGCATTGGCGGTGTGCCGATGGTGCTGGTCGGCAATGGCACCGGCATCGCGGGTCTGCGCAGCTTGTTGCGCGAAGCTGCCCATGCAGGCGAGCACGGGCACTGGCTGCTGTTCGGTGAGCGCCAGCGCGCGCACGACTTCCTGTTCGCCGACGAGATCGAAGCGTGGCAGGCCGATGGCCATCTCGCGCGGGTGGACCTGGCGTTCTCGCGCGATGGCGAAGGTGGTTACGTGCAGGATTGCCTGCATGCCGCCACCGATGCGCTGCGCGAATGGATGCAGCGTGGCGCGGTGATTCATGTCTGCGGCTCGCTGCAGGGCATGGCCGAAGGCGTGGACCAGGTGCTGCGCGCTGCGCTGGGCGATGAGGTTGTGGAAACGCTGCTGGAGACCGGGCGCTACCGGCGCGACGTGTACTGAGCCACAAGGGTAGTGCCGGCCGCTGGCCGGCAGGATCATCGACGGTGCCGGCCAGCGGCCGGCACTACTGGAGCGGGATCAGGCCGCAGCGCGCGCCTGTGGCATCGACTGCAGACGGAACGCGCCCACGGCTTCTGCCAGGGCATGCACCTGCGCCTGCATCTGCGCGGTCGAGGCCCCCGCCTCTTCCACCAGACTGGCGTTGCGCTGTGTACTGGCCTCCATCTGCACGATGGTCTGGTTCACCTGGGCGATGCCGGCATGCTGGTCCTGCGACGCGCTGCGGATCCCGGCCAGCAGATCCGCCAGCTGCTGCACGCTGCCGACAATCTCGCCCATCGTGGTGCCGGCCTGTTCGGCCTGCTGGTTGCCCTGGCCCACACGCGCCACCGAATCCTCGATCAATCCCTTGATCTGCTTGGCCGCCTCCGCGCTGCGCTGAGCCAGCAGGCGCACTTCGGCAGCCACGACGGCGAAGCTGCGGCCCTGCTCTCCAGCGCGCGCCGCTTCCACTGCTGCGTTGAGCGCGAGAATGTTGGTCTGGAAGGCGATGCCATCAATCAGCTGGGTGATGTCACCGATCCGCCGTGAGGCTTCGCTGATGCCATGCATGGTTGCCACCACCTGGCCGACCGCCTCGCCGCCACGCTGGGCCACTGCCGCCGCGCCCTTGACCAGCGCATCCGCACGACCCGCGGCATCGGCATTGCGGCCCACAGTGTCGGTCAGCTCGTGCATCGACGCTGCCGTCTCTTCCAGGTTGGCCGCCTGCTGCTCGGTGCGCTGCGACAGATCATGGTGACCGGCAACGATCTCGCCGACACCGGTGTCGAGGCTGGACGTGGCCTGCTGGATGCGGGTGACGATGCGGCCCAGTTGCGCGACGGTGGCGTTGGCATCATCGCGCATGCGCGCAAACACGCCCTGCAGTTCACCTTCCATGCGCACGCTGAGGTCACCGCGGGCCAGCGCGGCCAGAAGCGCCTGCAGATCGCCAAGGTTGGTCTCGAAGGTGGTCAACAGGCGATTGATGCTGGTCGACAGCGTACGCACAAAGCCCTGCTTCCCCTCCAGCGCGATGCGACCGTGCAGGTCACCGTGCGCGGCCGCGTCGACCAGGGCTGCCACTTCGGTTTCCAGCAGGGTTTCCAGCGCGCGACTGCGCCATTCCACCGCCACGCCGAGGAAATGCCCCTCGTCGACAATGGGATTGGCGATCAGCTGATAGCGCACACCGCAATGGCCGATCTCGCGTTCTTCGCGTTGTCGCACGCCGGCCAGGCTTACCAGTGCCGGATGCAGGCGCACCGCATCGCTCCCCACCAGATCTTCAACCTGGAGTTCAAACTGCTCCAGCAGCGCCGGATTGGCGTACGCCACCAGGCCTTCGGCATCGACCACCATCAGCCCGGTCTGCGCGCTGTCCAGCGCCTGGCGCACGCGGGTGTTGCCGCGCGCGACGGCACGCTCGGTCCCGATGCGCGCGCGCAGGCGCTGCTGCATGTCGACCAGGCGCTGTGCCAGCTGGCCGATCTCGTCGTTGGCGTTGTAGACGCGCAGGGTAGTGTCGAGGCGATCGTCGGCGATGTCGCTGGCGAAGCGCAGGGTGTCCTGGATCGGCTGGCGCACCGCACGCAGCACCAGCACCAGGCTGGTGATCAGCACGCCGGCGACCAGCAGCAGGGTCACTGCAAACAGCACGCTCATGGTGCGTGCGCCGGCCTGCTGGCGCGCCTGTGCCTTGGCCAGCGCCGCCACCTGGGCCTGCTGGAAGGCGGCCAGCGCAGGCGCCACGCCAGCAGCGGTATCCAGCAGCGATTGCGCCTCCACATCCAGGCCAACGCGGGCGGCGGTATAGCCCAGCAACGCGACCTGATAGGCCTCCATGCTGTTGCGAAGGGCATCCTGCGCATCGGTCGGCAGGCCCACCAGCGCGAGATCGAACGGCAGTTTCTCTTCGCTCGCACGGTCGGCATGGGTGGAATCGCCATCGAGCAGCAGCAGCGCCTCCTGTCGGCGCATCTTCTGCAGGGACAGCGCCAACGAGGGCCGCTGCAGCGCATCCACCTGCGCCTGCAGGGTATCGGCGGCCTGCTGCAGCTGCGCGGCGAGGCCGGCCTCACCGCGGCCCATCTCGTCGACCCGTTCAAACAGGGCGGCGACACCCTGCGAGAACGCGTCGGCCGATTCGGTCAGCACCTGCAGCGCCTTGCGCCGGCCGGCGTCCATCGGCATCGCGCGAAGCGCCTGCAGGTCAGCCTGCAGGGCCTTCTGTGTTGCCAGCAACTGGCTGCGGTCAGCATCATCGAAACTGCGTGCATACTGGGTCTGCAGGCGGCGCGCTTCGGCCACCCGCGTGGACAGGCTGGCAGCCAGGTCGCTGCCGCGCTGGTAGCTGGCCTGGCTGCGCGCGGCCAGGGCGTTGGCATGGCCAGTCCAGGCGTAGACGGCGGCGATCGCCACCAGCCCCAGGCCACAGACCCACAGGGTCGCCTTGAGCTTGTTGGCCACGCTGAGCCGGTGTGGTTGCAGCCACAGCAGCAGGCCGGGGGACGCCGAGCGCAACGTGGCAAGACGCGTGCGCAGGGACCGGAGGTGGGGAACAACGGCCGACATGACAGACTCCAGGCGGAAGGACGCACCTGTATCGGCCGGATTCAGAGCAGCTTTAGGCCCTGTTTCGTCTGCGTCCCCCCGTCGCTGGCGGACGCGGTCTTTGTACCGGGTGCAGGCGACGGGGACATGACACGGCCGCCGTGCTTGACCTCAACCCCGGTTGGGGGAGCACAGTGGACCTCCCTTCCCCGCCCGGTGCCCCCATGACGACGCTCGATGTCCCCCGCTACCTGCAGCGCCTGCAGCTGGATGCGCCGCCACCACGGACCCTGGCCGGCCTGACCCTGCTGCAGCAGCGCCACAACGCACTGCTGCCCTTCGAAACCCTCAGCTGCCTGCTGCGCGATGCGGTGCCGATCGACCTGGACAGCGTGCAGCGCAAGCTGCTTGACGAGCGCCGCGGTGGCTACTGCTTCGAGCTCAATGGTGGGTTGCTGGCGCTGCTGCAGGCCTTGGGCTTCGATGCCCAGCCATTGAGCGCGCGCGTACTGCTGGCCGCCCAGGACGGCGAACTGACCGCGCGTACCCATCTGCTGCTGCGCGTGCACGTGGACGGCGATGACTGGCTGGTGGATGCCGGTTTTGGCAGCCTGACCCCGACCGTACCGCTGCGCCTGCATGACCCGCAGCCGCAGGCCACCCCGCACGAACGCTATCTGTTGCAGCGGTTGGAAGACGGCGGTGATTTCATGCTGTCGGCCGAATCCAGCGACGGCTGGCGGGTGATGTACCGCTTCGATCTGCAGGCGCCGGCGCCGATCGACAACGTGGTGGGCAACTGGTACGTGTGCACCCATCCCGATTCCAGTTTCCCCGGCCAGCTGCGCGCATCGCTGACCGGGCCGGACTGGCGCCGCACCATCGGCAGCGGCAACTACACCGAGTACCGCCCCGGACAGGCACCGGACAAGCGCCCGCTGCATGATGTGGGTGATGTGCGCGACGTGCTGGAGCAGCGCTTCGGCATCCAGCTGCCGGACGACCCGCGGCTGGATCCCGCGATCAACGACTGGCTGCAGCGCTCGCGTGCCCCGACGCTGTAGAGTCGAGCTTGCTCGACTGATGCATCTACGGCGACGCCAAAATCAGTCGAGCAAGCTCGACTCTACAGATGCGCGCACCGCAGCGTTGACGTTACGGCGCTGTGCGCGCCTGCAGTGCGATACGGTTGCCTTCGCTGTCGCGGATCTCGGCCACGCGCCAATCGCCGGCATCGGCCGGGCCGAAGCGCAGCTCGGCTCCGGCCTGCAGCGCACGCTCAAGGCTGGCATCCAGATCATCGACGCCGATGTAGATGCGCGCGCCCTGCTCGGAAGGCAGATAGTCCGCGCCGTGCACCAGCGCAATGCTGGCACCGGCGGCCTCATCGGAGAACGGCAGATAGGCCATCCGGCAGTCGTGCAGCACGACAGGTTTGTCCACCGCAACCTGCAGCCATCGCTGGTAGAACGTGATGGCCCGGTCCAGGTCAGTCGCCGGGATTTCCACATGCAGGATCGGGTTCACTGACACTCCTTGCCACCTCCACTCAGATGATGCGCAGGGTAATCGCCTTCAGGACCGCGCGGGTACGGTCGCGGGTGCCGAGCTTGTCCAGGATGGCGGACACGTAGTTCTTCACCGTGCCCTCGGCCAGGAACAGGCTGCGCGCGATCTCCTTGTTGCTGTAGCCCCCGGCCAGCAGGCGCAGGATTGCCACTTCACGTTCGCCGAAGGTATCGGTGGGCGGCGCTTCATCGTGGAAGCGGTAACGCGCGCGCACCGGATCGGTACTGACCGGCAGCAGCAGGGTCTCGCCAGCGGCAACGCGTTCGATGGCCTCGCGCAGGTCGGCCGGCGCGGCATCCTTGAGCAGGAAGCCCTGTGCGCCGGCCTCGCTGGCGCGCAGCAGCAGATCACTTTCATCGAAGGTGGTCAGCAGCAGCCACGGCGTGGCATCGCCGCGCGTGCGCAGCTGGCGCAGTGCCTCGATCCCATCCAGCCCGGGCATGCGGATGTCACTGAGCACCACGTCCACGCGCTGCGTATCCAGCGCATCCAGCAGGGCCTGGCCATCCTCGGCCTCCAGCACCACGTCCACGCCCAGCCCCTGTAACAGGGCGCGCAGGCCGGCGCGGACCAGCGCCTGGTCATCGGCCAGCGCCACCCTGATCATGGCGGCACTCATGCCGGCAACCGCGCGGTCAGATGCATGCCGCCCTGCGCCGTTCGGGCCAACTCCAGCCGCCCCTGTACGGCCGCCAGACGCTCGCGCATGCCGGCGATGCCATTGCCCTCGCGGATGCGTTCGGCGCGCTGGCCGTCATCGCGGATATCGATACGCAACTGGGAATCCTCTTCACTGATCGTCAGCCACACGGTGTCCGCATTGCCGTGGCGGGCGGCGTTGGTCAGGGCTTCCTGTACCAGCCGCAGCACGGTCTCGGCCATCAATAGGTCAGCCACGCGCACCCCGTCGCCGATCTGCAGCCGCAGCTTCGGTCGTGGGAAGGGTGCGGCCAGCGCATGCAGCGCGGTGGCCAGATCGAGGCCGCGATCATCGCGCATCGACTGCACCACCTGGCGGATGTCGGCCAGCAACTCGCCGGACAACTGTTCGGCCAGCACCAGCCCTTCGCGGCCGGCCAGCGCAGGGTCTGCGGCCAGGGCGCGCAGGTTGAGCCGCATCGCGGTGAGCTTGTGCCCGGCCACATCGTGCAGCTCGCGCGCCAGGCGCAGGCGCTCGGCATCGCGTGCGCTGTCGGCCAGCAGCGCGCGGGTGGCCAGCAGGTCGGCGTTGACCCGGGCCAGGTCATCGCGGGCCAGCGCCGTGCTGCGCGCATAGTGCGCGGTCAGCGCGGCGAAGGCCTGGAAACCGCCATACAGCAGCACCACCAGCAGCGGCTGGCTGAAGCCGCTGTGGCGCAGCACGGCGTACACCGCCAGGTTGGCCAGCAGCGCAACGCCCAGCACGAAGCGCGGCGGCCAGTGTTCGGCCAGCTGTGCAACCAGCACCACCAGCAGCACCGGGGCGGTACCGGTACGCGGCTGCAGCGCAACCAGCACAACTGCCAGCAGCGCCTGCAACACCGCAGCGGCGGCGCGCACGCGGGATGGCATCGACGCCCAGCCGTGCACCACGAACAGCAGCAGGAACACAGCAAGCAACAGCAGGCTCAGCCCGGCGCCACTGCGCTGCACTGCGAACGACAGGCCGACCACCAGCACGGTGATCAGGCCGGCAAGGCTGAGCGGACGCAACAGATGGCGGAACAGGCTGGGCATGGCCAGATGCTGACGGCCGCGCACGCCGGCGGCAATGGGTCCGGCGCAGAAAGTGACTTCTGGCACGTCGAATCGATGACCACTGGCCCTGAACCCGGTGCAGCGCCCCACGCAGACTGGCTCCACACCGCCACACACACCTCCGGAGCCACTGCCATGATCCGCACCGCCCTGCTCAGCACTGCCTTGACTGCCCTGGCCCTGGTCGGCAGTGCCCACGCCGCCGACCTGGCCGTGACCGTGCACGACGTCCGCGCGCAGACCGGCACCCTGCGCGTTGCGCTGGTCGACAACGCCGCCGCCTGGGACGGCAAGGCCAAGCCCGTGCAGGCCCAGCAGGCGGCGCCCAGCGGCGACAGTGCCCACTTCACGTTCAAGGGCGTGCCGGCCGGCAGCTATGCCGTGCTGCTCACCCACGACGAGAACGACAACGGCAAGCTCGACACCAACCTGGTCGGGATGCCGGTGGAAGGCTACGGCTTCAGCAACAACCCGCAGGTGATGCGCAAGCCGACCTTCGACGAGGCGCGCGTCGACGTGCCGGCCGCCGGCACCGCCATCGACATCACCCTGCGCTGATTCCGCATCCATACCCGAGGCCACCATGGACCGTCGCCGCTTCCTTCGTACCCTGCTCAGCAGCAGTGCCTGTCTGGCCCTGGGCGCCACCGCGCTGCGCAGCGCTCCCGCCTTCGCCGGCGACCCGGCGCGGTTCGCGCAGGGCATGCAGGAACACCCGTGGCTGCTTGGCTGGCGCAGCGTCGGCAGCGAAAGCCTCGGCCCGACCACCGTGCAGTTGCAGGGAAAGCTGCCGTCAGGCCTGGCCGGTACGCTGTACCGCAACGGCCCGGCGTGGACCGAGCGCGATGGCTTCCGCTATGACCACTGGTTCGACGGCGACGGCATGGTGCATGGCTGGCGCTTCAATGGTGATGGCAGCCTGACCCATCACGGGCGCATGGTCGCCACGCCGAAATTCACCCGTGAACAGAAGGCCGGCCGCTTCCAGTATCCGGCTGCCGGCACCAGCGTTCCCGGTGCGCTGGCAGTTCGAAACAACGACGATGCCAACGTGGCGAACACTTCGGTAACCATGATCAATGGCCGCCTGTTCGCGCTGTGCGAGTCCGGTTCGGCGTTCGAAGTAGATCCCGATTCGCTGCAGACACTGGGTCCGGTGACCTGGCGTCCGGACCTCGCTGCACTGCCGTTCTCGGCGCACCCGCTGCGCGACCGCGACGGCAGCCTCTGGAACTTCGGCTCGATCAGCCTGATGGGGGGCCATGGCCTGCTGGTCTGGCACATCGGTGCGAACGGCCAGCTGCGCAGCGCCAATGTGATCGAAACACCCGAGCATGGCTACCTGCATGCCTTCGCGATGACCGACCAGCACCTGGTGTTCGTGATGATGCCGTTCGATTTCACAGGCGCAGGCGGCAGCTTCTTCGAGCGCATGCAGTTCGCACCGCAGCGTCCCGTACGCATCGCGGTGGTCGCCAAGGATGCGCCGGACAAGGCGCAGTGGTTCGAAGCCCCGTTCGCGGCGATCTACCACTTCGGCGACGCGTTCACCCGCGATGGCGGCATCGTGCTGCGCGCAGTGCGCCACGACGACATCAATGAGGCGCGCTCGCCGATGAAGGAAGCGATGGCCGGTGATGGCGCACACGCTGCCAACAGTGGCGCCAGCCTGGTCGAGCTGCATCTGGACCTGCGTCGTGGCCAGGCCCGCTGGCAGATGTTGGGCATCAGCGCAGTGGAGTTCCCGTTGTTCGACCCGCGCTCGGCGAACACACGTGGCGCACGGCTGTATGCGCCGACCATCGACGGCACGGCCAATGCGCCGTACTTCAACGCCGTGGCCGCGTTCGAGATCGAGCACGGGCGCCGCCAGCTGTGGAACTATGGCCCGGACATCATGGCCGAAGAGCATGTGTTCGTACCGCGCCCGGGCAGCCGCAACGCCGATGATGGCTGGCTGATCGGCACCCTGCTTGACCCGGTGAACAAGCGCAGCGGCCTGGCGGTGCTCGATGCCCGCCACCTGGACGACGGTCCGCTGGCACAGGCCTGGCTGCCCTATGCGGTACCACTGGGCTTCCACGGCACCTTCGCCGCGCGCGGCTGATTCCACGCCACGCGGACACCGTTATTGGCATGCTGGGTCTCCCCTGCCCCGTGGAGTCCCGCATGTCCCTGGCCGACCACCGAAGTACGCTGGCACCGCACGGTTTCCTGCGCGTGGCGATCAACCTGGGCAACCCGGTGCTGGCACAGGGCGATGCGCGCTCACCGCGCGGCCCCTCGCTGGAACTGGCTACCGCATTGGCGCAACGGATGGGGGTGCAGGCTCGCTTCACCTGCCACGATGCCGCAGCCTCGGTGGTCGAGGCAGCAGGCGAAGACGGCTGGGATCTGGCCTTCCTGGCCATCGATCCGGCACGCGCCGACCGCATTGCCTTCAGTGCTCCGTACCTGGAGATCGAAGGTACCTATCTGGTTCGCGCGGACAGCCCTGCGCAGCAGGTAGCCGACCTGGATCGCGAGGGGCTGCGCATCGCGGTGGGGCGTGGCGCGGCCTATGACCTGTTCCTCAGTCGCGAACTGCGCCATGCCACGATCGAGCGGGCAGAGACCTCGGCGGCGGCCATCACGTTGTTCGATCAGCAGCGCCTGGATGCCGCCGCCGGTGTACGCCAGCCGCTGGAAGCATGGGCGCAGGTGCATCCCGGCCACCGTGTGCTGGCCGGCCGTTTCACCGCGATCCAGCAGGCAGTGGCGGCGCCGGCCTCACGCCCGGCCGATGCATTGCGGGCGTTGTTCGAGGAAGTGGAGGCGATCAAGGCCGGCCCGTTGCTTGAGGCAGCGTTCGCGCGTGCCGGGCAGGCGGTCACGCTGGTGCGATGACTGTAGAGTCGAGCACCAGCAGTCGAGATCCTATGTTCGTGGTCAAGCCTGCTGGAAGCAGGCTTGACCCACCTTCAGCATGGCCGGATCGAAGTCCCGGCCGCTTTTGAAGACACCCCAGGCGATCCTGGCCAGCTTTCTGGCCAGGATGTTGAAGACGGCGGTGCTGGGGTGACCGCGTTTTGACAGCTCGTCGTAGAGCGGTTGCCCCTGGCGACACCGCTTGAGCCCCATGGCGGCCATGTAGAGCATCTGGCGCAGCACTGGCGCGCCCTGTTTGGACAGCCGACGCCGTCCCGTTCTGCCGCCAGACTCGTTGGGCCGGGGATCCAGGCCCGTGCAGGCGATCCACGCGTTGGCGTTGGCCAACGGCCAGCGCGTCATGTAGTAGATCAGGTGAGCGGCGACGGCGGGGCCGATACCAGGGATGGTCAACAGGCGCTTGTAGAGCGTGCCATGCTCTCCATCGCGACCCAAGCGCTGCAGTTCGCTTTCCAGCTCGGACAGCGTCCCAGCCAGAGCGCAGAACAGATCTGACAGCTCCCCGGGGGCACTTTTGCTTACCCCGAAGGATTGCTCCAGGCGCGCGCGTGTCTTTACCAGCGTCTGCCGCTTGCGCAGCAAATCGTGCATCTGCTGCTGCTCATCGGTACGCGGTACGTATTCACGCAGGCGATCGTTCTCCTTCTTCACGTACCGGGCGATCGCTTCGGCGTCCATGGCGTCCGTCTTGCCACGCGAGCCCGTCGCCCGGCCGTAGTGCTTGATCAGACGTGGATTGATCACATAGACAACGTGGCCTGCCTGGCCAGCCATCCGAGCCAACAACTCGTAGTATCGCCCCGTCGCCTCCATGCCAATCCGGCATCGCTGGGGCAAGGTGTTGAGCCACTGGGCTATGCCGGCCCGGGTGTTGGCGATCCTGTCGCCGGCCTTGCGGTCGGCCACTGCCGGTACGAACTCCTTGGAGTCCACGTCCACGCCAATATCGAGAGAATCAGACATTTGTACGGCTCCCAGCTATCTTTAAGGGGCTGGGGTGGTACCGCACCGACGTTAGCTTGCCTACATCGACGATCCCCTTTGGGGGCCGTACGATCCTTTATCGACGTTCGTGTGCGGGATGGGGATCGCTCGACTCGTCTGTCGGCTAGTATCCGCAGATGCATGCTTGACGGTCCCTCCACCCTGGCTCCTACATACCTCGTAGGAGCCGGGAGGAACATACAAGCATGGCTCGATGCTGCAGATCCAGATGCAATGGTCGAGCATGGCTCGACGCTACAGATGTGCGTCTGCCATGTGCCGCACGTGCTCGGCGGCCTGCGCGTGCAGCCAGTCGCGGAACGCAAGGAAACCGCGATGGCTGGCCGAGCGCTGCGGGTACACCAGCCAATGCGGCCAGTCGGTCTTCAGGCGCTGGCTGGACAGTGCGACCAGCTGGCCTGAATCCAGCAGCAGCCGCGCCCGCGTCACCCGCCCGAGCGCTACGCCCACGCCATCCAGAGCGGCGCGATGGTGCGCCTCCGAATCATCCAGCACCGCCACGAAACGCGACGGCGGGCTCTGCCCGCTCAACGCGAACCAGGCGCCCCACGCGCCGTCCGGATCGCCGAGCAGCGGCCACCGGGTCAGCGGCACACGGTCAATGCCGCCCATGCGTTCGATCAGTGCCGGGCTCGCCATCGGCACCAGCCACTCGTCGAACAGCGGTTCCACCACCAGGCCCGGCCATTGCCCGCTGCCCAGACGCAGCGCGGCGTCGAACTGGCGCTGCCGCTCGAAATCGATCAGGCGTTCACTCGACTGCAGGTTGATCTCGATCTGTGGATGCTCGGCCACGAAGTGACCCAGGCGCGGCACCAGCCAGGCCGACGCCATCGACGGCACCGCGCTGATCGTCAATACGTGCTCGGCACGTGCGGCATAGGGCTGGAAGGCTTCGTTGATCGCATCCAAATGCGGTCCGACCTGGTCGAGCAGGCGCTGCCCCTCAAGGGTGAGGGTGACACCACGCGGCTGGCGGATCAGCAGCGGCTGCCCGAGCCGTTCTTCCAGCTGCCGCATCTGATGGCTGAGCGCACTGACGGTCACATTCATCGACGCGGCGGCACGCGACAGGTTGCCGAGCCGGGCAGCAGCCACGAAGCCCTGCAGGGCATGGAGCGGAGGGCGGGACATCAGGCTTGAATTCCTCTCAAGGCATGCTTGCGGAAATGTCGCTTTTTGCCCGTCCATGCTGCCCGTATCGTGCAATCCACTCAAGTGGAGGCACGCTCATGAACATCTTCAGCGGCTTGTTGTTCCTGCACGGCCACGTGGCCAGCGCCGAGCTGGCACGCCAGCTGGCCAGCCCGTCGCCGCCGCCCAGCACCATCCCCGGTAGTGCCGGCCGCTGGCCGGCAACCTCGTCGACCGGGAAACCTGCAGCTGCCAGCCAGCGCCCCGCGCACCCCTAACGCTGCAGTGCCTCCTGCACCGCGGCAGCCACGTCGGTGTTGTCGATGTAACTGCCGTCGTTCCAGTGCACGTGCTGACGGTAGCCGGCATCAACGCCCCGCACGCGCTGGCCCAGCAGCTCCGCGCCCGCGCCCTTGGCCCACAACGGCACCAGCGCGTTGGAATGGTTGCCGGTGGGACGGAAGCTGATCCCGGGCATGCGCCCACGGCCGTTGTTGCGCACCGGCTCGAAGGCGACGTTCTGTGCATCCGGGCCCATCGGCATGCTGTTGTCGTGGTCGGTGGTGACGATCAGCAGGTTGCGCTCCCAGCCACCGTTGCGTTCGATCCACTCGATCACTGCTGTCACCGCGTCGTTGAACTCCACGGTTTCCTCGATCAGCCGGCCGTACTGCGGCTGGTCGCTGCACTGGCCGTAGTGCCATTCAGTGCCGCAGGCACTGGTATGGGCGGCCCAGTCGGTGGCGCCACCTTCCACCATCAGGAACAGGCCGTTGGACGAACGCTGCTGCAGGAATTGCAGCGCACCACGGGTCATGGTCGCAAGATCCGGCACGCTGTCGATCTTCCTCACACCGGAAGGCGTGGCCGCATCCTTGCCCAGCACCTGCAGCTGCCGCGCCTGCTGCAGCGTGTTGGCCACGCGCGGTACACCGATCAGCGGCCGGTCGGCCGGCAACCGTCCCTGCGCCAGCGCGGCGAACGCTTCCTTGCTGCGGATCAGGCGCCACGGCCCCGACGGATTGCCGCCGATGGTGCTGCCCGCTTCCAGCTGCTGCCAATCCTGCTGCGCCACCCATTCCCACGGGTTCGCGCAGCCCTCGGCCTTGGCCGCGCCGGCACTCTCGTCACAGGCGCGACCATCAACGCTGTAGCCAGGGCCTCCGGTGCCCATCACCAGATCCATATGCCCCTGCGCCAGCATCTGATGGGCGATGGCGTGATAGTTGTTGCGCGATTCGTTCTGCGCCGCGAACGCGGCCGGCGTGGCATGCGCGAACGGTACCGAAGTCACCACGCCGGTGGCCATGCCCAGCCGCTTGGCGCGCAGCGTATTGAACTCGACCGGATTGCCATCGTTGTTGAAGTTGATGGCGTTGTTGTAGGTCTTGATGCCCGAGGACAACGCGGTACCCGCCGCCGCACTGTCGGTAGCCACCGCAGCCAGGTACTGGTAGCCCGCAAACGGCAGGTCCTGCGCAGGAACCGGTGTGTCATCCCAGGCCTTGCCCGCGTCGTAACCCAGGGTCTGTGCGTTGTCGCGGGTCGGCTGGCTGCTGGCATTCAACGGGAAGGTGGTTACCGCCAGGCGCTGCGGGAAATCCGCATACGGGGCCCCTTCGCGGCCGCCGTATTGCCAGTAGGCGGCGGCGTCCCAGGTGCCCCAACCGGCGCCGTCGTTGATCATCACGATCACGTTGTGCGGGCGCGCTGGGCCGGAAGCAACAGCCTCGGCGCGCAGATTGGGCTGGCAGCCGCCAAGTGCGGCCAGCGCGAGCAGCAACGAAGAATGAAGCCAGCGGCGTGGAATGCGTGCAGTCATCGGGTGTCCCGTCGGGCCATCGGCGGCCCACAATGACGATACGTTATATCGTTGCAATATTTCAGATTCGTGCAGCCGCCGCACACTATCCTCCTGGGCCCCCACTGCCATCGTCGCTTCCATGCCGTCTCCTGCTCCTGCGCGTGCACCGCTGTCCTTCATCACCCTCGATGCGGCAACGTTCGCGGTGATTCACCAGCACAACGCGGACATCGCCAGGCAACCGGCCTCGCTGACCAAGCTGATGACCGCCTATGCGGCATACGAATGCGTCGAAGAGAACGGAGGCGCGTGGGACGAAGCGGTCACCATCGCCGCCGGGGATGTGCACGCGGTGGCCGATGATGAAACGCGCATGGGCCTGGTGCCCGGTGAAACAGTCACCCTCGCGCGCCTGCTGGAAGGACTGATGATCGTCTCCGGCAATGACGCGGCGCTGGCCATCGCGCGCCATCTGGACGGATCACAGCCTGCGTTCCTGGACCGCATGAACCGGCACGCGCGCCAGCTTGGCCTGCGCAGCAGCTGGTTCGCCAGCGTGTCCGGCATCACCACCCCGCACCATGCGTCCAGCGCGCGCGACATGGCAGTACTCGCCGCCTGCCTGCTGAATGACCATCCGCAGATACTGGCAATCACCGCGCAGCGCACGTTCGCGCATGGCAGCCTCAGCCGCAGCAACCAGAACGCCCTGCTCGGCGATGACGGCGTGGATGGCTTGAAGACCGGCTACACCCAGGCCGCAGGCTTCTGCCTGGCCGCCACCGCATGCCGGGCAGTGCCCGGGCGGGATCAGCCGGTACGCCTGATCACCGTGGTGCTGGGTTCTGAAAGCCGCGACGCACGCGATGCCCTTGTGCGCGAACGGCTGGCCGCCGGGTTTGCGGCGCTGGCCGACAGCACCGCCGACGCCTGAAGGGCTCAGCGTCGCTTGACCGTTGCCACGATCAGCCGCTGCAGCTCGGCTTCGGCTGCGGCCTTGTCCAGCGCGCCTGCTGCTACGGCTTCGGACAGGGCTTCGGCCGCACCGAGAATCGCCCAGCACCCGGCCAGTGGCACCGTGCCGTCGGCAGCAAACGGGCCCAGCCAGGTGTCGCAGTTGTCGATGAAATCCTGCTGGTAGCGCCGCCGCACCTCGCGCAGTTCAGGTGCACCGACCAGCGCGGCAAGGATGCCCTGCACTTCACTGCCTTGGCTGAGGATGCAGTCGATGTAGCCGGAGGCGATGGCCGCCGCACGATCGGCCAACTGCGCCCGGGCGCGGCCGATGCGCTCGTTGAAGACCTGCGTCTGGCGGCCGTCGTAGTCATCGTAGAGCGCGGCCAGCAGCCCATTGCGGGTCACGAAGTGATCGTAGGCCACCGGCTTGGTCACGCCCGCAGCCTCGGCCAACCGCCCCAGCGTCAGCGCGTCGGTGCCTTCGTCGCCGACCAGCGCCCAGGCCACATCCAGCAACTGGCGGCCGCGTTGCTCACGGGTCAATCGGCGGCGCGTGGGAGCGGCATTGGCAGGCATCGGCAGGGCACGGCGGTCAGCGCATCGGAGTTCCGATTTTACGGCCGATCGCCAGTGCGGTCTGCAGATGCGTTTCGGCCGCACCGGTATCGGCATCCAGCAGCAGGTCTGACGTCAGCACGCGCGCGCCGCAGTAGTCGAAGATGCCCATGTCGATCTGGGTCTTCATCGCCGCGCCGTAGCCGCGCCGTTCGATCATGTCCGCGCCGGCCCCACCGATGCCGACCAGGTGCACGCGCAGCCGCTGCAGCTTCTTCTGCACCTTGCCGTCGGCACCGTCCTGGTAGGCCCAGCCCTGGGTGAACACGCGATCGATCCAGCCCTTCAGCAGTGCGGGGAACGACCACCAGTACAGCGGGTAGACCAGTACCAGCGTGTCGGCAGCATCCAGCCGCGCCTGCTCGGCGGCGACGTCGGCTGGAGGTGCGCCGGTGCCACGGAACGGCGCCTGGTCGTGCGTGTTGAAGCGCGGATCGAAGCCTTCGGCCATCAGATCGGCATGGGTCACGGTATTGGCGGTATCCGTTGCGGTGATGGCTTCGCCGATGCGCCTGGCGATGGCATGGGTCAACGCGGCGGATTCAGGATGGGCGGTAACGATGAGGGTGTGCATGGGGGATGTCCGGAATTCACTACCTACCAATAGTAGATAATGGCGCCCGGGACACCAGCGCCATGCGTGGGACGCTGTTTCCGCATCCGCCGTATAGTGCGGCGGTTCCCGCTGAGATACCCGACGATGCACCGATACCTGCTCGCCCTTCTGCTGGCCCTGCCGATGGCAATGGCCGTTGCGCCAGCGCTGGCCGGTGAGCTCAGTCCGGAAGACTCGGCCGCATTGCGCCAGGACGTGCAGGCGATGATGGGCGCATTCGCCCGCGGCGATGCCGAGTTGATCATCGCCCGAACCCATCCCAGCCTGAAGCGCCTGGCCGGGGGCGATGAGGCCTATGCGCGTATGACTCGCGACACCCTGAGAGAGCTGCGCAGGACCGGGGTCACCATCATCAGCGACGAGGCCGGCGTGCCGGGCCACACCTATGCAGCCGGTGATGAGGAAGTCTGCTTCGTGCCACGCCAGTCGCTGCTGCGCGTGCGCGAGGCGCCGATGCGCAGCACCTCGTTCATGCTCGCCGTGCGCCGCGTCGGCACAGCCCAATGGAGTTTCATTGACGGTGCTGCGTTGCTGGACAATCCCGCGCTGCTGCGGCAACTGCTGCCAGCGTTGGAGTCTGGGGTGACGCTGCCCAAGGGTGGGATGGAAGCGCTGTAATCGCAGGCGCATCCATCCACGCATGGCGTGGATCTACTATCCCTGCTGGTCTGGGACTGCACCGGGATTTCGCTCAACGGAACAGCGCGTTCAACGCGGCCCCGGAAGCCGCCTGCTGCAGGCCGTCGAAGCGTCCGTCCTGCACGATCGGCTGTGTCGCCTGCATCAGTCCGCCCCATGCAGCACGGGCCAGTGCGCCGCCCAGGCTGATCCGGCGTACGCCGAGAGCAGCGATGTCCTGCAGGCGCAGCGGTGTCGGCCCACCGACCAGCAGGTTCACCGGCTTCGACCCTGCGGCGGCAACCACCGCGCTGATCTGCTCGCGCGTGCTGATGCCCGGTGCATACAGCACATCGGCGCCGGCCTCGGCATAGGCGCGCAGGCGCTGCAGGGTGTCCGGCAGATCCGGCACGCCGACGAAGAAGTTCTCGGCACGGCCAACCAGCAGCACGTCGCCGCCCGCGCGGTCGATGGCTGCACGGGCAGCGCGCAGACGCTCCACCGCCTGATCGATCGGACGCAGCGGTGCATCGGCGACGCCGCTGGCATCCTCGATCGACAATGCCGCGATGCCGGTGTCGATCGCCGCGGCCACCGCCTCCTGCACCTTCTGCGGCGTATCACCGAAACCATCGCCGAAATCGGCGTTCAACGGCAGCGGCGTCGCTGCCGCCATCAGGCGCAGATGGTCCAGCGTGGCCTGTAGCGAAACCGCTCCGTCCGGCCGCCCTTCGCTCCAGGCACAGCCGGCACTGGTCGTGGCCAGTGCCTGGAAGCCCTGCCGCTGCAGGTAGCGCGCACTGCCCACGTCCCATGGATTGGGCAGTACGAAGCACCCTGCTGCATGCAGCTGGCGGAAGGCCGCGCGCTTGCGTTGGGTATCGGCATCGGGCGAGGTCATGGCGGGCTCCGGGGCGGCAGACCTGCACCCTAGCCCGCCCTGCAGCCGGGCTCAACGACGACGGCGCAAACCTGCATGAGGTGATGCCACCTGCTTATTGGACGCTGTGGATGCAGGTGCCCGAGCGTGCTTGCCTGCCCACACGATGCCGCCACGGAGCCCTTCATGCACCCGGACCCGCTGACCTTGATCGACGCCGGCGACGATGACGCCCACTGGGCCGACCTGCTTTCGCCCACACGCCGCCGCCTGATCGCATCGGCCGGTCTGGCCGCCGGCGGCCTGGCCAGTGCGTCGACCGCCGCCGCAGCCCCGCGCGGCGAAAGCACGGTGAACACCACCGAACCCGGGCGCCCCGGCTTCCGTGCCATCGTCCCGCCGCCGGTGAAGGGCAGCAGCCCCTGGGGCCAGGTCACCGCCAGCGAACCGACCCCGCGTCCAGCCAGCGTGCGTCCCGGGGAGGCCACCCTGCCCGCGACCCCACGTGCCTACACCGACATCAAGAGCTATCACGCGCATATCTACTTCGACGAGGACAGCTTCGAGAAAGCTGCGCTGCTGCGGCGCTGGGCGGCCGAGCGCTTCCCGGTGGAGCTGGGCAACTGGAACCTGGAACCACGCGGACCGCACGTCACCCCGTCGTTCTATTTCGGCTTCACCAACGACCTG
The DNA here is from genome assembly GCF_051983905.1 of Stenotrophomonas sp. STK17_22. Lineage (NCBI taxonomy): Bacteria > Pseudomonadati > Pseudomonadota > Gammaproteobacteria > Lysobacterales > Lysobacteraceae > Stenotrophomonas > Stenotrophomonas sp. STK17_22. The sequence goes on from NZ_CP197010.1 coordinate 4,722,346, forward strand.
CTGCCGGTGCTGGTGCCATGGCTGCAGCTCAACAGCCTGGGCCTGACCATCCTGATCCACCCCAATACCGGTGATGGCCGCGCCGACCATCTGTATTACGCGTTGTGGGTGAACCGCGCGCAGCCGGTGAACGCCTACAACTGGCCGGCACCGAAGCCGGGGGAACGGGAGCCCTTGGAGGAGGTGTTCCCGAACGTGGTGCCGACGGTGCCGCTGGAGACGTGAGCGGGTGCGTGGCGGGGGCGGTGGGTGGCGTGCAGCGCACCTTGGGCTGCCCCTCGGTGGGTGCGTAGCCTGCTGCGCACCGAACTTCCTTCATCCACGCATGGCGTGGATCTACCGCATCACAGCCCGTTGCGGCATCGGTCATCGCCCGGCCTGCCGCCATCGTCGGCCTACGTGCACGCATCCCCAGCTGCACGGCGTTCAGCGCGCCTTGATCCAGCGCCCGCCATACGGCCGCAAGCCCTCCGGGGAATTTCAAACAATCGATTGAAACGCTGCAAACTTCGCCGAACTGGACAGCATCCGCCGGTTCCGCCAGACTGCCGCCCTTTCCCGTCTTCCGGATCCCATGGCGAAGCTGCTGGTCCTGCACGGCCCCAACCTCAACCTGCTCGGCACCCGCGAGCCGGAGGTCTACGGCCACACCACGCTGGCCGACATCGACCAGGCGCTGGCCGCCCAGGCCTCGGCTGCCGGGCACGCGGTGGAGAGCCTGCAGTCCAATGCCGAGCACGTGCTGGTGGACCGCGTGCAGGCCGCACGCGACGACGGAACCGCTTTCATCCTGATCAACCCCGCCGCCTTCACCCACACCTCGGTCGCCCTGCGCGATGCGCTGGCGGCGGTGGCGGTGCCGTTCATCGAGATCCACCTGTCCAACCCGCATACCCGCGAACCGTTCCGCCAGCACAGCTACTTCAGTGACAAGGCCGTGGGCGTGGTCTGCGGTTTCGGCGCCGACAGCTACCGCTACGCGATGGACGCGGCGCTGCTGCGCGTGCAGGCGGCCCGCGCGTGAAGATGCTCCCAAGAGTGCTTGCCTGCATCGTGCTGTGGGCCGGCGTGTGCGGCGCCAGCATCGCCGCCGAGCGCGCGGCCGCTGGCATTGACTGCGCGCAGGCGACCGGCGGCTACGAGCGCGACATGTGCGATTCCGATCGCCTGGATGACGCCGACAGCGCATTGAACGCCGTTTACGTCCAGGCGCGCGGCGAACTGAAGGCGCAGGCCGCCGATGGCAGCTGCAGCCGCTGCGCAGCGGCCGAACAGCAGCTGGTGAAGGCCCAGCGCATCTGGATAACCCTGCGCGATGCAGACTGCGAGGCAGTCTACGCCTTCAATGCAGACGGCACCTCGCGCAACCCTGCGAAGATGCAGTGCCTGATCACCCAGACGCGCGACCGTACGCGGCAGCTGCGCGAGTTCTACGAACTGCTTTGACCCGAGCGCGATGCGCTTCCCACCACACTGACATCAAGAGCAAAGAGGCCACCATGGATCTCCGCAAAATCAAGAAGCTGATCGACCTGCTGGAAGAGTCGAACCTGGCTGAAATCGAAATCAAGGAAGGCGAAGAGTCGGTGCGCCTGTCGCGCGCCCCGGTGGCCGGCTATGCCGCCCCGGTCGCCGCCCCGGTGTACGCCGCTCCGGCCGCTCCGGCGCCGCAGGCGATGCCGATGCAGTCGCCGACCGAAGCCTCCACCGGTGGCACCGCCAAGCCGGGCCCGGCGCTGCCGGAAGGCCACGTGCTGCGCTCGCCGATGGTCGGCACCTTCTACGCGTCGTCCGCCCCGGACAAGCCTGCGTTCGTCAGCGTTGGCCAGCAGGTCAAGGAAGGCGAGACCCTGGCCATCATCGAAGCGATGAAGATGTTCAACCCGATCGAAGCCGACAAGTCCGGCACCATCGTCGCCATCCTCGGCGAGAACGGCCAGCCGGTCGAATTCGACCAGCCGCTGTTCGTGATCGGCTGAGGGGCACGCCATGCTCGACAAAGTCGTCATCGCCAACCGAGGGGAAATCGCGCTGCGCATCCTGCGCGCGTGCCACACCCTCGGCATCCGCACGGTGGCCGTGCATTCCACGGTCGACCGCAACCTCAAGCACGTGGCCATGGCCGACGAGTCGGTCTGCATCGGTCCGGCGCCGTCGCCGCAGAGCTACCTCAACATCCCGGCACTGATCGCCGCGGCGGAAGTCACCGACGCCCAGGCCATCCACCCGGGCTACGGCTTCCTGTCGGAGAACGCCGACTTCGCCGAGCGCGTGGAAGAGTCCGGTTTCATCTTCATCGGCCCCAAGGCCGACACCATCCGCATGATGGGTGACAAGGTCGAAGCCATCCGCGCGATGAAGTCCGCCGGCGTGCCGTGCGTGCCCGGCTCGGGCGGCCCGCTGGGCGAAGACATCGTCGCCAACACCAAGATCGCCCGTGAGATCGGCTACCCGGTCATCATCAAGGCGGCCGGTGGTGGCGGTGGCCGCGGCATGCGCGTGGTGCACGCCGAAGCCTCGCTGAAGACCTCGATCGAAACCACCAAGAGCGAGGCCAAGGCCGCGTTCGGCAATGGCGAGGTCTACATGGAGAAGTTCCTGGAGAACCCGCGCCACGTGGAAATCCAGGTACTGGCCGACGGCCAGGGCAACGCCATCCACCTGGGCGAGCGTGACTGCTCGATGCAGCGCCGCCACCAGAAGGTGGTGGAAGAAGCGCCGGCACCGGGCATCACTGCCGAGCAGCGCGAGCAGATCGGCAAGGTCTGCACCGAAGCCTGCGTACGCATCGGCTACCGTGGTGCCGGCACGTTCGAGTTCCTGTACGAGGACGGCCGCTTCTACTTCATCGAAATGAACACCCGCATCCAGGTGGAACATCCGGTCACCGAAATGGTCACCGGCATCGACCTGGTGGCCGAGCAGCTGAAGATCGCCGCCGGCCAGAAGCTGTCGATCAAGCAGAGCGACGTGGTGCTGACCGGCCATGCCATCGAGTGCCGCATCAACGCCGAAGATGCGGAGACCTTCGTGCCGAGCCCGGGCACCATCACCGGCTTCCATCCGCCGGGCGGCCCCGGCGTGCGCGTGGACACCCACATCTACAGTGGCTACCGCGTGCCGTCGAACTACGACTCGATGATCGGCAAGCTGATCGTGCACGGCCCGGACCGCGAAACCGCCATTGCCCGCATGCGCGTGGCACTGAGCGAAATGGTGGTCGATGGCATCAAGACCAACGTCGCCCTGCAGCAGCGGATCATGCGCGACAAGGGCTTCCAGGCCGGTGGCCAGAACATCCACTACCTGGAAAAGCGCCTGGCCGAACGCAAGAACAAGCCGATCGCGCTGACCTGATCGGCGCCACGTGCTGGACATGAAAAGGGCGGGGATATCCCCGCCCTTTTCTGTTGCTGCAGCGCCGAGCCCATGCTCGGCTTGCCGGAAAGCTCAGCCGAGCGTGGGCTTGGCGCTACAGCAGGCGCATCAGCGCTTGTCGGCAGCTTCGGCCGGAATCTGCGAGTTCGCCAGCGGACGCACGCCATTGGGCGACGTCGGGTCGACGATCACCATGGTCTCGGTCGAACCATCCGGCCACACCACCTGGAAGGTGCTGCCCGCCGGCAGCGACGCGAACGGCATGCCGCTCTGCGCGCGATAGACCGCGGCCACCTGGCTGGCACCGGCACGGCGCACGTCTTCCTGCGCCTTCACCGTGGTCAGTTCCACCTTCGACAGATGCCGGTAGCGATCTTCATAGGTATCGATCATCAACAGGCCAACCGCGCCGGCCGAGTAGGCCACGAACAGGGCCACCCAGAACCAGAACTTGGCCCCGTGCAGGAATCGGCGGTAGTTCATTGCTCGTTCCTCTTTCCAACCAATCGCTTGATCCATTCCTTCATCTTCCCAGCGCCCTGCCGCGATACCGCAGCGTCATACACGAAATCCCGGAAATCCTGCGTACCATCCTGCGAACAGATCCCTCCGTTCGCACAAAAACTGTTGACCAGCACACTGTCTGCCCCACACGGTAGACCGAGTTCGCAGGCCGCAAGCCGCCATGCGAGTTCACTGAGCTGCTCGCCCGCCACCAGGCCGTTGAGCGCGCGGTCACCCGAGGCGCGCACGCCCATGCCCGGTGCGATCGCCATGAAGGCCTCCGGGTCGCGCGAGGTGCGCACCCGTTCAACCAGGTCACGGCGGTACTCGGGGCTGTCCTGCAGCGGTTCGCCCTCGGCGAACAACGCAGCCTCAGCAGCCAGATTGCCTTGTGCGGCCGCCTTGCGACGTTCGGACAGCACCAAGGCCGTGCCCAGCTTGTCGCCCGGCACGAAACCACCACAACGCTGCGCGACGCGTTCGCGCGCCTGCACCATCGCCGGTGCGGCGGTCAGGCCCAGCCCGGCCAGCACGTTGTTGTCCAAGCGGTAGCCACCCGGATCGACCGCGTACTGCGCGCAGTAGTCATAGACACGGCTGAGCATCCAGCGCGCCTCGTGGTTGCCTTCGTCCGCCTGGGCACGCAACCGCTGAGCATAGGCATACAGGTCGGTGGCGTCTTCGATATCGGCGCGGAGATCCAGGGGCAGCCCGGACGGCAATGCGTTGCCACGCTCGAAGGGTGCCAGGCGGCGCGCGAGCGCCTCCGGCATCACCGGCAGCGGCGCCGCACTGTCAGCGGCCGCGACCGCACCTGCCAGATCCGCCGACGCTACCGAAGACGTCGCAGCATGGCCGCTGGCCCGATAACCGGCCACGCCCAGCACGGCCACAGCCGGCAGTACGAGCAACCAGGTTTTCAGGGTCGGAGCGAAGGCCATCGGCGGCGGTAGGCGATGCGGCGCATAGGAAAGCACGAAGTTTAGCAAGGCCCGACGGGCCTGTCTGAACGGGCTTCGTTCATCTCGGAGCGGCATCTCAGGCAATACGGAGACGCCCCGATGGTCTAGCATGGCCCCCTTTCCCGCGATTGCCCCCACCACCATGCCGTTCCTGGAACTGACCCTGCGCTGCACCGAAGCCACCCAGCCCCGCTATGAAAATGCGCTGGAGGACGTTGGTGCACTGGCCGTGACCCTGCTCGATGCCGAGGCCGATACCAGCAACGAACAGGCCATTCTCGAACCGGGCGTGGGCGAGACCCCGCTGTGGGACACGCTGGTGCTGAGCGCACTGTTCCCCGCCGACAGCAACGCGCTGTTGCTGCTGGCCGCACTGGAATCCTTCGATCCGGAGCTGGACTGGAGCAGCGGCAGCTTCCGCGCGGTCGAGGATGAAGACTGGGAACGTGCCTGGCTCGACCAGTTCCAGCCGATGGACTTCGGCAGCCGCACCTGGATCGTGCCGTGGAACCATGAACTGCCGGAGGCCGCACAGGCCGCCGATGCCGCCGTGGTGCGGTTGGACCCGGGCCTGGCGTTCGGTTCGGGCACCCACCCGACCACCGCACTGTGCCTGCGCTGGCTGGACCAGTTGGCGGTCGATGGCCTGCTGCAGGGCCAGCGCGTGCTCGACTTCGGTTGCGGCTCGGGCATCCTCGCACTGGCCGCGCTGAAGCTGGGCGCCGCCGAAGCCATCGGCGTGGACAACGATCCGCAGGCCCTGGTCGCCACCGCCGACAATGCCGAGCGCAACGGCGAGCAGGCCCGCATGCATGTGTACCTGCCGCAGGACGAACCGGTCGCGACCTATCCGATCGTGGTCGCCAACATCCTCGCCTCGGCGCTGGATGCGCTGGCCGAACTGCTGGCTGCGCGCGTTGCTGCCGGTGGCCGCATCGCCCTGTCCGGCATCCTGCATGGCCAGGAAGGCGAACTGCTGCAGCGCTACGCAGCATGGTTCGACGATCTGCAGGCCACCCAGGATGGCGACTGGATGCGCATCACCGGCGTGCGCCGCGCCTGATCGTGGTTGAATGACTGCTGGATCCGAGCCCGCGCCCTGAGCATGTCCGAGCCGAACCCACCGCGCCGTCCCCTGGCCACCTTCCTGCGCACGACGCCGGAGGGTGAGCCTGCGCCTGCGACCGATGCGCGCATGCAGGACGAAGCCGGGCACGCAACGCCCGTGGAGCAGATGCAGGCCGAGCCCATCGACCTGGCACGCCCACCGGCGACAGAGATGCGACACGACGATGACGTTGTCATCGTTGATGAAGCAGCGGCCATCGAGCCGGCGCCGGTCGCGGTGCAGGCAACGGCGGTCGCCAGTGATGCCCCCAGCTTCCTCGGCAGCGCGCGCACGCGCACGCTGCCAACACCCCGCTGGCACTGGCTGCTGGTCGCCGGGCTGGCATTGCTGCTGGTACTGCAGAGCGTGCTGGCCGACCGCGCGCGGCTGGCCGCCGACGCCGGCAACCGCGCATGGCTGGGCACGCTGTGCGGCGTGCTGCGCTGCAGCCTGCCTGCCTGGCACGAACCCGCTGCGTTCACCATGACCAGCCGCGAGATCCGCCCCCTGCCGGGCCAGGCCGGTGTGCTGCAGGTACAGGCCAGCATCCGCAACGATGCGCGCTGGGCACAGGCGTGGCCGGACCTGCGGTTGTCATTGTCCGATGCCGATGGCCGGGTGATCGGCAGCGGCGTGTTCACGCCCGCGCAGTACCTGGGCGAGAACCCCGGCGCCGCCCTGCTGGAACCGGGCCAGAGCGCGCGCGTCGCCTTCCGTGTGCAGGAGCCCGCTGCGTCCACCGTCGCATTCACCTTCGACTTCCTCTGACCGGGGAGAGGCGACCAGCCGTGGCAGGCCGGGCACGCTCGCGCTAGACTGGCCGCCACCACCTCGTCCGGCCGCGCGCTCCGCGCGCACGGGCCAACCGAATCGGGAACCCCCTTGAACGCTGTCCTTTCTCGTCCTGACAACAGTCGTGGCGCTCCCCGGCCACCGCTGCGTGAACATGTCGCCCAATCCGTGCGCCGTTACCTGCGTGACCTCGATGGCTGCGACGCGGACGATGTCTACGAGATCGTGCTGCGCGAGATGGAGATTCCGCTGTTCGTGGAAGTGCTCAACCACTGCGAAGGCAACCAGAGCCGCGCCGCCGCGATGCTGGGCATCCACCGTGCCACCCTGCGCAAGAAGCTGAAGGAATACGGCATCAGCGCGTAAACGCGCGCAGGTAGTGCCGGCCGCTGGCCGGCAACCCCACGAACGATGGCAGGATGTTGCAGTTGCCGGCCAGCGGCCGGCACTACCGGTAGATCCACGCCATGCGTGGATGGAAGCCCGGCAGAATCAACCGCCGCCGCCCGCCTTCCAGTAATACCGCACCACGTGGAAGAACACCGGCGCGGCGAAGCACACCGAATCCAGCCGGTCGAGCATGCCGCCATGGCCCTCGATCATGTGGCCCCAGTCCTTGATGCCCCGGTCACGCTTGATCGCCGACATCACCAGGCCGCCCCAGAACCCCATCAGGTTGATCAGCAGCGACAGGCCGAACGCCTGCAGCGGCGTGAACGGGGTGATCCACCACAGCGCCGCACCCAGCGCGCTGGCACAGAGCACGCCGCCCACGAAGCCCTCCACCGTCTTTGAAGGCGAAAGTTTCGGCGCGATCAGGTGCTTGCCCAACAACTTGCCCCAGATGTACTGCAGCACGTCCGAGGACTGCACCACGATCACCAGGAAGGCGAACAGCAGCACGTTGCGCGACGGGTCATGGCCGGGCACGTGCAGGTTCAGCAGCAGCGGCACATGCGAGATGCAGAACACGCAGATCATCAACCCCCACTGCACCTTCGCGGTCCGCTCCAGGTAGTGCGTGGTATCACCGCCAATGGTCGACAGGATCGGCAGGAACAGGAACGCATAGACCGGAATCAACAGCGTGTACATGCCGTACCAGTCGATCCAGACCAGGTAGTACTGCCACGGCAGCACGATGTAGAACGCGGCCAGCAGCGCGTAGTAGTCGCCCGAGCGGGTCGGCGCCAGGGTGATGAACTCGCGCAGTGCGAACAGCGAGATGATCGCGAACAGCACGATCACCCCGGCACGACCGAAGAACAGCGCCAGCCCGACCACGATCGCCATCACCCACCACGCGCGGATGCGCGAGACCAGGTTGGCGATCACCGCGCTGGGCTGCCCACGCTGGCGCCAGCGCAATGTCTCGGCCACCAGCGTGGCCAGCACCAGCACCGCACCCACGCCAGCAAACAGCAGGCCGGTCTGCTGGCCCACGCTCTGCGCTGCCAGGTCGCCGGACACATCGATCAGGAAACTCATGCGCGCCCCCCGTTCGGCGCCAGGTCCAGCAGCGCCTGCCGGCTGCGGGCCAGGAAGGCCGCCTTGTCCTCGTCGGCCTGCAGCCGCAGCGGCGTACCGAAGGTGGCCGTGCACAGCAGCGGCAGCGGCAGGAACCGGCCCTTGGGCATCACCCGCTTCAGGTTGTCGATCCACACCGGTACGAATTCCAGCTCCGGTCGTTGCCGTGCCAGGTGATAGATGCCGCTCTTGAACGGCAGCAGCGGCTCATCGCCCACGTTGCGGGTACCTTCCGGAAACAGGATCAGCGAGCAGTCTTCGTCCACCGCGTCACGCAGGGGCTGCAGCGGATCCTGCTGGCGATGGCCGGCCTCGCGCTCGACCAGCACGCCGTTGAACACCGCATCGATCAGGTAGCGACGCAGGCCGTCGCGCTGCCAGTATTCGGCCGCGGCAACTGGCCGCACCTGGCGCCGCAACGCAGGCGGCATCGACGACCAGATCAGCACGAAGTCGCCATGGCTGGCGTGGTTGCCGTAGTACACGCGGCGCTCGCTGGACGGCGCGCAACCGATCCACAGCGCGCGGGCACCGGTCACTACATGGATCGCACCACTGCAGGCGCGGGCAATCAGTTCGGCGAACATTGGTCCCTCCCGTTCACGTCTGCGGCCACAACACGGCCAGCACCAGCAGTGCGAACTGCACCGCTGTCAGCAGGTACTGGCGCAGCAGCAGGCGACGCATGCCGGCCCAGCGCGCGTCCCAGCCCCGCAGGGGCGCATCGGGCGACGCGCGGCGCAGGCCACTGTCGTGCAGCAGCTGATCAGTGCGGCGCGCGGCGGCATCGCCGTCCAGGCGCTCATCGCGCAGCAGCTGCAGCAGGCTGGCGTCCAGCGCCACCCGCCACGCGTGGTAGATCTGTGCGATGCCCGCGGCAACACTGAGCAGCAACAGGCCGGCGGCAATCATCGCCAGGCCCGGTTCGGTGCCGAGCAGCAGCAGCGCCACCAGCAGCAGGCCCAGCGACAGGCCGGCCGGCCAACGGCCCTGCCGCAGCAGCAGCTGCATGGTCGCCAGATCGGGAACCGTACTCACGTGCGTGCTCCCGCTGCAGCAGTGATGGCATGCAGATGCGCCGCGCCCAGCACGATGCCCGGACGTGCCGTGCGCACGATCGCCACCGCGGCATCGGTATCGGTGGCACGACCACTGCGCAGCAGCCAGGCCGCCACACTGGCAGCACTGCGCGAATAGCCCAGCGCACAGCACACCAGCAGCGGTCCGTGCGCGCGCAGCCGCTCGATCGCCTCGGCCGCATCGCGCAGCTGTTCTGGCGTGGGCACCACCAGGTCCAGCATCGGCACGCTGGCATACCCGGCGCCCGGCGCGCGGCAGGACAGTTCGGCACAGGCATCGACCACGCCGACCAAGGGTGCCGGCAATGCAGCGCAGGGAACACGCCCCAGCCATACACCGTCCATCACCGGCACCGGCTGCGGCGCACGCCGCGTCCACAGCCGCGAATTGATCCAGGCTGCGCCCAGGTACGGCGCCAGCAGCCAGCGTGCCGCCATTGCCAGACGTCCATCGGCGCGCTTCTGGAACACCGCCGTACCCAGCCCGGCATAGGCCAGCGCCACCAGCAGCAGCGATACCACCGGCCACAGCAGCCACAACGCCGCGCCACGCAGAAGCACCACCGGCACCAGCAATGCAGCGGCCCCCAGCAGGTACAGCGCTGCCAGGCGCCAACGTTTGGCGTCACGCGCGGTGCGCCAGGCACGCAAGGGTGGCGTGCCCTGCTCCGGCCACAGCCAGACGCACAGCCAACCGGCCAGCAGGCCGGTCGGGATATCGATGAAATGATGCTGGAATGTGGTCAGCACCGAGACGCCGATCAGCAGCGCCCACACATGCAGTACCCAACGCCACACCCCATGCAGGTACTGCGCGAATTTCACCCACAGCACGATCAGCAACACGATGTGCAGTGATGGCGCCTGGTTGAACGGCTTGTCGAAGCCCAGCAGCACATCGAACAACCAGCCGAACACACCGCCGATCTCCGGCCGCTCGAAACTGAAGCGCAGTGGCCACAGCAGGAAGCAGGTCACCGCGATCAACTGTGCACTGAACAACCGCAACGCATGCCGGTCCAGCTCCAACCGTTGCCGGCACAGGAAGAAGGAAACCGCATAGAACAGATCGATCGACCAGTACGGCACGATCGTCCACGGTACGAACGGAATCTGCGTTTCCCATCCGAACGCCATCACCGGCAGTTCGGCATGGCGGCCAGCCATCCAGTTGGCGAAGCCATAGCTGGCGAAGAAGAATGGGCCCAGCAGGGCCAGCCACAACAGGGCGCGCCGCCAGGGGCGCCCCTCTGCGGCCAGCGGGGATGCGGCGAGCGTCGCCATCACTCTGTCCGGCGCGCCAGCGACACCGTGAAGATGCCGAATTCGTCGATACGCTGCGCCACCTTCTCGAACCCGGCCAGGCGCACCAGCTCGTCCATTTCCTGCTGGGTACGGCGGCGCATCACCCACGCGGCGCCGCCACGGTGGCTGGTCAGTGCGCGTGCGATGAACTCCAGCTGCGGGTGCCACGGCTGGCCGGTGTAGGCCAGGTAGCCACCGACCGGCACCGTTGCAGCAATCCCCTGCAGCGATCGCAGCACCGCATCGTTGTCGGGGAACAGTTCGTACAGGCCCGATACCACGGCCAGCGTCGGTACTGGATCGACCTTGGCCAGCTGTGCCGGGTCGAACGCATCACCCTGCTCGAAGCGGGCAATGTCGGTCGCGCCGAGGCGCTCGATCAAGGCCTGACCCTGGGTGACGTTCAGATCACTGAAGTCGCGCAGCACGATGCGCTCGGCGCGCTGTTCGCCCTGGCCCAGCGCTTCCAGCACGTAGCGGCCATGGCCGGCAGCCACGTCCAGCACGCGCACCGGCGTGCCCTGCCCGCGCAGGCGCTGGGCAGCGTCGCGCAGCAGTTCCTGCAGGTGCTGGCCGCGAATGCGGATGCCGCGCCAGCCGATCGCATCCAGATAGTTGCGATCGACCATGCGCCCCAACGGGCCCTTGCCGCGCGCCTCATCGCGATAGATGTAGTCGAGCGTGCTGCCCGAATCGAATCCGGTCTGCAGACCCAGCGCGATGCCTTCGGACAACGTTCCGCCGAAGCGCAGGCCGCCACGTACCACGCGCCAGCGCAGGTCGGCCAGGCTGTTGCGTTCCGGTGGCCAGGCCAGGATCTCCGATTCTTCGAAAGTCGGCCCATGGCGGTGCGCATCGCGCCGCGACAGTTCGCGCAGCGGCTCGGCGAAACGTGCCTGGATGAAACTGCGGATACGCGCCAGCGCCGGCGCCCGATCGCGCTCGCCCAGCGTATCGTGGAAGAAGCCCGGCAGATGCACGCGCTCCTTGATCGGGCTGGACAGGCGCTCGTAGAAGCGGTCCTGCGGGCCACGGTGCACCACGAAATCCGAGCCGGACACCAGCAGCTGCACCGGCACGCTGATCGCCTGCGCATCGGCGACGATGCGGTCGGCCGCTTCGTACAGGCCCAGCAACACGCGCACCGAGATCGGCCGGGTGATCAGCGGATCGGTGCGGTAGCTTTCCACTCGCGCCGGATCGTGGGTCAGCCACTGCGGCTTGACGTAGCTGTTGACGAAGAAATTGCCGCGCAGCTTCTGCATCAAGGCCAGGCCCGGGCGTGCGAACGGCACGTACAGCTTCACCTTGAACGCCGGCGAAGCCATCACCAGCGCGCGCAGGCGCGGCGCGTAGTCGTGCACCCAGGTGGCGGCGACCACCGCCCCCACGCTCTGCGCGATCACCACGATGTCTTCCACCGCGATGCCATGCTCGGCGCCGATGTGGGCGATGAAGCTGTCCAGATCACGCACCAGCGCCGGGAAGCCCGGGGCATCGCCACGTGCGCCGGGCGAACGGCCATTACCGCGTGCATCCCAGGCGAAGAAGGCGGTGTCGGGCAGGTCCAGCTCATCGACCAGGTGGGTGACCCGGCCAGAATGTTCATGGCCGCGATGCAGCAGCACGACAGCCTTGGTGGCTGGGGTCGCGGTGGTGCTCGCCCAGTACCGGTAGAACAGCGGTACTTGGTCGAAGCTGTGGAATTCCCGTTCCTGCGCCTGACGCATGCAATCTCCTGATTGTCTTTTTGTATCTGCTTGATTAATTCGGCGAAACCGCCGCTTCCCGCAGTCCGCGACGGACGCGATTGATCATCGTCAGCACGCACAGCACCGCCATGGCCGCGGCCACGCCAGTGACAGTCATCGCAGCCCCCCAGCCGAACGCCAGCAGCAGGCCCAGCACGCCGATGACGAACGCGCGGTCGCTCTTGCCCATCGGGCCGTCATAGCGGCGGCTGGCACCGACCATCAGCCCCAGCACCCCGGTGTACTCGCTCAGGGCCGCCGTCCAGGCCAGCAGCCACAGCGCTTCCGGGCGCACGCCCGGCACGCTGAGCAGGCTCAGGTACAGCGCCGCGTCGGCGATCACATCGCACAGCTCGTTCAGATAAGCGCCCAGCCGCGACTGCTGGCCGAACTCGCGGGCCAGCATGCCGTCCACGGCGTTGAGTGCCATGCGCAGCAGCATCCACAGCGGCAGCAGCAGGTACAGCAGGGGCTGGGCCGGCGCGCAGCACCACACGGCGGCAGCCACCAGCAGCGAGACCACGGCGGCGGCCACGGTCACCGTATTGGCGGTGATCCCCATGCGGTACAGGCCGCGTACGGCCGGACGCAACAGGTCCTGGAAACGTCCTTTCAATGCATAGATCGACACGATCTGTACCTGCTGATCCTTGGCAGTCCGGGCACAGCCTACCCGATCGGGGCGATGCCGCCCCATCGGATTGCTTGCAGTCTGCAACCAACCGGGCTGTGCCGAAGGGGGCCGCAGGCCCGCGCCGGCAGCCGATTTCGCCCGGCGGCGCCCGCCACCGGCCCCCACCGCCTACAATATCGGCCCCGCTCCGCTGCCGATTCTGTCCCATGACTGCTGATCTGTTGCCCGTCCGCCGGGCCCTCCTCTCCGTTTCCGACAAGACCGGCCTGGCCGAGCTGGCCACCGCGCTGGCGGCACGCGGCGTGGAGCTGCTGTCCACCGGCGGCACCGCCAAGGCCATTCGCGACATGGGCCTGGCCGTGAAGGACGTGGCCGACGTCACCGGCTTCCCGGAAATGATGGATGGCCGGGTCAAGAGCCTGCACCCGATGGTGCACGGCGGCCTGCTGGGCCGTTCGGGCCTGGATGATGCGGTGATGGCCGAGCACGGCATCGGCGCCATCGACCTGCTGGTGCTGAACCTGTACCCGTTCGAGTCGGTCACCGCCAAGGCCGATTGCACCCTGGCCGACGCGGTCGAGAACATCGACATCGGCGGCCCGGCCATGCTGCGCTCGGCGGCCAAGAACTTCGCCCGCGTGGCGGTGTCCACCGATCCGTCGCAGTACGCCGAGCTGCTGGCCTCGCTGGAGGCCAACAACGGCCAGCTGTCGGCTGCCACCCGCTTCGCGTTCTCGGTGGCCGCGTTCAACCGCGTCGCCCAGTACGACGCCGCGATCAGCAACTACCTGTCGGCGGTCACCGCCACCGACGCTGCGGTGCCGGCGCGTACCGAGTACCCGGCACAGATGAACTCCACCTTCGTGAAGGTGATGGACCTGCGCTACGGCGAGAACCCGCACCAGAGCGGCGCGTTCTACCGCGACCTGTACCCGGTGCCGGGCACGCTGGCGACCTTCCAGCAGCTGCAGGGCAAGGAACTGAGCTACAACAACCTGGCCGATGCCGACGCGGCGTGGGAATGCGTGCGCCAGTTCGATGCGCCGGCCTGCGTCATCGTCAAGCACGCCAACCCGTGCGGCGTGGCGGTCGGTGCCGGCAATGGCGATGCCTACGAGCTGGCCTACGCCACCGACCCGACCAGCGCCTTCGGCGGCATCATTGCCTTCAACAAACCGCTGGACGCCGCCACCGCCAAGGTGATTCTGGACCGCCAGTTCGTCGAAGTGCTGATCGCCCCGGACTACGAGCCGGCCGCGCTGGAATACGCGCAGAAGAAGGCCAACGTGCGCGTGCTGCGCATCCCGCACGGCGATGGCCTGAACAACTTCGACAGCAAGCGCGTCGGCTCGGGCCTGCTGCTGCAGTCCTCGGACAACCGCGGCATGACCCGCGACGAACTGAAGGTGGTCAGCAAGCTGGCGCCGACCGACAAGCAGTTCACCGACCTGCTGTTCGCCTGGAAGGTGGCCAAGTTCGTGAAGTCCAACGCGATCGTCTATGCCAAGGACAACCGCACCATCGGTGTCGGCGCCGGCCAGATGAGCCGCGTGTACTCGGCCCGCATCGCCGGCATCAAGGCCGCCGATGCGAACCTGGTGGTCGAGGGCTCGGTGATGGCCTCCGATGCGTTCTTCCCGTTCCGCGACGGCATCGATGCCGCTGCCGCCGCCGGCATCAAGGCGGTCATCCAGCCGGGCGGTTCGATGCGCGATGCCGAAGTGATCGCCGCCGCCGACGAACATGGCCTGGCCATGGTGTTCACCGGCGTGCGCCACTTCCGCCATTGATCCTGGAGCGACACGGATGTCCACAGTTTCAATGAAATCGCTGGCCGCCCTCGCCCTCGCGGGCGCGGCCATGCTGGCCGGCTGCAAGCCTGCTGTCGAGCCCAGCGCGAGCCCGAAGGCAGATGCGCCTGCGATGGCCCCCGCCTCACCGGCGCAGCATGTCAGCCGCACCGCACGACTGCAGGCTTTCCTGGTCCAGCGCTACGGCAGCAACGCCACGCTCTCCGCTGAATGGCGCGGCAGCTGGACCGACGATGGCGATACCCATGCGGTGGACTGGCAGGTCTGCGCGGAACAACCGGTGGTGAGCGGGGACAGCTGGCAGCAGTTGTTGGCCGTGTGCGGTGCGCTGGTCGATGGCGCGCACATCGACCCGGGAACCATCGAGTTCTTTGTGCTGCGCCCCAAGGGCGATGGCTTCGAGGTGACCAGCGAACTGACCGGCGAGCGCTTCGGTAGCGGCGGCCAGCCCGGCACCGCCAGCATCATCCGCGCCGGCAGTGACTTCTATGGTTTCCGCGTCGAGGACGGCTGGTTCGGGCAGGGCTTCTCGCTGCTCTCGCAGTCGCTGATCCTGCCGGGCCCGAACGGCCTGGTGGCCAGTGGCAGCGTGCGCAGCCATATCGACAATGACGCCCAGTACGAGTGCGACACGGTCGACGCCAGTACCGACCCGGACACCGCCAATGACTGCCGCACCCGCCGCTTCAGCATCGATTTCGCCCTGCGTTTCGACGACAGCGACCGCAGCGCGCGGGTCTGGCCGCTGCTGATCGACGAAACCGGCACCACCTGCGGTGGCAAGCAGGTCCGGCAGCAACACCGCTTCACCCTGGACCCGAAGACCTGGGCCTATTCCTTCCCCGAATCGCTGCGACGCGAAGGCTGCGAGTGAACCACGCGCGCCGCCGGGGATATCGATCTTCCCTTCCCACGCAATCTGGAATCTCGTGATGAACGTACTTGTCATCGGCTCTGGCGGCCGCGAACACGCCCTGGCATGGAAGCTGGCCCAGTCCTCCCGTGTCACCGAAGTGATCGTGGCGCCCGGCAACGCCGGCACTGCCAGCGAAGACAAGTGCCGCAACGTGGCGGTCAAGGTCACCGATATCGACGGCCTGCTGGCGCTGGCACAGGCCGAAGGCGTGGCGCTGACCGTGGTCGGCCCGGAAGTACCGCTGGTGGCCGGTGTGGTCGACCGCTTCCGCGCTGCTGGCCTGCGTATCTTCGGGCCGACCGCCGCTGCCGCGCAGCTGGAAGGCAGCAAGGCCTACGCCAAGGACTTCCTGGCCCGCCACGACATCCCCACCGCGTTCTACGCCGTGCACACCGACGTGGACGCCGCCCTGGCCTACATCCGCGAGAAGGGCGCACCGATCGTGGTCAAGGCCGATGGCCTGGCCGCTGGCAAGGGCGTGATCGTCGCAATGACCCTGGCCGAAGCCGAAGACGCGGTGCGTGACATGCTCTCCGGCAACGCGTTCGGCGATGCCGGCGCACGTGTGGTGATCGAGGAATTCCTCGACGGCGAGGAAGCCAGCTTCATTTCGATGGTGGACGGCGTGCATGCGCTGCCGATGGCCACCTCGCAGGACCACAAGCGCGTCGGCGACGGCGATACCGGCCCGAACACCGGCGGCATGGGCGCCTATTCGCCGGCCCCGGTGGTCACGCCGGATGTGCACGCCCGCGTGATGCGCGAGGTGGTGAACCCGACCGTGCAGGGCATGATCGCCGACGGCATCCCGTTCACTGGCTTTCTCTACGCCGGCCTGATGATCGATGCCAACGGCGCACCGAAGGTGATCGAATTCAACGTGCGCTTCGGCGACCCGGAAACCCAGCCGGTGATGCTGCGCCTGCAGTCGGATCTGGTCGAGCTGGTGGAAGCCGCCATCGACGGCCGCCTGGACCAGGTGGAAGCACACTGGGACGCGCGCCCGTCGCTGGGCGTGGTGCTGGCGGCGAAGCCTTACCCGGAAACGCCGATCAGCGGTGACGTGATTTCCGGCCTGGGCGATGTGCCCGCCAGTGCCAAGGTGTTCCATGCCGGTACGGCATTGGATGCGCAGGGCCAGGTCGTCAGCGCCGGCGGCCGCGTTCTGTGCGTGGCCGCACTGGGCGACAGCGTGCGCGACGCGCAGGCGAATGCGTATGCAGGCGTGGCCAAGGTGACCTGGGCCAACGAGTTCCACCGCAACGACATCGGCTGGCGGGCGATCGCACGCGAAGAGTGACGGCCGCGCCGCAGCCACGCATGGCGTGGCTCTACTGACACTGGGTAGATCCACGCCATGCGTGGATTGAACGCCTCGGAAAAACAAAGGCCCGGCAGAACCGGGCCTTTGCTTTACAGGACTGCTTCGAGTCCCTTCCGATCAATCAGGTTAAGCAACTTCAGTGACGGTCCGCTGGGCTTCTTTTCGCCCTGCTCCCAGCTGCGTACGGTGGAAACGCTGGTATTGAGAACTCCCGCAAAGACCGGCTGACTGAGCTGCAATGACGTACGCAGGGCACGTATCTGGGCACCGCTGTACTCAGGCACCGGCTCAAGGCAAAGCGCTTCGTAGCTGCTCAATCGACGTTTATCGATGAAACCATGCGCGTGCAGACTCACAGCGGCATCATGCACCGCCTCAAGAAGCGCACTTTTCGCGCGCCGTCGCTCAGGGGTCTTCGTCATGGTCGATCTCCTGTAGATCCCCGTACTGCACGGCACGATTCAACTGCGCCGCACTCATTTTCAGGAACTCCGATGCGTACAGCTGCAGCGCATCGCGTTCCGCATTCGTGATTGCAGCACGTTCATTCTTCTCGTAGCCGAAAAGGAAGAACCAATGCCCGCCTCGCTGTGTGGCGACGATGGTTCGAGCGCTTCCGCGCTTTCCTCGCCCCGGCAAGGCAACGCGCTTCTTGAAGATTCCGCCGCCAAGATCAGCATCCACCAGACCCGCTTCCATTTCACGTACCGACCGGTACAGCGCAGCATCGGACAGGGTGGTCCTGCGCATGCTGCGATTGAAACTTCGGGTGCGGAAAACGCGTGGCATGATCTTACCGTGCCACCTGGTGGTACGGCGTGAACATCAGGATCCAGCGCATGACCCGGTCGGCGCAACCACCGCCCCGGCGTCAGAGTAGAGCCACGTCATGCGTAGCTAAGCCCCACAAACGAAAAAGGCCCGGCACTGCTGCCGAGCCTTTCACAATTGCGACGCCTTTCCGCTTACGCGGTGAACAGCGCCTTCATCTTCTTCAGCGCGTTCGCTTCAACCTGGCGGATACGCTCGGCCGACACGCCGTATTCGTCAGCCAGTTCCTGCAGGGTCACCTTGCTGTCCGCATCCAGCCAGCGGCGGCGGATGATGTCGCGCGAGCGGGCGTCCAGCTCGGCGAGGCCTTCGCGCAGCAGCTGCATCTGGTTGTCTTCGCTGTCCTCGCGCTCGTAGGCCATCGACGGATCTTCGTCGTTGGCAACCAGGAACGCGGCCGGCGACGGCGGCGCGTGTTCGTTGTCTTCGTCGGCCGGCGCATCGAAACCGATATCGCGACCGGACAGGCGCGACTCCATTTCCATGACCTCGCGCTCGGACACGTTCAGGTCCTTCGCCACCGCGCTGACCTCAGCCGCGTTCATCCAGCCCAGGCGCGTCTTCGACTTGCGCAGGTTGAAGAACAGCTTACGCTGCGCCTTGGTGGTGGCGACCTTCACGATGCGCCAGTTCTTCAGGATGAACTCGTGCATCTCGGCACGGATCCAGTGCACGGCAAAGGAGACCAGGCGCACGCCCATGTCCGGGTCGAAGCGCTTGACCGCCTTCATCAGGCCGATGTTGCCTTCCTGGATCAGGTCGCCCAGCGCAAGGCCGTAGCCGTTGTAGCCGCGGGCCACGTGCACCACGAAGCGCAGATGCGAATGCACCAGCTCGCGGGCGGCGTCCAGATCGTTGCCGTCGCGGAAGCGACGGGCCAGGTCCTGTTCGTCATCGACCGACAGCACCGGGATCTGGTGCACGGCACCGATGTAGGCGTCCAGCGAACCGAGCGCACTGGGAATCGGGAGATTGTTTGCCACAAGGGCAGTAGAGGTGTTCTGGCTCATAGGCACCCATCTTAGCAGTCCGGCATTTGGACTGCTAAAGGAGGAAAAAGTTCCAGCGTCCCATTGATGCAACACTGGTCCCAAGCAGAACCCTACCGTAGCGCGATTTGATGACAGTGGCGAGCACGCTTTTCGGGATTCACAATCCCTTGGAATTCAATCAATTACCTGCCGGAAACCGGCCGATTCCGGTCAAGCGGAGCTGAACGGGCCGTTCTTGAAGCCCATTCAGGCCAAAAGACGTTGCCGGGTGTTCAGCCCCGAAGGCTGAGGGCCGCACCTTTACTACTAAGAAACCCGTTGACAGCCATCCGGCGGCATGCTCCGATGCATCAACTAATTCATACGTAGAAGCGCATGGCCCGCCCTGTCTCGCAGAATCCCACCCCCGCCGAGCAGGCCATCCTCGACATCCTCTGGGACAAGGGCGAAGCGTCCGTCCGCGATGTGGCGGATGTGCTCGGCGAACATAAGCCGGTCGCATACACCACGGTGCTGACCATGTTCAACGTGCTGGCGAAGAAGGGCTTTGTCAGTCATCGCCAGGAAGGTCGCGCCTACATCTATCACGCCACGCTCAGCCGCGAGCAGGCCCGCCGGCAAGCGCTCGACCATCTGCTGCATCAGTTCTTCGACGGCTCACCGAACGTGCTGGCACAGCACCTGGTGGACGAACGCGAAATC
This sequence comes from Stenotrophomonas sp. STK17_22, assembly GCF_051983905.1. Lineage (NCBI taxonomy): Bacteria > Pseudomonadati > Pseudomonadota > Gammaproteobacteria > Lysobacterales > Lysobacteraceae > Stenotrophomonas > Stenotrophomonas sp. STK17_22. The sequence goes on from NZ_CP197010.1 coordinate 4,741,962, forward strand.
GACCGCAACGAACTGCAGGCACTGCAGCAGCGCATCAGCGATGCCAGGGCCGGGAGGAAGGAATGAACCTCATCGACATGGCGATGGCACTGGGCCTTCGGCAGTTGCTGTTGTCTGCCGTTGTGCTGCTGCCCGCGCTGTGGCTGGCACGGCGGCGGGCCCTCAGTGCCGAACAGCGCTCCTGGCTGCTGACCGCCGCGATGGCAGCAGCCCTGCTGTTGCCGCTCAGCGCCTTCCTGCCGGGCTGGTCAACCACCCTGCCCGCACCGGCGCCACCCGCCGCCGCGTTCCACCCCATGCCCGGCGAAGGCGCAACGGCGGGAGAGGCCATCTTCGAAGCTGGACGGCAGCCCGACATCTATTACGTCGAACTACCGAAGACCCTGCCGACAGTGCTTGCAGTGGTGTGGCTGCTGGGCACCCTGTGGCTGGGCATGCGCCTGCTGGACGCGATGCTGCATGCGCGCCGGCTGCGGCGGCTGGCACAACCGGCGTCCGCCGGACTGCGCGCGGTCCTGGCCGACATCGTGCCCGCCCACGTGACGATCGCCACCTGCGCCGTCGACGGGCCGATGGTGGTCGGCCTGTGGCGCCCGCAGATCCTGCTGCCCCGCCCCTTGCTGGCACGGCTGGACAACAACGTGCTGCGCGACATCGTCCGCCACGAGGTTGCACACCTGGATCGACGCGATCTGTGGACAAGCACGCTGCTGCGGGCGGGAACAGCACTGTTCTGGTGGAATCCACTCCTGCACCTTGCCCAGGCACGCCTGGCGCTACTGCGCGAAATGGCCTGTGATGCACGCGCTGCGATGCAGGCACGCGAACCGCTGGACTATGCAGGCTCGCTGCTGGCCGGTATCGAACAGCTGCAGGCCCTGCGCGAAGAGGCGCCGACGCTTGCACTGGGCATGTTCAGTGCACGCAGCCAGCTGGCGCAGCGCATCGACCAACTGCTGGACGCCTCGTCGTACGCCCCTCGGCGCCGCAGTCTGTTGATGCTGGGCCTGCTGCTTCTGCTGGCCTGCGTCGGCACCGCGGTGGCTGTCTCACCACGACTGGCCTCACCAGCGGCCAGCACCTCCGATACGCGCGTCAACACTCTGCTCCAGGCCGCCAGCACGCATGACGTCGCGCAGGTCCACGCGTTGGCGGTGGCGGGCGTCGATCTCGATGCGCGCGTGCTCGGCGATGGCACGGCGCTGATCCAGGCCATCCGCGCACGCGATCCGGTGATGGTCGACGCCCTGCTGCAGCTGGGAGCCGACCCTGATCGCGCTGCGCTGGGCGAAGGCAATCCGTTGATCGTCGCCTCCGCGCTGGGCCTGCAACCCATCGTCGAGCAACTGGTGCAGGCCGGTGCAGACGTCAACCGGGTCGTGACCTATGACGAGACGCCGCTGATCAATGCCTCGCGCGAAGGGCACCTGGTCACCGTGCAGTACCTGCTCGCGCACGGCGCCGATATCAACCTGGGGGTGGAAGCCGACGGCTGGCTGGGCCGCTGGCGGACACCGTTGAACCAGGCCGGCACCGCGGCCGTACGCGATTACCTGCTGACGCAGGGCGCCCGCCGCGAACGACGCTGACTCCGCCGCCGCATCGCCTTCTGCGCTGCGGCGGCAACCTGTTCCACCCGCAACGATCGGACGCGGCAGGCGTACGTGGCAACGCCTGCACCGATCCCAACCCTCTTCCACTCCCGCAAGGATGTCGATGATGAACCGCCTGTTGCTGTGTTCGCTGCTGGTCTGCCTGACCCCGTTCCACGTGATGGCCACTGACGCCAGCGCTGAAGACGCTGCGCGCTTTGCCCAGGCAATGGCCCATGGCCTGCGCCCCAGCACCGCGCAGCTGGGCGCGGCGCTGCCGCAGTGGTCGATCGAGGAACGCCTTGCCCATTACAAGGTGCCGGGTGCCGCCGTTGCGGTGATCCGCGATGGCAAGGTGGTGTACGCCGCCGGATACGGCCTGCGCCAAGCGGGCACGCACGACGCGGTGGATGCCGATACCGTGTTCTCGGTGGGCTCGGTCAGCAAGATGGGCGCTGCGGCGACCACCCTGAAGCTGGTTGCTGCCGGCAAGGTCTCGCTGGAGGAGAACATCGATCCACGCCTGCGCCGCTGGCATGTGCCTGCCGATGCGCAGGGACTGCACCCGCCGATCAACCTGCGCATGCTGCTGTCGCACACCGCCGGCTTCAATGTGCATGGCTTCCAGGACTACCAGCCCGCCGAACGCTTGCCGACCTTGCTGCAGACACTGGATGGACTGGCGCCTGCAAAGAATGAACCGATACGCCTGATCCACGCGCCCGGCCAGCAGGTCGACTATTCCGGTGGCGGCTACACGGTGGTGCAGCTGGCGATCGAAGACCTGACCGGCAGAGCATTCGCTGACGTCGCACGTCGCGAGGTGTTCGCGCCACTGGGCATGTCCCGCAGCACGTACCAGAGCCCCTTGCCTGCCGGCTACGGCAACGTTGCCCATGCGCACGACAACAAAGGCCTGCCGGAGGCCCTGCCACGCGGCTGGCAGAGCTTTCCGGAACAGGCGGCGTCCGGGCTGTGGACCAGCGCCAACGACATGGGCCTGTTCGTCGCGGCCCTGCTGCGCAGCATCCGCACCAAGGATGGATGGCTGCCGCAGTCATTGGCCCTGCAGATGGTCAGCGAAGTGGCGCCGGCCGGTCGTGGCCTGGGACCGGAGCTCGCCGGCAACGGCGCCAGTCGCCGCTTCTTCCACAATGGCAGCAATGACAGCTATCACGCCGGCATCGAAGGCTACCCGGAGAGCGGCGATGGATTCGTCATCCTGACCAATGGCGACAACGGCCCCGCACTGCGCGGGGAAATCCGCAATGCCCTTTCCGACGCACTCGGCCACAATGCCAAACCAGTCATCCGCACGCTTGACCCGGCGCTTCTGCGCGACAGCTACCCAGGTTTCAGCGGCCACTTCGTACTCGATGGCGCGCTGCCGATGGACGTCCGCGGCGGTCTCGCTGACTGGTTCGAAGCCACGACGTTGGACGTACAGGCAGGCCAAGCGGGACTGGAACTGCGCCTTCCAGGACGGGGCAAGGCCGTCATGCTCCAGGCACTGACCCCTGTCCGCTTCCTCGCCGGCAGCGTAGGTGCGGAGCTGCTGTTCCACCGTGGTGGCGACGGCACGGTCCAAGCCCTCAGCGTGATCGCCGAAGGCGCGCGTGCCTACTATCGGCGCGCGGATATCGCGCCAGCAGCGGGCCATTGATCCATCGCTGGCGGCGCCGGGCTACTGCCCGGCCCGCTCAGAGCGCCGAACGCGGCGGCAGCGACCAGTCGATCGGGGCCTGGCCGCGGCGCTGCAGGTACTCGTTGGCCATCGAGAAATGCTGGCAGCCCAGGAAGCCGCGGTGGGCCGACAGCGGCGACGGGTGCGGCGACTTCAGCACACGGTGGCGGCGGGTGTCGATGACCTTGCCCTTCTTCTGCGCGTACGCGCCCCAGAGCATGAACACCAGGCCGTCGCGTTCGCGGTTGAGCACATCCACCACGTGGTCGGTGAAACCTTCCCAGCCACGCCCCTGGTGGGCACCGGCCTGGCCCTCTTCCACCGTCAGCACGGCATTGAGCAGCAGCACACCGCGCTGCGCCCACGGGATCAGGCAGCCATGGTCCGGACGCGGGATACCGAGATCGCTCTCGATCTCCTTGTAGATGTTCAGCAGCGACGGCGGCACCGGCACTCCGGGCGCCACCGAGAAGCTCAGCCCATGCGCCTGACCGCGGCCGTGGTACGGGTCCTGGCCGAGGATCACCACCTTCACCTGCTCGAACGGCGTGGCATCGAACGCAGCGAAGATCTGCGGGCCGGGCGGGAACACCGCCGCACCGCTGGCCTTGCGCTGGCGCAGGAAGCTGGACAGCTCGCGCATCTGCGGCTGCATCAGGTAATCGCCGACATGCTGCTTCCAGCTCGGCTCGAGCTGGATCGTCGGGGTGCCGGCTACTTCATCAATCATCACGCCACTTCATCGAATCAGGGGACCATCGTTCAACCGGGCCAGGCGCAGCTGGAACAGCACCTTGGTGACCAGCAGCCGTTCTTCGATCGGCTTGAGCACCAGGTCGTTGGCACCGGACTGCAGCAGCCCGGTCTGGTTGTGCGGGTTGCCATCGCCGGTCATCACCAGCACCGGCAGGCGACGCTTGCCGTAGCCGAAGTCCACGCGCACGCGCTGCACCACGTCGCGACCGCTCAGTTCGCCCTTCAGGGTGACGTCGGTCAGCACCAGGTCGATGCGGTGGCGACTGCGGCCCAGCGACTCGGCAGTGAGCAGGGTGAACGCCTCTTCGGCGCTGACCACGTGCAGCACGTTCAACTGCTGGCGTTCCAGCATGCGCTTGGTAGCCTCGGCAACCACGCGGCTGTCCTCGATATAGAGGATGGTGGCGCCGGGAATGGTCTGCGGCTGCACGTAGCCGCGGATGAAGGTCGCCAGTGCCTCGTGGCCCAGCGCCTTGTCGAAATAGTCGGTGACGTACTCGGTGAAGCGGCGCTGCTCCAGATGCTGCTGGGCATCGCCGGAGACCACGATCACCGGCACATAGGCCTGGCCTGCGGCTTCGCGGACCATCCGCGCCAGTGCCAGGCCGTCGCCATCACGCAGGGTCAGCGAGGTGGTCACCAGATCCACCGGGCCCTGCGCCAGCGCCAGCTGCGCATCTTCGATGCTGTCGCAGCCGATCACTTCCACGCCCGGCAGATCGCGCTGCAGGACGTCGGCGATCAGTTTGCGGACCAGCTTTGACCCATCGACCACCATCACCCGCGTCGCGGGCCCTTCAAGGTGCTTCAGCGCTTGCGGTTGCATGCCGGTCTCAGGTGTCGGTCGGGCGGGTCTGGCGAAGGAAATGGCCGGTCACCAGCCACGCGCCCAGCCAGCCCAGCAGCAGTGTGCCGAGCAGGACCAGGCTGCCATGCAGCAGGTCCAGGCCGTGCAGCACGAACGGGCTGCCGTAGCTGCGCGAGAGTTCGGCCAGCGGCACGCGCAAGGCAGCGCCGGCCGCAGCAATCAGGGCCAGCGCCACTGCGCCGGCACCCAGGCCATACCACGCGCCCAGGTACAGGAACGGGCGGCGGATGAAGCCATCACTGGCGCCGAGCAGCTGCAGCACGCCGATCTCTTCGCGGCGGGCCTGGATGTCCAGGCGCACGGTGTTGCCGACCACCAGCGCGGCGCCCACGCCGAGCAGCACCGACAGCACCTGCACCAGCCGCGCACCGAACGCGAGCCAGGCATCCAGGCGCTGGCGCCACAGCGCATCGTGCTGCACCAGGTCGGCCTCGGGCAGGCTTTCCAGCGCGCGCGCCAGGCGCGCGTCGTCCTTGCCCTGGCCGGGGGTGATCACCAGCAGCGAGGGCAGTGGATTGTCGTTGAGTGCATCGATCGCCTCGCCGAGGCCGGCATCGCGCAGTTCCTGCAGGCCCTGCTCGGGCGTGCGCACGTTCACTTCGGCCACGTCATCGCGATCGCGCAGCTGGCCGGCCAGGCGCAGCGCGCCGGGACCATCGACGTTGCCCTTCAGGAACACGTTGATGTCGCGCGACTGCTGCACGCTGCCGGCGAACTGCTTGAGGTTGTCCAGCGCGATCGACAGGCCCAGCGGCAGGGCCAGCGCCAGCGCCATGACCATCACCGTCAGCAGGGTCGCCCACGGCTTGCGGCAGGCGCGGCCGAGGCTGAACACCACGCTGTGCACGTGGTGCTGGAACCAGACGCCCACACGCGACGGGGCGGCGGCTTCGCTGTTTTCGTTCTTCGCCATCGATTACTCCGCCAGGTCCTGCGGCGAGATGTCATCCACCAGCCGGCCGTGGTCAAGGATCAGCACGCGCTTGCGCATGCGGCGCAGCAGCGGCAGGTCGTGACTGACCACCAGCACGCTGGTGCCGCGCGCGGGCAGCTCGGCGAACAGGGCCATGATCTCCGCCGCCAGGGTCGGGTCGAGGTTGCCGGTCGGCTCATCGGCCACCAGCAGCTTGGGCTCACCGACAATGGCGCGGGCGATGCCGACGCGCTGCTGCTCACCGGCCGACAGCTGCGAGGGCAGCGCCTTCTCGCGATGGCCCAGGCCCATCCGCTCGAGCACCGAGCGCACACGCTTGTTGATGTCGCTACGGCGGGTGCCGCGCAGGATCAGCGGCAGCGCCACGTTCTCGGCGATGGAGCGGTCCATCAGCAGGCGGTGGTCCTGATAGACCGCCCCCACCGCGCGTCGGTGGCGGGGCACGTCGCCACCGCGCACCTTCAGCAGGTTGCGCTCGTCGAACACCACCGCGCCGCGGCTGGGCCGCTCGTCCAGGTGGATCAACTTGAGCAGGGTGCTCTTGCCCGCACCGGAATGGCCGGTGACGAACAGCATCTCGCCCGGCGCGACCTCGAAGCTGACATCGGTCAGCGCCTCGTGGCCACCGGCGTACTGTTTGCTGACATTGTCGAAGCGCAGGACACTCATGCCCCGATTATGCAGGACCAGCGCGACGGATCGGTAGCGCCATCGGTAGTGCCGGCCGCTGGCCGGCAGCTTTGTGGGTTGCCGGCCAGCGGCCGGCACTACCCTGCCCCATGGGGCACCACCATCGGCCGATCAGCTGCCCGACAGCATCCGGCGGATCTTGCGGCCGATGCGGGTCAGGAACGAATCACCGGTATCGGCCGCGGTGCGCACCGGCTTGGCCACCACCTGCACCGGGGTGACCGGGCTGGCGCCATTGCCGGCCGTGGCCTGCACGCCTTCGGCACCTTCGACCGGACGGCCGTGGCGACGACGACGACGCTTGCGCGGCTTGCGCTCGCCATCCACCGCACCTTCCGGCGCACCTTCGGCACGCGGCGGACGCGGCGGGCGCGGAGCCTGGGCGACAGCGGCTTCAGCACCTTCCACCGGAGCGGCCGCAGCCTGCTCGCCTTCCACGCGCGGCTTGCGCGGGCCACGCGAACGGCGCTCGCCGCTGCGCTCACCGTCGCGGCCACCGCGGCCACCGCCACTGCCGGAACGGCCGCCACTACGGCCACCGCCACGACGCTCTTCCTCGGCAGCGCGGGCTTCGCGCGCTTCGCGGAAGATCTGGCCGACGCTTTCGTTGTCCTCGCCTTCCTCGCCCGCAGCCGGGGCCGGGCGTTCCGGGCGCGGCAGCGCGGTCAGCAGCTCCTTGGTGACCGGCTCGGACGGAATCTTCTGCTCGATGTAGGCCTCGATGTCCGGCAGGCTCATCGCATAGCGCTCGCAGGCGAAGCTGATCGCATCGCCCTCTTCGCCCAGGCGCGCGGTACGGCCGATGCGGTGCACGTAGTCTTCGGCGTCGAACGGCAGGTCGTAGTTGTAGACGTACTTGATGCCATCGATGTGCAGGCCGCGCGCGGCCACGTCGGTGGCCACCAGGATTTCCAGCTGGCCCTTCTGGAAGCGGTTGAGCAGGCTCTCACGCTTCTTCTGCGGCACGTCGCCGGACAGCACGCCGACGCGGTAGCCGGCCTTTTCCAGCGAACGGGCGACGCGTTCGACGAACACCTTGGTGTTGACGAAGACCATGGTGCGCGCGCCTTCGCTGCGCGACAGCAGGCCCAGCAGCAGCGGGATCTTCTCGTCGTCCGCCGGGAAGTAGATGCGCTGGCGCACGCGCGCGGCGGTGATGGTCTCGGCCTCGACCACCAGCTTCTGCGGCTCGTTCATGTGCTCGTAGGCCAGCTCCAGCACGCGGTGGCTGAGGGTGGCACTGAACAGCAGGGTCTGGCGGGTGGTGCGCTCGGGCATGCGGCGCAGCAGGAAGCGGATGTCCTTGATGAAGCCCAGGTCGAACATGCGGTCGGCTTCGTCCAGCACGCAGATCTCGCAGGCGTGCAGCGAGACCACCTTGTGCTGCTTCACGTAGTCGATCAGGCGGCCCGGGGTGGCGATGATCACGTCCACGCCCTGCTGCAGCAGTTCGCGCTGCTTGTCGTAATCCACGCCGCCGTAGACCAGGGCGAAACGCAGGCCCAGGTCGGAACCGAACTTCACTGCATCCTTGTGGATCTGGATGGCCAGTTCGCGGGTCGGGGCGAGGATCAGCGCGCGCGGATCCTCCGGCTTGCGGTCGGCCAGGGCCGGACGCGTCAGCAGGCGGTTCACGACAGCGACCAGGAAGGCCAGGGTCTTGCCGGTGCCGGTCTGGGCCTGGCCGGCAACATCACCACCGGGCAGCGCGACCGGCAGGGTCAGCGCCTGGATCGGGGTGCAACGGGTGAATCCGGCTCCTTCAAGGCCGGCCTGCAGGGCCGGATGCAGCTCGAAGGAGGAGAAGGTCAAATCGGTCAGCGGTTTGTCGCTCATGAGTCCGTCTTGGTATGGCCGCCGGCCCGTGGGGCGGCTGGCACTTCATCGTCTAGGGGCACCGTCGCAAACTGCGGCCCCTGCGGCGGGTTGGCAGGCTGGGACCACCCGGTCCGCGCGCCGCACAATGCCCCAGTTTAACGCACTCGGGCCGGCAAACCGGAATGAGCTGTCTCATAAAGTCAAGAGACGGCACCCTTCACCCAGCCACACCGGACTTGAACGGCCCTGCCAGGGCCGTTGGTGTCGCCCGCTGCCAGCCCCATGTACAGGAAGACAGTGAAATCCGACACATACCAGGCATCGAAGCGATCACGATACGCTGGGTTCCAGCCGGCGCCTGTCCCCGCCCTGCGATAGGGGTACACTGCCGGCCGTGAGCGTCCAGGCATCCCGCCGAACGCACCGCGGCAGTGCGCCGCGAGGCAACGACGAGGGTCGCGCCACCGGGCATGGCCCAGTTCACCCACCTCCGGCATGGCCGGGTGCAATCCAAGACGAGAAACCAAGATGAGCGACAAGGTTGTACATGTCGGCGACGCCGACTTTGATAGCGCAGTGCTGAATTCCAAGGAACCGGTGCTGGTCGATTTCTGGGCCGAGTGGTGTGGCCCGTGCAAGATGATCGCCCCGGCGCTGGACGAACTGGCCGATGCCTACCAGGGCCGCGCCAAGATCGCCAAGGTCAACGTCGACCACAACCGTGCGCTGGCCGCCAAGTACCACGTGCGTTCGATTCCGTACCTGGTCGTGTTCAAGGACGGCGAGAAGGTCGGCGAGCAGATCGGTGCGGTGGGCAAGGCCCAGCTGGCCGGCCTGCTGGACAAGGCCCTGGCCTGATCCTGCTGTTCTCCGGCAGCCGCCGACCGCGGCTGCCGGCGGGCGCCCCGCGCCCATGATGAATGCTGTTCCCGGCGACCCTTGCGTGGCGCCGCAGGCCGATGATAGTGTCGGCATATCCGGCCGCGTTCGCGTGCCGCACCCTCTGGACGCAGTTTCTTCCAGACCCATTCCCAACGTTCGCCGCCCCAGCCGGGCGCTCGCACCTTCAAGCGAGGAATAACGCTCTTGTCCGATAACACTTCCGAAACCGGCAGCGCCGATGCGCCCGCCGAAAAGCGCGTGCGCAAGCCCCGCGTGAGCAAGGCCGCCGCTCCGGCAGCCGCCGAAACCAGCGCCGCGCCGGCGCAGCCGACCCTGCCGCTGGCCGCCGCGCCCGAGGCACCGGCTGCTGCCCCTGCACCGAGCGCGCCCGCCGCCGAGGCCCCTGCCAGCAGTGGCGGTGGCGAAGGCGGTGAGGGTCGCGAATCCGGCCAGCCGCGCCAGCAGAACCACCAGGGGGGTGGCCAGAACCAGGGCCAGAACCCGTACAACCAGAACGGCCAGCAGGGCCAGGGGCAAGGTCAGGGCAACCGCCGTGACCGCTTCCGCAACCGCCGCGACCGTGACCGCAACAACCGCTTCCGCGACGATGGCCTGCCCAACGACGGCGGCGAGCAGCAGCCGTTCGTGCCGCGCCCGCACGCCAACGTGCCCGAGGGCTTCCCGGTCTACTCGCTGAGCGACCTCAAGCGCATGCCGGCACAGAAGCTGCTGGAAATCGCCGAGCAGCTGCAGATCTCCGAAGGCGTGGCCCGTGCCCGCAAGCAGGACGTGATCTTCGCCCTGCTGAAGGTGCTGACCCGCCACGGTGACGGCGTCGCCGCCGACGGCGTGCTGGAAATCCTGCCGGACGGCTTCGGCTTCCTGCGCGCGGCTGAAGCCAGCTACCTGGCCGGCCCGGACGACACCTACATCTCGCCCAGCCAGATCCGCCGCTTCAACCTGCGCACCGGCGACCACATCTCCGGCCGCATCCGCTTCCCGAAGGACGGCGAGCGCTACTTCGCGCTGAACATCGTCGACACCATCAACGGCGAGCCGATCGAAGCGTCGAAGAACAAGGTGCTGTTCGAGAACCTGACCGCACTGTTCCCGCGCCGCCGCTTCACCCTGGAGCGCGGCAACGGTTCGTCGGAAGACATCACCGGCCGCATCCTCGACCTGATGGCCCCGCAGGGCAAGGGCCAGCGCTCGCTCATCGTGTCGCAGCCGAAGGCCGGCAAGACCATGATGATGCAGCAGGTCGCCACCGCCATCACCACCAACCATCCGGACGTGCACCTGATCGTGCTGCTGATCGACGAGCGCCCGGAAGAAGTGACCGAAATGCAGCGCACGGTGCGCGGCGAGGTCATCAGCTCGACCTTCGACGAGCCGGCCGCGCGCCACGTGCAGGTGGCCGAAATGGTCATCGAGCGCGCCAAGCGCCTGGTCGAGCACAAGAAGGACGTGGTGATCCTGCTCGACTCGATCACCCGCCTGGCCCGCGCCTACAACAACGTGGTGCCGAGCTCGGGCAAGGTGCTGACCGGTGGTGTGGACGCCAACGCCCTGCATCGCCCGAAGCGCTTCTTCGGTGCCGCGCGCAACGTGGAAGAAGGCGGCAGCCTGACCATCATCGCCACCGCGCTGGTCGACACCGGCTCGAAGATGGACGAGGTGATCTACGAAGAGTTCAAGGGCACCGGCAACAGCGAAGTGCACCTGAGCCGCCGTATCGCTGAAAAGCGCGTGTTCCCGGCCATCGACATCAACCGTTCCGGCACCCGCCGCGAAGACCTGCTGATCGAGCCGGAGCTGCTGCAGAAAATCTGGATCCTGCGCAAGCTGCTGCATCCGATGGATGAAATGGCCGCGATGGAGTTCCTGCTCGACAAGATGAAGAACACCAAGTCCAACGACGAGTTCTTCGGTTCGATGAAGCGCTGATCCACGGCATTGCATCGAAAAGAACCTGCCGCTCGCTGCGGCAGGTTTTTTTTTACCTGCAGGGCGACGCACTTCACTTCGCTGGCGCCCGCTTTTGGCGATAATCCGCGCGATACCCTGCCCGGCCCCCGTGGGCCCGGCCACCGATTCCCGCTGTCGCCCCTTCCGGAGAACCGGTCGGGTCCAGCCTCCTGCCGGATCCGTCGACGCATGCGAACGCTGTCTCCCCGCCTCAACCTGGGCAAGCTGATCCTCGCCCTGGCCCTGCTCAGCGCCATCATCGCGCTGGCCAACACCCTGCTGGCCAGCTACCGGGTGCAGCGCGACCAGCTGGTCGGCAATACCCTGGAAGCCAACCGCGTCTACGCCACCAAGCTGGCCGAGACCACCCAGAACTTCCTGCTGGCCGCGCAGCAGCAGCTGGCCTATGCCGCGACCCGCCTGGGCGAGGACGACCTTGATCCGAAGCAGGCCCAGGATGAAGCCAGCCGCCTGCAGCTGCAGTCCAGCAGCTTCAACTCCTCACTGGTGGTGGACGCCGACGGCCTGGTGATCGCCACCTCGCCGCAGACCCTGCAGCTGCAGGGTGAGGTCCTGCACAGTGTCGGCAACAACGCGGCACTGGCGGCGCGCCAGCCGATGATCAGCGATCCCTACCAATCGGCCACCGGCAAGCTGCTGGTGTCGCTGTCGCACCCGATCTTCGACCGCCAGGGCCGCTATCGCGGCTATGTCAGCGGCACCCTGTACCTGCGCCAGCGCAGTGCACTGCACACGCTGCTGGGCAAGCACTACTACCGCGACGGTTCCTACCTGTACGTGGTGGACCACAATGGCCGCCTGCTGTACCACGCCGATGGCAAGCGGGTGGGTGACTACGTGGTCGGCAACCCGGCGGTGAAGGCCGTGGTGCGCGGAGAACGGGGCGCACAGCAGGTACGCAACAACCGCGGCGTGTCGATGCTGGCCGGCTATGCACCGGTGGCGGCCACCGGCTGGGGCATCATCGCGCAGCGCCCGACCGAGGCCACCCTGCAGCCGCTGTCGCGGTTGATGACCGCAGTGATCTGGAATGCGATTCCACTCGGCCTGCTGTCGCTGCTGGTCACCTGGTGGTTCGCGCGCCGCATTTCGATGCCCCTGTGGCAACTGGCGCGCAACGTGCAGGGCGGCGAGGACACCGGCAACGCGATCAACCACGTCAGCGGCATCCGCGCCTGGTACTTCGAGGTCGCCCAGCTCAAACAGGCGGTGCTGCACAGCTTCAATGCGCTGCAGGATCGTATCGGCACGCTCAACCGTGCCAGCCGCACCGACCCGCTGACCGGCCTGCTCAACCGCCGCGGGCTGCAGCAGGCGCTGGATGCGCTGCAGGTGCAGGGCATTCCGTTCGCGATCCTGGCGCTGGACATCGATCGCTTCAAGTCGATCAACGACAGTTACGGGCATGACGTCGGCGACAACGCCATCGTCCACATCGCCGACCAGATGCGCCGCTACTCGCGCGACAGCGACATCCTCTGCCGCGCCGGCGGCGAGGAGTTCCTGCTGCTGCTGCCGGGCATCAGTACTGAATCGGCCCGCCAGGCCGGTGAACGCCTGCGCCAGCACATCGCCGACCATCCGTTCGAACCGGTCGGCACCATCACCGTATCGCTGGGCGTGGCCCACTTCCCCAGCTTCCATGTCGACGCAGAACAGGCGCTGCGGCTGGCCGACAAGGCCCTGTACATGGCCAAGGAACAGGGCCGCAACCGGGTGGTGGTCTACCCGTACGCGGACTGACGCGGAGCCGGGCTGCCCGGCTCCGCAGCGGGTCTCAGCCCTGCGCCAGCGGGGTCAGCAGGCGCAGGCCGCGCTTGGCGCCGTCCACCATGTAGACGCCGCCTTCCGGCAGCAGATCGCTGCCGACCTGCTCGACCGGGTCCGCCTCGCGCCACGGGACGGTCTGCCGCGGCCCCGGAATGAAGGCGCGCCAGCGGCCATAGCGTTCCGCCACTGCATTGGGATCGTTGTTCAGGGCGAAGTTCACCGGGATGCGAACCGTCCAGCTGTCCCGGGTGCTGTCCTCGCCGGTGGTCGGCGGCTTGAAGGTCCACGTGCGGGCGGTGCTGACACTGGCTCTGGCCAGGATGTCACGCATCTTGGCCAGGGTCCGCTCAGGTGCGACCACGGCCATGTTCACCTGCTCGGCGGCCACATCGGCCACTGTTCCGTCACGGGCCACCTTGACCAACAGCAGCACCTCACCCTGGCCACCGTTACGGTAGGCCGCTTCCGGGTAGCGCGGCGGCGTCATGTGCAGCTGGGTCACCGAATCGGTAGCCTTCGGATCGTACTCGCTGAAGTCGACACTGGTCATGCTGATTTCATAACCGCCATCGGCCGCAGCCTTGCCGCGCAGGCGAACGCGCAAAGGGGCCCGCGTGGCCACCGCCTGGCCATCGCGCAGCGTGGGCTCGAAGCGCCAGCCACCGATGGTGCCTTCCACGAAGGAGGCGATGCTCGGGGCCACCATGGCTTTCTGGTCCAGCACCAGCGAACGGACCGCGCCCTCCGGCGTGACCTCGATATGACCGGACAGCACCATGCTCATTTCCGCAGTCGCACGTACAGCACGTGCGGTCTGCGCAGTTGCATCGCCTGCAAGCAGGGGGGCGCCGGCACCTACGGCCAGCGCGAGGGCGAGAAACAGTGGGGAACGCATCATTGCCGGATCCTTGGTGATGAACGGCGAGCCTATCCCAGTCCCAGCCGCGATGACAGCCGGTTCACGCCAGCCGGTGTGCGCCTGCGTAGGGCGGCGTGTCCGGATAATCACCCCGGGCGAAGCGTTCCTGCAGGCCCTGCCACCAGCCCGGGTCGAACAGGTGCCGGTAGTGCTCGCGCACGGCTGCCAGCTCCGCAGCAGGCAGGCCCATGAACGGACCGAAGCGCTCGGGAAACACGTCGCGCGGGCCGACATGGAACCACGGCTCGTCGGCCATCGCTTCCTCCGGCGTGCGTGGCTGCGGCCAGGCGCGGAACACGCAGTCGCTGACCAGGCACAGCTCGTCATAGTCATAGAACACGGCCCGGCCGTGCCGTGACACACCGAAGTTCTTCGGCAGCATGTCGCCGGGGAAGATGTTGTTGCGCGCCATGTCGGTGATCGCCTGCGCGTAGTCGAGCACCGCCGCACGCACCGCCTCGCCGGACTGCTCGCGCAGGTACAGATTCAAAGGACGGAAACGACGTTGCACATAGCACAGTGCGACTTCGACCTCGTCGCCATCGACACGTACGCTCTGCGCGCACTGCTGCAGCAGCTCTTCCAGCAGGGCCGGCGCGAAGCGCTCGCGCGGGAAACGCAGGTGGCGATAAGGCTGCGCATCAAGCAGGCGGCCGACACGATCGAGATTGAACACCAGCGCGTACTTCTCTTCCACCTGCTGCCGCGACATTGCCTTGGGCCAGGCGAAACGGTCGCGGATCAGCTTGAACACCAATGGATAACTGGGCAGGGTGAACACCGCCATGACCATGCCCGGCGTGCCTTCGGCATGCACCAGCCGTTCCTGCGGATGCTCGTTGAAGTGGCGGAAGAAGGTTCGGTAGCGCTCGGTCTTGCCCTGCTTGGCACGTCCCAGCACCGTGTAGATCTCGTCGATCGGCTTGCCCGGCAGCAGGCTGCGCAGGAACACCACCGCGTCGCCCACGGTGCCCAGGTCAGCCTGGAAGTAGCTGCGCGACACGCCAAACAGATGGGCGACATCGCGGCGCCGGGTCAGTACCGCATCGGCACGCAGGCCGCGCGCATCGTTGACCAGGGCAATCACGCATGGCGAAAAGCGATGCTCGCCGAACACGCGGCCAACTAGGTAAGCGCGGCGCTCGCGGTAGAACACCGTGTCGAGCAGTTCGATGCTGCGTACCGGCGTGTCCCCCCAATGGGCGAGGTCGTCCTGCAGGCGCACGGCGATGGCCGCCGCACAGCGCAGCTGGTGCGCATAGGGGATGTCGAAACGGTAGTCGGCCAGCACGCGTTGCAGGGCCTCCACCGGCCGCGTCGGCGAGACCGCGTAGGTATGCCGCGCGACAGGATGGGTGATTGCATCGGAGGGCTCGACGTCGAAAGCAATGAATTCCAGCGCCGGGTCCACGCCGCGGGTAGCGAACAGGCGCCGCGACAGCGTGTTGTAGAAGGTCTTGTACAGCTCGGCGTCGATCAGGCCCTGCAGCAGCCCGCTGTACTGCGCGTGCACCTGCAGCCACAGCGCACGCTCGCCGATCGCGTCACCGGCGAGGCGGCGCAACGCATCCATCTGCTCGGCGATGCACAGGTCGTACAGGGCGATGCGCTCGACCGCATCCTGTCGCGCACCAGCCCAATCGCGCTGCTCGAAGCGCTGCCGCGCCCGCGCGGTGATCGCCGCGAAGCGGGCATGGTACTGCTCGAAACCATCGCGGATGGCACCGGCGATACGCGGCGCCAGCTCGGCAACGATGTCAGGCGTGGACATGCAGGGCTCATCCGGGAGGACCGGCTTCACCATACGCTGGCGTGTGTGATGCCGTCGAGCGCAGAGGTAGTGCCGGCCGCTGGCCGGCAGCCCCTGGACCGCCGATGGATCCATGCAGATGCCGGCCAGTGGCCGGCACTACCGGCTCAGATCGCCAGTTCGGCCTCTACGTCCTGCACCTTGCGCCGCGCCAGCGCCAGGTTGGATTTGGTCCGGTCCAGCACGATGTAGAAGAACAGGCCCTTCTTCTTCGCCACCGGGCGCATGATGTGGTACGCCTTGCCCAGCGAGATCAGGATGTCCTCGATGCTGTCGTTGAGGTTCAGCGACGCGGCGGTCTTCATCTTGGCGCGGATCACTTCAGTGTTGCCGGCGGCGGCCACTTCCATGTCCATGCCGGCACCGGCTTCGCCCAGCAGCATGCCGCTTTCGTAGTCGACCAGCGCCACTGCCTGCGCGCCGTCGATGCCCATCAGTGCGTTCAACGATTCATTCAATCCAGCCACGTCGCACCCCTTGTCGATGTTGGTTCGAGCCCCTCGTTCCCCTGCGGCCGGGCTCACGATCCGCCGATTTCGGCCAGGATCGCCTGGCCACATTCCCTGCTCTGCCACAGCACCTGGCCGATCACGCTGCGCTGGTCGCAGGCCGCCATCAGCAGCAGCGGTGCGCGCCCTTCGGCCTGGATCGCCAGCATCAGCACCTTGCCGCCCGCGGCCTCCAGCATCAGCGTCTGCAGATCGCCCAGCAGCAGTTCGCGGCCAACTGCCGCGGCCAGCGCCAGCATCGCGCTGGTCATCGCCGCCAGCCGCTCACCGCGCCCTTCGGCCCCGGCACTGACCAGGGCGAAGCCATCGACACTGGCCAGCACCACCGTGCGCACGCCTTCCACGCGCTGCTGCAGGTCCTGCAGCAGCGGCTGCAGGCGCTCACGCTGGCCGGCATCAGGCAGTACCGCCGCCTGCCCGTCAGCCATGCGCCGCCACCAGTGCGTGCGCTTCCATTTCGCTCATCAGTACATCCATCAGCAGCAGTCCCTGTTCGCGGTCACGGGCATCCACGGCGAGCAGCGGCAGTGGTTGGTCGTCAAGGCTGGCACGGGCGGCCCAGTCATCCAGTGCGGCCTGCGGTGCCTGGTCCAGGTGGGTGACCGCCACCACCAGTGCCAAGGATGATGCGAACGGCTGCAGCACCTGCAGGTAGTCCTCCAGCTCGCTGGCCAGCCCGGCACGACGCGCATCCAGCAGCAGCACCGCGCCACGCGCGCCCTGCAGCAGGATCGGCCACAGGAAATCGAAACGCTGCTGGCCGGGTGTTCCGTATAACCGCAGGCGTTCGCCATTGGGCAGGTCGATGTCTGCGTAGTCCAGCGCCACGGTGGTGGACGCTTTGTCGGCGCCAAGGCGATCACTGTTGGCCACATCCGTGTCGACCACCGCGCCAACCGCGATGCTGCGTACCAAGGTCGACTTGCCGCTGCCCATGCCGCCCAGCACCACCACCTTGTGCTCACGCATTGCGTTCGCTCCCGCGCAGGTGCCGCCACAGGCGGGCAAGCAGGCCGTTGTCGGTGCGGGTGCCACCTGTCGCCATCAGCGGCGTCGCCGGTGCAGTCTGCAGCTGCGCGTAGCCGCACAGGTAGGCGGCATGGATGAAATCGCGTACCGCCGCAGCCGGCAACTCAAGCAGCATCACGCACTCGTCAACCGTGCACGCGCGCTTGAGCAGCAGCGAACACAGGCGGAAGCCATCATGGTCGTGGCCCAGTACGCGGAAGTCCGGCCAGCGCAGCAGCTTCACTGAAGCGCCACGCAGGCGTTCGTCCAATGCCTGCCAATGGCGGCTGCGCTGTGCCCACTGCCACAGCAGCGGTCGCAGTGGCTGGCGTGGCCGCTCACCGGCCAGCGCCTGCAGGCGTGCGGGTGTCAGCGCATCCAGTTGCAGGTGTTCGAAGGCATCGGCCAGACGCTCCACCAGCGCCGCAGCCGGTTCCTGCAGCAGCACGGCCTGGTCGTGCTCCAGATCCATCAGCAGCAGAGGCTCGCCCGCATCACTCAACAGTGCCTGCCCCTGTCGCAGCGGCAGCCGCTCGCGCAGCAGGCGGGTGATGGCGTGTGCACCATCGGCCAGACGGATCGGTGCGGGTGCGTGCATGGCCATGGGCTCCGGTGCCAACTGCATGCGGCGCAGCGCGCGGCCGATGGCACCATCGTCAAGCACGTCCTGGTGCCCATCACCGTCACGCAGCTGGCCGCCCAGGTCTTCGATCCAGCACTGCAGTCGCGGACGCTGCTGACGCATGCGCTGGGCCGCGTTGCGCAGCGCCGGCGTATCGCGGATGACCAGCAGATCGCAATCATCCAGGTCCTGGCTGCGGCGGATCTGGCCGTCCGGCAGGGCCGATGCCACGCGCAGCCGCTGCAGCAGGGCCTGCTCGCCCTGGATGTCGGTTCCCACTACCAGCACGCGTGCCATCCGTGTTCCCCGTGCGGCCACCTCCCCGGTGGCCTCGCGTCGCCAAGGCTAGGGCATCGCCAGCGGCAGCCGTCGTGATCGACTGCTCAGATCGAGGGCGGTTGCAGGCTGTCTCCTATCCGTTCTGCGACGGCCATCGCGGGCAAGTTTCATGCCCCTTTGACGGCATTCCGACAGCCGATGGATGTCACGGTTCTGGTCCCCGGTAGATCGACGCCATGCGTGGATGAAGGGCCGCAGTAATCCTGGCCCAAAAAGAAACCCGCGCCGAAGCGCGGGTTCCGGTGTCACGGCCGAGCGGCGATGGATCAGCCGCGCAGCTGCTCCAGCGCGGCGTTGAAGGTCGCGCTCGGGCGCATCGCCTTGCTGGCCTTGGCCACGTCCGGGCGGTAGTAGCCGCCGATGTCCACGGCCTTGCCCTGCACCGCGATCAGCTCGTCAACGATCTTCTGCTCGTTGTCGGTCAGCGCCTTGGCCAGCGGGGCGAAGCGTGCCTTCAGCGCAGCATCTTCATTCTGCGCGGCCAGGGCCTGGGCCCAGTACAGCGCGATGTAGAAGTGGCTGCCGCGGTTGTCGATGCCACCCAGCTTGCGCGACGGCGACTTGTCGTTGTCCAGGAACTGGCCGTTGGCTTCGTCCAGTGCCTTGGCCAGCACGCGGGCTGCGGCGTTGTCGTAGCGGTTGCCCAGGTGTTCCAGCGACGCGGCCAAGGCCAGGAATTCGCCCAGCGAATCCCAGCGCAGGTAGTCCTCTTCAACGAACTGCTGCACGTGCTTCGGGGCCGAACCACCGGCGCCGGTCTCGAACAGGCCGCCACCGGCCATCAGCGGCACGATCGACAGCATCTTGGCGCTGGTGCCCAGCTCCATGATCGGGAACAGGTCGGTCAGGTAGTCGCGCAGCACGTTGCCGGTCACCGAGATGGTGTCCTCGCCCTTGCGGATGCGGTCCAGCGAGAACGCGGTGGCTTCCACCGGCGGAAGGATGCGGATATCCAGGCCGCTGGTGTCGTGGTTCTTCAGGTACTGCTCGACCTTGGCGATGACCTGCGCGTCGTGGGCGCGGGCGGCATCGAGCCAGAACACGGCCGGGGTGCTGCTCAGCCGGGCGCGTTCGACGGCCAGCTTGACCCAGTCCTGGATCGGCGCGTCCTTGGTCTGGCACATGCGCCAGATGTCACCGGCTTCCACGGCGTGCTCGAACACCACGGTGCCGGCATCGTCAGTGACCTTGACCACGCCATCAGCAGCGATCTGGAAGGTCTTGTCGTGCGAGCCGTACTCTTCGGCCTTCTGCGCCATCAGGCCGACGTTCGGCACCGAACCCATGGTGGCCGGGTCGAAGGCGCCGTGCGCCTTGCAGTCGTCGATGACGGCCTGGTACACACCGGCGTAGCAACGATCCGGAATGACCGCCTTGGTGTCCTGCAGCTTGCCTTCGGCGTTCCACATCTTGCCGGAGTCGCGGATCATCGCCGGCATCGAGGCGTCGACGATCACGTCGCTCGGCACGTGCAGGTTGGTGATGCCCTTGTCCGAGTTGACCATGGCCACGCCCGGACGCTGTGCGTACTCGGCGGCGAGGTCGGCTTCGATCGCAGCGCGGGTGGCTTCCGGCAGCGACGGCAGGCGTGCGGCCAGGTCACCGATGCCGTTGTTCGCATCGAAACCGGCCTGCTTCAGCGCGTCGGCGTGCTTGGCCAGCACGTCCTTGTAGAACTCGTTGACCGCCACGCCGAACATGATCGGGTCGGAGACCTTCATCATGGTCGCCTTCAGGTGCAGCGAGAACAGCACGCCCTGGGCCTTGGCATCGGCGATCTGCTCGCCGATGAAGGCGGCCAGTGCCTTGCGGCTCATGACGGCGGCGTCGACGATCTCGCCGGCCTTCACCGCGGTCTTTTCCTTCAGCACGACGGTGCTGCCGTCCTTGCCGTGGAAGGTGATCTTCAGCGAACCGGCGTTGGCCAGGGTGGCCGACTTTTCGCTGCCGTAGAAATCACCGGCGGCCATGTGCGCGACGTGCGACTTCGAATCCGAGGCCCAGGCGCCCATGCGGTGCGGGTGCTTGCGCGCATAGTTCTTCACCGACAGCGGTGCGCGGCGGTCGGAGTTGCCTTCGCGCAGCACCGGGTTCACCGCGCTGCCCTTGACCTTGTCATAGCGCGCCTTGTAGTCGCGCTGCTGGTCGTCGGCCGGGGTTTCCGGGTAATCCGGCAGCGGATAGCCCTGGTCCTGCAGTTCCTTGATGGCCGCCTTCAGCTGCGGCACCGAAGCGGAGATGTTCGGCAGCTTGATGATGTTGGCGTCCGGGGTGGTCGCCAGCTGGCCCAGCTCGGCCAGGTCGTCGCTGACCTTCTGCGCGTCGCTCAGCAGTTCCGGGAACAGCGACAGGATGCGGCCGGACAGCGAGATGTCACGGGTTTCCACCGCGATGCCGGCAGTGGAGGTATAGGCGTCGACGATCGGCAGCAGCGACTGGGTGGCCAGGAACGGTGCTTCGTCGGTCAGCGTGTAGAGGATCTTGGACATGGGGGACTTGGACTCTGTAGCAATGCTCAGGGGAAGGCCGGCGCCAGCGCCGGGCCACGTGCAACCGTGTCGCGCGCGAGGCGGGGCCCCGCGCTTTCCCCCGTCGCCGTCAGGGTGGGCGCGCGGCGGGGAAACCCCTGCATTGTCGCGTTTTCAGCCGCGCGGGGCAAAGCCGCGCCATACGCGGCGGTACTGCGTGCCGGCAACGCTGTGATCCATCCACGCACGGTGTGGATGAAGCACGGCCCGGTTGTCAGTAGATCCACGCCATGCGTGGATAGCGCCAACCGTCGCCCAACAAAAAAGGACGCAGCCTCGCGGCTGCGTCCATCGTGAGCCCTGCCGGGAGAGAGTCGGCAGGACTTACTTGACCTCGAACTCCTGCGGCGTTCCGGCCGCCTTGCCATCGACGGTGACTTCGGCGCGGTACTTGCCGGCCGGCCAGCCCTTTGCATTCTTGAAGGTGACGTTGGTGGTTTCCGCACCGCTGGTGTTCAGGGTGGCGTTCTGTTCGCCGGCCACCTGGCCGTCCTGGTAGGTCAGCTTCGCGCCAACGGTGACGTTGTTGGCGGCACCGTCGGTCTTGACCGAGACGATGACGTCATCCTTCGGTGCGAACAATGCTGTCGTTGCAACCGACTTGTCGGCGGCTGCGGTCTTGCCAACGGTGACGGCCGAGACGCTGACGGCAGCGGCTTCTGCCATCGGCGGCGGTGCGCCGGTCATCGGCGCCGGTGCTGCCGGTTCGGCCGGAGCGGTCGCTGCCGGGGCGGCGTTGCTGTCGGTCGACTCTTCTTTCTTCTTGCAACCGACCAGGGCAACGCTGCCCAGCAGGGCGGCAATCAGGGCGGTCTGGAGCGGGGTGGTCTTGATCATTCGGGGTTCCTCCCAGGGATTGTCGGACGGCGTTCGATCGCCGTTTACTTCGGCGGCAGTTTCAGGGTCTGGCCCGGGAAGATCTTGTCCGGGTCGTCAAGCACATCGCGATTGGCTTCGAAGATCTTCTTCCAGGCATTGGCGTCGCCCAGATGCTGCTTGGCGATCTTCGACAACGAGTCACCCTTCTGCACGGTGTAGGTGCCGCCGCTGACGACGTCTGCGGTGCTGTCCACCGAAGCGCTGACGCCAGAGAAGTCCGCCTTCGGCACCTGCTCGGCGGTACTGTCGACGCTGCCACTGACGCCGGAGAAATCGGCTTTCTTCTCGGTACTCATCCACAACTCCCGTCTGCATGACTACGTGGTTCGCACGTTGCCATGGCGGTTGTTAAATGGGGATGGTGCAGATGTGAAGCCGCCCCCGGGGGCGGCTGAACAATCGGGAGAGACGGTGCCCGGTAGTGCCGGCCGCTGGCCGGCTTGCCCTGGCCCTGGATGCGGGTTCCCTGCGGTTGCCGGCCAGCGGCCGGCACTACCCGTAACCGGCTGCGGCGGTTATTGCCGCAGTTCGCGGTAGGTCGCGGCCGGGGCGGCAATGCCGGGGCTGGCACGCCAGGGATTGATATCCAGGCCACCACGGCGGGTGTAGCGCGCCTCCACTTCCAGCCACTCCGGCTGGCAGCGCGCAGACACCTCGCTGAAGATCCGCTCAACGCACTGCTCGTGGAACTCGGCGTGCTCGCGGTAGCTGACCAGGTAGCGCAGCAGGCCCGCGCGGTCGATCTTCGGCCCACGGTAACGCAGGCTGACCGTGGCCCAGTCCGGCTGGCCGGTGACCGGGCAGTTGGACTTCAGCAGCGCCGAGACCAGGGTCTCCTCCACCACCTCGCCCGCATCAGCGGCGAGGAAGTCCGCCTGCGGCGGACCGTAGCAGTCGATCTCCACGTCCAGCCCGTCGATGGATTCACCGAGCGGCGTCTCGCGCAGGCCCGGCAGGCCGAACTCGACCTGGACCGGCGCACCGGCGCAGGCTGACAGGTCGGCTACCAGGCGCTCGCGCAGTGCCTCGGCGCTGTCGATACGGGTGCTGTTGAGGGAATTCAGGTACAGCTTGAACGACTTCGATTCGATCAGCCGCGGCGAGGTGCACGGCACCTGCACGGTGGCGACGGCGACCTGCGGCTTGCCACGCGTGTCGAGCCAGCTCAGCTCGAAGGCATGCCAGCGGTCATGGCCGACGAACGGCAGCGCGGCGTCGTCGAGGCCGATCTCGGCGCGGGCACCGCTGCGGGGGATGGGAAACAGCAGGCCGGGATCGTACTGCGACGGGTAACTGACCTCGCGACCGAGGCTGGAATCCTGTGGGGTGTTCATGGGGGTCATTGTATCGCGCGGACGGCGGGCCTTCGGCCGGGTCGGCCAACGGCGGAGCCCCTCCGTGGTGTCGGTTGGTCGCCGAAAGCTCAGGTTCCCTGGAGCGGGCCGGGCGGGTGGAGCTGGCGGGGACGCCGTGAATCCGTCCCTGGAGGCTTAGCCGCGCCATCCATGGCGCGGATACCCCGCCAGCCCCACCCGCCCGGCCCCCGGACACATTTCTGCCGCCGATCCACCACGGGAAAGATCAGAAAATCAAAATCAAAAGCTGATCCTTCAGACATTCTCGATGTCTGCCCGTGTCGACCAAGGTCGACACCTACCAAAGCAGAGCGCCGTTCCGACAGATCGCGGGAAACTGTCGAAGGCGGGGTGGGTCCGGTGGCAGGGGCGTGAGCCGCATGGATGCGGCGACCGAGGCTACAGGGACGTACTTGCGCCGTCCCCTGCCACCGGACCCGCCCCGCCAACCCACAGATAGCCGGCTTCTGCCGTTGCTCCGGCTGTTGCCTTGGCCTCTGCGGGTGCAGGGCTGCAAGCCCTGCCGGAAACCCTCACCCCGCAGGAGTGCCGGCACCGTTCAAGTAATCCAGGCTCACCTGCAGCAACGCCCGCAACCCGACATCCAGCGCCTTCTCATCCAGCAGGAACTTCGGCGAATGATTCGCCGGTGCCGTCGCCGGGTCGATGCCCACGCTGGTCGAACCGACGAAGAAGAACATCCCCGGCACTTCCTTCGCGTACAGCGAGAAATCCTCCGCACCCATCTGCAGCGGTGGCTCGTACACGTTGTCCTTGCCCACCACTGCCTGCAGGCTCGGCAGCATCTTCGCGGTCAGCGCCGGGTCGTTCACCGTGGCCGGATTGCCCTCCGACTCGTAGATGTCCGTCACCGCCTTGGCACCGTGCGCGGCGGCGGTGTGCTCGGCCACGTTGCGCAGGTCGGCGAAGATCTGCTGCCGCATGCCTTCGTCGAAGGTACGGATGGTGCCGACCATTTCCACTTCATCCGGAATGATGTTGTAGCGGATGCCACCGTTGATCGCGCCGAACGTCAGCACCGCCGGCTGCTTGGACAGGTTCGCGCGGCGGCTGACGATGGTCTGCGCGGTGCCGACCAGGTCAGCGGTGGCCACGATCGGATCAACACCGTTCCACGGCGCCGAGCCATGCGTCTGCCGACCGATCACTTTGATCCCGAAACGATCCGAAGCCGCCATCAGCGGGCCACCGCGCACGGCGATCTGCCCAGCCTGCACGCTGGAGAACACATGCAGGCCAAACACGGCTTCCGGCTTGAAGTCGGCGAACAGGCCTTCCTTCAGCATCAGGGCAGCACCCCCCTCTTCCGGCGGCGGTGCACCCTCTTCGGCCGGCTGGAAGATCAGCATCACCTGGCCCGGCAGATCCTTCTTCATCGACACCAGTGCCTCGGCCACGCCGAGCAGGGTGGCGGTGTGCGCGTCATGGCCGCAGGCATGCATCACGCCCACGGTCTGCCCGCGGTACTGGTCGGTGGCTTTCGAGGCGAACGGCAGGCCGGTCTGTTCGGTCACCGGCAGCGCGTCCATGTCCGCGCGCAGGGCGATCTTCGGCCCGGGCTTGCCACCTTCGATGATCGCCACCACGCCGTGGTGGGCGATGCCGGTCTTCGGCTTCAGGCCCATCGCGCGCAGGCGCTTGGCGACCTCGGCCGAGGTGCGCACCTCACGGTTGGACAGTTCCGGGTGCTGGTGGAAGTCGCGCCGCCATTCCACCACCTTGGCCTGCAGCCGCTGGGCGGCAGCGGTCACCTCCGGGCGCTGCCCGTCCTGGGCGTGGGCAAGAGCCGGCAAGGCCAGCAGCAGGGCGGACAGCAGCAACGAACGGCGCATCACGATCTCCACGGCAGGGGGTTCCAGCTGAATGTAGGGCAACACCGCCGCTACGGGAACCTCCGCCGCCGGATCCGGTCTTAGCGCCCGTCCCATCCGTCATGCAGGAAACGTGATGTGGCGCAGGTATGCTTTGCGCATTGCCAACCGGGGCCGTGCCCCGTCCAGCCCTCTTGGAGTCCTTGAATGTCACGTGTTTGGAAGATCGTGCTGCTGGTCGTGGCGGTACTGGTGCTGGCCGTGGTCGGCCTGCGCGTACTCGGCGGGGGCAAGGACAAGGCCGGTGGCCCGGCGGCAGCTGCGCGCCAGGGCGGTGAAGACCCGGATGCCGGCCCGGTGCCGGTGACCGTGGTGGATGCGGCACGCCAGGACGTGCCGGTCTATGCCAGCGCGCTGGGTACGGTGACCGCAATGAACACCGTCACCGTCAGCCCGCAGGTTGGCGGCCAGCTGATGAGCCTGAATTTCCGCGAAGGCCAGGAAGTGAAGAAGGGCGATGTGCTGGCGGTGATCGACCCGCGCACCGCCCAGGCCAGCTATGACCAGGCCGTGGCCTCCAAGCGCCAGAACGAGGCGCTGCTGGCCACCGCGCGTTCCAACTACCAGCGCTCGAACGCGCCGGAGTATCGCCAGTTCGTCGCCAAGACCGATCTGGATACACAGCGAAACCAAGTGGCACAGTACGAAAGCGCAGTCGCGGCGAACGAGGCCAGCATGCGCTCGGCGCAGGTGCAGCTGCAGTACACCAAGGTCACCGCGCCGATCACCGGTATCGCCGGCATCCGCGCGGTCGACGCCGGCAACGTGGTCAACGCCGGCACCGCGCTGGTCACGCTGACCCAGATCCATCCGATCCACGTGCTGTTCAACCTGCCCGAGCGCCAGCTCGGCGATGTGCGCCAGGCACAGGCCGCCGGTGCGGTACCCGTCGCGGCACTGGACCGCGCCGATTCGCACGTGCTGTCCGGCGACGGCAAGCTCGACGTGGTCGACAACCTGATCAGTGCCGACAGCGGCACGTTCAAGGCGCGCGCGATCTTCGACAACACCGACAACGGCCTGTGGCCGGGCCAGTTCGTCAACGTGCGCATGCAGCTGCGCACGATTGCCGGTGGCGTGGTCATTCCGACCCAGGCGGTGCTGCGTGGCCCGGACGGCGAGTACGTCTATGTGGTGCAGGGCGACAACACGGTGAAGATGCAGACCGTGCGCAGCGGCGTGGAAGTGGGTGACAGCCAGGTGCAGATCGCCGAGGGCCTGAAGGGCGGCGAGCGGGTGGTCAGTGAAGGCCAGTTCCGCTTGAAGCCGGGCAGCAAGGTCACCGCGCTGAAGCCGGGCGAAACCCCGGCGGTGCCGACCGAAGCCGAGCTGAAGGCCGCCGAGCAGAAGAACGGCGGCGGTGGCCGTCGTGGCGGCGGCCCGCGCTGAGCGCAGGCTACCGACCTCCCTCGCGCCGGCAAGCCTGCCGGCGCCGACATTGAAGTGCCAGCAAGGATCAGTCCGTGGGCTTTTCGACGATCTTCATCCGCCGCCCCATCGCCACCTCGCTGCTGATGGCGGGCCTGTTGCTGCTGGGCATCCTCGGTTACCGCAAGCTGCCGGTGTCGGCGCTGCCGGAAATCGATGCGCCCAGCCTGGTGGTCACCACCCAGTACCCCGGCGCCAACGCCACCACCATGGCCTCGCTGGTCACCACGCCGCTGGAGCGCCAGTTCGGGCAGATCTCCGGGCTGGAGCTGATGACCTCCGACTCGTCTGCCGGCTTGTCCACGATCATCCTGCAGTTCTCGATGGACCGGAACATCGACATTGCCGCGCAGGACGTGCAGGCGGCGATCCGCCAGGCCACCCTGCCCTCGTCGCTGCCCTACCAGCCGGTCTACAACCGGGTGAATCCAGCCGACGCGGCCATCGTAACCCTGAAGCTGACGTCTGACACGCGCCCGCTGCGCGACGTCAACAACTACGCCGACTCGATCCTGGCCCAGCGACTGTCGCAGGTGCAGGGCGTGGGCCTGGTCTCGATCGCCGGCAACGTGCGCCCGGCCGTGCGCATCCAGGCCAATCCGGCCCAGCTGTCGAACATGGGCCTGACCCTGGAACAGCTGCGCAGCGCGCTGACCCAGGCCAACGTCAACGCGCCGAAGGGTTCGCTGAACGGCAAGACGCAGTCCTACAGCATCGGTACCAACGACCAGCTCACCAGTGCCGCCGAGTACCGCGATACCATCATCAGCTACAAGAACGGCCGCCCGGTGCGGCTGTCCGACGTCGCCGAGGTGATCGATGGCGTGGAGAACGACCAGCTTGCCGCCTGGGCCGACGGCAAGCCGGCGGTACTGCTGGAAGTGCGCCGCCAGCCAGGCGCCAACATCGTGCAGACCGTCGAGCGCATCCGCGCGATCCTGCCGCAGCTGCAGGGCGTGCTGCCGGCCGACGTGCACCTGGAGATATTCAACGACCGCACCGAGACCATCCGCGCCTCTGTGCATGAAGTGCAGTTCACCCTGATCCTGACCATCGGCCTGGTGGTGGCGGTGATCTTCGTGTTCCTGCGCCGGCTGTGGGCCACGATCATTCCCTCGGTGGCGGTGCCGTTGTCGCTGGCCGGCACCTTTGCGGTGATGGCCTTCGCCGGCATGTCGCTGGACAACCTCTCGCTGATGGCGCTGGTGGTGGCCACCGGCTTCGTGGTCGACGATGCGATCGTGATGATCGAGAACATCGTGCGCTACATCGAGCAGGGCAAGAGTGGCAAGGAAGCGGCCGAGATCGGCGCGCGCCAGATCGGCTTCACCGTGCTGTCGCTGACCGTCTCGCTGGTGGCGGTGTTCCTGCCGCTGCTGCTGATGCCCGGCGTCACCGGCCGCCTGTTCCACGAGTTCGCATGGGTGCTGAGCATCGCGGTGGTGCTGTCGATGCTGATCTCGCTGACGCTCACCCCGATGATGTGCGCCTACCTGCTCAAGCCCGACGCCCTGCCCGAGGGCGAGGACGCGCATGAGCGCGCGGCAGCGGCCGGAAAGCAGAACCTGTGGACGCGCACCGTCGGCCTGTACGAGCACAGCCTGGACTGGGTGCTGGGCCACCAGCGCCTGACCCTGGCCGTGGCCGGCGGCGCGCTGGTACTGACCGTGCTGCTGTACGTGCTGATTCCCAAGGGCCTGCTGCCTGAGCAGGACACCGGCCTGATCACCGGCGTGGTACAGGCCGACCAGAACATCGCCTTCCCGCAGATGGAACAGCGCACCAAGCAGGTGGCCGAAGCGCTGCGCCAGGACCCGGATGTGACCGGCGTGTCGGCGTTCATCGGTGCCGGCAGCATGAACCCCACGCTCAACCAGGGCCAGCTGTCGATCGTGCTGAAGGAACGCGGCGAGCGCGACGGCCTGGACAAGATCCTGCCGCG
The DNA here is from genome assembly GCF_051983905.1 of Stenotrophomonas sp. STK17_22. Classification (NCBI taxonomy): domain Bacteria; kingdom Pseudomonadati; phylum Pseudomonadota; class Gammaproteobacteria; order Lysobacterales; family Lysobacteraceae; genus Stenotrophomonas; species Stenotrophomonas sp. STK17_22. The sequence continues at coordinate 4,770,176 of NZ_CP197010.1, forward strand.
CCTGCAGAAGGCGGTGGCCGGTATTCCGGGCGTGGCCCTGTACCTGAAGCCGGTCCAGGACGTGACGCTGGATACCCGCGTGGCCGCCACCGAGTACCAGTACTCGCTGTCGGACGTCGATCCGGCGACCGTGGCCACCCAGGCCACGCGCCTGACCGAAGCGCTGCGCAAGCGCCCGGAACTGACCGACGTCGACAACAACCTGTCCAACCAGGGCCGCGCGCTTGAACTGAACATCGACCGCGACAAGGCCAGCGTGCTGGGCGTGCCGATGCAGACCATCGACGACACCCTCTACGATGCGTTCGGCCAGCGCCAGATCTCGACCATCTTCACCGAACTCAACCAGTATCGGGTTGTGCTGGAAGTGGCGCCGGAGTTCCGCACCAGCACCGCGCTGATGGAACAGCTGGCCGTTGCCTCCAATGGTGCCGGTGCACTGACCGGCACCAATGCCACCAGTTTCGGCCAGGTCACCTCGTCGAACTCATCGACGGCTACCGGCATCGGCGCGCAGAACACCGGCATCACCGTCGGCGCGGGCAGCATCATTCCGCTGTCGGCACTGGCCGAAGGCAAGGTCAGCAGTGCACCGCTGGTGGTCAGCCACCAGCAGCAGCTGCCGGCAGTGACGGTCTCGTTCAACGTGGCGCCGGGCTATTCGCTGTCCGAAGCGGTGCGGGCGATCCAGGAGACCAAGGACAGCCTGGACATGCCCACCCACCTGCATGCCGAATTCATCGGCAAGGCCGCCGAATTCACCGGCAGCCAGACCGATGTGGTGTGGCTGCTGCTGGCCTCGCTGGTGGTGATCTACATCGTGCTGGGCGTGCTCTATGAGAGCTACATCCACCCGATCACGATCATCTCCACGCTGCCGCCGGCCGGTGTCGGCGCGTTGCTGGCACTGATGCTGTGCGGGCTGAGCCTGTCGGTGGATGGCATCGTCGGCATCGTGCTGCTGATCGGCATCGTCAAGAAGAACGGCATCATGATGGTGGACTTCGCGATCGAGGCGCGCCGCGCCGGCGCCAACGCGCATGAAGCGATCCGCCGCGCCTGCCTGCTGCGCTTCCGCCCGATCATGATGACCACCGCCGCGGCCATGCTCGGCGCGCTGCCGTTGGCACTGGGCACCGGCATCGGTTCGGAACTGCGCCGCCCGCTGGGCATCGCCATCGTCGGCGGCCTGCTGCTGTCGCAGCTGGTGACCCTGTACACCACGCCGGTGATCTACCTGTATATGGAGCGCTTCTCCGAATGGCTGGCCCGCCGCCGCGAGCAGCGCGCACTGCGCGACGGTTCGCTGCAGGAGCCGCAGGCATGATCCACGCCCCGCTGCCGCGGGGGGCCGCACGATGAACCTGTCCGGCCCCTTCATCCGCCGCCCGATCGGCACCGCGCTGCTGGCCATCGGCCTGTTCATGGTCGGCCTGATCTGCTACCTGCGGCTGGGCGTGTCGGCGCTGCCGAACATCGAGATCCCGGTGATCTTCGTGCACGCCAGCCAGTCCGGTGCCGATGCGGCAACCATGGCCTCCACGGTCACCGCGCCGCTGGAACGTCATCTCGGCCAGCTGCCGGGCATCGACCGCATGCGCTCGTCGAGCTCGGAAGGCAGCTCGCTGGTGTTCATGATCTTCCAGAGCGGCCACAACATCGATTCGGCGGCACTGGACGTACAGACCGCGATCAACTCGGCACAGGCCGACCTGCCTTCGGGCATGGGCTCGCCGATGTACCAGAAGGCGAACCCGAACGACGACCCGGTGATCGCCATCGCGCTCACCTCGCAGACGCAGTCGGCCGATGAGCTGTACAACGTGGCCGACTCGCTGCTGGCGCAGCGCATCCGCCAGATCAGCGGCGTCGCCTCGGTCGACATCGCCGGTGCCTCGACGCCGGCGGTGCGTGTGGACGTCAACCTGCGCCTGATGAACGCACTCGGCCTGACCGCCGATGACCTGCGCAACGCGGTGCGTGCGGCCAACGTGACCTCGCCCACCGGCTTCCTCAGCGATGGCAACACCACCACCGCGATCATCGCCAACGATTCGGTGGCACGCGCCGCCGACTTCGCCGACCTGGTGGTCAAGACCCAGGGCGATGGCCGGGTGATCCGGTTGAAGGACATCGCCAACGTCTACGACGGCCAGCAGGACGCCTACCAGGCGGCGTGGTTCGACCACAAACCGGCGGTGGTGATGTACGTGTTCACCCGCGCCGGCGCCAACATCGTCGAAACCGTGGACCGGGTCAAGGCACAGATCCCCGCGCTGCGCGACTACCTGCAGCCGGGCACCACGATGACGCCGTACTTCGACCGTACGCCGACCATCCGCTCGTCGCTGCATGAAGTACAGATCACTCTGCTGATCAGCCTGGCGATGGTGGTGCTGACCATGGCGCTGTTCCTGCGCCGGCTGGCACCCACGCTGATCGCCGCAGTGACCGTGCCGCTGTCGCTGGCCGGTGCCGCGCTGGTGATGTACGTGATGGGTTTCACCCTGAACAACCTGAGCCTGCTGGCGCTGGTGATCGCGATCGGCTTCGTGGTCGACGATGCGATCGTGGTGATCGAGAACATCATGCGCCACCTCGACGAAGGCATGCCGCGGATGCAGGCAGCGCTGACCGGCGCGCGAGAGATCGGCTTCACCATCGTCTCGATCACCGCCTCGCTGGTGGCGGTGTTCATCCCGCTGCTGTTCGCCAGCGGCATGATGGGCGCGTTCTTCCGCGAGTTCACCGTCACCCTGGTGGCGGCCATCGTGGTCTCGATGATCGTCTCGCTGACGCTGACCCCGGCGCTGTGCAGCCGCTTCCTCAGCGCCCACGACCACAGCGCGCCGCCGTCGCGCTTCGGCCGCTGGCTGGATGCCGGCCACGAGCGCATGCTGCGCATCTACACCGTGTTCCTGGATTTCTCGCTGCGCCATGCGCTGCTGCTGTCGCTGACGCCGCTGCTGCTGATCGGTGCCACCGTTTTCCTGTTCGGCGCGGTGAAGAAGGGCGCGTTCCCGCCGCAGGACACCGGCCTGATCTGGGGCCGCGCCAACTCCAGCGCCACCGTCTCCTTCGAGGACATGGTCGCCCGCCAGCGCCGCATCACCGACATGCTGATGGCCGACCCGGCGGTGAAGACCGTGGGTGTGCGCCTGGGCAGCGGTCGCCAGGGCTCCAGCGCACAGTTCAACGTCGAGCTGAAATCACGCAAGGAAGGCCGCCGCGAAACCACCGCACATGCCCTGGCGCGACTGAGCGCCAAGGCCGACCGCTACCCCGACCTGCAGCTGCGCCTGCGCGCGATCCAGGACCTGCCCAGCAACGATGGCGGTGGCTCCAGCCAGGGTGCGCAGTACCGCATCTCGCTGCAGGGCAATGACCTGGCGTCACTGCAGGAATGGCTGCCCAAGCTGCAGGCGGAGCTGAAGAAGAACCCGAAGCTGCGCGACGTCGGCACCGATGTGGACAATGCCGGGCTGCGCCAGAACATCGAGATCGACCGTGCCAAGGCCGCCCGCCTGGGTGTTTCGGTCGGCGCCATCGACGGCGCTCTGTACGGTGCGTTCGGCCAGCGCCAGATCTCCACCATCTATTCGGACATCAACCAGTACAGCGTGGTGGTCAACGCCCTGCCCTCGCAGACCGCCACCCCCGCCGCACTGGACGAGGTGTACGTACGTGCGCGCAATGGCGACATGGTGCCGATCACCGCGGTGGCCACGCAGATGCCCGGCCTGGCCCCGTCGCAGATCACCCACGAGAACCAGTACACGACGATGGACCTCAGCTACAACCTGGCGCCGAACGTGAGCATGGGCGAGGCCAAGGCGATCATCGACGCGACCGTGGCCGGCATGCGCATGCCCGGTGACATCCGCCTGGCCGATGATGCGGGCTTCGGCTTCAACTCCGACCCCAGCGACATGCTGATCCTGGTGTTCGCCGCGATCCTGACCGTGTACCTGGTGCTGGGCATGCTCTACGAGAGCCTGATCCATCCGGTCACCATCCTGTCCACGCTGCCGGCGGCGGGCGTGGGTGCACTGCTCGCGTTGTTCGGCACCAATACCGAACTGTCGGTGATCTCGATGATCGCGCTGGTGCTGCTGATCGGCATCGTCAAGAAGAACGCGATCATGATGATCGACTTCGCGCTGGTGGCGCAGCGCGAACATGGGCTGGCACCGCGCGAAGCGGCACGCGAGGCCAGCATCGTGCGCTTCCGCCCGATCATGATGACCACGATGGTGGCGATCCTGGCTGCTGTGCCGCTGGCGATCGGCCTCGGCGAAGGGTCCGAGCTGCGGCGTCCGCTGGGTATCGCGATGATCGGCGGCCTGCTGTTCTCGCAGAGCCTGACCCTGCTCAGCACGCCGGCGCTGTACGTGATCTTCTCCTGCCTGGCCGAGCGCTGGCGCGCACGTCGCGCACGCAGGCGCGAAGCGAAGCTGCTCAAGCGCGCGCAACGGGCGTAGAAGGGCCCATCCACGCAGGGCGTGGATCTACTGGTAGCGCCGGCCGCTGGCCGGCGTTCTCCGTACAGCCAATCTGCCGGCCAGCGGCCGGCACTACCGTGCGCACGGATGGTGGGTACGAACCGTGGGCACGGATGGTGGGTGCGGACCGTTGGTCCGCATGCCTCCGGGTTTGACGCACGGTAACGAAAAGAGAACAATTCTCATCCAGCCATGGTCCTGCGCCCCTTCGCGGCGCCCCGCTGCCATCTCCGGCCAGCCTGCGTGATCCCAGCCACTGCCCCTTCCCCCACCCGTGGGCGGATGGCCTGTGGCCGTCCGTCGAGGACCACCATCGATGCTGCCTTCCCGTTCTCCCCGCCTGGCCATGCTGGCCATCGCCCTGTCAGCCGCCTGCGCTGCCCATGCCGAAGCGCCGGCCGTCAGCCGTAACGCCACCGATCTGGATGCGGTGAAGGTCACCGCCGAACGCACCCATACCGACGCCGGCGCACTGGGCGACCGCGCCCTGCGCGACACTCCGTTCGCGATCACCGCTGTTGGCCGCGAGCAGATCGAGCAGCGCCAGGTGGTCTCGCTGGGCGAAGCCTTCCTGCTCGACCCTTCGGTCAGCACCCAGGTCAGCGCCTATGCCAGTGGCTGGAGCTCGCCCATCCGCAACCGCGGTCTGGAGCTGAACTACGACAGCTACCGGGTCAATGGCCTGCAGGTCTCTTCCTGGGGCACCGAATGGCCGCTGGAAGTGATGGAACAGGTCGATCTGCTGAAAGGCCCGGGCGGATTCCTGTATGGCTTCGGCACCCCCGGCGGCATCGTCAATTACATCACCAAGAAGCCGACGGACACGCCCACCTTCTCCGCCCAGCTGGGCTGGCGCGAACAGGGCATCGTCAGCGGCGGCATCGACGTTGGCGGCCGCTTCGGCAACGAGCAGATGTTCGGCTACCGCTTCAATGCCTTCCAGGAAACAGGCGAGACCTTCAATGGCGGACACATCGATCGCAAGGTGGGCGCACTGTCGCTGGACGCGCGCCTGAGCGATGCGCTCACCTGGACCTTCGACGGAGTGTTCCAGTCGCGCGACCTGCGCGAGGAATCACCGCAGTACTACTTCCGTGGCCTGACCTCGTTGCCGCGGCCGATCGCCGGAGATACCGACAACAGCGTGCCCGGCACCTACTACGACACACGCTCCAGCCTGCTGTCGACCGGCTTGAACTGGCAGATCAACAGCGACTGGAAAGCCAGCCTGAGTTACGGCGTCACCACCTCGTGGAATGACGTCAACAAGATCTTCGCCTACATCGACGATCTCAACGGCGACTACGACGTCAACGTCTACGAACTGGGTGGCAAGAGCGAGTGGAAGCTGGCCCAGGCGATGCTGCAGGGCAGCTTCCGCACCGGCCCCCTTCAGCATCAGGTGGTGGCGGGCATCAGCCACCAGACCGGACTGGGCTGGGACCGCCCCTACGAGTGGAACCTGATTGGCCGCGCCAACCTGTACCAGCGCCATGCCATCCGCCACGACGCCGTTGGTTCGCGGGTGATGACCCGCGGCGACGAGACGGTGCAGCAGGCGGTGTTCGCAAGCGATACGGTGAACCTCGGCAGCGGCTGGTCGGTGCTGGCGGGCTGGCGCTACAACGACTTCGAAACCAAGGGGCGGTACCACACCTACCCGGTCACCCCGACCTACGCTGTGATGTTCAAGCCCAGCGAGGCGGTCACCCTCTACGCCAGCTACATCGAGTCGCTCGAAGCGGGCAGCCGCGTAGGCAACAGCTACATCAACGCCGGTGACGTGCTCGATCCCACCATCAGCAAGCAGTACGAGATCGGGGCCAAGGTCGAAGCGGCGCGTTGGAATGCGAACGTGGCCGCGTTCCGGCTGGAACGTGGTGCCAACATCGATGAGCTCACGCCGGCCGGCAAGCGCCTGGTGCAGGACGGCATCACGCTGTACGAAGGCATTGAAGCCAGTGCTGACCTGCACCTCAACGATACACTGACCGTCGGCGGCGGCGTCACCTGGCTGGATCCGACCTACGACAAGCTGTCCCCGGGCAGCGCCGCACAGGAAGGCAACCGCACCGCCGGTGCTGCGCGCTGGAGCGGGGTACTGCACGCCACCTACCAGCTGCCGTGGGTAGACGGCTTGGAAACCTACGCCGCCGTGCGCTACTACGGCGATGTCTGGTATGACGCCGACAACACCCTGAAGCTGCCTGACTACACGCTGGTGAATGCAGGCATCGGCTATCGCCTGCTGGCGTCCGGCCATCCGGTGACCCTGCGTGCCAGCGTCGAGAACCTGGCCAACCGGAAGTACTGGTCCAACGCCGGCGCCGGCCTGCCGCGCACGTTCGCGGTGAGCGTGCGCTGGGAGATGTAAGGTGCCGGTCCCCGCCGTCCATGCGGACGACGGGCCCGCACATGGACGGTGGGTGCGGACCGTTGGTCCGCACTCCATATTTCACCCCGCACCCGCAATAATGGTGGGAGACCCTTCCACCGAGCCTGCATGCCCGCCCGCGAATCCCGCCTCAGCCGCCTGTGGGCCCACGAAAAGGCCAGTTATGGCCTTCGGGTGTTCATCGCCCTGACCGCAGCGCTTGCCGTGTGCTGGCAGCTGGACGCGCTCACTGCCCTGCCCGGCGTGTTCCTCGGCATCATCGCCAGCGCCATCGCCGAGACCGATGACAACTGGTGGGGCCGTACCAAGGCGGTACTGCTGTCGCTGCTGTGCTTCTGCCTCGCCGCCGCCTCGGTGATCTGGCTGTTCCCCTGGCCGTGGATCTTCATCGGCGCGCTGGCGCTGTCCACCTTCGGGTTGACCCTGCTGGGTGCGCTCGGCGAGCGCTACGCGTCCATCGCCCAGGCCACGGTAACGCTTGCGATCTACACCATGATCGGGCTGGAGCAGCATGGCGCCAGCGACCTGCACAGCGCGCTGGACGCGGTCAGCCACCTGCTGGCCGGTGCGGTCTGGTACGGCCTGCTGTCGATCCTGTGGACCGCACTGTTCGCCAACCGTCCGGTACGCGAACGCGTGGCGCGACTGTACGTTGAACTGGGCCGCTACCTGCAGTTGAAGGCAACACTGTTCGAGCCAGTGCGCGAGGCCGACCTGCAGCGTCGCCAGCTCGACCTGGCCGAACAGAACCGGCGCGTGGTTGGTGCATTGAATGAAGCCAAGACCGCGATCCTGGCCCGCTTCGGCCGTTCCGGGCGGCCCGGCGTGAACTCCGGCCTGTACCTGCGCCTCTACTACATGGCACAGGATTTCCACGAGCGCGCCAGCTCCTCGCACTACCCGTACGGTGCGCTGGTCGATGCCTTCTTCCACAGCGATGTGCTGTACCGCTGCCAGCGCCTGCTCGATCTGCAGGGGCAGGCCTGCGCACGGCTGGGCGAGGCGATCCGCCTGCGCCGTCCGTTCGTGTATGGCGAAAGCAACCAGCAGGCCGGGCGCGACCTGGCCGATGCGCTGGCCTATCTGCGCGACCAGCAGCGGCCGCAGTGGCAGCGACTGCTTGGCTCGCTGGATCTGCTGGTGCACAACCTGCGCAGCATCGAGCGCCGCCTGCTGGATGCGGAGCGCTCCGAGGCCAGCCTGGACAACGTCGATACCCGCCTGCGCGACAGCAACCCGCACACCCTGCGCGAGATGGGCGTGCGCGTGCGCCAGCAGCTCACGCCCGGCTCGGTCCTGTTCCGCCACGGCCTGCGCATGGCATTGGCTCTGATCGCCGGCTTCGCGGCAATCCGCTTGTTCAATGCACAGAACGGCTCGTGGGTGCTGCTGACCATCGTGTTCGTGTGCCGCCCCAACTTCGGCGCGACCCGCCAGCGCCTTGCACAACGCATCGTCGGCACCGTGGCCGGCCTGGTGCTGACCTGGGCACTGCTGCAGCTGTTCCCACAGCTGCACGTACAGCTGCTGATCGCGCTGCTGTCGGCGCTGCTGTTCTTCTTCACCCGCACCGACCGCTACCTGGTGGCGTCGGCGGCGATCACGGTGATGGCCCTGACCTGCTTCAACCTGATCGGCGACGGCTTCGTGCTGATCGTGCCGCGCATGGTCGATACGCTGCTGGGTTGTGCGATCGCCGCCGCGGCCGCCTTCCTGATCCTGCCCGACTGGCAGGGCCGGCAGCTGCATCTTGTGCTGGCGCGGGTGCTGGACACCGCCGCGCGCTATCTGGATTCGGTACTGGGCCAGTACCGCAGCGGCATGCGTGATGACCTGGCCTACCGCATCGCCCGCCGCGACATGCACAACGCCGACGCCGCGCTATCCACCGCGTTGTCGAACATGCTGCGTGAGCCCGGCCATGTGCGCCGCAATCTGGATGCCGGCTTCCACTTCCTGGCGCTGTCCAACACACTGCTCGGGCACCTGTCGGCCCTGGGTGCGCACCGCGACCAGGTGGACAGCTACGCCGGCGATCCGCTGGCGCTGGCTGCCGGTGAGCGCGTGCGCAAGGCGCTGCAGCAACTGGCGACGGCCCTGAGCGCTCGGCAGCCGGTCAGCGAGGACGACAACGACGCTGATCGCGCGGTGGCGGCCGAACTGGAACAGATCGACGAGGCGATGCCGCCGAAGCTGCAGCTGATCCGCACGCAGATGGCGCTGGTGCTGCGGATGCTGCCGAAGGTGCGGGCGGCGGCGAATGAGGCGGTGACCAGCCTGACCTGATCCCTCATCGCTGGTGGGACATTCCATCCACGCATGGCGTGGATCTACTGCATCGCGTGCAACCGTGCGTTGCGTATGGCGATGCATCCCGATCACGTTCCCGCGCGGATACTGGGTGATCCCCTGCCCCGGATTCCTCCATGAAGATCGAACTCACCGGCCGTACCGCGCTGGTCACCGCCTCCACCGCCGGCATCGGCCTGGCGATTGCCCAGGGCCTGGCCAACGCGGGCGCGCGGATCATTCTCAACGGCCGCAGCACCGACAGCGTCGAACGCGCCCGCCAGCGCCTGCTCGCCGCCGTTCCGGGTGCCGACGTGCTCGGCGTGGCCGCCGACCTCTCCGATGCGGCCGGCGTCGACACGCTGCTGGCAGGCCTGCCCAAGGTCGACATCCTGGTCAACAACGCCGGCATTTTCGGCCCCGAGGACTTCTTCGAGACCGAAGACGCGACCTGGGAACGTTACTGGCAGACCAACGTGATGTCCGGCGTGCGCCTGTCGCGGGCACTGTTGCCGGCCATGGTCGATGCCGGCTGGGGTCGCGTCCTGTTCATCTCGTCCGAATCGGCACGCAACATTCCGGCCGACATGATCCACTACGGTGTCAGCAAGACCGCGCAGCTGTCGCTGTCGCGCGGCCTGGCCAAGCGCGTGGCCGGCAGCGGCGTCACCGTCAACGCGGTGTTGCCCGGCCCGACCCTGTCCGACGGTTTCGCGGCGATGTTCGAAGATGAACGCCAGCGCAGCGGCAAGCCACTGGAGCAGATCGGCCGCGAGTTCGTGATGGCACACCGGCCGTCTTCGGTGATCCAGCGCACCGCCACGGTCGAGGAAGTGGCCAACATGGTGGTGTATCTGGCCTCGCCGCAGGCCTCGGCGACCTCGGGTGCGGCGCTGCGCGTGGATGGCGGCGTGGTCGACGATATCGTCTGAGACCTATCAAGGTGTGCGGACCAACGGTCCGCACCCACAGGTCCGCACCCACAGCGGATAGGCAGGAATGCTAGGCTGCGCCGGTCAAGGAGGCTCCATGTCCGGTCACAACCAGTTCGCCCTGCTGCGCCAGCGCCGTTTCCTGCCGTTCTTCGTCGTCCAGGCGCTCGGAGCGTTCAACGACAACGTGTACCGGCAGGCGATCATCGGCCTGTTGTTCTATCTGGGCGTTTCGGAGGAGCAGCGTTCGCTTTACACCACGCTGGCGCCAGCCATCTTCATCCTGCCGTACTTCCTGTTCTCGGCGCTGGCCGGGCAGATCGCCGACAAACTGGAAAAATCGCGGCTGATCGTGATCACCACCACCATGGAGATCGTGATCATGTCGATGGCGGCTGTCGGTTTCATCACCGAGAACCTGCCGTTCCTGCTGGTCGCCCTGTTCTGTACCGGCATGCAGTCGACCCTGTTCGGCCCGGTAAAGTACTCGGTACTGCCCTCGGTGCTGAAACCCGAGGAACTGACCGGCGGCAACGGCCTGGTCGAGATGGGTACTTCGATCTCGATCCTGTCCGGCATGATCATCGGCGGCTCTGTATTCCTGCTTGCGGGCAGCTACGGTCCGATCGTGGCAGCCACAGCGGTGATCGCTCTGGCCATCTGCGGCAACATCGCGGCGCGCCTGATTCCCAAGGTCGACGCCGGCGATCCGAGCCTGAAGATCAACTGGAACCCCTTGCCGGAGTCGCGGGTCGTGCTGCGCATGGCACGGCAGCAGAAGGCGGTGCGCAACGCCATCCTCGGGGTATCCTGGTTCTGGTTCGTCGGTACCGTGCTGACCTCGCAGCTGCCCAATTACGCGTTGGCCAACCTCGGCGGCGAACCCAAGCTGTATCTGTTCGCCCTCGCCCTGTTCTCGGTCGGCACCGGCGTCGGCTCGCTGCTGTGCGAGAAGCTGTCGGCGCGCACGGTGGAAATCGGCCTGGTGCCGCTGGGTGCGTTCGGCATGACCGCGTTCCTGCTCGACCTGTATTTCGCCCGCAGTGGCGAAGCGACCGTGCACGGACTGACCATCGGGACGTTCCTGCAGCAGCTGGGCAGCATCCGCATCGTCATCGACCTGATCGGCATCGGCCTGTTCACCGGCATCTTCGTGGTGCCGCTGTTCGCGCTGATCCAGAGCCGCACGCCGAAGGCGCAGATGTCGCGCGTGTTTGCGGCGCTGAACATCCAGAACTCCGGCTTCATCGTCGGCGCAGCCCTGCTGTCGCTGGCCGCGCACAAGCTGCTGCACTGGACCATCCCGCAGCAGTTCCTGGCGCTGGCCATCGCCAACGCACTGGTGGCGATCTACATCTTCACCATCGTCCCCGAATTTCTGATGCGCTTCCTCAGCTGGTTGATGGTGCGCACCCTGTACCGCCTGCGCCCGCACGGCATCGAGGCCAACGTGCCGGACGAGGGCGCCGCGCTGCTGGTCTGCAACCATGTCAGCTACATGGACGCACTGATCCTGTCGGCGACGATCCCGCGCCCGGTGCGCTTCGTCATGTACTACAAGATCTTCAACATCCCGGTGATGCGCTGGATCTTCCGGACCGCCAAGGCGATCCCGATCGCCGGTGCGCGCGAAGACCCGGCGCTGATGCAGCGCGCGTTCGATGACATCGACGCTGCGCTGGCCGAAGGCGAGCTGGTCTGCATCTTCCCGGAAGGCGCGCTGACCAAGGATGGCGCGATGGCACCGTTCAAGTCCGGCGTCGAGAAGATCCTCGAACGGCGGCCGGTGCCGGTGGTGCCGATGGCGCTGCGCGGCATGTGGTCGAGCATGTGGAGCCGGCGCGACAGCCGCCTGGGCCGCATGCGCGTGCCGCGCCGTTTCCGCGCCACCGTCGAGGTGGTGGCGGCAGCGGCCGTGGATGGCCACAGCACCAGCGCACCGGTGCTGGAGGCCCAGGTGCGGGCCCTGCGCGGTGATCACGCCTGACGGAATCGGCCCGCCTGGCGGGTCGAGTGACCTCTCCACATACGCCAGCGTCCAGTGGCGGAGACGGCATGCCATGGCTGTAAACGCATACATGCAACGCGGGTTGAGGTAGATTACGCACCCACAGGGGGGAGGTCCGGCCGTTTCATCATGGCCGGCCACCAAGGAATGGAGTCTCGCTTTGAATCAACCACCACCGCTCAGCCGTCCGGTCTACATCCCCAACCATCTGGTCTGGGCGATCCTGACGACGCTGTTCTGCTGCCTGCCGTTGGGCGTGGTGTCGATCGTCTATGCCTCCCAGGTCGATGGCCGCCGCGCGGCCGGCGACCTGCCAGGGGCCTACAGCGCGTCGCGCAAGGCGGGCTGGTGGGCGGTGGCTTCGGCCGTGGCCCTGCCGGTCCTGTTGCTGTTGTGGTTCGGGCTGTTCGGCGGCTTGGCCGTACTGGGCGCTCTTTCCGACCAATGATTCACCACCACCACCCATCAAGGAGCTTGAACCCATGAACACCGCCACTCCGCAGGTCCCGAACAATCTGGTCTGGGCCATCCTGAGCACCCTGTTCTGCTGCCTGCCGGCCGGCATCGTGTCGATCGTCTACGCCGCCCAGGTCAACGGCAAGCTGGCCGCTGGCGACATCGCCGGCGCCCAGGACTCCGCCGCCAAGGCCAAGAAGTGGGCCATGTGGTCGGCCATCGCCTGGGTCGTGCTGGTCGTGCTGTACGTGCTGTTCTTCGTTGTGCTCGGCGGCATGGGCGCGATGAGCAACGGCAACTACTGATACGCCTGGACGGATCCGGCGCCTGCGCCGGATCCGTTGTTGCATGTCCGCGCTTCCCGCTCGTTCCCGACTCGCCCGCTGGGCACCGCTGCTGGTTTCCGCCGGCCTGGCCGTGGGTGCCGCGGTGGTGCTGCGCAACGTCAATCCGTATGTCGCCGGCAATCCCCTGCCGAGCTGCCCGCTGTACGCGCTGACCGGCCTGTACTGCCCGGGCTGTGGCAGCACGCGCTGCCTGTACTCCCTGGTCCATTTCGACCTTCCCGGTGCGATGGCGATGAACCCGCTGCTGGTCATCAGCCTGCCGTTCCTGCTGCTGATGCTGCTGAACATCGCCGGCATCCGCCCGCGTGCGCTCGACCCGCTGATGCGGGTGCTGGCCAATCCCGTGTTCTGGCTCTGGGTGCTGCCCGGGTATGCGCTGCTGCGCAACCTGCCGTGGGCACCGTTCACCGCACTGGCACCGGTCTAGGTTTCCAGCCAACGGCGCAGCCCCTCGGGGTGGGCGGCGTTTGAAGGTAGAAGCCTTGGGGTTGGCCGGGTGGGTGGGCTGCGCAGGGGGCGCTGCAAGTACGTCCATGTAAGCTCGGTCGCCGCTTGCTCGTGCGCGCAGTCCTGCACGCACGGCAAGGCCAGGGTTGGGCGTCCTGCCCAACCCGCCCGAGGCATGCCTCGGGCCCATGCGGCTCACGCCCCTGCGCAGCCCACCCACCCGGCCACGGACAGTTTCCGTGTGCGTCCACCACGGAAAAGAAAAAAAGATCAAAAGCGCAAGCGGATCGCTTCGCTCTGCATCCACGCATGGCGTGGATCTACCGTGTCGACCAAGGTCGACACCTACCAACAGCCGCCGGGAAACTGTCGGGGGTGGGGTGGTGTGGGGCTGCAGGACCGTTGGCGCCATGGATGGCGCCATCGAGCCCCCAAGGATGAAGTGACCCCCGAGACTTGGACGGGGTCAGGCGGCCGATTGGGCCTGCTCCCGGTACTTTACCGGGCTCAGACCTTTCAGTTTCAGTTTGATGCGTTCTTCGTTGTAGTACTGGATGTATTCCACCAGCCCAGCCTCCAGACTCTCGAGGCTGTCAAAGCTGTTCAGGTAGAAGAACTCCGACTTCAGCGTTCCAAAGAAGCTCTCCATCGCCGCATTGTCCAGGCAGTTGCCGCGCCGGGACATGCTTTGCTTCAACGAGTGCTTTTCCAGCATGTGCCGGTAGTTTTCATGCTGGTACTGCCAGCCCTGGTCGGAGTGGATCATGGGGCGCTCATCCGGGGAAAGCTTCTTGATGGCCTCCTCCAGCATTTGACCCACCAGATCAAATACGGGCCGACGCTTGATCTGATAAGCCACGATTTCGCCGTTGTAGAGGTCCATGATCGGCGACAGGTATAGCTTCATGCCCTGCACCTTGAACTCGGTCACGTCAGTCACCCACTTCTGGTTGGGCCGCTCTGCATGGAACTGGCGATTGAGGTCATTGCCAACCACAACATTGGCCGCCCCCTTGAAGGCCTGGTAGCGCTTCACACGCACCCGCGATTTCAGCCCCATCTCCCCCATCAGGCGCTGAACCCGCTTGTGATTGGTCCGATGGCCCTGATTGGCTAATTCCAGCGTCACCGTGCGATAGCCATAGCGCCCTTGGCTTTGATCGTAGATTGCACGGATGCGCTCGCACAGGGCTGCCTCATCCTGATCCGGATGGGCCAGGACATGGTTCTGGTAATAGAACGTACTGCGTGACAGCTCAGCTGCTTCGAGCAGAAGCGACAGCGTATGAACCTGCCTCAATCCTTGGACGGCTTGCGCTTTGCGTCCTGCGCCGCCTGCTCTTCCCGGATCAAGGCATCGAGTTTTTTTAGGTAGTCGGTCTCCGCACGCAGATAGGCGACTTCCTTGAGCAGCTCATCGCGGCTCATATCTTCAGGCGGCTTGGACGAACGGGTCTTCTTCATCGGCTTTCGGGGCGGCGGCGGAGGGGGTGCCAACGCTTGGGCACCGCCTTGAGCATACAGGCGCCGCCATCGCCCCACCGCGCCGGCATCGCCAATTTGAAAGTAGGTGGTGGCCTCGCGCCCGGACAGGCCGTCCTGGCTCATCTTCTCCAGGACAGCCAGCTTGAACGGGAGGTCATAGGACCGGGCCTGGCGATGAAATCCCCGCCAACCATGCAGCCGATAGGTCGCCACCCAGCGCCTGACCGTGGAGAACTCCAGGCCGTGGCGACGGGCAATGGCTTTGACCGATGTGGAGGTCTTGCAGGCCTCTTTGGCGACCTGCAGTTTGAAACGCGCGTCGTATTTGTTCATGTATCCCTCGGGGTTGGATCTAGCGTCCAACTCCCGGGGGTCACTTCAGGACGGGTTTACGGCGTGTCCTGCAGCCCCACACCGCCCCGCCCAACCATCACCAATCCAGAGCTGCTGTTGCTGTTGCTGTTGCTGTTGCCTCTGCAGGTGCAGGGCTGCAAGCCCTGCAAAGCAACTACGTCACCCAGCCTGCAATCACCAGCAGGGCGAGGATCGCCAGCCACAGCAGCAGCATCCGCCACACCAGGCTCATCGCATCCCGCAGGTCCGGCAACCGCTGCCACACAGGCAACAGCCCCGCCTCGGTGTAATCATGCGCATCCTCGCGCAGCTCGGCGTTGACGCTGGCCCGCGCCACCGCGCCGAGGAAGCCGATGTTGCCGGCCAGGCGCTCGCCGTGGGCCTGGCGCCAAGCCTTCCACGCCGTATCGAAGTTGCCCACCAGCGCCATCGAAAATGCCATCAGCTGCGCCACCGGCCACTCGATCCAGCCCAGCAGGCGCTGCGCCAGCGCCAGCGGCTCCATCGGCACGCGGGCGCGCATCGGGCTTTCCGCCATCAACGCCAATAGCCGGTAACCCAGCGCACCGGCCGGGCCCAGCAGCAGGAACCAGAACAGCACCGCGAACCAGCGCCGCAAGGCGTTGAGCACGGTTGCCTCGACCAGTGACGGAATGTCCTCGCGCAGGCTGCCACCGGCCGCCTGCAGGTTACGCACCGCGGCCTGGCGCGTCGCCGCGTCATCGGCATCGATGATCGCTTCGATATCGCGGTCCAGATCGCGCGGGCCCCAACACCACACCAGCACCGCCACGCCCAGCAGCAGCGACGGCAGGCCGAACAGCACCCCACGCAGCAGCCACGCCAGCAGCGCCATCAGCAACAGCGGCGGCAGCAGTGCCAGGGCAACGCCGGCCGGTCCCTGCCAGGCCTTGCCACCGCGCGCGTCCAGCCAGCCCAGCCAACGCCGGAAGCCGTCGAAACGGCGCAGCGAGGCGGCAGCGGCCGGGGCAACATGGCCCAGGGCCAGTGCCACCAGCACGGCGGCCAGAGTGGTGAACATGGCAGGTCTCCCTACGAAACAGAACGCTCGGCGTCGCTACCTTACCTGTCGCAGCGGCGCCCTCAGCGGTGAACCGGACTGTAACCCGGGCCGTGTTCAGGTGGCGGCAATACAGGCGCCACCGTCAGCCCCGCTCAGCCCTTCTGCTGCCGGTACCAGTGTTCGATCAGGCCGCGCGAAATCGAGATCGGCGGCGACAGGCGGATGCCCTGGCCATCGTCCTCCACATCGCGTGCCAGTGCCGCGCCGACCTCGTCGGCACTGAACCAGCGCGCATCTTCCAGCTCGCCATCCACGGTCGGCAGGTCATCCTGCGCCTGTGCACGGAAACCGATCATCAGCGCGCCCGGGAACGGCCACGGCTGCGAACCGAGGTACTGGCAGGCGGTCACCCGTACCTTGCTCTCCTCGTGCACTTCACGCACCACGGTCTGCTCGAAGGTCTCGCCGGGTTCGACGAAGCCGGCCAGCACCGAGTAACGCCGCGGTGCCCAGTTCGACTGCCGGCCCAGCAGCAGCCGGCCCTGGTTTTCCACGGCGACGATCACGGCGGGATCGACACGCGGGTAGTGCTCGGTGGCGCACTGCCCGCAGCGGCCGACGAAGCCACCACGGGCAAACGCCACGGCGCCGCCGCACACGCCGCAGAAGCGGGTGCGCGAGTGCCAGTAGGACATGCCGCGGGCATAACTGAAGGCGGTCGCATCGGCCATCGGCCACAGCAGTGCGGCCTGGCGCAGGTCGAGGCGGCGCGGGGCCGTGACGGTAACGTTGGCGGCTTCGACCGAGAACCAGGCCTGCTCGCCACGCAGGCCAAGGAAGATCGCGGCACCGGGGCCGCCGCCGATGTCGGCGCCGGTCAGCGCCAGCGGCTGGTCGTCATCGCCGGTGAAGGCGCTGCCGTCCTGATCGAGCACGAGAATGCGCGCGCCCGGCCACAGGCGCGCCAGTGCATCGGCATCTTCGCGCAGGGCATCGGCGCGCTCCAGCGGTTCGCCAACGAAAGCGAAACCGGAAAGCGGCGAAGGAGTATTGGGCATCCGGCAAGCGTGCCGCCAATCGATGCAGGTGGCAAGTTCGGCGCTGTGCGCAATCTGCCGGTGTGGGCGTGCAGGCACAGCATCCACGCATGGCGTGGATCTACAGAGGTGCCAACCTTGGTTGGCACCTTCCGGCCACAGGCCTCTTACATGCTGAAGCTGCTGCCGCAGCCGCAGGTGGTCTTGGCGTTCGGGTTGCGGATCACGAACTGGGCACCGGTCAGGCTCTCGGTGTAGTCCACCTCGGCGCCCATCAGGTACTGCAGGCTCAGCGGGTCGACCAGCAGGGTCACCCCGCTGGTCTGTACCGCCAGGTCATCCTCGGCACGGTTCTCGTCGAACTCGAACCCGTACTGGAAGCCCGAACAGCCACCGCCTTCGATGTACACGCGCAGGGCCAGGTCGGGGTTGCCCTCTTCCTGGATCAGGGATTTGACCTTGGCGGCCGCCGACTCGGTGAAGTTCAGCGGGCGCTCCAGCGACTGGTAATCGGGCGCGGCAACCGGGGTGGCGCCGGGCAGGGAGACTAGCGTGCTCATGGTGTCAGCATGGGGGTGCCGACGATGGCTTTCAAGCCATCGCCTCGGCCAGCTTGCGGCGCGCGGCGGTGTCACCCTTGCCGCCATTGGCCTCATCACCTTCCGGGGCCGGCAGGGCCGCCATCGGGGCGCTGGCATGGATCAGGCGGCCGTTCAGCTGGGCACCCGCATTCATCTCCACCACCTGGTAATGGACGTTGCCATTGACCCGCGCGCTCGGGGTCAGTTCGACCTTCTCGGTGGCCTGCACGTCGCCGTCCAGGCGTCCACTGATGACCACCACCTGGGCACGGATCTCACCTTCGATCACGCCATGCTCGGCGACCGTCAGGGTCGCGCCACTGGCGCCTTCGGCGGCGATCACCTTGCCATGGATGCGGCCTTCCACATACAGGCCACCACTGAATTCCACATCACCGCGGATCACCACCTGGTTGCCGATCAGGGCATCCACCACCAGCTGGCCTTCACGGTTGGATTTGCTGCTTCCGAACATCTGCCTACTCCCCTTTGGCGGCCGGCGCACCGGCCTGTTTCCAGTCGAATACCTGGGTGGTACCCCCCGTACCACTCCCCAATGTCACCCGCACGCGTTGCGGGGTGAAGTCAGCCGGCAGCATCACGCTGCCGGTGAGCTGCTGGAAGTACCGGAACGAGTAATCCTGTCCCGGTACCTTGCTGCGCTGGTGCAGATCATCCCAGCTGATCGTGGCCAGCTTGCCGTTCTTGACGCCTTCCACGGTGAAACGCATCTGCCCCTGGCTGATGGCGCCGCGGTTGAGGTTCTGTGTCAGCACGGCGGTGTACTGCCAGGTGCCGGCCGCTTCCGGGCTGAACTCGATCGAATGGGTGTTCAGGCCCTTGCGCTGGCTGGTCGAACCCACCAGGCGCTCATAGAAGGCAACGTCGGCACGCAGGCCGGCGATTTCCTCATCGCGTTCGGCCAGCGAGGACTGCACCTCGGTGTTGGCGGCGCGGCTGATGCGGTCGGAGGCTTCCAGCGTGGCCTGCTTCTGGCGCAGTTCGGTCAGCTGCGCCTGCAACGTCTCGGCGCGCTTCTCGGCGGCCTGCAGGCGCTGGCCCTGTGCATCGCGCGGCGTGGCCATCCAGCAGCCACCCAGCACGGCCAGCACCAGGCTGAGCAGCCAGATGCCGCCGATCACCAGCAGGCGGCGACGGTCGGCCGGCGGTTGCGGCGCGCCGGGCAAGCGAACCTGCACGCGCATGGGAGGACGGTTGGTCATGGGTGGATTCCGGGGCATCGCGAGGGCGACACCGGTACGGCCCCTGTGGCAAACGACGGGCTAGTGTATGACAGGACGGGTGGGTTTCCTGCGCAGTGGCGAGCCACCGTCTGTGGCGTTCAGGCATGCCATCGTCGATAGTGTGGTCCCCTGCACAGTTCCGTCGCCGGAGCATCGCCATGACCGAAGCCCACCTGTTCGTGATCGGCATCCTGCTGGCCTGGCTGGCCGGCATCCGCGTCTACCTCACCGTGTTCGGTGTCGGCCTGGCCGGCCTGCTCGGCTGGGTCGACCTGCCGCCGGCCCTGCAGGCCACGGAATCGTGGTGGGTGCTGGGCACCTCGGCAGCGCTGGCGGTGACCGAATTCTTCGCCGACAAGATTCCCGGCGTCGACTCGGCGTGGGATCTGGTGCAGACCCTGGCACGCGTACCCGCAGGTGCCTTCCTTGCCGCAGCCACGCTGTCGCCGGATGGGCAGCTGGGCACCGGCGCACTTGCTGCCGGTGCCGGTGTCGCGCTGGCCAGCCATGGCCTGAAGGCCGGCACCCGCGCCCTGCTCAATACATCGCCCGAGCCTGCCAGCAACTGGGTGGCCTCCGCCGCCGAGGACACCGTGGTGGTCGGTGGCCTGGCCCTGGCCCTGGCACACCCGTGGATCGCGCTGATCGTGGTGCTGGCCTGCAGCCTGGCCGGCGCGCTGCTGGTGTGGCTGGTCTGGCGCACCTTGTGGAAGGGCGTGCGCTGGCTGGCACGCAGTGCGTCGCCCGACAGTCCACGCCAGCCCGGTACCGGTTGATCGCCGGGCTTGTCGCATAATGGACGCGAACACCAGGAGCACCGATGGCCGCAAACGAATCCCCCGCGGGCGCCCGCCCGGGACGCGCTGAAACCCCTCCGGCCGATCATTGGCAACGCTGGACCGCTGAACCGGCGAGCGCGGTCGCCGCAGCGCCGGCCGCGGTTCCGCCGCTGGCCGCCTCCGACGCACCCGCATCGATCGGCAGCGCACCGCCGCCGTTGCCGGCCCCGGCCGTGCTGGCCGAGGCTGGCAACAACGACCAGGCGCCGCCGCCCTCCGATTCGCCCTACCGCGTGCTGATCGTCGAGGACGACCGCGCGCAGGCCCTGTTCGCACAGAGCGTGCTGCATGGCGCCGGCATGCAGGCGATCGTGCACAGCGATGCCGACGGCGCGCTGCAGGCGATCAAGGAGCATCGGCCCGACCTGATCCTGATGGACCTGCACCTGCCCGGCCTGGACGGCATGCGCCTGACCGCGCTGATCCGCCAGCAGCCTGGCCTGCAGTTGCTGCCGATCGTGTTCCTGAGCGGCGATCCGGACCCGGAACGCCAGTTCGAGGTGCTCGACAGCGGCGCCGACGATTATCTGAGCAAGCCGATCCGCCCCCGCCACCTGATCGCCGCCGTGGCCAACCGCATCCGCCGCGCACGTGCGCAGGCAGCGACCCTGCCTGGTGCTACCGGCGCACCGGCCACCAGCAATCCGGAAACCGGCCTGCCGACACGTCACCACGTGCTGCAGCAACTCAACGCCACCCTCACCCATCGCGACCGGGGCGGCGTGTTCTTCATTGAAGTGGCCAGCGCGCTGGGCCTGCGCGAACGCTATGGCTACGCCGCCTTTGAGCGCCTGATGGTGCAGGCCGGGCAGCGCCTGGCCGAGGCCGGCCATCCGCACCTGCTGGCACGCCTGAACGACAACAGCTTCCTGCTGCTGGCCCGCAATACCGATGAAGACAGCCTGGAAAGCATCGCCGCGACCCTGCGTGAGCAGCTCTCGGCACGCGCCTTCGTGATCCGTGATGATGAATCGGTGCATCTGCGCGGCGTGGTGGGTTACGCGCCGCTGTCGCCGGGCTTCGACGATGCCAACGCTGCACTGGAAGCGGTCGAGCGCACCACCCTGCAGGCACGCCTGCTCAGCGCCGGCGTGGCGGGCCACGTGCATCGCCAGGCCGTCACCGAACAGGAACACCTGGCACTGCTGGAAGGCCAGCTGGAGCTGGCCTATCAGCCGATCGTCGCTGTCGCCGGTGGCAACACCGCGCAGTACCAGCTGCTGCTGCGCCTGCGCCAGGCCGACGGCACGGTGCTGGCGGCCGGCCAGGTGATTCCTGCCGCCGAAGCGGCAGGCCGCATCGCCGACCTCGACCAGCAGGTGATGGACCATGCGCTGGGCCTGCTGGACCTGTACCGGCACGCAACGCAACCGCTGAACCTGTTCGTTTCGCAGTCGCTGCGCACCCTGCAGCGCGATGCCTTTGGCGACTGGCTGCTGGAATCGCTGCAGCAGCGTGACCTGCCCGGCAGTGCACTGGTGATCGACGTGCGCCTGCCCGACGCGCTGATCCACACCGTGCCGCTGCAGCAGTTCTGCCAGCGCATGGCCGGCGCCGGCGTGCGCTTCTGCCTGAGCCAGTTCGAACCCAGCGGCGAAGCCGATGCACTGCTGACCCAGCTGCCGCTGTCGTTCGTGCGCATGGCCGCGCGGTTCTCCAGCAGCCATTCCAACCCGGCCACGCGCGAGGAACTGCGCAAGGCGATCGAACAGGCCCATGCCGCCGGGCTGCAGATCATCGGCCAGCAGATCGAGGACCCGCAGGCCGCGGCAGCGATGTGGGTCGGCGGCGTCGATTACATCCAGGGCAACATGGTGCAGTCGGCCGGCAGTGACCTGAATTTCGACTTCCACAACGCGGTGCTCTGACGTGCCGCTGTGGGGCGTGCTGCTGGTTGCCCTTGCTGCGGCCGTCGCACTGCTGCTGTTGGGCCTGCGCCTGCGCGCGCGCAACCGGGCACTGGCCCAGCTGCAGCGCGAGCACAGCGCGCTGGCCAGCGAGCGCGACCAGCTGCGCCGCACCACCGAACGCCAGGGCCAGCTGGAACAGCAGCTGCTGCAGGCCAAGCAGGCCGCCGAAGCGGCCGTGCTGGCCAAGGGCGAGTTCCTGGCCACGATGAGCCACGAGATCCGCACGCCGCTCAACGGCATCCTGCCGATGCTGGAGCTGATCGCGCGCGGGCCGCTGGGTGAGGACCAGCGGCAGATGCTGGCCACCGCTTCGGCCAGTTCACAGCAGCTGCTGCGCATCGTCGACGACATCCTCGACTACTCCCGGCTGGAAGCGCAGGCGCTGGAACTGGAGATCACCAGCTTCAACCTGCGCGACCTGCTCGATGGCGTGGTGCAGCTGATGCAGCGCGCCGCCGATGCCAAGGGCCTGTCCCTGGCCCTGCAGCTTGACCCATCGGTGCGCCTGCCGGTGCGCGGCGACCCGGTACGCCTGCGCCAGGTGCTGAGCAACCTGCTGGCCAACGCCATCAAGTTCACCGCCCGCGGCCAGGTGCAGCTGCGCGTGCAGCGCCTGGGCGAAGGTGCGGCCCAGCACCAGCTGCGCTTCGAGATCATCGACACCGGCATCGGCATCGATGAGGCACTGCAGGCACGCCTGTTCCAGTCCTTCAGCCAGGCCGATGCCTCGACCACGCGCATCTACGGTGGCACCGGCCTGGGCCTGGCCATCTGCAAGCGCATCATCGACCTGATGCACGGGCAGATCGGCGTGCAGTCCACGCACGGCCAGGGTGCAACGTTCTGGTTCGAGATCCCGCTGCTGAAAGTGCCCGGCGACCTGCCTGCGATGGCGCGCGCCCCCGCAGCGCTACTGTTGTTCAGCGCCGATGCAACGCTGCAGGCACGCATCGAGCGCATCGCCGCCCACCATGGGCTGCAGGTGCAGGTGCTGGCACAGCTGGATGCCGTGGTCGAGCGCCTGCGCGCTCCCGCGCGGCCCGGACAACCAGCACCGGCATGGCTGATTGTCGATTCCCGCACCCGCCGCAACGGCGAGGTCACGCTGCAGCAGGCGCTGGCCGAGCGCGGCGACGATGATGCACTGCAGGTACTGTGGCTGCAGGAAGACACGCCTGCACAACGCCCGCGCCAACGCCAGCTGCTCCCGCATTTCGATGATGCAGCCCTGCATGCACTGCTGGCGGCGCCTGCCACGCCTGCCCGCCCTGCCGCCCTGCTGGCCAATGCCGAAGACGGCTTGCCCGCACCGACGCTGCCGCCATTGCACCTGCGCGTGCTGCTGGTGGAAGACAACACGGTCAACCGGATGGTGGCCGAGCATCTGCTGCGCGTGTTCCAGTGCGAGGTGCGCAACGCCGCCGACGGCAAGCAGGCACTGGCCGCCCTTCGCGAAGGCGGCGTGGACGTGGTGCTGATGGATTGCCAGATGCCGGTGCTGGACGGCTACGCCGCCACGCGCCGCTGGCGTGCGGAAGAAACGGAAACCGGGCGCTCGCGGTTGCCGATCATCGCGATGACGGCCAACGCCATGGCCGGTGACCGCGAACGCTGCCTGCAGGCCGGCATGGACGATTACCTGTCCAAGCCGATCGCGCGCGCCACCTTGCATGCGCTGTTGAAGCGCTGGGGGCAGCGATCACGCGATGTCGTAGCGTCGAGCTTGCTCGACGGCGAAGCATCCGGGGCCAGTGGAATCCCGCCAGCCGAGCATGGCCCGGCTCTACAAGAGACGAAAAGCCAAGCGGTGACGCAACCGGTGCTGGACCGTGATGTGCTGGACGAACTGCAGGCGGTGATCGGCGATACCGCCCTCCAGATCGTCTCGGTGTTCCTGGAGGATGCACCGGCGATGGTGCAGCAGCTGCAGCAGGCCGCGCAGAGCAGCGACGAGCCGCGACTGCAGGCAATCGCCCACAGCCTTAAATCATCGAGTGCGAACGTGGGGGCGTTGTCGCTGTCGGCAATCGCGCAGCGGATCGAGCACGAAGCCCGTAGTGGCAGCCTGCAGCGCCCCGCAGTGGCGGTGGCGCTGCTGGTTGCCGAATTCGCCCGGGCGCGCGTGGCGCTGACGGGCTACCTGGCACAGCATCGGTAGCATCGAGCTTGCTCGACCATCGCCATGCTGATCACAGTCGAGCAAGCTCGACGCTAGTCACTCTTCCAGCTTGCTGAGCAGGTACTTCGGCTCGCCGATACGCTCGATCAGGTCGAGCTGGGTTTCCAGCCAGTCGATGTGTTCTTCTTCCGAGTCGAGGATCTTCACGAACAGCTGGCGGCTGACGTAGTCGCCTACCGAATCGGAGTAGGCCACGGCCTCGCGCAGGGTCACCACGCCGTCGCGCTCCAGCGACAGGTCGCACTGCAGGATCTCGGTCGGGTTCTCGCCGATGCGCAGCTTGCCCAGGGCCTGGAAATTCGGCAGGCCTTCGAGGAACAGGATGCGGTCGGCAAGCATGTCGGCATGCTTCATCTCGTCGATCGATTCCTTGTACTCGTGTTCGGCCAGCTCCTTGATGCCCCAGTTCTTCAGCATCTTGGCGTGCAGGAAGTACTGGTTGATCGCGGTCAGCTCGTTGTAGAGGACCTTGTTGAGGAATTCGATGACCTTGGTGTCGCCCTTCATGGGGGTGCTCCTGCACGCTGAAAACGCAGGCACTTTAACGCCTTGCGCGCGGCCGTGAAGGAACGCGAATCGTGCGCATTGGCCTGTGCGGCCGCACGTGAGGGATGCGAAAGCGCGGCGTCAACGCGCCGCGAAAGAGACGATCAGGCGACCTGGGCCAGACCGAGGACCGGCAGCGGCAGATCGTGGGTGGCACGCGCCTTGGCCAGCAGATCGCCGGCCATGTCCAGGCAGGAACCGCAGGTGGCACCACAACCGGTACGCATGGTCAGTTCGGCCACCGTGCTGACGCCATGGCTGGCGGCTTCGCGGATCTGGTGGTCGGTGACTCCGTTGCAGATGCAGACGTACACAGGCGTGAACCGGGCTGACAGGCCAAGAGTGGCCTGTTGGCTATTCCAATGGAAACGCGAATGGTTGTCAATCAGAGACCTGAACCATTCTCGATACGGTTCAGCCGGTCACGTGGCCGGACCATCGCCGGTGGCCTTCTTCGGCCAGTAGCCGCGGGTCCGTGGGCGCTTGCGTGGGCGGTCATGCCCGGCGGTATGGCCCGGCATCCAGGCTTCCGCAGCGCTCTTGGGCATGGCGGTCACGCCCTGCCCGGCCACCCCGCGCGCCAACGGCGCCAGATGTCGCAAGGCGCGCGCATAGACGCCACGCTTGAATATCACCACGTGCTCCACCGGGTACCAGAAGTCCACCCAGCGCCAGTGGTCAAACTCGGGGGAGTCGGTGTGGTCCAGCTTCACGTGGGACTCGTCTCCGGTCAGGCGCAGCAGGAACCAGACCTGCTTCTGGCCGATGCAGACCTGCCGCTCGTTGCGGCGGATGGCCCGCGCCGGCAGCTTGTAGCGCAGCCAGCCGGGCGTTGCCCCGAGCACTTCCACGTGCTCAGGCAGCAGGCCGGTCTCTTCCTGCAGTTCACGATACATGGCCTCGACAGGCGTCTCGTCGGTATTCATGCCACCCTGCGGGAACTGCCAGCCGTCCCGGCGCACACGTCGTGCCCAGAACACCTGGCCGTCCTGCCGCATCAGCACAATGCCGACGTTCGGTCGATAGCCGTCCGGATCGATCACGATGCGGACTCCTAAAAAATCTACTGGTCGGGACTATCCCATGCCGCCTGTCGGCCCACAAGCACGATACAAAAGTGTTGACAGGGGCGATACACATCCGCAGAATAGCGGGCTCACCAAGGCTATGTAGCTCAGCCGGTTAGAGCACAGCACTCATAATGCTGGGGTCGGTGGTTCGAGTCCACCCATAGCCACCACACTGAAAATCAAGTTGTTTTTCAGTGTGAAAAGTGAGAAAATAGTTGCACGTTTTGCCCCGTCGCCAAGCGGTAAGGCACCTGACTCTGACTCAGGCATTCGGTGGTTCGAATCCATCCGGGGCAGCCAAATTAAAAGCAAAAGGCCAGATCGAAAGATCTGGCCTTTTGCTTTTAATTTGGTCGCGCATTCCACCTTATCCCCGCGCCTGTCGGCGCACCCCCTTGAACAACAAGGGGGCTATTCTCCAGAGAGGCGTCCCGGGTGGAATCCCTTTCTGCAGAACCCCGCCCTGCTGACATGCAACCCCCGGGTAGTGCCGGCCGCTGGCCGGCAACCTCGAAATGCGCTCCCCGGAACGACAAAAGCCCGGCCGAAGCCGGGCTTTTGCTTGTCCAACCAGCGGGCCCCCGAAGGAGCCCAACCAGGCGCGGTAAATCAGCGCTTGGAGAACTGGGTGGCGCGGCGGGCCTTGTGCAGACCGACCTTCTTACGCTCGACTTCACGGGCGTCACGGGTCATGAAGCCAGCCTTGCGCAGCTCGGACTTCAGGGTTTCGTCGTACTCGACCAGAGCACGGGCGATGCCCAGACGGATCGCACCGGCCTGGCCGGTGGTGCCGCCGCCAGCGGCGGTGACCAGGATGTCGAAGCTTTCGGTGTTCTTGGTCAGCTCGAGCGGCTGGCGCACGATCATGCGCGCGGTCTCACGACCGAAGAACTCGTCCAGCGGACGGCCATTGACGGTGATGTTGCCCGAACCCTTGCGCAGGAACACGCGAGCGGTGGAGGACTTGCGGCGGCCAGTGCCGTAGTTTTGAGTGATAGCCATGATTAGATATCCAGAACCTGCGGCTGCTGTGCGGCGTGCGGATGCTCAGTGCCGGCGTAGACCTTGAGCTTGCGGTACATCTGGCGACCCAGCGGGCCCTTCGGCAGCATGCCCTTCACGGCGATCTCGATCACGCGCTCCGGGTGGCGCTCCAGCGCCTGTGCCAGGGATTCGGTCTTCAGGTTGCCGATGTAACCGGTGAAGCGGTGATACATCTTGTCCTGCAGCTTCTTGCCGGTGACGGCAATCTTTTCTGCATTGATGACGACCAGGTAGTCGCCGGTATCAACGTGCGGGGTGTAGACCGGCTTGTGCTTGCCACGCAGACGGCGGGCCAGCTCGGTGGCGAGACGGCCCAGGGTCTTGCCCTCGGCGTCGACGAGGTACCAGTCGCGCTGGACGGTCTCGTTCTTGGCAGTGAAAGTGCTCATGAAGAACTCTAGGTTAGGTCGGGCTCATTGCGGCGAAAGGCTCGCCGGAACTCTGCCACGCGTTGTGAAAAGGTGAAGCGTAAGAGGCGGGATTGTACGCAGGTCAGCCCCCCGTTGCAAGCCGGCCCTTGACCGGGTTGGCAGGGGGACGGGGTCGGGCGAGAATCGCGGGGTCTTCCGCCCCACCGTGTACCGCCATGACCGTGCTCCGCCAGATCACCCCGCTGGACCACCTGCTGACCGAGGCGCAGCGCGCCCTGGACACGGTGTTCGGCAACCCGCCGGCGGCCCGCCCCTATCCGGCTGCGGACACCGACGAGCCGGGCATGGACAGCACCGAACGCCGCCACGCGGCCGGCCTGATGCGGATCAACCACGTCGGCGAGGTCTGCGCACAGGGCCTGTACTTCGGCCAGGCGGCCGTGGCCCGCGACCCGGCCACGCGTGAACACCTGCTGGAAGCGGCCCAGGAAGAAACCGACCACCTGGCCTGGTGCGCCACCCGCCTGGGCGAACTGGACAGCCGTCCGAGCCTGTTCAACCCGCTCTGGTACGCCGGCAGCTACACCATCGGCACCCTGGCCGGGCTGCGCGGCGACGGCTGGAACCTGGGCTTCGTGGTCGAGACCGAGCGCCAGGTGGAAGCCCATCTGGACGAGCACCTGGTCAACCTGCCGGCCGGCGACCTGCGCAGCCGCGCGGTCATCGCCGTGATGAAAGAAGACGAGGCCCGCCATGCGGACCACGCCGAGCAGGCCGGCGCACGCCGCCTGCCGTTCCCGATCCCGGGCGCGATGGCGCTGGCTTCCAAGGTCATGAAGACCATCGCCTACCGGCTGTGACCGCCAGGTAGTGCCGGCCGCTGGCCGGCAACCACGCAGACGCCGCAGAAGATCCGGAGGTTGCCGGCCAGCGGCTGGCACTACCAGTTAATTGGGCGAGACCAGCTTCAGGCCGATCACACCGGCCACGATCAGGCCCACGCAGGCCAGGCGGGCCGGCGATGCGCTGTCGTTGAACAGGTAGATGCCCAGCACCGCTACGCCCATGGCACCGATACCGGTCCAGATCGCGTAGGCGGTACCGACCGGGATGCTCTTCATCGCCTGGCTCATCAGGTACAGGCTGATCAGCGCGGACACGACCGTGGCAGCGGTGGGAAGGGGTTTGCTGAAGCCTTCGGAGTACTTCATTCCGAGGGCGAAACCGATCTCGAACAGGCCGGCCAGCAGCAGGTAGATCCAGGGCATGGGTGGGGGCTCCTTACCTTTTTTGAGAAAAACGAAACGGCCCGGTGTTTTCACACCGGGCCGTGGGTCGGTACATCACCGTGGAACTGTAACGCGTGCGGGGCACTGGTTCCACGGGGCGGGTCGTCCCGCCTGGGCGGCGATGCCTGCGGGCATCG
This sequence comes from Stenotrophomonas sp. STK17_22, assembly GCF_051983905.1. NCBI lineage: Bacteria > Pseudomonadati > Pseudomonadota > Gammaproteobacteria > Lysobacterales > Lysobacteraceae > Stenotrophomonas > Stenotrophomonas sp. STK17_22. The sequence goes on from NZ_CP197010.1 coordinate 4,798,662, forward strand.
CACATGGGGCTTACTCGGACAGGTTCCGGCCGTGGAACAGCTCTTCGATCTCGCGCTTGAGCAGCGCTTCGATCTTCATGCGTTCCTTGAACGACAGGTTCTTGGCCTTTTCCTCGAACAGGTACTGGTCCAGGTCGAAGTCCTTCAGGTGCATCTTCGTGTGGAAGATGTTTTCCTGATAGACGTTGACGTCGAACATCTCGTAACGCGACTTGATGTTCTTGGCCAGGAAGTTCTGGATCGAGTTGATCTTGTGATCGATGTAGTGCTTCTTGCCCTTCACATCGCGAGTGAAGCCACGGACGCGGTAGTCCATGATCACGATGTCCGACTCGAGGCTTTCGATCAGGTAGTTCAACGCCTTCAACGGCGAAATGACGCCGCAGGTGGCCACGTCGATGTCGGCGCGGAAGGTGGCGATACCTTCCTGCGGGTGCGTTTCCGGATAGGTGTGCACGGTGATGTGCGACTTGTCCATGTGCGCGACCACGGCATCGGAGATCAGCTCCTTGCCGGCCTGCTTCTTGTCGATCACCGGTTCTTCGGAGATCAGGATGGTCACCGAGGCACCCTGCGGATCGTAGTCCTGGCGGGCCACGTTCAGGATGTTGGCGCCGATGATCTCGGCGACATCGGTCAAGATTTGAGTCAGCCTGTCGGCGTTGTACTCTTCATCGATGTATTCAATGTAACGCTGACGCTCCTCTTCGGTGCGCGCGTAACACACGTCATAGATGTTGAAGCTCAGCGCCTTGGTGAGGTTGTTGAAACCCTGCAGCCTCAGGCGAGGCAACGGCTTGACCACGGCGGTCGATTCCTGTGTAAGAAGGGAAAGGGGGAATTATGGGGCAAACTGCCCCCGGGGGGAACGTGAAGAGCGCTCACATCTGGCACACTGTTTGCCCTTAACAATTGCGCTGGTTAAGCTCCGCTATCGACCCCGTGAATCCGTTCATGCGCAGAGGGAGCGCTCCTATCGTGTCAACCGTGCGCCTAGCTAGCAGTCCACTGGCCCTGGATATCGCCACAATCGATCGTTTCCTGGCGCACAGCCACAGGCGGCGATACCCCACCCGTACCGACGTCTTCCGACCCGGTGACCCGGCGGGAACCCTGTATTACGTCATCAGCGGCTCGGTTTCGATCATGGCCGAGGAAGATGACGATCGCGAGCTGGTGCTGGGCTACTTCGGTGCCGGCGAGTTCGTCGGCGAGATGGGCCTGTTCGTTGAATCGGACCGCCGCGAGGTGATCCTGAGGACCCGTACCGCCTGCGAGCTGGCCGAAATCAGCTACGAGCGCCTGCACCAGCTGTTCCTCGGCCCGCTGTCGGCCGATGCCCCGCGCCTGCTGTACGCGCTGGGCCAGCAGATCTCCAAGCGCCTGCTCGACACCAGCCGCAAGGCCAGCCGCCTGGCATTCCTGGACGTTACCGACCGGATCGTGCGCACCCTGCACGACCTGGCGCAGGAGCCGGAGGCGATGAGCCATCCGCAGGGCAGCCAGCTGCGCGTCTCGCGCCAGGAACTGGCCCGCCTGGTCGGCTGCTCGCGCGAAATGGCCGGCCGCGTGCTGAAGAAGCTGCAGACCGACGGCCTGTTGCACGCCCGCGGCAAGACCGTGGTGCTGTACGGCACCCGTTGATCGTTGAGCACCCGGTGGGTGCGGACCTTGGTCCGCACTCTTTCACGCGCTAGGCTCGGTGCATGGAACTGAGCAGCGCATTCTGGTGGTTCATCCTCATCGGCCTGGGCGCCCAGCTGGTGGACGGCGCGCTGGGCATGGCGTTCGGCCTGGTGTCGTCGTCGGTGATGCTGGCCATGGGCATTCCGCCCGCGCAGGCCAGTGCAGCCATCCACACCGCCGAGGTGTTCACTACTGGCGCCTCCGGCGTGTCGCATCTGGTCGCCGGCAATGTCGATAAGCGCCTGTTCCTGCGCCTGGCGCTACCCGGCGCCGTGGGCGGCGCCGTGGGTGCCTACGGCCTGACCCAGCTGCCCGGCGAGGTGATCCGCCCGCTCATCTACCTGTACCTGCTGGTGCTGGCCATCATCATCCTGGCACGTGCCGCCGGCCGCCTGATGCCCAAGGGCGAGGTCAAGCGGGTGCCCGTGCTGGGCTTCGTCGCCGGCTTCCTGGATGCCAGCGGCGGGGGCGGCTGGGGGCCGGTGGCCACTTCCACCCTGCTGGCCCGCGGCGGCCAGGCACGCACCACCATCGGCACGGTGAACGCGGCCGAGTTTGTGGTCACCCTGACAGTTTCAGCAACGTTCCTGCTGTCGATGGGGCTGCATCACCTGCAGATCGTGGCCGGCCTGCTGATCGGCGGCATGATGGCCGCGCCGGTGGCCGCACTGCTGGTGAAGCGCCTGAAGGAGCGCTGGGTGCTGGTGGCCGTGGGCGTGCTGGTGCTGGGCATCAGCCTGTTCCAGATCGGGCATGCGCTGACCGGGTATCTGGCGCGCTGAGCGCTCGCCGGGCATGGCCCGGCGCTAGCTGCACGGGATTCGGTAGTGCCGGCCGCTGGCCGGCAACCCCGCAAGCCCTTCCGCAATCATGAAGTTGCCGGCCAGCGGCCGGCACTACCGGGTCGCGGCCCGGCACTCCGTCACCCCATCCCCGGCGGATTCCCCGCGTTACGCCTTGTCGCCGCCGCGGTCCACGCAGCCCCAGTTGAGGATGCGGGTGCCGGCCGGCAGCACGCGGCGGAAGAAGTCCACCCTGCCCGGCTTCGGGTTCACCACCACCGGCGCCTTGGCGGCCAGCAACAACGGCAGGTCGGCGGTGCTGTCGGAGTAGGCGATATCGATGTCGCCGTAGCCGCGCTCGCGCAGCATGCGCATCTTCTCTTCGTTGTGGCAGTGGCGGGTCGGGCCGACGCCACCCAGCCGTGGGCCGACCTCGGTGCCGATCACCGGTACGTCCTGGTGGGCGACGAAGGCCAGGATCGCGCGTGCCAGCTCTGGTGGCGCGCCCGTGGCAACCACCACGCGGTCACCCTTGGCCCGGTGCGCGGCGAACACCTCCAGCGCCTGTGGCAGCAGCTTGGCGCGCATCTGCGCCTCGTTGCGCAGCACATAGGCGTCGATGACCTTGTTGAAATCGCGCGCACGGTGCAGGCCGAAGCTGCCGATCCACACATAGACCGAAATGCCGGTACGGCGGGTCGGCAGCAGCGCCACCATCGGCCCGGCGATCGGCGTGACCAGCAGCGCCGCCAGCATGCGCAGCGGGTTGCGCTTGATCAGCGAAGCGAACAGGTGAGTACCCGAATCGCCATCGTAAAGGGTGTGGTCGAAATCGAAGACCACCAGCGGCGCATCGTCGCGCGGCGTCGGATAATGCGTTTTCATGCCGCGAAGAATAGCTGACGCAGGCCCTCGCCCGGCTCTTCCACGCGCATGAAGGCTTCGCCCACCAGGAACGAGTGGATGCCTGCATCGCGCATCAGCGCCACGTCCTGCGGACCGAGGATGCCGCTCTCGGTGACCAGCAGGCGATCGCGCGGCACCGCCTTCTGCATGTCCAGCGTGGTCTGCAGCGACACCTCGAAGGTGCGCAGGTTGCGATTGTTGATGCCGATCATCGGTGCCGGTACCTGCAGCGCACGCTCCAGCTCGTCGATGTCGTGCACTTCCACCAGTACGTCCATGCCCAGCGACATCGCCAGTTCGGACAGCGTGGCCAACTGCGTGTCGTCCAGCGCAGCGACGATCAGCAGGATGCAGTCGGCACCCAGCACGCGCGCCTCGTACACCTGGTAGGCGTCGATCACGAAGTCCTTGCGCAGCACCGGCAGCGTGCAAGCCTCACGGGCCTGCTGCAGGTAGGCATCAGCCCCCTGGAAGAAGTCCACATCGGTCAGCACCGACAGGCAGCTGGCGCCGCCGAACTCATAGCTGACGGCGATGTCGGCTGGGCGGAAATCCGGGCGGATCACACCCTTGGACGGGCTGGCCTTCTTCACCTCGGCGATCACCGCCGGGTCGCCGTTGGCCACTGCCGCCTGCAGCGCGCGCACGAAGCCACGTACCGGCGGGGCGCTGGCCACGGCGGCCTGCAGGTCCTCGAGGGGACGCTGGGCACGGCGCTGGGCCACTTCTTCGGCCTTGCGGGCCAGGATCGTCTGCAGGATGTCGCTCATCGTCTTCGATTCGGTGCGGGGGCGGTGAGGACGGCCATTATCGGCCATCAAGAGGGTCAGGCTGAACCGCGCGATCAGGCAACCAGCGCGCGGGTGGTCTCTACATACTGCTGCAGGCGCTGGCGGGCGCTGCCGTTGGCGATGGCGGCACGGGCACGGGCCAGGCCGTCGCCGATGTCGCTGGCCACGCCGGCCACGTACAGCGCGGCGCCGGCGTTCAGGGCCACGATGTCCAGCGCCGGACCGGGCTGGTTGTCCAGCACGGCGCGCAGCATGGCAATGGACTGCTCCGGGCCATCCACGCGCAGGTTGCGGCTGGCCGACATCGCGATGCCGAAGTCTTCCGGGTGGATCTCGTACTCGCGCACCTTGCCGTCGCGCAGCTCGCCCACCAGGGTACCGGCGCCCAGCGAGATCTCGTCCATGTTGTCGCGGCCCCAGACCACCATGGCGCGCTCGGTGCCCAGCTCGCGCAGCACCCGTGCCTGGATACCCACTAAATCGGGGTGGAACACGCCCATCAGCACCGACGGTGCGCTGGCCGGGTTGGTCAGCGGGCCAAGGATGTTGAAGATGGTACGCACACCCATCTCGCGGCGGACTGGCGCGACCACCTTCATCGACGGGTGATGGATCGGCGCGAACATGAAACCGATGCCGGTCTGTTCGATGGCCGCGGCGACCTGCGCCGGCTGCAGCTCGATGGCCGCACCCAGTGCTTCGACTGCATCGGCGCTGCCGGACTTGGACGACACGCTGCGGTTGCCATGTTTGGCCACGCGCGCACCGGCCGCAGCGGCGACGAACATCGCGCAGGTGGAGATGTTGAAGGTGTGCGAGCCATCGCCGCCGGTGCCGACGATGTCGACCAGGTGGGTGGTATCGGCCACCGGCACCGCCAGCGCGAATTCACGCATGACCGTGGCCGCAGCGGCGATCTCGTCGATGGTTTCCTTCTTCACGCGCAGGCCGGTGAGGATGGCGGCAGTCATCATCGGCGAGACATCGCCGCGCATGATCTGCCGCATCAGGTCGACCATTTCGTCGAAGAAGATTTCGCGGTGCTCGATGGTGCGTTGCAGGGCTTCCTGGGGGGAGAAGCTCATGGGAATGCTCCTGGGATCAGGCGGCCGGACGCTGCAGGAAATTGCGCAGCAGGGCATGGCCGTGTTCGGTGAGGATGGATTCGGGGTGGAACTGAACGCCCTCCACCGGGAACTGGCGGTGGCGAAGGCCCATGATCTCTTCGATCGAGCCGTCGTCGTTCTCGGTCCAGGCGGTCACTTCCAGCACCTCGGGCAGGCTGTTCTTGTCCACTACCAGCGAGTGGTAGCGGGTGGCCTGGTAACGGTCCGGCAGGCCGGCGAACACGCCCTTGCCTTGATGGCGGATGGGCGAGGTCTTGCCATGCATGATGTTGCCGGCGCGGATGACCGTACCGCCGTAGACCTGGCCGATGCCCTGGTGGCCCAGGCACACGCCGAGGATCGGCGTGGTCGGGCCCAGGCGCTGGATCAGCTCCAGCGACACGCCCGCTTCGTTGGGCGTGCACGGGCCGGGCGAGATGACGATGCGTTCGGGCTTCTGCGCGGCGATCTCGTCCACGCTCATCGCATCGTTGCGCACCACCTTCACCTCGGCGCCCAGCGTCTGCAGGTACTGCACGAGGTTGTAGGTGAAGCTGTCGTAGTTGTCGATCATCCACAACATGGTCAGGTTCCGTCGCTTATCAGGAAAATGGCGTATACGTTTTCGGTGTAGGTGATGGGGCCGGCTTCGATGGATTCGCGCAGGCGTGAGCCAGTGGTCTCGATCATGTCCATCTGCGCCGCAGGTGACGGCGGCGATGGCGGTGTCACCATGTCGTCGCTTCTGGGCCAGTTGCCCGCCTGCACGCCATAGGCGAAGTTCGGTGCCACATCGGAAATGCTGTACAGCCCGCGCAACTTCGTGCCGTAGGCGGTGGCAAGGCCCTGAGCGGATTGGCGCGTCGACGCGGCGGCCTCACCCTTGAGTTCGCGCCGCAGCGCCACTTCGCCCGAGTAGGTCGGGGCCACGCTGCTGACCTGCAGGTTCTCGTTGGCCTTCAGTGCACCCAGCACGTCCTGCATCGCCTTCACGCTGGCGAAGCTGGCACGCAGCTGGCGCGACACGCGGGTGCCGACGAAGACCTGCCGGTTCTGCTCATAGCGGGTTGCCGGGCCGATCCGCAGATTGTCCGCACGCACGCTGCCCTCCACCGCCTTGTGCTGCTTGAACAGCGCCAGCACGCGCGCGACGTTGTCCTGCACGCGGCGGCGCGCGGCGTCGGCATCCATGTCGGTCTCTTCGATGTTCAACTGCAGGCCGAACCGGTCCGGCATCACCTCGCGGCGCGCCTCGCCCTTCACCAGCAGGTGCGGCTGCGAGGGAATGGTATTGGCCTGCGCCCACGCAGACGGGGCCATCGTGGCCAGCAGTGACGACCACAGCAATGCGCTCAGCAGCTTCATGCGGTACTCCTTGTCTTGAACGGGAACGGCGGAACGACCACGGCGCAGCGACCGTGGTGAGGCAGGCTTACAGGCCCTTGGCGGCCTGGGCGACGGCGCGGAACAGCGCGCGGCCCTTGTTCATCGTCTCGTCCCATTCCTTGTCCGGGTCCGAGTCGTAGACGATGCCGGCGCCGGCCTGCACATACAGGCGGCCGTCCTTGATCACGGCGGTGCGGATCGCGATCGCGGTATCGGCATCGCCGTGCCAGCCGATGTAGCCGATGCTGCCGGCGTAGACATTACGCTTGATCGGTTCCAGCTCGCGGATCACTTCCAGCGCGCGGATCTTCGGCGCACCGCTGACCGTACCGGCCGGGAAGGTGGCACGCAGCACGTCGGCATAGCTCAGGCCCGGCTGCAGCTGCCCGGTCACTTCGCTGACGATGTGCATGACGTGGCTGTAGCGCTCGATCACGAACTGCTCGCCCACTTCCACGGTGCCGGCCTTGGACACGCGACCAGCATCGTTGCGGCCGAGGTCGATCAGCATCAGGTGCTCGGCGCGCTCCTTCGGATCGGCCAGCAGCTCGGCTTCCAGCGCCAGGTCCTGTTCGACAGTGGCACCGCGCGGCCGGGTGCCAGCGATCGGACGCACCGTCACTTCGCCATCCTGCAAACGCACCAGGATTTCCGGCGAGGAACCGACCACCTGCAGGTCGCCGACATCAAGGAAATACATGTAGGGCGACGGGTTCAGTGCACGCAGCGCACGGTACACATCCACCGGGCGCGCTTTGAACGGCACGCTCAGGCGCTGGCTCAGCACCACCTGGAAGATGTCGCCGGCACGGATGTATTCCTTGCTGCGCTGGACCGCATCGACGAAGCCTTCGCGGGTGAACCCGGAGACGAAATCGGACTCGTCCAGCACGTCGCTGTTGAGCGGTGCGGGATAGCCGGCCCCCGGTGCGCGCAGCTTGGCGGTCAATGCATCCAGGCGTGCCTGGGCCTGCTCGAACGCACCCTCGACACGCGGGTCGGCATGCACGATCAGGTACAGCCGGCCCTTGAGGTTGTCGAACACCGCCAGCTCGTTGGAATCCAGCAGCAGGATGTCCGGCGTGCCCAGTTCATCGCGGCCAGCCGGCGGGGCCAGGCGTGGCTCGATGTAGCCGATGCACTCGAAGCCGAACCAGCCGACCAGACCACCGGTGAAGCCCGGCAGGCCTTCCAGCTTGGGCACCGAGTGGGCGCTGCGCAGCGCCTCGACTTCGGCGAACGGGTCGGCCACCTCGCGGGTGTCCACCACCTGACCATCCTCGCGCACGGTCAGGGTGTGGCCATGGAAGGCGTACACGCGACGTGCCGGCAGGCCGATGATCGAGTAACGACCAAAGCGCTCGCCGCCTTCGACGGATTCAAACAGGTAGGTATTGGGGCCGTCGGCGAGCTTCAGATAGACCGAAAGCGGCGTGTCCAGGTCGGACAGCACTTCACGGACGACGGGAATATGGGTGTGGCCTTCAGCGGCCTGCAGCTGAAACTGAGCGTGCGAGTTCAAGACGACTTTCCTTCCGGGACACAGCGTTATGGGGGCGGACGACGGCAACGGGCCACCATCGCCACCAACGGCGTGCGGAAGAAAGGGTATGCGGGGTCGTCAGGCTGGACACCCCTTGACTGTATCGCAGCCGGGGCGGGAGGGGAACCCCGTCGCGGCGTCGCGGTTCATTCGACCATCAGCCCATCCGCCGGGCGTTCTCCTGGGCCTCCAGCCCCTGTTGCTGGGCCAGTCCGGCTGCCGTCGCCTGTTCGCGACCGGTGTTCAGGGCGTCAACCTGCGCCGTGCTCACGGCCAGCGGCTGGGCCATGCCGGCCGCCACGTCCACATGCGCATGTCGGCGGTGGGCCGCCTGCAGATCCGGGGTGTCGACCGCGAATGCCCGCGTGCGGTCGTCACTGAGCAGCACATGGGAGATGGCCTGCAACCCTTCGCGCTTGGCCTGCGCAGCCAACGCCCCGGCCAGCTGATCGCTCTGCAGGTTCGGGATGCGGCCATGTGCCACATCGAGGCCGTGCACGCCGGTCTGCGCGCCCTTGAACAGATGGAAATCGATGTGCCCCGGATCGTTCAGCGCGGGCATCTTCGCGCCCCCCTCCTGCAGCTGCGCATGCGGCCGTCCAAGCAGCTTGCGCGCGGCCGCCTCCTGGCTCGCGATTGCCGCGTCGAGACTGGGGTTCATCGTCTCGCTCATGCCATGCCGGTCCACCGACTCCCCCATGGTGGCACTGCCGCGCCCGATCACCCACGACGTCTTGGCCAGGTTGACCAGGTTCTGCGGCAGTGCCGGCGTGGGCAGGTGCGTGGCAATGCCCTTGTTGGCCATCGCGCCCAGCCCGACGGTGCCGGCCAGCACGGCCGGCGCCTGCGAGGTCAGCCCGGTGATCTGATGGCTGCTCCAGTTCATGCCCATGTGGAAAGTCGCGCCGTACACGGCATAGCCGTTGCGCAGCCCATTGGCCACGCCATGCACGCCCTGCTGCAGCTGGCCGCCCAGATGATGGCCGCCGGCACGGATGCGGCCGGCATCCGCGGCCGCTTCACGGGTGGCTTCACGGGCCTTGGTTTCGTGTTGATTGCGCGCCGCATCACCGTGCTCACGCATCTGTCTGGCCATGTCGTCGGCACCGAGCGCACCCAGCACGCTGGCCCCGATGTTCCAGCCGTAACTGCCCTTGGCCTGCACGCGGTGGCTGACCGATTCGACCAGACCCTGCAGCTCGCGACCCTTGGCAATGACCGTCGCACCGCCTTCGATGCCCACCCGCATGCTCTTGCCACCGTAGTCGACCACGGTGCCGATCGCATTTCCCTGCAGGGTCGACGCACGCTCGACGGCCACGCCGGACAAGCTCATGCCCCGGCCCGCCAGCGCGCCGACCTGCTCGACATGTTCACCGGCAACCCGTCCGGCACGCATGCCGCGCGCACCTGCGATCAGCACCTCGGCCAGCGGGCCACCGTATTCGGCAAGCTGGCTTGGCGCTTCTCGATGGCGGCGGTCCACCACCTTTCCGTTCACTTCGGTCTTGGCGTCCAGCAACAGTTCCATCCTGCCCGCGGCCACCGGAACATTGCGCAATGCCTCTGCCCCGGATTTCGACGCCAGCTGCTCAACCAGCTGGGCCGTGGCCGTCTGCGCACCCGCCGGCATCATCTCCTGCAGCTTGCAGGTAACCATCTGCTGCACGCCGGGCTGACGCAGCAGCTGGCTGGTCTCGCTGGCCAACAGGCCAAAGCCCTGCCGGTGATGCTCGTTGAGCCGCTTCAATCCATTCTGCACATCGTTGAGCACTTCACCCGACGTCTGGTAGGTGTGCACCGTGTCGCGCGTGTTGAACACCGGCAATCCGTGGGATTTTGCGTAGCGATCGGCGGTGGCCGGATGCAGCCCGGCGGAATTGAAGGTGGTCGCACGTACACCGGTAACCGCCGAAGCGGCAGAGGCCATGCCGCCGCCAAGCGAATGACCGGCGAGTTCAAACTGGGTACCAGAGGTCTTCAAGCGACTCGCCAGTGCCATGGCACGATCGTAGTAGTCGCTCTGCATGCCTACGCCCTGGCGTCCATTGTTGAGGAAATCCTCGCCTCCGGACTCACGCCGCCCGCCTTTCGCCCGGGGATCGATGATTTCGCCCGTTGATCCCTTGAACACCAGCACCGGCTTGGCGTCATCACCGAACACCCTTTTGTCCGGAATGTAGATCTCTGCGCGAAAACCCGAGTCGTTCGGCCGCATCAGCTTCTTCAGGTCGGCCGCTCCCAGGCTGATGCCCGCCGCTTTGAGCGTGTCCGGGTCGGTCACGTCACTGGCTCGCGTCCACCCGACCGGCGGCTCACCTTTGCCCTTTGCCGAGGCATACACATCATCAGCAAGCGAACCCAGCTCGCGGGCGTGATAGGTCTCGCGCAAGCGCGCCGCCTCGGTGGCATGTCCACCTCCCTGCAGTTGCTCGACCAGGTGCTGCTGCGCCTGGACGCTCTTGGCGCGGGCCTGCAACAGGCGTTCCTGCTGCTCGGGATCGTGACCGCTCATGGCAGACTCCATTGCTCATCAGTGAAGACACGGTCATCCAGGACCTGCTGGAATAACCACGGCCAACGCTATCATCCCCCGAACGCGTCCATGTCAAGGGATCACATGCACCGTCACCCTCACAGTTCCTTTACGCCATTTTCCTGCCTGGCGCTGATGCTGCTGATGCTGCTGAGCGCCTGCGCGCGCACGTCTTCACATGGCGCGGAGCGCTATTTCGAGGGCAAGGCACTTGAACTGGCCATCGCCGCCGAACAGGGTGATGCAGCGACGATCACGCGCCTGATCAAGACCGAAGGCGTGAACCCCGACAAGGAGTTCTCGAAGCAGGATGGCATTCCGCTCATCGCGTGGCCGTTGCGCGCACAGAACCTGGAAGGCCTGCGCGCGATGCTCGACAACGGCGCCGACCCGAATGCACGGCGTATTGAAACGCTGGACGGCGAGACGTTCCGCCACAACAACGCCATGGTCTATGCCGCGAAGATGGACGATCCGCGCTACCTGGCCCTGCTGCTGGATCATGGCGGCGACCCGGACACGCGCACCTCCAATACCGAAACGCTGCTGTTCCAGGCTTTCATTTCCGGCAACCTGTGGAAGAACATCCAGCTGCTGGTGGAGCGAGGCGCGCACGTCAACGAATCCAACATCGGCCAGGCCGATACCGTTCTCAGCTGGTACACCGGCCGTGGCGGCTTCGAGCAGGCCTACTGGCTGCTTGAGCATGGTGCGGACCCCACGATTGCATCGCCGTCATCGGCGCAACCGGGCGCGCCCGATCGGATGGCCATGGTCGAAGCCATCTACTGGGAAATCACCACACCGGACCTGCTGCCCTGGCAGAAGAAGTGCCAGCAGTGGCTGATCGATCACGGCATTGCCCGGCCGCCGCTGCCGCAGTACATCCGCGAGAAGCGTGAAGCATTCGGGTTCCCGGCGAAGGAGCAGGACATCCCCCCGTTGTAGGACTTCAGGTCCGGCTCAGCGCGGCTCGGACAACAGGGCACAGCCCACGGGCAGGTGCATCCGCACCCTGCCCGGCACGCACGCGATGCGGAACTGGCGCGCCTGTACCGGTTCGCCGTCCAGGTTGAGCGTCAACGGGCGCTCGGATTCCACCTGCAGCCACGGCAGGCGCGCGCGCGTTGCCAGCTGTTCCAGTGCGGCCTGGGTGCCCGACTTCAGCATCTGGCCGAGCGTGGCGGTGACTTCACCTTCCAGCTCCGGAAGCACCGTCACGTCCAGCTGCCCATCATCGATCAGCGCCTGCGGGCACAATTGCTGGCCACCACCGGCCTGGCGGCCATTGCCGATGCCGAGCGCGATGAAGTCGCCTTCCCACGCGAAATCCGGGCCCGACAGGCGCGCATGGATCGGCTCGATCCGCCCCAGCTTGGCAATGCCGGTGATCACGTAGGCCAGCCCGCCCAGCATCTTCTTCAGGCCGGCATCGGTCTCCACCGTCACCTGCGTGCCGAAGCCACCGCTGGCGAGGTTGGCGCACCACCATTGCGTGCCATCGGCGTCCACGCGCAGCAGATCGATGGCATGCGGCGTGGCCTGCCCGATCAAGGCCAAGGCCGCCTTCGGCTCGGTCGGGATGCCGGCCGCAGTCGCGAAGTCGTTGGCGGTGCCCATCGGGATCAGCGCCAGCGAGGGCAACGCATCTGCCGGCTCCTCACGATGCGCCAGTGTCTCGGCCACCGCGCTGAGCGTGCCGTCGCCACCGGCGGCCACGATCACGTCCACACCATGATCGATCGCCTCGGCCACGTAGCGTTCGGCGTCACCGTCTTCCCAGGTCACCCGCACTTCCAGCTGCACGCCCTGCCCACGCCAATGACCGACCGCGTCGCGCAGCTCGTCATTGCCTGCGGATTTTCCGTTGAGGATCAGGCGCCAGCGCGGGGTGGTCATGCGGTGCTTCCAGGACGGGGGTGGCACAGGCTAGCAATGCGCCGTTTGTCCGCAGTGAATGTCACGCAGGTGTCATTCAGCTGCTGGAGAATGGAAGGCCATAGCAGGGACGACGGATGGAGGCAGGATCAGCCTCCCACGCATGCAGCGAGGCCACGCCAGTGATTGGCGTGGCTTTTTTTGGTGCGTAGGGAGTGCGAACCAAGGTTCGCAGCCACCGGGTTGCGGTTCGCGCACACCAGGTGGGTAGATCCACGCCATGCGTGGATGCACTTCGCCTCAACCGTTGGCGAAATCGTGCAATGCCTGGCCCTGCAGCCGGTACACGGTCCACTCGTCCTGCGGCGTGGCGCCAGCGGCGGTGTAGAACTCGATGGCCGGGGTATTCCAGTCCAGCACCGACCATTCGAAACGACCGCAACCCTCGGCCACGGCCTGGCGTGCGATGTACTTCAGCAGCGCCTTGCCGGCGCCTGCGCCGCGCTTTTCCTGGCTGACATACAGGTCTTCCAGGTAGATGCCCTTGCGGCCCAGCCAGGTGGAGTAGTTGTAGAAATACACGGCGTAACCAATGGGCTCGCCGTCGGCTTCGCAGATCAGCGCGCGCGCCGTGGCATCGGCACCGAACAAGCTCTCGGCGATGCCGATCTCATCGGTCTGCACCGAATGCTCAGCCTTCTCGTAGATGGCCAGTTCGCGGATGAAATGCAGGATCAGGCCGGCATCGGCCACAGTGGCCGGACGGATGTTCAACAGAGCCATGGGCGGAAAAGGGAGACGGAGGGAATCAGGCGAGCTTAATCCCCTCCGTCCCTTTTTTGTCAGCGTGCCGCAGCGACATTCGCGCGCATCTGCGCGATCACGTCCTGGTAACTGGTCTTGGCGTTGAAGATGGCCGAACCGGCAACGAAGGTGTCGGCACCGGCAGCGGCGATCTCGCCGATGTTGTCGGCCTTCACGCCGCCGTCGATCTCCAGGCGGATGTCCTTGCCGCTGGCATCGATCATCTTGCGCACCACGCGCAGCTTGTCCAGCGCCGAGGGGATGAAGGCCTGGCCGCCGAAGCCCGGGTTGACCGACATCAGCAGCACCAGGTCCAGGTCGTCCAGCACCCAGTCGAGGATGTCCACCGGCGTGGCCGGATTGAGCACGATGCCCGGCTTGCAGCCCAGCGAGCGGATCAGCTGGATGGTGCGGTGCACGTGGCGGCTCGCTTCCGGGTGGAAGCTGATGTAGGTGGCACCGGCTTCGGCGAAGTCCGGGATGATGCGGTCCACCGGCTCGACCATCAGGTGCACGTCGATCGGCGCGGTCACGCCGTGCTTGCGCAGCGCCTGGCAGACCATCGGGCCGATGGTCAGGTTCGGCACGTAGTGGTTGTCCATCACGTCGAAGTGGACCCAGTCCGCGCCGGCGGCGAGGACGTTGTCGACTTCCTCGCCGAGGCGGGCGAAGTTGGCGGACAGGATGGAGGGGGCGATGAGGCAGTTGGACATGGCCGGGCCTTGCAACGGTAGGAAAGAGGGTCAGCGCTTGCGCAGGGTCTTGATGCGGTCGTAGGCGGCGTTGATCCGCCGCGACTTCTGCTCGGCCTGCTGCTGCAGCTCGGGGGCCGCGCCGCCGAGCTTGTCGGGGTGGTACTGGGAAATCAGCTTGCGGTAGGCGCGCTCGACCTCGGCATCGGTGGCCTCGGAGGTCAGCCCCAGCTCCCGGTACGGGTTCTCCTTGTTCAGGCGGAACCAGTCCGAATCGAAGGCATGGCCGATCAACAGGCCGACCACCGCGCCGAACAGCGGATTGGGCCGGAACAGCAGGGCGCCGGCGATGAATCCGAGCAGTTTTCCGTACCAGCGCATGGCGCTCCGGGGTCGGCCGACGAAATGGATGCTCATTTTACGTCACAGCGGGCCCGGACGGCTTTACACTAGGCCGCCCGCTGGTCAGCGGGCCCGCCGGGTCCGCTGGGCAGCCGTATCGACAACGCCCCAGGAGTGCCCGTGCCAACCACGCTGTTGCAATCCGATCTCCCCGGCCTGCCCTTGCGCCATCGCGGCAAGGTGCGTGATGTGTTCGATATCCCGCGCGAGCGGCTGCCAGCAGGGACCCCGCCGGGCGACTACCTGCTGATGGTGGCCACCGATCGCCTGTCGGCGTTCGACGTGGTCCTGCCCGACCCGATTCCGGGCAAGGGCGAGATGCTCTGCCAGGTCTCCAACTTCTGGTTCGCCAAGACCGCGCACCTGATGCCCAACCACCTGACCGGCATCGACGTGGCCAGCGTGCTGCCCGAAGGCGTGGACCCGGCCCTGTACGCCAAGCGCGCGGTGGTCACCCGCAAGCTGAAGCCGGTGCCGGTGGAAGCGATCGCCCGCGGCTACCTGATCGGCAGCGGCTGGAAGGACTACCAGCGCACCGGCAAGGTCAGCGGCATCGACCTGCCCGACGGCCTGCGCCAGGCCGAGCAGCTGCCCGAGCCGATCTTCACCCCCTCGACCAAGGCCGCCGTGGGCGACCATGACGAGAACATCGATTTCGATGCGATGGTGAAGCAGGTCGGTGCCGAGATGGCCGAGCGCGTGCGCGATGCCACCCTGCGCATCTACAAGTTCGCCGCCGAATACGCCCGCGAGCGCGGCATCATCCTGGCCGATACCAAGTTCGAGTTCGGTACCGACGCCGATGGTCGCCTGTACATCATGGACGAGATGCTGACGCCGGATTCCTCGCGTTACTGGCCGGCCGACGAGTACGAAGTGGGCACCAGCCCGCCGAGCTACGACAAGCAGTTCGTGCGCGATTACCTGGAGACGCTGGACTGGGGCAAGACCGCCCCGGGCCCGACCATCCCGGCCGAGATCATCGAGCGCACCCGCGCCAAGTACGCCGAGGCGCTGCAGCGCCTGGCCGGGATCAGCGTCGACTGATGCCCTGCGCCCCCCGCCGGTCTGGCTGGGGGCGTTCTGAATGCGGTACTGCCGGCCGCTGGCCGGCAACCTCGCGAACCTGCAGCCAGGCATGGCCTGGCTCTACTGTCGGTTGCCTGGGGTAGTGCCGGCCGCTGGCCGGCAACCTCGCGAACCTGCAGCCAGGCATGGCCTGGCTCTACTGCCGGTTGCCTGGGGTACTGCCGGCCGCTGGCCGGCAACCTCGCGAACTCGGCTATGCTCTGGATTGCCGGCCAGCGGCCGGCACTACCGTTGTCCGAGGAAGCAACGCAGCATGCAGACATCCACCGAGCTTGCGCGGCCGATCGACCGCTATTTCGCCAGCTACTCCGACGACCACCGCAATCTGATCAACCAGCGCATCCATGTGGTGGCGGTGCCGGCAATCCTGTGGTCGGTGGTGGCTCTACTCTGGTGCCTGCCGCCGCTGATCACCTGGTTCCAGTACGGCATCTGGTCGGCGTTCGCGATGTTCAGCGCCTGGTGCTTCTACAACAAACTGTCGCGCCCGCTGGGCATCGGCATGCTCATCCAGTTCTTCGTGTTCGGCTGCCTGTGCCGCCTGCTGGAGGCCGAGATCGGCCTGCACAACCTGTTCTGGCTGGCGGTGGGCGTGTTCGTGGTGGCCTGGATCGCGCAGTTCATCGGCCACAAGTTCGAGGGCCGCAAGCCCAGCTTCCTGACCGACCTGACCTACCTGCTGATCGGCCCGGCCTGGGTGATGGCCAAGTTCTACCGCAAGCTCGACTGGCGCTACTGACCTGCCCGTGGCCGACGGTGCCCCTCGTTTCCTGAACGGGCAGATTCCGTCACCCGCACTCCACGACGGCCCTGCCAGCCTGCACCGGTGATCCGTTCCCCATCGCCCGCCCGTCGACGGCAGCCCCTGTGCGACAGGGCCTGCGGTCTCCCTGCGTCGGCGTAGGGTGTCCCCCGAGAGCAACCGGGGAGGGACCGCAGCAACGTGATGCTGCGCTGCAGAAAAAATGAATCAGCGGACGTTACATGCAATTGATCGCTGTTCGATGGGTTTCGGCGACATTTCGCAGCCTGTTATCCTCCCTGACCTGCTCGTGAATCATGGATTCCCTGCATGCTCCCCAGCCTGCCCCTGCTGCTGGCCCTGCCGTTCCTGATGGCAGCGGCTGTTGCGGCCTTCCCCCGTAGTTCGCGCTCGACTGCTGCCTGGCTGGCGGCGCTGGCGCCGTTGGGCGGACTGGCCATCCTCGGCTGGCTGACCCCGTCGGTGCTCGACGGCCAGGTCGTGCGGACGATGGTCCCTTGGCTGCCGCAGATCGGTCTGGACTTCACCCTGCGCCTGGACGGGCTGGCCTGGATGTTCGCCGGGCTGGTGCTCGGCATCGGCGCGCTGGTGGTGCTGTATGCGCGCTACTACCTGAGCCAGCAGGACAACGCCCACCGCTTCTACTGCTACCTGCTGCTGTTCATGGGCGCCATGCTGGGCATGGTGCTGTCGGGCAACCTGCTGTTGCTGATGATCTTCTGGGAAATGACCAGCATCAGCTCGTTCCTGCTGATCGGCTTCTGGTCGCACCGCCAGGACGCCCGCGAAGGCGCGCGCATGGCGCTGGTGATCACCGGTGGCGGCGGGCTGGCGCTGCTTGGTGGCGTGCTGCTGATCGGCCGCATCGTCGGCAGCTTCGACCTGGACGTGGTGCTGGCCGCCGGCGAGCAGATCCGCGCCAGCGCGCTGTACCCCTACGCCCTGTTCCTGGTGCTGGCCGGCATCTTCACCAAGAGCGCGCAGTTCCCGTTCCACTTCTGGCTGCCGCACGCGATGGCGGCGCCGACCCCGGTCTCTGCCTACCTGCACTCGGCCACCATGGTGAAGGCCGGTGTGTTCCTGCTGGCACGGCTGCACCCGGCACTGGCCGGCAGCGACCTGTTCTTCTACACGGTCAGCGGCATCGGCGCGCTGACCCTGCTGATCGGCGCCTGGAACGCGATCTTCCAGCACGACCTGAAAGGCCTGCTGGCGTACTCGACCATTTCCCATCTGGGCCTGATCACCCTGCTGTTCGGCCTGTCCACGCCGATGGCGGTGGTGGCCGGCGTGTTCCACATCCTCAACCACGCCACCTTCAAGGCCTCGCTGTTCATGGCCGCCGGCATCATCGACCACGAGACCGGCACCCGTGACATGCGCAAGCTGGGCGGGCTGCGCAGACTGATGCCGTTCACCAGCGCGCTGGCGATCATCGCCTCGCTGGCAATGGCCGGCATTCCGTTGCTCAACGGCTTCCTGTCCAAGGAAATGCTGTTCGCCGAGGCGATTACCGCAGGCGGGCCGGGCATCATGCGAACGGCCGTATCGGTCGCGGCGCTGCTGGCCGGTGTGTTCGGCGTGGCCTACAGCCTGCGCTTCGTGCACGACACCTTCTTCGGCCCCGGCCCGCACGACCTCGACCGCGTGCCGCATGAGCCGCCGCGCTGGATGAAGGTGCCGGTGGAACTGCTGGTGGTGATCTGCGTGGCGGTGGGCATCGCCCCGGCACTGACCGTGGCGCCAGTGCTGCATGCCGCTGCGGCCTCGATCCTCGGCAACGCCATGCCCGAGTACAGCCTGGCCGTATGGCACGGCTTCAACCTGCCGCTGGCGATGAGCGCGATCGGCGTGGTCGGTGGCGTGGCGCTGTACTTCGGCCTGCGCAAGCTGATCAACCTGCACGGCGTAACCAACGTCAGCACCGGTCGCAACGTATTCCATGCGCAGCTGGATGCGGTTTCCGCGCTGGCCATGCGCCTGACCAACGGCATCGCCAACGGCAGCCTGCAGCGCATGCTGCTGGGCCTGGTGCTGGTGGCGATCGTGGTCGCCACCGCGCCGTTCGTGGCCAACCCGGCCTCGCCGAACTGGACCGCACCGCAGCCGATTCCGCTGCTGGGCTGGGCGCTGTGGCTGGTGATGATGGCCTGCGCGGTCGCCACCCTGCGCGTCTACAAGCAGCGCCTGCTGGCGGTGCTGCTGGTCGGTGGCGTCGGCCTGATGGTGGCGCTGACCTTCGTGTTCCTGTCCGCGCCGGACCTGGCCCTGACCCAGCTGCTGGTGGAGATGGTGACCCTGGTGCTGATGCTGCTGGGCATGAACTACCTGCCCGCGCAGTCCGGGCCGGAGCGGCCGCGCTGGCGCAAGCGCCGCGATGCGGTGATCGCGATCATCGCCGGCGCCGGCCTGGGTGCACTGGCCTATTCGGCGATGACGCTGCCGCCGAACACCATGGCCGGCGAGCTGCTCGCCCGCGCCCTGCCCGAGGCCTACGGCCAGAACGTGGTCAACGTGATCCTGGTCGACTTCCGCGGCTTCGATACCTTCGGCGAGATCACCGTGTTCGGCATCGCCGCACTGGTGGTGCATGCGCTGCTGCGGCGCACGCGGATGGCGCCGGAGCAGATCATGCCCGGCCCGCCGATCAAGCTGCCGGTGCCGGCCGACCTGGCGCAGATCATGTTCCCGCTGACGCTTACCGTATCGATCTTCCTGTTCCTGCGCGGCCACAACGCGCCGGGCGGTGGCTTCATCGCCGGCCTGGTGCTGGCGGTGCCGCTGCTGATCCAGTACGTGATCCAGGGCACCGCGTCGGTGGAGTCGCGCTTCGGCTTCGACTACATCCGCTGCATCGGCATGGGCCTGTTGATCGCCCTGCTCAGCGGCAGCGCGTCGATGCTGTTCGGCGTGCCGTTCCTGACCAGCGGCCACCTCGACCTGCACCTGCCGCTGATCGGCGACGTGCCGCTGGCGAGTGCGATCGGCTTCGACATCGGCGTCTATCTGGTGGTGTTCGGTGGCGCCATGCTGATGCTGTCGATGATGGGCACGATCAAGCCGTCGCGTACCCGCACTGCCCGCAAGGGTGAGATCGACCTGCAACGCCGTTCGGCACGCACCGGGGAGATGCACTGATGGAACTGGCCCTGGCTACCGCGATCGGCGTACTGACCGCCATCGGCATCTACCTGCTGCTGCGTGCGCGCAGCTTCGATGTGATCCTCGGCATGACCTTCCTGTCCTACGCCACCAACCTGCTGATCTTCGCCGGTGGCCGCGTGGTGCTGGGCAAGGCACCGGTGCTGCAGGAAGGCGTGGACAGTCACCTCGGCAACTACACCGATCCGCTGCCACAGGCGCTGGTGCTGACCGCGATCGTGATCGCCTTCGCGATGACCGCGGTCAGCATCGTGCTGGCCATGCGCAGCCGCAGCGACAACCACAGCGATCATGTGGACGCCCACGAGCCGGATGACGACCTGCAGGATGAGCGCGTGCTGCCGCGCCAGGGCGAGGACCGCGCATGAATCACCTGGTGATCCTGCCCATCCTGATTCCGCTGCTGGGTGCTGCACTGTCGCTGTTCGTCGAACACCGCCGCTATGGCCCCAAGGTGCAGCGCGCGGTGGCCTGGACTGCGCTGTCGGCGCTGGTGCTGGCGGTGGGCCTGCTGTTTGCCGCCACCGCCAGTGGTGAGATCAACGTCTACCTGCTCGGCGACTGGCCGTCGCGGCTGGGCATCGCGCTGGTCGCCGACCGGCTGTCGGCGTGGATGCTGCTGACCACCCTGCTGCTGGCCATTCCCTGCCTGCTGCATGCCTGCTCGGGCTGGGACCGTCGCGCACCGCACTTCCATGCACTGTTCCAGTTCCAGCTGGTCGGCCTGAATGGCGCATTCCTGACCGGCGACATCTTCAACCTGTTCGTGTTCTTCGAGGTGATGCTGATCGCCTCCTACGGCCTGCTGCTCAGTGGCGGCCGCGGCCTGCGCATGCGCATCGGCCTGCACTACGTAGTGTTCAACGTCACCGCCTCGACCCTGTTCCTGATCGCACTGGGCCTGCTGTACGCCTCGCTGGGCTCGCTGAACATGGCCGAGCTGT
The DNA here is from genome assembly GCF_051983905.1 of Stenotrophomonas sp. STK17_22. NCBI lineage: Bacteria > Pseudomonadati > Pseudomonadota > Gammaproteobacteria > Lysobacterales > Lysobacteraceae > Stenotrophomonas > Stenotrophomonas sp. STK17_22. The sequence continues at coordinate 4,819,132 of NZ_CP197010.1, forward strand.
CGCAGCGCATTGCCGAGGTGCCGCCGGCGCAGCTGACCCTGGTAAAGGCCACGATGGGCCTGTTACTGCTGGTGTTCTGCGCCAAGGCTGCACTGATGCCGCTGTACCTGTGGCTGCCGGAAGCCTATTCGCGCGCACCGGCCGCCGTGGCCGCCCTGTTCGCGATCATGACCAAGGTCGGCCTGTACTCGGTGCTGCGCATCCAGATGCTGTGGTTCGGCGACGATGCCGGTGCGATGGCCGGCTATGGCCGCGACTGGCTGCTGTGGGCCGGCGTGGCAACGCTGGTGCTGGGCGGCCTCGGTGCGCTGGCCGCGACCCGCCTGCGCGTGCTGATCTCGTACCTGGTGATCGTCTCGGCAGCCACGCTGTTCATCGCCTTCTCGGTAGGCACGCCGCAGGTGCTGTCGGCCGGCCTGTACTACCTGCCACACAGCAGCTTCGCCGCCGCCGCACTGTTCCTGATTGCCGACCTGATCCGCCGCCGCCGCGGTGGCGCCAGCGACCGCAAGGAAGTGGTCGCGCCGATGCCGGGCAAGGAAACGCCGGCGGTGCTGTTCCTGATCGGCGCGGTGTCGGTGGCTGGCCTGCCGCCGCTGTCCGGCTTCCTGGCCAAGGCCGCGCTGCTGGCCGGCATGCCGGCGCAGTACACCGGCCCGGTCTGGACTGCCGTTCTTGTCAGCAGCCTGCTGGTGATCATGGGCCTGACCCGCGGTGGCATCCGCCTGTTCTGGCGCGTGCCGCCGGTCGAGGCCGATGCACCGAAGCCGCGCAAGGCACGCCTGCGCCGGGTCGAGCTGTACGCGGCCTGCATCCTGCTGGCCTACGGCATCGGCATGACCCTGGCCGCTGCACCGCTGATGCGCTACACCGACGCCACCGCCGCACAGCTGCTGCACCCCAGCGAGTACGTGCAGCAGTTGCGCGCGACCACGCCGGAGATCCGCCAGCCATGACCGCCCAGCGTTCCCTGTTCCGCCGCATCATTCCCTCGCCGATGCTCAGCATCATGGTGGTGGCGTTCTGGCTGCTGATGTCCGACAGCTTCACCCTCGGCCAGTTCGTGCTGGGGCTGGTGCTGGGCGTGGTGGTGCCGCTGTTCGCCGCGCGCCTGGACCGCGAGTTCGCCCGCATCGGTACCCTGCGGCCACTGCCCAGGCTGCTGTGCGTGACCCTGTGGGACATCCTGATGTCCAACATCCGCGTTGCCGTGCAGGTGCTGGGCCCGGAGAAGAACATCCATCCGGGCTTCATCTGGCTGCCGCTGGACATCGCCAACATCCACGGCATCGCCGCGCTGACCAGCATGATCACGCTGACCCCGGGCACGGTCTCGGCCGCGCTCAGCGACGACCGCAAGTTCCTGCTGGTGCATGTGCTGCACCTGGAGGACCCACAGGACCTGATCGATACGATCAAGCGCCGTTACGAGGCGCCGTTGATGGAGATCTTCCCATGACCGGTTTTGAAGTCATCCAGACCACCCTGGTGGTGTGCATGCACGTGGTCGGCCTGGCCATGCTGCTGGCCACCTGGCGCCTGCTGCGCGGGCCGACCGTGCCCGACCGCATCCTTGCGCTGGACACCCTGTCGGTGACCGCGATCGCCGAGCTGATGCTGTTCGGCATGTACCTCAATTCGCCGATCTACTTCGAGGCGGCGCTGATCATCGCCATGCTCGGCTTCGGCAGCACCGTGGTGCTGAGCAAGTTCGTGCTGCGCCGGGACATCGTCGAATGATCACCGCAATCCAGATCGGCCTGTCGATCCTGCTGCTGTTCGGCTGCTTCTTCATCCTGGTCGGCGCACTGGGCCTGGTGAAGCTGTCGACCTTCTTCAAGCGCCTGCACGCGCCGACCAAGGCCAGCACGCTGGGCGTGGGCTGCGTGCTGGTGTGCTCGGTCTGCTACCACATCTTCCTCGGCCAGGACCCGCAGCCGCGCGAGCTGCTGATTACCGTGTTCCTGTTCATCACCGCACCGATCAGCGCCCACATGATGGCCAAGGCCGCGCTGTCGCTGCTGATGGAAACCCGCCCCAGCCTGCCCGGCAACGAGCCGGCTGCTGAAGAGCAGCTGCCGCCGCCGGAACCGGTGCGGGAAGAAGAAACCACGCAGAACCGGTGAATCCGGTAGAGGCCGACCTTGGTCGGCGCTTCGTTTCCCCGAGTGCCAACCAAGGTTGGCAGCTACCGGATCATCGGTGGGTTGACCGGTGGGTGCCGACCGTTGGTCGGCACAGAACCAACCGCATCCACGCATGGCGTGGATCTTCCGACCGCAATGCCCGGTAGCGGCCGACCTTGGTCGGCGCTTTGCTCCCCGAGTGCCAACCAAGGTTGGCACCCACCGGGTGACCGGTGGTGGGTGCCGACCGATGGTCGGCACAGAACCAACCGCATCCACGCATGGCGTGGATCTACCGACCGCAATGCCCGGTAGAGGCCGACCTTGGTCGGCGCTTTGCTCCCCGAGTGCCAACCAAGGTTGGCAGCTACCGCATCATCGGTGGGTGGACCGGTGGGTGCCGACCGTTGGTCGGCACGGAACCAACCGCATTCACGCATGGCGTGGATCTACCGACCGCAATGCCCGGTAGAGGCCGACCTTGGTCGGCGCTTTGCTCCCCGAGTGCCAACCAAGCTTGGCAGCTACCGCATCATCGGTGGGTGGACCGGTGGGTGCCGACCGTTGGTCGGCACGGAGCCAACCGCATCCACGCATGGCGTGGATCTACCGACCGCAATGCCCGGTAGAGGCCGACCTTGGTCGGCGCTCTGTTTCCCCGAGTGCCAACCGAGGTTGGCAGCTACCGCATCATCGGCGAGGTGACCGGTGGGTGCCGACCTTGGTCGGCACGGAACCAACCGCATCCACGCAGAGCGTGGATCTACAACGCCGGTGCACCCACCAGCAGCAGCTCCAGCACGAACCAGCCCGCGAACGCGACCAGCAGGATCGCGCCTTCGCCGCGGCTGATCTTCAGGTCGCCGCGCAGCATGGGGTACAGCACCAGTGCGAAGGCCAGCAGCGCCGGCAGTTCCAGGCGCACGAACGAGGCCGGCAGCGCCAGCGGCTGCAGTACGGCCATCGCACCAATCACCAGCAACAGGTTGACCACGCTGGAACCCAGCACGTGGCCCAGCACCATGTCGCCATGACCACGGCGTGCGGCAGCAATCGCGGTTGCCACCTCCGGCAGCGCGGTACCGATCGCGACCGGCAGCAGACCGACCAGCAGCGGCGTCCAACCCAGTGCAGTACCGAAGTCCGCTGCCGCACCGACCACCAGGCGTGCGCCCCAGTACAGGGCCAGCGCGGCGATGAGCACCCGCAGTACATTCAACGGCAGGCTGGTGCGGCTCAGTGCGGACTCGGCGATGGCTGCCTGCACCTCCGCACTCTCGCTGCGACCACGGCGCAGCAGCAGCACCTGCACCACGATGAAGCCGGCCAGCAGTACGCCGCCCTCCCAGCGTGCCAGGCCACCATCCAGCCCGAACAGGATCAGCAGCACGCCGGCCACCAGCAGCGACCACCACAGCACCGTCTGCAGGCGCGCGCGCAGCAGCAGTGGCGCAGCCATGGCCGCCACGGCCAGGGTCAGGCCCAGGTTGACGATGCTGCTGCCCACCGCGTTGCCCAGCGCCAGCTCCGGCTGACCGACCGCCAGCGCGCGCGCGTTGACCGCCAGTTCCGGCAGCGAAGTGGTCACGCCGAGCAGCAACAGGCCAGCCGTGAACGGACTGGCCCCGAAGCGTTGCGCCAGGCCGGACACGGCCTTGACGATGGAGTCCCCGCCCAGCGCCAGCAGCAGCAGGCCGAGCAGGAACCAGGCAATGGCAATGGCGATCATCGAGCACTCCCCCAGCGGTCGTGGCGCGATTCTACGCTGGCCCCGCGCGCATGGCTGGGCCGTAGATCAAGGATCAGCCACAGCCTTCCACATAATCGACCTGCGGGGTCTGCCCGACCCGCCACGCGCCGACCCGACCGTCCGCACCGAGCGCGAAGTCGATCACCGCCCCACCCTCCTGCGCCGGACGCACGCGCAGGTGCTGGGCCTTCTCGTCGTACTTGTCGGGGCCGACGTCGCCGCGCTCGGGGTACAGCACCTGCAACTCGCCCAGGGTCATGCCGACCTTGCCGCCGCCCGGTGCGATGATGTCGGCGCTGCGCACGTCGTAGCGCACCAGCTTGCGGCCCTCGATCATCAGGCGCGGGTCTTCGGCATTCTGCGGTCGCAGGAAATAGCAGCCATCGTTGCTGTCGTCGGCCGGCAGCGGTTTGCCACTGGCATCGGTGCCCAGCCCCTGCAACGGCGCGCCGAAGCCACTGCGGACCTCAGCGATGCCGGCGCCCAGCTTCGCGCCGGCGAAGCCCTCCAGGTGCGCGGGACTGTCCTCGCGGCGGTCATTGGCTGGACGGGCTGCCAGATCAGGATCCGTCGACTGCGCGGGCCCCGTCGCCGAGGCGGTTTCGGCCGGGGTATCGCTGCCGCTGCCGGCCGCCCCCTGTTTGTCCTGGCCGCCGCAGGCGGTGAGCGAAAGGAGCAACAGACCAGCAAGCGGAAGGTGCTTCATCGGTGCGGTTCCCTGGCACGAAGGTGGCTGCACGCTAGCCCATCCTGTGTGCAGGCGCTGCATTGTCATCGCGGTTTCATCGCCTTCGTTCAGGCTCGGCGAGCACCGATCTGGCCGTCCCTTCCATGCAACCGCGCAAGACCGATCTCGCCCGAACCGCGCTGCAGGCCCACCGCGCGCCGCTGGACATGCGCCAGCGACGGCTGCTGATCCTGTGCGACGGCCAGCGCACCATTGATGACCTGACCGGCCTGCTCGGCCAGGACGCACCTGCGATGGTCATCCAGCTTGTGCAGGCGGGGTACCTGAGCACTGGCGTCCCAGCACCGTCGCCCGCAACCGCGGTAGCGCCGGTGCCCACACCGCCGGCAGCCGCACCTGCAGCACTTGCTGCACCCGCGGTCGAACGCCGCCGCTCGCTGGTGGCCGCGCGCATCTATGTGCTGGGCATCCTGGAGATGCAGCGCCACCCGCAGGCGGCTGCACTGTTCCGCGACCTGCAGCAGGCGCGTGCGGAAGACGAGGTGCTGCAGCGGCTGCAGTCGGCGATGCAGATGCTGCCCGGGCTGACCTCGGACGGCTATTGCCAGCGCGTACGCCAGCGCCTGTTGGAAGCGCTGCCGCTGGAGCATTGCGACGCGTTCGCGGAGGTGGCGTAAGCGCAGGTTCCGGCGGAGAGCATCCACGCATGGCGTGGATGCGATCAGGATCCGTGCCGACCAAGGTCGGCACCCACCAAGCTAGCGGGACGACCGGAAGTTGTTGCGCAGCCCGTTCCAGCACTGCTGGTAATCGCCCTGGCGATGGCCGGCCGCCAAGGCCTGCGCGGTCGGGCGGATCACCGCGCGGGTCTCGAACATGAAAGCCATCGTGTCCTTGATCACATCGGCCTTGGACAGGTCCGCATTGGAGGCCTTGTCGAAGGTCGGTGCATCCGGACCGTGGCCGCTCATGCAGTTGTGCAGCGACGCGCCGCCCGGCACGAAGCCTTCGGCCTTGGCGTCGTAGGCGCCATGCACCAGACCCATGAACTCGCTGGCGATGTTGCGGTGGAACCACGGCGGGCGGAACGTGTTCTGCGCCACCAGCCAGCGCGGCGGGAAGATCGCAAAGTCCATGTTGCTGGTGCCCGGGGTGTCGCTGGGCGAATGCAGCACCAGGAAGATCGACGGATCCGGGTGGTCGTAGCTGATCGAACCGATGGTGTTGAAGCGACGCAGATCGTAGCGGTACGGCGCGTAGTTGCCGTGCCAGGCCACCACGTCCAGCGGCGAATGATCGATCGATGCACGCCAAAGGCGACCCTCGAACTTCGCGATCAGCTCGAAATCGCCATCCACATCCTCGAACGCCGCGTGCGGGGTTTCGAAGTCGCGCGGATTGGCCAGGCCGTTGGATCCGATCGGGCCGAGGTCGGGCAGCTTCAGCAGCGCACCGTAGTTCTCGCAGATGTAGCCACGGCTCGGGCCATCGGGCAGTTCAACGCGGAAGCGCACGCCGCGCGGGATCACCGCGATCTGCTGCGGCTCGATCTCGATCACGCCCAGCTCGGTCAGCAGGCGCAGGCCGCCCAGCTGCGGCACGATCAGCAGCTCGCCATCGGCATCGTAGAAGTAGCGGCCGACCATGTCGCGGTTGGCAGCGTATAGGTGGATGCCCACGCCGGCATGCGCATCGGGCGAGCCGTTGCCACCCATCGTGTACAGGCCTTCGACAAAATCGGTCGGCAGCTCCGGCAGCGGCAGCGGGCTCCAGCGCAGCTGGTTCGGTGAAGCCGGCTGTGCGCCGAAATCACACTGCAGCTGCGACTGCGCGAACGGGGTGAACTCGCCATGGGTCACCGCCGGGCGGATCCGGTACAGCCAGCTGCGGCGGTTGCTGCCACGCGGCGCGGTGAAGGCGGTGCCGGTCAACTGTTCGGCGTACAGGCCGTGGGCCACCTTCTGTGGCGAGTTCTGCCCGACCGGCAGCGCGCCGGCGACGGCCTCGGTGGCGAATTCGTTGCCGAAGCCGGACTGGTAGCCGCGGGCGGTGATGGCGGGGGACATGGGAACTCCAGAGATTGCCGGCCAGCGGCCGGCACGACCATTCGGACAGGCACTGCCGGCGGGACGCCGACATTGCCTGCTGACCTTACAGCACGCCGCGGCGGATCTGGTCGCGCTCGATGCTCTCGAACAGTGCGGTGAAGTTGCCTTCGCCGAAACCTTCGTTGCCCTTGCGCTGGATGATCTCGAAGAAGATCGGGCCGATGCAGTTCTGGGTGAAGATCTGCAGCAGCTTGCGCTGGTGGGTTTCCGGATCGGCATCGATCAGGATCTTGTTCTTCGCCAGGCGCGGCACGTCTTCACCGTGGTTCGGCACGCGCTGGTCGATCACGTCGAAGTAGGTCTCCGGCGTATCGAGGAAGTCCACGCCCTGCGCGCGCATCGCTTCGACGGTCTCGTAGATGTTCTCGGTGAAGCAGGCGATGTGCTGGATGCCCTCGCCCTTGTACGCGTCCAGGTACTCGTTGATCTGGCTCTTCGGGTCGGACGATTCGTTCAGCGGGATGCGCACGATGCCATCCGGCGCGGTCATCGCCTTGGACACCAGGCCGGTCTTCAGGCCCTTGATGTCGAAGTAGCGGATCTCGCGGAAGTTGAACAGGCGCTCGTAGTAGTCCGACCACTGCTGCATGTTGCCGAAGTACAGGTTGTGGGTCAGGTGGTCGATGAAGGTCAGGCCGAAGCCCACCGGGTGCAGGTCGGCACCGGCGATCGGCTCGTAGTCGCCGTCATAGATGCTGCCGGCGCTGCCGTAGCGATCGACCAGGTACAGCATGCAGTCGCCGATGCCCTTGATGACCGGCGCGCTGACCGCCTTGCTGTCCGGCTTGAAGGCGATGGCTTCGGCGCCGTTGCCCAGCGCGGTCTGGTAGACCTCCTGGCCCGGCTTCTTGAAGCGGATGGCGAAGCCGCAGGCGCACGGGCCGTGCTTTTCGGCGAAGTCCGAGGCGAACGAATCCGGGTCTTCATTGACCAGGAAGTTGACGTCGCCCTGGCGATAGACGGTAATCGGACGCTGCTTGTGCTTGAGCACCGCGCTGAAGCCCATCTTCCGGAAGTACTCGTGCAGCTCCTGGCCACGGCCGGCCGGGGCGGCGAATTCGACGAACTCGAAGCCGTCGATGCCCATCGGGTTCTCGAAGGTGGTGACCTGCATGCCGGGGTTGGGGTGCGAGGCGGTCGGGACTGCGGTATTCATGGCGTGGCTCCGAATCGGTACCGCATCGGTACAAACCAGGTGCGGGCAGGTAGGGACCCGGCGAGAATGCAGGGTCTGGACCTACCCCTTATAGTTACACTTGAAACCACCAGCAAGGTGCACCGCAACATGAGCCCCGCCGATCCCGTTTCGACCCGCCTGCGTTCCTCGCACGTCCTGCTCGACCTGGAACAGTTCCTGCCGTACCGGCTGAGCGTGCTGTCCAACCGGGTCAGCGGCAACATCGCCAAGCTATACGGCGATCGTTACGGTCTGGCGATTCCCGAGTGGCGGGTGATCACCATCCTGGCGCTGTACCCGGGCTCCTCGGCCAGCGAGGTCTCCGACCGCACGGCGATGGACAAGGTGGCGGTCAGCCGTGCCGTGGCCCGCCTGCTGGAGCGCGGCTTCATCAAGCGCGAGACCCACGGTGACGACCGCCGCCGCTCGGTGCTTGCCCTGTCTGCAGCCGGCTTCGAGGTCTACGAGACCATCGCGCCGATGGTGATCGAGATCACCCGCAAACTGATGTCGGTGCTGAGCGAAGAGGAAGAGCAGGTGCTGGAGAAGCTGATCCTGCGCCTGGCCGGCGAAGGCCTGGAACGGATGGGCGAAGGCGTCTGAAAGAAAAAGGGGACGGAGGGGATTAAGTCGTTTTGGGCCCCAAGTCGCGGGTGCCGACCCCGGCCGGTAGCGGAACAGTGGCTGGGCGATTGTCGTCCGCCCCCTTTGATCTGACGGGACCCGCTTCTTGGCGGACTGCGGACCGACCGCGAACGATGCCATCGGACGCATTCACCTTCCGCAGATCCCGTCCTGAAGTGTCGCCCTCGCCCAGCAGCATTTCCGCATTGGCCCGATACGGCCCGTTTCCGCCAGGCTGGTGTATCGAAACGGGCTGATCCAGTGAATTCTCCTATTGGACTGCTCACGTGTGCGGCCGGACGGTAAACGTTCAACGGGTATCAGCCCGGCCATCCACATCGAACGGGCTCCCTCATGGATGACTCGCGTTCAACGTCGCCGCATGGCCAGGAATTGCTGGCCGATCTCAGAGAGCTGATCTGCGCAGCGCGCAGCAGGATGCACAGGTCCATCAACGCCGAGTTGACGCTGCTGTACTGGCGAATCGGTCGTCGCATCCATGTTGACCAGATGGCGGGGCAGCGTGCGCGTTACGGCGAGGTTCTCTTCACCCGGATCGCCAAGGCGCTGTCTGCCGAGTTCGGCACATCCTTCGGTGAGAAGAGCCTGCGCCGGATGGTGCAGTTCTCCATCGCATTTGCAGACGAGTAGATTGTCGTATCGCTGATACGACAATTGAGCTGGACCCATTTCATCGCGCTGATCCCACTGGCGGACCCACTCAAGCGCGACTTCTATGCACAGATGGCCGCCACCGAGGGCTGGAGTGTACGTACGCTGCGCCAGCGCGTCGATTCGATGCTGTATGAGCGCACGGCACTCTCCAGTCAGCCAGAGCAGACCATCGCCGAAGAGTTGGCGGCACTGCGCGGCAACCAGCAGCTGTCTCCGGGGCTGGTACTGCGTGATCCCTACGTACTGGACTTTCTTGGCCTCAAGGACAGCTGGGACGAGCAGGACCTTGAAACCGCGATCCTTCGCGAGATGCAGGGCTTCCTGCTTGAACTTGGCACGGGCTTCAGTTTCGTCGCCCGCCAGAAGCGCATCCAGATCGACGGCGATGACTTCCACCTGGACCTGCTGTTCTACAACCGGCGCCTGCGCAGACTAATTGCCATCGAGTTGAAGATCGGCGAGTTCAAGCCGGCCTACAAGGGACAGATGGAACTCTATCTGCGCTGGCTGGACCGGTACAAACGTGAGGACGGCGAGCAGGCGCCGTTGGGCATCATCCTCTGCACAGGGAAGAAGGCGGGCCAGATTGAATTGCTGGAGCTGGACCGCTCAGGCATCCATGTTGCGGAGTACCTGACCACGCTGCCCTCCCGTGAGGTCCTCAAGCAAAGATTGCAGACTGCCATGGAGCGGGCGCGGCAGCAGCTGCAGACCGCGGCGCCCGGCCTCCCGTAGATCTACGCCACGCGCGGATGGCATCCATGCTTCAGCTCAGATGCTTGCGCCGTGCATGGATCCACGGCACCGCGAGCGCCGCGATGGCACCACCGGCGAAGCCGAGGGAAGCCGCAACCGTGGCTGCTTCGACCGCCCCCGGCAGCGCCAGCGCCGCCGCCACGAGCAGCAGCGACGGCAGGCCGACGAAGGTGCCCAGGAAGAAATGCCAACGCGGTGACCAGGTATTGAGCTGCAGCAGGCTGACCGGTTGCCAGGCTTCAGAGGCAGCGTCCTCGGCGATCTTCGCCACCGCCTTGGCCAGGTCCACTTCCGGCAGCGCGCGCCCCTGCCGTGCGGTCGCCAGCAGCTCGGCCACGGCCTCCACCGGCGGGAAACTGGACGGCCACGCGACCGGCGCCGGCACGCCATACGCGGTCAGCACCGGCACGCTCAGCCACGGCGCCACCAGCGGGCGCATGCGACGGCGGCCATGCACGCACCAGATCTGTTGCTGCCCATGCGCGGTGACGCTGTACAGCGCCAGTTCGTTGGCCGGCGGGTAGCCGAGCATGGTCACCCGCGCGGCCAGGCTGTCCTGCCCCATCGCGCGCAGGAAGCCGGGGCGGCTGCGCCCTTCCTGCATCCACGCCAGTCCCAGCGCACCCACCAGATAGGCCTCGGCCACGTCCTTGCTGCCAGCGGTGGCGCGTTCGTCGCTGGCCAGGTACCAGGCCAGCGACTTCGGTTCGGCGACATCCTCCAGGCCCCAGCGGCTGTCGTCTCCCAGAACGTGGCGCACCGGCAGGCGCGCGGGCGCGGTTTCGCCACGTTCGCCGGGTTGCAGGAACGGCAGCACGCCCTGGATGAAGGTGGACAGCTCGATCGCACGCACGCCGTGCCCCTGCCACTCCGGTGGCAGCAGCCCGGCCAGCTGGCCGTCGGCGGCCAGCGCATCAAGCCGGGACTTCTGCTCGACCAGCTTCTGCACCGCCCCCTTCAGCACCACGTTGTCGGGCAGCGCGATCTGCGGCAGGCGATGACGCGGCGGCGCCAGGTCGACGGTGGCCTCGCCGGTTCCGGTGTCATCCAGCAGCGCCTCCTGCGGCGGCAAGGTTACGCCCTCGCCTGCTCCACCCTCGGCCAACTCACTGGCGGGTTCGGGCAGTCGTTCGGCGTGGTCGCTGTGCATGGGCGTTCCGGAAGGTTGCATCGACGGGATGTCGACTGAGGTCCTTGCCGGTAACGGCGAGCGCGTTGCGATATTGAGATGCCGATTCCGGGAATGTGACCGCAACCACAGTAGATCCACGCCATGCGTGGATGCACTTCTGTGCCGACCAACGGTCGGCACCCACCGGGGATCGCGGTCAGCGGTCGGCCCACCCCTGCCGGCCAGCGGCCGGCACTACCCCTATTCCGGTTTGTCAGGTGCCCACTGCTTGAGGAACGCGGTCACCCGCGCGGGCTGGAAGACTTCGCCCTTGCGCAGCTCGCCGGTCGCCTGCGACACCAGCAGTCCGCCATCGGCATCGAGTACCAGCAGGTATGGGTAGTCGCGCTCCATCACCGGGAACTGGGCGAAGAAGGCGGTGTTGGGCTGCTCGTCGCTGGCGTTGACCTTCACCCACACGTAGTGGGCATCGCGGAAGCGACGCAGGTCGCCGTTGCCTTCCACCACATCGTCCAGCGCGCGGCAGCGCTCGCAGGCGGCGTTGCCGACCTCCAGCAGGATGCGCTTCTTGCCCCGCTGGGCTTCCACCTTGGCGGTGGCCAGGTCATCGGCGGGGTTGCGGGCCGGGTCGAACTGCGCGCCGAGCCCTGCGATGGCGGCGATGTCCGCCGCCACCGGGGTGTTGCCCGAGGCCACCGGTTCGCTGGGGTCAGCGACCGGTGGCTCGGTGGGCCGGGTATCCAGAGGCTGCGTGGGCTCGGCGGCGGCAGGCGGTTGCGGTTGGGAACAGGCGCCGATCAGCGCCGCACAGACCACCACCATTGCACCACCGAGCTTGCTGCGCATGCCTTCTACCCTCTCATCATTACTTGACGCCGTGCATCAGCTTGTTGATCAGCGGGGCGATCAGGAACAGCACCACGCCGGAGCCGATCAGGGCCCAGAACCCGAAGGTATACCCCTTCAGGGCCGACTCGACCGTCATGCCGCCTTCACCACTGACCACGCCAGCGAAGATGCCCGACAGGTTGTTGCCGATGCCGGTGGACAGGAACCAGCCGCCCATGCCGAAGCCGACCAGGCGCACCGGGGCCAGCTTGGTCACCATCGACAGGCCGATCGGCGACAGGCACAGCTCACCCACCGACTGGATGACGTAGACCATGAACAGGGTCCAGAACGGGATCTTGCCGTCCACGACCATCTGCGACAGGGCGAACATCAGCAGCGCGAAGGCGGCGCCGTTGAACAGCAGGCCCAGGCCGAACTTGCGCGGGATGGACGGATTGGCGCGGCCCATGGCCACCCAGATCCAGGCGATCACCGGGGCCAGGGTGATGATCGCCACCGAGTTGACCGACTGGAACCACGCGGTCGGGAAGGTCCAGTCACCGAACTGGCGGTTGACGATGTTCTCGGCCAGGAAGGTGAACGAGCTGCCGGCCTGTTCGAAGAACATCCAGAACATCACGTTGAAGGCGAAGATGATCAGCATGGCGATCACGCGGTCGCGCTGCACCTTGCCTTCGCGGATGCCCTCGACCAGCAGCAGGACGGCCAGCGCGGTGAACATCGCACCCAGGATCCAGGCCAGCGCGGTGGCGCCGGTGGCCAGCAGGAAGTACGCGACCGGGATGGCGACCACGGCACCGGCCAGCACCATGATGATGCGGCCGAAACCTTCAGCGCCGGCCGGCGGTGCACCGATGCCCTTCAGGCCGGCACGACCGATGTAGAACCACACCAGCGAGATCAGCATGCCCACGCCCGAGGCGATGAACACGACCTTGTAGGACGGCATCGCGTCGGTACCGAACACCTTGCGGGCCAGGTACTCGGTCAGCACCGGGGCGATCATCGCGCCGATGTTGATGCCCATGTAGAAGATGGTGAAGCCCGAATCGCGGCGCTCGTCCTTCAGCCCGTACAGCTTGCCGACCATGGTCGAGATGTTGGGCTTGAACAGGCCGTTGCCGACGATGATCGTGGCCAGGCCGAGCTTGAAGATGTGCTCCTGCGGCAGCGAGATCATGAACAGGCCGGCGGCCATGATGATCGCGCCGGTCAGGATCGATCGCTGGTAACCCAGTACCCGGTCGGCCACGTAGCCACCGAAGATCGCTGCGGCATACACCAGGGCCAGATAGGCGCCGTAGATGCGGCTGGCGTCGCCTTCACCGGCAGCGCTGCCGTTGTAGAACTGGGCGACGATGTACAGCACCAAGGCCCAGCGGATGCCGTAGAACGCAAAGCGCTCCCAGAACTCGGTCATGAACAGCATCCACAACGGGCGCGGGTGGCCCAGCGTGGTCTTGAAGTCCGGCAGCGCCGGCTCTGGGGTGTTCGCAGTGGCGTTTACGCTCATGCGGATTTCCTGGTTCGGTGGATGACGAGCACGTCCGATGTGCAGTTGGAGCAACGCGCGAGGATCACCGACTTCTGGCGTTCACGTCAAATACACGCCGTTTGAGGCAGGTGCCAGCCTGCTCCCTGAACTTGCATCTGAAACGATCCAGCCGCCGGCCGGGATCCAAGCTGAATACGGATCAGCCCTGTTCTGCCGGGGGCCCGGCCTGCAGGCTGGTCCGCACCTGGAACAGTTCGGGGAAGAAGGTCAGTTCCAGCGCCTTGGCCAGGAAGCCCACGCCGGACGAGCCGCCCGTGCCGCGCTTGAAGCCGATCACCCGCATCACGGTGCGCATGTGTCGGAATCGCCACAGCTGGAACGCGGTCTCCAGGTCCACCAGGTCCTCGCACAGCGAATACTCGCGCCAGTAGCGATCGGTGTCCTGGTAGATGCGTTCGAAGACCGGCTGCAGTGCGTCATCGGCCACATGCGGCTGGGTCCAGTCGTGGGCCTCGTACACCGCCGGGACGGCGTGGCCGAAGCGGGCCAGGTATTTCAGGAATTCCTCGTACAGGCTGGGCGCCTCCAGCACGGTGCGCAGCTGCGCCTGGCCGGCCGGGTCGTGCTCGAACACCTGCAGCATCTGCGCGTTCTTGTTGCCCAGCAGGAACTCGATGTAGCGGTACTGCAGCGACTGGAAGCCCGACGACGGGCCCAGCACGTCGCGGAAGCCCATGTACTCGGACGGGGTCAGCGTTTCCAGCACCGACCACTGCTCGGTCAGCTGGCGCAGCACCTGCTTGCTGCGCGCCAGCACCTTGCGGCACTGCCAGACTTCATCGCGCTGCAGGAAGCCGATTGCGGCACGCAGCTCATGGCCCAGCAGCTTCAGCCACAGCTCCGAGGTCTGGTGCTGGATGATGAAGAGCATCTCGTCGTGGTGCGGCGGGTTGGACAGCGGCTGCTGCGCGCTGAGCAGCTGGTCCAGCCGCAGGTAGCCGCCATAGGTCAGGCGTCCCTGCAGGTCGGTGTGGATGCCGGCTTCGAGATCGCGTTGGTTGTTGTCGACGGACATGGGCGGGACCAGATCGGGGGCGGCAAGGGTAGCGCGTTGCCGCCGCGCTGGCAGCCGCCGGGTCCATACCGGGGCGTGCGGTTGGTCGTGGAGCATCGGCTGATGCCGGGGCTGCGCGTGGAACCGTCCGCGCCGTTGTACTGGCGGTCAGCCAGAGGCGTATTCTGATGCTTTGCAGCAACGACTGAATACGTTGTTGTTATTGGCCCCCCACCCGCCGGCAGGGGTAAAACGGGGAATCGCCGTGTTGCGGCGCAGGAAGGCTATTCCGTACGCGTTCCTTAACATGGCGATTCATATCATTTGTAACTTCTCTGTCGAAGGTGCAGTACGCAATGACGGTTGCCGCTGAATTCAAGATCGAATACCTGCAGTATCTGGATACGGACGGCAAGCTCGTCCGCGATGACCTGCCCGCGTCGCTGCGCGACCCCAAGGTCCTGGTACCGCTGTTCAAGCAGATGCTGTTCGTACGTACGTTCGACAGCAAATCCATCGCACTGCAGCGCACCGGCAAGCTCGGCACCTATGCCGCCTGCCTGGGCCACGAAGCCGCGCACGTGGGTATCGGCGCGGCGATGCAGAAGGACGACGTGTTCGCGCCTTCGTACCGCGAGTATGGCGCGATGTTCATGCGTGGCGTGCGCCCGCACGACGTGCTGATGTACTGGGGCGGCGACGAACGCGGCAACGATTACGGCGGCAACGCGGCCAAGGACTTCCCGTTCTGCGTGCCGATCTCCACCCAGTGCCTGCATGCCGCAGGCGCCGCGCTGAAGTTCAAGCTCAACAAGGAACCGCAGATCGCGGTGGCCGTGTGCGGCGACGGTGGCAGCTCCAAGACCGACTTCTACGCAGCACTGAATTCGGCCGGCGCCTACAAGCTCCCGCTGATCCTGTGCATCGTCAACAACGGTTGGGCCATCTCGGTTCCGCGTTCGGCCCAGACCGGTGCCGAAACGCTGGCGCAGAAGGGCCTGGCCGGCGGCCTGCACTGCCTGCAGGTGGACGGCAATGACCTGATCGCGGTGCTGGCGGCCATGGAGCAGGCGCGCGAACGTGCGCTGGCCGGCAACGGCGGCACCGTGCTGGAACTGATGACCTACCGCCTGTCCGACCACACCACCGCCGATGACGCGCGCCGCTACCGCGACGACGCCGAAGTGAAGGATGCCTGGCAGCGCGAGCCGATGCTGCGCCTGCGCAAGTACCTGATCAACGCCGGTGTGTGGAGCGAAGACGAAGAGACCGCCTGGGTCGCCGAGTGCGGCACGCGCGTGGACGAGGAAGTGAACCTGTACCTCAACACGCCGGTGCAGCCGGTCGAGGCAATGTTCGACTTCCTGTATGCCGATCCGCCGCCGGACCTGCTGGCCCAGCGTGCCCAGGCGATCGCCCTGGAGAAGCGCCATGGATGAGATCAAGAACGGCGCGCCCGGCGCGCACACCAACGCCGCCGACAGCGCTGCGGTCGCGCGCGGAGAAGAGAGCATGACCACCACCCCGATCACCCTCATCGAAGCCATCACCCAGGCGCTGGCCTGGGAGCTGGAACACGACCCGTCGGTGCTGGTGCTGGGCGAGGACGTGGGCGTCAACGGCGGCGTGTTCCGCGCCACCGCCGGCCTGCAGCAGCGCTTCGGCTCCGAACGCATCCTCGACACCCCGCTGGATGAAACCACCATCGCCGGCCTGACCATCGGCCTGGCCGCGCAGGGCATGAAGCCGGTGGCCGAGGCCCAGTTCGACGGTTTCATGTACCCGATGGTCGACCATATCGTCTGCCACGCCGCACGCCTGCGTTACCGCACGCGTGGCCGCCTGCACTGCCCGATGGTGCTGCGCGTGCCGTGGGGCGGTGGCATCCGCGCGCCGGAACATCACAGCGAAGCCAACGAGGCGATCTTCACCAACGTGCCGGGCCTGCGCGTGGTGCTGCCGTCGTCGCCGCAGCGCGCCTACGGCCTGCTGCTGGCCGCGATCCGCGAGCCGGATCCGGTGATCTACATGGAGCCCAAGCGCATCTACCGCCAGTACAAGGAAGTGGTCGTCAACGACGGCGAGGCCTTGCCGCTGGACGTCTGCTTCGTGCTGCGCGACGGCACCGACGTGACCCTGGTGACCTGGGGCGCGCAGGTGAAGGAAGCGCTGGAAGCGGCCGACAAGCTGGCCGGTGAAGGCATCAGTGCCGAAGTCATCGACGTGGCCACGCTGCGTCCGCTGGACTTCGCCACCATCGCCGAATCGGTGGCCAAGACCGGCCGCTGCGTGATCGTGCAGGAGGCCCCCAAGACCGCGGGCTTCGGCGCCGAAATCGCTGCGCGCCTGGCCGAGGAATCGATCTACGACCTGCTGGCCCCGGTCGAGCGCGTCACTGGCTACGACACCCACATTCCGCTGTTCCGCCTGGAAATGAAGTACCTGCCGAGCGTTGAGCGGATCGTGGCTGCGGCCAAGCGCGCGGTGGCGGCCGGCTGACATGCGGGCCCGCCTTCTGGGGGCTTACCGCAGCCAGTATCCCAACCCGCTCCGGTTCCACACCGGCCAGATCGTCGAAGTAGGTGTCCGTGACGAGGAATGGCCGGCGTTTGCCTGGGTACGCACCAACGATGGGCGCGCTGGATGGGCGCCCATCGCCTGGTTGCAGCTGCTGGACGAGGGTCGCGCCGAAGCGCTGTGCGACTACGACGCCCGCGAGCTGGATGTGGAAAGCGGCGAGATGGTGAAGCTTCATCACGAACACGGCGGGTGGTGGTGGTCCGAGCGCGCCAATGGCGCGACGGGTTGGCTGCCGGCCCGCGAACTGGAACTGCTGGAAGAGAACTGCAAATGAGCCAGACCAAGAACTTCAACCTGCCCGACCTGGGCGAAGGCCTGCCGGACGCGACCATCGTCGAGTGGTTCGTCAAGGAAGGCGATGTGATCAAGCTGGACGAGCCGCTGGTGTCGATGGAGACCGCCAAGGCCGTCGTCGAAGTGCCCTCGCCCTTCTCCGGCAAGGTGCTGAAGCTGTCAGGCGCTGCTGGCGACATCATCCCGACCGGCTCGGTGCTGGCCAGCTTCGAACTGGACCCGAACCTGCCGCAGCGCGCCGATGGCCAGGACACCGGCCACAGCCACGGCCATGCCGCACCTGCCGCAGCACCGACCCCGCCGCCGCTGCCGGCCGCTGCCGCACCGGTGGCCGCCGAAGCGGCCAAGCCCGCCGCCGCCGAACGTGATGACGCCGGTACCGTGGTCGGCGCGATGCAGAGCTCCAACGCCGTGCACGCCGAACAGGCGCTGGCCGTCGGTGGCGTCAAGGCCGTACCGGCCGTGCGTGCCACCGCGCGCAAGCTGGGCGTGGACCTGTCCCGCGTACGCGCCACTGGCGCCGATGGCGCGGTGACCATGGCCGACGTCAAGCAGGCAGCTGCGGATGGCAGCGCCAAGATCGGTGCCGCTCCGGCGCCGGCCGCTGCTGCCTATGCCGCGCCGGCCCCGGCGCAGGTGTCTGCCCCGGTGCAGAGCGAAGCGCGCACCCCGCTGTCCGCCGCGGGCAAGCCGATGCGCACCCAGCCGCCGGGCGTGGTCGCCAAGGGCCAGCCGGAACCGCTGAAGGGCGTGCGCCGCAACATGGCGCGCGTGATGGCCGATGCGCACAGCAAGGTCGTGCCGACCACGCTGAACGACGACGCCGACATCCACGCCTGGCTGCCGGGCAACGACGTCACCGCACGCCTGGTGCGCTCGATCGTGGTCGCCGCGCAGAAGGTGCCGGCGATGAACGCCTGGTTCGACGGTGAAGCGCTGACCCGCACCCTGCACGCGCAGGTGGACATCGGCATCGCCGTGGACACCGACGACGGCCTGTTCGTGCCGGCCCTGCGCAATGCCGACATGCTCGATGCACGCGGCATCCGCGAAGGCGTCAACCGCCTGCGCGAGCAGGTGGAATCGCGTTCGATCGCCGCCTCGGAACTGAGCGGCTACACCATCTCGCTGTCCAACTTCGGCATGTTCGCCGGCCGCTACGCGACCCCGGTCGTGGTGCCGCCGTGTGTGGCCATCGTTGGTGCCGGCCGTGCCCGCCACCAGATGACCCCGGTGATGGGCGGCGTGGAAGCGCACAAGGTGATCCCGCTGTCGGTCACCTTCGACCACCGCGCGGCCACCGGTGGTGAAGCGGCCCGCTTCCTGCGCGCGATGATGGATGACCTGGCGCTGGCCAGCTGATCGGGTGGGTGCCAACCTTGGTTGGCACATGAAGCTGACTGGTGGGTGCCAACCTTGGTTGGCACATGAATTGGAGAAACGCCGGGCACTGCCCGGCGTTTTTTTGTGCCCGCTCCGTCGCGCCCCATCCACGCATGGCGTGGATCTACAGGGCTCTCCGTCGATCGGTCGAGAGCGCAAGAGAGCACTTTGAGAATAGTTGCATGGATTCCCCAGAGCAGCTCGATAGCATTGAGCTTCTCTTGAGACGTCGAGTTCCCATGCTGGAGAAAGCACCCACAATCGAAGAAATCCTGAAGGCGGGCGATGATATTTTCCGTGCCTCCCCGTTCTTATTACTGCTGACGAGGGATGAGGATCCCACGGACAGGAATTGGGTTCTCGACATCATCTTCCTGCGCTGGCTCGCTCGAAATCGCGCGCTCCTTGACGCATCGGTAGGGTCTACGGTGGCAGCCGCCCCCTCACTGGCGGATGCCTTGGCATGCATCAAAGCTGCTTTCCAGGACGAGATTCCCGGATCTGCGTTCGACCCGGAATTGCTGGAGTTCACCCTGGACTACTTCTGCTTCCGCGCACCCTACCCCTCGGATTTCTTCTCCCTTTTTCCGCAAAGCGACATGCCTTCGCCGGAAGCCATGTGGGACAAACAGGAGCAGGTGTACGCGATTATCGATTCACGTTTACAGTCATGGCGCAACGGTGAACCCCTCGTCCGGGCGGTCATCCCCAAGACCGATCAACAAGGAGACGCTGAACCGGCTACGCCGCTGGACGCTGACGTCTGGATCTCAACGCTGGCAACGTTATCGGATGCTGCAGTCACCCACGAAGGCTGCTGTGCATACGCCGACCACTTCTACAGGCCACTGACGAAACCACCGTCAGTAGAAGTCGTCCTGGCAGTCATGAGGGAATTTCTTCGCGACCCACCACATGATGCGTCGATCATGACTGCAACGGACAACTTCCTGTCGGATATTCCGTTCTCCCGCTACATCAAAGCCTATTCCATCCTCGCACCTGAACTGCTGGACCGTTCTTCAGATGCCGCGCTCAATCTGTTTGATTATCCAGGTTGTGAACTGACGCCCCGTCAGATACGGCAGTTCATCAAGGAACTCAGGCGGTGCAATCCCGGCCGCGATGTGGTCGGAGAGCTGGCCCAGCTGGCCATTGAGCGGGATTCGGAAGACGACGAGACATTCTCAATCGTCATCGAAGCAGCGCAGAAGCAAGGGTAGGTCCAGGAGCCAGCAAGTGCCGGCCCCCTCCCTTGATCAGTTCCGCGCGACCATGCCTTCGGCGCGGCTGTAGACACGCAGACGGTGTCCATCCGGGTCTGCCCCGACAAAGGTATGGCCGAACTCCAGCGTCACCGGTGCCTGCAGAATCTGCACGCCGAGCCCGCGCCACGCATCGTGCATCTGCTGCACGGTCTCCGGGTTGGCGACCACCATCGCCAGTTCGGCGGCACCGGCCTGTGCGGACACAGGCGGCTGCACGTCGTCGCGTTGCCACAGGCCCAGTGCGGCGCCATCGCCGAGCAGGAACAGGGCGAAACCGGGCGACTGCTCGATCGGCGGTCTGCCGAGAATGCCGCTGTAGAAGGTGGCGCTGGCGGCGACGTCGCGCACGTACTGCAGCAGGGTGCTGGGCGTGAACATGGGGAAGCTCCGTTGTTGGGAGCGCTCATGGTGGTACGGCCCTGCTGACAGATTCTGTCAGTAGCGTCGAGCGTGATCGACTGCTGTTGCCCCAGCCCTGGTAGATGTCGAGCTTGCTCGACTGCTGTTGCCCTTGCCCTGGTAGAGGTCGAGCTTGCTCGACTGCTGTTCGCGAAGATCAAAGGCGGTCGAGCAAGCTCGACCCCTACCAGGAGCAAAGAGCGAAGGCCCCCTCCCCAGCAGCCGGAAGCAAAGCGCGGAAGCGGTCGAGCACGCTCGACGCTACGAACGATCCAGCCAGTCCGGCGCGATGCCCTGCGCCTTCTGCCAGCGTCGCAGCAGGGTGGCGCGTGGCACGAGGTAGTGATCCTCCAGCACACGCGCCTGGCGGATGCGGTCCAGACGGAAATGGCGGAAATCCTCGCGGCGCTCGCACCACGCCGCCAGCATCGGCACCTCATCGAAGTAGCCCAGCGCGAACGGCCAGACGATGCGCTCGCTGCGCTGGCCGTGCGCGTCCTCGTAGCCGAACTTCAGGCGCTGCTGTGAACCGACAGCCTCTCGCACGGCCTGCAGACGAGCCGGGGGAACCTTGGCCGCCGCACGCGAAGGGCCCACCCGCAGGCCACTGTCACGCAAGGCCTCGCGCCGCGCTGCGGGCAACACATGCGCGATACGCGCCAGGGCATCGCGTGCGGCTTCGGCCAACGCGGGTTCGGTACGGGCCGCAACCCAGCGCAGGCCCAGCACCAGCGCGTCGATCTCGGCCGGTGGCAGGGTCATCGGTGGCAGGGTGTCGCTCGGCGCCAGCTGGTAGCCAACGCCGGCCTCGCCACGCAGGTCAGCGCCCTGCTCACGCAGGGTCTCGATATCGCGGTACAACGTGCGCAGGCTGATGCCCAGCGCTTCGGCCAGCGTCTGCCCGGCCACCGGCCGCCGATGGCGGCGCAGCAGCTGCAGCAACTGGGTCAGGCGCAGCGCACGCGACATCAGCCGACCAGTGCGCTCGATGCCACCACGTGCTCACCCGGCTGCGGGGCCAGCGCGGACTCGACCAGTGCCTTGGCGATCTCGCTCGCCGGGTTGATCCGCCACGCCCGTGGCAACAGCGGCCCCAAAGCACCCAACACCATCAGCGCCAGGCGCTCGCCACGACGCACCTCGTTGCGCTCGCCCCCGATCAACCCCGGGCGTACCAGCGTCAGCGAAGCGAAGGCCAGCGCACGCAGGTCACGCTCCAGCTCGCCCTTCACCCGACTGTAGAAGATCGACGACTGCGGGTTGGCGCCGGCCGCGGAATTCAGCGCATAGGTCTGCGCACCCTGTGCCTGTGCCAGGCGGGCGAACGCCAACGGGTAATCATGGTCGATGCGATGGAAAGCCTCGCGGCTGCCGGCCTGGGCGATGGTGCTGCCCAGCGCGCAGATGACCGCATCCACGCGCGCCCACCCAGGCACGGCGGGCAGCGCATCGAAGGCCAGCACCGGGTTCGCCAGCTTCCGGTGGGTCACGCCCAACGGGCGGCGGGCCGGAGCGATCACGGCGCTGCAGCGCGGGTCGTCCAGCAGCCTGCGCAGGGTCAGCCCACCGACCAGCCCGGTCGCCCCCAGCAACATCACGCGCATCACCACCTCCACTGCGGCATCCTGTCGCCCATCCTAGCCGTTCAAGCCGTCGGCGGCCGCGCCGATATGCTGGAACCAGTCCCTGCCAGCCCCAGGATTTGCTCCATGACGGACCAGCCCGACCACCGCCCTGCCCCCGGTACCGCCCTTGGGCCGCCGGCACGCGTGCGCGCGGTGGTGGACGATGGGCTGGGCGACCGCGTGGTGCTGCAGGGTGGCGGTGGCGTGGCCCTGCAGCAGCTGTTCGCCGGGGCCGACGCACCGGAGCCGCTGCTGGCCGCGTTCGCCAATGGCATGGCCACCCTGCCCGGCGAACTGGGCGACATGGGCGACCGCCTGCAGTCGGCGCAGGCCAGCGCCGATTGGCCGCGCTATGGGCGCGCAATGCGGCAGCTGATCGACAAGTACATCCGCACCATCGAACAGCATTCGCCGGACGGGCAGCCGGAAAGCCTGCGCCTGTCCGAGCAGCTGCGCCTGCTGCTGGGCGGCGCGGTGGTGGCCCTGCTGCAGCACGATCCGGACCTGCGCGAGCAGGCACAGGCATTGGCCACGCGCCTGCGCCAGTGGCAACCGGGCACGGCACTGGAACCGATCGAACAGGGCGTGCGCGAACTCGGCCACCAGGTCGGCGTGCGTGCCGAGAGCTGGCAGGAGCAGCAGGCGCTGCTGCTTGAGCTGTTCGCGCTGCTGCTGGAGAACGTGAGCGAGCTGCTGGATGACCGCAGCTGGCTGCAGGGCCAGATCGCCGCAGTACGCCAGCTGCTGGACGGGCCGTTGGAAGCTGAGGCGGTCGAGCGCACCCGCGCCGAACTGCGCGAAGTGATCTACAAGCAGGGCCTGCTGCGCCAGGGCATCGACGATTCGAAGGCGGCGATGCGCGGGTTGATGGGCGAGTTCATCGAGCGCATGGATGGCATGGCCACCAGCACCGGCGAATACCACGACCGCATCGGCAGCTACGCACTGCAGCTGCGCGAGGCGCGTAGCATCGCCGACCTCAACCAGTTGCTGCAGGACGTGATGCGCGACACCGGCAAGGTGCAGCAGCAGGCCGCGCAGGCCCGCGATCACCTGGCCAACGCGCGGCAGGAAGTGGAACGTGCAGAGCAACGCATTGCCGAGCTGGAGCAGGAACTGCGCGCCGCCGGTGACCTGGCGCGCATCGATCCACTGACCCAGGCGCTGAACCGCCGTGGCCTGGACGAACTGCTGCAGCGCGAGCTGGCGCGCGCCGCGCGCAACAACTCGCCGTTGGGCGTGGCGATGATCGATCTGGATGATTTCCACCAGACCAATGATGCACATGGCCATGCCGGTGGCGATGCACTGCTGCAGCACCTGGTGGCCGTCTGCAAGCTGCTGCTGCGCGCCACCGATGGCATCGCGCGGCTGGGTGGCGACGAGTTCGTGCTGGTGCTGCCGGAGACCCATGGCGCCGACAGCATGGCCACCGTGCAGCGCCTGCAGCGTTCACTGGCACACCGCGTGCTGACCGTGCAGGACCAGCGCGTGCCGGTGCATTTCAGCGCCGGGCTGGCGCAGTGGCAGCCCGGCGACGATACCGAGACCCTGCTGCGGCGCGCCGATGACGCGCTGTATGCGGCCAAGCGGCAGGGCAAGAACCGGGTGCAGGCGGGTTGATCGTCCGGCCCACCGCAAACCGCTTCAGTAGGTGCCAACCTTGGTTGGCACGAGCAGAAACAAAGCGCCGACCAAGGTCGGCCTCTACCAACGCAAGGGACAGCGCTTTGGTAGGTGCCAACCTTGGTTGGCACACGCCGGAACAAAGCGCCGACCAAAGTCGGCCTCTACCAACGCCAAGGACAGCGCTTCGGTAGGTGCCAACCTTGGTTGGCTCACGCCGGAACAATGCGCCGACCAAGGTCGGCCTCTACCAACGCCAAGGACATCGCTTCGGTAGGTGCCAACCTTGGTTGGCTCACGCCGGAACAAAGCGCCGACCAAGGTCGGCCTCTACCAACGCAAGGGACAGCGCTTTGGTAGGTGCCAACCTTGGTTGGCACACGCCGGAACAAAGCGCCGACCAAGGTCGGCCTCTACCAACGCAAAGGACAGCGCTTTGGTAGGTGCCAACCTTGGTTGGCACACGCCGGGGCAAAGCGCCGACCAAGGTCGGCCTCTACCAACGCAAGGGACAGCGCTTTGGTAGGTGCCAACCTTGGTTGGCACACGCGGAAACAAAGCGCCGACCAAGGTCGGCCTCTACCAACGCCAAGGACAGCGCTTCGGTAGGTGCCAACCTTGGTTGGCACACGCGGAAACAATGCGCCGACCGAGGTCGGCCTCTACCGGGCAATGGGCCGGCGCCTACTTCCCGCGCAGCTTCTGGAACCCGGTCACCGCCGCCAGCACGATGGCGCCGGCAATGATGCCGACCACCATGTTGGCCGCAGCACTGATCAGCCAGCCCCACTGCCCTTCGCCGCCCAGCGCCTGCACCGCGTGGTGCAGCGCCGGCACGTTGTGCACCAGGATGCCGCCGCCGACCAGGAACATGGCGATGGTGCCAGCCACCGACAGGAACTTCATCAGCCACGGCGCCGACGCCACCAGACCTCGACCGAAGGCGGCAATGGCACCGCCCTTGCGCGAAAGGTACAGCCCAACGTCATCGAGCTTGACGATGCCCGCCACCAGTCCGTAGACGAAAACGGTCATCGCCAGTGCGACCACGCTCAGCGTGAGGATCTGGTTGGTGAACGACGCAGTGGCGACCACGCCCAGGGTGAGCACGATGATCTCGGCCGAAAGGATGAAGTCGGTACGGATCGCGCCTTTTACCTTGTCCTTCTCCCACGCCACCATGTCCACCTGGGTATCGGCCAGCGCCTTGCGCCGCTCGGCCTGATGCTCGGCATCGTCGTCAGCCGAATGCAGGAAGCGATGCGCCAGCTTCTCCACGCCTTCGAAGCACAGGAAGGCACCGCCGATCATCATCAGCGGCACGATCAGCGGCACGTTCCAGCCGCGGCTGCGCAGCCAGGCTTCCAACGCACTGATCGCCAGGGCCGCCGGCACCAGGATCACCTTGTTGACCAGCGAGCCCTTGGCCACCGCCCACACCACTGGCAGCTCGCGGTTGGCGTTGACCCCGGTGACCTGCTGCGCGTTCAGCGCCAGATCGTCGCCCAGCACACCGGCGGTCTTCTTCGCGGCGACCTTGGTCAGCACCGAGACATCGTCGAGCAGGGAGGCGATATCGTCGAGCAGGGCGAACAGGCTGGCACCGGCCATGGGGCGTCCAAGAGAGGGAATGCGCCGATTCTGACCGATCCGCCGGTCTCTGCGATAGCCGCGGGGTTCACCGCATGCCCACCTCCCCCCGGCGACACTGCCGAATCCGGACATTGCCGGCCAGCGCCCGGCACTACCGTCCTTGCCGCATGGGAGTTCCGCTTGAGCAATCCGCCCACCGCCAATGGCAATCCCCCGCTGGTCAAAGGCATGAACCGGCGCAGCCAGATCCTGCGCCTGCTGATGCGCTACCGCCATTCGGGCGTGTTCTCGGGCATGAACCTGGACGTCGCCAGCAACCAGGCCGACGTGCCCGCCGATGGCAACCCGGAACAGTTCGTCAGCGACCTGGAGGCCTTGGGGCCGACCTTCGTCAAGCTGGGCCAGATGCTGTCCACCCGCCCGGACATGGTGCCGGTGGAGTTCGCCACGGCGCTGGAGCGCATGCAGGAAAAGGTGGCCGAGATTCCGGTCGAGCGCATCCATGCCATCGTCGAACAGGAGCTGGGCGCGCCGGTGAACAAGCTGTTCGCCGCGTTCGATCCCGAGCCATTGGGCTGTGCCTCGATCGCGCAGGTGCATCGCGCGGTGCTGCACGATGGCCGCCAGGTGGCGGTGAAGGTGCAGAAACCCGAGGTCGCCGCGCAGCTGCGCTCGGACCTGGAGGCACTGCGCAGCTTCGCGCTGGCCGCCGACCACCTGACCCAGGTGGGCCGTCGCGTGCGCCTGCGCGACTGGCTCAACGAGTTCGCCAAGACCCTGATGCAGGAGCTGGACTACCACGCCGAGGCCGAGAACCTGGCCCGTTTCGGCCGGCACCTGAAGCCATTCCGGCGCCTGTGGATTCCACAGCCGCTGTGGGATTACAGCAGCCAGCGCGTGCTGACCATGGAACTGGCCACCGGCGTGCGCGTGGATGCGATTCCCGATGTGCGCCGCACCGAGCAGTCGATGGACCCGCTGGCGGCGGCGCTGATACGCGGCTACCTGGACCAGATCTTCGTGCACGGCGAGATCCATGCGGATCCACACCCGGGCAATCTGCGGGTGATGCCCGATGGCCGGCTGGCGATCTTCGACCTGGGCATGGTCGCGCACATGCCGCCACGCCTGCGCGAGCGGCTGCTGAAGATCCTGTTCGCTGCCGTCGATGGCCGCGGCGAAGAAGTGGCCGACGACCTGATCAGCATCAGCACGCGGCTGGAGGCGTTCGACGAAGAACGCTACCTGCGCGAGACCGGCCAGCTGATCGCACGCTATGCGGCCAGTGGCAGCTTCTCCGAAGGCCGCGTGGTGCTGGACATGGTGCGCATCGCTACCGCCTGCGGCCTGCGCACCCCGCCGGAACTGAGCCTGCTGGGCAAAGCCCTGCTCAACCTGGAAACCGTGTGCCGGCTGCTGGCACCCGAGCTGGAAACCCGCCGCATCGTCGAGCGCCAGCTGCAGCACGTGATGCGTGCGCGCCTGAAGAAATCGCTGTCTGCCGCCAACATCGCCAGCGAGGCGATGGAGCTGCAGCAGCTGCTGCGCGATGGGCCGCGCAAGCTGTCGGACATCATGGCGCTGCTGGCCGAGAACCGCCTGCAGATGAAGGTGACCGGGCTGGAAGAATCGCGATTGATGGAGAACCTGCAGAAGATCGCCAACCGCGTGGCGGCCGGCATCATCAGTGCCGCATTGATCATGGCTGCGGCGATGATGATGAAGATCGACACCGGCTGGCACCTGTTCGGCTACCCGCTCATTGCGCTGATTCTGCTGTTCATCGGCGTGGTGCTCGGCCTTGGCATCGTGACCAGTGCATTGCTGTTCGACCGTCGTGCGCGGGCACGCGAAGAACGCGGGCATCGCTAGCGCATCAGCGAAAACCGCCGTATTCATGCGGTTTTTAATGTAATCCAACGAAGCCCTTCACGCTCGTTTTACCTTCTGAGCGCAATTGCGCGCGTGTTATTTCAACAAACATTTCAGTCAGGTTCGTGCATGCACTATCGGGTCATCGGCCTGTCATATGCATGTGCTTGTGGCAGCGTCGGTCGGATGGACACGCGTCGGTACGACGTCCATCACCACCACCCCGTCACTGCCGAAGCTGCCTATGCTCTGGATACTGCTGCTGTCGTTGTTGCTGCTGTGCTGGTTGTTCCTCGCGTCCGACAAGTGGGTGTGGTGGAAGGCTGGTGCGTTCTCGCTGCTGCTGCTCATGCTCAGCACGTGGTGGTTGATCGACAAGCTGTCCGGTGATGGGCTCAATGCCGCCACCCTGTACCACCTCGGCGCCGACATGGAAGGCGCCGGGGTTTCCGATTTCAAGGGCTACATCGCCGGCTTCATCGTGCTGGCGCTGGTCTCGCTGCTGCCGCTGTTCGCCACACGGGTGAAGCGCTGGCGCCGGCCCGGCCACGGCGGCGCCTGGTTCGCCGGCTTCGCTGCAGTATGGGTGGCCACGATCATCATCAGCCCGCTGGCCCGCGACGGCCAACGCCTGTACCAGCAATTGCGCCCCGTCGACTTCGCACGCATCGCCCCCGAGTACCAGGTGCCCACGCAGCCGCTGCAGCGCCCGCGCAACATCGTCTGGATCTACGGCGAGAGCCTGGAACGCACCTACCTGGACGAGAGCGTTTTCCCCGGCCTGATGCCCAACCTCAACCGCCTGGCGTCCGAGTCACTGGACGTGCGCAACCTGGCCTCGGCCGAGGGCAGCGGCTGGACCATCGCTGGCCTGGTGTCGTCGATGTGCGGCGTGCCGCTGACCACCTCGCAGGGCGATGAGAACAGCATGGACCGCATGGGCAGCTTCCTGCCCAAGGCCGTGTGCCTGGGCGATTACCTGAAGCAGCAGGGCTACACCAACCATTACCTGGGTGGCGCCAACGGCCAGTTCGCCGGCAAGGGCCAGTTCCTGGCCAGCCACGGCTTCGACGAAGTGCACGACCTGGCGTGGTTCAAGCAGCAGAAGAAGATCGGTCGCATCCACTACTCGGCCTGGGGCGTGCACGACGACGTGCTGCTGGACACCGCCTACCAGCGCTTTGAACAGCTCTCGCGCGCCGGCTCACCGTTCATGCTGACCACGCTGACCATGGATACCCACCATCCAGCGGGCCACCTGCCGGTGTCGTGCAAGGGCGAGCGCTACCAGAGCCAGTACGGCAACATCAACATGCTCAACGCGCTCAAGTGCAGCGACCGGCTGATTTCGCAGCTGGTGCAACGCATCCAGGCCAGCCCGTACGGCAAGGACACGCTGATCGTGATCGCCTCCGACCACCTGGCGATGCCCAACGATCTGACCCACATTCTGACCCGGCAGAAGCGCGAGAACCTGCTGCTGTTCCTGGGGGATGGCATTGCCCCGCAGCAGCTCAGCGCCGATGCCGGCACCACCCTGGATTCGGGTGCGACCCTGCTCAGCCTGCTGGACCCGAACCTGAAGACGATGGGCTTCGGCCGTTCGCTGATCGATGCCCAGCGCGCGCCCAGCGCCAGCGTGGCCACCCAGCGCGACGGCGGCCGTGACTATCCGCAGTACCTGGCCTTCGCGCGTTCACTGTGGCTGGGCGAACCGACCCGCGAGCTGAAGATCGACGGCGATGACCAGGTGGTGGTCGGCCTGCAGCACGTGCAGCCACCGGTGTTGCTGGAGTACGACAAGGACTGGAGTCTGAAGTCCGTGTACCTGGAAAACACCTCACGCCAGTTCGACGATGCCAACCCGGACAACACCCTGGCCTACGTCGACCGCTGCACCGCGTTCGAGGACGGCTCGGCCGACGGTGACTGGTGCGCCCTGCTGGTCAACCGCGACAACGGCATCAAGCTGTACCGCGACAACGACCTGCGTGGCGGCATCGCCGTGGATGCACCGCTGGACGCGTTCCAGGGCCCGCGCCCGAGCGTGCGCCAGGCGCACATGATTACGCAGAAGGGCCGCCGTACCCGTGCCGGCCAGTACATGCTGCAGCTGGTGGCGAGCACGCGCCCGGATCGCGGCTTCTGGATCGAGGCGGTGTCCTCGCAGCGCAAGGTGGTACTGGCGCAGCAGTGGGTGCAGCCCGATGCCAACGGCAAGATCAACGTGTCCTTCGGTCTGGACCACGAAGTGGATGATCTGGAGATCCGTGCGTGGTTGAACCACGCCGAGAAGCTGGCGGTGGACACATTCGCACTGGTGCCATCCCGCAGCCGACCGCGAGGATAGGGTTCTTTGCAGGGCTGCGCCCTGCACCCGTGGTAGTGCCGGCCGCTGGCCGGCAACCTCAGAAGCAACAACAACAGCGGGCATTCCGTGGGATGGCGAGGTGGATCCGGTTGCGGGGGACGCTGCAAGTCCCCCTCCGGGGCCCGGCCCAGCCGCTGGCGGCTGTGCGTTCGGGCGCTTGCGAAGCAATGCTTCGCAAGCAAAGCGCCCTCACCCATGTAAGCTCGGTCGCCGCTTGCTCGTGTGCGCTGTCCTGCGCACACGGCAAGACCGGGGTTGGGCGTCCTGCCCAACCCGTCGGGCGCATGCGCCCGACCCATGCGGCTCACGCCCCCGCAACCGGACCCACTCCGCCTTCGACAGTTAGCTGCGGTCTGTTGGACATGCCGATGGGGTCAGATCCGTTTTCCGGAGGAAAACGGATCTGACCCCAGATTGATTTCGATATCCGACAGACGTGTCGACCAAGGTCGACACCTACCGACAGCCGCAGGAATCTGTCAGAGGTGGGGCGGTGTCGGAGTGCGGGGTGTCAGCCGCATGGATGCGGCTGCCAAGCCTCCATGGACGGATTTACGGCGCCCCCACACTCCGACATCGCCCCGCCATCCCACGGAATGCACGCTGTTGCTGTTGCCTTTGCTCCGGCTCGTAGCGGGTGCAGGGCGCAGCCCTGCAAAGAACCCCCTACTCCTGCGGATCGCGGGTGATGTGGATGTCGGTCGGGGTCGACAGCGGAATGTTCCGCTCCGCCAGGATCTGCAGCAGGCTGAAGTACAGATCGCTGCGGGTGGCATACACCTGCCGCGGGCTGGCCACGTACGCGAAGCTGTTGATGGTGATCTGGCCACCGGCAATGCTGTCGATGTAGACCGTCGGGGCCGGCTGCTTCAGCACGTTGGTGTGCGCGGTGTACGCATCCAGCAGCGCCTGACGCAGGCTGCCGACATCGGTGCTGGGCGGCACCGCGAACTGGATCTGGATGCGACCCTGGTTGTTGCCCATCGTCATGTTGCGCACGGTCTTGGTGACCAACTCGGAGTTGGGCACGATCAACGTCGACTTGTCGCCTACCTGGATCTCGGTCGAACGCAGGCTGATGCGGCGGATGTCGCCCTCCTGGTCGCCCAGCTTCACCCAGTCGCCGATCTTCACCGGACGCTCGGCCAGCAGGATCAGGCCGGAGACGAAGTTCTGTGTGATCACCTGCAGGCCGAAACCAATACCCACCGACAGCGCGCTGACCAGCAGTGCCAGTTTGCTCAGCTGCAGGCCCATCGCGCTCAACGCCCAGATCACCGCGATGATGATGCCGACGTAGCGGGCAACCGTACTGACCGAATTGCGTGCGCCCAGGTCCAGTTCGGTCTTGGGCAGATAGGTGTCGGTCAGCCAGCGCTGCACCAGCTGGGTGATCGCCAGGCCGGCCAGCAGCGCCAGTACTGCCATCACGATCCCCGCCGGTGCCAGCTTGGTGCCACCGATATCGAATCCGGTCGTGAACAGTGAAGTGAATCGCTCCACTACTGCGCCGATGTTGCCGAACGGCGCCACCAGGGCAAGCAGCGTGAGCAGCACGACCACGGTACGCAGAACCGCCGACAGCAGCACGCCGGCCTGCTCCAGCCGCGACACGCTCAGGCCGGTACTGAGCAGGATGGTCTGGCCCACTTTGCTGTCGGCGTTGAGCATCCACGTGCTCAGGTCATCGACGAATTTGAACAGCAGGGTCGCCGCCAGCACCACGATGCTGCCGCCGATCAGCTGCTGGTTCACGAACTTGGCGAAGTTCAGGTAGCCCAGCAGGGTGGCGATGATGGCCGCTACTACCGCGACGTTGCCCGCCACGCGTGCCAATACCAGCCAGCTGCTGCGGCGCACCGGTGTGGCCGCGCCCACGCCATCCGCCTGCGCCTCCAGCTTGGCCTCGGCCTCGGCGGTCTGCCGGCGATGCAGGCGCGCCAGCGTCACCAGCATGGCCATGATCAGGCCGAGATAGGTCAGCGCAATCAGGCCATCCAACGCCACCGTGGTGACGTCGCTGGTACGCGTGGCCTGATCGAGGGCCACCAGCACCGTGCTCAGCCAGGCAAGCGCCGCCGCGCCCCACGCGTACTTGCGCAGCTTGAGCGCGGCGGTGTCATCCAGATTCAGCAACCGCCACGACGGCCGCTTGGGAACCAGCATGCAGGCGCTGAGTGCCGCAATGAACGCAGCGCGGAACGTTGCGGTCTCCAGCCCGTCGGCCACCACCTGCAGGCGCGGCGCGATGGCATCGATCGCATCAAGCGCTGCCATCAGCACAACCACCGCATAGCCAGGCAGCAGCGTGCCCACCAGCAGCAGCCACATGGCCAGGCCGGACCGGCGCAGGCGACCGTCCGGCGCGCGCTCGGACTCCGCAAAGCGCCGCCCCAGCCTGCGCAGCCACAGCCGCAGCGGGAACATCATCACCAGCGCGGCCACCAGGCCCAGCAACGGCGTGCCCCAGCCATTGGCCCGGATGCCGGCGACGAAGGTATCGCGCCCCTGCTCGGCCAACGGCGCGACGCGTGCGATATCGATCGGCAGGCGTTCGGCAACCTTGCTCCACAGCGCGGGCGACAACGGCGAGGCAACCTTCTGCCCCAGTTCTTCGGTACGTTGCGCGGCGCGCTGCTGGTCGATGTCGGTCGCCAGCTGCTGGGCGCGCACGGCACTGGTCTTGGCCTGCGCTACCGACGCGGCCAGTCCGTCGCGTTGTTTGTTGATGCTGCGCCGTTGCGCCGCCAGTTCGGGCGGCTCGGTGGTGCCCTCGGCAGGCGTGCCCAACTGCGCCAGCTGTTCGTCGAGGCGGACGAGCTGTGGCTGCAACTCCTTTTCCAGCGCCTCGGCGTCACGCCGTACCTGCGAGGCATTCTCGGACAGCATCGCCAGCGTCTCGATGGCGGCCGCATCACCACGCTTGCGGTCGACCTCCTTCAGCTTCGCATCGATACCTGCCAGCTGCTGCTTCGGCGTGGGCGCATCATCCTGCGCCAGCACCGGCGCGGACAGCAGGAAGGCGCTGCACAGCAGCAGGGCCAGCCAAGGGCCCCGTGCACGGATCGATCGCAGGAAAGAAGACAAGCCAGCCACACCGGTTCGCGCGGACCACCGCGCCTGCGCGCGACTATACGGCAGAGGCGGTCAAGGGCGTATGGGCGGCCCTGGCAACGTCGAGCATCAGTACTTCAGCCGCAGCTCTTCCACGGCCGGCTGCTGCAGCGCGTACCAGTCCTGGAACTCTTCCTCGGTAATCTCATCGGGCGCATATACCGCCACCGGGTGCCAGTCGTGGTCGGTCGGCAGCGGCTGGCGCGGGCCGGCACGCAGGCTGTAGGCCACGCCTTCGTAGTCGACCAGGTCATCGACCTGCGGCCACTGTTCGCGTGCGAACGCGGATTCACTCTTCAACAGGATCACCTGGTACATCGGCACCTCCACCTCGGTTGGATCAGGAAAACACGGCGCTGGCAGCAGGATACCGCCACGCCGGTGACAACGGGCGCTCCGCCGGGGCGACGGAACGTTCTGGACACGGCCATCGCCCCGGCTTCACCCGCCCATGGCAAGGCCATCGGCATCGTGGAGGCCCACCCCTGCCACGACTGCCGATGACCGAGCACCCGCCGCTGAAGACCGTTGCCGACCTCAAGCTGCCCCGCTACCTGGGTACCTGGTACGAGATCGCACGCCTGCCGATGCGCCATGAACCGGAAGGCTGCACCGACGTGTCGGCGCACTACACCCTGCTCGACAACGGCAACGTCGGCGTCACCAACCGCTGCCGTATGGACGGCGAGATCGAGGAAGCCACCGGCGAGGCCTGCGCCGTCGACAACGACAGCGCGCGCCTGGAAGTGAGCTTCCTGCCCAAGGGCCTGCGCTGGTTGCCGTTCGCCAAGGGCGATTACTGGGTGATCCAGGTCGCGCCGGACTACAGCGTGGCACTGGTCGGCAGCCCCGATCGCAAGTACCTGTGGCTGCTGGCCCGCGAACCGCAGCTGGACGCTACCGTGCAGGACCATTATCTGGCGGCCGCCCGCCTGCAGGGCTTCGATCTGTCCGAACTGATCCAGACCCCGCATACCGGCCGTCCTACCGCCTGAGCAGCACACGGCGATGGACCTGAAGAGCGGTTACCCCTGGTGGGCGGTACGCAATGGATTGATCCAGGCGTTTCCGCCATTGGAAAAGGACCTGCGCTGCGACGTACTGGTGGTCGGTGGCGGCATCACCGGTGCGCTGATTGCCGACGAACTGTCCCGGCATGGCCACGACGTGGCGGTGATCGAGCAGCGTGACATCGGCTGGGGCAGCACCGCTGCCAGCACCGCCCTGTTGCAGTACGAGATCGATACCCACCTGCTGGAACTGACCGAGCGCTATGGCCAAGACGCCGCCGCGCTGGCTTACCGGGCCTGTGCGGAGGCGATTCCGGCACTGGGCGATGTGGCACGCGGGCTGGATGTCGACTTCCAGCGCATGGACAGCCTGTACCTGGCCAGCCGCCATCGCGACGTGCCGCGCCTGATGGCCGAAGGTGAGGCACGGCGCGGAATCGGCCTGGATGCCCGCTGGCTGGGCCCGGAGGCACTGCGGAAGCGCTTCGACGTGGACGCCGGCGGTGCCCTGCTCACGCGCCAGGCGGCGCGGGTCGATCCCTATCGCCTGACCTATGGGTTGCTGCAGCGCGTGCGCCGGCGCGGCGGCCAGGTGCATGATCGCACGGTGCTGCACACGCTCACTCCCTCCGCACGCGGCGTGAGCGCCCTCACCGAGGGCGGCGCCACGATTCACGCCCGCCATGTGGTGCTGGCAATGGGCTACGCCAACCAGACGTGGCTGCAGCAGCGCGTCGCACGTAACCGCAGCAGCTACGCCTTCATCACCGACCCGATCGATGCGGACGTGCTCGGCCGCCTGCGCAACACGATGGTGTGGGAGAGCGCACGCCCGTACCTGTACCTGCGCGCCACCGGCGACCGCCGCCTGCTCGTGGGGGGGCTGGACGACGCCATCGACATTCCCGCCCGCCGCGATCGGCGCGTAGAGCGCAAGGCCGACAAGCTGATGAAACAGCTCCAGCACTGGTTCCCGCGGCTGGATCCGGTGCCCGCCTTCTCCTGGGCCGGCACCTTCGCCGAAACCGCCGACGGCCTGCCTTTCTTCGGCCCGCACGATCAGTGGGGGCCACGGGTGCATTTCGCCATGGCCTACGGCGGCAACGGCATCACTTATTCGATGATCGGCGCCCAGCTGCTGCGGGCCCGGATCGAGCGGCGCAGGCATGCGCTGGAAGGGCTGTTCGGGTTCGGGCGGTTGTGACCTGCAGCCAGGCATGGCCTGGCTCTACCCCAATCCGGCGCCGACAGGCATCATTCAAGCAACCCCTGCTAGCGTCGGCCTGTACCGCCGCGTGTTGCGTGGCCACCTGTCCGCTGGAGCGCCGTCATGATCCGCCCCCTGACCCTGCTGCTGTGCCTGGCCCTGCCGGGAACCGTGCTGGCCCAGTCCGCCGCTGGCGCCACCGCGCCGCAGGCCGCCGGCCTGGACCTGACGCTGCCGCAGGCGCCGATGCGCTACCTCAACGACCCGGCCCTGCAGCAGGACCCGCCGGGCACGTACTACGGTGACAAGAGCGGCCCGCGCGTGCACGACGACGCGAAGATCGCCGACGTCACCGACGACAAGGTCAAAGTGTCCGGCAGCTTCACCACCGGCATCGGCTATTCCAAGAACGGTGGCAACAGCCACTACAACGCCGCCACGCTGAACCTGAGCAAGAACTACACCACCGATGAGGGCAAGACCCACGGGGTCAACGTCAACATCCACGTGAGCGAAGGCAAGGGCCCGGGCTTCTACGGCCCGTACGGCGGCTACTACGGCCGCGGCCCGGGCTACTGGGATTACCCGCCGCCGTTTGGCTGGTAAGCGCCGCGTCGGGCCTGGGCCGACCAGGGTCGGCCGCTACCGCTGCGTACGCTTGGTAGGTGTCGACCTTGGTCGACACGCTTTCTCCTCGTGTGCCGGCCAAGGTCGGCATCTACCAGAGCCTGCATCAATCCAGCCAGCCATCGCGCTCGCTGTGCAGGATGCGGCCGTCATAGCCGCTCAGGCGCACGTCCACCTTCTGGTTGCGGGCATTGCGGGCTTCCAGCGACCAGGTCGCACCATCGCGTTCCAGCGAATGGATCTCGCGCAGGCCATGCGCCTGTGCCCGTGCCAGCACCTGCTCGGTG
The DNA here is from genome assembly GCF_051983905.1 of Stenotrophomonas sp. STK17_22. Classification (NCBI taxonomy): domain Bacteria; kingdom Pseudomonadati; phylum Pseudomonadota; class Gammaproteobacteria; order Lysobacterales; family Lysobacteraceae; genus Stenotrophomonas; species Stenotrophomonas sp. STK17_22. The sequence goes on from NZ_CP197010.1 coordinate 4,854,825, forward strand.
GTCAACAGCGCGCGGCCGCTGTGCTCGTCGAAGATCTCGCCGGTCTTGGGGTCAACGTAGACCTCGCTGAAGCGGCCATCGGCGCGGCTCACGTCAGCCTCCCACAGGCCATCATCGCGTTCGATCTCATGGATCTGGGTGTAGCCGGCCTTGCGCAGGGTCTGTTCGACCTGGGCCATGCCCAGCGGTGCAGCCTGTGCGGCCGGTGCGATGGCCAGCAGAGCAACAGTGGCGAGGGTGAGCGACTTCAACATGGGGGTTCTCCTGTTCGTGTTCGTGGCCGGACCATCCCGGCAACGCCACAATGCGCCCCGTGGTTAACAGCTCCTTAGCCGGCACTGTTAGCCAGCTGTTAGTCAGCCCCGGCACACTCACGCCTGTTCCTACAGCCCGCCCTGCGCCCCGATGCTCTCCACCCTGCCCCTGCTGCTGGCCCTGGCCAGCGCCCCGACCACCGCCGCGCCGGCACAGGACCCGGCGCAGCAGGTCGCGCGCCGCGCCGTGCAGCAGGGCCGCTACGTACCGTTGGAAAGCGTGGTGCGCGATGCGCTCAAGCGCTTTCCGGGCCAGCTGCTGGAAGTGGAGCTGGACGACGGTGTCTACGAAGTGGAGATTCTGCGCGGCGACGGCGTGGTAGTGGAGCTGGACTATGATGCGCGCAGCGGAAAGCTGCTGAAGACGGAGCTCGACGACTGATGCGCATCCTGTTGGCCGAAGACGATGCCGCGCTGGCACAGCGCCTGCTGCCCCTGCTGGAGCAGGCGGGCTACGTGGTGCACGTGGTTGCCGACGGCCGCCAGGCCGAGGAGATCGGTCAGATCGAAGACCTGCAGGCCGCCATCGTCGACCTGGGCCTGCCCGGATTGGACGGACTGAGCGTGATCGAGCGCTGGCGCGGCAACGGCCGCAGCTTTCCGGTGCTGGTGCTGACCGCACGCGGGCGCTGGCACGACAAGCTGGCTGGGTTCGATGCCGGTGCCGATGACTATCTCACCAAGCCGTTCCAGGCCGACGAACTGGTGCTGCGCCTGCGCGCCCTGATCCGCCGCAGCCACGGCCACGCCAGCCCGCGCCTGCACTGCGGCCCGCTGCAGCTGGACGTCAACGCCGGCCGCTTCGAGCTGGATGGGCAGGCGCTGCCCCTCAGTCCGCAGGAGTTCCGCCTGCTCAGCTATTTCATCCACCACAGCGGGCAGGTGATCGGCCGGGATCGGCTGGGCGAACAGGTGTTCGACGGCGGCCATGACCCGGATTCCAACGCACTGGACGTGCTGCTCGGACGCGTGCGCCGCAAGCTCGGCAGCGACCTGATCCAGACCGTGCGCGGCCAGGGCTGGCGGCTGGCCGCGCCATGAACCGGCAACCGTCGTTGCGGCGGCGCCTGCTGCTGGCGGGTGGCGTCGGCCTGCTGCTGGTCTCGCTGCTGGCCAGTGCGCTGCTGGGCGAACTGTTCAAGCGCAGCGCGCGCGACCGCCTCGATCACGAACTGCAGCAGGACATGCTGACCCTGCTGGCGCAGGCCGAAGTGGACCCGGAAGGACAGCTGCGCCTGCGCCAGGAGCCCAATGACGCACGCTTCCAGCGCGTGTTCTCCGGGGCCTATTGGCAGATCGCCGGTGCCGATGGCCGCGTGCTGCTGCAGTCGCGCTCGCTGTGGGATGAAACCCTGCCGGCGCCGGCTGCCGGGCCGGCCACGCGCAATCTGCCCGGACCGCTGCAGCAATCCCTGCGTGCACGCGTGCAGCAGGTGCGCCTGCCGCGCGCCAGCGAACCGTTCGTGGCCGTGGTTGCCACCGATCGCAGCGCGCTGGATGCAGACGTTGCCGCGTTCCGCCAGCGTACTGCCATCGCGCTGGGTGTGTTGGTCGCGGCGTGGCTGGCGGTGCTGGCCAGCCAGGTGCACTTCGGATTGCGTCCATTGCATCGCCTCGGTGCACAGCTGGAACGGGTGCGGCGCGGCGACGCGCAGCGCATCGATACACGGAGGTTGGGTGCGGAGGTCGCACCGCTGGGCGAGGAGCTCAACGCGTTGCTGGAGCATCAGCAACGCATGGTCGCGCGCGCGCGCACCAGTGCACAGGATCTGGCGCATGCGCTGAAAACCCCGCTGAGCGTGCTGGCCACTGAGGCCGACGGCGACGGCGCGGACTGGCGCGCCACCGTACGCGAGCAGAGTGCGCGTATGCAGGCCAGTGTCGACCGTTACCTGGCTGCAGGACTGGCTGCCGACCATCGCCAGCGCACCGACGTGGCGGCCGTCGCACAGGCGATGTGCCGGCTGATGGCACGCGTGCATGGCGAACGTGGCATCACGTTCACGGCGGCTGGTATCGATCCGGCGCTGCAGTTCGCCGGTGCCGGTGCGGACCTGGAGGAAATGCTGGGCAATCTGCTGGACAACGCCGGACGTTGGGCACGGCAGCAGGTCCACGTCAGCGCGGAACCCGACGACGGCCAGTTGCGCATCGAAGTACGTGACGACGGCCCTGGCCTGGCTGCGGACGCCCTGGAACGGGTCACCCAGCGCGGCGTGCGGCTGGATGAGCGCGAGGGCAGCAGTGGGCTGGGGTTGGCGATTGTCGGGGATATCGCCGCCAGTTATGGCGGACGCGTGGCGCTGGAAAATGCGCAGCCCGGCCTGCGTGCGACGTTGTGGTTGCCGGTGGCGTGAGGCGGCCAACCTGACGGCGGGTAGTGCCGGCCGCTGGCCGGCAACCACGTGATCAACGGGAACACCGTTCGCCGTGCATCCGGTAGGTGTCGACCTTGGTCGACACGCATCAAAAGCGCCGACCAAGGTCGGCATCTACCAAAGCAGTGCATCGGTTCCGTCGGCCATCGTGCACCCGGTAGGTGTCGACCTTGGCCAACCCAACGGCGGGTAGTGCCGGCCGCTGGCCGGCAACCACGTGATCACCGGGAACGCCGTTCGCCGTGGACCCGGTAGGTGTCGACCTTGGTCGACACGCATCAAAAGCGCCGACCAAGGTCGGCATCTACCAAAGCAGTGCATCGGTTCCGTCGGCCATCGTGCATCCGGTAGGTGTCGACCTTGGCCAACCCAACGGCCGGCTCTACCAAGCGCCAACCCTACCGGTCGCCGTGCTTCCGGTAGGTATCGACCTTGGTCGACACGCATCAAAAGCGCCGACCAAGGTCGGCATCTACCAAAGCAGTGCATCAGTTCCCTCGGCCATCGCGCCCCCGGTAGGTGTCGACCTTGGCCGACACGCACCCAGCATCAACGGTGATGCATCCACCAGCAATCAATCGCGTCCAGCACGATGTGGATGATCAAACCGATACCGAACAACCGCGTTTTCTTCGGCACGCACAGCCCGGCATAGACCGCAATCGCCGGTGCGGTGTGCAGCGGGTGGAACCCGATGCTGCAGCGGTTCGGTGCATAGATCGGATCGGCCAGCAGATGGTCCAGATCGATGATCCAGCCCAGCAGCATCAGCAGCCACGCCGAGGCGAAGCGCTTGCGCCAGAACAGCCATGCCAGCAGGGCTGGCACGGCGGCATGCAGGAACAGGTGGAAGATCGCGCGCGCGCTCATCGGGGCCGGTAGCGCCGGGCCGTGCCCGGCGTTCCCGTTGACCTCAGACCAGCGGTTCGTCGGACAGGTAGGTGTAACCGGTCAGGCCGGCTTCCAGCGCCTCCGACAGCTCCTGCGCACGTTCCGGCGACAGCTGCGCCTCGGCCACGCGCTGCGCATAGGTGGCGCGCAGTTCGTCCAGGCGGTAACCCACGTAATCCAGCATCACGTCGGTGGTGTCACCACGGCGCTGCTGGGTGATGGCATAGCCATCGGCATCGGCCAGCACTTCCACCGCATCGGTATCGCCGAAAAGGTTGTGGATGTCGCCCAGGATTTCCTGGTAGGCGCCAACCATGAAGAAGCCGATGCGGTAGCTCTCGCCCGGCTTCATCTTGTGCAGCGGCAGCGAGCTGTCCAGGCTCTCGTTCTCGACATAGGTTTCCACCATGCCGTCCGAGTCGCAGGTCATGTCGGCGATGATGCCGCGGCGGTCCGGGGTTTCGTCCAGGCGCTCGATCGGCACGATCGGGAACACCTGGTCGATCGCCCACACGTCCGGGATCGATTCGAACACGCTGAAGTTGACGAAATACTTGTCGACCAGGCGCTCGTTCAGTTCGTCCAGCACCGGGCGATGGCTCTTCTCGTCATAGCTCAGGCGCGCACGCACGCCATGGGCGATGGCGTAGAACAGATCGTCGATGCGCGCACGCTGCGGCAGGTCGATCTGGCCCAGCGCGTAGCTGGCCAGGCCTTCGGCGTGGAAGTGCTGTGCTTCCTGGAACAGTTCCACCGCCGGACGCACGTCCAGCTCGTCGTGGATCTCGCGCAGGTGGCGGATCGCCGCCGGCTCGTCGTCGTGCTGGTCCGGCACGCGGCCTTCCTGCGCCTCTTCCACCTCCGACACGTTGGCGATCAGCACCGCGTGGTGCGCGGTCATCGCGCGGCCGCACTCGGTAACGATGCGCGGCGGGGTCAGGCCGAACTCTTCGCAGGCATTGGCCAGCGGCTGCACGATGTTGCTGGCGTAGGAATGCAGGCCGTAGTTGATCGAGCAGAAGCTGCGCGAACGGGTGCCTTCATAGTCCACGCCCAGGCCACCGCCCACATCGACGTGGGTGATCTTCGCGCCCAGGCGCGACAGCTCCACGAAGTAGCGGGTGGCTTCGCGCATGCCGTTGGCGATGTCGCGCACGTTGGAGATCTGCGAACCCATGTGGAAGTGCAGCAGGTTCAGGCAGTCGGCGTACTCGGTGTCACGCAGCGACTTCCACAGGTCCAGCAGCTGGCGCGGGGACAGGCCGAACTTGGCCTTGTCGCCACCGCTGTTCTGCCACTTGCCGGCGCCCAGCGAGGCCAGGCGCATGCGCACGCCCAGGCCCGGCTTCACGTCCAGCGCCTTGGACTCTTCCAGCACCAGCTTCAGCTCGGACGGCTTCTCGATGACGATGAAGGTCTGCAGGCCCAGCTTGCGGCCGATCAGGGCCAGGCGGATGTACTCGCGGTCCTTGTATCCGTTGCAGACGATCAGGCCACCCGGGCGCGACAGCGCCAGCACGGCCATCAGCTCGGGCTTGCTGCCTGCTTCCAGGCCGAAGCCTTCGCCGTGGTGGCTGGCCAGGGTGCCGGCCACGCCACGGGTCTGGTTGACCTTGATCGGGTACACGGCGGTGTAGCCACCGCTGTACTCCCAGTCCTGCTGGGCCTGGCCGAAGGCCGCCTGCAGCTTGCCCAGGCGCTGGCCGAGGATGTCCGGGAAGCGCACCAGCAGCGGCAGCTTGGCACCGGCCGCGCGCGCCGCATCGACCACCTTGGGCAGCGACACCACCGGGCCGTCCGCCCCGGTCGGTCTCACCACCATGTGCCCGGCCTGATCCACGTCGAAGTAACCGTCCGCCCAATGCGGGATCGAGTAGGTCTTGCGGGCTTGGTCGAGGGACCAATCGGTCATTTCAGTCGGCCTTGTTGGCAATAAAAGGGGGGGCATGATAACGCCTATATGCCCACAGGTTCGTTATCATGCGCGCCCGCGCCCGTGACAGGTTCCAACCTGAACGGGCCGATCCGTCCGGATGTGGCATCTGTGCCACGCGGCCCCGCCCGCCAGCCCGGCTCCACCCCTCCGAACAGGACTGTTTTCCAATGACTGACAGCAACAACTGGTACATCGAACACTTCGAGCGCACCGGCTCGGCCATCGGCTACCGCATTACCGGCAAGCTGGACGAGGTGCAGTCGCCGTTCCAGAAGATCGAGATCTTCCAGACCACCGACTGGGGCAACCTGATGACCATCGACGGGGCCATCATGCTGACCAGCAAGGACAACTTCTTCTACCACGAGATGATCAGCCACCCGGTGCTGTTCACCCACGCCGCGCCCAAGCGCGTGGTGATCATCGGTGGCGGCGACTGCGGCACCCTGCGCGAAGTGCTCAAGCACACCGGCGTGGAGAGCGTGACCCAGTGCGACATCGACGAGCAGGTCACGGTGATGGCGCGCAAGCACTTCCCGGAACTGTGCGACTCCAACGACGACGCCCGCGCCGAGCTGCTGTTCGACGACGGCGTGGCCTACATGGCCAACTGCCCGGCCGGCAGCGTGGACGTGGTGATCGTCGATTCGACCGACCCGGTCGGCCCGGGTGAAGGCCTGTTCAACAAGGCCTTCTACGAGAGCTGCTTCAAGGCCCTGAAGGACGACGGCATCCTGGTGCAGCAGTCCGAGTCGCCGCTGATGCAGCTGGAGCTGATCAACGAAATGCGCACCGAGATGGGCAAGGCCGGCTTCGGCTCGTTCAAGACCCTGCCGTTCCCGCAGCCGTGCTACCCCACCGGCTGGTGGAGCGTGACCATGGCGCGCAAGGGCGACAGCAGCTTCGACTTCCGCCAGGCCGACTCGGCTGCCAAGACCTTCAACACCCTGTACTACACCGCCGCGCTGCACACCGGCGTGCTGGTGACCCCGCCGTTCGTGCAGGCTGCATTGAAGTAATGCGTGCCGACCAACGGTCGGCACCCAACGATGCAAAAGAAAAACCCGCGCTGGCGACAGCGCGGGTTTTTTCATGTTCCGGTAGTGCCGGCCGCTGGCCGGCAACCTCATGTAACGATCAAAGCGCCCAGATACCGGCGATCACCGCCACCACCAGGCCCCACTTGATGACCTGGTAAGCCACCACGCTGCGCTCACGCAGTGCCTTGGCCTTCAGGCGCACCTTGTAGACGCTGCCAAAGGCCTTGTTGACGCCACCGGTCGGGTCACCCGGCAGGTTCGGCGAGGCACCACCGGCCAGCAGCGTGGCCGCCACCGCGCGGTTGAACAGGCCCGGCAGGCCGAAGCGCAGCGGGCGGGCGATGTCACAGAACAGGATCACGCGATCATCGGGCGTCTCGTTATGCGCATGGTGGATGTAGGTCTCGTCGAACATCATCCACTCGCCATCGCGCCAGCTCTTCTTGATGCCGTCCACTTCGATGTAGCAGCCGTCATTGTTCGGCGTGGCCAGGCCCAGATGCAGGCGCAGCGAACCGGCGAACGGGTCGCGGTGCGGGCGCAGCTCGCTGCCCGACGGCAGCTGCGCGAACATCGCCGCACGCACGTCCGGCAGCGACTCCAGCAGCGCCGTTGTCTTCGGGCACATTGCCTTCGCCGACGGGTGCGACGGGCCATACCACTTCAGGTAGAAGCGCTTCCAGCCACGGCGGAAGAACGAGTTGAAGCCGGCATCGTTGAACGTGCTGGAGGCGGCGATCTTCTGTGCATCGCGCAGCGCCAGCGCCTCGTCGCGGATCATCTGCCAGTTCTGGCGCAGCGGCTCCAGCTGCGGGAATTCCTTGGCCGGGTCCAGGAACGGCGTGGTCGGCACCTTCGAGAACATGTACATGACCACGTTGATCGGGGCCATGAAACTGGAGTGGTCCAGCAGCTGGCGCGACCAGCGCGCGCGGACCTTGCCACGGAAGTGGATGTACAGCACGCAGGCGACGAACAGCGCTGCAATGACGATTTTGATGATCAAAACACTTTCCTCCAGCCGCAGCCGGAACGGGAATCAGGGCGATGCACGGCCGGACGGCCAGCACCGGTGGGGACCGCGGCAGGGGACGGGGACGTGCCAGGAAGGGGCGGCCGCCGATGTCGCGAATTAACAGCTTATGGTCGGCAGGCCGTGCGTCGGGGTCAAGCTGGACGTGCGTGACGTTCAGCGGGCCGCGGATGAAGGAAGCAGAGCGAAATGCAACCTATTGATTCTGAAAGAACCACCGGCCAAGTGAGACAGAATTGTCCGATTGGGCGCGACGAACTGTTCCAGCCACGACCCCGACATTTCTCCGACAAATCGTGGAATAGCGAACTGGCGAGTACTAAAATTAACGAAAACTTAGTAACTCCCTGTAACACCGGTTCGCTTGACGCTTTGCGCCACCCACCGGGTCGTCCGAGACCCCGACATGTATCTTCCTGCTCTCCCCCCCTCCTCCTGCGGCGATGACGCCGCCACCCCGCTGCTGCTCAAGCGCGGCGAACGCTTCCTGGCCCCCGACGTCTACCGTACCTGCCTGGACGGGCGCGAGGCGGTCATCAAGGACTATTCCCGCTACCGCGGAACTCCCGTTTCACTGATCGCGCGGCTGATGGTGCGCCGTGAGGCCCGCATGCTGCAGCGCCTCGGCGGCTGGAAGCATGCCCCCGCGCTGCTCGGCACCCTCGGTGGCCTGGCGCTGGGCATGGAGTTCATTCCCGGCCAGACCCTGAGCACCGCACAGGCCGTTGGCAATGAAGTATTCGAGCAGCTGCAGCACGCGCTCAGCCGCCTGCACGCCGCCGGCATCACACACAACGACCTGCATGGCACCAACGTGGTGGTCAGCAGCGGCGTACCGGTGCTGCTGGACTTCACCTCGGCCTGGCGGGCCCCACGTTGGCTGCGCCGCAACCCGCTGAGCCGGCAGATGCGCCGCAGCGACATGAAGAACCTGCTGAAGATCCGCCAGCGCGTAACCGGCCAGGCGCCAAGTGCCGCGCAGGCCGCACTGGTGGCCGACCCGGGTTGGGTAGCGGCTGTGCGGCAGGGCTGGAAGCGGTTCTACAAGTGGGCGAAGCGGCGGTAAGCGCTTTGCTTTGATAGGGATCGAGCTTGCTCGACCGCTTTACCGCTCTTTGTAGAGTCGAGCTTGCTCGACTGAAGCGCAGAGCAGTCGAGCAAGCTTGTATGTTCCTCCCGGCTCCTACGCGGTATGTAGGAGCCAGGGTGGAGGGACCGTCAAGCATGCATCTGCGGATACTAGCCGACAGACGAGTCGAGCGATCCCCATCCCGCACACGAACGTCGATAAAGGATCGTACGGCCCCCAAAGGGGATCGTCGATGTAGGCAAGCTAACGTCGGTGCGGTACCACCCCAGCCCCTTAAAGATAGCTGGGAGCCGTACAAATGTCTGATTCTCTCGATATTGGCGTGGACGTGGACTCCAAGGAGTTCGTACCGGCAGTGGCCGACCGCAAGGCCGGCGACAGGATCGCCAACACCCGGGCCGGCATAGCCCAGTGGCTCAACACCTTGCCCCAGCGATGCCGGATTGGCATGGAGGCGACGGGGCGGTACTACGAGTTGTTGGCTCGGATGGCTGGCCAGGCAGGCCACGTTGTCTATGTGATCAATCCACGTCTGATCAAGCACTACGGCCGGGCGACGGGCTCGCGTGGCAAGACGGACGCCATGGACGCCGAAGCGATCGCCCGGTACGTGAAGAAGGAGAACGATCGCCTGCGTGAATACGTACCGCGTACCGATGAGCAGCAGCAGATGCACGATTTGCTGCGCAAGCGGCAGACGCTGGTAAAGACACGCGCGCGCCTGGAGCAATCCTTCGGGGTAAGCAAAAGTGCCCCCGGGGAGCTGTCAGATCTGTTCTGCGCTCTGGCTGGGACGCTGTCCGAGCTGGAAAGCGAACTGCAGCGCTTGGGTCGCGATGGAGAGCATGGCGCGCTCTACAAGCGCCTGTTGACCATCCCTGGTATCGGCCCTGCCGTCGCCGCTCACCTGATTTACTACATGACGCGCTGGCCGTTGGCCAACGCCAACGCGTGGATCGCCTGCACGGGCCTGGATCCCCGGCCTAACGAGTCTGGCGGCAGAACGGGACGGCGTCGGCTGTCCAAACAGGGCGCGCCAGTGCTGCGCCAGATGCTCTACATGGCCGCAATGGGGCTCAAGCGGTGTCGCCAGGGGCAACCGCTCTACGACGAGCTGTCAAAACGCGGTCACCCCAGCACCGCCGTCTTCAACATCCTGGCCAGAAAGCTGGCCAGGATCGCCTGGGGTGTCTTCAAAAGCGGCCGGGACTTCGATCCGGCCATGCTGAAGGTGGGTCAAGCCTGCTTCCAGCAGGCTTGACCACGAACATAGGATCTCGACTCTACAAAGAGCTAGCCGAGCATCGGCTCTACAACATCCCGCCGAACGGGTTACAACGCGTCCGCGTCCAGCTCACCGGTACGAATACGCATCACGCTGCCCAGGTCGTACACGAACACCTTGCCGTCACCAATCTTGCCGGTGCCGGCGGCCTTCACGATGGCCTCAACCACGGCCTCAACCTGGTCATCGGTCACTGCCACTTCCAGCTTTACCTTCGGCAGGAAATCGACCACATACTCCGCGCCGCGGTACAGCTCGGTATGGCCCTTCTGGCGACCAAAGCCCTTCACTTCCGTCACCGTGATCCCGGTAACCCCACGCTCGGCCAGCGCTTCGCGCACGTCGTCGAGCTTGAACGGCTTGATCACCGCCATGACCATCTTCATCGTCTATCTCCTGTCTTCCGGCGTGGAGGATAGCGCCTGAACGCGGCCCGTGCGAAGCCGCTGCCGCCTGTCCGGGCGATGGGTGCCAGCAGTATCCTTGTGCCCGAATGGCCTGCCCGCGCCGGATGCACGGGCCCACCCCCACGGAGCACCCCATGATCGACCTGAACCACATCGATGACCTCGCCCGTCGCCTCAGCGACCTGGTGCCGCCGGGCCTGCGCGAATCGCGCGAGGAACTGCAGGCCACCTTCAAGAGCGCACTGCAGGCCGGCCTGGCCAAGCTCGACCTGGTCACCCGCGAGGAGTTCGAAGTGCAGCGCGCCGTGCTGCTGAAGACCCGCGAAAAGCTGGACGCGCTGGAAACGGCCGTGCGCGAACTGGAAGGGCGCGGCGCCGCAGAATGAAAAAAGGAGGCGCACCGCGCCTCCCACTACAGAGTATTTCCCGGATGGGGGCTTGCAGCAAGGCCCACCGGGCGCCCTAGACTCGCCGGCCTGTCGATCCGGCAGGACACGCAGGGGCAGTGCCGATGGCGCAGGACACCGAATGGACACCCGTTTCGCATGACACCTGCGACCAGGTCGTCGGGCCGTTCTATCACGGCACCCGCGCTGACCTGGCGGTGGGCGAACTGCTGAGCGCGGGCTTTCGGTCCAACTATCGCGACAGCGTGGTGATGAACCACATCTACTTCACCACGATTGCCAAGGGCGCCGGGCTGGCTGCGGAGATGGCCCGCGGTGAAGGGCGACCGCGTGTGTATGTGGTGGCGCCGACCGGGCCGTTCGAGGACGATCCGAACGTGACCAACAAGAAGTTTCCCGGGAACCCAACGCGGTCGTATCGGAGTGCGCAGCCGTTGCGGGTGGTTGGGGAGATTGTGGAGTGGGAAGCCTACGACGCGGAATTCGTTCGGCAGTTGAGGGCGTTTGTTGCTTCGGGGAGTGGGGAGATCATCAATTGATGACCTCTGGGCATGGAGCGTTGCGCACTTCTTCATCGGCTTCATAGATGTCCAGCCCGAGCTCAATGCCGCGTTGACCAAGGGCGAGCAGCGCGCGAGGCGAAAGCAAGACACCACCGTTGCTGCCCATGAAGAGACCGCAGAACAGATCAGGCCGGAAGCGTGCCAATGACTGCCATACGGCGAGATCGTCGGTGAGTTGATCGAGGATCTCGAAGATCTGAGCGTCCAGATCTTCAGGCTCACGACGCTCCGCATCAAGTTGCCAGCTGCCGGTCCTGGCGATACGCACGGTGCCTGATTGGTTGCCTCTGAGTTCTTGGCCCTTGTGATGCGATGCGGTTGGAGTCGCTCCGAGCAAGGCACTGACTTCTTCGGGCAGGAGGTCGTCCCCGAAGAATCGGAGGGTTACCAGGGAATGATCGAATGTTGCCATCCGAGTTCAGTTGTCCTTTCAGGAATATTTTTCAACCCGTCCACCTCGTCGATATCCGCTTTCGCCACGCAGCGCGCATCTTCCTGGATTTCCGCCAGTATTCCAATAAATTCCCATATCCCCCTGAGATAATGCCTATAAGTACTTGGATCAACGTCTCAGCGCGCTACGCAAGATCATTAACTAACTAGTCCAAAGTCTTTGCGGCGGCTAGTGACTTGTGCCCAAGCTTTACGTGAATTCCATCAGCGGGCAGAAGATCCAAGAGATCATAGAAAGACACCTCCGCCCCCCATGAACCCATCGCGTAGGCATGGACTTGGTAAGGATGAAACAGGAACCTCAAGCCGTTACGAGAGATCGTGAATACCTGGAAATTCTCCCACTCCTCACCCGCGCCAGATCTGAATGATTCAATGTCTGACTGCTCTGGAAGCTCCGCAGTTCTCTCCCAGTACTCCTTCGACAATTGCTGAATGCAGGCAGCACTTATCCTCTTCAAGGCTTCGTCAGAGTCAGTGAAAAGGGCGGACAACTCCATCGTAGTGACTCTGCCATTGATGTAGAAGTTGTAGGATTCGAAGTGAGTATTGGGATGCGCCGCGCCGGCTCCATACCAACCGACTGAGTAATGAAGACTGAGAACTTCATCGTTCACTAACTCAATTGAAAAGTGATCCCAACGCCCGTTGAATGCATTCCCCGCTCCTTCTTCGAAGAATTCAGGGTTCTGCTCCCAAGGCCGCTGCCTCGCGTGAATCAGAGTCCGTGCAGCGCGGCCAGCGAAGAGCTGACTCAGCTCTCTTGCAGCGTCTTGATGGGTCTCGGACTCGAACCGTGGATACGAAACTTCGATGTCGTGACCAGGCCTACCCTTCCACTCTTCCTTGACCTCCTCCGTAAACACCTTGAAGGGACCATGCGTTGCTCCGTCGGCAAGGTCCACACTTTGTTGCTGCGCTGCCAGCTTCAGGGACGCGACAACCTGATCCCAAGCCCCCTCGACGTTGAGGTCAATGTGCTGATAGTTGTCCGATATTTGGTCAGGAACTTCGCAATCTTCTAGTAGAACGGGAATGATGAAAATGTCCCCGTGCAACTTGTTCCGCATGAGCTCCAGCGCGTCCTTCGCTTCTCGCTGGACGAACCCGCGCTTGGTGACGCTCCTAGCGCTCATGAAGATGATGATGGCGTTAGCAGACTTGAAGTTTCTCGTTATCTCAAGCTCCCAGCTCTGCCCAGGAAGAATTAGCTGATCTATCCAAGGAGAAAACCCCTGCTGCCTCAATCTTTCAAAGTACGGGAGCACTCGCTCTCTATCGTCGGACGCATAGCTAATGAAGACTCTAAGCATTTCTAGATTCCTTTGCTGATACTTCTGTTGAGCAATTCAATCAATCGACTCGCCAGCGGGGGCGCAGCACCGAAAACGAATCAACCGGCAAATTTTCTTCACGAAGCTTAGTGGATCTACGACTAACAGTACCAGCTGCTGCATCGAATAACTCGATGGCGGACGTTCCGCTGAACTGGTGCTTAGCGTTGGCACGTTCCACCAGTTACACCGATTTGCTGGCCATCTTCGCTGCAATGCTTGCAAGCTCTCCCACAAGCTTCGGGTCTAGCCCGCGACTTGGACTATCCGGTGCTCTTGGCCCCCGCCATTCGACATTGATCAGCGCAGCTGCCGTGGCAGCTCGTTCAGCGCCATCGCTCGATGTGAAAACAAGTTCGACGGCGACAGCTTGCGTACTCACTCGAGTCAAGTCGAGTTGATATAGGCGCACCTCTGCCAGAGTGTTCTTGTAAAGCCGAAGAAAAAAGAATGCGAAGACCTCGAGGAAAATCACAATGCCAAGACGAGGAACGTAATGAGCGGCCAATTCAAACCATCTCAGTTGTCGAGTGGTCCCTGTGGCCAGGATGTCTCGCAAAGGATCAGACACCGCAACATAGACCAGCACTAATGCAGCAAGAACGGTCACGAAACTGCCAATGATCAGATTGAGCAGAGCGCGTCTATTAAGAGCAATGATCTCTGCGTTCAACCGCTCCTGGGCCGTTTCGTAGAGAGTACGAATCTGCCTGATTGAATCTGCTTCGGTAGAACGGGACAATAGTTCTGTTGATACTTGATTGGCTATGTCAGCAATCTCATGCTGGGTTGGCCGCAGGCGCGCCGCTGAAGCAGAGGAATCCTGACCTGCAGCACCAAAGTGACCATGACTTGGAACTGCAGGTGGAGTGAATGAATCCTGCTCAGATTGGGAGAACACGGCCGTGGCTAGTCTGACAGCTCGCCGCGCCTTCGCCTGCGCGGAAGCGTCTAAGTATGTGTAAGTGGCGAACAAGAGGGCAATAACCGCGACGGCCAGGGAGCCAATTGTCCCCGCGAGGCTGGTCGGTGCAGCGGATCGAAGCCAGTCAATAATTCCGATGTTCTGCTTAACGATTTCTGCGTAAGTACCCAGTAAATTTGCCGCTATCAGCGCGCCAAATGTAGCGACGGTGACAACTTGATACAGACGATTAGTTCTGCTACGCCGTTCAATTGCATTATTGAGAAGGGCGCGCTCCCGCTCGAGAGCCATGCGCGCTTCGCTAAAGCTTGATGCATCATGCTCGAATCCATTCCCACTCATGGGCTCATATCCATGTTCAGATGGGAGGCAATGCTACATGGACGCAGTATGCTTGGCTCGGAAGTGGATGCTAGCTTGATGGCAAGCTGCTCGCCCGAAACGAATGTCCGCGTTCGACCGGAAGCAGACATCGTCCCGCCCCCCCCCCTCTTTACCAGCTTCCAGCATTCTCCGGTTCCGTCGCATGGACCTCCAAGCATTCTCGCCAGTGAAGCAATGTCGCAATTGCCATGTCCCGAATGCTCCTTCAGAAGAACTCACCTACGAAACGCCACAAGCACCAAAGCCCTTATCCCCCAGGGTCTCTCGTAGCTCCGCCCCTTATGCGACAATGCCAAAAACGTCTCGGGTTTTGGCGGCATTGACCCTACCCCTTGGCATTCCGCACAACAGCAGGTAATCGTTACTGCGCCACCGTGCATCGGTGGTCGGGACTCGAAAACCCGTTGTTGTGATGAAGTTTGCGCTTGCCAGCCGGTATCACCTTGCGTGGTACCGGCTGGCAATCCGTCTGCCGGCTATGGCGGGCGGGGCGTGGGGGCCTCGTGCCCGCCGGCGATCATCACACACCGGTTTTCGAGCCACGCCCTGTCCGCCACCTTTATAGGTGGCGGCTTCCGCTTGCATGCACGGAGCCCGCCATGACCACGCCGCACTCCCCTCCCCCGCGCCCGATCCAGGAAGCGCCCTCAGCCGCTCCGGCCCCGGACCCAAACAGCCTCATCTCCATCCTGCACGCCATCGGCGCGGGCGCTGCGGCCGACGGACAGCCTTGGCCCGAGCGGCATCACCTGCGCAGCCGGCAGATGCAGTTGTCCGACGCCGACTGCGCGCTCACCGGCCAACGCATCGTGCAGGAGATCCTGCTGGCGGCCGAGCGCACGCGCCAGAACGGCGAGCCGGAGCAGTACGTCGGCGACCGGGTGATGGAGGGGCTGGTGATGGCCGATCTCGCGCTGACCGCCTTCATCCACGAGCGGATGCGACCCAAGGACTGAGCGCGCGTATGGCGCGGCGTTTTCTGTCTGTGTGCGGAGTGACGAATGAATCGCAGCGCGCTCTTCTGCATTGTTCCGAACTTTCCCAGGATTCACCCGAATCGAGCACTTCGGGCACCGTTTGACACAACTTGTGGCTGCACTGAAGCCCAGCTAGCATCGGTCCAACGGCCTTCCCGTTCTGCCCCCGCATCCATAGATGGACGCCCCCGTGACCGAATCGACCGCCACTGAAGTTTCAGCCGAAGCCGCATCTCACAAGGGCGAATTCTTCCTGATCGACGCCGGCCTCCTGGGCAACAGCAGGGTTCCAGGCATAGAGATCGCCAACGAAGAGAAGCTGATCGATCCAGGGATGAATGTCGTCTCGCGTCCTGATGGAACGCCAGGTCAGTATCCGGAGCGCCCCCACCTGATTCATGTGCCCCAGAAGGGAGCAATGCCACGCGATCTGGAAGAGCTCGCTGGCATCTGGATTGTGTCGGAACCGTTGAAGCAGCTGTTTGAACGGATGGACCCCGAAGCGTTTGCCTTTGTGGCCTGCGACTTCAGCCTTGCCGACGGCAGCCCCGGCCCTCGGTACTACCTGGGCAATGTGCTGCGCAGGCTCGATGCCCTGGATGAAGCCGCTTCCCGCGTGAGGATCAAGCTCGATCACAATTATCAGACCGGCGAGGACGAGAAGCTTTACAGCCTCGTTGGAGGAGCCAGCCTGGTGTTCAAACAGGACGTTGTGGGCGATGCCCATATCTTCCGCCAGGATCGAATGGGCGCACCGCCCATCTGCGACCGCGCGATGTTTGATGCATTGGCTGCGGCCAACTTCTCCGGCGTACGGCTGCGTGATGTAGCCGATCTCTAAGACGAGCTCCTTCAAACGGATTCTTGAACGAGGTGGTGCGCATGGCCGACACGCCGGTTTTTCAGGGACACCATCTGATCGAACAGAATGCGTTCGAGCAAAGCCAACTGCTGAAGTCGCTTGCCAGGAGTGGTCATTTCACGCTCCACGGACCCGACAACATTCTCAACCTGCCCGCGAACCCCGCGCTGGCAACCCGCCTGGGTATTTCGCCACACTCAGGCGGCCCGTTGAGTGCGTACACGGATCAACTGAAGTTCGTTCTCGACGACCTCACGGAAACCTACGATGGCCGAACCCTGCTGGCGAAGGATTCTCCGCCGGATGTGCGCGCTGCCGCCGTCGAGCGTATGGGTGCCCGCATCCAGAACCTGGAATACACCCTTCGCGCCGGCATCCTCAACGGCGACCTGGTCACCAACACGCCCGAGAACATGACCGCGGCGGAAGCCAACGCCAAGATCCGCACCTTCTTCTCCGATCTGGACGGCTACCAGCGCACCCACGCCGCGCAGATTGCGGAACTGAAGACCCTCAACCCCTCCGAGTTGCGCTGGCGCGCTGTCACCCAGTCCGAAGCCAATGTGAAGGCGGCGCTGGATGCCATCGACGAACCCGGCAACTCGACCCTGAGCGAGCGCTGGGGTGGCCGCGCATCGATGGGCACCGCGATTCAGGAGGCCAACCAGGGCGGTCGCCTGCAGCTGACCGAGCACACCGCTGCCCGCATACGCACTGCGTTCAACCCGGAGATGCCACTGACCATCGTGCGCCCTGGCCCGGCAAGCACGGCCCCGGAACTGGCTGGCTCTGCAGGGCGAGCGGGCGCTGCAGAAGGTGCCGCCGAAGCTGCCGCCGCGCGCGGACAGATTACCGGCGCCCGCGTACTCGGGGCCGCGGGTGTCGCCGCACTGGCCGTGGACTTCGCCATCACCGGCCACCGCGTGGCCGAATTGCGCAGCGAGGGCAACGACGCCGGCGCAAAATCTGCGGCCACCCACTTCGTGGGGCGCACCGCGGGCGGCTTTGGCGGCGGCTTCCTGTTGGGCGCAGGGTACGGAGTCGTTACCGGCTCGTGGACCGGGCCAGGTGCGCTGGCTACCGGACTGCTGGGCGGCGTGGCCGGCGGCTTCACCGGTGAGTACTGGGCCCAGTACCAGGACAAGAAAGCCGTTTACACCCAGGTGGACCGCAGTGGCAACGAATGGAGCCGCGACCCGGAGGATTCAGAGGGCACCTGGAGCCGCAGCGTGCGCACACCGCAGCCCGACGGAAGCTACCGCGAGATCACGATGGTCGCCGGTGGCCGGCTGGTGGACGAGCTGAACTACAAAGCCGCCAACGACTCATATTCACTGGGCATGGCCAACCTGCCCAGGCCGCAGAACCCCTTCAAGCTCAATGCAGGCGGCGAGAGCACGCCGCCGCGCGAGCCGTTTGAAACCAACCGCCACTACGTGCGCAATCCGCACAGCGGCGAATGGAACCTCTCCATCCACTCAATGATTGATGGACGCGTCCCCTTTGACTACAGCGTGCCCGTGGGCCCGGAAAAGTCCGGCCAACTGGAACGGGAATCGCAGCGCATCATTGCCCAGAACGCCTTGAACACGCCGGAGGCGCTCGCCGCCCGTTACCAGGTGGCGTTCAACCAGTACAACTGGCACGAGTTCGCCACCATTGAGCCGGTACCGGAGGTGATCACCAACGCGCTGCCCCAGACGCAGCCCCTGCGCGCTTCCAACGGCGAGAAGTACACGCAGGACGCCAACGGGCAGTGGCACACCCCGGGCTGGGTGTATGGCACCAACCCGGCCGAGGGCAGCATCATCGAGGAGCTCAATCGCACGCGTCAGAGCCAGCAGGCCGGTGTGCAGGAGCTGAATTCCATGGCGGACATTGCCCGGGCCAATCCCACGCCAACCGAGTACGGCTTGCGCAGCCAAGTGGTGGACGCCTACCGAAGCGCCGGCATTGAGCGAAACGCAGAAGAAATTGATGACGCTGTAGCCGCTGTTGCCCAGGATCACGCACGCACCGTGCCCAGCTTTGGCACCTTCATGCTGCAGGTACAGAAGGATGGCTCGCTGGCCACCTTGGCGGGGAAGGATGACGAGCGCATGCAGATCGTTTCCGTTACCACGCCAGAGGAGATTGCTCAGGCACACGTGCGGCGCACGACCTCAGAACAAGAGCAGCAACCTGCGGGCGTCGCACCGGACGCACCTTCGCCACACGCCTCCAGGCCTGCCACCCAGCACGACGCTGACGTAGACCGAGACCAAAGCTCGGTCCTGCGTCCGGATGGCAGCAGGCTGCTGGAGCAGTTGCGCTCGTCGGTAGCCATGCTGGATGAAAAGAACAACAAGCCGTGGGACCAGAGCAGCGACCGCCTGCTGGCCAGCGCCTACAGGCTTGCGGCAGACGCCGGGTTCAAGCCTGGCGACAAAGTAGACATGGCACTGAGTGAAGCCACTGAAACCCGTGCTGCGGGTACTACGCTGTTCGTGACGCGCTCCGGGCCGGGCGCGTCCTCGGACCCCGCCGCCAACCGGGTGCAGATGCCAACACAGGACGCCCTGGCGATCGCACCGGAGCAGCAGTATGCAGCGGCCAACCGGAGCCTCGACGCTCAGGATCGGGAGCAATCGCAGCAGCTGGCGCAAGCGCAGGAGCGGCAGCAGGAAGAGAGCCGGCAGGGACCGCGGATGGGCTGATGGCAGCGGTTCTGGCTGATCAACGCCGATCCACTTGATACCGGGCGAGTTCCGGCGCTCACATTGCAGAGACTGGTCGCCGCATAGGAACAAGGCACGCTCCGGGCACCTGTCGGAATCCTCCTAGCTGCGTCGCCAACAAACCCCGATATCCCTGCGCAGAGCGCCTGCCACACCATCAAACATCCCTCCGCAGGAAGCCACACATGAGCCTGGCGCTGGTCCACAGCCGTGCCCGCGCCGGGGTCGACGCCCCGCTGGTGCGGGTCGAAGTGCATCTCTCTGGCGGCCTGCCTGTCACGCAGATCGTGGGCTTGGCCGAGACCAGTGTGCGCGAATCACGCGAGCGCGTGCGAGCCGCCCTGCTCTGCGCGCGCTTCGACTTTCCGCAGCGGCGCATCACGTTGAACATCGCGCCTCGAGCATGTCGCACCTTGGCGTCGTCGGGCTGCGGGCTCGGCTTCACCTAAAATGGGTCAGAGCGAGCGGATCGCCTCTAGGGGCGTGATTGCTGAGGCCTTCAGTGCCGGAACCAGGACCGCTGCTTGGCCTAGCAACCACAATGCTATAGCACTCACCGGCAAGTAGGCTGCCGGTAGCCTTGGCAACTCGTAGAACCGCATTAGGCCAATATTCATCGCGTAGGAAAGGACCAGTCCAACCGCAATGCCGAGACTGACGATCAGAAAATTCTCGATCTGGAAGTAACGCAGAATATCCGATCGCGTGGCCCCTAAAGCACGACGAATGCCGATCTGCTTCCGGCGCTGCTCTACCCAATAGCTGGCCAAGCCCACAATTCCCAATGCAGTGGCCCCAAGAAGGGCAATGATCACTGCGGCAAGCAACCCCATCATGACCTTGGCACCGCGAAAGTGGTCTGACCTGAGTTCGGAGACCGGGCGACTGGCAGAATGGTCAAAAACCACATCAGGTGCAGCCGCCGATATAGCCCTCCCTACTTGGCCAAAGATCTGCGGAAGATCTTCCGGATTGGCTCGCACCAGGTATCTGCCAGCGAGCCGAGGCCCGGCCAATGCTGGAACGATGAGCGACCAGTCATTGCCCAATGCCTCTCCCAATCCCGGTTGAGAGACAGCAAGGTGGTCGACGGTACCTATTACCGTGAATCGGGTATCCATGGCCCAAATGCTTTGGCCGATTGCGCTTTGCCCCGGCCAATAGCGATCGGCTAACTGCCGAGTCACCAGCACCGGGGCGTTGGATGGGACGTACTGCTCGATGGGCGCATACTCGGCCGGCTCCGGCATACGACCAGACACCACATTCAAACCGAGCAACTTCAGCGCCACAGCATCCCCAAGGTAGAAATCCAGAACACCGCCAGAGCGCTCAAGCGCTTCGTCAGTGTTCACACCGGCACGGACTCCAGGATCGCCAAAGGGAACAGCACTAATGGCGCCCACAGCCTCCACACCTGGAATAGCCCGGATAGCGTTCATCACACGGGCGTTGATGTCATGTGCGTCTTCTGCGCTGAATCCGGAGAGCTGGACGATCCCAAGTGACGACTCCTGAACGCCACTATCAAGGTTGAGCGCTCGACTCTTCTCCATGAACATGAAGATTGCGTTGCATAGAACTGCACACGCTAAGGCTATCTCAATGGTGATCAAGAATGTGGCCAGTTTGTGCTTCTTCAGCGCCGCCACGATGATTCCAACTTGCATGGCACACTCCTTCAAAGCAGCTTCAGCTGGGTAACCGGCTGGATAAAACTCGCTCGATACGCGGGAATCGCACCCGCCAAGAGGCTTGTGAGCAAAGATAGAATGACTGTGACCAGAAACATTGCGATGTCCAGGTGCACCAGATCTGCGTATGCTACTGGCTGGATGCGTATCATCCACAAGCCAAGTAACGTTAGGAACAAGCCAAGCACGCCGCCCAAAGCACCGATTAGACCGGCCTCGACCAGACACTGCGTGAAGATAGCGACTCTGCTCGCTCCCAACGCGCGACGCAGGCCGATCTCTCCGCCGTGTCTCATGAACTTCGCAAGCAGCAAGCCGACTACGTTTGCGAGGCAGATCAGAAGGAACGCGAAGGCCAAAACCGTCTGCACTTTTACGTCGCTGGGAACTACCTGATTGAAGTCCAGCCATTCCATCAGAGACCTCAACCGGGTGTTGTCGTCGTGCTTGATACGTCCAAGGCGCTTCTGCTCAGCTGCATAGTTACGGAGGAAGCGATCGTATCCCTGAACGCGCTCCGGACCACTCAACTTTACCCATAGCGCGACCGCGACACAGGGCGAGCTCTCGAGAACACCAGGACGATCTGGGGTAGCCCAACAGGTAAACGGTTGGAAGTCGCCCTCGTTGATCTCGAGGCTAGCTGAGAGAGGAAGAAACACATCGTCCGCTACACCGTAGAAGCCGGATGTCTCACCACCAGAGAAGCGCCCACCTCTGATCTTGTAGAACAGTGGGGAAGGACGCCATGGGCCTAGAACACCGATGATCTGAAGATTCGTATCTTTGACTCTTAAGCTCTGACCGACACTGTTGCGGCCGCCGAACAACTGCTGGTTGAGTCGATCTGAGATCACTGCGACACGGCTGCGACGCGCGTCATCCTCAGCACCCCAAGCGCGCCCGTACTGTAGCGGCACGTCGAACATCGTAAAGAATTCTGAAGTTGTTGAGATCGAAGAGATCATCAGCGGTACTCCGCTAGGAAGCTCTGACCTAACCTTGACGGGATTGGATACCACCATCGCCTGGCTGTCCGCCTGCTTGGCCGACCATAGGTCAAATGCGGTGCGGTAATCCATTACATCATAGGGCTCACGTCCTTTGGACTCTGGGTTCACATCAACTTGAGGGTAATAGATGTGCCCGCTCTTGCCTGGAAGAGGGTCTCCAGACAGGATGTGCATGACTGTGAGGGTTGTCATGCTCGCTCCGATGCCAACCGATATCGCCAGAATCACCAATCCAGTGATGACCTTGTTCCTTGCGGCGTTATGCAGCGCAACTTTCACGTAATAGCCAAACATCTAAGCAACCCTCCTGTGCTGTCCCACCTGTTCTGCGCCGGCCCATGGGGTCCGACTAAGCCTGCTGGACTGCGTTCTCATCCATAGTCCCAGCACTCTCTGACTCAAGCGCAAGAGTTGTATCAAACAGATTTCGGTACTCGATTCCGCCGTGCATGATCATTATCAGTATTTTGCCTTTCGTGATCGTCATGATCATATCCATGGCGATACGTTGGATGCCGGCGTCCAGGTTCGCAAGTGGCTCGTCCAATACATAGAGATCGGCCCTCTTGCTAAGTGCCATGGCCAAGGCAACCTTCTGTTGCTGACCCGCAGACAGCTGGTCAGGATAGGCCTCAAGAATCTCTGAAGAAAATACAGCCAGTGTTTTCAGAAGCTCTACGTCAACCCCAAGGTCCTTTATGGCGAGAGGAGGAAATGCGAGCGGCAGAGTGGATGAGCTGATTCGTGCAGGCAGTGAAAGACTACCTGCTGTGGGCAGCAGGTGCCTCGCGAGGATGTTGGCAAGTGTGGTCTTTCCAGAGCCGTTGTCACCAGTGACGAGAACCCTCTGCCCCCGATCAATGACTGTGGATACATTTCGAAGAACGCTGGTTTGGCCGAAGCTAAAGGACAAGCGATCGGCTATGACACTTTCTGAATACTTAAATTCAGACGATTTTCGCAACTCAAGAAACCCTGAAACTCGATGAACCGTGGCGCCGTAGCTCTTCAGATCTGCCCAGTTCTTGAAGATGGCAATTAGGGTTGTAGCCGCACGCCAGAATGCGTTCATGAATGCAATGAACGAACCAAATGTCATCTTCTTCTGAAAGACAAATATCGCACCAACGAATATCGAGCAGACATCCGACAGAACCATCGTCAGATCACTTGCGCCTTGAAGTGTGCGCACCACCTTGAATCGACTGTAGCCTGCATCCAAGAGGCCGTGCATGCCTCTATCGAACGAACTCAACGTCTTGCTTGTCAATCCGAACGTCCCCACCATCTTCAGGCTTCCAACAGCTCTGGCAAGGACAACCAGAACCTGGGCTTCCTTTTCCCGCTCCGTAGATGTCAAAGCACTGATGCGTTTGCCGACCACCAAGCTGACAATCGTGGCAATTGGGATGATCGCGGCAAGAACTGCGAAGGCCTTCCATGAGATGTAGAGCAGTGCTATGACCAAGGCCACAAGCATGGAGATCTTGACTGCAACTCCTCTGACCAAGGCAAGCATTGGTACCAGACCATCCTTTACGTCAGATCTGATCCGCGAAATGTAGTATCCCACTCCGTTTCGCAGGAAGTCTTCGTAGCGTTCACTGTAGAAGACGCGCAGAAGTTCCTCACTGACTCGCCTCACAATGCGATTGTCCAATCGCTGCTGCCAAAGCGAAGTCACGTAGGCACCCACGTTGAGCGACACACCTAGCGCAAGATAGCCAAGGATCAGGTACATCAAACGCGAAAAATCGCCCCTCAACGACGCCTCATCAAGAATCGCCTTGATCAGGAGGGGAGGTATCAGACCTTCAAATGCACCAATTGCACAGGAGGTGATCGTCACCGCCACGTACTCATTCCGGTTCTCGCCTAGCAAACGCGAGAAGTCACGCCATGGTGTGTGGCCGCGGCCAGGATCCACCGCAGTGCTGCCGCTCGGCGTACTCATTCTTGCCCTATTCCCCACTCAGGCCCTTCCATGAGGGTAGGGCCCAGCTGATGGCCTGCCTGCACCTTCAAGAAGGGGGCGTCCAAGATGTCCAGACAGAATTCATCGGGATACGGCGAACTCAGTCGATGCAAGGCCCGGATAGCCCCAGCAACACCTGTGGCGTAGTCACAGGAAATGCGAAACAGGTTCTCTCCCGGTATCGCCGCTGTGTCATCGTCGCCAAAAACATAGATGTCGGTCAGCCCCTCATAAGGGCGATTGGCCAGATTCAGGTACTTTGCATCTCCTGAATACACATAGGCATCTACCAGAGTGTCTATCAATCCGGCAAGGCCGTAAATAAGACCCGGAAATCCGGAATACTTGCGGTAGAGATCCAAGGCCAGAGATTCAACTACATCCCAGAGACCGTACCTGATGGCGACTTTTATAATGCCTGCGGTACCCTGCTCCACGTAGGGTTCGTAGGTGGTTAGGCCAGTAGGTGCGGCGGCAAACGTGGTGATACCTGCCTCCAGCTCGTTTCCCTTCGACAGGTCGTAGGCCAGTGCCAACTCTCCTATCGCCCTCCACTTAGAATCGCCGGTCACTTGAGACAGCCGGAGGAAGAAAAGCGCCACTCCGGATTGACCATAGCCGAGTCCTACTCGAATGACGCCGTCGTCCTCCCAATAGATTCCGTTCTCCGTACGAACCGCAGATGATTTCAGCTGCAGACCGAGCTCTAAGGCAGTTTCCAGATAGTTCGTGACTTGCGAGGCAAGAAAGGCTGCCAGATTCGCCATTCCGATGCCGGCTGCTCCGTAGTAGAACGAGATCTGGCCCTTCGAAACTGAACTTCTGTTGGCCATGTCAATGAAGCCAAGCCCGACAGAATCGTAGCCCATGGCCAAATGGGCCCATCCGATTCCCGCCAGCCCCGTCAGCACACCGGGCGCTGTGTTCGCCTCATGAAGACGTCCTGCATCCGAAAAGTGCCGCTCGAGTACTTCATTGGCCACCTCGGCACCGGCGCGTGTGAGTGCGTAGATTACGCCGGAGGAACCAAATCCCAAGCTAGTTGCATTTGTGGAGAGAGCAAAGGGGTCACAAGGAAACAGCGTGTACTTCGAATTCAGTCGATAGTTCATCAGAACGAACCTAGA
Organism: Stenotrophomonas sp. STK17_22; assembly: GCF_051983905.1. Taxonomy (NCBI): domain Bacteria; kingdom Pseudomonadati; phylum Pseudomonadota; class Gammaproteobacteria; order Lysobacterales; family Lysobacteraceae; genus Stenotrophomonas; species Stenotrophomonas sp. STK17_22. The sequence goes on from NZ_CP197010.1 coordinate 4,879,630, forward strand.
CAACCGTTCTATCAAGTGCTCCACTGGCTCAGAAGAAGCCTCGCGCATACCGTACGGCTCATCTATTGAGGCTCCTACCTGTAGCCTTTCTTCGGCCTCGCGAAGATCGATCCGTCCCTGCGCGAGACCACGAATCACATCGAGCACCGGGGTCCCTTCCCAGCCGATATCCTGGACGAGAATGGGAAGGACGTTGTCGAAGAGGTCGTCTCTGACATACGCCATCGCCACGATCGGAAACATGGAGTACATCATGATCGCCGAAACTGCGTACAGGTCATCCTCGATGCTGCTTACCTTTGTCCTGCTCTTCATCTTGCTTCTGAATCCAGGTGTATGGATGTCGTCGGATTCTCCATGAGACGGTCGGAATGCAGCTTCCAGGTCAATCAACCGCACCTCCAGGGATTCCTTCTTAACCAGAATATTTGGGGGTGACAGATCGCCAATAACCATTCCTGCCCTATGCGCCAGATCAACGACTCTGAAGAGATTAATGAAGATCGTTCGATACATCCCATAGAACTTCTCACTGTCTGCCACCGTTGGGCGCACCGTCATCAGCGGCGAGAACTGGAGCATGACCTGCCGCATGTCGAGAGCATCGAAATGCTCCTCAACGAGGTAGAAATTCTCCCAATCCCAGAACGAGTCCAAGACTGCAGGGGCGACTCCCAGCGGACTGAGGATGCTCAGATTCGACATCTCTCTTTCCAGGCGGGTGGTTGCATCTCCGCCATTTTCATAGAGCTCCACATGGGGCCTGGCCTCCTTGATGACGACTTGGCGACCGGTGAGAGTGTCCTTTGACAGGTACACTCCACCAGTGTTCGAGAAGCCCAGCGCGCTCTCGATCAAGTAGCGACCGTTGTTCAAGACCATCTCCCCTGTTTCCTCTTCCTCGGCAGGGAAGGGGTCCTGAGCCCACTCAGGAGTCTCGAAGTACGGGGTCCGATGATCAGGGACATGGTCTCCTGACGGTGAAACAAGCATCGGGATCATTCTTCCCATGAAGTCCAGACGGTTCACTTGGATGATGCCGCCGTACCGGTAGTAGATACAGCGGCTGTCTTTGTAGCGCTTGTCGGACAGGATGTAAGATCCGACATTCGCCCCCACCTCTTGGTACATCAGCTCGATGAGTTCTTTGAACTCAGTCTCCGTATGCGGGTAGACCGTAATGAACTTCCCAGATCCACCTCGGGGCCAACGCTTGGATGTCATCATCCTCATCGTGCGGCGGTCGTTGGCGAACTTAAACTCCACATCACGCTGAAGCAGAAGCTCAGCAACACGCTGAAGAATCTGCTTGCAGTTATCTTCGATTGCTGACAAATGGATCTTCCAACCCTGAGCTGGAAGCGACCGCGAGCCAGACCTCGCGAGTGGCAAGACATGGGACCACACTCCGATCCGGCGAATGCCCCAGCCTTGCCCATGCGCCACTAGAAGCTGATCAACAATCGACACTAGCTCATCGCTCGGCCTGTAATGCTCGTAGTTCGGCTCGTAGAAGCGCTCGTCGCTGCTGATGAAGTTGACCTTGTCAACATGCCGCAGCTCGCGCAGCGTAGGTTTTCTGGAAGACATCACACGCTATCCTTGGAGATGATCGGCCCGCAGTCTCCAACCGAGCACTGGCAGCCGGCATTGTCATGGGAGGGCGCCAGATATCCGGCGCCCTCCTTTAGGTCAACTACTGCAGTTTCTGCTCCTCCGTGGGGCCGCAGCATGAATGGGTCGAACTGGTAGAGCTGTTGCCCATCAGGCTTAACGAGGTATCCAGAGACAGGCGCTGCAGATTCAGTACACGATTCATTCTTTCTCTCCTTAGTGACTCAAGGTAGCGTCACTCTCCTTGGCTCATCGTCCCTGGATGAGCGCGCCCCCTGAGTTGGCACTTACTCACGACAGCTGGCGGATCACACGATCAGCTGACGACTCTTGTGTTAACGCTCTCCTTCCACAGGCGTGGCGCAGCAGCTGTGCTGGGAGCTGGTACAGCTGTTGGCAAGCGCAGACACGGTGTTTTCCACAAGCAGTCTCTGCAAGTTGAGAACTCGATTCAATGAAAGATCCTCTTTCTGATAGGAGATTCGCCGATGAGTCACTCTCGGCCATGTCGCTGGGTCGATAGCGTCGATGATGAATCCCTTGCGGTAGATCGATCAGATTGGTGTGGCAATACATGTGGTGTAGCCGGGACACCTGGGAAGCCGGCGGCGACACGTCATGCAGCAACAGCTATTACAGCCGCGGATCCTCTACGCTGCCATCACAGCAGCTGTGTGTGGAGCTGCTGCAGCTATTGCCCATCAGGCTGACATTGGTATCGAAGGCCAAACGCTGCAGATTCAGTACACGATTCATGACATTCCTCCTTGGTTGACTACGAATTTCCGATCAACCCCAGCCAAAGGTTGGGTAATCGGCGGCACACTGCGCATCTGAATGATCAGACGCGCAGATTGGTACGCGGAGAAGGATGGATAAGACCACCCCGGGGAGAAATGTTCCTGATCCCAGGAGATGGGGCAATTGAGCCTCTGAACTCACTCCATCACTTCTTCGCCATAGAAATTCCTCTCATAATTTTCATCGTGCACCGCCAACGGCAGGGAATGGCAGCACACATCATTGCTCCACATGTACTCACCAGAACCGGAAACTGATCCTTAGAGACTCACAGGCTGAGAACCAATTTCTCAACATGTGGAACGAGCGACTTACTTTCGGCCCGCCAGAGATACTGCATACCAGCGGCATCCAATTGCCAGACGCCGCACCGACATTACTGTCGCAATCTCCCTGATAGGCAGATAAGAACAAGGCATCGAACTTTTGGATTTCTACCGTTCTTCTCCGGATCACGATGGACTCAGTGTTGGATACTCTTCTTTCACCGACATCAATGAAATGACAATTGATTCTTCCTATCGACGCTCCATTCCTTTCTCGCAGACTTGCAAACACCGTGATGTAAAGGGTTTTGGTCAGATCTTGAATTTCATATTCACCCATCAGCCGCGCATTGGGACATCTAATTTTCAGCCATATGCGTCACTTTGGCGGGAACAACGGTTGACGATTAGCGCTACTCGTCTTTTGGTCACGTGGACCCGTTTCTATGAGGCAACGCTTTAGAGCCGGTACTTGGAATTCCCCGAATCCATGATGTTCCATCAACCAAAGAAGATTCGCCTGTGCGTTCGTACACGATGATTCGGGCTTGCCCGGGACCCGACTACTGACTCCAACTTCCCACATCTCGATCAACGCCTGCTTCAATGTCCAAAGTGACGGGCGTCGCTGCGTTGCCCATCACAACTTTCATTCAACGTTAGGGCATTTCCTAGCCGCGTCTGATGCAGTCCCCGATGGCTGACCGCCGATTGCTGTTGCACTATTCAATGTCTCTAAACGGGAAACCACACATGGGCCTGGCGCTGGTCTACAGCCGTGCCCGCGCCGGGGTCGATGCCCCGCTGGTGCGGGTGGAAGTGCATCTCTCTGGCGGCCTTCCTGTCACTCAGATCGTGGGCTTGGCCGAGACCAGTGTGCGCGAATCGCGCGAGCGCGTCCGTGCCGCCCTGCTCTGCGCGCGCTTCGACTTCCCGCAGCGGCGCATCACTTTGAACCTCGCGCCCGCCGACCTGCCCAAGGAAGGTGGGCGTTACGACCTGGCGATTGCGCTGGGCATTCTGGCGGCCAGCGGCCAGGTCGATCCGCAGTCGCTGCTGCAGTACGAGTTCCTGGGTGAGCTTGGCCTGACCGGTGAACTGCGGCCGGTAGCCGGAGCGCTGCCGGCGGCGATTGCGGCGGCAGAAGCCGGGCGCATTCTGGTGGTGCCGCCGGGCAATGCCGCAGAGGCAGCTTTGGCCGAGCATGCTGATGTGCGGGTGGCCCGTACCCTGCTGGAATGCTGCGCGGGGCTTGGCAATCCGCGCCTGCTGCCACCCGTGGAGCGCGTGGACACGACGCCGTTACCGCTGCCCGATCTGGCCGACGTGCGCGGGCAGGCGCATGCACGACGCGCATTGGAAGTTGCCGCCGCGGGTGGACACCATCTGCTGTTGATCGGCAGCCCTGGCTGCGGCAAGACGCTGTTGGCCTCGCGCCTGCCCAGCCTGTTGCCGGATACCGAAGAGACTGAGGCGCTGCAGCTGGCCGCTATTGCCTCTGTGAGTGGCGAAGGGCTGGATCCGCGGCGTTGGCGGCAGCGGCCTTTTCGGGCACCACATCACAGCGCCAGCGCGGCGGCGCTGGTGGGTGGCGGCAATCCGCCCTGCCCCGGTGAAATCTCGCTGGCCCACCATGGAGTCCTCTTCCTCGATGAGCTTCCAGAGTGGAACCGCAGCGCGCTGGAAACCCTGCGCGAGCCACTGGAGTCCGGACACATCCGCATCGCCCGTGCGGCGCGCAGCGTGCAGTATCCCGCGCGGTTCCAACTGGTGGCGGCTTTTGTGAGAAATCCCACCATGTAAGCATTTAGGTCGTCAGGGGTGACAGAACGAGCCGACCAAATTCTTCACGGCAGACGGGGTCTATTCTAGGGAAATGGAGGCCTTGGGCTCTGCTAGAGCAAGCGTGTAAGCCTTTCACCGTGGATCGCAATTCTGTCGAAGTCGGCTGCGGTGAGCTTGATAAGGCTTGTTGGGAATCTCGCTACGAAGTTTGCCTCCTCCTCATCTGCAGAGTCCGCACTGGTTGGACTGCCGATGTAGATCATTGCTCCCCTATTGGCACTCTTAGAGAGGTAGTGGTGAAAGGAGCGAACCCTCAGTGCATGTGACTGGTCAGACATGATGTCGGCCACGCGCTTGATCCGGAATGGATTCAGAGAGTATTTGCTGAAGCCCATATCCAAGGGCCTTCCTGCATCTGACACCAGGATGAAGTGGCCGTTCGGCTCCTTCGGCTCTCCACTACCCGCATCAAAGAAGGGCTCAAGTCCAAGGTTGTCGTATACGCCACCGTCGTAGAGATGGATTACAGAGCCCGGCTGGGAGTCTACGGTTTCGTGTGCAGGCCCGCTCCAGTTCGCTCGACGCTTCCACCTGAATTTGTCCGCCCTGAGGCGAAGCGGACCAAAGCCGCCTGGGAAGGCGGCCGAGACAGCCATTGCGCTGGCCAGGGGGAAGTTGCCCGCAGCTGCGTAGCCCGTGAGGTAATCTCCCAAGTCTGCACGCTTGAACCGAAAGCGGCGTCCGTTCTCAGCATTGGTCCCATTGATTGACCAATCAGGTGTCGCGGGAAGATCGCAAAGCCTGTTCTCAATGCCCCACCGGCGGCGCAGTGCAGCTGCCAAGAGATTCGAGCGGCTCAACAAGAACCGGAGATTCGAGAGGCTCGACAATTCGCGGAGTGCATCCCACTGGAGGCTGCGTGAGGTGAGTTCATCGCGGAGTGCCGGGTAGATCTGTTCGAGAAACCGCTCTGAAGTCGGCCATGCCATGCCAGAGCGATGCAGCACAAGTCCGGTGATAAGGCTCCCTCCCGACACGCTGGATATCCGAGACACTGACTCCAAACAACCAGCCCTTGCCAGCGCCCGCATGACCCCCAAGTGGAAGGTCATTGCTCTGATGCCTCCACCGGACAGCACTAGATCGATCTGGCGATCTTTCAAGGCTGAACCTCCGCCTGGACAACACGAATGTCATGGCTTCCAACGATGACTTGGATTACCGGAAGGCCTTCTTCGTGCATTCCCATAGCGAGCTCGACCAGCTGCACAAGATCAGCTCGGCTTGGCTCTGGAGGACAGCCGTCTGGGTGGCTGTGCCACTCTCCAACGTATCCAACGATTCCAGCAGTGCGGTTCTGTGCCTCTGCGACAGCCTCTGGCATTCCGGCAACGCCGCGCTCAAACGAAGCGGGCGTACCCTTACTGTCGGCTGGCGCCGGGAGCGCATCTACAACGACGAGCAGGTTCTGCGTGAAGTCGTGGTAACCAAGGAGGATGCCCCCCGTCTCGTTGGGAAGACTATTGCCGCGCAGAGCATGCAGATGTTCGTGTAGGCCTTCATCCATGTAGATGCAGAGACCATTAGCTGCTTGGTGTATCCGCCTATCAGACAGTGGGATCTCTATCGCTTCCGTTTGACCGCTCAAATCTCGCTGCCAGATCAACGCGGCGGCCTGGGGGTTGGCAATATGGACTGGGATGCTCTCGGCAAACTGACAGGCATGAATCATCACACTCGAGTACGGTAGGACCATTGAGATGTCACGGCACGATGCTCCGCTCCAAAACGCTCCGCGATGGCCCTCAAGATGGGCCCTTCCCCAATCGGAATTGATGATGGCGCGGTAGTACTGAGCTTCAATCGTACGCAAGCACCGTTCCTTGGCGACGTCCTCAAGCATCATGACTCCCGACCGACCGGTGGGAGTTACGAACACGCTCACATGCCGTGATCGATCATCCACGACTGCTGACGCCCGCGGGTACCCTAGGTCTGCAGTTGCATCTACGACCAAGTTTGCGCTCCTGAGGGCCTGCGCCAGCTCTGGCGATGTACTGGTAAGGACGTCTTCCTCGAGAGGAGTCACAGCCGAACCGTTACGCGTGACCTCCCTGGCATTCGCGGAGACTGCCAGAACCTTGGGTAGCCCAATCTGTCTATTGAATGCAGTGTGGCGTGACAGATTGTGCGGTCGGACATGATCCTTATCCACTACAGTCCACCGACCCCAGCCAGATCGAACCCATAGGTCCAACAAAGCACTTCCCAAAGATCCAACGCCGATCAATACGCCTTGCGGCCCTGCATCGCTGAAGCCTGACTGGGTGCGTGCACGTTCAGGGCTGTTCTCCCAAAGAACGGTGACTGGATCAAGCCCGATAGACTCCCAACCTTCCTGCGGCTGATTTCCAACAACACCAACTGAGCTGAAGTACCGACCGTCATGCGGGATAAGGGCACCGAGCATAGTTCCGATCTTCAGTGCCCCACCATCAAGGAAGAAGGCGCGATAGGTGATTCCTTCGACCTCGCCAGTCGACGCACGCTTGATGGGAACAGAGAGCAGCACAAGCGTGCTCGGAACCTCATCCTGGCGAGTGAGTCCGCCTGAAGGCGTCGCTGCCTGGATAGCTGCTGTTACAAGCGGAAGCAGGTCCGCTCCTCGCCGTGCCAAAAGCTCATTCAACTGTCCGAGAGTATGCGGATCCCATTCAATCATCCCGCCTTCAATGGGCTCAAGATCTACCTTGACCAGAGTAGCGTGGAGAGACTTGTTGGCAGGCAGTTGATCAACGATGCGCAGTGTCCAGCCATCGTCCTTACGCGCAGCTGCAGCGATGACACTGAGCTTCCCCCTTGCCGCCAGTTGGTCAAGATCCCAAGGGATCAGCAGTTCATGCCGAGACTCAAAGAACAGCATGTCCAAAGGCTGATCGGCCAGATGCAGCTCGCCCTTGGCATTCTTCTCCATCCACCACTGGATCCGAGCAAGAAATGACGAAGGAGTCCAGGTGCGAGCGACAACGGGGGGCGGTTCGAAATACAAGCAGAGCTGAGCTGGGCCCTGCGACGTCACGCTGTTTTGGTGTGCAAGCCTCGGAAAGTCCTTTCGCATTGACCAAACGACCGTTGCCTTCGCATCGTCCTGAGGTACATGTATAAGCATGCGCTCCCGAAAGCGGAGCCCGTATTCATTGTGGGTGGGCACACCGTGGCATTCAACGTCCACCATTAGGTAGACGGTCTCCAGCTCATCTACCTTGGCGCTACGCATCACCTCAATGAGCTTGAAGTCACGGTGAGCATTGACAGCTGCGATCATCGCGCTTGTACGCGATGTGACTGCCGCTAGATCGTCGAGAGCAGTCAATGTATGCGCAAAGTACTCCGAGCTCATGCTCCTGCCCTGGCTGGGCGGGAGGCAACGATGGCCGCAGAGCCAAATGACGACGCTGCTTTCGTCCATGTGACGCCTGCGGCAGCCACCTCAAAGACAATTGGCTTGGGCTTGTTGGCGTTAGGCTCTTCCATGGTGACGAGGAAGGATCTTCCACCAACCTTCTCAAGATAGGACGCGTAGGTTCTGCGGGCTTGAATGTGGGGTGGCTGGACCTGCTCGTAGGACTCTTTAATGTCGGGCACAGGTTTGCAGCAAGCGACGATGTACGAGTCCTTCTTTCCCATCATGAGAAGTTCAGCGACCTTTTCGCAGGGAACAGTGTCCTTCTCCCCCTTTTCTGCCCCGAGTGCCTTGTAGCTGCAGTGATGGGGAATGTTGAAGAGGTCCCAGGCAAGACGGTCTTCATTGCCGTGATACTTCGTAATGTCGACAATTCTCTCCAGGTCGCAGTAGTCGGCATCACCAACTTCCAGGTAGTCGTAGGTGCGGCCGTCTGCCTGGAGCCTCACGTTGAACACCAAGGCTGCTGAGTTGCGGATGATGTCCCCATCGTCGCAATGTTCGACGAAGGGCGAGTGGCAGAAGAACTCCACGTTGTCTTCTTGCAAGGTGAAACCCGGAACGACAGTGCCAGCGTCGACAAACAGGTGATCCCGGGCCGTCAATGCTTCGCCGCGTGCTTCCAACTTGGGCTCCAGCCACTCCATCAGCGCCTCTGGCTGTGAGAAGACCAGAATGCCTTTTCCTTCCAGCAGACGGTGGCGCGCCTCTTGCCTCAGAAGCACGAACTCTTCGCTCTGCTGTTCTTGGGTGGCCTCCTCCAAGAGCATTGCTGCGGGGACCCACAACTGGTCGATCTTGATCCGACCGTCGCCATGATAGACCTTTGCATGCTCCAGCCAGAAGAAGTCAGTGCTTCCCTCGATGTGATCATTGTCTGCGTGGGTGAATGCAACGACGTCGAAGCTTTCCTTGCCTGCGTCGGCAAGGTCTTTCTTGAGAGCTGCCTTCAGATCAATCTCTGGTGTCGACTCTTCTTCCGCGCACTGTTTGTGACGGAAGTCGAAGAGAACTCGTTTTCCATTATCAAGAATGATCTGCGTCGTGTCCCCGTTACCAACCGGGTAGAAAATCACTTGGTGCTTAGTCGCCATCTCGACATCCCCCTGAAAGTTGATCCATCAATCTCAGATTGCCGCCCTGCCGTCTCGAGGCATGAGACCGCGTGCAGCCGGCTGTTTCTGTTCAGCCAAGCGTCTATTTTGTGATGACCATCACTCTTTTCAAGGGCCGGGCGGAATTTTCTTTTGTGTTTGGAGAAGAAGGGCCGAGGCCTTTAAAATCAATAACATAACAAGCCGTCGAATTGTGCGCCGGCTTGTTTGAAGGGATGGTGTCTCGAGGCCACGAGCCCAGGTACGTCACTGAGAGCTGCTCCATCTCGGCAAGATCGATCAGATACACGCACTTCGACGTTTCAACTATTCGCCTGCATCCGGGCCATAGCCCTGCCAAGCGGGCAGCTTAATTGGATTGAGTTCGACACCGATCTTCATGCCCTTGAGCAAATCGAAGAATTTATTTTGAAGATCCCCTTGACCATCATCGAGATGAATGGCAAGCATCAAACTACAGTACAACGCTCTTGCCGCTAGCGCTTCGGCTTTTATCAGCAACGTATGTTTGACGCTAGTTACACCTGTATGCACAATTTCTGATCGAGCATCGTAAATTTTTCCAAGATCCGCATGGACGCGCCTTCGGTCCTCGCCCTTAAAGCAAAGTAGTGACGCGTAGTCAGCCAGAGTAATCTTGATGGGCGCGTGCTTATCGCGAGAGAAAATTGCCTCCATTGATATGACAAAGAATATGAATCGCGCCACGCTATCCTTCTCGCCCACGGCTCGACCAAAGAATTCCAGCGCGTTCCTAAGCTGTGCATTCAAGGTTTTTTCCTCACCCAAGGAGAGCAGCTTGAGGGCAATTGGTACGTCGGGCCGCTTCATTACTTGAAGAAGCTTTCTCTCCAGCGAAATGGACACAGTCAACGGGCGCATCGCCATAACCCGATCAAGCCACCCCGTACGCTTGTTGATGAGGAACAAATAGCTTGGTGTGGCCTCCTTCCCCAGCACCGGCTTCTTTACGCCGAAAACTCGACCAAACAATTCAATTAATCCGATCACGCGGCGAGCAGCTGCACGTGTCTGATGGCGTAGGGAATCCGAAGACCCATGGGTTGGCAGGAGCAACAAAGGATTGCTGCTCAGTGCCTGGTCAGTCTGCCGTTGCTGATGTTCGAATAAGTCGTCCGGCACAGCTTTGGAGTTAAACATCTTGATGCGCTTGTTCAGCGCTTCGCTCGTGGCTGCAGCTGGCACTAGTGTAAATGGACCAACTTGGAATGGGCGAAAAACGCTCTGCCTCTTCGAAGCGAAAGCTATGGGCTGAAAGAACCCTAAAGGGATGACGGCAATATAGTCGAGATGCACCGCTGTTTGTTTCAGCGCAGCATCAAGCCGCGTTGCAAACGCTCGGGCATCGTCGAGATCGCCAGCATTCAGCACTGCATAGATTAAATCGAGCGCGTGCTCCCAACCTATGTGACTACGTGTGTACTCCGACTTATAGAAGGCGGCTCCCAACTTCTGGTTCGCGTAGATGAGCTTGGCTTCCTCATCCTCATCCAACTCATTTCTCTTACGCAGCGCCTTCAACTGGGGCAGAACGGATCTCATGACCCGCTCAACCGCACCGATGTCGATTCCAGGCGTTGTACTCAGTGACATGTTGGCTACGCGTCCGTGTGGTCAGATGGTGTGAATGAGTTCTTAGACCTTCACTATAGCGTCTCCGCATCCTTGCGATGCCGCCGCTGTGACACTTACTCTTTCATCCTGCATCCAGCCAGAGAGGCCACAGTAGGTGAGTGCTTGCATCCCACGTATCTTTCACATTGAAACGCGAAGCCCACCGCGTAGCTGGGTAGGGAACCCGCGAAGATAGCTGTAGTGAATGAGGCAGAATTCTCCCGTCCAAAGATCGTCGCGATCTGAGACTTGCTCAGCTTTGACGGATCATCGCCGATGTCAGCTGGGATCGATGTGAGATAACAAAGAACCGAGGTCGACTCAGTTCCCTTGTGGGGTTTGACATAGCCATCGATTACCCAGATTTGATCGCCGTCGGGGAAGAAGGTGAGGTCAGTCATGCCTGATGTTGCTGGAGTGCATCACCAACATTAGCGGCACCTGGCCTCTTTAATTGATGATGTATGTTGACCGACGTCGCAAATTCGGCTCGCAACCGTCTCATTGCTGGGGAATGCGGCAAGTCACCCTACAGGCCTGAATTCCCGTACCGATATCAACCAACACACAATGGTCAGATAGGAGTAGTGATGAAAGAGGAACTTTGGTTCGTGGCCGAATGCGAGGACCTGGCGGACAATTGCCACTATCTAGTCTGGGTGCATAGGATCGGCTCGTCCGCAAGGCTAACAGTGGACGGTAGGGGTAGAGGGGTTCTTGTTGATGCGAAGACTGAGGACGAAGTCGTGGACCAGATCCTCGTCGTGCTTAAAATGGTGGTCGAGAAGACCCTTAGCCGGGAAGAGGTCGCAAGGGCGACGAACAAACACCTAGAAGATGCGGAGGAGGCATCCTCGGATAGCGAAGCCGACGACTCAGAGCAGATCATTGACGAGGAATCAGAAGAGCCTTCCGAGTCGGCACACCAGCAGCAGGGTTCGGCCTCCTGATGCCGTTCGGCAAGCCCGGGCGCTTGGTAAGCCTGACTGCTCGGGCCTTGTTGGCAGGAAGAAGAGTGGGTCTCCCGCAGAGACCCAGCGCACCATTGCCAATGCCCACAACGGCGCTCTGGTGATTCGACGCATTGAGCAGGATCACTCCGGGCCAGTGGATCTAATGAATCCGCGACCGCCTAGGTAGCGCTGCAAACCCATGTTGCCCTTGAGGAACTCGGCATTAGGGTCGATGCTATCGGGCTGAAGAGCGGCGAGCGGATCCACTTTGCCTTCCGGCCATTTTGCAAAAGTATGAATGACCACTGCCGACATCGGTTCAATGAGCTCTTCTTTTTCTGCCAAGGAAGGACCGCCGCTGTAGTACCCCACTCCGCGGACACCAATGAGGGGCTGCAGGAGTAGATAGAAGCGATGCCGCCAATGTTCTTCCTGTTCCTCCAGAACAAGCTTATGCGGGACGGAAGTCACCCGTTTCTTGATCCACTGATACTGGGTAAGTAGGCGTGCAGCACTAAGCCAGGCGATGCGATCTGGTTCAGGTGGATTGTAGGGCTTGGCATGTTGGCGCGCATCCAGAACTGACCCACTTTCGGCGGTGATGCGCGGGTAAAACTGACCCACCTGAAGCCCACATCCTGAGCATCTTTTGCTCGGGGGATTTCAGGAGTGATCACCATGGTCATGTTGGCCAAGATCCGGCGGATGCATTTCCGCGATGGCCTGCCGCTGCGCGAGATCGCCAAGCGCACGGGCCTATCCCGCAATACCATCCGGCGATGGCTGCGCAGCGGCCAGTCCGAGCCGGTCTATCCCAGGCGAGCCTCGCCCTCCCGGCTCGATCCCTACCGGTCCCAGTTGGAGACGTGGCTGCGTGCCGACAGCCATCGTCCCCGGCGGGAACAACGCACCGCCAAGGTGCTGTTCTCGCAGTTGCAGGCGATCGGCTATCCGGGCACCTACACCCGGGTGACGGCCTTCATCCGCCAGTGGAAGGCGGCCGGCGGCGCCAGCCGCCGCCCGGCCTTCGTGCCGTTGCACTTTCCTCCGGGTGAAGCCTTCCAGTTCGACTGGAGCCGCGAGTACGCCTTCGTCGGCAGCCACGCCAAGATGCCGCTGGATCTCGCCCACGTGAAGCTGGCCTGCAGCCGCGCCTTCTGGTTGGTGGCCTATCCCACCCAGAGCCACGAGATGCTGTTCGATGCTCATACCCAGGCGTTTACCGCCTTCGGTGGCGTGCCGCGCCGCGGCATCTACGACAACATGAAGACGGCGGTGGACGGGATCGGCCAGCACCGGGAACGGCGGGTCAACGCCCGCTTCCACGCCATGACCAGCCACTACCTGTTCGCCGCGGAGTTCTGCAACCGCGCCGCGGGTTGGGAGAAGGGGCGGGTCGAGAAGAACGTGCAGGACCGGCGCCGACAGATCTGGATCGAGGCCGGGGCCCGCCACTGGCCAGATCTGGACACCCTCAATGCCTGGCTCGCCAGCGAGTGCCGCGCCGCTTGGCCGATGCAGGCGCATCCGGATGCCTCCGACATCACCGTGGCCGAAGCTCTGGAGGACGAACAGCCCCACCTGATGCCGATGCCCGCGCCCTTCGACGGCTACATCGAGCGGCCGGTGCGGGTCAGTTCGACCGCGCTGGTCAGCTTCCAGCGCAACCGCTACAGCGTGCCGTGCGAACACGCCCACGCCGTCGCCAGCCTGCGCGTGTATCCCTTCGAACTGGCCGTGGTGGTCGGCGAGGCCGAGGTCGCCCGCCACCGGCGCAGCTTCGAGCGTGATCGGGTCCACTACGACTGGCAGCACTACATCGCCCTGGTCCAGCGCAAGCCGGGGGCACTGCGTGACGGCGCGCCGTTCCTGTCCATGCCCGATCCGCTGCGCAAGCTGCAGCAGGTGTTGCTGCGCCAGCCTCACGGCGACCGCGCCATGGCCCAGGTGCTGGCCGCCGTACCCGTGCACGGGCTCGAAGCGGTACTGGTGGCGGTGGAACTGGCACTCGAGTCCGGCCTGGTGCGCGCCGACCACGTGCTCAACGTGCTGGGGCGATTGCAGCATCCGGACCGCACGATCGAGACGGTCGCCTCGCGAGTGACGCTGCGTCATCCGCCGGTGTCCGATCCGGCCCGCTACGACGCCCTGCGGGAGGCAGATCATGTCGACGCCTGACCTGCCGCTGCGCATGCAGCAGCTCAAGCTGCACGGCATGGCCAGCCAGTGGCCCGAACTGCTGGCCAAGATGCGCCTGCACACCATGGAGCCCGAACACTGGATGGCCGAACTGCTGCAGGCCGAGTCCGCCGAACGGCAGGTTCGTGCCCAGGCCAACCAGATGAAGGCCGCACGTTTCCCCGTCCATCGTGACCTGCTCGGGTTCGACTTCGCGGCCAGTCCCGTTGATCGCGCACTGGTCGAACGACTCCACCAGGGTGACTTCATCCACACCCCCGAGAACGTCGTCCTTGTCGGTGGACCGGGCACCGGCAAGACCCACCTGGCCACCGCCATCGGCATCCAGGCCGTGCGCCAGCATCGCCTGCGCGTGCGCTTCTTCTCCACCATCGAACTGGTCAATGCGCTGGAGAAGGAACAGGCCCAGGGCAAGGCCGGGCAGATCGCCCTGCGCCTGACCTATGCCGACCTGGTCATCCTCGATGAACTGGGCTACCTGCCGTTCACCCCCTCAGGCGGCGCGCTGCTGTTCCACCTGATCAGCAAGCTCTACGAGCGCACCAGCCTCGCCATCACCACCAACTTGGCCTTCTCCGAATGGGGTCAGGTGTTCGGCGACGCCAAGATGACCACCGCGCTGCTGGATCGCATCACCCACCACTGCCACATCCTGGAGACCGGCAACGACTCCTGGCGGCTGCGCAACAGCACCGCCGCCAACAAGACCAAAGCCAGAATCAGGGCAAAGGAGGCCACCACCCAGACCACCAACTGATACCCTCAGCCCCGTACACCGGGTGGGTCAAAGTTCAACGCGCAGCCTGGGTCAGTTTTAAGTGCGCGCCAACAGGCTTGGCATCCTTGGCAAGGGCTTCATAGGCACGTTCCAAGGAAAGGACGGCCTGCTCCAGCATCTGCTTGCTCTCCTGGTCCCGCCGGGTTCCTCGGATTGAACTGGCAGTGATAACCGCTGTAATCGCAGAGCCGATGGCTGAAACTCCGGCAAATACTACCGTTCCAATCGTAATGGCTTCTGTGAAATTCATGAGGGCCGCCCGCGTCAATGTTGGTTCCGCATTCTATCAACGGCCCTGAACGGCTGGACGGAGGACTTGCGTCATCTAACTCCTAGGTTGCAGGCCTTTTGCTGCCATCAGGCGCGCAACCCGGCTCAGGCAGGCACTTTCGCCCCCCTCAACCAGGTTTTCGCGCATGCGACCAGCCCTCAATGTGCCGCGGCTGTCTTCGTGCAGTTCGCACAGTCTGGGCGTAACCGCGCAAGTACTCCATGAGGCAACTCAAACCAGAACAGTCATTGATCAGACAAGGCCGAACGTTGGCAGCAGCTCAACCAAAGAAGGTTCTCCGCTTCACAGGTGGCACCCCCAGAAAGAGCCCACATGAATCATCTGGCTTGACGCGATCGCCACCGTCGCTCGCTAGTGCCGGCCCTTAATCTGGCTGCCGCGCACGCTCTGTAGCATCTTCATGACCTGATCAGATACCTCAGCCGGAGAGAACCCCAAGGCAGCAGCGATGAGGCAGAACTCCAATACGTCCAAGCGTCGGGCCCCAGACTCAACGGAAGAGACTCGCTGCTGAGGCCACCCCAGATGAGCGGCTAGCCGGGTTTGACTGATACCCAACGACTCACGTCGCTCGCGGAGCAGACCGACCAACCGAAGGTACGCACTTTGGTAGATCGTCTTGGTAGCCATCAGGTCCGCCTGGAGGAGCGGAACGAAATCTATGGCCGAGCCGGGCACTACATGAAAATTGTGTAGACGACTTTCCGGTGGCTTGCTAGCATCAGAGCCGGTTGAACTGCCGGGGATCGAGTGATCTATGGTCGTGACCAACAGACCCTCATCCCTCCGTGGCCAGACCTCGATGCGCTGCTAGTATCGCTTGGGCCGTTCTACGCGTGCGCGTGGTGTGCGCTCGAGCGCTCCACTTCGATTTCCGCACCTGTGGCCGCTGACACAGCAGTTGCGCAGCACTTGCTGCTGTTCCTTCAGACAGCGGGGGTCCTAGCTGAGACGAGCTCGTCAAATGGCTCTACAAGGCGATCTCTTTACGACCCTATTAGCTGGAGCTATCGGGAGAGCAGTCAGCTGCCTGACGACCTGAGTAGTTCACTAACCCATGCACTTAGAGCATGGCGCCCCTCGCTTGGAGCACAGGACCGACAGTGGCTCTGGCGTCAGCTTTCCGACCGCGAAGCTGCTGCCTATCTCGTGTCATTGCTACGCAAGCATCGGATCCGTACTCAACACGCCGAGGAGATCCTATGTGTACAGGAAAGAGAATGGCGTGAGCTGAGTTTGGGACGCAAGCGATACGTGCTTTGGTCGTCAGTCCGGGGAGCTGCGAGTGAGTTCTTAAGCACCGGCGGCGACGAATCCGCAGCATTGACCGTGCTGAGCCGCGAGATACGCAGTCGAGCAGATTGGCTATCTCGCAAGCAAGCATCAGGAACGCTAAGCAAGTCTGACTACTGCTTTCTGCCGGACCCTGCATGGCGGCGACCGCTGATGGTCGATGTCGCGCTGGAGTGCCTACTGCCTATTGGCGACGACTACTGGCTCGCCCCTCCTATTCTGGCTCGGCAGCAAGAGGGGCCAGGACTCAGATCGCGTCTCTTACGACGCACTCAAACGTAGATAGGCTCCTATCGCATGCGCCCCAGTATCCTCGCCCTCGATCTTGAGGGAACCCTGATCTCCAATGCGGTCAGCCAAATTCCTCGACCAGGACTTCGGGATTTCCTAGATTATGCTAGAACCACCTTTGATGAGGTTGTGCTTTTCACAACGGTATCTCGGCATATGTCGCTAAGAATCGCCTTACTTCTGGCTGAGGAAGGCCATGTGCCTGGCTGGTTCACAGGGGTCCGCTACGTCGAATGGACTGGGCCTACCAAGGACCTTCGATTCGTGTCTCCACTACTTGGCCAAGCTCTGCTGCTTGACGACCACCGCCCCTACATCCACCGGGGTCAACACAAGTTCTGGGTTGAGGCCCCGCTATTCGCATCACCGTACCTTGCTGATGACAGTGGGTTGCAGGCCGCCCAGCGACGCATCGGGGAGAGAGTGTCGCTGCTTTCTAGCTCGCCTGACTAAGCATCAATCGAAGCCATCGCGCCAGAGCCGCAGACGAAGCCACGTCTAGGTTCTCTGCATGACAGAGCGCGCCATTCAATCGCCGGAGTCAGCGTGACCAGAACCAGTCTTTCCCACCCCCTTCAGATTGCGACTCTCCCGGTTGGCCATTGCGGTGGGGCCATCGGGGTGACGTTCGCGCCTGGCAAGCATCAAGTCACAGCTATGACCGGATCGTGGTCGCGAGACTTGGATATGGACCTTCAAGCTATAAGTTCATGGGGCGCAAGTCATCTCATCAGTCTAATTGAGCCTTGGGAGTTCGAGGATCTTCAGATCGCCGCTCTGCCAGAGCGTGCAGCAGACCATGGTCTACGGTGGTACGGACTGCCGATCGTGGATGGCGCCGCGCCCGACTACGGGTTCCTCCAGCGATGGAAGGAGTTGGAGACGTCCATCTGCAACGCGCTACTTAACGGCAAACGGGTTGTCGTCCATTGCAAGGGCGGACTTGGCAGAGCAGGCACTGTCGCCTGCATGCTTCTCCTCAGCACCAAGACTTCCCTGAGCAGCGAGGATGCGATCAGGCGCGTGAGAATGGTACGCCTTGGTGCCGTTGAGACATTGGAGCAAGAGGAGTTCCTGCACAACTGGGCATCTGCCTCACATCACCTCTAGGGAAGCACTGATCAGCTTCCTGTCCTTCTGATAAGACCAACCCCAACGTGTCGCTGCTGAGGATCGTCGCGTTAGGAGAGGGCGCGGCAGCAGCCGGCGCAAGTCAGTATCGGGCGACTGACCAATGCCCGGCTTCGGTCAGAAGACGATAGCCCCCTCCCCCGATAGATCTTTCTTATCCACGACTAGCCTTGAGCCTACTGGTCCCGCGGAGAAGAGAAATAAGGGGCGGACGGATTCTGGCGTTAGCCGGATTGCCGCCAACGACCTAGATCTCTCCAAGATCCTTGAGCACGGCCTGTCCCTTCTGCAAGAACCCAGCCAGCAACCGGCCTCCCGCCACTCGCCGGCCAAGTTGCTCATTGAGGTAGCTGGCCTGCAGGCGTGCGTGGGCCAGCAGATCCTTCTGGGCCATGCTAGGAATCACGGCCCGGAGCGGTTCGCCTGGTGAGGCCAGCTGCCCCCGGATCGGCTGGACCACGCAAGGGTGCTGGCTGCCGCTCTTGGCATATGCCGTGGCCATCATCCGGTCGCTCTTCGACGACCAGCCACCAAACACCAACTCGGTCCCGAGCTGCTCGATCGGTAATCCTGCCTCGGCTGCCGCCTTCTCGTAGTTCGGCCACAGCTGGTCCACCACCAACCCCAGCTCGACAGATAACTGTTCCATTGTGAAATCTGCGCGGTAGCTAGCCTGCAGCGCCAGCTCATAAATGCGAAGGAAGAACTGCGTAGAACCTCGCGTAGCAAACATCAGGTTGTGCTGAGGGATCAGCAGCAGCTTTGCCCCGGCGGAATGTGCCCCTGTGAGAGCATCCTCTGCCAAGGTATCCACGGCGACGACAAGGTGATCACGAGTGAGCAGAAGGTTGAGGATGCTCATGGCGGACTCGTCCAGATGTTCGCAAACTATCGCCTTCCCACCCCTTGCCTGTCCAGACTGCCATGACCTCCGAGATCACAGAAATCCTTGAGCGCCTCCACGCTTGCGAGGCCGCACTTGAGATGCACCGCGGCTACCTCAAAGCAATGGAGTATGGGTTGCGGGTTTCGTTTCTAACACACCAAGACCCGGTGATTCTGCTCGACACGTGGACCAGACTGCTCCCCTCGATCGCCCATAGCCACGAGAGGGAGGGCAGCCAGCAATTCGCCGCCGCATTCCAGCAGTCCCTGACAGTTCTCACTGAGCAGATCGGCACCGAGTGCAAGAGACCCTAAGCAGCCAAGGCGTACGGCTCAACGAGGCGGGCAATGTCCGATCTCGGCCAGAAACGGACGTCCCAGCACACGGTGCCTGCACTGCGACTTCTGCATCAATGTGGCCCGACACTTACAGCCGGGCCACATTGCCCACCGCTTACTTCTTCTTAGCGCCCGAAGCCGCCTCGGCGTCGCAACGCTCCTTCAATGCCTTGGTCTGAGAGTCATTCAGATCAACCTTGTACTTCGATCGATCAGCCAGCTGCTCGCACGTCTTTGGCTTAGCTTGTGGCGCGGCGGCCGGCACCGGATCGGCATGCAAGGCAGGATCGTGGGCAGATGCGCCTGAGGACCATGTCAGGCCGGCAACGAGGCATACAGCGAACGTATAACGCAGTTTCATGGATTGACTCCTGGGTTGGTTCCGGCGGAATGCCGGGGGTGTTACGGCTGATACAGGTCGGCCTGATAGCCATTCAGTTCGATTGTGATGATCACCGGCGAGGTACCTCGGTTCTGCCAATACCAGCCATGTGTTCCATCGAAGGGAGCGATGAAAGTCCCCTCTGCTTTCGATTGGGCGCCCTCTACGGCGTAGCTGGTCCAGGCTCCCTTCACGTCAGGTCTCTCGCCATGCATGTCCACGGCAACCGGAGCGCTGGATGTCCAGCGGAACAGCATTCCTGCACCCGTGGTCATGTGGGACTTCAGCTCCATGCCTTTGCCTGGCTCGATTTCGATGGTCATGGTGTCCTGACGCAGCGCGCCAGAACCAAAACCTACAGCCGCTGGATCAAGGGATTGCCCCTTGTTCTCTCCGAAGGCGACCTTGGCCTTCTCGGACAAGGCCGCAATGGCTTCCGGGCGCCCATTTGAGGTTTGAGGAACGGCTTCAGATGCGGAGGAATCGCCGCTCGCGGCCAGCGCATCCAAACCGAGGGCACGACCCACGCCAGTCGGGTCAATGCCGTACTCGGCGGGCAGTACGGTAGTGATCAGAATCACACCAGCGACCGCCACGGCGAGCGCGGTCGATTTGAGCAGTCGGCGAGTGCTGGGAAGTTGCTGATTGATGGAAATGGACATTGAAAGCCTCGATCAAAGGTCAGGAAACGAAGTAGCCCGTCAGTTGCATGCCCATCAGCACGAAGCCGGCACACATCAGGACGGTATTGATGCTGTAGGCCTGCCGATGGAAGGACGGCAGGCGACGCCAGAAGCCCATCAGAATCAGGATGCCGGCCAAGGCCAGCAGCTGGCCCAGCTCCACGCCGACGTTGAACGCCAGCATGTTCGGGACAAGACCATCAGCCGACAGGGTGAAATCCTGCAACTTCGTTGCCAATCCGAAGCCATGGAAGAAGCCGAAGATCAGCACGGCTGCTTTGGTGTTGGGCTGCACGCCGAACCAGCGCTTGAACGCCCCCATGTTGTCCAGTGCCTTGTAGACCACTGACAGTCCGATGATGGCGTCCACCAAGTAGGCATTCACGTGGAAGCCACCCAACACGCCCAGCAGCAGCGTCGTGCTGTGACCAATGGCGAACAAGGTCACGTAGATGCTGACATCACGCATCCGGTACAGGAAGAAGATCACCCCGAACAGAAACAGCAGGTGGTCGTACCCTGTGACCATGTGCTTGGCACCCAGGTAGGTAAATGCAATCAGCTGGGTGCCCGTGCTGTCCTCCAGGAAGGCTTGGTCACCCTCACTGACACCGTGGGCGAACGCAGCCCAGGGAATCAACAGCGCGGCCAGCAGGAGGAGCCACGACAACGGTCTGTTCAACGGAATCAAGCGTAGGTTCCTCAACGTTGGAAAAAGGGAAAGCGTCATTCGGCTTCATCCTTGGACGTATCGCCCTCGCGATGGATGAGGCGGTAAAGCGCAGGAAGCACCAGCAGCGTCAGAAGCGTGGACGAGACGATGCCGCCGATGACCACCGTGGCGAGAGGACGCTGTACTTCAGCGCCGGCACCGACGTTCAGTGCCATGGGCAGGAAGCCCAGGCTGGCGACCAGGGCAGTCATCAGCACAGGTCGCAAGCGTCCCGCTGCCCCCTCGCTGACAGCGCGGTGGAGAGGCACACCCTGTTCCCGCAGGCTTTTGATGAAGCTGATCATCACCAGGCCGTTCAGTACCGCCACGCCCGAAAGCGCGATGAACCCGACACCGGCCGAGATGGACAGCGGAATGTCACGCAGCCACAGAGCCGCCACACCGCCGGTAAGGGCGAGCGGCACGCCGCTGAAAACGATGGCGGCATCACGTCCCGAACCAAACGCCATGAACAGCAGGCCGAAGATCATCACCAGCACTACGGGCACCACCACCATCAGCCGCTCGCTGGCCGAGATGAGCTGCTGGAACGTGCCGCCATACTCCACCCAGTAACCTTCAGGCAGCTGGACTTCATCTCCGACGGCGGCGCGCAGCTCCTCGACGAACGAGCCGAGATCGCGTCCGCGGACGTTGCTGGTGATAACCACACGCCGCTTGCCGTTCTCGCGGCTGATCTGATTCGGGCCTGGAGCCACCTCAACCTTGGCCAGCTGCCCCAGCGGAACGAAACCGCGATCAGCATCGGCCTCTGTCGAACCTGACACCGTTACAGGCAGTGATTCCAGCGTGCGCGTGTCCTGACGCAGGTTCTCGGGCAGCCGCACGACGATGTCGAAACGACGATCACCTTCGAATACTTGGCCAACGGACTCCCCACCCAATGCGACCGATACGGTCTTCTGCACATCGTCGATTGCCACGCCATAGCGCGCCAACGCGTCCAGGTCAGGCGTAATGGTCATCAACGGAAGGCCCGAGACCTGCTCCAGCTTCACGTCCGCTGCGCCGGTGATCCGGTTGGCAACGTCCTCGATCTGGCTGCCGATCTGTGCGAGTTGATCCAGATCGTCGCCATAGAGCTTGATCGCCACTTCCGCGCGCACGCCGGCGATCAGCTCATTCATGCGCATCTGCACCGGCTGAGTGAACTCGTAGTTGTTGCCGGGGATGGCTCTGACGGTCTTCTCCAGCTCGGCAATCAGCTGGGCCTTTGGTTTGCGCGGGTCCGGCCACTGGTCCCGATCCTTGAGCATGATGAAGGTGTCGGCGACCGACGGAGGCATCGGGTCGGTCGCCACCTCGGCAGTACCGATCTTGGCCACCACCTCGTCGACTTCAGGGAACTGCTTGATGGCAGCTTCCAGCTGGCGTTGCATGCCGATGGCTTGGGTAAGGCTGGTTCCGGGGATGCGCAGCGCGTGCAGGGCGATATCGCCTTCATCCAGGTTGGGGATGAACTCTGTACCCATGCGACTGGCACCGATGCCGGCCACCACGGTAAGTGCAACCGCTGCGCCGACCACCCACCTACGGGCACTGACCGCCCGCTCCAGCAGAGGGCCATACAGGCGGGTTACGCCACGCATGACCTTGGTTTCCTTCTCGGACACCTTGCCGGTGACGAACTGCGCCACGGCAGCCGGCACGAACGTCAGCGACAACGCCATGGCACCGGTGAGGGCGATTACCACGGTCAAGGCCATGGGATGGAACATCTTTCCTTCCACACCCGACAACGCGAAGATCGGGATGTACACCGCCGCGATGATGAACAGACCGAACAGGCTGGGCTTGATGACCTCGGCGCTTGCCGAAGCGGCCAGGGAGAATCGCTCCTCGCGCGTTAACAGGCGTCCCAGCGCATGCTGGCGTTCACCGAAGCGGCGCAGGCAGTTCTCCACGATGATGACCGCGCCGTCCACGATCAGGCCAAAGTCGAGCGCACCGAGGCTCATCAGGTTGGCCGATACCCGGTTCTGAACCATTCCGGAGATCGTTAGCAGCATGGTCAACGGGATGACCGCAGCGGTGATGAGCGCGGCGCGCAGATTGCCCAGCAGCAGGAACAGCACCGCGATGACCAGCAGCGCGCCCTCCAGGAGGTTCTTCTTCACCGTTTCAATGGTGCGATCCACCAGCTCGGTTCGGTCATACACCGGGTGCGCACGAACGCCCTCGGGCAGCGTGCCGTCGATCTCCTTCAGCTTGGCAGCGGTGCGCTGGGCGACGGCCCGGCTGTTCTCGCCGATCAGCATGAAGGCCGTGCCAAGCACAACTTCCTTTCCATCCTTGGTGGCGGCGCCGGTCCGCAGCTCGGTGCCTTCGTGGACATCAGCAAGATCGCCTACCCGCAGCGGCAGCCCCTCTCGATTAGCCACCACGATCTTGCGCAGGCCGTCCATGTCGGCAACCTGCCCAGGCACGCGTACCAGGTATTGCTCGCCGCTCTTCTCGATGTAGCCCGCACCGACGTTCGCATTGCTGCGGGCAACGGCCTCCATGACGTCCTGCAGGGTCAGGCCATAGGCCTGCAGCTTGCGGGGGTCTGGCGTGATATGGAACTGGCGGACGTAACCGCCCACGGTGTTGACCTCGGTCACGCCCTTCAGGTGCCGCATCTGCGGGCGTACCACCCAGTCCTGCAGGGTACGCAGTGCCATTGGCGTCCAGGTTTTCTCAGCTCCTGGTTCGGCCTCCACGGTGTACATGAAGATTTCGCCCAGGCCCGTGGCAACCGGTCCCAGTGTTGGCTTCAGGCCATTGGGCAACTGGGAGGCCGCCTGCTGCAGACGCTCAGCAACCTGCTGGCGGGCGAAGTAGATATCTGTCCCATCCTCGAATACCACGGTCACCTGCGAAAGGCCGTAGCGCGAGATTGAGCGTGTGTACTCCAGACGTGCCAACCCGGCCAGTGCGGTTTCAACCGGGAAGGTCACGCGCTGCTCGGCTTCCAGTGGCGAATAGCCAGGGGCTTCGGTGTTGATCTGTACCTGTACATTGGTAATGTCAGGCACGGCGTCGATGGGAAGCTTGCTGTAGTTCCAGATGCCCAGGCCGGACAGCGCCAGCACGAGCAGCAGCACAAGCCATCGATGCGCGATGGACGCGCGAATGATTCGCTCTAGCATGGGATGCCCCTCAGTGATCGTGGCTCGCGCCAGACTTTTCGATGTCCGCGCGAATCAGGTAGCTTTGCTCGCTGACATAACGGGTACCGGGCTTGAGGCCACCGAGTACCTCGACCAGCTGCCCATCGCGCTTGCCGAGCTCAAGCATGCGCACCTCATACGTGTCGCCCACCTGTGCGAAGACCACGGTGAAGTCACGGAAGCGCTGCAGCCCGGATTCCTTGACTGCCAACGGGACCTGGGTTTCGGACAACACGACCTCGGCCGACACGGCCATACCCGGGCGCCACCGGCCGTCTTCATTGGGGATGCTGACCCGTGCGACTACGCTTTGGCCGGCACTGGCCAAGGGGAGCAGGCTCTGCACCCGTCCTTGGGTTTCATGGGCGCCAGTGGCTGAGCGAAGCGTCACCACCTGGCCTGCAGCAAGCCGCTCGGCGTCGGTGCCCAGTGCCCGCAGGTCTACCCATACCTCGGAGAGGTCGGCGATCTCGAACAACGTGTTGTCTGCCGCCACGTCCCCAACGCTGGTATTACGCGCCAACACAATTCCGCCAAACGGCGCGATGACGGCATAGCTGCGCATGCTGTCGTTGCCTTCCACCGTGGCCAGAGTCTGGCCCGCACTGACTCGCTGGCCCATCTCGACTGCAACGCTGCGCACCACGCCGGGAAAGCGTGCTTTCACTGCGGCTTGCCGCGCCGTGTTGACCGTCACGTTGCCCATCAAGGTCACTGTGTCGCGGATGCTGGCACTGCCTGCTGCTTCCACCACGATGCCCGCGTCCTTAGCTGCTTGT
Organism: Stenotrophomonas sp. STK17_22; assembly: GCF_051983905.1. NCBI lineage: Bacteria > Pseudomonadati > Pseudomonadota > Gammaproteobacteria > Lysobacterales > Lysobacteraceae > Stenotrophomonas > Stenotrophomonas sp. STK17_22. The sequence continues at coordinate 4,904,199 of NZ_CP197010.1, forward strand.
GGTTCGATTCGCGTACGGCCTTCATAGGAGGGGTAGTTCCAGCGATGGGACTTGCCTGCTGCGGTGGCTTCGGCCACCACATCGAACGAGTGCGGCTCAGTGACCTCCCCACTGCCGACGAGGTAGCCGTTCTCCGGCTTGAAGCTGAAGGTATTGACCTCGCCGTCCAGACGCTTGAGCTGCATGCTCGCCTGCACTTCGGAAGGCGGAATCGGTTTGTCGTTGCGATACGCGTAAAGACGGAAGTGTGGCGGCGTGTTGGTTTCGTAAACGGTGATCTCGAGGGCAAAATCGCCGTCACGCAGCATGCGCCCTCGATTCGGCCCTCGTTCGTAGTCGGCGGATGCGGCAGCTGTCTCGGTAGAGGCTTCGGTCGCGGCTTTGTCACCGCCGCAGGCGGAAAGGACCAAGGGGAACATGATCAGGAATGCGTAGCGGTTCATGGGCGGATGTCCAGAGCGGAGGCGGTGAGGCGATCTGCCTCGACCAGCAGTCGGAGATAGCGGGCGGCGGCTTCAACTTCGCGCTCGCGAAGGTCGAACAGGGTCTTCTGCGCCTGGCCCAGCGCCAGATAGGAGAATCGGCCCTCCTCGAAGCCGCGCCGGCTCTGCTTCAGTGCTGCCTCGGCCTTGGGCAGCTGGCGTTCGCGTACCGACTCGACCTCCAGCTGCGCTTGCCGCAATTGCTGGTAGATATCGAAAAGTTCCTGTTGCAGTTCAACGGCCTGCGCTTGGCGCCGGGCACTGAGGGCAGACAGCTCGTGGTCGACTTCAGAAACGGAATACGCTGATCGCTTGCGGCTGCCCAATGGGACAGAAACCGACATCACCAATCCGCTGTCTTTGGTGGCTTCCAGCCGGCGAATGCCCAGGCCCACGCTGACATCTGGCCGGGCGGCGGCAAGCGCCACGTTACGGCGCGCGGTCAGCACGCCTGCCTGGGACTCAAGAAGCTGTTGCTGAGGTGTCGAAGGCAGCTTCGCGGCCATCGCCTGGAACTGCTCAAGGGGGGCAGCACCGAGGTATCACCAGCGACGGCGCCAAAGTCGACCGTCAACGCACCCCATGAAGCTGCGAGCGCATGGCGTGTCGACTCCAGACGCTCCAGCGCCTGATCGCGCTTGAGTTCGGCGTCGGCAACTGCGATTTCTGCCGCTCGCAGGTCGGAATCAGGATTGCGCGCCGCCGAGACCCAACGCCCGACCTCTCGCTGCAGGGCGCGCGCCATCGCGATGCGCTCCTGCGCGTGTTCCACATGCTCCTGCGCGGCCAGCACATCGATGAACCGTCCTGCGGCTCGGGTGGCGATGGTTACGCGAGTCACGTCCCCTGCCCGTTGGGCCGCGTCGATCTCCGCGCCGCCCAATGCCTGTCGCGCAGCGCGCTTGCCGCCGAGTTCCAGCAGGCGGGATACGCGGAACGTTGCCTCAGCGGCATCCATCCCTGAAACGCTGCCGCTGCCAGCAACGTTCTCCAGTTCCCCGCCCAGAATGATTGGCGCCGGCAGGCCCTCCCGGGCTGCACGGCTGCGGGTTGCCTCCAGCTGGGCGGCATCAGCTGCGGCGCTCGGATGACTGCCCAGGGCGCGGGCGACCGCTTCCTCCAGGCGCAGAACTTCGGCGGCATGGCCAGGCACGGCCATACCGCAGGCGCCGGCAATGGCCAGCGCCCACACACTACGGAATTTCACGGAAGCCTCCGGAAAGATGTTAGAACAACGCGCTGCCGCCCGCTAAGGCAGGCAGCAGAACAGGCCGCGCGGACGCGGCAGGCGTTGTCAGACGATCGGAGGCCGGAAGGGCGAGGCGGGATAACCCAAAGGCACGCGCAGCAGCCGCAATGCGGGCACGTCGGCGCTCAGTGCGAGAGCGACTACCTGGTGGTGGCCATTGAACAGGCTCCCTGCGAAGCTTGCGTCTGCCTGGTGCAGCACGCTGTGCGCACCAGAGGCGTGGTCGTCGTCGAGGTTGTCACTGGCTCCGGCCGGATGGGAATGCCCATGGTCGAACGCAGCGGCGATGTCGTGCTCCAGACCATGCAGTTCGCTCAGCTGGATCACCATCGGCCGCGCCACAACACTCAGCAGCATCAGCGCGAAAAGGCTGATGCGGGCGAGCACACGGTGGCGGGCGGAAAGACGCATGGGATCTAGGGTAAATGTGGCACGTGGCCTTGTCGAGATGGTAGGACGAATGTTTGCAGAGGAGCGTACCCGGCTGCCCCGGGCACGCCCTCCTGGCCTGGTCTTACATTTTCTTCAGCTGTTCATACTGCCCGCCCGTACGCAGCAGCAGGGTGACCGGTTCCTCGCCGCGATTGCGCCAGAACCAGCCGTGGTTGCCCGTAAAGGCGGCCAGAAGTACGCCCTGGTCGGACGCCTCACCTCGCCCCTTCTCATAGCTGATGGCACGACCACCGCCGTCACCATGGGTGTCGAAGTTCACCACCCCGCCCTGGACCGACCAGGTGTAGGTCGCACGCTCGCCTTCCTTCATGGAAAGCTTGATTTCGGTACCCTGACCGGGCGCCAGCACGACTTCGGCTTCGTCACGCCACTCCGTAGCTGCGGGCGCTGAGGCCGAAGCAGCGGCCGGCTTGGAAGTGACTTCGACTGTCTGGCGATCCCGCGTGGAGACCTGGGTGAGCACGGCGAGGCCCTCCTCGGCCCGGGCATCCATGGCCGCATCCGCTGCGGCTTCTTCGGACAGTTGCTGCTTGATCTGTCCCATCTCGGTCAGACCCAGCATTCGGCCTATACCCAACGGATCCACGGCGTGTTCCGCAGGCAGCACGACACCGATGAGAAGCACGACGGCGATGCCGGCGGCGATGAGGGTAGTGCGCGCCAGCTGACGGCTGCTGGGGAGGTCACTTTCGAGGGGCTTGCTGTTGTACATGATGGTAGGGATCTCTCAAGGATTCAGGAAATGGCGTAGCCGGTCAGCTGCATGCCGATCAGGACGAAACCTGCGCAGAGCATTGCCGCGTTGGCGAAGTAGGCGTGCTTGAAGAAGCTGGCGGTGCGGCGCCAGTAGCCCATCACAATCAGGATGGCGCCCAGGGCAAGCATCTGCCCCATTTCCACCCCGACGTTGAAGGCGAGCAGGTTCGGCAGAAGACCATCGGGGGAGATGTCGTATTCGATGATCTTGGTGGACAGGCCAAAGCCATGGAACAGTCCGAACACCAGTGTCGCGACCTTGGTATTGGGCTGGAAGCCGAACCAACGCTGGTAGGCACCGAGGTTATCCAGCGCCTTGTAGACCACTGACAAGCCGATGATCGCATCGATCAGATAGCTGTTGATGCCCACATTGAAGAGCACACCCAGCAGCATAGTCGTGGAATGACCGATGGCAAACAGGGTGACGTACAGCGCGACATGCTTCATCCGGTAAAGGAAGAAGATCACGCCCAGCAGGAACAGAATGTGGTCATACCCGGTGGCCATGTGCTTGGCGCCCAGGTAAGCGAAGGCGATCAGATTTACCCCTGATATCTCTTGGATGTAACCCTTGTCGCCCTCGGCGATGGCATGCGCCAGAGCACCATCGGCAGTGAAAACAAGCAACAGCATGGTTATCGCTGCGAGCAGCGTGCGCGGCCAATGCGACGGCATGGCCATGGGATGGGTACGGGTGGATAGCCCGGAATGTGGTCTGGGGATCATGATGGAGTTCTTGAGTGACATGACATGCCACGGTCCTCCGCGCCGCGCCCCGCCACAGGCGCACGGCAACGCCATGCAGATGTGTGCCAGGGCACGCATGCACGTCGTTACCGCGCGGTGGCGCAGGAGTCAGCCGGATCGTGGCCGGAATACAGAGGGGAACCGCGATGCGTCTAGCCGCAAGCCAGCCGCATGCCCGCAGAAAGCAGGCAGCGCGGCAGACATGCGCCCGGCATCAGGCCGCGACGATGGGAGGCCTGAACAACGATGAGCAGTGATGGGCAATGAACGCTGCCTGGCGATGCCAAGGGTGCGCACCACGGCCGATGGCTGGATCGTGGAGTGCTACGTCCAGCAGGATGCCAAGTGACCCGCCCAGATCGGACTGGTGCAGCACGCCATGGCCGCCCGACGCGTGCAGAGGATCCCGATCTGCAGCATCACGATCGCCCGCGTGCGGATGTCCATGTTCGGCTGCGGTCTGCACCATGTGCTGCAGACCATGCAGCTCGCCAAGATGATTCAGCACCGGGCGCAGGAACATGCTTGCCACCAGCATCAGAAAGATGCTGGTGAGCAGTCGCACATTCGATATCCGGCGCAGTGATGTCATGCTCAAAGACTAGTGTGTTGCTGGATCAAAGTCGACACGAAAAAGGGGGGTTGTTCAGCGTGCGCGCGCTACTGGGCATCTCTGGTGACTCGTCGTTCAACCGGGCCAACGGGTATGGTTGTCATCGATGACAAAACGGTGCGAGTGGCCTTGTTCCGTATGCGCGTGTTCCTGCATGTGCGGGTGGTCCGCAGGGAGATCATCATGTCGGTGGGTGATTGCGTCAGGATCATTCGCAGGCCAGGTACGCCAGGCGAATAGAAGCCCCGCGCAGGCCACCACCGCGAGCGCCAGAACCGCCACCGGCATGCCCAGGCGTGCCCCCACGGTACCGGCCAGTGGGTAGGCAATCAGCCAGCAGACGTGGGAAAGCGAGAACTGCGCGGCGAACAGGAAAGGAAGGTCAGTGGACTCTGCCGAGCGCCGTAGCAGCCGGCCGCCTGGTGTCACCAAGCCGGCGTAGCTCATGCCCAGCAATGCCCAGCCGGACAGCACCAGGGGCCAGCCGATCGCGGAGGGCGTCAGCCACCACGTAACCCCCAAGGCGGTAAGCACCGCAAGCATCATGCTGGCTGCAGAGAGCATCACGCGACGGTCCGGTACGCGGTCCAGTACCTTGGGAAGAACCAACGCCATCAGCATCGAGCCGCCGCCGAACGCAGCCAGGGCCCAGGCGACCTGGGCTTCAGCACCGCCCAGCACGTTGCGCACGACCACCACCGTATTGACGAATACCATCGCACCACCCGCGGCAGCGCACAGGTTCAGCGCCAGCAGGCCTTTCAGTCGAGGCGTCTTCAGATAGATACGCATGCCACGGATGGCCCGTGCATAGGGGCCTTCCTTGCGCGGCGAGGCTGCAACGAAGGGGAATGCCGTGACCACGACCAGCAGCGCTGAGCAGACGAAGCCCACCGACGTACCGGCGAAAAGGCCATGGAAGCTGATCAGTGTCAGCAGGGCCGCCGCCAGCGCAGGGCTGAGCAGGCTTTCCAGGTCATACGCCAGCCGCGACAAGGACAATGCACGGGTGTAGTCGCGCTCTTCCTTGAGGATTTCCGGAATGGTCGATTGGAACAGCGGCGTGAAGCAGGCTGATGCCGACTGCAGAAGAGCGATGAGCAGGTACACCTGCCAGATCTGATTCACGAAAGGCAGGCACAGTGCCGCGGCCGCGCGCACCAGATCAAGCCCGATCAGGACCGGCTTACGCAGATTGGCTGGCACGACCGCGCCGGACATAGGCGCGAGCAGGACGTAGACCACCATCTTGATGGCCAGTGCCGTGCCGAGCACCTGGCCGGCCTGCGCGCCAGCCAGGTCATAGGCGAGCAGCGAAAGCGCCACGGTCGCCAAGCCAGTACCGACCAACGCAATCACCTGGGCAGCGAACAGATTCCTGAAGGTCGGAAAACGGAGAACCTCGATCATGGCTGTCCTCGGAGGAATGGAGTGCAGAAATGCCAATACCCTGCGGATCGTAGAACGATCCGCAGGGCCGGGCGTGAAACTGTGGAAGGGAACGTACTCAATCGGTTTCCGGCGCCGGCAGTGGGTCCTCGATGCCCGCTGCCTTCCTGCGCGCAGTCCTGCGCAGCACCAGCCCACACAGTGCCGGCAGGACGAACAGGGTCAGCACGGTGGCCGTGATGAGGCCGCCGATGACCACGGTTGCCAACGGCTTCTGCACTTCAGCACCCGTGCCGGTTGCGATCGCCATGGGCACAAACCCCAGTGAAGCAACCAAGGCCGTCATCAACACGGGCCGGACGCGCTCCATTGCACCCTGCTCCACCGCCTCGTCCGGCTCCATGCCGTCATGCAGACGCTTCTTGATGGCGGAGATCAACACCAGTCCGTTCAGCACCGCCACACCCGAAACAGCAATGAACCCCACTGCTGCCGAGATCGAGAACGGAATGCCACGCAAGGCCAGCGCGAAGAAGCCACCGGCCAGCGCCAGCGGTACGGCCGTCAGCACAGTGCCGGTCAACAGCCCGTTGCCGATGGCCATATACAGCACCGCGGCAATCAGGATGAAGCACAGCGGCACGATGATGGCCAAACGCTGGGTAGCTGCCTGCAGGTTCTGGAACTGCCCGCCCCACTCGATCCACGAGCCGGTCGGCAGTTGCACCTGCTGTGCGATCGCTACCTTGGCATCGTCCACGAAGCTGCCCAGATCACGCCCCACTACGTTGGCCTCTACATAGATCCGGCGCTTGCCGTTGTCACGACTCACCTCGTTCAGACCCTGCGTGAAGCGGAAGCTGACCAGCTCACGCAGCGGCACCGAAGGGCTGCCTTCCTGATTCCCCGGCGGCAGCATGACCGGCACCGCACCCAGGACGTCCAGATCACTTCGGTCGACGCGGGGCAGCCGAACCACCACATCGAAGCGGCGATCGCCCTCAAAGATCTGGCCCGCCTGGCGTCCGGCCAACGCGGCCGACACCGTATCAGCCACATCCTTCACGGTCAGGCCATAGCGGGCGATCGCTGCGCGATCAAACGCCATGTCGAAGGTCGGGAAGCCACCGGTCTGGGCCACACGCACATCCGATGCCCCGGGAATCTTCTTCAGCACAGCAGCAATTTTGTCTGCGCTGGTGGCCAAGGCCGTCAGGTCTTCGCCGTAGATCTTCACCGCCACGTCGCTGCGCACACCACCGATCAGCTCGTTGAAGCGCATCTCGATCGGCTGCGTGGCGTCGTAGTTGTTGCCCACCAGGAACGCGGTCTTCTCGCGGATGCGCTCGATGACCTGCTCTTTGGTCTTCACACCATCAGGCCACTGGTCCTTCGGTTTCAGGATGACGTAGTTGTCCGATGCGTTTGGCGGCATGGGGTCTGCGGCAAGGCTCGCCGTACCCGCCTTGGAGTAGACGGTCTGCACCTCGGGAAGCGTCAGCACAGCCCTTTCCAAGGGAAGATCGATGGCCACCGACTGTTCGATGGAGGTGGAGGGAATACGAACGGAGGACAGGTTCAGGTTCTGCTCGTCCAGTGTCGGCATGAACTCACGTCCGACGAAGGAGAACGCCACCGCGCCGGCCAGCAATACGCCCAATCCGCCGGCAAGATATGGCATCGGTTGCCGGATCGCATTGCGCAGCAACGGCTGGTAACGGCTCTTCGTGGCCGCCACTACACGCACTTCCTTCTCGGAGATGTGGCCCTTCAACATGACCGCGACCATCGCCGGAACGAATGTCAGCGAGAGGACAAAGGCCGATGCAAGCGCCAGCATCAGGGTGATCACCATCGGCGAGAACATCTTGCCTTCCACGCCCTGGAACGTCAGGCACGGAACAAAGACGAGGAAGATGACCGCCTGTCCGTAGATCGTCGGGCGGACCATCTCCTTGGAGGACGCGATGGTCTCGTGCAGGCGCTCGCTCAGAGTGAGGATTCTACCTTCGGCATGCTGACGCTCGGCCAATCGTCGCAGTGAGTTTTCGACAATGATCACAGCACCGTCGATGATCAGTCCAAAATCCAGCGCTCCCAGGCTCATCAGGTTGCCGGAGATGCCCAGCTTGTTCATGCCGATGGCGGTGATGAGCAGGGACAACGGAATTACCAGTGCAGCAATCACTGCCGCACGCCAGTTACCCAGCAACGCGAACAGGATGACCACCACCAGCAGCGCGCCCTCCGTCAGGTTCTTGGCGACGGTCTTGATGGTCGCCACCACCAACTGCGAGCGATCCAGCGTCGGGACGATGCTCACGCCCGGCGGCATGGTCTTGCTGATCTCCTTGAGCTTGTCGCCGACGGCGGCGGCCACGGTGCGGCTGTTGGCGCCCACCAGCATCAGCGCGCTGCCCACTACCGTCTCGTAGCCGTTGCGACTGGCGGCACCTCGCCGCAGCTCGCCGTCGATCACCACCCGCGCAACATCACCCACCGTGACCGGAACACCGTTGCGGTTACCCACCACGGCCCGCGCGATCTCATCCACCGAACGGATACGGGCATCAGCTCGCACCAGATAGGATTCGCCAGAGCGCTGGATGTAGTCCGCACCCACCGAAAGATTTGCATCCTGCAGCGCGTTCGCCAGGTCGGTGTAGGAGAACCCATACTCAGCAAGCTTGGCTGCATTGGGCTCGACCACATACTCCTTCACATAGCCGCCCAGGCTGTCGACGTCAGCCACGCCCGGCGTCGTGCGCAGCTGCGGGCGCACGATCCAGTCCTGTACCGTGCGCAGGTACGCTAGGCGCGCCATGTCATCGGCCAGGCGATCGCCCTGATCGGTCAGGAACGAGCCATCGCTCTGCCATCCGGGCTTGCCATCGTTGCGTGGCGCGTCCTTGCCATCGGGGTGTGTGAACTCGACGCTGTAGTGGAATACCTCGCCCAGGCCAGTGGAAACCGGCCCCATCAGCGGCTCGGCGCCTTCGGGAAGCTGCGGCCGGGCCTGGGTCAAGCGCTCGGTGACCTGCTGGCGCATGAAGTACAGATCGGCACTTTCATCGAAGATGACCGTCACCTGGCTGAAACCGTTGCGCGAGAACGAACGCGTGTTGGCAACGCCGCGCAGGCCCGCCATCGCGGTCTCGATGGGATAGGTCACCCGCTTTTCCACTTCCACCGGGCTGAGCGTGGGGATGACGGTGTTGATCTGCACCTGCTTGTTGGTGATGTCCGGGGTGACATCGATCGGCAGCATGTTCAACTGCCAGGCACCGATGACCGAGATCACCAGCGTGATGAACAACACCAGCCAGCGGTGCCGCACGGCACCTGTAAGCACCTGTTCGATCATCACTCGTCTCCGCCGGACTTGTTCATTTCCGCCTTCACCAGGAAGGCGTTGCGGGTTGCTACGCGGGTTCCTGCGGAAACACCGGAGAGGATCTGCGCCATTCCACCACTACGCACGCCTACGAACACGGGCTGGGCGTTGAACCCCTTCTCCGTGCGCACGAACAGCACGTCTTTGCCATCGATGTTCTGCACGGCTTCTTCGGGAACGGACATGCCACCGGACTGCCCGGCTGACGCCACAAGGCGCACCTGCACGCCGTCACCGACGACAAGTCCGGCGCCAGCGTTTTCCGGCGTAATCACCACGGTTGCAGCTCGAGTCAATCCTCCCACCGCCGTCGCTACAGAACGGACCTTGCCTGATACCACGGTGCCGTCAGAGCGCACGATGGTGGCAGGATCACCGGAGCGGATCCGGCTGGTATCACCCGCGCGCACCGATGCCTGCACCTCCACGCCGTTCGAGCCGGTGACGCGATAGAGGGTGGCCTGTGGTTCAACGAATACACCCAGTGTGGCCTGGGAACTGCTGATGGTCCCGGCGATGGGGCTGACCACCGAAACGCTGCCGCCGCCATCGACGTTGGCGGTGCGAGCCACCAGCGCAGCCCGTTGCGCTTCGGCCTGTGCCGACAGGTAGGCAGCTTGGCTGGCTTCGGCCTCCTGCCGGGCAAGCACCCCCTGCGCCAACAGCGACTGGTCCCGGCTGGCGTTCTTCTGCGCCAGGGAAAGACCGGCATTGGCCACGCGCAGATCTGCTGCAATGCGTGCGCCATCAGGGCTGGCGACCCGTGCAAGGACATCGCCCTTGGCGACCTTGTCGCCCACCTGGCGAAGCACCTCGGTCACGTTGCCTGCGGCCCTGGATACAACCACGGCTTCGCCACCCGGAATGGCAACGACGGAGCCTGCTGCGCCAATGTTGGCTGCCACGTCGGCAGAGGTGACAGCCTCCACGGCAATACCGGCTGCTCCAAGATATGCATCGGGAATGGCAACGGCCTGCACGCCGCCGGTATCTTCAGCGGCAGTGGGCGCAGCGTCTGCCGGGGCAGGCGCGCTGGAGGACTGCGAAAGGCGGGCGATGCCGAAGCCTGCGCCAAGCGCCAGCGCGGCGACGCCGAGCATGCCCAGAGTATTCACGGAAGGGGTGTTTCGCTTCATTCAACGGTCTCCGAAGACGATCTGGCCATTGGCCATTGCAAGTGATGCGTAGGCACGGACCCGGGCAAGGCGCGCATCGACCACGGTCAGCCGCGCTTCTGTCAACGTGCGGCGGCTGAGCAGCAGTTCCACCAGGGGCGTGCGGCCGGCCTCGTACCCCAGACGGCCCATGCGGTAGGCCTCGGCCGCGGCTTTTTCACCCTCGGCAGCTGCCTCGAGGCCGCGTCGTGCCGCAGCCACCTGGGACAACGCGGTAGCGCGATCTGCCTGGCTCTGCAGGCGCGCAGCGTCCAATCGCGCCCTGGCCGCGTCGGTACGGGCACGGGCGGCGCTGATGCCGCCACTGTTGCGGTCGAACAGCGGCACGGACAGCGAAAGGCCCACGACCAGCGCGTCCCCACCTGCTGCAAAGCTGCGACGCCCTGCAGACACGCTCAGGTCCGGCGCACGCTTGAGCCTTTCGATACGCAGTTGGGCTTCGGTAGCGTCCACGTCCGCCTTGGCTGTCAGCACCGCCGTGGCATCGCCTGCGGTTGCGCCCACCGTTGGCCAGTCGCGCTCTAGAAGGGACTGGCCCACACCTGAGTACGTCTCGGTCTGGCCGGCCAGCACCGACAACTGCTCAAGAGCAGCCGTCGTCTCGGCATCGCGACTGGCAGCAGCCGATTGCGCCGCGCTCAGGCCGGCCTGGGCTTGGGCGGAACGAAGGCTGGCCTCTTTGCCAGCTTCCACCAGAGCCTTGGCCGCACGCAGGTCGCCCTCGGCGCGCTCCACATCCTCCTGCGCGATTGCCCGGCGAATCAGGCTGGCCTCGGCAGCGGCGTAGGCCACCGCCAGCGCTGCCGAGAACTCAACCTGCGCTTGGTGTTGCCGAGCTTCGGCCGCCTGCAGGCCCTTCTCGCCCGCCTGGATACGCGCGCTCCGCTGGCCGAAGATCTCCAGCGGCTGGGTTAGGGTGTAGGTCGTCTGGCGCTGGCTGCTGCCATTGCTTAAGGGTGCGTTGAGATTCTCGACAAGGCCGTCGATAGTGGGGTTGCGCAATGCTCTGGCCTGCCGGGCATCGCCGGCGGCCGCTGCGGTGTCGAAGCGCTTTTCCTGCAGGTAAGGCGATTGCGCCCTGCTCTGTTCCAGTAGATCTTCGTAGGTGGGCGCGTCGGCGGCCCACGCCACCGATGTGCCGAACAGCGCCAGCAGTGTCGACAAGGCAAGCAATGAGTACTTCATCCAGGGGTCCAGTGCAGTGATGCCGCATCAGCGGTCGTCTCATGCACTACGCGGCCTGTGTGCCGCTCCCCTCACATCTGGGAGATTTTTTTCTAACGACCCAACGCCGAGGCCAGTTTTGCCCGGGCGCGAAGTACGCGGCCTTCGATCGTTTTCAGGCTGATTCCCAGCGCAGCGGCCGCTTCAACCTGGGACAGACCGACGAATGCCGTCAGCACCAGTGCCTCGCGTAAGGCGGGATCGATGCTGTCGAGCACGCGCATCACGCTGGCGAGTTCAAGGCTGGAACTGGCGCTCTGTTCCGGGCCGGCCTGGTCCGATACCAGCGTCCGGCTCTCTTCATCGTCGATGGGCCGGGCCTTGAATAGGAAGTAACGCACGCGGCGGAAACGCTGGGTATCGCGAACCTTGTTGATTCCGATACGCATCAACCACGGAAGCACCGGGCGAGCGGGGTCATACTCAGCCAACGCGCGCCACGCCGACACGAACGTTTCCTGCACGACGTCGTCCACGTCGGTTTCCGGAACGCCCATGCCTCGCACCATCTGTGTGATGGCCGGCGAGTGCCTGCGCACCAGGCGCGCGAATGCCGCTGGGTCACCCGCAGCAGCTTCGACGGCCCAGTTGTTGTCTTCCTCGATCGTCACGCTCAGGCCATGCTTTCAAGGGGAATCGTTGCGCAGTGCGTCCAGCAGCGCCTTGTCGTAGGCAGCGCGGTGATCGGGCTTCAGCCCTGCACGCATCTCGAAGACGTGCTCCAGCGTGATACGCTGCAGATCACCCGCCGCACGCTCGACCTCCCTGCTTGCCGCCTCTACCTGCGGACTCCAGCGAGGATCGGCCGCAATGGCATCGGCAAGTTGACGGTTGGCGATTCGCAAGCGCGCCTCGATCTCGCCCCTGCGCGTCGCAAAGAGCTGCTCTTTGGCCTGCAGGATGTCCTTCTCCGAATTGTCCAGGGGCACCACGGCGTGCAGCCGTTCATGCAGGTCGCTGTGGCCAGGGTTGAGGTAGTGCCAGCCCCAGCCGATCCCCAGGGCGCAAACCACGCCGATGACCGCGCCGGCCAAGGTCGCCAAAGGCAGGCGCATGGCGGTTCCGATAGCCATCAGCGTTCCACCAGCAGGGCGTAGGGGGACATGGCAGACGGCGCCGCGACCCAGGTGGGCCGCGGGTTGGACTGGGTGACGAGGAATGCAGAGCCCACCCCGCCACAGGTCAGCACCGCAGACAACGCAGCACAGGTCACAGCGCGGCGGAGCTCGCGGCGTCCCGCCCACTTGGCAGGTGGCGGCTCCTGGGCCAGGCGGGCCAGCAGCGCATCGGTTCCCGCGCTGGCATCTGCGCGCGTTGCGTTTGCGGCTTTTGCAAGCCAGTCATCAAGGTTGTTCATCTGCAGATCTCCTCGTCCACATACTTCATACGGCTGCCAGGGCGGCTTCCCCTCGAACACTAGCAGTTGATGAACGTGGTTTCTGAATAGGCCTTCCGGGAGCTCTGCCCCAGCGGGATTCGTCAACGATGTCTGCTTTCGGCCATAAGCGATCGCCTAACCCGGGCTAGACACCGCCCTACTCTGCCAGCGGAGCGAACGATGCTTGGCTTGGCGTCCCCATGACTTTCTGGACAAGCTCGTAACCAGAAACCTCCTCGTACCGTGAGGGTATTCTTGCCTTTAGCCCATGGAGGCGCCGGTTTGCTGTCAATGCGAGCTGGTTGTAAGTGGTCGCTGTTACCCGTCCGCGCTGGGCTCCGTTGTATTCCAGGTTATTGACAGTTGGGATATTGGATGCGACCGAATGGCCGACCACGAAGGCATGGAAGAAAGGCCCACCCTGTATGCCTCCGCTGGAGACAAGTTCATCGACATACTCTGCCGCCTGATTCATTTCTTTGCGACCGATTTCAGAACGCCCTTTTTTCAACTCGATGAGCAGGACATCGCGCATCATCACGAGCTGATCCTTGCCGGTATCAAAACTTTCCGTCCCGACGATTGAGAGAGTGGCATCGGAGAGGACGACGATGTCGGGGCGCTTCGCAGCATTAGCAAAGGTCTGATTCTGCTTTCTCGCTTTGAATAGACTGGTGGCGACTGTTCGCAGGGTGTTGTTCGACGCATACTCCGAACTGTCGAACTCCGGCCCAAACAGCCAACGCGCCTGCGTCACGAGCGGATGAAGGGTATGCAACTCGTCAGCTTCCGGGTCGCCGCTGAGCTTCTCCATGGCGGCAATGATGGACAAACGACTGTCGATCTCATCCAGAACCGTGAGCGCATCCTCCACAGTCCACTGTCCTAGCAATCGATCCAGCCCGTCGATGTCGTGCTCATCCAGCTGCATCAGCTTGTCAAGGAAACTTGAACCGCTTCGTGCCTTCTGAATCTTGATAACCGCTTTGACGACCTTGTTGAGGGTCTCCGGCGGTATCCCTGGCTGGTCATGCACCACGGTCTTTGTGAACTGGGCTACTTCAAGCATGGATCGCCTAGGTAGCGTCCGCAGATCCTCTCGATTCTTGTAGAGCGCGTCTTCTGAGTTCTCCTCGATCAGGTGGGCCGACAACTTCTCGACCATTTCCTGGGCATACCCGTTGGCCGCTTCGAAAAGGTGATCAGTTCGCTCCGTAGTCTTGAACTTCGACCAGTCTGGTTCGATTTCGGAAAGCCACTCCGATCCGCACTCAATCACGAGGGCATAGCGCTTGGCAAAGCGCACCCGCCCATCCAGAACGACCATCGGCCCAACGGTCCAACTCGGCAGCCCGACCAACCGATTGCTCACCCAAAACGCTACGCCTTGGTAGCGGGTGGATTTCGCTGTGCGTGTTGTGTCCACCACATACGCCGTGACATCAAAGCCAGGTTCGACCTGAATCTTGCGTTCCTCCAGAAGGCCCTCATGCTCAGACAGCGGGACGGACTGGCCGTTCACCGAAACGACGAACTGCGGATCGTGCAGGAAGCGTCCTGACAGGACCGTCCTGATCCGATCTGGATCTGGGCGGTGGCGTTCAACCTCCACCAACAACCGGGTGCCATGGCCCGAACGGGTGGCTGTCTCATGGCTTTGGATGTAGAACGGCGACGGCTGATTTCGGGTCCCAATCACGAAGGTAGAAAGAACGCCATTTGTCCAAGTTTCGACCGTGTAATGATCAGAAAAGCACAACAAGCCATGGCGACCAATACCGTTGCGTCCGAAGGCCATGCGTACCCAATCGTCGCGTTCGGAAGGAAACTGGACGTTCGCCCCTTGGCTTCGATGCCTGTTGTATCCCAAGGTCATCCAGCGCTTGCGAAACTGGTCCTCGGTCATCCCGTGGCCATCGTCTTCGACCGACAGCATGCCACTTGTTTCCTCGGGGATGATCACGGCAACCCTGGCAGCCCCTGCATCCCACGTGTTGGCCACCAGCTCAGTGAGCGCCATATCTGGGTCATAGCCAATCCGCCCGAGTGACCGCAGCACGTAGTCTTCCTCAAAGAGAGCTTGGTTGGCTGCCTTGCCCTTCTTGGCCATGGGAATATCCGCTAAGTGCTTGATCGGTAATATGTGCAAGACTATGCCGCCTTCCGCCGAGTTTGGCAAAAAGCTAAGCCCAGCCCATCTCACCTGCCGCGACGCCAGCCGACGCGTGTGCTATTGCCGGAGCGCCGTTCAATCCCTCGCCCGCTCCGCTTGACCCACTTGGTAATCTCCGTCAGCACGCCGACCAGGAATGTGCCGTATAGACAGCCACTGAGCTAAGCGTCCGCTTTCGGCCAGAAGCGGATATCAGAGTTTCACGTCAGCAGCCCAGCTGCACCCGCTCAGCTGATGCGCTTTGGGCTGGTTCCCGCGGGACGTTGAGCACAATCGGTATCGGCGCCAGCCCAAGCGCTCCTCCGGACTGTCCGGCCTCGCCCCCGCCCAAGCCGCTTTTCCAATGACCTCACCCATCCAAATAGAGTCAAATAGCGCTCCGAAAGCGGTTCGGTTCCGACCAGCAGCGCAACACGCGTGACCGAGCAATGCCTGGCCCAAGGCTCTGGGAACCTATAGCGAAGACGGTGCGGCCGACGATCAAGCACGCTACCGTTGCCCAGAATGCCTGAGCATCCAGCGGAGAGGGCACCGAGGGAAACGAGCTACACGCTCGAAGTACGACGCCAGCGAACAGCACGACCGCCAACGATTGAATTCCGGTCAGTGCAAGGGCGACTCGGAACGCGAACCATGTGCTTTCGGGCACTCACGCGCGCATCCATTATGGCTGTGAGCCCGTGTTGGTGATGCTTCGCTGGGACGCCTGGTGGGACGACCACAAGCGTGTGCATCGCATCCGCAAGGAAGAAGGCGCTTTTTACGGCGTCGCCGGCAACCGATCAAGGTGGTCACGACACCCAATACTCTGTAGGACATTCACTGTCCCCAGTGACGCCCTGTTCGATGGACGTCGCTTCCGGCTACTAGAGGTGCTGGATCGCCCGCACCACACCAACAGCAAAGGGCTCTCACCCATACCACCGGCGCCCCTGCACAAGCAGTTCATCCCAGCCCCATCCCTTGGTGGGCGAGTACACCCAGTTTCGGAGCCTTCTCAAGCTGCGAAGCAAGTGCGCTACGAACCCGGCTAAGCAGGGCTTTCCCTTCGGAGCTTTCTATCGCCGCATCACCAAAAACCTCCAGTTCCCGGATGAGCTCGCCAATCTCCAAGGTCCCGCGGTTCTCGGCATCCGAGGCCATTTCCTGATAGGCCCAGTCAATGTAGTCCCACATGCTAGTAGGATTGGAGTGGCCGCTTAAAGAAGCCACCTGTGCGAGTACCGTTGCTGCTGCCTCAACGCCAAGAATCCCAATGTTTCGAAGCCTCTTGATCCGATCGATGACCTGAAGAGTTATGTACCTGTGTCGAAGCATATGAGCCGTAGCGCGCTCTGAAACTCCGGCAAGCGCCCGCAGATCCGAGAAAGTCTGGCTCACCGTTGCAGCAGCTAGCCTTGAACCGCTCTGAGAGCAGAAGACCCAACCCTTGTCGCGACTCCCCCGTCCGGACTTGGTATGGCGGCGCATATGCATTTCCCGTTGCACCCTGATGTACTTCATGACCTCCTGCAAAGTTAGTGCGGGAACAGGAACCAGACGTATAGGGTTCCCCCTCCTCTTCGAGGTCCGCACCTTCAGCATGCCATCACCCTTCGATGCATCAAGTACATCGGTGACCCTGATCCAAACAAGCTCTTCGCGCCTGATCCCGGTATCCGCGAGTATCAGGAGCATCGCGCGATTGCGACTCTTTACAAAGGTGCGCTTCGCGCTTCGCTCGCACTGCGCCAGGAGTCGGCGAAATACCTCAAGAGGCATTGGTCGTACGACTCGCTTTGCACCACTTGGAAGCATCGCTGCATGCCTGTCCGAGGACACCCGGTCCAGCCGTTTCGTCCTCACCACGCGCCTTTCAACCGTGATAATCGCCTGCTCACCAAGCCGGCCGATCTGGGAAGGGCCGAGACTGATACATTCGGCCCAGCCAATGAAAGCGAGAACACGTGAGAGGATACGATTGATGTGCCTTGCGCTGGACTCATCCCGAACCACCAGCCAATCAGCAAACTCGATCAGATGATCATCATCGATCTCTCTCAGCTCCAGGCGACGCAAGTACAGAAATCGTACCAGCAGGCTTAGCTCACTCGCATAGGTGGATATCGTACCTACCGTCAGCCCAAGGCGTCGGCAATGAACTAGGTACGCATTCACTTCCCAGCAAGAACGGCCGTTTGGGAAGAACACCACCTTCATGCCTCCTGCGGCGCCCCTATCGAGGAACGAGGTGACGCGTCCAACCCCCGGTAACCGGAATTGATTGCTGGCCCTCCTACACAAACCACCATCAATCTTCACTTCACTACCCGCAGGGAGCTAGAGCCGCGGTACCGATCGAAGTGTCGCTTTAGCTCATCGGCTGCGACCTCCGATCCAAGAGCCAGCCTCTTGAAGCGTTGCACGAGATCACTGTACCTAGCGGTCATGTCCAGAACAGCATCCTCCAGCCAAGCCTCATCTTCCTGCTGTGCAACAGGCTTCCTCGCGGCCCCCAGAAGCTCTCCGATGGCACGCCTAAACGCTTCCATCCCGCCTGGGTACAGCGATTCCACATTGTTCCTGAGTGTTCGAACCGACATCGGAAAGATGCCTCGAGCCTCATCATTCATCCCGGCAAGATCACTCATGCGTCTAAAGAGATCACTATGCTCTTCAAGAAGGGACCCAACTGCCACCGCCTCGTCCAGGATGGCGATGATGCCCCGAACACTCCGTTCAGCACGAAGCTGCTTGTCCCGCACACCCGCAGCTACCTGTCCTTTACTGAGCCTTGGCATCATTCCCCTCTGTGCGAAATGAGGATTGTGAACGTACTACGATCGCCGGTTGTAATCTGAATCGGCTTGACACTGATCTTTCGCTCCTCAGAGAGCATCTCCAGATACTCCAAGACATCATCATGATCGAGAACAGCGAGATCGTCGCTTCCGAAGTGCTCGAGAAGAAGCGTCTTCAATTTTTGGGCAGATTCCGAGCCATCACCTGAGTTCACAGCCGCAATCGCCAAACAGGCTTCTGCATGACTGATCTCCTTGCCCGTCATAGACTCCTTCACGTATCTCCAAGTCTCCTCGACATCATGATGACCCATGAGCCACGCGAGCGCAGGTAGAGATGACTCTTCCCCCTCCGAATGAAAGAATGTCATAGCAAAGCTCCTTCGCAGTTGATGAGGCTCAAGCACCCATCGCTTTCCGTCGGGGCCACGGAGATCAAAGTAGTCACTTATGAGCTGGAGAACGACGCGCGGATGATTCTCACTGAATGGCCTGATGCCCTGCATTCCGACGAAGAACATCACGCGATCATCCAGCAACGCATCCTCCCTGGGCATCACCCGAAGTAGTTGCGTCCTGAGATTGTTCATGATCGATATCGCCATGGCAACGATACGTGGCACAGGCTTGTCAAACCTCGGCCTCTCGTTCCCTTCCCCCCGCTTTGCCTGGTGAATCGTCAAGTGGTAGCGACCATCAGATGTCAGGAGCGCATGCAACCCCATGTCAATGATCTCGGATCTCCTTGCACAAGCAAACAAGGCCACAAGTCCAAAGCAAACTCCTAGATGGATTCGGATCAGTCCGAGAACCAAAGGGAACAACCGATAGGGTTCCAAATCACAGTACCTGTCATCCCCTCTCTCCCTGAAACGCTGGGAAACGAACCTCGAACAGCGTACTAGTGGACCGGTTTCAATCAGCGCTTCCGCATCCTTCAACAATGCAGTTGGCGACCGGTGGCCAAGGTCACCACTTTGGGCGATTTCATCAATCAACCCTGCAAGGTGAGCCTCCAATGCAGGCGCCTCCTCAAGCATCCACGCACACGCTGACCTAACAAACTGCCTACAGACGGTCGGTGGCAATGTCGCCGTGCGGCCCGACTGTTCTCTGCGAAAAGGTCGGCAAGCATCGCGAACCTCGCGAACATTGCTCAAAGCCCACGCGCTCAGGCTCTGGACGGAGTGCGAGGCCTGAGCCAGTAGCGGAAAGATATCCGCATAGCCGCTGGTGGTACGAGCGCCGCGGCTTAAGTCGCGTTCTCCTCGGTACCCGTACTGGGTCAGATGGCTCCGAAATGCGGGACTACTGCGCAGCCTCTGCCAGTCCACCGATATAGCCGCGCCAATGGCGACCAAACTCAACTGGTTTGTTTCCGTCAAACCAAAGTGGTTCCTAACCTCATCCGCGTCTAACCGTTCCAACGGAATCTCAGCCGAAAGGTAAGAGCTAAGCCGCTCAATGAACCGCCCCGTCCCGCAAGACCCCGCCTCAGCATAGGACTCCATGAATGCCTCTACGTCGTCCAGATGAGCGACTAGGAGTCCGTCACGCAGGAACTTCTCTTCGTACTTAAGGGCCAAGAACTCTGCGAAGAGAAACAGTGCGCCGTGAACTGATCTGAGCGACCGGGTTGATCCACGGACCTTCGCTACGGCGATGATCAACGCCTTACATTGTTCACAGATAACTGCGTGAGATGATGTGCTCAATCGTCCCGTTGGTAGCAGTAGATCCCATCTCAGAACCTGCCCACCGCGACTCTTCTCACCGACTTGGCGCAGATCTCTCTTTCCCGTCTCAACTCTCCATACAGATTCGTGGACCGCGGATTTCAGCCACCACGGACGCACTAATGGGCTCAAACCGGTTTGGGTCCGACTGAAGAAGGACAGGACCTCCGAGGGAAGTTGAGCCATCACCGGATCTCCGGCAGCCGAATGCGAGAAATGATGACAGTCTTTCTAGCCAATGCACACTCGACAAGATCAGTGATCTCAATCAATGCCGGGGGCAATGGCGCAGTCAGCGCATCCACAAAGTCTCTCCAGAATCGCGGGGCAACTCCGGTCCGGAGATCAGGTCGATCCAGGAAGGTCGCACTGGCGCTTTCCAAGCGATCCCGGTAGAGCATTGCAACCGCCAGCGCATCAGGATCCTTACAGAGGATCAGTCCCGCGCCAGGAGAAGCGGCCTTGTACACACGGCGGGGAACCTGAGCTTCAGCAGCCTCGTCCGCGCTACCCGAGAGGAACAGGTGGAGGTCCTCAACCGTCGAGAAATCCGACACTTCAAGAAGCCGCTCGTGATCAGAAAATGCTTGAACGATCAGTCTGTTCTGGTGCCGCCTAACCTGCCTCTCAAACAAGGCGATGCGAAGGGCATTTGGGACGTAGTGCCCCAAGGTCGTCTTGACCGATCGGTGGCCAAATATCCTCGCCGCTACGACAAGATCACCATCTGCCTCAAGGAACTTTAGCACTCCGGAGTTCATTCGTAGATTCTTGTAGGTGAGCTTCTCTCTCCATGGAGCGAGCTCGGCATGGCGCTCCCCGAAGTTCGTTGCCCGGGTGACCATGCCGGCTCCCCTGACACTGCGCCAAGCTTCAGATGCACCAAGTGCATTCAGGAACGCTTTCTCCGAGAAGGCTTTCAAACGGTAGTCGAGGCTACTGATGCCAATCCAAAGATGGTTTGCATCCTTCCTTCTCCCTTCCTGGATCATCCGAGTACGTACGGGCTCGGTCCACTCGAAGACCTTCACAAGAACTCGCTGGGCAAGAGGCGAAAGCTCCACACTCTTCTCCTCACCCGCACGCAGCTTCTCCACGCTAAAGCGAATACCCCCTTTTCCGACAAGACCATCGGAGGAGATGTAGGTTCCACCATGACGATCCCTTTCTATCCTGGCCCTGTACAACGCCACCGGGTTAAGAATCGGGTGTTCAATGAGTAGGATCAGTATGCAGACCGCCGCCTGCTTGCTACTCATGATGCCAAGGTATGGCAGGAGCTCGTTCTTTCCGAACGAAGAAACGAAGTCCCAGATTCTGCTAGACCCATCTAAGATGGATGCCTTGCTCGACTTCACATCGAATTTGCGTCGCTGCCTAGGAATCCCGCCCATATCAAAGACGCATATCCCCAAGGCAATCCTGAGACCCTTCTCATATCGCTCTTGATTCAGCAGGTGCCCCCAGTTCTCTCGGGAGAATCCGCCTCGGCGATGCGCCTTAAGCTCATGTAGTGAACCTACATCGAAACGGCTAATTTCAGCCAAGCCTCTCTCTCGTTGAGCCACGAACTCCTCGAAGTCCTTCACTGCGCAGCGGAGAATCGTGTTTACTGCCTTCCCAAGTTTTTCCTGATAGCGATCTAGGTACTCTGCACTTCCATCAACGATTGAGATCGACTCGAAGAGATTGTCGTTGTATGAGTTCTGTGCCGAATTCAAAGTCTTTGGGGCGTTGTTCAGGCACACTGGTGAGTTTGCAGCATGCTCCCTATCCGCAATGATGAGCGCGCGAGGCGGAGCGGAGATGGCAGCCAATTTCGATTCGACGAAGTTGATTGCACCGGTCTGAACAAGACAGGGGATGAATCGAACAAAGCTGGTCCACTGATTCGTGATCGTAGTTAGCGCGACTCCAACCGCCGCTCTGGCCGCGTAGAACTCACCCCGAAGATCAGACAATTGCGCGACCAAGGCAGCGGAACTCATTCGACGACTTGGAGCCGACCACCCCCTTCTTGCACCGAGGGCCTGCCAGAACTGAAGGACGCAGCGAACCGAGTACGTGTTCTGGGCCGCGACGTAGCGCCTTGATAGCTTGACAATTGCATCGACAAATGCGGCTTGACCGCGAGGTCCGATCCAACTCCGAAGAAATGTGAAGTCAATCGACGCTACTCCATGCGCCCGACCGATCGCCCTTACCGTGATCCAAAGTCCGTCCGGGCCCGTTTGGACCTCGCCGACACTCTTCTTCTTTCTAGTTGCCATGCAATGTGAGCTACCGTGGTGAGCAGAGCTAATTTGCCGCACCTTATCTTTTTTCCCAAGCACTATTCCTCACAAAACATCTGGATGAACCCTTGCCCGTGTGGCTGGGCCGGTGACCGCAGCAACCGCTGCCTGTGCAGTGACGAGCGCATCAACCGCTATCGCGCGCGGGTATCCGGCCCGTTGCTGGACCGTATCGACCTGCATATCAGCGTGGCGCGCATGGACGCGGTGGAGCTGCGGGAGAGTACGCCGCTGGGTGAGCCCAGTGCTGCGGTACGTGCACGGGTGGAAGCCGCGCATGCCCGGCAGCAGGCGCGTGGCGGGCTCAATGCCCATCTGCCACCGGCGGCGCTGCGTGCCTGTACGAAGCTGAGCGAGGCCGATCAGGATCTGTTGGAGCAGGCCATTGAGCGTCTGCAGCTTTCCGCACGGGCGATGCACCGGATTCTGCGGGTGGCGCGCACGATTGCGGATCTGGCGGGTTGCGAGGTGATCCAGACGGCGCATCTGGCTGAAGCGATCGGGTATCGGCAGTTGGATCGGGGAAAGCCTTAGAAATGCCGGTCGGGTTGGCTCTTGGTGGAGTCGACCGTTGGTCGACTCGTGCGCGAAGCGCGGCCTTCTGTGAGGTAGATGCGAAGAGCGGTCGACTAACAGTCGACCCCACCAAGGGCAGGCATCAGGCTGCGGAATGCAACCGTCCCCGCTTCGCCAGCAACGCCACCCGACGGCTGACCAGCGCGTGCAGCTCCGCCAGCTCCGACGCCCGGTCAGCCGTCATGTTCCCGCCGAACAACACCCGCGACAACGCCGCCTCGTCGCTGTCGTGCGGGTGCTGCCACCGGTCCCGGTACACCTTCTGGCACACCAGCCAGGCCAGCCGCAGCCCCCCACCGGGCAACGGGCGGACCACACGCTCGTAGACGTGCCAGAACTGGTACTCGGACTGCAGGTCGATCACAGGCGCCACGGACAGCGCCTGCCGGGGCCGTCCATGACTCCGTATGTCGAACAACGGTGATCGCGGGTTGTACTGAGCCATGCCGACAGCATGACCCAGCAACATTGTGGGAACCTTGCGTCGCCGCCAGAAAATCCCTGTTGATTGCGCAAGGCGGGTTTGTGGGCGGATCTGGGCACCTGCCTGGGGACCGCCAGGTGCATCCACGCATGGCGTGGATCTACTTAGAACGCCATCGAGGTGCTGAACATCAGCTGCCGTGGCGCGCTGCGCTGCAGGGTCTGGTAATCCCCCGAGAACGACGAGCCGGCGATGGTGGCGGTGCCGATGTTGTGGCGGTTGAACAGGTTGCTCACGTCCAGCCGCAGCTCCAGGCCCGGCACCGCGCTGTCCGCACCGAAGCGGTAGGCGGCATAGGTGTTGACCTGCCAGAAGGTCGGCACGCGGATGTCGTTCTCGTAGGTGAAAGGCTGGCGCAGGTAGGAGGTACTGGTGGCACCGAAGCGCCAGTCACCGAAATGCGCCGACAGGTCGCTGACCAGCGAGATCTGCGGATAGCCCGGCTGGGCGTTGCCCTTGATCGGGTACACCGTGTCGCCCACCACGAAATCGCTGTCGTAGTACGAACGGGCCACGGCCACGCCCTGGTAGAACTGCAGGTGGTCGGTCAGGTCGGCGGTGATGCCGAGGTCGGCGCCGATCACGTGCATCTTCGGCATCAACCGCACGGTGTTGATCTGCGCGAACTGGGTGCCGATGGCGGCCGACAGCAGGCGGTTGCGGATGTCGTTGTAGAACACGTCACCGGTGATCGTCAGCCGGTCGAAGCGATGCGACGCGCCGACGGTCAGATTCCAGTTCTTCTCCGGGCGCAGCGTGCCGGCCACGCGGTCGAACTCTTCCTGGTCGGTGATGGTCCACGCCGAGGCGGTGTAGCCGATGTTGCCGCGCTGGGCCACGCGGTAGCCGTTCATGGTGTTGGCGAGGTCGATGAAGGCATCGGTGGCTTCGGTCGGGCTCCAGAACAGCGAGACATGCGGCAGGAAGTTGCTCTTCGCGCGCAGCGTGCCGTTCACCGGCCGGTCCTTGGCATCCCCCAGGCCGCCACCGCTCGTGCGGAAGTCCACGGCCTTGAAGCCGACACCCAGCTTCAGCGTGTCGTTCAACACGATGTCGTCCTGCAGGTAGAACTGGCGCGAGCGGGTCACCCAGCTCGATGCGTTGTCGGTCTTGAACGCAGGTCCGTACACATCGAACGGACCGGTGGCCTTCAGCGGCGGGCCCTCGCCAAGCAGCGGCTGCTGGTACCACTCGGTCTTGGCTGCGGCCTTGCTCTTCTCCTGCCAGAAACCGGCGGTGAAGGTGTGCGCGCCGGTCTCGAACTGCAGGTTGGCCATGCCACCCAGCCGATTCACACGCGGCGTCTGCACCTGTTCGGAGAACGGTGCGCCGTTTGGCGACGGCACGGTCGGGTCGGTCAGCGTAGCCTGGGTGTGGCTGTTGGCGTTGTACAGCTGCACGTTGCCGCTCAGCGCCGGGGTGATCTGGAAGCGATGGTTGATCGAGGACACGCGGTCGCGGGTGATCTGGCCAGTGTCGTACGGGATCAGTTCGGACAGCTCACCGCAGGTGTAGGCGCCGCAGGACTTGTCCGCATTCTCCGGCGAGGCCACGTACCAGGCCCACGCGTAGTCCGGATAGAAGATGTCGGCCTTCCAGCCCAGCTTGCGGATCATGTCGAAGGAGATGTTGTTGTAGCCCCAGACCTTGGCCTTGCTGTCGGACAGGAACACGGTGAAGTCACCCCAGGCGACATCCTGCTGCAGCTTCAGGTCGCCGCGCAGGAAGTTCTGGGTGCCCTCGCCCTGGTACTTATCGGCAGACACACGCTGCAGGTCGACCAGCACTTTCGGGCCATGCTCGCCGAGCTGGCCGCTCTGCCCGGACACGGTGGTGACCAGCGTGTTGTTGCTGCCCACGCCCTGTTTCACGCGCAGGCTGGGCGTGTCCTGCAGCTCGCGCAGGCGGTATTCCAGGCTGCCGCCGTTGACGCTGCTGGAGAACACGCTGACCGGTGCGCCACCGGGGCTGACCGTAATCGCGCCGATGCCATCGGGCACGCCCACGTTCACCACGCTGGTGCCGGTGAGCGAGAGGAAGCCGTTGTCGTTCAGTGGCACGCCTTCGAAGGTGATGCCCATTTCATTCATGCGGAAGCCGCGCACGAACAAGCTGGTGGCGGAGATATCCAGGCCCAGCCCATCGGTGGCGGTGTAGCTGGCGCCCGGTACCTGCTTCAGCATGGCCAGACCGTTGTTGCCGGTGACCATCGCGTCGAGGTCTTCGGCCTTGATGACGTAGCGGTTTGGACCAACCACCTGGGTGGGCGCAACGGCCGCGCCGCGCGGCGTGGCGATGACCTGCAGCGCATTCAAGGTGGTGGGGGTGTCATGCGCTGCGTCGTGAGTCTCGGCGGCATACGCAGGTGCGGCGATGGCCGTGATGACGGCCAGAGCGAGGCGCGTCGTGGGTGGGGTGTTCATGGGCAGATCCAGGTGCAGGGAGAGAGCGGCGCAGGCGCACGCCCAGCGCGTTGCAGCACCGGTGTCGGCGCCCTGGCTGGCAATGCGATTGCGTTGAGGGAGTGACGGCGCGGTGCGCGCCGGTCAGCAGACGAAGGCGATCATCTGCCGTGGGATTCGATGGGGTGATTTCGACGTGCGAAATTCTTGCATCGCAGTGCCGCATTCGCCATTGCGCGGTGGTACAGCGCGGATGGCGATGGGGATGGGTGGGTTATACGTGGGTATAGCCTGGGTCGGCGCATACGGTGCGCGTGTGCCAACCAAGATTGGCACCTACCGAGGCGGACGGGACCCGGTAGAGGCCGACCTTGGTCGGCGCTTGCCGTCTGCGTGTGCCAACCAAGGTTGGCACCTACCAGGGCGGATGGGACATGGTAGAGGCCGACCTTGGTCGGCGCATACGGTGTGCGTGCGCCAACCAAGGTTGGCACCTACCAGGGCATAGGGACGCGCGGTTACTGCAGGACGAAACGCTCAATGGCGCGCGCCACGCCTTCGTCTGCATTGCTGGTGGTCTCGAACCGCGCCACCGCCTTCGCCGCGTCGATGGCATTGCCCATCGCCACGCTGGTACCGGCGTACTGCAGCATGGTCAGGTCGTTTTCCTGGTCACCGATGGCCATCACGTTGGCGCGGTCGATGCCCAGGTGCTCGGCCAGCTTCTGCAGGCTTGGCCCCTTGCCGGCGCGGTGGTCGAATACCTCCAGGAAGAACGGTGCGCTCTTCAGCACCGCGAAGCGCTCGGTCAGTTCGCTGGGCAGGCGCGCGATGGCGGCATCCAGCACGTCGGGTTCGTCGATCATCATCAGCTTGATGAACGACATGGACGGGTCCATGTCGGCCACGCGGCGATAGGACAGCGGCATCCGCGAGAGATGCGAGTCGGCCACGGTGTAGTAGCTGATGTCCTGGTTGGGCGTATACATGCGCCGGCTGTCCAGCGCCTGGAAGTGCACACCCAGATCGCGGGCCACCTGCTCGCAGAACAGGAAGTCGTCGAAGCTGAGCGGATACTCGACGACGGTTTCGCACGTGCCGATGCGCTGCACCAGGCCGCCATTGCAGGCGATGCAGTAGTCGTCGTCGCCGGTGATGCCCAGCTCGTGCAGGAACGGTGCCAGGCCGGGAACCGGGCGGCCACTGGTCAGCACGATGTGCACGCCCAGCGCGCGCGCCTGCGCGATCGCCTGCTTGGCCCGCGCGGTGAGCGTGTGGGTGGGGTCCAGCAGGGTGCCATCCATATCGATGGCGACCAGTTCGATGGTCGATTGCCTGCGGCCCATGTCCATTGCGTTCAACTCGTGCGGGGCACGCCAGTTTAACCCCTCATGCCCGGTTCACCTCTTTGCCCACGTTGGCCGGGATACTGCGGGAGCCTGTGCGTCCCCCACCGCAGGACGGCCCGCTGACCGCCCTTCCCTGGAGAACCTTGCGACGCATGACCTACCGTGCCCCCGAAACCAATGACAGCGCACCCCTGGCCCAGCAGATCGAGCAGATGATCGACGAGCTGCCCGGCGACCAGGTAAGTGTCGGCACCCTGCTCAGTGCGCTGGGCGACGAAGGCCTGCTGCTGATCGTGATCCTGCTCTCGGCCATCTTCATCATTCCGGTGTCGATTCCGGGGCTGAGCACGGTGTTTGGTGCCTCGATCCTGCTGATCGGCCTGAGCCGCGTACGCAACCGGCCGCTGTGGGTGCCGCAGAAGCTGGCACGCCGCGAGATCGCCACCGACAAGCTGAAGGCCAACCTGGGCCGTGCGCTGAAGTGGGTGCACCGCATGGAGCGGTTGTCGCGGCCGATGCGGCTGGCAGTGATGGTGCGCTCGAAGAAGATGATGCGCCTGAACAACCTGATGCTGGTGTTCGCGACCCTGCTGCTGATGGCGCCGGCCGGGCCGATTCCGTTCAGCAATACCTTGCCGGCGCTGGCGCTGATGTCCTTTGCGATTGGCTTCATCCAGCGCGATGGTGCGGCGGTGGCCGCTGGGTACGGCTTTGTTGTGGCCACGGTGGTGTATTTCGGCGTGCTGCTGGGTGGCGTGGGGTTCGCTGCCGAATCGGTGTTCAGCGGGCTGCGCGCGGCGCCGTCGGAAGTGTAGAACCGATCCCAGGCTCGGCGGCTTATGGCTTTTTGTAGAGTCGAGCCATGCTCGACTGCTGCTGGCAAAAGCAGTCGAGCATGGCTCGACTCTTGTGTCTTGGATCGTGCCCTGATCAGGCACAATCCCCCGGTGACCCGGGAGGCTCCGATGACGCTGCCTCGGCTCTTAAGCCTTCGAGCTTGCAAAGTAGATTCAGCGCGTCGGCGGCCTGACACCGCCATGGAACTTGAACGGTATCTTAGGCCCGCCATCGGGTGAGAGCCTGTACTCACAAGGGCAAGTCTGGCGGCTTCCGATCACGATCGTAAGTTCAAGCTGGAGCGAAATCATGCAATTTATCGGCATCGACGCAGCCAAGGCGACTTTTGACATCGCCCTGCCTCTATCTCACGGCAAGTATCGAACCAAGGCCAAACTCCCCAATACGCCAAAGGGTTTTGATGAGCTTCTGGCTTGGCGCGCCAAGCATGCGCCGAACGCGGCGGTAGGTATGGAGGCTACAGGCATCTATCACGAGGCCTTGGCTCAAGCACTGGTGGAGGCGGGGGTCGTGGTTCATGTGGCCAATCCCGCCCGAGTAAAGGCGTTTGGGCAGGCGGAGGGGATGCGGACCAAGACTGACCGCAGCGACGCCAAGCTGATTGCCCGGTTTTTTGAGGCACAACGCTCGGAAAAGCTGCATCCCTACGTTCCGCCGACGCCCTCGGAGGTGAAGCTGCGCGCCTTGGTACGGCGTCGAGATGATCTCCAGGAAATGCTGCAGATGGAGCACAACCGCCTGGACGTTGCCGATATCTCGGTCCAGCAAGGGATCAAGGATGTGATCCGGACGTTGGAAGAGCAGATCAAGCAGGTCCAGAAGGCGATTGAGGACCATATCGATAACGATCCGGACCTGCGCCGGCGTCATCAACTGCTTACCAGCATCCCCGGTGTAGGCAACACCAGCAGTGCCCAGCTGTTGGCCATTCTGGGGGATCTAAGCAAATACAGCGACGTGCGCCAGGTGGTTGCCCACGCGGGCCTGAATCCGGCCCAGCGTCAATCAGGAAACTACGAAGGCAAATGCCGGATATCACGCGCCGGCGACGCCAATTTCCGCAAAAAGCTGTACATGCCGGCGCTGACCGGGAAGACCCACAACCCCACACTGAAGTCCTTTGCAGACCGGCTCAGCGCGAAAGGCAAGCCCTTCAAGGTCGTCATGTGTGCAGTGATGCGCAAGCTCATCCATCTGATTTGGGGCGTACTGAGAAGTGACCGACCCTTTGAGCCTGACGTCGCCCTTGCCTAGGCGAGGGCGACACGGTATCTACAAGGGCCAGATCCAACGCAGTCGAGCGTGGCTCGACGCTGCAGAGTTACTTGGCCGACACCCGCCACACCACGTCGCCCACGTCGTCGGCGACCAGCAGTGCGCCCTCGGCGTCCATCGCCATCCCCACCGGTGCGCCCATCAGGGTCTTCTCGTCCTTCGAGGCGAAACCACTGACCACGGTCTGCGGCCGCCCGGTCGGCTTACCGTCCTTGAACGGTACGTAGACCACTTCGTAGCCGCTCAATGGTGAGCGATCCCAGCTGCCGTGCTCGCCGATGAAGGCGCCGCCGTGGTACTGCGCCGGCAGTGCCTGGCCGGTGTAGAACAGCAGGCCCAGCGGCGCCACGTGCGAGCCGATGGCGTAGTCCGGCGTGATGGCTTTCGCCACCAGGTCCGGCCGCTGCGGCTGCACGCGCTCGTCCACGTGCTGACCGTAGTAGCTGTAGGGCCAGCCGTAGAAGCCATCTTCCTTCACCGAGGTGAGGTAATCGGGCACCAGATCCGCACCGATTTCATCGCGTTCGTTCGCCACGGCCCACAGCGTGCCGGTGCTCGGCTCCCAGTCCAGTCCGGTCGGGTTGCGGATGCCCGACGCAAAGATGCGGCTGCCACGGGTGGCCACGTCCACTTCCAGCACCACTGCGCGGCGGTATTCAACGGCCAGGCCATTCTCGGTGATGTTGCTGTTGGAGCCCACGCCCACGTACAGCTTGCGGCCATCGCGGCTGGCCAGCAGTTCCTTGGTCCAGTGGTGGTTGATGGTGCTGGGCAGGTCGGTGAACTCGCGGCCCTTGTCGGACATGCGGGTCTCGCCCGGCACGTAGTGGTACTGCACGATATTGCCGGTGTTGGCCACGTACAGCGTGTCACCGATCAACTGGATGCCGAACGGCGAATGCAGGCCTTCGATGTACACGTGCTGGGTCCACGTGGCAGTACCAGGCGCACGGCGCAGCAGGGTGACCCGGTTGCCGCCCTTGCCGGCCTTGCCCGAGCGCGCCTTCACCTTGCCGGCAATCCACTGCTTGGGCGTGGTGACCGGTTCTTCGCCGGGGCCATTGCCCTCCACCACCAGCACATCGCCGTTGGGCAGAGTCAACAATCGCCGCGGATGCTGCAGGTTGGCGGCGATGCGTTCGATCTTCAGGCCTTCGGCCACTGTGGGTGACTGCCCATCGGCCCAGCCCACGCCACGTGGCACCTGCATCGGCGGCATCAGGAAGTTCTTCGGTGCCGGCAGCGGCGGCTGTGCGCCGGACTGGTCAGCGGGGTGGTATTCGGCCTTGCCCGCGCAGGCCGACAGGGTGACGGCCAGTGCCAGCGCGGCCACGGTGGGCAGGATGTGCTTAGCCATGACGACCTCCCTGCAGCACCGGCGGCTGCAGTGACAGCAGGATCAGGCCCAGGGCGATCAGGGCCACGGTCAGCGCCGACAGGATCGTACCCGGCACCGCGACGGCATACGCATCGCGGCTGTGCACGAACGCGTTCCAGATGGCCAGCACCACTGCGACCAAGTTGAGGAAGAAGTCGATGCGGTCGATGCGGGTGGCGGTACCGCTGCGGCGCCAGACCGCGAACAGGTTGATCAGGCGCGGAATGATGGCGATCAGCAGTCCGAAGGTGATCAGCCAGGCGGCGGCCTTGCCCCACATCACCTCGGCGCTGTTGAGATAGATCGCGTCGAAGATCAATGCACCGACGAATAAGCCGAAGGGTATCGGGTTCAACAGGCTGAACAGCGTGGTGCCGGGGCCGCGATGGGCCTGGGCCAGAGGGTTGACCATCATCGTGCTCCGATGCGGAAGGGTGCACGGGCTGTAGTAGCACAGCCGGATGTGAGGGCGCGCGATGATGCCGGGTGGATCCACGCCATGCGTCGATACGCGTGCCAACCAAGATGGGCACCTACCAGATGCGGGCCGCTGCAGTCGTCATTACCCCACGGCATAAGTGTTTGTGACGCAATCGGCACATCTGCAGATTGGGAGTGTGAAGAGGTAGGGGGTTCTTCGTTGTGTCGCGTTTGGCTCGTTGCGATGGGGCAGTTCCGCCCCGCCGTCCTGCCATGCCGATTCACAACAGAAGGATTCGTGTATGAAGCGACACACGCAACGCTCCGCGCCACCGCGCTCCGCGCGCCTGGCCCTTGCCACTGCCCTGGTGCTGGGCAGCCTGGCCGTCACCGCCCAGGCCCAGCAGGCCGATCCGCTGGCCGGGCGTCAGTGGCATCTGCTCAACACCGGACAGGCCGTACTGGGCGATACCCTGCCGGTGGCTGGCAACGATCTGAACGTGGATGGCCTGTTCCGCAATGGCATCCGTGGCCAGGGCGTCACCATCGCCATCGTCGATGACGGCCTGCAGATCGCACACCCGGACCTGGCCGCCAACGTCGCGGCGGTCGCCGGCAAGAACTTCGCCAACCAGAGCAACAACCCTTCACCGTCCAATCCCGACCGCGACAATCACGGCACCATGGTCGGCGGCATCGCCGGTGCTGTAGGTGCCAACAACCTGGGCGTGCGCGGCGTTGCCTCGGCGGCCACACTCAAGGGCTTCAATTTCCTGGCCTCCAATGCCCAGGGCAATTCGAATTCCAACATCGAGTACTCGTGGTGGGACGGCGCCGAAGTGGCCGACGTGGGGGTCTTCAACAACAGCTGGGGCTCCAGCCCGGGCAACCCCAACCTGCCGCTCGCCTATAGCCAGAACGACATCGCCGCCTATGAGCAGGCCATGTCCGGCACCCGTGGTGGGCGCGGTGGCATCTACGTGAAGGCCGCCGGCAACAACCACAACAACGGCGCACGCTCGGATGGCACCGACATCTGCTCGGCAGACACCAAGAACCGCAACACGGGTTGCATTCCGGCCGGTCGCGACCCGCGTAACAACCTGTTCAACGTGATCACCGTTGCCGCCGTGCGCGCCGACGGCGTGCGCTCGTCCTACTCGTCCACCGGCTCGGCGCTGTGGGTGTCCGGCTTCGGCGGTGAGAATGGTTGGCAGCGGCAGGTCGTGCCGGGGCAGCTGGCGATCCGCTACGATCCGGCCATCCTCACCACCGATGTCACCGGCTGCGCGCAGGGAAGCAACAAGAACACGAGCCTGCGCAACACCTTGGACGGCGACCAGTCTGCCATCGACAGCACCTGCAACTACACAGGCAAGATGAACGGCACCTCGGCGGCCACGCCGATGGTGTCGGGCGTGGCGGCACTGCTGCTGGAGACCAACCCGAACCTGTCCTACCGCGATGTGAAGTACATCCTGGCCACCACCGCCACCCGCACCGATCCGAACCGGGCAGCGGTGACCCACTCCGACGGCCGCGTGCTGGTGCCGGGCTGGACGGTGAATGCCGCCGGCCGTGCCTACAGCAACTGGTACGGTTTCGGTGTGGTCAATGCGGCACGCGCGGTACAGGTCGCAGAGGACTTCCAGCCGCTGGGTGCACTGGTGGATAGTGGCTGGCGCAACACGACGCGTACCGTGGCCATCGGCAATACCTCGGCGGCCGCGGCGCGCCTGACCTTCCAGCTCGCCAACGGTGCACGCAACATCGAGAGCGTGCAGCTCGGCTTCCGCGTCAACCACAGCAACACCCGCCAGCTGCAGTTCGTGCTGATCTCGCCCAGTGGCACCCGCAGCGTGGTGCAACCGGCATTCACCGCGATCGGCTCTGGCCTCAACGGTGTGCAGCGCAACTTCACCAACTGGGACCTGCTGTCCAGCAATGCCTTCCTGGATGAGAACGCCACGGGCACCTGGACGCTGGAAGTCACCGACCTGGGGCAGGCCGCGAACGCTGCATCGCGTGGCAACCTCGAATTCTTCAAGATCCGCGTTCTGGGGCACTGATGATGAAGACGACCATTCTGTTGAGCACCCTCGCCCTCGCGGCGATGACCACCACCGCCTGGGCACAGAGCTCGGGCCAGACACCTCCGGCGAAGACCTTGTCGACCGTAGACACGCAGCAGTTGAAGGCGGAGGCCACCGGCCGTTCGTTCAATGTGGGCGGCTCGCGCTTCCAGCTGGCACCGTCGGCAACCGTGCAGCAGGCCAGCGGCGGCCAGTTCCGGATCACCACCGGGGCTGATGCCAGCGCGGCGGCCGTCGGCACCCGCAGCAAGCGGTCCACGGATGCGTCTACCGGTGTGGCCGCACGTGCGGATGCCGGTGCCAGCAAGTTTGCGGCCGCTGTCTCCAACGATGGCGCGCCGGTCGTGGCGACCTCGCGGGTCAAGGTGTTCTTCACCGATGCGGCTTCGGCGCAGCGTGCGGCCACCGCCACCGGCGGCACCGTGGTGAAGGTATCCAAGGCCTCGGGCCGCGCGATTGTGGAGTATCCGTCGGTGAACGCGGCACTGGATGCGACCACCAAGCTGCTGTCGACCGCCGGCATCAAGGCAGCCGAGCCGGACGTGGTGCAGTGGGAAGAAACCAAGTAAGGCGTTGAGTGGTGCCCCCGGCCGATTGGCTCTCCTGGTCGGCCGGGGTATTGGTGTGTGGGGGGTGTGCCGACCAACGGTCGGCACCCACCAGATTCATTCACTGCGTGTCGACCAAGGTCGACCCCTACCGGGCGGCGAGCGTATCGCTGTGCTTGAGGTGGCAGCTGGCCAATGCATCGTTGCCGGCGGCCGGGTGGCCCGGCTCGAGCAGCAGGCGCTGCACGTCCGAGAACAGCTTGTCCACCGGCATGCCGTAGGGCGCGAACAGGCGCAGGCGGCCTTGGCGATCAAACACGTAGCCGCCGGCGATGTGGCTCATGGTGTAGGTGTCCGGCACCGGGCCGGGTTCCTTTTCGTAGAACGCCTTGAAGTCGCTGGCCATCGCGGCCAGTTGTGCTTCGTTGCCGACCAGTGCGATCGCCTTGGGGTCGAACGCTTCCACATAGGTGCGGGCGACTTCGGGCGTGTCGCGTGCGGGATCGACACTGACGAACACTACCTGCAGCTGGTCGGCATCCTTGCCCATCAGGTGCTTGACCTGGCTGAGCTCGACCATGGTGGTCGGGCACACGTCCGGGCAGCTGGTGAAGCCGAAGAACAGATAGGTCACCTGCCCCTGCAGGTCCTTCGGGCCACGCACGGTGCCGTGGCTGTCGGGCATCGACCACTGCTGGCCGAGTTCTTCGCAGGCGATGTCCTTGGAATAGAAGTCCATGCGCGACTGCGCACTGCAGCCGGCCAGCAGGCCGATGGCCAGGCCTGCCAGCAGCGGCAGGCGGAAACGGGGAGAGAACAACGAACGGGTAACAGCAGCAAAGCGCTTCACGGGTACCACCAACGCAGACGCGGGCGGGGTCTCGGTCAGGCCTGCCCGTGGGGGAAAGAGGACGGAGGTGCCGGGGTGATCGCGCGGTCCATGCCGATCACCCCGGCCACGGTCAGTTGATCATCATGTGGTAGTGCATGCTCCAGATGATCCAGACCGACAGTGCGACGACGATGAACAGGATCACCAGGGTGAACACGAAGCTGGCCAGGTTCCAGCCACCTTCGGACTTACGGTCCATGTGCAGGAAATAGACCAGCTGCACCAGGATCTGCGCCACCGCGAAGCCGACCAGCAGGAACAGCGTGAGCGGCCGCGACAGCACCGGGTTCATCACCAGCGCGAACGGCACCACGGTCAGCAGCGCGCACAGCACGAAGCCGATCAGGTAGGACTTGGTGGAGCCGTGCGCATTGCCGGCGCGCGAGGTTTCGACGTGGGCCATGTCAGAAGGCTCCGATCAGGTAGACGAAGGTGAAGACGCAGATCCACACCAGGTCCAGGAAGTGCCAGAACAGGCTCAGGCACGACACGCGGGTGATGTTGGTCGGGGTCAGGCCGCGGCTGTAGACCTGGTGCATGACCACCGCCATCCAGATCAGGCCGCTGGCCACGTGCAGGCCGTGGGTGGCGACCAGCGCGAAGAACGCCGACAGGTAGGCACTGGTGCTGGGGCCCGCGCCTTCGTGGATCAGGTGCGAGAACTCGTAGATCTCCATGCCGATGAACGAGGCACCGAGCACGAAGGTCACGCCCAGCCAGCGCAGCACTGCCGAGGTGTCGTGACGATGCATCGCCAGCACGGCCTGGCCGTAGGTGATGCTGGAAACCAGCAGCAGGAAGGTCTCGGCCATCACGAACGGCAGCGAGAACAGGTCCTTGCCGGTGGGGCCGCCGGCGTAGGCGGTGCTGAGCACCGCGTACGAGGCGAACAACGAACCGAACAGCACCAGGTCGGACATGAGGTAGACCCACATGCCGAACACCTTCATGCCGCCCTGTTCGTGGCCATGGTCGTGTTCGTGGTGGTCCTCGTGCGCCTGCGTGTCGCTGGCCAGCTCGGGGCGGGTCAACAGGTTCATGCGCGTACCTCCTTCAGCTTGGCAAGGTTGGCCGCTTCGGTGCGCGCCACCTCTTCGGAACTGACGTAGTAGTCCACGTCCTCGTCATAGGACCGCACGATCAGGGTCACGATCATCGCGATGAAGCTGGCCGCGGCCATCCACCAGATGTGCCAGACCAGGGCGAAGCACAACACCAGGATCCAGATGTTGAGGATCAGCGGCACGCCGGTGTTCTTCGGCATGTGGATCGGTGCGTACTTCTTCGGCGGCGGCGGCAGGCCGCGCTTCTTCGCTTCGTGGAAGGCATCCAGCTCATCGGCCTTGGGCACCACGGCGAAGTTGTAGAACGGCGGCGGCGACGGCGTGGCCCATTCCAGCGTGCGCGCATTCCACGGGTCGCCGGTCAGGTCCAGGTTGCGCTTGCGGTCGCGCACGCTCACGTAGATCTGTACCAGCATCAGGATGATGCCCGCGAACACGAACAGTGCACCGATGAAGGCGGCGATCAGGTACGGCGTCCACGCCGGGTTGTCGTACTGGTTCATGCGGCGGGTCATGCCCATGAAGCCGAGCATGTACAGCGGCATGAAGGCCAGGTAGAAACCGATCACCCAGCAGGCGAACGACCACTTGCCCAGGCGCTCGTTGAGGGTGAAGCCGAACACCTTCGGGAACCAGTAGGCGAAGCCGGCCAGGTAGCCGAACAGCGCGCCGCCGATGATGGTGTTGTGGAAGTGCGCGACCAGGAACAGGCTGTTGTGCAGCAGGAAGTCCGCGCCCGGAATGGCCAGCAGCACGCCGGTCATGCCACCGATGGTGAAGGTGACCAGGAAGGCGATGGTCCACAGCATCGGCACGCTGAACTCAACGCGACCGCCGTACATGGTGAACAGCCAGGTGAAGATCTTCACGCCGGTGGGAATGGCGATGATCATCGTCATGATGCCGAAGAAGGCATTGACGCTGGCACCGGAGCCCATGGTGAAGAAGTGGTGCAGCCAGACGATGAACGACAGGATGCCGATCGCCAGGGTGGCGCCCACCATTGACTTGTAGCCGAACAGCTTCTTGCGCGCGAACGTGGCGGTCACTTCAGAGAAGATGCCGAACGCCGGCAGCACCAGGATGTACACCTCTGGATGGCCCCAGGCCCACACCAGGTTCACGTACATCATCGGGTTGCCACCCAACGTGTTGGTGTAGAAGTTGAAGTCCAGGTAGCGGTCCAGGGTGAGCGCACCCAGCGCCACGGTCAGGATCGGGAAGGCGGCGATGATGATCACGCTGGTGACCAGCACGGTCCAGGTGAACACCGGCATCTTCATCAGGGTCATGCCCGGCGCACGCATGCGCAGGATGGTGATGAACAGGTTGACGCCGGTCAGCAAGGTGCCGATGCCCGAAGCCTGCAACGCCCAGATGTAGTAATCAACACCGACCCCTGGACTGAACTCGATGCCCGACAGCGGCGGATAGGCGACCCAGCCGGTCATGGCGAATTCGCCAACGCCCAGCGAGATCATCATCAGCGCAGCGCCGACCACGAAGATCCAGAAGCTGAAGGCGTTGAGGAACGGGAACGCCATGTCGCGCGCGCCGATCTGCAGCGGCACGATGATGTTCATCAGGCCGACCACGAACGGGGTGGCCACGAAGAAGATCATGATCACGCCGTGCGCGGTGAAGATCTGGTCGTAGTGCTCAGGTGGCAGGAAGCCGTCACTGCCCGGGCCAGCCGCGGCCAGCTGGGCGCGCATCATCAGCGCATCGGCAAAGCCACGCACCAGCATGACCAGCGCTACCACCACGTACATGATGCCGATCTTCTTGTGGTCCACGGTGGTGAACCAGTCACGCCACAGCGGGCCCCACAGCTTGAAGTACGTCACCGCGCCAAGCAGCGCGAGGCCACCCAGCACCATGGCCGCCAATGTGACCACGACGATCGGCTCGTGCAGCGGCACGGCCTCCCACGTCAATTTACCCAACATGTTCGTTACTCCTGGGAAACCTGGGCACCGCCGGCAGCGCCCGCCGGGGTCGCAGCAGCGGTGTTCTCACCAACGCCGATGAACTGGTCGATGACCTTCTTGAACAGCAGTGGTTCAACACTGGAGAAGTGCTGCACCGGTGCGTTCTTCGACGGTGCGGCCAGCGCCTTGAACTGCGTGAAGCTGAGCGCGTCCGGCGCGCTGCGCACCTCGGCCACCCAGCGCTCGAAGTCTTCGTTGCTGCTGGCGGTGGCGATGAACTTCATGTTCGAGAAGCCATGCCCGCTGTAGTTGCCGGACATGCCGCGGAACTGGCCGGGCTCGTTGGCGATCAGGTGCAGCTGCGTGCGCATGCCGGCCATCGCGTAGATCTGCCCACCCAGCTGCGGAATGAAGAAGGTGTTCATCGTCGAGTTGGAGGTGATGTTGAACGCCAGCGGGCGGTCGACCGGGAAGTTGAGCTGGTTGACCGTGGCGATGCCGAGGTCCGGATACACGAACACCCACTTCCAGTCGGTGGCGATCACGTCCACGTGCAGCGGCTCACCGGCCACGTCCAGCGGCTTGTAGGGGTCCAGCTCGTGGGTGGACTTCCACACGATCACCGCCAGCACCGCGATGATGATCAGCGGCACGCCCCAGACCACGATCTCCACTTTGGTGGAGTGCGACCAGTCCGGCATGTATTTGGCTTTGGTATTGCCGGCGCGGTAGCGCCAGGCGAACACGAAGGTCAGCACGATGGCCGGTATCACCACGATCAGCATCAGGCCGATGCAGATCAGGATCAGGTCGCGCTGGGCGAGCCCGACCATGCCCTTCGAATCCAGCAGCACCCAGTCACAGCCCGACAGGCCGACGCAGGCCAGGGCGACCAGCGCCAGGCGGATGCGGTTCCAGCAGATATTCATTGGAGGTCAACCCTGTTGAAGAAGCGCGCTTGACCGGCTCGCCTGCGCGCAGCGCCCGGGCGTGGAGCGGCTACACTGTGGGTACGAGGTCGCCTACAAGCAGGCGAACCACTCCAATCAAGCCTATACAAGATACATCATTGTATGGACTTGTGCATCTACACGTATGGAAAAAACTGACCGATGACGCCACCTGCCGCCGGCCGCCGCCTGAAACACCCCAATCGCACCTGGGTTCGCCCCTTCCGCGAGGGCGCCGGCCCGCTGTACCTGCAGATTGCCCAGCAGGTGCGCGAGGCGGTGGATGACGGCGTGCTGCGCCCGGGCGACCGCCTGCCGCCGCAGCGCGACCTGGCCCAGCAGGTGGGCGTGGACCTGACCACGGTCACCCGTGCCTTCGCCGAGCTGCGCCAGGCCGGCCTGCTCGACGCCCAAGGCGCTGGCGGTACCTTCATCGCGTTGTCGGCCGGCAACCGCAGCACCTCGGTGGACCTGAGCATGAACATCCCGCCGCTGCTGGGCAGCGCGCCGTTCGCACAGGGCATGGAGGCCGGTTTCCAGCACGTGGGCCAGCAGCTGGGCCAGGGCGAACTGATGAGCTACCACGTCGGCGCCGGCACCCGCGAGGACCGCGCCGCTGCGGTGCAGTGGCTGGCGCCGATGCTGGGCACGGTGGGTGCCGACCAGGTGGTGATCTGCCCCGGCGCGCAGACCGCGCTGTGTGCGCTGATCCTGGCCCGCACCCAGCCGGGCGAGCTGATCGCCGCCGAGCAGCTGACCTACCCGGGCCTGCTGGCTGCCGCGCGCGTGCTGCAGCGGGGCGTGGTGCCGGTGGCGATGGACGCCGAGGGCATGCTGCCGGAGGCGCTGGAGGAGGCCTGCCAGCTACGTCGCCCGCGTCTGCTGTACCTGGTGCCGACCATCCAGAACCCGACCACGGCAACGATGTCGGCACAGCGCCGGCTGGCGCTGCTGGCGGTCGCCAAGCGTCACGATCTGACCGTGATCGAAGACGATCCCTACTGGTTGCTGGCCGGAGACGCCGCGCCACCGCTGGCCGCACACCGCGATGCCGGCTGCCCGGTCTATTACATCTCCACCCTGTCCAAGTGCCTGGCCCCGGGCCTGCGCACCGCCTATCTGGTGGTGCCGGCCGGCGAGCCGATGGAACCGGTGCTGGATGCGCTGCGCGCAATTGCACTGATGCCGACCCAGTCGATGGTGGCGGTGGCCTCGCAGTGGATCCGCAGCGGCCAGGCCCAGGACATGGTGCAGCGCTTCCAGCAGGAACTGCGCGAGCGCCAGGCCATTGCCGCCCGTTACCTGCCGGCCCGTGCCCAGGCGCATCCGGCCGGCCTGCATGTGTGGCTGCCGCTGCCGCCGCGGCTCGACCAGTACCGGTTGATCCAGGCCGCACAGGAGCAGGGGCTGGGCATTGCCAGCTCCGATGCCTTCAGCGTGGAAGAACCGCCACCGGGCAACGCGATCCGCCTGTCGTTGGGCGGCGCGGTCGACCAGGGCGCGCTGGCCGGGGCGCTGGCCAAGCTGAACGAGATCCTGTCCGAGGCCCCCGAGGCACGCCACAACGCCATCGTCTGAACGGGGCGCATGGCGCTTTATCCATACAAGATGATATTTTGTATGCAATGTATGGATGAAGGGACGTGCATCGATGCGCGCCGAGAAACTGAAATTCCACCTGGTGATGGCCGGGTGCGGTGGCTTTGTGGTGTTGATGCTGGCCGCGCTGGCCTGGGTCTGCCTGCAGCCGCAGACCGTGGATGTGCAGGCCGCCGAACGCCACGCCATCGAGCAGTGCTTGCAGCGCAGCGAGGATCCGTCGCGTAGCGAGATCCAGCGCCGCGCGCAGGCCGATTCCTGCCGCGAGATGCGCAAGCAGTACGTGCACAAGTTCGGCCGGGAAGATTCCTGATGGGCGCAGCCGCGCCGCGTCGCCGCTGGCTGCTGCCGACGATGATCGCCATCGCCTGCCTGTTCATGGCCGGCGTGGCAGCTGCGCTGTGGCAGTACTTCGGCTACAGCGCGCAGTCCACCTTCACCGAACAGGCCATCGTCTTCGACGATTCGCAGCTGCGCCTGCCGGCCGATCTGGCCGGTGATACCGGCCGCATCCGCGTGGTGCATTTCTGGGACCCGGCGTGCGCGGTCTGCAACCGCGAGACCGGTGCGCACCTGAGCTACCTGATCAGCATGTACCGCCGCGCCGGCATCGACTTCTATGCCATCCGCCGCCCGGGTACGCAGGGCGAGCTGCCCGAGCCACTGCGCAACAAGGTGATCAACCTGCCGACCATCGACGGCATCGAACACATTCCGGCCAGCCCCGCCGTAGCCATCTGGGATCGCCAGGGCCACCTCGCCTACGCAGGACCGTACAGCATCGGCATGGTCTGCAACTCGGCCAACAGCTTCGTCGAACCGCTGCTGGACAGACTGGTGCGCGGCGAGACCGTGCGCCCGAAAGGACTGCTTGCCGTGGGCTGCTACTGCCCCTGGCAGGCCAAGCGCTGAGGACGCGCAATGACATCACTGACGCTGGCCGGCGTGGCCGCCGCAAACAACAACGGCGGTCACCTGTCCGAACCGACCGATGGTTATGGACAGGCTCCCGCCGTTGGAAGCAACGATACGCCCCGACATGCTCCGTACATGCCGCGACCGGATGTCGCAGCCCGCGAATGGGTGCAGGACGTACTCGCGCACAGCGGGCCGATCTACCTGCGCATCGTCAACTCGCTGGAACGCACGGTGCGCCGCGGTGGTCTCGCACCGGGACAGCGCCTGCCTTCGCAACGCGCGTTGGCGCAGCAGCTCGGTATCGACCTGACAACGGTCACCCGCGCCTTCGATGAAGCACGCAAGCGTGGCCTGATCGAAGCGCGTGGACCACAGGGCAGTTTCATCGCACCGCCCAAGGCCGGCTTCGACCAGGTGGTGGACCTGAGCATGAACGTGCCGCCGGTGCCCGATGCCGATGCGCTGGCCGAGACGCTGCG
Source organism: Stenotrophomonas sp. STK17_22 (assembly GCF_051983905.1). NCBI lineage: Bacteria > Pseudomonadati > Pseudomonadota > Gammaproteobacteria > Lysobacterales > Lysobacteraceae > Stenotrophomonas > Stenotrophomonas sp. STK17_22. Next base: position 4,945,261 of record NZ_CP197010.1, read on the forward strand.
GCGTGGCGCGGCCGCCGTGCTTGCGCGCAGCAACGCGCCGAACCTGATGACCTATCACCTGGGCGGTGGCAACCCCACCGACCGCCACGCAGCGGCGCGCTGGCTGCAGTCGATGCTGGGAAAGGTGGACGATGCCTGCCTGCTGCTGACCGAAGGTGCACAGGTGGCGCTGGCGTCGATCCTGGTCAGCCAGGGACGCGACGACGACGCGATCCTCTGCGATGCGCTGGTCTATCCGGGCCTGCTGCAGGCCGCTGCCGCACTGGGCCGGCGCCTGCTGCCGGTGGACAGCGACGAACACGGCATGTGCCCCGATGCACTGGCCCGGCTGGCACGCGAAAGCGGTGCGCGGTTGGTCTATCTCAATCCCACCTGCCAGAACCCGACCGCACTGACCCTGCCGCTGCATCGGCGCGAAGCGCTGGCGCGCGTGCTGGAAAGCGAAGGCCTGCTTGCGATCGAAGACGATCCGTACTGGCATCTGGCCGAAGATGCGCCGATACCGCTGGCAACGCTGGCACCGCGTCATGTGTTCTACGTGGCGACACTGTCGAAGGTGATCAGCCCCGGCCTGCGCACCGCTTTCGTGCGTTGCCCGAGCGCCGCGCATGCCGAGGCGATGACGGCCGCACTGCGGGCGACGCGGTTGATGGGCCATCCGCTGGTCTCGGCGCTGGCCAGCCAACTGCTGCTGGATGGTTCGGCGCAGTCACTGCTGGCGCAGGTGCGCACCGAGGCGCGCGAGCGCATGCGCATGGCGCGCTACCTGCTGGCGCCATCGCTGCTGCAGCGGGCAGAGGGCCTGCATGCGTGGTGTCGGATACCGGCACCGTGGACCGATGCCACCCTGGTGCGTACCGCACAGCTGCAGGGGCTGGCGATTGCGCCGTCATCGGCGTTCTGCCCGCCGGGGGTATTGCATCAGAGTGGCGTGCGGCTGTCGCTGGGACTGGCGGCGGATCGTCGGCAGCTGGAAAGTGCGCTGCGGCGGATCGATCGGTTGTTGTTGTCGGATGCGTTGCCGGCGATCGAGCGGTAGGTGGAGAGCATCCACGCATGGCGTGGATCTACGGGACCCGCTTCGGTAGATGCCAACCTTGGTTGGCAATGCCCGTGCACGCCATGCGTGGATGGAATGTGCCGACCAACGGTCGGCACCCACCAGGCTGGGGGAGGATCGGTAGCGCCGGGCCATGCCCGGCGGAAGATTCCCCGGCACGGACGGAATGTGCCAACCAAGGTTGGCACCCACCAAAGCAGGGTCAGGCCAGGGCGGAGAGCGCCTGCACCAGCGCATCCATCTGCTCCGGCCGGGTGAACACCGACGGCGTGACCCGCACGCACGCACCCGATTCCAACCCGTCGCGATGGGTGGTGAACACGCGATGCTCGTCCAGCAGGCGCTTCTGCAGCGCGATGTTGTCGACCACGCTGGTGCGCCCGCGCAGGCGAAAGCTGGCCAGCGCACTGGCCAGCGCCGGGTCCGCCGAGGACAGCACTTCGATATGTGCCATCTGCCGCGCCGGTACCGTCCAGCGCTCGCGCAGGTAACGCAGGCGCGCCTGCTTGTTGGCTACGCCGATACGCTGGTGCAGGGAAATCGCTTCCGGCAGCGCCAGGTAGGCGGCGAAGTTGACCGTGCCGGTATGCACGCGGCTGCCCACGCGGCCGTCGTCGGTCTCCCCCATGTACGGGTCAAGATCGGCCACACGGCCCTTGCGCACGTACATCGCGCCGACGCCGACCGGCGCACCGATCCACTTGTGCAGGTTGATGCCGACGAAATCGGCCTTCAGCTGCGGCACCGCGTAGTCGATCTGGCCAAACCCATGCGCGGCATCGACGATCACATCGATACCGCGCGCTCGCGCGCGTTCGACGATCTCCGCCACCGGCAGCACCAGCCCATGGCGATGGCTGACCTGGGTCAGCAGCACCAGCTTCAGGCGTGGCAGCCGCGCGAATGCGGCCTCGTAGGCCTGCAGGATCTGCGCGTGGTCCGGCACCGCCGGCAGCGCGATACGCTCGACCTGCACGCCGCGACGCTGCTGCAACCAGCGCATCGCGCCGATCATGCTGTCGTAGTCGATGTCGGCGTAGAGCACCTGGTCGCCGGGCTGCAGGCGGTTGTAGCCGCCAATCAGGGCCAGCATCGCCTCGGTGGCACCACGGGTCAGTGCGATTTCATCAACGCCCACGCCCAGCAGCTCGGCTACCTGCCGCTGCACCGCCAGGTACTGCGCCGGGAACTCACGACGGCCGTACCAGGCGTTGCCACGGTTCACTTCAGCGGTATGGCGCTGGTAGCTGGCCAGCGTCTCGCGGCCCATCGCGCCCCAGTAGCCGTTCTCCAGGTGGTTCACTTCGTCGGTGATGTCGAAGTGGCTGGCCACGGAGGCCCAATAGCCTTCATCGCGGGCCAGCACGTCCGGCGCCACGGTCGTTGCGGGAATCTGCATGGGCGCAGCGTAGCGCGTGGCAGCCATGGCGGGCAGTGAAGACAGTGCGGCTGCGGCCGGCAGCAGGGTGCCGGCACGCAGCAGGGAGCGGCGCGTGCGGTCCATCAGAAGCTCAACCGGTACTGCGCGTACAGGTTGGCACCATCGGTGTCGTACGGCGCGTTGCGCGAGTAGACCAGGCCGCGGCTGGCCTGGAACACCGCCTCATCCGGATAGCGGTCCAGCACGTTGTCGGCCCCCACGCGCAGGCTTTGGTGCTCGTTGATGCGATAGCCCACGGCGAGGTCGAGGAAGCTCATCGCGCCGAAGCGCTGGTAGATGTCGCCCACCGCATTGCCGCTGGCGTCGGTCCAGGCGCCGTAGTAGCGCATGCGCGCCATCAACGACCAGGCACCAATGTCCCAGCTGCCGGTCAGGCTGCCCTTGTGCTCGGGCAGGCGGTCTTCGAACAGTACGCGCTGGGTTTCGTTGGTGGCCACCGAGGTGCTGCCGTTGTCCACGCGGGTGCGGTTGTAGTTGTAGGCCAGGGTCAGCGTCATGCGACCCGCGCCGAGGTCGCGCAGGTAGTTGCCGACCACGTCCACGCCGGTGGTGGTGGTATCGAAATCGTTGGTGAAGTAGTTCACCGAGGTATAGCCCAGCGGATTCGGCGTGCCTGCCGGAATGGCAAAACTGGCCGACTGGCTGAAGCGGTCGGTGAGCTTGATCTGGTAGACATCCACCGAGCCGGACAGGCCCAGGTCGGTGCGCCAGGTCAGGCCCAGCGACGCGGTACGCGATTCTTCCGGCTTCAGCGGCCTGGCACCGAGCAGCTGCGCCAGCGGATCGTTCGGTGACAGGCGGCCACTGGTGAAGATCTGCAGCGTGCGCGTATCCAGGCCCTGGGTGGTGCTGGTGGTGTTGAGCTGCGCGGGTGTCGGTGCGCGGAAGCCGGTGGACACCGTGCCGCGCAGGGCCACGTCCGGGGTGATCGCGAAGCGTGCCGACAGTTTGCCGTCCAGCGTGCTGCCGAAGCTGGAGAAGTCCTCGTAGCGGCTGGCCGCGCCGATGCTCCAGCGCTCGCCCAACGGCACTTCCATATCCACGTAGGCCGCCTTGCTGCGCTGGCTCCACTGCCCGGCCTGGCTGGCCGAGAAGCCCGGCGCGCCGTTGGAATTGGCTTCCAGGCCAGCGGCAGCGCCCGGGCCCACTGCGTACGAAGCCGGATCACCGGCACGCACCTGGTAGGTCTCCTGGCGGAACTCGCCACCAAAGGCGACGTTGATCGGCTTGGACAGCGCAGCCACATCCCACTCGTAGTTGAAGTCGGCGTTGGCGTTCTTCTCGGTCTGGGTCAGGCGGCCGAGATCGAACGCGGTCGGGCTGGCCGGGCCGAGCGAGGCGTTGATGGAGTTCTTCAGGCTGTAGTCGATGGCGTTGCGGCCATACGAGGCGCTGACATCCCAGCGCAGCTTCGGCGTGATCTCGCCACGCAGGCCACCGACCAGCTGCAGGTCGTTCTGGACGTTGCCGTACTGCGGGCTGAAGCCCACCGGATAGATCGAACGCAGGTTCCAGCCGGGGAAGATCGCCGTGTTGCGGTAGGCACCGGTGGTGGTATCCGGATTGCGCCAGTTGAAATCGCTGACGCCATCGCTGTGGCTGTACAGGCCGAACGCATACAGCTCCAGCGTGTCATTGGCATTGGCTTTCACGTTGAAGCCGACACGGCGGCTTTCCAGTTCCGGTTGGCCCCAGCGCTGTACCGGGTTGGGCACGTCCAGATCCGGATGCGCGGCCTGGAAGGCGATGGCATCGGGGCGCTGGCGGGTGCGGGAGGTGGCGTCGGAGTTGGACGATTCGGCGAACAGCACCAGGCTGCCATAGTCACCCAGCGACCAGCCGGTGCGTGCACTGAAGTCGCGCGAGGCGCCATCGCCCTGCGCATACTGCGAATAACCAGCGGTGATCTCGGTACCCGGGCCATCCTCGAGAATGATGTTGATGACGCCGGCGATGGCATCCGAGCCGTACTGCGCCGACGCACCATCGCGCAGCACTTCGATGCGCTTGATCGCACTGGTCGGAATCTGTGCCAGATCGGCCGCCTGCGCGCCACGGTTGCCGAGCAGCGCGCTGCGGTGGAAGCGACGACCGTTGACCAGTACCAGGGTCTGGTCCGGCGACAGGCCACGCAGCGTGGCCGGGCGCACGAACACCTGGCCGTCCGCCATCGGCAGGCGCTGCACCACGAACGACGGCACCAGGTGCGCCAGCACGTCCTTCAGGTCGGTGGATTCAACGGACTTGATGTCTTCCTTGGTGAACACGTCCACCGGCGCCAACGTTTCGAACTGGGTGCGGTTGGAGGCGCGGGTGCCGGTGACCAGCATCGCGTCGAGCTGAGTGGGCGCCGTACGGCTGCCCGCCGGGGCATCGACCGCATCGGCCTCCGCTGCGATCGCGCCTCCTGCGCTGGCCATGGAAAGGGCGAGGAGGATGGAACGCGAAAGCTTCGAACGATGCACGGCAGGGCTCCGGGAGGACGCGACAGGGCCAGCACCTGCTCGGACACAACAGGCGTGGACAAGGCGCGCAGTCTCGGCGCGATCTGTGAAGGAGCCATGACGTCAGTGCGACAGCTTGATGCCGCTGCAGCGCAAGAACTGCTAAACGCGGCGCCTGCCGATCCGCTACTGTGCCCGGCATTGGATTCGGGGAACGGAAGGATGAGCGCGGCAGGCAAGGCGTTGTGGTACATCGAAACCCATGCGGACCGGCCATTGGCACTGGCCGATATTGCCGCCGCAGCGGGGCTTTCGCCGTTCCATCTGTCGCGCCTGTTCCAGGCCCGCACCGGCACCTCGGTGGTGCGTTATCTGCGGGGACGGCGCCTGACCGCTGCCGCGCAGCGGCTGGCCAACGGGGCGGGCGACATCCTGCAGGTGGCACTGGGCGCGGGCTACACCACCCATGCCGCGTTCACCCGCGCCTTCAGCGAACAGTTCGGGCAGACCCCGGAGCGGGTACGCGAACAAGGCACCGATGGGCTGGCGCTGGTGCAGGAGATCCGCGTGGACGATGCGCCGACTGCCTGCGGTGAAGCGCCGCGCCTGCTCGATACCCCTGCCTTCCAGGTCGCGGGTATCGGCATGCGGCATACCCGCGACAGCGGCGGTGCGATACCCGGACAGTGGGCGCAGCTCAACCGGGAATGGCCGACGCCGGCACCGATCAGCTTCGGCGTGTGCTGCAACAGTGATGACGATGGCGGCTTCGACTACATCGCCGCACTGCCGGCCGGCGCGGTGCCGAGCGTACCTGCGCACTGGCAACGCGTGGACATTCCGCCGCGTCGCTACCTGGTGGCCTGGCACGGCGGGCACATCTCGACCATCCGCTCGACCTGGTTCTGGCTGCTGGATCACTACCTGCCCGGCTCCGGGCTCAGCCTGGCCGACGCCCCCGATCTGGAACGCTACGACATGCGTTTCGATGAGCACAGCGGCAACGGCGGCGTGGAAATCTGGCTGCCGGTGGAGTGATCTTCGAGCGCGGCACCCACCGTAACGAATCGTTGCGCCCGCGGTGACACCCACGCAATCCCGCCAGGTCTACACTCGGTGCATGCGCTCCACGGAGGATCGATCATGCGCCTGCTTCACCTCACCCTGCCGGTGTCCGACGTCACCACCGTCGCTGCATATTTCCACGATGTGCTGCAGCAGCGCGTGGTCGGCAATCACGTGCACATCGGCTGGAGCACGATCGAGCTGAAGCCGGCGGGTGATCATCCGGTCGGTGGCGTGCACCTGGCCTTCAACGTACCGGACAACCGCTTCAGCGAGGCGATGACCTGGTTGCGTGAGCGCACGCCGCTGCAACGCAATCCGGCGGGACTGGACTACTTCGCGCTGGAGAGCAGCTGGCAGTCGCAGTCGGTGTACTTCACTGGCCCTGACGGCCTGATCCTGGAACTGATCGGCCGCCGCCGTTTGCCGGCCAGCGCGCGCGAAGGTGCGTTCCACGGCAGCGAACTGACCTGCCTGAGCGAAGTCGGCCTGCCCAGCCACGATGTCGACGCTGTGCGCGAACAGTCCAGCCTGCGGTTCGGCCTGCAACCGATCAGCCCGCCTTCGCCGCAGTTCGCGCCGATGGGCGACGACGAGGGCCTGCTGATCGTGGTCGCTGCGGATCGACGCTGGTTCCCCGAGCAGAAGGACCTGCCGAACGCGCGCGGCTTGCAGCTGCAGGTCGGCGACGTGGCCGGCCCGGGTGTTGTGGAGGACGCCTCGCTCGGCTGGCGGGTGCAGGCGACCTGAACTACCAGCTGCCGGACGCGCCGCCTCCGCCGCTGCGGCCGCCGCCTCCAGACCAGCTGCTGGAACTGCTCGACGACGAACTCGACGAGGACGGCGAACGGGACGACGTGCGTTCGCGGGATGATGAAGCCCGGCCGCGTGCGCGCTCGCCCGGCAGCATGGTGAACAACCACACGAAGTACAGCAGTACGCCGCACACCCCGGACACGATCATTGCCAGCAGCCGTGGATCGTCACCTTCGGCACGATGGATCGCCAGCAACGCGCCCGCGGCATAGCCGAGGGTCAACAGCACCAGCACCGTCATGCGCACGACGAAGCTGCTGCGGCTCTTCTTCCAGCGTGTGCGACAGGCCTGCACCAGCAGGAACACCATCAAGGTGACAACGCCCGCAGCGACCTGCAGCAACAGGTGCCGGGCCAGGCTCGGTGGCAGCTGGCCACGCAGCAGCGCCTGCACAAGGAAGAGCACGCTGAGCATCAGCATCCCGCACAGCACGATGCGCACACCTCGACTGCGGCGCCAGCACCAGCCCAGCAGGGCAGCCACCGGCACACCCAGCGCCAGCACGAAGCACAGGCCCGGCAGCACATGGCGTGGCAGCAGCAGCGCCACGGAGAGCATGCCCGCACCCACAACAGCGGTCACCAGCATCGGGCGCCCCCAGGCCGGCAAGGTCGGCCAGGTTGGTTTTGGTGCCGATGCATTGGCGGCCAGTGCCTTGCGCCGCCGCTCCCGACGGCTGCCGCTGAAATCGTCCTCGGTCTTCGCCGGCGGGAGGGGCGGCGGCGAGCGCCACAGCCCGGCCAGGAAACCGGCCAGCAGGGTCAACGCCACCACCGAGTCTGCGCGTCGCCAGTCCGCAGGCAGCACATTGCTGGCCGACGGTTCTTCCCATGCCGGCAGGTCCTCGCCATCGATCAGCGCCACCATGATCTTCGTGCCATCGAGCACGCCCTGGTCGACATCGCCCTCACGGAAGCGCGGCACGATCGCGTTGTCGATGATGCGAGCGGCGTACGCGTCCGGTAGCGCTCCTTCCAGGCCATAGCCAGTCTGGATGCGCACGCGGCGGTCCTGCACCGCCACCAACAGCAGCACACCATCGTCGACACCGGCGCGCCCCAGCTGCCACTGATCGAACACCCGCTGTGCATAGGCCTCGATGCCTTCGCTGCCCACGCTGGGTACCACCAGCACCTGCAGCTGTGCACCTTTCCGTGCCTGCAGCTGCAGTGCCTGCCTGCGCAGGGTGGCGCGGGTTTCAGCGGACAACGCGTTGGCGGCATCCACCACCGGATCGTCCAGCGCAGGTATCGGGGTGACCGCCGTCGCCGCCATCGGCAGCAGGCACAGCAGCAACAGCATCCACACGGTGGCGGCCGCCTGCTGCAAGGGGCGCGCCGGGTTCACGTACCCTGCCCTGCCTCGATCTGCGCATGCAGCGCCTGCAGCTGCGCCGCCGTCTGGTTGAACACCTGCAGATCGGCATCCACCAGGGCCGCCCAGTCAGGCGCGTGCCCCAGCAGTTGCGCCACCTGCTCGTTCGGCGCGCGGTCGAAGCCCTCGCCAAGCACGGCAAGATAGCGCTCACGGAACCCTTCGGGGTCGCGCTGGTCCTGCACATACAACTGCACGGCCAGCAGCCCCGCATACAGGTAGTTCACCAGATAGTTCGGGTCTTCATACATCAGGCGCTTGCCGATCCAGGTGTTGCGCAGCTGCGGGTAGCGCTCCGGTTGCTGGCCGAAGCGCGCCAGCACCTGCCCGGTCAGCGCGTCCAGGTCATCGGCGGTGCCCAGCGTGCCGGCGGCCACGCCCCGATAGATCGACTGCTCCAGCTGCGCTTCCTCGGAAGAGGTGAACAGCTGCAGCACCATGTCGTCCAGCAGCGATTTCAGGTAATAGGCTTTGGCGCGCGGATCCTCTGCCTGCTGGTACAGCTGGTCGCGGAAGCGCAGCTCGTTGTAGATCGCGAACGCCTCGGTCAGCCACTGGCTGCCATTACGCTGCAGCGGCGACGCATGACCGCGCTGCATCCACTCGCCGTGCACGGCATGAGCGGCTTCATGGGCGATCTCGACGTCGCTTTCCAGGTCACCACGGCGCAGGCCAACGAACAGCATTGCCGGCACACCGGGAGCGCTCACCGGGAACGCGTCCTGGCTGCGGTCACCACGTTCGGTGGCCAGATCCATGCGCTGGTTGGCCGGATCGAGCAGCGCGCGCAGTTCGGCGACGTACGCCGGTCCCAGGTGCTGCATGGCATCGGCGGCGTTGTCACGCAGCTGCGCCAACGTCAGCACTGGTGGCGTATAGCCGGCATCGGGCACGGTGGTATCCCAGATCTGCGGCGCGTCGATGCCGGATCGCGCAGCGTGGCGCAGCAGCATGTCCTGGTAGGCACGGCGGTCCCCGGCGTGCTGTTCGATCGCCACCAGCGTTGCATCCACTGCGGCAGTATCCAGGCCCATGCGCTGGTAGCCATATGCCGGCGCCGAGCCGTCACCCTGCAGGCGTGCGGCGGCGTCATTCACCTGCACCAGCCCCAGCAGCACCGAGGCCATCGGCTCACGGCGCGAGTGCAGCCCCTGCCAGTAGCCCTTCCAGCCGGCCTCGCGCAGGGCGCGGTCGGGCTGCTGGGCCAGCAGCTGCTTGTCGCGGCCCGTGTCCCAGTGACGACCGCCGTGCTCGATCTGCGGATACTCGGCGCTGCGCAGGATCTGCCCGCGCAGGCGCGCGAAGCTGTCCAGCGCCGGATCGGCCAGTGCCTCCACGGCCTCATCCAGCGCGACGTTGGCCGGGGTGGCAGCCTCCTTCAGCGCCCGAGTGCGCAGGAAGCCATACGGTGCTGCCCACGCCGCATCTGCGGGCGCCTCGCGCAGTGCGGCGCGACCGCTGCGAGCGATGCGGCTGCACAGCCCCGCTGCCTGCTCCATCGCCTGTGCCGGGCGAAGATCGCGCGCGTTGCGGGCGGACTGCAGATGCAGGTAGCCGAGATGACGCAGGCACTGCGCCTCCAGTGCCTCGGCCTGCTGGAATCGTTCCGCCGGTGCGAGGGTGGAAGCGTGCTGCAGGGCCTCGACGCGCTTGCCCAGAGCATCACGCGCGGTCTGTTCGGCCGCGGCGCTGGCGAAGTAGGTGCGGTCATCGGCATGCACCGACTGTGCCTGCGCGCCGCTGAAGGGGGCTATCGCCAATACGGCGGCAATGGCGGCGGTGGTGGTGCGCTTCCTGAAAGCCTGCATCGGCGTCTCCCTGCCTGGACCAGGGATCGAGCCTAGCAGCCGCTGGCCCGCCGCGCCTGTGCCGGATCAGCCATCAGATCGACTCATCCTCACGCTTGACCAGCGTCCAGCACGGCGCCTGCGTGAAGGTATAGGTCTGCTGGTCGCTGCTGTCCGGCGTGCGGATCTGCACCTGCCGCTGTCCATCGGCCAGGAGGCTGACCTGCATTTCGCGGCCCTGCCCGGCCAGTGCGGCGGGATCAGGCATCACCGGCCACTCGACATCGGCCCGCGCCAGCCGGCTTTCCACCTTGCGCGGTTCCGGCTCGGCCTCTGCATCGATGTAGCTGTCCAGCAGCGGATCGGCGGTGGTCTTTTCCTGCAGCGCGATCTCGTTGCCGAAATGCTTCAGGAACGTATCGAAGTCCGGGTAGAGGCATTCACCGCGTGCAGCCACAGCTGTGGGCTCGGCGACGGTGGTCGCCGGCGCCGCTGCGGTAGGTGAGGCTTCGGTCGCGGTATGCGGTGCCTGCGGCGCTGGCGTGCAGGCAACCAGCACCACGGCGCAGGCGAGCATCAGCACTGCGGCAGAACGGTATCGACACATGGGCTCATCCTGAATCCGGTCCGGTCGCTCCATGCTACCGCGCACCCTACAATTCAGGCTTTCCGCTTGTCTGAGAGTCCTCATGCATCGCCTCCTGCTCCTGATCGGCCTGCTGCTGCCCGCCCTGTGGCCGGCGGTGGCGAGGGCCGTCGATGTCCACGAAGGCGACCTGCTGTTCGTCACCGCCGGCCGCAGCGGTCTCAGTGCAGCCATCGACGATGCCACCGGCAAGCAGGGCGCGCCCAGCTTCGATCACGTCGCCCTGGTCGCTTCCACGCCGAAGGGCTGGGAGGTATTGCATGCGGACGAGAAAGGATCGCGCCGGCAATCGCTGGTCGAGTTCCGCCAGGAGGCGCGCGCCAAGCAACGGCAGATCGTGGTCTATCGCCTGCACGCGCCGCAGCAGGCGGCCATCAAGGATGCGGTCGCCACCGCGCGCACGATGCTGGGCAAGCCGTACAACACGTCGTATGTGTTGAACGAGGACAGCTACTACTGCTCGGACTTCATCGAACGCGCCTTCCGTGCGCACCACGTATTCGCATTGCAGCCGATGAACTTCCGCAACCCGCAGACCGGGGAGATTGCCCAGCACTGGGTGGATCTGTACCGCGGCATGGGCATGGACGTACCGCAGGATCAGCCCGGCACCAATCCGAACGACATGTCGGCGGCGCCGGTGCTGCAGCGTGTCGGCGTGCTGGAATAAGCAAAGCCCCGCACGGGGCGGGGCTTCGCATCACCGGAGCTGGTGGCGAGGTCACTCTTCCTCGTCCTGCCCACCCTGCTGCTGGTTGCGCTGGTTGCGCTGCTGCTGTTCCTGCTGCTGTTGCTGCTGCTGGTCGCGGCCACGACCCTGCTGCTGATCCTGCTGGTTCTGCTGGCCCTGCTGCTTCTGGTTCGGGTTCTGGTTCTGCTGTGCCATGTCCGATCTCCAAAGCCACTCGCGGAATGCGGTGGACGTGGCCATCGTCTGCAGCGAATGGTTAATCACGCGTGGGTGCGCGGCTACATCCGCGTGTACGCCTGTGAATGAACGCGCAGAAGCCCTTGTGGCACAAGCGGCTGAAGAATTCATGCGGGTTCGGCATGTGCTCATGCAGTGGTCAGCATGGCGCGCATTCATGGCGTTCTCAGCCGGAAACACGCGCGGAAGGAGGCTGGCTTCCCAACTCACGCAGGCAAGCCAGCCCAGCATTCAGGGCATCACCGGCGGCACATAGGCCAGGGTCATGCCCAGCAGCCACAGCAGGCCCAGCACCAGAGGGATGTGCACCAGCAGCTGGATGAAGGTGAAGCCCACGATGTCGCGTGCCTTCAGGCCCAGTACGCCCAGCAGCGGCAGCATCCAGAACGGATTGATCAGGTTCGGCAGCGCTTCGGCCGCGTTGTAGACCTGCACCGCCCAGCCCAGGTGTGCCTTCAGTTCGTTGGCGGCCTGCATCACGTACGGCGCCTCGATGATCCACTTGCCACCGCCGGAGGGCACGAAGAAGCCCAGCACCGCCGAATAGACGCCCATCACCAGCGCGAAGGTATCGGTGCTGGCCACGTGCACGAACAGGCTCGACAGGCGGTGCGCCAGTGTCTGCCCGTCGCCGCCAGCAGCATGGGTGAGGATCATCGCGATGCCACCGTACAGCGGGAACTGGATCAACACGCCGGTGGTGCTGGGTACCGCCTTGGCCACCGCGTTGAGGAAGCTGCGCGGCCGCCAGTGCAGCAGCAGGCCCAGCGAAATGAACAGGAAGTTGTAGGTGTTGAGGTTGGCGATGGCGGTGACCACCGGCTTGTTGGCGAACTCGTTGAACAGCCAGCCGAACGCCAGCAACGAGAGCAGTACGGTCAGCAGCGGGCTGTATTCCAGCCACTCGCCCGGGCGCGTGCGGCGCTGCAGTGGTTCCGGCTCGGCCTGCGCGGCGCCCGGGAAATCCTCAGCGGTACGCGCACTGCCGGCAGCCGGTGCGGTCAGCCAGGCGATCAGCAGCGAAACCAGGATCAGCACCGAGGTCAGCGCGATCGACTGCCACAGGAAGATGGTTTCGGTGAACGGCAGAACGCCGGTGATCTCGACCAGCCCCGGCGGCATGCTGGCCGGATTGGCCTGCAGCTGCGCGGCCGACGAGCTCAATCCCATCGCCCACACCGCACCCAGACCGAGATAGGCCGAAGCACCGGCCGCGCGGTAGTCCATGCGCAGTTCGGTACGGCGCGCCAGCGCGCGCACCAGCAGGCCGCCGAACACCAGCGAGAAGCCCCAGCTGAGCAGCGAGGCGAGCATGCTGACCAGGCCCACGTACACCACCGCACCGCGTCCGGTGCGCGGCACCCGGGCGAGGAAATCGATGAAGCGTGCGACCACCGGTGCAGTGGCCACGGCATAGCCACCGATGACCACGAAGGCCATCTGCATGGTGAAGGGAATCAGGCTCCAGAAGCCATCACCGAAAGCGCTTGCGGTGGCCTGCGGGGTCGAGCCGAAGCCCATCGCGGCCAGCGCGACGATGACCACGCCCAGCACCGCGAACACGTACGCATCGGGGAACCATTTTTCCGCCCAGGCGGCCGAGCGCAGCGCAGCGCGCGCCATCCAGCCGTCCTGTACTGCTGCCGTCGAGGCCATCGCCTACCCTCCCAGGTTCGATGGACCGATTCTGGGCGGTGGGGTGCGGGCTGTCAGCCACCTATTGGTCGTAGGTGGGAGGATGGTAGTGCCGGCCGCTGGCCGGCAACCTCGGGACCGCATACGGCTGCAGCCGGCCAGCGGCCGGCTCTACCAGATCCAAGCATCATCCCAGGTGGTGGAAGGCGGTAGTGCCGGCCGCTGGCCGGCAACCTCGGGACCGCATACGGGTGCAGCCGGCCAGCGGCCGGCTCTACCAGACCCTGGGGTCAACGCAGCGCCAGATCCACGGCAATGCCGGCGAACAGCGCGGCACCCACCCAGTTGTTGTGCAGGAACGCCTTGAAGCACGGGCCGCGCTCGCGGTTGCGGCAGATCCAGAACTCGTACACCACCAGCGCAGCGGCCACCGCCACGCCCACCAGGTAATAGCCGCCCAGCCCGCCGCGCACGCCGACCAGCGCCATGGTGGCCAGGAACAGCGCGTACAACACGCCCTGGATGACCAGGTCGAGGTCACCAAACAGGATCGCGGTGGAGTGCGAGCCCATCTTCAGGTCGTCCTCGCGGTCGACCATGGCGTACCAGGTGTCGTAGGCGGTGGACCACAGGATGTTGCCGGCATACAGCAGCCAGCCCAGCAGCGGCACCTCGCCCTGCACGGCGGCGAACGCCATCGGGATGCCCCAGCCGAACGACATGCCCAGGTAGACCTGCGGCAGATGGGTATAGCGCTTCAGGTACGGGTAGCTGGCGGCCAGGAACACGCCGATGAAGCTCAGGCCGATGGTCAGCCCGTTCAGGGTCAGCACCAGGCCGAACGCCACCAGCATCAGCACGGCGAACAGTGCCAGCGCGGCACGGCCGCTGATTGCGCCGGTGGCCAGCGGACGCGCCTTGGTACGCTCCACATGCGGATCGAGCCAGCGGTCGGCATAGTCGTTGATGACGCAACCGGCCGAGCGGGTCAGCCACACGCCGGCGGTGAACACGAACAGGGTCCAAAGCGGCGGCAGGCCGCCGGCGGCCAGCCACAGCGCCCACCAGGTGGGCCACAGCAGCAGCAGCGTGCCGATCGGGCGATCAGCGCGCATCAGACTCCAGTAATGCCGCCAACGCGGCGTCGCCGGCGACTGCGGCGAAGTGAGGGGGGTATCAGCCATGGCGATAGGATACTCCTGCCCCTCCGGCAGGGCTTTGCCCATGGGGGGAGATTTGTTCGGCGAAACTGGATAGAATGCCGGTCCCGCACCGCCTCATGGCGCTGCGATGCCCGCCCCGGCACTGGTCGGTGGCGCGGCGGTTCTACAACGCGCCCGTAGCTCAGCCGGATAGAGTAGTGGCTTCCGAAGCCATTGGTCGGGGGTTCGAATCCCTCCGGGCGCGCCATCTCCCCCTGTGTTGCCTGCCCGCTGCCAGCCCGCGCTGGACGTTGCCGCGCGCTTCATCAACACTGCGCGCATGACGCCACCGGATCTGCTGCAGCTGGCGGCAGGCGCTGCGATTCTGGGCCTGGCCGCCTTGTCCACCGGAGTGAGCTTCGGCCGCGCTCGGCGTGGCAGTCATCTGCTCACCATCTTCTTCGCCTGTTTCGCCGCCGCCAATCTGTTCGGACTGGTGCTGTTGGGTGGCCAGGCCTGGCTCTCGGCCGACGCGGTGCGCTGGCTGCGGGTCATCGAAGTGCCGCTGGTCTATCTGCTCGGTCCGCTGCTGTATGGCCATGCGCGTGCGCTGCTGTTGCCCGCACCGGGCCACACTTCGTTGCTGCCGCTCGCGCATCTGCTGCCGGCTGGCCTCGCATTCGTCATTTCCCTGTTGAACGCACTCGCGCCTTCCGAGGGCTTGCCGCTGGGCAAGGTGCTGTTCCCGCTCAGCTTCCATGGCTGGCTGCTGCAGGGCGCCCCCTACCTGCTGGCCACGCTGTGGCTTTCGCTGCGCACGTCTTCGGCCTCGCGCGGAACCGCCATCCAACGCAGCGGACTGCGCGGGCTGGCGATCGTGATGGCGGGCTGCTGGCTTGCCAGCGCGATGAACCGGTGGCCGCCGGACACCGCTCCGCTGCTGGCCAGCATCGGGCTCAGCCTGCTGACCACCGCCGGCATGTACCTGCTGGCCTGCCGCGTGGTGCGGCAGCAGCTGCGCGCGCCTGTGAGCGCCGCTGCACCGGGCATGGGGAACCTTGTCCCCGCGCCCACCGAGGACGTCGCCGTCGCACGCTACCAGCGCTCGGGCATCGACGCGGCGCAATGCGCGGCCATCGCCAGCGCGCTGACCGCATTGATGCAGGACCAACGCCTGCATGAAGCCCCCGGACTCGATCTCCAGGGCTTGAGCCAGCATAGCGGTTGGTCACCCAACCAGGTCTCGCAGGCGCTCAACCAGGGCCTGGGCCAGAGCTTCTCCGAGTTCGTGACCGGTTTCCGCATCACGGCGGCGAAATCCTGCCTCTCCGACCCGGCTGACCCACGCAGCGTGCTGGACATCGGCCTTGCCGCCGGCTTCGGCAGCAAGTCCACGTTCAACAGCGCGTTCAAGCGCGCCACCGGGCAGACCCCCAGCGAATACCGCCGCAGCCGCGCCACCTCCGGCTGAACGTCCAATCCTTCACGCCCGGTCGAACGGCGCCCGCCGCTGCGTTGCCATCAGCGCTCGACCCGACGAAGAAGGTGATGCAATGCGATGGCAACGGATGATGTTCGGCCTGCTGTGGATGCTGGCGGTTCCTGCGCAGGCTGCGGTGGGGGATGCGGCGGGTGTGCTGGCCCGCGCCCGTGCAGCCAGTGGCGGCGAGCCGTGGCTGTCGGTACAGCGCCTGCAGGCTGAGGGCGAGCACTCGCTCGGTGGCTTGCAAGGCCGCTGGCAGCTCAACCAGGACCTGCGCGCCGGGCGCTATGCCGAACAGGCGCAGCTGGGGGCCTTCACTGTTGCCCAGGGTTTCGACGGCAAGCTGTCGTGGCGCCGCGACTACGGCGGCGAAGTAGGCCTGCTGGATGGCACCGTGCCACGCCGCACTGCCCGCACGCAGGCGTGGCTGGCCACCCGCGCCTACTGGTCCAGCGCCTATCCGGCCTCGCGCTTTGCAGGCCCACGTACCGAGGTCCACGACGGGCAGCGCTATGACGTGCTGTCGACGACGCCGGAGGAAGCGGACCCGATCGAACTCTGGTTCGACGCGCGCAGCGGCCTGCTCGGCCGGGTGGTCATCGCCTCCCCCCGCACACCCACCGCCACCACGCTGGAGGACTACCGGGCGGTCGATGGCCTGCTGCTGCCCCATCGCATCATCACCGATACGCTCGATTCCCAGGGCCGAGCCGATCCGCGACTGCGCAGCCACGTGCAGGTGCAGCGCTACCGGGTGGATCTCCCTGTGCCGGATGGGCTGTATGCACCACCAGCGATGGCCGACGACAGCTACATCGAGGATGCCAGCGGCACCACCCGCGTCCCGTTCGACCTGATCAACAACCATGTCTACATCGAGGCCCAAGTGGACGGCCAACCAGCGCGCTTCCTGGTGGATACCGGTGCCATCAACCTGCTGACACCGATCGCCGCCAAGCGCCTGGGGCTGACCACAGCGGGCCGCCTGAGCGTGCATGGTGCCGGCGACAACGCCAGCGACCTGGGCCTGGCGCAGGCCCGCCACCTGCGCATCGGTGACGCGCACCTTGCAAACCCGGTGTTCCACATCATCGACCTCGGCCAGCAGATCAACTCGATGGGCGTGCCACACGATGGCTTCATTGGCTACGAGACCTTCCTGCGCTTCGTCACCACCTTCGACTACGGCGCGCGCGTGCTCAGCTTCACCCGACCGGGCCACTACCGGCCACCCGCCAACGCGGTGGTGCTGCCGTTCGAGCAGGACGACCGCGCGCCGGTATTGAACGGCGAACTGGACGGCATCCCGCTGCGGTTGTGGCTGGACACCGGCTCACGCAACTCGCTGAGCCTGAGCAGCCCGTTCGTGCGCACCCATCGTTTGTTGGAGAAGTACCACGCCAGCGAGGAGGCAGTACTTGGATGGGGCCTCGGTGGCCCCGGCCGCGCGCGACCGGCCCGGCTCGGTGTGCTGCGCATGGGCGACATCAAAGTCACTGGTCTGGTCGGTGATCTGTCCAGCACCGACAAGGGCGCGCTGGCCCTGGCCGACTATGGCGCGATCCTGGGCGGCGGCGTGCTGCGGCGCTTCTCCATGGGCATCGACTACGACACCAAGCGCCTTTATCTGGTGCCCAACGCTGAAAGCACGCAGTCCGATGCCTTCGACCGCAGCGGACTGTGGCTGCAGGCCGAGGAAGGTGCACTGCGCGTAGCCGATGTAGCGCCGACCAGCGCCGGTGCACGCGCCGGCCTGCGCAGGGATGACTGCATCGTCATGATTGCGGGAGAGCCGATTGCCGCACGGATACTGGGGGACTGGCGTGCGCTGCTGCGCGAGCGTCCGGTGGGAACGCGCGTTGGCGTCCGCTATCTACGCGATGGCCGGCAGATGGATACCGAACTGGTGCTGGCGGACCGGGTGGCAGCGGGTTGGCCTGCCGATTGAGCTGGGACCGACGCGAACACCGTAGGACATCCATCGATAGCCATCATGGAATGCGGCTGCACGGTGCCGGTTCTGCGGTGCCGCCGGTGGATGGTCCGCCCGGCCTGCGCGCGTAGCTGTAATCGGGATCCCGGCAGGCGCGCACGATCGGACTTCGTGCGTGCCTGATCACGCCGGGGAACCAGGACAACACCAACACCACGGCCCAGATCGCAGCCAACCAGAACCATCGACCCGAGGCATAGGCCCAGATCATGGGCAATGC
Source organism: Stenotrophomonas sp. STK17_22 (assembly GCF_051983905.1). Taxonomy (NCBI): domain Bacteria; kingdom Pseudomonadati; phylum Pseudomonadota; class Gammaproteobacteria; order Lysobacterales; family Lysobacteraceae; genus Stenotrophomonas; species Stenotrophomonas sp. STK17_22. Next base: position 4,963,296 of record NZ_CP197010.1, read on the forward strand.
AGCGAGCAGCACGACGATCTGCGTATACAGCAGGTAGAGCGTATGCAGCCCAAACGGGGATCCGAGCGCAGCACCACGCCACATCCCCTGCATGCCGTCTTCGCCTGCCGTCTCGATGCGGAATGCAGCGGGAATCGCTGCCCGGCAGCGCCGCAAAGTGGACAGGTGAAGGTCAGCAGGCGCATCAGGCTAGCTCCTCTCTGTCGATTGACATCAACTGCCGGGCACGAAGCCGAGCCTAGCATGGGCGTGGCAGGGGGGCGCCACAAACAGCAACGCCGGGCGATGCCCGGCGTTGTGTTCAAAACCAGTCGAGCCTGGCTCGACTCCACAAAAAGCAGATCAGTACTTGCCGTCAAACGCGAAGATCGGCTTGCGCTGCTTCCACGCGCCGCCAGTGAAGTCCGGGAACTCCAGCGTCTGGAAGCTGTTGGCGATCGACTGCTCGCTCAGCGGGGTGATCGCGCTCCAGGTCACTGCGTCATAGATGTCGATCGGCATCGGTGCCTTGGCCTTCAGCGCTTCCACGAACGCATGGATGACGAACCAGTCCATGCCACCATGACCAGCGCTGGCAGCAGTCTCGGCATTCTGCTTCCACAGCGGGTGCTCGTACTCGTCCTGGTACTTCTTGAACTCTTCCCACTGGTGCGGCGGGCTGCGGCCTTCGATGTGGATCGAATGGTTCACATCCATCCACAGGCCCTTGGTGCCCTGCACGCGGAAGCCCATCGAGTACGGGCGCGGCAGCGAGGTGTCGTGCTGCAGCAGGATGGTCTCGCCGTTCTCGCAGGCCAGCGTGGTGGTCACGATGTCGCCCAGCTTGAACTTCACCTTGGTGCTGGGATGGGTGGTGCCGCCACTCTTGGCCACGGTGTATTCGTGCAGGCCGCGCGCCTTGGTCGCAAAGGCGTTGATGTGGGTGAAGCGATTACCGCGGTTGATGCCGGTGTACATCGCGCACGGGCCGATGCCGTGGCTGGGGTAGAGCTCACCATTGCGCTCCACCGAATGCTCGGTGCGCCAGCGCGCTTCGCTCCAGCCCTTGGGACCGAACTCCACGCCGCTGTCGTAGGGCTGGTTCGGGTCACCGGAATTGAACTTCACGCCGCGCAGGTCGTGCTGGTAGCCGGCCTGCAGGTGTACCAGTTCGCCGAACAGGCCCTGGCGCACCATCTGCAGCGCGGCCATCACGTCGCGGCGGTAGCAGACGTTCTCCAGCAGCATGTACGGGGTGCCGGTGCTGAGCTGGGTCTTCAACACGTCCCAGTGGTCCTGCAGGGTGATGCCGGCCACTACTTCACAGCCCACTGCCACACCGGCCTGCATCGCGGCAATCGCCATCGGCGCGTGGTACTCCCACGGTGTGGCGATGATCACGCCATCGATGCCCTTCTGTTCCAGCAGGCGCTTCCAGGCATTGGTGTCGCGGTCCTGGCCGTAGGTCTTCGGGGCCGGCTTGCCGGCCTTGCTGACCATCTCCACGGCGCGGCCCAGCATGATCGGCTCGATATCGCAGACGGCGACCACCTCGACGTCGTCGCGGCGCACCAGTTCCTTCAGCAGCACCAGGCCACGCATGCCGGTACCGATCATGGCCAGGCGCACCTTGCGCCCGCGTGCCCAGACCGGGGTCTGCGGCAGCAGGCTGCTGGCGGCGACAGCGGCGCTGGCCGCGATGAATTCCCTACGCTTCATGGCAAACATCTCTCCTCTTGGCAGCGTGCCGACCGAAGCCGGCACGCCAGGTCACGCAAACGGAATTACTTGAACCGGTAGCCGATGGTCACACTGTAACCACGACCGAAGATCGTTGCGTAGTCACTGGAGTCACCCAGGAAGCTGTTCGGGTCGTAGAACGGCAGGCGATTGAACAGGTTCTTGACCGTGAAGCTCAGGTTCCACGCATCATCCGGGCGCCAGGTGACGCTCATGTTGGCGGTCCACCACGACGGTGCACCATCACACTTGCTCTTCTGCAGGGCCAGGTAGCCGCCGGTGCAGGTTTCCTTGTTGTTGCTCACCTCATCAACCTGGTCGGTGGCCCACTTGGTGCCGCCCACGTAGTTGACGAACATGCTGGTGGTCACCTGCTTGTAGGTCCAGTCGGCATTGAGCGTGGCACGCAGGCGCGGGTTGTTGTAGTAGCCGACCACGTCGCCGTAGTACCAGCCGTTCTCCGCGTCCATGTAGAAGCGGTTGCGGTTGGCGATGGTGGCGGCCAGGCCGATGTTCAGGTTGCCCCAGTCGCCCATCGAGAAGCGGCTGCGCGCATCGATGTCGAAGCCGTCGATCAGCGTCTTGCCGCGGTTCTTGTACTGGCCCACCACGCTGGCGACGTTGCCGGCCGAGTAGCCCGGCAGGTTCGCCGGGCAGCTCACGCCGCTGGCCGGGTCGGCGCACATCGCCGCCAGCTGGGCCAGGTTGGCACGGTCGCTGTCGGTGATCGGCGAGCGCGACATCGAGATGATGTCTTCCATGCGGCGGTAGTCCGGCGCAACGATTTCATTGTCGCGGTAGATGAACCAGTAGTCGGCCGACACCGACAGCCAGGTCGCCGGCTCGTAGACGAAACCGAGGGTGGCGATCTTCGCCTTCTCCGGCTTCAGGTCCTTGTTCGGCTGGGTCATGCGTGCCACGGTGCGGCTGCAGTCGACGTTCAGCAGGGTCTTGCCGAGATCGACGTCACCCGGGCGCTGCGACTTCAGCAGCAGGTTGGCGATGGCATTGGTCTCATTGCAGCGCAGCTCGTCACGGAAGCCACCCAGCTGTGCGAACACGCCGCCGTTGCCGGACTCGGCCAGGCTCGGTGCACGGAAGCCGGTGGAGTAGGTACCGCGCAACATCAGCTGGTCGAACGCCTGGTACTTGAAGCCGATCTTCGGCGCGACGTTGGCGCTGAAATTCGGGTATTTGTCCACGCGTACCGCCGCGTCCAGTTCCAGCTTGTCGGTGATCGGCGCCACGGTCTCGGCGAACAGCGCGTAGGTGTTGCGCTTGCCGTCGAACCAGGAGCCGCCCTGCTGGGTGATCAGGCCGTTGGCCGCATCGGCGTTGCCCGGGGTATAGAAGGTCTCACGGCTGGCATTGAAGCCGAACGCGGCACGCATCTCACCAGCCGGCAGCTGGAACAACGGGCCTTCGATCTTGCCGTCCAGGGTGTGCAGGCGGGTCCACGACTGGATGTCGAAGGTCGGGAACGCTTCACGGATCAAGGCAGCGTTGGCTTCACTGATCTCGCCGAACTTGTACGCCGGGTGGTCGGAGATGATCACGCGGCCGGTACCCGGATCGATCGTGTACGGACCGAAGGCCTTCTCGAAGCCCTTGGTGTTGACGTTGATCGTCTGATAGGTGGTGGAGTGGGTACCCGCGCTGGCGAACGCGGTTTCCCAGTTCCAGTCGCCCCGGTTGCCACGCGCACCGGCCAGCACGCGGTAGCTCTTGTCGGTATTGCGCTGGCCGAAATAGTTCGGGCCGGCATCCTGCAGCAGGTAGTTCAGGCCGACCACACCGCCCATCATCGCCTTCATCTGCGGGCTGGCGTGGTTGTATTCGTTGTTCGGGCCCAGGAACGGGTACAGGAACTGGTTGACGGTGTTGCCGGTATTGCGCGAGAACCAGCTGGTCGGGTTGCCGGTGGTGGTGCCGTAGGTGCGCGGCGTGCCGCCGTTGGCGCGCAGGTCGATGTCGGTGTAGGTCGCCTCGGCGAAGATCTCGGTGCTGTCACCGACCAGGAAGGTGCCGTTGAGATAGGCGGTGTTGCGCTCGGACTTGGCGCCGGCATCGATCTCGTTGTTCATCCAGGTTTCCCAGACGCAACGCGGACCGGCCGCTTCACTGGTCAGCACGTTCCTGCAACCCGGCGCAGCTTCCTGCACACGGCGGCCGGTGACTGGATCGAAGGCGAAGTAAGTGCCCGGATTGAATTCACCCGGCTTGCTGCCCACGCCCAGGCGCAGGTTGTTGAGGTAGTTCGGGTTGTTGACGTAGTACTGGTCGGGCCGCTTGTCGTAGAAATCGCTCAGCGGGATCGCGTCGCGGCGGTACATGTTCACCGCGCCGTAGATGTTGAAGCGGTTCTCGGTCAGGTCACCGAAGCCGGCGGTGATGCTGGCCTGGCGCTCGCCGTAGGAATCGATGCGCGAGGAGGTGTCGTTGGTGAAGCTGACCTCGGCACCTTGGAAGTTGCGCTTGGTGATCACGTTGATCACACCGGCCACCGCATCGGTGCCGTACACCGCCGAGGCGCCGTCGGTCAGCACTTCCATGCGCTCGATGGCCGCGGCCGGGATCGCATCGATGTTGACGAACTGGGTCTGGAAGCCGGCCGGCGCACCGTAGTACGACAGGCGGCGACCGTTCAGCAGCACCAGCGTGCCCTGGGCACCGAGGCCACGCAGGTTGGCCTGCGAGGCACCGTCGGAGCCGGTGAACAGCGAACGCGCGTCCTGCTGCGCCGGGCGTGCGGCCGGCAGGTTGTCGAGCACCTGCAGCAGCGTGCGTGCACCCATGTTCTGGATGTCCTGCTTGCTGATCACCTGCACCGGCGAGGCGGTTTCAACGTCGGTGCGGCGGATGTTGGAGCCGGTGACCTCGATGCGGGCCAGGTCGGTGGCCTTGTCCTTGCTCTCCTGGGCGAAGGCAGGAACGGCGACCGACAGCAGCACGCCGGCGATGGCCAGCGACAGCGGAGCGATCGAACGACAGGGGGGGCGGTGGTGGCGGGCGGGCAACATCGGGGTTCTCTCCTGGCAGGGGTGCAGCGCAATAAGTGAGCGCGTGGGCGTTCGGCGGGCAAAACGCTCCCGGGCCACAGCCACGAGGGCCGTAGTCGGAATGGGCGGGGGGAGGAGCGGTGTTACGAGGGGGTCATGGGGCGACGATGCTGGCGGAGTCGCCCTCCTGGCCGATCAGTACGGCATTGGCCCAGTTGGCGCAGACCTGGGCGGGTTGACTGCCCTGCGCCCCCAGCGTGCGCAGGCTCAGGGTGGAAAGGCCTCGGATGTCCAGCTCCGGCTTGACCACGCCGGGTGCCTTCACCAGGCCGCTGTCATACAACAGGCGGTTGTCACCCCAGACCTGGAACTGCAGGCCACCGGCGGTGCGGCAGGCGTCGTCGATGCCGAGGTCGGCACGCAGCAGGTGCCAGCCGCCCTGCAGGCGCAGGTCGATGCGGCTGTTGGCGCCGACGCCCAGGCCACGGCGGAACTGCAGGCCGTTCATGCGCATGCCGGCGTCGCCACGGAAGGACTGGTCGGTGCGCACCTGGCTGGCCAGCGCGGCCGGCACCGGCAGCTCGGAGAGATAGCGCTGCCGGGCCGGTCGCTCCGGTTCCTGGTGTTCAAGAATGTGGAAGGTGGACAAGGCGATCGGGCCGACGTCGCGTGGCTGCAGTGCATCGAATGCGCGGGCGCTGCCCTGTGCGGCGGTGACCATCGGGTCGGTGCTGCTGGCGCCGTCGCCTTCGGGGTTCTGCACGCTCAGCACGCGGAAGCGCAGCAGGCGCCCGGCATGGGCCGGGAAGTCGATGCGCTGCACGCCTTCCTTCAGCTGCAGGCGGCCGCGGGCAATCGGCTCGCCCCACTCGCCATTGCTGTCGCCGAGGTAGACCTCGTAGTCGCGTACCTGGCCGTGCTTCCAGTTCTTATCGTTGCGCGGCGCGATGTCGATGCCGTCGATCATCCTGCGCTCGCCGAAGCCGATCACCCACTCATGCGCACCGGTGCGCACGGCCTGGTTGCGCACACTGCGGAACCAGGTGGCCGGATCGTCGTCGAAGGCATTTTCCAGCGCATGGCCAGGTTCTTCGGCCGGGCGGTTGACCACCAGCAGGCTGTCGGCCGGCAGTTCGCGGCCCAGCACCGGCGCGGCCGGATAGGCATCGTCGGCCACGACAGCAGCGACTGCGAAGTCCAGCTGCAGCTGCAGCGGCTGGCGGATGTCCTGTGTGGCGGTGCGCACATGCACGGTGCCACGACGCTCCTTGGCATCGAAGTACCAGCCTTCACTGGCGTTGTTGAACGCAGCGGCATCGGCCAGCGCCGGCAGCGCGCGGCCACCGGCCTGCACCACACGCGGCGCCTGGCGGCTGAGCACGCGCAGGCCATAACGACGCTGCGCCAGCTGGCCGTTGTACTGGCCCTGCACGGCATCAATCTGCACCTGCACCGGGCCGCTGCCCTGCGCCGGCGCCTGCACGCGGATCTGCTGCGTGCTCGATTCGCCATGCTGGTAGCGGCGGGTGTTGCCGTCGTCCTCGTACAGCGTGTACTGCGACTCGCCCTGCGGGTACAGGTCGAACGTCACTTCATCCAGAGGCTTCTCGCCATCGAACAGCATCGACGGGTACATCGGCAGGATCGCACCGGCACGCACGAACACCGGCAGCGTGGCCAGGTCCACCTGGCGGTCGAGCTGGCGGCCATCGGCGGCGGCCTGCACGCGGCGGCCATCCCAGTAGTCGATCCAGCCGCCGGCAGGCAGGTGGATGTCGCGGCGCCAGCCACGGCTTGCGGCCTGGCTGCGATACACCGGTGCCACCAGCAGGTCGCGGCCGAGCAGGAACTGGTACTTGTAGGTTTCATCCTGCGCATGCGGATCGCGCGGGTTGTCCCACATCAGGCCACGCACCGGCGGTGCGCCGGTCTGCGCAGCCTCGTGCACCAGCCCGTACATGTACGGGGTCAGGCGCATCTTCAACTTCAGGTAGTCGCGGTTGATGCTGCGGTAGGGCTCGTCGTACCACCACGGGTGCTTGCGCGCATTCGACGACCAGCCGCTCATGCCCATCAGCACCGGGGTGAACGCCTTCCACTGCAGGTCGCGGGTGAAGGTCTCGGCGCTGCCGCCGAAGATCGCATCGACGTCGCCGCTGGCGTAGGCCATGCCGGACAGGCCCGAACCGACCAGGGTCGGTACGTGCCAGCGGATGTAATCCCAGCTGCTGCTCTGGTCGCCGGTCCATGCCACCGCATAGCGCTGGATGCCGGCCCAGCCCATCACCGTCCACAGGAACGGGCGCGAATCGGAGTTGTCGAGGATGCCGTTGAATGCCTGGCGATTGGCGTCCATCGCGAACTGGTAGCCCTTGCCGGTCCAGGCCACATCCAGCTTCTGCACGCGGCTGCCGGCCTTGCCCACTTCCCAGGCGATCTTGTCGACGCCGTTCTCGGTCCACAGACCGGTGCGGAAACCGTACTTGGCCAAGCCCTTCACCGTTTCCGGCAACTGCTTGTAACCGCAGCCGTAACCATCATTGGGCAGGATCCAGCCACCGGGCATGTCGTGGGCGCGGTACTGCTTGGCCACGCTGTCGATCACATCCGGGGTGGTGCCGGTCGGGCCGTCGCTCCAGCCTTCGGGCACGGTGCCGGGCTTCTTGCTGTTGTCGCCGTCGTTGTAGCAATCGGCATCGCCGTAGGACAGCGCCCAGCGCGCGACCATGTTGGGGCGGCCGGTCAGCTGGGTGTAGCGCTCGATCAGTTTCGGCAGGTCGGCGCCGACGAAGTAGTACGCATCGAAGCGGTCTTCGCGGTGCAGCAGCGTGGCCTGGTCAGCCTCGCGCAGGTCGTAGCTGCCATCGCTCCAGGTATTGCGCAGCATGCCCCAGCCGCGGCTGCTCAGCAGCATCGGTGCCGGGCTGGGGCGGTCGCCCTCTTCCCAGCCGCCGGAGTAGGACACTTCCAGCTCGCGGCCCTTGAACTGGTAACGGCCGTTCTGCTGGCCGCCACCGTAATAGCCTTCATCGGCCTGCGAGGACAGCACCTGCACGCTCTGCGTGGCATCCAGGTCCAGCGGCTGCAGTTCCTGCCACAGCGCGGTGGGCTGGCCGTTGTCCAGCCGTTCCAGGCGCATGCGCAGCGGCTGCCGCTGTACATGCAGCACCAGTGCATCGGTGCGCACGCGGATTTCCTGCGCGTCTTCTTCCAGCTGCGCCTGTACGTTCGCCTTGGGCTGCGGCAACACGATCGGTGCGGCCTTGTCGCCGGCGCCGGTCAGCGTGCCGTTGCGGCCGGCCTGCACGCGGATGATGTCGGTAGCCGGCAGTTCGATGCGGATGCGCGCGCCCTTGTCGGTCTGCAGATCCCAGCCCTGCACGCCATCGCGGCTGGCGCTGGCGCTGACCGAACGCAGGTTGCCGACGGGCTCGGCCCGGGCCGGCATGGACGCCAGCATCAATGCCGGCAACAGGGCCAGCATCAGCGGCGAGCGACGAACGCAGATTTCCACGCGGACTCCCAACCCGTTCACCGGGCGTTTCGAAAGCGATTGGGCCGACTCTAGGGCAGCGATTCGAAAGATGTCAACAAATTGAAAGGAAAAAGGAAGATATATTCCATTGAAACGAAAGTTGTTGCGCCGCAATACTTTGTGTAAGCGCTTGCAGGCGCCTGTTAAGCATTGTGCGATACGGCATTCGGCTCGTTCTTTCGTTTTTCGGAGCACTCCACGGCGGGAAAAGTCACCACGCCATTTTCTTTCTTTTTACTTTCGCTATTTGACATTTCGAAAGAAAACACAGATGGTGCGCTGGCCCAACTGGAACCTCCGAATGGACGTCACCCTGCTTTCCGATGTGTCCGCCTGGCAGCGCCTTGGCGGAGCCGATACCGCTACCGAAATCGCCCAGCAGCCTGCGCTGTGGGAAGCTCTCGCGCAGGACCTGTCGCGTGCCCGCGACCGCCTGCAGGCCTTCCTCGGCGACAGCCTCAACGATCCCAACCAGCGCGTGCTGTTCACCGGCGCCGGCAGCTCCGGCTTCATCGCCGAAATGGTGGCCGATGCCATCAACGCGCAATGGCCGGCCGAGGTGCGCGTGGTGCATACCACCAGCCTGCTGACCCACCCGGCGCTGTACCTGCAGCGCGAGCGCCCGACCCTGCTGGTCTCGTTCGGCCGCAGCGGCTCCAGCCCGGAGAGCGTGGCGGCAGTCGACCGCGTGCGCAGCGACGTGGACGACGCGCGCTTCCTCGACATCACCTGCAATGCCGATGGCGAACTGGCCCGACGTGGCGCCGGCCGTGCCGATACCTGCACCCTGCTGATGCCCTCGGCCAGCTGCGACCGTGCCTTCGCCATGACCAGCAGCCTGACCTGCATGCTGCTGGCCGCGCTAACCGTGTTCGATCGTTCGCCGTGGGATGCGCGTGTGGCGCGCCTGAAGCAGATCGCCGCGCTGGCCCGCGAAGGCCAGGCACAGTGGGATGCACCGGTGGCGGCGCTGGCACAGCGCCCGTTCAACCGCATCATCTACCTCGGCAGCGGCCCGCTGGAAGCGCTGGCACGCGAGTGTGCGCTGAAGGTGCTGGAACTGACCGCCGGCCGCGTGCTGGCGCTGGCCAACACGCCGCTTGGCTTCCGCCATGGCCCGAAATCGACGCTGGACGGCAACACCCTGGTGGTGGTGCTGCGCAGCGTGCAGCCACTGGCGCGCCGCTACGAACAGGACCTGCTGGAAGAACTGCGCCGCGATGGCGTGGCCGGCCAGGTGCTGGCGATTGGCCCGCATTCGGACATTGGCGCCGACGACGAATACACCCTCATCGTGCCGGCACTGGACGATCCGTGGCTGGCACCGGTGTGGCTGGGCTTTGCGCAGCTGTTCGCGCTGCAGCGCTCGGCCGCACTCGGCCTGACCCCGGACAATCCGTTCCCGGATGGCACCGTCAACCGCGTGGTCAAGGGCGTCACCATCCACCATGGCTGAGCTGATCGCCCACGCCTGCTACGGCATCGACATCGGCGGCACCAAGATCGAGCTGGTGGCGTGCGATGCGGCGATGCAGGTCACCTGGCGCCGCCGCGTGGCCACGCCGCAGGGCGACTACGACGGTTTCCTGCAGGCGGTGGTGACCCTGGTCGCCGAGGCCGATACCGCGCTGGGCCGCAGTGATGCGGCGATCGGCATCGCCCTGCCCGGCGTGCGCGACCGCCGCAGCGGCCGCCAGCTCAGCGCGAACGTGCCGGCGTTGACCGGCCACAGCGTGGCGGCCGACCTGCAGGCGCGCCTGCAGCGGCCGCTGCATTTCGGTAACGACCTGCAGTGTTTTGCCCTGTCGGAAGCACACGGCGGTGCCGCCGACGGCTATCCCAGCATGTTCGGCGCCATCCTCGGCACCGGCGCGGGCGGTGGTTTCTGCCTGCACGGCCGCCTGCTGTCCGGTTTCAACGGGCTGGCCGGCGAATGGGGCCACTGGAGCGTGCCCGGTCATCTGCTGCAGCGCCACGGCCTGCCGCTGATCGACTGCGCCTGTGGCCTGCAGGGCTGCGTGGAGCGCTATGTGTCCGGCAGTGGCGTGGCGATGATCGAACGCCATCTCGGTGGCAGCGCCGCTGACGCCAGCGCGGTGATCGCGCTGGCCGAAGCCGGCGATGCCCGCGCACGCAAGGCGCTGGACATCCATCGCGACCTGCTCGGCCACAGCCTGGCCGCGCTGGTGCTGGCGCTGGACCCGCACGTGATCGTGCTCGGCGGCGGTCTTTCGCAGTATGCGCCGCTGTACCAGCAGTTGCCTGCGGCCATCGCCGCGCATCTGTTCAACGGCGTGCAGGTACCGCCTATCGTGCCGCCACGCTTCGGCGATGCCGGTGGCGCACGTGGTGCTGCCCTGCTCGCCTGCCAACCCTCGTTTTCCTGATGTCCGGAGCTTGACCATGTCCCCGTTGCAGACCCTGCTTGCCTCCCACCGCGCCGGTGCCAACGTCGGCCTGTACAGCGTCTGCTGCAGCAACGAGCAGGTGCTGCGCGCGGCCATGCACGTGGCGCTGGCACACGGCACCGTGCTGCTGATCGAGGCCACCTCCAACCAGGTCGACCAGTTCGGCGGCTACACCGGCATGACCCCGCCGCAGTACCGCGATTACGTGGGCACGCTGGCCGATGAGGAAGGCTTCCCGCGCGAACGGCTGATCCTGGGCGGTGACCACCTCGGCCCGAATGCCTGGCAGAAGCGCCCGGCCGCCGAAGCGATGACCCACGCGCGCGTGCTGATCGAAGCCTACGTCGCCGCCGGCTTCCACAAGATCCACCTGGACTGCAGCATGTCCTGCGCCGATGACCCGGTGCCGCTGCCCGATGCCATCGTCGCCGCGCGTTCGGCCGAGCTGGCCGAGATCGCCGAACGCACCGCCGCCGAACACAGCCTGCCGCCGCCGGTCTACGTGATCGGTACCGAAGTGCCGATTCCCGGTGGCGAAGCCTCGCTGGCCGAAGGCCTGCAGGTGACCACGCCGGCCGCCGCCGCGCAGACCCTGGCCATCCACCAGCAGGCGTTCGACACGCCGCAGCTGCGCGATGCGTGGCAGCGCGTGATCGCGATGGTGGTGCAGCCGGGCGTGGACTTCGACCACAGCAGCGTGCACGAGTACGACGCGGCCGCCGCCAGCACGCTGGCCGGCTTCCTCGAACAGCAGCCGCGCATCGTGTTCGAAGCGCATTCCACTGACTACCAGCGCGAAAGCGGCCTGCATGCACTGGTGCGCGATCACTTCGCCATCCTCAAGGTCGGCCCGGCCGCCACCTTCGCCTATCGCGAGGCGCTGTTCGCGCTGGCCTCGATCGAGGCCGAGCTGCTGCCGGCCGCGCAGTGCTCGCGCCTGCCGCAGGTGCTGGACGAGGTGATGGTGGCGCAGCCGAAGTACTGGCAGTCCTACTACCAGGGCGATGAGGCCGCGCTGCGCCTGCTGCGCAGCTATTCCTTCAGCGACCGCTGCCGCTACTACTGGGGCGAGCCGGCGCTGGTGCAGGCGGTGCAGACCCTGTTCGCCAACCTGGAGCAGCACGCGCCGCCGCTGGTACTGCTCAGCCAGTACCTGCCGGAGCAGTACCGCGCCGTGCGCGAGGGCAGCCTGGCCAACACCCCCACCGCCCTGGTGCAGCACCGCATCGGCCTGTGCCTTGGCGAATACGCCCGCGCCTGCAGCGCCAACGAGGCCGGAGCCCGCGTGCAGAGCGTAGGTTCGGCTGCCGGCGTTCCTGCGAACAGCTAATCTCTACCTTTTCCCGCGAAACCGAGAATGGCCATGCGCAACACCCGCTCCCGCCGGCAACAGATCCTGCAGCTGCTGATCGAGCACGGCTCGGTGCAGGTGGCCGATCTGGTCGAGCGCTTTGGCGTGTCGGCGGTGACCATCCGTGCCGATCTGACCCACTTCGAGTCGCAGGGCCTGGCCACCCGTACCCACGGCGGTGCCACCCTGGTGCGCACGCCGCCGCAGGAACAGGACATCCACGAGAAGGACGCACTGAACCTGCCGCTGAAGGAATCGATCGGTGCGCGCGCCGCGCGCCTGGTGCAACCCGGCGATAACATCATCATCGACTCCGGCTCGACCACGATGACCCTGGCCCGCCACCTGCGCGCGCATCGCGACGTGACGGTGATGACCAACGGCCTGAACATCGCCTGGGAACTGGCCAATGCCGCAGGCATCACCGTGCTGCTGACCGGCGGCCTGCTGCGCCAGCAGTCGCTGTCGCTGCAGGGCAGCCAGGCCGAGGCCAGTCTCAATTCGTACAGCTTCGACACCCTGTTCCTGGGCGTGGACGGCCTGGACCTGCAGTTCGGCCTGACCACCCACGACGAGGCCGAAGCCCGCCTCAACCACCGCATGGTCGAGCGCGCGCGCCGCATCGTGGTGCTGACCGACGCCTCCAAGTTCGGCCGCGTCAGCCTGCACCGCATCGCCCTGCTGGATCAGATCCACGCCATCATCACCGACGCCGGCATCGACGATGCAACCCGCGAAGGGCTGCAGCGGCTGGGCATCGAAGTGATCATCGCCGAGCCCACCGCATGACCGACACCCGCACCCTGCATGGCCGCATCCTCACCCCGCTGGGTTGGCGGCGTGGCCACGTCCACTTCGATTCGCAGGTGCGCCAGCTTCAGGTGGATGACCACAGCGGTGCCGACGACCTGCAGTTGCCGGTGATCCTGCCCGGCTTCATTGACCTGCATGTGCATGGCGCGGCCGGCGTGGACCTGATGCAGGGCGGCGACGTGGCACGCACCATCGCCCGCACCCATCTGCGCTTCGGCACCACCACGCTGCTGGCGACCACCATGACCGCCGGGCTGGACGAGATCGAGCGCGCGCTGCAGGGTGTGGCCGCTACCATGGCGGCGCCCGATGCCGACGCCGCCTGCATTGCCGGCGTGCATCTGGAAGGCCCGTTCATCAGCCCGCAACGGCTGGGCGCGCAGCCGAACCGCACGATCGAGGCGACGCTGGCATTGGTGCAGCAGCTGCATGCACTCGCTCCGATCCGGGTGATGACGCTGGCCCCGGAAATCGGCGAGCACACCGCGCTGATACCTGCGCTTTCGGCGATGGGCATCCGCGTGCAGCTTGGCCACAGCGCCGGCACCTACGAGGAAGGCGTGGCCGCGCTGCAGGCCGGCGCCTCCGGCTTCACCCACCTGTTCAATGGCATGACCGGCGTCGATCACTATCGCCCGGGCATCGCCGCAGCGGCGCTGGCACATGCACAGTACGCCGAGATCATTCCCGACCTGCAGCACATCCACCCCGGCGTGATCCGGCTGGCCGCGCGCGCGATTCCGCGCCTGTACGCGGTGACCGACGCCACTGCCGCCACCGGCATGCCCGACGGCGAGTACGCGTTGGGCGAGCAGCGCGTGCACAAGTGTGGCGGCTGCGTGCGCCTCGCTACCGGTTCGCTGGCAGGTAGTGCACTGACCATGGACCAGGCGCTGCGCAACCTGGTGCGTGTGGGCCTGGACCTGGCCGATGCCTCGCAACGTGTTTCCACCTTCCCGGCCGATTACTTGGGCCTGGGCGATCGCGGCCGCATCGCGCCCGACGCCCGCGCCGACCTGGTGGTGCTGGACGCCGAACTGCGCCTGCAGCAGGTGGTGGTTGGTGGGCGCGTGGTCGATTTGAACGCCGGAAATACCTGACGCACCGCCTTTGTAGAGTCGAGCTTGCTCGACTGCTCTGCCGCGCCCCGCGCGGTCAGTCGAGCAAGCTCGACTCTTGTGTCTTGGATCGTGCCCTGATCAGGCACAATCCCCCGGTGACCCGGGAGGCTCCGATGACGCTGCCTCGGCTCTTAAGCCTTCGAGCTTGCAAAGTAGATTCAGCGCGTCGGCGGCCTGACACCGCCATGGAACTTGAACGGTATCTTAGGCCCGCCATCGGGTGAGAGCCTGTACTCACAAGGGCAAGTCTGGCGGCTTCCGATCACGATCGTAAGTTCAAGCTGGAGCGAAATCATGCAATTTATCGGCATCGACGCAGCCAAGGCGACTTTTGACATCGCCCTGCCTCTATCTCACGGCAAGTATCGAACCAAGGCCAAACTCCCCAATACGCCAAAGGGTTTTGATGAGCTTCTGGCTTGGCGCGCCAAGCATGCGCCGAACGCGGCGGTAGGTATGGAGGCTACAGGCATCTATCACGAGGCCTTGGCTCAAGCACTGGTGGAGGCGGGGGTCGTGGTTCATGTGGCCAATCCCGCCCGAGTAAAGGCGTTTGGGCAGGCGGAGGGGATGCGGACCAAGACTGACCGCAGCGACGCCAAGCTGATTGCCCGGTTTTTTGAGGCACAACGCTCGGAAAAGCTGCATCCCTACGTTCCGCCGACGCCCTCGGAGGTGAAGCTGCGCGCCTTGGTACGGCGTCGAGATGATCTCCAGGAAATGCTGCAGATGGAGCACAACCGCCTGGACGTTGCCGATATCTCGGTCCAGCAAGGGATCAAGGATGTGATCCGGACGTTGGAAGAGCAGATCAAGCAGGTCCAGAAGGCGATTGAGGACCATATCGATAACGATCCGGACCTGCGCCGGCGTCATCAACTGCTTACCAGCATCCCCGGTGTAGGCAACACCAGCAGTGCCCAGCTGTTGGCCATTCTGGGGGATCTAAGCAAATACAGCGACGTGCGCCAGGTGGTTGCCCACGCGGGCCTGAATCCGGCCCAGCGTCAATCAGGAAACTACGAAGGCAAATGCCGGATATCACGCGTCGGCGACGCCAATTTCCGCAAAAAGCTGTACATGCCGGCGCTGACCGGGAAGACCCACAACCCCACACTGAAGTCCTTTGCAGACCGGCTCAGCGCGAAAGGCAAGCCCTTCAAGGTCGTCATGTGTGCAGTGATGCGCAAGCTCATCCATCTGATTTGGGGCGTACTGAGAAGTGACCGACCCTTTGAGCCTGACGTCGCCCTTGCCTAGGCGAGGGCGACACGGTATCTACGAAGGCAATCCGCACCGAAACGCCTCCTGGGATATGCCGATGACTGCAAGCACCGCTCCGCGCTGGCCCGTACGCTACCTGCTCTTCATCGGCGGCCTGGGTGGCCTGCTGTACGGCATCGACATCGGCATCATCGCCGGCGCCCTGCCCTATCTTGAAGCGACTGCCAGCCACGCCTGGCAGCTCAGCAGCCAGCAGCTCGGCTTCGTCGTCGCGGCAGTGCTGCTGGGCAGCGTGCTGTCCTCGCTGTTCGCCGGCATGGTCGCCGACCTGATCGGCCGCCGCGGTGCGATGCTGCTGGCCGGCCTGCTGTTCACTGCCTCGATCCCGATCATGGCACTGGCATCCGGCTACACGCCCCTGCTGCTCGGCCGGCTGCTGCAGGGCATCAGTGGCGGCCTGATCGGCGTGGTGATTCCGCTGTACCTGGCCGAAGTGCTCAGCCCCGAGCGACGCGGGCGCGGCGCGGCCATGTTCCAGCTGCTGCTGACCGTTGGCCTGGTGCTGGCTGCCCTGATCGGCCTGTACCACGCCCACGCCGTGGATGCCGCCGCCGAAGCCGTGCGCTCACTGCCGGTCGCGCAGCAGGCGCAGGAGCTGTTCACGGTGAAGGACCACGCCTGGCGCACCATCTTCTGGACCTGCCTGGCGCCGGGCCTGCTGTTCTGCGCTGGCATCTTCTGGCTGTCCGAATCGCCGCGCTGGCTGGTGCGTCGCGGCCGCATCGATGACGCGCGCCGCAGCCTGCAGCGCGTGCTGCCGGCTTCGGAGGTCGAGCCGACGCTCGCACAGATCCAGGCACCGGAATCGAGCAGCGGCAGCGGCAAGCGCGACCCGCTGCTCAGCCGCCGCTACGTGGTGCCGTTCCTGCTCGCCTGCGTAGTGCTGGCCTGCACCCAGGCCACCGGCATCAACTCGGTGCTGGCCTACGCGGTGAACATCCTCAACCAGGCTGGCCTGTCCGGCTCGGTGGCCAATGGCGCCGACGTGGCGATCAAGCTGCTCAATGCGGTGATGACCGTGGTCGCGCTGCTGCTGGTCGACCGCAAGGGCCGCAAGTTCCTGCTGATGCTCGGCAGTGGCGGCATCTGCGTGGCCCTGCTGGCCGCGGCCACGCTGTTCTTCCAGGCTGAGCGCGGTCGCACCGACGTGCAGCCGCAGCTGCAGGCGGCGGTCAGCGGCGATGGCCTGCAGCTGGTGCTGGATGACGCGCAATGGCAGCGTCTCGGCGCTGGCATTGACAGCGAAGGCCGGCCGCTGCAGCTGACCGTGTCGTATGCCTACGGCGACTTCACCAATGTGCGCGCCCTGCGCAGCGACAACCTGACCGACCGCGAGCTGCGCATCGAGCGTGCCGGCACCGTGCAGCCGGACAGCGTGATCGGCGCGTTCTTCCGCAAACTGCACCTGAACCCGTTCGCCGACCCGGCCAAGGCCGCGCAGGCACCGCTGCGCATCGAGCAGGCACGCATCGGCCCGGTGCCGCCACCGGCACACGGCTGGGCAGTGGCCGCCTGCATCTTGGTGTTCGTCGCGTTCTTCGCGGTCGGGCCCGGCGTCTGCGTGTGGCTCGCGCTGTCCGAGCTGATGCCGAACCGCATCCGCTCCAACGGCATGAGCATCGCGCTGCTGATCAACCAGTTCGTGTCCACCACTATCGCCGCGATCTTCCTGCCCACGGTGGGCCACTATGGCTACGCCAGCATGTTCGTGTTCTGGGCGGCCTGCACCTTCGTGTTCTTCCTGGTGGCCGCGTTCTGGCTGCCGGAGACCAAGGGCAAGTCGCTGGAAGAGATCGAAGCACGGTTCGCCCGGTAGCGGTCGACCTGGGTCGACCTCCGCGCGCAGCGCGGGTTCATGGCGCGCCCGTCATTCGCCAGTGATGTGCTTCGCCAGCTCCCGCGCTTCGGCAATGCTGGACAACCCGCTCAGCATCATTGATTCGCCGAACGGCCCCTGCAACGTCGCCACCATCAGCACGCGGCCATCCACGCTGAGCGCCGCGCGCTGGCCCACCAGGGCCGCGGTGCCATCGTGGATGCGTTGATGTGCCTCCGGCCGATAGCGGATCTGCAGGCCCGGCTGTTTGCCTTCATCCAGCACATAGCGCACATCGGCAATGTCGGCACTGCCGGCAATCGGCGGCTCGCGCAGGGCCAGGGTCTCGCCCTGCCACTGCGCCGGCGCACCCTTGCCCGCCGCATCGACCACACTCAGGCGCACATCCACGCCGGGGCGTGGCGCATGCTCCTTGCCTGCCAACGCACCGGGCGTAGCGCCCGGCATGCATCCGGTCAGGGTCAACGCCATGCCCAGCAACAGGGGAAGCGCAGCCCTCACTTCAGCTTCCGCAGCTTGAACGCCACCAGCACCTGCAACAGCCCGTACAGCAGGCTGCCGATGCCGATCCACAGCGTGGTCACCGCAACGCCCGCATACGGGTTGGCCGCGAACAGCACGCCCAGCACCACCGCCAGCACGCCACTGAGGATCAGCAGCCACTCGCCCTGGATCTGCTTGCGCACGCGGATCGCGAACACGATGCGATAGATGCCGGCCACCAGCAGCCACGCTGCCAGGAACAGCACCAGCACGCTGGCGGTGGCCAGCGGATTGATCACCGCCAGGATGCCGAAACCCAGCGAGGCGATGGCATACAGCGCCAGCCAGCCACGCGAGGCACCGCTGCCGCCGCTGACCAGTGCGAACAGGCTGATGACACCTTCAACGATGGCCATCACACCCAGCGTCCATGCCAATGCCATGGCTGCAGAGAGCGGCCAGCCGATGGCGACGATGCCGAAACCCAGCGCAACCAGCCCATACAGCAGCAGGATCCACCAGCTGCGCCCAACCGCCGACAACAGGGGAGACAAGGGGGAATTCATGGCCACTCCTTCGATCCGGAACCGGGCTCATCCTAGCCCCTGGTGATGAAGAGGGCGATCACGGCGCCCGCGCGCAGACCCATACCCGCACCTCGTCCGCTCCCACCCACCGCAGCGTCTCCGCAACCTCCATCACCGTGCTGCCGGTGGTCATCACATCGTCCACCACTGTCAGTCGCGGCGGCACCGGACCACGTACATCGAACGCATCGAACAGGTTTTCCCTGCGCTGTTCGGCCGTACGCTCAGACTGCGGCGCGGTATGCCGCCGCCGGTACAGCCCCTGCCAGACCGGCATCGGCAGCAGGCGGCACAGTTCTGCGGCCTGGTTGTAGCCGCGCTGGCGCAGGCGGCGCCGGTGCAGCGGTACCGGCACCAGCGGTAGGCATGACCACGGCGGCGGTGCGCGCTGCATCAACTGCGCCAGCAGGCGACCGGCGGCGAGATCCTGATGGAACTTGTAGCGCACCAGCAGCTGGTCGACCGGCGGCAGGTACAACAGGCTGGCATGGGTAGCGGCATGCGGTGGCGCTTCCTCGCGGCAGCTGCCGCAGACGATCAGGGCGTTGTCGGGCAGCGGCAATGCGCAGCGCAGGCAGGCGCGGCCGGCCCACGGCAGCTCGGCAAGGCAGGCGCGGCACAGGTCAAGATCATCGTGGCCCGGGTCGTTGCAGACCAGGCAACGCAGTGGCAGCAGAACGCGAAGCAGCACTGCGGGCCAATCCGCCGGTAGAGGGAGGTAGGCAAGAGGCATACCCCAACCTGCCCGCGCAGCGATGCCGGAACCATCACCGGCAACCACACCGGACGGTCAGGAAAGCGGACGCAGTGCTGTCGGCCGTCTCATCGGGTCAGTCACGCAGGGATGCCCGCCAGGACACCAGGGCGGCGGCGGCGCGCTGGGTCCTGCGCTCATCCGGATTGACGCCCATCTCATTGCGCGCCATGCCGGCAAGGGCCGCACACAGTTCCTGTTCGCCTGCACCGCGCAGCAGCTGGGACTCGATGCGATCTGCGTAGGCGGCGTACTCGCCACGGCAGTCCGGATTGGCCTGGATGCCTATTGGATCCCATACATAGTGCAGGACTTCATCCACCGCTCGGCCCAGTGCACCGCGCCTGCGGTGTGCCGCCTGGCGGACCTCCTTCCAGTGTGGCGTGTTGTGCAGTGCCTCGAACGGCATCGGCACCGGCGACAACAGGTAGGAGATGCCGTCTTCGTCCTGCTTGACATGCCAGACGCCAACACCGACATCCGCCATGTGCTCGGACAGCGGGAAAACGAAGGCGGGCAGCCACAACAGCTCGATGCGGCCATCTCCCTGCCAGCCCAGCGCGGTGAACATCCCGGCTGCGATCTCCCGGTAGGCCTGCGCGGCAGGTTCGCCGACCAGTTGCCCCGGATCCAGCATGAACACCCGGTTGTCGATGTACTCGACCACGCTGCCATGGAACTCGCGCAAGCGCTCGGGCGGGTAATCGATGACCTGTTCAGGGGCGATGGTGTAACTCACTTCGTGAAATCCTTTCCGCTGGAAGGCGAGTGTGGCACGACGGCGGGCATCATCAACACCTCCGCCAGACCACGATAGATCGGCACCCGGCACACCAACCCGGACACGCCGCGCGCGATCAGCACCGTGGCCAGGATCGGCAGCAGCAGATCACCACTGTCGGTCAGCTCCAGCGAGATCACCGCCGAAGTCAGTGGTGCCTGGGTGACGCCGGTCAGATAGGCGCACATGCCCAACAGCACGAACGCACGCGGATCCACACCCGGCATCAGCACCGCGAGGTTGTGCCCAAGGCCGGCACCGACGGCCAGCGCCGGCGAGAACAGGCCACCGGGGATGCCCGCCACGTAGGACGCCAGATTCGCCAGCAGCTTCATCAACCCGAACTCGTGACCGACCATCGCCTGCCCCTGCACCAGACTGCGCGCCTGCTCGTAGCCGGTGCCGAACGCGCCTTCACCGAAGACCAGGGCGAGCAGTACCACCACCAGGCCGCAGCCTGCGGCCAACAGAACCGGATGCCGCTGGCGCAGCTGGCCCAGCCAGCGCGGGCGGCCCGCCGCACTGGCCAGCACCGCACGCGCGAACAGGCCTCCCAGCAAGCCCGCCACCACGCCGCACAGCAGGATCGCCAGCCAGCCTTGGCCCAGCGGCAGCCGCGCGCTTACATGGCCGAAGTAGGTGTAATTGCCCAGCAGTCCGAGCGATACCACGCCGCCGACGATCACCGCGGTCAGCAAGGTGCCTGAGAAACGATGTTCGAAGCGGCCGCTGAGCTCTTCGATGGCGAAGACGATGCCGGCCAGTGGCGTGTTGAACGCCGCCGCGATGCCCGCCGCGCCGCCCGCCAGCAGGAAGTGCGAGAGCTCGCGCGGGTCCTTGAAGCCGAACCAGCGGCCGAACAGGTACATCAGGCTGGCACCCACATGCACCGTCGGGCCCTCGCGCCCGACCGACGCGCCGCCCAGCAGCGACAACGAGGTCAGCAGCAGCTTGCCCGCCGAGACCGCAGGCGAAAGATTGGTCCTGCGGAACGACTCATCCGGCTTGTCCAACGCAGCGATGACCTGCGGAATACCACTGCCCCGCGTGGGTTTCAGCACGCCGGAGGTCAGCCAGGCCAGCAGCGCGAAGATGCCCGGCGTCAGCAGCAGGGCCCACCACGGCGAGTGCGAGGTGATGCGCTGGAACAGGTGAAACGCCGCGTCGCTGGCCTTGGCGAACAGGATGGCCACCAGTGCCACGGCCACGGCGCCGCCCCAGAGCGCGGCACGGCGGCGCCAGGCCTCGCTGAGAACCAGCGCGGTGATGCGGCCGCGGAGGCGATGGAGATCGGTCATGCAGGGCAGTCTGGACGCTGCGGAGGAAGGCGGACAGCGGCCACTGTGGCTGAAGGCCTTGCAGGATGTGGTGAATACGCTCACGCGCCGGGAACCGCATGCTTTGGCAGCGATGGCACGCCGTCCCACATGCGTGAAGGCCGGCCGATTCCTGCCGGGTTCGTCCAACGCGCCTCGTGGAGGTAGCATTGCAGCCGCTGCCCTCTGGGGAGGGGTGCAGCTCCGCCGGCAACGAAAGGCCGCCACCGCTCGTCATCGCGGTAGCGCTTGCCAGCACCTGCGTGCCGACATCTGCGTGAATTGCTTCGTTCTCGACATCCTCAATGACAATGGAGTGTGAGATGAATGCCTACGACCCGCTGGATCACATCATCCATCTTCGTGATGGCACGCTGCAGGAATCAGACCTTCGCCGGATTGTCGGTCGCGCGCTGCAGGCCAGGTCACCTTCCGGAATCGTCATCCATGTACATGGCGGCCGCGTTTCGCAGAAGCGAGGACGGCGCATCGCAGAAGCCCTGCATGGCCCCTATGTGCGGGCACAGGCCTACCCCTTGTTCTTCGTCTGGGAAACGGGTGACATCGAAGCTCCGTTGAACAACCTGGGCGAAATCCTGGGTGCAGTACTCGCCAAACTTCTCTTCAGGAAAGTCCACGACAAGATCCTGGAAAAGCTAGGCGGTGGGCAGGTTCTCACGCCCGGCATGAAGATCCTCAATGCCGCGCCACCCGACGAGGAGAGCCTTTCGGCAGATCTCGCGCAGGAATTCGCTGATGATCCCGAGGTGAACCAGGCCATTGCCGAGGCCCGTGAGGATTACAGGGAGGCGACGCTGGCGCCCGCCAACAAGATGCTGGCACCCGAACCGCCAGCCGAACACGCGGCCATCGTCAACGAGCGCACGGCCAAGGAACTGTTTGGCACTCCGTCACCCAACAAGGCCATGGCATTGAACTGGATCGCGCTGGCCATCAAGGTGGCCAGACTGGTGATACGCGTATGGCAACGCCAGCACAATGGCCGGGGGCGTCCAGGTGCCGTCTCCGCCGTGATCGTGGAAGAAGTACTGCGAGAGTTCTATCTCGATGACGTGGGGCGCATCGGCTGGTGGAATCCCATGAAGAAGGATGCACAGGATTCATTCGACGGCCCGGCATCGGGTGGCGTCAGATTCCTGCGCGAGCTGCACAGGCAGTTGCAGTCCGAAGCCTCTGTTCCCCGCATCACGCTCGTCGGCCACAGCGCCGGCAGCATCTTCCTGTGCGAGCTGTTGGACCAGGCAGCGCAGATCCTTCCGGATCTGACGTTCGACCTTGTTCTCGAAGCGCCTGCGGTGACGTGTCGTCGGTTCGCGCATGCCATCTCGAAGCACGAGAACCGCATCGGGAGGTTCCGGCAATTGGCGATGAGGGATGCCGACGAAGCCAGCGAGCGTTCACTGTTCTTTCCCGGTTCGCTGCTCTACATCGTGTCCAACATCTTCGAAGATGCCGCCGATGAGCCTCTGCTCGGCATGGAACGCTTCTTCACCCGGGAGAGCGTCTATAGCAACTCTGCGGCGTGGGCAGACATCTCGGCCTGCCAGGCGTTCTTCGCCCGGAAAGGAGAAAGCGCGGTGAGCTGGTGGACCCTTGATGACCTCAATGCCGACCAGCGCGAAGGTTGGGGCCACGGCTACTTCGATGACGGTCCCTTCATCCTCGGCAAGGTGACCGCGTTGATCAGCGAAACACCGCACACGCCTTGATGCCGATCACTTTTCGCGCTCGACGACAGAAGCAGCGCTCCGGGCGGGATCGCCCGGAGTGCAAACACTGTAAACCATGTGAACATTAATATTGTTGACAGCCTGCGCACGCCCACCCACACTGCCGCCCTCGCTCCACTCGTACCCAAGGTCCCGCCATGGCTGCTGCCATCCGCCACGACTGGCAACACGACGAACTGCAGGCGCTGTTCGATCTGCCGTTCCCCGAGCTGCTGTTCCGCGCCGCAGCGGTCCATCGCGAGCATTTCGACCCAGCGCAGGTGCAGGTCTCCACGCTGCTGTCGGTGAAGACCGGCGGCTGCCCGGAAGACTGCGCGTACTGCCCGCAGGCGCAGCGCTACAGCACCGGGGTGAACGCGCAGAAGCTGATGGAAACCGATGCGGTGCTGGCCAAGGCACGCCAGGCCAAGGCCGCCGGTGCGTCGCGCTTCTGCATGGGTGCCGCGTGGCGTTCGCCGAAGGACCGCGACATTCCGAAGGTGGCGGCAATGATCGCCGGGGTGAAGGCACTGGGCCTGGAGACCTGTGCCACGCTGGGCATGCTCAGTGGCGAACAGGCGCGTGCGCTGAAGGACGCCGGCCTGGACTACTACAACCACAACCTCGATACCGCGCCGGACTACTACGATTCGATCATCCACACGCGCCAGTACCAGGACCGCCTGGACACGTTGGAGCACGTGCGCGATGCCGGTCTGAAGACCTGCTGCGGTGGCATCGTCGGCATGGGCGAGACGCGCGCGCAGCGCGTCGGCCTGCTGCTGGCGCTGGCCTCGCTGCCGGCACATCCCGATTCAGTGCCGATCAACAAGCTGGTGCAGGTGGCGGGCACGCCGCTGCATGGCAGTGCCGAGCTGGACCCGTTCGAGTTCGTGCGCATGATTGCAGTGGCGCGCATCGCCATGCCGCGCTCGATGGTGCGGCTGTCGGCCGGGCGCGAGGCGATGAGTGACGAACTGCAGGCACTGTGTTTCCTGGCCGGTGCCAACTCGATCTTCTACGGCGACAAACTGCTGACCACCGGCAACCCGGAGAGCGAGCGCGACCTGGCTTTGTTCGCCCGGCTGGGGCTGCAGCCGATGGCGGTGCAGGTGGATGCCGAGGGCCATGACCACGGCGGCACCGTGCACGCCGATATCAGTGCCGATACGCCCGGCTGTGGCTGCGCTCACGCGGCCTGAGACAGGCCGCAAGCAGGCGCCGCGGCAACGCGCTACCCTAGCCGCCCCGTCGACGCATTCAGCCACCATGGCCCGCCCCGACCTGACCGCCCGCCTCCACGCCCAGCGCGCTCTGCGCGATGCCCAAGGCCGTCGCCGCCCGCGACGTACGGTCACCCGTCGCGACGGCGTGCGCCTTGAGGTGGACGGCCAGTGGCTGACCGGCTTCTGCAGCAACGATTATCTGGGCCTGGCGCAGCAGTTCAGCGTGGTCAATGCGCTGCAGGACGCCGCTGCGCGCGAAGGTGCCGGTGCCGGTGCCTCGCACCTGGTCTGCGGCCACCACGCGATGCACGACGCCCTCGAACGCGAGGTGGCCGAGTGGCTGGGCTACCCGCGTGCGCTGCTGTTCGGCAGTGGCTTCGCCGCCAACCTGGCGGTGCAGCAAGCGCTGCTGAGCGAAGAGAACGACGTCTGCGTGCAGGACAAGCTCAACCATGCCAGCCTGCTCGATGCCACGCGGTTGGCCGGTGCACGCCTGCGCCGTTATCCGCATCTGGATGCGGAAGGCGCGATGCGCCAGCTCAAGCACGCGCCCGACGGCGCGGCGATGCTGGCCTCCGACGGTGTCTTCAGCATGGATGGCGACATCGCGCCGCTGCGTGCATTGTCGCTTGTGGCACGCCTGCAGCAGGCGCTGTTCTACGTCGATGACGCGCATGGCGTCGGCGTGGTGGGTGATGGCCGCGGCGCCGTTGCTGCCGCCGGCCTGAGCGTGGACGATGTGCCGCTGCAGCTGGTGACGCTGGGCAAGGCCTTGGGCGGTTCCGGTGCGCTGGTGCTGGGCCGCGACGATCTGGTCGAGCACCTGGCCGAGACCGCGCGCCCGTACATCTACACCACCGCCGTGCCACCGGCGATGGCCGCCGCTGCACTCGAGGCGGTACGCCTGGCGCGCCGGGACAACTGGCGCCGTTCCAAGCTGGCCGACCTGATCGCGCTGTTCCGCAGCGAAGCACGCCGCCACGGGCTGGACCTGATGGCCTCGGAAACACCGATCCAGCCGCTGCTGTGCGGCGATGACCACAGCGCCATGGCGATGTCCAAGGCGCTGGAACAGGCCGGCTGGCTGGTCGGCGCGATCCGCCCGCCAACGGTGCCGGAAGGCAAGGCGCGCCTGCGCGTCACGCTGTCCGCACTGCACGCACCGGAACAGGTGCGGGGTCTGGTCGAGGCCATCGCCAGCGCGCGTGAACGCGTGGCCCTGGCCGTGCGTGAAGCCGCGCCACCGCCGCTGCCTGTCTTTGCCTGAGTTCCGTGTCGTTGCCCATGCATATTGACGTCACCGGCCGTGGGCCGGACCTGGTGCTGATCCACGGTTGGGCCCTGCAGGGCGGCGTGTTCGCGCCGCTGGTGCAGCGGCTTGCGGACCAGTTCACCCTGCATCTTGTCGACCTGCCCGGCCATGGACACAGTCGCGAGGACACCACGCCGCTGCGCCTGCCGTTCGTGGTCAGTGCCATTGCTGCGGCCACGCCGCCGGCGGTGTGGTGCGGCTGGTCGCTGGGCGGCCTGTTCGCATTGCACGCGGCGGCAACGCTGCCGAAGGTACGCGGGCTGGCGATGATCGCTGCCACGCCGCGTTTCGTGCGTGGCGAGGATTGGCCGCACGCGGTGGAACCGGAGGTGTTCGAGCAGTTCGGGCGCGAGCTGGCCAACGATTTCGGCGGTACCCTGGAGCGCTTCCTGGCGCTGGACGTGATGGGCTCGGCGCACGCCCGCGAGGAGCTGCGCACGCTGCGCCAGCGCCTGGTCGAGCGCGGTGCCCCCACTGAACGCGCCCTGCTGGAAGGCCTGCGCCTGCTCGAAAGCACCGACCTGCGCGGTGCCCTGCCGACGCTGGGCAAACCAAGCCTGTGGATCGCCGGCCAGCGCGACCGCCTGGTGTCACCGGTCGCCATGCAGGCCGCTGCGGCGCTGACCCCGGGCGCGCAGGCGCTGACCATCGCCCACGGCGGCCATGCGCCCTTCCTCGGCCATGCCGATGATGTGGCCGCCGCGCTGCAACACTTCGTTGCCGGCCTGTCACCGGCCGATGGCGGACAATGAGCGCCTTCCACATTCCGCAGGACTGACGCATGGATCTGGGTATCAACGGCCGCTGGGCACTGGTCTGCGGCGCCAGCAAGGGGCTCGGCCTGGGCTGCGCACGTGCACTGGTGCGCGAGGGCGTGAACGTGGTGATCGTGGCGCGTGGCGAGGCTGCACTGCAGGTCGCCGCCGAGGAACTGCGTGCACTGCCCGGTGCCGCTGAGGTCCGCGCCGTCGTCGCCGACGTCACCACCGAGGCCGGCCGTGCTGCGGCACTGGCCGCATGCCCGCAGGTGGACATCCTGGTCAACAATGCCGGTGGCCCGCCGCCGGGCGATTTCCGCACCTTCGAGCGCGAGGATTGGATTGCCGCGCTGGATGCCAACATGCTTGCGCCGATCGCGCTGATCCGCGCCACCGTGGACGCGATGATCGAGCGCGGCTTCGGCCGCATCGTCAACATCACCTCGTCGGCGGTGAAGGCACCGATCGACATCCTGGCGCTGTCCAACGGCGCGCGCAGCGGCCTGACCGGTTTCGTCGCCGGCCTGTCGCGCCGCACGGTGGCCCACAACGTCACGATCAACAACCTGCTGCCCGGCCAGTTCGACACCGACCGCCTGCGCGCCAACTTCGCCCACAGTGCGGGCAAGGACGGCGACGCCGCGGAAGTGGCCGAGCGCCGCCGCCAGCAGATTCCCGCCGGCCGCTTCGGCACGCCGGACGAGTTCGGCGCCGCCTGCGCCTTCCTGTGCAGTGCACAGGCCGGCTACCTCACCGGGCAGAACCTGCTGATCGACGGCGGCGCCTACCCCGGTACGTTCTAAGAGAGTTTCGCAATGCCGTCCCACTTCGATGCCCGCCACGTCCGCCGCGCGTTCGCGCGTGCCGCCAGCAGCTACGACGCCGCCGCCGCCCTGCAGCGCGAGGTGCAGTCGCGGCTGATCGAATCGCTGGACTACCTGGAGGCACGCAAGCCCGAGGTGGTGCTGGACATCGGCGCGGGTACCGGCCATGCCAGCGCGTTGATGAAGAAGCGCTGGCCGAAGGCGCAGGTGATCGCGCTGGATGTGGCGCTGCCGATGCTGGACCAGGCCAAGCGCCAGGCCGGCTGGTGGAAGCCGTTCCAGCGCCTGTGCGGCGATGCCGCCGCGCTGCCGCTGGCCGACAACAGCGTGGATGTGATCTTCAGCAACCTGTGCCTGCAGTGGGTGGACGACCTGCCGGCGGTGTTCGCCGGATTCCGTCGCGTGCTCAAGCCCGGTGGCCTGCTGCTGTGCTCGACCTTCGGCCCGGAAACCCTGGTGGAACTCAACGAAGCGTTCGCCGCCGCCGATGATCGTCCGCACGTTAGCCGCTTCGCGCAGATCGCCCAGTTCGGCGACGCGCTGATGATGGCCGGCTTCCGCGACCCGGTGCTGGACCGCGATCTGTTCACCCTGACCTACGACGACCTGCCGTCACTGATGCGCGAACTGCGCGCGATGGGCGCGACCAATGCCCGCGTCGACCGTCGCCACACGCTGACCGGGCGTGGCCGTTTCGCCGCTGCGGCAGCGGCGTATGAACCGATGCGTCGTGCCGACGGCAAGCTGCCCAGCAGCTGGGAAGTGATCTATGCGCACGCCTGGGCACCGGACCCGGGCGCACCGATCCGCGAAGGCGGGCATGACGTGGCCGCGGTGCCGGTGTCGGCAATTCCGATCCGGCGCAAGCAGACCTGATCGTCCGGTAGTGCCAGCCACTGGCTGGCAACCTCGCGATTCCATGGTGGGCATCTGCCGGCCAGCGGCCGGCACTACCGCAATCCACACCGCACGCGAATCGCTCCGGTAGGTGCCAACCTTGGTTGGCACACCCCATCAGATCGCGGTGCCGCCAGCAGTGTGCCGACCAAGGTCGGCACCCACCCAAATGCAGGCTTCCGCCTCAGGTATTGGCCGGCGAACTCAGCGGCGGGCGCACCAGGTCGCGGTGGAAGAAATAGATTTCCTGCACCAGGAAGCGCCAGCTGGTGTGGAAGCTGCGGAAGCGCGTGCTGGGCGTGGACGAGGCCAGCGCATCGATGCCCAGCGCCTTGCTCAGGCGCAGCGCGCGCGCCATGTGCAGCGGATCGCTGACGATGATCACCCGGTGCAGGTCGCGCTGGTCCATCAGCCGCTTGGCTTCAACCAGGTTCTGCACGGTATTGCGCGAGGCGGTTTCGATCAGGATCGCATCGTCCGGCACGCCATGTTTCAGCGCATAACGCCGCGCCACCTGCGATTCGGAAAAACGCGCACCGGTGCCACCGTAGCCGCCGGTGAAGATCAGCAGCGGCGCGTACTGGGCCTCGTACAGGTCCAGCCCATGCCGGATACGCTCTTCGAACACCGGTGACGGTTTGGCGTCATAGGCGGCCGCACCCAGCACGATGATGGCGTCGGCCTTGGCGGCCTGGTCACGCTCGCCGACCCAGACGATCCAGGCAGTCACGCCCAGCAGCCAGATCACCAGCAGGACAAACAGCCGCCACAGCCAGCCCAGCAGGCCGGTGCGAGGCCGCTGCCGGTCGCGGCTCACGGCGCCCCCCAGCGCAGCGCTGGCAGGTCGACGTTGCCGCCGGACAGCACCAGGCCCACGCGCAGTCCAGCGAAACGTTGCGGCTGCGCCAGCACCGCAGCCAGCACGGTGGCCGAGGACGGCTCGACCATCTGCTTGAGCACCTCCCACAGCAGGCGCATCGCGGCCATCGTCGCCGCGTCATCGACCACGATCACCTCGGCACCGGCCGCGCGCAGCAGTTCGAAATTGGGCGCGCCGATCAGGGTACGCAGGCCATCGCAGATCGTGTCCGGGGTGAACGCGTCCTGGCGCTCGCCAGCGGCCAGCGAGCGCGCGGTATCGTCGGCACCGGCCGGTTCGGCCAGCACCAGACGGGTCTGCGGGCTGGCGTGCTGCAGGGCCAGCGCAGTGCCGCTGGCGAGGCCGCCGCCGCCCACCGGCACCACCAGCACGTCGAACGGGCCGTCGCTGTGCAGCAGTTCCAGGGCGGCGGTGCCCTGCCCGGCCATCACCGCCGGGTCGGTATAGGGATGGACCAGGGTCGCGCCGGTATCAGCCTGCACCTTGGCGCAGGTGGCTTCACGATCGGCGATGGTCGGCGGGCAGTGCCAGAGCGTGGCGCCATGCCGGGCAATATTGGCCAGCTTGGCCGCCACCGCGCCTTCCGGCACCACCACATGGCAGGGAATGCCACGGGTGCGCGCGGCCAGCGCCAGCGCGGCGCCATGATTGCCGGAGGAGTGGGTGACCACGCCGGCACTGGCGGAATCAGCCTCCAGCGACCACACCGCGTTGCAGGCACCGCGGAACTTGAACGCACCACCACGCTGCAGGTGCTCGGCCTTGAAGGCCAGCTGTGCCCCGGCCAGCGCATCGAGCGTGTGCGAGCGCAGCACCGGGGTCACGCTGGCATGCGGGGCGATCCTCGCGGCAGCAAGCAGGACGTCGTCGGCGCGGGGCAACAGTGAATCGCTCATGACGCAAGATTAACGTATGCCCCCGCGCTGGCGACCGGGACACAGGTCATGCCAGCATGCAGCCCTACGCCTCCATTCATCCTGGCCGGCGGAATTAAGGGCCGATTCAACGCTGGCGCCCGAAGCTGACTGCACACCCGTCCTCTGGGGGGACCCACCATGAAAATGCGCCTGATGCTTGCCGGTGGCCTGTTGCTGGCCCTGACCGGCTGCACCACCTACGACTATGTCGGCGGCGGCCGCAGCGGCAGCTACTACCACGGTGCGCCGTCGGTGGAATACCGCTACCCGGCCGGCTATCCCTACAACTACGGCCCCTACTACGGTGGCTATGGCGGCTACTACGGCGGCTACGGCAACCCGTACTACTCGCGCCCGATCTACCGTCCGCCGCACAACCACCGCCCGCCGCCGCGTCCGGGCAATGGCGGCGAGCACCGTCCGCCGCCGCCGTCGCGTCCGTCGTACAACGGGGGTTCGCCGTGGCGGAACATGGACTCCATGCGCCGCCCGCCGCAATCGAACGCCCAGCCGTCGGCGCCCCCGCCGCAGGCCCGTCCGGCACCGGCACCGAGTGCGCCGAGGATGAACGGTTCCCCCTGGCGCAACATGGATCGTGCGACGCAGCGCACAGTTGAGCGCTGAACTGTCTTGCATTTCACACGGTCTAAGCCGCAATCTACGCGGACAGTGACGGCCCGCGTCACAAAGTGACAAAAACGACACGGGCCGCCGCAAAAAGCTCTACGTCGATATCCGACAGGAACATCTGGATCCCCCCTGTTCCGGCCCTGTCGGATGTCGGCACCTCTGAAAACAGACGGCCCCGCAATGCGGGGCCGTTTGTTTTGTTGGGTCGCCAACCGGCGAGGGCCCCAGCGTCAGTAGCTCCACGCCATGCGTGGATGGCGCCTTCCCGACAGCCGCAAAAAAACAGGGCCGGACAGTCCCCCGACTGCCGGCCCTCTGCTCCCCCACCGTGCGCCTGTACCGGCCCCTGTTCCAATTCCGGTCACGGGCGCCTACGGCGCCAGCCACGGTGGGTGCTATTGGGTTATCTGCAAAAATCCTGCCAACTTTAGGGCTGATTTCGGCGCTGGCCGGCCGGCGGCGACGTCCCGGCCCCGAATGGCGCTAAAATCGCCACCCCGGCGCCGCCTCCGGCCGCGCCCGCCCCCAGCTGAACAGCCCCCATGAATCCGTCCTTCCATCGTTACGACGTCATCGTCATCGGCGGTGGCCACGCTGGCACCGAAGCCGCGCTGGCTGCGGCCCGCACCGGCGTGCGCACCCTGCTGCTGACCCACAACATCGAAACGGTGGGTGCGATGAGCTGCAACCCGGCCATCGGCGGCATCGGCAAGGGCCACCTGGTCAAGGAGATCGACGCGCTGGGCGGTGCGATGGCGCATGCCGCCGACCGCGCCGGCATCCAGTGGCGCACGCTCAATGCCTCCAAGGGCCCGGCCGTGCGCGCCACCCGCTGCCAGGCCGACCGCAACCTGTACCGCATGGCGATCCGCGCCATCGTCGAAGGCCAGGCCAACCTGACCGTGTTCCAGGCCGCCGTGGACGACCTGGTCATCGAAGGCGACGCCGTGCGCGGGGTCATCACCCAGACCGGGCTGCGCTTCGATGCCGAGGCCGTGGTGCTGACCGCCGGCACCTTCCTGGCCGGCAAGATCCATGTCGGCCCGACCCAGTACGCCGCCGGCCGCATGGGCGACCCGCCGGCAACCACGCTGGCCGCGCGCCTGCGCGAGCGCCCGTTCCAGGTGGACCGCCTGAAGACCGGCACGCCGCCGCGCATCGATGGCCGCTCGCTGGACTACAGCGTGATGGACGAGCAGCCCGGTGATTCACCGCGGCCGGTGATGTCCTTCCTCGGCTCGGTGGACGAGCATCCGCAGCAGGTCAGCTGCTGGATCACCCACACCACCGAACAGACCCATCAGATCATCCGCGACGCGCTGCACCGCTCGCCGCTGTACAGCGGCCAGATCGAAGGCATCGGCCCGCGCTACTGCCCATCCATCGAGGACAAGGTGGTGCGCTTCGCCGAGAAGGCCAGCCACCAGATCTTCGTCGAACCCGAAGGCCTGGGCATCGTCGAGATCTACCCCAACGGCATCTCCACCTCGCTGCCGTTCGACGTGCAGCTGGAGATGGTGCGCAGCATCCGTGGTTTCGAGAACGCACACATCACCCGCCCCGGCTACGCGATCGAGTACGACTTCTTCGACCCGCGCGGGCTGAAGGCCTCGCTGGAGACCAAGCTGGTCAACGGCCTGTTCTTCGCCGGCCAGATCAACGGCACCACCGGCTATGAAGAAGCCGCCGCGCAGGGCCTGCTGGCCGGCCTCAACGCTGCGCGCCAGGTGCGCGGGCTGGACGGCTGGTGCCCGCGTCGCGACGAGGCCTACCTGGGCGTGCTGGTGGATGACCTGATCACCCACGGCACCAACGAGCCGTACCGCATGTTCACCAGCCGCGCCGAGTACCGCCTGCAGCTGCGCGAGGACAATGCCGACCAGCGCCTGACCCCGACCGGCCGCGAAATGGGCCTGGTGGATGATCGCCGCTGGAGCGCGTTCGAGACCAAGCAGGCCGCCGTCGCTGCCGAGCGCGCACGCCTGGGTGCGCTGTGGGCAACCCCGGCCAATGCACTGGGCCGCGAAGTGAACGAGACGCTGGGCGTGGCGGTCAGTCGCGAGACCAACGTGCTGGACCTGATCAAGCGCCCCGAGCTGGATTACGCCAAGCTGATGCAGGTGCCCTCGCTGGGCCCGGCGGTGGCCGATGGCAAGGTTGCCGAGCAGGTGGAGATCGGCGTGAAGTACGCCGGCTACCTGGACCGCCAGCGCGAGGAGATCGAGCGCCAGCAGCGGCACGAAGCCACGCCGATCGCTGAAGCCTTCGATTACGCGACGGTGCGCGGGCTGTCGGCCGAAGCGCTGCAGAAGCTGGAGCGCGTACGCCCGCAGACCATCGGCCAGGCACAGCGCATTCCGGGCATGACCCCGGCAGCGATCTCGCTGCTGCTGGTGCACCTGGAGCGCGCACGCCGGGGACGCGTGGCGTAACACGAGCGCGGTGGATGCCGTCCACGCATGGCGTGGATCTACTGCAATGCTGCGCGCGATCCGCTGTTCCGCATACAGCATCGGCTGCAGCTACGAACCGTAGCGGGTAGTGCCGGCCGCTGGCCGGCAATCGCAGAACTCCAGACACGCCCATGAGGTTGCCGGCCAGCGGCCGGCACTACCCTGCGGTGCGCGCGCGGCGTGCAGACCACGCAGGTATCATCGTCGTGAACGCCCTGATTTCCGGAGACTTCGATGAACCCGCTGCGCCCCTTCCGCGACAAGATGCCCGTCCTCGGCGAACGCGTGTACATCGATCCGGCCTGCACCATCATCGGCGACGTGGAGCTGGCCGATGACGTGTCGGTATGGCCGGGCACGGTCATCCGCGGCGACGTCAACCATGTGCGTATCGGTGCACGCACCAACGTGCAGGACGGCACCATCATCCACGTCAGCCACCACAGCCCGTACAACAAGGCCGGCTACCCGACCCTGATCGGCGAAGGCGTGACCGTCGGCCACGGCTGCATCATCCATGCCTGCACGATCGGCGATTACAGCCTGATCGGCATGGGCGCCTGCATCCTCGATGGCGCCCGCGTGGAGCGCCATGGCTTCGTCGGCGCCGGTGCGGTGATCGGTCCCGGCAAGGTGGTGGGCGAAGGCGAGCTGTGGGTCGGCAACCCTGCACGACCGGCACGCACGCTCAGTGACAAGGAGATCGAGGCGCTGCATTACTCGGCCGACCACTACGTGCGGCTGAAGGACGAATACCGGGGCTGAGCCCCCGACGCTGCCATGCGGCTCTGCTAAAGTCTTGGCCCGACCAGGACCTGTCGAGACCCCCATGCCTGTGGCTGCCCGCCGGAGAGGACTCCGGCGCCCACAACGAAGGCCATCGCGCTGATGGCCGCACCGATGCTCGATACCTACCGCGAGGTGGTGACGCCGGAGGGTGTGCCGCTGCAGTTGCCTGCCGCCGGCCCGGTACCGCGGGCGATGGCCTGGCTGGTCGATCTTGGCGTGCGCATCGCGGCACTGGTGCTGGTGTCCATTCCGCTGGCGCTGCTGGACAAGTTCGGCTCCGGCCTCTACCTGGTGCTGATGTTCCTGGTCTACTGGGCCTACCCGATCGTCTGCGAAGCGTTGTGGGGGCGCACGCTGGGCAAGCGTGCGCTGGGGCTGCGCGTGCTGTCCCGAGATGGCGCGCCGGTAGGCTGGATGGCGGCGATCACCCGCAACCTGCTGCGCACGGTGGACATGCTGCCGTTCGGCTATGCGCTGGGCCTGATCAGCAGCCTGTTCGATCCGCATGGCCGCCGCCTTGGCGACCTGGTGGCGGGCACCGTGGTGGTGCACGCACCCGCGCTGTACCTGCCACCGCCGCCGACCATCGACAGCGTGCTGGCCCCGCCGCAGCCGCTGCGACCAGAGGAACAGGCTGCGTTGATGGCCTTCGCCGAGCGCGCGCCACGGTTGTCGGCGGCGCGCCAGCAGGAGCTGGCCGGTATTGCCGAGCCACTGACCGGCACCCATGGCCAGGTCGGGGTGCTGCGCCTGTATGCGATGGCCAACTGGCTGCTGGGGCGGCGATGAAGCAGGAACAGTTCGTCGCCCGCTACCAGCAGGAATGGCAGGACCTGGAGCAGTGGCTGCTGCTGCGTGCTGGTGCCTCACGCCGCACGCGCCGCAAGGCCAGCGGCCTGGCACTGGACGACACCACCTTCCCGCAGCGCTACCGGCGGCTGTGCCAGCAACTGGCGCTGGCCCGCGAACGCGGCTACAGCCCGCAGCTGGTGCAGCGCCTGCAGCAGCTCATGCAGCAGGGCCACAGCGTGCTGTACCGCACGCCGCCGACGCGCTGGCGGGGTGCCCTGGAGTTCCTGGTGGCCGATTTCCCGCTGCTGGTGCGCAGCCAGGCGCGCAGCATGTGGGTGGCGCTGGCGATGTTCGCGCTGCCGGCGGTGGCCTGCTTCGTGCTGGTGCAGGTCTATCCGGACCTGATCCACATGCTGATGGACAACCGCCAGATCGCCGAGATGGAGCGCATGTACGATCCCGCCGCCGAGCGCCTGGGGCGTGACAGCGGCACCGACTGGATGATGTTCGGCCACTACATCATGAACAACATCAGCATCGCCCTGCGCACCTTCGCCAGCGGGCTGCTGGCTGGGCTGGGCACGCTGCTGGTGCTGTTGTTCAACGGCGTGATCATCGGTTCGGTGGCCGGTCACCTGCAGCACATCGGCCATGGCGACCCGTTCTGGCGCTTCGTGGTCGGCCACGGTGCCTTCGAGCTGACCGCGATCGTGATCGCCGGCGGTGCCGGTCTGCAGCTGGGCATGAAGCTGCTGGCACCGGGCCGGCGCAGCCGCCTGGATGCACTGGTCGAAGGCGGCCGCATCGGCGCACGGCTGTGCCTCGGTGTCGCCTTCATGCTGCTGGTGGCCGCCTTCATCGAAGCCTTCTGGTCCTCGCTTGCCGAAGTACCGGCGTGGGGCAAGTTCAGCGTGGCCGGTGTGTTGTGGGCCGGCGTGCTGCTGTGGCTGTGGCGCGGCGGACGTGGGGGCGGCCATGCGCATTGACCGCCTGGACGTGGCGCTGCGCGCCCGCAGTGGCTGGGAAGCGATGGAGCTGGGCACCGCCCTGTCCCGCCGTCACGCGCGTGCGCTGTGGGGCAGCTGGCTGCTGGCCAGTGCACCGCTGTTCGTGATCTTCAACGCGCTCGGCTGGTGGCTGGATGCCTTCGGCTGGGCCTGGCTGGCGATGTGGTGGTGCAAGCCGCTGTTCGAACGCGCGCCGCTGTACGTGCTGTCGCGCGGCATTTTCGGTGAGCCGGTCGGCACGCTGGCCGCGCTGCGCGCGCAGCGCCACTGGGGCAACACCGGTTTCTGGGGCTACCTGGGCTGGCGTCGCTTCAGCGTGCTGCGCAGCCTGTGCCTGCCGGTGAACCTGCTGGAAGGCAACACACCGGGCCAGCGCGGCCCACGCCGTCGTGCGGTGGCAGCCGGCGCAGCGGGCGCGGCACTGGTACTGACGGTGACCTGCCTGGCGTTCGAAGCCGTGTTGGTATCCGGCGCGATCGGTGCGGTGTTCATGTTCATGCCACTGGAGCTGATGTCCGAATCGTGGCGTGCGGCGTGGGACATGATTGGCAAGGACACGCCGGCATGGGCACGGCTGGGCTTCAACCTGGCGTGCTGGCTGGCCTCAGTGCTGATCGGCCCGTTCTTCGTCGGTGCGGGCTTTGGCCTGTACCTGAACCGTCGAACGCAGATGGAAGCCTGGGACGTCGAAATCGCCCTGCGCCGCCTGCGCGAGCGGCTGCTGCCGGCAGCATCGACGCTGGCGCTGCTGCTGTGGCTGGCACTGCCGCTGGTGTCCGCACCGGTGCATGCGCAGGACGCGCAGACGGTCGCGGAGCAGGCCGGCGATGCCGAAGAGGACGAAGACAGTGCGGAAGAACCGGCCACCGCGGCCAACGACCCCGCCAATACGCCGGCAATGATCTTCGGTACAGCGCCGGTGGACACCGCCGGTTTTCGTCAGGCAGTGAACCGCGCCTATGAAGACCCGCTGCAGCGCCCGACCCGCCAGGTCACCCGCTGGAAGCCGATCGAGCAGGCCGAGGAAAAAAAGAAGGAAGACAAGCAGCTGCAGCGTGACACCAACAGCAAAGGTGAACGCAAGGCGCGCAAGGACGGCATCGCCTGGCTGGCACGGCTGGCCGAATGGGGCCTGTGGGGCCTGCTCGGCATCCTGCTGCTGGTGCTGCTGCTGACCGCGCGGCTGTGGCTGCCGTGGCTGCGTGGCAGTGGCCGGCGCAAGGCCGACGCTGCACCGAAGGTGCTGGAGGAGCAGGTGGAGTTACCGGTGGTGCTGCCGCCGGACGTGGCCACCCAGGCCGGCCTGCTCTGGGACCAGGGCCGGCCGCGGCAGGCGCTGGCCCTGCTGTACCGCGCCAGCGTGCGCACGGTGGGCGAGCGCAGCGGTATCGCGCTTCCACCCGGTGCCACCGAAGCGCAATGCCTGCGCGCATCGCGACGCATGCCCCAGGCCAGCGACCGTGACCTGTTCGCGCGCATCGTGTGCATGTGGCAGTACGCCGCCTACGGTGGCCGCCTGCCCAGCCGCGCCGATTTCGATGCATTGGCCGATACCCTGCGCCAGCAGTACGGATGGCAGGCATGAGTCCGCGCCTGTTCTGGTCGCTGCTGCTGGGCTTGCTGGTGCTGCTCGGTGTGCCGCTGACCATCCTCTACCTGCGCACGCACGAACGGGTGACCGAGACGATCCGGCTGCCGCCACAGGGCGAGGCCGCCTACAACCCGCTGTACGTGCTGGGTCAGGCCCTGCGCGCCGATGGCATCGACGTGCATTCGCGACCGCGGCTGGAGTTGCAGCAGATGACGCTGGGGCGCCACGACACGGTGGTGCTGCTGCAGGACAGCAGCGAACTGCCGCCGCCCGTCGCCAGCGCACTGCTGGACTGGGTCGACGGTGGTGGCCACCTGCTGGTACGTACGCCGCCGCCGGCCGAGGACGATGCCGGCAGCACACAGGGCCCCCTGCTGGACCGGCTGGGCGTAGACAGCCTGTTCCAGCGCAGCGACTGCCAGGCCTTCCATGTCGACGACGATCCGGGCCACGTCGAATTCTGTGGTGGCCGCCGCTTCACCCTGGGCTTTGCCGCCAGTGCGCAGGCCGAACGCCGCTGGGGCACTGATCGCGACCTGGTGTTCGCGCGCCTGCGCCACGGCCAGGGCAGAGTGAGCGTGCTGGCCGACATGGAGTTCATGCGCAGCGAAGTGGACTCACCGGCAGCGCGCCTGGCGTCGGCAGGTAGCGGGGCCAGCGACGGCCTGCACGACGCGTCGCATCGCGACCTGACCCGCTACCTGCTCGATCCGAACTATGGCAAGGGTGCGGTCTGGCTGGTCTATGCCAGCCGCCCGCCGTCGCTGTGGTCGCGCATGTTCTATCAGGGCTGGCCGTTGTGGGCACCGTTGCTGCTGGCCCTGCTGGGTTGGCTTTGGAGCCGCTCGCAGCGCTTCGGTAGCCTGCTGCCGTCGCCGGTGCTGGAACGTCGTTCACTGCTGGAGCACGTGCGCGCCAGTGGCGAACTGCTGCTGCGCTTCGGTCACGGCATACGCCTGTACGAGGCGGTGCTCGCCCTGTTCCTGCACCGCCTGCGCCTGCGCGCACCGATTGCCGCCGCACTGGATGGTGCGCCGCGCGATCAGGCCATCGCCGAGCTGCTGAAGTGGCCGCAGGGCCGCGTCGCCAGCGCGCTCACGCCCCCACCGCCGCACGATTCCTCCGCCCTGCGCGAGCGCATCCGCTTGCTGCTCCAGATGAGATCCCTGCTATGACCGAAGTCCCCGAGCTGCCGGCGGCCGCCAACGCCCGCCTGATCGAACGCGTCGATGCCATCCGCGATGCCGTCGGCCACGCCTTCATCGGCCAGGCCGATGTGCTGGACCAGATCCTGGTGGCGCTGCTTGCCGGTGGTCACGTGCTGATCGAGGGCGTGCCCGGGCTGGGCAAGACCCTGCTGGTGCGCGCACTGGCACAGGCCCTGGAGCTGGATTACGGGCGTGTACAGTTCACCCCCGACCTGATGCCCAGCGACGTCAGCGGCCACGCGGTGTACGACCCGAAGAGCGAGAGCTTCAAGATCCGCCGCGGCCCGGTGTTCACCAACCTGCTGCTGGCCGACGAGATCAACCGTGCACCCGCCAAGACCCAGTCGGCGCTGCTGGAAGTGATGCAGGAAGGCCAGGTGACCATCGAAGGCAAGGCCTTCACCCTGGCGCCGCCGTTCATGGCGCTGGCCACGCAGAACCCGCTGGAGCAGGAAGGCACCTACCCGCTGCCGGAAGCACAGCTGGACCGCTTCCTGCTGAAGGTGCTGATCGACTACCCGCAGCTGGAGGACGAGAAGCGCATGGTGACCGCGATCACCAGCGGCCGCGCCGCCAGCGATTTCGACCTGAGCCAGGTGCCACGCGTGCTCGGTGCTGGTGAGCTGCTGGAACTGCAGCGCGCCACTGCGGCGATCACCGTCGACGACGAAGTGATCGACTACGCGGTGCGGATTGTGGCGGCCACGAGGCAGTGGCCGGGTATCGCGGTCGGCGCTGGCCCGCGTGGCAGCATCGCGCTGGTGCGTGCCTCGCGCGCGCAGGCGGTGCTGGCCGGTCGTGATTTCGTCACTCCGGATGATGTGCGCGACATCGCACGCCCGGCGCTGCGCCACCGCATCGCGCTGGCCCCGGAACTGCAGATCGAAGGCCAGGACGCCGACGACGTGCTGGGCGCGCTGCTGGCCAAGGTGGAAGCGCCGCGCCGATGAGGCCGGCCCCGCTGCTGCTGGCAGTGCTGCTGGCCTGGGCTGCCCTGGGCGGTCTGGCGCTGGGCGGTCTGCTGCCGCGCTGGAGCTGG
Organism: Stenotrophomonas sp. STK17_22; assembly: GCF_051983905.1. Classification (NCBI taxonomy): domain Bacteria; kingdom Pseudomonadati; phylum Pseudomonadota; class Gammaproteobacteria; order Lysobacterales; family Lysobacteraceae; genus Stenotrophomonas; species Stenotrophomonas sp. STK17_22. The sequence goes on from NZ_CP197010.1 coordinate 5,002,337, forward strand.
GCTCTGGCGGCGCTGGCGATTGCCGTGCCGGCGCTGGTGGATCTATGGCGCCAGTGGCGGCGTCCGTCGCCGCAGGTGCAGCGCGAACTGCCCGAAGCGCTGGCACTGGGCGTGCGCCGCGAGGCTGCACTGCGGCTGCAGGCGGACGCACCGATGACGGTGCAGGTGTTCGACCTGGTGCCCGGTGGCTGGCCGCTGGAAGCGCTGCCGCAGCGCGTGCGCCTGCAGGCCGGCAGTGCCTCCACGTTGCACTACCACCTGCAGCCGTTGCAGCGTGGGCATTTCCGCTTCGAAGGCGTGCACCTGCGCATGCGTTCACCGTGGCGGCTGTGGTGGCAGCAACGCACGCTGCCGCCCGCACTGGACGTGCGGGTCTATCCGAACTTCGTGCCGCTCACCCGCTTTGCATTGTTCAGTGCCGACCAGGCCTCGCGGCTGGTCGGTGCACACGTGAAGCGCCGCCGCGGCGAAGGCACCGACTTCCACCAGATGCGCGAGTACCGCATCGGCGACAGCCTGCGCCAGCTCGACTGGAAGGCCACCGCGCGTGCGCGCAAGCTGATCTCGCGCGAATACCAGGACGAGAAGAACCAGCAGCTGCTGCTGATGCTCGACAGCGGTCGGCGCATGCTGGCCAGCGAAGGCGGGCTCTCGCACTTCGACCATGCCTTGAACGCCTCGCTGGTGGTGGCCTACCTGGCGTTGCGCCAGGGCGATGCCGCCGGCCTGTTCTCTGCCGGTGGTGAACGCCGCTGGGTGGCGCCGCAGCGCGGCATGGGCACCGTCGAGCACCTGCTGCGCGCCAGCTACGACCTGCAGCCACGTGCGGTGGCCACCGATTATCTGGCCGCCGCCACCGAAGTGTCGCTGCGCCAGCGTCGGCGCGCGCTGGTGATGCTGGTCAGCAACGTACGCGACGAGGACATCGAAGACCTGCTGGCGGCAGTGCGCCTGCTGCAGCAGCGCCACCTGGTGTGCGTGGCCAGCCTGCGCGAACGCGAGCTGGACGGCGCGCTGGACAGCGAAGTGCAGACACTGGAAGACGCCACCCAGGCCGGTGCCGCGGCGCTGTACCTGCAGCAGCGCGCCAAGGCGCATGAGGCGCTGCGCAGCGAGAAGGTGATGGTGCTGGACGTGACCGCCGATGCCCTGCCCGGTGCGCTGGTGGAACGCTACCTGGCGGTGAAGCGCGAAGGGCTGCTCTGATACCAACGATCGCTTTGGTGGGTGCCAACAACGGTTGCCGGCCAGCGGCCGGCACTACCCCTGCAACAACCGACGCACCGCTCTGGTAGGTGCCAACCTTGGTTGGCACAAACCCACAGCGCCGACCAAGGTCGGCATCTACCAACGGCGATTGCCGGCCAGCGGCCGGCATTACCCCTGCAACAACCGACGCACCGCTCTGGTGGGTGCCAACCTTGGTTGGCACGAACCCACAGCGCCAACCAAGGTCGGCATCTACCAACGGCGATTGCCGGCCAGCGGCCGGCACTACCCCTGCAACAACCAACGTATCGCTCTGGTGGGTGCCAACCTTGGTTGGCACGAACCCACTGCGACGACCAGGGTCGGCATCTACCAACGGCGGTTGCCGGCCAGCGGCCGGCACTACCCCTGCAACAACCGACGCACCGCTCTGGTAGATGCCAACCTTGGTTGGCACGGAATCAACGGCGCCGACCAAGGTCGGCCTCTACCCACAGCGGTTGTTCTACGACGGGCGATGGTTGCCTACGCCGGCCCGTGGGCGCCGCACTGTCATCAGACGTAGATCCGCGTCGGCGCCTCGTCAACGATTGCGTGCGGCACGAAGCGCGCACTGTCGCGGGTGATCGCGCTGTCGTCCTCGCGGATGCCGATGCCGCAGGCATGGTCGCCCACCACCCAGCTGCCGATCAGCGGATAGCCGCCCTCGAAGCGGGTCAGCGGATGGGCGCGCTGGATGATCGCCGGGCCATCGTAGGGACCGTCGCTGCGCTGGGTGCTGCCATCGGCCAGGTGCATCTCGATGTTCGCGCCTTCGCGCGAGAACAGCGGCTTGCGCACCCAGCCCGAGGCCAGCGTGCTGCCGTCATCGAAATGCGCTTCCAGCAGGTTCGGATGGCCCACGTTGCGCTGCCACAGCAGCGGCAGGATGCCCTTGTTGCTCAGCACCGCCTTCCACGCCGGCTCCAGCAGCTGCACGCCCGAACCGGGCAGCGCGCGGCCGAACTCTTCGGCCATCAGGTCTTCCAGCGGATACAGCTTGAACAGCGTGCCGATCACCGAATCATCCAGCGCGGTGAAGCGGCCGTCCTCGGACAGACCGATATCCTCGACGGCGATCGCCTGGCCATGCAGGCCGACCTGCGACGCACAGTCGCGCAGGTAGTCGACGGTGCCGCGGTCTTCTTCCGAACTGCCCACGGCGCTGAAATACAGCGGCGGCGGCAGCTGCGTGGCCAGTTCGCCGAAGCGTTCGACCAGCGCTTCGTGGATCGCGTTGAACTGGTCGGCATGCTGCGGCAGCCGACCGGCGTTGCGCTGGTCCTCCAGCCACTGCCACTGGAAGAAGCTGGCCTCGAACAGCGAGGTCGGCGTGTCGTAGTTCAGTTCGTACAGCTTGGCCGGGCCGGTACCGTCGTAGGCCAGGTCCAGGCGACCGTACAGATGCGGCTGGCGCTGGCGCCAGCTGTCGGCGATCCAGTCGCGGTAATGCGACGGAATCGCCAGCTGGTCCATCAGGCGTTCGCTGCCGATGACATCGCCGACCAGGTCCAGCGCCATCTGGTGCAGCTCGGCGCTGGGATCTTCGATGTCCTGCTCGATCTGGCGCAGGGTGAAAGCGTAATACGCGCTTTCATCCCAGTACGGCTGGCCGTCGATGGTGTGGAAGCGGAAACCCGCCTCTTCCGCGCGTGCCCGCCACTGGGCACGCTCGGCAATCCGGATACGCTGCATGGGTCGATCAGCCGCCGTAGCTGCCGCTGGTGCTGCGGCGTGCGCTGGTGTTGCCGAAGCCACCACGGCTGGCGGTGACCGCACGGTTCGGTTCGCTGGTGACCGGCGCCAGGCCCGCCTTGCCGGCGCCGATGCCGCTGGCGGTGTTCAGGCCACCGGTACCGCCCGGTGCCGGACGCGCCCAACCAGCGCTCTTGTCCTGGTAGGCCGGCGACGCCGCCGGCGCCTGCGGCGCGAGGCCGCCGCGGTTGCTCAGCATCTGCGACATGAAGAAGCCCATCATCATCGGGCCGATGAACGAGGTACCGGCCGAGGTGTGCTGCTGCACGCACTGTTCCGGCTTGTAGTCCTTCTCGCAGGCTTCCTTGCTGGCGTACTTCGGCGCCGCATCGGCGGCCTGCTTCTGCGCTTCGGCGAACGCATTGCGGCACGACGAGGGATCGCCGGTGGCCTCGGTGCAGGCCTCCACCGAGGTGTACAGGCCTTCCTGCACCTTCACCTCCGGCTCCTTCTGGCAGGCGGTGAACAGCAGCGGTGCGGCGCTCATCAGCAGCAGCGCGGTGGTGCGGGAACGTTTCATGGCCTCATGCCCTGTCGACGGATCAATGCCCCAATGATGCCAAATCCGGACCAGCAACCGGAATCGGCAAAGTCCGAAAGATGAACGGACTTTCATTTTCGTCGGGCATTGGGGTCAGAGCCCATCGCGCCGCGATGGGATCCGACCCCGGGCGGCGCACCGCTCTGGCAGGTGCCAACCTTGGTTGGCACACACGGCACGGCGCCGACCAAGGTCGGCATCTACCGAAAACGGGTGGTTGCAGCAGCAACCGAAAAAATTGGCCATGATCGGGCGACCCCCACGTTGTACGGCCCGCCCGTTCCGCCAGCCATGCCTGAATACCGCTCCCGCACCTCCACTGCCGGCCGCAACATGGCCGGCGCCCGCGCCCTGTGGCGTGCCACCGGCATGAAGGACGGCGACTTCCACAAGCCGATCATCGCCATCGCCAACTCCTTCACCCAGTTCGTGCCCGGCCACGTGCACCTGAAGGACCTCGGCCAGCTGGTCGCGCGCGAGATCGAACAGGTCGGCGGCGTCGCCAAGGAATTCAACACCATCGCCGTGGACGACGGCATCGCGATGGGCCACGACGGCATGCTGTATTCGCTGCCCAGCCGCGAGATCATCGCCGACGCCGTGGAGTACATGGTCAACGCGCACTGCGCCGACGCGCTGGTGTGCATCAGCAACTGCGACAAGATCACCCCCGGCATGCTGATGGCCGCGCTGCGCCTCAACATCCCGGTGGTGTTCGTTTCCGGCGGGCCGATGGAAGCGGGCAAGACCAAGCTGTCCGAGCACAAGCTGGACCTGGTCGATGCGATGGTGGTGGCCGCCGATGACAGCGCCTCCGACGAGAAGGTGGCGGCGTTCGAGCGCAGCGCCTGCCCCACCTGCGGCTCCTGCTCGGGCATGTTCACCGCCAACTCGATGAACTGCCTGACCGAAGCACTGGGCCTGTCACTGCCGGGCAACGGCACCACGCTGGCCACGCACGCCGACCGCGAGGCGCTGTTCCGCCGCGCCGGCCGCCTGATCGTCGAACTCTGCCACCGCTGGTATGGCGGCGAAGACCCGAGCGCGCTGCCGCGTGGCATCGCCACCCAGGCCGCGTTCGCCAATGCGATGACCCTGGACATCGCCATGGGCGGTTCCACCAACACCATCCTGCATCTGCTGGCTGCCGCGCAGGAAGCGGAGGTCGACTTCGACCTGACCCACATCGACGCGCTGTCGCGGCGCGTACCGCAGCTGTGCAAGGTGGCGCCGAACACGCCGAAGTACCACATCGAGGACGTGCATCGCGCCGGCGGCGTGTTCGGCATCCTCGGTGAACTGGACCGCGCCGGCCTGCTCGAAACCACGGTGCCGACCGTGCACAGCGCCAGCCTGGCCGAAGCACTGGAACGCTGGGACGTGGTGCGCAGTGACAACGACACCCTGCATACCTTCTTCAAGGCTGGCCCGGCCGGCATCCCCACCCAGGAAGCCTTCAGCCAGGCCACGCGCTGGCCGACGCTGGACGTGGACCGCGCCGAGGGCTGCATCCGCTCGCTGCAGCACGCGTATTCGCTGGAAGGCGGGCTGGCCGTGCTGCGCGGCAACCTGGCCATCGATGGCTGCGTGGTGAAGACCGCCGGCGTGGACGAGTCGATCCACGTGTTCGAAGGCCCCGCGCGCGTCTACGAAAGCCAGGACGCCGCCGTCGCCGGCATCCTCGCTGACGAGGTGCAGCCGGGCGAGGTGGTGGTCATCCGCTACGAAGGCCCGAAGGGCGGCCCCGGCATGCAGGAGATGCTGTACCCGACCAGCTATCTGAAATCGAAGGGGCTGGGCAAGCAATGTGCGCTGCTCACCGATGGCCGCTTTTCCGGCGGAACCTCGGGCCTGTCGATCGGCCACGTCTCGCCGGAAGCCGCCAGCGGCGGTGTCATCGGCCTGGTGGAAAACGGCGACCGCATCCGCATCGACATCCCGGCCCGCCGCATCGACCTGCTGCTGGATGAGGCCACGCTGGCCCAGCGCCGCGCCGACGCCGATGCCCGCGGCTGGAAGCCGCGCGCACCCCGCCCGCGCAAGGTCACCAGCGCGCTGAAGGCTTACGCGCTGCTGGCCACCAGTGCCGACAAGGGCGCCGTACGCAACACCGCGCTGCTCGGCGATTGATCCCCGTGCGGTAGTGCCGGCCGCTGGCCGGCATCTGCACTGCGACGCCCCACATCAATGAGGTTGCCGGCCAGCGGCCGGCGCTACCGCTCCTGATCCGTTATGGTGGTCCAGGAAGTCACCAACACGGAGGTTGAGATGATGTTGCTTTCCTTTGCGCTGGCCGCTGCCATGGGCACGTCAGCAGAACCGTCCAAAGCCCCCGACTGCAGCTACGACCGTGCCGCGATGCTGGCGATGGAACCTGGCCGATTCGATCAGGACCTGGCAGGTGGCTGGCGCACGCTGGCCGACCGTGGCTGCCACCGTGAAGCTGCTGATCTGCTCGCCGCCTATGCTGCGCTGCCCAAGGCTGCGGGCAACACCATGATTCTCTGGCATGAAGGCCAGATGCGTGCGGAGGCGGGCCAGTACCCGCAGGCGGTGGCGCTGATGCAGCGCACCTACAAGCCCACCGCCACCGACCCCGGTTACTGGAACGCCTACGTGGACGGCACGATCGCCTTCCTGCAGCGTGATCGTGGGGCGCTGGAGAAAGCGCGAGCAAGGTTGATCGGGATTCCTGCGCCGGAGCAGATTGCCAAGGCGCTGAAGAATGGGCGTTATCATTTCACGACCGCCGGCGGGCAGAAGGTGGATGTGCCGTGGCCGCCCAACCTGGACGTGCTCGATGGCTTCCTGCGCTGCTTTGATCGCGATTACCACAATGCGATGGGCAACCAGGCCTGCCGGAATCCGGAGGGCGATTGAGCGACAGAGTGCGTGGTCGGGTCAGAGCCCTTCCTGCGGAAGGGATCCGACCCCGTCTCAGCCGATCACACGCTTGAACGGCGGCAGCGCGTCGATGATGCGCTTGCCGTAGCGGCGGGTCAGCAGCCGCGAATCGAGGATCACCACGCGGCCGGTGTCGGTGGAGGTGCGGATCAGGCGGCCGGCGAACTGGGTCAGCGTGCGCAGCGCGTGCGGAATCGCGATCAGGTTGAAGGCATTGAGGCCACGCCCCTCGAACCACTCACTGAGCGTGGCGGTCTGCGGATCGGTCGGCACCGCGAACGGCACCTGGGTGATCACCACCGTGGTGCAGGCCTCACCGGGCAGGTCGAGGCCTTCGCCGAACGAATTCAGCCCGAACAGCACCGAGCCTTCGCCTGCCGCCACGCGCCGCAGATGCTCGTCGATCAGCCGGGTCTTGGACATCTCGCCCTGCACCAGCACCTGCTTTCGGCGCGCGGCCGACATCAGCCCGGCTACCTTCTCCATCTTCCAGCGCGAGGTGAACAGCACCATCGAGCCCTTGGCCCAGTCCAGTTCGGTGTCCAGGTAGCGCGCCACTTCGCGCGGGTGCCCTTCGCGGTCGTCCGGGGTGACCGGGAACTTCGGCACGATCAGCTCGGCCTGGTTGGGCAGGTCGAACGGCGACGATAGCGAGACCATCTCGGCCTCTTCCGGAATGCCGTTGTCGATCGCCAGCGACTGGAAGTCGCCACCGCCGGTCAGCGTCGCCGAGGTCATCACCACCGAATCCACTTCATCCCACAGCAGCTTGCGCAGCACGTGCGCGGCCGACACCGGTGAGCCATGCAGCACCAGGTCGCCGTCGCGGGTGGCGGTGACCCAGCGCGCCATCGGCGGCGCGCCGTCCTTGTCCTCGCGGCGCCAGGCCTGCCACAGGTTGTACTGCTGCTCGATCATCTCCAGCGCCATGCCCAGGTTGCGCTGCAGGCGCTCGCGCGCGGCATCGTCCGGCTTGCCCTTGGCCACCTGCGCGGTGGCGGCATGCGCCCAGTTGTAGAGGCTGCGGGTGTCGTCGGCCAGCGCTTCAATCGGCTCGCGCCAGGCCTCGGGCAGGCGGCCATTGGCCGCGCGCCACATCGGCTCTTCGTCGGCCGGTGCCGGCATCCACACCCGCTCGACGTGGTCGCGGAACGCGCGCAGCTGCTTGGCCACGTTGCTGGCCACCTCGATCGCCTCGTTCGGCAACAGGTTGCCAAGGCGGTCCTTGTCGACCGCGCGGTAGGCGCCGGCGATCAGGATCTGCAGGCGGCCGGTGCGCTTGGCCATCTCGTCCAGCGCCAGGCTGGCCGCGCCCTGGTCGATCGCCACGTTGCCGATGTGATGGCCTTCGTCCAGCACCAGCAGCATATCCGACGGCGGTGCGATCAACGGCTGGCCGTTGTCGCTGTCGCCGATCGACAGCGCCGACAGAAGCAGCGCGTGATTGGTGACCACGATCTGCGCATCACGCACGGTGTTGCGCGAACGCAGCACCGCACACTGCGCCGAATAGGCACAACGACGCCCCGCGCAGCCCGAAGCCGGCGTGGTGATGCGGCTGCGCAGGCCGGGGCTGATGGTCTCCGGTGCGTTGTCGATGTCGCCATCCCAGCTGCCGCCGGTGAAGGCGTCGGTCAGGCGTTTGGCGATGTCCATCTCGATCGGCGCCAGCGGCCGGTCGAACAAGGGCGCGTCATCCTCGAACATGCCGCCCTGCGAGCCCTCGCCCTGCGCCTCGGCGGCATTGCGCGTGCACAGGTAACGGGTACGGCCCTTGGCCAGCGCCACGGTCGCTTCCAGGCCTGTGGCCTTGAGGAAGTTCGGGATATCGCGCTCGACCAGCTGCGACTGCAGCGCCACGGTACCGGTGCTGATCACCAGCTTCTTCTTGCTGGCCAGCGCGATCGGTACGCCTGCGGTGAGGTAGCCCAGGCTCTTGCCGACGCCGGTGGGCGCTTCGACCACGCCGACGCCACCGCTTTTCGACAGCGCACGCGACACCACGCCGATCATCTGGCTCTGCGAGCGACGGGTGGAGAAGCCGGGGGTATTGGCCTGCAGCGTCGTGTACGCCTTGCGGATCGCGTCCTTCAAGGTGTCATCAAGCGTGCGCGGAGCGGCGACGGTTTCGGTCACGCCGGGAAGTACCGTGGCTGGATCAGGCCGGTCATTGTCGCATGGCCGGCCGCGTTCACCGTCGCTGGCACCCTGAACGGGCCAGCGACGACGCCAGGCGGCGGTCACGGTCCGATGGGCGGACCACCCAAGGGCCAGATACGCCGGGCATGGCCCGGCGCTACCGGTCAGGATGCCGGGATCGTGCGGGTACGCAGCAGGCGCACCAGCGCCCACACCAGCAGCACCACGCCGATGGCCTCGACCATCGCCAGCGCGAAGTGCAGCACGCCAAGGATGGCACTCATGCCCGAGATGGCGTCGAAGTTGCCGCTGTTGATCAACCACATCGGCAGGATGCGGGCGGCCATGCTGCCGAGGCTGGACAGCAGCAACAGCACCAGGCCGACCAGGGCGCCGGTACGGGTGGCATCGTGCGGTGCGCCGACCACCCAGACCAGGCCCACGCACAGTGCGATCAGCACCGGCAGGCGCACGCCCACGATGCTCAGCACCGTCACCATCAGGGTCGTGTTGTCCATCGATCAGTCCTCGCCGGCCAGCACGGCCGAGCCCTGCCGCAGCGTCTGGTAGACCTCGTCGGTCTGCGGACGCACACCGTGCCACTGCAGGAAGCTCTCGGCGGCCTGCTCGACCAGCATGCCCAGGCCATCCACGGTATTGCGGCAGTTCGCTGCGCGCGCCCAGGCCAGGAAGGCGATGGCGGCCTCGCCGTAGTTCAGGTCGACGGCGGTGGTCATCGAGTTGACCAGCGACAACGGCAGCTTGAACTCGACGTCGCGGTCGCGGCCGGCCGAGGTGGCATTGACGATCAGTTCGAAGTCGCCCAGCTCGCGCAGGTCTTCCCAGTAGCGGCTGATCGCGCGGCCCGGTTCGCCCATCGCGTCGATCAGTTCATCGGCGCGTTCCGGCGTGCGGTTGACCACCACCAGCTCGGTGATGCCGGCATCAAGGAAGGCCGGAGCGACGCTGCGCGCGGAGCCGCCGGCACCGATCAGCAGCATGCGGCGGCCACGCAGGTCCAGGCCATGGCGGTCGGTCAGGTCACGCACCAGGCCGATGCCGTCGGTGGTGTCGCCATGCCAGCGGTCGCCCTTGCGCAGCAGCGTGTTGACCGAGCCGGCGCGGCGCGCACGTGCGGTCAGCGTGGTGCACACCGAGAACGCGGCTTCCTTGTGCGGCGAGGTGACGTTGGCACCGACACCGCCGTCGGCGGCGAAGGCTTCCAGGCCGGCCAGGAACGCATCCGGGGCCAGGTCGATCGCGCGGTAATCCACCGCGATGCCTTCCTGGCGACCGAACGTCGCATGGATCTGCGGCGACTTCGAGTGGGCAACGGGGTGTCCGAAGACGGCGTAACGGTCGGTCATGGAATCCTCAAGCTGGCTAGACTGATGCTCTTTCGTGCACGGACCCGGATGATGCGCATCACCCCGCCCCTGCTGGTGCTTGCCGCCAGTCTACTCTCTGCCCCCGTGGCGATGGCGTTGAACGAGTACGGCATCGAAGGCATGGGCGTGGTCTCGACCCGTGCCGACGAGGGCCGCGCCACGATCAGCGCCGATGGCCAGCGCATCGTTTTCGCCCGCCGTGGCGAGGCCGGTTGGGGCCTGTGGGAGGCGCGCGTGGTGGCCGGCCGCTGGCAGCAGGCGCAGGCCTTGCCGGTAGGCGTGGCCGGTGAGGTCCGTGATCCCTACTTCAGCCGCGACGGCCGCTGGCTGCTGTTCGCGGCCGGCCGCGAGGGCGCGTTGGCGCTGTATCGGGCCGCGCTGGCCCCCGATGGCCAGCTGGGTACCGCGCAGCCGCTGGCGGGCGACGCGGGCCGCCGGGAAGAGCGCGGGCCGGCCCTGAGCGCGGATGGCAGGCAGCTGTTGTTTGCCCGCCAGCAGGGCCGTGGCGCCGGCTGGGACCTGTTCGTGGCGACGCTGGATGCGCAGGGACTGCGTGGCCCGGCCAGCGCACTGAGCGCGTTGAACAGCGCCGACGACGAGACCGATGGCGACTGGCTGGGCCATGACGGCGCCGTGGTGTTCAGCCGCGGCAGCGGCACGACCGCGCAGGTATGGAGCAGCGGCTGTGCGTGGACCGGCGCGGCGCTGCAGCCGTTGGGGTTGTCGTTCAACCAGACCGGCGGCTGGACCGGCGCGCCGGTGATCGACAACGCCAAGCCGGGCGAGATGATGGTTGCCAGCAGTGCGGCGAAGGCACCGCGTGCCGGTGGCGTGGATGTGTACCGGTTGGCCGTGCCGAAGGTGGCGGCGGTTGCGGGGTGCGTGCCGGGCGCACGGTGACGGCAAACGCCAACCAAGGTTGGCGGCTACCCGAGCGATGGAGGCGCCAGGTGCGTGCGGTAGATCCACGCCGTGCGTGGATGGCCGCTTGGTAGATGCCAACCTTGGTTGGCATGCGGGAAAGTGCCAACCAAGGTTGGCACCCACCCGTCAGCGCGACAACACCTTGGCGCGCTGCTGCTCGTACTCGATCTCGCTCAGCTGGCCATTGTCCTTGCGCTGGTTCAACGCGGCCAGTTCGGCCTGCACGCTGTCCGGCAGGGCCTGCTCACGGGCGACATGGCGGGCGGCGGAGAGCTGCTCCGGCGGGCGCTTGCCGGCCCGCCAGGCCGCGATGAAGACACCGACGATGATGGCGCCGAACACCAGCGTACCGATGCCCCAGATCAGCCATTGCATCCATCCCAGTTCGGGTCCCATCGCGTAATCCTCCGTCTATCGTGGCGCTATTGTCAGCGCTCGCGCAGCCATCGCGCCACCTGCGGCGCGAAATAGGTCAGCACGCCATCGGCGCCGGCCCGCTTGAAGCCCAGCAGCGACTCCAGCACGCAGGCGCGTTCGTCCAGCCAGCCGTTGGCGAAGGCGGCCTTCATCATCGCGTACTCGCCACTCACCTGATAGGCGAAGGTCGGCACGCCGAATTTTTCCTTCACCCGGCGCACCAGGTCCAGGTACGGCATGCCCGGCTTGACCATCACCATGTCGGCGCCCTCTTCCAGGTCCAGCGCGATCTCGCGCAGGGCCTCGTCGCCGTTGGCAGGGTCCATCTGGTAGGTCTTCTTGTCGGCCTTGCCGAGGCTGGCGGCGCTGCCCACCGCATCACGGAACGGACCGTAGAACGCCGAGGCGTACTTGGCCGAGTAGGCCATGATGCGCACGTTGATGTGGTTGTCGGCATCCAGCGCACGACGGATCGCGCCGATGCGGCCGTCCATCATGTCCGACGGCGAGACGATGTCCACACCGGCCTCGGCGTGCGATACCGACTGCTTGACCAGCGCCTCGACGGTGATGTCGTTCAGCACATAGCCCTTGTCGTCGATGATGCCGTCCTGGCCGTGGGTGGTGTACGGGTCCAGCGCCACGTCGGTCATCACCCCCAGTTCCGGGAAGCGCGACTTCAGCGCGCGGATCGCACGCTGCGCCAGGCCGTCCTCGGCCCACGCCGCCGATGCATCCAGCGACTTCAGCGACGGGTCGATCACCGGGAACAGGTCGATCACCGGAATGCCCAGCTCCAGCGCCTCTTCGGCCACCTTCAGCAGTTCTTCGATCGACAGCCGCTCCACGCCCGGCATCGACGGCACTGCGGTGCGGCCAGCCAGTTCGTGCACGAACACCGGGTAGATCAGGTCGTCGGTGGTCAGCGTGTTCTCGCGCATCAGGCGGCGCGAGAACTCGTCATGGCGCATGCGGCGCGGTCGGTAAAGCGGGTGGGACATGGCAGGCTCCGAGGAGTGGCTATTGCAACAGGTAGCCCTGCGGCAGCAGGGGTTCGGGCAAGGGGCGTTCGCCGAGCGCGTCGAGCTGGTCGATCTCGATGGTGCGCACCAGCGCGTCCAGCGGCAGGTCGTTCGGCTCCAGGCCGAACGGGTCTTCCATTTCTTCGCCCAGCTGGTCCAGACCGAAGAAGGCATAGGCCAGCACCGCCGACAGCACCGGCGTGCCCCAACCCAGCGAACTGGCCAGGCCGAACGGCAGCAGCACGCAGAACATCCACGCGCAGCGGTGCAGCAGCAGGGTGTAGGCGAACGGCAGCGGTGTGGTGAGAATGCGCTCGCAGCCGGCCTGGATCGACGACATCGCATGCAGGCGTTCTTCCAGCTGGGTGTAGAGGATCGGGTCGAGGTCACCGGCGCGCAGGGCCTGCGCCAGTTCCGCAGCGATCATCGAGAGCAGCGCGTCGGGCACGTTCTCGCGCAGCCCGAGTTGTTCGCGCTGGCGCTTGTCCAGCCACGGCAGGGCCATCAGCGCCACGATGCGCCCGCGCAGGCGACCGGCCAGTGCATGGGCGAAGGCGGTGGTGAGGTAGGCGATGCGGCGGCGGCGGCCGGTGTCATCGGCCAGCAGCAGGTTCACCTGGCGGGCCAGCGAGCGCGATTCGTAGACCAGCTGGCCCCACAGCTTGCGGCCTTCCCACCAGCGCTCGTAGCAGGCGCTGTTGCGGAAGCTGAGGAAGATCGACAGGACCAGGCCGAGCAGGGTGAACGGCGTGACGGAAACGCGTTCGATGCCGGTGGGCGGCGCCAGTTCCACCACCGCAGCCACGGCAATGGACAGGATCAGGATGGCCAGCACCTTGGGCGCGATCGCTTTGACGATCGAACCGCGCAGGATGTAAAGCAGTTGCCAGCCGTGGGGACGGGGTCGGATGATCATGGGGCAGCCGCGCCGGGCGCGGATTCACAGGCACGCGGGGGGCTCGCGCAGGCATTCATTGTACGCCCCTGCCCGGCCATGGACCGTGCGCCTGCGACGCCCTGTCGCACCCGGGTGCGGGCTCAGATCACGCCGCCACCCAGGCCGAGGCGGAGGATGCCCACCACTACCACGATGCCGTTCAGCACCAGCCCGGCCCAGGCCCGGCCACGCTTGCTCGGGTGGGTGAACAGGATGCCGAGCGCGGCGATGACCGCGCCCACCGCAGCGAACGGGATCAGGAACCAGTTGCCCCAGCCCAGCAGTGGAATCAGCGCCAGGATCATCCACAACAGCGCCAGTACGCCCCACAACAGACTGATCACACCCATGCCGCTCTCCCGCAGTTGGTTCCTGCCCCAACCATAGACGTTCCCGCTGCCGCCGCCTACTGCCATTGGCGGGGCTGTCACCCCCGCCGTGCTAGCGTGCTGCCGTGCGTGCCCTGGCCCGGGTGTTGGCGCCGATTCAGAGTGGCCCGCCGATGATCGCAACCAGTCCTACAGGGGTCGTGCCATGAACATCCGTTGGGCCGCGTTGGCGGCCATCCTGCTGGTCGCCGCCGGCTGTGCCAGTACCTCCAAGGTGATGCTGGGCCGCGCCCGCGCACCGATCGATCCGGCGCTGGTGCAGATCTATTCGACGCCACCGGCCGGTTCCCAGGAAATCGCCCAGCTGGAATCGGCGTCCGCCGTCGGCTTCGGCACCCAGGGCCAGACCGATGCCGCCGTGGCACGCCTGAAGCGTGAGGCCGCAGCGCTGGGCGCCAATGGCGTGGTGTTGATGGGCGTGGGCAGCAGTGGCTCGCCGGTGGGCATGTCGGTCGGCGCCGGCACGTTCGGCTCGCACGTCGGTGGCGGCGTCGGCATCGGTATTCCGACCACGCAGAAGCGCGCCGCCGGCGTCGCGATCTGGGTGCCGAATCCGGCACCGCCCGCGCGGTTGCCGACACAAGTGATTACGCCGCAACCGCAGCGGTGACCCGAGAGGGTCACCGCCGGTAGTGCCGGCCGCTGGCCGGCAACCTCAGAAATCCTCTTCGCCCAAGGGAAATGCCGGCCAGCGGCCGGCACTACCCCTGCAATAACCGACGCATCGCTCTGGTAGGTGCCAACCTTGGTTGGCACAAAACCCGCGGCGCCGACCAAGGTCGGCATCTACCAACGGCAATTGCCGGCCAGCGGCCGGCACTACCCCTGCAACAACCGACGCTTCGCTCTGGTAGGTGCCAACCTTGGTTGGCGCGAAACCCGCGGCGCCGACCAAGGTCGGCATCTACCAACGGCAATTGCCGGCCAGCGGCCGGCACTACCCCTGCAATAACCGACGCACCGCTCTGGTAGGTGCCAACCTTGGTTGGCACGAAACCCACAGCGCCGACCAAGGTCGGCATCTACCAACGGCAATTGCCGGCCAGCGGCCGGCACTACCCCTGTAACAACCGACGTATCGCTCTGGTAGGTGCCAACCTTGGTTGGCACGAAACCCGCCGCGCCGACCAAGGTCGGCATCTACCAACGGCGATTGCCGGCCAGCGGCCGGCACTACCCCTGCAATAACCGACGCATCGCTCTGGTAGGTGCCAACCTTGGTTGGCACGAAACCCACAGCGCCGACCAAGGTCGGCATCTACCAACGGCGCTTGCCGGCCAGTGGCCGGCACTACCGGTGATGCTCAGCGCTTGTACTTCGGCACGAACACCTTGTTCACCGCATCGGCCAGCTGGTCCGGCGGCAGCAGGCCCTGGTCGAGCAGGAAGTTGTTGAACGCCAGGCGGTCGAACTTCGCGCCCAGTGCCAGCTCGGTCTGCATGCGCAGTTCCAGGATGCGGGTGTAGCCGTAGAAGTAGCTGCCGGCCTGGCCTGGCATGCGCACCATGTAGCGGTCCAGTTCCTGGGTGGCCATCGCCTTGGACAGGCCGACCTGCTCGATCAGCACGCGCTCGCCGTTGGCACGATCGGTCAGGCCAAGGTTGAGCATCGGGTCCAGCATCGCGCGCGCGGCCCGCAGCAGGCGGAACTGCAGGGCGATCATCTGCCCGTCCAGCGGCTCGTACGGCACCATCTCGGCTTCGGCATACAACGCCCAACCTTCCACGTTCACCGAATTGAACGCGAACATGGTGCGTGCCAGCGACACGCCGCGCTCGACCATGGCGGTGAACTGCAGCTCGTGGCCGGGGCGGCCTTCATGCGCGCTCAGCGTCCACGCCGCCGCGCCGAAGTTGAAGTCGTCGTACTGCGCACCCGGACCGGCGGCCGGATTGCCCAGCGGCAGCACGAAGGTGCCCTGCTGCCCGGTGTTGTTGACCAGCGGCGCCGGCAGGAAGTGCGGCGCCGGGCTGGCGGCGCTCTCGGCGGCCGAACCCAGTCGCATCTGCATGGCACGCTTGGGCACGTCGACGATGGCGTGCTCGCGGATCAGCGGATCGATCGCGTCGATCACCTTGCGGTAGTGGCCTTCCAGATGATCGTCGGCGATCTTGTCGGCCTTCAGCGCGCGGATCACCGCCACCGGGTCGCTCGGGTCGGCCACCTTCAGGCCCTTGTCCTTCGCCACCAGCGGCGCCAGCTGCTGCATCGCCGATCGGGTTTCCATGAACTCCAGCTGCGCGCGCTGCATCAACAGCTTCGGGTCGATGTCGATGCCGACCTGCTTGAGCTGGTAGGCGTACAGCGGCGCCGGCAGGCGTGCGTCGGCACGTGCCTTCGGCAGCACGGTCGTGCGCGTCCAGGCGGCGTAGTCCTTCATCTGCTCGGCCAGCGCCTTCATTGCTTCATCGGCACCGGCGATCTGGTACTTCTTCAGCAGCGACTCGATACCGGTGATGTAGGTCTCGACGTTGTCCAGCGACTGCTGCACTTCGATCTTTGTCGGCTGCAGCAGGCTGCTGTCCTTCAAGCGCTCTTCATAGCGCTGGCGCGCCAGCGTTGTGAACGCGGTGCCGCCGGGCTGCAGGCCGGCATAGGCCTTGAGGCGGTCGATCGCCTTGGCCCGGCGCTCGGCCGGCACCTGGTCGGACAGCAGCAGGTTGAGGCCGCTGAACACCGTCTGCGGCGCATCGCTCCACGGCAACAGGTACTTCTCGTTGAGCTCGCTGCCTTCGATGTTCTGGCTGGCGGCGTGGATCATGATCTCCAGGTCCTGGCGGACGTTGGGATCCTTTTCGGCGGCCAGCTTTGCCTTCAGTTCGTCGCGGGCCTTGGCCATCGCGGCGCGGTAGCGCTTGCCGTTGTCCGGGCCGAGGTCGGCCACCTTGTCGTCGTAGCCGGGAACGCCGAAGAAGCCGGTTTCTTCCGGCTGGAACGGCCCCTGCGCATCCAGCAGGATCTGTGCCAGGGCGTTGCTGCGTGCCACCCAGGCCGGGCTGGCGGGAGTCGCGGCCTTGGCGGCCGGCGCGGCCAAGGCCGGCGGTGCGGACAGCAACGGGGTGGCAGTCAGGGCCAGGGCAACAGCGAGCGCAATCGGCTTCATGGGACACTCCAGCAAAGGGTTGCCCGCAACTTACGCGCTCACGGCGATGGCGACAATCGGCTGGAGGTCACGGCGCGGCTGATGGGTAGAGTCGACTGTCAGTCGACTATCGCGCGCAGCGCGGGGTTTTCAGGCGTCTTGTGGAGAGCAGTCGACTAACAGTCGACTCTACATGGCCGCCCTTACCCGGCCGCGCGACCTGCGGTCACAACGCGGCGGTGAGTGGGCATTCGCCACGCTCACGGCAGGCCTGCAGCTCGCACTCCCCCGCAGCCTCGTCGTCATCCAGTGCAGTCAGGTCGAAGGTCTGCTTGTCTTCGGCCAGTACATACATCACCGGGTAATCCCAGACTTCATCGCGACGGCTGCCCTGCACGAACAGCCGGCCGTGCGCATGCGGTCCTTCCAGCGCAACGGTCAGGCCGACGTCGCGCTGGCCGTTCATCGCGGTCTGCATGCTGCCCAGCGGCATCGATTCGATATGCAGCGGCTCGCCAAAGGCTTCCACCAGTTCGATGCTGCAGCCCGCGCGGCGCAACGCTTCGCGCATCGGCGGGCTCTCGCGTGCCGCCTCGCTCCAGCGCAGCACGCTCCAGGTCACCACGCCACCGGCGCCGCCCAGCACCAGCACCACCGTCAACGGCATCGCCCAGCGCCAATGACGGCACCACCAACCGGCGGACGTCTGTCGATGGGCGGGAATCGGTGGTGGCAGGGTCATCGGCGGGCTCCTTCCCGGCTGTGGATCAGGGTTTCAGGCAGCGTCCCAGGAAGGCTTCGGCCACGCGGTAGCGATGCAGCGCATCGGCACCGGACAGGCCATGCTTGGCACCCGGATAGGTCATCAGTTCGAACGGCTGTGCACGCTTCTGCAGCGCACTCATCAGGCTGGTCGAGTTGGTGAACAGTACGTTGTCATCGGCCATGCCGTGGATCAGCAGCAGCGGCGAACGCAGGCCGTCGATATGGGTCAGCACGCGTGCTTCGCGGTAACCCGCTTCGTTGCGCGCCGGCAGATCCATGTAGCGTTCGGTGTAGTGGCTGTCGTACAGGCCCCAATCGGTCACCGGCGCACCGGCCACGCCACAGGCGTACTGGTTCGAGGCCTTGGCCAGCAGCATCAGGGTCATGTAGCCACCGTTGGACCAGCCCTGCACGCCGATGCGCGCCGGGTCCACCCACGATTGCTGCTTCAGCCAGGTCACGCCGCGCAGCTGGTCGGTCACTTCCACCGTGCCCTGCTTGCCGTACAACGCGCCACCGAAGTCACGGCCACGTCGCGGGGTGCCGCGGTTGTCCAGCGAGAACACCACGTAGCCCTGCTGGGCCAGGTACTGGTTGAACAGGTGGTCGCCACGGCCGGGCCAGCTGTCGGTGACGGTCTGGCTGGCCGGGCCACCGTAGACGTACACCGCCACCGGGTAACGCTTGGACGGATCGAAGCCGGCCGGCTTGATCAGGCTGTAGTTGAGCGGGGTCTTGCCGTCGGCCGCGGTCAGCGTGCCGAACTCGATCGGGCGCTGTGCATCGCGGTAACGCGCATACGGATGCTTCGGGTCCGCCAGATCGTTCTCGAGCAGGGTGGCGATCTTCTCACCATTGGCGCGGAACAGTTCGATCTGCGGCGGCGTGGTGCTGTTGGACCAGCTGTCGACATAGACGCTGGCGTTGCGGGCGAAGCTGGCGCTGTGCATGCCCGGTGCCTTCGACAGGCGCTGCGGCTCACCGCCCTGCAGCGACACCGCGTAGATCTGGCTTTCGCGCGAGGTCTCGATGCCGGCGCGGAAGTAGGCCTTGCCAGCCTTCTCATCGACCGCCAGCAGTTCGTCTACCGGCCAGTTGCCGTGGGTCAACGCGGTGGCCTTGCCCTTGCTGTCGATGCGGTACAGATGGTGGAAACCGGTGCGCTCGGACGACCACAGCACGCTGCCGTCATCGAGGAAACGCAGGCTGTTGTGCAGCGGCACCCAGGTCGGGCTGGTTTCGTGCGCGAGCACGCGCTGGCGGTTGGAGTCGAGTGCCACTTCCACCAGGTCCAGCTGCTTCTGGTCACGCGACTGGCGCTGGAAGCTCAGGTGCTGCGCATCGCGCCAGTCGACGCGGGCCAGATAGATGTCCTGTTCCTTGCCGAGGTCGACCCAGCGCGGCTGCGCATCGGCGGCCGGTGCGATCACGCCCAGCTGCACGCGCACGTTGGCGTCGCCGGCGGCCGGGTAACGCTGCTCGATCACGTCGGTGCGGTCGGCGTAGACCTCGTAGCGCTTCTGCACCGGCACCGGTGCTTCATCGATGCGCGCGAAGGCGATGGCCGAATCATCCGGCGCCCACCAGTAGCCGGTGTGTCGGTCCATTTCCTCGTCGGCGACGAACTCGGCCACGCCGTTGCCGATGGTGGTGCTGCCGTCGCGGGTGAGCTGCAGCTGCTTGCCGCTGGCCAGGTCGATCACCCACAGGTTGCGGCCGCGGATGAAGCTGACGAAACCGCCCTTGGGCGACAGCTTGGCGTCGGTGGCGAATCCTTCACCGTGGGTCAGCTGGCGCACTGCGGCCTGGCCCTGCTGCTTGAGGTCGTACAGGTACAGCTCACCGCCCAACGGGAACAGCAGGCGCTGCGCGTCCGGCGACCACTGGTAATCGACGATACCGGTCATCGCGGCGATGCGCTGGCGCTCGCGGCGGGCCTTTTCCTCGTCGCTGAGGGTCTCGGTGCCGGGCAACACCACCTTCGAATCCACCAGCAGGCGGGTCTGGCCGCTGCCGATGTCGTAGGTCCACAGGTCCAGCTGGTTGCGGTCGCTGTCCTTGCCGCGCAGGAAGCTGACCTGCGAACCGTCGGGAGCGACCTTCGGCTTCATCAGGGTCGGGCCGGAAAGCGGCAGCGGGCCGGTGATGGCTTCCAGAGTCAGCTTTTCAGCGTGGGCGGCGGTACTGGTGGCGAGCATGAGGGCGAGCGAAGCGAACAGGTGGCGCATGGAGGATCCCGGCAAACGGCAGGTCCGCCACCGCGATGGACGCGGGGCGGTCAGCCTCCATCCTAACCAAGCCGGTGCGGGAAGGCAGCATGACCTTCTGCCCATGAGGCGTGCCGACCAACGGTCGGCACCCACCGTTCCGGGTCAACGCTGGCCGAACAGGTGCTTGCGCTCTTCGTCGCTGAGCGGCTTGCCGGCGTTGGGGTTCACCTGCTGGCGCAGGGCATAGGCGCGCTGGGTGGCCGGGCGTGCAGCAATCGCTTCGTGCCAGCGCTTGAGGTTCGGGAACGCGGCGAAATCCACCGGCAGCTTGTCGTAGGCGCCGATCCACGGGTAGCTGGCCATGTCGGCGATGGTGTACGCGTCGCCAGCCAGGAAGGCGTGCTGGGCCAGTCGCTTGTCCATCACCCCGTGCAGGCGGCGCACTTCGTTGTCGTAGCGCTCGATCGCGTAGGGGATCTTTTCCGGCGCATACACGTTGAAGTGGCCCATCTGGCCGCTCATCGGGCCCAGGCCGGCCATCTGCCAGAACAGCCACTCCAGAGTGGTGACGCGGCCGCGCGGGTCGCTGGGCAGGAACTGGCCGGTCTTCTCGGCCAGATACAGCAGGATCGCGCCGGACTCGAACACGCTCTGCGGGGCGCCGCCATCGGCCGGGGCGTGGTCGACAATCGCAGGCATCTTGTTGTTGGGCGAAATGGCGAGGAATTCCGGCTTGAACTGGTCGCCCGAGCCGATGTTGACCGGATGGATGCGGTACTCCAGGCCGGCTTCTTCCAGCAGCAGGGTCACTTTGTGGCCGTTCGGGGTGGGCCAGTAATACAGGTCGATCATGGCGGCGGCTCGGGGTGCGGAAAGGAACCTGAAGTCTAGTGCGAGAGTTGGGTTGGCACCGTCACGACGGGCCGGTAACCTCGCCTCTCCCCCGCAACGCAGCATCCTCCGCATGAGTGCAAACCGCCCGCCGCTCTCCCCGCTGTCCACGCTGATCTTCGCCTCGCGCTGGCTGCAGCTGCCGCTGTACCTGGGCCTGATCGTGGCGCAGTGCGTCTATGTGTTCCTGTTCGGCAAGGAACTGTGGCACCTGATCTCGCATTCGGCCTCGATGGGCGAACAGCAGATCATGCTGATCGTGCTGGGCCTGATCGACGTGGTGATGATCTCCAACCTGCTGGTGATGGTGATCGTCGGTGGCTACGAGACCTTCGTCTCGCGCCTGCGCCTGGAAGGCCATCCGGACCAGCCGGAATGGCTGAGCCACGTCAATGCCAGCGTGCTGAAAGTGAAGCTGGCAATGGCGATCATCGGCATCTCCTCGATCCACCTGCTGAAGACCTTCATCGCCAGTGGCGCGCTGGGTGGCATCCCACTGTGCACGCCGGAGCAGATGAGCGTGGCCGCCGCCAACATCGGTGTCGCCCGCTGCTCGATGCTGACCCAGGACGGCGTGCTGTGGCAGACCATCATCCACTGCGTGTTCATCCTGTCGGCGATCGGTATTGCCTGGACCGACAAGCTGATGTCCAACAGCCACAGCAAGTCGCACGACCACTGATGCGGCAACCGGCAGCGGTCCTTCGCCGCTGCCCCATCCCGGCCCCTGCCCCTTGTACGCGGCGGTGGCCGGGATGCTAGATTGCACCCTCGCCGTTGCCGGCGGTGGCGTCGGGAAACGTCATCGTTCCGCGCCCGGACCACAGGTCCCGGCCATGCGTATCAATGATTTACGTCACGTCGTCTTCTAGAGGGGAGCAGGATGTCGCACGTCTCAACGATCACCGCCGCGCGCCGGTGGCTGCTGGTTGCTTTGGCACTGGCGCTGGCCGCCTGCTCGGGAAAGGAAGAATCTGCAGCACCGGCCCCGGCCGCCGCACCCGCCGCCGCTGTACCGGCCGCACCGGTGGTCGCCGCCAAGGTGCAGTCCATGGGCACCGAACAGCTGCGTGAATCCGCCAGCCAGGCACTGCGCGAGAACCGCATGTACGCGCCGGCCGGCGACAACGCCATCGAGTACTACCTCGCCCTGCGCGACAAGACACCGGACGACGCGTCGGTGAAGAGCGCGCTGACCGACCTGCTGCCTTACACCCTGATCGCCGCCGAGCAGCACCTGGGCCGCGAGGACTACACCGAGGCGCAGCGCCTGGTGGCACTGATCGAGAAGGTGGACGCCTCCGCTCCCGCCCTGCCGCGCCTGAAGGAAGGCCTGGCCAAGGGCGTGGAAAATGCGGCCAAGCGCACCGAGACCGAAGCCGAGAAGGCCAAGAAGGACGCCGAAGACCGGACCAAGCAGCAGGCCGAACAGCAGCGCCTGACCGAGCAGCGCGCCAAGGAAGCCGATGCGGCCAAGCAGATTGCCGCGCAGCAGGATGCCGCACGCCGCGACAACGAGCGCCAGGAGGCCGAGCGCCAGGCCGCGGCCCGTCGCGATGCCGAACAGAAACAGCAGCAGGCAGCCGCCCAACAGGCCAGCGCCGCACGCCAGGCAGCCGCCGCGGCAGCTCCCACCCTCCGCCCGGTCAGCACGCCGGCGCCGCGCTATCCGGCCGAGGCACTGCGTTCGGGAACGTCGGGCGAAGTGCTGGTGGAGATCACCGTCGGCACCGACGGCTCAGTGGTCAGCGCCCGCGTGCTGCGCGCGACGTCGGGACGGACCTTCGACCGCGAAGCCCTGAACGCGGTCAAGCGCTGGCGCTTCGAGCCGGTCAACGCGCCGGTCACCACCCGCCGCACCCTGGTATTCGCACCGGGCGGCTGACCGCAAAAAAGGGGACGGAGGGGATTAAGTCGTTTCTGCCACCTCCATGACGCCAAGGCCCGGTCCGTCCGGGCCTTGTCCGTTTCAGGCAGCGCCATCAATCAGGCGCTGCAACGCCGGATCGCGCGCAGCCAGCACCTGGAACAGGCCTAGCGCATGCAGGCCGGGCAGCAACGCACGCAGGTCGGCTTCGGCAGTGGCGCGGGTGGCATCATCGCTGGTGGGATCCTGCCAGGCACGGACGCTGGCCAGGAAGGCACCGACGCTGCCCTTGCGCACGGTGAGGCCATTTACCTGCACCTCGTTCTGATGGTCCGGAAGAATGTCCTGTGGCTGCATGGGGAAGCGCTCCGTTGAAGTGGGCTCCAGTGTCGGAGCCCGGACGCGACGTTTCTGCCGTATAACTGCCAATTGATATGGCAGATCAGACAACCACCGCATTGATTGACCCGGCGCTGGCCAATGCCGCCGACGGGCCTGCGTTGCTGGGGGCGCAGCTGCGCCTGCCGGGTCCGCGCCGCACGGCACGCCACCAGCACGCCCGCGGGCAGCTGCTGGGTGCACATCAGGGCCTGCTACGGATCGAGGTGGGCGACCTGCACTGGCTGCTGCCGGCGGGTCATGTCGCCTGGATACCACCTTCGCTGCCCCACGCTCTGGCCAGTACCAGCGCGTTCGACGGCTGGAGCCTGTACTTCAGCGCGCAGGCCTGCACCGACCTGCCTGCAGCCCCTCGCATCTTCCAGCCGGGGCCGCTGCTGCAGGCCGCGGTGATTCGGGCGCTGCAGTGGCCGCATGTTCCACTGGATGCCACACAGGCACGACTGGCCGGTGTGATCGCCGATGAGATTGCCGCCAGCAAGCCTCTGCCGCTTGCCCTGCCACAACCGCGTGACCGGCGACTGCAGAAACTTGCCGCCGCACTGGCGCGCGCACCGCACGACAACCGCAGCATCGAGGACTGGGCCGCCAGCAGCGGTCTGTCCAGCCGCAGCCTCGCCCGCCATTGGCTGGCCGAGACCGGCCTGTCGCCAAGCCAGTGGCGGCAACGCCTGCGGGTGCTGCTGGCACTGCCACGCCTGCTGTCCGGCGAGCCGGTGATCAGCGTCGCGCTGTCGATGGGCTACGACACACCCAGTGCCTTCATCGCCGTGTTCAAGCGCGAGATGGGGGTGACGCCTGCGCGGTATGGAAAAGGGGACGGAGGGGATTAAGTCGCTTCTGCCCTCCCCCATATCAACTCGCGGCATCGCCTGATGCCCTTCGCGGTCACGGAGGCGGCAGGCTGATGATTCCTTGAACCCCCTGAACTGCCATGCCTCGACAAGCACGCCTGATGTTGGCCGAACAGCCGTATCACGTAACCCAGCGCGGTGTGAACAAGGGGGCGATCTTCGTTGACGATATCGACCGCCAGCTGTTTCTGCACCTTTTGCACAGCGCCTTCCTGAAACATCAGGTCGCGCTGCATGCCTACGTATTGATGGGCAATCACGTCCATCTATTGGCCACACCCTCCACTCAGGCCGGCTTGGCCAACGCGATGCGGATGCAGGGCAACAACTATGTCCAGGCGTTCAATCAGCGGCATGAGCGCAGCGGACCACTCTGGCAGGGCCGCTTCCATTCTTCGATGGTGGACAGCGACGCCTATCTGCTCAGCGTCTATCGCTACATCGAACTCAATCCGGTTCGTGCAGGCATGACAGGCGCCCCGGAGGATCACCCATGGTCGAGCGTGCATGGAAACCTGCAGCGCCGCGATGATCCGATGCTGACAGAACACCCCGCCTTTCAGGCACTGGCCTCGACCAAGCGACAGCGGACGACGCTCTATGCGCAGTTCCTGCGGGACGTGAACGCGTCCGCCGACCTGCCGGCAATACGCGCGCACAGTGCCGGGCAGCATCCGTTGGGAAATGCAGCTTACCTGCGGATGGTGGAACAGACACTGGGCCGCCCCGTGGTGCTGCGCAAGCGGGGGCGCCCTCAGAAGAAGGGGGCGGAGGGTTAAAAACGACTTAATCCCCTCCGTCCCCTTTTTGCAGTCAGCCCGAGATCGCCAGGCGCTCGTTGTGGTAACGGCGCACGGCGGCGAACCACAGCAGTGCGGCCAGGCCGAGGCTGGCACCGAGATAGATGGCCCAGACCGACGGCGTGATGGTCTCGTGGCGGATCACCTTCAACAGCATCTGGTTCTGCGACAGGAACGGCACGGCGTACTGCCACAGCTCGCTCTTCAGCGGATAGGCCACCAGCGCGTAGCCGGGCATCATCGGCAACAGCATCAGCCAGGTCATGTGGCTCTGCGCTTCCTTCATGCTCTTGGCCGCCGCCGACAGGAAGGTCAGCAGCGAGGTGCCGATCATCAGCATCGGCAGCATCACCAGCAGCATCTGCAGCATCGAGGCGACGTTCATGTTGAACTGGCGGCCGATGTTGCCGGGCGCGATCTGTGCGCTCACCTTGAACGCCACCAGGGTCAGCAGCAGCGATACGAACCCGACCACGCAGGCGGCGGCGATCTTGCCGCTGACAATGGCGCTGCGCGAGCCGGGCGTGGCCAGCAGCGGTTCCAGTGACTGCCGCTCGCGCTCGCCGGCGGTGGCATCCATCACCAGATAGGCGCCGCCGATGAACGAGGTCAGCGTGAGCAGCACCGGCAGCAGCATCGACAGGATCATGCCGCGCTTGGCCTCGGCACTGGCCAGGTCCTGGCGCGCCACATCCAGCGGCCGCGCCACCTGTGCGTCGATGCCGCGCGCCATCAATCGCAGTGCCCCCACCTGGCCGTTGTAGGTGGCCAGTGCCGCCTCCAGACGTGCGCTGGGCACCTCGGCGGCACGACGGGTACTGTCCTTGATCACCTCCACCAGCGCCGGCTTGCCATCGGCCCAGTCCTTGCCGAAGTCATCGCTGATGCGCAGCGCCACGTCGATGTCCTGGCTGCGGATGGCCTCGGCCAGGTCCTTCGGTGCAGGTGCGGTGTTCAGCCCCTGCGCGGCGAGGAAACGCACCAGATTGGGGGCGTTGTCCGCACCGATGGTCGGAATCTGCAGCGGTTGTTCGATCTGGGTACGTACCCGGCTCTCGGCCAGCTTGCCCATGCCCAGCAGCAGCACCGGGTACAGCAGCGGCCCGAACAGCAGGGTCAGCAGCAGCGTGCGGCGATCACGGGAAAGGTCGCGCAGTTCCTTGCGCATCACCGTCATCAGGGTCGACATCATGCTCATGCGTGCAGGCCCTCTTCGCTGCCGATCAGTTTCACGAACGCGTCTTCCAGGTTGGATTCGCCGGCTTGCGCACGCAGTTCATCGGCGCTGCCGGCCGCCATCACCGTGCCCTTGGCGATGATCACGATGTGATCGCACAGCGCGGCCACCTCCTGCATGATGTGGCTGGACAGGATCACGCAGCGGCCCTCTTCGCGCAGGCCCAGCAGGAATCGCCGCAGCGCGCGCGTGGTCATCACGTCCAGGCCGTTGGTCGGTTCGTCGAGAATCACGTTGCGCGGGTCGTGCACCAGCGCGCGGGCGATCGCGGTCTTGGTGCGCTGGCCCTGCGAGAAGCCATCGGTCTGGCGGTCGAGGATGTCACCCATGTCCAGGGCATGCGACAGCACTTCGATGCGTTCGCGGATGCGCTCGGCCGACAGGCCATGCAGCTCGCCGAAGTAGGCGATGTTCTCGCGCGCGGTCAGGCGCTTGTAGACGCCACGCGCATCGGGAAGCACGCCAAGGTGGCGGCGTACTTCCACTGGATTGCGTGCGGCATCGACACCATCGACGCTGATGCTGCCTTGGTCCGGGGTCATCAGCGTGTACAGCATGCGCATGGTGGTGGTCTTGCCGGCACCATTGGGGCCCAGCAGGCCAGTGATGCGGCCGTCCTCGGCGCGGAAGCCGACGTTGGAGACCGCCTGGATGCGGCCGGTGCGGGTGTCGAAAGCCTTGTGCAGGTTGTCGGCGACGATCATGGTTCCCATCCGTTGAACGAGGTGAACGCCGGCACGTAGCTCAGCGTGTCCAGGCAGCCGGCATCCAGCGCCTTGGCATCGGTCTTGTCGATGAACTGGCCGAGCAGGCGCGGCATGCAGCCGGCACTCAGCGTGCCGTGGCCCTGGCCGCGGGCGACCAGCGCGCGGCCATTGGGCAGGCCCTTGAGGACCTGCTCGGCATAGCGCGGGGGTGTCACCGGGTCGAGTTCACCGGACAGCAGCAGCGCCGGTACGTCACTGCGCAGCGGCACGGCATTGGCCGCTGGCGCCGGCTGGTGCGGCCATACCGGGCAGGCCGCGAAGAAGGCACTGGCCACGTCGTTGCCGAACAGTCGCTCCGGGTCCTCGGCCGGCGCCTTGTAGCGCGGCGCATCCTCGCTGCAGATCACCGACCACTGCATGCCTCGGTTGATCTGGAAATCCATGCTGCGGTTCGCACCGCGTGCCAGCGAGGCCAGCGGTGCATAGCGGCCGTGCGCGGCTTCATCGAGCACCAGCGGCAGCAGCGAGGAATACTGCGGCACATAGGAGAAGGCGAACGCCAGGCCGATCACGCTGTCCGGACTCAGCACATCCTGCCGGGTCTGGTTGGTGCCGGGGTCGCGATACTCCACCGAGACCGGCGCACGGCGCAGGGTCTCGACCACGCTGCGCAGCTGCGCGCGGGTGTCGGTCGGGAAGCGTTTGCTGCAGGCGGCATCCTTGCGGCACTGCGCCGACTGCAGGGCGATCGCATCCTCGAACGTCGTGGCGAAGTCGCCGCCCACCACCAGTTCATTGGGCACTACGCCATCGATGACGATGCTGCGGGTGTGCTGCGGATAGGCACCGGCATAGCGCTGGGCCACGCGGGTACCGTAGGAGCCGCCGACCAGGTTGATCCGGTCCACGCCCAAGGCCTGGCGTACCGCATCCAGGTCGGCGATGGCATCGGTGGTCGTGTAGAAGCGGGCATCGGCACGCCCCTGCAGCGAGGCCGCGCAGCGCTGCGCGTAGTCGCGCAGCGACGCCTCGGTGGGAGCGGCGTCCTCGTCCATCTGCAGGTCCTTGCCGTCCGCGCCGAGGCAGCTGAGCGGGTTGGAGCCACCGGTACCCCGCTGGTCGACAAGGAAGATGTCGCGCTGCTTGCGCACCTGGCGCAGCGCGGTATCGACGATGACCGCCACTTCGCTGGCCGCCTGGCCGGGGCCACCGGCCAGGAAGAACACCGGATCGGGCTGGCTGGAGCCGCTGCTGCCCGATTCCAGCCAGGCGATGCGCAGGCCAATGCGTCGGCCATCGGGCTGGGCCCGGTCTTCCGGCACCTGCAGGGTGGCGCACTGCGCTTCCACGTTGGCGCTGGCGCCTTCGGTGGACAACGTGCAGGGCTGGAAGTCGATCGTGCCGAAACGGCGGCTGGGTGCATCGCTGGCGCTTTCGGCGCCGGGTGACGGTGACTGGCTGCAACCGGCAAGCATCAGGCTGGCCAACGCCGCGGCCAACGCGAGGTGGTGTCTTTGCATCGTGCTCGTTTCCCCTGGAGGACGTTCCTGGCAACCACGACGGGCTGCCGCGGAAGATGTGACTCAACTTACACGGGCACGGCGTCGTCGGCGATGGGCAGACGCGAAATCTCCGCGGGCGTGGCGCAGGCCAGGCGGTCGCGGCCTGCGGCCTTGGCCCGGTACAGCGCCACATCCGCCGCTGCCAGCAGCGTGGACAGGTCGCCATGGCCGTCGTCCATGGCCAGGCCGATGCTGGCGGTGACCGTCACCGGCCCGGTGCCCAGCCGCGCCGGCTTCTGCTGCAGATCGGTACGGATCGCGGCGGCCCACGCCATCGCTTCACCCTGTGTGCTGCCGGCCAGCACCAGCACGAACTCCTCGCCACCGTAGCGGCCCAGCAGCGTGTCGTGGCCCTGCAAACCATGCTGCAGCAGCGCAGCGAAGTGACGCAGTACCTAGTCACCGGCCAGGTGGCCCCAGCGGTCGTTGATCTGCTTGAAGTGATCGACGTCGACCAGCAACAGGGCCAGCGGCCGGCCCTGCCGACGCAGCCGCTGCAACTGCGCCTGGCCATCGGCCAGCACCGCGCTGCGGTTGAGCAGCCCGGTCAGGCCATCGGTGCGTGCCGCACGCCGCAGATCGACCAGCATGCGCTCGACCAGCAGCAGCACCATCGCGAAACATCGCGCCAGTTCCAGCATCACCCCGGCAATGTAGGTGACGAACATCGGCGTGCCGGTGCGCATGATGTCCTCACCGGCATCGGGCGCCACCGGCAGGAACAGGCGCACCGCGTACAGTGCCGCCTCGGCCAGGAACACCGCCGCCGCCAGACGGCAGCTGGTGCGCTGCTGCACGGGGGCATGCCGCAGCAGCAGCCATGCGATCCAGCCATCGACCAGCAGCGTGAACACACTGAACACCTGCAGGCGCACGCCCAGGTCCGGCCAGAGCACCAGGAAGGCGAAAATGCAGGCCATGAACGCGGCTGCCATCAACAACGGCCGCCACAGCGGCAGCGGCTGTTCCAGATGCAGCGCCACGCCGCGCAGCATCAGCACCGCGCAACCGGCCATCGCCGCATTCCCGGCCAGTATGACCGGCACCAACGGCAGGTAGGGGCGCAGCGCAAGCAGGGTCACGCCCAGGGTCAGCAGCCACAGGCTGGCGGTCCACAGGCGCAGCACCGGTTGCCCGCGCAGCACCACAAGCAGCAATGAGAACCCCACGGCGATGCCGATGCAGAGCAGGAAGCCAAGCACGGTGATGGTGGGGAAATCCAGGGACATGCGGCGCTCATCGGCCGGGGCGGCGCGCGCATCTTAGCGCCTTGCGGTGCGATACCCGTGGCACTGCCTGGCCCGATGGCGATGCCGGGTCTGAAAACGGCGAGCATGACGGCCGGTGCGTGCGCAGAATCCGGGGAAAACCAAGGAGACGCCCATGCATGCGTGGTACCTCGGTGGCCTCGACCACCGCCCCTTCCAGCACCTGTTCGAGAAGAGTGACACCGCGCTGGCTGCGCTGGGCATCCAGCGTCGCTGGGCCGGCGAAACAGGAGGACACCCCTGCCGGATCGGCCTGAGTGATCCGCCCAGTGGCAGCGAGCTGCTGCTGTTGTCCCATGTGCACCTGCCGCTGCACTCGCCCTATCACGCCTCGGGCCCGATCTTCGTGCAGCGTGGCGTAACGCGCTGCGTGCTGCCGCCGGGTGAGGTACCCGCCTATGTACAGCGCCGTACGATCTCGTTGCGCGCCTATGACCAGGCTGCATTGATGCTGGCCGCAGAGATCAGCGCGGGCGCTGATGTTGTCGCCCGGCTGGACGCGCTGTTTGCCGACCCTGCCGTGGCCTTCGTGCAACTGCACAACGCGGCCCACGGTTGCTTCTCATGCCAGGCGGATCGAGTGGGTATGGCGTCGACGTAGCAGGATCTCCACGACGTGATCGATGCCACGCCGAACACGTGATCACCAGCGCATCCGTTCAGTCCCGCGTGAAGCCTGCGGGAAGGGCTTCACACCCACAGTCACGGATCGGCGCTTCCGTGGTTCCTCAGCCTGCATCGCGACTCGATACTCGCCGTGGTGCCGCCGGAAGTCCGCCGCGCAGCGCAGCTCCTGCGGTCACCGCTCCCTTTCGACGACCACAAGGATGCGCCATGTCATTCCGATCGACACCGCTGTTGCTGGCTACCTCGTTCGCCGCTGCGGGCCTGTGCCTGGCCGGCAGCGCGTTCGCCCACGGCACCATGACCACGCCGGTCAGCCGTGTCTATGCCTGCTTCCAGGGCAATCCCGAGAACCCGACCAACCCGGCCTGTGCCGCTGCAAAAGCGATTGGCGGCTCGCAGGCGTTCTACGACTGGAACGGCATCAACCAGGCCAACGCCAACGGCAACCACCAGGCCGTGGTGCCCGATGGCAAGCTGTGCAGCGGCAACAACCCGACCTTCCGCGGGCTGGATGTGAACCGCAGCGACTGGCAGACCACACCGATCCAGCCAGACGCCAGCGGCAAGTTCACCTTCGTGTTCAAGGCGACCGCGCCGCACGCCACGCGTGACTGGCGCTTCTTCGTCACCCGCGACGGCTGGCAACCGGGCAGCCCGCTGCGCTGGGCCGATCTGCAGGAGTTCTGCACGCTGGGCAACACGCCGCTGTCGGCCGATGGCACCTACAAGCTGCAGTGCACGCTGCCACAGCGCAGCGGCCAGCATGTGATCTACAACACCTGGCAGCGCTCGGATTCGACCGAAGCGTTCTACACCTGCATGGACGTGCGCTTTGAAGGAGGCGGTGGCAGCACCCCGCCCGCAGCGCAGTGGCAGGATGCCGGCCCGGTCACCGCGCGCGGCGAGCTGCCGGTCGGCACCACCCTGGCGTTGCGCGTGTTCAACGCCAACGGCAATGATGTCGAACGCGTGGAAGCGACCCTGGCCAGTGGCCAGACTGCGGCCGCGCAGTGGCCGTTGGCGCTGGCCCGCAAGGTCAATACCAGCGCCCAGCACGCACGCGTGGGCGTGCTCAGCAATGGCGTGATCACACCGACGGCCTCGGCCACCGCCAACCGCGTGTACCTGAAGGATGGCAACCGCTTCCAGCTCGATACCCAGGTGCCCGACCCCGGCACGCCATCACCGGGCGGTGATTTTGACCACGTGTATCCCGCCGGTATCGGCAGCTACGTGCCGGGCCAGACCGTGGTGAAGGGCGGCGACGGCAAGCTGTATGCCTGCCGCCCGTTCCCGGAAGGTGCATGGTGCAACGTCAACGCCGAAGCCTACCGGCCGGGCGTGGGTGCAGCATGGCGCGATGCGTGGATCGCGTACTGAGGCAGTGATGCGGGAGGCGGTGCACAGTGCACCGCCTTTCGCCCGGATGGCGGCACAGAGAGCACCGTGTTGCAGATCGAACACAGCCGCCATCGATTTCAAACTTGTCCGATGTTGCCGACGGCCCTGCATGTGAAGACTGCGCGAGGTTTCCCACACTTCGCAAAGGAGTTCCTGCATGCATCTGTCCCACCGGGCAGTCCTCGCTCTGTCCGTCGTTGCCGGCCTGGCTCTGTCCGGCAGCGCCCTCGCCCACGGCACCATGTCCAAGCCGCTCAGCCGCGTGAAGCAGTGCCACGAAGGCAATCCGGAAAACCCGACCAACCCGGCCTGTGCCGCGGCCAAGGCCATCGGCGGCGCGCAGCCGTTCTATGACTGGAGCGCGATCGCCCACGGCAACGCCAATGGCAACCACCGCGACCTGGTGCGCGATGGCGAGCTGTGCAGCGCCAGCATCCCCAAGTACCGCGGCCTCGATCTGAATCGCAGCGACTGGCCGACCACGCCGGTGCGCGCCGATTCGCGTGGCCGCTACACCTTCGAATTCCTGGCGCCGGCGCCGCACGCCACCCGCGAGTGGAAGTTCTACGTCACCCGTGACGGTTGGCAGTCGGGCAGCCCGCTGCGCTGGGCCGACCTGCAGGAATTCTGCACCCTGGGCAACGTGCCGCTGTCCGAAGGCGGTGTCTACAAGCTGGACTGCCCGCTGCCCAAGCGCACTGGCCAGCACATCATCTACAACAC
Source organism: Stenotrophomonas sp. STK17_22 (assembly GCF_051983905.1). Taxonomy (NCBI): domain Bacteria; kingdom Pseudomonadati; phylum Pseudomonadota; class Gammaproteobacteria; order Lysobacterales; family Lysobacteraceae; genus Stenotrophomonas; species Stenotrophomonas sp. STK17_22. The sequence goes on from NZ_CP197010.1 coordinate 5,034,395, forward strand.
CTGGCAGCGCTCGGATTCGCAGGAAGCCTTCTACACCTGCATGGACGTGCGCTTCGAAGGTGGCGGTGGCGTGGTTCCGCCGCCGCAGTGGCAGGATGCCGGCGCGGTGACCGCCAATGGCGCACTGGACGTGGACAGCACCGTGACCCTGCGTGTGTTCAATGCCAACGGCAACGATCTGGAGCGCGTGGAAACCAAGCTGGCCGCTGGCCAGACCAGCCCGACGCAGTGGCCGCTGGCCCTGGCCCGCAAGGTCAATGCCAGTGCACAGCATGCGCGCGTGGGCGTGATGAAGAACGGCGTGATCACGCCGGTCGCCTCGGCCACCGACAACCGCGTGTACCTGAAGCCGGGCAACCGCTTCCAGCTGGAAACCCAGGTGCCGGGGCCGGGCCCGATCGATCCGGTCGATCCGCCGGGCGGCGACTTCGACTTCGTGTATCCGGCCGGCCTCGGCAGCTACAAGCCGGGCGAGACCGTGGTGAAGGGCACCGACGGCAAGCTGTATGCCTGCCGCCCGTTCCCGGAAGGCGCCTGGTGCAACATCAATGCCGATGCCTATCGTCCGGGCACCGGCTATGCGTGGCGCGACGCCTGGATCGCGTACTGAGGCAGGACACCGGGGGCGGCGTGATGCCGCCTCCGTTTCATGGGGTTGCCGGCCAGCGGCCGGCACTACCAGGGTCCACGCGGTTGCCGGCCAGCGGCCGGCACTACGCAGGCTTACTTGCTGCTGACGTACTTCTCGCGGCGGATCTGCGGGTTGCCCAGGCCAGCGGCCTTCAGCAGTTCGGCACAGGCGTCGACCATGTCCGGGTTGCCGCACAGATAGGCGATGTCAGTGGCCGGGTCCGGGGTGAAGCCGGCCAGCGCCTGCTGGACGTAGCCGTGCTGCACGTCTGGATGCGGATCGGCCGGCAGTTCGCGCGACAGGCATGGAACATAACGGAAGTTCGGGTGTTTTTCGGCGAAGCTGTAGAAATCTTCGCTATACAGCAGCTCGCCCGGGCTGCGCGCGCCCTGCAGCAGCACGATCTGCACGCCGCGCTCGGCCATGGCCGTTTCCAGCAGCGGCAGCATCGAGCGGTACGGGGTAACGCCAGTACCGGTGGCGATCAGCAGGTAGCGGGCGTTGTGATCACCGGGATTCAGGCAGAACCGGCCATAGGGGCCGGACGCACTGATCTGGCCGCCCTGCTCCAGCGCCTCGAACAGGGCCGTGGCGGCGCCGCCGGGTACGAAACTGACCGCGATATCCACCGCCTCGCCCGGGCCCAGCGCGTGGTCGTGGATGGTCGCCAGCGAGTAGCTGCGCTTGGTTTCGGTGCCGTCGGCGTAGCTGAAATGGACCTGGATGAACTGGCCGGGCTGGAAATCCAGCGGCTGTCCATCGTCACGCACGAACTGGTAGTGGCCGACGGTCGGGGCCAGCATGCGGCAGCCGACCAGCTTGAGGGGGAATTGAACAGGCACGACTTTTCGGGACAGTGTGTAGCCGGGGCAAGCCCTCGGGGTCTTCTATAATAGCCCCTCCCCGCCCCTCTCCAGCGCCAGCCCATGGGCGCGAAGGCTTCGAGCTTGGCATCCCAGAACGATACGGCGCCCGCCCTGCGCGTGCGCGACCTGCGCAAGACCTATGACAACGGCACCCAGGCCCTGAAGGGGGTTTCCCTGGAAGTGGCCCCGGGCGACTTCTTCGCCCTGCTCGGCCCCAACGGTGCCGGCAAGTCCACCCTGATCGGCATCATCAGCTCCCTGGTCAACCTCAGTGAGGGCCAGGTGGAAGTATTCGGCAGCGACCTGGTGCGCAACCGCAGCGCCACCATGCGCCTGATCGGGCTGGTGCCGCAGGAAATCAACTTCAACCTGTTCGAAAAGCCCTTCGACATCCTGGTGAACTACGCCGGTTTCTATGGCGTGCCGCGCGAGGAAGCCGAGCAGCGTGCCGAAGAGGAACTCAAGCGCGCCCACCTGTGGGAAAAGGCACAGGTGATGAGCCGTACGCTGTCCGGTGGCATGAAGCGCCGGCTGATGATCGCCCGCGCGATGATGACCCGCCCGCGCCTGCTGATCCTGGACGAGCCGACCGCCGGCGTGGACATCGAGATCCGCCGCGACATGTGGCGCGTGCTGAAGGAGATCAACGCCGCCGGCACCACGATCATCCTCACCACGCACTACCTGGAAGAAGCCGAGTACCTGTGCCGCCACCTGGCGATCATCAATCATGGCCAGATCGTCGAGCAGGGGCCGATGCGCACCCTGCTGGCCAAGCTGGACGTGGAAGGCTTCCTGCTGGACATCGACGGTGACCTGCCGGCGCAGCTGCCGGTGATCGAGGGCGCGACGCTGACCGCACCGGACCCGCACACGCTGGACATCGACATGCCGCGCGCGATGGACCTCAACCGCGTGTTCGCCACGCTCAACGAGTCCGGCATCCGCGTGCGTTCGATGCGTACCAAGAGCAACCGCCTGGAGGAGCTGTTCGTGCGCCTCACCGGCAACCTGGAGAAGCCTGCATGAGCACCACCGAGCTGACCGACGGCCAGCGCAACCGCGTCGCACTGATGACCATCGTGCGCCGCGAAGTCGCCCGCATCATGCGCATCTGGGGCCAGACCCTGGTGCCGCCGGCGATCACCATGACCCTGTACTTCCTGATCTTCGGCAACCTGATCGGGTCGCGCGTGGGGGACATGGGCGGCTACACCTACATGCAGTTCATCGTGCCGGGCCTGGTGATGATGAGCGTGATCCAGAACAGCTACGGCAACATCAGCTCTTCGTTCTTCGGCGCCAAATTCGGCCGCCACGTGGAAGAGCTGCTGGTCAGCCCGATGCCGAACTGGGTGATCCTGTGGGGCTACGTGGCCGGCGCGGTGCTGCGTGGCCTGATGGTGGGCGTGATCGTGCTGATCATCGCGATGTTCTTCACCCCGGTGCGCATCCCGCACCCGTTGGTGATGCTGACCACGGTGATCCTGGGTGCGACGATCTTCTCGCTGGCCGGTTTCATCAACGCGGTGTATGCGAAGAAGTTCGATGACGTGGCGATCGTGCCGACCTTCATCCTGACCCCGCTGACCTACCTGGGTGGCGTGTTTTATTCGGTGAAGCTGCTGCCGGGCTGGGCCGAGGCCGCCACGCACGCGAATCCGATCTTCTACATGGTCAATGCATTCCGCTATGGCCTGCTGGGCAGCAGCGATGTGCCGCTGCCGGTGGCCTACGGCCTGATGATCGGTTTCGTGGTGGTGCTGACGGCGCTGGCGCTGTGGTTGCTGCGCCGTGGCGTGGGCATGCGCAGCTGAGGCGTGCCTGCAGGGCCTGCGGCCCTGCACCTGCAGTGGTAGTGCCGGCCGCTGGCCGGCAACAGCAACAGCCAAGGCGGAAGCATCACGAGTTGGGCAGGGCGGTGTGGGGGTGCAGGACACGCCGTAAACCCGTCCGTGGGGGCTCGATGGCGCCATCCATGGCGCCAACGGTCCTGCACCCCCACACCGCCCCACCCCTGACAGTTTCCGTTCGCTGTTGGTAGGTGTCGACCTTGGTCGACACGGTAGATCCACGCCATGCGTGGATGGAGCGTTCACGGTAAGGCCGATGCTTGGCTCTTTTCGTTTCGGATTACGGCTAGGCTGTAGCGATGAAGATCACTTCCATTGCGTTGGACAAGGCCGTGTCGGATGGTCCGATCGATGCGTTCAGCCATGTCCTGCTGAGCGATTCGCCCATGCTGGATGAGGTGCTGGATTGCCTGGCCTCGCTGCACGTGGCTGATCCCCTTCATCGTTATCTGTGCACGCTCGACGAAGTCGGCCAGTGCCGCTACACCAGCATGCACGCGTCCGACGACGAGCGCATCGCGCTGTACGAGAACGAAGACCCGGCGACGCCTGAAGATGCGTTGGCGGCACGCGAGCGGTTGCTGGCGCACGTCGTCGCGCAGCTTGAGCATTCCACGCATCGGCTGCAGTGGACAGCGCTGGCGGGTACGTTGATGTGCAGCGACGAGGACATCGAGGCGCTGGTCGCTGCCAATGCGAAGCCGGATCTCATCATCGATGACGTGGTCTGCGTGCAGCAGGTACCCTTGACCCGTGATGACCTGCTGATCGCCGCCCTGCCCAACGGCTACTTCAGCGCGGACTGGGACATCTTCCAGAACCACGCCCTGATCCGGCATCTGCAGGAGCGCTACGACTACCGTCTGTTCGGACTCGGCGCATCGTGGCTCGGTTTCCAGCGCGACCGCGCACCGTCGCCTGCAGAGGCGAGCGCGTTGGTCGCGGACCTGCAGCGCATCTACGCGGCCGGAACGCACGACACGTGGGCACAACTGGCTGCAACGCTGGCCAACCGCACCACACTGCTATTGGGCTACACCGAAGACTTCAGCGAACAACTACCCTGAGCACCGCTCTACACGAGCGAGCGCAGCGAGCGACCCGCTTCCGCTCTTGATCTGTCTTCCGTGGTGGCCGCACCCGGAACATGTCCGTGGCCGGGCGGGTAGGTTGCGCAGGGGCGTGAGCCGCATGGATGCGGCGACCGAGCTTACATGGATGTACTTGCAGCGTCCCCTGCGCGGCCTACCCGCCCGGCCAACCCCAGTGAACAGTGCATTCCGCGAACCACCACGAGGGGCTCCGCCGTTGGCCGCAATCTCCGGCACAATCGCACTCCTGATTCCCCAGAAAACGGTGAACGTGCAATGCGCATCCTGATCCTCGGCGCCGGCGGTACCGGCGGTTACTTCGGTGGTCGCCTGGCCCAGGCCGGCGTAGATGTGACCTTCCTGGTGCGCCCCGCACGCGCCGCCCAGCTGGATCGCGACGGCCTGGTCATCCGCAGCCCGCTCGGCGATGCCAGCTTCCCGGTGCAGCACGTCACCGCCGACGCGCTGCCCGCATCGGCCGCACAGAAGCCGTTCGACCTGGTCATCCTCAGCTGCAAGGCCTATGACCTGTCCAGTTCAATCGACGCCATTGCCCCGGCTGTTGGCGCAGGCACCACCGTACTGCCGATCCTCAACGGCCTGCATCACTACAACGCACTGGACGCGCGCTTCGGCCGCGACGCCGTGCTCGGCGGCCTGTGCTTCATCAGTGCCACCAAGGCCCCCGACGGCGCCGTGCTGCACTTGGGCAAGCCGGCCAAGCTCACCTTCGGCGAACGCGATGGCGGTGCGATCTCCACGCGCGTGCGTGCCTTCGCCGCCGCCTGTGCGCAGGCCAACCTCGATCACCTGGCCAGCGAGCACATTGGCCAGGAACAGTGGATCAAGTACACGTTCCTGACCGCGCTGGCCGCCGCGACCTGCCTGCTGCGCGCGGATATCGGCAGCATCGTCGCCACCGATGATGGCGAGGCGATCGTGCGTGGCCTGTACGACGAGTGCCTGGCCGTGGCTGAGGCTGCCGGTGAACCGATTCCCGATGCCGCGCAGGACACCGCACGCGGCACCCTCACCCAGGCCGGCTCGGCACTGAAGGCTTCGATGCTGCGCGATCTGGAAGCCGGCCAGCAGGTGGAGGCAGAACAGATCGTCGGCGACATGCTGGCGCGCGCGCGCAAGGCCGACCAGGAAGCCCTGCTGCTGCAGGTCGCCTACAGCAGCCTGCAGGCCTACCAGGCACTGCGCGGCGCGTGAGCCAGACGTTGCAGGCCAGCGAGCTGCCCTCGCGGGTGCTGATCCTCGGCATGGGCTGGAGCGGGTGCGTGCTGGCTACGCATCTGCGGGCGTTGGGCGTACACGTGGCCGGCACGGTGCGCGACCCGGCGTCGTCACCGCACGATGGCCTGCCGTGCCATCAGCTGCGAGCTGACACGCCACCGTCTCCCGCCCTGCTCGATGAGATCGCGCAGGCCGAGGCCGTGCTGTGCAGCGTGCCGCCCGATGCCGAGGGTGACCCGGCACTGCGTCTGCTGCTGCCGGCACTGCAGGAAAGTCCAGCACTTCACTGGGTGGGCTATCTGTCATCCACGTCGGTCTATGCCGATCGGGCCGGCGGCTGGATCAACGCAACCAGCGTGGCCGATGCCACTGAAACGACCGGCATGCAACGCAGGCGCGCCGAGGACCAGTGGCGTGCGCTGGCGGAGCAGCGCGGTATCGCCTCGGCGGTATTCCGCCTGCCCGGACTGTACGGACCGGGGCGCAATGCGCTGCTGCAGCTGGCGCAGGGACGTGCGCGCCACGTAGTGCGTCCTGGGCTGGTATTCAACCGACTGCACGTGGATGACCTGGCAACGGTCGTTATCGCATCGATGCAGCGGCCGTGCGTGGATGGGCTGTATCTGCCAGCCGACGACGAGCCGGCACCGCCGCAGCAGGTACTGGCCTTCGCCGCGCAGCTGGGCGGGTTTGCGATGCCACCTGCCATGCCCTGGGACGATCCGGCGCTGAGCCCGACACTGCGGCGCTTCTACGAGAGCAGCAAGCGCATCGACAGTCGCGGCACGCGTGAAGCGCTGGGGTGGGAGCCGCGCTTTCCGACGTATCGGGAAGGATTGGAAGATCTGGCCGCCGCGTTCGCCGGGCATGGCCCAGCGCTACCACCGCTTCTGTAGAGTCGAGCTTGCTCGACTGCTTTTGCACGGGAGTCGAGCAAGCTCGACTCTACGACGCAGGGTCGCCGCGACGAAGGGAATCAACCCGCGTCCGGCAGGCGGAAGAACGCACGCGTCGCGGCAGTTGCATTCGCGGCGGTCACCGCCACGTCTTCGCCACGGTCACGCGCCAGTTCTTCCACGATATGCGAGAGGAACATCGGTTCGTTGCGGCGGTCCTTCGGCATCGGCTTCAGCGTGCGCGGCAGCAGGTACGGTGCGTCGGTCTCGATCATCAGGCGGTTGGCCGGGATGTTCTTCACCAGCTCGCGCAGGTGCGCGCCACGGCGTTCGTCGCACAACCAGCCGGTGATGCCGATGTACCAATCCTGGTCCAGGTAGTCGAACAGCTCGTCACGCTCACCGGTGAAGCAGTGCACCACCGCCGGGCCGATGCGACCTTCGAAGTTCTTCATCTGTGCCATGAAATCGGCATGCGCGTCGCGCTGGTGCAGGAACAGCGGCTTGCCATTGTCTGCGGCCAGCTGCAGCTGGCGCTCGAACGCACGGTGCTGGGCCGGGCGCGGCGAGAAGTCACGGAAGTAGTCCAGCCCGCACTCGCCCACCGCCACCACTTCCGGGTGCGCATGCAGCGCGCGCATCTCGGCATCGCATTCCTCGGTGTATTCCACAGCGTGGTGCGGGTGCACGCCGGCGGTGGCATACAGGAAACCAGGATGCTGCTGCGCCAGCTGCACGGCCAGCGGCGAGTGCTCGCGGCTGGCGCCGGTAATGACCATCTGCACCACGCCGGCCTGCCGTGCGCGGTCCAGCACGGCGTCGCGGTCACGGTCGAAGGAGTCGTGGGTCAGGTTGGCGCCGATATCGATCAGGTGCATGGTCATCGCGGGGGAAAAGTGCCCGCGCATTGTACCTGCGGCTGCCGTGGCCCTTTATCCTTTGCACATGAACGCCCCGCTCTTCCCGATTTCCCCGCTGTTGCCGCAGATCCAGCAGCACCTCGCCGCGCAGCCGCGGCTGGTGCTGGAGGCACCGCCCGGCGCCGGCAAGACCACCCAGGTGCCGCTGGCGCTGCTCGATGCACCGTGGCTGCAGGGGCGGAAGATCATCCTGCTGGAACCGCGCCGGGTCGCCGCACGCAGCGCCGCGCTGTTCATGGCGCGGCAGCTGGGCGAGGAGGTGGGCGGCACGGTCGGCTACCGCATCCGCTTCGAGAACAAGGTTTCGGCACGCACCCGCATTGAAGTCGTCACCGAAGGCATCCTCACCCGCATGCTGCAGGACGACCCGATGCTGGAAACCGTCGGCGCGATTCTGTTCGATGAATTCCACGAGCGCCATCTCAGCGGTGATCTCGGCCTGGCCCTGGCGCTGGACGTGCAGGCGCAGCTGCGCGACGACCTGCGCCTGGTGGTGATGTCGGCCACGCTGGATGGCGAGCGCCTTGCCCGCTTCCTTGATGCGCCGCGCCTGAGCAGCGAAGGCCGCAGCTACCCGGTGACGGTCAGCCATTTCCCGGCACGCCGCGATGAGGCGCTGGAACTGCAGGTGCGCCGCGCGGTGCAGCAGGCCCTGGCTGAACATCCCGGTGACCTGCTGGTGTTCCTGCCCGGCCAGCGCGAGATCGCGCGGGTGCAGGCCGGGCTGCAGGAATCGCTGGATGCCGGCGTGGAAGTGCTGGCCCTGCACGGTGAGCTGCCAGTGGAACAGCAGGCGCGGGTATTGCAGGCGTCCAGTGATGGCCGCCGCCGCGTGGTGCTGGCCACCAACGTCGCCGAGTCCTCGGTGACGCTACCCGGCGTGCGCGTGGTGATCGACAGCGGCCAGGCACGCGAGCCGCGCTACGACCCCAACAGCGGCTTCACCCGGCTGGACGTGGTGGCCATCGCGCAGGCATCGGCCGACCAGCGCGCGGGCCGCGCCGGCCGTGTCGCCGAGGGCGTGGCGTGGCGGCTGTGGCCGCAGTCGCAGCGGCTGGAGCCGCAGCGCCGCGCCGAAATCGATCAGGTCGAGCTGGCCGGACTGGCGCTGGAACTGGCCGCCTGGGGCAGCAGCGACCTGCGCTTCCTCGATCCGCCACCGGCCGGCCCGATGGGTGCAGCGCGCGAACTGCTGCAGCGGCTCGGCGCGCTGTCCAGCAGCGGTGCGATCACCGCACTTGGCCGCCGTGTGCTGGCGCTGGGCACGCATCCGCGGATGGCGGCGATGCTGCTGGCGGCGCCCGGTGCACGTGCGCAAGCCCTGGCCGCCGACCTGGCCGCCCTGCTGGAGGCGCGCGACCCGCTGCGCCAGGGCGGTGACGCGCTGGCGGCGCGTTGGCGTGCGCTGGCGGCGTTCCGCAATGGCCGCGCACCGGGCGACGCCAACCGCAGCGGCCTGGCCGCGATTGATGCCGCCGCAAAACAGTGGCGACGTCGCCTGCGCTGCGATGCCGCACCGCCGGCCAGCATCGAAGCCCATGAACTCGGTGACCTGCTCGCACACGCCTTCCCCGACCGCATCGGTGTCCAGCACCCCAGCGACCCACTGCGCTACCTGCTGGCCAACGGTCGCAGCGCACGCCTGCACGAGCTGAGCGACCTGCGTGGCGAGCCGTGGCTGGTAGCCAGTGAACTGCGCTTCGAGGCACGCGACGCGCTGCTGCTGCGTGCCGCACCGGTGGACGAGGGCCAGCTGCGCAAGGCGTGGCCGGAGCGCTTCGTGACCGAGGACGTAGTGCGCTGGGACAGCGAGCGTCGCGCCCTGGTGGCACTGCGCGAGACCCGTTTCGACCGCATCGTGCTGGACAGCCGCTCGGCCGGCCGGGTTGATCCGCAGCACGCCGCACAGGCGCTGACCGACGCGGTGGCCGAACTCGGCCTGCAGGCGCTGCCGTGGACCGAAGGCCTGCGCCAATGGCAGGCACGCGTGGAGTCGCTGCGGCGCTGGATGCCCGAACTCGGCCTGCCCGACTGCAGCGACGACGCCCTGCTGGCCACGCGTGCGCAATGGCTGCAGCCTGCGTTCGCCGGCAAGAGCCGCCTGGATGCGCTGGACGAGGCCAGTTTCGGCGAAGCGCTGAAGTCGCCCCTGGAGTGGTCGCAGCGGCAACTGGTTGAACGGCATGCACCCACCCGCATCACCGTGCCGTCCGGGCTGGAGCGGCCGATCATCTACGCGTTGGACAGCGAGAACGGCGAACCGTTGCCGCCGGTGCTGGCGGTGAAACTGCAGGAACTGTTCGGCCTGGCCGACACGCCGCGCATCGCCGACGGCCGCGTGCCGCTCACCCTGCACCTGCTCTCGCCCGGTGGCCGCCCGCTGCAGGTCACCCAGGACCTGCGCAACTTCTGGGAAAACACCTACGCGGAAGTGAAAAAGGAAATGAAGGGCCGTTACCCGCGGCATCCGTGGCCGGATGATCCGTGGACGGCGACGGCCACCCATCGGGCCAAGCCGCGCGGGACCTGACCGGTGGGGCCGGCTGCGGACCCTGCCTGATCCTGAATGGCTGCGGTAAAGTCACGCCACGTGTGACCTCGACTGACATACCGTTTACGGGCAACACGCGACACTGGACTTCGACCCGAGGCAAAGGACCCCCGCATGAGCAAGCTGACCGTAATCACCGACCGCGCTCTGGAGCGCGCCCTGGAGCTGGCCCACACCGCCGGCGATGGCCTGAAGAGCGCCGGTGGCAGCCTGCGCAATGCGGACTGGATCAAGACCGGCGCCGCCATCGGCGCAGTGAAGACCGGCGGCAAGGCCGCAACCAAGTTCGTGCGCCGCAATCCGGCAGTGGCCGTGGCCGCCGCTGCGGTCGGTGTAGGCCTGCTCGGCTACGCGCTGTACCGCAAGCAGCAGAAGAAGAAGGCCGCCAATGGCCACGTGGTGAATGGGCAGGCGCAGCGGATCAACGCACGTGACCGCCGCAACGACACCGTGGTGGACGAGCACAGCGATATCGGCAGCGACGCCTGAGCCTGCCGGGGTCGGTTCCCTTCCACAGGAAGGGCGCTGACCCCAAGGCACTACATGAGGGCCGGACACCGGAAGGTATCCGGCCCTTTCTGCATCAACCGATCTGCAGCCACTGCCCCGGCTGCAGGTCGTCCAGCCGGTAAGGCCCCATCGACACGCGGACCAGCCGCAGCGTCGGCAGGTTCACCGCCGCGGTCATCCGCCGCACCTGCCGGTTGCGGCCCTCGCGGATCGTGATCGCCAGCCAGGCATCGGGCACGGTCTTGCGGAAGCGCACCGGCGGATCGCGTGTCCACAGCGACGGCGCCGGATCGAGGCGCTCGATCTTCGCCGGCAGGGTCGGCCCGTCATTGAGCACCACGCCTTCGCGCAGCTGCTGCAGCTGTTCGTCGCTGGGCATGCCTTCCACCTGCACCCAGTAGGTCTTGCCGGCCTTGTGCTTCGGGTCGGTCAGCTTGTGCGCCAGCGTGCCGTTATCCGTCAGCAGCAGCAGGCCCTCGCTGTCATGGTCCAGGCGACCGGCGGCATACACGCGCGGCGGCAGGCCGAACCCGGCCAGGGTCGGCCGTGGCGGCACGCTGCGGTCGGTGAACTGGCAGAGCACGTTGAAGGGCTTGTTGAAGGCGATCAGCATTGCGGGCACGGCAGGCGGCGGGTGGGGCATTGTCCCATTCCCGCATCGCCGCCGCGATCACGGCCGGCTCAGCCGAAAACCTTCCATTCCAGCAGGAACGAGCCCAGCACCAGTGCGATGCCGCACGCGGCGATGACATTGGCCCGGCGCCGCAGGCCTGCGGCCGGCGGGTCGGCCCTGCGCGAACGTTCCTCCAGAAGGGCACCCGCGAACAGCACGGCAAACCCTACCGTCGCCATCAGATCGTGGGCATGACCACCGTAGAACACAAAATCGATCAACCGCCCCAGCACCAGCACCGCGACAGCGATGTAAAAGACCTTCTTCAACAATTCATGTCCTTGCATACGATCGAATTCCGGCGCATGGCCGGTTGGGACCAGCCATGCGCCGCGCTACGCGGGATGAGCCGAGCAGGAACGATGTCGGCCGTCCTGACCGGCACCCCTCTTACGGCTTGATGAAGCGCAGGGTCATGCGGTCGCTTTCGCCGATCGCCTGGTACTTCGCATCATCGGCCTTGTCGTGCTGGTTGGTCGGCGGCAGCGTCCACACGCCGTTCGGGTGGTCCTTGGTGTCACGCGGGTTGGCATTGACCTCGCTGCGCGCGTCCAGCTTGAAGCCAGCGGCTTCGGCCATCGCAATCACCTGCTGCTGGCCGACATAGCCGGTGTCATCGTCGTCGGCCACGTCGGCCTTGGCGCGATGCTCGACCACGCCCAGTACGCCGCCCGGCTTGAGCACGTTGAAGAAGCCCTGGAACATGCCCTGTGCCTGGCCGGCCTTGCGCCAGTTGTGCACGTTGCGGAAGGTCAGCACCACGTCGGCTGAACCGGCCGGGCCGAACACCGGCTTGGCCGGATCGTAGGCCACCACGGCGGTCTTGCCGAACTGTGCCGGTGCACCGGCGTACTTCTTTTCCAGGCTGTCGCGGCTGCGCTGCTGGTAGTCACGGCCGCGCCCTTCGGCAACGGCCATCGGATCGACCACCGCAGCAACGTAGTGGCCCTTGTCCTGCAGCAGCGGCGCCAGGATTTCCGAGTACCAGCCGTTGCCGGGGGTGATCTCGATGACGGTCTTTTCCGGCGTCACCTTGAAGAACGACAGCGTCTGCGCCGGATGACGGAAGCCATCGCGCTTGACGTTGTTGGCATCACGGGTCGACGCCTTCACTGCCGCATCGATGGCCGGTGACACCTGGATCTTCGCCGGTGCCACCCTGGCCGGTGCGGCGAACGCGGGAACAGCGGCAAGCAGGGCCGAAGCAAGCAGCAGGCGGCAACCACGCAGGGACGAAGCAGGCATCATCGGAGCGACTCCAGCGGAAGATGCGGCGAGACTAGCAGCCGCGGCGTCCCAGGTGTTCACAAAACGTTAGCTGCGTGCGCATCGCGGAACACTGTTTTGTGGTCACCGCCGCAGCACGGTCACACAACGCGTTTTATTCTGGAGCACTTCCCCCAAGGAGTCCGTGCCCATGACGGCAACCCGCGAACTGGGCCGTTCCGGCCTGCATGTACGTCCGCTCGCCTTCGGTGGCAACGTGTTCGGCTGGAGCGCCGATGAAAAGGCCAGCTTCGCCCTGCTCGATGCCTTCGTCGACGCCGGTTTCAACCTGGTCGACACCGCCGATGTGTATTCGGCCTGGGTGCCGGGCAATGTTGGTGGCGAATCGGAAACACTGATCGGCAAGTGGTTCGCCCGCAGCGGCAAGCGCGACCAGGTGGTGCTGGCGACCAAGGTGGCCAAGTGGGCCGAGCGCCCCGGCCTGACCCCGGACAACATCAATGCCGCGGTCGAGGATTCGCTGCGCCGCCTGCAGACCGACGTGATCGATCTTTACCAGGCCCATGAGGATGACGAGTCGACGCCGCTGGAAGCAACCCTGGCCGCGTTCGGCCGCCTGATCGAAGCCGGCAAGGTGCGCGCCATCGGTGCCTCCAACTACAGCGCCACGCGCCTGGCCGATGCGCTGAAGGTATCCACCGACTACAAACTGCCACGCTACGAAACCCTGCAGCCGGAGTACAACCTGTATGACCGCGCCGGCTACGAAAAGGAACTGGAACTGCTGGTGCAGCGCGAACAGATCGGGGTGATCGGCTACTACGCGCTGGCCAGTGGCTTCCTCAGCGGCAAATACCGCACGCCGGCCGATGCGGCCAAGAGCCCGGCGCGTGGCGAGAACGTGGTGAAGCGCTATCTGAATCCGCATGGCCTGCGCATCCTGCAGGCACTGGATGACGTGGCCAGCAAGCACAACGCCAGTGCCGCGCAGATCGCACTGGCGTGGCAGATCGCACGGCCGTCGATCACCGCGCCGATCGTCAGCGCCACCAGCGTCGAGCAGCTGCACGATCTGTTGGCCGCAGCCAACGTGTCGCTGAGCGTGCAGGATATCGCGCAACTCGACGCCGCCAGCACGGAAGCTTGAGACCCGGTAGTGCCGGCCGCTGGCCGGCATTGCGCGGTAAAGAAGAAAATAATTGAACAAAATGGTTGCGCACGAATAAATCGTGGTTTATCGTGCGCACCTCGTTTCAACAACCACTGGAAACTTCCCTTGAACGCGCATTCCGTCGCCATCGCCAAACTGCTGCCATGCCTGCGCATGGACGTGCTGGCGCGCGCGTTCGGCAAGGAAGACCAGCTGACAACGGCCTGATACCCGCCCTGCGGAGATCGGCCACCCCGATCTCCGAGGCTTGACGACGCCCTCGGAACGCAAGTCCCGGGGGCGTTTTCGTTTGCGTCGGCACAAGGACCCGCGATGCCAGAACTGCACCCCGCGCGGCAACCCGCCGCTCACTGACACAGGTTTTTTCCGCTCCGCCGAAGGATTTACTTCGCGCGAGTGGCGACGCCTGGACATTATCTGCATCGCATCAAAACATTATCGCTCGCGATAATGTCGATGGCCTGCACCCTCGATTCTCCAACGGTCCCGTTTCCACCACGGGCTGGTGCGCGCGGCGTTGCCGTGGCGTATGCCGGAGGTCGCGGACATGCCATCGCCTGGATCGCCTGCTGGAAGCAGGCATCGGTTCGCCGGTACGCGGTTCGATTCCGCGCGGTCCCCAACTGGATAGCTCAGCTTGGTCAGAGCAACGGATCCGTAATCCGTCTGTCGTGGGTTCGATTCCCACTCCAAACCACATGACCTGTCACGTCATGACTTGAAGCAACACCCGGGGCGCAAGCCCCAGCGGCCATCGCCGCCGTCCACGGACAACGCCTTCGGGCAGGAGCGTGGAAGGCAACGGACCGCACGCCGGGCCCCGGCCCGCCGCCACTGCCAGCCACGTTCCGCACCGGTGCTGCCTGCCGGAAACGACGATGGCAGCAGTGCCGGTGCACCGAAGGCTCCGCGCGCGGACCGTCCGCCGATGGCCGCCCTCTTCCGCTGCCTGCACGTGGTGTGCAGGCGGCCTCGCCACGACCTGATCGGCCCGGGTCATGGCGATTCATCCGCAACGGGTCGAACCACCAGAGCCATACAAGGAGAGACTCCCATGTTCTGGACCATCAAGGTCGTGATCGGCGACGGCGAGCGCGGCCTGGTGTATCGCAACCGTCGTTTCCAGCAGATCCTGCTGCCGGGCGTGCACCGCCTGTCGCCGTTCGGCGGCCACCCGCACGTGGACATCCACACCGCATCGAAGGGCGCGGCCTATACCGGCAGCGACCAGGACAGCCTGATCGAAGCGCTGGGCACCGAGCTGGACACGCACTTCGTGCTGGCCAACGTCGGCGCCAGCGAGGTCGGCCTGTTGCTGCGCAACGGCCGCATCGATGAAGTGCTGCCGCCGGGCAGCCGCCGTCTGTACTGGCGGGGTTCGGTCGACACCCAGGTGCGCGTGATGGCGCTGGGTGACGAGCCGCGCATTCCGGCGGACGTGCAGCAGCGCCTGGGCCAGTTGGGCGTGCTGCCGCGTGTGGCAGTGATCAGCACCGTGCCGAGCGAGTCGGTCGGCCTGCTGTTCATCGATGGCACGCTGCGACAGACGCTGGACGCCGGCCTGCACGCGTTCTGGAACTTCAACGGCAACGTGTCGGTGGAGCGTGTGGAGCTGCGTGCGCGTTCGCTGGACGTGTCCGGCCAGGAACTGCTCAGCCGCGACAAGGTGACCCTGCGGGTGAACCTGGCCGCGACCGTGCAGGTGGTCGACCCGGTGCGTGCACACCGCACGCTCAGCAATGCCGACGAGTTCGTCTACCGGCAGCTGCAGTTCGGCCTGCGTCAGGCGATTGCCGCGCGCAGCCTGGACGAGCTGCTGGGTGACAAGGCGGCACTGGACGGCGAGATCGCCGCCCATGTGCAGGCGGCGATCGAGGGCCACGGCGTGCGGCTGCTCGGCGTGGGCATCAAGGACGTGATCCTGCCGGGTGAGATGAAGGAGATCCTCAACGGTGTGGTGCTGGCCGAGAAGCAGGCCCAGGCCAGCGTGATCCGCCGTCGCGAGGAGGCCAACGCCACGCGTTCGCAGCTCAACACCGCAAAGCTGATCGAGGACAACCCGGTGCTGATGCGCTTGAAGGAGCTGGAAGCACTGGAGAAGGTCACCGAGAAGATCGACAAGCTCACCGTGTTCGGCGGCCTGGATGGCGTGCTGAAGCAGCTGGTGACGATCAGGTAGGGGGTAGCGGTGGCGCAGGGACGCGCCACCGGCCCATCAAGGACAAACACGAAGACATGGACACTCAACACAACTATCAATGGCTGCACGCCGAGGGCACCACGCCGATCAAGGGCTGGGTCAACGGTGTGCCGCTGGAAGCGCAGGCGCATGAGCAGCTGCGCAACATCGCCGCGATCCCGTTCGTCGGGCCGTGGGTGGCCGTGATGCCGGACGTGCACCTGGGCAAGGGCGCGACCGTGGGCTCGGTGATCCCGACCCGCGGTGCGATCATCCCGGCGGCGGTCGGCGTCGACATCGGCTGCGGCATGGCCGCCGTGCGCACCACGCTGCGTGCCAACGACCTGCCCGATGACCTGCGGCAGCTGCGCAACAGCATCGAGCGCAGCATCCCGGTCGGCAACGGACGCGGCGGCGAGCACCACCGCATGCCCGACAGCATCCACACGCGGCTGGTGCAGTCCGGGCTGGCCGCCGGTCTGGAGAACATCAAGGACAAGCACCGCAGAATCCGCACCGACAAGCTCGACCGCCAGCTGGGTACGCTGGGCGGCGGCAACCACTTCATCGAACTGTGCCTGGACGAGACGGACACGGTGTGGGTGATGCTGCACAGCGGATCGCGCGGCACCGGCAACCTGATCGGCACCTACTTCATCGAGAAGGCGCGCGAGGAACTGGCCCGGCGCGTGCTCGGCTTCCACCTGCCGGACAAGGACCTGGCGTTCTTCATGGAGGGCGAGCCGCTGTTCGATGACTACGTTGAAGCGGTGTCGTGGGCGCAGGACTACGCCCGGCAGAACCGCGAGGCAATGATGTCGCGGGTGCTGGCCGAGATGCGCCACCGGCTGCCGAAGTTCCAGCTGGCAGCGATGGCGGTGAACTGCCACCACAACTACGTGCAGAAGGAGACACACCACGGCCAGGAACTGCTGGTGACGCGCAAGGGCGCGGTCAGCGCGCGCGATGGCGAGCTGGGCATCATTCCCGGCAGCATGGGCACGCGCAGCTACATCGTGCGTGGCAAGGGCAACGCGGACAGCTTCCACAGCTGCAGCCATGGTGCCGGCCGGGTGATGAGCCGTGGCACCGCGCGCCAGCAGATCACGCTGGCCCAGCATCGCGAAGCAACCGCGCACGTGGAATGCCGCAAGGACAGCGGCGTGCTGGACGAGTCACCGGCCGCGTACAAGTCGATCGACGACGTGATGGCGGCGCAGCTCGACCTGGTCGACGTGGTGCACACGCTGCGGCAGGTGCTGTGCGTGAAGGGATGATGGAACGGTGCCGGCCTCGGCCGGCACCTGCTCGACGGGCACGGGCGACTGGATGCCCGGGATCCGTAGCGTCGAGCTTGCTCGACTGCTCTTCCACGCCATGCGTGGATGAAACGGCGCCGACCAAGGTCGGCATCTACCAGAGCAGCACGTCGCGTCGGGGGTCAGCGCGGCACGCTGTCCTCGGCCACCAGCGCATGATGCACGCCGATGCCCGCACGCACGCCCTCGGCGGTGGCCAGGGTGATATTGCCGACCGTGGTCGCATCGCCAGCGGCGTACACGTTCGGCACCGAGGTCTGCTTCATCATGTCGACCTCGATCAGCACCCCCAGCGGGCTCTCGACCAATGTGCACCCCAGCTGCTGCACCAGCGGCGTGGCCATCGTCTGGGTAGCCGGCACGAACAACGCCCGCTGTGCGATACGGCGGCCGTCGGCCAGCTCCACTTCCAGCCAGGTCGGCTGGTCGCCCTGCACACCCAGCACGGGTGACGTCTCGATCTGCACGCCACGCTGCTGCATCGCGGCGCGTTCCTCATCGGTGATCTCCAGACCCATGCTGAAGAACGTGACATTGCCCCAGTCGGCGAACAGCGGCGCCTTGCTGGCGGACATCGGATGGCCGCCGAGCAGGCCGATGGCACCACCACCGACTTCATAGCCGTGGCAGTAGGGGCAGTGCAGCACGGTGCTGCCCCAGCGCTCGGCCAGTCCGGGCAGTTCCGGCAGCTGGTCGGCGATGCCGCTGGCCAGCAGCAGCTTGCGCGCGGCCAGCACCTGGCCATCGGCGGTACGCACTTCCACGCCTTCGGCGGTGGTGCGGGCGTGCTCCACTTCGGCATGCACCCAACGCACCGTGGGGTAGTCCAGCAGCTGCTGACGCGCGGTCTTCAGCAGCTCGGCGCCACTGATGCCATCCAGCCCCAGCACCCCGTGCGAATGACTGGCGAAGCGATTGCGCGGTGAACCGGCATCGATGACGGTGACCGGGCGACGGGCACGGGCCAGGATCAGGCCGGCGGCAATGCCGGCGTAGCTGCCGCCGACGATGAGCACATCAGGATTCATGGTGACCTTCCAGGGAACGGTGATGGGCAAGATGGCGGGCGAAGTCGGCGCCGAGCTGGTCCAGCGTGGTCGCCTGCAGGCGCTGCTCAAGCAGCCGCTGCGCCTCGCGCGCGCCTTCGAGCAGGGCGCTGTTGACCAGCTGCTGGATCGGGCAGCCACCGCCGGAATCGCGAGCGCCGACCTGGACCAGCGGCGGTGCTCCCACCGCCAGATAGATGTCATGCAGGGTGATCGCCGCGGCATCGCGTGCCAGCAGGCTGCCGCCGCCGTGACCACGGGTGCTGCGCACCAGGCCGGCCTTGTGCAGCTGTGCCAGCAGACGACGGATCACCACCGGATGGGTCGGCAGGCAGGACGCCAGCTGTTCGGACGTGCGCGGGGCGGTATGGCCGACCAAGTGCGCCATCACGTGCAGGGCGTCGGAAAGCGGGTTCGCGGATTTCATGTAACGACAATAGTTACATTTAATTCCTCTGTCGAGGGTCTGCTTTCGTTCCATATGGACACATCTGTCCTATGAAACATCTCCTTCACATCACTAAACGAAACGCGAATGTGATCAACATCCCACTTCAGGGCGTGCGCAGCGGGTCGATACCGCAGTGCCCCTTCCCGAGAGTTCTTCCCCATGAATGCGTCTGTCCGTGCTCCGCGCCTGCAGTCCAAGCTGCTCGGCGCGGTTTCTGTTGGTCTGGCTGTGGTCCTGCTGTGCGCTCTGGCCGGCCTGGCCTCCGCCTGGTTGAAGTTGTCCACCGAGGTTCCACCCGAAGTCGCGCACAGCCGCGATGCCGAACGCCTGCAGCGCGAGTTCCGCGGTCAGGTGCAGGAATGGAAGAACGTGCTGCTGCGCGGCCACGACGACGCGTTGCGCCAACGCCACCTGGACGCCTTCGACAGCGAGGGCCGTCTGGTCGAGCAGCTGGCCAAGGGCCTGGTCAGCAGCCCGGATGCACGCACGCGCGAACTGGCGCAGGCCTTCATCGGCCTGCATGCGCAGCTGCAGCAGGACTATCACGCGGCGCTGCAGGCGTTCGCCGAGGCCAGCTACGATCCCGCCGCCGGCGACAACCTCGTGCGCGGCAAGGACCGCCCGGTGGCAACCGCGCTGGATGCGTTGAGTACGCACGCCACGCAGGTGGCCGAAGCGGCGGTAGCGGTCCGTTCGCAGCAGGCGCGGCAGACGCTGCTGCTGTGCGCGGCGCTGACCGTGCTGGCCGCCGTGCTGCTGCTGATGGGCCTGGGATGGTGGCTGCGGCGTGCGGTGGTGCAGCCGGTGCTGGCGGTGGAAGCCGCTGCGCGTGCAGTGGCCGCCGGTGATCTGCAGCATGTTGTGCAGGTGCGCAGCCGCGATGAGATCGGTCGCCTCGCGCAGGCCATGCAGGCCGTGCAGTCCACGCTGCGCGGTGTGCTCGATGCACAGGCCACGATGGCACAAGCGCATGAAGCCGGCACCATCAGCCACCGCATGGATGCCAGTGCCTTCCCCGGTGCATTCGGCACGATGGTGGCCGACAGCAACGCGCTGGTCGATGCGCACATCCAGGTGAAGCTGCGCGCGATTGCGATCATGGGCCGTTACGCCATCGGTGACCTCAGCCAGGACATGGAGCGGCTGCCGGGCGAGAAGGCCGTGATCACCGACGCACTGGATACCGCCAAGGCCAATCTGGGCACGATCAATGGCGAGATCCGCCGCCTGGCCGAAGCCGCTGCCATGGGTGACTTCGGCCAGCGTGGCGACAGCGCGCGCTTCGAGCATGACTTCCGCGCGATGGTCGACGGCTTGAACCGATTGATGCAGACGACCGAACTGAACCTCGGCGAGGTCTCCAGCATGCTGCGCGCGATTGCCGATGGCCGCCTCGGCGCGCGCATGCATGGCGATTTCCAGGGCGTATTCGCACGCATCGCCGGTGATGCCAACACCACCGCCGCACAGCTGGCGACCATCGTCACCGACATCAAGCACGCCTCCGGCAACATCCACACTGCGGCTGCAGAGATCGCCGCCGGCAACAATGATCTGTCGCGCCGCACCGAACAGCAGGCCGCCAACCTGGAAGAGTCGGCGGCGTCGATGGAGGAACTGACCTCCACCGTGCGCCAGAACGCCGAACATGCGCGCCAGGCCAACCAGCTGGCGATCGGCGCGCACACGGTCGCCTCCCACGGCGGCAGCGTGGTCGGCCAGGTGGTGGCAACGATGGGTGCGATCGAGACCTCGTCGCGGCAGATCGCCGAGATCATCAGCGTGATCGATGGCATCGCATTCCAGACCAACATCCTGGCGCTGAATGCCGCGGTGGAAGCAGCACGCGCCGGAGAACAGGGCCGCGGCTTCGCGGTGGTCGCCAGTGAAGTGCGCACACTGGCGCAGCGCTCGGCGGCGGCCGCGAAGGAGATCAAGTCACTGATCGAAGCCTCGGTGGAACAGGTCGGCCATGGCGCGCAGCGCGTGCGCGAGGCCGGCGACACCATGGCCGAGATCGTGGCATCGGTGCAGCGCGTGACCGACATCATGGCCGAGATCTCCGCGGCCTCGCAGGAGCAGAGCGCGGGCATCGAACAGGTCAGCCAGACCGTGATCCAGATGGACGGCACCACCCAGCAGAACGCCGCGCTGGTGGAGGAGGCCAGCGCCGCCGCGCGCAGCCTGGAGCAGCAGGCGAACCGGTTGATCGATGCAGTGGACGTGTTCGATCTGTCGACCACGGCGGCGGTGAAGGGCGGGCTGGCGCGCGCGGCCTGAGTGATCCGGTTGCCGGCCAGCGGCCGGCACTACCCGTGCGATGAGCGGTAGTGCCGGCCGCTGGCCGGCAACCTCAGCGCACGTAATCGCTCTGCGCCATCGCGTCGGCCAGGTAATCCACGAACGAGCTGATCCGCGACGACACGGCGGTGTTGCGGTAGTACACCGCATGGATCGGCTGGTACACATCCAGCGTCTGCGCCGCCAGCACCTGCACCAGGGTGCCGGCGCTGCGGTCGCGATCGGTGACGAAGTCAGACAGGCAGGTGATGCCCACACCTTCCACCGCCAGCCGGCGCAGCGTCTCGCCACTGGATACGGCAATATCCGGGCGCACCAGCAGCAGCCCATCCGACTCTCCGGGCAGCGGCCAACGGTTGAGTGATTCCGGCTCGTTGAAGCTGAGCAGCGTGTGCTGGCCCAGTGCGGCGACGCTGGCCGGTTCGCCGTGCCTGGCCAGGTAGGCCGGGCTGGCCACCAGCCGCAGCTGGCAGCGGCCCAGCAGCCGCGCATGCAGGGTGGAGTCGGCCAGCGGGCCGATCCGGATCGCCAGATCGGTGCGCCGTTCGAGCAGGTCGATGTAGCGGTCGGAACTGTTCAACTCCAGCTGCACTTCCGGGTAACGCGCGCGATAGCCGGCCACCAGCGGCGCGATCACGTGCAGCACGAACGGCATCGCCGCATCCACGCGCAGGCGCCCCGCCGGGCGTTCGCGGCGCGCCGCCATCTGTTCCTCGGCCGATTCCACCGCATCGATGATCGCGCGCGCATGGCGCAGGAACACCTCGCCCTCGGCAGTCAGGTGCAGGCGGCGGGTGGTGCGGGTCAGCAGGGTGATCCCCAGCTTGTCCTCCAGCCGCCCCAGCGCGCGGCTCACGCCCGAGGGCGTCTGCCCCAGCTGCTCAGCGGCGGCACTGATCGAGCCGCTGTCGATCACCGAAAGGAACGCCTGCATTTCATCGAGAGTGGTCTTCATACCCCTATTATT
This sequence comes from Stenotrophomonas sp. STK17_22, assembly GCF_051983905.1. Lineage (NCBI taxonomy): Bacteria > Pseudomonadati > Pseudomonadota > Gammaproteobacteria > Lysobacterales > Lysobacteraceae > Stenotrophomonas > Stenotrophomonas sp. STK17_22. Next base: position 5,056,286 of record NZ_CP197010.1, read on the forward strand.
GACTGCACGGCAATAGTGATTGGCGTGAAGGCCGGTTTTTCGGCAAAGGTCGGCAGCGCAGACTGCGCAGCCTCTTCCTCCTGCTGGACCCTGTCATGACCCGTGGCATTCCCCTCGCCCTGCTGGCGTTGACCCTCGGTGCCTTTGCCATCGGCACCACCGAATTCGTCATCGTCGGCCTGATCCCGACCATCGCCGGCGACCTGCAGGTCAGCCTGCCCTCGGCCGGCCTGCTGGTCTCGCTGTACGCGCTGGGTGTGGCCATCGGTGCGCCGGTGCTGACTGCGCTGACCGGACGCGTACCGCGCAAGCAACTGCTGGTGGCGCTGATGGTGTTGTTCACGCTCGGCAATGTCGTCGCCTGGATGGCACCCGGCTATACCTCGCTGATCATCGCCCGCATCCTCACCGGCCTGGCGCACGGCGTGTTCTTCTCGATCGGCGCGATCATCGCCACCGCCGTGGTGCCGAAGGAGAAGGCAGCCAGCGCGATCGCCATCATGTTCACCGGCCTGACCGTGGCGCTGGTGACCGGCGTGCCGCTGGGCACCTTCATCGGCCAGCATCTGGGCTGGCGGGCGACCTTCCTGGCGGTGGCCGGCCTCGGCGTGGTCGCCCTGATCGGCGCGCTGCTGTTCGTTCCGCGCAACCTGCCGCAGAGTGCGCCGGCCAGCCTCCGCCAGCAGCTGGCCGTGCTCGGCCAGCCACGCCTGCTGCTGGTCTATGCGATGACCGTGCTGGGCTACGGTGGCACCTTCCTGGCCTTCACCTACCTGGCGCCGATCCTGCAGGACGTCACCGGCCTGCCGGCCAACGCCGTGAGCCTGGTGCTGCTGGTGTACGGCGTGTCGGTGGCGATCGGCAACCTGTGGGGCGGGCGCATGGCCGACCGCTTGGGTCCGGTGCCCGCGCTGAAGCGCATCTTCGGACTGCTGGCATTGGTGCTGTTCGTGCTCACGTTCACTGCCTACAACACCTGGTTGATGCTGCTGACGGTGCTGGCGCTGGGTGCGGTGGCATTCGGCAACGTGCCCGGCCTGCAGGTCTACGTGGTCAAGCAGGCGCAGCGCTATGCACCGCAGGCCACCGACGTGGCATCGGGCCTGAACATTGCCGCGTTCAACGTCGGCATCGCCATGGGCGCCTCGCTGGGTGGCCTGGTGGTGGAGCACATCGGCCTGATGCATACCCCATGGCTGGGCGCGCTGGTGGTCGTACTGGCCTACGCGCTGACCGTGCTCAGTGGCCGCCTCGACCGCCGCGATGGCGTCGACCACCGCGCCGACGGCATTGCCGCCACCGCGCATTGATCCATGCAATGCACCGTTGCCGGCATGCATACGGTGCCTGTCCTACCCTCTTCCCTCTGCTACTCCCTTCCCCCGTTGGAGCTTCCCATGACTGTCCCCGCTTTCGGTCTCGGCACCTTCCGCCTCAAAGACCAGACCGTGATCGACTCGGTGCGCAATGCGCTGGAGGTCGGCTACCGCGCCATCGATACCGCGCAGATCTACGGCAACGAAGCCGAGGTCGGCCAGGCCATCGCCGAGTCGGGCGTGCCGCGTGATGATCTGTACCTGACCACCAAGGTGTGGATCACCGAGTTCAAGCGCGATGCGCTGCTGGCCAGCCTGCGCATCAGCCTGGAGAAGCTGCGCACCGACCGCGTCGACCTGGCGCTGATCCACTGGCCGTCGCCGAATGACAAGGTCGACGTGCCGATGGAGGAATATCTGCCGGCACTGGCCGAGGCCAAGGCGCAGGGGCTGACCCGCGAGATCGGCATCTCCAACTTCACCATCGCGCAGACCCGCAAGGCGATCGAGATCCTCGGCGCCGAAGCCATCGCCACCAACCAGATCGAGATCCACCCGTACCTGCAGAACCGCCTGCTGGTGAAGTTCCTGCAGGACAACGGCATCCACATCACCGCCTACATGAGCCTGGCTTATGGCGAAGTGCTGAAGGACCCGGTGATCCAGGCCATTGCCGGCCGCCACCAGGCCACTCCGGCACAGGTTGCGCTGGCGTGGGCGCTGCAGCAGGGCTTCTCGGTCATTCCGTCGTCGACCAAGCGCGAGAACCTGGCAGCCAATCTGGAAGCAGCGGCCGTGCGCCTGACCGACGAAGACATGGCGCAGATCGCCAAGCTGGATCGCGGCCATCGCCTCGCGAATCCGGAAGGGATTGCCCCGGCCTGGGATTGATCCCAACTGGGGTTACGTATCGGAATCGTAGGTGCCGACCTTGGTCGGCACTGGCCTCTGGTCAGTCGATGACACATCGTGCCGACCAAGGTCGGCACCTACCAAAGGCAGAGCTATCCCTCGCCTTGCAGCAACCACCCACGCATCGCCGCACTGACCTCGTCCGGCTTTTCCATCGGTGCCAGGTGCCCGCAATCGGGCACCACCACCAGCTGCGAGTGCGGCACCAGGGCGTGCATCTCCTCGCTCACCGCCAGCGGCGTGATGCGGTCGTTCACACCGCAGACGATCAGCAGCGGATCGCGGTAGCCGGCCAGCACGTCATGGCCGTCGCGGCGCTCCAGCGCGCTCTGGCGCAGGAACACTTCGGCGCCCAACCGCGCGGTCATGTCGCGCACACGCTGCACCAGCACGTAGTCGTCCAGCCGAGAAGCATCGATGTAGCTGCGCATCAGCACGTCACCGAAGCCGTGGAATTTTCCCGGCAAGCGCACGCTGGCACGTTGGCTGCGGCGCTGCTCGGCACGTTCCGGCGAATCGGCATGGATCGAGGTATCGATCAGCGCCAGCTGCAGCACACGTTCCGGCGCGATGCGCAGGATCTGCTGGGCGACGAAACCGCCCAGCGAGAAACCGGCCAGCGCAAAGCGCTCCGGCGCCTGCGCCAGCACGTCTTCGGCCACGCCCTGCAGGGTTTCGCCGCGGGTCTGGTCGCCCACCGTGCAATCGGCGATGTCGGCCAGGTCAGCCAACTGTGAGCGCCACAGCTCGGCGTCGTTGAGCAGGCCGGGCAGCAGCAACAGGGGGATACGGTTGGTCATGGGGGTATTGTCGCGCCATCACGGTGACGGAGCCATGCCGCAACGGGCGGTTGCGTTGTAGAGTCGAGCCATGCTCGACTGCGCCACAGCCAGTCGAGCATGGCTCGACTCTACAGAAAGCGACGACACGGACGCGACCATGGCAGACCCCTACAACAGCGGCTCCCCTTCCCCGCCCGCGCTGCGCTTCGACGATGCGCTGGTCACCACCGCCTTCGAGCTGCCCGGCCACCGTGTCGTGCGCAATCTGGGTGTGGTCCGCGGCATCACCGTGCGCTCGCGCTCGATCGTCGGCAACTTTCTGGGCGGCATCCAGACGATCTTCGGCGGCAACATCACCATCTACACCGAACTGTGCGAGCAGGCCCGCGAGGAAACCTACCGCGACATGGTCAAGCACGCGCGCCAGCTCGGTGCCAACGCCATCATCGGCATGCGCTACGACGCCACCGATGTGATGACCGGGCTGACCGAGGTGCTGTGCTATGGCACGGCGGTGGTGGTGGAGCCCCTCCGCTAACCTGGCCGTAGAGTCGAGCTTGCTCGACTGCTTCCCGATGGCGACAGTCGAGCAAGCTCGACTCTACAAGTCCGGTGCCGGCACCTCGACCTGCTGCACCGGCAGGGTCACCATCATCACCGTCGGATCGTCTGGATCCAGCCTGGTCTTGAAGCCCAGGCTCTGGCACATCGCCAGCATGGTGCTGTTCTCGCGCAGCACCTGGCCTTCGACCACGTCCAGGCCCAGCCACTTGGCGTACTCGATCATGATCGCCATCAACCGCCAGCCGATGCCGTGGCCCTTCAGGTCCGAACGGATCAGGATGCCGTACTCGCCACGGTGGTAATCGGCATCGGCGTGCAGGCGCACCGCACCCAGCATTTCGCCGCTGCGCGGTTCGATCGCCACCAGCGCGATCGAGCGTGCGTAATCGAGCTGGGTCAGGCGCGCGATGAACTCGTGGCTGAAGTGCTTCACCGACTGGAAGAAACGCAGGCGCAGATCCTCGTCACTGACGCGGGCGAAGAACGCACGGAACAGTGCGTCGTCCTCCGGCCGCACCGGGCGCACGAAGGCACGGCCGCCATCGGACAGCTCGATGGTGCGCTCCCACTCCTTCGGGTACGGGAACACCGAGAAACGCGGATGGCCGCGGCCCTTGTGCAGGATGCGCGACGGCGCCACCGCTACGCGGGCATCGAGGGCGAGGATGCCCTTGCCGTCGACCAGCAGCGGGTTGATGTCCAGCGTGCGCACCTCGGGGATATCGGCAGCCAGTTGTGCCAGCTTCACCAGCGCCAGCGCCAGTGCGCGCTCGTCAGCCGCCGGCACGTCACCGTAAGCCTTGAGGATGCGCGAGGCGCGGGTCTGGCCGATCAGCTCATGGGCCAGGCGCAGGTCCAGCGGCGGCAGCGCCAGTGCCTTGTCGTTGATCACTTCGACGGCAGTGCCGCCGCGACCGACCACGATCACCGGACCGAACGTCGCGTCATCGGCGATGCCGACGATCAGTTCGCGCGCCTTCGGGCGGACGATGGTCGGCTGTACCAGCAGGCCATCGATGCGTGCATCCGGCCGCAGCTGGCGTGCGCGCGACAGGATCGCGTTGGCCGCGCTCTGCACCGCCGGCAGCGTGGACAGGTTGAGGCGCACGCCATCCACTTCCGACTTGTGCGGAATATCCGGCGAGAGAACCTTCAGTGCGACCGTGGCACCGCGCTCCAGCAGCGGCTGCGCCAGGTCCATCGCCTCGTGCGCATCGCGCGCATGCATCACCGGCGCGGACGGAATGCCATAGGCCTTGAGCAGTTCATGCGTGGCCAGCGGGTCCAGCCACTGCTGGCCGTTGGCCAGGGCGGCATCGACCAGTGCGCGCGCGGCGGCCGTGTCGACACTGAAATCCTGCGGCAGGCTGGGCGGCGTTTCCATCAACGCGTTCTGCGCTTCGCGGTAGCGCACCAGATGCTGGAAGCCACGTACGGCTTCGGCCTCGGTCGGGTAGGTCGGGACGCGTGCCGCGTTGAGCGTGGCCGTGGCCTGGTCGTCGTTGCCCAGCCACACCGCGAAGACCGGCTTGTCGCGGTGATGGCGCGGGCGCAGGCCCAGTGTGCGGGTGAGCGCCTGCGCCGCGTCCGCCGATGAGGTGAACGCGGTCGGCACATTGACCACCATTACCGCGTCATTCTCGTTGTCGGCCAGCAGCGCTTCGATGGCTGCGGCATAGCGGTCACCATCGGCGTCAACCACGATGTCCACCGGATTGCTGCGCGACCAGCCCTGCGGCAGCACCGCGTCGAGTTTCTCGATGGTGCTGTCGGACAGGTTGGCCAGCGTGCCACGCAATGCGATCAGCTGGTCCACCGCAAGGCGACCCACGCCACCACCGTTGCTGAGGATGGCCAGGCGGCGACCGGGGAACGTCCCCAACCGACCCAGCGATTCGGCGGCGGTGAACAGCTCGTCCAGCGCCCCCACGCGCAGCAGGCCGGCGCGGTTGAAGGCCGCGCCGTAGACGTCGTCGGCGCAGGCCAGGGCCTGCACATGGGTATCGCGGCTGCCCGGCTGCACGCGCTCGGCGCGGCCGGACTTCACCACCACCACCGGCTTGGCGCGGGCGGCGGCACGCGCGGCCGACATGAACTTGCGCGCGTCCTTGATCTGCTCGACGTAGAGCAGGATGGCGCGGGTACGGTAGTCGGTGGCGAAGTAATCGAGCAGGTCGCCGAAGTCGACGTCCATCGTGTCGCCCAGCGAGACCACGGCGGAGAAGCCGACCGAGCGCGCCACACCCCATTCCACCAGCGCCGCCGCAATCGCCGAGGATTCGGAGATCAGGGCGAGGTCGCCGGCCTGCGGGAAGTGCGCGGCGATGCTGGCATTGAGCCGCGCATGCGGTGCGATCACACCCAGGCAGTGCGGGCCCAGGATGCGCAGGCCATGCTTGCGCGCCACCGTTTCCACCTGTTCCGACAACGAGCCCGGGCCTTCGCCCAGGTGCGCGGTGAGGATGATCGCGGCCTGCACGCCGCGTTCGGCGGCGGTACGCACTACCTGCGGCACGATCGCCGCCGGTGCGGTGATGACGACCAGGTCCGGTACCCAGTCCAGATCCTTCAACCGCTTGATCGTGCGGATGCCATCGATCTCGGCATGCCGCGGGTTGATCCAGGCCACCTTGCCGGGGAAGCCAGTGCCACGCAGGTTGCGCATCACCGCGCGCCCGGCCGAACGCTCACGTGGACTGCCGCCGATCACCGCGACCGACTGCGGACGAAACACGGACTGCAGGTGGTAGGTACTCATGCGCCTACGGTACCCAAAAAAGGGGACGGAGGGGATTAAGTCGTTTGTGCCTCATGTGCCTTGAACGACTTAATCCCCTCCGTCCCCTTTTTGTTCTGCGTGCCGACCAAGGTCGGCACCTGCCGGAGCACGATGGTTCCGACTTACAGCAGCGTGCCGTGCAGGATCATCGCGGCGATGCTGAAGTAGATCACCAGGCCGGTCACGTCCACCAGGGTGGCCACGAACGGGGCCGAGGCACTGGCCGGGTCGAAGCCGAGCCGCTTCAGGATGAACGGCAGCATCGAGCCGGACAGCGAGCCGAAGGTGACGATGCCGACCAGCGCCGCACCGATGGTGATCGCCAGCAGGATCCAGTGCTCGCCGTAGTCATGCAGGCCACCCAGCTGCCAGATCACGATTCGCACGATGGCCAGGCAGCCGAGGATCGCGCCCAGCACCATGCCGGTGGGCACTTCGCGCAGGGCCACCTTCCACCAGTCGCGCAGGCGCAGTTCGCGCAGCGCCAGGCTGCGGATCAGCAGCGAGGTGGCCTGCGAACCGGAGTTGCCGCCCGAACTCATGATCAGTGGGATGAACAGGGTCAGCACCACCGCACGCGCCAGTTCGTCCTCATAGTGCTGCATCGCGCTGGCGGTCAGCATCTCACCCAGGAACAGCACGCTCAACCAGCCGGCGCGCTTGCGCAGCATCTCGAAGAAGCCGATCTGCATATAGGGCTTGTCCAGTGCCTCCATGCCGCCGAACTTGTGCGCGTCCTCGGTGGATTCCTCGATCAGCGCATCGAGCACGTCGTCCACGGTGACGATGCCAAGCATCTGCTGCTGGTCGTCGACCACCGGGATCGCCAGCAGGTCGTGGCGGCGGATCAGCCGCGCCACTTCCTCCTGGTCCATCAGCGCATCCACCGTCACCGGCGGATTGACCTGGGCCACATCCAGGATCGATTCCTCCGGCAGGCCGGTGATCAGCCGGCGCATGGTCACTACCTGCTGCAGCTGCTGGCTGGCTGGGTCCAGCACGTAGATCGCGTACACCGTCTCGCGGGTGCGCTCGACCTGGCGGATGTGCTGCAGGGTCTGCGCCACCGTCCAGCTGGCAGGCACCGCCACGTACTCGGTGGTCATCAGCGCACCGGCAGTGTTCGGTGGGTAGCTGAGCAGCTTCTGGATGGCCTGGCGGGCGTCGGTGCCCAGCAGCGGGATCAGCCGCGCGCGTTCTTCCTCATCCAGCTCGTGGACGATGTCGGTGGCGCGGTCATCGGCCATCAGGCCCAGCAGCGCCGCAGCCCGCGCCGGCGGCAGCGCGGCCACCAGTTCGCCACTGCGGTGCAGCTCCGGCGCTTCGAGCATCTTCACTGCACGCGGCAACGGCAGCGCAGCCAGCGTTTCCGAGGCGCGGGTCAGTTCCAGCGTGTTGAGGAATTCCACCGCATCGGCGGTGTTGAAATTCGCCAGCGGCGCGGCCAGTGCGGCGGCATCGGCCACCGGGCGCAGCAATTGCTTCTGGTTCATCGGGTTTGCCTTGTGGGGGTGCGACCTCGCGCAACGCCAACGCAGGCAAACCGTCCCGATGTCAGGCGGTGGCCATCGCTGGCGTCGAACGAGGTCGACTTCTACTGTCGCTGGACATGGGTTGGGGACTCCGGGATGCGTGTGCCGACGGACGCGCCGCCAGCGGCGGGCAGTCTGGACCCGTGGACCATGCAGGTCAACCCGGTCCCGCCGCGGCAGCACCCTGCCCGCAGGTTGTTCTCGTGCATGCACAGGCCGGCGCGCATAATGGCGCGGTGGTGTTCGCCACGCTTTTCCCAACCCGAACGGACGCACAGCGGCTCCCCCGATGACCAGGTATTCCCATGCATAGCGGTGGTCTGGAACTGGCGCTGGTGCTGCTGCTGGCAGCGGTCATCGCCGTGCCGGTGTTCAAGAAGTTCGGCTTCGGCGCGGTGCTGGGCTACCTGGCGGCCGGCGTGGTGCTGGGCCCGGACGGGCTCGGCTTCGTGCAGGACGCCGACCGCATCCTCGGCGCCGCCGAGATCGGCGTGGTGATGCTGCTGTTCGTGATCGGCCTGGAACTGTCGCCGGCACGCCTGAAGGTGATGCGGCGCTCGGTATTCGGTGCCGGTGCGGCGCAGGTGGCGCTGTCCGGGCTGGTGCTGGGGGGCCTGCTGCTGCTCGACCATTTCCAGTGGAAAAGCGCGCTGGTGGTGGGCGTGGCGCTGGCGCTGTCATCCACCGCGGTCGGCCTGCAGCTGCTGTCAGAACACAAGGCGATCAACAGCGACCATGGCCGGCTCGGGTTCGCCATCCTGCTGTTCCAGGACCTGATCGCGATTCCGCTGCTGGCGGCCATCCCGCTGCTGGGCGGGGTAAAGAACGAGACCCTGCGCTGGGAAGACGCCGCCGTGGCCCTCGGCGCGCTGGCGGTGGTGATCCTGTGCGGGCGACCGGTGCTGCGCAAGGTGTTCGGCATCATCGCGCGTACCCGCAGCCCGGAAGTATTCACCGCCACCGCACTGCTGGTGGTGCTGGGCACCGCCTGGTTCATGCAGGAGGCCGGCCTCAGCCCCAGCCTGGGCGCGTTCCTGGCCGGCGTGCTGCTGTCCGATTCGGAGTTCCGGCACGAACTGGAAGCGCAGATCGAGCCGTTCAAGGGGCTGCTGCTGGGCCTGTTCTTCATTGCGGTGGGCATGGGCATCGACCTCGACCGCATCGTTGCCGAGCCGTGGCTGATCGCCGCCGGCGTGGCGATCCTGCTGGTGGTCAAATTCAGCCTGCTGTACGTGATCGGGCGCATCGCAAAGCTCAGTTCACGGCACTCGCTGCTACTGGGCAGCGTGCTGTGGCTGGGCGGCGAGTTCGCCTTCGTGGTGTTCAACGAAGCGCAGCGCGCGCACCTGCTGGGCAACGCCAACCATGACCGTCTGGTGGCGATCGTCGGCCTGTCGATGGCGATCACGCCACTGCTGATGATCGCGCTGCTCAAGCTGCTCGGCCAGGAGAAGGCAACGCCGCGCGAGGCAGCCGAGGCCGACAAGGTGGCACCGGACAACCGGCCGAAGGTGCTGATCGCCGGCATGGGCCGCTTCGGCCAGGTCATCGCGCGCCTGCTGACCGCGCAGAAGGTGCCGTTCGTGGCACTGGAAGCGAACCCCGATACCGTGGCCGACCTGCGCCGCTTCGGCAACCAGCTGTACTACGGCGACCCGACCCGGCCGGAGATGCTGCGCGCGGCCGGCGGCGAGCACATCGATGTGTTCGTGATCACCGTGGACGACCCGGAGACCAACCTGCGCGCGGTGCGCATGGTGCGCCGGTTGTACCCGGACGCGAAGGTGCTGGCGCGCGCACGCAACCGCCAGCATGCGTGGCGCCTGATGGACATGTCGGCCGAGCCGTTCCGAGAAGTGTTCGGCACCAGCCTGGAGATGAGCGGCCGCGTGCTGACCGCGCTGGGCGTGGCACCGGATGTGGCCGAGCGCCACGTGCAGCGCTTCCGCGAGCACGATGAGCAGCTGCTGCGCGACCAGTACCTGGTGTACGACGACGAGGCGGCGGTGATCCAGACCTCGCGCGATGCACGCAACGACCTGATGCACCTGTTCGAGGCCGACGCGGAAAGCGACGGCAAGTAGGCGTGCCGACCAACGGTCGGCACCCACCACAGATTGCGGTAGTGCCGGCCGCTGGCCGGCAGCCTCGGGATCCCGGAGGTTTCATGAGGTTGCCGGCCAGCGGCCGGCACTACCCATTTCCAGCGATCAGCCGTTGTCGCGCAGGAACCGCGCCATCGACGAAACGCCCGGCACGCGTGGTTCGAACTCGCCGGCCACGTCGATGAAGCCGCGCATCACCGCGATCTCGCGCGGGCTGCGGTTGAGGCTGTCGCGCACTTCCGGGTCGGCACCGGCGCGCAGCAGGCGCTGCACCAGCAGTGGCAGGCCGTGCAGGGCGGCCAGATGCAGCGGGCCGAAACCGCGCGGATCACGCACGTCCAGGCTCACGTCCTCGTCCAGCAGGCGCTCTACCGCCGCCATCACCACCTGCTCGTCGCAGGCGGTACCCGGCTCGGCACGCGCACCCAGCAGCAGCAGCAGCGGCGTGACCGAACCGGCGGCGGCCTGGTCCGGTTCGGCACCGGCCAGCAGCAGGGTGTCGAGCAGGGCCAGCAAACGCGAGCGGTCGCGGGCACTGAAACCGTACAGCGCGGCACAGTGCAGCGGGCCCAGCTGCTGCGCGTCACCGGCATGCACGTCGGCACCGGCGGTGAGCAGGCGCGCGACGATGTCCGGCAGGCCCAGCGCCGAGGCCAGCATCAGCACGGTCACGCCGCCCGGCAGGCGGTGTTCCAGCTTGGCGCCGGCGTCGAGCAGGGCCGAAACGATGTCCACCTGGCGCATGCTGACCGCAGCCGACAGCGGCGTCGCGCCACTGGCAGCGGCGTGCTGCGGATCGGCGCCGCGTGCCAGCAGCAGGTCGGTTACTGCCAGATGGCCACCACCGGCCGCACGCAGCAGCGCGGTGCAGCCCTGTGCGTCGACTGCGTCGACGGCAAATCCCAGATCGATCAGGCGGCGCACCGCATCGACGTCACCAGCCATCGCAGCGGCCGGCAGATCGGCCTCGCGCAGGGTGCGGCGCGGCAACGGCCACACCCGCCAGTCGAGCCAGTCGGCCAGGTCACGGCGACCGATCGACAGCGCCACGCCCAGCGGCGTCTGGCCGTCGGCGGCACGTGCTTCCGGCGAGGCACCGTGCTGCACCAGCAGCTTCAGCGCGCCTTCGCGGGCCAATGCGGTGGCCAGATGCAATGCGGTCATGCCATGGCTGTCACGCGCTTCACGATCGACACCGGCCTTGAGCAGGGCCTGCTGCAGGCGCAGCCAGCCCAGGCGGACTGCCAGCGACAACGGCGGGTCACCCGCCGGCGAGGCCGCGAACGGATCGGCACCACGTTCCAGCAGTTCCAGCGCCAGCTGCTCCAGGCCACGGGCGGCCTGATCGTGCTGTGCGCAGGCGGCAAGGAAGCGCGCCAGGCCACCGCGGCCGGCCGGTGACAGGCCACGCTGCAGCATCACCTGCAGCGCAGGCACTGCATCGATGCCGCGCGACAGCAGCGCGAACATCGGCGTGTCGGAGCAGGCGTCACGCACGTAGGGATCGGCGCCGTGGCCCAGCAGCCAGTCGACCGCACGCGGCTCCAGTGCCAGTTCCGGATCGAGCAGCAGGCCACCCAGTTCTTCCGGTTGGCACAGCTTGGCCAGCGCGGCCATGCCATCGGTGTTGCCGAAGCCCAGCGCTTCGCGCAGCAGGGTCAGCGGCGGACGGTCCGGCAGCAGGCCACTGGCGCTGGCGGCTTCGCCGCGCTCGGCCAGGCCATCACTGACGGCGGCCGGCAACGGATAGGACGGGTCCAGCAGGGCCACAATCGCCCAGCGACCGGCTTCGGCGGCGTAGTCCACCGCACGGCGGCCAACCGGATCGGTGGCATCGGCGGCGATGCCCAGCTCGACTAGGCGCTTGATCAGCAATGGCGAGACATCCTCGGCCATCGCCGCCAGCTGCACCGCATTGCGGCCTTCGCCGTCCACCGCAACCAGATCCGGCTTGTGCGGCAGCAGATGCTCGACCACGGCGGCGCGACCGGCACGGGCCGCTTCCAGCCACGGCGTACGGCCAAGCGCATCGCGCGCTTCCAGATTGGCACCGGCACCCAGCAGCACGCCGATGATCTCGACGTGGCCAGCCAGTGCGGCCTCATGCAGCGCGCTGCGGCGCTGGCGATCACGCGCGTCAGCCCGCGCCTTGTGCTTGAGCAGCAGCTGCACGCCGGCCGGATCGTCGTCTTCGGTGGCGGCCGCGGCCAGCAACACCGGGGTGCCTTCGGCCGGTTCGCTGCGCGCACCGCGTTCGAGCAGGAAGCGGGCCAGGCGCCAGTTGCCGACCTGGCAGGCCACGGCCAGCGGCGACCAGCCCTCGTTGTTCAGCGCGTCGACTTCGGCGGCGGCATCGCGCAGCAGCGCGGCCACGCCCGGGTCGGAACTGCGCGCGGCATGGTGCAGCGGGGTGTTGCCATCGCTGTCGATGGCACGCGAATCGGCACCGTTGGCGAGCAGGGTCATCACCGCTTCGGGACGGCCGTGCCAGCTGTCGCGGGTGGCGGCCAGCAGCGGGGTCATGCCCCGGTGCGGCGCATTCACATCGACGCCACGGGCGATCAGTTCGCGCAGCAGGCGCAGGTCCGGCAGCACCGCCGCCAGCACTGCCAGGCTGCGCTGGTCGCGCCAGTTCGGGTCCGGCAGCGCATACGGATCGGCACCGGCCTGCAGCAGCTGCAGGCCCCGGTCGATGCGGCCATGGCGGGCGGCTTCATACAGGGCCGGGGTCAGCTCCTGCGGCGCCATCGCCTCCAGCGGCGCGGTTTCGGCCGCAGCGGCGAACATCGGTTCGTGCTCGTTGCTGGCGGTGGCCAACGGGCTCGCACGCAGTGACACCAACGGCGCCGGTGCCACCCGTTGCAACAACAGGTGCAGCAGCGGCGACAGCACCAGCACTGCCAGTGTGGCGGGCCAACGCGCGCTTTCCGGCAGCAGGTCCGGCCAGGCCGGCAGTACCACCAGTGCCGCCAGGGCAATCACCAGCGCGGCCACACCGAGGCCACGCCAGGCGGTCAGGTCGCGCCCGGCCAGTGCCTGCCAATGCTGGGCCAGGCTGCCATCAAGCCGTTCAACGTCGTTCCACAACGGCCAGGTGCGCCAGGCTGCCAGCAGGCCGGCACTGACCAGCACGCTCAGGCCCAGCACCGCGGCCAGGCTGCCGCTGTCACGCAGCGCCGCCAGCGGCCAGGCCAGCAGCAGCGCCAGCAACAGCGGCGCTGCCGTCCACAACGCCAGCAGCGCCGGCAGGTCCTGGCGCGCGACGATCTTCAGCGGCAGCAGCGCGCGGCTGCGACGCCACCACGACACACCCAGCGCGAACGCCGGCTGCGCCAGTGCCGCAAGGATGGTGCCCGGAACGCCGCCCACGGCGGCGCCCAGCGCCAGTACGGCACCCACGGCGAAGGCGATCGACAGGGCGCGCGGACGGGACGTGTCAGTCATAGTGGCGCGGCATCAGGCTGGCCACCGACGGCGGCACCTGCAGGTAGAACCCGCGCTCGCTCATTTCGCTGCGGACCTTTTCCGGATCGGCCTGGGCCAGGCGGCGCTGGGCATCCAGGGCCACGTCCAGGACGAAGGCGAGCGTCCCCAGCGAGGTGAGCAGCGGCGCAGGCAGCGCGCTGAAATCATCGCGACGGGGAACGTAGACGTAGGTGTCCGGCTTGAGTTGGCTTTTATAGACGTAGGCGTGCATGTCCGCGGGACGATAACCCGGGAAGAGCCATGATTGTGTCGGAAAGCCGACACCGGGGAAAGCCGTCAGCCGACGATGGCGGCGTGATCGGCGGCGTTTCCCCGGCAGGATTCAGCAATGTGGCGGCGGCGTTCAGCCAACGCCGCCGCCACACGGGCGCTTACTTGACCTTGGCGTAGGTGCCCTTCAGCGCGACACCGGCGAGGATCGCACCGGCATAGCATTCGTAGTTGGTGCTGCTCTTGAACTCGTTCTTCTTGTAGTAGCTGACGATGTCGACCACGGCGTTGGCGCCGCGCGACTTGGCACCGTCCTGCAGCGCGCGCAGCGCCGACAGCGCGACCCAGCGGCAGGCCTCGGCATCGCTCTTGTTGGCGGCGTTGGTCTTCTTGTTGGTCACGTCTTCGCCCAGGCGCTGCTGCACGCTGACCGGCTGGCCGGCCAGGTAGAAGCGGACGCTGCCGTCGATGCCGGCGTCCTTGGCAGCCTGCGAGCTGACCAGTTCCTGCAGGGACTGCTCCACGCGGGTATCGCGGGCAGAAGCGGTGGAGGCCAGGGCCAGCAGTGCGGTGGCCGTGGCGATCATCAGGGTGCGGCGCATCGGAACATCTCCTTGTCGAGGGTGCGGGTAGGTTGCGGGAACAGCGGCGGTGGGGCGGTGGATCACTCGCGCCAGCGGCGGAACACCAGCGAGGTGTTGATGCCACCGAAGGCGAAGTTGTTGCTCATCACGTACTCGGCCTGCAGTTCACGGCCCTGCCCGGTGATGAAGTCGAGCTGGCCGCAGCGTGGATCGACCTCGGCCAGGTTCAGGGTGGGCGCGAACCAGCCGGCGCGCATCATCTCGATGCTCATCCATGCCTCGAACGCACCGCAGGCACCCAGCATGTGGCCGACGTAGCTCTTCAGCGAGCTGATCGGCATGCGGCTGCCGAACACCTGCGCCGTCGCCTGGGTCTCGGCGATGTCACCGTGGTCGGTGGCGGTGCCGTGGGCGTTGACGTAGTCGATCTGCGCCGCGTCCAGCCCGGCATCCTCCAGCGCCAGGCGCATGGCCTGGGCCATGGTGTCGGCACTGGGCTGGGTGGCGTGCTGGCCATCGCTGTTGGTGCCGTAGCCGACCACCTCGGCAAGGATGGTGGCGCCACGTGCCTGCGCGTGCTCCAGGTCTTCCAGGATCAGCGTACAGGCACCCTCGCCCAGCACCAGGCCATCGCGGCCGGCATCGAACGGGCGCGGCGTGGTCTGCGGCGCATCATTGCGCACGCTGGTGGCGAACAGGGTGTCGAACACTGCCGCGGCAGTGGCATCGAGCTGCTCGGCACCGCCAGCCACCATCACCGTCTGCTTGCCGCTGCGGATCGCTTCGTAGGCCGCGCCCACGCCCTGGCTGCCCGAGGTGCAGGCACTGGAGGTGGTGTAGACGCGCCCGGACAAACCAAAGAACACACCGATGTTGACCGGCGCGGTGTGGCTCATCATCTTCAGGTAGGTGGTGGCACTGATGCCGTCGGTGGTGAATTCGTTGAGCATGCGGCCGAATTCACCGGTGGCCTCGTGGCTGCCCGAGGACGAGCCGTAGGCCACGCCGGTGCGGCCACTGCGCAGCACCGGGTGCTCGTGCAGGCCAGCCTCGCGCAGTGCCACCTCGGTGGCGCGCACCGACATGATTGCGACCTTGCCCATCGAGCGGGTGGTCTTGCGGTTGTAGTTCGGCGGCAGCTCGAAGTCCTGCGCCGGCGCGGCCAGCTTGGTGTTCAGGCCCGCGTAGACATCCCATTCGGGCATCGTGCGCACGGCATTGCGGCAGCTGCGCAGGTGCGCTTCGATGGTGGGCCAGTCGTGGCCGAGCGGACTGATGGCGGCCGCACCGGTGACCACCACGCGACGATCGGCAGCCATCAGAGCATGCCTCCGTTCACCGAGATCACCTGGCGGGTGATGTAGCCGGCCGGCTCGGACAGCAGGAACGCCACCGTGGCCGCCACTTCGTCGGGATGACCGACGCGGCCGGCGGGAATCAGCTTGAGCGCGTGTTCAACCACTTCGTCGTTGAGCATTTCGGTCTCGATCAGGCCCGGGGCCACGCAGTTGACGGTGATCTGGCGGCTGGCCAGTTCCAGCGCCAGCGCCTTGGTGGCACCGATGATGCCGGCCTTGGCGGCACTGTAGTTGACCTGGCCGCGGTTGCCGGCCAGCCCGGACACCGACGACAGGGTGACGATGCGGCCCGGCTTGCGCCGCCGCACCATCGGCATGATCAGCGGATGCAGCACGTTGTAGAAGCCATCCAGGTTGGTGTGGATGACCTGGTCCCAATCCTCCGCCGACAACGCCGGGAAGGCGCCATCACGGGCGATGCCGGCATTGCAGACCACGCCGTAATACGCGCCATGCGCGTCGACATCGGCCTCCAGCGCAGCGCGTGCGGCCTCGCGGTCGGCCACGTCGAACACCAGCACGCGGGCCTGCTGGCCCAGTGCCTGGATCTCGGCCACCACCGCCTGCGCCTCTTCCACGCGGCTGCGGCAATGCACCACCACGTCGAAGCCGTCGCGCGCGATGCGCAGCGCGATGGCCCGGCCGATACCCCGGCTGGCGCCGGTCACCAGCACGCTTCGATTCCCTGTCATGCCTGTCCACTCTCCAGATAGGCCATCGCGTCGGCCGGTTCGAACACCGACACGTTGGCTGTCGCCCATTCGTCCTCGCCCGCCAGGATGCGGCAGGCGAACATCCCCAATCCATTGTCACCCAACAGCTCGCAGCGCGCCTGTACGCGCAGCCGCGAACCGCTGGGGAAGCTGCTGCGCGCGCTGCTGTAGCGGCGGCTGCCGAGCAGGAAGCCCAGCTGCGGCGGCTTGCCGGCCGCACGCGCGCGGCAGCCGGCCCAGGCCGCGATGGCCTGCGCCATGTATTCGATGCCGACCCACGCCGGCACTTCGCCGTTCTCCACGAACAGGCCGGATTCGGGCACCACCAGTTCCGCCTCGAGGGTGTCCTGGTCCCACTGCGTGATGCGCTCCAGCAGGCACATGTCCTGGCGGTGCGGCACCACGTCCTCGATCGCGTACAGCGTGTTCATCGACGCTCCAGTGCCAGCACGGCATTGCTGCCGCCGAAGGCGAACGAATTGCTCAGCACCCGCCGCGGCGCCTGCGCCAGGCAGGAGCCCGGCGCGACCAGCGGCAGCACCGGCAGTGCGGGGTCGGGCACGCCGTCCCACCAGTGCGGCGGCAGCTGCTGCTGTGGGTTCTCGGCCAGCAGGATCCAGCACAGCGCCGCCTCGATCGCGCCCGAGGCACCCAGCGTATGGCCGGTCAGCGGCTTGGTCGAACTGGCCGGCACGCCATTGCCCAGCACCTTCGAGACCGCCAGGCTTTCCATCGCATCGTTGTGCCCGGTGGCGGTGCCATGCAGGTTCACGTAATCCACTTCGTCGGCGCCCCAGCCGGCGCGCAGCAGCGCCTGCTGGAGGGCGTCGATGGCCCCCATCCCCTGCGGATCGGGGGCGGACATGTGATGGGCATCGGCCGATTCGCCCCACCCGGCCAGGCACACCGGACCCGGCTCGCGGGTAAGCAGGAACAGCGCGGCGCCCTCGCCGATGTTGATGCCGGCGCGGTGCTGCGAGAACGGATTGCAGCGCAGGGCCGACACCGATTCCAACGCGCTGAAGCCGGCCACGGTGAAGCGGCACAGCGAATCGGCACCGCCGGCAATCACCGCATCGACGATGCCGGCGCGCAGCATGCGCGCGGCCGACATCAGCGCCTTGGCGCTGGACGAGCAGGCGGTGGACAGGGTCCATGCCGGCCCCTGTGCACCACTGCGCTGGCGCACGAACTGCGCGGCGGTGCCCATTTCCTGCTGGGCGTAATCGAAGCCCTGCGGCCACTGGCCCTGTTCGGCGTGGGTGCGCAGGGCCTGCTCGGATTCACCAATGCCCGAGGTGCTGGTGCCCAGCACCACCGCCACACGCTCGGCACCATGGTGGGCGATCGCGGCGGCCACCGCTGGTGCGATCTGCGCCAGTGCCACGTCCAGCAGGGCGTTGTTGCGCCCGCGCAGGGCCACCGGCAGGTCCTCCAGCGCCGGCAGCGGCGTGCGCACCTCTCCCAGCGCCAGGGTGCGCCCCGGCAGCAGGCTGTCGTTGTCGCTGAGCCCGCCCGGCACATCGGCGAACATCGCCGACGCGACCGCGGCGCGGCCATCGCCGAGCGCGCAGACCACGCCCAGGTCGTTCAGGTAGATCGGTGCACTCATCGGTCCTGCCCGGCCATGTCGATCGATTCGATGCGCAGCGCATAGCCTTCGGCGCGGTTGTCCAGCTGCACGCTGCCATCGTCCAGGCGCTGCAGCTGCAGCCACACCGTGCCGTCGCGCGACAGGCTGCGCTGCCGGCCGTCATCGCTGACCTGCCAACCTGCCGGCAACGCGGCGGCAATGGCCGCGGTCGGCCACAGCGCGAACTGCAGGTCATCCAGCACGCGCTCGGCACGCACCTGCGGCGGCAGCCACGGTGCGCGCTGCTGGGTCAGCTGCTGGCCGTCCCACTGCAGGCGCACGCCGGTCTGGCCCATCGCCTGCACCGCCAGCTGCACCTGCTGCGCATCGGCTTCCAGCAGAGCATCCAGGTCGCGCTCATGCGTACCGAAACGGAAATGCAGCTGCTGCTGCAATGCCAGCGGCGCCGGCAGGCTGCCCGGCGACAGGCGCAGCGGCGGCAGTTCCACCAATGGCTTGGGCATGCGGCCGGCACAGGCGGCCAGCAGCAGGCACAGCAGCACGGCCGCGGTACGGGCGATCAGGCGCTGCACAGCTGCTCCAGCACGCGCATGCGGCGGCCGCTTTCGTCGGCCACATACGGGTTGTTGGTGTCCCAGGCGTAGCCGGCCAGGATGGAACTGATCATGTCGCGCACTTCGGGCTGCTGCTGCGGGTGGTAGATGATCTTCTGGAAGCCGCCCTCGTACCAGCTTTCAACGAAGCGGCGGAAGGTCTTCACGCCGGCACGCAGCGGGATCGAGAATTCAGCTTCCCAGTCGACGGTTTCACCGGCATAGCGTCGCGCCAGGCATTCGCTGGCCAGTTGCGCGGACTTGAAGGCGATGGTGACGCCGGAGGAGAACACCGGGTCGAGGAACTCGCCGGCATTGCCCAGCAGGGCGTAGCCCGGGCCCCACAACGAGCTGACATTGGCCGAGTAACCGGTGATGCGACGCACCGGCAGCACCGCCCATTCGGCGTTGGCCAGCAGCCGGGTCAGGTTGGGGTCCTCGCCGACGATGGCCTGCAGCTTCTGCAGGTCGTCGCCCTCGTAGCGCTCGAAGAACGACGGCTCGGCGACCACGCCCAGCGAGCAGCAGCCGTTGGAGAACGGGATCGTCCAGTACCAGACGTCGATGTGCTCGGGATGGGTGGTGATCAGGATCTTGTTGCGATCGAAGTCCGCTTCGGCCGGAATGTTGTCGCGCACGTGGCAGAAGATCGCGCCGCGCACCGGGAAGTTGGACGGCGATTCCAGCTGCAGCAGGCGTGGCAGCAAGCGCGCGAAGCCGGATGCATCGAGGATGAAATCGGCCTCGATGCGGTACTCGCTGCCGTCCGGACGACGCACGGTCACCGCCGGCTGCTCGCCCGGCTCGACCGCAAGCACTTCATCGCCGAAGCGCAGCGTGGTGCCCATGCGCTCGGCGCCGCGTGCCAGCACGTTGTCGAAGTCGGCGCGCTGAACCTGGTAGGTGGTACCCCAGCCCGGCGAGAACTTCTTCCGGAAGTCGAAGGCAGTACGCGCTTCACCGTGCACGAAGGCCGCGCCGTTCTTGTACTGGAAGCCGGCTTCGACCACGTCCTGCAGCAGGCCTGCCGCTTCGATGTACTCCATGCTCTGCGGCAGCAGGCTTTCACCGATCGAGAAGCGCGGGAACTGCTGGCGCTCCAGCATCAGCACCTGGCGGCCATGCTGGCGCAGCATCGCCGCGGCCACCGAGCCGGCCGGGCCCGCACCGATGATCAGGATTTCAGTACGTTCGACAGCATCCACAGCAGTATTCATCGGTGCGTCCTTGTTGCTCGATCAGGTGGAAAGAAGGAAGTCGGAAGACAGGTTCAAGCTGGCGGCAGGTCATGTGGCGGCGGCCGGAACAGCGGCGAGATCAGCCAGACCAGGCCGATGCCGAACAGCAGGGTCAGGCCGAACGCGCGCAGCGCTGGGGTCTGCGACAGGCCCAGCAGGCCGAACGACAGCCAGGTGCTGGCCGCGCCCACGCACACTGCCAGCCAGGCGCTGGCATCGCCACGGTGCTCGATCAGGAAGATGCCGTAGTCGATGCCCATGCCCAGCAGCAGCATCAGTGCCAGTACGTTGAACAGCTGCAGCGGTTGGCCGAACAGGCCCAGCAGGCCCAGGGTCAAGGCACCGGCGATCAGGGTCGGTGCGAACACGCGCCAGGCCTGGCGGCGGTAGCGCAGCCACAGCGCGCCGAACACCAGCGCGATGCCGACCAGCAGCAGCCCACCCATTAGCTTGCGGTAGTGGCCCAGCAGCGTGGAGAAGTCGGCGGTGCGATCCACCCAGCGCACGCCCGGCAGGCCTTCGGCCGCGCCCTGCAGGGTGGCCAGCGCATCGGCGCGCGACAGGTCATCGACCATCACCACGCTGATCATCTGCCCACCGACCTCACCCACCCACAGGTGACGGAACGGCTGCGAGGCCGGCGAGGCCAGGAAGGCTTCGGCGGTGAGCGGCGCGGCGGCGAACTGCGGCCGCTGCAGCGGCTCGCCCACGGCCTCGGACACGGCCGACAGCACGCCGGGTTCCACCCTCGCGGTCAGCGCGGCATCGGCCTGCTGGCGCGACGGCGACGGCAGCCAATCGCTGATCGCGCGATAGCCACCAATGCGCTTGTCGTTGGCCAATACACGCAGGCGCTCGGTCAGTGCTTCTTCGCGCTGCAGCAGCTGCGCGGCATCGGCACCCTGCACCAGGTAGAACTGCGCCGGGCTGGGCATGCCCAGCAACTGGCTCAGGCGGATCTGCTGCGCCATCAATGCCGGCGGCGACGACTGCAGGCTGCGCAGGTCGTCGTTGCTCTGCAGGCGCGCGATGCCGATGGCAGACAGTGCCAGCGTGATCACCACGAACATCGTCACCGCGCGGCGGCCATGCAGGCGCGGGAAGCGCTCCAGCGTGTTGCCCAGCCACTGCGAGAAGCGGGTCTGGCGGATCTCGCCACCATCCAGCCACGGGAACCAGAAGATCACCGTGAGGAAGGCGGCAGCCAGGCCGACCACCGAGAACAGCGCCATCTGGCGCAGGCCCGGGAACGGGGCCAGGCCCAGGGCCAGGTAGGCCAGTGCGCTGGTCAGCAACGCCAGCCACAGGCCCGGCAGCAGATGCCGCAGCAGCTTCCAGCGACGATCGGCCGGCTCGGCCTGGCGCGAGGCAAACCAGTGGATGCCGTAATCCTCGGCCACGCCCACCAGCGACGCGCCGAACACCAGGGTGAGCACGTGCACCTTGCCGAACACCAGCACGGTCACCGCCAGCGCCACGCCGCAGCCGATCAGCAACGACGCGGCGACCAGCAGGATCGGCCGCAGCGAACGGAACGCCAGCCACACCAGCAGCAGCACCGCCGCCAGCGACCCCCAACCGATGGTGTTGATCTCCTGGTTGGCCTGCACCGCGGCCGCTTCGGCATGCAGCGGCACGCCGGCATGCAGGATCTCCAGATCAGGAGCGGCCGCTTTTGCTGCCTGCCCGGCGCGTTCCAGCAGGCCGTCGAGATGGCGCTCACCATCGAGCTGGAATGCCGAACCCGGCGTATCGAACTGCAGCGCGGCCCAATGCTTGCCCTCGGCTTCGAGCAGGCCGTCATCGCCCAGCCGCAGTCCCGAACCCTGCGCCTGTTGCTGCCACCATTGCGGCCACAGCGACAACGGGTCTTGCCGCCAGTCGGTCAGGCGCGGCGCGCCCATCGGACCGTACAGCGCGGCCAATGCCTGCTCGGCCAATGCGCCCGGTTCGCTGCCCTGCAGCTGCTCGCGCTGGGCCGGCGTGAGCAGGCGATCGCGGTACGGCGCGTAGAACGCGCGCGCCTCATCGAACCAGCCTTCGATCGAGCCGCTGGGTACCAGCAGGGCGTGATCGGCGTCCTTGGCCATGGCCGCGGCAAAAGCCGCCTGCGCACGCTTGGCGGCGGCGCCGTCCTTGCTGCCCAGCAGCACCACCACCTGCCGCGAACTGCCATCGGCGATGCGCCGGGTGACATCGCTCAACAGGCGGTCGTGTGCATCCTGCGGCAGCAGGGCGAGGATGTCGGTGTCGATCCGCGATTGCTGGCTCCACAGGCGCCACTGCTGCGCGCCCATCACCAGCAGCACCAGCAGCCAGGCGATGCCCAGCCAGTGCCACCAGCGCCGCAACCGGTCCGGTGCGTTCGATGCCGCGGCCTCACTCAAAGCGGCGGGCCTCGTCGGCATTGAGCGTGACCGGCGTCTCGCTCAACGCGCTGAACTGGATCTGCGTGCGGTCCTTGTTGGCCTCCACGATCTCGACCTGGCGCACGTAGCGGTCGCCCTGCAGGGTCAGCGATTCGAAAGCCTTGGCCAGCATCGCCGACTTCGGCGTCAGGCGCAGCCGCCAGCCTTGTCCTTCACGGCTGGCCGCCACGTTGAACTGGCTGGACAGCGCCTGCACGTCGCCACTCATCAGCGCGAACATGATCGCGTTCACCGAACGCATCGCCGGTTGCTGCCGTGCATCGAGTTCGACGCGGGTGCTGCCATCGCGCTGGCGGCTGAGGATGCGGTCGGCGGTGACCACCACCTCGGAGGGGAACGGCTTGAGCGTGGACCAGATCACGCCGTGCTGGCGCGCGACCACGAACCGGCCCTGAGAACGCAGCGGGTTCTTGAAGCCGCTGACCTGCTTTTCCTGGCTGAACTGGCCACGCAGCACATCCGGCCGGGCCACCGCCTGGGTGATCGCATCGATGGCCGGATCGGCGGCCTGCACCAGCGGTGCGGCCAGCAGCAGCGACGCGCATAGCAGTGCGCGCGCAAAACGGTTCGCTCGGTTCATGGCGCGGGCACTCCCAGGCGTTCCCACAGTACCGGCGGGCACTGGTACAGCATTTCCTTGCTGGCCGCGTCCACCGCGACCTGGATGGTCATCGCGCGGGTCAGCACCTGGCCGCTCTGCGCATCGAGAATCTCGTACTCGATCTTCAGCCGGTTCTCCCATTCCACGATGCGCGCGATCACGCGCAGGGCCTGGTTGAACAGCAGCGGGCGCACGTACTTCACCCGGGCATCGACCACCGGCCACAGGTAGCCCGATTCGAGCATCTGCGGGTAGTCGTAGTCGTAGCGCCCGAGCAGCGCGCAGCGCGCGATCTCGAAGTACTTGAAGTAGTTGCCATGCCAGACCACGTTCATCGGATCGCAGTCATGGAAGGCGGGGGTCAGCGAAATCTCGCCGGCCCGTTCGATTGCTTCATTCACCGGCATACAGCTCCCAACGTTGCGCGCGGATCTCCACCAGCAGCTCCCGCAGTTCGCGATCCAGCGCGCGGTCTTCTTCAACCAGGGCGATGCGCTGCCCCAGGTCGGCGTACATGTCGGCCAGACTGCCATGCAGCTGCGCGTTCAGGCCAACCCGTTCGCGCAGCGCCAGGCCCTGGCGGGCAGCGATCAGCATCGCGGCCACTACCTGTTCAGTCAGCTCGATCACGCGCAGGCAATCGCGCGCGGCAATGGTGCCCATGCTGACCTTGTCCTGGTTGTGGCATTCGGTGGAGCGCGAGAACACGCTGGCCGGCATGGTCTGCTTCAGCGCTTCGGCGGTCCATGCCGAAACGCTGATCTGCAGCGCCTTCAGGCCATGGTTGATGGCCGCGCGCGGGCCGGTGGCCGCCGACAGGTTGGCCGGCAGGCCGTGGTTGTAGCGGGCATCGACCACCAGTGCCAGCTGCCGGTCGAGCAGATCGGCAAGGTTGGCCACGGTGTTCTTCAGGGTGTCCATCGCCAGCGCGATGTGGCCGCCGTAGAAATGACCGCCGTGCAGGATGCGCTCGCCGTCAGCATCGATCAGCGGGTTGTCGTTGGCGCTGTTCAGTTCGGTTTCGATCAGCTGGCGCAGGAACGGCAGGCTGTCCTCCAGCACGCCGATCACATGCGGCGCGCAGCGCAGCGAGTAGCGGTCCTGCAGGCGCTGTTCATTGCGCGGCGGACGCTCGCTGTGCAGGTCGCTGCGCAGGCGCGCGGCGATGCGGCCCTGGCCCGGGTGCGGCTTGGCGGCGAACAGGGTTTCGTCGAAGTGATGCGCGTTGCCGTCGCTGGCCAGCACGTTGAACGCGGTCAGCCGCGTGGCCATGCGCGCCAGGTAATCGGCGCGCTGCCAGGCCAGGCAGGCCAGGCCGGTCATCACGGCGGTACCGTTCATGATCGCCAGGCCTTCCTTCGGCCGCAGCTTCAGCGGGGTCATGCCGATCTTCGCCAGCACCTCCGCCGCCAGCTGCACGCGGCCGTCGTGCAGCACCTCGCGCTCGCCGCACAGCACCGCGGCCACGTACGACAGCGGGGTCAGGTCACCGCTGGCACCCACCGAGCCCTCGGCCGGAATCATCGGCAGCACGTCGTGCTGCAGCAGTGTGGCCAGGCCTTCCAGCAGCGGCACACTGACACCGGACATGCCACGCACCAGCGACGCCAGGCGCGCAGCCAGTACCGCACGGGTCTCGACCGGGTCCAGGTAACGGCCCAGGCCACAGCCGTGGTAGGTGTACAGGTGGTGCGGCAGCTCAGCCACCAGCGCCGGCGGGATGTTCACCGTGCACGAGTCACCGTAGCCGGTGGTCACGCCATAGATCACGCCGTCCTCGCGCAGCAGGCGGTCGAGGAAATCGGCACCGCGCTGGATATGCGCGCGGAACGCCGGCGCGTCGCTCAGTGCGGCGTCGCACTGGCGCTGGGCCAGGGCAACCACGTCTTCAATGGTCAACGGTGCATCGCCAAAGCGGCACACGGGTACGGCGTCAGTCGTCATGCGGAGCCTGATCCCAGAAGGGGAAGAAGTTGAACCAGTCCAACGGGGACTGGATGACCTGGAGTTCCAGCCAGCGCGCGAAGCGCTGTGCCTGTTCGGCCAGTGCGGCATCGCGCGAGCCACGCGGCAGCACGATGCGTTCGGCGAACTGTTCAAACGCCACGCGATAACCCTCGCCCTGGTGCAGGCAGGCCATCGTGTAGACCGGGCAGCCCAGCGCGGCGGCGAGCACGTAGGCACCGATCGGGAACGGCGCGCGGTGGCCAAGGAAATCGGCGGTGACGCTGCGGCCGCCCTGCACCGGCGTGCGGTCGCCGACGATGGCGACGAAGCCACCGGCCGCCACGCGCTCTGCCAGCATCACCGCCGTGGCCGGTCCCATTTCGGTTACCTGCACCAGCTCCACCGCCGCCAGCGGGTCCAGCCGCTGCAGCAGGCGGTTGAAGCGCTGCGCATGCGCGGTGTGCACCAGCACGGTGATGCGGAACCCCGGCACCTGTTCGGCCAGTACCTGGCACAGCTCCAGGCAGCCGATGTGCGCGGTGAGGATCAGCCCGCCTTCGCGGCGCGCGATCTTCTCCAGCACCAGGTCGCGATGCAGGTGGATGCGTTCGGCCGGATAGCGTCCGCCCAGGCCGAGGATCTTGTCCAGCATCGTGTCGGCAAACGCGAAGAAGTGGCGCAGGCTGTCACCCCGGGTCGGCGCGCGACCCAGCGCACCGCTGTGCGCCTGCAGGCGCTGCAGGTACTGCATCGAGGCCTGGCGGCCAACGCGGTTGCCCAGCCAATGGCAGGCCACCACCGGCCACACGCACAGGCGGAACGGCCAGCGCCCGAACCAGCGGTGCACCCAGCACAGGAACAGCACGCCGGCCACCGAGGTGGATTCGCCGATGTCGGCCCAGTGCGGGGTCCCCTGCGCGGCCGCCATCTCAGCGCTGCCCCCGCAGGCGGCGCCACAGCAGGCGCGGTGCGCGCCAGAGCATGCCGAAGAACAAGCGGGTGTGCATGCGGCTGATGCGCACGTTGTCGCGCCACACATCGAAGTGCGAGACGCCATCGGATGGATAGGTCACGCGCGTGGCCAGGTGCTCGACCGGCAGGTGCCGCCAGTACAGGCGCACCATCACTTCGGTATCGAAATCCATGCGCCGGCCGATGGTTTCTTCACCGATCAGGCGCAGCACCGGCGGCAGCGGATACACGCGGAAGCCGCACATGGTGTCACGCAGATGCAGCGACAGCGTGTTGATCCAGACCCAGATGTGGGTCGCGTAGCGGCCATACAGGCGCGCCTTGGGAACGCTGGCGTCGTAGGCCGGAATGCCACAGATCACCGCCTCGGGATGGGCGCGCGCCGCTTCGATGAAGCGTGGCAGATCGCGGGTATCGTGCTGGCCGTCGGCATCGATCTGCAGCACGTGGCTGTAGCCTCGCGCGCCGGCTTCGGCGAAACCGGCCAGCATCGCCCCGCCCTTGCCCTGGTTGACGTCCAGACGCAGCAGGTCGACGCCCTGGCGCTGTGCCAGCGAACGCAATGCTGCCGCGCACGCCTCATGCGAGCCATCGTCGATCAGCAGGCATGGCAGGCCGGCGGCCTGCACGCCGTCGACCACCGCCGCGATGGCGTGCTCGTGGTCGTAGACGGGAATCACCACCAGTGGCGCGAACGCGGCACCGGCAACGGCCGGATCAGTCCGCATCGGCGAAGACCACTTTGCCGCTGGCATGCACACCGTGGCTGGAGGTGTAACGGAAGGCCAGCACGCTGCGTGTGGCATCCCAATCCAGCTGCAGGGTCAGCTCATCGCCCGGGCGGGCCACGTGCTGGAACTTCACCGCATCCATGCGCAGGAACACTGCCGGCATGGCGAACACCTGGCGGCCAAACCGCACCGCCCAGTCCAGCTGCGCCACGCCGGGCAGGATCGCCGCCTGCGGGAAGTGGCCCTGGAACGGCCGCAGCGCCGGGTCCAGGGTCATCCGCAGCGTGGCGCTGGCCGCATCGCGGTGATCCCAGACCGGCACCGGCATCAGCGGCTGGAACAGCGCTGCCAGTGCCGCCTGGGTGACCTTGCCCTGTGCGTTGATCGGCAGCGCCGGCACCAGCCGCCAGCGGCGCGGCCGGGTGACCGCGTCATGAGCCTGTGCCAGGCGTGTGCCAAGGCGCTGGCCCAGCGCGCGGCGCGCGGCCTCACCGCCCTCCAGCAACGTCGGGTCGGCCGGTACCACCACCGCGGCCAGCTGCTCGCGCTGCCCGGGCAGCACCAGCACGCGCACGTCATCCACTTCGGCGTCTTCGCGCAACGCACGTTCCAGTGCATCCAGCGAAACGCGGCGCTCTTCAATCTTGACGATGCGGTCGGCGCGGCCCAGCAGGCGGAAGCGGCCATCGGCCAACGCTTCAACGCGGTCCTGGGTACGCCACCAATCCGGGGTTTCCAGATGTGCGGAGGCCACCGCCAGGCAGCCCTCCTCGATGCGCCACTGCACGCCGGGCAGCGGCTGCCACGGCGGCAGGTCGGTGTCCCAGCGGCGCCAGGCGATGCCGCCGGTCTCGCTGCTGCCATAGACCTCGGTCGGTGCCACGCCGAGCCACTGCCGCACCTGGCGTGCGGCTTCTTCCGGCAGCGGGCCGCCAGAGGAGAATACCGCGCGCAGGCGGCCATGCAGGCTGGCCCAGTCGAGCTGCTCGGGCAGGCGCTTGAGGTGGGCCGGGGTCGCGACCAGCACCGTATCGGTACCGGCCAGCGCACCCACCAGATCTTCGTGGAAGAACCGGCGTGGATGGATCAGGCGGCCGGCAGCCAGCGGCCACAGCACGCGGAACAGCAGGCCATAGATGTGCTGGTGCGACACCGTGCCATGCACCTGCACGCCTTCCAGCTGCGTGCCGAACGCAGCCTGCAGTGCGTCCACCTCGCGCGTCAGCTGGTCCATGCGCTTGTTGATCGCACTGGGTTGTCCGGTGCTGCCGGAGGTGAACACGCACAGCTCGCAGGCGCGCTCGTCCAGCGCCTGAAGACCCTCGTCCGGTGCGGCGTCCAGCGCCGCCAGCGGACGATAATCGGCGGACACGTCGCCTGCGAAACCACTCACCTGCGGCTGCAGCGCCTGCAGCGTGGCCGGCAGATTGTCGGCAGCCAGGAACACCCGCTTGCCGGCATGCCAGGCACCGAACAACGCAGCGGCAAAGGCCACCGCATCATCGAAATACAGGGCCCAGTCACGGCCTTCGGCCGCCGCAAAGGCGGCGCGCCAGCCCAGCACGCGCTGGCGGAAGCAGGCGTGGTCAACCATGTCTCCGTCGCACAGGCCGACGCTGCGCTGCGGCCGCGCCTCCAGCAGCAGCCGGTCCAGGGCAATCCACTCAGCCATGCGCGTGCGCCGCCTTCACCCGCCGCCGCACCAGCCACTCACCTGCGAACAACACGCCCATCATCACGTACGCCAACAATCCGTTGTAGAGCATCCAGGCCCGGTCCGACGCGTACAGCGCGGTCAGCAGGGCCAGGCTGCCGTTGAGAACGAAGAAGCCGCACCACACCTGGGTGACGCGGCGGGTATAGGCCACCGCGAACGGGGGCAGGTCCGGTTCCTGCAGCCGTGCCAGACGTTCCACCAGCGGCGGGCCGAAACGCAGGCTGGTGCCGAATACCGCCAGCATCACTGCGTTGACCAGCGCCGGGTACAGCTTCAGCGGCAGGGCCTGGTTGAGCACGGTGGCCAGCACCGCCAGCAGGCCGGTGCCGGCGGCCGCGGCCCACCACAGCGGCTGGCGCGTACTCAGCGCGCGCAGCAGGGCCAGGGTGAACAGCAGCAGCGACAACCAGCGTGGCTCGAAGCGGCCCATCGCCAGGTACACCAGCACCGGGTAGGCCAGCGAGATCGCAGCCACCACGACCGTGCGTGCGCGTGCCATGGTGGAGCCGCCGGCGCTGCGGTCAGGCGGCTGCCTGGTCCGGCAGCAGCCTGTGCACCACATCGACGATGTCCTGCACGGTACGCACGGCCTTGAACGCTTCCGGCTGCAGGTTGCGGCCGAGCAACGGCTTCAGCTGCACGATCAGGTCGACCGCGTCGATGCTGTCGATGTCCAAGTCGTCGTACAGGCGGGCCTCGGGGGTGATCCGGGCGGTTTCAATCTCGAAGCTGTCGGTCAGGATGCTGACGATGCGTTCGAACAGTTCATTCTTGGTCATGGCAGGTCCTGGCACCGTTACGACTGGCGGGCGGCGACGAACTCGCCGAGCGCGCGCACGCTGGAGAAATGGCGACGGGTTTCTTCCGAATCGGCCGAGAGGCTCACACCGTACTTCTTCTGCAGCGCCAGGCCCAGCTCCAGCGCGTCGATCGAATCCAGGCCGAGGCCCTCGACGAACAGTGGGGCGGTCGGATCGATGTCCTCCGGCGTGATGTCCTCCAGCGAAAGGGAGGAAATGATCAATTCCTTGATCTCGTGCTCAAGTGCTTGCACGGTTCGGATCTCCAGACAGGTCGAAATAACGAGAAAGGTGCTCGGTGACGCGACGGGCTGCCAAGGCATCCCCCCTTGGCGAGTCGTCTTCGGCCAGAAATGGCGCGATCGGGATATCTTCGCCGATCTGCAGCCGAACGTGAAAGCGACGTGAGGGGACACGATACCACTTCTGCCCCTTGGTCAGCGTTGGCGGGCTGCAGGTGATCCGCACCGGGGTGACGTCCAGGCGGCCCCGTACGGCGATGTTGGCGGCCCCGCGCTGCAGCCGTGGCGGCTGCCCGGGCACGCTGCGGGTGCCCTCCGGGAAGATCACCAGGGTGCCGCCGGCATGCACCGCGGCCACGCAGTCATCGACCAGGCCGGCGCCATCGTCATTGGAGATGTAGCCGGCGGCCCGTACCGGACCGCGCATGAACGGGTTGCAGGCCACGGCCCGCTTGACCACGCAGTCGGCGTTGGGCAGCAGCGAGATCAGGCAGACCACGTCGATCAGGGTCGGGTGATTGGCCAGTACCAGCAGGCCGTCGCGCTGCAGGCGTTCGCCGCCCTCGATCTCGTACGTCATCACCCCCAGCCCGCGCATCAGCCGCAGGTGGCTGGCGAAGGCGACCTGGACCACGCGTCGGGCGCGGCGGCGGCGTGCCACCGGGTCACGCATCAGCAGCAGTACCGGCATCACCAGAACGCCCAGCAGCAGGCCGCCCAGGCCAAATGCGACAAAGCTCAGGCCGGTGCCAAACACCCGCCAGGCGTGGTCGAGGCGGCGCAGCAGCTCAGCCACGGCGGCTCCAGCGCCAGCGCTGGCCGTGGGCCACGTGTTCCAGCGCTGGCGCGCCGGACAACAGGAACCGGTGCAGGTCCAGCGCATGCGGCAGCAGGCCGGGCGCAGTACTGGCCTGGGCGTTGGCCGGCTGCCACTGCAGCGACAGCGTCGGCCGGCCCTTTGCCGGGGCGGTCAGGCGCCAGCACCAGGCAAAGAACGGGTCGGGTTCGTCGGCGAACGTCGCGTAAATTTCCGGAAGTGGCGACTCATAGACCACCACCCGCACTTCGCGGGCACCGTCGGCCAGCAGGCCGACGGCCTCCAGGCAAGCCGTCTCCACCGTGGCCTGGCCCGCCGCCAGCGCCAGGTAGTTGCCGCGGTGGCCGCGGGCGATGGAATACAGCGCGGCAATCGCGTTGTGCACGGACAGGCCGAATCCGGTCGGCGACAACGGCTGGTCGCCGACCAGCGCGCCCAGCAGGTCCATCGAACGGGCCACGTCGCCGTGGCGGCTGGCGAACACCAGCGGCACGTCACTGTCGGCGCCCTGCCCGTCCTCGCACCAGCACGCGGCCTGGATCGCCATCCGGCCCAGCCGCTCGATGCGGCGGCGCTGCATCGCCGGCACTTCGGCCAGCGCCGGCGTGTCCGCGCCGTGCGGCAGGTACGGCGCATCGGCCCAGCCCAGCCACTGGCTACGCTCACTCAGGCCGGGCGCCCAGGCAGCCCAGTCGACGATGGAGAATTCGATCATTTAGCGATGGTGCTTCAACGGGAGAACGATAGGCACGAGCCATTACGGCGACGCGCGGCGGCCCCCCGTTCCTGCAGCCGTGCGTCCGTCCAGGACGTCGCCGGCTGCCCCCCTGGCCGCCGGAAAGGAGCGCACGCTAGCACGTCCCGCGCAGGGTGTGCAGGTTTCACATTTCCCAACACGGGGCCCGGCACCGGCAGGCCCCGTCTTCAATCGATCAGTGGTAACCGGTGTCGGCGTGCACCTTGCCGCGGAATACCCGGTAGGACCACGCCGTATAGCCGAGGATGACCGGCAGCAATATGACCAGTCCGACCAGCGTGAAGCCCAGCGACGACGCCGGCGCGGCGGCCTGCCACAGGGTCATCGACGGTGGCAGCAGATAAGGCCACATGCCCAGCACCAGGCCGAGGAAGCCGAGCACGAACAGGGCCAGGCTGAGCAGGAACGGCGGCAGGTCGCGGCGCGGGTGGGTGGCACTGCGCCACAGCGCGGCGGCTACCGCCAGGGTCAGCAGCGGCACCGGCGACAGCCACCAGAAGTTGCCGTCGCTGAACCAGCGCGCCATCAGGCGCGAATCGAGGAACGGCAGCCAACTGCTGACCAGGCCCATCGCCGCGATCACCGCCACCACCAGTGGCCGGGTCATCTGCCGCGCCAGCGCCTGCACGCGGCCTTCGGTCTTCAGGATCAGCCAGGTGCTGCCCAGCAGCGCATAGCCGGCCACCAGTGCGGCACCGGTCAGCATCGCGAACGGGCTGAACCAGGCAAACGGCCCGCCCTGATAGACACCGTCCACCAGCGGGATGCCCTGCACCAGGGTGCCGAGGATCACGCCCTGGGCAAACGTGGCCAGCAGCGAACCGAGGCCGAACGCCACGCTCCACAACCGGCGCGATCGATGCGCCTTGAAGCGGAACTCGAAGGCCACGCCGCGGAACACCAGCGCCACCACCAGCAGCAGCACCGGCAGGTACAGCGCCGACAGCAGCACCGCATAGGCCTTGGGGAAGGCCGCCAGCAGGCCAGCGCCACCGAGCACCAGCCAGGTCTCGTTGCCGTCCCAGATCGGCGCGGCGGTGTTCATCATCAGGTCCAGTTGTTCCTCGTCCTCGGCGAACGGGGCAAGGATGCCGATGCCGAGCACGAAGCCGTCCAGCACCACGTACATCAGCACGCCGAAGCCGATCACCGCGAACCACGCCACCGGCAGCCAGGTCATCAGGTCCATGTCAGCGCTCCTCCAGCGGTTCATCGGCGGCCGACAACGGACGTGCCGGGGTATGGCTGCCATGGTCCAGCGACGGCCCCTCGGCATACGGCTGCGGCCCGTGGCGCAGGATCTTCACCAGGTACCAGATGCCCCAGCCGAACACGAAGGCATAGCCAACCACATAGACACCCAGCGACAACGCCGTCATCCACGCACTCTGCGGGCCGACCGCATCAGCGGTGCGCAGCACGCCATATACCACCCACGGCTGGCGCCCCATCTCGGTGACGAACCAACCCGACAGCAGTGCGATGAAACCGCTGGGTAGCATCCAGTTCCAGCCGCGCAGCAGCCACGGCGAATCCAGCAGCTTCCTGCGCCACAGCTGGAAAGCCGACACCCAGGCCAGCAGCAGCATCAGCGTGCCCAGCCCAACCATGATGCGGAAGGCGAAGAACACCGGCGTCACCGGCGGCCGCTCGCTGGCCGGCACCGAGGTGAGCGGATCGAAGGTGCCGTCCAGGCTGTGGGTGAGGATCACGCTGCCCAGCTTCGGGATGGCGACTTCGAAATCGTTGCGCTCTTCCTTCTCGTTCGGCAGCGCGAACACCACCAGCGGTACGCCCTCGCCTTCCTGGGTTTCATGCCAATGCGCCTCCATCGCCGCGATCTTCATCGGCTGATGCTTGAGCGTGTTCAGGCCATGCATGTCGCCGACGAAGATCTGTACCGGCACCGTCAGCGCCGCGAACGCCACCGCCGCGATCAGCATGCGCCGTCCGGCCTCGACATGTGTGCCCTTGCGCAGGTACCACGCGCCGACGCCACCGATCACGAAACAGGTGGTGATGAACGAGCCCAGCGCCATGTGGGCCAGGCGATAGGGGAACGAGGGGTTGAACACCACCTGCCACCAGTCCACCGGATGCACGATGCCGTTGACCATCTCGTAGCCGGCCGGTGTATGCAGCCAGCTGTTGGACGACAGGATCCAGAACGTGGAGAACAGCGTGCCCAGCGCCACCATGCAGGTGGAGAAGAAATGCAGGCGCGGCGAGACCCGGCCCCAGCCGAACATCATCACGCCGAGGAAGCTGGCTTCCAGGAAGAACGCGGTCAGCACCTCATAGGTCAGCAACGGACCGATGACCGTGCCGGCCACCTCGCTCAGCCGCGGCCAGTTGGTGCCGAACTGGAAGGCCATGACGATGCCGCTGACCACGCCCATGCCGAACGACACGGCGAAGATCTTCTGCCAGAAGAAATACAGCTCGCGCCACACGGGCAACTTCGTGCGCAGCCACCGCCATTCGATGAAGGCCAGCCAGCTGGCCGTGCCGATGGTGAAGGCGGGGAACAGCACGTGGAAACTGATGACGAATCCGAACTGGATCCGGGACAACAACAACGCGTCCAAGGGACGCCTCCTGCCTGCGACCGGTGGGATACCGGACCACTTTAGGAGGATTTCGTTAAGGTGGGATGCGACCGGGTGACGCGCTGCTTCACTTTGTCGCAGGGAAGCTGGATGACAGGATGAACGGGCTACAGGGGCTTCAGCAGGGTCAAGGGCGGCTCCTTGGCGATTCGCAGGGCCCGGGGTACCAGTGCGGTCAAGCAGGTCGCCATCACCAGCACGACAGCGCTCAGTATCGAGACCCACGGTGACCCTGTGATGCCGTCCTGCGGCGACCCTATCCACTGCAACGACATCGCCCCGAGCAGGGCGCCCAACGTGGTGAACAGTGAAACCTCGAACATGATTTCGGCAAAGATCACGGATCCGCGCGCACCCAATGTGCGTCGGATCCCGATGGACTGCCGGCGTCGATCGAGCCACGCACCTACGACCCCGGAAACTCCTGCCATCAGAACACCCAGAACAACCGCGGTCATGATGGCGAGCACGGTCGTAGCGAATCGATCGGCTTTGACGTAGGCGTCGCGATATCCCGACAGCGTCTCGACACCCGCCGGATTCACGATCCGATAGGGCCGCTGCAGCGCATCGACAATGCGATCAAGCGAAGAACGATCAACCTCCGACCTCCACTTCGCCAGATAATAGCGACTGGCGCCCATGGGAAGGCCCGGAAGCAGCGCCCACTGCAAGTCTCGCTCATTGCCTCCTGGTGCCGGTCCAGCAACAGACGCAAATACGCCCACGATGACCCGGCTGCTGCCGGGGCCGAAATGCAGGTGGCGGCCAACAGCACGCTCCGTTCCGAACAGACGGGCAGCCAGCGCTTCACTGATCAGCACCACCGGAGCACCTTCAGCCATGTCGTCCTCTGTGGCATCCCGCCCCAGGACGATTCCCGCGCCCAGCATCGCCAGCAAGCCAGAGCTGGCAGTTACCACAGGAATGCGATCACATCCAGCAACGTCTGTCGTACCCGCGTTCATCGAGTACGCCATGGCCGACTCGCTGGTGCACACACCGTATCGATGGGCTCTTCCCCCGAACGGAACAGCGTCGCTCACAACCGTGCCCTGAACACCGGGCAGCCGGATCGCGGACAGGTCTGCCCGCAGCACTGCAGCATCAGCGCCTTCTTCGACATCCGAGACCCTGACCACACCAATCGATACTGCGTCCCGGATGCTGCGGGTGTTCAATCTGGCGAAGCTGTCCAGCACAGATTGCAGTGCGAACGCACATGCCAGGCTTGCAAGCGCAGCCTGCACTGCAAGCAGTGCGGCGCTTCCCAGATGTCGTCGAGTCTCCCTCATTGATTCGAACATTTCAGGCAGCCCCCTTCGCGAAGGCACTCGACAGTGAGCTGACCCTGCAGATTTCAAACGATGGGACCAATGAACAGAGCAACGTCGTGACGACTCCCAGACCAGCCGCCATCAGCATTGCCCCGGCATGCATCGCTGTTATCGCGCTGGGCAGAACGTCTCCCGCAGCAACCACCCGTATTCCCAGCGTATAGGTGACGACAGCGAGCGCACCGCTTGCGACGCCCGCCGCGATGGATTCCCACATGAGCTGGATGAACACGTCTCGGCGTCGTGCTCCCAGTGCACGTCGTATCGCGAGCTCCCGCCGACGGCGCCCCAGACTGAAGCTCAGCAGCGCCGCCGCGTTGACGATGCACACGCCGAGCAGGATCAGCGACAACCGAAGCTGCATCCTGGCCTGCTCCGGAACCAATCCCAGCCTGTCCAGCCAATCCATCAACGGCCAGAGTGCCACCTGCTGGGCGCCTGGCTCGATCCGAAGCCCCTTTTCATGCGCATAGGCGTTCAGACTCGCGCGGTAAGCGGCGACATCGTCTGCGGTGGGCAGCCACGCCCACAATTGAAGCCAGGAAACGTTGGCCCCTGCAGGATCCGTGTCCTGGTCACCACCCCAGATCGCAGTCCCGTCCAAAACAGTCAGCTTGTCTGCGATTGCGGTTTCAAGCGGCAGGTAGATCTCGTCAGGCTCCACAAACGGCCTGCGCGTGAGGTCTCCCTGAAACATCGGCACCGGATGCCAGTCCTCCGCGACACCCACAACAGTGTAGGTGCGCCTGCCCAGTTCCAACCGATGACCAACACAGTCCTGCGCACACTCGCGCTCGGCGAGCGCACGCGACAGGACCACTATACGACTCGCAGCATGCCCCTCCTCGGCGGTCCATGCGCGCCCTTCAACAACAGCAATGCCAAGAACACTGAACACTTCGGACGTTGCGAACCTCGCACGCAGCCTTGCGCTGGCGGCTCCCGGCCGGGAGAGCGTCACCGCCCCGCCCGCCATGGCGGCCTGCTTCCACAACCTCCCCTGGCCCAGAAGCGCCTTCGCATCCGGCCAGGTCAGTGCCTGTCCCGGATCCGGGGAACCACTGCGCAGTGCATCTGGACGCGCGTCAAGGTAAGGGCGGAACAGTGCCGAGCTCCGGCCTGGAGCGGGATCCGACGATGCCTGGAGAACAATGGAAAGCATCACGGTGGTGATCCCTACCCCCGCACCCAGCATGAGAGCGATTGCCAGATGAGTGCCGACTCTCTGCTTGAATCGGGCAAGCGAAAGCTGGACGTAGTAGAGCATCATCCAACTGCATCCAGCATTGGCTTACTCGCGCACCTGTCCATGTGATTCTCACTCCATGCCTTTGGAAGCTGATGGTTGAGAATCTCTGATTGTGAAACTACGCCTCAAGTGGAGACATGGGATTTGCAACTTTCCTCAGGAAACACACGCAGCTCGTAGGTCCTGGATAGAGCCATCGCCACCGACGACGAGACCGATGTGACGGAATCTGACGCGGAAGACCAACTGTCGATTTGCAGATCACGCCCGATGCCTGGCCATCTGATCAGGTGTTGGAGGAAAAAGCGTCCAGAATGAGGTGCAGGCGTCAGCGTTCTTCTAGACCCAGAAATACCAGGCTGCGGCAGCCACCAACGCCCCCAACAACACCACCTGCACCACCACATAACCCACGCCACTGTCGCGCGATTCAGCGGCAATGCGCTTCTGCAGCGCCTCGCTCACATCCGGCGTTTCTTCCTGCTGCGTCTGCTCACGCAACGCCTGCGCCAGCGCGCGTTCTTCCGCATCGCGAGGATCGGTCGATGGGCTCACAGCAGTTCTCCGGCGGCGGCATGCCGCGTCAGTTCCTGCTTCAGGACCTGGCGCGCGCGGTGCAGGTGGCTCTTGATGGTACCGCGTGCCAGCCCGGTCACCTGCTCGATCTCGACCAGGTCGAAGTCCTCCAGGTAGTGCAGGCCAACGATCAGGCGCTGCGGTGCACTCAACCGCTCCAGCGCCACGCCAAGATGGCGCCCCGCCTGCAGCGCCTCGCTCAGTTCAGCCGGCCCCGGTCCTTCATCGCCGATTCCCAGTTCCTCCGGCACCTCCACCGCCACCATCCATTGCGCCTCCAGCCGCCGCCGGCGCAGGTGCTGCAGCGCGGTGGTGTAGGCCACCCGGGAAACCCAGGTGCGCAGCGAGGATTCAAAACGAAAGCGCTGCAGCTGGCGGAACACGGCCAGGAAGGTTTCCTGCAGCAGGTCGGCCACCTGATCGCGGTCGCCCACCATGCGCCCGATCACATGCGCGCAGGTGCGCTGGTGGGTCTCGACCAGTTGCGAAAACGCCGCCTGCGAGCCGTCGATGATGGCCCGCACCAGGGCCTGGTCCGCATCCAGCGGTGCGGCGGGTGCCGCCATCGCCGCTGCTTCGTGGCGACGACGGCCCCGCAGTGCCGACAGTGCTTCGCCGAGCAGGCTCATCTGCGCGGCGCCCCCTGTGCCCGTGGCATGGGCCGGCTCAGCCCTTGCGTGCGGCAGGACGGGTGAAGTGCCAGGCCAGCAGCTGGCCCAGGCCAGCACTGCCGACCAGCGCGGCGGCGGCACCGAAGGTCAGGTCACGGGCACCGATGGCTTCCAGCAGGGCCATGGCCAACGCCAGGCAGACCAGACTGATGCCCCAGCGCAGCGCCCCTTGGCGGCGGCGTTCTTCTTCCAGCACGGCCAGCGAGCGGATCACTTCCTCCGGCACGTGCGGGGCCACCAGCTTGCTGCGGGCGCGGGCATCGGCAATGGCGTGGATCGCGTAGGCGATGCAGATGAAGAGAGTGATCGGGATCAGTTCCTGCATGGTCGGGCTCCTGTTCGGTGGATGATGCGGGTTCAGGAGAATGGATGCGCGAGGCCGGCTACCGGTTGCACCACTTTGCCAATCCCGCTGCCATGACCTGTGGCCCCTGCCCCGGGCCCTTGCGGCTGCTACGCTTGGCCGGTTTCCTCTTCTGGTGCCGTCCGCCCATGTCCCGAGTGCTGCCCCTGTCCCTCCTGCTGTCGGCCGTGCTGGCCGCACCGGCTGCGCATGCCGCGCCGACGCCGATCACCATCGAACAGGCCATGGCCGACCCGGACTGGATCGGTCCGCCGGTCGAAAAGGCCTGGTGGTCGTGGAACAGCCAGCAGGTGGAATACCAGCTCAAGCGCAACGGCAGCCCGGTGCGCGATACCTTCCGCCAGCCGGTGGCCGGTGGCGTGGCCGCACAGGTGGCCGATGACCAGCGTGGCACCCTGGACGTGGCCGAGCCGGTCTACGACCGCAGCCGCAGCCGCAGCGCCTTCGTCCGCAATGGCGACGTGTTCGTGCGCGACCTGCGCAGCGGCGCGCTGACCCAGCTGACCCGCAGCAACGAGCGCGCGGGCAACGTGAACTTTGCTGCCGACAATGGCGTGATCTGGCGCGTTGGCCAGAACTGGTTCCACTGGACCGCCGCGAGCGGCGTGCAGCAGGTGGCCAGCCTGAAGGCCGAGAAGGATCCGCGCACGCCGCCGAAGGCCGACGTGCTGCGTGACCAGCAGCTGCGCACGCTGGAAACCCTGCGCCGCGACCGCGACCAGCGCGAAGCACTGAAGGACCAGGACCAGCGTTGGCGCCAGGCCGACCCGACCCGCGCGCCGGGCCCGGTGTACCTGGGCACCGACGTGGAGATCGCCGACAGCGTGCTGTCGCCGGACCTGACCCACCTGATCGTGGTGACCAAGCCGAAGGACTTCGATGACGGCCGCGGCGGCAAGATGCCGCTGTACGTGACCGAGTCGGGCTACGAGGAAACCGAAGACACCCGCACCCGCGTCGGCCGCAACGGCTTCGAACCGCACACCCTGTGGTACGTGGACGTGCGCACCGGCAAGGCCGAGAAGGTCTCGCTGGCCGGCCTGCCTGGCATCAGCACCGATCCGCTGGCCGAGCTGCGCCGCAAGGCCGGCAAGGACGCGCTGAAGGGCGAGCGCAGCCTGCAGGTGATGAGCGACTTCATGGGCGGTGGCATCCGCTGGAGCCCCGATGGCCAGCAGGCCGCAGTGATGCTGCGTGCCAACGACAACAAGGACCGCTGGATCATCAGCGTCAACGCTGCCGATGGCCGCGTGCAGAACCGTCATCGCCTGACCGACAACGGCTGGATCAACTGGGGCTTCAACGATTTCGGCTGGATGGCCGATGGCCGCACGCTGTGGCTGCTGTCGGAGGAATCGGGCTTCTCGCACCTGTACACCCAGGCCGGCACGGCCAAGCCGCAGGCGCTGACCAGCGGCAAGTGGGAAACCTCGGCGCCGGTGCCGTCGGCCGATGGCAAGGGCTTCTACTTCCTGTGCAACCAGCAGGCGCCGCATGACTACGAAGTCTGCGCGGTCGATACCGGCAGCCACCAGGTGCGCGAGCTGACCAGCCTCAACGGCGTGGAAGACTTCTCGTTGTCGCCGGACGGCCAGCAGCTGCTGGTGCGCTATTCCGGCGCCTACCTGCCGCCGCAGCTGGCCGTGCTGCCGAGCACCGGTGGCCAGGCCCGCGTGCTGACCGACACCCGCACCGCCGACTACAAGGCGCGCCAGTGGATCCAGCCAAAGCTGGTGGCAGTGCCGTCCAAGCATGGCGCCGGCGTGGTCTGGGCCAAGTACTACGAACCGGAAAACAAGGAACCGGGGAAGAAGTACCCGATTGTGATGTTCGTGCACGGCGCCGGCTACCTGCAGAACGTGCACCAGCGCTACCCGGCCTACTTCCGCGAGCAGATGTTCCACAACCTGCTGGTGCAGAAGGGCTACATCGTGCTGGACATGGATTACCGCGGCAGCGAGGGCTACGGCCGCGACTGGCGTACGGCGATCTACCGCAACATGGGCCACCCGGAACTGGAAGACTACAAGGACGGCCTGGACTGGCTGGTCGACACCCAGCAGGGTGACCGCGACCACGCCGGCATCTACGGCGGTTCCTACGGCGGCTTCATGACCTTCATGGCGCTGTTCCGCTCGCCGGGCACGTTCAAGGCCGGCGCCGCGCTGCGCCCGGTGGTCGACTGGCACCAGTACAACCACGGCTACACCAGCAACATCCTCAACACCCCGGACATCGATCCGGAGGCGTACCGCGTGTCCTCGCCGATCGAGTACGCGCAGAACCTGCAGGACAACCTGCTGATTGCCCACGGCATGATGGATGACAACGTGTTCTTCCAGGACTCGGTGAACCTGACCCAGCGCCTGATCGAACTGCACAAGGACAACTGGTCGATCGCTCCGTACCCGCTGGAGCGCCACGGCTACGTCCGCGCCGATTCCTGGCTGGACCAGTACAAGCGCATCCTCAAGCTGTTCGAGCAGAACCTGAAGTGAGCAACGCCGCGGCCACGATCCATATCGTGGCCGCGGTCATCCTGGATGACCGCGGCCGGGCGCTGGTGGTGCGCAAGCACGGCGCCACCCGCTTCATCCAGCCCGGCGGCAAGCCCGAACCCGGCGAAGCGCCACTGCAGGCGCTGGCCCGTGAGCTGGACGAGGAACTCGGCGTGCAGCTGTGCACCGATGCCTCCATCGCGCTGGGCACGTTCCAGGACTGGGCGGTGAACGAGCCTGGCCACCGCGTGCAGGCCCAGGCCTGGTGGGTGCAGGTGGACGGCATGCCACAGGCACGCGCGGAGATCGCCGAACTGGCCTGGGTGCCGCTGCAGCCACCGCACGGCCTGCCCTTGGCACCCTTGAGCGAACACCATATCCTGCCGGCGGTCGCCACCCGGGTGACGGCCCGCTGAGCAGGCGGGCGCCGACTGCAAGGACATCGGATGTCAATGTCGATCCCGTCGATCCCCTCGCCGCTTTCCCCGGCCTATCACGCCTGGGTGCGCCCGGTCGCACAGGCTTCGTTCTGGCTGTCACTGCTGCTGACGATCTACTTCGTGCTGCAGGGACTGGTGCTGTGGCCGCTGCAGAACCTCACGCTGTGGCACCTGGTGGAAAGCGAAGTGCAGCAACAGCAGCTGCACAGCCTGGTCTGGCTGCTGGCGCACCCGGTGGCCGCGTCAATGGTCGTCGCGCTGTTGTGCCTGGCCTCGACCGTGTCCAGCTGGGGCCTGCTGCGTGAACGTCGCTGGGGCCTGTGGAGCTTCGTGGTACTGCTGCTGCTGAGTGCCCTGACCAACTTCGCAGCCGCCTGGTGGCTGGACCTGTTCATGGGCGACTTCATTCCGCTGCTGGCCGATGACCCGGCCCTGCTGCAGGAGCTGCAGCTGAAACGCTGGCTGATCACGCTGACCGTGGTCGGCATGTCGTTCGTGCTTCTCGGCCTGCAGGGCTGGCTGGCCTGGCGACTGCTGCGCCCCGACGTGCGCGCGCGCTTCCACTGAGCCATACCCCTTTCCCGCGCGACAAGGGCCGTCGCATGCGCTTGCTGACCCTGCTCCCCGCACTGCTGCTGTTCGCCGCGCTGCCTGCGTTCGCCGACGCGTTGCGATGTGGCGAGTATCGCAGCACCGATGGCGGCATGGCGCTGGTGTTCGAATCATCGACTACCGGTTATCGCGCTCTCGATGGTCAGGAACGCGCGCCTCTGCGCATCGACCGCGGCCCGACACAGCCACGCCTGCTGCTGCTTGATGACGGCGTGGCGCAACCCCTGCACGTCAGCGACGACGGACGCACCGTAGACGACGGGGTGGTGAGCTACACATTGCACACTGCGCAGGCCTGCGCGGCATCGCCAACGCCTGCGCACGGCAGTTGCCAGGCGGCGGGCAGCGACTGCTTCGCACGCTTGCCTGGCGCGCCCTTGGCGCAGCTGCAACGCGCCTGCGATGAAGGCGTGGGGGCGGCCTGCTCGGCGCTGCTGCAGCGGACGCGCGAAGGTGCGCGCGACGCGACCGGGCAGGTGGACGAAGGCCTGCAGCGTGCTGCAGCGGATGACGCTGCCGCTCTGCCCACCACAGCACGCGCGTGGCTCCAGAAGCTCTGCCTGCAGCAGCGCGGCGGCCGCTTCTGCACCCAGGTTGCCGAGCAGCAGTTGATTGCGCTGGACCCGGCGTTGGCGGTGCAGGCCCTGCAGGTG
This sequence comes from Stenotrophomonas sp. STK17_22, assembly GCF_051983905.1. NCBI lineage: Bacteria > Pseudomonadati > Pseudomonadota > Gammaproteobacteria > Lysobacterales > Lysobacteraceae > Stenotrophomonas > Stenotrophomonas sp. STK17_22. Next base: position 5,098,074 of record NZ_CP197010.1, read on the forward strand.
GTCTGCGAAGGCGGCCGCGTCAGCGCCTGTGAGCGCATCGCGCCGCTGCGTGGCCTTGGCGCTGACCTGCGCCTGGTTCCACTCCAGCACGTACCGTGCGGTCGCTACCGCGCTGACGTGAACAGCACGCTCGAGATCGGCGACGGCACCCGTGCCCACCTGCGTGACGGCGCCGTGCAACTGCAGCAGGACGGCGAAACCCTTGTGCTGCGTCAGCTTGGCAATGGCGATCTGCTCGGCATGGATGCCCGCACCGGCTACCAGCGTTACCAGCGCGTGCCGGGCACGGCACAATGCACGTCCCCGCGCGAGGGCCGTGGTTCGCCGTAGCACTTTGCGTTTTTCGTTCGATCGTCAAGGAGACGACATGCTTTCACCCGCACCGTGCCGCCACTGGCTGACCTGGGCATTGCTGCTGGCTGCGCCGATGGCCGCCGCGCAATCGCCGCAGTGCGGCCTGTTCAAGGCCGAAGAAGGCAGCGGCACGCTGCGCGTCCAATCAGCCAACCGCGGCGAGCAAGCGTTCTTCGGCAGCGCACCATCTCCAGTCGTTTTTCAGCAGATCGATGGGAAGCTGCAGCTGGTGAATCTGGAATACGGTGCGGTTCGCGAATTGCGGATACGCGATCGCGGCCGCACTGTCGAGATGAGTGACACGATCTTTAGATTGCAGGTACCGGCAGTGTGCGCAGCTGCAGCCGCGCCGACGGAGGGAAGCTGCCTAGCCGATGCGGCGGCCTGCCTGGACAATCGTCACGAGGCGACGCCGGCCGCACTGGAAGCAGCGTGTCGCGAGGGTGTGCCCGGCCTGTGTCTTGAGTTGGCCGATCGTTGGCATGACGACGCAAGGGCGCCGGCCGAGACCCGGGCATCCGAACAGAAAGCAGTCGTCGATAGGGCGCTGGCCGGCATCGAGCTGCCCGCCCCGTGCCGCGAGGATGGCTTCAACAACGGGACGCCCGCCTGTATGGCTGCACTGGAAGCCGATAAAGCGCTGCAGGAAAAGGTCATCAGGGCCGTGATGGGTGCGGCGATGCTTGAGACGATGAGCTCGCTGGCATCCACATACGCACCCGTAGTGGTTCCATCCGGACGGCGCATGCAGTTGCTGCAATTTTGCCAGCAGATGCCCTCTGACCGCTTCTGCAAGCGCGTGGCTGAACTGGCCTGGGACTCGGGCGACCACCTGCAAGCAGTGCGGGCACTGGCCCTGTCCTGCGCAACGGGCGGTGAAGGCGGCGACTGCGCCCGCCTGCCCGGCTTGCAGGCAGTGGGCCCAGCGTTGAGGCCACAACCGGCAACGGTGCTGCCGTGCGGCAGCTTCCATTCCGATGGCAGCTTCATGAATACGTTGACGTTCGGCGATGCAGGCCTGGTCGGCAACGGCGGGAACAGCCAGCTGCGTGCGCGGATCGAAGACGGCGACATCCGCATTCGTCACGACAAGGGCGGCGACTTCGTGCTGCGCCCGTTGCCGGGTGGCAAGCTCCTGGGCCTGGACAACTGGACCCGCTACAAGGTGTTCACCGCCACCGACGAAGGCCCTTCCAACTGCAGCGCGCCGAAGCAGTACACGGTGCTGCCGCTACCGGAGGACTGCCCGCAGGCACTGGCCGATGGAGGTGCCAATGCGTGCTGCGCACAGGGCAGTCTGCAGGGCTGCCATGTGCTCGGAAACCGCCTCGCGTTGTCCGAGCAGTGGCCGCAGGCGGCTGCCCACTTCACCACCGTGTGCCGCGCGGGCGTGCGCGAGGGCTGCGAGAATCTGGTCACCGCCCACGGAGAAAGCCCCGAGGTGGATGCCCGTGCCACGCTGGAACAGCTCTGCAACGCCGATGGCAGTGGCCACCACGTCGCCTGCGACGTGCTGGAAACCGGCAACTGGAGAGCACTGGAACTGGGCCGCGCCCTGCAGAAGGCCATGGAAGATGCGGCGGAAGGGGGCATCCCGCCGCGCAACTCCAACCGCAAGCGCTGAGCCGGCCAGGGCCTGCCCACAGCTTCGGGCGGGCCCTGCGGTAAAGTACGCGCCATGAACGAATTCGAGCGCGTGCGCGCCTATCTCACCGACCTGCAGGACCGCATATGTGCGGCGATCGAGGCCGTCGATGGCCAGGCCCGCTTCCAGGAAGACCTGTGGCAGCGTGCCGAGGGCGGTGGCGGGCGTACCCGCGTGCTGCGCGACGGTGCGGTGTTCGAGCAGGCCGGCATCGGCTTCTCCGACGTGGCCGGCAGCCGCCTGCCGCCATCGGCCTCGGCCAACCGTCCGGAACTGGCTGGCGCCTCCTGGCGTGCCACTGGCGTGTCGCTGGTGTTCCACCCGCTCAACCCCTACGTGCCGACCACGCATGCCAACGTGCGCTTCTTCCAGGCGCAGCGCGACGGCGAAGTGGTGGCCAGCTGGTTCGGCGGCGGCTTCGACCTGACCCCGTTCTATCCGTTCGACGAGGACGTGCAGCACTGGCACCAGGTGGCACGCGATCTGTGTGCGCCGTTCGGCGACGAACGCTATGCCGCGCACAAGCGCTGGTGTGATGAGTACTTCTTCCTGCGCCACCGCAATGAAACGCGCGGCGTCGGCGGGCTGTTCTTCGACGACCTGCACGGCGACTTCGAGCGCGACTTCGCTTATCTGCGTGCGGTCGGCGATGGTTTCCTCGACGCCTACCTGCCGATCGTGCAGCAGCGCAAGGACACACCCCATGGCGAACGCGAACGCGAGTTCCAGCTGTACCGCCGCGGCCGCTACGTGGAATTCAACCTGGTCTACGACCGCGGCACCCTGTTCGGGCTGCAGAGCGGTGGCCGCAGCGAGAGCATCCTGATGAGCCTGCCGCCCCGGGTGCGCTGGGAGTACGGCTTCTCGCCTGAACCCGGCAGCGCAGAATCGCGACTGGCCGACTACCTGGCCCCGCGCGACTGGCTGTGAGGGGCAGCCTGGTCGCGCCGGGCCTGGGCTCGGTGCTACAAGTCAGGTGCCCTTCTGCGTGATGATCGTGATGTGTCCGGTCGTCTCCAGCAGCGCGATCTGCACGTCCTCGATCCGCAGACCGCCCTGCTGGCGCAGTGCGGCGTCGAAATCGGCCCGGCTGATCAGTTCGCGGCGGAGAACGCCCTCCAACAGGCGACCATCGCGCGCGATTACGGTGGGTTCTCCTTCGATCAACCGCTCCATCCGCCGGTTCCGGGTGGTCAGCCAGCCCACCCCGTAGTTCAGCAGGATCAGGGTCGCCGCCAGCAGCAGGCCGCCGCCCAGCGAGGTGTCAGCGCCCAGCAGCGCGTTCTGCACCGCGTTGCCCAGCAGCACGATCAGCAGCACGTCGAAGGGCGTGATCTGCCCCAGGGCCCGCTTGCCGCCCAGCCGGACCATGCCCAGCACCACGACATACACCACCACCGCGCGCAGGATGAACTCCCACCACGGCATGGCCAGAGCGAACAGGTCGGGCATGGTCTTCCCCTGCGGAGCGGTGGCCCAGCGTGGCGCAGGCGATGGCGTCTGGCAACGGCACAAATAAAAAGCCCCGCTGACCAGGGGGAGGTCAACGGGGCCGGGGAACGGGCACTTGGGGAGGAGTCCCCGTTCCGAGATCTGCTCCAGGGGATGGGAGAGATCCACAACAGGCGTTGCGCCTGTCGAGAGTTATAGAAGCACTCCGAACACTAACGGTTCGTGAAGGGGCCCAATTTAATGAACCTCGATCAGGACAACATTCATGATCGAGTCAGAAACCTCTGACGAATGAACGAATTCACGTCGTTTTCGGCCTGAAACACCCTCAGTGTGCTTCGTCCCAGTTGTTGCCGACGCCGGTATCGACCACCAGCGGCACCCGCAGTTTGGCCGCTTGCGACATGCGCTCGACCACCTGCAAACGCAAGTCTTCAACGAAACTGCTTTCGGTTTCGAACACCAGTTCATCGTGCACCTGCAGGATCATCCGTGCCGGTGCGCCACTGTCACGCAGCCACTGGTCCACGTCCACCATCGCGCGTTTGATGATGTCGGCGGCGGTGCCCTGCATCGGCGCGTTGATCGCCGCGCGTTCGGCACCGGCGCGCAGGCCCTGGTTACGTGCATGAATGTCGTTCAGGTACAGGCGACGACCAAACAGGGTTTCCACATAGCCCTGGTCGCGGGCCTGCTGGCGCATCCGCTCCATGAAGTCGCGCACGCCCGGGTAGCGGCTGAAGTACAGCGCCACGTAGTCCTGCGCCTGGCCACGGTCGATGCCCAGGTTGCGCGCCAGGCCGAAGGCGCTCATGCCGTACATCAGGCCGAAGTTGATCGCCTTGGCCGCGCGGCGCTCGTTCGGGGTCACTTCCTCCAGCGTGCGCCCGAACACCTCGGCGGCGGTGGCGCGGTGCACGTCGGCGCCCTGCTCGAAGGCACGCACCAGGCCCGGGTCCTCGGACAGGTGGGCCATGATCCGCAGCTCGATCTGCGAATAGTCGGCCGCCAGCAGCTGGAAGCCCTCCGGGGCGATGAACGCGCGGCGGATGCGGCGGCCATCCTCGGTGCGGATCGGGATGTTCTGCAGGTTCGGGTCCGACGAGGACAGGCGGCCGGTGGCGGCACCGGACTGGTGGTAGCTGGTATGCACTCGGCCGGTGTCCGGGTTGACCATCTCCGGCAGCTTGTCGGTGTAGGTGCTGCGCAGCTTGGCCAGGCCCCGGTAGTCCAGGATCACTCGCGGCAGCTCGTGCTGGTCGGCGATCGCCTCCAGCGCCTCTTCATTGGTGCTGGGCTGGCCCTTCGGGGTCTTCACCACCGCCGGCAGCTTCAGCTCATCGAACAGCACCGCCTGCAGCTGCTTGGGCGAATCCAGGTTGAAGCTGCGGCCGGCCAGCTCGGTGGCCTTCTGCTGCGCGGCCAGCATGCGCGAGGACAGGTCCTGGCTCTGCCGGCGCAGTTCGTCGGTGTCGATCCGCACGCCGTTGGCTTCGATCGTGGTCAGCACCGGCACCAGCGGCATCTCGATGTCGCGGTACACGCTGTCCAGCGCCGGCTCGGCCAGCAGCTGCGGCTGCAGCGCGCGGTGCAGGCGCAGGGTGACGTCGGCGTCCTCGGCCGCATAGCGGCTGGCTTCGTCGATACCCACCTGCGAGAACGGAATCTGCTTGGCACCCTTGCCGGCCACGTCCTCGAACTTGATGGTGCTGTAGCCCAGGTAGCGCAGGGCCAGCGAATCCATGTCGTGGCGGGTGGCGGTGGAATTGAGCACGAAGCTCTCGAGCATGGTGTCATCGTGGTAGCCCTGCACGTCCACGCCGTGGCGGCGCAGCACATGCAGGTCGTACTTGCCATGCTGGCCCAGCTTCTTCTTCGCCGGGTCCTGCAGCACCGGGCGCAGCGCATCCAGCACCTCCTGCATCGGCAGCTGCGCCGGCGCACCCGGGTAATCGTGGCCGACCGGAATGTACGCCGCCTTGCCCGGCTCGACCGCCAGGCTGACGCCCACCAGGCGCGCGCGCATCGCGTCCAGTGCATCGGTTTCGGTATCGAAGCTGATCAGATCGGCCTGCTGCAGGCGCTCAACCCAGGCCTGCAACTGCTCGACGGTCAGCACGGTCTCGTATTCACCCGGTGCGGCCAGCGCCGGATCCAGCGTGCCAGCGGCTGGCGCCTCGGCGCTGCCACGGGCGAAGCCGGCGGCGGTACCGCGCAGGCTCGGGGTGGCCTCGCTGGCGGCTGCCGGCGCCGGCAGCGGCGCACTCAGTTCCTTCAGCGCCTGGGTGAAGCCGTAGCGCGTATACAGTTCGGTCAGCGCCGGCACGTCCTGCTCGCGCAGGGCCAGCGTGGTCGGGCTGGCGTCCAGCTCCACGTCGGTGCGGATGGTCACCAGCTCGCGGTTCAGCGGCAGGCGCTCCAGCGCGGCGCGCAGGTTCTCGCCGATCTTGCCCTTCATGGTCGGCGCGGCCGCCATCACCCCATCCAGGTGCTGGTACTCGGCCAGCCACTTGGCAGCGGTCTTCGGCCCGCACTTCTCGACGCCCGGCACGTTGTCGACCGCGTCGCCCATCAGCGCCAGCAGGTCGATGATCTGATCGGCGCGCACGCCGAACTTCTCCATCACTGCGGCATCGGAATCCATGCGGCTGCCGGTCATGGTGTTGACCAGCTCGATGCCCGGGCGCACCAGCTGGGCAAAGTCCTTGTCGCCGGTGGAGATGGTCACCTTCAGTTCCTGTGCCACGCCCTGCAGGGCCAGCGTGCCGATCACATCGTCGGCTTCCACGCCGGGAATGCGCAGGATGCTGATGCCCAGCGCTTCGACGATGCGGCACATCGGCTCGACCTGGCTGCGCAGCTCATCGGGCATCGGCGGGCGGTTGGCCTTGTACTGGTCATACAGGTCATCGCGGAAGGTCTTGCCCGGCGCATCGACCACGAACGCCACGTAGGCCGGGCGCTCCTTCAGCGTCGAGCGCAGCATGTTGACCACGCCGAACAGCGCGCCGGTGGGTTCGCCCTGTGCATTGGACAGGGGCGGCAGCGCGTGGAACGCGCGGTACAGGTAACTGGACCCGTCGATCAGGACTAATCTGCTCATGGGTCGATTCTACGCGCCCGTGCCTGCACTGCGACGACACGGCACAGCCGCGGCGATGGGGCATAATCAAGGCTCTTTCCAGGCAAAGGCCCCCGCCGATGAAGACCCTGATGCTGGCTTCCCTGCTCCTGCTCGCTGGCTGCGCCAGCATGGGTGGCGCGGGCGCTCCCCCGGTGGACGTCAAGGGCGCGGATGTGTCCAAGCGCACCATGGACAACGGCGATGTCATCGAGGAATACCGCGTGTCCGGCCAGCTGCGCATGGTCAAGGTGACCCCGTCGCGCGGTGCCCCGTTCTACATGTACGACAAGAACGGCGATGGCCGTTTCGACAACGACAAGGACGGCGTGTCGCCGGTGTACTGGAAGCTGTACAGCTGGTGATGTGACCGGGGTCGGATCCCTGCGATTCAGTAGATCCACGCCATGCGTGGATGGGCCCCTGCCGGCCCCTACAAAAGATGACGCCGGCGCGCATCCTGCGGCCGGCGTCGGGTCCCCTCCCCGGGAACGCTTGTATCAGCGGATGACCAGCACCGGCAGCGTGCTGCGTGCCAGCACTTCGGCGGTCTGGCTGCCCAGCAGCACACGGGTCACACCACGGCGGCCATGCGAGGTCATCACGATCAGGTCGCTGTTGCGCTCGCCGGCGGTCTCGATGATGCCGTCAGCCGCATAGCGGTCCAGCACGTGCACCGGGTTGGCGGTAATGCCCTGCTCGGCGGCCTTGGCCAGCGCCGGCTGCAGCACCTTCTGCGCACCTTCCTCGCGGTCGGCCTTGTATTCAGGGCTGTTCATGTAGCCCACGCTCCAGCCCATGGCGTCGTACATGCCGACGGCCCACGGCTCGGAAACGGTCACGATATCGACCTCGGCGTTGAGGTCCTTGGCCAGCTCCAGACCCTTGGCCAGGCCCTTGTCGGCCAGCTCGGATCCGTCGGTGGCAATCAGGATGCGCTTGTACATGGTGGGGCTCCGTGGCGGTCTGCCAGATGGGAACAACACCATTGCACACCGGATGTGCAGGCCGCGCCTTGAGCAGGATCAATCCGGCGCCGTGCAGCGGCGTGTGCGCACCGCCGGCTTGCGTACCCGGACACCGCAGCGCAAGCTGGGTGGGCGGCGGCACGCCGCGCCCAAGGACGACCGACATGCAGGACAACAAGCCGCCCGTCTGGAGTTCCCAGAAGTCCATCATGGTCGCCGCGATCATCGCCTTGGCGGTGCTGTTCGGCGGCTACCAGATCGGCAAGGACATGGCGCTGCGCGACAACGCCCGGCAGTCAGCCGGCCGATAACCTGCTGCCGTAGAGTCGAGCTTGCTCGACTCTACAGCGCCCCTACCTTCAGGCGATCTGCACCACGCGTGCGTTCTGGCACAGCGGATAGCTGCCCACGAATCCGGCAATCGCATCACGCATCGCTTCGAACGATTCGCCGTACATGTACAGCGCGGTCTCGGTCGGGCCCTGCCACCAGCTGCAGATCTCGCCCAGGCCGTCGATGTTCTCCGACAGCTGCTCGAATACGTGGTTGGAATCGCACTGTTCGTAGACCTCGTCCGGCAGGTTCAGGCCATCCAGGTAGATGCCCAGGCCTTCGGTCACGCCGAAGCTGCGGTCAGCCTGGCCTGCGCCCTGCAGCTGCGAACCCTTCGGCGCACCCAGCTGCTCCAGCAGATCGATCAGCTTCGGCACGCCGGCCGCATCGACCAGCGCCACTTCGATATCGCCGTATTCGACCTCGCCGAGGTCGGACATCGCGGTGCCGCCGCCGGTCAGCTCGCCCACCTGGGCCGCCTGCAGCAGCGCATCGAGCGGATCCTCGAACAGTTCGTGGCGATGCTCGGGCTGCAGCTTGGCGTTCAACTTCACGGTGACGTGCAGCGTGGGTTCGGTCATCGGGGCGTTCCTGGAAGATGTCAGGCCCCATTGTAGAGTCGAGCTTGCTCGACTGCTTCTAGCGCGGCACAAGGCAGTCGAGCAAGCTCGACTCTACGGGGGTTCGATGCGATCAGCGCAGAAACGGCGCCACCTTGCGCTTCAGCAACTCCACCAGCACCGGGTCCATGTAGTCGTAGTCGTCGGGGATATCCAGACAGATCACCCGCTTGCCGTTCAGCCATGCCTTGTAACGGCTGGACAGACGGTTGCGGTGCGCCTTCTCCATCACGAACACCAGGTCGGCCCACTGCAGCAACTCGGGGCTGAGTACTTCCTCGGCGTCGGCCAGCAACCCGGCTGAGGCGGTCTCGATGCCCGGCCAATCGGCAAATACCTGCTCGGCGGTGGGGCTGCGCAGGCGGTTCTGGCTGCAGAGGAAGAGCACGTTGCGGGTCATGGATACTCGTTTTTGTAGAGTCGAGCCGTGCTCGACTGACTTTTCCCGCTGCAAGCAGCCGAGCATGGCTATGCCGGTCGTCCTGACCGGCACCCTTCGGGCCGTCGCAAGCGACGTTGGCAGCGGCTCCTGCCGCTACCTTCGGCTCTACAGGAATTCCCGCCCCCCGACAGTGATCAGATCACCGTCAGGTTGGCATACGCCATCACCAGCCACTTGCTGCCGGCATCGGCGAACTCGACCTGCACGCGGGCGTGGGCGCCGTTGCCTTCGTAGTCGGTCACCATGCCTTCGCCGAACTTGGGATGGGTGACCAGCGCGCCGAGCTTCAGCGGCGGCGCCTCGATCGAGGCATGGCCCATCACCCGGCTGGCGCCCATCGAGGCCGGCCGCGAGACCTGCACCTTCGGCCGCACTTCGTGCAGCAGCTCGCGGGGAATCTCGCGCAGGAAGCGCGACGGCAGGCTGTAGTTGTCCTGGCCGTGGATGCGGCGCGATTCGGCGTAGCTCAGCACCAGTTTCTGGCGCGCGCGGGTGATGCCGACGTAGGCCAGGCGGCGCTCTTCTTCCAGCCGCCCGCTTTCCTCCAGCGAACGTGCGCTGGGGAACAGGCCTTCTTCCAGGCCGGCCAGGAACACCAGCGGAAACTCCAGGCCTTTGGCCGAGTGCAGGGTCATCAGCTGCACGCCGTCCTCGCCCGCCTGCGCCTGGCCCTCGCCAGCCTCCAGCGCGGCATAGGCCAGGAACGCGACCAGCTCGTCCATGTTCTCGCCCACTTCCTCGATGTCGTCGGCGCGGCGCACGAAGCGCGAGGCCACCGAGACCAGTTCGTCGAGGTTGTCGGTGCGCGATTCCGAGTCCAGCGCGTTGCGGCTTTCCTTGCTCCAGTGCTCGCGCAGCTGCGAGCGGGCCAGCACGTGGTCCACGCGCTCGGCCAGGGTCATGTGCACGGTCTGCGCCTGCAGCTCGTTGACCAGCACCAGGAAGCCGGCCAGCGCATTGCGCGCACGCGCGGCCAGCGCGCTGCCCTGGGTGACCAGCATGGTCGCTTCCCACAGCGAAATACCCTGCGCGCGCGCCTCGCGGCGCACTTCGTCCAGCGTGCGGTCGCCGATGCCACGCGTCGGCGTATTGACCGCGCGCTCGAACGCCGCGTCGTCGTTGCGGTTGGACAGCAGGCGCAGGTAGGCCAGCGCGTCCTTGATTTCGGCACGCTCGAAGAAGCGCATGCCGCCGTACACGCGGTACGGCACCTGTTCGCTCAGCAGCGCTTCTTCCAGCGCGCGCGACTGCGCATTGCTGCGGTAGAGCACGGCCACTTCGGTATAGCTTCCACCGTCACGCACCCACTGGCGCGCGCGCTCGACGATGTAGCGTGCCTCGTCCATCTCGTTGTAGGCGGCGTACAGGTCGATCGGCTCACCGTCGCCACTGTCGGTCCACAGCTGCTTGCCGATGCGGTCGGGGTTGTGCGCGATCACCGCATTGGCGGCGCCGAGGATGTTGGCGGTGGAGCGGTAGTTCTGTTCCAGGCGGATGGTCTGCGCACCCGGGAAGTCGCGCAGGAAGCCCTGCACGTTCTCGACCTTGGCACCGCGCCAGCCGTAGATGGCCTGGTCATCGTCGCCGACCACGAACACGTGGCCGGAATCGCCGGCCAGCACGCGCACGAAGGCGTACTGGATGGCGTTGGTGTCCTGGAACTCGTCCACCAGGATCTCGCGGAAGCGGGCGCGGTAGTGCGCCAGCAGGGCCGGGTTGTCGCGCAGCAGTTCGTGCGCGCGCAGCAGCAGCTCGGCGAAGTCGACCAGGCCGGCGCGGTCGCAGCGTGCCTGGTACTCGATATAGGCCTGGCGCATGGTTTCCAGCCACGCATCATGCGGCTCGGGCTGGATGTGCTGCGGGCGGCGGCCTTCGTCCTTCTGCGCGTTGATCCACCACGCGATCTGCTTGGCCGGGTACTTGCCGTCGTCCAGTTCCAGCGCCTGCACCACCCGCTTGACCAGCCGCAGCTGGTCGTCCGAGTCCATCACCTGGAAGCCTTCGGGCAGCTTCGCGTCCTGCCAGTGCAGGCGCAGCAGGCGATTGGCCAGGCCGTGGAAGGTGCCGATCCACATGCCACGGCTGCCATTGGGCAGCTGTGCGTCGATGCGGTGGCGCATTTCGCCGGCCGCCTTGTTGGTGAAGGTCACCGCGAAAATGCCGTGGGTCGGCACGCCATCGACTTCATGCAGCCAGGCGATGCGGTGGGTGAGTACGCGGGTCTTGCCGGAACCGGCACCGGCCAGCACCAGGTGGTGGCCGGGGGGAGCGGAGACGGCTTCGCGCTGGGCCGGGTTCAGGCCATCAAGCAGGTGGGAGACATCCATGCCCCCATTTTACGGCATCGCCGTCGCGGCTCCTGCGACCACCTGGGTGGCCAGTGCCTGGGCCTGCTGACGCAGTTCAGGCACCGCCAGGCTTTCCCACAGGCTGCCGATGCGCAGGCTGCCGAGCACGCCCAGCCGTGCCTGCGGCTGGCCACCGGCGGCACACAGGCGGTCGCCAGGCACCGTGCTGTCCAGGCCCAGCCCATGCGGGCCGGGGCGGGTAAGACCGTCGGCCTGCAGCTGCTGCAGCAACGGGTTGCGCAGCGCACTGGCGCGGGTCTCCACGCCGGTGGCGTTAATCACCCCGCCGATCATCCACTGCTGTTCATTGCCCGAGGCATCGCGGCCGGACAGCTGCAGTGAATCGCCGTCGCGCCAGACGCGCTGCAGGCGGGACCGGTGAATACGCAGCTGGCCACTGTCCTGCAGGGACTGCAGCTGCGCATCCACTTCTTCGGCGATGCGGTGGCGATGCACGTCCCAATAGCGCACCACATGGCGCAGGAAGCGGCGCTGGTCGGCCGCGTCGAGGCTGCACCACAGCGCCTGCCCGTGCGGACGGATGCGGTCCATCACGCCCTGCCACGGCAGGCCGTCGGCCTGCGTCTGGCGTGCGAACCCGCGCAATGCGTGCAGGCGCTGGCGCAGGTTCATCGGCAGCAACGTGGCCGGGTCGAAGCTGGGCAAGCCGCCGTGCGCATGCGGCAACGGCAGCAGGCCGTGGCGCGAGATCACGTGCAGCGGGCCGGTGTGGCCGGCAGCGACCAATGCCAGCACGGTGTCGGCCATGCTCAGGCCGGAGCCGACGATGGCCACGGCCTGCTCGCCGGCCAGGGTGCGTACGCCGTCGTAGTCCCAGGCCTCGATCACGTCATCGGCGGGCAGTGCATCGGCACCGGCCACCGGCAGCGGGCGCATGCTGTTGCCGGTGGCGAGCACCGCCTGCGCGGCGTGCAGCGTGTGGCCATCGCCGAGCGTCAGCTGGTAGCCGTGGTCATCCGGCTGCAGGCCCAGTACCGGCTGCGCGATCACCTGCAGCTGCGCCGGGCTGGCTGCGGCAGCGTCCTGCAGGCGCTGCTGCAGGTAGGCCGCGAAGTAGTGGCGGCACACGTAACGCTCGCCCAGCACCTCGCGCGCCTCGCCCGGGTAGGCGTTGGCGGCCATCAGGTAGTCGAGGAAATCGCCGGGCTGGTCGGCAAACGCACTCATCTTCGCCGCCGGCACGTTCAGCAGATGCTCCGGCCACGGCGTGGCATAGGCGATGCCCTGCGCCAGCTGCGAGGCGGGTTCGAAAATGGCCAGCGCCAGCGGCGCCTTGGCCTGGCGCAGTACCTGGATCGCCACCAGCACCCCGGCCGCACCACCACCGATGATTGCCAGGTCCAGTTCGCCATTACGCGGTGAATCAGTCATGTGCCGATTGTAGGCCATCGGCGATGACAGGCCGGATTGCCGAAGCGGGCGGCCGGCATTGCCTTACATCAACGCATCGGCCAGCCGTGCGATGCCTTCGCGGCTGCGCCTCCACGTGGGGCGGCTGCGCCATTGCTGCAGATCCAGCTGCCGCGATTCACGCAGGTAGCTGTCCTCGATTGCGCACAGCTGCTGCACCAGCGCGCGGTCGTAGCAGATCAGGCCGATCTCGGCATTCAGCGCAAACGAGCGGATATCCATGTTGATCGAGCCGAGCACGGCGATGTCCTCGTCCACGCTCATGTGCTTGGCGTGCAGGAACTGCGGTTCGTACAGGGCGATGCGCACGCCACAGCGCAGCAGCTCGTCGTAGTACGCCTCCTGCGCCCACGAGGTCAGCCGCTGGTTGTTGCTGGCCGACAGGATCAGCTGCACGTCCACGCCGGACAGCGCCGCAATGCGCAGCGCGCTCAACGTGGCCTCGTCGGGCACGAAGTACGGCGTGACCATCACCAGCCGCCGCCGTGCCAGGTGGATCAGCGCGGCCACCGCATCGCGTGCGTTGCTGTACGGATAGGCCGGGCCGCTGGGCAGCAGCTGGGTGGCGATGTCATCGCTGCACTCGGGCACATCGGCGATCACGTCCAGACGCTGGCCGGTTTCCATGTACCAGTCGCTGGCGAACACCGCTTCCAGATGCGCCACCGCCGGGCCGCGCACGCGCGCCACCAGCTCTCGGTTCGGGTGGCCGGGCACGAACTGCGGGCCCGCCAGGTTCTGCGAACCGACATAGGCCACTTCGTTGTCGATCACCGCGATCTTGCGGTGGTTGCGCAGGTCCATGCGCCCGCTGCGGCGCCAGCGCAGGCCACCGGGCAGCATCGCGCGCACTTCGATGTCGCGCGCCTGCAGGCGCTTGCGATAGGCGCGCAGACCGCGCTTGGCACCCACCGCGTCGAGCAGCACACGGCATTGCACGCCACGCGCGGCTGCACGCTGCAGCGCCTCGACCATCGCCTCGCCCACCGCGTCGTCAAACATCAGGTAGTACAGCAGGTGCACGCGGTCTTCGGCCTGGTCGATGTCGGCGATCAGCGTGTGCAGCGATTCGTCGTAGTCGGTCAGCAGGTCCACCGCGTTGCCATGCACCGGCATGAAGTCGCCCTGGCGCTGCACCAGCGGCACGATCTCGGCGCAGGCAGTGTCCGGCTGCGGGGTCCAGCGCAGGCGATGCTGCAGCGCCTGTTCCTCGCGGATGACCTGCGAGGCCTCGGCCTGGCGGCGGATGCGCTCGCGTGACAGCCACGGATGGCCGAACAGCAGGTACAGCGGCAGGCCCAGCAGCGGCACGAAGCCGACCAGCAGCAGCCAGCTGCGCGCCGCCCCCGGCGTGGTGCGGGTGGGGATCCAGCACAGCGCGACCAGCCGGATCAGCCAGTCGATCAGCAGCAGGTAGGAACCCAGCAACCACTCGAACAGCATCGCGTCGCCCGTCGGGAGGTGATGGGCCATTCTGCCCAGCGGGGTGTGTAGAGTCGAGCCGCGCTCGACTGCTTTGAAGCCGTGTGCCAACCAAGGTTTGTACCTACCGGGTGGGGGACAGCGTGTCGACCAAGGTCGACACCTACCGGGGGTGGGGACGGCGTGCCAACCAAGGTTGGCACCTACCGGGTGAAGGGACAGCGTGTCGACCAAGGTCGACACCTACCGGGGGCGGGACAAGTTGCCAACCAAGGTTGGCACCCACCATCTGGATGCCAGGCATGAAAAAACCCGCCACAAGGGCGGGTTTTTTCGCGGGGATCAGCAATCCTTGCGGATTACTTGATCTTGCCTTCCTTGTACGGGACGTGCTTACGCACGACCGGATCGTACTTGGAGAATTCCATCTTCCCCGGGGTGTTCTTCTTGTTCTTGTCGGTCGTGTAGAAGTGACCGGTACCAGCGGTCGAAATCATACGGACCTTATCGCGCTTGCCTGCCATGATCGTCTACTCCTCAGACCTTTTCGCCGCGCGCACGCAGCTCAGCCAGAACGGAATCGATGCCGTTCTTGTCGATGGTGCGCAGTGCATGCGCGGAAACACGAAGCTTCACCCAGCGGTTTTCGCTGGCAACCCAGAAGCGGCGCTCATGCAGATTCGGCAGGAAACGACGACGGGTCTTGTTGTTGGCGTGCGAGACGTTGTTACCCGTCTGCACTCGCTTGCCGGAAACCTGGCATACGCGGGACATTGCGCACCTCGATAGTAAGTTGTGTCAGCCCGTAGCCCGGGAGACGGCGGCCTCGATGGTTGTCCACCACACGTCAAGAGAATCAAAGGGTTACGCTGGCGTTGGGCGGCCGGGGACGTGCTCCCGGAGGCGCCGCCCGGTAGAAAACCGGACACAGCGAGCCGCGCATTATGCACGGGTTCAAGCACTTGCGCAAGTTACCCACAGGCTGGGGCTGAACCGGGAGGGCCGGGAGCCCACCAACCGGCATACTGGCCCGGTTCACTGCGGAGCTTTCCATGCGGCTGCTGGCCCTGACCTACGGAACCGAAGGCGATACGCGTCCGCTGGCCATGCTCTGCCATGGGCTGATTGGCGCAGGCCACGAGGTGACACTGCTTGCCGATGGCGGCACCCTGGGCAGCGCGCAGGCACTGGATGTGCCCCATGCGGCTCTTGAAGGTGACATCCATGACGAAGTGGTCGCGCTGGTCTCGCGTGGCAACGGTGTTGCCGCCGCCAGTAGCGGGCTGGCACGGATGGCGCTGCAGCATGTCAGCGGCTGGATGCGTCAGGCCGATGCCGCTGCCGAAGGCTGCGATGCGATTCTGACCGGTGGCTTGGCGGCCTTTGTCGGCATGAGTGTGGGCGAACGCCGGGGTCTGCCGGTGATCGGGACCGGCATGATTCCACTGACCCCGACGCGTGCCTTCCGCTCCCCGTTCCTGCCGCCGGGACGCTCGCCGGGCTGGTTGAACCGGGCCAGCTATGGGCTGGTCAACGGCCTGATCTGGCGCCAGTTCCGCCAGCCGATCAACGAGGCCCGCAAGCAGCTGGGGCAATCGCCGCGCCGCTCACTGTGGTCCGGCCTGCCGATGCTCTATGGCATCTCGCCGCAGCTGCTGCCGCCACCCACGGACTGGCCGGCCGACCACATCGTCTGTGGCCAATGGCGGTTTCCTGATGCGCCCTGGACGCCGCCGGCCGATCTGCAGGCCTTCCTCGACGCCGGACCGCCGCCGGTCTATCTGGGCTTCGGCAGCATGACCGGCTTTGATCGCGAACGCGTGTTGCCGGCCCTGCTGCAGGCGTTGGCACCGCGCCGTGTCCTGCTGTTTCCCGGCTGGGTGGGACTGCCTGCGATGCGCTTGCCCGATTCTGTCTTCGTCCTGGGCCCGACCCCACACGAAGCGCTGTTCCCGCGTTGCGCATTCGCCATCCACCACGGTGGCAGCGGCACCACGCATTCGGCCTGCCGCGCCGGCATTCCTTCACTGGTGATGCCGTTCGCCGCAGATCAGTTCTTCTGGGCCGATCGCCTGTATCGATTGGGCGTAGCACCGGCACCGTTGTCACCGAAGCGACTGGATGCAGCAGCGCTGGCAGCAGCCATCACCTTCGCTGCAACCGAAGCAACACGCGCACGCGCGGCGGCCTTGGGCGTGGCGATGAGCAGTGAGGACGGGGTGGCATGTGGCGTGGCAATGATCGAGCGCTGGTTGCGGCCGATGTAACGGCGACCAGGCCTCAGCGCAGATGCGGAATCACCTGGGCCAGTAGATGGGCATCCTTCAACGCGCCGTGCAGGCCGCGCTGGCTGGGAATGCGCAGGCGCTGCAACACGTCGTCCAGTTTATTGCCCTGGCCTGGCCAGCGCCCGCGCGCCAGCTTCAGGCTGCAGGTGATGCGGCAATGCTGGGCCAGCGTGCCGGGGATGCCAGCCAGGCGCAGCTCGTTGTCCAGGAAGCCCACATCGAAGGTGGCGTTGTGCGCGACCATCTCGCTGCCACGCAGGAACTCCAGCAGCTCGGCGGCCTTGCTGGAGAACAGTGGCTTGCCCACCAGCATCGCGTCGCTGATGCCGTGCACGCGCTGCGCGCCCCAGTCCACCTTGCGCTGCGGCTGCAGGTAGGTGTGGAACTGGCGGCCGGTGAGCTGGCCATCGATCAGTTCGACGGCACCGATTTCGATCACCCGGTGCCCCAGGCGGTGGGAGATGCCGGTGGTTTCGGTATCCAGTGCGACGATGCGGCTCATCAGGGTGTGCGTTCTCCAGTACGTGTAGCCGGATTTTCGCACGCGACCGATGCACTCACCCCAACCCTTCCACCACCCAATCAATGAACACCCGCAGCCGCTGGCTCATGTGCCGATTCGGCGGGAACATCACATGCATCGGCATCGGTGGCAGCTGCCAGTCCTGCAGTAGCGGCAGCAGTTCGCCACGCGCCATGTGCGGCTCGGCCATGTAGCTGGGCAGCGCCACCACGCCCAACCCCGCCAACGCAGCGGCCAGATAGGCGTTTCCATCATCGAAGCCGACCGTATAGCGGCCCTGCACCTCAACGCGCTCATCGCCGCGCTGTGCAACGAACACGCGTGCGCGGCCACTGCGCGGGCTGAGGAAGCCGACCATGTGGTGATCGGGGCCTTCCAGTGCGCGCGGATCGGTCGGCAGGCCGAAACGCTGCACATAGCCGGGGCTGGCGTGGAAACCGATCGGCAGGGCGCCGAGCGGTCGCGCCACCAGTGCCGGGTCGGTCGGGGTACCACCCCGGATCACGCAATCGACGTTGTCTGCGATGACGTCGACCTCGCGGTCGCTGACGCCGATGTCCAGCTGGATCTCCGGGTAGCGCGCCTGGAAATCCGGCAACGCCGGCACCAGCCGCAACCGCGCGTACGGCCCGGGCACATCCACGCGCAGCCGCCCGCGTGGCTGGGTGGCCGCGTCGCCCAGCCCGCCCTCCACTTCTTCCAGCTCGGCCAGCAGGCGGGCGATGCGCGGGTAGTAGGCCGCGCCGTCGGCGGTGACGCTGACCCGGCGCGTGGTGCGGTTGAGCAGGCGCAGCCGCAGGTGCGCCTCCAGCTGCTGCACCAGCTGGGTGACCGTAGTGCGGCTGATCTGCAGCGTGTGTGCGGCGCGGGTGAAGCTGCCGGTTTCCACTACCCGGGCAAAGGCCCGCATCGCCTCGAAACGGTCCATGGTGGGTCATAATTGTTTGGAATTGGCAATCAATCTAGGCCGATCATCGCGGTTTATCCAGACAGCGCTGGCGCGGAGGATGGCGTTCTCTCCCACGGGATCTTCCCCATGTCACAGCGTGATGTCGTTTTCCCCGCCGGCCGCCAGGCCCTGTACGAGCGCAACCGCTACTCGCCGGCGATCCGTTCCAATGGCTTCCTGTTCGTCTCCGGCCAGGTCGGCAGCCGCGAGGATGGTTCGCCTGAGCCGGACTTCGAAGCGCAGGTGCGCCGCGCCTTCGAAAATCTCAATGCGGTACTGGCTGCCGCCGGCTGCAGCTTCGATGACGTGGTCGACGTGACCGTGTTCCTGGTCGACCCCGAGAAGAACTTTGAGAAGGCCTGGGCGATCGTGCCCGAGTACTGGGGCGAGGCGCCGCACCCGACCCTGACCGGCATCGGCGTGACCTGGCTGTACGGGTTCCAGTTCGAGATCAAGGTGATCGCGAAGCTGCCGTGATACGGGTAGTGCCGGCCGCTGGCCGGCAATGTGTCGGAGGTCGAAAAGCGTGTCGACCAAGGTCGACACCTACCAGGGCAGTCAGCGTGACCTGGCTGTATGGGTTCCAGTTCGAGATCAGGGTGATCGCGAAGCTGCCTGCAGACCGGCGGTAGTGCCGGCCGATGGCCGGCAGCAAGGTGTCGGGGGTCGAAAAGCGTGTCGACCAAGGTCGACACCTACCAGGGCAGTCGGCGTGACCTGGCTGTACGGGTTCCAGTTCGAGATCAGGGTGATAGCGGAGCTGCCGTGATACGGGTAGTGCCGGCCGCTGGCCGGCAACGTGTCGGGGGCCGAAAAGCGTGTCGACCAAGGTCGACACCCACCGGGGCAGGAGGTCGGCACCTGCCAGAGCTGGCGTGCCCGGCCCACCTGAACGGGAGGTTCCGACGAATTCCCGAGGTGGCCATTGATATTGTATCCGGCGAAAACCGCTTGCTAGCCTCCCCTCCATGCGCCGGATCACCCGCCAACTGCGTACGTACCTGATGATGCTGCTGATGGCGGCATTCGTGGTCGTGCCGGTGGCCGACGCACTGGTGTGTGCGGTGGAACCGCATGCCAGCAGCGCCCATGTCGAATCCCTCGCGGACGATGCAGGCGGTGACAGCGACAGCAAGCACACGGGTGCCTGCACGCATAACCACTGCCACCACTCCACGCTGAGCCTGCCGGCGAACGATTTCGCCGCCTTCGGTACGCCGCTGCCGGCGCGCTGGATGAATGCCGGCGACGTTGCGACCTATGCGGTCGCCCAGGATGAATTGACGCGTCCCCCCCGGGCGTGAGTTGAGCGCGTCCCGCAATCGCGGGCTCCCGTTTCACTCACAACCGGAATCCCCCTATGTCGATCCTGACACCTCGGTCGCCGCGCGCGGCCGGGCTGGTCGTCGCCGTGTTGCTGGGCCTGGCCCCGGCGGCATCGGTGATGGCGCAAGCCGCCCCCTCCTACGACACCCTGCTTGAACGCCTGGACCAGCTGCCCGGTACCCGTGTGGGTACGGCGCTGGCCGAGGCCGCCGACGCGCGCGCCGACCAGGCCCGTGCGTTGCCCAATCCTTCCCTCTCCTACTCCGCCGAAAACGCCTGGGGCACCGGCTCCTACGGCGGCATGGGCAAGGCCGATACCGTGCTCACCCTGTCCCAGCCGCTGGAGGTCTGGGGCCAGCGTGGCGCGCGCGTCCGTGCGGCCCGGGCCGAAGCACAGGCCGCCAACCTGCGTGGTGCCCAAAGCCGCAGCGACGTGGCCAGCCAGCTGGCGGTGGTCTACGCACAGGCGGAAAGTGCACTGCGCCGCTACGCCCTGGCCGAAGAGGCACTGAGCCTCACCCGCGATGACGCCAACGCCGTCAACGCGTTGGTCAAGCAGGGCCGCGAACCGCAGCTGCGTGCGGTGCAGGCGCAGAGCGAAGTGGCCAACGCCAGCGCCTCGCTGGATGAGGCGCAGGCCTTCCGCGATGCCGCGCTGGCCCGCCTGGCCGGTGCTGCACTGCTGGATGCACCGGTGCAGTCGATCAACGACAGCCTGCTCGACCGTGCGCCGCCGCTGCCGCGCGGTGCCACCGACGTGGCGCTGGCGGTGCGCATTGCCGAAGCCGAAGCCGATGCGGCGGGCAAGCTGGTCGAGGTGGAGCGCAAGCGTGCCCTGCCCGACCTCAGTGTCACCGCCGCGCAGACCCGCTTCCGCGAAGGCGGCGAGCGTGCCTACAACCTCGGGGTCAGCCTCAGCATCCCGCTGTTCGACCGCAACCGCGGTGGCATCCGCGCCGCCAATGCCGACCAGCGCGCGGCCGAAGCGCGCCTGGACCAGCAGCGCCGCGACAGCGAGGCCGAGCGCCTCTCTGCGGTGGCCGGGTTGAAGGCCGCCAGCAGCCGTACCCGCGCCGCCGATGAAAGCGTGGTCGCCGCCGAAGAGGCGTATCGCCTGGCCCGCATTGGCTTCGACGCCGGACGCATCTCGCAGCTGGAACTGCGCAGCACGCGCAGCGCCCTCATCGCCGCCCGCGGCACCGCCGTGGATGCGCGCCTGTCGCGCGTCGCCGCGGAAATCGATCTTGCCCGCCTGGAAGGGCGCGCACCTTTTGTGGAGGCCAAATGACTCTCTCCCGTACTTTCCCGCTGATCGGCGGCGTGCTGCTGACCATGCTGCTGGCCGGCTGCGCCGGCAACGCGCAGACGCCTGCCAATGAAAACCCCGCTGCGGCCAAGGCCGGCACCGACGATGGCCACGGCCATGCCGCCGGCAGCAAGGAAGCCAAGGCAGAAACCGCGAAGGCGCCTGCTGACGCCGACGAAGGCGTGGTGCAGCTGACCCCGGAGCAGATCAAGGCCTCCGGTATTGAAGTGGTCGCGATCGGTCGCGGTGGCGGTGGTTCCACGCGCCTGTCCGGCCGGGTCGAACCGTCGGTCGGCGCACGCGCGTCGGTGGCCTCCACGGTGACCGGCCGCGTCGAGCGCGTGCTGGTCGCGCCGGGCACCGCGGTGAAGCAGAACCAGGCGCTGGCGATCGTGGTCAGCGGCGAAGCGGCGGTGTTCCGCGCCAATGCGCTGGCCGCAGCGGCCGAAGCCGAAGCCGCGCGGCTGGCCTATGGCCGCGACAAGGCGCTGGTCGACCAGGGCGTGGTCGCCCGCCAGGAGATGGAAGCCTCGCGTGCACGTTCGCTGGCGGCACAGGCCCAGGCTGCTGCCGCGCAGGCCCAGGCCGCCGCCAACGGTGCGCCCGATGCCAGCGGTCGCGTGCGCATCACCAGCCCGGTGGCCGGCATCGTCGGCAACGTGCAGGTCACCCCGGGCGGCGTGGTCGCCGCCGGCAGCGCGGTGGCCGACGTCGCCGACCCGACGATGAACGAGCTGGTGTTCACCGCACCGCCCGCGCTGGCCGCGCAGGTCACGCCCGGTATGAAGCTGGAAGTCAGCGTGCCGGGTGGCAGCTTCACCGCCACCGTCACCGGTTCGGCCGCCGATGTGCGCCAGCAGGGCGGCGTCGCGGTCATCCGTGCCACGCCGGTGGATGCGTCGCTGCCGCCGGCCGGTTCGCCGGTTTCGGCAGTGGTGGTCACCGAAGGCCAGGACGGTTCGCTCAGCGTGCCCGCCGATGCGGTGCAGAACGTTGATGGCAGCAGCGCGGTGTTCGTCGCCGTCGACGGCGGCTTCAAGGCGCAGCCGGTGCTGGCCGGGCGCCGTGCCGGCGACCGCATCGAGATCCTCGGTGGGCTGACCGGCAACGAGCGCATCGTCGGTGCCAACGCCTTCCTGCTCAAGGCCGAACTGGCCAAGGGCGAAGCCGAGCACGGCCACTGAGGAGGCGACCATGTTCAAGCTGATCATTGAAACAGCGGTGCGCCACCGCTGGCTGGTGGTGTTCATGGCGGCGCTGATCGCTGCCGTGGGCCTGTTCCAGCTGGGCAAGCTGCCGATCGACGCGGTGCCGGACATCACCAACCGCCAGGTGCAGATCAACACGGTGGCACCTGCACTGACCCCGGAGCAGATCGAACGGCAGGTGACCTACCCGCTGGAAACCGCGCTGGCCGGCATTCCCGGCCTGACCACCACGCGTTCGCTGTCGCGCAATGGCTTCTCGCAGGTCACCGCGATCTTCACCGATGCCACCGACATCTACTTCGCCCGCCAGCAGGTGGCCGAACGCATGCGCGAGGCATCGGAAGACCTGCCCGATGGCGCGTCGCCGATGCTGTCGCCGGTCACCACCGGCCTCGGCGAGGTACTGATGTGGACCGTGGACTTCACCGCGTTCGATCCGGCCAAGCTGGCCAAGCCCGGTGAAGCGGGTTGGCAGGCCGGCGAGGTCTACCGCACGCCGGAAGGCAACCTGCTTCGCACGCCGGAAGAACGTGCCACCTACCTGCGCACCGTGCAGGACTGGATCATCGCGCCGCAGATGCGTTCCAGCCCGGGGCTGGCCGGCGTCGATACGGTCGGCGGCTACGTCAAGGAATACGGCGTGCATCCGGACAGTGCCAAGCTGGCCGCGCACGGCCTCGGCCTGGCCGACCTGGTCACTGCCCTGCAGCGTTCCAACGTGCAGGCCGGTGCCGGTTTCGTGCAGCGTGCGGGCGAAGGCCTGGTGGTACGTGCCGACGGCCTGGCGCTGACCACCGAGGATCTGGCACAGGCCCCGGTGGCTACCCGCAATGGCGTGGTGGTGCGCGTGGCCGATGTGGCCGAGGTCGAGCTGAGCCGCGCGCCGCGCCTGGGTGCGGCCAGCCGCAACGGCCATGAAGCCGTGCTGGGTACCGCGCTGATGATCGCCGGCGGCAACAGCCGCACCGTGGCCCAGGCCGCCGCCGCGCGCCTGGAACAGGTGAACAAGTCGCTGCCGGCCGACATCGTGGCGGCACCGGTGCTGGACCGCAGCGTGCTGGTCAATTCCACCATCAAGACCGTGGCCAAGAACCTCACCGAGGGTGCGCTGCTGGTGGTGGTGGTGCTGTTCCTGCTGCTGGGCAACCTGCGTGCGGCAACGATCACCGCGCTGGTCATTCCGCTGTCGTTCCTGTTCGCAGTCATCGGCATGAACCGCTTCGGCATCAGCGGCAACCTGATGAGCCTGGGTGCGCTGGACTTCGGCATCTTGGTGGACGGTGCGGTGATCGTGGTCGAGTCGACGCTGCTGATGCTGGGCCAGCGCCGCGCCGAACTGGGCCGTGCGTTGACCGCGATGGAACGCCTGCGCGTGGCCGCCGATTCGGCGATGAAGATGGCGCGCCCTGCGGCCTTCGGCCAGCTGATCATCCTGCTGGTGTTCGCGCCGATCCTTACTTTGGAGGGCGTGGAGGGCAAAACGTTCCACCCGATGGCGGCCACGTTCATGCTGGCCCTGATCGGTGCCTTCATCTTCTCCTTCACCTTCGTGCCGGCGATGGCCGCACTGCTGGTGCGCGAGCCGAAGGTGAAGGACGGCGATGCACATGCTGACGATGGCGAGCACGAAACCAAGCTGATCCGCGTGCTGCGTGCGCGCATCGAACCAGTGGTGCGCAAAGCCGTGGCGCATCCGCGCACGGTGCTGGCCGGTGCGGTGATGATGGTGGTGGTGGGCATCGGCGCGTTCTCGCTGTTGGGCCGCGAGTTCATGCCGACGCTGGACGAAGGCAACGTGGCGATGCAGGCCCTGCGCGTGCCGTCGACCTCGCTGGAGCAGTCGCTGGCGATGCAGCTGGCTTTGGAAAAAGCAATTGCCAAGCAGCCGGAAGTGGAAACCGTGTTCTCGCGCACCGGTACCGCAGAGGCGGCGATCGACCCGATGCCGACCAACATCTCCGACAGCGTGATCGTGCTCAAGCCACGCAAGGACTGGCCGGATCCGAAGCTGGGCAAGGACGCGCTGGTGGCACGCTTCGAAAAGCTGGCCGGGCAGCAGCTGGGCAACAGCTTCGAGTTCAGCCAGCCGATCGAACTGCGCTTCAACGAACTGATCTCCGGCGTGCGTACCGACCTGGCGGTGATGATCTTCGGCGATGACTTCAGCCAGCTGCAGAAGGTGGCCGACCAGGTGGCGCTGAAGCTGCGTGCGGTGAACGGCGCGGCCGACGTGCGGGTGGAACAGATCTCCGGCCTGCCTACGCTCAACGTGGCGATCGACCACGTGGCGGCGGCGCAGTACGGCCTGACTGCCGCAGACGTCAGTGATGCACTGTCCACCGGCATTGGTGGCACCGCGGCCGGCAAGATCTTCGAAGGTGATCGCCGCTTCAACGTGGTGGTGCGCCTGGACGATGCCTCGCGCAACGATCCGGACCAGCTGGCCTCGCTGCCGATCGCCACGCCGTCGGGGCTGGTGATTCCGCTGTCGTCGGTCGCGCGCATCACGGTCAGCGAAGGACCGAACCAGATCAGCCGCAACAACGGCAGCCGCCGCGTGGTAGTGCAGGCCAACGTGCGTGGCCGTGATCTGGGCGGCTTCGTCGGCGAGGCGCAGGCCGCAGTAGCCGACGTGGCGCTGCCGCCGGGTGCGTACCTGACCTGGGGCGGTCAGTTCGAGAACCTGCAGCGCGCGGAGAAGCGACTGGCAACGGTGGTGCCGGTGGTGTTCCTGCTGATCGGCAGCCTGCTGTTCATGGCCCTGCGCAGCGGCAAGGAAGCCATTCTGGTGTTCAGCTGCGTGCCGCTGGCGCTGGTCGGCGGCATCCTCGCGCTGCTGCTGCGTGGCATGCCGTTCTCGGTATCGGCGGCGGTCGGCTTCATCGCCGTCTCCGGCGTGGCCACCTTGAACGGCCTGGTGCTGATGCAGGCGATCCGCGAACGCCTGGATGCCGGTGACCTGCCGCTGCAGGCAGCGATCAACGGTGCATCGAGCCGTATCCGTGCGGTGCTGACCACGGCGCTGGTGGCGATCGTCGGCTTCATTCCGATGGCGATTGCCAGCGGTTCCGGTGCGGAAGTGCAGAAGCCGCTGGCGACGGTGGTGATCGGTGGCCTGATCACCGCCACCGTGCTGACCCTGCTGGTGCTGCCGACCTTTGCAGCACGCGTGGCCAAGCCGCGGGCAGTTGGCTGAAAGACCACGGGGTCGGATCCTGCGATCCGACCCCGTTTTCCAATCAGGGGTAGTGCCGGCCGCTGGCCGGCAATGTCGAACAATTGCGGTGCATGCGGGTTGCCGGCCAGCGGCCGGCACTACCCTTGCACGGTCAGGCCTTCTTGCGCTCGGCGATGTAGGCCTGGATCTGCTGCTCCAGTACCGGCAGCGGCACCGAGCCCTGCTTGAGCAGGGTGTCGTGGAAGCCCTTGATGTCGAACTTGTCGCCCAGCTCCTTCTCGGCCTGCGCACGCAGGCGCACGATGGCGATCTCGCCCAGCTTGTAGCTCAGCGCCTGGCCCGGCCAGGAAATGTAGCGGTCCACTTCGGTGGTCACTTCATGCTCGCTCAGCGCGGTGTGGTCACGCAGGTAGGCCAACGCCTGCTCGCGGGTCCAGCCCTTGCTGTGCACGCCGGTGTCGATCACCAGGCGCGCCGCGCGCCACATTTCGTAGGTCAGGCGGCCGAAATCCTCGTACGGGGTTTCGTAGATGCCCATCTCCACGCCCAGCTTCTCGCAGTACAGCGCCCAGCCTTCGCCATAGGCAGAGATGTAGGCGTTGCGGCGGAACTCGGGAAGGTTCTTCTGCTCGGCGGCAATCGCCCCCTGCAGCGAGTGGCCCGGGTCGGATTCATGCAGGGTCAGCGCCGGCAGGTTGTACAGCGGGCGCGATGGCAGGTTGTAGGTGTTGAGCCAGTAGGTGCCCATGCCACCGCGGCCGGCGGTCCAGAACGGCGCGATGTCCGGCGGCACCGGCACGATGGTGAAGCGGGCGCGCGGCAGGGTCATGTACTTGCCGAGCTGACCGTCGGCCCGCTTGGAGATCCATGCGGCGCGCGACAGCAGCTCTTCCGGCGTCTTGGCATAGAACTGCGGATCGGTACGCAGGAAGGTCAGGAACTCGGCGAAGCTGCCCTTGAACTTCACCTGCTTGATGATGTCGTTCATTTCCTTCTGGATGCGTGCAACTTCATCCAGACCGATGCGGTGGATCTCGTCCGGCGACAGGTCCAGCGTGGTGTATTCGTGGATCTGCTGCTTGTAGTACGCCTTGCCATCGGGCATCGCTTCGGCGGCCAGCGTGGTGCGCGCCTGCGGCACGTACTCGTTGACGAAGAAGGTGCGCAGCTGCTGGAACGCCGGCACCACCTTGCCGCTGATCGCTTCACGCGCCTGCGCCTGCAGCCTGGCCTGCTCGGCGGCCGGAATGCTGTTGGGCAGCTTCTTGAACGGCGCGTACAGCGGCGATTCGGTCGGGTCTTTCAGCTCGGCGACGGTGGCGATCGACACCTCGCGGCCATCGAGCACCGCGCGCGGCACGCTGAAACCTCGCTTCAGGCCGGCGCGCATGTTTTCGGTCTGCTGGCCGAAGTAGCGCGGCACATCATTCAGGCGGGCGATGTAGTTCTGGTAGTCCTGCACGGTCTTCATCTCGCGCCGGGCCATGAAGGACAGGTTGGACCAGAACGAGGAGTCGGCGTTGAACGGCATCTCGTAGCCGCGCAGACGCGTTTCTTCGGCCAGGTTGAACACCTGGTCACGGTAGATCGCGTAGTTGACCTGGTTGTCGGGCGACAGGGTCTTCGGGTCGATCTTCTTCAGTGCAGCCAGGGTTTCATCCCACACCTTCAGGCGCGCCTGCTGCGCGGCCGGGCCGACGTCGGGCATGCGGGTGGCATTGGCCGGAGCGTCCTCGTCCTCACTGGCCTCGCCGCCGCCCTCCTGGCGCCACTTCCATTCCTTCTCGTACAGCGCGCGGAAGGCGGCATCGGCGGGCGATTCGGTGGCCACGCTGGCCGGTGCGGCGGCGGCGGGCGGCGCGGCCAGGGCTACGGCAGGGGCGGACAGGGCGATCAGCAGGGCAACGGCAAGACGGGTTTTCACGAGCACAGGTTCCCGGGAAGGCAGACCCCGATGATGGCACCGCCCACGGCCCGTGGCATGGGACGAAGGTCCTGCCTGCGCAGCAGACCGGGGCCCCGGTAGCGGCCAACCTTGGTTGGCCCCCCAAACCCAGCGCCGACCAAGGTCGGCATCTACCGTAGCGTGGCAGACCGGGGCTCCGGTAGCGGCCAACCTTGGTTGGCCCCCAAACCCAGCGCCGACCAAGGTCGGCAGCTACCGGATGAGGCCCCGAAGACCTTAGTGGCTGGCCTTGTCCCGCTTCCAGCCCCGGTGCTTGATGTCGAGCTGCAGGCTGTACAGCGCGGTGAACGCCGGGAACAGGTTCTGCAGCACGCCCACCGAGTCCTGCTTGGCCGAGAACAGAAAGTAGCTCAGCGTCATCAGGCTGCCGACCACGCTCATGTACCAGAACAGGCGCGGGATGACCGGCTTGCCGGCGCGCTTGGAGGCGATGAACTGAACCAGCCAGCGGCCGCCGAACATCAGCGCGCCGGTGTAGCCGATCAGCTTCCAGCCGGTCACATGCAGGCCGGTCCAGTACAACCAGGTCAGCGGCTGGTCGAGCCAGTGCAGCTCCAGATCCATCAACGCTCCTCCACCGCGGTGCGCTTGCTGCGGGTGATCAGCCAGGCCACGCCACGCAGGTCACGGATGCCGACCAGGGCGCGGCCGAGGTTGTTGTACTTGGAGACACCGGCGGTACGGTGGCGGTGGTTGACCGGCACGCTGGTGGTCTTCCAGCCGGCGCGCTGCATCAGCGCCGGCAGGTAGCGGTGCATGTGGTCGAAGTAGGGCAGGTCGAGGAACGCGCTGCGCTCGAACAGCTTGATGCCGCAGCCGGTATCGGGCGTATCGTCGCGCAGCATGCGTGCACGGATGGCATTGGCCCACTTGCTGGCCCAGCGCTTGCTGCCGCTGTCCTGGCGGTTGACGCGCCAGCCGGCGAACAGCTTCACCTGCGCCTCGGCGGCATCGCGCGCGGCCAGCAGCTTGGGAATGTCGGCCGGATCGTTCTGGCCATCGCCATCCAGGGTCGCGATCCACGGCGCACGTGCGTGCTTGACGCCGGTGCGCACGGCGGTGCTCTGCCCGCTCTGGTCCACGTGGTGCAGCACCCGCAGTTCCGGCGTGGTCGCCTTCAGCCCCTGCAGCACCGCCAGGGTGTCATCGCGCGAGTGGTCGTCGATGTAGACGATCTCGAACGGAAGCCGCCCACGCAGTGCGGCGGTGATTTCGGCAACCAGCGGGGCGACATTGTCGCGTTCGTTGAACACCGGGACGACAACGGAAAGCTCGGGTTGGCTCATAAGGCACTCGGCCAAAGGGGGACAAAGACCGCGCATTCTCCGAAGCCGAGGTTATCCGAAGATGAATCCGGCTGTGTGAGGATCCCTCCTCAGGCGCGGTCGCCAAAATACTCGCGGCACCACTGCACGACGGGGGGCAACCCTGCTTCGATCGGGGTCACCGCGTCGAAGCCGAATGCGTCATGGGCGCGCCGGGTATCGGCCATCGTGCGCACCATGTCGCCCGGCTGCATCGGCTTGTAGACCTTCTGCGCGGGGCGACCGGCGGCCTGCTCGATCACGCTGATGAAGCGCTCCAGCTCGACCGGCGTATGGTTGCCGAGGTTGAACACCCGGTGCGGTACCGGACCATCGGCCGGATGCGCGAGCGCGCCGAGAATACCGGACACGATGTCGGAGACATGTGTGAAGTCGCGCTGCATGCGGCCTTCGTTGAACACGTCGATCGGCCGCCCGGCCAGCACCGCGCGCGAGAACAGCAACGGTGCCATGTCCGGCCGGCCCCACGGGCCATACACGGTGAAGAAGCGCAGGCCGGTGGCATGCAGGCCGTACAGCTGCGCGTAGGTGTAGGCCATCAGCTCGTTGGCCGCCTTGGTGGCCGCATACAGCGAGCGCGGCTGGTCCACGCGCTGGTCCTCGGAGAACGGCGGCGTGGCCGAATCACCGTAGACCGAGCTGCTGGAGGCATAGACCAGGTGCTGCACGCCACGGTGGCGGCACAGCTCGAGCATGTTGACGAAGCCGACCAGGTTGCTGTCGACGTAGGCGTGCGGGTTTTCCAGCGAATAGCGCACGCCGGCCTGCGCGGCCAGGTGGATCACCGCAGTCGGCTTCACCTCGTCGAACAGTGCCGCCAAGCCCTGCTGGTCGGTCAGGTCCAGGGTGCGCAGGTCCAGCGCCGGGCACAGCGCGGCCACGCGGTCGCGCTTGATCTGCGGGTCGTAGTAGTCGTTGAAGTTGTCCAGGCCGACCACCGGCTGGCCCGCCTCCAGCAGCGCGCGGGCGGTGTAGGCACCGATGAAGCCGGCAGCGCCGGTGAGCAGGATGGTCATGGCAGGGGCCCGGAAGCAGAAATTCAGGCCCCTGATGTTACCGGTCTCAGAACAAACCGAAACGCTTCTTCGCCACGTTGACGCGGCCAGGCTCGATCACATCGTTGATCTGCTTCGCATCGAAGCGGTCGAGCAGGGCGTCGGCGCCCTTCTTCAGCTTCAGGTCCATCTCTTCCGGATACAGCGGAACCAGGCTCATGAAGCTGATGGTCCTGCCATCCTCCAGCTCCAGCGTGGCGAAGTCCTCCGGAGCAGTCACCGGCATCAGCACGATGGCACCGTCGAAGCCTGCTCCGGGCGCATAAGGCTCGCTGGGATGGCCGTTGGGAATGGTGTGGCCGAAGCCCAGCCACGTGTCGTACTCGTGCGGCAGCCGCGCCATGCCCTTCAGCAGGCGCACCGGCCAGTAATTGCGCTCGTCCTCGAAGGCGTCCTGGGACATCGGCCAGTCGGCCGGCAGGGTCACCATCAGCTCCATGTAGCGCGGCACATCCGCGTCCACGTCGGCGGGCACGGTCATCGGCAGGTCGCTCATGCCGGAGGTGACCAGGCGCAGGTACGGGCAGTGGTCATTGGCCGGCACCACGTGCACGTCAATGTGCACCAGGTCGGAAATGAGTTCGTGCAGGACCGTGGCGATCGGTCCGAGATGGCGCTCGATATGGCCGCTGATCGCTTCGATGTGCTGCTCTTCGCCGATGGCGAGCACAAAGTCCTTTTCGCGCCGGTGCCTCAGTATCTGGGTACCGTCCGGGCTGACGTCCTCGTACTCGTATTCGTTGCTCATGTCCTGCTCCCTGGATGGGCCACGGGCCGGAGAGCAGTGCATCCCCCGGCGCGCGCGGCGGTGCGTTCCCTGTCAATTACAGGACGCGGCAGGAACAGGCCGCCCCCCCTGTCTTTGCGCCGGGCTCAGCCCTGGCGCGTACGCAGCTTTTCCAGCACACCGTCCAGGGTATCCAGGTCGGTGTAATGGATGATCAGCTTGCCCTTGCCACCGCGGCCATGGCTGATCGCCACCTTGGCCCCCAGCGATTCGGACAGCTCGGTTTCCAGCGAGGCGATGTCGGCCTGCTGCACCTTCGGCGCGGCCACCGGGCGATTGCTGGGCACCTTGCCGGCGGCGAAGGCCTGCGCACGGCGCTCGACCTCGCGCACCGACCAGCCTTCATCGGCCGCTTCCTGCGCCAGCTTGCCGGCCAGCTCGGGGGCCAGGGTCAGCAGCGCGCGGGCATGGCCCATTTCCAGGCGGCGGGTTTCCAGCAGCAGGCGGATTGCCACCGGCAGCTCCAGCAGGCGCAGCAGGTTGGACACCGCCGCACGCGAGCGGCCGACGGCCTCGGCAGCCTCGGCATGGGTCAGGGTGAATTCGCTGATCAGGCGCTGCAGCGCTTCGGCTTCTTCCAGCGGGTTGAGGTCTTCGCGCTGGATGTTCTCGATCAGCGCCATCGCGATGACGGTGCGGTCTTCCAGCTCGCGCACCACCACCGGCACTTCGTCCAGGCCGGCCAGCTGCGATGCGCGCCAGCGGCGTTCACCGGCGACGATCTCGTAGTTGCCTGCCGGCAGCTGGCGCACCAGGATCGGCTGGATCACGCCCTGCGACTTGATCGAATCAGCCAGCTCGGAGAGCTTGCCCTCGTCCATCTCGCGGCGCGGCTGGTACTTGCCCGGCTGCAGCTGGCCGACCGGCAACTTGCGCAGCACTTCACCCGGCAGCGGTTCGATCACCGCGGTGGTGGCCTGCACCTGGCTGACCGCGCCTTTCGGGCCCAGCAGCGCGTCCAGGCCACGGCCGAGGCCTCGCTTCTTGGCTGCCGGCTTGCTGCTGGTCATCAGACGGTCTCCACGGCCTTGGCGGCCTTGTTGCGTTCGTTGTTGCGGCGGATGATCTCGCCGGCCAGGCCCAGGTAGGCCACGCCACCGCGCGAGGCGCGGTCGTAGCCGACGATGCTCTGGCCATGGCTGGGCGCCTCGGCCAGGCGCACGTTGCGCGGCACGATGGTGCGGAACACGCGGTCGCCGAAGTGCTCGGTGAGCTCGGCCGACACTGCGTTGGCCAGGTTGTTGCGCACGTCGAACATGGTGCGCAGCACCCCTTCGATCTCCAGCGCCGGGTTCAGGCTGGTACGCAGCGCTTCGATGGTTTCCACCAGCGCGCTCAGGCCTTCCAGTGCGTAGTACTCGCACTGCATCGGCACGATCACCGAATCGGCAGCGGCCAGCGCGTTGAGCGTCAGCAGCGACAACGCCGGCGGGCAATCGATCAGGATGTAGTCGTACTCGTCGCGGATCGGCGCCAGTGCGCGCTTCAGGCGCTGCTCGCGCTCGCTCTGGCCCATCAGCTGGATCTCGGCGGCGGTCAGGTCGATGTTGCCGGGCAGCAGGTCGTAGCCTTCGGCGGTCTGCACGCGCACATCGGCGGCGCTGGACTCGCCCAGCAGCAGGTCGTAGGTGGAGGAGACCAGCTCACGCTTGTCCACGCCACTGCCCATGGTCGCGTTGCCCTGCGAATCCAGGTCGACCAACAGCACGCGCTTGGGTGCGTTGGCCAGGGAAGCGGCCAGGTTGACGGCGGTCGTGGTCTTGCCGACGCCACCCTTCTGGTTGGCGATGGCGATGATGCGGGCCATGCGGGTGTGCCTCGTCGACGTGTGCTGGGACCGGTCATTATGCGTACAACCGGGCCCTTGCGGAAATCGTGGATCGCCAACCTCTTGTTCCACAAGGGGCTGGCGACGGGAATCAGGGACCTGTAACAGTGACCAGGTGGCGTTCGCCGGCCAGGCCGGGCACGCTCAACGGGGTCACCTCGCGCACCTGCCAGCCAGCCGGCAGCTCCGCGATCTCTTCATGCGGGTAGACACCCTTCATGGCCAGCAGCACGCCACCGGGGCGCAGCAGGTGGCCACCAACGCGGACGATGCCGGCCAGGGTGTCCATCGCACGCGCGGTCAGCTGGTCGTAGTGGCCAGCTTCGTCCAGCGCCTCGGCGCGCGATTCGGCCACGCGGGCATTGCCCAGACCGAGCTGGCGCACGGCCTCGCGCATGAAGCGCGCCTTCTTGCCGTTGCTCTCCACCAGGGTGACCTGCAGGCCCGGGCAGGCGATCGCCAGCGGGATGCCAGGCAAGCCGGGGCCGGTGCCGAGGTCGGCCAGGCTGCCGTCAGCCACGAACGGCTGCATCGCCAGCGAGTCGAGCAGGTGACGGGTGACCATCTCCTGCGGGTCGCGGATGGCGGTGAGGTTGTAGGTGCCGTTCCAGCGGTGCAGCAGGGCCAGGTAGCGCAGCAGCGGCGGCGCCAGCGCGGCGTCCAGGCCCATGCTGGCCAGGCCCTGTTCCAGCGTGGCAGCCACGCTTGCGGGAAGTGGGTGTTCGCTCATGCCGCCATTATCGCCGGTTTTGCGCGCTGATTCCCCGCTTCAGTGTGGATACCAGGCCAATGCGGCGCGGAACTGGCCGGTGGCCTGCCATTCGTGCAGGTGCCAGCGCGCGGCCTCGCCCAGTTCCGGGTCGCACCAGCGCAGGTGCAGGGCGCCATCGGCCCCCGGTGCCAGCTGCAGGCGGTGCAGGCCGAACGAGATGCCCTGCCCGTGCGCCTTCAGGATGGCCTCCTTGACGCACCACACGCGGAAGAACCAGTGCTCGCGCCCGGCCTCGTCCAGGCTTTCCAGCCAGGCCACTTCCTCGGGGTGGAAGAAGCGCTGCACGATTTCCAGAAGACGCGGCCGCGGGCGCAGCAGTTCCAGGTCGACGCCCAGCCGCACGCCCTCGCCCAGCGCCACCAGCAGCACCTCGCCGCTGTGGCTCCAGCCGGTGCCGTAGTGGGCCAGCGCGCCGCTCAGCTCCGGCCGGCCCTTGTCATCGCGGACCAGCGGCAGCGTGTCCGGGTCGGCGCCCAGCGCCTGCGCCAGCACCTGCCGCGCCTGCGGTTCACCGCGGTGGCCCGGCACGTGCGGGCGCCGCCAGACCGTCACCGGGCCGAAGCGCCACGGGCCATCGAGGGTGGCTGGCAGGCTCATCCGCACGCGCCCGTCACGCAATTCCACGACGGGTTCACGGCCCTGCGCGTCAACTGGTCACAGTTCCCCACCGGAGGTTCGATCATGGGCATCATCATCTGGCTGATCGTCGGCGGCATCGTAGGCTGGCTGGCCAGCATCATCATGAAGCGCGATGCCCAGCAGGGCATCATCCTCAACATCGTGGTCGGCATCGTCGGCGCGCTGATTTCCGGCTGGCTGTTCGGCGGCGGCATCAACGAAGCGATCACCATCCGCACCTTCCTGTTCTCGCTGATCGGTGCGGTGATCCTGCTGGCGATCGTCAACCTGTTCACCCGAAAGAGCATACGGTGATCTGAGGGTAGTGCCGGCCGCTGGCCGGCAGGTGTTCCAGAACGGGCCCGGCAATCGTCGGGCCCCGTTCTGTAGAGTCGAGCTTGCTCGACTGCATGGGAGATCAGTCGAGCAAGCTCGACTCTACTTCCACCCACGCCGGCGCATGGTCGCTCGGGCGTTCCCAGGTACGCGGCTCGCGGTCGATGCCCGAGGCCACCGCACTGCCCTTCAGCGCGTCGGAGACCAGGGTCAGGTCGATGCGCAGGCCCAGGTTGCGGCGGAAGCCCGCGGCACGGTAATCCCACCAGCTGAAGGTGCCCGCCTCGTCGTTGTGCAGGCGGAAGCCATCGTGCAGGCCCAGCTGCAGCAGCTTGTTGAGCGCGCCGCGCTCGGCGGTGGAGGTCAGGATGTGGTTCTCGTTCCACACCTCCGGGTCGTGCACATCGCGCGCGTCCGGGGCGATGTTGAAGTCGCCCATCACGATCAGCTTCGGGTGCCGCTGCAGTTCTTCGGCGATCCAGGCATGGACCGCTTCCAGCCAGCGCAGCTTGTAGTCGTACTTGTCGGTGCCGATGTCCTGGCCGTTGACCACGTACAGGTTGATCACCCGCAGGTCGCCGAAGGTACCGGCGATGACGCGCTTCTGCTCGTCCTCGAAGCCGGGAATACCGATCTGCACGTCCTGCGCCGGCTCACGCGACAGCAGCGCCACGCCGTTGTAGGTCTTCTGGCCGGCGAACACGCTGCGGTAGCCCGCGGCGATCAGCGCCGAATCGGGGAACTTGTGGTCCTCCAGCTTGGTTTCCTGGATACCGACGATGTCCGGGCCGAAGTCCTTGAGCCACTGCTCCAGGTGCGGCAGGCGGACATTGAGCGAATTGACGTTCCACGAGGCGATCTTCATGGGGGCCATTCTACCCGGGTGGGCCTTGATGGGCGCCCATATACCCCCGTAGACGCCAACCTTGGTTGGCGCCAGCAATCACCGTGTGCCAACCAAGGTTGGCAACTACCGGAACCCGATCACCGCAAGAGGAACTTCAACAACCCCGCAATCTTCGAATACGGCGGTCGCAGCCGGTCGCTGGCGGCCCAGCGCGACTGCCACAGCACCGGCAGCCGCTTGCTCATCGCATCGAACCCGGCCCGGCCGTGGTACGCGCCCATGCCGCTGGCCCCTACCCCGCCAAACGGCAGGCCATCGGCGGCGAAGTGCAGCAGCGTGTCATTCACCGTCACCCCGCCGGCCACCACCTGGCCGAGGATGCGCTCCACCGTGGCCCGGTCATGGCTGAAGGGATACAGCGCCAGCGGCCGGTCGCGGGACAGTACGTCGGCCAGCGCAGCATCCAGATCCGGGTAAGCCCGCACCGGCAGGATCGGCCCGAAGATCTCCTCGCGCATCAAGTCCAAGTCGTCCGGCGGGTCCAGCACCACGGTCGGCACCAGCAGGCGCTCGCGGTCGGCGCGCGCCTCATCCACCTGCGCCAACGGAATCACCGGCACGCCACGTTCGCGCGCCTGCGCCAGATAGCCCTGCAGGCGCCGGTACTGGCCTTCGTTGATGATGCGCGTGTAATCGTCGGCATCGCTGAAGTCGCCGTAGCGCTCGCGTACCTGCTGCTGCAGGGCCTGCACGAACTCACGCTGGCGCGCGGTGTCGATCAGCACGTAATCCGGCGCGATGCAGGTCTGGCCCGCGTTGAACCACTTGCCGGTGGCCAGCCGCGTTGCGGCTTTGTCCAGTGGGAAATCGTGGCAGACGATGGCCGGCGACTTGCCGCCCAGCTCCAGCGTGACCGGCACCAGATGCTCGGCGGCGGCAGCCATCACCTTGCGGCCAACAGCCGTCGAGCCGGTGAACAGCAGATGGTCCAGCGGCAGCGAGGACACCGCCGCCGCCACATCCGCCCCACCCTGCACCACCGCCACCCGATCGGGCGGGAACACACTGGCCAGCAGATCGGCCAGGAACGCGCTGGTGCGCGGCGTGTGTTCGGAGGGTTTCAGCAGCACGTGGTTGCCGGCGGCAATCGCGGTAGCCAAAGGCACCAGTGCCAGCGTGACCGGGTAGTTCCAGGGGGAGATCACCCCGACCACGCCCAGCGGCGTCGGCCGCAGCTGCGCGCGCGCCGGCCACAGCCGCCAGCCGGCACCCACCCGCTGCGGTTTCGACCAGCGCCGCAGGTGGCGGCGCAGGTGGTCGATGGCCGACAGCACGCTCATGCCATCGGCCAGCTTCGATTCGACGTGGGCGCGGTGGCCGAAGTCCTTGGCGATGGCCTGGGCCATTTCGTCCAGGCGTGGCTTCAGCGCCTCGCGCAGGCGGCGCAGGTCATTCTCGCGCTGGTCCAGCGAAGGGCGCTGCGACTGCCACGCGCTGCGCAGGGTGTGCAGGGTGGCGGGGAGCTCGGTCGGCATGGTGGTGGTCATGGGCCGACTATACGGCGTGCTGTGCAACGCAATGGTAGTACCGGCCGCTGGCCGGCAGCCCCATGGACCTCCGGCAGACATCGTGCATTTGCCGGCCAGCGGCCGGCACTACCAAAAAGAGGGCCGCGGTCTGCACCGCGGCCCCTGAAACCCGGTGGGTGCCGACCGTTGGTCGGCACGCCGGTTACTTGGTGATATCCACGTCCTTGGTCTCGCGCAGGAACAGGCCGCCGATCACCACCGACATCAGCGCGATGATGATGGGGTACCACAGGCCGTAGTACAGGTTGCCGGTACCGGCCACCAGTGCGAACGAGATCGCCGGCAGGAAGCCACCGAACCAGCCGTTGCCGATGTGGTACGGCAGCGACATCGAGGTGTAGCGGATGCGGGTCGGGAACAGTTCGACCAGGTAGGCGGCGATCGGGCCGTAGACCATGGTCACGTACAGCACCAGCAGCCACAGCATGAAGATCGTGCCGGCGATGTTGATGCGTGCGCCATCGGCCTTGGCCGGGTAACCCGCGGTGGTCAGGGCGGTCTTCAGCTCCGCACCGAAGGCATCAGCCTTGGCCTTGCCGTCTTCCTTGGTCAGGCCAGCGGCTTCATACGAAGTGACGCTGGCACTGCCCACGTTCACCATCGCCAGCGAACCGGCGGCGGCGGGCTGCACGTCATACGGCACACCGGCCTTGGTCAGCGCGGCGGTGGCCACGTCGCAGGAGCTGGTGAACTTGCGCAGGCCGACCGGATCGAACTGGAACGAGCAGGTGGCCGGATCGGCCACGACCAGGGCCGGCGAGCTGCTGCGGGCTTCTTCGATGGCCGGATTGGCGAAGTGGGTCAGGCCCTTGAAGATCGGGATGTAGGTAACAGCCGCCAGCAGGCAGCCGGCCAGGATGATCTTCTTGCGGCCGATGCGATCGGACAGCCAGCCGAAGAAGATGAAGAACGGCACGCCCAGCGCCAGCGCGGCGGCGATCAGCAGGTAGGAAGTGGTGGCATCGACCTTCAGCATGCTGCTGAGGAAGAACAGCGCGTAGAACTGGCCGCCGTACCAGACCACCGCCTGGCCAGCCGCAGCACCCAGCAGGACCAGCAGCATCAGCTTCAGGTTGCCGCCCTTCAGGCTGTCACGGAACGGGGTCTTGGAACCCTTGCCCTCGGACTTCATCTGCTGGAACAGCGGCGATTCGCTCAGCTGCAGGCGGATCCACACGGACACGCCCAGCAGCAGGATCGACACCAGGAACGGAATACGCCAGCCCCAGGCTTCGAAGGCTTCGTTGCCGAGGAAGTAGCGGCAGGCCAGGATGATCAGCAGCGACATGAACAGGCCGAGCGTGGCGGTGCACTGGATGAAGCTGGTGTACAGGCCGCGCTTGTCGTCCGGCGCATGCTCGGCCACGTAGGTGGCGGCACCGCCGTACTCGCCGCCCATCGCCAGGCCCTGGGCCAGGCGCAGGATGATCAGGATCACCGGCGCGGCGAAACCGATCGAAGCGTAGTTGGGCAGCACGCCGACCAGGAAGGTCGAGATGCCCATGATCAGGATGGTGACCAGGAAGGTGTACTTGCGGCCGATGCGGTCGCCGAGGCTGCCAAAGAAGGCCGCGCCGAACGGACGCACGAAGAAGCCGGCAGCGAACGCCAGCAGGGCGAAGATCATGCCCGTGGTTTCATTGACGCCACTGAAGAACTGCTTGGCGATGATGGCGGCGAGCGAGCCATACAGGAAGAAGTCATACCACTCGAAGACCGTACCGAGGCTCGAGGCGAAGATGACCTTCTTGTGGCCCTTGGTCAGGGTGCCCGCTTTATGGGCGGTGCTGGGTGTACTGGACATGGGACGCTTCCCCTCCGAAGCAATCGTTGTTGGTGGGTGCCGAACGTTAGTCGGCACTCAATTCGGTGGATGCCGACCTTGGCCGGCACCCCATCTCGGTAGATGCCGACCTTGGCCGGCACCCCATCTCGGTAGATGCCGACCTTGGCCGGCACCCTATCTCGGTAGGTGCCGGCCGCTGGCCGGCACGCTCTTAGAAGCTGTACTTGGTGGTGAACTGCAACCGGGTGATGTCACCCTTGTTGCCGTTCTCCACTTCGCGACGGCCGTACATCAGCTCCGCACCGATATCGACCTTGGGCAGCGGCGAGTAGAAGATGTTGCCGCGGATGCTCTGCACACTCTTGGTCACCAGCGGGCCGAGGATGCTGTCGTTGTCGTAGTCGCTGCGCGCGTAGATCAGGTTGGTGCGCAGCTTCGGCGAGAACGCATGCCGCCAGCCCACGTAGCCAGCAAGCACGCCGGTCGGGTTGAGCTCGTCGCGGGCAACGTCGTAGGCACTATCGGCGGTGATGCCCAGGCCGATGTAGCGGGCGATGCCTTCGCCGCCGGTCAGCTGGTAGTGCAGCGAATCGCTGTCGCCCATCACCCACTTGCCGCCCAGGGTCAGGCCGCCGGCCACCTTGTCGGCCTTGGCGCCGGTGGCCTGGTTGTCGACCTTCAGCTGACGGACGATGCCGCCGACGCCGAAGGTGCCCCAGTTGCCCTTCCAGCCGTAACGCATCGTCAGATCAGGCAGGCTGCCACGATCGGAGTTGGCGCTGGCGTTGGTCCAGGCGCCGGTGACCGGGTTGCGGGTACCGGTGAGCGTGGTGGTTTCCGGGTTTTCCAGCGCGACGCTGAAGCCACCCTGGGTGTAGCGCACCTGGGCCTGGCGCACGAAGATCACGCCGTCGGTGGGGCCGACGAAGTCGACCGCTTCCGGCAGTGCGGCCGCATCCATGAAGTTGGACCAGGTCTGGCCGGCCATCCAGTTGTTCCAGTACATGTAGGCGTGGCGCAGGGTCACACCGTAGGTATTGGTCGCGGTCTGGTTGCCCAGCGAGTTGCCGAAGAAGTCCATCTCGAAGAACGCACCGGCCTTGTTGCCCGATTCGCTCACGTTGTCGATGCCCAGGTTGAAGCGCGAGAACTTGGCGTGGGCGTTGAAATCGGTGCCCGAGCGCTTGCCGCTGCCACCGGCGCCTTCCACCGGGGTCTGGCCCGGCAGGTACAGCGAGCGGCCGGTGGCGTCGTCGGCCAGCTGGCCATCGCTGGTCTGGGTGGCGAGGAAATCGGCCTTGATGAAGCCGCCGATCTTGACCGTGGTGCCCGGCGCGGCGCCCGGGGTGATGGTGGTGACCTGGATCGGCTGCTTGCCCGCCGGCACCGAGGCGACCGGCTTCTGCTCGGCCTGCACCGTGCGGACTTCGGTCACCGCCTGCTGGGTCTGGCTGATCTGGGTCTGTTGTTGTTGCTGCGAAGACAGCAGCAGCTGGACCTGGCGTTCCAGTTCGGCAACGCGTGCTTCCAGCGCTTTCTCTTTGGCGGTCTCAGCGAACGCCATGCCCGGTGCGACCAGGGCGACCAACAGGCAGGCCGCCAAAGGTTTGCGCACGGCTTTCAACGTACGGTGGCTCATGTTGCCCTCTCTCCCAAGTGGCAAGGTGATGCCGCGCGTGGGGCACGGTCGAGCCGAGACTGCGGGGCGATTATGTATAGCGGCTATTCGCCATTGGTCGAACCCGGCCCTGCTGGGCGCTCACTTTCGACCATGGTCTAACCAGAGTGGTGACGCGGCCGGGGGTGGATGGGGCAAACTGAAGGGGATCGGTCGCTGCGATGCTGCGACCGCACATACAAAGTCAACGTGCAAGTGAGGGTGCCATGGCTGATATCTACCCCGTCGATCCGCAGTTCGCCGCCAAGGCACGCATCGACAAGACGTCGTACGAACAGCAGTACCAGGCTTCGGTGACCGACCCGGATGGTTTCTGGGGCAAGGCCGCCGAGCGCCTGGAGTGGATGCGCAAGCCGACGAAGATCAAGAACGTCAGCTACGACCTGTCCGATTTCCACATCAAGTGGTTCGAAGATGGCGAGCTCAATGCCAGCGTGAACTGCCTGGACTGCCAGCTGGAGAAGCGTGGCGACAAGACCGCCCTGCTGTTCGAGCCGGACGGCCCGGACGCACCGGCGCAGCACGTGACCTATCGCGAGCTGTACGAGCGCACCTGCCGCCTCGGCAATGCGCTGCGCAACCTCGGGGTCAAGAAGGGCGACCGGGTCACCATCTACCTGCCGATGATCGTCGACGCCGCCGTGGCCATGCTGGCCTGCGCACGCATCGGTGCGATCCACTCGGTGGTGTTCGGTGGCTTCGCACCGAACTCGATCGCCGACCGCGTCAGCGACTGCCAGAGTAAGCTGATCATCACCGCAGACGAGGGTCTGCGCGGTGGTCGGAAGATTCCGCTGAAGGCCAACGTCGATGCAGCGCTGAAGCTGCCCGGCACGAACACGGTTGAAACCGTGCTGGTAGTGCGCCACACCGGTGGCGCGGTGGACATGCAGGCGCCGCGCGACCGCTGGTTCCACGATGTGGTGGACAGCCAGCCGGCCACCTGCGAGCCGGAACGCATGAACGCGGAAGACCCGCTGTTCATCCTCTACACCTCCGGTTCCACCGGCAAGCCGAAGGGCGTGCTGCACACCACCGGCGGCTACCTGCTGTACGCGGCCTACACCCATGAAGCGGTGTTCGATCTGCGCGAGGACGACATCTACTGGTGCACCGCCGATGTCGGCTGGGTCACCGGCCACAGCTACATCGTGTACGGCCCGCTGGCCAACGGCGCGACCTCACTGATGTTCGAAGGCGTGCCGAACTATCCGGACACCTCGCGCTTCTGGAACGTCATCGACAAGCACAAGGTGAGCATCTTCTACACCGCCCCGACCGCCATCCGCGCACTGATGCGCGAA
This sequence comes from Stenotrophomonas sp. STK17_22, assembly GCF_051983905.1. Classification (NCBI taxonomy): domain Bacteria; kingdom Pseudomonadati; phylum Pseudomonadota; class Gammaproteobacteria; order Lysobacterales; family Lysobacteraceae; genus Stenotrophomonas; species Stenotrophomonas sp. STK17_22. The sequence goes on from NZ_CP197010.1 coordinate 5,138,879, forward strand.
GGCGAGGAGCCGGTGAAGAAGACCTCGCGCGCGTCGCTGCGCCTGCTCGGCAGCGTCGGCGAACCGATCAATCCGGAAGCCTGGCGCTGGTACTACGAGGTGGTCGGCGACAGCCGCTGCCCGATCGTCGATACCTGGTGGCAGACCGAGACCGGCGGCATCCTGATCTCGCCGCTGGCCGGCGCGATGGACCTCAAGCCCGGCTCGGCCACCCTGCCCTTCTTCGGCGTGCAGCCGGCGCTGGTCAACGCCGATGGCGAGATCCAGGACGGCCCGACCGAGGGCAACCTGATCATCCGCGATTCCTGGCCGGGCCAGATGCGCACGGTGTACGGCGACCATCAGCGCTTCATCGATACGTATTTCCGCACCTACCCGGGCAGCTATTTCACCGGCGACGGTTGCCGCCGCGACGAAGACGGCTACTACTGGATCACCGGCCGCGTGGACGATGTGATCAACGTGTCCGGCCACCGCATCGGCACCGCCGAAGTGGAAAGCGCTCTGGTCTCGCACCCGAAGGTGGCGGAAGCGGCCGTGGTCGGCTTCCCGCACGACGTGAAGGGCCAGGGCATCTACGCCTACGTCACCCTGGTGGCCGAAGAGGCGCCGACCGATGAGCTGCACAAGGAGCTGATTGCGTGGGTACGCAAGGAGATCGGCCCGATCGCCACGCCGGACCACCTGCAGTGGGCGCCGGGCCTGCCGAAGACCCGCTCGGGCAAGATCATGCGCCGCATCCTGCGCAAGATCGCCGAGAACGCACCGGACCAGCTTGGCGACACCTCGACCCTGGCCGATCCGTCGGTGGTGGCGTCGCTGGTGGACGAGCGCAAGGTGCGCTGATGGCGTGACCGCAGGCGCAGGACGCGCCAGGGACGTGGCCGGGAGGAGGGACCCGGCCGTGTCCGACCCGTCCTGCACCTGCCATCACGTCGCTCTTTTTCCTGATCGATAAGCTCGACCCATGACCACCCTCCTGATTGCCGATGACCACCCGCTGTTCCGCGAAGCCCTGCGTGGGGCGGTACAGCGGGTCATCCCCGGCGTGCAGCTGTTCGAAGCCGACAGCGTGGAAGCGCTGTACGCGCTGGCCGACCAGCACAACGACGCCGACCTGGTCCTGATGGATCTCAACATGCCCGGTGCGCAGGGTTTCAACGCGCTGGTGCACATGCGCTCGCTGCATCCGCAGCTGCCGGTGGTGGTGGTGTCCGCGCGCGAAGAAGCCACGGTGATGCGCCGAGCGCTCGACCACGGCGCGCTGGGCTTCATTCCGAAGTCTGCGGATTCGGACACCATCGGCCACGCACTGGGCACCATCCTCGATGGTGAGACCTGGGCACCGCCGGAAGCGCACAACGTGCCGCCCACCGGCAGCGAGGAACGCGAAGTCGGCCAGCGCCTGCGTGAGCTGACCCCGCAGCAGTTCCGCGTTTTGCAGATGCTCGGCGCCGGCCGCTTGAACAAGCAGATCGCCTACGACCTCAACGTCTCCGAAGCGACGATCAAGGCCCACGTCACCGCCATCCTGCGCAAGCTGGGCGTGACCAACCGCACCCAGGCCGTGCTGATGGCCGGCAAGCTGGCGATCGACGACGACGCCATCGTGCTGCCGCCGGAAGAAGACTGAAGGTAGTGCCGGCCGCTGGCCGGCATTGGCCTGAAACCGCCAGAAATCGCTTCGGTAGGTGCCAAGCTTGCTTGGCACTTTTGCCCAGCCCCGCCGAGGACGCAATCAGCTCTGGCGGGATGATGGATTCGGTCTCAAGCTGGACGTTCCAACTTCCCGCCCGGAACGATGGACACCTGGACACTGATCGATACCGACGGCTTGAAGATTGGTGTAGTCCAGTGCTTCCGATATGAATCCTGGCGCGTGAGTGGCAGGTTCATGCCTGATCTCGGCTATTCAAGGTACCAGCGGCTCTTCGCCGATCTTGAATATGCAGCCAATGAGCAGTTGTTCACCCATGTCGACGATCTCGAGAGAAGCATCGCTGCATTGCGCATTCGTGCAGTGGGGCCCAGCGGGGAGGACGATCCGCAGCGGGTTGCGAATCTGCAGATCATGGGTGACTCGTGTCAGTTCCAGATCAGTTCAATGACCCGCCCAGCCGATGAGCAACCTCTCACCCTGCCCTCAACAGAATCGAAAGTATCCGCACGTTGATCGCTTTCGTTCGCGAAGGCTGTCCGGATGGTCCCAGGCCTCCAGGCATGGCACAGCACCATCAGGCACTGCTCCGGTAGGTGCCAAGCTTGCTTGGCACGCTTTTGATGGTGCACCTGCCGGCCAGCGGCCGGCACTACCAGGCACCGCTGCGCTCTCGATATAGCCATCGCTATACAAACCAGCCCTGCCTGCGCGTTTCGCTGGAAATGCGCCATGCGTGAATCGCGATGCTAAGCTGCGCGTCCCCTTGGGGAGTAGCCGGATTCCTACGCAGGAATCGTCCACGTCAACATACTCGGCCAGTGCGCCGTGGCGTGGACAACCATGATGGTTGGCGAGACCAGCGGCCCGCGCGCGCAACGTCAGGTTGGGCGCGAGCGCAGGCCGTGCGTCCGTCCTAGCCCGACCTCAGCCGCCGCCCATGTCCCCCATTTCGATCCTCCTGATCGGCTTTGCCATGTCCACCGATGCCTTCGCCGCGGCGATCGGCAAGGGTGCGGCCATGCGCAAGCCGGTGTTCCGCGACGCACTGCGTGCCGGCATCATCTTCGGCGTCATCGAGGCGATCACGCCCATCATCGGCTGGCTGCTCGGCCGTGCCGCCCTGCAGTACGTCGAAGCCTTCGACCACTGGATCGCCTTCGGCCTGCTCGGCGCACTGGGCATCCACATGATCTACAACGGCCTGCGACCGGACAGTGCCGACGAAGACGAAGACCCCTCGCAGCACCACGGCTTCTGGAAGCTGGCGCTGACCGGTTTCGCCACCAGCATCGACGCGATGGCGGTGGGTATCGGCCTGGCTTTCATGGACGTGCATATCGGCGTGATGGCAGCGGTCATCGGCCTGTGCACGCTGACCATGGTCACTGTCGGCATCATGCTCGGCCGCGTGCTGGGCAGCATGGTCGGCAAGCGTGCCGAGATCATCGGCGGCGTGATCCTGGTGATCATCGGCGCGACGATCCTGTACGAACACCTGCACGGCCTGGGGTAACGCTTCCGCGATTACGTGGTTGCCGGCCAGCGGCCGGCACTACCTGACGTCACATCCACGCATGGCGTGGATCTACTGCGCATCGCGCAGCGCGCCCAGGAAGGCGCGCAGCGAGGCCGGCTTGATCGGCTTGGTCAGCACGCGGTAGCCGCGTTCGCGCGCCATCCGCTTCAGCTCGTCGCGACCATCGGCAGTCAGCAGCGCGCCAGGCAGCGGGTAACCGGCGGCTTCGCGCAGCGCCACCAGCGCATCCAGGCCGTCCATGCGGTCGTGCAGGTGGTAATCCACCAGCATCACCTGTGGGTGCTCGGCGATCTTCTCCAGCGCCTGGTCGACGGTGGCCGCAGTGATCACCTGCACCTGCCAACGGCCCAGCAGCGCGCGCATGCCATCAAGGATCTCCTCGTCGTTGTCCACGCACAGCACGCGCAGGCCCGCCAGCGAATCGCTGCGTACTGGCGCGGCGACGGTCTGTGCGGGTGTGGCCAGCTCGGTGTAGCCCGGCAGCGGTGCCACCCGCGGCAGGATGATCGAGAACATCGAGCCCTTGCCGACCCGGCTGCGTGCGTTCAACCGATGGTCGAGCAGGCGCGAGATGCGCTGGCAGATCGACAGGCCCAGGCCCAACCCCTGTTCGCCCCAGTCGAATGGTTGCTGGTAGCGGTGGAACTCGTCGAAGATCTGCCGCATATGGTGTTCGGGAATGCCGGGGCCGGTATCCCACACCTGCAGCTCCACTTCATCGCCGCGCTGGCGCACGGCCAGCACGATGCGGCCCTGGCGGGTGTAGCGCAGCGCATTGGCCAGGAAGTTCTGCAGCACGCGGCGCAGCAGGCGGCGGTCACTGCGCACCCACGCAGGGCGTGCGAACAGGTCCAGACGCAGGCCGCGGCCAGCCGCGACCGGGGTGTACTGCGCGGCCAGCTCACGCATCAACGCGCTCACGTCGAACTCGCCGATCACCGGATGCAGGCCGCCGGCATCCAGCCGCGACACATCCAGCAGGCCATCGAGCAGCTCTTCGGCCGCACGCAACGAAGCGTCCACACGCTCGGCCAGATGCTTCTGCTCGTCGCTCACGTGATCACTGTCGCGCAGTGCCGAGGCGAACAGGCGTGCGGCGTTCAGTGGCTGCAGCACGTCATGGCTGATCGCCGCCAGGAAGCGGGTCTTCGACTGCTGCGCGACCTCGGCCTCATGCGAGCGCTCGGCCACGCGCTGTTCCAGCGTCTCGTTGGCCTCCAGCAGTGCTTTTTCCGCGTGCTTGTAGTCGGTGATGTCGTTGTAGCTGGTCACGTAACCGCCGCCGGGCAGCGCCTGCCCACGCATCTCGATCACCTTGCCATCGCTGCGGGTGCGCTCGAACACATGCGGTGAACCGGCACGCATGTAGCCGATGCGGCGGTTGATCTGCACTTCGATATCACCCTCGCCCAGCTCGCCGCGCTCGGCGTTGTAGCGGATCAGGTCGGCCACCGGGCGGCCCACGTAGAGCATGCCGTCGGGGTAGCCGAACATGTCCTGGTAGCGGCGATTCCATGCGGTCAGCCGCATGTCCGGATCGACCACGCTGACCCCGGCGCTGATGTTCTCCAGCGTGGTCGACAGGATCTCGCGGTTGAAGCGCAGCTCCTGCCCCGCTTCGTCCAGCACCGCCACCACTTCGCCCAGGTCCATGCCCGAGCCACGCAGCAGGCTGGTCAGCAGCAGGCGTGCTGAGGCCGCACCGATCGAGGCGGCCAGCAGGCGCTCGGTGAACTGCACCCACGGCCGGTCCGCGGGCGCCGAGGATTGCAGCTCGCGGCCCAGCGACTGCGCCTGCTCGAAGAACGAACGCCGCGCATGGCGCTCGCCAACCACGCGCGAGGCCAGTGCCAGCAGGTCACCCACGTGCACGTGACCGGGCCAGCCACCGGCCACCGACGGACGCTCGGCATACGGATCGAGGAACGGCGCGGCGCGAAGCCGCTCGTCGACACCGGGCCGCCAGCGCGCGGACACCAGCATCATCGTCGCCGCGTTGACCAGCAGTGACCAGAAGGTGCCGTGGGTCAGCGGATCCCAGCCGGTCATGCCGAACAGCTGCTGCGGGCGCAGCCACTCGATGCCGAACGGGCCGTGCTGCACCCAGCCAGCATCGACCCAGCCGGCCATCGTCATCGCAGGCAGCAGCAGGGTGTACAGCCAGGTGGCGAAGCCGAGCAGCATGCCCACCTCGACGCCGCGCCGGCTGGCACCGCGCCAGTACAGGCCGCCGATCAGGCCGGGCGCGAACTGCGCCACCGCCGCGAACGCCATCAGGCCATACGAGGCCAGCGTGCTGTCGTTGCTGCTGGTGCGGTAGTAGCTGTAGGCCATCAGCGCCAGCAGCAGGATCGCCAGGCGGCGGATCCACAGCACGCGCGAGGCGACGTCGGCGGCCTCCTGGTGGTCGCCACTGCGACGCAGCAGCACCGGCATCACCAGATCGTTGCTGACCATGGTGGCCAGCGCGATGGACGACACGATCACCATGCCGGTGGCCGCCGAGAAGCCGCCCACATAGGCGATCAACGCCAGCGCATTGCGGCCTTCGGCCAGCGGCAGGGCCAGCACCATCGAGTCGTCGGCGACGCTGCCGCCGGTACCGAACAGGGTCACGCCGGCGGTGGCGATCGGCAGCACCATGCCCGAGATCAGCACCAGGTAGCCGCCGAACATCCAGCGCGCGCGGCGCACATCGCGCACGTCACCGCACTCGACCACCGCCACGTGGAACTGGCGCGGCAGGCAGATGATGGCGAGGAAACTGAGCAGGGTCTGCGAGATGAAACCCACCGGCGGCAGGCCGGTGAACAGCGTATGCACCGATTCGACCACCGCGTCGGTGCGGTTGCTCAGCCACAGGTAGGCGAACACGCCCACGGCCAGCATCGCCAACAGCTTGATCACCGATTCGAAGGCGATCGCCAGCATCATGCCGTGGTGGTGTTCGGTGGCATCGACCTGGCGGGTACCGAACAGGGTGGCGAACAACGCCATCAGCAGCGCCACGTACAGCGCGGGATCGGTGAAGAAGCCAGTGGGGCCGGTGTTGCCGGTCAGCACCTGCAGGCTCATCGCCACCGCTTTGTACTGCAGGGCCAGGTACGGAATGATGCCGATCAGCGCGATGATCGCCACCAGCGCCGCCAGCCGCCGCGAGCGGCCGAAGCGCGAAGAGATGAAGTCGGCGATGGACACCACGTTCTGGCTGCGCGCGATCAGCGCCAGGCGCTCGATGATGCGCCAGCCGAACAACAGCAGCAGCAGCGGGCCGATGTAGATCGGCAGGTAGCCCACGCCGTTGCGCACGGCGGTGCCGACCGCGCCGTAGAACGTCCACGACGAGCAGTACACGGCCAGCGCCAGGCTGTAGACCACCGGCCGCAGCCACGGCCGGTCGGGGTACATCGGCCGACGGTCACCCCACCACGCCACGCCGAACAGCAGCGCGGCATAGGCAACCGAGACCAGCAGCAGGATCCAGCTGGAGACCACGCGCGCGTTTCCGTCGGAAGAACCCGCAGTGTAGGCCAGGCGTGGCCGGGGGTGCGGGCTCGTTGGGGGCAACCACCCCCACCAAGGTGGGGGCCTACGCGGTGCGGGCCACGACCATTGGTCGTGGCCGGCTTCTTACTGGGCCGGCACGCCCATTTCCTTCAGCAGTTCCGGCGCCGGGTAGACCTTGGCCAGCAGCCAGCGCAGGTAGCGCATGTCCACGTGCACGGCGCGCTTGTAGCGCGGGTCGAACCACCAGCTGGCGCTGACCGATTCCCAGTTGCTGTCGAAGTTCAGGCCGATCAGTTCGCCCTTGGCGTTGAGCACCGGCGAGCCGGAGTTGCCGCCGGTGGTATCCAGGTTGGTCAGGAAGTTGACCGTCTGGGTCTTCAGCGCCGGGTCGGCGGTGCTGCCGAAGTCACCCTTGGCGATCGCGGCCAGCAGCGGCTTGGGCGCATCGAACGGATAGGCGTTGGTGTTCTTCTCGACGATGCCGGCCACGGTGGTCACCGGCGAGTAGGTCACGCCGTCGCGCGGATGCAGCGCCTCGACCTTGCCGTAGCTGATGCGCAGGGTGCGGTTGGCATCCGGGTACACCGCGCGGCCCTGCTTGGCACGCCAGGCGAACAGCGCCTGCATGTAGGCCGGGCGCAGGCGCAGCTGCTCGCCTTCGCGGGTCTTGCTTTCGTTCTCGATGCGCAGCTGCGCGGCCACCAGCGGGGCGGCCACGGTGATCAGCGGATCGGCGGCCAGCGCCTTGCCTTCGCGCGCAGCAGCGAAACGGGACAGGCGCTGTGCCTCTTCACCCAGCTGGGTGCCGGCGTACAGGGTGTCCAGTGCCTTCGCCAGCTGCTCCGGGGTACGGCCGAAGGCCGTATCGAACTCGGCCACGCGCTGCGCGTCCGGCAGCTGCTGGTAACGGGTCAGCAGGGTGGTCAGCAGCGCCTTCTCGACCTCCGGCGCGTAGCGGCGCTGGACCTGCTTGAGCACGCCTTCGATCATCGCCTGGTCGCGCTGCTGGAAACCACTCTCGCGCTGCGCGTCCGGCTTGGCAGATTCGATACGCAGGCGTTCCAGCAGCAGCGCCGAGCGCAGCAGCTGGCTCTGTGCGGCCATCTGGTCCAGCAGCAGGTCACGTTCGCCCACCGCCGCGCCCTGCGACAGGTTGGTCAGCAGCGCCTTGATATCGCCCTGGTACTTGCGGTCGGTGGCAGCCAGCATCGCCGTCTCGTCGGCGGCACGCTGGGCCTTGGCGTCGCTGCGCAGCAGGCCTTCCAGCTCACCGGCGGCGCGCTTGCGGTTGTTCTTCAGCGACTGCAGCTGTGAGGCGTAGCGGGTGCGCGCCTGCGCGTCCTTGGCGCTGGCGGCCTCGATGGTGTCGATCATCTGCTGGAACACCGATACGCGGCGCGGCAGCACGGTATCGATCTGGCCAGCGAATTCGGCCGCGGTACGGTGGCGGTAGGTGATGCCCGGGTAACCGGCCAGCATCGCGTAGTCACCTTCCTTCGGACCTTCCACCGACATCTGCAGGTGCGCCGGCGCCTGGTAGGGCACGTTGTCCTTGCTGTACGCGGCCGGCTTGCCGTCCTTGCCGACATAGGCGCGCAGCAGGGTGAAGTCGCCGGTGTGGCGCGGCCACATGAAGTTGTCGATCTCATCGCCGTAGTTGCCGATCGCACGCGGCGGCGCGTAGACCAATCGCACGTCGCTCAGCTCCAGCTGGGCAATGCGGTAGAAATCGGTGCCGTAGTACATGTTGGCCACCGAGCAGCGCACGCTGCCGTCCTTCTCGCACTCGGCCACGATCTGCTTGCTGGCCGCATCCACCGCATCGAAGTAGGCACGGCCGGTCTTGCCACGCGCCTGCGCCAGCACCTGGTCGGTCACCTTGTCGAAGCCGACGGTGACCAGCACGCGGAAGTCCGGGTTGGCCGGGCGCTCGTCGGCGCGGTCCCTGGCGATGAAGCCACCATTGATCAGGTCGTGCTCGGGCGAGCTGTTGTACTGGATCACGCCCATCGCCACGTGGTGGTTGGTCAGCAGCAGGCCGTCCGACGATACGAACGAGCCGGTGCCGCCACCGGCACGCACCACCGCGCTCAGCGGCGGTGCGGTGACATTGGCCAGGTCGGCCGGATTGCCCTTGAAGCCTGCGGCCTGCAGCGGCTTGGCCAGCTCCGGCAGCTGGGTCGGCATCCACATGCCTTCATCGGCGTGGGCGCCGGCGGCGAGGGTCAGGCCCAGGGCCAGGGCAGTGGGAAGGGCTTTGCGTGGTGACATGGGGCAATCCGGTACGACAGAACAGCCCGGGACCATAGCCGCTGGGGGCGGAAGGGGCAACGGCCGATGGTTGGGGGCGTCGTGCACGGTAGTGCCGGCCGCTGGCCGGCAACCCACGCAACTCGGGAGATACGGTGCAGGTGCCGGCCAGCGGCCGGCACTACCGCATCGTTACTTCTCCCGCCGCCAGTTGATCGACCCACGGTTTTCCACCGTGCTCGACTCCACTTCCACATCGAAGCCGCGGCGCAGCAGGTACTTCAGCGTGATCACCGAACCGGCACCGACCAGCGACACGCCGTAACCGACGTACAGCTTGGGCGAGATGTACTTGCCGACGCCGATCACCGAGCCACCCAGCGCGCGCGACTGGCTCACGCCGGCATCGTCCAGACCCAGCTTGGCACCCAGCTGCGAGGCCAGCAGGCCGCTGCCGGCCGACAATGCCGCCGAGGCCGCATTGACCTGCTGCGTCTGGTCGCTGCTGGCGCCGGTCAGGCTGCGTCCCAGCACCAGATAAGCCAGGGCTTCGGACTGCGACATCGCCGGATCGGACCACACGTCCGCACGCGGCTGCTGCGCACGCCCGGTCACGTCGATACCAGCAGTGACATCACCGATCCGGCGCTCGGCACGGATGTTGATGCGCGGGTCGGACACCGCGTTGTAGTTCCAGGTGAGGTTGCCGCGGGTGATGGTCAGGTCCTGCCCGTACGCCTTGTAGCGGCCACTCACTTCCAGCCCGCCATTGGCGGTCATTTCGCGGCCAGGCTTGGCCCAGACCTGCATCTTGCCGGTCAGCGCGCCCTTCAGGCCGAAGCCGGTCATCTTCACCTTGTCACCGAGGCTGACCGTCAGCTCCATGTCCAGCGGCGAGGTACGCGACTCTTCCGGATCGGCCGGGTCGAGCACCACCACGTCTTCGGACACCGAGGTGCCGCGGTCCAGGCGCTCCAGATCGATGTCGGCCTCGGGCACGTGCACGGTGCCACGCAGCTCCATCGCGGCCTTGGCCAGGGTGAAGTCGAGGTTGGGATTGGCGACGATGCGCAGCTCGCTGGTGTTGGACAGCAGCACGTTGTCGCCGTGGATCTTCAACTGCAGCGGCTGTGCATCGCCGAACCACGACAGGCCACCATCCACGTACAGCGTGCCCTGGCCGGAGTTGGCCTGCGCGGTGATCTTGGCCGAACCATCGGGCTGGGCCACGAAGCTGCCCTTGCCCTGGTCGAAGGTCAGGCCCAGCGCCGGGAATTCACCCTTGAAGTTGCTCAGCTGCGCGTCACCGCCCAGCGACGGCTGGCCACGCGTACCGCGCAGGCTGACGTGGCCTTCGATCAGGCCGGTCGGTCGCACGATGTCCGGCGAGAACAGCTCCAGCCAGTACAGCCGCGACATGTTGAGGTAGAGCTCGCCGTTCAGCGGTGCGCTGGCTTCCCAGCCGGTCTGCATCCTGGCGTCGACGAAGCCGTTGCCCTGGAAGCCCATGCCCAGGTAGCCCTTGATGCTGGCCGGGGTCATGTCGAGCTTGAGCGAGAACTGGTCGTAGCGCACCAGCTCGCCACGGGTGGTGTCCCCCACGGCATTGCGGTTCTCACCCAGGCGCACGCCGCCTTCCTTCGAGCGCACTTCCACATGGCCTTCCCAGGCGTTGCCGCGCGGGCGGATCTGCGCATCCAGGCTGACATCGCCACGCAGGTAGATGCGACGGCCGGACTGCGGCGGCAACCACGGCTGCACCAGCGCCAGTGGCAGCGCATCACTGCGCACCACCAGGCCCTCGCGCGGCCAGTTGGCCTGTGCGCACAGTGTGCCGCTGCTGGCAGCGGCCAGGCAGGCTTCGCCCAGCGTGTAGTTGCTGCCGTTGATCGCGAACGCCGCCGGTGCACGCAGCGACCAGGCATCGCCCTTCACCGGTGCGATGCGCAGCGCGGCCAGCTCGCCGCGCCACTGCGCGCCCTGCTGGCGCACGCTGCCCTGCAGCTCGATCGCGCCCATCTCGTTGCGAGTCTGCGCGGCCAGGCGCAGGTTGGAGACACTGCCCTGCGCATCCACATTCAAGCGTTCCAGCAGCATGCCGGCATTGACCTGCTGGCCCTGGATCGCCAGCGTGCCGCTGTCGCCACGCCACGGCAGGTGGCCCTTGATGCTCACGCTCTCGGCGCCGTAGCCGTCCCAGTTGAGGTTGTTGCCGACCAGGTCGGCGGTGATGTCCGGCGCATCGCGCGGGCCCTTCACCTGTACCTGGCCACGCAGGCCGCCATCGGCGCCCGGCAGCAGGTCACTCAGCTGCAGCGGTTCGAAACGCGCATCGATGTCGAGGCGGTCACCGACCTTGCCCGAAGCGGTCACCCGGCTGCTGCCCAGCGACAGCTTCAGGTCACCCTGGCCCTGCGCGCCCTGCAGCGCGAACTTGCCCTGCGCGTCCAGGTTGCGCTGACGCAGCACGCCCTTCAACGACGGCAGATCGACCGTGGCTTCCAACGTGCCGGCGGTACCCGGCGGTGCGTTTGCCGGCGGCGGCAGCTGGCGGCCCTTGGAGGCCAGGTTGCCGGACAGGCGGCCATTCCATCCCGGCACGAAATAGCCGGGGTCGAAGTCCTTCAGCGTGGCCTTGGCATCCCAGTCCAGCTGCGGTGCCCACGCCACCTGGCCTTCCACCTGCAGCTGGCCACCTGGGGTCTGCGCCTGCAGCTGGTGGATCGACGCGGCCTGATCGTTGCCGCGCACATCGAAGTGCAGCTGTGCCTTCTGCGCGTCGCGCTCGACCTCGGCGCGGCCGATCGCCGCCCAGGCCTTCAGGGTACCGGCCAGGCCGAAGCGTGCTTCCTTCAAGGTGACCGGCACCGGGGCGCTGCCGGCGGTGTTCGGGTCCGCCGCTGGCACGTAGGTCAGGTCATGTGCGACCACCGAGAAGTTGAGCTTCTGCTGGTCTTCCTGGCTGAAATCGGCGGTGCCTTCCAGCCGCGCCTCACCGCCAAGACCCTTCACCAGCAGCGGTGAGACTTTCAGCACCTGGTCCTGCAGCGACACCACCGACGGTGCCAGTTCCAGTTCCTGATCGCCCTGTTTCACCTTGCCACGCAGGTTGGCGTTGCCGCCCTTGCCGGCGGCGGTGAAGTCCAGTGCCAGCGGCGCGATCGCCGAGCTGGCCAGTGCCGGCGACAGCAGCGCCAGATCCAGCTCGTCACTGCGGATGCTGGCGCTCCAGCTCGGATCGGTGCGGCCATCGAACACCAGCATCGCGTGCAGCGGCTTCGGCGCGCGCCCGGCTACGGCCACTTCCATGTGCGACAGGTCACCGCGGGCGACCAGGCCGACGGTGGCGGCCGTGCGGCCACGCGGCGCCGGCAGCACCGCGGTGACGGTCACATCGGTGTCGTAGTCCTTGGCCGGGATGTAACGACCCTGGGCGGTGAAATTGCCCATGTCGCTGTCCACCACCAGTTTGTGTGCCTGGAACTCGCCATTGGCGATCTCGATGCCGCCGCGCACGCGACTGATGTCGATCACCGGCTCGTTGGCCTGGCTGATGCGGAAGCCGTCGATGGCGATGGCATCGGCCTGGATCGCCAACGGCATTTCGATCTGCGGCAGCGAATCGGGCCACGACGGCAGCTTGAACGGCTCGTCACTCTTGGCCAGGTTCAACGTCGCGTTGGTCAGCTCCAGCTTGTCCAGCAGCAGCTTGCGGCCCAGCAGCGGGCGCAGGTCCGGCTCCAGATGGGCGCGCTCGGCGTGGAAATGGATGTCGTCGTAGCGGAAGTCGACGTTGTACAGGGTCAGCGGACCGGCCACCGGGCCGTCCACCTTGTCCCAGGTGAAGCTGGCGCCCACCGGCAGCCGTGCCACCACCTGCGCCAGCAGCACGTCACGCCCGGCCACGGTCTGCAGCAACCAGTACACCGCCAGCAGGGCCAGCAGCACCAGGCCCAGCACGCCCACACCGGACCAGGCCCAGAAGCGGCGGCGGCGGTAGAAGCGCACGCGCGGCGGCGTGGTCGGGTTCGGAGTGGGTGCGGGCGTACTCACAGGTCCGCTCCGATGTTGAGGTACAGCTGGAACTGCGAATCCGGGTTGTTCAAGCCATGCGCGATATCCACGCGCACCGGGCCCACCGGCGATTTCCAGCGCACGCCGAAGCCGACGCCGGTATGCAGATCGATGGTGTTGTCGAAGGCGCTGCCGGTATCGACGAACACCGCCGCACCCCACGGGCCACCATTGAAGTAGTGCTCGTACTCGGCCGAGCCGATCACCAGGTTCTTGGCGCCCAGCGCGTACTTGTCCGGTGCCGGGGTCCGCGGGCCCACCTCGCGATAGGCATAGCCGCGGATGCTGCGGTCACCACCGGCGAAGTAGCGCAGGCTGGGCGGCATGGCCACCAGATCACTGGTCCAGGTGGTGCCACCCTCGCCGCGCAGGATCAGGCGGTTGCTTTCGCCCACCGGGATGTACCAGCGCAGCACGGCATTGGCCTGCACGAAGCTGGTGTCCGAACCGGCACCTTCAACGCCGGCACGCATCGTCGCAGTACCGCTGATGCCCTTGCGCGGGAACAGTTCGTCATCGACGTTGACGTAGTCGGCGACCATCTGCGGGTACACCAGCGTCGACGTGTTGTAGACCGCGTCGGTGAATTCGGTGCCGGAGGCATAGCGCCAGCGCTCGCGCAGCGCGTTGATCGAGGCGATCGCGGTCCAGTGTTCGTTGATCTCGCCGCTGCGGCTGGCGATCAGCTTGAAGTTGCGCAGGTCGATGTAGTCGGTCTGCTCGTCGTAGGCGCTGGCAGCGAAGGTGTACCAGCCATCAAGCCAGTTGAAGGCCGGAATGCGGTAGCTGGTGACCAGGCTCTTGCGCCTCTGCGCATAGTCCAGCTGCGTGTTCATCTTGTGGCCGCGGTTGTTCAGCCACCGCCGTTCGATGCCACCGCGCACACCCGGGCCACTTTCGCTGCCGTAGCTCAGACCCGCGGTGTAGATGGTGCGCTTGGCACGGGTCAGCTTCACATCCACCGGCACTTCGCCGTTCGCATCGGCCTGGTCGGGCCGCGGCTGGATGTCGATCACGCTGAAGTAGTCCAGCTTGGTCAGCGACTCGCGCAGCCGGTCCAGCTTGCCCTCGTGGAAGTAGCTGCCCTGTTCCCAGTACACCAGCGGATCGAACAGCTTGTCGACGAAGTAGTCCTGCTCGAAACGCACCGGTCCCATGTTGTAGCGGCGGCCGCTGTCCCAGGTCAGGTCGATGTCGGCGGCGTTGTCGGCACGGGTGATCTGCACCTGACGCTGGGTGTAGTCGGCATCGAAATAGCCACGTTCGGCCAGGCGGCGGGTGACGGTGATCTTGCTGGCTTCGTACTGCGTATGTTCGAAACGCTGGCCCTTGCGCGGCTTGAACGCGGCCAGATCGTCCTGCAGGTACTGGTCGTACATCGCCGGCCCGGTGATGTCGATGTGCTCGCGGCGGACGGTCACCGGGGTGCCCTTGTCGACATGGATCAGCACGCGCACGTGCTCGTCCTCGCGCGGCGCCTCGACCTTGATCACCGGGTTGTAGTACCCGAACGGTTCCAGTGCCTGGCGGGTCTGCCGCTCGGCCTGTGACAGCAGGTACTCCAGGCGCGATTCGCCCTGTTCCTTGCCGATCGTGTCGTACAGCGACAGCGATTCCTGGATGTTCTCGATGATTGCGGCGTCGTCGCCCTTGTCCAATCCCTTGATGTCCACCTTGTCGATGGTGCCGCGCGCGTGGGCCACGGAGGTGGCGGCCAGCGACAGGACCATCAGCGGCAGGGCGTATTTCTTTGGCTGCATGCGGCACAGCATACCGACCGAAGGTGACGATGCGAAATGCATCACGTCATTGGGGATCGGTTGTTAAGTGGCGGTCAAAATACGCGCCTTTGTGGCGATCGTCGTGATCGCAGCCGAGGATGCCGGCATCGTGCGCGATGCCGGCAATGACCCCGATGGACATCCGCCGGCGGTGATCCGGTAGTGCCGGCCGCTGGCCGGCAACCCACAGATCGATCCGATGCGCGGTGGCCATGCCGGCCAACGGCCGGCACTACCAATACGGGCGTCAGCTCGACAGATGCTCGATCGCTGCCACCTTGCCCAGGCGCTCGCCCAGCATCGTCAGCAGCGCCAGGCGGTTGCCACGCAGCGCCGGATCCTCGGCATTGACCATCACGCCATCGAAGAACGCGTCGACCTGCGGGCGCAGGCGTGCCAGGCGCGCCAGCACAGCCACATAGTCCTTGTGCTGCAGGCTGGCGCCGGTGTCGTCGATGGCCGCGGTGACAGCTTCAGCCAGCGCGCGCTCGGCGTCTTCCTGCAGCAGCGCCGGGTCGATCTGGGCCGGGATGTCGCCTTCGGCCTTGCGGAGGATGTTGCGGATGCGCTTGTTGGCCGCAGCCAGCGCCTCGGCTTCCGGCAGCGTGGCGAAGGTCCCGATCGCATCCAGACGGCGGTCGAAGTCGTACAGCGAGGCCGGCTTCAGCTCGGCGACGGCGTTGAAGTGCGTGGCCGGCACGCCCTTGTCGGCGTAGTAGCCCTTCAGGCGGTCGAGGATGAAGTCGTACAGCTCGCCGACATCGGCCTGCACGTTGCGTGCGGCCAGGCCGGCGTTGGCGCTGGCCAGCAGCGCGCGCAGGTCCAGCTCGAAGCCGCTTTCGATGATCGTGCGGGCCAGGCCCAGCGCGTTGCGGCGCAGGGCGAACGGGTCCTTGTTGCCGGTCGGCTTCAGGCCAGCGGCGAAGCCACCGGCCAGCGTGTCGACACGTTCAGCAATCGCCAGCACCTTGCCCAGCGGCGACAGCGCGATGTCATCACCACCGAAGCGCGGCTGGTAGGCCTCGTCGATGGCCAGCGCCACCTCCTGCGATTCACCACCGGCCACGGCGTAGTGGCGGCCGGCGATGCCCTGCAGTTCCGGGAATTCGTTGACCATGCGCGACTGCAGGTCGTTCTTGGCCAGTTCGGCAGCCCGCTTGGCCTGCGCGGCATCGGCGCCAACCTGGGGTGCGATCACTTCGGCCAGTGCAGCCACGCGCGCCACCTTGTCGGCCACGCTGCCCAGCTTGGCCTGGTAGGTCACCGTCTTCAGCCCCTCACCCATCGACACCAGGCCCTGTTTCAGGTCCTCGTCGAAGAAGAACTTGGCATCGGCGAAACGCGGACGGATCACCCGCTCGTAGCCCTTGGCCACTTCGGCCACGTTCTTCGATTCGATGTTGGCGATGCCGATGAACTTCTCGGTCAGCGTGCCTGCGGCATCCAGCACCGGGAAGAACTTCTGGTTGATCTCCATCGTCTCGATCAGCGCTTCCTGCGGCACCGCCAGGAACGCGGGCTCGAAGCTGCACAGCACCGCCGACGGCCATTCGACCAGGTTCACCACCTGCTCCAGGTTGTCGTCGGTGATGCGGGCGCTGCCACCGGCCTTGGCCGCAGCGGCCTCGACCTCGGCGACGATGCGCGCGCGGCGCTCGCTCGGGTCGACCAGCACGAACGCGGCGCGCAGCGCTTCAACGTAGTCCTGCGGCTGCGCCAGCGACACCGCCTGGTCATGGTGGAAGCGATGGCCACGGCTGACGCGGCCGGCCTGCAGGCCGAACAGTTCGGCCTCGACCACGTTGGCGCCGTGCAGCAGCACCAGCCAGTGCGCCGGGCGCGCGAAGCCCCAGGCGTGGTCGCCCCAGCGCATCGGCTTGGGAATCGGCATCGCCGCGATCGCCTCGCGCAGGATCTCCGGCAGCAGGCTGGCGGTGCTCGCGCCCGGGGTCACCGCGCGGTGCACGAAGCGCTCACCCTTGTTGTCGGTGGTCTTTTCCAGCGCGGTCCAGTCGATCCCGGCCTTGGCGGCGAAGCCCTGCAGGGCCTTGGTCGGCTGGCCTTCGGCATCCAGCGCGATGTTCAGGTACGGGCCCAGCACTTCGCTGTGCTGTTCCGGCTGTTCCAGGCCGACGCCCGGCAGCAGCACGGCCAGGCGGCGCGGAGTCGACAGCGGGCGCGCATCGCCCAGTTCCAGCGCGACGCCGCGCTTGCGCAGGCCGTCGACAACGCCATCGAAGAACGCCTGGGCGAGGCCCGGCAGCGCCTTGACCGGCAGCTCCTCGGTGCCCAGTTCGATCAGCAGGGGGGACAGTTGGCTCATCGTTTCAATCCTGTGGTGGGGGCGCAGCGCGCGACGCGTCCGGCGCCCCGGAGTAAGGGGGAGCGGCCGTCAGGCCTTCTTCGCGCCCGGGAAGCCCAGCTTCTCGCGCTGCTCGTAGTACGCCTTGGCCACCGCCTGGGCCAGCGCGCGCACGCGCAGGATGTAGCGCTGGCGCTCGGTCACGCTGATCGCGCGGCGCGCATCCAGCAGGTTGAAGGTGTGGCTGGCCTTCATCACCTGCTCGTAGGCCGGCAGCGGCAGGTTCACTTCCACCAGCTTCTGCGCTTCGCGTTCGCAGGCGTCGAAACGGTGGAACATCTCTTCCACGTCGGCGTACTCGAAGTTGTAGGTGCTCTGCTCCACCTCGTTCTGGTGGTAGACGTCGCCGTAGGTCACCGGCTGGCCGTCCGGGCCATAGGTCCAGACCAGGTCGTAGACGTTGTCGCAGTTCTGCAGGTACATGCACAGGCGTTCGAGACCGTAGGTGATCTCGCCCAGCACCGGGCGGCACTCCAGGCCACCAGCCTGCTGGAAGTAGGTGAACTGGGTCACCTCCATGCCGTTGAGCCAGACTTCCCAGCCCAGGCCCCAGGCGCCCAGCGTCGGCGACTCCCAGTTGTCCTCGACGAAGCGCAGGTCGTGCACCAGCGGGTCGATGCCCAGTGCCTTCAGCGAATCCAGGTACAGCTGCTGGATGTTGTCCGGCGCCGGCTTCATCGCCACCTGGTACTGGTAGTAGCGCTGCAGACGGTTCGGGTTCTCGCCGTAGCGGCCGTCGGTCGGGCGGCGCGAGGGCTGCACGTAGGCCGCGTTCCAGCTCTCCGGACCGATCGCACGCAGGAAGGTGGCCGGGTGGAAGGTACCGGCGCCCACCTCCAGGTCGAGCGGCTGGATGAGCACGCAGCCCTGCTGGGCCCAGAACTGGTTCAGGGTCTGGATCAGGCCCTGGAAGGTGATCGGAACGGTCGGGGTCGCGGACATGCGTACGAGTCTTGGCCGGCAAGGGGGTGCGCTAGTATAACGGCCGACCTGCGGGGCATTCCGTACCCGGGAGGAGCAGGCAGATGGAACATCGGCTGCCGGTGGGCACGCCCGGCGAGGCTGGCGGCGTACCGCTGCCGTGGGGTCGCCTGCAGTTCGAGCAGATTGCCGCGGCCCTGATCGCCGATGGCCTGGTGGCCGAGCAGGACCGCGAGCGCATGCGCTTTTCCGGGCAGGGCGCACGCAACGCCAGTGAAGTGCACCCGCTGGTGCTGCTGTCCAACCTCAAGCTGGCCGCCAACGGCGGTGGTGAACTGACCCTGGAGCGCCTCACCGAGTGGCTGGCGCAGCGCACCAGCAGCCGCTACCTGCGCATCGACCCGACCCGGGTCGACGTCGCCGCGGTCACCGCGCTGGTCTCCCATGCCTACGCGCGCCGCCACCGTTTCCTGCCGTTGGCGGTGGATGCCGAGCGCGTGCTGGTGGCCACCAGCGAGCCACTGGTGCAGGAATGGCGCCGCGACCTGCAGCACCTGACCCGGCGCCGCATCGAGCTGGCGGTGGTCAACCCGCTGGACCTGCACCGCTACACCATGGAGTTCTACGGGGTGACCCGTTCGGTGCGCGGCGCCCGTGGCGACGTGCGTGGCGAAGCCAATACCACCCTGCCCAGCTTCGAGCAACTGGTGGAGCTGGGCCGCACCGGCGACGTCAATGCCGACGACCAGCACATCGTGCATATCGTGGACTGGCTGCTGCAGTACGCCTACGAGCAGCGCGCGTCGGACATCCACCTGGAGCCGCGCCGCGAAATGGGGCGCATGCGCTTCCGCATCGACGGCGTGCTGCACAAGGTGTTCGAGGTACCGCCGGCGGTGATGACCGCGGTGGTCAGCCGCATCAAGGTGCTCGGCCGCATGGACCTGGCCGAACGCCGGCGCCCGCAGGATGGCCGCATCAAGACCCGTTCGCCGGGCGGCCGCGAGGTCGAGATGCGCCTGTCGACCATGCCCACCGCCTTCGGCGAGAAGTGCGTGATGCGCATCTTCGACCCCGATGCCGCCTTCAAGAGCATCGACCAGCTCGGTTTCAGCCCGCAGGAGGCCGCCGGCTGGAATGCGCTGGTCGAGCGCCCGCATGGCATCGTGCTGGTCACCGGCCCGACTGGCTCGGGCAAGACCACCACCCTGTATTCGACGCTGAAGCGGCTGGCCACGCCGGACGTGAACGTCTGCACGGTGGAAGACCCGATCGAGATGATCGCGCCCGAATTCAACCAGATGCAGGTGCAGGCCAACATCGACCTGGACTTCGCCAGCGGCGTGCGCACGCTGCTGCGGCAGGACCCGGACATCATCATGATCGGCGAGATCCGCGACCTGGAAACCGCGCAGATGGCGGTGCAGGCCTCGCTGACCGGCCACCTGGTGCTGTCCACCCTGCATACCAACGATGCGCCCTCGGCGGTCACCCGCCTGCTCGACCTGGGCGTGCCGCACTACCTGCTGGCCAGCACCCTCAACGGCATCCTCGCCCAGCGCCTGGTGCGCACGCTGTGCCCGCACTGCAAGCAGCCGCACAGCCTCGGCGCCGCCGACTGGGCGGTGCTGGCTGATAGCCATGCCGCATATCCAGATGCCGCCACACCCTGTCGGCCGGTCGGTTGCCTGGAGTGCCGGCGCACCGGATTCCTCGGCCGCATCGGCCTGTATGAGTTGCTGCCATTGGGCTCGCGGCTGCGCGGGCAGATCCGCGCCGACATGGATCTGGCCGGTTTCACCCGTGCCGCGCGGGCTGAAGGGCTGCGAACCCTGCGTCAGGCCGGGCTTGAAAAGGTGGCGCAGGGGCTGACTACAATCGAGGAAGTCCTGTCAGTCCTGCCGCCCCCGGATGAACCCAGCCCCGTTCCTGATCCTTGAAACCGGCCGACCGGTGCCGTCGCTGCGCCGCTACGGGCGCTTTCCGCACTGGATCCGCGTCGCCGCCGGGCTGGAAGAGCACGAGACGGTGGTGGTCGATGTCGAACACGGTGGCGCCCTGCCCGACCCACATGCCTTCGCCGGCGTGCTGGTGACCGGCTCGGCCGCCTTCGTCACCGACCATGCCGACTGGAGCGAGCGCAGCGCCGCGTGGCTGCGCCAGACCGCCCACGACGACCTGCCGGTGTTCGGCATCTGCTACGGCCATCAGCTGCTGGCACATGCGCTGGGTGGCGAGGTGGCCTACAACCCGGCCGGCCGCGAGTCCGGCACGATCGAACTGGAACTGCAGCCGCAGGCGGCGCAGGACCCGCTGTTCCAGGGCCTGCCGCAGCACTTTGCCGCCCATGCCACCCATCTGCAGACCGTGCTGCGCGCGCCGGAAGGTGCCGAAGTGCTGGCACGCTCGCCGCTGGACGGCTGCCACGCCTTCCGCTGGGGCCGCCAGGCGTGGGGCGTGCAGTTCCATCCGGAATTCGCCACCCACCACATGCGCGGCTACGTGCGCGCCCGCGCCGACTGCATCGGCCGCCACGGCGGCTGCGCCCGCAGCATCGAGCGCGCGGTCAGCGCCGCACCGCTGGCCCGCCAGCTGTTGCGCCGCTTCGTCCGCCAGGCGCGGCTGTCTTCAGCCCAGCCGGTGGCAAAACAGGGATAATCGGCGGCACGGGCAGCCGCCCGGCCCCCTCCTGTCCTTCCCGGATGTCCATGAAAGAGATTCGCAAGCTGCCGGCCTCGGCGGGCGCCCAGTGGTTGCTGGATACGTTCTCCCTGTACCGGCGTGCGCCGCTGCAGCTGGCCCGGATCGGCCTGACCTGGCTGCTGGTGAGCTGGGTGGTGACCCTGCTGTCGACCTTGATTCCCGGCGCCGCCGGCATGGCAGTACAGCTCATGACCCTGGCCATTTCGCCGATCATGTTCGGCGGCATGCTGTATGCCGTGGGCGAGATCGACGAGGGCCGCCCGGGCCTGGCCTCGCACCTGCTGCAGCCGATCCGCGACCACCGCGTCAGCCACCTGCTGGTGCCGCTGGCGATACAGGTGCTGGCGGTCCTGCTGCTGGGCGCACTGTTGTTCATGATGATCGGCCGCGAGGGCTTCACCGCCTTCAGCGAGGTCATGACCAAGATGGAAGAAATCAGCCGCAGCGGCCAGCAGATCAAGCCGGACGACGCGGCCGCGCTGGTCGCCAACCTGCCGGCCAAGCGCATCGCGCTGTGGATGCTGCTGGTGTTCCTGAGCGCGGTGGCGCTGTCACTGGCGATGTTCACCCAGCCGGCGCTGGTGGTGTTCGACAAGCAGAGCGGCATGCATGCGCTGCGCCTGAGCCTGCAGGGCTGCATCGAGAACATCGGCGCGATGTTCGTGTTCGCCGCGCTCGGCCTGATCGCCGCGTTCTGCATGTACATCCTGTTCGTGATCGTGATCCAGGTCGCGATGCTGATCGGTGGCCCGCTGGCTGCGGCCTTCATCGCCCAGCTGGTGCTGACCACGGTGCTGATGCCGCTGTATGTCGGCGCGGTCTACGCCGCGTGGAAGCAGATGTTCGTGCATCGCGGCAGCCGCGCGGCCCCACCGATCCCGACCACGCCGACCTCAAGCGACGTGTTCCACGCCTGACGGAAAAAGGGGACGGAGGGGATTAAGTCGTTTATGCCCAGTGTGTGCAGCTAACGACTTAATCCCCTCCGTCCCCTTTTTTTCTTTCAGGCGGCGGGTTTTTTCGCTACCGACGACGGCACCAGCCAGCGTGCGGCGTGGATGCCCAGTTCGTAGAGCAGGCACATCGGAATCGCCAACATCAGCTGCGAGACCACGTCCGGCGGGGTCAGCACTGCGGCCACCACGAAGATGCCGACGATCGCGTAGCCACGGCCTTCCTTGAACTGCTGCGGCGTCACCCAGCCCAGCAGCACCAGGATCACCATTGCCACCGGCAGTTCGAAGCTGCCGCCGAAAGCGAAGAAGATCGCCAGCACGAAGTCCAGGTAGGCGTTCGCATCCGGAGTGATCGCGATCACGTCCGGGCTGAAGGTGGTCAGGAAGTGGAACACCGCCGGCAGCACCAGGAAGTAGGCAAAGGCGCAGCCGGCGTAGAACAGCAGCACCGACGACACCAGCAACGGCACCGCCAGGCGCTTCTCGCGCGCATACAGGCCCGGGGCGACGAACGCCCACAGCTGGTACAGCAGCCACGGCACCGCCACGAACAGGGCGACGAAGAAGGTCAGCTTCAGCGGGGCGAAGAACGCACCGGCCGGGTTGGTGGCGATCATCGTCTGCCCGTTCGGCAGCTGCGAGACCAGCGGTTCGGCCAGCGCGTTGTACAGCTTCTGGGTAAACGGCAGCAGCGCCAGCAGCACCACGCCCAGGCCCAGCAATGCGCGCACCAGGCGGCCGCGCAGTTCCACCAGATGTTCGACCAGCGAGCTTTCGCCGAAATCCTGTTCACTCATGGCTGGCGCTCCGGGCTGCTCTGCGGCGGCGTCGCACCGGCATCAGGGGGTGTCGCCGGCGTCGGCTCGGGAGCAACGCTCTCCCGTGCCGGCGCATCGGCGTCGGGCACGGCGCTCATGTGCGGCGGAAGATCTGCGGGCGCCGGCGCGCGCACCTCCTGCGCCAGCGTATCGCCCTGCTGCTGGGCCTCCTGCGCTTCGCGACGGATCGCTTCACCGCTGGCGCGCAGCTGGTTCTCGGTGTCCTGCATGCCCTGGCGCACGTCCTGCATCTGCCGCTTGATGTCCTCGGCCTGCAGTTCGCGCTCCAGTTCCTGTTTCACCGAATCCCATTGATTGCGGGCACGACGCACCCACAGGCCGGCGAAGCGGGCCGCCTTGGGCAGGCGCTCGGGACCGAGCACCACCAGGGCGACCACTGCAATCACCAGCAGCTCGCTGAAGCCGATATCAAACACCGCGACCGCTCCGGATCAGCGAGCGTTACGATCGTGCTCGTCCTGCGCGGCGCGCGAGGCGTCCTGGCTGCGCGATTCATCGCCCAGCTGCGCGTTCGGCTTGTCCTCGTCGCGCATGCCCTTCTTGAATTCCTTGACCGCCGAACCGAGATCCTTGGCGCCACTGGTCAGGCGCTTGGTGCCGAACACCAGCAGGACGATGGCCAGCACGACCAACCAATGCCAGATGCTGAAACTGCCCATAAAGACGCTCGTTACGTTAGTGATCAGGCTGTCGAGCATAGCGCACCGGGTGTTAGCCGGCGCGCGTGACGAAAGTCAGTTTCCGCCCAGCGTTTCCGTGCGGATCTCGCCGTCGTTGACCGGCTGGAAGCCCTGCTGCTGCGGCGGCGGGTTCTGCGGCACGTTCTGCAGCGGTGCGGTAGTGGCTTCGGCCGGGGCGGCCGGCGCTGCATGAACAGGCGCCGGAGCAACCGCCGGGGCCGCTGCCGGGCGCGGCGCGCTACCGCCGTTGCCGCTGCGGTTGTTACGCGCGGCGTAGGTGGCCTCTTCCAGGCGGTCGCGGAACGTGACCACATCCATCGACGGCGAACCGGCCGCGCGGCCTTCGAAGATCATGCGCGGCGTGGTGTTGCTGCCGTAGGCGTCCAGATTGGCGGCATCGTCGATCTGCAGCACCGCACCATCCAGGGCGACACCGGCGAACAGGCCGCGGGCGCGCGACCAGGACCAGATCTCGGCCTTCAGCTGACCGTCGGTGGCGGCGGCGGCATTGCGGCCGACCGGGCCGGCGGCGACACCCGCATCGGCGCCCAGCGTGAACTTGCCGTTGACCAGGTTGTCCAGGCTCCGGTCGTTGCGGAACACCAGCACCACATCGGAGGACTGCACGCCGGCCTGGAAGCCGATGCTGCCGCCGGTGAGCTTCACGAACACCGGGTTGGACCAGGCACCGTTGGGCATGCGCACGGACATCAGGCCGTGGCCACGACGACCGCCAATGACCAGACCGGCCTTGATCGTGTCGGGAATGACGATGACCGCGCGGCCTTCGTCGAGCAATTTGTCCGGAATGCCCTGTTCAGGGATTTCCTGGATTTCAGCCAGCACGCGCACGGCATTGCGGGCACGCTGGTCTTCCTGCGGTCCGGCCATGGCCTGGCTGGACAGCAGGCTGGCGGCGATCAGCAGGGCTTGGATCGGGCGACGCATGGCAGGCTCCAGAAGTCAGTCCATAGGAAGATATAGCAAGTGACTGAAATTAGTAGTGTTGTCATGAATCCCCAATGAGCGCTCCCTGCTCACATTGATGCGCGCTATGCCTGCAATCCGAACCCTGCATCCCGGCGCGGCACCGGATCGGCGACAATACCGCTCATGCTCGACGCACCCGATACCGCCGTGCTGGCGGTCAACCTAGGCACGCCCGAGACGCCGACGGCCCCCGCCGTACGCCGTTACCTGGCTGAATTCCTGTCCGACCCCCGCGTGGTCTCGATCCCGGCACTGCTGTGGCAGCCGTTGCTGCGCGGACTGATCCTGCCGCTGCGCAGCAGCCGTTCAGCGGCCAAGTACGCCCAGGTCTGGCTGCCGGAGGGCTCTCCGCTGATGGTGCATACGCGCCAGCTGGCGCAGGCCATGCAAGCGCTGTTGCCGACCCTGACGGTGCGCCATGCAATGCGCTATGGCGAACCGGCGCTGGCCAGCGAACTCGACCGGCTGGCGGCCGACGGTGCGCGCCGCGTCGTGGTGCTGCCGCTTTACCCTCAGTACTCCACCACCACCACCGCCTCGGTCGAAGACCGCGTCGATGCCTGGCAGCGCCGCAATCCGGGCGTGACCGTGAGCCTGGTACGCGACTATTCGGTCGATCCGGGCTGGGTCGACGCCGTTGCCGGCTCGATCCGCCGCTACTGGGAACAGCACGGTCGCGGCCAGAAACTGATGTTCTCCTTCCACGGCATCCCGCAGCGCCTGGCCGATGCCGGCGATCCGTATCCGCAGCGCTGCGAGGCCAGTGCGCAGGCCATCGCCAAGGCGCTGGAGCTGGGCAGGGACGACTGGCAGATGGGCTATCAGTCGCGCTTCGGCCGCGAGCGCTGGCTGCAGCCGTATGCCGAGCCCAGCCTGTGGGCGCTGGCCGAATCCGGCGTGAAGCAGATCGACGTGGTGTGTCCGGGCTTCGCCACCGACTGTCTGGAGACGCTGGAAGAAGTGGCACTGGGCTTCACCGAAACACTGGCCGAGCGCGGCGCGACGATGCGCTACATCCCCTGCCTCAACGCCGAACCGGAGCACGCGCGTGCGCTTGCGCGGCTTGCCGTGGCCTCGCTGGCATGAGTCTGCAACCGTTTGAACTGGAGGTCGGTGGCGCGCGCGTCGCCGGCCTGCGCAACCACGGTGACGGCCCGCGCGTGCTGGCCCTGCATGGCTGGCTCGACAACGCGGCCAGCTTCGTGCCGCTGGCGCCGCACCTGTCGTCGTTGCAGCTGGTGGCCATCGACCTGCCCGGCCACGGCCACAGCGCGCATCTGCCGGCCGGTGCCAGCTACACCACGGCCGCCGCCATCTGTCACGTACTCGACGTCGCCGACGCGCTGGGCTGGGACCGTTTCAGCCTGCTTGGCCATTCGATGGGCGCCGGCATCGCCAGCCTCACCGCCTCAGTCAGCGACCGTGTCGAACGGCTGGTGGCGATCGAAGCACTCGGCGGCCTGCGTGGTCCTGAGGAAGAAACCGCCAACCGCCTGCGCGAGCATGTGAATGCCACGCGCGCACTGGCACGCAAGCAGCTGCGCGTGTTCCCCGACCTCGCCGCGCCGATCCGCGCGCGGATGATGACCAACCAGCTCAGCGAGCGCTGTGCACGGCTGCTGGTCGAGCGCGGCGTGGAGGCGGTCGAAGGTGGTTACCGCTGGTGCAGCGACCCGCGCCTGATGCTGCCCACTGCGATCCGCCTCAGCGAAGGCCAGATCGACAACCTGCTGCAGGCCATCGCCTGCCCGACGCAGGTGATCTACGCCACACCGGCGCAGTCGTACTATCCCGAGCCGATGCGCAGCGATCGCCTGCAGCACCTGCGCGATGGCCGTCTGGCGGTGTTTGCCGGCAACCATCACCTGCACATGGAAGACCCGGAACAGATCGCGGGCGTGATCCTGCACTTCTTCAGCAACGGCAACGCCGGCTGAGCAAACGTATCCGCGCGCTTCACTCCGCGCGTTTGCGGCCGATACATCAGTTGCGGGCCCCTGCGTCCGCAGCACGCAGGTCCGGTCGGGCCTGCGGCGTGTGTCTGGTTCTGCAAGGAAGTCCGCATGCCCGCTCTGCTGCACCGTCACCCACAGGATGTGGCCACGGTGTCCCGTCTCCGCGTCGCTGATCGCGCCGCATTCCCCGAATTCCCGGCTCGCGCCCTGCTCACGCACTCCTGCGTGCGCCGCGGCGTGGCTGTTGTCGTTTGCTGATCCAGGAGTCGCCGATGTCCGTTGCATCCTCCCGTCCCCCCGATACCGCCCGCATGCCGCATCTGCAGCAGCTCGCGCGCCGCGCTGACCGTCGACTGCTGATCGGCAGCGCGGCGTTGGCTGTGGCTGGCCTCGTGCTGGCCCTGCGTGGGCCCCACGTACCGGGCGCTGCGTTGGCCGCGGCCGCCGTACTGCCCGCCCTCTGGCTGGCCGGTCCACAGGCGGGCCGGGCCGTCGCCCGCAATGGCCTGGCATTGCTGTTGTCGCTGCAGCTGGCCTTGTTGTGCGCGATCGTCGGCCTGGCGCCGGCGTTGCCGGTCGCGTTGCTGCTGGGCGTGCTGCTCAGCCACCGCGATCGCCTGCCGGTATGGCTGGCCGGTGGTGTTGGCACCCTCGCCCTGCTGGTACCGCTGCTGCACGGCGCAGCCGTGGGACCGACGTTGCTGCAGGCCGGCCTGTTCGCCAGCCTGACCGTGTTCCTCGGCCAGGTCGCGCTGCGCCTGCGGCAGCAGACCGAGGCACTTGGCCACGGCCCACGCCGCCTGGCGGCACTGGCGCGCGATATCGCGACGGGCACCGATCTGAGCGCACATGCGGATACTGCGGCCTATGCACCCGGTTCGCTGGCCCATGCGCTGGCCGATACCGCCCGCCACGTGCAGGCGCAGCGTGGGCGCGAGGCTGACGCGCATGCCGAGAATGCGCAGATCCGCCAGGCGCTGGATGCCTCGCGCACCGCGATGATGATTGCCGACAACGACCACGTGATCCGTTACGTGAACCGCTCGGTGGTGGCCCTGCTGCGCAACCAGCAGGCAACACTGCGCCAGGCCTTCCCCGACTTCGATGCCGAGCGCCTGGTCGGCAGCAGCATCCACCGCTTCCACGCCAACCCGGACCGCATCCGCGCGATCCTCAATGGCCTGCAGGTCACGCACAACGGCAAGGTCCAGATCGGCCCGGTGCACTTCGCGCAGGTGGTCACCCCGGTGTTCGATGCGCAGGGCGTGCGCCTGGGCTTCGCCGTGGAATGGCATGACCGCACCCATGAACTCGCGCTGGAAAACGCCGTGGCCGGCATCGTCGCAGCGGCAGCGGCCGGTGATCTGGACCAGCGCCTGCAGGCCACTGAAGGTGCCAGTTTCCTCGATGGGCTGACCGGTGGCATCAACCAGCTGCTCGATACGCTCGGCAGCACCGTCAACGAAGTGCGGCAGATGCTCTCGGCACTGGCCAATGGCGATCTGGACCGGCGCATGCACGGCGAGTATCACGGTGCTTTCGCTGCCATCCAGCGCGATGCGAATGCCACGGCCGGTCAGTTGGCACGCATGGTCGGTCGCATCCAGGAATGTGCGGCGTCGATCAGTACCGCCGCCAGCGAGATTGCCGCCGGCAACGGCGCGTTGTCCGAGCGCAGCGAGCGCCAGGCCGCGCACCTGCAGGAGACCGCAGCATCGATGGAGGAACTCACCGCCACCGTGCGCCAGAACGCCGCCCATGCGCGTGAGGCCAGTGCGTTGGCGGCTTCCACGCAGAGCGCTGCCAGTGACGGCAACACGGCCATGCAGCGGGTGGTGAATACCATGCAGGCCATCGAAGGTGCCTCGAAGCGGATCGGCGACATCACCGGCGTCATCGACGGCATTGCCTTCCAGACCAATATCCTGGCCTTGAACGCAGCCGTGGAGGCGGCACGCGCCGGCGAACAGGGCCGAGGCTTCGCGGTCGTGGCCAGCGAGGTGCGGGTACTGGCGCAGCGCTCTGCGGCGGCGGCCCTGGAGATCAAGAAGCTGATCGACGAAGCCGGCCGCCAGGTGGGTGAGGGTGCCCAGCTGGTAGCTGACGCCGGCCAACGCATGCAGGGCATTGTTGGCGGCGTGGAGGATGTCAGCCACCTGATGCGCGAGATATCCGCGGCGTCGCAGGAGCAGTCGATCGGTATCGAGCAGATCAACCAGACCGTGGTGCAGATGGATCAGGCCACGCAGCAGAATGCCGCGCTGGTGGAAGAAGCCACCGCCGCCGCACGCGAGCTGCAATCGCAGGCGGGTACGCTTACCGAGGCGGTGTCGGTGTTCCGCCAGCAGGAACCGCACGAGGTCTCGCAGGCCGCCTGATCCGGGCCTTCAGTTCGATCCTGATCAAGACGGCGCCCGCAGGGCGCCGTCTTTTTGTTGCGTAGGCCTTGCTGCCAGTAGCTGCCAACCTTGGTTGGCGCCGTGGTTCCTCACGGAGGGCATCCACGCATGGCGTGGATCTACTGGTAATGCCGGCCGCTGGCCGGCAATCACAGCGACGCGCACTGTCTGGTCTGCTGCCGGGGTTGGCACCGATCTTTGCAGGGACAGCCCATCCACGCATGGCGTGGACCTACTGTTGGTCCGGCTGCACTCGGTAGACGCCAACCTTGGTTGGCGCTGTGGCTGCCCGCGGAGAATATCCTCGCATAGCGTGGATCTACCGGCCGCTGTGCAGCCACGGCAGTGCCAGCCAGCGGCCGGCACGAACCGCATTTTCTGCACATAAAGAAAAACCCCGCTGCGTAAGCAGCGGGGTTTTTGGGTATAAACCCTGGCGATGACCTACTCTCGCATGGCTTGAGCCACACTACCATCGGCGCAGCTGCGTTTCACTTCCGAGTTCGGGATGGGATCGGGTGGTTCCACAGCGCTAATTTCACCAGGGAGGCGGTTGGAGCGTCGCCATCCGATGCAGCTGGATAAGGCGCCTGCCTCTCGTAGTTCTTGTGACGTAGCGTGCACTTGGATGCTCTTACGACGTTGTCGTAAAGCCAAGGCAACTTGAGGTTATATGGTCAAGCCTCTCGGATCATTAGTATCAGTTAGCTCAATACATTGCTGTACTTACACACCTGACCTATCAACCACGTAGTCTACATGGTTCCTTCAGGGGGCTTGTGCCCCGGGAGATCTCATCTTGAGGCGCGCTTCCCGCTTAGATGCTTTCAGCGGTTATCGCTTCCGAACATAGCTACCCGGCAATGCCACTGGCGTGACAACCGGAACACCAGAGGTTCGTCCACTCCGGTCCTCTCGTACTAGGAGCAGCCCCTCTCAAATCTCCAACGCCCATGGCAGATAGGGACCGAACTGTCTCACGACGTTCTGAACCCAGCTCGCGTACCACTTTAAATGGCGAACAGCCATACCCTTGGGACCGACTACAGCCCCAGGATGTGATGAGCCGACATCGAGGTGCCAAACACCGCCGTCGATATGAACTCTTGGGCGGTATCAGCCTGTTATCCCCGGAGTACCTTTTATCCGTTGAGCGATGGCCCTTCCATACAGAACCACCGGATCACTAAGTCCTAGTTTCCTACCTGCTTGATCCGTCGATCTTGCAGTCAAGCACGCTTATGCCTTTGCACACAGTGCGCGATGTCCGACCGCGCTGAGCGTACCTTCGAGCTCCTCCGTTACTCTTTAGGAGGAGACCGCCCCAGTCAAACTACCCACCATACACGGTCCCCGACCCAGATAATGGGCCCAGGTTAGAACGTCAAGCACGACAGGGTGGTATTTCAAGGATGGCTCCGCTGCAGCTAGCGCCACAGTTTCATAGCCTCCCACCTATCCTACACAGACGAACTCAACGTTCAGTGTAAAGCTATAGTAAAGGTTCACGGGGTCTTTCCGTCTTGCCACGGGAACGCTGCATCTTCACAGCGATTTCAATTTCACTGAGTCTCGGGTGGAGACAGCGCCGCTGTCGTTACGCCATTCGTGCAGGTCGGAACTTACCCGACAAGGAATTTCGCTACCTTAGGACCGTTATAGTTACGGCCGCCGTTTACTGGGGCTTCGATCAAGAGCTTCGCCTTGCGGCTGACCCCATCAATTAACCTTCCAGCACCGGGCAGGCGTCACACCCTATACGTCCACTTTCGTGTTTGCAGAGTGCTGTGTTTTTGATAAACAGTCGCAGCGGCCTGGTTACTGCGACCCTCTTCAGCTATAGCTCGCACGAGCCACCAAAAAGGGTGCACCTTCTCCCGAAGTTACGGTGCCATGTTGCCTAGTTCCTTCACCCGAGTTCTCTCAAGCGCCTGAGAATTCTCATCCTACCCACCTGTGTCGGTTTACGGTACGGTCTGCGTAAGCTGAAGCTTAGGAGCTTTTCCTGGAAGCGTGGTATCAGTGACTTCGCCTTAAAGGCTCGTCTCGGTGCTCGGTCTTAGAGGATCCCGGATTTGCCAAAGATCCAAACCTACCGCCTTTCCCCAGGACAACCAACGCCTGGTACACCTAACCTTCTCCGTCCCTCCATCGCACTTACGCGAGGTGCAGGAATATTAACCTGCTTCCCATCGACTACGACTTTCGTCCTCGCCTTAGGGGCCGACTCACCCTGCGCCGATTAACGTTGCGCAAGGAAACCTTGGGCTTTCGGCGTGCGGGTTTTTCACCCGCATTATCGTTACTCATGTCAGCATTCGCACTTCCGATACCTCCAGCAGACTTCTCAATCCACCTTCAACGGCTTACGGAACGCTCCTCTACCGCGCATAACAAAGTTATGCACCCCAAGCTTCGGTTCTGTGCTTAGCCCCGTTAAATCTTCCCCGCAGACCGACTCGACCAGTGAGCTATTACGCTTTCTTTAAAGGGTGGCTGCTTCTAAGC
>NZ_CP197010.1:5180000-5236738 GCF_051983905.1 Stenotrophomonas sp. STK17_22
GCAACTGGCGGTACCGCAATGGGTGACCCCATCCCTGTCCTGGACTGCAGTGGCTGGCATCGCCCTGCCCCTGTTCGTGGTCACCATGGCCTCGCAGAACATTCCGGGCGTGGCGGTGATGCGCGCATCCGGCTACGACGCCCCGGTGTCGCCGCTGATCGGCTGGATCGGTGTGGTCAATACGCTGCTGGCACCGTTCGGTGCATACGCACTGAACCTGGCGGCAATCACCGCAGCGATCTGCATGGGCCGCGATGCGCATGAGGACCCGGCACGACGCTATACCGCCGCGATGGCGGCCGGCGCCTTCTACATTGTCGTCGGGCTGTTCGGCGCCACGGTGGCCGCACTGTTCGCGGCGTTCCCGAAAGAGCTGGTGGCCTGCGTGGCCGGTATCGCGCTGTTCGGCACCATCGCCAACAGCCTGGCCAGTGCGCTGGCAGTAGAGCGGGACCGCGAGGCGGCACTGGTCACCTTCCTGGTGACCGCCTCGGGCGTCTCACTGGCCGGCATCGGCTCGGCGTTCTGGGGCCTGGTGGCCGGTGCGCTGTGCCTGCTGGTGCTGCGGCCCCGCCAGGGACGCTGACCTGCCCTACCCCGCCAATGCGGCGCCGACGGTGCTCAGCACCACCGCGATGACGATGGCGATCAGTGTGGCGACCACGCTGGTGCCGCCGCGCGCGGTCAGCTCGCTGCGCAGCCGTGCGTCATCGCCGCCGGTGACGGCACGGGCCTGGGCGATCAGGCGCTGGCAGTGTGCCAGGTACCAGCTGTTGCCGAAGATGCCGGTGGTGATGCTGAGCGCAAAGGTGATGACCAGTGACAGGCCATCCGGCACATCCAGCAAGGTCTCCACCACACTGATCAACAGCAGCAGGCCAGCCCACATCGCCGCCAGGCGGTACATCTTGCGGTACATCATCCAGATCAGGCCGAGCAGGAATGCCGGCCAGTGCCAGGTGCCACTGCCCGTGGCGATGCCCTGATCCAGCCGCCAGCGCTGGCGATAGATCGGGAAGTTGCCACCGACCACGCTGGCGTACAAGGCCATTTCGCCCTCCAGCCCAGCCGCAGCCACATCCGGTGCAGCGACCGGCGCACGATAGGGATCGGACGGATCGCCGACGCTCGGCGCAATGCCCTCGGCCGCGGGCGCTGCGTCGATATCCAGGACCGGAGCCACCTCGACCTGCGTTGAGGCCTGATCCAGCTCCGCCAACGGCCGCCACGAGGGCATGCCCTCGCACCAGAGCAGCGTTCGCGCCGTGACCGTCCCTTCCCGCTGCAGCTGGCGAAGACCGGCCAGATCCACCGGCCCACTGCTCTGCCTGCCATTGGCGTACCACCATTGTGCTTCCTGCATGTTTTCCGTCCTTGCTACTGCATCGACAAACTGAAACCGCTGCCAGCGCCTACAGCGCGGTACTGGCCAGGGTCTGCACCAGCTGATGGCGCTCACCCGGCGCAAGCGTAATCTGCTCCGGGCCTGCGTTGGCCACTTCCAGGCAAACGTAATCGTGCCAGCCATCGCCGACATCGGCCATTTTCGCTGCCGCCTCCGCACCGGGATTCCAGGCCACCAGCGTCTGGCTGCCTTCGCTGCGGATCTCGATCCGCCGCTGCAGTACGGGATCACGCAGCACGTAATGGCCGCCGGCACCGGTATAGATGCGATCGCTGCGACCGGGGTCACGCGGATCGCGCAATGACCACGGTCCCTGTTGCAGGCGAAGCTGCGCATAGTCCTCGTACTTGTCCAGGTACTGCAGGCCATCAAGGCCCTCGACCTCGACCTGGTTGGCATCGCCCACCCGGAAATAGCTGTGCAGGGCCTGGGTGAAGGTCACCGGCGAGGTTCCGGTGTTCTCGGTGACGAGCTGCTGACGCAGCTGGCGGCCGATGCGCAACTGCATCTGCAGGCGCAGGCCGGGATCGGCGCAGGGTGCAGGTGCCAACTGCAGCTCGACCTCACCGTCATCGCTCTGGCTGGCCTGCAGAAGCTCCCAACGCGCGGTGCGCACCAGGCCATGCGCGGGCACATCATTGTTCTGGCCCTGGCGGCCGAACCACGGCCAGCACACCGGGACGCCACCGCGGATGGGCGTGGGCAGCTCGGCGCGCGTGGGTGAAAGCCACAGTACATCGGGCTGCCCATCGGGAATGAACGACAGCAGCTGTCCGCCGAACACGCTGATGACCGCCGTCGCGCTGGGGGTGCGCACGTGCCAGGCCTCCAGCCCGTGATACAGGCCGCTGCTGATGTCCGGATCCGACTGCATGCGATGACGCTCCTTGAAGACCGCGGCGATGATGTCGCGGTCAGCGTGCCTGGGGCAAGGCCTTCTGCGCAGCGGGTGCGATGGCGGCCGCCTCTTCCTGCAGCGCGCGCAGGATGCGCTGGCCGGCACGCCCATCGGCATTGGCCCAGCCCAGGCGCTGCTGCTCGGACTGGATCGCGCGACGGGTGGCGGTACCGATCATGCCGTCGGCGGTACCGATGTCGTGGCCACGCGCCAGCAGCAGGGTCTGCAGCTGACGGCGTTCATCGCGGCCGATGCCGGGATCATCCGTCGGCCAGGCGGTAGCCAGCCCGTTGCCGCCACGCAGCTGGTCGGCCAGCGTGGCGATCGCCAGCGCATAGCTTTCGGCGGCGTTGTAGCTGTAGATCGCGTCATAGTTGCGGAACACCAGCAGCGCCGGACCCTTGATCCCTGCCGGCAGCAGCAGGGCGGCGCGCGCATCCGCCGGCAGGTTGGCCGGAGCCAGCGCACTGCCATCCAGCGCGGTCAGGCCCTGCGCACGCCAGTCGGCCAGGGCACGACGCTGGGTACGTCCGGCCTGGCTGGCGTTGAAGCCAGCGGGAACGCGAACTTCCATGCCCCACGGCTCGCCACTGCGCCAGCCGGCGCGCTTGAGGTAGTTGGCAGTGGAGGCCAGTGCATCGGGAATGCTACCGACCAGATCGCGGCGGCCATCGCCATCCCCGTCCACGGCAATGCGTGCATAGGTGCTGGGCATGAACTGGGTGTGCCCGAAGGCACCGGCCCAGGAACCGGTGAGCCCCTGTGCCTGCAGGTCTCCGCGGTCGATCAGCTTGAGCAGCGCCAGCAGTTCACCGCGGAAGAACGGCTGGCGACGGCCGGCGCAGGACAGCGTGGCCAGTGACTGCAGCAGGGGACGTTTGCCGAACACGCGGCCGTAGTCGCTCTCCACGCCCCAGACCGCGACGATGGTGGCGGCATCGACACCGTACTGCGCCGACACCCGATCGAGCAGGTCGCGATGCTGCTCCAGCATGGCGCGACCATCAGCCACGCGCTGGCGATCGACCAGCGCGGCCAGGTAGTCCCAGATCGGCGTGGTGAATTCCGGCTGCGCGTCGAGCAGGCCGAGCACGCTGGGGTCCGGGGTGAGGCCGGCGGTGATTTCGTTGAAGCGCTCGGCGCTGATGCCCTGGCTGGCGGCCGTGGCCTGCAGGCCCGAAAGGCAGCGGCTGAAGGCCGGATCGACGCTGGCATCCGGTGCTGCAGGCAGCGCGGGAGGCGAGGCGAGAGCGGCCGCCAGGCCGAGGGTGGTCAGAATGGGCATGGCGTCCTCCGTGTTGCCGTTGCACAGCCATCTTAGGGGTAGCGGTGCTGCAGAACCTGAAGGGGACCGGCTGGCCGGCCGCCCTAGATGGCACGCAGCAGGCGCAGGCCGTAGGCGGGACTGTCGGCATTCCAGCGCTGCGTGACCTGCAGGCCCGCCTGCTGCAGCAGCGCTTCGAAGCTGCCGTCGGTGTACTTGTGGCTGTACTCCACGCGGATCGGTTCGTCGGCGGCAACGTGGAAGCTGCGGCCATCCAGATGCACATCCTGCGCCCAGCGGCTGACCAGATCGGTTTCGATGCGCAGCCGCGCGGTGCTGTAACGGGCACGGTGGCGGAAGCCGTCGAGGTCGAAGTCGCTGCCGATCTCGCGGTTGAGCCGGGCCAGCAGGTTGAGGGTGAATGCGGCAGTGACGCCCTGCGCATCGTTGTAGGCCGCTTCGATCAGCGCCGGGTCCTTGTGCAGGTCGATGCCGACCAGGGCCAGGCCGTCGCGGCCCATGGTCTGGCGCATCGCCCGCAGCAGTGCGACCGCGTCTTCGCCTTCAAAGTTGCCCAGCGTGGAACCGGGGAAGAACAGCAGCCGTCGCGCGGGTTCGCGCTCGGGCATGGGAACGGCGACGGGGCGGGTGAAGTCGGCACAGACCGGCAGCATCTCCACCTCCGGCAACGCCGGCGCCAGATGATCGATGCTGGACAGCAGCGCGGCCCGCGAGATTTCAATCGGCGTATAGGCCACCGGGCCGTGAAGTGCGGCCAGCAGCAGCGCGGTCTTGCGTCCGCTGCCGCTGCCCAGCTCCACCACGTGCAGACGCGGGCCAACGCTGCGGGCGATGTCCGGCAGCACACGCTTCAGCAGGGCCAGCTCGGTGCGCGTGGGGTAGTACTCGGGGGTCTGCGTGATCTGCTCGAACAGTCGCGAGCCACGCGCATCGTAGAAGTACTTGGACGGCAGCTGGCGCGGCGTACGTGAGAGTCCGGCCACTACGTCGGAGAGGATCTGCTGCCGCCCGGGGGTGAGATCGGTCAATGCCTGCAGCGCGTCATGCACGGTGCTCATGTGAGGTCCCTGGCCAGGCGCAGCCCGGAGAACTGCCAGCGCGCCGGCGGCATGAAGAAGTTGCGGTAGCTGGCGCGCACATGGCCGCGGGGTGTCGCGCAGCTGCCGCCACGCAGCACCCACTGCCCGCACATGAACTTGCCGTTGTACTCACCGAGGTTGCCGGCGAAGGGACGGAAGCCCGGATAGGCGCCATACGCGCTGTGGGTCCACTCCCAGACATCGCCGAACAGCTGCCGTATTCCACTGCCCTGCGCTGCCAGCGGGTGCAGCCGGTCGTCGTCAGCGAAATGGCCGCGCAGCGGCTGCGACGCAGCGGCGGCTTCCCATTCGTACTCGCTGGGCAGGCGCGCGCCGGACCAGCGGGCGCAGGCATCGGCCTCGTAGTAGCTGAGGTGGCAGACCGGCGCGTGCGGATCCAGTTCGCGCCAACCGCCCAGGGTGTACTCGCGCTGCAGGGCGTCATCCCAGTACAGCGGGTGCTGCCAGCCCTCGGCTTCGCGCAGCGCCCAGCCCTCGCTGAGCCACCAGCGCGGTTCACGGTAGCCGCCGGCGTCGATGAAGGCCCGATACTCGGCATTGCTGACGGGACGCTCGGCCAATGCGTGCGCGGGGAGCAGCACGCGGTGCGCTGGCGATTCGTTGTCGTAGGCGAACGCGGCCTGCTGCGGCCATGCCGCGGCGCCGACGGTGACGATGCGCTCGGGTGATTCGATCCAGCCCTGCGCACTGGCAGCGCTGGTGGCAGGCTGCAGGTCCTCGCGGTAGGTGGGCTGCAGCGGGTTGCACCAGAACGCATGCTTGATGTCGGTGAGCAGCAGTTCCTGGTGCTGCTGCTCGTGCTGCAGGCCCAGCTGCAAATGCTGCAGTGCCTGTTCATCGAGATCGCCCGCCGCCAACCGCGATTGCACCTGCGCATCGACCTGCTGGCGATAGTCGCGCACCTGCTGCAGCGACGGCCGCGACAGCAACCCGCGCTGTGGCCGCGCATGCGCCGGGCCGATGCTCTTGTAGTAGCTGTTGAACAGGTAGTCCCAGCCCGGGTCATGCGCTGGCGCGGTGGCGAAACCCGCCAGCACGAAGCGTTCGAAGAACCAGGTGGTGTGGGCCAGGTGCCATTTGCTCGGGCTGGCGTCAGCCATGCTCTGCAGCATGGCGTCCTCGGCGCTGAGCGGCGCGGCCAGCTGCAGGCTGCGCGTCCGTACATGGGCGAACTGGCGGGCGAGATCGTGCTGCGGGGCAGCGACGGCGGCGGGTACGCTGTCCATGTGGGCAGCATCGGCGCTGGACGGTGAGTGCGACGTCATGGTTCGGCGTCACTTCGTTCACATGGATGAGCCTGCCGCATTCAAGAAGCCACCACGAACGCCGCTAACGGCAATGCTGCGGCCGCGTCGTCACCGCGCTGGAATTCCTGCTTGCCCCTGCATCCGCTCCGCCAGCCTGCGCATTACCTGTTCGTGCTGCCTGCCGTGCTGGTTGCCGTGGTGGTGTGGACCGCATTGGATACCGCAGACGTGGCCAGCCCGGCGCAGCGCATCCTGCCCTGGCTGCTGGCCTGCCTCGGTGCCGGCCTGGCCCTGCTCTACCACCAGGTGCGCACGTTGTGCCTGCTGATGGTTGTGGCGGTGATGTTCGCGCTGCTGCACCAGGACGTCGCTGGCTACCTGCGCAATGGCCATGTCACCACGCTGACACCGCTGCGCTTCCACGCCATCTCGGCCTGGTTGCCGCTGTTGTCTGCCGGCCTTGCGTTGTGGCCGGAGCGCGGACGGCGGCGCCAGGACCTGCTGCTGCGCGGTATTGCCATCGGCACCGCGGTGATGATCTTCCTGCTGCTAGCCACACAGCAGCCGCGCGGCATGCACGATCTGCTGTCGAACCGTCACTGGGCCTGGATTCCCGCCGACTGGAACGCGCTGGCGCAGCTGCCGGCGCTGCTGTTCCTGCTGGCGACCGCAGCGTTGGGCTGGCAGGCGTGGCGGCATCCTCGGCCACTGCACACGGCGATGCTGCTGGCCCTGCTGTGCCTGTGGTGGATGCTGCCGCGGATCTTCCTGCACCCGGTACTGCTGCCGGCGCTGAGCAGCGCCGCCCTGCTGTTGATGCTGGGTGCGATGCTGCAGGAGTCCTTCCACATGGCCTTCCGCGATGAGTTGACCGGCCTGCCGGGGCGACGGGCATTCAACGAGACCCTGCAGCGGGCACACGGCACCTACAGCATCGCGATGGTGGACGTGGACCACTTCAAGTCATTCAACGACACCCATGGCCACGACACCGGCGACGATGTACTGCGCCTGGTGGCCTCGCGGCTGGCGCGGGTGGGCGACGGTGGCCGTGCATTCCGCTATGGCGGTGAGGAGTTCGCGGTGGTGTTCCTGGACCGCCCTGCGGCGGCCTGCATGGATGCCGTGGAGGCGCTGCGGCAGAGCATCGAGGAGACCCGCATGCAGCTGCGCGACCGCAGCACCCGCAGCCGTGATGACGAAGCCGGCCGCCAGCAGCGCGGACGCGGTGGCAGCGGCCAGGTGGTACAGGTGACAGTGAGCATCGGCCTGGCCGACAGCCATGTGGATCCGCGCCCGATGGCAGTGGTCAAGGCCGCCGACCAGGCCCTGTATGTGGCCAAGGACGGCGGCCGCAACCAGGTGCGCGCGCACGGCGGCCAGCGCGTGCTGGCTGCGCGCAGCGCGTAGGGCTCAGGCCGCGTCGAAGTAGTACCAGCGGCCGTCGATGCGCTGGAAGCGGCTGTGCTCGGTCATCTTGACCGCACTGCCGCCGCCGACGCGATAGCGCGCGGTGAAGCGGACATCGGCGCTGTCAGCACCGGTGACGGTGTGCTCGTGCACGGTCAGGCCCAGCCAATGGGTACGCTGGCCGGGTGCATCATCCAGCGTCAACTCGGCCGGACGCGTGTCCGGATGCCAGCTCTGGCGCAGGTAATCAGCCAGACCGCGCACGTAGGCGCTGTATCGCGAACGCATCAGGCGCTCGGCATCGGGCGCGGCTTCACCGGCGTGGAAACGGCCGCAGCAGGCGGCATAGTCGGCGGGAAGGCCACAGGGACAGGGATCGGCGGGTTTTCGGCTCATGCCGGCATTGTCGCCGGGTTGCGCGGATTGATCCACGCGCGGCACGGGCCAGCTGAAGCAGGACAGGCGTATGCTGTCGCGCCCCCACCTTGATTGATCGCCGTGCTGGAACTGGTTCCCCCTGAGTTGTGGTGGCTGGTGGTGATCGCCTTCATCGCCGGTCTTGTGGATGCCGCCGTGGGTGGCGGTGGCCTGGTGCAGCTGCCCGGCCTGTTCACGGTGCTGCCGCAGCAGACGCCGGCGATGCTGTTCGGTACCAACAAGTTCAGTTCGATGTTCGGCACCGGTGCGGCTGCCTGGCGCTATGCGCGCAACGTGCGCTTCCCGTGGAAGCCGGTGCTGTTCGCGGCCGGCACCGCCTTCATCTTCTCCTTCGCCGGGGCCACCGCGGTGAGCCTGCTGCCCAAGGACGCGGTGCGCCCACTGGTGCTGGTGCTGCTGATCGCGATGCTGGCCTACACGTTGTGGAAAAAGGACTTCGGCGCGCTGCACCGGCCGCAGGAGATCGGCCGCCGCGAGCTGACCATCGCACTGGCCATTGGTGCGGCGATCGGCTTCTACGATGGCTTCTTCGGGCCGGGTACGGGCAGCTTCCTGATCTTCCTGTTCGTGCGCTTCTTCGGACTGGATTTCCTGCGCGCATCGGCCGCGTCGAAGGTGGTGAACCTGGCGACCAATGTGGCGGCGATCTCGTTCTTCGTGCCGACCGGCAACATCCTGTGGCTGTTCGCGCTGCCGATGGCGGCGGCCAACATCATCGGTTCGGTGGTGGGCACGCGGTTGGCGCTGAAGGGCGGCACGCCGTTCATCCGCAAGCTGTTCGTGGGGCTGGTGGTGGTGCTGATCGCGCGGATGGCGTGGGATACGTTGCGCGGAGCGTGAGTGTGGTTGCCGGCCAGCGGCCGGCACTACCGGGTCATGAACCCCGCCCATGGGTAGTGCCGGCCGCTGGCCGGCATTCCCATTCAATCGGCCGGGTCAGGCCTCGGCTTCTTCCGGTTCGTTGGCCTGCTGGCGGCTGCGCTCGGGCAGCTTCAGGCGCTTGCCTTCTTCGTCGTACTCGATCAGCAGCACGCCGGAGTCGTGGCGGCCGCTGATTTCGACGAAGCAGGCGCCACCGATGAACGGCTCCAGCGTCATCACCGACTTCAGCGGGGTGGCGACCACCATCTGGAAGCCGAAGTTGTCGAAGATGTTCATCGCCAGTGCGGTGAACTCGTTGTCGGCCTTGTCGAAGGCTTCGTCGAGCACGACGGCGGCGTAGCTGGGCAGCTGGCTGTCGGCACCGCCGAGCTGGTAGCGCAGTGCCGCAGCCAGGCAGGTAGTGGCCAGCTTCTGGCGCTGGCCGCCGGACTTGCCGGCACCGCTGCGGTAGATCTCGACCTGTTGGCGCGTTTCCGCATCCAGCTCGACGCCGATGAACTCCACGTGCATGCGCACGTCCAGCACCAGCTCGCGCCAGCGCTTGTCCTCACCTTCCTGCGAACCGAGGCGGTTGACCAGCTGGCGCAGCACGGTGAACTGCGATTCGGCCAGCTCGCGCTGCTCGGTCTGCTGCTGCGACAGCACCTCGCGCAGCTGCAGGTGGAACTCGCCGACTTCGGGCAGGCGGCGGTCGCTCAGTTCAATGGTCAGCAGCGTGCCACGGTTGAACGGCACCTGTTCCAGGCTGGCGTTCACCTCGTCCAGGCGCTGGCCGATCGACTTGCGGGCCTCGGCGCTGTGGCGCTGCAGGGCCAGCAGGTTGTTCTTGCTCTGGTTCTGCAGCAGATCGAAGAAGCGCTCTTCGTGCTGCGGCAGGCCGTCGCGCTCCAGGCGTTCGAGGCGGGCGAGGAAGTCCTCGGCCGAGGCCACCGAGACGGTGAAGTCGCCCGATTCCTCCGGCCACTGCTGGATGAAGCGACGGAAGCAGCCGATCAGCTGGTTCTCGATGCGGTTGAGGTCCTGCTGCGAGGACGACAGCTGCTCGTTCAGCGCGTTGCTGACCTGACGCATGTGCGCTTCCAGCGTTTCCAGGCTGAGCGGGCCCTGCTCCTGCAGGCGCTCGGCCAGCCCGGCTTCCTGCTCCTGGGCCAGGCTCGGCAGCACCAGCGCACGGCTCTGCTGGCGGGCGCGGTCGAGGCGATCGCGCTCCTTGACCAGCTGGCCGCGCTCGACGCGGACGTCCTCATAGGTGCGGCGGGACTGCTCGATGTCGGCGCGCACGGCGTCGATCTGCTTGGCCAGCTTGGCCAGATCGGCATTGCCTTCGCGCAGGTCGCGCAGGGTGGCCTCGATGTCGCTCAGGCGTTGCTGCGGAGCGGCGATGTCGATCTCGTTCCAGCTGATGCTGACCAGTTCGTGGCAGGCCAGGCGGCGTTCGTTGTCGCGGTCACGCTGGCCGCGCAGGCGCGCGATGTCGGTCTCGCAGCTGGCGATGCGCTTGGCCAGTTCCTGTGCTTCGCGCTCGAAGGCGCCCACCTTGTCGTGGTTGTTGAAGCCCAGGATCCAGCGGCGGCGGTCGCCTACCGCGCTGCGGTCGTCCTTCTCGAAACGGTCGCCCGGATGCTTGACCTGGCCTTCGCGGGTGATGCCGCGGTCGACGTTGCGCAGCTGTTTGGCATCCACGCACTCGTAGTCGAAGCGCTTGCCGAGCTCGCGCCGCAGCCAGCTTTCGAACACATGCTCGCGCAGCTCCAGCTTGTGCAGCAGCGACTTCGCCGACGGCTCGCGCGCGAACGCATCATCGTTGCGGCGCACGCGGTAGTAGGTGAAGCGCATGCCCAGGTGGGTACGGTTCACCCACTCGGCGACGTCGTTGTAGTGCTTGTCATCGACCAGCAGCGACAGCGCGAAGCCGCCCAGCACACGTTCGATGGCGCCCTGCCAGCCCTGCTCTTCCGAGCGGACCTGGATCAGCTCGCCGACGAACGGCAGCGCCGCTTCGGCGATGCCGGTTTCCTCGGCCAGGCGCGCGCGCAGCTTCTGCATCGGCGCCGGAATGTTGGACGGCGTGCGCTGCATCGCTTCGAGTTCGCTGCGCACTTCACCGAAGCGGCGCTCGTCGTCGCGCTTGCCGCCGAGGCGATCGCTGATCGCATCGTCCAGTGCCGCCGAGGCACGCTGGCGGTCCTGCAGTTCGTTCTGCGCGCGCTCGACCAGCTCGGCGAAACCATGGGCATCGTCGGGCAGTTCGGCCTGCAGCTGCTGTGCCGCTTCCTGGGCCTGGTCACGCTTGGCCTTGCGCCGGTCGCGCTCGGCTTCGGCGCGGCCCTGCTCGCGTTCCAGTTCCTCGATGCGCTCACCGCCCTGCTGGCGGCGCTGCAGTTCCAGTTCGGCCAGGCGCTCGGTGTGGTTGTCGAGCGCGGCGCGGCGCTGGGCCTCTTCGCCGAGCAGGCCACGGTCACGCACGTCCATCTCGCGCAGGCGCGCTTCGATCAGCGCCTGGCGGCGGCTTTCGCGGAAGCTGTCGACGCCGAGCTTCAGTGCTTCGTCGTCGCCACGCTGGCGGTGCATCTCTTTCAGATCGTTGTAGTAGGCGCGTGCCGGCAGCAGGGTTTCCACCTGGCGGCGGGCGGTGACCACTGCC
Organism: Stenotrophomonas sp. STK17_22; assembly: GCF_051983905.1. Lineage (NCBI taxonomy): Bacteria > Pseudomonadati > Pseudomonadota > Gammaproteobacteria > Lysobacterales > Lysobacteraceae > Stenotrophomonas > Stenotrophomonas sp. STK17_22. The sequence goes on from NZ_CP197010.1 coordinate 5,191,310, forward strand.
TGGTGCGCGCCATCCAGCTCGGCGAAGTCGCTGACCAGGCGCTCGGCGGCGTCGAAGGTCTTCGGCGTGTCGAGCATGAAGTCGCGCAGGAAGACGTTGAGGTCGCCCAGGTTCTTCGCCGACTGCGTCTTGTGCAGCAGGCGCAGCGCCATTTCGTTGTCGATACCGAGCAGGTCGCGGAAGCGCTCGGCGTAGCCGGAGAAGGTGTCGAAGTGGTGCAGGTCGGACAGCTTCTGCTTGAGCTTGCGCAGGTCCAGGTCGAAGCCGCCGAGATCCTTGGCGATGTCGAACGGGCGCTCGGCGATCATGTAGTGCTTGCGCACGTCGCCAGCCGAGGTGCCATTGCCGGAGATCCACAGCAGGCGCACCAGGCTGACCACGCGGCCATCGCCGGCGCGGTATTCCAGCACCAGTGCGGTCCAGGTCGCGCCCTTGCGCAGGTACTGGGTAGCGATTTCGCCGGTGCCGCTGTCCTGCTGGTCAGCCCACGCGCCACGCACGTAGGACACCAGGTTGCGGTCGCGGCCGCTGCGCTCGGCTTCACGCGCGGCGGCGTTGAAGTCGACGATGGCCGGCGGCGTCAGCAGCGCGGACATGGCATCGAGCAGGGTCGACTTGCCCGAGCCGGAACGGCCGACGAACAGGAAGCCGCGCTCGGCGATCGGCACTTCGGTCAGGCCGTTGAAGGTGCCCCAGTTGTGCACCTGCAGGCGGCGCATGCGGAACTGCTGCAGGCGCGGGTCCGGCAGGCCTTCGTTGAACAGTGCGGGAGTGTGCTTGGAGATAGCCATGCGATGGTCGGGTCTCTCAGGCCTCGGCGGCCGGGGTTTCGCGCAGCTGGCGGTACACCGCCGAAAGCTGGGACACGTCTTCGGCGGAGAACAGCAGCTTCAGCGCCGGCGAGACTTCGTGGCGGTCTTCCTGGCCGCTGAGGCGGGTCAGGATGTGGTTGTCCTTCATCTTCTGCACCGCCGAGGCGACGCGGCGGTTGAAGCCGGCGCGGTCGGTGGACAGGTTCTTCTCGTAGATGGCCAGCGCTTCGGCCATCTCGGCGTCGGCGACCACTGCGCGGTTTCCGCGCGCATCGGCCTCGGCCAGCTGCTGGCGCAGGTACAGCAGCAGCACTGAATCGATGAAGGTCAGCGGCGAGGTGCGCAGCAGCACCGGCGCATCCACGTCTTCGGTATCGGCCTGGCGGGTGAACGCCACGCCGCTGTCACGGTCGAGCACCAGTTCCAGGAACAGGTCCGCCAGCGACGAGCGGATGGCCGCCTCGCTGCGGATCAGCGCCGGCCACAGCTTGGCGTGGCGCAGCTGGTCGATGCTGGGGCCGATCAGCAGCTGGCACAGCGCACGGCGCGCATCCAGCGGCAGGCGCCCGGTATCGCCGAGGTAGTACACGTCGTTGCCACGGCGGGGCTGCGCCACGGCCGCCACCGGCTCGGCTTCGTAGGCGTCTTCCGCCACGTCGGCCTGCGCTGCGTCGATGGGATCTTCATGCCAGCTCATGGCGTCTCTCCTGGGTGAACCAAACCAGCGGGATGCGGGCGCGACGGACCTGGCCGTCGCCACCACGCCATTGCGCAAGCTCCTGCTCGCCGGCGACCACGTTGCCGAAGCGCGTGCCCAGCGACAGATAGCCGATGACGCTGCCAAGACCCTGCGGCGCCTCGCGCTGCGACAGGGCTTGGGCGATGCTGAGCCGCGGCTGTGCATCGAGCAGGTCGTGCAGGTCGCGGCGCAGGGTGCGGAAGTCGATTTCGGACGAAGCGACCAGATCGCCGACGCTTTCCAGGCTGATCGCGGCCGCGTCGTTGTACTCGACGTTGCCATCGACCTGGGCGCTGCGTGGATCGTGCAGCCTCCACTGCGACCACGAGCGCAGGCGGCTGGTGGTCAGCTGCAGGTCACGGCCGATGCCGCGCTGTGCGGGGAACTCGTCGCGCAGGGCCAGTGCTTCGGACTGCGCCTGCTTCAGCAGCTGGTTGAGGCGGCGCTGTTCCAGGTAGCCACGGCTCTGCACGAAGCCACGCAGGCTGCGCGCGAAGTTCTGCAGCACATCGTGCACCTGGCCACCGCGCTCGAGCATGGTGCTGGTGAAGCCGCGCAGGAAGTTGCGCTCGTTGCGGTCCAGGCGGCGCGCAAAGCCACGCGCCAGCACCGCTTCCAGCGCAGCATCAAGCTGTGCGCTCTGTTCGGCGTCGTTGAGCAGTCGCCAGAACGCCTGGAAGCTGCGGCCGGCATCGCTCTCGCCGATCACATCCACGCCTTCGAACAGCTGCGACAGCACATCGCCGCGCTCGCCCTCATCGTCGATGATGCGTTCGCGGAAATCGCGGTTGAGCTGCTCGAAGTCGTCGCGCACGCGGCGGAAGTCCTCGGTCAGCTCGTCGGCCAGGCCGATGATCTGGCGCGCACGTTCCAGTGCGCGCTTGCCATCCAGCGCGATCACGCGGCCAGCGCCGACGCGGGCGATCTCGGCGTCGATGCGGTCGCGCTCGTCGCGCAGCGCCGACAGGCGCGCATCCGGATCGGACTCGGTCTGCGCGGCCAGCTGCGAGAGCTGTTCGATGACCAGCGCCAGCCGGCTTTCGGTGGCGGCCACGCGGGCCTGCTCCAGGCCGTCGGCGAAGCGGATCGCCTGCAGTGCCGCGGTCGACAGCTCGTACTGCTCCTGGTCGGCACCTTCGGGCAGGCGGCGTTCCAGCCAACCCTGGGCCAGCCAGTGCGCGATGTAGGCCTGCGCGGTACGCGGCAGGTCGCGCGACAGTTCGTCGCCGTTGAGCTGGTCCAGCGCACGTTGCAGGCGCTCGTTGAGCACCGACGACGACAGCGTGCGCTCGCCGTCCATCAGCAGCCCCTGCAGCAGGCCGATGATTTCCGGAGCGTGGTCGGCGGCGAGCAGCTTCCACTGGGGCTGTTCGCGCAGATGGCGGTAACGGGAGATGCGTTCGCGATGCTTCATGCAGCGAAAGGAGTCATGAGGGCTGGCGGGGACGAGCAGCCACGCACGGCGGCCGCGCGGGCAGCCGTGGGCATGCCGGCCCGCAGGGGCCGGCGTGGTGCGGGCAAGCGGCTCAGCGCTTGCCGCCCACTTCGATGAAGCGCAGGAACTCGGCGCGGGTACGCGCGTCGTCGCGGAAGCTGCCCAGCATCTTCGAGGTGACCATGCTGACGCCGCGCTTGTGGATGCCACGGGTGGTCATGCATTCGTGGGCGCCTTCGACGACCACGCCGACACCGATTGGCTGCAGCACATCCTGGATGCACTGGGCGATCTGCGCGGTCATCTTCTCCTGCACCTGGAAACGGCGGGCGTAGGCTTCAACGACGCGGGCCAGCTTGCTGATGCCCACCACCTTGCCGGCCGGCAGGTAGCCGACGTGCACGCGGCCGATGATCGGCGCCATGTGGTGTTCGCAGTGGCTTTCGTACTCGATGTCGCGCAGGACGATCAGTTCGTCGTAGCCGGCCACTTCCTCGAAGGTCCGCTCCATGTAGGCGCGCGGGTCGTCGCGGTAACCGCTGAACCAGTCGCCATAGGCTTCGGCGACACGGCGGGGGGTATCCAGCAGGCCTTCACGGGACGGGTCCTCACCGGCCCAGCGCAGCAGGGTGCGCACGGCATCCTCGGCCTGGTCCTGGGTCACGTCGCCCTGCGGGGCGGCCTTTTCGTTGTTCTTGCTCATTGCGTACAGCGTCCCGAACGGGGGGCGAGCATCGTACCCGACCGGGGGGTGGGTCGTCCTGTTGGGACGGTTCATCGGGGGGTCGTTGTTGGCGCGTCGTTGCTGTCGGCCTGGAGGGGGAGAGGGGGCTGCGCAGGACACGCCGTAAACCCGTCCTTGGGGGCTCGATGGCGCCATCCATGGCGCCAACGGTCCTGCGCAGCCCCCTCTCCCCCTCCTTGACGGTTTCCTGCGGGCGCGGCCGGACCGCCCGAAAGCGGGTCAAAAGCGGGGGTTCATGGCTTCGGAAGCGGCGCGCCGCTGCTGTGGTTTTTCCTGCTTTGGTGGGTGCGGACCTTGGTCCGCACTGCATCTGCTTCTGCCTTTAAAGAGCCAACCCACCGCGCTCGCGGGATGTGGCGGGGTGGCGGAGGGCCGGACGGGGCAGGGCCGTGAGGCGCATGGATGCGCCGATCGAGCTTACATGGGTGAGGGCGCTTAGCTTGCGAAGCACTGCTTCGCAAGCGACCGAACGCCCAGCCGCCAGCGGCTGGGCCGGGCCCCGGAGGGTACTTGCAGCGTGCCCTGCCCCGTCCGGCCCTCCGCCACCCCAGCCGATAGCCAGCAGGCGCAACGCTTTCCTCACTACACCCCGCCCATTCAGAAAAACCCATTGATAGGAATGAAATTAGTAGTATCCTATCTATCTCTTATGGACCGACCCCTCGACGAGCGCACCGTGCTGCAGATGCAGCTCAGCTCCGGCCTGCTGTACGCAGGGCGGCAGTGGCAGCGCCTGGCCGACAGCCGGCTCGGCAGCTACGGCATCTCCACCGCCTGCACCATGCCCCTGCTGATGATCGGCCGCTCCGGCGGTGGCATCCGCCAGGTGGCGCTGGCCCAGCAGCTGGGCATGGAGGGTCCTTCCCTGGTGCGCCTGCTGGACAAGCTGTGCGCCAGCGACCTGGTCCGCCGCGAGAGCGACGCCAGCGACCGCCGCGCCAACCTGCTGTGGCTGACCGACGCGGGACACGCGCTGGTCAGCGAGCTGGAAGACCAGTTGATCGGACTGCGCCAGGACGTGTTCGGCGAGCTTTCCATGGATGAACTGCACGCCGTGCTGAAGGCATGGCGCCTGCTGGCCGAGGCTGCCGACCGCATCACGTAAGACCGCTGCCCCCGAATACCGCCGCTGCCGTGCACACGCCAGCGGCTTTTACCCGTTGCTGCTGTTTCTTTGCTCCTCCCCTCCCCCACCTCGCCCCCGCCCCTACCGATGCCCGGTGAATTCAGTCTCCACGGAGTGTTCGTCCCGACCCTGCTCGGGTTGATGTTGTTGGCCTATCTGGTCAACAGCGGCCTGCACGCGCTGCTGCAGCGTGCCGGCGCCTATCGCCATGTATGGCACCCGGCGCTGTTCAACCTGGCGCTGTACGGAATCGTGCTGGGCCTGCTGTTCCACCTCCTGCGTTGGATGCAATCGTGAACAAGATCGTGAAGAAGACCCTGCCGGTGCTGCTCACCAGCGCAGCCGTGATCGTCGCCCTGCTGGTGCTGCGCCAGCTGTGGGTCTATTACATGGATGAGCCGTGGACCCGCGATGCCCATGTCGGCGCCGACGTGGTGCAGGTGGCGCCGGACGTATCCGGACTGGTGGAAACGGTGCAGGTGGCCGACAACCAGGCGGTGAAGAAGGGCGACCTGCTGTTCGTGGTCGACCGTGCCCGTTACCGCATCGCGCTGGAGCAGGCCAAGGCCAGCCTGGGCGAGCGCCAGGCCTCGGTGGCACAGCTGCGCCGCGAGATCGGCCGTGACCGCAGCCTGCAGGACCTGGTCGCCGCCGAGGACGCCGAAGTGCGCCGCGCCAAGCTGCAGGCCGCACAGGCCGCGCTGGCCACCGCACAGGCGGCGGTCGACCTGGCCGAGCTCAACCTGGGGCGCACCGAGGTGCGCGCACCGGCCGATGGCCGGGTCAACGACCGCACCATGCGCGTGGGCGACTACGTGGTGGCCGGCAAGCCGGTGCTGGCGCTGCTGGATACCGGCTCGTTCCGCATCGATGGTTACTTCGAGGAAACCCGCCTGCGTGGCGTGGCCCCGGGACAAGCCGTGGACATCCGCCTGATGGGCGAATCGACCCCGCTGCGTGGCCATGTCGAAAGCATCGCCGCCGGCATCGAGGACCGTTACCGCAGCAATGGCAGCACCCTGCTGCCGAACGTGACCCCGGCCTTCGATTGGGTGCGCCTGGCCCAGCGCATCCCGGTGCGCATCGCCATCGACGAGGTGCCCAAGGGCGTGGAACTGATCGCCGGCCGCACCGCCACGGTGACCGTGGACACCGGCCGCCATCCGCACAACAACAAGGCCGGCACCGCGCCGACACAGGCGGGCCTGTGAACGCCGCCCTGCCCCGTCTCGGCCTGATCGTCGCGCTGGCCAGCCTGGCCGCGTGCAGGACCGTCGGCCCGGACTATGCATTGCCGGAGGGCTCGGCGTTCAAGCGCCCGGAGGCCAATGCCGCCTTCATCGATACCCAGAACCCGCAGATCGCCGCCCACCAGGCGCTGCCCGACCGCTGGTGGTCGCTGTACAACGACCCGATGCTGGATGGCCTGATCACCCAGGCGCTGCGCGACAACGTTGAACTGAAAGCCGCCGATGCGCACCTGCGTCGTGCGGCGGCGGTGTACGAACAGGCGCTGGACGCCGGTGGCTTCGAGTACGAGGCCGAGGCCGGCGTCAGCCGCGCGCAGCTGTCGGCCGAATCGTTCCTGCAGGAACACGAGCTGCCGGTGATCAACCTGGCCGATGGCAAGTTCGCGGTCAGCTACCAGTTCGACCTGTTCGGCAAGCTCAAGCGCGGCGCCGAAGCGGCGCGTGCCGACGAGCAGTCGGTCGCTGCGGCGCGCGACCTGGCCCAGGTCAGCGTGGTCGCGCAGGTCGCCGACAGCTATCTGGAAATCTGCCACGCCAACCACGAGCTGCACGTGGCCGAGCATTCGCTGCAGCTGCAGCAGCGCAGCCGCACGGTCACCGAGCGCCTGATCGCGGCCGGCCGCGGCACGCCGCCGGAACTGGCCCGCGCCAATGCCCAGGTGGCGCTGCTGGAAGCTGCACTCCCGCCGCTGCAGGCGCAGCGCTCGGCCGCCGCCTATTCGCTGGCCGCGCTGCTGGGGCAGACCCCGGGCCAGCTGCCGGCCGGTGTGATCGACTGTGCACATGCCCCCAGCCTGGCGCAGCCGCTGCCGGTCGGTGATGGCCGTGCACTGCTGCAGCGTCGCCCGGACGTGCGCCAGGCCGAGCGCAAGCTGGCCTCGGCCACGGCGCGGATTGGTGTCGCCACCGCCGAGCTGTACCCGGACATCCGCCTGGGTGCCTCGCTCGGTGCCGCCGGCCTGCTGGAAGACTTCGGCACGCCGATGACCCAGCAGTGGTCGATTGGCCCGCTGATCTCGTGGACGCTGCCGTCCTCGGGCACCCACGCGCGCATCCACGCCGCCGAAGCCGGTGCTGATGCCGCGCTGGCCGAGTTTGACCACACCGTGCTGCAGGCGCTGCGCGAGACCCAGACCGCGCTGGACCGCTATGCGCAGGATCTGCGGCGGCTGCAGTCGCTGCGCATCGCGCAGGAGCAGGCCGCACTGGCCGCCGAGCAGAACCGTCGGCTGTACCAGGGCGGCCGCACGCCGTACCTGTCCAGCCTGGATGCCGACCGCAGCCTGGCCACCAGCGATGCCACCCTGGCCGCCGCCGAAGCGCAGGTCTCGCGCGACCAGATCCACCTGTTCCTGGTGCTGGGTGGTGGCTGGCAGGCCAGCGCCGCCGCGCCCAACGCCTCGACCGCAGCGAAGTAAGCCATGAACGCGCTGACCGACCGCCAGGCCTGGCTGTTCTCGATCAAGACCTACCTGGCCGCGGTGGCCGCGCTGTACATCGCCATGGCCGGCAACCTGTCGCGCCCGTACTGGGCGATGGGCACGGTGTACATCGTCAGCCAGCCGCTGCTGGGCCCAACCCGGGCCAAGGGCGTGTACCGCATCGTCGGCACCCTGGTGGCCGGCCTGGCCACCCTGCTGGTGCTGCCGGCTCTGGTGGAGACGCCGCTGGTGCTGAGCGCGGCAATGTCGATCTGGCTGGCCGGCTGCCTGTTCATGGCCCTGCTCAACCGCGGGCCGCGCGGCTACGCGTTCCTGCTGGCCGGCTACACCACCGCCTTCATCGGCTTCCCGGCGGTGACCTCGCCGGAAACCATCTTCGACACGGTGGTGGCACGCAGCGAGGAGATCATCCTCGGCACGGTGGTGGCGGTGCTGTTCGCGTCGCTGCTGTTCCCGGCCTCGGTACGTCCGATGCTGCGCGCGCGCATCGGCAACTGGATGGAGGACGCCGCGCAGTGGTGCCGGCAGATCCTTGAACGTGGCCGCGCGCATGCGCCGCGCAACCGGCTGGCCGCCGACCTGGTGCAGTTCGAGGCGCTGATCGAGTTCCTGCGCCGCGATGATCCACGCCACACCGGTTCGGCGGTGTCGATGGAGCGCCTGCGCGAGCGCATGCTGCTGCTGTTGCCGGTGCTGTCCTCGATTGCCGACCGCCTGAGTGCGCTGCGCAGCGACGGACAGGCCCTGCCGGAAGGGCTGCCGGCACTGGTCGACGATATCCACGACTGGCTGGACGGGCCGACCAACGCCAGCGAGTACGCCCGCCTGCGCGCGCGCATCAGCGCACTGAAGCCGCAGGTGGACCGCGACCTGCAGCACCTGCAGCTGGCCAGCCTGCTGCTGCGCCTGGAGGAACTGGTGGACCTGTGGCAGGACTGCCGCACGCTGCAGCACGCGATCGACCACGGCACCGCGCCGCTGGACCGCGCGCACTACCGCATCCGAACCGAACGCGTGGCCGCCGACAAGCACGTCGACTACGGCATGGCGCTGTTCTCCGCGCTCAGTGCCGGCGTGGCGCTGATGAGCTACTGCGTGCTGTGGATCGCGCTGGGTTGGGAAGGTGGTGGCAACGGCGCGATGATGGCCGCGGTGACCGCTGCATTCTTCGCTGCACAGGACGACCCGGCACCGAGCATGGTGTCGTTCCTGGTGTGGGCGATGGTCGCCTCGGTGGTGGCCGGTGTGTACCTGTTCGGCGTGTTCCCGGCGGTGCACGACTTCGGCCTGCTGGCATTGGTGCTGGCGGTGGCGTTCCTGCCGCTGGGCTTGATGCTGCACCACCCCAAGAGCGCGCTGTTCGCGTTGCCGTTGACGGTGAACCTGGCCGCGCTGCTGAGCCTGCAGAACACCTACAGCGCCAACATCCAGACCTTCCTCAACTCGTCCATCGCGATGTTCATCGGCATTGGCTTTGCGGTGGTGATGACCCGCCTGTTCCGTTCGGTGGGCGCCGAGTGGACCGCGCGCCGGCTGGTGCGGCAGGGCTGGACCACGCTGGCCGAAGCCGCCGAAGGTCGTGGCCAGCAGGACCGCCAGCGCTTCGCCGCGCGCATGCTCGATCTGCTGGGCCTGCTCGCGCCGCGCCTGGCGGCGACGCCGGAGGGCAGCGACATCGCGTCGGTGGACATGCTCAATGAAGCACGCATCGGCCTGAACATCCTGCAGCTGCGCCGCGCCCGGCTGGAACTGCCCGAGCGCAGCCGCGAAGCGGTCGAGCACATCCTGGAAGAGGTCGCCGTGCACTACCGCCGGCAGATCGCCGCGCGCAAACCGATTGTGGCGGCCGAGGCGCTGCGCGAGCGGCTGGATACCTCGCTGGGACGGGTCGGCAGTGTGGCCGCCTGCAAGGCCCGCGATGAAGCCCTGATGGGCCTGATCGGCCTGCGCTTCGCGCTGTTCCCGGAGGCGAAGGCATTGGCGCCGGGGCTGGCGATGCGCACAGCGACGCAGCCGTAGCGCGCTACCCTGTGCGTCCACAGACTCCGCACAGGGGTCAGAGCCCTCTCCTGCGGAGAGGGATCCGACCCTGGCGCTGCAACAGGACGGTTCAATGAGTTACGACATGATGGTGTTCGAGGCCAGCGCCGCCCCGCGTGAAGCGGCGGCCTTCATCGCCTGGTTCGAGAAGCAGACGCAGTGGAACGAGCGCCACGAGTACGACGACCCGGCGGTGAGCAGCCCGGCGCTGCAGGCGTGGTTCGCGGAGATGGCGCAGGAATTCCCGCCGTTGAACGGCCCATTGAGCAACGACGATGACGAACGTGCCGAGGTGACCGAGTACAGCATCGGTAGTCAGGTGATCTACGGCGCGTTCGCCTATTCGGTGGCCGAACGTGCGCACGGCCGCGTGCAGGACCTGGCCGAGAAGCACGGTGTGGGCTTCTTCGACGTGAGCGCTGATGAAGCGGCGATCGTTTTCCCCGATGGCCTGGTACTGATCGCGTAGATCCACGCCATGCGTGGATGAACGCCGAAGCGATCAGGACGCTCTTTTGTAGAGTCGAGCCATGCTCGACTCCATGGCCCATCAGCCGAGCATGGCTCGGCACTGCATTATTGCAGCGCAGTCGAGCATGGCTCGACTCTACAGGGGCGCATCGCGCCCGTTTCAGAACAACGTGCCCTGCACGGTGGGCAGTTCGATGTGCGCCGGTGCTTCGGCCACTGCCTCCGCACCCAGCCGCCAGGCCAGACCACCCAACCGGCTGGCATGGCGCTTCAATGCGGCCTGCAGCACGTCGGCGCTGCCCGCCACATGCAGCACCTGGCGGGCGCGGGTCAGGCCGGTGTAGACCAGTTCGCGCGACAGCACGCGGCTGTCCTGGCGCGGCAGCTGCAACCACACTTCATCGAACTCCGAGCCCTGTGCCTTGTGCACGGTCATCGCGAAGGCGCTTTCGTGCGCGGGCAGTGCGGCCGGGTGGAAGGCGCGTGGCTGGTCGACGCTGTCTCCGGGGAACCAGGCCACCATCGCGCCGCTGCCATCGCGCAGGCAGATACCGATATCGCCGTTGAACAGGCGATGACGGTAGCTGTTCTCGGTTACCAGCAGCAGGCGACCCTGGAAGTAGCCGGGGGTGTTGCCGGCCAGCAGCTGTTCGATGCGGCTGTTGAGCCCGCGCGCGCCCTGCGGGCCTTCGCGCAGTGCGGTCAGCACGCGCAGGCGTCCGGCCTGCTGCAGGGCAAGTACCGGATCGGCGGCGTCGGCCAGCGCGCGCCAGTGGCCCAGCAGGTGCTCGCGCTGGCCACGCAGCGGATCGGCTTCGCCTTCGTGGAAATGCACGCCGGCCAGTTCACCACTGCGCAGCAGCTGCAGCGCGGTGCTGCTGTCGCCCTCGCGCACGGCATGGGCCAGCGGTGCCAGGTACAGCGCATTGCTCTGCCGGTAGCCGCGCTGCAGCTGCACGCGGCGCCCGGCGAAGGCGCGTGGTGCCGCCTGCGGCTGCAGCGTGGCCGGAAGCAGCAGATCATGCAGTGCCTGCGCGTCATCGGCGCGGGAGCCGATGCCATCACCGCTGGCGCGCAGGATCGCACTGAGCACGTCGCCGGCCTCGACCGAGGGCAACTGATCGGGATCGCCGAGCAGGATCAGCCGGGTGCCGCTGGCGATCGCATCGACCAGCTTGGCCATCATCGGCAGATCGATCATCGAGGCTTCGTCGACCACGACCACATCCACCGGCAGCGGATTGTCGGCGTGGTGGCGGAAGCGCGGTGAATCGGGAATCACGCCGAGCAGGCGATGCAGAGTGGTGCCGGTACTGGGCAGCGCCGTGCACAACGCCGGGTCCAGTCCTTGTTCCTGCAGCCGTTGCACGGCGACGCGAAGGCTCTCGGCCATGCGCTCGGCGGCACGCCCGGTGGGAGCGGCCAGCGCCACCTCGGGCAGCGGCTGGCCGACGTGCCGGGCCTGCGCGGCCAGCAGCAGCAACAGGCGCGCGATGGTGGTGGTCTTGCCGGTGCCGGGGCCGCCGGTGACCAACGCCAGCGGATGGCGCAGGGTCACGCCGGCGGCGCGTGCCTGATGATCTTCGCCGCCCAGTGCCTGCGGGAACAGCTGCGCGAACAAAGGCGCCAACGCTGCCATGTCCGGCGCCGGCAGCGGATGCCGGCCGATGCGCTGCAGCCCAGCCGCCAGCTGACGCTCGTACTCGCGATAGCGGCGCAGGTAGAGCAGGCCGTTCTCCAACACCAGCGGCGCATCCTCGGCGATGGCGTCGGCCTGCTCCGGCGTCGCGACCCATGGCGATGCACGCAGCTGTGCCAGCCAGTCCTGTGCGGCAGGCCACTCGGGTACGCCTTCCAGCAGTCGCTGCGGTTGCGCCGGATCGAAACCGGCGTGGCCCTGCGACACCGCCAGCGAGGCGAGTGCGGCCGCCACTGCCACGCTGTCCGGGGTGTCCTCCCGCAAGCGTTGCAGGCTGGTCGCCAGTGCGTGATCGAGAGTGCGCAGCTGGCCGTTGCGATACAGCTCCTGCAGCAGGCTCATGCGCTGGCTCCGCGGGCACGTGCGGCCAGTTCGGCCTGGGCCTGTTCGCCACCGGCGAACAATGCATCCAGCGCATCCACCAGCGCCAGCGGGAAGCGGTCCACATGCACGCCGTTGCCGGCAGCATCCAGGCCGCGACAGAACAGGTAGCGGATGCCGCCCATGTCGCGCTCGTAGTCATAGGCCGCGCCCAGGCGGAAACGCAGCCAGCGATGCAGGGCCACGGTGTAGATCAGCGCCTGCAGGTCGTACTCGCTGTGGCGCATGGCAATGGCCAGCAGGTCCGGGCTGTAACCAGGCAGGCGGTTGGACTTGTAGTCGAGCACGTACCAGCGCCCATCGCGCACATAGGTCAGGTCGATCATGCCGGTCATCAGCCCTTCCAACCGGCGGCGCTGGCCGAAGCCGCGTCGCGTGCTGGAAACACCGTGCGCATGCAGCACCTGCAGCAGCGCCGGCACCGTGGTCGGCTCGATGGCGAAATGGAAGTCGATTTCCGCGCGGCGCTCGCCTTCACCCAGGCTGTGCAGCGCACCGCCTTCGGGCAGCGGCACGGTGAGCGTGTGGCCGACCAGCGGCACCAGTACGGACACGCCATCATCCAGATCGACGTCAGCATATCCTTCGTCGTGCAGTGCCTTGCGCAGTACCTCGGCCTGTCCCTCAGGGGCTTGCAGACCTGGCTGCCAATCACCCCATGCGGCGAAGTCGACGTTCTCCATCGCTTCGTGCAGCACGTTGCCGAAGCGACTGCCCATGAAGCGCGGGTCGATCGGTGTGCTGTCTTCGGCCGCCGCGGCGGGTTCCGGCAACGCCGGTTCCAGTGGCAGTTCCGGGCCAGCGGGTTCGTCGGCAGCGGGCGCCGGCAGCTCGGTGGCGGCGGCTTCGATATCACTGCCCGCGCCGGCATCGGCGTGGGCCAGCTGGGTGAAGCTGTACACCCACCAGTCGTGCGGGACGCGCCGGGTCAGGGCACGCACCGCCGGAAGGTCGCCTTCCACTTCGGCCGCCAGCTGCGGCAGCGCGGCCGCTGCCTCACTGTCATCGATGTGCACATCGGCGTGCGCGCGCAGCGCCTGCAGGTCACCCAGCAGCGACGCCAGCCGCGTCTTGCCGAGCCCGGCCAGATCACCCACGGCGATCCACAGCGCATGCTCGGCACGGGTCAGTCCCACATACAGCAGGCGCGCATCCTCGGCGCGCTGCTCGCGCTCACGTTGGTTGCTGGCCGCTTCCCAGGCTTCGTCCTTGTCCAGCTTCCAGTGCAGCTGGCGCTGGCCATCCACATGCACCGTGCAGTGCGACGACGTGTTCGGTGCGCCGCCGTCGATGCCGACGAACGGCAGGAACACCAGCGGGTACTCCAGGCCCTTGCTCTTGTGCAGGGTGATGATCTGTACCCGGCGCGCATCCGATTCCAGGCGCAGCAGCTGTTGCTCGTCATCCTGATCGGCGCTGGCCATCTGCCCCTGCAGCCAATCCAGCAGGCCGTGCATGCCCAGCGCCTGCGCCGAGGCTTCCTGCAGCAGTTCGCCCAGCTGCAGGTAATTGGTCAGGCGGCGCTCGCCGTCGATCAGCGCCAGCAGGCGTTCGCCCTGTGCGGCACAGACATCGGCGATCACCGCGAACGGTCCGCCGCGCTGCCAGCGCTCGCGCCAGTGCAGCAGCTGTGCCTGGAACTCGCGTTGCAGGTCGCCCTCGCGCTCCATCGCCGCGATCGCGCTGGCGCGTTGACCGAGCAGGACAGTGGCCAACGCTGCACGCAGGCGGCCTTCGTCAGCCGGTTGCAGCAGCGCCAGCAGCAGCGCACGAAGATCGCGCGCTTCAGCGGTGGCGAACAGGCTCTGCTTGCCGGCTGCCACCGCGGGAATGCCGACCGCCGCCAGCGCGCGCTGCACCAGCGTGGCCTCGCGATGCGAGCGCACCAGCACCGCGATATCACCGGGTTGAACCGGGCGCCCACGCAACACGGCATTGCCCGCACGCGCCTCGACCAGGATCTGGTGAATCGCAGCCACGCAGGCCTGGGTCGCGGCATCACGCGAGGCGTCCGCACTCATCGCCTTGTCACCGCCACTGCGCAGCACGCGCAGGGTGAGTGCCGTGGCGGCATGGCCATCACGCTGGTAGTCCTCGTCGATGCGCACGCCACCGGGGCGCACCGGCTCGAACTGGATGTCGCGTTCGAGGAAGGCGTCTTCGCCACCGTTGTCGTACAGCGCCTGCAACGCACGCAGCACAGCCGGTCGCGAGCGGAAGTTCTGGTCCAGCACCGGCGCCTGCTGTGCCACCTGCTTGGCCTTCAGGTAGGTGTGGATATCACCGCCGCGGAAGCCGTAGATCGCCTGCTTGGGGTCGCCGATCAGGAACAGCGCCGGTGGCAGGCCGAGTTCACGCACCTCCGGCGAATCGCCGAACACGGTGTGGAAGATGCCCCACTGGCGATCGTCGGTGTCCTGGAACTCATCGACCAGCGCGATGCGGTACTGCGCACGCAGTTGTTTCACCAGCGTCAACCGTTGCGGGCCTTCCAGTGCCAACGCCACGCCATCGATCAGGTCGTCGTAGGTCTGTACCCGGCGCGTGCGCTTCAGCGCCTGCAGGCGCTGCGTGGCTTCGGCGCGAAGCGTGTGCAGGAAATTCAGCGCGGTACCACGCAACCAGGCATCGCGTTCGGCCAGCAGCGCGACATAGCGCGCCAACGGCGCCTGCAATGGCGACGATGGCGTGCGATCGGGGAATTTCTTGTTGGTCTTGTCGGCCAGCACCTCCGGCAGCAGTGCCGGCAGGCGCTCGCTGGCCAGCATCTCGCGCGGGTCGCCGCGCTCAGCCCAGGCCAGCAGCTGTCGGCCCAGCGGGTGCAGCCAGCCCAGCTTGTAGGACACGCCGTTGATCCACTTGTTGTCGACGGCATCGCAGAGGTCGATGAAGAACTGCTCGCCATGCTCGCGAAGCGCCTGCTGCAGTTCGGCGGCGGTGGCCTGCAAGGCCGGGTGTGGATCAGCCAGCGTCACCGGCTGTGGCAACGGGTGCAGGGGCGGCGTGCCCAGCAGCGCGCGCAGATCGGCGGCCAGCGCGTCCGGGTTGGACCACAGCCAGGTCAGCGGCTCCAATGTGGCCGGGTCATTGGCATGCACGCGCCACAGATCAGCGGCCAGCTCCTCCAACAGTTCACGATCGCTGGCCAGCAGTTCCGGCGGATCAAAGGTATGGCCGCTTTCCAGTGCATGCTCGCGCAGCACGCGGGTGCAGAAGCCATGGATGGTGAAGATGGACGCCAGATCGATCTCGTCGGCAGCCACCTGCAGGCGGCGTTTCAGTGCGACCGCGCTCTCGGTTCCGCCCTGTAGATGGCGCTGCAGTACCTCGCGGGTCAACCGCAGGTCTGGCGCTTCACCCTCGGCCGGTTCCAGATCGACCAGGCGCGCGGCCAGCGCCAGGCGCTCGCGGATGCGCTTGCGCAGTTCCTGGGTGGCGGCATCGGTGAAGGTCACTGCCAGGATCTGGCCGATACGCAGGCCCTGCTCCACCACCAGGCGGGTGAACAGCGTGGCCAGGGTGAAGGTCTTGCCGGTGCCTGCGCTGGCTTCAATCAGGCGGATGCCGTCCAGCGGCAGGGCCAGGTAGGGATCGCCCGCCATACGCTGGGTTTCCTGATCAGCGATGGCGGTGTTCATGCGTTGCCCTCCTGGCGTGTTTCGGTACCGAGAGTGCGGCCTTCGCGCACCGCGCTGAAGACCACCTGGCTGTTGCGCAGCAGCTCGGTATAGCTGGCATCGGTGGCAAACGGGTCGGCACCGCGCAGCAGCAGCTGCCAGGCGTCGCTGCTGGATTCACCCCAACTGCGGTCGCTGCCATGCCACTGCTTCCAGCCTTCGCTACGCTGTTTTTCTGCTGGCGCGTTGTACAGCACCCAACCGGTATACGGGGCAAAGCGCAGCGGCTCACGCAGGCCGCGCTGGCGCAATTGCAGCAGCGCGTGCAGCGCGGCGCGTGCAGCGGGGGCGCTCAGTGCTGGCAGCACATGCGGGCCGGGCCCGGCGTCACCGCCATCGTGGAACTGCACCAGCGGCAACGCATCGCCGGCGGCGTTGGCCAGCAGCCAGTCCAGGCCCTGGCGGATCACTGCATTGCCATTGAGGGTACCGGCGCGCAGGCGCACCAGGCCCTCGGGATGCCGATCGGCCACGCGGCCATGCAGGCGCACGCCGTCGATGTCCACTTCGTAGCGACGGCTTTCCAGCGGTTCGCCTTGCATCCAGCCCAGCAACGCACTGGCATACGGGCGCGTCTTCAACTGCTCCCCCTCGAACTGGCGCTCGCCCAATGGGCCGGACGGCAGCAGGCCGCGCGCGCGCAGCCGCGGGTACAACGGCTCGGTATCGCCGCTGAGCGTGGCACGCACCACCGCCGCCTGCACGCTGCGCTTTTCCGGGCCGCGCGATGACAGCACCAGCGGTTCCAGGTCATCGACCTCCTCGACATCGTCGGCCAGGCGCAGGCCCAGCGACTGTGCGAGGAACTGTCCGGCCGGGTCGCACAGGAAACGGCGCAGGGTATCGAGTGCGACGTCGTCCTCCACCGCATCGTCGAGCGGCGGTGGCAGCGGTGCGTCGAACCACGGCTGCAGTCCACCGCGCTGGCCAGTGAGGCGACCGGCCGCCGGATGCCACTGGCGGCGATAGCTGAAGCGGCGGGGGTCGCCGTCACCGAACGCGGCGGGCGAGAACGGCTGCAAGGCATGGCGCACGGTGAAGTCGCGGACCGCCGCAGGCGGATCGAGGTGATACGCGGCGGCGGCATCGATCAGTTCACTGACCAGCACCGACGGCTCGCGCACGCTGCCATCGCGCGGATCGGCACCGAGGTAGCTGAGGTAGAACACCTCCTGCGCGGCGGCGAACAGCTGCAGGAACAGGAAACGGTCGTCTTCGCGGGTGGAGCGGTCGCCCGGTCGGCGGCGCGGCGTGTCCAGTTCGGCGGTGAGCTGGTTGAGACCGGCCGCCGGGTCACGGCGCGGGAAATCGCCATCATTGAGGCCCAGCACGCAGATCACCCGGAATGGCAGCAGTCGCATCGGCACCATGCGGCCGAAACTGATGCCACCGGTCAGCAGCGGTGCGCGCGTATCGGCCTCGCCCAGCGCACCGGCGAAGTGCGCACGTACCACCTCCGGCGGCACGCCTTCCGCGAAGCCGGCCTTGGCAGCATCCTCGGCGAACTGGTTGAGCAGCTTGCGCAGGCGCTCCAGCGCGCGCTGGCTGTTGGGCGAGCTGGGCGCGGTGGGCAGCAGTGCATCCAGCAACGACAGCAGGCGCTGTCGCCATTGCGCCGGGGTCAGCAGCTCACCGAGGCGACGCTGGTAGACCGCCAGCACGCGCAACAGGCGCAGCAGCCGGTCCAGCGCGTCCAGCGCGCCGCCTTCCAGTTCGATCCACGGTGCGACACCCGCCAGGTCGGCCTCGCTGCCGGTGGCATGGCCGAGCACCAGGCGATCCAGCGCGAACTGCCAGGTGTAGGCGTCGTCGGCCGGCGCCTGGTGCTGGTGGCGGTGCTTCGCATCCAGGCCCCAGCGTGCACCGGCCTGCTGCAGCCAGCCATGCAGGCGGTCGAAGTCCACCGCTTCCAGCCCGGCCGCTTCGGCCAGCGGCGCGCTGGCCAGCAGGTCCAGCACT
The DNA here is from genome assembly GCF_051983905.1 of Stenotrophomonas sp. STK17_22. Taxonomy (NCBI): domain Bacteria; kingdom Pseudomonadati; phylum Pseudomonadota; class Gammaproteobacteria; order Lysobacterales; family Lysobacteraceae; genus Stenotrophomonas; species Stenotrophomonas sp. STK17_22. Next base: position 5,209,086 of record NZ_CP197010.1, read on the forward strand.
TCATTCAGGCCAAAGCGCGAGACCGGCAGGCCCAGCAGGTGCACGAACACATCAGCCAGCGGTTCACCGGCCAGCGGGCTGCTGTCGGCCAGCGCATAGGGGATGTGCTCCTCCTCGCCACCACGGCCGCCGAACACCGCTTCCAGGTACGGCACGTAGGGATCGATGTCCGGCGCCAGCACCGCGATCTCGCGCGCCTGCAGCGGCGGGTCGAAGCGCGGGTCCTGCAGCAGGCTGCGCAGCTGGTCGTGCAGCACCTGCAACTCGCGCAGGCGGGTGTGGCAGGCGTGCACCTGCAGGCTGGGGTCGTCGCTGCGAAGCCCGTCACGCAGCTCACCCGAGGGCAGTGCGCGGCGGTGGAACAGGTCACGCTGCAGGCGATGCAGCAGGCTGTCGGACAGGCCGCCTTCGTCCAGGGTCGGCCGGGTGTCGTCCTCCGGATCGGAATAGGCCGCAATCTCGCCGGCCGGGTGCACCACCTCGTAGCTGCCCAGCACCGCCATGAAGTCGCGCCCGGCCGCGCCCCAGGCTTCCAGCAGGCGGTTCTCGCCGGCTGCTTCGCCGAAGGGATCGGGCGCGCCGCTGCGCAGGCGCTCGGCCAGGGTCTGCAGGTCACCCCAGTACGACTGCACCGGGGTGGGCATATAGAAGTGCAGCTCGCCCACCCGCGCCTGGGTGGCCATCACCCGCAGCACGTCGGGCGAGATGTTGAGCGTCGCGAACGCAGACATGCGCGGCGGCAAGCCCTGTGGCAACGGCTGGCCGGCCCCTTCGAAACGGTCCAGGTATTCCTGGATGCGGCGCGCGCGATAGTCGTGGCCGTGGGTGATGGTGCGCCACAGGATCGCCTGCGGATCGGCCGGATCGGCACCGGCCGCCCAGCGCAGCAGCCAATCGCGGCGCCAGGCCTGGTACTTCTCGAACACCGAGGCCAGCTCGCCGGCCAGCGCCCACGGCTTCAATGCGTCATCGCCGGCAAGATAGGACTGCAGCGCACGCATCGGTGGCTGCGCCAGCAACGCCGGGTCGCGCAGGGCCTGGTACAGCTTCCAGTGCAGGCCGGCCGCGTCCAGGTCATCCTGCTCGCCGCTGACGTTGGCCTTCAGTGCGCGGGCCACGAACTCGCCCGGGGTCAGGAATTCGAGGTTGGCGGCGACACCGAATTCCGCAGCCAGTGTCGCTTGCAGCCAGCGCCGCATCGCCACCTGCGGGATCAGCACCACTTCCGGTGCCAGCAGCGGCTGGCCAGGAACGGGCGCGCGCACGTTGCGTGCCAGCAGCGCGGCCAGCACGTCCAGGGAATTGGAATGGTAGAGGCGGAAATCGCTGCCTGGGTCACTCATCATGCACAGTGTGCAGGACGGCAGGCAGTATTCAATGGTTGGCCCGCCAGCGGTACGGATTGTTCCGGGATGCCGGCCGATTGTCCCGGCCTGCGCCAGGACGTGTCGTGCAACAATACTGCACCGTCCAGTCTGCTTATGTTCAGCCGGCTGGCCCGATCCTTCGATGTCTAAAAAACGTTAATGGTGCCCATGTCGGCTTCCTCCTCCAGTCTGGTGCAGTTATCCAACGTCCGCATCGACCGGAGCGGGCGCACGATCCTGCGCGACGTGTCGCTGCAGGTGCCCAAGGGCAGCATCACCGCCGTGCTCGGTCCGTCCGGCAGCGGCAAGTCGACCCTGCTGGCGGCGCTGACCGGCGAACTGCGCCCGGTCGCTGGCGAGGTCACCCTGTTCGGCAAGCCGATCCCGCATGACAGCACCGCGCTGCTTGAAATGCGCAAGAGCGTGGGCGTGCTGCTGCAGGGCAATGGGCTGCTGACCGACCTGACCGTGGCGGAGAACGTCGCGCTGCCGCTGCGTACGCACACCCGCCTGCCGGCCGCCGTGCTGCGCCGGCTGGTGCAGATGAAGCTGCATGCGGTGGGCCTGCTGGCCGCCGCCGACGCCTGGCCGCGCGAGCTGTCCGGTGGCATGGCGCGCCGCGTGGCGCTGGCCCGTGCACTGGCACTGGACCCGCCGCTGATGATCTACGACGAGCCGCTGACCGGGCTGGACCCGATCGCCTCCGGCGTGATCATGAGCCTGATCCAGCGCCTCAACCACAGCCTGGGCCTGACCAGCATCATCGTCAGCCACCACGTGCACGAGACCCTGCCGATCTGCGACCAGGTGATCGCGATCGCCAATGGCGGCATCGTGTTCCAGGGCACGCCCGAGGCGCTGCAGTCCAGCCAGGACCCGCTGCTGCGGCAGTTCCTGCACGGCCAGCCCGATGGCCCCATCCCGTTCGATGCCGCGCCGCGCGCGAGGGTCGCCTGATGCCGTTCGTCCAAGCCACCCGCTCGCTGGGTCGCGCCGGCCTGTTCTCGCTGACCGTGCTGCGCGGTTCGCTGCCGACCCGTGATTTCCTGGCCGAGCTGACCCGCGAGATCTACAAGATCGGTGCGCGCTCGCTGCCGATCATCGCCGTCGGCGGTGCCTTCGTCGGCCTGGTGCTGACCCTGCAGGGCTACCGCACGCTGACCACCTTCGGTGCGGCCGACGCGCTGTCGACCCTGCTCGGGCTGTCGCTGTACCGCGAGCTGGCGCCGGTGCTGACCGCGCTGCTGTTCATCGGCCGCGCCGGCAGTTCGATCGCCGCCGAGCTGGGCCTGATGCGTGCCACCGACCAGATCAAGGCGCTTGAGCTGATGGCGATCGACCCGGTGGCCAAGGCGGTGGCGCCGCGCTTCTGGGCGGCGGTGCTGACCGTGCCGCTGCTGACCGGCATCTTCTGTTCGCTGGCGATCAGTGCCAGCTACTTCGAAGCGGTGCACGTGCTGGGCCTGGACAACGGCGTGTTCTGGTCGGCGCTGCGCAACAGCGTGGACTTCTGGGACGACTTCGGCGTGGCAATGCTGAAGTCGGCGATCTTCGGCGGCACTGCCGCGCTGGTTGCCGCCTATGTGGGTTTCCACGCCGAGCCCACCATTGAAGGCACTTCGGTGGCGACCACCCGTGCGGTGGTCAATGCTTCGCTGCTGGTGCTGATGTTCAACTTCGTGCTGTCGGCAATGTTGTTCACCTAACCCCTCCACCGGCGGTGCGCAGGCGCGCGCGGCCACAACGACTCGATCAGGTAATCCACATGGCCATCCGCGGTCCCAGACTCGAATTTTCCGTCGGCGCCTTCCTGCTGCTGGCCCTGGCCTCGCTGATGGTGCTGGCCGTGGCCTCGACCAACCAGCGCTGGAGCTGGGGCAGCGAAGGCTACGAGCTGAAGGCACGCTTCTCCCAGGTCGGCCAGCTGCGCAAGCAGGCGCCGGTGAAGATCGGCGGCGTCACTGTCGGCCAGGTCGCCGCGATCGACCTGGACCCGGTGAAGTTCGAGTCCATCGTCACCCTGCGCATGGACAACAAGGTCAAGGACCTGCCGGCGGATACCTCGGCCGGCATCTTCACCAGTGGTTTGCTCGGCGAGAGCTATATCGGTCTGCAGCCGGGCGGTGATCCGGACGTGCTGAAGGCCGGCGACGAGATCGTCTTCACCCAGCCGGCGGTGGACCTGATCCAGCTGGTCGGCAAGTACATGTTCAGTGGCGGCGCCGGTGGCGGCGCTGCTCAGAAGCCCAACGATGGCGCGCAGGCGCCTGCAACGGAACCGCAACCATGAAGATGAAACTGATCCCGGCCCTGCTCGCCTCGGCGCTGCTGGCAGCCACTCCGTTCCTTGCCCAGGCCCAGGCCGCCGCTCCCGCCGCTGCCGCGACGCAGGGCCAGGCCGGCAAGGTGGTGATCGATGCCAGCAGCCGCATCCTGTCCACGCTGCAGCAGCGCAAGAGCGAGTTCACCAGCAACCCGGCCAGCCTGCGCAGCTACATCGACAGCGAGCTGACCCGCACCTTCGACCGCGACTACGCCGCGCGCCTGGTGCTGGGCCCGCACGCCCGTGGCGCCTCCGACGCCGACATCAAGCTGTTCGCCGATGCCATGGCCGACAGCCTGATGCAGCGCTACGGCTCCACCCTGCTCAACATCCAGGGCAAGCCGAGCTTCCGCCTGAAGGGTGAAAGCCCGCTGCCGGGCAACCGCGGCGTGCGCGTAAGCACCGAGCTGGTCCGCGCCGGCAACGAGCCGACCCCGGTCGAGTACTGGATGCGCAACGTGAACGGCCAGTGGAAGATCTTCGACGTCAACATCGAAGGCATTTCCTACGTGCAGACCTTCCGCAACCAGTTCGACACCCCGCTGCGCCAGAAGGGCATCAAGCAGGTGGCCAACGAACTGCACAGCGGCAGCATGCAGGCCGGGCCCGCGGGCAATGGCAAGTAACGCACTGGCGCTGCTGGAAGGCGACACCCTGCGCCTGCGCGGGGTGCTCGACCGTGCCGCGGTGATCGCACTGTGGCCGCAGCTGCAGGCCCTGCCGGCAAAGCTGTCACGGCTGGAGCTGGGTGAGGTCGAACGCGTGGACAGCGCCGGCCTGGCGCTGCTGGCCGAGCTGGCCGCACGTGCGCGCAAGAGCGGTCACCCGCTGGCAGTCTCCGGCGCGCCGGCCGGCTACAACGAGCTGAGCGCAGCCTACCGGCTGTCGCCCGACCTGGATTTCAACGCTACTTCTGCTGCGAGCTGACATGAACGTCGTACGCACTTTCCCCCTGATCGTCCTGGCCACCGCCCTGACCGCCTGCGCCGGCAAGCCCGCACGCAGCGATGCGCCCGCAGCCAGCACCGTGGTCCCGGCCAGCACCATCGCCGAGGCCTCTGCCGCCACCGCCGATACCGCTACGGTCGATGCCGCACCGGCAACAGCCGTGGTTGCCGCACCTGCGCCGGCCACGCCGCCATCCGCACCGGCCCGCAGCGCCGACACCGATGCGGCCAGGGCCGCGGCGGCGACCGCCCCCGGTGGTGACGACGACTTCGATGCCCTCTACGGCGGTGCCGGCAACACTGGCAGCGCGGCAGCCTACGATCCGTGGGAACCGTTCAACCGCAAGGTGCACACGTTCAACAACGCGGTTGACCGTGGCATCGCCCGCCCGCTGGCCACGGCTTACACCCACGTGGTGCCGCGCTTCGCCCGCACCGGCGTCAGCAACTTCTTCAGCAACCTGCGCGCACCGGTGACGATCACCAACCAGCTGCTGCAGGGCCGCGGTGCCGATGCGTGGGACAGCCTCGGCCGCTTCCTGATGAACAGCACGCTGGGTATCGGCGGCCTGTTCGATCCGGCCAGCAAGGCGATGGTGCCGCGTCGCAATGAGGACTTCGGCCAGACCCTGGGTGCCTGGGGCTGGCGTCGTTCGCGTTACGTGGAACTGCCGTTCTTCGGCCCTCGCACCGTGCGCGATGTGTTCGGCCTGGCCGGTGACATTCCGCTGTCGCCGATCCGCCGCATCGAAGAGGACAAGATCCGCATCGGCCTGCAGGGCCTGCAGCTGGTCGATACCCGCGCGCAGCTGCTGGCAATCGACGACCTGCGTGACACCGCCGTGGACGAGTACTCGCTGGTACGCGATGCGTGGATGCAGCGCCGCAACTACCAGATCGAGAACGATCTGCGCAGCAAGCGCGACCGTGGCCACGACGATGCCAATTCGCCGATCCCGGTCGATGCGATGCCGATGCCGCAGTGGACGCACTGAGTCCGGTCTGCAGCGCATGAAAAACCCCGCCTCGGCGGGGTTTTTCTTTTCCGGTAGGTGCCAACCTTGGTTGGCACGCTTTCCTCAGGCTGCCAGCGCTGCCTCGATGGCCTCGCGCAGGCGCGCGTCATCGGCAGCCACGTCCGGCGCGAAACGCGCGATGACCTTGCCGTCGCGGCCAACCAGGAACTTCTCGAAGTTCCACAGCACCGCCGGTGCTGCGTGGATCGGGATCTCCTTGCTGGCCAGGCGCTCACGCAGCGGGCCTTCGCCGATCGACTGCGGCTGGGCGGCGGTCAGCTGCTGGTACAGCGGATGGGTATCGTCACCGGCCACGCTGATCTTGGAGAACATCGGGAAGCTGACGTCGTAGGTGAGCTGGCAGAACTGCTGGATCTCCGCCTCGCTGCCCGGCTCCTGGCCGAGGAAGTTGTTGGCGGGGAAGCCCAGTACTTCCAGACCCTGCGCGTGCTTTTCCGCATACAGCGCCTGCAGGCCTTCGTACTGCGGGGTCAGGCCGCACTTGGAGGCGACGTTGACCAGCAGCAGTACCTTGCCCTGGTAGTCGGCAAGCGAGGACGGCTGGCCGTCGATGGTGGTGAGGGAAATGTCCTGGATCGGGGTGCTCACGCGGGGGCTCCGGCAACAGCGGGGAATGGCCCACCAGCATAGCGCCGCGCGATGGCGGTAGTGCCGGCCGCTGGCCGGCAATCGTGCGACTGTTCGCAAGGGTTCATGCGGTTGCCGGCCAGCGGCCGGCACTACGATCAGTCCACGCAGATCGTGCCCTGCGCCTTGCCGTCATCAATGCGCTGGCGGCAGCCGAAGTTCTGGCGCACATCGCGCTGGCAGGTACCGGTAGCGGCGCTGCCAGCGGCCACCTCGGGACCGGCCAGGCACTGGCCCGTGCAGTCGCTTTTGCGGCTGCAGGCCTTGCCGGCATCGGCATAGGGAATCACGCACTGCTCGCGCTGCAGCCGGCCGAGCCGCTGCAGGCTGCCACCGGCGGCCTGGCAGTCGACGTCGCGCGCTTCGCGATACGCCTCGGCCGCTTCAGGGCTGGTGGCTGCGGCAGGTGCCGCGGTCGTATCGGCAGCCGGTGGTGCGCTGCTGCAGGCGGCAAGCAGCGCGGTCAGGACAAGGCTGGTGAAGCGGCGCAGGCGCATGACGATACCTGATCGAGGCGGACAGGCCGCCAGCATACGCATCGGCGATGCAGGCGGCGTGTCAGCGTGGCTCAGGCCTCGTCGCCGTCACTGCCTTCCTCTGCTGGCAGCGCGTCCGGCAGCAACTGGCGGCTCTGCTCAACCGGCAGCGACTCGACATCCCTCAGCTTGCGGGCGATCGCGCGGGTGCGCACCCCGGTCTGGTCGATCTGCTTGCTGGCCTGGTCCAGCTTGGCCTTCACGTTGTCCAGTACATCACCGAACTTGCCGAACTCGGTCTTCACCGCACCCAGCAGGCTCCACACCTCGCTGGACCGCTTCTCGATGGCCAGCGTGCGGAAGCCCATCTGCAGGCTGTTGAGCAGTGCGGTGATCGTGGTCGGCCCGGCCACCACCACGCGGTGGTCGCGCTGCAGCAGATCGACCAGGCCGGGGCGCCGGATCACCTCGGCATACAGGCCTTCGGTAGGCAGGAACATCACCGCGAAGTCGGTGGTGTGCGGCGGCACGATGTACTTCTCGCAGATCGACTTGGCCTGCACCTTCACCGCACGCTCCAGCTGCGCACCCTGCACGCGTACCAGTTCGGCATCACCCTGCTCCTGTGCGTCCAGCAGGCGCTCGTAGTCTTCGCGTGGGAACTTGGAGTCGATCGGCAGCCACACCGGCGTGTCATCGCTGCTGCGACCCGGCAGGCGCACGGCGATGTCGACCATTTCGCCACTATCCGGGCGTACCTTCACCCCGCGCGCGTACTGCTCCTGGATCAGGGTCTGCTCGAGGATGTTCTCCAGCTGTACTTCACCCCAGCTGCCGCGCGTCTTGACGTTGGTCAGCACGCGCTTGAGGTCACCCACGCCGGTGGCCAGCTGCTGCATCTCGCCGAGGCCGCGCTGCACCTGCTCCAGGCGCTCCGAGACCAGTTTGAAGGACTGGCCAAGGCGTGTTTCCAGGGTGGACTGCAACTTCTCATCCACCGTCACGCGCATCTGTTCCAGCTTCTGCGCATTGTCGCTCTGCAGCGCGCGCAGCTGCTCTTCCAGCGTCGTGCGCATCTCGGCGATGCGCTGCTCGTTGCGCTGGGTCAGTTCCTGCAGGCGCAGGCCAAGGCTTTCAGTCAGGCGCTGCTGCGACTGCGCGCCCTCCTCGCGGCCCTTGCGTGCATCGTCCACCAGGGTCTGCCGCAGCGCGCCGAGCTGGGTATCGGTACGCCCGGTGAGCTCCTGCAGCTGCTGGCCAAACGCATGGATGCGGGCTTCCTGCTGCTGGCCGAAGGTCTCCAGCTGGCCGCGCAGCTCCTGCAGCCGCTGTCCCATCAACGCCGCGCCGCGCTGCTGGCTCTCGGCCGCTTCGGCGCGCGCCTTGCGGGCATCTTCGCCCAGCGCTTCGCGCAGCAGGTCCAGGCGCTGGTCGGTGCGGGTGGACAGATCGGTCAGCGCGCGGGCGAAGCCATCGAGCTGTTCGCGCAGCTCGCTGCGCCCGGCCCGCGCCTCCTCGCGCACCGCCTGTTCCAGGCGGTCATGCGGCGGGCGGCGCAGCAGGGCGACCAGCTGCAGGATGAGCACGGCCAATAGAAGGCCGCCAATGAGCAGATATTCGGTTTGCATGGGGCAAGTGTAGGCTGGCCGAGTCTCAACTGCTGCGTCAGGACCATGGTCGTCCTCTACGGAAAGCCCACCTCCATCAATGTGCGTAAAGTGCTGTGGCTGTGCGCGGGGCTGGATCTGCCCCTGCACCACGAACCGGCCCCCTCGCCGGACCTGCTGGCCACGCTGAACCCCAACCGGCAGGTGCCGGTGCTGCGTGATGGCGACTTCGTGCTGTGGGAATCCAACAGCATCTGCCGCTACCTGGCCGCACGCGCCGGTCGCGAGGATCTGCTGCCACATGCAGCAAAGGACCGGGCCCGGGTGGAGCAGTGGATGGACTGGCAGGCCAGCGACCTCAACAGCGCATGGCGCCATGTGTTCATGGCACGCGTGCGCCAGCATCCGGACTATCCGGATGACGCCCGTGCCGAGGCCAGCCTGGCGCAGTGGAACCGGCTGATGGGCGTCCTTGATGCACAGCTGGCCACTACCGACGGCTACGTGGCGGGCAACACCTTCACTCTGGCCGACATCGTGCTCGGGCTGTCGACCCAACGCTGGTGCAGCACGCCGGGCAGCAAGCCGGTACTGGCACACGTAGATGCCTGGTTCGAACGCCTGCGCCAGCAGCCCGGTTTCGCCGAGTACGTCGACAACGGTGTGGCCTGAGCAGTGGCTTCCGCAGCTGTTGGCAGGTGTCGACCTTGGTCGACACGGCTGATCCACGCCATGCGTGGATGAAGCGCTGTAGAGCCGGGCGCAGGCTCGGCTCCACAGGAAAAACCGGGCCTTACCAGCCTTCCAGCACGATCTTGCCCTTGGCGCGGTGGCTCTCCAGCAGCGCGTGGGCACGCCGCAGGTTGGCCGCGTCGATGCGCCCGAAATGCTCGCCCAGGGTGGTCTGCAGCACGCCTGTGTCGATCAGCTCGGCCACTCGGTTCAACAGGTCATGCTGGCGCTGCATGTCGGCGGTCTTGTACAGCGGCCGGGTGAACATCGACTCCCAGTGCAGTGACAACGCCTTGCGCTTGAGCGCCATCACGTCGACCTGGCCGGGATCATCGATCAGCCCCAGCTGGCCCTGCGGCGCCAGCAGTTCCACGATCTGCGCGTAGTGCTGGTCGGAGTGGGTCAGGCTGGCCACGTGCTGCACCTCGCTGATGCCGAGCCGCGCCAGGCCCTCGGCCAGCGGCAGGCTGTGGTCGATCACATGGTGTGCGCCCATTGCGTACGCCCAGTCCTGGGTATCCGGACGCGAGGCGGTGCCGATCACCGTCAGTTTCGTCAGCTTCCGCGCCAGCTGCACCAGGATCGAACCGACACCGCCGGCAGCGCCGATCACCAGCAGGGTCTGGCCTTCGCCACCGCCCTCGGGGATGCGCAGGCGGTCGAACAGCAGTTCCCAGGCGGTGATCGCGGTCAGTGGCAGCGCGGCGGCGGCGGCATCGTCGAGGCTGGCCGGCTTGCGGCCGACGCTGCGTTCGTCCACCAGCTGGTACTCGGCGTTGCTGCCCGGGCGATCGATGACGCCGGCGTAGTAGACCGCATCGCCGGGCTGGAACAGGGTCACCTCGCTGCCCACCGCGTCGACGATGCCGACCGCATCCCAGCCCAGCACGCGCGGGCCATCGGTGGCCACGCCCCGACGGACCTTGGTGTCGACCGGGTTCACCGCCACCGCACGTACCGCCACGCGCAGGTCACGCGGGCCGGGCAGCGGCAGCTCCAGTTCGATGTCGATCAGGGCCTGGGCATCATCGATCGGCAGGCCGGCTTGGGTGTAGGCAATGGCGCGCATGGTAGCGGTCCAGTGGGGAAGGAGGCGACAGGTTGCGCCGCACGCGCTCCCGCAGAAAGGCGCAGAATCGGGCAGCACTTTCACTCTGGCAATGAAGATGATCCGCTTCGACGATCTGCAGCTGTTCGTCCGCACTGCCGCACTGGGCAGCTTCTCGCAGGCAGCGCGCGAGGCCGACCTGCTGCCCGGGCAGGTCGCCGCGGCGGTGGCGCGGCTGGAACGCGAGCTGGACCTGCGCCTGTTCGTGCGCACCACCCGCAGCCTGCGCCTCACCGGCGAGGGTGCGCTGTACCTGCCGTATGCGCAGGAGGTACTGGCCACCCTGCGCGAGGGCCAGGCGCGCGTGCAGGGCGAGGACACCGAGCTGCACGGCACCCTGCAGCTGTCGGCGCCCTCGGACCTCGGCCGCAACCTGCTGCTGCCCTGGCTGAGCGCCTTCCGCGCCGCGCACCCGCGGCTGCGCCTGCACCTGCGCCTGTCCGACGAGGTGGCCGATGTATTCCGCGACCCGGTCGACGTGGCCATCCGCATCGGCCACTTCGACGACGCCAGCTACGTCGCCCTGCCGCTGCTGGAAGGCAATCGACGCGTGCTGGCCGCCTCGCCCGGCTACCTGCAGCGGCGTGGCACGCCCACCCGCCTGGAGGATCTGCGCGAGCACGATTGCCTGGTCTATCAACTCAACGGCCGCGCCTACGATCGCTGGTCATTCGAGGTCGACGGGCGTCGCAGCGTGATTCCGGTGCGCGGTCCGCTGGTCTGCGACGACGCCGATGTAGTGCGACGCTGGGCCGTGGCCGGCGAAGGCATCACTTACAAGTCCTGGCTGGACCTGCGCGAGGACGTGCTGGCCGGGCGCCTGCAGCTGCTGCTCGATGGTGTTGGCAGCAGCATCCCGCTGCAGCTGGTATGTCCGCACCGCAAGCAGTTCTCGCCCGCGGTACGGCAACTGCATGCGCAGCTGCGCCAGCACCTGCAACCGCTGCTGTCTGGCATGCCCACTGGCCTCACCCGCCCCCTGTCGCCAACGGCGGCACTGGCCGACAATGGCGGCCCCCCGTAACAAGAGAACGCCGCCATGCCGTGGATGGGCATCCAGGACCTGTGGACGTTTCTGGTCGCTGTGCTGGTGTTTCTCGCCCTGCCCGGCCCCGGCACCTTCACGCTGCTGACCGCCACAGGCCGTGGCGGCGTGCGTGGTGGCTATACCGCGCTGGCCGGCCTGCTGGTCGGCGATCAGATCCTGATGTGGCTGGCGTTGGCGGGCGTGGCGGCGCTGCTCAAGGCCAACCCGCTGGTGTTCCACGCGGTGCAGTACCTGGGTGCGGCCTACCTGGTATGGGTCGGCATCAGCCTGCTGCGCACGCCGAAGCACGAGGGCGGCGACGCCGGCCCGATCCGCATGCAGCCGGGGCGCTACTTCCAGCAGGCGATCCTGGTCAGTCTGCTCAACCCGAAGGCGATCCTGTTCTACATGGCCTTCCTGCCGTTGTTCATCGATCCGAAGGCACACCAGGGCATCGCTACCTTCGCGGCCCTGGCCGGCATCATCCTGGTGGTCAGCATCGCCTACTGCTCGATGCTGATCGGCGTGGGCAACCTGGCCCGTCGCCGCCTGATCCAGCATCCGCGCATCAGCGATGCGCTGCGCCGGGTGGCCGGCCTGTTCCTTGTCGGGTTCGGCATCCGGTTGGGGTTGAACGGATGAAACCCTGGCCGACGGCGATGGGCGCCCTGCTGCTTCTGGCCAACACGACCGCCCCGGCGGCCACCGCACAGGATCATCGCTGCCTGAGCGGCGGCCGCAATGACGGCATCCATCTGGAATGGCGTTGGCTGGATGACGGCCAGGCCGACGTTCGCTATGCCGGGCAGCGCGAACGCCTGCTGCTGCGCCGGGTTTCAATGGAGACCACGGTGCTGGCCGAAGATCGCCCGTACCAGTTCGACAGCGTCTGGGAAGAACGCATCGACGGACGCCTCAACGGCCGCTACCTGCTGAGCACGCAGGGCGCGCTGGTGCTGGACCTGAGCTACGAGCGTAGCCGCGACGGACGTCGCACCACCTTCCACGATGACGTCGAGGCCTGGCAGGAAGACGGCTGCCGCTGGCCCGGCAAGGTGGCCGAGTGAGCACCATGGACGACGACACCCTGCTGGAGCGCAGCTGGGAATATCGGGAGGAGACGCTGTACCGGCGGTTGTTCGGCGATACCGGGCCGGGGATCTATCCGATCGACATGGATCTGCTGCGCAACGTCTTCAAGCAGGACCAGATCGACCCGCGCTGGCTGCATGTCGGCGTCAATGCCTGCCCTCCGCACGGTGATCGAACGCACTGGATCTATGTCAGCTCCGACCTGTCCAACCCCTGGGAAGGGCGGCACGAAGATGGCGATTCGGGGTTGGGCATCGAACTGATGCTTGAGACGCAGGAAGAAGCGACCTGGGCACTGACCACCTTGCGCTGGTTCACCGCGTACCACCTGCTGCTGTGCCACTCACGCATGCCCGGCAATCCGTTGGCGCCATGGGACCGGCTGAAGCTGGGGGGGCCGGTGGATCACGCAGGGAGCATGCTGCAGGCGGCCGTCTTCGTTCCGTCACTGCATTTTCCTGGACCCCAGCAACTGCCATCGGGACGATTCGACTTCCTGCAGCTGCTGCCATTGACCCTGGACGAGCATGCGTTCGGCCGCGCCCAGGGCTTCGAAGTGCTGGTGGCCCAGTTGAGAACCCAAGGTGCGGCGCCAGTGGTTGATCCGCAGCGGGTCAGCATCGATCTGGCCCCTGCTCTCACGCTTCAAGCGCCTCCCGGCTCGCCTTGAGGGATCGAATCATTTCGAATCCTGCCAGCATTTGTGCCGATTCCGGCAGAATGCTCGGAGTGCAGCCGCGCCGGTGACGCATCTGACCCTCGCATGACCCCCGTCAGTGGTAATGCTGCGCTGCGTTCGGTCACACTCGGGAACTTGTCGTTCTTAGTCACCCCTTCCGAGGCCTGCATGTCCCTGTTCCGGCGCAAGTCCCTAGATTCCGTCACCGTCCACGAAGCCGGCAGGCGCCTGATCCCGACGCTCAGCTGGCCGCACCTGATCGCGCTGGGTATTGGCGCCATCGTCGGTACCGGCATCTACACGCTGATCGGCGTCGGTGCCAACCTGGCCGGCCCGGCCGTGCTGATCTCCTTCGCCATCGCCGGTGCGGTCTGCGCCTGCGCGGCACTGTCCTACGCCGAGCTGTCGACGATGATGCCGGCCGCCGGCAGTGCCTACACCTACAGCTACAGCGCGCTGGGCGAGGTGTTCGCCTGGGTGGTGGGCTGGAGCCTGATCCTGGAGTACTCACTGGTGGTGAGTACCGTGGCGGTGGGCTGGTCCGGCTACTTCGTCGGCTTCCTCGAATGGGTCCACACCCAGTTCGGCTGGAACGTGCACCTGCCAGCGTGGCTCGCAGCCGGCCCGCACGTGGAAGGCGGCATGATCAACCTCCCGGCGATCGTCATCACCTGGCTGGTGGCCGGCATGCTGATGGCCGGCACCAAGGAAAGCGCCACCCTCAATGCCATCCTGGTGGTGTTCAAGCTGATCGCGCTGGCCATCTTCGTGGCCGTGGCCCTGCCCGCCTTCGACAGCGCCAACCTGCAGCCGTTCATGCCGTATGGCTTTGCCAAGTCGATGGGCCCTGATGGCGTCGAACACGGCGTAATGGCGGCGGCAGCGATCATCTTCTTCGCCTTCTACGGCTTCGATGCGATCTCCACCGCCGCCGAGGAAACCAAGAACCCCGGCCGCGACCTGTCGATCGGCATCATCGGTTCGATGATCGGCTGCACCATCGTCTACGTGCTGGTGGCGCTGGCCGCGGTCGGTGCGATGAGCTACGCGGTGTTCGGCCACAGCGCCGAGCCGCTGGCCCTGATCATGCGCCAGCTGGGCCATCCGACCGCGGCGATGGTGATCGGCGTGATCGCGATCATCGCGCTGCCGACGGTGCTGCTGGCCTTCCTGTACGGCCAGAGCCGCATCTTCTTCGTGATGAGCCGCGATGGCCTGCTGCCGCGTGGCCTGTCCAAGGTCAACGCACGCACCGGCACGCCGGTGGCGACCACGCTGTTCACCGCGGTAGTGGTGTCGGCGCTGGCCGGCGTGGCCCGCCTGGATGAGATCGCCGCCCTGGCCAATGCCGGCACCCTGGCCGCGTTCACCGCCGTGGGCATCTGCCTGGTGGTGCTGCGCCTGCGCGAGCCGAACCGCGAACGTACCTTCCGTACCCCGCTGGCCTTCGTGGTCGGTCCGCTGGCCGCGCTGGGCTGCATCTACCTGTTCCTCAGCCTGCCGCACAGCACCCAGCTGTACTTCCTGCTGTGGAACCTGGCCGGCCTGGTGCTGTACTTCCTGTACAGCCGCCGCCACGCGCTGATCGCGAAATAACCGGATTCACCGGTAGTGCCGGCCGCTGGCCGGCACCTCGCATCCTGTTGATACGGCCAGTGCCGGCCAGCGGCCGGCACTACCGCCGGGCGGTCAACCGCCCTGCTTCGCAGCGTAGTCCTGCGCCTGGCGCATCACGCGCAGCAGGTTGCCGCCCCAGATGCCGGCAATCTGCTTCTCGGTATAGCCCTTGCGCAGCAGCCACGCGGTGATCTTCGGCAGCTGGCTGACATCGGGCAGGTCGCTCAGGCCACCGCCGCCATCCCAGTCCAGGCCGATGCCCACGTGCTCGGGGCCGACCACCTTGAGGATGTGCTCGAAGTGGGCGAAGAAGTCGTCGAGGCTGGCATGGCGCACCGGGTGCTCGTGGTCCAGCGCCTGCTCGGCCTTCAGCAGGGTAACGCCCTGTTCGATGCCCATGCCTTCCCAGCCACCCAGCTGCTTGCTCAGCGCTTCCTCGGCCTGCTTGCGCTCGGGCGTCTTTGCGGTGTCGATCAGGTAGCCACCATAGGCGTTCACCTGGATCACACCGCCGGCCTTGGCCAGCTTGCGCAGGCGCGCGTCATCCAGATTGCGCGGATGGTCGTAGACCGCCTTGGCCGAGCTGTGCGAGAGCACGAACGGCACCGGCATCATCGCCAGCAGGTCGTCGAACACCGCGTCGGACGCATGCGACTGGTCGATCACGATGCCCAGCTTCACCGCCTGCCGCACCAGATCCTTGCCGGCCGGGCTCAGGCCTTTCCACTCCGCACCCTTGGGGTCGGTGGCCGAATCGGCGAACTCGTTGTTGGCGAAGTGCACGGTGCTGAGCAGGCGCAGGCCGGCGCGGTGGTAGAACGACAGCAGGCTCGGGTCTTCCACCAGCGGGCTGGCGTTTTCCATGCTGATGTAGACCACGCGCTTGCCGGCGGCCTTGATCCGCGCCGCGTCATCGGCGGTCAATGCCAGCGCGAAGCGCTCGGGGTTGGCCGCCAGCATTTCGCGGATCTCCAGCAGCCGCTGCAGGCCATGGTCACGCTCGGCGAGGTGCGCGGCGGGGCTGCGGTCGCCCTGATCGGTGTAGATCGCCCAGAAACCGCCGTCCAGCGCACCTTCGACCATGCGCGGGTAGTCGACCTGCGAAAGCGCGTTGCGGTCGTGACGCTGCTCGATGTCGAAGCCGCTGCGACCGAAGTTGGCCGGCGTATCCAGATGGCTGTCGAGGGTGACCAGGCGCTGTTGCAGCGCTTTGGCACGGGCCAGCTCCTGCGCGCTGAACTCGATGGCGTGGGCGGACAGTGGCGCGCACAGCGCCAGGGCAAGCACGACGGACAGGTGGCTCAACGATGGCATGGGCTCTCACCGGCAATGGGAAGAGCCCGACCATAGCGCTGCGGACCGCGGATTTGTAGAGTCGAACTGTGCTCGACTGATCAGGCACCGCGAGTCGAGCATCGCTCGACTCTACATCTGGAAATCAGTCCACCACGCGGCAGAACACGGCCTTGAGGTAACGCGATTCCTGCACGTGGGCCATGAACGGATGATCCGGGCCGGCGCCGGCCACCTTCAGGATCTGGATCGTGCGGCCGGAGAAATAGGCCGCGCGGCGCAGCATGTCGAGGAACTGGTCCTCGGCCACCAGGCCGGTGCAGGAGAACGTGGCGAACAGGCCGCCCGGCTTCACCACGCCCAGCGCCAGCTTGTTCATGTCCAGGTACTTCTTCAGCGCAGTGATGACCTGGTCGCGGTCGCGGGTCATCTTCGCAGGGTCCAGGATCACCACGTCGTACTGCTCACCGCGGTTGGCGGCGTCGCGCAGCCACGGGAAGATGTCGGACTGGACGAACTTCGGGCGCACGTTGTTCAGGCGCGAATTGCCCTTGGCGATCTGGATGACGTCTTCATCGATGTCGATGCCGACCACTTCAGTGGCACCACGCGCCGCCGCGTACACGGCGAAACCGCCGGTGTTGCAGCACAGGTCGAGCACGCTCTTGCCTTCCACCTGCTGGCTCAGCCACTCGCGGTTCTCGCGCTGGTCGGCAAAGAAGCCGGTCTTGTGCGCACCGGCCGGGTCAGCGCGGAACTTGATGCCGTACTCGGTGATCACCGCCGCTTCGGTGGTGGTGTTGCCGTGGAAGTCGAAGCTTTCCTGCTTCTGCACGTGCTCGTCGGCGAAGCTGTGGAAGCGGCAGCCCGGGAACTGCTCGCGCAGGGCGTCGTAGATCCACTCGCGGTGGCGGAACATGCCGGCGGCGAAGAATTCGACCACCACCAGATCGCCGTAGCGGTCCACCACCAGGCCGGACAAGCCATCGCCCTCGCTGTGCACCACGCGCCAGGCGTCGGACACCGCGTCGAGCTTCAGCACCTCACGGCGCAGCGACACCGCCTGGGCGATCTTGCGCGAGAACCAGCCAGCATCGACCGGCACGTTCTGGTCGGTTTCGAGGATGCGCACGGCAATGCGCGAGTGCCCGTTGTAGAACCCGCGACCAATGAACTCGCCGTCGATGCCGACCACGTCGACGATGGAACCGGGCTTGGGCCGGACGGTCGGCTTCTCGACCAGTTTCTGGAAGATCCACGGGTGGCTGGAACGCCACGCATTCTTGAGGCGGACAATCGGAAGGGGGGTATTCATCCACCTATTGTAGCCGGGGGGCGCTTTCGTAGAGTCGAGCTGGCGCGACGGGCGTTGCTGAACGGCCCGGGCAAGGCGTGCCAACCAAGGTTGGCATCTACCAGGGCGGGGGCCCCGGCCGCCCGGCATTTGACGGCAGCCCGGCCAGGCCGCAGAATCGGCGCCAGAAGGGGAGTAGCTCCCAGACGTTGTCGCCGTCATTTCGAGCCCGCAGGCTCCGGTGCAACGGCAGTTCCAGCCGACTGGAACTGCGAGCGAGACCTTCGCCGTACTGGCGAAGCTCTGTCCCTGGATCCCCCTCCCGATCCTCCGTTGCAGATCCTCGCCGTCCGGCCTGGCATTCATCTTTCCAACGGACATTCCCAATGCAGACGATCGGTAACGTGTGGTTGTGGGGCGGCTTCGCAGCGGTGGTGGTCATCGCCCTGCTGGTCGACCTCGTATTGATGCGCCATGGTGGGCCGCACAAGGTCACCTTCAAGGAGGCCCTGTGGTGGTCCATCGGCTGGGTTGCGCTGGCCCTGCTGTTCAATGCGGGCCTCTGGTACTACCTGAATGAGACCGCCGGCCAGGTGGTGGCCAACAAGGTCGGCCTCGAGTTCCTGACCGGCTACCTGGTCGAGAAGGCGCTGGCGGTCGACAACATCTTTGTGTTCCTGATGATCATGAGCTACTTCGCGGTGCCGGAGGAGCAGCGCCAGAAGGTGCTGATCATCGGCATCCTGGGTGCGATCGTGCTGCGTACGATCATGATCTTCGCCGGCAGCGTGCTGATCAGCCAGTTCCATTGGCTGCTCTACGTGTTCGGCGCCTTCCTGCTGTTCACCGGCTGGAAGATGTGGTTCGCCGCCGGCCAGGAGCCGGACCTGGAAACCAATCCCGCCCTGCGCTGGATGCGCAAGCACCTGCGCCTGCTGCCGGACTATGCCGGCAACGCACTGAGCGTGAAGCGCGACGGCGTGCGCTGGTTCACCCCGCTGTTCGCGGTGCTGATCCTGATCGCGGTCACCGACGTGATCTTCGCCGTGGACAGCATCCCGGCGATCTTCGCGATCACCACCGACCCGTTCATCGTGCTCACCTCCAACGTGTTCGCGGTGCTGGGCCTGCGCGCGATGTTCTTCCTGCTGGCCGGCATGGCCGACCGCTTCCACCTGCTGCCGTATGGCCTGGCGCTGGTGCTGGGCTTCATCGGCATCAAGATGATGATCATCGACCTGTTCAAGATCCCGACCCCGGTGTCGCTGGGCGTGGTCGCGGTGATCATCGCCGCCACCGTGGTACTGAGCCTGAAGTATCCGCCGAAGGAAGGCTCCGGCCACGCCTGATCATGGCCGGCCGGCGGGATTGTCCCGCCGGCCGCACCCACTCTCCCGTTGCGGTGGCCTTGGTTTCGCGCCAGTCACCGCCATTGCTGAGGTATGGACAACAACGCGCCCCTGCCCGCCGGCGACGTACCGGCCCCCCGCAATGACCGCTCGCGCATCCTGCGGGCGTTCAATGTCAGCCTGGCCGCCGTGCTGGTGCTGGTGGCCGTGTTCGCCCTGCAGGGCACCTTCGACTGGCGGCCCTGGGCGGTCGCGCCGCTGGAAGCCAAGGGCCTGCTTGGCCTGATCGGCGGCCCGATGCTGCATGCCTCGGTCGAGCACATCGCCGCCAACAGCATCGCGATCCTGATCCTCGGCACGCTGGCCGGCAGCGTCTACCCGAAAGCCACCGTGCGCGCCCTGCCCCTGCTGTGGCTGGGCTCGGGCATCGGTGCGTGGATGCTGGGCAATCCGGGCAGCGTGCACCTGGGCGCCAGCGGCGTGACCCACGGCCTGATGTTCCTGCTGGCCAGCCTGGGCCTGCTGCGCCGCGACCGCGCGGCCATCGCCACCGGCCTGATCGGCATGCTGTTCTACGGCGGCATGCTGATGACCATCCTGCCGCACGCCGATGGTGTGTCCTGGCAGTCGCACATGGGCGGCGCCTTCGCCGGCATCATTGCTGCGCTGCTGTTCCGCAACGCCGACCCGCTGCCGCCGCGCCCGCGCTACAGCTGGGAAGACGAAGAAGAAGACGTCGAACCGCTGGCCGACGACGAGCTGGAGCCGCCGTCACCGCAGCGCGTGCCGGTGCTGTGGCAGCCGCGCGAGGGCCAGGACTACGTGGTGATCCCGTTCCGCCGGCCGGACGAGCCGCGCGGCTGAAAATGCCCCGGTAGTGCCGGCCGCTGGCCGGCACCCTCATGAACCGGTAGTAGCCGACCTTGGTCGGCGCGGTTGTTGTGCGCCAACCAAGGTTGGCACCTACCAGAGTCCGTCAGTTCGCCGCATTCCCTGCCGCGCCCATCCCATCCACCGCCTGCCGGCCCAGTGCCGGGTCATCGGTGAAGAAGGCATCGATGCCGATAGCCAGATAGGCACGCATCTCGGCAATCGAACCCTCGGCATTGCGCGCGTTGTCGGCGCCCTTGCGCAGGTTGCTGGCCTGGAAGTGGTTCTCCGGACGGAAGGTGTACGGAATCACCATCAGGCCCACAGCATGTGCGTCCTGTACCAGCGTGGTCGGAGTGCTCAGCGCGCCCTTGGCGTCCAGCGGAATGATCGAGCGCAGTTCCGGGCCGATGCTGTCGGCGTAGCTGGCAATGTCCTTCAGTCCTGCCGGCGTCATCATCTGCGCGTAGGTCAGCGTGCCACCGGCCTTGGCGATGTCGGCCGGCTGGGTGTCGCCCTTCCACAGCAGTTGCAGCAGGCGGATGTTGCTGCCGCGCGGGATCTTGCCGCGCAGGTAGCGCAGGTTGGCGGTCTCGAACGACTGGATGGTGACCGGGCCGACGTTGGTATAGGCATTGCCACGCAGCGCGGTCAGGAGCTTGTCTTCCATCGGCAGGCCGATCGACTGGAAGTAGGTCGGGTGCTTGATCTCCGGCACCAGGCCGATGCCACGGTTGGCACGCCCGGCCTGCTGGACAAGGAATGCGAGGATCTCGTCCAGGCTGGCGATGCGGAACTGGCCATCGTAGGCGGTGCTGCGCAGTTCCGGCAGGCGCTCACGCGCGTACAGCGTCTTCAGCTCGGCCAGGGTGAAGTCTTCGGTGAACCAGCCATCGACCTTCTGCCCGTCGATGACCTTGCTGGTGCGGCGGCTGGCGAATTCCGGATGCGAGGCGACATCGGTGGTGCCACTGATCTCGTTCTCGTGGCGGGCCACCATCACTCCGTCCCTGGTCATCACCAGGTCCGGCTCGATGTAGTCGGCGCCATCGGCGATGGCCTGCGCATAGGCCGCCAGGGTGTGCTCGGGCAGCAGTGCGCTTGCCCCGCGGTGGCCATAGACCGACACCTTGTGCGCGGCCGGGGTGGAGGATTCAGCACTCATGGCCACCGATGGTGCCACGGCCAGCGACAACAGCAACGCACAACCCCACGACTTCACTGCGACTTCCCCAAGCGGTATGTGATGGGCGTCAGTATGCGGCGGCAATGTGACAGGTGGGGGACCTGGGGTCGGATCCCCGCAGGGGCTCCGACCCATGTATCTGGTAGTCGCCGACCTTGGTCGGCGCTCTGCCAGCGGGCGTCGATGACCCGGACGCCCTGTGCCAACCAAGGTTGGCACCTACCAGAGCTCCGCCTTACTTGCCGATGCAGAAACTGGAGAAGATCCTCCCCAGCAGGTCATCGGCACTCATCTGCCCGGTGATCTCACCCAGCGCGTCATGCGCCAGCCGTAGTTCCTCGGCGGCCAGCTCCAGGTGCTCGTGCGCCAGCTCGCCGTCGGCGCGCTGCGCGTGCTCCTGCGCACGCTCGATTGCATCCACATGCCGCGTGCGCGCGGAAAACTCGCCATCCACCTGCTCCCCTGCCCCGGCCGAAGCAATCGAACGCAGACGCGCATGCAGATCGTCGAGCCCGGCGCCGGTGGCGGCCGAAACGAACACCCGATCCGGATCGTCCAGTGTCGGCAGCGCCGTCAGCAGGTCTGACTTGTTGTGGATGTAGACCTTGTGCGGCACCGCCGCCACGGCATCGCCCAGCGCCGCTTTGCCGGCCGCTGGATCGCGCGCATCCAGCACGATCAGCGCCAGGTCCGTACGCTCGATTTCCACATGCGCGCGGCGCATGCCTTCGCGTTCGATGGCGTCGCCGCCGTCGCGCAGGCCGGCGGTGTCGACCAGGGTCAGCTCCAAGCCGTCCAGGCGGATGGTCTCGCGCAGGGTGTCGCGGGTGGTGCCGGCGATGTCGGTGACGATGGCGCGTTCGCTGCCGGCCAGCGCATTGAGCAATGAACTCTTGCCGGCATTCGGCGGCCCGATCAGCACCGCATGCAGGCCATCGCGCAGGCGGCGGCCGCGCTCGGCATCCCGCCGCAGCAGGGCAAGATCGCCGCGCGCCTGCTCCAGGCCACGCCGCACCTGTGCCCCACCAAGCGTATCCAGCGGTTCGTCGGCGAAGTCGATCGCTGCTTCCACATGGATGCGCAGCAGCACCAACTGCTCGACCACCGCGTCGATGCGGCGCGAGAACACACCATCCAGCGAACGGCGTGCAGCGCGCGCGGCACGGTTGTCGCCCGCGGCGATCAGGTCGGCGATGGCCTCGGCCTGGGCCAGGTCCAGCTTGCCGTTGAGGAACGCCCGTTCGCTGAACTCACCCGGCCGCGCCTGGCGCGCACCGAGCGCGATGCAGCGCGCGACCAGCTGCTGCAGCAGCACCGGGCTGCCATGGCCCTGCAGTTCCACCACCTCTTCGCCGGTGAAGCTGTTCGGTGCCGGGAACCACAGCACGATGCCATCGTCGATGACCTCGCCGTCGGCATCACGCAGGCGCGCGTAGTGCGCGTGGCGCGGGCGCAGTGCAGGTGCACCCAGCGCATTGGCAATCGCTGCGGCACGCGGGCCGGACAGGCGCAGCAGGCCAACACCACCCGCGCCGGGCGCACTGGCGATGGCCACGATGGTGTCGGTGCGGATCGCGTCGTTCATGGCTCAGAGTTTCTCCAGCTGCGCACGTGCCTGGGCCGCGCCGCTGCCCTGCGGCTGCAGGGCCAGGTAGGTGGTGTAGGCCTGTTTGGCCTTGGCCTTGTCGCCGGCGTTGAAGTAGGCGTCGCCCAGGTTGAGATAGGCCACGGCGCGCGAGGGGTCGATCTTCAGTGTGTTCTCCAGCCAGCGCGCCGCTTCGGCATAGCGCTGCTGGCGGTAGTAGACGAAGCCGAGGTTGTTGGCGGCCTGGGCGAAGTCCGGGCGCAGCTTCAGCGCCTCGGTGAACTGGGCTACCGCTTCGTCGTACTGCTTCTCGCGGTACAGCTGCAGGCCACGGTCATTGGCCTGCTGCGCGCGCTGGCGGTCGGACGCCGGGCCGGCGGTGGGCACCACCAGCTTGGCCTTGCCGCCCTGCAGGTCGGCCACGGTCACCGGCGCCTGGCTGCCCTTTGCTTCGCTGGCAGCATCAACCTTGTTGTTCAGCGCGATCGCATCGGCGGTCAGCTGGCGCGTATCGGCGTTGAGGAATTCCTGGCTGTCCGGCACCTGGAACACGAACTCGCCGCCCTGCGAACCGGGCAGGCTGCCGAAGGCCGGGGTCTGGTGCGAGACCGCCGAGACCGCCGGCGCCACGTAGGCGGCCAGTTCGGTACCGGTGATCAGGCCATCGCCGTTGAGGTCGCCCTTGCCGGCCAATGCCTGCAGCAGCACCCAGGTGAACACCGAGTGGCCGTTCGGGCCGGCGTCGGCCACCTGCTGGTCGGCACCACCGGCGGTCAGCATCTGCCGCGCGCTGCGTCGCGCGTTCTCGCGCAGGAACGACGACGACGAGGGACCGCCACGGGTCAGGCCCAGGCCGCTGTAGCAGGCATCCATCACGAACATCACATGCTTGGCCTGCATGCTTTCGGCGATGTTCTGGATGTCGGTCATCGCGATCGCGTCGGTGGCGAATTCCTTCGGATCCGAATCGACCGGAATGATGTAGCCGAGGTCGCGCCCGGAGGCGAGCTGGCGGGTCGCGCCATGACCGGCGAAGAACACGAACACGCGATCGTTCTTGCCGGTGCGGTCGTCGGCCAGGCGGTCGTGGAAGGCGGCCAGGATGTTGTTGCGGGTGGCCTGCTCGTTCTTCAGCACGATCACCTGCGAGGACGGGAAGCCGAACTGCCCGGTCAAGGTATCGGCCACTGCCTGAGCATCATGGCTGGCGTATTCCAGCTTCGGCCACTTGGCGTAGTTGTCGATGCCGACCACGATCGCCCACGACTTCTCGTAGCCGGTGGTGACGGTGGCGGCACCGGCGTCGCCCTTTCGCGCACGGGCGACGGTGAAGTCGCGGCCATTCCAGCCGGCGAACTGGTAGCCATCGGCGATCAGCCGGTCGAGGATCTGCGGCAGCGCCTTCACCGCACGATCGTGGATGTCGTGGAACAGGATGATGCCGCGCTGTTCCTTGTTCACCTGGTCGAGCACGCGCTGCACGATCGACTCCGGTACCGGGTCGGCCCAGTCCATCGAGTCGATGTTCCACATGATCGACTTCAGCCCGGCCTCGTTGAGCAGCTGCAGGCCTTCGGCGTTGCGCGCGCCGTACGGGAAGCGGAACAGCGGCGCGCGTTTGCTGTCCACGTCCTTCAGCAGCGTGTCGGTGTCGAGTACCTGCTGGCGCAGCGCATCACCGGTGGTGCGCGACAGCTGGGCATGGGTCAGGCTGTGGTTGCCCACAGCGTAGCCCTCCTCCATCAGGTTGCGGCTGATCTTCGCCATCGGGCCCAGGCTGACCTTCCCATCGGCCTCGACCTTGCCCAGGTTTCGGCCCACTTCGAAGAACACGCCCGGCACGTCGTAGCGCTTGAGGATGGCCACCACTTCATCGGTGTAGGCCTTGTGCGGGCCATCGTCGAAGGTCAGCACCACGGTCTTGGCCGGCAGGTCGCGGCCGAAGATCTCGCGGTCGCTGTCCTTCATCGACATCGGGTACGGCTCGATCACGCCATAGTCGCGCAGGATCGCTTCGCGGCTGTAGTCCTTGTGCAGGTGCGCGATGTAGTCGTCCCACTTCTCACGCTTCAACTCGATGGCGCGGGTGCGCTCGAAGCGGCTGAAGATGCGGGTCAGTTCCTGGTTGTAGTTGCGCTCGATCTCATCGAGCGCTTCCAGATCCTCACCGATGCGCTGGTGCAGCTTCACCGCTGGCAGCGAGGAATCGGTGCCGACCCGCTCATGCAGGTCACGCAGCACTTCACGGAAGGCCAGGCGGTCGGCGTCGAACAGTTCCGGCGCCGACTCGATGTAGTCCAGCACGGTGCCGAGGGTGGCGAAGCGCTGCGGACTGGAGCCGCGCAGCAGCGTGTCGAACTGCGCGGCGATGGCCCTGCGCTGTTCCAGGCCATCGTGGAACAGCTGCTGGCCCACGCGCGTGGAGGTACCGCGGTCGGCAGCCGACTGCTGTTCCTCGTCGGCCAGCAGCACGATGATGCGGCGGTAGCCGTCGAGCTGCTTCTGCAGCGCGGCCAGCAACGGTGCAGCGGCAGGATCGGCGGCGGCCGCGGCCTGCGCGCTGGGCTGGGTGACCGTGGTCGCCGGCGCCTTCGCGTCCTTGTCGCCACAGCCGGCAACGACCAGGGTCAACAACAGCGACGGCAGGAACAGGCGGAACGACGACGCACGCGGCATGGCGGACTCGATGGATGGAGGAACGGTGTGCCGGCGATTCTAACGCCGCATGCGAAAAGCCCGCCTTGCGGCGGGCTTCTGCGGGTCGGTCGGGGCTCAATGGCAGTCGACCAAGGTCGACTCTACGAAGCCGGCGACCTGCCGGTCGGATTACTTCTTTTTGACCGGGGCCGGGGCGGTGGTGGCCGGGACTGGCTCGCCGCCATGGCGCTTGGTCATCCACCACTGCTGCAGCAGGCCCAGGCCGCCGTTGACCACCCAGTACAGAACCAGGCCGGACGGCATGAAGGCCATCATGACGCCGAACACCAGCGGCATGAACTGCATCATCTTCTGCTGCATCGGGTCCATGCCCGGTGCCGGGGTCAGCTTCTGCGTGAACCACATCACCGCCACGTTGATCACCGGCAGGATGAAGTACGGGTCGCGTGCGGTCAGGTCCTGGATCCAGCCGAACCAGGGCGCCTGGCGCAGTTCGACCGATTCCACCAGCACCCAGTACAGGGCGAAGAAGATCGGCATCTGGATGAGGATCGGCAGGCAGCCGCCCATCGGATTGATCTTTTCCTTCTTGTACAGCTCCATCATCGCGGTCTGGAACTTCTGGCGGTCATCGCCATAGCGTTCCTTCAGCTGCGCGATGCGCGGCTGGAAACGACGCATCTTGGCGCCGCTCTTGTACTGGGTCGCCGACAGCGGGTACAGCACCAGCTTCAGCAGCACCACCAGGCCGACGATCGCCCAGCCCCAGTTGCCGACCAGCTTGTGCACCTGGTTCAGCACCCAGAACAGGCCCTGGCCGATCACCGCCATCATCGAGAAGCGGCTGTAGTCGACCACGCGGTCCAGGCCCGGCACGTCTTCCTTGGCGATCAGGTTGACCAGCTTCGGGCCGACCCACAGGCGGGCTTCGGTGCTGGTGGACTGACCCGGGGCCACAGTGAAGGCCGGACCACGCGCTTCGATCAGGTCACGACCGGCCACCTGCGACAGCACGTAGTGCGCGGTCTGGTCCTTCTGCGGGATCCAGGCGGTGAAGAAGTGGTGCTGCAGCATCGCCAGCCAGCCGCCGGTGATGTTCTGGTTCAGCGTGCCGTCTTCCAGGTAGTCCTTGAACGCACGACGCTGGTACTTCTTGTCGTTGTCGTACCAGGTGGCACCGTTGAAGCTGAAGGAATCGGGGTTGGTCATGCTCCGCGACAGGATGGTCGGGGTGCGGTCCAGGGTGCGGTAGACGTAGCCGTTCCACGGCGCGGCGCCGGCGTTGCTGACTTCATCCTTGAAGCGCACGGCATACTCGTTGCGCGAGACGGTCAGCGTGCGCTTGATGGTCACGCCGTTGTCGGCGGTCCACACGAACGGGATCTGCAGCTCGTTCTGGCCCTTGGCCAGCACGAAGTCCTTGGTGTCACCCACCAGCTTGAAGCCGTCAGCGCCGGGGACCGGGGTGTTCTTGTCTTCGCTCGCCCAGCCACTGATCGCGCTGTACGGGTGCGCGGGGTCTTCGGTCAGCAGGCGGACCGGCGGGCTGCCTTCGTCCTTGGTCTGCGGGAACTGCAGCAGCTCGGCATCAAGCACGCGGCCGCCGTCGAGCACCAGGCGCAGCACGTCGGTGGTGACGGTCACGCGCTGGCTGGCCGGGGTAGCGCTGGCCTGGGCCTGTGCGGCGGCCTGGCCGGGGGCGCCCGGCACCTGGGCGCTGGGGATGGCGCCGGGGTTCGCGCCCGGAACACTCTGTGCGGCGGCCGGGGCCGACGTGGTGGTTGGTGCCGGGGTCGGAGCAGCCTTTTCACGGCTCCACTCCATCCACAGCAGCACGGCCACCATCAGCCAGGCAAAAATGAGGAATACGCGGGTCTGGTTCATCAGCGGACAGGCTCGGCGGGGCCGGGACGCGATGCCGGCTCGGTCAAAGAAGGAGTTGCGATGCCATCAGGCGGCGGCATTGTGCCGTCCACGCCCGGCGTGGGCAATGCACGCAGGCGACGCAGCAGGCGCAGGAAGGCCTGGCGGATTTCGTCGTTGCTGGCGGAACGCGCAGCACTACGAGCCACGACGACAAAGTCGCCTGGCTGGATGTCGGTACGTGTCTGACGCAGGATGTCGCGCAGGACGCGCTTGATCCGGTTACGCCCGACGGCGTTCGGATCAACCTTGCGGGAAACCGCCAGACCCAGCCTGGCCTGCCGGTCAGCCGGCAGCCAGTGCAGGGTCATCAGCGGATCGGACACACGGCGGGCGCCGTTGAAGACCGTTGAGTATTCGGCACGCGTGCGAACCCGCGCAGAGCGAGGGAATCGCTTGCGCGGGTCTGCAGTATTCACTGTCGAAGGGATTGCGTCTGCCGCGATGTGCGGCATGGCAATCAGGCGCTCAGGACTTTGCGGCCCTTGGCGCGGCGACGCGACAGGATCTTGCGGCCGTCAGCGGTCTTCATACGGGCACGGAAGCCGTGGTCGCGCTTACGCTTGAGGTTGCTGGGCTGGTAGGTGCGCTTCGTGGCCATTGGGGGCCTCTCGTATGAATGGGACGGAAAGAACCGGAAATTCTAGAGAGGTACCCCGCCCCAAGTCAACCCTTGGCAGCTACGCGAATTCACCGGGCTGTGCAATAGCTGTGGATGTTTTTGTGAATAAGTAGGGGACAAGCATTCCGAAGGCGGGCGCTCGGTGGTAGTCTGAGCCATCCATTTCCCCCCTTTCCGGCCTGTGTTTGGGCGCCTTGTCGCGTCCATGCCCCGGCCACCGGACGATTATTGCTG
>NZ_CP197011.1:0-67073 GCF_051983905.1 Stenotrophomonas sp. STK17_22
AACAAAGGCGACCTGCTCGTTGTTCAGTCGAACAAGATGGTGGAGTCTTCTCACACGCTCTCATTGAACGAGAAGCGTCTGGTGATCATGGCAGCAGCGCACCTGGATTCGCGCAAGCCGATGCCGGAGAAGAACACCGTTAAGATCTACGCCAGTGATTTCGCGACGCTCTACGATCTGCACGGTGGCCAGGCCTACCAAGCCATCGAGCAAGCAGCTAAGAAGCTCTACAACAGGAACATCCGCAGCATCGATGGGGATGCCAAGAAGGGCTCCCGTGAGCGCAATGTCCGCTGGGTGTGGATGTGCGAGTACCTGAAGAATGAAGCTGCGGTTGTGCTGGGTTTCTCGCCTGTCATAGCCCCGTACCTGACCATGTTGAACCAGCAGTTCACCAAGTACAGGTTGCGCTCGGTCAGTGCGTTATCGACGTTCTATGCAATCCGAATGTATGAGTTGTGCACTCAGTACCGTAAGACAGGCGAACGTAGGTTGTCGCTGGAGCGACTCCGCGAGGTGCTGGACCTGGGAGACAAGTACCAAGATGTCAAAAATCTGCGGATGCGGGTGCTGGATCCGTCGGTGAAAGAGATCACCAAGCTCACGGATCTGGATGTGTCCTACGAGCCGCTTCGAAAGGGCCGAAAGATCATCGGGTTCGAGTTCGACATCCGGGAGAAGGAACAGCTCGGTTCAGTGGCGGATGATGAGACTGCGTGATACCGTGACGACGGTCGTGAGCAATCGTGGCCGCATCGCATGAGGGGCCGGTGAGTGATCACCGGCCTCTTTTTTTGCACTTAGCCGGCGGTTCCGTGGTCGTGCGCAGGCCAAAAAGAAGCGGGCCGCTAGTGCGGCCCGAGTTGCTTACAGTGGCGCCATCCTGAGATCAGGCCGGGTTATGCAAGGCACGCTCATAGACCAGGTTACTGAAGCGCAGCCATAGCAGATGTGCTTGCCGCATTACTGCAAGATCCTGCGCGGTGAGCGGGCGATCGCTAGCGGTCCATTCGGTCAGCATGGACTGGAGGTCAGGCAGATCCGCTGCCAATCGCTGCATCTCGGCCATGCCGGCGGTGTCCAGGAGTTCAGAGGCGCCATCACGAACTTGAAGGGCAGTGGGCCGCGGCCGATGCTTCAACCGGCAAATGGCATGGTTGAAGGATTGAGCATCGAGGACGTCCATGTTCTTAGGCCTCCTGGCAGGGGGTGTCGAATCGGACCCGAGCAAGTACCTCGAGTTGCTTCAGTGAATGGTAGTCGCGCTGCAGGATAGGCGTACCGTGTTCCACCCACCGAGCTACGATGGTTCGGAAATGCTCGTCGCCAGCGCTGATTTGCTGGATCCAATCGGCCTGCGCTGGAGTCAGAGGGTCAAAGTCTTTGGCGGCGCGCTTTCCCAGGTGTGACAGATGGCGTGAGGTCACCACGGTGGCGCCGAGAGCGACAATGGCGGTCATGGCCGTAAGCCACCAGTTGAATCGAAGCAAGTACTGAAGGGCGTAGGCAGCCGAAGTGGCTAGTGCACCGAAGACGATCGTGAAGTGCGTGTACTTGTCGGTTTGATCCGATCGCACCAGGATCAGTTCCAGCTTTGTATAGCGCTGATCTACTAGAAGGGTTTGCAGTGCCCGGAAGTAAGCTTCGGGGCGTTCTGCAGGGCGGGGCAGGGGATCCAAGGTCATGCTCTTGTCCTATGTCAGAGAGGGCGTTGGAAGGCGGCTACCGCACGTTGCAGTCGACGTGTGGCTCGCCGGCGGTCGGGATGAGCTGCGTTCTCAGCCTGCAGGGCTTCAACGCCCTGGGCAGCGGAAATCACGAGCTCTTCGATACGTGCGGAGAGGGCGTCGATGCGGCGGATGTCCTTTGCACCTCGGCGAACTTCGGCAAGGAGGGCTAGGGCAGGGAGATAGGTGGAAGTCATGACGTGCTTGCTGGGGTCGATTGAGCCAAACGCATGGGCGCGCGTGGGTCGTGGACAGGACGCATCAGGCGTTCATGCATCAAGGTGTGGAACTCGGCGGGGCCTAGCCGAACTTTGATGCGCTGCATGGCAGACAAGAGCATCTGGGTTTCCCCCTCCACAAAGCGCTCGGGAAATGCCCAGGGATCATCCGGCCTGTGCCAGGTCTTTGGTCGTTTGCCAGCGACTACGCGGATCCGTCCTTTGCTCAGCTCGAGCAGCCCCCAGCGAGAGGGCATTTCTTCCGGCTTAAGCAGTCCCTGAGGGGCGAGGAAGTAGCGATAGAGACCGAGGCCACTTTCAGGGCGCTGCCGAAATCGCTTCTTGCGATCGGCGAGGAAATCGGACCGGCTTGCCTTGCATTCCACAAGCATGGTTCGACCGCAGTACCAACCGATGGCATCTGGATTCTCGCCGTTGCCGGTGGCGGCACAGAGCTCCTCAAGAACGACAGAGCATCGAGCGGTTGTCCTCAACCAACGACCTGCTGCACGCACGAGATCGGAGTGACTGATCGCTGTTGACCCGGCCGTGCTCACGCCTCTAACTCCGCGGCGCTGTCACATGGGGTTCCAGGGGAGGCGGCGTCAACCAGGAGCATCCAAACGATCTGGAGTTGCATCCGGTAGAGATCGAATTCAGGCGCCGCAAATTCGTCCTCGCCTAGCAACCGGCCGATGAGGTCCACGGCGTCCGCATTGGCAGCGGAAAGTGCCTGGAGCTTGGCCAGGTCTGCTGCGTCAGCACTCGTACCTGACTTCAGCGAGGAGCTATCTGGTGCGGCGCCGTCAGCAAAAGGGCGGGGAGCGGTCTCCGTAGGAGCACGCAGCACGATCGTGCCACTGACGCTCAGGCCGCGGCAAATGATCAAGTTGAAGCCGTAACCCTTCTTATGCGGGAACGCTCGGCCGATCTCTGTCCATGTCCTGCGCTTCTCTCCTGCAGCATCATCAAACTGGTCGACGACGTACGCAACAAAGTGAGATGTGGTCGGAGGCAGTGAGGCAATGCCATCTGCGCGAACCTGGCTGAGAACCACGGTCCCACTCACCGACAGGCCGGCGCGAACCACGAGCTGCCATCCATCGGAATTTGCGTGTGGAAACGCGCGACCCACGTCGGTCCAGTAGGTCTTCTCTTCGCTTGCTCCCTGTGGCGTGTACTTCTCCGCAATCGCTGCGGTCAGCTGTGGTGCGGGATGGATCTTCGTCGAGGTGTTCATGATGCCTCCTGGCTGGAATCCAAATAATATAATTTACGGAATCCGAAATGTTATTTACGGTCGATGTGGATCGGGTAGCAGTACTCGCCAGTCTTGGCGGTGGAATCAGGGCGACCGGCGCCGATGGGTTGCAGGTCTGCATAGCGCTCGCACACAACATGGGTACTGGAGACCTGGTCTACCGAGGCCGCGTTGATGGACGGCGCCGGCGCCTTGCAGGCTGTTACGGTGGTGGCCAGGACAACCAGTGCGAGACGGGTGAACGTGGACATTGGCAGTGACCTCGTGTGGTTGGGGGTGGGGGCTGCCGCCGGCGCGGCCATTGCCAGGTAATCCAGGAGCTGCGCCTGCTGCTGCAGCAGATGACGCCGCATGCCCAGCAGCTTCAGAAACGGGTCGCGACCTTTCCTGCAGGCCATCTGGCGCCGCGACCGAGAGATGGCTTTGCGCAACCTGCGGATCTCGCTTTGGTGGCAGGCACGGATCTCATCGATGAAGGGCAGTTCGCTGTCATGCAGTTCGCTCTGCTCACCAGCTGCTTTGCTAGGCGTCTTCGCCGGCTGTTGCTGTTGTTCTTGACTCCGGTCCTTCCTCATGTCGCATCTCCTGCGTGGTTGGTTGTCCAGTTGCTTCGCTGAGTGCCTTGCGCCGTGTAGCGCGACCACGCCGGGCGGGCAGGCGGTCAAGGCTGAAGACAAAGCCGCAGCGCAAAGGCCGCAGGCCTGCGAACGGGTGCAGGATTTGGCCTTGACCGCATGACTGTTTGGCGTAGATTTCAGCGCTGGCGCAGGGCTCTCAGCGATGGACTACCAGTGCAGGGAATGGGCATGAGACCGGTGGTTGACACGCGGCAACAGGCGGTTGAAGCCGAGCGTGCTCGGCGTTCGGTGTAAAGCGCCAGGAGGGCGCAAGCGAGAGTGGATTGAAGCCCCCCGAGGGGGCGAGACCCTGGCGTGCCAGGGGCTCGACGCGAAGCGCGAAAGCCCGTCCGGCGTAGCCGGCTCGTCCGCAGGGGGCATTGGCACGTGGGCGAAATGCCTCACAAGACCTTCACAACTTCAAATAGCGTGCAGAAATAGGGTTTTGTGGATACCCTATATTTCTATCCGGCTGTCCAATGGACCTTGCTGGGGCAGACACCGTTTACAGAGGACGAGCAGCAGCAGATGGCCGCCACTTGGGACCAAGATCACTGTTTCACCGAGCCAGAACTTCGCAAGATGGCGAGCCAGGGCGAAATCGTCGATGTAACGGTGCAGGAGACGATGGAAGGGTACATCGTCGTTGTGACAGCGAAGCTCCCGGTCCTCGACGAAGCAAAGAGTCGTTGGATTCGGAAGCCGACACCGGCCGTGTGGAGAACGCGGAGAGAGCTCGATACTCCACGCGTATTCAATTCGCTCGAACGTTTGATGGAGCGGCTGGCTACGACGTTTGAGTCGATCGAATCGGTGCAGCTCCAAATGCTGTCGGCAGTGGAGCGCGCAAAGAAGATCAAGGCACAGCCTACCGATCGTAGACCAGGGCGTCCTGCAGGCAAGAAGGTCGGTGAGAAGGCGTCTACGGCTGCGGAGAAGGCCCGGAAGACGCGAGCCAAAAAGCAGACCGCAACAACCAAATAACTAATTTTGGTTGCCAAATTGTAGCAACAGGAACCAAAAAAGGTTATTTTGGTCACTCCTAAGCCCGGAGTGACCTGTATGCGTGCGCGCGTTTTCCTCTCAACGCTCATTCTGGGCTTGACCGTCGTCGCGGCTGAATCCAAGGCTGACGAGAACTATGCCTGCACGATTGCGCTGTGCATGGCCAATCCCAACGGACCACGTGCAGTTGCAGAGTGCGTGCCGCCGATCAACAAACTCATGCGTGACCTGGCGCGAGGGAAGTCGTTCCCCCGTTGCAGTTTGAGCGGCGGCGGTTCTACCGAGAAGCGCGGTAGCGAGATTCACTTCAAGCTACCGGGTCAGCCCACCACGGTTTTCAACTGGAAGACCGGGGAAAGCTACACGGCACCAGAGAGGGGCAAGCCAACCCGGCCTCCGCGCTCGGGCTGGCCGACGACGGGTGGTAAGGCGTCGGTGGAGGAGCTGAGGTAGCCGATCATGATCGAGCTCATGGCTTTAGCGCAGCAATGCGCACCGAACGTCGCCCCCGAGACCGTGCTAGCAATTGCGAAGGTCGAGTCGACCTTCAATCCCTTTGCGATCGGGGTAGTCGGGACCGCGTTGAAGCGCCAGCCCCGGAACCTGCAAGAAGCCCTTTCGACTGTAGACGCTCTCGAAAAGCAAGGGCGCAACTTCTCGATGGGCCTTGTGCAAGTGAACCGGCACAACCTCCCGAAGTACGGGATTTCGTATAGGCAGGCGTTTGACACCTGTGCAAATCTGAGGGTGGGTGGCCAGATTTTGCAGGACTGCTATGCCAGGGCGCTGCCGCGCCATGCCAGCGAGCAGCAGGCGCTGCGAGCCGCATTCAGCTGCTACTACAGCGGCAATTTCATCCGTGGTTTTAAGCCGGATCGCCCTGGCGATCCGAGCTATGTGCAGAAGGTGGTCGCCGCAGCGCTGGGACCATCGCCGACGTCGATTCGGGTGCCGGCAGTACGTGGTCTTGGCGTTAGCCCCGCTGTTGAAGTGGCCGGGCCAGCTGCCAAGCCGGCCCGGCCTGCCGACGGCCCGGTTCTGGTGTCGGCCCCCGCCCAGGGCGGAGTGGGCCGCACAGCAGAACCCTTGATGGATGAGGGGGCCGAGCAGGGCTCGGCCCCAGCTCCGACGCTGAACAGGCCGGTGCGACTGAAAGCGCGGAGGCCGGGGACCGATCCCGCGCAACTGGCGGGAAACAAACCGGCGGCTGAACCTGCAAAAGTCATTGATTCAAAGGTGGTTTTTTAATGGATAACCTTGTCATCCTGGAATCACCCAACAAGACGGTGAAGGTCCAGTCGTACCTGGGCGCTGGCTGGAAGGTTGTCGCGTCGAAGGGTCATATCCGAGACCTGCCACCACGCGACCTTGGCGTGGATGAGTCGACCTACCAACTGCAGTATGAAATGACGGACCGTAGCCGCAGTGTCGTGGCGGCACTGAAGAATCTCGCTGGGCAATCGGGAATGGTCTATCTCGCAACCGACCCGGATCGTGAAGGCGAAGCAATCGCCTGGCATCTGAAGGATGCGATGGGCCTGAGTGATTCGCAGTGCGTGCGAGTCACGTTCAACGCTCTGAATGCTCCGGCCGTTGCTGCGGCCGTTGCCAAGCCGCGCGCTATCGACATGGATCTCGTACACGCGCAAGAGGCTCGCCGGGCTGCCGATCGGCTCGTCGGCTATCTGGTCTCGCCGACGCTGTGGGACAGCGTCGGGCAAACCGCATCTGCGGGCCGGGTGCAAAGTGTGGCCGTTCGCCTTGTCTTCGACCGGGAAAAGGCAATCGCCGGATTCAAGTCGACCAAGCACTTCACTGCGAAGCTCATGTTTGAGGGCAACAGCTGGGCTGCTGAATGGCAGACCTCGAGCTTCCTGCAGGATGGCCAGGAATACCTTCTGGACCGCGCGATCGCCGAAGCTGCTGCAGCGTGCCGGCAGCTGGTGGTGGTGAGCAGCGAGGTAGGGGAGCAAGCAGAGAATCCACCTCCGCCATTCAACAGCGCTTCGCTTATGAAGGCTGCAGGACCGCAGCTTGGCTTCAGTCCTGAAACGGTCGGTGAACTTGCGCAGAAGTTGTTCGAAGGGCGCAAGGAAGACGATACGGGCCACATCAGCTATCACCGCACCGACTCGCTCAACTTGAGCGCCGAGTCGATTGAAGAGATTCGACGCTATGCACGAGAGCAGGGGTGGGAGGTCCCAGATGCCCCGCGCAAGTTCAAGGAAAAAGACGGCGCCCAAACCGGTCACGAAGCAATCCGGCCGACCCATCTGGATCTGAAGGTAGCAGGCACAGGTACGGAGGAACAGGCGCTCTATCGACTGATCTGGGAGCGCGCTGTTGCCTCCCAGCTGCAGGCCGCAAAGTACCAGGTAGTCACCCTTCTTCTGGAAGGGGACATAGGCGGCAGGAAATTCTCGTTCAAGGCGAGTAGCAGAAAACTGGTACGCCCAGGGTGGCGAGTGTTGGCTTCAGCCGCATCGTCAGCTGCAGCTGACGACGGTGACGGTGACGACGTGGCCGCCGACTGTGGGCAAGTACCCCGATTGAAGGAGGGGGACACTGTGGTGGCCCAGGACGGCCAGGTTGTCGAGAAGGCCACCCGTGCTCCCCCTCGTTACACAAAGTCATCGCTGGTCACCGAGCTGGAATCCCGAGGGATTGGGAGGCCATCGACCTACGGGGCGATCACGAAAAACATCACAGAGCGAGCCTATGTCCTGGAGAAGGGGCGAGCTCTGCACATGACCGAGTTGGGCAATGAGCTGATTACCACGCTCTTGGCTGCGCGCTTTGGGTTCATGGAATACGACTTCACCCGTGAGCTGGAGGAGCGCCTTGACGCGATTTCCTCCGGCGACAGCAGCTACACCGCAGTGGTGGAAGAAGTACACGCCTCGCTGGTCAGCGATCTTCGCAACGTAGCGGCGGTTGGTGGGGTGAAGCCAAAGCATCCGTGCCCGGATTGCGGTCGGGCGCTACGCCGGCGGAAGAGTGGCACGGGCTTCTTCTGGGGTTGCTCTGGTTATGCAGACGCGGACAACCCGTGCAATACGGCGATGGACGACAGCGGCGGGAAGCCGGTACCGCGGCAAAGCCATCCGTGCCCGGACTGCGCAAAGCCGATGTATCGGCGAAAGGGCAGTTCGGGCCATTTCTGGGGTTGTTCCGGCTACAGCGATGGCTGCAAGGCAACGCTGCCAGACGTGAAGGGCAAGCCAGGCAAGCGGCCTGCGCCGAGTGAGCATAAGTGCGAGTGCGGCAAGCCTTTGGTGCGTCGAACGAAAGGGGCCACGAAGGGCAAGAATGGGACAAAGGGGTACGACTTCTATGGCTGCACCGGCTATCCGGGCTGCGATCGGAGTTACAACGTCGGCGAGAAGGGCGTCCCCGTCCCTCGGGGCGGGGCATGAGCACAGACCGTCCCCTGCGGATTCTGGTTGCTGATGACCACGAAGCTATGCGCATGGTCATCGGATCGGTTGTCACCAACCGCGTGTCGCCGCTCGCGCCGATCGAATATTTCGGCACTGGAGACGACCTGTTGATGGGGCTCCTGCCAGAGCGGGGGCCGGCCGGCTTACTGAGCCTGGATCTCAGCATGCCGGGTTTTAGGCGTCGGTTGGCGCTGCTCAAGGCTGTACTGGATCTTGCGCCGCGCCTGCCGATATTGGTCTACACCTCCAACGATTCGCCGCTGATGATGATGCGTGCGATCGACATGGGGGCGATGGGCTATGTGGTGAAGGGAAGCCCCTTCAGGACCTTGATTGAGGGTTTTGAGAGCGTGTTGATGCACGACCGCTTCTATGACCCGCACGTGGACATTCTTGAGGCGGGCAAGCATCGGTGGTGGTCGCTCAGTCCAGCTGAGCGGGACACCATCGTGGCCCTTGCGAGGGGATCGACCATTACCGAGCTAGCGAAGGAGCGAGGTCGCTCCTACAAGACCATCGCTGCCCACAAGTACAACGCGACCGAGAAACTCGGGATCACAAACAACACCCCCTTGGCCATGTACCTGGCTGGTGAGGGGCTCAGCTTTGAGCTTGACGACTGATGCAAACCAAATCGAACAATGTGGTCAGCCTGCATAGGCACGGCTTCCCGTGCATCCATGCGGATCTGATTGAAACCCTCCTGATGATGGTCTGCCAGGGCGATGAGATCCCCATTGAGAGCGTGTCGCAAACGCCCCTGTCGATTGAGCAGCTGACCGAGCGCTTTGAGTGCGAGCCGGATATGGTTCTGAAAGGGCTGGCGATGCCGGTCTTTCGATGGCGCTGCCAACTCAACAGCCATTACACGGAGCTTTTCGTAGTGGATGCCGGGCCGTATCGAGCGTTCTACGACAGGTCCGGCAAGGGCGCTGTCGACCTCTCGGAAGGCCTGGCGGCCCAGCGCTAAGAATTTGCCCAATATTCAGTCTCGTCGGACTGATGAACAATGCGCGCGTCGGGAAGATCGTGCGCCAAGAATTGCTTTCTATTGCGCACGTCCTGCGGGTTGAACTGCCAGGGCGTGTGTTTGCATGCCCAATCCTGATGTTTGCTCAACCAAATATGATTATTTGGTTGCCATTTGATAAGAATTTGGCTACCTTCATCAACGTTCCGGTAGCGCATATGGAGCAGGGGTTATGCACGTGTCAGCAGTAGATATTCTTTCGCCCGCCGTGAACGTAGAGGCCCGTCCGGGTCGTGCGTTGGATCGGGTTGATGTGTATCCGTCGAAGGAGGGATACACCGTT
This sequence comes from Stenotrophomonas sp. STK17_22, assembly GCF_051983905.1. Classification (NCBI taxonomy): domain Bacteria; kingdom Pseudomonadati; phylum Pseudomonadota; class Gammaproteobacteria; order Lysobacterales; family Lysobacteraceae; genus Stenotrophomonas; species Stenotrophomonas sp. STK17_22. Next base: position 9,582 of record NZ_CP197011.1, read on the forward strand.
GAGATCCTTCGTCATGACGAAGTTTCGGGTGGAGCATCTGCCGAGCCAATTGCAATGCGAAACGGCAGGCCGCGTAAGTGGCGTGACTTGGACAACCTCATTTCCTATGTGCTCCGCAACGTCAGCAGTGAACCGTCCATCCACGTACATATGGGAGCTAGGCAATGAAGGGGCATCACGGGTTCAAGAAGAAACTGGTACCGCTTGCGGTACTGCTGGTCATGTCGCTGCTGCTGCCGGCGGTTGCGTCGGCAGCAGGCATTGAGGACGTCAATTCGAGGATGGGTGCCTGGGCTACCGCTCTGAAAGCGGTTGGTATCACCATCGCCACGATCTCGGCAATCAACATCGGTTACAAGATGCAGTTCAATGGTGTTCCGTTCTCCGAGCTCGGAATGAAGGCTGTAGGCATGGTCATCGTCGGGGCGGCAGCCGCCATCGCTGGATTTGCGATGAGCTCTTGACCGATGAGCGATGACGCATCCGCGAGAGACCCGTTGTTCAAAGGATGCACACGCCCGGCAATGTTGCTGGGCGTGCCCATCGGGCCAATGGTTTTAGTGAACGCCGTCCTCTTCTTCCTCGGGATGCTGTTCAACCCGCTTCTTATGGTGTTGAACATTGTGGCAATCGTTCTGATGCGAGCCGTTGTGAAAGAGGACGATCAGATGTTCAGGCTGCTGAGCCTTCGTCTCACCTGCCGGCGCCTGTCTAACCGGAACGCGCATTTTTGGAAGTGCGCCGCCGTCGGTCCCCTCAAATTCATCCGAAGGAAATAGCCCGTGGGATTGGCATCGCCGCGATTCAGCCGAGAAACCGCCAATGAGGTCGGCATCGCTGATTTCCTCCCCTACAAGGAACACGTCAGTCCAACCACCATCTCAACGAGTGGTGGCGATCTCCTACGCATCTGGAAGGTTGACGGGTTGAGCTTTGCGACGGCGGATCATGACGTGATCCATCGTCGCAAGGAAGAACTGGCGAACCTGTACCGCGGTATCGGTTCGCCAAACGTGTCTGTATGGGTGCATCAAGTTCGCCGACGCGTCAGCGACCGGTTGCATGGCAACTACGACAATGCATTTGCCAAGGCGTTCGACGAGAAGTACTACGCCGAGCTCGACGAAGAGCAGGAAATTGCTGCGCTGGATGCCGCCGAGAAGGCCAGGGCCGCCGGCGCTACGTCGGAAGAGATTGAGGACGCTAAGGCGCGTGCGGCTATGGACTGCGCGGTGATGGCGAATGAGTTGTACTTGACGCTGGTCTACCGTCCGTATCCGACGCGTGCGGAGCGCATTAATCGCGTTGGTACGAAGCGCACTGTTCCCGAATTGATGCAGGATCGACGCGACTCGCTGGCGAAGCTGGACGACCTTTCCCAGGAGCTTGAGGCCGGATTGCGTCAGTATGGTGCTGAAGTCCTGTCAACCTTCACTGGTGCGAATGGCGCCCTGTATTCAGAGCCGCTGGCCTTCCTGAACCTGCTGATTACAGGTGAAGTCCAGGATGTCCGGGTCCCTCGCGGACCGATTGACGCATATCTGGGCAACGCATACACGCTTACCGGCAACGAGACCATGTTCATCCGCTCGCCGACGCGCGATCGTTATGCGCAGCTGATCGACCTGAAGGACTATCCCGAGTCGACCGATAGCGGGATGCTCAACAAGTTGCTGCTCCAGAAGGTTGAGTTCATTACTACGCAGAGCTTCTCGTTCCTCAATAAGAGAGACGGCGAGAAGTTCCTTAAAGTGCAGCGCAATCAGCTACGGTCGTCCCAGGATGGATCGGTGACACAGCTGGCGATGATGGATGAAGCCATCGATGCGCTAAACAACGGACGGTTCCTCCTCGGCGAGTACCACTTCAGCATCATGGTGTTCGGTGACACCCTCAAGCGAGTTGGTGAGGGCAGTGCAAATGTACTGAACATCCTGAAAGAGGAGGGATTCTTGCCGGTCAAGATTTCCGTCGCGACCGAGGCCGGGTTCTATGCCCAGCTGCCGGCGAATTGGAAGTATCGACCGCGAGTGGCGCGGTTGACGACGCAGAACTTCGCCGGCCTGGCTCCCTTCCACAGCTTTCCGCAGGGCAAGAGAGATGGCAACCCGTGGGGAGAAGCAGTAATTCTCCTCAGGACGCCCTCGCATCAGCCGTTCTACTTCAACTTCCACACGTCGAAGGAGGACGAGGATTCCTTTGATAAGAAGACGCTTGCCAACACAAGCATCATTGGTGCGTCCGGTACTGGTAAGACGGTTCTTCTTAGCGTGATGGAGACGGCGCTGATGAAGTATCGAACTCCGCAGCGACTGATTGACCAGGGCGAAAAGTCGAACTACGGAGCGGTATTCTTTGACAAGGACTGTGGTGCCGAGCTGGCCGTGCGTATGCTCGGCGGACGGTACTGGACCTTGAAGGATGGCGTGCCGACGAAGTTCAATCCCTTCCAGCGTGAGCCGACTCCCGCGCACAAGCTCTTCCTGCATTCGTGGGTGTGTGACTTGCTGAGGCAGGATGGAATGCCCATAACCGCGATTGACGACGCGCTGCTCACACACGCCATTGATGTGGTTCTGCGGTTGCCTAAAAAGATTCGTCGGTTGGGAGCGCTGTTGCAGAGTCTGCCGGAAGGCGACTCAGCGGCAGAGCGCGAGAACAGCTTGCGGAGGCGGCTGGCCAAGTGGGTGGGTGATGGCCCATTCGCTTGGGTAGCCGATAACGAAGAAGATCGCCTTGATTTCCAGGCTGGTGACATCTTCGGGTTCGATGGAACCTCCTTTCTGGACAACAAGCAGGTCTGCGGTGCCATCTCTTCCTACCTGCTCTACGGCATGGAGGAGATGCTTGATGGTCGCCGCATGCATTACACGATGGACGAAGCCTGGAAGTGGTTCAGTGATGACAGCCCGTACTTCCAGAAGTTTGCCGGCAACAAGCAGCTCACTATCCGAAAGCAGAATGGCTTCGGCATCTTCGCAACTCAGATGCCGTCGAGCATGCTCGAATCGAAGATCGGATCAGCGCTGGTGCAGCAATGCGGTACGCAGATCTTCCTGCCCAACGGCAAGGCCGATCGTGATGAGTATGTGGGTGGCTTCAAGCTCACGCATACCGAGTTCGACATGATCAAGGCGATGCCGGACGAGTGCCGCATGTTCATGGTCAAGCAAGGGCATCGATCCACGTTTGCCAGGCTGGATCTGAGCGGAATGGACGACGAACTGGCGATCCTTTCCGGCAGCACGGACAACATCGAGATCCTGCACGACGTCCTGGCCGATGTCGGCGAGGATCCGAAGGTTTGGGCTCCAATCTTCCACCGCAAGCGCAAAGAACGCGCCAAGAAAACCCGCATTCACATTCGATAGGAGATAGATGATGCGTATCAATTTGAAGCTCGCGGCGATCATCACGGCGGCGGCAATGGCACTGGGTGCTGCACCGGCAGGCGCATCTGGCGTGCCGACGATCGACGTCGCCGGTCTGACGCAAGGTCAGACGAATCAGATCGCCAACCTGGCCAAGTACGTGGAGATGATCTCCCAGTACAAGCAGCAGATTGACCAGATGAAGCGACAGTACGAGTCGTTGAATGGCAAGCGCATGCTGGGTACGGTCATGAATGATCCGAAGTTCGCCAGCTACCTGCCGGCGGACTGGAAGAAGGTCTACAGCTCGGTACAGAACGGGGGCTACAAGGGGCTTTCAGGCAGCGCCAGGGCGCTGCGCGACGCCAGCACCATTCTCGATGTCTGCAAGGATCTGCAGGATGCGAGCCAGAGGCGGATTTGCCAGCAGCGGGCGGACAAGGCCGCATTGGACCAGGACAACATCAGCCAAGCCTTCGACAAGGCCACCGAACGCTGGGACCAGATCCAGGGTCTGTTGCAGCAGGTGAATGGAACCACGGATCAGAAGTCGATCCAGGAGCTGCAAGCGCGCATCAATGGTGAGGTTGCGGCCCTGCAGAACGAATCGACAAAGATGCAGATGTACGCAATGCTGAGCGCTGCCCAAGAGAAGATCTTGGATCAGCAGGATCGCGAGTCGGTAACGAAAGCATTCCGGGAGTCGCGGTCCGTCGACCTCAAACCAGTGGAGTTTCGCAAATGAATAAGGCAGCGATCCTTATTGCAGTCGTTGTTGGCCTGTCGGCATGCTCGAAGAATGAGCCGGAAGCTACGCCGACCGCGCCCTCGGTGTCGGCGCAGGACCAGGCCGACCTGAAGAAGATCACGGGACCGGATAAGCCACTTGAGCTGAAGCCGATTGGTAGTAAAGACACCTCATCGGCCTCGCCCAGCAAGGGTGAGGGCGACTCGAAACCCTAAGCGGAAGGAGTGGCGATGGCCGGCATCCCTCAGCTGCCCGCACCGATGGTCTTCCGGTTCGTGGGTGACTCGCTGTCGAACTTGGCTGATGGATATATAGGTCAGACGGTATCCAAGCTAGTGTCCATGTTGGGGCCGATCGCGCTCGCGGGAGTCACGATCTTTGTCTTGCTGTACGCCATTTTGATCATGCTGGGGAAGATCTCTTCGCCGGCAAGTGACTTCATCTGGAAGATGTTCAAGATCGCGTGTGTCTCCACGATCGCGCTGAATGCGGGCAACTATCAGTCATTCGTGATGCAGCCTCTTCAAGGCTTAGAGACCGGTCTTGTTGAGGCTATGGCTGGCAATGGAGAGAAGGCATCCTCCACATTTGAAGCGCTGGACAATGCCCTGGGAAAAGGCAACTCCATCGTGGTCTACTGCGCGGCAAAGAGCACTGAGAAGTCGCTTAACATCGCGTGGGTAATCGCGTGGAACGTGGCTGGCATGACGGTTTCTGCTGGTGTGGTTCTGTTCGTCCTGGTCGGGGGGGCCATGGTGGTGGCTGCCAAGTTCATGCTGGCTATTTTGTTCGGTATCGGGCCGCTGTTCGTGGCATGCCTGCTGTTCCCGGTGACGGCGCAGTTCTTCGATCGGTGGCTTAGCCAAGTGCTGACGATGGTTTTCACGATTGTGTTCATCACTGCGGCGTTTGGCGTTGGTCTGCAGGTCTTCAACGCATTGATGACCTCGGTGGCAGCCAGTCAGTGGGAGTCGCCGATGTTCATGTCCGTACAGGTGCTGGTGATCACTGCGGTGCTGGCATACGTAATGTATGAGGCGGGGAGGAAAGCATCGGCGCTGGGTGGAGGAGCCGCGACTACGGCCATCAGTTTTGGCCAGATGGCGGGGTTCATTGCTTCGCCGGCGGCTAGGGCGGCACAAATGATCAATCCCACCTCCAACCGGCTTGATCCAAAGACAGGGCTTCAGACCTCATCTTCCCGTCTGGAGCATTTGGCGATGGGGCGATCGTTCGTGTCACCGAATCCTTCCTATCGGCGGGCGGTCATGGATCAGTTCCGGGAGTCCATGGGCCGGAAGAACCAAGTAAGCGGCCGATAAGCAAGAAGCAGGAACCAGAAAGAGCCCCGCAAGGGGCTTTTTCTGTTTGCCCGTAAAATAGACTATGGTGACCAAAAAATGGTATTGTGGCGACATTGTCAGGCTCGGCGACGTGGTGGTGCATGTTCGGAAAAGGAAAGGACAAGATCGATAGCAAGAGTGCGTCTGCGGACGCCTCGGCGCTTGAAACCGCGCCGAAGCGATCCCGCGACGTCTTCGATGAGGGGTTGTCCTGGGAATCCGAGCGCATGGCGCAGATTGCCCAGTCGGAGACACGCGCATGGTCGGTCGTGAAGCTCATGGGACTGGTCGTTGCGCTCTCCTGGGCTGGCATCGTTCTGATGATGCCGCTGAAGGAATCGGTTCCGTACGTGCTGAAGCAGGCTGCAGACGGAAGCGTCACTACGCTGACTCGCGTTAACCTCAAAGAGATGGCGATCGACGAAGCGGTCGTGAAAGCAGATGCGGCTCGTTACGTTGCTGCACGCGAGCGCTACAACTGGTACATCCTCCAAGATGACTATGACTTGATCATGCTGCTGTCCTCGCCGGATACGGGGAAGGAGTACAGCGCGATCTATGAGGGCAGCGACAGCCGAGACAAGACGCTTAGCAATCGTGTGCGGGTCAAGATCAAGGTTCTTAGCGTGGTGCCGAGTGGGAATGAGGCGGTAACAGTGCGCTACCAGCTGGAAAAGGGTTCCTATGACGGCACCGGCAAGCCCACAACTGAAACCCTGGTCGCAACGCTAGCGTATGAGTATGGCGCCATTGATACGTTGCCGGAGGACAAGCGCTGGCTGAATCCTTACGGGTTCAGGGTGACTGCGTACCGCCGAGACTCTGAGCAGTTCCAGGGGGCACGATGAAAAGCCTCTTTTTGACGTGCGCTCTTCTGGGCTGCATCGCCTCTGCCCATGCTCTCGATGTTCCACTCGGCTCAGCCTACGACGGTAGGGTTAAGCAGATTGCGTACAACGAGCACGATGTTGTCGCGGTCTATTCCTATCCGGGAATTGCTACCCAGATCGTGTTTGCGCCTGGGGAAGAAGTTCTGGACAAGGCTTCCGGCTTTTCCAACGGGTGGGAGTTCCAAGACCGTCGGAACCTGCTGTTCGTGAAGCCGAAGTCTGTCGAAGCTGCTGGCGCTGATGGTGAGGCCAATATGGTTCTTACACCGCAGCCCGGCGAGTGGGACACGAACCTGATTGTGACCACCAATAAGCGGACGTACATTTTCCAGTTGTTCCTGGTAGCGGCGCGAAGCGGTACCAAGAAACTTGAGTACGACCCGAGAATGGCGTTCCGTATTCAGTTCACATACCCGAGCGACATCGCTGCTTTGCGTGTGGCCTCGAGCTCACGTGCGGAGACGCAGACGAGGCTTTCAGCAAGCCCGCAGGCCAAGAACCTGAACTACAGCATGAAGCAAGCTCGACGCTCTTCAGCGATCGCGCCGACTGGCGCCTATGACGATGGCCGATTCACCTACCTGCAGTTCGCTGCGAATGGTGAGCTGCCGACGGTATTCATGGTCGACGAGCGTGGCGAAGAATCGCTGGTGAACACGCACATGAGCGGCGATTCCTTGGTGGTCCATCGTGTTGCCGCCAAGCTGATGCTCAGACTCGGCCGCCAGGCCGTGGCGGTTTTCAACGAGGCTTACGATCCTGCCGGCGGGAGTGCGCCGAGCGGATCAACGGTACCTGGCGTCCAGAGAACGGTATCGGTACCAGAGAACCAGGATGCGCCGGTAGCGCCACCAATGGTGGCTGCTGCAGGTATCGCCCGCGACGCCGTCGTGGCAGCAAAGGCATGGGCTGAATCTGAGATTTCCCATAGATCGGTCGCTGCGGCAGCGCCTGTGCAGGGGCAGTTGGAAGCCGGTCCGGTCCAGCCGGCGGCAAGCGTACCGTCAACTGGTTCACCAGCAGCAGTTCAACCGGTAGTCGTTGTAGCGCCTGCGGTAGTCGCATCGCCGCCACCTGCCTATTCCAGCGTTGACAAAGCGCGTGTGCAGGACACATTGCGATCCTGGGCGCCTGAAGGTTGGCAGGTCAGGTGGGACACCGATGCGGACGCACGAGCCCCATCACTGGCAGCAAGCGGGGACTTCCTCGATGCGGTGAAGGCACTCACTGCATCGCGGCGTAGCTGGACAGCACCAGGCCGGGACTTCTCAACGTCACCACTGCAAGTGCTGGTTTACAAGGCGGATCGCATTGTTCAGGTGCGTGACGCGCCGAGCTCGACAAACACGCAGCCAGAAATGGTCGAAACATCCCCAGGAGCAGATCGGTGACGTACCTCACGATGAAGAACTTGAACTTGACCATTGCCGTCCTGACAGGCTTGACACTGGCGTTCGGCGCGGTAGCGAGTTCAGGAGATGACGATGGGTTCGTACTGGTAGAGCAGGGCGCCTACAAAGCGCCCCCCGCTAAAGCCCCACCGAGGCTGCTTCGGCAGTGGAAGGTTCCAGCGAACATGCCAGTGCGACAGGTGCTCGAAGCCTGGGCCAAGCCGGAGGGTTGGCAGGTTTACTGGCCGCGGGCCGACGAGACCACGGAGCTGGTTACCGAAGTCGAGGTGAGCTTCTCTGCCTTTGATTTCGAAGAGGCGGTGACGAAGTTTGCGAATGGCTTGCCGCCCGAGGAAAGGGTCGCGGTGACTTTCAATCGCAGCAACTCCCCAAAGCTGCTGCATGTCAGCGGATCCACACGTAGGCAGACCGTCATCAATGACGGGTCTGCGGAGAACCGGTAATGCGACGTACACTCATGCATAAGATCGCCAGCATCGTAATGCTGGCTGCTGCACTCTCCGGCTGCATGTCGACGGAAGTGCGCCGGGAGATCGCCACCCAAGAGAAGGACGTCAAGGCGGCCTTTGCGCAGGCGCCGGTTACTGCGGCGGCGAGCTATGTGCAAAGCAGCGATTCGATCTTCATTCCGGTACGCCGCGAAAAGGTGGTCGGCTCCCATGCGCGGAGCGCATGGCTCGCATCAATCCGGACCAATGTGAAGCTTGATGAGCCGACAACGCTGAAGGCTTTGATCGCAGGGCTGAGCGATGATGGCGTGAATGTTGTCAGCGATGTATCGCTGGACAACTACACCTGGGCGGGCCAGGTGAAGAACGCGAGCGTGGAGACCATGCTGCGCGTAGTCCTGGGCAATCTCGGCCTTGACTACGATGTTGATGACGCGCGTCGTCTGGTGACCATTCGCCCGGTTCGTTCGAAGACGTGGACCCTCAATGTGGGCCCGCGCTCCACGACGTATTCCAGTGGTGGCGTGAATGCCAACAGTCTGACTGCAAATGATTCGGATGTGACTGCTGCAGGTGGTGGTGGTGTCGGCGGGCGGAATTTCAGTTCCAGTGGCGGGACCGGAACGGGCCAGGACGTCGGTACCGGTGCGCGGATTCACGCCTCGGACAACTTCTGGCAGTCCTTGCGGAGCGAGTTGGACAATCGGCTGCAGGTCCGCCTGCCTGCAGGGCAGGGGTCAGTAGTGGGACAGGGCAATGGTCCCGCTGCCGCCGCACCGGTAGCGCCCATTACAGGCGGTGCCGGCGGCACTGGCGTGGTGGCGGAAGCTTCGTCCGGTCAGGGTGCCCGAAACTGGGTTGGTTCCTATGCACTGAATCCGGAGACTGGTTCGGTAACAGTCTCAGCTCCTTCGTGGGTTCTCAACGACCTGGACAGCTATATGGCCAAAGTTCAGGCCATGTACTCGGCGTCGATTTCGTTCAAAGGGAAGCTCCTGATGGTGTCGCGAAAGCGAAGCGACTCGGAAGGTGTGGACATCACTTCGTTCGCGAAGTTCGCTTCAGGGCGCTATGGCGCCGTGATCCAGAACGGCGCCCTTGGCGGCGTGCAAGTGTCGATGCCGAGTGCTGGCGGATTGCCGTCGGTGACTGCCGGTGCCCAGAAAGTCGGGGGGGCATTGATTGGCGTGACCTCCGCAGCCGACTCCCTCCAAGTGTTCAACGCGTGGCTGTCGGAGAACGGGGAAGTATCAATTGTTGAGGAACCCGTGGTTACAACCACGTCCGGTGTGCCGGCCGAGTTCAGCAACAAGCTGCCGACCTACTACAACCTGGTGTCTCAAAAGGCGGCGTCCGGGGGCATTAGTGGTGCCGTAAACGCGACGGAGAACACGCTTATGGCCAAGTCGTTCGGCACGCAGATGACCATCAATCCGCGATTCGACTACTCGACTGGCCTTATCCGCGCACAGATCTCACTGAACCATGTGATGCCCAACGGAAGCCAGGAGATCAAGCAGACCATCACCTCTGGCAACTCGGTTACCACGATCCCAACGGTGATCCCGCTGGGCACGGAGATGTCGTACAGCGGCGAAGCCCTGCTTCGTGATGGAGATCTCATCATCATTGGCGGCCTGAGCAAGCAGAATCGAACACTGAGCGAGGACGGATTGCCGGGAAGAAAGGCGCCGCTGAGCCTGTTGACCGGGAAGAAGTCAGTTTCGCGGGATCAGCAGACCTACTACTTTGCGCTGCAGGTCGAGATCAAGGAGCGCTGACGTGAAGCATTCAGCCATCAAGGGCTTCACGCTCATTGAACTGATGATTGCTGTGGTGGTAATCAGCATCATGGCTGTTGCAGTGGCCCCAATGTTCAGTCAGTACTTCGCAGCGCAGTCTGCGGGGTATCAGGAACAGGCCCAGCAGGACAACCAGGCCATCGTTGATGCGCTTGTCCTTTGGGCGAAGAATAATGGTGGTCGACTGCCGGCGCCGTACAGCGGTGCTGGCTACACGATGACGGTCTACAACCCGAGCGGTACATCAGCGCAGGAACAGTCATTAAGGTCAGCTCTGGCCGACATCGCGATTGCGCGAGGTGGAGTCAATGACGACGGATCCGGCGCGAGGAACGTCAGGGTTTACCAGCGGATCTCTGGCTTGAAAAAGACGGTTCCCCTGTATGGCCGATCAGGGCCAGCGGTGAAACTTACCTATGATTTTGCTGCGGTGTATCTGACAGCGTGTCCGCTCGTTGGAAGCGGCTGCAATCCGTCGCCGGCGACTGGAATTCCTGGCGTCTCCCCTGCGCTGGTCGCTTCCAATAGGGCTACCTGGTCAGCGGCGTGGCCGGATATGGGAGCGCGGTTGGGATCAACCCTTCCCCATGAAATGGAGATGCTGTCGGCGACTGCGCGAAGGGCCGACCGGGTGCGCGATGCATTGCTCGCTTACTACCGCGGTAAGCAGGTCTCAGCGGCCTACACCGACACAACGAACTGGTACCCAGGTTCTGATATGGCGGGACGAACACCTGGCGCCAACCAAGGCTGTCGCAATGGATGGTACGAGCTCGATCGAACCCAGATCCTGCCTCAAGTCGGCTTGTCGCAGGAAGAGTTCGGCACTACGACCTGGGGCGGAAGGTTCGAGTACTGCGCTGATTTTGACGCTCTCGGCACGAAGTCTCCGAATGCGCCCCCCCACTCCGCAGCGATCCGCTTCAACGCTGAGGTGTCCGCCGGCTTAGCGCCGGATCCGATGGTCATATCCAATAACGTTCTACTGACGCTCTAACAAGGAAAGCAGCATGAAAGCAAATACTCTCAAGGCTGGTGCAACTATCACGGGAGCAAATCGTATCCGTGGTCAACGCCGTCAAGCAGGTTTCTCGCTCATCGAACTGATGGTCGTGATTGTCATCATTGCGGTACTGATCCTGGCCGTTGCAAGGGCAGTCAATGGCAGTACGGACGAACCACGCGCCCAGATGCTGGTGAAGACGGCAACCAACTTCACTTCCAACTGGACCCTCATCACCTCCAAATGCTCCGTATCGCAGACCGTGGCGGGGAGCGCCATTCCTGTGAGCGGCAAGAACGCTTTGGATGTGATCATCGAAGGAGATAGCGCCGTGGCGCCGGCCTACAAGGAGTGCTACGCGAAGTCGTCTGCGCGTGCACTGCGCGAAGTGGCCAACAAGAACGGCGCTGGTTGGCAGGTAGAGTCGTTCCCGGTCACGCTCACCGGCGGTGGACCGAGTAGCAAGCTGATCGTGACCTATCAGCGTGTGCCGGATGAAGTCGTTCTGAAGATGGCGCAGGGGTTCACCACCAACCTGACTGCACTGGCCACGTCTGATACGACCAATGACGTACTGCAGTACTCCGCAGCTGCCGCCAACCTGCGCTCGGTCATGGTCAGGCTGGACTGACCCATGTGGCCGATCTGGGTGTTGGTGGTGTTCATGATGATCGCCGGCGGTCTTTACACGTTGACCGTGGATCAGCAGAAGCGCAATCGACTGTCGGCAGAGCAGAGTGCCCTTGTTGACCAGGGCAGGATTGCTGAGGGAATCGTTCTATACACCCAGGCAAAGGGCAGGGCTCCAGAGTCGCTGGATTCTCTGGCACAAGAGGACGGCTTCGAGCACCTTCGCGGCGCGCGCCAGGCAAGCCAGAGCTATGTTCGCGCGACCGGCCTCAACGACGGGGTTTGGCAGTTCGAGCGAGCTGCGGCGTGGACCGTCAGGAGGAAGGACGGTGGCGCGTCTTATCGGTCCGAGAATGCGTGTGGCCACGGCGACGTGGCCACGGCGTCCAGTTGGTGTGGCTCTCCGGACGGCGTGTGGCACCGCACCGAAACGAGAGAGGTCTACAACGACCAGGTAGCCAGCCAGCGTGTACGAATGATGCGAACTCTGCAGCATCTCGCCGACTCGTTCTCTGCGCGGCAGGCCTTTCCTGCGATGGGCAATGACGGTGTAGCGCTTCCGCCTGGCTCACAGCGTGCCCTGGCATCGCTTGCTGGATATTCCGGATCCGCAAGTGGATGCACCGGTATCTATGTATGGCAAGGAATTCCTTTGGACTGCGGGGCCCTGTTTGATTACTGGGGAGCTCCGGTCTTGTATCAGTATCGGTCGTCAACCTACGTGATCCTGACGACAGAGACCCCTTTTAAATCGGCCAGTGGGCGGCCAGTGGTTATAGCAAGCCCTCTTCAGGTTCAGGAGTGACGTGTGATGGATTCCGAAGCGCTGTGCTCTTCGTGGGGCTGGAGTAATCCGCCCGAAGAAGTAATCAAGATGGCCGAGATTTCCGGTGGCTGCGGCGGCGTCGAGGAGGGGGTGCTTAGAGAGCTCGGAGTTCTCGATCCCCCCACCTTCGCGCGGCTCGCCGCGACCAGGCCTGGGCACATGACGTTCATTGAGCATGCTGCAGAAGAGCAGCCAGCCAAGGTCCAACCGATCGTGGAGAAGGTCGCAGCGCTTGCGAATGGAACGCCGTTCTATGCGCAGCTGAGGATTCTTGACCCGCATATGTCGATGAAATCGCCAAGCGTTGTCCAGCGCTGCCGCGCTCTTGACTGCGTACTGATGCTTGTTGAAGGCACAAGGCCGGTGCTGGTCTTCTCCAACCACAAAGCGATGGTCCGTTTCCAGATCATGGGGAGGCAGGAACGGGAACGCGAGCCGTTGGTGACAGAGGCTGGGGATGTGCCCCTACTGGCGGTGGGGTCGAGAGATGATATTTCTGCGATCATCAGCCAAGTCGACAGTTCCGGGGACACCTACTCGCTAAAGGAAGACCAGGTCTGGCATTCAGCGTCTCGTGAGACGCAGGAAAGCGATGCACAGCGTGAACTTGCGCGCTTACTGGATCATGCCATTGAGGCTGGTGCGTCGGATATTGCCCTGCGCCCCAGCCGGGACGGCACCTACCGCGTCCGTCTGCGCCGCTACGGCATTCTCGTCAGTCCGCGTACCGCTGCAGCCTGGAGCCAGCAAATGGCCTCCGAGATCATTGCTGTCCTCCTGAACAAGTCGCGTGCGAATGAAAGCTCGACCTACTTCCGTTCGCCTCGGGATGGGCACATTAGCTATCGATCTTCGGTGGGCGATGCGTTCCTCCGTGTGTCCTTTGTTCCGCGCAACCATCATGGCGATCTTGTGCCGCGGCACTCGGTCAGTATCCGGTTGTTCTCGTACAGCGAGAAGAGGATCGACCTGGATAAGCTTGGTCTGCCGATCGAGGCAGTTGCGGCGATCGATGATGCTGTAAGGATGCCAAATGGTCTCATTCTCTTTACCGGCCCGATGAACTCTGGCAAGTCCACATCTGTAGCTGGAGGGCTTGGCAGGCACGCAGAGATCTACGGTGACAAGCAGAAGCGGGTGTCGGTCGAGGATCCTATCGAGCGCTACTTGCCAGACCTTGACCAGATCAACGTACCAACAGTCATCGTGAAGGAAGGCGGAAAGATCGTAGATGATGATGAGCGCTTCACCCTGATTCTTAGGGGTCTGAAGCGTCATGACATTGACGTTTTCTGGGTTGGTGAGATACGCGATGCCGAGACTGCAGAGTTCTGCGTGAGCGTGGCGACCACGGGTTGCCTTGCATTTTCCACGATTCACGCCAAGGACACAGTGCTGGCGATGGACGTGCTCAGCCAGTGGGTTCCCGAGAACAAGCGGTTCCAGCTGTCTGAAGCTGTGAACCTCATCGTAAGCCAGCGCCTGGTCCCAGCACTTTGTCCGGCGTGCAAGCGACCGCACAACCCAAGTGAACAGGATCGGCGCCAGTGGCAGCGGTACATGGCGATCGTCGGTGAGGACCTGGCACTGCCTGAGGCGATGTTCCGAGCAGCATCGCACGATGAATCTGGCTGTGAAGTTTGCGATGAGGGTTACGTCGGCTACTCGGTACTCTGTGAGGTTCTTCCATTTGATCGCAAGGTTAGAACAGCGGCGGGTGCTTTGGTGTCACGGGGGGGCGATGTCGAGGCTGCGCGGCGAGCGATGGCCGAAGCGCGCGAGTTGACCATGGTCGAGTGCGCGCGGCGCCGGCTGGCTGAAGGTGCGGTTGATCTGCCGTCCATTCTCTATCTGTGAGTCATCCAATGAACAAGTTAATGAGTCTCAGCGAGCTGGGTCGGAGCGCAAGCCATATCCGATCTCAGATCTCCACAGGCATCCCTCTCGCTACGGCCGTCGATCGGTTGGTGAAGGCGCAGCCCAAGTACGGAGCATTTTGGGCGGCGACGGCGAAGAGGATGCGTAGCGGGGCGACACTGTCGTCGCAGCTGGCGGGCGTCTGGCCTGCCGAAGGTGTCGCGGTTGTCCGTGCAGGGGAGCTCAGCGGGCGGTTGCCTGCTGCGCTGGATGAGTTCTGCACATCTGTGGATCTACGTCGTCGCCTTGCCGCGACGGCCAAGAAGTTGTACTACCCGGCAGGTGTCATTGCCGCATCGATACTGATCACGCTCGGTATCTTCGCATTCGTGGTCCCTACGGTTGCCAAGACCAAGGCAAGCGCTTCGGGAACGGGATCCGGCATAACTGGGTTCGCGGCAGCGGGCGCGGCGTTCCAAGGATGGCTGGTCGATCATTGGCTGATGGCGCTCGTCGCGAGCGCCGGCGTGGTCTTCGCAATGGTGCACTGGCTGAGCAAGCCTGCCGTTCGGGCCGAGCTTTACTCCCACCTGCTCGCGTTGCCCGTATTTGGCTCCGCGTTGTCTCGTCTCAGCTTCGGTCTGTGGACCAAGTACGTGGCGATCTGCTGCGGTGCAGGCCTGTCTCTCATCGATGCACTACAGAGCACGGTGGATGTTCTGCCGGACGCGTTACGTCCAGGCGTGCATGCGCTGATTCGCGATCTAAACGTGCATCACAAACCACTGGGACAATCTGTTGATCCGGAGATACTGAGATACGGAGACCCGCGTCTTGTCTGGCCGGATTTCGTCTCGGACGCGTTCATGCGAGGCGAGGAGACGGGGCAGCTGGATGTGCAGCTCGGCGCTGCTTCGCGAGAGCTTGTCCGCAGCGGGGAAGAAGATTTTGAGAGGGCTTTGGGCTTCGGTAATGCGTTGGCAACGGTCATTGCTGGCGTGCTGATTGGTGCCTCAATGCTGATCACGTATGGCCCGGTGTTCTCGAGCATGTCTAGGATTCGGTGATCGAATGAAGATCTCAAGCATGGTCAGCAGGATTCTGAGCGGCTTCAGAAAGGCTGACAACGCCGTTGATGGCCAGCCTCACTCGGATGTGTTCGGTTCCATCAATCAGAACGCACCGAGCGTGCATCCACGTAAGTCAACCTTGCGGGCACACAGAGCGGTGCCGGCAGTCAAGCCGTCCAGAAGTGCGGATTATCAGGTCTTGGCCCATCCGTCCCTGCTCGACGAGGTCACGCATCGCAAGGTGCTGCTTTGCGGGGATTGTGTGTCCATCACGTTCGACGAGGCTACTTTGCGTGGGTCCGGCGAAGTAGGCCCCACGATGATTTCTCTTGCCCCACGAGCTTCAGCGAGATCGGTGAAGGCGCTGCTGGGAAAAGCGACCAAACCGATTCACGTGGGCGTAGACGACCGTCTGCTTGATCGGCCACGAGTGCGGTTTGCGATTGCTGCAGATGGATACCTTAGCTGGGGTATTCAGCATGGCCGCGGCACCACCGTTCTGCTGGGGGGCGCCGAGGACGGCGGCACCACCTACCTGGATGTTTTCATATTCCAGGAGCGCTCGTTGGTGGAGGTCTGGAATCGAGAGCTTCCTGGGCACCAGGAGATCGGATTCCCGCGATTGCTCGATGCGCTGGTCGAGATGATAAGTGACCGGTACCCGCATGCTCGTGTGGTTGCGGCCGGGCCGCTGCCAGACTGGGAGCGGGAGGGTATCGAGTACCTGGGCATGCAGCCCCTGCGTTCGCTCAGCTTTGCGCCGCTCAGCGCCAAGTTGAGCACCACACCTGGCATTAACTATGCACTAGGGTTTGCGTTCACAGGCGCGGCTCTCTATGCCGGGCAGGTGGCTTTTGGTTGGCATAGCTACACCGATGCTGTAGACGCGTACCGCGTGGAAACCACGGATCCGCAGCTCGCGAGGGCTGGGGGCATTTCCAACGGAATGTTGGAGGTACTGCAGCAGAAACGGCTCTTCATGGAGATGCCTCGGCCTCAGGAGGTGCTGGCTGCACGTGGGCGGCGAATTGTGTCCGGTGTGGCGGCGGTGCCCGGCGTGCAGATCAAATCTCTCACGTTCCACGCTGGCGCGTCCGGAGGCGATCCAGGACAGTTCGGAGCGCCGGCAGCGCCGGCGCCTGAGGCTGCCGCATCGGGGGATGTCGGCGCAGCCGGCGCGGAGGATATGGCTCCAGATGTTTCCATGGAACTGGTGGTGCAGAGGTCGAGCGGGTTTGCGCTTGAACAAGCGAAGCTTCTGATGCAGCAGGTGGGTTCCAGAACTGGATTGTCTCTTCGCATGGCATCCGCTGCGGAAGACGAAGGTGCTGGCACTCGGACATTCAAACTACAGGGGTACATCCGGTGAACAAGCTGACACTGGTGGGGGCCGCGGTGCTCTGTATTGGCGCCGCGATGGGCTACAAGGGGATGCTGCAGCTACGTACCAAGGCCGAGCTGCAGGCGCAGGCGACGGAGGCGGTGGCTCGCTGGAAGCAATCCTACCGCGCACTGGAGACCTCGGTTTCACAGTGGAACAACAGGTACCCGGGCCTCTCGGCGTACAGCGACACGCTTGGGTTGTATCGCTCGTTGCGGTTGCAGGCCTACGGCCTAGCTGCGAACCCTGATCGCTTGGCCATCGTCAGTAAAGAATCCGTCAGCGCAAACGGCGTCGAGCTCGGCCTGGCGAAGATCTGCATGGCTTCGGCGGCCGACAAGAATGCTGGCTTGGAACTGCAGGCGGCCAACTATAGGGAGCTCTTGGATGGCGTAGGACGGCTGGCGCAGCGCAAGGATGTGTATATGGGGGGAATGAAGTTCATCGGGGACGGGGATAGACCCACCGCCTCGATCACGGATTTCTGCATTCTTCTGCGAATGGGGCCAGCAGCATGAACCTATTGCAGTCTGGCTTCATGCGTACTCTGGCTTGCGTTGCTGCTGCCACTGGCATATGGCTGATAGCGGCAGCTGCAAACAACAGCCTGGACAGGTT
This sequence comes from Stenotrophomonas sp. STK17_22, assembly GCF_051983905.1. Taxonomy (NCBI): domain Bacteria; kingdom Pseudomonadati; phylum Pseudomonadota; class Gammaproteobacteria; order Lysobacterales; family Lysobacteraceae; genus Stenotrophomonas; species Stenotrophomonas sp. STK17_22. The sequence goes on from NZ_CP197011.1 coordinate 26,982, forward strand.
GCCTGTCCATCAAGCTGCGCAGGTCGATCAAGCCTCATCGCCGATGGTGGTCAAGGCAATCTTCCCAGTGTGGGTCGAATCGGCTGTCGGGAACTCCGAGCGGGAGGGGCAAGGAGACATCGACCTGGCCTTCGGTAAGCGGAATGAGCAGAAAGAGGAGCTGGCTCGCCCGAACTATGCCGAGATTCTGCGACCGAGTGTGCGGGTGGCGGGTATCAGCTCCAACGGAGCGTTCGTGAATGGCCAATTCTACTCTGTGGGTAGCAGAATTCTGGCGCTGGCCACGGTAGGGGAAGGGGGCGACTCGGTCGTTCCGCGGTTGATTGCGGCGCGAAGCGATCGCGTTGTAATCGACGTCGCTGGCGACGCCCTGGTGTTTCTGCCGGGGGCCAACGGATGGCACTGAACCTGACCGATCTCCGCTATGACAGACCGGGTGTCTACTGGGGCAGCGTAGCGATCCTGCTGCTTGGAGCAGCGCTTGCGTCCTTCTTCGTGCTGCCCGCGAACGACTTCTTTCGCGCTTTGGGCATCACCGAGGCGCAGACCAGGGCACACGCGCTGAAAAACGCCGGTTACTGGTACTCGCGATCGTTGATCCACGCGTCTTCAAAGGACCTTGCCTTCGAGGTCAAATACGGAAATGTGGTGCGCTTCGATGGTGAAGCGGTAATCACCTCAATTCCTGAAGGCGAGCGTTTCGAGGAGGTGCCACTCCATTTTGCTGATGTAGTGGTGAAGTCACCACAGCTTGCGGATCAAGCAGTCCGCGATGCTCGTTTCAAGAACGCTCGGTTCGAGATCTATGACCAGGACAAGTCCGTGGTGTGGATCGATGGCAAGCCGTTGAACATCACGCTCATAGAGATAGGGGCAGCTGACCCCGATCCCACCCCGCCGACGAACATCGTCGATCTCGCATTCGCGTCGTACTACTGGGCACAGCTCAAAGGAGATTGAGTATGAAGAAGTGTTATCTCGTAGTTGCTTTGCTGGCCGCGTCGTCTCCGGTGCTCGCGCAGCAGGCTTCTGCAACCCGAACAGCAGACGGAGCAATTGAACTTCAGCGTTCTGAAAGGGCTTCGGGGACCACGGCGCCGGCTGGCGCACCACCACTGGTCATCGTTAGCGGCAAGCGTCAGCTCGGTACCGACTGGATTTCGCCGCAGTCAGGCGAGTTGACTATTGGGACGTCGAGCGGCAATCAGACTGTAAAGCTGAATCCCAAGGGCGCCGATGTCGATCTGAGCCGCGGTGCGGCTACTAGCGCGCCTACCGTTGTACGGCGAGGTGCCGCATCACGGTGGTCGTCTAGGTCGAGAGCATGTCCTGCCCACCACACCGGGGCGGTGACCTGGCAGGTTGAGGAGATTCAGACGGTAACCAATCCGGCATGGACTGAAACCGGGCAGATCCGAAACTACGCGGAGAACTGCACAGCGGTGGTTGATACGCGTTGGATTGCCCAATCGAGTAGCTGCCCCAGCGGGCACAGTGGCAGCAATACGTGGGAGCGTGAAGAGCGGAGCGTCGGCGGGGGAGCCTGGAGCGCAACTGGCGCTACGCGGAACCACAGCAACACTTGCAAGGCGCCACCTCCGCCCGAGAACCCGTCGCCAGGCCCCGGCTGCACGAAGGGGGAGGCGTACACGTTCTACTCGCAACCGAACCAGTACATCGTCTACCCGCCGGCGACCTGTAATGCAAGCAATCGTGGGCAGCATGGGTTGACCACGTATTGGATCCAGCCTCAGTACTGGTTCGCCCCGAACTACAGCTACGGTCAGTCCTGTACCGGCGGTCCCTCGGTACCTGTATCTGGCGCGGCCTTTGTCTGCACCTCAAACGGGTGGCGAATCACGTCCAGGACGGAGAACTGCGGTGGCGGGAACAATGACTACATAGCTCCGATTGAATACGTCAATCAGGATAACAACTGGACGGCACTGATTGAGGCGTATCAGGCAGAAGTTGACGCTAGCGCTGCGGGATTCCCGGGGATGCCGAGCGGCGCAAATTCGCTGGTCAAGTACAGCTGCACGCGGATCATCACTGAGTAAGTCACAGCTGGTGCCACTGGCAGGAGTCCAGTACTAGAATGGCGCTTGTTCCACTTGAACATACGTCTTGCATTGTTCTCCGGTGAGGCCCGTCGCGAGGTTTTCCCCAATCCACTCGCGGCGGGCCAAGCCTTTGGCGGCAAGTTGCCGATTGTTTTTTAATAGCCAAAAATACCTTTTATGGCATCCAGTCTGTAAAATAGGGCTTCCGCCGGACAGTGTCCGGAGCGCTCTAAGGATCTACAGCTGATGTCAACCGAAGCCGGCGAACTGCCTGAAGAGCTTCACGGAGAACGAAAAATCCCCGGACTGAACGCGAAGAAGCCCAAATCAGGGCTTCGAGGCGCGTTGTGGTTTGGGTTGCTGCTGATCGGCCTCGTCGGTCTCGGTGGCGCATATGCCTGGTGGGCGAAGAATTTGAAGGCGGAAGAAACCGCTGCGCCCAAGAAGGAAGCGGAACGGGCGCCAGTGGGCGAGAAAGAGTTCGGTGAAGCGCCCCCCGAACCGCCGCCGCCGCCGCCCGAACTCGCTGAAGACGGGTCGTTGGAAGTAGTTCCGGCGATTGAGACGGTCGATGCGAAGGGCACGACAGGCGCGGCGGCGGCGCCGGCATATCCAGTGCAACAGTCGGAGAGAGGCCCGGCGCGGCAGGTGCTCGACAAGAGCGCGGCCGCGTTGATGATCGGTTCAGCTGGCGGCTCGGGCGCAACGGGCAATGCCGCCGCCGGCGAAGGCGGGTTCGACCCGCGGGTGGCTACGATGATTGCAGAGGCGACGGGACCCGCTGCGGCTGGGGGTGGCGACGAAGGTGGTATGGCCGAGCTTCTCAAAGGCGGTAGGCCTGCAAAGCGAAAGGCGTACGCGATGGGGAATCGAAATTTCCTGCTGTCTGCAGGAACGTTCATTGACTGCGCCAATGTCACCCGAATCGATTCGACGGTTGCCGGGCAGTTGATTTGTCAGGTAACGCGGGACGTGTTCAGTGACAACGGCAAAACCGTCTTGGTCGAGCGCGGCTCCAGAATGTCCGGCGAGTACGTGAATGCGCTACAGCAGGGTCAGAATCGGCTGTTCGTGGTGTGGACGACTCTCCGAACGCCCTTCGGCATCGAAGTGCCGCTTGACTCCCCAGGTACCGATCCACTCGGCGGCGCGGGCCTCCCGGGCAAAGTGAAAACACACTTTTGGAAGCGATTTGGCGCCGCAATTCTCGTGAGCATCGTCGACGACGCCGGAAAATATGCAACTTCCAGGCGATCGGGTGGTGGACAGACGAACGTGAACCTGGGTTCGACCCAGGACGCAGCCGGGGACATGGCCAAGAGCGTCCTCGAGAAGACCATCGATATTCCACCGACGCTCTACAAGAACCACGGCGACCGCATCAACATCATCGTGGCGCGCGACATTGATTTTGGAGACGTGTATGACCTCGCCGCACAGTAACGCCATGAAAGGCGACGAAACGCTTAAGGTTCTGCTTGAGCCACTAGATCGCTTTATTGACGACAGCGACGTCACCGAGATATGCGTGAACAGGCCCGGAGAGGTGTTTGTCGAGGCAAATAGCAGGTGGACGCGGCACGAGGTGCCGGTGCTCAGCTATAAGTACATGACTGATCTTGCCGTTGCTGCTGGCGTATACAAGGGCACAAAGATTGGCTCGGACAAGCCCGTACTGTCGGCTCAACTGCCTGGGGGGGAGCGCTGCCAGTTTGTTGTTCCAGCGGCGTGTGAGGAGGGTACAGTGTCGCTTACGATACGCCGCCCCTCCCTCGATGTTCGACGGCTGGACAGCTATTCCGAATCTGGCTTTTTCGACCACGTCATTCCGTTAACCGATGGGCTGTCGGAGATGGATATGCGACTACTTCAACTGAAGCAGTCGAAGCAGTTTGAAGAGTTCATGCGCCTTGCCGTGGAACAAGAGAAAGTGATCGTGGTCGCCGGCGCTACTGGGTCAGGAAAGACAACCTTCATGCGCGCATTGCTGCAGGAAGTACCCAAGCAAAGCCGGTGCATCACGATTGAGGATGTGCATGAACTGTTCATGCCTAATCATCCAAATCGCGTTCATCTGTTCTATCCGGCGGATGCTGCGAAGGACGCCGTAGTCACGCCGACGATGTTGCTGAAGAGTTGTTTGCGAATGAAGCCAGATCGAATATTCCTTGCGGAGCTTCGTGGCGCGGAGACCTTCGACTTCATCAACGTCTGCGCATCCGGCCACGGCGGCAGTATCACCAGTATCCATGCAGGGTCGGCCAACCTTGCGTTTGAGCGTCTCGCGCTGATGATTTTGCAGAACGAGATGGGACGGACACTACCCTATGACGTGATCATGCGAATGCTCTACATGGTTGTTGATGTGGTAGTACACGTCCACAACGACACCACCGGTCTACACGGCCGCCATATCACTGAGGTTTGGTTCGACCCAAACCGAAAGCGTCATCAGGGTGCCGCTCAGGGGGGCGGGCGATGAGTGCGAGAAAGAAGGTGGGGATAGCGGTTGCCATAGTTTTGGCATTCGGCGTGCTTACGGTTGTTGGGATATATCTCGCGGGCTTGATATACCTACTCATGAACAAGCAGTTTCCCCCACAACCGGAGTTCACGACCTGGCACTCATACTGGTTGCATTACGGATCACATCCTGCCGTAGCGAAGAAACTGAAAATTGCTGCAGGAATCAGCGCCGCCATTGTCTACCTGGTGCCGGCATTCGTAGTGCTCCAAGGGTTGCGGTCACGGCGAGAGCTGCACGGCTCTGCTCGCTTTGCCTCACATGAGGAAGTAGCGAAATCACAGCTCAACGGGAGCAACGGCGTTGTGGTCGGAAAGCACAATGGCCGATACCTCATATTTGAGGGTCAGGAGTTTATCTTGCTGGCCGCACCCACGCGATCGGGCAAGGGTGTTGGCTTCGTGGTGCCAAATCTCCTCCAGTACGATGGCTCATGCGTCAATATGGACATCAAGCAGGAGAACTTTGACATCACTGCCGGCTTCCGCGCGTTGAATGGACAGGAGGTCTATCTATTCAACCCGTTCGCTGAGGACCTTCGTACTCATCGCTACAACATGCTGGAGTACATCAGCGACGACCCGAAGTTCCGCATCAGTGACATTCAGGCCATTGGCTTCGCCCTCTATCCTGATCCCGCCAATGGCAAGGATCCATTCTTCGACCAACAGGCCCGAAACCTGTTCATGGGAATTGCGTTGTACCTCTGCGAGACGCCAGCTCTGCCACGCACCATCGGTGAGCTGCTGCGGCAGTCGTCGGGCAAGGGAAAACCTATCAAGGAGTATTTACAGGGCATCATTAATTCCAGGAACTTTGTCGAGGAAGATCGCGAGGAAGACGTTCTGGACAGTGACGGCGTTCCTAAGATAGACAAGGAAACTGGGGAAATTAAGCGTCGCACTGTCAAGGTGCTGGTGCCCCGAGTGTGGGTTGAAGGAGACTCCGGGGGCCCGCTTCTTTCCGAGGCCTGCATCGACGCACTCAATCGCTTCCTGCAGACATCCGACAATACGCTTAGCAGCATTCTTGCCAGCTTAAACGCGCCGCTTTCGATCTGGGCTAATCCAATTGTCGATGCCGCTACCAGCGCCAACGATTTCGATCTTCGCGATGTGCGTAAAAGAAAGATGACGATCTACATTGGCGTTACGCCGGATCATCTGGCGGAGGCGGCATTGCTTATCAATGTCTTCTTCACGCAGTTGATCAATCTCAACACCAAGGAATTGCCGAAGCAGAATGAGGCGCTGAAGTATCAGTGCTTGCTGCTGATGGACGAGTTCACCGCAATCGGAAAGGTAGGGCAGATCGCGACTGCTGTGTCCTACATGGCCGGCTACAACATGCGGCTGGCACCTGTCATTCAGAGCATGTCGCAGCTGGCGGCTACGTATGGTAAGGATGTTGCTAGGAACATCGCGACCAATCACGCGCTACAGATTGTTTACGCCCCGCGTGAGCAGCAGGACGCAAATGAATACTCCGAGATGCTCGGTACATTCACAGAGAAGAACAAAAGCCGTAGTCGACAGCTCGGGAAGGGAAGTTCGAGTGAGAGCGTGTCGGATCAGCGTCGTGCACTGCTGCTGCCGCAGGAGCTGAAGGAGATCGGGAAGTGGCGTCAGATCATCCTTCTTGAAAATCTAAAGCCTGTGCTTTGCGACAAGATCAAGTACTTTGACGATCCTGTTTTCAAGGCTCGGATTCTGCCGGCGCCGCAGGTTCCAAAGCTGGATCTCGACCTTCACATAGCTATCGTCGAGCAAAGGACCCGTGAACTTACTGAGGCAGACGTCGAGGGCGGCGTCGATCTCTCAAAGCTGGCCGTGAACCTCAACCTTCTGCCGAGGCTCGATCAGGAGGGCGAGGCCAGCGCAGAAGAAGTCAGTAGCGTCATCGATGGCATCTTTGGAGCATTGGGATTCGGCGAGTTGGGCGATGAAACTTACGCGGACGAAGACGATAGCGCGCACGTTGTCCCTGAGGCTGATGGTGAGCCCTGGGAAAGCACTGAAGAGGCCGGTGAAGTCTACGAGGTCTACGAGGACGTTGGCCCTGAAGACTATGTGGATACGATAGTATCCACGACGCATGCGGTGGAACTCGCGGCAATCGAGGTCCCAGCGGTCGCTACTTCAGTCACAACTGTAGATCTGAGCATGCTCGAACGCGACTCGTTGCAGCTTGGCAGCCATGATGATCAAGAGGGTGCCGGCGTTGACCTCTCTGTCCTGGACTGGGACGACGAAGTCCACTACGTGGCGTCGGACGAGCCGCCAACCGACCCTGATTACTGAGCTCGCGCAGCGACAGGCCCCATATCACAGTTTGCGGACTCCATAATTGATTTTATGGATTTCTGCTGTTGTACTGGGCAGGCCAGCAGTTGCTGGCGCTCGCCGGCATCGCCGGTTTACTAGCGCGGCATAGACCGCTTATGGAGATGTTCTATGGCTAAGGCCAAGAATGCCGCTTCTCAGACGCCAGCGGCAGGCGAACAATTGGTTGAACAAGCAAAGGCAGAGCGCAGGCCTGCCAAGGGGAAGGCCGTCAGGGAAAAGGGTCCTGAAGCGGCGAAGGAGCCTGCTCGGAACGTGGCTGATGGCCGGCCCGCGGTGGAGGAGAAAGCTCCGGCGATTTCCAAGCCTTCAGTAGGTGGCCGCTATGTGATCGACCACAAAGAGATTCCGAAGGAAATCCTGGCCTTTGTGGGCCAGAAGCTTGGCAAAGACGCCAGCGTGAACCCTGCCCGAGAGGGGGGCGCCTACAAGGGCAAGGTTCTGTTGAACAGCGGCGACTACCTGGTGCAGGCTGTCGGTCGCGACGGCGGTTCTGCCGTCGTGCATCGGAAAGCAGATTTGACCATGGTGGGCTCAAATCTCGAGTGGAGAAACACGAATGAGCGTCTGCAGGCGGTAGATGTGCAGATCCACTACACCGGCGACAAGGCCAAGGTTTTCCCCTGGAATCGCGAGCGTGAAGACCAGCTCCGCTTTATGAACAGGGCAAAGGACTATGCGCAGACTATTAAGAGCGATACGGAGCGCGGGGTGTTCTTGAAGCACCTGGAGCGGTTCACGGGTCAGGGTAGGGGATCTGAGCGTTCCTCCGAAAAGGCGCCTGCAAGAGCACCTGAGCAGATGGCTTCTAAGTCCAAGGGCCGTGAGGCGGGACCGGAGCGGTAGCGGATAGCTTTATATCCAGTATGCGGCACTTCGGCCGGCGCTTACGCCGGCTCTTTTTTGCGCGGTGTATAGGGGCGTCGGCCAACCCGGCCTGCAGGCCGGTCCTCGGCTACCTAGCCGAGCCGGTTCCGCGCGATCGCGCGGTTGATTTGCTGCTGGTGCTGGCCAGCACCAGGACCTAGTCGACGCCGGCAGTGCCGGTGACGACCCACCCGGCCTGCAGGCCGGTCCTCGGCTACCTAGCCGAGTCGGTTCCGCGCGATCGCGCGGTTGATTTGCTGCTGGTGCTGGCCAGCACCAAGACCTGGTCGACGCCGGCTGTGCCGGTGACGACCCACCCGGCCTGCAGGCCGGTCCTCGGCTACCTAGCCGAGTCGGTTCCGCGCGATCGCGCGGTTGATTTGCTGCTGGTGCTGGCCAGCACCAGGTCCGCATCAGCTCGCCGCCGACAGCGACGGCGGCGAGCTGGGCGCGCGCCAGCTCTATGCGGTTGTCACAACCCCAATTGCATTCACCTGGCTCAGTCCGAGGAGCTGCCACACCAGCTGCTGCAGATCAGCCGCTCGGGGCAGCTCGACGTAGATCCGACTCAGACGGCCGTTTCGGAAATCGGCCACCGACGCCGAATCTACGCCGGCCAGGTCCTCCGCATGACGAATAAACGCCTGATGGATAGCATGCTGAATCAACGAATCCGAGTATTCGCGGCTGGTGAACGTGTACTGGATCGAGCCAAACACGTCGCCAAAAGGGCTGCGGCTGTATTCGTAGCAGTCCGTCATGCCGTCAAAATTGCCAGCTTTGAATCGCTTCACTACGTCGTCGACGGCGGCGACGGTCGGACCATCGGTCCACCGAACGCGGGCGGCGCTGTAATCACTGCGAACGCTGAACTTGACCTTTGGAAAAGCGGCCTTCAGGGCCTTGCGGATGTTCCGCACCGCCAGCTTTGAATGGCAACCTGCCTCGGCGGTCTGCTCAAGGTACTCATAGGCCGGATCTACCCGCAGCTGAGCAACTGCGAGGGCGTGGCGCGCCTGTTCGCTCGCGGCGTCATAGGCCTGTTGTTCCGCGTATTGCTCTGCCTGGAACACCAATGCCTGAACCTCTGCAGCGGTTGCCACTTCACTGAACACCTTCCACTGCACCCCGCGCAGGATGGATTCCGGCAGCTGTTTGGACTGCTGACCCGTGGAACGGAACACAATGTCGAAGGTTGCCCGGTCCTGCGGCGTAGCGCCGGGTTCGCAGCTTTGCTTGCCCTTGGTGGCCACCACAACCCCGTAGCCACGCGAATACAGGTTGGTATAGATCACCTGGCCAACTTTAATGACCGCAGCGGTAGGAAGGAAATCGTGCATGGCTTGGCTCCAGAGTGGTCGCAGTGCCGTGGCATTCAAGGCCGGTCGGCGCAGCCGGCGGGGCGCCGGATGCTTCGGAACGAAGACAGGAGGCCGCAGCAGGCGCTGGCATCAAGGAGGGCGGCCGGAGGCCGCAGGGCAGGCCCTGGCGCGGCCCGCAGCGCAGCGAGGACACGGGGGCGTGCCCGGCCCTTGATGCTGGTAAGCGCCTGCGTAGGCATCAGCGGGGCGGCGTCGCCTCGCGGCTCCGATGGATGCGCACGCGCCCCCCGTAGGCCGCTGGAGCGGTCGCAGTGGGGGGAACACCGGCCCGAAGTGGTGCGCGCAGCGCAGGCCTGCAGGAGCAGGCCAGCGAGGTACGCCCGGCATGCGGTTCACTGGCTGCCACCGGCAGGCGGTGAGCCCATGTCCATCGCCAGGTGATGTCGCCGGCATGGCCGGCCACGTCGGCGGCCAGGTGAGAGCCGTCAGGCGGCGCAGCTGGACGCCCAAGAATGTCGCGCGCCCTGGGCGGGTCGCGTTTGAGAGGCCCAGCAGTTCAGAGTCCTAACGCGGGGCAGTGATCTACCGGGGTGAGCGAGCGTCTCTCTCCGCCAAAACTGCAAAAACTTCACTCATGACGGCCTGCAGGTCGGCTCCGCTGTTGCAGAGGGAGACTAGGTAGACCCGGGCGAGCTCCTCACTGGCCCGAGATTCGTCACGTTGGAGCTCAAGCTGAAGCATTTCCTCGGTGAATGCGGGTTGGGCAAGCCGCCACAGGTCATGTATGTGGTCCTCATCGGCAGCGTGATCAGCGTCGCATTGTAGGCTGGCCAACAGCTCTCCCAGAGTCGTTGCTCTTGCACATTCAAGTACGGCAAACCTGCTGAGCGCCGTCACAAAGCCAATGGCATATGGAGAGCTATCAGAGGGCGCCGGAATCATGCAACCGCACGAGGTGGGAACGAGTGTTTCCATTGGCCGAGGATACCTCAGAGGAGTCGGCAGTGAACGCCCGCCAGTGGCGGGCATTCCTGATTTAGAGAAGGTGGATTAGGCGTCCTGGTCCGCTGTCAGGATGACCACGCTTACACTGGTACCGGCAAACTCATTGGCGATGGTCTGTGACCAGCTGCAGGTGAAACCGGACAGTGTGAAGCGGCCAGGTGCCGACGCGGGGAGGATGGCTACCAATCGCCCGCCCGGAGCCGTCATGGTCGCCGCATGCTCCACGTGGGCCTGCCAACGGTTGCCGGAGAACGGCGGATTCATCACGATTCGGTCCATGCGGAGGGTGCTAGGCACCGCGAGGAAGTCGGTGCACTGTACGTCGTGACCCTTGGCGGCAAGAATTGCGGCGCGAAGCTCTGACACCTCGATGCACGTGGCCCCCTTGGGCATCAGGTCCGCCAGGGCACCATTGCCTGCAGACGGTTCCAGCCAGTGCATGCCTTCGGTGGCACCCTCATACGCCTGTGCCATTGCCATTTCAGCCACTCGGGCGGGGGTAGGGTAGAACTGGTGTGATACCTGGTCAGGGATCATGCCGCTACAGACGATCGAGTCAATGACCTCGCCCGGCTCATAGTCAAAGCGCCAATGGCCCACGTTCCCCTGCTTCTCCCAAACTGCGCCGATGGCCTCCAAGACCTGCTCGGCCTGCTTCCGCGCCGCCTCGCTGGCGGTTGAGCTGTACTCGAAACGCAAAGTGCGCGGGATGTTGCGGAACTTCGGCGCATTCCAACGCTCGTCGTTGCTGGGCTCATAGCCCGGTTTCATGTTGGCCAGCAGATGCAGCACCGCGAAGGGCAGCGGCTTGGAGAACAGCGGCGCCGAGGTGACCTTGCGCGCCTTCTTCGGTGGCTCGCGGAATCGGGACGGAATCGCCTGCGGGTACAGGCTGTGCAGCACAGCGTTCAGGCGCCAGGCCATCGACTCATGCACTTCAATGTGCGCCGTCCCCACGCCGTTGTAGATCCGGATGCGGAACGCTCCACCGTCCACGTCCTGCCATTCGCCCTGCTTTCGCCGAACAACATCGATGAGCGCATCACTGTTGCCGTGCACGGGCTCATCGCGGCCCATGAACTTGGCCACTACTGCGCGGAAGTCGTTGATAACGCCGCATGCACTCGAGTTGCGGGTTCCGTACTCGTCCAGGACGCGGAGAATCATGCGCTTGGAGAAGCCCTCGGGCTGGTTGGTGACGTGCTTGCGGGAGAGCGCCCGGAAAAGGCCATCCACGCGCTCGGCGAAGAACTGGCCACGCATGGCGATCAGCGATTCCAGCGAGGCCCGGACGTTGTCTTCCGTGAACTCGGGAATACGCTCGATGGCTTCAACACCTGGACGACGGGTCTTGCCGTTCCCCAGCGGCTCATGGATCTGCGCATACCATTCGTCTTTGCGCTTCTGCGGCATGATCTGCAGCACGTCGGTCATGTTCAACGCTCGCTGCCAGAAATCTGCATCGAGGTATGCGGTAGCGCGGTCCAGGTCGAACAACTCCGCCACGGTGGTAGGCATGCTGTAACGGCTCTCCGGCGTGTTCGCCTGCACGAAGTAGTGCAGAACGCCCGCGCAAGCCTCAGCACTGACCGCGCTTGCCATTTCGGCAAGGCGATGCCGGGTGCTCTGATACTGCCCAATCAACGTGTTGAACAGGTCGAACGGCGCGGGAGCGAAGAACTCGTCCGCTTCGAGAATTTCGCCGTTGCAGGAGGTCACAGGGGAGGCGTCAAGCATGCTTTCAGGTTCCTCGTTGGTCGCAGTGCCGTGGCATTCAAGGCCGGTCGGCGCAGCCGGCAGGGCGCCGGATGCTTCGGAACGAAGACAGGAGGCCGCAGCAGGCGCTGGCATCAAGGAGGGCGGCCGGAGGCCGCAGGGCAGGCCCTGGCGCGGCCCGCAGCGCAGCGAGGACACGGGGGCGTGCCCGGCCCTTGATGCTGGTAAGCGCCTGCGTAGGCATCAGCGGGGCGGCGTCGCCTCGCGGCTCCGATGGATGCGCACGCGCCCCCCGTAGGCCGCTGGAGCGGTCGCAGTGGGGGGAACACCGGCCCGAAGTGGTGCGCGCAGCGCAGGCCTGCAGGAGCAGGCCAGCGAGGTACGCCCGGCATGCGGTTCACTGGCTGCCACCGGCAGGCGGTGAGCCCATGTCCATCGCCAGGTGATGTCGCCGGCATGGCCGGCCACGTCGGCGGCCAGGTGAGAGCCGTCAGGCGGCGCAGCTGGCCGCCACAATTGTCGTGTGCCGCAGGCGCACCGCGATTACGCCCGCGCTGCCGATACAAAAAACGCCACCCGAAGGTGGCGTCACTAAAAGCTCACTGCTCAAGAAACGATCTGGCAGGTTGATGCTTAACGATGGAGCCGCCGAATAGACCTGGGAGGGAGAAATGCTGGGACGAGACCCAGCAGGAGCGCAAACGGGATGGACCATGCGATCAAATTTCTTGCGCTTAGTGGCAGCGGATCAAAGGCCCCGAGGCGAGCGAGGATATAGATGGCGATGCAGTAGCTCATTGCAACAGCCGGAACCCACAAGTAGGTTTCACGCATGAAGTGATAATACCGGGTCAATGCCGGCGCAGCATTTCTGTTCGTCTCGTCATGGGTCATCGAATAGTCTCCTGCAGTGGCAGTGGTTTGGACGGTACAGCAACTGAATATCAAAATCTGAGACTTAGGACGGGTCATGCGTGCACGCGCGCTCTTCCCGGACCTGGGGCGACGTGTTCACCGCAGCAGCAAGTTCCGATCGAAGCTCGGCAACGCGCCGACGATCTTTGGCTGCGTCCGCTCGGTAGCCGGTGGCGACGCGCGCAGAAGCGGCGCGATTGGGATTGCAAGGGTTGTCGGCGAGGGCCTCGAAGTGGCGAGCGCGGCGAGTAGCGCCGCGCTCCAGAAGCAGGTACCAGGCGAGAGTGTCCCGAATGCGCTGCTGGGTGGAACTCATCACGATAGGTCTCCAGGAAGAAGGTGGATTCAGGGGCGGCGCGAGCACGCAGGTAGGCTTGATGCTTCGGTTGTCGGTCAGAACGCCAGAACAGGTGGCTGGATTGGGATGGATCCGTGCATCGGGTTCCTCGTTAGTCGCAGTGCCGTGGCATTCAGGGCCAGTCGGCGCGGTCGGCAGTGCAATAGGCGGGTTCTTCTGGTCTAGATCAGAACCCCAAATCCACCATGGCCAACTGGCGAGGGCGGCACTTCGGTACTTGGCTGAACATGCCAAGGGCGTCGAGCTCGTCCATGCTGTGTGGATCAAAAGTGAGCATTTCGCCAGAGTCGTCGTCCGCAGATTCGGCGCGTCCGGTACTCAACGTGAACGTGCGGGGGCCATAGAGGAAGATCGACAGGACGCTTTCTCCATAGAGCACGCCGACGTAGTGCGATTCAATGCCCCGATGAATATCAATCTGGTAGATGCTCAGGCCTGCACAATCACCTTCGGCCTGATCCAGATCGAAGTTGGCGGCGTGGCCTATCACCGATGAAAGGCTCTGCACCAGGTCGTGGGGCGTTCCCCAGCGTTCATGCCAGGCATGAAATGCGGCGATGACCGCTGCGGTTACGGCTCCAACAGACGGTAGCTTGGTGGACTCTTGCATGGATTTCCTCATTGGTCGCAGTGCCGTGGCATTCAAGGCCGGTCGGCGCAGCCGGCAGGGCGCCGGATGCTTCGGAACGAAGACAGGAGGCCGCAGCAGGCGCTGGCGTCAAGGAGGGCGGCCGTAGGCCGCAGGGCAGGCCCTGGCGCGGCCCGCAGCGGAGCGAGGACACGGGGGCGTGCCCGGCCCTTGAGGCCAGCGCCTGTGTAGGCATCAGCGGGGCGGCGTCGCCCCGCGGCCCCGATGGATGCGCACGCGCCCCTCGAAGGCCGCTGGAGCGGCCGCAGTGGGGGGAACACCGGCCCGAAGCGATGCGCGCAGCGCAGGCCTGCAGGAGCAGGTCAGCGAGGTGAGCCCGGCATGTGGTTCATTGGCTGCCGCCGGCAGACGGTGAGCCCATGTCCATCGCCAAGCGATGTCGCCGGCATGGCCGGCCACGTCAGCGGCCAGGTGGGAGCCGGTAGGCGGCGCATCTGGTCGCCCCAAGTGTCGTGTGCCGCAGGCGCACCGCGATCTGCCCGCGCCCGCTGTGCGGGCAAAACAAGAACGCCACCCGTGGGTGGCGCTGCAGTCAGTGGGCTGTAGCCCGCAGCCCGAAGCCATCGGTTCGGCGCCGGGTTGCCTCTGATACCTGGGCCAGTATGTGATTGAGAGATTTCCGCTGGTTCCGGGTAGCGATACAGGAGTAACCGCAGATCAGGGCGGCGCTCACAATGCTTGCCGGGGGATGCCCCTTGAGGGCGGCGTAGGCATCGACCAGTGAACCTGCGCAGGTTGCGGCAGTCAGGTTCTCAGCGATGGCAAGGTGTTCGGGGAGGTAGCTCATGGTGTGATCCTGTCGGGGCGTGGGGTGGCCGGGCTGGGCCCGGCCACCTATGTGCGAGTGGGAGAAACACCGGCCCTCAGCTCTGCTGACCGGATGCGAATGACCACCTCGCGAAGTGAAGTCGCAGTAGCCCAGCCGATGCAGTCGCCCCAGCAAGCCTCCTCGCCAGTCGCAGCGGAGACGCGGTAGTACCTGCCCTCTTGTTCAGCACATGCTTCAACAATGAAATCTATGCCATCTGCACGGGCCACTGCGGTCAAGTCACCGATGTTGGGGAGGTGCGAAGCACGCAATTCGTTGATGTTCTCGATGTGGCGGACGAGAGCGTGGGGATCGTTCTGGGAGGTCATGGCGGCGGTTCCTGGTCTTCGGCTGGAAGGGGTGGCCGGATACCCGGCCACCCTCGGCTGTTAGGCGGCGGCCTGAGTCGCCTCGGCTGCGGCCTTGGCCGGAGCCTTCGCCTTCGGCGCTGCCTTGGACGGCTTGGCCTTTGGCTGGGCCTTCGCCTTCGGTTCCGCCTTGGCCTTCGGCTCGGCCTCCTTCTTCGCCTTCTGCTTCGGGGTGCGGATGCCCTTCGGCACCCAGCCCGAACCGGCCAGTCGCTTCTCGGCCTCGGCGGCAAGCGCGCCCTTCTTCATCGACAGGAGCGCGGTGCTGTCGGCCTCGCCCTTGACCTGCTTGGCCTCGTTCAGCGCCTCGACAATCAGCTTCATGGAAACACGGCCCAGGTAATTGTCGGCGGTCGGCTCGAAATGCTCGGCCATGTCAAAGCCCAGCGTTTCCAGCAGCTTCGCGGTCAGGCCGGTGTTGTTCTCGTCGAGGCTGATAGAGCGGGCCACGCCCAACGCAATGATCTTGTCCAGCTGCGCGGGCTTCATTTCCGCCAGCGCCTCCCACAGCTTGCCGTCTGCGGTCGGCAAGTCCTTGATCGCGGTCTTGCACGCTTCGCGGAAAGCATCGGCCTTGGCCTTGCCAGCATCATCGGTGATCGGGCAGCCATTGCGGGTGCCGCGGCCATTGGAAGAAATCAGCAGGTTGGTCGGGGTGTCGTTGATGCCGCTGCGCAAGTCCTTCACGGTCCAGCACGCCTGCAGGATTTTCATGGCGTTGACGTTCTGCGCGGCCACTTCCTGCACAGCCAGATTGCGGTGACCAAGCAGGGACCGGCGCAGGGCGTCGGACACGGTGTCACCTTTCGGACGGCCTGCACTTTCGGTTTCGCGGCCCCCGGTGATTTCGCCAGCACCACCCAGCCCGGCTTTGGCAGTCTCGCGGTCGGCAGCCTTGACCTTGCCTCGCTCGATACGTAGGCCCGACTCCTGCAAGCACAGGATCACGCCAGCCGATGGCATCGCCTCCGGCGCGTACTGCACGCGAGCGCTTTCCAGTAGTTTGATTTCAGCGGTGATGGCGTTCTTGCGCTCGTCAATCTGATCGTCCCGCTCCGACTCCGCATCGGTCAGGTAGTCGTCGCCACGGTCTTCTGCAGCTTCGTGCAGCTTCTCCCGCTCGGCTTCCAGCTGTTCAGCTTCTTCGTTGAGCGCAGCGATGCGGATGACCGTTTCTTCCGGCAGGTCAGCGGCAACCGACGACAGGGTGCCGAAAGCGTAGGCGGCGGAGTGATTCCAGGTCGGCCAGATTTCGACCCAGCCCCAGCCCTCGGCCAGCAGGTTTTCCTTGGTGGCTTCCAGCTTATCGGCCACCAGCTTGTTCAGCAGCTCCGGGTCGGTCAGGATCGCGGCCTGCCCATCGGTGCTGAACAAATCGCGGCGCACTTCACCGCCAGCCGCTTCATAGGCGGCAACGCCACCAATGAACGGCACGCGGTGATCGCGGTCGGCCTCGACTTCGCGGGTCAGGATGGCGCGGCGCAGGTCGGCAGGCTTGGCGGGGCCGTTCCAAGTGTTGCGCCCGTGGGTGTTCCACACCTTCACCTGCACTTCGTGATCGTCGGTCGAGCACAGCGCAAGCATCTGGTCGGTGCTGATGCCGTCGGCGCGGTAGAGTTCCAGCAGTTCAGGCGCTGCAGCCACCAGCTTCAACCGGCGCTGCACAACCAGCGGCGTCACCCCGAAAGTGTCGGCCACGCGGTCGATGGTGAAACCTTCATCCACCAGCTGCTTGAACGCATTGAGTTCGTCCACCGGATTCATGGCCTCGCGCTGGACATTCTCCGCAAGACTGGCGGCGGTAGCTTCTTCGGCGGGAATCATCATTACCGGGACCGGGAAGTCATCCGCGATCTTGCCCTGTTCCACCAGCAGCGACAGGGCAGCGAAGCGCCGGCCACCGGCGTCCACCTGGTACGTGCCATTCTCGGTCGGACTGACAACGAGGTTCTGCAGCAAGCCCAGGGCGGCGATGGACGCGGCAAGCGCGATCACATCGCCGGGCTCCGGGCGCACGTTCTTCGGGGAAACGACCAGCTGGGACAGGGGCAGGGTGTTGGTGGACATGGTTAATCTCCTTTGCGGTTGAGTTAGGTATTTCGGGGGCTGCGGTGGGTGCTGCCGTCAGTAGTCAGACGGCAGCAACACCGTGGTAAGGCTTCGGTCGGCTTCGGTGATAACCCAAACCTTCTGTTCTCCAACCAAATAGCTGGAGAGGATTCGATCTCCGCGCTTGATGGCCTCGCGGTTCATCTCGGCGTCCTCCGCGCAGACATCTCCGAAGTCGCCGGTGACGTGTCGGGCTACAAGGCTCAGGAACCCCCCAACGGCTTCCCCCAAAACCGCCATCGCTGCAGGTGTCCCAACCAGTGCCCCCAGCTGGAACAAACGACATGCTTTGCTAGATGCTCCTAGAGCCGGCTTTTGCTGTTGGCTGGGCTGTTGATTTGCCGATTTCGTCACTGCTTTGCCCTCGGTGCTGTGTGGGTTGAACATGCTTCGCTGAGTGTCCTTTTCGCCGTATGTCCCAACGCAGGCCTGCGCCAGGGCACGGATCAAGGACGCACACAAAGCCGCAGCTCGGCCGTAGGCCGAGACCGGGTGCAGGGGGCGAGCTTGCGGTCCTTGATCCGGGACCGAGCAGGGCTAAGTTGCTGGACAGGCGAACAGGGCACCGAGCGAGAGCGGCATGTTCAACCGGCTACGCAGCGCGTGTGACAGGAATCGGATAGCAATGGCCCGGCGCATGCGGGGCCATTGCGCAAGCGGAGCGCGCAGCGCCGCCAGGCGCGAAGGCGAAAGGCGCCCGCAGGGCGCGAAGGATGGAAGCCCGCAGGGCCGAGACCCCAAGGGGGCTCGGTTCACGACAGCCCGGGCCGAAGGTTTCGCACACACGCATCGAAAGCGCATGCGTCAGATGAATTTTTCAGGTGAAGATCCCTTAGACCAACGACCTCCGCCGAGAGCGGCGTTCCGGGAATGCCGGCAGCTCGCCTGGGCGTGCACCGATCCAGGATTCGATCCAGCGGACAGCCTGGGCGCTACTCCGGGCGACGCCATAGAACTCGCGTCCCTGCCAGCGCAGAACATGGTGCCATTTGCCGTCTGCGCGTGGCTGCGCGTAGGCAACGCACCTGCAGTTGAAGTGCAGGTACGAGCCCGAGTCGACGTGAGTCCAGCGGTAGGCCTTGGAGAGCATGTCCATAGGGTAGCTGGGAAGATTCTCGCGCGATGCGATGGATCGTCGGGTGACCGCCGCGGGCGGCAATGGCGCTTGGGCGACGACACTGTCCCGAAATGACGAAAGCCCCAGGAACTCCGGGGCTTTTCTTCTAGCATCAGGCGCAGCGGCCGCGTTGCGTTTACCAACCCGGTGGATACACGAGGCGCACGGCGTTGGGCTGGTGCCAGGCCTGGGCGAAGCGACCGACCCACACGCAGGTCTCGAACACCTCACGGTCCACAGCCATGCCATAGCTGGCAATCATCTCGATGGCCAGCTCGTCCTCGCTGTAGCGGCTCCATCCAGCCACTACGGTCAACAGC
Organism: Stenotrophomonas sp. STK17_22; assembly: GCF_051983905.1. Lineage (NCBI taxonomy): Bacteria > Pseudomonadati > Pseudomonadota > Gammaproteobacteria > Lysobacterales > Lysobacteraceae > Stenotrophomonas > Stenotrophomonas sp. STK17_22. Next base: position 45,465 of record NZ_CP197011.1, read on the forward strand.
TCATGGTTCGGCATCACGCCGGATTCCAGGACACTGCCATCCTTCAGCAGGCACCACCCGCTTTCATCGGTGCCGGGGTCGATGGCCAGGATCCTCATGCCGCCACCGCTGCCGTGCAGGCGTTGGCATTCGATGCATGTTGGTTCGGCGTGGTCATCGCTTTTCCTTGGAAGTGGAGGAGGTGACGCCTTGAGGTCGTCCCATGAGCAGACCAATAATCCAAAAACTGTTTTTTGGCAATCCGTACGCTATTATTTGGTATCAGACAAGCACCCCCGGAGGGGAAGATGGCGGAGATTGACGCAAAGAACGGCCTGGTCAAGATCGACGGGCAGGAGGCCAGCGCCGTTGACTACACCCGGGTTGTCGACGGAGACCAGGTTACGTACGACCTCCGATTCCGGATGGGCCGAAAAGTCGTCCATCGCGTCAAGGGGGTTGACGCGAATGAGATGGTCCACACGCTGGGCGTTGAGAACGCGGGGAAGATCCACCGAATTGCGGGCGAGAAGGGCTCCTTGTCCGGAACGGATCTGTCAGTGCACGAGGGGCTGTCGCCGCAAGCTCAGGAGAGTGCGATCGAACAGGCGGTTCAGTTCGAGCTGAACAAGTCGTCGGTGAAGGAAGCGGATGTAGGCAGCGCCACTGTCAGCCCGGACAAGAAGCGTTTCCTGGAGAGCGTGGCGCGTCGTGCTGCCGAGCAGCACCATGAGGAAGGCAAAGAGCAGGAAGAGAAGGGGCCAAATGCGGCTGCCAAACAGCCGAATCCGGAACCTGCGAAAGCACTGACCCAGGAACTGGAACGGCGTCGATCTGCGCAGCTTGAGGCGCTCAAGAAGCAGTTCATCGTGATGGACTCGCGATACTACTTCAAGGATAAGGCCAACACCCTGGCATTCCAGGACAAAGGCTCTCGTCTAGTCACTGCAGAGAAGGGGCCCGCGGTGGCAGAGGCCTTGATCAAAATGATCGTGGCCAAGGGTTGGACGACAGTGAAAGTCAACGGTTCGCACGAGTTCAAGCGTGACCTCTGGATCCAAGCAGAGGCGAACGGGGTGAGAATGCCTGGATACTCGCCGACTGATGCAGACCGGGCGGCGGCACTTCACCTGATCGAGGCTCGTTCGACCAACACCGTGGAAAGGGGTAGGGAGCCGGAAAAAGCGCGCGGCGAGCAGCGGGATAGCGTGCCGCAGGAACAGGGTAAGAAGGGCGAACCGACCAGGGAACAGATCGACGCTAAGCGCAAGCAGGCACAGCGGATTGAGGACTACAACCCGCTCCGTCCTGGAGATACGCCCATGGTCGACAAAGCGAAGGTCATCGGCCGAGTGGTGCACTCGATTGCTGCAGCCCGGATCAAAAATCCCGAGACCCGACAGAGGGTCGAACAGGAAGTTCAACGACGTCTGGCACAGCTTGAGGCGGCTGGTGGGCGTGTTCCGACCATCAAGGTGTTTGATCAGCGAGCACCTTCCCAGAATCGTGGCGCAGAGAAGGCCAAGGCTGCTGACCACCACAGAGCGGAGCGTACGCGATGAGCGCGGATGGAACTGCTATCTCTGATACGCAACGGGGCAACACCTACAAGTTGGCGTGGACTGCGTACGTCGGTCCATCGGTGATGCTGCTGGTGTGGTGCGCATTTGCAATTGCCCTGGCACCTATAGGTTGGAAGCTGACCGTTGCTGCACTCGCGATCGGCTTTGGCCGATTCGTTTACCGTGTGCTTTGGCTGAATACGGTCGAGCTTTTCACTGATGCGGCCGGTGTCTGGGTGCAGCGTGGACTGCTGCCATGGAATAGGGGTGCATATGGCGTTCGCTGGCATGACGCGGAGGATGCGGTGATGTTCACCGGGCTACCGTCCTGGTTGACGAAGTCCTATCGTGTGAAGGTCCGCAATCGGTTTCGGGGGCATTCCGAAATTGATCTCAAGCATGTGCGTCAGGGCGACGATGCTGTGAGACACATCAATCAGCGTCAGGAGTCGGAGCGGCGGCTGGATCGGATCGAGTCCCAGCTAGCGCGCGAAGGTGCTATCCAATGAACGCGATGGGACCCAGCCAGCACTTGGTGGCGTTTCTCAAGGGACCAATTCTGGAGCGGCTGAAGAACATCGAGGTCGTACTGCGAGGGGATCGGTACGCCAGCGAGAGCGAAGGCCGGCGTACCACCGGAATTTGGGCTCAGATCGATGAGAATCGGGCAATTTTGGAGCTGCTGCAGCGCCATGCGCCGCAGCTGCTCGTCGAGCACCCTGAATTGGTCTCGATGCTGGCCCACCGTGACGCCTGGCTAGCTGATCTCGCTGAAGCTGCAGGGGTAACCAATCCATGGTGGCTGCGCCCACCCAAGGGCTGGCCACGTCCTTGGCCAGACGCCACCGAGGCACCGGGCGATGCCCTTGATACGTTAGAACTCGCAGCGGTTCGGTTAGTGGAGGGCGGCTAACGATGCGCATTTCTGCCAACAATGCCCTTAGTCATCGGGCCGTTGCGATAGCCGCCACTGCCGGCATCATCGCGGTCTCCGGATTCTGGATCGCGGCCTTGGACAGGGAGTGGGCCGGCTCTGGCCGGCTAGTGCTTTGGTTGAACACTTCAGCCGTGTTGGGACTTGCGATCAGTCTTGCAGGAGTTGTCTGGCGCAAGCACATGAGCAGCAGTCGGGTTAAGGTCGAAGGTTCGGCCGTGAGTCCCCAGACCCTACGAGGAATTAGGGAGGAACTAGCGCAGCGCTTCCTTCGAGCGCAGATTGACGGACTGGTGCTTGGTCTAGGCAAAGTGGGGCTTGGCCTGCGCAGCGCGCCTCAGGCGGCTGGGGAGGGGCTGAGCCGTGTCACTGACATCACACCAGGTGAAAGCGACATCATGGTCCGGGGGTTAATGGAGAGCCGTATTCGCTACCTCTATCCGCTCATCGACGCTGCCGGCGTTGAATACGAGCTCGAGCGCTGGAATCTGGATGGTGGCAGCTTCAAGCTGATGTCAGAGATGGTGGAAGCGCTTGAAAGCCAAGGCTTTGCAATCTTCGTCACCGATCCTGTCTTGAATGAACGGTGTCGTGTTCTGGAGGGTGACGAGCAACGGATTCAATCATCGTTCTCCGGGCTATCCCTCGAAGACTTGGACCTTGGACCGTTGGACCTGGGTGGCATTGTGATCGATGACCTGGCAGCGCTCCTTCTGCCGGACGTAGAACCGCTTGTTGCGCCGTGGCCCGACTTGACGCCCAGCAGGGCGCAACAGGACTGAAAGCTGGATGGCCTGCGTGGATATATGCCTATCCACGCAGCCTGTTTGTTGGTTGCCAAATTTGCCCCCGATGTAGCCATGGGGTACCATGGGGCGCTTCCCCACATCTCGGGTATGCCGATGCTGCGCATCCAGGCTGAAGCACTCACTTACGACGACGTCTCGCTCGTCCCCGCCCATTCGACCATCCTGCCCAAGGACGTCAACCTCGAAACGCGGTTGACTCGCGACCTGAAGCTGAAGCTTCCGATCCTGTCCGCAGCCATGGATACCGTCACCGAAGCCCGCCTGGCCATCGCCATGGCCCAGCTCGGCGGCATGGGCATCATCCACAAGAATCTCAGCCTGGAACAGCAGGCCGCGGAAGTGGCCAAGGTCAAGAAGTTCGAGGCCGGTGTCATCCGCGACCCGATCACCGTCGGCCCGGAAACCACCATCCGCGACGTGCTGGCCTTGACCCAGGCGCACAACATCTCCGGCGTGCCGGTGGTGGGCAGCGACGGCCTGCTGGCCGGCATCGTGACCCACCGCGACATGCGTTTCGAGACCGAGCTGGACGATCCGGTCCGCCACATCATGACCAAGAAGGATCGCCTGATCACGGTCAAGGAAGGCGCCGCGTCCGACGAAGTGCTGCAGCTGCTGCACCGCAACCGCATCGAAAAGGTGCTGGTGGTCAATGATTCGTTCGAACTGCGTGGCCTGATCACCGTCAAGGACATCCAGAAGAACACCGACTTCCCGAACGCCGCCAAGGATCTGTCGACCCGCCTGCTGGTTGGCGCTGCCGTCGGCGTGGGTGGCGATACCGATCGCCGCGTGGAAGCGCTGGTCGCCGCCGGCGTGGACGTGATCGTGGTTGATACCGCGCACGGCCACTCGCAGGGTGTGCTGGACCGCGTCAGCTGGGTCAAGAAAAACTTCCCGAACGTGCAGGTCATCGGTGGCAACATCTGCACCGGCGAAGCCGCACTGGCGCTGCTGGACAGCGGCGCGGACGCAGTGAAGGTGGGCATCGGCCCGGGCTCGATCTGCACCACCCGCGTCGTCGCCGGTGTCGGCGTGCCGCAGGTCACCGCCATCGACCTGGTGGCCGAAGCGCTGCAGGACCGCATCCCGCTGATCGCCGACGGTGGCATCCGCTACTCGGGCGACATCGGCAAGGCGCTGGCCGCCGGTGCCTCGACCATCATGGTCGGTGGCCTGCTGGCCGGTACCGAGGAATCGCCGGGCGAGACCGAGCTGTACCAGGGCCGTTCGTACAAGAGCTACCGCGGCATGGGTTCGCTGGCCGCCATGGAGAAGGGGTCGAAGGACCGCTACTTCCAGGACGCCGCCACCGCCGACAAGCTGGTGCCGGAAGGCATCGAAGGCCGCGTGCCGTATCGCGGTCCGGTGGGCGGCATCATCCACCAACTGATGGGCGGCCTGCGCGCCACCATGGGCTACGTGGGCTGCGCCACCATCGAAGACATGCGCAGCAAGCCCAAGTTCGTGAAGATCAGCGGCGCCGGCCAGCGTGAGAGCCACGTCCACGACGTGACGATCACCAAAGAGCCGCCGAACTACCGCGCCTGATGCGGGCCGAGCAAAGAGGAACGGGGAAGCACTTCCCGTTCCTCTTTCTCTATCTGCCGCCGCATTTTCTCTTTCAGATTTTCGTTTTCCCTACTGCATTGCCGGGGCGCCATGACCAACATCCATAACGACAAGATCCTCATCCTCGATTTCGGCGCGCAGTACACGCAGCTGATCGCCCGCCGCATCCGCGAGCTGGGCGTCTATTGCGAAATCTGGGCCTGGGACCACAACCCGGCCGAGATCGCCGCGTTCGGCGCCAAGGGCATCATCCTGTCCGGTGGCCCGGAATCGACCACGCTGCCGGGTGCCCCGGCCGCGCCGCAGGAAGTGTTCGACAGCGGCCTGCCGATCTTCGGCATCTGCTACGGCATGCAGACCCTGGCCGCGCAGCTGGGCGGCGCTACCGAAGCCGCTGACCAGCGCGAATTCGGCCACGCCGAAGTGAACGTGATCAACCCCGATGCGCTGTTCAAGGGCCTGAGCGACCACGGCGGCGAGCCGAGGCTGAATGTCTGGATGAGCCACGGTGACCACGTCTCCGTTGCGCCGCCGGGCTTCACCATCACCGCCACCACCGACCGCATTCCGGTGGCCGCGATGGCCAACGAAGAAAAGCGCTGGTACGGCGTGCAGTTCCACCCGGAAGTGACCCACACCCTGCAGGGCCAGGCGCTGCTGCGCCGCTTCGTGGTGGACGTGTGCGGCTGCCAGACCCTGTGGACCGCCGCCAACATCATCGACGACCAGATCGCCCGCGTGCGCGAACAGGTGGGCGATGACGAAGTGATCCTGGGCCTGTCTGGCGGCGTCGATTCGTCCGTGGTGGCCGCGCTGCTGCACAAGGCCATCGGCGAGAAGCTGACCTGCGTGTTCGTGGATACCGGCCTGCTGCGCTGGCAGGAAGGCGACCAGGTGATGGCGATGTTCGCCGAGCACATGGGCGTGAAGGTGGTGCGCGTGAATGCCGCCGACCGTTACTTCACCGCGCTGGAAGGCGTGAGCGACCCGGAAGCCAAGCGCAAGATCATCGGCAACCTGTTCGTTGAAATCTTCGACGAAGAATCGAACAAGCTGAAGAACGCCAAGTGGCTGGCGCAGGGCACCATCTACCCGGACGTGATCGAGTCGGCTGGCAGCAAGACCGGCAAGGCGCATGTGATCAAGAGCCACCACAACGTGGGCGGCCTGCCGGAGCACATGAAGCTGGGCCTGGTGGAACCGCTGCGCGAGCTGTTCAAGGACGAGGTGCGCCGCCTGGGCGTTGAGCTGGGCCTGCCGCGCACCATGGTCTACCGCCATCCGTTCCCGGGCCCGGGCCTGGGCGTGCGCATCCTGGGTGAAGTGAAGCGCGAGTACGCCGAGCTGCTGGCCAAGGCCGATGCCATCTTCATTGATGAGCTGCGCAAGGCGGATCTGTACGACAAGACCAGCCAGGCGTTTGCCGTGTTCCTGCCGGTGAAGTCGGTGGGCGTAGTGGGTGACGCGCGGGCTTATGAGTGGGTGATTGCGCTAAGGGCCGTGGAGACGATTGACTTCATGACGGCGCATTGGGCGCATCTGCCGTATGAGTTCCTGGGTACGGTGAGCAACCGGATCATCAATGAGTTGCGGGGGGTGTCGCGGGTTGTCTATGACATCTCGGGGAAGCCGCCGGCAACCATTGAGTGGGAATGAGCGTGACGTAGCGAGAAGGCCGCCAATCGACGGCCTTCCTGCGTAGACTCAGCGTTTACTACGCAAACTCGATGCGACAACACCAATAAGCAAGCAGCCCGGAACCACTATGAATATCGCGACTGGCCAATCGAATCCGCGGCCGGCATCTCGGGAGTGAGCGAGTAGCCAAGCAAAGAACAGTGCCAGGCTCAGCAGAAATGAGACTGCGAACCTCACAGCTGCTGACCGTCGATATTGAGATTGTCTTGGTAGGTCATTGCCGGTCATGGTGAGTCAACTGCCATAAGGGGCGATGGGCTCCTGCCCATCCACGCGAGCGTGGCAGAAGGTAGTGGGAACTGCGTGCATGAGCCTTATGCTTCCCCCGGTGAGCTGCATAAGGACTGTCACGGGCGTATGCCTCATAAGGCACTTCGTCATGCCTGAAGTCGTTGTGGCTTTGAGATGAGCAACGGTGTCCGAAGCAGCACCGCCACCGTTAAACACCTCTTCCACCGACCCAATATCGACAATGGTTCGCTCGCCTACGGGACCGGAGACCGGCACAGCGCGAACCGCAGCCGGACGGGCGGCGCCCCTCTTGTAGATAAGCGACACCGGCACTTCAACGCGCTCCAAAGTGACGAGCGTTTCAGGAGTGTTGTTCGTCAAGATGAGCTGAACTCGACCATCCTCTACGCGTGAATCACTGCCAATGTTGCCGGCGACGGCTGGGACTGCGATCAGAAGGAGCGCTGCCAGCACGATCGTGCGCCGGATGATGATGGGGGGGTGCTGAAACCAGGAGGTCATCTGAAATCTGGTGTGGTGTTCTTGATCGTTCATTTTGAGCTCAAGTTGTTGTCACTGGCGGACGAGTGACACGAACAACGGTCAAATCTGGCTATTCGGGCTGCCCGATTGACACGAACTAGGGTCAAATTTGAAGCAAATAGGCACAAATGTCATCAATTAGGAACGCAGAAATCAAACAATTGATTCAAACAATCGTTTGTCATAATTATTATTATGCGAACTGATGGGTACAGTAATTCAGGCGCGGATCTCGTTGTCTCCACGGTCCGATAGAGCCGCGCGAACAACCGGCTCACCCCAAGCTGCGGCGTCTAGCGGCTGTGGGAGCAAGGCCCATGATCGGATCGCCAAGGGGTTCAGCTGACCGCCGGCATCCTCGAAACGGTGAGTTCAGTGCAGGGGCTAGTGGCGCTCGTCCAGATAGCGGCTCGCGGCGTCTACCTGCTTGACGCATAGGGCGCTCGTCGCCTTGGATTGCGCCTCCTGCTCCTTGCTCCGCTTCCATTTAGATTCCATGCGGCGGGCGAATACCACGTCCCTGTGCGCTAGCCGAGTTCCGTTCCGCATTGCACTGGCAATGGTTTCAAGGTTAGGCACACCGCTTTCCAGCATTGCCAGGACATGCTCAACGTCGTAGCTGCTCGCGAGTGTGTGGTTGATTCTCGCGATGGACGCGATAAGGAAAAGTACGATTGCACAGAAGATGGCGAATACAGCAGCGGCGGTTGCTGCAATTGCGCTGCCCTGTCCAAGGAGCTTAAACCAGTGGAGTGCTCCCGCAATGCCAATGGCTGCGATTGCGGTGTACGCGACAAGTGGAATGATGATCCGTCGCTGGCGAGTCTGGCTTTCGGTAAGGACGATGTGCATTTTGTTCTCCGCAAGTACTGTTTCTTTCTTCATTGGGTGCCACCCGATACGGCACGCCGGCGGGTGGCGTGCAAAGTCACGGACTCGCGCCCGTTGCGGATAACCATCTCGTCTGCACTATTCACATCAATGGGCAGCCCAAGGGGCGAGAACAGCACTCGGTCGAATGAACTTCATTGGCGTAGATCCGTACCAGGATCGGTGTCATTCCGGGTCGTTCGGTGTACCAGTAATAACCAGGTACCAATTGGTCTAGATCTTTCATGTGGATCGTGCTCGGGCGATCGGGCGACCAGCTCCAGGCTGTGTCAGCTCGCCACCTGACGTAGCGCAACGGGCTGCTCATATTTCGGTTGCAGCCAGCCTGCATTGTTCTGGGACCTGTCGCCCGAGAGAGCCGCGCGCACAACGGGTTCGCCCCAGGCTACGGCGTCTAGCGGTTGCGGGAGCAATGCCCATGATCGGATCGCCAACGGATTCAGCTGACCGCCGGCATCCTCAAAACGTCCCGCCAATGCATCCCATTTTGCCAGCCGGCATGTGCAATCCCACATGCTCAGCAGGAAGCCGTTTTGCATAAATGCTTGCGCGTCTGGTAAGGATGGAAGCTCGATAAACTCAAGTTCAACTGACGTGGTGTTCATTAGGAATTCTTCCAGTATTGCCAGCGCAACGGCTGGCTATATCTACCAAGATTGCGAACTGATGAGCAAAGTTGCTTTGGGAGCGTGGACTTCGTGCCACGCTCCCCTAGTGCTTAGAAGGAACCGGAAACCGTTGCGAAGACGGTCATGTCGCGGGCACGCTTCTGCGCGGCCGTGGTGCTCAGGCCAACGTTGCCCTGCAGGCCGAACAGGTCCATGCGCGCACCCAGCACGGCGGTGGCGTAGTTCTTGTCGAAGTCCAGGCCCGGCACGCGGTAGCTGCCCAGTTCCGGCAGCGTCTGCAGCCAGGCGCTGGCCTGCTTGGTGTCCTCGAACTCGTGGTCGTAGGTCACCTGCACGTACGGCTTGACGGTGCCACCATCGAAGCGGGCCTGCCAGCCGATACGGCCGACGGTGGAGTCGACGTTCTGGCGGTCGTAGCCCAGGGCGGTGGCCAGCGTGCCGGTGGCGGCGCTTTCGCTGTAACCGTCGATCTTGACCTTCTGCCAGATCACCGCAGCGACCGGACCATGGCGGAAGCCACCTTCGGTGCCGAACTCGTAACCGGCGTTCAGTGCAGCAGTCAGGTTGCTGCCATCCGGCGAACCACCGTGCTCGCGGGTGGCCGGGCCCAGCTGGACCTTGCGGTTCACGTCATACGACAGCCAGGTGTAGCTGACCTGGCCGTTGACCCAGACGCGGTCGCCGTACCATGCCGCGAACAGGCCGGCGGTGGTGTCCTTCTGGGTGAAGTCGCCACGGCTGTTGCCGAAGTCGGCATTCAGGCGGCCGAAGCCGGCGAAGCCGCCGAGCACCACGCCGTCGCGCGCCCAGTCGATACCGAACAGGCCGGCCGGAGCGAGGCCGTCATACAGGTCTGCGTGGTCATAGCGCTGCAGGTCGCCACGCACGCCACCCCACCACGACAGGCCATCGGCCGGACGTGCGCCCAGGTGATTGCTGACCTGATCGGCGCGCGAACGGCCGATGGTCTGTGCCGAGTGGCTCAGCACCTGCTGCAGGCGCGGGGCTTCCAGCACCGACACCGCGTACTGGCCCAGCAGCTCATGACCAGCAGTGGTCGGGTGCACGCCGTCAGCGAACAGATAGGTCTGGTACGCATCCGGGCTGACGTAGCTGGTGGGATTGCAGGTCAGGATGCTCTGGGTCGGATTGGCCGGGTTGATCTTGCAAGCAGTGCTGGTGACGTTGGTGAAGCCGTACATACCCGGGTTTGCGGTCACTTCGCGCAAGATGCCGAAGGTGTCGAGCGGGATGAACTCAATGCCGGCGTTCTTCAGGCCACCGTACAGCGCGCTGTTGTAGCGCTGCGACATAGCCGTGGCGAGCGGAGCCCGGACCCCGGAGAACTGCGGGGTGATGCCCACGTCCGGCAGGTTCGGCACCAGCACGTACTGCGCACCGGCCTGCTTCAGAGAGCTGATCAGAGCGATCTGGTCGGTGGCAGCGGCGCCGATGATGGCTTGTGCCTGTGCCGGCGCAGCAGCGGCAGCGAAGAGGTCGTTTGCGCCACCCCATACGGTGTACAGGGCGCTGCCATCAGCCTTACCACCATTGGCGGCCAGGTAGCGTGCGGTCTGCGACTTCAGCGACGGAATGGTCCCAAGCGCACCACTGCCATCAACCGACACACGGGCACCGCCAACGGCGTAGTTGTCGCCATTCTGGCCGTTGCCATTGACACGGTTGTCGAGGCCGTAGTAGTTGGCCACCTGCTGCGACCACACCCAGCCCGGATTCGTCGTGAACTGGCCGGTGAGGCCCTGGGTTGCTTCGGGCAGCAGGGGGCGGAAGTAGCCGGCGTCACTGAGGCTATCGCCGAAGAAGACTGCGTTGGAGTACGGGGAGGATGAAGCGATTGCCGGTGCAGCTGCAAAAGCGACGGCCATGGCCAGCAGGGTACGGGTAACACGATTACGAGAGGTCATTCGATGGTGCTCCTGGTTCGATAGGAATTGCGGCATTCCAGCCGCTCAATGGCGCTCAGACGCTGGGTACTGACAGTTCAGATGTAGCAGCCGGCGTCCGCGTTATCGGCTGTGGCATCAAATTATTGAGCAAGCTTCAGTGTCGGTCCTGGTTGGAGGCCGCAGCGAGCGGCGGGTTGCTTTGATCAGAAAGCCAGTTAAGAGCCAACTTCGCAGCGGCAACATCCAGGCCACGAGCAATTACATGTGGCTGCAGCGCGCTGTCATATCCCCAGATGCAGTTGCCATCGGGATCGGTGTGGACGCTGGCACGGCCCGAAGCCACTCCAAGCCGGCGCCCGTCTGCGAGGAGGAGCAACGCAGTGGCATAGTCCGCCCCTTCTATGTCCTTCGGAAACCTCATAACTCGAATGCTAGCCTGCCCTTCCCTCCCCTCGATCGAGAGGCGCGCGGCCTGATCGATGCCAGCGGCACGAACATAGAAGTCACGCAGCGTGGAAAGTGCGTCTGCACATTCCTCAGCAGTTGCAGCTTGCGATGTTGAGACGGCCAGTGCAGTTCCGAGATCCATATTGGGAAAGTTCTTAGGGAACAAGTTCACTCTACCACGTTTTTACCAAAAAATACTTTTTTGGTTTCCCGTGCGTGTAATATGGTCGAACTGCCCGACGAGATCTATGAGTGAACGCTACCCATCAGGATGCGCATTCCCAGCTAGTACAAGGATGGTTGCCACAGTCGATCCCTGAGGGATATGACCGCATCGTTCTGTGCGAATACGGATTCACAAGAGAGCTGAACTATCTCAACAACGACGCCGACATCTTCTACTCAGAGGTGGCCGGCAAGGCCGCCCCAATCCAGTGGCCCTGGAAGGAGGGATTCGATCCTCAGGCGTTGGACTGGAAGGTGATCGACGTCCTGGTCATCGACTTCTGCAACGGAGCCGCGAAATGAAGAAGGGCCGCTAAAAAGCGGCCCTTCTTCATTTCTGCCTGTCTTGCGATTGCGTCTGCACCTCACGCCCCACATCAGTCCGCTGCATCTCTTTGGGTAGAGCTGCACGGGCGTTGCGCTCAGCAATCCTGGTAGTTGCGTCTAATCGCTCACTCCGCATCAGATCCAGCTCACGATGTCTTGCTTCCGGATCCGCACGACACAGTCTTGCCGCAGCGAGCTTCTCAACGGTGTTCCAGGCAATGTCGTGATGATGGATTCGCTCCGGTGACCATGGCCGAGCACGCTCTGCCGTAATGGTCTGTGCGGCAGCGGGGGCCTTACTCCATTCTCCGGCAATGAGCTCGTTGCGGTAGATCGGAACGTCCTGAACGTTGCGTCGACGAATCTCGACAACGTCAACCGCCCTGCCCTTCTCCAGCGCCGCCACCGTTGTTAGCAGCTGCTTTGCTCCTTCGTCATGAATTGACCTGGGCGTAAGGCGAGCTGCTGTACCTAACACATTCATTTGCTCATACCGAAAACGATTGCTTACCCAGCTCTCCTGCTCTGGCACTGCCAGGACCCGTGCGTGCACCTTGTAACCATTGCCGCGGAACTCAGCGACTTGCTTAGCGACGACATCGGGCTGTCGCATCGTGGTTTCCATCACAATGTTGACTTTGCGGCGCTGTGCTTCTGTCAGCAGCATCTTGAACCACTTCCCGGATTCCCCCTTCATCATGTGCAGGGCTTCGCGCGAGCCGTGACGTGCAATCAGCTCATCATGATGAGGATGGTATGCACGTAGGTTGTCGAAGTTGAGCACCCACGTTGCCCCTCTTCCTGAGAATTCACGAGCGGCGTCGTTCAAGTGAGGGGTCTTGCCCGCCGCTGGCTGTCCCCCTAGAAGAAGTGCTGTGGGTTGCTCAGGTAGAGGCCCCCGTGCGCTCCGCGAAGAAAGCAGCACCGGAAGGATCCGTTCCTTGAATACGCGGCTGCTTTCAGCGTCTGAAAGTTCGACAGCGGAATCTGTCACGAATCAGCCCCATGGATGCGGGGTACTTCGGCGGCCTGGGGAGGCTTGCGGTATTGCTGAATGACGGCATTGACGGCAGCGTCATCGCCAGCGTCCAAGTCCTGTCGCAGGACACCCAACCGGAACTGCTCCCGCTTGAGCACTTCGAGGGAGGCCGCGTCGGGAACGGGTGCCTGTTCCGCCTGGCTGATCTGGGTACTGAGGGTGCCGATGGCACCGTTCAACAGCTCGCAGGCCGCTTCGTAGAGCAATCCCTGTTCGTAAGTCGCCATCACCACCTCCATCAGTTGTTGGGAGCAATGATACGCCGTGAATCGTGAGCTTCACATGTATGAAATTGTATTTTTTGGAAACGGTATTTGATTTATAGGATTCCATATAGCTGATACGATGATCCAAACCAATCGATCTGGCAAAAATGAACCCGGCAATCTCCCTACTGATGGCTTTGCTACTTGCTGGCTGTGCAAGTGCTCTACCCTCCCCCGGTAAATCTGGGCGACAACCCATCAACACCGGGGCGCAGGTCATCAACGCCGGCTTGCCGTCGCCAGGGCAAGCAAAACCCACAGTGTTCCCTGCCCCGGTGATTTCTCGCCCTGCAGTGCCTGCCAATATCTATCAGGCCACAAGCCCAGCTTCACAGGCGGCGTCAGTTGAGCCGATGATGGAGACAGATGAACGGCTCACAATCTACTTCCCTCCAAACGGAACCGAATTCAAGCCAGACCCAGGCACCTTGAAGCAGCTGGACTCGTCATTACCCGTCGCGCAACGCGTGGACGTAGTGGCCAGGACGGATGCCGACAAGCCGTCCGCGGCGGATGAGGCAGTTGCTTTGAAGCGCGCTCTCAATGCCCGCGAATACTTGATCCGGCGGGGAGTTGCGGCGTCAATGATCTACATTCAGTACGCGTCTGCAGTCGATTTCGCTGGGGACAACAGTACTGCATTCGGCCGAAGCCAGAATCGTCGTGTGGAACTAGTCATACAGTAGAGGAGAAGGCGCTCTTCCTGTAGAAAACTTCGTCATGACGAAGTTTCTGGCTTCAAACGAGAAAGGCCCGCATTCGCGGGCCTTTTCTTTTCCTATCTAGGCAGTCTCAGCCCTGAGGGGCGTATCGGGTTCACCGTCAACGGAAATCTTCAGCTTTGCGTAGCTGACCTTTGGCCGATCTACCGATCGCGAAGATGTTGATGGCCTCTTACCGCCATGATCCGGTCCGATCACAAGGACGTCGGAATGAGGATAGCTCGCATCAGCGAATCCAAACTTCTCCGCAGGATCCTTCATCATCACCACATAGTCTCTGATTTGGACAGCATCGTCGGCCGCTACGTAGCTCATTGGGTAGGTGCCACCATAGATTACCGTTGACGGTTTGCCATCTTCCTCGGGCGACGGAGAGAATCCCAGCACCGGAAGTGCGTTACCACCAAAGTCCTTGGCTAATTTCTTCAGGTACGCCCTACCCTTCTTGACGATCTCCACTTGCAGGGTACCTACGCCAGGCAACACCGCATGAGAGGAACTCCCATGCTTCTTCAGAATCTTGGCTCTGATCTCAGGGCTCACGTCCTGAAGAAGATCCACAGCCTCAGGCATCACGGAGAGGATCTTCAAAAGATGTTTGGTTGACGCAACTGGCTCAGCAAGACCCTTCTCGTATCTATTGGCCGCGTTCTTACCACCGCCAAAAATCTCGGCTGCCTCCTGCTGGGTCACGCCCAAGAACGTGCGGACCTTCTTGAACTCATTCGCACGTTGCGAGCGTGCAGCCAGCACCAAGCGGTCACCAGCTGCCGCGTATCGGGTCTGGCTGTCTTCGTCCAGGATCATGTACTCACCGCATGTGCCGCACTCCCATCCAGAGAGTCCGTCAACAACCTCGGAAACTCCGGCCACAGTACGCGTACGGCTGCGATTCTCAAATCGCAACATGTTCGCCGAACCACATTCAGAGCAATACTTGGTCATTAGTCTTTTCTCTTGAACGAAATCACTACCTCGGACCTGCCTTCGACCAGCTGAACCTTGATATACAGGGTTGTACTGTCGTCGATTGGCAGGTGGTACACGTCCTGGAATGCACCTGGGATCTTCTCGGCTTCCATCGTCTTGTAGAAGTGGTCATCCACACTCAGCAATTGGATCAGCTCGATAGCTTCTGAAACCTGCAACAGCAGCTCGTCGGCGATCGTCTCCAACGATGACATCGTGAAGCAATGCTCTTTCCTAGCTAGAACTTCCGCCTTGACCACGTCCAGCGGGTAAGTAGGCTGCTTCAGCTTCTTCTTAAGCGCCAGCAGTGTTGGATCTGAGGCCAAGAGAGCGCTTGCCCCCCTTCCTCGCGGTGGTTTCGTAGACATGCCTGATGTCCGTGTAGGCAGAGGAGCTTAGTGGGAAGCATACTACATACCCCCTATGAGGGTAAAAATCGATTCAGTTATTGTTTAACGTCACCGCTCCTTGCCAGGCTTACTGACGTCGCGCGCAATCTGCCGACCCTCCTGCTCCGCCCTACCCTCCCCTCTTCCCTCAACCAGCAAGCGGTGCATAGTCTTCGCAGGGGGCATTGATTCGGCATGGCGAGCCAGCCCTAGTGCCAGTGCACGGTCATCAGCGTTCGCGGACTGTGCGAGTGCTTTGGCCACACTTCCGAATCCGGCGATAACCCGGTTCCTACTGCTACGCAGTTTGGCCTCAACCGGATGCTCCTTGTCGGCAGAAAGCGGCACCTCCGCTGCATGGTTGCGACGTGCTTGTTGGTTCCGCATCTGCACGCCGCGCTTTCTCATATGCCGCTCGACCTGTCGCTCAGGCTTCTGCGCCTTCCCCCTCAGTACACGCGAAGTTGCGTTGGCTTCGATGCCGTGATCCCGCAGCTTCTCCGCGTAACGCTGACGCCACTGCAGTAGGTCGGACTTACGGGGATTCAATCTGACCAGGTCGTGTCCAACAGCACGGACGCAAATATGCACATGCGGATGGGACTCGTCGTCATGCCGACCAAACACATACTGATGACCCTCGAAGGTCTCTTTAGCGAAATCGCGAGCGGCGTCCAGGACTGCCTTCCGGTCGGTTCCAGGAGGCATCGAGAGGACGACGCTGTAGGCCTCGCGACGATAGCCCGCTTCCAAAGGTATGGCATAACCGCCGGTGCTTTTCCAATCGTCGCGTACGGAACGTACAGCGTCAGCACCCTGGATGATCTGGCCGTTCTCGTCCTCAAGCGGAACTTCTCCGTTCCTAGAGATGTAGTCCATGTGCGCCTTGATGGCCTTCATGTCCTTGCAGAGAACGTTTCGCTTTCCAGTCACCGGATCCTTCTCGCCTTGGGTGATTTTGACCATCACCTCCGGCACCTTACGGGCAAGGCGGCTGAAAGCCTCCCGTGCACTACCCGAGCTCATGCCACTCCGTTTGGCACCTGCAGCGCCAGCCTTGTTGCCGCCTGAAGGTTTTGGTTTCTTCTTCTTACCCGCAAGGGTGTTTGGCGCGGGCCTGGCACGAGTACGCACGATGAACATGCGATCGCCCCACTCCTTCAATACGCCATCAATCTCTACTGCCATTCGGACACCTTCATCATTCTGGACGGGCGTTGTGCTTGGGCTGTAGCACCCAGCGCTGAGTGTTTGCGGCGATAACCGCGTGAACTTGCTGCCGGTGTTGCTCGAACGCATTGGTCAGGCGTTCAATCGAGCGTTCGGTAACCCGATGCAAGTTCTTGGTTGGATCTGCGTTGATGTGGTGAACGACTTGGTTGAGGTTACGTCCCATAGCAGCAAGCTGGTAATTGGACTTCCCCAATGCTTGAAGTTCAGCGCCACCGATGGCGGTCCCGTTGGTGAGCGCCGCTCTAACCAATGCAATGATCCAGAACTGGATTGAGCAGTCATGCTGATCCGCGACTCGATACAAGGCCTCCAGTTCGGACTCAGTGAACCGAATCTTGACTGGCTTCTTGGGGCTTGTATCGACCTGATCGATTGCCGCCATCTCGCCTGAGGCAAGGAAGGACTGCTTGTCCTCGACAAAGGCCGGTTGGCGGTGTTTCACCAAGTGGCGCATGAGCGTCCGCAGTGCTTCAGCTGCGTCCTCGTTGTTCTCTTCCAAGTACGCGTCCCAGTCCGAACGCAGATCAGCAGGAACGCGTACGGAGTAGACAGCGCTACCGCTTCTTCCGACCCCCCGACTCCCTTTCTTTGCCACGCAAAGCCCCCTCGTTTCATCTGGAAACGATCATGCCACCCGGCATCATGTGTGTAAACACATTGGCACCATGTGCCTATCCTGCATTAGTTCTTGTGCGCTCTTAAGTTTCGTCATGACGAAATTCCGCCTTCTACAGCCCGATTAGGGACGATTCGCTCTGCCCCGCTTCAATCCGGTCGATAGACTGATTTACACCAGGCGTCAGCGCCCTCAGGCGTGCTCTGCCCTGAACCTCAGATCTCTGCCTCAGCGCCTTCAGGCGTGCCCTACGGCCCGGATACTTTCTTCGTCATGACGAAGAAATTCATTCTCCGATCCCCACTAGATCTGACATGGCAAAACTTCGTCATGACGAAGAATCGGTCTGCGGTGGGTCCGCGGCGCGGGCTGGGAGGGGGTGGAAATTCGAAAGTGTGCGGAGCGGATTTCTCCGGAGCGATAAGCTGCTGGCGCAGAATCCGCAGGGCGCTGCCCTGCACCCAACAGCGATTAATGGATATAATTGTATCCAATAGAACAACTGCCGGTCTGACTCATGAGCATCAAGAACCAGGTGTTTCATCTTCGTGTGAAGCGAAGCAAGCATCTCTCGCAGGGCAGTTCAGTAGTCACAGTGCAAGAGCGACAGCGAACAACTGTGACTCTGCCGCACGAGCTTGCTGCGTTACTGGCGCTGAAGCTTCAGGTGCCTCCAACGTCACCTGAAGCGCACACCGCCGTCCGCGAATGGCTGCAGGCGAAACTCGATGAGCGCTGGAATGGTGGTGCCCTGGGGTACCGAACAAGCCAGACGCTTGCCTTCGAAGTGACATTGGCCATTGCAGATCCGAGCTTAGCCAGCGCATACCTGGAGCAGTTCTAATCCCGGCTCAAAATATAGAAAGGCCGCGCATTGGCGGCCTTTTCTATGGGCGTAAGCAAAACAAAGGGGAGGCTAGGCCTCCCCTTTGTTCAACTGGCTTCGATCAGGCAGTTGATCTTGCACCTACCTGCGTCGACCTCGAGCTCTTCAGCGTTGTCGTCAAACTTAAGCCTCAGCAGTCCAGGGTTGGACGGGCGGTTCCACAGCAGAACCATAGCGGCGCGGCCGTCGAACTCCACAAGCATCACCGGCTTCTTCAGTCGGGTAGGGTCAGGAGTTGGAGAGGGCTTGGGGTTCAACGCTTGCTGATGAGCCGGGTTGTGGGCAACTACCTTGATAGGCTCGGGCGGCGTTTGCTCCCCATCACCACCGGTCGTGCCACCTACCGGACCCTCGGCAGGGGAGGGCAGGGGAGTAACAGAATCCGGTTGTACTGCTACCGGAGATTCAACGGGAGCCGCCACATCGCCTTCCACAACAGGCCCCCCTTGGGTTGATCCTGCAGATGGGGATGTACCGGGATTCTTCAGTCGCGCAGCAAGGGCTGCGACATCCTTGCGCTCAACTTCCCCCTCGACATCTACCAGGTATTCATCGACCTGCTCAGGGAACTTGTCGTGGAGCTGGCGCAGCTCGTAGATCGTGCGAATAGAAGTCAGACGGCGGGTCCTGTAGAGCTCCAGGATGAACTCGGGGCAGTCGACTAGCGCCAGGTATTCGGCAATCACGGAAGAGCTTTTGCCGAGCCGCTTCGCGATCACGTTCTTCTTGACACCCTGATCGATCTTGCTCTTGATGAACAGCGCCAGGTCCATCGGGCTAAGGCGATAGCGCTTCTCGTTGGCGTTGACCTGGTCAAAGTCGTCGAAATCCTCATCGACAACTGCCGGAATGTCACTTTTACCGGCCTTCTGCGAAGCCAGGTAGCGCATCTCACCATCATTGATGATCCACTTACCGGGATTTTCGGCGTCGCTGCGGATAGAGATGGGAAGCTTTACACCGCGCTCGCTGATGTTCTCTGCGAGGTCAGCAATGTCCTCTTCACTCTTCTCTGTCCGGGGCTGGTCTGGATCAGGGCGAATGTCTTCGAGCTTGACTCGAAAGGGCTTGCCGTCGGCAACGGGGGGGGCGCCCAGGACGTCCAGGTTGAGTTCATCGAAGTCGAGGGCCATCACTTCACCTCCATAGCGGTCAGAACATGGTCGAACACTTCTGAGAGTTCCTTGTAAGCATCACGAGCGCTGGTCTTCGGAATCTTGTATAGCGGCATGCCGGCAGACTGAGCCTCTGCAATGGCAGTGCGTTCCTTGACGTGTGCAAAACCGCTCGGGGTTTTCATCAGCAAGTTGCTAAAGTGCTGGGCAAGATCCCTCAGATTGTTCTTCTGGAAGGGTGTTGGCAGCACTAGATTGGGGAGCAAACCAATCATTTTCAGCTTGGGATTGAGAGTCGCCTGGACATTGGCAATGTCGGCCCTCAGCTTCGCGATACCGTCGATGGCTTCCTGGTTGAGCTGAATCGGCGAAAGCACGTACTGAGCTGAAACCAGTGCCGCGGTAAGGCGAATGTCAGGGAAGGGGTTGGTATCGACAATGCAGAGGTCAAAGTCGTTATCGACACTGGCCAGCAGGTGACGGAAGTTAGTCGCGATGGTGTTGTGCATGGCCGCGTTCTTCTCGAGCTTCCCTAGTTGTGGATCACCAGGGAGGAGAACAAAGTCCGCGTGCGGTACCGTGGTGCCCTTGTTCAGAAGGTATTCGCTGAAGGGCTTGCCGGCGGCCACCAGGCCAGATTTCAGCAGGGGCTTACTTGAATTGCCTTGCTGATCGGAATCGATTACCAGAACGCGGAGATTGCGCTTCTCGACAGCGTACATGGCGAGCTGCGTGACGATAGCGGACTTGCCAACGCCGCCCTTCTGATTCGAGACAACGAGTGTTTTCATAGGAAAGGTTCCAGGAAGTCAGTAATCAAGGGCGGGAGAGATCGATCGTGGCGCAATGTCGTTGCCAAATCCGCTGTACTTGGTCACTGACTGAGTGAGTCGGCAGGCCCAAGCTGTTAGCGACGTCCTCTTCGCGCTCGCCGGAGACCAGGACGCGACGGGCTATGTCTATTGATTGATCACCTTGGTCGAGAGACTGGATTGCTTGTGCAAAAGTCTCCTCGGTCATTGACTTGCTCTCTACTGTGATGACCGATTCTTGGATGCGCATAGAAATCGCATCGATGAAACGCATACTCTTCGAGACGACGGGGCTTTTCATAAGAATGGTTCCAGATAGTCAATAATCAGCGCTAGGCAGCGCGATTCGTTTGATCTGCTCTTCTCGCTCCCAGGCAAGGACGATGTTCGCCTTGTCCTCGGAGAGCACTACGGTGATGCGTCTTGTGCCTGGTGGAAGATCGATCGTTGCGCAATGTGCTTTCCATACACGCTGTACGTGATCGCTTACGGTCTGAGGGGTTAGTCCACAGGCCTTGGCTACATCCTTCTGTTGCTCGCCGGTGACCAGCACACGTCGTGCTATGTCCATCGACCGCTCGCTTATATCGAGAGACTGGATTGCTTGCGCAAAGGCCTCTTCGGTCATCGTCTTTTTTCTGGCCATCGCCATGCACTCCGGGATTGGGCATGTCATGAGTCTCCGTAGGTGTACCGCATCGCAAGTTCAATATAACACAAAAGTACGCCCGTACAACGGTCGAATCAAATCGATGTACGGGCAGACTTATGAATAGTGAGACATGCGTCTAGCGAAGTAAGAGCTATGTTTACGGGGCTTGAGGGTAGGGGAGTGGTTCCTGGCCAGAAGCGGTTGGCGCTGATTGAGGCACGGAGCTGCTGCAGCCGATCAGGTACACCTGCGGAGCCGGATCCACAGCGGATGGCTTCCCCAGCGCTTAGAGCTTGTTTTAAAGCTTTTTAAAGCTTTTTAAAGCTTTTCGTCCACAAAAAAAACAATACAATCATGTACTTACAAAGCATATTAGGTACAGTTTCGGAGGATGTTAGGTACATCTGCGGAGACGAATAGGTACACATCCGGAGCGGATGGGGTACATCGATGGAGCTTCGAGCTACAGATTCGGAGCGTCATCCACAAACAGGTACATCTGCGGAAAAGACTCCACAGGACAGGTACATCTGCGGAGACATTGGCTTTCGCAGTAGAAATAAAGCCTTAGGAGTGAGTGACTTAGACCATAAAACTATTTTTTGGATAGGGAAAACTGCCAAAATTAGATTTACGGTAGCCTCCGCATTCAGCGACAATGTGTAATCAGGTACACATCCAGAGCATTGGGATGGGTCGAACTAGGTGGATGGGTTACAGATTCAGAGAATAGGGACGGCCTGGTGAAGCCAATCAGGTACATATCCGGAGAGGGGCAAACAGGGCATCAGGTACACATGCGGAGACCCGATGCCTCTCTACAAGGCGGCGATCAGGTACAGATCCGGAGTGCCCAGGAGGATGGAGTCAAACCATCGGGTACATCTGCGGAGAAGCGGAAACTGGGAGCTTCGCAGCTAATCGAGAAGCAGCCTGCTAGTGCTCCATGCGAGGTTCAAGACCTAGATGTAGTGGTGTCTCTTGGATTGTGATCGGGCCGGTCCACACCGATCAGGTACAGATCCGGATGCCATGATTCCTTTCCCGGGATTAGGTACAGGTATCGCATTACTGTACCTGTACCTGATAGAATGCCGCATCTCAACGATGGGAGTCGGGGATGGATCTGGTCGAACAAGCTCAGCTGCGCTCAAGT